>NZ_JAPPRC010000001.1 GCF_026672425.1 Pannonibacter sp. SL95
TCCGAGGCTGCACGCAATCGTAACGGCCGCACCGCCAAACTAAATTCAAAAGGGCATGGAAAGACGGCCTTAACCAGTAATTGTGCATCAAAAAGTAGCGTGGGAAGGCTAACTACAATCAGAGCCAAACGTTTGCGGTGCGGGTTCTGAAACAGCGGCCTTGGGGGCCTTGCGCCAGCCGTGTTTCGAGCCAAGCGGCAAGCTCATGAGTTCGGCATTATCCGCTGGGTCCTCCGGCGCAGGGCAAGCAGGTCGTTGTAAGCATTCGATTATTGCTTCCAGGACAGCGTCCGGAGGCAGCTTGATCCCCTCCTCTTTATGAAGCTGCAGGACAAGGCGTCCAACCTGTTTGAAGACTTCCTTGTCGATCTGGTAGGCGGGACTTCTAGCGAGCGTCGAGGATTCTCCTTTGAACTTCGCCGTCCCCACTAAAGAGCCAGTTCAGATTAACAGAAAATCTCTGTTTATACATCTCCAGGAACTACCAAATCGGGGGCTGAGTCACCGCGCTCGTAGCCACCAAGCGTTTCGGGGTTCATCAGCAGCATCAGGGCGAAGGTCGCACGCTCCTTGAAGCCAAGCGCCTCTCTGACTTGGGTCAGCCTTTGCCCAAAAGGCGTTTTTGAGACCGTCTTTCTTGCCATAGCCAAAAACAGAATTTCCCTGCTTGCAAAGCAGAGAAATTCTGTTTATCTCCTATTCATCGGGGCGCAAGAGCGCGCCGAAAAGTCACACACAGTACCCAGAAAACGGCGCGTTGCAGCGCGCCGTTTTCAAATCGAGAGGCATCAATGGCCAAGCCGCACAATCCCCCGCCGGAGGGCTGGGACCGCCATTCTATTCTCGGCGAAATCAGGCGTCAGAACATGACCCTGACAGAGCTTGCCCGCCGCGCTGACATGCGCCCCAACTCGTTCGGGCATGTCTGGACGCGGACTGTCCGCAAAGCCGAAGCCGTCATTGCCGATTTCCTGGAAACCGATCCAGCCGAACTCTGGCCGGACCGGTATCCGATCCCCTCGCATCGAAGCTACGATATCCGTAAACACGGACCCGGCGCCAGTCAGAAGCGTGTTGCTCCGGCTGACAGGGCGGAGGCGGCATGATGGGCCAGCTGTCAGTCACTCCTTCCATCGCTGACAAGCATTGCGCCGTGATGATGCCCCTTTGCCAGACAGAGGTCCGGGCCTGCTTCCGCCTTGTCAAGGTGAGCCAACAGGGGCGGCGCTACTACTTTTCCGGTGCCGTGGACCAAATCGAAGCTGTGGATGTCCAGACGGGGCAGACCTGCCAACGCGTGGTTTCGCGCGGCGGGCTGCTGCCAGGCGATGCGCAGATTTTCGACAGCCTGGAAGACGCCCGCGATACCGGGCGAGGCCTCAATCTCTGGGGTATCGGCGGTGCCCAATGGACCGTGGAGCGCGCAGATGTCTGACATCACCAAAGCCCTTGCCTTCGTGAGGAGGCATATCGAGATCTCTGACGGACTGGGTATCCGGACGAGCGCCGACTGGCGGCGGGTCGAGGTCCTCTTGATGAAGCTGGAGCGCCTCGAAGCCGGTTCGATCAATGCCGCGCCTGACCGTGCTCCTGAAGGAACTCATTCAGAGCTTCAGACATGGTTTGGGTTAGGGTGGGGATCTGATCAGGGCGCAGGGTCATGCCAGTCCGAAGCCGGTCGAGGGTGCAACACCGATGAGATCATGAGGATGCTATCGCGCCTTCAGCTCCAGGTCACCCAAATCTCTGCGAGGCTGTCTTCGGCCGCAGAAGCCCGGAGGCTGGACTTTTAATGATCGTTTCGCCCGCCTTGATCATGTGCTGCGCCGCGACTTCCATTGCGTTCCTTTCCGCATCGACTACTGGCATTGCGTCGTCGATATGCATCCGGAACTCGATTGTCAGCGTCCCATCGTTCTTCTGCGGATCGGCATCGTCGATCAGCTGGACGCGGACACGGACGTTTCTGAACTGCCGTTCATCAGGATATGGCCGACCGGGAAAGTCGACGGACACACCAAACAGTTTCATGTGGCTTTCGAACGTCTTCATCGGAATTCACTCCGCGTATGTCGGTTGCGTGGATGTGACAGGTCACGGGGCCGGCTGTCACTGGCCCCGCGACCGAGCCCGATTAGCTGACTGCGATTCGCGAGACATGGCTAACGGAAATGTTCCGCAGTTTAGCAACAAGCGGAGGCGCGGCTGAGCCATGGCCAAAGCACGGAGAGACACGCTGACAGTGGATCTTCTGTCCTGGGAGCCGCCGCAGGTCGAGGCCCGGTTTGACGCACAGCGTGTGCGGGCTGCGACACTGGCAGGCAAGGTCTGCCGGGTGCTTGCCGAGGCGATGAAGGAAGACGGGCGGAGCCGCGACGAGATCGCGGCAGAGCTTTCGGCCTATCTCGGCGAAGACATCAGCCGGGACAGTCTGGATGCCTGGGCCTCGGAGGCCCGGGACAAGAGCAACATCGGCGCCTACCGCCTGATTGCGCTGGTGAAGCTCCTGAACAGTCCGGAAATGCTCAACGAGCTGCTCAGCGATACGCCGTTCCTCGTTGTCGACCGCAAGTACCGGTCGCTGATCGAACGGGAGCTGGCGATCGAGACACGCGAGCGGCTGGACCGGTTCATATCGGCAAGCGATGCGGAATGGAGATCACGGAAATGACCTTCACTCATCTTCCCCCGGCAAGGGGCACGGGAACGGCCACATGTAATGCCTGCGGCGCAACGGCGCTGTCATCACATCATATGCCGCTGCAATCAGGTCCGCGCGCGGTTTCAGCGGATGACAGATCTCTGTCCGGTGCAGTGTCTCCAGGACATCTGCAGCCTGAAACGCCATTTCAGCCGCGGCCGCAATCACCCAGAACCGCTGTTCAAGGGGCAGCCGGGCAAGACGCTTCGTTCGACCGGGCGGCGGAGCACCCAGAACCTCTTTCAGAAGAGGGGCTTGTGATCGAAAGGTGGCGTAAAGACTACCTTGCGCGGCGGCGGCTGAACCTGCTGCCCCTAGAGGGGCCAGGAAGGGTTGAAACTCTTCTCTGGCAAGCAGGTCTTGCAGTTCATGTGCAACGCCTGCGGCGGCATTTGCGGACGCTGATACATACATGGGATGACCTCGAAGCGGCGTTGAAGGGCGACCTGCCGCCGAGTGCCATTCCGTATCATCCTTTCGTGCTGTGGGTCTACCGTCTGCGCCGTGGAGGCCGGTCATGAGCTGGTACACCGCGCGGGAACTGGCGGAGCTGGCGTTGCCGGGATTGCCAAGTACGAAACAAAAAATCAACGACCTCGCCGCACGGGAGAATTGGGCGGCGCTGGACGGCTGCGCAAGACAGCGCGAAGGCCGGGGTGGCGGTTTCGAGTACAGCGTCGCCGTGTTGCCCGAGCCCGCAAGGGCAGAGCTGGAGCGGCGCCAGGCAAGCCGGGCGCTGGAGGCACTGGCTGTGCAAAATCAAGGGGCACTGACCGGGGAGCGCGGCGGGCGCCCTGGTCGCACCTAACGCACGGCAGATCCTGATGATGCAGGCGCGGGCCAGCCTGCTCATGGAAATCGAGCGCCGTATGATTGCGCATGACCCGACACAACGGCAGGCGTCACTGCAGTTGCTGTCGGACCTGGCCCTTGCCCGCAAGGGTATGGCGACGAGTGACAGCCGGCGACCGGCATGAGGCTGATTATCCTGCCCTGATCACCGCTTGCGGCCTTGCGCTTGACCGCAAGAGCGGCCTGTCGCTCAGAACGCTGTATCTGTGGTTCTCGGCGAGGCAGGACGGCATTCGCGCGCTTGCGCCCAAGCAGAAGAAGGCGGCGGTGCCGATCCAGGACCTGCCCTGGTTTCCAGGGTTCTTGAAGTTCTATGCGCGTCCGGCGAAGCCAACAGTTGCAGAGGCTCTTGCTGACTATACCCGGACCCTTGCCGATCCGTCACTGGCGCCGAGCGCAAAGCAGGTAAGGACAGCACTTGCGAAACTTGGTGCCGTTGATCGTCATCGCGGGCGAGAGGGTGCGCAGGCGCTTAAAGCCCGGCTCGCCTATGTCAGCCGCAGCACCGATGATCTGATGCCGACGTCCGTCTACACGGCGGATGGAAAGACCTTTGATGCCGAGATCGCGCATCTTCTGACAGGACAGCCTTTCCGCCCGGAGCTGACTTCGGTGCTGGATGTGGCCACGCGCAAATGCGTCGGGTTTTCCGTGTCCTTGAAGGAGAACTGCATTGCCGTTGCCGATGCACTGCGCATGGCGTCCTGCGCGCACGGCATTCCGGCGATCTTCTACGTCGACAATGGGCCGGGCTACAAGAACAAGACATTGGACGGCGATGTGACCGGGATGCTGGGGCAGCTCGGGATCACCAAGATGCACTCACGCGCCTACAATAGCCAGGCGCGCGGCATCATCGAACGGTTCAACGGGTCCGTGTGGAACCCGCTGGCCCGTAAGCTGCCTACTTATGTGGGCCGGGACATGGACCGGGAGGCGCGCAAACGCGTCTTCACGTCGACACGCCGCGACGTGGCCACGTCCGGTTCAAGTCCTGACCTGATGGGATGGGAGCGTTTCCTGGAGGTCTGCCAAGCGGTCATTGATGCCTACAACGAGCAGCCCCATACCGGATTGCCCAAGATCCGCGACGCGGAGACAGGCCGTGAACGGCACATGTCGCCGAACGAATGCTGGCAGCGCCATATCGAGCAAGGGTTTGAACCGGTCCATGTGGCGCATGGTGAGGCTGATGAACTGTTCCGGCCCCATGTCGTGCGGACGGTCCGCCGCTGCCTGATCGAGTGGAACACAAACACGTATTTCCACCTGGATCTCACCCCTTATCACGGGATGAAGGTCGCTGTCGGCATCGACATCAAGGACGGTTCCAAGGTCTGGGTCCGGGAAATCGACAAGGTCGACGGCACTGAATTGCCGGGCCGCTTGATCTGCGTCGCGGCGTTTGCCGGCAATGAAGCGCGCTATGTGCCCAAGTCCTTTGAGGATGCGGCCATCGAGCGGCGTGCCAACGCCCAGCTGCGCCTGGTTGGCCAGAAAGCAGACCGCATCGAACAACAGCTCCGGTCGACGCTCCTTCTTGAAGCCTCCGATGATCAGTCCTCCCGGACACTGCCCTGCACAGCAGCAGGCAGTGAATGGCGCGAACCGCTAGTCGATGGTCAGGCCAACAAGCGGGAAGATGATCGCGGTCTGGTGTTGATCGAAGGCGCGCCGGAGGTTGAGCAACCTGCCGGGCCGGCAAAACGACGGGTCTTTGCAAGCGACGTCGACCTGGCTGCGTTTGCCGTCGAGAGCCCCGAGTGCCTTACCGAAAACCCGAAAAAAGTCCTGCGGGGATGCCTCTCCCGCAGGACTGATCTGGACCTGTTCCGCCTGTCAGGTGTCGACGTGGACGCATTGAGGGATGTGCTGCGCGCCGCTGCCTGACAGGTAAACCTGAACACTTACAACAAGGAAGTTAGCAGATGCGGAATGTCTTTGTCGAGACCGACAACGTGAAGCGGTTTCTGTCTGCCCTGACAGCACTCAACCAGCGCGGCGCTGATGAGGCCTGTCTGGTGGTCGTCGATGGTCTGCCAGGGCTGGGCAAGACAACAACCCTGAAACACTGGGTTGCGCGAACGGGCAGCGTGTATCTGAGGGCCAAGAAGGAATGGACGCCAAGCTGGTTCATGAACGAGCTTCTGGATACGCTGCGGGTCAACCCTCCCCATGCGTTTCAGAAGAAATACGCCAAGGCGCTGGAAGAACTCGCCGGACGGCAAGCGTCGGCTGCGCTTGAGAACATGAGCTTCGGCCTCGTCATCGACGAGGCGGATCATGTGTCGTCGAAGTCCGCCATCCTGGAGACCATCCGCGACATCTCGGACATGATCGAGCTGCCGACAATCCTTGTTGGCATGGGCAAGGTCAATGACAATCTGGCCCGCTTCCCCCAGGTCGCCAGCCGCGTGTCTCAGAAAGTCCGTTTCGAGAAGGCCAGCCGCGATGATGTCCGCGCGCTGATCCAGTTGCGCTGTGAAGTGGCGGTCGCTGATGACTTGCTGGACTTCGTGCTCAAGGCGTCCTCGGGGTTCAACCGGGAAATACTTGAAGCCATCGCCAACATCGAGCGGTTCGGCCTGCGCAATGATCCAGGTCCCGGGGGGCTGGGGATCGCAGACATGGCCGGGCAAGTGATCCTGAATGACCGTGCCTCCAACCGGCCGATCCGTGTTCCGGGAGGTCTGTGATGGTCCCAGGAACAGTTCCAACGACCTTGCTGCACGCTCTTGGCGATGGTGCCTGCCGGACGATCGACGACCTTGATGCGCGGCTGCCCCTCTCCCGGCGCCAGATCTCGGATGGGGCTGGCATGCTGATCATGCGCGGCCTGATGGAGCGTATCGAAGTCGGTTGTTATCAGCTGACGGCCGATGGGCGCGCGGCTGCTGCCAGCGGCCGCGTCATCAGTTCCGGTCCGATCCGGCCGGATCGAGGGAGATGCCGGGCCCCACAAACGGGCACGCTGCGGCAACGCGCCTGGAATGCCATGCGAATGGGCGGAGCCTTCACAATCGGCGACCTCGTAATGGCCGGTTGCGACGGCTCGGAGAAAAACGCCGCTAGCAACCTGCAAAGATATCTGAAGTCGCTGGTCCGGGCGGGCTATGTCGCGGAACTGCCTGTCCGCGCACGCGGCACGAAGCAGACATCCAACGGGTTCAAGCGATACCGGCTCTTGCGGGATACCGGTCCGGTTGCTCCTGTCTGGCGACCTTCGAAGCACGATCTCTTTGACCATAATCTTGGAGATCCCGGCGAGGTTGTGCCATGCCGATGAGCCTGACTGTCAGAGACCTTGTTGCTGAACAGGTCGAACGGCTTGGGTCGAAAAAGGCCGTTGCGGAGCTTCTTGGCGTCAGCCGAACGATGGTGAGCCTCTATCTTTCGGGCCGCTATGCGGCGGTCGGAGGCCGTGTCGACAGGTTCGAGGACCGCGCCCTTTCGGTGTTCTCAGACCGCGTCCGCTGTCCGCATCTGAAGCTGGATATCAGCCGCAACATCTGCAGGTCGCATGCAGAGCTGGCCATGCCGATGTCAGACGCCAAAGCCCTGAAGCACTGGATCGCCTGCAAGGGCTGCCCACTCAATCCCAATCACGCAAAGGAGGATGAGGCATGCTGAGCCATCACCTGCTGATCGTACGCAATAGCGTGGCTTTCGTCCGCTCCAGCGACGGCTCCTTGTCTATGCACGCAACCCTCGCAGATCTGCTCGATCGGGCGCTGGCGAGCTGCATCATCGCAGCTCAGGACCTGGAGGCGGAACAGGCAGCAAGGCTTGCGCAACTTACCGCTGAGCAGCTCGCAGGATCGAACGTGGTGCTGTTCACCCCGCGCGCTCGAGCGAGCCTTGCGGGAGAGGTCGACGGACCGGGAGGTATGGCATGAACCATTTCAACCGCGCTTGGGTACTCGACGATCTTGCCCGTGCCATCGGTTTGCGTGTCATCGGCGAGAGCATCATGGACATCGCCGTCGCGCGCGATCGCCGGCATGACGATGTGGCGGCGACGCTACGCCGTGCGCGCAATCTGTGCCGCAACGAATACTGGGTGGGGCCGCTGCTGGCGCCCCCACAACCGGCCAAGGCAGTCGAAAAGCGTGTCCCGAAGGCACGGGTGCTGCGGCGCTACACAATCCGCCGGGACATCGACCTCGACGATCTGGCCGCACCGGCCTGCCGCGACACGACCGCCCTGTTGATGGGCGATCCGCCGCCGGAGCGACGTCAGCTGATCGATGCCGAGCGCTGCCTGAGGACCATCTCACTCCCGAAAATCTCAGCACAAAAGGACATTTCAAATGAGCACTGAATCCAACCTGCCCGATGGCTACTGGCAGGACGCCAAAGGCGCGCTGATCCCGATCGGCAACATCAAACCGGAGCATCAGGAAGAAGACGCTCTGGTCAAATCGCTGGTGACAGAGGCCAAGGAGCTGAACCGGCGGCTTGCCGCATTCAAATCCCGCGCATTTGGCGATGTGCAGGCATTCCGGGACCTGATCGCGGAAAAATATGGCGTCTCGCGCGGAGGCAAAAAGGGCAATGTCACCCTCAGCACATTCGACGGGTCGATGCAGGTCGTGGTTGCTGTCGCTGATCATGTTTCGTTCGGCAGCGAGCTTGAAGCCGCGAAGGAACTGATTGACCGCTGTATTCACCGCTGGTCCGAAGGTGCAAATGCCAATCTGCGTGCGCTTGTTGACCAAGCCTTCCAGGTCGACAAGGCCGGTGAGATTTCGACAGGACGGGTTCTCGGATTGCGGCGGCTTGCGATCGAGGATGCTGACTGGCATCGGGCCATGGATGCGATCGCGGATGCGGTACGGGTGACCGGCACCAAGGCATATGTGCGTGTCTATGAGCGCGATCCGGTTCGTGAAGACCGCCTGCCCGTCTCCCTCGACATCGCAAGCGTGTGAGGTGACGTCATGCCCATGATCTACGTCGGCGAAAAGAGCCGGCTCAAAAGTCACAGCGCAGTGGTCAAAGGTAGCAAGTCGATTGTCCGTGTAGAGATCGAATGCTTGGACGCTCTCGATCTCTACAGCTTGCTCCGCGAGCTTGATGACATGGCGGTCAGGCAGGCCACCGTGACCGACAAGTCCGAAAAAGGCAAACGTGCGAAGCCCTTGATGATCGAAGATTTGCGTGGTCGGAACTGACATGGCCCGCCTCGACGATCCGCGCGAGCTGAGCGACGAGGCGGACCGCCTGAGGCAAGAGCGATGTGACCTGCTGGCAATCGTTTACTGCCGGCGCTGGCGGGCGCACCGGATGCCGGACCTGCAGCAACAACTGACTGCGATCACCACACGTCTGATGCGGCTTGAGCTTGAGGCTCGCCAGGTAGCAAAGGATAACACCCATGGATGCAATCACGGTTCAGGCCAGCACACCGATTGTCCAAGCGATGGATCATACAGTGGATCGCGCTACTGGTGGCGCGAGGACGCTGACTGAGGGCAACACAGTCGCCATGGCCATCAGCGCGCTCGAAAGCCCTGTCGACGGGCTCGGGCTGCTGACCGTTGTTCTTGGAATGCGAATGGCCAATGCAGCCGCCCGGCTTGATGACGCCGGGCGTGAGCAGGTCGCCGACGCAGCCTGCCAGTTGCTACTGCGCGACTTCCGCGCCGCACTCCGGAGGTTGATGGCATGAGCATCGCTGCCATTCATGTTGCCAAAGCGCAATTGGGTCTTGATGACGAGACGTATCGTGCGCTGCTTGTTCGGATCACTGGCAAAGCGTCGTCCAAAGACATGAACGGCCGCGAGCTGCTAGCGATCCTTGCAGAAATGCGCCGGCTTGGGTTCAAGGACCAAGCGGGCAAGTCCTGGCGCGCCGGATCCCAGAAGCCTTTCGTGCGCCGTCTGTTTGCCCTCGCCAAATCGATCGACGAGCTGGGCTACTGGCGGCACCCCTACAAAAAGGCGCTGCAGTTGTTCGTTGCCGAGAAAACTGGCGTCGAAAACCCCGAATGGCTGACATCCGAACAAGCCGCGCCTTTGATCGAGGCTCTGAAACAGATCGAGCGGAGGCTGAAATGCGGATGACGTCTCGCCCCAGTGTGCCTGAAGCCGCAGTTTCGGATCACGCGGTGCTGCGCTATCTGGAGCGCGTCCTTGATCTGGATGTTGAGGCCGTGCGCGGACTGATCCTCAGCGAAACGAAACGCGCGATCGCGGCCGGAGCAAGCGCCGTCGTTCGAGATGGTGTTCGTTATGTGATCCTGAACCGCACCGTCGTCACTGTCCTTCTGTCCAGCAAAAGAATGGCGCTGAAAGAAAGGACGAGTTCTGGTCAGGACATCGCTTTGCTGCCACCTCAGACACCGTTCATGAGGGGCGACTGCCATGGCTAGATCGTTCTTTTCCGAGGACATGGCGGACATTGCCGACATCTGCGGTCAGGCAGTTGCGCTTGAGTTGCTGTCCGTCCTGCCAGGTGTCGAGATCAAGGTGCCCCTGACATTCAGCCCTGACAATCCGCTGTCCAGGCTCAAGCGGGAAACGGCGGATCTTCTCATCAAAGAACTTGCCGGGAACAAGTTCTATGTGCCGACGCGCCGGGAGCGGATCGATACGAAAGCGGCGGCCCGGCGGCTCAACCGCGAAGGCCAGAGCAGCCTCGAAATTGCCCTGGCCCTGCATGTCTCCGAACGCTATGTCCGGATCCTTCTTGCCGATCGGAAACGGCCTGCCAAGCGTGTGAAGGTTGACGAACGCCAGATCGATCTGGAAGATTGGTTGTCAAATGCTGACCCCAAGACAGGGGCCCAGCACCAGTTGTGATCGTGGAAGGCTCGTTGCCGAAAATCCGCGCAGGGTTCCCGGCAACCTAAGTCCCGATCCGCAGGAACTGTTCCGGCGCATTCCCCTATTCCGACATCCAAAGTGGTTTCCGACACGCATTCCGTGAGGAGCCACTATGTCGATTGTGCAGCACCTGCGCCAAGCCCAGGGCAAGCGGACAGATCGCGCGACCCAGATCAAGTCGGCGGCGGCCCGGATTGGCTGTGAGGTCAATGTCCTTCACGCAATCCTCGACGTCGAAAGCGGCGGAGAGCCATTCGATGCCCAGGGGCGGCTGATCATTCTGCCAGAACGTCACGTCTTCTGGCGCGAACTGCCGAAATCCAAACGCGCCAGGGCGATGACCATGGGGCTCGCCTCACCGAAATGGTCGAAGGCGAACTATGCAGGACTTGGAGGCGCTGGTTCTGACCAGCGCTGGGACCGCCTGGAGCAGATGGCCGCGCTCGATGAGCGAGCCGCGCTGATGTCGGTCAGCTTCGGATCAGCCCAGATCATGGGCTTCAATCACAAGATCTGTGGCTTTGATTCAGTGATTGCCTTCGTCCAGGCAATGGCTGCGAGCGAAGCTTCCCAGATCGATGCCTTTCTGACTTTCCTGCTTCGCAGCGGGCTTGCCGAGGCGCTGCGAACCAAAGACTTTCGTGCGGTCGCACGGCGCTACAACGGTCCAGGACAGGTGGATTACTATGCCGGGCGAATGGTGGCAGCCTACAATGAGCTGTGCGCTGCAGCCGGCGCGAGCGAACCCGCAAGTGAGGCCCCCTCGTCGCTCAGCCTTGGCGCAGACGGTTACCGCGTGAAGGCCCTGCAATCCCGCCTTTCAGAACTGGGGTTCGTGGTCAGGGCCGATGGCGACTTCGGGCCAGCGACACGTCGTGCGGTGGTCTCGTTCCAGGTCGAGCATGGCCTCAAGGCTGATGGCATTGTCGGTCCAAAGACGGAAGAAATGCTCGCCAAGGCATCCGGCCTTGTCGAACCGAATGCTGAACGCCAGGGGCTTACTGTCCAGGACCTTCGCCGCCAGGGATCACAGACGGTTCGCAAGGCGGACTGGCTGTCGCGCATCGGCATGGCACTGACCGGCACGGGAGCGGCAGCCGGCGGACTTGAGAGTGGCGAGCGCGGCTTTCTTTCTGACCTGGCGGGTCAGGTCTCCGGCGGCATCGATCTCATCCGTTCAATTCGCGCAGACGTGCAACCGCTTCTCGACTTGGTGACCGGCAACACATGGACCGTGTTTGCGCTGACCGGCCTCGCCGTCATTGTTATCGCCTGGCAAATCAAGCGCCGGCGGCTTGAGGACGCAAAGACCTGGAGGCATGTCGGATGACGCTCCTGTTCCGTTTTGGCATCTGGCTCGTTGGCAGCCTTGGTGGTGGCGTTGCCGATCGCATCCTCAGCCATCTTGAACGCAAAGCCGATATCGAGAACGGCCGCGACAAGCTGCGCGCCGAAGTGACCGTAGAAACCGTCCGGTCGGAACTGGCGGTCCGGCAGGCAGCACGCGACATAGTCCTGGCCGAACAGGGCTGGTGGGTCACCGCCCTGATCCGGCCAGCCTTCGCCTGGCCCATTGCTATCTGGTCGGGCGCTGTTGTCGCAGATAGCCTGTTTCACTTCACCTGGAACGTCGCAGCTCTGCCCGCCCCCCTCGACGAATGGGCAGGCTGGATTGTCGCTGCGTATTTCCTCACCCGTCCCATGGAAAAGGTTGCGCGCGGCTTCTTTCACAGCCGGCGCTAGCGCCTCTTAACAACGATCAGCTTTGGGCCGTTAGACCGGCTCCGGCTTAACGCCCGCTGATCCAGGAGCCCTGATGATGAGCGATGATATCAGCCAGCGCCTCGGCAAGATCGAAGGCCTCCTGATCGGGATCGACAAGAAGGTCGACGGTCTTGAGGGGCAGATTACGCGCCAGGACGAACGCTTGCGCACCGTTGAACGGCGCACATTTGCCAATTCGGTTGTCGCCTCCGGTGTGATCTCGATCGGCATTGCCTTCGTCAAGGACAAGATCGGTGTGTGACAGGCCTGATACCACGGGATTGGCATTTGATGGCACGGGATGAAGACAAGAAACGGCAGGCTCGCAAACGCTTCATCTTCGAGCGCCAGTCTGTGCCGACCATCTGCCTGGCGCTTGGCATTTCTGACAGCACATTGCGGCGCTGGAAGAAGGATGCCCGACAGCATGGGGATGACTGGGACGTTGCCCGTTCCGCAACCATGCTCGCCGGAGAGGGCCTTGAGACAGTGGTCGCATCCGTTGTCGAGGATTTCGTCATCCTGTTCCAAGCGACCGTCGAAGACGTCAAGTCTTCCGAAACGCTCCAGGCCGCAGACCGCGTCAAGCTGATGGCATCGCTATCTGACGCCTTCAACAAGATGTCTCGTCAGCCGGCCGCGTTGCGCCGAAGCTGTCCGAGCTGGGCGTTGCCAATGACGTGCTTTCCCGTCTGGCGGAGTTTGTCCGGATCGAGTTTCCGCAGCATTCGTCGGCGTTCGTCGAAATCCTCGAACCCTTTGGAGACCGGCTTGCGGAGGTTTACGGATGATCTCGCCACGGCATGGCCCCGGCGCGCCGCTCAAGGCAAACGAGTTCCGGAAAAGCATCGCCGAGATTGCGGATCTGTTCCGGCAAAAGATCGAACTTGAGGTCGAAGCTTTTCCCGCAGATCCGGAACGACGGCGTGAACGGCTGGCCAAAGTTCAGGCGGACGGAACCGGCTACAGGTTTTTTGCCGAAACCTATTTCCCGCACTATCTGTCGAAACCTGCCAGCCGCTTGCACGATCATCTTTATGCCGACCTGCCGTCAATGGTCGAAACCGCTCATGGTCAACGCAAGCTGGTCATCGCACCGCGCGGCTCAGCCAAGTCGACCCATATTTCCCTGATCTTCCCGCTCTGGTGCGTCGTGCGCGGCCTGAAGCATTACATTGTCCTGATCATGGATGCCTTCGAACAGGCTGCCGTCATGCTCGAAGCGCTGAAGGCCGAACTGGAGGTCAATCCCAGGCTGAAATACGATTTTCCCGACGTCTTCGGCCAGGGTCGTGTCTGGCGCGAGGGCGACATCGTCACGCGCAACAACGTCAAGATCGAAGGGTTCGGGACAGGCAAAAAGATCCGTGGCCGTCGTCATGGCCCGTTTCGCCCGGATCTTGCGATCCTGGACGATGTCGAGAACGACGAGAATGTCGCCAATCCCAAGCAGCGCGACAAGCTGGAAGGATGGATCTCCAAGGCTGTTCTGAAACTTGGGCCCCCTGACGGTTCCATGGACGTGCTCTATGCCGGAACCGTCCTGCACCATGATGCCGTCATCGTCCGGTTTTCCCGAAAGCCACAATGGCAGGCCACAGAGTTTCGAGCCATCCTTACATGGCCGGATCGCATGGACCTCTGGGACCGTTGGGAAGAGTTGTATCTCACCGATGAGCCAACTGCAGACGAATGGTACCAGGCGAACGCCAAGGACATGGAGCGTGGCGCCGAACTGAACTGGCCCGACAATCACACGCTGCTCTACCTGATGCGCGAGCGGGCCGGCGAACATTCCGCGTTCGAAAGCGAATATCAGAACAAACCCGTGTCCCGGGACAATCCGTTCCAGGATCTGACATGGTGGGTGCAAAAGAAGCGGGACTGGCTGTTCTTCGGTGCAATCGACCCTTCGCTTGGCAAAAACAACCGGCATCGTGATCCCTCGGCAATCCTGATCGGCGGCTATGACCGTGAAACACAGGTGCTGGATGTGGTCGAGGCTTCGATCCGCCGCCGCTTGCCGGACGTCATCATTGCCGATGCCATTGCGTTGCAGCGGGATTATGCCTGTCAGTTGTGGTTTGTCGAAAGTGTCCAGTTCCAGGAACTGTTGCGCACCGACCTGATGAAGGCTGCAGCGCGTGCCGGGCTTGCCATGCCTTGCGTTCCCATTGTTCCGCTTGCGGACAAGGCGCTGCGGATCGAACGGCTGCAACCGCCGGTCCATGCGGGTCTCATCCGTTTCAATGCAGCGCACAAGGTTCTGGTCGATCAGCTGCAACAGTGGCCGGACGCCGATCACGACGACGGTCCGGACTGTCTGGAAATGCTCTGGAGCAATGCGGTCGCAAAAGCCGCCAGCGCATTGACTGCCAACACATTTAGAACGGCTCCAGGAAGCTCCAGGTCGGCATCGGCCTTTGGAGGGGCGGGCTCGATATCAGGACCGGCGTCCGGACGCTTCGGGGGGTACCGGCTGTGAAGTGCCGCAAAGTGACCGGCCGCAAGGAGCCAATTTCGCCCGCACTGTTCCTGCAACAGGAGTAAAAAGACATGGCTCGAGGTAAGTCTGCCGGGATCCCGGCTGGCGCGCGTGCTGTGCCGCCGCAGGGCGGACAGTTCATCGCAACGCCCGCAAATGATGTCACCATTCCGTTCTTTTCCAATGTGCTGGAGCCTCAGGACCCAACTATCCGGGAAAAGGGCGCAGCCAAGGGTTTGAAGCTCTATGATGAGGTCTTGCGGGATGGCCGCGTCCGCACGGTCCTGGGTAAGCGCTTTACCAAAGTGACGCGCCGGAGCTGGACCGTCACGCCGGCGGATCCAGATAAACCTCTCGACTTGGAGATTGCCGAGGCGATCACCAGGATGCTCAAGCGGATCGGTTTCGACGGGATCAGCAAGCATCTGCTCAAGGCCATCCTGAAGGGCTATGCGGTGGCGGAAGTGATCTGGCACCTGGACCAGGACGGACTGATCGCGCCGAAGGCCATCAAGGCGCATGACCAGGCTCGTTTCCGCTTTGCCCCGGACTGGCGTCCGAGGCTCCTGACCCGGGAAAGCGGACTTGAAGGGATCGAGCTGCCGGAACGCAAGTTCATCGTTCACCGGTATGATGCCGAGGGAAACAATCCCTACGGCCTCGGGCTTGGCTCCACATTGTTCTGGCATGTGCTGTTCAAGCGTGAGGGTGTCGCCTCCTGGATGGTTCTGCTTGAGAAGTTCGCTGCCCCCACGCCTTTCGGACGTTTTCCGGCCGGAACGGCCGCAAGTGAGCAGGATCGTCTGCTTCTGCTGCTGCGCGATCTCGTTTCCAATGGCGCGCTGGCAGCACCGATCGGCACTGAAGTCGAGTTTCTGGAAGCAAAACGAAGCGGTGACGCCGGCTATGAAGCCTGGGTGCGCTACTGGGACGAACAGACCTCGGAAGTCGTGCTTGGCAGCACGCTCTCCACAAGCGTCAAGGGTGAAGGCGCCCGGGCTGCGTCGGAAACCCATGCGGACGAAACCGAAGCCATCATTGACGATGACGCCGATGCCTTGTCGGAAACCTTCAATGACACCCTGATCCGTTGGATCACCGAACTGAACTGGCCAGGCGCCACGCCCCCGTCTGTCTGGCGGCCACGTCCGAGCAATGAAAAGGACGAGGAAGCCCTCAAAAAGTCGCGGCACGAGCGCCAGCGGGGTGCGGTCGGTCTGCTCAACGAGTTGCGCCGTCAGGGCTTTGAGCCCGATGATGTCGAAGCCTGGCTGGCAGATGTGATGGAAACGCCGGTGACCGGCTTTTCCGCCCCGGACCTTGCGGCCAGCCCTGCCGCGAATGCGTTGACGGCTGCCTTTGCCGACGCTGCGGCCGCACGTGAGGGTGACCCTACATCCCATCTTGTCGACCAGGTCGCCGATCTCGCCGGGCCGGCCCTGACCGGGTGGATCGGCACATTGCGCGAGACCCTTTCGGGGGTAAAGGACTACAGTCAAGCATCGCAAGCCCTGCTGGAGGCATATGGCCGGCTTCTGCCGGATCCACTGGGCAACGTCCTCGGCGATGCACTTGCCTTGGCGGAGCTAAACGGCCGGGCCGATGTGCAGGACGAGACCGGTGTTCTCCCGTCGTTTCCCGCCGCCGGCAAAGGCTCAAAAAAAAACTCCTGACGCCCTCACCTGCGGGTGCTGCGGAGGCACGAAGCACCAGCTTTGCCGATGACGGCAACAGCGATCATGGCCCGCTGGCTGATGCCATCGCCTTCCATCGGCAGAAGATCAGGTTGCCGACCAACCACTGGCACGATCTTTTGCACCATGCCCATGACCGTGCCTTCGTTGTTGCCGGTGCGACGCGGGACGCCCTGATCGAGGACTTTCAGGCCGCGATCGATGACGCCCTTGCCAAAGGCCTGCCGTTCAATGGCTGGCTCGACAAGACGGGCGTTCACCAGCCAGGCTTCATTGACCGGTTCGACGAGATCGTCCGCCGGCACGGATGGGATCACAAGGGCGGACGTGAATGGCGGGCACGGGTGATCTATGAGACGAACCTGAAATCTGCCCATGCCGCCGGCCGCTATCGTCAGATGACCGATCCGGATGTGCTGAAGGTTTATCCTTACTGGGAGTATGTCCATGGCCTGGCCCGGGTCCCTGATACGCCGCGCGAAGATCACGAAGCCTGGAGCGGACTTGTCCTGCCGGCAGATGATCCATGGTGGCAGACCTACTATCCGCCCAATGGCTGGAAATGCGGCTGCGGAGTGCGGCCTGTCTCGCGGGCAAAGCTGAAGACGCTCGGCAAGGACGGGCCCGATCCCTCGCCGCCAATCGAGACCGAACGCCGACCGGATCCGGCAACCGGGCAGATCCTGGACTATCCAAAGGGCGTCGACATGGGCTGGGCCTATGCGCCTGGACGATCCTGGGCGAGCGGCCTGGTGCCGCGTGAACTGCAACAGCCCCTCGGCACACAGATGCAGCTGCCAGGGATTGTCCAGCTGCCAGAGATGGCTTCGATCGCCCGGCCTCTAAAGACGCGCAAACTTGCTTCCGGACTTCCCGAAGAGGCATATGTCGAAGCCTTCCTTGCCGAGTTCGACACCAGCCCCGACACACCGGAACTGTTCCGGGACAAGGCGGGGCATGCGGTTGTGATCTCTGACGATCTGTTCCGCCGGCCAGATGGGACAAGCAAGCTCGTCAATCCGCGTGGCTTGCCAAGTTCGAGCCGGGCCACAGCCCTCGTTCAACTGGCGGAAGCCCTAAAAGATCCGGACGAGATCTGGATTGATTGGGAATGGCATGCCGCCCGCAACGCCTGGATCCTGAAACGCCGCTACCTTCGGGCCGCGCCAGATCTTGCCGGTCTGATCATTTTCGAATGGAGCCGCTTCGGATGGCGGGGCACCACAGCCTACAACGCGGAGTCTGGCAAGTCAGGCAAACGCCGGCCGAACTTCAACCAGATCGAAACCTGGCGGCATGGCGTGCTTCTGTTCCGAAGGGAAACAGACAAGAGCAACACCGGGGAATGAGAAAGGGCGGTCGACGCAGACCGCCCGGCGCAGGAACGGAAAGGAGGCCTGCGCCGGCCCACGTTCCTGTCGCAAAGCCAAGTTTACAGGCTCTTTGCTTCAGCTGCAATCAGCCAGGTACTGCGGAGGAAAACTCAAGTGCTGACCTTCCGTTTCGAGACAAGCCGGATCGGGCCAGAGATTGAGGCCCTGATCGGCAAGACTGGTGACCGCGCCGCGGCGCATCGGATCATCGGACTGACGCTCTATGATCAGACTGTCGACCGGTTTCAGAGGGAAATAGCGCCGGATGGCACGCCCTGGGCCCCGCTCTCCCCTTTGACGCTCTCCAGCCGCCGCAACAAGCGCGGCATCCTTCGGGATCGGGGCGAGCTGTTCGGCTCGATCCATCAGGTCCACAATGCGACGCGGGCCGAAGTCGGTACCCGCCTCAACCATCCGAAGGTGATGGTGATGCAGTCTGGTGCCACGATCCGGCCGCGCCGGGCGTCCGTGCTTGCCGTTCCCATGGGACGCGGCGGAAACAGGCCGGCCTTCATTCGCAAGGCCGTCATTCCGCCCCGGCCCTATATCGGGATCGGCCGGGGCGATGAGGAAGCTGTCAAAGATGCATTGCTGGCCTGGCTCGATGCGTGAGGTGTTCAGCGCCTTCAGCGCTGCGATCCGAGCGCTTCTGCTGGAATATTGCCGCGACAACCTGCCTTCGGACCCTCGACGATCATGATGTCATGGGTGACGAAACCCATGTCCTTCATGATGATCTTGGTCCCTGGATCGACAATGCAGGCAACGAGAACCATAACCATCATCGGGTTGGTCTTGTGAACGCCGGCGTTGATGAGCTGCATCGCTTCATCATGAGCAGCTTTGTCTTTCCAGACCCAGACGGCTCCCGCCCCGGTGAAGTCCTTCAGAACAAACTGTTGAGCTGCAGCGGAATGAAACGTGGCGCAAAGCGCGCCAATCAGAAAAAGAACACGAAGCATATTGAACTCCAAGTTGTACGGCGCAGAAGTCTTGCCATGCACCCGCACGGCGGGCAAGAGGTGCGAAGATGCAACCATCATCAAAAGCGGGCCAGGACTAAAGACAATCGGTTGCCGCCAGCATCGCGCATGGGCAAGGCGCACCCGCCGTTAAGGCCGCGTTAGAAGCCCGGCAAAAGGCCTTTGGCTTTCTGTCCTGCCTTGGCAGATGGCGGTCCTCAGATGGCACCCGCCAGGCTCCGGCCGGTTGCGCATCAATTGGCTCCCGGATAGGGTGCCGCTTACCTGACCGTATGTTCCGCATCAGACGTGTCCCTGATGCCCTCTGGAACAGTTCCGGCGCATATCCCTCCCGCCACTGACAATGTCGCTCCAGTTGACCAAAACCGGAGCGACGGCCCGTGCCGCAGGCGACCTCAACCCGCAAGATCGAAGTGTTCCGTCCAGGAACGTTCACGGCCATGTCCGGTGCGTCCTTTACCGCCAGTGCCAGCGACCTGGCGGCGCTGGCAGACCGGTATGATGCCGAGAACAATCCGGTCCCGGTGGTCGTTGGCCATCCCAGGACGGATGCGCCTGCCTATGGCTGGGTAAAGAGTTTCACCTATGACGCGGACGCTGAGCGGCTGATTGCAGAAGTCGGCGAGCTGGAACCCGGATTTGCCTCGGCAGTGTCCGACGGCCGCTACAAGAAAATCTCGATGTCGTTCCATGTTCCAGGCGCCCCGTCCAACCCGGCCGGCGATGCGCTTTACCCCAAACATGTCGGGTTTCTAGGGGGGGCCGCCCCCGCCGTGCCGGGCCTTAAGCCGGTGTCCTTCACAGATGCCGCTGACCTCATCACGGTCGAGGTGGCCTCCTTTGCCGATCCAGCCTTCCGCGATGTGGCGAGCCTCTTTCGCCGCTTCAGGGAATGGCTGATCGAGACACGCGATGCAGAGACCGCCGACAAGGTCATGCCGGACTACACGATCCGCTGGATCGACGAGGCCGGCACGCTGCCGGCGCCGCAGCCAGCCGCCTTTGCCGCAAGTCCTGAAACCGTTTCGATCTCACAGGAACCGATCATGTCCACCACCACACCGCCCGCTCATTCATCCGCTCCCGCCCCCGATGCGGATCTGGCTGCCCGCGAAGCCGCCCTCCGGGCTAGGGAAGATGCGCTCAATGCCCGCGAAACCGAACAGCGTCACGGCGCAAATGTCAGCTTTGCCGAGGGCCTGATCGCCTCAGGGCAGCTTGCCACTGGCCACAAGGCCAAGCTGGTGGCGCTTCTGGATGGCCTCGCCGGTGCGTCGTCCGCTGCAATCTCCTTTTCCGAAAACGGATCCGAAGTCACCACGGGTCTCGTTGATCTGGCGAAGTCGCTTTTCGAGACCGCTCCGAAGATCGTCGAGTTCGGCGAGACGGACATGGGGGATGCCCCGGAAGCGTCTGCGAATGACGCAGAAAACCTCGCCCGCGAAGCAATTGCCTTCCAGGCAACGCAGCGGGCCGCCGGCATCACCGTCTCGGCAGCCGATGCCGTCACCCATGTCGAGAAGACGCGAGGCCTCAGGACCTGAGGCCCACCCTGTCTGATATCCGGCTGATGTCCAGCCGCTCTGTTGTCAATGAGGAGCCACCAGCATGCATGTTGGTCTGATCAAGAATTTCACCGCAGACGGCCCGATCGGCAAGCGGCGTCTTGTGACTTTCGGCAGCGCGGAAGGCCGCGTTGCCCTCGCCGGCATCGGGGCGGTGCTGCTCGGCACGACCGCAATCAGGGGCGCGGCTGGCACCGGCGAGCGGATTGACGTCTGTCTCGATCACATCCGTGAAGTCGAGTTCGGAGGCACGGTGGCTTATGGCGACCCGCTCACCAGTGATGCGAACGGCCGCGCGATCAAGGCTGCGCCTGGGGCTGGCGCTTCATTGCCAATCATTGGCCGCGCGATGAGCGCCGGTGGTCTCGGCGTCATCGGTCATGTCCTGATCCAGCCCGCAACGCTGCGCGGCTGACCAGTTTACCGAAAGCGCGGTCCTGACCGCGCTGGCCGCAGCGATCCCTGCAGTCCCAAACCTTCTTTGAAAGAAAGCAGCCATGTCCAGCGCCACTGACCAGTTTACCGAAAGCGCGGTCCTGACCGCGATTGCCATCGCCTATTCCAACCCGGACTACAACCTGATCGCCGACCAGGTCTTGCCCCGGGTGCCCGCGCCGGCCGCAACCTTCAAGTATCAGGTCTACGACGAGGCGGAAGCCTTCACGCTGCCCGACACCCGCGTCGGACGCCGCTCGGCGCCGAACCAGGTGGAGATTTCCGGCAGCGAGCGGGAGGCCAGTACCGAGGAGTATGGCATCGACATCCCGCTCGACAACAAGACCATCGCCGAGGCTCAGCGCAACAAGTGGGACCCGGACAGGCGGGCGACCGAACGGGCGGCGGACATTGTCCTTCTCGACCGGGAAGTGCGTACGGCAAGTCTGGTCAAGGATCCGGCCAACTATCACCCCGACCACGTCGAGACCCTGGCCGGTGCCGACATCTTCACGGACCCTGCGAGCGATCCGATCACGGTGATCGAAGATCTGATGGCGACCTGCTGGCAGCGGCCGAACCAGCTGACACTGGGCTTCAGCGCCTGGCGTGCCCTGCGCAAGCACCCGAAGGTCGTCAAGGCCGTGCACGGAAACTCCGGCGACCAGGGCCGGGCAACGCGGCAGCAGATTGCCGAACTCCTGGAGGTCCAGCGTGTTCTGGTGGGCGAAAGCCGCGTCAACATCAAGCGTCCGGGCGAGGCGCCGGTTCTGGCCCGGGTCTGGGACAATATCGTTGCAGGCCAGTTCATCAACCGGACGGCTGACACCACCGGTGGACTGACCTTCGGCTACACCGCTCAGCTGGGTACCAAGATCGCCGGCACGCTTCCGGCCAACATGGGCTTGCGGGGCGGCAAGCTCGTCCGTTCCGGCGAGGAAGTGCGCGAGCTGATCGTGGCCAACCGGGCCGGTTTCCTGATCCGCAATGCGGCCTGATCCCTCAAACCAGGAGCTGAGACCATGACCGATACGCTGACCTATCCCGTCCTGGCTGCTGTCCGGCACAACCGGGTCCGCTATGCGCCGGATGATCCCGATCACAACACCATCGACCTGGCACCTGGAGAGGCCAGACCGCTGCTGATGCTCAAGGTGATCGGGGAGCCCGTCACACCTGTCCAGGTCAATGATGTCCCTGCCGATGATGTCCCGGCTGGCGATGCAACTGGCCCTGTTGATGCTGGCCCTGATGAAGCTGGCCCTGATGAAGCTGGCGATGATGAAGCCGGACCGGATCACGATGGACCGGCGCGCGCAGCTGACGCGCTGACGAAATCCGGCAAGCGTACGGCAAAAGCACAGAAGCCGGATTGATCCGGACAATCAGGCGTCCGGTCCAGGGACCTGGGAGCGTTAAAAGCGATGACGACAGGCAGCTATCTAACGGTGGACGAGCTGATCGCGCTCAACAGCGAGGAAGATCTCATCGCCCTGGCGGGCATTGGCGGGTTCAACTCCGCAGGTGGCCGGACCCTCGACCGGGACCGCCTGTCCGCGCAGATCCGGCGTGCCCAGAGCCTGATAGACGGACATGTGCTGAACCGCTTCCCAGCGCTTGGCGCGGTGCCTTGCGCGGATATGCCCGCGAGCCTGAAAGGTGCGGCGGCGGATCTCGTCGTCTACTGGCTGCGCGACCGTGTTGCCGATCGAGGCGCAGTGGATGACGTGACGCGTGCCCGCTACCTGGACGTGATGGACTTCCTGAAAGGCATCCGCGACGGCAAGACGGACCTCGGGCCCGGGCGCGACGGGCTTGGCGGCTTGCCTGGCGGCGGCGCGGGACAGACAGACCGGATCGCTAAGCAGTTTCCCCGCTGCCCGCGCCCCGTCCATGCTGGAGGGCTGGCGGTGAGCGTGATCCAGTCCATCGAAACGCAGCTGATCGCCCGGCTGAAACGGTGCCTGCCATCGGAGTTCTACGTGGTCGGCTTTCCGGGTAACCCGGAAGCCTTCGACCCGGCGAAGATGCGCGCGGCTGCGTTGGTCCATTATTCCGGCGCACGTTATGGCGAGGGCAATGGCATGGACCTTGCCCGTCAATCGCGCGAACTCAGGTTCACCATCGTCCTTTACCTCGGCGACCTGAATGGCGGCGCTGCCGCCTATCCCATTCTCGATACGATGCGCCAGTGGTTGCAGAACACGGCCCTGGAAGGGGCAACGCCGCTCAAGATGATGAGCGAACGGCTTACCGACCAGGCTGCCGGCCAATGGGACTGGCAGGTGGATGTCTCCTGCGTTGTCGCATCCGTTGCCGCCGAGCAATCGCCGGCGCGCCCCCGTATCCCGCTCACCCGCTTTCAGGAGGAGGGTTAGGCCATGCCTGCCAAACCGACCCACAGCTTTGCCACCTACACGTATCTTGGTCCGGTCCAGTCCGTCTCCCTGCGGGGCAAGGATACGGACGGAAACACCGTCACATTCTTTGAAGAAACGCTGTGCCCTGGACGGGACTACCTGCTGCCGGAGGGGCATGCGGCTGTCGCCGGCTGGAAAGCCCTGAACCTCATCATGCCGGCCCACCAGGCAAGCAACGGAGACGCGTAACATGGCAAGCTCGGAACGCTACTTCGGACCTGAAGTCGTCGATGTCGACGAAGGCGGCCTTCTCGTCCGCGAACTGAAAGCGGCGACCGCGTTTCTGATCGGTACAGCACCGATCCATGAAGTCCACGTAACCCCGGCGGCGCGCGCGGCCTATATCAACAAGCCGATCCTGATCCGGCGCCAGTCCGACATCACCCGGCATTTCGGCCCGGTGCGGGACGGCTACACGATCCCGCAGAAGCTGAACGCCATGTTCTCCAAGGCGAGAACCGCCGGCATCGGCACGATCTGTGTGGTCAACGTCTTTGATCCTGCGGTGCACAAGGACGGAGCCAACACGCCCGATCCCTCGCGAGTAACTGCCCTCGACATCATCGGGACCTTCGACGCGGCCGGCAATCCGTCCGGCCTGAAGCTCGCCTATTCGTGCTATCAGGCCTATGGCTGGTTCCCCAAAATCCTGCTGGCAACAGGCTTCGACGGATTGAGCGGTGTGCGGGCAGAACTTGGTGTGATCGCCGGACGGATCCGGGCGCGCTATCTTCTGGACGCGCCGCTCGGCGTCACCGTGCAGCATGTCATCGAAGCCCGCGGGCCGTCGGGGAGCTTTGACTGGCAGACCAGCGATCGCCGCGCGATCCTGTGCTGGCCGCATATGAAGGTCGTGAACCTTGATCCGGCTTCGTCAACCGCCGCAAGCCGATTGCTGACGCCTATTCCGCACATCTGGCCGGCGTCATGCTGTCGAGTGTCATGGAATATGGCTACCACCATTCCCCTTCGAACAGGCCGATTGCCGGCATTGAGGAGGCCGCGCAGCAGGTGCTGTACATTCCCGGAGACAAGACGTCGGACGTCCAGGAACTGCGCGGTGCGGGCATCGTCACGGTCGAGGAGCGTTGGGGCAAAGGGCCCCATGTTTCCGGCAACAGGTCCGCTGCCTATCCGACCGTCACGGACATGCGCAACTTCATCCATGTGCAATTCATTGAGGACGTGATGGACGAGGCGATCCTTCATTTCCTCGACGAGTGGAAGGACCGCAACGCAAACCCGGCTTCGCTGGAAAAGGTCGAGGACCGGATCAACGCCTACGGCCTGTCCAAGACGGTCGGCAAGGATCCGGCGCTCTATGATTTCCGGTTTTCCTTTGACCGCAAGAAGACCACGCCCGCCAGCATCGCAGATGGCTGGCTGTACTGGCGCCAGGACTATGCGCCGGTTGGCCTGATGGAGCGGCTGACGGTCGAGCGGTCGATCAACATCGACCTGATCCGCAACGCGCTTGGCCTTGCCACGACGACAGACCCGCAGGTGGCCTGACGGCGCGCATGTGCGTCTGCGGCCCGCAGGCAGGGGATGAAAATGCTCAACTGATGCCGGTCTGTCAGGCCGGTTCCAGGAACGAGGAACACAGAAAATGGCCGATTACCGCCGGTTCGCCTCAATCGTCAACGCCGAGGTCTACAAGGAAGACAATTCCCTTCTCGGCATCGCGCGCGAGTTCAAGATCCCGTCCATCGAATGGAAGACGGTCGACATCGAAACCCTTGGACAGGTCGCGGTCTACAAGACACCCACCCGGGTCCTGGAAGCCCTGACCGGATCGATGAAGTTCCAGGCCCTGGAGCCGGAACTTGCCGAGGAATTCTACAATCCGACGATCTCGCACAAGCTGCAACTGCACCAGCGTCTTGATGTCAACGGTCCGGATGGTCACGACCGGGAACGCTCCTGCACCCTCATTACAATCGTCAGTGCACGCTTCTTCAAGACCGATGCAAGCGGTGCCAAGCTCGGCGACCTTGACGAGATCGATTATGAGTTCACGTGCTCTCGCCTGGCGCAGCGTGTCCACGACAGTGACCGGACGTTGCTCGAGATCGATGTTTTCGCGAACACCGCCCGGAACAGTTCCGGCGATATCTGGACCGCATGATGTGACTGTGGGGCGGTCTGGAGCCGCCCCCTCTTTACCCGGACAGGCCCGGCAGAACCGATCTGCCTGACCTGTCCGGACTGGCTGACCCTCCGGACCCGCAATCCGCGCCACGGAGGCCAGCATGTCCGATCACGATTTTTCCCCCTCGCATACCCATTCTGCCGTTCCTGCCAGCCCGCACCATTTCTCCGGCGAAGGTGGTCCGGCCGCCCCGGGCGTCATTGACCGCCTCAAAGCCTATCGGGCAGCTCATGAGGGCGATGAGCGTTTCGTTTTGCCCGAAACCGGCGTCACGGTGTCTTTCCCGAAGTTTCGCAAGCATGGCACCTGGGTCAGCTGCCTTCGGCTCGCCCGCAACAATCTGGCCAAAGCGCAGATCCTCTACATCTGCCGTGTGTCGCGCTTCGATGGCGAGACCATCACCGAGGCTGACTTCAGTGCCTACATCCCGATGCAGGATGCCAACGAACTGCTGGCGGAAGTCTTTGGCGGTGCCTCTGCCGAAGATGACGATGAGGCGGGTGAGCCCCAGGGCGAGGGAAAGCGGACGGCGAAGACGGCCTGAGGCTGTCTTCGCTGGAATGCCAGACCTACCTCGTCAACCGGGGCTGGCCGCCGGGCTACCTCGACGATCTGTCCGAGGACGAGTTCCTCGCAATTTACGAAGACCAGATCGCCTTTGACGAGGCGCGCGCGGAGGCTGAGCGCCGCGCGGCAGAACGGTCCGCAGCCGGATCCAGGGGGCTCAAGGGAGCGCGTTGAATGGCGGACATGCGCCTTGGCATTGTTGCCGAATTCACCGACCGGGCGTCGCAGCGGCTGACGAAACTGCTGCGTGCCAACCAGCGACTGGAACAGGCCAGCCGGGCCAGTGCAAATCTCGCCCGGCCGCAACTTGCCGCCCAGACACGCCTGGCCGCTGCGACAGACCGGATGGCGCGGCTGATGGTCCAGGTCCGCACGTCGGCGGCTAAGCATCTCGGCGCCGATCATCCAGGCGGGTGCCGCTATGGCCCGTTTTTCCGGCCAGATCGCAACAGCCATCCGCAAGGCGTTCTCCTTGCGCGCGGCGCTGGACCGGGCGCGCCAGGGCGCTTCGCTGATGGGTCAGGGCCTGGGACGGATCGCAACAGGGGCAACCGTTGCCGGCGGCCTGGCTCTGGGAGCCGGTGGCCTGGCGGCAGGTGCTGCCAATATGGTGATCGGCCCGGCAGCGCAGATGGAAGCCTATATGGTCCAGCTCGAAAGCCTTGAAGGCTCGGGCGAACGGGCAAAGACTGCGATGGGATGGATCACCGACTTTGCAGCAAAAACCCCGTTGGAGCTGCCGCAAGTGGTCGAAGCCTATCGCCAGCTCAAGAACTACGGCATTGACCCCACAAATGGCTCGATGCAGGCGATGGTCGATACAATGGCCATGACAGGCGGCGGAGGTGAACAGCTTCAAGGCGTGATTATGGCGATTGGGCAGGCCTGGACCAAAGGAAAGTTGCAGACCGAGGAGGCAAACCAGCTCCTGGAGCGCGGCATTCCGGTCTGGGACATGCTGTCGAAGGCAACTGGCCGGACCCAGGGCGAACTGATGGAGCTGGCGTCGAAGGGCAAGCTTGGCCGCGATGTCATTGCCAAGCTGGTCGAACTGATGGGCGAACGGGCAACCGGCGCCTCTGACAAGCTCTCAAAGTCCTGGGACGGCATGGTCTCCAACATGTCGGACATGTGGTTCAAGTTCCGTCTGATGATCGCCGATGCCGGGCTGTTCGACTGGGCCAAGGACAAGCTGCAAGGCCTGCTGACAACCTTCAACCAGATGGAAGCGGACGGAACACTTCAGGCCTGGGCGGAAGATATTTCCCGCAACATCATCGCGACGCTGGAAGCCATCTGGACCTTCGGCACGGGACTGTGGAACACGTTCCTGATCCTCGCCGAGTGGCTCTCCTATGCCGCCGACATGCTGGGCGGATGGAACAACCTCGCCATGGTGCTGATTGCCCTGCCACTGGCCAGCACGATCATGGGTGTCGTCACCGGCGTGGTCCAGCTCGTCTCCGGCTTTATGCTGCTGGCCAGCGGCATTGCCGCCCTGTCGCTTCCCCTTGTCGCCGTCCTTGCCGGGGTCGCCCTTCTCGCCGCCGGCGCCTGGTATGTCTATCAGAACTGGGATCAGGTGACCGCCTGGTTCGGCGCGGCCTGGGACTGGGTCAAGTCGCGGGTGATGGCCGCCTTTGACGGGATCTTGGCGGCGGCCGCCGGCGCCTGGTCCTGGTTCAAGGAGAACCTTTCCTGGCACCCGCTGGCACTGATTGCGAACAACTGGGATCAGCTGTCAGGCTATTTCAGTGAGCTGTGGGCTGGCATCAAGGCCCGTGCTGCCGAGGCCTGGGCCGGCATCAAGGCGCTGTTTGTCTTTGAGTGGCCCGATTTCAAGTGGCCAGAATTCAAGTGGCCAGATCTGACCTTGCCTATTCCGCGCCTTCCCGATGGCTTTTCCGACTGGGTCGCATCGGCGTTCGACCGGCTGGTGGGCGTCGCCGAGGACGGCTGGTCCCGGCTGAAAGCGATCTTCACAGCCATGCAGGAGGCGGCAGCAGGTCTTGGCGCAGCGCTCAGCGACGTGGTCGGCGGGGCCGTCGACGCGGCCCGTTCCGCCTTCGACGCGTTAAAAGGCGCGCGTGGCGTTGACCGGATTTACGGCGAACTGTCGGCGCTGGCCAACACCAGTTCGGCCCTCAATCCGTTCGGATCGGACTTCGACCAGGGCTATGCGCTGACGGAAGCCCTGCAGGCCGGCCAGATGAGCCTTGCAACCTACCGCGAGGAACTGGCCAAGGTCGTGGCAGGCGGCGGAGCCTTTGCCGAGACCGCGCAAAAGATGCTGGATGCGGCAGCCCGGCTTGATGCGTTTTCCGCGCCTGGGTCAACGGCACAGCCTGCCGGACCTGGTGTGCCCGATCCATCCGCAATGGCTGCAACCGAAGCGATGATCACGGCCATCAAGGTGGCGGCAGCTGCGCTGCCAGGCATTGTTGCAACGGCAGTATCGGCCGCGCGAACACATCTCGAAGCGCTGGATTTTTCTGTTCACGGCGCGCGCATGATGGACACGATCGCGGCGGGCATGCGAGCCAGGGCACATGTGGTCGTTACCGAAATGCGGGCCATGACCCAGGCTTTGCGTGATCACCTGCCGTCCTCGCCAGCCAAGGTCGGGCCGCTGTCTGACATCCACCGGCTGAAGTTCTCTGAAACGATGGCCCAATCGATCCGGCCCGGACCGATGGTCGATGCCATGCGCCGCACAGCTGCCGCCACGCTTGCGGCAGCAACTCTGGGCGCCCCGGCCCTGCCTGCCATGGCAAGCGCTTCGCCACAGCCGCTGGCCACAAGCCAGAGCGCGGTCGTGCGCGGCTCTGGCTCTGGCTTTAGCGGGCCTGGCGCCAGCCAGAGCGGGGGCGGATCTTCAATCCAGATCACCTACAGCCCGCAGGTGACGATCGCCGGCGGCGCTGCTGCGGACCGGGACGCGTTGCTTGCCGTTCTCAACGACCATGCTGATGACCTGGTCGCGCTCATCCGGCGCCGGCTGGACGAAGACGGGAGGCTTGAGTTCTGATGACTGCCTTTGCCTATTTTGGCGAACTTGCGATGGGCGTTCCCAATGTGATGACGGGACCATCCGCAGCAACAGAGGCCCTCGAAAACACGGCGCATGAGCACAAGGTCTTGCGCGGCAAGCCTATCTTGCAAGACGGCGGCGAGGATCTGGACAAGCGCAGCTTCTCCTTTTTCTTCGACGAAAGCTTTTGCGATCCGCAAGACGCCTACGAAACGCTGAAATCGGTTGTCCGGGAGCGCAAGGCAGCGGCGCTGGTGTTCGGAACATCCGGCTATGACGGCAAGAAATACTGGCCGAAATCGGTGTCCGTCACGTTGCAGAAGACGACCGCCGGCGGCCGCATCGTCCGGCTGGAGGCAACACTTGAACTGATCGAGGTGGCGGATGGCGCGACGAGCCTGGGCTCTGGCGCCGGTCCGGGGGCGGCCTCGGGCATAGGTCTTCTGGGCTCTGGCGCCGCAAGTCTGGCGCGGGCGATCCTCAATCCCCTCACGAAGCGCCCCTGAAGACAGGGACCAAGAAGACAGGAACCTAGAAGACAGGGGCCTATCGAAGGTGGCGCGGCGAAACGAACATGAGGAAGGGCACGTCTTATGGCAACGGCTGTCAAGACAGGAGAGTTTCTTGAACACCGGACCGGGTCCGGCGAGCGTTGGGACACCATCGCCACGCGATATTACCGGGATCCGGAAGGCATGGGCCTGATCATCGACGCCAACAAGGGGGTGTTCCTGGAAGGGTTGACCCCGCTGCCGACAGTCCTGCCGGCCGGCGTCGTTCTGCGGATCCCGGTCATTGAGCAGGCTGCAGTTGACGAGACCCTGTTGCCGCCCTGGAAGCGCAGGCAGTCATGACAAGCCTGCCCGAACCCTTCGTGTCCATGTTCGTCAACGGTGTCGATCCCGGCGCGGCGCGCCGCAAGGCCGAATGGCCGTCGGGCGATCAGCCCGCGCCAGCGCAGGCCAGGGCGCAGCGCGCCCGAAACGGCCGTGAGCAAGGATTATCATGACAAGCCTGCCCGAACCCTTCGTGTCCCTGTTCGTCAACGGTGTCGATGTCGGCAGCGATCTGGCCCCCTATCTCCTGGACTTCACATTTACCGACAACCTGCATGGCAAGGCGGACGAGATTGCGGTCAAGCTGCGCGACGATGCCGGGCTGTGGCGCGGCGCCTGGCGGCCGGAACAGGGGGACATCGTTGCGGTCCCGGCACTCGGGTACAAGGGCGGGATGACTGTTGCCGCCGGTGTCTTCCAGGTGGACATACCGGAAGCCAGTGGATCGCGGGCGAATGACACCTTGAGCTTCCGCGCGACCTCTGCATTTGCCGAAACCGACCAGCGCAGCAAGAAGTCGAAAGGCTTTGCCGACACCACGCTGAAGGACATCGTGACAGATGTGGCAGGCCGTCACGGACTGGCAGTCCGGGGCGAAATCGACGATGTGCCCTTTGCCTACAAGCGGCAACGACGCGAGCGCGACCTTGAGTTCATCAAGCGGCTTGCCGAGGATTTTGGCCACTTCGTCTCGATCAAGGATCAGGCGCTGGTGTTCTTCCAGCGGGCAATGATCGAGGCACAGGCCCCGGTGCGCAGCTTTGACCTGGCGAGCGGTACGCCCGTGACGGACTGGTCTGCCCGCGAAAAGACGGACAGGACCTTTTCGAAGGCCCGGGTGACATATCTCAAGGGCGAGGAAAAGCGGCTGATCCAGGGCGAGGTACAGGATCTGGCCGCCAGAACAGGCGATGTGCTGGAAATCGACGAAAGGGTCGAGGATGAGCAAACCGCACAGAAACTCGCCAAGAGCCGTCTTGCCAAGGCCAACGAAGACCGGCGGACGGCAAGCCTCACCGTCATCGGTGACCCGCTGCTGATTGCTGGCCAAGTGGTCGCCCTCGGCGGCGGCTTTGGCAAGTTCGCCGGCCGATATCTCATTCACAGCGCGCGCCATGTGCTGAAGCGCGGCAGCTACACGACAGCACTGGAGCTGAAAGGTGTCTGACAGGTCTTCCCGCAGGCTGCTCGACAGCGGCCAGAATTCACCCTACCGCCGGGGCACGGTGATCGAACGGGATCCGGCAAAAGGACGGGTGCGCGTGCGCTTCGATGACGAGCAAGGTGACGAAAGCGGCTGGATCCATGTCTGCCAGCCTGGCACCGGCGCCAACAAGTTTTACCGCATGCCGGACGAGGCAAGCCAGGTGGTCTGCCTGATGGACTGGGACGGTGAGGACGGGGCAGTTCTGGGCGCCATCTGGTCCGACAAGGACGGCACGCCGACCGGCGACGGCGAGACGATGTACATGGCCTTTGCCAGCGGCCTGTCGGTCTCTGTCAACCAGGCCAGCGGCGACATTGCGGTCAAGGGCGCCAAGACCGTCAGCGTTGTCGCCACCAGCATCACGCTGGAGGCAGCAAGCATTACGCTGAAAGGGCCGGTGGCGATCGAGGGCGACAGCCTAACGCACAATGGCAAGAATGTTGGCGACACCCATGGGCATGTCACCGCCCCTCCCGGTCCTCCGGGGCCGCCGGTTTGAAAACTCCCGATTTCTGCGTGACATGTCTTGGATGATATGCTGATCTACAAGCGTATTTATTGTGAGCCGAGGTTTTGTTCATGACGCGCGCATATGTTTATGTCGTTGAAAGTCCAAGCCCAGATGATTTGTTTGATGGCAGAACCGAAGGACGAGCGCTCTGCGAGGCCTTTTCTTTATCGGAAATAAAACATAGCTACACAGTCTGTTTAGATTATGAAAATTTAATGAAAGCATTTCAAATCGGGGCAGATTCAAGATTTTTAAGTGAATTTCTTAGACATCAAAAATCGGATACACGAGATAAGTTCGTTCCAATAGTTCATATTAGCGCGCACGGGACCGAGGATGGTATAGTTTTATCATGCGGCCATCATGTCAGCTGGGCTGATTTGCGATTATTGCTTAAGCCAATTAATGATGCAATGCCGAATGGACTACTTGTTTGCTTTTCGTCATGTAAGGGCAGGGCGCAGCGTAGCGCACCTATCTATGACGTTAGAGGCAGAGAGGCCGTTCTTTCTTTGGGCGGGGGGTCACTATCTGACGTGCATTGGCACGACGCCCTTGTTGGATTTATAACATTTTACCATCACCTATTCACTGGATCGACGATTCAAAATGCAGTCGATGCGATGAAAATAGCATCTACGCATAATGATTTATTTTTTGAAGTCGGGATAATAACAAAGAAGAAATTCATTGATTATGTAAATACATCTAAGCTTGTGAACTCGTCGTCGACTTTTGGTGGGATTTTTGATTTTCCTCGTACAGGCGACTAACCTTTGACACGGAACTGTTCCGTAACTTCACTCATCCGTCTTCTCTATTATGCCGACATCAGTTCCTGCGCGGGCTCATGTCGGCATGTTTGTTTCAAACGCTCCCCTTCGCCCAAATGACCTTCACTGGCAGCACCGGGTGCAACCTGGACCGGCCGGGGCATGGGGAACAGTGGTCACCGGGATTGATGATCTCGAACAGGCCATCCGCATCATCACGCTGACGCCGAGACTTTCGGTGCCAACAGAGCCGGACAAGTTCTGCGATGCGCTGGCCTTCATCGACCGCCCGCCGGCGATTGCCATTCCGCGCATCGCACAGGAAATCTTCGACAGCCTGACCCGCTGGGAGCCGCGCCTCAAGGTCGAGCGTGTCGAGGTCGAGGCGGTGGCATTTCATCATTTCAAGGTTCCCGTGTTCTGGCGGCCGCGTGAAGACGTGCTGGCAGACCTTCGGCGCACGGACGTTATCCTGCGGGAGGCGGCGTGATGGTGGACCTGGTCAAAAGCACATCGCCGCGCGAACTGATTGCCCGGGGTGCGCCCAAGCTGTTTCTGACGTCTGCAAAGGACTGGAAGGAAAAGCTGGTCGCCTGGTTCGAGACCGATCCGCAAGGACCCCGGCGCAAGCTTTATCCTGCCCAGGTCGAGCAGGTGCTGATCGATCTTTTGTCATACGGCTTCTCCCTTCTGGGACGCGAGGCGCAGTTTGCATCCGAACAACGGTGGCTGCTGTTCGCAGTCGGCCAACATCTGGACGTGGCTGCGGCGAACAACTCGACGTTCAGGCTGAAGGCCCAGCCAGCGACCTGCCGTGTTCGCGCCACGCTCAGCGCCCCTGCCTTGGCCCAGACCCTGACTGGCAAGGCCGGCGACACGCCTGCCGCCGGCACTGTCGTCTTCAGGCTCGACAGCGCGATCGTCATTGCAGCCGGCCAGACTGCGGGGGAAGCCATCGCCACGGCGCAGGTTCCCGGCGTTACCGGAAACGGGTTCCTGCCCGGCCAGGTGCGTGGCCAGATCCGGCTTCCGGGTAGCGGTGCAACCGGTGGTGCTGCGGCAAGCGGGCTCGGCAATGCCGACCTGGTCAACATCAGTGAAACAGCTGGCGGGACAGAGGAGGAAGGCGACGAGGCCTTGCGCGAACGTGCCATGAACGCACATGAGCGGATCTCCAAGGCCGGCCCCCGTGAAAGCTATCGTCAGCAGGCCCGGGCCTATTCGCCCGCGATTGCAGATGTTGCCGTGATCCGTCCAGCGCCGGGCCAGATCCACCTTTACGTGCTGATGAGTGATGGCGTGCTTAGGCGCCACCTTTCTGGACGGGCTGAAGAACTGGCTCGATCCGCTGCAAAAGCGGCCGCAGGGCGATGCCCTGTCTGTCTTTGCCGCCGAGGCTGTCACCTTTTCGATCTCCGGGACGGGCCGGGCCGCTGGCGAGCTGAGCGAGGCGCGAAGCCGGCTGGAAGCCAGGCTCACGGAAGCCGCCGCCATCTGGTCACGCAAGCTCGGCGATTACATGGCCCTGTCCGCGCTGACCTGTGCCGCGCGTGCCGTTGAGGGCATCACCGATGTGGACCTCGATTTCGCAGGCTTGCCGGGCACCGGCCCGGCAGCCCGCCAACTGGCCGAACATCAGTTTGCCGTTCTGACCGGTGTCAGCCTGACGATGCAGGCAGCCGGGCCGGCGGGCGGAGGCTCGCCATGACAGAGCGCCGTTTTCCCGAGAGCCTGATCCCGCCGGGCATCAATGACGAGCGCTCGCGCGCGATCCTTGGCGCTTTCGAGACCATGGCCGGCGAGTTTGATTTCGCTCGCCTGTTGATGCGTCAGTCCCGAGAAATGCCGGCAGAGGTCCTGCCCCTGGCGATCGCCGAACGGTCGCTCGAAGAGTTCCTTGACCCGGACGGCAGTCCGGAACCGGCTGTCCGCAAGCTGATCGATCTGGCCTTTGTGCTGCACGAAACCAAGGGCACGGATGCGGGCGTTCTGGCTGCACTGGCAGCGTTCGGCCTCGATGCCGAAATCCTGCAATGGTTCGACCGGACCCCGGCCGGACCGCATGACACGCATACGATCACGGTCGATGCCAGCCAGGACATTTTCGGCGACGGTGATCTGTGGGCAGGACGGGTGTTTCGCCAGGTCTGGCGGGTTGTCGATGCCATGAAACGCTGGAGCCAGGAAACCGGCTTGCAGATGGCAGCCACAGCACGGGCACCCGCCTATGCCGCCGTCTTTCCCATGACGCGGATCAATGTCGTGGCCCTGCCGTTTGTTTTCGATCCGCCGGTTGCCTCCGGGCACCTGCGCGCCGGCGTCTCGCCACTGACCCGCCTTTCCATCATCGCCCGCGCTGCCTGAGGACGCAACATGCCGACCTATTCCATTCTGACCACCAGGGGCAAAAACAAGGAGGCGCAGGCGCTGGCGACCGGCACGGCGCTGGTCGTCACGCATCTGGCGTTTGGCAATGGCGACTACGCCCCGACCGGCGGTGAAACCAGCCTGCAGAGCGAGGTCGTGCGCAAGCCGGTGCAGGCCTCCGGGACCGTCAATGGTGCGCCGAACACGGCGTTCTTTGATTGCCTGCTGGAGGCGGAAGACGGTCCCTACACCATCCGCGAAGGGGGATTGTTCGACCAGGATGGCGACCTGATTGCCATCATCAAATACGATCCGCCGGTGAACAAGCCGGTGCCGGCATCGGGCCAGACCGTCGAAGCCCTGATGCGGGCGCATGTGGTGTTTTCCGACCTTGCCAATCTGGTGATCCGGATCAACGCGATCAACGCCTTTGTGGCGGCCGAACGCCGCGTCGATACGGGCACAGGCCTGAAGGGTGGCGGTGATCTGTCGCAGGATCGCACGCATGAACTGGACGTCCCTGGACTGCCGTCAATCACGGGCGCAAATGTTGACCTGGCAGCTGATCTTCTGATCCTGCATGACACGTCCGCCGCTGCCCCGCGAAAGCTGACACCGGCAGCCCTGTCCGCTGCCCTGCAGATTGATGAGCGTATCGCGGATGCGATCAGCGCCTTACCCGACGACACCGTGCTGGAGTTTGCAACCCTGCCCGAACACAGCGCGGGCGAGATTGCGACCAAGGCGGCGCATCCGGCCGGTGTCAAACAGATGATTGCGGCAGCGCTTGCCGCGCTGCCGGACCCGGGCGACGCGCTCTACCGCTTCGAGACCCTGGCTTAACCCCCTGTTTCAGTCCTTGTTTCCCTCTGGCTTGAGGAGCCCTTCATGGCCACATCCCCCCAGTTTACCGGTGTGCCCTTGTACGGTGCGGCCGTCGTGTCGACCGCAAACACCAACCGTGACGGTAGCGGTACACTCGCGACCATCCTGACCATGCCGGTATCCGGTGGCCGCATCGATCGCGCTGTCATCAAGGCGACAGGCAACACCACGGCCGGAATGGTTCGCCTGTTCGTGCACGACGGCACATCCGCCCGCTGCATCGCCGAGATCCCGGTTCCGGCAATTGCGGTGAGTGCGACGGTTGCCTCGTTTGAATGCGTTGTCGATTTCTCGACCTCATCGGCCAGCGCCTATGGCCTGGTTCTGCCGTACTGGTCACTCGTTGAGAGCATCCACCCATCTGGCGGAAGTGTGCCATGTGGCGGCGTTTGGGAGGGCCTTCTGATGGCGAACTTCGGGTTGAACGGCTTTCCGCGTGGCAGCTTTCTTCGCAAGGCCGCCGGTCAGGCAGCAGAGGGCGCGCCTGGTTTCCTTGCTGGTGGCAGCAACGGTAGCATTTCGCTTTTGACACTCACCAGGTCTGCCGGGCTTGGCCAGGACGTGTTCGGTATCGGTCAGTATCGCGTCATCGCTGGGACCAGCGCATTTGTTGTTCCTGAGGGAGTGACCAGCTTGCGGGTCCGGGCAAGGGGCGCAGGCGGCGGCGGTGGTGCTAGGCGGCAAGACCGGGAACAACACGCGCGGCGGTGGCGGTGGCGGCGGCGGCGGATTTGGTACGGGCGTCTTCACCGTTGTGCCGGGGCAGTCGATCACCGTCACCATCGGCGCGGGCGGCGCCGGGGGCGCAGGGGCAACCGGTGGCAATGGCACGGCCGGGGGCACGACGAGCTTTGGTGCAATGCTCTCAGTCACCGGCGGAGCCGGGGGCACAGGCGGGGCAACAACGGGGGCTGGCGGCGCGGGCGGCGCCTCTGTCGGCGGCCAGGTCAATGTTCCAGGCGGCGCAGGTGGCAACGGCGGTTCGGCAGCTGGCGGATCCGGTGCCGGTGGCGGCGCGGCAGGAAGTCCGCTTGGCGCCGGGGGCATTGGCGGCAATGGCGCTGCAGATACAAACACGCGCGGCGGCGGCGGTGGCGGCGGCGCGGCCGCAAACGCCGGCGGCAGCGTCAATGCCACATCCGGCACCAGCGGGGTAGAGGCGGGGGCGGTGTTGGCGGACCTGGATTGCCTTCACCTCAACCCGGTCCGAATGCCGACGGCATCGTCCAGGCAACAGGCGCTGGCGTCAGTGCTGCCCGGGGCTACGTTCCCCGCTTTGAGACCGACCTTGAAAGCAGCTCAGGTGGCTATGGCTCAGCCGCGCCGGGGACAGCGGGTGCAACTGCGGACGCGGGTGGCGGATCGGGCGGCGGCCGCGGCGCGGACGGCAATCCTCCTACATCCGGCGGTCAAGGCCGTGGCGGGGGCGCAGGCGGCGGCGGCGCTGGCGGCGCGACCTATGTCGGCGCGGCCGGAGGCAACGCTTTGTTTGGTCACGGCGGGGGCGGCGGCGGTTCTTCGCAATCATCCAACGGCGGTGACGGCGGAAGCGGCGGCAACGGCTTCGTGATTGTCGAATGGTGAAACGGAGAACGGAAAGATGACCAGATTTGCACGGATCATTGAGGCGGTCGCCGTGGATGTGGTGACCCAGGACCCGACTGCGTTGTTCCATCCGGAAATTGCTGCCCAGTTCGAGCCAGTTCCGGACAATGTTGAACGGGGATGGCACCGGACCGGGACCGTCTGGGCTGCTCCGGCGACAGCGGCAACACCTGCGGCGGCAACCATCCCCCGCAAGACCGTCGTGACGCCTCCGGAGTTTCTTCTGCTGTTCACCGCGTCAGAACGCATCGCTATTCGCACAGCCAGGGCAAGCGATCCTGTCGTCGCGGACTGGCTGGCGATCCTTGAGGATCCGCGTCTTTCCGAAGTCGACGTCTCGCGCCCGGCCACTCTGGACGGCCTTGCCTACCTTGCCTCCAAAGGCCTGATCACCCAGGCGCGGGCGGCAGAAATCGCACTGGGAGCGCCGCTGTGAGGACCTTGCTCAACTACATCTACAATCTGCACGTGGCGCTGTCGCAGCTGGCGAACACGCTGCTCGGCGGGGATCCGGACGAGAGCTTGTCGGGCCGGATCGGCAAGTCCATCGATGCCGGAGGCTGGGCCGCCCGTGTGCCGTGGCCGGCGCTGGTGCGGCGGCACTGGCTGGCCTCGATCGAGCCTGACGAAGGTGGCAACAGCGCCCTGAGACGGCGCGAACGGGTGTGACAGCGGGAGACATGGGCATGCTGAGATTGAACAGTTCTGCGAGTCTTGCCGAAAGTGCCCCGTGGGCCCCGCTCGGCGACTTCCTGTTGCAGGTTGACCAGCCGGATCGGACGACCGTCGAAATCCATGCCCGGCTCGCAACTGATGCGCCATGGGTCATCATGGGCGCTATCCGGGAGGGTGGCGCCCGCATCCTGCGCATGGATGCGGTCACCGAAGTGAAGATCCTGAGCCGAAATCCGACCGGGTTGCCGGTCAGGGTCTGGAGCGACTGACGATGGGCGTCCCGAGACCGCTTGCAATCATGTCCGCCGGAACGTCTGACTTCGGGATCAGGCCATTGATCAGTTGCGATTGTTCGGCCCGAGCCATCGCAACACAGTATCCATTCTGGATGCGCCGGTTCCAGTTCGCGGCAGACTTCATCAAGGGGCATGCGCTGATCGGCGGGCGGCGCGTGACGATGGCTGAGATCGACGCCAGACACACGCGTCTTTCGGTTCGCCGCGCCGCAGACACATCCGGCGTGTCACGCGAGTTCAGTGATGGCGCAATGGCCTTGACGGATAGAGGCTTTGACAGCCGGGAACCTTGGACGAACCTTGTCCCCAACCCGTTCAATCCGCGCGCCTGGACCATCGTCAACACGAACAATACCGCCGAAGCCGGAAACTTTCTCGGCATGTCGAGCGCGGTCCGTGTGGCTTCGCAGGGACTGACTTACGGGCGGGTGCAGTCCCTGCTGGATGTACCACTTGTTGTCGGTCAGGTGTATTCGGCGCGAGCCCTCTACGCGGCCGGCTCGTCACCTCAGATGCGCTCCGGCATTCGCTCTGCGGCCGAGTCCGATCGGGCGTCGCTGGTAACTGGCCCGGTCGGGGCAGCTGCCATAGCTGGAGCCACAACGATGGTGACCATCAACGCGGTCAGGAACATCAGTTACGGGGCAGGCCTGTACGAAGTTCAGTACACGTTCACCGCCCATGAGCCGATCAATGTGACGTTCGAGATCGGCCCGAACATCGGCACGCCTGGCCAGGACGTCGTGGCGATCGCCGGACAGGTTACGCCCACGCCGTACCAGATGCCGTGGGGGGCAGGCAGTGTTGATGGCGACAGTCTGGTGATCTCTGCGGCGGACGCTGGCCTGGTTTTCAACCCGGTTGCCGACGCAAAGACCCTTGTCATGGTTTGGCGCGGCACGGCGACTGAAAGTTCCGTCACCTTCGCCCATTTGCTGCAGGCTCGAAGCGGTGCTGGCAGCCTCTTTTTGCAGTATCGCAAGGATCAGAACTACCGTCTCGACCTGCACAGCGGCAGCGGTACCAGCACGCGCGCTCTGGCCGGTGCGCTTGGATCCGAGCAGGCCTTCGTGGTGGCCTGGAGGCCCCGGACGGCACTGGCTCACGGTCGATGCAACGGGCATCTTCACGGGCTACCGCCCGATGTTCAATGGCGTCCTCGACGGCATTTCCGTTGGCTGTTCTGCGACGGATGGCCGGGGCCGGGTAAACGGCACGCACAAGCTGGCCGCGATCGGAGCGTTTGACAGCTTTTCGACGGCAGATACGCAGGCCCTTTATGATGTGGTGGCTCGATGACAGGCACGATGTGACCATATCCTGCATTTCGCCGGTCCCAAGCGGTCGACCTTGCCGCTCTTAGGGTCGTTGCAAGCGAGGGGGAGCCGCCTGTTACATTGGCTGATCTCCAGAACCGGGCGGAGGCTGGCGTGTTTGAGGGTTCGGCAGTTGCCGCACGCCGCGTCTACGTGATCGCGGCCGATGCGGTGCATGACGCCGATGGCTTGGAAGTGGAACCGAGGGTCGAAGCGCCGGGCATCTGGCTGGCGGTCCGGTCCATCGCATTTCTTGCCAACCTTCCGGGGCTGGTTGCAGCATCGGATGCCGAACGCAGAAAGGCCGGCCAGCCCTTCGTGCTCTACATCAATCCGGACTATCCCTCGAAACCCTGCGAAAACGCATCACGCCCA
>NZ_JAPPRC010000002.1 GCF_026672425.1 Pannonibacter sp. SL95
TCCGGGCTATGCCTCCAGCCTTTGACGCTGAAACAAAGGCTTTTTCGTTTGGTCCCACCTTTTTTCCACGCCGGAAAAGGTGGGACTTTTTGTTCGCCTGCCGTTCCCGGGCACGACCTGCAATCCCTATCCCGGCGCATGAATCGGAGACCACCGTGCGTTCCGTCCACCCCCGCGCCGGGCTGGCTGATTCCGCGTCGCACAGGCCCTCCGAACTGGAGAGCCACATGGCCCTGACCTTGCAGCAGCAACACCGCGCTCTATGACGCGGCATTCACCGCCCGCCCGCGGCAGGCCTCGCCCATCACATCGACCTGATCACACATCCGGCCAGCTGGACCCTCTACAGCGTCGCCGACGCGTTTGCCGCCAGCGTGGAGTTTGCCGTCACACAGGGCTCGCGGCACGCCATCAGTCATCGTGCAACGGCTCTACACGCAGCCACCGCAAGCTGCAGAGTCGAGGAAATCCAGCGCATGGCTGGACCTCCTCTACACCGGACGTGCCGACAGGCGACGTCACCGGATTTGCCCCCGTCCGCCGAGTACGCCACCCTGGTCGGCTGGCACCACGACGCAGCCTGACACAGCCCCGGCGGCACCTCCTCACGGCGCCGCCGGGCTCGCCAAAGCGGGTGCTCAAAATTGGCAATGATCAGCTGCCAACCCCGCCCGGCGGCGCACCCTCCGAAATCGAATAGGTTACGGTCACCGGCATCGTGAACCGGCCGAATATTCGCGCACCTCCGGCGTATCAGTAAGCTGGATCGACAGAATTACTCATCCCTGCAGCCCGGCCATCAACTCAGCCAGGCGCGTAACGTCACAGGCGAACATGTCCTTGCCGTAGTCGGCACCGCGCCGGAATACGGCGGATCACAGTAGCCAGCGTACCCGGCCGGTCATAGCGCGGGATGAACTCCTGAAACGGCAGGTACTGATGATGACGCCCGAGAGCCGCTCGCCATGCAACCGCTCGAGCATGTGTGCCAGCGTCGTCAGGCGAAATGACCGTCGACGCCGAAGGTCCGCCCACGAACTTTGCTGCCGAAGGCCGTCCGCGGTACAAAAACCGGGCAGCGCTCGAGATCCGTCAGCGTCGACGGATCGACCGGGTGAGCCGCTCGAACTCGCGCCGGCACTTGTGATCTGAAACCGGAGGCAATCGAGAAACTGCGGATAGCTGCCGCTGCAAGATCCGGAACAGGGTCGTCACCTCGCCGGAAAAATCATTGATCACCCGGCACTCGGCAACACCCGCCGCCGCAGGAACACGCCGCCCATGCCCACGAATGCCTGCATAAAGGCTGTGCTCGACGGCATGATCAGCCGTAAGCCGGCGAGCACGCTTACCCCGATCCAGGCGCAACGGGAGAGACGAGGCTCCCCCAAAGAGATTTGACAAACATGTATTGGCCTTCCTGATGCGCGCGATCTGTGGTCAGCAGAATCAGACCCACGGGTCTGGATCGCGGGGCGATGTATTCAGGCCATCGGTCCGGGGGGGGGGGGGGGGGGGGGGGGGGGGGGGGGGGGGGGGGGGGGGGGGGGGGGGGGGGGGGGGGGGGGGGGGGGGGGGGGGGGGGGGGGGGGGGGGGGGGGGGGGGGGGGGGGGGGGGGGGGGGGGGGGAAAAGGGGGGGGGGGGGGCAGATCGGCAGCACCCCGCGCAGCTTCGCGGCCATGGCCGAGTACCTGCCTGACAGCGTCATCAGTCCCTGACCAGCGCCCAGCTGGCCGAGATGACGCGCTCTGGACCTGCAGGCGATGCGAAGGCGATTGCCGCACGCGAGGCCATCGAATCCGGCCGCGTCTGGGACGCCAAGCGCGGCGTCTCCCAGCGACCTGCCCCGCTGGCGCCTGACTGGCCCGGTGCCCGCCAAAACGGCGGCGGGCACCATGTCCAAACATACTGCGAGGCCAAAGCCATGACAGACAAGGTCGAAATCTACTGCGACAGCAACACCCACGGTGCCTTTTTGCCAAGCAAGGCGACAGGGTTTACCGTCCCGTCCCACTCACCGGGTGGCCAAACGGCGCTACGAGGCGCCCTGCGCGGCCATGGTGCAGCGCCTCATGCGCCACGGCATACGCGGATGGGCTTCTATGGCCACGGCTGGCTGGTTGAGGCTGTTCGGCATTCCGCGCACATGGTCGCAGTGACCAGGCACTGACAACAAAACAGCCCGCTGTTTCCGGGCGGGCTGTTCGCTTGGGCATGAGCCCAACCTAAAGAAAAACTAGGTTTCGATCCAACACGACAGCGTTAGCCACCGCGACATTGGCATGTGCCAAGGCACATACTAAAGAACAACTAAGTTTCGATCCAGCGCGACAGGCAGGACCACCGCGACACCGCCAGCCCCATGCGCTGACCCCTCAACCATACGATGCACCTCAGGCCCCGTCAACACGCGAGCAACATGACCATGCATTCCAACCTCGCCCAGGCGCTGATCATCCGCGCCATCGCCCGCGAAGACGCCGAGCGCGCTCTGATCGGCGCCCCCTCGCCGCCCTGCGCCAAGCAGGTCGCCGTCGGCGAACACGCCGACCACCCGGCAGCCCTGACCGCCGATGCGGTACGGCAGGAGATCAGGAGCCTCGGCGTTTGCGACATGCCCCCGGCGACCGACCTGGTCGCCACACTTCTGGAGACGCTGTCGCAGCGCCTTGGAGGCAACGGCTATAAATCCGCCTGGGAGGCCATCGGCATCAAGCCCACGCGGGGCCGGGACCTGCTCGCCCGCTCGGCCGGCGCCGTTGACTGGCCGATCTGGAAAACACTCCGGGATGCCGCGCTGGCGGATTGAGCATCGCGGGCGAAAAACTCCCGCATCCACAAATCGCCCCTTTACAATGCGGGATTTCCGCTCTATATTCTGACCATGGCAAGGCGATGACGCCTGGGCCGAATGTCAGAGGAGACGAAATTGACCAACGAAACCGCGTTCCGCTTCGCAGATCATCTCAGCACCCTGTGCGCCGCGCTCGGCGACGGCTGGGGGTGGACGATTGATGCCGAAATCCCGCACTACGGGCAGGTTAACAGCCCCGACGGGATTGTGTTCACCGCCGTCCATGACGCCAACAAACGCTCCGTCGGCCTCTATCTGACGCCCCCGGCTGATCACGGCCGCCCCATGTCGGTGGCTGACTGGCTGGGCGAGAACACGTTTGGCGCGTCGATTGCGCCGTCCTGGTCGGAGTCCTCGACGGCAGAACTGGCGGCAGGCCTCGTCGAAGCGGCCCTCGGCGCGTGCCACGACTGCATGCGGCAGATCAACGAGCGCAAATCCCACGTCGAGGCAGAGCGCGGCGCTGTTAACGCTATTGATGCCGACCTCGCTGCTCTCGGATTTCTGCGGCGCGGTTCCGGCCATAACGTGAGTTCGTGCTGGGTCGTCAAAGCTGGCCGGCCGGGATCACCGAACCGAGCCAGCGCGACTGTCGAGTTTGAAATGTTCAGCGAACGGGCGACGGCTGATATCACGATCCCGCGCCAATTCGTTCCGGCACTTTGCAATTTCCTCGCCGACCTCATGGCCCGGAATCGTAAGCTAACCAACCGAAAAGCCCTCCTCTCACAGGGGGGGGCAACAAACCCGCTGCGCTGGCCTGCGGCCGCCGGGCTGAGAAATCTCAGGCCTGACGGCGCTAGGCGCAAAACCCCGCGTGTGCGAGGAACGCAGTCCGCACCACCATTCGATACGGATCATCCCCGCGTGTGCGGGGAACTTAGTCCGCGCTGTGATGCGATACGGATCATCCCCGCGTGTGCGAGGAACTTAGTCCGACCCACAACCAGATACGGATCATCCCCTCGCGTGAGGGGATGCCGCATCCTATGCGCGCAGTTTGCGCGGTGTCAACTCCGCCCCCGCCACAGCCCCAACACATCGCGCGCTGTCGCCAGCGGGTCCCTGCTTGCCCGCAGCGCGAACGCAGCCCAGTTGCGCCCCGTGAGCGCCAGCCCCGCCGCCACCGCGTCCGACCAGGTCGGGTCGAGCGACAAAAACTGCCGGATCGGCTCGGCGAAAATCACCGCCGCGCCGAGCCCTGCCGCCACCGCCAGCAGCCGCCCCCACAGGGACAGGTCCCGCTGCATCAACGCGCCGAGAACGGCAAAGGCGAGTATCATCAGCCATTTGGTCAGCGACGCGTGGGCAAGCCATTGCCCGATCAGATCAATCAGTTTCACCGCATCGCTCCTGTAAAGTGTCAATTCGCGCCAGCGACAGCACCAGCCGGTCGCTCGCGTGGTCCATATCCTCCGGCTCCCAGCTGACAGCCGCCAGCAACGGCCGCAGCTGTTCGCAGGCCAGCGCCCGGTCAGCGCCGCGCGGCTGCCGTGCTGACGAGCGGCGGCCCGCTCGCGCAGCCGCTGGCGCAGAGCGTCAAGGCCCCCGCCACCAGCCACCATCTGATCAACCGTCCATCTCGCATCCCGCACCTCCTCGCGCACAGCCTGCGCGGCCTGCCCCCGGCCCTCGGCCCGGGTGAGACGGATCAACCGCCAGCGATCGAGGAGCTGGTTAGCAAACGCGGCCAGCACCTCGGCTAGAATCGCCCACACCGTAGCCATCGGCTCAGCCCTGAGACCGCCCGACAACACCGTCGCCGTTGAGATCCGCACCGAGCCGCGCCTCGATCATCTCGACGAGCCGCCCCCGGTCGATCCCGAAATAGGTCAGCGCCTGCGGCACCGCCGCCATCGCATAGCGCGCGGCCTCGGCCACCATCTCGTTGCGGAGATCCACCGTCAGCGGCCCGGCCGTCACCCTGCCAACCTTGGACCGGGCGAAATCCACCGCGTAAAACAGCGCGTCCTGCAACCGAGCCCGCATCTGCTCGTCGAGCTGCATGTCCGCGCGATCCTCAAACACGGCAATCGCCCGGCGCAACAGCCAGAGCAAAGCGCCGGCCAGCAGCGTCAGGCCGATCTCGATCACGGGCGCCGCCATCGGCGACAGGTCGACCACGGTCGAGGCCGCAGCCGGGTTGAGGGCAAGCAAAAGCAGGCCAGCGCCGAGCGCCAGCGTCATCATCATGCGCATGTCAGTCTCCTGGGATTGCGAGGCGTCACGCCTCGTTTGTGGTCACCTGACCCTCAGCGGTCAGGGCGACAGGACCGGTCAGCGGCAGCGGCACCGAGGCCGGCCACCGGAAGCCGAGCAGCCGATCGCGGGCGATGCGGGCAATGCTCACCATGTTCGATTGATTGCCGCCGAGAATGTGATAGTGCGTCGCGTCCTCGCCGACATAGAACCCGACGTGTCCGGACGAGCCCGTCCGCGAGCCGCGCCAGAACACTGCCACCGCGCCGACAGACGGCCGCGCCAGCTTCACGCCGAACGTGAGCCAGTTGCGGGCGAGATACGGATTGGTGGGCAGCACCTCATTTGTCAGCGCCAGTGCAAGCGAGGTCTCGACAAAATCCCCGCACCAGGGCAGCCGCGACGGATCGCCCAGCGTTTTGCCGTCCGACCGCAGCCAGGCCATCAGCCCGCCCCGGTTGCGCCGCTCATGCAGCCCCATTTTGGAGCGGGCGACGGTCAGCCAGGACGGCTCCAGATCGCCAGACACCGGCCCCAGCAGCGCACGACGCGTCACCGGCCCGACGATCCCGTCCGGCGTCAGGTTATGCGCTGCCTGAAACCGCACGACAGCCGCGCGCGTGCGCCGCCCGGGAATGCCGTCAATCGCCCCGGGCCGAAAGCCCTTGGCCTCCAGCGCCCGCTGGATCTCTTTCCAGTCCATCTCGATCTCCATAAAAAAAGGCCCGCCGAAGCGAGCCAGAAGGTCACATTGTGTGCGGGATAATCAGGCGACGATGTCCACCTCGGTCAGCGTCCGCAAATCGTAGTCATCCCCCATCCACTGGGGGAACACCCGCTTGCGCAGGCTGTCGAGCGGATAGCTCGGATTGAGGTAGACGACATAAGGCAGCCCCTGCCGGGCAAGATCCGCATCCGCAGCGGCCACCAGTTCCGGCAGGCCGGTCAACAGATGATCCGCACGCACCGCCAGCCAGACGCCGGGGACAATGATTTGAGGCGTCAGCTCGTAGCCCTCGTCGTCAAACGTCGCATCTTGAGCGTAGACCGTGACACGAACAGCCGTGATCTGTGCGCCGTCAAACGTTCCAGACTGCGGACGGATGGACAGGTCAGCCAGAGTGACCGGCTGACCCTCGTTAACGAGCCCGAGCGCGGCAAGGTCCACCGCGTCCGGGCCGGAGTAATGCAGGATGTGGTCAATCGTGATCATGACGCGGCCACCGCGATAAAGAGGTTGAGCGCTTCAGCGTCGGACAGGGCAAAGGCCCCGACTGCGGCGATGCGGATTTGTGAATTGCACTGTGTCGTCCTAGCTGTGTCGCTCCCGAGAGCAAACTGGCTGGCCCCCGGCAGCGGCACGACGACGCCTGATCTTGTCACATGTGCGTCAGAACCCACTTTCGTCCAAGTCGTGCCGTCGGGGCGAATTGTCGAAACAACGGTTGTCTCTGTGCCTGCCCAGACACTCCCCGTGTTTGTAATTGTGTTGTTTCCACCCCCCTCAAGAACACCTATCCCCAATGTGCCATTCGCCCTCAAGAACATTGAGACACGCCTGTTGGCTGCCGCACGAATTTCAAGCAGCGTTGCGAACGATGGCGCAGAAGACAGCGGAACGCCGCGCCAAACCACCGTAAGCGGCGGATTAACAGCCAGCCCCGCATCCGCAGCTGGGACGACAATACTGTCCGGCGCGACTGTGCCAGACCCGAAGGGCATCAGATATGCCGTCTGGGTTAGCTGCGGCGCGGCGATATCGAATGTCACATCGACCGCCGCCCCATTTGAGGGCGACATGGTAATTCTCATCCGCCCGAATGCCGCATCGGCTGCGCTGGTTAGATTGACATTGAACCGAGTCAGAACTGGCGTCGCATTGAGCGTGACTGTGTTGGCCAATGTAACAGACACGGCCTGAGCTTGGTCGGCCCTGCGTTGCGTGAACCCGAACTCGCCGGAAGCCGGGAACGCTCCAGCCACCACACCCATGTAGCCGGACACGTTGTACGCCGCGCTTGGCAGGATCGCAGGCGAAGATGCGGCTCCGGGCTGTAAATTCAGCTCATAAAAGCCCCCGTTCGACGTGCCCGAAACTCGAAACCGGATGACCGGCAGCCCGTTGACGGTGGAGACGCCGACAATCTGCGTCGTCATCCCGTGCGACGTGTTTACATACCAGCCGGTCGGCAACGCACCGCCCGAACCAACAACGCCGACAACAGCGCCTGTCCCGAGTGGGTTAGGGATCAGGTTCGTCCAGCCTTCCCGGCTGTCGTAACCGCGATCAGTCACGGCCATCACGCCGTTAGCGAACTCACGGGATACCCCGGCGCTGTCCTCAGCACGACGCGCAGACGCACGCGAGTGATACAGGCTGTCAATCCGCGACAACCCAACTTGTTGCCGGTTGAGCTGATAGCGCCCGGCCCGGAAATCCAGCGCCAGCTGAAACGGACCCATCCAGGCAGGCGCCTGCCGCGTCACCGCCAGCGGCCCGAGCCCCAGTTTGATCGCACCCATGCCGCTCACCACAGTGCCACGATGGCCGCAGCCGTGGTGCCGGTCGCACGCACCTGCCGCACCCGGATCGGCAGCAACCCGCTGGCCCCGGCCAGCGTCACCGTCTGGCCGCCCAGCATCGTCACCACCAGGTCGCCAGCCGACCCAACCCACAGCGCGCGCGACGGCACAGCCAGCGCGTTTGCGTCATGCGGCACCACCGCCGCCGCATTGGTCGCCGGGCTGTCCGGCGCCAGGGAATAGCTTTCAAACGGATCACTCATCGGTCAGCTCCTCAGGTGCGAAAATCGAATGTGGTGGCCGCCAGGATGACCAGCGGCGCGGTCGAGACGACGAAAAACGACACGGTGTCGATGGCCCCGGCCGCAGGCGACAGGATCGGCGCGCCGCCGGCAAACCGCCACGCGCCGGACCAGCTCAGCTGATGCCCCCCGGCCCCGCCCTGCGTCAGGATCAACAGGCCGGACTGGCCAAGCGCCGCCCCGGTGGGGTCCATCACCGCCCGCGACCCTGTCAGTGTAAGCGCGAAGTTGAGACCCGAGGATAAGTCCAGCGTCACCGCGGCCCCTCTGTCACGGCCACCGGCGCAAACGTGCCGGCAATCCAGTTGCTGACGGTCACCATGTCGGCGAGCGCAGCCGGGAAATTGATCACATGCCCGCCGTCATCGAAGCCGCGCGGGTTGCTCGCCGGCTCATAGTCGCCGGAATTGTACTGCGCGAGGCGCGTCAGCGCGCCCGCCACGGCTGCAGGTGTCGTCATGCCAGGATCTCCGTTATCTCAAACCCGGTCGCCGCGCGGCGCCAGTGCGCCAGCGTCAGCGCGTCCATGCGCGTGATGCGGCCAAGGATCGCCCGACGTTGCATGCGCACCGGCCCGTCAGCCGGATCGGAGATCACATGCACCTCGTCGGCATAGCCCGCCCGCGCCATCACATCGAGCACGTCGCCGAACGCCTCATCATCGGGCAGATGATCAAAGCCGAAACGGCAGATCCGCGCGCCGCGCCGCGCCCGCACATGCTGCCCACCGCCGAGCAGCGGCGAGCGCCACGTGGCATCCTCGACCTCATGGCCATTGCCCTGCACCGCGACCCCGGTCGACGGACGCCAGGACCGTCCGAGGAACAGCCGCCCGGCCTCGACATAGCCCGCCGGGTTGACCACGTCCGACAGCTCCAGCCGCCAGCTGCGAGCATTGACCCGCGCGGCAAACACATGCACCAGCCACAGCGGCGGCAGCGCCGAGCCATCCGTCAGCCCGGACCAATAACGCGGCGCATCCCAGCCGAGCCCCGCCCGGTCCGCCGCCATCGGCTGCAGCCAGCCGCTGTCAAACACCTCGTCGGTGAGCGCCCCGGCATAGCCGCGCAGCCGGTATCGATAGGCCGCCGTCAGATTGGTCGGGCCGAGCAGCCACGCCGAGAGTTTGCGCGGGCGCCCGAGATCGACGGTCATCTGCGTTGCCGCCTCGGCCGCCGACGTGCTGCGCGCCACCGCCGCCAGCGGCAGCCGCTGCAGGTTGGCAAGCGGCAACGCGGCCGCCCAGGAGCCGCCGGACAGCGTCGCGCCGTCCGACCAGGGATCATAGGTCAGGATCATTTGTCACCCGCAGTGGTATGTGCAAGCGATCCGCCGCACCTCGTCCGGATTGGAAAACGTCGCCGCCTCGCGCGCCTTGGCGACGGTAAAGGCCCGCATCACGCCATCGCCCTGCCGCTGGCCGGCACCGGGCAGGCTCGACGCGCAGAGGAGATCACCCGCCGCGATATCCCCGCCCCGGCCGCAGACATTGATCAGCCCCTCGCCAAGCGAGTTGATCACCAGCCGGTCAAACCGCTCCGCGCAATAGTCGCGCAGCGCCGCCGCCTGCTGCGGGAATGCGGCCATCATGGCCCCCGCCTCAAACGGTACGCGACGGCTGATCACGCCATAAACACGTGGATCGGCCACCGTATCGGCCAGCGCATTGACGCCGACAGCATCGTCAAGGCCGCTGCGCATCAGGATGCGACCCGTGTCGATGACGATGTCACCCGGTCCGCCCGCCGACGCGCGCTCGAGGAAACCGTCATGCGACCCGGTAAACGGTGCGATGGACCCCACCTCGCCGTAAACCGCAAACCCGCCCGATGCCCATGCGGCACGCCGATCAACCCCGACCCGCCGCCGCTCGCCCGGCCACGAATGCCGTGATTGTTGCCCGAGCCGCTGGACCCGGTCACGATCAGCGCCGGCTGGAATGCGTAGCTGGACGAAATGTCCGCAAATCCGGTCAGCTGCAACGCCCCGCCGGAGGAGCTGTTCTGGAGCCGCACCGCTGGCGTGCCGGATTCGCGCGCGACAGACATGACCACATCGCCCGAATAGGTCTCGCCGATGGCCGCCACCTGCGAGCCGGACGCGCTGATCACCCGCAGATAATTGTCGCTCGCCGACATGGTCACGCGCCGCCCGCTCGTCGCGGTCTGCACCGTGGCCCCCGTGATCGTGACGCCGGTCAGCGAGCCCGCCGTGACCGTACCGAGATTGGCCGTCAGCGCCGACAGGCTCGACACACTCATCTTGTCCGCCGTCACCGAGTAGGCCGCGATCTTGACCCCGGTCACCGCGCCATTGGCCAGCTCGGTATTGCCGACAGATCCGGGCGCCAGCGCGGTCGAGGTTGTCGCCGCACTCACCCCCGCCGTCGCCGAGGCCGGAAACCACGGCCCGAGATTGCCGCTGCGGTCGCGCGCCCGCGCCCAGTAAAACCGCGTTGCCGAGGTCGGCAGGCCCGTATGCGTCAGCTGCCCCCTGCGCCCTCAGCCGGCTTTCGCCGCGCTCGCCCGGTCATTGACGCTCGCCGCCCAGATCTCGACGGCCGCCAGTTGCAGATAGGGCAGCACGTTGCCGTCACTGACCGCCACCGCCAGCGTGATTTGCTGCGCCCCGCCGGCTGCCGTCAGGCTCGTTATGGTGATGTCCGGCATGTCGTCAGCCCCACAGCGTCAGCGTCACGAGCCCGTCGCGCCATTGCTCGCGCCGGCCGATCACAACCATGTCGCGCCCGGCCTGATAGCCGAGCCGTGACAGGACGAGCCGGACGCTCACCCCCAGCCGCGCCGCGCCGACCATCTCCGCTAAGCACATCCAGCGCGACCAGATCACGCCGGACGCTGTAGAGCGCCAGCCGCCGCGCCGCCTCGGCGGCAGCAGCCCCCACGTCCGTCAGCAGCGTGTCAAATGTCAGCTCCGGCGCCAGAGGATGCCGGCTGCGCACCGCAGGCGCCTCGGCAATCACGTCCAGCGCATCGCGCGCGAGATCTGCCCGCAGCTCCTGCGACAGCATTTCGGCGACATCGCCCGCCTGGTACTGATGCCAGTGCCGCCGGTGCCGCAGCACCACCCGCCACGCTGGCAGCCCCTCGCCCGGATCGCTGACGCGCAACAGTCGCAGCGATCGCGCCTCGATCTGCCCCTCACCGATCTGCATCACTGGCACACCGGGCGCCGCCAGCCGCCCGACCTCGATTGCCCCGGTCGGCGCGGTCAGCAGCCACCCGCCGACGCTCGCCAGCACGTCCTGCATCGCCGCCAGTCCCGACCGCTCGTCGCCAATGAAAATCCCGGCCTCGCCCGGAGCTGCCGCCGCCAGCGCCGCGACCGACACCGCGTCGACCGACGCGCCGAGCCCCATGCGGATGAGCATCCGCTCGACCACGCGCGCCGCCGACCGATCCGCCAGCGCCGCGCCCTCCACCACATCCGCCGTCACCGTGCGATACGGCGCAGCCCCCAGCCGGAACAGGCCGAGCGCCCGGCACGTGCGATAGCGCCCGCCAGGGATCACCGCTGCCGCCAGCGCGGCGAGGCTTGCCACGTCGCCGTCATCGGTGAGCGGCACGCCCGCGTCAAAAACGCTGATCGCGCCCACCGCCCCGTCATGCACCTGATAGATGAGATTATGCGGGTTGACCGAGACCGCCGGCACCTTGAACACCCGCCCGAACACCAGCGGCCTGACCTTGCCGGCCAGATCCGCCCCCCGTCCGCGCTTGCCCCCGCCGCCGCCGTCGTGCCGCCGTAGCGCGCGCTCTGGATCGGCTGGTCGAGATCGAGCCGCCGGTCATAGAGCCGCAGCCGCAGGCTGGTGAGCGCATCGCTGGTCGCGTCCACCGCCTCCATCGTGCCGGTAAACAGCCGCTCCGCCGCTGCGAGCCCGAGACGCGGATCGGCAATCCGGTCGATCCGGATCGCGCGCCCGTCAAATCCGTCATCAAGCCAGCCGTCCAACGCGCCGTCCGCATTGGAGAGCACCACCTCGCCCGCCGTCACCGACCCCGCGCCGAACGTCCGCCCCGCCCCGAACAGGCTCGCCTCGATAAAGCCGGGATCGGAGATCCGTGGCTCATAGAGCGTGTTGGCCGGCACCTCGGCAGGACCGCTCGCCCGGCCATGCGTCGACAGATAGCGGGTGACAACAGAGCCACCCGACCCGGCATCAGACCAGGCGTCCAGCGTGATCAGATACTCGCTCATCGAGCCGCCCTGCCCATGCCGGCCAGCCGCCGCTGATCCTGCACCGCTCGCGTGGTTTCGAGCGTTGCGTCAACATTGGCCTTGGCCCCGGCCGCCACGACCCCGGCCAGCCGGTCCACGTCCTGCCGCAGCCCACGGATCTCGGCCGCCACCGCGCCCGAGTTGTCATTGGCCTGGAATGTCCCGGCCCGCATCTGCGCCAGCTCGCTGGCATAGTTGCGCGTCGCCAGCACCGGCATCACGAACTCGCCCGGCATCAGCATGCGCGGCACGCTGTCAACACCGGCAACCCCGCCACTGACCAGCCCGCCCGCCGCCATGCCCGGCAACCGCAACCGCGCCGCTTCCGGCGAGTTGACGATACCCGCCTGCACACCGGCCATATCGCCCCCTTTGCCGAGGTAATCGAGCCAGCCCGCAAGGCCCGCAGCGTCCGGCTCGCGCCCCAGCACCGACAGATAGAGATTGCGGATCGCCGCCTCGCGCGAGTTGGCGATGCCCGACGCCACGTCCTTGATCGAGCCGCCCCCGGCAAGATGCTGCTGCCAGCTTACCAGCCCGCCCGCATCCGCCTGCCGCCCGAGCAGGGATTGATACAGCGCCTGGATCGTGGCCGTGTTCTGGGCGGCCTGCATCGCCGCCAGCTCGCGGATCGCCGCCGCCTGCGCACCCTCGGCACTCGCCAGCGCCGCCATCGCCGCATTGAGCCCGGTGATCGCCGCGCCGACCGATAGCACGCTGTCATTGATGTCGATCAGCGCGCCAACCTGCGTCTTCAGGGTCGCAAGCTGCTGCTCTGCCGCCGAGACCTGCGTTTCCGCACTCGCCAGCGCCGCTGCCAGTTGCTGGTCAACCGATTGCCAGATTGTGGTGTAAGCCTCGGTCGAGCCATAGTAAGCTCGCGCCTCGTTGAGGTAATCGCGGCTGACCTGCTCCAGCCTGCCGAGCGCATCCTTGTCGCCCTGCCCGACCTTGGCCAGCGTGTCCTGATAGGCCGCTGCCGCCGCCTGCAGTTTTTCCAAGGGCGACAGCGGCGAGAGCTGCGCGTCCAGCCGCAACTGCGTCCGGAACGCCTTGATCTGCTCGGCAAAACCGCCCAGCGTCGCAATCGTCTGTTCCAGCTCCGAGCGCTCGGCCTCATACGCCGCCCGCAGCGCCGCCCGCGCCTGATCCGCCGCCGAGCGCGCATCCGCCACCTGGTTCGACCCACCCGCCCCTATCAGCCCGCGCAGCGTGTCGGAAACCGCCGGGAACACCTCGGCCAGCGCCTCGAGCTGCGCTTCCGTGAGACCCGAGGTCGCCGAGATCTGGCCGAGCGACAGCTCCAGCGCCCGCAGCGCCCCGGTCGCCTCAAACCCCAGATCCGCCGCCGTTTTCAGCCGCTCGTTATAGAGCGTCAGCGCCTCCTCGATCTCGCTGTAATAGCCGATCCCCATGGCGCCGGAGATGCTGCCCCGGATGCTTAAGCATAGAGCCCGCGCGCGCCCTCGCCCAGTTGCGTCGCGGCCTCTGCCGCCGCTTCCGTCAGGCTTTCCAGAGCGCGTTTGAGCAGCCCGTCCACAACTCCGGCCGCCTCGCCGCTCGCCGAGGAGACGGCCTTGAGCGCATTGCGATAGACCTCGGCCCGCTCCGCCATGCGGCAGGCTGTCCGCCGCCCCCTTGGTGATCGAGGCGATGGCCGCGTCGAACTCCTCGAGCGCAAGCGCGCTGTCGAGGCCGAGAAGCTTTGTATCCGCCAGCCGCTCGCCGAGCGTCTTGACCGCATCATTGAGCTGGTTGATGTAGCCTTGGTCGGTGAGGTCATTGATCGAGCGCCGGATCTCGTCAGCGAACTCGCCGCGGAGCTTGTCCATCGCCGTTTTGACCGCATGGTCCACCGAGGCCGCGGCCTCGTCCGCCGACATCGCCAGCCTGATCAGTGTCTCCTCGAGGCCGACCGCCGAGCCCTTGATCTCGTTGATCCGCTCGGCGACATCGCTCATCGGCTCGACGCCGGTCACCAGCGAGATCGCGTAGCGCTGCGCCGCATGCTCCATTTCGGAGATGTAGGTGTTGACCGCATCCGGATCGAGATCGTTGCCATAGTCCCGCAGCCGGTCGAACATGTAGCGTGCATCGTCGACCCAGCCGGTCAGCTGGTCGCGCGCCTGCTCCATGTTGTCGACGGCATCGAAGAACGCGGTATCAAACCCGAAGCCCAGGTTGAGATTGCCGAGCGCAACATCGCGCTCCTTGCGGAACGTCTTTTCCAGCAGCGCGAAATACTGGCTGTGCAGCTGCTCCAGCTCGCGCTGCAGCCCCTTGTTGCCCGCATCGCGCGCCATGATCTGGTACTTGACCGACTGGTCCGTGTATTCCGTATGCCCGTCGCGGAACTCGCCGATACCCCGGCCAGCGCTCATCTGCTTGAACTGGTTGATGGCGCCCATCGACGTCGCCAGCTCGCGCTGCGCCTGCAGCCGTTTTTGCTTGGCCTGCGCATTGCCGCCGAGAATGCCGCCGAACAGCCCAAGCCCGCCGCCGACCAGCGCACCAATCGCCCCGCCCACCGGCCCGAAGGCAAGACCTGCAGACAGCCCGGACAGCGCACCGCCCAGCCCGCCCATGAGCGGCGAGCCGGACTGATAGCCCATGCTGAACGCGCCAAGCGCCCCGCCAAGCGCCTGGCCACCAGCCGACATCAGCCCGCCAGCCCCGCCCTGCGCCAGCGCCCCGAAAATACCCGTCGCCGCGCCCGTGCGCGTGCCACGCATCGCCCCGGCCTCGACGGCATCGGTCAGCGCCGCCCCCGGCGAGCCCTTCAGCGCCGAGCCCATATCCTTGAACGCCTCGCCCGAGAACAGCCGGTCGATGTTCTGATAACCGATATCGGCAAACTTGCTCGTCACCTTGTCGAGCAACTCGTCGAAGGAGTCGAACCCGCCCTCCATCAGGTCGCGGAACACATCCCCGAACCCGGACGAAAACGCGTCGCCGAAATCCCGGCCCATGTCAGCGCCAAGCCCTGAGAGCACACCGCCCTGTTCCAGCTCGTCGATCCGCGCCCGCACGGCGATCACATATTCGGGCGGCAGATCCTCGCCCGTGGCAATCAGCGCTGCCAACGCCTCGCGCAGCTCCTGCGCCTCTTCCGCCGCGCGCAGCCAGGGCATCTCCTGCTGCGCCGTGCGCTCCACAAGCCGCCGATAGTCGTCAACCGACTTGACCGCGTCCTTGACCTTTTTCCCCGCTCCGCCCGCCTTGCGGCCCTTGTCTTCGAACGCTGCCGCACTGTTGCCGAGCGCCTTTTCCAGCGCCCGGCTGTTCTTCGCCAGCAGATCGTCAATCTCGGCCTGTTGTGCGCCCGATTTAACCAGCGCCCGGATGCCTTCCGCCCGCTCCTCGAACTGCCGCCGGATCTGCGCCGCCGCCCGCTCCTTGGCCGGCATCTTGTCGATCAGTGTGTCTTTCTCGATGCCGGCGAGTTCGCGATAGGCCCCGGCCACGCCGGTAATCTCGCGCTTCTGCTCTTCGAAGCGATCCATCAAGGCCTGGCTGGCACCGAGCGCGTCCGGCATGAACGCCGCCGCCTCAAGCCCCTTGTTCAGCTCTTCGCGCGCCTTCGCCAGCTTTTCCTGCGCACCAATGGCCGCCTGCATCCCGGGCAGCGCCGCCGACAGCGCCCGCATCGAGGCTGCATAGGCGTCAACCGCCGCAGCCGCCCCGGCGAACTGCCCCGCCGCACCCGCCGCCGCATTGCCCGCCCCGGCAATGGCCCCGCCAGCGCCGCCCGCCGCGCCCTGCACCAAATTGAGCGCCGCCTCGCCATCGCGGACACTGCGCTCCAGATCGGCAACCTGCGTCGTCGTGCGCAGCGCCTGCTCGACCAGCGCGACCAGCGCCGCATTGCCGCTGTTCTCCGAGCCGAGCCGCGCCAGTGCGTCGCGGAACTGGTCAATCCCGATCCGGCCCTGGTCAAAATCATCGGCGAGCTGACGCAGCGCGCCGCCCTGTTTAAGAAATTCGTTGAGCGGATCGTCGATCCCGAGCTGCACCCGCCGGTCCGCCCGGCGGCCCATTGCCGTGCGCCAGACATCGAGCGCCGCATTCAGCTCCGCGCGTGCCGACTCCAGCTGGCTGCGCTGTTCCTTGAGAGCCTCACCGACCTCGAATGCCGCCATGTCGCGCGAGGCCTGCGACAGTTTTTCGACCTCGGCACCGGTCTGGCCATAGGCCTCCCGCAGCCGGCGCACCGCCGCCTCGAGGCTCTGCGTCGCGGTTTCGGTCTCGCTCGTCCGCGTCGCCCAGATCGCCACCCCAGCCGTGATGGCGGTAATGCCGAGACCGATCGGTCCGCCAAAAAACGCCAGCGTGCCGCGCAGCGCCGACATCGTCGCATTAGCCGCCCGCGCCCGCACCGTGCTCTGCGCCAGCTCGTCCGACCAGCGCGCCATGCTGGCCGTCGCCCCGTCGACCGCGCGCTCGGCGGTGCCCACATCCCTGTTCAGCCGGGCGAGCGTACCCGCCGCCGCCCCGTTTGCGACCGCAAGGTCTCGCCGCGCCTGCGCCGCCCTCAGCGTTGCCACCGCATTGACGCCCTGCGCCCGCGCATCCTCGAGCGCCGCCGCAGCATTGGCCCGCGACGCCGCGACCGCCTGCATCGTGCCCTGGACATAGTCCGTCACCGCGCCGATGGTCCGCCCGGCGAACACCGCAGCCAGCGCGATTGCGGCCATATCCGCATTGCGGGCAAGCGGCACCATCGCACCCGCCGCGCCCTCGAGCGCCGATCCCAGCGCTCCGCCAAACCCCTCAAACGACGCCCGGCTCTCCTCGAGCGCCGACGCCGCATCATTCGCAAGCCGCGAAATCGCGTCCGACAACCCACCCCGCCCGATGGCATCCGCCGTCAGCTGGATCTGGTCATCGAGCGCAGACAGCGCCCCGTTGAGCCCCTGCATCTGCTCGCGCATGGCCCCGGCAAACGTATCCGTACCGATTCGCCGCAGATAGCGCTCGACCTCGTCGGCGCTGTTGCGCACCGTCGTCGTGACGCCCTGGAACGTAAACGCAACATCATCGCCAGACTTGCTGGCCTTGACGCCAAATTCCTTGAGCCGCTCGAACTCACCAGTTGTGGCATCCGCAATGGCCTCGACCCACTGCATAAGGTCCTTGCCCATGGCCGAGGCCGTGTTGCCGTAGCTCTCCATCGCCACCATCGACGGATCGAGCCCGAGAGCCTTCAGCTTGATGAACGCCTCGGTCGCCTGCGCAACCGAGAACGGCGTCGTCCCGGCAAATCGCTTGATCTCCTCAAATGCCGCCGCGCCGGCCGCGGCCGATCCGGTCACAGTCTTGAGCGAGGCCCGCAGTTTTTCAAACGACGCCGAGGTCTGCACGACCCCGTTGATCAGTTGCGTCGAGCCGAGCGCCGCCATCGCCGCAGAGACGCCGAGAAACGCTCCCTTCAGCCCCGCCAGCGCCTGCTGCTGCTGCTGCATCGCGCGCATGTTCGCAGCCCAGACCCGGGCCGACTGGGCCGACGAGCGATTGAAATCGCCCGTTGCCCGGTCGACCTGGGCAAGCCCACGCTCCGCCTTTCGCGAGAACGCGCTAATCTCGGCATCCGCCCGGCGCAGCTCGCGCTCAAACCCGGCAATATCCGCCGCGAGCACAACTTCCATCGAACGATCAGAATCACCGGTCATGTCGTCTCCGATGCGGCCCGCGCCGCGATCATGCCGTTATGCGAGCTGGCAAACCGCATGAGCTTGCCAGCCACCCCGTCGCCGCCGGGCGGCGTCGGCGCTGGCGGGAACACCGCGCGCAGCACCGACGAGATCAGCTCATGCCGGGCGTCAGCAGCCCGGCGGATGTGGTCGAGATTGGTGTCGAGCGTTTGAGCCGCCGTCCAGCCGAGGTGCCCGGTGCCGAGGTCGAACAACCGGTCCAGATACTCGGAGACGGCGGCCGCCCTCACTCCGGGTCTGCGTCTCCGTCATCCGGCGCGTCGGTTTCGGCAGCCGCATCCGCATCGCGCCCGCCTGCGGTCAGGTTGCGCAAGAACTTGATGGCGGCCTCGCCATACCCGGTGAACAGACCACCGGCGAACACCTGCGGCTCGATCTCGTCAATCGTCTCCTGCAGCCGCTTTGCGTTGAGCCCGGCCGCCAGGACATAGGTCAGCGCCGCGAAGTCCTGTTGCACGAACTGCTGGTAGACCTGGGTAAAGCCGCCGAACTTGGAATTGATCTTCCGCGCTGCATCGAGCGTCGGGCGCAGCACGCGCTCGCGCCCACCGAGCGTGATGGTCACCTCGCCCGAACTGAGACGGTCGGTCATTGGATTTGCTCCTGTTATGTGGCTCAAGGAAAAGGACCGGCGGCACACTCGCCGCCGGCCAGTTGGCTGCCGACCGTCAGGCGGCAGCCGGGACGATCAGAACCGTCGTGTTGATGGCCATGGTGACCGAGCCCTTGACGATGGCGTCGGCATTGCCGACCTGCGTCGTCAGTTTCGTCACCGCCGCGTGAAAATAGAAAATGGTGTTTTTCCCGGTCGGAGTCGGCTTGTCGTCCAGCTCGATCCGGATCGCGTAGTCGGCATCAGCCGCAACCGCTGCAGCCAGCGCCACCTGGCCAGCATCCGCAGGATCACGCCCCAGCGTCAGCTGCAGATCGCCCGCATCAAAACTCGTCTTGAACTTGCGGACGCGCCGATTGTTCAGCGCCGTGAAATTGGCAAGGCCGACATTGTCGCCGAACTCGCCGATATCCTCGACCTCGCCGATCTCGGTCCAGGGCGTCAGCGCCGCGTACGCGGTCGGTGTGGTCGCGGCCGTGGTCGGGCCGATGGAAATGCGCGCCCCTGCGCCAGTCTGTACTGCCATTGTCGTTGTCTCCTGTGGACACGAAAAAGCCGCCTCGCGGGCGGCAGAAACCTCCATCTGGAGGATTGATCGGCGGCAGGCGCCGCGTATGTCAGAGTTGCTCGGTCAGGATTTCGAGGCTCATCTGCCCCATGAAGGTCAGCCCATCCGGCTCCGGGCTCGTCGCCTCGGTCAGTACCGTGCACAGCACCACCCGGCCCGAGACGTTACCGCTGTCGTCGGTGAGGTCGCCGCGCCGCCGGTGCAGCCCGCCACGGATGCGGCCCATGATGCGCAGGCACTCGGCCTGTCCGCTGTAGGCCGACCAGACCGACAGCGTCACCAGCCAGCGCCGTTTGAGATCCGTCAGCCGGTCTTGTTTGGCCGCGACCACCCGGCTGATCTGCACATAGGGCAGCGCCTGGCCGGGCCGCGCCACATCGTACACCGGCACAGCCGGCAGCGGCGGCACCGCGGAGAGCGCTGCCGTGAGCCGCTGGTAGACCCAGCGATTGACCTCGGTTGTCATTTTCTGGTCCGCGATTTGAGCGCCGCCCCGGCGGACAGCACGCCGCCGGTCGCCCGGCCGATCCGTGCCGCGATGCCCGGCGCGTTGAGATCCAGCGCCGGCCCCATGAACGGGCTCGCCGGCATCGGCGGGATGTTGCGCTCCGCAGAGCCTTTGGTCCCGAACTCGATGAATTGCCAGTAGAACCGCTCACGCGCGGCTGTCCGCGACAGCAGCCCGATCCGCGCCCGTAAGCCGTCGCCATCAACCTGCGCACTCAGCGCCGCCGCCAGATCACCCGTGCGCACCGGTACCAGCCCGCGCATCGTGTCGAGCACGTCCTGCGCCCCGGCCTCGATCTCCCGCGCCACCGCCACCCGCACCCGCCCCGGCATCCCCTTGACCGCCGCCCGCACCCGGCCAACGCCCTTGATCTGCGACTTGGTCATGTGGTCACACGCTCCACACCGAGGGAAATTTCGGCAACCGCCCGTCCCCGATCCGTCACCGATATGACGCGGTAGGACGCTCCCGCGATCACGACGCGGTCATTGACTGCCGCCTGCCGCGTGCTGGCACTGCGCCGCACACGCACCTCGCCGCGCACCGGATCGGTGATCCGGCCCGCCTCGCGCCGCTCCCGCGTGGTCTCGAAAACCACATGGGCTGCACAGGCGCTGATCTGCACCGGCACCTCGGTCGCACCGCCGAGCCCATCCGGCACCCGGTCGAGGCGACTGATCACCACGCGCTGATCCATCTGCCCCGCGCGCATCAGAGGCTCCTCCAACGCAGCTGGCGGATCAGCGCCGACGCACCGCCCGGCATTTCCAGCGGCGACGCGCCCACTACAACGCCCTCGCGCAGCATGTCGAGCGCACCCACCCGCAACTTGACCAGCAACCGCGCCGCCGGCAGCCGCTCCTCCGGCAGGGCACAGAGATAGTCGACGCGCCACAGCGCCCCGGGCTGATACGCCGCAAGGCTCGGCAGATCGACCCAGGCGCCGCGCGCGTCACGGCCCCAGGCAGGACCAGCCACCAGCGTTGCGGTTGCCCCTTCGATCACGCGCAGGCTGACCTCGGTCACGTCAGGCAACGCCAGACGCTGCAGGCCAGCCTCGGCAAACTCCTCCCGCCAGCGCTGCGGCAGGATCACCCGGCCGAGCGCCCCGCCCGGCCCTTCAAGCTCGGAGACAACCGACGCCTCGAGCGCCGCCAGCGTTGCGTCATTGTCGCCTGGCTCATACCGCAGATGCTCGCGCAACTCGGCCACGCTGACGACCGGCCCCGCAGGAGCCTCGATCCGGACCGCCGGCATCACACACCCGTCTTGCCTGCCCGCTTGGGCGATGACGCGGCAGCCTCGTCGTTCTGCGCGTCGTTAGCGCTGACCTGGTCCGGCTCGCTCTGATCCGTGTCATCCCCACCACCAGCATTCGGGTCATCCGCTACATCGACACAGCCAAGCGCAATGGCTGCTGCCAGCAGCTCGGGCGGGCATTCGCCGCCAGCCTCGATCACCACCGGATAGATTTCCCCGGCCCTGACGCCCTCGAACGGCTTCGTCACAATCGGCATCGCTCATCTCCTTGGAAAGGCGGCGGGCGCACACCGCGCCCGCCGGGATCAACGTCAGGCCGCCACGCGGTGATAGCGCATCCACTCCGGATTCCAGAGCCCGCCGCCGACGCGCCTGGTCGTGTAGAACAGCACGTATGGCTTACGCGTGTAGGCATCGCGCAGCACCGAGACCCCGGTCCGGTCGAAAATCCGGTACGCCTCCGCCATATTGCCGTAGACAATCGGGATCGCATTGGCGGCGACATTCGGCAGACCGGACAGCTCGCGCACGGGCTCGCCGTTGAGCGTGGCCGGCTGACCCGCCTGATAGGACGGCTGCCAGAGATAGTTGCCATCACCGTCCTTCAGCTTGCGGATCGCGCGATACGTCAGCCGGTTGGCATACAGGGCTGCACCGGCACGCCGCTCCGCCGGCAGGCTGGTCGTGAGGTCGATCAGACCATCGGAGGTGAGTGCCGCAGCCGCACCGGTCTTGATCTCCTCGACCGCTCCGAGTGGATGGCGCTGCGCCGCCGGACGCGCCGCCTCCGCAGCAGCATCATAGTTGAGCAAGCCGGTCGGCTTGTTGACGCCGTCGCCGGAGATGAAGGCGACGCCCTCCTGCCGGGCAAACTCGGTGTTAACCTCGCTGGCAAGCCATGCCGCGATGTTGATCTCGCTGTCCTCGAGGATCTGGTTGGTCGCGGCCGGCTGAGCGTAGATCTCGCCAAACGCAAAACCGTACTCTGCCAGCTGGCTGCTGTTCGTTTCAGGCCGGGTAGCCGTTTCCCCCACCCAGCCCGAGGACGTCCCGCCGATGTTGTAAAGCCGTTTGAAGCCGCGTCCGGTGACGGTCTGCACAGCAGCGAACTGGCGCATGGGAGAGATCAGCACCAGCTTGTCAGTGATCGTCCGATCCCACTCGACCGGCGCGGTGTAGCCACCGTCCGAGTCAGAGCCGACCGAATAGGCCGCCGAAACCCCCTGCACGCGCATCGCCGCCTTGACCGCATTCTCGTCGACGCGCCCTCGCACAAACGCATCAAACGTCTGCGCGTAGGCCCGGTCTGCCTCAGTCATCACCGCCGGTGCGCCCGGCCCGTGATCCCGGGCAGCCGCTCGGATCGCCTGCTGATCGAGCGCCGCTTGCAGCTCGCCGACCTGAGCGTTGATGCGCTCCAGCTTCTCGGCCGTCACCACGTCGGCATACTGCGCCTTGATGCCAGCCAATTCCTCGGCGTGCGTCTTTTTGAACTCCTCAAACGCCTGACCCAGCTGGGCCAGAACCGCATCAGGGCCATTGCCCTGCGCGCGAGCGAACAGGATGCCGCGCTGTCCGGCGGCGCTGGTATGAATAGTCATCTTTTCTGTCTCACTTTTTCAGGGTGGCAATCAGGCGCTGTACGGCGCCAACGTCCAGACCAGCGCCGGGCATGGTCTCAGCGGCAGCGCCAGGCGTGCCGGGGAAGGCCTGCCGCATCAGGGCGCGCCGCTCGGAACGCGGCACCCCCGCCTTGGCAAGCTTCATGTCGAGCCGCGAGCGTGCGGCTTTCTGCGTGTCCGTCGTCGGACTGAGGTCCGGCGCGGTGAATGTCTCGTCGGCAAAGGCCAGCTCGATGGCACTCCCTGCAGAGAGCCAAGTCGTCTCCTTCATCATTGCGCGAATCTCGACTTGGTCACGGCCCGTGCGGGCGGCGTAGATCCCGGCCATCGCCTTATCGAACTCCCGGAACGCCTCAGCAGCGCTGGCAAAATCTGCTTCACCGCCGACAACTGAACCCCAGCTGTTGTGGATCATCAGGAACGAGCCGAGCCCCATTTGCACCGTGTCACCCGCCATGGCGATGATCGAGGCCGCAGAGGCCGCGAGCCCCATCACCCGCACGGTCACCCGTGCCGGATGCTCGGCGAGCAGGTTGTAGATGCTGACGCCCTCGAACATGTCGCCGCCGGGGCTGTTGATGTTCACGGTCACGTCGACCGGGCCGATCTGCCGCAGCGCGCCCGCAATCCGTTTGGCCGTCACGCCCTCGCCGGTCCACCAGTCCTGACCGATCACGTCATAAATCGAGATCGTGGGCGTCTCGTCGCCCTCGGCCGCAAGCGGCGTCCACCGTTCCAGCGCTTTGGATGCCGGTTCGCCGACATAGGCCAGGGGCCGCTCGATCTGCACGCTTGGCAAGGTGCGCAGGCTCATTGACGTGTCTCCTTCTGGCCGGGCATCGGCGGCAGGTTGCGCGCCTCCGGCAGGTCCATGAATTCGCGCACCTCGTCGATTTCCAGCCACGGGTGATGCCCGCCGGAGCCGAGGCCGCGCGCGAAAAACTCGCTTTGATCTTTCATGTTTCCGCGCAGCAACGCGCCCGCGTTGAACTTGGCCTCCAGCTCGTCCGCCTCGGCATCCGTCAGCAGATCGCGGGCAACGGCCTGCTCCCAGGCCTCGAACCACGGATTGAGCCCGTAGAGCACGAACATCTGCCCTAGCTCGGCGATGCCCGATCCCCAGGACGTATCGGCCATGCCGAGCAGCGGTCTCGGCACTCCGAACACGCGACCGATCTCCTCGATCTGGTGCGCCCGCTGCTCCAGTGCCTGAGCATCACGGCCCGTGGTCGGCGCGGCATTGAGCGTCATCCCCTCCTCGAGGATGATCGTGCGGTGCGCATTCTCCGCGCCCTCGCGCTCATCAAGGCTCGCCTTTAGGCGTTCGAATGCCTCTGGCGTTACCTGCCCCTTTGTCTCGAGGACCAGACCTGCCATCACGCCGCGACGGAACAGGTTGGCCGCCGCGCGCTCAGTCTGCATCGCAAGCGCGATGGCCTCGGCCGCTTGCTGTACCAGCGAGAGGCCGGTGATCCCATCATCCGACAGGCCGAACCGCACGTGAAAAACCTCGCTCTGCGGCAGCACAATCCGCGAGCCATCGCGGTTGCTGACGACATACTCCAGCCGCCAGTCATCGCGCTGTCGCGGCATGACCGACGCAATCGGGACGAGGGCCACGACATTGCCACGCGAACGGATGATCCGCGCATAGGCGCTGCCCTGCGTCAGCGCCCGTTGCTGCATCAACGCCCGAAACTCGAACGATGTTTGCCACGGGTTAGGCCGACGGTGCAGGATCTTGAACAGCGGATGGTCCCGCTCCTTGGTCCTGTCCGCCATGCGGATCAGATGCAGCGGCAGCTGCCCGACCGCAAACGAGATCAGGCTGACGCTGCGCAGGACAGCCGGATTGCGCAGCGCAACCTTCGGCGTCACCGTCAACCCGGACTGTGTTGTCCGCTGGCCGAGCGCATCGACGATCAGCGCATATAGCTCCGGCGACGTGAGCGACAGGCCACCCTCGGCACGCGGCGCCGGGTCCCGGCGAAAGAGGTCAAGCAGTCGCTTCACAGCATCAATATCCCGCGTGTCTCATAGACCGAGGGGGGCGGAGCTGCGCGCGTGCGGCACGTGGCAACACCGATGGACATGGTCAGCGTGACCATGCCGTCGATGCGCCCCGTCGCTTTCTGCTTGTCCAGCATCCGGTGCCCGGTCCGGTTTTGGGTGTAGGCGGTATGTGCCGCGCAGCTCGTCATCATCGGGTTGCGCTCGATCACGATGCGGCCCTCGAGGACCGCCGCTTCCATTTTGTTGATGCTGTCCGGCATCCAGAGATAGATTTCCTGCTCGCCCTCGGGCAGGTCCTTGTCGGTCTCCAATACCCGGCCGGTTGAACCCCTGCGGGTGGATCACGAACGGGATGGACTGGCCGCCGTCGAGCATGTGTTCGCGCAGCCGCTCCAGCCCGTACTGATCCGCCGCAACCTCGCGCGGTCGCGCCCTCGCGCAAATGCGCTGCAGCGCGTCGGCCACCCAGGCATAGCGGATGCGGTCACCGTCCACCGGCTCTATGAACCCGTCGCGCGCCCAGACCTCATAGGGCGCTTTGTCCGCCGCCGCGCGCTCGCGCAGCGTGTCGCCCGGCGTCCAGAACCACGTCTTGCTGACAAACCGCTCGGCGTCCTTGGTCGGGTCGAGCACCCAGGTCAGCGTGAAGGCCGTGAAATCGCGCGACTGCGACAGGTCGAGACCGCCATAGCAGGGATACCCGGCGGCAATCAGCGCATCGACATCAGCCTCGCCAAGACAGGCCGACCATGTCTGGTGCTTGAAGGCGGCCGTCACCGCGTCAGTCCATTCGCAAAAGTGCAGCCGGGCGATGCCATTGCGCTTGCCCGGCATCTTGACCGCCTGGTCGACCTGCAGCGCCAGATACTCATGAGACAGGATCGAGCCGAGCAGCGGGTTCGCCTTGCCCCAGCACGAGGGATCGCGCTCCCAGTCATCCCCCTCATCGAGGGAGCAGACAAAAGCGAACGTCGTGTCATCCTCGACGATGCCATGCGCGACATTGATTGCGTGCGTATGCTCCTCGAAGCAGACGCTCTTTCGATCTGTTCCGGCGTTCGTGGCCATGCACAACAGGGGCTGACGCCGGAATTTGAACCCGCGCTCCAGCATGTCGATGACGTCGCGGTTGCGATGCTCATGCACCTCGTCGGTCAGCGCCATATGCGGGCGCGGCCCGGACTTGCCCTCGTCCGACGAGATCGGCTTGAATTCGCGCCGGTCGCCCGATTTGCCGTGATAGGTCAAGGCCCAGACTGGATCGACGCCGTGCGGACGCACGCGGCGGGCCAGATCCGGCGACTGCTGCACCATGGCAACCGCATCTTTGAACAGGACCATCGCCTGGTCTTTTTTGGATGCGGCCGCATAGATCTCGGCGCGGGGCTCACCATCGGCGACGAGGCCGTAAAGCCCGATGCCGGCAAGCATCGGGCTCTTGCCGTTGCCCTTGCCTTCCTCGTCATAAAACCGGCGGAACCGGCGCAGCTTGGTGTCGCTGTTGAGCCAGCCAAACAGCGAGCCGATTCGGAACTGCTGGCTCGGATGCAGGTGGAAGGGCCGGCCCTCGAACTGACCGCCATTGAGCCGGAACCGGCGCGGAAAATACTCCACCGCCCGCAACGCCGTGTCCCTGTCGAACACCAGGCCCCGCTTGCCCGCCTCCTCGAGGTCGGTCAGATGCCGCCTGGCGGCAGCGCGGATATGGGGACCGGCAACGACCCGGCCCGCGTCGACATCCTCGGCCCAGGCCGTCACCGGATCAACGTCCGGGTCCGTGCGCATGTCAGGTAAAATCGTCCTCGAACAGATCCGCCTCGGCACTCGGCCCTGCGTTCTTGAGCCCGCGCTCTGCTGCCGGTGTCAGCCCGAAATCCCGGGCGAGCGTCAGGAACTGGCGGAATGTTTCATTGAGCTGCCCGACCTCGGGTCGGCACTTGATCTGCTCGCCGTTCCGGGTCTGTGTCACATAGGTCTCGCCGACACCCGGCGTCGCCATGAACCGTCGCAGCTGTTCATGCCGCGCCCGCGCCTCGCACATCAGGACGAACGTCTCGAGCATCGGCTCCCGCAGGCGATTGATGGTCGGATTGCACAGGATCGGCGCGAGCCGGTCATAGATCGCTGCAGCGCCAGGGCTCAGATAGTCGGGTTTCAGCTCGGCCGCGATCTGCCGCCCGCGCTCCCGCATCCGCTCATCGTTGCCACCGTCGCCGGTAAACGGGACAACGGTTTCCTCACTCGGCTTGCGCCCCTTCATCTCACCCTCTCACTGGTGGCTTTTTGCCTCCAATTCCCACCCGCTACACAGAAACCCTCTTCCGCCGGTATCCGGGGCGAGGCGCTCAGCCTTTTGCCCCCCCCCTACCCCGCCGAGGGATGCCGAGGGTCGACCGGCCAGCCGTCGATGCCGACCTCGGTCGAATAGCCGCGCGCCTCCTCGGCCTGCTTGACGCTGTCGTGGTGATCCGGGCACAGCGTCTGCAGCGCGCCGGACCAGAACAGCTCGGCGTCGCCGCGATGCGCGACGATGTGGTCAGCCACAAGAAACCGCCGCCGGGGATTGGTCTGGACGCTGCCGTCCATCTGCCGCGAGCCGTCATTGACGATGCCCCGCTTGAGGCAAAACTCGCAGACCGGGCTTGCCTCCAGCTGCGCGAGACGCCGCCGCTTCCACCGCGCGGTGTTGTACCAGCGCCGGTACTCAGCCGCCTCGGCGCTGCGATCATCCCGGCGGCCTGCCATCGCCCGACCCCAAAACGCAAAAAAGGCCCGCGATCCGCGAGCCTGCTGTCGTCATCCTGATCTCAATAGCAACCCGCCGCGCCAGCTCCACCGCTCCGGTGTCTATGCTGGCCGGGTCCGCCGCCCCGGTCGGTCTGTTGTTCGCGTTGTCCGCGCAGCCCCGGGGGATCCGACGAGTTGTCCTGCGCTGAGAGTTACGCCGACGCCTTGAGGCTGTCAACAGGCAGCGTTGCCGGCACGTCGCCGCCAAACGCCGAAACATCCGCCCGCACCGCCTCACCGCCCGCCGCAACGCCTTTGACAACAACCTGTTGCCCGGCAAACGGACCATCCACAACGAGCACCACATCGCCCAGCTGAAACTTGTGGCCAACCTCGATCTCACGCCCCCTGAACGAGGCAATCGAGGTCGCGATCACCCGCGTGAGATCGCGCACCGGCACACGCACCGCCCGCCCGCCGCGCTCCACCGACAACAGCCCTTCGACGCCGTCCGTTGCCCGCACCAGGTCAACCGTCTCGCCGCCGGCCACATCCAGCCCCACGAACAGATACCGCACCATCATCGGCCGGTAGGTCTCAATCAATCGCTTGTCGCGCCCGGTCTGCCGCCGCTCGGCAACCATGGGCAGGTATGTCAGCACGCCCCGGTCACCCAGCGCGGTTGCCGCCCGCTGCTCGCAGCGCGGATTGCACCACGCCACCACCCACTCCAGCGGCACATGCCGCACCAGCGCCATCATCAGCTCCAGCTGCTGGATCATCGCGTAATTTGCCGGTGTGATTGGCCGTGTCATGCCCGCCCCCTCACAGTGTCGAGAAACGCATCCGCCGCCGCCGCAACATCCGCGACGGTCTCGCCCGCACCGGCCTCACGCGCCGGGAAATACACCCACTCGGCACAGCGGCCAGCATCGGCAAACCACGGCCAGCCGCGCTGGCTGTGCAGCTCCGCCCACGCCCGCCACAGGGCCGAGCCCCGGTGCACCTGCTCGGTCCGCTCGGCCAGCGCCAGCACCGCGGCGTCAACAGTCGTGCCGCGCGCCCGGTTGAGCGCGTTGTCGTCCAGCGTGTTGACGCGCGGCCAGCCACCCGCCGCCAGTTTCGCCCGCCGCACCTCGTCCGCCGACAGCGTCCCGGCTGCGATCATCTGCTGCTGCATGCGCGTCGGAGCCATGTTGCAGCGCGGGTCCGGGTCCGCCGCCAGCGCCGCAAACCGCGCCGCCGCCCAAGCTTTACCCCAGGCCGGAGCCGCATGGGTGGAGGCTGCAGCTGAGGCCGCACCCGCCGTCACCCGCTCCCAGCGCTTCTCGGCGAGGTAGGTCGAGAACGAGCAGAACTTGGTCCGCCCGGTCCGCCGCGCCTCGGCCACATAGGCCGCCAGCCCCGTCGCCGCCGCCTCGCGCTGCTCGTCGGTCAGTGCAACCCAGGCTCGTTCGGCTGCAACCTCACTGTCGGTTGCAAAGGTCGGCCACTCCCGGTGCACCCGCCTCATCCGGGCTCGCATCGTCTCGGCACGCACCGCGCCATCGGTGGCGCTGTCCGCGTTCCCGCTCGCGCGCTCTCTCTCAATAATGGTTCTTGATGGTTCTATTACGGTTTGGGCGGCGTGGTGCCGCCCGTCTCTGTCGTGGATGTCACCCGTCTCGGCACCCGTGTCACCCGTCTCGACGGGCGGCGCAATGTCACCCGTGACACCATGACACCCGTCAGAGCCCACCGCCGCCCGCCCGATTGCCTCCGGCACCATGTCATATCGGGTCGCCTGACCGGGCCGCCCGGAGGCCTCCGCCACAACCACCAATAGGCCCTCCTTGACGAAGTCGGCCATGTGCCGCTGCACCGTGCGCCGGTCCATTTCGGTCTGCTCGGCCAGCGTCGCAACGGTTGGCCAGATGCCGCGCCCCTCGTCGTCGGCATAGTCGGCCAGCCGCAGGGCCAGAAGCTTGCGCGAGGGGCTCCCCATGCGCGCCTTGAAAATACGGGACATCAACAGGATGGACATGCGTCCGCCTCCTCCAGAAAATTCAGGGAATAGTCAGAGATCTGATAGGGAACGCCGACCACCGGCACCTCGCGAATGACCTGCAGCGCAGCGAGCCGGAACAGCGCCAGCGCCACGTAATGCGCGGGGTGGCCCAGGTCGCGGCCCAGCACCGCCCGGCTCACGCGCACGGCCTGCCCCGGCTGGTGCCGCTCGCACAGCTCGCGCAGCACCTCGCGCGACACATCGTCCCGCCCCAGCCGCGCCGAGATAGCCTCAAACCGGGACAGCGCCACCTCGCTCATGCCGCCACCAGCTCCCCGCACCGCGCCAGCAGGCGCATTGCGTAGTCACTTGGCGGCGTGTCCAGACGCATGGGCATCAGCAACGCCATGCGCGCCAGCCCGTCCGCATCCGGCTCCCCGCGCAGCACCAGCGGCGCGCCAGCCGCCGCCCCGCCCTTGAAATTAGGCCGCTGCCCGGCGACGACGAAATCGCCCTTCTCGATCACGACCTCGCTGGCACCGGCCCAGTTCCGGAGCAGCTGCGCGAAATAACGTCCATCGACCTCAAGCACCACCGCATCGCCGGTCCCGCCGTTTGTCTCAACCCGCGCCCCGGCCACGACCTCCTCAAGGGCCGTGCCGTCACTCACGCGCGCCTCGATGACGACCACGCTGCGCGACATCACCAGCCTGACTGATCGCGGCCCGTCACCCAGCAGTGCCGACGCGCGCCGCAGCGCCCGCAGCGTCGCCGCCACATCCAGCGTCATGCGCAAGGCAGGCTCACCCGACGGCACAACGCGCCGCCAGTTCGGATAGGTCGCCTCGCACAGTTTTGCCGTCACGCGCACGCCGCCACCCTCGAACCGAGCGCGCTGCAACGCCCCCGCCGTGACCGTGACCGGCCCGGCCAGTCGCGCCACCCGGCCCGCCGCCCCCATCGGCAGCAGCACAGAGGAGAGCGCCCCCTCACCGCGCAGCCCGCAGGGCTCGGCAGCCAGCCGGTGCCCGTCGGTCGCAACAGCCAGACCACCCTCGATCAGCACGTTCTGCAGGTAAAACCGCGTCTCCTCGCGGCACACGTAGGGCAGGCACCGCGCAATCGCCTGGGCAAACCCCTCGCCCGCCGTCACCGGCGCACCCTCCGGCGTAAACGGCAGCTCCGGCCAGTAGGCAGGCTCAAACCCCGGCAGCACCACCCGCCCGCGCGCATGATCCAGCGTCACCGCCACCGCGCCCTCAGCGCGTGACAGCGTCAGCACCTCATCCGCGTCAAACGCGAGCAACAGCCGCGAAAGCAGCCGCGCTGGCACCACGGCCCGGCCACTGGCCTCAGCGGTCGCAAACGCGGCCCGCACCTCGACGTCGAGGTCGGTTCCGGTCACAGACGCCCCGTCCAGTAACACGCCCGTGAGGATCGGCGCGCGCATCCAGCGCTCAACCACCGGCAACACCGTCGCCAGACCCGCCCGCAGCTGCCCCGCCGTCGTCACAATCTTCATCATGCCTCGATCTCCTCAAACAGCGGCCCGGCCGCCTCCTGCGGGCAGCGCGCCCGCACCAGTGTCAGGTCAACCGCCCGGCTGTGCCGCTTGGCCGCGCCCGGCGCGATCCATTGCAGCGGCCGCGCCGCCGCCCCGTCCGTGCGCCAGACAACCCAGCAATAGGCCGTGGCCGTCCCGGCATCCGGGTCCCAGCCGCCCCGCGTCAGGGCAACGCGCTCGGCAAACACCGCAACCACATGCGGCGGAAGCGGGATGAACAGCTCCACCGCCCGGGCAATCGTCTCCAGCCAGCGCAGCGGCACAAACATGGCCACACCCACGCGCGGCCGGTGCAGCATCGCCCGCTCGACAAACTGCTGCGGCAAGTCGCCAAAGGGCGGATTGGTGATGATCCAGTCGAACCGGCCGGGCTCAAACTGGTCCTGCGGCAGCAGCGACAGGAAGTCCCATTTCGAGCCATGCAGCGGCGAAAACCCCCGGTCATGCAGGTCAGAGGCAACCACCTCGGCGAAGAAATCCGCCAGCGGCACGGCCATATGCCCCTCGCCGCAGGCTGGCTCCCAAACCGACAGCGCCGCGCCGGGATCCAGTCCCAGCACCTCGGCACACAGCGCCCGCGTCGCCCAGGGCGGCGTCGGAAAGAAGTCGTCCGACCCGCGCGGCTCGACCCGCGAGGCCATCACTGCCCGCGCCGCCGCCGGCTGCGCTTTCCGCAAGCCCCCCATCGGTTAACCTCCCGCTAAGGTTTGTTTCATGGGGGGTTGCACGTGGATCATGTCACCCACAGCAACCTCCCCGCCGCACTCGACGAGAAACGCCAGAGGATCGAGCCCATAGACCGCACACAGAACGAGCACGCTCTGCGCCGACTGATAGGCATCCTCGCTCGCCCGCTCCGCCCGGCTGATCGTGGCCGAGGACACGCCAGTCAGCTCCGCCGCCTCGCGCACCGTCAGCCGCCACCGCGCCCGCCCGCCCGCCAGCGCCTGCCCGAGGGCAATCCGGTCAAGCCGCAGCATCGCCCGCCCCTCCCTGCGACCAGTGCCGCGCCCGCTCCTGAAAATCGCCGTAGGTGAGCCCGCAAAACCCGGCCAGCCGGTCGAGGTCATCCGCCGCCACCCGCCGCCGCGCGCCGGACATCACGTCCCGCGCCGCCGCCACCCGGCAGCCTAGCCAGCCCCGCCACATCGGCAGGCGTCAGCATGGCCCGGCCGAGCCCCCGCGCCCGGTGCCCCGCCTGGGCGCTGACAAACAGCGTGAGCAGGCTCCGCGCCCCGAACGGGGTGAAATCCGCGTGAAAAGAGGCAAGCGCCGCACTCATCCCTTGGCACTCCCCTTTTTCCGCCGCGCCTTGTCCGCAGGCGCCGGGCAATAGGCCAGCGCCCCATGGCCCTTGCAAAACGCCCCATGCGTGCGGCTCTCACCGCAGTAAACCGTCGATCCGTCATCCGCCGTCAGCGGCCAGCGGCAGGTTTGCGCATTGAGTGCATGCAGCCCGACAGGCCCGGCCGGGCGGCAGGAGGTCAGCGCCAGCGCCCGCCGCTCGTCCGCCGTCATGCCCGCCCGCTCCGCATGGCTCGCCGAATGTCCGCCCATGCGCGCCAACAGCGCCGAAAGCGTCGGCAGGCTGGCCGGGTCCGGCCGCTGCCGGTTGGCCGCATCGCCGCTCACCAGCCGCGTTTTTGCCCCGTCGCCTGCCGCCACCGCCCCGCGCCGTGCCGCCGCTGCCCGCGACGTCGAACCCTGCGGCTGCTGCAGAGCCAGCCCGGCCCGCCGGCACGCGGCAATCACAGACTCGCGGCTCAACACGCCATAGCGCGGTGCCAGCGCCGCAGCGATCTGCGATGCCGACAGCCCGGCCTCGACAAGCGGGCGCAGCGCCGCCGCCTTGTCCGCCGGGCGCAATCCGCCCCACGCGGCCTCAGGCCGCTCTCCGGCAACCGCCCCGGCCTCGCCCGCCTCACCCCCTACCAGCGCCAGTGCCGCCGCGCGCCGCGCCGCAACAATCCCCGCCGCCCGGCAGGCCGCCGCCGTCTGCGTAAACCGCATCGGCCCGTGCCGGACGGACAGCCGCTCCGCCATCTGGGCGTAACTCAGGCCCGCATCCGCCAGCGGCAGCACAGCCGCCTGTTTTTCCTGTGCCGTCAGCTGCCGCCACGGCCGGTCACCCTGTCCCGCCCCGCTCATTGACCATCCTCCAGAAGCTGGTCCGCCCGCGCGCGCATCGCCGTCAGGCTCTCGATCACCCGGCTCAAAAGGTCGCGAATGCGCAGGCTGCGCACCTCGTCGGCGCTCACCTGCCCGTCATCGGCCAGCGCCTGGCACACGGCCGCAACGGCCTCGCCATGCTGCCCGGCCACCGCGGCCAGCATCCGCCCCCAGTCCGCCGCCGCCCCGCCCGCGCCCGGCCCGGCCACATAGGCCCCGCCCGACAGCGCGCAGATCTCGCGCAGCAGCAAAGGCGCCTCGTCCCGCGTCACCGCGTCCAGCGTCAGGTCGAGCAGGACATCCAGCGGCATGTAGACGTCGGCATGGTCCGCCGCCGCCGAGCAATAGGTCTGCACGGTCTGGCGGCCGACGCGCGTCAACGCCGCCGCCGCCTCCTGCCCGCCCGCTTGCCGCACCTGGTGGGCGCAGGCGCGTTTCAAGGCCGCGCGCTGGTGTTCGTTGGATGGTCTCGGCAGTTTCATGGACGGCCTCCTGCGGCACAGGGACTCGACTCCCGCGCGTGCGCGTGCTGATCTGCACGCAAGCAAACCGGGAGGTGCTGGGGATGACGGGAATACGTTCGGCGATTGACGCCATTGCCTTTGAGATCGCGCTCATGGCCGCGCCGCCACCGCCGCGCGCCATCCGCCTGCCCATGGCGGACGACGACGAGGACGACGACGCCCGCGCCGATCTCGGCCATGCCGAAGGCCAGTCCTTCGCCATTGACTATGTCAACGCCAAGGGCGAGGCCTCCACGCGCCGCATCACGGTCTGGGCGATCCGCGAGGGCGCAGACGGCACGCCGCTGCTCTACGCCCGCTGCCACGAGCGCAAGGCCATGCGCTCTTTCCGCGTCGACCGCATCGCCTGCTGCATCGATTATGACGGCGAGGTGCATGACGATGTCGCCACCTTCCTCGCCGACAATTTCGGCATGACGCCGCAGCTGGTTACATTCACGCGCCCCGCCGCGCGGCAGCCCGGCAGCCGCACCCGCTGGCAGGAGGCACTTGCCCACATCAGCCCGCACGCAATCCTGCTCGCCGCCGTTGGCCGCGGCGACCGCCGGTTCATCCAGGTCGAGGCAGACGAGGCCGCGCTGCATTGCGCCGAGATTGCCGAGCGCGCCGGCCACGCCTTTGATCACGACTGGATGCCGCGCCTGTCGCGCTACATCGCCCGCCTGCGCCCGCCCGAAACAGCCATAGCCGAAGCGGTGGAAATGCTGCGCAACCGCAGCCCGCAGGAAATCACCAGCGCCCTCGTCGCCTGCCTCGCCGTCATGGACGCAGACGGCAAACGCCACAGCGCCGAACTGGCGCTCGTCAACGCCATCGCCGAGGACCTCACCGGCCTGCCGATTGCCTGACGCCCTCATCCCGCAATCTCCTCTGAGTTGCGGGATGACGTCTTTTCGCCGGCGTGAGAGGGTGACGTTGTCGCCAAGCGCGCCGTCTCGGCGTCGATGTAGTCGACAACGCGCCGCGCCGTTTTCGTCCGGACATCGCCCCCGGCCCGCAGCCGCTCCACGAGGCGACCGTTACAGGCGGCACGATGCCCGAATGTCCACTCACACATGCGTTCACCGGCCCCATGTTTCAGAGACAAGAACGCGTCGATTTTGGTCAGCAGCTCTTTATGCATACGCCAAATATGCACGCTTTGGCGTGCAAATCAACCGAGACCCCACGAATTTACGTGCGTGCGAGCGTGCAATCCACTTTGTATAACTCACGCATGGGCGTGACATGGCAAGATAGGCTTAAAGCCGCATGGGCGTTTTCGGGGCTTTCGATGCGAAAGGCATCGAAGATGGCGCGGCTCGGTGACAACTACCTAAGCCAGGCGTTCAAGTCCCAAGGCGAGCCGAGGCTCGGCGATCTTGATCGCATCGCGCGGACGCTCAATGTGCCGACAGGCTGGATCCTGTCCGGCCTTCCCGCATCGAATGAACTCGACGAACTGACGACGATCACAACCGGTATGGAATGGCAGGACGCGCAAGCCGCAGCCGAACAGTTCCGCATGCGCGTTCAAGGCAGCAAGAGCTTGGCCCTCCCCGCTCCGACGACAGATTTCGAAAGCGACGCAGACGGCATCGAGACAGACGCATCAGGTAGTTCAATCGACTTGGAACTGTTCAAAGAAGCCCATGATCTTGCAATCCAGTACGAGCAGCGCTTGAGCGGAACTATGCAGAGCGCTGAGAAGCGCATGGAACTGGTAAAGTTTCTCTACGACCAACTGCGTAAAGACCGCCAAATACAACCCTGAAACCTGCCGCATTGTAGCGCAACCGCCGTACAATCACACACGTATTACCCACCTGCGCAACATGCTTAACCGCGAATTTTACTTGCCTTTCAAAATCTAATTGTGCGTAAGTCCGGCATCGGCACGTTTTGCCACCCCCGCCCCATCGGGTTACGAGTTAATGCCTGCACCTGACAAAGATCCGTACGACCTGTATTTAAGCGCGGCATCGAATATCTTAAGCGACACAATCGCAATAGATGACGCACGTGTACTTGCTTCGTATATCGAAGCCGCGCGGCGCTATAACGTCTACATGCTGGTCGCCGGCGTCATATGCTTCGACCTGTTTGGCCATTCGAGGCCGGATACACTGTCCGGCCAAGACGCCTTAACTTGGATAGACGCCGCCAGCCCGGTCATCCTGCTTGCGGCAGCAAAAGCCGGGAACCAACCATGAAGACATTCGCGTCGCGGCTTACTCTCGATCACCTCACGAGCGGCCACGGCGACGCGATGGCCTGCACCCTGCTCCAGCGGTGGCAGTCTAGCGCAGGGCTTCTCAATGAGGACGCGGCTCTCGCCGGCGCACAGCTCGTTATCCTCGACGGCACCCCGCAATCTGCCGACACACCGGACATCCTTTGGTGCGGCAGCGAAAGCCTCGCAGCCCAGCAATTCGGGCGCACATTCGCTCAAAGCGCCAATGCCGCCAAAGCCCTTCTTAGCCGTGACTATCGAGGGCTTTGCGCACAAAGCTATTACGACTGCGCGATTGGCGGCATGCCCGTTTTCGATATCGTTTCGGCAGGACGTGCCTTAACGACCTCAACATCCGGCGTCCGCTACCACCGTCTGCTGCTCCCCTACAGCAACGGCCAGGGCGCAAACTACACCCTGTGCTACTCATTTGGCCTCACGACCTCTGCAACTCGAGCAACGGGCTGCGAAGGATCTGCCGGACGCCAGCTGGTGTACAGCCGAGAAAACACAAGTCTTCATATGCCGCTGTTGCAGGAGGCACCTGCCAGCGTAGCGCACTGGAATAGAATTCGGTGAAGCCCCACCGCAGTCCGAGGCCCTTGAATGCATGCTTAGGCACCATCCAGCCATAGATGTATGCTGGCGACCACTTCATGCAACTGATTAGAATACACATGCGCACCAGATGCGCTGCAACGTTACCGCCCGACAACGCCGGATCTACAAACGTCTCGCCGATGTAGACGAATGGCCCTTGCCGCCCGCGCGCAAACGCGGCAGCGTCGTCATGCAGCCGCGCAGGCGCACCATCCACCCCAACGTAGCAACGCCCCCAGAATTCCCGAATATAGCGCTGGAGATCCCAGCCGCCGATATCGTCATATCTGTTCGCAGTCGTGAACAGTACGCGACCATCCGACGCCCAGCCCGAGACGCCAAGAAACCGGCTGGGCGGCAAGGTATTGAGGGACTTTCTGAAATGCTCCCCTGTCCGCCCCTTGTTTGAGGCATCAACCGCCGCCTCAAAATCAATGACCTCGTCGTGCAGGCGAATCTCGGCGACCTCCGCCCCAACAATTGCCGCCTCCAGCGCACTGACCGCACGCGACATTTCCAGCCAGTTGAAACTTTCACTGCGCAAGCTCATCACCCTTCAACCCTCTGCAATTTCTAGCGAGCCCGTCAGCACCGGCCCCGCTCGCCATGTCATCCACAGCGCCGCGTAAATCGCTCGGCTTGACATGCACGCTTTGGCGTGCATTTTAAACGAAGCACGCAACACTATCGTGCGCCGATGCACGCGGATTACCCGCGCGCATCCGTTGGGAGGCATGCATGCGTTATCCGCTCACACCGCTGTCAAAATGCTCGCTGGCCGACGCTATGGCCGCAGCCAGGCGGTGGAGATGCGCACCGGCCGCAGCCAGCTCCCCGGCTGCCAATCGTTCCGCCGGAAACGGGACAGCCAGGTCCGAGGCCCTGCCTGCCACCGTCACGCGAACCGTGGCCACAGCCACGTCACCCTCTTGCACCACGCTGACCAGCTCTGCGGTCAGTTCCCCATCGGCAACTACAAACATGCGTTCTCTCCTTCGCAGGGTGAGAGCCAAAACCTGCGAGGACGGCTTCACCCCGGCCGCGCAGCCAGACGCTACAGCCCCCGCGTGCACCGCGCCAGCGGTGCCAAGCGGATTTCAACGCCACCCGTTTTGTGATCTCAGAACACCCCGCCGCGCCGCGCCCGCCGTCAGTCATGACGGCGCATGGGGCATGCTGGCAGCGGCCACCTGCGGCCTCGCCACAGGCATCTGCCTGGGCGAGGCCGCCTTTCTCATCCTGCGCACCGGAGCCCTGTGACATGAGCGAACAACCAAGCCTCCCAATCAAGACCGCCCGCAACATTGCGCTTAAGTACGGGTGGGATCAGGTCATCATTGTCGCGCGCAAGGTCGGCGAGCCGGGCCGCGAACACGTTATCACCTACGGGTTCGGCCAGGCCAACTCCGAAGCCGCCGCTCGCGCGGGCAACGCGATCAAGCACCATCTGATGCGCTGGCCGCACGCGCTTTTCAGCAGCGCGCTCCGGGTTGTCGGCGTCGGACGTGACAACGACCACCCGAGGTTTCTGTCCGTCGCTCTCAACACCGTGCCGGACGACGATGACATCAGGATGGTCCACGACATGCTGTGTCCACCGACCCACTCGCCAGCCGAGGTTGATCGCGGCGCCTGAGGAGAGGCTATCGACATGACCCGCACCGCCCTGATCATCCTCGCGCCCATGGCCCTCAGCGCCGCGCTCTGCGTCGCCGCGCTGGTCATCGGCATCACCCGCGCCCGCCGCGCCGCCATCCGCGAGGCCGACCCCTACGCCATCCCCGTCGACGACGCGCACCTCCCGAGCGTCGTCCACACCCCCGGCCGCGTGTCTCCTCCCCGCGCGGCCGGGGCACCGTTCAACCAAGGAGCAAAGTGATGACGACCATCACCGTTGACGCCGAAGTCGACCTGACCGACCTCGACCCGGACGACCTTTTGCTCGCCCTGAGATCCATGCGGGTCATCGACCAGCGCGAGTTTAAAGAGCTGCAGGCGCGCGCGCGCCTCACTCCGGATCAGCGCAAGCGCGATCCGCTCCAGCTCACCATTCGACAGGACGACATGGAGATCGCGCGGGAATGGGCCCTGCGCGGCAACAGGACAGAGACCTGTCAATACCTCGCCCGCGCGCTCGGTCATCCGTTCGACCGCGCCCTGTCCTGATCAACCCGGAGCCAGATGATGACCCCAGCCACCAGCAAAGTCGCCAATGCCGTCGCCACCGAGATCGCCAGCCCCGCGCCGGTCTATCAGGACATCAAGACCCGGCGCGATCCGTGGCCGCGCCTGCTGGAGCACAAGGGCAAGACGCCCGTGCTGCGCCTCGCCAGCTTCGGCGGCGGAATTGACCTGCTGCCCTTCAATGCCATCACCAGCGATTATGATTACGACCTCTACCGCAGCGCCCTGACGCTCGCCCTGTCCTTTGACCATTGGCGCGAGGAAACCCGCTTGGACGCCACCGGCCAGGCGCGCCGCGTGGCCGTGCTGGAAAACCCGTCCGGCGCAGCCGAACACGTCGCTTTCGAGGCTGACATGTTCGACGCTGAGGCCACGGACCGCGCCCCGCGCTACCGGCTGATCGACCGCAAGACCCGCACCCCGATCGACGTGAGCGCGCAGGTCACCGCACTGGAGCCGCGCGCACACGGCCGCACGCACCCTCACTCGTCCGCCTCACGTTCTCACGGCGCAGCGAATACCTCCTGACCGAACCCCTCTACGGCCTCAAGCCCGGCACAGCCCTCGCCCTCTGGTACGGCTCCCTGCTCTGACCAGCCCCACAAGGATCAAGCATGTCCGCCACCCAGATCACGCCCGACCCACACACCCCAAGCCGCGCCGAATCCCTAATGCGGATCGCGCGGCTCGCCCAGCCGGGCAGCGCACCCCCGTTCGAGGCCGGCGTCAGCCTGCTGACAGCCTTTGTGCTGCTCTGCCGTCAGGAGGATCAGGACCCGGTCACAACCGCAAGCTGGCTGCTGCCGGTCATCACCGCAACCGTCGACACCCACCTCGCCAGCCAGACCGCACAGGCCGAGGCCGCGAGCGCGATCCCCCACGGAGCGAATTGATGACAGACCAGACACCCCAACCCGCCGACGCCCGCACCACGGTCACCCGCGCGATGACCCTGATGCGCGCCGCACAGCTGGTACAGCCACAAAACTCAGGCCAAAACAGCGCAGCGTACTGTTTGTTGACAGCCTTTGTCCTTGCTTGTTCGGCACTGCATATCGACCACGCCGAGTTTGCCTCCGACGCGTGGCACGACATTGCCGCCGACCTCGGTCGCTACAGCCTGCACACCGCGACTCAGGGAGAGGCCGGGCATGCGTGACCGTCCGATCATTTTCAGCGCGCCGATGGTTCGAGCCTTGCTCGACGGCAGGAAGACGCAAACGCGGCGCGTGCTGAAGCCGCTCAAAAGCGACGGACCCGGCTACGTAACGTGGCCGATCTACGCCCGTAAAAATGAGGGGATGCGCCGTTGCGGCTCCAGCACGCAGCCTGATCGCGCAGCGCCCTACGCTGTTGGCGACAAGCTTTGGGTCCGGGAAGCCTTTGTAGTTGGCCACGACATTGACGACGAATTGGGCCGGCCAGTCGGGGAGCAGAAAGTCTGGTTTCGCGCCACTGACAGTCGCTTGACATGGTTCGACCCGGACACGGAAAGCACGCTGGATAATCCGCCGTGGAAGCCATCCATCCACATGCCCCGCTGGGCATCGCGCCTGACGTTGCTGGTGACGGACGTTCGCGTCCAGCTGCTACAGGAGATCAGCGAGGCAGATGCCAAAGCCGAGGGCGTTTGGCGTGATACAAATGGGTGGGTGGATTACCTATTCCCCGGCACACAATGTTGCCCGACTGCTGCCCAGAGCTTTTGCACGCTCTGGGACAGCCTGCACGGCCCCGGCGAATGGGATGTTAATCCTTGGGTGGCAGCCATCAGCTTTAGCGTTCACATCGGCAACATCGACACGCTGGAGCCAGGCCATGCTTGACCGCTCCTCCCCGCCATTGACGCCCTTCAAGGCGTTTTTCACCGACAACACCACCATGGGCATATCGGCCGCCACCGCCGCCTAGGCCCGCAAGATCGCCAACGAGGTCGCCAGCAAGCGCCGCACCCTCGTTACCAAGGTCAAGGTCATCAAGGAGAAAGCCCGTGCCTCTGACTGACAATCCCAGCATCAACCGCCAGCTGGACGACACGACCATGGACCGGATCGACCATGCGCTTGGCAGGCCGCTCGATCCATTGCGCCCGAGCTATCGCAACCACTATGCGACCGACGAGACAGAGGGCTTTGAGCCGCCGCACTGGAGGCAAATCCGCATCATCGGCAGCGATATGCACTGCTACCAGGTCACAGACGCAGGCCGCGCCGCACTCGCCCGCCACCTGCTCCAGCTCGGCAACAAGCAGCGCCTGTTTCTTGTCGCCTTCGACGACATCGAAATCAGCATCGCCGCGGAGTCCCGCGCACAGGCCAGATACACGGCATGGCTGCGCTTCAGCGACAGCTGTCCAGATCTTGGTTTCCGCGCCTTCATGATGCGCGCGCGCGTCAGCGCCGCAACACCAGCGCGCGAGGCAGCATGACCGAGACCGAACAGACCGAGCTGCGCCACCAGCTGCGCGAGCTGTCCCGCACCATCGCGCACATGCTGGCCGGCAACGAGCCTGTGCGTGAAGCCCTGCTGCAGCAGGTCCAGCTCCTCAATGAGGCCTGGACCATGCCGGCGGCAGAGCCTCAGCCCGGGCGCGGCTTTGATCTGCGCCCGACGCGCCTGCGCCTCCTCGCCTGCGCCGCCGACCCCTGCAAAGCGACGCCGCCGCCGCCGAGGAGATGGACGAGCCATCCAAAGCCGCCGACATCCGCGCCGTCGCAAACGCCATCCTCAACGCCGCCCGCGTGCGCGGCCTCATCCCAAGGAGTAACCCCCATGACACCAATCCCGCAGATGCACCCGATCGCCCCCGCAGAGAAGCAACACCCCTGCCCCGGCGATTGGAACTGGTGGGCAAGTTATGACGGCGGCGAGAACCTCGCCATTGGCCCCGCCAAAAGCCGCGATGACCTGGTCCGGATGCTGAGATCCGACAGGGGCGGCGAGTACCAGGACGATCAGGGCGGATGGCGCCTCAAAGCCCATATCGGCGAGTACCGAGACAACAATCAAAATCTCGCAGAGTGGCTCGATATCGATGACATGATCGCCTTCGCCGCCGAGCGCATGGACGACAACGACTGCGGAACAGTGGAGGGATTGCCGCATCCAATCGACGAAATCTCACCGGATCAGGAGAGCGAGCTTAAAGCAGCGATCCGCGCGACCGTCCATGATTGGCAGAAACGCCACCGTCTCGCCCTGCGCTGCTGGCAGTTCACGGAAAGTCGGAACTGCGAAACGCTGGACATCCCCGTCGAAATCACCACCCCCACGGAGTAACCCCCATGACCGAGACCAGCGAGATCACCCTCAGCGTCCCGATGCCCGCAGGCGATCAACTCCGCGCGTTCATCGAGCGCATCGAACGCCTCGAGGAGGAAAAGAAAGTCATCTCCGATGACATCAAGGACGTTTATGGCGAGGCCAAGGGCAACGGCTTTGACCCGAAGATCCTGCGCAAGGTCATCTCCCTGCGCAAGAAGCAGCCGCACGAACGTCAGGAGGAGGAGGCCATCCTCGACCTCTACATGACAGCGCTCGGAGGCTGACCGATGACGGCCGCGCTCGATCTGACCAAGGCTGACACCGCGCATGCCGGTTGCCCCGCGCGGCCTCAACCGGGGCCAGGCGGCACAATATGTCGGCATCAGCGTCACATTGTTCGACCGCCTGGTCGCTGAGGGCGTCATGCCGGCGGCGCGGGCTCTTGCAGGTCGGCTCGTTTGGGATATTGTCGAACTGGATCGCCACTTTGACGAGCTGCCCCACGCCAACGGCAACCCGGCCCCGGCGCGGACAGCCCGCCTGCATGACGATTTTGTCGACTGACCACAGGGACGCCATGAAGCGCGAGAAAGGCATCGTCCTCGACAAGGACCGCCACGGCAACCTGCGCTGCTATTATCGCCGCGCCGGCCTGCCCAAGATCCGCCTGCGCGAGCCTTATGGCTCTGATGCCTTTTATGACGAGCTGGCCTGCGCCCGCCTCGGCCAGCCCTATGTCAAGGCCGACACCCGGCCAAAGCCGATGGCGGAAACCGCCGGCAAGGGCACCTACGCCTGGCTGGTGCGCGAATACCTGCGCCGCAACAAGTCTTTGCTGGCAAAAAGCACGCTGGAACAAAAGCGCCGCGTCCTCGACGGCATCGGCGATGAAACCTGTCTCAGCAAGTCCGGCCAGCGCCTCGCCGAAATGGCCTCTGTAGGCCTGCGCTCCTCCCACATCGCCACATTGCGCGACCAGAAGATCGAGGCGCCGGAGGCCGCAAACCACCGCGTCAAGGCGCTGTCGGCCCTGTTCAATGGGCGGTCGAGGAAAAGCTCGCGAGCGCCAATCCCGCCGAGACGGTCAAGAAGATCGAAACCGCATCGACCGGTCAGCACCCGCTGACCGAGGCGGAGATGCAAGCCTATCTCGACACGCATGGCCCGCACCAGGCCCGCCCTCGCCTTCCCGATTTTCACTGTACACATCTTTGCGCGTCTCCGACGTGTCAAAGCTGGCCGCCAGCACCTCTACTGGACAATGGATCAGGATGCGGACGGCAACGAGATCCGGATCCAGGGCTTTGCCATTCGCTCGAAAAAGACGGCGCGCGAAAGTTTGGCACTGTCGTCGACATGATCGTGTTGCCGCCGCTCGCAGAGGCGATTGCCGCCCTGCCCGCAGACGGCGGCCATCTCGCCCTGCTGATCAATGACCACGGCAAGCCCTACAGCGAGGAAAAGGGCCTGGGCCAGCGCATGCGCAAATGGTTTGACGAGGCTGCACTGACCCACTGCTCAAGCCACGGCATCCGCAAGGCCAACGCGGTCACCGCCGCCGAGAACGGCGCCACCGCCGCGCAACTCCTGTCCATGTTCGGCTGGACCCGGCTGCGCCAGGCAGAAGGCTACACCCGCTCTGCCGAGCGCAAGCGCCTTGCCGACGAAGGCGCCCCACGCCTCCTCTCACGCCCGAAAAAAGTGGGAGACAGCCCTGCCCCTAACCCATTGAGCAAACACGGTGCCTTTCGTCCCA
>NZ_JAPPRC010000003.1:0-130000 GCF_026672425.1 Pannonibacter sp. SL95
CCGGGAAAAGGCCTTTGGCTTTCTGTCCTGCCTTTGCAGAATGGCGGTCCTCAGATGGCACCTGCCAGGCTCCGGCCGGTTGCGCATCAATTGGCTCCCGGATAGGGTGCCGCTTGCCTGACCGGTATGTTCAGCATCAGACGTCCCTGATGCCCTCGAACAGTTCCGGCGCATATCCCTCCCGCCACGACAATGTCGCTCCAGTTGACCAAAACCGGAGCGACGGCCCGTGCCGCAGGCGACCAACCCGCAAGATCGAAGTGTTCCGTCCAGGAACGTTCACGGCCATGTCCGGTGCGTCCTTGCCGCTGTGCCAGCGACCTGGCGGCGCTGGCAGACCGGTATGATGCCGAGAACAATCCAGTCCCGGTGGTCGTTGGCCATCCCAGATGGATGCGCCTGCCTATGGCTGGTAAAGAGTTTCACCTATGACGCGGACGCTGGAGCGGCTGATCGCAGAAGTCGGCGAACTGGAACCCGGATTTGCCTCGGCAGTGTCCGACGGCCGCTACAAGAAAATCTCTGATGCCTCGTTCCATGTGCCAGGGCTCCGTCCCACCCGGTAAGCGATGCGCTTTACCCCAAACATGTCGGGTTTCTAGGGGGGGCCGCCCCCGCCGTGCCGGGCCTTAAGCCGGTGTCCTTCACAGATGCCGCTGACATCATCACGGTCGAGGTGGTCTCCTTTGCTGATCCAGCCTTCCGCGATGTGGCGAGCCTCTTTCGCCGCTTCAGGGAATGGCTGATCGAGACACGCGATGCAGAGACCGCCGACAAGGTCATGCCGGACTACACGATCCGCTGGATCGACGAGGCCGGCACGCTGCCGGCGCCGCAGCCAGCCGCCTTTGCCGCAAGTCCTGAAACCGTTTCGATCTCACAGGAACCGATCATGTCCACCACCACACCGCCCGCTCATTCATCCGCTCCCGCCCCCGATGCGGATCTGGCTGCCCGCGAAGCCGCCCTCCGGGCTAGGGAAGATGCGCTCAATGCCCGCGAAACCGAACAGCGTCACGGCGCAAATGTCAGCTTTGCCGAGGGCCTGATCGCCTCAGGGCAGCTTGCCACTGGCCACAAGGCCAAGCTGGTGGCGCTTCTGGATGGCCTCGCCGGTGCGTCGTCCGCTGCAATCTCCTTTTCCGAAAACGGATCCGAAGTCACCACGGGTCTCGTTGATCTGGCGAAGTCGCTTTTCGAGACCGCTCCGAAGATCGTCGAGTTCGGCGAGACGGACATTGGGGATGCCCCGGAAGCGTCTGCGAATGACGCAGAAAACCTCGCCCGCGAAGCAATTGCCTTCCAGGCAACGCAGCGGGCCGCCGGCATCACCGTCTCGGCAGCCGATGCCGTCACCCATGTCGAGAAGACGCGAGGCCTCAGGACCTGAGGCCCACCCTGTCTGATATCCGGCTGATGTCCAGCCGCTCTGTTGTCAATGAGGAGCCACCAGCATGCATGTTGGTCTGATCAAGAATTTCACCGCAGACGGCCCGATCGGCAAGCGGCGTCTTGTGACTTTCGGCAGCGCGGAAGGCCGCGTTGCCCTCGCCGGCATCGGGGCGGTGCTGCTCGGCACGACCGCAATCAGGGGCGCGGCTGGCACCGGCGAGCGGATTGACGTCTGTCTCGATCACATCCGTGAAGTCGAGTTCGGAGGCACGGTGGCTTATGGCGACCCGCTCACCAGTGATGCGAACGGCCGCGCGATCAAGGCTGCGCCTGGGGCTGGCGCTTCATTGCCAATCATTGGCCGCGCGATGAGCGCCGGTGGTCTCGGCGTCATCGGTCATGTCCTGATCCAGCCCGCAACGCTGCGCGGCTGACCAGTTTACCGAAAGCGCGGTCCTGACCGCGCTGGCCGCAGCGATCCCTGCAGTCCCAAACCTTCTTTGAAAGAAAGCAGCCATGTCCAGCGCCACTGACCAGTTTACCGAAAGCGCGGTCCTGACCGCGATTGCCATCGCCTATTCCAACCCGGACTACAACCTGATCGCCGACCAGGTCTTGCCCCGGGTGCCCGCGCCGGCCGCAACCTTCAAGTATCAGGTCTACGACGAGGCGGAAGCCTTCACGCTGCCCGACACCCGCGTCGGACGCCGCTCGGCGCCGAACCAGGTGGAGATTTCCGGCAGCGAGCGGGAGGCCAGTACCGAGGAGTATGGCATCGACATCCCGCTCGACAACAAGACCATCGCCGAGGCTCAGCGCAACAAGTGGGACCCGGACAGGCGGGCGACCGAACGGGCGGCGGACATTGTCCTTCTCGACCGGGAAGTGCGTACGGCAAGTCTGGTCAAGGATCCGGCCAACTATCACCCCGACCACGTCGAGACCCTGGCCGGTGCCGACATCTTCACGGACCCTGCGAGCGATCCGATCACGGTGATCGAAGATCTGATGGCGACCTGCTGGCAGCGGCCGAACCAGCTGACACTGGGCTTCAGCGCCTGGCGTGCCCTGCGCAAGCACCCGAAGGTCGTCAAGGCCGTGCACGGAAACTCCGGCGACCAGGGCCGGGCAACGCGGCAGCAGATTGCCGAACTCCTGGAGGTCCAGCGTGTTCTGGTGGGCGAAAGCCGCGTCAACATCAAGCGTCCGGGCGAGGCGCCGGTTCTGGCCCGGGTCTGGGACAATATCGTTGCAGGCCAGTTCATCAACCGGACGGCTGACACCACCGGTGGACTGACCTTCGGCTACACCGCTCAGCTGGGTACCAAGATCGCCGGCACGCTTCCGGCCAACATGGGCTTGCGGGGCGGCAAGCTCGTCCGTTCCGGCGAGGAAGTGCGCGAGCTGATCGTGGCCAACCGGGCCGGTTTCCTGATCCGCAATGCGGCCTGATCCCTCAAACCAGGAGCTGAGACCATGACCGATACGCTGACCTATCCCGTCCTGGCTGCTGTCCGGCACAACCGGGTCCGCTATGCGCCGGATGATCCCGATCACAACACCATCGACCTGGCACCTGGAGAGGCCAGACCGCTGCTGATGCTCAAGGTGATCGGGGAGCCCGTCACACCTGTCCAGGTCAATGATGTCCCTGCCGATGATGTCCCGGCTGGCGATGCAACTGGCCCTGTTGATGCTGGCCCTGATGAAGCTGGCCCTGATGAAGCTGGCGATGATGAAGCCGGACCGGATCACGATGGACCGGCGCGCGCAGCTGACGCGCTGACGAAATCCGGCAAGCGTACGGCAAAAGCACAGAAGCCGGATTGATCCGGACAATCAGGCGTCCGGTCCAGGGACCTGGGAGCGTTAAAAGCGATGACGACAGGCAGCTATCTAACGGTGGACGAGCTGATCGCGCTCAACAGCGAGGAAGATCTCATCGCCCTGGCCGGCATTGGCGGGTTCAACTCCGCAGGTGGCCGGACCCTCGACCGGGACCGCCTGTCCGCGCAGATCCGGCGTGCCCAGAGCCTGATAGACGGACATGTGCTGAACCGCTTCCCAGCGCTTGGCGCGGTGCCTTGCGCGGATATGCCCGCGAGCCTGAAAGGTGCGGCGGCGGATCTCGTCGTCTACTGGCTGCGCGACCGTGTTGCCGATCGAGGCGCAGTGGATGACGTGACGCGTGCCCGCTACCTGGACGTGATGGACTTCCTGAAAGGCATCCGCGACGGCAAGACGGACCTCGGGCCCGGGCGCGACGGGCTTGGCGGCTTGCCTGGCGGCGGCGCGGGACAGACAGACCGGATCGCCGGCAGTTTCCCCGCTGCCCGCGCCCCGTCCATGCTGGAGGGCTGGCGGTGAGCGTGATCCAGTCCATCGAAACGCAGCTGATCGCCCGGCTGAAACGGTGCCTGCCATCGAAGTTCTACGTTGCCGGCTTTCCGGGTAACCCGGAAGCCTTCGACCCGGCGAAGATGCGCGCGGCTGCGTTGGTCCATTATTCCGGCGCACGTTATGGCGAGGGCAATGGCATGGACCTTGCCCGTCAATCGCGCGAACTCAGGTTCACCATCGTCCTTTACCTCGGCGACCTGAATGGCGGCGCTGCCGCCTATCCCATTCTCGATACGATGCGCCAGTGGTTGCAGAACACGGCCCTGGAAGGGGCAACGCCGCTCAAGATGATGAGCGAACGGCTTACCGACCAGGCCGCCGGCCAATGGGAATGGCAGGTGGACGTCTCCTGCGTTGTCGCATCCGTTGCCGCCGAGCAATCGCCGGCGCGCCCCCGTATCCCGCTCACCCGCTTTCAGGAGGAGGGTTAGGCCATGCCTGCCAAACCGACCCACAGCTTTGCCACCTACACGTATCTTGGTCCGGTCCAGTCCGTCTCCCTGCGGGGCAAGGATACGGACGGAAACACCGTCACATTCTTTGAAGAAACGCTGTGCCCTGGACGGGACTACCTGCTGCCGGAGGGGCATGCGGCTGTCGCCGGCTGGAAAGCCCTGAACCTCATCATGCCGGCCCACCAGGCAAGCAACGGAGACGCGTAACATGGCAAGCTCGGAACGCTACTTCGGACCTGAAGTCGTCGATGTCGACGAAGGCGGCCTTCTCGTCCGCGAACTGAAAGCGGCGACCGCGTTTCTGATCGGTACAGCACCGATCCATGAAGTCCACGTAACCCCGGCGGCGCGCGCGGCCTATATCAACAAGCCGATCCTGATCCGGCGCCAGTCCGACATCACCCGGCATTTCGGCCCGGTGCGGGACGGCTACACGATCCCGCAGAAGCTGAACGCCATGTTCTCCAAGGCGAGAACCGCCGGCATCGGCACGATCTGTGTGGTCAACGTCTTTGATCCTGCGGTGCACAAGGACGGAGCCAACACGCCCGATCCCTCGCGAGTAACTGCCCTCGACATCATCGGGACCTTCGACGCGGCCGGCAATCCGTCCGGCCTGAAGCTCGCCTATTCGTGCTATCAGGCCTATGGCTGGTTCCCCAAAATCCTGCTGGCAACAGGCTTCGACGGATTGAGCGGTGTGCGGGCAGAACTTGGTGTGATCGCCGGACGGATCCGGGCGCGCTATCTTCTGGACGCGCCGCTCGGCGTCACCGTGCAGCATGTCATCGAAGCCCGCGGGCCGTCGGGGAGCTTTGACTGGCAGACCAGCGATCGCCGCGCGATCCTGTGCTGGCCGCATATGAAGGTCGTGAACCTTGATCCGGCTTCGTCAACCGCCGGCAAGCCGATTGCTGACGCCTATTCCGCACATCTGGCCGGCGTCATGCTGTCGAGTGTCATGGAATATGGCTACCACCATTCCCCTTCGAACAGGCCGATTGCCGGCATTGAGGAGGCCGCGCAGCAGGTGCTGTACATTCCCGGAGACAAGACGTCGGACGTCCAGGAACTGCGCGGTGCGGGCATCGTCACGGTCGAGGAGCGTTGGGGCAAAGGGCCCCATGTTTCCGGCAACAGGTCCGCTGCCTATCCGACCGTCACGGACATGCGCAACTTCATCCATGTGCAATTCATTGAGGACGTGATGGACGAGGCGATCCTTCATTTCCTCGACGAGTGGAAGGACCGCAACGCAAACCCGGCTTCGCTGGAAAAGGTCGAGGACCGGATCAACGCCTACGGCCTGTCCAAGACGGTCGGCAAGGATCCGGCGCTCTATGATTTCCGGTTTTCCTTTGACCGCAAGAAGACCACGCCCGCCAGCATCGCAGATGGCTGGCTGTACTGGCGCCAGGACTATGCGCCGGTTGGCCTGATGGAGCGGCTGACGGTCGAGCGGTCGATCAACATCGACCTGATCCGCAACGCGCTTGGCCTTGCCACGACGACAGACCCGCAGGTGGCCTGACGGCGCGCATGTGCGTCTGCGGCCCGCAGGCAGGGGATGAAAATGCTCAACTGATGCCGGTCTGTCAGGCCGGTTCCAGGAACGAGGAACACAGAAAATGGCCGATTACCGCCGGTTCGCCTCAATCGTCAACGCCGAGGTCTACAAGGAAGACAATTCCCTTCTCGGCATCGCGCGCGAGTTCAAGATCCCGTCCATCGAATGGAAGACGGTCGACATCGAAACCCTTGGACAGGTCGCGGTCTACAAGACACCCACCCGGGTCCTGGAAGCCCTGACCGGATCGATGAAGTTCCAGGCCCTGGAGCCGGAACTTGCCGAGGAATTCTACAATCCGACGATCTCGCACAAGCTGCAACTGCACCAGCGTCTTGATGTCAACGGTCCGGATGGTCACGACCGGGAACGCTCCTGCACCCTCATTACAATCGTCAGTGCACGCTTCTTCAAGACCGATGCAAGCGGTGCCAAGCTCGGCGACCTTGACGAGATCGATTATGAGTTCACGTGCTCTCGCCTGGCGCAGCGTGTCCACGACAGTGACCGGACGTTGCTCGAGATCGATGTTTTCGCGAACACCGCCCGGAACAGTTCCGGCGATATCTGGACCGCATGATGTGACTGTGGGGCGGTCTGGAGCCGCCCCCTCTTTACCCGGACAGGCCCGGCAGAACCGATCTGCCTGACCTGTCCGGACTGGCTGACCCTCCGGACCCGCAATCCGCGCCACGGAGGCCAGCATGTCCGATCACGATTTTTCCCCCTCGCATACCCATTCTGCCGTTCCTGCCAGCCCGCACCATTTCTCCGGCGAAGGTGGTCCGGCCGCCCCGGGCGTCATTGACCGCCTCAAAGCCTATCGGGCAGCTCATGAGGGCGATGAGCGTTTCGTTTTGCCCGAAACCGGCGTCACGGTGTCTTTCCCGAAGTTTCGCAAGCATGGCACCTGGGTCAGCTGCCTTCGGCTCGCCCGCAACAATCTGGCCAAAGCGCAGATCCTCTACATCTGCCGTGTGTCGCGCTTCGATGGCGAGACCATCACCGAGGCTGACTTCAGTGCCTACATCCCGATGCAGGATGCCAACGAACTGCTGGCGGAAGTCTTTGGCGGTGCCTCTGCCGAAGATGACGATGAGGCGGGTGAGCCCCAGGGCGAGGGAAAGCGGACGGCGAAGACGGCCTGAGGCTGTCTTCGCTGGAATGCCAGACCTACCTCGTCAACCGGGGCTGGCCGCCGGGCTACCTCGACGATCTGTCCGAGGACGAGTTCCTCGCAATTTACGAAGACCAGATCGCCTTTGACGAGGCGCGCGCGGAGGCTGAGCGCCGCGCGGCAGAACGGTCCGCAGCCGGATCCAGGGGGCTCAAGGGAGCGCGTTGAATGGCGGACATGCGCCTTGGCATTGTTGCCGAATTCACCGACCGGGCGTCGCAGCGGCTGACGAAACTGCTGCGTGCCAACCAGCGACTGGAACAGGCCAGCCGGGCCAGTGCAAATCTCGCCCGGCCGCAACTTGCCGCCCAGACACGCCTGGCCGCTGCGACAGACCGGATGGCGCGGCTGATGGTCCAGGTCCGCACGTCGGCGGTAGGCATCTCGGCGCCGATCATCCAGGCGGGTGCCGCTATGGCCCGTTTTTCCGGCCAGATCGCAACAGCCATCCGCAAGGCGTTCTCCTTGCGCGCGGCGCTGGACCGGGCGCGCCAGGGCGCTTCGCTGATGGGTCAGGGCCTGGGACGGATCGCAACAGGGGCAACCGTTGCAGCGGCGGCCTGGCTCTGGGAGCCGGTGGCCTGGCGGCAGGTGCTGCCAATATGGTGATCGGCCCGGCAGCGCAGATGGAAGCCTATATGGTCCAGCTCGAAAGCCTTGAAGGCTCGGGCGAACGGGCAAAGACTGCGATGGGATGGATCACCGACTTTGCAGCAAAAACCCCGTTGGAGCTGCCGCAAGTGGTCGAAGCCTATCGCCAGCTCAAGACCTTCGGTATCGATCCGACCAACGGATCCCTTCAGGCGATGGTTGATACAATGGCCATGTCCGGCGGCGGAGCGGAAAACCTGTCAGGTATTGTCCTGGCGGTCGGGCAAGCCTGGACCAAAGGAAAGCTCCAGGGCGAAGAAGCGCTTCAACTGCTCGAACGCGGCGTTCCGGTCTGGGATCTCCTGTCGAAAGCGACGGGCAAATCGGCAGCGGAGCTGCAGGACCTTGCGTCGAAGGGCAAGCTTGGCCGCGATGTCATTGCCAAGCTGGTCGAACTGATGGGCGAACGGGCAACCGGAGCCTCTGAAAAGCTGTCCCGAACCTGGGACGGCATGGTCTCGAACATGTCGGACATGTGGTTCAAGTTCCGTCTGATGATCGCCGATGCCGGGTTGTTCGACTGGGCCAAGGACAAGCTGCAAGGCCTGCTGACAACCTTCAACCAGATGGAAGCGGACGGAACGCTTCAGGCCTGGGCGGAAGATATTTCCCGCAACATCATCGCGACGCTGGAAGCCATCTGGACCTTCGGCACGGGACTGTGGAACACGTTCCTGATCCTCGCCGAGTGGCTCTCCTATGCCGCCGACATGCTGGGCGGATGGAACAACCTCGCCATGGTGCTGATTGCCCTGCCACTGGCCAGCACGATCATGGGTGTCGTCACCGGCGTGGTCCAGCTCGTCTCCGGCTTTATGCTGCTGGCCAGCGGCATTGCCGCCCTGTCGCTTCCCCTTGTCGCCGTCCTTGCCGGGGTCGCCCTTCGCGCCGCCGGCGCCTGGTATGTCTATCAGAACTGGGATCAGGTGACCGCCTGGTTCGGCGCGGCCTGGGACTGGGTCAAGTCGCGGGTGATGGCCGCCTTTGACGGGATCTTGGCGGCGGCCGCCGGCGCCTGGTCCTGGTTCAAGGAGAACCTTTCCTGGCACCCGCTGGCACTGATTGCGAACAACTGGGATCAGCTGTCAGGCTATTTCAGTGAGCTGTGGGCTGGCATCAAGGCCCGTGCTGCCGAGGCCTGTGCCGGCATCAAGGCGCTGTTTGTCTTTGAGTGGCCCGATTTCAAGTGGCCAGAATTCAAGTGGCCAGATCTGACCTTGCCTATTCCGCGCCTTCCCGATGGCTTTTCCGACTGGGTCGCATCGGCGTTCGACCGGCTGGTGGGCGTCGCCGAGGACGGCTGGTCCCGGCTGAAAGCGATCTTCACAGCCATGCAGGAGGCGGCAGCAGGTCTTGGCGCAGCGCTCAGCGACGTGGTCGGCGGGGCCGTCGACGCGGCCCGTTCCGCCTTCGACGCGTTAAAAGGCGCGCGTGGCGTTGACCGGATTTACGGCGAACTGTCGGCGCTGGCCAACACCAGTTCGGCCCTCAATCCGTTCGGATCGGACTTCGACCAGGGCTATGCGCTGACGGAAGCCCTGCAAGTAGGCCAGATGAGCCTTGCAACCTACCGCGAGGAACTGGCCAAGGTCGTGGCCGGCGGCGGACCCTTTGCCGAGACCGCGCAAAAGATGCTGGATGCGGCAGCCCGGCTTGATGCGTTTTCCGCGCCTGGGTCAACGGCACAGCCTGCCGGACCTGGTGTGCCCGATCCATCCGCAATGGCTGCAACCGAAGCGATGATCACGGCCATCAAGGTGGCGGCAGCTGCGCTGCCAGGCATTGTTGCAACGGCAGTATCGGCCGCGCGAACACATCTCGAAGCGCTGGATTTTTCTGTTCACGGCGCGCGCATGATGGACACGATCGCGGCGGGCATGCGAGCCAGGGCACATGTGGTCGTTACCGAAATGCGGGCCATGACCCAGGCTTTGCGTGATCACCTGCCGTCCTCGCCAGCCAAGGTCGGGCCGCTGTCTGACATCCACCGGCTGAAGTTCTCTGAAACGATGGCCCAATCGATCCGGCCCGGACCGATGGTCGATGCCATGCGCCGCACAGCTGCCGCCACGCTTGCGGCTGCAACTCTGGGCGCCCCGGCCCTGCCTGCCATGGCAAGCGCTTCGCCACAGCCGCTGGCCACAAGCCAGAGCGCGGTCGTGCGCGGCTCTGGCTCTGGCTTTAGCGGGCCTGGCGCCAGCCAGAGCGGGGGCGGATCTTCAATCCAGATCACCTACAGCCCGCAGGTGACGATCGCCGGCGGCGCTGCTGCGGACCGGGACGCGTTGCTTGCCGTTCTCAACGACCATGCTGATGACCTGGTCGCGCTCATCCGGCGCCGGCTGGACGAAGACGGGAGGCTTGAGTTCTGATGACTGCCTTTGCCTATTTTGGCGAACTTGCGATGGGCGTTCCCAATGTGATGACGGGACCATCCGCAGCAACAGAGGCCCTCGAAAACACGGCGCATGAGCACAAGGTCTTGCGCGGCAAGCCTATCTTGCAAGACGGCGGCGAGGATCTGGACAAGCGCAGCTTCTCCTTTTTCTTCGACGAAAGCTTTTGCGATCCGCAAGACGCCTACGAAACGCTGAAATCGGTTGTCCGGGAGCGCAAGGCAGCGGCGCTGGTGTTCGGAACATCCGGCTATGACGGCAAGAAATACTGGCCGAAATCGGTGTCCGTCACGTTGCAGAAGACGACCGCCGGCGGCCGCATCGTCCGGCTGGAGGCAACACTTGAACTGATCGAGGTGGCGGATGGCGCGACGAGCCTGGGCTCTGGCGCCGGTCCGGGGGCGGCCTCGGGCATAGGTCTTCTGGGCTCTGGCGCCGCAAGTCTGGCGCGGGCGATCCTCAATCCCCTCACGAAGCGCCCCTGAAGACAGGGACCAAGAAGACAGGAACCTAGAAGACAGGGGCCTATCGAAGGTGGCGCGGCGAAACGAACATGAGGAAGGGCACGTCTTATGGCAACGGCTGTCAAGACAGGAGAGTTTCTTGAACACCGGACCGGGTCCGGCGAGCGTTGGGACACCATCGCCACGCGATATTACCGGGATCCGGAAGGCATGGGCCTGATCATCGACGCCAACAAGGGGTGTTCCTGGAAGGGTTGACCCCGCTGCCGACAGTCCTGCCGTAGGCGTCGTTCTGCGGATCCCGGTCAGTGAGCAGGCTGCAGTTGACGAGACCCTGTTGCCGCCCTGGAAGCGCAGGCAGTCATGACAAGCCTGCCCGAACCCTTCGTGTCCATGTTCGTCAACGGTGTCGATCCCGGCGCGGCGCGCCGCAAGGCCGAATGGCCGTCGGGCGATCAGCCCGCGCCAGCGCAGGCCAGGGCGCAGCGCGCCCGAAACGGCCGTGAGCAAGGATTATCATGACAAGCCTGCCCGAACCCTTCGTGTCCCTGTTCGTCAACGGTGTCGATGTCGGCAGCGATCTGGCCCCCTATCTCCTGGACTTCACATTTACCGACAACCTGCATGGCAAGGCGGACGAGATTGCGGTCAAGCTGCGCGACGATGCCGGGCTGTGGCGCGGCGCCTGGCGGCCGGAACAGGGGGACATCGTTGCGGTCCCGGCACTCGGGTACAAGGGCGGGATGACTGTTGCCGCCGGTGTCTTCCAGGTGGACATACCGGAAGCCAGTGGATCGCGGGCGAATGACACCTTGAGCTTCCGCGCGACCTCTGCATTTGCCGAAACCGACCAGCGCAGCAAGAAGTCGAAAGGCTTTGCCGACACCACGCTGAAGGACATCGTGACAGATGTGGCAGGCCGTCACGGACTGGCAGTCCGGGGCGAAATCGACGATGTGCCCTTTGCCTACAAGCGGCAACGACGCGAGCGCGACCTTGAGTTCATCAAGCGGCTTGCCGAGGATTTTGGCCACTTCGTCTCGATCAAGGATCAGGCGCTGGTGTTCTTCCAGCGGGCAATGATCGAGGCACAGGCCCCGGTGCGCAGCTTTGACCTGGCGAGCGGTACGCCCGTGACGGACTGGTCTGCCCGCGAAAAGACGGACAGGACCTTTTCGAAGGCCCGGGTGACATATCTCAAGGGCGAGGAAAAGCGGCTGATCCAGGGCGAGGTACAGGATCTGGCCGCCAGAACAGGCGATGTGCTGGAAATCGACGAAAGGGTCGAGGATGAGCAAACCGCACAGAAACTCGCCAAGAGCCGTCTTGCCAAGGCCAACGAAGACCGGCGGACGGCAAGCCTCACCGTCATCGGTGACCCGCTGCTGATTGCTGGCCAAGTGGTCGCCCTCGGCGGCGGCTTTGGCAAGTTCGCCGGCCGATATCTCATTCACAGCGCGCGCCATGTGCTGAAGCGCGGCAGCTACACGACAGCACTGGAGCTGAAAGGTGTCTGACAGGTCTTCCCGCAGGCTGCTCGACAGCGGCCAGAATTCACCCTACCGCCGGGGCACGGTGATCGAACGGGATCCGGCAAAAGGACGGGTGCGCGTGCGCTTCGATGACGAGCAAGGTGACGAAAGCGGCTGGATCCATGTCTGCCAGCCTGGCACCGGCGCCAACAAGTTTTACCGCATGCCGGACGAGGCAAGCCAGGTGGTCTGCCTGATGGACTGGGACGGTGAGGACGGGGCAGTTCTGGGCGCCATCTGGTCCGACAAGGACGGCACGCCGACCGGCGACGGCGAGACGATGTACATGGCCTTTGCCAGCGGCCTGTCGGTCTCTGTCAACCAGGCCAGCGGCGACATTGCGGTCAAGGGCGCCAAGACCGTCAGCGTTGTCGCCACCAGCATCACGCTGGAGGCAGCAAGCATTACGCTGAAAGGGCCGGTGGCGATCGAGGGCGACAGCCTAACGCACAATGGCAAGAATGTTGGCGACACCCATGGGCATGTCACCGCCCCTCCCGGTCCTCCGGGGCCGCCGGTTTGAAAACTCCCGATTTCTGCGTGACATGTCTTGGATGATATGCTGATCTACAAGCGTATTTATTGTGAGCCGAGGTTTTGTTCATGACGCGCGCATATGTTTATGTCGTTGAAAGTCCAAGCCCAGATGATTTGTTTGATGGCAGAACCGAAGGACGAGCGCTCTGCGAGGCCTTTTCTTTATCGGAAATAAAACATAGCTACACAGTCTGTTTAGATTATGAAAATTTAATGAAAGCATTTCAAATCGGGGCAGATTCAAGATTTTTAAGTGAATTTCTTAGACATCAAAAATCGGATACACGAGATAAGTTCGTTCCAATAGTTCATATTAGCGCGCACGGGACCGAGGATGGTATAGTTTTATCATGCGGCCATCATGTCAGCTGGGCTGATTTGCGATTATTGCTTAAGCCAATTAATGATGCAATGCCGAATGGACTACTTGTTTGCTTTTCGTCATGTAAGGGAGGGCGCAGCGTCGCCCTATCTATGACGTTAGAGGCAGAGAGGCCGTTCTTTGCGTGCGGGGGGTCACTATCTGACGTGCATTGGCACGACGCCCTTGTTGGATTTATAACATTTTACCATCACCTATTCACTGGATCGACGATTCAAAATGCAGTCGATGCGATGAAAATAGCATCTACGCATAATGATTTCTTTTTTGAAGTCGGGATAATAACAAAGAAGAAATTCATTGATTATGTAAATACATCTAAGCTTGTGAACTCGTCGTCGACTTTTGGTGGGATTTTTGATTTTCCTCGTACAGGCGACTAACCTTTGACACGGAACTGTTCCGTAACTTCACTCATCCGTCTTCTCTATTATGCCGACATCAGTTCCTGCGCGGGCTCATGTCGGCATGTTTGTTTCAAACGCTCCCCTTCGCCCAAATGACCTTCACTGGCAGCACCGGGTGCAACCTGGACCGGCCGGGGCATGGGGAACAGTGGTCACCGGGATTGATGATCTCGAACAGGCCATCCGCATCATCACGCTGACGCCGAGACTTTCGGTGCCAACAGAGCCGGACAAGTTCTGCGATGCGCTGGCCTTCATCGACCGCCCGCCGGCGATTGCCATTCCGCGCATCGCACAGGAAATCTTCGACAGCCTGACCCGCTGGGAGCCGCGCCTCAAGGTCGAGCGTGTCGAGGTCGAGGCGGTGGCATTTCATCATTTCAAGGTTCCCGTGTTCTGGCGGCCGCGTGAAGACGTGCTGGCAGACCTTCGGCGCACGGACGTTATCCTGCGGGAGGCGGCGTGATGGTGGACCTGGTCAAAAGCACATCGCCGCGCGAACTGATTGCCCGGGGTGCGCCCAAGCTGTTTCTGACGTCTGCAAAGGACTGGAAGGAAAAGCTGGTCGCCTGGTTCGAGACCGATCCGCAAGGACCCCGGCGCAAGCTTTATCCTGCCCAGGTCGAGCAGGTGCTGATCGATCTTTTGTCATACGGCTTCTCCCTTCTGGGACGCGAGGCGCAGTTTGCATCCGAACAACGGTGGCTGCTGTTCGCAGTCGGCCAACATCTGGACGTGGCTGCGGCGAACAACTCGACGTTCAGGCTGAAGGCCCAGCCGGCGACCTGCCGTGTTCGCGCCACGCTCAGCGCCCCTGCCTTGGCCCAGACCCTGATTGGCAAGGCCGGCGACACGCTTGCCGCCGGCACTGTCGTCTTCAGGCTCGACAGCGCGATCGTCATTGCAGCCGGCCAGACTGCGGGGGAAGCCATCGCCACGGCGCAGGTTCCCGGCGTTACCGGAAACGGGTTCCTGCCCGGCCAGGTGCGTGGCCAGATCCGGCTTCCGGGTAGCGGTGCAACCGGTGGTGCTGCGGCAAGCGGGCTCGGCAATGCCGACCTGGTCAACATCAGTGAAACAGCTGGCGGGACAGAGGAGGAAGGCGACGAGGCCTTGCGCGAACGTGCCATGAACGCACATGAGCGGATCTCCAAGGCCGGCCCCCGTGAAAGCTATCGTCAGCAGGCCCGGGCCTATTCGCCCGCGATTGCAGATGTTGCCGTGATCCGTCCAGCGCCGGGCCAGATCCACCTTTACGTGCTGATGAGTGATGGCGTGCCGGCGCCGGCCTTTCTGGACGGGCTGAAGAACTGGCTCGATCCGCTGCAAAAGCGGCCGCAGGGCGATGCCCTGTCTGTCTTTGCCGCCGAGGCTGTCACCTTTTCGATCTCCGGGACGGGCCGGGCCGCTGGCGAGCTGAGCGAGGCGCGAAGCCGGCTGGAAGCCAGGCTCACGGAAGCCGCCGCCATCTGGTCACGCAAGCTCGGCGATTACATGGCCCTGTCCGCGCTGACCTGTGCCGCGCGTGCCGTTGAGGGCATCACCGATGTGGACCTCGATTTCGCAGGCTTGCCGGGCACCGGCCCGGCAGCCCGCCAACTGGCCGAACATCAGTTTGCCGTTCTGACCGGTGTCAGCCTGACGATGCAGGCAGCCGGGTAGGCGGGCGGAGGCTCGCCATGACAGAGCGCCGTTTTCCCGAGAGCCTGATCCCGCCGGGCATCAATGACGAGCGCTCGCGCGCGATCCTTGGCGCTTTCGAGACCATGGCCGGCGAGTTTGATTTCGCTCGCCTGTTGATGCGTCAGTCCCGAGAAATGCCGGCAGAGGTCCTGCCCCTGGCGATCGCCGAACGGTCGCTCGAAGAGTTCCTTGACCCGGACGGCAGTCCGGAACCGGCTGTCCGCAAGCTGATCGATCTGGCCTTTGTGCTGCACGAAACCAAGGGCACGGATGCGGGCGTTCTGGCTGCACTGGCAGCGTTCGGCCTCGATGCCGAAATCCTGCAATGGTTCGACCGGACCCCGGCCGGACCGCATGACACGCATACGATCACGGTCGATGCCAGCCAGGACATTTTCGGCGACGGTGATCTGTGGGCAGGACGGGTGTTTCGCCAGGTCTGGCGGGTTGTCGATGCCATGAAACGCTGGAGCCAGGAAACCGGCTTGCAGATGGCAGCCACAGCACGGGCACCCGCCTATGCCGCCGTCTTTCCCATGACGCGGATCAATGTCGTGGCCCTGCCGTTTGTTTTCGATCCGCCGGTTGCCTCCGGGCACCTGCGCGCCGGCGTCTCGCCACTGACCCGCCTTTCCATCATCGCCCGCGCTGCCTGAGGACGCAACATGCCGACCTATTCCATTCTGACCACCAGGGGCAAAAACAAGGAGGCGCAGGCGCTGGCGACCGGCACGGCGCTGGTCGTCACGCATCTGGCGTTTGGCAATGGCGACTACGCCCCGACCGGCGGTGAAACCAGCCTGCAGAGCGAGGTCGTGCGCAAGCCGGTGCAGGCCTCCGGGACCGTCAATGGTGCGCCGAACACGGCGTTCTTTGATTGCCTGCTGGAGGCGGAAGACGGTCCCTACACCATCCGCGAAGGGGGATTGTTCGACCAGGATGGCGACCTGATTGCCATCATCAAATACGATCCGCCGGTGAACAAGCCGGTGCCGGCATCGGGCCAGACCGTCGAAGCCCTGATGCGGGCGCATGTGGTGTTTTCCGACCTTGCCAATCTGGTGATCCGGATCAACGCGATCAACGCCTTTGTGGCGGCCGAACGCCGCGTCGATACGGGCACAGGCCTGAAGGGTGGCGGTGATCTGTCGCAGGATCGCACGCATGAACTGGACGTCCCTGGACTGCCGTCAATCACGGGCGCAAATGTTGACCTGGCAGCTGATCTTCTGATCCTGCATGACACGTCCGCCGCTGCCCCGCGAAAGCTGACACCGGCAGCCCTGTCCGCTGCCCTGCAGATTGATGAGCGTATCGCGGATGCGATCAGCGCCTTACCCGACGACACCGTGCTGGAGTTTGCAACCCTGCCCGAACACAGCGCGGGCGAGATTGCGACCAAGGCGGCGCATCCGGCCGGTGTCAAACAGATGATTGCGGCAGCGCTTGCCGCGCTGCCGGACCCGGGCGACGCGCTCTACCGCTTCGAGACCCTGGCTTAACCCCCTGTTTCAGTCCTTGTTTCCCTCTGGCTTGAGGAGCCCTTCATGGCCACATCCCCCCAGTTTACCGGTGTGCCCTTGTACGGTGCGGCCGTCGTGTCGACCGCAAACACCAACCGTGACGGTAGCGGTACACTCGCGACCATCCTGACCATGCCGGTATCCGGTGGCCGCATCGATCGCGCTGTCATCAAGGCGACAGGCAACACCACGGCCGGAATGGTTCGCCTGTTCGTGCACGACGGCACATCCGCCCGCTGCATCGCCGAGATCCCGGTTCCGGCAATTGCGGTGAGTGCGACGGTTGCCTCGTTTGAATGCGTTGTCGATTTCTCGACCTCATCGGCCAGCGCCTATGGCCTGGTTCTGCCGGCTGGTCACTCGTTGAGAGCATCCACCCATCTGGCGGAAGTGTTCCATCTGACGGCGTTTGGGGGGGCATTCTGATGGCGAACTTCGGTTTGAACGGCTTTCCGCGTGGCAGCTTTCTTCGCAAGGCCGCCGGTCAGGCAGCAGAGGGCGCGCCTGGTTTCCTTGCTGGTGGCAGCAACGGTAGCATTTCGCTTTTGACACTCACCAGGTCTGCCGGGCTTGGCCAGGACGTGTTCGGTATCGGTCAGTATCGCGTCATCGCTGGGACCAGCGCATTTGTTGTTCCTGAGGGAGTGACCAGCTTGCGGGTCCGGGCAAGGGGCGCAGGCGGCGGCGGTGGTGCCGGCGGCAAGACCGGGAACAACACGCGCGGCGGTGGCGGTGGCGGCGGCGGCGGATTTGGTACGGGCGTCTTCACCGTTGTGCCGGGGCAGTCGATCACCGTCACCATCGGCGCGGGCGGCGCCGGGGGCGCAGGGGCAACCGGTGGCAATGGCACGGCCGGGGGCACGACGAGCTTTGGTGCAATGCTCTCAGTCACCGGCGGCGCCGGGGGCACAGGCGGGGCAACAACGGGGGCTGGCGGCGCGGGCGGCGCCTCTGTCGGCGGCCAGGTCAATGTTCCAGGCGGCGCAGGTGGCAACGGCGGTTCGGCAGCTGGCGGATCCGGTGCCGGTGGCGGCGCGGCAGGAAGTCCGCTTGGCGCCGGGGGCATTGGCGGCAATGGCGCTGCAGATACAAACACGCGCGGCGGCGGCGGTGGCGGCGGCGCGGCCGCAAACGCCGGCGGCAGCGTCAATGCCACATCCGGCACCAGCGGGGCCGGCAGGGGGCGGTGTTGGCGGACCTGGATTGCCTTCACCTCAACCCGGTCCGAATGCCGACGGCATCGTCCAGGCAACAGGCGCTGGCGTCAGTGCTGCCCGGGGCTACGTTCCCCGCTTTGAGACCGACCTTGAAAGCAGCTCAGGTGGCTATGGCTCAGCCGCGCCGGGGACAGCGGGTGCAACTGCGGACGCGGGTGGCGGATCGGGCGGCGGCCGCGGCGCGGACGGCAATCCTCCTACATCCGGCGGTCAAGGCCGTGGCGGGGGCGCAGGCGGCGGCGGCGCTGGCGGCGCGACCTATGTCGGCGCGGCCGGAGGCAACGCTTTGTTTGGTCACGGCGGGGGCGGCGGCGGTTCTTCGCAATCATCCAACGGCGGTGACGGCGGAAGCGGCGGCAACGGCTTCGTGATTGTCGAATGGTGAAACGGAGAACGGAAAGATGACCAGATTTGCACGGATCATTGAGGCGGTCGCCGTGGATGTGGTGACCCAGGACCCGACTGCGTTGTTCCATCCGGAAATTGCTGCCCAGTTCGAGCCAGTTCCGGACAATGTTGAACGGGGATGGCACCGGACCGGGACCGTCTGGGCTGCTCCGGCGACAGCGGCAACACCTGCGGCGGCAACCATCCCCCGCAAGACCGTCGTGACGCCTCCGGAGTTTCTTCTGCTGTTCACCGCGTCAGAACGCATCGCTATTCGCACAGCCAGGGCAAGCGATCCTGTCGTCGCGGACTGGCTGGCGATCCTTGAGGATCCGCGTCTTTCCGAAGTCGACGTCTCGCGCCCGGCCACTCTGGACGGCCTTGCCTACCTTGCCTCCAAAGGCCTGATCACCCAGGCGCGGGCGGCAGAAATCGCACTGGGAGCGCCGCTGTGAGGACCTTGCTCAACTACATCTACAATCTGCACGTGGCGCTGTCGCAGCTGGCGAACACGCTGCTCGGCGGGGATCCGGACGAGAGCTTGTCGGGCCGGATCGGCAAGTCCATCGATGCCGGAGGCTGGGCCGCCCGTGTGCCGTGGCCGGCGATGGTGCGGCGGCACTGGCTGGCCTCGATCGAGCCTGACGAAGGTGGCAACAGCGCCCTGAGACGGCGCGAACGGGTGTGACAGCGGGAGACATGGGCATGCTGAGATTGAACAGTTCTGCGAGTCTTGCCGAAAGTGCCCCGTGGGCCCCGCTCGGCGACTTCCTGTTGCAGGTTGACCAGCCGGATCGGACGACCGTCGAAATCCATGCCCGGCTCGCAACTGATGCGCCATGGGTCATCATGGGCGCTATCCGGGAGGGTGGCGCCCGCATCCTGCGCATGGATGCGGTCACCGAAGTGAAGATCCTGAGCCGAAATCCGACCGGGTTGCCGGTCAGGGTCTGGAGCGACTGACGATGGGCGTCCCGAGACCGCTTGCAATCATGTCCGCCGGAACGTCTGACTTCGGGATCAGGCCATTGATCAGTTGCGATTGTTCGGCCCGAGCCATCGCAACACAGTATCCATTCTGGATGCGCCGGTTCCAGTTCGCGGCAGACTTCATCAAGGGGCATGCGCTGATCGGCGGGCGGCGCGTGACGATGGCTGAGATCGACGCCAGACACACGCGTCTTTCGGTTCGCCGCGCCGCAGACACATCCGGCGTGTCACGCGAGTTCAGTGATGGCGCAATGGCCTTGACGGATAGAGGCTTTGACAGCCGGGAACCTTGGACGAACCTTGTCCCCAACCCGTTCAATCCGCGCGCCTGGACCATCGTCAACACGAACAATACCGCCGAAGCCGGAAACTTTCTCGGCATGTCGAGCGCGGTCCGTGTGGCTTCGCAGGGACTGACTTACGGGCGGGTGCAGTCCCTGCTGGATGTACCACTTGTTGTCGGTCAGGTGTATTCGGCGCGAGCCCTCTACGCGGCCGGCTCGTCACCTCAGATGCGCTCCGGCATTCGCTCTGCGGCCGAGTCCAATCGGGCGTCGCTGGTAACTGGCCCGGTCGGGGCAGCTGCCATAGCTGGAGCCACAACGATGGTGACCATCAACGCGGTCAGGAACATCAGTTACGGGGCAGGCCTGTACGAAGTTCAGTACACGTTCACCGCCCATGAGCCGATCAATGTGACGTTCGAGATCGGCCCGAACATCGGCACGCCTGGCCAGGACGTCGTGGCGATCGCCGGACAGGTTACGCCCACGCCGTACCAGATGCCGTGGGGGGCAGGCAGTGTTGATGGCGACAGTCTGGTGATCTCTGCGGCGGACGCTGGCCTGGTTTTCAACCCGGTTGCCGACGCAAAGACCCTTGTCATGGTTTGGCGCGGCACGGCGACTGAAAGTTCCGTCACCTTCGCCCATTTGCTGCAGGCTCGAAGCAGTGCCGGCAACCTCTTTTTGCAGTATCGCAAGGATCAGAACTACCGTCTCGACCTGAACAGCGGCAGCGGGACCAGCACGCGCGGTCTGGCCGGTGCGCTTGGATCCGAGCAGGCCTTCGTGGTGGCCTGGAGGCCGGACGGCACATGGCTCACGGTCGATGCAACGGGCATCTTCACGGGCTCCCGCCCGATGTTCAATGGCGTCCTCGACGGCATTTCCGTTGGCTGTTCTGCGACGGATGGCCGGGGCCGGGTCAACGGCACGCACAAGCTGGCCGCGATCGGAGCGTTTGACAGCTTTTCGACGGCAGATGCGCAGGCCCTTTATGATGTGGTGGCTCGATGACAGGCACGATTGACCATATCCTGCATTTCGCCGGTCCCGAAGCGGTCGACCTTGCCGCTCTTGGGGTCGTTGCAAGCGAGGGGGAGCCGCCTGTTACATTGGCTGATCTCCAGAACCGGGCGGAGGCTGGCGTGTTTGAGGGTTCGGCAGTTGCCGCACGCCGCGTCTACGTGATCGCGGCCGATGCGGTGCATGACGCCGATGGCAAGGAAGTGGAACCGAGGGTCGAAGCGCCGGGCGTCTGGCTGGCTGTCCGGTCCACCGCATTTCTTGCCAACCTGCCGGGGCTGGTTGCAGCATCGGATGCCGAACGCAGAAAGGCCGGCCAGCCCTTCGTGCTCTACATCAATCCGGACTATCCCCTCGAAAGCCTGCGAAAACGCATCACGCCCATGTGGATGGGCACGGATTACGATCTGCAGGCATTGACCGAAGCGGAAGTCATTTCGAACTGATCCGCCCAGGACGGGCGGTCCGGGCCGCGCCAACGGCCCGAACGGCGGGGACCATTCGCAGGCTCCGCCCGGCAGACCGCGAAGGATCACCGCCGCACCCGCTGCTCGCGCGAGCGCCGGCACTGTGGCTGAGTCGGTCCAGACTATGAAAGACATTCGTTGCGGCTGTTGCCGCGCCCTGCTGTTCCGGATGGCGGCCGCGCCATCCGCACCCGCCATCGAGATCAAGTGCCGCCGCTGCGGCACGATCAATCACCTGAGGCCGCCCGAGCCCGCACCTGAGCGCCAAGAGCGCGCAGAGCATGAGGCTCAACATGTCGTCAGGGGCTCTTTATGAGAGTTTCATCTATCCGCCGTTCTCGGTCCTCGATGCGCGGTCGCGCTGGTGGCAGGAGCGCAAACGCCGCTGGATTGCCCTCGGCATCGATAGCGGCAAAGGCCGGCGCGAAAACCTTCTGACCGGCTATGCCGACGCGATGGCCCGTTTCGACCGAATGCAGGGGCGCGAGCCGTCCGAGGCCGGATGGACATCAAAATCGATCTTTGATCCGGTCCTGACCGAACTGCTTGTTGCCTGGTTCTCCCCGGCAGGCGGCCGGATCCTGGACCCGTTTGCAGGCGGATCGGTGCGGGGCATCATTTCTGCACTGCTCGGCCGGTCCTATCTCGGCATCGACATCAGCAGCGAGCAGATTGCCGCCAACCGGGAACAGGCGGCCGCGCTCAATGTCGCCGCCGCCGCCCAATGGAAACAGGGCGACGCCGTCCATCTCTACAAGGCCGGCGTGCGCGGGGCCTTTGACATGATCCTGACCTGTCCGCCTTACGGGGATCTTGAGCGCTACTCGGACGATCCGGCCGATCTTTCGACCATGCCCTATGACCTGTTCCTGGGCGGGTTCCGCCAGGCGGTAAAGAACGCGGCCGCGCGCCTCGCCCAGGATCGCTTCGCGGTCTTTGTGGTCGGCGACTTCCGCGACAAGCAGGGGATCAATCGCGGCTTCGTCGCGGATACGATCGCCGCCTGTAAAGATGCGCAGTTGCAGTTCTATAACGACGGGGTTCTGGTGACGACCGCAGCATCGCTTCCGATGCGGGTTCGAGGACAGTTCGAAGGGTCGCGCAAACTCGGCAAGACCCACCAGAACGTCCTCGTTTTCGTAAAGGGCGACGCCAAACGCGCAACGGAGCAAGTCGGCAATGTCACGCCTTTTAACTTCCCCGATCGTTGAAACCCATCAAGGCGTCGCGGTGGTCCGCGACGACCTCTTGCCGGGCGGAACCAAGGCCCGGATCTTCCGCTCCCTTATGGAGGCGTCACCGGCAACGGAGTTTGTCTACGCCGGGCCGGCGTTCGGGGCGGCGCAGGTCGCATTGGCGGCCGTTGCCTACCAGATGTGCCGGCAGGCCACATTGTTCGTTCCGGCCCGCAAGACGCGCACCCGCTACACGATCGAAGCAGAAAGCTACGGCGCAAGGATCATCGAGGTTCGGCCTGGGTACCTCTCCAATGTCCGTTGCAGGGCAGAAGCCTGGGCGGCCGAACGGGGGGCCATGATGGTGCCGTTCGGCGGCGGATGCCGGACCGAGGCCATTACCGAGGCGGCACAATCCCTGCCGATCGAACCCGATGAAGTGTGGTGTGCGGGCGGAAGCGGCACATTGGCGCGAGCCCTGAAAGTCGCCTGGCCGGAAGCCCAACTGCATGTGGTACGCGTCGGGCGAGAGCTGCCGCATATCCAAGGCGCGACCGTGCATGAGACCGGCCATCCGTTCGAGCGGGCGGTGAAGCCGGATGCGCCGTTCCCGACGCATCCCAACTACGAGGCAAAGGCCTGGGAAATCATGCAAGGGGCACAGCCGTCAGGGCAACGGTTGTTCTGGAACGTCTACGGGTGACAGCCCGAACCACAAACTGCGATCCTCAAACGGCGGCTCAACGGGTCGCCGTTTTTGTTTCGAAGGCGGCACCAAAACGCGAACGAACAAAATGCCCGCACGGTGAACAATCATTTGTGCAATCCTGCGCGCCACTCTGTGCAAAATGAAAAGGCGCGCGACACCGTGGGGGCTGGGGATGACGTGTGGACGGTTGAGACATGCCCTCGGTCCGGGAGGTTGGCCGCCAGGGGCGCGGGTGAAGGGCCTCGCGCGGTTGGCTCTGCGTGCTTTCTGGATGGTTGATGGGCTGATGTTTCATGTCCGCAGGATTGCAGGCCGGATGCGTGATGGCCGAATGCGTGATGGGGTGTGGCGGCGTCAGGCTGGCATGCGCAGGCGCTGTCATCTTGCAGGTGCTGTGGGACCGGTCCTGGCGGGGCTCGTTCTGCTGGGGGCAACCCTTGGCAGCGCTGGCGCCGGGGAGGGGGACTGTGCCGCTGGCGCTGGTGCGCGGGAGAGCGTGCGTGTCGAGGCCGTGATGCCCGATGGCACGCTGAGGCTGGCGGATGGCCGGCAGGTGATGCTGGCCGGCGTTCATGTCAGCGGCGAGGCTGAAAGCCAGCTGGTCGGCAAGCCACTGGAGATCGCGCCCCTGGGGCAGGCGGACCGGTGGGGGCGGCGGACTGTGCTGGGCTGGTCCGGGGAGGGGGAGGCGCTCGTGCAACAGAGCCTCGTCAGCGAAGGTCTTGCGGCCGTCTGGGGCGAGGGCGTTCCTGACGGGTGTGCCGAGGCATTGCTGACGGCAGAAAGCGCGGCCCGGGCGCAGCGAAACGGTCTCTGGGGAGGCTTTGCGGCAGGGGCCGGCCTGCGCTTTACGGCGGCTCGCCCTGAGGTGTTGCAGTCCCGCGCCGGACGGTTCGCAATCGTCGAGGGACGTGTTGAATCGCTTGGAAAAACCCGCGATACCCGGTATTTGAATTTTGGACGTCACTGGGCCACCGACTTTACCGTTACATTCAACAGCAGCATCGAGGGCCAGTTGGCCGCAGCCGGGTTTGATCTGGCGCGGATAGACGGCTCCCGGGTGCGTGTGCGGGGCGTTGTGCTCATGAAGAACGGGCCCCATATCGAAGTGACTGATCCGGCCCAGATTGAATGGGCTGATTGAAATGAAGCGACAGGCGGTGAGTTAAGTTGCCCGTTGAGACGAATGCCCTGGACGAGCCCAAGTGTAAGACCGGACCGGTTGTGCGCCGCCTTTCGCGCGGGCTGACGCTGGCGCTTGGCCTTGTGCTTCTGTCCGGATGCCAGATGCTGGGCGGCAAGTCTGCGTCGGTTGGCGTGGTGACGCCGGGCACGTTGCGTCCGGGGCTGGCCGCCGACATCGGCGAGCGCGAACATCCGCGCGTCGTGGCGACCTATGGCGGCGTCTATGAAGACGCTGGCGCGGAGCGCGCCATTGCCTCCGTCGTCGGCCGGCTGGTGGCCGCATCGGATGACCCCAGCCAAAGCTACCGCATCACCATCCTGAATTCGCCGGCCGTCAACGCCTTCGCGCTGCCGGGTGGCTATCTCTACGTCACGCGCGGCCTGCTGGCGCTGGCGACCGACACATCGGAAGTGGCGGCGGTGCTGGCGCATGAAATGGCGCATGTGACCGCCAATCACGCCATCGAACGCCAGCAGAAGGCAGAAGCGGCGGAACTCGCCAACCGCGTTGTCTCCAACGTGGTGCGCGACCCTGAGCGCGCCCGCGAGGCTGTGCTGTCGTCGCAGCTGTCCTTCGCGCGGTTCTCGCAGGTGCAGGAACTGCAGGCCGACGTGGTGGGCGTGAAGACCCTGGCTGGCGCGGGCTTTGATCCCTTTGCCGCGGCCCGGTTCCTGTCGTCCATGTCGCAGTTTGCGGCCTTGCAGAATGCGCGCAAGGATGGCTCCAGCGCGCCGGACTTCCTGTCCTCGCATCCGACAACACCGGAACGCGTGACGCTGGCCGTGCAGGCGGCGCGGCAGGTCGGCGCGCCGGGCATCGGCGAGCGGGACCGCACAGCCTATCTGTCGAGCATCGACGGCATGCTGTTTGGCGATGATCCGCTGGAAGGCTTCGTGCGTGGCCGCGACTTCCTGCACAAGGCGCTTGGAATCGGCTTCTCGGTTCCGGCGGGCTATGTGTTGGAGAATTCGCCCGAGGCGGTGCTGGCCAGCAACGGCGCGGGCACGGCGATGCGCTTTGATGGCGCTGACCTCACCGGTTACGACGACCTGCGCAAATACATGACCGCCGGCTGGATCAACGGCCTGATCCCGGAAAGCGTGCGCGAGACGACGATCAACGGGCTGCCCGGAGTGGTCGGCTCGGCGATCACGCAAGGCTGGTCGTTCCGGATTGCGGTCGTCCGCATCGGCCGCAACGGCTATCGCTTCATCTTCGCCAGCCGCGACCCCAATGCGGCTTTCAATGCCGAATACGAGACAACGATCCAGAGTTTCCGCCAGCTGACGCCGACCGAGCGGGCGCGGCTGCAGTCGCTGCGCATCAAGGTGGTGAAGAGCCAGCCCGGCGACACGGCGCGTCAGCTCGCCATCGGCATGGGCGGCATCGAACCGTCGCGGCGGCTGGAGTTCTTCTCGGTGCTGAACGGCTTTGGCCCGGATGAGGAAATCCCGGCCGGCACGGCTGTGAAGCTGGTGGTCGACTGAAGGTAAAACAAAAAGCCGGACCCTGGGTCCGGCTTCAGTTTGATGTGATAGCGGGCATTTTTCTCGTTCGTCATGGTCGGGCTTGTCCCGACCATCTGCAAGCCATTGATTTGCATAGATCCTCGGCACAAGGCCGAGGATGACGAGGGAGAGGTTTCAGGTTTGTCACCAGTCTGAGCCGGACCACTGGGTCCGGCTTTTTCTTTTCGTCTTGTAAAGCGCCCGCCTCAGCGCATGAAGGCGAGCCGGTCCGGCTGGATCTTCAGGAGCGCGGCGCGCAGCTTTTCCAGCGCGCGGTTTTCGATCTGCCGGACACGTTCCTTGGAAATGCCCATGGTCTGGCCGATGGCCTCCAGCGTTGCGCTGTCGTCCTTCAGCCTGCGTTCCTCGAGCACACGGCGTTCGCGCTCGGTGAGCACGCTCATGGCGGAGCGGAGCCAGTGGCGCTGGCGTTCACCGTCGATGTTGTCGCTGACCAGCTCCTCCGGAAGGGGAGCGTCGGAGACCAGGAAATCCTGCCGATCAGCGGTGCCGCCTTCGGCCTCGTTCAGCGGCGCGTTGAGCGAGGTATCGGGGCCGGACAGGCGCGCGGCCATCATGTCGACATCGGAGGTGCGCACGCCGAGGGTCTCGGCGATCTTGCGGTGCATCTCGTTGTCGCCGATGCCCTCGTTTTCTGCCGCAAGCTTGGCGCGCAGGCGCCGCAGGTTGAAGAACAGGGCCTTCTGGGTCGAGGATGTGCCACCACGGACGATGGACCAGTTGCGCAGGATGTAGTCCTGGATCGAAGCGCGGATCCACCAGGTGGCATAGGTCGAGAAGCGGACCTCGCGCTCCGGCTCGAACCGTGAGGCGGCTTCCAGCAGGCCGACGTGGCCTTCCTGAATGAGATCGCTCATCGACAGGCCGAAGCTGCGGAAGCGCGACGCCACCGCAATGACCAGGCGCATGTGCGACAGCGACAGGCGTTCAAGGGCCTTTTGATCGCCCTCCGAGCGCCATTTCACCGCCAGCTCGTGTTCTTCCTCGCGGGTCAGATAGGGCGCGGACATTGCGGCCTTGACCAGGTGCCGCCGGTCGCTGATCGATGCAGACATGATGGCATCGCTCCTCATCGTTTGCTGATCCATGTACGCCGTCTCATCGACAGTAGATCAATCGCACGCGATGAATCTGGCCTCCACGGCCTCACATTTCCGGCACTTCAGCCGTGGCGGGACGTCGCAGGCTGACAGGATGGAACCGCGGCGGGGGCTGGCGCCCGGGTTGCCAGACTGATCGTGCCTGCATCGCCGTCATCCCGGCCAAACGAAGCGCCGAGCCGGGACCGGAGAGTTGAGGTCTGCTTTTTTCAAAGAGCTGGATGCGGAAACGCTTTGGCTCTCCGGTCCCGGATCTCCGCTTCGCTCTCGTCCGGGATGACGAATGGGGTCCGTCAGAAAGCAAAAAGGCCCGGCAGGGGTCTGCCGGGCCTCCGAAAGATAGGAAAGGTGCGCTGACCGGTGGATCAGGCGGCCTCTTCCTGGTCGCCATCGGTCTCGTCGTCGACGCCATCGAGCGCCTTGGCGCGGGCCGGGGTCTTGGCGAGGTTCTGCTCGATCTGCTTGACGGCTTCCGTCTCGGTGCACTTGTTCACGGCCGCGATTTCGCGGGCCATGCGGTCGAGGGCAGCTTCATAGAGCTGGCGTTCGGAGTAGGACTGTTCCGGCTGGGTGTCGGAGCGATACAGATCGCGCACGACTTCGGAAATGGCCAGCAGGTCGCCAGAGTTGATCTTGGCTTCGTATTCCTGCGCGCGGCGGCTCCACATGGTGCGCTTGACGCGCGGACGGCCGCGGACGGTTTCCAGGGCCTTCTTGATCGCCGGAGCGTCGGCGAGCTTGCGCATGCCCACGGTCGCGATCTTGGCGACCGGAACGCGCAAGGTCATCTTGTCCTTTTCAAAGCTGATCACCAGCAGTTCCAGCGTGTGGCCGGCGACGCTCTGTTCTTCGATGGCCATGATCTGGCCGACACCATGTGCCGGATAAACGATGTGCTCACCAGTCTTGAAACCCTGACGCTGCGCGGTCTTCTTAGTCATGGTTGCCATACGCCTTGTAACTCCTGCGCAGTTGCCGGCCCTTGGGGCCGTATCATGCCGCCTTGGAGGCGGCACGTGTTTGTGTTGAAACGAAAGCCGGGCGCGCGGAAGCAAGAGAAAGCGCCGCACCAGTCTTTACGTCTATGGATGATCAGTCGTCGGAGACTGCATGCCCCAGCGGGTCGCTTTTCACCTGGTTTACTGTGGCGCGAAGCAATGCCTCACACACAATCCAGTGCTGGACTGCGACCATAAAAAAACCTCCAGTGGGAGGGGGGAGCCAAAGACTGCGACGACAACTTCAGTAAGCTAGCACAAAAACCATGAATTCCAAAGCAGAAAGCGCACAGGCTGAGTCCAGCCCATGCGCCCACCCCCGTTACGCAAGGGCAAGTTTGCAGGATTCACGGTAACCGGCAGCCATGTCAGGCGCCCGTCGGCCCCTTCGGAGAGAAGTGGTTCTCAAGCTTGTTCTTGATGCCGTCGAACTCGGGCGCCTCGGGCAGCGCATCCTTCTTCTCGGTGATATTGGGCCATTTTGCCGCATATTCGGCGTTCAGCTCGATCCACTTCTCGAGGCCGGGCTCGGTGTCCGGCAGGATCGCCTCGGCCGGGCATTCCGGCTCACAGACGCCGCAGTCGATGCACTCGTCCGGGTTGATGACGAGCATGTTCTCGCCCTCGTAGAAGCAATCCACCGGGCAGACTTCGACGCAGTCCGTGTACTTGCACTTGATGCAGTTGTCAGTGACGACGTAGGTCATCGCGATCCTCTTGCTGATGGCCGTCCCATGGGACCGGTTCGCCCGCCCGTTGGTCGCAGGCTTTGGCCAAGGCACCGTTTCTGGGCCGCTTGGGTATCTCGTTTGGCTTTTCCTGGCAAGCAAACTAAGGCGAGACGGGGCGCTGGGAAAGAAAAGGTGATGCGTCTCGTTGCCTCTCCGGGGATCAACTTACTCCGGATCGTCCATTTCGGGCCCCAAACCATCCATCAGCGTGCTGCCGCCGAATTCGGTGAAAGCATCCATGCGCCGGCGATCGCGTTTGGTCGGGCGTCCGGAACCAGGATCACGGGCGGCAACGCGCTGAGGTTTTGCGCCCTGGTCTGCCGGCGCGGGTGGCGGCGTCAGGTCCTTGTAAAGCAGTTGCGCTTCGGGAGCGGGGCCGCGGCGTGTGCCGAGGCCCAGGATCTCCAGCACCAGAACCCGCCGCTCAAGAGCGATGGTCAGCACGTCGCCGACGCGGACGGCCTTGCTGGCGCTGTCGATCTTGTCGCGGTTGACCCGGACATGACCTCCGGTGGCCAGCTTCTGCGCCAGCGTGCGCGACTTCGTGACCCTGGCGAACCAGAGCCACTTGTCGATCCGCTGTGAGGGCTGCGGGCCTGCCGGAGATGCCTGGCTCAGGACTTGCCTTTTTCCATGCTGGCCTTCAGCGCCATCAGGGCGGCGAAGGGCGAGTTCGGATCAATCGGCTTGTCGGCACGCGGGGCACGATCACGGTTGCCCTGATCGCGGTTGCCCTGGTCACGGCCACCCTGGCCCTGCGGCTTGCCACCCTTGCGGTCATCCCGGCGCGGGCCGCCACGACGGTCTTCGCCGCGCGAAGCCCCCTCGGGACGGTTGCCATCGCCACGGCGGCCTTCGGGACGAGCACCATCGCGGGACCCTTCCGGGCCACCTTCGCGCTTGCCCTGATGCGGACGGCGGTCGCCACGGCCCTGGCCACGGCCTTCGCCCTGGCCCTGACCTTGACCCTGGCCGCGATTGCGATCGCCACCACGGCGGGCTTCGCCTTCGGGCTTAGCCACGGCGTTCGCCACGGCCCGGGCGCCAGATGTCGATGGTGACGGTTTCCAGCTCGGGTGCGTCGGCAGAAGCCTCGGCACCCGCATCAGCGGCAGCCGGTTCGACCGGCGTCGCCTCGGCAGCCGGGGCGTCCTGCGAAACCGCGTCGGTTGCCGGGATTTCAGCCGCGACGTCTGCAACTTCGGCGGTCTGTTCGGCCGAGGCTTCCGTCTCGACCGGTGCGGCCTCGGCAACGGCTTCGGCGGCCTTCGCCTTGGCGCTGACCGGGCGCTGGATCTCGCGCTTTTCGGCGCGGTAGCCGAGCGACTTCAGGATCTCGGCGAAGTCCTCGCCGGCGCAGCCGAGCAGCGACGTCATCGCCACGGTGACGGTGAAGGCACCGCCCTGGGCGATGGCACCGTCAGGCGGCGTGATGGTCGGATCGAGCGGCTTCCAGGCGATGAGCGGACGGATCAGGTCGGCCAGACGCTCCAGGATGTCGACGCGCACGGCGCGCGGGCCGCAGACGCGGAAGCCGACGACCTTGTAGAGCGACTTGTCGATCGAGGTGTCCACCGTGATCGAGGTCCGGCCAGAGGCGGAAAGCTGCGGCAGTTCCGCGAGGCCCGGCATGTCCGGGGTGCCATGCTTCAAAGCCCAGAGCTGGGCGAGCAACTGGCTCGGTGCCGGCTTCAGCAGCGCAGGCACATAGATGTTGTAGGCGCCAAAACGCACGCCCAGCTTGCGCATGGAAGCGCGCATGTCCTGGTCGAGCTGACGGATCTCGTTGGCAGCGTCCTGACGCTCGAGAATGCCGAGGCTTTCGTAGATGCGGAAGGCGATGCCACGGGCCAGACCCTCAAGCCCTTCAGCGTCCTTCAGGTCGGTGAGCGGCTTCAGCAGCGTGCCGATGTGCGCCTTGAGCCAGAGATTGACGCGTTCCTGCACCTTGTCCCGGGCCGGGCCGGTCAGGTGTTCGTCCGCGAGCAGAACGAAGCCGGGGGCGAGGGCATCCTCGCCAGCCGTCAGCTTGGCAACCGGTTCACCCTGCCAGCGAATGGTGCCTTCGCTCGACAGGACAAAATCCTCGTTCGGGGCACGACCCAGGCGATCAGCCCGGGTTTCGATCTCGCTCGCCAGCGCCTTCTGGGCTGCGGCGCGAACGGCTTTGCCCTCCGGGCTGTCCGCTACCGCGTCGGGTGCGAAGCGGAAGCCCTGCAGGCGGCCAATATGCTGGCCCTCCACAAGCACGTCTCCGCTCGGCGTGATTTCCGCTTCCAGCATGGCGTTCTCTCTCAAACGTCTCATCAATACGCTTGTCCGCCTGTCAACGAAACGCTGGGTCAAGCGTTCGTGCAAGGCGTCCGACAGTCTGTCTTCTATGCCGCGGGTGATGCCCTGCCAGTAGGCGGGGTCTTTCAGCCAGTCGACACGGTTGGCAACGAAAGTCCAGGTGCGGATGTGCGCAATCCGGTTCGCCAGTGTGTCGATATCACCATCCACCCTGTCTGCGAAAGCCACTTGACGCTGAAACCAGTCATCGTCGACGTGGCCGTTGCGCACGAGCAACGTGTAAAGCTGCGTCAAGAGGTCCGCATGGTTGGCGGGCGCTATCTTCCGGTAGTCCGGAACCTGGCATACATCCCATAGCAGTTCGATGCGTGCCTGTGCACGCGCCATGTCGCGGATGTCGGCATCGCGGGCGGCGTGTTCAAGGGCAAGAATGTCATCGCCGACCGGCGCACGCGTCAGTCCTTCCTCGCGCGGCGGCAGGTCAAGGCTCTCGCGCAGGGCGGTCAGCGAGGAAAAGTCGAGCTGGCTGTTACGCCACTGCAGGACCTTCAGCGAATCGAACCGGTGGCTTTCGATGGCCTCGACGAGGTCATCGTCGAAGGGATCGACGCGGCCCGTGACGCCAAAGGTGCCATCCCGCATGTGCCGGCCCGCGCGGCCTGCAATCTGGGCCATCTCGGACGGATTGAGCGCCCGGTACTGGTAGCCGTCGTATTTGCGGTTGCCGGCAAAGGCGATGTGGTCGACATCCAGATTAAGGCCCATGCCGATGGCATCGGTGGCCACGAGATAGTCGACATCGCCGTTCTGGAACAGTTCGACCTGGGCATTGCGTGTGCGCGGGCTGAGCGAGCCCAGCACCACGGCCGCACCGCCGCGCTGGCGGCGGATCAGCTCGGCGATGGCGTAGACTTCAGAGGCAGAGAAGGCGACCGCAGCCGACCGGCCCGGCAGGCGCGTGATCTTCTTCGAGCCGGCGTAGGTGAGCACCGACATGCGCGGCCGCGTGACCACGTTCAGGCCTGGGATCAGCTTTTCGAGGAGCGGGCGGACAGTTGCCGCGCCCAGCAGCAGCGTCTCGGAGCGTCCACGCAGGTTGAGAATGCGATTGGTGAAGACGTGGCCGCGATCCAGATCGGCGGCGAGCTGCACCTCGTCGATGGCGACAAATTCGGTGTTGAGGTCGAGCGGCATCGCCTCGACCGTGGAGACCCAGAAGCGCGGCGACTTCGGGATGATCTTTTCCTCGCCCGTGATAAGGGCGACGGCTGCCTCGCCCGCGCGGGACACAAGCCGGGTGTAGACCTCTCGCGCAAGAAGGCGAAGCGGCAGGCCGATAAGGCCGGACGGCTGGGCGAGCATCCGCTCGATGGCCAGATGCGTCTTGCCAGTGTTGGTCGGGCCGAGCACCGCGGTCACGGTTCTGGAGCGGGCGGCCGGCGGCAACGGCAGGGTCTTGATCGGAGGCATCGCGGCGGGTGCTTTGTTGCGGCCTTGCAGGTTGATGGTCCATCCGGTCCCGGAAGGGGCGAGCGGTCCGCTGAAGAGGCTGTCCCGCAGGCGGTATCGTCAGGCGGGGAGCCAAGTTGACGGCTGTCTAGCACAGGCCTGACGGCTCTGTCCCCCCTTCATTTTGCTGCCCTTGGGAGAGGTGTTTGACCACACGCGGAACGAGTCTGGAACAAAGCGCGCCCGAATCGCTGACATTCGTTGATTCAGGATTTGTTCCCTACGACATGTAGCATTGGCGGGGTATGCTGATACGAAATCATGAATCTGCCCAAGGATTTGGCAGGGTTTTCGGGCGTTGTGGGTGAATCGGTCCAGATCACGTCAAGTGTCAACATCCGGTAAATTGGAACAGGAATTTTACAACCCGTTGCTGCAACCTGTTGCACACTTCGGGAACACAGCGCGGACGAATCGCTGACAATACGATGTTCCGGACCTGTTCTTCCTGCATCTTGTGTCGAGATGAATTCCATCCACCAGATGAGCCAGAAGCGGTCGCGATGGTTTTTGATGTAACCAATTTGCCGGTTCCAGATGTTAAGGGAAGTGTCCCATTTCTGGCCGACAGGCTGTTCTGATGCATCATTGACCGTTAGGTCAGCGATACTGGCCCTTTCCTTGCACATCATCCCTTTGTATGAGTCGTCGCCATCGATCCAAGGGAGGGTACGAGCTTGAGCATCCGCAAGATACTTGTCGCCAATCGGTCTGAAATCGCAATTCGTGTATTCCGTGCGGCCAATGAACTTGGCCTGAAAACCGTGGCTATCTTTGCGGAGCAGGACAAACTCGCCCTGCACAGATTTAAGGCAGACGAAGCCTATCAAGTAGGCAAAGGCCTCGGTCCCATCGAGGCCTATCTGTCGATTGACGAGATTATCCGCGTAGCCAAGCTGTCCGGCGCCGATGCAATCCATCCCGGCTACGGCTTCCTGTCCGAAAGCCCGGAATTCGCCGAAGCCTGTGCCCAGAACGGCATCATCTTCATCGGCCCGAAGCCGGACACCATGCGCAGGCTCGGCAACAAGGTGGCCGCGCGCAACCTCGCCATCGAAGCTGGCGTGCCGGTGATGCCGGCGACCGATCCGCTGCCGGACGACATCGAAGAGATCAAGAAGCTTGCTGCCGGCATCGGCTATCCGGTGATGCTGAAGGCATCCTGGGGCGGCGGCGGCCGCGGCATGCGCGTCATCCGCGACGAGGCGACGCTGGTGCGCGAAGTCGTTGCCGCCAAGCGAGAGGCCAAGGCGGCCTTCGGCAAGGACGAAATCTATCTGGAGAAGCTGGTCCAGCGGGCGCGCCACGTCGAGGTGCAGATCCTGGGCGACAGCCACGGCAACCTCGTCCACCTGTTCGAGCGCGACTGCTCGATCCAGCGGCGGCACCAGAAAGTCGTCGAGCGCGCGCCGGCGCCTTATCTCGCCGAAGACCGCCGCAAGGAACTGTGCGACTACGGCCTGAAGATTGGCCGTGCGGTGGACTATTGCGGCGCGGGCACGGTCGAATTCCTGATGGATGCCGACACGGGCGCGATCTACTTCATCGAAGTGAACCCGCGCGTGCAGGTCGAGCACACGGTGACCGAACAGGTGACCGGCATCGATATCGTCAAGGCACAGATCCGGATCGCCGGAGGCGCTGCCATTGGGACCGAGGCCAGCGGCGTGCCGGTGCAGGCGGATGTGCGCCTCAATGGCCATGCCTTGCAGTGCCGCATCACCACGGAAGATCCGGAACAGAACTTCATCCCGGATTACGGCCGCATCACCGCCTATCGCGGCGCGACCGGCTTTGGCATTCGTCTGGACGGTGGCACCGCCTATTCCGGCGCGGTGATCACCCGTTTCTATGATCCGCTGCTGGAAAAGGTCACCGCCTGGGCGCCGAGTGCCGAGGAAGCCTGCCTGCGCATGGACCGCGCTTTGCGCGAGTTCCGCATCCGCGGCGTTGCCACCAACCTGGTGTTCCTGGAGAACATCATTGGTCACCCGGCCTTCCGCGCCAATGACTACACCACGCGCTTCATCGATGACACGCCGGAGCTGTTTGCCCAGGTCAAGCGGCAGGACCGTGCCACCAAGCTCCTGACCTACATCGCCGATGTGTCGGTGAACGGCCATCCGGAAACACGCGGCCGGCCGCGTCCGGGCAAGGATGTTGCCGATCCGGTGGTGCCGGACTTCGGCAGCGTCAAGCCTGAGGGCACACGGCAGCTGCTGGAACAGCTGGGCCCGAAGGGCTTTGCCGCCTGGATGAAGGCGCAGCCGCAGGTGCTGGTGACGGACACGACCATGCGCGACGGCCATCAGTCGCTGCTGGCCACCCGCATGCGCACCCACGACATCGTTGCCATCACGGATGCCTATGCCACCGGCCTGCCGCAGCTGTTCTCGCTGGAGTGCTGGGGCGGGGCGACCTTTGACGTGGCCATGCGCTTCCTGACGGAAGATCCGTGGGAGCGTCTGCGTCTCATCCGCCAGAAGGCGCCGAACATCCTGCTGCAGATGCTGCTGCGCGGCTCCAATGGCGTCGGCTACACCAATTATCCCGACAACGTGGTGCGCTTCTTCGTGCATCAGGCGGCCAGCGCCGGTGTCGATGTATTCCGCGTGTTCGACTGCCTGAACTGGGTGGAGAACATGCGTGTTTCCATCGACGCGGTGCTGGAGACCGACAAGCTCTGCGAAGGTGCGCTGTGCTACACCGGCGACCTCCTGGACAGCGCGCGGCCGAAGTATGACCTGAAGTACTACGTCAATCTGGCGAAGGACCTCGAGAAGGCCGGGGCGCATATCCTCGGCGTGAAGGACATGGCGGGCCTCCTGAAGCCGGCCGCTGCACGGGTGCTGTTCAAGGCCCTGAAGGAAGAGGTTGGCCTGCCGATCCACTTCCACACCCACGACACCTCGGGCATCGCGGCGGCCACCGTTCTGGCGGCAGTCGAGGCCGGCGTCGATGCGGTGGACGGGGCGATGGATGCCTTCTCCGGCAACACGTCGCAGCCGTGCCTCGGCTCCATCGTCGAGGCGCTGAAGGGCTCGGACCGCGATCCCGGCCTGTCGGCCGAAGCGATCCGCCGCATTTCGTTCTACTGGGAGGCCGTGCGCAACCAGTATGCGGCCTTCGAGAGCGACCTGAAGGGCCCGGCTTCGGAGGTCTACCTGCATGAAATGCCCGGCGGACAGTTCACCAACCTGAAGGAACAGGCCCGCTCGCTCGGCCTCGAGACCCGCTGGCACGAGGTGGCGCAGGCCTATGCCGACGCCAACATGATGTTCGGCGACATCGTCAAGGTGACGCCGTCGTCCAAGGTGGTCGGTGATATGGCGCTGATGATGGTCAGCCAGGGCTTGACCGTTGCCGATGTCGAAAACCCGGACAAGGACGTGGCCTTCCCGGATTCCGTCGTGCAGATGCTGCGCGGCGATCTCGGTCAGCCGCCTGCCGGCTGGCCGCAGGCGCTGCAGGCCAAGGTGCTGAAGGGCGATGCCCCGATCACCGCGCGGCCGGGCTCGCTGCTCAAGACGGAAGACCTGGAAGCACGGCGCAAGGAAGCGGCCGAGAAGACCGGCATGGACATCGACGACCATGCACTGGCGTCTTACCTCATGTATCCGAAGGTTTTCACCGACTTCGCCAAGGCACAGAGCCAGTATGGCCCGACCTCGGTGCTGCCGACGCCGGCCTATTTCTACGGGCTGGAAGCTGGCGACGAGCTGTTCATCGAGCTGGAGCCGGGCAAGACCCTTGTGGTCCGCTGCCAGGCGTTTGGTGAGACCGACGAGCAGGGCGAGAAGAAGGTGTTCTTCGAGCTGAACGGCCAGCCGCGCATCGTCAAGGTGCCGGATCGTGCCCATGGCGCCGCTGGCGCCGCGCTGCGCCGCAAGGCGGAGGCCGGCAACGAGGCGCATGTGGGGGCGCCGATGCCGGGCGTCGTGTCGACCGTTGCCATTGCCGCTGGGCAGGCCGTCAAGGCCGGCGACGTGCTGCTGTCGATCGAGGCCATGAAGATGGAAACCGCCCTGCATGCAGAGCGCGATGGCACCATTTCGGAAGTGCTGGTGACGCCGGGCAGCCAGATCGACGCGAAGGACCTGCTGGTCGTCTACAAGGCCTGATCTGGATGTAATTCTGGTCTGACCGTAACAAGACGATAGGGGAGGCCGCTGGTCTCCCCTCAGACTGCTGACAAATCCTCCATCGTCATCCCGGACGCAGCGAAGCGGAGATCCGGGACCGGAGAGCCAAAGTCTCTCCGGGGTAAACTCATTGAAACATTGAGGCCTCGACTCTCCGGTCCCGGCTCGGCGCTACGCTTGGCCGGGATGACTTCGGTGAGGTAGAGGTTTGTCATCAACCTCAGGGGAGGCCGGTGGTCTCCCCTTTTTTGGGACCTATATACGTGATTGACCTTCTGGGCTGACCTCAGTCGTATGGCTTGCGTTTCAGACAGTGTTTGATGGAAAAGTCTATTTTTCCGCCATCGGCCCAGACGATCCAGAAACACTGGCCTGGATAATCATCCGGCGGAAACCCCACCTCAAAATAGGCAATTCCCGGCCCAATTTTCTCTGCCAGTTCATCATGGCGCTTGAGCAAGGCGGCCAAATCATCAGCGTCGGCGTTTGAGACGCGATCCCCGATAGAGTATCGGTTCAACATGGCGCTAAAAAATGCAGAAGCGTCGCCCGCTTTTGCGAATGTGCGCGTTTCAAGGACAATGCTTCTCGCTCTTCCCATTGAGATATTCCAATCTTGAGCACTTTAAGAAAAGTAGGTTGCCACGAAATCACGGCCTTTCGGCGTGATCCTGAAACCGCCTGCCACATCTTCCGCGTAACCCTGATAGATGAAGTTGGTCTTGGCCGTTTTGTGAGATTTCAGGTTGCGAACAAGTTGCGAGAATTTCGAGTCTTTCCGACCCGTTAAAACCTCTTGGCTGTCATCCGGGACGCTGATGTAATTCGGAATTTCTCCGATTAAATCGGACGTAGATATCTGGCCATTTGGCTTTGTGGCCATCACAAGAAGCGCATATTTCCAGAGATCTAGCCGCAAATCGATTGGGCGCGGCGTCTCAGCCTGAGCGTCGCTCGAAGGTTTCGCTTCGGGGGCGCGGATGGATTTTGGGGCGGCGCCTTTTATCCGCTTTTCAGCTTGGCTGATATTCTCAACTGCCGGGAGGTCCTCCGGCGCAATTTTGCTGATTTTTAGCATTGCGTCTCGGACTTGGCGTCCCACTTCAAAGTGGACTGAGTACGCCTTTTGTTTGCCCTTGACCCCTTCCTTTCGAAGCCGCTCCTCAGTTTGAGTTACGCGAAAGAAATTTGCCGCGAGTTCTGTGCTTCCCATGCGGTCAAGAATATCAGCGCTAGCCGGAAGCCCTTTGTAGGCCCGGATTTGCGCTACATTCATCGCATACATGCCCTGCCAGCCCTGTCCGTGGAAAATGGCGAATTCCTGAGACGTTACAACGCCCGCGTCTTTCGCAGCGCTCGATAGCTTGATATTATGCTGTTTGATCTGTTGACGAAGGAAGACCCTCTTCTCGTCTTCCGACTGAGGAACCGCCACCGCTTGGTCGGCTAACTCCTGCTTCCGCGTTTGGATTGCAAAATAGCTCTGCGCGAATGCGACCGGCTTCTTTTTGGCGTCTGAATTTTGGGCTGTAAGATAGCAGGCGTAGCGCGTCATTTTATAATCGGTGACGTCTTCCATCCTGCCTTTCCCTGATATTGACTTCCTGACGTCAGGAAGCCAATGGGCCGCAATGGGTTGCCCGCTTTGTTGGCACGAGATCATAGCCCGCCGTAGCGCTGTCTCGAAATTCTCCCATTTAGCATATTCAAAAAGAGCTTGGAGGTCGCGGGCGCTCCAGAATTCAACCCCGCTTTGATCAAATTGAACCGCTGCCTCAAAGGCAGCGATTAGCTTTTCAATTTCTCCATCTGGCATCGCTGACTGTGTGACAGCGGACAGTTCTTTTGGGTCTGTCTTTGCCAGTCGTTTCAATGCCTCATCAAAATTCATTCCCGTCAGTTTGTCGCTCATGCGATCAGTTCCTTATAGGTAAGACGGCCCTCAACGCACGAAAACATGTCGTTCAACCTCGCCCCAACACGCATGTCCCGGCGATTAAAACGCCAAGTCATTTCCTGCACGTATCGATCAAGGTGCTTTGGCGAAACCCAGTGATGGACGCCTATGATCTGACGCTTCAAAAGCGCCCAGATGCTCTCAATCCCGTTCGTGTGGATCGTGTAATGATGGACATACTCACCAGCCGAATGATTCACGGCGTGGTGATAGATGTCCTTGTCCAGACCTTTGAATGAGCGGTCTTCATCGGTCATCACGGTTGAACCGGCGGCAACATTCTCACGAACAGCGCCCTTGAGCGTGCCCCCCTTGTGGTCAGGAACATGCGAAGCGCGAAGCTCGCCTTCGCGCTCAAGAATGCCAAGCACGACTTCCTTGCCCGCACCGCCTTGGGTGCCACCTGTCCCGTCATTAGAATGCTTATTCTTTTCCTTGCCACCAACAAAAGTCGTGTCCGCCTCAACTGTGCCCTTCAAGGGTGCATTGAAGGACTTAGTAGTTGAGGCGTGGCGGAGGCGATGAAGGATAAACCAAGCAGTCTTCTGAGTGACTTTAAGGTCCTTTGCCAGTGTCGTTGACGCGATGCCCTTCGGATGGTTCGTAATCATCCAGATCGCCATGAACCATTTACGGAGCGGGAGCTTGGTGTCCTCGAATATAGTGCCAACCTTTATCGAGAAACGCTGGCGGCAATCACCACACTTGAATGTCTTGCGGTCGGAGAAATGATAAACGCGCATTCCACCGCAATGAGGGCAGAACTCTCCATCTTGCCAACGGATCGCCTGAAGATGGTCAAGGCAAGACTGTTCGTCTGGGAATGCCGCCATCATATCAAAAAGGCTGTCAATCTGCGCAATCATTGCGGGTCTCCGATTCTGGAGACACCATAGCGCCAAATCTGATTTAGGTCAATCACGTATATAAGTCTCTCCCTTTTGTTGGCTCTGCTTCAGTTTCGAAGCGCTCGTGTTGTCACCGCGGGTCTCGCGCTGCGCTTCGCCCGGGGGTGACCGAGGAGGGGGCGGCGGAGTATGGAGGCTTCTGAATCAGATGGCCGGACTGCCCTGAGACTGCTACAGCTTTAGCGGTCATCCCCGCCTTGTGCGGGGATCTTTTTGGCTACTCCCGGGCTTTCGCGACGTTCTGCTGCTGGTTCAATGCTGTGTGGATCCCCGCGCAAGGCGGGGATGACCGCTGCATTTGGGGTCGGGCCGGATCGACAGGTCCAAGTCAGCCAGGACGTGACCGGGTGGAACCGCAATTTTGAACATTGCCCTGTCCCAGCGCTGCCGGGACCAAGCGGCTTGAGGCGTCGTCGATGGAATTCTCCTACGAAATTCTCGCTATCCTGTTTGCCGTCGCACTGCTTGCCGGGTGGGTGGATGCGATTGCCGGGGGCGGAGGGCTGTTGACCATTCCGGCCCTGTTGCTGGTTGGTGTGCCGCCCGCCACGGCGCTGGCGACCAACAAGCTGCAGGGCAGCTTTGGTGCGCTGACTGCAGCGGTCTATTTCATCCGGCGCAAGATGGTGTCGGTGCGCGGCAACCTTGGCGCCATTGCCGCCATTGCCATCGGCTCGATGTTCGGTGGCTTCGTGCTGCAGCAGATCAATGCGGATATTCTCGTTCTCTTCATTCCGCTGCTGCTGGTCTCGATCGGCCTCTATTTCCTGTTCTTTGCCCGCAATCTTGACGAGGAACGGGAGCCCCGGATCGGTGAAGGCCGCTATGCCGCAACTGTTGCGCCAGCGCTGGGGTTCTATGATGGCTTCTTCGGGCCGGGCACGGGATCGTTCATGGCGACGTCCCTGGTCATCCTGCGCGGCATGCCGATCCGTGTTGCAACGGCCCATGCCAAGCTGTTCAACGTCACCAGCAATCTGGCGGCGCTCGCCTATTTCGTGCTGTTCGGGAACATTGCCTGGATCGCCGGCGGCGTCATGATCCTCGGCCAGATTGGCGGGGCCTATCTCGGCGCGCATTTTGCCTTCAAGGGCGGCGCCAAGATCATCCGGCCGATCACCGTGATCATGTGCTTTGCCATGAGCATCCGGGTGCTGATCCGGATGTGGCCAGCCTGAGGGCCTGCACGAAAGACGGACTGGTCAGGCCTTGTCCGCCCGGCCGATCCACAGATCGAGAAAATCATCCAGCCACTTGCGCACGGCGCCATCGAAGACGAAGCGGCCGGCGAAATGGTCCTGGCGGCCCTGTGCGCCGGGCTGCGTCATGCGCGGCGCACCCTTCGTGGTCCAGCGCACCATCATGGCGTGGGTCAGTTCGGGATGGAACTGGATGCCATAGGCCTTGGGGCCGACGCGGATGGCCTGGTTGGGATAGGTGTCGCCGGTTGCCAGCAGATCGGCACCGCGCGGCAGGTCAAAGCCCTCATTGTGCCATTGATAGACCTTGCCGGGCCAGGACATCAGCGACTTGCCTGTCTCGGTCGGGTGCAGCGGGTAGTAGCCGATTTCCACTTCCTCGCGGGGATGCGAAGCGACCTTGCCACCGAGATGGCGGACCATCATCTGCGCGCCAAGACAGATGCCGAGAAACGGCTTCTGCTCCTTTAGAGGCACTCCGATCCAGTCGATTTCCCTGCTGATGTAGGCGTCCGGGTCGTTCGCGCTCATCGGACCGCCGAACACCACGGCACCGGCATGGTGCTGCATGTCGGCCGGCAAGGGATCGCCGAAGCGCGGGCGGCGGATATCGAGGCTGAACCCGCGCCGGACAAGTTCCTGGCCGACTCGCCCCGGTGTCGACGTTTCCTGATGCAGGACAATCAATACGCGCTTGTCTGTCATGTCTGGCCGCTGGAACGGCGGATCCGGCTGCGGTCCCGGGGAGGGACGCGGATCAGCTGTTGCTGGTGTCGGTTGCGTCGGTGTGATCCTGCTCCCGGGCGACCTTCTGGCGCAAGGCAATCCGGTCACGCGACGATACGCCCAGCAGTTCTGCCACACGCCAGACGGTGTTGTCCTCGAACTCGTGCACATGGCCGTCGGCGTAAGCGATCTGCCACATCATCTCGATGATGGCATGGCGTTCGACCTCATCCGTCTTGCGCTTGAGGATCGAGGTAAAGCCGTAGAGATCAACGGCCTCGTTGTCCCGATCGGTCGCGAGCTTGATCAGCTCCTCGGTGTCTTCGTCGGTCAGCTCGTAATGCTGCTTCAGGATGTTGGTCAGCTTCGTCTGCTCGGCCGGATCCATGTCGCCATCGACGCTGATGACGTGGATCAGCAACGCGGCAGCGGCGAGGCGCTGGTCGTCGTCGGCAAAGGTCAGCGCTTCGGTTTCTCCGAAGGTGACTTCCCTGATGAAGCGCTTGATCGATGAGAGCATTCGTTCCGTCCGTCCTTGAAAACCAACTCTGTTGCCGCCGGAATCCGGGTAAATGGCCTTCAGAGTTGCAGCATAAGGCATAATCCTTACGGAGCCTTCATATATGGCGCTTTGGAGGCAGTTTGCGAATGACTTGCGGCACTTAGGACACAGTGCAAGATCATGGGTCCGTTTAGATGTGTTCTAAACTATTGATTTTTCGATCCTATTAACTTGACACTGCATCTCAGGAATTGTTTGGATCCCGCACTAGGTTTCGGCAACCAACCTCTGCAGCATCGTGCCCTGCGGAGGTTGACCGGAGCTGTTCCCCTCAAATGGAGACCAATCCATGTTCCGCTCGCTTCGCCTCGCCCTCGTTGCGGCCACTGCGTTGAGTGCTTTCCCGGCCGTTGCCAAGGATGTCGCTCCGGCCGATGTGCTTGCGACCTATCAGGACGTCGCCGCCGCCGCCTATGCGGACTCGCTGGCCGGTGCCAAGGCGCTGAAGGTGGCGGTTGATGCCCTTGTCGCCAAGCCGTCGGACGCGACGCTGGCTGCGGCGCGCAAGGCCTGGATCGCGGCGCGCAACCCGTACCAGCAGACGGAAGCCCTGCGTTTCGGCAATGCCATCGTTGATGACTGGGAAGGCAAGGTGAATGCCTGGCCGCTGGATGAAGGCCTGATCGACTACGTCGATACCGCGTCCTATGGCGACAGTTCGGAAGAGAACGCTTTCTTTGTTGCCAATGTGATTGCCAATCCGACCCTGAAGGTTGGCGGTGTCGAGATCGACGCCAAGGAGATCACTCCGGCGCTGCTGGCCGAGAAGCTGCAGGAGGCCGGCGAGGTCGAGGCGAATGTGGCCACCGGCTATCACGCCATCGAGTTCCTGCTCTGGGGTCAGGACCTGAACGGCACCAAGGCCGGTGCCGGCAATCGCCCGGCGACGGACTTCGATGTTGCCAAATGCACGGGCGGTAATTGCGAGCGCCGCATCGCCTATCTGAAGGCGGCGACGGATCTGCTGATTTCCGATCTGGAGGAAATGGCCAAGGCGTGGGCTCCTGGCGGCGCAGCCCGCACGGAGCTGAAGGCGAAGGGCGAGGCCGGCGGTCTGGCGACGATCCTGACCGGAATGGGATCGCTGTCCTATGGCGAACTGGCCGGTGAGCGCATGAAGCTCGGCCTGATGCTCAACGACCCGGAAGAGGAGCATGACTGCTTCTCCGACAACACCCACATGTCGCATTACAACGACGTCGTCGGCATCCGGAACGTCTATTTCGGAACCTATGGCGGCAAGGTCGTCGGTGCGTCGCTGGCGGACATGGTCAAGGCAAAGGACCCGAAGCTTGCCGAGGAGATGCAGGCCAAGCTGGACAAGACGCTCGCTGCCTTCGAAGCCTTGAAGACGCGTGCGGAAACGGTCGAGGCCTATGACCAGATGATCGGTGAAGGCAACAAGGACGGCAATGCCGTGGTTCAGGCCGCAGTCGACGCGCTGGTGGACCAGACAAAGTCGATTGAACGCGTGGTTGCGACACTTGGTCTGGAAGCGATTGCATTTGAAGGCTCCGACAGCCTCGACAATCCGACGGCAGTGTTCCAGTAAGTCGGTATGAAATTTCCGGGCGGCGGACGGCCGCCCGGGATGCTGCCGGTGGTGAGAGGGATCCCGGCTGGCCACGGATGCGACCGGGGTGGTCCTGAAAATGACACATGATGTTCTGGGTGGGCTTGCTGCGCGACGACTGGCTCGGGTGACCATGGTAGCCGCAGGCCTTGCAGTCGCCTCTTTGATGATTGCGCCTGGACAGGCAATCGACCTGTCCTACCGCACCGACCTGACGGAAGCGGACAGGGCGCGGGTTGGCGAGATCCTGAAGGCTCCGGAGGATTTCTCCAGGGCTGAGGCATTCGAGGCCATGAGCGCCGGAGCGGCGACGTCGAAGAAGCGCATCAACCGCGACTCCTTCTCGCATCCCACGGCCAATCTGAGTTTCGAAGAGCAGCAGACGTTCCGGATCGGCAACGGTATCTTCCGCAAGCTCTGGGTGGCAGCACCCTCGTCAACACAGGCCTCCGACGGGCTGGGGCCGCTCTACAACGCCCGTTCCTGTCAGGGGTGCCACCTGAAGGATGGCCGGGGCCAGCCGCCGCTGCCGGGTGACGAGGCCGTGTCGCTGTTCCTGCGCCTCTCCGTTCCGCCGCGCACCGACACCGAGCGGGAGGCGCTGGCGGCGCGCAAGATCCAGTCTGTGCCGGAACCAACCTATGGCGGCCAGTTCCAGACTTTCGCCGTGACCGGCCTGCCTGGCGAAGGCCGGATGTCGATCACGCACGAAGACATCCCGGTGACGCTGACCGGCGGCGAGGTCGTGACGCTGCAGAAGCCGGTCTATGCCGCCGTTGATCTCAACTATGGCCCGATGCAGCCGGACACGATGATCTCGCCGCGTGTGGCGCCGCAGATGATCGGCCTGGGTCTGCTGGAGGCGATCCATCCAGGCGATGTCCTGGCAAAAGCCGACCCGGAGGACCGGGATGGCGACGGGATATCCGGCCGGCCGAACCTTGTGCTTGATCCGCAAACCGGCGAGACGGTGCTTGGCCGGTTTGGCTGGAAGGCGACGACGCCCAACGTCCGCGTCCAGAGTGCGGGGGCCTTTGCCGGCGACATCGGCATTTCAACGCCGGATCATCCCGATCCACATGGCGATTGCACGACCGCGCAGACCGCCTGCCGTGCCCAGCCGACTGGCGAACAGGAGCGGCTGGGGCCGACGGAAGCGCCCGATCCGGTGATGGATCTGGTGACCTTCTACTCGGAAAACCTTGCGGTGCCGGCGCGGCGCAAGGTGGATGACCCGCAAGTGCTGCGCGGCAAGGCGCTGTTCAGCACGCTGAGTTGTGCCTCCTGCCATACGCCGAAATATGTCACCTCGCGCGAGGCGGCCAATCCGGCGCACCGGTTCCAGCTGATCTGGCCCTACACCGACCTGTTGCTGCATGACATGGGCGAGGGGCTGGCGGACAACCGGCCGGACGGCGACGCGGATGGCCGGGAATGGAAGACGCCGCCACTGTGGGGCATCGGCTTGACGGAAACGGTGAGCGGGCATACGCGTTTCCTCCATGACGGCCGCGCAAGGTCTCTACTGGAAGCCGTGCTGTGGCATGGCGGCGAGGCGCAGGCCGCGCGCGACGGCGTCGTTGCCCTTGCGCCCGATGACCGCGCGGCGCTGATCCGCTTCCTGGAGTCGCTGTAACATGCTGAAAATCCCCGCCGCGCTTGTAGCCCTGTCCCTGCTGGCAGCAGGAGTGGCGCGTGGTGAAACGGCTGTTCAGCCTGTTCAGGCTGGGCAGCCGGCTCAGGTTGCGGCCACCTACGGGGATTATGTGCGCGCCAGCCTTGAGGGCTACATCCGTCCAGCGATGGGCCGGTTTGCCACTGATGCGGCGCGGCTTCCCGGTGCCGTGCAAGGCGCCTGTGCGGCCGGCGATGACAGTGCCCGCGAGGAATTCCGCGCGGTGTACGGGGCGACGCTGGCGTCCTTCGCCCGTATCAGCTTTCTGCGGTTCGGCCCTCTCGCGGAAGGCAACCGGCTGGAGCGGCTGGCCTTCATGCCGGATGCGCGCGGTGTTGCCCAGCGGCAGGTGCGCAAGATCCTGGCCGACAGGGATCCGACCGCTGCGACCGCTGAGCAGCTGGCGGGCAAGAGCGTGGCCGTTCAGGGGCTGACGGCCCTTCAGCTCGTTGCCTTTGATGAGGCAGGTTCCGTAATGCTGGGCGGGCAGGGAGAGGATGCGGGTTTTGCCTGTGCCTATTCCCTCGCCATTGCCACGAATGTCTCAGCCATCGCCGGCGAGCTGACCCGGGACTGGGCTGACCCGGCCGGTTTTTCCGGGGAACTGCTTGGCCCCGGGCCTGAACGGCCACGTCTGAAGAGCGAGAAGGAAGCGGCGGAGCTGATCTTCAACGCACTGGTCACCGGCTTCGTCATCGTCCGCGATCAGGATCTGTTGCCGGCGCTGGGCTCTGGTCCGGACAGTGCTAAGCCCGGACGGCTGCCCTTTGCCCGCTCCGGCTTCACGCTCGCTTATCTGTCGGCGGAGATCGGCGGGCTGGCGGAGGCGCTGGAAGCGGGCGGCTATGAGCGCGGGCTCGACAGCGAGGGTGTCTGGATCCCGGCTTCGCTCGAGTTCGAGTTCGGCAATGCGCTGAAGATGCTGGCACGCCTGCGCGAGCCGATGCGAATGACCCTTGCCGAGCCGGAAACGCATGCCGGACTGTCCTATGTTGCGCTCGTGCTGAAAGGCCTGCGCGACACGGTGGCGCTCAATCTCGCCGGGTCGCTGAACCTTTCCGGAGGCTTCAATGCGCTGGACGGGGACTGAGGCGGCGGTCCTGAACCGCCGCAGCTTTCTCTCTGGCCTTGCCGCAGCCGGTCTCCTGCCGCTGTTGCCGCATAGCGCGGCGGCGGCTCTCGGGGCGGGAGATCCGGATGAACCGCTTTTTGCCAGCGCGCGGCGCAATGCAGACGGACGCCATGCCGTCGCGATCCTGACGGCTGACGGGCGGGACGTTCTGGACGTGCCGCTGCCTGACCGGGGCCACGGCATTGCCCTGTCGCCAGACCGTAGCCGCTTCGTCACCTTCGCGCGCCGGCCGGGCCAGTTCCTGATGCTTGCCGATCGCGAAGAACGGCAGGCGCCACAGGTGACGAGTGCTGAACCGGGGCGTCACTACTATGGCCACGGGGTGTTTTCCGCCGACGGCCGGCTGGTCTATGCGGTCGAGAACGCATTCGGGCCCGTGGGCGAGGAAACGCGCGGCCGCGTCGGCGTCTATGATGCAAGCGGCGAGCGCCTCATCCGGATCGGCGAGTTCGACACCCATGGCGTCGGGCCGCATGACATTCTGCTGGCCGAGCAGGGCCGGGTGCTGGTGGTCGCCAATGGCGGCATCGACACGCATCCGGTCACGGGGCGCGACATGCTCAATCTCGACCGGATGCAGCCGTCGATCGCCCGCATCGATGCTGCGAGCGGGGATCTGCTTGGGCTCTTCAGGCTGCCGCCGGACCTGTCTCAAGTGTCACTGCGCCACATGGCGCTCGATGCGGCCGGGGCGGTGTGGATCGGCGGACAGTTCGAGGGCGACGCGGGATTGACCCCGCCCCTGGTCGCCAGACTGTCCAGGGAAGGCGGCCTGTCGGTGGTCGATGTGCCCGAGGGGCTGCTGAAGCGGCTCGGCAATTATGTGGGCTCGGTGGCGGTGAATGCGCCGGCCGGGCTCGTCGCCCTGTCCAGTCCGCGCGGCGGCTATGTGCTCTATCTGTCGGCCGCTGACGGAACGCCGGTCGGTAGCCATCCCATTGCCGATGTCTGCGGGCTGGCCCCGCTCGACGGCGGGTTCCTGGTTTCCGATGGTGCGGGTGGCCTTGCCTTTGGGTCGGGCCGCGAGCCCGCGGCTGAGCCCTATGCCCGGCCGGCGGGTGTGTCCTGGGACAATCATCTGGCGGCAATGTGATCGCCCCGTGAGTTGCCAGTTGCAGCGTTTGCCCGACACTAGGCGCGTTGTGGTGAGGCGGCCGGACTGGTTCGGCTGTTCCGGAGCGTGAGGGCAGATGGTGTTGGTTCAATGGGTCGGGCCCTGGCGGGCCACCGCTTTGGCCGGAATGGTCTGCACAGTGCTGGCCACTGGATCCGGCCTTGGTGTTGCCTGGGCCGATGCGCCCAGTCTCGCTGCGGCGCCCTCGGCGGCAGCGCAAGCCCTGGCCGAGGTAGCTTGCGGCGAGGTGCTCGCCTGCCGGACTGACCGGGGTAGCTATTACATCCACCTGCCAGAGGGGGCGCCGCGCGGGGCGATCCTGTTCCTGCATGGCCACAGGGGCAGTGGGCTGAATGAAATCGGCAATCAGGCCATGCTCGCCATGGCGGACCGGCTGGGTGTTGCCTTTGTCGCCCCAGATGGATTGGACGGAACGTGGTCGTTTCCCGGCGCTCCGCAGGCACAGCGGGACGAATTTGCCTTTCTGGCTGGCGTGGCAGAGGACGTGGCGCGCCGCTTCTCCGTTCCGCGCGAACGCATGATGCTGTCCGGGTTTTCGTCGGGCGGCTTCATGACCTGGTACACCGCCTGTCATGACAGCAGTTTATTCGCTGGCTTTGCACCTGTGGCCGGCGCGTTCTGGATGCCGTTGCCGGAGGCTTGTGCGACGTCCATTCCCGATCTGCGGCATGTGCACGGAACCACCGATCCCGTCGTGCCAATGGCTGGCCGCGCGCTTGGAGGCGGGCGCTGGCGGCAGGGGGATGTCAACGACAGTTTCGATGTCTGGCTGCGTCAGGCCGGTCTCTCGCGGGAGGGCGCTGAGGAAACGCAGGAGGGCGGTCTGGCCTGCCGGACCTGGCGGATCGGATCCAGAACGGGGACCGGTCAGGGAAACGGGCAACGGAGCGAGGGTGGTCCCCTGCAGCTCTGTCTCCATGATGGCGGCCACTCCGTGCGGGCGGAGTGGCTCGAACAGGCCTATCGGGGTCTTGCGGTCCGGCAAGGCTGGCCATTGCCGCAGACGCCCCTATCGGGCCGCTGACCAGTTCTGGTGCCTTACCGCTCGCGCGCCATCAGCCAGATGAAGAACACCCCGCCGACGAGGCCGGTGACGATGCCGATGGGCATGTCCTCTGGCGCCATGATCACACGCGCGCAGATGTCGGCTAGGATCAGGAACAGGGCTCCGGCCAGCGCGGATAGCGGGATGACGCGGGCATTGTCGCCGCCGGCAATCAGACGCACCAGATGCGGCATCATGAGGCCGACAAAGCCGATGATGCCGGAGAAGGCAACGCAGACCCCGGTGACAAGGGCGCCGGCGACAAACACCGACAAGCGCAGCCGCGTGACAGGCACGCCGAGTGTCGAGGCTGTCTCGTCTCCGAGGGTGACGGCGTTGAGCGCGCCGGCCTTGAACCACAGCCACAGGCCACAGGGCACCAGCACCGCAAGCGGATAGATCAGGTGGTTCCATTGCGCGAGGCCGAGCCCGCCCAGCATCCAGAACACCACCGTGTGGGTGGCCTTCGGATCGGCCAGGAATATCAGGATGTTGGCCAGCGCCATGATGATGAAGGAGACGGCAACGCCGGCCAGCACCAGCCGGTCGGGCGAGCCGGCGCGGGCGACCTTCACCACGCCCAGCACCACAGCCGTGGCGCCAAGCGCGCCGGCAAAGGCCAGCAGCGGCACGGTCAGGAGACCGAGGAACAGCCCCGTGTGCAGCAGCGCCAGGATGGCGCCGAAGGCCGCGCCCGAGGAAATGCCGAGCAGGTGCGGATCAGCCAGAGGGTTGCGGGTGACCGACTGCAGCACCGCGCCGGTGACCGCAAGTCCGGCTCCGACGAGTGCGGCGAGCAGCGCCCGGGGGAAGCGGATGTCCCACACGATGGCCTCGCGCGCTGGCGTCCAGGTCTCGGTCACGGACCCGGGCAGCAGCTTGTTGGCGACAATCCCGGCGACATCGCCGAGGGGCACGGAAATGGCCCCCACGGCGACGGCGGTCAGGATGGCAAGGACGAGGAGGCCAAGGCCGACCACGCCGGTGAGCAGCACCGGCCAGAGCCGGTGTTGCTCGCCCGGGACGGCGGCCGCAGCCTCACTTTCCAGCGAAACCGTCAACGAGCTTCTCCACGGCGCGGATGTTGCGGGGGCCAGGCGTTGCCTCGACATATTCGAGCACCACGAAGCGGTCGTTCTTCACGGCATCGACATTGGCGAAGGCCGGGTTGGCCTTGAGGAAGGCGATCTTCTGCTCGGCGGTGACCTTGCCGTAGTTCACGATCACGATCACTTCCGGGTTGCGGTCGACCACGGGCTCCCAGGCGACGGTGGCCCAGCTCTTGTCCAGGTCATCCATGATGTTCTTGCCGCCGGCAGCCTCGATCAGCGCGGTCGGCATGGCGTAGCGGCCGGAGGTGAAGGGGGTGTCCTCGCCGCTGTCATAGACGAAGACTCGCAAGGGATTGGACTTGTCGACCTTGGCGGTTGCCTCGGCGAGCCGGGCCTCATAGCCGGCGACCAGCGCCTTTGCCTTGTCCTCGACGCCGAAGATGCGGCCGAGGTTGATCAGGTCGTTGTACATGTCGCCCATGGAGATTTTCTCCTTGGGGCCGATGTGGATGCAGCTTTCGGTCAGCTCGTAGACCTGGATGCCGAAGGGGGCAAGGGTCTCGGGGGTGACCTCGCCGCCGACCTTCATGCCGTAGTTCCAGCCGGCGAAGAAGAAGTCGGCTTCCGCGCCGAGCAGCACTTCCTTGGTCGGGTACTTTTCCGCAAGCTCAGGCAGTTCCTTGACGCCTTCGCGCATTTCCGGATCCAGCGTCTTCCAGCCGGACACGCCGGTGTAGCCGGCCATGCGGTCGGTCAGGCCGAGCACCAGCATCATCTCGGTGAGGTTGACGTCGTTGGAAATGGCGCGCTTCGGTGCGGCCTCGAAGGTCACGTCGCGGTTGCAGCTTTTCACGGTCACCGGATAGGCCGCGGCGGCCACGGTGGAGAGCAGGAAGGCGGCGACGGCAAGTTTCAGACGCATGTCAGGGTCTCTTCAGTCAGAGGTGAAAGGAGAAGCGGGGATGTTGCCCGCTGAGATCGATTCGCGAGCGCACGGCAAAGGCGCCCGCGATGTGGGTTTCCGTGAAGACCTCGGCCGGGGCGCCTTCGGTCAGGACGCGGCCGCCAGCGAGCAGCAGCACCCGGTCGGCGTATTCGGCGGCGAGTGTCAGGTCGTGCAGGGTGGTGATCACCGTGAGGCCGAGGCCCCGCAGCAGCGCCATCAGCTCGAGCTGGTGGCGGATGTCGAGGTGGTTTGTCGGCTCGTCCAGAATCAGCAGCTTGGGCGCCTGGGCCAGCGCCCGGGCCACCATCACGCGCTGGCGCTCGCCGCCCGACAGGGTGCCGAAGGGCCGCTCGGCCAGAGCGTTGAGATGCAGGCGGGCGAGCGCATGGGCAATCGCATCGCGGTCGGCCGAGCCGGCCGCGCTGAGACCGCGTTGATGCGGCAGGCGTCCGAGTGCCACGATCTGGCGCACGGTCAGGGCAAAGTCCGTCGGCTGTTCCTGCAGCACGGCAGCAATCCGGCAGGCGACATCGCGGGCGGGCAGGCTCCAGATATCGGTGCCTTCCAGCCGGACATGCCCGCGGCGGGGACGATGGAAGCGGTAGAGCAGCCGCAGCAGCGACGACTTGCCGGCTCCGTTGGCACCGCAGATCGCCAGCACCTCGCCCTGATTGAGCGTGAGGTTGATGTCGGCCAGGAGGTCAGGCCGGCCGCGCGGTCCCCAGCAGAGGCCTTCCGCCTCGAAAAAGGGCGCGCTCATGTGCAGGCATCGGCATCCGGGGGCAGCACCCGGCCGGAGGCGGGGATGCGCGCGAGGGCGGTCCGGGCGAGCTTGCCGGGCCGCTCCGAGGCCTTGCACCAGCCGTCCGGCAGCGCCTCGTACTGGCGGGCAAAGCGGGCAATGTCCTCGGCATCGGTGAGGTCCATGTCGCCGAAGAGCCAGGTGGTCTTGTCCTGCGACTGGAGGGCGATGGCGCAGGGACGGCCGCAGGCGGCCATGCACTCGATGCCGCCGACGCGCCACGCTGCGTCTGCAGCCATCTGTGCAGTTAGCTCTGCCAGAAGTGCCTTGCCGGGACGGTCTTCACTGCCGCGCGGGCGGCATGTCACGCAGACGACGAGCTCGTGCGTCGGCTCGTTGGATAAGGTCCGGTCGTCGCCGGGAATAGGGGAATGGGCCGTAACCGGCCGCTGAATGGTCACCGAATTTCTCCTTCCGGGGCACCCCGCCCGGTGGCTGTTGTGGGTCGGTGATGGCAGGTCTCCTGACTTGCGGGTCGTCGCCTTGCCCTGCCTTCCCATCCCGCGCCGGTCGTGTGGCACTTGGGACAGTGGCTGTCTGGGGTCGGCTCGCCGCCTACAGTTGCGGGGGCAGTCACGGACTTGGCGCCTGTTGGCTACACCGTACCGTGTTCCCTTTTCACCCGGCAAAGCGCTTGTTCGCCGGGAACCATCACGGCGAATGATCAGGGCAGAGGCGTGTGTTGTCAAGGCGATGCCACCGGGTATGGACGAGACTACCCGGTGTGTATATGTAATGTAATTACGTTACAAGTAGAGACTGCCTAGCCGGCGTCCATCTCGACGGAGAAGTACGGCGTGCCCGACCAGCGCAACGTCCAGCTGGCCCCCGGCCGCACGTTCTGGATGATCCCGGGATCGAAGGCGACGAAGCAGCGGCCGCCGGGCTGGCGCACGGACGGGTAGAGCAGGCCGCGATGTCCCTGACGGCGCAGATCGGCCGCGAGCGCCTGGCCAGCCGGATAGCCGGCCGCCGGTTCCGCCGCCAGCGCCGGGTGATCAGGTGTGTCCGTCAGGTCCGGGAAGTCGCCGATGAAGTCGGCGAGGAGTTCCACATAGGCGGCCTCCGCGTGGAAATGGCCGATGTAGGAGAGCTCCCGCGTGCGGTGAAACCCCACCTCGGCGGCGGAGGTCAATGGATCATAGGCACAGTACCACGCGCCGCGGTCGCCGCCGTTGAAGCGGTTGCCGGTCGGCCGCGTGTAGACAAACGCGGCGTTGATGTGGGTCTCGCCATAGAGGGCGAGATCGGCCTTGCGGCGGAAGAACGCCAGCTCCCGCCTGTCGATACCGGGGCTGCCCTCCCGCTCGGCTTTCAGCCGCGCATTGGTCAGGCCTTCCAGCTCGGCCAGGACTTCCGCTTCCCGGTCGCTGTCGACAAGACCGCGCAGCACGGGCGGCTTGTGGTGCGTTTTCGAGATCAGCCGGATCAGGGCGCGGTCGGCGATCGCGGTCAGCTTCACGCGCCACCTCGGAGGGCATCGAGATAGGTCCGGACACTGAGGATCTTCGGCAGGCCGCCGTCGATCATCGCGTCGACCGGGCGCTGGCCGTCAAATTCTGGCCCGGTGTTGGGCAGCTTGATCCAGCGGTCGGCAAGATCCGGACTGAAGTAGAGCTGCAGCGACTTGTAGATGCCGATGAGGGCGCTGAGGCGCAACAGCTGATCGCGGGTCAGCTCGCCCCGGAAGCTTGCGGTCTTGGCGCGTTTCCAGGAGGAGTCCGACATGTCGCACAGACCTGCGGCCTCGCGAACCGTCAACGACCATGCGTCGGCGACGCGGCTGTAGGCCTTGAGGCCGACGGCCTGAAGGTCGTCGACGGGCCGGGGCTTGAGAGCAGCTTCCATGCGGTCACCGTGCCAATGAGGGTCGATACCCTAAAAATAGATCATATGGACCAAAAAACAAGGTCAAATGATCCGGTTAGAGGTCCCGAAGCACCTCGCTGGCCCGGACGGCGGCGGAGGCGCGGTTCTCGACGCCGAGTTTGACGTAGATCTGCTCGAGGTGCTTGTTCACCGTGCGCGGGCTGAGGCCGAGAATGTCGCCGATGTCCTTGTTGGACTTGCCGCGCGAGATCCAGGTCAGGACATCCGCCTCGCGCGGGGTGAGACCGAAGCGTTGGCGCAGTGCGTCCGTCTGGCCGGGGTGGCTGGCGCTGGTGAGGCGGAACAGGTGCTCGTCAGCGCTGATCGAGCCGATGGGGGCGAATTCATACTGGCCGGCGGCCCCGAGGTCGAGCACAAGCGGGTCTGGCCGCCCCGTCGCCTGTCGGCTGGCGGCTGCGATCCAGCCGGCCAGCGCGGTTCGGATACGGTCCAGCGCGGTTTCGCCCGCAGCAACGTTGCCTCGGTCCAGGGCTTCGAGAACCTGGCTGGTCTGCGGTGTGGACCACTTGATGTTGCCGTCCGCGCTGACGGCGATCAGGTGCCGGCCTGCGGCATCCAGCGCGATGCGGGCGCTCTGGACCTGACGCGCATTGGCAAGGTGCACCCGGATGCGGGCCTGCAGCTCGTCGAGATTGATCGGCTTGGTGAGAAAGTCGACGCCGCCGCTTTCCAGCGCATGCACCACATGCTCCGTCTCGCTGAGGCCGGTCATGAAGATCACCGGCACATGCTCCAGCCCGCGCCGGGCCTTGAGCAGCCGGCAGGTCTCGAAGCCGTCGGGTGCGGGCATCACCGCGTCCATCAGCACCATGTCCGGCGTGATGCGGTCGCAGATGGCCAGCGCGGCGGTGCCGGAGGTGGCGACCAGCACGGTAACGCCGGAGGTCTCCAGAGCCTTTGTCAGGAAGCCGAGGGTCTCGGGGGAATCATCCACCACGAGGACGATGTCGCGCGAGGCGGCGGGGGAACCGGCGGCGTCAGTCATGGGGGGCTGTGTCCTCGAGGATCTTGCGATAGCCGGCAAAGTCGAACTGTTCGATGCTTGTGCGAAGACGGGCGATGAGAGCGGCATCCGCGCCCGCGCTGTCCAGCTCGCTGAGCTTGGCCTCGATGCCATGGACGTAGCCTATGTCGCCGAGGCTGATCAGGTCGCGGATGTGCCGCGATGACAGGGAGGCGGCTGCAACTGGAACCTTGTCGGTCTCGCCGACCACGGCAGGGGCTGGCGTCACAGGGGCCGGGACGATGGACGGGGCATCGCCGGCCCGGGTCCAGCTCAGGCCCAGCAGGCGGCCGATCCGGTCCAGGAGCTGGGCGAGATCGACGGGTTTCGACAGGGCGTCGTCATGCGCCGGTTCGCCGGCCGGGCGCAGGGCCGTGTCGCCGATGTTGGCCGAGAGCATGACGATGGGCGCGGTGAGGCCGCGCTGGCGCAAGAGGGTTGCCACCTGCCAGCCGTTCATGCCGGGCATGGAAATGTCGAGCAGCAGCAGGTCCGGCCTGGTGCGGAAGGCGCTGTCGATGCCCTGCGGCCCGTCGGCGGCCAGCTCCACTTCAAAGCCGAGCGGGGCGAGGATTTCGACCATCAGCGCCCGGTGATCTGCATTGTCGTCGATGACGAGGATCCGGCGGCGCGGGCCGGTGTAGCCGGTGACGGGGCGTTCGGGCGAGACCAGCGGCTGCTGGTCGGCAAGGGCGGCCAGCATCAGCCGGACCTCGAAGGTGCTGCCCTCGCCGGGGCGGCTCGTGACGGCCAGCGAGCCACCGAGGGTCTGCGCCATCAGCTTGGTGATCGTCAGGCCCAGTCCCAGACCGGGCGTGCGGGCGACACTCTCGCCGCTGCCGCGCCCGAAGGGCTCGAAGATGCGGGTCATGTCTTCCTCGCCGATGCCGGTGCCGGTGTCGGAAATGCGGAAGGTGGCGACCTGCGATCGATAGCCGACCTCCAGCGTGATGGTGCCGGCGCTGGTGAATTTCACTGCATTCGACAACAGGTTGACGAGGATCTGCCGCAGGCGCTTTTCATCGGTGCGCACCAGCGTCGGCAGGTTGGGTGCCTTGCGGAACGCGAAGGCAAGGCCGGCCGCCTGGGTCTGCAGCCGCACCATGGCGACGATCTGGTCGAGGAACTCGTGGATGTTGACCGTGGCCATGTCCACCTGCAGCCGGCCGGCCTCGATGCGGGAGATGTCCAGCAAGCCATCGATCAGTCCGGAGAGGTGCTCGGCGCTGCGGCGGATGACGCGAATCGAGGCCTTGCGTTCGCGCGGGATGGCCTCGTCCCGTTCCAGCACCTGGGCATAGCCTAGAACCGCGTTGAGTGGCGTGCGCAGCTCGTGACTGAGGCCAATGACATAGCGGCTCTTGGCAAGGTTGGCGGCCTCGGCGGCTTCCTTGGCCTTCTGCAGCGCGGCGTCTGTCTTGCGGTGCGCCTCGATCTCCTTCAGCAACAGCGAGTTCTGGCGCAGGGATTCCTCTTCTGCAACGTGGCGCGTGTCATGCGCCAGCACCAGGAACCAGACGCCAATGCCTGCCGAGATGGCGAAGACGACGAAGATCAGCGCCACCGTCCGTCCGACCACATCGGCGCCCGGTGGAAGGCTGGTGGCGGCCTGGTGGGTGATCACGGTGAGGATCAGGGCGATGCCGGCGATGACCGGAACGGCGGTCATGAGATAGCGGCCGAGCCGGGTGGAGAGATGTTCCAGGACCCAGGCGGGCAGGGCGGTCTCGGCGACGCTGCGGGTCTGATATTTCAGCCGGGCCTTCGGCTTGCAGCTGTCATGACAACGGGCATCCAGCGTGCAGCAGAGCGAGCAGATCGGCACCTGATAGGCTGGGCAATAGGCCATGTCCTCGGGCTCGAAGGGGTTCTCGCAGATCGAGCAGGTGATGGCCGTCTTTGTCTGCCAGTGCCGGCGCGGCTTGCGCGCCAGATAGTACTTGCCGCCCGTGGCGAAGGCGATGGCCGGGGCGAGCACGAAGGCAAGGCCAAGCGCGATGAAGGTGGCGAGGGACGCTGCCAGTTGCCCGAAGGTGCCATAATGGGCGAGCAGCGCGACGATGGCGGCAAGGCTCATGGCGCCGGTGCCGACCGGATTGATGTCATAAAGATGCGCGCGCTTGAACTCGATGCCGGGGGGTGACAGGCCGAGCGGCTTGTTCACGAACAGGTCCGCCGAGATCGCCGACAGCCAGGCCATGGCGATGATCGAGAACACGCCAAGCGTTTCCTCCAGGAGGCCGTAGATGCCGAGTTCCATCAGGAGGAGCGCGATGCCGACGTTGAAGACCAGCCAGACCACGCGGCCCGGATGGGAATGGGTGAGCCGGGAGAAGAAGTTCGACCAGGCCAGCGACCCTGCATAGGCATTCATCACGTTGATCTTCAGCTGCGCCACCACGACGAAGGCAGCCATCAGCAGCACGGCGGCCTGCTCGGACGGCAGCATGTAGCCGAAGGCGACCGCATACATGCGCGAAGGCTCGTCTGCCTCCGCCACCGGAACGCCGGCGGAGAGGACGAGCACGGCCAGGAATGACCCGGCGATCAGCTTCGGCAGACCGATGATGACCCAGCCGGGGCCGGCCAGAAACAGGGCAAGGCGGCGCAGGATCCCGGGCTTTTCCCCCGGAGGAAGGAAGCGCAGGAAGTCGACCTGCTCGCCGATCTGGGCCATCAGCGCCAGGATCACCGCCGAGGCCGCGCCGAACTGCATCAGGTCAACCGGATTGGAGTCCGGCGCGCGGGGGGCTCCTGTCGCCGGATCAATGCCGGAAAAGCTGAGCCAGTCCGCCACGGCACCCCAGTCTGCGAAGGCGATGAAGACAAAAGGCAGGATGTTGAGCACCAGCCAGAAAGGCTGCGTCAGGATCTGGAAGCGGCTGATGAGCGTGATGCCATGGGTGACCAGCGGGATCACCACCAGCGCGCTGACGATGTAGCCGATCCAAAGCGGCAGGCCGAAGGCGTAGTCGAGCGCGCTCGACATGATCGAGGCTTCGATGGCGAACAGGATGAAGGTGAAGCTGGCGTAGATCAGCGAGGTCAGCGTCGAGCCGATGTAGCCGAAACCGGCGCCGCGGGTCAGCAGGTCGATGTCGACGCCATGGCGCATGGCCGAGCGGGCAATCGGCCAGCCGACCAGCAGAAGCACGAGACAGCCGACCAGGATCGCGGCAAAGGCATTGGCCGTGCCGTAGGACAGGGTGATGGCGCCGCCGATGGCCTCCAGCGCCAGAAAGGCGATTGCGCCGCCGGCCGTATGCGAGATCGCGCGGCTGGAGAGGCGACGGGCGCTCTTGGCCGTGAAGCGCAGGGCATAGTCTTCCAGGGTCTGGTTGTTGACCCATTGGTTGTAATGCCGCCGCACCGGCAGGATGCGCTGGCGCGCGGTCATGCAATCCGCCTCCCTTCTGGGCATTTGCCGAAATTTTGAGCCGCAACGGCAGGTTCGGCCCGGCCAGAGCCGTCATTTCTGCCGGGTCTCGCGTCGTCTCGCTCGGCTTTGCAGGGTTCGTGCCGCTTTGCCTGCCTATCGCACGGGCGACGGCGCGGATGACGCAGGGCGCTTACGTCAATCGACGTATGTTGCGCCGCGATATCGCAGCGCACGATCCCCTTCGACGGCTGAGGGAACCAGCCGGCCGCAAGAATGGCCAAGGTCAAGGCAGTCGGGGACAGAAGGGGACAAACAGATGATGAAACTGAAAAGCCGCATGGCAGGGCTGACGCTCGCAGGTCTGATGGCATCGACCATGATGGGCGGTGCGATGGCCGAGGAGACCATCAAGATCGGCATCCTGCACTCGCTCTCGGGCACGATGGCGATTTCCGAGACCACGCTGAAGGACACGATGCTGTTCCTCATCGAGGAGCAGAACAAGAAGGGCGGCGTGCTCGGCAAGAAGCTGGAAGCCGTGGTCGTTGACCCGGCCTCAGACTGGCCGCTGTTTGCCGAAAAGGCGCGCGAGCTGATCTCGGTCAACAAGGTCTCGGCCGTGTTCGGCTGCTGGACCTCGGTGTCGCGCAAGTCGGTTCTGCCGGTGTTCGAGGAGCTGAACTCGATCCTGTTCTACCCCGTCCAGTATGAAGGCGAGGAAAGCCAGCGCAACGTCTTCTACACCGGCGCTGCCCCCAACCAGCAGGCGATCCCGGCGGTGGATTACCTGATGAAGGACGAAGGCGTCGAGCGCTGGGTTCTGGCCGGCACCGACTATGTCTATCCGCGCACGACCAACAAGATCCTTGAAGCCTACCTGAAGTCGAAGGGCGTCAAGGACGAGGACATCATGATCAACTACACGCCGTTCGGTCATTCCGACTGGCAGACGATCGTGTCCGACATCAAGGCTTTCGGCTCGGCTGGCAAGAAGACCGCGGTGGTCTCGACGATCAACGGCGACGCCAACGTGCCGTTCTACAAGGAACTGGGCAACGCCGGCATCAAAGCCGAAGACATCCCCGTCGTCGCCTTCTCGGTGGGTGAGGAAGAGCTCGCCGGCCTCGACACCGCGCCGCTGGTTGGTCACCTGGCCGCCTGGAACTACTTCCAGTCCGTCGACAACCCGGTCAATGCCGAGTTCATCTCCAGCTGGCGTGCGTTCACCGGCAACGACAAGCGCGTGACCAATGACCCGATGGAAGCGCATTACATCGGCTTCAACATGTGGGTGAAGGCGGTCGAGAAGGCTGGCACCGTCGATCCGGATGCCGTGATCGACTCCCTCGTCGGCGTGTCCGTGCCGAACCTCTCCGGCGGCTACTCGGCCATGATGCCGAACCACCACATCACCAAGCCGGTGCTCATCGGCGAGATCCAGGCCGACGGCCAGTTCGAGACCGTATGGGAAACCCCGGGCCTCGTGGTGGGCGACGAGTGGTCTGACTACCTCGAAGGCTCCAAGGACCTGATCGCCGACTGGCGCGCGCCGCTGTCCTGCGGAAACTTCAACGTCAAGACCGGCAAGTGCGGCGGCTCCGGCAGCTGATGTGAGCGTAAGCGAGGTCTCCTTTCCGGATGTCCGGGAAGGGGGCTTTCGAGACGCTGACAAGCTCTCCGCGTCACCCCGGCTCTCGCGTTGCTCGGCCGGGGTGACACGGAGCGGGTGCGGAAAATGGTTTGCATGTTGGCCCAATCCCAAATTCTTCCAGCCTGGTGGCGCATATGTCTCTGAAAAATCTGATGATCTGCCTGCTGGCGCTGGTGATGGGCTGCATGGTCCAGACAACCGGTCATGCAGAGGGCGTTGAGGTGCTTCGGCCACTGGTCAATGCGCTGGCTAAGGGCGGCTTCAAGGAAACGGAGGCGCAGGTCGGTGCGCTGGCTGCGACGGCAAACCCGGCTGTGGCACCCGCGCTTGAGGCGCTGTCCAACGGTGACCTTTATGAGCGCAAGAGCGACAAGCTGGTCGTTATCGGGACCAAGGCTGGCGCGGATCTCGCCCTGACCGATCCGCTAACAGGCGAGGCGCTCGGCACCACGTCGCCGGCGGCGCTGACAAAGATCAAGGTCAACAATGGCTTGCGCCGCACCATCCGCAGCGCGCTGGGCGGCCTGACGCTGATGGCGCCGGATCCGCAGGTGCGGATGGCTGCGGCGGGTGCGATGTTCAAATCGGTCGACGTCGAAGGATTGGCGCTGCTGGATGCGGCGATTGCGGCCGAGACCGACGCTCGCGTTCTGACCGTAATGCAGGAGGCGCGGGCTGCCGTTCTCCTCGCGGTCGATGCGCCCGAAACAACCAAGATCGAGGCCGTTCGCGTGCTGGCGGGCCGCGGTGACCGGGATGCCCTGTCGATCCTGACGGGCGTAGCCGGAAACGCCGGGACGCCGGTTGCCCTGCGCGATGCCGCGACCCGCGCCATCACCGGCATCAACCAGAACTTGGCGCTCTGGGATGTTGGCCAGAATGTCTGGTACGGCATTTCGCTGGGGTCTGTGCTGTTGCTGGCCGCCATCGGCCTTGCCATCACCTTCGGTGTAATGGGCGTCATCAACATGGCGCATGGCGAGATGGTAATGATCGGGGCCTATGTCACCTTCATGGTGCAGGAGGTGATCCGCACCACCGCGCCGGGACTGTTCGGCGGCTCGCTCGCCATCGCCCTGCCGCTTGCCTTTCTCGTGACCGCGCTGATCGGCATTGCCATCGAGCGCGGGATCATCCGCTTCCTCTATGGCCGGCCGCTGGAGACACTGCTGGCCACCTGGGGCCTGTCGCTGATCCTGCAGCAGGCCGTGCGTTCCATCTTCGGCCCGACCAATCGGGAAGTCGGCAATCCGGACTGGATGTCCGGTGCCTTCCAGCTCGGCGAGATGACGATCACCTACAACCGCCTCTGGATCGTGGTGTTCTCGCTGCTGGTCTTTGCTGGGCTGATGCTGGTGCTGAAGAAGACGCCCTTTGGCCTCTATACGCGGGCTGTGACCCAGAACCGGCGCATGGCAGCCTCGATGGGCATCCGCACACCCTGGATCGACGCGCTGACCTTCGGGCTTGGGTCGGGCATTGCTGGCATTGCCGGGGTGGCGCTGTCGCAGATCGACAACGTGTCGCCCAACCTCGGTCAGGGTTACATCATCGACAGCTTCATGGTCGTGGTGTTCGGCGGGGTCGGCAATCTCTGGGGCACGCTTGTCGGCGCGCTGACGCTTGGTGTGGTGAACAAGTTCCTGGAACCCTATGCCGGGGCAGTGCTCGCCAAGATCCTCATGCTCGTCTTCATCATCCTCTTCATCCAGAAGCGTCCGCGGGGGCTGTTCGCCCTCAAGGGCCGGGCAGTCGAAGCATGATTACGTCGTTTCTCGTTCGCGCCTTCGACCGCCAGGCGGCGCTGTTCCTGGCCATCCTCGGTCTTGTCATTGTTGCGGTGCCGGCGCTCAACCTGCTGCTACCGCCTGACCATCCGCTGCATGTGCCGACCTATGCGGTCAGCCTGATGGGCAAGTATCTGACCTATGCGCTGCTGGCGCTGTCGGTGGATCTGGTCTGGGGTTACTGCGGCATCCTCTCGCTCGGACACGGTGCCTTCTTTGCCCTCGGCGGCTATGCCATGGGCATGTACCTGATGCGCCAGATCGGACCGCGCGGCGTTTATGGTGACCCGGTGCTGCCGGACTTCATGGTGTTCCTGAACTGGAAGGAGCTGCCCTGGTATTGGACCGGCTTCGACATGTTCCCCTATGCGTTGATGATGGTGCTCTTGGTGCCGGGCGTGCTGGCCTTCATCTTCGGCTGGTTTGCCTTCCGCTCGCGTGTGTCCGGGGTTTATCTGTCGATCATCACCCAGGCGCTCACCTATGCGCTGCTGCTCGCCTTCTTCCGCAATGACATGGGCTTTGGCGGCAACAATGGCCTCACCGACTTCAAGGACATCCTCGGCTTCCCGGTCCAGGCGGACGGAACCCGCGCGGCGCTGTTCGTGGCCTCCGGGCTGGCCCTGGTGCTGTGCTTCCTGCTGGCCCGCTCGGTCACCCGGTCCAAGCTCGGCAAGGTGCTGGTGGCGGTGCGCGATGCGGAAAGCCGCACGCGCTTCCTCGGCTACCGGGTGGAGCATTACAAGCTGTTCGTCTGGACCCTGTCGGCGATGATGGCCGGGCTTGCAGGGGCGCTCTACGTGCCGCAGGTCGGCATCATCAACCCGGGCGAGTTCGAGCCGGCCAATTCCATCGAGGCCGTCATCTGGGTGGCCGTCGGCGGGCGGGGCACGCTGTTCGGCCCGATCTTTGGCGCGGTGCTGGTCAACTATGGCAAGACCTGGTTCACGGCGGTGCTGCCGGAGGTCTGGCTGTTTGCCCTTGGTGCCCTGTTCGTCGTCGTCACCCTGTTCCTGCCGAAAGGGCTGGTCGGTCTGGCCGCCATGGTGCGGGCCCGGCTGCCCCGGCACCGGACGCTGAAATCCGAACCCGCAACGCCCTCCACGGGCGAACCCCAACCGGCGGAGTAAGCCATGCGCCAGTCCAGCCTTCTCTATTTCGACGGCGTCAGTGTTTCCTTCGACGGGTTCCGCGCGCTCAATTCGCTCTCGCTGGTGATCGAGCCGGGGGAAATGCGGGCGATCATTGGCCCCAATGGCGCCGGCAAGACGACGATGATGGATGTCATCACCGGCAAGACCCGGCCCGACAGCGGCGAAGTGTTCTTTGGCGGCGCCACGGACCTTACCCGCATGGATGAAGCGGCGATTGCGGAACTCGGCATTGGCCGCAAGTTCCAGAAGCCGACCGTGTTCGAGAGCCATACCGTCTGGGACAATCTGGAGCTGGCGCTGAAAGCGCCGCGCGGGCCGTTCTCGACGTTGTTCCATGTGCTGCGCCCTGCAGAAAGAGCCCGCATCGAGGACTTGCTGGAGCTGATCCGGCTCGGCAGCCGGCGGGACGATCTGGCGGCCAACCTCAGCCACGGCCAGAAGCAATGGCTGGAGATCGGCATGCTGCTGGCGCAGGAACCGCAGCTGCTTCTGGTCGACGAGCCGGCAGCCGGCATGACCGACGCGGAGACTGCCGAGACGGCCGATCTCCTGCGCGACATCAACAAGACCCGCTCGGTCGTGGTGGTGGAACACGACATGACCTTCATCCGCGCGCTGGGCGTCAAGGTGACGGTTCTGCACGAGGGATCGGTGCTGGCCGAGGGCTCGATCGACCACGTGTCGTCGGACGAGCGGGTGGTGGAGGTTTATCTCGGGCGGTGAAGCAATAGCCCGCCCGGCTTGTCTGGCCGCCCTCTCCCCCCTTGAGGGGGAGATGCCCCCTTCAGGGGGCAGAGGGGGGTGTCAGCCTCTCAGACCATGAGAGCGGCAGGAACGTGTTTGGGCGCCGCCACCCCCCTCTGTCTGCTGATGCAGACATCTCCCCCTCAAGGGGGGAGAGGAAGCCGCGGCAAGTTGGAAGGCAATGCGCGACGGTTGGTCTGTTTCGGACCTCCCTCCACGGGGGGCGAAAACAGGCGGTGGCGTTTGATGGCGAATTCGGAGCAGACCATGCTGAGCGTTGAGAAGATTGATCTGCATTACGGGGCCGCGCAGGCGCTGAAGGCGGTGTCGCTGGAGGCGAAGGTGGGCGAAGTGACCTGCGTCATGGGACGCAACGGGGTGGGGAAGACGTCGACCTTGCGCGCGATTGCAGGGCAACAAGACATCAGTGCCGGACGCATCCTGTGGAATGGGCAAGACATTTCGAAGCTGGCGCCGCATCAGCGGGCAAAGCTCGGCATTGCGGTGGTGCCGCAAGGGCGCGAGATATTCCCGCTCCTGAGCGTGAAGGAAAACCTCGAAACCGGTTTTGCACCTCTGCCCTGGCGCGACCGCAAGCTCCCGGCCGAGATCTTCGAGCTGTTTCCGGTGCTGAAGGCGATGCTGTCGCGTCGCGGCGGCGACCTTTCGGGCGGCCAGCAGCAGCAGCTCGCCATTGCCCGCGCCCTCGTCACCCGGCCGCGCCTGCTGATCCTTGACGAGCCGACCGAAGGCATCCAGCCGTCGATCATCAAGGATATCGGCCGGGCCATCGACTGGTTGCGGCAGCAAGGCACGATGGCCATCGTTCTGGTGGAGCAATACTTCGAATTTGCCCGCGATCTGGCTGACACATTCGCGGTCATGGACCGCGGCGAGGTGGTCATGGCCGGCGCGCGCGCCGAGCTGGACGAGCAGGAAGTCCGCCGCCACCTGACAGTTTAGACGATCCCTGAGGTCACCGGGCGATCAATGGTCACGCTGTTGACACGCTTTGCCTTAGACTAGCCGCGATTCGATTGCGGAGAGACGGGATGAAGCGCGCGCTGATCGCACTGGCCGGAACGGGCCTCGTCGTCGGGACGGCTGTGTTCGTTGTGCCCATGTTCCTTCCGCGCGAGGCGATCAAGGCGCGGGTGGTGCAGGAGCTGGAAGCGGCCACAGGCTGGTACCTCAGGGTCGATGGCGGCGTCGAGGTGTCGCTGTTTCCCGGCCTGCATCTGACTGCGAAGGACGTTGGCCTGTCCGGTGAGGCGGGCACACGCGGGCTGGAATTTGCCAAGGCGGAGGCGGTGGAGTTCTCGCTCGCCTGGGGCGCGCTGTTTGGCGGCGCGGTTCAGGTGACCGGTGTGCGGCTCGACGCGCCGCGCCTGCAGCTTGAAATTGCCGCCGACGGCCAGACCAGCTGGGCCCCGCGCCAGCCGATGAAGCGGATCGAAGGCGTCTTCACCCAGTTTGATGGCGCAACCCCGGCGCCAGACCAGCCAGCGCAGCCGGCCAGCGAGCCGCCTGCCGCCGTCACGGGCGGCGATCAGGGCGCCGTGCGCGAACTCTCCGGCCTGACCCGTGTCGGTTTCGACGATGTCGAGATCGTACGCGGGCAGATTGCCTATGCTGATGCCCGCAGCGGCAGGGACCTTCTCCTGACCGGCGTGGATGCGCGGTTGGCCGTGCCGGATCTCGCCGGTCCGGCCCGCCTGTCCGGAACCGCCACCTGGCAGGGCCTGCCGGTCAAGCTTGAGGCGGAAGCGGATTCTCCGGTGAAGCTTGCGGGCGGTGCGGCGGCAGCCGTTTCCGCGACCCTGTCATCGGGGGCAACAAGCCTGTCGGCCAAGGGAAGCCTCGGCCTTGCGCCGCTTGCGCTTGACCTGCGTCTCGACGGCAAGGCGGCTTCGCTTGCGGAGGCACTTGCCCTGACCGGCTCCTCTCCGGCTGAATTGCCGGCGCTGGCCGGGGCGGTCAGCCTGTCCGGCCGCGTCGCGGCGAGCCCGGCCGAGGTGCTGGTGCACGAGGCGTCCTTCAGCGTTGGCGCGATGACGCTGGCCGGGGCTGCGCAAGCCGAGCTTGGCGGCAAGGCGCCCCGGATCACTGGCCGTGTGCAGTCGACCGGCGGCACGCTGGCCGACGTCTTGACCCTGACAGGCCGCAGCCTGCCGGCGGAAGGAGCCTTTGCAACCGATCTGGCCTTCTCGGCCCAGGGCCAGTCGACGCCGGAACTTCTGGCAAGCCTTGCCTTGTCGGGCAGTGTCACGCTGAGCGATGGCACAGTCTCGGGGCTCGGGCTTGCGGGCCTGGCTGGCGGTGACCCGCAAGCGGACCGCCTCACCGGCCTCAACATGACGGCGAAATTCGACGGGTTGGACAAGCCGATTGCCGTCACCGGTCAGGTGAAATGGCGCGACGAACCCTTTGCCATTCGCGGCAAGGCGACACCCGCGCCGCTTCTGGCCGGTCTGCCCGCACCGCTCGAAGTGAAGGCGCAAGGCCAGCGCGTGACGATCGGATTTGACGGGCGCGTCGCCGGAGCCAAGGGGCTCGACGGCGATGTTGTCCTGGACACCGCAGACCTGCGCGGCCTGCTGTCCTGGCTCGGGCGCCCCCTGCCGAAGGGCGACGGACTGAAGAACCTGTCGCTGGCCGGGCAGCTGGCAGCGGCACCTGATGCGGTCAGCTTCTCGCAGGCGCGCTTCACGCTCGACGGCATCAAGGGAACGGGCGAGGGCAGCCTGCGCCTTTCCGGAACGCCGAAGCTGACGGCGAAACTCGCGCTGGAGAGCCTACCGCTTGATCCCTATCTTGGCCGCGCGACATCGACGGCGGCCGGTGGCAAGCAGTCGGGCGGCAAGACGCCGAAGACCGCAGCACCCGCCGGATGGAGCAACGCTCCGGTCGACTTTGGCGGGCTTGCCGCGCTCGATGCCGACTTGTCATTGACTGCAGGGGCGATCACCTGGGACAAGATCAGCATCGGCGAAAGCAAGGTCGCTGTGTTGATCACCAATGGCACGCTCGCCGCCAGTCTGGAGCGCATGGCGCTGTACGGTGGCAGCGGCAAGGGTAACCTCTCGGTCGAGGGCGGCGCGCGGCAGCCCCGGATCAGCGCAGCGCTGGAGCTTGCCGGGCTGAATGGACGCGACTTCCTGCGCGATGCGGCCGGGATCTCCTGGCTGCAGGGGCAGGCTGGACTGTCCTTTGATGTGACGACGCAAGGTGGCAGCGAGGCGGAGCTGGTCGGTAACCTTGGCGGCACGGCGCGGGTTGCGTTTGCCGATGGCGCCATCCTCGGCGTCAACATTCCAAAGATGGTGCGCGGCCTTGCGGTTGAAACCCTGCTGGGCTGGCAGACGGCGAAGGACAACCAGACGGACTTTACCAGCCTCAGCGCCTCGTTCTCGCTTCAGAACGGCGTCGCGGTCAGTAGCGATCTGGCGATGAACGGGCCCCTTCTGCAGATGACCGGCGGCGGCACGACGGACATGCCGGCGATGACGCTGGACTGGCGCGTGGAACCGCAGATCGTGCCGAGCCTTGAAGGCATCGCACCGCAGCCGCGCAAGAAGGGCGCGGACAAGGTGATGGGCGGCCTTGGCGTGCCGATTGTCATTCGCGGCCCCTGGTCCCAGCCGCAGATCTATCCGGACATCCAGGGGATCCTGGAAAACCCAGCTGCTGCCTACAAGCAGCTGGAGGAGGATGGCGGTGGCTTCGTCAAGCTGCTGCGTACCAAGCCGGAAGATGTGCTCAACACGGCTGCTGGCAAGCTGATCGAACAGGCGACGGGCGGCAAGACACAGATCGACGTGCAGAAGGTGCTCGATGGCGAGGTGAACGACCAGGAAGTGCTGAAGGCCGTCGAGCAGGGCTTCGGCCTGCCAAGCGGGTTCCTCGGGTCTCTGGGCGTGAAGGGCCTGCAACCCGGTCAGGAAACCCAGGGCGAGGCTGGCCCCGTTGTGATCCCGGACCAGCCGGCTGCGCCGCCGCCGCCGTAAGCGCGGTTGTCGAACCGTCAGTCCGGCGCGGAGATGGCGGCCCGCATCAGGGCAAGGCTGTCGGCAATGGAGCCGGTGTTGTCGATGCGGATGAGGCCGTCGATCCCTGGCATGTCGAGATCGGCCTGATCAAGACGGGCCTCGATCTGCTCGCGGGTTTCGCGGCCACGGGCAGCAAGGCGCTCTGCGAGGATTTCGCGCGGGGCGGTGATCAGCAGCACCCGGACATGGGCGTACTTGGCCTGAGCCAACGGCAGCGCGCGGCGGGCACCGTTGGCGATGACTGTCAGACCCTGCCGCACGGCCGTATCGACGTTCGGCGGCAGGATGTAGCCGAGACCATGCGCTTCCCAGGCCAGAGCGACCTCGCCGCAGGCGCAGCGGCGGTCATACTCGGCCCGGTCGATGACGTCGTGGTCCTCCGTTGCCCCGTCAGCGGCGCGGGTGATCTGGCGGCGGGCGAAGACGAAGCGGGGATCAGCGCTGAGATCGGCCCGCAGCGCGTTCATCAGCGTGTCCTTGCCCGCTCCGCTCGGCCCGACAACCAGAACAAGCCGACCGGGACCGACCGGAGCCGTGCGCCCAGTCTCGAGACTGTCCATTGCTGCGATGTCGGTCATGTCCGGCTCCGTCTGGACGTCCGCCTTCCGGCGATTTTCGGCTTCAGGCGACGCGGCGGCCTTCGCGCCAGACACCGCGCACCACCGGCACGGATCCGACCATGCGCACCTGCACCAGATCGGCGCGCCGGCCTTCGACGAGGCGGCCGCGGTCATGCAGGCCAGCCATTTCCGCCGGGGTCGAGGTGACCATGGCCATGGCCTTGGGCAGCGTCAGGCTGTCGATCTCGTCGGCCAGCTGGAACGCGGCCTGCAGCAGGGAGGCCGGAACATAGTCCGACGAAAGAATGTCGAGACAGCCGTCTTCCGCCAGGGCCTTGGCCGAAACGTTGCCGGAGTGGGAGCCACCGCGCACCACGTTCGGGCCGCCCATCAGCACGCCCATGCCGGCGGCATGGGAGGCGCGGGCCGCTTCCAGGGTGGTCGGGAATTCGGCGATGCGGGTGTTGAGGCTGATCGCCTCGTCCACATGCGCAACCGTGGCATCGTCATGGCTGGCGATGATCACGCCATGTTCGGCGGCGATGGCAGACAGGAGCTTGCGGTTGCGCGGAGCGATGTCATCGGCACGGGCGCGGCGCTTCTCGATGAACTCGGCCATCTGCTCGTCGGTGAAGCCCTTCTTGGACTTGTAGTAGAGCTTGTAGGCGTCGAGGGAGACGAACTGGCGCTGACCGGGGGTATGGTCCATCAGCGAGATCAGCTTGACGAGCGGATCATGGCCGAAGATCTCGAAGCCATCCATCACGTCCGGCGCCGACACTTCGCAGCGCAGGTGGATGAAGTGGTCTGCGCGGAGGCGATTTTCTGCCCGGGCGGTCTCGATGGCATCGGCCAGCAGGCGCATGTCGTCGGCCTTGAGATCCGCGTCCTCATCCATGCCGAGGCGCAGCGCGTCGAACACGGTGGTGATGCCGGCGCAGGCAATCTGCGCGTCATGGGCCTGGACGGAGGAAACCGGGTTCCAGCGCACCTTCGGACGCGGGGCGTAATGCACCTCGAGGTGGTCGGTGTGCAGCTCGACCAGCCCGGGGATGAGATAGTCACCCTCGCAATCATGGCCATGCGAGGCAGCGCCGCTGGCAATGCCGGAAATCAGGCCGGCGCGGATGTCGAGGCTGCCGTCGATCACTTCATCGGGAAGTACGAGGCGGGCGTTGCGGAAGCTGTGGGTCATTTCGGTCATGAACGGATCATCCTGAAAAGTCACAGAGCCTGGCCAAGGGCCGGCTCAGTCGGCGCAAGGGCGCCGGTCAATGGCAGCACATCCACCATCTTGAAGGGGGCGTTGCGCTCGGGTTCGCAGAAAAGGCCAAGGCTGGCGATGGCGTGCGGGCGGCGGATGACAGAGGCGAAATACGTCTCTGCCGCCTGCTGCAGCGCCGCGCGCGCGACGTCGTCATCCAGCTTCACCGACAGCGTCATGTGAAAGCGGAAGTCCTCGAAGATGTAAGGATAGCCCCAGGCGGCGAGCAGCTCCTGCTGGCGGGCGTTGAGGCCGGAGGCCATGCGCCGGGCAATGTCGGCCTCGCTGAGGGGAGCGCGGAACGGCTCGAAGGCGGTGACGCAGGCGGCGGCAAAGGCGTTCAGCTCGGCGCTTGCCGGCTGCGGCGTCAGGGCGAGGAAGCGGCCGAGAAGGGTCACGTCCAGCGCCGGGATCTCGAAGACGGCCGCGCGGGCGCAGAAACGGCGGAAGCCGTCGACTAGCTCGGCCTCGCTGATCCCATCCTTCAGCGAGAACGGCGCCTTCAGCGTAGCGTGGAAGCCGTAGCGGCGTGGATCGGTCGTCAGGCTTGCCACCTCGTCCGCCGTCAGCCCGTCTACCTCCGGCTGCGTCAGCGGGGTGTCCGTCACGGCATCGCGGCCGAGCCATGTGGCGCCCAAGCGGGTCAGCTCCGCATCGACGGGGGCGGTGTAATAGATGGCGTAACGCATGGATGGCTAACTTTCGGACGACTTCCTGATAATGGCAGAGCGCTTAGAGGGCGAGCGTGTCGGTTCGATGACAGTTTTGCGGCGATCAGCGCTCCGGATCGTAGCTATCGCAAAAGGCGGCTATGTCCGCCTGTTGAAAATCACTGAGCCGGGAAAAAATCAGCTCATCCGGCCAGTCCCACCAGCGGATGCGGCCAAGCCGTGCCGCGATCCCGGGTGCGAAGCGGTCACGGATCCGCCGCGCGGGTACACCGCCGACGATGGTGTAGGGCGCCACATCGCGGCTGACGACGGCGCCGGCTGCGATCACGGCGCCGTCGCCCACGGTCACTCCGGGCAGGAGGATGGCGCCGTGGCCGATCCAGACATCATTGCCGATGAGGACACGGGCGGCGCGGCGGTCGGCGAAGAAGCCGGCGTCGCGGGTGGCGGCCGGGTCATAGTATTCCGGGCAATAGGTGAATCGGTGCTGCGAAGGCCGGTCCATCGGGTGGTTCGGCGCGCCGATCCGCACCGAATTGGCGATGGCTGTGAACTTGCCGATCACCGTATCCGCCGCCTCGCAATATTCGCCCAGATAGCTGAAGTCGCCGATGCTGGAATATTCCAGCCGGGAGTGGGCCAGCACCTCGCAGTGCCGGCCGATCGTCACCTCGCGCTGGCGCACGGTGGCATGGACCACCGTTTCCGCCAGCTTTGCCTGTGCCTTGACGCTGTCCATCGCCAGTTCCCCTGTCCGATCAGGCTGCCCGGGCCGAGAAGCCCGAGACGTCGACGACGCGGTCGGCGATGACCTCGCGCACGTCGAGGTCATGCAGGATGCCGAGCATGGCGACGCCCTGCTGCTTCTTTTCATTGACGAGGTCGATCACCACCGCGCGGTTGGCGGCGTCCAGCGAGGCCGTCGGCTCGTCCAGCAGCAGCAGCGGGTAATGGGCAATGAAGCCGCGGGCGATGTTGACGCGCTGCTGTTCGCCGCCGGAGAAGGTGGCGGGCGGCAGGGTCCACAGGGTTTCCGGCACGTTCAGACGGGCCAGCAGGTCGCGGGCGACCTTGCGGGCGGCGGCCTCGCCGGTTCCTTGGGCGATCAGCGGTTCGGCGACGACGTTCTCGGCCGACACGCGCGGGATGACGCGCAGGAACTGGCTGACGTAGCCGATGGTCTTCTGCCGCAGGGCAAGCACCTGACGCGGGGCGGCAGTGGCGATGTTGACGATCTTCTCGTCTTCGGTGACCAGGATCTGACCGCGTTCGCAGCGGTAGTTGCCGTAGATCATCTTCAGGATCGAGCTCTTGCCGGCGCCGGAGGGGCCGCCAAGCACGACGCATTCGCCGGCATCCACCGCAAAGCTGACACCAGCCACCACGGGAATGGCCAGACCGCCCTGCAAATGCATGGTGAAGGTCTTGCCGACGTCATTGAGACAAAGACGGGTGCGCATGGGAGACCTCAGACCTGGAGAATGGAAGAGACGAGAAGCTGGGTGTAGGGCGCCTGCGGGTCGTCCAGCACCTGATCGGTCAGGCCGGTCTCGATCACCTCGCCATTGCGCATGACGATCATGCGATGCGAGAGCAGGCGGGCGACGGCGAGATCATGCGTGACGATGACCACCGACAGGCCGAGATCGGCCACGAGGCCGCGCAGCAAGTCCAGAAGGCGCGCCTGCACCGACACGTCGAGACCGCCGGTGGGCTCGTCCATGAACACAAGGCGCGGACCGGTGACGAGATTGCGGGCGATCTGCAGGCGCTGGCGCATGCCGCCGGAGAAGGCGCGCGGGTCGTCATCGATGCGGGTGCCGTCGATCTCGACGCGCTCGAGCCAGTCAAGCGCCGTGCCACGGATGTTGCCATAGTGGCGGTTGCCGACAGCCATCAGCCGCTCGCCGACATTGGCGCCAGCCGACACGGTCATGCGCAGGCCATCGGCGGCGTTCTGGTGCACGAAGCCCCAGTCGGTGCGCATCAGGAAGCGGCGTTCGGCCTCGGTCAGCTGGAACAGGTCGCGCATCGCGCCGTCGCGCATGCGGTACTCGATGGCACCGGCGGTCGGGGCGAGGCGGGTGGCGAGGCAGTTCAGGAGGGTGGTCTTGCCAGAGCCGCTCTCGCCAACGATGGCCAGAACCTCGCCCGGCCACAGTTCGAAGGAGACATCGCGGCAGCCGATCCGGTCGCCGTAGAAGCGGGTGACGCCGCTGGCCCGCAGCAGGGGCTCTTCGCTCAGAAAGTCGGTCATTCGCCCGCCTCCGTCTTGGCTGCGCCGGATGATTTGCCGGCTAAATGCGATGCTGCCGGATTGGCGGCCATGTCGCCGACATGCCCCTCGGCGCGGCGTTCCTCGCAATAGTCGCTGTCGGAACAGACGAACATGCGCCCGCCCTGGTCATCGAGCACCACTTCATCGAGATAGACATGCCGCGCGCCGCAAAGGCCGCAGGGCTTGTCGAACTTCTGCACCTCGAAGGGATGGTCGTCGAAGTCGAGGCTCTTGACCTTGGTGTAAGGCGGGATGGCGTAGATGCGCTTCTCGCGGCCAGCGCCGTAGAGCTGCAGCGCCTTCATGTTGTCGATCTTCGGATTGTCGAACTTCGGCGTCGGCGATGGATCCATCACGTAGCGGTCGGCGACCTTCACCGGATAGGCATAGGTCGTGGCGATGCGGCCGTGGTGGGCGATGTCCTCGTAGAGCTTCACATGCATGAGGCCGTATTCCTCAAGCGCGTGCATCTTGCGGGTCTCGGTCTCGCGCGGCTCCAGGAAACGCAACGGCTCGGGGATCGGAACCTGGAAGACGAGGATCTGGTCCTCGGTCAGCTCCTTCTCCGGGATGCGGTGCCGGGTCTGGATGATCGTGGCGTCCTTCGTCGCCGAGGTGGTCTTCACCTGGGCCGTCTTTTCAAAGAAGCCACGGATCGCGACCGCATTGGTGGTGTCGTCGGAGCCCTGGTCGATGACCTTCAGCGTGTCCTCGCGGCCCAGCACGGCGGCGGTCACCTGCACGCCGCCGGTGCCCCAGCCGTAGGGCATGGGCATCTCGCGGGCCGCGAAGGGAACCTGGTAGCCGGGGATGGCAATGCCCTTGAGGATGGCACGGCGGATCATCCGCTTGGTCTGCTCGTCCAGATAGGCGAAGTTGTACTCGCCCTCGGTCTCGGTGATGGCAACTGCGGTCATTCTGCTGCCTCCTTCTCGCTTGTGCCCGTCGGTCCGGATCCGATGGCTTCGCTGGCTGCGGCCTGGTCTGCGGCTTGCCGGTCGAACCACTCCCCGCGCATGCGCCGAACCAGATCCAGCTCGGCCTGGAAGTCGACGTAGTGAGGCAGTTTCAGGTGTTCGACAAAGCCGGTTGCCTGGACGTTGTCCGAATGGGACATGACGAATTCCTCGTCCTGCGCCGGGGCGGTGCGTTCCTCGCCCAGCTCCTCGCAGCGCAGCGACCGGTCGACCATGGCCATGGACATGGCCTTGCGCTCGACCTGGCCGAAGACGAGGCCGTAGCCGCGGGTGAACTGCGGCGGGACCTTGGCCGAGCCCTTGAACTGGTTGACCATCTGGCACTCGGTCACGTTGATACGGCCGAGCGGCACGGCAAAGCCCAGTTCCTCGGCGAAGAACTCCACCTCCACCGCGCCATAGCGGATCTCGCCGGCGAAGGGATGGGTGCGGCCGTAGCCGCGCTGGGTGGAATAGGCCAGCGCCAGCAGGAAGCCCTCGTCGCCTCGGGCAAGATTCTGCAGCCGCAGGTCACGGCCCGCAGGGAAGGACAGCGGTTCGCGCGTCAGGTCGCCAACTGCGGCGGTCTCTTCCGGCTGCACGTCTTCCTCGATCAGGCCTTCACCGCTGAGGAGATCCGTGACGCGCGGCATGGCGGTCTCGGTCACCTCGGCCGTCAGCGGCGCGTCCAGTTCGCCATCGGCGGCGAGCTTGAAGTCGAGCAGACGGTGGGTGTAGTCGAACGTGGGGCCGAGCAGCTGGCCGCCCGGCAGGTCCTTGAAGGTGGCCGAGATGCGGCGTTCGACCAGCATTGCGCCAGTGTCGACCGGCTCGCTGTAGCCGAAGCGCGGCAGCGTGGTGCGGTAGGCGCGCAGCAGGAACACGGCCTCGATCAGGTCGCCGCGCGCCTGCTTGATGGCCAGCGCTGCCAGACCCTCATCGTAAAGCGAACCTTCGCCCATGACACGGGCCACGGCGATGGCGAGCTGACCGGCGATCTGTTCCAGCGTCAGGCCGGGGACCGACCGGTCGCCCCGGCGCTTGGTGGCCATGAGGCGATGGGCGTTGCGGATGGCCTTCTCGCCACCCTTGACGGCAACATACATGGTTCAGGCCTCCGACCGGGTGATGCTGGTGGAACGGGGCAGGCCGACGATCTCGTTGCCCGCGGCAAAGACCATGTCGACCCCGCGCGGGAACAGGCGGGTGTTGTCCTCAGCCTGGTCCCAGAAGGTGACGGGCACGGGCGAGACGCGCAGCGGCTGCGTCGTCTCGATGCCCGGACCGGTCAGTGTGACGGCCTTGCCGCCCGTAAAGCTGTCGACGCCGATCAGCAGCGTCGTCGAGCGATCCGGATATTCCAGCGTGCCAAGCGCGAAGCTAGACAGGGCCGGCAGCGTCCTGGCGTCGCTGACGAGGGCAAAGGTCGCCTCCAGCGGGGAGGTCACGACCGGCGCGCCGGTGTGGAACTTGAGGAACTGGCCGACGGCGTCCACCCGGGCGAGCGCCGGATCGAGCCACAGCGGCGTGTCATAATCGGCGAGGGCCAGAGCCATAGCGGCGAGCGCTGGCGTCAGCGGAGCGGGCGGCTGGATGCCGGCGGCGTCGATGGCCGTCAGGCGGCCAGGGCGCGACAGCGCCATCATGACCGAACGGAAAACCTGCTGACCCTGGTGCACCGGATCGGAGAAACCCGGGCTGAGGGCGGCGGCGGATAGCGGGCGGGCAGTCATCAATCGTCTCCGCGAACCATGGTGAAGAAATCGACCTTCGTTGCCGCCGTTTCGGCGCGGACGGTGGCATCGGCAGCAGCGGCCCTGGCGGCCAGGGGGGCGACGATGGCCTCTTCGACCTTGCCGGTCATGTCCGGCAACTGCCAGAGGGCATCGACGAGGGCGGCGTGCAGGGCCTTCTGCTTGGAGCGGCCCATGACATAGGACGATCCGGCGACGCCGTTCTCGAGCCGGACGACGCAGCGGGTCACTGTGACTTCGCCAAGGTTGAAGGGGGCACCGGTGCCACCCATGCGGCCGCGCACCATGACGAGGCCGGTCTCCGGAGCCCGCACCATCTCGTGGGCGGGCAGGGGCAACAAGGCGTTCAGGGCGGTGGCAAGGTCTTCGGGAGAGGCGGAAGCCAGCGCGGCCATCATGCGGCGGCGGGCGTCAGCGGAAAGGTCGGAGGATGCGGATTGCGGCGGGGCTTCAGCAGGCATGGCCATGCTCCTCAGCGTCTTGGATCAGGCAGGCATCGTTCTAGACTTGATTTGTCTATTTGTATAGACGAATTTTTTGATTGACTGACTGATAGCGAAAATTGATGACGAACCCATGACGCAGCGAGTGAACATCGACCGGGGCGCGGGCATTGCCGTCTGGCGGCAGATTGCAGAATGGGTGCGGGCAGAGGTGAATGCCGGCACTTTCGAGCAAGGCAGCCGCCTGCCGACTGAAACGGAGATTGCGGACCGTTTCGGCGTGAACCGGCACACGGTTCGCCGTGCCATCGCGGCGTTGACGGCGGAGGGCATCCTGCGCGCTGATCAGGGGCGCGGGACCTTCGTGACCGGCCAGCCGATTTCCTATCCGATCACGTCACGGACGCGGTTTTCCGAGATCATCACCAGCCAGTCGCGGGAGCCCGGCGGCAGCCTGATCGGTTCGGCCGTCGAGGAGGCAGATGCGCTGCTGGCCGGATGGCTCGAGGTTCCGGTCGGAACCTTGCTGATCCGCATGGATACGCTAAGCGTTGTCGACGGGGTGCCGTTGATGGTTGGCGCCGCCTGGCTGGAGCAGGCCCGGTTTCCGAGCCTGCTGCGCGACTATGCCGAGACCAATTCGTTGACGGCGGCGCTGAAACGCGCCGGCATCGAGGATTATACGCGCAAGGAAACCCGCATCAGTGCCGAACTGGTCGACCCGGAAGATGCGCGCCTGCTGGAAGTTCCCTTGGGCACGCCCGTGCTGATCATGGAAAGCGTCAATCTCGATCCGGACGGCCGCCGCATCCAGTATGGCCGCGCTCGGGTTGCCGCCGAGCGGATCCAGATCGTCGTTCCGAACTGATCAGGCTGGCGCCCGAAATCTGGCTTTCAGCGCCAGTATTTCGGTGCCTTGCTGGCCTCTTCCCAGGACTTCTGAGCGAGCCGCCAGGCATGGCGCGCCTCGGCTTCATGCCAGCCAATGACGAAGCCGCAGCTCTGGGCAAGATCCGTCCCGGTCTGGCCTGCCGGCAAGGGCAGATCGAGCAGAAGCTCGGCCATGGCGACGTCATTGAGATAGCCGAACACATCCTGCAAGGACTTCAGGCGTTTGAGATAGGCCCGCCGTTCGGTCTTCTGCGAAAGACCTGCGAAGAACTCGAGGCCATAGCGGAATTTCTTCAGTGCCTTGCGCATGTCGTGCCGTTCGGGGATCGTCAGGCTCGACAGACGGCTGCCGTATTTTTGCAGCCGGTGCCACTGGCCGTCCAGCGCCACACCGCAGAAGTCGGTCACCGGAACGGCGAGCCTTTCGCTCTGGCTGATGTCTTCCGGAGCAATTCCAGCCGCGCGTCTCGGTGTAGGTCGCAAGGTCGAACAGGAAGTCGTTGAAGGTCTGGCTGGCGAGGAGCGCTGCGATCTCTTCGCGGCGTTCCGAGCGCAGTGTTTCGAGATACCGCTCCAGCTGGGCCAGATCGATCCGCGCCGGTGCCGCTGCCAGAAGCGGGGCGACAATATCGGCTGCGAGGACGTCGAGATCGCGCAAGCGGCCGACGGCAAGGGCAAGACGCTGCGCCGCATCATCCAGCGGACCTGTGCTGCGTGGATTGATGATGGGACGGAACAGGCGCAGGGCCGTGCGGAGGCGCCGCAGCCCGACCCGTAGCTGATGCGGGCCTTCCGGATCGAGACCCGACAGGATGGCGCTGCGGTTCTGCGCAATCTGGTGCAGGCAGGACCGCAGGATGGCGTGATAGGCGCGCTCAGCCGAGATGGACGCCGAGAGCGTGACATCTTCAGCCAGCGCGGGGGTGTCATCTGCCCTGATTGGCAGACCCTTGGCCAGCCGGTCGCCGCGCTCGGCCTTGCTCAGGCTGGAGAAGCGGAACGGGCGCGGGCCGACCAGCTGGCGGGCCACAGCATAAAGGGCAGCGATCGAACCGGACTTCAGTTCCAGTTCCAGCTCGGTGAGGGGCTGTCTCAAGGCTCCGGCGACGACTTCGCCCTGATCGACCGCAACTTCAACGCTGCTGCCATCGGCCGTCTTCACCATCCGCAAGTTGCGGTTGATGATAGTTTCGAACCGCGGTGCGAGCGGCTGATCAGCCAGCACGGCCTCGATTTCGGCCCGTGCGGCTTCATCGGGCACGGCAGCGAGATCGAACTGTGACGAGCTGACCGTTACCTCATACTCGCGGGGGGAATGCAGGCCGCTGCCGGTGCTGTCACCGGGCAGCTTGACGGTCTGGATCCACTGTTTGCCCTTGAGGCGTACCCGAGCGGCAATGCGCGCCTTGGCGAGCGCCGTGTCCGGTGTGTCGTAATAGATAGACCGCAGGGTCTGCGTCTTGCTTTTGCCAGCCTCAAAGCCGAATGGCAGCGCGACCGAAGCGATCGCGGCAGCATCTTCCGGCGCCAGTTCGAGCTTCAGCTCGATTTCCCTGTTCGTCGTAACCATGCGGAGGTTTTAGCGAAGCATGCATTCGCTGTCCAGAAAGATGCAACAGGTGCACCTTTGTTTGGCAGAAAATCGCTCCGGGGCGGTCAGCGACGGAACAGCCGCCGGAGCCTGGCTTCGACCTTCATGGCCATGGAGACGATCCAGGGGATCGGGCGGCGATTGAAGGCAATCTTGCGGACATAGACCGGGACATGCCAGACAGCATGGGTGCCGGCGGGAAACAGCATGCTGACGCCGGGACGGCCGACATAGGTGTTGCCCCTGTCGTCGGTGACATGCACCTCGCCTTCGAGGAACAGGACGGTTTCATCCCACTCGAAGTACCAGTTGAACTTGCCGGCGGTGCAGTCCCAGTGGTCGGTGGATGACCAGCCGTTGGTGCCCATCGACAGGCTGTCCAGCCGGGCCTGAGGGGTGCCGTCGATGATCCATTCCTTGCGAATCGGCGCGCTGCGCAGGGAGGTCTTGGTCAGGGCGGCATAGGCGAAGGCGGGCGGCTCGGAAACGATCTTGATCGTGCCACTCGGGTCAGTTTGGTCACTGGTCTCAAAGCTGAAGCTGCCGTTTTCAGCAATCGTCATGATCTCGCCTCGTCTATGTCCTTTGGCGCCTCTTGCGGGCGCCTGTTGTGACATCAGGTGTCTCACAACCCTGATTTCAGTCAGGTTTAACGGAGGCTGGATGAAGCTGCTGATTGCAAAAGCGGTTAATCAATGGTCGCCAGTTTCAATCAACTTGTCGGCTATACCTTGGAGCTTCTTGAGTCCAGCTCTCGATGTCATGCGGCCGGCCTTCCTGATCGGCGAAGGCGACGATGTCGCGGGCAAGGATTGCCTCAAAGAGGGGCCGGGAGGTGACGACCATACGGCGCCCGCGGTCGAAGATGAGCAGCTCGAAGCCCTGGGCAATCCGTTCGCGCAGATAGGGGACCGCGTCACTGGTTTTCCAGGTCAGCGGACGAGCCGGATCGACGAACATCACGTAGACCCGCTCGACCGGATCGCGGTGGAAATAGGCGCCGGCATCCAGTGGGTGCGGGATGCGATTGCGGTCGGGTGAGTTCGTGACGCGCGCAGACAGGTAGGCGCAATGATAGGCGAGGCACGCCTCGGGGCGCTCCGGCGCACCGAAGATCGCGCAGCCGCCGCCCTCAATGTGACTGCAAGGCCGGTACATGGGCTTGTCGAGGGGGCCGATTTCGGGAAGTTCGCAGCAATAGGTGCAGGTCCGGCACCACGATACGCGCGCACCAGCGTCCTTGTTGCGTTTAGCCTGCCCCATGCATCTCCCCCGTGCGCTGGCTGCCTTGTCGCGCGACAATCGAGGATTTCCGCTACAAGCTCAAGCAGCTCGCAGGCAAAACAGACGTTTAGGAATAGAGATTTGCCGCACTGGACGCCTGGCGAGACTGTTCGCCGGCTTGGTGCCCCTGGCCCGACTCGAACGGGCACTCCTTCACAGGAAACGGATTTTGAATCCGCCGCGTCTACCAATTCCGCCACAGGGGCCTGTGTCGTTGGTGGGCGACTATAGCCACAAAGGAACCTGCGTCAATCGCTTTGCCGTCGCTATCCCGTGAGGATTGCAGTGCTACAAACGCCGGTGAAAGTGGCCGTGCCACACTGCTGCAGCCGTGACAAATCATGGGCAGACCAGTATGCAGACAGCCATGTTTAAAGGGGATTGCGACCTGAGATGTTGAGACGCCTGTACGACTGGACCCTTTCGCTTGCCTCCGGCCCACGTGCACCTGCTGCGCTGAGCACGGTTTCCTTCATCGAAAGCTCGTTCTTTCCGATCCCGCCGGATCTTCTCCTGATCCCGATGGTCATCGCCAAGCGCGAGAAGGCCTGGTGGTATGCCTTCCTCTGCACCATCGCCTCGGTGCTGGGCGGCGTGGCCGGCTATTTCATCGGAGCCTTCCTGTTCGACCAGATCGCCCGACCGATCCTCGACTTCTATGGTTACATGGGCAAGTTCGACGAGTTCAGCGCCGTCTTCAACGAGTGGGGCTGGTGGTTCGTGTTCTTCGCCGGCCTGACGCCATTTCCCTATAAGGTGATCACGATTTCTGCCGGCGCGACGGGTCTGTCCATGCCGGTGTTCCTGGCGGCGAGCATCGTCTCGCGCGGACTGCGGTTCTTCATGGTGGCGGGGCTCCTGTACCTGTTCGGGCCGGCGATCCGCGACTTCATCGAAAAGCGTCTTGGCCTTGTTTTCACCGTGTTCGTGGTGCTGCTGTTCGGCGGATTTGCCCTGATCAAGTTCCTCTGAAGGAGTTTTCCATGTCTGCATCCGGCTCCTCTGCTGCCCGTCTGGCCCTCCTGGCAAACGGGCTGATCGTGGCCGGAGGCGGCGCGGCGATTGCCGTTGCCTGGGGCTTTCAGCTCATCGGCGGCTACAGTCCCTGCAAGCTCTGCCTGGAGCAGCGCGTTCCTTACTATGTCGGGCTGCCTCTCGGCCTTGCGGCGCTGGCGCTGCTCCTGACGCGTCGCTACGGGCTGGCGGCGGTGCTCCTGGTTCTGGTCGCCCTCGTCTTTGCCTATGGCGCTGGTCTTGGCGTCTATCAGGCCGGGGCGGAATGGCAGTTCTGGGCCGGTCCGAGCGATTGCGGCGGCGGCTCCGGCGCACCGTCCTCGGCGGCCAACATGCTGCAAGCCCTGCAGTCGGCGCGTGTCGTTTCCTGCACGGAAGCGAGCTGGCGGCTGCTGGGGCTGTCCTTTGCCGGCTGGAATGTGGTGGCATCCGGCGGCGTTGCCGTTCTGGCGCTCATCGCAGCCGTCCTTTCGCGCAAGGCAAAGAAGGAGGCGTGATGGGCGAGCGGGAGCGGCGGGAAAAGGCGCAGGCCGAGGAAGCGCGCAAGGCGCTGGCACGGGTGCAAGCGGAAAGCGAGACCCTGCTCGGGTCGGCGACCCGGCGGATGGCGTCGCACGCGCGGGACCATCTTGGCGGGGCGGACAAGGACCAGGACGACAGGATCGAAGTCTGGGGCACACGCATCGGCCGATCGCTCGGCCTCGTCTTTGCTGCGGGGCTTCTCATCTATCTGTTCGTCACCTATGTGAAGTGACCGTTGGCCACAGCACAGGTGACATTCGACGTGACCAATCCCGTTTCCCTCTGGTCCGGCCTCAGCGCACCGGATCTGGCCACCTTCGAGGCGATTGCCGCCGAGGCCTATGCCGGTCTGCCGGACGAGTTCCGCGCCCTTTGCCGTGACCTTGTCATCAGCATCGAGGATTTCCCGACGGACGAGATGCTGGAAAGCGTCGAGCTGGAGGATCCCTTCGACCTTCTGGGGCTGTTTCAGGGCGCAGGCCTGCCGCAAACAGGCGGGGCGTTCTTTACCGGGCAGGAACCCAACCGTATCTGGCTGTTCCGCCGGCCAATTCTCGACTACTGGGCAGGCTACGAGGAAAGCCTTGGCGATGTGATTGCCCATGTGCTCGTGCACGAGATCGGCCATCACTTCGGCCTGTCCGACGAGGACATGGAAACAATCGAGGCCGCAGCGGACTGACCGCGCGGCCTCGATGAAGCTCGAAAAGGGGAAGCGCTTACTTGGCTTCTTCAGCCTTGGCGCGCTCGATCGCCTCGACGATGAGCTTGCGGGCGACGTCCGGGCCTTCCATGCCCGTGACCTTGACCCACTTGCCGGGCTCGAGATCCTTGTAATGCTCGAAGAAGTGCTTGATCTGGGCGATGGTGATCGCCGGCAGGTCGTCAACCGACTGCACCTTCTCGTAGCGCTTGGTCAGCTTGGAGCTGGGCACGGCGATGATCTTCTCGTCCTGGCCGCCTTCGTCTTCCATGATCAGCACGCCGATCGGGCGGCAGCTCATGATCGCGCCCGGCACGATCGGACGCTGGTTGGCGACGATCACGTCGATCGGGTCGCCGTCGCCACACAGGGTGTGCGGAACGAAGCCGTAGTTCCCCGGGTAACGCATCGGGGTGTACAGGAACCGGTCGACGTACATCGCGCCAGCGGCCTTATCCATCTCGTACTTGATCGGCTCGCCACCGACGGAGACTTCGATGATGACGTTGATTTCTTCCGGCGGGTTCTTGCCAATCGGCACGGCATCAATACGCATGGGATTGCTCCTTGAGTTGGTGCGCAGGTCTATTGCAGCCCGCGAAGATCCGCGCAAGCGCCAAGTGTTGCGTTGCAACGAAAAGCCGATGTGGTTGGCAGCTTGAAGGAGTTTTTCCGGTCTCTGACGGCGAAATCTCGATCAGGACGGGCGCGCGGGCCAGCAATACACCAACAGTTCCAGTTTCCTGCCGCCGGTCGTATGCCAGCTGCGGCTGCTGAGGCGGCCACCCATGGCACGGTAGAAGCCGCAGGCCGGGGTGTTGTCGCCCAGAACACGCACGGCAAGGCCTGGCATTCGCCGGTCTTCGAGGTTCCGTCTGGCGGCCTCGAACAGCTGCCGGCCAAAGCCGAGGCCCTGATAGTGGGGATGCAGGTAGAGCTCGTAGATCTCGCCCGCCGTCGCAAGGCCGCGCATCCGGCAGGGTCCGGACGTGGCATAGCCAGCCACTTCGCCGCTGACCTCGAGCAGGTCGATGTTGACGCCGCGTGCCAGCGCGTCAGACCACCAGCGCGGTGTGCGGTTGGTGACAAGCCGTTCCAGATCGAGGCCATCGAGCAGCCCGCGATAGGCACCGCGCCAAGCAGCAGCGTGGACGTCAGCAAGGGCTGCTGCATCCGCCTGGCGTGCCGGACGGGTCTCGACGAGCTGTGTGTTCATGTTGCGATGATACAGCTGCGGCGGCTGCTGGCAAAAGGAACCTTGCGTGCCAGGCAGCCTGACGGCGATTTTTCGGTAATCGGGGCAGGCGCGGTACGCGATCCGGCTTCCGGATAGGAAAAGGGCCGGCGACAAGGCCGGCCCTTCAGGTGCCCCGCCCGCGTACGCGAGCACTTTTGTCCGGATTGGCCTGGTCCCCGGGGGGCTGGGGGGCTGATGCGTACCGAGGGCCTTACCTGTCCGGACCGGACGGGGAATGATTGAAATATGGGGGTGCAATTTGGCTTGTGAAGGGCTCAATTGAGGCAAAACAAAGGTTTTTGGGCCTGCTTTGCCGCAGTGCCAGCCCTTTGCCGGCAAGGCATGACGAGGGTTGCCAAGGCCTTGCGGATGGGGGCATCATGACAGTGACGTGACAAGCACGTGGGGCCGTTCTGCGGTCCCGGAGTGGACTTGATTTTCCCGAGGGCAGACAGCCCGTCAGCCGGAGGCGTCATGAACGAGTGTGACCCGGAAGCATCCGAACGCGGCGGCGAGCGACAGGATCCGATTCCGCTCGCCGCGTCCCAGGTTCCCGCCCCCCGGCCGGTCGTTGCCTTTGACCGGCGTGAACTGGACCAGATCCTCAGGCTGTATGGCCGGATGGTCGCGGATGGCGAGTGGAGAGACTACGCCATCGATCTCATGAAGGATCGCGCCGTCTTTTCCGTGTTTCGCCGGTCGAGCGAAATGCCCCTCTACCGCATCGAAAAAGATCCCAAGCTCGCCCGCAAGCAGGGCGCCTACAGCGTGGTCGCGTCCGGAGGGATGATCCTGAAGCGCGGGCACGAACTCACATCCGTGCTGAAGGTCCTGGAGAAGAAGAAGCATCTCAGGCTCGTGGACGCCTGAGTGTGCCTGCCGGGCGGTTCATGGCCGCGCCCGCGGCTGCGCGTCGCGTGCGGGAAGACGAAAAGGGCTCGCCAAAAGCAAAAGGCCCGGGCATTGCCCGGGCCTTTTTCTGTTCGTTCGTCCCGCTTATTCGCGGTTGCCGAAGAGCTGCAGCAGCATGAGGAAGAGGTTGATAAAGTCGAGGTACAGACGCAGTGCGCCCATGATCGACTTCTTGGCAGCCACTTCGCTGTCGTCGCCTTCGTAGTACATTTCCTTGATCTGCTGGGTGTCATAGGCGGTCAGGCCGGAGAAGACCAGAACACCGATCACCGAGATCGCGAACTGCAGGGCCGAGGAGGCCAGGAAGATGTTCACGAGCGAGGCGATCACGATGCCGATCAGACCCATGAACAGGAACGAACCCCAAGCCGACAGGTCCTTCTTGGTGGTGTAGCCGTAAAGGCTCAGCGCACCGAAGGAAGCGGCGGTGATGAAGAACACGCGGGCGATGGAGCCGCCGGTGTAGACCATGAAGATCGACGACAGCGACACACCCATCACGGCGGCGTAGACCCAGAAGGTGAGCTGCGCGGTGGCGGCGCTCATCGACTGAATGCGGAAGCTCAGGAACATCACCATACCCAGCGGGGCGAGCATCACGACCCACTTCAGCGGGCTGAGATAGATCGCCTGGCCAAGCGCGGTGAGCTGGCCGGAGCTGTCCACGGCAAAATTCGCGATGCCAAGGGCAAACAGGCCGGTGATGGCCAGGCCAATGGTCATGTAGTTGTACACGCCCAGCATGTAGGAGCGCAGGCCCTGGTCAATGCCGGCATCGGCGTAGCGGCCGGCGACCGCGTAGGGCGTCTGGTTGTTCCGGTCGAACGACGACATGTCAGTTATCCCCTTTTCGGTAACGTGGAAGCGAAGGCTTCCGAACCCGTTTGCCATAGAATATGGGAAAAATACGTTACCTGAACAAGACGCCCCTTACGAAAAAACCATTACAGATTGTCCATGTGTGGCCACGAAGCCCTGTGACTAGAGATTGCGCAGCACCGGCGCAGGTTTTTTGCCGAGAACGCGCCAGGTTCCGACAAGCCCGAACCCGACCGTCAGCACCAGGGCGCCAAGGACAGCACCGATGGCGGTGGCCGGAAGCAGGGTGAAATTGCCGTCCATGATGCCGGTGATGACGAACCAGGCCGCAGACGCTCCGGCCGCAAGCGCGAAGATGGCCGTGGCCAGTCCGAGCATGGCGTATTCCAGCGCATAAGCCAGGATTAGCCTCGCCCGGGTTGCGCCAAGGGTCTTCAGGATCACGGCATCATAAATGCGGCTGCGGTTTCCGGCAGCCAGCGCGCCGGCCAGCACGAGTACACTCGCGATCAGCGTGATTGACGAGGCAGAGCGAATGGCCAGCGCGAGCTGCTCGACGATGGAATTGACCTGCGTCAGGGCATCCTTGACGCGGATCGAAGTCACCGTCGGGAAGGCCGTCGAGACGGTCTTGAGCAGTGCCAGCTCCCGCTCGGAACTCACATCCGGATCCCATGTGACGGTCATGAGATGGGCGTGGGGCGCGCCGGCGAAGGTGTTGGGGGAGAAGACCATGACGAAGTTGATTGCAAGGCTCTCCCATTCCACCGTGCGGGTGTTGGCGAGGCGCGCCGTGATCTCGCGGCCGAGGACATTGACGGCGACGGTATCGCCGATGTTCAGCCCGAGACCTGTTGCCAGTTCGTCGTCGAAGGAGACCAACGGCTCGCCGCTGTAGCCTTCGGGCCACCACTGGCCCTTAACCAGCGTGGAATTGGCCGGCAGGCTGGCTTCATAGGTGATGCCCCGGTCACCGCGCAGCACCCAGGCCGCATCGGAAGACACTTTCACCTGGTCGGAGGGCACGCCGTTGACCTTGGTGAGGCGTCCGCGCAGCATCGGCACGCTCTGGATCTTGGCGTCGGACGCTTCCTGCTTCAGCAGGGTTTCGAATGCGTCACGCTCGGCGCTCTGGATGTCGATGAAGAAGAAGCTGGGTGCCTTCTGGGCAATCGTCGCGTTCAGCTCCTTGCGCAGATTGCCGTCGATCAGGGCAAGGGCGACCAGCAGCGTCAGGCCAAGACCCAGCGACAGGACCACCGACGGGGTCAGCGCGCCGGGCCGATGGATGTTGGCGATGGCGAGACGCAGGGCGGTTGAACGCACCATCGGCATGCGCCGGGCGAGCGCCATGATGCCGCGCGCCACCGCAAGCAGCATCAGGAACGAGCCGGCCGATGCGCCGACATAGATCAGGGCGATCCGCTTGTCCTGCGCAAGGAAGATCGCAATTCCGGCCAGCGCAAGTGCCGCAATGCCGGTTGCCACCAGATAGCGGCGGCGGGGGCTGCTGCGGCGTGCATCAACCTGGTCGCGGAACAGCGCGGTTGGCGGAATGTCATGCGCCCGGCCCAGCGGCCACAGGGCAAAGGCCAGTGCGGTCAGCAGTCCGTACAGGAGGCCAAGGCCGAGTTCGAGCGGGTAGATGGACAAGGCCAGCTTGATCGGCAGCACGCCAGCCAGCGCTGCACCGGCGACAAACGGCAGGATCGCGCCGATAACGAGGCCAATGCCGATGCCGATGGCGGCGATCAGCATCACCTGGATCAGGTAGATCATGAAGACCAGATTGCCGGTCGCGCCAAGGCACTTGAAGCTGGCAATCACTTCGCGCTTGGTCTCGAGGAAGCCTCGCACCGCATTGGCCACGCCGACGCCGCCGACCACAAGCGCGGTCAGGCCGACAAGCGTCAGGAACTGCGCGAATTGTCCGATGCTGCGCTGAAGTCCGGGGGCGGAATTGGCGCGGGACTGGATGCGCCAGCCGGCATCCGGAAACTTTTCGCGAGCGGCAGTCATCACGGCCCGAGCGTCGGCATCGGATGTGGCGGGCGGGAGCAGCACGCGGTAGGACCAGTTGACCAGACTGCCCGGCTGTACCAGCCCGGTTGCCGGCAGGGCGGCGTCGGAGAGCAGCAGCCGGGGACCGAATTCCAGCCCTTCGGACAGTTTGTCCGGTTCGCCGGCAATCACGCCGGTCAGACGAACGGTGCTGCGCCCCAGCGACAGCGTGTCCCCGACGGACAGGCCAAGGCGTGCGAGCAGTGTTGCGTCCGCCAGGGCGCCGGGCAGGCCATCCGGACCGGCCGCAAGACGGGTTGCGACGTCGCCGCCTCCCTCAATAGTGAAGCGCCCGACAAGCGGATAGGTCTGGTCGACGGCCTTCAGCTCGACCAGCGCCTGATCGCTGCCGTCCGCACGGCGGGCCATGGCACGAAGCGTTGCCACGCGGGACGTTTCACCGAGGCTCTCGATATAGGCCAGTTCCTGTGCGCTGGCCTCGCGATGAACAAGGCGGAACGCCAGATCGCCGCCAAGGATCGTCTGGCCCTCGCTGAGGATGCCTTCTGTCAGGGCGCGGGAGACGGAAGTCACGCCGGAGATCGCGGCAACGCCAAGCGCAATGCAGGCGATGAAGATGTAGAAGCCCTTCAGTCCGCCGCGCAGCTCGCGAAGGGCAAAGCGAAGCGCCAGCCTTGCGGTTCCAAGGCTGTCCTGGGCCGGAACAAAGGCGCTCATGCCGGTTGCCCCACGACCTGTCCCACGGGGCGCGGCGAGCCGGCACGCTCGCCTTCGATTTCGCCAGAACGCAGCCGCACGACACGGTCGCAGCGCTCGGCCAGGGCCGGATCATGGGTGACCAGCACCAGCGTGGTGTTGTGGCGGGTTCTGGCCGAGAACATCAGGTCGATGATCTGTTCGCCGGTTGCGGCGTCGAGGTTGCCGGTCGGCTCGTCGGCGATCAGGATCGCAGGCTCGACCACAAGGGCACGGCCGACGGCAACGCGCTGCTGTTCGCCGCCCGACATCTGCGCCGGGTAGTGGGACAGGCGATGGCCAAGGCCGACGGCCTCCAGTTCGGCCTTCGCCTTCTCGAAGGCGCGCCGGTCGCCGGCCAGTTCCAGCGGCACCGCGACATTTTCAAGCGCAGTCATGTTGGGAACGAGGTGGAAGGACTGGAAGATGATGCCAACATTGCGGCCACGAAACCGGGCGAGCTGATCCTCGCTCATCGGGGAGAGGTCCGTCCCGGCGACCTGCACCGCCCCGCTGTCGGCGCGCTCCAGCCCAGCCATGACCATCAGCAGCGTCGACTTGCCTGAACCAGAGGGCCCAACAAGTCCGACAGAGGATCCGGTCTGGATGTCCAGGTCGATACCCTTCAGGATGTGGACCCGTCCGGCTCCCTCGCCAAGGGTCAGGTGAACGTCCTTGAGGGCGATGGCTGGTCCAGACGTCATGGTCATCCCTATATAAAGGTGATCTGCAGAGGCATGCTGTGCCAGCATATGGGGCCAAATCAGGGAGTGATCCAGACCGCCATGCGTTCGTTCTTGTATCTGTTTGTGACAATCGCAACGCTAGCCCTGCCTGTCGCCGCATCAGCGCAGAGCGGTCCGGCATCTGCCAGTGGCGGGGAACCCATGGAAATTGTCGTTCTGGGCGACAGCCTGTCGGCTGGTTATCTGTTGGCACCGAACGAGGCCTTTCCAGCGCAGCTGGAGCGCGAGCTGAAGCAGAAGGGGCATAACATTTCCGTGATCAATGCGGGCGTGTCCGGCGATACATCGAGCGGCGGCCTTGCCAGGCTCGACTGGTCGGTCCCGCCGACAGCGGATGCGGTGATTGTCGAACTGGGGGCCAATGACGCGCTGCGGGGCATCGATCCTGCCGCCACCCGCAGCAACATCGATTCCATCGTTGCCCGCCTGACGCAACGCGGGGTCAAGGTTCTGGTGGCCGGCATGCTGGCACCGCGCAATCTCGGTGAAGATTATGCGGCCAGGTTCGATCCCATTTTCTCCGATGTCGCCAGCGCGCATGGCGCACTGCTCTATCCGTTCTTTCTGGAGGGCGTGGCGATGAAGCCGGAACTCAATCTGTCGGATGGAATGCATCCGACCGGTGAGGGGGTTTCGGTGATCGTCAAGGGTATGCTACCGCTTGTCGAGGAACTGATCGGGCGCTCCCGCTGAGGTGTGCTTGCGGTTCCATCCTCTTCCACGGCCGGCTCGCCTCTGCCCTGCCGTATCCCTATGACCAGCACCAGCTCTGACCAGGACAAACCGATGGACCTTCGCCGTCTCGGCCGCACCGATGTTGCGGTCAGCAAAATCTGCCTTGGAACCATGACCTTCGGCGAGCAGAACACCGAAGCCGAAGGACATGCCCAGCTCGACCGTGCCTTTGCCGCTGGCGTCAATTTCCTCGATGCAGCAGAGCTTTATCCGATCCCGCCGCGTCCGGAAACGCAGGGACGTACCGAACGCATCATTGGCACCTGGCTGAAGGCGCGGGGCTTGCGTGACAAGGTTGTCGTGGCGACCAAGGTCGTTGGCCGCTCGGACATGACCCATTTCCGCAAGGACGGGTCTGAAGGCAGGCTGACCGCAGCCCAGATCAACGAAGCGGTGGACCGCAGCCTGATCAATCTGCAGACCGACTACATCGACCTGTATCAGGTTCATTGGCCGGACCGGAACGTCTCCGGTTTCGGATCCAACCCGAACCGTTGGGCCGATCCTGAGCCGCTGAGCGACGAAACGCCGATCGAGGAGACGCTTGAGGCGCTGACGGACTTGGTGAAGGCTGGCAAGGTGCGCCACCTCGGCCTGTCGAACGAAAGCCCCTGGGGGACGATGTCCTACCTGAAGGCGGCGGAGTTGCGCGGGCTGGAACGGGTGGTGTCGATCCAGAACGCCTACAATCTCGTCAACCGGACGTTCGAATCCGGCCTTGCCGAGGTGGCGCTGCGCGAACAGGTCGGGCTGCTGGTCTATTCCGCCCTCGGCCAGGGCTATCTGACTGGAAAGTACCGCAACGGGGCGCTGCCGGGGGGATCGCGCAAGGCGCTGTTCAACCGCCTGCAGCGCTATGAAAAGCCGGGAGCCGAGGTGGCGATCAACGCCTATGTGGACCTTGCCCGCGACGCTGGCCTTGATCCGTCGCAGATGGCGATTGCCTTTGCCTTGTCGCGCAGCTTCGTCACCAGCGTGATCATCGGCGCGACCAGCCTTGCCCAGCTCGAGACTGCACTGGGCGCGGCGGACTTGCGCCTGCCGGCTGATGTCCTGAGCCGGATTGACGATCTGCATCAGCTTTACGGCAATCCCTGCCCGTAACGCTTCGCGCACAGGCCGGTCTTCGGGGGGGGGCTGTTCCGATGCGCTTGCCGCGAATCAGCTGGCTCTGTCCACTGCGTCAGAGCCGGCTTTGACTGCAAAGTCTGAGTGATCTCAAGGCATTGCGATTTTTGTTGCGCACTGCGGCAAGATGCGGGCTGAATGTTCCCGTCAGCGACAGCGGAGGATCCGCCCGATGCCGCGCTTGTTTACGGGTCTCGAAATACCCGCCCAGACGGGCATGTACCTGTCGATGCTCCGCGGTGGCCTCAAAGGCAGCCGCTGGATCGATCCTGAAAACTATCACATCACCCTGCGCTTCATCGGCGACATCGACGACCGGACGGCAGACGAAGTCGCCGATGCGTTGTCGCGTGTGCGGCGCGAGCCCATCGAGATCCGTCTCAGCGGGCTGGGGTCTTTCGGCAACGGCAAGCCGCATGCGGTCTGGGCGAGGGTGCAGCCGACGCCGCAACTGGCCGAGCTGCAAGCCGAGCAGGAGCGCATCCTGCAGCGGCTGGGGCTTGCTCCGGAGCGGCGCAAATACATGCCCCACGTCACGATCGCGCGCTGCAAGACCGCCAGCAATGAGGAGGTCGCGCGCTGGCTGATGGAGCGGGGCGACTTCCAGGCCCCTGCCTTCAAGGCTGGCCGGTTCGTGCTGTATTCCTCCCGCGCCAGCATCGGCGGCGGACCTTATCTGGTCGAGGAAGCCTTTCCGCTTGCGGCCTGAGGGGCTAGACGGTGGTCTGCAAAGCGGCGCAAGGTCCGGCTTGAAACAGGAAGCAGTGGAATGGTCAGCGGTGCAGGTCTTGCTCTCCAGGCGGTTCGGATTGTCCTGGGGTTCATTTTCGGGCTCATGGGGGCGGGTGTGTTCCTCGCCTGGGGCTTTTTCCAGAGCCTGTCGGAGACGGCCGAGCCGGGCATTGCCGGGGCTGTGGTCGCCACCGGTGTCGTCTCGGCCGCGCTCATCGGTGCGCTGGCTTTCGTTCCGGCCGCGCTGGCCATCGTGCTGGCGGAGGCCTTTCGCTGGCGCAGCCTGTTCTACCATGTGGCCGTGGGCGGACTGATCGCCTTCGCGCTGTGGGGGCTCGGCGACATCGGGCCGATCCCGGATGATGCGTCTGGCGGCTCAAGCCTGCGGCCCGGCACAACGGTTGCGCTCGCCTCCGGTTTTGTTGCCGGGGCGATCTACTGGCTGGTCGCAGGCCGGTCGTCGGGCACCTGGCGGCGCAGCGACGCCTGAGCCGGTCTCAATCCTTCAGAGCGTGTCCTTGTCGCGCAACGCTGCGCGCGCCGCTTCCTTGTGCTCCGGACGCATGTGCGTGCCGATCATCGCAAGGGCGGCCATCAAGACGGTTGCGTCGTCGCCGAAGCCGATGCCAAGCAGAAAGTCAGGCACCATGTCGACAGGCAGCACGAAATAGGCGAGTGCCGCCAGCGTGGTTGCGCGCACCTTGGTCGGCGTTGCCGGGTCCATGGCACAATAGTAACCGGCGATGACATCCTCGAGGAACGGCACCTGACGCGCAGCCTTGCGGGCCGTCGCCAGCAGCCGCTGCCGCAGGCTACGGATCTTGTTCTCGTCGGAGCCAAGCTCCGGTCCAAGGATCTCGGGATCAAAACCGAGGTCGTTTACGCGTGAACTCACGATGGCACCTCCTGCCTGGCCAGCATGTCCGGGACTTCACCCGTCCTGCGCCCGATTGCCGGCTCTTGTGACCTGCATATCTTGCCAGACATATGGGAAGCTGTCGTGACGCCTGCAACGGCGTCAGGCCGTCCCGCCGAGCTTTCGGGCCTTGTCGAGCCAGGACTGGCGCTTTTGCGGCGATGACCCACGCACAGGCGCAAAGCTGCGGAACGTCACCGGGCTGAAGCCGCAAAACCCCAGGATCTGGCTCTTCATCGCCCGATAGCCGCCGGCGCGATAGATCAGGTACAGCCACCAGACCGGCGTGTCCGCCGCAACCAGAACTTCGGCGCTGCGCCCTTTCAGAAGCTGTGCCGGAAAGGGGCTGGTTTCGAGGTACTTGAAGGCGAAACCGGGCAGAAAGGCCCGGTCAAACAGGCCTTTCAGCTTCGCAGGCATCATCCCCCACCACAGGGGATGGGCAAGGACGAAGTGATTGCACCAGGTCACTGCTTCCTGAAAGGCGACAAGGTCGGGCTCCAGCGGCTGGATCGTGTGGTAGCCCTCAGCCAGGTTCGGGTCGAACTGCATCCTGGAGAGGTCAAGGACGCGGACCTCATGGCCCTTTGTTCTGGCTCCCTCGGCATAGGCCTCTGCCAGCGCCGCCGTGAAGCTGGCCGTGCCGGGATGTCCGATGAGGATGAAGATCCGCTTTGCCACCTGTCGCTCCCTTGCCCGCAGGTGTCATGCCTGCCATTTATTGACCATGGTCAATTTATTTAGATGATATTCTGACCGCGGTCAATGAATGATCTGGCCAGACTTTTTGTACCCAAGCGAACTGGCAGGACAGGCATGGCAGGACGGCCGCAGCAGCGCACACTCGAAACACGCCGGCGGATCCTCGAGGCGACACAGGCGCTGCTCGCGGAACAGGGTTTCGAGGCGACCAGCGTCGAGACCATCGCCATGCGTGCGGGCGTTGCCAAGGCTACGGTTTTTGCCCACTTTGATGACAAGACCAGCCTGCTGATCGCTCTTCGCCTGAACCAGCTGGAAGAACTGTCTGTTGGTCTGCGACAGATGGTCGATGCGCTGGCCGCTGATCCTTTGCGCAAGGATGCCCTCGGGGAGGTGCAGGCATTGCTCGCCCCCTGGCTTGCGCTCTACCGCGAAGACCCGGATTTCGCGCGGCTGTTCCTGATCCAGTCGACGCTGAAGGATGGCCTGCACACGCGGCAGTTCATCGAGGCCTGTTCGGGTATGGAGGCGGAAGTCAGCCGGGCACTCTCCATTCTGGCAGCGCGGGGCGCTCTGCGGCCAGAAACAGAGGTCGCCTTGCTGACCCAGGGTGTGATGGCCTTCTATTACCACGTCATCGTCGGGTTCAACCTGTGCCACATTCCCGATGAAGCGCAGCAGACCGCGCTGATGCAAGGCCTGCTGGCGCGCCTCCTCTGACAGGGCAACGGCTGTAAAAATGCCGCCGCAGGGTGTCCTGCGGCGGCCGAAGGTGCGCTTGGCGCGGGGTAAGGGGACGCCTCAGTCGAGGGCGCGGGTTTCGAGCAGGCGGCGGGCGATGACCTGGGCCTGGATTTCCGCTGCGCCCTCGAAGATGTTGAGGATGCGGGCGTCGCACAGCACGCGGCTGATCTGGTACTCCAGCGCAAAGCCGTTGCCGCCGTGGATCTGCAGTGCGTTGTCTGCGGCTGCCCAGGCGACGCGGGCACCCAGCAGCTTGGCCATGCCGGCTTCGAGGTCACAGCGCCGCCCAGAATCCTTTTCCCAGGCGGAGAAGTAAGTCAGCTGGCGGGCAATCATCAGCTCGGCCGTGATCAGCGCCAGCTTGTCCGAGACGCGCGGGAAATTGATCAGGGCCTTGCCGAACTGGATACGTTCCTCGGCATAGCGCAGGCCAAGATCGAGGGCGGCCTGCGCGACACCCAAGGCACGGGCCGCCGTCTGGATGCGGGCACCCTCGAAGGTCTGCATCAGCTGCTTGAAGCCCTGGCCGGTTTCGCCGCCGAGCAGGTTTTCCGCCTTCACCTCGAAGCCGTCGAAGGCGATCTCGTATTCCTTCATGCCGCGATAGCCGAGCACCTCGATCTCGCCGCCGGACATGCCCTCGGCCGGGAACGGGTCCTCGTCGGTGCCGCGCGGCTTTTCCGCGATGAACATCGACAGGCCCTTGTAGCCCGCCTCGTCCGGGTTGGTGCGGGCCAGCAGGGTCATGATGTCTGCGCGCACCGGATGGGTGATCCAGGTCTTGTTGCCGGAGACCTTCCAGACGTCCCCCTCCTTCACCGCGCGGGTGCGCAGGGAGGCGAGGTCCGATCCGGTGTTGGGCTCGGTGAAGACGGCCGTCGGCAGGATCTCGCCGGAGGCGATCAGCGGCAGCCACTTCTGCTTCTGCTCTTCCGTGCCGCCGCACAGGATCAGTTCGCCTGCAATCTCGGAGCGGGTGCCGAGGGAGCCGACGCCAATATAGGCGCGCGACAGCTCTTCGGAGACGACGCACATGCTCTCCTTGCCGAGGCCGAGCCCGCCGTATTCCTCCGGGATCGTCAGGCCGAAGACGCCGAGTTCCGCCATCTGGGCGACGACGTCCAGCGGGATATAGTCATTCTTCAGGTGCCATTCATGAGCGAAAGGCGTCACCTTGTCTTCGGCGAAGCGGCGCATTTCGCCGCGGATCTGTTCCAGCGTCTCGTCGAGGCCACAGTCGCCGAAGGTCGAGCGGCCGGCCTGTTGCCGGATCAGTTCGGCAAGGCGGGCGCGAATGGCTGGCGTGTTGCCGTCGCGGATGAGCTGTTCAACCGCCGGAACCCGGGCCGCCGCAATTTCAGCTTCGTCGAGCCCGAGGTCTGACAGGCGGACGAACTCGCCCTGGTTCATCGGCACGCCGCCAAAAAGCTGGGCCAGATACTCGGCAAAGCCCAACCGGACGATCAGCTCCTCGATCTCGCCGTAACGGCCCTCAGTGGAAAGGCGCGCTGCATAGGCGTCGAGCTGGCGCAGGGCCTCACCATAGGTGGCAACCCAGGCAAGGCCGTGGGTCGCCCGCTGCTCGCTATCCATCAGCTCTGACGAAATCCGGCCATTGCTGCTGACCTTGCCGCGGACATGCCGGGTGGCGTTGTCCACCAGCGTGCTGATCGCGCTCACGGCCTCCGCCGTCAGGGCGGTCAGGTTGTCCGAGGCGCTGGCCTTGATCCCGGCGAGGTTCAGGGCTGCCGTCATGGTTTGTCCCTTTGCATTTGTTGTTTGTTGCGTCGCAATTCGGCAAGCATGTTGCGTTGCACATTACGCTTTGTCGAGGGCTCTGGATGTAAGCCTTTCGGCTGACGGGCCGAACGCGGCAAAGTCCGGGCGGTTTCAGGGTTGACGCCGCCGTCTGCAACGGGCGACACACGAGGCATGATGTCGATGCCAGGACTGTACGGCCCATTGCGCGAGGCTCTGCGTGTGCTTGCAGATGCCTTCGGGCATTTCAATACCGATGATGGCTGGGCGATGGCGAGCCATGTTGCCCTGTCGACATTGCTTGCGCTGTTTCCGTTCCTGATCTTCATCGCTGCTCTGGCTGGCTTCCTCGGCCTCGGCGATGCGGCGCAGGAAGTCTCTGCGCTGATTTTTGACGCCTGGCCAGATGCGGTTGCTGCCCCTGTCGCAGGTGAGATCAACAAGGTGCTGACTGTTCCGCGCGGCGACCTGCTGACCTTTGGTGTAATTGCCGCGCTCTGGTTTGCTTCGAACGGCGTGAGTGCCGTCCGGGTTGCGCTGAACCGGGCCTATCGGGTGACGGAGACGCGCAATTTCCTGCTGTTGCGGCTGCAGGCGCTGGTCGTCGTGGTCCTGGGGTCGGTTGCCTTGATCGCGTTCACGCTGCTGATCGTTCTGGCGCCGCTGGTCATCGCGGCCACCTTGCGCTTTGCCCCGGCGCTGGCGCCGCTGTTCGACGAGTTTCACCTGACCCGCTACGTCGTTGCGGGCGTGCTCAGCATTGCCGGGCTGCTGATCGTGCATGTGGTCCTGCCGGCAGGCCGCAGGAGCCTGGTCGACATTCTGCCCGGCGTCCTTCTGACACTGGTGCTCTGGATCGGTTCAGGTGCCGTCTTCGGCTACTATCTGGCGAGCTACGCGAATTATGTCTCGACCTATGCCGGGCTCGCGGGCGTCATGACAGCCCTAGTGTTCCTTTACATGATTGCTCTTGCGCTGCTCGCTGGCGGCGAACTGAACGCCTCGCTTCTGCGGGCACGCAGGATCAGACAGCGTCGGCTGGCGGAACGGCTGCCGGTTTCCGGCGAATAAGCAGGATCGCCGCAACCACGAGGCCCATGCCGGCTATCTGGATCAGCGCCAGCCGCTCCCCGAAGAGGAAGTAGCTCTCGATCGTGGTTGCCACCGGTACGAGATAGAACAGCGAAGCGACCTCTGCGACTGCCCCGGCGCGGATCAGGTACATCAGCAGCAGGATCGCGCCGATCGACAGGACCAGCACCAGCCAGGCAATGGCGAAGATGAACTGGGCGCTCCACTCGATGCTCCAGCTTTCGCCAAGCGTGAAAGGCAGGGAGACGACCAGTGCACCAACATACTGCCAGACCGTTGCCGGCACGTGATCCGTCACCGGCACGAACCGTTTCTGGTAAACAGTGCCGAGACTCATGGCGAGAACGGCCGCTGCCATGGCGCCGATTGTGGCCAGTGTGATGCCTGACCCATCCAGGCCGAGCTTGGGCCCCAGGATCAGAACGAGGCCTATCGATCCAACCCCCATTCCCGCCCAATGGCGTGGCCCGATGCGTTCGCGCAACAGCCAGCCGGCGGCAAGTGCGGTGAGGACCGGCTGCAATCCGACCATCAGCGCGCTGGCCCCTGCCGGCATGCCGCGATCGATCGCCCAGAAGACTCCGCCGAGATAAATCCCATGCACAAGCATGCCCGTTACAATGCAATGCCCGATGGCGGCAGGATTGGAGGGCCAACGCGTTCGTGCAGCCACTGCAATCAGAAGAAGGAATGGAAGAACAGCAATGTATCTGAGTGACAAAAATACAAATGGATCGGCGTAAGGAGCGCCAAGTTTGGAGCCAATGAAGCCCGTAGACCAAAGCAAAACAAACAGACCTGGCGCAATTGTTGCAAGAATTGGTTTGCTCACGGGCGGGTTCGCTCGTTCTTGCCTGAGTTGTAGCCAAACTGAATAGAATTTGGGCGTTTCAGGTCTTTAAATTGACGTAGCGTGTTGATCCGGTGTTAACCGGTCTCGCGCCATGGTCGGGGACATGTGAACGCTTGCCGAAAACGGCAGGCCAGTAGGGTTTCGCCCAATGAGCAACGCTTTGCAATCCCATTCGTCGCCGGCTGGAGCTGGCTTGCTGGCCGGGATGACGGTTCGTTTCCGGATCATTGTCCTCAGTCTGATCTCGACCCTCGGCCTTATCGCTGTTGCAACCGTGTTCTGGTGGAGCCAGTCCAGCGTCGATGCGGCCTTCAGGGCATCGGAAGCCAATGCTGCACTGGCGCGCGAAACCTATCAGTTGATGCAGTCAGCAGATAATCTCAGACTGTCGGAGAAAGCGTATCTCGTTGCGCCGTCAGACCAGTCCCACGCCGCGCTGCTCGAAGGTCACGCGGAAACAGTCAGGTTGCTTCAAGCACTGCAGCAGAATGCAGCCGCCCAGGCCCTGTCTGCGCAGACAGCCGATATTGCCGACACACTGGATGGCATCGTCGGATCCTTCAATGAGCTGCATGCCGTGCAGAAGGCAATCGGTTTCGATCCGACCTCCGGGCTGCGGGGCCAACTCGGCGAACTGTCAGGCAAAGCCAAGGGGCGCATTGACGACGAGCTGAAATTCGGTGGTGCTTCCGACTTCGAGAAGCTCGCGCGGACCGTGATGGACGTTCAGCTCGCGGAGAGCCGCTTTACCCAGTCGGGCGGAAGCGCAGAGACACTGGCGGCTTTCACCAAGTCCTATGCCGTATTCCAGAAGCTGATCGGGCGTGTCTACATCCCGAACGAAATCAAGGCCGAGATCGAAACCAGCATGACGGCCTACAAGGCCGCCTTTGACCAGTATGCCGGCTCGCTCGAGACCCGCGCAGCGAAGATCGGGCTCACCGACGACCTGTTCACATTGTTGCCGCCACACATCGATGCCCTGCTTGATGCGGCGCGTGCAGGTGATCTTGCCGCGCAAAGCGAGCTGGCAGACATCCGCTCGGTGTCGTCCAAGGTGGTTTATGGCGTGATCGGGGGGCTGGTTGTGGTTCTGTCCGCTCTTGCCATCATGATCGGCCGCTCCATCGCGGGTCCGCTGGCCAAGCTGCAGGGCTCGATGGAAGTGCTTGCGGCCGGCAAGACCGACATTGATCTTCCGGCGTCCAGCGGACGAGACGAGATTTCGGCAATGGTCCGGACCGTGCGCGTGTTCCGCGACAACGCGGCCGAACGAAACCGTCTTGCAGCCGAGCAGGCGCGCGAGAACGAGGGACGCGACGCCCGGGTTGCACGGCTTGAGGCGATCATCTCGAGCTTCGAAGCGGCGGTGCAACGGTCGCTCGATAGCCTTGATCGGGCTTCGGCCGATCTTGGCAACGCTTCGGGCGCGGTGGAAAACGCCTCCGACGAGGTTGCGACCCTTGCTGATGAAGCCGGACGCATCGTGCGCGTGGCGGCCGAGAACGTGACATCGGCGGCCGGTGCAACTGAGGAACTGGCCAGCTCGATCACGGAAATCGCGTCGCAGGCCGGACGGTCGACCCAGGTTGCCAAGCGTGCCGTTGCCGGCGCGGACAGCACCTTCTCGACGATGCAGGAGCTGTCGAGCGCAGCTGACCGCATCGGCGCGGTGATGAGCCTCATCCGCGACATCGCCAACCAGACCAACCTGCTGGCGCTCAACGCCACCATCGAAGCCGCCCGCGCGGGTGAGTCCGGCAAGGGCTTTGCCGTCGTCGCGGCGGAGGTGAAGCAGCTCGCCGACCAGACGGCAAAGGCAACCGAGGATATCGCCAAGCAGGTCGAGGCGATCCAGAGCGCATCTGCCGGCGCGGTCTCGGCGATCTCCGAAGTGCGCGACATCATCGCCGACATGGATGGTCTTGCCTCGGCTGTTGCCCAGGCGGTCGAGCAGCAGGAGCGCGCGGTTGCAGGCATCTCCCGCAACGTGGCAGATGCGTCGCATCGCTCGGACGAAGGTGCCGGCCGCATGGACTCCGTGGTCGCGGCGACGGGCCATGCCCGCGCGACCGGTGACGAAGTGGATCGGCTGTCGAAAGTCCTGTCCGAACAGGCGAGCCTGCTGCGCCGTGAGGTGCGCGGGTTCCTGGAGGGCGTCCGCGCGGCGTGAGGCCGCCGGACTTTTCAGCATTGCGTCGCTTTATGAATGCAGACCGGCGCGCGACCAACCGTCGCGCGCCGTTTTCTTGTCTGTTGCTCGTGCCGCTGCAGCGTCAGACTGCAGACCTTATCATTGGCTGGCGCATCTTCGACTTTGCCATGCGCTCAAGGCTCCGCTATCCCTTTGCGGCTTCGAATGTCGAATTTCTACCAAGGCGCTGAGATGCTGACGCATCACGCCTTGAAAATGCTCAAATGCCGCACGGGCTTGACCAACTCTCGGTGAGTCAGGCTCATCGAGAGTTGGTCTTACCCATGACAGGAGTGGTCATGCAGGACAGCATTGTTATCGTCGGGGCCGGTCAGGCTGGCGCCCAGGTTGCCCAGTCGCTGCGGCAGGGTGGCTTCACCGGTTCGATCCGCCTGATCGGAGAGGAAATTCATCCGCCGTATCAACGCCCGCCGCTGTCCAAGAAGTTTCTGGCCGGTGAAACGGACGCAGAAGGCCTTTGGCTGCGGCCTTCAGCCTTTTACGAAACACAGTCAGTTGATCTCCTCACCGGGAGCGAGGTCGCTGCAATCGATAGGGACGCACACGTTGTCGTCCTGGCTAGTGGTGAGCGGGTTTCCTACGGCAAGCTGGTGCTGGCGACGGGCACGCGGGCGCGCCGCATTCCCGTGCCTGGAGCCGATCTCGCCGGTGTCTTGACGCTCCGGTCCATCGCTGATGTGGACCGGATCCGGGATGCGCTTGGCCTGCATGATCGCCTGGCGGTGATCGGCGCCGGTTACATCGGCCTCGAGGTCGCAGCCGTTGCGCGGGCCATGGGCAAGACGGTCACTGTGATCGAGGCGCAGGACCGTGTGCTGAAACGTGTTGTCTCCCCGGCCATCTCTGCCTTCTACGAATCCCTGCATCGCGGCAAGGGCGTCGAGCTGCGTCTCGGCACCGGCCTGTCGGCAATCGAGGGCGTGAATGGTCAGGTGTCCGGCGTGCGGCTGGCTGATGACAGTCTGGTGCCGGCCGGTCTTGTGCTGATGGCCGTCGGCGCGGAGCCAAATGACGCGCTGGCCGAAGCGGCCGGACTTGAAACCGACAACGGCATCCTCGTTGATGGCGGCGGGCAGACGAGCGATCCGGACATCTATGCCGCCGGCGACTGCACCCGCTTTTTCTTGCCGCGCTATGACCGCTCGGTGCGGCTGGAGAGCGTGCAGAACGCCATCGACCAGGCCAAGGTCGTCGCCCAGTCGATCCTGGGCCAGGAGGTGGACTATGATCCGCTGCCGTGGTTCTGGTCCGACCAGTACCACGTCAAGCTGCAGATCGCCGGCTTGTCGGAAGGCTATGACGAGGTCGTCACCGTGGGCGAACCGGCCGAGGACAAGTTCTACGTCGCCTACCTGCGGCAGGGCCGGCTGATTGCCGTCGACAGCATCAACTCGCCCCGCTCGCACATGATGGCCCGCAAGGCGATCGGCGAGCCCTGGCGCGCCGATCTTCTGCCCGCCGCAGCCTGACGGCTCACGGCGTGCCGTAGAGCGACTTGAACCGGGCCTCGACCGCCGGGGCCCGGTCATAGTGATGGATCACGGCGAAGCGCTCGCCGGCGCGAGTCAGGACCACGCCGTCCTCAAAGCGCGGCAGCGTCGCTGGATCGGCAAAGGCGCCGGGGCTTTTTGACGGTTCCATCAGCGTGCAGGCGTGCAGGGTCCACGGCTGCTGCCAGTCGGTCAGCAGCGTAATCCGGCCGAAGGCGCCGAAGGACAGGAGCTGGTTGAAGGCGATCTGGTCGCCGATGCGCTTGCTCTGGTCGAAGTAGTAGTTCGCCAGCATCAGCTCCAGCATGGCCTCGAACCGGCCGGCGAAGAAGCCGCAGCAGATCACCGGCTTTCCCGCGACGCGGCGCAACGCGTGCTTGCCGAAGGCCTTGATCGTCATGCGGTGGTTCCACGGGTCCGCATGGGTGATGCCTTCCACGGAGGCAATCAGGTCCTTGTCCGCCGGCAGGTTGGCGGCGATCCAGTCGAACGGGTTGCCCTGAAACGCCACGTCGCGCGCGTCGGAGAAGGCAAGGAAACGGAACGTCTCGCCGGTGCGTTCTGCGTGATCGCGCAGGAGCTCGCTCGAGTGGAAGAAGCGGCGGTCGTGGATCTTGTCGCGGAAGCGCAGGATGCGGCGCGTCCAGGTCCAGCGGCTGTCGACCCTGAGCTTGCGGCCGTCGAGATGATCGGCGAGTTCCTCGTCGAGCTGGCTGTAACGGTAGCGCGTGCCATCCTGGCGATAGGTGAAGACGACGGCGCCCTGCGCTTCCATCCAGCGCACCAGCTCGGCCTCCACGTCATAGGCGACGACGAAAACCCGCCCGGTGAACCCGGTCGCTTTCAGCGAGTTGAACCAGACCGCCATGTCGGCCGGCCGGTAGCCGGAGACGGCCGTGACGATGGCATCGAGCGGGCAGTCGGAGCGGATCGGTTCGACCGGGGTGCTGTGCCAGCCCGGAACGGTGGGCACGGGCAGGGCGGATTGGTTGCTCATCGTCAATGCCCCTATCGCGCCGCGCTGGCTTCGAGAATGAGCCGGATCACCGCTTGCGGGTTTTCCAGATGCGGCATGTGGCCCATATCGTCGAACAGGTGGCAGGCGACGGTGCCCGGCAGATCGCCAGCCTGATGCACCGGCAGCACGCGGTCCTGCCGGCCCCAGATGAGCTTCACCGGCATGCCCAGATCGGCAAGTGCCGCCTTCTCGATGGTCTTTTGGCCATCGCCATCAAGGATTTCCTCGACGATGGTGGTCAGGGCCTCGACGGCTCCCGGCTTCTGGCGCAGCTCTGCCGCATGGCGGGCGAACAGGCGCGGCATGCGGAAGCCAAAGCCGAAGAACTGCTCCAGCAGGGGTTCCAGTTCTGCCTCGCTGTCGGTCCGGGCGTAGCGGCGCAGCAGCTTGTAATTGATCTCGCGGCCAAAGCCGCCCGGTGCCAGCAGCGTCAGGCTCGCCACACTTTCCGGCGCGCGCATGGCGACCAGCGCGGCCACTGCGCCGCCCATGGAGTGCCCGACCAGATGCACGGGGGCGAGGTTCATTGCCTCCAGCGACTGCACCACGGCCTTGGCGGAAACGCCGGCATTGCCGATCCGTGGCCAGGCGAGCGCCTTGCCGTGACCGGGCAGATCGAAAGCGATGGTGCGCCGGCGCGGTGACAGCCCGGTCTGGATGTTCAGCCAGGTCTGGTGATCACCTCCGAAGCCATGCAGCAGAACGATGGGTGCCCCTGACCCGTCACCCTGCTCGTGATGGGGCAGATGGGCATTGGCTGCAGGAACGAGAGGCGTGGCAGGGCTGGACATGGCGGGGTCCTTGTCGCATTCATGTGGTGACACTGATAGCTGCCGCGCCACGCAAAGAAAAGCCACGGCGACTTACGCAAGCTGTGCGTCCTGCCCGGCAAAAGGACGGATGGACAGCGGGGTCGGACTGGACTAAATCGATTTAAATGGCTGTGTCTGGCCATTCCGGCTGTGAGCCGTGTTGTCCTGTCATGATCTGGAACCTCAAATGACCGCTGCGATCGATCTCGTCTGCCTTGGCGAGCCCATGGTGGAACTCAACCAGCACCAGGCTGGTGGCCCCTACCACCCCGGTTTCGGTGGCGACGTGTCGAACACCGCGGTCGCGGCTGCCCGGCAAGGCCTCAAGGTTGCCATGGCCACGGCGCTCGGGGCTGACGTGTTCGGCGACAGCCTGCGCGGTCTCTGGACGGCGGAAGGCATCGATCATTCGGCCGTGCCAGCGGATCCGGACGCGCCAACCGGGCTCTATTTCGTCACCCATGGCCCTGCCGGCCATACGTTTTCCTACCGCCGCGCCGGCTCGGCGGCGAGCCGGATGAGCCCGCGCAACCTGCCGCTGGATCTCATCTCCAGCGCGAAGGTCCTGCATTTCTCGGCGATCAGCCAGGCGATCTCGCCGTCAGCCTGTGATGCCACGTTTGCAGCCGTCGAGGCCGCGCGTGCGGCTGGCCGGCTTGTTTCCTATGACACCAACCTGCGTCTCGCGCTGTGGCCACTGGCGCGGGCCCGCGCCGTCATCCGCGCCACCATCGGTCTCAGCGACATCATCCTGCCCGGCCTCGATGATGCGCAGAAACTGTGTGAGGCGCAGGATGCGGACGGGATCGTTGACGAACTGCTGGGTCTTGGCGCGAGGATCGTTGCCCTGACCATGGGCAGCGACGGCGTTCTGGTGGCAACTGGCGAGCGCCGGGAGCGGATCGCCTCCCACAAGGTGAAGGCAGTTGATGCGACCGGAGCAGGTGATGCCTTCGACGGCGCATTCCTGGCTGAGTACCTCATGACGGGCGATGCCTTCGCCGCAGCCCGTCACGCCAATGCGGCAGCGGCCTTGTCGGTCACGGGCTACGGCGCTGTTGCCCCGCTTCCCTCTCGCGCTGATGTCGCGCGGTTCCTGCAGTCTTGAGGTGGTCACAAGAGGGTTATCTGCCGGGCAGTTGACGAAGCGTAACGGTTTGTTCACCATAAAACCCGAGAAAAGATAGGCAGATCAGGCCACCGTACAATCAGCACGGTGGCCATTAATCTGTCTTCCGGGTCATCCGGTTTTGGACAAACAATTTGCGAGCACGTTTCATGCGGCTGCGACTTCGCCTTTCTCTTCTTGCGCTCTGCGCGAGCCTTGCCGTGCCCCCGCTGGCCTCGGCCCCCGCTCTCGCCTTCGACGACAACAAGTTCTACGATCCGCTGACCCGTGAATGGGTCGAGCTGAAGATGACGCCGGAAGTTGCCGGCAAGATTGCCCGGCGCAAGTTCAAGCGGAAGGTGGTCGATTTCAATGGCAGCGAAGCTCCCGGTACGATCATCGTCGATACCGAAGACCGCTTCCTCTATCACGTGCTCGATGACGGCACCGCCATGCGCTATGGCATCGGCGTCGGCCGCGACGGCTTCACCTGGCGCGGCGAGCAGAAGGTGACCCGCAAGGCGGAATGGCCAGGCTGGACGCCGCCGCCGGAAATGATCGTGCGGGAACGCAAGAAGGGCCGCAACCTGCCGGCCTTCATGCCGGGCGGCCCGAAAAACCCGATGGGTGCGCGCGCGCTCTATCTCGGCAACACTGTCTATCGCATCCACGGGACCAACGAGGACTGGAGCATCGGCCAGGCCGTCTCTTCCGGCTGCTTCCGCATGTGGAACGAGGACGTCGAACACCTGTACAGTCAGGTGCCGGTTGGCGCGAAGGTCGTCATCCGCTGAGCATCCTGCGGGCCAGCATTGACCGGCCCGTATTCATTTCCGATTTCAGGTCCGGTTTCAGGCCAGCTTGAGCGCGAAGATCGGGCGCGGCTCACGGAAGCCGGCGAGATGGAAATCGCCGACGGGAACGGCCTCGGCGCCGGCGTGGTCGGCAATGTCCTCCGTCAGCAGCACGACCTGGCCCAGTTCCTTGGTCAGCGCTTCCATGCGCGCGGCCGCATGCACGGTCTGACCGATCACCGAGAACGTCAGACGGTTGGCGATGCCGATATTGCCAAACATCACGCGTCCGACCGACAGGGCGATGCCAGCCTGGAGCGGTCCGTTGCCATCCATGAGATCGCCGATGCTGGTTTCCTTCAGCCGTGCGGCGCTGCGTCTGGCAGCGGCAAGGGCGCGTGTGGCCGCAGGGGCCACATCGGAGGCCTCGATCGGGAAGATGCCCAGCACGGCGTCTCCGATGAAATCGAGGATCTCGCCGCCCTCTGCCTCGACGGCTCCGGCTGTCGCGTCAAAGTAACGGTTCAGCAGACGCAGATAGAGGTCCGGGCCAAGCGCCTCCGCATGGGCTGTCGACTGGCGCATGTCGGAATAGAAGATGACGGCATCGATGCTCTGTCCGTCGCCGTGGCGGATCTGACCGTTCAGCACACGGCTTCCCGCCCAGCGACCGAGATAGGTTTCCGCGACCGTGCGTGTGATCTGGGCCTGGACGTTGGCACGCACGGCCAGGGCGAGCCGCTTCTGCAGGTAGGTGATGGCGGACAGGTGCTCGTCCGAAAAGCCGCCCGGTGACTTGCTGGCCCAACTGGCCAACAGGCCTGTATGGCCGAGATTCTCCGCGACTGCTGGCAGTTCGAACGCGGTGGATGCCACCATGTAGTCGGTGAAACCATCTGCCTTCAGCTGATCGAGAAGCGGGAACTCGCTCTCCGCATTGGCCCGCTCCAGCTGCCGGCGCAACATCGATTCCCCGCTCGACCAAAGCCAGCGCATCGGGCTTTTCTGCCAGGCTTCTGTTTCCTCCATGGCATGGTGGAACCGGTCATGCTCGACAGGCTGCTGGTGGCGCCAGAAAACGGTCTCAGAGTGGATCAACGGATGCAGCGTTGTCCATCCGAGCAAGGCGCGGTCCAGCGGAACCCCGATGTCGCACAGGCGCTGGCACAGACCATCGAACATGGCGCTCATCGTCGGGCTGCCAAGCGCGAGTGTGATCAGCCAGTCTTCGATTGCCTCGAGCTTTTCATTTGTCTGCATCGCAATCTCTCTGTGAACGGACCGGCGGCACCAGCCTTGCTTGCCAAAGCCTGAAAAGTCAAAGGCCGGCGTCAGAATGCTGACAAACCTCGACCTCACCGTCGTCATCCCGGCCAAGCGTCAGCGCCGAGCCGGGACCGGAGAGTCGAGGCCTCTATAATTCAATTCGTTAAACCCGGAGAGACCTTGACTCTGCGGTCCCGGATCTCCGCTCAGCTGGGCCGGGATGACGGAGGAAGGTTTGTCAGCGGTCAAAAAAAGGCCGGCGCAAGGCCGGCCTTTTTTGTCTTTGCTCAGATCTGTCAGACGAAGGCGCCGTGACAGTGCTTGTATTTCTTGCCTGAGCCACAGGGGCAGGCCTCGTTGCGGCCAACCTGGCCCCACGTGGCGGGGTCATTCGGGTCGCGGGCAACGCCCGTTGCGGCAAAGCCGCCCGCGGCCGCGCCCACAGCGGGGCGGCCGCGAACCGGAGCTTCCTCATCTTCGCCCGTCAGCGGGTCGATGTGATGCGGATGCATCTCGCTCGGCTCATGCGGCATCTCGGGCGCCTGCTGGGTCACCAGTTCGACGCGCAGCAGCTGCGAGGTCGTGACCTGACGCAGCTGGGTCAGCATCGTCTCGAACAGCGAGAAGGCCTCGGTCTTGTATTCCTGCAGCGGATCACGCTGGGCATAGCCGCGGAAGCCGACGACAGACCGAAGATGGTCGAGGTTGGCAAGGTGCTCGCGCCAGAGGTTGTCGAGGGTCTGCAGCAGGATTGCCTTCTCGACCTGGGTCATGATCTCCGGCGAGTAGCGGGCGATCTTGTTTTCCATGATCTCGTCAGCGGCCTTGTGCAGGCGATCCTTGACCTCGTCCTCGGCGATGCCTTCTTCCTTGGCCCAGTCCACGATCGGCAGGTCCAGGGCCAGAAGCTTGCGCACTTCTTCCTGAAGGCCGGCCGTGTCCCACTGCTCGGGATAGGCGCGCTCGGGGATATGGCGCGACACCAGGTCTTCGATCACGTCGTGGCGCATGTCTGCGACGGTCTGGTTGATGTCGCCGCCATCCATCAGTTCCACGCGCTGATCGAACACCACCTTGCGCTGGTCGTTCATCACGTTGTCGAACTTCAGGAGGTTCTTGCGGATATCGAAGTTGCGTGCTTCGACCTTCTGCTGCGCCTTGGCGAGGGCCTTGTTGATCCAGGGATGGATGATCGCCTCGCCATCCTTCAGGCCGAGTTTCTGCAGCATCGAATCCATCCGGTCGGAGCCGAAGATGCGCATCAGGTCGTCCTGCAGCGACAGGAAGAACTTGGAGTGGCCGGGGTCACCCTGACGGCCGGAGCGGCCGCGCAGCTGGTTGTCGATGCGGCGGCTTTCGTGGCGCTCGGTGCCGATCACATAGAGGCCGCCTGCAGCAAGCGACTTCTGCTTCAGCATTTCCACGTCGGCGCGGATCGAGGCTTCACGGGCAGCCCGCTCTTCGCCTTCCGGCATGTCAGCCAGTTCGCGCTCGATGCGCATCTCGGCGTTGCCGCCGAGCTGGATGTCGGTGCCGCGGCCGGCCATGTTGGTGGCGATCGTCACCGCGCCGGGCAGGCCGGCCTGCGAGATGATGAAAGCTTCCTGCTCGTGGTAGCGGGCATTCAGAACGGCGAAGATCTTGTCCTGCGGGCTGCCATCGTCGCCGTCGAACAGGGGAACGAAGGCGTTCGGGTCGTTCACGTCGACCTGACGGTAGCCGTGCTTCTTCAGGCGCTCTGCGAGGAATTCCGACTTTTCAATCGACGTGGTGCCGACAAGGATCGGCTGCCCGCGCGACTTGCAATCGTCGATCAGTTCCACGATGGCGTTGAACTTCTCGTCGACGGTCCGGTAGACCTCGTCGTCATCGTCGATGCGCTTGACCGGGTTGTTGGTCGGGATCTCGACCACTTCGAGGCCATAGATGTCCATGAACTCGTCCGCCTCGGTCGAGGCCGTACCGGTCATGCCGGCCAGCTTCTCGTACATGCGGAAGTAGTTCTGGAAGGTGATCGAGGCCAGCGTCTGGTTTTCCGGCTGGATCCGCACCTTTTCCTTGGCTTCAAGCGCCTGGTGCAGGCCCTCGGAGTAGCGCCGGCCCGGCATCATGCGGCCGGTGAACTCGTCGATGATCACAACTTCGCCGCCGCGAACGATATAGTCGCGGTCACGCTGGAACAGCTTGTGCGCCTTCAGCGCCTGCTGCAGGTGGTGCACGGCGGAGACGTTCTCGACGTCATAAAGGGATTCGGACCGCAGCAGACCGGCTGCCCCGAGCAGGGCCTCGAGCTTCTCGTTGCCCGATTCCGTGAAGGAGGTGCTGCGCTGCTTTTCGTCGAGCTCGTAGTCACCGGCGTCCAGCATCGGAATGAAGGCGTCGATGGTGTTGTAGAACTCGGAACGGTCCTCAAGCGGGCCGGAAATGATCAGCGGCGTACGCGCCTCGTCGATCAGGATCGAGTCCACTTCGTCGACGATCGCATAGTTATGTCCGCGCTGGACCATGGCCGCGCGTTCATACTTCATGTTGTCGCGCAGATAGTCGAAGCCGAATTCGTTGTTCGTGCCGTAGGTGATGTCGGCCGCATAGGCCGCGCGGCGTTCTTCGTCCGAGAGTCCATGCACGATGACGCCGACGGAAAGGCCGAGGAAACGGTAGACCTTGCCCATCCAGTGCGCGTCGCGCTGGGCGAGGTAGTCGTTCACCGTCACCACATGCACGCCCTTGCCGGACAGGGCGTTGAGGTAAACCGGGGCGGTTGCCACCAGGGTCTTGCCTTCACCGGTGCGCATTTCCGAGATCTCACCGGAGTTGAGCACCATGCCGCCGATCAGCTGCACGTCGTAATGCCGCTGTCCCAGAGCGCGGCGCGCGCCTTCGCGCACCGTTGCAAAGGCGGGAACCAGCAGATCGTCGAGCGGAGTGCCCTTGGCGAGTTCCTCGCGGAACATCTGGGTTCTTGCGCGCAGCGCGTCGTCGGAGAGCGCCTTCATTTCGCCCTCAAGGGCGTTGATGGCGGCAACCTTTGACCGCAAGGCCTTGATCTTGCGGTCGTTCGAGGAGCCAAAAATCTTACGTGCTAGTGCGCCAAGGCCGGCCATGTGGCGGTCCTTCCAGATGCCGGGCGACGCGAACAGAGTGATCCGGCGCAGCCCTCAAAAAAATCTCAATTGCGATCCAGGATCCAACCGCCAGCCAGAGGCGGCGATGGACAGGGCAGGACCACGGGTTTTGCGTCAGGGGACTGACGCGCCGTTCGACAGATAAGAGGGGGTCGAATGCTTGTCAACGCCGCCGGTTTGCGCAAGTTTGCAGCGCCGTCGACCTCGTTCTCCCGAGGCACAGGCTTACGAGTTCATACACAAGGACACCTCATGTTCCGTTCCTTCCTGCGCCAGCCGTTGCGCACTGCCCTGATTGCAGCAACCGCGCTGACGCTTTCCGCAGCGTCCCTTTCCGCCCAGGCACCCGGCGACGTGGTCGCCAAGGTGGGCGATACTGTCATCACCGAGGCGGACATCGCCTTTGCTGCCCGTGATCTGGGACAGGAACTGCAGCGGTTCCCGCCGGCACAGTGGCGTTCGATCCTGACGGACGTTCTGGTCGACATGACGCTTCTGGCCAAGGAAGCGGAAAAGGAAGGCCTGCAGAAGGACGAAGACTTCCAGCGCCAGGTGAAGTTCCTGACGACTCAGGCGCTTCGCAACGCCTATGTCTCGCAAAAGCTGGAAGCCAGCATCACGGAAGCCGAGCTGAAGGCCGCCTACGACGCCGAACTCGCCAACTTCAAGGGCGAGGAAGAAGTCCGTGCGCGGCACATCCTGGTGAAGACCAAGGAAGAAGCCGAGAAACTGATCAAGGATCTCGACGGTGGTGCAGACTTTGCCGAGCTGGCAAAGGCGAACTCCAGTGATGGTTCCGCCGCCGCCGGCGGTGACCTCGGCTTCTTCGGCAAGGGCCGTATGGTTCCCGAGTTCGAAACCGCTGCCTTTGCTCTGGAGCCGGGCAAGTACACCAAGGAGCCGGTTCAGTCGCAGTTCGGCTGGCACGTGCTCAAGCTGGACGAAAAGCGCATCCAGCCGGCTCCGGCCTTCGAGGATGTCCAGGACGGCCTGCGCAACAAGCTGATGCGTGACCGGTACACCAAGCTGATGACGGACCTGAAGGCTGCCCACAAGGTCGAGATCGTCAAGCCGGACGTTCCGGCCGCCGATCCGGCGAAGCCGGCGCAGCAGTAAGAGCCTGACCGCCCCGGCGGTGGCAGGGCGCTCACGCTCGCTGCCGCCGGAGCCCTGATTTCTGGTTCTGCCGCGGCGCTCCGCCCCCAGCTGTGACCGCGCCTGTGCGCAGGCTCGGGCCGCCTCGCAAAACCGGTTGCGTGCGACCGGGCAGTCGGGCAAGTCTGCGGCACTTTCCTCCCCGTTGACGAGGCATTCATGTCCACCGAGATTTCTCCCCTGGCCCCGAAGTCCTACCCGGAAATGCCGGTGATTGAAGGCGTGCGCTTTGCCACGGCCGCCGCCGGGATCAAGTACAAGGGCCGCACCGATGTGCTGCTGGTGCTGATGGACGAAGGCACGGAAGCTGCCGGCGTTTTCACCCGCTCGCTGTGCCCGTCGGCACCGGTGGACTGGTGCCGGGCGAACCTTCCCCATGCCACCGCGCGGGCGCTGCTGGTCAACTCCGGCAATGCAAACGCCTTCACCGGCAAGAAGGGCAAGGCGGCGGTCGAGCTGTCGGCTGAGATCGTCAGCAAGGCCGTCGGTTGCGCTGCGTCTGAAATCTATCTCGCCTCGACCGGTGTCATCGGCGAGCCGCTGCCGGCCGACAAGTTTTCCGGCGTGATCGGCGAGCTCGTCAGCAGTGCGGCGGCGGGATCCTGGCTGGAGACGGCCAAGGCGATCATGACCACTGACACCTTCCCGAAGGTCGCGACCCGGACGGTAGACCTTGGCGGCACTCCGGTGACGCTCAACGGAATTGCCAAGGGCGCGGGCATGATCGCGCCGGATATGGCGACCATGCTGTCCTTCCTGTTCACCGACGCCCCGATTGCCGCGCCGGTGCTGCAGGTGCTAATTTCTGAGGCTGTCGGCGGCAGCTTCAATTCCATCACCGTCGACAGTGACACGTCGACCTCGGACACTGCGCTGCTGTTTGCGACCGGCAAGGCCGCATCGCGCGGCGCTGCGCGCATCACGGATGCGGCCGACCCGCGCCTTGCCGCTTTCCGCGTCGCACTTGGCGAAGTCATGCTGGAGCTGGCGCACCATATCGTCCGGGATGGCGAAGGCGCGCGCAAGTTTGTGGAAGTTCGCGTCGAAGGCGCGGTCAATGACGCATCGGCCAAGCGGATTGCGCTGTCGATCGCCAATTCCCCATTGGTGAAGACGGCAATTGCCGGCGAAGACGCCAACTGGGGCCGCGTCGTCATGGCCGTTGGCAAGGCCGGTGAACCGGCCGACCGCGACCGTCTTGCGATCTGGTTCGGAGATGTGCGCGTTGCCGTCGAGGGCGAACGTGACGCTGGTTACTCCGAAGCTGCCGCTTCAGCGGCCATGAAGCAGGAGAACATCGTCATCCGGGTTAACCTGGGCCTTGGCGAAGGCACGTCCCGCGTGTGGACCTGCGACCTGACGAAGGCTTACGTCGAAATCAATGGTGATTACCGGAGCTGATCCGGAGTTTCGCGAAAAAAAGCCGGACGTCCTAAAAGAGACGTCCGGTGTTGTCCAGAATTGGAACACTCGTTGATGCGTATTGTGCTGGTTGTTGCCTGTGCTCTAGTTGACACCGATGGCCGGATCCTGATCGCGCAGCGGCCAGAGGGGAAGAATCTCGCAGGCTTGTGGGAGTTTCCGGGCGGAAAGCTGGAGCCCGGTGAGCGCCCTGAGGCGAGCCTGATCCGTGAACTGTCCGAAGAACTTGGGATCAGCGTTAAGGAAGCGTGCCTTGCCCCATTAACGTTCGCCAGCCACGCTTACGAAGATTTTCATCTCCTCATGCCACTCTATGTGTGTCGTCGCTGGGCAGGCACACCGCAGCCGCTGGAAGGACAGGCCCTGAAATGGGTCCGCGCGGGCAAGTTGCGGGACTACCCGATGCCTCCTGCCGACGAACCGCTGATCTCCCATCTCATCGGGCTGGTCGGTGCCTGAAACGGATGACGGAACGGCCAAGGACTGGCCGCGAGGAGCTTGGCATGATCCCGACGGGTGGCAAAAATTCCCTTCTGGCGGGCGCAAAGGCGCTGGTGAAGCGCTTCGTTGCTGATCATTCCGGAGCAACGATGGTCGAATACGGCCTGCTGGTGGCGTTGATCTCCGCCGCGATCATGGGGACTCTTTTGGCCATCGGCGAGGAAATGAAAGCCGACTTTGCCATCTTCTCCGAAGCATTTCGTCGGGGCAGTTGATCCGAACGTTTTTTGGAATGCTGCCTGCCGCAGCTGTTTTGCCTCAGCTCTCAGGTTCCATTCGCATCGGATCGAGCGCGTCGGCCAGGCGCATCTTGGCTGAGCCAGGCTTCAGCGGCTTCTGCTGGCTCTCGTGCGGAGCCCATCCCGACAGATAGACGACCTGGAATGTCGCCCGGATCCGGCCATCCGCATCGGCGTGATCGGCGGCGTAGAGCTCGGCTGCTTTCAGGAAGACAGCACGTGACAACGGCTTGCGGCTGCGCTCGGTGAGAATGGACGTCCCGCCCATCGCCCGCAAATCACGCATCAATCCAAACAGATTGTCGTAGCGAACCGTCAGCTTGTCGGTATCGGTCACCGGCAGAGCGAATCCAGCTCGTTGCAGCAGGGCACCCAGATCACGCGTGTCGGCGAAAGGGGCAACGCGGGGGCCGGCACCGCCCGTCAGCTCCAGTTCAGCCCGCATCAGGCAGTCGCGCAGTTCGCTCAAGGTCTCGCCGCCCAATACGGCGCCGAGAAACAGACCATCGGGCGAAAGTGCGCGCCGGATCTGGATGAGCGCGCCAGGCAAATCATTGACCAGTTGCAGCGACAAGGCGGAGGCAATCAGGCCGACCGATGCGTCCTTCAGCGGGAGCAAGGCATCGTCACAGACAAGATCTGGCGCAGGCAGGCCCGGATCAGCGGTGAAAAGATCTGCGCGCAGGACATGATCAACACGGCCGCTTGCCGCCAGTGCCGCAGCCAGGCGCCCGGTGTGTCCACCGAGGTCGACGGCCAGATCAAACTGCCGCTTGACGGCCAGCAGTCTGTCTCCCAGCTCCTCCGCAACAGCAGCCAGCAAAAAGTCCGCGCCTTGTGTCCGGGCGGCAAGTGCTCGCTGGCGGCGCTGTGCGAACAGGTTCCGGTCGAACAAATCCATCTGCGCCATACTGCGATAGTCCCTGTTGAGGGGAGGTCTCCCCACTGAGCAGGTCCCCTATATGCCGCTGAACGGCCAAACGTCAAAGCTTCAACATTGAACCGATCGGTCACGCCGCGCCTATCCAGAGAGGCGCAGGTCGCATTATGCTGCAACCAAACCTTGTGATCTGGGGCTGCCCATGAGGTTCGTCTCGTCAATGTGTCAGCATGTGTCTTCGTTTGTTCGCGCCGGGGCGCAATCAGCGTTCGACAGCCTGTTGCCGCCGCGCTGCCCGGTCTGCGATGCGGTCACGGCGCGGGATGAGGGCATCTGCCCGGCCTGCTGGACGGCAATGCCGTTCATCGAGCAACCCTGGTGCGCCCGACTCGGTACGCCGTTTTCGCATGATCTGGGCGAAGGAGCGCTGAGTGCGCGGGCCATTGCTGATCCTCCCGTCTATGACAGGGCTCGCGCTGCAGCGCTCTATCAGGGGACCGCGCGCGATCTTGTGCTGTCGTTGAAGTTCGGTGCGCGGCGCGACGTGGCTGGGGTGATGGGACAGTTGATGGCCCGCAATGGCCGGGAGCTGCTCGAGCCGGGGAGCGTTCTTGTACCGGTGCCGCTGCATCGGTTCCGGCTTTGGCAACGCCGCTTCAACCAGGCGGCCCTGCTCGCTGATGCGGTCAGCCGTGCCAGCGGGGTTGCGATGGATCCACTTGCACTGGAGCGGATCCGCCGGACGCGGCAGCAGGTGGGACTGTCGGCAAAGGAGCGCCAGATCAACGTGCGCCGCGCCTTCCGGGTGACCGATGCGGGGCAGGGGCGTCTTCACGGCCGCAATGTCATCCTGGTCGATGATGTCCTGACGACGGGCTCGACGCTCGCCGCCTGTACCCGCGTGCTGCGCGCCGCCGGCGTCGCCCGGGTCGACGTGCTCACATTTGCCATTGCCGATCCAGTAACGAATGATCTTTAGTGTTTGTGAAGACATCGATATCCGGTCAATCGGACTTGCCCTTGTGCAAGAGGACGCGCGGACAATATAAGCCGTCCCGATTGTATGGTCAGACAGCGTGGCGGCTGGCCCGCCCGGCAGGAGTTTCGACGTGGTTGACGTGATCATCTACACTCGTCAGGGATGCGGCTATTGTGTCGCCGCCAAGCGCCTTCTCGACAGCAAGGGCGTGGCCTACACCGAGCATGACGCGACCTTCAGTCCGAACCTGCGGGCCGAGATGATCGGCAAGGCCAACGGGCGCACGACGTTTCCCCAGATCTTCATTGGCGGTCGTCATGTCGGTGGCTGCGATGATCTCCACGAACTGGACCGTTCCGGCAAACTCGATCCCTTGCTGAGCGCATAAGGATGACCATGACCACCTTCACCGCTGCCTGTGTGCAGATGCGTTCGTCCCGTTCTGTTGCCGCCAACATCGCGCAAGCCGAGAAGCTCATCCGGCAAGCGGCCGCAGCCGGCGCGGTCTATGTCCAAACTCCGGAAATGACGAACATCCTGGAACGCAGCCGTGCGGATCTGATGGAAAAGATCACGCTTGAGGAGAAGGATCCCACGCTGGCGCGGTTCAGGGAGCTTGCCGCCGAACTGGGCATTCATCTTCACGCTGGGTCCCTTGCCATCCTTCTGCCGGACGGCCAGGTCGCAAACCGCGGGTTCCTGATCGGGCCGGATGGCGCTGTCGTGGCCCGTTACGACAAGATCCACATGTTCGACGTCGACCTTCCCAATGGCGAGAGCTGGCGCGAGTCCGCGACCTATCGCCCGGGCGAGGCAAGCATGGTGGCTGCGCTGCCGTGGCTGAAGATGGGCATGGCGGTTTGCTATGACGTCCGCTTTCCGGCGATTTTCCGGACCCAGGCCCGGGCTGGTGCGACCCTTCTGACCATGCCGGCTGCTTTTACCCGCCAGACCGGAGCGGCGCATTGGCATGTGCTGCAGCGGGCACGTGCCATCGAGAACGGTGCCTTTGTGGTCTCTGCCGCGCAGGGTGGCCTGCATGAGGACGGGCGGGAAACCTATGGCCACAGCCTGATCATCGGGCCGTGGGGGGATGTCATTGCCGAACTGCCGCATGACGAGCCGGGCATTGTGCTCGCCCGGATCGACCCGGAAGAGGCGGTCAAGGCGCGCCAGCGCATTCCCGCAATTGCCAATGAGCGCGATTTCGCGCTGTCGGCCGTCTGAGGGAGCTCGCACGTGATCCGCTATTCGCTTCTGTGTGACAACGCCCACAGCTTCGAAGCCTGGTTCCGAAACTCCGGCGACTATGACCTGCAAAGCTCGAAGGGGCTGATTTCCTGCCCGGTCTGCGGGTCGCCACTGGTCAGCAAGGCGTTGATGGCGCCGGCGGTTGCGACGGCCGAAAAGCGCGAGGAGCGCCAGCAGGCAGCGCAGGCGGCAGCTCCCGCCGGTTCGGCTGGCGAGTCATCATCTGGCACAGCGGCGAGTGTTCCGGCGGCGGTCGCGGAAACGTCCAATGCCGCGCTCGTTCCCTCGGATGCGCGCTATGCAGAGCTGGTGTCCAAGCTGCGGGAGCTGCGGGCGCAGATGACGGCGAATGCGGAACATGTCGGGACCGCCTTCGCTGAAGAAGCACGCAAGATGCACTACGGCGAAACGGATCACCGTGACATCTACGGCGAGACCAATGCCGAGGATGCCCGCGCACTCCTCGAAGAGGGCATCAGCATCCTGCCGCTGCCTGTCCTCCCCGAGGAACGCAACTGAGTATCAGCAGCTCGATCCGCTTGCCTTAGCGGGCCGGCTTGCTGGCGGGTGACCGGCTGACAGGCGACTTGCGGACCGGGGCCTTGCGGGTGGTGCTGCTCCGTGCAGCTGCGGTCTTGACGGCTGGCTTGGCGGCTTCGGCTGGAGCGGCTGCAACGGCTTCCGCAGGTGCGGGCGCTTCAGAGGGCGATGCAGCAGCGACAGGCTGAGCCGTCGCTTCAGTCTTCGGCGCCAGAGATGGCACGATCAGCGCAACTTCTTCTTCAGCGGCGCTTTCAAGAGCCGCGACCGTTTCGACGGCCGTTTCGGTGAGGGCTTCAGCGCTGGCGACGCTGTCGCTGACACTGTCCTGCATCAGCGCGAAGGTGCGCTGGGCGAGGTTTTCGTAGTCCTGCCACATGGTGCGGAAGAAGCCCTGCAGTGTCTTCATCGTCTCATCCGGCAGGCGGCAGGTTGTCAGCTGGCGGAAGCAGTCCATGTCGGCGTTGAGGCGGTGTGAAACGAAGTCCATCTGGCTGGTCATCGCCTTTTCTGCGTTGGCGATCATCTTGCGGCGGACATCTTCCATGCAGCGGAACGCCTGTTGTTCGGCACGGTCACTGCGTTCCGCCCAGCTCCAGTTGCCCGGGGTGTATGCGATCCAGCTCGGGGACAGGGCCTGATCCATGGCGGCGAGGCCGGGGTTGGTGTCATCCTGCCCGTTGTGGTGCTGTTTGCTGCCATGCTGCATCATATCCACCTCCCAAAAGCTGAAACCGTCTCGAACACCTTTTTCCGGCACATAGTGCCCGGTTCATCCGGCCATCAAAACCCGCGCAGCCATACACGCCTTCCGCGTCAATTTGATGATACGCAGTTCTGCCGGGCATGATAGCGCGTCGGACGCTGCGTGAGATTGATCTGGCTCATTGCGGACTGCATTGCGCTGCAAAATAGTGGCGCGCGGTCTGACGCGCTCTCACCCCTTCGGGCAACCAGCGTCGATCCGGGGAGATGTTCATGCCAGATCCGATGCCGATCGTTCCCTCCGTGGCCGTGCCCTCTGCTCTGGCGTCAGCGGCCGAGTTTTTCCGCAAGGCCAGCGCGATGCCTTTCCCCGGCGCAGCGCAGGAGGACAATGAAACTGAGTCCGGAGCTTCAGAGCTTCTGGATCGTGCCACCCGGGCCTTCCTCGCAAGACTGACCGGAGGCGTTTCCCCCGGAGCCTTGATCGAGGCCTATGCCGACTGGCTCATGCATCTGGCGGTGCTGCCGGGAAAGCAGGCCAGTCTTGTGCAAAAGGCCGTTCGCAAGGCATCCCGGCTGTCGCGTTTTGCCATGAGCTGTGCCGTCGCCGGTGGCCAGCCTGAGGCTTGCATTGACCCTCTGCCGCAGGACCATCGCTTTGCCCATGAAGGCTGGAAGACCTGGCCGTTCAATCTCTATGCCCAGTCATTCCTGCTAACTCAGCAGTGGTGGTACAACGCAATGACAGGCGTGCGCGGTGTGTCGCCTCATCACGAGCGCATTGTCGATTTCGTGACCCGGCAGATGCTGGACCTTGCCGCGCCATCCAATTTCCTGCTGACGAACCCGGAGGTCCTGCGCCGTACGATGGATGAAGGCGGCATGAACCTCGTCCGCGGATCGCAGCATCTGTTCGAGGATCTGGAGCGGCTGGGCGGCAATCGTCCGAACCCGGAAACCGAGACCTTCCGCCCGGGTGAAGCGCTTGCCGTCAGCCCGGGCAAGGTCGTCTATCGCAACAGGCTGATCGAACTCATCCAGTACGAACCGTCGACGCCTGATGTGCATCCCGAGCCGGTGCTGATCGTGCCGGCCTGGATCATGAAATACTACATCCTCGACCTGTCGCCCGAAAACTCGCTTGTCCGGTATCTGGTCGGCCAGGGCTTTACCGTTTTCATGATTTCATGGCGCAATCCCGGTACTGAAGACCGGGATCTGGGCATGGATGATTATCGCCGTCTCGGCGTCGAGGCCGCGCTTGCCGCCGCCCGCGAAATCACGGGGGCGGCGAAGGTTCACGCAGCTGGCTACTGTCTTGGCGGGACCTTGCTGTCGATCACGGCCGCAGGGCTGTTCCATCGCGGCGACGAGAGCATTGCCAGCCTGTCGCTCTTTGCGGCACAGACCGACTTCACCGAAGCGGGCGAGCTGACGCTCTTCATTGATGAGAGCGAAGTGTCGTTCCTTGAAGACCTGATGTGGGAGCAGGGGTATCTCGACACCGCGCAGATGTCGGGGGCGTTCCAGCTGTTGCGGTCAAAGGACCTCATCTGGTCGCGGGTCGTGCGCGAGTATCTCCTCGGCGAGCGCGCGCCGATGTTCGATCTGATGGCCTGGAATGCAGATGGCACCCGTATGCCATATCGCATGCATTCGGAGTATCTGCGCCAGCTGTTCCTGCGCAATGACTTTGCCGAGGGACGTTACAAGGTCGACGGCGCGGCGGTGTCGGTTGAGGACATCACAGCGCCGGTGTTCGCCGTCGGGACGGAACAGGACCACGTGGCGCCCTGGCGTTCCGTGTTCAAGATCCGCCATCTGGCGGACAGTGAGGTCACTTTTGTCCTGACCACGGGCGGGCACAACGCTGGCATCGTCAGCGAACCGGGTCACAAGCACCGCAGTTATCGCATCCTGACCTCGCCACCGCACAATGGCCACCTCGATCCCGAAGGATGGGTTGCTGTTGCGGACCAGCGCGAGGGATCGTGGTGGGAGGCCTGGTCGTCCTGGCTATCCGAGCGCTCTGGACCGCGTGGGGCATTGCCGACCATGGGCAAGGCCTCGGTTGGCCTTGCCCCGCTTTGTCCAGCGCCGGGCACCTATGTCCTGATGCGGTGACGGACGCAGGTCCGCGTCAGCGCCGCAACCACGACTGCAACTCGGCGGTGACTGCGCCCGGTGCCTCGAGTGTCGACAGATGACCGCAACCCGGAAGCACGGCGAGACTGCTGCCGGGGATGGCCTCATGCATGTCGCGCGCGATGGCCGGCGGCGTCAGCGTGTCGCCCTCTCCAACCAGAACCAGGGTCGGGACCGTGATCGCCCCCAGTGACGGCCGCGAATCAATCCGGCTCATGATCGCTTTCTGCTGGCGCACAAAGGCTTCCGCGCCGGTTTCGCGCGCCATGTCGACGACAACGCCTTTCAGTCCTTCGTCTTCGATCCGGCTTGCATCGACCAGGCCGGGATAGAGCAGATGCGGGACCTTGGCGAACTTGCCCGTCTCGGCCAGTTCGATCAGCACGCGGCGGCGTTCGCCCTGTTCGGGCGCATCCGGGCGCGGGCTTGTATCCAGGAGGGCAAGCCGCGTTACGCGCTCTGCAGCCTGCCGCATGATTTCCATGGCGACGTAACCGCCCATCGACAGGCCGGCCAGGGCAAAACGCCCCGGGACCTGCGACAGGATATCGGCCGCAATCGCTGCGATCGTGTCATGCTCGCGGTGATTGGCAACCAGAACGGGGCGGTCTGCCAGGGCGACGATCTGCGGGGCATAAAGGGTCTCGGTGCACAGAAGACCCGGGATCAGGACAATCGGTTCCATGGTGCGGTTCCGTCAGCGCGCCGGGCCGCCGGCGCGGCCGGCGAGAAGCATGTAGTTCACATCCATGTCGCGCGACTTGTTCCAGCTGTCGGTGAGCGGATTGTAGGTGACGCCATTGCGGTCCAGGATTTCCAGGCCGGCAGCAGCAAGCGGGCCTTCGATCTCGGACGGGCGCACCAGCTTCTCATAGGAATGCGTGCCTTTGGGCAGCCAGCGCAGCACATACTCCGCACCGACAATCGCCAGAGCATAGGCCTTCAGCGTGCGGTTGATGGTGGCGACAAACATCAGTCCATCGGGCCGGACCATCCGCGCGACTTCCGACAGGAACAGGGGCACGTCAGCGACGTGTTCGACAACTTCCATGTTCAGAACCACGTCAAAAGTCTCGCCAGCGGCGGCGAGTTCTTCAGCGGTTGTGGCGCGGTAATCGATGGCCAGGCCGGACTGGGCCGCATGCAGCCGTGCGATCTCGATGTTGGTTGTGGACGGGTCGGCCCCGGTCACCTCTGCCCCGAGGCGTGCCATCGGCTCGCTCAAAAGGCCGCCGCCGCAGCCGATGTCGAGGATGCGCAGGCCCCTGAAGGCGTCGCTGGCTTTCGGGTCGCGGCCGAACCGCTCGCAGACCTTTTCCTTGATGTAGGCAAGGCGCACCGGATTGAACTTGTGCAGCGGGCGGAACTTGCCCGTCGGGCTCCACCATTCGGCCGCCATGGCGGAGAACCGGGCCACTTCGCGCTCATCGACGGTGCCGGCGGTGTGGGGGCTGGCATTCGGGCTCATGGCTGGTCCTTTCCTCGGGTTTTGTCCTGCGGGCGGTCAAGGCCGTCCGGCTGTCTTACGTGGGGCTTGCGCCGCGCGGATGACCTTCTCGCTTGCGGCCACTTTGTCAAGGCGCGGTGTTGCAGCAGGGGCGATGTCGCTGTATGCATTTCGCCCGATCCGCCGGGCGCGCTTCTTGCGCCCACAGGCCCTCGCGAGTGTAGACCAGGACCAAAAATGGCCCGACTGGTTATGAAGTTCGGCGGTACGTCCGTCGCCAATATCGAACGTATCCGCAACGTGGCCCGTCACGTGAAGCGCGAAGTTGACGCTGGCCATGAAGTCGCCGTCGTCGTCTCCGCCATGTCGGGCGCCACCAACCAGCTGGTGGCCTGGTGCCGGGAAGCCGCGCCGATGCATGACGCGCGTGAATATGACGCAGTCGTCGCATCCGGCGAGCAGGTGACTTCGGGCCTCCTGGCCATTGTGCTGCAGGAAATGGGTGTCAACGCCCGGTCCTGGCAGGGCTGGCAGATCCCGATCCGCACCGATGGCTCGCACGGGGCCGCCCGGATTGCCGGCATCGACGGCGCCTTCATGGTCGAACGCCTGCAGCAGGGCCAGGTGGCCGTGGTTGCCGGTTTCCAGGGCATTGCCCCGGACAACCGCATCTCCACGCTTGGCCGTGGTGGCTCCGACACCAGCGCCGTTGCCATCGCCGCCGCGATCCAGGCCGACCGCTGCGACATCTATACGGATGTGGACGGCGTCTACACCACGGACCCGCGCATCGTCCCGAAAGCCCGCCGGCTCGACCGTGTGGCCTTCGAGGAAATGCTCGAGATGGCCTCGCTTGGCGCCAAGGTGCTGCAGGTCCGCTCGGTCGAGATGGCCATGGTGCATGGCGTGCGCACGTTCGTACGCTCCAGCTTTGATGATCCCGATGCCCCGCAGACGGGCAAGGATGGTCTGCCCCCCGGAACCCTTATCTGCGACGAGGATGAGCTCGTGGAACAGCAAGTCGTGACCGGCATCGCCTTTGCCAAGGACGAAGCCCAGATTTCCATCCGCAACGTGCCGGACCAGCCGGGTGTTGCCGGTTCCGTTTTCGGCCCGCTTGCCGATGCCAACATCAACGTGGACATGATCGTCCAGAACATCTCGCCGGACGGCAAGACGACGGACATCACCTTCACCGTGCCCGAATCGGAATACGAGCGGGCGCTGAAGGTGCTTGAAGACAAGCGCACCGTGCTTGGTTACGCCGCTGTCGAAGGCGCCCGCGATGTGGTCAAGGTGTCGGTCATCGGCATCGGCATGCGCTCCCACGCCGGCGTTGCCGCCCAGTGTTTCTGCGGCCTTGCGGAGAAGGGCATCAACATCCGCGCCATCACCACGTCGGAAATCAAGATCTCCGTGCTGATCGATTCCGCTTACACGGAACTTGCGGTCCGGACTCTCCATTCGCTATACGGATTGGACGGATAAGCATTTCCGTGGAGCATGCGCTGGCGGGGTCCTCCCGCCAGTGGCTTTCACGCCGACGGGAACGGAGCTGACAATGCGCAGCAATCTGGCCGGTCCGCGCCTGTTGCTCCGCCGGCTTCGCGAAGTCATGGCGGAGCCGATCAACGCGCAGGAACGGCTCGACAAGATCGTGGTGCTGATCGCGTCCAACGTGGTCGCGGAAGTCTGTTCCGTCTACATTTTACGAGCCGACGGTGTTCTTGAGCTTTACGCCACCGAAGGCCTCAAGCGCGAAGCCGTGCACCAGGCGCAGCTGCGCGTCGGACAAGGCCTCGTCGGCCTGATTGCTGCCGAAGCCCGGCCGCTCAATCTCCCTAACGCGCGCGCGCACCCCGCCTTCGCCTATCTGCCGGAGACGGGCGAAGAGGCTTACAACTCGTTCCTCGGTGTGCCGGTGCTGCGCGCCGGGCGCACGCTCGGTGTTCTCGTGGTGCAGAACAAGTCGCACCGCACCTATTACGAGGACGAGGTCGAGGCGCTGCAGACAACCGCGATGGTCATCGCGGAAATGGTCGCCGCCGGCGAGCTGGAAGCGATTGCAAAGCCCGGGACCGCGCTTGACCTCTCGCGCCCGATACGGTTCGAGGCAGTTGGCCTTGCCGATGGCGTCGGCCTTGGTCATGTGGTGCTGCATGAGCCGCGCGTCGTCGTCACCAATCTTATTGCCGAAGACACCGACAACGAGCGGACCCGTCTCGAGGCGGCTGTCAACCGGCTGCGCCTGTCCATCGACAGCCTGCTGTCCAGCGGCGACATGGCCCAGTCCGGCGAGCACCGGGACGTGCTGGAAGCCTACCGGATGTTCGCCTATGACCAGGGCTGGATCCGCAAGATCGAGGAGGCCATCAACAATGGCCTGACGGCGGAAGCGGCCGTGGAAAAGGTCCAGAGCGACATGCGTGCCCGCATGCTGCGCCAGACCGATCCCTATCTGCGCGAGCGCCTGCATGATCTCGATGATCTGGCGCACCGGCTGATCCGCGAGCTGATGGGCCGCCAGCATGGCTCGTCCTCCGGCGTGCTGCCGAAAGACGCGATCATCGTGGCGCGCAACATGGGCGCGGCCGAGCTGCTGGACTACGGCCGGGACCGGATTCGCGGCGTCGTTCTCGAGGAAGGTGGTCCGACCAGCCACGTGACGATTGTCGCCCGCGCGCTTGGTATTGCTGCGGTCGGTCAGGTCCAGGACGTGGTCAGCCTTGCCGATGCGGGCGATGCCATTATCGTCGATGGCGGTTCGGGCGAGGTCTATCTGCGGCCGGCGACGGACGTGCAGGATGCCTACGCCGAAAAGGTCCGGTTCCGGGCTCGCCGCCAGGCGGAATATCGCCGTCTTCGCGCCAAGCCGTCGGTCACCAAGGACGGCGTGGAAGTCGGGCTGCAGATGAACGCCGGCCTGCTGGTCGATCTGCCGCATTTGTCCGAATCCGGCGCTGTTGGCGTCGGGCTGTTCCGGACCGAACTGCAGTTCATGGTTGCCTCGTCGTTCCCCCGGCTGTCGGATCAGCAGAACCAGTACACCCAGGTGCTGGATGCTGCCGGCGGAAAGCCGGTGACCTTCCGCTCGCTCGATATCGGCGGTGACAAGGTGCTGCCGTATCTCCGGGCGATCCATGAGGAAAACCCGGCCATGGGCTGGCGCGCTCTGCGCCTCGGCCTTGATCGTCCGGGACTGCTGCGCACGCAGGTGCGGGCCCTGTTGCGGGCGGCAGCCGGGCGCGAGCTGCGGTTGATGTTCCCGATGGTCTCCGAAGTCGAGGAGTTCCACCGTGCCAAGGATCTGGTTGACCGCGAGCTGCGCCACTCGCGCCGGCATGGTCATGCGGTGCCGGATGCGATCCGGCTTGGCACGATGATCGAGGTTCCCTCGCTGCTCTATCAGCTCGAGGAGCTGATGCAGGCGGTGGACTTCGTGTCGGTCGGCTCGAACGATCTGTTCCAGTTCTTCAATGCGGTCGACCGTGGCAACACCCGGGTTGCCGATCGCTATGACACGATGGGGGCCGGGTTCCTGCGGGCGCTGAAGTCGATCACGGATGCGGCGGCACGGTATCATGTGCCGGTGACCCTGTGCGGTGAGCTGGCCGGCAAGCCGCTGGAGGCGATGGCTCTGGTGGGCATCGGCTTCCGCTCATTGTCCATGTCACCTGCCGCGCTCGGTCCGGTGAAGGCCATGATCCGCAGCCTGGACCTTGGCCGGCTGCAGGCGCGGCTGTTGCCGCGGCTCGAGCCGGGCCATCCGGACCGGGATCTGCGCCAGTTCCTGCGCCAGTTCGCGGCCGAGCAGGACGTCGCTCTCTAGACACCCATTTACCCTGTGCCCGCGCCGGACTGACCGCGCGGCCGAGGAGATTCGCGCATGCTTGCGCAAGGAAAACTCGATACGTTGCTCAACCGCTTTGCCGAGATCGAGCATCGCATGTCGTCCAATCCGGACGCGGCGACCTATGTCCGGCTGTCGCGCGAATATGCCGAGATCGAGCCGCTGGTCCGGGCCGTTCAGGCCTTGCGCAAGGCCGAAGAGGAACTCGCCGGAGCCGCGGCGATGATCGAGGAGGCCGGATCTGACCGGGAGATGCGCGAGCTGGCCGAGGCCGAACGCGACGACCTCACAGCCCGGGTGGCCGAGCTGACCCAGGCGGTTCGGATCGGTCTGTTGCCGAAGGACTCCGCCGACAAGAATGACGCGATCCTCGAAGTGCGCGCCGGTACGGGCGGTGACGAGGCTGCGCTGTTTGCCGGTGATCTGTTCCGCATGTACCAGCGCTTTGCCGAATTGCGCGGCTGGAAAGTGGAAGTCCTGTCGGCAAGCGAGGGTGAAGTCGGTGGCTACAAGGAAGTCATCGCCTCGGTGACTGGCGAGAACGTCTTCGCCCGGCTGAAGTTCGAGTCCGGCGTGCACCGCGTCCAGCGTGTGCCGGAAACCGAGTCCGGCGGCCGTATCCATACCTCCGCTGCCACCGTCGCGGTGCTGCCGCAGGCGGAGGAAGTCGATGTCGAGATCGTCGAATCTGATCTGCGGATCGACACCTACCGTGCATCCGGCGCCGGCGGCCAGCACGTCAACACGACCGACTCGGCCGTGCGTATCACCCACGTTCCGACCGGCATTGTTGTCGCCGTGCAGGACGAGCGCTCGCAGCACAAGAACAAGGCCCGCGCGCTGCAGCTGCTGCGCGCCCGCATCTACGACGGCCAGCGCGAGAAGATTGCCAGCGAACGCACCGAAGCGCGCCGGCTGCAAGTCGGCTCCGGCGACCGCTCCGAGCGGATCCGCACCTACAATTATCCGCAGGGCCGGGTCACCGATCATCGCATCGGCCTGACGCTCTACAAGCTGGAGCAGATCCTGTCTGGCGAGGCGCTGGATGAGGTGATCGAGGCGCTGACTATCGATCATCAGGCAACGCTGATGGCCGCCGAGGAGGCATGATGGCCACACGCGGCACGCTGTACCGGGACTGGCGCGACCGCTTCCGCGATGCGCAGCTGCCGACCGCTGATCTGGATGCAAGGATCCTCGTCGCTGCCGCCCTCGGCATTGAACCCGGCGCCCTGGTGCTCGATCCGCACGAATCCATCACGCAGGAAAGCCTGGTCCGGGCCGCAGACTATGGCGCGCGGCGGTTGGCGGGCGAGCCGGTCGGCCGGATCCTTGGACGGCGCGAGTTTTTCGGCCTGGAGCTCAGCCTGTCCTCCGCGACACTTGAGCCACGTCCCGACACGGAAATCCTGGTCGAGGCCGTGCTGACCCGCATCAAGCCCGGGCCGTTGCGTCTGGCCGATCTGGGGACGGGAACCGGAGCCATTGTTCTTGCGCTGTTGAGCCAGTGGTCTGAAGCCATTGGCGTCGCGGTTGACCTGTCGCACGAGGCGCTTGCAACGGCGCGGGCCAATGCGCAAAAGCATGGCCTGTCTGACCGGGTGCTGTTCCTGTGTGCCGATTACGCCTCAGCGCTCGCTGGGGGACTGGATGTGATTGTCAGTAATCCCCCTTACATTTCGCATGCTGAACTGAGCGAATTGGCCAGCAATGTCCTCGATCATGATCCGCATCTTGCACTGGATGGCGGCGTCGATGGACTTGATGCCTATCGCCAGATTGCACCGCTATCTTTCGCTCTTCTTGAAGAGGGCGGGCTGCTTGCGCTTGAGATCGGTTGCGCACAAGGTGCGTCTGTTGCCGCGCTTCTTTGCGATGCTGGGTTCCAACGTGTTGAAACTCTTCAGGATCTTTCCGGCCTCGACCGGGTCGTCCTTGGCTGGAAAGACCCCGTGAAACCGATCCTTGAAGCCTGAAAAAGGGCTTGGAAATCCTGAAGGAACCAGATAGTTTCACCTCGCCGAAGCCGGAATGACGCAATCGGGGCAGGACTATACTGCCTGCTCGGCGATCTAGCCTGGACGGGGATATCGGGCCAAACGATCGCGACGCGTTTTGGGACCCGATAAATTTCAAAAAGCTCCGGCAACTCGGTCTGTCGCAGATGATGATTGAATTCTCTCCGTTTCGGGATAGAGCAATCGCGTCGAGTTTTACTAACAGGCGGTCGTGTGCCCGTCAGTGATCGGGGTCTTTTCTTTAGGACCGCGCGAGCTGGCGCATCGCAGGCGGCGTCACGTGATTGATCGGCAATGCGCCGGTCGCCGTTCCTCAAGAGTTAACGGCAGGATGAGACCAGGAAATCAAAACAAGCAGCGTATGCGGGGCAGGGGCCGCAAGGGTCCCAGTCCGCTTAACCGGACGTTTGAATCGAACGGACCGGACGTGAAGATCCGCGGTACGGCTCTGCATATTGCCGAGAAGTACCAGCAGTTGGCCCGTGATGCGCATGCAGCCGGTGACCGCGTGATGTCGGAAAACTATTTCCAGCACGCCGAACACTATCTGCGCATCGTTGCCGCTGCTCAGCCCAACATGCTCTCCGCCAATGGCCTGCGTTTCGACGGCAGCCAGGACGATGAGGACGATGAAGATCAGGGCGGCGAGCGCTACGAGCAGTTCGAGCGGCCAGAACGTTCCGAGCGTTCCGAGCGTCCAGACCGCGCCGAGCGTCCGGATCGCCAGGATCGTTCCGACCGTCAGGATCGCTATGAGCGCCAGGACCGCAACGAGCAGTCCGAGCGCGGCGAGAGGCCTGAGCGCGGCGACCGCTACGACCGGGGTGATCGCCCCGAGCGGAGCGAACGCGCCGGACGTCCGGATCGCAGCGAGCGCCCCGAGCGTGGTGACCGTGCCGAGCGCCCCGACCGCGCTGAGCGGTCAGAGCGTCCTGAACGGGGTGAACGCCCTGAGCGTGGCGATCGTGCTGAACGTGGCAATCGCGGCGACCGCCGCGAGCGTGGTGATCGCTATGACCGCGCCGCACGTCCGGTCGATATCGTTACCGCCGATACGCCGCAGCCCTTCATCGACCATATGCCGGTCGTCGAGGTCAACGGCCACGGCAACCGGGCAGCGCCCGTGCAGGATCTGATCGAGGATCAGGTGCACGAGGTCAACCTCGAGGGCGACGACGACAAGCCGCGCCGCCGTCTTCGTGGCACCCGTGGCCGCGGCCAGCGTCGTGGCGACGAGGGCGATGCCCCGGAAGTTGCCGTCAACGCCGAGCCGGCACCGGCTCCCGTTGAAGCTGCTGTCGAGGCTGGTGAGGCGGAAGCAGAAGCCAAGCCGCGCGCCCGCCGGACCGTGCGTCCGCGCCGGACCAAGGACACCGAGGCGGTTGCTGGCAGCGATGCCTGAGCCAAGGTCAGTCCTGTTGTGAACAAGAAACGGCGCCCGCCACGCGGGCGCCGTTTCTGTTTTCGCCTCAAGGTGCGCGGGCAGCTCCAGTGTCAGGCGAGCTTCGCCTGTTAGGAAAGTTCCTGAGTTGTCCGGCGCCCCCTTTTGTTGTCGATTTGCAACACTATATCGGGAGTGCCACCGTCAGGATGGCGCGGCTGCTCGCCTGGCGGGGGCCGCAATTCCGATACGCCGGCCATGCTTCGGGTGGACCGGCGGCAAGGAGGATGATGATGAACGTCGAAAAATACACCGAACGCGCCCGGGGTTTCATTCAGTCGGCCCAGACCTATGCGTTGGGTCAGGGCCATCAGCAGTTCACGCCGGAGCATATCCTCAAGGTGCTTCTGGACGATCCGGAGGGTATGGCCTCGGGTCTGATCGACCGCGCCGGCGGCCGTTCGCGCGATGCCAAGGCCGAACTTGAGCGCACGCTCGAAAAGATGCCGAAAGTATCCGGCGGATCCGGTCAGCTTTACATGGCAGCCGGAACGGCGAGGTTCTTCGACCAGGCCGAAAAGCTTGCCGACAAGGCGGGGGACAGTTTTGTCACCGTCGAGCGCATGCTGCTGGCACTGGCGATGGACACGGACAGCGAACCGGGAAAGATCCTCGCCAAGGCTGGCGTGACCCCGGCCAACCTGAATCAGGCGATCAATGCCCTGCGCAAGGGGCGGACCGCCAATTCCGCCAGCGCCGAAAACCAGTATGACGCGCTGAAGAAATTCACCCGTGACCTGACCCAGGCCGCCCGCGACGGCAAGCTTGACCCTGTCATCGGCCGCGACGAGGAGATCCGGCGCACGATCCAGGTCCTGTCCCGCCGTACCAAGAACAATCCGGTCCTGATCGGTGAGCCCGGCGTTGGCAAGACGGCCATCGCTGAAGGTCTCGCGCTGCGCATCGTCAACGGCGATGTCCCGGAATCCCTCAAGGACAAGCAGCTGCTCGCCCTCGACATGGGCGCGCTGATTGCTGGTGCGAAGTATCGCGGCGAATTCGAGGAGCGGCTCAAGGGCATCCTGTCGGAGGTCGAAACCGCAGCCGGCGGGGTCATCCTGTTCATCGATGAAATGCACACGCTGGTTGGCGCGGGCAAGGCCGATGGTGCGATGGATGCGTCCAACCTGCTGAAGCCCGCACTTGCCCGCGGCGAGCTGCACTGCGTCGGCGCAACGACGCTCGATGAGTATCGTAAGCACGTGGAAAAGGATGCGGCTCTGGCCCGCCGGTTCCAGCCCGTATTCGTCAGCGAGCCGACGGTGGAAGACTCCATCTCGATCCTGCGCGGCATCAAGGAGAAGTATGAACTGCATCACGGTGTCCGCATCACGGATGCCGCGATCGTTGCCGCCGCGACGCTGTCCAATCGCTACATCACGGACCGGTTCCTGCCGGACAAGGCCATCGACCTGATGGACGAGGCCGCCAGCCGCCTGCGCATGCAGGTGGACTCCAAGCCGGAAGAGCTGGACGAGCTGGATCGCCGCATCATCCAGCTCAAGATCGAACGCGAAGCACTCAAGAAGGAAAGCGATGCCGCGACGCTCGACCGGCTTGGCAAGCTTGAGAAGGAGCTGGCCGAACTGGAGCAGGACTCTGCGGAACTGACCAGCCGCTGGCAGGCGGAAAAGGCCAAGCTGACCTCCGAGCAGAAGCTCAAGGAGCAGCTGGACCACGCCCGCGGCGAACTGGAAAAGGCTCAGCGGCAGGGCAATCTCGCCCGCGCAGGCGAGCTCGCCTATGGCGTCATTCCGGATCTAGAACGCAAGCTGGCTGACAGCGCAGCGATTTCAGCAAAAGGCGCGATGGTTGACGAGGCCGTGACGCCGAGCCACATCGCCCAGGTGGTGTCGAAATGGACCGGCATCCCGGTCGACAAGATGCTCGAGGGTGAGCGCGACAAGCTCTTGCGGATGGAAGACGAACTGGCCCGGCGGGTTGTCGGCCAGGCGGAGGCGATCCATGCGGTCTCCACCGCGGTTCGCCGTGCCCGCGCCGGTCTGCAGGATCCGAACCGGCCGATCGGCTCGTTCATGTTCCTCGGGCCCACCGGTGTCGGCAAGACCGAGCTGACCAAGGCGCTGGCCTCGTTCCTCTTCGATGACGACACCGCGATGGTGCGGATCGACATGTCGGAGTTCATGGAGAAGCACTCCGTGGCCCGGCTGATTGGCGCGCCTCCGGGTTATGTCGGCTACGAGGAAGGTGGTTCGCTGACAGAAGCCGTTCGCCGCCGGCCCTACCAGGTCGTGCTGTTCGACGAAATCGAGAAGGCGCATACGGATGTCTTCAACGTGCTCCTGCAGGTTCTCGACGACGGGCGTCTGACGGACGGTCAGGGCCGGACGGTCGATTTCCGCAACACGCTGATCATCATGACCTCGAACCTCGGGGCCGAATATCTCGTCAACCAGCCGGATGGCGAGGATTCGGATCAGGTTCGCGATGAGGTGATGTCGGTGGTGCGGGGTCACTTCCGCCCCGAGTTCCTCAACCGGCTCGACGAGATCGTACTGTTCCACCGGCTGCAGCGCAACCAGATGGCCTCGATCGTTGACATCCAGCTCGGCCGCCTGCGCGGCTTGTTGAGCGATCGCAAGATCACGCTGGATCTGGACGATGACGCAATCGGCTGGCTGTCGCAGAAGGGATATGACCCGGCTTATGGCGCCCGGCCGCTGAAGCGGGTGATCCAGAAGGAAGTCCAGGATCCGCTGGCGGAGAAGATCCTTTCCGGCGCGATCCTTGATGGCGACCATATCAGCGTGTCGGCTGGTACGGACCGGCTGATCTTCAGCCGCGAGGCCAGCCGCTCGGCTGCTGCCTGAGCGGGGACAGGCAAGTCCCGACAGCAAAAACAAACGGCCCGCAGATGCGGGCCGTTTCGTTTTTTGGCGGTGGTGTCGTTGTCAGCGCGTGACCGTGCTGGCCGAAGCCACGCGCGACGGACGCTGGCCACGATCCAGCAGGGTGTCGATCCGGTCGCGCTCGGCTTCGAAGGCCGCCAGCATCTCGCCTTCCAGCACCCGGCCGCGCGGCAGGCGAATACGCATCGGGTCGACGAAGTTGTCGTTGACGAGAACCTCGTAATGCAGATGCGGCCCGGTCGACAGGCCGGTGGATCCGACATAGCCGATCACCTGGCCCTGGTTTACCCGCATGCCCTCGACAATCCCGCCGGCAAAATCATTCATGTGGCTGTAGGTGGTGACATAGCCATTGGCGTGGCGGATCTCGACGCGCTTGCCATAGCCGGACACCCACTGTGCCTTGACGACGGTGCCGTTACCGGCAGCCATGATCGGAACGCCGCGGCTGGCTGACCAGTCGACACCGGTATGCATCTTGGCAAATCCGTGGATCGGATGCCGGCGCATGCCGAAGCCGGACCGGAACACGCCGCCCGAGAGCGGCTTTCGCACGAGGAACTTCTTCGCGCTCCGCCCGGCTTCGTCGTAATAGTCGACCGACCCGTCATCCGGGGTCCGGAACCGGTACAGCCGACGCAGGGTCGAACCGGTGTTGAGCGAGGCATAGAGGATCTCCGCCGGCTCATCGACGCCTTCCTCGATCAGCCCGTAGAAGACTTCGATCGCATCGCCGGGCTGCACGCGCCCGTTGAAGTCGACATCATAGGAGAAGGCCCGAACCAGTTCGCCGATCATCGGCTCGGGAATGTCCTGTTCCAGTGCCGTCTGGTAAATGCCTTCATACAACGACGGCACGCTGCCGCTGGTGCTGGCATTCTGCCGCTCGGCCTCGGCAAAGGCATCCGCAATGGCATCGGTCGGGGCATCGGCCACGACAAATGTGCCCGTGTCGGCCCGCGCGACGGTCGCCTTGTGCTGGTTGGCGGAATA
>NZ_JAPPRC010000003.1:135000-600000 GCF_026672425.1 Pannonibacter sp. SL95
GGAGGACCGAACCCACGCCTGTTGAAAAAGTCGGGGATGAGTTGTGGCTAGGGGTGAAAGGCCAATCAAACTCGGAAATAGCTGGTTCTCCGCGAAATCTATTTAGGTAGAGCGTCGACCGAATACCCTCGGGGGTAGAGCACTGGATGGGCTATGGGGACTTACCGTCTTACTGATCCTAACCAAACTCCGAATACCGAGGAGTACTAGTCGGCAGACACACAGTGGGTGCTAACGTCCATTGTGAAAAGGGAAACAACCCTGACCGCCAGTTAAGGCCCCCAAATCATGGCTAAGTGGGAAAGGATGTAGAACTCCCAAAACAACCAGGATGTTGGCTTAGAAGCAGCCATCATTTAAAGAAAGCGTAACAGCTCACTGGTCTAAATAAGGGGTTCCGCGCCGAAAATGTAACGGGGCTCAAGCCATGTGCCGAAACTGCGGGTGCACGTAAGTGCGCGGTAGCGGAGCGTTCCGTAAGCCAGTGAAGGGAGACCCGTGAGGGCTCCTGGAGGTATCGGAAGTGCGAATGCTGACATGAGTAACGACAAAGCGGGTGAGAGACCCGCTCGCCGAAAGTCCAAGGGTTCCTGCTCAACGTTAATCGGAGCAGGGTTAGCCGGCCCCTAAGGCGAGGCCGAAAGGCGTAGTCGATGGGAATGCAGTTAATATTCTGCAGCCTGCGGGTGGTGACGGATGCCGTGTATCGTATCCCCTTACTGGATTGGGGATGCGGTGAAGGTGTCCCGGGAAATAGCCCCCGCGTATAGACCGTACCCTAAACCGACACAGGTGGACAGGTAGAGCATACCAAGGCGCTTGAGAGAACTATGCTGAAGGAACTCGGCAAATTGCTCCCGTAAGTTCGCGAGAAGGGAGCCTTCTGGTTGGGCAACCAGCCAGGAGGGGCACAGACTAGGGGGTGGCGACTGTTTATCAAAAACACAGGGCTCTGCGAAGTCGCAAGACGACGTATAGGGTCTGACGCCTGCCCGGTGCCGGAAGGTTAAGAGGAGGTGTGCAAGCTCCGAATTGAAGCCCCGGTAAACGGCGGCCGTAACTATAACGGTCCTAAGGTAGCGAAATTCCTTGTCGGGTAAGTTCCGACCTGCACGAATGGCGTAACGACTTCCCCGCTGTCTCCAGCATAGGCTCAGTGAAATTGAATTCCCCGTGAAGATGCGGGGTTCCTGCGGTCAGACGGAAAGACCCCGTGCACCTTTACTACAGCTTCACACTGGTATTCGTGTCGACATGTGTAGGATAGGTGGTAGACGTTGAAGCGAGGGCGCCAGCTCTCGTGGAGTCATCCTTGAAATACCACCCTTGTCGTCATGGATATCTAACCGCGATGTAACAGCATCCGGGACCGTGTGTGGCGGGTAGTTTGACTGGGGCGGTCGCCTCCCAAATGGTAACGGAGGCGCGCGAAGGTGGGCTCAGACCGGTCGGAAATCGGTCGTCGAGTGCAATGGCATAAGCCTGCCTGACTGCGAGACTGACAAGTCGAGCAGAGACGAAAGTCGGCCATAGTGATCCGGTGGTCCCTCGTGGAAGGGCCATCGCTCAACGGATAAAAGGTACGCCGGGGATAACAGGCTGATGACCCCCAAGAGTCCATATCGACGGGGTTGTTTGGCACCTCGATGTCGACTCATCGCATCCTGGGGCTGGAGCAGGTCCCAAGGGTATGGCTGTTCGCCATTTAAAGCGGTACGTGAGTTGGGTTCAGAACGTCGCGAGACAGTTCGGTCCCTATCTGCCGTGGGTGTAGGAGAATTGAGAGGATCTGTCCCTAGTACGAGAGGACCGGGATGGACGAACCTCTGGTGGACCTGTTGTGGCGCCAGCCGCAGTGCAGGGTAGCTATGTTCGGAATAGATAACCGCTGAAAGCATCTAAGCGGGAAACTAACCTCAAAACAAGTTCTCCCTGAAGAGCCGTGGTAGACCACCACGTCGATAGGAGGCATGTGGAAGCGCGGCAACGCGTGAAGCTGAGCCTTACTAATAGCTCGTTCGGCTTGATCACTCTCATTAATCAATGTCCATTCCATTCTAAAGCGCTCACGGGCGCTGCCCTCCGCGAGGGCGGCCAAACGTGGCCGGCGCGCGTCGCGCTTGCGGACCTTCGGTCCGTCAAGTCCCTCGATAGTCAGGGAAATGCGCCAAAATCATCGATGCCTCAAAAGGCAAAAAGACCAGTTCCTCATCTGTCTGCACTTCGCCGGCCTGGTGGCCCCAGCGGGGGGCCCCCACCCGATCCCTTCCCGAACTCGGCCGTGAAACCCCCCAGCGCCAATGGTACTTCGTCTCAAGACGCGGGAGAGTAGGTCGCCGCCAGGCCTGCAAAGTCCAGACAAACCTCTCAACACTCAAGACATAACACCCGCGGAAAATCCGCCAAACACCTCAACGCGGGGTGGAGCAGCCCGGTAGCTCGTCAGGCTCATAACCTGAAGGCCGCAGGTTCAAATCCTGCCCCCGCAACCAAATCAGCCAAAGAAAAAAACGCTCGTCGCGCATTAAAATGCGCCTGCGCAGGAACAAAACGGGAACATTTGGCAGAGCGTCGCAGGAGTGAGTTGCCCGAGCCCTGACTACTCCTCACGCCGGATAACCAATCGACCCTTGCCAGATACATCTCCTCCTTGAATCTGTCCCCATTCCCGCATCAACTCCCGCCGAAAACCAGTCGACAGGAGAAACTCGGTGAGCAGGATGTGCTGGGCAAAGACCCAAGATACGGGGGCCAAGAACGGGGGAGTGTATAGAAACAGCCACTCAAGCCGACCGGACCAACCCCGCCAGACACACGGTGGCGAATGCCCCCATCGGCTTCAATCTAGGACCGACGCTGACTCTAGAAGGTCGGTGGTGTGCAGACCCACAGGATGCTCGCCGGTTCGCTGCCGATGTTGCGGTAGGAATGCGGGATATTCGAGCGGAAGCAGAACCCGTCACCGGCCTCGAGCGCATAGGTCTGGTCGTTGAGATCGAGCGCAACCTGCCCCGCAATCACATACCCAACTTCCTCGCCTTCATGCGTGATCGACCCGCCAGAACGGCCGCCCACCTCAAGATGGTGGATATTGCATTGCAGAAGATGGCCTTCCTTGTAGGGAATGATGCGCTCAAGCATGACGCCGCTGGTGCGTCCGTTGCTCTTTTCCAGCGAGATGAACGGGCGCTCGCCCTTGCGGAACACCACGTTGTCCTGCGGTCCCTGCTCCTCGAACAGCCAGGAAATGTTGGTCTCCAGCGCGTGCACGAGCCGATGCACAAGCGGCAACGACGGCATCACCTTGCCGTTTTCGATCTTCGAGAGCAGGCTCTCTGAACAGTCGCCGCGCTCGGCAAGCTCCTTCAGGGTAAAGCCCTTGGTCTGGCGCGCTAGCTTGAGCTTGATGCCCAGATTGCGGCGCGCGTCGCCGAGATCCACCGCTGAAGCAGCCTTGCTTCGTGTCATTCTCATGTCCCCTTACGGAGATGATGTCCGGCGCGCCGATGCGCCGCCTCCACACTGCGCGGCGGGCCGAGGGAGTATCCCCCCAGGCTGCCACAGGCGGCGATATAAGCGCAGATGCGTTCGGGGGCGCAACTGCCGCAACGCGAGGCAGATGCCACTATCCCCCGGCATGTTGCCGCGTCAGTGCGCCATGCCGCCATCGACCATCATCGATTTTGCCGTGATATAGCGCGCTTCCTCCGATGCGAGGAACACATAGATCGGTGCCACATCTTCCGGCGTGCCCTGCCGGCCGAGCGGCACGACGCGGCGCACGATCTCGGCATGGGCCTCGACACCGCCCATCAGGTCGATTGCAGGGGCGTTGAACGGCGTGTCGATCCAGCCCGGCAGCACCGAGTTGACGCGGATGTTGTGCGGGGCCAGCTCCTGGGCAAGGGCCACGGTGAAGGCGATCACCGCGCCCTTGGCTGCGGCATAGGATGCCATACCGGCAGCGCCGCGCAGACCAGCCAGCGACGAGGTGGTTATGATGGCACCCCCCCCCGCCCGCGCGATCGCCGGACCTGCATATTTGGCGGCAAAGAACGTGCCGCGGGCATTGACGTCGAAGATCGCGTCCCAGGTCTCGGCATCGAACTGTTCGATCAGCCCGGTGCGCTGCAGGCCGGCCAGGTAGACCAACGTGTCGAGCCCGCCGAGTGTCGCTTCAGCCGTCTCGACGACCGACTGCACCGACGCCTCGTCGCGGACGTCGCACTGGAGCGCGATTGCCGCGCCGCCGGCCTCGCGGCACAGCGCCGCGCAGGCTTCTGCTGCATCCTTATTGATGTCTGCGATCACCTGGCTTGCGCCATTGCGGGCAAACTCGATGGCCGCAGCCCGGCCGATGCCGGTCGCTGCACCGATGAGGAGGGCTCGCTTGCCGGAAAGTCTCATGTCCTGTCTCCTTGAACCGGGTTGTGTCAGGCGCGCGCGCTGGCGCCGGGGGCGTCCAGTGCCTCGCTGGCGACCTCGATCCAGTAGCGTGCGCCGATCGGGATCAGGTCGTCGTTGAAGTCGAAGTCGGGATTGTGCAGCGCCGTGTCGCGGCCGTTGCCGATCCAGGCATAGGCGCCGGGCCGGGCCTGCAGCATGAAGGCGAAGTCTTCCGACGCCGTGCTCGGGGTGAACTGCTCGACAATGTCCAGACCACCTGGCAGCCGCCGGGCGGCCCTGACCATCGTCGCCGTGGCGGTTGTCTCGTTCAGCGTCACCGGATAGGCCGGCTTGATGTCGAGATCGATGGCCACGTCGTGGCTGCGGGCGATGCCCTCGGCGATCTCGCGCATGCGCCGGTGGGCAATGGCACCGGCTGCGTCATCGAAGTAGCGCAGCGTTCCCTGCAGGTCGACCTGGTCGGGCAGGGCATTGAGCGACTGGCCGCCATGGATCTGGGTCAGCGACAGCACAAGCGGATGGTGCGGGTCGATGGCGCGCGAGACGATGTTCTGCAGGCTTCCGGCCAGCGCGCCGGCCGCGACGATGGAATCCGTGCCGAGATGCGGCATCGCTGCATGCACGCCCCGCGCCCTGATCCGGAAGGAAAACAGGTCCATCGCCGCCATCATGGCACCCGGCCGGACGGCGACCTGGCCCAGCGGCAGGCCCGGCCAGTTGTGCAGCCCAAAGATGCTGTCCATCGGATACCGGTCAAAAAGGCCGTCCTCGACCATCTTCTGCCCGCCGCCCGCCGCCTCTTCCGCCGGCTGGAACACGAAATGGATGGTGCCGGCCAGATCTGCCTGGCGGCTCAGATAATCGGCGGCGGCCAAAAGCATCGTCATGTGGCCGTCATGGCCGCAGGCATGCGAGACCCCGGGTCGGAGCGACCGCCAGTGCAGGATGCCCGTCTCGGGGATCGGCAGCGCGTCCATATCGGCGCGCAGGCCGATCGTGCGGCCCGGCCCTGTGCCCCGCAGCGTGGCGACAAGGCCGGTGCCCGCCAGGCCCTCGGCCACCTCAAGCCCCATGTCGCGCAACCGTCCGGCAACGAAGGCGGCGGTCTCATGCTCTGCGAAGGCCGTCTCCGGGTGGCGGTGCAGATGCTGGCGCCAGTCCCGGTAGATCGGGAGTCGCTCGGTGAGGAAGCGGGTCGGATCCGGGATTTCTCGGGTCATGGTCACGTCTCGAGGCAGGCGGCGGCGCGGCCGGCAGGGGCGGGCAGCAGGGAAGACGGCGGCAGGTGACCGGGCTCGAGATGGCAGGCCGCCCCGTTGCCCTCCGCAGTGGCAAGAAGATGCGGGTCCTCGGTCGCACAGCGGGCGGAGGCGAACGGGCACCGCGTGCGGAACGTGCAGCCGGCCGGGATATGGATCGGATCCGGCGGCTCGCCTTCCATCAGGTAGGTCTCCGGCAGGAAAGGCTTGGGCTCGACCGTCAGGACGGAGCTCAGCAACGTGCGGGTATAGGGATGGGCGGGGTTCTCGAAGATCGTGTGATTGTCGGCAAGCTCGACGATGCGGCCGAGATACATCACGCCGATGCGGGCACAGACGCGGCGCACCATGGCAAGATCATGCGAGATGTAGAGATAGGTGATGCCGTGGCGCTTCTGCAGTGTCTCGAACAGGGCGAGAAGCCGCGCCTGCTCCACCTGGTCGAGCGCCGACAGCGTCTCGTCCAGGATCATGAGGCTTGGTTCCAGGATCAGGGCGCGGGCAATGTTGATGCGCTGGCGCTGGCCGGCCGAAAGCCCCACCGGCAAGTTGTCATAGAGATCCGGTGACAGTCCCACTTCGGTCATCACGTCGCGCACGCGCTGTTTCAGCGCCGCGCCGCGCGCCAGCCCGTGGATGCGCAATGGCTCCTCGATGGTGCGGCCGATCGAGGCATGGGCGGGGATGGCGTTGTAGGGGTCCTGCAACAGCAGCTGGAACCGCCGCCGCATCGCCAGCAGCGGCGTGCCCTTCAGCCCGGCAATGTCGCGGCCCTCGACCTTGATCGAGCCCTTGTCCGGCTGCTCGATGGAGGACAGGAGCCGGGACAGGGTGGACTTGCCGCAGCCCGATTCCCCGATCAGGCCGAAGCTCTCGCCGCGCCGCACATCGAAGCTGACGCCGCGCACGGCGCGCACGCGGTTCTCGCCGAAGAGCCGGGTGCGGTCGCGCACGACATAGGTGCGCTCGACGTCGCGCACTTCCAGCACGATGTCGTTGGCCGGGCTCGGTTCCGGGGTTTCAGCCTCGGCCCAGAGCCGGGGCACCTTGGCGATCAGCTCACGGGTATAGGCATGCTCGGGCGCGGCCGTGAGGCGCGCTGCCGGCTGCCGTTCGACGATGCGGCCGGCATTGATGACGATGACATCGTCGGCCGTGTCGGTAACGACGCCGAGCGACGAGGAGATGAAGACGATCGACGTTTCGAAGGCGCTCTGCAGGTCGCGCAGCAGCCGGATGATCTGGGCCGCCACCGTGACGTCCAGCGGCTGGGTGATGTTGTCGGCGATCAGGAGCTTCGGATTGGACACCAGCGCGTCGACGATCATCGCCCGCTGCATCATGCCGCCGGAGAACTGGAACGGGTACTCGTCGAACCGGCGAACAGCCGAGGGGATGCGCACCGCATCGAGCGTGTCGATGACGCGCTTGCGGGCATTCGCCTCGGAGATGCCGGGCTCGACTTCCTTGAGTTTCTCGACGATCTGGTGACCGACCGGAAGTGTCGGGTCGAGCGCGATGGTCGGGTTCGCGCCGATATAGGCGATCTCGCGGCCGCGCAGATTCGCCATCGCCTGTTCCGGCAGGGCGAGAAGGTCGCGGCCCTGATAGAGGACACGGCCGCCAGTGAGCCGCAGCGGCTTGTGGATCCAGTTGATAAGCGCATTCGAGAGCACCGTCTTGCCCGAGCCGCTTTCGCCGATGATGCCGAGCACGGAGCGCGGCGCCACGTCGAAGCTGACATCGGAGAGGATCGGGCGGGATCCGGCCGCGCTGTCGAGCACGACCGACAGGTTCTCCACCCGCATGATTGGTTCGGTCGCCATCACAGTTGCCCCTGGAGCACGAGGTTGCGTGAGCGCTCGAGCACGCCGCCCATCAGGTTGAGGCTGGTGAGGGCGAGGGCGAGCAGGAAGCCCGGCACGATGGTGATCCACCAGGCGTTGAGCAGATACTGGGTGCCGGCCGAGATGATCGTGCCGAAGGTAGGCGTCGGCGGCTGGATGCCGATGCCGATGAAGCCGAAGATCGCCTCGAAGATCATCATCCGCGCGATGTCCAGCACGGCAACGAAGGCAATCGACGGCAGGATCGACGGGGCAATGTGCAGCGCCATGATCCGCAGGTCCGATGCGCCGAGGATCTTCGCCGCGCGCACATACTCCTTCTGACGCTCGGCGAGCGTGACCGAGCGCGCGACACGGGCGTAGGCAGGCCAGCTGGCAAGCACCAGAACGGCGATCACCGTGAAGGCGTTCGGCCGCGACATGCCGAGGATGGTGATGGCGAGGATGACCACCGGGATCGACATCTGCACGTCGGTGATGCGCATCAGCACGACATCGACCCAGCCGCCGCGATAGCCGGAGTAGATGCCGATGGCGCAGCCGATCACGAACATGACGACCACCGAGACGATGCCGATGGCGAAGGCGTTGCGCAGGCCGATCAGCGAGCGCAGCAGCAGGTCGCGGCCGAGTTGGTCGGTGCCGAGCAGATAGGGATAGCGCCCGCCCTCCATGAAGATCGGCGGCAGGAAGCGGTCGGCCACCGTGATCTTCGTGGCCGACGCGTCGATGACGAACGGGGCGACCACTGTCAGCACGGCGAGGGCTGCGAAGATGAAGAAGGCCACCTTCATCTCGGTCGTCGCCCAGGCGCCGGCAAGGATGCGGTGGGCGACCGAACGGCTGCGGGGCCGGGCAGAGAGAGCGATGTCAGTCATCCGGGGTCCTCAGAACTTCAGGCGGCGGTCGATCGTCGTCGAGGCGAAGTCGACGAGGATGTTGATCAGCACCAGGACGGCGCTGGCGAGGATGGCAACCGCCTGGATGATCGGGAAATCCCGCTGGAACACGGCGTTGATGGTCAGCAGCCCGATGCCCGGGAACGAGAAGATGTATTCGACCACGAACAGGCCGCCGAGCAGCATGCCGATCATCTGCGCGCTGAAGACATTGAGAAGCGGCACGGCTGCATTGCGGACCACGTGCCGGTAGATCATCTTGTTGCGCGGGATGCCGCGCACCTGGCCGACGTTGAAATAGCCTTCCTGCACGTTCGCGGCGATCGACACGGCGATGGCGCGGATCAGGACCGGGGACATCTCGATCGCCACGACGATGGCCGGGATGATCGCATAGGCGATGCCGCGATAGCCGATGGCCGGCAGCAGCCCGGATTTCGCCGACAGCAGGTAGATCAGCACCACGCCGACCCAGATGTTGGGCAGCGAGACGAAGAAGGACGAGATGTAGAGCCCGAGCTTCTGTTGCCAACGTCCGGCATTGAGGCCGGCGGCGAGCCCGATCGGGATGGCGATCAGGAAGGCGAAGATCAGGCCGAGGCTGGCGAGGATCAGCGTGTAGGGCAAGGCGGTGAGGATGAGGTCCATCACCGGGGCGCGCTGCGACAGGTCCGGCGCGCCGTCCTGAGAGCCGCCGCTCGCCCCGCCCTGCTTGCCGCGAATGAAGGAGTGGCCGAAGTCGCCGCTGGCGACCTGCACGATGAAGCGGCCGAACTGCACGGGAATGGGGTCGCGCAGGCCAAGTTCGCGCGCCGTCTCCTCCATGGCCGTCGCCGTCGCCATCGGTCCGAGAATGATGCGGATCGGGTCACCTGGCGCGATGCGCAGCAGCGTGAAGATGACGAAGGCAACGAGCAGGACGATCAGCAGTCCCTGGCTCAGGCGCCTGACGAAGAACTCGATTGCAAATGCCATAGACGGGATTCCTGGCAGGGCCGGGGCCTGAAACGGACACGACGGGGTGTGCTGCCGGCCGGATGATCCGGCCGGCAGTCCGCTGTCTGGCGAGAGACAGGCTCAGGAGAGGGTCGCCTTGCTCAGGTCGACCGGCCCGTTCGGGAAGAACGTCACGCCGTCGAGCTTGCTGCTCATGGCGCGCAGGAACACGCTCGAGAACAGGGAGATGCTCGGCGCCTTGGCGGCGATCAGCGGCAGCGTTTCGCTCTGCAGCACCTTCAGGCGCTCTTCTTGCGTCAGGGCGTTGCGCTCCTTGTCGAGCGAGGCGTCAATTTCGGCATCATTGATGCCGTTGATCAGCGCGAAACTCGAATGGTAGTTCGGGCGCAACACCAGATCAGGTTCGGGCGAGCCGGTGAGCCAACCGACATCGACGATATGGCCTGGGCCCTGGCCGTCGGCGCGGCGGTAGAGCTGCTCTTCCCAGGCGGCGGGTTCCAGCGTGGTGAGCTTCACGGGGAAGCCCTGCTCCTGCAGCATCGCCGAGATGAGCTCGCCGTATTCGCGCGTCTTCGGATAGAAGCCAACCGAGGTGATGTACTCGATTTCCGGCAGGCCCTGGCCGTTCGGGTAGCCGGCTTCGGCCAGCAGCGCCTGCGCCTTCTCCGGATTGTATTCCGGGTAGCCCTCGACGTCGGTGAAGCCGAACTTCACCGGCGAAAGATGGCAGTTGGACGCCTGGCCTGCCTCGCCGACGATGGCGAGAACCTGATCCCTGTCGATCGAGTGGAAGGCGGCGAGGCGTACGCGCACATCGTCGAACGGCGGCTTGTTGCAGCGGAAGTGCAGGTACTTGTTCTCGCTGGACAGCGAGCGGTCGGTCTTGATGCCGGCTTCCTTCGACAGCGAGACATACTGCTCGGGCTCGAGGCGTTCGGTCAGGTGGTACTGGCCGTTCAGCAGGCCGAGCACCCGGGTGTTGGCGTCCGGCACATAGGCCCAGACCAGGTTCTCGATCGCCGGCTTGCCGCCGTGATAGCCGTCGAAGGCCTGGAAGTTGATCTGGTCGCCGGTGGTGCTGACATACTTGAACGGGCCGGTGCCGTTCGGGCGCTGCTTCAGCTTCTCCGGGTTGGCGACGTCGTCCGCACACAGGATCGGCAGGAACGAGGACACATACCAGAAGTTCAGGGCAGGGTAGCCGTGCGCCTTGGTGGACAGTCGCACTGTGAGATCGTCGACGACCTCGACATCGACGCGGCCCGGATACCAGGCCGAAGCCGGGCGGCTCGGGTCGGAGGCGTATTCGTAGGTCGCCTTCACGTCCCTTGCGGTGAACGGCTGGCCGTCATGGAAGGTGACACCGGCGCGCAGCTTGTACTCGAGCGTGTGCGCGTCGATCTGGCTCCACGACACCGCGAGGTCGGGCAGGATTTCGCCCGGGTTCGCGGGCGTCATTGGGCAGCGGGTCAGCCGGCCGAACAGGAAGCCTTCCGCCGTGATCTGCGGCGCGACCGTGTGCGAGCTCGGGTCCACGAGCCCGTCACCGTGCCGGCGGCCGCGAAGACCAGCGTGTTGGAGGCCTGTGCAAAGGCCTGCGAGAACAGGTTGGGCGCGCCGATGGCTCCCGCGACGCCGACGGCTGCCGTACCCGCAAGAAATTGTCGCCGTGTAGTCTTCATGATGTGGCTCCCTCCGCTTTTTGACGCACGAAATCACTTCCCCTCCGATGAGGGAACGTGCGGTGCAACGCGCGTGAGCAAGCGATGGCGCGCCATGTCCGTAACCCTCCCCCAGCACCTGACGAGCGAGCGCCGCGGCAGGTACATCCCGCACGGTAAAGATGCATGAATTTAAATTCAAGTAACTTGAATAGGTTGAAACTTGACTGAACGTGCAGTTTTTGACGGTGTCCGGTCAAACAATGGTACGGACCTCCTGAGCCCGGCGGCAGTGGAGCACGCCTGACCAAAATAAAGCCGAGTGCATCGGCCTCCTGACGTGAGAGGCCGATGTCCCCGGTACCGGCAGCTGGATCCGCCGCGGAATTATATTTGGGGTCGGGATTTCATTCCCTGGCTTCGGTGTCGTCCTCGCGATCCGCGTCGACACCTGCATCTCGATGCAGGGTTTTCCACGCGTCGGACCTGGGCTGCTGCCTCAGCGGCTCCGGCGCGGCAAGGCCAGGCCATCTCGGTCAAAGGCATGCACGGCGCCGGGTCTTGCGTGCAGATGCAAGGCGTCACCGGAGCGCACCGGGTGGTGGCCATGCACGCGCAACACCAAAGTCCCGTAGTCCTCTGTCCGGACATAGACATTTGTGTCCGAACCCAGATGCTCGACGAGATCTGCCGTGCCGCTGACCAGCGCGCCTTCGGCCGCGCCCGGCACCAGATGTTCGGGCCGTAGCCCGATCTCGGCGATCCGCCCGGCAACGCCCTCCGGGGCAAGGCCCTCGAGCGGCACGGCGGCGCCGTTGGCGAGACGGGGCAGCCCCCGGTCATCAAGCGTGACAGGCAGGATGTTCATGGTCGGCGAGCCGATGAACTGGGCGACGAACCGGTTGGCCGGCCGGTCGTAGAGATCGAGCGGAGAGCCGACCTGCTGCACGTCGCCGCCGTTCAACACCACAATCCGGTCCGCCAGTGTCATTGCTTCCACCTGGTCATGCGTCACATAGATCATCGTCGCCGCCAGCCGCTTATGCAGCCGGGCGATTTCCAGCCGCATGTCGACGCGCAAGGCCGCATCGAGGTTGGACAGGGGCTCGTCGAACAGGAAAGCGCGGGGCTGGCGCACGATGGCGCGGCCCATGGCGACACGCTGGCGCTGACCACCGGAGAGCGCCTTTGGCAGGCGCGCCAGCAGAGGCTCCAGCGACAGGGTCGATGCGGCCGCTGCGACGCGCGGGCGCCGCTCGGTCTCGGGCTTGCCGCGGATTTCCAGCGAGAACCCCATATTCCGAGCCACATCCATGTGCGGGTAGAGCGCATAGGACTGGAACACCATGGCAATGTCCCGGTCGCGCGGTGCCGTTTCGTTGACGCGCCGGCCGTCGATGCGCAGCTCGCCGCCGGAAATTGGCTCCAGCCCGGCGATCATCCGCAGCAGCGTGGACTTGCCACAGCCCGACGGGCCGACAAGGACGACGAACTCGCCGTCCTCAATCGTGAGGTCAATCTCGCGCAGCACCTCGACCTGACCATAGCGCTTGGCGAGAGAGGACAGTTCCATTCGGGCCATGTGACGTCTCCTATCCCTTGACGGCGCCTGAGGTCAGGCCCTGCACGAGGTAGCGCTGGATGAAGATGAAGAAGAGGCAGGAGGGCACCAGCGCCAGCACGCCGGCGGCCATCATCTGTCCCCAGTCGACGGAGAACTTCGACACGAAGGTGAGCAGCCCGACCGGGAAGGTCATCGCGTCGTTGGAGTTGATCAGCATCAGCGCGAACAGGAGTTCACTCCAGGCGGCGGTAAAGACGAAGCCGAGCGTCGCGCCAAGCCCGGGCAGGGTCAGCGGCACGATGATCCGCCTGAGCGCCTGGAACCGGGTGCAGCCGTCGATCATCGCCGCTTCTTCGAGATCCCGCGGGATGCCGTCGAAGAAGGACTGCATCAGAAAGGTGGCGAAGGGGATGTTGAAGGCGGTGTAGACGACGATGAGACTGGTCAGCGAGTTCAGCATGCCAAGCGCCGCCACCATCTTGTAGATCGGCGCGATGACCATCAGCAGCGGGAACATCTGCGTCACCAGCATGATGCCCACCAGCACCCGCTTGCCGGCGAAGTCGAAGCGCGAGAAGGCATAGCCGGCGCCGGCGGCGATCAGCGTCGTCACGCCCGCAGTGCCGAGCGACACGATCAGGCTGTTGCCGAAATAAGCCAGGAAGTCGGTCTGGGTGATGACCTTGGCGAAGTTGCCGAAGCTGGTTTCCGAGGGGAACAGCCGGGTGCCTTCGGTGAAGATCAGCTGGTCCGGCGTGATCGCGATCTTCACCAGCCAGTAGAGCGGAAACAGCGCGAAGGAAGAGATAGGCGGCCAGGGCCAGATACTTGGCAGTCGAGAGGAGGGGCGAGGCTGTGCGGCGGGCCATGGGCTCAGATCCTCACGAAGCGGCGGCGCAGCGCCAGCAGCACGACGGCATAGGCGAGCAGCAGGCCCAAAAGGGCAATGGCCAGCGCCGATGCATAGCCGAAGTCGAGCTTCCGGAACGCCGTGGTGAAAATGTAGGACGACAGGATCTGGGTCGAGTTGGCCGGGCCTCCGCCGGTCATGACGAAGATCAGGTCCGCGAAATTGGCGATCCAGATGGTGCGCAACATCACGGTGATGGCGATCATCGGCGCGAGGAACGGCAGGGTGATCTTGACGAAGGCCTGCCAGGGCGTCGCCCCGTCGATCTCGGCGGCTTCATACAGCTCTCCGGGGATCGACTGCAGCGCCGCCAGAAGCGTGATGGCGAAGAAGGGAATGCCGAACCAGACATTGGCCGTGATCGGTCCCCACATGGCCAGCGCCGGATCGCCGAGGATGTTGAAGGGCTCCGACAGGATGCCGAGCGCGGCCAGCCAGTGTGGCAGCGGACCGATCACCGGATTGAACAGCCACGACCACGTCAGCGCCGTGAGGAAGGTCGGCACGGCCCAGGGTAGGAACACAAGCGCCTGCACCAGTCTTTTGCCGGCAAACTGCGTATTGAGCAGCAGCGCCAGCCCGAGCCCGAAGGCGAACTGGAACACCAGCGTGCCGAAGGTCCACCAGAAGGTGTTGCCGAGCGCCCGCCAGAACCGGGCATCGCCCCACAGCTGCGCGAAATTCGCGAGCCCCACCCAGCCGCCGGCCGAGGGCCGCAGCAGCACCACCGACTGGAAGGCATAGGATAGGCCGATGACGAGCGGCACCACCATCACCAGCGCGATCAGCACGAGGGCCGGGGAGATGTAGAGATAGGGCTCGATCAGGTGGCGCCAGATGAAATTGGGGCGTGCCCGGGTTTCCCCGGGCACGCGGCGCGCGCTGGCGCTCATTGCTTGGCCTTCCACTTGCCGTATTCCTCGGTGAGGAATTCGGCCCATTCGTCGGCCACGGCCTGCGCGGTCTTTTCACCCAGCAGCGCCTGCTGGCTGGTCTCCAGCGCGATGGAGTCGGCGAAATATCCGAACTGCTCCAGATAGGTCGGCATGGTCGTCGGCACGTACTTGTCGCTGTTCAGCTCCTCGAACCAGCCTGCGAACTGCGGTGTGCGGAAGAACGGATCCTGTTCCGCGCCCTTGTGGATCGGAATGACGCCGACACGCTTGGCCCAGGTGGCATTGGCGTCCGGGGCCGACAGGGTCGCAACAAGCTCCCAGGCCTTGTCCGGCGACTTGGTCGTGTTGAAGATTGACCAGCCCGCGAAACCGATGGTCGGGAAGGCCTTGCCAGCGGGGCCGAGCGGCATCGGCGCGACGGCAAAGTCCTCCGGCTTCATGCGCTCCTGCACGGCGATCAGTGCGTCCGGATCCTGGTCCAGGAAGGCGCAGGTGCCTGAGTAGAAGCCGGCCACGATCTCGTTGAAGCCCCAGCTGACGGAGTCCTTCGGGGCATAGCCCTTCTGGTACATGTCGATCAGGAACTGGATTCCGGCGACAGAGCCCGGCTCGTTGATGCGGCTCTTGCCGTCGGCGGTGAAGAACTCGTTGGTGCCGTTCATGGTGGCGGCCATCATGATCCAGCCGTTGAGGCCGCCCGGACCGCCGCGCAGGCAGTAGCCCGACTTGCCCGGCAGCTTGGAGACCGCAGCCGAGGCGGCCATGAACTCTTCCATCGTGGCAGGCGGGTTGGCGACGCCGGCCTCTGCCAGCAGCTTCTTGTTGTAGAACATCGCCCGCAGATAGAAGCCGTAGGGCAGCATATAGGCCTTGCCGCCAGCAAGACGGCCCATGTCGAGCGTCTTCTGGGTCAGGTTGCCGCCGTACTGCCACTTGGCAATGTTGTCTTCGAGGTTCATCAACTGGCCGGAGCCGGCATAAAGCGCGGCCCAACGGTCCGGCATCTCGACGACATCGGGAATGTCGCCACCGGCCACCATCGTCGCCAGCTTCTCGAAGGCCTGGCCCCAGGGCAGCGAGACGATCTCCACCTCTGTGCCGGGATTGGCCTTCTTGAACTCTTCCACCATGCCCTTCAGCACTTCGGTGCGCTCCGGGCTGGTGATCACTTCCACCAGTTTCAGGGTCTCGGCATAGGCTGCAGTGGACATGAGTAGTCCGACGAGGGCAGCGAGCCCCACGCTCTTTTTCATCATATTGTCCTCCAGTTCCCCAATCTGGCGCCGCTTCAGGCGGCGCTCTTCTCCAGGGCCGTCTGGAAATCGGCCCAAAGATCCTGTTCGTTCTCAAGTCCGAGGCTGAGCCGCACCAGGGTGCGCGGCACGCCGAAACGCTGCATCGAATTGAAGGGCATCGACTGGGCGAGGCTGATCCCGGCCGGCAGGATCAGGCTCTCGAAGCCGCCCCAGGACACGCCAAGGCGGAACAGCGACAGGCCCTCGGCGAGCTTGCGGATATCAACCGTCTCGTCGAACTCGATGGAAAGGAGCCCGGAGCGGCCGCCGAGGCCCGGCACGGAATTGGCTCCGGGAGAATTGACCCGCCGCACCTGCGGCAGTGCCGACAGACGATCGACGAAGAGGTTGGCCGCCGCCTGGTGCTGGCGCATGCGGATTGGCAAGGTGCGCAACCCGCGCAAGAGCAGGAAGGCCTCGAAGGGGGCAAGCTTGGCGCCGAGCAGCGGCAAGGTCAGGTCGCGGATGCGGCCGATGTTGGCCTTGCTGGCAATGACGACGCCGGCCACGGTGTCGGAATGACCGCCGATGTATTTGGACGCCGAGTGGACGACGATGTCGATGCCCACCTCAATCGGGCGCTGGAACACCGGCGTTGCCCAGGAATTGTCGATCATCGTCAGGACGCCGGCCTTGCGGGCGTGGCTCGCCACCTTCGGCAGGTTCATGGCCTGCAGCATCACCGAGGTCGGGCTCTCCAGATAGGCGAGTGCCGCGCCGCGAAGGAGATCCGGGTTGTCCTCGAACTCCGCTACCGGATGATAGGTGATGTCGACGCCGAAGGGCCGGAGCAGCCGCTCGAACAGGCGGTAGGCGTCCGGATAGACATGCTCGACGCAGGCGATCCGGTCGCCCGGCTTGACGAAGGCAAGCACCGTTGCCGAGATCGCACCCATGCCGGAGGCAAAGCCCACGGCGGCCTCGCCGCCTTCCGCCTTGGCCATCATCTCCTCGAAGGCAGCGACGGTCGGGTTCTGCACCCGTGTGTAGAGCGGATCGTCGCTGAGCCCGGCCATGCGGTTCTCGAACTCGGCATAGCTGCCGAAGGTGAACAGCGACGTCTGCACGATCGGCGGGGTCACGGAACCGCCGGGGCCGGTGTGGGCGGCGGCGAACAGGGTTTCGAGGGTTGTGAAATCGTCACTCATTGCCCGTCCTCCACGACCCGGCGGGCCTCTTCGTGCGTAATGTCCAGAATGGCGGCCATGATTTCCTCGGACTTCTCGGCGTCACCGGCGATCACCGCATCGGCCAGGTCCCGGTGGATCGGGATGCTGCTCTGGCCCAGATGCGGCCGCCCGAAAGGGGCCTCGTAGAGCGTGTCGAAGGCCTTGTGGACCTGGCGGATGATCTGGGCGAACAGCGGGTTGTGGCTGGCGGCGTGGATCGCGGCGTGAAACCGGTGGTCGGCCGGGCGCCAGTCGAGGCCGGCGTGATAGTCGGCCAGCAGCTCGTTGGCGCGCTGGGCGATGTGGCTGCGATCCTCGTCGGTGCCGCGCAGGCAGGCGAGCCGGGCGGCCTCGATCTCCAGCGGCCGGCGCACCTCAAGGGTCCGGTAGAGGCTGTCGGCCTCGATCTTGACCGTCACCGGCAGCAGCAGCGACTGGTTGGAAATCTCCGCCGTAATCCGGGTGCCCGCGCCCTTGTTGCGCGAGACGAGGCCGAGGTTCTCCCAGCTTTTCAGGATTTCCCGGATGGTCGAGCGGCCACAGCCGAGGGCAGCGGCCAGATCCAGCTCCGGCGGGAGCCGGTCGCCGACGCCAAGGCCGCGCGCCTCGATCAAGGTAATCAGCGCATCAAGCGCTGCACGGGATCCCGTCTCCTTTTGCGATGCTGCAGCCACGCGGTCCGAACCTCCCTTGCGCTCCTCCAAGAGGTAGCTTCTTTGTCAGACAAAGATTGAACAATGTCTGACAAAGTTGCAAGAGGTTTCGCAGCGTCCATCGTGCCTTTTTGCAAGAGGGACGCCGGCTCAGATCTTCACACGCTGCAATGAGGCGTCGAGGGCGAGGAGGTCGGCCGCCGGCAGGCCAGTTGCGATGCCGAGCGGCGGCAGTTTCATTGCCGTGCGCGGCACGTCGGTGGCCATGGCAATCGATTCGGCCAGCGGCAGGCCGATGTGGTGATGCGCGTTGGCAAGGCTCGTCACCATGTCGATATGCGCTCCGGCCAGTGAGCCCTCCGCATTCACCAGTGCTCCGTCGCGGACGAAGATGTCCTGGCCATAGATCGTGAAATGATCAGGCCCGCCCACGGTCGCCATGGCGTCCGAAACGAGGAAGGTCCGGTTCTTCTCCGGACGGGCGGCGCAGGCGATCTGGGCCATGCGCCAGTCGACATGGATGCCGTCGGCGATGAGCCCGACATGGGCGCGCGAGCGGATCGCCGCCGCCACGATCCCCGGCGCGCGGGAGGTCATCGGCGGCATGGCATTGAAGAGATGCGTGAAGGCAGAAAGCCCCGCCGCCAGCGCCCTGTCCGTTGTTGGGGCGTCCGCCTCCGTGTGGCCGGCCGAAACGATGACGCCAAGGTCGGCGAGCCGGGTGATGGTCTCGGGGGCCGTGCGCTCCGGTGCGAGGGTCAGCAACACGGGAATACCGGCCGCCCGCAGCCGTTCGCAGTGGTGGATCGTCGTGTCGTCCAGCGGCCGGATGAAGGCTTCCTTGTGCGTGCCGCGTCGCGCCGGGGCGATGTGCGGGCCCTCGATGTGCAGGCCGAGAAAGCCCGGCGTGCCCTTCATCTCCAGCGCCGCCTCGACCGTTCGGGCCAGCACCTCGGGTGCATCGGTGATCACCGTCGGCAGGATCCAGCCGGTGCCGAGGCCACGGTGCGCGGCGATGATCGCAGCCATGCCCTCCGGCGTCGGTTCGGAGTTCAGCATCACCCCACCACCGCCGTTCACCTGCAGGTCGGTCAGGGCGGGCAGCAGCAGGTAAGGCTCGGCATCCGGGCGCGCGTCATCGCTGCGGCGGGGCCGCACGGCGGTAACCCTGCCGTCGGTCACCTCCACGACTTGCTCGCGCAGCAGGTCGCCGTCAAGGTAGACAAGCTCGGGTGCAATCATCTGTGTCATTGCGCTTCCAGCCAGCTCGTCCGGTCTTCCATGTATGGCTCCAGCGCCAGCTTCACGCTCGCCAGCAGGATCGCCTTGCTCAACGGGATGCCGCGCCGGGTCATGATCCCGGCCAGGGTCGCCGTGAATTTCGGAATATAGGCATGCAGCAGTGGCTCGGGGATGCTGCTCTCTGCCAGCCGCGTGAGCATGGCGTTGATCGCCTTCCGCGCCTTCGGTTCGTTCCAGTAGTAGCGGATGCGGTCGGCATAGCCGAAGTGGCGCAGCGCCCGGTCATCGGGGTAATGCCCTTGCCACGGCTTCGGGTTTGCCAGCATCAGCTTTTCCATGGTCTGGCTGATATGCGGCTTGCCGTGCAGCCAGCTGTCGATATGCGACAGGCCGTACAGTGCCTCGCGCCAGGCAAAGGTCAGTGCCGGGCCCACCTTCAGAATGCCGAAGTGACGGCGGGCGAGATCCGGATAGACATCGTTGCGCTGGTAGTCGGTCGAATGCGCCTCGAAGCAGAGGTCCGGATAGCCGTCCAGCGCGGCGCTGAGAAGGTCAGGCTGCATCCGGTCGAAATGGTCGATATGCGAGGGGGCGAACTCCAGCCCGGGCTGCACGACCAGCCCCCGGACACGGGCAAAGGCGGAGTCCAGTCCCAAGGCGGAAAAGGCCTGCCGGTGTGCCTCCAGCGTTGCCCTCGCCCGCTCCGGTGAGGTCGGCGTGATGCCGTGCTCGTCGGCACGGGCACCGCCCGGGGGTGGCACTTCGGTGCCGATGACATAGAGTACCTGACCCGGGGCGGTCTCCTCGCAGACCTTCGCCAGCTGTGCGGCGCGGCCGGCGGCCAGTGCGTCGCCCACCTGTGCCGGTTCGCCGGCACAGCCTTCCGAACAGTCGAGATGGATCTTGCGGAACCCGGCGTTCACATAGTCGCGGATCATGTCCGCCGCATGGCGCATCGCCACATCCGCCGGTTCGGACCGCCAGACCTGCGGGCCCAGATGGTCGCCGCCCAGGATCACCAGATCCATGTCTACTCCGACCGACTTGGCAATCAGCTCGATGTAGTTCGCAAAGTCGATCGGCTCCATGCCCGTGTAGCCGCCGAACTGGTTCACCTGGTTGCTGGTGGCCTCGATCAGGATCGTCTGCTGATGGCTTTGCGCCATCATCAGCGCGGCCATCAGCACATGTTCATGCGCGGAGCAGACGGAAGGCATGGCCTTCCCCGATCCCGCGCGGTTTGCGCGCAGGAAACTCGTCAGTTTGTCCATCTGTCAGTCCTATGCTGGCGGGCGTTCAGGCCGAAGGGCTTGAGGCCGCGCGAAGAGCGATGAGCGCCATGCCGCGTCCGCCCGAGCTGTCGCCATGTTGGGCGATGCGCAGGGCAGGGGGCCGGCTGGTGCCGAGGCGCAGCCGCAGCAGTGCCTGCTCCAGCCGCGCAGTGAGGTCGGGCAGGCGGGAGACACCGCCGCCGAAGGTGATGCAGTCCGGGTCGAACAGCAGCTGCAGCGTGTCCAGCGCCTCCGCCGTCACATCGGCCCAGATGTCGAGCACCTCGCCGCCGCGCGGATGGGCGGCAATCTCGGCCGCGCTCACCTCTTCCCCCAGTTTCCAGCGGGCAAGGTTCGCAATCCCCTTGCCCGACATGTAGGGCTCGAAACAGGCGCTCCGGCCGCAGCCGCAACGCCACTCCGGCAGGCCGTGCCGGCGGAGCGTGCGTGCGGGAATGCCGACATGCCCGATCTCGACGGCCAGCTGGTTGTGCCGTGGTGGCGTTGTCCCGTTGATGGAAATCCCCGCGCCGACGCCGGTGCCGATGATCAGCCCGACCACGCAGCGGAATCCCTCGCCTGCACCACCATTGGCTTCCGACAGCGCGAAGGACGCGCAGTCGTTGCCATAAATGAAGCTGCGGCCAACGCTTGCCTGCAGCGCGGCGGCAATGTCGCGGCCCGAGGTCGGGATGTTCGAGGCGGTCGAGGCCCCGCTCATCGGGTCGACGATGCCGGGCAGGCCGATGCCGATCGGCAGGTCGGCGCGGCCGGACTGGGTGATCAGCCAGCGCGCCTCCTCTGCGAGACCCGCGATGAAGGCGTCGAAATCCTCGTGCCGTGTCGGGCTGCGGCGGCTTGCGACGAGGCGCATCCCTTCATCGAAGAGCTGCGCCTCCATCTTCGTGCCGCCAACGTCGATGCCGCCGCAGATCATCGGGCGAGCGCGTAAAGCTTCACGCCGGAGACGACGCGGCTGAGCGCACCGCCGGCAAACGGGTTGTCGACGTTGAGACCAAGGCTGTCCGACCAGCGGGTCGCCAGAACCTGCGCAACGCCGACATAGAGCACGGCATCGACAGCCGCGACGCCTGTTCCGGCAATGCTGATATCTCCGGCCGGACCAATCGTCAGCACCCTGTTGTCCGGAAACTGCCGGCGGATCTCGGCGGCAATGTCGGCGTCATAACGCGCGGTGTGGTGATCGGGGTGCAGCAGCACGTAGATGTCGCTGCCCGGCGTGATCGCCGCCTTCGGACCGTGCCGGAAGCCGAGTGTGCTGTCCCACTGCGTCATGGTCTGGCCGGCGGTGAGCTCCAGCACCTTCAGGGCGCATTCCCGGGCTGCACCGGTCAGCGCGCCGGAGCCGAGGAAGATTGCCCGTTCCGGTCGTGGCTGATCCAATTTCGCCGCCCGGCCGAGAATGCTCTCCAGCTCCGTTGCAAGTGTCGCAATCTGTGCCGGAACGCTCCCGTGGCCCAGGATCGCGGCGGCCGACAGCAGCATCGTGGAGAAGCTGGAAGTCATGGCGAAGGCGCGGTCATGGGTTGCCTCGGGCAGCACCAGCACGCGCTGTTCGCCGGGCCCGGGAGCTGCCCGGGTCGCCAGGGCGCTGTCAGCGTTGCAGGTGATGTGCAGCCGGTCGGCCTCGGGCAACAGCTGGTCCATCAGGTCCAGCATGCCGACCGTTTCCGAGCTGTCGCCGCTGCGGCCGAACTGCACCACCAGCAGGCGCTTGCCCGTCGGGCGGATCGTCGTTGGTGCGGCCACGTAATCCGTGGTGGCCACCGCCACAAGGCGCGGACCATTTGTCATTTCGGCGGCGAGGATCTGGCCGATGAAGGCCGAGGTTCCCGCGCCGCACAGCCAGACCTCATCGATGCCGCGGCGGTTGATCCACCCGGCAATCTCGCGTGCCTGGCTGGCCAGTTCATCGGCGAAGCCGCGCCAGATGTCCGGCTGCGCGTGAATCTCGCGCCAGGTGTGCCATCGGGAGAGTTCGGTCATTCTGCGGCTTCCTTGTCCTTGGCAAAGACGAGCTGGACCCCGAGGTCCGCAATGGTCGTGGCGACGGGATCCTCGGGGTCGAGATCGGTGACAAGCACGTCAATCTCTTCCCAGGTGCAGATCCGGTGCAGGCTCGGCTTCATGAATTTCGACCGGTCGGCCAGAACGATCACGCGCTCGGCCGCCTGTGACATGGCTCGGGTCTGGTGCGCCTCATCCTCGCGGAATGTGGAGAGGCCGTTGATTGGATCGAGGCTGGTTGCGCCCATGATGAAGGTGTCGAAGCGCATGCCGGCCAGCGAGGATTCCACCAGCCGCCCGGTGAGGGATCTTGCATTGGGGCGGATCCGTCCGCCTGTCAGCATAACGTCGTGACGGCCGTGGCTTATCAGCGTCTGGGCCACGTTCAGGTCCGTGGTCATCACCGTCAGCGGATCCGCCTTGTCCAGCAGGGCTGCGAGCAGTTCCACGGTCGAGCCGTTGTCGATGAGGATCGCCTTGTCGCCGGCGATCAACGGGGCGGCAGCGCGGGCAATGCGGCGCTTGCTCTCCAGATTGATCGTCCGGCGGTCCTGCAGGACGGGCTCGATGAAGCGTGGTTCGCTGCCGCTGGCGCCCGCCAGGGCAAGGGCCAGATCGATCCGGAACTCGGCCAGGCCGCTGTACCCGAAGTCCTTGCAGAAGCGGATCAGCGTTGGCTCGCTCGTTCCAAGCGCAGCGCAGATCTCGCGGGAGGTCAGGCGAATGAAGGATTCCGGCTCGGAGCGGACATAGTCGGCTATCCCGCGCAGCTTGGGTGTGAGCTTGGCATAGTTTGCCTCGATCTCCGCCAGAATGTCTCGCACCTGTCCTGCCATGGTCTCCGCCTGTTGAGCCCGCCGCCTGTCGATTGAGATCGAAAGGGGTGGTATGAATTTTTGCTTGGCTAAAATAGAAACTAAAATTTTTAGCTGCAACAAAAAAATTAGTTGCGCACGCCTAAAATCTGTGTTGGTTTGACTCAACTTTCTCCAGGGGGAGGCTTGTGCCCTGCACAAATATCAAGATGGTTCTTGGTGTGTTTGGGCTTTTTGCAGCTTTGCGAGGGTGGAATGAAGGTCGCTGTAATCGGATTGGGTGCGCGTCTGGCGAAACTGATGGCCGACTTTGTGTCGGTTGCGCCGGATTTTCAGGTGGTCGCCTATGTGGATCCGAGCGCGGACCGTGTTGAGAAACTGACGGCGCTGGGCATGTCTGCCAAGGCTTACGCCGATGCGCCGAGCCTCTATGCGGCCGAAAAGCTCGACATGATCATGATCGGCTCGCCCAATCATCTCCATCTCGGCCATATCCGCGAAGCGCTTGAGACTGACGTCCAGCACATCTTTGTCGAAAAGCCGGTGGTGATCAGCAAGGCCGAAACGCTTGAGATCGCCCGCTTGATGGCGAAGCACGATGGTGCGCGCCGGCTGGTGGTCGGGCTTGTGCTGCGCTATGCCCCGCTCTACCGCGCCCTGCGCAAGGCTCAGGCGGATGGCCAGATCGGCGAAATCATGTCGATTGAGGCGTCGGAGCACATCGCTCCCTATCACGGGTCGTTCTTCATGCGCGACTGGCGGCGCGATTCGGCGCTGTCCGGTGGCTTCATGCTGGAGAAGTGCTGCCATGACCTCGACCTCTACCAGGGCGTGGTCGGTGCACGCCCGGTGCAGATCGCCAGCTTCGGTGGTCGCAAGAAGTTCCTGCCGGCCCACCGCCCGGCGACGGATCCGTCCTATCTGACGGTGATGTCGCCGCGCTGGAACGGCACCACCGACGCCTTTTCCGGTGAGGGTGATCTCGTCGACTACCAGACTGCCATCGTGTCCTACGCCAATGGCGCGACCATGGCCTTCCACACCAACCTCAATGTCCCGGACGAGTTCCGTCGCTTCTGCGTCGTCGGGCGCGATGGCATGGCGGAAGGAGATTTCATCCGCAACTCCTTCCGCGTGACTGCTTCCGACAGCGGCGAACGGCTGACAGAGCTGGTCGAACTCGGCAGCGGCGGCAATGCCCATCACTATGGCGCCGATGTCGCCATGGCGCGCGACATCCTCGCCTATGTGCGCGGGGAAGAGACCAGCCTGCCTGTGTCCGTGATCGATGCGCTGGAGGCGGGTGTCACCGCGCTCACCATGGATGAGGCCCGGCGCGAGGGGCGTGTTGTCGACCTCACCGGCTTCTGGCAGGACTTCGATGCCGCGCTGGCAGGGAAGGCCGCATGACCCGCCGGCGTGATCTCTTCCCCTATCTTCTCCTGCTGCCGGCGCTGGCGCTGACCCTTGCCATCGTGGCCTGGCCGCTGGCGGAGACATTCCGGCTCTCCTTCACCGATGCTTCGATGAAGCCGGTCACTACCTATGTCGGCTTTGCCAACTACGCGAAGATCTTTCGCAGCGGCTTTGAAGAGATCATCGGCCGGACGCTGCTCTGGGCGTCGCTGTCTGTGTCACTGAAGATCCTGCTCGGCCTGCTCGTGGCCGTGCTGCTGAACGCCGCCGTTCCCGGTCGCGCGCTGTTCCGCATCCTGGTGATGCCGCCCTGGATCGTGCCGATCGCCATCGGCGTGTTCATGTGGAGCTGGATGTACAATGGCCAGTTCGGGATGATCTCAGGCCTGCTGCAGCGCTTCGGTCTGATCAGCGAACCCTTCGAGTTCATGGCCTACAGCACCAGCTCGTTCATCGCCACGGTCGTCACGGATGTCTGGATCGGCGTTCCGCTCGTCTCGCTCTATTTCCTGGCTGCCATGCAGGGCATTTCCAAGGAACTTTACGAGGCTGCCTGGGTGGACGGCGCGAGCCGCCTCTACCGGTTCCGGCGGGTGACGCTGCCGCTGCTCCTACCGTCGATCGCCACCATGGCGCTGCTGTCGGCGATCTGGACCTTCAACAGCTTCGACATCATCTGGATCCTCACCGAGGGCGGTCCGCGCGGGGCCACCACGACAATGATCATCGACACCTACAAGACCGCGATCAGCCGCTTCCGCTACGGCGAAGGCGCGGCGCGGGCGGTGCTGATCCTCCTGTTCCTGTCGGCCTTCACCTCTGTCTACGTCTACCTGCTGCTGCGTCTGACGCGGAAGGGAGGCACCCATGATTGACCGCTACCGCTGGTACGAGCTGGTCCTCATCTACGCCGGCATCCTGCTCACACTCATCTTCCTGCTGGCGCCGTTCCTGGAAGCCTTCATGGTCAGCCTCAGGCCGCTGGAGATGATCTTCCGTATTCCCTATCGCTTCTTCACCGACGACATGAGCGTTGATGCCTATGTCGCGATGTGGAGCAGTGTGCCGGACCTGCCGCTCTACATCTTCAACAGCTTCTTCATTGCCGTGTCAGTGACGGTGCTGGCGCTCGCCTGCATCATCCCGGCTGCCTATGCGGTCTCGCGCTTCACCTTCTTTGGCCGCGACGCCATCCTCGCCGCTTTCCTCGGCATCAACATGATCGGCGCCGCCGTGCTGATCATTCCGCTCTACAAGCTGATGCTCTCGGCCGGTTTGCTCAACACCTATCTGGCGATGATCATTCCGGGTGCTGCCTTCTCCGTGCCCACCGGCATCTTCCTCATGCGCAGCTATTTCCTGCGCATCCCGCGCGAGCTGGAGGAAGCGGCCTATGTCGATGGCGCCGGGCGTCTCTACACCCTGTGGCGCGTGATCCTGCCGGTGTCCCTGCCAGGCATCATGGTCGTCGCCATCACCACGTTCATCGCCGCCTATGCGCAGCAGTTCCTGTTCGCCCTGACCTTCAACGCGGTCGACGAATACAACCCGCTGCCCATGGGACTCTACCAATTCTTCGGCCGCGAACGCGTGCTGTGGAATGAACTGATGGCCGCAAGCCTGACAGGAATCCTGCCGGTGCTCCTCGTCTATCTGTTCCTGCAAAGACACATCGTCGCCGGGCTGACCTCCGGCGCGGTGAAAGAATAATGGTCAACTTTCCGAGGATGAAATGAAACTCAAGACGCTCCTGCTTGCTGGCGTCCTGTCCGGCGTCGCCTTTGCGGCCCAGGCGCAGACCACGCTCACCTTCATCAACTGCGGCGGCAAGGATGATCCGACCGCTCCTGTCCAGGCCAAGCACATTGCCGAATGGGAAAAGGCCAACCCGAACTTCAAGGTCGCTGAAGAATACCTGCCCTGGGGCCAGTGCCAGGAGCGCGCCACCACGCTCGCCGGTGCCGGCAATGCCCCCGCTCTGGCCTACATGGGCTCGCGCACCGTGCGGATGCTGGGCGCAGCCGACATGATTGTCCCGGTCAGCCTGTCGGCAGAGGAAAAGTCCTCCTACGAGCCGTCGGTTCTGGCCACCGTCTCCTTCGATGGCAAGGAATGGGGCCTGCCGCGCGCCTTCTCCACCAAGGCGCTCTACTGGAACAAGGATCTCTTCGCCAAGGCTGGCCTGCCGACCGACAAGGGCCCGCAGACCTTCGAGGAAGTGCTCGCTGCTGCCAAGGCGATCAAGGAAAAGACCGGCGCCGCAGGCTTCGGCATTCCGGCCGCCTCGTTCGACAACACGATGCATGAGTTCCTGAACTGGCTCTATTCCAACGGCGGCAGCGTCGTTGATGCCGAAGGCAAGGTCACCTTCGACAGCAAGGAAAACGTTGAGGCACTCGAGTTCTACGGCGAGCTGGCCAAGTATGCCCAGCCGGGCCCGGTCGCCTATGACCGCGCCAAGCTCGAGCCTCTCTTCGCCGAAGGTGCCATCGCCATGTACACCAACGGCGGCTGGGGCCGGAAGAAGGCCGGCAACGTCAATTTCGGCCTTGAAATGATCCCGGCCGGCCCGAGCGGCAAGAAGTCCACCCTGCTCATCACCGACAGCATCGTCGTGTTCAAGGGCACGGGCGTCGAGGACGCAGCCCTCAGCCTTGCCAAGTATCTCACCACGCCCGAGCGCCAGTTCGAGATCGACGTGGCCGGTGGCTGGACCCCGATCCGCAATGTTGCAGGCGTGAAGGACATCGTCGCCAAGGATCCGTCCTGGAGCGTGTTCATCGATGCCATCCCGACCGGTGGCCCGGAGCCGCTGATGGTCGACTACATTGCCATGCAGGACGCCATGAACGAGGCGATCCAGTCCGTCGTGACTGGTGAGGTTGCTGCCAAGGACGCGGTCAAGAAGGCTGCCGAGGCGCTTGCCGACCTCAACAACTGATCCGGAATCGGACCGGGACGGGAGGCTCTGCTTCCCGTCCCATCACGGGAGAAACAGGTGGGACAGCTCAAACTCAACGCCCTTGTGAAGCGCTTCGGGTCGGCCGAAGTCATCAAGAGCGCAACGCTCGACATTGCCAACGGGGAGTTCGTCGTCTTCGTCGGACCGTCTGGATGCGGCAAGTCCACGCTCCTGCGCATGATTGCAGGCCTTGAGGACGTCAGCGGCGGAACGATCGAGATCGATGGCCGGGTGGTGAATGATCTGGCGCCGGTCGAGCGCGGCATTGCCATGGTGTTCCAGTCCTATGCGCTCTATCCGCATATGACCGTCTACGAAAACATTGCCTTCCCCTTGCGCGTCGCCAAGGCACCGCAGGCCGAAGTTGATCGTCGGGTCCGTCAGGCGGCCGAGGTGCTGCAGCTGACCACGCGGCTGGAGCATCGACCCGGCCAGCTGTCCGGCGGCCAGCGCCAGCGCGTCGCCATCGGCCGGGCCATCGTCCGCGAGCCGCGCCTGTTCCTGTTCGACGAACCGCTGTCCAATCTTGACGCGGCTCTGCGCGCCGAAATGCGCCTGGAACTTTCCCGCCTGCATGCCCAGCTCGGCAACACGATGATTTACGTCACCCATGACCAGGTCGAGGCCATGACCATGGCGGATCGCATCGTGGTTCTGCAAGGGGGCGTGATCGAGCAGGTCGGCACGCCGCTCGAACTCTATCACAAGCCGGCAAACCAGTTTGTCGCCGGCTTCATCGGCAATCCGAAGATGAACTTCCTGCCGGCAACGGGCGTCGGAACGACCGAGGCCGGTGTGCAGCTGCGCCTGTTCAACGGGCTGGAGCTGGTCGTTCCCGTCGACGGCGTGGTCGCTGCCGGTGAGGTGTTGACGGTCGGTATCCGCCCGGATGACCTGCTTCCCTCAGATGCCCCCGGTATCCAGGTCATTCCTGAAGTGATCGAGCGGCTTGGCAATGTGTCGATCTGCTACGCCGATGCCGAAGGTGGCATTTCGGTCAATCTCGTGGCTGGTGGGCTGGCAGATCTCGCCCGTGGCAAACCGGTCAATATCGGCATCGACCCTGCCTGTTGCCATGTTTTCCGCTCGGACGGATCTGCGCTGGTGCGTCGTTTCAACATTACGCTCGCGCGCGACAAACCGCATGCGCTGGCCTGATGTCACGCCGCGATGGCCGTGGCTTGGAGAAGGATTGAACGCTGGCCGGAGCGGTGTTTCCCGCATCGGTCTGCTCGCCTGACGCAGGTGGTGTCAGTGTTCCACTGAACCACACACGGCGAAGGGCGCACACGAACCAGTGCGCTGAGAGAGGCGGCCCCACACCGCCTGTCCCTCAACAAGCCTGGTCCCTCCCGTCGAACCTGGCCCGGCCGCGTGCCGGGCCTTTCTTTTGTGCAAGAGACACAACGCTTTCGTCAGCCGCCGAACGGCAGGGCGTCGGCGATCTCATAGCGTTCGCCGCCAATCCGGATCAGTGTCAGGTCGCCGACTCGTTCGGCCGCGAAACTCAGTCCTGGATCTGTCGCCACCACCCGGCCGCCACGAAACTCGATGAAGCGTTCGCGCCCCGATGGCAGCGAGATCCAGACTGCCGCGTTGCCAGGTTCCCCGCGCTGCGCCCGGAACGGACAGGTTCCCGTCGGCTGGCCAAGCGCGGTTGCGCAGGGCAAGAGGCCGGTGATCTCCTGCGGGGGCCGCGGGCGTTGTGGCTGCACGGGCACCGGCGCGCCGGGGCCGGCAGGTGACCCGGCCTCCACAAGAAAGCGCCCGCTGACCCAGCCGGTCATCCGTTCATCCAGGCCTGTCGCGATCTGGCACCAGCGGCCACCACCGGCCATCCGGCATCCCAGGTTGCGCACCACCATGCCGTTGGCAAGCTGGCCGACGACCGGATTGCCTGCGCCGGGTGCGCTGCGCATGTTCAGGGTGTCGGCGCCGGACAGGCCGGTCACCATCCAGTAGTCTGGGCCGCCGGCCAGTCCATCGGCGAAGTCGGGTTGCGGCGCTGGCTGCGGCGGCTGGGCGGGTGATGTGCGGACTTCGGCGATGAACCGCCGGTTCACCCAGCCACTGATGCCCTCGTCGTTGCCGAGCGCAACCTTGCACCACTCTGTCTGTCCGCCGGCCTCACAGCCGAGATTGCGCAGCAGGGTCCCGTTCGGCAGCTCTTCGAGCACGGCAAAGCGCTGGCCTGGACCTGCACGCATGTTCAGCCTGTCGCCGGGCTGCAGGCCCGTCACCACCCAGCTGCCGCGTCCTCCGATTTCCGGGGACGGACGGGCAGGACCGTCGCCGCGCACCGCCACTGACAGGGTGAACCGGGTTGTTTCGCCGCGCCGGGCCGCGTTGCGCATCAGGTAGACCTGAATGCGATAGTCACCACTCTGCCGCAGGACGGCGGAGAACCGGTTGCCCTCTGACGGGCCGATGAAGATCGCGGTGTCGCCACGTGGCGGCAGGATATTGAAATAGGTCGAGGCGTTGTCCGCGCTGAGGTCGACACTGAGCCGTTGCCCGCCACGGGCGTTCAGAACGTAGTCGATGCTTTCCCGGCCACGCAGGCGCCCGGCAATTTCGGCCGAGGACTGGCCGCGCGCGAATTCGACCCGCTCGCTCCGTGTCTCTTGCGCAGTCGCGATGCTAAGGGGCGCCATCAGCAGACAGGCGAGACCAAATAGTAGAATTGCCGGACGTGTCACGTCAGTCGCTCCGTTGCGCGGGGGGACGGTCCACTGACCTTACGCGAACGACCAGATGGCAGCATGTCCGTTTTATCACAGATCGTCGACAGGACGCCGCTGCGGTACGCGTCACAGAGCTTCGTCGATCAGGTGCCGCAGAACGTACGATACGGGCCGAAGTCTGCTGGTGCCGGTGCAGCGAAGGCCTCAAGACCTGCGCGCTCAGTGAAGGGATCGGACAGTACATCCAGCAGACGGTTGAACGGCGCAAGATCGCCCGCGACCGCCGCGGCCAGAGCTTCCTCGACCTCGTGATTGCGTGGGATGTACAGCGGATTGACGGCAAGCATTGCCGTTATGCGCCGTTCTGCCGGCATGGCATCCCGGTCAAGCCGCGCCTTGTAGGCCTGCGTGAAGGCTTTGAAGCGCGCGCCGTCTTCGCCGGTCGGACCGGGGTGGTCGGCCAGCCCGCCAGCCACGGCGGCGAGCCGTCGGAACGCCAGCGTATAGTCGAGCGCGGGAGACTGCTCTCTCGCCTGCAGGCAGCTCAACAGCTCAGCGCCCAGCGTTGCATCGCCGTCCTCCGCACTCTCCAGCCCCATCTTGGCGCGCATGCCGGCGGCCCAAGCCGCTTCGAACCGCACCGGAAAACCGTTGATCGCTTCGGTTGCCCGCTCGATTGCGGCGGCCTCGTTGTCATCGATCAGGGGCAGCAATGCCTCGGCAAGCCGGGCAAGGTTCCACTGGGCGATGGCCGGCTGATTGCCGAATGCATAGCGGCCGTGGGTGTCGATCGAACTGAATACGGTTCGCGGATCGTAGGCTTCCATGAAGGCGCAAGGACCGTAGTCGATGGTCTCGCCAGAGACGGTCATATTGTCCGTGTTCATGACGCCGTGGATGAACCCGGTCAGCATCCATTGCGCCACCAGCTTCGCTTGCCGCTCGATCACCCTGGACAGGAACCCGAGCACCGCCGTGCCCGTGATGTCGCCGTTCTCCAGAAGGTCGGGATCGTGACGGGCAATCGTATAGCTGGTCAGTTGGCGCAGACGTCCGACTTCGGATCTTGCCGCAAAGAACTGGAACGTGCCGACGCGGATGTGACTGGACGCCACCCGGGCCAACACGGCCCCAGGCAGGATCGTGTCGCGCAGCACCTGTTCGCCAGTGGCGACCGCCGCCAGTGCCCGCGTCGTGGGAATGCCGAGGGCATGCATTGCCTCGCCGATGATGTATTCCCTGAGCACCGGGCCGATGGTCGCCTTGCCATCGCCGCCGCGGGAGAATGGAGTACGGCCCGAGCCCTTCAGATGAATGTCGCGGCGGTGTCCGTTGCGATCGATCACCTCGCCGATCAGCAAGGCTCGCCCATCACCCAGCTGAGGGGAGAAGCCGCCAAACTGGTGGCCGGCATAGGCCTGCGCCAGCGGCGCTGCGCCCTCGGGCATCTGGCTGCCGGAGAACAGCCGCGCTGCCTGCTCGTCGCTCAAGCCGTCGGGATCAATACCAAGCTCCAGCGCCAGGGCGCGGTTGAGCTTCAGAAGGCGCGGAGCCGGGGCGACATCGCCCTGCCACGACACATAGAAGCCGTCGAGGTCACGGGCATAGCTGTTGTCGAAGACGAATGTGGCGTGCGTCATGCGGACGATCCGATCCCTAAAATTCTCATCAAATCTAAGGCGTCTTCGCCAGCTGGTCACGCCCGCAAGTCCATCTGGCGCCATCAGCGCACCCGCAATCGGTTGCGCTGATGAACGCAGCGTTAATTCCGTCGATCAAACTTGCCAGCAGTCGGGTTACTCGGCCGCTGCCCGTCGGGGAAGAACCCAGTTGGGACGCGGAAAATGGCAGGTGTAGCCATTGGGGTAACGCAGCAGATAGTCCTGGTGCTCAGGCTCGGCCTGCCAGAAGGGGCCAGCCGGTTCGACTTCCGTCACCACCTTGCCCGGCCAGATCCCGGAGGCATCGACATCGGCGATGGTGTCCAGTGCGACCTGCTTCTGCGTCTCGTCGACGTAGTAGATCGCCGAGCGGTAGGACAGGCCGATGTCGTTGCCTTGGCGGTTCCGCGTGGTCGGGTCGTGGATCTGGAAGAAGAATTCCAGCAGGCTGCGGTAGCTGATCGTCGCCGGGTCGAACACGATCTCGATGCCCTCGGCATGGGTGCCGTGGTTGCGGTAGGTCGCATTGGGCACATCGCCCCCGGTGTAGCCAACGCGGGTCGCCAGCACGCCGGGCAGCTTACGGATCAGGTCCTGCATGCCCCAGAAGCAGCCGCCGGCGAGAATTGCAGTTTCGCTCATGTCAGATGTCCTCCACCTGGTCGAGATAGGCACCATAGCCCTCGCGTTCCATGTCATCGCGGTGAATGAAGCGCAGGGCTGCCGAATTGATGCAGTAGCGCAGGCCGCCGCGGTCGCGCGGGCCGTCCGGGAACACGTGGCCGAGGTGGCTGTCGCCGTGGGCGGAGCGCACTTCCGTGCGGATCATGCCATGCGTGGTATCGGTGAGTTCGGTCACATGCGCCGGCTCGATCGGCTTGGTGAAGCTCGGCCAGCCGCACCCGGATTCGTATTTGTCTGAAGAGGCAAAAAGTGGCTCGCCAGAGACGATATCGACGTAGATCCCTGGCTCCTTGTTGTAGAGATATTCGCCAGTACCGGGACGCTCGGTTCCACTTTGCTGGGTTACGCGATACTGTTCCGGTGACAGCCGGGCAATGGCTTCTTCGGACTTCTTGTACTGCGCCATGTTCAAACCTCCGTCATCAATGACCCAGATATGGTGCATTCCAGACAGTTTGCCCAGTTGCCGGATCTACACCTCACCGTGAAAGTCTGGTGAGTGGTTCCAGCGTCGTCCTGCCCCAGGCAATGAAAGCAGATAGTCATGACCAGCCCATCGCCCATGCCCGCACCTGAGCCCGCGTCTGCGCCCTGGCCGAAACTGCGCCTGCGGCTTGTCTTTGGCGACGACGCCATGCTTGGGCCTGGCAAGGTCGAGCTGCTTGAGTTCATCCGCGAGGAAGGGTCGATTGCAGCGGCGGGCCGGCGCATGAACATGAGCTACAAGCGGGCCTGGATGCTGGTCGAGCATCTCAACGCCGCTTTCCGTGAGCCGCTGGTCGACAGCTCCCGGGGCGGGGCAAAAGGCGGCGGCGCCCAGCTGACCGCCACAGGCGAGCGCGTCCTTGCGGAGTACCGCAAGCTGGAAGACCGGATCGCGGAAGCCGGGTCCTCCGAAATCGACACGATCCGCTCGCTGCTACGGGATATGTCTGACGAGAAATAACGCTTGCGCAGCGGCGGCCGGCTTGCGATGTTTCCGGTCGGATATAACGCATGCGGAGGATTTCATGCGCCCGCTTCCTGACATCACCTCGTTCCTTGGCCGTAAGACGCTCAATGCCGTCTTTGCAGCAGCAGCCCTTGCCGTCACGATCAACCTGGTGCCTGTTCCAGCTGCGCAGGCGGCGGAAACCACTGTCTTTGCGGCCGCGTCGCTGAAAACAGCGCTGGACGACATCGTTGTGGCGTATCAGGCGGGTGGCTCCGACAAGGTGATCGTTTCCTATGGCGGCAGCTCGGCGCTGGCCAAGCAGATCGAGCAAGGCGCGCCGGCAGACATTTTCATTTCGGCCAGCACTGACTGGATGGACAAGCTCGCCAAGGCCAAGCTGATCAAGGAAGACAGCCGTGTCGACCTTCTTGGCAACACGCTGGTTCTCGTGGCGCATGGGGCCGATGCGCCGAAGGTCGAGATCACAGGCAAGCTCGATCTTGCCGCGCTCCTGGGTGACAACAGGCTGGCGATGGCGCTGGTGGACAGCGTTCCGGCGGGCGTCTATGGCAAGGCAGCGCTGACGTCGCTTGGCCTGTGGCCCTCGGTTGAAGCGAAGGTGGCTCAATCGGACAATGTCCGCGCGGCACTGGCGCTGGTTGCGGCGGGCGAAGCGCCATTTGGCATTGTTTATGCGACAGATGCTGTTGCCGAAAAGAACGTCAGCGTCGTTGGCACCTTCCCACCCAGCAGCCATGATCCTATCGTCTATCCCGCAGCCCTGACGGCTGAGGCCAAAGACGGCGCTGCGGCTTTCCTTGCCTATCTTCAGGGTCAGGCAGCAAGGTCCGCCTTCGAACGGCAGGGTTTCAAGGTTCTGGGCAAGTGAGGAACTGACAGGCGCATGGAACCAGGGTGGCTGAGTGCGGAGGAATGGCAGGCTGTGGTGCTGTCGCTCCGGGTTTCGTTCTGGGCCACGCTGGTCAGCCTGCCGCTGGGCATTCTTGTCGCGCTGGCGCTGGCGCGGGGCCGGTTTCCCGGACGCCAGCTGCTCAATGGTCTTGTGCATCTGCCGCTGATCCTGCCACCGGTTGTGACCGGCTATCTGCTTCTGCTGACCTTCGGACGCAAGGCGCCGGTCGGCTCGTTCCTGTACGAGGCCTTCGGCATCGTCTTTGCCTTTCGCTGGACCGGGGCGGCGCTGGCTGCCGGGGTCATGGCCTTTCCGCTGATGGTCCGGGCGATCCGGCTGTCGATCGAGGCCGTGGATCCGAAGCTGGAACAGGCGGCAGCCACGCTCGGTGCGTCGCGGGTCTGGGTATTCCTGACGGTTACCCTGCCGCTGATCCTGCCGGGCATCGTTGCTGGCGCCATTCTCGCTTTTGCCAAGGCGATGGGCGAATTCGGTGCCACCATCACCTTTGTGTCCAACATCCCGGGGGAAACCCAGACACTCCCCTCCGCCATCTATTCCTTCCTGCAAGTTCCTGACGGCGATGCGGCTGCCTTCCGGCTGGTGCTGATTTCGGTGTCCATCGCCATGCTGGCGTTGCTCCTGTCGGAGGTGGTCGCCCAGCGTGTGGCGCGGAGGATTTCCGGACGATGACGCTTGATGTCCGCCTCAAGCACCGCTTTGCCGGATTTGACCTCGATGTCGCCTTCCGCAGCCCGGGAGGCGTAACAGCGCTGTTCGGGCGCTCAGGCTGCGGCAAGACCAGCATCGTGCAGGCCGTTGCCGGTTTGCTGCGGCCGGATGAAGGCAAGATCACGCTCGCAGATGCGCAGTTGCTGGATACGGCCAGGCGGATCGAGGTTCCAGTGCATCGGCGGCGCATGGGCTATGTGTTCCAGGAGGGTCGCCTGTTTCCCCATCTCTCCGTCCGCCAGAACCTCCTGTACGGCCATTGGTTTACCGGCGGTGGCACGGCGACAGAGTTGTCGCGGGTGGTCGACCTTCTCGGGATTGCGGCCCTTCTTGACCGTGCGCCGGCAAGCTTGTCCGGCGGCGAGAAGCAGCGCGTGGCGATTGGCCGGGCCCTGCTCGCGCGCCCGCGTCTCCTCCTGATGGACGAGCCGCTTGCCGCGCTGGACGAGGCTCGCAAGGCGGAAATCCTGCCTTATCTCGAACACCTTGCCCGCGAAAGCGAGGTGCCGATCCTCTATGTCAGCCACTCGCTGGCCGAAGTCACGCGTCTTGCGGCGCATGTGGTGGTGCTGGATGCGGGCCGGGTGGTCCGCGCAGGGCCAGCTTCCGCCGTCCTGTCAGATCCGCTGGCGGCCGGAACGCTGGGCGCTGCCGGGTCTGGCGCGTTGCTGGAAGGCATCGTGCTTTGCCATACAGCCGACGGCTTGACCGAAGTCCGCATCGCGGCAGGCACCCTGCTGCTGCCGCGCCTCACGGCTGCTCCCGGATCTGCCGTGCGCCTGCGCATCTCGGCCGAAGACGTGATCCTGTCGCGGCAGGCACCCGTCGGCCTCTCCGCGCTCAACATCCTCCCGGCTGAGGTTTTGGGGCTTGAGCCTGCCGGACCGGGCCGGGTTCTGGTGCAATTGCAGCTTGGTTCCGACCGGCTGCTTGCGTCCCTGACCGAACGTTCTGCCCTTGCGCTGGGCCTTGCACCCGGTGAGCCCTGCCACGTGGTGCTGAAGTCCGTCGCGCTGGCCTCGTCCGGTGATGCTCCGGACTAGAACCTCTGTTGCGCGGACGTCAGTCCTTCACCCGGCCATAGCGGCGCATGACGTCCACCAAGGCATCGTGGTCGATCGCCTTCACCAGTGCGATGTCGTGTTCGGTGCCACCCAGGTCGCGCGCTGCGATCATGGAGTTGAGCACGGCCTCTTCCACGCCTTCGACCGCCGCCTGATAGACGGGATCGAGCAGGTCGTCGTTCACCATCTCCAGCGCGTAGCGGGCCGGGGCCTTGTGCGGCAGCGGCCGGGCATTGGCCGTCGAGAAGGCGAGGAAGATGTCGCCGGAGGAATTGCCGCCGGCGGTGCCGCCGCGCGCGATGCCGAGTGCCCCGCGCCGGGCCAGACGCTTCAGCTGATGCGGGGCGAGCGGCAGGTCGGTGGCGATGATGATGATGATCGAGCCGCGCTCGTGGTCTTCCGGGCCGTCGCTGTCTGCCATCGGCATGTGCCGGCCAACCGGCACGCCGAGCGGTGAGAACCACTCGCGGATGCCATGGTTCGCCTGCACCAGCACGCCGACGGTGAAGTCGGTGCCGTCAAAGGTCACCTTGCGCGAGGCGGTGCCGGTTCCTGCCTTGAAGCGATAGGCGATCATGCCCGTGCCGCCGCCGACATTTCCTTCGGCCACCGGCCCTGGCCGGGCCGCGTCCAGCGCCGCCCGGGCATCGGCTTCTGTCAGTGGCAGGCCGTTGATGTCGTTGAGTACGCCGTCATAGGTCTCGGCGACGACGGGCATCAGCCAGAGATGGTCGCCCGCATTGTAGGTTTCAGGATGGCTTTCCAGCATCCAGCGGATCGCGGCCTGATGGCACGCGCCGACCGCATGGGTGTTGGTGATCAGCACCGGACCGACAAAGAAACCGCCATCCTCGATCCAGTGGCTGCCGGTCATCTCGCCATTGCCGTTGAAGCGGTGAATGCCGGCATAGACCGGTGACGGATCGGCCTCACGCGGGCGTGGCAGGATTGCGGTCACGCCGCTGCGCACCGGCCGGCGGCGTCCGGGACGCGGGGCATCCTCAATCACGGTGCGGAATCCGACCTCGACGCCCGGCACATCGGTGATGGCGTTGAAAGGGCCAGGCGTTCCGGGCAGGTCGAGGCCAAGATCGCGCGCGCGGGGGCTGCGGGGCGCGGAAGACGCGGTATGGGTCATGGGGCGTTTCCCTTGGAACGTCTTTGTGGTTCAGCGCTTGCGGTTGCGCAGGTAAAGCCCGGCGAAGGCAATGGCGAAGGAGAACACCAGCATCATCACGGCCAGCGCATTGACCTCCGGCTTGATGCCCCGCCGCAGCATGCCGAAGATGTAGATCGGCAGGGTCTGCGTGTTGGTGCCGGAGATGAAATAGGTGATCACCAGATCATCCATCGAGATGATGAAGGCGAGCAGCGCGCCGCCCAGGATCCCCGGCATCAGCTGCGGGATCAGGATGCGGCGGAACGTCGTCCACTCGCTGGCGCCAAGGTCCGCCGATGCCTGTTCGAGGCTCCGGTCCATGCCGGCGAGCCGGGCCGAGACGACGATGAAGACATACGACGTGAGGAACGTTGTCTGGCCGGTGATGATCGTGCCGAGCCCGAGCTGTCCGCCGATGCCGACGAAAAAGATCAGCAAGGCAATGCCGAGAACAATGTCTGGCATCAACATTGGCACGAACAGCAGCACCCGGTAGAAACGCTGGGCCGCGAAGGGGTGGCGGTAGAGCGCGATCGCGGCGCTGGTGCCCAGCACGGTCGAGATCGCGGTTGTGGCGAAGGCGACGATGAAACTGTTCTTCACGGCCGCAAGCAGCTGTTCCGTCGTCTCGATGTAGAGCGCGGCCTCCGAGGCAGCGTTGCGAAGCCCCAGGATCTGCCGGTACCAGTCCAGCGTGAAGCCGGACCAGCGCATCATGTTCACCGGATCCGAGTTGAACGAATAGATGACGATCAGCGCGATCGGCACATAGATGAAGGCGAAGAAGAGGACGGTGAAAGCCAGCAGCGCTTTTGTCCCGAGGTGTCTGAACATGGGTCCTCTCCCTCAGGCGTGGCCGGAACCGGGCTGATCGGCCCGTTCCTGGCGGATGGCGATGAACAGCAGCACCAGCACCACGGCCATCACCAGCATGGCGAGCGCCGAGCCGAAGGGCCAGTTGCGGGCAGCCAGGAATTGCTGCTCGATCAGATTGCCGAGCATCATCGACTTTGCCCCGCCCAGAACGGCCGGCACGATGAAGTTTCCAAGCGCCGGGATGAAGACGATGATGCAGCCGCCGGCAATGCCCGGCAGGGTCAGCGGCAGGATGATGCGGCGGAACGTGTCGAACGCGCCGGCGCCCAGATCCTGCGAGGCGCGGATCAGCGTCCAGTCGAGCTTCTCGACGCTTGCATAGAGCGGCAGGAACATGAAGGGGATGTAGATGTAGACCATCCCCAGGATCACCGCGCCTTCGGTGTAGAGAAGATCCAGTGGACGGTCGATGAGCCCCAGCGCGCCGAGCGTTTCGTTGATGAAGCCGGTCGGACGCAGGATCAGCACCCAGATGAACAGCCGCACGATCAGGCTGGCGAAGAACGGCAGCGTGATCAGGAACAGGGCGAAGTTCTTCCAGCGGTCCGGAAGGGCGGCGATCTGGAAGGCGGCCGGGTAGCAGACCAGCAGCGTTAAGGCGACCGTGATCAGCGCAATCTTCACCGAGCGCGCGAAGATCGACAGATAGACCGGATCGAAGACCTCGAACTCCGGATCGGCAAAGCCAAGAATGCGGCCGTAGTTGTGCGGGTAGTAGGTCCACTCCACCCCGCCGTAGAGGCCCGGCATGAGGAAGCTGTAGACGACCATGATCGCCAGCGGGAGCAGCAGGAAGATCCCGAGAAACAGCGTGACGGGCCCGAGCAACAGCGCAAGCTGCTGCCGTTTGCGGGCCTTCAGCGTGCTCATGCCGCCTCGCTGACGGCCGGGAACAGATGCACCGATGCCGGGTCATAGGTCAGCACTGCGCGGCGCCGCCCTTCGGCTTCCGCGATCCGCGACTGCTGCGAGGCGGGCAGCGTCGCGACCACCTTCTGGCCATCGTCCGTGCGGCCGTGGATTTCGAACACCATGCCCATGAACACCACCTGGTCGATGCTCACCGGCAGCTCGGACAGGCCGTGGGTGCCGCTGTCCGGCGCCAGTGCAAACTGTTCCGGACGGATCAGCGCCGTCACCGGTCCGCTCGAGGGCAGGGCCATGCGGGCATGGACCGTCAGGCCGGCGCTGGTGCGGACGATGGTCTCGGCCCCGCTGCCCGATCCGCTGCCGGTGAAGAGATTGCTGGCGCCGATGAAGGACGCGACAAACCCGTTGGCCGGGCGATTGTAGACCTCACCGGGGCTGGCCAGCTGCTGGATCTCACCGCCGTTCAGGACGGCGATCCGGTCCGACATGGTCAGCGCTTCTTCCTGGTCATGGGTGACGAAGACGAAGGCGATGCCCAGTTCATGCTGCAGTGTCTTCAGCTCGATCTGCATGGCCTGCCGCAGCTTGCGGTCCAGTGCCGACAGGGGCTCATCAAGCAGCAGCAGCTTCGGCCGGGCGACAATGGCCCTTGCGAGGGCGACGCGCTGCTGCTGGCCGCCGGACAGCTGGCGCGGCAGGCGCTTTTCCAGCCCGCCAAGGCCGACCATCTCCAGCGCCGCCCCGACGCGGGCATTGCGCTCGGGCCGGGCAACACGGGCGATATCGAGGGCGTAGCCGACGTTGTCGCCCACACTCATATGCGGGAACAGCGCATAGCTCTGGAACACGGTGTTCACCGGCCGCTTGTTGGGCGGCCTGTGCGTCATGTCCTCGCCATCGATGAAGATGCGCCCCGCATCCAACTCGACGAAGCCGGAAATCGCATGCAGCAAGGTGGTCTTGCCGCAGCCGGAAGGGCCGAGAAGGGTCAGGAATTCGCTGGGTTTGACGCCGAGGTCGATACCGGCCAGGGCCGTTACCAGAGTTCCTTCCGGTGAGGCAAAACTCTTTCGTGCCCCGTCAAGTCTGACGCTGCTGTGGTCCATGGTCCGGACTCCGCCACTGATGTTCCCCTGAACAGGTTTTGTTATTGAAGTACCTGTTCCATATTTTAGTTATCATGATATCGTTTGGATGCGGATGTCAATGCAGCGAGTTCGGCGAACCGGACCGCTGGCCCATTGGGGAACAGGGGCGGCAGCCGCGACCGCTGAATTCAACAGGGGAGTTTTGCAACATGACCATCAATCGCCGCCTGCCCAGCCGCGCGCTTGCCAGCACCGCACTTGGCCTTGCCTTTGCCTTTGCAGGCACGTTTTCCGCCGCCGCGCAGGGCACGCTGAACCTCTACAACTGGGGCGAATACATCAATCCGGAAGTGCTGAAGGCCTTCGAGGCTGAGACGGGCATCAAGGTCAATCTCGACACCTACGGCTCCAACGAGGAAATGCTGGCCAAGGTCCAGGCAGGTGGCACTACCTACGACATCGTGTTCCCGTCGGTGCACATGCAGGACATCATGGCCAAGCTCGATCTGCTCGAGAAGACCGACATCAACACCTATGAAGGCTTCAAGAACATCGAGCCGACGTTCCTGCGCGCCAAGTCAGACCCCAAGGGCGAATATTGCATGCCCTATGCCTGGGGCAGCGTCGGCATCGTCTACAACCGCGAGGTTCTAGGCAAGGACGTCACCGGCTGGAAGGATCTCCTCGCCACCGTCAGCGCCAAGAACCTCAAGTTCACGTTGCTTGATGACATGCGCGAAGTGCTGGGCGTTGGTCTCATCCTGAACGGCAAGTCGGTCAACTCCACCGACGCGGCGGACCTGAAGCTGGCGGCTGATACGATGATCGCGATGAAGCCGCACGTGGCGGCCTTCACCTATGACGCCCGCCCGATGGTGCAGGCGGGCGACGTCGCCGCCGGGCATTTCTTCGTGGGCGCGATGGTCGATGTCTTTGGCGCACCGGAGAAACTCGGCTACGTGATCCCGGAGGAAGGCGCGACCATGTACCAGGAAAACATCTGCGTCCTGAAGAGCGCGCCGAACAAGGACAATGCGCGCCGGTTCCTCGAGTTCTACACCAAGCCGGAAATCGTGGCGCTCAACATCGCCCAGCAGACCAACGGCACCGCCAATGCCCCGGCGCGCTCGCTGACGCCGGACAACATCAAGAACTCCAAGGAAATCAACCCGCCGGCCGAGGTGATGGCCAAGCTGCAGATCTTCGAGGATCTGGGGGCTGACCTGCGCAAGGTCGATCGGGTGTGGACGCAGGTGAAGACGGCGCAATAGTCTTTAGCCGAGTATGCAACATGTCAGTCACGGCGGCGCGTCTGCCGTGGCTGACCTTTCAGGCAAGATCGAGAGTAGCCCATGACACCGGTCGTTCTGACAAGGCTGAGATCGCCCGACGCGCGTCAGACCAAGTCGGACATTCTCATTGCCAACTATCTGGAGCGGAACCTTGCCGAGGTTCCGTTTGAAACCGCCAAGTCGATTGCCGAACGTGTCGGTGTCAGCCAGATGACCGTCGGCCGGTTCTTGCGCCGCCTTGGCTACAGTGGACTTGAGGAGCTGAAGCAGGATCTGCGCGAAGGCTCCGCCCGCACCGCCTGGGACGTGCGCGGCGGCTTTGACCGGCTGAAGGAGGATGCGCAGGACGGCCGGCTTCTGGCGCAGCTGATCCAGCAGCAGGTTGATGATCTCACCCGCATGTACGAGATCACCACCGCGCCGCAATGGCAGCAGGCGGTTGAGGCCATTGTCGCGGCCGAGGAGATCTACGTCGCGGCCTATCAGAATGTGCGCGGCGTTGCCCAGTATTTCGCGGCGCAGCTGTCCTATGCCCGGCCGCGCGTTCAGTTCGTCGACGGGCTCAACGGCACCTACGCCGAGCTGCTGGATGGCAGTGTGCCGAACCGGCTGCTGATCCTTGCCGACGTCCGCCGCTTTGCCGCCAAGGCCCAGCCCCTGGCCCGCGCGGCGCGGGAGGCGGGCGTGACCGTCCTGCTGATTTCCGACGACGCCTGCACCTTCGCCGATGACTGCGCCGATATACCGATCATCATGCCCGGTGCGCGCGGTCCGCTCTGGGATGGTGCCGTGATGATGGTCGCCGTGTTCGATCTTCTCATCGCCAACCTGATCGTCGCCCTCGGCGACAGCGTCAACGCCCGGGTCGACCGGCTGACGGCGCTGCAGGACACATTCGGCGATTTCGAGGACTAAACCCGATTTCCCGCTCCGGAACGACCTGAACGCGCTGGCGGCCCGCCGGCGTGCTCTGCCTTGCCTTGAGGAAATTCAGTATCTTAGCAGGCGCATAATCCTGACTATCATCTTCATATAATTGTTCTTTCGAAAAATATTTGACTGTTTGGACAAATTTTCCTTCAATGCTTTCCGGAAAGCCTGTTCGGGACAAGAAACGGGCACCAGACATAGGTCGCCACCTTCCGGAGATCCTCTCATGACTCAGACCAAGACAGGTCCTGACATCGCGCCCGCGCGCCTGTCGCTGGATCAATACGCCAGGAACTTCTGTGATCTTCACCCGCGGCTTGATCCGCATGAGGCGAGGGTCGAGTCGGATCGCTGCTACTTCTGCTATGACGCCCCCTGCGTCAAGGCCTGTCCGACCAGCATCGACATTCCGCTGTTCATCCGCCAGATCTCGACTGGCAACACCAACGGTGCCGCGCGCACCATCTTCGCGCAGAACATCCTGGGCGGCATGTGCGCCCGCGTCTGCCCGACCGAGACGCTGTGCGAGCAGGCCTGCGTGCGCAACGAGGCCGAGGAAAAGCCGGTCAAGATCGGCGAGCTGCAGCGCTTTGCCACCGATCACTACATGGACACCCACGACACCACCCCGTTCACCCGGGGCGAGCCGACGCTGCGCCGCATTGCGGTGGTGGGTGCCGGCCCGGCCGGCCTGTCCTGCGCCCATCGTCTGGCGTCCTATGGCCACGACGTTGTGCTCTACGATTCCCGGTCAAAGGCTGGCGGCCTGAATGAATACGGCATTGCCGCCTACAAGTCGGTCAACGACTTTGCCGCCCGCGAAGTCCGTTTCATCCTGTCGATCGGTGGCATTTCGGTGGTCAGCGGCCAGACGCTGGGTGAGGACTTCTCGCTGCATCAGCTGCAGCAGGAATATGACGCGGTCTTCCTCGCCATCGGCCTTGCCGGTGTAAACGGGCTGTCCGTTCCCGGTGAAGATCTGTCGGGCGTCGTCGATGCGGTCAGCTACATTGCCGATCTGCGCCAGGCCCCGGACCTGTCCCGCCTGCCGGTTGGCCGCCGCGTTGTTGTCATCGGCGGTGGCATGACGGCTGTCGACATCGCGGTCCAGAGCAAGCTGCTCGGCGCCGAGGATGTCACCATTGCCTATCGCCGTGGCAAGGAACACATGAACGCCAGCGAGTTCGAGCAGGATCTCGCCCAGACCAATGGCGTGCGCATCCTGCACTGGGTCGCACCGAAGGCAATCCATGGTGCCGACGGCAAGGTCACCGGCATCGAACTGGAACGGACCCGACTGGACAATGCCGGCAAGCTGGTCAGCGCCGGTGAAACCGTGACGCTGGCTGCCGACATGGTGTTCAAGGCTGTCGGCCAGAAGCTCAATCCCAATGGCCTGAACGGCTCTGCTGCCAGCCTCACCCTCGACAAGGGCCGCATCGTCGTCGACGCCGACCGCGCCACCTCGCTGCCCAAGGTCTGGGCCGGCGGTGACTGTGTTGCCGGTGGCGAGGACCTGACGGTCGCTGCAGTCGAGGACGGCAAGATTGCCGCCGAAGCCATTCACCGGGCGCTCAGCGCCTGAGCCAGCCGTTTTTCGGGAGATCCCATCATGGTTGATCTGAGATCAGATTTCATCGGCATCAAGTCGCCCAACCCGTTCTGGCTGGCCTCCGCGCCGCCGACCGACAAGGAATACAACGTCGTCCGCGCCTTCAAGGCAGGCTGGGGCGGCGTCGTCTGGAAAACCCTCGGCGAGGACCCGAACGTGGTCAACGTCAACGGGCCGCGTTATGGCGCGATCCATGGCAAGGACCGTCAGCTCATCGGCCTCAACAACATCGAGCTGATCACCGACCGTCCGCTCGAGGTGAACCTGCAGGAAATCAAGCGCGTCAAGCGCGACTGGAAGGACCGGGCGCTCGTCGTGTCGCTGATGGTTCCCTGCGAGGAGGCCAACTGGGCCGCGATCCTGAAGCGGGTCGAGGAAACGGAAGCCGATGGCGTCGAGCTGAACTTCGGCTGCCCGCATGGCATGAGCGAGCGCGGCATGGGCGCGGCCGTTGGCCAGGTGCCTGAGTATATCGAGATGGTCACCCGCTGGGTGAAGCAGTACACCCGCATGCCGGTGATCGTGAAGCTGACGCCGAACATCACCGATGTGCGCAAGCCGGCCCAGGCGGCCAAGCGCGGCGGTGCGGACGCGGTCTCGCTGATCAACACGATCAACTCCATCGTCGGCGTTGACCTCGACCGGATGGCGCCGACGCCGACTGTCGATGGCAAGGGCTCGCATGGCGGCTATTGCGGCCCGGCCGTGAAGCCGATTGCGCTCAACATGGTGGCCGAGATTGCCCGCGATCCGGCGACACGCGGCCTGCCGATCTCCGGCATCGGCGGCATCACCACCTGGCGCGATGCGGCCGAGTTCATTGCCCTCGGTGCCGGCAACGTCCAGGTCTGCACCGCGGCCATGACCTATGGCTTCAAGATCGTCGAGGAGATGATCGAAGGCCTGAAGGACTGGATGGGCGAGGCCGGCTATGAGCGCATTTCCGACTTCTCCGGCATGGCCGTGCCGAATGTGACCGACTGGCAGTATCTGAACCTGAACTACATCGCCAAGGCGAAGATCGATCAGGATCTCTGCATCAAGTGCGGCCGCTGCCACATCGCCTGCGAGGACACCTCGCACCAGGCGATCACCAACCTGGTCGACGGCGCGCGCAAGTTCGAGGTCATCGACGCGGAATGCGTCGGCTGCAATCTCTGCGTTTCGGTGTGCCCGGTCGAGAACTGCATCACCATGGAGGCGATGCCCGCTGGCAGCGTTGACCCGCGTACGGGCAAGGCCGTCAATCCGGACTACGCCAACTGGACGACCCACCCGAACAACCCCAACGCCCTGCAGGCGGCGGAGTAAGCGGGTCAGCCAGACCGTTCAAGCGAAGGGCGCACTGTTCATCGGTGCGCCCTTCATGCCTTTGACAAACCTCCCGGCGTCATCCCGGCTCTCGCGTAGCTCGGCCGGGATGACGCCGCTGGCTCGGTTTTTTGAGCTCGGCAAACGCCCCGCGTCGGCAAAGTCCAGTTTCTGCGCCGATCAGCCTGCCAGTGCGCCCGAGGAACCTGTCGAAACCTCGGGCATGGCGCCCTGTTTGGGCATCAGCTGAATGAAACCCTGATCCGCGAGCTCCAGCACCGGCTTTGGTCGGCTGAACAGATAGCCCTGCAGCATCTGGCATCCGGCGCTGGCGAGCATGACCTTCTGCTCTTCGGTCTCGACGCCTTCGGCAACCACGGTCATGTCCAGTGTTCGGGCCAGTTCGACCAGCGAACGAATGATCGCCTGCGCCTTGGGGTCCGTGCCGAGGCGCGCAACGAAGCTGCGATCGATCTTCAAGGTCTGGAACCGGTACTGGTGGAGATAGCTCAGGCTTGAATAGCCTGTGCCGAAATCATCGATGGCAATGCCGATTCCCAGCGACGAGAGCCTTGTGATCGTCGCGTTGATAACCTCTGACCGTTCCATCATCACGGTCTCTGTCACTTCCAGTGTCAGGCGCGAGGGCGGCAGTCCGGTTTCTGCCAGCAGGGCCTCGATCTGCTGCGGCAAGGTTCCGGATCCGACCTGCGTGGCACAGACATTGACGGATACTCCGGCCCCGTCCCAGGTGCTCGCGTCGCGGATCGCGCGTTGCAGCACCCAGGCGCCAATCGGATCGATTAGCCCGGTTTCCTCGGCAACATCGAGGAACGCTCCGGGCGCCAGCAGTCCGCGCTCGGGGTGATGCCAGCGCAGCAGCGCCTCGAGATGGCGTACCTTGCCGTCGCGGGCATCGACGATGGGTTGGTAGAAAAGGTCGAACTCGTTCCGCTCCAGCGCCTGGCGCATCCCGTCGCGCAGCCGGCGGCGTTCGCGGATCTCTTCGTCCATGGCGCAGTCGAAGAGCTTGAACTGCCGGCGCCCTCCGGCTCGGCAGCGCTGCAGGGCGACATCTGCTGCCCGCAGCAGCGACGGCATCCGTGTCCCGTGATCTGGGCGAATAGCCACGCCGATCGAGCAGGAGACCTCGATGGCGTGATCGTCCAGTATGGCCGTCTTGTTGAGGGCGGTCGCAAGTGTCCGCACATCCTCCACCAGCACATCGGCGGAGGCCCGTCCGCTGAGGATCAGCACGATCTCGTCGCCGCCCATCCGGCCGATGATGTCGGTGCGCCTGCATTTCCGTTGCATCACTGAGACGACATGCTGGATCAGGTGGTCTCCAACCACATGACCGAAGGCATCATTGATCTGGGTCAGGCCGTCGATGTCAACGTAGAGCACGCCCAGTGTTCCGGTGCTGGCGGCCGGCTGGTCCAACAACTCGTCTGCGGCCGCCAGAAAGAAATCCCGGCGCAAAAGGCCCGTCAGTCCGTCGTGTCTTGCGGCCTCAAGCACATCGCGCTTGCGGACCTCCAGCTCGCGGTAGGCTGCGGTGTTGCGGCGCAGGACCAGAAGCGCGATGGCGAGGATAATGAAAAGGGCGATGGCGAGAACGGGGGCGGAGGCCAGAATGATCTGCGAGGCCCGCGCCATCGGATCCCAGGTCAGATAGGCAAGCGGAGCGCCATCCTCGTCGACAATTGCCGTTCCGTTCATGCCGGCGGGAATTTTCCGGTCCAGGAACAGGTTGGTCAGCGACAGCGACGCCAGCATGTCGGAGAGCGCCTGCGCGTCAATCTGCTTGACCGCAAGCAGCACAAGCGGGACGTCCCGGCGCATCGGAATGCCACCGGGATCCGGAAAGATTGCCATAGCGGCAACGATGGCGATGCGCTGGCCGATCTGGACTTCTGTCACCGCGGACACGTCATTCATCGTGCCGGAAAAATAGGTGTCACCATTGCGCCCGGTCACCAGGCCCGCGACATAGCGCTGCCGGATATCGGTAATCAGCCTGGCAACCTGCGGCGACAGGATCGAGGCAAGACCCAGCTCTGTTGGCGCCGTCTCGGGCAGGTAGGAAAAGGCTTCGTTGAGATCCCGGTCGAGGATGACCACCAGATCGTAACCCTCGCGGACGGCCAGCGCCCGGCCGAAGCGCGATCTGACCCACTCCGGGTCAAAGGCTGTGTCCGTATTCACATATGCCGCGTTGGAGGCGGCATAGCGCTCGATCTGTTCGAGCAGCCTCAGCTTGTGGTTTTCGTAGGCCCGTTCGACGGAACTGATTTCGCGAACAGCCGATTCGCGTTCGTAGATGAGGATGGCCGACAGGACGAAGATGAAGGCGGCCACGATCGCTGCAAACATGCCAACGAGCAGGGCGGCAAAGGAGTAGTTGCCCAGTTTCGCTGGCTTCAGGTCCAGCACCCTGGCCGGGGGCGGCGCGTGGGCTTCTGTCTCTGTCGTGGCTTTCATTCGGCTTTGCCGGCTTTTCAGCTTCCGTTGGCGTTCATTTCCAACCTCTCCTGTAAGGCTTAATTTTCTCTGGGTTTTTCCAGGCGGATTCTCTGGACTGGCCAAAGGTTGTGTCGAAACCGACCGCCGCACGCAAAAATAGGGGCGCAGATACTCTGCGCCCCTCGTAAAAATTACAATCTAGACCGCGCTTACTCGGCGGCGTCGACCTTGATCACGCCGCGGCGGATCTGGTCTTCCTCGATCGATTCGAACAGGGCGCGGAAGTTGCCCTCGCCGAAGCCCTCGTCGCCCTTGCGCTGGATGAACTCGAAGAAGATCGGGCCGATCACGGTCTTGGAGAAGATCTGCAGCAGGATCTTGGTCATGCCGCCGTCGATGACGCCTTCGCCATCGATCAGGATGCCGTGCTTCTTCATGCGGTCGAGCGGCTCGTCATGGCCGTTCACGCGGGCATGGGAGCGTTCGTAATAGGTCTCCGGCGGACCCGGCATGAACTTCAGGCCGTTGTCGGCCAGCTTGTCCGTCGAGCCATAGATGTCATCCGTGCCGACGGCGATGTGCTGGATGCCTTCGCCCTTGTACTTGCGCAGGTATTCCTCGATCTGGCTGGTGTCGTCTTTGGACTCGTTCAGCGGGATGCGGATCTTGCCGCAAGGCGACGTAATGGCGCGGCTGACCAGGCCGGTGATGCGGCCGTCGATGTCGAAGAAGTGGATCTGCTTGAAGCCGAACAGGTTGCGGTAAAAGTCCCACCACTTGTCCATGTTGCCGCGATAGACGTTGTGGGTCAGGTGGTCGAGATAATAGAAGCCGACGCCTTCCGGCTTCGGGTTTGCACCGTTCAGCCAGTTGAATTCAGCCGAATAGGCCGAACCCTTGTCGCCATAGGTGTCGACGAAATACAGCAGCGAGCCGCCGATGCCGATGATGGCCGGCAAGTCGAGTGCCTTGTCGTCGCCTTCATAGGGCGTCGCGCCCATCTTCACCGCATGGTCAAACGCCTTCTTGGCATCGACAACGCGCCAGGCCATGCCCGGAGCGCAGGGGCCGTGTGCCTCGACGAAACGCATGCCAAAGGAGCCCGGTTCGGCATTCAGCACATAAGTGACATCGCCCTGACGGTAGAGGGTGATGTTCTTGGTCTTGTGCTTGGCGACCGGGACATAGCCCATCTTGCGGAACAGCTCGTCCAGCTTTTCCGGCTCCGGATGCGAGAACTCGACAAACTCGAACCCGTCGGTGCCGGCCGGGTTGGCGTCGCTGATCACCGCCGGGGGGGCGTTGTGCGGAAAGGGTCCCATGATGTCTCCTCCTCTGGACTTACACGTAGGCCCAGAGTGCGCCTTCCCACGTGCAAGGTGTGTGCAAAGGACGTGACAGCGGCGTCTGCTTCGCACAAACTGCGCGTCGTTTGACTTTTTGGTGCACGAAAATGGAACTGGACAGCTTTGACCTGCGCCTTCTGGGTGCACTGCAAGAGAATTCCGCACTGACCAACCAGCAGCTCGGCGAGCGGATCGGCCTCTCGGCGAGCCAGGTGTCGCGCCGGCGCCAGACGCTGGAAGGGGAGGGGATTATCCGCCGCTATCGCGCGGATCTGGCCACCGAACGTCTCGGTTTCGCCGTTACGGCCTTTGTCGGTGTCACGCTGGGCGCGCACAGCCGCGAGAATGCCCGCCGCTTCCGCGCCATGGTCCAGGCCATGCCGGAGGTGCAGGAGGCGCATACGCTGACTGGCGATGTCGACTACATGCTGAAGATCGTGGTGCCGGACCTGAAGGCGCTGAGCCGGGTGATCAACGATGACCTTTTGCCGCATGAGGCGGTGCAGCATGTGCGCTCGTCCATCGCCATGGACACGCTGAAGGATGACAATCAGCTTCCCCTGGGCAGCGGCGGGGTGGTGCCTGGCCGCGGAACATGACAATTCCTCCATGTCGCTTGCATCGCGCCTCAGCCACTCCCATGTTCCCAGCATCCGTTTTTTTGCTGCCGGAGTGCCCCGATGTTTGATGCCAAGTCGCTTCTCGACCAGTTCCTCGGTTCCGCTCAGGGCCAGCTCGACCCACGCAAGGGCCGGTCTGGTGGGTCCGGTGGCGACCTGATGCAGAAGGGCAAGGACTTCCTGTCGTCCAATGCCGGCGGTCTCGCGGCTGGCGGCCTTGCGGGCATTCTTCTGGGCAGCAAGACCGGTCGCAAGATTGGCGGCAAGGCGCTCACCTATGGCGGTCTCGCCCTGGTCGCCGGCCTCGCCTACAAGGCCTACAAGGACTATCAGGCCGGTCAGCAACCCGGCAGTCAGGGCTCTGGCGCAAATGCTGGCACAAACACAGGCCAGACGGGTGCATCGTCCGACATGGGCACCTCCGGTCCCTGGTCGCGTGCACCGCTCGAACTGGAAGCCCCGCGTGGCACGGCCTTCGATCCCGATCGCGCGCCGGGTGGCAGCCAGCAGGTGGCTGTGACCCTGCTCACCGCGATGATCGCGGCCGCCAAGGCGGATGGTCACATCGATGCAGACGAACAGCGCCGCATCTTCGGCAAGATGGATGAAGCCGGCCTCGACAACGAAGCCAAGGCGTTCCTGATGGACGAGCTGCGTTCCCCCCTGGACCTCGACAAGATCGTCGCCAGCGCAACCACGCCGGAGACCGCTGCCGAGATCTATGCTGCCTCGCGTCTCGCCATCGATCCCGATCACCGCGCCGAGCAGGCCTATCTCCAGATGCTGGCAGCCCGGCTCGATCTCGATCCGGCCCTGGTTGCCGAGATCGAGAACGCGGTGAAGGAAGCCGAACTCGCCTGACGGCGACAGGTTTGCTGCTTGCGCGGCGCGGAGTTTCCGCGCCGCTCGCCTATCGGGTGGCTCGCTGTTCTGCCCGCTGGCAGGGTCCTGTCCGGATGAGATCATCCGGACAGGAGACCCCCATGGCATTCCAGATCGAACCGCTTTCCGCTGACAGCTTCCGCCCTCTCTTCTCGCTTTCGGATGCCGAACTTGCAGCCCGCAACATCGATATCCACATCGCCGACAAGAAGCCCGCCTATCCCTGCCGCCTTGGCCTCCGCTTTGCCGATATCGGTGAACGGCTGCTGCTCGTGAATTACGAGCACTTGGCCGAGGACACGCCCTACCGCGCCTCGCATGCGATCTATGTCTGCCAGGACGCGGAAAGCGTGCGGCCCGATGTCGATACGGTTCCCGAGTCCCTGCGCGTTCCTGCGCTGTCGGTCCGTGCCTTCAATGCCGCGCACCGGATTGTCGATGCAAGCATTGTCAGCGGCAAGGAACTCGGCGGCGAGATCGAACGGTTGTTTGCCGATCCGGCGATCGATTACCTGCATTTCCACTATGCAACGCGCGGCTGCTACGCCGCCCGGGCGACGCGGGCCTGACAACCGGAATTCTTTGCCATGCCAAGAAATGCAGGTCCGTTGTGCGGGCCTGCGCCTTGACCGGCAGGGCGGCTGGATGTCTCCTTGAGCAAAGTGCAGGCAACACTGCGCGTCGGGAGGCATCATGCAGGATCTGGGCACGTGGGATTACATCATCGTCGGCGCCGGCTCGGCCGGGTGTGTGCTGGCCAACCGGTTGTCCACCGACCCGGATGTCAAGGTTTTGCTGCTGGAAGCGGGCGGTCCTGACAATTACCACTGGATCCACATTCCCGTCGGCTATCTCTACTGCATGGGCAATCCGCGCACGGACTGGTGCTTCAAGACCGCCGCCGAATCCGGCCTCAATGGCCGCAGCCTCAACTATCCGCGTGGCAAGGTGCTGGGCGGCTGCTCGTCCATCAACGGCATGATCTACATGCGCGGCCAGGCGCGCGACTATGACGGCTGGCGGCAACTGGGGCTGACGGGCTGGGGCTGGGACGACGTGCTGCCGCATTTCCGCGCGTCGGAGGATCATTTCGCGCTAAACGATGATCTGCATGGCCAGGGCGGCGGCTTGCGTGTCGAGCCACAGCGCCTGTCCTGGGAGGTGCTCGATGCCTTCCGCGATGCCTGCGCCGAGACGGGCATTCCGAAGGTCGACGACTTCAATCGCGGCGACAATTTCGGCGCGTCCTATTTCCAGGTCAACCAGAAGCGCGGCATTCGCTGGAACACGGCCAAGGGGTTCCTGCGCCCGGCGATGAAGCGGCCCAATCTCAAGGTCCTGACCCATGCTGAAGTCCAGTCCTTGACCCTCGATGGACGTCAGGTGACCGGCGTGTCCCTGAAGCTGAAAGGTCAGCCCGCTGTGGCGCGCGCCGCCGGTGAGGTCATTCTTGCCGCCGGTGCAGTGAAGTCGCCGCATATTCTCGAACTGTCGGGCATCGGCAAGGCTGCCGTCCTGGAGCGCATCGGCGTCGAGATCCGGCACGAGATTCCGGACGTTGGCGAAAACCTTCAGGATCACCTGCAGCTGCGCACCATCTTCAAGGTCGAGGGTGCCGTCACGCTCAACCAGATGGCTGGCAACCTGTTCGGCAAGGCGAAGATTGCCCTGCGCTATGCGCTCAATCGCTCCGGCCCTATGTCGATGGCGCCGAGCCAGCTCGGTGTCTTTGCCCGCTCTGATCCCTCGTTTGAGACAGCCAACATCGAGTACCACGTGCAGCCGCTGTCTCTCGACAAGTTCGGCGAGCCGCTGCATTCCTTCCCGGCCATCACGGCCAGCGTCTGCAATCTGAGGCCAGACAGCCGTGGCCATGTGCACGCGGTCAATCCGGATCCATCCGACCAGCCGGAAATCCGTCCGAACTATCTCTCCACCGGCAGTGACCGCAAGGTCGCGGCCGACAGCATCCGCCTGACGCGTCAAATCATGCAGGCGCCTGCCATGGCCCGGTACCGCCCGTCCGAGTACCTGCCGGGATCGCGGTTCGAGAGTGATGAAGATCTGGCCCGGGCCGCCGGTGACATCGGCACCACCATTTTCCACCCGACCAGCACGTGCCGCATGGGCGTCGACGACCGCGCCGTTGTGGACGAACGGCTGCGGGTCCGGGGCCTCTCCGGCCTGCGCGTGGTCGACGCGTCGGTGATGCCGCTCATCACGTCCGGCAACACCAACGCGCCCACCGTCATGATCGCCGACAAGGGCGCCGCCATGATCCGCGAGGATCGCAGGGCCGGCCTTGGAGCCCGCGCGGTCGCATGACCGGTGCCAACACCCTGCCTTGCTGCTAGTGTCCGTTCATGACGCAGCGTTTCATGAGACGGCGCCGGGGCGCGCGCCAGCGGATTGTGGTCGTCGCCGGCCTGGTGCTGGTGGCCGGGCTTGTGGTCTGGCTTACCGGCGTTGCCAGCTTGCGCGTGTTTCTGGGCGACCTGAAGACGCGCAAGGAGGCGGCACTGGCGGTGCAAGCCGGTGCGCTGGAGAGCCTTCTCGACAAATACCGCCTGATGACGCCGTTGCTTGCCCGCCGCCCCGACATTGCCCGGATGATCGAAGCCGGTGACCGGGTCGAGGGCGACCGTATCGCAGCCGTGGCTGCGGCCATGTCCAGCGCCCGCGAGGTCTGGTTTCTCGATGCCGCCGGCGCTCCTGTCGCCGTCAGCCCGCCGCCTGACGGCTTTCCGGCACCTGCGCCGCCGGACATCACCGATGCCTTCCGGGCCGCGATGGCTGGTCAGCTTGGCCGCGAGGTGTTGCCCGGGCGGGCCGGTGATGCTGACAGCTATGTCTTCGCTTCCGGTGTGCGCGGGGATCGCGGGCTCATTGGAGCGGTCGCCGTGCGGGTCAGCCTGGAGGACATCGAACGTGCCTGGGCCCTAAGCCTTGATGCGCTTGTCGCCATCGACAGCGCCGGACGCATTGTCGCCTCGAATGTCCATGACTGGCGCGGACTGACCTATCGCCCGACCGACGACCGCCGTACAGCGTCATTGCTCTTCGGCCTTGAGCCAGGCACCTTCATCCGCCAGTTCCTGCTTGTGCGCGGTCCAGGCGATCAGGGCGGCCGGCCATTAATGGCCCTTGGCGCTGATCTGCCGATCCTCGGCTGGCGTGTGTACCTGCTTGCCGATACGGCCGAAGCTGAAACGCAAACTGCCAACGCCATGCTGATCGCCTTTCTGGTCTGCATCATTGCCGGCGGCTTTCTCTGGTCGGTGATCGAGCGGCAGGATGCAATGGTGCGACGCCTGCGCAGCGACCGGGCGGCGGCACTGTGGCTCGAGCGCCGGGTGCACAGCCGGACGCGGGAGCTGACACGGGCCAATGCCTTGCTGGCCGATGAGGTGCAGGAGCGCCTGCAGGCCGAGGATGATCTGCGCCGGACCCAGGCCGATCTTGTCCAGGCGGCCAAACTGGCGACGCTGGGGCAAATGTCGGCCGCCCTCAGCCACGAGTTCAACCAGCCGCTCGCGGTGATCTCGACCCACGCGGAAAACGCCGGCCTGCTGATCGCGCGCGGACAGGCCGACAAGGCGCATGACAATCTCAACCGTATTACGGCCATGGTCCAGCGCATGGCGGAAATCGCGCGAACCCTGAAAGGCTTTACGCGCCGCGCCGGCACGGATGTGCAGCCTGTCTCCCTGTGCCAGGTCGTTGAGGAGGCCTTGCTTCTTGTGATGCCACAAGCCAAGCGCAATGGTGTGCCGCTCAAGGTCGTGAAGCCGGAGCAGGATGTCATCGTTGCCGGCGGGCGCATCCGGCTGGAGCAGGTCGTCGTCAATCTCCTGACCAACGCGCTGGATGCTGTCGCCGGTCAACCTGACCCGATGATCGAGATCCGTCTGACACTCGCCGACGAGGTCATCCTCGAAGTGCTCGACAATGGCCCTGGCATTCCGGAGGCGGTCATGGACCAGATCTTCGATCCCTTCTTCACGACCAAGCCGGTCGGGGAAGGGTTGGGCCTCGGGCTTTCCATTGCCTACAAGATCGTCCATGACTTTTCCGGCAGCCTCGTGGCGTCGAACCGTCCGGAAGGGGGAGCCTCTTTCCGTATGAGCTTGCCGCTTGTCGAGGCGGCGAGCCGTGCAGCGGAGTGACCATGGATCAGGCGACCGTATATCTGGTGGATGACGAGGAGGACCTCAGGTCAGGTCTTGCGCAGGGCCTGGAGCTTGCCGGGCACCACGTCCTCACCTTTGATGATCCCGAGCGGGTGCCGGAAACCCTCGGCCGCGATGCCTATGGCGTTCTGGTGACCGACATCCGAATGCCGAAGATGGATGGCTTCGAGCTGATGCGCCGCGCGCTGGAAATCGATCCGGCGCTCCCCGTGGTGTTGATCACCGGCCATGGCGACGTGCCGCTGGCCGTCGAGGCCATGCGCTCGGGCGCCTATGATTTCCTCGAGAAGCCATTTGCCGTCAGCCATCTGGCGGCGGTCATCGAGCGTGCGATGGAGAAGCGCCGGCTGGTGCTGGAAAACCGTGCCCTGCGCGAAAGGCTTGCCGACAGTTCGGATCTCGACAGCCGGCTGGTTGGCCGGGCGCCGGCGATGGAGCGGCTGCGCCGTCAGGTGCTCGCGCTTGCCCCGACCGACGCCGACATCCTGATCCTCGGCGAGACGGGGGCCGGCAAGGAAGTGGTGGCCCGCGCATTGCACGAGCATGGTCCGCGCCGGGACCGTCCGTTTGTCGCGCTGAATTGCGGCGCACTGCCGGCTGACATCATCGAGTCCGAGTTGTTCGGCCACGAGAAGGGGGCCTTTACCGGCGCCAGTGGCCAGCGCATCGGCAAGCTGGAATATGCCCACGGCGGCACGGTGTTCCTGGACGAGATCGAGTCCATGCCGCTGGACCTGCAGGTCAAGCTGTTGCGGGTGATCGAGACCCGGACCATCGAACGTCTCGGCTCGAACAAGGCAATTACGCTGGATGTCCGCTTCGTCGCCGCGACGAAGGAAGACCTTGCGAAGGCGGCCAGTGAAGGGCGCTTCCGCAAGGATCTGGTCTACCGCCTGAACGTGGTGACCCTGACGCTGCCGTCGCTGCGCGAGCGCAGGGAGGACATTCCCTTGTTGTTCTTCCATCTGGCCCGGGAGGCGCGGGCGCGTTACCGGCGCGAGATCCCGGACATGCCGCCGGACTATATGGCGGATCTCATGAGCCGGGACTGGCCGGGCAATGTGCGCGAGCTGCGCAACATGGCGGACCGCTTCGTGCTCGGTCTCGAGGGGTTCGAGGACAGCGGTGCGCCACGACCGGATGGACTGTTCGCCCGGGTGGCAGCCTACGAGAAGTCGCTGATCCAGGCCGAGCTGGCCCGGCAGTCCGGCAGCATCAAGGCGACCTACGAGGCGCTGGGTCTGTCGCGCAAGGCACTCTACGAAAAGATGCGCAAATACGGTCTGGGCCGGGATCTGGATGGCGACCTCTGACCGCCTTCACGCCATGTGTCGGGTTCGACCCATCGGGGCTGAATCCCATGTGTCGAACCCGACACATCTGTAATCTGCTGTTGCGGCAGGTTTAAGCTTAGTGAACAAAAAGTTTATTGTTTTCAGTCTCTTGTTTTGTGTGTGGCGGCTTGGCACGGTTGTTGCGATAGGGCGCTTGTCCGGCACGTCAGTCCGGTCACAAAGAGTTTGTCTGGGAGGACACCCATGAAGAAGATGTTGCTGGCTGCCGTTGCGGCCACGGTGATGCTTGCGACGCCGGCTCTGGCTGAAGATTGCCAGGACGGCGAAGTCGTCATCAAGTTCAGCCATGTCGTCGCAGCTACCGGCCATCCGAAGGGCGAGGCAGCCGAACTGCTCGCCAAGCGCATCAACGAGGAAATGAACGGCAAGGCCTGCATGCAGGTGTTCCCGAACTCCCAGTTGTTCGACGACGACAAGGTGATGGAAGCCCTGCTGCTGGGCGACGTCCAGCTGGCAGCGCCGTCGCTGGCCAAGTTCGAAGCCTACACGCTGAAGTATCGCCTGTTTGACCTGCCATTCCTGTTCAAGGACACCGCGTCGGTTGACCGCTTCTTTGTCAGCGATGCCGGCAAGGGCCTGCTGAGCTCCATGACCGATGTCGGCTTCCTCGGCCTCGGCTACTGGAATGCAGGCCTGAAGCAGTTCTCGGCCAAGAAGGCGCTGCAGCTGCCGTCCGATGCCAATGGTCTCAAGTTCCGCATCCAGACCTCGGACGTCGCCGAAGCCATGATCTCCGCCATGGGTGGCAACGCCCAGAAACTGGCGTTCAAGGAAGTCTACGGCGCATTGCAGACCGGCGTGGTCGATGGTCAGGAAAACACCTGGTCCAACATCTACACCCAGAAGTTCTTCGAGGTGCAGGACGGCATCACCGAGACCAACCACCAGCTCCTCGCCTATCTGCTGGTCACCTCCGACGAGTGGCTGAACAGCCTCAAGCCGGACGTGAAGGAGCAGTTCCTCAAGATCGTCAACGAAGTGACTGTCTCGGCCAACGCCAGCGTCGCCCGCATCGAGAGCGAGAACCGCGAGCGCATCAAGGCCACCGGCACCGTCATCCGCGAACTGACGCCGGAGCAGCGCCAGGCCTGGGTTGAAGCCATGAAGCCGGTCTGGACCAAGTTTGAAGGCGATATCGGCGCTGACCTGATCAACGCCGCCGTATCTGCCAACGGCGGCAGCTAAGCAAAGCACACAGCAAGAAAGGCTACCGGAGGGATTCTCCCTCCGGTCACCTGACGGTTTCACGCCGCCGGGGCAGGGCCATTTTATCCTGGGGGCACGTCCATGCAACGTCTCGATTCCCTGGTCACCCGCTTTGAGGAAGGGGTGATTGCCTTCCTCATGGCGGCGATGACCCTCGTCACCTTTACACAAGTGGTGGCCCGCTACGGCTTCAACTCCGGTTGGACCGGCGCGCTTGAATTCACCCGCATCCTGTTCGCCTGGCTGATTCTGTTCGGCATGAGCTATGGCGTGAAGATCGGCGCCCATCTCGGCGTCGATGCGATCATCCGCCTGTTTCCGCGTCCCGTCTTCCGCTTTTTTGCGGTCTTCGGCGCGGTGTGCGGCGTCCTCTATGCGGTGGTCCTGCTGTCTGCCGACTGGTTGCAGTTCTTCGGGGCCGACGCGCGCGGCGGCGCCATCGAGTACTGGTCGAAGATGTACAAGGTGGGCATCGGCCTCGATGACCTGCGCTATCCCGAGTTCATTCAGGAAGCCTTTGGCACCAAGGAACGGGTCCAGCGCTGGATCGCCTATCTGATCCTGCCCGTCGGCCTCTTCCTGCTCGCCTTCCGCTGCCTGCAGGCAGCCTGGCAGATCTTCTCCGGCCAGCGCGAAATCATGATCGCGTCGCATGAGGCCGAAGACCTCGTTGCCGAAAACAAGGACGTCCTGAAGGACTGAGGGTCATCACCATGGAAGCTGCCATTCTCTTTATCCTGGTGCTGGGGCTCCTGTTCCTCGGGGTGCCGATCGCCATCGCGCTGGGCCTGTCCAGCGTCCTCACCATCGCGCTGTTCTCGACCGATTCCGTCTCGTCGGTTGCGATCCAGCTGTTCACGGCGTCGCAGAACTACACGCTGCTCGCCATTCCGTTCTTCATTCTTGCCTCGGGCTTCATGTCCACGGGCGGCGTGGCGCGGCGCATCATCCGGTTTGCCATTGCCTGCGTCGGCCACGTGCGGGGCGGCATGGCCATCGCGGCCGTGTTCTCCTGCATGCTGTTTGCTGCCCTGTCCGGCTCCTCGCCGGCGACCGTGGTCGCCATCGGCACCATCGCCATCGCGGGCATGCGCGAGGTCGGCTACAGCAAGGAATTCGCCGCCGGTGTCATCTGCAATGCCGGCACGCTTGGCATCCTCATCCCGCCGTCCATCGTCATGGTCGTCTATGCGGCGGCAACCGATGTGTCGGTCGGGCGCATGTTCCTGGCCGGCGTCATTCCGGGGCTTGTCGCTGGCCTGATGTTGATGGCCGCCATCTATATCAACGCCCGGATCAAGAACATGCCGAAGCAATCCTTTGCGGGCTTCGGCGAGCTTCTTTCGTCCGCCGGCGAGGCAGGTTTTGGCCTGCTGCTGATCGTGATCATCCTCGGCGGCATTTATGGCGGCATCTTCACGCCCACGGAAGCCGCCGCCGTTGCCGCCGTCTATGCCTTCCTGATCGCGGTCTTCATCTATCGCGACATGGGTCCGCTGAAGGGCGTGCCCATGCGCAAGCCGGGGGAGACCATCGGCGCTGCCATCGGCCGGAACCTGTGGCTGACGGCTGTGAACTTCATTCCCGGCTTCTTCCACGCCGAGACCCGCAAGGTTCTGGTGGATTCCGGCAAGACGACGATCATGCTGATGTTCATCATCGTCAACGCCTTGCTCTTTGCCCACGTGCTGACATCGGAGCGGATCCCGCAGATCCTGACCGACGTGATGGTAGGTGCGGGCTTCAACTGGTTCACCTTCCTGATCGCCGTGAACATCATCCTGCTCATCGGCGGCCAGTTCATGGAACCGTCGGGTCTGTTGCTGATCGTGGCGCCGGTGGTGTTCCCGATCGGCATGGCGCTTGGTGTCGACCCTATCCATCTCGGCATCATCATGGTGGTGAACATGGAGATCGGCATGATCACGCCGCCCATCGGCCTGAACCTGTTCGTCACTTCGGGCATCACGGGCATGAGCCTCATTCAGGTGGTGCGCGCCTCCCTGCCGATGGTGGGCGTGTTGTTCCTGTTCCTGATTCTGGTAACCTACGTTCCAGTACTGTCCACCTGGCTGCCCTACACCCTGATGGGGCCGGAACTGATCCTGAACAAGTAACTCCCGATACTAGATACGAAAAGGCCGGCCCGCGAGGGCCGGCCTAAGGTTGATGACAAACCCTCTATCGTCATCTCGGACGCAGCGAAGCGGAGATCCGGGACCGGAGAGCCAAGGTCTCTCAGGGGTTAGCTGGTTGAAATTTTGAGGCCTCGACTCTCCGGTCCCGGCTCGGCGCTGCGCTTGGCCGGGATGACGACGCTGAGGTCGAGGTTTATCAGCAGTCTGAGTCCGGCCCGCGTGGGGCCGGCCTTTTGCTTGGGGGCTCAGCCCGCCGGCTGGGGGCCAACATAGCGGGCGCCGGGGCGGATCAGCCGGCCGGTGGCGCGCTGTTCGGCAACATGGGCGCACCAGCCGGCCACCCGTCCGGTCGCGAACAGCGGCGTGAACAGGCTGCGGTCAATGCCTGCGGCTTCCAGAAGCACAGCCGTGTAGAACTCCACATTCGTGTGCAAGGGGCGGCCGGGCTTGTGCCGTGCCAGCGCCTCAGTCGCCTCCCGCTCAACGACCTCGGCCAGCGCAACGCGCCCATCGGCTGCCTCCAGCTGCCCAAGAGCGGCCTTCAGCACATCCGCGCGCGGATCCCGCTGCCGATAGATGCGGTGCCCAAAGCCCATCAGGCGCTCGCCCCTTGCGAGCGCAGCGGAAATCCAGCCGACGGCCCGTTCCGGCGTGCCGATGGCATCGAGCATATCGAGCACCGGACCCGGCGCACCGCCATGCAGCGGGCCTTTCAGCGCTCCCATTGCGCCCAGCACCGCCGAGCCCATGTCCGCGCCCGTCGAGGCAATCACCCGGGCGGTGAAGGTAGAGGCGTTGAAGCCGTGGTCGAGAATGGTTACCAGGTAGCGGTCAATCGCCGCGACCGCACGCGCCGATGGCTCTGTTCCGGTCAGCATGGCCAGCAGATCGCTTGCGCTGCCTGCCGCCACACTTGGGGCAATCGGGCTTTCGCCTCTCCCGATCCGCGCTGCAGCGGCCAGCAGCACGGGCATCGCGCCGGTCATGGTGAGGGCATCTTCTGCCGCATCGTCCCGGCACAGGGCAGCCAGCCCCAGCCGCATGCGTTCATAGCTGCCAAGCCCCGGCCCGGCGCTCTGCATGACCGGCACCGCGATGGCATGGGCCTTGAGACGGGCCTCGGCAAAGGCAGCGGCCAGATCGCCGCTGGACGGCAACGGCAGCAGCCCCTGCCAGAAAAACGCGACCGCCGCCTCGAAGCTCATCTGACCGGCAAGATCCTCGATTGCCCGCCCGCGCAGGATGAGCCGGCCCCTCGCGCCGTCCACCTCGCTCAGGATCGTGTCGGCGGCAACAACCCCCTCAAGGCCCGGGCTGCGCGCGGCGTCCGTGGCGGCGCTGGCCGGAAAGGTGCCGGTGGAAAAGGGAATGGTCATGGGACGCTCCTGTGTCTGTCGTTCCGGCAAAGTGTCGCGTCACCTGCTTGATGCGGTCAATATTGATAGATACAATCAATATATGAACACGCCGCTCTATCTCTCCGCCCGTGAAGCTGCCGCCGAGCTGGGCGTCCAGCCCGCCACGCTCTACGCCTATGTCAGCCGGGGCCTGATCCGCTCGATGCCCGGGCCCGGCAAGCAGAAGCGTTATGATGCGGCTGACATCCGCGCCCTGGCGGCGCAGAAGGACCGGCCTGACGCGGCCGCCACGTCGCCCCTGACCGGTGGCCTGGTGCTCGAAACGCGTCTGACATTGATCGCCGAGGATGGCCCCTGGTACCGTGGGCATTCGGCGCTGGCGCTGGCGGAGAGTTTCTCCCTGGAAGCCGTTGCCGGATTGCTCTGGGCCTGCGACAGCGATCCGTTCGCCGCACCATCGCCCGGCCCCTTGCCCGAGTTGCCGGCGGGAAGTGCGCCACTTGAGCGGCTGATGCTGGCGCTTGCGGCCTATCCCTTGCTGGACCCGGCCGCCTACACCCGCGCGCCGGCCCTGCTGCCGGTAAAGGGGGCGGCGCTGCTGCGCCTTGGCGTCGCCGCTCTGCTTGGCCAGCCGGCGCCGAGTGCCGATCCGATTCATCGCCAGTTCGCTGCCGCCTTCGGCCTGACCGGCGACGCTGGCAGCGAGTTGATCCGGGCTGCCCTGGTGCTGTCTGCCGACCATGAACTGAACACCAGTGCCTTTGCCGTGCGCTGCGCTGCGTCGACCCGTGCGCCGTTGCATGCCGCGCTCCTGTCGGGTCTCGGTGCCTTCAGCGGTCCGCGCCATGGTGCCGCCGCTGACCGGGTCGGGGCATGGCTGTCGGATATTGGCGAGGCTGAGGATATTCCCGCCGTCCTTCAGCAGCGCCTTCAGCGCGGCGACCCGTTGCCGGGCTTTGGCCACATGGTCTACCGCGGCGCTGATCCGAGGGCCACCTGCCTGCTGGCGCTGGGCAATCGGCTCTTGCCCGGCAACCGGCAGCTGGCGATGGCGCCGGCCCTGATTGCGCAGGCGGCGGACCTGTTCGGAGCCGGGCCCAACATTGACTTCGCCCTGGCCGTCGTCGTTCGAGCGCTCGGGCTGCCGGCAGATGCGGCGAAAATCCTGTTCTGCGCCGGCCGCATCGTCGGCTGGATCGGGCACGCGCTGGAACAGATGACGGTTCCCGAGCAGATCCGGCCGCGCGCCACCTACGTCGGAGAGCGTCCGCGCCGGGGCAAGTGAGAGCGGCAAGCGGAACCGTGCTGGTTACCCGTTAACCCTGTTTCTCACGACAATCTTAAACAAGTTGGCGGACCCTTGGGGCTGGTCTTCATCCCTTTGCGAAAGGGTTTCGCCGTGCGTTTGCGGCCTGTTGTCCTCTGTGGCGTTCTGCTTCCGGCCCTGCTGTTGTCGGGCTGCGGCTCGCTGTCCGGCATCACCGGGCTCGGCTGGATGACGTCATCATCGGACAAGATCGTCTACAACGACACGGAATGGTGCGTGCCCCGCAGCCTGAAGAAAGTCCTGAACCGGGTCGCCGACCGGTACGGCCGCGTGACGGTGCATTCGACCAAGCGCTGGTGGCTGGAGAACTGGTGGAAAGGCGGGGCGAGCAACTCGTACCACCTCGACTGCAAGGCCGTTGATTTCACGGTGCGCGGCGATCCTGGCGCGATCCTCGCCTTCCTGAAGGCGCAGCCGGAGGTCGGTGGCTACAAGCGCTATGCCTTTGGCCACTATCACATCGACACCGGCCCGCGCCGCACCTGGTAGGCAACGCCGCCGCGGCCGTATCTTCACCAGGCTGTCCCGGCCCTGTGCCGGGACCTGTCATGAAGGCACGCCTTCTCAGGCCAGTTCGCCCATTTCCATCGCCATTTCCCAGGAGACCGGGTCAAAGCCGAGCAGCGTCTTGCCCTTCGCCACGACGATCGGCCGCTTGATGACGGACGGCTGCGCCAGCATCAATGCCAGTGCGCTGTCGGCGTCCTTGACCTCGGCCTGTTCTTCCTCCGGCAGCTTGCGCCACGTGGTGCCCTTGCGGTTGACGACCTGTTCCCAGCCGAAGGTGTCGATGAAGCCCTTCAGCGTCGCCGCATCGGCGCCCTCCTTCTTGTAGTCGTGGAAGGTATAGGCAAGCCCGGCCGCTTCGAGAAAGGCGCGCGCCTTTTTCACCGTGTCGCAGTTCTTGATGCCGTAAACGATCATTCCATCCTCGCGTCAGCGTCGTGTGCTCTGAGGCCCTAGATGCGCCACCCGGCCGGTAAAATCCACCCCTGTTGACGCGGGAGGGCAGGGGCAGGCGGCCTGCACCTTGTGGACAGGCTTGCGGGATTGCAACCGGAACGGCATAGGTGGTCTTACGGGGTGGTTGAGCCGCCCCCGCATCAGGGAGACGGCCATGGCCCGGCAGGACACGCGCACACCGCCCGGAAAAGGACCGCTGGCGCAGCAAGTCCGGCTTTATGCCGGGCTGATCCTGTTTGCCTTTGCCGCGACCCATTTCCTCAACCACGCCCTGGGCAACATCTCGCTCGACTGGGCGCAGAAGGGACAGGACCTCAGGGCGCTGGTCTGGCAATCGCTGCCGGGAACGGTGGTTCTCTATGGCGCGTTGCTGCTGCATGTGGGCTTTGCCCTCTATCGCATCGCCATGCGGCGCACGTTCCGCATGCCCGTCTGGGAGGCGCTGCAGATCCTTCTGGGTCTCGCCATCCCCTATCTCCTGATCCGCCACATCCTCATGACCCGGGGTGCCGCCACCCGGTTTGATGCCGTGGTCGACTATCAGCACGAACTGTCGGTGCTGTGGCCGGGGTCCGGGCTGACGCAGAGCCTCCTTCTCATTATCGTCTGGCTGCATGGCTGCATCGGCCTGCATTACTGGCTGCGGCTGAAGCCGTGGTATCCGAACTGGCGCGGCACCTTGTTGACGCTGGCTGTCGCCGTGCCGGTGCTATCGCTGACGGGCTGGATCAATGGAGCCCGCCGCCTCGTGCTGGAGGGCCAGTTCCTGCTCAAGGTCACCCCGGCTCAGACCGCGGAACTGCAGATTCTGGCCGATGCCGGACGCATCGTGTTCTTCGCCCTGCTGGCCCTTGCGATTGCCGTTTCGCTGCTGCGCCAGTTCGGCACGGTCGGCCGCCGGCCCATTACCGTGCATTACCTCGGCGAGAAATCAGTCCGCGCCCGGCCTGGTCCGACATTGCTGGAAATCAGCCGCATGAAGGGCGTGCCGCACATGTCCGTCTGCGGTGGCCGCGCCCGCTGCTCCACCTGTCGCACGCTGATCGTCTCGGGCGCGGGCAACCTCGCGCAGCCCGGACCGACCGAGCAGCAGGTCTTGCAACGCATCCACGCCGGCAAGAACGTCCGCCTCGCTTGTCAGGTGCGTCCAGGGGCTGATCTCGTCGTCCGGCCGCTCCTGAACGGAGGCTCCGTCGTCCCGCGCGAAGGGCTGCAGGATCGCTACCGCTGGGGCACAGAGCAGCCGGTCGTGGTGATGTTCGTCGACTTGCGCGGCTTCACCGCCCTCAGCGAGGGGCGCCTGCCCTTCGATGTCGTGTTCATTCTCAACCGCTATGTCGACAGCGTCGTTCGTGTGATCCGCAAGCACAATGGCATGATCGACAAGGTCATGGGCGACGGCATCATGGCGCTGTTCGGCGTCGAAAGCGGCATGGCGGCCGGTTCCCGCTCCGCTCTTGCGGCCATCGTCGATCTCGCCGAGGAGCTGAAGCGCGTGAACCGGGATCTTGCGGCGCAGCTGTCTGCGCCCTTGCGCATTGCAGTGGGGCTGCATGGCGGCTCCGCCATTCTCGGGCGCATCGGTCTGGACGGGCGCAACGGCGTGGCCTCTGGCCTGACGGCTCTGGGCGATGTCGTCAACGTCGCCAGCCGCCTTGAAGGCGTTGCCAAGGAGCAGAATGCACTGGCCGCCATTTCGCTTGACGTACTCAGGGCGTCCGGTGCCGGGCTCGATCCTTTCCTGCCCCTGCTGCAGGTTCCGATCCGGGGCCGTGTTGCCCCGCTCGACGTTGCCTGTCCGGCAGGTGCTGGACCAATTCTGGCGGCGCTGGAACGTGCAGCGGCCGCATGAATGCGCGCGTCTGTGCAATCCAAATAGGTTGACCCAACGCGGCAACGACGGAAATATGTCAAGAAAGACAGAAATTTAGCTCTGGCAGGGCTGCGCTGTGCCTGTAAATATGCACAAGAGTTCCGGGCGGGACAGCTTTTGCTCGCGTCGGACTTCATATGCAGGTCGCATGAAGCACTTGCATCTGGGCAGGGGGCCGGAATGATGCTGCGTCGGTTGGTTTTGGCTGCGAGTCTTGCTGCGGGATTGGCTGCGAATGTGGCGATCCCGGTATCGGCACAGGCCGAGACGATGAAGTTCGCCTATCAGGGGGCCGTCAACCAGCTCGACCCCTACAGTCTCAACGAGAGCTTTTCCCTCTCGATGCTCGCCAATGTCTACGAGGGTCTTGTCCGCCGCAATGCGCAGCTCGAGCTGGAGCCGGCGCTGGCCGAGCGCTGGGAGATCCTGTCGCCGACCCATTGGCGTTTCTATCTGCGCAAGGGCGTCAAGTTCCACAATGGCAATGAGTTCAACGCCGACGATGTGGTGTTTTCCGCCGCGCGCGTTCGCTCGAAAGGCTCCGACCTCGGCAAGCGCATTGACGAAAGCGCCCGTATCGAGGTCGTAGATCCTTACACCGTCGACTTCCTGCTCGATGCCCCGAATCCCATTCTCCATGCAGAGTGGGAGACCTGGTTCATCATGGACAAGGAGTGGACCGAGGCGAACAACGCCGTCGCAGTCACCTCTGCGTCCGACACGACCGTCAACTTTGCCGGGCTCAATGCCAATGGCACCGGCCCCTTCCGCATCACCAGCCACGAGTCGGGCGTCAGGACCGTTTTCGAGCCCTATGCCGGCTGGTGGGATGTCGCCCTGCACAACTTGACGAGGGTCGAGTTCACCCCGATCGCCTCCGATGCGACGCGGGTTGCAGCACTGCTATCGGGCGAGCTGGACCTGGTCTATCCGGTGCCGGTGCAGGACATCAAACGGGTCAATGAGACCGCCGGCACGCGCGCCCTGATCGGGCCGGAACTGCGTACGGTTTACCTCGGCATGGACCAGCGGCGGTCCGAACTCCTGTTCTCCAGCGTCAAGGGCAAGAACCCCTTCCAGGATGTCCGCGTGCGCAAGGCGCTGTATCAGGCCATCGACATCGAGGCGATCCGGGCGAAGGTCATGCGTGGCATGTCCACCCCGACCGCGCTGCTCATCTCGCCCTATCTGTTCGGCCGTGCCAGTGAAATCGAGCGCTTTGCCTATGACCCTGCGGCTGCCAAGGCCCTGCTGACCGAGGCCGGTTACCCGGATGGCTTTGAACTGGTGATGGATTGCCCGAATGACCGCTATGTCAATGACGAGGCGATTTGCCAGGCCGTGGCGCAGATGCTGACCAAGGTCGGCGTCAAGACCACTGTCAACGCCATGCCGAAGGCAAAGTATTTCGCCAGGATCCTGCCCTCCGGCGGCTTCGAGACCTCGTTCTTCCTGCTTGGCTGGACACCCGGCTCACTCGACAGCTGGAACGTGCTGGAAAACCTGACCAGTTGCCGCGATGACGCGGGCAAGGGCGGAGCCTTCAACATCGGCGGCTACTGTAACCCCGCCTCCGATGCGCTGGTCAAGGAGATCATGGCCGAGAACGATCCTGTTCGCCGCGACGAGCTGATCTTCCGCGCCTTCGCTCTGCAGCATCAGGACGTTGCGCATATTCCGCTGCATCAGCAGGGCTTGGCCTGGGGCGTATCCGACCGCATGGTTGTCGCACAGCGCGCTGACGACACCTTGCTGTTCCGCTACATCACCAAGAACTGAACGGCTCGGGCGGCAAGCGCCCGGCTGTCACGAAACCCGAACGAGACTGGCAAGCGGGAACAGGCTGGCAATGATCGGATTTGCCTTCAGGCGATTGCTGCAGGCCGGCGCGGTGATGTTCGTCGTCGCGCTCATTTCCTTTTCGCTGTTCCGTCATGTCGGCGATCCGGTCAACCAGATGGTCGGGGTCGAGACCTCGACCGAGCAACGTGAGGCCCTGCGTGAGCAGCTGGGCCTCAACGACCCGATGCCGCTGCAGTTTGTGCGTTTCCTCGGCAATGCCGCCCGGTTTGATTTCGGCACGTCCTACCAGTTCCGCCAGCCGGTCGCCGATCTCTTTGCCAAGCGCATTCCGGCGACGCTGGAACTGGCTTTCACATCAGCGCTGCTCGCTCTGGCGGTGGGCGTTCCCATGGGCGTCTATGCCGGTCTCAGGCGTGAGACCGTGCTGGCTCGGCTGTTCCTGTCGCTGTCGCTGGTCGGTATTTCGCTGCCGACTTTCTTCCTCGGCATGCTGCTGATCTATATCTTCGCGGTCAGCCTGCAATGGCTGCCCAGCTTCGGGCGCGGCGATGTGGTGGATCTTGGCGGCTGGTGGACGACCGGGTTTCTCACCGTGTCGGGGCTGAAAGCTCTCGTCCTGCCAGCCATCACCCTGGCGCTCTACCAGATGACGCTGATCATGCGGCTGGTCCGGGCCGAGATCCTAGAGGTGGTGCGGGCCGACTTCATCCGCTTTGCCCGCGCGCGGGGGCTGCCTGACCGCCTCGTGTACTTCCGTCACGCGCTCAAGAACACGCTTGTCCCGGTCGTGACCATCACTGGGCTTCAGCTGGGCTCCATCATCGCCTTTGCCACCATCACCGAAACGGTGTTCCAGTGGCCGGGCATGGGGTTGCTGTTTTTGCAGGCGGTGCAGAATGTCGATATCCCGATCATGGCCGCCTATCTGATGCTGACCGGGCTGTTGTTCGTCACGATCAATTTCATCGTCGACATCCTGTATTTCCTGATCGATCCGCGCCTGCGGGCCAGTGCATGAGGAGGGGGCGATGAACATGCCTGCGGCTCGCGCCTGGTTGACACGGCTTCTTGATAGCGACCTGTGCTATGATTTTTGCCGTTCCCCCGTTGCCATCGCGGCGGCCGTGCTCGTGTTGCTGTTCGTGCTTGGGGCTTTGCTGGCCCCTCTGATCGCGCCACAGAACCCGTTCGACCTTGCCGAAATCAGCATCCTCGATTCCCGCCTGCCGCCGGTCTGGATGGAGGGCGGCGACCCGCGGTTTGTTCTGGGCACGGATGACCAGGGGCGCGACATTCTTTCGGCCATCCTCTACGGCCTGCGCATTTCTCTCGGCGTCGGCATCACGGCGGTGCTGGCAGCCGCCTGTATCGGCATCAGCCTCGGACTGGTTGCCGGCTATCTCGGCGACCGGATCGACGCGATTCTGATGCGCATCGCCGATGTGCAACTGACCTTTCCCGCCATCCTCATCGCCTTGCTCATTGATGGCGCGGCCAATGGCCTGTTCGGGCGGCTGGACCGGGAGGTCTTCGCCTTCTGGATCCTCGTGTCCGCCCTCGCGCTCTCCTTCTGGGTGCAATATGCCCGGACCGTGCGCGGTGCCACCATGGTGGAGCGGAACAAGGACTATGTTCTGTCCGCCCGCATCATGGGCCTGCCCGCGCGTCTGATCCTGATGCGCCATATCCTGCCGAATGTACTGGGTCCGGTTCTGGTCATCGCCACGATCAATCTGGCCGTCGCCATCGTCACCGAGGCGACCTTGTCGTTTCTTGGCGTTGGCATGCCGCCCACCCAGCCCTCGCTCGGCACGCTGATCGCCTCCGGCAATGACTTTCTGTATGGCGGTGAATGGTGGATCGCCCTTTTCCCCGGGGCAGCGCTTGCGATCCTGGTTCTGGCGGTCAACCTCCTGGGCGACTTCCTGCGTGATGCGCTCAATCCGAAACTGAGGTAGCGCATCAGCCTCACTGCGCGGGCCACTCTGGATCCCCTTCAATTGGGCAGGGGGCAGATCAAGTCTTCGCAGTTCCGGCTCGCCCCTGTATGCAGCAGTTTCTTGCCATGATGCCGTCGATGGTGCTTCTTGCTCGGCCTGAAGTTGCGCTCGATCACAAGCTCTAAGTTGGACAAAAGAAAAGGGGAGAGACGCCCCCGTCTCTCCCCTCACTTACAACGCCCGGTGCAATCATCTAAACATTTGCTTGGCCCTTAAATACATCGGGTCAACTCAAATTCCGTATGGTTAGAATACCGCATTGCAACATGATTGAAAGGGGTGCGCTGCACAAATTGTCAGCAAAACAGCTGCCTCCGCGCCAAAATGTCGTGCAGTTCGGAAGGGGCTTGACCTTCCAGTGACTGGAAGCCCTATCTGGGGCCAATCAGGAGATGTTGAACTGCTTCGCTGGTTCGCCTCCGCCCCACCAGATGCCTCTCGTCAGCTAGGATCCCGACCATGGCTCCGCACCGCGCCGCGACCGCCCCGACCGTAACGCTCGATATCACCGGCATGACCTGCGGTGGCTGCGCCGCGCGTCTCCAGCGCACGCTCGCGTCAGCCGAGGGCGTCAGCGATGCGAATGTGAACTTCGCACTCGAGCGCGCCACTGTGACCCTGCGCCGGAAAATGTCGCCGGCGCCCTTCATTGCGTTGGTCGAACAGGCCGGCTTCCAGGCGCGGCTGCATGATGAACCGGGCGTCAACGCAAGGCAGGAGCGTGAGAAGGCGGAAGCCGGTCAGCGGGCTGACGAACGGCGCACCGTGCTGCTGTTGGTCATGGCCGTTCTGCTCACCCTGCCGCTTGTCGTGCCCATGGTCCTGATGCCCTTCGGCATTCACTGGATGCTGTCGCCGATGACGCAGCTGCTGCTGGCGGCGCCGGTGCAGGTCTTCGTTGGTGCGCGGTTCTATCGCGGCGCGGTGAAGGCCCTTGCGTCGGGCGGGGCAAACATGGACGTGCTGGTTGCCCTCGGCACCTCCGCCGCCTTTGGCTACAGCCTTTACCGGGTGTTCGTTCCCGGTGGGGCAGGGCATCTCTATTTCGAGGCATCGGCCGTCATCCTGACGCTGGTTCTCCTTGGCAAGCTGCTGGAAACCCGCGCCAAGCGGTCGACGTCAGCCGCTGTCCGCTCGCTTGCTGCCCTCCGGCCCGACACAGCCAACCGGATGGTCGGGGATGACGTCGAAACGGTCGCGCTCAGCGAAATCCGTCTTGGCGACCGTGTTCTTGTCCGCCCGGGCGAGCGTGTGCCCGTGGATGGCACGATCCTCAGCGGCACCAGCGAGCTGGACGAAGCGCTGATCACCGGGGAAAGCCTGCCGGTCACCCGGCAGAGCGGTGACTGGGTCACCGCCGGTACCGTCAATGGCTCCGGTGCCTTGCAGGTTGATGTCGGCGCGCTTGGTGAGGACACGACGCTCGCCCGGATCATTCGCCTTGTCGAAGGGGCGCAGGCTTCGCGTGCGCCGGTGCAGAAGCTGGTCGATCAGGTCTCTGCCATCTTCGTCCCGGTCGTGCTGGTCCTCGCCGCCCTGACCTTCGCCGCCTGGTGGTTCCTCGCCGGGGACTTCGATGCGGCCTTGTCCACGGCGGTTGCCGTGCTGGTCATCGCCTGCCCCTGTGCGCTTGGCCTTGCCACGCCGACGGCGCTTGTTGCGGGCACTGGCGCTGCGGCCCGGGCCGGCATTCTGATCCGCGACATCGAGGCCCTGGAAGTGGCGCACCGGCTGAAGGTCGTCGCCTTCGACAAGACCGGTACGCTGACGGAAGGCCGCCCGGTCGTGACGGATGTGGTTGCCTTCGACAAGGACACCGACCGGCTCCTGTCGGTTGCCGCCTCGGCCCAGCTTGCCAGCGAACATCCGCTCGCCCATGCGATGGTCAATGCGGCCCGGGCGCGCAATCTGCCGCTGGCCGCGCCGAAGGAATTCGAAGCCGTACCAGGGCAGGGGCTTGTCGCCGTCATCGGTGGTCACGCGCTGGCCATCGGCAACGAGGCGCTGATGGACCAGCTGAAGATCGACCGGTTCACGGCAGACTCCCTGCGCCGCAACTTTGAGGCCGACGGCAAGACCAGCGTCATCGTCGCGCTGGATGGCCGCGCCGTTGGTGTCATCGCCATGGCGGACGAGATCCGCCCGACGGCGCGCGGCGCGCTGGAGGCGCTGAAGGCCCAGGGCATCCGCACCGCCATGGTCACGGGCGACACCGAAGCCGTCGCCCGGTCTGTCGCCTCTCGCATCGGGCTGGACGACGTCCGCGCCAGCGTCCGTCCGGAGGGTAAGGCGGAGGCAATTGCCAGCCTGCGCCAGTCCGCCGGCGGTGCTGTTGCCATGGTTGGTGACGGGCTCAACGATGCCCCGGCGCTGGCGGCGGCCGACATCGGCATTGCCATGGGATCAGGCGCGGATGTTGCGATGGAGGCCGCAGGCATCACCTTGATGCGGTCTGATCCGCTGATGGTGGCTGAAGCCATTGCCGTGTCGCGAGCGACCTTCGCCAAGATCCGGCAGAACCTGTTCTGGGCCTTTGCCTACAACGTCATCGGCATTCCCCTGGCGGCGATGGGGCTTCTGTCCCCTGCGCTGGCCGGGGCTGCCATGGCGCTCAGCTCCGTCTCCGTGGTGACCAACGCCAGCCTGCTGCGCCGCTGGAAGCCGGGCAAGCGCTGACGGGGATGGGACGCCGTGCCCGATCCCTCGGTGCATGAGATTTCATTTGTATGATGAATGACTGTTTCTGTATGATCTATTCAGATCAACAGGATCAAACGCCTCGTGCTGCCCAGTTCCCGCCCCGCTGCTGCCGAGATCGATGACGATCAGACGCCGACCCGCCGCCCGCGCGTGCGCAAGATTGTCACGCGCGCGCTGGCCGCTGACATCTGCGGCGGCGCATTTCCGCCCGGTGCCACGCTGCCGACCGAAAATGACCTGTGCCTGCGCTACGGCGTCAGCCGCACGGTGATCCGCGAGGCGCTCAAGACCCTGGAATCCAAGGGTCTTGTCGTGACCCGCTCGCGCGTCGGCACACAGGTCTGCGCCAGGGAAACCTGGAACATTCTGGATGCCGAGGTGCTGGACTGGATCGGCGCGCAGATCCTTGATTTCGGCCTTCTGACCAATGTCCTCGAAGCCCGCCGGGCCATCGAGCCCGCAGCCGCAGATCTCGCCGCGCAGCGGGCAACGCTGCAGGACATTGCCGATGTCGAGCATGCCTTTGCTGCGATGCGTGACTCCGGCGGAGACCTCGAGCGCTTCACCGAAGCCGATGTTGCCTTCCACGTTGCCCTCCTGAAGGCGAGCCGCAACCAGGTGTTCCTGCAGCTGGCCGGCATCATCGAGACCGCCATGCGCCTGTCGCTGCATGCCTCCAACGCGGTGGCAGATCTTCCCGGTGAAGCCATTGAGGCCCATGGCGCCTTGGTCGAAGCCCTGCGCCTGCGCGACAGCGCAGCCGCCCGCAGGGCCTCCGGCCATATCCTCGACCTTGGCGAGCGCGACACCGCCATCGCCCTGCAACGCGGGACGGCGCGGCCGTCCCTGACCTGATCATCCGACACGACCGCCCGGCCTGACGCCTCGGGCAAACTCTGAGGGAGAGACTGGAATGACCGAGAGCAAGCGCCGCCCCCTGCGCTCCAGTGCCTGGTTCGACAATCCGTCCGATCCGGGCATGACCGCGCTCTACATCGAGCGCTACCTCAATTTTGGCATCACCCGTGAGGAGCTGCAGTCTGGCAAGCCGATCATCGGCATCGCCCAGACCGGTTCGGATCTCTCCCCCTGCAACCGGCATCATCTTGAGCTGGCCAAGCGCGTGCGCGAGGGCATCGTCGCGGCCGGCGGCATCTGCTTCGAGTTTCCGGTGCATCCGATCCAGGAGACCGGCAAGCGTCCGACCGCCACGCTCGACCGCAACCTTGCCTATCTCGGCCTCGTCGAGCTGCTCTACGGCTATCCCATCGATGGCGTCGTGCTGACCATCGGCTGCGACAAGACCACCCCAGCCTGCCTGATGGCAGCCGCAACCGTCAACATCCCGGCCATTGCCCTGTCGGTCGGCCCAATGCTCAACGGCTGGCACAAGGGCGAGCGCACCGGCTCCGGCACCATCGTCTGGAAGGCGCGCCAGCAGCTCGCCGCCGGCGAGATCGACTACAACGGCTTCATGGATCTCGTCGCCTCCTCCGCGCCCTCCGTCGGCTATTGCAACACCATGGGCACGGCCACGACGATGAACTCGCTCGCCGAGGCGCTCGGCATGCAGCTGCCCGGTTCGGCAGCCATTCCCGCGCCCTACCGCGAGCGCGGCCAGATCGCCTACGAGACTGGCCGGCGCATCGTCGACATGGTCTGGGAGGACCTGAAGCCTTCCGACATCATGACCCGCAAGGCCTTCGAGAACGCCATCGTCGTCAACTCGGCCATCGGCGGCTCCACCAACGCGCCGATCCACCTCAACGCCATCGCCGCGCACCTGGGCCTGACCCTGACCAATGATGACTGGCAGGCCGTGGGTCTCGATGTGCCGCTGCTGGTCAACCTGCAGCCGGCCGGCGCCTACCTCGGCGAGGACTATCACCACGCTGGCGGTGTTCCGGCCGTCGTTGCCGAGCTGATGCGCAACGGCAAGCTGCCGCATCCCGATGCCGTTACCGTCAACGGCAAGTCCATCGGCGATAACTGCGGCCACGTCACGACCGATCTGCCGGACGTGATCCGCAGCTTCGACAATCCGATGAAGGAGAAGGCGGGCTTCATCAATCTTTCGGGCAATCTCTTCGACAGCGCCATCATGAAGACGAGCGTGATCTCGAAGGAGTTCCGCGACCGCTATCTCTCCAACCCGAACGATCCGGAGGCCTTCGATGGCCGTGCCATCGTGTTCGAGGGGCCGGAAGACTACCACCACCGCATCGACGATCCGGCGCTCGAGATCGACGAGCACTGCATGCTCTTCATCCGGGGCACGGGCCCGATCGGATATCCGGGCGGGGCCGAAGTGGTCAACATGCAGCCGCCGGCAGCCCTGATCAAGCGCGGCATCACCGCGCTGCCCTGCATCGGCGACGGCCGCCAGTCCGGGACGTCCGGGTCCCCGTCGATCCTCAACGCCGCGCCGGAGGCTGCCGCCATGGGTGGTCTGGCCTTGATCCAGACCGGAGACCGGGTGCGCATCGATCTGGGTCGGGGCACGGCCAACATGCTGGTGTCCGATGAGGAACTGGCCCGCCGCAAGGCTGATCTGATGGCCAAGGGGGGCTTCCCCTATGCGCCCAGCCAGACGCCCTGGCAGGAAATCCAGCGCGGCATGGTCGAGCAGTTCGACAAGGGCATGGTGCTGAAGCCGGCCGTTGCCTACCAGGACGTGGCCCACAGCAAGGGACTTCCGCGCAACAACCACTGATCAGGATCCCTCCCGGTGCGGTCTGTAAGCAGGTCGTGCCGGGAGTTCCTCGCCCCGGTTGGTAATCCCGTTCTTACACTTCCCCGGTAATCTGCAGACAACAGGCAAAGCTCACTTGACGATTACGTAAAGGGTATGCTTGGGTCCGTGCAAACCGGCGAGAGGCGCCGGGCATTCGGGAGATGAGACATGACGCTGGAACAACTGACGGAAGCTGTGCGTGGCAAGGTCGCCGGTGGCGGCATCGACGAGAGCGTGAAGTTCGACCTCGGCGACGCCGGCGTCATCGTCATGCAGGGCACGAACGTCACCAATGACGACGCGGACGCCGATTGCACCATCACCATTTCCGCCGACAACCTGGCTGACCTCCTGGCTGGCGACCTGAACCCGACGATGGCGTTCATGTCCGGCAAGATCAAGGTCGCCGGCGCCATGGGCGTCGCCATGAAGCTCAGCAGCGTCCTCTGAGACCTCTGGTCTTTTTGCCTTGAAACAAAAAAGCCGGCGCATGCGCCGGCTTTTCCATGTCGAGAACCACCCTCTCAGCAGAGCCAGCAGTTTTCCGGCATCTTCGGGGCTTCCACCGGGCCGCCGGCGGAAAGCCAGCCGTTCATGCCGGCGGTGACATGGCCAACGTTGCTGAAGCCGATGTCGTCGGCGAGATACTTGGCCAGAACCGAGCTGCGGTTGCCGGAGCGGCAGATCAGGATCAGTTCCTTCGACGGATCATCGACCAGCTTCTGCAGTTCCGGACCGAAGTTCGGGTTCACCTGACCGGCCGGATCGAAGAACGTGACCAGATTGACGCCGGCGATAACGCCGGTTTCGGTCCATTCCTGCGGCGTGCGGATGTCGATCACGGTGGCGCCTGCGGCCATCCGTTCCTTTAGCTTGTCGTTGGTGAGTTCGGAAAAGCTCTTGCTCTTCACGCCCAGCAGCTCGACTTCAAACTTCAGCGTGGCATTCGGCGGAATGACGCCGCCAGCGCCGCGCTCGCCATAGGCCAGCTCCGGCGGAATGATCAGCTCGCGCTTGCCACCGACCTTCATGCCGACCACGCCCTGTTCCCAGCCCGCGATCACTCGGCGCTCGCCCAGGGTGAAGCTGAAAGGCTGACCCCGGTCGAGACTGGAATCGAACTTGGTGCCGTCCATCAGCCAGCCTGTGTAATGCACGCTCACGGTCATGCCGACATCGGCTTCCTCGCCGGTGCCTACGATCAGGTCCTTCATCTGCAACTCCTCTGCTGCGGCGGGAAACGCCAGGAAGATCGTCAGCAGGGCCGCTGCAATTCGCTTGAACATCAATGCGCCTCTTCACGTCGCAGGCCAGGAATGGCCATGGGTCCTTGCTCTGTCCCGAATTGGGGGCAGGAGCGGGCGCAAGTCAAGCCAAGGCTCAATCGGCCAGCGCGTAGTAACGCTGCGACAAGGCGCGCAACTTCGGTGAGGAGAAGTATTTCATCTTGGCCGGAGCGACGTCATAGGCAATGCCGACCCGCGTTCCGGCACGCCAGCGGATCGTGGCCAGCGCCACGGTGTTGTCGAGCTCGTCATAGAGCACCAGCTCCTCGGGCAGGGTGATCCCCTCCGGGACAGTCAGTCGCGCGCCGCCCGCCGACACGTCATAGATGCCGCAATCGCACAGGAACCGGTTGTCGGCATCGGCCAGCCGTCCAGCCCTGAGGCGCGTGCGCTGGCGCGGATGACGGCGCAGGTCTTTGGTCGCTGCGGAAACAGATCGCATGGCAAGCCTCCCCGGCAGGTCGCGCTGCCGAACCGTGTCGCCGATGCCTGCAACAGTGGCACCGTAGATCGATCTGCAACTTGCGCTGCCAGGCTTGCGTGAACCTTGCGCAAAACTTCCCTTGCGGAAGAAGTTAGCCGACCGGGGTCTCCGCGACCGGCGTCAACACCCGGCGTTGGTGGAACCAGCCGGTCAGGTTGTCGACGACCAGCTGCCCCATCGCGTTGCGCGTTGCCTCGGACGCCGAGCCCACATGCGGCAGAAGCACGGCGTTTGGCAGGTCCAGCAGCGCCTGCGGCACATGCGGTTCGTTCTCGAACACGTCGAGCCCCGCCGCCAGGATCGTTCCCTTGCGCAGCGCTTCGGCCAGCGCCGTTTCGTTCACCACCGATCCCCGGCCAATGTTGATCACGACTCCCTGCGGTCCGAGGGCTTCGAGCACTCGCTCCCCAACCATATGGCGCGTTTCCTCGCCGCCGGGGGCGACCAGCATCAGCGTGTCGACGGCTTCGGCCAGGCTGACGAGGCTGGGGTGATAGGTATAGGCAACGCCTTCCTGCCGGTTGCGGCCGTGATAATGGACCGCCATGCCGAAGGCTTCGGCCCGTTCGGCAATCGCCTTGCCGATGCGGCCAAGGCCGAGAATGCCCAGCGTGCGGCTGCGCAAGGTGCCGCGTGTCAGGGGAAACGCGCCCTGGCTCACCCATTTGCCCTGCCGCAGCCAGCGTTCGGCGGCCGGCAGTTCGCGGATGGTCATGATCATCAGCGCGATCGCCGTATCGGCCACTTCATCCGTCAGCACGTCCGGCGTGTTGGTGACGATGATGCCCTTCGTGCCGCAGTAGGCCGCATCCACATTGTCGTAGCCGACGCCGAAGTTGGCGACGATCTCGAGCTTCGGCAGCCTGTCGACCAGAGCCTTGTCGACAGGCCGGAACGAGATGGCGACGCCGCGGATCCTTTCGGCAACCTCGGCCAGCATGGCGTCCCGGTCCTCAGCCTCATACAGCTTGTGTAGGGTGAAATGCGGCTCCAGCCCGTCGAGAATCATGTCGCGCATCGGGGCAGGGACGAGAATGTCGGGGCGGCTCATGGAGATGTCCTTCGGGCGGATCGCTGGCAAGGACCGCATAACAGACCAGCGCGCCTGCGCTTGCAAGGCCTTCGGCAGGACTTGCCGTTCGCGCTGTGGTTGACCGGTCCTGTGAGCTTTGACAAAGTGCCGACAAGCCCGGGGCGGGGTGTCCAGACGACAGGGCAGCAGGCCGCTTCCGGCGCGGGAGTAAGCATGCCGAGCCTGCCCGACCTCATGAACCGTCTGTCCGTTGGCGCGGCCTGGCTGGCGGTAATCCTGTTTTCAGCAGCCGGGCTGCTGCTTGCGCTGGATGGTCTGTCAGGCTTCATCGTGCATCGTCCCGTTCCCTATGCGGTCGATGCCGCGCAATTGCTGGGGCTCTGGGGTGCGCTGCTTCCCCTGGCTTTCCTCTACAGTTCCCGGCGGATCTGGGGGCCGCAGCATTTCAACGAGCCCGTGGGGCGCGGTGCGGCGCGGCGGCGCTCGCTGAAGCCGGGTCCACGCTTCATCCAGATCCTCGTCGTTGTTGTCTCGCTCGGGGTCACGGGCATCGGCGCGGTGCAGCTTGGCCGCGCCGCGGCTGATGGCGGCTGGTCTTTCCTCGCCACGCTGGCCTTGCCGGCGGGCTTTGCCCTGCTTGGCCTGCAGGCCGTCTCGGACACGATGCTGCACCGCTTTGGCTCCCCGCCTGCTGTCAATCGCAAGGCTCCGCGATGACAGTGGATGCCATGACTGGCCTGGGCGGCCTGTTCTTTCTCGTGTCGCTTCTGCTCATGCGCATGCCGGCGGCCATCGCGCTGCTGCTGGTCGGAGTGCTGCTCCTTGGCATTGCCGGCGCGCCGTTCGGCGGCATTCCGGCCGCGATGCTGACAACGCTCGACCGGCAGGACGTGCTTGCCATTCCGCTGTTCCTGTTCTTCTCGCATGTGATGGTGAAAGGCGCTGCGGCTGACACGCTTCTCCGCTTTTGTCAGGCCATTGCCGGGCACTGGCCCGGCGGGCTTCTGGTTGCCGCTGTCGCTGCCAGCGTTCTCCTCGGCTTCGTCACGACATCGGGCGTTGCGGCAACGGCCTCGCTCGCCGCCCTTGCCTTGCCGGGCCTGCTTGCCGCCGGCTATCCGCGCTGGCTCGTGCTGGGGCTCATGGCCGGCAGCGGCACGCTGACCCTGCTGCTGCCGCCTTCCATGCCACTGATGATGCTCGGGCTTGTCACGGATCAACCCGCCGGAGACCTGTTGCTCGCCGGGGCCTATCCCGGGCTGCTTCTGTCCCTGGTGCTTATCGTGATGGCAATGGCCCTCGGGGCTCGCTTTGGCCGCCGGCACAAGAAAATGCCGGTGACCCGCCGCCGGGAAGCGCTCATTGGCGGCGTCCCTCTTCTGCTGCTGATCGGCGTGCTGATGTCCATCGCAGTCTTTGGCGAGCTGGCGGCGGCGCAACTGGCGGCCATCGCCGCCACCCTCGCGGTGCTGGTCGTCTGCGGTGTCTACCGCCGCCTGTCGCTGCGCCAGCTTGCCGACACGGCGTTTGAAAGCACGCTCGGCGCCGCATCCCTGCTGGCCATCGCCGCCGGGGCCAAGGCCCTGCTGCTCGGCCTGTCGGTGACCGGCTTCCCGGGGGCCTTGACCGGCCTTGCCGGCGGTCTTTCCAGTGTCGCCATCTTCATCGTCCTGCTCAGCCTGCTGGTCATCGTGCTGGCGTTCCTGCTCGACGGGCTCGGTCTGTTGCTGGTGGTCCTGCCCGTGCTGTTGCCGGCCGCGCTCGTGCTGGGTCTCGATCCGGTGTGGCTGGCGGTCTATTTCGTCATGCTGCTGCAGGCGGCGCTGGTGCTGCCGCCCTCCGGGCTCAATCTCTTGATCATCCAGGGACTGGCCCGGTCACAGCCTGCGGAATTCACGGAAGGGGCGGCGGTGTTCCTGGTGCCGCTCGCCCTTGTGGCTCTGGTCTGGTGCCTCTGGCCGGGTCTCCCCTTTGGCGAGCCCGTCATCCTCACCCTGGTACCCACTGCCTGGTGATACCTTGATGTCTTCGTCATGCCATGGCTCGACCACGGCATGACGGCTGCCAGAGTTTAGCGTCTTTGCCTCGCCCCTCCGCACCCGCACGGGGATGACCTTCGGAACGAACTCCGGCCTGCCTACTGACCAGGCGTCCACAGCCGGGACATGTCGAAGGCATGCACATCCTTCAGCAGCTCCACAAAGCCTTCTGCCGCATGGTCCAGCGAGGCCTTGCCTTTCTCTGCCGTGGCGCGGGCGGCATTGCCCACGGCACCGGCCGGGTTGAGGTCCTGCGCCTTCCAGCCGAACTGCTGCTGGCCATGCCCGCGCAGATATTTGAACTCCTTGATGAAATCCTGCTGTGTCGAGGGGAAGTCGATGGCCTTGTCCATGCGCACCAGCTCCGGGTGCAGATGCAGCATGATCGAGGTCTCGATGTCGCCGCCGTGGATGCCATAGGTGAATTCCTCGGCCGGGAACACGCCCTCCGGCTGGCCGAAGCGCGACCAGGCCGTGGCCGTCACCAGCATCTCGTGGCTGATGCGCAGCTCCCGCGCCACGATGTCGATGATCGGCACATTGCCGCCGTGGGAATTGATCAGCACCAGCTTGCGGATGCCGGCGCGGGCGACGCTCTCGCCGATGTCGATCCACGCCCGCGTCAACGTCTCCCAGGAGATGGTCAGCGTGCCGGGCGAGGAGATGTGCTCGTTCGACTTGCCGATCTGCTGCACCGGCAGGAAGGTCACCGGCAGGTCGTCAGGCAGCAGCTCGACGGTGCGGCGGATCTGCCCCTTGGCGATGGCCGTGTCCGTCCAGACCGGCAGATGCGGCCCGTGCTGTTCGATCGCGGCCACCGGCAGCACGGCAATCCAGCCGCTGGTGTCGGAGCCGGAGAAATCGGTCGTGGTCATCTCGTGCCAGAAGCGGCGCGGCAGGGCGGTCATGGAAGGCCTCGCTGGAGCAATCGGAAGGTCCGCCGAGATTAGCCGCCTGATCCCCTGCCGTCATGCCTGTTCTTGCGGCGTCCGTGCCTCTCCCGGCGGCTCACGCAAAACTGATCAAAGCCGTTAATCGCCGTTAACCGATTGGAAATGTACCTTCCGCAAAGTCAGCTGCATGCTGACCGCACTGTCTGCCCTTTCGGTCGGGGCCACCCAGCGGGGTGGAACCCAGGGCCAGTCGGGACCGCTCACGCATGATCCGCGTGACCGGGACGGCACCGTCGTGTCTGCCCGGCAAAGTGCAAGCGATCCGGTCCGCCAGGCTGAACGCTCGGGCGCTGTCGCCACCTTCTCGGCTGCGGCCCTTCAGGCGCTGCAGGACAGCGAAGCCCTGCAGCCGGAGGAAGATCGCAAGACGAAGGAATCCAGCGCGCCCGTGTCCGATGCGTCTGCTGGCCAATCCGGCCCGCAAGGCGAGACCGCGACTGCACAGTCTTCCGGGCTGGAGGCGTCGGCAGAGAAAGCCGGCAGTCCGTCAGAAGAGGAAGACCCGGACCAGGACGGGTTGACCGAGGAAGAAGAGGACCAGGTCGAAAAGCTGAAGCGGCGTGACCGCGAGGTGCGGGCGCATGAGCAGGCGCATGCCCGGGTCGGCGGCCCCTATGCCGGTGCACCCAGTTATACGTTCCAGCAAGGGCCGGACGGTGGCCGCTATGCCATCGGCGGCGAGGTCCAGATCGATACCTCGCCGGAAAGCGAACCGGAAGCCACGGTCCGCAAGATGCAGATTGTCATCCGTGCCGCGCTCGCCCCTGCCGAGCCGTCCTCGCAGGATCTGCGCGTGGCACAGCTCGCCCGCTCGCAGCTGCAGGAAGCACAGTCGCAGGCCCGGACCGAGGCCGCCGCCGAGCTGCGCGGCGAGGAAGGGGAGGGCGAAGGGGTAGCGCAGACCAGCCAGACCACAGCCACTGCCCCTGCGGACAAGTCGGAGCCGTCCGGATCGCGTCAGTCTTCAAATGAGGACAACGAAAGGTCCGCAGACGCTGAAAGCCGGCCCACTTCGGATGCCGCGGAGCGCCGCTCGCAGGAGACGGCCAGCGCCTATCGGCAGGCGGCAGACCGGCTGGTGGAGGCCGGCCGGCTTGCGGCAGGCACGGGTATTTTCGCCTGAGATCAACTGGTTCTGATTGTTTCTGCCATCTGGCGCTTGAGTTTGTCACCCCTTGGCCGCAATTAGCATCGATACGTGTTTTGCCTTCCTTTTGCGCTCATCCGGATTCCCGCCATGTCCCATCTCGCCCGCGCCCGGCTCGCCGTGGCCATCGTGTTCTTTGCTGTCGGCAGTCTGGTCGGCACATGGGCCTCGCGCATTCCGGATATCAAGTCCTACCTCGGCCTGTCCGAAGCGGGTTTCGGGGTGCTGCTCCTGATCATGGCGGTTGGCGGCATCCTGTCCTTCCCCCTGTCCGGCCGGGCGATTGACCGGTTTGGCGGCGTCACCGGTGCGCGGGTGGGCGTTGCGGTCTGTTTCGCCATCTTTGCGCTGGTGCCGCTGGCCGGATCGGTCTGGGTGATCGCACCGATCCTCGCCGCCTTCGGTGCCATCATCGGCGCGTCGGACGTGGCCATGAACGCCTGGGCCGCCGAGGTGGAAAAGGCCATGGCCAAGCCGATCATGTCGTCGTTCCACGGCCTGTACAGTCTGGGCGCAGGCGTGGGCGCTGGCTTTGGTGGTCTCACGATTTCGCTAGGCTGGAGCGTGACGACCCATATCTGGGTCGTGCTCGCCGCCCTCTCGGTTATCTGCCTCATCTTCGTCCGCGTGCCCTGGACCTCCGAAACGCACGAGACCACGGGCAAGCGTCCGCCGCTGGTGGCCCTGCCGCGCGGGGGACTGATCTTCATCGGCGGCATGGCCTTCTGTGCCGCCGTCAGCGAGGGTTCGGCCGTCGACTGGGCCGCGCTCTACCAGATCCAGGAACTGGGGATCGAGCCGTCGATGGCCGCCATCGGCTTCTCGGTCTTCTCGGTGGCCATGGTCGGCATGCGCTTTGCCGGAGATTTCATCATCGCCCGCTTCGGCCAGATGAACACCGCGATTGCCAGCGGCATCACCGCCGGCATCGGCGCCATGATCTTCGTGCTCGGCAGCGATCCTTACGTGATCTGGCTCGGCTGCGGCATCATGGGCCTCGGCAATGCGGTCATCTTCCCCATCGCGTTTTCCCGCGCCGCCGCTGATCCGGACATGTCGCCGGGCGAGGCGCTGGCCGCCGTTTCCACCCTCGGCTACGGCGCCTTCCTGTTCGGCCCGCCGCTGATCGGCTTCATTGCCGAAGCCTCGTCGCTGCGGGCCTCGTTCCTGTTCATTGCCGTGTTGTCGTTCCTCATTGCCGTCTTCGCCTTCCTCGGCCGCCGGCAGGAACGCCGCGACGTATGAGGGCAAGGCCAGCGGCGCTCCCGCTGGCCTGCCTCCGTCATAGGCTTTCGAGGAACCGCCGTGCTGCCTCGCCATGCTCGTGGCGCAGACGGGCGGTGTCGATGGTCACCGGTTCGCCGTCGGTCACCGTCCATGCGCCGCCCACCATCACCCTGTCGGCCCGGTGCGCGCCGCACAGGATCAATGCCGCCAGCGGGTCTCCCGCACCGGAGAAGCGCAGCTCGTCGAGGCTGTAGAACGCCAGATCCGCCATCTTGCCGATGGCGATCGCGCCGATGTCGTCCCGGCCAAGACACCGGGCCGAGCCTTCCGTGGCCCAGCGATAGGCATCCAGGTGCGTCACCGAGGCTGCGTCATAGGTCAGCCGGTTGATCATCAGCGCGTGGCGCAGCCCTTCCATCAGGTTGGAATTGTCATTGGAGGCCGAGCCGTCGACGCCGAGGCCCACCGGCGATCCGGCCGCCTCCAGCTCCTTCGTCCGGCACTGGCCCGACGCCAGCACCATGTTCGAGGTCGGGCAATGGCAGACGCCGACGCAGGCATGACCAAGCCGGCGCACCTCGTCGTCGTTGAAATGGATGCCATGCGCCAGCCAGGTCCGGCTGGTCAGCCAACCGCAGTCCTCGAGATAATCCACCGGCCGGCAGTTGAACTTGGCCTCGCAATAGGCGTTCTCGTCGTGGGTCTCGCCCAGATGCGTGTGCAGGCGGCAGTCGTGCCGCTCGGCCAGAACCGCGCTTTCCTTCATCAGCTCCCGCGTCACCGAGAAGGGCGAGCAGGGTGACAGCGCCACCTGCAGCTTCGCGCCCTTCGACCGGTCATGGTATTTCGCCAGCACCCTTTCGCAGTCGGCCAGGATCGTGTCCGTGTCCTGCACCACGCTGTCGGGTGGCAGGCCGCCGTCCTTCTGGCTGAGGTTCATGGACCCGCGCGTCAGCGTCATGCGCAGGCCCACCCGCTCGGCCTCCTCGGCCTGGATGTCCATCGCCGCTTCCAGCCCGCCCGGATAGAGGTAATGGTGGTCGGCAGCGGTGGTGCAGCCCGACATCATCAGCTCCGTCAGGGCGAGACGGGTGGCGAGGCGGAAGGTCTCCGGCGTCACGGCCCGCGCCCAGATCGGATAAAGCGCCTGCAGCCAGGGAAACAGCTCCTTGTTGATCGCCTCAGGGTGAGCCCGGGTCAGGGTCTGGTAGAAGTGATGATGCGTGTTGACGAGGCCGGGCACGATGACATGCCGTCCGGCGTCGAAGGTGCCGTCCACCGGCAGCATCGGCGTGCGGCCGCGCCCCACCAGCTCGGCGATGACGCCGTCCTCAATGACAATCCCCCGTTCCGCGCCCTCAGCGAGGATGGCGATCGGGTCCTTGATCCACAAGCGCATGATAAATCCGGTCCTTCTGATCGGGATATGATCTGGACCTGCAGGCTTTGATAGCGGTGCTCAATTTCACCGCCCGAGTTCCGCACAGGGTCACCTGACTGCGGCTCCAGTCTTCGTCTGCCACAGGCTTCCGCGCAAGGGGGAAGTGCGGGCTGACCCGCCCTCTCGTTTCCGTCCCGCTTTGTCCTTGTCATGTTTCTCAAGGGCTTACGGCGGCTTTTGTCCGGGTTCAAGGAATCTTCACCTTGTCCCCGGGGGCGGCGTTGACTCTCGGGGAGGGCAGGCGCATAAAGAACAAAATAGGAACATTGACGTTGACAGACCTGCCTTCACGTCCCCCGTGAAAGGCCGGAACAACCCGGTTTTGCGCCATGCATGACTTCGAGACCCTCTCCCGGATGATGCGCCAGCATGCCGGGCCGAGGCCCGCAGGCAGCGGGCCCTCCAGCGCCGGGCTGCCCTCCCGGGGGCTGCACGAGTTTCATGCCGCAGCCGCCGATGCGGTCAGCCTGTCCGGGCTGGCGCTCGGGCTTGCGGCCCAGTCCGGCCCGCCGGCGTCCGCTGCTGCATGTCGGGCGCAGCCTGGCCGAGGGCGAGACCGGCCCGCTGCATGGCATGGGTCTGGCCGAATTCGGCCTTGATCCGGCCCGCCTCTTGCCGGTCCGCCTGCGTGATCCCGTGGCCGTGCTGCAGGCCGCGCTGGAGGGGGCTGCCTGCGCGGCGCTGGACGCGGTGATCGTCGAGCTGTGGGGCGAGGTCCGGGCCTATGACCTGACCGCCAGCCGCCGTCTGGCGCTCGCCGCCCGCAATTCCGGCGTGCCCGTGTTCGTGCTGCGGGTGGGTGCTGCCGCTGTGGCAAGCGCTGCGGAAACCCGCTGGCAGGTACGCGCGCTGCCCTCGGTTGCCCTTGCGGCCAATGCGCCGGGACGTCCGGCCTTCGACCTGACCCTTCTGCGGGCCCGCAACGGCCAGGAGGGCCTGCGCTATCATGTGGAGTGGGATCGTGCTCTCTCAAAACTCGTCTCCCGGCCGCTCACCGGCATTGCCCCGGACCGCGACCTCGAAACCGGCTCCAGCGCCGCAGCCCGACGCCGGGCGGCGCTACCTGGCGCTGTGGTTTCCCTTCCTGTCGACCGACAGGGCACGCCGCCATCAGGTCCGCAGCGGCGCGGCCGGCTGACACGCGTCCCTTCGTGCTGGTCGAGAAGGCGCGCGGGGCGCTGCGTCTTGCCGCGCTCGACGCCAATGCCGCGCGGCTTGGCCTGCGCACCGGCATGGCGCTGACGGAGGCGCGTGCCGTCCTGCCGGGTCTCCTCACTGGCGAGGCGGCCCCGGAGGCGGATGCGGATCTTCTGGCCGCCGCCGCCTCGGCCTGCGAGATGTTCACCCCGCTTCTGGCCCTGAGGGGCAACGAGGGGCTCTTGCTCGACATCACCGGCTGCGCCCATCTCTTCGGCGGCGAGGTCGGGCTTGGAACCCGGGCGACGCGCCGGCTGCAGCGGCTGGGGCTCACTGTCCGCGCCGCCATTGCCGGCACGCCGCAGGCGGCCTGGGCGCTGGCGCGGGAAAAGCCGGGAACGGTCACCCGGCCCGGTCCGGAGGAGGAGGCCCTGCTGCGCGGCCTGCCTCTTGCCGTGCTCGAACAGGATGCGGAGACCACGCTGGCGCTGCAGCGCGCCGGGTTCCGCAGCCTGGGCGATCTGGACGAGCGGCCCTCGCACATGCTGTCCGCCCGCTTCGGGGAGGCCTTGCCGGCTGCGCTGCGCCGGGTGCTGGGGCGCGAGGACCTGCGCCTCACGCCCTTGCGCCTGCCGCCCGAAATCATGGCGGAGAAGCATTTTCCCGAGCCGGTCACCGGTCTCGAAGCGCTGCTTGAGGCGCTGCGCACGCTCGCCGGCGATGCCATGGCCGCGCTGGAGCGGCGCGGGGCGGGCGGGCGCGCCTTCGAGGCGGCCTTCTTCCGCAGCGACGGCGAGGTGCGCCGGGTCAGTCTCGAAACCGCGCAGGGCCTGCGCGATGCGGTCCGGCTGGTGCGCCTTCTGGAACTGCGCATTGATGCCCTCGCCGATCCGCTCGACCCCGGTTTCGGCTTCGACGCCCTGCGCCTCGCCGTCCTGCGCAGCGATCCGCTCACCCCGCAGCAGGCGCAGCTCGACGGCTCCAGCGTCGCTGCCGCCGAGGCGGCGGAGGTCGCGGCCCTCGTTGACCGGTTGATGGCCCGCTTTGGCCGCGAGGCCGTGCAACGCCATGTGGCCCGTGACACGCATGATCCGGCGCTCGCCGCCGCCGTGGTGCCCTACCTGTCGGCGGCGGTAAGCGCCTCCTGGGAGCTTGCCGCCCCGGGAGGCGGGGAGGAGCAGGTGCCCCTGCGCCCGCTCACCCTGTTCCGCCAGCCGCAGCCGATCGAGGTCATGGCCGAGGTGCCGGACAGTCCGCCGCTCCGGTTCCGCTGGCGCCATGTGCTGCATGAGGTGACGCGGGCCGAAGGGCCGGAGCGGATCGCGCCGGACTGGTGGCGCCTGCCGCTTCTGCCGGGTGCGCAGCACCTCGCGCCGGTACCCGTGACGCGGGACTATTACCGGGTGGAGGATGCCCGGGGCCTGCGCTTCTGGCTGTTCCGCGAAGGCTTCTACGAGGATCCGGCCGCACCGCCGCGCTGGTTCCTGCACGGGCTGTTCGCATGAGCCGTTCCGCCCCGGCCCGTCTCCCGCTGCACGGCGCCTATGCCGAGCTGGCGGCGGCGACGAATTTCTCCTTCCTGCAAGGGGCCTCGCCGGCGGCGGATCTGGTGCTGACCAGCCTGCTGCTGGGCCACACCGGGCTTGGCATTGCCGATCGCAACACGGTGGCCGGCGTGGTCCGGGCCTGGGGCACCTTGCGCGAGCTGCGCGAGGGCGGCGCGCTGCCGCCGCTCAAGCTGCGCCAGGGCGGCAGTCCGGGCGATTACCGCATCGAGCTGCGGCCCCTCGTTCCCGGCGGTGAGGATGCGGCGCTGCGGGCAGAGGTCCAGGCCCGCGCGCAGCGCTTCAGGCTCGTGACCGGGGCCCGGCTCTGCTTTGCCGACGGCACGCCGGACATCGTCACCTATCCGCAGCACCGTGCCGGCTGGGCCCGGCTCTGCCGCCTCCTGACCACCGGCAACCGCCGCGCGGTGAAGGGCTCCTGCCACCTGACGCTCGACGATCTGCTCGAGGATCCCGCCGGCTTGCTCTTCCTCGTCATGCCCGGCCGCCCGCTCGAGCCGGCGCTGGCGCAGGTCCTGGTAAGCTCGAGGCGGCCGCGCCGGGCGCTGTCTGGCTCGGGGCGGCCATGCCGCGCCGGGGCGATGACCGCCATGCGGCTGGCAGCCCTGGGCGCCCTTGCCGACCAGGCCGGCGTGAAGCTTCTGGCCACCAATGACGTGCTTTATGCCGATCCGCAGCAGCGCCCGCTGCAGGACATCCTCACCTGCATCCGCCTTGGCCGCACGCTGGAAAATGCCGGCCGGCTGCTGGAGGCCAATGCCGAGCGCCACCTCAAGCACGCGGCCGAGATGGCCCGCCTCTTTGCCGACCACCCGTCCGCCCTCCTCGAAACGCAGCGTCTTCTCGCCCGTGTGGAGTTCGACCTTGGCCAGCTCAGCTACCAGTATCCCGACGAGCCGGTGCCGGCCGGCTGGCAGGCGCAGTCCTGGCTGGAGGAACTGACCTTCCGCCATGCGGCCGGGCGCTACCCGGCGGGCATTCCGCCCAAGGTCGAGCGGCTCCTGCACCAGGAGCTGGCGCTCATCGCCAAGCTCAACTACGCGCCGTATTTCCTCACCATCCATGACATCGTCCAGGTGGCGCGCGAGAAGGGCATCCTCTGCCAGGGGCGCGGCTCGGCGGCCAATTCCGCCGTCTGCTATGTGCTGGGCATCACCTCGGTCGATCCGGCCGAGCACAATGTCCTCTTCGCCCGCTTCATCTCCGAGGAGCGCAAGGAGCCGCCGGACATCGACGTCGACTTCGAGCACGAGCGGCGCGAGGAGGTGATCCAGCACATCTATGCCCGCTATGGCCGCGAGCGCGCAGGTCTGGCCGCCACCGTCATCCACTACCGGCCGAAGAGCGCCATCCGCGAGGTCGGCAAGGTGCTGGGGTTGCCGGAGGACGTGACCACGGCTCTGTCCGGTACCCAGTGGGGCAGCTGGGGCTCCGACATCACACGAAACCAGGTGCGCCAGGCCGGGCTTGATCCCGACAATCCGCTCATCGCGAGGGCGGTGGATTTTGCCCGCCGCCTCATCGGCTTTCCCCGCCACCTGTCGCAGCATGTCGGCGGCTTCGTGCTGACGCGTGACCGGCTGGACGAGCTGGTGCCCGTCGGCAACGCCGCCATGGCGGACCGCACCTTCATCGAGTGGGACAAGGACGACATCGACATGCTCGGCCTGATGAAGGTCGACGTGCTGGCCCTCGGCATGCTCACCTGCATCCGCAAGGCCTTCGAGCTGCTCAAGGATCACGAGCGCCTCGACATGACGCTCGCCGATGTGCCGCAGGACGACCGGGCCACCTATGACATGCTGTGCAAGGGCGATTCCATCGGCGTCTTCCAGGTGGAGAGCCGGGCGCAGATCAACATGCTGCCGCGCCTGAAGCCGCGCGTGTTCTACGATCTCGTCATCCAGGTCGCCATCGTCCGGCCCGGGCCGATCCAGGGCAACATGGTACATCCCTACCTGAAGCGGCGCTCCGGCGAGGAGGCCGTGGTCTTTCCCTCGCCCGCACCCGAACACGGACCGGCGGACGAGCTGCATCAGGTGCTGGGCAAGACCAAGGGTGTGCCGCTGTTCCAGGAACAGGCGATGCAGCTCGCCATGGTCGCGGCGAAGTTCTCCGATGTGGAGGCCAACCAGCTGCGCCGCGCCATGGCGACGTTCCGCAATGTCGGCACCATCGGTGAGTTCGAGGGACTGATGGTCGAGCGCATGGTGGCGCGCGGCTATGACCGGGAGTTTGCCGAAAACTGCTTCCGCCAGATCCAGGGCTTCGGCTCCTACGGCTTTCCCGAAAGCCACGCCGCCTCCTTTGCCAAGCTGGTCTATGTCTCGTCCTGGCTGAAGTGCCATCACCCGGCGATCTTTGCCTGCGCCCTGCTCAACTCCCAGCCGATGGGCTTCTACGCCCCGGCGCAGATCGTGCGCGACGCGCAGGAGCACGGCGTCGAGGTGCGGGCCGTCGATGTCAACGAGAGCTACTGGGACAACACGCTGGAGCGCGGCCGCGACGGCCGGCTCGCCCTGCGTCTCGGCTTCCGCCAGGCGGAGGGCATTCACGAGGCGGAGGCCCGTCGTCTCGTCGCCGCGCGCCAGAACGGCTTTGCCGTGGTGGAGGACGTGGCGCGGCGGGCCCGGCTCTATGGCCTAGCCAATGCGCGCGCTGGCCGATGCCGATGCCTTCGGCTCGATCGGGCTCGACCGGCGCTCGGCCCTGTGGGAGGTCCGCCGCCTGCCGCAGGATGACCCGCTGCCGCTCTTTGCCGCCGTCGATGCGCGCGAGCTGGGCGCGGAAGCCGATGCCGCCTTGCCGCGCATGGCGCTGGGCGAGCAGGTGGCGACCGACTACCAGACCCTGCGCCTGTCGCTGAAGGCGCATCCCATGCTGCTTCTGCGCGAGCGGCTGGCGCGGGAGGGGGTCTGCAGCGCGGCCGAGACCTGCCGCCGGGCCGAAGGGCGCTTCACCCGCATGGCCGGGCTCGTGCTGGTGCGCCAGCGCCCGGGCAAGGGCAATGCCATCTTCATCACGCTGGAGGACGAGACCGGCATCGTCAACTGCGTGCTCTGGGCGCGCCGGTTCGAGGCCCTGCGCGGGGCCGTCATGGGCTCACGGCTGATGCTGGTGGAGGGCCGGGTGCAGCGTTCCGCCGAGGGGGTGATCCATCTCATGCTGAGCAATGTCATCGACCGCAGCGCCCTGCTCGGCACCCTGTGGACGGCCGAAGCCCCCGGCTCGGAGGTGATCCCGCCGCAGCCGCCGCGGTCGCAGGGTCCGGGCCGGCCGGTCCGACCCGCTGCCCACCCAACCTCAACGCTCGCCGTCCCGCCCCGCCACGTCCACCCCCGCGATGTCCGCATCCTGCCTAAAAGCCGGGACTTCCATTAGCGGGGGAGGCGATCCTCGCACTCCGGTCATGCTGCCAGAGCATGCAGCCGCGCCGCTGTCTCCGGGATCCGGGCAAGGCTCCGGTCAAGCCGGACGTTCCATTGCGGGCCGCGGCTGCGCAGGTCTTCCAGTGCCTCGGCCAGATCATCCGGCCGATCCTCCAGCAAGATCGCGATCAGGAACTCGGCCTGCCGCCGGTCTTTCCGGGACTTGAGGCTGTCCATGCCTTCCCGCCGCCGGTCGGCGACAATCAGCTTGTGCAGGGCAAAGCGTTCCGGCCTGGGGATCTGCACCAGCACGCCGGAGCGATACAGCACGGCAGCGGGGATGGGGCTCGCGATCAGGTAGTTCAGGTAATGCAGCGACTGGGCACTGACCCCGAGAGCTTCCAGCGGACGGATATCCTCCTCGGGACGGAAGGACGGGGTCAAGAACTCCACCAGCGTGTCGTTGCGGGTCTGCCGCCAGCGCCACACCTGGCCCGGCTCCAGGCTCGGCACCGGATCAAAGGCAAAGCCGGAAAGCACATCCTGCATCGAGGTGGACACCTGATCGTCCTGCGACAGGGACAGGGACAGCCGCTCGAAACTGGCAATGTCCATATCCTGCGTCATCGCCGTCTGGTCGAACCGGTAGCGGACCCCGAGTTCGCCCTCATAGAGACGGAAGGCGTGGGTGCCGATCACCGTGCCGCCAAGGCGGAACACGCCTGCGCCCGCCATCGCCGCCAGAAGGCTGCCCGTCGCGCCGTCCGTCCCGAGAAAGCCCTCCGCGCGCAGCAGCCGGATCAGCCGCGCCCGTTCCTTCTTGCGCGCGTCCGCCTCTTCCTTCAGCGCGCCATGCCGGGCAATCCGCGCCTGCAGGGCCTCGCTGTCTTCTCCGATGTAGCTTTTGCGCACGTCGGTGCCGACCCGGTAGGTGTCGTACCAGTAGGCCTTGCCGCCGCGGACGACACGCGTGGGCGTGCCCCGGATCCCGGCTACCGCCTCATCGAGCAGGGAGCGCAGGAGATCGTGGTAGGCAGCGTGGCTGATCGGAGAATGCCTGAGCATGGCGCGCGTGTTCAACGAATTGGATGTTCGTTGAACATATCACCATTTCCCATGTTCAACAAAAAATAACTTTCGTTGAACATGGGCGTTTCTCACTCCGCCCTTGCCGCGATGACCTCGACCTCGACGACGAAGTCCTCGCGCGTGAAGCCGCCGACGATCATCAGCGTCGAGGCGGGCGGGGGCAGGGCGGTGAACTCGTCCCGGGTCTTCATGTAGCCGGCCATGTGGTCGCGGGCCGTGACATAGGCGTTGATCCGCACGATGTCGGCCAGCGTCATGCCGGCCGCTTCCAGGATGTGCCGTATGTTGCCGAAGCACAGCCGGGTCTGGGCCTCGACGCCCGCCGGGATCACGTCATCGGCACCGATGCCAAGCTGGCCGGAGCAGAACACCAGCCTGTGTCCGACCGGCACCTCCATGGCATGGCTGTAGCGGGCAAAGGGCGGGCGGATTGTCGTCGGTGTCACGGCGCGGCTCATCATACGGGCCCAGTTCTGGTTGGTTGCGGTGCGAAGCAATAAATGCCTTGCGTTGCAGGCGCATGGCAAGAAACCTGACCGAAGGCTAGGGACGGATGCTGCGCTGCGCAAGGCGTGGGCATGCCGAAGTGAGTGGCATATGACTGGAAATTATGCACAGTTGACCAAGGGGCCACGGCACTTTTCCGCAGGTCCCGCGACAAGGGTGGCTGCAGCTTGCTGTGAGGCGAATATGGCACGTGCCTTGCAAAAGGTGTTCAGCGTGATTGCCTGAACCGCTCCCAGGGCCTGAGGAGGCACAGCGGCAGAGCTTTGACAAAAGCACACGGAGGCGGAAGACAACATGCGTATCATGACTTCTCTTGCAGGCCTGGGCGCCAGCCTGGCTTTCACCGCTGGCCTGACCGCCAGTGCTCTTGCTCTTGACGAAGTGAAATTCGGCACGAACTGGCTCGCCCAGGCCGAGCACGGCGGCTACTATCAGGCGGTCGCCGACGGCACCTACGAGAAATATGGCCTCAAGGTCGAGATCGTGCAGGGCGGGCCGCAGGCGGCCAACCGGGCGCTGCTGCTTGCCGGCAAGATCCAGTTCTACATGGCCGGCAACATGCTCCAGCCGCTCAGCGCGCTCGCGGAGGACATTCCGGTCCTGGAAGTTGCCGCCATCTTCCAGAAGGACCCGCAGGTCCTCATCGCCCATCCGGACACCGGCATCGACAAGTTCGAGGACCTCGCCAAACTGCCGACCATCTTCATGGGAACGGACGGCTTTGCGTCCTACTTCCAGTGGATGAAATCCGCCTATCCGGGCTTCAAGGATGAGCAGTACAAGCCCTATGCCTTCAATCCGGGTCCGTTCCTCGCTGACAAGCAGTCGGCGCAGCAGGGCTACATCACGTCCGAGCCCTATGGCATCGAGAAGGAGGGTGGCTTCAAGCCAAAACTCTTCCTGCTCGCGGATGCCGGCTTCGAGACCTATTCCACGCTGATCGAGGCGCGGAAGGACTATGTGGAAGGCAATAAGGACCTCACCCAGCGCTTTGTCGATGCCACCATCGAAGGCTGGTACAATTATCTCTATGGCGACAACAAGGCTGCCAACGACTTGATCAAGAAGGACAATCCGGAGATGACGGATGACCAGATCGCCTTCTCGATCGCCACGATGAAGTCCTTTGGCCTGGTTGAATCCGGCGAGGCTCTGGACAAGGGCATCGGCTGCATGACCGACGCCAAGCAGCAGGCCTTCTATGACGCAATGGTCAAGTCGGGCGTCCTCAAGGAAGGCATCGACGTCAAGCAGATCTACACGACCGAGTTCGTCTGCAAGGGCGTCGGCATGAACCTGAAGAAGTGAGATGATGTGAGCTCCGGCGGGGATTCGATCCGCCGGAGCTGCCTTTGCCTCCCTCGCTTTTGGTCAACCGGAGCCCGAGCGTCTCATGTCCGCAGTTCCTGAAGCCTCCCGCCCGGCTGCCGCCGGGCCGGTGATGGCGTCATCCCGTCCGCTTGTCCGTCTAAGCGGTGTCTCGAAAACATTCTCCAACGGCACCATCGCCCTCAAGGACATGACCCTTGATGTGGGGCAGGGCGAATTCATCAGTCTTCTCGGCCCCTCCGGCTGCGGCAAGTCCACAGCCCTGCGCATCATTGCCGGGCTGGGCGAGACCTCTTCCGGCAGCCTCGACTGGCCAACCTCCGAGCACAATGCGGTCGGTCAGCCGGAGCCTGAAATCAGCTTTGTCTTCCAGGAGCCGACGCTGATGCCCTGGGCCACCGTGTTCGAGAATGTCTGGCTGCCGCTGCGCCTCAAGGGCGCGTCGCGCAAGGCCGCAGACGAACCGGTGATGGAGGCGTTGTCGATGGTCGGTCTGGATCAGTTTCGCGATGCCTATCCGCGCGAGCTGTCAGGCGGCATGAAGATGCGGGTCTCCATCGCACGCGCTCTGGTCACCCGGCCGAAGCTGCTCCTGATGGACGAGCCCTTTGCCGCCCTCGACGAGATCACCCGCTTCAAGCTCAACAATGATCTTCTTCGCCTGTGGGAACGCTTTGGCTGGACCGTGCTCTTCGTGACGCACTCTGTCTACGAAAGCGTCTATCTCTCCAGCCGGATCGTCGTCATGGCGGCGCGTCCCGGGCGTGTGGTCAGTGACCTGCGCATCGATGCGCCTTACCCGCGGGACGAGGATTTCCGCACCTCTCCCGTTTACAATGACTATTGCCGTCAGGCATCGGCCGCGCTGCACGCCGCCATGGATGCGAGGGACCATCTATGACCCTGCTTGATCCTGCAAAGGCCGGGTCCGCTCCCGGCCCAAAGTCTGGCCCAATGTCTGGCCCGAAAACGGGTGCCGTGCTCGCCTCTGCCGATACCCCGCCCTTGCCCGTCCGCTCCGATGATCTGGCCGAACGGCTGCTGCGTCTTGCCATTCCCGCGTTGATGCTCGGGCTGCTGGTGGTGGTCTGGGCCTGGTATGTCGCGGCCTATCAGGTGCCGCATTACATCCTGCCAAGCCCGGCACGCGTGGCGCAGTCGCTCGTCAACGACTGGCCGATCCTTTCGGCGGCGCTTCTGGTGACGCTGAAGATCACCTTCATGGCGCTGGGTCTTGCCCTCATCGGCGGCGTTGGCCTCGCCATCCTCATGACCCAGTCGCGCTGGGTCGAGCTTGCGATCTACCCCTATGCGGTCATCCTGCAGGTGACACCGATCGTGGCCATCGCGCCGCTGATCCTGATCTATGCCCCGACGACGCAGACGGCCCTGCTCATCTGCGCCTTCATTGTCGCCTTCTTTCCTGTCCTGTCCAACACGACGCAAGGGCTGAAGTCGACGGATCACAACCTGCTCAACCTGTTCGAGATGTATGGCGCCAGCCGCTGGCAAACCCTGCGCTATCTCAAGCTCCCTGCCGCCTTGCCTTACTTTCTCGCCGGGTTGAAGATCGCCGGCGGCCTGGCGCTCATTGCCGCCGTGGTGGCCGAGTTTGCCGCCGGTTCTGCCGGTGCCCAGTCGGGCCTCGCCTACCGGCTGCTGGAATCCCAGTTCCGCCTCAACATTCCCCGCCTGTTTGCGGCCCTGCTGCTCTTGTCCCTGACGGGCGTCGTCATTTTTGCGCTCACCAGCGCGATTTCCCACCTTCTGTTGCGCCGGTGGCATGAAAGTGCCATCCGCCGGGAGAATTGAGAGATGAGCGAAGTCCTCGCTGTTCCCATTCGCGGCACCGCCTGTCTCAGGCAGGCGCGCGTTCCCGCCGCGCTTTTGCCGGTAGCCGTGGCCGGGCCTGATCCTGCCGCCCTCATTCTGGTCGATATCGAGTTCGAAAACGGTTCGATCCTGTCGATCACGCCCGCCGGCAGCCGTGCACCGGTCTGTGGTGATTACAGTTATGATCTCGACGGCGGCCTCGTCCTGCCAACCCTCGTCGACATGCACACCCATCTCGACAAGGGGCATATCAGCCCGCGCCAGCCCAATCCGGATGGCACCTTCATGGGGGCGCTCACCGCGGTTGGCGCGGATCGCACCGCCAACTGGACTGCAGAGGATGTGCGCGCCCGCATGGAGTTCTCGCTCCGCTGCGCCTTTGCCCATGGCACGTCGCTCATCCGCACACACCTCGACAGCATCCCGCCGCAGGAGAGCATTTCCTGGCCCGTGTTCGAGGAAGTGCGTGCCGACTGGCGCGAGCGGATCGACCTGCAGGCCGCATGCCTGTTTGGCATAGACCGGCTGGACACGGATGACGGGTTCCTGACCGCCATTGCCGACAGGGTCGCAGCGGCGCGGGGCGTGCTGGGCGCCGTCACCTACATGATCCCGCGTCTTGACGAACACCTCGATGCAATGATGGTGGCCGCCTCGGATCGCGGCCTCGACCTGGACTTCCACGCCGACGAGACCGGCGACTGCAACGCCCGCACCCTGCATCACATTGCCGAGGCCGCCATTCGCAATGGCTTCGAGGGCCGGATCGTCGTTGGTCATTGCTGCTCGCTAGCCCGCCAGCAGCCAGACGAGATCGACCGCACGCTGGATCTGGTCGCAAAGGCCGGGCTCGGCATCGTCTCGTTGCCCATGTGCAATATGTATCTTCAGGACCGGCAGGCCGGCCGCACGCCGCGCTGGCGCGGGGTCACCCTGCTGCATGAGATGAAAGCGCGGGGCATTGCCGTTGCCGTCTCGTCCGACAACACGCGCGATCCCTTCTACGCCTATGGCGATCTCGATCTGGTCGAGGTCTACACCCAGGCAACCCGCATCCTGCAGCTGGATCATCCGGTCGGCGACTGGATCCGCACTGTCAGCACCACCCCGGCCGAGCTGCTCGGCCGCCCGGAACAGGGCCGCCTCAGGGAGGGCGCTCCCGCCAATCTGATGCTGTTCCGCGCCCGCGACTGGAGCGAACTGCTGGCCCGCCCGTCCGGCCCGCGCACCGTCATCCGCTCCGGCCGATCCATCGACCGGACCTTGCCCGATTACCGTGAACTGGACGCCGTCCTTGCGGCGCGTCCCAAAGCCCTGGCCAAAGCCTTGGCAGGAGTTGCCTGATGAGCGCTATCGACACCCTGAAGTCCGAGCTGGCCGGCCTTGCCATCGAGGACAATCCGCAGATCGTTAAGCAGAAGAGCCGTGACTTCTTCTGGTACTCGCCGGTGCTGAAACAGCAGCTCGATCACGTCACCGGCGACCTCGTCGTGACGCCAAGGTCCGAGGCCGAGGTCATCCGGGTGCTGAAGGCCTGCTATGCCCTCGACATTCCGGTCACGACGCGCGGCGCCGGCACCGGCAACTATGGCCAGGCCATGCCCCTGTCGGGCGGCGTCATCCTCAACCTGGCTGAAATGAACCGTATCCTGTCGGTTCGCCCGGGCGTTGTCGTGGCCGAAGCCGGCGCGATCATCTCCAAGATTGACGAGGAAACCCGCGCCCATTCCGGTCAGGAGTTGCGCCTGCATCCCTCGACCTATCGCACCGCGACCATCGGCGGCTTCATCGCTGGCGGATCTGGCGGGGTCGGCTCCATTTCCTGGGGCGGCCTCAGGGATCTCGGCAATGTGCTGGGCCTCAAGGTCATCACCATGGAAGCCGAACCGCGGGTGCTGCATCTCAAGGGCGCGGACCTGTCCAAGGTCATGCACGCCTATGGCACCAACGGCGTGATCACCGAGGTCGAGATGCCGCTGACCTCGGCCTATGACTGGGTCGATGTCATCGTTGGCTTCGACGACTTCATGGATGGCGTCGTCTATGCCGATGCGCTGGCCAATCAGGATGGCATCCTGCTGAAACAGCTTGCTCCCATCGCCGCGCCGCTGCCGCATGAGTATTTTCTCCGGCACCAGAAGTTCATCCGCAAGGACCAGTCGGTCGTGGTGATCATGGTCGCGCCTTTCGCGATGGATGCCTTCGCCACCTTCACGGCTTCGCATGGCCGCGCCTCGATCCTCTATCGCTCTGACGAGGCAGACGAGGCGACGCTGAAGACCTTGCCTCCGGCTTATGAACTTGCGTGGAACCACACCACCCTGCGCGGCCTGCGCGTCGATCCGGCCATTACCTATCTGCAGGTTCTCTATCCCTATCCGGACCAGGTGGCCAAAGTCCGCAAGATGACCGAACTCTTCGGCGACGAGGTGCCGGGCCATCTGGAGTTCGTGCGCTTTGATGGCAAGATCACCTGCTTCGGCCTGCCGGTCGTGCGCTACACCACGGAGGCAAGGCTCGACGAGATCATCCGCTTGCACGAGGAGGCAGGCTGCCCGATCTTCAACCCGCATCGTTACACGCTGGAAGAAGGCGGCATGAAGCAGACGGATGCGGTTCAGCTCGCCTTCAAGCGCGAGGCCGATCCCAAGGGTCTGCTCAATCCGGGCAAGATGATCGCGTGGGAAGATCCGTCCTACGATTTCACCTCCGGCAAGGTCTTCCTGTTCTCAGGCCTCACCCCGGCCTGACCCTTCGGTCCGGTCCCGTCAGACGGCCGCCCTGGGTCCCGCCGGATCCGGGCCGTCCCTGACGGCTGGCCGCAGCAGTGCCTTGCTCCCCGCAAGGCCGAGTCGAGAATGATCCCGCCTGGAGTGGTCTGATGAAAGTGCTCCTGCTCTATGCGCATCCGGTCGAGACCAGTTTCGCCGCGGCCCTGCATGCCGAGGTGCGCGGGGCGCTCGAACGCGCCGGACATGAGGTGGACGACTGCGATCTTTACGCCGAGGGCTTCGATCCGCGCCTGACGCGGGAAGAGCGGCTCGGTTATCACGACCTGGAACACAACCGGGACAGCGTTGCGCCTTACGTGCAGCGGCTTCTGGCCGCCGAAGCGCTGGTCCTCGTGCATCCGGTGTGGAATTTTGGCTATCCCGCAATCCTCAAGGGCTTCTTTGACCGGGTGTTCCTGCCCGGCGTGTCCTTCCGGATGGAAAACGGCAAGGTCGTGCCGGCGCTCGCCAACATCCGCAAGCTGGCCATCGTCACCACTTATGGCGGCTCGCGGCTGAGGGCCTTCCTTGTTGGTGATCCGCCGCGCAAGCTCGGCACCCGCGTTCTGCGGGCCGTCATCCATCCCCTCGCTCGCATGCGCTATCTCGCGCTCTACGACATGAACCGGGCAACCGATGCGGCCCGGTCCGCCTTTCTCATGAAAGTCCGCAAGACAATGGAGGTCTTCTGAACATGCGGGTGCTGGTTGTCTATTGCCATCCCTGCCCGGAAAGTTTCAACGCCGCCGTAAAGGAAACCGTGCTCTCGACGCTTGTGTCGTCCGGGCATGAGCTCCGGGTCATTGACCTTTATGGCGAGAATTTCCAGCCTGCCATGGGTGCAGACGAGCGGCGGGGCTATCACGACGAGGGTGACAACGTGCGCCCTGTCGAGCGCCACGTCGAGGCGATCCTGTGGTGCGAGATGATCACCTTCGTCTACCCGACCTGGTGGTTCGGCCTGCCGGCCATGCTGAAGGGTTGGCTCGACCGGGTCTGGGTGCCGCATGTCACCTTCGAGATGCCGACCGAGACGACCGGCATGCGGCCGAAGATGCAGCACATCCGCAAGATTGCCGTGGTGACCACCTGCGGTGCGACCTGGTGGGTGTCCAAGCTGATGGGTGAGCCTGGCCGCAAGACGCTCCTGCGCGGCATGCGCGTCCTGTGTGCCCCCCGTTGCAAGACCCTTTATCTGGCTCACTACACGATGGACAGCTCGACACCGGCAAGCCGGGCGCAGTACCTTGAAAAGGTTCGCAGGAAACTTGCCCGGTTTTGAGCCGCCGCCACGCGGTTGTCATTTGACGGTTAAGGAACGCGGCTAGTGTCGCGACGAATCGCGCGGGACTGGGTTCCCGCGTGGTCGCAAGCTAGGCTTTGCCAACCGGCAGTGGAGTGATCGACGATGGCATTCAGTTACAAGAAGAGCGTGACTTTCCGTCTGCTGCAGGCGGCCAAGGCCCAGCGGGCTCGCTCAGGCGGTCATTTGATGCGCATTGGCCTGCACCCGGGGCAGGAACTGGTGCTGAAGGTTTTGTCCGACGTGGACGGCCGCACGATGAGCCAGCTGGCTCTCGCTCTCGGCGTGCAGCCGCCCACCGTCACCAAGATGGTGACCCGGCTGTCGGCCCAGGGTCTCGTTCGCCGTCAGGTTTCCGAGACCGATGGCCGTCTCGCCCGCGTTTTCCTCACTGATGAGGGCCGCGACCGGGTCCTGTCCGTGGACAAGGCCTGGAAGCGCCTTGAGAAGGAAGCGATCGCCGGTCTCGACGACAAGGATCGCAAGAAGCTGCGCAAGCTGCTGCGACAGATCGAGAAGAACCTGTCGCTGACCACCGAGATCGATCCGGAACTCGACAACGACACCGACGATCTCGACGACGATGCGCCGATCGCCACAGTGGTGCCGCTGGCTGTCGAGGCCTGAGACAGGTTTGCGGTCACAGCGTACCGCTTTTGCCCCGCAAGATCTTTCGGCTGCGCGGGGACAGGGCTAGTGTGAGACTCATCCGGTGGCCATTCTGCGCTGCCGGATGACCCGCCCTCCCGTCTGCGGACACAAGACCATGACCGAGCCTGTTACGCCGCCTGCGCCAACCGACCGCGAGGCAGCGGCGGAAAAGCGTTCGCAGCTCATTGCCATCGGCATGATCCTGCTGACCTGCCTGTGCTTTTCCATCCTGGATGCCACCGCCAAGTATCTGACCACCTACAGCCATCTGCCGCCCTTGCAGATTGTCTGGTTGCGCTTCGTCAGCCATCTGGTCATCGCCTTCTTCATGTTCCGCATGTGGGCGCATCCGGAGATTTTCCGCACCGACCGTCCGTGGCTGCAGTTCGTTCGCGGCCTGACCATGCTCGGCACCACCTCGTTCAACTTCCTGGCCGTGCAGTACCTGCAGCTGGCCGAAACCATGTCGATCTTCTTTGCCGGTCCCATTGTCGTCACCGCACTCGCAGGGCCGTTGCTCGGCGAATGGGCCGGCATCCGGCGCTGGGTGGCAATCTTCGTTGGCTTCATCGGCGTGCTGATCATCGTCCAGCCGGGCAGCGGGGCAATGCACTGGGCGGTGATCTATTCCGTCGCCTCGATGCTGTGCTACGCGCTCTATGCGCTCATGACACGCATGCTGACCGCGACCAACTCCACTATCGGCATGCTGGTCATCCCCGCCGTCATCTCGTCCATCGCCATGACCGGGCCTGGGCTCGCCGTCTGGGTCAATCCGCCGGACCTGTTCCACTGGGTGCTGCTGCTGTCGACCGGTGTCTGGGGTGGCCTTGGCCACTGGATCTTCATCGCAGCGCACCGCCGCGCGCCCGCACCGCTTCTGGCGCCTTTCACCTATCTGCAGATCATCTGGATGATCGGACTTGGCTTCCTGGTGTTCGGCGACATTCCCGGCAGCTCCACCATCATCGGCGCCAGCGTCGTCGTCGCCTCCGGGCTCTACATTCTCTATCGTGAGCAGGTGGTGAAGAAGAGGTGAGCTGATCGTCCCTTCTGGAGTTGACGCGGCTGCCATCGCCTTGCCAAATGTCGCCACATTTCAGGCTTGCGCTTCGGGGGGCGAACATGCAGGCGGTTCGTAAGATGAATGACTTTGCGCAAGTCCGCTTCGGCTTCCTTGCCGTGCTTGTTCTCGGCCTCGGGATCCTGTCCGGCTGTCAGGCCATCAGTGAAGCTGAAAAGCCGCAGACCCCGTCGCAGGCTGCCGGCTTTGCACCGGGCACCGAGGAAGAATTCATGCTCGACATCGGCCGGCGCATCTTCTTTGCCGAAGGCGTGGCCGAGCTTGACGCGAAGGGTCGCGAGATCGCTCTGCGCCAGGCGGCATGGCTCAAGGCCAACCCGCGTTGGCTGGCGAAGATCCAGGGCCATGCCGATGAACCGGGCGGGGAGGCTGCCAACAAGCGCCTGTCTGAACGCCGCGCCAAGGCCGTCTACGACCTCCTGATCGCCGAGGGCGTCGAGGCGAAGCGGATCTGGATCAAGGGCTATGGCATCGAGCGGCCGGAGACGGACTGTGATCCTGCCGAGTGCACCCGGCTCAACCGGCGTGTTACCGTCAACCTGCGCGAAGAGTATGACGACACCGCGCCGCAGCGCTAAGGTTGCGGCATCGGTTGCACCGGCAACAATCGCGCGGCACACTTTCACCTTGCGGGAATCACGACGGCGCGAGTATCTGCGCCAGCGATAGGCCCCGCACGGGGAACGTTTGAGGTGGCGCGCATGAGCGACAATCCGGGTTCTGGTTCAGGGGTTCACCCCGACGAACCGCGCGGCCGCCGCCTGACGCTGGGCGACATCGCCGAGCGGCTCGGCATCTCAACCGCCACCGTCTCGCTCGCGCTGCGCGATTCTCCGCTTGTTGCCAAGACCACCCGCGACAAGGTCAAGGACATGGCGCGGCAGGTGGGCTACATCTACAACCGCTCCGCCGCCTCGCTGCGCACCTCGCGCACGCAGATCGTCGGCGTCGCCGTGCATGACATCATGAACCCCTATTTCGCCGAGATCTTCTCCACCCTGGAGGACGAGCTGGAGCGACAGGGGCAGATGGTCTTCATCTGCAATCACCGCGACAACGTCGAGCGTCAGCGCGTGTTCATCGACACGCTGCTGCAGCACCGTGCCGATGGCCTCATCCTCTGCGCGTCGGTCGGCACCACCCCGGAAGAAATCAACCGTCTGATCGATCAGGGCATTTCCGTCACCCTCATCTGCCGCGATGTCGAGGGCGCGAACGCCCCCATCGTGCGCGGCGACGATGAGACCGGTGCCTTCCTCGTCACCCAGCATCTGATCCGCCAGGGCCATCGCCGCATCGCCATGGCAGGCGGGCGGCGCGAAACCTCGACGGGCCGTGACCGCAACGCCGGCTGGCGCCGGGCGCTGGCCACAGCCGGCATCGATCCGGATTCGCAGCTCGATATCCCCGAGCTTATGAACCAGACCGACGGTCAGTCGGTGGTGCCGCGTCTGCTGGCGGCGCCGGAGCGTCCGTCGGCGGTCATGTGCTTCAATGACATGGTCGCGCTCGGCATGATGCCAGCCTTGCGCTGGGCCGGTGTCGAGCCCGGGCCTGGCATGGCCGTCACCGGTTATGATGATGTCGATGGTGCCGCCGCGCGGACCCCGTCGCTGACCACAGTTGCCAGCCATGCCGACCGCATCGGCTCCATGGCGGCATCCCTGATGCTGCGCCAGATCGGCGGCGAGGACGTCCTCGTCACCCGCCACCTGATCGAACCGGACGTGAAGATCCGCGACTCCTCCCCACCTCCTGGCGTCCGCCACGGCCGCCGCCTCGGGGCGTGAGGGTAGCGACTATTGCGGCAACGGCGCCAAAGGCCTTGCGGTCTTGGCGAGATCGACGAGGCCAATGAAGGCTGCCCTGTGGCCGGCGCTGTCATCGCCCCTCGCGCTGCGGGCCAGGGCGGCAACATCCTCAAGCCGGTAGTCCCTCGTAAAACGGCCGCCCTTGAGGATGTCGCCGAAGGCCGCAACCGCACTGGCAAAGCGGAAGTCCGCGTCGGCTGCCTCGAAGCTGTCGACGGCCATCGCCTGTGTCACCGGCTGCTCGATCAGCTTGCTCTCGTTTTCGCCGGGCGTCTTGTAGCGGATACGAAGGAATGCCAGCTCATCCGGGGAACCGGCCGGCGCTGCTGGCGGCGTCACCTGATAGCGCAAGGGCTCGGTCAGGCCACCGGTCACGCTCGCCGGCGTAAATTCATACAGCGCTGTCACCGTGTGCCCCGCGCCGATGTCGCCAGCGTCCACCTTGTCGTTGCTGAAATCCTCCTGGCGCAGGGCGCGGGTTTCATAGCCGATCAGCCGGTAGTCCTTCACTTCGGCCGGATTGAACTCGACCTGCAGCTTGACGTCACTCGCGACCGTAAAGAGGGTCGCGCCGACCTCTTCCACCAGAACCTTGCGGGCCTCAGTCAAGCTGTCGATGTAGGCGGCATTGCCATTGCCGTTCTGCGCCAGCGCCTGCATCAGTTCGTCATTGTAGTTGCCCTGGCCGAAGCCCAGCACCGACAGGGTCACGCCGCTCGCCCGCTGCCGCTCGACGAAGGCCTTCAGATCGGCGACTTCCGTGAAGCCGACGTTGAAGTCGCCGTCGGTCGCCAGGATCACGCGGCTGACGCTGCCGTCCGCCTTGCCGGCTTCCGCCAGCGCATAGGCCTGGCGCAGGCCTTCGCCGCCCGCCGTGGAGCCGCCGGCGTCCAGACGCTCCAGTGCGGCTAGGATCTTGGCTCCTTCTTTGGCCTGTGTCGGCTCCAGCACCGTTCCCGCGCTGCCGGCATAGGCAACAATCGCCACCGTGTCCTCCGGCTTCAGCGTCGTCAGCAACAGGCGGAAGGCGTTCTTCAGGAGCGGCAGCTTGTCGGGTGCATCCATCGACCCGGAGGTGTCGATCAGGAATACCAGCCGCGCCGGCGGCATCGCGCTGCTATCCGGCAAGGCCGTCTTCAGCCCGATCCGCAACAGCCGCGTGTCCTTGTTCCAGGGCGTCGGTGCGATGGACAGGCTGGTGGCAAAGGGCGCTGCGTCCTTCGCCGGCGCCGGATAGTCATAGCTGAAATAGTTGATCAGCTCCTCGGTGCGGATTGCGTCCGGCAGAGGCAGCACACCGTCCATCAGCGCCGCGCGCATCACGCCATAGGAGGCCGTGTCCACATCGGCCGAAAAAGTCGAGACCGGGGTTTCCGCCACGCGGTGCACCGGGTTGTCCTCGGCTTGTGGAAACCGGTCGCGGCCCTGTTCCTCATAGGCTACGCCCGGCGCCGGGGCCGCAGGCTTGCCCATCTTGGACACGCTCTGCACCGCCATCGGCGTCAACCCGCTGCTGCCAGCCGCCAGTTCCCGTGTCAGGCCGGAGGGAGCCACGGGAAGCGGCATGGGCGGGGCGATGGCGTCGGTGACCGGTTGCGGCTCCGGCATCGGCAAGGGCAGATCTGCTCCGCGGTTCTGCCAGGGGGCAAGCAGCACAATCAGTCCAACCGTTCCGGCGGCAAGGCCGGCTCCGGTCAGGCGCAACCATGCGGCGCTGCGCGGCGAGGGAGCGGAAGACGGGGCTGGGGCTTGGGAATCATGAACGGTCATGCGCGGCATCCTTTCAGGTCGAATTCCCAGTTCCTGCCCTAACTGGTCCGATGCGGTCGGATGGCGAAGCATGGCGGTGCATCTGTGTTTTTTCGAAGGCTGCGGACGTTTGATGCGAAAGGCGTGAACTTCGCGGCGCAACACCCTATATTGCGTCCAAATTCGACCTCAGCTTCCGCGCTGCGAATCGGATCGGCGGTGTACCGCCATCCGGTCGCCGCACAGGACCAATCTCAGGACCCACTCACATGACTACTGCCGCACCCGAGCCGACCAAGCAGATTCCGGTGACCGTGCTGACTGGATATCTGGGCGCCGGCAAGACCACGCTGCTCAACCGGATCCTCTCGGAAAACCACGGCCAGCGCTATGCCGTGATCGTCAACGAGTTCGGCGAGATCGGCATCGACAACGATCTTCTCGTCGAGTCCGATGAGGAAATCTTCGAGATGAACAACGGCTGCATCTGCTGCACCGTGCGCGGCGACCTGATCCGCACCGTGCAGAACCTGATGAAGCGCCGCGGCAGCTTCGATGCCATCATCGTCGAGACCACCGGCGTTGCCGATCCGGCCCCGGTGGCCCAGACCTTCTTCATGGATGACGACGTGCGCGCCGCCTCGCGCCTCGATGCGGTGGTCGCTGTCGTCGATGCCCGCCACGTGCTGCAGCGCCTCGCCGACACCCGCGAGGCCGAGGACCAGATCGCCTTTGCCGACGTGATCCTTCTCAACAAGACCGACCTCGTGTCACCGGAGGAACTTGCCGCCGTCGAGGCGCGGATCCACAAGATCAACCCATATGCCGTGCGTCACCGCACCGAGCGCTGCGCCATCGACATCGCCAAGGTGCTGGACCGTGGTGCCTTCGACCTTGACCGCATCCTGTCGCTGGATCCGCAATTCCTGAACACCGGTCACGGTCATCACCACCATCATGACCACGATCATGGTCACGACCACGACCATCATCATCATGATCACGACCATGCCTGCGGCCCAGACTGCACGCATGACCATCATCACCACCACGATCATGATCACGGGCATCACGCGCATGATCATCACCATGACCACGACCATGACCATGATCACGTCTGCGGCCCGGACTGCGATCACGATCACCACCACCATGACGACCCGCATTCCGTCCGCAGCATTTCCCTGCGCGCCGGCGAGCTGGATCCGGACACGTTCTTCCCCTGGATCAACCGCGTGACCCAGGAAGACGGCGCCAAGATCCTGCGTCTCAAGGGCATCCTGGCCTTCAAGGATGACGCGCAGCGCTACGTGCTGCAGGGCGTGCACATGATCGTCGAGGGCGATCACCAGCGCGACTGGAAGGAAGGCGAACCGCATGAGAGCCGCCTGGTCTTCATCGGCCGCGAGCTGGACTTCGATGCCCTGAAGCAGGGCTTCGCCGCCTGCGCGGTCTGACGGGAGAATTCGACGTGACGACGCTTGCTGCGGCTGACGTCTCGGGCTTCGTTGTCCGGGCCGGCTTTCTCAAGGACACGCCCTATTTCGCCCTTGGTGGCGGAGAGGTCGTGTTTCTTGCCGGAACCCAGATCCACGCGGCCGCCCATTCCGGCGGCCTGCTGGCGGCTGATGAACGCCCGGACGGATCGGGTCTGGTGACTGGCGGTGACGATGGCCGGGTCGTCGAGGTCCGGACAGACGGATCCGTCACGGTCCTGTCTGAGCGTCCGCGCAAGTGGATCGATCTGGTCGCCTGCGGTCCTTCGGGCGCTGTTGCCTTCGCCAGTGGCCGCACGGCCTTCGTCCGCCTCTCCGATGGCAAGGAGAAGGAATTCGCTCATGCCCGCGCGGTCGGCGGCCTTGCCTTCGCGCCTAAGGGCCTGCGTCTGGCTGTCGCCCGCTATGAGGGCGTGACCCTGTGGTGGGTGAACACGCAAGGCGCGCCGCAGCAGCTCGACTGGCCCGGCGCGCATCATGCGGTCACCTTCTCGCCCGATGGCAAGTATGTTGTCACCACCATGCAGGAAAGTGCCCTGCATGGCTGGCGGCTGTCGGATGGCCAGGACATGCGCATGACCGGGTATCCGGCCAAGGTGAAGTCCGTCAGCTGGTCGCAAAAGGGCAAGTATCTCGCAACCTCTGGCGCCAATGCCGCGATTGTCTGGCCCTTCTTCGGCAAGACGGGCCCGATGGGCCAGGCGCCGCTGCAGCTTGGCACACGGTCGGATTCCCTGGTGACGGCAGTGGCCTGTCATCCCAAGGAGGACGTTGCCGTGGTCGGCTATCAGGACGGCATGATCCTGTTGTGCCGCTTCTCGGACAACGCGGAAGTTCTCATGCGTCGGCCCGGCAAGGCTCCGGTGTCGTCCCTTGCCTGGGACCGGGACGGACTGCGCATTGCCTTTGGCACCGAGGACGGCGAAGCTGGCGTCATCGCTTTGGAGTGAGGAGATCACCATGCTCGCCAGGCCTTTCGTGATCGCCGTTGGCATTCTGGCGGGTGTGACGACATCCCAGCTGCCCGAATTTGCCCAGCAGTACCGGCAGCGGCTTGGCGGGGCCATTGATGCCCTGCAGCAGGTCATGGCCGTCACCGCTGAAGATGCGGCGCGCAACGGTCTGGATGTGGATGGGGCGCTGGCCCGGCTGAAGCGCAACAGTGATCCGCTCGTCGCAGCCCAGGGTCATTCGCTTGAAGACATGCGCGAACGTCTCGCCGACATGCGCGCCGAACGGGATGCCTATGACCAGTCCGATCAGTTCGGACGCATCCTTCTGTTCCTGACCACATCCGATGCCGATGTCGTGCGCGGGACCTATCAGGACTTCGAACCGGCTGTTCCGGCAACGGCAGAAGGCATCGTCACGGCTCTCGTCGGCGGTCTCGCCGGTGTCGGTCTCTTGCGGCTCATCGGGGCTTTCCTGCGCGGGCTCTGGCGGGTTCTGGTTCCGCGCCCCCGCTGATCCCCGACCTCAATCCTGAACGGAGACTAGGATGGATACCGTCACCTCATCGGGCGGAATGGTTGTTGCTCCGCACATGGCTGCGGCACGGGCAGGGGCGGAGATCCTCGCCGAGGGCGGCTCTGCCATCGAGGCTATGATCGCGGCAGCCGCCACCATCGCGGTCGTCTATCCGCACATGAACGGCATTGGCGGTGACGGTTTCTGGCTCATTGCCCCTCCGGGCGAGGACCCCAAGGTGATCGCCGCCTGTGGTCCGGCTGGCTCAAAAGCCACCATTGCCGCCTACAACCGTGCAGGTCACGGCACTGTGCCGACGCGCGGACCGCTTGCCGCGCTCACGGTTGCCGGCACGGTCGGTGGCTGGCAGAAGGCCTATGAGGCAGCCGCCAGCCTCGGCGGCCGCATGCCGCGCCGCGAGCTGATGCAGGCAGCCATCGCCCACGCCAAGGACGGCATTACTGTCTCGCGCAGCCAGGCGCATCTGACGGCGGAGAAGCTGGCCGAGCTCGAAGCCCAGCCGGGATTTGCCTCCGTGTTCCTGAAGGACGGCAAGGCGCCGGAGGCCGGCGACGTGATCCGCCAGGAGCGGTTGGCCGACACGCTGGATCATCTCACTGTCGCCGGCTTTGACGACTTCTATCGCGGCGACGTCGGCGCCTCGATTGCCGACGATCTGGAGCGCATCGGCGCGCCGGTCACCAAGGCCGATCTGGAGCGCTACGAGGCCCGCATCCGCCATGCGCTGAAGCTGCAGACGAAAGCAGGTACAATCTTCAACGCCCCGCCGCCGACGCAGGGGCTCGCCTCACTGATCATCCTTGGCCTCTACGACCGGCTGAACGTCCCGGCACGGGAAGGGTTCCCGATGCTTCATGGTCTTGTCGAGGCGACGAAACGCGCTTTCCTTGTCCGGGATCGCATCGTCACCGATCCGGACCGTCTGCCCGAACCGCCGTCCAAATTCCTCGATGCCGCCTGGCTCGATGCGGAAGCGGCCGGCATTTCGCTGAGCCGCGCCCTGGACTGGCCGGTCAAGTCGGCGCTCGGCGACACCATCTGGATGGGGGCAGTCGATGCAAAGGGCTGCGCCGTCTCCTTCATCCAGTCGGTCTACTGGGAGTTCGGCTCCGGCTGTTTGTTGCCGAAAACCGGAATCCTCTGGCAGAACCGCGGGGCCAGTTTCTCGCTGCACCCCGAGGCGCTGAACGCGCTGGAGCCGGGACGGCTGCCGTTCCACACCCTCAACCCCGCGCTGGCCCGCCTGTCCGATGGCCGCGTGGTCACCTATGGTACCATGGGCGGGGAGGGGCAGCCGCAGACCCAGGCAGCCATCTTCACCCGCGCCATTCTCAACGGCATGCCGTTGGGCGAGGCAATCGACGCACCCCGCTGGCTGCTTGGCCGCACCTGGGGCGATGCGACGACGGCGCTGCGTCTGGAAGCCCGGTTCGATCCCGATCTGGTGCGGGCGCTGGAGCGTGCCGGTCACGAGGTGGTGGTGCTTGGCGAGGATTATTCCGATACGATGGGCCACGCGGGCATGATCATCCGCAATGCGCGGGGCGGGCTGGAAGGCGCACACGACCCGCGCGCGGACGGCGGCGCAGCGACGGCCTGATGACGACCTGAACGGGCAAGGGAGACGAGGCAATGGACGCCATCACGCGCATGCGCTGCTTCATCCAGGTGGTGGACAGCAACGGCTTTTCCGCCGCAGCCCGGGAAATGGGCCGCTCGAAGGCGTTGGTCTCGAAATACATCGGCGAACTGGAAGACGAACTTGGCGTCCGGCTGCTCAACCGCACCACGCGCCAGATCTCGCTGACCGAAGTGGGTGAGGCCTACTACAAGGAAGCCTCCGACATCCTGCAGCGGATTGACGACCTGCAGGCCTCTGTCCAGTCCACCCATCACGAGGCACGCGGCCGCCTGCGGGTGTCGGCTCCTCGGTCAATGGGCGATGGCCTCATCAACCGGGCGATCATGGAGTTCCTCGTCGCCGAGCCTGAGATCACCATCGACCTGCGCCTCGATGATCGCTTCGTCGATCTGGTGGAAGAAGGCTTCGACGTTGCCATCCGCGTTACGGACCTGGAGGATTCCAGTCTGATTGCCCGCAAGATCGCGCCCTTCAGCACGGTCGTCTGCGCCACGCCGGACGTGCTTGCCCAACACGGCACCCCGGAACACCCGAGCGAACTCTCCGGCAAGCCCTGCATCATCGACACCAATTACCGGCACAAGTCCAACTGGCACTTTGCCGAAAACGGCGACCGTTTTGCCGTGCCCGTGCGTGGCCGGATTGAGGTGAACAGCGCCTCGGCCGCCCGCGATGCGGCGCTGTGCGGCCTTGGCTTCCTGCGCACGCCGCGCATGTTCGTGCACCAGGACATCCAGTCGGGCCGTCTGGTCCCGCTGCTGCAGGGCTTCGACCATGACGGCCCTGCGATCTATGCGGTCTATCCGCACCGGCGCCATCTGTCTGGCAAGGTGCGCTCTTTCGTCGACTTTCTGGCGGGCTGGTTCGGCGAACGCCGTCGCGCAGGCGAGATGTGCTGACCAGTTAAGCGCCGCGCCTGAAGCCTGCGGATGGCACCGCTTGACACGCGGCGCGGCAGGCGGATGCTTTGCCGGTTAGGCGCGGCCCTTGCCTGAAACGTCCGGCTGGCTTAGACAACCTCGTTACGGCGGGGGCCAGGGCGACAACAAGCCAACGGGACAGGACAGATGCAGAGTGCACATCTTCCGGCGCAGGATGCCGTGTCAGCCGCAGATGCAGAGGCAAGCCTTGCATCCGCAGACCGCACCATCGAGACCGAAATTGCCGCGCTGACCGCTTTGCGGGCTGCCTTGCGCAACGGTCTTGGCGATCCCTTTGCCCGCACGATTGCGTTGATGCGCGGCATTCGGGGCCGCGCCATCATCACCGGCATCGGCAAGAGCGGCCATATCGGCACCAAGATGGCCGCATCGCTCGCCTCCACCGGTACGCCCGCGTTCTTTGTTCATGCCAGCGAAGCCAGCCACGGCGATCTCGGCATGATCACCCAGGATGATGTGGTGCTTGCCCTGTCCTGGTCGGGCGAAACCACGGAACTCGCCAGCATCATCGCCTACACCCGCCGCTTCCGTGTGCCGCTGGTGGCGATCACCTCGTCGGAAACCAGCGCGCTGGGCAAGGCAGCCGACATCGTTCTTGCCCTGCCGAAGGTGACCGAAGCCTGTCCGCATGGCTTGGCTCCCACCTCCTCGACCTTGCTGCAGCTCGCCATCGGCGACGCCCTTGCCGTCGCCCTGCTCGAGGCGCGCGGCTTTACGGCGCAGGATTTCCGCGTGTTCCATCCGGGCGGCAAACTGGGCGCCAGCCTGCGTCTGGCTCGTGACATCATGCATTCCGGCGACAGCGTTCCGCTGATCCGGCTCGGCTCGCTGATGCGTGATGCCATCGTGCTGATGACCCAGAAGGGCTTCGGCGTCGTCGGTGTGATCGATCAGGACGGAAAACTGGTCGGCATCGTCACGGACGGTGACTTGCGCCGGCACATCTCGACGAATTTCCTCGACAAGTCCGTCGACGAGATCATGACGCGCAAGCCGAAGTCGATTTCCGGCGACCTGCTCTCGGCGGCCGCGCTCGAATTCATCAACGCATCGTCGATCACCTCGGTCTTTGTCGTCGACGACGGCCGCCCTGTCGGCATCCTGCATCTGCACGATCTTCTGCGCATCGGCGCGGCATGACGCCGCGCAGATTGCGACCCCGCAAAAATCGTGGTGCGCAGCGCAATCACTTCACTGCGATCTGCAACAGCATTAGCGATTGATTAGCTAAACCCGCCATAGATTTGGCCGCACGTGAATGGGCGATGTTCGCCCCCAGTCCGGGTGTGGTCTCTCATGGATTTTGCGTCAATCATCGGCATTGTCGGCTGTTTTGCCGTTGTGATCTGGGCCATCATGTTCGGTGGCACGATCAGTCAGTTCATCGACATCCCGTCCATCGCCATCGTGTTCGGCGGTGGTTTTCTCGCAACGATCATCCGCTTTCCGCTCAATGGTCTCGGTGCGGCCGTAGGCGCCGGCGTCAAGGTCGGCTTCATGTCACGCGGCATGAACCCGCGCGACATGGTCGAAGAGATCGTCCGTCTGGCAGAAATCGTTCGCAAGAACGGCCCGCTCGGTCTCGAGAATGCTGACGTCTCTGACCCGGGCCTTGCCAAGGGTGCCCAGTACATCGCTGACGGCTATGAACTGGATTTCATCCGCGAGTCCATGGAGCGTGAGCGTGATCTGACGCTGACTCGCCTGACCCAGGGCAAGCGCTTCTACAAGGCGCTGGCCGACAGTGCCCCGGCCTTCGGCATGATCGGAACGCTGGTCGGTCTGGTGCAGATGCTCGCCGGCATGGACGATCCGTCTGCCATCGGTCCCGCCATGGCCGTCGCGCTGTTGACGACGCTCTACGGCGCGCTCGTGTCCAACGTGGTCTGCTTGCCGCTCTGCGACAAGTTCGACGACAAGCTGGAAACCGAGGAAATCAACCAGACCCTGCTTATCGATGGCATTTGCCAGATCCGGGAAAACAAGTCGCCCGCGTTGATCAAGGAAATGCTGCTTGCCTACCTGCCGGAGAAGGCAAGGGCGAGCCTTGCTGATGCGGCTTGAAGCCTGATGCCTAAGGAAATCTGATATGGCCCGGAAAAAACCATCAGGCGGCGGCGGCGCACCCGAATGGCTCGTGACCTTCGCCGACCTGATGTCGCTTCTGGTGTGCTTCTTCGTGCTCATCATCTCCTTCTCGACCCAGAACCAGCAGAAGCTGCAGATCGTCTCGGGGTCGATGAAGGATGCGTTCGGCGTGAAGGAAACGTCCCGCCGCAGCGGGATCATCGAGTCCGAAGGCATTCCGGTTCGCGACTATCTGAAGAATGTTAGCCAGAACGAACAGGAAATGGATTCCGACTTCGCCTCCGAAGCCCACGAGCAGAAGAGCAAGCAGGGCCCGGAAGCCAATACCCATGACACGCTGGAAGCCGACATCGAGCGGTCGCGCCAGTTCGCCACGGCTGCAGCTTCCCTGCGTCAGGCCCTGCAGGAAATGCCGGAAATCACCGAGATTTCGCAGAACATCATCTTCGAGGAGACCGAGGAAGGTCTCAACATCATGATCGTCGATCAGGATGGCCGCGCGATGTTCCGTGAAGGGGCGAAGTACCCCTATGAAACCACCCGCAAGCTCCTGACCAAGATGGCTCCGGTCCTGGCCGAGATGCCAAACCGCATCCAGATCACCGGCCACACAACGACCGGCAGTTCAGCCGTCGATCCGGCCTACACCAGCTGGGAGCTGTCGAGCGACCGTGCCAATGTCACGCGTCAGGTTCTCACCGAATATGGCGTGCCGCAGGACCAGATCTTTTCCGTCGTTGGCAAAGCGGACAGCGAGCCGCTCTTCCCCAACGACCCGTTCCTGGCTGCCAACCGCCGTGTCAGCATTCTTCTGATGTCGGAAGAGCCGCCGCTGCCGCTCGGCCATAACCCTTGAGCGAAGGCCGGCGGCCGTCCGTCCGGTCAGATTGTCTCGACCACCAGCTGTGCGCCGTCGATGCCGGTCACGCGGATCCGCGTTCCGGCGGCCAGTTCCGGCCCTGTGATGCGCCAGACGGTGTCATCGACGGAGAGCCTGCCGCCGTTCTGGGTGATCGGCTCGGCCAGCACGAACTCCCGTCCGATATAGCGGCTGCCGCGCTGGTTCAGATGCGGGTCGCCGACAACGGCCTCGCCCTTGCGCAGCAGCCGGCGGCCGACGACCAGGTTGAGCAGGGCGAGAAAGATGAACAGCCCCAGCGCCACCTGCCACGACAGGTCCACCATCAGCGCCAGGACGCCGACCAGCATCGCGGCGATGCCGAACCACAGGAAGAAGGTTCCCGGCAGCACGACTTCCAGCGCGATCAGTGCCAGCCCCAGCACCCACCAGCTCCAGGGACCGAGTTCGAACAGGATCCGCTCCACAAGGCCCATGGCTCAGGCCTCGCTGCTCGGCGGCACCGTCGGCACGCGCGGCGCGGTGCCACTGCCAGTGCCGTTGCTCTTGTCCCCGTCGCGCGTGAAGGCCTCGCGGGCGATCTCGCCAATGCCGGTCAGCGATCCCAGCAGCGCGGTTGCTTCCATCGGCAGGATCAGGGTCTTCTGGTTGCGTGAGGTCGCCAGTTCCTTGAAGGCTTCGATGTATTTCGTCGCGACGAAATAGTTGATCGCCTGCATGTCGCCGGAGGAGATGGCTTCGCTGACCATCTTCGTTGCCTTGGCCTCGGCTTCCGCCTCGCGCTCGCGCGCTTCTGCATCGCGGAACGCGGATTCGCGGCGGCCCTCGGCCTGCAGGATCAGCGCCTGCTTCTCGCCCTCGGCCTTCAGGATCTCCGACTGCCGCTTGCCTTCGGCTTCGAGGATCGAGGCACGCTTGTCGCGCTCGGCCTTCATCTGGCGCGCCATGGAATCCACCAGGTCGCGCGGCGGGTTGATGTCCTTGATCTCGATGCGGGTGATCTTCACGCCCCAGGGCTCTGCCGCCGCATCGACGACGCGCAGCAGGCGCGTGTTGATCTCGTCGCGGTTGGAGAGGAGTTCGTCCAGGTCCATCGAGCCCATCACCGAGCGGATGTTGGTCATGGTGAGGTTGAGGATGGCATTCTCGAGACCTGCCACCTCATAGGCGGCGCGGGCAGCGTCCAGCACCTGATAGAAGGTGATGCCATCGGCCGTGACCGTGGCGTTGTCGCGGGTGATGACCTCCTGCGAGGGAACGTCGAGCACCTGCTCCATCATGTTCAGCTTGCGGCCGATCTTGTCGATCACCGGAACAATGATGTTGAGGCCGGGGGTCAGCGTCCGGCGGTAACGCCCGAAGCGCTCGACCGTGAGGCTGTAGCCTTGCGGCACTGTCTTCACACCGGCGAAGAACAGCAGCACCACCACAAGGAAAAGGACGATCAGGGCAATATCAAAACCAGCAATCTGCGGCATACCGGGCTCCCGTGTTCCGCGTCCGGAAAACGGGCGGAGTATGCGACGGTTCGCGCCCAAGGGCCAGCGGCAAAGGCTGAAATGCGACAGGTACCTGCGCGCCGCTTCCCATTCTCAAAGGAGCGGCGCGCGAAAAGGTCGGGATCGGACTGCCGTTACAGCCAGCCGGAGAGTTCCCGGCGCGTCACGGCCTCAAGCACGGCCATGCCCAGGTCGCTTTCGTTCAGGCAGGGGATGTGGGTGAAGTTGTCACCGCCGGCCTCATGGAAGATCTCGCCCGCTTCACCGGCGATTTCCTCCAGCGTTTCCAGGCAGTCGGCGACAAAGCCCGGGTTCATCACGGCGATGTTCTTGACGCCCTGCTTTGCCAGCGCCTCGACGGTCTTGTCGGTGTAGGGCTGCAGCCATTCTTCCGGGCCGAAGCGCGACTGGAACGTCACCCGCAGCTTCTCCTTGTCCATGCCAAGCCGCTCGCGCATCAGCCGCGTCGTCTTCATGCAGTGGCAGTGGTAGGGGTCGCCCTTCTTGAAGTAGGACTGCGGAATGCCGTGGTAGGACGTCAGGATCACGTCCGGCTCGAAATCGAGGCCGGCCAGATGGCGCTCCACCGACTGCGACAGCGCTTCCACATAGACCGGATCGTCATGATAGGGCGGAACGGTGCGGATCGCCGGCTGCCAGCGCATGTCGAGCAGCGCCTTGCAGACCTCGTCATTCACTGTCGCGGTCGTTGCGGCCGAATACTGCGGATAGAGCGGGAAGATCAGGATCCGGTCACAGCCCTCGGCCTTCAGGTTTTCCAAGCGCGAGCGGATCGACGGGTTGCCATAGCGCATGGCCCAGTCGACCACCAGCCGGCCGCCGTGGTCGCCCATCTGGGCGGCAAGCTTGTCGGACTGGTTGCGGGTGATGGTGCGCAGCGGCGACTCATCGAGTTCCTTGTTCCAGATCTCGTCATAGGCCTTGCCGGACTTCTTCGGCCGGGTCATCAGCACGATGCCATAGAGGATCGGGTACCAGAGCACCTTCGGCCATTCGATCACGCGCTTGTCGGACAGGAACTCGCGCAGGTAGCGGCGCATCGGCCAGTAGGACGTGCCGTCCGGCGTGCCGAGATTGACGATCAGCACGCCGATCTTGCCCGTCTTCACCTGCGGGTGATCCCCGGGCAGGCGCACGGCGCGCATCTCTTCGGCGGCATTGGCCGGCATCTTGGGCGAGAACTGGAATGTCATGGGTACTCCGGGGCACGGCAGGCGGCCAACGGCCAGCCATTTTGTTTTGTGGCAACATAAGTCACCCGCAATTCTTGTCCAGTACGCCGGTTTGTCGCCTGCGGATCAGTCCGCGGCGTGTTGTCCCAGGTTCTGACACGGGGGTGGCCGGGCGGTTTGCCGGCCCCCTCATCCCAATGGAGAGGGTTAACGAAACATTTCGTCACATTCGGCACATACTGGCGAAATCTGCCTGGCCTAGCGTCGTCCTGCGTGTGGGAGCGGCCCGCTGCAAGCCCCTCGAAATGGGGGCTGTACAGCGGGGAGGAGCCGTCGTTCCATACGAACATAAGCGCGACTCCGATGAACGGGGCGCACATCAAGGGTGGAACACGCTATGGCAAGGCTGGCCAACGTCGCGGGAGGCGACGTGGACACCTTCCCGAAGATTCTTTTGCGCAATGCGCGGGATCTCGGGGAGCGGACCGCAATGCGGGAAAAGGATTTCGGCATCTGGCAAAGCTGGACCTGGGCCGGAGTTCTTGAAGAGACCCGCGCCTTTTCCCTCGGGCTTCGTCAACTCGGGCTCACCGCGGGTGACAAGGTCGCCATCGTCGGTGCCAACCGGCCGCATCTCTACTGGTCGATGGTCGCCGCGCAGGCTCTGGGGGCCATCCCGGTGCCGGTCTACGCAGACTCGGTCGCTGAAGAGATGTCCTATGTCCTCAGCCATGCCGAAGTGCGCTTTGCCATCGTCGAGGATCAGGAACAGGTCGACAAGCTCCTGTCGATGGAGGACCTGACCAGCCTCAAGCACATCGTCTATGACGAGCCGCGCGGCCTGCGCGATTACGATCACACCCATCTCAGCCATTTTTCCGCCGTCCAGGACATGGGCCGCGCCGTCCTTGACAAGGACGCAGATGCCGCCGCCGCCTGGGAAAACGGCTTTGCCGGCCATAAGGGCTCGGACATCGCGGTGATGCTCTATACCTCGGGCACCACCGGCCGGCCGAAGGGCGTCATGCTGTCCTTCGACAATCTCGTCATCTCGGCGCGCAACGGCAATGCCTTCGACCGGCTCGACGAGACCGAGGAAGTACTCGCCTACCTGCCGATGGCCTGGATCGGTGATCACGTCTTCTCGCTCGCCCAGGCCTACACTGCCGGCTATTGCGTCAACTGCCCGGAGAGCCTCGAGACCGTCGATCTCGACCGTCTCGAGATCGCGCCGACTTATTTCTTCGCCCCACCGCGTGTGTTCGAAGGCATGCTGACCCGCATCATGGTCCGCATGGAGGATGCCGGCCGGCTGAAGAAGAAGATGTTCGACTTCTTCATGGACGTCGCCCGCCGCTCTGGCGAAAAGATCCTCAACGGCGAGAGCGTGCCCTTTACCGACCGGCTGCTCTACAGCCTCGGCGAGATCATGGTCTACGGTCCGCTGAAGAACCGCATCGGCTTCACCCGGCTCAAGGTCGGCTACACCGCCGGCGAGGCCATCGGGCCGGAAATCTTCCGCTTCTACCGTTCGCTCGGGCTCAATTTGAAGCAGCTCTACGGCCAGACGGAAGCCAGCGTCTACATCACGCTGCAGCCCGACGGGGAGATCTATGGCGACACGGTCGGCAAGCCGGCACCGCAGGTCGAGCTGAAGATCGCCGACAATGGCGAGGTGCTGTACCGCTCGCCCGGCGTTTTCGTCGCCTACTACAAGAACGATGAGGCCACCCGCGCGACCAAGACCGAGGATGGCTGGGTGCTGACCGGCGACGCCGGCTTCATCGCGGACAATGGCCACCTCAAGATCATCGACCGCGCCAAGGACGTCGGCAAGCTCAATGACGGCGCGCTGTTCGCGCCGAAATACATCGAGAACAAGCTGAAGTTCTTCCCCAACATCAAGGAGGCGGTGGCCTTCGGCAACGGGCAGGACTTCGCCACCGTCTTCATCAACATCGATCTGACCTCCGTGGGAAGCTGGGCCGAGCGTAACAACGTCAACTACGCCTCTTATCAGGAACTCGCCGCCAATCCCGAGGTCTACAACATGATCCAGGATCACGTTGACCAGGTGAACCGGGACCTGGCGGGTGAGCCGATGATGGCCGGGTCGCAGATCCGCCGCTTCCTGATCCTGCACAAGGAACTGGATGCCGATGACGGCGAGCTGACGCGCACGCAGAAGGTCCGCCGCTCCTTCATTGCCGACCGCTACGCCCCGCTGATCGAGGCGCTCTACGACGGCTCCACCTCGCGCCATGTGCGTACCGAGGTGACCTTCGAGGACGGCCGCACCGGCATCATCGAAGGCACGGTGGAAATCCGCGACATGACACCCCACGCACCGCGACACCAGCTCCGGGAGGCCGCCGAATGAACGCCGTGACTGCAGCCAAGGTCATTCCGGCCGAACCGGTGGCGGCGCCAGAGCCCCAGCGCGAGGTCCTGCTCAAGGTCGACAACGTGTCGCTGTCGTTTGGCGGCGTGAAGGCGATCACCAACATCTCCTTCGACATCCGCAAGGGCGAGATCCGCGCCATCATCGGGCCGAATGGCGCGGGCAAGACGTCGATGCTCAACGTCATCAATGGCTTCTATCATCCGCAGGAAGGCACCATCACCTGGCGCGGCGAGGTTCGCCGCAAGATGCGGCCCTATGAGGCTGCCAGCCAGGGCATCGCCCGCACCTTCCAGAACGTGGCGCTGTTCAAGGGCATGACCACGCTGGACAACATCATGTCCGGCCGCACCCTCAAGATGCACCGCAACTTCTTCTGGCAGGTGCTGCATTACGGCCCGGCGCGCGATGAGGAAATCGCCCACCGCCGCAAGGTCGAGGACATCATCGACTTCCTCGAGATCCAGGCGATCCGCAAGACGCCGGTCGGCAAGCTGCCCTACGGCCTGCAGAAGCGCGTCGAGCTGGGCCGGGCACTGGCCATGGAGCCGGAGCTGCTGCTTCTGGACGAGCCGATGGCCGGCATGAACCTCGAGGAAAAAGAGGACATGAGCCGCTTCATCCTCGACGTGAACCAGGAGTTCGGCACCACCATCGCCCTCATCGAACATGACATGGGTGTCGTGATGGATCTGTCCGACCGCGTTGTCGTGCTCGACTACGGCAAGAAGATCGCTGACGGCCCCCCGGCCGAAGTGCAGGCCAGCCAGGAAGTCATCGACGCCTATCTCGGCGTGTCGCATTAAGGGGGGCAGGAGCATGCTCTACGATATTCTTGTCAGTCCCTTCGTCCAGATGGCGGAGCAGCCGGATTTCCTGATCCAGGTGCTCTGGGAAGGGTTCGTCTCCGGCATTCTCTACGCGCTGATCGCGCTGGGCTTCGTGCTGATCTTCAAGGCGTCCGGCGTCTTCAACTTTGCGCAGGGCATCATGGTGGTGTTCGCCGGCCTGACGCTGGTCGGCCTGCACGAACAGGGCATTCCGGCCTTCGTGGCCCTGATCCTGACCATCGGCGTCATGGGCGTTCTGGCCTATGGCATCGAACGGGTGGTGATGCGGCCGCTGGTCAACCAGCCGGACATCATCCTGCTGATGGCGACCATCGGCCTGACGTATTTCCTCATCGGCTTTGGCGAATTCGTCTTCGGCGGTGAGCCCAAGCGCATGATCACCGAAGAGCTGTGGCTGCCGACCGGCTCCACCGCCTTCGAATTCGGTGAGCGTGGCCTTGTCGTGCTGCAGCACATCGACATCGCTGCGGCGGTCATCGCCATCCTGATGGTGTCGGGTCTGGCGCTGTTCTTCAACAAGACGCGGATCGGCCGGGCCCTGCGCGCCGTGGCCGATGACCACCAGGCGGCCCTGTCGGTCGGCATCTCGCTGAACCAGATCTGGGCCATCGTGTGGTTCGCCGCCGGCATCGTGGCGCTGGCCACGGGCATCATGTGGGGCGCCCGCTCCGACGTGTCCTTCGCCCTCGAGATCGTCGCCTTCAAGGCTCTGCCGGTGCTGATCCTCGGCGGGTTCACCTCGGTTCCCGGTGCCATCATCGGCGGTCTCATCATCGGCTTCGGCGAGAAGCTGGGCGAGATCTACTGGGGCCCGCTCGTCGGCGGCGGCATCGAGAGCTGGCTTGCCTACATCATCGCGCTGATCTTCCTGCTGTTCCGTCCGCAGGGCCTGTTCGGCGAACGCATCATCGAGCGCGTGTGAGGACCTGACCCATGTTTTACCGTGAAGCAGGCCAGTTCAAGGCGACCTACGAGGCAGATCAGGCCCTCTTTCCGATCCGGCAGGACCGGATCGCCATGGGGATCATCCTGGCCGTGGCCTTCGTCGCCATCCCCTTGCTGGCGAATGATTTCTTCCTCACCTCGATCATGATCCCGTTCCTGGTGTTTTCCCTGGCCGCCATCGGCCTCAACATCCTGACCGGTTTTGCCGGCCAGCTGTCCCTGGGCTCGGGCGCCTTCATGGGCGTTGGTGCCTATGCGGCCTACAAGCTGACCTCGATCTTCCCCGATGCCAATGTCATCGTCCTGGTGCTGGTCTCGGGTGTGTTCTCGGCCGGCATCGGCGCGGTCTTCGGCCTGCCGTCGCTGCGCATCAAGGGCCTGTACCTTGCCGTCACCACGCTGGCGGCGCAGTTCTTCCTGGAATGGTGTTTCATCCGCATTCCGTGGCTCTACAACTACAATGCCTCGGGTGCGATCGAGATCCCGCAGCGCGAAGTCTTCGGCGTCATCGTCACCGGTGCCGAGGCAACCCCGCTGACCCGCTACTTCGTCGTGCTCGCCATCACGGTCGGTCTGGCGATCCTCGTCTCCAACATTATCCGTGGCCGCATCGGCCGCTCCTGGATGATGATCCGCGACATGGACATCGCCGCCGAGCTGATGGGCGTGCGGCCGCTGCAGACCAAGCTGCTCGCCTTTGCCGTGTCGTCCTACATCTGCGGCGTCGCCGGCGCGATGATGGTGTTCTTCTGGCTCAACGCGGCGGAACCATCGTCCTACTCGATCACCCTGTCGTTCCAGATCCTGTTCATGGTCATCCTGGGCGGTCTCGGCAGCATCGCCGGTTCGTTCCTTGGCGCGGCCTTCATCTGGATCCTGCCGGTGTTCCTGCGCTTCCTGCCGGGCCTGTTCGGCGTCGAGGTGGCCGCAGAATCGATCCAGCACGTGACGTTCATGATCGTCGGTGCGCTGATCATCTTCTTCCTGATCGTCGAACCGCACGGGCTCGCCCGGCTGTGGCAGATCGGCAAGCAGAAGCTCAGGGTGTGGCCCTTCCCGTACTGACGGGCCCATCCACGCTTGGCCAACCGGGGAAGCGAACCGACCCGGGGGAGGAGGCCTGATGTCGGTTCGATGACGCGGGACATCCCTGCCGTCATTTGGGAGGAAACAAGATGAACTTCAGAGCAATTGCACTGGGAACAGCATTGTCGCTCACCCTCGCCGCGCCCTTCGGGGCTGGCGTGGCGCAGGCCGAGGACAGCAACTACGTCCCGCTGCTCACCTACCGCACGGGCGCCTTCGCCGGCTCCGGCATTCACATCGCCAACGGCATGAACGACTACCTGAAGATGCTCAACGAGCGCGACGGTGGCATCGGCGGCGTGAAGATCGCCATCGAGGAATGCGAAACCGGCTACGACAGCCAGAAGGGCATCGAGTGCTACGAAGCCACCAAGGGCAAGGGCGCGCTCGTCTATAACCCGTATTCGACCGGCATCACGCTGCAGGTCATCCCGAAAGCCGCCGTCGACAAGATCCCGGTCCTGTCCATGGGCTACGGCCTCTCGGCCGCTGCCGTCGGCAACACCTTCCCCTGGGTCTACAACGTGCCGGTCACCTACTGGGACGGCGCCTCGGTCATCATCAAGTACATCGCCGAGCAGGAAGGTGGCCTCGACAAGCTGAAGGGCAAGAAGATCGGCTACATCTTCCTCGACGCCGGCTTCGGCCGCGAGCCGATCCCGCTCCTGGAGCAGCTCGCCAAGGACTATGGCTTCGAGCTGGTGCAGTACCCGGTCCCGGCCAAGGAAATGCAGAACCAGTCGTCGCAGTGGCTCAACATCCGCCGCGACCGTCCGGACTACATGGTCATGTGGGGCTGGGGTGCGATGAACCCGACCGCCGTCAAGGAAGCCGTCAAGACGCGCTTCCCGATGGAGAAGTTCATTGCGGCCTGGTGGTCGGCCGGTGAGGAAGACGCCGGTGCCGGCGGCGAAGCGGCCAAGGGCTTCAAGACCCTCAACTTCTCGGGCGTCGGAACCGACTTCAAGGCACTTGGCGACATCAAGAAGCTCGTCGTTGATGCCGGCAAGTCGCAGACCAACCCGGAAACCTTCGGCGGTGCGCTCTACAACCGCGGCGTCCTCAACTCGGTGATCATCGCCGAGGCGATCCGCACGGCGCAGGAAAAGACCGGCAAGAAGGTCCTGACCGGCGAAGACATGCGCATCGGCCTTGAGGCGCTGAACCTCACCGAAGCCCGTTTGCAGGAAATCGGCCTCGCCGGCTTTGCCCATCCGATGAAGGTCACCTGCGAGGATCACGCCGGTTCGCATCCGGTGTTCATCCAGGAGTGGGACGGCAAGAAGTGGGTCAAGGCCACCGACTGGATCGAGCCGATGAAGGAGCAGGTTCGCCCGCTCCTGGAAGCCGCTGCCAAGGACTACGCGGAAAAGAACGCACCCTGGCCGGCCCGCACGGAAGCCTGCCCGAACTGAGCCCGGCCGATGGCCGGGCCGGGCCCGAACTGAGCCCGGCTTGACCTCAGCCAGACACGACAGATCCCGCCGCGCCGTGCGGCGGGGTCCTTCCCGGACACCAGAGACGCGAGACCGGAGACGAGTTCCATGTCCGCACATGCAGAGACCACGTCAGGCCCGACCGGCAGCAGCCCCATCCTGTCGGTGAACAACATCGAGGTGATCTATGATCACGTCATCCTCGTGCTCAAGGGCGTGTCCCTCACGGTTCCGGAAGGCGGCATCGTGGCCTTGCTGGGCGCCAATGGCGCCGGCAAGACCACGACGCTGAAGGCCATTTCCAATCTGCTGGGCGCCGAGCGCGGCGATGTCACCAAGGGCAACATCCAGTTCAAGGGCGAGCACGTCCAGGACCTGTCGCCCAATGATCTGGTGCGCCGCGGCTGCATCCAGGTGATGGAGGGCCGCCATTGCTTCGGCCACCTCAGCATCGAGGAAAACCTCCTGACCGGTGCTTACACCCGCCGTGACGGCTCGGGTGCGATCAAGGCCGATCTGGAGATGATCTACGAGTATTTCCCGCGTCTCAAGGAACGCCGGCACAGCCAGGCCGGCTACACCTCGGGCGGCGAACAGCAGATGTGCGCCATTGGCCGCGCCATGATGAGCCGGCCGCGCATGATCCTCCTGGACGAGCCGTCCATGGGTCTTGCGCCGCAGCTCGTCGAGGAAATCTTCGAGATCGTGAAGCAGCTCAACGAGCAGCAGGGCGTGTCGTTCCTGCTTGCCGAGCAGAACACCAACATCGCCCTGCGCTACGCCACCTACGGCTACATCGTCGAATCCGGCCGCATCGTGCTGGACGGCGATGCCAAGTCGCTGCGCGAGAACGAGGACGTGAAGGAATTCTACCTCGGCGTCGGTGGGGAAGGGCGCAAGTCCTTCCGCAATGTGAAGCATTACAAGCGCCGCAAGCGCTGGCTTGCGTGACAACGACCGCCGCAGGGCCGGGAGACCCGAGAATGTCCGGCCGTGCGGGTGACTGGAACAGAGAGTGAGCGCCGTTGCGGGGCTGCAAGGCCCGCAACGGATCTGGTGAGCGAGGACAGAGCCATGACCGGTGAACAATTCGAGGCGCGTGACCGGCTGCCGCCGGCGCAGCGCGAAGCGGAGCTTTTTGCCCGGCTGCCGGATGCAATTGCCCATGCCGTTCGCACCGCGCCCGGCTGGGCCCGGCATCTGGCCGGCATCGACCCGGCGTCGATTTCCTCCCGGGCGGCCCTCGCCGGCATGCCGGTGCTGCGCAAATCGGATCTTCTGGCGCTGCAGAAGCAGCATCCCCCCTTCGGCGGCTTCCTGTCCGGCGAGATTGCGGGCGCGCCCCGTGTCTACATGTCCCCTGGCCCGATCTTCGAACCGCAACCGGAAGGGGAGGACCCGTGGAACGCTGCCCGTGCCCTGGCTGCGGCCGGGTTCAAGCCGGGCGACGTTGTGTTCAACACCTTCTCCTACCACCTGACGCCGGGCGGTTTCCTGCTTGATCATGGCGCTCGGGCGCTCGGCTGCACCGTCTTCCCGGCCGGCGTCGGCAACACCGAAATGCTGGTCGAGGCCGTCGCCATCCTGCAGCCGGACGCCTATGTCGGCACACCGGACTTCCTGAAAGTGATCCTCGACAAGGCCCGCGACCTTGGCCGTGATGCCTCGTCGATCAAGCGCGCCCTAGTCTCCGGCGGCGCCCTGTTCCCGTCCCTGCGGGCCGACTACGCGGCGCGCGGCGTCACCGTGCGCCAATGCTATGCCACTGCCGAACTCGGCGTCATCGCCTACGAATCCGAGGTGGCGGACGGAATGATCGTCAACGAGGACTGCATCGTTGAAATCGTTCGGCCCGGAACCGGCACACCGGTGGCTGATGGCGAGGTGGGCGAACTCGTGGTCACCACCTTCAAGCGCGCCTATCCGATGCTGCGCTTCGGCACCGGTGACCTGTCAGCCATCCTGCCGGGACAGTCGGCCTGCGGGCGGACCAACATGCGGCTGGCCGGCTGGCTCGGCCGTGCCGACCAGCGCACCAAGATCAAGGGTATGTTCGTCGATCCGGTCCAGATCGCCGAAATCACCGCACGCCACCCGGAACTGGTGCGCGCGCGCCTCACGGTCACCCGGCGCGACGAGCAGGACGTCATGTCCCTCTTCGCCGAGGCCCCGTCGCAGGATGATGGCCTGGCCGCCCGCGTTGCCGATACCTTGCGCGATGTCACCAAGATGAAAGGCGCCGTCACCCTTGTCGCCGTCGGCAGCCTGCCGAATGACGGCAAGGTCATCGTCGACGAGCGCGACTACGCGGCAGCGCCCGCCTGAGACCAGCTCTCGGTGAACTTGGCTCACCGAGAGCTGATCAAGCCCGAGCGGCGCTTGAGCATTTTCAAGGCGCGATGCCTCAGTGCCTTGGCATGACACGCTCGGGCTGATGCACTTCGCAGGCTCCCGGCTGGCAGGGGCGCTGCCCCTGTCCCGCGCTGTGTTTTCGCTTCAATCCTCCTGATGGGTGACTGGCGCTTCCCGCCGTGCTTGCTAAAGTCATGACATGAGCGAGCCCTCGTCCCAGCAGGCCCTGATTGATCTGATGCAGGCAGCCCTCGACCACGTCAGTCAGGGCTTCTCCGTGTTCGACGCTGATCTGCGGCTCGCGGCGTGGAATCGCGGCCTCTACGAGATGCTGGATCTGCCTCATTCCCTAGCGCAGCGCGGCACGCATCTTGAGGCCTTCCTGCGCATCAACGCCGAACGCGGCGAGTACGGGCCGGGCGACATCGAAGGCAAGATCCAGCGCCGGCTGGAGCGGGCGGCCAAATTCGAGCCGCATTACTTCGAGCGCGTCCGGCCGAACGGGCAGGTGATCGCCGTCAGCGGCACACCGTTGCCGCAAGGCGGCTTCGTCACCACCTACACGGACATCACCGCCGAACGGCGCCGGCAGGAGAAGCTGGAGCGCACGGTCGAGGAACGCACCCGCGCCCTGCGCCAGAGCGAGGACTGGCTGCGTCTCGTCACGGACAACGTGCCGGCGCTCATTGCCTATGTCGGCTCCGGCCCTGTCTTCCGGTTTGCCAACCGCCGCTATGCCGACTGGTTCGGCCAGTCCGTTGCGTCCATTGTCGGCCGTTCGGTCGGAGAGGTGCTCGGCCCTGAGCTTTACTCCGAGCTCAGGCCCTATATCGAATGGGCCTTCGAGGGCAATGCCGTCTCCTATGAGTACAGCCGCGCCAAGCCGGATGGCGAGCTCGCCTTCATGCGGTCCACCCTGATCCCTGACATGACCGCCGATGGCCGCACGCTCGGCATCTTCGTCCTGTCGCTAGACGCCAGCGACCAGAAGCGTAGCGAGGCCGCGCTGGTCCAGTCGCAGCGCATGGACGCGGTCGGGCAGCTCACCGGCGGGCTGGCGCATGATTTCAACAATCTGCTCGCCATCCTGATGGGCAACCTGCTCAGTCTGAAGCGCAAGGGCGACAGCGTCACCGCGCAGGATGTCGAGGCGCATCTGGCGCCGATGCTGCAGGCGGCGCAGCGCGGCGCGGACCTGACCCAGCGCCTCCTCGCCTTCAGCCGGGGCAAGGCGCAGGATGTCATCGACACATCGCTCAACACCGTGCTGCAGAACACCGCGACGCTTCTGTCCGGCTCCCTGCCGCCGGGCATACGCCTCGCGTTTCATCCCTGCCGCGATGCACTGACGGCGCGGCTTGATCCCTCGCAGCTGGAAACGGCCCTGGTCAATCTGGTGTTCAACGCCCGCGATGCCATGCCGGATGGCGGCGACATCACGGTCAGTCTCGATGTCCAGACGATGACCAGCAAGCATGCCGCAGCAGCAGGCGTGAAGCCGGGCATCTATGCCCGCATCGCGGTGCGCGACAGCGGTGTCGGCATGGACGAGGCAACGCTGCTCCGGGTGTTCGAGCCTTTCTTCACCACCAAGCCCTTCGGCACCGGGTCGGGGCTCGGGCTGTCCATGGTCTATGGGCTGGCACGGCAGGCGCATGGATCGGTCAAGGTGGAATCTGCGCCGGGTGCCGGCACCAGCGTCATCCTGCTTCTTCCGGCAAGGCTTGGGCCCGCGTCAGCCAGGCCCGGCGACCTGCCGGCGCATGGCCCGCTTCCGCTGGGCTCCGGTGAACTGATCCTGCTGGTGGAGGATGATCCGGCGGTGGCTGAAACCGTCGCACGGCAGATCGGCGATCTTGGCTACGCGGTGCTGACGGCGGAAGGGGCCAGCGACGCGCTTGATCTGGCGCGGGAGGTCGGTGAAATTCGGGCCATGCTGAGTGACATCGTGATGCCCGGGCAGATGAACGGACTGGCGCTGGCGCGGGCAGTCGGGCAGCTTCGGCCCGATCTCGGCATTGCGCTGATGACCGGCTACGCGGACATGGGCGACAGCGGGCAGGACATCGCGCTTCCTGTGCTGGCAAAACCCTTCGACAGTCGCCGTCTGGCGGAAACCCTGAAGGCCATCGTAAGCCCATGACCCAGTCCAGAGGCAGCGCCGCTCCGACCGCCGGTCTTGTGTATGTCGTCGATGACGAGGCGGCGATCTGCCAGCTTCTTGCCGAGACACTGGCGCAGTTCGGCTTCCGGACCGAGAGTTTTGCCCGCGCCGATGACATGCTGAAGGCGCTGGACCGTCAGGTGCCGGAGGCCTGCCTGATCGATCTTGGCCTGCCTGACATGGAAGGCATGGTTCTCATCAACGAGATCCGCCGCCGCACCTTCGTGCCCATCCTTGTGCTCTCTGCCCGCAGCCATTCTTCCGACCGGGTGATGGGGCTGGAACTGGGCGCGGATGACTATGTGGTGAAGCCGTTTGATCCGCGCGAGGTCGTGGCACGGCTGCGCTCGGTGTTGCGCCGGGCGGCAGACCGGCCGAAACCGGCGGATGCCGTCCGCGTCGCACGCTTCTCCGGGCATGTCTTCGATCCCTCGTCGCACCGCCTCGTTGGCCCGGCCGGCGACGAGAGTTTTCTCTCGACCGGTGAGGCCACCCTGCTGGAAGCCCTGCTCAAGGCGCCCAAGCGCGTCCTGTCGCGCGATTACCTGCTGGAGCACGGCGGGCGCGACGAGAGCCTCGACCGCTCCATCGATGTCCGCGTTTCGCGCCTGCGCAAGAAGCTCGCCGGGGAGGGCGGAACGCCACTGATCCGTACCATCTACGGCTCCGGCTACATGCTGACCTCGTCCGTCGACTGGAGCTGAGTTGCTTCAGCCGTAGATCGCCTTGGGCAGCCAGGTGGCGAGGGCGGGGAAGAACCAGAGAATGACCAGCATCATGATCTGAAGCAGCACGAAGGGGATGATGCCCCGGTAGATGTCGGAGCTTTTCACTTCCGGCGGCGCGACCCCACGCAGGTAGAACAGGGCAAAGCCGAACGGCGGCGTCAGGAACGAGGTCTGCAGGTTCACGGCCATCATCACGCCGAGCCAGGCCGGGTGCATGGCCGAGCCGTCCGGCATCGGCAGCTGCAGCAACACCGGTGCCACCAGCGGCACGACGATGAAGACGATTTCCAGGAAATCCAGGAAAAAGCCCATCACGAACATGACGGCCATCACCACCAGGATCGCGCCAACCGCGCCGCCCGGCAGGTCCTTCAGCAGCGAATGCACCAGCTCGTCGCCTCCCAGATCACGGAAGACGAGCGAGAAGAAGGTGGCGCCGATCATGATCGTGAAGACCATCGCGGTGATCTGCGTTGATGAGCGCAGCACGTCCGTGAGCACGCCGCCCCGGGCAACCCGGCGCAGCGAGACCAGCAGTCCGATTGTCCCGGCAAGCGCCAGGGCAGCGGCAACGCCAATGGCTATCCAGTCGCTTGCCGGGATTTGCAGCCGGGCCACGCGCAGGTCGAACAGGCGGGACAGCACAAGCGCTGCCAGGAGCGACAGTGCCGCGAGATAGACGGGCCACGGCCGTGCAGTGTCCACGCGCTGCGCTGCCAGCAGCGCCGCCCCCACTGCGCCGACGGCAGCGGCCTCGGTCGGTGTGGCGATCCCGCCCAGGATCGAGCCAAGCACAGCAACAATCAGGGCCAGCGGCGGCAGCAGAACCCGGATCACGGCCGAGAGCGGCACGCGTTCGCCTTCCGCCATCTTCATCGGCGGCGCATCCTGCGGCCGCAGCACGGCAATGGCCAGCTGGTAGACGATGTACAGCCCGACCAGCCCCAGCCCGGGGAACAGTGCTGCGGCGAACAGGTCTCCAACGGAGAAGGGATCCGGTGACCAGTTGCCAAGCGCACGCTGGGCCGTCTGGTAGGCGTTCGAGAGCTGATCGGCCAGGAACACCAATACGATCGACGGCGGAATGATCTGCCCAAGGGTGCCGGAGGCCGCAATGGAGCCGGTGGCAAGGCGCGGATTGTAGCCGTTGCGCAGCATCGTCGGCAGTGACAGGAGACCCATGGTCACCACGGTCGCCCCGACAATACCGGTCGAGGCGGCGAGCAGGCCGCCGACGATGAACACCGACAGGCCCAGCCCGCCCGGCATCTTGCCGAACAGCTTGGCCATGGTCTCCAGAAGATCTTCCGCCACGCGCGAGCGTTCCAGCATCACGCCCATGAACACGAACAGCGGCACGGCCAGCAGCGTCTCGTTGCCCATGATGCCGAAGATGCGCAAGGGGATCGCGCCCAGCGACAAGGACGCGCCGGCAAGGGAGCCCAGGAGCGCAAAGACAAGGGCTACGCCTGCCAGCGTGAAAGCGACCGGAAACCCTGCCATGAGGCAGGCGACGGCAGCGGCGAACATCAGCACATCGAGTAGCGAGACGAGATCCATGGCCAGTCGGTCAGCCTTTGTGGGAGGGGAACGAGGCCAGTGCCTCGCGGTCGCCGAGAAGCGCGCTGAGCGCGCGCAGGATCAGCGCAACACCCTGCAGTGCCAGCAGCCCGGCGTAAATGAGGATGGCCGCCTTGAGCACGTAGAGCGCCGGCAGGCCCGAGGTTTCTCGCGAGCCTTCACCGATCATCCAGGACATCAGCACGAAGGGCCAGGATTGCCACAGGATGACGATGCACATCGGAAGCAGGAACAGGATCGATCCCGCCAGATCGACCAGAGCCTTCGTCCGGGGGGCGGCATCGCGGTAAAAGATGTCCACCCGCACGTGTCCATCGAGCGCCAGCGCATAGCCGGCGGACAGGAGGAACAGGAAGCCGAACATGTAGATGATCGCTTCCTGCACCCAGATCGACCCGGTGCCGAAGACATAGCGCAGGATCACGACGGCGAACTGCACCAGCACGATGGCCAGCATCAGCCAGGAGACGGACTGGCCGACAGTCTGGTTGAGGCCCGACAGGGCACGCGCGACCCTCAGCATGGACGTTATCCCTTCGGTCAAATGAAAACGGCGGGGAGACCATCAGTCCCGCCCGCCGCTGTCAGGTCAAGTGCCGTGCATCAGAAGTTCAGGGAAATATCCCGATGGTTCGACAGGCAGCTAACTAGGTCGGCGGCAACGTGTTCCGGCAACCGGGTCAGCTGGCGCAGCCCGATCGTGTCGCCCGTTGCCTTGTCATAGGCGTCCAGCTGCGGCAGCAGTTCGGTCGCACCCTTCTGGCGCCATGCGAGGTCCGCCTTGAGGGCCGCGATCGACTTGTCGATCTCGGCGACGGCGGCCTGTGAATCCGGCGTTGCCGTGCGCAGGATCTTGCGGGCTTCGTTGAGGCCCTTGCGGATCTCGGACGTCCCCTCGATTGCGGTCACGTCGGCACGCAGAACTTCAAGCTGTTCCTGAACCTTGGCGTTGTCCATGGACAGGATGGCATCCTTGAAGTCGTTCATGCGGGCTTCCATTGCGGCCAGCGGTGCTGCACCGGCGAGCACAGCACGGACCTTGGTCACTGGATCGCCAGCCTGGTCGACCGTGCGGCGGTACAGGTTGCGGGCCTTGTTTTCCGCGTCCTGAACCTTGGCGAAGGCGTCGTGCTTGGCCTGCCAGTCTGCCGGAATGCCGGACAGAAGCGCTGCCTGTTCAGCCTTGAGCTCTTCGATCCGGGCTTTCGCCGCTTCGCCGCGCGCCTCGGAGTAGATCCCGGTCGGGCCAGCGCGCTGGACGACGACCTCGAGATCTTTCAGCTCTTCGTTCAACCGGCGGGCATCGCGCTCCAGCGCTCGGACCTGAACGTGCAGCGGACGGTAGTCCGCGGCAGCTGCAGTGACGGCCGCCTGTGTCGCATCGATGTCCTGCATCAGCGGAACAGCCTTTGCAGCGGCGGTCAGGCCAGCCTTCAGCTCCTTCTGCAGGTCAGCCGGCAGGTAGGACACGTCGAGCTTGGACGTTGCATCAATCGCGGAGAGGATCGAGGCACCGTCACGGGCGAAGCGGTCGCTGACATAGCCTTCCATGCAGTACTGCAGCCGCGGGTTCTTCGGCGGCGGAGCCGTCTCTGCCAGCAGCGACGTCCGGTTCGGCAGATAGTTCACGATCTGCGGATAGAAGCCGACGATGACAAGGGCGAGGATCTGGATGCTGATGAAGGCAACGACGCCCTTGTAGATCTGGATCGTCTTCACCGTCGCAGGGGCAACGCCGCGCAGATAGAACAGTGCAAAGCCGAAAGGCGGCGTCAGGAACGACGTCTGCAGGTTCAGGCCCAACATGACGCCCAGCCAGACGGCGGTGATGTTGGCAGACGGGTCTGCCAGCAGGATCGGCGCAACGATCGGCACCACAACCACGGCGATCTCGATGAAATCGAGGAAGAAGCCGAGGATGAACACCACCAGCATGACCATGAAGAACTGGGCCCAGAACCCGCCCGGCAGGCCTTGCAGGAAGTGCTTGACCAGCTCTTCACCACCGAAGGCACGGAAGGCCGAGGTCAGCATGGCGGCGCCGATCAGGATGATGAACACCAGGCACGAGGACTTGGCGGTCTCCATCATCACTTCGCGCAGCGTGTTCTCCATCTTCAGCGTACGCCAGCCGCTCCACAGCGTGGCAACCAGCAACAACGAGACGGCGATGGACGCCAGGATCACGCCGGTAACGTCTTCCGGGGTGTTGATGCGCTTGATGTTCACATCATAGAAGCCGAGCACCACGCCGAGGCCAAGCAGGGCGAGAATGGCCAGGATCGCCGGGCTGTAGGTGCCCTTGCCCTGACCTTCGCGCAGCCGGTAGCCAGCCATGATCATCGCACCGATCGCACCGACCGCACCCGCCTGGTTCACGGTGGCAACGCCGGCCATGATCGATCCGAGCACCAGCACGATCAGGGAAAGAGGCGGCACCAGCGTGATGAAGACCTGGAACAGGAAACGCCCGTCCATCTTGCCTTCCTGACGCACGGCAGGCGCGGCCTTCGGGTTGATCAGGGCGAAGCCGAGCATGAACAGGACATACAGGCCGACAAGCAGCAGGCCAGGCAGGATCGCGCCGAGGAACAGTTCGCCGGCGCTTGTCGAGGCAATGGCGAAATCGGAGGGCATCTGGCCCTGTCCGGTGGTCTCCTTGTAGAGCGCTTGACGGATGTTGCCAGCCTGGTCGACGCCGCCAGCCAGCTGGTCAGCCAGAATGATCAGCACGATGGAGGGCGGGATGATCTGGCCGAGCGTACCGGAGGCAGCAATCGTTCCGGTCGCCAGCGGCACGGAGTAATTGTTGCGCATCATCGCGGGCAGCGAGATCAGGCCCATGGCCACGACGGTCGCGCCGACAATGCCGGTGGTCGCTGCCAGCAGGGCGCCGACGAGGATGACCGAAATGCCGAGACCGCCGGGAACCGGCCCGAACAGCCGCGCCATCGTGATGAGCAGGTCTTCCGCAATCTTCGACCGCTGCAGCATGATGCCCATGAAGATGAAGAGCGGGATCGCGATCAGCGTATCGCGTTCAGCTTCCCAGTAGACTCCTCGGAAGTTGGTCACGCCGGCACTGAGCCATTGCCCCGGCCCGCCATGGGCAAAATAGGCATCGACATTGCCGGCAAAGAAATAGCCGGCGCCAGCCGCCAGGCCGATGGAGATGATTGCTGCGCCGGGCAGGGCGAAAGCGACGGGGAAACCCGACCCCAACGCCGCTGCCATCAGGACGATCAGCAGGATGAGAAAGAACAGTTCCATGAGTGAGTGTCCTGCTGCGTCAGTGCTGGATGATACCGGATTGATCGCGTCCACCCTCGTCACCGCGCATGTCTGCCACGGCATCGAAAAGGTAGCTGACGAACTGGATCATCATCGAAACGGCGAAAACGCCGAGGAATCCGGCCATCAGATACTTGACGAAAAGACCGAACCCGGCCTGCGTCGTCTCATACGCTAGGATCGGGCTGTTGATGATCGACTGTGCAGAGCCCATGCCAACAAACAGGATGGTCCAGCAGAAGATCAGGCCGAAGAAGATCGCGCCGAACGCGTTGGCAAAGCCCTTCGCCGTCTGCCCGAAACTTGCGTAGAGCACGTCGACGCGGACATGGCCTTCTTCCAACAGTGTATAGGCCGAGGCAAACAGGAACAGGGCTGCATACCAGAAGCGCACCAGGTCCGACAGGAACGCCTGTTCATAGGAAAACACGAACCGGCCGAGCACGATGAGCAGTTCGGCAACAACCACCAGCAGACCGAGCCAGTGGAACCCGAGCGTCCGCGTGAAGGCTGCGATCAGGATCGACAGGCCAAGCAGCGGCATGTGCACATAGGCGCCGCGAAACTGCGAGCGGCCAAGATCGCCTGCCATCTGCGTGCCCACGACGCCTTCAAGCAGGCCTTCCACTCGAAGAAACGAGATCGCGCTGTCAACACAGCCGACCAGCAGCACAGACCAGAATGCCCAGCGGATCAGGAAGGCGTTGATCTGCGTGACCCGGGCACTGTCTGCGCGCAAGGTCATCGACTTGCCCTGCAGCACGAACAGCACTGCGAGCACGATCAGCACCGCATAGAGGCCGCTCTGCGCAAGGGCGAGCGTGCTGCCTGTGCCGGCGCCGGGCAAGCCTTGCCAGAACGTCAAATAATTGTTGATCAGAAATGCCGCCATTGCGGCCAGATTGATCCAACCAAACAGCCGGATGGCCAATACGCCACCGGTCTGGGCTTCAAGCGCGCGCGCAGCCACAGGCGCGGCGCCTTGAACCGGGTTCAAGGCCGTCATCGTCATGCGCCCCGTCGTTATCGTTTTAATTGTCAAAAGGGGACGGGGGTGAACCCGTCCCCGGTCGTGCAGACCGCTTTTATCTGGTCAGACCTTGATGCCGAGCACGCGGTTGCGCTGAACGGTGTAGCCGGTGTCGGCGAGCAGCATCCAGCGGCCAACTTCCGAGCGGGCCTTCACGAAGCTCTCGTGAACGCGGCGCGCCAGATCGGAGTGCTGAATTGTTTCCTCGAACACCGCAGCCGATGCATCACCGAAGGCGTCATAGACTTCATCGGAGAACTGCTTCAGCACCACGCCATGCTCGTTGATGAGTTTGTCGAGGTATGCACCGTTGTTGCCGTTGGCTTCTGCCATCGACACGGCGTTCTCTTCGTTGCAGGCGGCTTCGATGATCATCTGGTCGATCTTCGACAGCTTGGAGAACCAGGCCTTGTTGCAGCCCAGTGCCAGCATCGCGCCCGGCTCGTGCATGCCCGGGTAGTAGTAGTACTTGGCAGCTTCGTAGAACTTCATGAAATAGTCGTTCCACGGGCCAACCCACTCGGTTGCGTCAACAGCACCGGAGACCAGGTTTTCGTAGATCTGGCCACCCGGCAGAGCCACCGGCGAAGCACCCAGCTTGGCCATGACGTCGCCGCCGAGGCCCGGGATGCGCATCTTCAGACCCTTAAGGTCGTCAGCGGTCTCGATTTCCTTGTTGAACCAGCCGCCCATCTGCACGCCGGTGTTGCCAGCGTTGAAGTTCTTGACGCCGAAGCCGTCAGCCAGTTCGTCCCAAAGCTGCTGGCCACCGCCAACCTTGATCCAGGCGTCGATTTCGGCATAGGTCAGGCCGAACGGAACCGCCGTGAAATAGGCCCAGGCCGGGTGCTTGCCCTTCCAGTAGTAGTCAGCGCCGATATAGGCCTGAGCGTTGCCGGAAGCGACTTCGTCAAAGGCGTCGAATGCGCCGACGCGCTCGCCGGCTGCAAAGTACTGAACCTTGATGCGGCCTTCGGTGAGAGCTTCGATGCGCGCTGCAAGACGCTGTGCAGACACGCCGAGACCCGGCATGTCACGCGGCCAGGTCGACACGATCACCATGTCGGTGGTCGACTGGGCAATGGCCGGAGCTGCGAGGGCAGACGCAGCAACGACACCACCAGCGCCCAGGCCAGCAGTCTTGATAAACTTACGACGATCCATGCTTTATCCTCCCAGATATGGACCTTGGTACATCGGAGCCAACAGTTGCACCGATCCAGACATGTGTCTAGGTGATCCTTTGTGGGAGGCGCTAGTCGTGTTTCTGCGCAGTCTCTCAGTAGTAGTACGGAAACTGCGCACAAAATGATCGCTTAGACAGCGTAACAAGGTAAAGAACGGCAAGGGAAAGCGGTAAAAACGTGCCATTCAAGACCAAATTGTTCCTGATCACGGTGCTGCCGCTGGTTGCGGTCTCGCTGCTCATCGGCGGCATCACTTTTCTTCAGGCCTCACGCCTGATCGAGGAGCAGACGCGAGCGGTCGAGGAGCGGATCCTGGCCTCCAAACGTCAGGAGATCCAGAACATCGTCGGCCTCACGCTGACCACCATCAGCAGCCTGATCGAGCAGGAACCGGGCGGACGCGAGGCGGCCCAGACGGAAGTGAAGCGGATCCTGACCGACATCAATTTCGGCGAGGACGGCTATTTCTTCGTCTACAGCCGCGATGGCACCAATCTGGTTCATCCCAAGCTGCCGCATCTCATCGGCAAGAAATGGTGGGACCTGCAGGATCCGGAGGGCGATTACGTCATTCGCAACCTGATGGCTGCGGCGGAAGCGGGCGGGGCGTTTCATCGCTATGTCTGGAACAAGCCCAGTGCCAGCGGCGATGCCGAAAAGCTCGGCTATGCCGTGATGCTGGAGAAATGGGGCTGGATGCTCGGCACCGGCGTCTACATTGACGATATCGCCCGCGAGGTCGCGATGGTCAGGGCCGATTTCACCGAGAACGTCCGCCAGACGCTGCTCGTGATCTTCCTTATCACCATGATCGCGATCCTGCTCAGCCTGACTGCGGTCGCAACGGTCAGCTTCTCGGAACAGAAATTCGCCGACAGCAAGCTGAAGGATCTGACCAACCGCATCGTCGACATCCAGGAACAGGAGCGCAAGCGTGTGTCGAGCGAACTGCATGACAGCATTTCGCAGCTTCTGGTCTCGGTCCGCTATGGCATCGAGATGATCCATTCGCGTGCGGCGACACTGGTGCCCTTGCAGCAGCAGGCAGAAAAATGCCTGCGCATCCTGGATGACGCCATTTCCGAAGTGCGGCGGATCTCCAAGGATCTCAGGCCGAGTGTTCTCGATGACATGGGTCTGTCGGCGGCGCTGGTCAGCCTCGGCAAGGATTTCGAGTCCCAGACCGGCATCCGCGTTCGCATTTCCGCCGACCGGTGCCGCAAGCGGCTGAGCGAGAAGGCCAAGACGGCCCTCTACCGCGTGGTCCAGGAAGCGCTGACCAACGTTGCCCGCCATGCTCATGCGGACGAGGTTGCCATTGATCTGAAGGCCGGTGCCGATACGTTGACACTGACCATCCAGGACGATGGCGTTGGCATTGCCTTGCCCGTCAATGCAGGCGGCGGGCTTGGCATTCGCAACATGCTGGAGCGCATCGAGGCGCATGGCGGCACGATGGTGATGTCGCGTCTTGCCTTGCGCGGCACCCTGATCCGGGTGTCCATGCCGCTTTCGCCCATCGAAGATACGGTTACGGAAACCGCAGCATGACCAGGAGACAGGCCAATTGATTGAACGGGATCCGAACAAGCCTGTCCGTCTGCTTCTGGCCGACGATCATGAACTTGTCCGTGCCGGCATCCGGGCGCGGCTCGAGGGCGTGGCGCCGCTGGAGATCGTCGGCGAGGCAACGGACGGCCGCCAGGCTCTGGAGATGGCGGAGGCGTTGCAGCCGGACATTCTCCTGATGGACATCTCCATGCCGGAGATGAACGGCCTGCAGGCCACTTCGGAAATCCGCCGTCGCTTTCCGAAGATCAACGTGCTGATCCTGTCGATCTACGACAATCCGGAATATGTCCGCGGTGTCATGCAGGCCGGCGCGCGCGGGTATCTCCTCAAGGACATTTCGGCCAAGGAGATGATCAACGCGATCCTGGCCGTTGCCAATGGCGGCTATTATTTCTCCTCCCGCGTCGGTCCGAGCCTCATGGAAAACCGGCCGGCCCCGCCGCCCAGCGACCCTTACGGCCTGACGGAGCGCGAGCGCGAGGTGTTGCAGGGCGTCGCCCGCGGCCAGACCAACAAGGAAATCGCGCAGGCGCTCGGCATCAGCGTGCGCACGGTGGAATCGCACCGCCTCAACATCCGCGACAAGGCCGGCAGCGGCAACGCCGCCCACCTCTACCGCATCGCCCAGGAGCTCCGGCTCATCTGAGGTTTGACCTTGCCGCCGCCTCCTCTTGGCGCGCGCGACGGATCGTGGCAGGGTCACATCAGTTGCGCCAGTCAGGCTGGCGCCCCTGCCAAGAGTTAAGACCCGATCCATGTCGAAGTCCGTTGTTCTCGTTACCGCCGACGTCAAGCCGATTGACGGCTACCGCTGGCACGCTGCCCCGTCCACCTATCTCGAAGCGGCGCTGAATGGTGCCAATGCCATCCCGTTGATCCTGCCTTCGCTTGGCGGCGCCATTGACCTTGATGCCGTGCTGGACCGGGTCGACGGCGTGCTGGCGACCGGATCGCGCTCGAACGTCAATCCGGATCTCTACGGCGCAGAGGCCACCGAGGCCAACGGTCCCTATGACCCCGACCGCGACGCCACCTCGCTGCCCTTGCTGCGCAGGGCGCTGGAGCGCGGCATTCCGGTCTTGGCCATCTGCCGCGGCATGCAGGAGCTGAATGTCGCCCTCGGCGGCACGCTGCTGACGGAAATCCAGGAGCTGGAGGGCCGCAAGGATCACCGCGCTCCCATGTCCGAGCGCCAGGAGGAGCGCTTTGCCATCGCCCACCCGATCGACGTGCGCGAAGGCGGAGAGCTGCACAAGGCCGTCGGCAACACCACCTTCGAGGTGAACTCCTTGCACCGTCAGGCCCTCGGCGATCTCGGCAACCGGCTCGTGGTCGAGGCGGTGGCCGAGGATGGCACCATCGAGGCCGTGTCGGTGGAGGGTGCCAAGGCCTTTGCCCTCGGCACCCAGTGGCATCCGGAATACTGGGTCTCCTGCGACGTGCCCTCGCAGCAGATCTTCGCCGCCTTCGGTGCCGATGTCGCCCGCTACCGCGACGCCCGGCAGCGGGCCATCGCGGCCGAGTAGATCGTCAGCGCCAGCCCAGATTGGCAACAAGCAGCGTCGCACCGACGACGAACACTGTCACCGCCGCGGCGATCTCGATGCCGCGGTGGATGCGGTCCGGCCACACGCCCTCGCTGCCGGCCAGCCGTGCCGCCAGGCCCTTGGCCCCGACAGCGATGAAGGCCAGCAGCGCCACCGTGATGCCGGTTCCCAAGGCCATCGCGAAGGTCGAGGCGATGCCGGCGAGGATCATGCCCTGCGACAGCGCAAACACCAGCACGATCAGCGCACCCGAGCAGGGCCGGAGGCCGATGGCCAGGATGATGGAGGCGGCGCGGGCGGGCGTCAGCGGCTCGGCCAGCATCGCCGGGCTCGGCGCATGGACATGGCCGCAGGCGTCGCAATTCGCCTCTTCGCCGGCCACATGCACATGTCCAGCTGCGCCATGCGCTGCCACCTGGCTGCCGGGCAGATAGGGGCGGATCGCCTTCAGCCACACCAGCCAGACCCCGAGTGCCGTGACGAGCGCGAAGGACAGGGTCTCGAAGCTCTTCACCGTTTCCTGCAGCGCCAGCGAGGTCAGATTGAAGATCCACGCCGCGCCGCCAACCAGCAGGATGGCCGTCACGGCCTGGGCAAAGGCCGACACGAAGGACAAGACGACACCCTTGCGCAGCGTGTCGCCGCTTGCCAGCACGTAGGATGAGATGATGGCCTTGCCATGGCCCGGGCCTACCGCATGGAACACGCCATACAGGAACGAGATCCCGGCCAGTAGCCACGCGGCCTCGGGATTGGTGCGGAAGGCGCGCAGCGCCGCCACCAGCTTCTGGTAAAACTCGGTCTGCCACAGCGCGATCTGGCCAAAGAACCCGGACACCAGTGAGGCTGCGCCACCCGAGGGTGCCGAGACAGCAGCCGGCTCGGTGCCTATGGCAAGGCCCGGGGCCTCTGCGGCGGATCCTGAGTCCTGCCGGTTCAGCGGCGTCACGGGCGGGAAGGGGGCAGCAGGGGCGGCAGCAACCGCATCGCCGCAGGTCACGATCATCTGGTTGACCAGCTGCGCGGCGGCTTCTTCCAGTTCCGGCGGCAGATCGCGTTGCTCCGGGCCAATGGAGGCCAGTGCGGCGGCGGTCTGCGCATCAAGTGTTGGTGGATCGCGCCGCTCCACCTTGCAGTTGTCCGGTCCGCCAATCACCCCCAGCGCGCCCTCGGCGCGGGAAAAGCGGAAGTCGACGTAGTAGGTCGGATCATAGACGTCCAGCGTGATGGCGCCGCTGAGGTCGCTCGGATCCTTGAGCGGCAGCACGAAATGCAGCTCCAGCAGCTGCGCAGTCTGGGGCATGGGCTTGCCAAGGCGGACACTGTCCTGCCGGATGGCCTCGATGTCCTCGGCCTTCATCGCCCAATAGTCATTGAGCGGCACGTCGACGACTTCCAGCCAGTAGGTCTTCGGCTGGGTAAAATCCAGCTCCACCCGGCCGTTGTCGCCGAAGGTGAAGAAGCCGAACTCTTCCATGCTCTCGACATTGACCTTGGCCAGCTCCGCCAGTTCCTCCCGGCTGAAGACGCCGTCGTTGTTGGCGTCAAAGCCCTGCACGGCGAAGGCCGTGTAGGCATCATCGAAGCGGAACACATGCTCGACGGCCGTTGCCTGGCCGGAGGCGTCGATGACAAGCTTCGACCGGGCTTCGACAAAGATGTGCGGATGGGCAAGCACCGGCGCTGCCAGCATCAGCAGCAAAGCCGGCACCGCAAGCGCGTGGCCTGCAAGGCGCCGGAGGCGGAACAGCGGCAGGCGGAGGTTGAACAGATCCCGCAAAGCGGGAGAGGACACTGCGCGCATCAGGATGGCTGCCCCGGTGAAGTGATTCGAGCCTGTCTGGCAATGATGCCAGAACGCGGCAGCAAAATGGCTGTCGCGGCCCGGTTTCGCAACGCAACAGATGCGGCTGCCATTTTCTTTCTGAGTTTTAACCCCTAAGGGATAAAATTCTCGAGTTCACGCAAAATTCCGGAAGATCAAAGACCAAATTCCTCCAGGAACCGGCAATTTTTGGCGCGCATTTCTTCTCTGGACGCGAGTGTGCCCATGAATGCCCTGACCCGTCCCGCAGCCCATTCGGTTGGCGCGGCCTTTGATCATCCGGAATTCGACGCCCATGAACAGGTGGTCTTCGCCCATGACCGGGAAACCGGCCTGAAGGCCATTCTTTGCGTGCATGACAAGCGCCTCGGGCCTGCCCTCGGCGGTTGCCGGGTCTGGCCATACGCCAGCGCCGCTGACGCCCTGACGGACGCCCTGCGCCTGTCACGCGGCATGACCTACAAGAATGCGCTGGCCGGGCTGGATCTGGGTGGCGGCAAGGCCGTCATCATCGCCGATCCGCGCCAGACCAAAACCGCCGGCCTGATGCGCGCCTTCGGCCGTCACGTCGAGCGGATGAACGGGTCCTACATCACGGCCGAGGATGTCGGCGTGTCACCGGCCGACATGGAAGCGGTGGCCGAATGCACCAGCCATGTGCGCGGCACGTCCCGCACTGGCCTTGGCGATCCCTCGCCCTACACCGCGCTCGGCGTCTTCGTTGGCATTCGCGCGGCCTTGCAGCATGTCTTTGGTTCCGGTGACCTTGCTGGCCGCACGGTGTCCGTGCAAGGCCTGGGCCATGTCGGCTTCGATCTTGCCGGCCAGCTTCATGCTGCCGGCGCAAGGCTGATTGTCTCCGACATTCACGCCCCGGCCGTGGAGCGGGCAGTTGCAGCCTTTGATGCGATTGCGGTTGATCCGGGCGAGGCGCATGCAGTCAATGCCGACGTCTTTGCCCCTTGTGCGCTGGGCGCCGGTCTCAATGCCACGACCATTCCCGCCATCCGGGCCTGCATCGTTGCAGGTGCCGCCAACAACCAGCTCGCCACCCCGGCGGATGGTGAGGCGCTGAAGGCGCGCGGCATTCTCTATGCGCCGGACTATGCGATCAACGCCGGGGGTGTCATTTCCATCGCCCTGGCACAGCCTGGCGGCGATGATGTGCTTGTCCGCGAAAAGACGCTGGCCATCGCCACGACGCTGACCCGCATCTTCGAACGCGCCACGGCTGAAAACGTGACCCCGGAACGGGTCGCCAACCAGATCGCCGAAGAGCGCCTGGCTGCCGCCGGCCGCTGAAACCGGTCTGACAAGCCCCCGGACTGAAGGCCTCGTGCCCCAGTCCGGGTGGTTAAGAAGTCGTTCGTGGCAACGCGGTATTAACCATGTTTGGCCACCATGCAGGGGTTATTCGTATCCATTCCTGCCGTGGTGACCTCAATGTTGCGCCGAATGTCCGCTCTTTTCCTGCTTGCCGTGGCCGGCATTGTGCCCGCCGCCGCGCAGGAAACAGGGGCGGGCGGTCTGCGCGGCTCGTCGGATGGCGGCCTGTTCGGCGATGCCGCCCAGGATACGGGATCAGCGACGACAGGACTTGGGGATGTGGATTCCTCGGCCCCGGCCAACACCGGGTCCATCGGCACCACGCCGACCGGTGGCCTCAGTGCCACGGCGCAGCGTGGTTCGTCCGGCCTTGTCTCCGGCGGGCGTCAGGATCGGGTTCGGCCCTTTGCCGACCGTCTGTCCGCCGTGCAGCGCAGCCCGGCGCTTGGCGGCAGTGGCGGCGGGCTTGCTGATGATGTCTATGCCGGCGACACGACTTACGATGCGCCAACCGGTCTCAGGGTCGGCACCTTCACCATCGTCCCGCAGCTGACCGTCAGCGGCGGCTGGTCCACCAATGCGGCCGGTTCGTCCACCGGCAGCGGCAATGCCCTATATGCGATCTCTCCCGATATTTCGGCAACGTCCAACTGGTCGCGGCATGAGCTGACCCTGTCGCTGCGCGGCAGCTATTCCGGTTTCCCCGGCAGCAAGCTGCGCACCGATCCGTCCTTGTCGGCCGCATCGGCCCTGCGGCTCGATCTCAGCGACACGACGGAAATCAATACGAGCGCCGGCATCACCTATTCCCGCGAGGACCAGTCCACGGCGGAAAACCCCTCGGGTGAGGGCGATGTCTATGGCATGACCGGGTCCGTCGGCGTCACCCATGCCGCCGGGCTTGCCGGCCTCACCCTGCGCGGTGACATCGAACGCACGGCCTACACGCTGGAACAGACTGGTGCTGCCAACAATCGCAACAACACGCTGCTGTCTGCAACGGCCCGTGTTGATGCGCTGACCGGGGCAACGCTGCAGCCCTTTGTCGAGGCAACGGTGCTGCGCCGCGCATTCGACAACACCTGCAACGCGGCCTGCGTCAAACGAGATGCCACGGGCTACCAGCTTCGCGCCGGAACCACGATTGCCGCCGGGCCAAAGCTTGCCGGCGAGATCGGGGCGGGCTGGCGCGTGGAGAAGCTCGACACCAAACGTCTCGGCGATTTGGCCGGTCTTGTGGTCGATGCCTCGCTCGTCTGGTCGCCGTCGCGCCTGACAACCGTCACGGCGGGTGTTGGAACCACCTTCGCGCCCTCCTATCTGCCAACGGCAACCGGATCGATCCTCTATTCCGGTGACCTTCGTCTGGCACATGCCTTCTCGGACCGCCTCGCGGCCGAGACTGGCGTCGGCTACCAGATCCGCCGCTACGAGGGCACCAACATCGAGGAACGCACGGCCAGCGCGCTGGCCGGGCTGACCTTCGCCGTGACGCGCAATGTCGCCGTCACCGGCAACTATACCTTCCGTGCCTTTGACAGCAGTCAGGCCGGGGCGAACTACAACGAAAGCCGGATTCAGGCCGGCGTCCGCATCCGCCGGTAACGGCTGCGGCAGTGACTTTCGGGTTTTGGCGAGTGCGGGGGCATTCCAGGCGTAAGGAGGCCTAGATGAAGAAGTTCGGTGTGACCGGCGACCATACATCCCGGCCGCAAGGCCTTGGCTGGCAGCGCAGCGCCGCCGCCGCCTTGTCGCTGGCGGCGCTTGTCTGGGCCGGGTCCGCGCGTGCGGACGAACGGTTTGATGCCTTCATTCGCGGCATGTGGCCGGAAGCGAAGGCCGCCGGCATTTCGCCCGATACCTACAATGCCATCTTCACTGACATGACGCCCGATCCGGACACCGTGCGGCTCATGTCGACGCAGTCCGAATTCGTCAAGCCGGTGTGGGACTACCTCGGCAGCGCCGTGTCGGAGAACCGGATCGAGACCGGCCGCAAGATGCTGCAGGAACATGGCGCCGTGCTGCGTCAGATCGAGGCGCGCTACGGTGTCGACCGGGCGGCTGTGCTCGCGGTCTGGGGCATGGAGACCAACTACGGTGGCTTCATGGGCAAGCACAATGTCATCCGCGCGCTGGCAACGCTCGCCTATGGCGCACCGCGCCGCCAGGATTTCTGGAAGGGTGAGCTGATCACCGCGCTGGCCATCGTGCAGGCCGGGCATGTGCGCAATGACCAGATGATCGGTTCCTGGGCTGGCGCGATGGGCCATACCCAGTTCATGCCGACCAGCTGGAAGCGCTATGCCGCCGACTACAACGGCGATGGCAAGCGCGACATCTGGACAAGCGTGCCGGACGCGCTGGCCTCGACGGCCAACTACCTCAAGGAACATGGCTGGCAGACTGGCAAGACCTGGGGCTACGAGATCAAGCTGCCGCGCGGCTTCGACTATTCGCTGGCCGATGACAGCACCACCAAGACCATGGCCGAATGGGCCCGCCTCGGCGTCGTGCGCGCTAACGGCAAGGACTTCCCGCGGGCCGACGACAAGGCCGTTCTTGTCCTTCCGGCGGGTGCCGCTGGACCCGGCTTCCTGATGCTGCGCAACTTCTTCGTCATCAAGCGCTATAACAACGCCACCGCCTATGCGCTGGCCGTCGGTCATCTGGCGGATCGCATCCGGGGCGGCGATGCGCTCGTTGGCGACTGGAAGCGGGAGCACCTGCCGCTCAACAAGGAACAGACGATGCAGCTCCAGGCGGCGCTCAACCGCAAGGGCTTCAACGTCGGCAATCCGGACGGTCTGGCCGGACCGACCACCCGCAAGGCCATCCGCGCCTTCCAGAAGTCGCGCGGGCTCATTCCGGATGGCTACGCGTCCGTGCTTCTGCTGGCACAGATGCAGAAGGGCGGTTGATCCCGCCTTCCGGTCTGCGATGCCCCGGCCTATAGTGCGCTTCGCACAGATGGAGGCCACCGCCGTGCCGCGCAGCCCGGGTTTCTTGCCGATGATCCTGTTGTGCCTCGGGCTTGCCCTTTCTGGCGGGCTCTGGGGCTCGCCTGCGCATGCCCAGAACGGGCCGATCACGCCGCCTCCGTCCGAAGACGGCTTCAACCCTTTCGGCCCGCTGTTGCGGCTGTTTGGCGTCACCGAGCGGGAGCGTCCGGTGAAGGAAAAGGCACCCGCCGCCGTCCGCCCGGCCAAGCAGCCGAGTGGTCCGCCCGCCTTCACCGCCGCGCCGAAGGACGAGGACGCCGGTGTCATTCTCGTTGTCGGCGATGGCATGGCGGATGGGCTGATGGAGGGCATGTCCTTCATCCTGGCGCAGAAACCCTCCGTCCGCGTCGAGAAGATCAGTGAGCCGAAAGCCGGTCTGCTCGGCGAGCCGCCCGTTGCCTGGGCTGACCGGATTGCCGCGCGCATCGCGGGTGGCAACGTCCGGGCTGTCGTGATGATGCTGGGGTCTGGCGATCTGCCGCCCGTGCCGTCCGCCGCGGCGCCTGTCGATCCAGCGGTGGTCGAACCCGCCGCCACGAACAGCTTCGGCACGCCGGCCTGGCGCGAGACCTATCGCCAGCGGCTGGGCGCGATCATTCAGGTCGTCCGGCGCGAGCGCAAGCCATTCATCGTGGTCGGTCTGCCGCCAGCCGAATCCCCGGACATCAGCCAGAATTTCCAGGTCATCAACGATGTGCTGAAACTGACGGCCGAAGGCGCTCGCTCAACCTATGTCGACATCTGGTCGGTCTTCCTTGACGACAACGAAGCCTATGCCGTGTTCGGTCCGGACGTGGAAGGCCAGCGCCGCCGGCTGCGCGCCAATGACGGCATCGGCTTCACCTGGGCCGGCTACCGCAAGGTCGCCTTCTTCGTCGAGCGGGAGCTTGCCCGTGTGCTCGGCGGCTACGGCAGCCAGGCTTTCGAGGGTGTTGCCGATGACCCGGGCTTCATCGTCCTGACCGGCCGCACCGTTCCTGCCGATGACACGCTCGCCGGCGGCCCTGAAGTGGTCGATGAATTCGCCCCCGAACCCGCCGCCTCGGTCCAGGCAGCACAGCGCTTCCTTGTCCTCGGCGACGCCCCCGCCTCCGTCCCCGGCCGCGTCGACGCCACCCTGCTCGAAACGCGCTGATCCACCGATGTCACCCCGGGCGAGCAACGCGAGACCCGGGGCCTACTCGTTCGCAGAGCGGGAAAGATGGTGGCGGCGCTGCAAAAGCCTGTTTTCCAGCGGAAGGCAATGAAATACCGGCAGTCCGCAAAAAAACGAAGGGCGGCCAATGGGCCGCCCTCATGATTTCACTGTCTCAGCGCCTCAACGCGGCAGCAGGCTGGAGCCGGTCAGGTACTCGTCGATGGCGCGGGCGGCCTGGCGGCCTTCGCGGATCGCCCAGACCACCAGCGACTGGCCACGGCGCACGTCACCGGCGGCAAAGACGTTGTCGATGCTGGTCTTGTAGTCCTCGGTGTTGGCCTTGACGTTGCCGCGCGGGTCCAGCGCTAGCTTGTCGCCGGCTTCCGCGATGAACGTGTCGGCGCGCGGGCCCGCAAAGCCGATGGCGGCCATGACGAGGTCGGCACGCAGGATGAATTCCGTGCCCGGGATCGGCTTGCGCTTTTCGTCGACACGGGCGCACTTGACGCCGGTAACGCGGCCGTCTTCCGACACGAGGCCCAGCGTTGCGGCTGCAAACTCGCGCTCCGCGCCTTCTGCCTGCGACGACGAGGTGCGGAACTTGGTTGGCCAATAGGGCCAGACGGTCAGCTTGTCCTCGCGCAGCGGCGGGATCGGGCGGATGTCGAGCTGGGTCACTGACAGGGCGCCCTGGCGGAAGGCGGTGCCGACGCAGTCCGAGGCCGTGTCACCGCCGCCGATGACGACGACATGCTTGCCACCGGCCCAGATCGGCGCTTCACCCGACACGTCTTCCCCGCCAACGCGGCGGTTCTGCTGCACCAGGTAGTCCATCGCCCAATGCACGCCTTCAAGGTCCATGCTGCCGATGCCCGGATCGCGCGGACGCTCGGCGCCAGCGGCCAGCAGCACCGCGTCATGGCGCTCGGACAGCTCTTCCATGGTCACGGTGACGCCGACGTTGACGCCATAGTGGAAGGTGACGCCTTCGGCTTCCATCTGGGTGACGCGGCGGTCGATGTGCCGCTTCTCCATCTTGAAGTCCGGGATGCCGTAACGCAGCAGGCCACCGGCGCGCGGCTCGCGCTCGTAGACATGCACCGTGTGGCCGGCGCGGGCCAGCTGCTGTGCTGCGGCCATGCCTGCCGGGCCCGAGCCGACGATGGCGACGGTCTGGCCGGTCTTGGTGGCGGAGGGTTCAGGAACGATCCAGCCTTCGGCCCAGCCCTTGTCGGCCAGCGCCTGCTCGATGGTCTTGATGTTGACCGGCATGTCTTCCAGGTTCAGCGTGCAGGCTTCCTCGCAAGGGGCGGGGCAGACGCGGCCGGTGAATTCCGGGAAGTTGTTGGTCGAATGCAGGTTGCGCACGGCCAGTTCCCAGTCGCCCTGGTAGACCAGGTCGTTCCAGTCCGGGATCTGGTTGTGCACCGGGCAGCCGGCGGGGCCATGGCAATAGGGAATGCCACAGTCCATGCAGCGCGCGGCCTGGCGTTCCACGTCCCCTTCGTTCAGCGGCAGCGTGAACTCGCGGAAGTGGCGAATGCGGTCGGAAGCCGGCTGATACTTCTGGTCCTGCCGGTCGATCTCGAGAAATCCGGTAACCTTGCCCAAGGTAACCTCCTTGAAAAATCCTGTCTGTGACGGGCCGCCTCGACCATCATCGGGAGGCGGCGGCTTGGCGTTGGCACCCGCCCCGCCGGCTTGCCGGAGGGGCGGGGGAAGGGGCGGCTTACTCGGCCGCCACCATGCCCAGCCGTTTCTCTTCCATCTCACGCAGCGCGCGGCGGTACTCGACCGGCATCACCTTGACGAACTTCGGACGGTACACGTCCCATGCGTCGAGGATCGCCTTGGCCTTGGCCGAACCGGTGTAGGCCACGTGGTTCGACAACAGCTGGCGCAGGCGCTCGTCGTCGTGCCGGGTCATGTCGCCGGTCACGTCCACGCGTCCCTTGTGCTCCAGGTCGCCGCCGTGGTGATGCAGCTTCTCCAGGAGGTCGTCCTCCTCGCTGACCGGCTCGATGTCGACCATAGCCAGGTTGCAGCGCGAGGGGAACGAGCCGTCCTCGTCCAGCACATAGGCGATGCCGCCCGACATGCCGGCCGCGAAGTTGCGTCCCGTCTGGCCGATGACCACGACAATGCCGCCGGTCATGTATTCGCAGCCGTGGTCCCCCACGCCCTCGACAACCGCCACGGCACCCGAGTTGCGCACGGCGAACCGCTCACCGGCCACGCCACGGAAGTAGCACTCGCCCTCGGTCGCACCATAAAGCACGGTGTTGCCGACGATGATCGCCTCTTCCGCCGGGATCTTGGACTTGTCCGACGGCCGCACGATGATCTTGCCACCCGACAGGCCCTTGCCAACGTAGTCGTTGGCGTCGCCCGTCAGGGTCAGCTTGATGCCGCGTGCCAGGAACGCGCCGAAGGCCTGGCCGGCAGTGCCCTTCAGGTTGATCTTCAGCGTGTCGGCCGGCAGGCCCTTGTGGCCATAGCGCTTGGCAATCTCGCCGGAGAGCATCGCGCCGGCCGAACGGTCGACCGAGCAGATCGTCTCTTCCACGATGGTCGGCGCCTTGTCGTCCAGCGCCGGCTTGGCGGCAGCGATCAGGCGGCGGTCGAGGATGTCGACGATCGGATGCTCCTGGCGCATCGTCCAGCGGGTGTCTTCAGGTGCGGCTTCCGGCTGGTAGAAGATGCGGCCGAAGTCGAGCCCGCGAGCCTTCCAGTGGTCAATCGCACTGTCCTTGTCGAGGAAGTCGGCGCGGCCGATGATTTCGTCCAGCTTGGCAACGCCAAGCGAGGCCATCAGTTCGCGCAGTTCTTCGGCGACGAAGAAGAAGTAGTTGATCACATGCTCCGGCGTGCCCTTGAAGCGCTTGCGCAGCACCGGATCCTGGGTGGCAATGCCAACCGGGCAGGTGTTCAGGTGGCACTTGCGCATCATCAGGCAGCCCGCCGCGATCAGCGGTGCGGTGGCAAAGCCGAACTCGTCAGCACCCAGCAGGGCGCCGATCAGCACGTCACGGCCGGTCTTCAGGCCGCCGTCAACCTGCAGCGCCACGCGGGAGCGCAGGCCGTTCAGCACCAGCGTCTGCTGGGTTTCGGCCAGGCCGATTTCCCAGGGGCTGCCGGCATGCTTGATCGAGGTCAGCGGCGAAGCGCCGGTGCCGCCGTCATAACCGGAGACCGTGATGTGGTCGGCACGTGCCTTGGCAACGCCGGCGGCCACCGTGCCCACGCCCACTTCCGACACCAGCTTGACGGAGATGTCGGCTTCCGGGTTCACGTTCTTCAGGTCGTAGATCAGCTGCGCCAGATCTTCGATCGAGTAGATGTCATGGTGCGGCGGGGGCGAGATCAGGCCGACGCCCGGGGTCGAGTGACGCACCTTGGCGATGACCGCGTCCACCTTGTGGCCGGGCAGCTGGCCGCCTTCGCCGGGCTTGGCACCCTGCGCCACCTTGATCTGCAGCATGTCGGCATTGACCAGATACTCGGTGGTGACACCGAAACGGCCAGAGGCGACCTGCTTGATCGCGGACCGCTGCGGGTTCATCGAGCCGTCCGGCAGCGGGTTGAAGCGTTCGGCTTCCTCGCCGCCCTCACCGGTGTTCGACTTGCCGCCGATCTGGTTCATCGCGATGGCCAGCGACGTGTGCGCCTCGCGGCTGATCGAGCCGAAGGACATGGCACCCGTCACGAAGCGGCGCACCAGCTTCTCGGCCGATTCCACCTCGTCGAGCGGGATCGGCTTGCGGCCGAGTTCTGCCGCGTCCTTGATGCGGAACATGCCACGGATCGAGAAGCGGCCGGTCTCCCGGTTCGCCATTTCGGCAAACTCCCGGTACTTGTCCGGCAGGTTGCCACGCACGGCGTGCTGCAGCGTCGCGATGGAATCCGGCGTCCACATGTGGCTCTCGCCACGGATGCGGTAGGCATATTCACCGCCGACTTCGAGCGAACGGCGCAGGATGGCGACATCCTGGAAGGCCTCGCGGTGACGCATCACCGTTTCTTCCGCCACTTCCTTCAGGCCGATGCCTTCGATGGTCGTGGCGGTGCCGAAGAAGAACTTCTCGACAAAGGCCGATGACAGGCCGATCGCGTCGAAGATCTGCGCGCCGCAATAGGACTGGTAGGTCGAGATGCCCATCTTGGACATGACCTTGAGAATGCCCTTGTCGATCGACTTGATGTAGCGGTGAACCACTTCATCGGCGTCGACTTCCTCGGGGAAGTCCATCTCGTGGTGCATCGAGAGCAGGGTCTCGAAGGCCAGATAAGGGTTGATTGCCTCGGCGCCATAGCCGGCGAGCACGCAGAAATGATGGATCTCGCGCGCTTCGCCGGTCTCCACGACCAGGCCCACAGAGGTGCGCAGGCCCTTGCGGATCAGGTGATGGTGCACGGCGGCAGTGGCCAGCAGCGCGGGAATAGCGATGCGGGCCCGGCTGATCATCCGGTCAGACAGGATGATGATGTTGTATCCGTCCCGCACGGCCTTTTCAGCGCGCTGGCACAGCTCTTCCAGCGCATCTTCCATGCCTGCAGCGCCCTTGGTGGCGATGTAGGTCATGTCGAGCGTCTTGGCCGAGAAATGATTGTCGGCGATGTCGCCAATGCGGCGGATCTTTTCCAGGTCCTCGTTGGTGAGGATCGGCTGGCGGACTTCCAGACGCTTGCGGTGCGACAGGCCCTTCAGGTCAAACAGGTTCGGACGCGGACCGATGAACGAGACAAGGCTCATCACCAGTTCCTCGCGGATCGGGTCGATCGGCGGGTTCGTCACCTGGGCGAAGTTCTGCTTGAAGTAGGTGTAGAGCAGCTTGGACTTGTCCGAGAGCGCGGAAATCGGGGTATCCGTGCCCATCGAGCCAACGGCTTCCTGGCCGATTGTCGCCATCGGCTGCATCAGGAGCTTGATGTCTTCCTGGGTGTAGCCAAAGGCCTGCTGGCGGTCGAGCAGGCTCTCGCCGGCGACAGGGGCGCGCTCACGCACGCCCGGCATGTCTTCCAGCACGATCTGCGACCGGTGCAGCCAGTCCTTGTAAGGGTTCGCCGTGGACAGCTGGCGCTTGATCTCGTCGTCCGAGACGATGCGGCCTTCTTCCAGGTCGATGAGCAGCATCTTGCCCGGCTGCAGGCGCCACTTCTTGACGATCTTTTCGTCTGGGATCGGCAGCACGCCGACTTCCGACGACATGATCACATAGTCGTCGTCGGTGACGATGTAGCGGGCCGGACGCAGGCCGTTGCGGTCCAGCGTCGCGCCGATCTGGCGTCCATCCGTGAAGGCCACGGCGGCCGGGCCGTCCCACGGCTCCATGATTGCAGCGTGATAGGCGTAGAAGGCGCGGCGGTTCTCGTCCATCAGCGGGTTGCCGGCCCAGGCTTCCGGGATCAGCATCATCGCGGCGTGGGCCAGCGAATAGCCGCCCATGACGAGGAACTCGAGCGCGTTGTCGAAGCAGGCAGTGTCCGACTGGCCTTCATAGGAAATCGGCCACAGCTTGGTGATGTCGTCGCCGAACTGCGGCGAGGAAACCGACGCCTGACGGGCCGCCATCCAGTTGACGTTGCCGCGCAGCGTGTTGATCTCGCCGTTGTGCGCGACCATGCGGTACGGATGCGCCAGATCCCAGGACGGGAACGTGTTGGTCGAGAACCGCTGGTGCACGAGGGCCAGGGCCGAGGTGAAACGCTCGTCCTTCAGGTCCTTGTAGTAGGCGCCCAGCTGGTAGGCCAGGAACATGCCCTTGTAGACGACGGTGCGGCTCGACATGGAGACCACATAGAAGCCGTGCTTCACCGCGTCGCTTTCTGCGCGCACGGTGTTCGAGATCACCTTGCGCAGCACGAAGAGGCGACGCTCGAAGGTCGTCTGGTCGGTGCCGGCAGCGGCAGCAATGAACACCTGGCGCGAAACCGGCTCGGTCGCGGCAATGTCCGGTGCCTTCGACAGCGAGGAGTTGTCGACCGGCACGTCGCGCCAGCCGATGACCTGCTGGCCCTCTGCAGCAACGACGCGTTCGACGATCTCCTCGCACTTCGCGCGAAGGGCCGCGTCCTGCGGCATGAACAGGAAACCGACGCCATACTTGCCGGGCTCTGGCAGGGTCACGCCCTGAGCGGCCAGTTCGGCAGCAAAGAAGGCATGCGGGATCTGCACCAGCATGCCGGCGCCGTCGCCCATCAGCGGGTCAGCGCCAACCGCGCCGCGGTGGGTCAGGTTTTCAAGAATGTTCAGGCCATCCTGCACGACCTTGTGCGATTTCTGGCCTTTGAGATGCGCAATGAAGCCGACGCCGCAGGCGTCGTGTTCGCGAGAAGGATTGTAGAGCCCTTTGTCTGCCGCCTCGCGCAGACGCGTGGTGATGGTAGTCGCGGTCTGGGTTTTCACACCCGCCTCGCGCTCGACCATGACCATGGCTGTGCTCGCCGTCAGCTCACTCTTCATCATTATGCGCCCTCACTGTGTTGGCAGTGGCGCCGCGTGACGTCGGGAAAATGAGCACGCGCGTCCGTCCACCCTGGACCAGGCGCATGCGACCCCCCTCAGCCTCTGCCGCGGCTCTGTCTTAATTTAACGCGTCGCTCGTCGAAAGCGAATCGTCGCGCTGTGGCGGATGTCCGCCAGGCTGTTTCCGCCTGACTTCTGCCGGTGCGGCCGTGCGGCGCGCCCGTGGCATGGCCAGTCGGGCGGGGACCCTGTTTCTTCTGCGCCGGCCGGTGGTGCCGTTCCGGTTTTCCAGCGCCTTGCCGCGGTTCGCCCACGGCTCCTCAGGTCTTCCCCTCTGCCTTGAAAAGGGACAGCATTCCTGCCCTATTTCCAAGCCGCGCGAACATGCCAGATTTCAACCGGGTGAGCAAGACCGTTTCTGGGGTCGAAAATCCTGTTTGTTTCGCCCATCGAGCGGATTTTGATTTTTCGCTTCACTTCCGCGCTCATAGGGAAAGAAAATTTCACACTTCTCGTTCAATTAGTGTTGGGCTGACGGTGGTCAGTTTGTCACAGGCGTTTGATTTCCTATTGATTGGCCGTCCGGCCACTCTGGAACTGCGCCAGGTGCAATGAACGCCTGTCAGTCAGATCCTTTCTGGGAGATCCATATGAGCAAGATGATCCTTTCCGCAGCATTTGTTGCAGGTGCGGTTGCCACCGCCGTCTCGGGCCTTTCGACTGCCGCCGTTGCCCAGGATGCCAAGGAAAAGTGCTACGGCGTGTCGCTCGCCGGCAAGAATGACTGCAAGGCTGGTCCGGGCACGACCTGCGCCGGGTCTTCCACCGTCGACTATCAGGGCAATGCCTGGACGCTCGTCCCGAAAGGCACTTGCGTGTCCATGAGCGTTCCGGATGGCCGCATGGGCTCGTTGGAGCCGCTGACCCGCGATCTGCCGAAGTCCTGATTTCACAGCTTCGCGGCTGGCCGGAATGAACCTCCTGCCAGCCGCATTCATTTGACTGGATTTTTCCGTTCCCGCACCCCGGACAATGCCATGACTGCCGCGTTCCCGTCTCGAATTGACGCCGCCTTGCCTCAGCGCGCCGGTGTCGGCCTCAAGGGCGAGCACGTGCCGGAAATCCTGGCGAACAGGCCGGACATCGGGTTTTTCGAGATCCACGCCGAAAATTACATGGAAGTGGGCGGTGCGCCGCATCGCCATCTGGAGACCATCCGCCGCGACTATCCCCTGTCGCTACACGGGGTTGGCCTGTCGATCGGTGGGGCCGGACCGCTGGACCGGGATCATCTGACCCGCCTGCGCAAGGTTGCCGACCGCTATGAGCCGGGTCTCTTCTCCGAGCACCTGGCCTGGTCGACCCACGACACCACCTATTACAACGACCTGCTGCCGCTGCCCTACACGGAGGCCACGCTGGCGCATGTCGTGTCCCACATCAATCAGGTTCAGGACGCGATGGGCCGGCAGATGCTGCTGGAAAATCCTTCCACCTATGTCGCCTTTGCCGAAAGCACGCTGTCCGAAACCGCCTTCCTGCGGGAAATCGTCCAGCGCACGGGTTGCGGCCTGCTGCTTGACGTCAACAACGTCCATGTCTCGGCGACCAATCACGGCTGGTCGGCCGAGACTTATCTCTCCGAGTTTCCGCTGGACCAAGTTCAGGAAATCCATCTCGGCGGCCATGCGCCCGACATCGACGATGACGGCCTGCCGCTTCTGATCGATGCCCACGACCGGGCCGTCGACCAGGAAGTCTGGCGCCTCTTTGCGCTCGTCGCCAACAGGGTTGGTCCGCTGCCGACCCTGATCGAATGGGACAATGACGTTCCGGCCTGGCCGGTTCTTCTGGATGAAGCCCGGTCGGCCGACCGCATCCTCTCGGGCGCCGCCAGCCGGGAGCTTCGCCGCGCGCATGGTTGACCATCCGTCTCCTGTCCCGGGGCGCAAGGCTTTCGCCGCCGCGCTGCTCGCACCCGACCTGCCGGTCCCGGAGGGCGTGGTCGGGCGGGATGGTCGTCCGGCCGGCAAGCGCTTTGCCGTCTACCGCAACAATGTGGTCGTCAGTCTCACCGAAAGCCTGAAGGCAACCTATCCGGCGGTGACGGCGCTCCTCGGCGAGGAGTATTTTTCAGCGCTTGCCCGGCTCTACATCAACGCGCATCCGCCACAGTCTCCGATCTTGTCGCGCTATGGCGCTGAATTGTCGGAGTTTGTCGCGACATTCGCTCCTCTGGCTGCCTATCCTTATCTGGCTGATGTCGCCCGCTTCGAATGGGCCTGGCTGCAGAGCTATCATGCTGCCGATGCGCCCGTACTGGCTGCCGCAGACCTCGCCGCCGTACCGCCCGAGGCGCTGGCGGGCACGATCCTGACGGCCCATCCCGCTGCCAGCGTCCTGGTTTCCGCTTTCCCTGTCTTCGATCTTGTCATTGCCAACCGCTTCGAGCCGGAAGCCTCTGGTTCTGTTGATCTTTCGGAAAGCCAGACCGTGCTTTTCTCTCGCCCGGACATCGATGTGATGTTTCGCGTGATTCCGGCTGGAACCGCCGCGCTGGCGGCTGCACTTCTGGATGGGCAAGCCCTTGGAAATGCAGCAGAACAGGCATTTGAAGCGGATCCGGCCTTCGATTTTTCGCAAGGACTTTCGGTCCTGCTCGCCGCCGGCATCTTCGGCGGTCTTGATGGGCGCGCGGCCTGAATTTTCCGCGCAACGGGATGGGGGAAACGAAAATGTCTGCCGTGATTGATTTCTTTGTTCGACTGTATGTCGCCGTCTTCAGCGCGCTGGAGCAGCTGACCCGCGGCTGGTTCATCGGTGCCTTCGCCCGCTTTGCCTTCGCTGGTATCCTGTTGATGTATTTCTGGAATTCGGCGCTGACCAAGATCAGTTCCGGCCCTCTTGGCTTCCTCACCCCCTCCACCGGCGCCTTCGCGCAGATCCTGCCGCAGATGATGCAGGCGGTGAGCTACGACCAGACGCAAATTCCGTTCTTCCCCTACCATGTCATTGTTATTGCAGGGACCTGGGCCGAATTCGTGCTGCCGGCGATGGTCGTTCTCGGTCTTTTTACCCGCTTTGCCAGCCTTGGCATGATCGGCTTCATTGTCGTCATGAGCTATGTCGACATCAACGGCCTCGGCGCTGACGCCACCGCCATCGGTGCCCTGTTCGACGGCAATCCCTCGGCGATGATCTCCGACCAGCGGCTGCTGTGGTGTTTTCTCCTGACTGTTCTGGTGCTTAACGGTCCGGGCAAGATCTCGCTCGACTGGGTGCTGGGCAAGCTCTACGCCCGCCGCGCGCGCTATTACTGAGCCGCTTGCGGCGCCGGCAAGGGGCTGCTTTAAAGAGGCATGATCTTTTCAAGCGACAATTGGGCCGGAGCCAGCGCTCCGGTCTCCGAAGCCCTGACGCGGCACGCCTCAGGCTTCGTTCCCGCCTATGGCAACGACCCTCTGACCGACGCGGTGACGCGGCGATTTTCCGATATATTTGAACGGGATGTCGCTGTTTTCTTCGTCGCGACCGGTACGGCTGCCAACGCCCTTGCCCTGTCGGCCTATGCCCGTCCGGGCGGGGTCATCTTCAGCCACCAGTCGGCCCATATCCAGGTCGATGAATGCGGCGCACCCGAGTTTTTCACCGGCGGCGGCAAGCTGCGCGGATTGCCCGGGGCAAACGGCAAGATCAGCCCGGACGACCTGATCCGGCTGATGGGCGAGCATCCGGACGGCAATCCGATGCATGGTCAGGTGAGCGCCGTCTCGATCTCGCAGGCCACCGAATGCGGCACCGTCTATCGCCCCGATGAAATCCGTGCGCTCGCAGCGGCGGCCCACGCCAGGGGCATACCGCTGCATATGGATGGCGCGCGCTTTGCCAACGCAGTTGCCTTTCTGGGTCTGAGCCCGGCCGAAGTGACCTGGAAAGCCGGTGTGGATGTTCTGTCCTTCGGGGCGACCAAAAACGGCTGCTGGTGCGCGGAAGCGGTCATTTTCTTCAATCCGGACAACGCGTTGCAGTTTGCCTACCTGCGCAAGCGGGCCGGCCACCTGTTCTCCAAGAGCCGTTTTGCCGCTGCCCAGTTTGAAGGCTACCTTGCAGAGGGCCACTGGCTTGCCAATGCCTCCCATGCCAATTCCATGGCGCGGCAGCTGGGCGAAGGACTTGTTGCCAAGGGGCACCGGCTGGTCTGGCCAGTTGAGGCGAACGAGGTGTTTCCTGTCCTGCCGCACAAGACCATCGCAGCCTTGCGCGCTGCCGGCGCGCTCTTCTACGAATGGCCGGCAGACGGCGTGGAACAGGACCATTCGGCTGTCCGCCTCGTCACCTCCTTCGCCACCGATCCCGCCGACGTCGCCCGCTTTGTCGAGGTCGCAGCCGGTTGAGTAGCAGGTCCGCTGCCGCGCCCGGTGCCGAGATCCGAAGTCATTGAAAAACAAAGCGCCCGGCCAAAATGACCGGGCGCTTTTTTTGCTGACGGGAGGGGAGGGAACGTCAGCGGGAAGTCAGTGGGTGTTGGCCTCGATCTGCCTGGTCTGCCCAGCCGCGATCTCGATCTTGCGCGGCTTCATGGCTTCCGGGATCTCGCGCACGAGATCGATATGCAGAAGGCCGTTCTCCAGATGTGCACCGTTGACGCGCACATACTCGGCCAGCTGGAAGCGGCGTTCAAAGGCGCGTGATGCGATGCCGCGATAGAGCACTTCGCCGGTGCCCTCGTCTGCCTGCTTCTCGCCCTTCACGGTCAGCACGTGTTCCTTGGCTTCAAGCGAGAGTTCTTTTTCGCCAAACCCGGCCACGGCCATGGTGATGCGATAGGCGTTCTCGCCGGTGCGCTCGATGTTGTAGGGCGGGTAGCTCGGAGTATCGGCGTTCATCGTGTCAAGCATCGACAGCAACTTGTCGAAGCCGACGGTGGAGCGATAGAGGGGGCTGAAGTCAAAATGACGCATGATCTGATGTCCTCTTTTGAGCAACATTGATTTTCCGACCTTTCACTTCCCCGGATTGGCGGAAGACAGGTCTTCTCTGCAGGCCCAACTGGCGCCCGCTCAAGATAGGTGGGTTGCGATCTTTTCCCTTTCAAGGGGGATGAGCCTGTCCTGCAACATGAATGCCGCATGAACAGTCCCTTCCGGTTTGGTTCAACGCTGAAGCGGCATCTTCCTCTCAACAACCGGCGCACACGGTTCGTCCCGCCGGTCGATGTGAAAGGAAGAGTGTCATGATCAAGTCCTCGCTTCTTGCCGTTGCTCTCGCCATCTCCACCCTCGCCGCACCCTCTGCCGCCAATGCGGATGGCCGCCTGGTCGTGGAATTCGCCAATGGTGGCGGCTACTATCAGGTTCAGGATGGCTGGAACGGCCAGTACCCGGACCCGCGCTGGAGCCAGCCGGGCTGGGGAGAGCGTGGCGGCCGTTACGGTCAGCCCAACTACGGCCACTACCAGCAAAACCGTCTCAGCCCACGTGAGGTTCGCCGCGTCCTGCGTCACCAGGGCTATGAGGACATTGATGTTCGCGATGCCCGTGGCCGCACCTATGTCGTGATCGCCACCGGTCGGCGCGGTGCGCCTGTGAAGCTGGTTGTCGATGCCTTTTCCGGCGAGGTTCTTGAGCGCGAACGTCTGCGCCGCTGGTAAGCAGTTGACCCCGGAAGCCGGCCCTGTATTCCTCAGGACAGGGCCGGTCCGCCGGAGGCGATTCCATGCTGCTGATAGAAGTTCCCGGCAATCCGGTTCCTCAAGGGGCCGTCGCCGGCATGATCGATACGCCCGATGGGGCGCGTCTTCGCTACGCAAGATTTCCAGCCACCGGCAGCCCCTTGAAGGGAACCGTCACCCTGTTGCAGGGGCGGGCTGAATTCATTGAAAAATACTTCGAGGTGATCGGCGAGCTGCAGGCCCGCGGGTTCCATGTGGTGACATTCGACTGGCGCGGCCAGGGCGGTTCGTCGCGGCATGGCGGCAATGCGCTGCGCGGTCATGTTCGAGACTTTGCGGAATTTCGCCGCGATCTCGATACGATCCTGAAGCAGATCGTCCTGGCCGAATGTCCCGGCCCGCATTTCGCGCTGGCACATTCCACCGGCGGCGCGGTGCTGCTGTCGGACACGGCAAGGCTCAGGACGCGGTTTTCGCGCGCCGTGCTGTCGTCGCCGCTGATCGGTCTTCTGGATACCGGGTGGCGAGAAATGCTGGCGTTCCAGGCCGCACGCTGGCTGTGCCGGCTCGGGCTTGGCCGGATGTTCATCCCCGGCGGCAATGCCTTGCTCACCCCCGACTATGCCGACAATCGCCAGACAAGCGACCAGACGCGCTTCCTGCGGATGAATGCGGTGGTCAACCGGAGACCTGAACTTGGAGTTGGGTCGCCAACCAACGCCTGGCTCGCCGCCGCCGGAGACACGCTCCTGTCGTTCCGTGAGATCGACTTTGGCCCCTCGGTTCACCTGCCGATGCTGATGATTGCGTCGGGCGCCGACCGGATCGTTTCAACGCGGGCCTCGGAAGAGCTTGCCACCCGGATGGTCGCCGCCGGGTTCGTGGTCGTTCCCGGCGCGCGCCATGAAATCCTGATGGAAGCGGACGTCTACCGCGACCAGTTCTGGGCCGCATTCGACGCCTTCATTCCCGGCAGCGATTGATCAGCGGATCGCAGCGTCCCGTCAGTTCGCCGGCACCGCCGACAGCTGCCGGAGCACGATCTCGTGCAGGCGTGGATCGCCGCTGGCAACAACGCGACCGCCATCGGTTGCCGATCCACCCGTCCAGCTGGTCACGACACCGCCCGCACCTTCGATGATCGGGATCAGGGCGACGATGTCATAAGCCTGCAACCCGCTTTCGATCACGAGATCGGCAAACCCGGCCGCGACCATGCAATAGGCGTAGCAGTCGGTGCCGTAGCGCGCGAGCCTGGTCTGGGCTTCGATGCGGTCATAGGCAGCCAGCTCCAGCGGCTTCAGGATGCGAGGGGTGGTGGTGAACAGCACTGCGTCGGCCAGTGACGCGCAAGGCCGGGTGCGCAGCTGGCGCGTGCCCAGTGGGCCGCTGTACCACGCGCTCTTGCCGTCGCCAGCATAGGCCTCGTTGACATAGGGCTGCGCCATCATGCCGAGGCTCGGCTGGTTGCCTGATTTCAGGCCGATCAACGTTCCCCAGGTCGGCAGGCCGGTGATGAAGGAGCGGGTGCCATCGATCGGATCGAGAACCCAGACGTGTTCTGCATCGGCGCGCTCAAGGCCATATTCCTCGCCAAGGATGCCGTGATCGGGATGCTCTGCGTTGATCAAGGCGCGCATCGCCGCTTCGCCGGCGCGGTCACCTGCCGTCACGGGGTCAAATCCGCCATCGAGCTTGTTGTCGATGGCACCGTTGGTCCGGAAGTGAGGCAGGATTGCCTGCCCGGATGCCGCCGCCAGCCGCTCGAGGAAGGGATACAGGGTATGCTCGATCTGCATATCAGTATTGCGCATAATGCATGACCTAAGGCTGCGCGACAGTCAGTCGGCGGATCTATGAGGGTTCGGCGGCAGGAATCCTATTTATTTCAGCACACTAATAAAATGCCCGCCGATTCTCTGTTTACCCTTTTGCTTCCTTTGGCGTCAAAGGCAAAGCCTACGCAATCTGCCGTAGGTCTTGACGTTTGTGCAGTGCGGTGCGAACTTATTGCGGCGCGATACAGCGATCCTTCGTTGTAGCCGCCGCCCTCCTTGGGCGTTTCCTCCCTAGACTCGGGCCGCCTCGTTTTGAGCGGCCCTTTTTTTATGCCGCGTCTGGGCTCTGTCGTTGTGCAGATGCGAGAGGGGGATTCTTACTCTGCGGCCATGCGCAGGGGAAGCAAGGGGGCGTCCGGCATGCTGGTAAGGTCCTGCAGGACTTCCATCAGATCAAGCGCCAGCCTGTCCATCCCGACTGTCGGCTGATGCAGCCGTTCGTCCATGTAGAGACCGCGATTGATCTCAAGCTGCAGCGCGTGCAGGCCCTTGGCAGGCCGGCCGTAGTGCTCCGTGATGAACCCGCCTGCGTAGGGCTTGTTGCGGCTGACGGTGTAGCCCTTTGCCTTCAGCAAGGATGCGGCCAGATCCGTCAGTTCGACCGGGCAGCTGGTGCCGTAGCGATCACCCAGGATGAAATCAGGCCGGTTGCCCGTGGTCTGGCATCTGACGCTGGAGGGCATGGAGTGGCAGTCGATCAGCACCGCAAAGCCGAAGCGCACATGCGTCTGTGCCAGCAGGCGGCGCAGGGTGTTGTGATAGGGTTTGTAGAGCGTCTCGATCCGCTCCATCGCCTCGTCGACCGTCAGCCGGTGCGCGTAGATTTCCTGAGATTCGCTGACAATGCGGGCGATGGTTCCAAGGCCGCCGGCAACCCGCAGGGATCGGGTGTTGGCGTAGGGCGGCAACCGCCCCTCGAACATTTTCGGATCAAGCTCATAGGGCTCGCGATTGACGTCGAGATAGGCGCGGGGGAAACGGACACGCAGCAGCGGCGCACCCATGGGCACCACGCCGGCGAACAGGTCATCGACGAACGCATCCTCCGAGCGGCGAATCGCCAGGCTGTCCAGTCTGGAGGCGTCCAGGAAGCTCTGTGGATAGGAGGCGCCGGAATGTGGGGAGTTGAACACGAAAGGCAGGCGCTGCTCGGCTGGCGCGAGAATTTCGAAAGGCGGTTCCTCGCGGAAATCCGTAACGATCTTCATGCTTCCCCCTCGCGTGTGCGTGCCTCGCTCTCCCCAACGCACTGTTGAAGCTCATATCTTTCCAATGAATCGGCCAGTCTGTCCACACCTGAGGCGGCTTTGTTACCCAACTTGCGCTTCACTCTATCTTTACGGCGACCTGAAACACTAAAATGCAGTGAAACGGCCATCCGCACGGATGGTCAACGATCATTCGGAGTTTGACGGTTGTCCCACATGTCGCGAATTCTTTTGGCGGAAGATGACAATGACATGCGCCGCTTTCTGGCCAAGGCGCTGGAAAATGCCGGCCACGATGTCGTGTCCTTCGACAACGGCAAGAGCGCTTACGAGCGGCTGCGCGAAGAGCCCTTCGCGCTGCTTTTGACCGACATCGTGATGCCGGAGATGGACGGGATTGAGCTTGCCCGCCGGGCAACGCAACTCGATCCGGATCTCAAGGTCATGTTCATCACGGGCTTCGCTGCCGTGGCGCTCAATCCGGATTCCAACGCGCCGAAAGACGCCAAGGTCCTGTCCAAGCCCTTCCATCTCAAGGACCTTGTGCAGGAAGTGGAGCGCATGCTGGCGGCCTGAGGGCAAGTTTCCACAGGCAGGGGGTCTGTTGCGAATAGTTTGACGGGTTCGAAAAAACGCCTCTTGCGCAGTCCCCGGATACCCGTTATACGCACCTCCACCGCAGCGCTTCAGGCGCTTGGTTCCGAAGTTTTCGGGCGTGTAGCTCAGCGGGAGAGCACTACGTTGACATCGTAGGGGTCACAGGTTCAATCCCTGTCACGCCCACCATTCTTGCGGACGGGAAAGCGAAAGCTTTCCCCGAAGCGGGTAGCGGGAGGACTTCATGGCGCAAGGTTTGCGCCGGGGGAAATCCCACCGCCAGTCCATGCGGGCGCTTAAGCGCCCGTTTCTTTTGAGTAGAACAGCAGGGCCCTTCCGGGGACAGAACGATGAAAATCAAGAACTCGCTCAAGGCGCTGATGGCTCGTCACCGGGAAAACCGCATGGTTCGCCGCAAGGGCCGCGTCTACATCATCAACAAGAAGAACCCGCGCTACAAGGCCCGCCAGGGCTGAGCTGGGGATGGCTCCCGGTTTCGTGAGCCGCCTTGTTGCTTTCAAGGATTGACCGCCGCGTGAAGCTGAGGATACTTGGCTCATGCGGCTTTTCTTGTTTCTGACCCTCTTTTGCCTGTCCCTGCTGCCCGTGGGCGGCGAGGCGCAGCCTGTCCCGCCCGGCTCTGACGAGCCCAAGGCCGAGGACCTCGGCACATTGCCCGAAGCGCCGGCTCCAGATGAGCCGAAGACGCGCGCTGCCGAAGAACCCCAGATCGAGACCCTGTACCGGCAACTTGCCGCGGCGAGCGGCGAGGACGAGGCCAAGCGGATCGCGCGGCGGATCCAGCTCATCTGGCTGAAATCCGGCAGCGACACCGTTGACCTGCTGATGGAGCGCGCTGCGATCGCCTTGAAGGGGGAAAACTATCCCCTGGCGCTGGACCTCCTCGACACCGTCGTGACCCTGAAGCCCGACTATGCGGAGGGCTGGAACCGCCGCGCCACGGTCTATTACATGCGTCAGGACTTCGGCCGCTCGCTGGCGGACATCGAGCGCGTGCTGGCGCTTGAACCGCGCCATTGGGGCGCTCTGTCAGGTCTTGGCATCATTCAGCGGCAGCTGGATCAGGAAAAGCGGGCGTTGGCGACGTTCAAGGCTGTGCTCGATGTCTATCCGATGCTGGACACGGCAAAGAAGGCTGTCGAACAGCTCGAGACAGAGCTGGCTGGGAAGCCGACCTGACAGCGGAAATCATCACCAGCCTGAACCGTCTCTCGCCATGCCCGCGCGGACGTGCCGTCATTTTCCGGCTGCTCCTGATGAACCCTCGCAGCCCTTCCTGCGTAACAGAACAGGTGCAGCGCACGCGCCAACCGTTCCAATGTGATGGCTCTTTCCTGTCTGCCCGCATCACCGGCCTGAGTTTTCCATGCAATTCTTGCTTCTGATCCTCGTCTTCCTTGCGCTCTATACCGAGTTCCGGCGACGGCAATATGAGCGCGTCAATCCGCCGGCAGGCCGGTTGATCGAAGTGGACGGCGCGCGGGTGCATGTTCTGGAAGAGGGCGCTGAGGGCCTTTCCGGCGCGCCTGTGGTGCTGTTCGTCCATGGCGCCAGCGGCAACCTCCAGGATCTTCGCCTGGCCTTTCGCGGCCGGTTTTCGCAGCACATCCGGTGTGTCTACATGGACCGACCAGGTCTTGGCCATTCCGAGCGCCGCTTGCACAGGCGCGCGAGCCCGCGAGACCAGGCCCGGCGCATGCTCGCGGCGATGACCGAGCTTGGGCATGCCTCCTTCACGGTGGTCGGACACTCCTTTGGCGCAGCTGTTGCTGCTGCCATGGCGCTGGAGGCCCCTGGCCGCGTTACGGGCCTCGCGCTCCTGGCCCCGGCGACGCATCCGTGGAATGGCAAGGTCGCGTGGTATTACCGGCTGGCGGCTGCGCCTGTCATCGGCTGGCTGTTCTGCCGCCTGATTGCGCTGCCTGTCGCGGAAAGGGTTGCGCCGGCCTCGATGCGCCATGTCTTTGCGCCTGATCCGGTTCCGCAGGATTACGACAGAAAGATCGGTCTCGCGCTCCTGTTCCGGCCGGAGAGTTTCCGCTCCAATTCCTGTGATCTGGCAGCCTTCAACGGCCATCTTGCGGAGCAGGCGGCGCAGTATCCGCAGATCACCCAGCCGGCGGTCATTGTCACGGGTGATCAGGACAGTGTCGTCTGGCCGAGCATTCACTCACGCGGGCTCAAGCGGGATCTGCGCGCTGCGCGGTTGATCGAGCTGCCGGGAGCCGGGCACATGCCGCAGCATGCCCACGCGCCAGAAATTGCCGCACTCATTCTCGATCTCATCCCTGCCAAGGCGAGCGCCGAGCCGGGAACCGAGAGCCGCAATGTCAATGTTTCAATGAGTTGATTTAGGAGAGCCGATGGCTCTCCTGTCCCGGACCATCGCATAGCTGCGTCCGAGATGGCGCGGTTCACGCAGCAGCACGGCACGAAATGAGACGGCCCGCCGAAGCGGGCCGTTGAATGGTGTGTCGGCTCGGTCTCAGAGACCCGACTTGCCGTCGCTGCCCACGAAGGCGATGCGCAGCATGTTGGTCGAACCGGGCGTTCCGAAGGGAACGCCGGCGGTGATGATGATCCGCTGGCCGGGCTTGGCGAACTCTTCCTGATGCGAGATGCGGCAGGCGCGGTCGACCATGTCCTCTTCGTCGTTGGCATCCTCGCTGACGACGCAGTGCAGGCCCCAGGCCAGCGCAAGGCGGCGGGCGGTGCCGACAACCGGCGACAGCGCGATAACCGGCGTCGACGGGCGTTCGCGGGCTGCACGCAGGCCGGTGGCACCGGAGGAGGTGTAGCAGACGACAGCCGCAAGGTTCAGCGTCTCGGCGATCTGGCGGGCAGCGGCCGAAATGGCATCGGCGCCCGTTGCTTCCGGATCCGTGCGCTGCGCATGGATGATGCTGCGGAAGTTGCTGTCCTGCTCGACCTGCTGGGCGATCTTGTCCATGGTGCTGACCGCTTCCACCGGGAACTGGCCCGCGGCGGATTCGGCCGACAGCATGATGGCATCGGCGCCTTCGAACACGGCGGTTGCCACGTCGGAGACTTCGGCGCGGGTCGGAACCGGTGCGGTGATCATCGATTCGAGCATCTGCGTTGCCACGACCACCGGCTTGCCGGCACGGCGCGCGGCGCGGGTGATGCGCTTCTGCAGGCCTGGAACCTGTTCCAGCGGCATTTCCACGCCCAGATCGCCACGGGCGACCATGAGGGCGTCGGACAGTTCAATGATCTCGGCAAGACGGTCAATGGCCTGCGGCTTCTCGATCTTGGCGAGAATGCCGGCGCGGCCACGCACGATCTTGCGCACTTCGGCAATGTCGTCCGGACGCTGCACGAAGGACAGGGCGATCCAGTCGACATTGGCGTCGAGCACGGCGAGAACGTCCTTGTGGTCCTTCTCGGTCATCGCGCTGAGGGCGATTTCGGAGTCGGGAACGCTGACGCCCTTCTTGTCGGAGAGCTTGCCGCCGACTTCCACGCGGGTGAGGGCGCGGCTCGCGGTGCATTCCGTCACCATCAGACGGATCTTGCCGTCGTCCAGCAGCAGGCGGTGGCCCGGCTGCAGGGCCTTCAGGATTTCCGGATGCGGCAGGTGCACGCGGTTGACGTCGCCCGGGGTCGGGTCGGCATCCAGCACGAAGCTCGCGCCGTCGACCAGCATGACCGGGCCATCGGCGAACTTGCCAACGCGAAGCTTCGGGCCCTGAAGGTCGGCCAGAATGCCGATCGGGCGCTTGACCTTCTCTTCCACAGCGCGGATCCGCGCGACCAGTTCGCGCATCAGATCATGGCTCGAATGGCTCATGTTGATGCGGAAAACATCCGCGCCCGCACGAAACAGCTTCTCGATCATCTCCGGATCGGAAGAAGACGGGCCTAGAGTTGCAAGAATTTTTACCCGCCGGTTACGTCTCATCGCCCGCCTGTCCCCTGTTGTACCGGTTCAGTCAGTTGAACCGTCCAGTTGCTCTGTTCACCTGTGTCGATCTCGAAAAATCCAGTGCGCTCATGTCCGCGCGCAACACAGTCTTCAATCCCGCGAATCGTGAATTCCTTTTCGCGAGTGCACATGTACGCGCGTCCACCCCATTCGCCAAACTGATCGTAGTCGACAGCGTAAATGTAATAGAAGCGTGACACGAGTGCGCCTGGCACCAGAACCTCACAGCTGTTTGGCCCGAGGTTCCACCAGCCTTCCGTCACCCAGTCTGTCTTGTCCTTGTATCCGATCGCAACGCCGACCTTGCTCTCGGTCTTGTTACAGAGGCGCAAGTCAGCCTTGGCCTCGCTTGTCAGCAGCGACAGAAGAACCATGCCAAAAACGAAGGGCAGGATACGGCTCATCAGCTGGCAAAGCTCGGCCTGCCCGCGCACGTATCGACGATACCCTTCTTTTTTCATCTGTTTCGCTCGTCTTGCGGCGTTCAGCTTGCCCGTTTTGCGGGGCTCATCAGCGCTTGTCAACGATCACGGCCCTGAAGTCGTTGACATTTGTGAAGGTTGGTCCGGGTGTCAGCAGATCGCCCAGACGCGAAAAGAACCCTGTGCTGTCGTTTCTGGCCAGAAATGCGGCAGCATCAAGACCCAGCGCCCGCGCCCTGGCCAGCGTGCCGGGATCGATCATCGCACCGGCCGGGTCAGACGCATCGCCCCGGCCACCATCCGTTCCGTCGGTGTCGCCAGCAACAGCTGCAATGTCCGCAGCGCCATCAAGGGCCAGCGCCAAGGCTAGCGCATATTCCTGATTTGGCCCGCCGGTGCCATCGCCGTGGATTGTAACGGTAAGTTCCCCGCCCGAGAGGAGCACTGCGCGGCGGCCGTTGTCGGCAAGGTGCCGGGCCAGCGATGCGTGTTCGCCCGCCCGTTCGCGCGCTTCGCCTTCAAGACTGTCGCCGAGGAGATGAACCTCATAGCCTGCAGCCTTTGCAACAATGGCGGCATTGGCCAATGACAGCGCAGGCCGGGCAACGAGCGTGTAAACGGCACGGGCAAACACCGGATCATCAGGCCCCGGCGTCTCGTTCTTCTCGTCGGCCAGCGCTGCGGCGATGGAGAGCGGCAAGGTGATGCCAAGGCGCGTGCAGATGTCGCGGGCATCGCTGAGCGAGGTGGGATCACCCACTGTCGGGCCTGAGCCGATGACAGCAGGATCATCCTGCGGCACATCGGAGATGGCCAGTGTTGTCAGTCGGACACCGTCCGGAACCGCTCTCGCCAGCCGCCCGCCCTTGATCTGGGAGAGATGCTTGCGGATGCAGTTCATCTCGCGGATCGTCGCGCCGGAGCGCAGCAACTGCCGCGTCAGTTCCTGCTTGTCGGAGAGCGGGATGCCGGACGCCGGGGCGATCCAGTTGGCCGAAGCACCGCCCGACAGCAGCACGACCACATGATCGTCAGGTCCTGCGGAGGCTGCCATTTCAAGACAGCGCAGCGTCGCAGCCACTCCCGCCGCGTCAGGCACAGGATGACCGGCTTCGACCAACTCCAGATGCCTGGTGGGCCGGCCATAGCCATGGCGCGTGACACCAAGACCGGTGAGCCGGGACTTCGGAACGCCGACCGTATCGAGGTAATGCGCTTCGGCAACCGCAATCATCGAACCGGCAGCCTTGCCGGCGGCCAGCAGGATGATGCGGCCATAAGCACCTGGGTCCGGCAGATGCGGTGGCAGGGCCGTTTCGGCCTTGGCTGCTGCGACTGCCGTGTCGAAAAGCGTATGCAGCAGTGGGGCAAAACGGATATCTATGGCCATGCCTTGCCTGTTGGTTGATGCGCAGGGTTGCTCTATTCCTTACGCAACGTGGCCTTCTGCGTCACCTGAATAACGATCCTCAGCTCGTAAAGTCCCCCGATCAATGCCGAGTTTTCCTCCCGCGTCCGAGCCCTTCGAGACCTTTGCCGGCAACATGGCCGGCGGCCTGCTTTTGTTGTGCGATCATGCCCGCAACAGCATTCCGGCCGAGTATGGCGACCTGGGCGTGCCGCCAGAGCAGTTCGAGCGGCACATTGCCTATGACATCGGCGGGCGTCCGCTGACATTGGAGCTGGCGCGCCGGCTGGCGGCACCCGCCTTGCTGACAACCTATTCGCGCCTGCTCATTGACCCGAACCGGGGCGAGGATGATCCGACGATCGTCATGCGCCTGTCGGACGGAGCCGTCGTTCCGGGCAATGCGAAGATCGATGCAGCAGGGCGCCAGGAGCGGATCGAACGGTTCCATCGGCCCTATCACCAGCTGATTTCCCGAACGCTGGACGAGATGCTCGCTGTTGCTGCGCCGCCGGTGATCGTCTCGCTGCACAGTTACACGCCTGTCTGGCGCGGGACACCACGGCCCTGGCATGCGGCTGTGCTGTGGGACAGTGACCCGCGCGCGGTGACGCCCGTGCTTGAAGGCCTGCGGGCTGAACCGGGCCTCGTTGTGGGCGACAACGAGCCCTATGATGGCGCCTTGAAGAACGACACCATGTACCGGCATGGAACCCTGCGTGGGCTCGCCCATGTTCTGATCGAGGTGCGGCAGGATCTCATCGCTGACGACGCCGGGGTCATGGCCTGGGCAGATCGACTGGAGCCGATTCTGGCGGCCTTGCCGGCTCGGGCTGACGCTCGGCAGATCCAGCATTTTCCGTCCCGGGCGGACGACTGACCGCTTCGCCTCGCTTGCCTCAAGACAGGAGCTTAGTCATGGCCCTTGATGACACGACCCGCACCGAACTCGAAGCCGCTGCATTTCGCCGCCTCGTTGCCCACCTGCAGGCGCGCACGGATGTGCAGAACATCGACCTGATGAATCTCGCCGGTTTCTGCCGCAACTGCCTGTCCAACTGGATGCAGGCGGAAGCCGAGGCGCGGGGGATCGACATGACCAAGGATGCCGCTCGCGAGGCTGTCTACGGCATGCCCTATGAGGACTGGAAGCGCCTCCATCAGGCTGAGGCGAGTGCCGAGCAGAAAGCGGCATTCGCCGCCCGTGAAACCGGGCACTGAACCGCCATCGGTCACCCGAACCGGCTTGACCGTCGGGTGAGAAACTGGCACGGCAGTGCACCCAGATTTCACCGGCCGGATTGCCCGGCCATGAGCTTCAGCGATAGGAGAGCGATCCCATGACCACAGATCCGGGCGGCGTCGCCGCGGACCAGCTCCGGGCTTTCGTCGAGCGCATCGAGCGTCTCGAGGAAGAAAAGAAAGTCATCTCCGATGACATCAAGGACGTCTATGCCGAAGCCAAGGGCAACGGGTTTGACGTCAAGATCCTGCGCAAGGTGATCTCCTTGCGCAAGAAGCAGCCGCATGAGCGTGAAGAGGAAGAGGCGATCCTCGACCTGTATCTCCAGGCCCTCGGCATGCATGGCTACATCGGCAACGAGTGAGCCGAAACGCCTTGAAGGTAACCAGAAAGCGGCCCATGTGGCCGCTTTTTTGTTGTTCGGGGCTGCAGAAAATCGATTGGTGTCATCAACTCTGTTGTTGTGCGTTTTGCCTGATCCTTGCGTTCAGGATGACGATGATCTTTCGCATGAGGGCGGCGATTGCGAGGATTGGCTTCTTCCCGTTGTTGATAAGCCTTTGATAGACCTCCTTTAATGGCCCGTTTGCGCGGCTTGCGGACAAGGCGGCCATGAAGAGGGCCGGCTTGACGGTGGAGCGTCCGCCGTGCATCCGGCGATATCCCTTGAGGGTTCCGCTGTCCTTGGGATGAGGGGCGACCCCGGCGAGGCTTGCGGCCTGGCGCCGGTCCATCGTTCCCAGTTCCGGCATGGTTGCGGCGAGGGTGATGGCGGTGCGCTTGCCCACGCCCGGCAGGGAGCAGCAGACCTCGATCCGGCGGGCGAGCTGCGGCGAGGCGTCGACGAGCGCCTCGATGGCGGCGTCGATGGCCTCGATCTCGTGCAGGATCGCCCGCAGGATGACCTGGCAGGAGCGGCGGATGATCGCGATGCCAGGTCCCTCTCCGGGGATCTTTGAGCGGTTCTGCTCGGCCACCTTGAGGGCGAGAAGCTCCTGACGGCGGGCATTGAGGCTGGCGAGTGTGCTCTGGGTCTCATCGGTCGGCGTGAACAGGGCGAGTGTCTTCCAGCGCTCCTCGCCATAGCGGGCCAGAGCCTGGGCATCGATGGCGTCTGTCTTGGCAAGACGGCCGAAGGACCGGCTGAATGCCTTGACCTTAACGGTATCGGCCCGGTGGCAGGCAAGGCCTGCTGCCGTCAGTTCGCCCACCAGCAGGCGCTCGTGGCCGCCGGTCGGCTCCAACACGCACAGGCAGTCGGCCGACAGGCCTGTCAGCGCCTTGCGGATGCTGGCGGAGCGGTTGGGGAAGGTCGTGACACGGCCGGTGGCGGTGTCGAAGGCGGTGATGCTGTCCTTGGCGACATCGAAGCCGCAGACATGGGCGGGAGGCTGCTGCAGGGCGGGCATGGCCGTGCTATCCTTGACGTGCTTCGGATTGTTTGCGGGCGTGGGTGTCAGCCAGAGGCCCAATCAACTCTCCAAGCGGGAAAAGGGAAGCGTCAGGGAGCCATGATGACAGCGGGTGAAAACCCGACCCCGGGACGGTCGCCTGACGCTGAAGCTGCGGGTTAAGGGTCGCAGCTTCCCCTTTACCCTAGCACCTCGGACAACAAACAACCCCGGGCGTAGCGCAGCGAAGACCCGGGGACTACTCGTTCGCAGAGCAAGCCAATGCGATCTCGGCGCCATATGCCGCGTCGGTAGCATCCAGCGCCCCACGGCTCTTTGTGACGTGCACATTGCCGCTCTGGAAACGAGTTGGCCCCGGCTCGCGCTCCGCTTGGCCGGGGTGACGACTGTGAGGACGGGATTTCTTAAACAAAAAGGGCGGCCAGTGGCCGCCCTTTGAACTGTTTTCTGTCGAAGCCCGGATCAGCGGGAGTAGACCACCGGGAGCACCGTGATCGCTGCGCCCGTGAAGCTGTCCGCACGCAGGTTGTCATAGGGCTGCGCGGCGAAGCCATGCTTCAGGAAGCGGTTGCCACTCTGCAGCAGCGGCTCGATCTTGCGCTGGTTCGGATGGCTCATGTCGGCGAAGGTCATGCTGCGCAGCGTCGAAGTGCCGGAGATCAGCTGCGGTGCAGACTTGTCCGGAAGGCTGGCAAAGCCGGCCAGCGGATCGACAATCACCGGAGGCGGTACGAGACCAGAGACCGTGGCTGCCGGCTTGGCTGGCTTCTTGCGGTCCTTGGCCATCTTGGCGGCGGCGGCCGCTGCCTTGGCCTGCAGCACCTGCTGCGTCGTCAGCTGGGGCGCGGTCGCGGCCGGCGCGGCATAGGCGAGCGTGCTGGTGCCGAGCTGCGGCTTGCGGGCCGGTTCGGTGCCAGTCACGGCAGCAATTGCGGCCATCGGATCGGTTGCCGGTGCGATCGGCGCCGGGCGGGGTGTCGCGACCGCTGCTGCAGCCAGAGCGACCGCGAGGTCCTTCGGCTTGGCGGAGGGCACGGAGACCGCAGCCGGTGCGCCTGCCTGGAGCAGCGCCGGGCCAGTGCTGGTCGCCGCAGGCTCGGCCTCTTCAGCCGTGCGTGCATTCGGATCGGCGGCAGCCACCTGGAACGGGATCGAGGTCGGGACCGGTTCGCCAGCCTCACGCGGCTTGCTGCGCGGCGGGGCGGCGGCGATAACTTCTTCTGCCGGTGCAGCAGGTGCCGGCTTCGGCGCGCTCTGCTGGGCGGCCACGGCGATGGAGGCGGCGTCTTCACGCCAGGGGCCTGTTCCGTCGCTGCCGGGCGCTGCGGACGCTGCGGCGTCGGTTTGACCGGGGCGGATTCGCCATCCGCCGATGCCTGTTCGACGTCGTCGTCTTCACCCGAGAACAGGCTGGCAAGGAAGCCGCGGCTATTGCCGGCTGCGGGGCGCACGAGGTCACCGTTGTCGCCTGCGGTCAGGATCTGGCCGCTGGTGGTCGAGCTGCCGCCTTCTTCCTCTTCGCCGCCACCGGAGGCGATGACAATCTTGGAGTTGCCGCGGCGACCAGACTTGATGTCGGCCAGCGCCAGTTGATAGCCCGCCATCGGCTTGCCATCGGACGGAATATGGACAGTCTTGCCGTCCGGGAAGACCTGCGCCAGCTGCTGCCGGCTCATCTTCGGCCAGTGGCGCACGCTGCCGGTGTCCATGTGGACGAAGGGCGAGCCGGACGTCGGATAGAAGCCGACGCCGCCGACCTGCTTGCGCAGGCCTGTGGCGCGCAAGGTGGTCAGATTGACACCGGGAATAAAGAAATCCATCGCCTTGCCAAGCGAGTGCTGGCTGTTCTTCGCGACGCCGCGCGAGCGGGAGCGCAGCATGTTGTTGGTCGCCGGCGAGCGATAGCTGGAGACAACATGGATGTAATCGCCGCCACGCACCTGCTGGTACACTTCCCAGACCAGGTCGAGCAGCTTGGGATCGATGTTGGTGATCTCGTTGCGGCGCCAGTCGCGCAGGAAGCGGTTGGCGTCACGCAGACCCGAGGGAATGTAGCGACCATCCTTCTTGAAGGTGATCTGCACCCGTTCCTTGGTGTGCGTGTTGTACAGCTTGAGGGTACGGGTCTCGGCCTGGGCTGCCGACTGATCCGGCGCCACAACCGAGGGCCCAACGAAGAACGCACCCATGACACACATCAGGGCAGCAAACCGCTTTACCCTGGCCAAGGCGCTGCTTCGGACTAACCGTTCACGCAAATCACATCTCGCAGTCTGAAGGCCTTGCAGCCAATACCCACCCCCCGGTGACAAGGATGAGACTAGCCGCCTCAGGTTAAAAACTTTTTACCGTGTTTTCATCTGGGTCCGCAGAGTGGCCGAAATGCAACGACCTGTCCAGTATGTGATATTCAGGGTCTTGAAAATGGTAAACCACTGAAGAATATCGATCTTTGGATTTTTCGCGCTGCGCCGCCTGATGCGCGCATCGTCGATAGGGGCGTTAGTGCCCCAAAAAAACCGGGGCAACTTCGCAGTCAAATCAGAAAGCTGTGAATAAGTCCGTTATTCTGCAGCGTCCTGGGCCGTTCCGTCGTCAAGGCCATAGTCCTTGAGTTTGCGGTACAGGGTCGAGCGGCCGATGCCGAGACGGCGGGAGACTTCCGTCATCCGGCCGCCGTAGTGACTGATGGCGGACCGGATCATTTCCTCTTCCACTGCTGCCAGCGTCCGCATGTGGCCATCATCGTCGAGGCTGCGCATGAAGCCGAAGGGAGCCGTCGTGCCGTTGCCGCCGAAGGTCGGTTCGGCGCTGACCGGACCGGTGGAGGTCGACGGAGACACGGCCGGGGCACGAGCCGGGCGTTCCAGTTCGGGCGGCGGCAACGGATGGTCGATCGCGGCCGCGACCTGGGGAAAGTCCTCGGCAACGAGCTGGTCTCCGTCGCACAGGACTACAGCGCGGAACACGGTGTTCTCAAGCTGGCGGATGTTGCCCGGCCAGGAATAGGCCTGCAGCATCTGCAGCGCATCGGTGCTCAGGCCAGAGACCTGGGTCTTGCCTTCTTCCGCCGCAAAACGGGCAAGGAAATGCCGGGCGAGGGCGGGGATGTCCTCCCGGCGGTCGCGCAGCGGCGGGATCCAGATCGGGAACACGTTCAGACGGTAATAGAGATCCTCGCGGAACCCGCCTTCCTTGACGAGATCGATCAGCCGGCGATTGGTCGCGGAAATCAGCCGGAAATCGACCTTGACCGGCCGGCGCGAACCGATCGGGTCAATCTCGCCTTCCTGTAACGCGCGCAGCAGCTTGACCTGCACGTCCATCGGCAGTTCGCCGACCTCGTCCAGGAACAGCGTGCCGCCATGGGCCTCCTGGAACTTGCCGACATGCTTGTCGACAGCACCGGTGAAGGCGCCCTTCTCGTGGCCGAACAGGATGGACTCGACCAGATTGTCCGGGATCGCGCCGCAGTTGACCGTGACGAAAGGACGGGATTTGCGTTCGCCGGAGCCCTGGATCGCCCGGGCGATCAGTTCCTTGCCGACGCCGCTTTCGCCCTCGATGAGGATCGGAATGTTGGAGGAGGCGGCTCGCTGGCCGAGGCGCAGCACCCGCTCCATCGCCGGCGACCTCGTGATGATGTCATTGAAGGTCAGCGTCCCGGTGGTCCGCTTGCGGATCCGGGTCAGCTCGCCCTCAAGCGCGGAGACCTTCATCAGGTTCCGGATCGAGACTTCGAGCCGCTCCGGCGCGACCGGCTTCACGACGAAATCCTGCGCCCCGGCGCTCATGGCGTTGACGACCGTGTCGATGCCGCCATGGGCGGTCTGCATGATCACTGGCACGGCGATGCGCTCGGCCCGGATCTTCCGCAGCGCGCCGAGCCCGTCGAGCTCCGGCATCACCATGTCCATGATGATGAGATCGATGTCGGCCCCTTCCGGCCCGGTCATGATGCGAACGGCCTCAGCTCCATCCTCGGCGGTGCGGGCGCGATAGCCGAAACGCGTCACGGCTTCCTGCAACAACCGGCGCTGGATCGGATCATCATCGACAATGAGAATGCGCCCGCTGGCTGACTGCATGACTTTACTGCCTGGGTGTGGTCGTGATTGTCTCAATTCGGGTCATCTTGATCGGTAACGGGTAAACAAATCGTCCATGGTTCTGAACGTCCCGGGGATAAGGGCGATTGCCGGACACCGGTCTTCCGCCCTAAACAGGAAGAATGAACGGAACGAGACGGGCGGGTTGGCCCGTCTGCAGGACAGGGAACCGCCCGGCGCAGGCCGGTTCCAACCGGAGGAGTCATGAACCGCATCGAAATCGCCCGCTCTCCAGCAACCTCCGGCGCCGCCCTTGGCGATCTGCCTGAGTGGGATCTGAGCGATCTTTATCCGGCACCAGATGCGCCGCAGGTCCAGTCCGACCTGACAGCCGCGCTCGAGCGCTCGCGCAGTTTCGAAAGTGCCTACAAGGGGCAACTCGCGCGGCTGGCGGCGGAGGATGTCGAGGCTCTTCTGGCGGCTGTGCAGTCCTTCGAGGATCTGGAAGATCTGTTGGGCCGGCTGATTTCCTATGCGGGTCTGCTCTATGCCGGCAACACCACCGATCCGGCGCGGCAGAAGTTCTATGGTGACATCCAGGAAAAGATCACCACGGCGAGTTCCCACCTCCTGTTCTTCACGCTGGAACTGAACGGCATTGATGACAAGGTCATCGAGACGGCACTGCAGGACCCGGGGCTCCGGCACTATCGCCCCTGGTTCGAGGATCTGCGCAAGGAAAAGCCGTACCAGCTGGAAGACCGGGTCGAGCAGCTGTTCCACGAAAAGTCGATCAGCGGCCGCGGCGCCTGGAACCGTCTGTTCGACGAGACCATCGCTTCACTCCGTTTCACGGTCGACGGCCAGTCGCTGCCGATCGAGGCGACGCTGAACTTCCTGCAGGACAGCGATCCGGCCAAGCGTAAGGCGGCGTCTGATGCTCTAGCCGAGACCTTCAAGGCGAACCTGCGCGTCTTCACCTTGATCACCAACACGCTGGCCAAGGACAAGGAAATCTCCGACCGCTGGCGCAAGTTCGAGGACATTGCCGACAGCCGGCATCTGGCCAACCGGGTCGAGCGCGAAGTGGTCGATGCGATGGTAGCGGCCGTGCGTGAGGCCTATCCGCGCCTGTCGCACCGCTATTACGCACTGAAGGCGCGCTGGCTCGGCATGGACCAGCTCAACCACTGGGACCGCAACGCGCCCCTGCCGCAGTCGGACAACCGGGTCATCTCCTGGGACGAGGCGCGCGGCACGGTGCTTGCCGCCTACGCCGGTTTTTCGCCCGATATGGCGGAAATCGCGGGCCGGTTCTTCGAGCGCGGCTGGATCGATGCCCCGGCCCGTGAAGGCAAGGCCCCCGGGGCCTTCGCCCATCCGACCGTGCCGAGCGCGCATCCTTATGTTCTGGTGAACTACCTCGGCAAGACGCGGGACGTGATGACGCTGGCGCATGAGCTGGGTCACGGCGTGCATCAGGTTCTGGCTGGGCCGAACGGACCCTTGATGGCGCCCACGCCGCTGACACTGGCCGAGACCGCCAGCGTCTTTGGCGAAATGCTCACGTTCCGCTCGCTGCTCGACAAGGCCGAAAGCCCGAAGGCGCGCAAGATCCTGCTCGCCGGCAAGGCCGAGGACATGATCAACACGGTCGTGCGCCAGATCGCCTTCTATACCTTCGAACGCAAGGTGCACACCGAACGCAAGGACGGCGAACTGACGGCCGAGCGCCTGGGCGAGATCTGGCTCGAGGTACAGCGCGAGAGCCTTGGGCCGGCTATCCGGCTGGGCGAAGGCTACGAGACTTTCTGGACCTATATCCCGCACTTCATCCATTCGCCCTTCTACGTCTATGCCTACGCTTTCGGCGATTGCCTGGTGAACTCGCTCTATGCGGTCTACGAGGACGCCGAGGAGGGCTTCCAGCAGAAGTACTTCGATCTCCTGAAGGCGGGCGGCACGAAGCATCACAGCGAGCTGCTGGCGCCCTTCGGCCTTGATGCGACGGATCCGGGCTTCTGGAAGCGCGGCCTGTCGGTGATCGAACGCATCATCGACGAACTCGAGGCGATGGACGACTGATGCAGACGGTGGAACCGGGCCCGGCGGACCCGTTCCGCCACACGCCCTATGACGGATCGAAACAGCCCTTCACCATTGGCCTGGCTCCGGTGGAGGACGCGCGCTGGTTCGATCCGGATCCGCTGCTGGCGCAGCATCTGCAGCTCAAGGATGCACTGTTCCGTGACCATCTGGACCGTGTGTTCCGGGCAGAGCCAGGCACAGAAGCAGCGCAGGCGGAAACCTTCCGTCTCATGGCTGCGCATTTGCCGGTCGTCCACCCGGCGCTTTATGGCGAGGTGGACGGCGGTGTTCTCGTGCGTGCGTCCGGCGCGGTCGTCGGGCTTTCCGGAACGGACACGCCCGGTCTTTTGTCTGCGGCCCGTCTGGTGCAGGACGATCTGGTCCTGATGCGCAAGGGCGAGGGCGGGTACAGGATTGCCGCCGCCGCGCTTTGCTTCCCCTCGTCCTGGTCCCTGGCCGAAAAGTTCCGCCAGCCGATGAGCGAAATCCACGCCAAGGTGCCGGGTTTTGCCGGGCGCATGGGGCAGACCGTGGACCGGATCTTCGACAACCTGCGCGATGGTCAGATCATCGAGCGGTTTAACTGGTCCGTTTATGATGACGCCGAGCTGCATCACCCGGAGGCCAAGCAGCTGACACCGCAGGTCGGGGATGTGGATGGATCGCTGCTGGCGGCGCTGTTTGTCCGCGTCGAACGCCAGACCCTGCGCCGGCTTCCCGCGTCCGGTGACATCCTCTTCACGATCAAGATCCATCGGGATCCGCTCGCTTTGCTCGCCCGCCATCCCGGGGGGCGTGAATTGGCCGCAGGCCTGGCGCGCCAGCTGCGTGCGATGGAACCGGCCCAACTGGCCTATAAGGGGCTGACAGGTCATCGGGACAGGTTGGCGGCCGATCTGGAGGCGCTGGCCCACTCGTAAGACCGCCGACGACAGACGCGTTGCCACGAGGCAGAGCGAGCCGAAGGACAGGACATGGCCGGGACAGACAACAACGGACAGGACCAGGAAGCCAACCGCTTCAGCGCCCGCGTGGGGCGCTACGCCAAGGTGGGCACCAACATGGGCGGCATCGCCGCCAAGCTCGCCGGGGCGCGCCTGTTCGGGCTGGACCTCGACAATCAGAAAGGCGCGGCGGAGCTGGCGGCGGCGCTGGGCGGCCTCAAGGGGCCGTTGATGAAAGTGGCGCAGCTCCTGTCGACCATCCCGGACGTGCTGCCGCCCGAATATGCGGCGGAACTGGCAAAGCTGCAGTCCAATGCCCCGCCGATGGGTTGGGCCTTCGTCAAGCGCCGGATGCGGGCGGAACTGGGTGACGGCTGGCAAGGCCGCTTTGCGTCCTTCGACAAGGAACCGTCGGCTGCCGCATCCCTCGGTCAGGTGCATAAGGCGACCGGGCACGATGGACGGGCGCTGGCCTGCAAGCTGCAGTACCCCGACATGTCTTCGGCGGTGGAGGCGGATCTCAAGCAGCTGGCGCTGCTCTTCTCCGTTCACAGGCGCATGCAGTCCGCGATCGATACCCGCGAGATTGCAAAGGAGATTTCGGAGCGGGTGCGCGAGGAACTCGACTACACCCGCGAGGCACGGCAGATGGCGATCTACCGGCATGTGCTGGCCGATGAGCCGCGAATCCGGGTGCCCGATGTGGTGGACGAGCTGTCAACACAGCGGCTTCTGACCATGGGCTGGCTGGAAGGCTCGCCGATGCTGAGCTGGAAGGACGCGGACCTGACCGTCCGCAACCGGCTTGCCGAGACGATGTTCCATGCCTGGTGGCATCCGTTCAGCCATTTTGGCGTCATTCATGGCGATCCGCACCTGGGCAATTACACGGTGTTCAGCGAGGCAGGCGAACCGGGCGGCATCAATCTGCTCGACTATGGCTGCATCCGAATCTTCCCCGCGACCTTCGTCGGCGGCGTCGTCGATCTCTACAAGGGGCTGCTGCATGACGATGACGCGCGAATTGTCCATGCCTACGAAAGCTGGGGCTTCAAAAGTCTGAGCAGGGATCTCATCAATGTCCTCAACATCTGGGCGAGATTCATTTATGGTCCTTTGCTGACAGATCGGGTGCGCGCCATCGCCGATGGTGTGAGCCCGGCCGAGTATGGACGTCAGGAGGCGTTCCGAGTGCAAAAGGCTCTCAAAGAGCTTGGTCCGGTCACGGTTCCCCGGGAATTCGTGTTCATGGACCGGGCGGCCATAGGTCTTGGTGGTGTTTTTCTTCACCTGCGCGCGGAATTGAACTTCTATCGTCTGTTCAACGAACAGATCGACGGCTTCGAGGTGAAAAAAATCTCAGATAGCCAGAGAACTGTTTTGGCCAAAACTGGGCTAGTCAGCCCTGTTGTGGCAGCGTAAGGACAGGTTCGGAGCGGCAGTCTTCCAGATGGAGACTTCCGGGCCGGATCACATTGCCGTGCGGGGCGCTTCCGTTGTATGGGGCAGCCCTTCACCACTTGTGAGAAACAGTCGGGGTACTATCGATGTCTAGCAACTCTTCTACCAGCATGGACTATGCCGAGCACGAGCGCACTTACGAGGGGTTCATCAACTTCTCGAAGATCGGCACCATCGCGGTTCTGACCATTGTCATCACCCTGGCCATGTTTGCCTTCGGCGGCACCGCCGCTGTCGTGTTCGGCTGGATCCTGACCATCGCCAACCTCGTTGCCATCGCTGCCGGCATGGCGCTGGGCGAAAAGGGCTGGATCCCCGCTGCTGGCGTGTTTGTTCTCGCAGGGCTTCTGGCTCTGGTGACCATCTGACCGAGCGCCGCCTCCGGGCGGCGTTTTCGTCTCGCCATCTCGTTTACCGCTTAATCTTCCCTGGGAGGGTCTGGAATGAGGATAGCTGTGCCGCGCGAAAGCGACGCGGTGGAAACCCGTGTCGCCGCCACGCCGGAGACCGTCAAGAAGCTGAAAACTCTCGGCTTTGAGGTGACCATCGAAACGGGAGCGGGCACAACTTCTCGCATCCTGGACACTGAATACGAGGCGGCTGGTGCCGTCATCGCCAAGGACGCTGCCTCGACGTTCGCCGATGCCGACGTGGTGCTGAAGGTTCGCCGTCCCAATGCGGACGAGCTGAAGCTGATGAAGGCCGGTGCCCTCGTCATCGCCACCATGGACCCCTATGGCAAGGAAGCCGAGGTTCAGGCCATGGCCGAGGCCGGCATCGCTGCCTTCGCCATGGAATTCATGCCGCGCATCACCCGTGCGCAGGTCATGGACGTCCTGTCGTCCCAGGCCAACCTTGCCGGCTATCGCGCCGTGATCGACGCGGCCGCCGAGTATGACCGCGCCTTCCCGATGATGATGACGGCTGCCGGCACCGTTCCGGCGGCCCGCGTCTTCGTCATGGGTGCAGGCGTTGCCGGTCTTCAGGCGATCGCAACGGCCCGCCGCCTTGGTGCGGTCGTGACCGCAACGGACGTGCGTCCGGCCTCGAAAGAACAGGTCGAATCGCTCGGCGCCAAGTTCATCGCCGTCGAGGACGATGAGTTCAAGCAGGCCGAGACGGCAGGCGGCTACGCCAAGCCGATGTCGGAGGCCTATCAGGCCAAGCAGGCCGAGCTCGTCGCTGCTCACCTGACCAAGCAGGACATCGTCATCACCACGGCGCTGATCCCGGGCCGCCCGGCTCCGCGCCTCATCACGGCCGCGATGCTGGCCAGCATGAAGCCGGGTTCGGTCGTCATCGACCTCGCCGTCGAGCGCGGCGGCAACGTCGAGGGTGCCAAGGCTGGCGAAGTCGCGACCGTTTCCGGCGTGAAGATCGTCGGTCACCTGAACGTGCCGGGGCGCATCGCCGCCTCCGCGTCCTCGCTCTATGCCAAGAACCTGATCGCCTTCCTGGAGACCATGGTCGACAAGACGAACAAGGTGCTGAAGCCGAACTGGGACGATGAACTGGTCAAGGCGACCGTGCTGACGCGCGATGGGGCAGTGGTTCACCCTGCCTTTGCGCCGGCGAAGTCGTAAGGGGGACGAGATGAGCGAAGTCAATCAAGCCGAAGCGCTGGAAAAGGCCCGCGCTGCTGCCGAGGCTGCGGCTGAAGCTGCAGAAACGGCCAAGGAAGCCGCCGCCGCGGCGCAGTCCTATGCGGACCAGATCGCAGGCGGCGCCGTGGATCTGGCCATGCGCGCCAGCGAAAGCATCGGGGCAGGGGCAATCGAGCCCTTCGTGTTCCTGCTCTCCGTGTTCGTGATGGCGATCTTCGTCGGCTATTACGTTGTCTGGTCGGTTACCCCGGCCCTGCACACGCCGCTGATGGCCGTGACCAACGCGATCTCCTCGGTGATCGTCGTCGGTGCGCTGCTGGCTGTGGGCGTTGACCTGTCGCATGGCGACGGAGCGCTGATGGCGCGGATCTTCGGCTTCATCGCCCTGGTCCTTGCCAGCGTCAACATTTTCGGCGGGTTCCTCGTAACCAGCCGAATGCTCGCCATGTACAAGAAGAAGCAGCGCTGAGGAGGCCGTATCCATGTCTGCCAACATCACGGCCGTTCTCTACCTGATCTCCGCCGTTCTCTTCATCATGGCCCTGCGCGGCCTGTCGCATCCGGAAACGTCCCGCACGGGCAACACCTATGGCATGGTCGGCATGACCCTCGCCGTGGTGACCACGCTGCTGGCGACCGGTGTCACCTTCAGCTCCGCGCTGATCATCCTTGCCGGCGTCGGCATCGGTGGTGGTGCCGGTGCGATCATCGCTCGCCGCATTCCGATGACGGCAATGCCGCAGCTCGTCGCCGCCTTCCACTCGCTGGTCGGTCTGGCTGCCGTGTTCGTGGCCGCCTCTGCGCTCTACGCACCGGAAGCCTTCGGCATCGGTGAACCGGGGCACATCCACGCACAGGCCCTGATCGAGGCCTCCGTCGGTGCCGCCATCGGCGCGATCACCTTCACCGGTTCGGTCATCGCCTTCCTGAAGCTCGATGGCCGCATGTCCGGCAAGCCGATCATGCTGCCGGGCCGCCATGCCATCAACATCGGCCTTGCCGTTGCGCTGGTGGTTCTGGTCGGCATTCTGGTGGCGACGGAAAGCGCTCTGGCCTTCTGGCTGGTGGTGCTCGTTGCCTTCGTGTTCGGCGTGCTGATCATCATCCCGATCGGCGGCGCGGACATGCCGGTGGTCGTGTCGATGCTGAACTCCTACTCGGGCTGGGCCGCGGCTGGCATCGGCTTCACGCTCGGCAACATGGCCCTGATCGTGACCGGTGCCCTCGTCGGTTCGTCCGGTGCGATCCTGTCCTACATCATGTGCAAGGGCATGAACCGCTCGTTCATCTCGGTGATCCTCGGCGGCTTCGGCGGCGAGACGGCTTCGGCCGGCGCATCCGGTGGCGGCGAGCAGCGCCCGGTGAAGCAGGGCTCGGCGGAAGATGCAGCCTTCATCATGAAGAACGCGTCCAAGGTCATCATCGTGCCGGGGTACGGCATGGCGGTTGCCCAGGCCCAGCACTCCCTGCGCGAGATGGTCGACAAGCTGAAGGCCGAAGGCGTCGAGGTGAAGTATGCGATCCATCCGGTCGCAGGCCGCATGCCGGGTCACATGAACGTACTCCTGGCAGAAGCCAACGTGCCTTACGACGAAGTGTTCGAGCTGGAAGACATCAACTCGGAATTCTCGCAGGCTGACGTTGCCTATGTCATCGGCGCGAACGACGTGACCAACCCGGCCGCCCGTGATGATCCGCAGTCGCCGATTTACGGCATGCCGATCCTGGACGTGGACAAGGCCGGCACCGTGCTCTTCATCAAGCGCGGCATGGGCTCCGGTTATGCCGGCATCGAGAACGAACTGTTCTTCCTCGACAAGACGATGATGCTGTTCGGCGATGCCAAGAAGATGACCGAAGAGATCGTCAAGGCCCTCTGAGCGCCAGACAGACGAATCCTCTCGATGAAACAATGGACGGCCCCGGAAACGGGGCCGTTCTGTTTTGTGAAAGGCCCGCTATCGTCATCCCGGCCCAGCTGAGCGATAGCGAAGCGCCGAGCCGGGATCCAGACATCGGGCGCGCGAAGCGCGACAAAGCCGTCTGTTGCGCGTCCCATCGCGCATAATTGTTTATGAGCTCGCTTGCGCTCGCACAGACGCGCTGGATCCTGGGTCAGGCCCGGGACAGGCCCCGGATCTGCGGTTCGCTCGAGGCTCACCTTGTCCGGAATGACGGCAAGCTGACGAATCCCTAAGTTTGCCAGCCGCCGGGACGCCCCCGAAACCGGCCCCGGCTCGCGTTCCGCAATGCGCGGACTAAGCTTGCTTGCCCTGGCTTGCCAGCTTTGCCCGCAGCAGCTGCCACAGTTCGCCGCCGCTCTGGAACAGCGGCAGTTGCGGAATGCTCTCGGGTTCGTCGATGGACAGGCCGACTTCCGAGATTGCGCCATCCGAATCGAGATCGCGCACGATCAGCTCCACTTCGCCGCACCGGACCCGGTCGCCCACTTCCGCGGTGCCACCAAGGCGCTCGGTGATGTGGTCCCGGATCGACTGGGGCGGCTGTGACGGATCGACAATGCCGGACAGCCCGTAGGCCTCGGCAAGGGCCGCCATCGGCTGGCGCGGGTCGATAAGGAACTTGCCGTAGAAGTCCTCGTCATCCAGCGTCAGGCGTACGGGGCTTGCGAACAGCCGGTCGAGCAGGCGGATGTATTGCGGGGCGACGAACATGTAGACCAGATCGTCGACCTGCAGCCGTCCGGCATACTGGTACCGCATCGAATGGCCATCACGGACCACGAGCGACGGCCGCGCCCAGCGGGGCAGGCGTTCATCGCCGAGTGCCACGGGACTGTCGGCGGCGACCTTGTAGACCAGCAGCTCGTGATCGCCGCCGCCCGGCAGTTCAAGCTCCAGACGGTCCACCGGCCCGATGCGTGCGGGCACGATCAGGCCCAGCCAGCGGGCCATCGGCGCAATGGTCCAACCCTGCAGCAGCAGCGAGACCAGCACGACGATATAGGCGGTGTTGAACAGCAGCTGGCCGCTCTCCATGCCAGCCGCGAGCGGGATGATGCCGAGCAGGATCGAGACCGAACCGCGCAGGCCCACCCAGGAGATGAACGCGGTCTCGTTGCGCTTGTAGCCGAAAGGCAGAAGGCAGAGCCACACTGCCAGCGGCCGGCAGACAAAGGTCAGCGCCAGCGCAAGAATGATGGCCGGCAGGGCGAGGTCGAGGAACTGCGACGGCGTCGCCAGCAGGCCGAGGGTCAGGAACATCGCGATTTGCGCCATCCAGGTCAGGCCTTCGAGGAACCGGCGCAGGCCGACCTGTCCCTGGATCGCATTGTTGCTGGCCACGATCCCGGCCACATAGACGGCCAGAAAGCCGCTTCCGCCAACGAGGCCCGTGAAGCCGAACAGCAGCAGGGCAAAGGACAGGATGCTGATCGGATAGAGCGTTCCTTCGAGACGGATCACCTTTGCGCCGGCCAGGATCAGATAGCCGCCGACGACACCAAGGCCAAGGCCGAGGCCCATCTGGATGCCGAAGCCCTTGAGAACCTCGACCCAGGCCTCTCCAACACTGCCGCCGCTCAGGATCAGTTCGACCAGGACAATGGTCAGGAAGATCGCCATCGGATCGTTCGAGCCGGATTCCACTTCCAGCAGCGAGCGGACCTGGTCGCGGATCGTGATGCCGCCAACGCGCAGCAGGAAGAACACGGCGGCCGCATCCGTCGAGCCGACGATGGCCCCAAGCAGGAAGGCTTCCAGCCACGGCAGATTGAACAGCAGCCTGGCAATCAGGCCAACCATGCCGGATGTGAGCACGACGCCGACGGTGGCCAGCAGCAGCGCAGGAACGGACGCTTGCCGGACGGACCTCAGCTTGGTGTTGAAACCACTGTCGAACAGGATGATGGCAAGCGCCAGGCTGCCAACAAAATAGGCCGAACCGGCGTCATTGTAGCGGATGCCAAGACCGTCCTCGCCAGCCAGCAGGCCGATACACAGGAACACGAGCAGCAGCGGCGCGCCAAAGCGGAAGGCCAGCGCGCTGGTCATGACCGAGATCAGCACCAGACCGGCACCGATCATCGTGACGGGAAACAGCAGATCCAGCATGCGATGGTCCTCGTTGCCCCGCGGTTTGTGTCGGTGTTGTCAGTCTTCTAAACTAGGTAGTCCAACAGCCTTAAGAAACCGCAGCTTGCTCGCCCATTGCGTTTTGGGGGGCGAAAGGCGATACGCGTGGCATGCATGACACACAGCCGATCCCTTTTGACTACACCCCGCCCGAAGGCCCGCTTCAGGTGCTGCATGTCGATGCCGATGTCATTGTGGTCGTGAAGCCCTGCGGTTTGCTGAGTGTCACGGGACGCGGCGAGGACCGTCAGGACAGCCTCGTGACACGGCTGGCGGCGCAAATTTCCGGCGCGCGGATCGTGCATCGTCTCGATCTCGACACGTCCGGCGTCATGGTCCTGGCGCGCAACGCCGAGGCGCACAGGCGTCTGTCGATGCAGTTTGAACGGCGCGAGACCGGCAAGGCCTACGTGGCGCGCGTCTGGGGCCATGTGCAGGAGGAGAGCGGCGAGGTCAACTTGCCGCTGATCGTCGACTGGCCCAACCGGCCCAAGCAGAAGATCTGTTTCGAGGAGGGCCGTCCCGCCCGCACCCTATGGCGCGTCTTGCGGCATGAGGAAGACACCACGCTGATGCAGCTGGAGCCGATCACCGGACGCTCACATCAGTTGCGGGTTCACATGCTGAGCCTTGGCCATCCGATCGTCGGCGACAGCCTCTATGCCCATGCAGCGGCACGGGCTTTCAGCCCGCGCCTCGAATTGCACGCCAGGGATCTGGCCTTCACCCATCCGCTGACGGGCGAGCGCCTGCAGTTCACTGCCGAGGCGCCCTTCTGACACACGGAAGGCTCAGCTGCCGCGGTTGACCCGGGCAAGCCCGTCGCGGGCCACCTGGTTGTTGGCGTCGAGCCCGAGGGCGCGGTTGTAGTTGCGCACTGCATCGCTCTTCTGGCCGGTCATTTCCAGCGCGACACCGCGATTGGCCCAGGCGATGGACGAGTTCTTGTCAAAGTTCACCGCTTCCGACAGATCCGCCAGTGCTGCCTGCGGGTCATTGGCCTTCAGGTATGAAATGCCACGGGCGATATAGGGCTCGGAGGCCTTCGGGTTCAGCACGATCGCGGTCGAGAAGTCCTCGATTGCGAAGTTGTGCTGGCCCTGTGCCTGATAGATCAGGCCGCGGTTGTGGAACGCGCGCGCGTCATTGGAATTGCGCCGGATAACCGCGTCGAAGTCGCGCAGGGCTTCCGGATACCGGCCGGCCAGACGATAGGTGTTGCCACGGCCGACGAGAGCGGCGTCATAATCCGGCTTGATGCGCAGGGCACGGTCGTAGTCGGCAACGGCATTGGCCATGTTGCCGCGCCGGCGCTCGACAAGCGCACGGTTGGCATAGGCCTGATAGCTGTTGGGATCGAGCTTCAGCGCGGTGTTGAAGTCCTGCATGGCCTGATCCAGCTTGCCGGCCTTGCCATAGGCCACGCCACGCGTGTTGTAGGCATTGGCGTCGCCCGGGCTCACCTTGATCACTTCCGTCAGCGAAGCAATGTTCGCGCTTGATCCAGCGGCGGTGTCAATCGGCACACCGTTGTAGATGTCCGAGGTCTGGCAGCCCGCCAGGGACAGGGCAGCGCCAAGGGCGAGCGCGAACAGGCCAGACCGGCGAAGGGCCGGGGCACGATGGGAGCGAGGAAGGCACAGCGTCTGGGTCATTTGTCATCCACACGGGAGAAATCAGAAGGACGGTGCCGCGTCGCCGTCCGTTTGGCAATGGCTGTCCCGAATCGAGATACGAAAAGACCGGTCGGCAGCCCGACCGGTCGGTACGTCATGGTGCAAGATGACGTTGGAGAGCAAGCCCTCAGCTGCGACCGGGAAGCAGCCCTTCGCGCTGTGCGCGCTTGCGGGCCAGCTTGCGCGCCCGGCGGATGGCCTCCGCCTTCTCGCGCGCCTTCTTGACCGAAGGCTTCTCATAATGGCCGCGAAGCTTCATCTCCCGGAAGACGCCTTCGCGCTGCAGCTTTTTCTTCAGCGCCCGGAGCGCCTGATCAACGTTGTTGTCGCGAACCAGAACCTGCACGCGTGTAATCCCATCCTACCGCAGCCGGCATCCTCGTGCCCGCGTGTTGTCGAACATGATTGAAAGCAAGAGGACTTGCCGCTGATGGCCCCTCAAGCTCACGCGCGCGTCACTACCAGAAAACGGCAGATTTGTCTATCTAACGACGCCAGCCCGCTGCGCCATGAACCACGTTGCCGCCGGGCACCCCTGTCTTTTTCAGCAGCAGTCAGAGGCTCGGCAGGCTGGACAGGGATCGCCAAACGATCTACCTCTGATCGCCCGGATTGTTTTTCCGTTTCTTTTTGGTGTGCTGTCCGCTTGCCCCGCCCTCGGCAAATGCCGGACCCACTGCCTGTTTCCGCCGGTCAGACGCTGCTGTCTGCCCGCTCGGGACGAGCGGTGCCGCGCATCCGTCCGACCCTGGAGCCCGCGCGTGTCGACAAAGCCCGCCCTCACCCTGTCTTCGCTCTGGCGCAGCGACATTGCCCCGACGCTTGCCCTCGGTCTGCCCCTTGCGGGCGCGCAGCTCGCCCAGATGGCCATCAACACGACTGACATCATCATGGTCGGCTGGCTCGGCCCGGTCGAGCTTGGCGCTGTGGTGCTGGCCAACAACCTTTACATCCTGTTCTGGTTCTTCGGCATGGGCATGACCCAGGCCATCATTCCGCTTGCCGCCCAGGCGCTTGGCCGCAAGGCCCCGCGGGACCTCCGCCGAACGGTACGCATGGGCCTCTGGGCAGTGGCGCTCTACTGCCTTCCTGTCTGGACCGTGCTGTGGTTCACGCGCGACATCCTGATCCTGCTTGGCCAGACACCGGAACTGGCGGACCTCGCTGCTGGCTACATGCGGATCATGCAGTGGACCATGCTGCCCTCACTGGCGATCATGGCGACGCGCGCCTTTGTGACCGTCATGAACCGGCCGCAGATCGTGCTGTGGGCAACGATCGGCGGCGCCGTGCTCAATGCGATCCTCAACTACGTGCTGATCTTCGGCCATTTCGGCTTCCCGCGGCTTGAGCTGCAAGGCGCTGCGATTGCCTCCTTCTGCACGCAGATGCTGGCGTTCTCGATCCTCGCCGCCTATGTGGTCACCCAGCCGCGCCTGCGCCGGTTCAATGTCTTCGGGCGGCTCTGGCGCAGTGACTGGCCAGTGTTCTTCCAGATCCTGCGCATGGGGTCGCCGATCGGCCTGACCATCGTGGCCGAGGGCTTCCTGTTCACCGGCTCGACGATGATGATGGGCTGGGTCGGCACCCTGCCGCTGGCCGCCCATGGCATCGCCCTGCAGATCGCCTCGATCACCTTCATGGTGCCGCTCGGCATTTCGCAGGCCGGCATGACACGGGTGGGTCTGGCAGCGGGGCAGCGGGATCTGGACGGGATTGCCCGCGCCGGCTGGACGGCCCTATGGCTGACCCTGGGCTTCATGACGCTGGCGGCCATCGCCTTCTGGACCATTCCTGGTCCCATCGTCTCGCTGTTCCTCGACTTCGACAATCCGGCTTCGGCTGAAGTCCTCGCCATTGCCGTCAGCCTGCTCGGGGTCGCGGCCGTATTCCAGATTGCTGACGGGGCCCAGGTGGCCGGCGGCAGCATCCTGCGCGGTCTGGGCGACACGATGACGCCGCTGCTCTACGCGCTGGTTGGCTACATGGCCATTGGCATGACGCTGTCATACGTCCTGGCGTTTCCGCTTGGTCTTGGCGGCGTCGGCATCTGGTGGGGTCTGGCTGGCGGGCTGGCCTCGACCGCGATCATGGCGATCTGGCGCTTTGCCCGCCGCAAGGAAGCGGGGTTGCTGCCGGCCGTCTGAGCGGCCGGCAGCAAGACCAGTCTCAGCGCTTCGGCGTGATGCGGTTGACGTGGCCCATCTTGCGGCCCGGGCGGCTCTCCGCCTTGCCGTAGAGGTGCAGGCGCGCATTGGGTTCGGCCAGGATTTTGGCCCAGTCGTCCGCTTCCGCGCCGATGAGGTTCTCCATCACCACGTCGCTGTGCCGCTCCGCCTTGCCGAGTGGCCAGCCGGCAACGGCGCGGATGTGCTGCTCGAACTGCGAGACCAGGCAGGCGTCCTGTGTCCAGTGACCTGAATTGTGCACGCGCGGGGCGATCTCGTTGACCAGCAGGTGCTCGTCGGCGCCCGTGCCCACGACAAACATTTCCACACCGATGATGCCGACATAGTCGAGGGCGGTCAGGATCGTTCCGGCAATGGCACGCGCCGCATTGCCCGTTGCCGAGCCCACGTTTGCCGGCACGGTGGAGGTCTTCAGAATGTGGTGCTCGTGGTGGTTTTCCGTGATGTCATAGGCAACGACCTCACCCAACACGCTGCGCGCGGCTACCACGGACACTTCGCGCACGAAGGGGATCAGCGCCTCGAGAATCAGGTCCTTGCCGCCCAGTGCCGCGAATGCCTCACCGGCCTTGGCGGCATCGCGGATCATCGCCTGTCCCTTGCCGTCATAGCCGAACCGCCGGGTCTTCAGCACGCCCTGGCCGCCAAAGCGGGCGAGCGCTGCGTCCAGATCAGCAAGGTTGTCGATGCGGGCATAGCCAGCCAGCGCGATGCCGGCCGCCGACAGGAAGTCCTTCTCGCTGAGGCGATCCTGTGCCACGGCGAGGGCCTTCGGACCGGGGCGGACCGGCAGGCGCGCCGCAAGATGTGCAGCTGTGGGGCCGGGCACGTTCTCGAACTCGTAGGTCACCACATCGACCTGAGCGGCGAAGGCGTCGAGCGCTGCGGTGTCCTCATAGGCGCCAAGCGTGTGGGCAGCTGCAACGTCGAAGGCGGGGCTGCCTGCTTCCGGGCAGAAGACATGCACCTTCAGGCCGAGAGCAGAGGCAGCTTCCGCCAGCATGCGGCCGAGCTGCCCGCCGCCGAGAATGCCGATGGTGTCACCCGGGGCGAGGATGCGCGCTGCACTGTCAGTCATGGTCGGATCATTCCTCGTCGGTCGGGAAGTCGGCGACTGCCTCGGTCTGGGCGGTGCGGAAGGCATCGAGCCTGTCAGCAAGGCCCATGTCCGTCAGAGCCAGGACAGATGCGGCCATCAGGGCGGCATTGACGGCTCCGGCCTTGCCGATGGCGAGGGTGCCGACGGGAATGCCGGCTGGCATCTGCACGATGGACAGAAGGCTGTCCTCGCCCTTCAGGGTGCGCGACTCGATCGGTACGCCAAACACCGGCAGCGGTGTCAGGGCGGCGGTCATGCCGGGAAGGTGCGCGGCACCGCCGGCGCCTGCGATAATCACCTTCACGCCATTGCCGCGCGCGGCCTTGGCGAAATCGAACATGCGCTCCGGCGTGCGATGGGCGGAAACGATGCGGGCCACATAGGCGACGCCAAGCCGGTCGAGGGTTTCGGCGGCATGTTTCATGGTGGGCCAGTCGGACTGGCTGCCCATGATGATCGCGACTGGCGCGGCGGCCTCGGCGCTCCCGTTTGCCATTGCATCTCCTTCGCTTGACGCGGGTTCCGGAAAGGCGCGGATTATAGGGAGTGGCTGGCGTGGCGCAAGGGCAGGGGCGCTGCTGCGCTGCAAAAAGCTGCCAGTCGTCTCAGGCGATGATGTCCGGGAACAGCTGGTCCTCGATGGCCGCGATCCGGTCGCGAATCATCAGCTTCTTTTTCTTAAGCCGCTGGAGTTGCAGGGCGTCGGCGCTGCCGGTCGCCGCCAGCGCCTGGACAGCCATGTCGAGGTCGCGATGTTCCTGGCGCAGCTGGGCGAGTTCCACCCGCAAGGCTTTTTCATTGGCTTCCGACATTGCACTCCCCAGACACAATTCACGTGCCGCGCAGTCAGTGCCGGCCGGACTGAAGTCCTTCTCCGGCGAATTACACGTGGCTGTGCTGCCATTCACAGCGAAACCGTACACCGCAGGCCGACATCGGGCGAGCCCAATTTGTCGAACCTGCGGCTAACACATGGTTATTGAACACAAGGCGGCGCAACGCGCTTGAGCGTTGCGTCATGTACAAGGTCAAAATCATCGCGTGATCGTAAACCTTACGTAATCGTTCGGTTCGTTTTGCAGTGCGATATGCAGCAAATGCGGGGCTGTCCCTCATTAATGCATTCGACAAGCCGGCAAAATATGTGGCACCATCTTGTTGTTAGAGCCAATAAGACAAGGAGCATCATCCATGTCAATGCAGTCGCACATCGCAGAACTGGAACGCCGTCACGCCGCTCTCGAGCGGGAAATCGCGACGGCCCTTCTGCACCCGAGTGTCGATAATCTCGAAGTGGCCGATATGAAACGCCGCAAGCTCCGGCTCAAGGACGAAATTCAGAAACTGCGAGGCGATGATACGGTGCACTGAGGTGCACCTCTGCCGATCCCGGCGCCGCCGATCATGCTGGTCGAGCGCGCCAAGCTTTCACTCACAGTCGCTTTCCGAAAACCCCGTCTGGCCACAGGCGGGGTTTTTCCATCCCAGGCGTCTGGTCTGGTGCCACGTCGGGCTCCTCCGCAGACAACAAAAACCCCCGCAACACTGTTGCGAGGGTTTTTGAAACTGCGCTGGCGATGCCGCCGGCAACAGGCTTACGAGCCGAGGAAGCCCGCAAACTTGTTCTTGAAGCGCGAGACGCGGCCGCCACGGTCCATGATCTGACGCTCGCCACCGGTCCAGGCCGGGTGGGAGATCGGATCGATGTCGAGAGCCAGGGTGTCGCCTTCCTTGCCGTAGGTCGAGCGGGTCATGTACTCCGTACCATCGGTCATGACGACCTTGATGGAGTGGTAGTCGGGATGGATGTTCGCTTTCATCGCCGGTCCTTTCCAGCACCTGCCCTTAGCCCCGAACGGCCGGCCGGCGAGATGCGTGTCTTGAGTGCTGAGCTGACCGCGCGCGTGCGCAAGGGCAGCCCTTTGAAACATGAGGCGCTGCTATATCGTAAGACGGCTGGCAAAACAAGGGCGCGTGTTTGCGCAATTCGGCCTTTTTCCGCTTGGAATTCTGCGGCCGATGCGCCACCTCTCCAGCCAGAGACAAACAGCGTTCAGTGGAGTGTCCCGTCTTGGCCACCGCAGACCCCGCAGCCGCGACGGCGAAGCCAGATCAGAAGTCTGATCCGAAGACCGAAAATCGCAGCCGGTCCCTGCGTCCTCTGGCCCAGTTGCTGCCCTATCTTGGCCGCTACCGGCTGATGGTCGCGGGTGCGCTCGTTGCCCTTGTCGGCGCTGCAGCGACGACCCTGGTGCTGCCGATGGCCGTGCGCCAGATGATCGACCACGGGTTTGGTGCGGATGATCCGCAGCTGGTGAACACCTATTTTCTTGTTCTGATCGGCGTTGCGGCCACGCTGGCGCTGGCCAGCGCCAGCCGGTTCTTCCTGGTGATGTGGGTCGGCGAGCGGATCGTCTCCGACGTTCGAGCCGATGTCTTTGCCCATCTCACGCGGCTCAGCCCGGCGTTCTATGACAGCGCCCGGTCCGGTGAGATCCTGTCGCGCTTGACGGCGGACACGACGCAGATCAAGGCCGCATTCGGGTCAAGCGCCTCCATTGCGCTGCGCAACTTCGTCATGTTCGTCGGGGCGGTATCGCTGATGGTCTACACCAGCCCGCGCCTGTCGGTGATCGTGCTGGCGGTGATCCCGATCATCGTGCTGCCCCTGATCGGCTTTGGCCGCATGGTGCGCAAGCGCTCGCGTTTGGCACAGGACTCGCTGGCCGATGCCTCGGCCTTTGCCTCCGAGATGCTGGGCTCCGTCCGCACGCTGCAGGCCTTCACGGCCGAGCGTCTGGTGGCTGCTCGATATGGATCGGCCATTGATACCGCCTTCCGGGCGGCACGCGGCGCGCTCGGAGCGCGGGCTTTCCTCACCGGCTTTGCCATTCTCGTCATTTCCTCCAGCGTCGTCGCCGTGCTCTGGATCGGAGCGGGTGACGTCTTCTCCGGCCGGATGACGGGCGGTCAGCTGGGGCAATTCCTGCTGTATTCGATCCTGGCTGCCGGCGCGCTCGGGGAACTGTCGCAGGTCTGGGGAGAAATCTCCCAGGCTGCCGGGGCAGCCGAGCGTCTGGCCGAGCTGCTGCGCATCCAGCCGGCCATCGCCGCTCCGGCGCGGCCTTTGCCGCTGCCGGTGCCGCCGCGTGGGGAGATCCGCTTTGAAGCCGTGGCCTTTGCCTATAACCGGCAGGACCCGGCCGCTGAGGATCTGGGCACGCCCACGGCCATTCCGGTGCTGCGCCAGATCGATCTCGACATCCGCCGCGGCGAAACGGTTGCCGTCGTGGGACCGTCCGGGGCTGGCAAGTCGACCCTGTTCCACCTTCTGATGCGTTTCTACGATCCGACCGGCGGCCGCATCCTGCTGGACGGCGTGGATCTGCGAGAAACGGACCCCGAGGCCGTGCGGGCGCGCATTGCGCTGGTGCCGCAGGACACGGTGGTCTTTGGTGCCAGCGCTGCCGACAACATCGCCTACGGCCGTCCCGGGGCGTCACGGGCAGAGATCGAAGCAGCCGCTCGCCTCGCCCTGGCACATGACTTCATCGCGGCGCTGCCGCAGGACTATGACACGGTCCTGGGGGAGCGCGGCATCACGCTTTCCGGTGGCCAGCGTCAGCGGATCGCCATCGCACGCGCCGTCCTGAAGGACGCGCCCGTGCTGCTGCTGGACGAGGCCACCAGCGCCCTGGACGCGGAAAGCGAGACCCTGGTGCAGCAGGCGCTGGAGCAGCTCATGCAGGGCCGCACGACGCTTGTCATCGCGCACCGGCTCGCCACCGTGCTGAAGGCCGACCGGATAATTGTCATGGATCAGGGCAAAATCGTCGAGAGCGGCAGCCACGCCGATCTGGTGGCGCAAGATGGCCTGTATGCGCGGCTCGCCCGTCTCCAGTTTGAAACGGGCGCACGCGCCCTGCAGGAAACCTACTAAGCCGGAAACCTACTGACCATCGACTGCCATGAAGGTCAGTTGCTTAACCCCTGCGCATCGCGCAGGGGACAGCAAGACGGGACGCCGGATCAGTCGGCGTCCGGCACTGCGACCGTGTAGTTGAGCGGCAGACGGCCACCATCGACAAAGATTGTCTGGCCGGTGATGTAGGACGCATCGTCAGAAGCAAGGAACGCGGCAACCGACGCGATTTCCGAGGGCTCGCCGACGCGGCTCAGCGGCGTGCGCGACAGGATGCGGTTGCGCGCCGCCTTGTCGGAGTTCACCGAGGCCAGCATGTCGGTCATGATCGAGCCAGGGCCGATGGCGTTGACGCGGATGCCATGCGGAGCAAGCGCGAGCGCGGTCGCCTTGGTCAGCTGCGACATGCCGCCCTTGGAGACGCAATAGGGGATCTGCGAGGGGATCGCGAGAACCGCATTGACCGAGGACATGTTGACGATGGCGCCCGCGGTGCCGCCGGCCTGGACCTTCTCGACCATGTGGCGGGCGACGGCCTGCGACACCAGGAAAGCGCCTTTCAGGTTCACCTGCAGCACGCGGTCAAAATCAGCCTCTTCCAGCGTCAGGAAGTCGGAGCCGATGGCGATGCCGGCGTTGTTGACGAGGATGTCGATGTCACCGAAGGCATTCAGGGTCTCGGCAACAAGGTTCCGCACGTCCAGCTTTTCGGCAACGTTGCAGCTGACATAGATGATGTCGCCAAGGCCCTTCAGTTCCTCGACTGCGGCCTCGCCCGCGTCATCGTCCACATCGGCAATCACGACCTTGGCGCCGTCGTGCAGGAAGCGTTTGGCAATGGCAAAGCCGATGCCGCGGGCTGCGCCGGTGATGATGGCGACCTTGTTGGTGAGGGACAAGGGGATTTCCTCGTAGTTGACCAGGGTTCGGGGCGGGAGCTGCAAGGCAGCTTTGCCGGAACAATAGGGTCAAGCGGCGGGCCTGTCGATGGCCCGCCGTGCAGTGTCCTCAGGCCTTCGTGCGGACCCCATGGGCATTCAGGGCCGCTTCGATTTCGGTCAGGATCGCCGGATCGTCGATGGTCGCCGGCATGCGGTAATCCTGACCATCGGCGATCTGGCGCATGGTTCCGCGCAGGATCTTGCCGGACCGGGTCTTGGGCAGCCGGTCGACGGTGATGGCGATCTTGAACGCGGCCACCGGTCCGATGAGATCGCGCACGCGCTTGACCAGTTCCGCCTCGATCTCTGTATGGCTGCGATGGACACCGGACTTGAGCACGACAAAGCCGCAGGGCAGCTGGCCCTTGAGCTGGTCCGCAATGCCGATGACGGCGCATTCGGCCACGTCCGGATGGCCGGACAGGACCTCTTCCATGGCGCCCGTCGACAGGCGGTGTCCGGCGACATTGATGATGTCATCGGTCCGCGCCATGATCGACAGGTATCCCTCGTCATCGATCAGCCCTGCGTCTGCCGTCTTGTAGTAGCCGGGGAATTCCTCGAGATAGGCCGAGCGGAACCGGGCATCCGCGTTCCACAAGGTCGGCAGGCATCCAGGTGGCAGCGGCAGCTTGACGACGATGTTGCCGAGGGTGCCGGCGGGGAGGGGATGTCCGGCATCGTCCAGCACGCGCACGTCATAGCCGGGCATGGCGACCGTCGGCGAGCCATGCTTGACCGGCAGTTGGCCGAGCCCGACGGGATTGCCCACGATGGCCCAGCCGGTCTCGGTCTGCCACCAGTGGTCAATCACCGGCACCTGCAGCTTTTCCTCCGCCCAGCGGATCGTGTCGGGGTCGGCGCGTTCACCGGCCAGGAACAGGGTGCGGAAACGGCTGAGGTCATAGTCGCCGATCAGCTTGCCGTTGGGATCTTCCTTCTTGATGGCGCGGAAGGCGGTTGGTGCGGTGAACAGGGCGACGACCTTGTGGTCCGAGATCACCCGCCAGAAAACGCCGGCGTCCGGCGTTCCTACCGGCTTTCCTTCGAAGACCACCGTCGTGCAGCCGTGCAGCAGCGGGGCGTAAACAATGTAGGAGTGCCCGACGACCCAGCCAACATCCGACGCGGCCCAGAACACCTCTCCGGGGGCGACGCCGTAGAGGTTCTCCATCGACCATTTCAGCGCCACCATGTGGCCGCCCGTGTCGCGCACCACGCCCTTGGGCTGGCCGGTGGTGCCGGAGGTATAGAGGATGTAAAGCGGGTCAGTCGCCTCGACGAGGGTGCAGGGCACCTTGCGTCCTTCAGCCAGCGCCTTGCCCATTTCAACGCCGAGATCAACGTCACCGGGCCGGTCAAGGCTTGCGGCGAGCTGCGGGCGCTGGATGACCAGAACATGGTCCGGCTTGTGGGTGGCCTGGTCGATGGCTGCGTCGACCAGCGGCTTGTAGGCAATGGTGCGGCCAGGCTCGAGACCGCAGGAGGCGCAGATGATCGCCTTCGGGGTCGCATCGTCGATGCGGGTGGCCAGCTCGTTTGCGGCAAAGCCGCCGAACACGACCGAATGGATCGCCCCGAGGCGCGCGCAGGCGAGCATCGCCATCACGGCCTCGGGGATCATGGGCATGTAGAGAATGACCCGGTCGCCCTTGCCGATTCCACGGTCGGCCAAGGCCGCAGCCATGGCCTGAACGTGGTCAAGCAGTTCTTCATAAGTGTAGGTGCGCCGGGTCTGGGTGATGGGGCTGTCGTAAATCAATGCGGCCTGATCCGCCCGTCCTTGTTCGACGTGTCGGTCGAGGCAGTTGTGGCATGTGTTGGTCGTGGCTCCGGGGAACCAGCGGCCGTAGACGCCAAGTTCCGGGTCGAACACCTTGTCATGGGGACGAAACCAGTCGATGCCCCTGGCAGCGTCCGCCCAGAAACCTTCCGGGTCTGCCTGCCAGGCTGCATAGGTCGCATGGTAACGGCTGCTCATGTCCCTCGTGTCCTCCCCGGACTTTCCGGGCCTGCACCGGCTGGCACATGTTGCGACCTGCCGAAGCGGCATGCTTGTATTTAGGCAAGAGTGTGCCTGCCCGCGATCAGGCGCAAGGGGCAAAAAAGGGTGATGCCCTAAGACATTCGCAGGGGCGGGCCTTTACGTAGCCCCTTTGGATATGCTGCAAGGATCAGGGCCCTCATGGCCCTTTTCTCCGCCTGGCGTGCTTTCCCGGACCCCGTTGATGCTGCCCCTTGCCGATCCCCTGTTCTATGCCGTCGCCGTTCCTGCGGTTGTTCTGGCCGGCCTGTCGAAGGGGGGCTTCGGCGGATCCATCGGCATGCTTGCGGTTCCGCTGATGGCGCTCGCCATCCCGCCGGTGCAGGCGGCGGGGATCCTGCTGCCGATCCTGGTCGTGATGGACCTGATCGGTCTGTTTGCCTATCGCGGTGTCTATGACCGCCGCTCCCTCGCCCTGCTGTTGCCCGCCGGGGTCGCCGGGGTCGCGTTTGGTTGGGCCACCGCCTCGCTGGTCGAGGATGCCCATGTGACCCTGCTTGTCGGCGTGCTCTGCCTCGTCTTTGTGGCCGAACGCTTCCGGCCCAAGCCAGAAGCTGCGCAGGTGGCGCGGGGCCATCGCCCGCTGGCCGGTGCCTTCTGGGGCGCGGTGTCCGGTTTCACCAGCTTCGTCAGTCACACCGGCGGTCCGCCGTTCCAGCTCTACATGGTGCCGCTGCGCCTGGCGCCGATGCTGTTTGCCGGCACGGCCGTCATTTTCTTTTCCGCGATCAATGCGGTGAAGCTGGTGCCCTATTTTTATCTCGGCCAGTTCGACGCGCGCAATCTCGCCACTGCTGCCGTGCTGCTACCCCTTGCGCCCCTGTCGACGCTCGCAGGCGTCTGGCTCGTCAAACGCGTCAAGCCGCAAACCTTCTACGGCGTCATCTATGCCGCCATGACCGTGATCGGATGCAAGCTGGTTTACGACGGGATCCGTCAGCTGATTGGATGACATCAGCCTGATGGCGGATTGCGCGGTCGGCCCGGGGGCGCTTTGATGGCGTCAACACCCGGGAGGAACAACCATGCATGCCACTGGCAGCCCCTATGACCACGACCTCGACAGGACGCCGGCCAACTACACGCCCCTCAGCCCGCTCAGCTTTCTCGCCCGTGCCGTCGATGTCTATCCCGATCGCATTGCCGTTGTGCATGGGCACCAGCGCCTGACCTATGCCGAGTTCCTTGCACGCAGCCGCCGTCTTGCGTCCGTGCTGGCACGCCTCGGCATCGGCAAGAACGACACTGTCACGGTGATGCTGCCCAATGTGCCGCCGATGCTGGAGGCCCACTACGGCGTGCCGATGGCGGGCGGTGTGCTGCATTCGCTCAACACACGCTTGGACGCAGCCGTTCTCGCCTTCCAGCTCGATCACGCCGAGACGAAGGTTCTGATCACTGACCGGGAGTTTGCCCCGGTGATGAAGCAGGCGCTGGCACTTGCCCGGGTGAAGCCCGTCGTCATCGATTATTCCGATCCGGTCTATCCGCAGACCGGCGAAAGGCTTGGCTCGCTGGACTATGACGAGCTGCTGGCAACCGGCGACCCGGATTTCGCCTGGTCCTTGCCGGGTGACGAATGGGACGCCATCGCGCTCAATTACACATCGGGCACCACCGGCAACCCGAAGGGCGTCGTCTATCATCATCGCGGCGCCTATCTGCTGGCCCAGGCCAACATCCTCACGGCGGCGATGGGGCGGCATCCGGTCTATCTCTGGACCCTGCCGATGTTCCACTGCAACGGCTGGTGTTTCCCCTGGTCCCTGTCGGTGGTGGCCGGCACCCATGTCTGCCTGCGCTGGGTGCGGGCTAAGGCGATCTGGGACCTGATTGCCGACGAAGGGGTGACGCATCTGTGCGGCGCGCCGATCATCATGTCGACGCTGCTGGGAACACCGGAGAGCGACAAGCGGCCGCTGCCGCGCGTGGTCGAGTTCTTCACGGCCGCCGCGCCGCCGCCGGAGTCGGTGCTGGCTGCCATGCAGGACGCCGGCTTCAACGTCACGCATCTCTATGGCCTCACCGAGGTCTACGGACCGGCCGTGGTCAATGACTGGAAGGGCGAATGGGAGGATCTCGCCCCGGATGCTCGCGCAGCGCTGAAGGCAAGGCAGGGTGTGCGCTATGTCGCGCTCGAGGGTTTGACGGTCATGGATCCGGTGACGATGGCTGAGGTTCCGCGCGACGGCCAGACGCTGGGCGAAGTCATGTTCCGCGGCAATGTGGTGATGAAGGGCTACCTGAAGAACCCCGAGGCAACCGCAGAGGCCTTTGAAGGCGGCTGGTTCCACAGCGGCGATCTTGGCGTCATGCACCCGGACGGCTACATCCAGCTCAAGGACCGCTCAAAGGACATCATCATCTCGGGCGGCGAGAACATCTCCTCGATCGAGGTCGAGGACGTTCTGTACAAGCATCCAGCCGTCCAGGCCGCTGCAGTCGTGGCGCGCCCGGACGAGAAATGGGGTGAGACACCCTGTGCCTTTGTGGAACTGAAAGGGTCGGCGAGTGTCAGCGAAGCGGAGCTGATTGCCTTCTGCCGCGAGCGCATGGCCCATTTCAAGGCACCGCGCACCGTCGTGTTCTGCGATCTTCCGAAGACATCCACGGGCAAGATCCAGAAATACGCCTTGCGGGAACGCGCGAGGGGGCTCTGAGAGCCTTCTGACCGGCTGCCACTCAGGCGGCAGCCTCGTCAGCTGGCCCGGCGCGAATGGGAAGGCGTCGACCATTCGCACCGGCGGGGCCGGCTGTCGGGCGTTCGTTTAGCCGGCGCGGCCGAAGGCGGCGAACAGCTTGTCGATCTGCTGGGCGACCGGGTTTTCCGCCGGCGCATCCTGCACCACGGCGTCTTCACGCGGGTACAGCATGGCGTCCAGATGCTGGACACGTTCCTGCAGGCGCACGGAACGCACGACGAGATCCTGCAGACGCTCCGGCAAGTCATTGAAAGCAGTGCCGCCCGTCGAGGAGCTGAGGCGATCAAGGCGAACCTTGTTCTTTTCGCTGCCGGCCTGGTCGGAGGTCATTTCGCCTTCGTTGACGGCGCGCTGCAACAGCAGCCAGGAGGCCAGCTGCATCAGACGGGTGGTCAGGCGCATGGATTCGGTCGCATAGGCGAGCGAGGCCGGCCGGTCGAGCGATTTGGATTCGGAACGGCCATCACCGTCGAGGTAGCTCGCGGTCTCTTCAACGAGAGCCATGCCTTCCTGGAACAGGGCCTGGAACTTCTGCGATGCGGCAAGCCTGTCGGCAAAGCTGACTGTTTCCGGCACGGGAAAAAGCTTCTTCGAGTCGTCGGTCATGGGTTTAACGCCTTCTACTGAAACCCGGCTCCTTTCGGAACCTTCTGCCACCTTGTCCTGATATGGGACGGATGGACCTATCGGCTCATGAATTGCAACTGCCGTGCCAGTTGTCGTGCCAGATGCCGCGAAACGTCGCCGGTCATGTGGCTGCCGGCTCAGGATCGTCGCTTAACCTTACCTTGCCAGTAGCGCAAAAAAAAGAGCCGCGGAACCCGCGGCTCAAAGTCGTTAACAGGGAGGCGTCAAACAGAGTGGACAGGAGCCACTCAAAATCCAGATGACTGGATACCCATAGTTATCTCTTGGAAAGCTTAATAATAAGTAAATAACTAAAATTCTAAGCAAAAACTGACCCAAAATGGCTCACAATTGCTTCGTCATCTTCATCATTCGCAGATTTAACTAGATTTCTTGGAGAAGAGTGCTTCCGCTGCTGACCGGACCCCGCCCCGGCGCTCCAGTTCGCTGCGCAGCCTGGCAATCTCTGCCGTAAATATCTCAATTCTTTCAGTCAGTTCGGTCTCAGACAGACGCGCGAGATCATCGCCCGCGCGCGGGCGTTCCGTTGACAGGCTCTGCCTTGGTTCCAGGTCTTCCATGTCGCTCCTCCTGCCGTCATCCTGATCCGTGTTGTCCCGGTTCCGGTCGTCCTGCATTCACGAGTTCGTGAGCTGCGCCCAAAGCCTGAGGGATCTTGGCATGGCACAAGCTTGCCCCGGCCGCTGACGGAAGGCTAGATGGGGCTCACTCACGACTTGCGGAGATGACGCATGACCAGCATTCCGGCCACTCTGCCTGAGATGATGACCGCAATTGCCATCACCGCGCCCGGTGGCCCGCATGTGCTCGCCCCCGAACAGCGCCGCCTTCCGGTCGCCCAGGCTGGCGAGATCCTGATCAAGGTCGCCGCCGCTGGGGTCAACCGTCCCGATGTGCTCCAGCGCATGGGTCTCTATCCGGCACCGAAAGGGGCATCGGACCTGCCCGGGCTCGAGGTTTCCGGTTGGATTGCAGACATCGGTCCGGGTGTCACCGGTCACAGCATCGGGGATGCGGTCACGGCGCTCGTCGCTGGCGGTGGCTATGCGCAATATGTGACGGTCGACGCCCGCCATGCGCTGCCTATTCCCGCCGGCCTCGGCATGGTCGAGGCTGCTGCCCTGCCGGAGACCTTCTTCACGGTCTGGAGCAACGTCTTTGACCGGGTCGGCCTGAAGGCCGGCGAACGCTTCCTCGTCCATGGCGGCACATCCGGGATCGGCACCACGGCCATCCAGCTGGCCAAGGCCTTCGGGGCCGAGGTGTTCACCACAGTCGGCAATGACGCCAAGGCGGAGGCGTGCCGCGCGCTCGGTGCGGACCATGCGATCAACTACAACACCCACGACTTCGTTGCCGAGATCGCCCGGATCACCGGCGGGGAGGGTGTTCATGTCATTCTCGATATGGTCGGCGGTGACTATGTCGAGCGAAACTGGCAGGCGGCTGCCGTCGAGGGGCGCATCTGCCAGATCGCCAATCTCAACGGCCCGGCCGAGCAAATCAACTTCAACCGGCTGATGATCAAGCGCCTGGTGCACACTGGCTCGACCTTGCGTCCGCGCGACGGGGCCTTCAAGGCTGCAATTGCCGAGGCGCTGAAGGCAAACGTCTGGCCGCTGCTCGAATCGGGTGCGATCCGGCCGGTGATGGATTCGACCTTCCCCTTCGAGAAGGCCAGTGAAGCGCATCAGCGGATGGAAGATTCCGGCCATATCGGCAAGATCGTCCTGACGGTGTCCTGAACCGGCCCACTCATGTCCACCCGCCGCTTGCGCCGGGGAAGATGCAGAAAAAGATGACTGGACGGTAACAAATCGGCCGGATGCCTGGCTCAGGGATTTGCGTTTCCCTGCGCCAGCCGGTATATTGTGCTCAATCCCCATCAATTCGATAGGACTATCGCTTTTTCGCCCGGCCAGGCGAGGAAGCCGCCCGGAGGACTTTAGCCGATGTCGAACACGCCGCTCATGCCGAAGGCGACGGCCGTCTGGCTCGTAGACAACACGTCGCTGAGCTTCACGCAGATTGCAGCTTTCTGCAAACTGCATCCGCTGGAAGTGAAAGCCATCGCCGACGGCGAGGCCGCCCAGGGCATTAAGGGTCTCGATCCGATCATCACCGGTCAGCTCGGCCGTGAGGAAATCGAACGCGCGCAGCGCGATCCGAACTACCAGTTGAAGCTGCAGGGTTCCAAGGTCGTGGTGCCGGAGAACAAGCGCCGTGGCCCGCGCTACACGCCGGTGTCGCGCCGTCAGGATCGCCCCAATGCCATTCTCTGGCTGGTGCGCAACCATCCGGAACTGAAGGACGCGCAGATCATGCGTCTGGTCGGCACGACCAAGCCGACCATCGCCGCGATCCGCGACCGGACCCACTGGAACTCCAGCAGCCTGACGCCGTCCGACCCGGTGACGCTTGGCCTGTGCTCCCAGCTTGAGCTGGACATGGAAGTCGAGAAGGCCGCCAAGAACGCCCCGCCGCGTCCCGAGACCGATTACAGCGAACTGCTGGCTCCGGTCGAAGAGACCACCAGCGACGAGGCAATCGCTGCCGCCTTCACCCGCGACCGTCGCCCGCGTGAAGAGGAAGAGGCGATCGACGCCGATGCCGTCTTCGCCAAGCTCAACTCCCTCAAGAAGTCCCGCAAGGACGAAGACGAGGACGAGGACGACTTCCGCTTCTGAGCAGATCAGACGCGCGACATGCAAAAGGCCGCCGGTTTCCGGCGGCCTTTTTTGTTGTCTTTGACATCCCCTCCGATGTCACCCCGGATCTTGCGTTGCTCGTCCGGGGTGACCCGGAACCATATCCACGCGAGCAGGGCACACTCGTTTGCGTAAAGGTCGCTGTCAAAAAGCGCCAATCGCACTCCGCAGCGGTCATTCCCGCACGAGGCGGGGATGACGCCAGTGCGCGGTTGCAACGCAGAACCGGCTCTCGATCAGTCCTGGACGCGCTCAGCGCTCGGTCAGCTTCAGCTCGATACGGCGGTTGCGGGCGTTGATGTCCGGCGTGTCACCAGGCTCCAGCGGCTGGAACTCGCCAAAGCCGGCGGCCACCAGGCGCTTCGGGCTGACGCCCTTCTCGATCAGGTAGCGAACCACCGAGATGGCGCGCGCGGCGGACAGTTCCCAGTTGTTGCGCAGCCGTCCGGTGCCCGACAGCGGCACGGCATCTGTGTGGCCGTCAACGCGCAGGACCCAGGTGATCTCCGACGGGATCTGGCTTTCCAGCTCAAGAATGGCTGCGGCCAGCTTGTCGAGTTCCCCGCGGCCGTTCGGGTTGATTTCTTCGGAGCCGGACGGGAACAGCACTTCCGACTGGAACACGAACCGGTCACCGACAACGCGGATGTCGGAGCGCTGCGACAGAATCTCGCGAAGGCGGCCGAAGAAGTCGGAGCGGTAGCGGTTCAGCTCCTGCACCCGCTGCACCAGGGCCGCGTTGAGGCGGCGGCCGAGGCTGGCGATCTTGGCCTGGCTTTCCGTTTCCTTGGCCTCGGAGGCTTCCAGTGCGGCATTGGCTGCGGCCAGTTGCCGGCGCAGCGCAGCAATCTGCTGGTTCAGCAGCTCAACCTGGGCCATCGCGCGCTGGCTGATCTGACGCTCTTCGTCCAATGCGCCTTCCAGCGTTGCCAGCTGGCCACCCGCACTGGCCGCAGCGCCGTCCCGCGCTTCCAGCAGGCTGGACAGGCGGTCACGGTCTGCCGTGAGATCGCCAAGGCTGTTCTGCAGGGTGGCGATGGTGGTTTCCAGCTCGGCGCTGGACGCGCGTTCCAGCGCGAGCAATTCGGTCAGCTCGCTGATCTGGGCGTTCAGCCGGGCGAGGACGCTGTCGCGGCCGGAGAGCTGCTGGCTGAGGAAGAACTGCGCCACCATGAAGATGGACAACAGGAAGATCAGCACCAGAAGCAGCGTGGTCAGGGCGTCCACGAAGCTCGGCCAGTAGTCCATCTCCTGGACGCGCCGGCGCCCGCGCGACGAGGCCATCGGTTTACTCCTTGGCCCGGTCGAAGGCGGCGGAAATCGAGGTCAGCAGGGTTTCGATGCGCTTCTGCTGCGCCGATTGTGTCTCAGCCCATTCCCGCATCATCTGCTGTTCCGAGCGCACGTGCTTGACGAGACCCTGGATGCCTTCGGCGAGGTTCGCCATGGCCTGGTTTGCCGCCTTGCCGCCACCTTCCTCGATGGCCCGGTTGAGCCGCTCGAGGGTGAGCTGCAGCTTGTCGAGATCGGCCGGTGCGCCGCTGGCCGGAACGGTCCGGTCCTCGGGCTCGATGGCGGTGACCGTCGACAGCCAGTCTTCCAGCTCGGTGTAGAAGCGGTTCTGCGCCTGGCCGGCCTGCAGATCGAGGAAGCCAAGCACCAGGGAGCCGGTGAGGCCGAACAGCGAGGACGAGAACGCGGTGCCCATGCCCGACAGCGGCGCTTCGAGGCCCGCCTTAAGGTCGCTGAAGATCGTGTTGGCATCGCCCGAGCCCACATCCAGCGACTGGATCGTCGCGCTGACGGAGCCCACGGTCTGCAACAGGCCCCAGAAGGTGCCGAGCAGTCCCAGGAACACCAGAAGCCCGGTCATGTAGCGGGCGATCTCGCGCGCCTCGTCGAGACGCATGCCGATGGAATCGAGGATCGAGCGGGCCGTCGCCGGTGTCAGCGCCATTTCGCCGACCTTGTTGCCCAGCAGCGTCGCCATCGGAGCAAGCAGAACGGGCGGGCGGCGCACTTCGATGCCCGGATCGCCGATCCGGAAGCCGTTGACCCAGTGGATTTCCGGGAACAGGCGGATGACGCGGCCGAAGGTGAGGAAAATGCCGAACACGCCGGTGAGCACGATCAGGCCGTTGAGGCCCGGGCTGCTCATGAAGGCGACGGCGATCTGCTGGTTCAGAATGAAGGCGATGAAGGCGATGATCACCAGGAAGATGATCATGATCGACAGGTATGCCTTCGGGCTGGACAGGCTGTAAGGGTCGAAATCACGGGCCATGAGCTGCCAAGCTTTCGCCTGTTGCGGATGGCCCATGTGATAGCGCGATTTCCAAGCGCTTGAAAACCGTTAATCGCGATCTGACAAAAGGTTAATCACGGGTAAATGCCCGCCCTGGCTGAGGGCGGGCTGGCCGCTCAGTCTGCGGCGTTCTTGAGCAGCTTCAAAAGCTGTGCCCGGACGAACTCGTTGCCCGCGACAATCGAGCCGCTTTCGAGCATCGTGTCCTTGCCGTTGACGTCGCAGACGAAGCCGCCGGCCTCGCGCACCATCAGGAGGCCGGCTGCCATATCCCAGGCATTGAGGCCGTGTTCCCAGAAGCCATCGAGGCGGCCGGAGGCGACGAAGGCAAGGTCAAGCGCGGCGGCGCCGCAGCGGCGGATGCCGGCGACTTCCGGCATGACGTGGCGCAGTTCCTTCAGCGCGCGGCCATGGTCGCCCCGGCCAAGGAACGGCAGGCCGGTGCCGATCAGGCAGTCGGGCAGGGCGTTGCGGGTGGCCACGCGCAGGCGGCGGTCGTTCATGAACACGCCGCGGCCGCGTTCGCAGGTGTAAAGCTCGTCCATCACCGGATTGAAGATGACGCCGGCGACGATCTGTCCCTGACGTTCCAGCGCGATGGAAATGGCAAACAGCGGAATGCCGTGCAGGAAGTTGGTGGTGCCGTCGAGCGGGTCGACGATCCAGCGGTGCTGGCCGTCATCGCCTTCCACTTCGCCGCTTTCTTCCATCAGCAGGCCGTAGCCGGGCCGTGCCTTGGTCAGCTCGTTGCGGATGATTTCTTCGGCGCGCCGGTCGGCGGCGGAGACGAAGTCGCTCGGGCCCTTGCGCGAGACCTGCAGGTTTTCGACTTCACCGAAGTCGCGCACGAGGGATCGGCCAGCCTTCATTGCTGCCTGGACCATCACGTTGAGAAGAGCTGTACGCGCCATGGGATTCTGCCGGATAAAAATTGGTTCAGCGCCAGAATGGCGCTGAACCCTGAACAAATTGAAACTGGAACAGGCGCAGCGTCAGTCGGCGCGGCGCACATACTCCACGGTGGTGGTGTCGACGATGATCTTTTCTCCGGCGGTGATGAACGGCGGGACGAGCACGCGCACGCCGTTTTCAAGGATGGCCGGCTTGTAGGACGACGACTGGGTCTGGCCCTTCACCACGGCATCGGCCTCGGTGATGGACAGGGTCACGAACTGCGGCAGGTTGATGCCGATCGGACGGTCTTCGTGCATTTCCACGGTGACCATCATGCCGTCCTGCAGGAAGGCTGCGCGGTCGCCAACGAAATCCTTCTGCAGCTCGAGCTGCTCGTAGGTTTCGGTGTCCATGAAGATCAGCATGTCTTCCTGGACGAACAGGAACTGGAAGTCCTTCTGTTCCAGGCGAACGCGCTCGACCTTGTCTTCCGAACGGAAGCGCTCGTTGAGCTTGCGGCCGTCGATGAGGTTCTTCATCTCAACCTGGGCGAACGCGCCACCCTTGCCGGGCTTGACGTGGTCCACCTTGACCACAGCCCACAGCGTTTCTTGGTGCTGCAGAACGTTGCCGGGCTTGATCTCGTTACCGTTGATCTTCATTTGACGACCGATTGCTTGGGGCGTGAATACGGGCGGCTGCCGCATGCGATGGCCATTCAGCCACGCCGGTGCCGACGAGCCGCCTGTCCACCACAAAACGGGCCCGGATTCAAGGAAAAAAGCCGCGACGGAACCGGATTAAGGCGAGGCTGCCGCCGGATCCTGCTGTTTGGGGATCAGCGAGCTGCTCAGTTCTTCGGCGCGCTTCATCGCCTTGTCGACGGTTTCCTTGTCGAGCGAGCCGACATAGCCGTCGAGTTCGAGATCCGACAGGCCGATGGCGCGGGCCACGTAGTGCCACGCCGTTGCCTCGACCGGGTCGACATCGCGGCCCCGGCCAAAGGCATAGATCCGCGCCAGGCGGTTCATGCCGACAGGGTTGCCGGCGATGGCGGCGCGCTCGAACCAGTCGGCAGCCTCCTTTTCGTCCGGCTCGACGCCCCGTCCCTGGAACCGCAGGATGCCGTAATAGACCTGTGCCGACAGATGACCACGCCGGGCGGCACGGCCAAGCCAGTTCGCGCCCTTGATCGGATCGCGCACGGTCTCGTTGCCTTCCAGGAACTGCAGGCCGAGGGCGTATTGCGCCTCGACGTCCTCCAGTTCGGCGGCCTTCTGCAGCAGCCGGTTGGCTTCCGCCTCGTTGTAGGGGCGGCCTTCGCCTTCCTGATAGAGGATGGCCAGATTGTACATCGCGCCCGGGTTGCCGGCGGCAGCTGCCTTCTCGAACAGGTCGGCCGCCTTCTTCTTGTCGGCGGTCACGCCGTCGCCGATCAGATACATCTGGCCGAGGCGGTAGGTTGCGGCAACATCTCCGGCATTGGCGGCGAGTTCATACCACTCGGCCGCCTTCTTCTTGTCCTGTGCAATGCCAAGGCCGGTCTCGTGCAGCACGCCGAGCAGCGTCTGAGCTGCCCTGTCGCCCTGTTCGGCCAGCGGCGTGGCAACGGCGAGGCTCGTGAGATAGAGACCGCGCTGGAACACGCCATAGGCAAAATCGGCCGTGGCCGGTTCACCGGGTTCCATCAGCGGAGCCCCGGCATCGATCAGGGTCGGCAGCGGCGGGATCGGCGCTGTGGGCTCGGCAGAACTGCCGGGGCCTTCGGCCACTGGTGCAGCCTCCGTCGCGGCGGGCTGGCCTTGCGCCTCGGGTCCCGCTGCCTAGGCGCGGCTGCGGGTGCACTCTCAGGCGCAGCGGTGGGCGCGTTTGCCGGAGTGGCCCCGGCGTCAGTGCTGGTCGCTGGGGCGGCTGTCGGCGTTTCTGCCTGTGCCTTGGGTGTGGGAACGGCGGTTTGCGCGAGGGCGGGCAGGGCGGTTCCTGCCAGCAGGGTCAGGGCAAGCAGTCCCTGCAAGGGCAAGCCGGGCCGTTTTGGCCTGCCTGCCAGCCGGCGCGCGGGCGTTGCCGCACGTGCCTTGCCCATTTGCGCAAAAGCCTCAGGCATCAGCTTTCCTCTTCGAAGGGATGCTGCTCGAGAATCACATTGGCCGCGCGAACAGCGGCCGCCGGCCCGTCCGGATGGTGCCAGACGGCATCCTTGAGGGCAACGAAGTCCGCGCCGGTTGCGGCGGTTTCACCGAGCGTTGCAAGGTCGTTGCCGCCAAGGGCGACGCAGGGCGTGGAGAACAGCTCGGCCCACCATTCGGCCCGCTCCAGCGTCTTGGCATGGGCTTCCGGCTTTTCCTCAAGGTCCAGGCGCCCGAGCATCAGATAGTCGACCCCGGCTTCGGCGATCTCCATTTCCTCATGCTTCAGCTTGGTGCCGCCCGCGCCGACGATCCGGGCCGGCTGCAGGCTTTCCAGCGCCAGCTTGATGTCCTCGAAGGTGGTGTCGACATGTGCGCCATCGGCGCCCGTGCGCCCGGCCACCTGGGTGTCGCGGTAGACGAGGGCGGCCGCGCCTGCCTTCTGGATCACCGGAACCAGCTTGGCTGCCGTCTCCTGCAGGTCACGGCTGTTGGCTTCCGGCTGGTAGATGAGCACGCAGGCGACATCACCGCCGCTGAGCGCGTCTTCAAGGCGCGGCAGGAACTCGGCGACGTCAAACTGCGGCGGAGTGATGAGATAAAGGCGAGGGCGGTTCACGGCGTCATCCGTCAGTTGGCACCCCTCATCGGGGCGCAGGGATCATACCTATGTCCCTAAAGACGGCAAAAGCACGACGCAAGCACGTGTTCTGCGTTTGAACCGGTGGACGGGCGAAAAGCGTCTGTGAGGGCAAGTCCTCGCATTGCAACTGGCGGCCAATCGCGGAACCTCCAGCCGTCATTCCGGACAAGGTGAGCGCGAGCGAACCGCAGATCCGGAATCCATAGATCAGCCGCGCGGAGCGCGACAAAAAAGACCCGGTAGCTGCAGAAACGCCAAATCCGATATGCGCTCGCTCACGCTCGCACAGAAGCGCTGGATACCGGATCTGCGGTTCGCTGTCGCTCACCTTGTCCGGAATGACGATAGAATGGCTGCAGTGACATAGAAAACAAAAAAGGCCGGAGCACTGCCCCGGCCTTCATGACTGTCTGACCTTCGCGCTGACCGCTTACGCGATCTTGGCGTCGAGCGCGCCGCTCTTGTAGCGGGTGGCCATTTCCGAGAGGGTCAGGACCTTCTTGATCTTGGAGGCCTGGCCGGCGGTGTTGAAGGCTTCGAGGCGCAGCTTGCACAGCTTGGTCATGGCGTCGCGGGCCGGCTTCAGATACTTGCGCGGATCGAACTCGCCCGGGTTCTCGGCCAGGATCTTGCGGATCTGGCCGGTCATCGCCATGCGGTTGTCGGTGTCGATGTTGATCTTGCGCACGCCGTTCTTGATGCCGCGCTGGATTTCCTCGATCGGCACACCCCAGGTCTGGGGCATCTTGCCGCCGTACTGGTTGATGATGTCCTGCAGGTCCTGCGGAACCGAGGACGAGCCGTGCATAACCAGGTGGGTTTCCGGCAGGCGGCGGTGGATTTCCTCGATCACATGCATGGCAAGGATCGCGCCGTCCGGCTTGCGGGTGAACTTGTAGGCGCCGTGGCTGGTGCCCATGGCGATGGCCAGCGCGTCAACGCGGGTCTCGCGCACGAACTTCACCGCTTCTTCCGGATCGGTCAGGAGCTGGTCGTGGCTGAGCTGGCCTTCGGCGCCATGGCCGTCTTCGGCCTCGCCCATGCCGCTTTCCAGGCTGCCAAGCACGCCCAGTTCGCCCTCGACGGAGATGCCGCCCAGATGCGCCATGTCGGTAACGGTCTTGGTCACGCCGACATTGTAGGTCCAGTCAGCCGGGGTCTTCCCGTCAGCCTTCAGCGAGCCATCCATCATCACCGAGGTGAAGCCGGCCTGGATCGCGGTCATGCAGGTCGCCGGTTCGTTGCCGTGGTCCAGATGCACGCAGACCGGGATGTGCGGGTAGATTTCCGTGACCGCGTCCATCATGTGCTTCAGCATCACGTCATGGGCGTAGGAGCGGGCCCCGCGCGAAGCCTGGATGATCACCGGCGCGTCAAGGGCATCAGCCGCTTCCATGATCGAAAGCGCCTGTTCCATGTTGTTGATGTTGAAGGCCGGTACACCATAGTCATGCTCTGCAGCATGATCGAGCAGCTGGCGAAGCGTAATACGTGCCATGATTAACTCCCGTCGTCCGGCGACTGATGGTGTCTGCAGTAAGCCTGCCCACCATCCTGATGTCGCTCTGCGTCAAAGCCCTGCGTGGTTCTAACAAAACACTCCGGATTTGGAAGATGGCCCCCGGAGACATAAATCAATTAAAATGCTGAAACTTGAGCGATTTTTGGCAACAGATTTAATTTGATGTTTGAAATATATGGGTCAGCCAAGGCGAAAAAGTGACGCGGTTCGGCTCATTTGGGAGGCGGCTGGACCCAATGTCCCCTCGGTGGTCATCCCCGCCTTGTGCGGGGATCTACACTTGCAGAGCCCTCGGATGTTGCCGTTGCGCCAGAGCTCGTGACCTGGATCCCCGCACAAGGCGGGGATGACCTCAGGGCGTGGGTTTTCTTCACAGGAATCCGAACCGTCAGGCTGCCCAAAGGGATCGAAAGTGCCGATCGAGACTTGAGCAGTCCCCCCAAAAAAAGAGGCGGCCCGATGGACCGCCTCTCGAATAGTCCCGCTCAGGCGCCGAGTGCCTTGACGCCCGGCAGTTCCTTGCCTTCCAGCCATTCCAGGAAGGCGCCGCCTGCCGTCGAGACGTAGGAGAAGTCGCCCGCTGCCCCTGCGTGGTTCAGCGCTGCCACCGTGTCGCCGCCACCGGCGACGGACAGCAGCTTGCCGTCTTTGGTGCGGGCGGCCGCGTGCTGGGCGGCGGCAACCGTGGCGCGGTCGAAGGGCTCGATCTCGAACGCACCGAGTGGGCCGTTCCAGACCAGCGTGGCAGCGCCGTCGATCTTGGTCTTGACCGTCTCGATCGAGGCAGCACCAACGTCCAGCATCATTGCATCCGCCGGGATCGCGTTAAGGCCGACGGTCTCGTTGGCAGCGCCTGCCTTGAACTCACGGGCAACGACCGCATCCACCGGCAGCACGATCTCGCAGCCGGCCTTTTCGGCAGCGGCCATGATCTTGCGCGCGGTCTCGGCGAGGTCATGCTCGCACAGGGACTTGCCGACGTTGACGCCCTTGGCGGCGAGGAACGTGTTGGCCATGCCACCGCCGATGACGAGCAGGTCAACCTTGCCGACGAGGTTTTCGAGAAGGTCGATCTTGGAGGACACCTTTGCGCCGCCAACAACCGCCAGAACCGGACGCTTCGGCTGGCCGAGCGCGGCGCCCAAAGCGGTCAGTTCTGCCTGCATGGAGCGGCCGGCGAAGGCCGGAAGCAGGTGGGCCAAACCTTCGGTCGAGGCGTGGGCGCGGTGGGCTGCGGAGAAGGCGTCATTGACGTATGCGTCACCGTTTTCGGCCAGCGCCTTGGCGAAGTCCGCGCCGTTCTTTTCTTCTGCCTTGTGGAAGCGGGTGTTTTCCAGCAGCAGGATGTCGCCGTTGCCCAGCTTTGCAACGGCGTCAGCAGCAGCGGCGCCGATGCAGTCGCTGGCGAAGGCGACCGGACGGCCGACGACGGCGGCAACAGCGGGGGCAACCGGCGCAAGGCTCATGTCGGCCACGACTTCGCCGTTCGGACGTCCGAAATGGGCGAGCAGGATCACCTTGGCGCCCATGGCCGACAGGTCACGGATCGTCGGAGCAACGGCGCGGATGCGGGTGTCGTCGGTGATCTTGCCGTCCTTCATCGGGACGTTGAGGTCAACACGGACGAGAACGCGCTTGCCGGCGGCATCCTTGATGTCGTCGATGGTCTTGAAAGACATGGAAAACTCCTGTTGCGGGGCCATCACGGCCGGGAGGAATTGGTGGAAACGGCAAGCCCGATGCCGAACAGCGTCAGGAGGACGCCGAAGGACCGCTCCATCCAGAGCTTCATGCTCAGGAAGCGGGCCCGGACCGGGGCAAGGGTGAAGAACAGGGTGACCAGCACGAACCAGGCGAACACGCCGCTCGCCATGATCACGCCGTAGCCGATCTGGGTCCAGAGCGGGGTCTCCGGCGAGGTCACCTGCAGGAAGACGCTCAAGGCGAACATGGTCGCCTTCGGATTGGTCACGTTGGTGAGGAAGCCCCAGCGCAGCGCGGTCAGCGGCGCCATGCCGGCCTTTGCCCCGCTCGTGGGAACATCTGGCGAGGCACTGCGGTACATGCTGATGCCGAGGAACACCAGATAGCCGGCGCCGATCAGTTTCAGCAGGTTGAACAACAGGATCGACTGGGACACCAGCAGGCCGATGCCGGCCAGCGCATAGGTCACATGCACGCCAAGCGCCAGGCCAATGCCAAGCGCGGTCATGATGCCGGCGAGGCGCCCGCCGATCAGCGCGTTGCGCAGCACCACGGCAAAGTCGGGGCCGGGAACGACAGCGACCACAATGGTCAGCGAAATCACGGCAAGAAGTTCAATCATCAAATGCCCCCGCATCGCGCAAAAAGGGCGGGTGCCGCAACCGGCACCCGCCCTCGCATCACATCAGATGGGCCATGACGGCCGTCATCCTCAGATGTGCTTGGCCAGCGCCACCGCCGTGTCGGACATGCGGTTGGAGAAGCCCCACTCGTTGTCGTACCAGCTCATGACGCGCACCAGGGTGCCATCCATGACCTTGGTCTGGTCCATGTGGAAGATGGACGAGTGGCTGTCATGGTTGAAGTCGATGGAGACCAGCGGCTCGTCGGTGAAGCCGAGGATGCCCTTCAGCTTGCCGTTGGCGGCATCGCGGATGGCGCTGTTGATCTCTTCGACAGTGGTGGCGCGCTTGGCGATGAACTTGAAGTCCACGACCGAGACATTCGGGGTCGGCACGCGAACGGACACGCCGTCCAGCTTGCCGTTCAGTTCCGGCAGCACGAGGCCGACGGCCTTGGCGGCACCGGTCGAGGTCGGGATCATCGACATCGCGGCAGCGCGGGCGCGGTACAGGTCCTTGTGCATGGTGTCCAGGGTCGGCTGGTCACCGGTGTAGGAGTGGATGGTGGTCATGAAGCCCTTCTCGATGCCGATGGCGGCATTGAGGACATAGGCAACAGGAGCCAGGCAGTTGGTGGTGCAGGAGGCGTTGGACACGACCAGATCAGCGGCGGTCAGCGCGTCATGGTTGACGCCGAACACGATGGTCTTGTCTGCACCGTTGGACGGAGCGGAGACCAGCACGCGCTTGGCACCGGCGGCCAGGTGCGCCTCGGCCTTCGGCTTGTCGGTGAAGATGCCGGTGCATTCCATGGCGATGTCGACGCCGAGGGCTGCGTGCGGCAGGTCCTTCGGATCGCGGATCGCGGTCACCTTGATCGGATTGCCGCCGTTGATGCGGATGCTGTCACCTTCGACCGTGACGGTCGCCGGGAACTTGCCATGGACCGAATCGTGACGCAGCAGATGTGCGTTGGTCTCAACCGGGCCCAGGTCGTTGATGTGCACGACTTCAATGTCGGTGCGGCCGGATTCGACGATCGCGCGCAGCACGTTGCGGCCGATGCGGCCAAAGCCATTGATAGAAACCTTCGTCACCATGAGACACTCCCCGAGCAAGCGTGGCGCCATTCTGTCAGGCGCTCAGTCACCGGTCCCACCATGGGGTCCCGGCCGTCCGAGGGATGGAAGGGCTCCATCCCGCATGAGGGACGTGCCCACGCAGGGCGGGCACGTCAGTCAACCTGTGATGCAGTCAGCCTCAGGCGGCCAGCCGCTTTTTTGCCGCAGCCGCCACGGCGTCCGCCGTGATGCCGAAGTGGGCGTAGAGTTCCTTGTACGGGCCGGAGGCGCCGAAGCCGGTCATGCCGACGAACACGCCGTCATTGCCGATGAAGCGATCCCAGCCCATGCGGATGCCGGCTTCGACCGCGATCTTGACCTTGGACGTGCCAATGACGGCCGCCTGATAGTCGGTCGACTGGGCTTCGAACAGCTCGAAGCACGGCACCGAGACGACACGGGCGGAAACGCCTTCGGCTTCCAGCTTGGCGCGGGCGTCCATGGCGATCTCGACTTCCGAGCCGGAGGCGAAGATCGTGACGTCTGCGGTCTCTTCCGTGTCGGCCAGAACATAGGCGCCGCGGGCGCAGAGGTTCTCTTCCTCGAAGGTCTTGCGCTGGGCAACCAGACCCTGGCGTGTCAGGGCAAGCACCGACGGCGTCTTCTTTGCGCCAAGGGCCAGCTGCCAGCACTCCAGCGTCTCGGTCACATCGGCCGGGCGGAAGAAGTTCAGGTTCGGGATGGCGCGCAGTGAGGCATAGTGCTCGACCGGCTGATGGGTCGGGCCATCTTCACCGAGGCCGATGGAATCGTGGGTCATCACGTGGATGACGCGCTGTTCCATCAGCGCAGCGAGGCGCAGCGACGGGCGGCAGTAGTCGGCGAACACGAGGAACGTGCCGGAGTAGGGGATCATGCCGCCATGCAGCGCCATGCCGTTCATCGCGGCGGCCATGCCGTGCTCGCGGATGCCCCAGTGAATGTAGCGGCCGGAGAAGTCGTCCGGAGTGACCGGCTTGGTCTGGGCCGTCTTGGTGTTGTTCGAACCGGTTAGGTCGGCGGAGCCGCCGATGGTCTCCGGAACCACCTCGTTGATGACGGTCAGTACGTTTTCAGACGCCTGGCGGGTTGCGAGCGTCGGGCGCTCGTCGGCCAGCTTCTGCTTGTAGGCCATCAGCGCCGGCTTCAGGGCAGCCGGCAGGTCACCGCGGTTGCGGCGCTCGAATTCGGCGCGGGTTTCTGCGTCCGCGGCGGCAAAGCGCTTTTCCCAGTCCTTGTGGGCGTGGGCGGAGCGCAGGCCGGCAATGCGCCAGGCGTCCAGCACGTCGCTCGGGATCTCGAACGGTTCGTGCGGCCAGTTCAGGGCCTTGCGGGTGGCCGCGATCTCGTCGGCGCCGAGCGGCGAGCCGTGCACCTTGGCGGTGCCGGCCTTGGTCGGCGAGCCGAAGCCGATCACGGTCTTGGCGGCGATCAGGGTCGGGCGGTCGCTGTCCTGCGCCTTGCGGAAGGCGGCGGCGAGGGCAACCGGATCATGGCCGTCAACGCGGATGGTGTTCCACTTTGAGGCTTCGAAGCGGGCGATCTGGTCGGTGGAATCGGTCACATCGATCTTGCCGTCGATGGAGATGCCGTTGTCGTCCCAGATCACGATCAGCTTGTTCAGCTTGAGGTGGCCGGCCAGCGTCAGGGCTTCCTGGCTGATGCCTTCCATCAGGCAGCCGTCACCGGCCAGAACGTAGGTGTAATGATCGACCAGCGCTTCGCCGAAGCGGGCAGCCTGCAGCTTCTCGGCGATGGCCATGCCGACGGCATTGGCAAGGCCCTGGCCGAGCGGACCGGTGGTCGTCTCGATGCCGGCGCCGTGGCCGAATTCCGGGTGACCGGCGGTGCGGGCACCGATCTGGCGGAACTTCTTGATCTGGTCGAGCGGGAAGTCCTCGTAGCCGAGCAGGTACAGCGTGGCATAGAGGAGCATCGAGCCATGGCCGGCCGACAGCACGAAGCGGTCACGGTCAGCCCAGTTCGGCGCCGTCGGATCAAACTTCAGCACCTGGGTGAAAAGCACCGTTGCGATATCGGCCGCACCCATGGGCAGGCCGGGGTGACCGGACTTGGCCTTTTCCACCGCATCCATGGCCAAGAAGCGGATCGCGTTGGCCATCCGGTGGTGCTTTTCGAGATCGGTCATGTTCATCCCGTTGCTTAGGAAGCGGCGCATCACGCCGGCTTGAGAGGTTCGCGTCCTTCCGGCCACGGCGCGCGACTCACAGCCCTGCTGCCATGGGCCGGTCCGGGAGGACGGAGCACGCCTGGCGGCCTGACTTGTCCGGGCAGCCTTGGGGAGGCCGGTCGAGGGAGCCCGACAAATAACAGGAACCTTGTTCGTGTCAACAAAGGCGAACAAAACCCTAACGCCGGGGCAAGTGCAGGGGAGAACCCCAAAAACCCCGCGAATGCGCCATTGACGGCGGATTCGCGCCTTGCGTAAAGTTACAGGAGCGACAGGGAGGCATTTCAAAACCGTTAAGTTCGTTCATGACCTTATTGCGGTGCGCTCGCAGTTTGCTTTAGTTTTTGTGCGCTTGGTGGCGATCGGCCCCCTCCCGGGTTACACCCCGGATTCGGGACGGTCAGTTTATGCGCCTGACATCCGTCGAAAATGACGAGTGCCATGCATGGCATGAAGACCACCAGGAACCGAAGGCCGTGATTTTGGGCGTTGCGCAGCCGGGCCCTCCCGACTGGCTGTGAAGGTGGATACAAGCGGATGGCGGATTACGGCTCGGGGCAGAGCCATTCACTGGAAGCGGCCTTGGCGCGCCTGACGACGGCTCTGGGACACCTGGAGACGGCGGTTGGTCGTCGGCTCGACAGTGACCGCTCGCTGAATGCGCTGCAGGAAGATTTGCAGAGGCTCGGCGAGGACCGCTCGGAACTTGCCGCCGCGCTGGACCGCGCCGAGGGCCGGGCCAACGGTCTTGAGGAAGCCAACCGCGATGTGTCGCGCCGGCTGGTTTCGGCTATGGAGTCCATCCGCTCCGTTCTTGAAGCGCACGGAGGCTGAGCGGCAGGCATGGCGCAGATATCAGTCACCATCAACGGCCGGGCCTTTCGAATGGCCTGCGACGACGGCGAGGAAGAACGCCTGATCGGCCTTGCGGGGCGTTTCGACAGCTGCATCGAGGACCTGCGCCGCAGCTTCGGCGAGATCGGCGACCAGCGCCTGACCGTCATGGCTGGCATCATGGTGGTCGATGAACTCTCCGAGATGGAAAAGAAGATCCGCCATCTGGAGCAGGAACTGGCGAGCGCGCGCGAGGCCCGCATGCAGGCGCTGGAGCATCTCAACCGCAGCGAGGCCAGCGTGGTGGCGCGGATCGATGAGGCCGCCCGGCGGATCGAAAACCTTGCCGACGGCCTGACCCGCAGCCTGCGGGAAGAGTGACTTATCCAGATGCTTCACCGGCTTGGCAGCAGCCGGGCTGGTAATGGCGGCAGGCTGGGTCTATATCTGATCGGCGTGGCTGCGCTTCTCGTCAGGAACCATATCCCCGGGGCCTTACGCACTCCTTAGGGAGCTGTACTTGTCCAGGCTCGTGGGCCTGGGCACACGGCGCCCACCTACTTAGTAGGTTTCCCGGGATTGCGACTTCCAACGGATGTTGTGGCTACGCACTTTCCATAGTCCTGCGTCACACCCTGTCGCTTTGCCGGCCCTGTCGCTCTGCCCTCTTGGAGGCTGCTTGGCTCCCGTTTCTACGTCCCAAACCCGGGCTGAAACCGAAATGGCCGCGCGCAAGGCCGCCGTGCGCAAACTTGCCCTGGACCGGCGCAGCGCCCTCGCCGTTGCCGATCGCATCGAGGCCTCCCTTGCACTCTGCGACAAGGTGGATGCGCTGCAGCTTCAGCCCGGCGCGATTGTCGCCGGCTTCTGGCCCATCCGTGACGAGATCGATCCGCGCCCGCTGATGCATGCGCTCGGCCAGCGCGGTCACGCGCTCTGCCTGCCGGTCGTCGTCGGCCCGCGCCTTGTCTTCCGCCGGCTTGACCGGGAGACGACGCTGGTCAAGGCCGGTTTCGGCACCATCGTTCCCGATGAAGCTTCGCCCGAACTGCGCCCGGATGTGCTGTTGATGCCGCTGTCGGCCTATGACGCCAATGGCTGGCGTCTTGGTTATGGCCGCGGCTTCTATGACACGGCGATCGCCGATTTCGAGGCTGCGGGCCACGCCGTGCGCAGGATCGGACTTGCGTTTTCCGCGCAGGAGGTGGATCACGTGCCGACTGAACCGCATGACCAGAAGCTTGAGGCGATCCTGACGGAGCGTGGCCTCACCTGGTTCAACGAGCGCGAGGGCGCATGAGACTGCTTTTCCTGGGGGATCTGGTTGGCCGCGCCGGACGCAATGCGGTCATTGATGCCCTGCCGGGCCTGGTGTCGGACCACCATCTCGATTTCGTCATCGTCAATGGCGAGAACTCCGCCTCCGGCTTTGGCATTACCGAGGAAATCCTGCAGGACGTGCTGGATGCCGGGGCTGATGTGGTCACCACCGGCAACCACATCTGGGACCAGCGCGAAACCCTCGTCTACATCGAGCGCCAGCCGCGCCTCCTGCGCCCGGTCAACTATCCCGCCGGCACGCCGGGCCGGGGCGTCAATCTCTTCACCGCCCGCAATGGTGCCCGTGTTGCCGTCGTCAATGTGATGGGCCGGGTGTACATGGATGCGCTCGACGATCCCTTCGCCGGCGTCGAGAAGGCCATCGCCGACTGCCCGCTCGGCCTTGTCGCCGATGCCATCGTCATCGACATGCATGCGGAAGCCACCAGCGAAAAGCAGGCGATGGGGCATTTCCTGGACGGTCGTGTCAGCCTTGTTGTCGGCACGCACACCCATGTGCCCACGGCCGATCACCAGATCCTGCCCGGCGGCACTGCCTATCTGTCCGACGCCGGCATGTGCGGCGACTATGACAGCGTGCTCGGCATGGAAAAGGACGAGCCGCTGAACCGTTTCCTGCGCAAGGTGCCGGGTGCCCGCTTCACTCCCGCCCTGGGCGAGGCGACGATTTGCGGTGTTGCCGTGGAGACGGACGACCGCACGGGGCTTGCCACCGCCATTTCGCCCCTGCGCATCGGCGGACGTCTGGATCCGGTGTTCCCTTCGTTCTGGCTGTCCTGACCGATAGCGCACCACCGCCCCTGTGCTCTACGGGCGTGGGTGGGGTGGCTGGATTTTCTTGCGCGGTTTCCCTATAAGCTGCGCATTCTCCATATGTGAGCCAAGCACAACTGCCGGGAAGATCATGGCCGGACATTCACAGTTCAAGAACATCATGCATCGCAAGGGCCGCCAGGATGCGGTCCGGTCGAAGCTGTTTTCAAAGCTTTCCAAGGAAATCACCGTTGCCGCCAAGCATGGTGATCCCGATCCGGCTGCCAACCCGCGCCTGCGTCTGGCCATCCAGAACGCCAAGGCCCAGTCGATGCCCAAGGACAACATCCAGCGGGCCATCAACAAGTCGCAGGGCGGTGATGCCGAATCGTATGACGAAATCCGCTACGAGGGCTATGGCCCCGGAGGCGTTGCGATCATCGTCGAGGCGATGACGGACAACCGCAACCGCACCGCTCCCAACGTGCGCTCCTATTTCGCCAAGTGCGGCGGAGCGATGGGCGAAACCGGTTCGGTGTCGTTCATGTTCGACAAGGTCGGCGAGATCATCTACCCGGCCAAGGCCGGTGCTGCGGAAGCCGTGCTGGAAGCGGCCATCGAGGCCGGAGCGGAAGACGTTCAGTCGGATGCCGAAAACCACACCATCATCTGCGCTTTCGAGGATCTGGGCGATGTGTCCAAGGCGCTCGAAGCGACGCTGGGCGAGCCTGAGTCCGTCAAGATCATCTGGAAGCCGCAGAACCTCATCCCGGTCGATGCCGAAAAGGCCCAGACCCTGATGAAGCTCGTTGGTCTCCTCGAAGATGATGACGACGTCCAGAACGTCTACGCCAACTTCGACATCGACGAAGAGACCATGGCCAGCCTCGCCGGCTGACGGCCTTTTCATGCTTTTGATGGCGCCGGTCCAACCGGCGCCATTCCTTTTGGGTCTATAGCGCAAGCTCGCCGATCACATTGATTGCGCGCGTGTTGCCCCCAACACGTTCCCCGCGGTCATCCCCGCCTTGTGCGGGGATCCACACCGCGCCCGCCCCCGCCAAAGATTGAAGCTGATACCCGAGGCTGCATCGATCCCCGCACAAGGCGGGGATGTCTGTCGAGGTTGTCTGCACGGCTGTGGGTGTGCCGGTCTCCGCAGCGCCCATCCTCGAAAAACAAGCCGTCTTCCTCCCCTCTGACCGTCTGTGCTGGCGTCGGGGCGCGAGTTTTGTTACCGCTTTGTTCTATGATACATCCGATTCGAATCCTCGGGATTGATCCCGGTCTGCGCCGCACCGGCTGGGGTCTCATTGAGGCGCTGGGCAACAAGCTCACCTTCGTGGCGGCCGGCACCGTGACCTCCAGCGAGAAGAACGATCTGGCCGAGCGGCTGGTTCAGCTTCACAACGGCCTACAGCAGGTGATCCATGCCCAGTCACCGCATGAGGCCGCCGTCGAGCTGACCTTCGTCAACAAGGATGCCGGCGCGACCTTGAAGCTTGGTCAGGCGCGCGGCATCGCCCTTCTGGTGCCCTCGTTGCATGGGCTCGCGGTTTCGGAATACGCGCCGAACCTCGTGAAGAAGACCGTGGTCGGCACCGGCCACGCGGAAAAGGACCAGATCCGTCACATGGTGAAGATCCTGCTTCCCAAGGCGAGGTTCGACAGCGACGATGCGGCGGACGCGCTGGCGATTGCCGTCTGTCACGCCCATCACCGCGGAGCGGCCAGCATGGAATCGAAAGTGGCGGCAAAGATCGCCGCAGCGACGAGAGGTGCAGCATGATCGGCAAGCTCAAGGGCACCATCGACAGTTTCGGCGAGGACCACCTGATCCTCGATGTCCATGGTGTTGGCTATCAGGTCTTCTGCCCCTCGCGCGTGCTGCAACAGTTGCCGCGTGCGGGCGAGGCGGCCGTGCTGTTCATCGAGACCATCGTTCGCGAGGACATGATCCGTCTCTACGGCTTTGCCTCCGAGGTGGAGCGCGAATGGTTCCGGCTTCTCATGACGGTGCAAGGCGTTGGCGCAAAAGTCGCCCTGGCCGTCCTCGGTGTGATGAAGGCGAGCGATGTGGCGACCGCGATTGCTCTCGGCGACAAGACCGCGCTGTCCCGCGCGCCAGGCGTGGGCAAGCGTGTTGCCGAGCGTCTCGTCATCGAGCTGAAGGACAAGGCGCCGGGATATTCGGCGCTGGACGCTGATACGCTGGCCGTCGCCCAGACGGTCAGCGAGAATGTTGCCGCCCGTCCGGTGGCCGAGGCGGTATCGGCGCTGAGCAATCTGGGCTATGCCCCGGCGCAGGCGAGCGCGGCGGTGGCCAAGGCCGTGAAATCGGCCGGGGAGGGGGCAACCACGGAAACCCTCATCCGCCTTGGCCTCAAGGAACTGGCAGTCCAGTAACCGGTTTGCCGCCGGCGTGCTGCCGCGGCGTGGAGAGTGAAGGCGTATGGACGACAGCGAACGGCTGGTCAGCCCGCAGATCCGGGGCGACGAGATCGACACCACCATGCGGCCGCAGTCGCTGGACGAGTTTGTCGGCCAGGCACAGGCGCGCGCCAATCTCAAGGTGTTCATCGGTGCGGCCAAGGCGCGTGGTGAAGCGCTGGATCATGTGCTGTTCGTCGGGCCTCCCGGTCTCGGCAAGACGACATTGGCCCAGATCATGGCGCGCGAGCTTGGCGTCAACTTCCGTGCGACGTCTGGTCCCGTCATCGCCAAGGCGGGCGATCTTGCTGCGCTCCTGACCAATCTTGAAGAACGCGACGTGCTGTTCATCGACGAAATCCATCGCCTCAGCCCGGCGGTGGAAGAAGTACTCTATCCGGCGATGGAGGACTTCCAGCTGGACCTCATCATCGGTGAAGGCCCGGCCGCACGCTCGGTGAAGATTGATCTGGCGAAGTTCACGCTCGTCGCCGCCACAACGCGTCTCGGCTTGCTGACCACACCGTTGCGGGATCGCTTCGGCATTCCCGTCCGGCTGGAATTCTACACGGTCGAGGAACTGGAGCACATCGTCAACCGCGGCGCCCGCCTGCTGGGCATCGGCATGGCACCGGACGGCGCCCGCGAGATCGCCATGCGCGCGCGCGGCACACCGCGTATTGCCGGCCGTCTGCTGCGGCGGGTGCGCGACTTTACTGTCTATGCCGGCATGGAAACGGTCGACCGGGCCATGGCCGACAGAGCCCTGTCCCAACTGGAAGTCGACAGCGCCGGTCTCGACAGTCTTGACCGCCGTTACCTCACCCAGATTGCCGTAAACTTCGGTGGCGGCCCTGTCGGGATCGAGACAATTGCGGCCGCTCTCTCTGAGCCGCGCGATGCGATCGAGGAAATCGTTGAACCCTATCTGATCCAGAATGGATTCATACAACGTACACCACGTGGACGAATTTTGACGCCACAGTCCTTCCGACATCTTGGTTTGGCGGTTCCGCCACGGCCGGATGCGCCTCAACTCGGACTTTTTTCTGATGAGGCGGACGTCTGATCTTGCATTGCGATATGCGATAACGTTCGGAAAGTAGACGTTTTTTCGCCGGGACCTGCGGCACTGTCAGTCTAACTGTTTCAAATGCTAGTCAGAAATCCGGATACAGTTGGGTCCAATTAAGCCTTTTTTTGTGACTTTCCGCCACCGTCTAACAAAACCGGAGGGCGGGAACGCTGCTATGATCTTAAATCGCTTGTCTAACAAGATGGCTCTGATGTTCTTCATCGGAGCATCCGTCATGTGTGCGGCCACTGTGCTGGTCACCTCTCAACTTGCTGGCCGCGTCGCCGACGAACAGGCACAGCGCGCGCTGAATAGCGCGACGCTTGGCAAGAGCCAGACCCTTTCGCTGGCATTGGCTCAGCGCCAGGACAGCGCCCGCTTCTTTGCATCGGTGTCCGATGCCAAGGATGCGATGATGAAAATGACCGCAGGCTGGAAGGTGCTCAAGGAGAACCACACCGAGCAGCTGCGCAAGATCTTCGTCGATGACAATCCGAACCCGGCCGGCGAACGCCACAAGCTGATCGAGCCGCAGGTTTCGAACTTCTATGCCAACAATCACAAGCCGATCCACATGGCGATGAGCAACCTGATTGGTCAGGGCCTGTTCAGCGACCTGATGCTGGTCGATGTGGATGGCAACGTCATCTACACCTACCAGAAGGGCGAGGAGTTCGCGCGCAATCTCAGCGCACCGGAACTGTCGGAGTCTGCACTGAAGGCTGCTGTGGCACCGCTGCTGGCTGCCACCGACCGTTCGTCCGCGGGTATGCCTGCCATTACCACCTCTGGCTTCCGCGTGAACGCGGAAGGCAAGGTCGAGCTGCTGTTCGCGACGCCTGTCTTCTCGCATGACCGCTTCTTCGGCATCATCGGCTACCAGATTGCCATGGACAAGCTGATCCCGCTGATCGTCAAGGCGAGCGGCGTTGGCGAGACCGAACATGCGCTGCTGGTCGATCCGAACGGTACTGTTGCGATCTTCGACAGCGGTGAAGTGACGGGCATGGCTGCTCCGCTCGCGAATATCTCCACGGGCGGCGATACCATCACCATCGACGACACGTCGTTCCAGTTCTCGACCGAGACCAGCGATCTGATGGGCACGTCCTACGCGGTCGGCTCGGCGGTTTCCGAAGCGGAGCTGGCTGAAGCAGCCCATGAAATCACGGTTGGCGCGATCCTTACAGGTGTGCTGGCGCTGCTGCCGATTGTAGCGGTCATCTGGTTCCTGACGGCCCGCATGTTTGCACCGCTGCAGACCTTGTCGGGTGCCGCGCGCAAGATCGCCGATGGGGATCTTACCGTTATGGTCAATGCTCTCGACCGCAAGGACGAGATCGGCGAGATGGCCCGCTGCGTCGAGGTCTTCAAGGACAACTCGATCGAGCGTGAACGCCTTGCTGAGGAGCGTCGTGCCGGCCACATCGCCCGTGAGCAGCGCGAGCAGGCTATCGACGCGATGATCAACGAGTTCCGTCACGAGGCCCAGTCGGTGCTGAGCGCAGTCGAGGAAAACCTCGTCCACGTCGAGGAACTGTCGAGCGTCCTCACGTCCCGTGCCGCCTCTGCTGCCGGCCGTGGCTCGCAGGCTGTGATGGACTCCGAAAACGCATCTGGCAACGTGCAGGCCGTGGCCTCTGCGACCGAAGAGCTGAATGCGTCGATCGCCGAGATCGCCCGTCAGGTTGCCACCACTGCCGATGTCGTGGGTCGCACCACGGCCAGTGCCCAGTCGTCCAACGTGAAGATCGCCGGCCTTGCCCAGGCGGCGAACAAGATCGGTGAGGTTGTCGACCTCATCCGTGCGATCGCCGAGCAGACCAACCTCCTGGCCCTGAACGCCACCATCGAGGCGGCCCGCGCTGGCGAGGCTGGCCGTGGCTTCGCGGTCGTTGCCGCCGAAGTGAAGGAACTGGCCAACCAGACCTCCAAGGCGACCGAGGAAATCTCGGCCCAGATCGCAGCGATCCAGGCCTCGACTTCCGACGCCGTGGACGAGATCGGCGAAGTCACCCAGTCCATGGAAGAGGTGAACACCTACACCGCCTCCATCGCTGGCGCCGTCCGCGAACAGGGCTCTGCAACCGGCGAAATTTCCCGCAACGTTGCCGAGGCTGCCCGTGGCACGATGGCGGTAACCGGTGCAATCGCGACGCTGAACGCCGACATCACCGACAACTCCACTGCAGCCGACACCATGCGCGAGGCAACCCTTGCCATGAAGCGGCAGGCGGACACGCTGCGCCAGTCGGTCGAGCGCTTCCTGTCGCAGGTCGCTGCGGCCTGAGCCTGACCCGGACAACGGGATCCGGCGCTGCGCTGGTTCGCCCAAGACATCTGAAGACCCCGCTGCGGCGGGGTCTTGCATGTCTGCCCTGCGGCGCTTAATGCGAATGCACTCGCTGGAAGGGGCCGACATGCCACAGCACTGGAATGACCTCGCCGGTCGTCTTGTTGCGGGAAGCCACGTGCTTCCCGTTCGCGTCTATTATGAGGACACGGACTTCACTGGCCTCGTCTATCACGGCTCCTATGTGCGGTTCTTCGAGCGCGGCCGTTCTGATTTTCTTCGGCTCTGCGGCGTTCATCACGCGGAGCTGGCTGATGGTACCCATGGCGCGGCACTCGCCTTCGCGGTCCGACAGCTGAACCTGTCCTATCTCCGGCCGGCCCGGATCGATGACGTTCTCGAAATTGTGACCACTCTGGTCGAAGCCCGCGGTGCGCGCATCGCGCTGCAGCAAAAAGCCCTGCGCAAGGGCGAGATTCTGGCCGAGGCAGACGTCACCGTCGCTGTTATTTCAACCGATGGCCGGCCAACGCGGCTCCCCTCTGCACTGGCTGCAAGGCTGGCTGCGATCTCGCCAGACGGCGAGTAGTTTCAACGGCTTCCCTCGTCATCGCTTGCCTGCTTATGGACTATTTCCTGCGATTTTCCGTTTTTGCTGTTGCAATGCGGTGATTTTAACAAGGTGGTAACCTTAATCATCGCACTTAAAACCGTCTGCGCGCACTGCGCAGTCCCAGTTTTGCCAAATTCAGCCGTCAGGAAGGCCACGGTCCGGGAACTTGTCCCCAAACGCCGGAGTGACGGTCTTGCCGGCGCAATTGACCGCCTACGACAACTTCACGGCCGAGAGGTCCACTATCGATGAATGAAATTGCCCAGACGACCATGGCGGCGCAGCATGGCGACGTGTCGTTTATCGGCCTGTTCCTGCAGGCGCACTTCGTCGTCAAACTCGTGATGATCGGCCTGCTGGCCTCGTCGGTCTGGACCTGGGCGATCATCGTCGACAAGACGCTTCTCTACACGCGCACCAAGCGCCAGATGTCGCGGTTTGAAACCGTGTTCTGGTCTGGCCAGTCGCTGGAGGAGCTGTACAAGACCCTGTCCAACCGGGCCAACCATTCCATGGCGGCGCTGTTCGTTGCTGCGATGCGGGAATGGAAGCGCAGCCACGAAGGCGCGCGCCCGGCGCTGCACAGCCTGCAGCAGCGCATCGACCGGGTCATGGACGTGACGATCCAGCGCGAGAGCGAGCGGCTGGAATCCCAGCTTCTGGTTCTGGCGACCGTGGGTGCCGCAGCCCCATTCATCGGCCTGTTCGGCACGGTCTGGGGCATCATGACGGCCTTCCAGGCCATCGCCCAGTCCGAAAACACCTCCCTGGCTGTCGTGGCGCCCGGCATCGCCGAAGCGCTGTTCGCAACGGCCATTGGTCTCGTCGCGGCTATCCCGGCGGTTATCGCCTACAACAAGCTGCAGACAGACGCAGGCAAGCTGGCCTCGCGCATGGAAGGCTTCGCCGACGAATTCTCCGCGATCCTGTCGCGGCAGATCGACGAGCGGATGTAAGCCATGGGGATGAGTATGGGCAAGGGCGGTGGAGGCGGCGGTGGCCGCAGACGCCGCGGACGACGGGCCGCCCCGATCGCCGAAATCAACATCACGCCCTTCGTGGACGTGATGCTTGTGCTTCTGATCATTTTCATGGTCGCCGCGCCGCTTCTGACGGTCGGCGTGCCGATCGACCTGCCTGAAACGGCGGCAAAGCCGCTTGAGGGTGACAAGGAACCGATCACGATCTCCGTAAACTCGACTGGACAGATCTACATCCAGAACACCGAGATCCCGATCGAGGAAATCGTGCCGAAACTGACCGCCATCGCGGCCAACGGCTACGAAGAGCGCATCTATGTGCGCGGCGACAAGGATGCTGACTACGGCACCATGATGAAGCTCATGGCGCGCATCAATGCGGCCGGGTTCAAGCGCCTCGGACTTGTGACCATTGAAGAAGGGTCCTGACGCCTCATGCGTGCCGGCCTGATTGCATCGCTGACTGGTCACGTGGCCATCTGCATCTGGGCGCTCGTCGGGCTCCCGGCCGTGGAAGGTTTTGAGACCAAGCCGGTGGAGTCGCTGCCGGTGGATCTGGTGCCGATCGGCGAGTTCACTCAGCTCAACAAGGGCGAGAAGACGGCCGAACTGAAGGAAAAGCCGAGCGAGTCGACGTCGAAGGAAACCAAGAACACCAAGGCTGAGCCTGACAAGGCGCCGGGTGAGTCCAAGGTTGAGCTGCCGACACCGCCGACGCCGCGTCCGACAAACCAGGCCGTAAAGGCACCCGAACCGACGGCTGCCCCGCCGCCGGCACCGACACCCCCGGAGCCGACGCCGCCCAAGCCGGAACCGCCGAAGCCGGCCGAGACGCCGCCTCCGCCGACGCCGGCACCGGAAAAGCCGAAGGTTGCCGAGGCCAAGCCGGTCGAGGAAGCGCCGAAAGCCGAGCCGTTCGAGCCCGTCAAGGTGACGCCGAAGTCGAAGCCGACGCCGCCCAAACCGGTGAAGCCGACCCAGACCGCGCAGGCGCAGCCGACCAAGGAACAGGATTTCAATCCGAACCAGATCAGCGCCTTGCTCAACAAGGTCGATCCGTCCGGTGGCGGATCTGCCGCGAACAAGGAAAGCGCCTCGCTTGGCAGCAAGAATGGCAACAACAACGTCAAGATGACGGTGTCGGAGCTTGATGCGCTGCGCGGCCAGATCTCGCGCTGCTGGAACCCGCCGTCCGGCGCTGTCGGAGCGGAGGATCTCAAGGTGCGCCTGCAGTTCAACCTCAACGAGACCGGTGAGGTGCAGGGCATGCCGAAGATCCTCAATTCCAGCGGCAACCCGTCGTTCCGCGCCGCGTCGGACAGCGCCATCCGCGCCGTCATGCGTTGCGCGCCTTATTCCTTGCCGGTCGACAAATACGACGCCTGGAAGGAAGTCATCATCAATTTCGACCCCCGCGAAATGCTGGGAGGTTGAGCATGAAACGTGAACCTGGAGCCCTGTTGCCCATGAGAAACCTTCGCACCAAGACCGGGTGTGTTGCCTGGATCAAGGCAGCTGCGGCCGGCTGTCTCTTTGCCCTCGCCAGCCTTGCCCCTGTTGCCCCGGCACAGGCCCTGATCGAGATCGACATTACCCAGGGCACCGTCGAACCTTTGCCGATTGCGCTGCCGGACTTTGCTCCGGAAGGTGCCGATGCGCAGCTCGCCCGTGAACTGACCGCCGTGATCGCCAATGACCTGCGCCGTTCGGGCCTGTTCAAGCCGCTCGATCCGGCCAGCTTCATCGAGAAGGGCATCACCGCCAATTCCTCGCCGCGCTTCGGTGACTGGCGCACCATTGGTGCGCAGGCACTCGTGGCCGGTTCGCTGGCCCGCCAGGCAGATGGCCGTCTGCGCGCCGAGTTCCGCCTTTGGGACGTCTTCGCCGGCGAGCAGATGCTGGGCCAGCAGTTCTTCACCACCCAGGAAAACTGGCGTCGTCTGGCGCATATCATCGCCGATGCCATCTATGAGCGTCTGACCGGTGAAAAGGGCTACTTCGACACGCGCATCGTCTTCGTTGACGAGAACGGTCCGAAGAACAAGCGCGTCAAGCGTCTGGCCATCATGGACCAGGATGGCGCCAATGTGCGCTACCTGACCCGCGGGGATGAACTGGTGCTGACGCCGCGCTTCTCGCCGACGACCCAGGAAATCACCTACATGGCCTATACGGGCAATGATCCCAGCGTGTTCCTGCTCAACATCGAGACCGGACAGCGCGAGATCGTCGGCAACTTCCCGGGCATGACCTTTGCGCCGCGCTTCTCGCCGGACGGCCAGCGCGTCGTAATGAGCCTGCAGCAGGGCGGCAACGCCAACATCTTCCTGATGGACCTGCGCTCCCGCGCGACCACGCGCCTGACCAACACGCCGGCCATCGACACCAGCCCGTCCTATTCCCCGGATGGCTCGCAGATTGTCTTCGAATCCGACCGTGGTGGCACCCAGCAGCTCTATGTGATGGGCTCTGACGGCTCCAACCCGCAGCGCATCAGCTTCGGCCCTGGCCGATACTCGACGCCGGTCTGGTCGCCGCGCGGCGATCTGATCGCCTTCACGAAACAGCATCAGGGCCGGTTCATGATCGGTGTGATGAAGCCGGACGGCAAGGGTGAGCGTATCCTGACCGAAGGCTATCACAACGAGGGCCCGGCCTGGGCACCGAACGGCCGCGTGCTGACCTTCTTCCGCGATGCTCCGGGCGCCAATGGCGGTCCGCAGGTCTGGACCGTGGACCTGACCGGCTACAATGAGCAGCGCATCGACACCCCGGGCTTTGCCTCGGATCCGTCCTGGTCGCCGCTCATCGACTGAGCGGCGGTTCTGGACAAATGGAAAACTGCCGCCATGGCGGCAGCTCTTGAGCGCGGCAGAAATGCTGCAGAAATGCCGGGCGCGGACGGGGCGTTGACCAAGTCTTAACCCTGATCGCGTACCGGCTGTTAACCAACCCAATATAGATTGCGTTCACCCTGTCGGGGGACGGTGGGGACGAGGAGCGAAGAGATGTTGAATTCGGGTATCATGACTCGCGGGGCGCGCATTGCAGCGGTCTTCGGTTTTGCCCTGACGCTGGCCGCTTGCGCACAGACCAAGCCGGACGGCCTGGACGGCAACGCCGCAGCCACTCCGGGCTCCAGCCAGGACTTCGTTGTCAACGTTGGCGACCGTATCTTCTTCGAAGAAGACCAGTCGACGATCAACGTTCAGGCCCGTGGCACGCTGGACAAGCAGGCCCAGTGGCTGAGCACCTATGGCAAGTACATGGTCACCATCGAAGGCCATGCTGACGAGCGCGGCACGCGCCAGTACAACATCGCCCTGGGTGCCCGCCGCGCCACGGCCGCCCGCGACTACCTGGTGTCGCGCGGCGTCGCCAGCTCGCGCCTGCGCACCATTTCCTATGGCAAGGAGCGTCCGGTCGCCGTCTGCAACGACAACAGCTGCTGGTCGCAGAACCGCCGCGCTGTGACCGTCCTGAACAGCGCCGGTTCCTGATCCGGCAAGGCCTTCCGGTCTTTTGCAAGGGGGCGCAGCCGCAAGGTTGCGCCCTTTTTGCATCTGCGGTGCATCGTCAGCGCAGCGCGTCAAATTTTGGCCGAAGTCCGCGCGCCCTGTGCTATCCATCGGGTGCCTTAGGCAGACCGGAGGTAAAGCATGGTGAAATGGAAGACGCTTGTTGCGGCCCTGGCCGCCGTTTGCATGGTCAGCGCCTTTGCGCCCCAGGCAAATGCCCAGCTGTTTGGCGGGAACAGCGGCGGTGGCGGTGATGCGCAGGTGCGCCTCAACGACATGGAAGAGCAGATGCGCCGCCTGAACGGCCAGATCGAGCAGCTGACCTTCCAGATGCGCGAACTGCAGGAGCAGCTTCGCCGCATGCAGGAAGACAACGAGTACCGGTTCCAGCAACTTGAGTCCGCGCCGAAGTCCGGCAAGCGTTCGGACGCAGCCCCTGCGGTTCAGCCGCAGGGCGCTGCCCCCGGCGCATCGGCCGGTCTGCCGGCGGCTCCGGTTCCCGGCCAGCCTCAGTCCCAGTCTCAAGGCGCCGTCGCCGGTGGCGGTCTTGCACCGGCAACCGGTACGCTGGGTCAGCTTCCGGGTGCCGAAGGTCAGTCTGGTGAGGTGGCGACGCTCCCCGGTGCCGGTGGCCCGCTCGACCTGTCGGCGCTTGCCCGTGGCCAGACCGCTATTGTCGACCCGACCTCCGGTGGCGCCAGAACACTGACGCCCCCGGGAGTAACCTCGCGGCCGGATCCCATGGCAGGCCAGATGGCCAGTCTTGGTCTGACCGGCGATCCGCGCACCGACTATGACGCGGCCTATTCCCATGCCCTCAGCGGTGACTATGTCGCGGCAGAACAGTCGTTCCGTGCCTTCCTCGATGCCTATCCGAAAAGCGATCTCGTGCCGAACGCCCAGTACTGGCTCGGCGAGAGCCTTTATGGCCAGCAGGACTATCGTCAGGCAGCGGATGCGTTCCTGAAGACCTACACCCAGTATCCGAACACGGCCAAGGGTCCGGACAGTCTCCTCAAGCTCGGCCTGTCGCTCAACGGTCTCGGCGAGGCAACGGCCGCCTGCGCCACGTTCTCCGAGCTTCTGACTAAGTATCCCAACGCCCCGAAGGCTGTACGGGATCAGGCCCGTGCCGAACAGCAGCGTGCCAGCTGTTCCTGACCCCTCCGCGCGTCAACCGATTGACGCTGCGGAGGTGGACCTCCTGCTTGCCCCGCTGTCTGGCCTGCGCGCGATCGCGCTGGCGGTTTCCGGTGGTGCCGATTCCACCTGCCTTCTCTGGCTGGCTGCTGACTGGTTGAAGCGCCGCCGAGCCGAAGGCGTTCCCGCTCCCGAGCTTGTTGTTTTTACGGTCGATCACGGCCTGCGCCCTGAGGCGCGCGCCGAGGCAGATGCAGTCCTGTCGCTCAGTTCCCGCTTTGGTCTTCCGGCTGAACTGCTGATCTGGTCGCCCCCTTCAGACCTCACAAACCTCCAGTCCCAAGCCCGTGAGGCCCGCTACGCGCTGATGGGCGCGGCCATGGCCCGGCGCGGCGTCGAAGCTCTGGTGACGGCCCACCACCGCGACGACCAGATCGAGACGTTTCTCGACCGCCTGACGCGTGGGTCCGGCGTGCATGGCCTTTCCGCCATGCGGCCGGATGCTGCGGATGGTCCCGGCGGACTGCGTATCCTGCGGCCGTTCCTGTCTGTTCCGGGCGGACGCCTGCGTGCGACCCTGGCGGCCGCTGGTATCGCCCATAGCGATGATCCCTCGAACGAGAATCCGAAGTTCAAGCGCGTCCGCTTGCGCCAGCTGATGGCCAGCCTTGGCAACGAGGGACTGGATCCGGATCGGCTTCTGGCGACAGTGCAGCGCATGGCCTCGGCGGCCGAGGCGCTGGATGTCTGGGGCAGTCAGGTGTTGAAGCAGCATTTCTGCCAGCATCCGGCAGGTCCGGGCTGGCTTGATCGCTCCGCCCTTACGGCCCTGCCGGCTGAAGTGCGGTTGCGGCTGCTGCAAAGAATTCTCGGTCACATTGGCGGCGAGGCCTATCCGCCACGGTTTGAGCGGCTGGAGCGGCTGGACGAGATCCTTCGTTCCGATGCGATCGGCCGTCAGACGCTTGCGGGCTGTGTGATTTCCGCCGATCCGGGCCATGTTGCCTTCTGGCGCGAGCCGGGCCGACAGCCGGCAGAAGGTGCTGATGTTGAGCCGGGCAGCTCCCTGCTTTGGGATGGTCGTTTTCGCCTTAGCCTGTCGGCGGACGCGGGCGCAATGCGCATCGAACCTGCGGGCGGGTCACTCTCCGGGTTCGACCGTGACCTGCGCGCCGGCTTCCCGGCCGAAGCCTTCGTCCGGTCGCCGGCGCTTGTCAGGATCGGCGGGACGGGTGAAGCTCCCGCCGTTGTCCCAGGGTTCGCGCCCTTGCCGGTCGGTGTCAGCCTTTCCCATCTTCCGCTTCGCCTGTGACTTGCGGGGATAGTTGCACCAGTCCTGCCGGTTGTTCGCGAGGCTTTTCAGTCAATGGCTTCGAAATCTGGCTTCCTGCCGTTCTTTCGCCAGCTTTTTTAAGAAAAAAGTGAGCCCGGCTGCGCAACACTGCCACACCGCCTTGGCAGGGCCTTCCTCGCGACCTATCTTTGGGTCAAACAGGGGACCGGTTCTCCGCGTAACTGGCCGCCGCGTGGCGGACAAGGGATCGAAATGAACGCAAACTTCCGCAATTTCGCACTCTGGGTGATCATCGCGTTGTTGCTGATCGCACTGTTCCAGCTCTTCCAGGGGCCGGGCCAGAAGGCGCCGACCAACGAGATTCCATTCTCGCAGTTCCTGAACCAGGCTGACCAGGGCGAAATCCGCGAGGTGACGATCCAGCAGCAGCTGATCACGGGGCGCACCACGTCGAACATGGCGTTCCAGACCTACGCTCCCGAAGGGACGCAGTATGTTGACGAGCTGCGCAACAAGGGCGTGCTGATCAATGCCCGTCCGCCCTCGGAGAACTTCTCGCTCATCGGCGCGTTGATCTCGTGGTTCCCGATGCTGATCATCCTTGGCATTTGGATCTTCGTGATGCGCCAGATGCAGGGCGGCGCCGGTGGCAAGGCCATGGGCTTCGGCAAGTCCAAGGCCAAGCTTCTGACCGAAGCGCATGGCCGCGTGACGTTTGACGACGTGGCCGGCATCGACGAAGCCAAGGAAGATCTCCAGGAAATCGTCGAGTTCCTGCGCGACCCGCAGAAATTCCAGCGCCTCGGCGGACGCATTCCGCGCGGCGTGCTCCTCGTCGGCCCTCCGGGCACCGGCAAGACGCTGACCGCGCGCGCCGTCGCTGGCGAAGCCAATGTGCCGTTCTTCACCATCTCCGGTTCCGACTTCGTGGAAATGTTCGTCGGCGTGGGCGCCTCGCGCGTCCGCGACATGTTCGAGCAGGCCAAGAAGAACGCGCCTTGCATCATCTTCATCGACGAAATCGACGCCGTCGGCCGTCACCGTGGCGCAGGCCTTGGCGGTGGCAACGACGAGCGTGAGCAGACCCTGAACCAGCTGCTCGTCGAGATGGACGGCTTCGAGCCGAACGAAGGCATCATCATCATCGCCGCGACCAACCGTCCGGACGTGCTGGATCCGGCGCTGCTGCGCCCGGGCCGTTTCGACCGTCAGATCGTTGTTCCGAACCCGGACATCACCGGCCGCGAGAAGATCCTCAAGGTCCACATGCGCAAGGTTCCGCTGGCGCCGGACGTCGACGTCAAGACGCTGGCGCGCGGCACTCCGGGCTTCTCCGGCGCGGACCTGATGAACCTCGTCAACGAAGCCGCGCTTCTGGCGGCCCGCCGCTCCAAGCGTCTGGTCACCATGGCCGAGTTCGAGGATGCCAAGGACAAGGTCATGATGGGTGCGGAACGCCGCACGCTGGTCATGAGCGAGGAAGAAAAGCGCTGCACGGCCTATCATGAAGCCGGTCACGCGCTGGTCGCCCTGGTTGTTCCGAAGGCGCATCCCGTGCACAAGGCGACGATCATCCCGCGCGGTCGTGCGCTCGGCATGGTGATGCAGTTGCCGGAGCGCGACGAAATCTCCATGAGCTACACGCAGATGACCTCGCGTCTGGCGATCATGATGGCTGGCCGCGTGGCCGAGGAGCTGATCTTCGGCAAGGAGAACATTACCTCCGGTGCCTCGTCCGACATCAAGCAGGCCACACGCCTCGCCCGTGCGATGGTGACCCAGTGGGGCTTCTCGGACAAGCTGAGCAAGGTGGCCTACGGCGACAACCAGGAAGAAGTGTTCCTGGGTCACTCCGTCGCCCGCCAGCAGAATGTCTCTGAAGAGACCGCCCGCATCATCGACGCCGAAGTTCGCCGTTACGTGGACGAGGGGTACGAGGAAGCCAAGCGGATCCTCACCGAGAAGGCCGATCAGCTTGAGGCGCTCGCAAAGGGTCTGATCGAATACGAGACCCTGTCGGGCGAAGAGATCAAGAACCTGCTCGAGGGCAAGCCGCCTGTCCGCGACAGCGGCGACGACACGCCTGTCGGCCGGTCGTCTGCTGTTCCGTCCACTGGCGCCAAGCGCGGCGGTGAAGGCGGTGCGCCGTCCGGCATGGAACCGCAGCCTAGCGCGTGATCCATTCGGTTCAGATCAAGTTCAGGACGCCCGGCCATCGTGCCGGGCGTTCTGATTTTTGCGAGGTCATCTGCGCTGCGCCGTAACACTCGCTCACATTTTTTGAACAAAGCTGTGCTTCTCTTTGCGTTAAACGAACCCTTGCAATTCTATCCAGACAGGCAGTGATTCCCCATGCGCAAGTACTTCGGCACCGATGGCATTCGCGGCAAGGCCAACACCCATCCGATGACGGCAGAAGTCGCACTGAAGGTTGCAATGGCCGCCGGGCTCATGTTCAGCAACGGGGGGCATCGCAGCCGGGTCGTCATCGGCAAGGACACGCGCCTGTCCGGCTACATGCTCGAGAATGCCATGGTCGCGGGCTTCACGTCGGTTGGGCTGGACGTGTTCCTGCTCGGCCCGCTGCCGACGCCAGCTGTTGCGATGCTCACCCGTTCGCTGCGGGCAGATCTCGGCGTGATGATCTCCGCCTCGCACAATCCCTTTGCCGACAATGGCATCAAGTTCTTCGGCCCCGACGGCTTCAAGCTGTCGGATGAGATCGAGCTGGAGATCGAGACGTTGCTGGAGAGTGATCTCGCCCCGCGTCTGGCCGGTTCGCACGAGCTCGGCCGCGCCAAGCGGATCGATGGCGCACAGCAGCGCTACATCGAGTTCGCCAAGCGCGCGTTGCCGCGGGACATGAGCCTGGAAGGCATGCGGATCGTTGTCGACTGCGCCAACGGCGCCGCCTACAAGGTCGCCCCCGATGCGCTCTGGGAACTGGGGGCCGAAGTCATTTCCATCGGCGTTAACCCGGACGGCTACAACATCAACAAGGACTGCGGCTCCACGTCGACCGATGCGCTGTCGCGCAAGGTGCATGAAGTGCGCGCCGACATCGGCATCGCGCTCGATGGTGATGCAGACCGGGTCATTATCGTCGACGAACGTGGCCAGGTTGTTGATGGCGACCAGCTGATGGCCGTTGTGGCCGAGAGCTGGCATGCCGCCGGTCGCCTCTCGGCTCCCGGTATTGTCGCCACCATCATGTCCAACCTCGGTCTTGAGCGCTTCCTCGCCGGCAAGGGCCTGTCACTGGCCCGTACCAAGGTTGGTGACCGCTATGTGGTGGAACACATGCGCAGCCATGGCTTCAACGTGGGCGGCGAGCAGTCCGGCCATCTGGTGCTGTCGGATTACGCCACCACCGGCGATGGGCTCATTGCCGCGATGCAGATCCTGGCCTGCGTGCGCGAGGAGGGGCGTCCGGTCTCGGAGGTTTGCGCCAAGTTCACCCCCGTGCCGCAGGTGCTGAAGAATGTCCGCTACCGTGGTGGTGCGCCGCTGGAAAACGACAGCGTCAAGACGGCGATCGACGCCGGCCGCGACCGTCTCGGCTCCTCTGGCCGTCTCGTCATCCGCCCGTCAGGCACTGAGCCGTTGATCCGCGTCATGGCGGAGGGCGATGATGCGGCCCTCGTCAACGAGGTTGTCGACGAGATCGTCGACGTGGTTGCCCGCAGCGCAGCCTGACCGGCCAAGTCATCGTTCAATCTGGCCCCGGTGCGTTGCACCGGGGCTTTTTTGTTAATGGCTGCTTACTGTGCTTCAGGTTGATTAGTGATTCGTTAAGGTAAAAAATCACGGTTAAAGAACACGGTTAAGTTGCCCTTAATTGTTTACAGCCAAAACTCTGTCTGTGTTTCCCCAACGCGACCCACCCCGTTCGGTGCGGACGCTTGTTTCGAAGGACCAGGACATGGGCAACGTGTTCAAGCAATTGTCTTTGGCCGGTGTTGCGATGGCCATTTCGACGTCGGTTTTCGCAGCTGATATGCCGGCTCCAATCATTGAGCATATCCCGGAAGTGCCCGCTGTCGGTGGTTGGTACCTGCGTGGCGACATCGGCTACAAGATGTACGAAGACTCCAAGGGGTCCTTCTCGGATCCGACCATCGGCAACCTCCGCTTCCAGCGCAACAAGCTGGACGACGCCTGGATGTTCGGCGCCGGTGTCGGTTACAAGTTCAACGATTACTTCCGCGCCGACGTCACCGTCGATTACGAAACCCCGGCGGACTACACCGGCTATGCCGTCTGTAACCCGTGCACCGGTGGCTTCTCCAAGGAAAGCACCAAGATCGACGTCTGGACCGTCATGCTGAACGGTTATGTCGATGTTGGCACCTGGAATGGCCTGACGCCGTATGTCGGCGCCGGTGTCGGTGGCGCCTGGGTCAACACCTCTGGTACCACGTCGATCAACCCGGGCGGTGCAACCACCAAGTATGATGGCTCGCACAGCCAGTGGAACCTCGCCTGGGCCCTCATGGCCGGCGCGTCCTACGCTGTCACGCCGAACTGGAGCATCGACGCCGGCTATCGCTACAAGAACCTCGGCGATGCCAAGTCGGTCAAGCTCTACAACGTCGGCACCGGCCAGTCGCGCGTGACCTACAAGGACCTGACCGCGCATGAGATCCGTCTCGGCGTGCGCTACAACTTCGACAGCGCCCCGGTCGCATCCCAGCCGCTCATTTACCAGGGCGACGCTATCTCCCGCCGCTTCTGATCAGATCCTGATCCAAGGCACCAAGGCCCGCTTCGGCGGGCCTTTTTGCATTCAGCCGGCGCGCTTGCGCCGGAACACGGTCACGATCCGCCCATCCAGCAAGGCAAGCCCGAGAAGCAGAACGGCAAGCCCGGCGAATTGCACCGGGTACAGCCTCTCGCCCAGGAGCAGGTGGCCGAACAACAACGCGCTGACCGGGATCAGCAATGTGACCAGCGAAGTGTTGGTCGCCCCGGCCCGGGCCAGCAGGCGGAAGAACAGCAGATAGGCGAAGGCGGTCGCAAAGACGCCGAGTGCCAGCACATTGCCCCAGACAAGCAGGCTGACATTCATGGGTGACCAGTCCCCGGCCGTCATCAGGGCCACAGGCGTCATGATCAGCGTCGAGGCGGTCAGCTGCCCGGTTGCGGTGACGAGGGGCGGTGTGCCCCTGAAACGCCGCCCGAAGGCGCCGGCAAAGGCATAGGACAGCGCCGCGCCGAGGCAGGCGGCCTGCGCCCACAGCGGATCGGTGGCAAGCCCGGCCAGACTTGCCGACAGCATGGCAGCGACACCGGCAAATCCCAGCAGCACACCGGCAATCCGGTTGCCGGCCACCTCTTCCAGGCGCAGCACCAGGGCGGCGACGACAAAGGTGAACATCGGCGTCGTTGCGTTGAGGATCGACGCAAGCCCCGCCGCAATTCCGGTCTGGCCCCAGAAGATCAGCGAGAACGGCAGGACATTGTTGAGGATGCCCATGACGGCATAGGCACCCAGGCTGCGGATGTCGGTCGGCAGACGGTGCGCCGAGAGCCGCAGGACCACATGCAGCAGGCTGGCAGCGATGGCGACCCGCAGGAACACCAGCACGAAAGGCGGGATTTCGCTGACCGCGACCTTGGCGAACAGGAAAGCACCGCCCCACAGGGCGCTGAGAGTGGCCAGAAGCAGCCAGCTGATAAGGCTCATGGTTGTTTATTTTCCGCAGCAGGCAGGAACGATCGGTGACATTTGAGACGTTCGGCTAACATGCCGCGCGCCAACTTCCCACCCGAAAGAGGATCAGGTTGCCGAAGCGCAAAAAACTGACGTTTCGGCTCGCATGATCGCGCGCAAGTGGCTATAGTCCGCCGCGTTTGCCCCGGTACCCTCCGGGGCTTTGTATGTTGGGGGCATTCAGGGCCTCCGACCTGTTTTTCCTTTTCAAGGAGGGCTTGGCACCAATGGCCAATGTGGTTGTCGTCGGTTCCCAGTGGGGCGATGAAGGCAAGGGCAAGATCGTCGACTGGCTGTCGGTCCAGGCCGACGTGATCGTCCGGTTCCAGGGCGGGCACAATGCCGGCCATACGCTCGTCATCGATGGCGTCAGCTACAAGCTCTCCCTGTTGCCCTCGGGCGTCGTGCGTCCGGGCAAGCTCTCTGTCATCGGCAACGGTGTGGTTGTCGATCCGCATGCGCTGGTTGCCGAAATCGGCCGTCTGCGCGATCAGGGCGTTTCCGTCGAGCCGGAAACCCTGCGCATCGCTGAAAACGCGACGCTGATCCTGTCGCTGCACCGCGAGCTGGACGCCCTGCGCGAGAATTCCAACACGGGCACCCGAATCGGCACCACGGGCCGCGGCATCGGCCCGGCCTATGAGGACAAGGTCGGCCGCCGCTCGATCCGTCTGATGGACCTTGCCAATCTCGACACGCTCCCGGCCAAGATCGACCGGCTGCTGGCGCATCACAATCCGCTGCGCCGTGGCCTCGGACAGACCGAGATCTCCGCCGAGGCGATCTACCAGGAACTAGCGTCCGTCGCTGACATCGTCCTGCCGTACATGGACTCGGTCTGGCGCCTGCTCGATGGCCAGCGCCGCGAAGGCAAGCGCCTGCTGTTCGAAGGTGCGCAGGGCGCGCTGCTCGACATCGACCACGGCACCTATCCTTTCGTGACTTCGTCCAACACCGTGGCTGGCCAGGCCTCGGCTGGTTCGGGTCTTGGCCCCAATGCCATCGACTATGTCCTCGGCATCACCAAGGCCTACACCACCCGCGTCGGCGAAGGTCCGTTCCCGACCGAGCTGAACGACGAGATCGGCGAGTTCCTCGGCACCAGGGGCCATGAATTCGGCACCGTGACCGGGCGCAAGCGCCGCTGCGGCTGGTTCGATGCGGTTCTCGTCCGCCAGACGGTCTGCACCTCGGGCATCACCGGCATCGCGCTGACCAAGCTCGATGTTCTGGACGGCCTCGATGAGCTGAAGATCTGCGTTGCCTACGAACTCGACGGCAAGCGCATCGACTATCTGCCGGCCTCGCAGGGCGCGCAGGCCCGTGTCGTTCCGATCTACGAGACCCTTCCAGGCTGGAAGGAAACCACCAAGGGCGCGCGCAGCTGGGCGGAACTTCCGGCGCAGGCGGTCAAATATGTCCGCTACGTCGAAGAGCTGATCGGTGCACCGGTCGCCATCCTGTCGACCAGCCCGGAGCGCGATGACACCATCCTGGTGCACAACCCGTTCCAGGATTGAGACGAGGGGCATGCCCCATGAAGGGGGCGGTGGCAGCACCGCCCCATTTCTGCCTTTACGGCAGGTGAGAAACGGCACTTGCGCATGACGGTGATGCGCCTACAAATGGTTGACGTCCGCGGTCCCTGATTTGCAGGGTTTGGCGGCAACGGAGCCCCTCACGAGCGAGCCAATGGCTGATTACTATTCGATCCTGAAGAAAACGATCGCCTCGTTGCCGGAAAACAACGGTGCGGCCCGCAGAAACGTCTACAGCCGCGCGCGCAACGCGATCGTCAGCCAGCTCAAGGCCTACGAGCCCCCTCTCACGCCTGCCGAAATCACCGCAGAACAGCTTCGCCTCGAAGAATCGATCCGCAAGGTCGAAGCCGAAGCCGCCCGCGAAACCCTGATGGCGAGCCGGTCCGCTCCCGGCAGCTCCGATCCTGCGCCGGCCGCTGCACCGGCTGCCGCCTATACGCCGAAGCCGGCGGATGCCCCGGTGGCCAATCCGCCTGCCGGCATGGCACCGCCCGCAGCCCGCACCCCGCTGGGCGCGACCGTTCAGGAAGCCGAGCGCCTCGGTCAGGCCTCATCCCGCGCCGTCCAGACCGCGCGCGAGGCGTTTTCGCCTGAGCCTGCCGCGCCCGCTGAACCCCAGCCACGCCGTGAGCCCAGCTTTGGCGCCGAGCCTTCTGCCCCCGCCGCGCCGTCGCGCGCAGCCGGGCCGTCCCTTGATCCTGTTGCGCCTGTCGCCTCCCGTGCCAGCGATCCGCGCCCCGATCCGCGCCCCGACCCCCGTCAGGACCCTCGCCTGGATCGGCGCCCGGAGCCGGCGCTGGCCCCGGACCGCGTCGCCGCCCCGGCTGCAGCTGCGCCTGAGCGCAAGGCGCCACGCGCGCGTCAGATGGACCGCGACGGCGGCGGTGTGCCGATCACCCGCTACGCTCTGCTGGGCGGACTTGTTCTCATCATCATCGGCCTCGCGGCGGTCCTGTTCGGCCAGCGCGACATGATTGCCGGGCTCTTCTCCGGAGATGGCACGCCTGCCGTCGCCGTTGCTCCGTCCGATCAGGGGGCGCAGCCGTCGTCGGGCACGCCTGCTGCAGGGGAAAACGGCAAGATCGAGAAGGCCAACGATCGCCTGCTCACCGACAGCGGCGAGCCTGCTGCCGCGCCGGATGCGCGGACGGTCACCACCACCCTGATCACGCCGTCGCAGCAGCCAGCAGCATCTGCGCCTGCCGCGATCACTCCGGCCCCGGTTGCCCCGGCAACGTCGGCGCCGGTCGAGACGCCCGTGGCTGCGGCCCCGGTGACAGCTCCGGCTCCGGCCGAGGTTCCGGCTGAATCCATCGTCGCGCAGCGCTCGATCCTTTACGAGGAAGGCGAAGACGCCTCCGGCTCCGGCACGGCTTCGCAGGGCCGCGTCGCCTGGAGCGTGATCGAGGAAACCGACAGCGCCGGCAAGAAGGTTCAGGTTCTGGCGGCACAGGCCGAGATCCCGGATCGCAACATCGCTGTGTCGGTCCGGATCAAGCCCAACACGGATGCGTCGCTGCCCGCCAGCCACCTCGTCGAGATCCAGTATCAGATCCCGGATGGCTTCTCCGGCAAGGACGTCGCCAATGTCCCCGGTCTGGTGATGAAGCCGACCGAGGAAGCCCGTGGCGATGCGCTGCTGGGCGCGTCGGTGAAGGTCGCGCCGGGCTTCTTCTGGATCGCCCTGTCCAGCATCGACAACGAACGCGACCGCAACCTTGCTCTCCTGCGCGAACGCGGCTGGATCGACATCCCGATGCTGTATGAAACCGGCAAACGCGCCATCCTGACGCTCGAAAAAGGCACGCCCGGTGCCCGCGCCCTGGAACAGGCCATGGCCTCCTGGACCAAGGGTTGATCCTGCGGAGATCGTGTTCTGACGGGGCCTTCGGGCCCCGTTTTTGCTTTTTGGCGGACAGGTCAAGCCTTGCTCCGCGTCACCCCGGCCAAGCGCAGCGCGAGCCCGGGGCCTACTCGTTCCAAGAGCGGAGATTGTGACACTGCCGTCGTCCTGCAGAACGCTGTTACCGATGCGGCCTCCGGAATACGGCGGACATCGCTGGCGCTCTGGAAGCGAGTAGGCCCCGGGTCTCGCGTTGCTCGCCCGGGGTGACTTCGGTGGTACCTTCATGGCGACGAAACCGTCCCGTGCCCCCGCGTAATCCTTCGCCGCGCAATCATCCTGATTTTCCATCTTGCCAAGACCGGCGCAAACACGCATGTTCGGTCCCGGTCCGAGGGGTGCTCCGAAGTGAGCTGAGATGGCGTTCGACGCCGAACCCTTAGAACCTGATCCGGGTCATGCCGGCGAAGGGACGGAAGCCTTTAGCCTTATCCCGGGTCTCCATGCGCGTTCGGTTGTACCGATGACGGGAGATCCTTGTCGTGTCGATTGCCTCAGGCCCGCTCGGGCCCTTGTCTCGTTCTGCGGCCGCCCCTGCCGTGGCCAACCGCCCCCGCAGCTTCCTCCACTCCGCCCGGTGGAAGGATCTTGCCGGCGGCCTTGTGACCGCAGGCGTCCTTTTCCTGGCCTGGGACGTTCTGATCCCTCTCGCCGAAATCACGCTTTGCATGCTGCCAAGGCCATGGGCCGCGGTTGAGTCCTTCGCACGCCAGCCAGATCCTTCCAACCGCCCGCGCAGCTTCCTCCGCTCCGACCAGTGGAAGGATCTTGCCGGTGGCCTTGTGACCGCAGGTGTCCTTTTCCTGGCCTGGGACCTGCTGGTCCGTCTTGCCGAAATCCCGCCTTACATGCTGCCGAGGCCATGGGCCGTGGTCGAGGCCTTTGCTCGCCAACCCTCGTTCCTGCTGTATCACGCAGGGCTGACGCTGACCGAGACCTTGCTGGGCTTTGTCTTCGGCGTTGCGGCGGGCATGCTGGTGGCGCTGGTGATGTGGCTGTCGTCGCTTGTCCGGCGCGGCCTGCTGCCGGTCGTCCTTGTCACCCAGGCGCTGCCCGTTTTCGCCATCGCCCCCATTCTTGTGCTCTGGCTCGGCTTTGGCCTTGCGTCCAAGATCGTGATGGCGGTGCTGGTCATCTTCTTTGCCGTCACGTCCAGCTTCTTTGATGGCCTCCGCCGGATGGATCCTGGACTGGCCGACCTCTCAAAGCTCTACCGGGCGACGCGCTGGCAGGAGATGACCCTGCTGCGCATTCCCTCGGCGATGCCGGCGCTCGCCTCCGGCATCCGCATTGCTGCCGTCTTCGCCCCCATTGGTGCGGTTGTCGGCGAATGGGTGGGGGCCAAGGGCGGCTTGGCTTTCATCATGCTGCAGAGCAACGCCCGCATGCAGACTGATGTGATGTTTGCAGCCCTGTTCCTGCTGGCCACCATGGTCTTGGCCCTGCGTTTTGCCGCCGACCGGCTCACCCGCCGTCTGGTCTCCTGGCAGCCTGAAGACTGATCCAGCCTTTCGCCAGACCGTCTTGTTCTTCCCCGTCCCGGCGCTGCTGCCGGGCTTCAACCCAAGGAGTATCCGCTTGTCCCGTCTTGCGTCCCTCGCGCTTGCTGCCGCGCTGCTCACAACGACACCGGCCCTTGCCGCCGAGAAGCTTACCGTCCTGATGGACTGGTTCACCAACCCGGATCACGCCCCGCTTGTCGTTGCCAAGCAGAAGGGTTTCTTCGCGGCCGAAGGTCTTGAGGTCGAGCTGATCGAACCGGCCGATCCGTCCATGCCGCCGAAGCTGGTTGCCGCCGGCCAGGCCGAGATCGCGGTCTCCTATCAGCCGACCCTGCATGCCCAGATTGACGAAGGACTGCCGCTCAGCTGGATCGGCACGCTGGTCGAGACGCCGCTCAACTCCTTGATCGTGCTGGAGGATGGCCCGATCAAAACCCTCGCCGACCTGAAGGGCAAGAAGATCGGTTTCTCCGTCTCCGGCTTCGAGGATGCGATGCTTGGCCAGATGCTGAAGTCGCAGGGGCTTGCCATCACCGATGTCGAGCTGATCAACGTCAACTTCGCCCTGTCGCCGGCGCTGCTGTCCGGTCAGGTCGATGCCATCATCGGTGGTTACCGTAATTTCGAGCTGACCCAGATCGAGATCGAGGGCAAGAAGGGCAAGGCCTTCTACCCGGAAGAGAACGGTGTTCCCGTGTTCGACGAGCTGATCTATGTCGCGCACAAGGACAAGCTGGACGATCCGCGTCTGCCGAAGTTCCTCGCTGCCGTCGAGAAGGCAACGATATACCTCACCAACCACCCGGACGAAGCGTGGCAAGCCTTCATCGCGGCACATCCGAACCTCGATGACACGCTGAACCGCCGGGCCTGGGCCGATACGCTGCCGCGCTTTGCCAAGCGTCCGGGCGCGCTGGACGCCGCCCGCTACACCCGCTTCGCCACCTTCCTGAAGGACAGCGAACTGATCAAGTCCGTTCCCCCGGTCGAAACCTACGCCCGGGAAGTGAACTGACCCCCCTGACACTGCCGCTCCTGCAGTCTGGCCGAAGCGGCAGTGTCAGCAGTGTGTGCTGAAATACGGAGCTGAAACAGTTCAACCGTGCCGGAGTCTCGAAGCTCCCTCCCCCTCGTGGGGAGGGGTTTGGGGGATTTCTCTGAACCGGAAGGACAACCACGCTCCGCGCTGTCCCGGCCTTGTGCCGGGACCTGTCAGGATCGCGCTTCCTCTGAAGATGGATGCGACGCGGCGAGGCCATTACGGGTCCCGGCACAAGGCCGGGACAGCGCGGAGCTTGTTCCGGTGCGTTGCCTCTGCGCCTTACTGCGCTGCCATGGCAAGGCCGGCCACGCGTTCGGCCATCTTGTCGTAGAAGGGCCCGAGCGACTGCGGGGCAAGCGCGCGGCAGGCGGCAAGAGCCTCGTCCGCCCGCCGTGCGGCGCCTTCATCCAGGGCCTCGACCAGCGCCATATGCTGGAGCTCGAGCTTCTGGAACTCTTCGGTGCGTCTGTGGTCTTCATCGCCGACCAGCGCGAACAGCTTGACCGGAAGCGACTTGCCCTTCAGCGGGATGGCGCCGGCCTCCAGATAGGCGAAATCGGGCGCCTCGGTCCGGGTGTCGCCGGACACCAGCAATTCCGCCCCGACGCCCTTGCAGCTGGATTCAATCCGGCTGGCGACGTTCACCGCATCGCCGATGACGGAATAGTTGAAACGGCGGCTTGATCCCATGTTGCCGACGCAGGCCTCGCCGGTGTTGAGGCCGATGCCGATCTGCACTGTTTGCGCCCGGAGGCCCCGTGCCTTGAAGGCGAATGCATCAGTCTCGTTCAGCTGCTCGACGATCCGCAGCATCTCCAGCGAGGCGGCACAGGCGAGGGCGGCATGGTCCTCCTCGGTCACCGGCGCATTCCAGAAGGCCATGATGCTATCGCCGATGTATTTGTCGATGGTGCCGCCATGCGCCTGGATGGCGTCGGACAGCGGCGACAGCAGCGTGTTGAGGAAATGCACCAGCTCCGTCGGCGTCAGCTGTTCCGAAATCGGCGTGAAACCGCGGACGTCCATGAACAGGATGGTCATCGGCCTGAGCTCCCCGCCCAGCACCAGCTGATCCGGCCGCTTCTCCAGCTGATGTACCAGATCCGGCGACAGGTATTGGCTGAAGGCCTGCCGCACGAAGCGCTTTTCCTTGTCGGTCAGCACGTAAAGCAGCGCCATGCCCACGGCGAAGACCACGAAGGCCGTGACCGACGGATAGAGCGGATCGATCAACAGGTTGCGGGTCAGGTAGAGATAGATTGCCCCGCCGGTGAGGCCGCCGGCGATGAGCAGCGAAAACAATCCGGTTGCGAGGCCACCGGCAAACGGCAGCAGCAGCACTAGCAGGAAACCGCCGGCGAAGGTGGCAATCAACTCCAGCCCGTCGGCCCAGTCCGGCCGGACGAGAAAATCATTCGTGATGATCTGTTCCGTGGCCTGCGCATGGATCGACACCCCCGGCACCAGCTGGCCAAGCGGTGTTGCGCGGATATCGAACAGTCCGGCGGCGGATGTCCCAACGAAGACGATGTTGCCTTCGATCCGGCTGCGCAAGGCGGCGCGTCTGGCCGGATCCAGCACATCCAGTGCCGAGACATAGCGCTCCGGCCGGTCCTTGTCGTAATGCACCCACAGCTCACCGATGGCGGTGGTTGGCACGACAAAGGACCCGACCTTGAGGTCAGTCAGCGCGGGCCGCTCGCCTGTGGTCTCGCCGCTGGCGGTGCTGCTGCGCGCGATCAGGCCGCTGGCGCCTTGCGCGACGCGCAGGGCCTCGATGGCGAGGCTCGGAAACACCGTCTTGCCATCCGAGAACAGCAGCGGGATCCGGCGCACCACGCCGCCAGTGTCGCTGGCGGACAGGGACACCGAGCCGGTGCCGCTGGCAGCCTCTTCCAGCACGGGCAAGGCCGCCAGGGCCGAGGGGAATGTGGGCAGGATCGTTGCCGGATCGGCGCCGCCAAAGGCAATGCCGGCCTTTTGCGCCGGGAGGCGCGGTGCGGTCGTTGGCAGAACCGCAAAGCCGAGCACGGTCGGCGCACTGGCCAGTGCCTCGGCCAGCACCTTGTCCGTGTCGGGCAGGCGGGCAAGGGCAGCGCGGATTTCGGCCTCGTCGGCCCGGTCGCCAAGATCCAGCGTCTCGGCAAGGCGGACGGGGGAGGAGCGGTCGGCTTCGGCAAAGATCACGTCAAAAGCGATCACCGCCGCGCCCAGCTCGTTCAGCCCGGTGACAAGCTCCGCGATGCGGCTGCGCGGCCAGGGCCACTGCCCATAGGCGGCAATCGACGCCTCGTCGATGTCGACGATGCGCACCGGCAGGTCCTGGTAGGCGCGCGGGGCCAGACGTTGCAGGTAATCGAAGGTCAGTTCGCGCACCGAGACGAGAAAATCCGGGTTCAGCGCGCGGATCGCCGTCATGAGGCCAAGCGTCAGGGCAGCGCAAAAGCCCACCACAAACCGCTTTCCCGTCAAACGTCTGAGCGCCACGGTGCTCCCCACAAAGTGCTGACAATGCAGCACCCTAGATCAGAATGATCCGGGACGAAACACGTTTTGCGGGAGGGGAAAGCACAGCAATCGGGCGCGGGTCAGAGACCGCACGGCCGCGCCGTCCCGGCGAAGTGCCGGGACGCGGGGAGGGGACGAAACAGCTCAGTTCAGCGTCGATTGTTCCAGAGCCCTTGCGCTCTTCTGCACGGCCTGCTGCACCTTTTCGAACGCCCGCACCTCGATCTGGCGCACGCGCTCGCGGCTGACGCCAAACTCGGCGGAGAGGTCTTCCAGCGTGACGGGTTCTTCGGCAAGCCGGCGGGCCTCGAAGATGCGCCGCTCACGCTCGTTCAGCGTTTCCATCGCATCCGACAGCAGCTTGCGGCGCTGGTCCAGTTCTTCCTGGTTGGCGAGCAGGGTCTCCTGGCTGTCGCTCTCGTCGACAAGCCAGTCTTGCCACTCGCCGCTTTCCGCTTCCGCAGAACGGATCGGGGCGTTCAGCGAGGCATCGCCGCCAAGGCGCCGGTTCATCGACACGACGTCCTGTTCGGTCACGCCCAGCTTGGTGGCAATTTCCTGCACCTGTTCCGGCTTCAGGTCACCCTCATCCAGAGCCTGGATGCGGCTCTTCAGACGGCGCAGGTTGAAGAACAGACGCTTCTGGTTGGCCGTCGTGCCCATCTTGACCAGCGACCACGAGCGCAGGATGTACTCCTGGATCGCAGCCTTGATCCACCACATGGCATAGGTGGCGAGGCGGAAGCCGCGTTCGGGTTCGAAGCGCTTGACCGCCTGCATCAGGCCGACGTTGCCTTCCGATACGACTTCGCCGATCGGCAGGCCATAGCCGCGGTATCCCATGGCAATCTTCGCCACGAGGCGCAGATGCGAGTTCACCAGCTTCTCGGCGGCTGCAGGGTCATCATGCTCCCGGTAGCGCTTGGCGAGCATGTATTCTTCCTGCGGCTCCAGCATCGGAAACCGGCGGATTTCATCAAGATATCGGCTCAGGCCGCCTTCACCGGCGACAAGCATTGGTACATTCCGGGCCATGAAATGCGCCCCCTTCTTGGCTGGCGTCCCCCTGACCGGCGGCCCGCTCCCTGTCCATCCCGGACGTCTGGAGAGGCGATTTGTGCCGGTCATCCTGTGGCAACGCGGTTCACCGGCGTCCGGTTCCCGGCTCGCCGATGCAGAAGGATATAAGTAGCATTGCGTCAATTACAGGACCGGGCGCACCCGTCCGAACCTAAAATTTTCGTAATGCGTCCAGCAGGGCCTTGAAGTCGTCCGGAATGTCACTCTCGAAGGTCATGGTCTCGCCGGTGACCGGATGTTCGAAGGCCAGCAGTCCGGCATGCAGTGCCTGACGCGGGAAATTCAGCACTTCCGAGCGCAGCGGCTCGGGCAGGGGATTGGCCTTGGTCTTGAACCCGGCGCCATAGACATGGTCGCCGATCAGCGGCAGGCCGACATGGGCCATGTGCACGCGGATCTGGTGCGTGCGGCCGGTTTCCAGCATGCATTCGACCAGCGCGGCCAGCGAAGGCTGGTCAGCCGGGCCGAAGCGTTCCTGCACCTGCCAGTGGGTGACGGCATGGCGTCCACCGGTGCGCACCACGTTGATCTTCTGCCGATTGGCTTCTGACCGGGCGAGGTTGGCATCGACTGTGCCGCGCAGGCCCGAAGGCGCGCCCCAGACCAGCGCCTGATAGGAACGCTCCAGCGGTCCGGTCCGGCCGTGATCGGCAAACTGCTCTGACAGGCCCTTGTGCGCCTGGTCCGTCTTGGCCACCACCAGAAGGCCGGACGTGTCCTTGTCCAGCCGGTGCACGATGCCGGGCCGCCGCACACCGCCGATGCCGGACAGGCTGTCGCCGCAATGGTGGATCAGCGCGTTGACCAGCGTGCCGGTCCAGTTGCCCGCGCCAGGATGCACCACCAGTCCGGCCGGCTTGTCGATGACGATCAGCGCGTCGTCCTCGTAGACGATGTCGAGCGGGATATCCTCGCCCTGCGGCTCCGGATCTTCGGGCTCGGGCAGGGTGAGCGTCAGGCTGTCGCCGTCGTGAACCTTGTACTTGGCTTCCTTCACGGTCTTGTCATTGACCGAGACCTCGCCGGCCTTGATGAGGTTTTGCAGGCGATTGCGGCTGAGATCGGCGAAATGGGCAGCCAGAACCGCATCCAGCCGCTTGCCCGCGTCGTCTGGCCCGGCTACGAAGCCGGAAACCGCGTCGTCGTGCCCGTCTTCGCCTTCGTCCACGAACGTCGGCTGTACTGGAGTTCTGTCTGTCATGACCAAGTCTGCCTTTGATGATCGCGAGCCGGGGAACGCTGAAGAAGCGCCGCTTGATCCTGCGGTGCTGCGTGTGCAGTCGCGTCTGCGCCGGCTGGTGGCCGGCTCGACCCTGATCATGATCGCCGGCATTGGTGCCCTCTTGGCAGCAATCATCTACAAGGTCAATTCCGTCTGCAAGGTGCCGGGTGGAAACTGGCCGGAATCCATCGCCCTTGAAGGGGCCGGCGAGGTCCGCAGCCTGTCGGTCTCCGACGGCGTGCTGTACCTGCTGGTCCAGGACGGGACCACGACGGTCATCCAGCGCATGGACACAGCCACCGGCAAGGTTCTCGGCCGGACAACGCTTACAAGGCCCTGAGCTGGAGGGCGTTTCAGCAAGCAGCTGCGCGCCACCAAACCTCGCCACCAACTCAGCACTCCGGTTCGGGGTACGCCTTCACCGCAGCTCACCCACCCCCTCCGCGCCGTCCCGGCCTCGTGCCGGGACAGCAGGGAAGAGACGTCACCGCAGCCAGTTCAGGGTCCGAAAAACCGCTTGCCTTGCAGCCGGCAAACAATTATACGGGCGGTCTCGCAACGACACGGCTTTGCCCGTTGCAGCCGCTCCCATCGTCTAGCGGTCAGGACGCTGCCCTCTCACGGCGGAAACAGGGGTTCGATTCCCCTTGGGAGTACCAACTTTCCCGATCAGATTTGAAGATGTACTGCTGGCCTGCCAGCTGGACAATGTTGTTTGTTTGCCTGAATCCAGCTGCTGGCTGCGATCAAGTCCGCGCTGATGTGCCCGCTTGCAACACTGCGAGCGTCTTCAACCGACCACGCAGCTTGCGCAAAAAGCGTCAGGCAACGACCTGCTTCTTGCCTTCCCGGCCACCGCGCGGTGCGGGATCGCCTGACGCCTGTGCCGGCGACGGTGTCTGCTGCTGCGGTGCGGCGGATGCCTCTGGTGCACCGGAGGTCTCGGCTGCCTTGGCGACACGGCGCGGCTTTGTTTCTGGAGCGACCGGCTCGGCCTGCGGAGCTGTAGATGTCGCCAATGCTTCGCGGGCGGCGGCGCTGGCACGGACGATCCGCCCGGCAATTTCTACGGCAGACAGGCGCGCAGCCGTTGCCGGCGTGGCCGGAGCGGGCAACTCGGAGGCTGAGGCTGCGGTCCCGGCTTTGTTCGCTGCCTTGCGTGTGCGCGGCGCCTTCGGCTTGTCGCCCGTCTCCTCTGCCGTCTTTGCAGAAATAACCTGTGCCGCCAGGGCCTTCAGCTCGTCGCGCAGGGCTTGCACGCCGGGGCTCGTGGCCAGTTCTGCCGTCAGGCGCGCGATCTCGCTGCGGGTCCGGGTCAAGGCCCGGTCCTGTGCTGCGGCACGCGCGGCGAGCCGGGCGTTGTCGCGGGCGGCATCCTTCAGGCTGACGTCCATCTGCGCGATCATGTCGTCGGGCAGACCACCTGCCAGATCCAGCTGCAAGGTCAGCCGGGCCACATCCGCTTGTGCCGCGATGAAGTCAGCTTCCCGATCCATCAGCTCGCTCTCAAGCTGCGCAAGCGTCCGGCGCAGGCCAACGCTGTCTGCATCCGGCTGCACTTGTACAGCGACGGCTTCGCCGGTGGATTGCGGGGTAGGGGAGGGCGTCTGGCGGCTGGCCAGTTGTCGTTGCAGGCTGGCGATCTGCGCCTCAAGCGCCGAGATCGTGACGGCAGCCAACGGATCGGAACTTGTGCCACGCCGGGAATCGAGCAACTGACGCAATTCGGCCAGTTCCTGCTTCGCTTGTGCCAGGTTCTGTGCCAGCTCCTGCGCCTCACTGCGGGCGAGCGCCAGGTCTTCCTTCAGCGTCGTGTTGTCTTCGGTCTGCGCAGCCAGCAGCGCGTCCACTTCGCGCCGGTGTTCGGACAGTTCCTTGCGTTCGGCCTGGATGGCGAGGCGGTCTGGCAAGTATTTGCCGGCCTCGGCACGTGCCTGCGCGGCCTGCGCCTTCAGGCGCTCGAGTTCGCGCTCGAGCCGGCGGTGGGTGAGGGCCGCCTCGGCGCGCACGGCATCCTGCGCCGCCTTCACTTCCCGATAGGTCGAGGGATGCGTGGCCAGAACAGCCTCGCGCGTCAGCCGCACAGCTCTGCGCCACACGGCGGGCAACAGCAGGAGTGCCAGCAGCCCGGCTGCCAGGAACCCCAGGAATGCATACATCGCCGCTTCGATCACGCGCTGCCTCGCCGGCTCGTCCGGGTCCGCTACCGGACCGCCTCCCCATGATTACCCGAGGGCAGTGAGAAGGCCAAGGGGGCGCGGCTGGCAAATTGTGCGCCGCTGCCCCGATAGTCCTGTTGTCAGAACGGGTTCCAGGTCGGCTGCTGGGTGAACTTCAGATAGCCGATGTTCAGGCCAAGGCGTGCGCCGACGCCGGCCTTTACCGGAACAACCAGGATGTTGTTGTTGTTCAGCACGGTCATGCCGAAGCCACCGATGAGATAGGCGGACCCATTCACGCCGGCGTAACGCTGATACATCGATTCCACATTCGGCAGATTGTAGATCAGCATCATCACGCGGGCACCGTCACCGCCGAAGTCCCAGCCGATTGAAGGCCCCTGCCAGAAAACCTTGTGATTGCCGGCATTGCGGGTGAACAGGTCGCCTTCGCCGTAGCGCGCGCCGGCAATCAGCGCGCCGGAGCCTTCCTCGCCCAGGATGTAGCCATTCGGCTCGCCGTAGCTCTTGAAAGCATTCTCGATCACCGATGCGAGGCCGCCGGAAACGGAGCCGAAGAACCGATGTCCGGCATCGACGATTTCCTGCTGGCTGTAGTTTGCGCCGCCGGGCGCGTTGGATTGTGCGAGCGCGCGATCTGCTCCGGCAGAGAGTATCAGCGCAAAGGCAAGAGCGAGTGCTGCGAACGGCAGGACATGGCGACGGGCGGCGGCAGGGCGGGTCAGGTTGCGCATCCTTGCAAGTCTCCTTCTCTGGCTCGGACCCCGGCGGTGCCGAACCGGGATCTGGCGTCTGTGCGGAACAATCCCGCAAGGGGGCAAAGGTTCCAGTCCAAAGTCCGTTCTTCGCTGACTGCCTGCCTCATTTCGGCCGTCCGGTGGTCCACCCGTGCTAGGCTTGCAGGACGGCGAATCGCCGGCTGACAGGAAGTTCGGCTCCGAATCGATGCGAGAGTGTAGACGAAATCTGACCAAGCTAAGGCCGGAGCTGCGGAAGTTCCTTGTGGCCGGATGTCGGCAGGTCCGTTTGGCGCTGGTCACGTTTGCGATTGTGCTTGGTGCCGGCGGCGTGATGCCGCTGCAGGCGCGGCCGGCCTATTTCCTCGCCGATCCAGTCACAGGCTATGCGCTGGGCGGCTATGACCCTGTCGCCTTCTTCGTTGACCGCCGGCCACGCATGGGCACTCCGAAGCTGGAATATGCCTGGCGCGGCGCGCGGTGGCTGTTTCTCAACGAGGGCAACCGTGCCGCGTTCGAGCGCTCACCTGAGGTCTATGCGCCGCAGTTTGCCGGGTGCGGGGCTTATGCACTGGCAGAGGGCTATGCGACAGCGGGCAATCCGTCCATCTTTGCCATCATCGACAACCGGCTGTACTTCTTCCACACCGCTGTGAACCGCTTCCTGTTCCTGGTGGAAAGAGAGACAGCCTTGCCCGATGCACAGGCAAATGCCGCGAAGACTGGCTGCCAGCCGCGCAAATAGGCCCCTGCGCTTGGCAGGGCGCGCAGGGCTGTGTAACCCTCTGCGCTGCAGCAGCGAATCACCCGACGGCTTTCGCAGAACCGGAGACTGACACGCATGTCCGAACTCAAAGACCTCACCTCGCTCGACCTTGCGGCGCTGGTCTCCAGCCGGATCTGCCACGACATCATTTCTCCTGTGGGAGCGATCATCAACGGGCTCGAAGTGCTCGACGATGACAATGCCGGCGACATGCGCGAGTTCGCCATGGACCTGATCCGCAAGAGCGCGCGTCAGGCATCCGCCAAGCTTCAGTTTGCCCGTCTTGCCTTTGGTGCAGCTGGTTCCGCTGGCGCCGAAATCGATCTGGGGGATGCCCAGTCCGTTGCCACGGCGCTGATGGAGAACGAGAAGTCCAATCTCAATTGGCAGGTTGATCGGCACCTGATGCCGAAAAACTTGGTTAAACTATTGCTAAACTTGCTCTTGATTGCCAACCAGTGCGTTCCGCGCGGAGGCGAGATCATCATCCGCATGACCGGAGAGCCCGCGAAGCCGAACTTCGAGCTGACTGCAAAGGGCGTAAATCCAAGGATTCCGCTGGGAATGCAGGCGACACTCGGCGGCGAAGAACCCGAGCGCGTTGATGCGCATTCTGTTCAGCCAATTTACACACTTTTGCTTGCACGCGAGTGCGGGATGAAGCTCGACCTTGTAAAAGAAGACGACCTGGTCAGGCTTACCGCACGTCAACTCTGACAAAAACAGATTCGAGCACAGCTGTTTGTTTCAACCTATCTTAACTGTTTGAGGCCAACCTCTCACCCATGGACATCCCGGTCCAGCCGTCCTTCGGGGCGCGGAACCAGTAACCGTCGGGTGAGTGCAGGCCATGGACGACCTCCTCAGAGAATTTCTGACCGAGACCAGCGAAAGTCTCGATGTTGTTGACGTCGAACTCGTCAAGTTCGAGCAGGAGCCGAACAACGCCACCATCCTGGATAACATCTTCCGGCTGGTGCACACCATCAAGGGAACCTGCGGTTTCCTTGGGCTCCCCCGTCTGGAAGGGATCGCGCACGCTGCCGAAACCCTGATGGGCAAGTTCCGCGATGGCGTGCCGGTGACCCCGGAAGCGGTTTCGCTGATCCTCAACTCGATCGACCGGATCAAGGAGATCCTGGCTGATCTCGAGGCCGCCGAGGGTGAAGAGCCGCAGGGCGATGACAGCGACCTGATCTCCGAACTGGAGCGCATGTCGATGAGCGCGGAAAAGCCGGCTGCGGCCCCTGTGAAGGCAGCAGCCCCGGCCCCGGCTCCCGAGGTCGCCGAACCGGCGATCAAGGTCCCTGACCAGACACTTGAGCGCGCCCTGCGTCCGGGCGAGGTCTCCCTCGACGAACTCGAGCGCGCCTTCCGCGAGACGGAAATCGAAGTCGAAGTGGCCGCACCGGTCGAAGCCGTTGTCGAGGCTCCTGCGCCGAAGGCCCAGAAGCCTGCGCCGCGCGCTGCCGCCGCGCCGAAGGATGACGATCACGAAGACAAGGCCGACAAGAAGGCAGCCGCCGGTGGCGGTGTCTCCAACCAGTCGATCCGCGTCGCCGTCGAGACCCTCGAACACCTGATGACCATGGTTTCCGAGCTGGTGCTGACCCGCAACCAGCTGCTGGAAATCGTGCGCCGTCATGAAGACAGCGAATTCAAGGTGCCGCTGCAGCGTCTGTCCAACGTGACGGCCGAGCTGCAGGAAGGCGTCATGAAGACCCGCATGCAGCCGATCGGCAACGCCTGGCAGAAGCTGCCGCGCATCGTGCGCGACCTCAGCCAGGAACTCGAAAAGCCGATCGAACTCGAAATGATCGGCGCCGAGACCGAACTCGATCGCCAGGTCCTTGAAATGATCAAGGATCCGCTGACCCACATGGTCCGCAACTCTGCTGACCATGGCCTCGAAATGCCGGCACAGCGCCGGGCTGCTGGCAAGCCGGACAAGGGTATCATCACCCTGTCGGCCTACCACGAAGGCGGTCACATCATCATCGAGGTGAAGGACGACGGTCGAGGCCTCGACGTTGACAAGATCAAGGCAAAGGCTGTCGAGCGCGGTCTGGCGACCGAAGCCGAAATCGACAAGATGACCGATGCGCAGATCCATCGCTTCATCTTCGCGGCCGGCTTCTCCACCGCTGCTGCTGTCACCAGCGTGTCCGGCCGCGGCGTCGGCATGGACGTGGTGCGCAACAACATCGAGCTGATCGGCGGTACCGTTGACCTGCGTTCCACGCCGGGCAAGGGCTCCAGCTTCATCATCAAGATCCCGCTGACCCTCGCCATCGTCTCGACGCTGATCGTCGAAGCCGGCGGTGACCGGTTTGCAATCCCGCAGCTGTCGGTCGTCGAGCTGGTCCGCGTGCAGACCAACTCCGAACACCGCATCGAGCGGATCAAGAACACCCCGGTCCTGCGTCTGCGCAACAAGCTGCTTCCGCTGCTGCACCTGTCGCAGCTCCTCGGCATCTACGAGGGCGAGAACGCAGAGAACGCGATCAACGACGACAATGGTTTCATCGTCGTCATGCAGGTTGGCAGCCAGACCTTCGGCGTTGTGGTCGACGGCGTCTTCCACACCGAGGAAATCGTCGTCAAGCCGATGTCCACGATGCTGCGCAACCTCAACATGTTCTCCGGCAACACCATCCTGGGTGACGGCTCGGTGATCATGATCATCGATCCGAACGGCATTGCCTCTGCAATGGCCAGCCAGGCATCCAGCGCGGTTGCCGAGCAGAACGAGGAAGCCGAAGAAAACCGTCGCGCTGCGTCGGATGGCCAGAAGCCGATCTCGCTGCTGCTGTTCCGCGCCGGTGCTCCGGAGCCGAAGGCCGTGCCGCTGTCGCTCGTTACACGTCTGGAAGAGTTCGAAGTCTCGAAGATCGAACGCTCCAACGGTCGCGACCTGGTGCAGTACCGCGGTTCGCTGATGCCGCTGGTCTATGTCAACGAGGGCGATCATCACAAGCTCGAAGGGACCCAGCCGATGCTGGTGTTCTCCGACAGCGGTCGTTCGATGGGCCTCGTGGTCGACGAGATCGTCGACATCGTCGAGGACCGTCTCAACATCGAAGTTGGCTCCGAACGCCCGGGCATCCTCGGCTCGGCGGTCATCAAGGAACGCGCGACCGAGATCCTCGACCTTGGCTACTACCTGCCGCAGGCCTTCGAAGACTGGTTCATGCGCAAGGAGATGGACATCCGCTCGCTGACGAAGAAGATCCTCTTCGTCGACGACTCGGCCTTCTTCCGCAACATGCTGACCCCGGTGCTGAAGGCGGCTGGCTACGACGTCACCACCTGCACCGGTCCGGACGAAGCCTTCGAGCTGCTTGAGAGCGGCGCCGAATTCCAGGCCGTGGTCAGCGATATCGAAATGCCGCGCGTCAATGGCTTCGAGTTCTGTGAAGCCCTGCGCCGCGATCCGCGCTTCCGCAAGATGCCGGTCCTGGCCCTCTCGGCCATGGTCACCCCGGCCTCGATCGAACGCGGCCGTCAGGCAGGCTTTGATGATTACGTGGCGAAGTTCGACCGTCCGGGTCTGATTGCCGCGCTCAAGGATGTGTTCTCGGGTGAAATGGGAGTTGCCGCATGAGTGTCTTGGAACATAGCGTCGCCTCTGGCAGCGACATGATCCAGTACGTCACCGTGGTTATCGGCGGCCAGCTGTTTGGTCTGCCGATCTCCCAGGTGCACGACGTGTTCGTGCCGGAGAGCGTCACCCGCGTGCCGCTCTCGGCGCCGGAAGTTGCCGGTGTGCTGAACCTGCGTGGCCGTATCGTCACCGCGATCGACATGCGCCGCCGCCTGCACCTGCCGCCGCGCCAGGATGGCCAGATGATGGCCGTCGGCATCGAGTACAAGCACGAGTCCTACGGTCTGGTGATCGATACGGTCGGCGAAGTCCTGACCCTGTCCGCCAAGACGGCCGAGCCGAACCCGCAGAACCTGGACAAGCGCTGGGCGGAAATCTCCGCCGGCGTGCACCGTCTGGATGGTCGGCTGATGGTGATCCTCGATGTGGAGCGCCTGCTTGGGGCGATGATGAGCGAACCGATGGCCGCCTGAGGCCATCGACAAGCGCTGCCCTGGCAATGTGGAGATGAAACAGATGAAACAGTGTCTCGTGGTGGATGACTCCAGCGTCATTCGCAAGGTCGCTCGCAGAATCCTTGAGGATCTGCAGTTCCAGATCACGGAAGCTGAAGACGGTCAGCAGGCGCTTGATGCATGCCGCAATTCCATGCCGGATGCGATCCTGCTCGACTGGAACATGCCGGTGATGGATGGGCTCGAGTTCCTCACGAGCCTGCGCCGTGAGCCGGGTGGCGAAAAGCCGATCGTGGTGTTCTGCACCACGGAAAACGATGTGGCGCATATCGCCCGGGCCATTCGTGCCGGGGCCAACGAATACATCATGAAGCCGTTTGACCGGGAAATCGTCGAAGCGAAATTCCAGGAAGTCGGCCTCATCTAAACCCTCCTGAACGGGTAGCCACATGGCCTTTGCACAAATGAACCCCAGCACCGGCACGACGCCGAACACGGATCCGATCCGTGTGATGGTCGTCGATGACGCTGTCGTCATCCGTGGCCTGCTCGGCCGCTGGCTTGACGCTGACCCGGCCCTTGCCGTTGTGGCCTCGCACCGGAACGGCAAGCTTGCCGTTGACGACATCCTGCGCTCCAACCCGGATGTGGTCGTCCTTGATATCGAAATGCCGGAAATGGACGGCATGACCGCCCTGCCGCTGATGCTTGCCAAGAAGCGCGACCTTGTTGTCGTCATGGCCTCGACGCTGACGCGCCGCAATGCCGATATTTCGCTGAAGGCCCTGACACTTGGCGCCGCGGACTATGTTCCGAAGCCGGAAACCACGTCCGAGCTGACCACGTCCGTCGATTTCCGCCGTGAACTGATCGAGAAGGTCAAGGTTCTGGGCGAGCGGGCGCGCCGCCTCTCCGGGCGCGGCAAGACCATGCGCGCCGAGACCAACGCCGGCAAGACCGCTTCCCAGGCGCCGGTCGGCGCGCTGGCCACCAAACCGGCGATGCCGGGTGCCCGCGTCGAAAGCGGCAAGGCCGGTATCCAGGTCAAGCCGTACTCTTCAGCCCGTCCGCGAATTCTCGCGATCGGTTCGTCAACGGGCGGCCCGCAGGCGCTGCAGCAGTTGATGAAGGACATCGGCTCGACGGTAACTGACGTTCCTGTCGTCATCACCCAGCACATGCCGCCCACCTTCACCGCTATTCTCGCCGAGCACATCGGCAAGGCCTCCGGACGCCCGTCCAAGGAAGCCGAAAACGGTGACGTGCTGCAGCCGGGTCATGTCTATGTCGCTCCGGGCGGCAAGCACATGATCCTGGAAAAGGACGCCGGCGCCGTGAAGGTGCGCCTGACCGATGATCCGCCGGTGAACTTCTGCAAGCCGGCCGTCGATCCGCTGTTCGACAGCGTCGCCAAGGCTTATGGCTCGGCCACCCTCGCCGTCGTTTTGACTGGCATGGGATCTGATGGCGCCAACGGTGTGAAAACCATCTCCGCCGGCGGTGGCAGCATCATTGCCCAGGATGAAGCCAGCAGCGTGGTGTGGGGCATGCCGGGAGCAGCCGCCAACACCGGTCTGTGCAGCGACATCCTGCCCCTGATGGAAATCGGTCCCAAGATCGTTCGCGTGTTGAAGGGGAGTGCCCGATGACCCCGACTGAGTATGAGTTCCTCAAGCGTTTCCTCAAGGAGCGCTCGGGTCTGGTGCTGTCCGACGACAAGCAGTATCTGGTCGAAAGCCGACTGGTTCCGGTTGCTCGCAAGAACAACATCGACACGCTGTCCGGCCTGGTGATGGCCATGCAGCGTGGTGGCAACGCGGTGCTCGCCAACGCGGTTGTCGAGGCGATGACGACGAACGAGTCGTTCTTCTTCCGCGACAAGACGCCGTTCGAGCACTTCAACAACATCATGCTTCCGGCCATGCTGGAAAAGCGGGCCAGCTCGCGCTCGGTCAAGATCTGGTGTGCTGCAGCTTCCACGGGCCAGGAGCCGTACTCCCTCGGCATCTGCCTCAAGGAAGCAGCCCACAAGGTTGCCGGCTGGCGCTTCCGGATCCTCGGGACGGACCTGTCCTCCGAAGTTCTGGAGAAGGCAAAGGCTGGCATCTACAGCCAGTTCGAAGTCCAGCGCGGCCTGCCGATCCAGATGCTGCTGAAGTATTTCGCCCAGCAGGGTGATCTCTGGCAGATCAATCCGGACCTGCGCGCCATGATCGAATGGCGCAAGCTGAACCTTCTGGAGAATTTCAGCCACCTCGGCGAGTTCGACATCGTGTTCTGCCGCAACGTGCTGATCTATTTCGACCAGCAGACCAAGATCGACATTCTCCAGCGCATCGCCAAGATGATGCCGGAGGACGGCTTCCTGGTTCTCGGTGCCGCTGAAACCGTGGTTGGCCTCACGGATGCCTTCCAGCCGGTCGCAGGTCAGCGTGGCCTGTATCAGCTGAAGCAGGCCGCAGGCGCCTCTGCAGCCCCCCGGATGGCCATGGCAAGCAGCTTCGGACTGAAATGAGCCGTGCAATCCCGTATCTGATTGAGGGCCGGTCCAGTGACCGGCCCTTTTGCATTTCATCACGTAATGATCACAAAGCCGTCAGATGCGGCCGACTTCTTGTTCTGATGCAATCCTTGACGGTCCCGGTGGCGTAGGGAACCCGATCCGGTGTCCAGCCGGAGGCTGCGTCATGAACAGGTGGGCCTTGGGCCCGAAGGAGGCAAAATGACGGATCAGACCATTTCCATGTCCCGGCGAGGCTTGTTGGCCGGGGCCGCCGGGCTCGGGCTTGCCGGAATCTCGGGCGTGACCCTTGCTCCGGGGATGGCCAATGCAGCCGCGCCGCAGCAGTCGGGCATGGTCCCGATGATCAGCCGCTATCGTCTCGGCGAGTTCGAAGTCACCACGCTCCTGGATGGCGTTGCCGTCAGTGAGGAACCGCAGAAGACCTTTGGCACCAACGTCCCGGCCGAGGAATTCAACGCCGTGTCGCAGGCCAACTTCCTGCCCATCGACAAGTTCCGCAATTCCTTCACGCCCACGCTGGTCAACACCGGCAAGGAACTCGTGCTGTTCGACACCGGCGTTGGTGAAGGCGGACGTCCTGGCCGTGGCAACCTGCGCGCAGCCATCACCGCAGCCGGTTACACGCCGGAACAGATCGACGTTGTCGTGCTCACCCATATGCACCCCGATCACATCGGCGGCATGATCGAGGGCGGCGCCCCGGCTTTCGTCAATGCGCGCTATGTGACAGGGCAGGGCGAGTTCGACTTCTGGTCCAAGCAGGACCCGGCCAGCAATGGTGTCGCCAAGCTGATGGCCACCAACATCACGCCCTTTGCCGAGAAGATGTCCTTCATCGGCGATGGCGGCAGCGTTGCGTCCGGCATCACCGGCATGGCGGCTGTTGGTCATACGCCGGGGCACATGGTCTACATGCTGGAGTCTGGCGGTCAGCAGTTGCTGATCACCGCAGACATGACCAACCACTATGTCTGGTCCCTGGCCTATCCTGACTGGGAAGTCCGCTTCGACATGGACAAGGCCGCAGCTGCAGCCACCCGCCGCAAGATGCTTGGGATGCTCGCCAGCGACCGGATCCCGTTCGTTGGCTATCACATGCCCGCTCCGGCGCTCGGCTTCGTCGAAGCAGCCGGAACCGGCTTCCGCTACGTGCCGGCGACCTATCAGTTCAACCTTTAACCCCCCGAAAACGCCAAAGAAAAAGGCCTCGCCGATCCGTCGGCGAGGCCTTTTTTGAAGCAGGGAGCGAAGAGGCGATCCGTAGGATCAGGCAGCCACTTCCATGTCCGGCTCGCGCAGCACGTAACCGCGGCCCCAGACAGTCTCGATGTAGTTCTTGCCGTGCGTTGCAGCTGCCAGCTTCTTGCGCAGCTTGCAGATGAACACGTCGATGATCTTCAGTTCCGGCTCGTCCATCCCGCCGTAGAGATGGTTCAGGAACATTTCCTTGGTCAGCGTGGTGCCCTTGCGCAGCGAGAGCAGCTCCAGCATCTGGTATTCCTTGCCCGTCAGATGGACGCGCTGACCGGCCACTTCGACCGTCTTGGTGTCCAGGTTGACGCGCAGGTCGCCCGTGACGATGACCGACTGGGCATGGCCCTTCGAGCGGCGCACGATGGCGTGAATTCGGGCAACCAGCTCGTCCTTGTGGAACGGCTTGGTCATGTAGTCGTCGGCGCCGAAGCCGAGACCGCGCACCTTGTCCTCAATCCCGGCAAGGCCAGAAAGGATCAGGATCGGCGTCTTGACCTTGGACACGCGCAGTGTCCGAAGAACCTCGTAACCGGACATGTCCGGGAGGTTCAGGTCGAGCATAATGATGTCATAATCGTACAGCTTGCCGAGGTCGATGCCTTCCTCGCCAAGATCTGTCGTGTAGACGTTGAAGTTTTCGGACTTCAGCATCAGCTCGATGCTCTGCGCCGTGGCGCTGTCGTCCTCAATCAACAATACACGCATGCCAATCCCCTTGTGCTGCCTATCCTGGGCAAGTCGCAACGGCTCTGTCGGTGCCTGCTACGAAGGACTGCTGTTAACCCCGACTCAAAGCTAATGGCCAATGGTTAACAAATTCTGATTCGCAGCAGCAAGCCTTATGAGAACGAATCTGTGAAAAACGCGCCAAGGAATTGAGAATCAAGAAAAATCTGATCCCGATCCCACTTAACGTTTCACATGAACAAATCGGGCTAGCCGATTCCGTCCAGACTCATTTCATCCAGTACCGTTCCGCCCTGAAATGGCTCTCGCCTCTCAACGCTTCGTTCATTAACATTAAGCAGAGACGTAAACGTTCGGTTACCGACAGCCCCTTTCCGAGGAGTTCCAGCCCTGAAATCGCTCTTTGCCGAGATCGAATCGTTGATGGCCACCGAAATCTGGGGGCGGGTGGTGGCTGTGCAGGGTTTGCTCGTCGAAATCGCCGGTCCGATCCACGAAATGAGCGTCGGCGCGCGGCTCGCCATCGATATTGGTGAGGGCATTCCGCCAGTTTTTGCCGAAGTCGTGGGTTTTCGCTCAGGTCACGCCCTCTGTATGCCTTTCTCGGGTCTCGAGGGGGTGCGGATGGGGTGCCGGGCGGTGATTTCCTCTCGCGACAGTGTCGTGCATCCTGCAAGTGGTTGGCTGGGCCGAGTTATTAACGCGATGGGCGAGCCGATCGACGGCAAGGGGCCCTTGCCGGGGGGCGAGATGGCCCGCAAGCTTCGGTCGACCCCGCCCCCTGCCGCCGATCGGGCGCGCGTCGGTGGGCCGCTGGACCTCGGCGTCAGGGCGCTCAACACGTTCGTCACCTGCTGCGAAGGGCAGCGCATGGGCATCTTCGCCGGCTCCGGCGTCGGCAAATCCGTGCTGATGTCGATGCTGGCGCGCAACACCGATTGCGACGTCTCCGTCATCGGCCTGATCGGCGAACGCGGCCGCGAGGTTCAGGAGTTCATCGAGGATGATCTCGGTGAGGAGGGGCTGGCCCGCTCCGTGGTCGTTGTCGCCACCTCCGACGAAAGCGTGCTGATGCGCCGCCAGGCTGCCTATCTGGCGATGACGGTCGCCGAGCATTTTCGCGACGAGGGGCAGAAGGTGCTCTGCATGATGGATTCCATCACCCGCTTTGCCATGGCGCAGCGGGAGATCGGCCTGTCCATCGGAGAGCCGCCGACCTCGAAGGGTTATACGCCCACGGTCTTCACCGAATTGCCGCGGCTGCTCGAGCGGGCAGGGCCGGGCAAGGTCGGCTCCGGATCGATCACCGGCCTGTTCACCGTCCTCGTCGAGGGTGACAATCACAACGAACCCGTCGCCGATGCGGTGCGCGGGATTCTCGACGGCCACGTGGTGATGGAGCGGGCGATCGCGGAGAGGGGGCGCTATCCGGCAATCAATGTGCTAAAGTCGGTCTCACGAACCATGCCCCGCTGCGTGCCGGAGGACTATCTGCCCATCCTGCGCAAGGCCAAGGCGCTCATGGCGACCTTCTCCGACATGGAGGAGTTGATCCGGCTCGGGGCCTATCGGCGTGGCTCGGATGCCCTTGTTGATGAGGCAATCGGTCGGCATGAGCCGATGGAAGCCTTTCTGACGCAAGGGAAGGGCGAGGCCACCTCTCTCGATGAGGGCTATGTGATGCTCGCCAACCTTTTGGAAATGAGTCCCGGTTAATGTAGTGGGCCAAAGGGGAGTAACGAGTCATGAAGTCCCGAGAGAGCCTCATTCGCCTGAAGCGCTTCCAGGTCGACGAGAAGCGCCGCCACCTGATGCAGATCGAGTCCATGATCGCCGACTTTAACCGTATGGCGGATGAACTGGATGATCAGATCCGGTCGGAGCAGGAGCGCGTCGGCATTACCGATGTCTCGCATTTTGCCTATCCAACCTTTGCCAAGGCCGCCGCGACCCGCCGCGACAATCTGCGCAATTCCGCGCTGGAGCTGAATGACCAGCTGGAACGGGCCCGCGAGGAACTGTCGCTGTCGATTGAAGAACTGAAGAAGTTCGAGCAGCTCGAGGAGCGCGATCATCAGCGCGAGCGCGAGGCCCAGGAAATGGCCGAGCAGGCGATGATGGACGAAGTCGCCAGCCGCATGCGCGCCCGCTGAAAAACGATCGACGCTGCAAGATATGGGTGCCAGACGGGCTTTTCCCCGCCCGTCCAGCAGCCGCCGGAAATGCCGAGGCCTGCGCATCGCGCGGGCCTTTGTAGTTTTCAGGTGAGTTTGGACCGGTGCGCGGTCTTCGCCGGCAGCGCAGTGAAGGGCAGTCTGGTCTAGTTCGACGGACGCCGCGCGGCAAAGCCACTTGAATTGCGCTTTTCCGAAAGCTTGTCGTTCGGTCTTGGCTTGAATTGCCGCAACAGCGCCAGGGCCTGGTTTTCCGGGATCCGCAGGAACCGGCAGCGCGCCCGGGCCAGTGCCTCGAACGTCGTGTCCTCGAGATCAGCCTTCCGTGCCGCCTCGATGATCTTGTCGGTATCTCCCGACAACACGGCATCGCGCAGGACCTGCCGGTTCTCCCGGATGGAGAGCGCCAGCAGCTCGGCTGCGTGGCCCAGCCGGTCGTCCTCCAGCATCAGGATGAGGAGGTCGTCGAGCGTCGCGAAATTGGCTTCGATGATCTGCCACAGCTTGCCGATCTCGAACGTGTCCAGCCGGATGCCAAGAGCACGCCGCAGTGCGCGGCGCCGGGCAATGGCGTCCAGCTCGTCCGGTGTGATCTGGCCACTGGCGACAGCTTCCAGACGCGATCGCGTGGCTGCGTTCACATGCGGCATCAGGAAACTGCAGATGGTCGGGGTCAGGTCGCCGCGCGTTGTCAGGTCCTCGCGCAGAACCGCATCCCGCAGGGCCGATTCCGCCAGGTTGCGCATCGCCCAGTCGGACAGGCGCACCGTGCGGTTGGTCGCAACCCGGCGCAGCACCTTGTTGCTGCCACGGCGCACCAGCGTGTCGGCGGCCGGGCTCGGCAGGTCGCGCCGTCCGGCCAGGATCTGCAGATGGCTGTCATCAAGCCGGCGCGCCAATGCGATGATGTCTTTTGACGTAAGGGCCTTTGACCGTTCAAGCATTGGCTTTGCGACGGCAAGGACGTCGGTTGCCAGACGCAGCGCTAAAGGAGACGGCGTCTGCGGACAGGCGGAAAGCGTGCGCGACAACGTTGCCCGTGCCGGTTCATCCGTATGGTCCAGCAACTTGAGCAGAATATCGCCGAACAAGGCCAGTTCAGCCGGGGTATGCGTGCCTACGCCTTGCAGGAAAACCTCAGCGGTCTTCTGCATCAGCGCTGCGCGCGCTTCCGGTGTTGTCTCCTGCGCGAGTGCGAGAAGATTCGTCAGCATGGCCCCATCCGTAAAACTAACGGAGCATAGCCCAAACCTGGTTAGGCTTTCGTTACGCAGCTGATCGCGCCGCCATGTTTCTGCCTGCGATGCAGTGCATGTCAGCCTGCTGTTTGGTATTTGATGGTCATGATTGATTTGCTGAAGATCCCCGTCTCTCCTGCCCTGAGCCGTTGCACTGCCTTGGTGCGCAACCTCTTGGTGCTTTTCGCCTTTCTTGCGTTCCTCGGGGCTGCATCCGGGCTTGCTGTCGCCCAGTCGTCCGCTGAGCGGCCTGCCGCCACGCCGGCTGAATCCGCAACGCCGCCGGCCGCTGCCGCAACGCCCACCGGCCAGACCCAGGCGCCACTAGCTGCATCGCCAGAGAATCAGGACAAGGCCGCCACGCCAGCTGTTGGCTCCGACAAGCCAGCTTCGGCTGCGCCTGCTTCGCCTGCTGCGCCTGCGGAAACGACGGAAGCCCGGAAAGAGATCGCAGCCGCTCGTGATGCCCTGGTCCAGGTTCTGCAGGACCCGGTTGGCCGCGCCGCGCTGGTCGGTCTGCTCGAGGGGCTTGGCAAGAGCGGGGCCGTCGGCCAATCGGCCCAGCCCGGCACAGCCGCGAACGGTGGCGGCACAGCTGGCGAGCGGGCCCTTTCGGGCCAGATCAGCGACTTCTCGCGGCAGGCCTTCGGCGACATCGCGTCAGTGTTCAATCGGATTTCCGTCTCGCTGAAGGGCTTGAAGCTGCTGTTTACCGGCCAGATCCAGGTCAAGTGGGACAAGGTCCGGGAAATCGCGGCGGAACTTTCCGTTGTTCTTGGGGTGGCGCTGTCGACTTACTGGTTGCTGCGCTTCGGCGGCCGCTTTGGCGCCACATGGCTGGTTCGGCGCTTCGGCGCCCGCGGCTGGATGTGGCGCGTCGGCCTGCTGATCGGCCTGGGCTTGGCAGATCTGGCGGCGATCTTCCTCGCGCTGATTGTCTCAGCCGTGGTTGCCGGCACACTTCACCTTGAAACGTTAGGCGGTGATATCACGCTGGTCGAATCCCTGACGCTGGATGCCTTCCTTGCCGCAGGCGTCTCGCGGGTGATGGTGCGGCTACTGCTGTCGCCGGACCATGAGGCGGTGCGCCTCGTTCCCTTCTCCACCGCATCTGCCCGCTACTGGGCCATCCGGGTTGGCAACCTGCTGTCCTATCTCGTCTATGGCGTGATCCTGGCGGTTCCGATCGCCAACATGACCATGTCGCTGGCCATCGGCAATGCCTTGCGGGTCATCATCATCCTGTCGGCTGCCGGGTTTGCGATCTGGCTTGTCGTTGCCAACGCGGCGCGCGTTCGCCTTGCCATTCAGGCCTACGCGGCAACACTGGACGGCGAGCTTGGGCGAAGCGCCATGCATCTGCTCGGGCGCGTGTGGGCCGCCATCGCGATCCTCTACACGCTTGTGGTTCTGGGAATCTGGATCACGCGGCCTCTCGAGGCCATCGAGGTCGTGGTCAGTGCCACGTTCTTCTCGATCGTGACGGTTGTCGTTGGCGGTATCAGTTCGATGGTGCTGACCCGCGCGATTGCGGGTGGCATTCGTCTGCCGGATCACATCAAGGAGACGCTTCCCGCGCTTGAGGGCCGGGTCAACGCTGTCGTGCCGCATCTGCTGAAGGCCGTGCGGCTTGTGCTGCTCATCCTCACGCTGGCCTTTTTGCTCGATGCCTGGTCGGTGATTGACCTCGGTGGCTGGCTGAAAGCCGGGGCGGGGGCTGACATCGTCGGTCAGCTTGCGTCCGCCGCCTTTGTCATCCTGCTCGGCTGCGCGGCCTGGCTTGCGGTGATGTCGTGGATCGACCTGCGTCTGCGCCCATCCGGTGACACCATTGTCTCGGCACGTGAGCGGACGCTGTTCCAGCTGTTCCGCAACGCCTTCACGGTCGTCGTCATCGTCATGACGGGCATGCTGACCCTGTCCGAGCTCGGGCTGGATATCGGGCCGCTGATCGCCGGTGCCGGTGTCATAGGTCTTGCGGTGTCCTTCGGTGCCCAGACGCTGGTCAAGGACATCATCACCGGCGCGTTCATTCAGATCGAGAACGCCATCAACGAGGGCGATGTCATCACGGTCGCCGGGATCAACGGAACGGTGGAGCGGCTGACGGTGCGCTCGGTCCGCATCCGCGACATCAACGGCACCACGCACATCATCCCGTTCTCGAGCGTCGACATGGTGTCGAACTTCATGCGCGACTTCTCCTACCACGTGGCGGTGATCGGCGTGTCCTACTCGACCGATATCGACGTGGCGAAAGCTGCGATGAAGGAGGCCTTCGACACCTTGAAGGCGTCGCCGGCCGGCGGCAGCATCATTGGCGATCTCGAGATGCACGGCGTCATCGCCTTTGCCGATTCTGCCGTCAACCTGCGCGCCCGCATCAAGACCTTCCCTGGAGCGCAATGGGCGACGGGCCGGGCCTATAACGAGCACCTCAAGCGGGCCTTCGATACGCACCAGATCGACATTCCATTCCCGCAGGTGACGTATCACATTGCATCTGAGCCACCGGTTGCCGCTAAGGCACCTGCGATGGATGCTCCTGCAGAGAGCGGAAAAGGCCCCGCAGGGGCCTGATTGGCTGCGACATGAATGATAGAAATAGGGGGATGCGGTGAGAAGAAAAAACCGCATCCTTCCCCTTTAGCGAAACATTTTGACTGATGTACGTATAAGTGCGTACATAAAATCAGCGCCAAGAATTGTGCTGCATTGCAAAATATTGACTGCCTGCGGCTCTGTGGTTCCGGACAGGTTCAATCTGTCTAACCAATTGAAATTTGTCGAGTTTGTGGCGTAAATCAGATCATGGTGCGGCGCACTATGGATCGGCGTTTCAGGGCCAGAAGTCAGCAAGAAATAGCCCTTGCCCCTTTAGGTCAGTGAATTTGACCAAGTTAAAAAATTTCGTTTCAACCCAAAACATCGAAATCTTTTGTCGGTTGATTTCGGCGCAAAAACCGGCCTTATTTCGCTGCAAGCGGGTCGATAAACTTTCGCACGACCACAAAGCTGCGAGATCCGCTTTTCTCATCAAGGGGAGAACAGTTTGATGACTATCCGCACCACCCTGAAGGCCGCGCTTCTCGGGGCAAGCGTGATCGCGATTGCCGCGACCGGCGCCCAGGCGAAGACGCTGGTCTATTGCTCGGAAGGCTCGCCGGAAGGCTTTGATCCCGCGCTCTACACCTCCGGCACCACGTTCGACGCTTCGTCCAAGGCCATCTACAACCGTCTGGTCGAGTTCAAGCCGGGCACCACGGAAGTTGTTCCGGGCCTCGCTGAATCCTGGACTGTTTCGCCGGACGGCCTGGAATACACGTTCAACCTGCGCAAGGGCGTGAAGTTCCACAAGACCGACTATTTCACCCCGTCGCGTGACTTCAACGCCGACGACGTGATCTTCTCCTTCGAGCGTCAGGGCAAGAAGGACAATCCGTGGAACACCTACACGGAAGGCGCGACCTGGGAATACTTCGATGGCATGTCGCTGCCGACCCTGATCAAGGAAATCGTCAAGGTCGACGACAACACGGTCAAGTTCGTGCTGACCCGCCAGGAAGCTCCGATGCTGGCGAACCTCGCCATGGACTTCGCCTCGATCATGTCGGCCGAATATGCCGCACAGCTCGACAAGGCTGGCACCAAGGCCAACCTGAACCAGCAGCCGGTCGGCACCGGTCCGTTCACCTTCGTCGGCTACCAGAAGGACGCCGTCATCCGCTACGCCGCCAACCAGGACTACTGGGGTGGCAAGCAGAAGGTCGACAACCTCGTCTTCGCCATCACGCCGGACGCAGCTGTTCGCCTGCAGAAGCTGAAGGCCGGTGAGTGCCATGTCATGCCGTATCCGGCTCCGGCCGATATCGCTGCCATCAAGACCGATCCGAACCTCCAGATGATGGAACAGCAGGGTCTGAACGTTGGCTACCTGGCCTACAACGCCACCCAGGCTCCCTTCGACAATCCGAAGGTCCGCAAGGCGCTGAACATGGCGATCAACAAGGACGCCATCCTCTACGCCGTGTTCCAGGGTTCCGGCCAGGCCGCGACCAACCCGATCCCGCCGACCATGTGGTCCTACAACACCCAGATCAAGGACGACGCCTACGATCCGGCAGCTTCGAAGAAGATGCTCGAGGAAGCTGGCGTCAAGGACCTCAGCATGAAGGTCTGGGCGATGCCGGTGCAGCGTCCGTACAACCCGAACGCCCGCCGCATGGCCGAGCTGATCCAGGCTGACTTCGAGAAGGTCGGCGTCAAGGTCGAGATCGTTTCCTACGAGTGGGGTGAATACCTCAAGCGTTCGAGCGCCAAGGACCGTGACGGTGCCGTGCTCCTCGGCTGGACCGGTGACAATGGTGATCCGGACAACTTCCTCGCCGTTCTGCTCGGCTGCGACGCTGTGGGTGGTTCCAACCGCGCCCAGTGGTGCAACGACGAGTTCGAAGCTCTGGTGCAGAAGGCCAAGGTCGTAACCGACAAGGCTGAGCGTACCAAGCTGTACGAGCAGGCTCAGGTCGTGTTCAAGGAACAGGCTCCGTGGGCAACCATCGCTCACTCCGTCGTGTTCATGCCGATGTCCAAGAAGGTCTCGGGCTACGTCATGAACCCGCTCGGCGGCCACTCCTTCGAGGGCGTCGACGTCGCCGAATAATCCCGGCATTCAGCGGCACCGGCGGAAAACCCGCCGGTGCCTTCGCTTTTGGCGAACCGGCCGTAGCGGGAGTTTTCCCCCTGCGAGCCGGTTCTCTCAAATCCGGACATCGCCATGTTTCGCTTTTTTCTCGGTCGCCTAGGCCTGCTGATCCCGACCTTTCTCGGTGTCACAATCGTCGCATTCGGACTTGTCCGAATTCTGCCCGCGGATCCGCTTGAGCTGCTTGCTGGCGAACGTGGAATGTCGCCAGAGCGCAAGGCGGAACTGATGCGCCAGATGGGCATGGACCTTCCCATCTGGGAGCAGTACCTTGCTTATCTTGGAAACCTGTTCCAGGGCGATCTCGGCACGTCATTTGCGTCCAAGCGACCTGTGCTTGATGAGTTCCTGCAACTTTTCCCGGCCACTGTCGAACTCTCGTTCTGCGCCATTCTGATCGCGGTTGCCATCGGCATTCCGCTCGGCATCCTGGCTGCGGTGAAGCGCGGCTCGTTCATCGACCAGACGGTGATGGGCACGGCGCTGATCGGTTATTCGATGCCGATCTTCTGGTGGGGCCTGCTGCTGATCATCCTGTTCTCCGGCATCCTGCAGTGGACGCCCGTCTCGGGCCGCATCTCGTTGATGTATTTCTTCCCGCAGGTCACGGGCTTCATGCTCATCGACAGCCTTTTGTCAGGCGAGAAGGGGGCGTTCCTGTCAGCGGTCCGGCATCTCATCCTGCCTTCGATCGTGCTGGCAACCATTCCCCTGGCCGTGATCGCGCGCCAGACCCGCTCGGCGATGCTTGAGGTTCTGGGCGAGGACTATGTCCGCACGGCCCGGGCCAAGGGTCTGCCGCCGCACCGGATCATCGGCCTGCACGCCCTGCGCAACGCCCTGATCCCTGTCATCACCACCATCGGCCTTCAGGTCGGCGTGATGCTGGCCGGTGCGATCCTGACCGAGACGATCTTCTCCTGGCCTGGCATCGGCAAGTGGCTTGTCGACAGCATTGCTCGTCGCGACTACGCGGTGGTTCAGGGCGGCCTGCTGTTGATTGCTGCCATCATCATGCTGGTCAATCTGATCGTGGACATCCTGTACGGGCTCGTAAACCCGCGCATCCGCCACAATTGAGCGGAAGGACCGAACTCTCATGAGCACCTCTCCCAAGGCGGACAGCTCCGCCCTCGTCGAAAAACTTGAACGCGAAAGCCGCAATGCCACCCGGGCAATGCTGGCCGAGTTCTGGTACTATTTCTCCCAGAACCGCGGCGCCGTCATCGGCCTTGCCGTGTTCCTGGTCCTCGTCGTGACCGCCGTGTTCGCGCCGCTGATCGCGCCGCATGCACCGGACATGCAGTATCGCGACAGCTTCCTCGTTCCGCCGGTCTGGCAGGAGGGCGGCAAATGGGACTTCCTTCTGGGCACTGATCCGGTCGGTCGCGACATGCTGTCCCGTCTGATCTACGGCGCGCAGTACTCGCTGTTCATCGGCTGTGTTGTCGTGTTCGTGGCGCTGACGGGCGGCGTGATCATCGGCCTTATCGCCGGATACATGCGCGGCGCTGTCGACACGTTCATCATGCGCATCATGGACATCATCCTGGCGTTCCCGTCGCTGCTGCTGGCCCTCGTCGTGGTCGCGCTTTTGGGGCCTGGCCTGATGAATGCCATGTTCGCAATCGCCATCGTGCTGCAACCACATTTCGTCCGTCTGACCCGCGCTGCTGTCCTGGCCGAGCGTTCGCGTGACTATGTGGTCGCCGCCCGTGTTGCCGGTGCCGGTCATTTCCGGCTGATGTTCAAGACGATCCTGCCGAACTGTCTGGCGCCGCTGATCGTTCAGGCGACCCTGTCCTTCTCCAACGCCATCCTGGATGCGGCCGCCCTCGGCTTCCTCGGCGTGGGTGCACAGCCGCCGACCCCGGAATGGGGCACCATGCTGGCCGAAGCGCGCGAGTTCATCCTGCGCGCCTGGTGGGTCGTCACCTTCCCGGGCCTTGCCATCCTCATCACGGTGCTTGCCATCAACCTGGTCGGCGACGGCCTGCGCGATGCGCTCGATCCCAAGCTGAAGCGGAGCTAAATCCATGGCGCTTCTCGAAATCCGCAACCTTCGGGTTGAATTCGACACCGCCAAGGGCCCGTTCCGGGCGCTCGATGGGGTCGATTACACGGTTGATGCCGGCGAGGTTCTGGCCATCGTCGGCGAAAGCGGCTCGGGCAAGTCTGTGGCCATGCTGGCGACCATGGGGCTCCTGCCCGACACCGCGACGATCACGGCAGACAAGATGGAGTTCGAAGGTCTCGACCTTCGCACCCTGACGCCGAAGCAGCGCCGCAAGGTGATCGGCAAGGACATCTCCATGATTTTCCAGGAGCCGATCGCCAGCCTCAATCCCTGCTTCACCGCCGGTTACCAGCTGGAGGAAGCGCTGAAGGTCCACACCAACCTCTCCGGCCGCCAGCGCCGCGAACGGGTGCTGGAGCTGATGCGCTCGGTCGGTATCCCCGAGCCGGAACGGCGGATGAACTCCTTCCCGCACCAGATGTCGGGCGGCCAGTGCCAGCGCGTCATGATCGCCATGGCGATCGCCTGCGCGCCGAAGCTGCTCATCGCGGACGAGCCGACCACCGCGCTCGACGTGACGATCCAGAAGCAGATCCTCGACCTCCTGATGCAGCTGCAGCGCGACAGCGGCATGGCGCTGATCATGATCACCCATGACATGGGCGTCGTGGCCGAAACCGCCGACCGCGTCATCGTGCAGTACCAGGGCAAGAAGATGGAGGAGGCCGACGTGCTCTCCCTGTTCGAGGCGCCGAAGCACCCCTACACCCGCGCGCTGCTCGCCGCGCTGCCGGAAAACGCCACGGGCGACCGGCTGCCGACCGTCAGCGATTTTGCAAAGTCCTTCGCTGCCGAGGAGGCCCGCGCATGAGTGATCCCATCCTGAAGGTGCGCGACGTCACCCGCGAGTATGTCATCGGCGGCGGCCTGTTCTCCAAGCCGCGCGTGCTGCAGGCGGTCAAGGGTGTCAGCTTCGACGTCGAGCGCGGCTCGACCCTCGCCGTCGTCGGCGAAAGCGGCTGTGGCAAGTCGACCCTGGCCCGCATCCTGTCGATGATCGACCCGCAGACCGCAGGGACCGTCGAGATCGACGGCCTGAAGATCGACATCAGCAAGACCGGCATTTCCAAGGAAATGCGCCGCAAGGTGCAGATCGTGTTCCAGAACCCCTATGGCTCGCTCAATCCGCGCCAGAAGATCGGGCACGTGCTTGAGGAGCCGCTGCTGCTCAACACCGACATGAGCGCAGACGAGCGCCGCGATGCTGCGCTTGCCATGCTGGAAAAGGTCGGCCTCAAGCCGGAGCATTACGGCCGCTATCCGCACATGTTCTCCGGTGGCCAGCGCCAGCGCGTGGCCATTGCCCGGGCGATCATGCTGAAGCCGAAGCTCCTGGTGCTCGACGAGCCGGTTTCCGCGCTCGACCTCTCGGTCCAGGCGCAGATCCTCAACCTGCTCAAGGACCTGCAGGACGAGATGGGCCTCACCTATGTCTTCATCAGCCACGATCTCTCGGTCGTGCGCTACCTCGCCGACAAGGTGATGGTGATGTACTACGGCGAGGTTGTGGAATACGGCACGCGTGAAGCCGTCTTCGACAATCCGCAGCATGCCTATACCAAGACGCTCTTCGCCGCGACCCCGGACGCCGGCGTCGAGGCGATCCGCAAGCGCGTTGCCGCCAAAAAGGCCGCTACCGCGGCCTGACCCGTCACACACTTGCCCCCAATCAAAAGGCCCGCCCGGTTCCCCGGCGCGGGCCTTTTTGCAGCAGAGGGCTTTGGCTTGCTGTTGACTTGGCACCGATTGCTGCGCCCCTCTCCCCCCTTGAGGGGGAGATGCCCCCGTCAGGGGGCAGAGGGGGGTAGCAGTGGTGCGGCTGGTCGAAGTGCCGTTGTCTTGCAGGACTTCGCTCGCCTCACAGGTCCGGGAACAACGAGCGCTCCGGCGTGTTGCGGGAGATCGGCGGCAGGCTCACATGCCGGTCCTGGCTGGCGAAGCTTGCCACCACCAGACCGTCGCCGCTGAAGGATTCCTGCACCGAATGCTCCACCAGGATGCGGGCACCGAGGCCCGCCAGCGCGGCGACGCAATCCTGATGCGTCGTCGTCGATCCCGAGATCGAGCTGTGGTGGGTGGAGGCAACGACAAACCGCACCTTGCCCGCCTGACCCGCCGCGCCGATGGAGCGCAGGAAGGACGTCTCCGCGCCCTGCACGTCAAGATGCAGCATCTCGATCGGCTCCCCGCCGGCGAGCCGCATCACGCTGTCGAAATTGTAGCAGGGCAGGGTCACGTCCTGGCGCAGGCTTTCGGCGTGCAGCGTCATTGCGGCAAGGTCTTCCCCGCCCACCCAGGCGCTGTGGAAGGCCATGCGGCTCGCGCATCCGTTCAGCGCCGCGTTGGTCTCGCCGATGCTGCGGTTATGGGCGTCCGGTTCGACGCAGATCGTGCGCGATCCGGGGATTTCGTCGAGATACCAGAGGCTGTACCAGGCCCAGAAACAGCCCAGCTCCACCATCAGCGTGTTGTGCCGGCACAGGCGCAGCAGGGCACTGAAGGCCAGTTCTTCCTGCGGTTCATGGTGTCCGCGCAGCGACCGGATCACTTGCGCCATCCAGTCGCCGTGATATCCGCCCGCGCGCACCTTCACCCCGTTATGCATGATCTGCACGGGAAACCCTGGCCCATCGACGATCCGTCCGGCATCGGCCACCTTCGGCAGGCTGTCGCAGTCGCCACAGCTGATCGTCATCAGGGTTCGTTCAAGCGCATCCATCGGATCAAGGCCCTCCATCTCGCCCTGTCATAGCCGGATGCGCACGTCTGTGAAACCGGGATTGATTGAGACGTGCGCCAAGCGGCAAAACCCGCTATTGCCTTCAGCGAACGAAACGGGAATCGCACGGATGCTCTGGTCGCCGCAGCAGGAAAAGGCCTTGATGGATGCCGCGCAATGGCTGAAGCGCGGCGACAAGCAGGTGTTCCGCCTGTTCGGCTTCGCCGGAACCGGCAAGACCACGCTGGCACGGCATCTGGCCGAGGGCATTGATGGCGACGTCTGTTTCGGCGCCTTCACCGGCAAGGCTGCCCATGTCCTGCGCCAGAAGGGCTGCACCGACGCGGGTACCATCCATTCGCTCATCTACCGTCCGCGCGCCTCGAAGGAAGAGGAAATCGTCGAGGAGGGGGAGGATGCCGGGCCGCAGTTTGCCCTGAAGCGCGACAGCGCCGCCGCGCGGGCCTCACTCATCGTCATCGACGAGTGCTCGATGGTCGACGAGGATCTCGGCCGTGACCTTCTCTCCTTCGGCACCCCGGTTCTGGTGCTGGGCGACCCGGCGCAGCTGCCGCCGGTCAAGGGCGGTGGCTATTTCACCGAGGCCGAGCCAGACGTGATGCTGACGGAGGTGCACCGCCAGGCGCAGGACAATCCGATCGTGCGCATGTCGATGACCATCCGCGAGGGCGGCACGCTGGACTACGGCGTTTTCGGCGCCAGCAGCATTATCTCCCGCCGCGACATCGACAAGGACCAGATCCTTGCCGCCGACCAGGTGCTTGTCGGCACCAACCGCACCCGCCGCCTCTACAACAACCGCATCCGCGAGCTGAAGGGCTTCCTGACGCCGATGCCGGCCGTCGGCGACAAGCTCGTCTGCCTGCGCAACGACAAGGCTCGCGGCCTCCTGAATGGCGGCCTGTGGCAGGTCAAGCGCCTGAAGCCGCCGCGCGGCAACACGCTGCGCTTCGACATCATGCCGGAGGATGAACCGTCCAAGCAGTCCGTCGAGGTCAAGGTGCTGCCGGCGATGTTCGAGGAAGGGGCCGAGCAGATCCCCTATGCCCTGAAGCGCAAGGCCGACGAGTTCGACTTCGGCTATGCCCTCACCGTGCACAAGGCACAGGGCTCGCAATGGGACAGCGTCGTCCTCTTCGACGAAAGCTTCGCCTTCCGCGAACACCGCGATCGCTGGCTCTACACCGCCGTCACCCGCGCCGCGGAACGGCTCACCATCGTCAGGTGAAGGGGCTAATGAGGCTCTGGTTCTGATCCACCCTCCGCCGGTTGCCGTATCTTCCCCATGAACCGACCTGGCCTTGCCCTCCGGCAACGCGCCCTGCAGGAACGGGGAGATCCTGTGCCGGACGTTGCCGACACTCTTGCCGCCGAGATGGCCTTCGACCTCGCGCCGCTGATCAGCGCGACGGCGCGGGGCGACCGGTCGGCGTTCCGTGCGATTTATGATGCAACCTCGGCGAAACTTTTCGGCGTGGTCCTGCGTATCTGCAGGGACAGGGACAAGGCGCAGGAGGTGCTGCAGGAAGCCTATGTGAAGGTCTGGCAGAACGCTGCCCGCTATGACCCGGCAAGCGGCCGCCCGATCACCTGGCTCGCCGCCATCGCGCGCAACGCGGCCATCGACCAGATCCGCCGTGGGCGGGCCCAGTCGCTGGAGGTCGTGCAGGAGGAGGGCGAACTGGAGGCGATTGCCGATCCGGCCGCCGGGCTCATGGGTCATGCCGACCGCAGCACCCTGCGCGTCTGTCTGGGCGAACTGGAGGATATCCAGCGCGATTGCGTCGTGCTTGCCTATTGCGAAGGCTATTCCCGCGAGGAACTGGCCGTGCGATATGACAGGCCCGAGGCCACGATCAAGACATGGCTCCGCCGCGGCCTGATGCGGTTGAAGGATTGCATGGACCGCGAATGACAGGACGCTCCACACCGCCAGGAACTGCCCCCACCGGACCCGATGACCGGCTCGAGCTTGACGCTCTGGCCGGTGAATTCGTGCTGGGCAGCCTGTCTGAGAGTGAGCGACGCGATGCCGACCTGCGTCTGGCAACCGATCCGGACTTCGCCCGGCTGGTCGCGGACTGGCGCCAGCGCCTTGCCCCGCTGGATGACAGCGTACCTCCCGTTGCTCCGCCGGCCGATCTCTTTGCGCGTATCGAGGCCCAGCTCGAAAGACAGAACGAGACCGCCGCTGCGCCGGTTCTGGCCGCTTCATCCGTGTCACCGGCGTCTGACCTTCTCCTGCGCCGCCTGAACCGCTGGCGCGCGGCTGCGCTTGCCGCTGCCGCCACCAGCACAGCACTTGCTGCCAGCCTTGCGGCCCTGCTGCTGGCCCCCCTGCCTGAGGCGGAGCCTGTCGTGGCCGGGCAGAAGTATCTTGCCGTCGTCAACCGCGACGGCGCGCAGCCGGCGATTGTTGTCAGCGTCGATATTGAAACCGGGATCGTCTCCCTGCGGGATCTCGGCGCCGAGCAGCCGGCCGACCGCAGCCTTGAAGTCTGGTATCTTGCTGGTGACGGCAGCCGCCCGCCGCTGTCTCTCGGCGTTCTGGCGGACAGCGCCGATATCACCCATCTGCCGGTCCGCGATGCCGACTATGGCCGCACCGATGCCGCCATCGCCATCACCCTCGAACCCAAGGGCGGCTCCCCCAACGGCGACCCGACCGGCCCCGTCGTCTACTCCGGCAAACTGATCCCCGAACCGCGCTGACCTGAAATCTGGTCCCGCCTTACCTACTACCTCGTCCCTCCTGCGCAGGCAGGAGCCCAGTAAACGATGCGCTTTCGGCTGGAGCACCCAAGGTTCACTGGGGGTACTAGATCCCCGCCTTCGCGGGGATGACGACCGTGGGGAGGATGGCGGAGCAATTCGCGGACCAAAAAGAACACCCCCGGCGCTGGGCACCGGGGGTGGGGTTTGTTGCGAGGAGAGACGCTGATCAGCTGGCCGGCAGCAGGACGGTGTCGACGACGTGGATGACGCCGTTGGACTGATCGACATCGGCGATGGTGACGGTGGACATGTTGCCCTGGCCATCCTCGATCATGATCTTGCCGTCCATGGCCTTGGCCGTGAAGGTGCAGCCGCCGACGGTTTCGATCTTGGCGCTGCCTTCACCGCTGGTGATCATCTTCGACAGGGCGTCGGACATGACTTCCGCGCCCACCACATGGCAGGTGAGGATCTTGGTCAGCTGGGCCTTGTTTTCCGGCTTCAGCAGCGTGTCGACCGTGCCGGCCGGCAGCTTGGCGAAGGCGTCATTGGTCGGGGCGAAAACGGTGAAGGGGCCGGTGCCAGCCAGGGTGTCGACGAGGCCAGCGGCCTTGACGGCGGCGATCAGCGTGGTGTGATCCTTGGAGTTCACGGCGTTCTCGACGATGTTCTTTTCCGGATACATCGGAGCGCCGCCGACTTCCTTGGTCATGCCGGCCGCGATGGCGGTGACACCCATGAGGGCCAGGACGCCAGCAGCGATGCCGGCACGAAGCGAGGTCTTGATCAGGGTCTGCATCGAAAGTCTCCTCTTGCGTGACGAAGCGCCCTCTCTCGGGGCGTTCAGGAGGAGTTACGGCGGGCCTCGCCGGAAAGTTTCAGGCGCTTTTGCATTTTTCTGGCAGGGGTGTTTTCGGCCGGCACAGGGTCAGGCAGGCGCGGCAACTGTGAATCGCCTGCGGGATGCCGCTTTATTGCCGCACAGCTCCGCTCTATGGTCGCCGCCCGATCATGACCGACATCACTGGAGCGCCGCCCATGTCCGATTTCAGCGAAAGCCCCGAAGGCTTTGCCGCAACGCCCGCCGCAGCCCGGAAGACCCAGGTCGCGCCCGAGGTGGCCCTGCGCATCGCCCGGCGCATTGCCGAGGAAATCGCCTGCCAGCCGGCGCAGGTGAATGCAACGGTCCAGCTCCTCGATGAAGGCGCAACCGTTCCCTTCATCGCCCGTTACCGCAAGGAAGTCACCGGCGGGCTGGATGACACGCAGCTGCGCAAGCTGGAAGAACGGCTGATTTATCTGCGCGAGATGGAAGACCGGCGCGGCGCGATCCTGAAATCCATCGAGGAACAGTGCAAGCTGACCGACGATCTGGCGCTCAAGATCGCCAAGGCCGACACCAAGGCCGTGCTGGAAGACCTCTATCTGCCGTTCAAGAAGAAGCGCCGGACCAAGGCCCAGATCGCCCGCGAGGCCGGACTGGAGCCGTTGGCCGATGCGCTGCTGGCCAATCCGATGCTGTCGCCGGAGAGCGAGGCCGTTGCCTTCGTCAGCGAGGAAAAGGGCGTGGCCGACGGCAAGGCCGCTCTTGATGGGGCCCGCCAGATCCTGATGGAGCGCTTTTCCGAAAACGCCGAACTGGTCGGCCGTCTGCGCGAGCATCTGGTTGCCAAGGGCGTCGTCACCTCCAAGGTGATCGACGGTCAGCAGGAAGCCGGCGCAAAGTTCGCCGACTATTTCGACTACACCGAGACCTGGGCCAAGATCCCGAGCCACCGTGCGCTCGCCCTGTTCCGTGGCCGCAACGAAGGCGTGCTGGCGGTGGAGCTGACGGTGGACGCCGATGTCACCGAGGGGCTGAAGCCGGCCGAGCGCATGGTCGCCCATGCCGCCGGCATTTCCGATCAGGGCCGCCCGGCCGACAAGTGGCTGATGGATGTCGCCCGCTGGACCTGGAAGGTGAAGCTCGCCCTGCATCTCGAACTCGACCTGATGGGCACCTTGCGCGACAAGGCCGAGGAGGAAGCGATCCAGGTCTTTGCCCGCAACCTCAAGGACTTGCTGCTGGCCGCTCCCGCCGGTGCCCGCGCCACGCTGGGTCTTGATCCCGGCATCCGCACCGGCGTGAAGGTTGCCGTGGTCGATGCCACCGGCAAGCTGGTGGAGACGGCAACGGTCTATCCGTTCCAGCCGAAGAACGATGTCGCCGGGGCCCGCAACACATTGCTGGCGCTGATCGCCCGGCACAAGGTCGGGCTGATTGCCATCGGCAACGGCACCGCCAGCCGCGAGACCGACCGCCTCGCCGCCGAGGTGATCGCCGATATTCCGGTCGCCATGCGTCCGATCAAGGTCATCGTCAACGAGGCTGGCGCGTCGATCTATTCGGCCTCGGAACTTGCCTCGAAGGAAATGCCGGGCGTCGACGTGTCGCTGCGCGGGGCGGCCTCCATTGCCCGCCGCCTGCAGGATCCGCTGGCCGAACTGGTGAAGATCGAGCCGAAGTCCATCGGTGTCGGCCAGTATCAGCATGACGTCAACCAGACCAAGCTCGCCCGTGCACTGGACGCGGTGGTGGAAGATGCGGTGAACGCTGTTGGCGTGGATCTCAACACCGCCTCTCCGGCCCTGCTCGCCCGCATCTCTGGCCTTGGCGAGGGTCTGGCGAAAGCCATCGTCGAGCACCGCGACACGATCGGCGGCTTCCGCAGCCGCAAGCAGCTGATGGATGTGCCGCGTCTTGGCGCGAAAGCCTTCGAGCTCTGCGCCGGCTTCCTGCGCATCCGCGAAGGCGACAATCCGCTCGATGCCTCCTCCGTGCATCCGGAAGCCTATCCGCTCGCTGCCCGCATTGTGCAGGCCTGCGGCCGCGATGTGCGCCAGATCATGGGCGACAGCGCCTTCCTGAAGACGCTGAATGCGGCCCAGTTTACCGACGAGCGCTTCGGCCTGCCCACCGTGCGCGACATCATTGCTGAGCTGGAAAAGCCCGGCCGTGACCCGCGCCCGGAGTTCAAGACCGCGACGCTTCTGGACGGTGTCGAGGAGGTCTCGGACCTCAAACCGGGCATGAAGCTGGAAGGCACTGTCACCAACGTCACGAACTTCGGTGCCTTTGTCGACATTGGCGTGCACCAGGACGGCCTCGTGCATGTGTCGCAGCTGGCCGACAAGTTTGTCGATGATCCGCACAAGGTGGTGAAGGCCGGTGACATCGTCTCCGTCACCGTCGTCGAGGTCGACGTGAAGCGCAAGCGCATCGCCCTGACGATGAAGAAGGCCGCCGACTATCAGGCCGGCCGCGAGCGGGCCGACACGCGCGGTCCTGATCGCGATGGCCCACGCGGTCCGCGTCCGGGTGGTGGTGGCGGTCCGCGTGGTGGTAGCAAGCCGGGCGGTGCTCCTGCCCCCAGCGGCGGCGGCAACAGCGCCATGGCCGCCGCCCTCGCCGCCGCCATGAACCGCGGCCGCAAATGAGGCACGGCTGAGAGGATAAAGGGCGGCGCCTCGCGCCGCCCTTTTGCTTTGAGAAGCTGCCACGGACGTCACCCCGGGCGCAGCGAAGCGGAGACCCGGGGCCTACTCATTTCCAGAGCAGTTAAGGCCGGCCCTGTGGCGTCACAGGCAGAATTGCCATATGTGACACCCGCCGCCACGCTTCGACATTCTCCCACCGCTCAGGGAGCGAGTAGGCCCCGGCTCGCGCTGCGCTTGGCCGGGGTGACGCGGAGCAAATTGCCAACGGTGGCGCTACAACGACGGCCCCAGCATCAGCTTTGGATCGACCAGCCGGTCGAAGTCCTCTTCCGCCACGAAGCCCAGCGCCAGGCAGGCCTCGCGCAGGGAGAGGTCGTGCTCGAAGGCGTGATGGGCGGCGTGGCTGGCCTTGTCGTAGCCGATCACCGGTGACAGCGCCGTCACCAGCATGAGCGAGCGCTCGACATAGGCGGCGATGCGCGGCTCGTTGGCCTCCAGACCCTCGACGAGGAACTTCTGGAAATTACGCGAGCCGTCCGTGAGCAGCCGCACCGACTGCAGGATCGCGTTGATCATCAGCGGCTTGTAGACATTCATCTCGAGATAGCCGCTGGCCCCGCCAAAACCCACGGCAACGTCATTGGCCATCACCTGAGCCGAGAGCATGGCCAGCGCCTCGCACTGGGTCGGGTTGACCTTGCCCGGCATGATCGACGAGCCCGGCTCGTTCGCCGGCAGGATCAGCTCGAACAAGCCGCAACGCGGACCGCAGGCCAGCAGCCGGATGTCATTGGCGATCTTGAACAGGGAGCCTGCCAGCGTCTTCAGCGCGCCATGCAGCATCACCAGCCCGTCATGGGCCCCTTGCGCGGCGAACTTGTTGGGATGGCTGACAAAAGGCAGGCCGGTGAGCGCTGCGATCCGGGCTGCCGCCGCCTCGGCAAAGCCCTTTGGCGCGTTGATGCCCGTGCCCACCGCCGTGCCGCCGAGGGCCAGCTTGTACACATCCCCCAGCGCCCATTCGATGCGGGCGATGTTCTCGTCCAGCATGGTCACATAGGCGGAAAACTCCTGGCCCAGCGTCAGCGGCACTGCGTCCTGCAGATGCGTGCGACCGATCTTGATGATGTGATCCCAGGCCTTTGCCTTTTCATCCAGCCCGTCCCGCAGGAACCGGACGGCGGGGAGGAGCTTGCCCGTCACCTCGAGCACGGCTGCCATGTGCATGGCCGCAGGGAACGTGTCGTTCGAGGACTGCGACATGTTCACATGATCATTGGGATGCACCGGCTTCTTCGAGCCGAGCACACCGCCGGCCATTTCGATGGCGCGGTTGGAGATGACCTCGTTGACGTTCATGTTGGTCTGGGTGCCGCTGCCGGTCATCCAGACATGCAGCGGAAAATGGTCATCATGCGTGCCGGCGGTGACTTCCTTCGCCGCTGCGATGATGAGCGCCGCCAGATCCGGCTGCAGCAGGCCGAGGTCACGATTGGTCTCGGCGCAAGCCTCCTTCAGCACGCCATAGGCATGGATCAGCTCGATGGGCATCTTCTCGATGCCGATGTCGAAATAGGTCAGGGATCGCTGGGTCTGCGCTCCCCAGTAACGGTCGGCGGGAACATCGATGTCCCCCATGCTGTCGGTTTCGCGGCGCATGTCGGCTCCTTGCGGAAAAGGGAAAAGGGGGCCGTGCCGGTCCCCCGGATTGCTCGCGTCCGCCGACACTCCTGCACAGCGTGTTGTAGGATGGCAAGCCCTGCAGGCCAGAAGCTGCGAAAGCCCACTTCCCTTCCATGGCAATTTGACGGATAGATGTAACCCTTAGGGAAGGTGCTTTCAGTGTTCATGACCCGACGTCGTTTTGGCCAGTCCGCCCTTGCAGCCGGTGCGTCCCTGCTGATGCCCGGAAACGGAATGGCCAGCTCCGTTCAGCGTTTGCACGTGCCAGCCGAAGAAGCGCCACATCAAGCGACGCTGATGCAGTGGCCTGCCAGCCGCAAGGTGCACACTGACCCGGTCTTCCTGCTGATGCTGCAGGAAACCATCGCCGATATTGCAAATGCGATTTCAGAATTCGAGCCGGTCTACATGCTGGCCGACGCCAGCCTGCACGGGTCTGCCCGCAAGCTGTTGTCGGCCACTGTCGAGCTCTGGGATATCCCGACCGAAGACCTGTGGTGCCGCGATTCCGGTCCGCTATTTGCCCGTACTGCGACCGGCCGCCCGGTCATCAGCCACATCGCGTTCAACGGCTGGGGCAACCGCCAGCTTCACGTCAAAGATGGACAGATAGCACGCCGTGTTGGCGAACGGCTTGGCGTCCCGCTTGTTGACAGCGGCCTGATCGGTGAGGCCGGCGGCGTTGAACATGACGGGCACGGACTGTTGCTCGCTCATGAAAGCTGCTGGGTCCATGACAACCGCAACCCCTGCCTGTCACGCGATGACATCGAACAACGACTGCTGGCGGCCTATGGCGCGGACCGGATGATCTGGTCCGCCGGGGTGAAGGATCAGGACATCACCGATTACCACATCGACAGTCTGGCCCGGCTCACTGGTCCCGGCCGTGTCCTGATCAACTTGCCCGATCACCCGGACCCGCGTGATGCATTCCACAAAGCAGCGCTTGCAACTCATAGCGCACTTGGTTCGGCGGGGCTCAGCATTGATGTCATTCCAGAGCCGAACCGGCGCCGGGTGAAGAGCGATGACTTCGTAGCTTCCTACGTCAATTTTTTTGTTTGTAACGGGGCAGTCATCGCACCGGAGTTCGGCGACCCGGAAACGGACGCTGTCGCACACGATGCTCTGTCCCGGCACTACCCCGGACGGGGCATCATCATGCTGAACACAGATGCTCTTGGCGAAATCGGCGGCGGAATCCACTGCGCCACACAGCAGGTGCCTGCGGCATGAACTGGCTGACCCGACATGCGCAGACCCTGAATGCCGTAGCGGCTCTTCTTACCGCTTTCATTGCCCTTGGTGCGCTGCTGGCCGTGAAAATCCAGCTTGACGAGGCAGACAGGCTTCAACGGCTCCAGTCCGCGCGCGATGCCTATCGTGGCCATCTCGCACTTGCGATCAGCAGTCCGGAGTTTGCCCAGCCCGAGGACGCCTGCGCCTTGATGAAAGGGCCGAAGGCCGGGGCGTATGAGGCCTTTGTCGACCACCTTCTATATTCAGCTGAACAGATGCTCGACAGCGAGCCGCACTGGGAAGGCACCTTCAATGGCCTTCTCGCAGAGCACCCCGAACTCGTTTGCTCGATGCCGGAGACTGGCGACGACGGCAGCGCCATGCAGCAGCTGATATCCCGCTTCCGCCAAACCCATTGCAACGCCGACCTGGCCTGCCGGTAGTTGGTTCAATAGTCACCACTGACGCGGTCTTCGAGTCGCGCGCCGTCTCTCAGCGCGCCTTCCCACTTCGCCGCCCTCTCCACCGCCCCTCGCTGCGTCGCCCCGCGAGCCGTCCCCGCTCCGCCATCCTACCCTCTGCCGTCATCCCCGCGAAGGCGGGGATCCAGTATCCCCGGTGGGCGTTGGGTGTTTCAGCCGAGGCCGCCCCGGTTACTGGGCTCCTGCCTGCGCAGGAGCGACGAGGGGATAGGTCAGGCGCGGACGGCTATTGCCGCGCCGTTTCGTAACCCCGGAGCCCCTCCGCAGCGCCCTCCGCCGTCCCCGCTCCGCCATCCTCCCCTCTGCCGTCATCCCCGCGAAGGCGGGGATCCAGTACTCCCGGTGGGCGTTGGGTGTTTCAGCCGAGGCCGCCCCGGTTACTGGGCTCCTGCCTTCGCAGGAGCGACGAGGGATGGGCGCTGGCTCTGGCTGCTTTGCCGCGCCGCTTCGCCACTCCGCGAGCCGTCTCCGCTCCGCTATCCTCCCCTCTGCCGTCATCCCCGCGAAGGCGGGGATCCAGTACTCCCGGTGGGCGTTGGGTGTTTCAGCCGAAGCCGCCCGGGTTACTGGGCTCCTGCCTTCTCAGGAGCGACGAGGGAGGGGCCTTGCTCTGGCTGCTCCTCCTCCGCCGCGCCGCTTCGCATCTCGCACTCTCGCCCATGCCATCGACCTTCTTCATTTTCGCTCTTGCAACTCATTCGCAATTGCACCATGTTTCTTGCAAGTCATTCTTAAAAGCATTTGCCTTTGTTGCGCTGCCGCGCGACAGTGGCAGGGAAGGGGCCTGAGACATGGTGTTCGCTCGACGGGGAATTCTGAAATCGGCGTTGATCGCCGTCACGGTTCTGCTCTCCGGCGGGGTGCCAGCTCTTTCGGCAGCGCCGCTGACTGTGGTCGCGACCACCGGCATGATTGCCGACGCGGCCCGCGCCGTTGGCGGGGATGCGGTAACGGTTACCGCACTGATGGGCCCGGGCGTTGATCCGCATTCTTACCGCCAGACCCGCAGCGACATTGTCGCCATGGCCAAGGCCGATCTGGTGCTGTGGCACGGTCTCTATCTCGAGGCGCAGATGGAGGACTTCTTCGCCGATCTGGGCAAGAAGCGCCGGGTCGTCGCGGTTGCCGAGGCAGTCGACAAGTCCCGTCTGCTCGGGCACCAGAACTACGCCGGGCGTTATGACCCGCATGTCTGGATGGATCCGGCGCTGTGGACCGGCGTCGTTGTCGCTGTTCGGGATGCGCTGACCGAGGCACAGCCAGCTGAAGCCGCAGCGTTCAAGGCCAATGCCGAGGCTTATCTGGCCGAGCTTGCCGCGCTGGATACCTACAGCCGGGAGGTTCTCGCCAGCGTGCCGCAGGGGTCGCGGGTGCTGCTGACGGCTCATGATGCCTTCAGCTATTTCGGCCGCGCCTATGGCTATGAGGTGATCGGCATCCAGGGCATTTCGACCCAGAGCGAAGCCGGCCTCAACCGTGTGTCCGAGCTCGTTGATCTGCTGGTCAGCCGCAAGATCGCTGCGGTCTTTGTCGAGAGTTCCGTCTCTGACCGCAACATCCGCGCCCTGATCGAGGGGGCTGCGGCGAAGGGTCACGAGGTGCGCATTGGCGGCGAGCTGTTCTCCGATGCGATGGGTGAAACCGGCACCTATGAAGGTACGTATCTTGGAATGATCGACCACAACGTCACCCTGATCACCAGGGCATCGGGCGGGACAGCGCCCGCTGATGGCAGGACCGGGCGGCTTTCCGCCGGGCTTTGAACCAAAGGCAACACGGATGTGCGGCAACAGGACAGGATCATGACATCTCCCTCGCTTGAACTCGTTGCCTCCGACACATCCGGCCAGTCTGACGCCCGGGACCGTGTGGCCGCGCTGGCCCTGTCCGAAATGACCGTTTCCTACGGCGGCAAACCGGCGGTCTTTTCCGTCGAAGCCAGGATCCCCGAGGGGGCAATGGCCGCGATCATCGGGCCGAATGGCGCCGGCAAGTCCACCTTGCTCAAGGCCACTCTCGGCATTATTCCGCGGCTGTCGGGCCGGGTTGAGGTCTTCGGTGTTCCGCTTGCCCGCGCCCGGCACCGTATTGCCTATGTGCCGCAGCGCGCCTCCGTCGACTGGGATTTTCCCACCACCGTCGAGGATGTCGTGCTTATGGGGTTGTCGCGCGAGCTGGGGCTCCTCGGCTTCGTTCGCAGCCGGCACCGGCAGTTTGCTGCCGCCTGTCTTGACCGCGTCGGCATGGCCGATTTCGCCAGCCGGCAGATCGGGCAGCTGTCCGGTGGCCAGCAGCAACGCGTCTTCCTTGCCCGCGCCCTGGCGCAGCGCGCTGATCTCTATCTGCTCGACGAGCCTTTCGCCGGTGTCGATGCCGCGACCGAGCGCGCCATTGTCGATGTGCTGAAGTCGCTGAAGGATGAGGGGCGGACGGTGGTCTGCGTCCATCATGACCTCGCCACCGTGACGGACTATTTCGATCATTGCCTGATGATCAACCTGCGCAAGATCGCCGAAGGACCGGTTGCCTCTACCTTTACAGAGGCCAACCTGCAGGCGACTTATGGCGGCCGGCTGGCTGGCGGCCATCTTGAACAGCTGCGGCTGCCGGCCTGATCCGATGAGCACGCTCCTCTCCGTCCTGCCGCCTGCTCTGGCCAGCTTCCTCGAGGCGCTGACACTTGGCGCTGGCTACAACGCCGCGCTCGTCGGCATCGGTGCGGCCCTGCTTGGCGGGTCCGCCGGTGCGGCGGGTACCTTCCTGTTCCTGCGCAAGCGCACATTGGTAAGCGATGCCATTGCGCATGCGACGCTGCCCGGCGTCGGCCTTGCCTTCATGATCATGGTCGCCTTCGGCGGCAGTGGCCGTTCCCTGGTCGGCCTTCTGATCGGCTCTGCGCTCTCCGCTGGGCTGGGGCTGCTGGCTGTTACGGCCATCACCCGCCGCACGCGCCTTGCCGAGGACACCGCCATCGGCGCCGTGCTGTCGGTGTTCTTCGGCTTCGGCATTGTGTTGCTGACGGTCATCCAGGTGATGGACCGCGGCCGGCAGGCGGGGCTGGAGGGTTTCCTGCTCGGCTCGACCGCCGGCATGCTGTTCGCGGATGCCCTGCTGATTGCCGCCGGTGGCGCGCTCTGCGCGCTGCTCATTCTCCTGTTCCGCCGGCCGCTTACCATCGTCTGTTTCGATCCTGGCTATGCCGAGGCGACCGGCATTTCAGTCACCCGCATGGATGCGGTCATGCTGGGTCTGGTGCTGGCGATCACCGTCATCGGCCTGAAGCTGGTCGGCCTCATCCTTATCGTTGCGCTGCTGGTCATTCCCCCGGTGACAGCCCGGTTCTGGAGCGAGCGGACGGGAACGGTCGCCGTGCTCGCCGGGGTATTTGGTGCGCTTGCCGGATATGTCGGCTCGGCCATTTCCGCGTCTTCCCCCAATCTCCCGACGGGTCCGATCATCGTCCTGGTGGGCGTCGGGCTGTTCGTCTTGTCGCTGCTCGTTGCGCCGCGGCGCGGCGTGCTGGCGAGCGCAGTGGCGCACCGCCGGTTCCAGCACAAGGTTCACCTCAGGCAGGGTTTGCTCGCGCTGGCGCATGGCGAGCCGATCCACGACCGGCTGACGCTCCGCGTTCTCGCCCGGGCCGGGTATCTGCGCGCCGACCGGCAGCCGACGGAAGCGGGCAGGGCGGAGGCCGCACGGGCCTTGCTGGATGAAAACCGCTGGCGCATTGCCCGGCAGCTGCATCCGCAGGAGGCCGTGACCGGCCGCTATGACGGACTGACCGGGATCGCCGAAGTTCTGACCGCTGACGAGATCGCCAGTCTCGACCGTCATCTCGGTCCCAAAGCCGCAGGAGCCTGACCGATGGGTGCGGAATTCGTCCAGCTCAGCCTGACCCCGTTGCTGATCGGCGTGCTTGCGGCCATCGCCTGCGCCCTGCCGGGCAATTTCCTCATCCTGCGGCGCCAGGCGCTGGTGGGCGATGCCATCTCCCACGTTGTCCTGCCCGGTATCATCATTGCCTTCCTTGTCACCGGATCGCTGGAAACCTGGCCCATGCTGCTCGGGGCGGCAGGGGCGGCGCTGGTGTCGGTTGTGCTGATCGAGTTAATCCGGCGTCTTGGCCGCATCGAACCGGGCGCGGCCATGGGCGTTGTCTTCACCGGCCTCTTTGCCGCCGGCGTCCTGCTCCTGGAGCAGAGCAACACCAGCCGGGTTCATCTTGATGTCGAGCATGCGCTCTACGGCAATCTGGAAAGTCTCATCTGGCTGTCGGCTGAAAGCTGGAACTCGCTGCTTGATCCCGTCGCCCTTGCCGACCTGCCGCCGGAACTGTCCCGGATGGCCATTGTCGCCGGACTGATCATCCTGCTGACGGTGATCTTCTGGCGCCCGCTCAAGCTGTCGACCTTTGACGAGGGCTATGCCGCCGCGATCGGTCTGCCGGTCGGCCTCATCGGACTGGGGCTGGTCATGGCGGCGGCACTGGCGGCGGTTGCGGCCTTTGACGCGGTCGGATCGATCATCGTCATCGCTATGTTCATCTGTCCTCCAGCCGCTGCCCGTCTGATGACGGACAGTCTCGTGCGCCAGATCGGCTGGAGTGTCGCCTTTGCTGCATTTTCGGCAGTGATTGGCTATGTTTTGGCAGGCTATGGACCGATTTTGCTCGGCTATGACAACGCCGTCAGCGCGGCCGGGATGATTGCCACAGTGGCCGGTGTTGTGCTCCTGGTTGCCTGCCTGGCGGGACCGCGCCGCGCGCGGGTCGGGGCATCGGGTTCGAGTGGAATTTGATCTGTTCTGCTAATCTTCTGTTCACCCTATACGCAAAACTCCGCAGCCGTTAGCGAAGCTTTACGACCCTCTGATGTAATGCCTAGAGGTCGGGAGATGTAAATGCTTACGGTTCTGTCCTGTATAGCTGTCGCACATGATCTGCGCTACGTCGCGCTCGCTGCGCTCATCTGCGTCATGGGGTCTGTTCTCTCTATGCGTCTCTTCGCGCGCGTGCGTCGCAGCGAAGGCTCCCGTCGGCTGCTCTGGCTGTTCCTCGCCTCGCTCGTCGCTGGCAGTGCGATCTGGACAACCCACTTTTCCGCCATGCTCGGCTACGTCGTCCCCTTCGAGCGGACCTTCGAGCCTGTCCTGACCTTGCTCAGCCTGGTCATGGTGATGACATCAAGCGCCGCCGGCTTTTTTATAGCTGCACGAACGGCATCCAGCTATCTCATTGAAATTGGTGGCCTTATCTTCGGTCTTGGCATCGCCGCCATGCACTATACCGGTATGGCCGCGTTCCAGGTTCCCGGCATCATCGAGTGGAATTCCGGCTATATCGTCGCCTCAATCCTGCTTGGTGGCGCATTCGGTGCGCTGGCGATGAACCGCATTTGCCGGCCCGTGACGCGTTTCTGCCGCTACGGCGCTTCCGTTGCGATGATTTTTGCCATTGTTTCCATGCACTTCACTGGGATGACAGCCATCACGATCATTCCCGGTCGGATGACTGAACTTGCGGGACAGGTTCTGCCGGACGGGTTCATGCTGGCTGCGGTGGTCGGGATCACCTTGTTGATCCTTGCAACGGTCGGCTCGGCCTATGCCATTGATGTTGATAGCTCAAACGAGGCTTCGGCGACGCTGCAGCGGCTGGCGCTCTATGATGCTCTGACGGGTCTGCCCAACCGGACTCATGCGGAACGTCATCTCAGCGATCTGATTGCGGCCAACACCCAGACGTCGGCACGGGTTGCTGTGCTTGCAATCGATCTCGAACAGTATCGAAACGTCAATGGCGCGCATGGTCAGGATACTGGCGATGCGCTTTTGCGGCATCTTGGGTCAAAACTTCGCGAAAATCTTCAAGGTGACGAGTTTATTGCTCGCGTCAGTGGCGATGAATTCGTTGCAATGAAGCCAAATGTCTTCGGCCGCAGTGAAGCTACGCGGTTTGCCGAGCGGTTGCATCTTGCGATCATTGGACCGCACCGGATTGCTGATCGAAACATCACCCTCGGCAGCGGCATTGGAATTGCCCTATCCCCGGACAATGGCATTCATCCGCAAGTCCTGTTTACGCGTGCAGAACTGGCCGCAGAGCAAGCAAAAACGCTCGGCTCCAACCAGATTTGCCGCTATAGCGAAGGAATGGATGAAGACAATCGCAATCGCGCGGTCTTGTCTATTGATCTTCGCTCCGCAATCGAGGGCAACCAGCTCGAGATTTACTATCAGCCGCAGAACGATACCAAGTCCCGTGAGATTGTCGGGTTCGAGGCTCTTGTTCGCTGGAACCATCCGACACTTGGAACGATTTCGCCCGGCGTGTTCATTCCGATTGCGGAACGCACTGGCTTGATCCTCGACATCGGCGATCATGTTCTTCGCCAGGCCTGCCGCGATGCGGCCAGCTGGCCGGCGCGGTATCGTGTTGCCGTGAACGTTGCCCCTTATCAGTTGACCCAGGCCGACTTGCCGGCGAAGGTTGCCGAGGTTCTGGCCGAAACGGGTCTGGATCCCAGTCGCCTGGAGATCGAGCTGACCGAAAGTGGCCTGATCGAGGATCAGCCACGTGCGCTTGCGACAATGACGGGACTGAAGGCGCTTGGGGTAACTGTTGCCATGGACGACTTTGGCACTGGCTATTCGTCCTTGTCTTTGTTGCAGAATTTCCCGTTCGACAAGATCAAGATCGATCGCAGCTTCATCCAGAGCGTCGCCGACAAGCCCCAGTCCGCAGCCATCGTCCGGGCGACGTTGCTGATTGCCGACAGCCTCAACATTCCCGTTCTTGCCGAAGGGGTTGAGACGGAGGAACAGCTGCGTTTCCTGCGCGAGGAGGGCTGTCCTACCGTACAGGGCTTCCTGTTCGGCCGCCCCATGCCGCTCGCGTCGGCTCAGGTGCTGATGTTGCGCGACGGGCTGCATCTTGCGGCCATCGCCGGGGTGATCAACGACGAAAAGCTGAAGGACCGGGCAACGGGAACCTGACGCTTCGACCTTCGCCATGATAGAGGGAAGGGAGCAAAATCGGTCAGGCTAGACCTGCCCGCCCCGGTCAAGGTCTGGATGGTATGATGCGCCCGGTCGTTCCTCTCGTTTCCCGCATGAGCGCCGCCGAGCAGGCAGAATGGCTTGCTGTATTTCGCGAACGCATTCCCGAGTGTGAAGTCAAGCCATTGAACGATATGACGACTTTGGAGCGATCTGCCACCAAGGTTGCCATCGTGGCCAATCCGGAACCGAGCGACCTGCGCCAGCTTCCCGCACTTGTCTGGGTTCAGAGCCTGTGGGCCGGCGTCGAGCGGCTTGTCAGCGAGCTGGATGGCATGCCGCTTTCCATCGTCCGCATGACCGACCCGCAGCTGGCCGAGACAATGGCCGAGGCGGTGCTGACCTTTACCCTCTATCTGCACCGCGATGTGCCGGGCTACCGCAAGCAGCAGGCGCAGCGGATCTGGGCGGAACGTGCGCATTGCCTGCCGCAGGATCGCACCGTCGGGATCCTCGGACTGGGCAACCTTGGCACCCTGGCCGCGCGCCGCCTGAGGGCCAATGGGTTTAAAGTCGCAGGATGGAGCCGGACACCGCAAACGGTCGATGGTGTTGAGTGCTACTTCGGCCCGGACGGGCTGGATGCGGTGCTGTCGATCGCTGACATTCTCGTGGTTCTGCTCCCGCTGACCAACGAAACCCGCGGATTGCTTGACGCCAGACGCCTGTCGCTGCTGCCGAAGCAGGCCGGGCTAATCAATTTTGCGCGTGGTGCGATTGTCGACGTTTCGGCGCTGACCCAAGCGCTCGATGACGGGAAACTTTCCCACGCCGTGCTCGATGTCTTTGCCCGCGAACCCTTGCCGGCTGACGATCCGTTGTGGGGCCATCCGAACGTTACGATCCTGCCGCATGTCAGCGCGCCGACGACGCCCTCAACGGCAAGCCTGATCGTCGCAGAGAACCTCAGTCGTTACTTTGCAACGGGCGAAATCCCGGCGGCCGTTGACCGGCAGCGCGGGTACTGACCGGTTTTGCCGCGACTTTTCCGATGCCATGTCGCCTTCCTGTCAAATATCGGCATTATGAGAAGGCTGCGCGAGTCATTCGCATGAATTTCCCCCTCTGCCTGTCCTGAGCCCGGCCGAATGACCGGGTCCCGCCTGAAGGATCTGATCATGACCACTCTTCCCGTCGTCGGTGCGGCGCTCACGCTCGATGCCTATGAGCGCCATCGCATCCTCATGACCGAAAAGCCGCGCGATCTCGAATTGCAGGATTTCGTCAATGCAGACGTCCTCAATGGCGACTGGAAGCCGCTGGTCGAACGGGCAAAGAAGGTGCTGGATGGTCACACCGGCCGCATCGGCATCCATGGTCCGTTCTGGGGTATGAACATCGCCAATCCGGATCCGGATATTGCAGCTGTTGTCACCCGCCGCCTGTTGCAGGGGCTCGAGGTTTGCGAGGCGCTGGGTGCAACCCATATGGTCGTGCACAGCCCGTATTCCACCTGGGATTACAACAACCTGGACAACTATGCGTCGGCGCGCCAGCGCGTGATCGAGCGCTGCCATGCAATCATGGCCGAGCCGGTGAAGCGCGCTGAAGCCATCGGCTGTGAACTCGTGATCGAGAATATCGAGGACAAGGACCCGAAAGACCGGGTCATTCTGGCCGACAGCTTCCAGTCCAGCGCCGTTTCCGTGTCCATCGACACGGGCCATGCTCATTACGCGCATGGTTCGACCGGCGCTCCCCCGGTCGACTACTACGTCCGCGCGGCGGGCAACCGGCTGCGTCATATCCATCTGCAGGACGCTGACGGTTATGCTGATCGGCACTGGAGCCTTGGTCAGGGCACAATCCGCTGGCATTCGGTGTTTGCCGCGCTTGCTGATCTGACGAGCCAGCCGCGCCTCATCATCGAGTTGCGCAATCTCGATGAAGTGCCGGCGTCGATCGCCTGGCTTCAGGCACAGGGTCTGGCCCAGTAACTCGCTGCATTCGAAGATAGTTTCAAGGACTGACCACATGACCCGAATGGACCATCCCGTCGCTGCAAGTGCGATTGAAACGGTGTTTGACAACGCCCGCCTCGTGCTTGCCGACAAGGTGGTTGCGGGTCATGTGGTGCTGCGCGGCGGCAAGATTGCTGACATCGGCGAAGGCCGTGCGCCGGCCGGGATTGGTGCGGTTGATCTTGATGGTGATTACCTGCTCCCGGGCCTGGTCGACATCCATACCGATCACTTCGAGAAGCATGTCTTCCCGCGCGCCCATGTGAAGTGGAACCCGCTGCGTGCTGCGCTGTCCCACGACAGTCAGATCATCGGCGCCGGAATTACCACGGTGTTCGACAGCCTTTGCGTTGGCGCGACCGTCAAGAACCCGGAGAGGCTGGAAATCCTCGTCCCGATGATAGAGGCGCTGGAGGAAGCGCAGGCGGCTGGTCTGATGCGCGCCGAGCATCTGGTGCATCTGCGCTGCGAACTCGTTGACACCAACACGCCGCGCCTGACCGAAGCGTCGATCGCGCGCGATATCGTGCGTGTCGTCTCTGTGATGGAACACTTGCCAGGTCGCCGCCAGAGCCGCGACGTTGCCGCCTATATCCAGCGCCGGATGGCCGAGACGGGGCATTCCCGGCAGGTTGTCGAAGCCGAAATGGCGGAGATGCTTGCTGTGGCTGACGGTATCAGCGCAGAGGTCCGTCCGGCCGTCATCGGTCTGGCGCAGGCGCATGGCAAGCCGTTGCTGTCGCATGACGATACGGAGCTGGCGCATATCGATGAAGCCATCGCCGATGGCATCCTGATCTCCGAATTTCCCTGCACCATCGAAGCGGCCCGCTATGCCCGGGAAAAAGGCATGCTGAATGTGGGTGGCGCCCCCAACATCCTGCGTGGTGGCTCCCAGTCCGGTAATGTTTCCATGGGCGAATTGCTGCAGGAGGGCATTCTCGACATGCTCGCCTCCGACTACGTTCCGCGATCCATGTTCGATGCGGCGTTCCTGATTGGCCTCGACGGGGCCGATGACAGCCGCCTGCCAGAGGCGGTCCGGCTCGTCAGCAAGTCTCCGGCGGAAGCGGCCGGGCTCTCGGACCGGGGCGAGATTGCAGTCGGGCGAAAGGCGGACCTGCTGCAGGTGCGCCTGCATGGCAACCACCCGATCCTGCGCCGCGTCTGGCGTGATGGTGTCATCGTTCACTAAGCAACAGGTCCCAAAAAGTCGCGTGGCCCCTGGCGGCATGCCCGCGGCATGAGCCCGGTTGTCCGCGTTCCGCGAGGCACCAGGAACCGTTGTTTTCCGTTCGATATGTCGTCTCGAAACCCGGCTCGGCAAGCCTGTGACTTTGCTATGTCGGAATAATTAGCCGGCTATTTAATGTAGAAAACCTGCAACAATCGTTCAACAAAACTGTCATCAAACGCTGTTAGAGCCGCCCTTGGTAGCGCCGCAGGGGCGGCGCGCGATTGACAGGGATCCACCATGAAGAAGCTGCTCATTGCCGCGACTGCGCTCCTCATCGCCGGTCAGGTTCAGGCTGCCGATGTCGCCGGCAAGCTGGTGCTCTACACCTCCCAGCCGAACGAAGATGCTCAGCAGACCGTTGACGCCTTCAAGGCCAAGTATCCGGCCGTCGAGGTCGAGTGGGTCCGTGACGGCACGACCCAGGTGATGGCCAAGCTGCGCGCCGAGATCGAGGCTGGTGCACCCAAGCCGGACCTGCTGCTGATTGCCGATACGGTCACCATGGAAAGCCTGAAGCAGGAAGGCCGCCTCATGAAGCATGAGGGCGCTGACGTGTCTGCCTATGATCCGGCGATCATGGACAAGGACAAGACCTACTTCTCCACCAAGCTGATCACCACCGGCATCATGTACAACACCAATGCCCCGGTGAAGCCGACGTCCTACAAGGACCTGCTCAAGGCCGAAGTGAAGGACAAGCTGGCGATGCCGTCGCCGCTGACTTCGGGCGCTGCCACCATCCACATGGTTGCCGTGACCAACAACCCGGATCTGGGCTGGGCCTATTACGAGAAGCTGGCAGAGCAGGGTGCCAATCCGCAGGGCGGCAACGGCGGCGTCTACAAGGCCATCGCCGGCGGCGAGAAGCTCTATGGCTTCATGGTCGACTACATGCCGATCCGTGGCAAGGCGCAGGGCGCCCCGGTGGAATTCGTGTTCCCGGAAGAAGGCGTTTCGGCCGTGACCGAGCCGGTGGCGATCCTCTCCACCGCCCAGAACCCGACCGCCGCCAAGGCCTTCGTCGATTTCCTGATCTCCAAGGACGGCCAGGAACTGGCTTCCAAGCAGGGCTACCTGCCGGCGCATCCGGGCGTGACCCCGCCGGCTGGGTTCCCCGCTCGCGACACCATCAAGCTGCTGCCGTTCGATCCGGCCAAGGCGCTTGAAGGCGATGCTGCCAACAAGGCAAAGTTCACGGAAATCTTCGGCGGCTAAGGGTTCATGACCTCATTTATCCGCAAGGCGCTTCCGGACGGCGAGGGCATCACCCTCGCCGTTCTCGTTGCCGTGGTGACGCTGATCTGCGGCGTGCCCATGGTGCTGCTGTTCAAGGTCGGGATTACCGGGCCCTCGGGGCTGGACCTCGGGCCGCTTGTCGAGGCCATGGGCAACCGTTCGGTCCAGAAGGCACTCTGGAACTCGTTTGAAAGCAGCTTTCTTTCTGCGCTGATCGCGACGGTGCTGGGGGCCGGACTGGCTCTCGCCATCGGCCTGACGGACGTTCGGGCCAAGGGGCTCCTCGTTTTTTGCCTCCTGCTGCCGATGATGATCCCGCCACATGTGATCGCGATTGCCTGGATCCAGGCGATGGGGCCGGGCAGTCCGATCCTGAAGCCGCTTGGTCTGGCTCCCGAGATGGGTGTGACGCCGGCGATCTATTCCTTCACCGGCCTCGTCAGCCTGCTGGCCTTGCAGCATGCGCCGCTGGTGTTCCTGATCCTGCGCGCGGCGCTTCGGTCCCTGCCACGTGAACTCGCCGATGCGGCGCGGGTGTGCGGAGCTGGCGGTTCGCGGGTCTTGCTGCGCATCACGCTGCCCTTGATCGGGCCGTCGTTGCTGGCGGGCTTCATGCTGGCCTTCGTGGCGGCGCTTGGCAATTTCGGCATCAATGCGTTGCTCGGCATTCCGGCGCGCTACACCACGCTGCCGGTGCTGATGTGGCGGCGGCTGGCCAGCTTCGGGCCCGATGTGCTGCCGAATGTGGCGGTGATTTCGGTGGTGCTGGCGGTGGTCACGCTGATCGCGGTCGGGCTGCAGTCGCTGCTGCAGCGGCGGATGCGGTCGACCCTGATCGGCTTGCCGCAGGCTCCGCTGGCCTATGAGCTGGGCAAGGCGCGCTTGCCGCTGGAAGTCGGGCTGTGGGGTTTCATCGCCCTGACCCTGGTGCTGCCCTTCACGGCGTTGATCGCTACGGCGCTGGTGCCGACTTATGGACTGACGCTCGGGCCGGACACGATCACCTTCAACAATTTCGCCGAAGTGCTGTGGCGGCAGAGCGTGACCCTCAGGGCCTTTGCCAATTCGACGTTCATCGCTGCCGTCGCAGCGCTGGTGATCGCGATGATCGCCATCGGGCTCGGCCATATCATGGTGCTACGGCAGGGACGCCGGCGTCAGGCAGCCAGCCTTGCCTCGGCGCAGGCTGATGTTGCCTTTGCCGTGCCGGGGCTGGTGGTGTCGATTGCCTTCATCCTGGCATTCCTCAAGCCGCTGCCGCTGATCGGTGTCTCGCTCTATGGCACGCTCTGGATCATTCTGCTCGCCTATGTGGCGGTGTTCCTGTCGGTGGGGCTGAAGCCGGTCACGGCGGCCTATCTGCAGATGGACAAGAGCCTTGAAGACGCGGCCCGGGTCGCGGGGGCTGGCTATCTGACCCGTCTTCGCCGGATCTTTGCGCCGCTGGTTGCGCCGGCAGCGGCTTCCGGTGCGATCCTCGTGTTCCTCACCGCCTACAATGAGGTGACCGTTTCGGCGCTGCTGTGGTCCTCGGGCACCGAGACCATCGGCACGACGATCTTCAACTACGAGGACAGCGGGGGAACCACGCTGGCGGCTGCAATGTCGACCGTGGTTGTCCTTGCGACGGTGCTGGTGATGATCGCGATGAATGGCCTGGCCCGGCGTGTGCCGGCGGGCACGATTCCCTGGCGGGACTGAGCCCAGCTGGACGCAGCGACAGAGTTCGCTCAGGCCGGCAGCAGCCAGCCTGAGCGGATCGAAATGCCGACGTCGGCGCCCGCCTGCGGTTTCAGCGGCAGACGGGCGAGCAACGGCGTGTCACAGCCCGGCAGGCTGATCTCGGCCTCGTGGAAGCCGCCGCGATAGACCGTGCGGCCAACCCGCCCCGTGAGACGGGCATCGGCGGCACCGACTTCAAGATCTTCCGGGCGCAGCAGCAAGGCGGCCGTGCCTGTCGGCGTGCCGGGCGTTGCGGACACGGTGAACTCACAGCCGGCAAGCCGGACGTTGGCGTTGCGGCCCTCCGATCCAAGCACAGCGACCGTTATGATGGCACCCTGGCCGATGAAGCCTGCGACCTGACGGTTCTTCGGGCGGCGATAGATCACCTCGGGCGCATCGGCCTGCAGCAGCCGGCCTTCCCATAGGATGGCGATCCGGTCGGCAAGCGCCATCGCCTCACGCTGATCGTGGGTGATGAACAGCGTCGTTGCGCCGCTTGCCTTGTGGAAGGCGGACAGCTCCTCCTCCATCGCGCCACGTAGATGCGGGTCGAGATTGGCGAGAGGCTCGTCCATCAGGATCGTGGACGCGCCCTGGGCAAGGCAGCGGGCCAATGCAACACGCTGGCGCTGGCCTCCGGACAGATCGGCAGGCTTGCGATCAGCAAAGCGCGTCAGTTCCACGGTCGACAGGCACTCATCGGTGCGCTGCGTGATCTCGGCCTTTGTCTTGCCTGCCGTTTCGAGCGGGAAGGCGACGTTCGCCGCCACGCTCATGTGCGGCCAGAGCGCATAGGACTGGAACACCACGCCGACGCCGCGCGCTTCCGGTGGCAAGTGCTGGGTGTTTGATGCCACTTCACGGCCGTTGATTTCGATCCGGCCGCCGTCGAGCGGTTCAAGGCCGGAAATCAGACGCAGCAAGGTGGACTTGCCGCAGCCGGATGGGCCGAGGACGACAAAGAATTCGCCCTCCGCGATGGTGAGTGAGACGTCATCGAGCACGCGCTGCGCGCCGAAAACCTTCGTGACTTGTTCAAGTTTGATCGACATGCCTGCGGCTTAAGCCAGCTTGATGACGGTTTGTTGAAACCCGGCTGGAACATTGACGGATCGGTGCAAGCGGCATTCATGCTTGCGCCGCACAACCCGGCTCTGTATAAATGTAATGTAATAACATTTATAGGAGTTCCAATGTTCAGACGGACAACCGCGCTGGCCCTTTTGTTCAGCGCCGGCCTCACTCTTCCCGTCATCGCGGACGAGGCAGGCAAGACCCATTGGCGCGTGTTCATTGGCGACCATGCGAGCGGCAAGATCACCGCGCTGGACCTGGACCAGCCTGAAAAACGCTGGAGCTTCGACGTCGAAGGTCCTGCCCGCATCTATGCTTTCGGTGATGGCCAAGGCATCGCAGCCGTGCAGGGCGACAAGAACCGGGTCGACTTCCTGAAGACCGGTGTCGTCATCGAGAGCCACGGCGACCATTCCGATATCGAGGTCAGCGAGCCGGCCAAGCTGCCGACGGCGTTGACCGGCGGTTATCCGGTGCATGTGGTCGAGCATTCCGGCCTTCTTGCCGTGAACTTCGACAAGGATGGCCGTGCCGCATTGGCGGATGTGAAGGGCGTGCTCGCCGGTGATCCGGTGCTGAAGGACTTCCCGCAGTCGGTGCCGCACCATGGCTTCGTCGCCGTCATGGGGGACTATGTGCTCTCCACGGTCTCGGCGACCGAAAAGCCGGCTGGCTCGGAAAACCTGCCGCGTCTTGGGCTGCAGGCCTTTGATCAGGCTGGAAAGCCGGTGTCGGAGCTGGCGTCCTGCCCGGGCATCCACGGTGAAGCCTTCTCGGGTGCCTATCTGGCGGCAGGCTGCGGCGATGGTGTGCTGGCAGTGAAGGCTGATGGGGCCAAGCCCGAGTTCAAGCTGCTGCCCTACGGTTCAGATCTGCCGCAGGGCAAGACCGGCACGCTGCTTGGCGTAAAGGGGATGCAGGCCTTCCTTGGCAACTACGGCGCCGATGGGCTCGTCGTCGTGGATCCGGCCGATGCGCCGCATTTCACCTATGCCAAGCTGCCGGCACGGCGCGTCGACTTCATCCTCGATCCGGCTCATGCACAGCACGCCTTCGTCCTGACGGAGGATGGCACCTTGCATCGCTTCAACATGCTGGAAGCGAAAATTGAAGCGAGCGCGACTGTCACGGAAGCCTATTCGATGGACGGTCACTGGGCTGACCCGCGGCCGCGTCTGGCAATTGCGGGCGAGACGGTGCTGCTGACCGACCCGCGTGCAGGGGTCATCCGCAAGATCGACGCCGATACGCTGAAGGAAGCCGGCACGATCAAGGTGGAGGGCGTGCCCTACACGATCGTCAGCGTCGGCGGATCGGGCGTCTCCCACTGACGCGTTAAAAAAGATCTCGCCGCGCGATCAGCGGGCGGCGAGATCGGCCAAAAGAGCAGGCAGGGCCGCCAGATCGTCGAAGGCGATCGTGTGCGGCAGGGCGGCAACCGGCTGCTTGCGGTAACCCAGCGTGAAGAGGGCAAAGCGGCTGCCGGCACGCTCCGCGGTCTCTGCATCGATCTCGCTGTCTCCGACATAGGCAAAGCCCGGTGCGGTGACGTCGGTGCCAAGACGGCGAGCTGCCTCGATCAGCGGCGCCGGATCGGGCTTTCGGGTGGCCAGACTGTCGCCGGCGATCACCACCTCGAACAGCTCGCTCCAGCCTAGCGCTGCCAGGAGATTGGCGGTCGGGATGCCGGGCTTGTTGGTGCAAAGCCCAATGCGGACACCTTCGGCCTTCAAGGTCTTGAGTGCCAGCTCGGCACCGGCAAACGGCGGATTGGCCGAGCCTGGCGCAGCGCCATAGATTTCCTCGAAGCGTTCGACGTGATGGGCAAGCGTGGCTGCATCGGCGTTGATGGCGCGGGCGGCAAGCGCCCGCTCCACAAACTTCGCCGCGCCGTTGCCGATGTAACCGCGCGCTTCCTCGACGCTGAGCGCAGCAAGGCCCAGTTCCAGCATCAGGCTGTTGCCGATATCGGCGATTGCCGCGACGCTGTCCACCAGCGTCCCGTCCAGATCAAAGACAACCGCACGCATTGCGCGGCTCACGAGCGGGCGGCGTCGGCCGCCGTTCGGATCGCGGCAATCTGCGCGGCATAGATATCGGATGTTTCCGGCGTGCCGCCCTTGAACACGGCAGACCCGGCAACCAGCACGTTTGCGCCAGCGGCCGCGACGAGCGGGGCGGTGTCCGGGGCAATGCCGCCGTCGACCTCGATATCGATCGGCCGGTCACCGATCATCTTGCGGATGCGGGCCACCTTGTCGACCATGGCGTGAATGAACTTCTGGCCGCCGAAGCCCGGGTTCACCGTCATGACCAGGATCAGGTCGAGCCGGTCGAGCACATATTCGATGACGCTTTCCGGGGTACTCGGGTTGAGCGAGACGCCCGCCTTCTTGCCAAGCGCACGGATCGCCTGCAGCGAGCGGTCGAGGTGCGGTCCTGCCTCGGCATGAACGGTGATGATGTCCGATCCAGCCTTGGCGAAGGCCTCCAGATAGGCGTCGCAGGGGGCGATCATCAGGTGCGTATCGAATACCTTGGTGGTGTGCGGCCGCATGGCGGCGATCACGTCCGGTCCATAGGTGATGTTCGGCACGAAATGGCCATCCATCACATCAAGATGGATCCAGTCGGCGCCGGCGGCGTCAATAGCGCGCAGCTCATCGCGCAGACGCGAGAAATCGCTGGCGAGCATGGAGGGAGCGATCAGGGTGTGCGGCTTCGCGGACATCAGGGCCTCCGGCACGGGAATGACTGCGGCAGGCTGTAGTCCGGTCAACGCAGCTTGTCAGCCGTTTTTTTGGCGGATGGGCCGTGTGCCGTAGGCCCGTTGCCTCAGCCTTCGCCGCAGACGACGACCTTGGTGCCCCAGCCTTCGCAGCGGATGGCGAGGGGGCTGGGCAGCGGATGGTCCGTGAAGAAGGTGTCGATGCGCGCCAGCGAGGTGATGCGGGCCGGGGCCGTGCGCTGGAACTTGGAATGGTCAGAGACCAGGAACGTCTTGCGCGCCTGACGGATGATGGTCTGGCTGACGCCGACCTCCTGGATGTCGAAGTCGAGCAGGTCGCCTTCCTCATCAAGGGCGGAGCAGCCGATGACGGCAAAATCGAACTTGAATTGCTCAATGGTGCGGGTCGTCAGGTTGCCGACAAGACCGCCATCCGTGCGCCGCAAGGCCCCGCCGGCTACGATCACCTGACACTCGGGATTGGCGACCAGGATGTTGGCAACATTCATGTTGTTGGTGACCACCATCAGGTTGCGATGGTGCAGCAGCTCGCGGGCGACCGCTTCCGTGCTGGTGCCGATGTTCAGGAACACCGACACGTCGCTCGGTATCGCCCGTGCGCATTGCGTGGCAATCGCTGTCTTGGCGTCGCGGTTGAGGTTTCTGCGGTCCTCATAGCCGATGTTCGTCACGCCGGAGGGCAGTATGGCGCCGCCGTGGACACGTTCCAGCTTGCCGCTGTCGGACAGCTCTGACAGGTCGCGGCGGATGGTCTGGACGGTGACGCCGAAATGCTCGGCAAGGCCTTCAACGGTGACCTTTCCCTGCTGTCGGGCGAGCTCGAGAATCTCTGGCTGGCGGAAGGTCTGCGACACGGTCATGTTCCCTTGGGGCACGGGTAATATGTTCGCTTTGGCTCCCTTTTTCAAGTTTTTAGCGCAAGTGCGAACATGCGATCGAAATGTGATCGACTATTGCAGCGCAAAAATTCGATATCGCAACGCACAAAAAGCCCTTTAATTCCGGCAACATGGCCGCGAAAGCGCGGGCTGCGGCGGTTTGTCTCGGCTAAGTGCTTGGATTGACGCGAAGAATCAAAAACGAACACAAACGAAAATCGTTCATTGACTGTGAATGGGGTTTTGTGGTTCGTTTGTGTTCACAAAAGACCGGTTCCGGGAGGTTCGTGTCCGTGGCATTGCAGCAAGATCAGGTGGTCGATCTGTTCATCATCGGCGGCGGCATCAATGGCTGCGGCATCGCCCGTGACGCGACCGGACGTGGTCTGACCGTCTCGCTGGCGGAAATGAATGACCTCGCCTCCGCAACCTCATCCGCGTCGACAAAGCTGTTCCATGGCGGCTTGCGCTACCTCGAATATTTCGAAGTGCGGCTGGTGCGCGAAGCGCTGATCGAGCGCGAAACGCTGCTGACGGCGATGCCGCATATTTCCTGGCCCATGCGCTTCGTGCTTCCTTACCACAAGGACATGCGGTTCGAAGGCGAGACGCCGACCTCGAAGCTGCTCAACATGGTGATGCCCTGGATGAAAGGGCGTCGTCCTGCCTGGCTGATCCGGTTTGGCCTGTTCCTCTATGACAATCTCGGTGGCCGCAAGATCCTGCCGGGCACGTCGACGGTCGATCTGAAGGCCGGCCCTGAAGGCAAGCCGCTGCAGGACCGCTTTGCCAAGGCCTATGAATATTCGGATTGCTGGATCGAGGACTCCCGCCTTGTGGTGCTCAATGCCCGTGATGCGGCCGCCCGGGGCGCCGAGATCATGGTGCGCACCAAGGTGCTGTCGGCCGAGCGCGTCGACGGGCAGTGGCAGATCCTGCTTGAAAACCGCGACACGGGTGAGCAGTTCCGCCGCCATGCCCGGATGCTGGTCAACGCCGGCGGCCCCTGGGTCGGCGACGTGATCCGCAACACGGTCCGCTCCAATTCGCAGGAAAGCGTGCGCCTGGTGCGCGGCAGCCACATCGTGACGAAGAAGCTCTACGATCACGACAAGTGCTACTTCTTCCAGGGCGAAGACGGTCGCATCATCTTTGCGATCCCCTATGAGACCGATTTTACCCTGATCGGCACCACGGATGCCGATCATCCGGAGCCGGGCATCAAGCCTGTCTGCACGGATCAGGAGCGCGACTACCTGCTGAAGTTCGCCTCGGGCTACTTCAAGAAGCCGGTCACCGTGGACGACATTGTCTGGAGCTATTCGGGTGTTCGCCCGCTCTACAACGATGGCGCCAAGTCGGCGACAGCCGCGACCCGCGACTATGTGCTGAAGGTGGACGAGACCGGCGGCGCGCCGCTGCTCAACGTGTTCGGCGGCAAGATCACCACCTATCGCAAGCTCGCCGAGCACGCGCTCGAGAAGATCGTACCGCACTTCCCGGCAGCTGGTGCTGCCTGGACCGCGCGCGTGCCGCTGCCGGGCGGCAACTTCCCGGTTGATGGCGTCGAAGCATTGGTGCGCGACCTGATGAGCGCCCATCCCTATCTCGATAACCGTTGGGCTCGTCGTCTGGTGAAGGCCTACGGGACAGAGGCTGCAGACCTGCTGGCTGGCGCGACCCGGGTGGAGGATCTGGGTATCCGTTTCGGCTGGAACCTGACCGAACGCGAAGTCAACTGGTTGATCGACAAGGAATATGCGCGCAGTGCCGAGGACGTCGTCTGGCGTCGCTCCAAGCTGGGCCTGCGCCTGAGCGCCGCCGAAGTGGCCGCGCTGGAAGACTGGATAAGGAACGCCTGCTCTGCCCGGTACGGGGCTGCCGCAGCGCAGTAGCAGGAATGGGAGGACGAGTAATATGACCCTGGTCCTGGAGGGTGTCTCCAAGGTCGTGGCTGGGCAAACGCACATCCATACGACCGACCTGACCTTGCGTGAGGGCAGCATGAACGTGCTGCTCGGGCCGACGCTGTCCGGCAAGACATCGCTGATGCGCCTGATGGCGGGGCTCGACAAGCCGACCACAGGCAAGATCATCTGGAACGGCAAGGATGTGACCGGCGTGCGGGTGCAGGACCGCGCCGTTGCCATGGTCTACCAGCAGTTCATCAACTACCCGGCGATGACCGTTTACGACAACATTGCCAGTCCGCTGCGGCTGATGGGCAAGTCGTCGGCGGAGATCGACAAGGCCGTGCACAAGACGGCGGAGCTGATGAAGCTGACGCCGATGCTGAAGCGCAAGCCGCTGGAGCTGTCCGGTGGCCAGCAGCAGCGCTGCGCCCTGGCGCGCGCGCTGGTCAAGAACGCCGGCCTGGTGCTGCTCGACGAGCCGCTGGCCAACCTTGACTACAAGCTGCGCGAAGAGCTGCGCGTCGAGATTCCGAAGATCTTCGAAGCCTCAGGTTCGATTTTCGTCTACGCGACGACGGAACCGGAAGAAGCGCTGCTTCTGGGCGGCAACGCGGCCACGCTGTGGCAGGGCAGGGTGACCCAGTTCGGACCGACGCCGGAGGTCTATCGCCGCCCCGTCGATGCAACGACGGCGCGCGTGTTCTCCGATCCGCCGATGAACTTCCTGCAGATCGCCAAGGCAGGTGCCAAGCTGATGTTCGGGGACGGACAGTCGATCCCGGCGGCCGGCAAGCTCGCCGAGCTGCACGATGGCCGCTACATCGCCGGCTTCCGGCCGAACCATCTCGAACTGCACCGGCACAGCACGGATGCGATGGAGTTCACCGCCCAGCTCGCGGTGACCGAAATCACCGGATCGGAGACTTTCGTGCACCTTGAACATCATGGCGAGCGCTGGGTTGGCCTGATCCATGGCGTGCATGACCTCACCCTGGGGGCGGCGCTGAAGGTCTACCTCGACCCCTCGCATGTCTATGTCTTCGGCCAGGACGGCGCGCTGGTGGCTCCGGCCGCCTATGCGCTGGCAGCGTGAGGAGGGACCCATGGCCAAGATCACGCTCGACAATCTCGCCCACTCGTACAATCCGCGCCCGCAGAGCGAAGACGATTTCGCGCTGAAGGAACTGAACCACGTGTGGAATGACGGCGAGGCCTATGCGCTGCTCGGTTCGTCCGGCTGCGGCAAGTCCACGCTGCTCAACATCATTTCCGGTCTTCTGGTGCCGAGTCAGGGCCGGATCCTGTTCAACGACGTCGATGTGACGGAAAAGCCGACGGCGGAGCGCAATATCGCCCAGGTGTTCCAGTTCCCGGTCGTCTACGACACGATGACCGTGCGCGGAAACCTCGCCTTCCCCTTGAAGAACCGCGGTGCGAATGCGGCCTATATCGCGGATCGCGTCCAGAAGATCGCGCAGATGATCGGCATGGAGGCTGTGCTCGACCGCAAGGCGCAAGGGCTTACCGCCGATGCCAAGCAGAAGATCTCGCTCGGCCGCGGCATGGTGCGCGAGGACGTCAACGCGCTGCTGTTCGACGAGCCGCTCACCGTCATCGATCCGCACATGAAGTGGGAACTGCGGACGCAGCTCAAGTCGCTGCACCATGAGTTCGGCCACACCATGATCTACGTGACGCATGACCAGACCGAAGCGCTCACTTTCGCCGACAAGGTGGTGGTGATGTACGACGGCCGCGTGGTGCAGATCGGTACGCCGCAGGAGCTGTTCGAGCGCCCGGCGCATACATTCGTCGGCTACTTCATCGGCTCGCCCGGCATGAACCTGATGGATGCGCAGGTCGAGGGAACGACGGCCTATGTGAACGGTGCCACCATTCCGCTCGGCCACGGCTATTCCAAGCTGGATGGCAAGGTGCAGATCGGCGTGCGTCCGGAATTCGCCCGCCTGTCCGACAGCGAGGGCCTGCCGGTCAAGGTACGCCGCGTCGAGGACGTGGGCCGTCACAAGATCGTCCGGGCCGAGTTCTTCGGGTCCGACATCAACATCATCGCGGGCGAAAGCGACCGCATCACATCCGACATGACCCGAGTGGTGTTCGATCCCTCGCGCGTCAATGTCTATGCCAACAGCTGGCGCGTTTCGGGGGAGGCCGCCTGATGGAAAAGACCGTCAATCACAAGGCCTGGTTCCTGGTCCTTCCCGTTCTCGTGCTCGTCGCCTTCTCGGCGGTGATCCCGCTGATGACGGTGGTGAACTACTCGGTCCAGGATACGTTCGGCAACAACCAGTTCTTCTGGGCTGGTGTCGAATGGTTCGATGAAATGCTGCATTCCAAGCGCCTCTGGGATGCGCTCGGCCGTCAGCTGATCTTCTCGGCCGTGATCCTGGCCATCGAGATCCCGCTCGGCATCTTCATCGCGCTGAACATGCCCAAGCGTGGCTTCTGGGCCTCGTTCTGCCTCATCCTGATGGCGCTGCCGCTGCTCATTCCGTGGAACGTGGTCGGCACCATCTGGCAGATCTTTGCCCGCGTCGACATCGGTCTGCTGGGTGCCACGCTGCATGCCCTCGGCATCTCCTACAATTACACGCAGGATGCTGTCGCCGCCTGGGCCACGGTCATCGTGATGGACGTGTGGCACTGGACCTCGCTGGTGGCGCTGCTCGCCTATGCCGGTCTGCAGTCGATCCCGGATGCCTATTATCAGGCGGCGAAGATCGACCAGGCCAGCCGCTGGAGCGTGTTCCGCTACATCGAGCTGCCGAAGATGCAGGGCGTGCTGATGATCGCCATCCTGCTGCGCTTCATGGACAGCTTCATGATCTACACCGAGCCCTTCGTGGTCACCGGTGGTGGGCCGGGCAACTCGACGACCTTCCTGTCGATCGACCTCGTCAAGATGGCACTTGGCCAGTTCGACCTCGGTCCGGCCGCAGCCTTCTCGATCATGTACTTCCTCGTGATCCTGCTGATTTCCTGGGTGTTCTACACCGTCATGACCAACCTCGACAAAAGGCAGGGCTTCTGATGGGCGCCGCAACCATGACCGCTTCCACCCCGGCGAGGAGCCGCAGTGCCGCGCGTGTCGGCATCAACTCCCGCGCCGTCGTGATGGCCGTGTACCTGATCTTCCTGCTGTTGCCGATCTACTGGCTCCTCAACATGAGCCTGAAGACCAACACGGAAATCCTGTCGACCTTCAGCCTGTGGCCGCAAAGCCCGACGCTCGCCAACTATGCAACGATCCTCACCGATCCGAGCTGGTACATGGGCTACGTCAACTCGCTGATCTACGTGGTGATGAACACGGTGATCTCGATCACCGTGGCGCTGCCGGCGGCCTACGCCTTCTCGCGCTACACGTTCCTCGGCGACAAGCACCTGTTCTTCTGGCTGCTGACCAACCGCATGGCCCCGCCGGCCGTGTTCGCGCTGCCCTTCTTCCAGCTCTACTCGTCGGTCGGGCTGTTCGACACGCACATCGCCGTTGCCCTGGCGCACTGCCTGTTCAACGTGCCGCTGGCGGTCTGGATCCTGGAAGGCTTCATGCGCGGCGTGCCGAAGGAAATCGACGAAACCGCCTATATCGACGGCTATTCGTTCGGCCGCTTCTTCGTGAAGATCTTCATGCCGCTGATCGCGAGTGGCATCGGTGTGGCTGCGTTCTTCTGCTTCATGTTCTCCTGGGTCGAGCTGCTTCTGTCGCGCACGCTCACTTCGGTGAATGCCAAGCCGATCGCAGCCACGATGACCCGTACGGTCTCAGCCTCCGGCATGGACTGGGGCGTGCTGGCTGCAGCCGGTGTGCTGACCATCATTCCCGGCGCGCTCGTGATCTATTTCGTCCGCAACTACATCGCCAAGGGCTTTGCCCTGGGCCGCGTCTGATCTGAGGGAGAACAGATATGGACTGGATGGCCTGGACCGCGCCGACCGCGATCTTCTTTGCCACGATTGCGACCTTGCTGGTGGTCTTCACCACTCTGGCAATCCGCTTTCCGGAGACGCCCCGTGTCGGCGTGCTGCGCATCGAGACGACGCGCGGGGACCGTCTCTTCATTACCCTTTTGGGCTCGGCCTTCATCACGCTTGGCTGGCTCGCCGCCTTCGGCGCCCCTCTCTGGGGGGCTCTGATCGCCTGTCTCGTCTACGCCTTTGCGGTGTTCCGCTGGGTCTGAAGACGAAAGGCAACCTGATCTTCGGATCAAATCACTCGGGAGGAAACTGAATGAAAGTGTATTACACTTCGACGGCCATGGCCCTTGCCATGCTGGTTTCGACCGGAAGCGCCTTTGCCGATATGGAAGCGGCAAAGAAGTTCCTGGACGCTGAAATCGGCACGCAGTCGGCCCTGAGCCGCGCGGACCAGGAAAAGGAGATGCAGTGGTTCATCGACGCTGCCGCTCCGTTCAAGGGCATGGAAATCAAGGTCGTCTCCGAGACGATCACCACCCATGAATACGAATCCAAGGTTCTGGCTGACGCCTTTACCAAGATCACCGGCATCAAGATCACGCACGACCTGATCGGTGAAGGTGACGTCGTCGAGAAGCTGCAGACCCAGATGCAGTCCGGCGAGAACATCTACGACGCCTATATCAACGACTCCGACCTGATCGGCACCCACTGGCGCTACCAGCAGGCCCGCAACCTGACTGACTGGATGGCTGGTGAAGGCAAGGACGTGACCAATCCGGGTCTCGATCTGGCCGACTTCATCGGCACCAAGTTCACCACCGGTCCGGACGGCAAGCTCTATCAGCTGCCCGATCAGCAGTTCGCGAACCTTTACTGGTTCCGGTATGACTGGTTCAACGACGAGAAGAACAAGGCCGACTTCAAGGCGAAGTATGGCTATGAGCTCGGCGTGCCGGTCAACTGGTCTGCCTACGAGGACATCGCCGAGTTCTTCACCGGCCGTGAAATCGACGGCAAGAAGGTCTATGGCCACATGGACTACGGCAAGAAGGACCCGTCGCTTGGCTGGCGCTTCACCGATGCGTGGCTGTCGATGGCTGGTGCCGGTGACAAGGGCGAGCCGAACGGCCTGCCGGTCGACGAGTGGGGCATCCGCGTCAACGAGAACTTCCAGCCGGTTGGTTCCTGCGTTGCCCGTGGCGGCGACACCAACGGCCCGGCTGCTGTGTACTCGATCACCAAGTACATCGACTGGCTGAACAAGTACGCCCCGCCGGCTGCTGCTGGCATGGTGTTCGGCGAAGCCGGCCCGGTTCCTGCCCAGGGCGAAATCGCTCAGCAGATGTTCTGGTACACCGCCTTCACCGCCGACATGGTCAAGCCGGGCCTGCCGGTCGTGAACGAGGATGGCACGCCGAAGTGGCGCATGGCTCCCTCGCCGCATGGCGTGTACTGGGAAGAAGGCATGAAGGTCGGCTATCAGGACGCTGGTTCCTGGACGCTGATGAAGTCCACCCCGGTGGACCGCGCCAAGGCGGCCTGGCTCTATGCCCAGTTCGTCACTTCCAAGACCGTGGACGTGAAGAAGAGCCACGTTGGCCTGACCTTCATCCGCGAGTCCACTCTTGCGCATGACAGCTTCACCGAGCGCGCAGCGAAGCTTGGCGGTCTGATCGAGTTCTATCGCTCGCCGGCTCGCCTGCAGTGGTCCCCGACCGGTACCAACGTTCCGGACTACCCGAAGCTGGCCCAGCTGTGGTGGCAGAACATCGGCGATGCGTCGTCCGGTGCGAAGTCCCCGCAGGAAGCCATGGACTCGCTCTGCGCCGAGCAGGAAAAGGTGCTTGAGCGCCTGGAACGCGCAGGCGTGCAGGGTGCCTTCGGTCCGAAGCTGAACGAAGAGCAGACCGCCCAGTACTGGTTCGACCAGCCGGGCGCACCGAAGGGTCCGATCCCGAACGAAAAGGAACAGCCGATCACCGTCTCCTATGACGACCTGATCGCTTCCTGGAAATAAGCACGTACCCATCGACAAATCGGGGGCGGGGCCGCAAGGTCCCGCCTTCGGGCTGACCGGGCCTTGCCAATACCCGCAACCGGATGCGCGATTGAGCAGGCAGGTCCGGCCTGCTATCGGGTTAGACCAGTCAAGACCATCAGCATCGGGCGCAATCGGGGAGGCCGACGTGACGCATATTCTCGCCATCGACCAGGGGACTACGTCCAGCCGTGCCATCCTGTTCGACAAGTCGCTGAAGATTGTCGCCAGTGCACAGGAAGAATTTCCGCAGATCTATCCGCATCCGGGCTGGGTGGAACATGATCCGGCCGATCTGTGGTCAACGACAGCTGGCTCCTGCCGCGCGGCTATCGAACGCGCCGGCAAGAGCGGGCACGACATTGCCGCCATCGGCATCACCAACCAGCGCGAGACCACCGTCGTGTGGGACCGCCACACCGGACAGCCAGTCTATAACGCCATCGTCTGGCAGGACCGCCGCACGGCGGATCTCTGCCGCCGCCTGAAGGACGAGGGGCATGAAGTGATGGTGGCAGCCAAGACAGGCTTGCTGCTCGATCCCTATTTTTCCGGCACCAAGCTGAAGTGGGTGCTCGACACCGTGGAGGGGGCAAGGGCGCGCGCTGAGCGCGGCGACCTGCTGTTCGGAACGGTCGATACCTTCCTGATCTGGAAGCTGACCGGCGGTGCGGTGCATGTGACCGACGCGACCAATGCCGCGCGCACGTTGCTCTATGACATCCACAAGGGTGAGTGGAGCACCGACATCTGCAAGTTGCTCGACATTCCCATGGGCATGCTGCCCGAGGTGAAGGACTGCGCCGCCGAGTTTGGGCACACGCGCGCAGATCTGTTCGGACGTGAGATTCCGATTTTGGGCGTTGCCGCCGATCAGCAGGCGGCGACCGTGGGGCAGGCCTGCTTCCAGCCTGGCATGATGAAGTCCACCTATGGCACCGGCTGCTTTGCGCTGCTCAACACCGGTGACACGCCGGTGACCTCCAAGAGCCGTCTGCTGACGACCATTGCCTACCAGATCGCCGGCAAGCCGACCTATGCGCTGGAAGGCTCCATCTTCATTGCCGGCGCGGTGGTGCAGTGGCTGCGCGATGGTCTCAAGATCATCCGCGAGGCAAAGGAAACGCAGGCGCTGGCCGAAACTGCCGATCCTGGCCAGTCGGTCATCCTGGTGCCGGCCTTTACTGGCCTTGGTGCGCCTTACTGGCGCCCGGACTGTCGCGGCGCGATCTTTGGGCTCACCCGCAACTCCGGGCCGGGAGAATTTGCCAAGGCGGCACTGGAGAGCGTTGGCTATCAGACCCGCGACCTGCTGGAGGCCATGCGGGTCGACTGGGCCAATGCGGCGGGTCAGTCGGTGCTGCGTGTCGACGGTGGCATGAGCGCCAATGACTGGGCGATGCAGTTCCTCTCCGACATTATCGGCGCGCCTGTTGATCGTCCGACCGTGCTTGAAACGACGGCCCTCGGCGCTGCCTGGCTCGCCGGGATGCAGGCCGGGGTCTACCCCGACATGGCGGGCTTTGCGGAAAGCTGGGCGATCCAGCGCCGGTTCGAACCGCGGATTGACGAGACAACGCGTGCCCGCAAATACGACGCCTGGAAGACCGCCGTCGCCGCAACCATGAGCATGTGACCGAACGGCCGATGCCTGATCGAAGCCCGCCACCCTGCGTGGCGGGCTTTTGTATTTCAGGGCGTGTTTATGTTGCGCTGCGGCATCAAATGGCGTAGCGAGACAATACTCATCTGGACCCGGTGCAAATCCGGGTGGCTCTTCCGGCCGCCAATCCGCCGGACAATTCACCTGACCCAGCGTTTTTCGGCTTCGTGGCATCTGCCGCGACCAAGCCGTCATGAGTTTCGGGTCATCTGAACGAGAAACCGATGAATTCCCTTTCTGCCTATACAAACCAATGGTTTGGCAACATTCGCGCGGATGTGCTCTCCGGCCTGGTCGTTGCCCTTGCGCTCATTCCGGAGGCGATTGCCTTCTCGATCATCGCCGGCGTCGATCCGAAAGTCGGCCTCTATGCATCGTTTTCGATTGCCGTGATCACCGCAATCGCTGGCGGACGCCCCGGTATGATCTCGGCTGCGACGGCCGCCACGGCGGTGCTGATGGTAACGTTGGTGAAGGAGCACGGCCTGCAGTACCTGCTTGCGGCGACGATCCTGACCGGGGTGCTGCAGGTGGCTGCAGGCCTGCTGGAACTGGGCTACGTGATGCGCTTCGTGTCCCGGTCCGTGATGACCGGCTTCGTCAACGCGCTCGCGATCCTGATCTTCATGGCGCAGTTGCCGGAGCTGATCGGCGTGCCGTGGCTGACCTATGTGATGGTCGCAGCCGGTCTCGCGATCATCTATCTCTTCCCCTATCTGACCCGGGCTGTTCCATCACCGCTCGTGTGCATCCTGGTGCTGACGGCGATCTCCATCGGCTTTGGGCTGGATGTGCGGACGGTTGGTGACATGGGAGAATTGCCCTCGACACTGCCGGTTTTCCTTTTGCCCGACATCCCGCTGACGCTTGAAACGCTCTGGATCATCCTGCCGTATTCTGTCGCGGTTGCCGCCGTGGGCCTCCTGGAATCGCTGATGACGCAGCAACTGGTCGACGATCTTACGGACACGCCATCTGATCGGAACCAGGAATGCATCGGCCAGGGGCTTGCCAATTTCGCGACCGGTTTCATCGGTGGCATGGCGGGCTGCGCAATGATCGGTCAGTCGATGATCAACGTGAAGTCTGGTGGCCGTGGCCGGCTGTCCTGCTTCATCGCCGGTGCGCTCCTCCTGTTCCTGATCGTGGTCCTTGGCGACTTTGTCCGCCAGATCCCGATGCCGGCGCTTGTCGCCGTGATGATCATGGTGTCGATCGGCACGTTCAGCTGGGCATCCCTCCGAAACCTGCGGGATCACCCGCGCAGTTCGTCGGTTGTGATGTTGGCGACGGTGGGTTTCGTCGTCTACACCCACAACCTCGCCATCGGGGTTCTGGTTGGGGTGCTGCTGTCGGGCATCTTCTTTGCCTGGAAGATCTCGCAGATCTTTCGGGTCACGTCCGAACTGGCCGCTGATGGCCAGGAGCGCGTCTATGTGGTCGAAGGCCAGGTCTTCTTCGCCTCCGTGGAAGACTTCCTTGCGGCCTTCAATTTCAAGGAACGGCTGCAGCGCGTGGTGATCGACGTGTCCAGGGCTCATATCTGGGACATTTCCAGCGTTGCGGCGCTTGATGCGGTCGTCTTGAAGTACCGCCGAACCGGGGCCGACGTGACCATCATCGGGCTGAACGAAGCCAGCGAAACCATTGTCGACCGGCTTGCCTTGCACGACAAGCCCGGCGAATTCGACAAGTTGATGGCGCATTAGGCGCGGCGAACGGCGTCGTCGTCACAGGAAAAGTAATTCGGCTGCGGTTGCGTCTGCTCTCCGGCTGCTCTAGCCTTGTCCGAGATGGTTCCTTCCGCCGCCGACTGGCGACGGGAGGATGAAAAGGGAATCCGGTGCGGCTGATGTGAGCATCTGCCAAGTCCGGGACTGCCCCCGCAACTGTAGGCGGCGAGCAAACCTGTCAGAACCACTGGCCTGAGAGGCCGGGAAGGGACAGGGGCGCTGTGACCCGCAAGTCAGGAGACCTGCCATCATCCCTTGAACCAAACCGGGCGGGGTGCCCCGGCAGGAGGCAAGATGGCACGCGCAGTTTCCGGAACCCGATCCGGCCGCATCCAGCTTTGCGGCCCCGCCCACCCCGCGTCCGTTCGCGGAGGGCGACACGGTGGACTGCATTTCCTCTCATCCTGATAGCGTTTCGCAATCACCAACATCCGCGTCTGGCGGAGCCGACGGCTTTTCGAGCCTGTGCCGGCACACGGGGCGTCCCTGCATCATGGCGCGCCTCTTGGCGCGGCAGGTTGCCATGGCGGGTGATGTGGCCGAAGCCTTTGATCTGACAGACTCACATCTGACTGGACTGGTGCGCAGCGGCTGCCCGCAATCCGATGGAACCAACGACGGATGCCTGATGGCGTTCACAGTCCGCGACGGGCTTGCCTATGTCTTCGGCGGGCTGGAGGGACGCGAACGGATCGATGATCTGGTCGCCTTTGCCTTGAGCGCGTATCCAGCTGTTGCAAGACTGGAGCAAGACGGGGATGCACCTCAGCCGAAACGCGAGCGGTTCGGTCCGGTGCTGGTCCCGGCTCTGGTTCAGGTGACCAATCTTGCCCGGGTGGCAGCGGTGGCCGCAGCTGCGCAGGGACGACGCGGCGGACGTCAGGCGCGTCTCAAGGCAGCGCGTCGTGCCGGCTAGCTGCGGACGCACCAGACAGCCTGCGCCGCGCCGTTCCCGACGGGATCGACGCGGCCGCTCTCTCAGGCAAGGCTGATGCGACGACCCGTGCGTGCGCTTTCGGCGATGCCATGGATCACCTTTTCGAACTCCAGCGCCGCGGCGAAATCCGGGTGCGGCCGGGTGCCGGTCGTGATGGCGGTGAGGAGTTCCGCCGCCTCGATGACCTTGAGGTCATTGAAGCCGACCTGATGGCCGGGAGCGGGGCAGAACGCGCCATAGACGCCGTGTTCGGGGCCCGACAGGATGGTGCGGAAGCCCTGCTCGGCCTTCGGTCCCTCGTTCACATAAAGCTGCAGCTCGTTCATGCGCTCCTGATCGAAGACCAGCATGCCTTTTGTGCCATGCAGCTCGAAGCCGAGACGGTTCTTGCGGCCCCAGGCGGAGCGTGAGGTGGACAGGGAGCCGTGAACGCCGCTGGCAAAGCGCAGGAGGGCCGTGGCGGTGTCCTCGTTCTCCACCGCGCCGCGACCGGAGCCATCGGGCAAGGGACGTGTTGTGTGGACAGTCTGCATGTCGGCAACAAGGCTTTCGATCGGACCGCAGAGGCCCATCAGCATCGAGACGAGATGACAGCCGAGGTCGCCGAGCGTGCCGAGGCCGGCTTCATCGAGACGCGCCCGCCAGGTCCAGGCCAGATCGGGATCGGCCTGATAGTCCTCATCGACGATGCCGCGCACATGCACGAGGCGGCCGATCCGCCCGGCTTCAACCAGCTTCTGCGCGTGACGGAAGGCCGGATTGCGGATGTAGTTGTAGCCGACCATCGTGGTCTTGCCGCTGGCTGCTGCGGCTGCCGCCATCTCCTCGCCGTCCGCCAGTGTCAGGCCCATAGGCTTCTCGCACCAGACGTGCTTGCCGGCGGCGAGAGCGGCTAGGGCCATCTCCTTGTGGAAGCGGTTCGGGGTCGTGATGGAGACGATGTCCACCTTTGGATCGGTGACCAGGGCCTTCCAGTCATCGGTCGAACGGGCGAAGCCGAACTGGTTGGCAAAGCTTGCTGCCTTGTCGGCCGGCGTGTCGCAGAGCAGTTCCAGCCGCACGTCGGGAACGGTTCCCAACACCGCGCGGGCGTTGCGCCAGGCCAAGGCATGGGCTTTGCCCATGAAGCCTGTGCCGATCAGACCTATCCCCAGGGTCATTCAAAATCCTCCCGATATGAAATGGAATTTTTGTTCCAATTCTGTCATCGCGGCGCTATCGTGTTTTGTCAAGCAAGAACAGATGCCTGTAAGGAATCACGATGTCCCAGCGTCCGGCCCCGCGCACAGTTGAAGCCTTCCACGCGCGTTTGCTGGAGGCTTCGGAAACGCTGCCGAAACGGCTGCGCCAGTGTGCGGAATATCTGTCCGCCAACACCGACCGGATCGCGGTCTCCACGGTCGCGGACATGGCGCTGGCCGCCGGAGTGCAGCCTTCGGCGCTGATGCGCTTCTGCAAGATCCTCGGCTTCTCCGGCTACACGGAAATGCAGCGGCTGTTCCGCGATGCCTATTCGCAAGGCTGGCCGGATTACGCGACGCGGCTGAAGAACCTGCGCGAAAGCGGTGCCGGGAGCCCGTCGGCGCTTTTGGCCGAATTCATTGATGCTGGACGCATGTCCCTGGAAAATCTGGCGAATACGGTTGATAGCCGCAGTCTCGACAAGGCCGTCAAGCTGCTCGCCGAGGCAGAGATGGTGCATATCATAGGCCTGCGCCGGACCTTCCCTGTGGCGGCCTATCTTGCCTATGCCTTCGAGAAGATGAGCGTGCCGGCCCTGTTGCATGATGCGGTTGGAAAGCTTGACCGCCGCCATGCCCTGCGGCCAGGTGACGCGCTGATCGCGATCACATTTGCCCCTTACAGCGCCGAAACGGTGGAGCTGGCAGAGGTCGCGAGAGGGCTCGATCTGCCGGTTATTGCCATCACGGATACGGTGATGAGTCCGCTGCAAAAGCTTGATGCCACGGTGCTTTCCGTCTCTGAAGTGGACTTCGGTTCGTTCCGTGCGCTCTCGGCCACGCTGTCACTTGCCATCGCGCTGGCGGTCGCTGTCGGTGCAGGACGTAGAATCGAGCCATAAAAAAGTTGTTGCATTGAATCAAAAAATGGAATGAATATTCCATCGCGATTGGCGATGGGTTTGCCCAGACGCCGCGCGGCCCGGACGGAGGGAGCCTCCGGGACAACCGATTTGGGAGGAATTCATGAGAAAGACCCTGACCGCCATTGCTGCGGCCGTGTTTGCCGTTGCCGGCTTTGCTGCGCCTGCTTCTGCAGAAGGCGAGAAGTTTGTCCTCATCAGTCACGCTCCGGACAGCGACAGCTGGTGGAACACGATCAAGAACGCCATTGCCGTTGCTGGCGACCAGATGAAGGTGTCGGTCGAGTACCGTAACCCGCCGACCGGTGACCTCGCCGACATGGCCCGCATTGTCGAGCAGGCTGCTGCCTCGAAGCCGGATGGCATTATCGTCACCATCGCCGACTACGATGTTCTCTCCGGTCCGATCACCGAAGCCGTCGCGCGCGGCATTCCGGTCATCACCATCAACTCCGGCACCGTCGAGCAGTCCAAGAAGCTCGGCGCGCTCACCCATGTGGGCCAGCCCGAGTATGACGCAGGCTTTGGCGCCGGCGAGCGTCTGGGTGCAGCGGGTGCAAAGAAGTTCCTTTGCGTCAATCACTACATCACCAACCCGGCTTCGGTTGAACGCTGCCAGGGCTTTGCCGCTGCGCTCGGCGTCGAGCTGGGCAACCAGATGATCGACGCGGGCCAGGACCCGGCTGAAATCCAGAACAAGGTCTCGGCCTTCCTGCAGAGCAACCCGGACACCAACGCCATCCTGGCGCTCGGTCCCACCTCGGCCCATCCGACGCTTGCGGCGCTCGAGCAGTCCGGCAAGGCCGGCAACATGCTGTTTGGCACGTTTGACCTGTCCGGCGAGATCGCCGCTGGCATCAAGGCCGGCAAGATCGACTTCGCCATCGACCAGCAGCCGTACCTGCAGGGCTACCTGCCGGTCGTGTTCCTGACCAACCTCGCCCGCTATGGCGTGATGCCGAGCAACCCGGTCAACTCCGGCCCGGGCTTCGTGACCAAGGACAACATCGAACTGGTCGAAAAGCTGGCTGGTCAGTACCGCTAAGTCTCCTCCCAGACGACACGTCCGCCTGCCGGGGCGGCCTACTGCCCCGGCTCCTTTTTGAGCGACTTCCTGACAATCGAGGCATTCATGACGGACGAGCGCATCAAGCAGGTCTCGGCCCTGCGCCGTGCCATGATCCGGCCCGAGCTGGGCGCAACAGCCGGCACTCTCCTGGTCTTCCTGTTCTTCCTGCTGATCGCCGGCGATTCCGGCATGTTCGCACCTGCCGGAATACAAAACTGGACCGTCGTGTCGGCGCAGTTCGCAATCATTGCGGTAGGCGCCTGCCTGCTGATGATCGCCGGCGAGTTCGACATTTCGGTTGGTTCGATGATCGGCTTTGCCGGCATCGTAATCGCCATCCTTAGCGTCCAGTGGGGATTGCCCGTCTGGGTGTCGATCCTTGCCGCCTTTGTCATCTGCGTTGCGCTGGGCTGGGTGAACGGCATGCTGGTGATCAAGACGGGTCTGCCGTCCTTCATCGTCACACTCGCGTTCCTCTACATTCTTCGCGGCCTGACCATCTGGCTGTCGATCCTGACCACGCGCCAGACCATCATCGGCGGCGTCAAGGATCTGGTGCAGAACGACTGGCTCGCGTTCCTCTTTGGCGGTGTCGTGCTCAAGGACCTGTTCGCATGGTTCGCTGACATCGGGCTGATCGAGAAGTTTGTCGCCGGCACCCGCGCTGGCCAGCCCGTGGTCGAGGGCCTGCCGATGCTGGTGGTCTGGGCCGTCGTCCTGGTCATCTTCGGGCATGTACTGCTGACGCGGACAAAGTTCGGCAACTGGATCTTCGCCTCTGGCGGTGACGCTCAGGCGGCCCGCTATGTCGGTGTGCCGGTGGCGCGTGTGAAAATCCTGATGTTCATGTTCAGCGCGTTCTGTGCCTGCGTCTTTGCCACCTGCCAGGTCATCGAATTCGGATCTGCGGCTGCTGACCGCGGCTTTATGAAGGAATTCGAAGCAATCATCTGTGTGGTGATTGGCGGTACCCTGCTCACTGGTGGTTATGGTTCTGTGATCGGAGCTGCACTTGGTGCGATCATCTTTGGTGTCGTGCAGCAGGGTCTGTTCTTCACTGGTGGAGAAAGCTCGTTGTTCCGGGTATTCCTCGGCACGATCCTGCTCGGTGCAGTTCTATTCAATACCTACATCCGCCGCATGATCACGGGAGAACGCTGATGTCCGCCCCGCTCATCGAACTGAAGTCCATCGAGAAGCACTTCGGGCCTGTGATCGCACTGTCCGGCGTCACCTTCGACGTCAAGGCCGGAGAATGCCACTGCCTGCTCGGCGACAACGGTGCCGGCAAGTCCACGTTCATCAAGACCATGTCGGGCGTGCACAAGCCGTCATCGGGTGAAATCCTGGTCGATGGCAAAAAGATCGCCTTTGAAAGCCCGCGTGATGCCATGGCTGCGGGAATTGCCACCGTGTATCAGGATCTGGCAATGATCCCGCTGATGTCGGTGACGCGCAATTTCTGGATGGGCCGCGAGCCGGAGAAGCGCTTCGGGCCGTTCAAGTTCATCGACTTCGACAAGGCCAACAAGGTTACGCTGGAAGAAATGGCGTCCATGGGCATCCACTTGCGTGGAGCCGAACAGGCCGTCGGCACCCTGTCGGGTGGCGAGCGCCAGACGGTGGCGATTGCAAGAGCCGTCTATTTCGGTGCCAAGGTGCTGATCCTCGACGAGCCGACCTCGGCCCTCGGCGTGCGCCAGACCTCCAACGTGCTCGCGACCATCGACAAGGTGCGCAAGCGTGGTATCGGTGTCGTCTTCATCACCCACAATGTGCGCCATGCCATGGCGGTGGGCGACCGGTTCACGGTGCTCAACCGTGGCAAGACGCTCGGCACCGCAAAGCGGGGGGAAGTCAAGCCGGAGGAATTGCAGGACCTGATGGCAGGCGGCAAGGAACTGGCGGAGCTGGAAGGCTCGCTCGGCGGAACGATCTGAGTTGCGACGAAACTGATCTCAATCTTGGGAAACAACTGACATGACCATGCGATTTGCAGTCCTGGGCGCTGGCCGCATCGGCCGGGTACACGCCAAGGCGATTGCGTCGACCGACGGGGCGGTGCTTGTCGCCGTCGCCGACCCGATTGCCGCTGCTGCCGAGAGCCTTGCAGCTACTCACTCCTGTGCCATCCGTACGATCGACGAGATCGAAGCGGCCGGCGACGTCGATGCCGTCGTCATCTGCACCCCGACCGACACCCACGCCGACCTGATCGAGCGCTTTGCCCGCGCCGGCAAGGCCATCTTCTGCGAGAAGCCGGTGGATCTGGATGTCACCCGGGTAAAGAACTGCCTCAAGGTGGTGAAGGAGACCGGTGCGACGCTGATGGTCGGCTTCAACCGCCGCTTCGACCCGCATTTCGCAGCGCTCAAGGGCGCGATCGATGCCGGCAAGATCGGCAAGGTCGAGATGGTGACGATCACCTCGCGTGATCCCTCGCCGCCTCCGTACGAGTACATCTCCCGCTCGGGCGGCATCTTCCGCGACATGACCATCCATGACTTCGACGTGGCCCGGTGGCTGCTGGGCGAGGAAGTCGAGACGGTAATGGCCTCGGCCTCTGTCCTCGTCGATGCCGAGATCGGCAAGCGCGGCGACTATGACAGCGTCAACATCATCCTGCGCACGGCCTCGGGTCGTCAGGCGATCATCACCAACACCCGCCGCGCGGTCTATGGCTATGACCAGCGCATCGAGGTGCTGGGGTCGGAAGGTCTGGTGGCGGCGGAGAACCTGCGCGAGGCGAACATCGAGATCGCCAACGCCAGCGGCTATCACAAGCCGCCGCTGATGGACTTCTTCATGACCCGCTACACCGCAGCCTATGCGGCGGAGATTGCCGCCTTCATCAAGGCCGTGGGCGAGAAGTCGGTTCCGCCGACCACGGGCGACGACGGGCTGAAGGCGCTCGCCCTCGCCGAAGCCGCGCTGAAGTCCGTGGCCGAAGGCCGGGCGGTCAGCTTGAGCGAAGTTACAGGCTGAGGACTTGAGGCGGATGAGCAAGACCCTCGATCTCATCACCATCGGCCGCTCGTCGGTCGATCTCTATGGCTCGCAGATTGGCGGCCGGCTTGAGGACATGGGGAGCTTCCAGAAATACATTGGCGGTTCTCCCACCAACATGGCGGCCGGCAGTGCCCGCCTGGGCCTCAAGTCGGCGCTGATCACCCGCGTCGGTGATGAGCACATGGGCCGCTTCATCCGCGAGCAGCTGGTTCGCGAGGGGGTTGACGTGACCGGGGTCAAGACCGACCCGGAGCGTCTCACCGCCCTCGTGATCCTCGGCATCCGTGACGACAAGCAGTTCCCGCTCATCTTCTACCGCGAGAACTGCGCCGATATGGCGTTGTGCGAGGCCGACATCGATCCGGCCTTCATCGCCCGCGCCCGCGCCGTGGTGGCGACCGGAACGCACCTGTCGCATCCGCGCACCGAGGCGGCTGTGCTGAAGGCCCTGCGCATCGCAAGGGAAACCGGCGGCCAGACCGCGCTCGACATCGACTATCGTCCAAACCTCTGGGGGCTGTCCGGGCACGGCGACGGCGAAAACCGCTTCATCGCGTCTGATCAGGTGACCACCAGGCTGCAGCAGCATCTGCCGCTGTTCGACCTGATCGTCGGCACCGAAGAGGAATTCCACATCGCCGGCGGCACCACGGACACCGTGGCAGCGCTGCGCCTGGTTCGGGAGCTGAGCCGCGCGACGCTCGTCTGCAAGCGCGGGCCGATGGGGGCTGTCGCCTTCACCGGTGCGATCCCTGACAGGCTGGAGTACGGCGAGAGCGGCCCCGGGTTCCCGATCGAGGTGTTCAACGTTCTCGGCGCCGGCGACGGCTTCATGTCGGGTCTCTTGAAGGGCTGGCTCGACGGCGAGAGCTGGGTGCGTGCGCTGACCTATGCCAATGCCTGTGGCGCCTTTGCTGTGTCGCGGCACGGCTGCACGCCGGCCTATCCCTCCTGGGACGAACTGCAGTTCTTCCTCAAGCGCGGCGTCGTCACGCCGGCGCTGCGCAAGGACGCGGAGCTGGAGCAGATCCACTGGTCGACGACCCGCAGTGGTGACTGGAGCGAGATGCATGTCTTTGCCTTCGATCATCGCAAGCAGATGGAGGAACTGCCGGGGGCAACGGCCGAGAAGATCGGTGCCTTCAAGGAGCTGTGCCTGGATGCCGTTGAGCGGGTGGCCAGCGGACGCAAGGGCTATGGCCTTCTGTGTGATGGCCGGCTCGGCCGCTCGGCGCTGCACAAGGCGGCCGGCAGGGGTCTCTGGATCGGCCGTCCGGTGGAATGGCCGGGATCGCGGCCGTTGACGCTGGAGCCTGATCTTGGTGCGGATTTCGGGGGGCTCAACGAATGGCCGCTCGATCACGTGGTCAAGGTGCTGTGCTTCTGCCATCCGCAGGATGATGCTGCGATGTGGGCCGAGCAGGAGGCCGTGATCCAGCGGCTTTATGCGGCTGCCCGCCGCAACCGGCTTGAGTTCCTGCTGGAAGTCATTCCCTCCAAGGTCGCCCCGGTGGACGATGACACGACCGCGGAGATCATCGACCGGTTTTATCGGCTGGGGATCTATCCGGACTGGTGGAAGCTCGAGCCGATGCGCTCGGCCGAGGCCTGGGCCAGGACCTGCGCCATGATCAAGGGCCATGATCCGCATGTGCGCGGCATCGTGGTGCTGGGGCTGGACGCGCCGGAGGCCGAGCTGATGGCCTGCTTCGAGGAGGCCGCGCGGCATGACCTGGTGAAGGGCTTTGCGGTCGGACGCACCATCTACAGCGAGGCCGCACGGGCGTGGCTCGCCGGAACCATCGACGACATGGGCGCCGTCGCGCTGATGGCGGCGAATTTCGCGAAACTGTCGGCCGCCTGGGACAAGGCGCGGGCAGCGCAGGGAGTGGCAGCATGAGCAAGATCCGACTGACCGCCGCGCAGGCGATGGTCCGCTGGCTGACCCGGCAGATGACCGAGGACGGCGTGCCCTTCATCGCTGGCGTCTGGGCCATCTTCGGGCACGGCAACGTGGCCGGTATCGGCGAGGCGCTGCACGGCATCCGCAGCGAGCTGCCGACCTATCGCGGTCACAACGAGCAGGGCATGGCCCATGCCGCCATTGCCTATGCCAAGCAGCTTGGCCGCCGCCGCGCCATGGCCGTCACCTCGTCGATCGGACCGGGCGCCACCAACATGGTGACGGCGGCCGCGCTTGCCCACGTGAACCGCCTGCCGGTGCTATTCGTGCCCGGCGACGTCTTTGCCAACCGGGGCCCGGACCCGGTGCTGCAGCAGATCGAGGATTTCGGCGATGGCACCGTCAGCGCCAATGACTGCTTCCGTCCGGTGTCGCGCTATTTCGACCGCATTACCCGCCCGGAACAGCTTCTGACCGCGCTGCCGCGCGCCATGGCGGTGATGACCGACCCGGCCGACTGCGGCCCGGTGACGCTCGCCTTCTGCCAGGATGTGCAGGCGGAAGCCTATGACTGGCCGGAGGAGTTTTTCGCGCCGCGCGTCTGGCGCCAGCGCCGCATCCGGCCGGACGAAAGCGAACTGGTCGAGGTCATCGGCCTCATCTGCGCCGCCAGGCGGCCCGTCATCGTTGCCGGCGGCGGCGTGCATTACTCCGGCGCCACCGAGGCTCTTGCCCGGTTTGCCGCCCGCCATCGCATTCCCGTGGTCGAAAGCCAGGCCGGCAAGTCGGCCCTGCCTTGGGATCATCCGATGAACCTCGGTCCCGTGGGTGTCACCGGGGCGGAAAGCGCCAACACCGTGGCGGCCGAGGCTGATCTGGTGATCGGCGTCGGCACGCGGTTCCAGGATTTCACCACCGGTTCGTGGGGCCTGTTCCGCAATCCGGCGCGCAAGCTGGTGTCGATCAACGTCGCGGCCTATGACGCGATGAAGCATGGCGCGGTGCCGCTCCAGGGCGATGCCCGCGTCTGTCTCGACGAGCTGAGCGCCGGTCTTGGCCAGCATCAGGGCCCGGAGGTGTCGGCCGGGCTCAAGCAGGCGTGGTTTGCCAAGGTCGATCCGCTCACGGCGGCGCCGGTTGGAGAGGCCAACGGCCTGCCGACCGACCAGCAGGTGATTGGCGCCGTGCAGCGGGCGGCCGGGCCCGACACGGTCGTCATGTGCGCGGCCGGCACCATGCCGGGCGAGCTGCACAAGCTGTGGAAGGCATCGCGTCCCATGTCCTATCACATGGAATACGGCTTCTCCTGCATGGGCTACGAGATCGCCGGCGCGCTCGGCATCAAGATGGCCGAGCCTGACCGGGACGTGATCTGCATGGTCGGAGACGGCAGCTACATGATGATGAACTCGGAGCTGGCCAGCGCCGTCATGCTCGGCCAGAAGATTACCGTCGTGATCACCGACAACCGGGGCTATGGCTGCATCAACCGGCTGCAGATGGGCACCGGCGGGGCCGAGTTCAACAACCTCCTCGACCACACGATCCACGCCAATCCGAGCCATATCGATTTCGTCGCCCATGCCGGCGCCATGGGGGCGAAGGCCTTGAAGGCCGGTTCGATCGCCGAGCTGGAGGCCGCGCTTGCCGAGGCCAAGACGGCGGCCGGTCCCTTCGTGGTGGTAATCGACACCGACCCCTATCCGTCCACCCCGCATGGCGGCCACTGGTGGGATGTGGCGGTTCCGGAAGTTTCCCCCCGCGCCGAGGTGCGGGCGGCCCGCGAGAATTACGAACGTAAGCTGCAGGAAAGACACTGAGCCATGATCCTTTACGGCACCAATCCCATCGCCTGGTCCAACGACGACGACCAGACGCTCGGCGCGCATATCTCGCTCGAGCAGTGCCTGGATGAAACCGCGAAGATCGGCTTCGACGGCATCGAGAAGGGCCACAAGCTGCCCGTGACGCCCGAGGGCATTGCGAAGGAACTGGGCGGACGCGGCCTGAAATACATCTCCGGCTGGCACTCGCTCAATCTTCTGACCAACTCCATCGCGGACGAGAAGGCGGCGATGCAGCCCTTCCTCGACCTGCTGAAGGCCGTCGGCTCGAAGGTGATCATCACCTGCGAGACCTCCAACGCCATCCATGGCAACGACGCGATGCCGGTGAACAACAAGCCGGTATTGGCGGCTTCCGAGTGGGCCGATTTCGGCCATGGCGTCGAGGCGCTGGCGGCCTTTGCGGCCGAGCAGGGCATCACGCTGGTCTATCATCACCACATGGGCACGGTGGTGGAGAGCGAAGCGGAAATCGACCTGTTCATGAAGCACACTGGCCCGGCCACGAAGCTCTTGTTCGACACCGGTCACTGCTACTTCGGCGGCGGCAACCCGGCGGCGGTGGCCGAGCGCCACATGGCCCGCGTGCGTCACCTTCATGCCAAGAACGTGCGTCCGGCGATCATGCGCCAGGTGCGCGAGGAGGGGCTGTCTTTCCTCGAGGGCGTGCGCCGCGGCGTCTTCACCGTGCCGGGTGACCCGGAGGGCGGCGTCGACTTCCGCCCGGTGCTGGCTACGGCGGCGGCGCATGGCTATGAAGGCTGGCTGGTGATCGAGGCCGAGCAGGACCCGAGTGTCCGCATCCCCTTCGAGTACCAGAGCATGGGGCTGAAAGCGCTGAAGGCGCTGGCCAAGGACGTGGGGCTGGACAGAGCCTGATAGTGTCCGTTCGCGGGCGCGTGGCACTGACAAGCGATACGGGTACACGAAACTGATACCCGATTGCGGCACAGCCTCTCGCTCCCCTCAAGGGGGAGGGAGACTGAAAGGCCGGGGCACTTGAACTGGTTCCGGCCAACATGTTCCCTTGTCGGCGCGCGAACACAACCAAGAGACCCTGATGAAGATCATCGACCCGGATCATCCCTTCTATCGGCCCCTGTGGCGCCGCCTTGCCATCGTCGGGGTGACACTGGCCTGGGCCGGCGTGGAGGCCTGGACCGGGGCGACCGGCTGGGCGGTGTTCTTCGTCGCGGTCGCGGCCTATGCGGCCTGGATGCTGCTGGTGAGTTACCGTCCCAAGCCGGATGACGCTGGAGACAAGTCATGACCAACCTGTTGCGCCGGCCGACCGGCACCCGTGGCAAGGTTCACGCCATTACGCCCGAGGCCGCAAACTGGGGCTATGTCGGCTTCGACCTCTATCGCCTGGAGGCGGGCGAGGAGGTGCGCGAGGCAACCGGCGGCCGCGAGGCGATCCTCGTGCTGGTCGAGGGCAAGGCCGAGGTGAGCGCCGGAGGCCAGTCCTTCGGCGAGCTTGGCCTGCGGCTCGACGTGTTCGAGAAGCTGCCGCCGGCCTGCGTCTACGTGCCGGACAAGTCGGAATGGCAGGTGCGGGCAACGACGGCCCTGACGCTGGCGGTCTGCACTGCGCCGGGGCTGTCCACTCATCCAGTGCAATTGCTTGGTCCCGAGGGGCTGACGCTGGAAAGCCGCGGTCAGGGGACCAACACCCGCTACATCCACAACATCGCCATGGAAGGGCGGGATGTGGCCGGCAGCCTGCTGGTGACGGAAGTGTTCACACCGCCCGGCCACTGGTCGTCCTACCCGCCGCACCGGCATGACGAGGACAACTTCCCCGACATGACCTATCTGGAAGAGACTTATTATCACCGCCTCAACCCGGCGCAGGGCTTTGGCATCCAGCGGGTGTTTACGGAAGACGGCTCGCTGGACGAGACCATGGCTGTGAGCAACCATGACGTGGTTCTGGTGCCCAAGGGGCACCATCCCTGCGGCGCGCCCTATGGCTACGAGATGTACTATCTCAACGTCATGGCGGGCCCCTTGCGGAAGTGGCGCTTCAAGAACCATCCCGACCACGACTGGATCTACCAGCGCGATCTGGTGAAGTAAGCGCGCGGGCCAACGCTCCACTTCACGGGCAAGGTCTGATGCGGATCGGGTCTGAGGCTGTGGTGCCAAGGTCGTGACAGGTGCCGTCGGCACAGAGGCGCCAGCCGCTGACTGTTGCGCCGGATGCGGCAAGCGTCAATTCAGTTTGCGGCGGCAGGGATGGTGTCCAGACCCACCAGCCGTCAATGAGCCGCGCGCCGTCGCCCGGTTCCATGCCCGCGCCAGAACCTCGGACTCGGGCCTCGCGGGCGACAAGGCCGGCCTGTGTCATGTCCCAGGTTTCCTCCCAGCCGGTCTTTTCCACCGAATGGGTCCAGCTCAGCGAGAACGTGCCCGAGATGGCGAGCACCAGCGTGCCCGCCATCAGACACGCGCTCATGCCGCGTCACCCGCCTTGCGGTTGGCCAGCCAGACCACCGCGGCGAACGCGAGGCTCAGGGCAAAGCCGATCTCGTCGGTGACGGGCAGCGCGGCGACAAGCGTGAAGGCGGCGGCCATGGCCAGTGCGCGCTGCCAGAGGGCAAGCGGTACGCCCAGCCAGCCGATGACGGCCGCGCCCCAGAGCGCAATCGCCACGCCGACCTTGACCACCACATAAGCCACGGCAGGCCAGTAGCCGATCGCCGATGCCATCGGGCCGCCATCCTGCAGCATCAGGGCTGGCGTGTAGACAGCCATGAAGGGGATGACGAAGCCGGCCGCAGCAACCTTGATCGCCTCGAAGGAAATCTTGAGGCCACTTTCCTTGGCAATCGGGCTCGCGGCAAAGCAGGCCAGGGCCACCGGCGGCGTCAGATCGGCGAGGATGCCGAAATAGAACACGAACATGTGGCTGACGATCAGCGGTACGCCCAGCTCCAGCAGTGCCGGACCGGCGATGGAGGAGGTGATGATGTAGTTCGGAATGGTGGGAATACCCATGCCGAGCACGATACAGGTGACCATGGTCAACAGCAGCGACAGGAACAGGCTGTCCTGCCCGACGCTGACGATGAACTGGCCGAAGGTGTTGGCAGCACCGGTGAGCGTCATCGTGCCGATGATGACGCCGACAAGGGCACAGGCAACACCGACCGGAAGGGCCGAACGCGCGCCATCGGCGAGGCTGTCGCGGCAATCGGCCAGCGTCTGGCGTCCTCCGCGGGTGATGGCGCAGACCGCGACAAGGGCCGCGACCGCGGCCAGGATCACGCCAATACCGAACTTGAAAAAGGCTGCGGCGACAAGGCCGAGACCGATCCAGAAGATGATCCGCAGCACTTGAGAAGGCAGGCCGAGGGCGACCGAGCCGCCAAGAATGAGAAGGACAGTCAGGCCGAGGCCGATGGTTCCGGCGTAAAGCGGCGTGAAGCCGCCGAACAGCAGATAGACCAGAACGGCCAGCGGCAGGATCAGGTACCAGCCTTCTTTCAGCGCCTTGGTGGCAGATGGCAGCTCCGACTTGGCCATGCCACGCAGATTGCGCTTTCCAGCTTCCAGATGGACCATCCAGAAGGCCGAGGCGAAGTACAGGATGGCCGGGATCAGCGCCGCCTTGACGATCTCGAAATACTCGACCCCCAGCGTCTCGGCCATGATGAAGGCAACCGCGCCCATCACCGGCGGCATGATCTGGCCGCCCATGGAGGCCGTGGCCTCAACGCCGCCGGCGAAGGCCGAGCGGTAGCCGAAGCTCTTCATGAGGGGAATCGTGAACTGGCCGGTCGTAACCACATTGGCGACGCCCGAACCGGAGATCGTGCCCATCAGACCGGAGGAGACCACCGCTACTTTCGCGGCTCCGCCTGTCGCATGGCCAACGAGGCCAAGGCTGACATCGGTGAAGAGCTTGATCATGCCTGCCCGCTCGAGGAACGAGCCGAACAGGATGAAAAGGAAGATGAAGCTGGAGCTGACGTAGACCGGAATGCCGTAGATGCCTTCCGTGCCATAGGCCATGTGTTCGATGACCTGCGCGAAGTCATAGCCGCGATGATCAAGCGGGGGTGGCAGATGTTCGCCGAAGAGACAATAGGCGAGGAACAGGCCTGCGATCAGCGGCAGGGCGATGCCCATCATTGCCCAGGCTGCGGCAAAGACGACGACCAGCGCGACCACGCCGATTGCAATGTCCAGAGGCAATGGATCGCCAGCGCGCACCAGCAGCTCGGTATACTCCACCCACTGATAGCCGGCGACGCCGACGCTGGCGGCAGCGAGCAGCCAGGCCAGCGTGCGAAAGGCCGGGTTGGCGTGGCGCGAGGCGGCCACAAGCGGAAAGGCGAGCAGGCCCAGGAACCCGACATGGACTGCGCGGACGATCTGGCTCGGCAGATCGATCACGTGGGCTGCCGTTGCGATCTGGAATACGGAAAAGGTAAGCGCGATCCAGAACAGGAGGCGGCCTTCGCGCGTGGACGGAAAGCCCATGGAGTGCGGATCATGCGCGGCTGGCGCGGCGTCGGTCTGGGTGGTCACGATTGTGTCCGTGGTTTGGGTCGGGGAAGGGACAAGAGACAAGAGACAAGAGACAAGAGGATGGGTCGCCGGCGACGTCCAAAGCCAAACCCCTCCCGGCGGGCATGCCGCGGGAGGGGAATGAACGTCAGATCCGGAACCCGGCAGGCCTGATTACATCAGGCCCTTTTCCTTGTAGTAGCGCTCGGCGCCCGGATGCAGCGGAATCGGCATGCCGTTCTTGGCCTTTTCCAGGCTGATCGCCTTGGCGGCAGCGTGAGCAGCAACCATGTCCGGCAGGTTTTCGAACAGCTGCTTGGTCATCTGGTAGGCGGTTTCTTCCGACACATCCTCGTGGGTCACAAGGAAGTTGATGACTGCCACGGAGGACACGTCCGCGTCCTGACCCTGATAGGTCCCGGCCGGGATGGTGGCCGCGACGTAGGGCGCACCGAGGCTGGCAACGATATCGGCGGGCACGGCGACGACGTTGATCGGAACGGACGTTGCAAGGTCCTTGATCGACGCAACGCCAAGGCCAGCGGACTGCAACGTGGCGTCCAGCTGGCGGTTCTTCATCAGCTCGACGGATTCTGCGAAGGGCAGATACTCGGTCTTGGCGAGGTCCGAGTACATCAGGCCGGCGGCCTGGAAGATCGCCCGGGCGTTCAGCTCGGTTCCGGACTTCGCTGCGCCGACGGACAGGGACTTGCCCTTGAGCTGGTCAAGCGTGGTGATGCCGCTGTCCTTGGACGCGACGATCTGGATGTAGTTGGGATAGACGGCGGCAATGCCGCGCAGCTTATCGAGCGGAGCCTTGAAGCCCGCATCGGCATTGCCTTCCCAGGCCAGCTTGACGCTGTCGCCGAGAGCGAAGGCCAGTTCGCCCTTGCCCTGCTGCAGCAGGTTGAGGTTTTCGACCGAAGCCTTGGTGGCCTGGACCTGCGGACGTGCGCCTTCGATCTTCTCGCCGTAGATCTTCGAGAGGGCGACACCCAGCGGATAATAGACACCAGAGGTGCCGCCCGTCAGGATGTTGATGAATTCTGCCTTGGCCGGCGCCATGGCACCGGTGAGTGCCGTGGCTGCAACGGCTGCAATGGCGAGCGTGCGCGACATGAAGCGCATGGAATAGCCTCCCTGTTTCCTCAAGATCCGCGCCATTGGCGCGTCGTTTGGGATGCCGGGCAATCCTCGCCCGACTGTCCAGCCTGCAACGTGCGGCGGATTTGTGGTCCGGGCAACCGTGTTTCTACGCAGACCTTTGCGGCAGGTGCGAAGAGGCCAGATGCGGGCAAGGCGCTACGCTTCACGCAATTGACACACAGACAGGAGCGATCTATCGTCTTTCTCTGTCCGGGAAAACCCGGATACCGGCACCGGCGCCGGACGAAAACGCAGGCAAAAAGGCCTCCTCATGTCTCCTTTATCGGAGCCATGCGGAGGCCTTTTTGCGTTTCTGGGTCTGAAGAACCGGTGCCGGGGGCGAGGAAGTCGTGCCCGAACGAGCCCGGCTGACCTCGCCGCAATTTGGCTTGTGACGAACAGGAAGAGGGGAGTCGCATGTCAAAACTGACGCAGAATGTGGAAGCCGTGGAAAGCGAAGTCGACCACGTGCTCGGAGCGGAATACGAACACACCGCAGTGCCCATGGCCGCGCGGCGCAGCATGTTCTCGGTCACCACGGTGTGGATCGGGTTTCCGATGATCATCACCGGGGCCATGACGGGTTCGTTGCTGGTGCTGGGCATGGGCTTTGCCAATGCGCTGACGGCGATGATCGTCGGTAATCTCATCATGCTCGTCTATGTCGGGCTGCTCGGGCTGCTCGGGTCGAAGACCGGTTTCAATTTCGCGCTGCTGGCCAGCGTCGTCTTCGGCCGCAAGGGTTATGTGCTGGCCTCGGGTCTGCTGTCGACATTGCTGCTCGGGTGGTATGCCGTGCAGACCGGGATCACCGGCGCGCTGATCAGCACCGCCTATGAACTCAACTACGTGATGATGACGGTGCTGGCCGGCGTGCTCTACATCGGCATCACCTTTGTCGGCGTGCGCGGATTGCATGCCATCGGCCTCGTTTCGGTGCCGGCCTTCATCATTCTCGGCCTTTACGTGATGTTCGATGCGGCATCGACGACGAGCTGGGATGCGATCTACGCTTACGCTGGCAACAATGGCGTGGCGACCATGTCGATGGGTGTCGGCCTGACGGTCGTGATCGCGCTCTTCATCGATGCGGGCACGGTGACGGCCGACTTCAACCGCTGGGCAGCCGACAGCAAGAGCTCGCTGGTCGCTACCTTCAGCGCCTTCCCCTTCGCCAACCTTGTGGCGATGCTGGTGGGCGGCGTGACGACGGCCGCGCTGGCCGTGCCGGATGCCAATCCGTTCGGGGCCGACAACATGTTCGGCTACATGAACGCCAAGCAGATTGGCTTCCTGAGCGTGCTGGCGTTCCTGTTCCTCTACTGCAACCTCGGTTCGGTCTGTGCCCACTGCCTCTACAATGCGGCGACCGGCTGGTCGCGCATCCTGTCGAGTCATATGCGCATCATGGCCGTGGTGCTTGGCATCATCGGCATCGTGGTCGCAGCCGGCAACGTCTGGGCCTTCTTCATCGAATGGCTGTCGCTGCTCGGCATTCTGGTGCCGCCGATCGGTGCCATCATCATCGTTGACCAGTATGTCCTGCGCCGCCCGGCGGTGATCGACCAGGATTGGCGCGGTCAGGCGTTCCTCGCCTGGATCATCGGCTCGCTGGTCGCCTTCGTTGTTGAGTTCTACGCGCCGTATCTGTCGACCGCGATCTGCGCCGGTCTTGCCGGCGGCATCGCCTATGCTGTGATCGGCCAGGCACGCGCCGCGCAAAAAGCGTCGGCCTGACAATGCTGCAGCCGGGGGTGCCGACGCGGCGCTCCCGGCGGCCATATCAAGAAAGACCAAAGGGGACTGAGTTTCATGAGCGTCGATTACAAGCTGTACGATCTGGGAGATTTCCGCCTGCAGCGGGGGGCGACCTTGCGGGGCGCCAAGCTCGCCTACAAGACCTTCGGCACGCTGTCGCCGGCCAAGGACAATGCCATCGTCTATCCGACCTGGTATTCGGGCCAGCATCCCGACAACGAATGGCTCATCGGCAAGGGCATGGCGCTCGATCCGGACAAGTATTTCATCATCATTCCCAACATGCTGGGCAACGGCCTGTCATCCTCGCCAAGCAACACGCCGGAACCCTACAACGCATCCCGGTTTCCGCAGATCACCGCCTATGACAACGTGCGCGCCCAGCACCAGCTGGTGACCGAGCATTTCGGCATAACCAGGCTGCCGCTGGTGACCGGCTGGTCGATGGGTGCGCTGCAGACCTTCCACTGGGGCGCGATGTACCCCGACATGGTGGAGCGGATCGCGCCGTTCTGTGGCTCGGCCAAGTGCTCCCGGCACAATTTCGTGTTCCTGGAAGGCGTGAAGGCAGCACTCACCGCAGATTCGGCCTTCAACAACGGCTGGTACGGCGACAAGAAACCGGAGAAGGGCCTGCGCGCCATGGCGCGCGTCTATGCCGGCTGGGGCTTCTCGCAGGCTTTCTATCGCCAGGAACTTGATCTGAAGGCGCTGGGCTATTCCTCGCTGGAAGACTTTCTCGTTGCCTTCTGGGAAGGGTTCTTCCTGCCCAAGGACGCCAACAACCTGCTCACCATGCTGTGGACCTGGCAGAATGGCGATATCAGCGACAACGAGCTCTACAACGGCGATTTCCGCAAGGCGCTCGGGGCCATCAAGGCCAAGGCCTATGTCATGCCCGGCCGCACCGACCTCTACTTCCCGCCGGAAGACAGCGAGTTCGAGGTGGCGCATATGCCCAATGCCAAGCTGATCGTGTTTGAATCCGTCTGGGGGCATTTCGCCGGCGGGCCCGGAACCAGCCCGGTCGATGTAAAGTTCCTTGACGAAAAGCTGAAAGAGCTGCTCAATTCATGAGCATGTTAACGAATTGGCGGGTGAAGCTGGTTTACCCGCCGGTTTGCGGCAGCTGGAATAAAAAAGAACCCGAAAAACGGGTGCCCAACAAAGGGCGTTGAGGGGAATAGAGTGCGCGTAATGTCTCAGACATCGCTGATCTGGCGGTCCTGATCCGCCATTGACGCCTGCGCAAGGTCGCATGCTGGCAGGACTTGTTCTGTTGGTTCAGCGTCTTTCGTTCCGGCTGTCATCCTGTCGAGGGGTCGGGTGGTGTGACGACGAAACTGGCTTTGCAATGGCCAGTCTGTCGCTGGGCGTTGGCCAGATGCGGCAGCGCAAGGCTTGGATGACTTGGCGAAGCAAGGCAGGACCAGCAGACGAGGGGATCGAGGTGAGAGGATCTGAACAGACGTCCGCCCCATGGCGCGTCGGGGTGTTGTTTTCCCAGAGCGGTTTCATGGCCGTCATCGAGGAAACGCAGCTGCGCGGCACGCTGACGGCCATCGACGAAATCAACGCAGCCGGCGGCATCAATGGCCGTCCGATCGAACCGGTGATCTATGACCCGGGCTCCGAAGCCCGCGCCTTTGGCCGTTGCGCCAAGAAGCTGATGATCGAGGACGGCGTCACCACCATGTTCGGGTGCTATACGTCCTCCAGCCGCCGGGCCGTGCTTCCGGTGGTCGAGCGGCTGAACGGCCTCTTGTGGTATCCGACGCTTTACGAGGGCTTCGAGTTCTCGCCGAACGTGATCTACACGGGCGCTGCGCCCAACCAGAACAGTGTCGAGCTGTGCCGCCTGCTGATGGAAATGTATGGCCGGCGCTTCTTCTTTATTGGCTCGGATTACGTCTATCCGCGCGAGAGCAACCGGATCATGCGCGAGCTGGTGGCCAACAGCGGCGGCGAAGTGGTTGGTGAGCGCTATGTGCGCCTGTCTGCGGACCGGTCAGAGTTCCAGCCGCTGCTGCGCGAGGTGAAGGCCGCCCAGCCGGACGTCATCTTCTCGACCGTCGTCGGCGACAGCACGATTTTCCTGTATCAGACGTACCATGACATGGGCTTTGATCCGAAGGTCATGCCCATCGCCAGCCTGACCACGACGGAAGCGGAGATCCAGGCCATGGGCTTCGACGTCGGTGAAGGGCATATCACCGCGGCCCCCTATTTCCAGGGCATCGATGGCGCCAGGAACTCCTCCTTCGTGCAGCTCTACAAGAAGCGCTATGGCGAGGACCAGTCGACCAACATGTGTCTGGAGGCGGCCTATTTTCAGGTGCACGTCTTCGCCAAGACGCTGGCCGAGACCAATTCGCTGGACACGGAGGTCCTGCGCAACACCGTGATGGGCTCGGAATATGATGCCCCGCAGGGCAACATTTCCGTCAATCCTGTCTGTGGTCACACGGATCTGTGGACCCGGATCGGCAAGGCGAACCGGCAGGGCCAGTTTGATCTTGTCTACGAATCTCCAACCCGGGTGAAGGCTGATCCCTACCTGATCGGCTACGCGCGGAACCTTGCCTATGCCTGAACCGGAAGAGCGGATCTGATGAGCATGAGACCGAGCAATGGTTTTGACAGGGGACCGAGCCTGACAGACGGGGACGGACGCGGACGCCGCAGCCTGCTGTCGCTTTCCTCGCGGGTTGCGGCTCCGGTGCCCCAGGGGCGTCCGGTCGCCCGTCCCGGACAGACGACCTTTCCCTTTGCCGATGTCAGCATCGGCGTCATCACGGAGCGGACCGGTGAGGGCGATGCCCTGATCCGCGAATTGCAGAAGCTGCGGGCCCGGCCGCAACATGTCTGGCCGGTTCCGGCGACCTTGCCGACCGGATACGACATGCTGCTGTGCGATCTGGTCGAGGATCTGCCGACCCGTGTGCCCTGGTTGCCGGGAGAACCCGAGTCTGCGCTCGTGGCTCTCCTGCCAAAGAATGCGCCGTTCCGTCCGGACCTGCTGCGTGACACAGCGGCCCATGGTGTTCTGGTCCTGCCGGTCGATCCCCTGACCCTGCAATGTACGCTGGCTCTGGCGCGCGATCATTTCCGCTACGAACAGCGGCTGCGCGGACGGATCGACAAGCTGGACGAGAACCTGCGGAACATGCGCAGCGTCGAAAGGGCCAAATCCATCATCATGCATCGCAAAGGCATGAGTGAAGAGGATGCCTATCAGTTCCTGCGTCGTCAGGCGATGTCAAAACGTGTTTCCATTGGCGCAATCGCCAATGCAATTGTTGACTCGCAGGAATTGCTTGGCTAACATTTAATCGAGCGTAAGAAACGCTCGGCGGATGGCAACGAGGCCGTCCCGAAATGCAGGCATCAGTGCCCCGCAATTGATCCTAAGGGTCGGTTTGCGGGGTTTTTTATTTTGACGAACCTGTGTCGTCAGAACTCGGTCCTGCATGTCCGCGGCGTTGTCCGCCCACAAAAAAGCGATGGCAAGGGAGCCTCGACGCCGTCCGCCTGCAAGGCGGTCAGCGCGGGGCTTTTCGCATTTCCGACCGGAGGGTTGCATGACCATGAAAAGACGCAGTTTCCTGAAAGGCATTGCCGCCACCGGCGCCTTTGCCGCAACCGGGTTCCCACACATCTGGAACAAGAACATGTCGCTGGCGCGCGCCGCCAATGGCGAGATCAAGGTGGGTGTCCTGTTCTCGCTGACCGGTACGACGGGCATCATCGAGGAGTCGCTCAACAAGGCGACGCTGCTGGCGATCGAGGAGATCAACGCCGCTGGTGGCATCAACGGAATGAAGATCGTGCCGATCGTCGAGGATCCGGCGTCCGATCCGGCCACCTTTGCCGAAAAGGCCCGCAAGCTTGTCGTTGGCGACAAGTGCGTGTCGGTGTTCGGCTCCTACACCTCGGCCAGCCGCAAGGCCGTGCTCCCGGTGTTCGAGAAGCGCGACAATCTCTACTGGTATCCGACCCTCTACGAGGGCCGCGAATGCTCGAAGAACGTGATCTACACCGGTGCCGTACCGAACCAGCAGCAGGATGAGTTCATCCCCTGGCTGGTGCAGAAATTCGGCAAGAAGTTCTACCTGATCGGCTCGAACTACATCTATCCGAAGGAAGAGAACAACTACTGCAAGAAGCTGCTCGAGAAACTCGGCGGTGAGGTGGTGAACGAGGAATACGTGCCGCTCGGCCATTCCGAGTTCTCTTCGGTCATCAACAAGATCCAGAGCACGCAGCCGAACGTCATCTTCTCGACCGTTGTCGGCGATTCCGTCGTGGCGCTGCACCGCCAGTACCGCGCGGCCGGTCTCGATCCGGAAAAGATGCCGATGGCCAGCCTTACGACGTCGGAAAACGAAGTCGCAGCCATGGGCGGTGAAGCGGCAGCCGGGCATTTCACCTCCGCGCCCTACTTCATGGTGCACCAGTCGCCGGAGAACGAGAAGTTCGTGGCTGCCTACAAGCGCCGCTGGGGCGACGACAAGGTCACCCATTTCGTGTCCGAGCCGTCCTACTTCCAGGTCTACCTGTTCAAGCAGGCTGTCGAGAAGCTGGCTGGCAGCGAGATCGACCCGCCCACCATCCGTGAAGCGGTCAAGGGCCAGGAGCTGATCGCTCCGCAAGGCCGCATCCGCATCGAGCCGGAAAACCTGCACACCTTCCTCTGGCCAAAGATCGCCATGGCGAAGTCAAACGGCCAGTTCGAGGTGCTGGAGAGCTTCCCCGAATGGATCGCGCCGAACCCGTACGCTGCCTATCCCGGCCAAGCGTGCACGGCGGATGGCCTGAAGGAAAGCTGAGCGAACGTTCTCCTGCAAAAGACAAGCCCCTGTTTCCCCGGCGCTCTCCAGCGCCGGGGTCTGCGGCGGGGCTTTCGAGAGGCAATGCGGCTGGCGAGGGAGCACGCCCGTGGATTTCATTCTTCAACAAGTCATCACCGGCCTCAGCATCGGTTCCATCCTGCTGCTCGTCGCGCTGGGTCTGGCGATCATCTACGGCTCCATGGGCGTCATCAACATGGCCCATGGCGAGTTCGTCATGCTCGGAGCCTATGGGGCCTGGGCGCTCAACAGCGTGTTCGGGCTGGATCTCCTGTCCAGCCTCGTCTTCATCTTTATCGGGGTCGGGGCCTTCGGCTGGGCGACTGAGCGCGGGGTGATCCGGTTCCTGTACGCCCGGCCACTCGACACGTTGCTGGCAACCTGGGGCATCGGCGTGGTGCTGCAACAGGTCATCCGCCTGACGGCGGGCGGAGAGCTGCGTTACGTCGGCATGCCTGAGATTTTCTCCGGGACAGTATCGATCCTTGGCGTCGGTGTTTCGTCCTACCGCGTCTTTGTCTTCCTGTTCGTCGCCGCCCTGTTTGCCGCGACCTGGGCACTGATGTTCCGAACCTCCTTCGGCACGCGGCTGCGTGCTGTCGTGCAGGATCGCAACACCGCCATGTGCTTCGGCGTCAATGCCGACAAGGTCTACAGCCTGACCTTTGCCTATGGCGCGGGCCTTGCCGGTCTCGCAGGTGCGCTGGTGGCGCCGCTGAAGAGTGTGAGCCCGGAAATGGGCGCAGCCTATGTGGTCGACGCTTTCTTCGTTGTCGTTCTCGGCGGCGTGCAGAGCCTGTTCGGAACGGTCGCAAGCGCTGCGCTGCTCGGCCAGATGTCCGGCTCGCTTGCCTATGTGTCGAACGACACAATCGCCAAGGCTCTGGTGCTGCTTGCGATCATCGTCCTCATCCGTTTCCGCCCGCAGGGCCTGTTCGTCACCAAGGTCCGGAGCTGATCCCATGACACGTGTGTCTCTTTCTCCCTCAAGGCGATCGGAGTCTGTCCTCAACGGCCGCCTGCAGATTGCCGCCTATGCTGCAGTCTGCCTGCTGATCTTCCTGGTGCCGCTCGGCATAGACGATGACTTCCTGCTGAACCGCATCGCCCGTTATCTGGTGCTGGGCATGGTGGCCATGGCGCTGGCCCTGTCCTGGGGCTATGCCGGGATCCTCAACCTCGGTCAGGCGCTGAGCTTTGGTCTTGGTTCCTATTGCATGGCCATGGCGCTGAAGCTGCGCACGGTTCCGGTGCACACCGGCTCTGAAGGCCTGCCGGACTTCATGGTCTGGAACAACGTGGAACGCCTGCCGCTTGCCTGGGTGCCGTTCCAGTCGATGACATTTGCGATCATCGCCGGGATCCTCGTTCCGGTGCTGATTGCGGCGCTGCTTGGCTGGTTCATGTTCCGCGGCCGCGTCACGGGCGTCTTTGTTGCCATCATCACGCTGGCCGCGCTGGTCGTCGGCAACCTGCTGATCATCGACCTGCAGAGCTACACCGGCGGCTTCAACGGCATCACGGACCTGGCCCAGCTGGAGCTGTTCGGCTTTGAATTCGATGCCTATTCCGCATCAACCTACTATCTGGTGGCGACCTGCCTGACCGTGTCGCTGTTTGCCTGTTTGGCCGTGACGCGCAGCAAGGCCGGGTTGATCTTCCAGGCGATCCGCGATGACGAACGGCGGGTGCGCTTCTTCGGCTACGACGTCGCGGCCTTCAAGATCCTCGCCATGTCGGTTTCGGCTGCCGTCGCCGGTCTGGCGGGCATGCTCTACACCGTGGTGATGGAATTCGCCTCGCCGACATTCCTCGATGTGCCGCTGTCGCTGTCCATCGTCATCTGGTGTGCCGTCGGTGGTCGCCAGAGCCTCGTCGGAGCCCTCATCGGCGCAATCCTTATTGCCGGGATGCAGGGCGCCCTCTCCGAAAGCGAAGCCTTCCTCGACAGCTGGACGCTGGTGATGGGCGTGACCTTCGTGCTGGTCGTTCTGTTCCTGCCCAATGGCCTTGCCGGCCTTGTCACCCTCATCCGCAATCGCCTCGCGCAGTCATCCCGGCGCAGCGAGGGCGCTGCCCTGCGTCCTGCGCTCGCCGAGGTGTCCGCCTCCAAGACGGGAGACAAGTCATGAGCGCCGTGCATCTGCAACTTGTCGATCTCTGTGTCAGCTTCAACGGCTTTCGCGCGGTCAACAATCTCAACCTCAGCGTCAACAAGGGCGAGCTGCGTTGCCTGATCGGCCCCAATGGTGCGGGCAAGACCACCGCCCTCGACCTCATCTGTGGCAAGACCCGTGCGCTCAGCGGCGAGATCCGGCTGGGTGACAAAAATCTGACCACAATGGAAGACTTCGAGATCGCGCGGGCCGGGGTTGGCCGCAAGTTCCAGGTCCCCAGCGTGTTCCGCCAGCTGTCGGTGCGCGAAAACCTGGAGGTGGCGCTGTGCCGTCAGCCCGGTGTTTTCGCGAACCTCTTCCGGCGCGGGCGCTCCGGCGACGGGCTGGAGCATCTGGCGGAGTTCGTGGGGCTTGCCGACCAGCTGGACGAGCCGGCGGCCAACCTGTCGCATGGCCAGACGCAGTGGCTCGAGATTGCCCTGCTGCTTGCCCAGGACAGTGAGCTGATCCTGCTCGACGAGCCGACTGCCGGCATGACGGCGCAGGAAACGCGCAAGACGGCCGACATCTGCAACCGCCTCAAGGGCAAGCACACGATCATCGTCGTCGAGCACGACATGGGCTTCGTGCGCGACATCGGCGACGTCCTCTCGGTGATGCACCAGGGCTCGCTGCTCGCCGAAGGCACGGCGGACGAGATCAGCGCCAACGAGCGCGTGCGCGAAGTCTACCTCGGTTCGATGGGGATCCACGGTGCTTGAGATCAGCAAACTCGACGGCTTCTACGGCAACTCGCGTGCCCTGCAGGGTATCGACCTGAGCGTCGGTACGGGCGCCTTCCTGTCGGTGCTTGGCCGCAATGGCGTCGGCAAGACGACGCTGATGCGCGCCATGCTCGGCCTCCTCGACCGGACCGAGGGAGAGATCCGCCTCGATGGTCAGGACATCAACCGGATGGCGACCCATCAACGAGCCCGCGCCGGCATCGGCTACGTGCCGCAGGGACGAGGCATCCTGCCGCGCTTCACCGTCTACGAGAACCTGCAGCTCGGCGGCTTTGCCCGCACCAGCGACCGCGGCAAGGAGCTGGAGGCGCTCGTCTTCGACATGTTCCCGATCCTGCGCGAGTTTCGTGGCCGCGCTGGAGGCAACCTTTCGGGCGGTCAGCAGCAACAGCTGGCCATCGCCCGGGCGCTGATGACCGACCCGCGCATCATCCTGCTGGATGAGCCGGCGGAGGGCATCCAGCCCAACATCGTCGAACTGATCGAGGAGGCGATCCTGTCGCTGAACCGACGCTTCGGCATCACCATCGTGCTCGTGGAACAGAACATCGCGTTCGCACGGCGCGCCAGCACCGACTTCGCGATCCTCGAAAAGGGACGCGTGGTCGCATCCGGACCTATCGCAGGGCTGACCGACGACCTCATCCACCGCCACATGGCGGTGTAAGGCGACCAGGCCCATTCAAGCAAGACGCGAGGGTCCCAACCACTCCACCGGAGGAACAAGCATGCATCACGGCGATATTTCCAGCAGCAATGACACCGTCGGCGTGGCGGTGGTCAACTACAAGATGCCGCGCCTTCATACCAAGGCCGAAGTGCTCGAGAATGCCCGCAAGATCGCGGCGATGGTCGAGGGCATGAAGATCGGGCTGCCAGGCATGGATCTCGTGATCTTCCCGGAATACTCGACCCACGGCATCATGTACGACAGCAAGGAGATGTACGAGACCGCCTCGCAGGTGCCGGGCGAGGAAACCGCCATCTTCGCGGAAGCTTGCCGCAAGGCCAATGTCTGGGGCGTGTTCTCGCTCACCGGCGAGCGGCACGAGGAGCACCCGAACAAGGCGCCCTACAACACCCTCATCCTGATGAACAACAAAGGCGAGATCGTCCAGAAGTACCGCAAGATCATGCCGTGGGTGCCGATCGAGGGCTGGTATCCGGGCAACTGCACCTACGTGTCGGAAGGCCCGAAGGGCATGAAGATCTCGCTGATCATCTGTGATGACGGCAACTATCCGGAAATCTGGCGCGACTGTGCCATGAAGGGCGCCGAGCTGATCGTCCGCTGCCAGGGCTACATGTACCCGGCCAAGGAGCAGCAGATCATCATCTCCAAGGCCATGGCCTTCGCCAACAACGTCTATGTGGCGGTGGCCAATGCGGCCGGCTTCGACGGCGTTTATTCCTACTTCGGCCACTCGGCCATCGTCGGCTTCGACGGCCGGACGCTCGGCGAGTGCGGCGAGGAGGATTACGGCATCCAGTATGCGCCGCTCTCCGTCTCGATGATCCGTGACGCGCGGCGCAACATGCAGTCGCAGAACCACCTCTACAAGCTCGTTCACCGTGGCTACACCGGCATGATCAACTCCGGTGAAAGCTCCAAGGGCGTCGCGGCCTGCCCCTATGACTTCTACCAGAAGTGGATCAGTGATCCGGAGGGCACCCGCGAAATGGTCGAGGCCATGACCCGGTCCACTGCCGGAACGGCCGAGTGCCCGATTGACGGCATCCCGAACGAGAAGACCCCTGTCCACCGCTGATGGACTTGCCGGCGGCGTCCCATCCGCCGCCGGCCTCTTTTTCCAAAGATTGCATCCAGAGTGAGCCAGACGATGGTCCTTGCGCCGTATTTCCTTGCCGACGAACCCTTCTACGCCCCGCAGGCGGACGAGATCGACCTCTTCACCGCCGCCCATGCCCTGCGCCAGCCGGTGATGATCAAGGGGCCGACCGGCTGCGGCAAGACGCGGTTCATCGAGCACATGGCCTGGCGGCTCGGCCGGCCGCTGGTGACCGTCGCCTGCCACGAGGACATGACCGCGTCCGATCTGGTCGGGCGGTTCCTGCTCGATGCGGACGGCACCGTCTGGCACGACGGCCCGCTGACGCTGGCCGTGCGCCACGGAGCGATCTGCTATCTCGACGAGATCGTCGAGGCGCGGCAGGACACGACCGTGGTGATCCATCCACTCACCGACGACCGCCGCATCCTGCCGCTCGACAAGAAGAACGAGCTGGTGCGGGCCCATCCCGACTTCCAGCTCGTGATCTCCTACAACCCGGGCTACCAGAGCGTGCTGAAGGACCTGAAGGAATCCACCAAGCAGCGCTTTGTCGGGCTCGACTTCACCTATCCCGACGCCGCACGCGAAGCCCGGATCGTGGCGCGCGAGGCCGGCATCGACGAGGCAACGGCCACGCTTCTCGTGAGGGTCGCCGACCGCTCGCGCAACCTGAAGGGCCATGGCCTTGATGAAGGCGCCTCGACGCGCATGCTGATCCAGGCCGGGCGCCTGATGGCGCGCGGCATCTCGCTCACTGCGGCCTGCCAGATGGCGCTGGTCCTGCCGATCACCGACGACCCGGACCTGCGGGCCAGCCTGACGGACGCCATTGCGGCGTGCCAGTAAGAGGGTGGCCGGGATGACCCAACTGGCAGAGGCGGACAGGCCAGGCCCGCTGACCGTTGCGGCGTCTGCCGGATCCGCGACGGATCGGCTGCTGTCCGGACTAATGGCGCGCGTGTCGGCGGAGGATCGGGCGGCGCTGGAGCGGGCGGCCGCCACCTTCTGTGACCGGTTCCAGCCTGCGAGCCTGCAGCGGCGTGCGCTTGCGACGGCAGCATTGGCGCTGTTCGACAGGGCCGGTGCGGAGCCGCTCATCCAGCTCCTGGAGCTGGCCAGCGAACTCGGCCGCCGCGGGCGTGGCGGCGATGCGACGCTGGTCCTGGCTGCCGTGCCGCGCGCGTTGCGCTGGCTGAGCGATGCCGATGATCTCTCAGCCTGGCTCGCGGTGGTCGCCGATGTGGCCGAGCGCGCGCCGGAGAGCCTCGCCGCGTTGGCGGGTGAGACCGACCATCTCCTCGGCCGGCTGGGCGCACGCGGTCTTGCCGGCTTTGCCGGGGCGCTGATCGACCTGGCGGCAGGCCGGGAAGACCTGCGCCAGGCCCTGTTTGCCTTCCGCGATCCGCGGGCCGAAACGCTCCTCCTGCGCGAGGCGGCCGATGTGCCGCTTGCCCGGCTGGAGCCACGTCTCAAGGGTCTGGTTACGGCGCTCTGGTCGGTCGAGCCCGTGATCCGCCCTTCACCGGCGGGCGGGGCCCAGACCGCCCGCCGGTCCAGCTTCGATGGTCGCATCCTGTTCCTGCCCGATGCCTATCGCGGCGTGCGGGGGGAGGCGGCCGTCACCTTGATGAAGGCGGCGGCGCTGCACATCGGTGCGCATCTGGCCCATTCCGGGCGGCCGCGTCCGGCCAAGGCGCTGAAGCCGTTGCAGATCGCGCTGATCTCGCTCCTTGAGGATGCGCGGGCCGAGCATCTGGCGCTTGCGCAGTACCCCGGCCTCAACCGGCTGTGGCTGCCGTTCCACACCGCGCCGACCGAAGGCGGGACGGCGGAGGCCTTGCTGGCGCGGCTGGCGCGGGTCCTGGCGGACCCCGACCACGAGGATCCCGATCCCTTCGTGCAGAAGGGGCGCGCGGCCTTCCGCGCGGCGCGGGACAGCTGGGACGACCCGGATGTGCTGCGGCGGATCGGCAGTGGGCTCGGCAATGATCTCGGCCAGATGCGGCTGCAGTTCAATTCCAAGACCTATGCTGTGCAGCCGCTCTACCGCGATGACAATCTGGGTCTGTGGCAGTTCGACCTGCCGGACCAGGAGCAGGGGACTCCCGACGAAATCTCCATTTCCGTGCGCATCGAGCAGCGGGAAACACAGACCGAGGAACCGGACCGCCGCCGGACCGAAGAGGGGGGAGACGAGGTCAGTCCGGTGCGGCTGACCGAAGCCGATCCTGAGGCGGCGTTCCCGCTTTGCCGGCTGCCGGAATGGGATCTCGTCAGTCACCGGCACCGGCCAGACTGGGTGCAGGTGATGGAACATCCGCCGAGGTTGGCGCCGGCGGCCATCATCGACCGGCTCCTCTCCGAGCGTCCGGACCTGGTGCGGCGGACCAGCGCGCTGATCCGGCAGGCGCGCGCGGGCCAACCGGTGCGGCTGCGCCGTCAGGCCGAAGGCGACCGGCTCGATCTGGAGGCTGCCCTTCGGGCGCGTATTGATCTGGCCGGAGGGCACGCTCCCGACACGCGGGTCTACGAGACCCGCACGCTCAATTCCCGCGATCTTTCGGTTCTCGTGCTCCTGGATATTTCCGAATCCACCAAGGACACGATCGACGGTTCGCCGGTCTCGGTGTTCTCCATCCTTCGCGAGGCGGCAGCCCATCTGGCCGCTGCGATGGCCGAGGCCGGCGATCCCTTCGCCTTGTCCGCCTTCCACTCGGATGGTCGGGAGGACTTGCGCTATCACCGCATCAAGCGGTTCGACGAGGCCTTCGACACACGGGCCAAGGCGCGACTGGCGGGGTTGAGGCCGGGCCTGTCGACCCGCATGGGCGGGGCCCTGCGCATGGCCACGCGCGACATCCAGCCGATGGCGACGCACCGCCGGCTGGTGCTGATCATCACCGACGGCGAGCCGTCGGACATCGACGTCAACGATCCGAAACATCTGGTGGAAGATGCGCGCAAGGCGGTGCAGGAAGCGGCGGGTGCCGGGATCGACGTGTTCTGCGTCGGGCTGGACCGGACGGGAGACACCTATCTGTCGCGGATCTTCGGACGCCAGAACGTGATCCAGATCGACCGCGTCACCGCGCTCCCCGACCGGCTGCCCAAGCTCTACCTGCGGCTGACGCGCTAGGGAAAGAGGGCGCAACACCGGCGTTGCGCCCTTCCGTGCAGTCGCTCAGTGGACGCCGGTGATCATCGAGACGATCTCGTTCTTGTCGGTCTTTGCCGTCTCGCGCACGCTGATCTGCTTGCCCCGGCGCAATACGCAGATCCGGTCGGAGAGGCGGAAGACCTGATCGAGGCTGTGGCTGATGATCAGGATGGCGAGATCCCGGGCGCGCAGGGCCTCGACGATCTTCTCCACCTTGGCCGTTTCCGCAACGCCGAGCGCTGCCGTCGGCTCGTCGAGCAGCACCAGTTTCTTCGCCCAGTGCGTGGCCCTCGCGATGGCGATGCCCTGGCGCTGGCCGCCGGAGAGATCCTTGATGGTGGCCCGGGCGGAGGGGATGCGCACGTCCAGTTCGTCCACCAGCGCCTGGGTTTCCTGCATCATCGCCTTGCGGTCGAGAAGGCCGAAGGGGGGCTTGGTCTTCTCGCGGCCGAGGAACAGGTTCATGTAGACCGGCTGATGATCGGCCAGCGCCAGATCCTGATAGACCACCTCGATGCCGCTCGCTCTTGCAGAACTCGCATCGGAGAACTGCACCGGAGCGCCGTCCAGCGCGATGGAGCCGGAGGTGGGCGTGTAGACGCCGGAGATGATCTTGATCAGCGTCGACTTGCCGGCACCATTGTCGCCGACAAGAGCCACGATCTCACCGGCGCGGACGGTCAGGGAAAAGTCCTCGATGGCGACGACGCCGCCGAAGGCCTTGTGGATGTTGGTCAGTTCCAGCATCGGCCGGCCATGGGTGAGGGAAGTCTCGGTCTTGTCTGTCATGGCGGTCAGCTCAGGTTGGGCCAGGGCTCGGCCTGACCGAAGATGTTCTCGATGGTCTCGACCTGAGGCGCGCCGGAGGCGATGCCGCGGACGCCGACGATGTAGCCGCGCTTGACGAAGGCCTGTCCGCGGAAGCCGAAGACGACGGTATCGCCGCTCTTGGGGGCCGGATGCCCCCCACAGTCGATCATGCCGTAATAGTCGATGGCCGAGGGCGGCGGGATCTCGACCGGGCGCAGTGCGGCGTCGGCCACGGTGGGCTCCGCCGACACAAGGGCCTTGAGGCCGTAGTCGGGGAACACCGGATCGATATAGAGACCGCCGCCGAAGCAGTAGGCGCGGCCCTGGTGCAGATGCGAGACCTCAGTAAGATAGAGCACGGCCGGACGCTCCGGCAGGTCTTCCATCGCGTGCAACGGCGTGGTGCCGTGCAGGCCATTGCCCGGTTCGCACTGGGTTGCGCCGGCATTGGCAAGGTGGTGCAGCACGGCGGAGGAGGTGGTTCCGGGCGCGTTGATTTCAACCTCGGCGCGGCCGCCCTTTCGCAGGGCATCGGCAGCGCGGGCAAGCGTCGTGAGATTGTGCGTCGGGTTCACCGTGCGTGTGGCGTTGTCATAGAGCAGCGCCGGGAAGGAGGTGAGGCCGGCGAAGCGGGCGCCGTCCAGCGTGTCAAGCCGGTCAGCCACAGCGGCAATGTCTTCGGCCGGGAAGCCGCCTTCATGCCCCTTATAGAACGTGTCGCCGGCGGTGTGGATGCGCGCCATCAGGTTCTGCGTGCGACCGGCGGCCTTGGCAGCGGACGCAGCTTCCGCCGCCTTGTCGTCGCTGAAAACGGTCCAGTAATCCGGCTGAAGGTCGCGGGCAGCCATGGCGGCCTCGAAGCGCGGCACCTGGACGAGGTGGCCGAGGTGCCCAGTCTTCAGGCCCGCCTTGTGGCAGGCGATGGCACAGGCCATGTCGACGGCAACCGCCCGGTCGATGCCGCCGCGCAGGACGGCGCGCGAGAAGCCGCTGTTGCGCCCGACCTGTTTGGTCATGGCGAAGACCTTCAGCCCATGGCGGTCAGCTTCTGCCTTGAACAGGCGAGCGTTGTCTTCCACCGTGTCTAGGTCGAGCACATAGGCGTTGGCGGGGATCTGTCCGGCCCGGTGCAGGGCCATGGCCGCTTCGACGAAGGCCGGGTTGCGGCGGCGCAGAAGGTCGAGAAACATGATCCGGGTTCCTTCTATCGGGTGGTGTCGCGCAGCGAGATGGCGACGGCAACGAGGATGATGAGGCCGCGCACGATCATCTGGTCGGACACGGACAGGCCCATCAGGATGAGGCCGTTGTTGAGCATGCCCATCAGCAGCGAGCCGACGAGCGCGCCGACGATGGTGCCCTTGCCGCCATTCAGCGCCGTGCCGCCGACGATGACGGCGGCAATCACCGTCATCAGGTCGCTTTCGCCGAGCGTGTATTTGGCGGCCTGCAGGCGGCCGGCATAGAGCAGCCCGGCGAGACCGGCGCAGAGCCCGCTCAGCATCAGGACGGTGAGGCGCAGGCGCGGCACCTTGATTCCGGAGACCTGGGCGGCGCGGGCATTGTCGCCGGTGGCCACCACATGCGCGCCGAAGCGGGTTTCGCGGTAGACGATGTGGCCGACGATGACGGCACCGAGGGTCCACAGGATCAGCGAGGGAATGCCCAGCAGGCTGCCGGAGCCGAAGAAGCCGGTGAAAGCCTCGTTGACGACCGGGATCGAGCGCAGGTCCGTCATCGAGCGGGCAAGGCCGGCGAAGAGGCCCATGGTGGCCAGCGTGACCAGGAAGGACGGCAGGCCGAGATAGGCCACGAGCATGCCGTTGAGCCAGCCGATGGCAACGCCTGCGCCCAGTCCGGCAAGCACGCCAAGAAGCAGCGAGTGTTCCTGCATGACGACGGCGGCCGCAAGCGCAGAAACGGCGACGATGGAGCCGAAGGACAGGTCGATCTCGCCGGCGGAGAGCACGAAGACGAGGCCGATGGCCATCACGGTGGCCGGCGCCGTCTGCAGCACGATGTTGGAGAGATTGCGCGTCGTCAGGAAGCCGTCATCGGCCAGAGTGACGGCGAAGAACAGGAAGATGGCGGCAAAGCCGAGGTAGAGCACGAATTGCTGCGGCTCCAGCCGCGACGTGAGCGGCACCCGGGCGACCGGCTTCAGGGACGTGTTGGTGGACATGGGAGTTCCGTTTCCGGACCGGCCTTGCCGGGCCCGTTGAAGGCCTGTTGTCAGGGATGGGACAGGCGCCCGGCCGGGCGACGATGGCCGGGCGCAGTCGTGAGCTTACTTTGCGGTCAGCACGCTCTTGGGAGCGTCCTTGCGCAGCGACTGCTGCCAGGCTTCGGCGACCGTGTCGGCATTGGCGGTGACCGCCGGGGCGACGATGAAGGCCGGGGTCGGTTCACCAAGGAGGGCCAGCGCGCCGGTCGCCGCCATGGCGCGGCCGAGCTCATAGGCCTCATCGGCGACGATGGCGGCGACATTGCCGCCCTTCACCATGTCGAGGGCAATCGGCTCGGACAGGTCGAGGGTGACGATCTTGGTCGTCTTGTTCCCGTTGGCACGCAGGGCTGCGAGCACGCCTTCGGCCGGACCGGCCCAGGTGACATAGATGCCGCCGAGATCCGGATTCTTCAGCAGCATCGCGTTGGCGATTTCCTCGGCGCGGGCCGGGTCGGAGATGCCCTCTTCAGCGACGATCTTGATGCCGGGATAGTCCTTCTCGATGGTCGACTTGAAGGCGTTGTCGCGCTGGTTGGTCACGTAATAGTCGGCGTCGTGATAGATCCAGCCGACCGTGCCCTTGCCACCCATGGACTTGGCCAGAGCGTCCGCTGCCTGCTTGCCCATCTGGAACAGGTCGTCGGTGACGATGGCCGCATAGTCGGCCGGATGGACATAGTCCTTCGGCAGGTTGGACAGGAAGACGAGCTTCACGCCAGCCTCCTTGGCTTCCTTGAAGGCGGCAGCCGAGGTGACCGGATCCAGCGGCAGGGCGAGCATGATGTTCGGCTTCTTGGCGAGCGCCGTCTCGATGTCGGAGCGCTGCTTGGCCGCGTCGAAGCCGGCGCTGGTGGTGGCGACGACCTCGATGCCGAGGCGGGCGAATTCGTCCGATGCACCGGCGGTGACCGCGTTCACGAAGTCGGACTGGTCATGCCAGAGAAGCGCTGCCTTGTGACCGCCTGTCTTCAGCTTGGCCGCCTGGGCGTCGCTGACGGAGACGGTGCTGGAGGCGACGGCGGTTTCGCCTTTCGGGCCCGTGGTCTGGGCCAGGGCCGGTGTGGATGCAAGAAGGGCGGCTACGGAGAGCGCGCCGAGAAGCTTGGTCAATGTCATGTCAGTTCCTCCCGTTACTGTACGACTGGCGTGGTGTCAGGTTCCCTGAACACCGCAATAGGCTGCAATGAAGCTGGCAAAGGCGACGATGCCGCTGAGGTAGTCCGCTACGTTCACCCGTTCCTCGAGGGTGTGGCAGTTGCTAATGTCGCCCGGGGCGCAATAGATCGCCGGGCAGGCAAGGCGGTTGATCAGGAACGGCGATTCCGACCAGTAGGGTGCCCCTGCGATGGCACCCTTGCCCTGCAACTCCGCGCCAATGGCTGCGGACATGAGCAGGGCGGCCGGGTGTTCGGGATCGATCTCGGCGGGTGAGCCGCCAAAGGCGTGGTCCCGGCCTGCCGGATAGCGGATGTCGAGGTGGACAGTCGTGCCTGTCAGGCTGCCACGTGCCGCAGCCTCGAACTCCGCCACCGCCGTGTCGAGGCTTTCGCCGGGCAGCAGCTTGCGGATCAGGGAGAGACGGCAGGTTCCCGGAACGGCAATGTATCCGCCGGCCTCCAGATGCGTGATCAGCAGGAAGGCGCGGCTAACAAGCGGATGCTCCGCCCGGATGGCGATTGCATCCGAATGGGCAAAGAGGGCCGTCTGCAGCCGGTGCGCGGCCTTCAAGGCATCGATCCCTTGCTCCGGCACGCCGAAATAGGCTGATCTTCCGGTCAGGGTCAGATCGGCGATGAAGAAGCCCATCTGGGCTGTCAACACATTGAGTTGCGTCGGCTCGACATAGACGGCGAAGTCCGGACGGGCGACCGCGCCCGTCTCGACCAGCCGCGTGTAGGCATTGACGCCAGCGCTGACGCCGGTGCCTTCCTCACCGCTTTCCTCGTCACCGACAAAGGCATAGGCAACATCGCCGGCAAGCTTGATCCCTGCACGGTCGAGGAGGTCAAGGGCGGCGAGGCTGGTGCAGATGCCGGCCTTCAGGTCACCAGTGCCGCGTCCCCAGATCTCGCCATCGACCAGCGCACCGCCAAAGGGGTTCTCGCGCTCGGTCCCTGCCCATTTCTCGGCCCAGCCCTTCACATGCACCGTGTCCGTGTGCCCCATGAAGAGGAGACGCGGCCCAGTGCCCGTTCCCTTCCGCTCGCCCCAGATGTTCGGGCGGCCGGGCTGGAAGTCTGCCGTCTGTGGCGCGAGGCCCAATCGCTGCATTTCGGGCTGAAGGTACGCGACCATGGAGGCCTCGTTGCCCGTGATTGAATTGCAGGCGACTGCGCCGCGCAGCAGCGCAATGACCCGATCACTATCAACCGCGGCGCGCAGGCGCTCGGCAAGGGCAGCAACGTCCGTCATCTTGGGTCGGTTCCCTCGGGTTCAGGCCAACGGGCCGGATTGAAGCGTGACTGATGAGCCAGCAACGATGCTGACCCGGGCCGGGGGCAGGCTGATCTGGGCCCCCGGAACGCCGCCTGAAAACAGGGCGGAATGAAGATGGCTGAGACCGATGGCGACGCCTCCGACCAGTGTGACCCGCGAGCCCAGCGACGACACACCGATCTCCACCGGCAACGGCACACACAACGGCAACAGGGCGCGGATCCGTTCGACCAGCTCCATCCGGCGGCCGATCGAGCCGCCCAGTACAACGCGTCTTGGATTGGTCACGGCACTCAGAACAGCGATGGTGAGAGCCAGATGGTGTGCCGTTTCGTTCAGCACGCGTCCGGCCTCGACCTGGCCTCCCGAGGCGGCAGCAAAGATCGTCGGGACATCGGCCTTGCGTCCGGTCAGGGCCTGATACCGGGCGCAGATGCCGGCAGTTGCCGTTGCGCGCTCGAGAGCGCCAACCTTGAGCGACTCGGGCTCAAACGGGTCACTTCCGAAGGGCAGAAACCCGAGTTCGCCGGCGGCGTTTCCCGCTCCGCGCACCAGCTCCCCGCCCACCATGACACCGGCACCGATGCCCGTGCCGATGGCGATATAGGCGAGATCATCGATCCCGTTTGCGCTTCCCGCCCAGCGTTCGCCGATCACGGCAAGATTGACGTCGTTTTCCAGAACAACGTCCGTGCCGAGCAGCTCGGCAAGCGCGCTGCTGACATCGAATTCATCGAGGCCGGGAATGTTCGGTGCCATCAGGACGCGGCCGGTGGTGCGGTCAGGCGCGCCCGGAACCCCGACGATCGCAAGGCGAACCTTCTCAAACGGGATGCCGGTATGTTCGGCCGTCCGGTGGGCAAGGCTTGCAATCTGCTCGACCACATGACGACCGCCGCGGAGATCGGTCGGCTCGGTGACTTCCGCCAGCACGTTGCCGGCGAGGTCTGCGATGGCGGCGCGCAGCTTGCGTCCACCAAGATCGATGGCAGCGATGCAGGCGGCCTCGGGGACGATTTCATAGGTGATGGCGGTGCGGCCGACGTGACCGCTGGTGCGACCGGTCTCCCGGATCCAGCCGTCTTCCTCGAGCTGGCGGGCAATCTCGGAGATCGTCTGCTTTGACAGGCCGGTCTGCTTGGCGATGCTGGCCCGCGAGATCGGCCCGCAATGCACGATCGTCTCCATGACCGTGCAAAGGGAAAACTGCCGGGAAATGCTCGGGCTGTCGCTCAAGGGAGGTGCCTGTTCCGCTACCTGGTTATTTATTCGTTCTGTGAGCGAACTAATTACGGCGCGGTGATTTTGTCAAGTCATTGGCGCTTATCGGCCATGGTGCGCCGCAAAATGCCGGGGCGTCGCCTATCTCAAGCTCTTGTCCCCGCATTGCCTTTGTCGAGAGCGCGGCTTAGGTATTTGCGGACAGCGGGGGGAGACCGGGTGAGCGAAAAGAGGCGGGGCATCCAGTCGGTCGAAATTGGCGGCCGGCTGCTTGGTGCGTTGATGCGGCGAGCGCAGCCGATGATGCTGAAGGATCTGGCGGCGGATGCCGATCTCGCGCCGGCGCAGGCGCATGCCTATCTCGCAAGCCTGAAGCGTGTGGGTTTCGTCGAGCAGAATCCAGAGACGGGCCGCTATCTGATGGGCCCCTTTGCCGTGCGCCTGGCGATGGCGCGCCTGCGGACAATCCCGGCCTATCGGGAGGTGATCGGTGCGGCGACGCGGCTTGGTACGGAACTCGGGCTGATGGTGACCGTGACGGTCGCCGGGCCGCAGGGGGCAACCGTGATCCACCGGCATGACGGCGTGGAAACGCTCAACGTCAACATCCGAATGGGAACGGTCTATGCCCCTGAGGGAACGGCTACGGGCCGTGTGTTCGGCGCGTTCGCTGGTGATGGCCAGGCCGCGAATGATGTCCACCGTTGCGGCTACGCGGCGGTCAGCGATGAGCCCGTGCCTGGTGTCAGCGCCGTCGCGGCGCCTGTGCGCGATGCGGCTGGAACGCTGTTCGCCGTATTGACGCTGGTCGCCTCGGGCGCCCGACTGGCCCTTGACGACGAAGCTGGGCGCGCTGCGCGCGGGCGATTGCTTGAGATCTGCGCTGAGGCCGAAGCGGCGCTACTGACCGATGCCGTCGCAGGCGGGCGTGACGAGGCGCAGTCTTCAACGAGGAGGCGGCGGTCGTGACGGACAAGGGACGCGGGGTCAATTCCGTCGAGGTTGGCGCGGGCCTCCTTGAAATCCTCGCCGCACAGGACGAGGCGCTGATGCTGCGTGATCTGGCGCGGCTGGCCGGATTGTCGCCGGCCCAGGCCCATGCCTATCTGATCAGCCTCGGCACGCTCGGGCTCGTCGAGCAGGAGCCAGGGTCCGCGCGTTACCGGCTGGGGCCGGCCGCGCTCGATTTCGGCATCACCCGCATGCGCAGCGTCGATCCGATCCGGCTCGGCCAGGCTGCCGCCGTTGGCCTGTCAGAGGAGACGCAACTGGCCGTTGCCCTTGTTGTCTGGGGCGGGTTCGGGGCCACGGTCGTGCAGGTTCTGGAGGGCCCGGATCAGGTCCATATCAACACGCGGGCGGGGACAGTCTATTCGCTGACCGGCACGGCCAGCGGGCGCATCTTTGCAGCCTATCTGCCAGAAAGCCTGGTCAAGGCTGCCATCCGGCGCGAGCGCGACGAAAAGACCGGCAGTGGCCGCGTCGGGCGGCTGATGGACCTATCCGCTGCCGATCTGTCCATGATCCGTCAGGCGGGGTATGCCACGGTTGATCCCACTCCGGTGCCCGGCGTCAATGCGCTGTCCGTCCCCGTGCTCGATCATGCCGGACAGATCCAGATGGCGCTGACGCTCATCGGCGCAGCGCGCTCGCTTGATACATCACCGGGCAGTCCGCACCTGCGGCTGCTGCAGGAGACGGCCTTGCGGGTATCCCGTGGGCTCGGCTTTGCCGGACAGGCGCTCTCCCTGCCGGACTGAACGGCTCCTTCTACCTTTTTGTCCTGATCCTTGCCTGGCGCCAGAAGCTGCGCCGGGCTTTCGTTATTGCATCTTCATCGCGCAGCAAACCCCTTGACGGGCTTGCAGATAAATTCGTTATATGCAAAACAATTAGCAATTATAAAATTATCGGAGTGAACATGCGGGGGATTGAAGGGCGCGTCTGCGTCGTGACCGGGGCCGCCCAGGGCAACGGCAAGGCAATTGCCGAAGGGCTGGCTGCCGCGGGTGCCATCCTTGCGCTTTGCGACATCAACGAAGTTGCGGTGGCTGGTGTGGCTTCCGACCTCTCTTCCCTCGGCGCTCAGGTCTACGCAGCGGGTGTTGACGTGGCCGATGCCGCCGCCTGCGCGCGCTTTGCAGCCGATGTCCGCCGCTGGTCCGGGCCGGTCTCGGTTTTGGTCAACAACGCTGGCGTCATCCGTCGGCAGAGCGTGTTCGAGGACGGATTTGAGGAGGCCTGGGATCAGGTCTTCCGCGTCAATGTCGACGGGGCACGCAACATGGTGCGGGCGTTTTTGTCCGACCTGACGCAATCGCGTGGATCCATCATCAACCTGGCATCGATCATGGCCTTTTCGGCCGGACCAGGGCTCGGTGCCTATGCGGCCAGCAAGGGTGCAGTTGCCCAGTTCACCAAGGCGATGGCGCATGATCTTGCGCCCCATGGCGTACGCGTCAATGCCATCGCCCCGGGTGTGATCGCGACGCCGATGACCGAAGCGACACGTGCCAATCCGGCCGCCATTGACCGTTTCATGGCGCATACGCCGATGGGACGAGTGGGGCAGCCCGAGGAACTTGCCGGTCCGGTGCTGTTCCTTGCCTCGGATCTCGCCAGCTACGTCACCGGTGCCGTCCTGCCCGTCGACGGCGGCTATCTCTGCGCCTGAACTTTCAAGAATGCCCGGACAGGAAAACGACAAGATGCAAGACACCACCTATGTCTGTGATGTGCTCGTGGTGGGCTCGGGCGCCGGCGGCCTGTCGGCCGCAGTAGCTGCCGCCCATCGCAACCTGAAGGTTCTCGTGGTCGAAAAGGAGCCGGTCTTCGGCGGGACTTCGGCCCGCTCCGGCGGATGGATGTGGATCCCGGGCAATGGACCCGCCCGGCGTGCTGGGGTCGAGGACAGCGCGGCAAGGGCGCGGACCTATCTGCAGCATGAGACCGGCAAGCATTTCGACGCCGCGCGCATCGACGCCTTTCTGGACTACGGGCCCAAGGCGGTCGAGTTTTTCGAGCAGAACACCGAGCTGAAGTTCGATCTGGGGCCGACCTTTGCGGACTATCACCCCGATGCGCCTGGCGGCATGCCGGGCGGGCGGTCGATTGTGGCGCGGCCCTTCGACGGACGCGAACTGGGTCCTGAGATCCGTCGCCTGCGCCCGCCGCTGGCGGAGATTACCTTTCTCGGCATGATGATCGGTTCGGGCAAGGAACTGCTGCACTTCTTCAACGTGACGCGGTCGCCGGTTTCGGCCTTATTCGTCAGCAAGCTGTTTGCGAAGTTCCTGCGCGACAAGCTGTTCCATGGCCGGGCCATGCGGCTGATGAATGGCAATGCGCTGGTCGCGCGGCTGGCGAAGTCCTGCTTCGACAAGGGCGTGCCGATCTGGACGCGCGCGGCCGTCAAGCGACTCACGCATGATGACAGCGGCCGTGTGACGGGGGCTGTGGTCGAGACCGAGACCGGCGAGGTGACCGTGCAGGCAAGCCGCGGCGTGGTGCTCGCCTGTGGCGGGTTCCCGCAGGACGTGACCCGGCGCAAGGCGCTGTTCCGCCATGCGCCGACCGGAAACGAGCATGTCTCGCCGGCCCCTCCGGGCAACACCGGGGATGGCCTGCGGCTGGGAGAGGCGGTCGGGGCCAGCATCGACGACAGCCTGCCGCATCCGGCGGCCTGGGTGCCGGTGTCGCGCCCGCCGAAACCCGATGGCACGCTGGGCGTGTTCCCGCATTTCGTCGACCGATCGAAGCCCGGCATTATCGCCGTGACCCGTTCGGGACGGCGCTTCGTCAACGAGGCCGACAGCTACCACGACTTCTGCCAGGCGATGTATGACCGCTGCCGGGAGGAAGGCGGCGAGATCTGCGCCTATTTCATCGCGGACCATCGTACCTTCCGCAAGTACGGCCTCGGTTACGCGAAGCCCTCGCCGGTGCCCTTCAGGCAGCACATCAAGTCCGGCTATCTCTTCTGCGGCAAGACCCTCAGTGAGCTGGCGACGCAGATCGGCGCCAATCCGGCGCAGCTGGAGGAAACCGTGCGGGAGTTCAACAAGCATGCTGTGCATGGTTGCGATCCGGCCTTCAACAAGGGATCGACCGCCTACAACAGATCGCTCGGCGATCCGGAACATGGACCCAACCCTTGCGTTGCGCCGGTCACCAAGGGGCCGTTCTATGCGGTCAAGCTGGTGATCGGCGACCTTGGCACGTTTGCCGGTTTGAGGACGGACGAGAACGCACGGGTGCTGGACGAAGAGCGGCGGCCAATCGCCGGGCTCTATGCCGCCGGCAACGACGCGGCCAGCATCATGGGTGGCAATTATCCGGGCGGCGGTATCACGCTTGGACCGGCGATCACCTTCGGCTACATCGCCGCGCGGCACATGTCGGGGGCCAACTCGTGACAGTGGCGGCAGGTCTGGACGCGCGCGGGGCGGGCGTCGGAGCCGGAGCCGGCTTCGGACTTCTCGCTTGTGTCTTCTGGGCCTTCTACAACACGGGTACCGATCTTGGCCGCAGCTGGGGGTTCTCCAGCCTCGACTTGATGACCATCCGCTTCTGGGTCGCTGCGCTTCTGTTCTTGCCGCTGATGGCCTTCAGCCGGAAGCCTGAGGAGACGAACGATCCGGGGCGGGTGAGTGGCGGCTGGCTGACAGGCGGTCTACCATTGGGTCGACTGGTCCTGCTGACCATCTGCATTGGCCCTCCCTTCACGCTCTTGATCAACACCGGCTACGGCATTGCCCCGCTTGCGCATGCGGTGGTGATCAGTCCTGGCATGACAATGCTGACCGCCAACGCGCTCTCCGTGCTGCTGGATCGCAGGCCGATGCCCGTGGCGCGGATGGCCGGGCTGCTGCTGGTGTCGGGAGGTTTGATCGCCATGGCGCTCGAACAGCCTGTCTCCAAGACGCCCGGGGTCGAGGTCTGGCTTGGAGACCTTTGCTTTGTCGGATCAGGCACGCTGTGGGGTGTGTTCACCTACCTGTCGGCGCGCTGGCAGCTGGATCCGGTGCGTGCGATGGGTGCGGTCACACTGGTATCGGCGGCGCTGGTGCTGCTGCCATTCTGGCTGCTGTTGTCCGGCGATGTTCCACCTGTCGCGGCCTGGGGGTGGCAGGCCTTGTTTCAGGGTGTCCTTGGCGGGTGTCTCGCGCTGCTTGCCTATTCGCGTTCCGTGGCGCTGCTCGGGGCTGGGCTGTCGGCCATTTTCCCGGCCATGGTGCCGCCGCTCGCTGTTCTGGTGGCGATTCCGCTGACCGGCACCTGGCCATCCGTCACACAGTGGAGTGGCATTGCTCTGGCAAGTATAGGCCTGGTTGTGTCGCTCGACCTTCTGAAAAAACGCAGGGTCGACAAGCTGAGAAAGGGCCATTGAAAGACCGGAATGATTCATCTATGACAAATCTATTAGAAAATATCTAACGATTGGGCGGTCGTTACTGACGGCCCGGGACGGAGGAAGGGCGCTGCAGCAGCGGCGCTCGAATGGGAGGAGAGAAAAATGAAGTCAGTTTTTGCAGCAGCCCTTATGGCTGGCGTTGCCCTGACCACCGGAGTGGCGCAGGCAGCGAGTTTCGATCTCCAGAGCGTTTTCGGCCTCAACGTGCCGTCGATCGGGCCAAGCCCGCAGCTGTGGGCTGAGCGCGTCAAGCTGATGACCAATGGCGAGATCGATATCAAGGTGCATGGTGCCGGCGACTTCGTGCCGCCCTTCGAGGTGTTCGGCGCGGTCAGCTCCGGCGCGATCCCGATGGGCTTCGACTGGATCGGCTACTGGGCCAGCACCATTCCGGTCGCAAACCTTGTCGGCTCGATGCCGTTTGGGCCGAGCCCGGACGTCTCGCTCGGCTGGATGTTCGAGGGCGGCGGTCTGGAGATCATCCAGAAGGCCTATGACCCGCATGGCGTCCAGATCATCCCCTGCCATCTGGTGGTGGGCGAGGCCGGCGGCTGGTTCAACAAGGAAATCAGCTCGGTTGAGGACTTCAAGGGCCTCAACATGCGCATCGCTGGCCTCGGCGGCAAGACGCTGGCCAAGCTCGGCGCAAACACCCAGCTGGTGCCTGTCGGCGAGATCTACGTGTCGCTGGAAACCGGCCGCATCGACGCGACCGAATTCTCCGCGCCGCAGCTCGACCTTGGCCTCGGCTTCCAGAAGGTCGCCAAGACCTACTACTTCCCGGGCTGGCACCAGCCGTCGAGCTGGGACTCCATCATCATCAACAAGGATGTCTGGAAAGGCTTCAAGCCGGAGCAGCAGAAGATCATGATCGAGGCCTGCAAGGCGAACATCGCCTACAATCTCGGCAATCAGATCCATGCCCAGGCCGATGCCATTGCCAAGATCCGTGAGGCCGGTGTCACCGTGAAGCGGTTCCCTGACCAGGTGCTCGTTGACCTGAAGAAGGCATCGACCGAAGTGCTGAACGAAGAAGCGGCCAAGGATCCGATCTTCAAGGAAGCGCTCGACTCGCTCAACGCCTATGTGGCTCGGGTCGGCGAATGGAATGACTTGCAGGCGCTGCCGCGCTAAGGCTGGATGAGACAGGCGGGCGGTGCGTCTGCGCCGCCCGTCACGCCCTCCCGGGGCGGTGACTGTCACTCGCCCTTCCGCTGCCCTTTTCGTTTCAGGGGACCAAAGCCATGTCTCGCCTTCTCCAGGCCGTGACCGATCTTGCCTGCTGGCCGGGACGGGTCATCGGCTGGCTGATGCTGCCGCTCATTCTGTTCGTCTGTCTCGGCGTCATCGCGGCGCAGTTCGGATTGAACCGCCTGATTGACTGGCAGGTTTCCGTTCCGCTGCTTGGCACGGGCATCACGTCCAACACGCTGCTCGACCTGCAATGGTCCGCTTTTGCCCTGATCGCGCTGTTTGGCGGCGTTCTGGCCTTTGCCGACCGGGTACATGTGAATGTCGACTTTCTGTCGGCCCGGTTCTCGCCTCGCACACGGGCAATCATTGACCTCGCCGGTGACGTCCTGTTCCTCTTGCCCTTCTGCGGCATTGTCGTCTGGTACGGCAGCAAGTTCGCGCTGACGTCCTTCAATTCGGGCGAAGCATCCACCTATGGCGGGCTGCGCGACTACTGGGTGGTCAAGGCCTGCATTCCCCTGTCGTTCCTGCTGCTGGGACTTGCGGGCGTTGCCAGGATCCTTGCGACAGTGAAACGACTTCTGGCTGGCCAACCGCATGTGGGAGACAAGGCATGAGCCCGGAAATTCTCTGGCCACTGCTCATGCTGGCCGGTCTCGTCGCCGGCATCTTCGTGGGCTATCCAGTCGCCTTCGTGCTGGCCGGCATCGGCATCCTGTTTGCGGTTGCTGCCGATGTGCCGATGCTGTTCCTGTCGACCTCGGTCTCGCGCATCTACTCCGGCATCCTGACCAACTGGCTGTTGATCGCGATCCCGCTTTTCGTCTTCATGGGGCTGATGCTGGAGCGCTCCGGCGTCGCCGAGCGGCTGCTGAAATCACTCGCCGGCGTGTTCCGCGGCGTTCCCGGCGGCTATGCCTTCGCGGTGGCGATCATCGGCATCGTCATGGCGGCCTCCACCGGCATCATCGGGGCGTCGGTGGTGCTGATGGGCATGATGGCGCTGCCGACCATGCTAGCCAACCGCTACGACCCGAAGATTTCCTGCGGTCTCATCGCGGCCAGCGGCACGCTCGGCATCCTGATCCCGCCCAGCATCATGTTGATCGTCCTGGGGGACCAGCTGCGTGTCTCGGTGGGTGAACTGTTCATGGGCGCGGTCGGTCCCGGCCTGCTGCTCGGCCTGCTCTATGTTCTCTATCTTGTGGGTGTTGCGATCTTCCAGCCGCACCGCATGCCGGCGGCCGAGACCGGTGAGGCGCAACCGTTCTGGCAGGCCTTCGGCACGCTGACCAAGGATCTGCTTGCCCCGGCGCTGCTGATCCTGGCGGTGCTGGGCACCATCGTGGCCGGTATTGCGACGCCGACGGAATCGGCGGCCATTGGTGCGGTCGGCGCGACGATCCTGGCGATCTCCTCGGGCGGGCTCAATTTCGCGGTGCTGCGGTCGGCGCTTCTCGATACGACGAAGACCACAGCCATGATCATCTTCGTGATGATGGGAGCGACAGTGTTCAGCGTGGTGTTCCGCAAGCTTGGCGGCGACACGCTGATCCTCGACATGTTCTCCAGCCTCGGCACCAGCCCCTATGTGGTGCTGTTCGTGATCATGGCGCTGGTGTTCCTGCTCGGGTTCTTCCTCGACTGGGTGGAAATCACGCTGGTCGTGGTGCCGATCGTGGCGCCTGTGGTGGCCGGGCTCGACTTCGGCCTGCCGAAGGAACAGACGCTGATCTGGTTCGCCATTGCGCTGGCGGTCAACCTGCAGACCTCGTTCCTGACGCCGCCCTTCGGCTATGCCCTGTTCTACCTGCGCGGGATCGCGCCGAAGGGCGTGACCATCGGCATGATCTACCGGGGCATCATCCCCTTCGTCGTGATCCAGGTCGTGGCACTGCTGCTCGTTGTGTCGTTCCCGCAGATCGCCTTGTGGCTCCCGGCTGCGCTCAACTGAGCCGGGCGCCCGTTGGCAAAGAGCGGCCGTCAGGGCCGCTCGCATCGACGAAGCCCTTCAGGATGGTGATCGAGACATCATGGCTGGCCAGCGGGAAAATGAGATCGCGGCCGGCGGTCAGCGCAAAGCGGGTGCCGGGCTTCGGGTTGTAGGCCGGCGTGCTCGGCCCGAGGCCATACTTGAGATGATGGGAGATGTCCCAGTGGTGCGGTGCACTGGCAGCATTGACCACGAACCAGCAGTGCCCCGGCGCGGAGACATCCGCGCCTTCGGGGAAGAAGATGCCGCTGACATACGCAGCCTCAATGTCCGCAGCGCGCATCGCGGCAACAGCATAGCTGTGCGTGTCGACGCAGGTGCCCAGATGCGTGTCGCAGGCAAGTGCGGGCATTGCGTCGGTGTCATCCGCCAGGCCGATGTCGCGGACACCATATTCGAAACGGTCGTCGACATGCCGGACGATGGCCGAAACGCGATCAGCCGGATTTGCATCGGCGGGCAACAGGGAGCGCATGAGGGCTGCGAGGTCCGGTGACGGTGTTTCATGAGCCCCGCCCGTCGGCGCGAACAGCCACTGCGGAAATGCCGAAGCGTCCTCGGAAAACTGCAGTTCAACTTCAGCTGCCCCGTCATCCGGCGATATCAGCAGCGCCATCTGGCCGCTGTTTCGGGCGCGGATAAGTCCAAGATTTGTGCCCCGATTGACCCGGATGGCCTGCACCGTCTGTTCCGGTGTGTCGAACGGGATGCCAAACAGCAAGTGACTTGCGGAATTCGTCGGCTCTGTCAGGGTAAATGTCACATGGGGCATGATAGTCATCCGGATGTCTTGGCTGGCTGGTTTCTATCCCCGACCTGCGACAGACGCTCGTCAGTCCCGTGACGGTGCCGTGACATTCCTTGACGCCCGCATCATCTGCCAAAGCCCCCGAGAGGCGACACCATGACCGTTGTTCCGAATCCGTCCGAGAACGGTGATCGCCGCTGGTTTGCGGGAATGAGCCCGAACCTGGCCGCCTCCGGTCTGATGATCCTGTCGTTCTTCGTCTTTTCAATTATGGCCGTGTTCATGCGTGAGGTCGGTGACACGATCCACGTGATCCAGGTGATCCTGATCCGGCAGGCGGTCGCCATGTTGCTGATGACGCCCTGGTTCTGGCGGGACCGGGCCTTCATCCTGAGACCGCGCGGGTTTCGGCTGCATGTCACCCGAGGCATTCTGGCTGTGATCGCGATGGCCTGTGGCCTGACCTCGATCCTCCACATTTCCTTTGCGGATGCGACGGCAATCCAGATGAGCGAGGTGCTGATAGCCACGGCACTGGCAGCTATCGTGCTCAAGGAGCATGTCGGGTGGCGCCGCTGGACGGCAACGGCCATCGGATTTGTCGGCGTGGTCGTCATGACCAAGCCGTTCGGCGGCGGCTTTGAGCCCTATGCTCTCGTGGCGCTGCTGGGCGCGGCAACCGGTGGGGCAGGGATGATCGCAGTCCGTCTCGGCTCAGCCTTTGACCGCACCACGACGGTGCTGTTCTGGCAGGCCGTGGTCGTAATCACGCTGGTCGGACCGGTGGCAGCCTTTGTCTGGGTGACGCCAACGCAGGAAGACGCGGTGCTTCTGATCGGCATGGCGCTGATCTTTGCCGCCGGCAACTGGCTCTTTACCTCTGCCCTGCGTCTTGGCGATACAGCGGCCATCGCACCGCTACATTACCTGCGGCTGATCATCATGGCCGGCCTTGGCTGGTGGATCTACGCCGAGGTGCCGAGCCTGACCACGGTGATCGGTGCCGTTCTGGTCCTCGGTGCCGCGTCCTATACGATTGGACGCAATGCCCGCAAGAAGTCCCTGGCCGAGCCGGATGGCCCTCCCTCCGCCTGAAGGACCCGCCGTCATGAGGTGAGTGATCAGGGCAGCGCGGGCAGTGGTTCCACGAGTTTCTGCACCTTGAAATCGTTGATGAGAACGTCGAGCCGCAATACCCAGCCCTCAGCCAACGGCAGTGCAACCGGCTGCGACACATAGGTTCCCTCGGCCTGTCGGGCGAGCGACAGTTTCAGCCCGGCAATTCCGGCTTCCGGATTGGAGAGGGACCCGGTCAGGTCCTTCGGGAGCAAGGGCGCGCCGTCGGCATCCATCAGCACGACAGACAGGGCGAGCAAGCCATCGCCCTGCCGGGCGAGGCGAACATCCGCCATTGCGGTGGCTCCATGCAGATGCAGGTTCGCTATGGCCGGAGCCGGGGCGGCGAGGGCACGCGGCGGCGGCGTCAGGCGGAACCCGGCGACCAGAACGAGAATGGCAACGATCAGCAAGATCTCTGCGCCAAGGGTCAGGCGGAGATGACGCCTCGCCGCCAGTTGCAGCGCGGGCGATGCTGCGGCGAGACGGGGCGTCAGACGGATGCGATTGATGAGCGCGAGCACGAGAAGGCCTGCCACCAGGGCAAGCTTCACCATCAATAGGGTCCCGTAACTTGAGCCAAAGATCCGCTCCGCTGTGCCGAGCTGGACTGCCGCCAGAACCACGCCGGTCGCCAGAAGTACGATGACCAGCGGGAGTGCGAGGCGCGAGTATCGAGTGAGTTCGGCGGCTGACAATGTCCCGTTCAGCGCACGGCACAGCAGCACGGGCAAGGTTCCGGCCCAGAACAGGGCAATTGTTGCATGCAGAGCCATGGCGGGAGACATGAGCGCGCGCGGGTCAGCGCCTGCGGCGTGCCCCGACAGGGCAAAGCTTAATCCCGCGAGAGCCAGGGCCACTGTGGTTCCCGGCAAGGACGAGCCGCTTGCGATTGCCAGCATGGCCGAGGCTGCTGCAAAGAACGCGGTCAGTGCCAGCGGCGTCGAGAGCGCGGTTTGCCAAAGGGCGGGATCAACCAGAGAGCTGACGGGACGTCCCGTCAGGTCCAGTCCGTAGGCGGCAACAAGGCTGATTGCCGTGGGCAGCGTCAGCCAGGCGCAGACCACGGCCATGCTGCCCTTGTCCTGCCGCAGCAAGGCCGCGCCAAACAGACCGGCGGTGCCGAAGGCCAGGGTGAGACTGAGGACAGCGCGGGCAGCGACAACTGCGGCAGAGCTGGCATTGGGGCCAGTCGCGGCGGTTTGGGCTGCCGGGCTTTCACTGCCAAAGGAAAAACGCAAGGTGCCAGCGACGGGATGTCCATCCGCGGATACGACACGCCAGCTGACGAGATGTGTGCCCACAAGCGTTCTTGCCGTCGAGGGCACCGGGATTGTCAGGCGCGTGTCGGCGCTGATCGCTGTGACATCGGTCTGTTGTCCGTCCGGCGTGATCCAGAGAGTGCCAAGCGGTGACACCGGCTCATTGAACACAAGCATCAGCTCGGCCGGCATCTCGGCGACAAGGCTTGCCTCCTGTGGGCTCGCGGTCTGCAATTGCGCATGCGCCAGGGCTGACACAGGCAAGAAGAGCGCGGCAAGCAGGACGAGCAGGCGGGCAAGCATTGGATGGTCCGGGGTTGGCATCGTAAGGGCTGTTGAGGCTCCCCGGGCAGTGCCGGGGAACCTCATCTGTTGCAGTCGGATCAGATGGTCAGTCCGGCAGGCTTAGTGAGCCGGCTTGCCCTTGATGACCTTCACGCCCGGTGCCGGCATGTCGAGCTTGTGGGCGTCCTGGCCTTCAGCCGGGATCTCGATCCAGCGCTCGGCCTTGGTGGCGCATTCCTGGACTGCCGGAATGTAGAGCACCTTGTCGGCTGCCAACTTGTCGGTGAACATGCCGCGGAAGACGAATTCGTCGTAGTGCTCGTCGAGCAGTTCGCCGCCGGACCAGATGATTTCCTTCACGCCTTCGGTGACCTTGGCGCCGTGGTTTTCATAGGTGTTGGCATAGGCGCCCTTGACGGTCTCGAGCTTCCAGCCGGCCTTCGGCATCGGCTTGACGGCGATAATGCCTTCCGGGATCTGGATGCGGACGACATTGGTTGCTTCGCCTTCGCAGCCGTGCGGAACGCGCAGCACCATTTTCGCCGTGGTGCCCTGGGCGACTTCCTTGTTCTCGAAGGTTGCATGGGCAAGGGCGCCGGTGGCGGAGACGGCGAGCAGTGCTGCTGCGGCAATGAACTTCTTCATGGATCGGATTCCTGATCTGGTGCACCGCGCGTTGGCGGTGCCGGACAAGGGCTGAGGCAAGACGGCGCTCCGGAGTCAGCCCGGCATCCGGGCGCCCATTCCGCGCGGCTTGAAACGGCCGCGGAAAGGGCTGACTGGCCTGAGGTGCGCGCAGGGCTCCCGGCGGGATCAGCGATCCCGGTCCTTGCAGGGGCTTTTTGGAAACGGATCATCAGCGGTCCGCAACCGTATCTGCGCTGTCACCAGAGGACAGGCGTCATCGCTCCGGCATCAGGCGCGGTGCGATGTCAGGCGATACGGAGCTGCGGAGGGCCGCGGGCCGGAGGCGCACGCGGAGAATGGCCATCACTGTTTGGGTCCGAGCGGACCGGAGCATCGAGGATGGCAAAGCCGGCGGTCAGGTTCGGCAGGGCAGGCGGAGTTGCAAGGCCGAGCGTCTTGGCCAGCATGCAGGCCGGGCAGCCGGGGCTGCTCTTGCCGTCTTCGTCCATTGCCGAGGGATTGCAGAGATCGGGCAGCGTTCCATCCGGCAAAACGTAGGCCGAAAGATCGACGTCCTGATACGCGGACGCCTGAGCCATGCCGGACGGCATCCGGTGCGCAGCGCCAAGCAGCACGAATGACAGTGCGGCGAGCACCATCACGACGAACTGCAATTGCGGGCGGCGAATCCTGATCATGCTGTTCCGATTAATCTGCCTTGCGCTGCCGGGCAACACCGAAGTGCAAGGCCAGTGCCAGGAGTTGCGGACGCCTTCTTTGCGTCTGCACATTTCCCTTCCTATTTCCGCTTCAGATGATCCAGCAACGAGGTCTTCGCGCCAAGGATATGCCGGCGGGTCAGGTCCGCCGCCAACTCGGCCTTGCCGGCCTCGCAGGCCTCCAGGATCGCCAGATGTTCGTCATGGGCCCGGGCGCGGCCGTTCGACAGCATCAGCTGGGCGCGCAGGTAGCGATCGATCCGGTCGAGCGCGTTGTTGACGATGCCGAGGTGATAGGGCAGCCCGCTGTCCTGATACAGCGTGTAATGGAACTGGCGGTTGAGATCGCCCCAGGCCATTGGGTCCGTTGAGGACGAGAAGGCCTCGTGGCACTGGCGCGCCTTGCGCCGCGATTCCTCGCTCATGCGCTCGACAGCGGCCTTGATGACCGTGCCTTCCACCAGTGCCCGGAAATCGAAGATCTCGGCCACTTCATCCGGAGCGATCGAGGCCACGACCGCGCCCTTGTAGCGCTGTGTCGTCACTAGCCCCTGCTGCTCCAGCATGGTGATCGCCTCGCGGACGGGAATGCGGCTGGTGTTGAACAGTCGTGCGATCTCGTCCTGGCGCAAGGGTTCGCCATCCTTCAGGTCGCCCTCGATGATGGCCTTGCGCAAGGCCTCAAACACGATGTCGGCGACCGAAGCGGTCTTCGAGATATCAACGGGTTGCAGCTTCACGGCATCAATCTCCCTCACCGTTCACCTAGCATATTCGCGGGCGTTTGTGCCATCTGATAATTTCATATTGTAAATTGGATCCAATATATGCATAGTCGCGTCACTCCGGCAGGGAGGCCGGCGGAACGAGAACTCTGGGAGGAGTTGAGATGAAGATTTTGAAGCTGTTTGCGGCCGGGGCCGCGCTTGCCATGCTCGCCGTGCCGGCGCAGGCCGACCGGCTGGACGACATCATCGCGTCCGGTAAACTGCGCTGCGCCGTCACCCTGGACTTCCCGCCGATCGGCATGCGCGATGCCAACAACGAGCCGGTTGGCTTCGACGTCGACTACTGCCGCGATCTCGCCAAGGCGCTGGGTGTCGAGGCCGAAATCGTCGAGACCCCGTTCCCGGACCGCATTCCGGCGCTGATCTCCGGTCGTGCTGACATCGGTGTCGCTTCGACCTCTGACACTCTGGAGCGCGCCAAGACCATCGGCTTTTCGATCCCCTACGTCGCCTACAACATGGTGGTGCTGACAAAGGAAGGCTCGGGCATCAACGCCTATGAAGACCTGAAGAACCGTCGTGTTGGCTCGACCTCGTCCACCTTCGAGGCGCTGGCGCTGGAAGCGGACATGAAGAAATGGGCGGACCCCAAGGGCGCGTTCCAGGCCTACCAGAACCAGGCTGACGTGTTCCTCGCCCTCGACCAGGGCCATATCGAGGCCACCGTGGTGACCTCCACCGTCGCCTCCGATGCAGTCAAGTCGGGCAATTATGCCGGCTTCAAGATCGTCGACGAAGCGCCCTACGAGACGGACTTCACCTCGCTGATCACGCTGCGTGAAGACTTCGGCCTCATCAACTACCTCAACCTCTTCGTCAATCGCCAGGTCCGCTCCGGCCGTTATGCCGAGCTGTGGGGCAAGTGGGTTGGTGGTCCGGTGCCGGATCTGACTGTCCCGGGCGTCTATCGCTGAGGCGAGACATCTGATCCCTGCGGCCTGCCTCCCACCGGCAGGCCGCATCGCCCGCACCCGGAGGTCCGGCCATGGCCTGACTGACGGGGCCGATCGGTCCGGCGACAGCCGGACCCTCAGGGGGATGCAATGAATTATACCTTCCACTGGAACCAGGCGCTGCGGCGGCTGCCCGAGATGCTGGACGGGGCGCTGGTGACGCTGCAGGTCGCAAGCCTTGCCATGCTGATCGGCATCGTCATCGCCGTCTTCCTCGCCTACGGTCGCTTGTCGGACAACCGGACGGCCCGGGCGGTGGCGACAGGCTGGGTCGAGATCGCCCGCAACACGCCGGCGCTGTTCCAGATCTACTTTTTCTATTTCGGTCTCGGCTCGTTCGGCCTCAGGCTGGATCCCTTCAGCGCGCTGCTGGCGGGCATTGCCTTCAACAACGCGGGCTATCTGGCCGAGACCTTCCGTGGTGGCCTGCAGGCAATCCCGCCGAGCCAGACCCGCGCGGCGCGCTCGCTCGGCCTCAGTGCCCTGCAGACGTCGGTGCATGTGGTGCTGCCGCAGATGTTCCGGATCGTCTTCTACCCGATGACGAACCAGATGGTCTGGTCGATCCTGATGTCCTCGCTCGGCGTGATTGTCGGCATGACCTCCGACCTGACCGGCGTGACGCAGGAACTCAATGCCCGCACGTTCCGCACCTTCGAATTCTTCGCCCTGGCCGCCGTGCTCTACTACGCCATGGCCAAGCTCACCATCCTTGCGGCCCGGCTCATCGGCTGGCGCCTGTTCCGGACCTGAGGAGGCGGATCATGTTTGACACTGCTTTCTCGTCCAACGACCTGATGTTCCTCCTGAAGGGGGCCTGGCTCACCATTCAGCTGACCGTGGTGGCGGTTGCCATCGGCACGGTGCTGGGTGTCGTCTTCGGCTGGGCCCGGGAGTCGCTGCCCGGCTGGGTGAATGTCCCCATTGGCGCGGTGCTGGATGTACTGCGCTCGGTGCCCCTGTTGATCCAGCTGGTGCTGGTCAATTCCGGCAAGAGCATCCTTGGGCTGTCCTGGTCGCCCTTCGTGGTCGGCGCGGTGGTCCTTGGCCTCTACACGGCGGCCTACTGCACGGAGATCGTGCGCGGCGGCATCCTGGCCGTGCCCGCAACCACCCGCCGTGCCGCCCGCTCGCTGGGCATGACCTACTGGCAGGACCTGACCAGCATCGTCGCCCCCATAGCCCTGCGCGTCTCGTTGCCGGGCTGGATCGGCCTGACCCTCGGGGTGATGAAGGACACCGCGTTGGTGATGTGGATCGGCATCGCGGAACTGCTGCGCTCGTCCCAGATCGTCATCACCCGCATCCAGGAGCCGCTGCTGGTGCTCGCAATTGCCGGCCTGATCTACTTCGTGATCAGCTTCCCCGTCTCCCGTCTCGGCGCGTTCCTTGAGCGCCGCTGGGCCGACGACAGCCTGAAGGCAGACCAATGATCGAGATCGAAAACGTACACAAATCCTATGGTTCGCTCGAGGTCATCAAGGGCGTCACCATGCAGGTGGAGAAGGGCGAGGTCGTCTCCATCATCGGCGGATCGGGCTCCGGCAAGTCGACCTTGCTTCAGTGCATCAACGGTCTGGAGCCGATCCAGAAGGGCCATATCCGCGTTGACGGCATCGATGTCCATGCCAAGGGCACCGACCTCAACAAGCTGCGGCGCAAGATCGGCATCGTGTTCCAGCAGTGGAACGCCTTCCCGCATTTGACCGTGCTGGAGAATGTGACCCTCGCACCGCGCAAGGTGCTTGGCCTGTCGGCGCGCGAGGCGAACGAGATCGCAGAGAAGCATCTCGTTCACGTTGGGCTCGGCGACAAGCTCAAGGTGATGCCCTCGCGCCTGTCCGGCGGCCAGCAGCAGCGCATGGCAATCGCCCGCGCGCTCGCCATGTCGCCGGACTACATGCTGTTCGATGAGGTCACCTCGGCGCTTGACCCGCAGCTGGTCGGCGAGGTGCTGGACACGATGCGCATGCTCTCGGCCGAGGGCATGACCATGATCGTGGTCACCCACGAAATCCGCTTCGCCCGCGAAGTGTCGAACCGCGTCGCCTTCTTCCACAAGGGGCTGATCCACGAGATCGGCTCGCCGGAAGAGGTGATCGGCGCCCCGAAGAAGCCCGAGACCATCGACTTCCTCAAATCCGTGCTGTGAGCGTGATCGCTGCAGCGCCCATCCCAAGTAGCTGATTGAAAGACAAGGACGAGAGATCCATGTGGACTGGTGTTTTCCCTGCCGTCACAACCAAGTTCAACGCTGACGACACGCTTGATCATGCCGAAATGGAGCGCTGCTTTGCGCTGCAGATGGAGGCGGGCTGTGATGGTCTCATCGTTTGCGGCTCGCTGGGCGAAGGCTCGATGCTGTCGCAGGACGAGCGGCTCGCCGTGCTCAAGACCGCGCAGGGCGTGGCTGGCGGCAAGCCGGTGCTGATGACCATTGCGGAAGCTGCAACACGCGACTCTGCCAATCTGGCACGCAAGGCTGCCAAGGCCGGGGCCAATGGCTTCATGGTGGTGCCGAGCACAATCTATCACACCGACCCGGCCGAGACGGTTGCCACCCTGAAAGCCGTGGCGGAGGCCGGCGACCTGCCGATAATGATCTATTCCAACCGCGTGGCCTACCGGGTCGATGTCACCGTGCCGATCATGGAGGAACTGGCGAACGATGCCCGTTTCGTCGCGGTGAAGGAGTCCTCCGACGACATTCGTCGCGCCACCGAGATCCTGACCCATTTCGGCGACCGGTTCGATGTCTTCACCGGCGTCGACAACCTCGCCTTCGAAGCATTGGCTGTCGGCTGCAATGGCTGGGTTGCGGGCCTCGTCGTGGCCTTCCCGAAGGAGACGGTTGCCATCTACAAGCTGATGCAGGCCGGCCGCACGGCCGAGGCGCTGGCGATCTACCGCTGGTTCCGCCCGCTGCTCGACCTCGATGTCTCGACCTATCTCGTCCAGAACATCAAGCTGGCCGAAGTCCACGCGCTGGGCTCCAACGACCGCTGCCGCATGCCGCGCATGCCGTTGTCGGGCGAACGCCGTGCGAAGGTCGAGAAGATCATCCGCGACGCCATCGCCTGCCGCCCGGCGCTGCCGGCCGTATGAGAGGGGCATGGAGCAATGGCCCCCCACCCCCAACCCCTCCCCACGAGGGAGAGGGGACGGGGGTGGGGGGAGCCTTGTCGGCGACATCGCCGATTGCCGTCTCGACGTGGCGCAAACGAAACGGATAGGCTGGCAGGATCAGCAGTTCCAACAGGATAGACAGGTCAGTCCCATGACGGAGTTCAGGAATTTCATCGCTGGCAGCTGGAGCGAAGGCGCGAGCCAGTCGCCCAACATCAATCCGTCGGATACCCGCGATGTGATCGGCGCAGCGGCCCGTGCCTCGCGCGCTGAGGCCGAGGCGGCCATCGAGGCGGCGCACGCGGCAGCTCCGCTGTGGGCGGCGTCCACACCGCAGCAGCGCTTTGATGTCCTTGACCGGATCGGCACCGAGATCCTGGAGCGGCGCGAGGAGCTGGGCCGGCTGCTGTCGCGTGAGGAGGGCAAGATCCTCGCCGAGGGCATTGGCGAAGTTATGCGGGCCGGCCAGATCTTCAAGTTCTTCGCCGGCGAGGCTCTGCGTCAGAGCGGCGATGTGCTGGCCTCGGTACGCCCAGGCGTGACAGTGGATGTACGCCGCGAGCCGGTCGGTGTCGTCGCCCTGATCACGCCGTGGAATTTCCCTATCGCCATCCCCACCTGGAAGGTTGCGCCTGCGCTTGCCTATGGCAACACCGTGGTGCTCAAGCCGGCTGAACTCGTGCCGGGCTCCGCGCATGCGTTGGCCGAGATCATCTCCCGGTCTGGTCTGCCAGTGGGTGCCTTCAACCTCGTCGGCGGCAAGGGCTCGGACATAGGTCCGGTTCTGACCTCGCATCCGAAGGTCAAGGCAGTGTCCTTTACCGGCTCCGTTCCGACCGGTCGGGGCATTGCACGCGCCTGCGCGGAAAACCTCAAGAAGGTGCAGCTCGAAATGGGCGGCAAGAACCCGATGGTGGTTCTCGATGACGCCGATCTCGACATTGCGGTCGCCGCCTCGCTCAACGGAGCCTTCTTCTCCACGGGTCAGCGCTGCACGGCCTCCAGCCGCCTCATCGTCACCGAAGGCATCCATGACCGTTTCGTCGCCAGGATGACGGAGGCGCTGAGGAAGCTGGTCGTCGGCGACGCGCTTGATCCGGCAACGCAGATCGGCCCCGTGGTCGACGAACGCCAGCTCGCCCAGGATCTCGATTATGTCGACATTGCCAGGAGCGAGGGCGGCAAGGTGGCCTTTGGCGGCGAGCGGCTCAATCGCGAGAAGCCCGGCTTCTATATGGCCCCCGCGCTGATCACCGAGACCACGCCCGGCATGCGCATCAACCGCGAGGAAGTGTTTGGTCCGGTCGCCAGCGTGATCCGGGTCAAGGACTATGACGAGGCGCTTGCAGTCGCCAATGACAGCGAGTTCGGCCTGTCGTCGGGCATCTGCACCACATCTTTGAAATATGCGAGCGATTTCAAGGCGAAGGCGCAGGCAGGCATGGTCATGGTCAACCTGCCGACGGCGGGCGTCGACTATCACGTGCCGTTCGGCGGCACCAAGGGATCGAGCTTCGGTCCGCGGGAACAGGGCCGCTATGCGGCCGAGTTCTACACCACGGTGAAGACCGCCTACACCCAGCCCTGAACGCGGAAACGGGAGGAGCCGCGATCATGACCGCGGAGCATATCGAAACCGATGTCGTGATCGTGGGCGGCGGCATCATCGGCCTCTCGGCCGCCTTCCGTCTGGCGGAGGCCGGGCGGAAGGTTGTGCTGGTGGAGCGGGGCGAGCTTGCCAACGAGGCAAGCCGCGGCAATGCCGGGGCCTTCGCCTTTTCCGACATCCTGCCGCTTGCCTCGCCCGGCATCCTGTTCAAGGCGCCCAAGTGGCTCCTGGATCCGCTGGGACCGCTGGCGATCCCGCCGCGCGAGGCCTTCTACCTGCTGCCCTGGCTGCTGCGCTTCTTCCGCGCCAGCCTGCCGGACCGGGTGGAGGCCAGCGCGGCGGCGCAGGGCGCGCTCAACACGCTGGCGGCGCGGGAGTGCGACAGCCTCGTTGCGTCGGCCGGCCTGGGCGCCTTCGTGCGCGCCGACGGGTCGCTGCAACTCTATGAAAGTGATGCCGAATTCCGGGCATCTCTGGAGGGCTGGGCCTGGCGGGAGCGCTATGGCATTGCCTTCGAGCATCTCGATCGGCGCGGGCTCGCCGAGCTGCAGCCCGGCCTGTTGCCGCAGTTCATCCGGGCAACCTTCGTGCCTGGCTGGAAGACGGTGACCGATCCGCGCGACTACGCGCTGGCGGTGGCCCGGGCAGCGGAAACGCTCGGCGTCAAGGTTCATCGCGGCGAGGTCATCGCGATCACCGGCGGCGGTGACTTGCAGCAGGTCCGGCTCACGGGCGGTGCGACCCTTTCCGCCCGCCACGTGGTGCTGGCGGCGGGGCCCTGGTCCAAAGGCCTTGCCGCCAGCCTCGGCGCGGACGTGCCGCTGATCGCCGAGCGCGGGTACAACACCTCCCTGCCGGCCGGGGCTTTCGATCTGAAGCGACAGCTGATCTTCGGCGGACATGGCTTCGTGGTGACGCCGCTTGCAAACGGCGTCCGGGTCGGCGGGGCCTCGGAACTGGCGCGGTTTTCAGCACCCGTCAACTTCAGGCGCTCGCAGCACATGCTGGCCAAGGCGGCGCGGTTCATGCCGGGCCTCAGGACCGAAGGCGGCGTCGAGTGGATGGGGTCACGCCCGTCGATGCCCGACAGCCTGCCGGTGATTGGCCGCAGCCCGCGAGCGCGCAACGTCATCCTCGCCTTCGGGCACGGCCACCTTGGTCTTACCCAATCGGCCGCCACCGCGCGGCTTGTCACGGATCTGGTGCTCGAGCGCCAGCCGCCCATCGACCTCAGCCCGTTCCGGCCTGACCGGTTCTGATCCTCTGGAGACTGCCATGGCAGTGAGCACCTTTACCTGTATCGACGGACATACCTGCGGCAACCCGGTGCGTGTGGTGGCCGGCGGCGGACCGCTGCTCTCCGGCAAGACCATGCTGGAACGGCGGGCGCATTTCCTCGCCGAATTCGACTGGATCCGCACCGGACTGATGTTCGAGCCGCGCGGTCATGACATGATGTCGGGCTCGATCCTCTACCCGCCGACGCGGGAGGATTGTGATGTCGGCATTCTCTTCATCGAGACGTCCGGCTGTCTGCCGATGTGCGGCCATGGCACCATCGGCACCATCACGATTGCCATCGAGAATGGCTTGATCCGGCCAAAAACACCGGGTGTCGTGCGGCTGGACACGCCGGCGGGACTGGTGATTGCCGAGTACGAGCAGGTGGGCCGTTTCGTCGAGAAGGTGCGCCTGACCAACGTGCCGTCCTACCTGCATGCCACCGGCCTCACCGCCGAGGTGGAGGGGCTGGGCGAGGTGACGGTGGATGTGGCCTATGGCGGCAATTTCTACGCGATCGTCGAGCCGCAGGCCGTCTTCAGGGACATGGCAGATTTCACGGCCGGCGAGCTGATCGGCTTCAGTCCGAAGCTCCGGGCAGCGCTCAATGCCAAGTATCAGTTCGTGCATCCGGAAAAGCCGGACATCAAGGGCTTGTCACACATCCAGTGGACCGGCAAGCCGACGCAGCCGGAGGCCCATGCCCGCAATGCGGTGTTCTACGGTGACAAGGCGATCGACCGTTCCCCTTGTGGAACAGGCACTTCCGCCCGGATGGCGCATCTGTTCGGCAAGGGTGAACTGAAGGTTGGCGACAGCTTCGTGCATGAGAGCATCATCGGCTCGATGTTCGAGGGCGGTGTGAAGGAGGCGGTCAAGGTCGGGAACCATGACGGCATCATCCCGACCATCGCCGGCTGGGCCCGGGTGACGGGCTACAACACCATCATGATCGACGACCGCGACCCCTATGCCCATGGATTCGTTGTGGTTTGAGGTCTCAAGATCTGGAGGGACTGACCCATGCGCATTACAGCCATTCGTGCCTATCAGGTGGATCTGCCGCTGAAGGAAGGCCGGTATTCCTGGTCCAACGGCAACTATGTCGAGGTCTTTGACGCCACCGTTGTGGCCATCGACACCGATGCCGGCATCACCGGCTATGCCGAATGCTGCCCGCTCGGGTCGGCCTATCTGCCCTCCTATGCGAAGGGTGTCCGGGCGGGACTGGAGGAGCTGGCGCCGAAGCTGATCGGGCTCGACCCGACGGATCTGGCCACCTTCAACCGCGCGATGGACGCCAGTCTCAATGGTCATCCTTACGTGAAGGCGCCGCTCGACATTGCCTGCTGGGACATTCTGGGCAAGGTCGCGGGCATGCCGCTGGTCAAGTTGCTGGGTGGTGTGGCGCAGGAGAAAGTGCAGCTTTATCGCGCCATTTCGCAGCAGTCTGCCGACAAAATGGCGCAAAACATCGCCGGCTATCGCGCCGAGGGCTACACCAAGTTCCAGCTCAAGGTCGGCGGCGATGCCAACGACGACATTGCCCGCATCCGGGCCGCACGGGCGATCCTGGAGCCGACCGATATCCTCGTTGCCGATGCCAACACTGGCTGGAACCGGCATGAGGCAACGCGGGTGGCGGCGAGCGTTGCCGATCTCGATGTCTACATCGAACAGCCCTGCCTCACCTACGAGGAATGCCTCTCCATCCGCCGGCGGACGGCACGGCCGTTCGTGCTGGACGAGAATGTCACCGACGTGAACATGCTGGTCCGTGCCATTGGCGATGACGCGATGGATGTCATCAACCTGAAGATCTCCAAGGTCGGCGGGCTGACCAAGGCGCGGCAGATGCGGGACCTGTGCATCGCCCATGGCATCGCCATGACCATCGAGGACACCTGGGGCGGGGATATCGTGACGGCGGCGATTGCCCATCTCGCCCAGTCGACGCCGGAGGAGTTCTGTTTCTCGGCGACGGACTTCAACTCCTACGGCACGAAGCGCATTGCCCATGGCGCACCGCAACGGGTGAACGGGGCCATGACCGCACCGACCGGGCCGGGACTTGGCATCGAGCCGGACTTCGAGGCACTGGGGGAACCGGTGCTGCGTTTCGCCTGAGGAGCCTTGACATGCGCACGAGCAAGATCATCCACGTGGTCACCTGCCATGCGGAGGGCGAGGTGGGGGACGTGATCGTCGGCGGCATCGCACCGCCGCCGGGGGAGACGATCTGGGAGCAGCGCGGCTTCATCGCCCGCGACGGGGCCTTGCGCAACTTCGTGCTGAACGAGCCGCGCGGCGGGGTGTTCCGGCATGTGAACCTGCTCGTCCCGCCAAAGGATCCGCGCGCGGTAATGGGCTGGATCATCATGGAGCCGGAGGACACGCCGCCCATGTCCGGGTCCAACTCGATCTGCGTGGCAACCGTCCTGCTCGACACCGGCATCGTGCCGATGCAGGAGCCGGAAACGCGCTTCGTGCTGGAAGCGCCGGGCGGGCTGGTGGAGGTCCGGGCGGTCTGCCGCAATGGCAAGGCGGAGCGGATCTACGTGACCAACGTGCCATCCTTTGCCGGCAAACTATCCGTGCCGCTGGAGGTGGAAGGGCTCGGAACGCTCACCGTCGACACGGCCTATGGCGGCGATAGTTTCGTCATCACCGATGCCCGTGCGCTCGGGTTCGAGATCGTGCCGGATGAGGCACGCGAACTGGCGGAAACCGGCGTGCGCATCACCCGGGCGGCCAACGAACAGCTCGGGTTCACGCATCCGCTCAACCCCGACTGGAGCCACATCTCGTTCTGTCAGCTCACCTTGCCGGTGGAGCGGCAGGGCGACCGGCTGGTCGGGCGCAACACGGTGGCGATCCAGCCGGCCAAGCTCGACCGCTCGCCGACCGGCACCGGCTGCTCCGCCCGCATGGCGGTTCTGGCGGCAAGGGGCGAGATGCAAGTGGGGGATCATTTCACCGGCATCTCGGTGCTGGGCTCGACCTTTGACTGCCGCATCGCCGGGACGACGACTGTCGCGGGCCAGCCCGCAATCCTGCCGGAAATCTCCGGCCGTGGCTGGGTGACCGGCACGAGCCAGTTGATGCTCGACCCGGACGACCCCTGGCCGGCCGGCTACCGCCTGTCGGACACCTGGCCGAAGAAGCTGACCTGAGGCGGCTGATCTGAAGGTGTGAACCTCATCCAAGTTTCGTGCTGAAGAAGTGCAGCGTCTCGGTTGGATGACATGCCCCGGACTTCACCGGCGTCATCCCGGCCGAGCCGCGCGAGAGCCGGGACCGGAGGGGCGAGGTCTCGATGTTTCAATGTCGGGAATACTGAAAGGCTTTCGGCTCTCCGGTCCCGGGTCTTCGCTTCGCTGCGCCCGGGATGACGATGGAGGAAGCAAGGACTGTTTGCGGCGCTTGCCGCTACGAGAGTTGCGTGCCGCCGGAGAAACAGGCTAGGGTCTGGCCATGGTCAATGCCGTCAAACAGGGCTGGATTGCGTTTCTGCTGGCCACCGGTCTGGTGCTTGCGCTGGTCTGTCTGTCGTTTCAGGCTGGGCAGGCTGCGGGACCAGGCAGGCTCGCCGGGGATAGCCCTGCCCATGTCGGCATGGATCATCTCGGCATAAGTCATGCAGACCTGGTTTGGGCGCCAACAAGCCTGAGCGGTGCCGAGGCATTGCAGGCTTCGGCCGGCCATCCGTGCTGTCCGCCGGCGCAGATGGATGACGTGTGTGTCACCCTCTGCATGATGGCTTCCAGCTTTCTTGCTCCGTCATTTTTGGCTGCTGACGCGCCTGCCTCCTATGAATTGGTCAACTGGCAGGCAGGCAACTCCGACGTGACCGGCCTTGGCGAAGCTTGCGAACCGCCGCCCCCCAAATCCCTCGCCTGATCTTTTCTTGAGCCGTGGCCAGAGCCGCGGAGTTTCTGCTCAATCCAAAAGGATCATCGAGATGATGAAGATTTATGCCGTGACCGCCCTTGCCCTTGCACTTGGTCTGGGTGCCTTGCCCGCGTTTGCTGACGGACCTGCGCCCGCGCAACCTGCCGTGCAGGACCATAGCGGCCATTCCATGCCGGCTGCCGGATCAGAAAGCGCCAGTGCGTCCACCAAGGCCTATCAGGCCATCAACGACGCCATGCACAAGGACATGTCCATCGCCTTCACGGGCGATGCGGATATCGACTTCGTGAAGGGCATGATCCCGCACCATCAGGGTGCGGTCGACATGGCCAAGGTGGTGCTGGCGCATGGCACGGATCCCAAGATCCGGGCGCTGGCCGAAGCCGTGGTGAAGGCGCAGGAAGATGAAATCGCCTTCATGAAAGCCTGGCTGAAGGAAAAGGGCGCGGAGTAATCCTGGCCTGACAGCACCCGGGGTCCCGGCATAAAGTCGTGGCCCCGGATCAGGTGCCTGTCTTCATCGCCGCGCCACTTGATGTCACCCCGGCCGAGCGGGGCGAGAGCCGGGGGCTGGTTGCTTGCAGAGCCGTGACGGGGACCGAGGCGGTGCCTCGGGCGAGGCTTGCTGATGCGCAAGTCTGCGGGAGCGCTTGGATCACGTTTGTCGCTCTGGCAGCGAGTAGGCCCCGGGTCTCCGCTTCGCTACGCCCGGGGTGACCTCGGTTGGGGGAGGCGCCGCGGGGGGCGCTGTGACAGAATGATCCGGACCCGCGTTGGCGCGGGTCGAACTCATCGCCGCGCCGCTTGATGTCACCCCGGCCGAGCATCGCGAGAGCCGGGGCCTACTCGCTTCCAGAACGGCGATGCGGGCATTGCGTTGCCTCTGCTGGAAAACGAGCATTTGCAGTGCCGCGACCATTTCTCCCGCTCTGCGAACGAGTAGGCCCCGGGTCTCCGCTGCGCTGCGCCCGGGGTTGTTTGTTGTCCGAGGTGCTAGGGTAAAGGGGAAGCTGCGACCCTTAACCCGCAGCTTCAGCGTCAGGCGACCGTCCCGGGGTCGGGTTTTCACCCGCTGTCATCATGGCTCCCTGACGCTTCCCTTTTCCCGCTTGGAGAGTTGATTGGGCCTCTGGTTGACACCCACGCCCGCAAACAATCCGAAGCACGTCAAGGATAGCACGGCCATGCCCGCCCTGCAGCAGCCTCCCGCCCATGTCTGCGGCTTCGATGTCGCCAAGGACAGCATCACCGCCTTCGACACCGCCACCGGCCGTGTCACGACCTTCCCCAACCGCTCCGCCAGCATCCGCAAGGCGCTGACAGGCCTGTCGGCCGACTGCCTGTGCGTGTTGGAGCCGACCGGCGGCCACGAGCGCCTGCTGGTGGGCGAACTGACGGCAGCAGGCCTTGCCTGCCACCGGGCCGATACCGTTAAGGTCAAGGCATTCAGCCGGTCCTTCGGCCGTCTTGCCAAGACAGACGCCATCGATGCCCAGGCTCTGGCCCGCTATGGCGAGGAGCGCTGGAAGACACTCGCCCTGTTCACGCCGGCCGATGAGACCCAGAGCACACTCGCCAGCCTCAATGCCCGCCGTCAGGAGCTTCTCGCCCTCAAGGTGGCCGAGCAGAACCGCTCAAAGATCCCCGGAGAGGGACCTGGCATCGCGATCATCCGCCGCTCCTGCCAGGTCATCCTGCGGGCGATCCTGCACGAGATCGAGGCCATCGACGCCGCCATCGAGGCGCTCGTCGACGCCTCGCCGCAGCTCGCCCGCCGGATCGAGGTCTGCTGCTCCCTGCCGGGCGTGGGCAAGCGCACCGCCATCACCCTCGCCGCAACCATGCCGGAACTGGGAACGATGGACCGGCGCCAGGCCGCAAGCCTCGCCGGGGTCGCCCCTCATCCGAAGGACAGCGGAACCCTCAAGGGATATCGCCGGATGCACGGCGGACGCTCCACCGTCAAGCCGGCCCTCTTCATGGCCGCCTTGTCCGCAAGCCGCGCAAACGGGCCATTAAAGGAGGTCTATCAAAGGCTTATCAACAACGGGAAGAAGCCAATCCTCGCAATCGCCGCCCTCATGCGAAAGATCATCGTCATCCTGAACGCAAGGATCAGGCAAAACGCACAACAACAGAGTTGATGACGGCGGAGGGGATGATGCTGGGAAAACTCTGCCGCGGTGGGGAGGAGGCCGGGAAAGGCCTGCCGTTATGGTGAGGACTTGGACCCGCGCGGGCGCGGGTCCGTTTGTGCCGTGCCTCTATGCCTGATCAGAAGGTCTTCTTGACCGTGAACAGGAAGCTGCGGCCGGGTTCCTTCAGCTGCTGGACGCTGGTGTATTCGCCACCGTAGGTGCCGCGGTCGGCGTAGTCGGCGTCGAAGATGTTGTTGGCTTCAAGGCGCAGCTGCAGCCCGGCGAGCTGGACCGGCTCGTACTGTAGGAACATGTTGAAGACGTGATAGCCCTTGAGGGTCTTCTTGGCATCTTCGGCCCCGATCGGGCCGTCGTAGTCGAGGGCCATGTCAAGCCGGCTGCCGACAGTGACGCCATAATCGACGAACTTGTGCTGTGCCTCGACTGCGATGACCTGGCCGAGCGGTGCGCCGTAGTCGAGCGACTCATAGCCACCGGTCTTCTTGCCGTTCACCTCGATCTCGGTGTTGGAATAGGTCGCCTTGATCGAGCCGTCGCCCCAGCTCCAGCCACCGCCGAGGTTGAAGCCCTGGGTGATGAAGTCGTCCGTCTTGATGCCGTTGCGGGCATTGTCGAAGTCGGTGCGGAAGATTTCTGCATTGGCGAAGAAGCCGTCATGACGCCATTCAATGCCGCCGACCACGTTCTGGGCGCGGGCCGGGCGCAGGGCCGAATAGGTCCACTTGGGCGAGTAGGTGTAGTTGTCCTCGATCACCAGACCGCCGAAGACATTGGAATAGCCAGCCTTGAGGAACAGGTTGTCGATGACCTCGTAGCGAACCGAAGCATTGCCGCTGACGCCGGACTGATCCCGCGTCTGGCGGTTGACGCCTTCGAAGGACTGGAAGTCCGCGCGGCCGCCGAAGGACAGCTCGATCCGGTCCGTGACGGACAGGCGCTCCTGAACATAGAGGCCGACGTTCTGCGCCTTTTCGGTCAAGCGGCTGGTCGGATCCGAGTAGCGGCCGGTCTTGGCGTAGAAGTCGAGGCCGGCGGTGAGAGCGTTGGTCTCGGTGAAATGGAAGGTATTCTCCACCTTGCCGTTGAGCGTGTTCGACTTGCCCTTGCTGCCGAAGGGCTGTGGCACGTCGATGTGGTTCTCCGAGAAGCCGATGAGGACCGTCGGGTCCCACAGGCCGGTGTTGTCCGTGCCCTCGTAGCGGATGGAGTAGTTCTGCCGGTCGGTGTCATAGCGGCGCAGCAGCGGCGTCGGGCGGCCACCGATGAGCGCGCCGAAGTTGGCGCGCCAGGGGCGCATGGCGTCGTCGATCATGCGCATGCCGGAGAGTTCGAGACGATGTCCGTCCTTCTCGTAAGCGCCCTTGACGAGGAAGCTCTGCAGATCGGCGCCCGTTCCGCGCACGCGGCGGCCATTGCCCGCCTCGTAGTCCTGACCCTTGGCATTCTTGATGTAGCCAAGCAGTTCGAACCCGGAGTGGCGGCCGTAAGCGGCGCCCGACTGGGTGAAGGTGTTGCCGTTGGTGTCATAGGACAGGCGGCCATAGGCGCCGATGTTGCGTTCCGGCGACAGCAGGTCGCCGACATCCACCGTGTCGAACTGGACGGCACCGGCCATGGCATGCGGGCCTGCATCTGCCGGGGCGACGGTCGGATCGACGCGGACGGACTTCAGCAGTTCCGGGTCGATGGTGGTCGCGGTGGTGTGGTGGAAGGCGCGGTTGTTCTGGGCGACACCGTCGACGGAAACGGCAAGGTTCAGCAGGTCGACACCGTTGACGAAGATCTTCTGGGCAATCGGGATGCCGCCGCCGACTGTGACCGAAGCCTGGCCGGCGAAGAGATCCTTCATGTTGCCTGTCGCGCTTGCCTCGATGTCCTGTTCGCTGATGTAGATCGAGTTGCCCCGGTCTGCTGCGCCCGCGTGCTTGTCGTTCTTCGTGTTGCCTTGCAGCACGACGGTCGGCAGGTCCTGGACCGGAGTGTTGTCGTTGGCCAGTGCCGGACCGACGAGCCCGGCGGCAAGCGCGGTGCCGACAAGGAGATGGCGCAGGAGAGTGGCGGATCTGGTCATGTGCAAGGAGCCCCTATCTTTCACAAACGTGCCGCTACGGGAATTTTCTTCCGAGAAAGCGACGTGATGTTTGAGGCATCCCTATGATATTCAATAATCTCTCAGCAAGAAAAAATATGAATCTTTAATTCATAAACTTGTGGGTGTTGCGATCCTGCATCGCGCCCTGTCAGCGGTGGTGGAGGACAAAGGGGCGGCCATCCAGCTCGATGACATTCAGGTTCATGCCGTAGAGATCACCGAGCAACGGTGCGGTCAGGACGTCGCGCGGGGTGCCTGCGGCGAAGAGACGGCCATCCCGGAGCGCAACCACATGATCGGCCCACTGTGCGGCATAGTTCACATCATGCACGACGATGACGATGCTCTTGCCGGACTGGCGCAGACCATCCAGCCGCTGCATCAGGGCGCGCGCATGCGGCATGTCGAGGTTGTTGAGCGGCTCGTCCAGCAACAGCCATCCGGTGTCCTGGGCGAGGGTCATGGCAAGGAAGGCCCGCTGCTGCTGGCCGCCGGAGAGCTGATCGAGGAAGCGGGTGGCCAGATCGGTCAGGTCGAAGGTGGCAAGGGCGTCAGCGACGATGCGCCGGTCAGCCTCCGTCTCGCGGCCCTGGTTGTGCGGCCAGCGGCCGAAAGCGACGAGATCGCGCACCGTGAGGCGGCTGGCGACCGTGTTCGACTGGCCGAGGATGGCCACATGCTGCGCGAGCGTGGCGGAGGGGGTGGCGCGGATGTCCATGCCGTCGATCTGAACGCTGCCCTGCTGCAGGGGCAAAAGCCGGCCGACCAGGTTGATGAGGGTCGACTTGCCGGCGCCGTTGGGGCCGATCAGCGCGGTGATGGCGCCTGCGGGCAGGGTCGTTCTGATGTCCGACAGTATGGTGGCCGCGCCGATGCGGTGGCTGAGGCTGTCGATGCGGATCATCGCACGCGTCCTTTCAGGAGCAGCCAGAGGAAGAACAGTCCGCCGATGCATTCGACGACCACACTCAGGGTGGATTGCTGGCCGATCAGGCGCTCAAAGACGAGCTGGCCGCCGACCAGGACGATGCCGGCGATGAGCGCGGCGGCAGGCAGGAGCCTGGCATGGCGATCCGCGCCGACCAGCGCATGGGCGAGGCCGACGACGATGAGGCCGAAGAAGGCGACCGGGCCGACGAGGGCGGTGGAGACCGAGACGAGCAGGGCCACCAGCGCCAGGACCAGCAGCATCAGCCGCTCGTAGCCGAGCCCGAGCGAGACGGCGACGGGACGGCCAAGCGCCATGACATCGAGGCGGCGCGACAAGGCACAGGCAACAGCAATGGCGGCTAGGGCGGCGCTACCGCCGATGAGGAGCAGCGTGGCGTCGATGCGGGTGAAGCTGGCGAAGGTGACCGACTGGACGACCGAATAGGCGTTGGGATCCATCACCCGGGCGACGAAGCCGGAGAGCGAGCGGAACAGGACGCCGAGAATGACGCCGGTCAGGATCATGCGGGCGATGTCGCGCGGGCCGCGGCCGAGCAGCGTGCCGAAGAGCAGCACGGCGGCGGTGATCATGACGCCGACCTCCAGCCCGAACTTCAGCGCCTTGGGCAGGCTGGTGAAGCCGACCGCGCCGATGACGGCGACCAGCGCGGTCTGCATCAGCACATAGAGCGCATCGAAGCCCATGATCGACGGGGTGAGGATGCGGTTCTGCGCCACGGTCTGGAACAGCACGGTGGCGACCGCGATGGACGCGCCGACGACCAGCATGCCGCCAAGCCTCGTCGCGCGCAGCGGCAGGATGAAGCCGGCGTTGGGACCAAGGCCCGCGAAGAGATAGGCCGCGCCGAGGCCGAGAAGGCACAGGGCGAGCAGGGCAAGCGGATGGGCGCGCACGAAAGCCATCATCGCGCCGGCTGCCGGTAGAGAAGCCAGAGGAACAGCGCCGAGCCCAGCACGCCCAGCACCGTGCCGACCGGGACCTCGTAGGGGTAGCGCACCGCGCGGCCAAGGATGTCGCAGGCCAGAACCAGCGCCGCGCCGCCGGCGGCGACCACGGGCAGGCTCTGGCGCAGGTTGTCGCCCATCAGCCGCGAGACGAGGTTGGGCACGACAAGGCCGACGAAGGGGATCATGCCCACCGTGACGACGACGAGCGCGGTGACGATGGAGACGACGGCAAGGCCCAGATGCAGGACGCGTTCGGTGTTGAGCCCGAGGTTGGTCGCCGCGTCCCGGCCAAGGCCCAGGAGGACAAAGCGGTCGGCGTAGACATAGGCGAGGGCGGCAGCGGCCCCGGCGATCCAGAGCAGTTCGTAGCGACCGGCGATGACGCCGGAGAACTCGCCCGACATCAGCCAGGTGCCGATGTACTGCAAGAGGTCTGTCTGCCAGCCGATGAAGGTGACGGCGGCCTGCAGCACGCCGGCGAGGATCATGCCGACCAGCGGCACGAGCAGCACCTCGCGCGGGGGCAGGCGGCGGATGAGGCGCAGGAACAGGAAGGTGGTGGCAAGCGCGGCGGCACTGGCGACCAGCATCTTGACGAGGATTGGCGCGCCGGGGGCGAGCAGCGTGATGGCCAGAAGGCCGAGGGCCGCGCCCTCGCCGGTGCCGGTGGTGCCGGGCTCGACGAAGCGGTTGCGCACGATCTGCTGCAGGATGACACCGGCGACGGCAAGCGCTGCGCCGGTGAGAAGCACGGCCAGGGTACGTGGCAGGCGCGAGACCCAGAAGATCAGCGCCGCCTGCGGATCATGCCCGATCGCGGCCACATCGACGCTGGCCGCGCCGAGCGTGAGGCTCAGCGCGGACAAGGGGATGAGGGCGAGGGTCAGGAGAGCGGCGAGGCGCATGAGCGTCTGGAACCTGGAACCTGGCGTTTGCTGGGCGTTGGCTGGGCGTTGGCAGGGTCGCGGCGGGCTTACTTCGCCAGTGCAGCCTTCAGCTCGGCGAGCGTGCCCATCAGCGAGGTGTAGCCACCGCCAGCGATGTAGATCGGCGCGGGCGACAGGTAGACGATCTGTTCGGCCTTGGCGGCCTTGGTGCCCTTGACCAGCGGGTTGTCAAGGGTGGCGGCCGCCGAGCCGGCTTCGCCGATGGCGGCGCCGCGGTCGATGACGAAGATCCAGTCCGGGTTGGTCTCGGCGATGAACTCGAAGGAGATCGCGTCGCCGTGGGTGTCGGTCTTCAGGCCTTCGCGGGCCTGCGGCAGGCCGAGGGCGGAGTGGATCCAGCCGAAGCGCGAGCCGGCGCCATAGGCGGAGAGCTTGGTGCCGTTGGTGAGCAGCACCAGCGCGGTGCCCTTGCCCTCGGCGGCCTTGGCGACGGCGGCCAGTTCCGCGTCGAGCGCCGCGGTCAGCTCGGCGGCCCTGGCTTCTTTGCCGAAGGCCTTGCCATAGGCGGTGAGGCGGGCCTTGGCTTCCGCGACCACGTCGCTGCCGATGGTCATGTCGATGACCGGGGCGATAGGCGCCAGCGCTTCGCCCTGGGTGGAGGAGCGACCGCCGATGACGATGAGGTCCGGAGAGAGGCCAGCGACGGCTTCCAGGTTGGGCTCGAACAGGGTGCCGACCTTGGGGGCCTTGGCGGCGTCCTCGCCGAGATAGGGGACGTAGAGCTTGTCCGGCACGCCGGCGGGAACGATGCCAAGCGCGAGCAGGGTATCAATCGCGGCGATGTCGAAGACGGCGACCTTCTCCGGGGTGCTGGCCAGCGTGACCGGGCCCTTCGCGGTCTCGATCTCGACGGCGGAGGCGAGGGCAGGAGCGGCAAGGGCGATGGCGGACGCCACCGCAGCAAGGCGGGCAAGGCGAAGCATGGGCAGACCTCGTGAGAATGAAACGGGAAATGGCGCGTGGCTGGCAGGGCTGGCTGGCGCGATGCCCGAGGTCTAGCGCCGGAGGGGGGCGAGGTCCAGAGAAAAGTTGAACGTTTTTGTCATGTATCTTTACGTTGCGTCGCCTTTGCCGCGTCGTGTCCGCAAAGTTTGGGCGTCAGCGATCCTGTACGGCACTGGGGGGTAGGCCGAAAGCGCGGCGGAAGGCGGTGGCGAAGTTGGCCGGGCTGTTGTAGCCGACCATGTAGGCGGCCTCCGCAACGCTGATGCCGTCCCGTTCCAGTGCCATCCGGGCGCGGTCAAGCTTGTGGGCGCGGATATGGTGGGCGAGCGAACAGCCATGCGCCTGCCGGATCAAGCGCTGCAGGCTCGTGGCACTCAGCCCGAGCGCGCGGGCCATGTCAGACGTGTTGATCGGTTCGGCGAGGTGGGTCTGCAGGTAGCTGTCGATGGCCTGAAGGCGCTGGCGCTCCCCGGCCTTGAGCGGCGGACGGGTTGCGGCTGTGGCCGGCTGGTCCGTCATCACCTGCAGCAAGGCCTCCTCGATCAGGCCCAGCACGCGGCCTTTCAGATAGAGCTGGAACAGGAACGGCGGAAGGGTGGGCGGGGCAATGATCTGCTCGGCAAGCGAGAGGGCATGGGCTCCCGGTGTCCAGACCCGGCGTGCGAGGTGCTCGCGCATGAAGTGCCGGACCGGGTCAGCGTCGCTTGCAGCAAATCCGGAATGCTGTTCCAGCCATCCTGCGGAAATTCCGATGGAAACCTTGCGAAGCCGGCAGCCGCGACGGGCCTGACGCAGGAATTTTTCCGGCTGCGTCATGGCATAGATGGTGGCGACCGGTGCGCCGGGGCAACCGTCCGAATCCCGGCCTGGCACGGGAATGCGCATCGGACCGATCCAGGCCTCGACCTCGCCTTCGAGAAACACAGAAATGGTGAGTCCGGGCGGGGCTTCGGCTTCCGTGTGCAGGTCGTGCAAGTCGACGGCATTGGAGTAATGCACCGACAAGCCCTCCTCGATGTCGAGAAAGCCGATCCGGCCACGCAGGATCTGGTCGCTCCGTTGCAGGGCGGGGGCAACCCAGGTCGTGTTGCGGCCCCCACCAGCCCGGTTGAGATCTGCCTTGGTCAGATAAGTCCCGGCGGATGAATGCATATTGGTTGCCTGCGGTGAGGATCGGAACCGTCGATCCGAATGCAAAGGATTTTGGATGGATCGCAAAGGCCGCGGCAATTGCCGCCATCGCCTGCGCTCCTGTATTCAATACCTGAATTCATTGGTCAAGTTTTGCGAATGCCGTGTCTGGACCCGGGACTTCCGGTGCGATGCGGCCGCAACATGGAGAAACCCAACGATGCACTGCGACAGCCGTCTGCTGACCCGACTGGCGGGATCGGCCAGCCTTCTTGTTTTTCTGGCGCAAGGTGCGCTGGCCCAGACGCCGGTGACACTGGACAAGGTCGTTGTGACCACGGCCGGCGCGAAGACGAAAGGTGAAGCGGACCAGAAAGCTGCGGCCGACGTGGAGATCAGCCGCGAGGAGATCCAGGCCACTCAGCCGCAGGACCTGAAGCAGCTGTTCTCGCAGACGCCGTCAGTCAATGTGGCGGGCGGCTCGGCCGCCTCGCAGAAGTTCTACGTGCATGGCATCGATGAATCCAAGCTGAACATCAAGGTCGACGGTGCACGGCAGAAGAACAACGTCTGGCACCACAATGGCAACACGGGCATTGATCCGATCTTCCTGAAGTCGGTCTATCTGAACGAGGGCGTTGCACCTGCTGACTTCGGTCCGGGGTCGCTCGGCGGTTCGGTCCTGTTCCAGACCGTGAGCGCGCGGGATCTGCTGGAAGACGGCAAGACCCATGGCGGGTTTGTCAGCCTTGGCTATGACACCAATTCGAAAACCTTCAAGACGACGTCGTCCGGCTATGCCGCCATCAATGGCTTCGAGATGCTGGGTGGTCTGACCCGGCAGGAAGGTCAGGACTACACGACGGGAGCGGGCAAGCGCGAGACCGGCACGGCGGCCGACATGTGGAACGGCCTTGGCAAGCTGGCCTATCAGAGTGCGGAGGGCCACCGGATCGAGGGGTCGGCAGAGTATTTCCGCGATGACGGCTTCCGCCGGTTGCGGACCAACATGGGGGCGGTCACGCCGCAGATGAACCAGAACCTCTATGAGCGGTTCACGGCGACGGCCAAGTACACCAAGGAGAATGCCGAGGGGCTGTTCGATCCGGAAGTGCTGTTCTACTACAATCAGAACAGCCTCAAGCGTCCGAACAAGTCCGGTTACACGCGCCCGTCCGGAGCCTTCAACTCCGACGTCCAGTCCATCGGCGGTCACGCCCAGAACCGCTTCAACTTCGATTTCGGCAGCATCACCGCCGGTGTCGATTTCTACCGCGATCATATCCACATGGAGCGGTTCCACTTCCGCAACAACGTGTCGGAGACGATCTGGAACGTCGGTGCCTATACACAGGCGCGCGTCAGCCCGATTGAGAAGCTCGACATTTCTGCGGGTCTGCGGGCCGATTTCCAGTCCTACCGGGCGGTTGACGGACAAACCTTCGACAATGCCGGGGTGTCGCCAAATCTTGACGTCACCTACGAGCTGCTGCAGGGCCTGAAGCTTCATGGCGGTTACGGTTACGTCTTCTCGGGTCTGGAACAGGCGGAAACCGCCTTCTTCCATGCAGCCAATTACACCTATGCAAAGAATCTCAACCCGACCTACGCGCACAATGCCAAGGTTGGTCTTGATTACACCATCGGCGGGCTGAACCTCGGCGCGAAGCTGTTCTACATCAAGGTCGTCGATCCGGTGGACTACAACTTCACCACGCTGACCCGGATCAACGGTCAGGACCTGGTCTCGAAAGGCTTCGACCTGACGGCCCGCTATTCGGTGGCGAATGCATCGGTGTTTGCAGCCTTTACCCATGCGGAGATCGAGTATGGCAACCGCATCGCCCTGTCGGGGGACTACAACAACGGCGTTCCGGTTGGTGACACGCTGAGTGTCGGAGGCAGCTATCTCTTCACCGACTACAACATCGAAGTTGGCGCAAACGCGGATATCGCCTTCCAGTATAGCAACGATGATCTTGCCAAGAACGGATACAACAATCCCATCAAGGGGTATCAGGTCGTTGACGTGTTTGCCCAGTGGAAGACGCAGCTGGCCAAGACCGATCTGACGCTGCGGGCTGAAGTGAACAACCTGTTCGACGAGGAGTACTACAGCCGTGGCAGCTACAACGCCACGAGCCGTATTCCGCCGGTCTATTCACCGGGTCGCAGCTTCTATCTGAGTGCTTCGGCGAAGTTTTGATCGCTGTGCGCACGTTGCCCGAAACGAGTCATCCCCGCCCCCGTGCGGGGATCCACCCCCTGCGCCTGTCCTTTCGGGGACGAGTGGCGCCCTGACAGGCCGGATAGATCCCCGCACAAGGCGGGGATGACCGTTGGAGAGGGCTGATCGGAATGTGCCTTGGGTCGCCGGTGCTGCCAGGACGCTCGTCAGCTGGAGCCCGGATGACGACCGAGGATTTGTCAACGGTCTGAGGGACCGCATGTGGCCCGTTCGGGGCGCGCATATGAAGGAGAGGGACATGTTCAGATCCAGCGCCGAGGCGGTGACGCCGGCGGCTTCGAAATATCTGCAGCAGCTGTGCAAGCATTTCGCCCACAAGGTGACCTGTGAATGGACGCCGGAGACCGGCCGGGTCGATTTTCCCTTCGGTGATTGCCGGATGACCGCCGAGGGCGACCGTCTGACGATTGCTTGCGAAAGCGCCGAGGACGAGGGGTTGAAGCGGATGCAGGCCGTCATCGATGTGCATCTGGAAAAATTCGCCTGGCGGGAGGAGCTCAAGCTGACCTGGCAGACAGCCGCGCAGCAACTCGCCTGAGGAAACAGGGCACTTGCATGTTGCAGTGCGACGAATAAGCTGGCATTTGCACTCAAGTTTATCTGGTGGGTTTGCCACAACCAGCGCAAGCCGCGTCTTTTCCGGGATCTGATCCATGTTCGCCGAGTTGCCCGTCCCGTTGCCCGAGTTCCTTTATCCCGTCGTTGACCTGATCAATCAGGGCGGCAGCGTGGTGGGGATCCAGGTGGTCATGTCCATCGTTGCGCTGGCACTGATCTTTGCAAAGATGCTGCAGTTTGCGATGGCTGGAGCCAGCCAGTTCGCGCCGGCGCGCAGGGCACTGGCCTCCTATCTGAACGGCGATCCGGCGGCGGCACTGGCGGCTGTTGCCGGCCGCAAGGGCATTCTCAGCCAGGTCATGGCCCTGCTGCTGAAGGCCCAGACGCGGCCGGGCGGGGCGCGGCCGGACCTGCTGCGCGAGGACATCGAGCGCATCTGTCTGGGCAAGATCGCGACGCTGCGGTCCTGGCTGAGGCCGCTGGACTTGATCGCCCAGACGGCTCCCTTGCTGGGGCTGTTCGGGACGGTGCTGGGCATGATCGAGGCGTTTCAGGCCATGCAGGGGGCAGGGGCTGCCGTGGATCCGTCGGTGCTTGCCGGCGGCATCTGGGTGGCGCTGCTGACGACGGCCGTGGGTCTGGCCATTTCCATTCCCGTTTCTGCGGTGGTGAGCTGGTTCGATGGCCGGATCGAGCGGACGCAGCAGGAGATGGAAGCGGTTGTGACCGCGTTCTTCACCGGCGCGGCGGCTGAACGACCCGCCGTGTTGCCGGCCCATCTGGATGTCATCCAGGGTGGATCCCGCCATGCGGTTTGAGCCGAGGGTCAAGCGCAATCCGATCAGCCTGACGTCGCTGATCGACGTGATCTTTCTGCTGCTTCTGTACTTCATGCTGGCCTCGTCCTTCTCCCGCTATCACCAGCTGCCGGTGTCGAGTGCGGCGGCGGGCGCGGGGGCGGGGGCGCGGCCGGCGCTGCTGCGCCTGCATGGCGAGGGCAAGATGGACCTGAATGGCCAGCCGCTGGACAGCGCTGCGCTGGAGGCGGCGCTTGCGCCGTTCGCCAATGATCCGCTGAAGATCGTTGCCGTGTGGACCGGGCCGGGGGCTGCGGTGCAGGATTCGGTCGCGGTTCTGGCCGCCGCGCGCAAGGCGGGCGTCAAGGCCGTGCTGGTCAGTGGCCTGAACTGAGGAGCGGGCGATGAAGTTCCGGACACCGCCGCGCCGTCAGATGACGGACAACACCATTCCGCTGATCAACATCGTGTTCCTGATGCTGATCTTCTTCCTGTTTGCAGGATCGGTCGCGCGTGACGACGCCCGGCGGATCACGCCGCCGGAGATGATCCAGGACGACGAGAACATCCGCTCGACGGGCGCGCTGATCATCGCCAGCGAGCAGGAGCTGTATCTGGAAGACAAGCCGGTGACGCTGGAGGCGGCGATTGCGGCGCATCTGGCCAAGGGTGGCGGGCTGATGCGCGTTGCCGCCGAGGCAAAACTGCCCTCCGATCAGCTGGAGGCGGTGCTGTCCGCGCTGACGGCGGCCGGGATCAAGGACATCGTGCTGATCACGCGCAAGGGGCAGGCGCAATGAAGGCCTGGCATTACATGGGAGCTGGGCTGATCTTGTCGCTGGCGGTCCATGCGACGGCGTCGGCCTATATGGTGCCGGACGAGGAGGCGCCCGAGATTGCAGCCTCCGCCGGTGGTGCCGTGGCCGTGGTCGGATCGCTGCAGGATCTGATCGAAGGTGCGGACGAGACCGTGATCGAGCCGGTCGAGACGCAGATGGAGACGGTGCAGCCGGTTGCTGCCCTGCAGCCGGTCGAGACTGTGACGGCGGCCGTGGTGTCGCCGGTGGCCGAGCTCGCGTCTGTCGCTCCGGTTGATCCGTTGCAGCCGATCGTGCCTTTGCTGGCGCCGCAGCAGACGCCGGTGGAGCCGCCGCCGGTGGAGGCGGTTGTGCAACCGGTGCTAGAAGCCCAGCCCCAGGAACCGGAAAAGCCGGTCGAGCCGGAACCGGCTCCGGTGATCACGGCGATGCCGGAGGTCAAGCCGGTAAAGCCCGAACCCCAGAAACCTGAGCCCCAGAAACCTGAGCCGAAAAAGCAGCCGGCCAAGAAGGTCGCCAAGGTCGAGAAGAAGGCCGGGGCCGAGATCAACAGCCAGCGCGGCGGCGAGGTCGTGACCAGCACGACGGTGCAGTCGAACGCCAACGGCACGGCGGACGGGTCCGGCGACGAGCAGGGCGAGGGCGCGCGTACCAACTACAAGGGCAAGGTCATTGCCAAGCTGCGCCGGGCCAAGCAGGCGCCACGCGATGGAGGGGCTGGAACGGCCACGGTGGAATTCACCGTCCAGCGCGATGGCACAGTGTCGGGGATCCGGCTTGTGCGCTCTGCCGGCAACGCTGCGCTGGACGAGGCTGCGGTGGCGATGGTGCGCCGGGCGTCGCCGATGCCGGCGTTTCCAGACGACATCCGCCAGGCGAGCCTGTCGTTCCGGGTGCCGGTGGAGTTCAAGAACTGACGATCCGGAGCAGGGCAGGAACGTCATTTCCGCGTGAGCGCGGACCGTGGTGGAAATTTCTTTCCGATCCTGCGTCAACAACGGAACTGGATGCCTCGTTCCATGCGGGTTGGCATGCGAAACATCCGGCAACAGAATGAACCGCTCCCGGGAAGAGTGGTTCGGTAAACAGGATGGAGCTCGGCGCCAAGTGCCGGTTCCTGCCAGACAATTCTTGGCGTTGGGAGGCGCCGGGCAGAGGTGAAACGCCATGCGCATGCTCATGTGTTGCTGCTGATCCAGTCCGAACGGACGCGCGTTTCCTGAATTCCTGACCCGCAGAGCAAGTTCCTCCCATGTATCTTTCGCAGACCGGCGGTCCGTCCGCCGCCCTTGCCGTTCCTCCTCTCGTTCTCTTTGAGGGGGTGACCAAACGCTTTCCTGCGGCCGGCGGCGCGGGGGAGGTTGCCGCACTGGACGGGATCACATTGCGCGTGCCCAAAGGCCAGGTGACCGCGATCATCGGCCGGTCGGGGGCGGGCAAGTCGACGCTGATCCGTCTGGCCAATGGCCTTGAAAAACCCACCAGCGGCCGCGTTGTTGTCGATGGCATCGATGTGGCCGGATTGAGTGAAAGCGAGCTGCGCGGCATCCGCCGCGAGGTCGGCATGGTGTTCCAACATTTCAATCTGCTGGCCTCGCGCACGGTGTTTGACAACATTGCCCTGCCGCTGGAAATCGCGGGCGCGGACAAGACCTGGATCGGGCTCAAGGTCAGCGAATTGCTGGATCTCGTCGGGCTGGCTGACAAGCGCAACCGCTATCCGGCGGAACTCTCCGGCGGGCAGAAGCAGCGCGTCGGCATTGCAAGGGCGCTGGCGACCGGTCCGAAGCTGCTGCTTTCGGACGAGGCGACCTCGGCGCTTGACCCGGAGACGACGCGCTCGGTGCTGACGCTCCTGAAGCAGATCAACCGGGACCTTGGCCTGACCATCCTCCTCATCACCCACGAGATGGACGTGGTGAAGCAGATTGCCGACGATGTGGCGGTGATCGACGGCGGGCGCATCGTCGAACACGGCAGTGCCTTCGATATTCTGGCGACGCCAAGGCACGCCACGACGCGCGCCTTGCTGGCCGGGCAGCCGGGGCACCGGCTGCCGGATGCCTTTGCGCAGCGGCTGTGGGCCGGGCCGGTCGAGGGTGGGCGTGCCGTGCTGCGCGTCGTCTGTGCAGCAGGCAGCGGAAGCGGATTGCTGACGGATCTCATTGCTCCGCTCGGCGGCGCGGCGGAGATCATCGCGGGAACCATCGAAACTGTCGGGTCGCGCAGCTTTGCTGCCTTCGTGGTGACGTTGCCGCCCTATCAGGCAGAGCAGATTGCCGCATCCACGCCGCTGCCGGCGGGTCTTCTGAGCGCGGAGGTGCTGGGTTATGTCGCCTGAAGTTTTCTGGTTGATCCTCAAGGCCACGGGCCAGACCCTGCACATGGTGGGTGTCGCGGCCCTGGTCGGCTCGCTTATCGGCGTGCCGCTGGGCGTGTTTCTCGCGACATCCGGCCGGGGTGAGCTGTTTGCTGCGCCTGTCAGCAACCGTCTCCTCGGGCTGGTGGTCAATGCAACGCGGTCCACGCCTTTCATCATCCTGGTGGTTGCGATCATTCCGTTCACGCGGCTGATTGCCGGGACGTCGATCGGCACCTCGGCGGCGATCGTGCCGTTGACGGTGGCGACGGTGCCCTTCGTGGCGCGGCTCGTCGAGGCCGCCGTGCGCGAGGTGGACCCCGGTCTCGTCGAGGCCGCGCGGGCGATGGGCGCGACGCCGCTGCAGATCGTGCGCAAGGTGCTGATTGCCGAAGCCCTGCCGGGCCTGACCCTCGCGTTGACGCTGACCCTCGTCAGCCTGATCGGCTACTCGGCCATGGTGGGCGCGGTGGGCGGTGGTGGCCTCGGCGACCTCGGAATTCGCTACGGATACCAGAGATTCATGCCCGATGTGATGCTGGCGGTCGTCGCCGTGCTCATCGTGCTTGTCCAGCTTGTCCAGTCGGCCGGCGACCGTCTCGCCCGCCACTTCGACAAACGCGGCCGGCGCAGCTGACCGCATTTTCCAGACGAACAGGAGTTGTTCACATGCTGAAGTCCCTTCGCACCCTGCTGACGGCCGGCCTCGTGCTGGCTGCCGTTCCGGCCCTGGCCGAAACCGTCAAGATCGGCGTCACGCCCGGCCCGCACGCCCAGATCATGGAAGTCGTGCGCGAGGTCGCCAAGGCCGATGGCCTCGACATCGAGATTCTCGAGTTCTCCGACTACGTGGTGCCGAACCAGGCGCTGCATGACGGTGAGCTGCAGGCGAACTCGTTCCAGCACAAGCCCTATCTCGACAACCAGGTGAAGGACCGCAAGTTCGACATCGTCGACGTGGCCTACACCGTGAACTTCCCGATGGGCATCTATTCCAAGAAGGTGAAGAGCTTTGCCGAGCTGAAGGACGGCGCCGTCATAGGCATCCCGAACGACCCGACCAACGGCGGCCGCGCGCTGCTGATCCTGCAGGATGCCGGCTTCATCAAGCTCAACCCGGAAAAGGGCCTCAAGGTCGGTCCGGCCGACGTGATCGAGAACAAAAAGAACTTCTCGTTCATCGAACTGGACGCGGCCCAGCTGCCGCGTGCGCTGGACGACACCGACGCTTCAGCCATCAACACCAACTACGCGCTGGAGACCGGTCTCAACCCGACCAACGACTCCATCCTTCGCGAAGGTGAGAAAGCGCCCTACATCAACCTGATCGCAGTGCGCAGCGCCGACAAGGATGCCGCATGGGTGGCCAAGCTGAAGAAGGCCTACCACTCTGACAAGGTGAAGGCCTTTGTCCTGGAGACCTTCAAGGGCGCGGTTGTCCCAGCCTGGTAATCCGACTGGCAATCTGACATGTGAAACGCCCGGCCTTCGTGCCGGGCGTTTTGATTTGTTGCCGGATCAGTTGGTCAGGGCGAAGACACGGCTAGGGCCGCCGGTTGCGCCAGCGACTTTTGGTGCGCCAACAACGAGCGTTGCGCCAGCTTCAGGAAGTCCGGCGAGTTTTGTTAGGTTTTCGAGTCCCCATCGGCCGGCTCCCAACCAAAGAAGGTGGACAGGAAAGTCGCGGGAGGGGCCGTATTCGAGCGACAATGTATCCGAACCGATGCCCGTCACCTGGCGCTGTTCCAGTAGAAAGCGTGCTGCCTCTAGTCCGAAACCCGGAAAGTGCATTGTTCCCTCCGCATCCACGTTTCTGTAACGCAGCGGATCGGCGATACGGGTTTCCCACCCGGATCGCATGACGACGCAGCAGCCGACCGGCAACGGACCGTTGCGAACTTCCCATTCAAGGATGTCCTTTGGCAGGACCTCGGCGTCGTTGTTATGGTCAGCGCGTTGGCTGATGTCGATCACCACCAGCGGCGTGACCAGATCCATCGCCGGTATAGCCTCAAGCGACAGGCCGTCGGCATAGTAATGCAGCGGAGCATCCAGATGAGTGCCCGTATGCTCCCACAGGTGCCAGATATTGAGTGCAAATCCGTCCTTGTCGACGGACCAGACAGGCTCAATATCGAGGCCCGAGCCACCCCAGTAAGTCGGGAAGTCAGGATCAATTGCGTGGGTGAGATCAATCACATGGGAAAATCCGTCGCCGAGCGATTGAGAGGCCCTTGCCGCCGTTGCCAATAATGGCGCCGTTGCCGCCATGGCCGTGACCCCGCGCATCAAGCCGCGCCGTGAGAGTTGGCGCATGACGCGTTCCTGACATCCTGCAACACACATGGAACAATCCTTTCGGCGCTCGCGGAAATGGCTCTCGCTCCCTGACTGCGTCCGAGAATGAAGCCAAGCTGCAAGCTGTTCGATCTGAAGGGCCTGCCTGACAACCGAGGGGCACATATATCCTGAATATTTTTTTCATGTTTTGCAATCTCAGATTGTTCCAATGCTTCTGGTCGCTTTGGTTTTGTTTTGCTTGCTTTTCTCCTGATTGCCCGGTTGCAGCATGCTCGCCAGGGGCATCTTACTTGCTGCGGTTCCGTGGCTTGCGCATGCCAGCCCTGGACGATGAGGCCGTTACGGAGATCGGGCCAGTGTCCTGTCGGCGCGATGCGATGGCGGCCGAAATCAACTGCTGGAACTGTTCACATTCAAGGTGGCGGGGGGCCGGGCAGTCCGCCACGTGATGGATGACGTCCCGCAGTTTCACAAGCTGGCGGATGTGCGCGTCCAACTCCTCGGCTTTTGCCTGCCATTGCGCCCGAGACAGGGCGGGCTGGCCATCGGGGCCGAACATGCCCTTGATCTCCTCAAGGCTGAAGCCTGCCGATCTGCCGAGGGCGATGAGTCCAAGCTGCAGCAAAACATCAGGGGCATAGATCCGGCGCAGGCCTCGCCGTCCGATCGAGGCAATCAAACCCAGTTCTTCGTAGAAACGCAGGGTTGAGGCCGGGATACCCGACCGGCGGGCCACATCTGCAATATCGAGGATTTCCATGGTTGACCTCAAGTTGACTTGAAGTTGTAGGCTAACGGTCTCGCCCAACCCAAGCAATGGAAGCTCCGCCCGATGTCCAGTTTCAGCCCGCCTGAAAGCCCTTCGATCCCGCGTGATCCGCGCGCAATTGCCCTGCTGATGACGGCTTCGCTGGCAGTGATGGCAGCTGCGGCGATCAGTCCGGCCTTGCCCGGACTTGCTATCCGCTTTGCCGATCACCCTGATGCAGCCATTCTGACGCGGATGCTGGTTCCTGCGCCTGCATTGTCCATCGTTCTGTTTGCATCCCTGGCAGGATGGATTTCCGACCGGTTTGGCCGCAGAGGCCCCATGTTGATCGGTCTTGCCTTGTTTTCCCTTGCCGGCAGTGCAGGGCTGTATCTCGCTGACCTCAATATGATCCTAGCCAGCCGGTTTGTCCTGGGTGTTGCCATGGCCTTGATCATGACCGCCGAAACAGCGCTTGTCGGGGACTATTTTGCCGGACCGCGGCGCAGCACGTTTACCGGATGGCAGATCGCGGCAACAAACTTTGGCGGCTTTCTGTTTATCGCGCTGGCAAGTTGGCTGGCCGGATTCGCGCCGAATCTAGCATTTGCCGTTTATTTGCTGCCCGCGCTTTACATCCCCTTTGTATGGTTTGCCATCGAGCCGGGCGGCAAAGTGCACCGGGCCGCTGTCACGTTCGCTGGCGAGGTTCCGCGTGAACGTTGGCTCTGGCAGGGACTTCTGGTGCTGATCGCCCTGATGACACTGCTGTCCGTAATGGGCTTCTTTGTCATGCCAACGCAACTTCCCTTCTTTGCCGCTGAACTTGGCTTTGATGTTCCCAGTACGACGGGACTTGCGCTTGGGGCGCTGACACTTGTGGGGGGGGCAGCGGCACTTACAAACGGCTGGCTGTCCCGCAGGATCGGGACCAGCGGCGTACTAGCGCTGGGCTTTGGACTGATGGCCGGAGGGTTCTGGCTGCTAACCCTGTCTGCGGCACTTGTGATCGTACTTGCCGGCGCTGCTGCGATTGGTGCAGGCTTCTCGACGTTGCGCCCTGCCTTCATTCTGCTGACACTGAATGTTGCGCCGGCGCAGCGGCGCGGGTTTGCCTCCGGTGTGCTGACAACCGGCATGTTCCTCGGACAGTTTCTCTCGCCGCTTGTGTTCAGTCCGCTGATTGCCGGCCTTGGCTACGCAGCAATATTTGCGGCGACCGCCGTCGTTCTCCTCGCTGCCATGGTGATGGCAGGTCTGGTTCAGGCGGTAACCCTTCTTCTCGGCACACCCTTGCGGACGCGTCCGCGGGCAGAATAAACCATCTGGAGACAGCGGGTATTTTTCGCTAGTGACAAACAGGAACGCCCGGCCTTCGTGCCGGGCGTTCCTGTTTTTGCCGTGATCTGGCAGCATGTAGGGGCCGAGTCCGGGCTTGCGCTGGCTCTATAGTGCAAATAGATATGTTATACAGTTACACAAATCGAGGTTTGCGTGCCCTCCCTTCCGACCGATCCGCTTGAGCCGATCCCTGTCCTGCTGCTGACCGGCTTCCTCGGCTCTGGCAAGACGACGCTGCTGTCCGATGCGCTGCGGTCGGTTCTGGGACCCGATACGGGTGTCGTGATCAATGAGTTCGGCACTGTCGCGGTCGATCATGATCTGGTGCAGGTCGGGCGCGGTGAGGTGATGCAGACGACGACGGGCTGCCTGTGTTGTCATGCGGGCTCGGATGTCGAGGAGAGCCTTACCAAAATCGTCGAGGCGATGGGACCGGACGGTGAGCGGCGCTTGAAACTGATGGTTGTCGAGACGACAGGGCTTGCTGATCCCGCACCGGTCGTCAACCAGATGCGGGCGTTTCCGCCTCCTGCGGAAGGGCGCGGGTTCCAGCTGGCCGGTGTGATCACGACAGTGGACGCAGTCACAGCCCTTGCGAGCCTCGACGGCTATCTGGAAGCCTCGAAACAGATTGCCTTTGCAGACGCGGTGGTGCTGACGAAAACGGATCTTCTGAGCGAAGCTGACCGTGAAAGCTTCGATGCGCTGATCGATGAAATCCGTGCTCTCAATCCGACGGTTGCCGTGCATGACCGTCACGCGGATGATTTCGATCTCCATGGGGTGTTCTCGCCGCGTGGCTATGACGTGGCCGCGCGGGGGCAAGACGTTCTCGGCTGGCTGGCTCTCGAAGACGCACTGGCACCGGACAAGTCCAAGCCTGGCCACGCGGCACACAACACAGGCGACAGCCGCCACGCAAACGGCGTGCAGAGTTTCGTGCTGACCAGCGACACGCCGCTGACCCGCGACGGCTTCTACCGCTTTCTCAGGACGTTGCAGCTTTCCGCCGGCCCCAAACTGCTCCGGATGAAAGGGCTGGTGTCCTTCACCGAGGAGCCGGGGCAGCCTTACTCGGTGCATCAGGTGCAGCATCTCCTGTCGATGCCGAAGGCACTGGGCGAATGGCCGTCCACGGACCGGCGCTCGCGCCTCGTCTTCATTGTCGAGGGCCTCGACCCCAAGCCGCTGCGCGAGCTGTTCGAGGCGACCGTGCATGACACGGGGTCGTTCTTTGACAGCATCATGCCGGAGCGTTTCGGCAAATGGCTGAAATCCGGAAAGGACCGGACATGACATTCAACAATCCGCTGGCGCCCAAGGCGCGGGCCATTCCGCAGAAACTGCGCGAGATCAAGGCCTGGGTGCGGGACCTGTTCGAACTGGATGACGACACCGCCGTCACGGTGAGCGAGCTGGCTTGCCGCGATGAAGGGTGCCCGGATATCGAGACCGTCATTGGCCTGCTCACAGCCGGTCACCCAAGCGAGGTGCATCGCCTGCACAAGCCGCTGGCTGATGTCGAGCGGGACGATGTTGCAGCGCTCGCTATGGTGTCCCGGCTCGCGAAGGCCGCTGATCCGCATGACTGAGGCCGCCAGCTGACGGCCAGCCAGATGGCGGCCAGCCTGATGGTGGACTGGCAAGCTCTGGCAAACGGGCGTATCAGAGTTCGGCAGTCAACTTTTCGAACAGGTCCCAATGCCAGACACGCGTGCTGCCCCGCCCCTGTCGCCGCACCTGAACCGCTGGACCGGCGAATTCACGGATCTGGCGCGTGAAGCGGGCTATGGCGCGGCCAATTTTCGCGCGACGCGGGCGACGGCGCGGATCGGGATGATCGCCTCGACGCTGGCCAGCGTGTCGTTCCTGCCGCTCGATCTGCAACTGATCGCACCGCCGGACCTCTACCTGTTCATTGGCATCCGGCTGTCACTGCTCGTGATCTGTGTCGGTGCCCTGGTTGTCATGCAGCACGCCACCACGGAACGGGGCGTGATCCTGGTTACCTATGCGCAGCAGGCCCTGTTCTATTTTCTCAATGCGGTCATCTTCGATCATCCGGCCTTGACCCGGCATGGGGGCATGCTGCTGCCGCTGATGGCACTGGCGCTGCCGGTGCTGTTGCCAGGCCGGCTGTGGCAGGCTGCCCTGATGAGCGCCTATGCGGCGTTGGTCAGTCTGCTGTTCTGGGGTGTGCTGCGGGAGGTTCCGGAGAGCCCGGCCGATCTGGGCGTCATCCTGCTGGTGACCGGCGTCGGCTTCTGTGTCGGCGTTGCGGCGCGCGCGCAGCTGAACCGGATGCGGCGTGAGGAATTCCTGCATATCGAGCGGGAACGGCAGACCAATCTGGAACTTCTGGCGGCGAAGGACGCAGCGGAGGCCGGCGCACGGGCCAAGTCCGACTTCCTTGCCGTCATGAGCCACGAAATCCGCACGCCAATGAACGGCATCCTCGGCATGGTGCGGCTGATCCTGGATGAGCCAGTTTCGGACCGCCAGCGGGAACGCCTGTCGGTGGTGCTGCGCTCGGCCGAAGCCTTGCGCGTGACGCTGGATGATGTGCTGGACCTGTCCAAGCTCGAACAGGGGACGGCGAACTATGACCGGACCGCGCTCGACATTGCGCATGTGATGGACGACGTCATCGACCTGATGCGGCCGCGCGCGGATGAGAAGGGTCTCGTGCTCGGCCTGCAGATCCTCGCCGGGGTGCCGTCCCATGTGCTGGGCGATCCGGCAAGGCTCCGGCAGATCCTGCTCAATCTGGTCGGCAACGCGGTGAAGTTTACCGAGACGGGGCATGTGCTGCTGCGGGTGAAGCCTGTGGAGAGCGGGTTGCGCTTCGAGGTGGAGGACAGCGGCATCGGCATCAGTTCGCGCGAACTGACGCGCCTGTTCCAGCCTTTCGTGCAAGCGGACCCCAGCATCCAGCGCCGGTTTGGTGGTTCGGGACTGGGGCTCGTTATCTGCAAGCGCCTGATCGAGGATATGGGCGGGCGCATTGGTGTTGACAGCAAGCCCGGGCAGGGAAGCCTGTTCCATTTTGAGCTGCCGCTGCCTGCTGTCGCAGCGCCAGCGGCAGTAATGCCTGTCCCGGCGGCAAAGCCAGTGCGGCGCTTGCGGATGCTTCTGGTCGAGGACAACGAGATCAACCAGCAGGTTGCCTCGGCGATTCTCGAGCGGGCCGGTCACGACTGCGTCGTTGCGGAGACTGGGCGGGCGGCACTGGCGCTGGTGCAGGAGGAGGCATTCGACGCCATTCTGATGGACCTGCAGATGCCGGAAATGGACGGCTTCGAGGCAACGCGCCGGATCCGGGCGTTGGGAGCCAAGGGGCGCATGCCGATCATCGCGCTCACCGCCAATGCGATGCCCGAGGACGTTGCAAGGGCGCGGGCGGCCGGCATGAACGGCCATCTGGCGAAGCCGATCCGCCCGCAGGAGCTTTCCGAAACGCTGGCGGCGATCGCTGCCGCCGGGACACCGTCAGCGAAGGGGGCATTTGCCGAAGGGCAGGATCAGTCGAGGACGGTGGCCGAGGGGGCCGATGTCCTGCTGGTCGGCCCGGCAGACGTTGCGTTGCAGCACCGGCTGTCGCGCATCGGATTGCGGGTGTTTCCGATGCCAGACGTGAAAGCAGCTGCAACTCTTTATGCCAGCCGGGCGTTTCCTGTCGTGCTGGTGCGTGGTGCAGACGGGCTTGCCATGGCTCGTCTGCTGACGACCCCTGAGGGCAACCGGCCCTTGATTGCGATCTGGCAGGACGGCGGGGATGCGCTGGACCTGCAGCCCGGTGAACTGGCGCTGCCAGCGGCTGCAGATGATGACGAGCTGCGCTGGCGCCTGTTCGGAGGAACGGGGCCAACCGGTACGGCCACTGATATCGGCAGCCTGTTTGATGATGTGAAGGTGAAGGCGCTGCAGGGGCTGTTTTTGCGCAACCTCTTGGAACAGCGGCAGGCGCTGAAACCGGAAACTCTTGATCTGCAGCACATTTTGCAGATTGCGCATCGTGTTAAGGGAAGCGCGGCTAACATGGGATATGCCGACCTGGCCGCGCGCGCTGAAGCGGTGCTTGCGGAGCAGACCGGCCGTCAGGGACCAGCTGTCCGGGCGCTGATCGAGATCCTGGACGAGACAATCGATATGCTTGGTGCGACGCTGATGCGCGGATCGTCACCGGATGGGGCAAGGCGGGCGGAATGAGTGCGACGGTTCTGATCGTGGAAGATGCGCCCGAAAGCCTGGCGATGATCGCCGGCTATCTGGCGGAGAACGGCTTTCGCACCCTGTGCGCTGCCTCCGGCGCGGAGCTGCGCAGCCGTCTGCAATCGGCCCAGCCCGACATCATCCTGCTCGACGTCAACCTGCCCGACGATGACGGCATCGCGCTGGCCCGGCAATTGCGGCTTGGCGAGAGGTTCGGCCTGATCTTTGTCACCGGACGGGATTCGGACGAGGATGTTCTGGCCGGACTTGAGGCCGGCGGGGACGACTATGTCACCAAGCCGATCAACCTGCGCACGCTTCTGGCCCGCATCCGCAGCGTGTTGCGCCGCTCGCGCGAGCCGGTCATCACCTTCGATGGCTGGATCCTGGATGTGGTGCGGCGCGAGTTGTTCCGCCCGACGGGGCAGCTGGTTGAGCTGACTTCGGGCGAGTTCAACATTCTCGTGGCGCTGGCCTCACGCCAGATGCAGCCGGTGTCGCGCGATTTCCTGCTGGACGTGATCTCGAACCGGGACCCGAGGGAAATCTCCGGCCATACGGTCGACAACCTGATCGCACGGCTGCGCAAGAAGATGCTGCATGAAGGCAAAGACGCGCCGATCGTCACGATCCGTGGCGTCGGTTATGCCTTGATGCCGGAGCAGTCCCGGGGCGAGCCTGCCGCCAGCTAGATCGGCTTGCGGCTGACGACGAGCCGGTCCGCCCACAGGGCATAGGGGCGGAAATGGCGGTCGAGCAGCGTGCAGACCTTGTGACCATTGCGTTCGGACGGCTGCAGGATGACGGTCGCGCCGCTGCCGGCATGCTGCTCGAGAGCGGCCAGAGCCGCTTCCATGGCCAAGAGCATGTGTCCCGGTCCTGTCGCGCACCAGCCGATCGGGATTGCCCAGCGGTGGAAGGCTGGCTGATGCTCGCACAGGAGCCAGCCGCAGAGGCGCCCCTCGCCATCCAGCAGCAGCTGGCTCATCACCGGATCGCAACGCTCCAGCCAGGGGGCAGGGGTCGCCCAGGCCGGCAGGCTGCCGGCGCGGGTAAAGAAGGTGGCCGCTGACGCGATCCGTCCAGGGGCGTCAGCTCCCGCCTCAGCAAGGGCGAAGCTGCGCAAGCCGCGCCGGCGGGCGGCAGCAATCAGCGGCTGGAAGGCACGCAGCGCGTCTTCCCGTTCGCCGATGTTGAAACTCATGCGCAGGCGAGATTGTTCGGGTTGCTGCCAGCCTTCGCTCGACAGCAGCGCGCGCAGGCTGTCCAGCTGCGGCAGCCGGTCGGACCAGCTTGTCGAGATATCCCGGCGGCCGAGCGGTTGCATCCGCTTGGAAAGGGCCTGCAGCAGGGCCCGGGCCAGACCCTGACGCCGGAACAGCGGCGTCACCATCAGGGACAGGACCTCCTGGGTCCAGGGCCGCTCCGGGTCCTGACGGGAGAGCAGCAACCCGGCCGGCACGTCGTCGATCCAGGCAACAAGATTGCAGGACGTGTCGGAAGAGGCGGCTGAAGTGGCGCTGCCTGCGAGATAGGGGCGCAGGTTGTGTGTCGTCAGCCAGGAAAGTGCGTCAAGGTCATCGGCTGTCGCAAGCCGGATGTCGAGACTGGAGAACAGCGTCGAAGCGCCTGAGGAGGCCGGAGTTGGACGCATCAATCAGATCTCGCATTGCTCGGGACTGGCAAACACGAACTCGCTTTCAAACAGGAAATCGGTGGCCACGGTGTGGTCCCCGAACTGCTTGTAAAGCATACGCTCCATTCCGCCGGGAATGCCAGCTGGCGGTTGGGCGATCAAAATGGCATCCGGTCCGGCCTTTGCCTCCAGCCGACGGCACAGCGAGGCAATGCCGCCGACGAGCCAGCCGAGCGGGACCTTTTCGGCAACAACCCAGCCTTGGGGGATGTACCAGCGGCCGAACTGTGGCTGCAGCACGCAGACCATCCAGCCAGCGACCGCACCGTTCCGATCACTGAGGACCACAGTCGCGTCCTGATCCGCCACCTGAAGCCAGCCACTGGTGTCGGACCATTCCGGCGCACGGCCTGCGGCAATCAGGGCCGTGTTCTGGGCCGTGAAGTCGGCAATGCCGTCTGCGCCGAGTTCGGCCAGCGACCGAACGACCAGGCCCCTGGCTTCGAGGCGGGCCAGGATCCGGTCGCGGTCGGGGAAAGCCTGCGGCCAGTCGCCAATGCGCCAGGACATGCGCCGGCGCGTTACCTGCGGCTGGCTCCAGCCGGCCGATGCAAGCAGGCGGGCAAATTCGCTGGCGCGCGGCAACTGGCTGGACCAGCGCGCGAAAACGCCCTTCCTCCCGATCTGGCGCAGCTGCTTCATCAGCTCGGACAGGAGCATCGTGGCAATGCCGCGACCGCGCCAGGCCTTGGCCACCATCACGGAGGTCAGTTCCTGCAGATCATCGCCGCCCTTGCAGGACAGCAGCAGGCCGACGGGTTCGTCGCCAGCGAACGCAGCCAGGCGGCAGATCCCGACCTCGGGCCTGTCATCCTCCAGCATCCAGTGCAAGGAGCCAGCCGTGAGGGCCGACAGACGCGACGCATCTGCGCTTGTAACCGTGCGGATCTGCGGCAGGGGCGTGTCGATGGTCTGTGCGATCAGGTCATTCATGGGGCTGGCGCCAGTGTCACTCTGTGCGTGTGCGAGGCCGACAGTGCCAAACCTCTTGTCCTGATTATTCCTATCGCAGGCGCGCAGGTTTGTTTTGGAACTTTTCAGGTCCATTCAGCGGTGCTGAGAAACTTCGATCTATACAGATCTCATCGAAGATCGATTGGTGTGATTGTTTCAAGTCATGCTGATGATTTGAATAAACGACTTTCGATGCTTCATAGATGGCAGATTTTCTGAAGTTAATTTCAGTCAATCTGTGTCTGTCCTGATGTGGCAGGTGATGCCTGATCCGCCTCGGGGTTTGACGCAAACCGGAGAGATCCCATGGCTGGTTCCACTGATCCGATGACCCTCGCCCGTCAGCATGTCGAGCGTGCTCTTGTGGCTCGCGCTTCGGAAGACGCCGAGTTCCGTGCCCTGCTCGTTCGCGAGCCGCGCGCAGCGCTCAAGCAGCTGCTTGGCGTTGACCCGATCCCGGGGTTCCGCATTCGCGTGATCGAGGAAGTTCCAGGCGAAGTGACGCTGGTGCTTCCGCGTGACATTGCCGCCGACGAGCTGCCGGACGAACTGCTCGACCTGGCCTCTGGCGGCACGACGTTCCAGGACCTTGGCTGCAAGGATCCGCGTGCCGGTTGGGCTAAGCCGATCACGAAGATCGTGCGCACGGATTGAGGCGTCTGGACCTATCCCGGTCGAGTGTTTTTTAGAAGGAAGGAGATTGCAAATGACTGAGTTTGTTGAAGGCATCAACAAGGCGCGCGCGCATATCGAGGCTTCGTTGATTGCGAAGGCTATGGAAGACAGCGCGTTTCGCTCGCTTCTGAAGTCCGATCCGCATGCTGCGCTGAAGCAGCTCTTGGGCAACGACCCCATCCCGTCGCTCAAGATCCGCGTGGTCGAGGAGACGGCTGGTGAAGTGACCCTGGTGCTGCCGCGGTCGATCGCCGAGGACGAGCTGCCGGACGAACTGCTGGATCTGGCCTCAGGTGGCATCAGCTTCAGCTCGTTCCTGCCAGTTGGCGGCTTCCATGGTGAGACCAGCTGGAAGAACCTCTGCCCGAAGAAGTAAGGCGTCATCCAGACCGGAGCCCGGGCTGAATGCCTGGGTTCCGGTTGGTTCTCAGCGGCTTTGATCCGCGCGTGACAGCGACTTACCGCAATATTTCCAAGCCGGATATTAGAGAAGAACGATGAACGATTTCAGCAAGAACATGGCGATTGCCCGCAACAACATTCAGCGGACCCTGATCGACAAGGCATCGGAAGATGCAGCCTTCCGCAAGCTGCTCAAGGAAAACCCGCATGCAGCGCTGCGCGAGTTGCTTGGCAACGATCCGATCCCGTCGCTGACGATCCGCGTCATCGAGGAACAGCCGGGTGAAGTGACGCTGGTGCTGCCGCGCAATGTTGCCGAAGACGAGCTGCCGGACGAGCTGCTGGATCTGGCTTCGGGCGGAACGCTGTTCATGGCGTTTCTCGAGTGGCCGATGAGCAACAAGGCAAAGGGTTGCCCGAAAACCTGATGCGAAAGGGCGGGGCTGATGGCTCCGCTCCGTTTTCCCTTTTGCTCAGGAGTTGCCAGATGACCGAGAACAATCAGGGTTGGGCGCTTGCCCGGGCCCACATGGAAGCAGCGCTTGTCGCGAAGACAAGCGAAGACCCCGCCCTCCGCGCATTGTTGAAGAGCGACCCGCACGCTGCCTTGCAACAGCTTCTGGGCGTGGACCCCATTCCCGCGATGAAGATTTCGGTCATCGAGGAAGGTGCCGGGGAGGTCGTTCTCGTTCTGCCGCGCCAGATCGCCCAGGATGAACTGCCGGACGAACTGCTCGACTACGCAGCTGGCGGCAACAACCGCGAGTGCTGGGAAAAATTCAGCAATGACTGGTTCTTCGGCCGCCTGACGAAGAAATACTGAGTGCACCACGGTCGCCCCGAGCGCCAACTGATGGAAAGATGCGATGTCTGATTTCGTGAACGGCCTGAGCCAGGCAAGAGCCCATATCGAAGCAGCCGTGGTCAAGCGGGCCACTGAGGATCCGCAGTTCCGTGCCCTTCTGCTCGCCAACCCGCATGCCGCGCTCAAGGATCTGCTCGGGAATGATCCGATCCCGTCCTTGACGATCCGAGTTGTCGAGGAGGCCGCGGGTGAAGCTGTGCTCGTGCTGCCGCGCCAGATTGCGGAAGATGAGCTCCCGGATGAACTGCTTGATTTTGCAGCCGGCGGCAATGCCAAGGACTGCTGGTGGAAGTTCAACCAGTGGGCCTACAAGCAGGACTGGATGCCGTAAGGCGACGGCCACTGAGTGCTGTCACCAGGTCTCAATTCGCGTCAGCCGTTTGAAGCTGGCGCGTCTTTTGGGAGGGATGTTGCAATGACCGACTTGATCCAGACGATCGGAAAGGCCCGTGACCACATTCAGACTGCGGTCCTGCAGCGGGCTGCGGCAGATGCGGGCTTCCGCGCCTTGCTTCTCACCAACCCGCATGCTGCGCTCAGGGATCTGTTCGGGAATGACCCTGTCCCGTCCTTGACGATCCGCGTTGTCGAAGAGGCGGCTGGCGAGGCTGTGCTCGTACTGCCGCGCCAGATCTCTCAGGATGAGCTGCCCGACGAGCTGCTGGATCTTGCAGCCGGCGGAAATGCGCGCGAGTGCTGGGACCGTCTGAACTACTGGCTCTACAAGAACAAGCCGTTTGGATAGGGCCCGCAGGACAGGGGGCATTGCCGGGTCACCGCGATTGAGCCCTGGCGGTTTCCCTGATTTCATTTTGACGTTTTCCTGTTCAAGGACATTGCCATGACTGACTTTATTCAGACGATGAACACGGCCCGCGCCCACATCCAGACCGCGCTGCTGGAACGGGCTGCGGCAGATGCGGCCTTTCGTGATCTGCTGAAAAACAATCCGCATGCCGCCCTGCGCGAGCTGTTCGGATCAGACCCGGTTCCGTCGGTGAGAATCACCGTCGTCGAGGAAGCTGCCGGCGAGGTGACCCTGGTGCTGCCGCGCCAGATCGCCGAAGACGAGCTGCCGGATGATCTGCTGGACTATGCTGCTGGCGGGGCATTCAAGGGCTGCAAGGGCGACGGCTGGACCATCCAGAAGGTAGAGCTGCCGGGCGTTCGCTGATCCTCGACCGGTGATTGGCGGGCAAGCTCGGAGTGGTCCGGGACAACGGATGCCCGCAGCTCCTTTGAGCCTGTGATCTGGTCGGATCTTTCCGCACGCACCGCTCCCCCCTCGAGGGGGAGATGCCCCCGTAAGGGGGCAGAGGGGGCGGCGGTTGAGACAGCACTGGCGCTGGATCTGTCGATGCGCCGATACTCCCCTCTGTCTGCTGGCGCAGACATCTCCCCCTCAAGGGGGGAGAGGGGTGCTGCGGCAAGATCGCGGCTCGTCACACGTCAGCACAGGGCGCCAGCGTCCAAGCCTGAAGCCAAGGCGCTGAGATGCTGGTGCATCACGCCTAGAAAATGCTCGAGCCCCGGAGTGATCCGGGGTTTTTTGTTGGGTCAGTGGATGCGGCGGGGCAGGAGGCGGTCGAGGGTGAGGACGGCCATCAGCCGGTCACGGACGCGGGCGACCGCATGGACCGGCAATCCGCTCTGCTCGGCAACCTCGTCGAGGTCCTCTGCGGGAACGTCTTCGATGCGCAGGACCTGGTCCACGGCAAGACCGGCGGTGGAGCCTTCCAGCTGCAACAGGACGCAGGGCGGTGTGTCGTCTGGTGAGGGCTGGCCGGTGAGCCGCCGCCGCAAATCCAGAACCGGAACCACCTTGTCGCCCGCGTCAGCCAGGCCATCGAAGCCGTTGCCGCCATCCGGCAGGGGCGAGAGGCGCACGGTGGACAGGATGCTGTCGACGCGGTCGAGGTCGATGGCGAAGAACTCGTCCCGGATGCGCAAGGTGAGGAACCGGTAGCCGGGCCGGGCGGCAGCAGCGGCTCGGGCTGCGGCAACATCCGGCATGGGCATCTGTGCCACGCCGTCGTGCTTGCCTTGGGGCGTCAGACGCTCGACATCGGCCAGACGTTCTCCGACGAGCGCCAGCGGTTCGATGATTGCCAGGATCCGGTCGTCGACGACGGCATAGCGGCTGATCCCGGCAATGGCGTCATCGGTGGAGAAGATCTCGTCGGGACTCAGGGACAGGAGCCCCGGGGCGCGGTCTGCCAGAAGCGCGAAGGCGCGGCCCGTGGCAGGGTCCAGGATACGCAGGGCGATGCTGTCGGCGGTCGTTGCGACGGCGACGTGATTTGCCGGGGTGTCCGGCGACAGGAGGACGTCGGCGCGCACCACCAGCAGCGGCGTTTCCTGATGCTGCATCAGGCCTGCAACCCAGGCCGGGGCGGCGGGCATGGGGCGCAGGTCAACCGGTTCAAGAACTTCTGAAATGATCGCCGTGGGCAGGGCAAAGCGGTCTGCGCCGATGTCGATCAGGAGATGGGCGATACGGTCCACCGCCGTGTCCTCTGTCCTCTCCTCCAGATCGGCAAGACCGACCGGATCGGCCGGAACAAGGGCGCCATCTTCGATGAGGCCTTCGGCATCCATCCGCGTGTCCGTGGCAAGGCGCACGTAGTCGAGCACGAGCCAGTCTTCGCCGCGCGCGCTGAGGCGCTGGGCCAGGAAAGCCGTCGCCTTCTCCGGTTCAGCTGGCGTTTGCACGGCCGCTGCATCCACCGCGACCATCGCGACGACATGGTCGACTTCCAGCGCCCGGACGTCGTCGCCATTGGCGAGGATGACGAGCGAGGTGGCACTGGCCGTCGAGCGGGCGGGCAGGCCGAGCAGGCCGGCGAGGTCCATCAGCGGCATCACCCGGTCCTGCACGAAGACCAGCCCCTGCACATGGCGCGGGCAGAAGGGCAGCGGCGTGACCGGCGCCGGCTCGTTGACCGACAGGACGAGATCCAGTGGCAGGGCCAGCCGGGTGCCAGACAGGGTGGCGAGGAGATACTCGATGTGCTCCACCGGTCATTTCTCCTTCAGGGACCAGACGCCATCCCAGGGCATGGCGAAGGTTTCCGGATCCCGCGCCAGCGCACGGCACCGGGTCAGCAGCGTTGCACTGGCAAGGTCCTGGGGTGCCAGTTCCAGCGCACGGCCAAAGGCGGCTTCGGCCATGGCGAAGGAGCCGATGCGGTAGGCGCTGAAGCCGGTTGCGTGGGCGTCGAGCCAGTTGGCCTCGCTGGCTGCCGGGGCTTCGACGAAGATCTCGTGCACCTCCGTCGGCCGGTCCTGCCCCTTGACGCGCACGACATCGACGAGGCGCATCGGGACGGGGCGGCTGAGCCGGGAAACGGTCTCGCCGCAGGCGAGGATGGAGGCACCGTAGGTCTTGGTGATGCCTTCGAGACGGGACGAGAGGTTCGCCGCATCCCCGATGACGGTGTAGTTCATGCGGTCCGGCGAACCGATGTTACCGGCCAGAACCGTGCCCGTGGCAAGGCCAATGCCGATGCGCAGGGGCTCCGGCAGACCATCGCGGCGGCGTTCGTTGACAAGATCCAGCGCCCGCAGCATGACGCGGGCTGCCTCGACGGCCCGGTCAGCGTCGCCGCCGGTCGGTTGCGGCACGCCGAAGAGGGCCATGATCGCGTCGCCGATGTACTTGTCGATGACGCCGCCCTGATCGCGCAGCACATCGGCCATGAACGAGAAATAGTCGTTCAGCAGCCGGACGGTTCCCTGTGGTCCGAGCGCTTCGGCGAGCGAAGTGAAATTGCGGATGTCGGAGAACAGGATGGTCGCTGGCAGCATCGCCCCGGCGAGGGCATCCGGACCCTGGTCCATCATGATGCGGGCGACGGGATTGGACTGGGTGCGGGCAAGCACCGTTTCGAGGTCCTTCTGGCGCGAGATGTCCTCAAAGGAGACGACAAGCGACTCAGAGGGGGGCGCGAACAGCCGGGCGTTGAGGCGCAGCGGGATCCAGTCGCCGCCCGGCGTTGCAAATTCGCAGTCCAGTGCATCAAGAGGCTGGCGGGTGGTCTGGACGGTGGCGAGGTCTTCGGCGAGATCCTCGTTGTAGTCGGCAAAGACCGAGCGCAGCGGCAGGCCTTTCGGCAGGGCCTCCATGCGCAGGATGGTGTGGGCGGCGCGGTTTGCGGCGACAAGACGCGATGCGCTGTCAAACACGAGCACGCCGCTGCCAAGGGCCTCGATGAGATCGAGGGCGGAGGGTGCGACGTCAGCCGTGCCGCTGGCCGCAGGCGGGACTGCTGGTGCATCGGTCCCGGCGGCATCGACGAGGACGGCGGGCAGGCCGAGGACGCGGCGGGCGGTGGTGACGATCTCCGAGGCGCGCTGCTGCTTCAGGTCGAGACTGACAGCGCCGGACGGCTTGGCGATGATGGCAGCGGCGCCCAGGCGCAGGGCCTCGAGCCGCTCGGCGGAATCGGCAGCGCCCACCAGCGACGACAGGATGATCACCGGGCAGGGCGAGCGCAGGCTAAGACGGCGCAGGGTTTCCAGCCCGGACATTTCCGGCATCTCGATGTCGAGGAGGATGAGGTCCGGGTTGAGCTTGCGCACCTGTTGCAGGGCGATCTTGCCGTTCTCTGCTTCGCCGGCAATTTCGAGCATGGGATCGCTGGCGATGATCTCGCTGACGAGGCGGCGGATGATGAAACTGTCGTCGACAACGAGGATGCGGCGGCGCATGACGCCGGCGGCCGGGGCGGGCAGATCGATCATTCCAGTTCCTCCCGCAGCGGCGAAGGATCGACAGCGGCCGCGCGCAGGTGACGCAACAGGGTGAAAGGCGGGATCACAGGTTCGGCACGCAGGACACAGACGGGGGTATCGCTTGCCGGGTCGACAATCACGCCGGACAGCCAGCGACGCAGAGCGCCAAGTGCAGGCGGCAAGGACAGAACCTCGGTTGCGCCGTGATCCTCGATCCGTTCTACCCGGTCGACAAGGCAAAGCCAGCCAGACTTTTCGTCTGGAGACGCCATGCGCAGGCCGGTCGGATCCGGGCCGGCAACGTTGCCGAGGCCGAGCAGGCGGGCGGCATCGACGACCAGGCGGCTGTGCCCGGTCTTGCCCTGTAGCCGCGGCGTCTTGCCTGCCAGCGGCAGGACGGAACCGGACAGGCCACGGACGGATTGCACGGCCTCACGCGGGACCAGAACCGGCGTTCCGGCCAGATGAACGCGCAGATAGGCGGTCAGCGTCTGCGTCATGGCCGCGGGTTCCCGGCGCTGCGCAGGCCGCGGTTGACCGCCCGGGCGGCAAGGTCAAACAGCTTGTCCGGATCGAGCACCAGGACGATGCGGTCGGCACCCAGAATGGAGATGCCGCCGACGCCCGGCAGTTCGGCGACGCGCAGATGCGTTTCACGGATGAGCAGCTCGGCACGGCGCAGGATGCGGCGGGTGCGGAAGCCGACGCGGCGGCCCTTCCAGGAGCAGATGACCACGGACAGATCGGCACCGGCATCGTCCTCGGGCGCAGGCAGCCGCATCAGCTCGCAGATGTCGAACAGCGGCAAGAAGCGGCCGCGCAGCAGCAGCGACGGCTGGCCGTTGACGGACTGGACGCTGGCGGCCGGGAACACGGCGGTTTCGGCGACCATCGTTTCGGGGAAGCCGATGGTCTGCCGGCCGGTGTCGGCCAGAAGCATAGGGCGGATCGCGGCCGAGAGCGGCATGTCGAGGCGGAAGGTGGTGCCCTTGCCGGCCTCTGTCTCGATGTCGATGCGCCCGCCGAGACGGGTGACGTTGACCAGCACCACATCCATGCCGACGCCGCGCCCGGAGACGGTGCTGGCCTCGCTGCGGGTGGAGAAGCCGGGTGTGAAGATGAAGCGGGCGATTTCCGCGTCGCTCATCCGGGCCAGATCCTCGACACTCGCCAGGCGCTGCGCGACAGCCTTCTCGCCGACACGGGCGATGTCGATGCCGCGTCCATCGTCGCTGACGGTGAGTACAAGGCGGTTGCCGTGCTGCTCTGCCGTCAGGCTGAGGCGCGCGGTGGCCGGCTTTCCGGCAGCAGCGCGTGACTCGGGGGCTTCGATGCCATGATCGATCGAATTGCGGATCATGTGCATCAAGGGATCGAGGAGCATGTCGGCCATGCCCTTGTCGATCTTGATCGTACCGGCGCTCTGCTCGAAACGGACGGACTTGCCGAGTTCCCGCGCGGCCTCGCGGACCATGCGCGGGAAGCGGGCGATGATGTTCTCGAACGGGATGACCCGCAGACCCAGCGTGCTTTCGTGGATGAGACTGATGAAGTGGCTGACTTCGGCTTCCAGCGTCAGGAAGTCGCGCCGGTCGGCCATCAGGGCCTCGACCTCGGGCAGCATCTCGGGTGCGCGGGAGGACGTGTAGTCGTAGAGACGGCGCAGGGCCTCGCCGGAGCGGCTTTCGCTGGCCAGAACGTTCAGACGGCTGCCGAGCGTGAAGAAAGACCCGATGCGGCCGAAGAGGCGGTCGAGCACTTCGACCGGAACACGAACCTGCGTTTCCTCGACCGCTGCCATCCGTGACGGGGCTGGCGCATCGCCGAAATGGGCCGGGGCGGTGGTGCCGTCGAGCCAGGTCACGGACCAGGCCGACATGTCCGGCCCGTTGACCGGATCGATCCCGGGCAATGCAGTGCCTTGACCGGCTGCCTCAAGGCCTTCCGGCATGTCTGCGCTGGTCACTGCAACGAGCAGGGCGAGGTAAGGGCGGCTGTCGACGGTGAGGCTGCGCGAGGCAACGAGGCCAGGCAGGGCCGTGACAAGGGACCTGAGCGCTTCCGGCTCCGGCATCGGCAGGACGACTTCCGCCAGACGCGCGGCAGGATCGGACGAAAAGCGCTCCAGCGCTGTGCCGGCAACGGCCGGGAGATGCAGCGGCGAGACTTTCCAGTAGGCGAGCCGGCTGATGAGGGCGGCGGGCAGGGCGGTGTCGCTGGTGAGGTCCAGTGGGGTCCCGGCGTCGCTCTCAAGGCCAAGCGACATGCTGACTTCTGCCCAGCCGGTTTCGGTTCCCGTCAGTGCTTCCAGCGTGCGGGCCTGGGCCACGATGCCGGACAGGATCGGTGCGGCCTGGTCAAGCGCAGCCTGGGCGAGAAAGCGGGCACACCGTTCCAGCCCGGCAAGGCCGGTCTTGCGAGCCGCGTGGGCGAGAACATCTGCCGCCTCGTGCAGGCCTGCCTCGTCCTGGCCGGACAGGGCCTCCGACAGTTCCGACAGGAGTTCTGCCAGCAGCTCGGCAAAGGCCCGTCCCATATCGCGTTCCAGCCCAAGGGCATCGCGTGAGGCCGGAATGCTCGCCTCAAGGCCTGTGGCCTGGGTGGGGCCACTGACCGAGAGCGCCTCGAGCTGTGCGGACAGGCCATCGGGTACGGCGAAGCTGGCGAGGTCGCCCGTTGCCTGCGCCGAGCGGATCGCATCGACCAGACGCAACATCGCGTCGATGATGTCGGGCGTCAGATCGCGTGTGCCATTGCGGACCGGATAGAGGCAGGCCTCCGCCAGATGCGTGACCTGTTCCAGGCTGGCAATGCCGGCGACCCGGGCAAGACCCTTGATCGAGTGGAAGGCCCGGAACAACACGTCCACATCGGCGCGCGAGACGGCCGCCGTTTCGCTGGCCACAAGAATGGGCTCGATCACGCCGAGATGCTCGCCCGCCTCGGTGAGAAGATCGGCGGAAAAATCAGCTCCGGCCATGCGCGTTCTCCACGGGCGGGCGCGCAAGGGGCATCCTGCGGGCAGGGTCGCGCGCGAGGCGCTGGAGAGCGGAAAGAAGTGCTTCGCCTTCGGGGCCGGCCAGCGCGATGTCCGCCGTGCCGCACGCCTTGGGACGAACAAGGCTGGCACCCCGGCTACGGCACAGATCAGAGGTGCGCAGGTCGGCACTGACATGAAGACCAATGACGGCGACGGGGGCCGGCTGGATCAGAACCGCCGACCCGACGAGCCGCGCAATATCCGTGACGCTGTCAGCGTCGATCAGCACAACATCCGCCGTCAGGCTTCTCAGGCCAGTCAGCACATCGGCGCTGCCCGTCACGGTGACACGGGCCTGCGGATCAGCGAGCAGAAGGGCGCGGATGGACAGCGCCAGTCCTGCGTCATCGCTGACGAGGGTCAGGTGCCAGTCATCCGCATCGTGCTGCGTGCTGTCCTCATGCGTGGCCATCGGTTCGTCTTTCCGCTGCCTCAAGCCATCTTGAAGGCGTCGATCCGCTGACGGGTCTCGTCGGCCAGACGCGCCAGCTGGACCATGGTCGCGGTGATTTCCTCCGCGGCGGCCGAGTTTGACGTGGCGATGGACTTCAGTTCGCTGACCGTGCCGTCGATCTGGGTGATCGAGGCGCGCTGCTGCTCGATCGCCGCAACCGAGGCGTGGATCATCTGGGTGGTCTGGCGTGCCTCGCCCGAGATGCCCACGATGGCTGCGCGAACGGTATCGGCCGCCTGCTTGCCTGCGAGGCTGTCCTCGCTGGCCTGCTCGACGATCTCGGCGATCTGGTTGGCATTCTGGCCGGCGCTTTCGGCCAGCTTGCCGACCTCCTGTGCTACCACGACGAAGCCCTTGCCGTGTTCCCCGGCGCGGGCTGCCTCGATGGCCGCGTTGAGCGAGAGGATGTGCGTGCGGTTGGCGATCTGGGCAATCACCTGGGTGATCTGGTTCACCTTTCGGCTGTTCTGCGCGATGCGGTCGACCAGCGCTCCCATTGCCTCAACCGAGGCGAGACCTTTTTCGACCAGACCTGTCGCGTTATCCGCCTTTTCACTGGCAAGTCTTGTGTTGTCGGAGACCTCGCGAATGGCGAGCATTGCTTCCTTCACCGCTGTCGCGACCTGGGCCAGCGATGAATTCTGTACGCGGGCACCGTCCGCCACTTGCGACACGGCCATGCTGGCCTCGCCAACGGACAGAGCGGTGCTGCGGGCCTTCTCGCCGAAGTCGCGGAACGAGGAATGCGAGACGTCCAGCAGTCGGTTGACCTGCTCGCCGATGTCGCGCAGGAAGCCGGTCTTGCCCTCAAGGCTCACGCGCAGGGTAAGGTCACCTGCCGCAGCCTTCGAGATGACCTCGCCGATCTCGCGGGTGGTTTCCTCCGCCTTCAGCATGGCCGCAATCTGGTCGGCGTTCTGCTTGAACACGTCCACTGCAGTGGCCATCTGGCCGATCTCGTTGGTGGAGCCGAGGCCAGGAATGGTGACATTGCCATCACCCTGGGCGAGGCGCGTCATGGCATGCGTCATCTGCTTCAACGGCGAGATAATGCCGCGGGCGATGACGACGGCGATGAAGAGGCCGAACAGGATGCCGCCGCCGGCAAGCATGGCGAGCAGCTGCTGCACTTCTGCCGTCTGGGAGGCGACAGTCGTGCTCAGGCGGGTGATTTCAGTCTGCAGGCGTTCGCGGAATGTTGCAATCTTGTCGAGGATGCCACGCTCGTCCGCGCTGACGACATCTGCGCCGCCAAGGCCTGCGTCCTTCAGGAACAGTGTGAGGGCTGCTTCAAGATCAACCGCAGACTGGCGAGCCGCGCGTTCTGCAGGGGACGTGCCTCCTGATGCTGCGGCCAGCGCGGAACGAGCTGCCTCGACGGTCGCGACCGACAGGGTGCTGGAGGCCAGTGTCGTTGCATCAAGCGCCCGCAGCAGGTCTGAGCTGGTTGCCGGGTCTGCCTTCAGGGCCTTGACCGCGTTCGCAAGCGCTGCGCCGTCTTGCTGCAGCTTCAAACGCTGCTGCATCAGCCCGCGGGCGCGCTGGCGGTAGGTCGTCAGCCCGTCGCGGATTTCGGCGACCAGCGCGGCTTCAGAGTGCCCCTCCAGCAGAACTGCCGTCGAGGTGAGTGCCTCGTCGATCTGCCGCGACTGCACTTCGGTGCGGTCGAAGTCTGAGGACCGGCCATAGGTCAGCACGGCATTGGTGCGCAGGCGGAAGCCGGTAAAATCGCGATCCGCAAGGAACATCTGTCCGACGGCACGGTAGAAGCGGTCCATCTCGGAGGAGAGCTGCGCAAGGTCGCGCACCGAGGTGTATCCGACGCTGGACAGCAGGGCGAGGAGAACAAGCAAGACGGCGGCGAGGCCGTAGATGCGGGTCGACAGGGTAATGTTCTTCAAGTTGACCCCCGGAGGAAGGCTGTGACGCCCCGTGGCGTGCACGAAAATTTGCAGACGTGACAGGTCTTTAGCTTCCGCGCGCGCGCGGGCGGCTGTTCCACCCGAAATGTTTCAGCTTTGGGGCTGGATGACGGTGTCGGGTTTGTGCGAAGCTAACCGCGAATTGTTTACAAAAACGTTCTTGTTTCAATGCTTTGCGGTGGGTTGGGGAAATCGTGACAGTGCCGGACTTTATTCCCGCCGGGCTCCTGAGTGTCCTGTTTCTTGCATTTCTCGCCAAGCACTTCGTCGCCGATTTCCTGTTCCAGACCCACTGGATGGCCATCGGCAAGGAGGGGCGCGATCACTGGATTGCTCCCCTCGCCGTTCATGCGGGGATCCATGGGCTTCTGACAAGCTTGATCGCGGCCTGATTTGCGCCGGACCTGTTTTGGCTGGGGGCTGTCGATTTCGTCATTCATTTTGCGATCGACCGGGCCAAGGCGGAGGTGGTGCGACGCAGCGGAGCGACGCCGGCGAAGGCATCATTCTGGTGGCTGCTGGGCCTCGACCAGACCCTACATCACCTGACGCACTTCGGTTTCATTCTCGTCCTGGCCGGAGCGAGCACAGGCGCATGAACGAGGGGGGCGGCTGCGAAGGATCAAGCCGCACCGCGGCCGGCACACGCTCAAGCGCCGCGCCGGGCATTCCCGGCACCACGCAGGTTGCGGGCTCCTGAACGTAGACCGGGCTTCCAGCTGCGGCGAGCGCAAGTGCGCCACGCGCGCCGTCCTCGCCCATGCCGCTGAGTACGAGCGCCATCGCCGGAATGTTTGCCTCTGCTGCGGATTGCATCAGGCGATCTGCGTTGGGATGAAACGGGCTGGGCGTCAACGCCGAGGGGCGAACGGCAACGGCCCCGGCAGGCGTGCGGACGAGTTCATAATCCTGACCACCGCGCAGAACGTGAATGCCGCCGGCTTCAATCCGGGTCTGGCTGGAGACTTCGGACACCTTGCGGCCGCTGACATCCGACAGATGTGCGGCAAAGGCAGCTGTGCCGTCTGCCGGCATATGCTGGGCGATCACCCAGGGCAGGGCGTCGGGCGGGGCGGTTTTCAGCAACTGCGCCAGCGCGCCGGGGCCACCGGTGCTGCTGGCGACCAGCAGGCATTGCGGATCCGCCAGAGGGCCGTGATTGCGTCCCGTCTGCGCTGCCAATGGCATTGATGGGCCAGTGTCCTCAGCGACAGATGCAGGCGGCCGCGCGCCGAGATGATCCGGCCGGGCGTGGGCGGCAAGGGCCTGGCTGACAAGTCCGGGCAAGTCCCTTGCCCAGGTGCCGACTGGCGGACCGGCCATCGCTGTGTCTCGAGGAAGGCGGATCAGCCGAGGGCCGAGGCGCTGCAGGGCATTTCCGAGCGGCCCTGACTGTGGTTCCGCGCCCGCCAGCGCGTCATCAAGAACGACCAGCCCGGCAAAGCGATCCGCCAGTTCCTGCATGAGGTCCGCCTGCGACCGGCAGTCGCGCAGGGCGGCCGAGGGGAAGGCATCGGAGAGGATGCGGCGGAGCGCGGAACGTTCGAATGCGCCAGCCGCCGCTATCAGGATGGGACGTTTCACGGCTTCGCTGCGGCCGTGTCCGCCGGTGCAACGGGCGCGGCTGTCCGGCGCCAGAACACGGCGCTGGCCGTTTCCACCGGCTCGAACAGGCCCGTCTCGCGCATGGTCTCAGAGGCTCCCAGAACCAGAATGCTGCCTGGCCGCATTGCCCGGGCGATGTTGGCGAGGGCTTTGCGGACGGCGTCTTCGGTGAAGTAGATCAGCATGTTGCGGCAAAACACAAGGTCGGCTGAGCCCCCCAGCTCCGACGACAGCATCGGGTCCAGCACATTGTGCACGCAAAATCTTGTCATGTTGCGCAGCATTTGCGGCGCATCCCAGGCTTCGCCACTGCTGTGCGGAAAGGCGGGGCGGGCGAAATCGGGGATCTCGCGGAAGCTGCCCATGGCCTCGAGCCGGGTGTAATGGCCTCGCGCGGCTGCGCAAATCGCGCTTGGGCTGATGTCCGTGCCGATCACGCGGGACGACGTGCGGCCTTCGCTGGCGAGCAGGAAGGCAAGCGACCACGCCTCTTCTCCCGTCGCGCAGCCACAGCTCCAGACCCGCAAGGCCGCCGCGGACAATCCCGGATCTTCGCGCAACATGCTGCGCAGCATCGACCATTGACCGGCATGACGGAAGAACGAGGTTTCCTGGACCAGCAGTCGCTCGATCAGATCCGTGGGTACATGGTCAAAAGGCAGAGTGTGGTGTGTGTCGATACGCGGACGGATGTAGGACGGGGCGATGCCGGTGTGACGCGACAGGAATTCGATCAGGGAAGGGGTACCCACACTCATGGGCGGCAGCCTAACCAAGACCCAGCACGAAGGCCATGTGATCTGCGAACCAGATGTCGGCGGATTGTTGCAAGGCGGGCAGAGGTTCGATCTCGCGACCGCCTTTCGCCTTCAATCGCACAAAGCCGCAGGCTTCTGCCTGTTCCATCAGGAGACGCGCGTGGGTGCGTGAAACGCCCGTGTGATTGGACAGGGTTTCGAAGGGCAGGCTGATCCGGTTGTCCTGCGCCTGGTTCGCCTCCGCCAGAAGCAGAAGGAACGTCAGGTAGCCGCCATCCCGTGCCGCCAGGCTCTGGATCTCGGGATGCGCGGCGCGCAGGGCGAAGAAGGCATCGAGATGCGGCGCGAGTGCGCGGTGCCAGGTGCGATGGCCCGCGCCTGCCGAGGCGAGATCACGGCTGGACCACGCCGGAGCCTGCGGGTCAAAGCCAGCTGAGCCGGCTTCGGCGGTTCCAATCCGGCTGCGACAGAGGACGTGACGCAGGCCGTTTCCCGGCTCCTGCAGATCGCGGAAGGCTGTCAGCGGCTGCGCCAGCGCTTCGACGAGGATGGCATCAGAGCCCCAGAGGCGCGCGGTCGGGATAAGCAGCGTGACGCGCATGTCTTCCTCGGCCTTGCGCCGTTCTAGGAAGCCGTAGCGCTCCAGAATGGCGACAAGCGCCTCGATCCGGTTGCGGCTGGCCAGCTCAGATCCGCTGAGCCGCGTCTGCAGCCGGCCGAGCGTCAGCCAGGTCGCCCGCTCCTCGGCCTGCTGGCAGGCGGCAAGGTGAAGGAGCGTCTGGATCGTGATGTAACGGCCTTCCTCGAGCAGTAGGCGGCCAAGGAGATAGTCGCCGCGAAACAGCTGGATCAGGTTGTTGATCACGGCGTTGCGGACGTCGGCAAACGCTGGATGGGCAAGGATCTGCCCGCGTGACACGAAGGCACCATTGGCAACGCCTGTGTCTTGCGCAAGGAGGCTGTAGCCGGCAATGGCCGGGTCAGCATCCGTGTTCAAGCTGTGTGGTCGTTGGACCTGGGCGTTCATGCGTGTCCTTCGTTCCGGCAGCGCTGGCCGCTGGAGCGGCAAAGCACGCGTCCCGTAACGGTAATGAAGCCGCGGGGAAGGCCGGTGATCTGTCGTGTGAACCTGTTTCAGGCTTCGATCAAGCCATGACCATTCTTATCACGGCCTTGCGCCCCATAAAGATGTGAACCTTCAATGGCTGTTGATGTGGGCTGTGCAGACTGTGTCTTCATGCCTGAGAATTTCGTAAAATTCTAATAAATGAAACATCGAGGTTCAGGACTGCTTGCCGCTGGAGTTGTTGGTTGTGCTCAAGGTTGCAGCATTTGTCTTTTGCAACACGGATTTTTATCTTTATCACTGCTTTCTGCTCAGATTTTTGGTGCGTGTTGCGGGACGGGTGCCGGCTTGCTGGGCTATAGGCAGGTATTCACCGCTCTGGCGAAAATGGGGTGTATCCGGGTGTGGCTGATCTTCGGATGGTAGTGAGTAACGAGGGGCGGCAGGTGTGCCGAGTAGCGCGGGCGACAGTTCTGTTCATGGATCGAGTGTCAAATGCCCTGCCAGGCAGAGGCAGGCGCTGCCTCACTGTTGTGCTGTTGGCCGGCGTCCTGTCGGGTTGCGCTGCCATGGGCGAGGCGCTGACGCCGCAGGATGGGGCGGACGTCGCCATGCCCGGTCAGTTTGCCTATGCTGCTGAAGCTGCCGGGTCATCGGGTTTGCGCAAGGCGCAGGGCGCACATGACACAGCCGAGCAGTTCTGGGCCGGTTTCCGGTCAGACGACCTCAGCAGTCTGATCCGCCGCGCGGAGCTGGGTAGCCGGGACATCACCGTGGCGATTGCGCGCCTGCGACAGGCTGAGGCGGGGGCGGACGAAGCCTTCGGCGGGTTGCTGCCGAGCGGCGGTCTTGGCGGCACCCAGACCACATTCAAGGCATCGGCAAACACGGCGGGCTTGCCAGCCGGCGTCAACATGCCGGTGCGCCAGCAGCGCAAGGTCGGTCTCAACGCCAGCTGGGAGCTGGACTTCTGGGGCAAGGCCAGCTCGAACTTCGAGGCCGCCAGCAACCGCGCCGACGCGGCGGCCTTTGCCGTTGCCGCGACCCGGCTGGCGGTGACCTCTGAAACGGCCTTGTCCTATGTCCAGATCCTGTCTCTGCGCGACCGGCTGGCGCTGGGGCGCGAGAACCTGACCCTGGCGCGCAAGGTGCAGGACAACGTCAAGGCACGGGTCGAGGCGGGATCCGCCACGCAGATCATGCTGGCGCAGCAGGAAACGGTTGTCTTGCAGCAGGAGGCCACGGTGTTGCGCCTGCAGCGGACCCTGGCGCAGGAAGAGGTGACGCTTGGCCTGTTGATCGGGGCAACGCCCGGCGAGGTCAGGATCACGCGCGGCAGCCTCGGCAAGCTCGCGATCCCGAAGCTCGGGGTGGGAGCGCCGGCTGATCTTCTGCGGCGCCGGCCTGACGTGCGGCAGGCAGAAGAGCTGGTCGCGGCTTCGGCGAACAATGTCGCCAGCGCCCGGGCGGCGATGCTGCCGAGCCTGACGCTGTCGTTGCAGAAGGGCTTCGAAAGCCTGACCACGGGGGCCCTGTTCTCCGGCGCGGCCGGTGTCTTTTCGGTGGCCGGACAACTGACGCAGCCGATCTTCGACGCGCCGCGCCTTCTGGCACAGCTTGAGGGGACGCAGGCGCGGCGGCAGGAGCTGATCGCCACCTATCAGCAGGCGGTGATGACCTCGCTGTCCGATGTTGAGAAGGCGCTGATTGCCTATGGCGGACTGGCCCGGGAGGAGAAGGTCGCCGGACGGGCCACCGCAGCTGCGCGCCGCGCGTATGAACTGACGCTTGAACAGCTGGATGCAGGGCAAGTGGACATGACCACCGTGCTCAACACCCAGCGCGACTATTTCACCGCTGTCGACAGCCTGCAGCAGGTGCGTCTGGCGCGGTTCCAGTCCGCGATCGCACTCTATCGTGCGCTCGGTGGCGGCTGGACCGACGAGGACGTCGCCAGACTGATTGCCGAACGTGAGGCCATCGACGCGGCGGCCGCGCCCGCCAGCAAGACGGTGGCCATTGCCCCTGGATCTGCCGGGGCGGTGAATTGACCTTTCGAAAGACCGTAGATGTCGACTGACGCCAACGCCTCCAGCTCCTCCGCACCCGCATCGCAGCCGCCGGTCGAAAACCAGGCGGCCCGCCTGTTCCGCAAGTCCGCGCTCGACCGGTTGTCCTCGCCCGAGCAGCTGGACCAGTTGATCCGGCTCACCCGGCCGCGCGACTGGGTGGCAACGCTCGTCGTTCTGCTCTTGATCGGGCTCGCGGTGGCGTGGTCCTTCCTCGGCCGGGTGCCGGAGCGGGTGAAGGGGTCAGGCATCCTGATCACGTCTGGCGGCCGTGTTGTCGATGCCGTGGCAACGGGTGAGGGAACGCTGGCGGAAATCCTGGTGCCGGTCGGCGGGCGTGTGACGCAGGGCGAGGTAGTTGCCCGTGTGATCCAGCCCGGCTTGCGCCAGCAGCTGGAGAACATCCGGGCGGTGGTTGCCGAGCGCAGCGGCCAGCTGGAAACCCTTCGGGGCCAGATCGACGAAGGCAGCCGGGCGACGAAAGACACGCTGGAAGCCCGCGCGAAGATGCTCGACCTGCGGGTCAAGGACGCGCAGGAGCGGGTGTCGGTCCTGGAAAAGCAGGCAGCGCAGGATGCCTCGCTGTTTGATCGCCGTCTCATCACCTGGCAGCAGCTCAACGAGACGCGTCAGGCCCTGGCGCAGGCGCGCCAGACCGAGCTCGAGGCACGCAGCCAGATCTCGCAGCTGGAAAGCGAGGACATCACCCAGCGCAATGCCAATCTGCGCGATATCCGCAGCGCCGAGGAGCGGCTGGCTGACGCGCGCCGCCAGATGGCTGAAGTCGAGATCCAGCTGCGCCAGCAGGAGACCATCGTGAGCCCTGCCTCCGGCCGGGTGACGGAATGGAAGGCCATTCCAGGCACGCGCATCGCGCCGGGACAGCCGCTGATCAGCATCGAGAGCGGGGCGACCGGGCTGGAGCTTCTGCTGTATCTGCCACCCAACGACGGCAAGCGGGTCAAGCCCGGCATGAGTGTGCAGATTGCCCCCTCCACCGTGCGCCGCGAGGAATACGGGATGATGGAAGGTCAGGTCAGCGACGTGTCGGACTTCCCGTCAACGGCGCAGGCGATGCAGGCGGTGCTGCGCAATGATCAGCTGGTCCAGAGCTTCTCGGAAAAGGGGGCGCCTTATGCCGCGCGCATTGCCCTGACGCGGGATCCGGCAACGCCGAGCGGCTTTGCCTGGTCGGGCGGGTCCGGGCCGTCGCAGCAGTTCACCAGCGGGTCGCTGGCCGCTGCCGAGGTGACCGTGGCCTGGCGCCGGCCGATCAGCTACGTCATTCCCTGGCTGCGCAAGCTGACGGGTCTGGCCGGGTGAGCGCGTCATGAGCGAGCAGAAAACCCCGATCAAGCCGCAGCATCGCCGGCGCAAGCAGACCCCGTCCATCCTGCAGATGGAAGCGGTGGAATGCGGCGCGGCGAGCCTTGCGATGATCCTGGCGCATTATGGCGCGTGGATCCCGCTGGAGGAACTGCGCATTGCCTGCGGCGTCTCGCGCGACGGCTCCAAGGCCAGCAACGTGCTGAAGGCCGCCCGCCGTTACGGGATGACCGCCAAGGGCTATCGCAAGGAACCGGAAGGGCTGGTTGACCTGCCCTGGCCGGCGATCCTGCACTGGAACTTCAACCACTATGTGGTGTTCGAGGGCATGAACGCGACACATGCCTTCATCAATGACCCGGCGACCGGCCCGCGCATGATCACGCGCGAGGAGCTGTCGGAAGCCTTCACCGGTGTGGTGCTGACCTTCGAGCGGACGCCGGAATTCCGCCGCACGGCCAAGCCTGCCGGTCTTCTTGCTGCCTTCCGCAGCCGGGTGGCCAATTCCAAGAAGGGGCTGGGGCTGATTGCCCTGCTCAGCCTTGCCATGGTGATCCCGGGCGTTGTCCTGCCGGTCTATGCCAAGCTGTTCGTCGACGGCGTCTTGATGATGCAGCAGGAGCACTGGGTAAAACCGCTGTTCATCGCGCTGGCTGCAACGGCGGTGATCCGGGCTGCGCTGACTCATCTGCGGGCCTCGCTGATCCTGAGGCTGCAGACCAAGCTGACCATCACCGGGGCGAGCGCCTTCATCTGGCGGGTGCTGCACCTGCCGATGGCATTTTTCTCGCAGCGAAGTCCCGGCGAAATTGCCGAGCGCATCGAGGCGAGCGGCCGGGTGGCCGAGGTGATCTCGTCGGACATGGCCAATGCCATCCTGAACTGGGGCACGCTGGTGTTCTTTGCCCTGGTGCTGATCGGCTACGATCCGGCGCTCGGCCTCATGACCGTTGCCCTCGGACTGCCGAACCTGTTCGTGCTGCGCCTTGTGCAGAAGCGGCTGCGGCAGGATTCGATCCGGCTGTCGGTGGAGCAGGGCAAGCTCGGCGGGGCGACTGTCGGGATCATCTACAACATCGAGACCATCAAGGCGTCGGGGCTGGAAACCAGCTCGTTCGGGCGCTGGGCCGGCATCCATGCGCGCATGCTCAACACATCGCAGGCGCTGGGGGCCAAGTCGATGATCACCTCGCTTGCGCCCACGCTGCTGAGTGGCCTGATCGACGCGGCCATCCTTGGCGTCGGCGCGATGCGGGTGATGCAGGGCGGCCTGACGATCGGCGATCTGGTGGCGTTCCAGCTGCTGGCGGCGAGCTTTACCGCGCCGCTGGTCAGCCTGGTCGAGCTGTCGCCGAAACTCGCCAGCATCCGCGCCGATCTCAACCGGGTGGATGATGCCATGCGCAACCCGCCGGATCCGCTGACCGAACCGCCGGCGGACGGAGGGGCCGGCGGGCCGGTTCTGCTCGGCGGGCAGCTGGAGGTCAACGCGATCCGCTATGGCTACAATCCGCTGGACGAACCGCTGTTTGACGGGATTTCCCTGTTTGCTGCACCGGGCGAGAGGATCGCGCTGGTGGGGCGTTCGGGCTGCGGCAAGTCTTCGCTCGGCCGCATCATCTGCGGCCTTGTCGCGCCGTGGTCCGGCGATGTGCGCATCGACGGCATTCCCCTCAACGATCTGGACCAGTACCGGCGTGCGGCGAACATTGCCTATGTTGACCAGGAGATTTTCCTGTTCGAGGGAACGGTGCGGGAGAACCTCACGCTCTGGAATCCGGATGTGCCGGACAATGTCATCACGCGGGCGCTGGAAGATGCGGCGATCCTTGATGACATCGTGGCACGGCCCGGGGAGCTGGATGCGCATGTCGAGGAAGGCGGGCGCAATTTCTCTGGCGGTCAGCGGCAGCGGCTGGAAATTGCGAGAGCACTGGTTGGCGACCCGGCGGTGCTGATCCTCGACGAGGCGACGGCGGCGCTGGATCCGCAGACGGAAAAGCTGATCGACGACAATCTGCGCCGGCGTGGCTGCACCACCATCATCATCGCGCACAGGCTCAGCACCGTGCGCGACTGCAGCGAGATCATCGTCATGGACACGGGGCGCATCGTCGAGCGCGGGACCCATGACAGCCTGATGGCGGCAGACGGCGACTATGCCGAGCTGATCCGCTCGGGCGGACATTGAGGAGGCGGGACGATGCATGAGACCCGGCCATCCCCGGATGAGAACGGCGCTGACGCCGGCGTTGCGCCTCTTGCACCCTCGGGCGGCGAGGACTGGCGCGAGCGCCGCCGCCGGCGTGGTGAGGCGATCACGACCGACGCGCTGGCTGAACTGGCCGAGCGCGGAGGAGCGGCCGCAAGGGGCAGCGCGCTCGCCCTGACCGGCGGCACCGATCCGCTGAAATCCGCGCTTGTCAGCGTGCTCTCGGCCATGGCCGTGACGCCGCGGCTTGAGGCCTTCGAGATGGCTGCGGAGACCCGTGACGCGGGCGCACGGCTGCAGGCTGTGCTGGCGCGGCACCAGATGATCTCGCGCAGTGTCCTGCTGCGGCCGGGCTGGACGCGCCAGCCGGGACCGCCGATGCTCGGCTATCTCGGGCCGGAACGGCGGCCTGTGGCGCTGATCTGCATCAAGGGGCAGTGGGTGATGCGTGACCGGGGCGTTGCCCGCCCCGTTGCGCGCGACGCCATGGAAGGCAGCGGCGAGGGCGGACTTGCGGCCGATGCGCTGCAGCTCTATCCGGCGCTGCCCTCCCATCCGCTGCGGTTCCGGGACCTGTTCTTCTTCGGATTTGCGACGCTCGGGGCCGACCGGGTGCGTCTGGTGGCCTTGATGCTGGCAGCGGCCTTGCTGGCCATGCTCGTGCCCTATGGCTCCCGCTTCCTGATCAGCAACGCCATTCCCTATGGCGACATCGGGCTGACCGGTGTCATCGTCGGCGGGCTGGTGGCGGCGGCACTGGCGCGAACGGTGTTCGAGGCCGGCAAGGCGCTGACCATGTTGCGGTCGGAACTTGGCTTCGAGGGCCGGCTGCAGCCGGCGCTGCTGCTGCGGCTCCTGCGCATGCCGCCGGCGTTTTTCCGCGCTTTCTCCGTGGGTGACATTACGGACCGTGTGCTGGGTATCCAGAGCGCGCGCCAGGTGATCACCCAGAGCTTTTCGAGCGCCGCGGCGAGCAGCGTCTTCAGCCTGATCAGTCTCATCCCGATCATGACGGTCGACTGGCGGCTGGCGCTGCTGGCGCTGGGACTGGCGCTGGTGCTTGGGGCTGCGAATGGTTTCGTCAGCTACCGGGGCCTGTTGCACGAGCGCCGGCGCCTGACCGAGAAAGGGCGGCTCGACAGCTTCGTCGTGCAGATGCTGATGGGGCTCGGCAAGCTGCGCGCCTCGGCCAGCGAACGCATGGGCTTTGCCCGCTGGGCCAGCCTGTTTTCGCGCAACATCGGCCATACGGTCGCCGCCGGACGCTGGGCGAACTGGCAGGCGACGCTGGATGCCTTGCTGCCGCAACTGGCGACGCTGACCCTTTATGCCACCATCGTCTATCTGATGAAGGCGGATGCGCTGAAAGGGGGCACCGCGCCGGCGTTCTCGCTTGCAGACTTCGTCACCGTGACAACGGCCTTCGCGCAGGTTCTGGGTGCCATCTCGGCGCTGGCGGGAGCGCTGACGCAATCGCTGACGGCCATTCCGCTGATCGAGCGTGCCGAGCCGATCATCTCCGCCGTGCCGGACACCCCGCCGGTCGACAGCCGTCCGGTGACGCTCGCCGGAGCCATCGATATCCGCAACGTGTCGTTCCGCTACAGCGAGATGGCACCACGCGCGCTCAGCGAACTGACGGTGAAGATCAACCGGGGCGAATTCGTTGCCATCGTCGGGGCTTCTGGCTCTGGCAAGTCGACGCTGCTGCGCCTGCTCCTGGGCTTTGACCGGCCGGAGCTGGGCGACATCTTCTATGACGGGCATTCGCTTAACCGGCTCGACCTGTCGGACCTGCGCCGCCAGATCGGCGTGGTGCTGCAGCATGGCCGGATCATGGCCGGCAGCATTCACGCCAACATCGCCGGCGAAAGCGGCCTCGGCCTTGATGAGGCGCTGGAGGCGGCGCGGCTGGTGGGGCTGGACCGGGATATCGAGCAGATGCCGATGGGCATGCATACGGTGTTGCTCGACGGCGGTGGCACCCTGTCCGGCGGACAGCGGCAACGCATCCTGATCGCGCGGGCGCTGGTCAGCAAGCCGGCGATCCTGCTGCTCGACGAGGCCACCAGCGCGCTCGACAACCGTACGCAGGCCATCGTCACCGAGACGCTGGCGAACCTGCCCGTCACGCGCGTCGTCATCGCGCACCGGCTCAGCACCATCGAGAAGGTGGACCGGATTGTCATGCTGGACCGTGGCCGGGTGGTCGAGACCGGATCATTCACGGAGCTGATGCAGGCGAACGGGGCGTTTGCCGCCCATGCCCGCCGGCAGCTCGTCTGAGATTTTTTGAGGGAGTTATTTCATGCGCAAGGTGCTTTACATCCTTGGTCAGCTCGACGATGCGGACATCGCCTGGATGGGGCAGGCCGGCCGGCGGGTGAGCCTCAAGCCGGGCCAGGTGCTGATCGAGGAAGGGCGCGCGACGGCGCATCTGTTCATCGTGCTGGACGGGCAGGTGGATGTGCGCGTCAGCGGCGTCGGCGTGGTGGCGAGCCTGTCGAGCGGCGAGATCCTGGGTGAAATGTCCTTCGTCGACAAAGCGCCGCCCTCGGCAACGGTCGAGGCGGCGCGCGAAACCCGCGTGCTGGCGCTGGAGAAGGCGCTGATCGAGAAGCGCCTCGCCGAGACACCGGCCTTTGCGGCGCGGTTCTACAAGGCTCTGGCTATATTCCTCGCCGACCGCTTGCGCACGACGACGCTGCGCGGCAAGGGCGGCAGCGCGCCGGCCGAGGACGAACTGGACGACATGGTGCTGGACGGAGTGTCCATGGCGGGCCTGCGATTCCAGCAGCTCCTGGAAATGCTGGACCGGCCGGAGGCTGTGTAGGCCGGGCTGCGGCGCAAAGGCCACAGCCTTGCCGAAACATCGCAAAAACGACATCCGGCGCGGGACAGGGGCAGGTGGCAAGCCTAGAATGATCACCTTGCCGCAAGCGCGTGGGTCCCATGCTTTCCAGATTTTTTGCCTATTACGCTCCCTATCGGGGGCTGTTTCTTCTCGACTTTGGCTGTGCCGTTGTTGCGGGGCTGCTGGAGCTGGCCTTCCCGATTGCGGTGACGATGTTTGTCGACCAGCTGCTGCCGCAGCAGAGCGTCTCGCTGATCCTGCTGGCCGGGGCGGGGCTGTTTGTCATGTATCTCGTGACCGGCGGTCTCAATGCGGTGGTGGTCTATTGGGGGCACATGCTCGGGATCAACATCGAGACCGACATGCGGCGGGTGGCCTTCGAGCACCTGCAGAAACTGTCGTTCCGCTTCTATGACAACCACAAGACCGGCCATTTGATCGCGCGGATCACCAAGGATCTGGAAGAGATCGGCGAGGTGGCGCATCACGGGCCGGAAGACCTGTTCATCGCGGTGATGACCTTCCTCGGTGCCTTCGTGCTGATGCTCTGGGTGAATGTGCATCTGGCGCTGATGACCGGGCTCATCGTGCCGCTGGTGATGTGGGTGACGAGCCGCTACGGCGGGCAGATGACGCAGAACTGGCGCCGCATCTATGGCCGCATCGGCGACTTCAACGTGCGCATCGAGGAGAATGTCGGCGGCATGCGCGCGGTGCAGGCCTTTGCCAACGAGGCGCATGAAAAGCGCCTGTTCGAGGCGGACAACCAGAAGTACCGCAGCACCAAGCTCGATGCCTACAAGATCATGGCCGCCTCGACGACGCTCAGCTACATGAGCATGCGCATCGTGCAGCTTCTTGTCATGCTGGCGGGCAGCTATCTGGTGCTGCGCGGCGAGCTGACCTATGGCGGCTTCGTCGGCTTCCTGCTGCTGGTCAATGTGTTCTTCCGGCCGATCGAGAAGATCAATTCGGTGATTGAGACCTATCCGAAGGGCATCGCCGGGTTCCGCCGCTATCTCGACCTGATCGGCACCGCTCCGGACATCACCGATGCCCCGACGGCCCGTGTCGCCCCGCCGCTGAAGGGCGACATCCGTTTCGAGGATGTCTCGTTCGGCTATTCCGGCGCCAATTCCGGCGAAAGGGCGGTGCTCAGCCATGTGAACCTGGAGATCCGTGCCGGACAGACCATCGCCTTTGTCGGGCCGTCGGGGGCCGGCAAGACAACGCTGTTGTCCTTGCTGCCGCGCTTCTATGAGCCGACACAGGGGGCCATCCTTGTCGATGGCACGGACATCCGCGACTACACCATGACGTCCCTGCGCAGCCAGATTGGCATCGTGCAGCAGGACGTGTTCCTGTTCGGCGGCTCGATCCGCGAGAACATCGCCTATGGGCGGCTCGGGGCGAGCGAGCACGAGATCTGGGATGCGGCCCGGCGGGCGCATCTGGCGGACCTCATCACCTCGATGCCGGACGGGCTCGACACGATCATCGGCGAGCGCGGGGTGAAGCTCTCCGGCGGCCAGAAGCAGCGCCTGTCGATCGCACGGATCTTCCTCAAGAACCCGCCGATCCTGATCCTGGACGAGGCGACCTCGGCGCTGGACAGCCAGACGGAACGGGAGATCCAGCGTTCCCTCGCCAGCCTGTCGCATGGGCGCACGACGCTGGTGATCGCCCACCGGCTCGCCACCATCCGCAACGCCGACCGCATCGTCGTGGTGGCCGAGGGCGGCATCGCCGAGAGCGGCACCCATGCCGAGCTGGTGGCACGCGGCGGCCTCTATGCCGACCTGCACGCGGCCCAGACGCTGGACGCGTGAAGCTGTCATTCGGCGGGATGAAACTGCTCGATGATGATTTCCTCCGCCAGCGCATCCAGCGGTGCGCCGAAGCTGGTCAGGGTCGTGAACCATGCCCGTTCGCCATCACCGCTGTTCAGGATGACCTTGAGCAGCACCGACGGGGTAACACCGGGCGCAGCAGGGACAAGCCCTCCAGCCCCCGGCGCTGCAAGAGCCTGGCGCAGTTTCTGCGCAACCGGAGCATTGGAGCCATGCAAGCGCGCCCCTTCACGCAGCCGATGCAGAAAATAGTTGGCGACGGCATCCCAGTTCACGATCATCTGGCGGATCGGGCCGGGCTGGAACACGGGGTCGACCAAATTGGCACCCGGTACAGCCCCCGCAGCGTCCATCAATGCCGTGGCTGATGTGTTGGCGTCGAGGATCGTGAACAGTCCGTCCAGTACGAATGCGGGATAGGGGTCGTGCGTTGTCAGAATCAACCTAGCGGCGCGGCGCAGCTCGCAAAGCTCGGTCGAGTCCCATCTGCTTTCGCCAAAACGGGGCATGTAGCCCGCAGCAATCAGCACAGCGTTTCGTTCTCGAAGCGGCAATCCTAGCGCCTCGACCAGTCGCAATACCATGTCTGGGCTGGGACGCGAGCGTCCGGTTTCAAGAAATGACACATGCCGGGCCGACACATCAGCCGCCAGCGCCAGATCCAGCTGGCTCATTCCGCGTTCAGCGCGCCAGCGCTTCAGGATGGGTCCGATCATCTTGCCTCCGTCACCTAACTTCATAGGTCGCGTGCCGGGATAGATCCATTACCTCACAGGTAATTGCTGTTGCTACCTCGGGGTCGCATCCTGAACGCGTTTAATTGTGACAAGGAGAAAACCATGAGCGAGCAAGCATTGGTCCGGGCGTCCCGCCCGGGCGCCATCTACGTCGTCGACACGGTGCTGGCAGCTGCGTCGAGTGTGTTGCTTATTTTCGCCTCCGGGTCTTTGACACAGCTTTTGGGCTGGTCATTTGCCCCCTCGGTCCTGGTCTGGATCGGCGTGATGCTGCTCCCTTGGGCTGCGTTCAATCTCTGGAGCAGCCGTCATATCGAATTGCCCCGCTGGGCGAACATGCTGCATATCATCGGCGACGCGGGCTGGGTTCTGGCCTCGGCAGGCATAATTGCCCTGCAGTTCGACTGGCTCAGCGGAACCGGCCTGGTGTTGATCAGTGCGCAAATGCTGCTGGTCGTCGCTGTCTTTGTCCTGAAGCGGCAGGCCCGGCAAATGTAACCCGTAACCGGCAATGACAGAATGGTCACGCCCCCGGGCCGGATTGTCTGGACCGGGAGCGTTGCTTTACGGCCGGATGATCGCCTCGGCCTCGATTTCCACCTTGTAGTCGCCGATCAGGCGGGCGACGGCGAGGAGGGTGTTGGCGGGCTTGATCTCGCCGAAGACGCGGCCATGGGCCCGCGACACCGGCAAGGCATCCTCCGGGTCAGTGAGATAGACGCGGGTGCGGACCACGTCCTCGGCGCTGGCGCCGAGCGCGGTCAGGGCCGACTGGATCTTGTCGAGGATATAGGTGGTCTGGGCGGCGGCATCCTGCGGGGCGACGGGGCGGCTGGCGCCGGCCGTGGCCGTGGTGCCGGAGACGAGGATGCGGTCGCCGATGCGCTGGGCGCGGCAATAGCCGGCGATGTCCTCCCACTCCGAGCCGGTCAGCACGCGCAAGCCGCCGGGGCGGTGCGGCGTCAGTTCCGTGGTGCTGGCGCGCGGCATCTCGCTGAGGTGATGGCTGAGATCCCCCGAGGCGGTGAGGAAGGGGGGCTTGCGGTACTCATCACCGCAGTCGCCCGGCACGGGCTGTGTCGCGGCAAAGGCCGCCTCCAGGCGGGCGTGATCCTCCGCGTCCAGCCTGAAGCCGAAGAGCTTGAGGTTGTCGGCGGTGTGCATGGCCTCGCCGAGGCGTGCGCCGATGATGACGCCGGCGACTGCCGTCTGCTCGAGGACCCAGCGGGTGGCGACGTTGGAAATCGAGACGCCGTGCTTCGTGGCGATGGCGCCGGCGGCCGCAAGGATGCCTTGGAAGGCAGTCCAGCCACCGATGGTGTCGATGAAGCGCTTGTACTTCATCTTGCTCCAGTCCTCGATGTCGTGCGGCTCCGGCTGGCCAAGCCAGCGGCTGGACAGGAAGCCGCCGCAGAGCGTGCCATAGGCCAGCAGATGCACGCCGTGGGCGCTGCAAACCTCGGCGAGCTGGCCTGCCGCGCGCCGGTCCACCAGCGAGAAGGAGACCTGGTTGGTGGCAAGCGGAATGCCGTCGGCCAATGCCAGGTGCAGGTGGGCGGCATCGAAGTTGGTGACGCCGATCTCGCGGATCAGTCCCTCGGACCGCAGGCGCGTCAGCTCGTGCAGGGCGTCGAGCCAGCCCGGATGCTCGAAGCTCCACCAGTGGAACTGCAGCAGGTCGATGCAGTCGGTGCCGAGGCGCGCCAGCCGCTCCTCGACGCCCGCGCGCACCACGTCGGCGGTCATCGGGCCGGGTTCGGGGCACCATTTGGTGAAGGCAAGCGGCCGGTCGGCGCGGCCGTCTGCACAGCGCGACAGCAGGCGGCCGGTGATCAGCTCGGAGGTGCCGTAATGGTCGGCCATGTCGAAGGTGGTGAAGCCGTCGCGGACATAGGCCTCCAGCCAGTCCGCGCCCAGATCGGGGTCGATCGGGCCGGACTTGCGTTCGATGTCGGCCACCTGCCACAGGCCCGTGAGGGCGCGGCTGATCTCCAGCCCCGGAGCCAGCGGGAAACGGTCGGGACGAGCGGGCGTGAGCGGTGAAGCCGGGTGACGTGTCATGAAATGTCTCTTGTGGCGATGTCGAAAACGGCGAAGGGAAAGGGTCAGCCTCTCAAACGGTCAGGCTGTCGGCACCAGCACGCGGAAGCTGCGCTCGATGTCATTGGCGAGTGCGGCATGTGCGGCGGCCCGGTCGCCGGACTTCAGGGCGGCGATGATCTCCTGGTGATGCTTGTGCTCCGGCATGCGCAGGGCTTCCTCATGCTTGATGATGAGGTTGAGATAGGCGCCGTACTGGAGCCAGAGCGCTTCGACGAGCGGCAGCAGCACCTCGGACTCGCTGGCGCGGTAGAGCGTGAAGTGGAAATCGTAGTTCTGCTGCAAGTCGGGGCCGGTGATCCCGGGGTCCGAGTGCGTGGTCAGGACCGTCTCCATCGCGGCGATGGTCTCGGGGCTCATGCGGTCCATGGCGAGATCGAGCACGAGGGCTTCGAGCGCCAGCCGCGCCTGCTTAAGATCCTGCATGCGGCGTGCATCAAAGGCGGGCACCTGCAGGGTGCGGCTCGGCGTGTCGATGAGCGCGCCCTCGGCCACGAGACGGCGGACGGCCTCGCGCACCGGGGTCATCGAGGTGCCGAGCTGTTCGGCCAGATCGCGCAGGCTGACCGTGTCGCCGGGGGCGAACTCGCCTCGTGTAAAGGCGTCGCGCAGCGCGAAATAGACGTTCTCCCTGAGTTTTGACTGGTCGATCCTCGCGATGCGCGGTGCGCTCATGTGCTGCTCCCCGAATGTCTCGCCCGGCTGCCGGTTTGCCTCGGTTCAGGGCCGGTACAGCCACCGGCTGACCTGCCTGAAGTTTAACCATGCGCGGTCGATTGACAATCTCAAGATCCCGTACCTAAGATCAAATATCACAGATATCCGGACGCCGATAGGGGAGGGCTCACGGAGTGGCCGACAGCAAGGCAGGGGCAGCTGGGGATGCGGAGCGCGGGGCCATGCAGGCAGGAGCCGAACCGGCTCGGGCGGCAGCCGACGACGGCTTCTGGCTCTATGACCTGAAGGTCGAGACGGTCCTGGACGGCCGCACGCCGGTTTGCCGCCACATCGAGGGCGAGAGTTTCCGCGTCGAGGGCGAGGCGCTGGTGTTCGAGCCCGGGCAGCGCGTGTCGATGTATGCGCTTGCGGCCGTGCTGCCGCTGTTGCCGGCCAAGCAGCGCGAGACCTCGCCGCATGACTGGATGTCGACGGACGCGGAAGTGGCCTGTCCCGATCCCCATTGCGGCGGCCGTTTCCGGATCACCCGGACGGGCAAGCGCCGGTTCAGCCACAGCGAGACCACCGGCCTGCCGGAGGCGCGCGACACACCCTACTGGAAGAAGGCCGAGGGAGGCCCTGACGAATGACCCAAGTCGAAACCGCGGACCTGCGTCCCGGCCACAGGATTTCCCGCGTCATCAAGGGCGGCTGGCAGCTGGCCGGCGACCATGGCTCGGTCGAGCGCGAGGCTGCGATCGCCGACATGGAAGCCTTCCTCGATGCAGGCATCACCACCTTTGACTGCGCCGACATCTACACCGGGGTGGAGGAGATGATCGGCGCCTTCATCGAGGATGTGCGCAAGCGCCGGGGCGCCGAGGTGGCCGAGCGCGCGGTCGTGCACACCAAGCTGGTGCCGGACCTGTCGCGCCTGGCCGACATCCGCCCCGACGAGGTGGAAGCCATTGTCGACCGGTCGCTGAAGCGGCTGAAGATCGACCGGCTGCATCTGGTGCAGTTCTTCTGGTGGGATCTCGGCATCGGCGATGCGGTCTCTGCCTTCGAGGTGCTGAAGCGCTGCCAGGAGAAGGGCAAGATCGGCAGTCTCGGCACGACCAACTGGAACGAGATGCAGATGGCCCGCTTTACCGATGCGGGCTTCGACGTGGTCTCGGCGCAGGTGCAGTATTCGATCCTCGACCGGCGTCCGGCCACGGGCCTCGCCCCCTGGGCAAGGGCGCAGGACATGCAGCTGCTGTGCTACGGCACCCTGGCCGGCGGCTTCCTGACGGAGGCCTGGCTGGGCCAGCCCGATCCGGGCTTTGCCTTCGACAACCGGTCGCTGGTGAAGTACCGGCTGATCATCGACGAGTTCGGCTCCTGGGACCTGTTCCAGACGCTGCTGGAGACGCTGAAGGCCGTTGGCGACCGGCACGGCGTGTCGCTGTCGAGCGTTGCAACGCGCTGGGTGCTGGACCAGCCGCAGGTGGCCGCCGCCATCGTTGGCGCACGCTACGCCCGGCATCTGCCGAAGACACGGGAGGTGTTCCGCCTCACGCTGGACGATGACGACCGGGCGCGGATTGCCGCCGTGATTGCGCAGGCGAAGGGCCCGAACGGTCCCGTCTACGGCCTTGAAGGCGACCGTACCAGCCGGCACGGCCGCATCATGAAATACAACCTCAACACCCGGCCGGATGATCAGGTTCTCGAGGCGGCGAGCCATGGCTGAGATCCTGCTGTCGACCCGAGGCCTGTCGCGCGACTTCAATGGCTTCCGGGCCGTCGACGACGTGTCGCTGGACATCCGCGCCGGCACCATCACCGGCCTGATCGGCCCGAACGGCGCCGGCAAGTCGACGCTGTTCAACCTGCTCACCGGCATGCTGCGGCCGAGTTCCGGCCGTGTCACCCTGAAGGGGGCCGACGTGACCGGACTTGCGCCGGATGCGCTGTTCCGCAAGGGGCTGGGGCGGACATTCCAGATCCCGCGGCCCTTTGCCCGGATGAGCGTGCTGGAAAACGTGATGATGGCGCCGGTGGCGCAGTCCGGGGAAAGCCTCCTCGGGCCGCTGCTGTTCCCCGCGCGGGTCGCCGCCGAGGAGAAGCGCAACCGTGAGCGGGCCATGGCGGTTCTGGAGTTCGTGACCCTCGCCAAGCTTGCCGACCATCCGGCCGGCAAGATCTCCGGCGGGCAGATGAAACTGCTGGAGCTGGCGCGCGTCTTGATGGGCGATCCGGCGATCATCCTGCTCGACGAGCCGGCGGCCGGTGTCAACCCGACGCTGACCGGCGTCCTGATCGAGAAGATCGAGGAGCTGAACCGGCAGGGCAAGACCTTCGTCATCATCGAGCACGACATGGATTTCGTCATGCGCCACTGCGACCCGGTGATCGCGCTCGCCGAAGGCCGCGTCGTTTTCGAGGGCAGCGCCGCCGAGGCGCAGGCCAATCCGGTGCTGCTGGATGCCTATCTGGGGAACATGGCCGATGCCTGAGACGGGACCCGCCGGGGCGGGACTTGAGGTGCGCGGGCTGGTGGCCGGCTACATCCCGGACCTGCCGATCCTGAAGGACGTGTCGGTGACGGTCGCGCCGCAGAGCGTGACCGTCATCATCGGGCCGAACGGCGCCGGCAAGTCGACGCTGATCAAGGCGATTGCCGGGCTGGTGCCGGTGAGCGGGGGATCGGTGACGCTGGCGGGCCGGGCCATCACCGGCATCGCGCCGGACCGGATGGCGGCCGAGGGCATCGCCTATGTGCCGCAGACCGACAACATCTTCCGCACGCTGACCATCCGCCAGAACCTGGACCTGGCCCTGCGCAAGGCGGGCGGTGAGGCCAGGGCGCGGCTCGACGAGCTGTTCACCCGGTTTCCGCCGCTGGCGGCCAAGCAGAAGGAAAAGGCCGGGGCGCTGTCGGGGGGGCAGCGGCAGTTCCTGGCGGTTGCCATGGCGCTGGCCGTGAAGCCGTCGCTGATCCTGATGGACGAGCCCTCCGCCGGCCTGTCGCCGAAGGCGGCGGAAGAGGTGCTCACGCTCGCGCGCGGGCTAACGGCGCAGGGCACCACCATCCTGCTCGTCGAGCAGAACGTGAAGCAGGCGCTGCGCATCGCCGACCACTGCTACATCCTCGCCGACGGGCGCAACCAGATCGACGGATCGGCCGCCGCGCTGATCGCCGATCCGGTGGTGGGCGAGATCTATCTGGGCGGCAAGAGGCTGAGGGCATCATGATCCAATCGCTTGCCGACGGCATTCTCGTGGGGGCGGTCCTGTCGCTGGGCGCCATCGGGCTGACGATGGTCATGCACATGCTGCGCTTTGCCAATTTCGCCCATGCGGAGCTTCTGACCATCGGCGCCTATGCGGCGCTGGTGTTCGACCGGGTCTTCCAGGGCGTGAATGCCACGCTGGGGGTGAAACTGGCGCCGCTGACGCTGACCGGATCGCTTGTCGTGGCGATGGTCATTGCCATGGCGATCACCGGCGCCTCCGCCGTGCTGATCGACCGGCTCGTCTTTCGCCGGGTGCGGGAGAAGGGCGGCGAACTGTCGATGGTCTTTGCCTCCTTCGGCGTCGCGCTGATCGTGCGCAATGTCATCGGGCTCATTTTCGGGCTGCACACGGAGCTCTATTCCAAGGGCATCGCCTTTGCCGTGGTGGTCAGCCGGGATCCGCTGCTGCTGATCAAGCCGGATCAGGTGTTCGTGCTGGCGGCAACGCTGGTCATCATGCTGGTGCTGCATCTGGTGCTGTCGCGCACGACGCTCGGCTATGCGCTGCGCGCCGTGGCGGAGAACCCGTCGCTGGCGCAGGTCAACGGCATTCCGCTGAAGCGGATGATCGTCCTGATCTGGGTGATCGGCGGCGGACTGGCGGCGGTGGCCGGCATCTTCTACGGCCTCACCAACCACCTGTCGCCGGTGATGGGACGCGACCTGGTGCTGCCGATCTTTGCCGCGGCCATCGTCGGCGGCATCGGCAGCATCTACGGCGCGGCGCTGGGCGGCATGATCGTCGGCATCGCCTCGAGCCTCGCGCTCCTGATCCTGCCCTCCGGCTATTCGCCCTCGGTTCCCTTCCTCATCATTCTCGCGGTGCTCCTGGTGCGCCCGAACGGTCTCTTCGGCGAGGTGCGCGCATGATCGGGGTGCTGTCCTATCTGGTCTTTTTCGCCACGCTGGCCTCGATCCTGGCCATCGCCGTGTTGGGGCTGAACCTGCAGTGGGGCAACACGGGCCTCTTCAACGGCGGGGTCGCGGCCTTCTTTGGGGCCGGGGCCTATGTCACGCTGATCCTCGGCGGCCAGCCGCAGGACGAGCATCTGGGCGACTTTGCCTTGCCCTATCTGCTGGCGCTGGCCGGCGGCATCGCGGCGGCGGCGCTGCTCGCCTGGATCGTCGGCCGGCTGACGCTGAAACTCAGGCATGACTATCTGGCGATCGCCACCTTCGGCGTTGCGGTTGCCTTCGAGAACGTCATGCGCAATGCGGAGTGGCTGACCGGCGGGGCCAAGGGCCTGCGCGGCTTCGAGCGGCCCTTGCGGGACCTGCTCGGCGACGGCCTGACCTACAACATCGCGTTCCTGACAGTGGTGCTGGTGGCTCTCGTGCTGGTCTACGGGGTGCTGCAGCGGCTGGCGGCCTCGCCCTTCGGCCGGCTGCTCCGGGCGATCCGTGAGGACGAGGACGCCGCCCGCTCGCTCGGCAAGATGCCGGCGCGGATCCGTCTCACCGCCTTTGTCACCGGTTCGGGGATCATGGGGCTGGCCGGTGGCCTCTATGGCAGCTTCTACGCCTTCGTCAGCCCGCAGGACGTGCTGCCGACGCTGACCTTCCAGATCTGGGCCATGCTGATCGTCGGCGGCGCGGGCAACAACCGGGGCGCCATTGCGGGGGCCTTCCTGATCTGGGGCGCCTGGACCGCCAGCGGCTGGGCCCTCTCCCGTTTCGCGCCGGTCGAGGCGCAACTCTATACCGGTTCGATCCAGTTCATCCTGATCGGTCTGGTCATCGTCGGCATGCTGCTCTGGCGTCCGCAGGGACTGTTTCCGGAACGGCTGGTCGTATCGCAATCGGGAAAACCCGGACATTGAGCAGAGGGGACTAGAAGATGACGATGAAGCGGAGTGTTCAGACAGCCGGGCTTGGGCTGGTTCTTGGGCTGGGGCTGATGCCCGTGGCGGGAGAGGCCATGGCACAATCCTGCACGCAGAAGATCGGCGCGGTGCTGCCGATCTCGGTCGACTGGGGCCGTCCCATCGCCGAGACGGCGAAATTCGTGGTCGAGCAGGTCAATTCCGCCGGCGGCGTTGCCGGCTGCAACATCGAGCTGGTGTTGCGCGATGACCAGACCGATCCGAAGGTGGGCGTGGACGCGGCCAAGGCGCTTGTCGACATCGACCAGGTGCCGGTGCTGCTCGGATCGGTGTCGAGCGGTGTCTCCATGCCGATCCTGACCTCGGTGACCGTGCCGGGCAAGGTGATGCAGATGTCCTGCTGCTCGTCCTCGACCGCCTTCACCAAGCTCGCCGAACAGGGCAAGACCGAAGGCCTGTGGTTCCGCACCTTCGCCACCTCGCGCGTGCAGGCGGCCGTCGGGGCGATGGTCGCGCGCGACAAGGGCTACAAGTCGGTCGCCATCCTCTACAAGAACGATGACTGGGGCCAGGACATCGGCAAGATCGTTGCCGCCAACCTGGAGAAGCTCGGCATCAAGGTGACCGCGCAGGTGGCGCTGAACGACGCCCAGCCCTCCTACCGGGCGGAAGTGACCGAAGCGCTGGCCGGCCAGCCGGAAGCGGTCTACCTGGCGCTTTACCCGACCGAAGGCACGGCGGCCGTGCGCGAGTGGCTGTCGCTTGGCGGCACGCAGAACATGATCATGGCCAACTCGCTGAAATCCGACGACTTCCGCAAGAATGTCGGCATCGAGTATCTCGGCAATGCGGTGGGCACCGACACGTCCTCGCCGCGCACGCCTTCCGCAGAAGCCTTCGTGACGCGCTATGTCGAGAAGTTCGGCAGCCAGCCGAACGGCCCGGGCCTCGCCAACAGCTATGACGCGACCATGATCGCGCTCCTGGCGATGCAGGCGGCCGGCAAGGACGCCAAGGGACCGCAGATTGCCGCGATGGTGGCCAAGGTGACCGATCCCAAGGGCACGCCGGTGACGGCGGACGCGGCCGGCTTTGCCGAAGCCGCCAAGATCCTCGCGGGCGGCGGCACCGTGCTCTACCAGGGCGCGACCGGCAACGTGAAGTTCGATGCCAACGGTGACGTCTCGGCACCGGCCGTGGTGTGGAGCTTCACCAGCGAGGGCACCAAGGAAGACACCTACATTCCGCTGGAAGAGGTGGATGCGTTCGTTGCCTCGATGAAATAGGCAGTCCGACAGGCCATGACACACGGCCGCCCCCGGGCAAGAGGGGGCGGCCGTTTGCGTTCCGGCGGCAGGGTCAAGGGGTGCTGCCGGAGCGATGCTGCGATGGCGGCGAGGCCTCAGGGGCCCTTGCGGACGGGGCGGCCGTCGCGGAGGCCAATATCCTGCTGCAGATCGACCGATAAGTTCCTTGTATCGATCGCGCGGAGCCGTTCGCCCCGTCCGGCGTCGTCCAAGGTGCGGTGTGGTTTGGTGAACATGGCTCTGAACATTGAGAAAACTCCGTTTTTCCAGAGATATACGGCAAGGCTTGTCATGGGAGAGGTTTTCGTGCTGCTATGTCTGCAGCGAACTTAGTCCGCAAACCGGGGTGAAAACCAATCAAACGACCAATCAGAGGCATAAGGTGGCTTAATGGCTGATCTGCCCCCGCTAGCAGCGCTGCGCGTCTTCGAAGCCGCCGCGCGGCGCGGCAATTTCACCCGCGCGGCCGAGGAATTGGGCATGACCCAGGCTGCGGTGAGTTATCAGATCAAGCTGCTTGAGGAGCGCAGCGGCGGTCCGTTGTTTCGGCGGGCGGCGCGGCACGTTGAGCTGACCGACCTTGGCCGGCAGCTGGCGCCGGCAGTGCGTGAGGCTTTCGAGCTGATCCGAGATGCCTTTGCCGGGGTCCGTGCGCAAGCAGAAGGCTCACTGATCATCAGCTGTGTGCCCACCTTCGCCACACAGTGGCTTGCCCGGCATCTGGGCACGTTCCAGCTGTTTCATCCCAAACTGGCGGTGCGGGTCGACACGTCCGGGCAAGTGGTCGATTTTTCACAAGACACCGCCGATATCGGCATTCGATCTGGAAAAGGCCATTGGCCGGGGCTGACGAGCCATCTCCTGCTGCCCGCGAGTTTCACGCCGATGCTGCATCCCGATCTTGTGGCCAGCCTCGGCGGAGTGCGCGAGCCAGCCGACCTGCTCAAGCTGAAAATCATCGATCCCTCCGACCCATGGTGGCCATTGTGGTTCGATGCGGCGGGCGTTCCCTGCACGGATCTTGATACGCGGACCCAGACCCGGCTTGGGGCGCAGATCCTGGAAGCGAATGCAGCGGCTGCAGGCCAGGGGGTCGCGATCCTGACGCCCTGGTTCTATCGCGACGAAATCGAGCGAGGCCGACTCGTTCAACCATTCCCGCTGACCTGCGACGACGGCAGCGGCTACTGGCTGTGTTATCCTCCGGCGCGGCGCAACAGCCCCAAGATCAAGGCGTTCCGGCAATGGATCGTGGGAATGTTACAGGCGGAGATGGCCGACTGATGCTGGTGTCGCCTTACCCAAGGGTTTCTCGGGCAACGACGCGTGAACCGGACGTCTTTTCTCGCGTGATCAGGACGAGCTCGCCGCTCGCCGGAACAACACCGGTCAGTGCGGTGATGTTGACCTGATGCGTGACGAGAAGCAGTGGTCCTGGATCTGATCGCGCGGTCAGCCACGCGTCAAGTTGCCGGGTCTGGTCACTCGCCTGGCTGCGGTCGGAAAAGAACGAATTCAGCACCGGCAGTTCCTGGACCGGGCCAAGCTCCAAAAGCCGCGCCGTTTCCAGGCAGCGACACCATTGGCTGGAGTAGACGGCTGCCTTGTTCAGTCCGAACTGGCGCAGGTTGGCGCCGATTGTTCTGGCCTGCGCGCGGCCTGCGTCGGACAGATTGCGCTGCGTGCTGCAATCGCCGAGGCGGAAATTGTCCGGGTCCCCGGTACCCGGAGCCAGTGCGTGTCTGAAGAGGCCAACCACCTCGCCCCTGCGGAGCCGTTCCAGCCAGGGCGGTGGTAGCTGCGCGGCAGCGGGCCCAATTGCAAAGGCGAAGGGCAGGGCGAGCAAGGTTCGTCGTGTCAGCGGCATGGTCGGGTTCGCTCAATTGGTCACGCTCGGCCTTTGACGCGCGGTGCGGCGGCACGGATCACCACATGAGTCGCCGGACGCCGGGAAAATGCCGGAAACGAACCAGCATGGCGTGACAGGGCAGCCGGTTCATCAGTCATCGGGCATCGTAATTTTTGCCCATGTATACTGACCGCGTTCAAAGAAACATTGAGTGTCCGAGGTAAGTCATCCCTACAAAAAGCCCTGAATTCTCAGATGTTTGCCACAGGCAGGAGAGGGGGTGAAAATGCAAAATATTGATCTTGAAGATCTTTTGGCCATTGAAGCTTGAAGTTCCAATCCCCATAAGTAATATCACTTAAGCTTGGCTCTGGCTGGAGTGCTCTTTTGTCGCGCTCCGCTAAGAGAGGAAAGAAAATCCTCCTGGGTCAGCTAAGGGGAACAAAAATGGCTGCCCGGCCGGTGACGGTCGGCAACAACAGGAAAAGTGGAAGGAGAACTCCATGAGTTTCGGTTTGATGCGGTCGGCGCTGCTGCGCCGGACGACTGCTGCTTTGCTGGCCAGTGCAGCGCTGGCGCTGACCTTCGCTCCAGCAGAGGCAAAGACCTTGCGCTGGGCCCGTGTCGGCGACGCGCTGACGCTGGATCCGCATTCGGCAAACGAGGGCCCGACCTCGACCCTGCTGCATCACATCTACGAGACGCTGGTGACCCGCGCCATTGATGGCACGCTCCAGCCTAGTCTGGCGACCGAATGGAACATCGATCCGCTCGATCCGACGGTATGGGTGTTCAAGCTGCGTGAGGGCGTGAAGTTCCACGACGGCGCCGCGATGACTGCGGAAGACGTGGTCGCCTCGCTCGAGCGCGTCCGCAAGGAAACGTCCGACTTCAAGGGCCTGCATGCCGAAGTCGTCAGCGCGGAAGCCGATGGCGACTACACCGTCAAGGTGAAGATGAAGGGCCCGTCACCGCTCTATGTCCAGAACCTGACCAACTTCTTCATCATGGACAAGGGCTGGATCACGGCGAATGCCGTGGAAATGCCGCAGGACCGCAAGAACGCCGAAGAGAAGTACACCGTCCGCAATTCCAACGGCACCGGCCCCTACAAGGTCGTGTCGCGTGATCCGGAAGTGCGTACTGTCCTTCAGCACTTTGATGGCCACTGGGATGCAAAGCCCGAAGTGACCGAAATCGTCTACACCCCGATCAAGGAAGCTGCGACCCGCGTCGCTGCCCTGCTGTCGGGTGAGGTCGACTTTGTCCAGGACGTGCCGGTGCAGGACATTTCGCGCCTGCAGAGCACGGCTGGCGTCGCCGTCACCACCGGCCCGGAAAACCGCTCGATCTTCTTCGGTTATGATCAGGGCTCCGACAAGCTGCGCTCGGCCAACACGCCGGACAACCCCTTCAAGAAGCCGCAGGTGCGTGAGGCGCTTCACCTCGCCATGGACCGCGATGCGATCATGAAGGTCGTGATGCGTGGTCAGTCTCTGCCGGCCGGCGTCGCCATGCCGCCGTTCGTGAGCGGCTGGACGCCGGAACTCGATGCCTATTCGAAACCGGATTACGACAAGGCCAAGGCCCTGCTCGCCGAAGCCGGCTATCCGGAAGGCTTCTCGGTTGACCTCAACTGCCCGAACGACCGCTACCTGAATGACGAGGCCATCTGCCAGGCCTATGTCGGCATGCTCGGCCGCATCGGCATCAAGGCCAACCTGGTGTCGCAGTCGCGCACGCTGCACTTCCCGCTGATCCAGAAGTTCGAGACCGACTTCTATCTGCTCGGCTGGGGCGTTCCGACCTTCGACAGCGCCTATGTGTTCGACTTCCTGATCCACTCGCCGGAAGGCGCGCGTGGTGGCTGGAACGCGACCAAGTACCTGAACCCGGAAGTCGATGCGATGATCAAGTCGCTGGCGACCGAGATCGACAGCAACGCCCGCAACGCCAATGTCGCCAAGATCTGGGATCAGGTGCAGAAGGACCGCGTGCTGCTGCCGGTGCACAACCAGCTGCTGGCTTATGCGACGCGCGACAACATCAGCATCGCCGTGCATCCGGAAAACCAGCCGAAGCTGACGACCGTCAAGTTCAAGTAATCTTGACCTGAACGATGCCGGAGCCCCACGCAGAAGGGGGCTCCGGCTGCTTTTCCGGGGACTCACCATGATTGCATTCATTCTGAGGCGGCTGGTTCAGTCCGTCCTCGTGATGCTCGTCGTCTCACTGGTTTCCTTCACGATGTTCCGCTACGTCGGCGATCCGATTGCCGCGATCGTCGGTCAGGAAACCACCATCGCCGACCGCGAGGCACTGCGCGAACAGCTTGGCCTCAATGACCCTGTCCTGGTGCAGTTCCTCGACTTCATCGGCCGGGCCGTGCAGGGAGACTTTGGCATCTCCTACCGGCTGCAGCAGCCGGTGATGGAGCTGATCCTGTCGCGGCTGCCTGCCACGCTGGAGCTGGCGCTTGTGTCAGGTGTTGTCGCGTTTGTGGCTGGCGTGGCGCTTGGTGTTTATACCGCGCTGAACCGGCGCGGCGTGGTTTCGGCCACGATCATGTCGACGTCCCTGATCGGCGTATCGCTGCCGACATTCCTCATCGGCGTGCTGCTGATCTGGATGTTCGCAGTCGAACTGCAGTGGCTGCCAAGCTTCGGACGGGGCGAGACCGTGACGGTTGGCGGCTGGACAACAGGGTTCCTGACGGATTCCGGCCGGGCCTCGCTCGTGCTGCCGGTGATCACGTTGGGCCTTTATCAGATGACCCTGATCATGCGCCTGGTGCGGGCCGAAATGCTGGAAGTGCTGCGCACGGACTATATCAAGTTTGCGCGGGCCCGCGGGCTCAGCAATCGCGCCGTCAACTTCGGTCATGCGCTCAAGAATACGCTGGTTCCGGTGATCACCATCGCCGGCCTGCAGCTCGGCTCGATCATCGCCTTTGCCATCATCACCGAGACGGTGTTCCAGTGGCCGGGGGTTGGCGCATTGTTCATCAATTCCGTGCAATTCGTCGATGTACCGGTGATGGCCGCCTATCTGCTGCTGATCTCCTTCATCTTCGTGGTGATCAACCTCATCGTCGACCTGCTCTACTACGTTGTTGATCCCCGGCTGCGCATCGACCGCGCGTCGGCGCGTCACTGAGACGAGGCCGACGTCATGGACAGCAGCGCAAAAGCCACCCTTCAGATCCCGTTTTCCAGCGATGCCCGCCCGCCACGCCTTGCCGTGCAGCCGGTGCCGGCCCCGGTCGCTCCGTTGGGAGAAACCAGATGAACGCCCTCGCTCGTGCCTGGGATAGCGACATCGCCTATTCCTTTCGCCGCTCGCCCGTCGCCATTCTGGCGACGGTGGTGGCTCTGGCCATTATCCTGCCCGCGATCTTCGCTCCCTGGATCGCGCCCTATGATCCCTTCAATCCCGCCAGCCTGAACCTGATGGACGGGTTCACGCCACCGGGCGAACCCAATGCCTTCACCGGCAATGTGTTCCTGCTGGGAACGGACAATCAGGGCCGCGACATTCTCTCTGCCATCCTCTATGGCGCGCGTATCTCGCTGTTCGTCGGGTTTTCGGCGGTTCTGTTCGGCATGATCCTTGGCATCGGCCTTGGCCTCATGGCGGGCTGGCGCGGCGGCTGGGTCGACAGCCTGTTGATGCGCATCGCCGATGTGCAGATGTCCTTCCCCTCGATCCTGATCGCGCTGCTGATCTTCGGCGTGGCTCGCGGCTTCATTCCGCAGGACATGCGCGAGGAACTGGCGATCTGGGTGCTGATCGTCTCCATCGGTCTTTCGGAGTGGGTGCCCTTCGCCCGTGTCGTGCGCGGCTCCACCATGGTGGAGAAGAACAAGGAATATGTGCAGGCGGCACGCGTCATCGGCGTGCATCCTGCCCGTATCGTGGTCTCCCACATCCTGCCGAACGTGTTGGGGCCGGTGCTCGTGATCGCGACGATCCATCTGGCTTTGGCGATCATTGCCGAGGCGACCCTGTCCTTCCTCGGTGTCGGCGTCCCGCCGACCCAGCCTTCGCTGGGCACGCTTATCCGCATCGGCCAGGGCTTCCTATTCTCCGGCGAATGGTGGATCCTGCTGTTCCCGTCGATTGCCCTCCTGGCGCTGGCGCTCTCGGTCAACCTGCTTGGTGACTGGCTGCGCGACGCGCTCAACCCGCGCCTGAGGTGAGCCATGGCTGACGTTCTCCTGTCCGTCCGCGATCTGGTCGTGGAGTTTCCCACCCGTCGCGGCACCCTGACCGCCATCAACAAGGTCTCCTTCGACATCCATGCCGGCGAAGTCCTCGGCGTCGTGGGTGAGTCCGGGGCTGGCAAGTCGCTGACCGGCGCGGCCATCATCGGTCTGCTTGAGCCACCAGGCCGGATTGCCGGCGGCGAGATCCGCCTGAAGGGCGAGCGGATTGACAACCTGCCGCCCGAGGGGCTGCGCAAGATCCGCGGCCGCCGCATCGGCATGGTCTTCCAGGATCCGCTGACCAGCCTCAATCCGCTCTACACCATCGCGCAGCAGCTGACGGAGACCATCCTGACGCATATGCCGGTGTCCAAGGCCGAGGCGCGCCAGCGGGCGATTGCCCTGCTTGACCGCGTCGGCATTCCGGCTGCGGCCCGGCGCATCGACGACTACCCGCATCACTTCTCCGGCGGCATGCGCCAGCGCGTGGTGATTGCGCTGGCCCTGGCGGCCGAGCCGGAACTCGTCATCGCCGACGAGCCGACAACGGCGCTGGACGTGTCGGTGCAGGCGCAGATCATTGATCTCATCAAGGAGATCTGCAGCGAGCGCGGCGCGGCCGTCATGCTGATCACGCACGACATGGGCGTCATCGCCGAGACGGCCGACCGGGTAGCGGTGCTCTACGCCGGACGCCTCGCCGAGATCGGCCCGGTGCATGACGTGATCACGCGCGCCGAGCATCCCTACACCCGTGGCCTGATGGGCTCGATCCCAACCCTGACGCAGGAGAGCGACCGGCTGGTGCAGATCCCGGGTGCGATGCCGCGTCTCACGTCGATCCCGAAGGGCTGCGCCTTCAACCCGCGCTGCGGTGACGCCTTCGGCCGTTGTTACACGGAGCGGCCAGACCCCATCGACCGCCCCGGCGGACGGCAGGTGGCCTGCTGGCTGTACAAGAAGGAGATGAGCCATGTCTGACGCCCTGATCCGCGTCGAGAACCTGTGGCGGCGCTTCGATGTCTCCAAGCCCTGGCTGAACCGCGTCATCGAGCGGGAAGACCGTCAGTTCCTGACAGCCGTGGCCGACGTCAATTTCGAGATCCGCAAGGGAGAAACCTTTGCGCTCGTTGGCGAATCCGGCTCGGGCAAGTCCACCATCGCCAAGATGGTCGTCGGGCTGATCCCTGCGTCGTCCGGGCGCATCCTGTTTGACGGCACGCCCATGACCGGGACCGTCGGTGCGGATATGCGCGCGATCCGCCGCCGGTTCCAGATGATCTTCCAGGACCCGTTCGCGAGCCTCAATCCACGCTGGCATGTGGGTGACATCATCGCCGAGCCGATCCATACCTTCGGTCTGGCGAGCGGGGCGGATGCCGCCAATCAGGTCGGCAAGCTGCTCGACACGGTTGGCCTGTCGGCAAAGGATGCGGAGAAGTACCCGCACGAGTTCTCCGGCGGCCAGCGCCAGCGCATCGCCATTGCGCGCGCGCTGTCGTCGCGGCCGGAGTTCATCGTCTGTGACGAGCCGACCTCGGCGCTGGACGTGTCCGTGCAGGCGCAGATCCTCAACCTGATGCGCGACCTGCAGGATGAGCTGGGACTGACCTATCTGTTCATCAGCCATGACCTGTCGGTGGTCCGCCACATGGCCAACCGGATCGGCGTGCTCTATCTCGGCCGCCTTGTCGAGGTGTCGGAGGGCAAGTCTCTGTTCCGCCAGCCGCAGCATCCCTACACGCGCATGCTGCTCGACGCGGTGCCGGATCTTGCCATGTCGGGCCGGCGGCGCAAACCGGTGGAGGGCGAGATCCCGAACCCGATCAATCCGCCCTCCGGTTGCGCCTTCCATCCGCGCTGCCCGGTCGCCATGGACCGCTGCAAGGTGGAAGCGCCGAAGGATCGCGAGACACCAATTGGCCGGGCCGCCTGCTTCGCCCTCGAGATGCAGCCGGCCTGACCGGTCGCGGATCGCTGAACGCGAAAGGCCCCGCCGGGCGAACCGGCGGGGCCTTTTTCTTTGAACGAAGCGGTATCCAGTGTTCGATGCGGCACTACGCCTTGGCCGACATGACGAGGGCGAGGGCGGTCTGTGCTGCCATGCGGCTTGCACCCCTCTCCCCCCTTGAGGGGGAGATGTCTGCGTCAGCAGACAGAGGGGGGTGTGCAGCGTCGCGGCAAGGGAACAGCTTTCTTTGGATCCGAGAGGCCGATTACCCCCCTCTGCCCCCTCAAGGGGGGAGAGGGGACTGCGGCAAGGGAGGGCCTTCTGGACAGATCAGCTGTCAGTGGCTGCGGGTGGCGCCGCCGTCGATGCGGATCATGCTGCCGGTGACATATCCGGCCCGTTCCGAGGCGAGGAAGGCGACCATGTCGGCGAATTCCTCCGGCCGGCCGTAACGGCCCATCGGGATCGACTCGGCCGAGGCCTTCGCAGTTTCCTCAACGGTCTTGCCGCTGCGCTTGGCGGCGGCAGCGTCCAGTTCGTCGATGCGGGTGGTGTGGATGCGGCCGGGCAGCACCACGTTGACGGTGACGCCGTCGCGGGCAACCTCGGACGCCAGCGTCTTCGACCAGCCGACGACAGCGGAGCGGATGCCGTTCGACAGCGCCAGATTGGGGATCGGCAGTTCGACGCCCGACGAGGCAATGGTGATGACGCGGCCCCACTTCTTCGCCTGCATCGCCGGGATCAGCCGGCCGCTCAGGTGAAAGAGGTTGGCGGCCATCGCCTCGAACTGGGCGATCCAGAGGGCGCGGTCGGTGGTGAGTGCGGGGCCCGGGGGCGGGCCGCCGATGTTGTTGACGAGGATGTCAACGCCGCCGTCCGCGAGCAGCTTGTCGAGCGCCGCGTCGATGGCGGCAAGGTTGGTCAGGTCAAGCGGCAGGGCGGTGACCTTCGCGCCGGGCAGGGCCGCGGCCCATTCGTTGATGGCCGAGGCGGTGCGGGCAGCGGCGATGACATGCGCGCCTTCACGCGCCAGCACTTCGGCAATGGCGCGGCCGAGGCCGCGGCTCGCGCCCAGCACCAGGGCGCGCTTGCCATTCAGTCCGAGATCCATGGGAGCGTTCCTTATGCGAGTTCCTTGAGACGGCGGTCGAGACGGGCCATCAGCGTGTCGATTTCAGCGCGCGACAGGGCATCGAGGTTGGCGCCGGGCTTGCGCTGCGCCGGGCTCGCGATGATGCCGCGCCTGAACATGATGTACTTGCGGATGGCAAGGCCGGCGCCGGGCTGCTGTTCCATGCGGGCGAGCGGCAGATAGGCATCGAACAGGTCGCGGGCGCGCTCCATGTCCCCCTTGCCGTGGTGCTCGACCACGGAGACCATCATCTCCGGATAGGCAAAGCCGGTCATCGCGCCATCGGCGCCGCGCTCCATCTCCTCCGGCAGGAAGACGCCGCCGTTGCCGCAGAGGATCGAGATGCGGCGGTTCAGCGTGCCTTCCTTGCGCAGGGACGTGATCTTGGCCAGTCCCGGCCAGTCCTCGTGCTTCAGGCAGACGGCGGTCGGCAGGCTGTTGAAGATGCGGGCAAGCGCGGGAACGGCCATCTGCACGCCGGTGGTCAGCGGGAAATCCTGGACGACGAAGGGCGTGTCGCCGAGGAATTCGGCCACCTGGGTGTAGTAGGTGACGATCTGGTCGTCGGTGCGCAGGGAGCCGGGAGGGGCGACCATGACGCCGGCCGCGCCGGCATCCATCACCCGGCGGGTGAGGTCCTGCATCTGGGCGAAGCCCGGCGCGGAGGCGCCGACGACGATCGGCACGCGGCCGTTCACGCGCTTCAGGATGCGGGCGACGATGGTCGAGGACTCGTCCGTCGTCAGCTTCGGGGCTTCGCCCATGATGCCGAGGACGGTGAGGCCCGTCGCGCCGGCGTCGAGGTAGAAGTCGACCATGCGGTCGCAGCTGTCGAAGTCGATCTCGCCGCTGTCGGTGAAGGGGGTGGCGGCAATGACATAGACGCCACGGGCCGTTTCAGTCAGTCGGGTCATTTTCAGGCTTCCGGTTCAGGATCAGGAACAACGGGCAAGGGCGATGCGGCCGATGGCCATGGCGGTGGCCGCCTGGCATGGGTCGACCACCGGTATCCCGAGGGTGTTTTCAAGGTCAAGGCGATAGCGCGCCATCCCGGCGCAACCGAGGATCAAAACGTCGGCGCTGTCATCGTCGCGCAGCCGCGTGCCGACGGCGGTGAGCCGCGCAAAGGTGCGGTCGCTGTCATTGAGTTCGGCGACGCCGAGGTCAATCGGACGGTCGGCCGCCAGCCGGTCGAGAAGGCCCATCGCGCCGAGGGTCTTGATGTGGCGGGCCACGGAGCCGCGCTTGATCGACAGGATGCCGAAGCGCTGGCCGAGCGTCAGCGCGGTCAGATAGGCGCTCTCGCCGATGCCGAGCACGGGCTTGCGGCTTTGCTCGCGCAGGGCGGCAAGGCCGGGATCGGAGAAGCAGGCGACGACGAAGGCGGAGGCGCCGTCCTCCAGCGCGCGGGCCTGGGCGAGCAGCGGCAGCACGACACCGTCAACATGCGCCTGGGTCTCGATGCCGGCCGGGCCTTCGGCGAGCAGGTGGCAGCGGATCTCCACCGGGCTGACGGCGCGCATCGGGTCGATGGCGGCGTCGATTCCGTCGGTGACCACGCGCGACGAGTTGGGATTGAGGATATGCAGCGTCATGCGACGGTCTCCGGCATGGCGGGGCGCGGGGTGCCCCAGAAATGGGCGGGCAGGGCCAGATCGGCGCGGGCACCGATGCGGTCGATCATGGCCTCGGCCTCGCGGTTGGCGTCAGCGATGATCGCTTTCTCGCTCACCTTGAGTGCCTTGCCTCCCGAAAGGCAGAGTTCACCACCGACGATGACCGTGTCCACATCATTGCCATTGGCGAAGCACACGACACGGTGAACAACCATGTTGGCGGGGGCGAGATGCGGCCGGTCCAGCCCTACAACGATCATGTCGGCGCGCTTGCCAGGCTCAATCGAGCCGATCTCGGTTTCGAGACCGACAGCACGGGCGGCGTCGATGGTGACCATCTCGAGCGCCTTGCCCTGCGGCAGGACGAGCGGATCACGGAAATGGCGGCGATGATAGTGCATGGCCTGCTGCATGTGGCGGAACATGTCGCCGGAGCGGTCCGGGGCGGTCGCATCCGACGCGATGGCAACCGTAACGCCGGCCTGCATCAGTTCGATGGCAGGGCAGCGGCCAAGGATCGAGGCGATGGCCGAGGGGTTGTGGGCGATGCGGCTGTCGGTGGCCGCGACGATGGCGATTTCCTCGTCCGTGAGGTTGGTGGCGTGGGAGAGGAGCGCATCCGGGCCGAGGAGGCCGAGCGCCTCGGCGCGCAGGACCGCGCCTTTTGTGTAGCCATCCTGGGTGAAGAGAACCCCGGCCTCGCGCGACAGGGCCCGGGTACGCTGTGCCTGAGCGCAGGCGTCCGCAAAGTCTGCCGCTGACATCTTTTCCGCATGCTCGTCGCGCAGCACCGGATAGATCAGGGCCAGCCGAATGCGGCCGTCACCCGCGCCGTGCCAGCGGGCCAGCAAGGTTTCCGACGTGGCGAGCTGGGTGGCGAAGTCGACGGATTTCGGATCCCGGGCACCGTTGGCATAGAGGCGCGGATGCGGGGCGCGGGTCGGCCCGACGGCGACGATGGAGCGGGTGCCGACCTCCAGCACGCCCTCGATGTGGGCGCTGCCATAGACGGGATCGTCGCTGCGCAGGATCGTGTCACCGCCGCCCAGCAGCGAAACGCCGGTGGTGACGCCGAAGCGCAGGCGCTCGAGCGCAGCCAGCCGCGCCTCGGCATACCAGAATTCCGGCGTTGAGCCCGTGGTGTAGACCTCGCCGCAGATCTCCTCCCAGCGGTCGCCGCCGTCCATGGCCATGGTCTTGATCAGGCCGTGGCCGGCATGGGCGTGGGCATCGATGAAGCCGGGCAGAACGGCCTTGCCGGTGGTGTCGATGATACGCTCTGCCGTATAGGCCGCGGCGATGTCCGCCGCGGGACCGACCGCCAGCACGCGGCCGTCACGGACCGCAACGGCACCGTTTTCGATGATCTGGCGGGCCGGATCCATTGGGATGACCCAGCCGCCGGTCAGGATCAGGTCGGCCTCGCTGCCCCCGGTCATGGTCCTGCTCATGCCGGCGCCCCGTCTTCCGGCAGAAGCGGCAGGGTGGCCGGGTCGATCACGCCGTCCACGGGCATGACGAAGCCGGGGTGCGCGCCGCGCAGCGCAATGGTGCGGATCGGATTGTAAAGCGTGAGCCAGGGCGGGTCGCGCTGCAGCTCGGCATAGGCCTCCTCAAGGATGTGCTGGCGGCGGCGATCATCGGTCTCGGTGCGCGCGGCGTCGATCAGGCGCTCCACGTCCGGGTTGCGGTACCCCTCCCACCAGGCGCCGGCAACGCGGCTGTCGATCTTCTCGTAAAGGATGCGGAAGGTGGAGAGGGGACTGGAATCGAAGACGCAGAGATCGCGGATCTCCTTGCGCCGCACCATGTGGGCATAGGCCTCGCGATCCCTGTGATAGTGCACGTCAAGCCGCACGCCGAGCGGGGCAAGTTCACTCCCCAGGATGGCTGTCAGCCGCTCGGCTTCGTCGGGCAGGCGCGTCGGGCAATCGACGGCGAGCGTCAGCCCGTCGGCGTGGCCGGCCTCCGCCAGAAGCGCCTTTGCCATTGCCAGATCCGGCCCCTCGACCGGCGCGCGACCGGCGCCGAAATGCAGGGGACTGACGAAGCCGTTGAGGGGCGTGGCCGCATCGGGCACCACCTCACTGATGATGCGGGTGCGGTCGATGGCCAGCGACAGGGCGCGCCGCACCCTCGCGTCGGCCAGCGGGCCTTTGGCGGCATTCAGCAGATAGATGATGCAGACGGGGATCGTGAAGCGCTTGAACTGCACGCCCGCCGGAGGCCCGGCATTGACCAGCGGCTGCGGAATGGAATTGGCGAGCGCGGCTCGCCCATCGGCCACCATGGCCAGCCGGCGGACCGGATCAGCCTCCAGCCGGAAGCGCAGGGTCGCGTTTTTCGCCGGCGTTCCGAACCAGTCGGGGTTGCGGCGGGCGATCACCTCGCCCTCGCCGATGCTCTCGCAGATGTAGGCGCCGGTGCCGCAGATCGCGGTGCGTTCCCCGGCATCCAGACGCGGGAAGGCCGAAGGCGCGACGATGAAGCCCTGCACGAGGACATCCAGAAGGTCGGCCATCGGACGGGCGAGATGTACGGTCAGGACCTGACCTCTGGCATCCAGACGTGCGCCGCCGAGATATTGCCGCCAGACAGCGGGTGAGCCCAGCGTGTAGCCCTTGTCCTCGCGGGCCATGCGGTCCAGCGAGGCGGCAACGACCGCCGCGTCGCAGGGGCTGCCGTCGTGAAACCGGACGCCGGCGCGGATGATGAAGGTCCAGGTGCGCGCATCCGGCTCCACGGACCAGGTCTCGGCCAGATGCGGGACATAGCCCGTGTCCGTGCGGCGGATCAGCGTGTCGTAGAAGGCCTGATAGAGCGTCAGCTCATCGTTGGCGTCGGTGCAGTCGTGCGGATCGCCGAGCGGCAGACGGGGAAGGGCGATGGTCGTGGTCATGTCAGGCTCTGTCGCGATCCGGTTCGTCGGTGAGATGGCAGGCAACCTCTGCGCCACCGCCGATGGGCTTCAGGGTCGGCCGCTCGAGGCGGCAGCGCTCGAAGGCGAGCGGGCAGCGGGTGCGGAAGCAGCAGCCCGAGGGCAGGTCGAGGGCCGAGGGCACCTCGCCCTTCAGCTCGATCTCTGGCCGGCTGCGCGTCTTCTCGATGGAGGGCGCGGCGGAGAGAAGCGCCCGCGTGTAGGGATGGCGCGGAGCGGAGAAGATGTGCTCGCGCGGGCCGGTCTCGACGAGGAAGCCGAGATACATGACGCCGACGCGGTCGGCGATGTGATGCACCACCGACAGGTCATGGCTGATAAAGAGATAGGCGAGCCCGAACTCGTCACGCAGGTCCATCATCAGGTTGAGGATCTGCGCCTGGATCGACACGTCGAGGGCGGAGACCGGTTCGTCGGCGATGATGAGGCCCGGGTTGACCGACAGCGCCCGGGCGATGCCGATGCGCTGGCGCTGGCCGCCGGAGAACTGGTGCGGATAGCGGCCGGCGTGTTCGGTGTTGAGGCCCACCTTGGCCAGCAGCGCCAGCGTGCGCTCGGCCACCTCGCGGCGGGCAGCGGCGCCCGTTGTCTGTTCCAGAAGCGGTTCGGCAACGATGTCGCGGACGCGCTGGCGCGGGTTCAGCGAGGCGTAAGGGTCCTGGAAGATCATCTGCATGCGCGAGCGCACGGGCAAAAGCTCGCGGACGCCGTAGCCGGCGATGTCCTCGCCCTCGATGCGGATCTTGCCGCCGGTCGGGCGGTAGATGCGAGCGATGGTCTTGGCGACGGTGGACTTGCCGCAACCGGACTCGCCGACCAGCGCCATCACCTCGCCCTTGGCGATGCGGAAGCTGACGCCGTTGACGGCCTTTACCCGCTTGTCGGGGAAGGAGAGGTGCCCCTTGTCGAAGCGCATGCGCTCCAGCAGCGAGCCGCCGAGCCGGAATTCCTGGGTGAGGTTCTCGACCTCGAGCATCGCCGTCATCGGCTGTCTCCCTCGGTCAGGGGAAAGTGGCAGGCATGGGCGCGGTCGCCCTGAACGACCAGCTCCGGCACCTGCTCGCCGCACAGGGCCTGCGCGCGGAAGCAGCGGTCCTTGAAGCTGCAGCCCTTCGGCAGCTTGCGGATGTCCGGCACTGCCCCGGGGATCTGCTTCAGCCGCGGCTGGCGATGGGCCGGGTCGGGAATGGAATCGATCAGGCCGCGCGTGTAGGGATGCGCCGGCCGTCGAATGACGTCGTCGGTCGGGCCGCGTTCGACCACCTTGCCGCAGTAAAGGACGGTGATGTGGTCCGCCATCTCGGAGACGACGGCCAGATCATGGGTGACGAGGATCATCGCCGTGCCGTTGTCGCGGATCTGCCGGCGCATGAGCTTCAGGATCTGGGCCTGGATGGTGACGTCGAGCGCCGTGGTCGGCTCATCCGCGATGACGAGCTTCGGCCGGGCCAGCATGGCGATGGCAATGACGACGCGCTGACGCATGCCGCCGGAGAACTGGTGCGGATAGGCCGACAGACGGTCGGCCGCACGGGAAATCCCGACGCTTTCCAGCATCTCGATGCAGCGGGCACGGCGCGCGGCCGCGTCCAGATCGGTGTGCAGCTGCAGCATCTCGTCCATCTGCCGGCCGACCGTGTGCAGCGGATTGAGCGAGGTCATCGGGTCCTGGAACACCATGGCGATGTCCCGGCCCCGGATCTGGCGCAGCTCGGCCTCGGACAGGCCGGCAAGGTTCCGGCCCTCGAACAGGATGCGGCCATCCTCGATGCGGCCCGGCGGGTCGATCAGGCCGAGGATCGAGAAGCCGACGACCGACTTGCCGCCGCCGCTCTCGCCGACGAGCCCCATGATCTCGCCGGGGCGGAGGGCAAAGCTGACGCCATCGACGGCCTTCACCGTGCCGGAGAAGGTGTGGAACCAGGTGCGCAGGCCCTCGACGGCCAGCAGCGGGGCGCCGGTCTTTGCGGGGATCTCTTTAGGGGAGACCGCCTCAAGTGCAGGTGTTGCGGTCATTTCAGCCTCGGATTGAGCTCGTCGCGCAGGAAGTCGCCGAACAGGTTGATGCCGAAGACAAGGGCCATGATGACGATGCCGGGGAAGACGGAGGTCCACCACAGGCCGGAGAACAGCACGTCGAAGCCGTTCTTGATCAGGAGGCCGAGCGAGGGTTCGGTGATCGGCACGCCGACGCCGAGGAAGGAGAGGCTGGCCTCGATCAGGATGAAGGTGCCGACCTGGACGGTTGCCACCACGATCAGCGGCGTCATGACATTGGGCAGGATGTGGCGGCGGATGATCTTGCCGTCGCGCAGGCCGGCGACACGGGCGGCCTGGATGTATTCCTTCTGCACCTCCGATAGCGTCGAGCCGCGCACGGTGCGGGCATAGACGACCCAGCCGACGGCGGTGAGCGAGATGAGCACCTTGTCGATGCCCGTGCCAAAGGCCGACATCAGGAACAGGGCGATGAGCATCGAGGGAAACGACAGCTGGATGTCGGCGATGCGCATGATGACCGCATCGAGCCGGCCGCCGTAGAAGCCGGCGAGCAGCCCCAGGGTGGTGCCGATGACGCAGGACATGGCCATGGCGCTGAGGCCGATCAGCACCGACACGCGGGTGCCATAGAGGATGCCGGCCAGCACGTCGCGGCCCTGGCCGTCGGTGCCGAAGGGAAAGCGGGCCTCGCCGCCCTCCAGCCACATGGGCGGCTTGAAGGCATCCATCAGGTCGAGCTGGGCGATGTCGTAGGGGTTCTGCGCCACCATCAGCGGTCCGGCGACGACGATCAGCGCGAAGACGACGAGGATCAGGCTGCCGGCGATGGCGGAGGCGTTGCGCTTGTAGTTGTGAACGAATTCGGAGGAGAGGAAGCCCGCTGCCATGTCATTTCACCGTGATGCGCGGGTCGATCCACGTGTAGATGATGTCGACCAGGAAGTTGATGACGACGAAGAGCACGGCCACGAGCATCAGGTAGACGACGATGACGGGCCGGTCGGCGCGGTAGATGGAATCGATCAGCAGTTTGCCGAGGCCCGGCCAGGCGAAGATCGTTTCCGTTATGGTGGCGAAGGCGATGAGGTCGCCGAGCTGCAGGCCGAAGATGGTGACGACCGGGATCATGGCATTGCGCAGGCCGTGGCCGTAGAGCATGCCGCGCCGCGACACGCCCTTGGCCCTTGCGAACTTGATGTAGTCCTGGCGCATCACCTCCATCATGCCGGCGCGCGTCATGCGCAGGATGATGGCCATGGTGCCGAGCGACAGGGTGAGGGCGGGCAGAAGGATGTGATGCCAGCCATCTGCGGTCAGGAGCGAGGTGCGGAACCAGCCGAGATCGACCGTGTCGCCCCGGCCGGAGGAGGGAAACATCTGCCACTGCACGGCGAGCAGGAAGATCAGCATCATGCCGACCCAGAAGCTGGGCAGCGAGATGCCGAGGAGCGAGGCCGACATGATCGCCCGCGAGCTGGCGCGGTTCGGATTGGCCCCGGCGTAGACGCCGAGCGGAATGGCGACAACGGCTGCCAGGACGATGGCAACCAGCACGATCTCGAAGGTGGCCGGCAGACGCTCGAGGATCAGGTCCAGCGCGGGCTGGCGATAGACATAGGAGCGGCCGAAGTCCCCCTGCAGGATGCCTTTAAGGAACACGGCATATTGCTCGATGAGGGAATTGTTGAGGCCGAGGATTTCCCGCGCCTGGGCGATTTCAGCCTCGGTGGAGTCGATCGGGATGACCATGAACACCGGATCACCGGTGAAGCTCATCATCAGGAACACGATCACCGAGACGATCCACAGCACGAAGATCATCTGCAGCAGACGTTTGATTGTGTAGCCAAGCACGCGCCAGTTCCTTCATCCGGCAGGACGCCGGGAGGGCAGGGAAGGGCAGAGCAGGAGGCGTGAGGAGACGCCTCCTGCCGGACCGGAAAAGCCTGATGAGGCTTATTCCTTCACGTCGAGCTCGTAGGCCCAGATGAACTTGTCCGTCCGGGGCTTGAAGTCGACGCCGTCGCGCGCGGCGTAGATGTCCTGCTCGTAGTGGACCGGGATCATCGGAATGTCCTTCATCAGGATCTCCGTCACCTTCTGCAGGTGAGCGTCACGTTCCTCGACGCGCGGGGTGCTGTCGGCCTTGTCGATGAGGGCATCCACCTCCGGATTGGAGTAGGAGCCGCGGTTGACCTGGCCGTAGCCTTCCTTCTTGCCGCGGCTGTAGAACATGACGCCATACATCGAGCCGGCATCGCCCGAGGGCACGTCCCAGCCGGACATGATGAAGCTGGAGTTGTCGGACGGCACGCGGATGTAGCCGAAGAAGTTGGACTTCGGCATCAGGTTCAGTTTCACCGTGACGTTGATCTTGGCGAGCATCGAGGCCAGCGCCTGGGCAATCTGGGCATCGTTGACATAGCGGTTGTTGGTGGCATCCAGCGTCAGCGTGAAGCCGTTCGGATAGCCGGCCTCGGCCATCAGCGCCTTGGCCTTCTCCACGTCGAAGGGATACATCTGGCGGAAGTCGGCGCCGTCAAGATGGCCGATGTGGCTCGCCGGCACATACTGGGCCGAGGGCGTCGACAGGCCGTTCATGATGGCGCGCGACAGGGTGGTGACGTCGATGGCGCGGGCCATCGCCTCACGCACGCGCTGGTCCGTCATCGGGTTCTTGCCCTCGATGGTCGGGCTCTTCTCGCGCATGTCGAGGGCAAGCACCAGGTTCAGGAGGCTCGGACGGGTGACGACCTCGAAGCCCTTGGTTTCCTTGACGCGTGCGACGTCGCGCACGGCCAGATCCTGCACGATGTCCAGCTCGCCGGTCAGGAGCGCCGCCGTGCGGGTGGCCGGGTTGGTGATCGGACGGAAGGTGACCTTGTCGACCTTGGCTTCGCCCATGTAGTAGCCGTCAAAGGCTTCCAGGACGATGCGGTCTTCCTTGACCCATTCGCCGAGCTTGTAGGGGCCGGTGCCGACCGGCTTCATGTCGATGGCATCGCCGACCTTCTTCACATGGTCTTCCGACATGATCAGGATCGCGGCCAGATCATTGGGCAGGGCCGCATAGGGGCGGAAGGTCTTGATCTCGACCGTGCGGTCGTCGATGGCGCGGAAGCTCTCGATGTTGGCGGCGAGGTTCGCCATCAGCGACTTCTTCAGGCGCTCCAGAGTGAAGACAACGTCAGACGCCTTCAGGGTGTCGCCGTCATGGAACTTCACGCCGTCGCGCAGGGTGAAGACCCAGGTGGTGTCATCGGCCAGCTTCCAGCTCTCGGCGAGGCCCGGACCGAACTCCAGATCCGCGCTGCGGCGCACCAGCGGATCGTAGAGATGGTAATACATGATGTTGGAGCTGAGCTCCTCGCCGGCCTGCGGGTCCATGTGGACGGCGTCCGACGTCAGGCCGATGGTGATGTCCTTGGCGAGCGCGCCCGAGCTGGTGAGCGCGATCATGGCGGCGGAGGCAAGCAGCCTCCGGATGTTGGCATTGATGGTCATTGGCTGATCTCCACTGGTGGGTGCGGGGCGGTTGGTGCCCTCGTTCTGGGTCTGGCGGGGGCCAGGTGCCCGGCCCGCGCGGGGCCGGGGCAAACGCAAGGCGTCAGGCGAGAACCGACTGGATCTCGATCTGGTAACCTTCCGGATCGTTGAAGACGAAGGCGCGGATGCCGAGCGAGGGGCTGTCCTTCGGGGCGCTGAGGCCGGTGACGTTGCAGCTCGCGGCCCAGGCATGCCAGGCATCGACATCGCTCACCCGCATGCAGACCTGCACCGGCTTCGGGTCCGAGGCGCGATGCGAGCCGCGGGTCTCGTCGACGAGGCCGACATGGGCGGTTCCGCCGAGGCGGTAGATCTTCGACCAGCCCTGATCAATGGCCAGCTCGACGCCGAGCACATGCTCGTAGAAGGCCATCGCCCGGGGCAGATCGCGGTAATACAGAAAGGTCACGGTCAGCAGCGGGTCGCCCTCGGGGCGCCGCACGGCAGTCGGTTCGGTCATGGAGGGGAAGTCTCCCGCTTGAATGCATGCCGATGGTATACCGTCAGAATGCAGAGTCAACGGGCAACTGTGATCACAGCTCCGAAATGCGCCGGCTCAGGGTGCGAGGCCGCGACGGGATCAGTAGAGGCGGTGGATCGAGGCGAGAATCGACTCGCGCACATTGTCGAGATGGCGGCGCATGCCGGCCTCGGCCCGGGCAGGGTCGCGGGCGAGGATGGCGTCCAGGATCTCGATATGCTCGTTGAGGCCCGGCTCGAAACGGTCCGGGATGAAGCCCTTGTCGAAGATCCGGGTCTTCTGCTTCAGGTTCTGCACCAGGTCGGCGAGCAGCTTGGAACCGGCAATCCGGGCGATGGTGATGTGGAACTCCTCGTCCAGATCGGCGTGTTCGGAAATCGACGAGCGGCCGCGCTGCAAGAGCTGTTCGGTGCGGGCGCGCAGCGACAGGATGGCCTCGACCGGCACGTGGACCGAGGCAGCCTGACGGGCGGTCTCGCACTCGAGCAGTCGGCGAACGTGAAGGATTTCAATGATTTCCGAGATGGAGATCTTGTTGACGACCGGCACGCCGCCCTGGGCGCGCGTGACAAGGCCTTCCGAGACCAGCCGGGCGATTGCCTCGCGGACCGGCGTGCGCGATACGCCGAGACGGTCGGCAAAGGGCTTTTCCTGCAGCCGGGTGCCTGCCGACAGCTCGCCGCTGACAATCATGCGGCGCAGTTGCTCGTAGGTGCTTTCGCCAAGCGTCTGGGTCTGGTCCTGCAGTGTCATTCGTCGCCTTCCGGCTTGCTTGCCCAAGTTCGGCCTTGCGTCCGGCTGCCGGACGCGCCCAAGTGTTTACGTCAAGCGCGTCCGCTGTTGAAGGCGGAACATGGCCTTCCGTCGCGTTTTCATGTGCTTCCTGTCGCTCCCTGTCAGTCTGGGACCCGATGCAGGCAGGAAGCGGATGGCCGACATGCGCTGACCAAGGCATATTCGAACGCGCCGTTGTCACTGACGGTATACACTGTGTATATCAGATCAACAACAAACGGGGACATGAGGCATGACCGATATGAGCACGGGCACGGGCTTTGACCTTGTCATTCGCGGGGGGGAGATTGTCACGGCGCAGGCGCGCTTCTCCGGCGACATCGCCATCCGGGACGGCCGCATCGCCGCGCTGGGAAGCGGCCTGGCGCAAGGGCGCAAGGAAATCGACGCAACCGGGCTTCTGGTCATGCCGGGCGGCGTCGACACCCATTGCCACATCGAGCAGCTGTCGGGCGCCGGCATCATGAACGCCGACACGTTCGAGACGGCCACCCGCTCGGCGGCCTTCGGCGGCACCACCACGACCGTGTCCTTCGCCGCGCAGCATCCCGGCATGTCGCTCGCTAGGGTCATGGCCGACTACACCGTGCTGGCCGACCGCGGAGCTCTGATCGACCACGCCTATCACATCATCGTCGCCGACATTTCCGGCACGAACCTCGACGAGCTGGCCGCGCTGATGCGCGCCGGGCATCGCTCGGCCAAGATCTTCACGACCTACGACAAGGTGCGGCTCGACGACCTGTCGATCCTGAAGGTGCTGGACACGGCGCGGGACAATGGTGCGCTGGTCTGCTTCCACGCCGAAAACGACGGGCTGATCCGCTGGTCGGTGGAAAAGCTGCTGGCCGCCGGGCTGACCGCGCCGCGCTACCATGCGCCGTCGCATCCCCGCCTTGCCGAGCTGGAGGCGCTGGAGCGCATGTGCCGCTTCGCCGAGGCGACCGGCCAGCCGGTGATGCTGTTCCACATCTCCACCCGCGAGGGCGTCGAGATCGTGCGTGCCGCGCGGGGCCGTGGGGCGCCGGTCTTTGCCGAGACCTGCCCGCATTACCTGTTCATGACCGAAGAGGTGCTGGACCAGCCCGGCATGGCAGGGGCAGCCGTGATGTGCAGCCCGCCGCAGCGCCAGACGGCCGATCAGGAGGCGCTCCGGGCCGGCCTGCAGCGCGGCGACCTGCAACTTGTCACCTCGGACCACGCGCCCTACCGCATGGACGCAAGCGGCAAGTTCGCCAATGGCGAGACCGCGCCCTTCAACCGCATCGCCAACGGCCTGCCGGGGCTGGAGGTGCGGCTGCCGCTGATGTTCGACGCCATGGTGTCGAAGGGGCGGCTGGGACCGGAGAAATTCGTCGAGGTCACCTCGACCGCGCCCGCGCGGCTGTTCGGCCTGACGGGCAAGGGCCGGCTCGATCCGGGCGCCGATGCCGACGTGGTGCTGTGGGACCCGGCGGCGCGGCGGGTGTTCGGGACCAACGACCTGCACGACAACTGCGGCTACAACCCCTTCGCGGCCGGGAGGTCGTCGGCTGGCCGAAGACGGTGATCGCGCGCGGCGAGGTGATCATCGACGAGGGCCAGCTTGTCGGCACGCCGGGGCGCGGGCGCCGGGTGGTGATGGACGTCAGCCCGGCGATGCGGCCGGTCGCGCCTGCGACCTGGACACCGAAGGCCTGAAGGGCCGTGGGCACTGGTCCGGTGAAAAATCCGGGTGTTTCGCCCGACTGTCATGTCCGGCTCATGAAACGGGACTAGGCAGGCGTCCAGTCAAGTCCGGAGCCAACCATGTCCCTTTCGTTTGATGCCACCGATGCGTCGCTTGATGTCCTGTTGCCGGGAACGGCCTCGCCGCGCCTGCGTGCGCTGGCGATGGCGGCCCTTGCCGGCGGCGTGATTGCCCGCACCCGCCTGCGCCGGCGGTCCGCCGCTGAAATGGTGCTGAAGGGGCCGCGCGATTACCAGACCGAGGTTGATGTGGCCGTGGAGGCCGAGATCGCCGGGCGTCTGGCCGCCAGTTTCCCCGACCATGCTATTTCTGGAGAGGAGCAGGCAGCCGACCGGGCCGGCGTCGAGGGCCTGCCGCGTATTCTCATCGACCCCATCGATGGCACCACCAACTACGCTTGGGGCATCCCGCATTTCGGCATCGCGCTGGCGATCGTCGAGGCAGGTGAGGTGACCTGCGGTGTCGTCTTCGACTGCATGCAGGTGGAACTCTTTGCGGGCGAGGCCGGGCAGGGCGCCTATCTCAACGGCGAGCGGCTGGCGGTTGCCCCGGCGGCCGAGCTGGAAAACGCGCTGATCGGCGCGGGCCTTCCCGTGCCGGGACAGGTGAAGAGCGTGCGCGAGGAGACCTACCACGCCGCGCTGCGCCGGGCGATGGCGACGACGGCCGGCGTGCGCCGTCTGGGTTCCGCGTCCTTATCTGTCAGCTACGTCGCTTGCGGCCGGCTCGACGGGTTCTTCGAGGATGGTCTGTCGCTGCATGACTATGGCGCGGCCGCCCTGCTGGTGCGGGAGGCCGGCGGCGTGATCGGCGGCTTTGCCGGCGGGCCTGTCGGCCCGGCCGGCGATGTGCTGGTGGCAACGCCGTGGCTGGCCGGCTGGCTGCGCGAGGGGCTGGCCGAGAAGCCGGTTCAGCCGGCAAAGGCCGCCGACAGGGCAAGCGCGTCGTCGGTGGTGATCTGGTCCACCTTGAGGGCCAGCAGCCGCTCCACCAGCGGACGGGTGTCCGGGCCGATCTCGCGGATCGTGTAGGCATCGACCTTGCGGCCGGCGTCCTGGAACCGGGCGGCGAGGTTCTCGCTCCGGTCGGCGGCGGCCAGCACCAGACGGTGGTCCAGATAGATCATGGTGGAGCGCGGGCTGGCGTCGAGCGCGTCAGCCACGAAGCGGCGATAGTCGCCGCCCCGAAGCAGATCCAGCATGACCGCGTCATGGCAGGGGTCGTGGCCGATGCCGAGCTCCGGGATCGCCTCGCTCAGCGCGGCAATGGCAACCGGATCGCCGCCAGACAGAAGCATGTGCCTCGCAACAGGGGCCACGTCGCGCACGAAGGCGTCGATGTCGGCGGGCGTGATCGTCGCCGAGGTGTCCTTCATGTCCAGCTGCAGCACCGCGTCGTGATGCGCCGTTTCGCCAGCCACCAGCGCCGCAAGATCCGACAGCAGCATGACGTGCTGGTCGGTGGCCGCTCCGCTGCCATCGCGCAGGAGCAGCTGCCGCAGGGCGTCGGGTTGCGTGTCGCGGACGCGGCCGGTGCCGGTGGTGCTGCGCTCCAGCGTCTCGTCATGCAGCACGGCAAAGCCGCCGCCCGCATGGGCGGTGAGGTCGATCTCCACGCTCGCCCCCAGGCGCATGCCGAGGCTGATGCGCGCCGGGCCGAACTCGGCGTCGAGCGGCTGGATGCGGCCACGGTGCCACTTCAGCCAGGTGCGGTGTCCGTTTCGCTCCAGCGCCACGGCCGTCCGTGCGGCGGTGAGGCTGATGCCCGTGTCGAGGGTGTCGTCAGTCACGATGGATGTCTTCTTTCAAGTGAGCAGTCAGGCGGCTGCCGCTGCCGCTCGGGTTTCCGTGGAGAGCAGCACACCGTCGCGGTAGAGCAGCACTTCGGCCGGGGTCACCTCCACCCGCTGTCCGGGCGTCCAGGCGATGGAGCCCGAGCCATGCGCCTTGATCCGGGTGCCGTCCTCAAGGTCCAGGTCGAGGGTCAGGTGGGTGCCGAAATCGGTGACGCGGTAGACCACCGCATTGCCGGATCCTTGCGCAGGCCGCACGCCGGTTGCCTCGGGGCGGAAGGCAATCTCCGCCGGTCCGTCGCTGACCTCTGCGGCAAGGGCGAACTCCGGCCTGGTCGAGCGGCCGGCGCGGAACTCGGTCGGCACCAGGTTCATGTGGCCGATGAAGCCGGCAACGAAGCGCGTCGCCGGGCGGCGGTAGAGCGCGGACGGGCGGTCGGTCTGTTCGATGGCGCCGTCCTTCAGCACGACGATGCGGTCGGCCAGCGCCAGCGCCTCGTCCTGGCCATGGGTGACGAATAGGGTGGTGATGCCGAGGCGCTGCTGGATGTCGCGGACTTCCTCGCGCAGCCTTTCGCGCAGATGCTGGTCGAGGCTGGCGAAGGGTTCGTCGAGGAGCAGGATCTTCGGCTCCAGCACCAGCGAGCGGGCGATGGCGACGCGCTGCTGCTGACCGCCCGAGAGCTGCCAGACCCGCCGGCTGCCGTAGCCGGCAAGGCCGACCAGCTCAAGCACGGCCTCGACCTTGCTGCGAATCTCGGCGCGCGGCAGCCGCCGCAGCTTCAGGCCGAAGGCGATGTTGGCGAAGACATCCATATGCGACCACAGCGCATGTGACTGGAACACCATGCCGGTGGGCCGGCGTTCCGGCGGCACGGCGGTGACGTCCTCGCCGTCGATGCGGATCGCACCGCCGCTCGGAACCTCGAAGCCGCCAATCATGCGCAGGATCGTGGACTTGCCCGAGCCCGAGGGGCCGAGAAGGCAGACCAGTTCGCCGTCGGTGACCTCAAGGTCCACCGCCTTCACCACGTCGAGCCCGCCGAAGGACTTGGTCAGCCCGGATAAGGTCAGTCGTGCCATGCAACGTCTCCTGTCAAACGCCGAAGCCCTTGGCGAAGCTCTGCGAGCCGATCAGGCGGCGGGAGAACAGCAGCACAAGGAAGGAGGGGACCCAGAGCAGCACGGACAGCACCGCGCCATACTGGATCACCATCTGGTTGTTGATGAAGATGATCATCAGCACCGGCATGGTCTGGAGCATCGGCGCGCCGATCAGCCAGGCGCCTTCGGTCTCGTAGAAGGTGTTGATGAAGGTGAGCAGGACGGCGGCAAACAGCGTCGGCCCGGCCTGGGGCAGGGTGATGGACCAGAACACGCGCAAGGGTCCGGCGCCAGCGTCCCGTGCCGCCTCCTCCATGCGCCGGTCGACCGCCTGGAACGCGGCGACGGGCACCCAGATCATCAGCATCAGGGTGTTGACCAGCTGGATCAGCACCACGCCCCAGAAGGTGGCGATCAGCCCGAGGCTGAGGAAGATGCCGGCGACGGCGATCAGGAGGCCGAACTTCGGGAAGGCCTGGGTGGCGAGGAAGGACAGGAGCAAGGTCTGCCGGCCGGGGAAGTCCATGCGGGCGAAGGCATAGGCGGCCGGCAGGCAGATCAGCGCGGACAGGAACGTGACCGTCGCCGAGAGGCGCAGGGACAGGAACAGGGCGTTCCAGACATCCTGGCGCGACAGCGTCGCCTGCCAATAGCGCAGGCCGAAGCTCTGCGGCAGCAAAGCGGGGTAACGCCAGACCTCGGTGAAGGCCCAGATGGCCACGACGATCAGTGGCACCAGGATGACGATTGACAGGAGCACGGCAAAGCCGATTCCGGTCCAGTCCGTGTGCGGCCTCGGCCGAGAGGCGGGCTGGGGGTGCATCAGCGCACCTCCCAGCTGCGGATGACGGAGCGGACGTAGAAGGCACCAAACACGGCACAAATGGCAAAGGTGATGACCGCCTGGGTGATGGCCATGCGCGGCTGCATCAGGTCGGCAAAGGTACGCTGCATGTAGGGGCCCATCATTTCCGGCGAAGCGGGGCCGAGCACATAGGGCAGGGTGAAGGACGAGAAGATCCCGAGCACCGCAAACGCCAGCGCGACGAGCAGCGCGTTGATGATCTGCGGCAGGATGATGTGAAGGAGCAGGTGACGGGGTCTTGCCCCTGCATCCCGTGCAGCCTCGACGGCATTGTCCGACACCTGGCCAAGACCGGCCGTGAGCATCAGCACCGTCAGCGGAATGTTGTCCCAGACGAGGCCGATGACCGGCCCCCAGGGGGTGAGATAGGGACTGGGCAGTTTCGGCAGGCCGGCGGCGTTCAGCAGAATGTCGACAAGGCCGTTGGGCCCAAGCGTTCGGATGAGCGCATAAGCGAGAATGACCGAAGGTACGAACAGCGGGAAGATGGCCAGAGCCTGGACATAGGCCGACAACGGACCACGCGAGAAGCGCAGATAGAGCGCGATCGGCAGGCAGATCACCAGGAGGAGCACGGCACAGACAGCCGTCGTCCAGAAGGTGAGGGCGAGGTTGTTGAGGCTGTATGGGTCGGAGAAGAAGGAGGCATAGCTGTCAAGGGACAGGACGAGGCCCTGGTCCGTCCGAAGCGTCAGCGTCGTCACCAGTGCATTGAGGATCGGATAGAGAATGAGCCAGCCCAGCAGTCCAACCGGAAAGAGGACGAGGAGGAGACCTGTCAGCCCCCTCCTCTGGATGGACATGCGGACCGGCGCCGTGGCAACGGCGTCGGTCATCTGATCAGCCGCGTGTCAGTGTCGGGGCGACATTGCGATACCAGCCATCGTTGATGGCGGTTGCCCAGTCGCCCGACGGGAACACCGGGATCTCGTTCGGAACGACGGCGGCATACTTCTCGCGCAGTGCCGGGGCAACATGGTCCCAGGACACGCCGGGGAAGCCGCCGAGGTCGGAAATGATCAGCGACTGGATCTCTTCCGACAGCATGAAGTTGGCCAGCAGCATGGCACGGTCGAGCTGGGCGGCGTTGGTCGGGATGGTCATGGCGGAGAAGCCGCCGCAGAAGGCCAGGTCCTTGAGCTGAACCAGACCGGTGTTTTCGGGCAGAACGCCCTGGGCAATGGCCTGCAGCACCTGGTCGGACCAGACCGGCACCATCGTGACAACGCCCTGGCCGAGCATCTGCAGCGACTGGCTGTTGCCGCCGGTATAGGCGCCCTTTTCATAGAGATGCGGTGCAATGTCCTTCAGCGCGTCCCAGGCCGGCAGCAGCATCTTTTCGCCCGCTTCGGCGGTGTAGTTGGAGATGGTGAAGGCCTTGGGGTCGCGGCCGTTCACTTCATGAATGGCACGGCGGACGAAATTGCCGCCCGAACCGCCCTTGTCGGGACGGTTGTAGATGAACTGGCCCGGGTTGGCCTTGATCCATGTGACGAGGTCGGCCCAGGTGGTGGGAGCATCAGCGGCCTTCAGCTTGGTCGCGTCATAGGCGAGCAGGACCTGGCTGCCGCGATAGGGCAGGGAGAAGTCGCTGTCGAAGGCGGCCGGGTTGATCTTGCCATAGTTCGCAAGGCCGGCTTCCTTGAAGTTCACCCACAGGTTCTGGGCGATGCCGTCTGCGGGGAAGCGCGGATCGAAGGCTTCGAAGATCTCGACCTGCGGATCGGTCTTGGTTGCCTTGGCCGCCAGCGTACGATCGGCAATGGCGCGCAGGCCAGCGTTGTCGCCAGCGTCCACCATCTTCACCGTGCCGCCATGGGCGGCAGTGAAGCGCGGGAAGACCAGGTTGGTCCAGAAGTCGGAGATGTTCTGGTCCGACCCCGTATAGACAAAGACAGTGCCATCAGCGGCGAAGGCAAACTGCGGCAGGCTCAGCCCACCCAGAAGAGTGGTGCCAAGGGTCATGCTGCTGAGGGAAAGGAATTCGCGGCGGTTCATGGTGCTGCTCCCCGGTTGCCGATGCACGGCGGTTCGAGATGCCGGGGTCATAGTCTGACTGCGCTGCAGTTTTGTGGACGTGCCGTGACGCTTGGGTGACGACAGAGCGGAAGGACGGCATTCGGCTGCCTTTGAATTGGGCAAAGCCTGCTCAAACATCAGCCAAAGCTGCCTGAGCACCTAAGCCAGCCAACCAAACATGGTTAATGAAAATTCATCCTAACACCCTGTTGATATTGCAGAATTGTGAAATCCGGCGGATTTCTGCGGCGCGCGCGAAGCTTGCCTGAAGCTTATCCACAGAGGGGCGGGAGCAGGCTCGTCGAAAGTCGGAATTTTTCAAAATTGTCGATTGACGGGGTGGGGTTGGGGCCCCTATAAGCTGGCTCATCGACGGCGGCAACGTCGCCGGCGACGGGAAGTTGCTTCCCTGAAATTCTGAAAAATGCGGCTTGACAGCCGGTGCCTAGTACCGGATAAGCGGCCTCGTTCTTTCGGACAGCTAACCAGTCAAGTGGTTAGGTTCTTTGACAATTTATGTTTTGAAGGAAGGGAAGCGTGGTCGGCGTTGTTCTTGCGCGGTCGGACTTGAGAGAGTTCGGCATGAAGCAAGGGT
>NZ_JAPPRC010000003.1:602500-2061751 GCF_026672425.1 Pannonibacter sp. SL95
TTCCTCAAGCGTTGCGAAAGCGATGGTTCCGCACTTGACCGCGCGGATCGTTGAAAGAGCCTCGAGAAACTGGTCTTAAAATCGATGACCTGTTTGCACTGGTTGGCCTTTGGCTGGCTGGTGATCAAACATGGAATGGACATCGATAATGAGAGTGATCAAGCGTCTTAAGGGCATTTGGTGGATGCCTTGGCGACAAGAGGCGATGAAGGACGTGATACGCTGCGATAAGCGTCGGGGAGCTGCGAATGAGCTTTGATCCGGCGATTTCCGAATGGGGCAACCCACTCCGTATGGAGTACCCGCAAGGGGGCAAACCCGGGGAACTGAAACATCTCAGTACCCGGAGGAAAGGACATCAACAGAGACTCCGCTAGTAGTGGCGAGCGAACGCGGACCAGGCCAGTGGCCTAGTTTTAAGAACCGGAACCGTCTGGAAAGTCGGGCATTATTGGGTGATAGCCCCGTACGGGTAGAAAGAAACTAGGTCCTCGAGTAAGGCGGGACACGTGAAATCCTGTCTGAACATGGGGGGACCACCCTCCAAGCCTAAGTACTCCTTGTCGACCGATAGTGAACAAGTACCGTGAGGGAAAGGTGAAAAGCACCCCGACGAGGGGAGTGAAACAGTTCCTGAAACCGGATGCCTACAAACAGTTGGAGCCCGAAAGGGTGACAGCGTACCTTTTGTATAATGGGTCAGCGACTTAATTTAACGAGCAAGCTTAAGCCGATAGGTGTAGGCGCAGGGAAACCGAGTCTGAATAGGGCGACTTAGTTCGTTGGATTAGACCCGAAACCGGGTGATCTAGCCATGACCAGGTTGAAGGCACGGTAACACGTGCTGGAGGACCGAACCCACGCCTGTTGAAAAAGTCGGGGATGAGTTGTGGCTAGGGGTGAAAGGCCAATCAAACTCGGAAATAGCTGGTTCTCCGCGAAATCTATTTAGGTAGAGCGTCGACCGAATACCCTCGGGGGTAGAGCACTGGATGGGCTATGGGGACTTACCGTCTTACTGATCCTAACCAAACTCCGAATACCGAGGAGTACTAGTCGGCAGACACACAGTGGGTGCTAACGTCCATTGTGAAAAGGGAAACAACCCTGACCGCCAGTTAAGGCCCCCAAATCATGGCTAAGTGGGAAAGGATGTAGAACTCCCAAAACAACCAGGATGTTGGCTTAGAAGCAGCCATCATTTAAAGAAAGCGTAACAGCTCACTGGTCTAAATAAGGGGTTCCGCGCCGAAAATGTAACGGGGCTCAAGCCATGTGCCGAAACTGCGGGTGCACGTAAGTGCGCGGTAGCGGAGCGTTCCGTAAGCCAGTGAAGGGAGACCCGTGAGGGCTCCTGGAGGTATCGGAAGTGCGAATGCTGACATGAGTAACGACAAAGCGGGTGAGAGACCCGCTCGCCGAAAGTCCAAGGGTTCCTGCTCAACGTTAATCGGAGCAGGGTTAGCCGGCCACTAAGGCGAGGCCGAAAGGCGTAGTCGATGGGAATGCAGTTAATATTCTGCAGCCTGCGGGTGGTGACGGATGCCGTGTATCGTATCCCCTTACTGGATTGGGGATGCGGTGAAGGTGTCCCGGGAAATAGCCCCCGCGTATAGACCGTACCCTAAACCGACACAGGTGGACAGGTAGAGCATACCAAGGCGCTTGAGAGAACTATGCTGAAGGAACTCGGCAAATTGCTCCCGTAAGTTCGCGAGAAGGGAGCCTTCTGGTTGGGCAACCAGCCAGGAGGGGCACAGACTAGGGGGTGGCGACTGTTTATCAAAAACACAGGGCTCTGCGAAGTCGCAAGACGACGTATAGGGTCTGACGCCTGCCCGGTGCCGGAAGGTTAAGAGGAGGTGTGCAAGCTCCGAATTGAAGCCCCGGTAAACGGCGGCCGTAACTATAACGGTCCTAAGGTAGCGAAATTCCTTGTCGGGTAAGTTCCGACCTGCACGAATGGCGTAACGACTTCCCCGCTGTCTCCAGCATAGGCTCAGTGAAATTGAATTCCCCGTGAAGATGCGGGGTTCCTGCGGTCAGACGGAAAGACCCCGTGCACCTTTACTACAGCTTCACACTGGTATTCGTGTCGACATGTGTAGGATAGGTGGTAGACGTTGAAGCGAGGGCGCCAGCTCTCGTGGAGTCATCCTTGAAATACCACCCTTGTCGTCATGGATATCTAACCGCGATGTAACAGCATCCGGGACCGTGTGTGGCGGGTAGTTTGACTGGGGCGGTCGCCTCCCAAATGGTAACGGAGGCGCGCGAAGGTGGGCTCAGACCGGTCGGAAATCGGTCGTCGAGTGCAATGGCATAAGCCTGCCTGACTGCGAGACTGACAAGTCGAGCAGAGACGAAAGTCGGCCATAGTGATCCGGTGGTCCCTCGTGGAAGGGCCATCGCTCAACGGATAAAAGGTACGCCGGGGATAACAGGCTGATGACCCCCAAGAGTCCATATCGACGGGGTTGTTTGGCACCTCGATGTCGACTCATCGCATCCTGGGGCTGGAGCAGGTCCCAAGGGTATGGCTGTTCGCCATTTAAAGCGGTACGTGAGTTGGGTTCAGAACGTCGCGAGACAGTTCGGTCCCTATCTGCCGTGGGTGTAGGAGAATTGAGAGGATCTGTCCCTAGTACGAGAGGACCGGGATGGACGAACCTCTGGTGGACCTGTTGTGGCGCCAGCCGCAGTGCAGGGTAGCTATGTTCGGAATAGATAACCGCTGAAAGCATCTAAGCGGGAAACTAACCTCAAAACAAGTTCTCCCTGAAGAGCCGTGGTAGACCACCACGTCGATAGGAGGCATGTGGAAGCGCGGCAACGCGTGAAGCTGAGCCTTACTAATAGCTCGTTCGGCTTGATCACTCTCATTAATCAATGTCCATTCCATTCTAAAGCGCTCACGGGCGCTGCCCTCCGCGAGGGCGGCCAAACGTGGCCGGCGCGCGTCGCGCTTGCGGACCTTCGGTCCGTCAAGTCCCTCGATAGTCAGGGAAATGCGCCAAAATCATCGATGCCTCAAAAGGCAAAAAGACCAGTTCCTCATCTGTCTGCACTTCGCCGGCCTGGTGGCCCCAGCGGGGGGCCCCCACCCGATCCCTTCCCGAACTCGGCCGTGAAACCCCCCAGCGCCAATGGTACTTCGTCTCAAGACGCGGGAGAGTAGGTCGCCGCCAGGCCTGCAAAGTCCAGACAAACCTCTCAACACTCAAGACATAACACCCGCGGAAAATCCGCCAAACACCTCAACGCGGGGTGGAGCAGCCCGGTAGCTCGTCAGGCTCATAACCTGAAGGCCGCAGGTTCAAATCCTGCCCCCGCAACCAAATCAGCCAAAGAAAAAAACATCCCTCCCAAATACACCAACAGTGAAATAAGAATAAAACAGGAACAAATATCAGGGGGAGACAAAGCACAGGACAAAATGTCAGTGCGAAGACCAATGTGCAGGCAAATGCGCATGAAATTTGTGCAGGCAACATCGTTGCGCCGCCTTTGCTGCGCCCCATAATGGGCCATGGAGTCCTTGACCGTCCTTGTAATCGACGAAAACCAGATCCGCGCCTCGATCATCGAGCGCGGCCTGAGGGAGGCTGGGCATGAGCGGGTCATCCTGATGTCGAGCATGGATGGACTGCTGCGCCGTATCCTCGAGATCGATCCCGATGTGATCGTCATCGATCTGGAAAATCCGAACCGCGATCAGCTCGAACATCTGTTTCAGGTCTCCCGTGCAGCGCAGCGGCCAATCGCGATGTTTGTCGACCGCTCCGACAGCGGCATGCTGGAGGCCGCCGTTGATGCCGGGGTGTCGGCCTATGTGGTTGACGGGCTCAGGCAGGAGCGGGTGAAGCCGATCCTCGACATGGCGATTGCGCGGTTTAACGCCTTCGCCCGCCTGCAGCGCGAACTGGTGGATGCGCGCAATGCCCTGGAAGAGCGAAAGATCATCGAGCGGGCCAAGGGCATTCTGATGTCTTCGCGCGGGCTGTCGGAGGCAGACGCCTTCGCCCTGCTGCGGCAAACCGCCATGAACGAGAAGAAGAAGATGGCGGACATCGCACAAAGCGTTGTCACCGCGGCCAGCCTGCTGCTGTGAGCCGCCGCCGACAGGGAGCCTGAGGATATGAACGCAAGCCCCACAGCTTTCTCCAGCGTTCCGCCCGCCCCAGCGCTTGGCCGACGCGAGACGCGGCTCGTGCGCGCCGGCTTCATTCCGCTCGTCGATGCCTCGATCCTGATTGCGGCATCGGAATTGGGCTTTGCGGCAACAGAAGGACTGCAGCTTGATCTGGTGCGCGATGTGTCCTGGGCCAATGTTCGCGACCGGCTTGCCTTCCGGCAATTTGACGCTGCGCACATGCTGGCACCGATGCCTGTGGCTGCCCAGCTGGGGCTAGGCTCCAATCCGGCACCGGTGGTCACGCCTTTCGCGCTCGGCCGTGGCGGCAACGCCATCACCTTGTCGGTCCGGATCTATGACGGGATGCGTCAGGAGGCCGGGCTATCCGGCACTGCCGATGCGCTGGCCTGCGCCAAGGCGTTTGCCCGGCTGGTGGCCAGCCGAAAAGCGGCAGGCGCGCCTCCCTTGACCCTCGGTGTCACCTATCCGTTTTCCTCGCATAATTATGAGTTTCGCTATTGGCTGGCGGCCGGCGGTGTCGATCCGGATCGCGATGTCCGGCTGATCGTCGTCCCGCCGCCCATAACCACGGATGCGCTGGAGGCCGGGGCGATTGACGGTTTCTGTGTCGGCGCGCCGTGGAACATGATGGCCTGCGAGCGAGGCGTCGGACGTATTGTGGCTGCGAAGCAGGATATCTGGCCGCTCGCGCCGGAAAAGGTCATCGGTCTGCGGCCGGATTACATCGAAGCCAACGAGGACACGGTCCTGCGTTTGCTGCAAGCGCTGGACCGGTCCGCCCGCTGGTGCGCCGACCCGGAGCACCACGACGATCTAGCCCGGATCCTCGCCCTGCCGCAGCATCTTGCGGCGCCGGTCGCGATCCTGCGCCGGGTGCTGGCCGGTGAATTCTGCCTTGATGACAAAGGCACGCTGCGCCGGATCGAAGGCTATTTCCGGTTTCATGGGCAAGGGGCGAACCGCCCGAGCCCGCCTCAGGTGCTGTGGATCTACAGCCAGATGATCCGGTGGGGCCAGGCAAGCCATTCCGCCGCCGGTGAAGTGATGGCTGTCTCCGCCTGCCGTAGCGATCTTTATGACGCCGCACTGGGGCCCAACGCTGAACAGGAGCTGGATCCGTCCCTCTTTGCAGTGACACCCTTTATGGACGGCCTGGTGTTCGATCCTGCAAACGTCATGGCGCATGTCGAGGCTGCAGCCATTCGCCAGCAAGGCCACGTCATTGCCGGTGCGCCAAGCGAATAGGCAGCCTCGTTCTTGTGCAGTTGAATTGTTGCGATGCAGTATCTGCTCAATATTCAGTCCATGACGCTCGCAGCGCTTTATTAAGAATTCTCGTGAAATCCGTTTGAAATCATATGTTTGCTGCAGTGCGACCAGTCTGGCACGCCTGTTGCAATAATTAGGGTAACTCCGGTCAACGAGGATCGGGGAAAACGGGCGCGGGGAACGCTCCCACCAATGACACCGACGTCGCTTGGTTTGCTGCCGAACACCGCAAGGAGGTTTGGCGCAGTCACCGGGCGGCGTTTTTTGTTTTCCAGAGACCAGTTGCTTCCAGAGGGACACGATCATGACGACAGGTTCAGGAACCGGATTTACCCGCCGCGGATTGCTCAAGACATCGGCAGCAGCTGCCCTGATCGCCGCAGTGCGCGCAAGCTTTCCGTCCGGCGCCTTTGCTGCCGGGGCAGGTCCCGAAGTGACCGGTCTCAAGCTGGGCTTCATCGCCCTGACGGATGCTGCACCGCTCATTATCGCCAAGGAAAAGGGCATCTTCGCCAAACACGGGCTGCCGGACGTCGAGGTGCTGAAGCAGGCCTCCTGGGGCGCGACGCGTGACAACATCGTTCTTGGTGGTGCTGCCAATGGCATTGACGGGGCGCATATCCTGACGCCGATGCCCTATCTCATGCACACCGGGAAGGTGACACAGAACAACGTGCCGGTTCCGATGGCCATCCTCGCGCGGCTCAACCTGGACAGCCAGGGTATCTCAGTTGCCAAGGAATATGCCGGTTCGGGCGTTGGCCTGGACGCTGGCCTCCTGAAGGAAGCCTTTGCCGCCAAGAAGGCCGCAGGTGGCGAGGTCAAGGTTGCGATGACGTTCCCGGGCGGGACCCATGACCTCTGGCTTCGGTACTGGCTGGCCGCCGGTGGCATCGATCCGGACAAGGACGTCTCGACCATCGTCGTGCCGCCGCCGCAGATGGTGGCCAACATGAAGGTTGGCACCATGGATGCCTTCTGTGTCGGCGAGCCGTGGAACGAGCAACTCGTCAACCAGGGCATCGGTTTCACGGCCTGTACCACGGGCGAACTGTGGAAGGGGCACCCGGAAAAGGCATTGGGCGTGAGAGCCGACTGGGTCGAGGCCAACCCCAATGCCGCCAAGGCCCTGCTGATGTCGGTGATGGAAGCCCAGATCTGGGCTGACAGCATGGAAAACAAGGAGGAAATGGCCGAGATCCTGGGCAAACGGCAGTGGTTCAACGTTCCGGCCAAGGATGTGCTGGGCCGCCTCAAGGGCACCATCAATTACGGCAACGGCAAGGTCGTCGAGAACTCCGGCCTTGAGATGAAGTTCTGGCAGGGGGCGGCGTCCTATCCCTTCAAAAGCCACGACGCCTGGTTCCTGACCGAAAACATCCGCTGGGGCAAGTTTGCGCCGGACACGGACCTGAAGGCCCTCGTCAATGCGGTCAACCGGGAGGACATCTGGCGCGCGGCGGCGGCCGATCTGGGTATTGCTGACATTCCGGCCGGTGTCTCGCGTGGCAAGGAAGTCTTCTTCGACGGCAAGGTCTTCGATCCGGAGGACCCGGCAGCCTATCTCGCCAGCCTTGCGATCAGCCGCCTAGCCTGATGTCGGGCCTGACATTTGGCCTGAGCCGATCCTCGTGCCGGGCGGCACCGCCGCCCGGACTCCCGACCTCTGAAGGAGACCGGCATGTCCGTTGCACAAATCCATCCCGCAAAGCCTGCTCCGGCCAGCGTTGACGCCCGGCCGATGACGCCGCAGGCCCGCATCCTGTCGTTCATGCCGCGCAAACCCGCCGAGGGCAGCCTTGCCCGCTTGCCACAGCTGCTGCGCCAGCTTGGCGAGAGCCTGCTGCCGCCGCTGATCACGCTGGCAGTTCTGCTGGCCGTCTGGGAGGTTCTGTGCTCCAGCCCGACCGCCCCGCTGCCGCCGCCCTCCCGTGTTCTAACGGAAAGCTGGCAGATCATCGCCGATCCGTTCTACCGGGGGCAGGGCACCGATCAGGGCATGTTCTGGCAGATCCTGGCCTCGCTGCAGCGCGTTGCCATCGGCTATTCGCTTGCGGCCATCGCCGGCATCGCCCTTGGTGTGCTGCTCGGTCAGAGCCAGTGGGCCATGCGCGGCCTTGATCCCATCTTTCAGGTCCTGCGCACCGTGCCGCCGCTGGCCTGGCTGCCCCTGTCGCTGGCCGCGTTCCAGGACGGGGCGCCGTCGGCGATCTTCGTCATCTTCATCACCGCGATCTGGCCGGTGATCATCAACACCGCTGCGGGCGTGCGCAACATTCCGCAGGATTACCAGAACGTCGCCCGGGTGCTGCGCCTCAATGGCTTCGAGTACTTCGGCCGGATCATGCTGCCGGCGGCGGCGCCCTACATCTTCACCGGCCTCAGGATCGGGGTCGGGCTGTCGTGGCTGGCCATCGTCGCGGCCGAAATGCTGATCGGCGGCGTCGGCATCGGCTTCTTCATCTGGGATGCGTGGAACTCGTCGCTGATCAGCGACATCATCGTGGCGCTGATCTACGTCGGCGTTGTCGGCTTCTTCCTCGACCGTCTCATTGCCCTTGCCGGGCGCCTCATCACCCGCGGGACCGCAACGGCCTGACCGGAGGACTGGACATGGCTCAGCACTATCTCACTCTTGAACTGGTCGACAAGTCGTTCCAGCGCGGCGGCACCAAGACCGAAGTGCTCACGCAAGTCTCGCTCGGGGTCGCAAAGGGAGAGTTCATCTCCATCATCGGCCACTCGGGCTGCGGCAAGTCGACCTTGCTGAACATCATTGCCGGACTGACGCCAGCCACCTCCGGGGTCGTCTTTCTGGAAGGCAAGACCGTCGATGCGCCGGGACCTGACCGCGCGGTAGTGTTCCAGAACCACAGCCTGCTGCCGTGGCTCACTGTCTACGAAAACGTGGCGCTGGCTGTAGGCAAGGTGTTCCGGCGTACCAAGTCCCGTGCCGAGCAGCACGACTGGATCCTGCATAACCTCGATCTTGTGCAGATGGGACATGCCCGCGACAAGCGGCCGGGAGAGATTTCGGGCGGCATGAAGCAGCGTGTCGGGATCGCGCGGGCGCTGTCGATGGAACCGAAGGTGCTGCTGCTGGACGAGCCCTTCGGCGCGCTGGATGCACTGACCCGGGCACATCTGCAGGATGCGGTGATGGAGATCCATGCCCGGCTCGGCAACACGATGATCATGATTACCCATGATGTCGACGAGGCGGTGCTCCTGTCCGACCGTATCGTGATGATGACCAATGGCCCTGCGGCTCGCATCGGCGAAGTTCTGGACGTGCCGATTGTCCGTCCGCGCAACCGCATCGAGCTGGCCGGTGACCGCACCTATCTCAAGTGCCGCGAGGCCGTCCTGAAATTCCTCTACGAGCGGCATCGCTTCGTGGAAGCGGCGGAGTGATCCCCATGCGCCAGAAACTCGTCATCATCGGCAATGGCATGGCCCCGGGGCGGATGCTGGAGCATCTCTTCGAGCTTGCGCCCGATCTCTACGAGATCACCATTTTCAACGCGGAACCGCGCGTCAACTACGACCGGATCATGCTGTCGCCGGTCCTCTCGGGCGAAAAGACCTTTGAGGACATCGTGATCCACGGGGATGGCTGGTACATCCGCAACGGGATTACCCTCTACAAGGGGCACCGGATCACCGCCATCGACCGTGCGGCCCGCACCGTCACCTCCGATCAGGGGGCGACGGCCGCTTATGATCGGCTGATCATCGCCACAGGGTCTGTGCCGTTCATCCTGCCCGTGCCGGGGGCGGACCTGAAAGGGGTCATCAGCTACCGCGATCTCGATGACGTCGATGCCATGCTTCTGGCTGCGCAATCGCGCGAGACCGCAGTCGTGATCGGCGGCGGATTGCTCGGGCTGGAGGCTGCTGCCGGGCTGAAGGCGCGCGGCATGGATGTGACTGTCCTGCATGTCATGCCGAGCCTGATGGAACGCCAGCTGGATCCGGCCGCCGGATATCTCCTGCAGCGCTCGCTCGAGGCCAGGGGCATCAAGGTGATGACCCGGGCCAAGACGCAGGCACTGCTGCCGGATGCACAGGGCAAGGTCCGGGCCGTGGCCCTTCAGGATGGCACGGAGGTGCCGGCAACGCTGGTCGTCATGGCCGCCGGCATCCGTCCCAATGCGGCCCTCGGCCGTCTGGCTGGACTGGAGGTCAATCGCGGCATTGTCGTTGATGCCCACATGCGCAGCAGCGATCCGTCGATCTATTCGCTGGGCGAATGCGCGGAGGTCGGCGGCCAGGTCTATGGTCTGGTCGCCCCGCTGTACGAGATGGCGCGGGTTCTGGCGGGAGAGCTGGCCCGCGAGGTGACCGGCGCGGAGCCGGCGCCCTTCGTGCACCAGGACACGCCGACGAAGCTGAAGGTCACCGGGATTGATCTCTTCTCGGTCGGTGACTTTGCCGATGGCGATGACCGGGAAGAAATCGTGCTGCGCGATGCCAGCGCCGGCATCTACAAGCGCCTGATCCTGAAGGACAACCGGATCATCGGCTCGGTCCTGTTCGGCGATACCGGCGATGCGGCATGGTTCACGGACCTGAAGAAGAAGGCGACGGATGTTACGGACCTGCGCGACACCCTGATCTTCGGCCAGGCCTATCAGGGAGGGGCCGCGCTGGACCCTACGGCGGCCGTTGCAGCGTTGGCGGATGATGCGGAAATCTGCGGCTGCAACGGCGTGTGCAAGGGAACCATCGTCTCGGCCATCACCGCCAAGGGGCTGACCACGCTGGAGGAGGTCAGGGCGCATACCAAGGCTTCGGCCTCCTGCGGCAGCTGCACGGGCCTTGTCGAGAAGGTGATGCAGCTGACCCTCGGCGACCGGTTCCAGGCGCAGGCCGTGAAGCCGATGTGCGGTTGCACCACGCATAGCCATGATGACGTCCGGCGGCTGATTAAGGCCAAGCAACTGAAGTCGATCCCCGCCGTCATGCAGGAGCTTGGCTGGTCCTCGTCCGGCGGCTGCGCCAAGTGCCGGCCGGCGCTCAACTACTATCTCGTGGCCGACTGGCCGGGCGAGTACGAGGACGACTATCAGTCGCGTTTCATCAACGAGCGCGTCCACGCCAATATCCAGAAAGATGGCACCTATTCCGTCGTTCCGCGCATGTGGGGCGGCATGACCTCGGCGGCCGAACTGCGAGCCATTGCCGATGTGGTCGACAAGTTCGCGATACCGGCAGTCAAGGTCACCGGCGGCCAGCGCATCGACATGCTGGGCGTGAAGAAGGAGGACCTGCCCGCCGTCTGGGAAGATCTGGGCAAGGCCGGTTTCGTCTCGGGCCACGCCTATGCCAAGGGCCTGCGCACGGTGAAGACCTGCGTCGGTTCTGACTGGTGCCGCTTCGGTACGCAGGATTCCACCGGGCTCGGCATCCGGCTGGAAAAGTTCCTCTGGGGCTCGTGGACCCCGGCCAAGGTGAAGCTCGCCGTTTCCGGGTGTCCGCGCAATTGCGCCGAGGCCACTTGCAAGGACGTCGGCGTCATCTGCGTCGACAGTGGGTTCGAGATCCACTTCGCCGGCGCGGCCGGGCTGGACATCAAGGGCACCGATGTTCTGGGTCTCGTCCCGAGCGAGGATGAGGCGGTGGAGACCATCACGGCGCTGATCCAGATGTACCGCGAGCAGGGCCACTATCTGGAGCGGATCTACAAGTGGGCCAAGCGCATCGGCCATGACGAGGTGCGCCGCCAGATCATGGACGATCGCGACCGCCGCCGCGCCTATTTTGACCGCTTCGTCCAGTCGCAGGCCTTCGCACAGACCGACCCGTGGTCCGAGCGTGTTTCGGGCAAGGACAAGCATGAATTCCGGCCGATGGCCGTGCTGGGACTGGAGGCGGCCGAATGAACGCGATGACCAGGGACTGGATCGAAATTGGCCTCCTCACCGACATCCCGAAGGAGGGCGCCCGCGTCGTGAAGACGCCAGCGGGATGCGTCGCCCTGTTCCGCACCGGCGAGGACGAGGTCTTCGCGCTCGACGACCGATGCCCGCACAAGGGCGGGCCGCTCAGCCAGGGCATTGTCCACGGCCGCTTCGTCACCTGTCCGCTGCACAACTGGGTGTTCGATCTTGCGACAGGCCTCGCCCAGGGCGCCGACGAGGGGGCCGTGGCCACCACGCCGGCGCGGGTCGAGGGGGGGCGTGTCTACCTTGCCCGGTCGGTGCTGGCCCGGAGAGCGGCCGATGACTGAAACGGTGACGCGCACCACCTGTCCCTATTGCGGCGTCGGCTGCGGTGTCCTTGCCACCCGCCAGGCGGATGGCTCGGTGCTCGTGGCCGGCGATCCGACGCATCCGGCCAATTTCGGCCGGCTCTGCTCCAAGGGCTCGGCGCTTGCCGAAACCCTGTCGCTGGACGGACGTCTGCTCCATCCGGAGATCGGCGGCCGCCGCGCCAGCTGGGACATGGCGCTGGACGTTGTGGCGCGGCGCCTCGCCGAGACGGTGGCGCAGCATGGGCCGGACAGCGTCGCGCTCTACGGCTCCGGCCAGTTGCTCACCGAGGATTACTATGTCGCCAACAAGCTGATGAAGGGCTTCATCGGCACGGCCAACATCGACACCAATTCGCGCCTCTGCATGGCGTCATCGGTTGCCGGCCACCGGCGCGGCTTCGGCTCCGACACGGTGCCGGGGTGCTACGAGGATCTGGAACTGGCCGATCTGGTCGTGCTGGTGGGCTCCAATCTGGCGTGGTGCCATCCGGTGCTGTTCCAGCGGCTGGAGGCGGCCCGTGCGGAGCGCCCCAGCCTGCGCATCGTCACCATCGACCCGCGCCGCACCGCCACCAGCGAAATCGCCGACCTGCATCTCGGTTTGCGGCCCGACGGGGATGTGGCGCTGTTCGCCGGCTTGCTGCGCTATCTTGCCGAAGCCGGGCGGCTCGATGAGGCCTATCTGGCCCGGCACACCGGCGGGGTGGAGGCGGCCCTTGCGGCGGCGTCGGCCTGCGACATCGCCACCGTTGCCGCCGCTTCCGGTCTTGCCGCCGCCGATGTCGGCCGCTTCTACGAGCTGTTTGCGCGCACGGAAAAGGTCGTGACCGTCTACAGTCAGGGCGTCAACCAGTCCGTCTGCGGTACGGACAAGGTCAACGCCATCCTGAATGTCCATCTGGCCACGGGCCGGATCGGGCGGCCAGGCAGGGGGCCGTTTTCTGTCACCGGCCAGCCCAATGCGATGGGCGGGCGCGAGGTTGGCGGTATGGCCAACATGCTGGCCGCCCATATGGATCTCGACAACCCTGTGCATCGGGACATCGTGCAATCCGTCTGGGCTGCGCCGCGCCTTGCGGCCAGGCCGGGCCTGAAGGCGGTCGACCTGTTCGAGGCCATTCATGCCGGCCGCATTAAGGCCGTCTGGATCATGGGCACCAACCCTGTCGACAGCCTGCCCGACGCCAACAGGGTGGCGGAGGCGCTCAGCCGCTGCCCCTTCGTTGTCGTGTCCGATGTCATCCGTGCCACCGACACCGCCCGTCATGCCCATGTGCTGCTGCCGGCGGCGGCCTGGGGCGAGAAGGATGGCACGGTGACCAATTCCGAACGGCGCATTTCGCGCCAGCGTGCCTTCCTGCCGCTGCCGGGCGAGGCGCGGCCCGACTGGGCGATCCTGTCCGCAGTCGCCCGGCGCATGGGGCATGTCGCGGGCTTTGCCTATGACGGCCCGGCAGCGATCTTTGCCGAGCACGCGCGGCTGTCCGGCACGGGCAATCATGGCAGCCGGGATTTCGACATCAGCGCCCATGCCGGCATTACGGCCGAGGACTATGATGCCCTTGCCCCTTTCCTCTGGCCGCAGCCGGCCGGGACAACCGGTGTGGCAGGGCAGGGCGGGCGCCTGTTCGCAAAAGGGGGCTTCTTCACGTCCGATGGCCGGGCGCGCCTTGTGGCCGTGACGCCGCCAGTTCCGGCGGTGGTCGGCTCGGGCTGCCTTGTCCTCAACACCGGCCGCATCCGCGACCAGTGGCACACCATGACCCGGACGGGCCGCACCGGACGGCTGTTCGCGCATATCGCCGAGCCGTTTGCCGAGATCCATCCCAATGATGCGCAGGCGCGGGGGATCGCGGCGGCGGATCTCGTGGTGCTGGACAACGCACAGGGCGAGGCTGTCCTGCGCGCGGTCGTGACCGACCGGGTGCGCCCCGGCGAAGTCTTTGCGCCGATGCACTGGACCGGCCAGTTTTCCGCAAGGTCGCGGATTGACGTGCTCGTGTCAGCGGCAACGGATCCGCAGTCCGGTCAGCCGGGCCTGAAGCGCAGCATCGTCGGCCTGCGCCGTCTGGAGGCGAGCTGGTATGGCTTTGCGGTTCTCGCCGGGGTGCCGGCTCACCTGCCATTTGCCTATTGGGCCGTTGCTCCCCTCGGAACCGGCCGCCGCGACGATGGCCAGCGGCTGGAGTTCGCTGCGCTCGAGGACGCGGAACCCGAGGCGCTGGCCGCCGGGGTGTTGCAGCGCTGTGGCCATGGGACGGAGAGCCTCTCGTTCCAGTCGCGCGGCGATGGTCTTTACCGGGCGATGGCTTTCCTGGACGGGCGGCTCGTCGGCGCGGTGTTCCTGGCACGCCAGCCGGTTGCCGTGTCGCGCAGCTGGGCCAGCGGCCTCATGGGCCTGGCTGCGCCGACGCCGGCCAACCGCTGGAAACTGCTGGCCGGGCGGCCGGGCGCTGACCAGCCGGACAAGGGCGCCATCGTCTGCTCGTGTTTTCAGGTGGGGGCCAACGAGATCCGCGGGGCTGTTGCCGCCGGGATCACGACCGTCTCCGGGATCGGTGCCAGCCTCAGTGCGGGCAGCAACTGCGGCTCGTGCCGGTCCGAAATTGCCCGGCTGATTGCCGATATGATGGAACTGCAGGAGGAGGCCACGCATGTTGCCCGTTCAGCCTGAATTGCATGCTGCTGCGTCTCGTCCTCGCGCGGCCCGGATGGACCCTCTGGCCGTTCTCCCCGTCTTCCTGCCCCTGGCGGGGCGCAAGGTGGTCCTCGCCGGCGGCGGCGAGCCGGCGGCCTGGAAGGCCGAGCTGCTGCTGGCCACCGGGGCGGAGCTGCATCTGCTGGCGCCTGACCCATGCCCGGATCTGGTCGACCTGCTTGCAGATCCTGCACTGGCGCCTCGCATCCGTCATTCTGCAAGGGACTGGACGCCCGCCGATCTGGACGGAGCGGCCCTGGCGGTCGCCGAGGTTGCGGAAGATGCGGAGGCCGCAGCTTTTGTGGCAGCTGCGCGGGCGGTCGCCGTTCCGGTCAACGTGATTGACCGGCCAGAGCATTGCCAGTTCCAATTCGGCGGCATCGTCAACCGCTCGCCGCTGGTGGTGGGCATTTCCACCGACGGGGCCGCGCCCGTGCTGGGGCAGGCGGTGCGCCAGCGCATCGAGACGCTGCTGCCGCGCAGTCTGTCGGCCTGGGCGGGCTTTGCCGGGCGGATCCGGGGCCATGTAGCTGCCGCGCTGGGCCAGATACGTCAGCGCCGCCAGTTCTGGCAGCACTTTTCCGATCTCGCCTTTGCCGCAACCGCTGCACCGTCAGGGGAGGTCGAGGCAGATGCACCGGCCTTTGTCGACCGTCTGACAGCCGCGACGACGACCATCGGCGAGGTGACACTGGTGGGGGCGGGGCCGGGCGATGCCGGGCTTCTGACGCTTGCCGCGATGCGGGCGCTGCAGGCAGCAGATGTGATCCTCTTCGATGATCTTGTCAGTTCCGAGGTGCTGGAACTCGCCCGCCGGGAAGCAAAGCGCCTCCTGGTCGGCAAGCGCGGCGGACGCGAGAGCTGTGCGCAAGGTGACATCAACGACATGATGGTCTCGCTGGCCCGCCAGGGTCGCAAGGTGGTGCGGCTGAAGTCGGGCGACCCGATGGTCTTCGGCCGGGCGGGCGAGGAGATCGCCCGGCTGGAGGCGGAGGGCATTCCGGTTCATGTGGTGCCGGGCATCACGGCCGCCTCGGCCATGGCGGCGCGGCTCAAGGTTTCACTCACCCACCGCGATCACGCTCAGACGCTGCGCCTGATGACAGCCCACTCGCGGTCCGGCGGCCTGCCCGGGACGCTGGATCTTGACGCGTTGTCCAGCGAGGCGGCGACCACGGTCTTCTACATGGGCCGGCGCATGGCCGACAGCCTCCGCTTGCGGCTTCTTGCCGAAGGCGTCCGCCCGGATCTGCCCGTCGTCGTCCATGCCAATGTCAGCCGGCCCGACGAGCGGATCTGGTCCGGAAGGCTGGCCGACCTGACCAGCGACGCGATGACCGCCTTTGGTGACGCGCCGGTGCTGATCGGTCTTGGATCGGTGTTCGGCAAGGTGGCGGCGGGGCTTGCCCAGTCATCCACTCGTCTTCCCGGCGACCTTTCAGGGAGCATTGCGGAGTTCCAGCTCAAGGCTGGCTAAGCCGTGGGCGTCAGGACGCGGAGCTCTTGGAATTGCTTCGTAGCTGCCGTTCGATCTCGATCAGGCGCTGCTTGCGCCAAAGGCCGCCGCCATAGCCGGTCAACGCGCCATCGGCGCCGATGACACGGTGACAAGGGATCATCAGGGCGATCTGGTTGGCTCCATTGGCACGGGCCACGGCGCGTGTTGCCGAGGGGCGTCCAATCTGCCGCGCGATGTCGGAATAGCTGCGCGTCTCGCCCACCGGGATCTCGCGCAAGGCGTCCCAGACCTGCCGGGTGAAGATGGGTGCGGTGAGTGCCAGAGGCGTCGCGAACCGGCCGGAGCGGGCTGCAAAATAGTCGGCGAGTTCGCTCGCCGCCTGTTCCGAGGGCGGCAGGGCGCCTATGCCTATTCCTTCCTTTGAGCCTGCCTGCAGCCGTTTCAGCTCTGCAGGCAGCCCCTTGCGATCAACAAACTCCAGAAGGTGCAGATGGGTGCGGCTGCTGACTGCGATCATGTCGCCGAGCGGTGTCGCAATCCAGGTCGCGCGCAGAAGCCGGTCGGCACGCAGGTCTGCAGGCGCGCAGCCCAGCAGACGCGCGAATGCCGCGCGAAAGGCGCTGGCCGACGAGAAACTCGCCTCGTGTTGCGCCGCGATCACCTTGCCGCCCTCCGCAAGCGTTTCGAACCCTTCCCGCAGGCGGCGTTGCCAGGCCATCTCCAGGAACGTCATGCCGAAATGGCGCTTGAAACTGCGCCGGACCGTGGAGAGGTCAAAGCCGAGCTGTTCCACATGGACTTCCGACCAGCGCAAGTCCGGCCGCTCGTCCAGTGCGGCCAGCAGGGCGGCAATGGCCGGGTCGGCAAGGGCGGCTGCCTGAAGCGGATGGCAGCGCTTGCAGGGCCGGAAGCCGGCTTCGATGCACGCGCCAATCGTCGGATGGAAGCTGCAGTTTTCCCGCTTCGGCTTGCGCGCCGGGCAAGTCAGGCGGCAGAAGACACCGGTCGATGCCACGCACACGAAGGCCTGGCCGTCGTAGCGCGCATCCCGGGCGAGTAGGGCAGCGTAGAGGGTGTCGTGGTCTGGTAGGTCGAACAACATGTCTCAGCTTCTACATCAGCCTTGCGTGCAGCAACGCCGATTTTCGGGCGTCTAGTTCTTTTTGTCGGTGAGGTTTGCACCGCCCGGAGGGAGATCGTCTGGCACCCGGTGAATCTGGCATAGGGGAGGCGGCCCGACCAGCTCGCCGTTGCCATCACGCTCTGGCGTCAGTCTCGTCGTCGGCGCGTCGCGGGCCGGGCGGCACGCGCAGGCGGATGGTCAGTCGGCGGTTGCTGGCGGGACCGCGAAGGACGCCGTGCAGGACAAGCTTGCCGTCCTCAACAGGCAGGTTCACCCCGTCCAGATCCGCAGAGGCGATGCCGTGACCGCTGCCGCCTGGATTGAGGATTGTCACCAGGAGGCGTTGTCCTTCGAGGGTGATATTCGCCTTCACCTTTGGCCAGCGCCGGGGAAAGCAGGGATCGAAGGCGAGGCTGGAGCCTGACCGCGTCAGGCCGACAAGGCCCTCGATCCCGGCACGATACATCAGGCCCGCCGAACCCGTATACCAGGTCCAGCCGCCACGGCCTTCGTGTGGGGCGGTGGAATAGACATCGGCCGCAACCACATAGGGCTCGACCTTGTAGCGTGCCGCTGTCTGCGGAGTAAGGGCATGGTTGATGGGATTCAGCAGCGCAAAGAGTGCGCCGGCTGCATCGCCATTGCCCTGCCTGCATTGGGCGAGGATTGCCCACATCGCCGCATGACTGTACTGGCCGCCATTTTCGCGCAGTCCCGGCGGATAGCCCTTGATATAGCCGGGATCCTGCGAGGTGGCGTCGAAGGGCGGCGTGAACAGCAGGGCCAGCCCAGCGTCCGGGCGGATCAGATGTTCACTCAGGCTCGCCATCGCGGTGGCCGCGCGAGCCGGGTCTGCAGCCCCGGACAGGACCGCCCAGGACTGGGCGATGCTGTCGATGCGGCACTCCAGCGAACTGGCTGAACCCAGCAGCGCCCCGTCGTCATAGGTGCCACGCCGATACCAGGCTCCGTCCCATCCGTCGCGCTCGATGGCCACGCGCAGCGCCGCTGCATGGTCGCTCCAGCGCTGTGCACGCAGCGGGTCACGGGTGACCGCATGGGGCATCATCCCGTCGATGGCGGCAATCAGCAGCCAGCCAAGCCAGACGCTCGTGCCGCTGCCGCCACTGCCCACCCGGTTCATACCGTCATTCCAGTCGCCTGTGCCGATCAGCGGCATGCCGTTGGCCCCAGTCAGGGAGATGGCGAGATCAAGTCCGCGCGCGCAATGTTCGAAGAGACTGGCCGACTGGTCGGAGGGAGCCGGCTGAAAGAAGGCGTCATGGGCACCGTCAGCGAGCTTTGGGCCGTCAATGAAGGGAACATCCTCCTCCAGGATGGCGCTGTCGCCGGAGACATCGATGTACTGCGCGACACCATAGGCGAGCCAGATGCGGTCGTCCGATATTCGCGTGCGCACGCCCTGGCCGGAATGGGGCATCCACCAGTGCTGGACATCGCCCGCGGGAAACTGCCGGCCGGCGGCCCGCAGCAGATGGGCGCGGGTGATCTGCGGCCTGAGGGCTGTCAGGGCCATGCCATCCTGCAACTGGTCGCGAAAGCCGTAAGCGCCACTGGCTTGATAGAACCCGGCGCGGGCCCAGATCCGGCAAGCCAGGGTCTGGTACAGAAGCCAGCCGTTCAAGAGGATATCCATGGCCCGGTCAGGAGAGGTTACCTGGACACTGGTCAGGAGGGTCTCCCAATGTTCGCTGACCGCAGACAGCGTTGAAGCGGGCGCAATGGCGCGATGTCGCTGGACAAGCGCTCGCGCCGCCTCCGGGGATGCGGCCTGTCCGATGAGGAACACGACATCCACACTCCCCCCCGGCGGAATGATCACATGCCTTTGCAGGGCTGCGCAGGGATCGAGCGCCGGGCCGGTCCGGCCGGAAAGCGGGAGATGGCCAACCCCGGCAGGCCTGGAAAGGTCTCCGCCCTGGCCGATGAACTCGGTCCGGTCCGCCGTGAGGCTGGCGGTCCCGGCGCCGAAGTCAGCGAAGGCTGTGCGTTGAGGAAAGGCGATGGAATAGGGGTTCTGCGCCAGGATGGCTCCGGTGTCGGTATCTCTCGTCGTTATCACATGCGTCGCTGTCGCACTGCGGGATGGTCCGAGCGTCCAGTCCGCAAAGGCCGTGAGAGACAGCCTGCGCGCCCGCTTGCTTGTGTTGTTGAGCGTCAGGACCGAGATCTTCACGGGGTCATCCAGCGGGACGAACATCAGCAGCGACGCATCAATCTCATGTGCGCCGTGTTCGAACCGGCTGTAGCCGAAGCCGTGCCGGGCGATATACGTGCCCTCACTGCGGATCGGCAACGCGGTAGATGTCCACAGGGCGTCGCTGTCGAGATCATGGATGTAGATGGCCTCGCCAGCCGGGTCGCCGACCGGATCATTCGACCAGGGCGTCAGCTGGTTCTCGCGGCTGCTTTCGGCCCAGACACTGCCGCTGCCATCGGCTGACACGAGAAAGCCGAGTGAAGGGTTCGCAATGACGTTGATCCAGGGCGCGGGCGTTGTCTGGCCGCCGCGAAGGATTGCAACATATTCCCGCCCGTCTTCGGCAAAGCCGCCGATGCCGTTGGAGAACTCGAGCGCCGGCAGGGCCACAGGCTTGCCGGAGCCGGCACGTTCAACATTCAGCTGCCGTTGCAGTGGCGCGGCAGGCGGTGTTGCGAGGGCATCGATCTGGTCGCCGATCCGGCCGCGGCTGGCAACGAGCACCACCTGGGCGACCGACAGAAGCAGGGCGCGGGCCTCGGGCAGCACAAGGTCTGCCCGAAGAGTATGGATCATCCCCTGGGTCGTCCCTTTGCGCGCCTCGCTGCGCGGACGCAGCTGGGCGGAGCGGACGGCCTCGTCAATCACCGACTGCATGTCCTGCAGGTAGGACGCGGAATGGTCATTGAGGATCACAAGGTCGATGTCCAGCTGGTGCATGCGAAGATATTCGTGCGCGGCCAGCACCTCGTGCAGGCTGGCGGCGTCCTCGATGTCGGCGATGAGGAACAGCACAATCGGCAGATCGCCCGAGATGCCGAGCGGCCAGAGTGACGACTGAGGTCCTACGCCAGCTCTGATCAACGCAGAAGATGAGCGCAGGCCGGGATCGCGGCAGGCAATCATGCCGCCGAGTTGCTGGAAACTGGCGGCGGCCGCGGGGGAGACGCCGTGGTGACGCAGTTGCACCTGGCCTTGCGTCCAGGACAGGGTGACCGCGCGTTCGAAGGCGGAAGGGTCACGGTGCCGGTCCACCTGGTCCAGCAGGGCTTCAGGCGTGTCGGCAACGACAGTCCAGAATGTGACCCTTGCGCTGCCGCCGGAGGGGACGCGGATGCGCCGCCGCAGGGAGAAGATCGGGTCCAGGACTGTCCCTGTCGTGTTTGAAAGCGGCGCTGCAGCCATTGCCGCCGTGGCGATGGCCCGACCGCGGCCAATGAAGCGGGCCCGGTCCGTCTCGTATTGCACGGCCGCAGTTTCCTCGCCTTCCACGACAGCGATATGCGCCGCCCAGACTTCAGGATCCTCCGGCGCGCGGCGACGGCGGGTGGCGATGACAACGCCAAGCTCGGGCAGGAAATCGGTCACGACGAACATCTTGGAAAACGCCGGATGGGCGATGTCGGCGGCAAGCGGGGCGAGCACCAGTTCGGCGTAGGACGTCAGATCGAACTCGCGCGCGTCCGGACCGGTGTTGATCAGCGTCACGCGCCTGGCTTCCGCGTCATCCTCTGCCGAGACCACCACCTCTGTGGTCATGCTGAGCCGCTTGCCAGTGTAGTGGAAGGCCGCGTGATGCTCGCAGAACACCGCCCGGTGACGGTCGTGTCCGGCCCGCGTCGGCTGCACGGCAGCGGACCAGCGGGCGTCAGTCCCGACCTCGCGAGCAAAGATGAAGGAGCCGAGCGTCGCTTGCGTGGGATCATTTCGCCAGCGGGTTATGGCCATATCCTTCCAGCGGCTATACCCGGCGCCGGTCGGGGTCAGCGTGACGCCATAGCGTCCGTTTGACAGGAAGTGTCCGGTTCTTTCGCATGAGGCCGGATCATCAAAGCGCCGTACCACGGGGATGACCGACGTCTCGACGGCCGCGGTTTCGACTTCCTCGGCACGCGGTCTTGCAACGGTCGCATCGCGTGGCACCCGTTCCTGCAAAAGGAGTTCGACCGCCCGGATGATCGGTTCGGCATGGAACCGGGCACGCAGGCGCCCGTGTTGCAGGCTGTTTGCAATCGCGGCGATCGTCATGCCCTGGTGATGGGCCATGAAGCTGCGGACGATGCTGTGGGCCTGTCCAGCTGGGATCCGTGATGGCGTGAAATCAACCGCCTCATAATAGCCGTAGCGACCTTGTGCGCCGAGGCTGGAGAGTCTCTCCAGGTTTCGCATGGCGGCCCGGGGAGCGACCATCGCCGCCAATGCCGTGGCATAGGGGGCTATGACCCGGTTGGCGCTCAAACCGCGCTTCAGTCCCAACCCCGGAACACCGAAGTTCGAGTACTGATAGGTCATCTCGAGATCGCGGGCATTGTAGGAGGATTCCGAGATGCCCCACGGCGTTCCGGCGGTCGCCCCATAGGCGATCTGACGGGCAACGATCAGCCGGTTGGTCTGCTCCAGGATCGAGCCAACGGGGGCGCGCATGACCAGCGAGGGCATGAGATACTCAAACATGCTGCCGGACCAAGAAATCAGGGCAGATCCAGCTCCGATCGGCGTCGCGATGCGTCCGAGATGGAACCAGTGCCGGGTTTCGAGATCGCCTTTGGCGATCGCAAACAGGCTGGCGAGGCGCGCCTCCGACGCAAGAAGGTCGTAGCAACTGGGATCGAGCGTGTTGGTTGCGACCGAGAAGCCGATCGACAGCAGCTTCTTCTCCGTGTCCTCGAGGAACCTGAAATCCATATCCAGCGCCAAGCTGCGGGCCTGGCGTTCGATCCGTATGAGTTGCTCGTTGTTGTCGTCAGGCCTGCTGTCCAGGTGTCCTGCAATGCAGTTTCGCACCGCGTTGCACCAGAACGTCAGTTCACCATCGGCCTCGCTTTCGACGCTCGCCAAGTCGGCTGCTGCATCGGCGATGGGCAACAGGGTCTCGAACGGATGCCCGTGCTCCAGCGCATGTGCCAGTTCGTCCAGCCGGTCAGCAACCTCTTTGGTTTGCGGTGTTGACGCTTGTCGCGCGAGAGCCAGCGCGTCAGCGGCCCCTTTGCGTTTCTCCTGGAGCTGCACCGGGGCGTGTTGCCATTCCTGACAGGCCTGCGCGACGCAGAGCAGGTGCCCGGCCAGATTGCCGCTGTCCACCGAGGACACATAGGCCGGATCCAGCACCCTGAGGTCGCGAGTGTCGTACCAGTTGAACAGGTGGCCCCTGAAACGCGGCATGCTTTCGACGGTTCGCAGGGTCTCTTCCAGCCTGTCGACGGCAGTGTGCTGGCTGATCCAGCCGAAGTCGCGGGCAACGGTAACCGAGAGCAGGTACAGCCCGATGTTTGTCGGGGAGGTCCTGTGAAAGGCGACGGGTTTCGGAACTTCCTGGAAGTTGTCGGGCGGGAGGAAGTTGTCGGCCGCCGTCACGAAGGTCTCGAAATAGCGCCATGTCCGGCGGGCAATCAGGCGCAGCGCCAGAACGTCGGTGGCGGCAGGGGGCGCATCGGACGGCTGGATCCAGGGCTGGCTGATGCGGTGGGCGAGGACAGGGGCAGCAAGCCAGAGGAGCGCGAAGGGAACGACTGCCGGCCAGGCGGACGGATTGAGCACTAGCGCTGTGCCGCAGAGGCCAAGTCCCAGCACCAGCCCACCCAGCATCTGACGATAGGTCGTGCGAAGCCCGGGACGTGCCGTGCTCGCAGAGGCCGCTGCCGTCACCCATTGCAGCATGTGCTTGTGCGTCAGGCCGAGGCGGACAAGCGTCCGTCCGCAGGCATCCAGCATTTGCCAGGCGGTATCGGCCAGAAAGGCTGTATTGAAAGTGATCAACGCAAGGGCGGTCCGGCTGTCGGCACCGATGGCGGCGAAATGGCTGCGTGACGTGACGCCGGCGCGGCCGGGAAGGACAGCAAACGGCAGGCCAACCAGATGCGGCAAGGCGAGCATCACCAGGACTGCTGCTGTCCAAGCAATCGCAACCGGCAACGGCTGCAGCCAGCCGGCCGCCAAGGCTGCGACAGCACAGGGCGCTACGATTGCGCGGCGCAGGTTGTCGATCATTTTCCAGCGGCCCACCGCGGGCAGGCCGTTCGTGCGGGTCCGTCCAGCCTGGAACAGCCAGGGCAGCAACTGCCAGTCGCCGCGCACCCAGCGGTGCTGGCGTCGCACAGCGACATCGTAGCGGACCGGGAACTCCTCGACGAGGTCGATATCCGAGGCCAGACCAGCCCGGGCGAATGTCCCCTCGAACAGATCATGGCTCAGAAGGGCGTTCTCCGGGATGCGGCCGGCCAGGCTGTCTTCAAAGGCGTCGATGTCATAGATGCCCTTGCCGGTGAACGAGCCTTCGCCAAACAGGTCCTGATAGACGTTGGAAACGGCTGCGGCATAAGGTTCGATGCCGCCCGGGCTCGAAAAGACCCTCTGAAACAACGACCCTTCTGTACCGGTTGGCAATGCCGGCGTAACCCGAGGCTGCAGGATGGCATAGCCGGACGTAACGCGTCTGCTGCCAGGATCAAAGTTGGCACGGTTCAGTGGATGGGCCATCTTGCCGATCAGGCGAACGACCGTGTCCCGCATCAGGCGGGTATCTGCATCCAGGGTAATCACATAGCGCAGGTCCTGCGGCATTCGCTGGTGGGCGAGGAAGCTGGTGTCTGTCGCGCCGCGCAGCAGGCGATTGAGCTCGTGCAGCTTTCCACGCTTGCGCTCCCACCCCATCCAGACGCCTTCAGCCGGGTTCCAGCGGCGGTGCCGATGCAGGAACAGGAAGCGGTCGCCGTGCGCTGAGGGATAGGCCGCGTTGAGCCGCGCCATGGCCGCCGCTGCTTCGGCAAGCAAGTCGGCGTCCTGCGGCGTCGTGCAGGTGGGTGCGTCCGGACCGTCTGACAGAAGCGCATAGTGCAGCGCCCCACCGCCGCTGGAGAGATGGTGGACTTCCAGCTGGTCGATCTGGGTCAGGAGGTCCTGTGTGCTGCGAAGCAGGACTGGCACCGCAACAAGCGTGCGCAGGTGCGGCGGAATTCCCTTGGCCAGATCCAGGCCGGGTAAAAGCTTTGGTCGCACGGTTCGCGTGATGGCGAGATTGACAATGGCCGTGCCCGCCTCCGTGGCGCAAATGAAGCCTGTACCTGCCAGGGCGGCCAGTGCCAGACCATGTGCGCCGGACACCCACAGCGCAAAGCCAAGCAGGGCCAGGGATGTTGCCAGAAGGGCTCCGAGGTAGCCTTGCAATCCGGTTCTCGCCAGAAAGCGCCCCGCCTGCATCCGGGCAGAGGGGTGAAATCCGACTTTGCGCTCCAGAATCTGCCGTCCGGGGCCGATCAACCCATTGCCCGGGTCGCCCCTGTCGGCGCCGTCACCGGTTTCGGCAAGATCGAGTGCAGCCTCGGCGACGCCGATCTCCGACACGGCCGAGCCTCGTGCCAGGACTTCGATGGCGGTGCGATAGGCATTGCGGGTGGCAAAATCCAAAGCGGCGAAATCGGAACGACTGCGCAGACATGTGTCGATCAGGCTGACATCCTCGACAAAGTCCGCCCAATCCAGTTCGGAGGCCAGCCGCATGCTGGTCACGATGTTGCGCATCGTCACATTGGAGGCGCCCTGCCGGAGCTGGGCGTTCTGCACCACAACCTCGACCGTTGTGCCCTGTTGACGCAGTCGCTCCACAAGCCATCCATGCAGCTGGGTTTCGGCCGGGTCAAAGCCGCGCAGCCGTTTGGCGATCTGGGCGGCAATGATTTCAGACAGCGGCGCGCCATCGAGCGCAGCGGTTGCTGCAAGCACGTCCGCCGGGGATGATCGCGTCTTGCTGCTGCGGGCCGCCAGGGCCTGATCGACAATGGTGTCCGCGATCTGCCGCAGGTCGTTGCCTTGGGTGATCTGCTCGGCGAGGCGGCGCATGTTCTCGATCAGAACGATGCGCAAGGTAATTGCCACCGCCCACAGCTCGCCAATGGTGAGCGGGCTGACCTGTTGATAGGAGCGGACAAAGCGGGCGAGCACCGGCCCGGACAACAGGCTGTCCGTGTGCGCGACATAGGCCCAGACCAGCCCGAGAACCCTTGGGTAGCCGGCGAAGGGGCCGCTCGCCAGTTTGGGCAATTGCCGATAGTACCCCGGTGGCAGGTCGTCGGCGATCTGGCGCAGCTGCTGTTCGACCAGGTGATAGTTGTCCAGGAGCCATTCGGCCGCCGGGGAGATCGGCCTTCCTGCCTGAAGGTTCCTGGCGCAGGACCGGTATGCCGAAAGCAGAAATCTGGCGTTCCGGGCGACACGGTCTGTCAGCAATGGAACGCGCCGATAGCGCTGCTCGCCCTGTGACTGCGCCGCCGCCAGTGACAATGCATGGTGTTCAAGCCTTTCGGCTCCGAACAGCTCGGAGCGGATGACCGTCTTGTCGTGCCAGACACCCGGAGACTTCCAAAAGGTGAACACCGTCGCAGTCAGATGCTCGTGCCAGCCAGTCCAGAAAAGCATCCGGCTCATTCGGGGCGAACCTGCACTTGTCGCGATGCGGACGGCAGGGGCGATCCGGTCATCTGCGCCGGTGATCTGTCAGCTGCCAGTTTGCCATGGGTCTGAGCCGGCACCTGTTCAAATTCGATGACGAGGGTTGTGCGATCCGGCCTGATCCGACGAGCCATCGCCATCCATTTGATCTCGATCTGATCCCAGTTCATGATTTTCTCCTTGAGTGAAGTCAGGTCCCCGTCATGTTGCTGCGTGGACTGAGGGCAGAAGGACGAAACGAGGCTGGGACCAGTGGCGTTTTGCGCTCTCATGTGCCGACGCGTAGGGAACCCAGCGAGCCCAGCAGCCCAAAGACACCGAGCAGCCAGACAACGACGACAAGAACAACCACGACATTCAGGATCGACTTTATCTTTCGATCCATCGGGATGTAGCTGTTGATCGCCCAAAGTCCGACGCCGACGACGACCAGTGTAACAATGAGATTGAGAAGCGACATGTCAAAGCCTGTAGGGTGCTGATAGACTGCTTCAGATCGATATCTTGATCGAGCAGAAGATCTTGTGATTTCGAATTCAATCGGCGTCATTGTTCTGAATTTGCCGCCTATCGGCTGGCATAATTGCGGAGGATCAGTGCTCCGCCGGCGAGAACGCCTATGAGGCCTCCGATCAAATACAGCATCGTATTGCTTGTGTATCGACCGGTCAGGGCTTCAGAAACCTGCTCAATCGGTGCGTTTGAGGCTTGCCAGGCAAAGAATAAAAGGACTATTCCGACCCAAATCGCGATAAAGGCCAGAGTGTTTGACTGATTCATGATCTGATCCTTTTGTGATCGGGCAGCTGCACTTGCAACAAGTCGCCAATCCGACGCGATGTGTCCTTGGTGTCGGAACCGTTAAGCTGATTTAACAAGTGTGAGCATTTTTCGGATTTCTGCACTTACATGGATCAGTTCCGGATGCATCCCGAGGTCTGGAGTTGTGTCTTGATCTTCGTGCAATCAATCGGTCGGCCGTCTGTGGGCCGGGGGCTGACCGGCTACCGGCGCCGTACGGAGTTGCCGCCTGCAAGAATGCCGTTGATCAGCGCTGCAACCGCCGAGTGGAGTTCGGCGCTGTCCCCCTCACTTGTGTCACCGGCATGGGCTGCTGCTGCATCCTGCAAGATGCCAACGATCTCGTCTTCGGGAAGGATCTTGAGATCGTTGAGTGCCAGCAGGAGGGATTCGCATATCGCAAGGGCCGCCGTACCGGGAACGTCATGGATGTGGGGCATCACTCCAGCCTTCTGCGGTTCGGCATCAGCATGGCGACATGCCGGCTGCATCCAAACCATGCGTCAGTGTTGCAGGACTGTGGTACCCTATGCTTAGGCAGATCAGCCTTTAGGCGGGAATTTCGGCCAGTGGCATTCAGGCCCTGTGGCGATCACGCCTTCCAACGCGAGGTGCTTGCAATGCAAAGTCCGCCTGCGCCTTCCAGTCAGCACAGCCCCTTCGCGCGAAAGCTCGGGGCACTCGTGGCCTTGTCCAGCACCGAGCTTGAGGCGCTCGACAAGCTGCATGGACACCGCCGTGTCTTTTCGGCGGGCCATGAGATGGTTCATCAGGGCCAGATGGATCAATCCGCTTATATCCTCGCTTCCGGTTGGGTGTGTTCCTACAAATTGCTGAGCAATGGTGCCCGACAGATCGTCGACTTTCAGATCCCTGGAGACTTTCTCGGGCTCCGGTCTCTGCTCTTCAGGACTGCAGACCACAACATCGAGCCGATCACCGCTGTCGAGGCCTCGGAAGTGCTCGCGAGTACGCTGCTTGGGATCTTCAACATCGCGCCGCGTCTTGCTACGGCCGTTCTCTGGGCCGCTTCGCGCGACGAGGCCATGGTGGTGGAGCATCTCGTCGGCATCGGCCGCAGGGACGCAAAAGAACGGCTCGCGCATTTCCTGCTGGAGTTGGGGGCTCGTCTCAAGCTCGTCGGCCTGGGGTCATCGGAAGGCTACGCCTGTCCCCTGTCGCAATACATGCTGGCTGATGCTCTGGGTCTCAGTGCGGTTCACGTCAACAGGGTGCTGCGGGAGTTGCGCGAGGATGGACTTGTTACATTCCAGCATGGGCAAGTGACCTTTCACGATCTTCAAGCTCTCGTTTGTCTTGCAGACTTTGACAAGGCGTATCTCGATCATGATGGCCCATTGATGAAGTAGATGTATAATTTTCAGATATCAAAAAGGCAGCTTTAAGATCTATTCTTGATCTGTTTTATTTTTGATTTTTGCGTTTTATTGAAAGAAATTTACCCCGCGAGCGCGTGTTCCCTGCGTCGTGACACGAGGCCGGGCTGGTTGCGCGGCACTGATTCACATCAATGCCGGGCGGCCGAAATCCGATCAGGTTCATGCAGAACGACGCCGATCCGCGGAACCTGCGTTCCGCGCCTTCCCGGCGCAAAGGCTGGCGCTGCATGGTAGACAAGTCGCAGATCGATCTGACTGCAAATTCGAGCAAGTTGAGCGGGCAGTCGTCGCAGATCTCAGCCAACGCGCTCGTTGCGGTGAAAAAGGACGTGCTTGCAGGGCCACAGGCGCCAGAGCGTGCCGCTCGGTCAAAGTCTGTGTGGGGCCGGTGGAGGCTGCGTCTCGCGGTGCTTGTTGCTGCGGGTGTGGCCGGCTGGCTGTTCTATGCGCAACCCTGGTCACCCGGTGGTGTTGCGATCCAGGTTGAGGCGATCGCTGAAGGTCCTGTCACCCGGGTGCTGGCTGTCAGTGGCCGAACGGCAGCGCTCCATTCGGTCGTTATCCGATCAAACGTAGCGGGCACACTCGTCGACCCGTTGGCGGAAGAGGGCGATGTCGTGCCGCAGGGGGCCGTGCTTGCACGGTTGGATGATACATCGCAGCGGGCTGCATTGCGGCAGGCCGTCGCGGCCCTCGATCAGGGGCTGGTAACGCGTGAACAGGCCCGGGCGGCCCTTGAACGGGCACAGTCGCTCGGGACGACGGTATCCCGGGTATCACTGGACGACGCCGGCCGGGCCGCTGAAGTGGCAGACCGGGAGGTTGGCCGGCTGACGGCCCTGGTTGATCAGGCACAGTTCCAGCTGACCCGATACAGTATCCTTGCCCCCCTGGCCGGCACGATCCTGACACGGGGTGTCGAACCGGGACAGGTTGTCGACCTCACGACCCAACTGTTCGAGCTGGCGGATCTGCGCGATCTTGTGGTCGAAACCGATGTGGACGAGTCCTATGCAACGCAGATCCGTCCGGGCATGCCGGCGCGGCTGCAACTGACCGGAAGCTCGCAGATCGTCCCGGGCACGGTGAGCTTTGTCTCGCCCCTAGTTGATGCTGCGACCGGCGGTCTTGCGGTCAAGATCGCGTTTTCCGAAGCGCAACAGGCGCCGGTCGGACTGACCGTCACCTCGAACATCGTCGTTGACCGGCAGGAACGCGCAATCACCGCTCCGCGGTCGGCGATCATCCGGCAGGGGCAGGACACGTCCGTATTCGTCATCCTCGATGGCAAGCTGCACAAGACAGACGTCGAGGTCATCGAATGGCCTTCCGAGCGGCTCATCGTGACGCGCGGGCTCAAGGCCGGCGACATTCTGGCTGTCGACGTGGCGGGTCTCGTTGATGGTCAGGCCGTCTTGATCGCGGGAGCGCCGTGATGCTTTATGCGTTCAAGATCGCGGCGCGCTACCTGACGGCCAGCAAGGCGCAAACGTCACTCCTGATCTTCGGGGTCGCCGTCGGCGTCTTCATTTTCATCTTCATGAGCGCCCTGATTGGCGGACTGGCGGAGTTCATCCTGTCGCGGACGGCCGGTGACCTGTCGCATGTCACCATCGAGGCCGAAGCCATCGAACCACCGCTGCTGCTCGAAGAGACGAGCGGTGTGGTCCTGTTGGCACGGGAAAAGGACACCAGCCGTCAGGCGCGGTTGACCAACACCGATGCCTTCCTTCCCGTGATCGGGCAACTGCCCGGAGTGACCGCCGTTTCGCAGCAGATCACCGGTGGCGGCGTGCTTCGGCGAGGTGCCCAGACGATGCAGGTGAGCGTCATCGGCGTGGAGCCGGAGAACGTTTCCGCAATCATCAACCTGAAGCGCTATCTCGTCGAGGGAACCGTCGCGCTCGGGTCAGGCAAGATCCTAGTCGGCAAGAAGCTTGCCGAGGAACTGGGTTTCCGGCTGGGACAGACGCTCCGCCTTCAGGCCGATACCGGCATCGATCAGTCGCTCGTCGTCAGTGGTATCTACGAGACAGGGTCCGGCGGGCCGGACCGGCGACAGGCGTTTGTCAGTCTGACCACGGCGCGCACGTTGTTTGCGATGCCGCAGGGCATATCCAGGATCGAGATCAAGCTCACGAACCTCTATGACGCCGATGGCACTGCCGCACGGATCGAGGCCGCCACCGGCTTGCCGGCAAAGTCCTGGACGGAGGATGCGGCCCAGTTGCTGGATGCCCTCAAGGCTCAGGCGCAGACCGGCCTCATGCTGAAGTCCTTCGCGCTGGTGACCATCATCATCGGCGTCGCCTCTGCCTTGTTGTTGTCGACCTACCGGCGCAGACCTGAAATCGGGATCATGCGGGCGATGGGCGCGCCACGAGGCTTCGTTGTCCTGGTGTTTGTCATGCAAGGTGCCTTGATCGGGCTGTTCGGCGGGTTGCTGGGGGCCGGCAGCGGATATGCCGTGCTGCTGGCCTTTCCTTCTCGCGAGGAATTTCAGCCGGGCAATCTGCCGATAGACATCGCGCAAGGTGCCTATGGCGTTGCGATCCTTCTCACCGTCATCAGCGCCACCCTCGCGTCGATCCTGCCCGCACGTGCAGCCTCGCGGGTGGATCCCGTCACGGCCATCGGCCAATGAGCGCGCTGCTGGTCGAGGTCCGCGATCTCTGGAAGACCTTCGGTGAAGGTGAGGCGGAGACCCAGGTTCTCAAAGGCCTCGACTTGAGCCTGGGTGTCGGGGAAATGTCCGCATTGCTTGGGCCTTCGGGATCGGGCAAGAGCACGCTTCTGACCATCCTGGGCACATTGATGCAGCCGACCTCGGGGCGCTACACGATGCTGGGGGAGGACCTGATGCGAGCGAGCGAGCAGGACCTGACCGCCTTCCGCAACAGGCACATCGGCTTTGTGTTCCAGTTTCACAATCTCTTGCCGGATTTTACCGCGCTCGAGAATGTCATTTTTCCAACGGCCGTCCGTGAAGGTCGCGAGACGCCAGCCGCCCGGGCGCGTGGACGCGCGTTGCTCGTCCGCATGGGACTTGAAAACAGGATCGACTTTCCCTCGACAAACCTGTCTGGCGGACAGAAGCAAAGGGTTGCGGTCGCCCGCGCGCTGATGAACAGTCCCGAGCTGGTTCTGGCCGATGAGCCCACCGGCAACCTGGACCGGGCATCAGCCGATCAGGTCATGGCGCTGATTGACGAGATCAACCGCGAGGAAGGCACGACATTCCTGATTTCCACCCACGACGACAAGATCGCCGGCCGTTGCCGCAGGCAGATCCTTGTGGGGGATGGCCAGGTCACCGGCTAGGTACTGAACGGGGCCATTCTGGCCGAGCGAAATGGTGCTTGAGCCGAACCAGGCTCCTGACTAGCGTCTACGCTCGGCCGCCGAGCGGCCACGGCCACAGGGCGATGATCGCGGGCGATGACGATCGGGTGGATGACCATGAACGCGGAATTGTCACGGCTGGAGCTTCTCAAGCGCTCCAATGCTGCAAGGCTGAAACGCAAGCTGGTTGCGAAGCTTTTGGGCCGGGTGGCTCCCGTGATCGCGGAGACCTGTGACAGCTTCACGATCGCGGTCGATGCAGAGACTGTCGCCGCCATCCGGTCTTTTGCAGCGCGTTTTCCTCAATCGGGTGACTGGTATGTCAATGGGCAGGTCTATGGAGCACCGCACGAGAACTTGACCCGCTCAGCGCTTGCAGGCCTGCTGGAGCAGCACGGGCTCTCCGGTTGGGCCGAATTCAGTTTGGGCGTTCCCTGCAGGCATGATCTTGCGGTGATCGGACTTCCGGTCGAGATCCTCCCGGCTCTGATCCCCGCTCTGCTCACACTGTCGGAGGAGCCGGTGACGGACCTTGATGAGGTTCCATCGCTGGACGACTGCAGGATCGTCAACCGAACCGCCGGCTGGAGCCTGCTTCTCTGGCATGAAGGGCTGATCGTGTTCGACAAGCTTGCGGTGCCCGGACCGATGGCCGAGGGATAAAGGCAAGATAGCTGGGGCTGCGGTGGGGGGAGCTTGCGGCGCGATCTGTCAGGCGCTTTGTCAGGCGCTTTGGCGCTGCACGAGTTCGGGCGCGAGACGAACGACCTGGGTCTGGTGCGGCATCCCGGTTGGCGCTTCTGAGTCCAGTTGGCCGGTCCCGGAGATGCGCTGCTTGAGAAGCCGCAGGGCCGCCCGTGCTGTTTCCACAACGGGATTGCGCACCGTTGTCAGCTGATAGGGCTCCCAGGCGGCTGCGGGGATGTCGTCAAAACCGGTGATCGCGATGTCACCAGGCACGCTGAGGCCGAGCCGGCGGGCCGCTGCTATGGCTCCCAGCGCCATGGCATCATTGCCGCAGAGGATGGCATCGGGTTTCTCCGGAGCTGTCAGAAGCGTCAGGGCTTGGGCGAGGCCACTGTCGACCGAGTAGTCGCCCTGCCGCGCCGCCAGCAGCTTCATGCCGCGCCGGTCCAGCGCCTGCAGCAGACCATCCTGGCGCTCGATGTTGGAAAAGGTCTCCGGCGTGCCGCCGATCCAGGCCAGGCGCGTGTGACCGCGCGCCGTGAGGTGCTCGACCAGCAGTTCGAGGCCAAGCCGGTTGTCGCAGCACACCGCATCGGTGTCGCCTTCCGGCATGACGCGGCCAACCATGACGAGCGGAGCCCCCGAGGCGCGGCAGCGCTCTGCCAGCGCCGGGCTGACCGAGCCTGCGGCGACGATGGCACCATCGACCTGATAGGCGAGAGCGTCTTCCAGCGCATTGTCCAGCTCGTCGCCTGGCTGAACCTGCAGGAGCAAGGGCCAGTTGCGCGCCTGCCTGATCTCGCGGCTCAGCGTTTCGAGGAGCCAGGCTTCGTAGGGGCGGGAGACCGAGCCGACCACGAGGGCGATGAGGCCAGTCTGGCTGCCGGTCAGGCCACGGGCGATGCGGTTGGGCCGGTAGCCTAGCTTCTCGGCAACGGCCAGCACATGGGCGCGCTTGCGGGCCGCGATCGGCGCGCCCTCTGTGAAGGCGCGCGAGACCATGGCGCGGGAAACGCCGGCTGCTTCGGCAACATCATCGGCAGTGACGCGCATGTCTTCTCCGGCATTCCTGAACTCGCGTGCATGTCGTGCATCGCACAATAATCAGCCAAATGCAAAACCCTTTGACATGAAACTGTCATGCGTCAAACATAGATTGCACACGCGTTCAATCGGAGGAAGTCATGGGAACGGAAGCGCTGTCGCTGGAGGAGGTGTCCATTCGTCTTGGGCAATCTCTCATTCTCGACGGGATTTCGCTGCAGGTGCCCGCGGGCAGCTTTACCTGCCTTCTGGGGCCGTCCGGCTGTGGCAAGACCACCTTGCTGCGAGCCATTGCCGGCTTTGCTCCGTTGAGCGCCGGTGACATCACCGTGGGCGGGCGCTCGATCTCGAACCTGGCGCCAGAGGCGCGGCAGACGGCAATGGTGTTCCAGTCCTATGCGCTGTGGCCGCATATGACTGTCGCTGGCAATCTGACCTATCCGCTGAAGCTGCGGGGGCTTTCGAAGGTCGAACGTGACCGGCGCGCGGAAGCCATCCTGTCGCTGCTCGGCCTGGAAGGTTATGGCCCGCGCGCGGTTATCAGCCTTTCCGGTGGCCAGCGCCAGCGCGTCGCGCTGGGGCGTGCGCTGATCATCGACCCGCCCTTGCTGCTGCTGGATGAGCCCCTGTCCAACCTTGATGCCTCGATCCGCCGCAGTCTGCGCGGCGAGCTGCGCCGTCTGCAGCAGAAGGTCGGCATCACCACCATCATGGTGACTCATGATCAGGATGAGGCCCTGGCGATGGCAGACCGGATCGTGCTCATGCGGCAGGGACGGATCGTCCAGGTGGCGAGCCCCGAGGCGCTCTACAGTGCCCCGGCAGATCTTGAGGTGGCTCATTTTCTCGGCGTCGACAACGTCGTCGATCTTCGACCCGGTGATCCCGTGGCTGCAGGTGGCGCGCTGGCGGGCTTCCGGACAGCAGATGCACGCGTGTTCACTGGCGAAGCGCCGGCAGGCCTCGACGCCGTGCTGGTTCGGGCTGGCACCGTGACGGCCTGCGCCTATGCCGGCGGCAGCTATCACGTCTCCATCGACCTTTCCGACCAGGCAGGAAACGAGTCGCTCAGCGGTGCCTCTGGGGCCGCCCTGTCCGCTCTTTCGTCCGTGCCAGTCGCGCCCGGGACAAGGGCCCGGCTTTCCGTTCCCGCTCCGATGCTGATGAGCTTCGGGGCTGACAGCCGCCTGCTCCAGGGGATCAGGCAATAACTTCGCACGCAGAACCACAGGGAAGACAAGTCATGAACATCCGGATTGCCCTTGCCAGCCTGCTGGCAGCCACAACCCTTGCCACCAGCGTGTCAGCGCAGACGCTTACGGTGATCACCGCCGGCGACACCAACATGGTGGACTACATCAACGACTATCTCGGACCGAAGTTCGAGGAAGGCCATCCGGGCGTGACCGTTCGCGCGGTTGGCACCGGCCCGGGCGATGGCGGCAGCCAGGCGATCTACGAAAAGATCCATGCCCAGAAGGACAAGAGCGTCTGGGACGTGGACGTTGCCGTCGTGCATCAGCGCATGGCCGGCAAGATGGTCGAAGAGAAGCTGCTGGCGAACTACCGCGACGGCGTCGCCACGTCCAAGCTGGTGACCCGCAAGACGGCTGAGAATGCGCTGGGCGTGAATGTTTCCGGCTATGTCATGCCGATGTTCCACAGCCAGATCGCGATTGCCTACAATCCCGACGTCATTGCCAACCCGCCGCAGTCCTACGACGAACTGGCGAAGTGGGTGAAGGAGAACCCGGGCAAGTTCGGCTACAACGGCATCACCGGCGGCATGGCCGGCGTCGGCTTCGTGTTCGGCTGGATGTATGCCTTCTCCGGCATGGCGGACGAAATCCGCAACGGTCCGTGGGCAGACGGTGCGGCCGACAAGTGGGCGCCGGCCCTGGCTTCCCTGCGCGACTTCAACCAGAGCGTCATGATGACCCCGGGCAACGCCGGCACGCTGGACGCCATGAACCGCGGCGAAATCGCCATGGGTCCGGTGTGGATGGACATGTTCTACACCTGGGTTGCCGATGGCCGCCTGAACCCGAACCTGAAGCTCATGATCCTGTCCCCGGGCATGCCGGGCCAGCCGATGTACTACACGGTTCCGGCCAAGTCCTCCCAGCCGGATCTGGCCAAGGAGTTCATCGCCTTCGCAACCAGCCCGGCCGTGCAGGCTGACGGCATTGTCCGTCGCTTCAACTGGTTCCCGGGCATCGACCCGCAGAACGTGAAGAGCGAGCTGACCGACGCCGAATGGCAGCGCCTGTTTGCCGACGTCACGCCGGAAACGCTGGCCGAGCGCGGCTGGTCGATGCCGCAGGCGAAGTACTTCGCTGCAATCCTGGAAGCTTACGAAAAGAACGTCGCCAAGTAAGGCGCGTCCGGCTCCTGCGACACACCCGACCCGGCCTCGTGCCGGGTCGGGCCCTTGCGTTTCTGACTGACCGGACCGCGCAGCCTGCTGCCGCGACCGGGGAACGGGGCACTCGCCGTAATGACTGCATCTTCTCCACCGCGCAACGCGCCAGGCACCTCGGATCGAAGCCTTGCCCGCATGTGGCCGGGGGTCCTGTTGATCGCCCCTGCCTTGACCGCAATCGCGCTGCTTTATGCGCTGCCTTTGCTGCGCTCGCTGATCACCGCCTTCGTCGGTGAGGACGGACATCCCACTCTCGGCAATCTGGCGAAGGCGCTGGAGTTCTACGGCGCGGATATCGTCTACTCGATCCTTGTGGCTCTTGGGTCCCTGGCGCTGATTGCCTTCGTCTCCATCGCGATTGCCGGCTATCTGACGCTTGGGCAGAGCCGCTGGGCCGTGCCGCTGCTGCGCTGGATCTATCGGTGGCCGCTGTTCATTCCGTTCATTGTCGCAGGTCAGACCGCCCGGTCCTTTCTGGCGCGCAACGGCGTGCTCAATACGCTGCTGACGGACGTCGGCCTGGTCGATGCCGCAACGGCGACAAGCCTTCTGGACTGGCGCGGGCTGGTGTTGACGTTCGCCTGGAAGCAGATCCCCTTCGTCACGCTGCTGCTGGCAGGGGCGATGGCCTCCCTGGACCGCTCCACCATCGAGGCGGCCCGCAACCTCGGGGCTGGCCGGCTGCGCTGTCTGATCGAGATCGTGCTGCCTCAGGTGCGGCCACAACTGCTCGTCGCCCTGGTCCTGTCGCTCGTGACCATCATGTCGGTGCTATCGGTGCCGGTCATGCTGATCTCCGGCAACCCGACCATGATGACGGCCATGATGGCACACCGCGTGACCTTTTATGGCGACTACGCCGTCGCCAATGCGCTGGGCCTGTTTTCCTATCTGCTGACGGCGGTTGCCGCCTGGGCCTACCTGCGGATGAGCCTCAGGGAGAAGTCGAATTGATGCGTTCCCGTCACCCCGCCTTCTCGCGTCTTGCCGAGACGCTGGGCCTTGCGCTCGTCATGGGCCTTGCGGCTTTTGTCGTCTTCGGTCCGCTGGCAAATCTGGCCATCTGGGCCTTTGCCGAACAGTGGTTCTATCCCAACCAGTGGCCGACACGCTGGGGCTTCGAGTTCTGGGCGCGGGTTTTCCGCCCGCGTGCCGGTGCCTGGGAATCGCTCTGGAACTCGGTGTCCATCGCCATCGCGACCGTTGGCCTCTCGATGGTTCTGTCCATCCCGGCGGGTTACGCGCTCGCCCGCCTGACGTTGCCGGCGCGCAGTCTGATCATGCTGGTTTTCCTGTTGCCGCAGGCGTTTCCCTCGCTGCCGATCTTCGTCAACATCGCCGCAATCTTCTATGGGCTTGGTCTCAACGGTTCGCTTTTCGGCGTGGTTCTGGTGCATTCGCTTCCCGGCCTCGTCTATGCGGTCTGGATCGCAACGGCGTCCTTCGCGGCAGTCGATCGCAGCATGGAGGAAGCGGCCCGTAATCTGGGTGCCGGCCCCTTGCGCACGTTCCGCGACATTACCCTGCCGCAAGCTTTTCCCGGGCTCATGGCGGCGTCGATCTTCGTATTCCTCGACAGCATCGATGAGTTCACCGGCACCTATTTTGTCGGTGCACCCGACATCACGACCCTGCCGATCCTGATGTTCAACGCCAGCATGGGCGGCAACTACCAGATTGCCTCCATCACCGCGCTGATCCTCCTGATCCCCTCCGTCGGCTTCATGCTGGTGATCGAACGGTTCCTGAAAGCCGATGTGCTGTCCCGGATCGGTCGCTGACAGAAAGACACTTGCGATGTACATCCTGCATTTCTCCGACTTTCACCTGTTCGCTGGCGACAAGGAAAGCGCCCATCCGCGCGCGGATACGGTCGCTGCCGTCGAACGCGTGCTTGCGGATGCCGCGAGCCTGACGCCGCAGCCCGACCTGGTGCTGATCTCCGGCGATCTGACCGACTGCGGCACCGCCGAGGACTATGCGCTGGCCCGGCGCATGCTTGCCCGGTTTGCCGCGCCGGTGCTTGTGGTTCCCGGCAACCATGACCGCCGCACCGCGATGCGCGGCGCCTTCGAGGACCTTGTCCTGTTCGAGGAGGGACAGTTCCTGAACTTCGACGTGACGTATCAGGGCATCCGCGTCATCGGCCTCGACACGATCATCCCGGGCGCTGTGGCAGGGGAACTCTGCCGGGACCGCCTGGACTGGCTTTCCGAACGGCTTGCCGATGACGCGGCGCGCGCCAAGGCGACGAGCGGCGTCACGTTCCTGATGCTGCACCACCCGCCGTTCGATCTCGCCAGCCCGTCGTGGGATGCGATGACGCTGCTCAAGGGGCGGGAGGAGTTCACCCGTCTCGTCACCGGGTTCAAGGGGCATCTGCGGCTGTTGACGGGCCATGTCCATCGACCGCTGATCACCACGCATGCCGGGCACTTTGCTGCCATTGCCGGCAGCCCTTCGTTCCAGTACGCGCCTGGGCTCGGCTGGACCGGCGAACCTCCCTTGTCGAGTGAGCCCTATGTCTACTGGCTGCATCACGTGACTGGTCCGGGCCAGGTCATCGTCAGTCCGAGGATGATCGACCTAGCTGCCGGTTGAACTGCCGTCCGGGTCTGACGACAGTTTCAGGCTGCGCAGCAACTCGTCCGCGAACATCTGCACCGCCAGGCCCCGGCTGCGACGGTCGCGCTGGACAAGGGTCAGCACGTTCTGTCCGAACGGTCGGTCGCGGATCGGCAGATAGGTCAAGACGCCCGCGCGCAGTTCCTCGGCGACGTCGAACTTGCTGAGGAACGCGATGCTGTCCCCTGTCGCGGCGAGATGCTTCATCGCCTCAATCGAGTTGGTCAGGAATGTCGGCTCGGCCGGCAGGTCAGCCGCCGCGAATGTCTCGGCAACGAGGTCGTGCATCACCATGGACCGGTCCGGGAAGATGAGCGGATAGGGCAGGCATGAGGCGAGCGAAATGCTGTCCATGTCCGACAGGGGATGGGCCGAGGAGACCACCGCCCCGAGCCTTGCATCGACCGAGCCAAGGCAGTCAAGCTGCGCCAGGCGGGGCAGGTTGAAGGCAAGGCCGAGATCGGCTTCGCCGGCTTCCACAGCACCGACGATATCGCGCAGGAACATCACCTTGATGCTGATGCGAATGCGTGGATGACGGGCGCAGAAGAGCGCGGCCGCCTTGGGCACGATGCCGCCGGCTAGGCCGTTCATCGTGGCGACAATCACTTCGCCGCCCTGAAGTGCCTTCAGATCACGGATTTCCGCCTCGACCTGGCTGTATTCCCGCATGGTCCGGCGCACATGGGCCAGCAGGATCTCGCCGGCCGGTGTCAGCCGCAGGCCGCGCGGCAGGCGCTCGAACAGCGGCTCGCCAATGGCCTCTTCCAGCTGCAGCACGTGCTTGTTGATGGCTGATGCAGCAACGTTCAGGCGTTCACCCGCCGCCCTGATCGAGCCGGAGCGGGCAACTTCATCAATGTAGCGCAGCACGCGGGAATGCAGCATCGCAGGTTTGCCTTCGATTGAGCGTGCTAAAAAAGCGAACGCAACGCGCAATAAATACTGCTTTTCGGAAGCGGTGCAATGCCGTCTTATGACCCAGACGGCGCGCCGGGGAAGGGCAGGCGCCGCACGGGGAGGAACTTCAGCACACTGGGCGAGCCATGTCTTCTGCGTCTGTCGCGGAAGCAGGCTGCTGCAAGGCGGCGATGCAAAGGGCGTCTCCGGCTGCGCGCTCGTGCCCTGCTGCCCGATGGTTCCTCCTCAAAGGACAACACCAAGGAGGCACGCCGTGAACGCTCTCGAAGCCACGCATTATGACAAGGTCCGCAACATCTTCGACATCCTGCATGGCAAGGCGGAGGCGGATCTTCTGCTGAAGAACCTCAACATCCTCGATGTGCATGGCGAGACGGTCTACCAGGGTTCGATCCTGGTTCATGACAAGCGCATCATCGCGCTGTCGCCGGACGAGAGCATCCTCAAGGTGCGCGAGGTTTTCGACGGCAAGGGGCTTTACGCAATTCCCGGCCTGATCGATGCGCATATCCACTTCGAGTCGCAGCTTGCCCATCCGACGGCGCTGGCCGAGGCGATGGTGCCCTGTGGCACCACGACCATCTACGCCGAATGCCTCGACCTCTTGAGCGCGGCCGGTGAGGAAGGCGTTGAAGCAGCGACGGCACTGTTCAAGGACTATGACAAGCTGCCCTACCGCCTGTTCGCCTTTGCTCCGGGTAAGAAGACGGCAGCCCATGTCACCCAGGCGGTGCTGCAGATGGAACCGGTGATCGGTCTCGGCGAGTTCGAGCACTTCACCTATTCCTCCGGCAACGACGATGACTTCCGCAAGGCGGCCTGGGTGCGGGCCAAGGGCGGTTTCATGAACGGCCACTGGGGTGTCACCGCCCTGTCCGACATGGTGCTGAACTACCTGCCGGCAATCGGCGTCTCCAACAACCACGACGTCTGGAACGAGGACGACATCGAGAAGTCGATCCGCTACGGCTTCCCGACCCACATCAAGTTCGGCGTCGGCTCCGCAGAAGTGATCAAGGTGCTGCTGCGCGCCATCGTCGACCGCAAGTGGCCGACGGACAACTTCATGCTCTGCACAGACAACATCTCGGTCGAGCGGCTGCTGAAGTCGGGCCACATGGACTGGATCATCGGGGTCTGCGCCGACATGGGCATCAACCCGATCCATGCCATCAAGATGGCCACCTACAACACCGCCCGCTCCTTCCACATGGAAGACCAGATCGGCTCGCTGACGCCCGGCAAGTTCGCTGACATCGTGCTCACCGACAGCCTGTCGCGCATCAACCCGCTCTACGTGTTCAAGGACGGCGAGCTGGTCGCGAAGGACCGCAAGCTGCTGAAGAATGCCGAGATCGACTACTCGGGCATGTGCAAGGACGGCGTGCCTGGTCTTGCCTCGCTCGAAGCCAGCCAGCTCGACATCGTGCCGCTGGAGATCTCGGCTGATGGTACGCAGGCCAAGGTCTATCTCTTCGACGTCTATGGCCGTGGTCACGCCAAGTTCTACCAGGAAGTCTGGGTGCCCTATCGCGACGGCAAGGTCGTGCCGGAGCTGGACGGTGTGCGCTACAGCCGCATTTCCGTCGTGCAGCGCTATCCCAAGGCGGACCGGCATGTTGTCAACGGCCTGTTCAAGGGCGTCTCGATCGAGAGCGGGGCCGTTGCCACGTTCTGGCCGGCACCCAAGCCCTATTTCGTGGCCATTGGCAACGACAGCGCGGAGATGTGCCATTGCCTGAAGCAGGTGGATGGCTACTCCGGTGCCTGCGTGGTCACCGAAAACCTGCAGCAGAAAGCTGTCATGCCGCTCGAGATCTACGGCGTCATGGCCAACATGACCGTCGCTGAACTGACGGCTGCGGCCAGCTCCATCGATGCGGCGCTGGAAGCGCTCGGTAATCGCAACGAGGGTGAGCCGGTCGTCAACAAGCTGCTCAGCCTGTTCATCTCGCTGCACCGCTTCCGCTTCATGGTTTGAGCCGGCCTGAGGCGGACAGGGACACGTCCGGCCGGGCCGATGCCGGCCGGACGTGTCCGCAAACGGATCACAGACTGCTTTTCACGAGGAATTCCAGCGGGACGCGCAGTGCCTGCTGGCTAAGCGGCGCCCAGCACGGCATCAGAGGACTGCGGCAAGCAGGCCAGCCGGGCGCCAGGATCAAACGGAGGAACCGGCCCCCGACGGGGGAGGCCGGATGGAACGGGAGGAAGGAATGGCACAGAAACCTGGCGAGGCGGACATCCTCGACACCGGCAGCCTGATCCGGCGCTGGATCATGTATGTCGTCGGGATCTACATCCTGACATTCGGCGTGAGCCTCGCGATCCGCGCGGGCATCGGCATCTCGCCGCAGTCGAGCCTGACGCGCACCATGACGCTGGTGTTTCCGCCGCTGACGCAGGGCACCTACAATTTCATCCTTGAGCTGATCATGCTGGCGCTGACCTATCTGGTCATGCCGAAGGACTTCAAGATCACGGCGTTCTTCTCGCTGGTGCCTGCCTTCGTGCTGGCGGTGTTCCTTGATCTGAACCTGATGCTGACCGAATTCATCAAGCTGGAGCTTTATCAGGCCAAGGTGGCACTGCTGGTGTTCGCCGATGCGGCCCTGGCCTTCGGTCTGTTCCTGATGATCATTGCCAATCTGGTGCTGATGCCGGTGGACATGTTCGTCAACACCATCTGCAAGCGCACCGGCTGGAAGTGGGGCAACATCAAGACCGGCTTCGACTGCACCCTGCTCCTGACCTCGGCCTGCATCGGCCTCGCGTTCTTGGGCGAAGTGAAGTTCATCCGCGAAGGCACGATCATCAACGCGATCCTGATCGGCCAGTACATCCGGCTCTATTTCTTCATCTACCGGCGTTTCAAGGCCTCCAAGGCTGTTGCAGCCGAAACCGTCCCGGTCACAACGAACTGACCAGCCCCATCCGATCACGAAACCAAAAGGGAGGGCACCGGCGGTGTCCTCCCTTCATCGTTCTGCCGTGTCAGCCGCCCGCGGTCGCGACGGTCTCCGACAGCGACTGGTAGGTGTCGCAAGTGGTGCCGCAGCGTGCCGCGATTTCGGCGAGCTGTGCCTTTGCGCCAGCCAGGTCGCCCATCTCCACCAGCGCTTCGCCCATGTACTCGCGCACAAGGACGTAATCCGGATCGATGCGCAGCGCTTCGCGGTAGTAGCCAAGACCGACGAGAACCCGGCCGAGCTTGCGGTTGGCGTAGCCGAGATAGTTCAGGACGCGTTTGTCGTCCTTGTCATCGGCCAGCGACAGGATGATGATCGCTTCCTCGTACCGTCCGGCCAGCGCCAGATCGCGGCCAGCTTCATAGACGGAATCCTGATCAAGACCCGACTGTGCCTTGATGCACTTGCCGGTCTTCTTGTCCCAGATCTCGCCCTTCTTGCAGTTCTGCACGGTCGGGCTCGGCTCGCTGCCGCCGCCACTGTCCCCGGCTGCCATCGCAAGGCCGGACCCTGCCAGGACCAGCCCGAGACCGCCCACCACCGCCATCGCTATCGCTCGCATTCTTCCGCTCCCGTCGCTCTGTCCACCCGGCTTCCGCCGCGTTCCTGACAATCTAGCGCAAGCTATGCCAACGCCTAGTGACGCGCGACACAGGGCCGATCACACCTGCGGGAGCATCAGATGGCGAGCGGGAAAACCAGTTCGACTGTCGTGCCGCGATCCGGTGCAGAAAAGATGCGGGCATCGCCACCGCTCTGGCGCATGAAGCCATAGACCACGGCAAGGCCAAGGCCCGCTCCGCCTTCACCAGTACGGGTGGTAAAATAGGGCTCGAATGCCTTGTCGACTTCCTCGGCGGTCATGCCCTTTCCGTCATCCGTGACAGATACGACGAGGTCGGCGTCATCCTGACGGCAGCGGAGACTGATTGTCCCGCCGTCGGGACAGGCCGCTGCCGCATTGAGGCACAGGTTCAGGATCGACTGCTCGAAAGGAGCTGGATCGATCATAGCGGGGGGCAAAGGGCCGCTTTCGATCAACTGTATGCTGCAGCGGGATCCAACTGCGATCTCCAGAACATCGATCATGCCGCGCAGAATGCCGGGTACGTCATGCGAGCCCGGATTGATCGGCTGCTGGCTCCCGACGGACAGCATGCTCATGGCAAGGGACCGCCCGCGATCGGCGGCCTTGCGGATCCGCGCGATATGCCGCTTTTGGCGCTCATTGAAGGTCTCGTCACGTTCGAGCAGCCCGAGGCTGCCGGTGATGATGCCGATCATGTTGCCCACCTCGTGACTGACCTGGTGAGTCATGCGCATGATGCCATCAAGTCTCTGTGCCTTCGCGGTCTCCGCTTCACGGCGGTCCATATCCGTAATGTCGCGGGCAAGAAGGATCACCCCGCCATCGCTTTGCCGAGACAGGGACAGTTCGGTCACCAGACCATCGTCGCTGCGGTGGCGCAGAGCCTTGGCTCCTACAAGAAGGCCGGGATCGCCTCCATCCGGGAGCAAGGCAGCGTCGATTTCCGTAATCCCTGCCACAAAGCGGCGGAGCGGCAGCTTGCGCGCAGAGCCCTTGTGTCCGACCAGTTCGATGACACGCCGGTTCATCGTCACCGGTGTGCCTGTTGCATCAAAAATCGCGATCCCTTCATTCATGCTCCGGAAAGTCGAGCGAATGGTGCGGGCGGCGGCTTCTGCCGTCCTGCGCAGACGTGTCACGCGGTCGACGCTGTCCCGAAAGGCGCGGAATGCGTCGAGCAACTGCACCAGCTCGCTCTCATTGCCTCTGTAGTCCGGTGGGCCGATGTCCTTCTGTCCCTTGGCCAGAGCGTTCATGCCATGCGACAGGGTGACAATGCCGCGCGACACGCGCATGACCGACCGGATCGACAGAAAAGCAAGGACCATGACCAGCAATGTTGCGATAGCCACCAGCGCCAGCAACCGTTCCAGTGTCCGTGTCGTCGAACGGAATGCGTCGTTCAGGGCTCGTGTGACGAGTTCCGTTTCAGCCTCCGCTGCTTCCGAGAGTTCCCGGGCCACCGTGTTGAGCCGCGCGACGGACGAGCGGATGGCAAACATCTCCAGCAGGTAATCCGTCTGCGCCTCAAACACCCGCTCATACGGGAGCAGTTTCGAGCCCGGCAGTGATGGGGGACCAGCTTCCAGTGCGGGGGGCGTTGTCTCGGCGACAAAGCGGCGCCGCAGTTCCCCAAGCTGGAACAAGCTGTCAGAGGTCGATGCCGACTGGGCCAACGCATTCAGCCGCCGCCGCAGATCGGCATTGGCGATGCCATCGCCGAGGGCCACTTCGCTCAGGGCCGAGGCAGCCCTCGCCTTGTGCGACTGGGCAAGGTCTGCCTTGCCGGCAAGATCGAGCGTATCCAGACGGATCGTGGCCAACAGGCCAGCAATCGCACTCTCTCCGGCGCTGCGGCCGGATGCGGCCGTACCAAGGGTTTCCAGCAGCGTATCGACCTGGACCACCAGCGCCCGGCTCTTGCTGGAGACACGATACGGCGACGTTGCGTTCATCAGGAAAGGAGCGCTGGACACCAGATCGGAGACCTGACGCGACACCAGAGCTGCCTTGGCGAGACTGGAATAGGCGGCAAGACCATTGGCGGCCATTTCATCGCGAGCCCGCGACAGGCCAAAGATGGAGATCGCAGAAAGGCTAATGACCAGTGCACAGATGAACGCGATTGCGAAGGGGAGCCGGAATGCGATGGAGCGCAGGAAAGGCCGGCTGATCACGAAGCTGCCTCACCAGGGCCCGTGCTCAGAATATAGCCTTTACCGCGCCGCGTCTTGATGTGGCTGGGCAGATCGGGATTGCGCTCGATCTTGCGCCGCAGGCGCAGCACCAGAACATCGACGTTGCGATCGATATGGCGGTCCGTTTCCGCGCCCAGACGCGCCAGGATCTGCGTACGGCTGACCGGCTGGTTTGGCGTTGCGGCCAGAATCTCCAGGAGCGAAAACTCTGCTGTCGTCAGCGTCCGGCTCGGGTCCGCACGACACACGGCACGCCGGTTCCTGAGGTCAATGGCCCAGTCGCCGAGGATCAGCCCACCCGCGACCGCGCCCGTCGTCTCTGCATGGCGATCAGGATCTCGCTCTGCCCTGAGGGCGGGAACTGTCCGGCGCAGCACAGCCTTGATCCGCGCAGTCAGCTCGATCGGTTCGAACGGCTTGACGACATAGTCGTCTGCCGCCGTTTCCAATCCCAGCACCCGGTCAGCGGCGCTGCCGGCGGCGGTCACCATGACAATGCCGACATCGGTTTCTGCGCGCAGGCGCTGGGCAAAGGCCCGGCCCGATGTGCCCGGCAGATTGTGATCGACCAGCACAAGCTCTATCCGCTCGCGCTCAAGCACAAGCCTTGCGTCTTCTGCCGATGCGGCACAGACGGGTGTCCATCCCTCCGCTTCGACGAGATCGGCAATCAGCTCGGCCATGTCCGGATCGTCCTCCACGATCAGGATCCTAACCTTCTGTGTCTGCACTCCTCCGTCCTCCCGCCGATATCATATGCATGCTTGCGAGAGGGTGCAAAGCATTGGTTTTTCTTGCAAATGTAATATTTGTAATCTTTGTAAGGGCTGTCATGCATTCGTGCCCCTGGTGCAACATCGGTAACCATTCTTCCGTTGTCCGCCGCTGCAGTTCTGCCATTCTGGTGCCAGTCGCTGGAGAGGAACAGCGGTCTGGGGGGACAAACGTGAGAGCCATGAGCGCCTTAGGCGCCGGGTTGGCCATTTGGCTGCTTGGCGCGGGCATGTGTCATTCTGCTGCCGTGCTCAACGTCCTTTGTGGCGTTGATGAAGCCTGGTGCGCAGCCATGCAAGCTGCCTATGAGCAGCAGTCCGGCCGCAAGATCGACATGATGCGCAAGAGCACCGGAGAGATCCTGGACGAGATCCGCGCTGGGCGTGGGGATCCGGTGGTCGATGTCTGGTGGGGCGGGACTGGCGACACGCATCTCCAGGCTGCGGCAGAAGGCTTGCTTGCGCCCTACACGCCGGCCAACGCCGCAGATCTTCTTCCATGGGCGCGCAACTTCCACAGCCTGTCAGGTGGGCAGTCCATTGGCGTCTATGCCGGTGCTCTTGGCTTTGCCTACAATCAGGATCTTCTTGCTGCTCGGGGGCTTCCCGCACCAACTTGCTGGAACGACCTCACCAATCCTGCCTATCGCGGCCTGATCCAGATCGCCAATCCCAGTTCGTCTGGCACGGCTTTCACCGCGCTTGCGACACTCATTCAGCTTTTCGGTGAAGACGAGGCCTTTGCCTATCTCGGGCGGCTCGATCGCAACATCGCCGAATACACGAAGTCCGGCGCGGCGCCAGTCAAGGCAGCTGCGCGCGGGGAGACGCTGATCGGCATCTCCTTCATCCATGACGCTGTGACCCAGAAGCAGGCGGGTTCCCCGCTGGTCATCGTCGCTCCCTGCGAGGGAACGGGCTACGAGATCGGTGCCGTCAGCCTGGTGAGGGGGGCTCGTCATCTGGAGGAAGCTCAGCGCTTTGTTGCGTTTGCTCTCAGTCCCGAGGGGCAGGCAACAGGCGCGGCAGCCGGTCAGAACCAGGTCCCCGCCAACGCAAGGGCCGCCCTCCCGCTCGCCGCGCCGGACATCTCGCTCATTCGCATGGTGGATTATGACTCCGCAACTTTCGGCTCGCCCGACCAGCGCAGCCGGTTGCTCCGGCGCTTTGCCAGTGAGATCCGCCTGATCAACTGAGACTGTCGCTAGCAGCGTCAGTCAGACCGATCCCAAACCACCCCGATCAACGGGCCGCACCAATTGCGGCGCCGAACGGACGAAGCTTGTCCGTTGGTGCCGCCAACCAGACCGCATCAGCGGCAACAGGCCCTGAGTGGGCCGCCAGACGAAGAACCGGATCCATCCGGAGGAGGAAACGACATGACATCGAAATCGATTGCCACCCTGATCGCCGCAGCCGCCGGCTCCCTGATGGCAGCCAGCGCGGCCGAGGCCGCCGGGGAACTCAACCTGATCTGCTCGGCCGATGTGGTCATTTGTGAGCAGATGCTGGGCGACTTCGAAAAGGCCCATGACGTGAAGGTCAATATGGTTCGCCTGTCGTCAGGCGAGACCTACGCCAAGGTCCGGGCTGAAGCGCGCAATCCGAAGACGGATATCTGGTGGGGCGGTACGGGTGACCCGCATCTGCAGGCCGCTTCTGAAAACCTGACGCTGGAATACAAGTCGCCGATGCTTGATCAGCTGAACAGCTGGGCTGTGAAGCAGGCCGAAAGCTCGGGACACCGCACTGTCGGCGTTTACGCTGGTGCGCTCGGCTGGGGCTACAACACCGAGCTCTTCGCCAAGAAGGGTCTGAAGGAGCCGGTATGCTGGGCGGATTTGCTGGCGCCCGAGCTGAAGGGCGAGATCCAGATCGCCAACCCGAATTCATCCGGCACGGCCTATACCGCCCTGGCCTCGCTGGTGCAGATCATGGGCGAAGACAAGGCTTTCGAGTACCTCAAGAGCCTCAACGCCAACGTCTCCCAGTACACCAAGTCCGGCTCGGCTCCGGTGAAGGCCGCCGCGCGCGGCGAGGCAGGTCTGGGCATTGTCTTCATGCATGACGCTGTCGCCCAGACGGCAGAGGGCTTCCCCGTCAAATCCGTCGCCCCGTGCGAAGGCACTGGCTACGAGATCGGCTCCATGTCGATCATCAAGGGCGCGCGCAATCTCGATAATGCCAAGCTCTGGTACGACTGGGCGCTGAAGCCCGAGGTGCAGTCCCGCATGAAGGATGCCAAGTCCTTCCAGTTGCCGTCCAACAAGTCGGCCGAGATCCCGAAAGAAGCTCCTCGCTTCGAGGACATCAAGCTGATCGACTACGACTTCAAGACCTACAGCGACCCGGCCAAGCGCAAGGCGCTGCTGGAGCGCTGGGATCGCGAGATCGGCGCAATCGCCAACTGAGCTCACACGCGATGATGGCATCCGGGGCCACGCCCCGGATGTCTCCTTCCAGAAAAACAATTAAGAACGGGCTGGCGATGCTGGGTGGCAAACGACGATTGGACTTGCTTTTGGGGCTGGGTGCCCTGGGGCTTACGCTGGTGCCCTGGTACCGGGTGGAGGGCGGCTTCTTCGGCCTTGGCTGGCTGTCGGGGTTCCCCGGTACGCGTGACCTCGCGCCGGGGCTGATGCAGATAACGGCAGAAGGACGGCCCTGGCTCGCCGTCGTGCTTGCGCTGTTCCTGCTTGGTGCTTCGGCTCGCCTTGTTGCGGATCCGGCGCGGCGCGGCGTCATCCTCGCGGTGGCCGGCGGGCTCGGCCTGTTTTTCATGGCGCTGCAGGGCCTCGCCATCGGCTTTACTGGCTGGACCTGGACCATCAGCGAAACCCTGTTCGGCATGCTTTCCGAAGGTCAACCCTCGATGGGGGCTGGCGCGGTCTTGCTGTCGGTCGTCTTCGTGCTGTTCTTTGCCTTCGGCATGGCTGACCGAGGCGCAATGAAGGGTGACGGGTTCACCACCGGCTCCATCTCGATGCTGGTGTTCCTCGTCACCGTCTTCGTCTTCTATCCCATTGGCAGCATGTTCGTTGGATCGGTGCAGGACTTCGACGGCTCCTTCCGCCCCGACGGCTTCATTCGCAACATCCAGGATGGATCGATCTGGAGCCTTGCCTGTCTGACCGGAGAAGGGCGCTGCGGCGTGGCGGTCCGTACGCTCTGGCTTGCCATCATGACGGGTCTTGGCTCGACCCTCCTTGGTCTTGCCTTTGCGCTGGTCGCCACACGCACGCGGTTTCCCTACAAGAAGGGACTGCGGCTGATCACCATCCTGCCGATCATCACACCGCCCTTCGTCATCGGCCTCGCCCTGACGCTCTTGTTCGGCCGTGCGGGCGTGGTAACGGAAGGGCTGTCCGCCCTGTTCGGCATCGAGCCGGGCCGCTGGCTCTATGGGCTCAGCGGCATCTGGATCGCGCAGGTCCTGTCCTTCACGCCGATTGCCTTCCTTGTCCTCATCGGTGTCGTCGAGGGCGTCAGCCCGTCGCTGGAGGAGGCGTCGCAGACCCTTCGCGCTGACCGCTGGCGGACCTTCTGGCGCGTCTCGCTGCCCCTGATGAAGCCGGGTCTCGCCAATGCCTTCCTGATCGGCTTCATCGAAAGCATGGCCGATTTCGGCAATCCGCTGGTGTTGGGCGGCAGTCACGGCGTGCTCTCGACTGAGATATTCTTTGCCGTGGTGGGATCGCAAAATGATCCCTCACGCGCGGCCGTGCTCGCAATCATTCTGCTCTGCTTCACCCTGTCGGCGTTTCTGGCGCAGCGGCTGTGGCTCTCGGGCAAGAACTACGCGACGGTGACCGGAAAAGGCGACAGCGGCGCGCACATCGCGCTGCCGCGCAGTGTCTCGATTGCCGTGCATGCGGTCGTGATCCCGTGGATCGGCTTTACGCTGGTGGTCTACTGCATGATCATCTTCGGTGGCTTCGTGACCACCTGGGGCCTCGACAATTCCCTGACACTCGAACATTACACGCGGGCCTTCTCTGTCGGGTTTGAAAACGGTGCTCTTGTCTGGACCGGTGTCGCCTGGAACTCCTTCTGGACGACCATGGAGATTGCACTGATCTCCGCGCCGCTGACCGCCGCTGTCGGCCTCCTCACGGCCTACATCATCGTGCGGCAGAAGTTCGCTGGACAGAATGTGTTCGAGTTCGCGCTGATGATGAGCTTTGCCATCCCCGGCACGGTCATCGGCATCAGCTACATCATGGCCTTCAACCTGCCGCCGCTGGAAATGACCGGTTCGGCGCTGATCCTCATCGCCTGCTTCGTCTTCCGCAACATGCCGGTCGGTGTTCGCGGCGGCATCGCGGCCATGAGCCAGCTCGACAAGAGCCTTGATGAAGCCTCGCTGACGCTGAGGGCAACCAGCCTGCGCACCCTGCGCAAGGTCATCCTGCCGCTTCTCCGTCCGGCGATAACGGCAGCGCTGGTTTATTCCTTCGTCCGGGCGATCACGTCCATCAGCGCCGTGATCTTCCTCGTCAGCGCCGAATACAACATGGCCACGTCCTACATCGTCGGGCTGGTCGAGAACGGCGAGTATGGTGTCGCCATCGCCTATTCCTCGATGCTGATCTTCGTGATGATCACCATCATCGCCGGCTTCCAGCTTCTCGTAGGCGAGCGCCGCCTGCGCCGTGAGAACCGCGTTGCCGGCCAGGCCCGCGCCACCGGCCCCCGTCTTTCCCAGGAGAAAACTGCATGACCACCCACAAGCCCGGTTCCGTGGTCTTTGAACACGTGCGCAAGGACTTCGGCACTTTTACCGCCATTCCGGATCTGTCGCTCACCATCGAGCCCGGGACACTGGTCACGCTTCTGGGGCCTTCGGGCTGCGGAAAGACGACCACCCTGCGCATGCTTGCAGGCCTCGAGCATCCAACCTCGGGCCGGATCCTGATTGGCGGCAAGGATGTGACCATGCTGCCGGCGCATTCCCGCGATGTGTCCATGGTGTTCCAGTCCTACGCGCTGTTCCCGCATATGAGCGCGCTGGAGAATGTCGCTTATGGCCTGGAGTCCTCAGGCCTGAAGGGCAGGGAAGCCAGGGAAAAGGCCGAGGACGGTCTGGCTCAGGTCGGTCTTGCCGGCATGGGCCACCGCTTGCCTGCGGAGCTGTCGGGCGGGCAGCAGCAGCGTGTCGCGGTTGCCCGCGCGCTGGTGCTCGAACCTCAAGTCCTGCTGCTGGATGAGCCGCTGTCGAACCTTGACGCGCGCTTGCGCCGCAAGGTCCGCACCGAGATCCGCGAGCTGCAACAGCGGCTCGGCTTCACCGCCGTCTACGTCACGCACGACCAGGACGAGGCGCTGGCGGTTTCCGACACGATCATCGTTATGAAAGACGGCGTCATCGCTCAGTCCGGCGCACCACGCGACCTCTACGAGACCCCGGCCTCCACCTTCATCGCCGACTTCATGGGCGAGGCGAATGTGGTTCCCTGCGAGGTGCTGCGGGTGGAGGGGGCTGATGCCACCATCCGCCTCGGCTCGGTCGAACACCGTGTGCCCGGCGGGCAGGCGCGGCCTGGCAAGGCGCAGCTCGCCATCCGTCCCGGCGCGATCCGGGTTGCTGCCTCCGGTCTGGCTGGATTGCCGGGCCAGATCAGGTCCTCGGCCTATCTTGGCGATCATGTCGAGTATGAAGTGGAGACCGAGGTCGGACCGCTCTTTGTCACCGACTACGAAGCAACCCTGCCGCTTCCGCCGCAAACCGCCGTCGCAGTCGCGTTACGTGATCGCGGTATTGCTCTCATCTCTGCCTGACCTACGGAAACACTCCTCTCATGACCCCTTATCAGACTGGCGATCCCATCGCTGATCGCCTGGCGCTGGCCACCGACATCGCTGGTGCAGCCGCTGCCGTTGCACTCGACTATTTCAATCGTCGCGACACGCTTGTCATCGAGACCAAGCGCGATCTTCAGGACGTTGTTTCCATCGCTGATCGCAACGTGGAACAGCTTATTCGCGACCGCGTCGCGGCGGACCTACCCAAGGACGGGTTCCTGGGTGAGGAGTTTGGTCTGACCGAAGGCAGTTCGGGCTTTACGTGGATCGTTGATCCGATTGACGGCACGGCCCCCTTCGTCAACGGCATGCCAAGCTGGTGCGTGTCGATTGCCGCCATTTGCGATGGCGAGCCTGTCATCGGCGTCATTGCCGTGCCGTGTACGGGTGAAGTCTACGCAGCTGCAAAGGGCATGGGCGCGACGCTGGACGGGCGCACGCTGAAACTTGATCCGGCGCGAACCGTGCAGAACGGCCTGACCGGCATCGGCAGCAACAGCTATGTCACGCCGGAGCGGGTTGGCGAGATCTTCACCGGTCTGTTGCGCATGGGAGGCAACCCGATCCGCAACGGCTCTGGTGCCCTGATGCTGGCCTATGTCGCAGCCGGAAAGCTCGTTGGCTACTACGAGCCTTACATGCACGCCTGGGACTGCATGGCGGGCTACTGTCTCATTCAGGAGGCAGGTGGATCAGTTCTTCCGTTCCCGGCCGTGGGAGAGTCCCTGCGCAAGGGGGCTCCTGTTCTCGCGGCTGGCCCCGGCGCGCGCGATGATCTTTGGAAACTGGCCGGGATCTCCTGACCGACCTTCAGGAATGAGCTTCGCTGTGCAAGACTGCGAAGATCATTCCTATTTACTGACGTCATCCCCGCCTTGTGCGGGGATCCAGCCAATGGGCTCAGGTCAGTAAGAACTCCCCCCGGACAAGCTTTGGACAACATGGATCCCCGCACAAGGCGGGGATGACTGCTGTGCTTGTGGCTCCGAAAAGGCGCCGTTCGCCCCGACCTGACCTTACCGCAGCGCGGCTTCGATGTTGCCGCCGTCGACGGTCATCACATGCGCCGTGGTGCGTTCCGACCGGGCAAGCGCGAGGAAGGCCTCGCCGACATGCACCGCCTCGACCTCCTTGCGCAGCAGGTTGCCGCCCATGTAGGTCGCCTCGTCGATGTTGCGGGCGGAGGAGCGGGCCGCGATCATCTCCGGGGTCAGCAGGCCCGAGCGGATGCGGTCGGCGTTGATGCCGTTGACGCGGATGCCTTCGCCGCCGAGTTCCAGCGCGAGCTGGCGCAGGAGGAAGAAGGTCGCTGCCTTGGGCAGGCCGTAGGCGGCAAAGCCCTTGCCCGGATTGACCGCCTGCTTGGAGACGTTGAACAGGATCTGCCCCCCGCGTCCCTGGCGGCGGAAGACGGCTACGGCTGCCTGCGCAAAGGCCTGATGGGCAAAGAAGTTCAGCTCGAAGCTCGCCCGCAGGGTTTCATCGGACAGCGTTGCCACGTCCCCCGTCATGGCCGCGCCGGCGTTGGAGATGAGAATGTCGAGGCCGCCGAAGCGGGCGACACAGGCCTCCACCGCGCTGGCTGCCGCGCCCTTTGCCGTGATGTCGCAGGCATGGCCGGCATGGTCGCGGCCGAGGCTGGCAAGGGCTGTGTCGAGGGCGGCCTGATCCCGGTCAACCAGGAACAGCGTCGCCCCGGCTGCCGCAAAGACCTTGGCGGTGGCCAGACCGATGGCGCCGGCACCACCCGTCACCAGCACGACCTGTCCCTGCAGCGCGGGCTTTGCGCCCTTGCCGAGCTTGGCCTGTTCCAGCGACCAGTACTCGAGATCGAACAGATCCGTTTCCTTGATCGGATAGAACCCGCCGCGGGCCTCGCCATCCGCCATGACGCGCAGCGTCTGCTCGCCGATGTCGGCGGCAATGCGCGCCGCTGTTGCGTTCGCGCCCATGCCGACAAGGCCTATCCCTTCGATCCAGGCAAGGTTCGGCACCGGCGACAGCATGGTCTTGGCCCCGCCGAAGCGCGGCGCATTGCGCTCGAAATAGGCGATGTAGTCGGCAACGAACCGGTCCACCACCGCGCTGACGGCGTCCGGCCCCCGCGCGACGTCGGCGCGGGTGAGATGCAGCGGATGGCCCTTGGTGCGGATCACGTGATCCGGGGTGGCAACGCCGCGCGTGGCCAGTAACGCCAGGTCCTTGCGCTCCAGGAAGTCCAGCACCGCGTCGCCGTCGCGCAGGTCGAAGACCGACATCGCCGCGCTTTCGGGCAGGTGACGGGCAATGGCCCCGCGCAGCGCGGCAAGCGTCTCGGCGACGCTGGTGGTCTGCGGCCGGGCCACGGCCACCAGCTTGCCCGGGCGGCGGCTGGCCAGCCACTCTTCCACCAGGTTGGTGTGCTCGATGATCTTGTCATAGGACGCCTTGGCCGTCGGCCCCCAGGCGAAATGGCCGTGGTTGACGAGCAGAAGACCCTCGATCCCCGGATGGGCCTCATAGGTCTCGGCCGCAAGCTTGGCGAGCGCGAAGCCTGGCATGACATAGGGCACCAGCGCCAGCTTGCTGCCGAAGATCTCGCGGGTCGCTTCCGCCACTTCCGGCAGATTGGCGAGCGTCAGGAAGGCGGTGGCGTGGGTGTGGTCGACATAGGTGTGCGGGATGTAGGCGTGCAGCAGCGTTTCCACGGACGGATTGGGTGCGGTCGAATCCATCAGGTTGGAGCGCTGGATGTTGACCATGTCTTCGTCGGAAAGGGCCGCCAGCTCGCGCAGCCGCATCAGCGGGGCCATGCGCACGGCCGGCAGGCCTGCGGCCTTGATCGTCTCCAGATCCCAGCCCGAGCCCTTGATGTGGATGACATCCAGCTCCTCGCCGAAAATGTCGCGCGCCTTCAGCTTGACCGAGGTGTTGCCACCGCCATGCATGACCAGATCCGGGTCCATGCCGATGAGACGGGAGGTGTAAACGCGCAGCGCCAGTTCACGCGCAGCCGGGTCCTGACCGGCCGCATCCTGAAAGGCCACCGCTTCGCTGTCTTGCCACCGGTTTGCGATCATTCCTATCCTCCCGTACATGATCCCCGCGCAAGCATCTGCCTCTTGGCACGCGGCGCTTGGATCAGCTTGATCTTCGGCAGCTTTTATACAAAAGTCAGAACATGCTGTCATAAATAAAATGGTGGGGCGAATGGCGGGTGTGAAGCGGCGGACGACGGGACAGATCAGCGGCGAGAACGTGGTGATCGAGGTGGCCTGGATGTATTACCACGAGGGCCTGAACCAGAAGGAGATCGCCGACCGGCTGGGCATCTCGCGCGCCACCGTCGTCAACTACCTGCAGGACGCGCGCGAGCGCGGCATCATCCGCATCTCGCTCAATTCCGACGCCTTCACGCGGCACCGGCTGGCAGTCGATCTTTGCGGCCGCTTTGGCCTGACCGCGGCCTATGTCATCCCGGACGAGGGGGCGGATGAGGAGACAACCTTTCAACGCGTCGTGCGCGGGGCGGCAGAGTGGCTGCCGAAGCTGCTGGAAAAGGGCGACCGGCTCGGCGTTGCCTGGGGCCGCACCATCTATGAACTGGCGCGAGTGAGTGATGATACCCGCATCGAGGATCTCACGGTGCTGCAGCTCGTCGGCTCCATGGCCACACCCTATGGCTTCACGGCGGAAGCCTGCTCGACGCGGCTGGCGCAGCGCCTCGGCGCGCTCTGCCTCAACCTGCATGCGCCGGCCGTCCTCACCAATGGCGACATCGCGGCGCAGCTGCGGGCCGAGCCGATCATCCGCGACCAGCTGGCGCGCCTGCTCACCTGCAACAAGTTTCTCTATTCCGTTGGCACCTGCGAGCCCTCCAGCCACATCGTCGGGTCCGGCGTCGCAACACTGACCGAGCTGGACTGGTACATCGCGCAAGGGGCAACGGCGGTCCTGTGCGGCCGCTTCATCGACGCGGACGGCAAGCCCATTCCGGGGCCGCTCGACGCCCGCGTCATCGGCATTCCGGTCAACCGGCTCGCGGGACTGGACATGGGCATCCTGGTCACCCCCGGCCTCGACAAGGTCGCCGCCACCCGCGCCGCCATCCGCGGCGGCTACGCCACCCATATCGTCACCAGCGTCGGCGTCGCCGAGGCGTTGCTTGCGGAGTAGGGTGATCTGCAGCCTTGCCAGAGTCGTTGTAGCCTGAGTTGTTCGATCGTGCGAACACGGGATTGGTAGAGACGACCCTCGGGCGTCACCCCGGACGCAGCGAAGCGGAGATCCGGGGCCAACTCGTTCGCAGAGCGGTGATTTGTTGCCGCTCCCGGCTCAGCGAACTTCGTCCGACTGTTCTTGGGCAGTGCGAACCAACCAGGGCTCTGCAAGCGAGTAGGCCCCGGCCGTCTGGCCGGGGCTTTCCTTTTCGCAAACTGCGTCAGCGCCGGCCCGCCCTGTCCGGGAACATCGCCGCGAGGCCTTCCGTTGTTGCCGGGCAGATGCCGCGTTCGGTGATGAGGCCGGTGACGAGTTCGGCCGGCGTCACGTCGAAGGCCGGGTTGCGGGCCGGGGTGCCGGTCGGCGAGATCTGCACCGACAGGATGCGTCCGTCCTCGCTGCGGCCCTGCACGTGGGTCACTTCGACGCCGCTGCGCTCCTCGATCGGGATCTCCTTCACGCCGTCGACGACGGTCCAGTCGATGGTCGGAGAGGGCAGGGCGACGTAGAAGGGCACGCCATTGGCCTTGGCCGCCAGCGCCTTCAGATAGGTGCCGATCTTGTTGCAGACGTCGCCGCGCGCCGTGGTGCGGTCGGTGCCGACGATGACGAGATCGACCTCGCCATGCTGCATCAAATGGCCGCCGGCGTTGTCGACGATGAGGTCATGCGATACGCCGTGGCTGTTCAGTTCCCAGCTGGTCAGCTGGGCGCCCTGGTTGCGCGGCCGCGTCTCGTCAACAAAAACATGGATGTCGATGCCGTCCTCGACTGCGTGATAGATCGGCGAGGTGGCGGTGCCCCAGTCCACGGTGGCCGGCCAGCCGGCGTTGCAATGGGTGAGCACGTTGACGCGCTTGCCACCTTTCCTGCGCGAGATGTCGCGGATGATCTCGAGCCCGTTGAGGCCGATCTGCCGGTTCATCTCCACATCCTCGTCGCTGATCGCGGCCGCGCGGGCAAAGGCGGCCGCAGCACGGTCCGCCGGGCTCAGCGGCTTCAGAACCTTCATCATCTCGTCCAGCGCCCAGCGCAGGTTGATGGCGGTGGGGCGGGTCTCGTTGAGAATGTCATAGGTCTCGCCAAGCGAAGCGTCGGACGGATCCGCCGCCATCTGCACCGCAACGCCATAGGCCGCCGTTGCGCCGATCAGCGGCGCGCCGCGCACCCACATGTCGCGGATGGCAACGGCGAACTCCGCCCGGTTGGTCAGCGGCACGATCCTGAGGTCATGCGGCAGCCAGCGCTGGTCGATGATGCGGACCTCGCCCGACGGCTCGCGCCAGATCGAGCGATAATGGGTGCCGTCGATTTTCATAGGTAATCCTCTCCGTTGATCTTGCGCGCCAGATCCAGCACCTCGGCCATGGAGGTGATCTCTGCCCGGCCGACGGCCAGCACGCGGCCGAGCATCAGGCCCCTGGCCTCGCAGGCGGCGCGCAGCGCTTCGTCCTCGATGCGGTCATATTCGGCGATGTGGGCGAGCCCCAGCGTGCGGCGGTGCATCTCGATGCCGCAGAAGCCAAGCGTGTCGCGCCAGATGGCGGCCAGCCGCTCCAGACGTGCCTTCTCGGCGGCAAGCCCGTGGCCCTGATCCTCGAACAGGCTTGCCTGATAGAGGATGCCGCTGCGCTCCGTCCGCCACAGCCGGGTGAACTCGGTGCTGAAATGGGCCCAGATCGCGTCAACGACGGACAGGATCCATTCCTTGTACTGCGCGCGGGCCCCGGGGGTCTCGGCGTGGCCTTCCTGGGCGAAATAGGCCATCAGGAAGTTGGCGATCAGCATGCCGATGTCGAAGCCCATCGGGCCATAGGTGGCAAACTCCGGATCGATCACCCGGGTCTCGCTGTCCGAAACCATCACCGAGCCGGTGTGCAGGTCACCATGCAGCAGTGTCTCGGCGTTGTTGGCAAAGGCCATCTTGAGATGCTGGGCGGTGATTTTCAGATCCGTGTCCGCCCGCAGCATGGCCACCACCGGATCCAGCGCCGGGGTGTGGCGGTTGAGCGGGGCGGCGAAATAGGGATCGGAGAAGACGAGGTTCTCGGTGATGTCGCAGAGCTCGACATTGCCGGCAAACAGCGCCAGATCCGCCTTGCGCCGGGCGGTCGGCATCGACAGGTCCGACCCACGGAACAGGGTGCGGGCGCAGAATTCGCCGAGCACCTTGCCGAGATCTGGATGCGTCCGCGCCTCCATCAGGCTCTTGCGCAGGATGACGTGCGGGGTCAGGAACTCCATAACGATCAGCGCCTGCGCCTCATCGAAATGATAGATCTCCGGCACGCTGCCGGGATCGCGTTCCGCCTGACGGATCAGGGCGTTGTACTCGAAGAAGGCGCGCTTCAGCGGCAGCGGCCAGCTTTCCCCGACGAGGCGCACGTAAGGCAGCGCCTGCTTGACGATCAGGCTGCCGTCGGGCCCGTCGATGATGAAGACGAGGTTCAGGTTGCCGTCGCCGACTTCCCGCACGGACCACCGTGCCGGATCGCCCGTGCGCTCGCGGATGGCGGGAATGCTGCCCAGCCGGTCGGCGAGGGTCGCTGGCTCCAGGGCCTTGTAGGTGCTGTCCGTCACAGGTCTCCTCCCTTGTGCGACTTGCGTGATATGGCACTGCGGACTGGCCGCGTGAGTGTTTGATGCGATGCAGGAAATCGGCTTCCAATGCAATTGTCAAATCATATTGACATATGAAAGCTTCCGGACGTAGCCTGTTCCCAGTGGAGGAGAATACACTGTGAGTGATCAGGCAATCCGCCTGGCTGGCCTGTGCAAAGCATTCGGCCGGAACCAGGTGCTGCGCGGGGTCGATCTGGACCTGTCCGGTGGACAGGTAACCGTTCTGATGGGAGCGAACGGGGCCGGAAAATCGACGCTCGTGAAGATCTTGTGCGGGGTGCATGCGGCCGACAGCGGCAGCGTGACCCTGGCTGGCCAGCCCTTCAAGCCCGAGACGCCATCCGAGGCGCTACGGGCCGGTATCGTCACGGTCCACCAGAACATCAATGATGGCGTCGTGCCGGATCTGGATGTGGCCTCCAACCTGTTGCTGGACGGTCTGGCCAGCGGTGGCGGCGTTTTCCTCAATGGCCGCAAGATGCGGGCCAGGGCGCGCGAGATCGCTGCAGCCGTCGGTCTCACCATTGACGTCAGCCGTCCGGTCGCTGGCCTGTCACTGGCGGATCGGCAACTGGTCTCCATCGCCCGCGCCATGGCGCATCAGCCGCGCCTTCTGATCCTGGACGAGCCGACCTCTTCTCTGTCCGCCGCCGAGGCCTCGCGGCTGTTCGACCTCATCGACAGCCTGCGCGCCCGGGGTGTCGCCATTCTCTACATCTCGCACCGCATGTCCGATATTCGCCGTCTCGCCGACCGGATCGTGTCGATGCGCGATGGCCGCATTTCCGGTGTCTTTGAAGGTCCGGAACTCGACTATTCCGGTGCCGTGCGGGCGATGCTCGGTCACGAGATCACCGAGGTTGACATCACCATTCCTCAACCCGGTCTGCCCGTGCTCGAGGTGCGCGATCTGGTGCTGCGGCCAGGGGCGAGACCGTTCTCCCTGACCTGCCATGCCAATGAGGTTGTGGCGATCACGGGTCTGGTCGGCGCCGGCAAGTCGGAGTTTGCCTCCGTGCTGTTCGGCACCGGTGCAGCCGTCTCCGGCGAAGTCCGGCTGGATGGCAAGCCGCATCGCCCGGCAAGTCCTCGCGCGGCCATCGATGCCGGCGTGTTCCTGTCGCCCAAGGACCGGCCGGTCAACGCGGTCGTTGCCGACTTCGACATCCTGCGCAATCTGACGCTGCCGTTCCTGAAGCGCCACAGCACGGCCCAGTTCGTGCGCGGCGCGTCCGAGCTTGCCACGACCCGGCGGATGATTTCCGAGATGGGCGTCGTCTGCCAATCGCCCACCGACGGCATCGGCACCCTGTCGGGTGGCAACCAGCAGAAGGTGATGGTTGCCCGCTGGATGGCCGAGGCCTCGCGGCTCCTGTTGCTCGATGAGCCGTTCCAGGGCGTCGACATCCAGGCAAGGCGCGACATCGGCCACAAGATCCGCGAAACCGCCGCCACCCGCGCCACCATCGTTTTCGTCGCCGAGCTGGACGAAGCGCTGGAGATTGCCGACCGGGTGCTGGTGATGAGCGAACATTCCATCGTTGGCGAGCACCGCAACGAAAACATCGACGTCTCCGCGATCATGGCCCAGGTGGTCGATGCATCGCTTCCGAGCGCAGCAGGACAGTAAGATGCAGAGTGGTTCCCCGAACGCGATCGATCTGGCCATCAAATATGGCTTCCTGGTGCTGATGGCCGGGCTGATCGTCTTCTTTGGCGTCATGGCGGAAGGCTTCCTGTCGCCGCACAGCGCCGTCTTCATCCTGCAGTCGGTGGCGATCACGGGCATCCTGGCGCTGGGCGTCACCGCCACGCTGGTCGTCGGCGGCTTCGACCTGTCGATCGGCGCGGTCGCGACCTCCGCATTGATGCTGTCGTCCTACGCCATGGTCGTCTGGCAGCTGGATGCCGTGTCCGCCGTGGCGCTCTGTCTCGGCATGGGCCTGCTCGTCGGCCTCGTGAACGGCCTTCTCATCGTCAAGATGAAGGTGCCGGACCTCCTGGCGACGCTCGGCATGATGTTCCTGCTCGTCGGCCTGCAGCGCATTCCGACCGAGGGGCGTTCCATCTCCACCGGGATGACCCTGCCGGACGGCACCACGGCCAGCGGCATCTTCTCGGAAGGCTTCCTGATGCTCGGCCGGCACCGGCTGGATTTCATCCTGCCCAATCTCGTGCCGCTTTCTGTGGTGTTCCTCGTGCTCATCGCCATCGGCGTCTGGGTGTTCCTGGAACTGACCCGTCACGGCCGGCTGATGTATGCCATCGGCTCCAACGCCAAGGCGGCCGGTCTCGCCGGGGCCAATGTCAACGGCTACAAGATCGCCGCCTACATGATCTCCGGCACGCTCGCCTCCTTCGGCGGCGTCCTGCTGGCGGCCCGTCTCGGGCGTGGTGACGTGGCCTCGGGCAACAACCTGCTGCTCGATTCTGTCGCGGCCGCACTCATCGGCTTTGCCGTGCTCGGTGCCTCCAAGCCGAATGCCTTCGGCACCGCCATCGGCGCGCTTTTCGTCGGCATCCTGCTGCAGGGTCTGACGATGATGAACGCGCCCTACTACACCCAGGACTTCATCAAGGGCGGCGTGCTCGTCATCGCCCTTGTCTTCACTTTCGCGCTGTCCGGCCGAGGGGGACGGGCGCGCGGCTGACGTGGACTATATAAAACAGCAACGGGAGGAATCATGATTACCAGACGTCTCTTCACGGCCCTTGCCGCCACGGTGGCGATGGTCCCGGGTCTCGCCTTTGCCGCCGAGATGCCGAAGCCCTTCGACAAGCCGGCCGAGGTCAAGATCGCGCTGGTGCGCTATCTGTCCACCGGCGACTTCTTCCAGGCCTATCTGTCCGGCGTCGAGAAGCAGGCTGCCGCGCTTGGCGTTGACCTGCGCGTCTTGGACAGCCGCCAGGATGCCGCGCTGCAGGCCGACATGGTCGATCAGGCGATTGCCCTCGGAGTCGACGGCATCATCATCCAGCACGGCCTGACGGAATCCATGCAGGCCGCTGCACAGCGCGCAGTCGATGCCGGCATCAAGGTCGTCGCCTTTGACGTGAACGTCGAGAACCCGAAGATCCCGCAGATCGAGCAGTCCGACCGTGACCTTGCCCGTCTTGCTCTGGAGCAGGCCGTGGCCGACAACGGCACGACCTGGACCGCAGGCTACGTCTATGTCCCGGGCATCGCCCCGCTCGACCGCCGCGACGAGACCTGGAAGGCCGTCAAGGCGGCAAACCCGGGCATCAAGCAGGTCGCCGAATTCGGCACGCTCGACAACCCGATTGCCAACTCGGTCGCCAATCAGGCCCGTTCGGTGCTGTCGGCCAACCCGGGCATCAACGTTGTCTTCGCCCCTTACGACGAATTCGCCAAGGGCGTGAAGATCGCCGTCGATGAAGCCGGCATGTCCGGTCAGGTGTCGATCTACTCGGCGGACGTGTCCACCTCGGACATCGCCGCCATGCGCGAGGCGGGCTCTGCCTGGAAGGCCACTGCCGCCACCAACCCGGCCGTCGTGGGGGAGGTCTCCGTCCGTGCGCTCGCACAGCTTCTCGCCGGTGAAGATCCGGGCCGCAGCGTCATCGTGCCGCCGACCCTGATCACCCAGAAGATGCTGAACGAGCTCGACATCAAGAACATGGAAGAACTGGGCGCAAAGCTGCCCGCCTTCGCCCATGCCGACGTCGCCGTTCCGGCCTGGATGCCCCTGCCGAAGCGCTGAGTTTTGCGCGGGTAGACCAAAGGAAAAGCCGGAGCGGGTGACCGCTCCGGCTTGAGGTTGATGACAAACCCTCTATCGTCATCCCAAACGCAGCGAAGCGGAGATCCGGGACCGGAGAGCCTAGGTCTCTTCTGGGTTAGCTGATTGAAATATAGAGGCCTCGACTCTCCGGTCCCGGCTCTGCGCTTCGCTTGGCCGGGATGACGTCGGAGAGGTCGAGGTTTGTCAGCAGTCTGAAGCCGGAGCGGGCAACTGCTCCGGCTTTTTGCTGCCCTCGCACCGCCGTCATCCCGGCCCAGCTGAGCGTTAGCGAAGCGCCGAGCCGGGATCCAGAAATCAGCCGCGCGCAGCGCGACAAAGCGCCCCTGCACCCGGGTATTGTTCAATTGCTTTTTGGAGCTCGCTCACGCTCGCACAGATGCGCTGGATTCCGGATCGGCGGTTCGCTTCGCTCACCTTGTCCGGAATGACGGCGCGAGCCGGGACCAGCGACCTCCCCAAATACACGAAAGCCGGAGCGGTCACCCACCCCGGCTTCTGAGTATTGCAGCAGGCTGCTTGGCTTCAACCGTGTTCCCGCTCGACCTCGTCCAGCGCCTGGCGCATGGCGGTGATGCCGTTGCCGATGTCGTCGCCAAGGCGCAGGAGGCTGCCGCCGAGGAGATAGACCACGTCGCTTCCGTACATCCTGGCCATTTCACCGGCCCGTTCCACGCTCATGCCGCCGCCGGGGCTCGGCAGCATCGCCTGGCCGGGGCCGGATGGGGAGCGGCAGGCATCGGCGATCGACTGGCATTCGGCCACGGTGAAGCCGAAGCGGCCGCCGACATTCGGGAACACGGAAATATCCGAGCCCGCAATGCGCTGCAGCGTGCCGAACATCATGGCGTGGGTGAAGCCGGTGTCGGGCGAGAGGACATACGGTCCAAGGAAACTCGGATGCGTCATGATCGGCATAGCCAGCCGCTCGTCGGCGGCGATCCGGGCGGCGATGCCGAAGCCGAGCAGGCCCGGCATGATCAGGATGCCATCGGCGCCAGCGTCCCGGGCAAAGCGGATGTTGGCGTCAAGCTCCTGCGGCTCGCCGGCCAGCGAGGGGAAATAGAGCGCCTTGCGGCCTGTCTCCTCCTGAGCCCTGGCAAGGGCGGCGGCGGTCTTCTCGACGCGCTCGCGGAAGGGGGCCATCGGCTGGTCCATGATCCCGTGGTCTTCCTTGACGATATCGGCCCCGCCCTTGGCGCAGAGATAGGCGATGCGGGCCAGCGCGTCGGCCCCGAGCCCCTGCGGCTTCAGCACGGGTGCAATCAGACCGCCCTTCGGCCGTCCCGCCAGCCGGCGGATGCCCTCGATGCCGAAGCGCGGCCCGGGATGGCGGGCCTGCATCGTTGCGCCGAGGGCAATGTCGATCACCTTCAGCCCGCGCTGGATGGAGGAATTGCCGAAGATCACGTTGAAGAACTGGGCGATCTCGAAACCGGCGCTGTCCGGGCTGTAGCTGATGACGGCCCGGAACGTGACCTCACTTTCGCGGCCGATCTCCTCGATCTGGCCGAGGATCTCGTCGGCGATATAGCCTTCCGGCACCACATCGCGGGGAACTTCCACGGTCTGCTCAAGCGCGATGGCCTCGGCGCGCTGGCGCGCCTCGGCCTCGCTTGCGGCGAAGATGCGGTAGGTAACGGCAAACCGCATCAGAGCGCCTCGGCCTTCACGGCGGAATGCACGGCGTCGACGCGCACGCTGTCGAGGGCGTCCTCGTCGATGCCTGTCTGCTGGCCGGTCAGATCCTCGATGGCCTTGACCAGGGCCATGGCGTCGAGACCGTAGTAGCGCATCAGATAGGGCTTGGAGCCGCCATGGGCGTAGGTGTCCTTGAGACCCAGCCGGATCAGGCGGCGGCCCATCCCCGCCTCTGCCATGGCTTCCGCCGTCATCGACCCGATGCCGCCGGCAATCAGGTGGTTTTCCAGCGTGATGACGCCAAACCGCACGCTGGCGGCGTGATCGAGGATCGCCTTGGCGTCGAACGGTTTCAGCGTGTTGAGATGCAGGTGGCGGACGGAGACGCCGACCTTGGCGAGGGCCCCACCGGCGCGCATCGCCTCTTCCGTGGTGATGCCGGCGGTGATCACCAGCACGTCGCTGCCTTCCGACAGGACACGCAGCTCGCCGACCTTCATCGGGTCCTTGAACAGGCGTGGCACCGAGCCGCGCAGCACGCGGGCATAGACCGGACCGTCAATGCTGTCGGCGGCCTCGACGATGCCTTCCACTTCCGTGGCATCGCCGGTTTCAAGCACCGTCATGTTCGGGATGGTGCGCATCACCGAGATGTCCTCGATGGCCTGGTGCGTCATGCCGCCCGGCGTGGTGATGCCCGGCAGGAAGCCCATCAGGCGCACCTTGCGGCGCGGATAGGCGATGGAGGCCATCAGCTGGTCATAGGGACGGCGGTAGAGAAACACGCCGAACGTATGGATGAACGGCCGGAAGCCGGCGAGGCCAAGGCCACCGGCGAAGGACAGCATGTTCTGCTCGGCCATGCCCATGGACAGGAACTGCTCGGGATGCCGGTCACGGAAGCCGTCGATCTCGCAGCTCGAGGTCAGGTCGGCGGAAAGGCACAGCACTTCCGGGTTCTTGACCGCGTAGCTCTCGAAGGCGGCCGCGTAGGGGCGGTTGACCATTTCCATCTCAGTGTTCCCCCAGCTTGATCGGCTCGATGCCCAGTTCGGCAGCAATCGCGATGTTCATCTCCGCGCGCTCGGCGTCCGACTTGAAGCGGACATAGTGCAGGCGCGGGAAGCGGCGCATCAGGAACTCCATGCCCTTGGTGGGCGAGGAGTTGGCCAGGATAATCAGCGGCTGGCCTTCATGCGGGGTCGCCTTGGCCTGGCGCATGGCGGTGAGGTCATGGGCGTCGATCTCGGCGACGACCGCGCCGAAGTTGCGCAGCTTGGTGGCGATGTCGCCGACGGTCATGACGCTGTCCATCGCGCCGTCGCACTGCTGCCGGTTGACGTCCATGATCGCCCAGACATTGTCGATGCCATGGTGCGCGGCCGCCTGCACGGCTTCCCAGGTCTGGCCTTCCTGCACTTCGCCGTCCGACATGAACACGCAGACCTCGCCGCTTTCACCGCGGCGCTTGCGGCCCCAGGCAAGGCCCGCACCGGTCGACAGGCCGATGCCCAGCGTTCCGTTGTGCACCTCCATGCCGGGGCTGTGCTCGGCGCCGATCATCTCGACCGAAGAACCATCCTGGTTGAACATCTCGAGGCCTTCGGGGGCCATGCGGCCGACCTCGATCAGCGTGGCATAGGCAACCAGCGCGTAATGCGCCGGGGCGATGAACAGCCGGTCATACTGCGGCTCGAACGGACCGTTGTAGCCAGCGCCCGTCACGTAGGTCGTGTTCTCTGCCGAAGGGACGCCGCCGAACGGGGGCGGGATCATCGGCAGGGTCGGATCGCCCAGCTTCAGCGCCTCGTTGTAGAGAAAGGCGAGCTGTTCAGCTGCAGAGCAAGCCTGGCTCAGGTAGCCGCCATTGTTGCGCATGCAATGCTCGAACACCCGCCTGCGGATGCCGAGCGCGATCTCCTCGGTCGTCTTGACGTTCTTCACAGCCGTCTCCGTCCCCTCTGGAAGTTGGTTCCCTGAGGTTATGACGGGCGAATGGCACAATTGTCAAATGCAATTGACTTTTGATGAAGTGGCGTCGTCGGCTGGGCTTGCGGTTCCACCCTCCGGCTGCCAGAGCCGCGCGATCGGCACGACCAACTGGCGGTGATCGCTCTGCAGATGTCCGATGCGGATGTTGTAGGTCGCGGCCATTCGATCCGAAGTCAGCACCGCCGCCGGGGTTCCATCGGCAACGAGTTTTCCCGTGTCGAGCAACAGGAGACGGTCGCACCAGGCGCTGGCCAGTGTCAGGTCATGCAGCGACACGACGACTGTCACGCCCTCGGCGACCAGGTCACGGAAGCACTGCATCAGGGCGAGCTGATGCTCCGGATCGAGGCCGTTGCAAGGCTCATCGGCAAGGATCAGGCGGGGATCCTGCGCCAGCAGTCGCGCAATCAGGACACGCGCCTGTTCGCCGCCAGACAGGCGGTCGAAGGGCCGGTCGGCGAAGGCCTGAACGTCCATCCGGCGCATGGCGTCTTCGACACTTCTGAGGTCCTCGAAGGACGGTGCCGGACGAATGAAGCCAAGCCCTTCGGCCTGATGCGGCATGCGGCCGAGCGCGACAACGTCGCGGCAGCGCAGTGGCCAGACAACGCTGCGCTCTTGCGGCAGGAAGGCCAGTGTGCGCCCGCGTTCGGCGGACGTCATCTGCGCCAATGGCCGCCCTTGCCACCGGATGTCGCTGCCGCGTTGGCCAAGCCCGGCTAGGGCCTTGAGAAGGCTCGACTTGCCCGCACCATTCGGTCCGATGAGACCGACCAGTTCCGGGCGGGACAGGGTAAAGCTGACGTTCTCGACGACTGTCTTGTCCCCGCGCTTCAAAGTCAGGTTCTGGACCAGGAGTCCGGGGAGGGCGTGGCTGTTCATTCGGCATCCTTTCTGAGGCGGACCAGCAGCCAGAGGAAAAAGGGAGCTCCGAGCGTCGCCGTGATGACGCCGAGCTTCAGGTCCCTGTCCGGCAGGATCACACGCGCCACACAGTCTGCGGCCAGCAGGAAGGCGGCCCCGCCGAGGGCGCTTGCCCAAAGCAATCGTCCCGGCCGGTAATCGACAAGTGGACGCAGCAGGTGCGGCACGATCAGGCCGACGAAGCCGATCGCACCACTCACCGCTGTCGCGGCACCGACGCCGATGGCTGTCCCCAGAATCGCCCGGCGCCGAAGGCCGCCGAGACTGATGCCAAGGCTTGCCGCCACGTCGTCGCCAAGGGACAGCGCTTCCAGCCCGCGCTGGCAGGACAGGAGCAGCGCCACGCCGACTACAATGAAAGGCAGGGCCAGTCCGACATGCAGCAGACTGCGGTCCGTCAGCGACCCCATCAGCCAGAACACGATCTCCATCGCGGCAAAGGGGTTGTCGGACAGGTTGAGCACCAGCGATGTGAGGGCACCGGCGAGTGACGAAATAGCGACACCGGCGAGGATCAGCACCAGACGGTCGCCGGACCGGCCCGCCAGGAGTTGCAGCAGCACGACGGCGGCCAACGCTCCGGCGAGGGCGCTGAGGGGAAGGGCGAGGCCGAACAGCGCCGAGGCACCGCTGTAGATGGCGATGACAGCGCCGAGCGAGGCAGTCGCCGATACGCCGATGAGCCCCGGTTCGGCCAGCGGGTTGCGTAAAAGACCCTGCAGCACCGCTCCGGCTAGCCCCAGAACCGCGCCGATGGCCGCCGCCAGAACGGCGCGCGGCAGGCGGATCTCGCGCAGGATGACGGCGTCGACCGATTGCGTATCCGAACCGGCAGGCATCAGCAGCCCGAGCGGATTGAGCCAGACTTCTCCGAGAGCCAGCGAGAGGCCGAACAGGCCGAAACACAAAAGCGCCAGCAGCCACGCCAGTTGCGCCGGATGGCGTGAAAAATGATTGGTCATGGTCTGGCGCTGCTTTCCTCGGGCTTCATTTCGGTCCGCTCGACAGCCTGCCGCAGCCGGGTGACCGCCTCGGCGGTGAAGGGGGCACCGCAGATCGAGTAGCGCACGTCCGCCGCGATCCGCCGTTCGTCGGGGAAGCGCAGGTCGAGGGCGGGATGGCGCAGGATCTCGGCCGCCCGGGAGGGGTTGTTCACGAAGCGCGGCGAGATCATCACGTAGTCCGGATCCGACAGAAGCAGCCGCTCCAGCGGCACGCGCCGTGATCCGCTGATGCCCATTTCTTCCCCAAGATGGCGGAGGCCCGCTGCGCGCACGATCTGGTTTTCCAGGGTTCCGGCGCCGGCGGTGTAGGTGTTGGTGGCGTAGGACCCAACAACGGGAGCCTCACCCGCGGTCCACCGCGACGGCGTCTTTGCCAGCTCTGTCTCGAAGGCCGCGACCAGCGCTTCGCCCCTTGCCCTGTTGCCAAGCAGGTCCGCCATGCGGCGGATGTTGGCCTTGAGATCGTCGAAACTTGCCTCGGGCGTGAATTCCTCGACCCGGGTCCCCAGCCGCTTCAGGAGCTGCACGGTTGCCCGGGTCGTGTAGATGCCAGCCAGAACCAGATCCGGCTCAAGTCGGATGATCTCCTCCGCCAGCCCGTGGTTGATCGCCATTTCGGGCGTGACAAGGTCGCTGACCACTGCCATGTCCGCGCGCGCCGCCAGGCGTGACACGGACACGAGCTGGCCGGGCCTCGCGATCAGCAGCGCCAGCTGGTCGGTACACAGGTTCATCGAGACAACCCGCTGCCCCTCCTGACCCTGCGGGATCGGGCCAGGAGGGGCTTCGGCCATGGCCGCTGCTGATGCGAAGGGCATCAGCAGCGCCAGGACCGCAACCGTCAGGCGGCCCGGACGGTTCATGACTGGCGGAACCCCTTGCCTTCTGCGTCGAGGGCCTCTTCCGGACGGCCCAGCCAGTGGGCCGACAGCGCACGCCAGGTCGCGAGACGCGAGAAGTCCGGGGTTTCCGACAGGCTGTCGTTGTCCTCGATGAAAGGATTGGGCAGGAACACCGAGATCATCGGTTCACCTGCGCCATTGACCATCTCGAAGCCCCAGCTCACCGGCTTGCCATCGCGTCCGAAGCTGCGGAAGAACGACGCGCGCGACGGCTTGCGGTGCCGCCGCTTCTCCTCTGGCGTCGGAAACTTCGGCGAGCCCATGTTTTCGCCGATGCACAGGTGAAAATGCCCGCCATTGGCGAACATCACCGTCAGGTAGGCGTCGAACAGGCTGATCTTCACCGGAGCGCCGGGGCACTTCCATTCATAGGCCGCCCCTTCGATGATCGGGCCAAACCGGATGCCCTGCCAGTGTTCCTCGAAAATCTCGCGCAGCAGGGGTTCGAGAACCTCCTGCGTTGCCGGAATGTCCCAGATCTCGCGGCTGATCTTGCCTTCCGCGTCCCTGCGAACGTCTGTCGGTGCAGGGCCGGCAACGGGGAGCGAAAGGACGGCGGCCTGCGGGCTTGAGTCTGCAGTCATGGTCATGCGCGATCTCCTCAGAAGGTGCCCTTGATGCCGACGAAAGCGGTCGCGCCCTGGGTGTTGTAGCCGTAGACCTCCTCGTAGGTCTGGTCGAAGGCATTCTCGACCCGGCCGTAGAGCGTGAAGTTATCATTGAGCTTGTAGTCGGCGCCGAGATTGACGAGCAGATAGTCGTCAAGTTTCACGCGGCTGCGGGGTGTGACGTTCACCCACTCGCTGTCCATCTGTTGTCCGTTGTAGACAGCGTCAACGAAGGCAGAGGCGCGGCCGTCGAGGAATGTGTACTGCAGTCCCGCTGCCCCGCTGTGCATCGGCCGGCGGACTTCCTTCTGGCCGTTCGGCTCACGGGCATCGAGATAGGTGTAGGACGCGCGGGCGGTCAGGCTGTCGAGGATCTGAGCGGTGGCTGACACTTCGACGCCCTGGCGCTTGCTGGTGCCCTGCAGGTTGAACGGGCTCGAGGCGAAGCCTGGCAGGAAGCGCGTCTGGATCTCATCCTCAAGACGTTCGCGGAAGTAAGTCACGTCGACGGTCAGCCGCTCGTCGAGAAGCTTCTGCTCCACGCCAATGTCCCAGCCGAAGTTTTCTTCCGGTGTCAGGTTCGGATTGCCGACAAAGCGCGAGGGCTGGAAGCCGAACTGCTCGAAGAATGTCGGATTGGTCACACCTGTGCCGATTGAAGCGTGCAGCCGGGTTCCGGTCTCCTGGTGCAGGTAGGCGGCAGAGGCGTTGTAGGTGAGGGTGTCCTTGAATTTTTCGTTGCGGTCATAGCGCAGCGCACCGGACAGGAAGATCCGCTCCAGAAGCTCCAGCCGGTACTCACCGACATAGCCTGCCAGGTCACGCTGCTGCCTCCGGCCCTGATCGGGGCTGCCCGGATAGGCATTCCGGTAGGTCTCGCGCTCCCACTCGACGGCGCCGGTGAGGCTGTGGGCTGCCTGCAGGAAGCTCTCGGTCTGGAAGGCGAGCGTGCCCTGATAGCTGAGGTGGAGGCGGTTGTCGTCGTTGCCGTTGCGGTTATTCGAGTTGAAGCCGCGGCGACGAAGATCGGTGTACTCGACCCTGGCCCGCTGCACGAACAGATCCTCGAACAGGGACCATGTGAGCCCCGCGCCGCCATAGACCTCGCGTGTCTTGTTGTGGCTTGTGGTGTCGATCACCTGGCCCTGCGTCGGCCGGTCCGGATAGGCGAAATCCTGGTCGTCGGTGTCTGACTTGCGGTTGACGAAGCGCAGGTTGGCGTCAAGCACCAGCGTTTCGGTCAGGTCGGCCCGCACCTTGCCGTTCAATGTGACGTTACGGTCGCCGTCCTTCTCCTTGCCATAGTCGGAGATGTTGAAGCCATCGGTTCGCCGCAGCGTCGCCGAGAAGGCCCCGTCGATGCGGTCATTGCCGCCCTGAACCAGCAGGTCGGTGAGGACTGTCTTGTCGGTCCCCACCTCGCTGCGTCCGGTGACGCGGTAGCCGTTGCGCAGGCCTCCTTTGGTGATGACGTGAATCACGCCGGAGGCGGCATTCGAACCATAGAGTGCGCCCTGCGGCCCGCGCAGGACCTCGATCCGGTCGATGTCAGAGACCTGAAGCCCGCCGAAGTCATATTCCCCGGACGACGACGAGGCCACCTCGACGCCGTCGATCAGGACCAGCACATGGTTGGCTTCCGATCCGCGCAGGCGGATCTGCGTGAGGCCGCCGAAAGACCCCGTCCGCGAGACGGCAACGCCCGGCACCTGCCGCAACGCATCGGCGACATAGCGAACCTGCGATTTTTCGAGGCTCGCGCCCGTGATCACGGTCGTGGCGCGTCCGACCTTCTCCGCTTCGAGAGGCGTGCGGCCGGCGCTGATGATGATGGCTTCAAGCTGTTCCGGCTCTGCGGCGGCAGACGTGGCGGCGGTGAGGGAAAGGGCAGGGACGAGCCCGCCGGCCAGAAGGCACGGCAAGGCAATGCCGGTGGTGAACCGGTTCTTCATGACAAACACCCGCGTTTGGCGGCGGGCCATGCCCGCGCCAGCATAGGACGACGCACCGCCTGGCAAACGGACGCGGCTCAGCGTCCGCCCAAAGGACGGCAAGGTTTGGGTGTCACCTCAACGGGAAACCGCGCCTCGACACACCCCGTATCGAAGGCCGGGTGACTGAGCGCGGCAGGTCTCCTGGCTCACGGGTCACTGTGTGCGTCCGCCTTCCCGGGATCTGGCCTTTGGCCTCCCAGTGGCATGAGTGGACGCACACTCTCCGTTCACAGTTGCGGGGGCAGCCACGGTTTCGGTCCCTGATGGGTACGCCTCACCGTGTTCCCCTTTCATCCGTCCTCCGACGGAACCACGTTCGCTGTGCAGCTTGCGGGTCGCTTGCGCCGCCTGTCAAGGTTGCGCATCCGCTCTTCCACCCAAAGCAGGACGGATCGTCTGACGAGCCGGGTCTCCCGACGGGCGCCCAAGAAACCGCTGGCGATTTTTGTTCGAGGGGCCTAAGCCTCACGGCCATTGCGAATGGGTCGATTGGGGACTGGGTCATGTTGCGGCGGCTGAGTGTCATCGGGGGCTGGACGCTGGTCAGCCGGCTGTTCGGCTTCTTGCGCGATCTGGTCATGGCCAGCGTGCTTGGTGCCGGGCCGCTGGCGGATGCCTTCCTGATCGCCTTCCGCCTGCCGAACCATTTCCGCGCCATCGTCGCGGAAGGCGCCTTCAACGCCGCGTTCGTACCGACCTATGCCGCGACGCTGGAGCGGGACGGGGAGGGGCGCGCGCGGGCCTTCCGCTCGCAGATGCTCTCCTGGCTGATGCTGGTAAACCTTGTCCTTCTGGCGCTGGCGCTCATCGCCACCAGCTGGCTGGTGTTCCTGCTGGCGCCGGGGCTCGGCCAGGGCGACGGCAGCGTCCGCGACCTTGCCATCGACCTCACCCGCATCACTTTCCCCTATCTTCTGTGCATGTCCGTCGTCACGCTGATGTCCGGCGTGCTCAATGCCGAGCGCAAGTTTGCCGCCGCTGCCGCCGCGCCTGTTCTGCTCAACCTCTCGATGATCGCGGCCTTCTTCTCGGTGCAGTGGTTCCCCGATGCGGCCCATGCTGCGGCCTGGGGCACGCTGGCCGGCGGGATCCTGCAGGTGATCTTGCTGACCGCGGCTGTCGCCCGCGCCGGCCTCGGCTTCTCCCTGCCGCTGCCGCGCCGCGACGGCGAGGTGGCGCTGTTCTTCAAGCGGCTCGGACCCGCTTTGTTGACGGCCGGCGTGGTACAGGTTGCCGTCTTTGCCGACACGATCCTTGCCAGCTTCCTGCCGACCGGCGCGCTGGCGCATCTGGCCTATGCCGATCGGCTGTATCAGCTGCCGCTCGGGGTCATCGGCATCGCGCTCGGCACGGCGATCCTGCCAGAAATCGGACGGGATGCCGGTGTCGGCGCCGAAGACAAGGCGCGCCGGGTGATGGACCGGGGCTTGCGGATCTGCCTGATCATCGGTCTGCCCATTGCCTTTGCCATGGCGTTTTTGGGCGAGGACGCGATCCGTGTGCTGTTCCAGCGCGGCGCGTTCGACGCGGCGGCGACGGCGGGCTCTGCCGCCGTGCTTGCGGCCTATGCGGTCGCCTTGCCGGCGGCCCTTGCCATCCGCACGCTGGTCGCGGCGTTCAACGGGCGTGGCGACATGACCACGCCCTTGAAGGCGCTGGCCGGGGCCACCGTCGTCAACGTGGCGCTTAAAGCGCTGCTCAGCGCCGACCACGGCGCGGCCGGCCTTGCCATGGGCACGTCCGCCGGTGTCTGGATCTATGCGGTCACGCTCTACGTGCTGTGCCGGAAGCGGGGTTACGTCAGCCCCTTCGCGCTGGCTGATATGGTTTTCGTGCCGCTCGCGGCCGGCTCCATGGGAGTGGTTCTCTGGCAGATCGATCTGCTTGTTGCCCCGATGCTTCCGTTCCTCTCGCTTCTGCCGGTGTTGGCGCAGGGTCTGGCCTGGCTGCTGATTGCCGCAGTCCTTTCGTTCGGAGCCTATTTCCTTGTCTTTGCTGCAGGAACCATCCTGCTGCGAAGCACAAAGCGTGGATGACAACTGGGGTGGTACACTCAACGGATGGCCTCTGACGTAGCTGTCAACTTTCGAGAACGCGAAAGTCGTTTACAGGTTGCTCACCTCTCCAGCGTAAATTCGATGCAATCTATGTGTTGCGGCGTTGGAGATGTCGGTGTCAGTACTCAATGCGTCCAGGCAAGGTGCCGCGTCCTCACCGGTGACAAACACGGCGGAGCGCTCCGGCGGCAGCGCGGCCAATGTGCTCACGCAGCAGCAGAAGCAGCAGCTCGCCACGTGTGTCGAAAAACTGTTCAACAGCGCCACGGACGACTGCGTGACATCGGCCCTCGACAACGGCATCCCGGCCAGCGTGCTGCTGGATGCGCTGGACGCCGAGATGAGCCAGGGCTTTGCCCGGCTCAGCCGCAAGTCCGTGCTGGGTCGCGGCAGCAGCCATTATGTCGACTTCGCACATCGCTATGCCGCCGCTATTGCGACCGTTCACCGTGCGCTTGCGGCTCGCTCGTTGAAGGAACAGGCCACCGAACTCGCGGCCGAGTCCGATATTTCGAACCTGCGCAACATGGCCCGGACTGTCGCGGACGTGAACGAGGTCGCGATCGAGATTGCCTATCTTGCGCGCAACACGCATGTCTCAACCGAGGGTGCCCAGACGATCGCCTCCGCCGTGGCCGAACTCGTAGCCAGTGTTGAAGAAATCGCCCGTTCGAGCAATGAGGCGCTTGCGGATGCCAACAACACGCGGCGCTCTTCGGATCAGGCGCTGAAAGCTGTCAGCAACCTGCGCAAGACCAACATTGCGGTGACGGAGGCCACGACTGAAACCAAACTGCGGTCGTCAGAATTGGCGTCCGCTTTCGATCAGATCGCGGAAGTACTCAATGTCATTGACGCGATCTCGAAGCAGACCAATCTGCTGGCGCTGAACGCGACGATCGAAGCAGCGCGGGCCGGAGAGGCGGGAAAGGGCTTTGCGGTCGTTGCCAGCGAGGTGAAGGCGCTGGCCAATCAGACGGGGTCGGCGACCGAAGGCATCGGCAGACGGATCGCCGAAATGCGCAGCGTGATCATCGGCATGGGCGAAGCGATGACCCGCTCCGAGCTGGCCGTCGAAAGCGGCATCTCGGCAATCGAGGATGTTGCGGCTTCGGTCACGGAAATCTCCCATGCCGTCGGTACGGTGTCCAACCGTATGGACGAGATTGCCTCGGTTCTCGGCCAGCAGAAACAGGCAACCGAGGAGATTGGCAATCTGGTCACCGTTGGTGCGGATCTGGCGCGCGACAATGAGAAACTGTTGCTGAAGATGGCCGCACGCCTGCAGGACAGCAATGACCGCTTCTCGGAGGCTGCGACCGGGTGGTTCTCTGCGGCCTCGCCGCGCGCCCTTTGCGAAATGGCCAAGATTGATCACACCCTGTTCAAGAAGCGGGTGGTGGATGCTCTTATGGGCAGGACGGACTGGAAATCGGATCAGGTGCCGGACCATCACGCCTGCCGCCTCGGCAAGTGGTATGACACGGTCGACATTCCCGCAGTCAAGACGGCGTCCGCCTACGCGCGACTGGTTGACCCGCACAAGCGCGTGCATGAAGCCGCCAAACGGGCACTTCAGCATCATGCGGCCAACCGCCCGGGCGATGCGCTGGCAGCCCTGAACGACCTGAACGATGCCAGCCATCAGGTGCTTCAGCTGCTCGACGAGCTGTCGCAGAGCCTTCAGCAAGACCGTGGTGCCAATGAACGGCGCAAGCATGAGCGGGAAAAGATGGCCCGCCACGCACGCCTGACTGGTCCCGACGGTACGCGCAATGCGGTCATCGAAGACATGTCCAAGGGCGGTGCCAAGGTTGACGGCATTCGTCCGACGGATGTCGGCGCGAAGCTGAGGCTCGAACACGATGGCTGCGGCTGCGAGGGCGTTGCCGTCTGGTCGAACGGCACCGCTGGCGGTCTGAAGTTCGTCGCCGAAAAGGTCTGATCGGGTCGGTCTGGCTGGATCGTCCAACACAGACCATTCCGCTCAATGCCGCCGGCGTACGCTTGCCGGGCGGCCAGCAAGGCTGAGGCGGGCGTCGTTGCGCGTGCGCTCAGCCACCACCTTGCCCTTCGAGACAACGGCGAGCCGGTCGGGCCTGAGGCGTAGCGCTTCGGTCGGCGTGCCGGCATCCAGCACCACCAGCGAGGCGATGCAGCCCGGCTTCAGGCCGTAGCCTTCAAGGTTCATGATCTTGGCGTTGTCTTCCGTCACCATGCGGAAGCAGCGCGCCATTTCCTCGGGGTGCGTCATCTGCGCCACATGCAGGCCCATGAAGGCGACATCCAGCATGTCGGCGGTGCCGAGCGAGTACCAGGGGTCCAGCACGCAATCCTGGCCCCAGCCGACCGTGATGCCAAGTGCCTGCATCTCCTTCACCCGCGTCAGGCCGCGCCGCTTCGGGAACGTGTCGTGCCGGCCCTGCAGGGTGATGTTGATCAGGGGATTGGGGATCGCCGTCATGCCGCTTTCGGCGATCAGCGGCAGCAGCTTGGAAACGTAGTAATTGTCCATGGAATGCATGGACGTGAGGTGGCTGCCGGCGGCGCGTCCGCCAAGCCCGTGCCGGGTCACCTCGGCGGCCAGCGTCTCGACATGACGGCTCATCGGATCGTCGGTCTCGTCGCAGTGGAGGTCCAGCATCAGCCCGCGCTCGGCGGCGATGCGGGCGAGATCCTTCACCGAGGCCGCGCCATCCTCCATCGTGCGCTCGAAATGCGGGATGCCGCCGACGACTTCGACGCCCATGTCGAGCGCGCGAAGGACATTCTCCCGTCCCGTCTTCGTGCGGTAGAGCCCGTCCTGCGGGAAGGCGACCAGCTGCAGGTCGAGATAGGGGGCGACCTTGCGCTTCACCTCCAGCATCGCCTCGACGCCGCGCAGATGGTCCGGCGTAGTGTCGACATGGGTGCGGACGGCGAGCAGGCCCATCGACACGGCCCAGTCGCAATAGGTCAGCGCCCGGGACACCATATCCTCGACGCTGGCGATCTCGCGCAGTTCCCCCCAGAGCGAAATGCCCTCCAGCAGGGTGCCCGAGGCGTTCACGCGCGGCAGGCCATAGGACAGCGTCGCGTCCATGTGGAAATGCGGGTCGACGAAAGGCGGGGCAACGAGATCCCCGCTGGCGTCGATGACCCGGCCGGCGCTCGCCTGTGCGGCAGCATCGATCTGTCCGACTTCGGCGATGCGGTCGCCGCGGATGCCGATGTCGGCGACGGTGCCGTCGGGCAGCGTGCCGCCGGCGATGACGAGATCGAACATGTCAGCGTTCTCCCTTGTTGAAGGGCTGCATCAGCGCGGCCGGCACTTCGGCGCGGCGCGACATGATGACGAGGGCGAGGATGGAGAGGATGAAAGGCAGCATCAGGAACACCTGATAGGGCACGATGGCGCCGATGCCGGTCTGCTGCAGGCGCACCTGCAGCGCGTCGAAGGCGGCAAACAGGATCGCGCCCAGCACCGCCTTGCCTGGACGCCAGGCGCCGAAGACCACGAGCGCGATGCAGATCCAGCCACGCCCGTTGACCATCTCGAAGAAGAACGACGAGAAGGCGGAGAGGGTCAGGAACGATCCGCCCACCGCCATAAGGCCGGAGCCAACGATGACCGCGCCCATGCGCAGGCCCGTCACGGACAGGCCTTGCGCGGCGGCGGCGGCCGGGTTCTCGCCGACGGCGCGCAGCGCGAGGCCAAGCGGCGTGCGGTAGAGCACCAGCGCCACCACCAGCGCCAGGACGAAGGCGGCATAGGTCAGCGCCGTCTGGCTGAACAGCGCCTCGCCCAGGAGCGGAATCTCGGACAGGCCCGGGATCGGCAGCGGCTGGAACGGTTCGATCTTCGGCGGGCTGGTCACCTCCGGCAGCATCAGGCGGTAGGTGAAATAGCTGGTCGAGGTAGCCAGCAGCGTCACACCGAGCCCCACCACGTGCTGCGACAGGCCGAAGGGGACGGTCAGCGTCGCATGCAGCAGGCCGAAGACCATGCCCGCCGTCATCGCCGCCATCACGCCCCACCACAGCGGCGCGCCCATGTAGACCGCGACCCAGCCAGTGAAGGCGCCGATGACCATGATGCCCTCAATGCCGAGGTTCAGGACGCCGGCGCGCTCGCAGATCAGCTCGCCGAGCGTCGCAAAGATCAGCGGCGAGGCGATGCGGATCGTGGCGGCCCAGAACGAGGCCGTGAGGAGGATGTCGAAGATCTCGCTCATCCGCGTTTCACCCGGTAGCGTGTGAGGAGGATCGCCAGCACCATGAACAGGAGGGCGATGGCGAGCAGCATGTCAGCGATGTAGGTCGGCACGCTTGCCGCCCGGCTCATGCTGTTGGCCCCGACGAAGATGCCGGCGACGAAGATGGCCGAGGGGATGACGCCGAGCGGGTTCAGCAGCGCCAGCATGGCGACGATGATGCCGGTGTAGCCGAAGCCCGGCGACAGATCCAGGCTGAGGTGACCCTTGAGCCCCGCCACTTCGCTGTAGCCGGCCAGTGCCGCCAGCCCGCCGGAGAGGAGCGCGGTCTTGACGAGCACGCCATTCACCGGAATGCCGGCGAATTTCGCAGCCTTCGCGTTGAGGCCGACGGCGCGGATCTCGTAGCCGAGCGTCGTGCGCGTCTGGATCACCCAGACGGAAATGGCCGACAGGATCGCCAGGGCAAAGCCCCAATGCAGCCGGAGCCCGTCGACGATGCGCGGCAGCCTTGCCTCCTTCGCCAGCGCCGTGGACTTCGGCCAGCCCATGCCGGCTGGGTCCTTCATCGGCCCTTCCAGCAGATAGGAGACGAACAGCAGCATGATGAAGTTGATCAGCAGTGTCGTCACCACCTCGTCGACGCCGAGCCGTGTCTTCAGGAGCACGGGCGGGATCAGGACAGCGGCGCCAGCAAACATGGCGGCAATGCCGGTTACCAGCAGCAAGGGTAGGGGCGGCAGGCCGGTGGCCCCGGTGCCGATCAGCACGGTGACAATGGCCCCGGCATAAAGCTGGGCTTCCGCGCCGATGTTCCAGAGCCTGGCACGGAAGGCGACGGCAACGGCAAGACCTGTGAAGATCAGCGGCGTCGCCCGGTTCAGAGTTTCGAGCAGGGCGAACTTGCTGCCGACCGCGCCGACCACGATCAGCCGCAGCGTGTCAAAGGGATCGGCCCCGGCCGTCAGCGCCAGCAGGGATCCGCAGATCACGGTCATCGCAAGCGCCAGCACGGGCAGGCCGATGCGGCGGGCAAGGCTCGGGTTGGCAATCGGCTCAAGCCGCATGGTCAAATCCTTGTCCGGCCATCCACAGGCCGAGATCGGCCGGCCCCATGCTGCCTCGAGCGAACCCCGGCGACAGGCGGCCTTCGTAGATGACATGCACCACGTCGGAGAGTTTCAGCACCTCGTCGAGATCCTCCGAGATGAGCAGGACGGCTGCACCGGCGTCGCGGGCGGCGATCAGGCGGGAATGGATGAAGGTGATCGCGCCGATGTCGAGGCCGCGCACCGGCTGGTTGGCGAGGATGACCTTCGGCCCCGGCTCCAGCACCCGGCCGAGGATCAACTTCTGCATGTTGCCGCCCGACAGCAGCCGGATGCGCGCGTCCGGGCCGGGGCAACGCACGTCATAGGTCTGGATGATGTCGCGGGCAAAGCCCTCGGCCGCGCCCCAGTTCATCCAGCCTTTGCGGCTGAATGGCGCCTCGCGGTAGCGCTCAAGGATGGCGTTCTCGGTCAGGCTGAAATCGGCGATGGTGCCGGTCTTGTGCCGGTCCTCCGGAATGCGGGCGATGCCGGCGAGGATGGCGTCATGCGCCGACCACGCGGCCACGGTCGCGCCCGCCAGCTCCAGCGTGCCGCTCTGGGGCCGGATCAGCCCGCCGATGAGATCCGACAGGGCCGCCTGGCCGTTGCCGGAGACGCCGGCCAGTCCCGTGATCTCGCCTGCGCGCAGGGTCAGCGTCACGTCCTTCAGGCCGGGCGCGGCTTCCGCATCCGGGGTCGTCACCCGGTTCAGCATCAGCAGCGGCGCACCGGGCTTCGCCGTCGAGGGGCTCAGTTCCGGGACTGCGCCTCCGACCATCAGGGCCGCCAGTTCGGCGCCCGAGGTCTGGTGCGTGTCGCGTTCGGCGACCAGCTTGCCGTGCCGGAGCACCAGGCAGCGGTCGGCCACCGCCATCACCTCATGCAGCTTGTGGCTGATGAAGACGATGGAGAGCCCGCGCGCCACGGCCTTCTTCAGGGTCTCGAACAGCGCGTCCGTTTCCTGCGGCGTCAGCACGGCGGTCGGCTCGTCGAGGATCAGGATGCGCGCATCACGGTAGAGCGCCTTGAGGATCTCCACCCGCTGCCGCTCGCCGACCGACAGCGCGGACACCTTGGCATCTGGATGGACGGCAAGGCCGAAGTCGGCGGAAAGCCTGGCAATCTTGTCCCGCGCCGCGCCGAGCCCTAGGCCCAGCTGCCACAGCGGCTGCGTGCCGAGAAGGATGTTCTCGGTCACGGTGAGATGGTCGGCGAGGGTGAAGTGCTGGTGCACCATGCCGACGCCAGCCGCCAGCGCCGCACGCGGCTGGCCGGGGGGCAGCAGCTTGCCAAAAACCTCCACCTGTCCCGCATCGGCCGTGTAATGGCCGAAGAGGATGTTCATCAGCGTCGTCTTGCCCGCGCCGTTCTCGCCGAGCAGCGCGATGATCTCGCCGCGGGCAAGGGTCAGGCTGATGGCGTCATTGGCGACGAGCGGGCCAAAGCGTTTGGTGATGCCGTCGAGGCGCAGGACGATGTCCCGCGCCTCCTTGGTCGTGCCGGTCACGAGGACTTCGGTTCGCTGTCGTTGATCTCGACGGTGAAGGTCCCGGCCTTGATGGCGGCTTCGCGCGTCTTGACGAGGTCCATGGCTGCTGCCGGAACCTTGCCATCAAACGTGCCGAGCGGCGCCAGCGAGCAGCCGCCCTCCTTCATGAAGGAATAGACGCCGTAATTGTCAGCCTTGAAGCTGCCGGCATTGATGTTGGCGATCGCCTTCTGCAGCGTCGGCTCGAAGTGCCACAGCGCCGAGGCGACCACGGTGGCGGGGTAGTCCTTCTGGGTGTCGATGACGTTGCCGATGGCCAGCACGCCGCGTTCCTTGGCCGCGTCCGACACGCCGAAGCGCTCGGCATAGAGCATGTCCGCGCCGCCATCGATCATGGCGAAGGCGGTTTCCTTGGCCTTCGGGGGATCGAACCAGGAGCCGATGAAGCTGACCTGGAAGGTCGCGTCCTTGCGGGTTTCCTTCACGCCGGCCATGAAGGCATGCATCAGGCGGTTCACTTCCGGGATCGGGAAGCCGCCGACCATGCCGATCTTGCCGGACTTGGTCATGGCGCCAGCGATGATGCCGGAGAGGTACGACGCGTCCTGGATGTAGTTGTCGAACACGGAAAGGTTCGGCACGGCTGCATCCGGCATGAAGGACGAGCCCATCAGGAAGGCGACTTCCGGATATTCGGCCGCCACTTCGCGGGCTTCCTGCTCGACGCCGAAGATCTCGCCGACGATCAGTTTCACGCCGCTTTCGGCGTATTCGCGCATGACCCGCGGATAGTCGGTGTTGGCGGTGTTTTCGGTGAAGGTGTAGTCGATCTGCCCGGCGGCCTTGGCAGCTTCTGCAGCGATGTGGATGCGGCTGACCCACTGCTGTTCCACTGGCACCGTGTAGATACCGGCGGCCTTGATCGGGCTCTGGCCGAATGCGAGTCTCGGCAGCAGCGCACTGCCGGCCAAGGTTGCGCCAGCGCCCAGAAGCAGGCTGCGGCGGCTGACATCAAGACTGAATTTCTGCGTCATCTCTGTCCCCTAACTGTTGGCTCTCATGCTTTTTGACCAGATGGTAGAACTTTCCATCCGCGGCCTGCAAGCCAATCATTTGAGCCACGATGGTGGGAAGTCAGGCACATCGTCCCTGGCTCGGTCTCGTGCGCTTCTCAGGCAAAACCGGACGTTGACGAGCCTAGCTGAGTAGCGTCTCATTTAGCCAGCTATTGGCGCGGGCAAAACAGGCGCGATGCGCACAAACTTTCGGCAACCCGTTCTATCCACGGGCTTTTTCCTGCCGTTAGGGGAGTTGATCAGGTCGCGATTGCCGCCCGCATCGGCACGCCAAGGCAGGGTCCGATGTCGGAAAGGTCCGCTGCAAGCCGCATCTGGCCTTCAAATGCTTCATGTGCCGTGTAAGTGCTGGGCGTGACGATGACGCGGAGGCCGGCCGCGCGCGCCGAAGTCAGTCCCGCCACGCTGTCCTCGAACGCGATGGCGTCCTGGGCGCTGACGCCGAGACGGGCGAGTGCGAGGCAATAAACATCGGGCGCGGGCTTCTTGGCCGCCACCTCGTCGCCAGCCGCGATCACATCGAACACCTCTCGCGCGGACCGCTGCCAGATGGCCTGAACCAGTGCCTCTACATTGGCGGGGCTGGTGGTGGTGGCGACGGCAAGGTGAAGGCCGGCACGGCGGGCATCCTCGATCAGGTGCATGACACCGGGGCGCGGCAGCAGGCGGCCTTCGGCCACCAGGCGTGTGTAGATGGCGGTCTTGCGGGCGTGCAGGCGGGCAATGTCTGCCTCGTCCGGTCTGGTCTCGCCGAGCTGGTCACGGTAGGCCCGCATCCGTTCCTTGCCGCCGGTCACCTTGAGCAACGCGCCATAAAGGGGAATGTCCCAGTGCCAGGGCAGCCCTGCCTCGGCAAAGGTCGCGTTGAAAGCAGCGCGGTGGATTTCCTCCGTCTCGGCCAGCGTTCCGTCGACGTCGAAAATCAGTGCTTTCAGCGTCATTCGGCGGCGTCCCTGTGCCTGAGTTCGCGCAACAACCTGGGAAGCTGGCTGAAGCTGGAAAAGCGGATCACGGGTGCCGGCTCCGGCAGCGTGCCATTGCAATAGCCCTCAACGTGGAACACGAAGCGCACGCCGCAGGCCGCCGCCGTCTCGGCGTCGATGTCACTGTCCCCCACGAGGACGGCCTCGTCTGGACGAACACCAAGCCTGCCAAGCGCGGCCCGCAACGGCGCGGGGTGTGGCTTGCGCTCAGGCTGACTGTCGCCCGCAATGATGACATCGAAGTGCTCCAGCAGTCCGAGGTGGCGCAGGATGGCCTCACACGGACGCATCGGCTTGTTGGTGCAAAGGCCGAGGCCGAGACCGCAATCCTTGAGTGCCTGCAGCGCGTCTGCGACACCGGGATAGGTGCGGGTCAGATCAACAGCCGCTTCGTAGGCGGCGGCGAACCGGTCCAGCAGCAGCGTGTGCCGCTCGTCTCCCGTGGCATCGGCATCCGGTCTTGCCGCGATGATCCTGTCGACGAGATGTGGCAGGCCCCGGCCGATGAAGCCGCGCACCTCGTCAAGGCTGAGCGGCGCGAGTCCGTCTTGCTGCAGCAACCGGTTCGTCACGGCATGGATGTCCGGGGCGCTGTCGATCAGCGTCCCGTCCAGGTCAAAGATAACGGCCTTTAGCGGCTCACCTATCATGCCGCCCTCACCAGCGCCGCCTCCGCAGCAAGGCGGATGGCGTTGATGTTGCTGCGGTAGACATGGGATGCACTCACCGATCCGCCCTTGAACACGGCAGATCCCGTCACCAGCACGTCGGCTCCCGCGCCCGCGACCAGCGGCGCGGTTTCGGCCGTGACGCCACCGTCGATCTCGATATGGATCGGCCGGTCGCCGATCATCCGGCGCAGCTGGCGCACCTTGTCCACCTGCGAGGAGATGAATTTCTGCCCGCCGAAGCCGGGGTTGACGGTCATGACGCAGACGAGGTCGATCATGTCGAGCAGGTTTGCGACCGCGTCCAGCCCGGTGCCCGGATTGATTGCAAGGCCCGCCTTCACGCCAAGGGCCCGGATCGCCTGCAGGGTGCGGTGGATGTGCGGCCCGGCCTCCAGATGCGCGGTGATGACATCGGCGCCGGCAGCCGCATAGCCGGCCAGATAGGCATCGACCGGCGCGATCATCAGATGAACGTCCATGACTCCGCCGATATGCGGCCGGATCGCCTTGCAGGTGTCGGGGCCGAAGGTGATGTTCGGCACGAAATGGCCGTCCATCACGTCGACATGCACCCAGTCACAGCCTTCCGCCTCGATGGCACGGCATTCGGCGCCGAGATTGGCAAAGTCGGCGGAGAGGATCGACGGGGCGATCTTGATGCTGCGGTCAAAGCTCATGGCTTGCTCCCTGGTCCTGTCGGATGACTGGGCTCTGCGGCAAAGACCCGGCTCGCGCGGATGTCGCTTTCCTCGATCCGGCTCAGCGTGTCCGCGTCAAGCGCGCCTGAGGTTGATTCAAACAGCCGGTTGGCCTGGCGCAGGCGGGCCCGGTCGAAGGCATTGCGGATCGAGCGGGCGTTGGCGAAATGCGGCTGCGTCCGGCGCCGTGCGATGTAGTCGGCAAAGGCCGTCTCGGCCGATGGCGACAGGGTGTAGTTCTGCTCGGCCAGCATGTGCCGGGCGATGCGCAGCAGTTCGTCGTCGCTGTAGTCTGGAAAGTCGATGTGATGGGCGATGCGCGAGCGAAAGCCCGGATTGGAGGTGAAGAACTGGTCCATCCGGTCGCCATAGCCGGCCAGGATGACGACCAGATCGTCGCGGTTGTTCTCCATCACCTGCAGCAGGATCTCGATGGCTTCCTGGCCATAGTCCCGCTCGTTGTCCGGCCGGTAGAGGTAGTAGGCCTCGTCGATGAACAGAACACCGCCCATGGCGCGCTTCAGCACTTCCTTGGTCTTCGGGGCGGTGTGGCCGATGTACTGGCCGACGAGATCGTCACGGGTGACACTGACGAGATGCCCCTTGCGCACATAGCCGAGGCGCTTCAGCAGTCCTGCCATCTTCAGCGCCACGGTGGTTTTGCCGGTGCCAGGGTTGCCCGTGAAGGACATGTGCAGCGTCGGCGTCTGGTGGCTGAGGCCGAGTGACCGGCGGGCCCGCTCGACCAGCAGCAGGGCGGCGGTCTCGCGGATGCGCTGCTTCACCGGCTTGAGGCCGATCATGTCGCGATCCAGCTCTTCCAGCAGCTCCCGGACGCCCGAGCTTTCAAACTCGGCGCGCAGGTCGACGCTCGCCGGGAGTGCGGCGGTCGGGTCGGCGTCCATCCTGATCTCCTTGGGTTAAGGCCCTGGTGGCCCAGTCGCAGTGGTCATGTCTGCATGAGCGGGGGGCGGCCAGCCGTCCCCCGCCGTCTTCGCCTTGGGATCAACGGATCACGTCATGGGTGTAGCGGATCGAGCGGCCGTCGACTTCGGTGCGGTGCATCGCGATCTTCGGCTCGATGGCCGGCCGGTTGACGATGAAGCTCATGGTCACCGTCTCGAAGCCGCGCACACTGTCGAAAGCGTTGATGCGGATGTAGGCGTCCGGGTTCGCCTTGCGGCAGTCCGCCAGCTCGATCATCACGCCCTTGGCATCCTTCAGGTCGAACATCGGGTTGCCCCACATGTCCCAGTAGGTGTTCCGGGGATGCGGATCATCGGTGAATTCGAGGCCGATGGCCCAGTTGCGGGACAGGCAGTAGTCGACCTGTGCCGTGATCTGCTCGTCGGTGAGATCGGGCAGGAAGGAAAAGCAGCCTTGGGTGATGCGCATGCGGGTCTCTCCTCAGATGGCGACGGCCGGGGTCGGCACGAAGTCCGACGTGTCGGTCGAGGTGTAGTTGAAGGTGATGTTGCCCCAGGTATCGAGGGCAGCTTCCAGCGGCTTGCACCACCTGGCGGCGGCGCGCAGGATTTCCGGGCCTTCGTTGGCGATGTCGCGGCCCTCGTTTCGAGCCAGCACCATGGCTTCCAGCGCGACGCGGTTGGCGGTTGCGCCCGCCTGAATGCCCATCGGATGGCCGATCGTGCCGCCACCGAACTGCAGCACCACATCATCGCCGAACAGCGACAGCAGCTGGTGCATTTGGCCGGCATGGATGCCGCCCGAGGCCACCGGCATGACCTTCTTCAGGTCTGCCCAGTCCTGCTCGAAGAACAGGCCGCGCTGCAGGTCGACCTCGTTGCGGGTTTCGCGGCAGACATTGTAGTAGCCCTGCACCGTCATCGGATCGCCTTCCAGCTTGCCGACGGCCGTGCCCGTGTGCAGATGGTCGACACCGGCCAGCCGCAGCCACTTGGCAATGACGCGGAACGAAATGCCGTGGTTCTTCTGCCGCGTGTAGGTGCCATGTCCGGCCCGGTGCATGTGCAGGATCATGTCGTTCTGCCGGCACCATTCCGAGATCGACTGGATCGCTGTCCAGCCGATGATGAGATCGACCATGACGATGACACTGCCGAGCTGCTTGGCCAGTTCGGCGCGGCGGTACATTTCCTCCATCGTGCCGGCGGTGATGTTGAGGTAATGACCCTTGACCTCGCCGGTCTCGGCGCTGGCCTTGTTGACGGCCTCCATCACGTAGAGAAACCGGTCGCGCCAGTGCATGAAGGGCTGCGAGTTGATGTTCTCGTCATCCTTCATGAAGTCGAGACCGCCCTTCAGCCCCTCGTAGACAACGCGGCCGTAGTTCTTGCCGGACAGGCCCAGCTTTGGCTTGGTCGTCGCCCCGAGCAGCGGCTTGCCGAACTTGTCGAGACGCTCGCGTTCGACCACGATGCCGGTGGGGGGACCCTTGTAGGTCTTCACATAGGCGACCGGCAGGCGCATATCCTCCAGCCGCGCGGCCTTCAGCGGCTTGAACGAGAACACGTTGCCGATGATCGAGGCCGTCAGGTTGGCAATCGAGCCTTCCTCGAACAGGATCAGGTCATAGGCGACATAGCAGAAGTACTGCCCCGGCGTTCCGGGCACCGGATCAACCCGGTAGGCCTTGGCTCGGTACTGGTCGCAGGCGGTCAGGCGGTCGGTCCACACCACGGTCCAGGTGGCGGTGGAGCTTTCACCGGCAACCGCCGCGGCGGCCTCGATGGGGTCAACGCCGTCCTGCGGCGTGATGCGGAACAGGGCGAGAAGGTCGGTGTCCTTCGGCTCGTAGTCGCCATCCCAGTAGCCCATCTGGGCGTATTTCAGCACGCCGGCCTTGTAGCGCTTCGATGTGTCCGTGATGCGGGTCTTGCTGTCGTCAGCCATCTTGTCCTCCTCAGGCGGCCTTGCTTGTTGTCAGGGCAGGGTTGAGCGCGCCGCTGGCGTAGCGGCGGGCCATGTCATCCATCGGGATCACCTTGATCCGTGAGGCGTTGCCGGCGGTGCCGAAGGCCTCGAAACGGGCTCGGCACAGGTCGCGCATGGCGTCCATCGCTGGCTTCAGGAACTTGCGCGGATCGAACTCGCGCGGGTTGGTGGCCGCGACGCGGCGGAACTCTGCGGTCATCGCCATCCGGCAGTCGGTGTCGATGTTGACCTTGCGCACCCCGTGCCGGATGCCGCGCACGATCTCTTCCACCGGCACGCCGAAGGTTTGGGGCATCTCGCCGCCATGGGCATTGATGATGTCCTGCAGCTCCTGCGGCACCGAGGAGGAGCCGTGCATAACGAGATGGGTGTTCGGCAGCCGGCGGTGGATTTCCTCGATCACATGCATCGCCAGGATCTCGCCATCCGGCTTGCGCGTGAACTTATAGGCCCCATGCGAGGTGCCGCAGGCTATCGCCAGTGCATCGACCCGCGTGCGGGCGACAAAGTCGACAGCCTGGTCCGGGTCCGTCAGCAGCTGGTCGTGGCTGAGCTTTCCTTCCGCGCCATGACCATCCTCAGCCTCGCCCTCGCCATGCTCCAGACTGCCGAGGACACCGAGCTCGCCCTCCACCGACGCGCCGGTCCAGTGGGCCATCGCGGCCACCTGGGTCGTGATGCGGACGTTGTAGTCATAGGAGGCTGGCGTCTTGCCATCTGCCTCCAGCGATCCGTCCATCATCACCGAGGTGAAGCCATGGCGGATGGCGGTGATGCAGGTTGCCTCGGCATTGCCGTGGTCAAGATGCATGCACAGGGGGATCTCCGGATAGGTCGCGGCCAGCGCCTCGATCATCCTGGCCAGCATGATGTCGCCGGCATAGGAGCGGGCGCCGCGGCTGGCCTGTAGGATCACTGGAGCGTCGACCGCCCGGGCCGCCTCCAGAATGGCGATGCCCTGTTCCATGTTGTTGATGTTGAAGGCCGGCACGCCGTAACTGTGATCGGCGGCGTGGTCGAGAAGCTGTCTCAGGGTGATCAGTGCCATGGTCTTGGATCCTTCATGCGGCCATGTCTGGGCGCTGCAATGCGGCGACGCCCGGGAGCGGCTTGCCCTCAAGCCATTCGAGGAAGGCTCCGCCGGCGGCGGAGACGTAGGTGAAGCGTCCGGTGACACCGGCAATGTTCAGCGCGGCGACCGTGTCCCCGCCGCCGGCTACGGTGGTCGCTTGCCCGGTGCCGGTCAGCTCCGCAGCCATCCGCGCCAGGGCCATCGTCGCCTGATCGAAAGGCGGCGTTTCGAATGCGCCGAGCGGTCCGTTCCAGAGGATGGTCCTTGCCCCTGACAGCACCCGGCTGAAGGTGGCGAAGGACTTGGGTCCCGCGTCCAGGATCATCGCGTCAGACGGGCAGCCACGCGCACCGACGGTCCAGTTTTCCGCATCCGGCTGGAATGCGCGCGCGACGACGACATCCGACGGCAGATGCAACTGGCAGCCATGGCTGGTGGCGAGCATGCGTATGTCGCGCACGGTGCCGATTTGGTCGGGCTCATGCAGCGATTTTCCCATCGGCGCGCCCTCGGCAAACAGGAAGGTGTTGGCCATGCCGCCGCCGATGATGATGTGGTCGACCCGCGTGACGAGATGCTTCAGCACGGCGATCTTGCTGGACACCTTGGCGCCACCGATGACGGCGACAGAGGGGCGGCTGGTCGAGGACAAGGCCTTGGACAGCGCCGTCAGCTCCTCCATCATCAGCGGCCCGGCATAGGCTGGCAGAAGCCCCGCGATGGCGGCGGTGCTGGCATGGGCCCGGTGCGCGCAGGAGAAGGCGTCATTGACATAGACATCGCCGAGTTCGGCAAAGCGCCGGGCCAGCGTGAGGTCATTGTCTTCCTCGCCCGGCTCGAACCGGACATTCTCGACCAGCAGTGCGGTACCCGGCTCCAGCAGAGCTGCGGCCTCTGCTGCATCGTCGAGGGCTGCAAAGGTCAGGCGGCAGCCAAGCGCGCAGGCGAGGTCTGCTGTCTGCGGGGCGAGGGAATAGGCCTGATCGGCTCCCTTGGGCCGGCCGAAATGCGACAGCAGAACCAGCGATGCGCCTCTGGCGAGAAGGGGCCGCATGCCTTCGGCAAAGCGGGTGATGCGGGTGGCGTCCGTCACCTTGCCGCCAGCCATCGGCACATTGAGGTCAGCCCGTACCACCAGCCTGAGGCCACGGACATCGAGGTCAGTCACCGGAACAATCGTCATGCGGGTGTCTCCTTGTGGCGTGTGCGGTTCAGGGCCGGACGAGTGCGCGTGCAGCGGCTGCAACGGCCTCGCTGGTGATGTTGAAATGGCGGTAGAGCGCCGGGGCCGGGCCGGAGGCGCCGAAGCCCGTCATGCCGATGAAGCGGTCTTGCGGGCGCAGCATCAGCCCGTCCCAGCCCTGGCGGACCGCGGCCTCGATGCCGATGCGCGGAGCGCTGCCGAGGACTTCCTGCCGGGTGGCCTCATCCTGCCCGGCGAAGAGTTCAAAGCAGGGGGCCGATACGACAGCCGCCTGAATGCGTTCACTGGCGAGCATGTCTGCAGCAGCAACGGCGATCTCGATTTCCGAGCCGGTTGCGATGAGCGTCACGTCGCGCTGACCGGGATCGCGCAGCAGATAGGCTCCGCGTGTGCTCATGTTCGCGTCCACGGCCTGGCGCAGCAGCGGCAGGTTCTGGCGTGACAGGACCATCACCACGGGACGGTCGGTCTGGGCCAGGGCGATTTCCCAGGCTTCCGCCGTCTCCACCGCATCGCAGGGGCGCAGCACGAGAAGGTTCGGCATCGCCCTTAGACTGGCAATCTGTTCCACCGGCTGATGGGTCGGGCCATCCTCGCCAAGGCCGATCGAGTCATGTGTCATCACATGGATCACCGGCACGCCCATCAGTGCAGCCAGCCGGATGGCGGGGCGGCTGTAATCGGCAAAGGCGAGGAACGTGCCGCCATAGGGCCGCGCCAGGCCATGCAGCGCGATGCCGTTCATGGCTGCGGCCATGCCATGCTCACGGATGCCATAGTGAATGTAGCGGCCGGAGAAATCGTTCCGTGTCACGCTGGCCATGCCTTTTGGCCGTGTCAGGTTCGATCCGGTCAGGTCCGCCGATCCGCCGACGGTGAAGGGCAGGGCCTCCACCACGACAGCCAGCGCCATTTCACTGGCCTTGCGGGTTGCGACGGCTGGCCGGTCCGCGAGCAGGCGCTGCTTGTGCGCCAGCATCGCGGTTCCCAACGCCGCCGGGTTGCGGGCAAGGGCCGCCTCGAAGGCTGGCTTCAGCGTGGAAGTCTTGAGCATCGCCTGCCAGGCCGCGCGGGCGGCACTGCCGCGTGCCGCGACGCCGGCAAAGGCGGCATAGACCGTCTGCGGGATCTCGAAAGGCGCATGCGGCCAGCCGAACTGCTGCCGGGCGGCAGCGATCTCGGCCACACCCAGCGGCGCGCCGTGTACATCGTGGCTGCCCTGTTTGTTCGGCGCACCAAAGCCGATGATCGTGCGGCAGGCGATGAGGCTGGGGCGCGGATCATTCCGCGCAGCCTCGATGGCGGCGGCGATGTCGTCCGGAGAATGGCCGTCGCAGCGCGCCACGTGCCAGCCGCTGGCGGCAAAGCGGGCGAGCTGGTCGGTCGAGGTGCTGAGGTCGGTGTCGCCGTCGATGGTGATGCGGTTGTCGTCCCACAGCACCACCAGGTGGCCGAGGCTGAGGTGCCCGGCCATGTCGACAGCTTCGTGGCTGATGCCTTCCATCAGGCAGCCGTCACCGGCGATCACATAGGTCCAGTGATTGATGAGCCCCGGAAAGCGGGATGCTGCCATCCGTTCGGCGAGCGCCATGCCGACTGCGGTCGCGATGCCTTGCCCCAGCGGTCCCGTCGTCACCTCGATGCCCTGGGCGTGGCCATATTCGGGGTGCCCGGCGGTCCGGCTGCCAAGCTGGCGGAATGCCTTGATCTGGTCGATCCCCATGTCCGGGTAACCGAGCAGATGATTGAGCGCGTAGAGCAGCATCGAGCCATGTCCGGCAGACAGCACAAAGCGGTCGCGGTTCGGCCAGTCATGGGCGGAGGGATCAAGCGTGATGAAGCGGTTGAACAACACCGCCGCCACATCTGCCATGCCCATCGGCATGCCTGGATGTCCGGAGTTGGCCGCTTGCACCGCATCCATGGTGAGCGCACGCAGGGCATTGGCCATGACTGTCTCGTCGGGCCGCAACACTGGGGCCCGCAACACTGGGGTCGTCATCGTATGTCTCCCGAAGGGTGTTTGCCTGCAGCCGGGTGCTTCAGGCCCGCTTGGCGTCGCGGATAAGCCGCTCGATCAGCGGCGTCAGGATCAGTTGCATCGCCAGATCCATCTTGTTGCCCGGAATGACGATGGAGTTGGCGCGGCTCATCCAGGAGCCGTTGATCATCTGGGTCAGATAGGGAAAATCGATGCCGCGCGGGTTGCGGAACCGGATCACCACCAGGCTTTCATCCGGCGTCGGGATCCAGCGTGCGATGAAGGGGTTCGACGTGTCGACCACCGGCACCCGCTGGAAGTTGATGTCGGTCTGGGTGAACTGCGGGCAGATGCAATGCACATAGGCATGCATCCGGCGCAGGATCGTGTCGGTCACAGCCTCCGTGGAATAGCCGCGGTGCGCCCGGTCGCGGTGGATCTTCTGGGTCCATTCCAGATTGATCACCGGCACGACGCCGATCTTCAGGTCGGCATGGCCCGCGATGTTGACCGTGTCATTGACCACCGCGCCATGCAGACCCTCGTAGAACAGCACGTCCGAGCCATCGGCAAACGGCGCCCAGGCGGTGAAATTGCCCGGCGCAACGCCGGTACGCGCGGCCTCGATCTCGTCATGCACATAGGTGCGCGTGCGGCCGCGTCCGGTCTCGCCATATTCGCGGAACACCCGCTCCAGCTCTTCCAGCTCGTTTGCATCATAAGAGAAATGCGAGAAGGTCTGGTCACCCGCCGCGACGCGCCGTTCCAGCTCGGCACGCATGTCGGCCCGGTTGAAGCGATGAAATGCGTCACCTTCGATGGAAACCGCCTTGATCCCTTCGCGGCGGAAGATCTGGTCGAAGGTGGTCTTGACCGTTGTCGTGCCCGCGCCGGACGAGCCGGTCACGGAGATGATCGGATGCTTCTGGCTCATGATGTTAGCTCCGGAAAAGGCCGCGCTTGCCGAAGAGGGCCGCGTCGCCGCTCTCGCCGAGGTCGTGATAGGCGCTGACGCGCGCCACCTTGCTCGCGCTGCCAAAGACGAAGGGGGTGCGCTGGTGCAGCGTCTCGGCCGACTGCGGCATCAGGTCATCGATGCCATCTGTCGCCTCGCCGCCAGCCTGGGTGACGAGAAAGGCAATCGGCGCGCATTCGTAGACAAAGCGCAGTCGCCCCTGCTCGTAGCCCTTGCGCAGGTCCGCCGGGTAGAGAAACACCCCGCCCCGGGTCAGGATGCGATGTGCCTCGGCGACGAGCGAGGCGATCCAGCGCATGTTGAAGGCCTGACCATTGGGGCTCAGCGCTCCGGTGACCATGTCATCGACAAAGGCGCGGATGGGGGCGTGCCAGTGATGATAGTTCGAGGCGTTGATCGCAAATTCATGCGTCCGCGCCGGAATGCTGAGGCCCGTTGCCGTCGGGTGGAACGTGCCCGTCTGCGGATCCAGCGTGAACTTCAGCACGCCGTCACCAAAGGTCACCACAAGACAGGTCTGCGGACCGTAGATGATGTAACCCCCGGCGACCTGATCATTGGCCGGTCGCAGGAAACTGCCGTTCGCCGTCTCTGCCACGGGATAGATCGAGAAGATCGTCCCGATCGAAACATTGACGTCGATGTTGGACGAACCGTCCAGCGGATCGATGGCCAGGGCGAGGGACCCGTCAGGGGTCAGTTCGACAGCCTCATCCTGTTCTTCCGAAGCGTAGAAGCGCACGGCGGAGCCACGCAGGGCGGCCATGAACGCTTCGTCCGCCAGAACATCCAGCATCTTCTGCTGGTCGCCGCCGGAGTTGACCCCCGAAGCTTCGCCGAGGTTATGGCTGATGCCACCCCGGGCGATGGTGCGGGCAAGATCGGCGCCGGTGCGGCACAGGCGTTCCATCACGTCCTGCAGGGGCGCCGGCACGGGTAAGGCTGGCAGGATCATCTGCTCGGGCTGCATCTTGTCCTCCCAGAAAGTGCTGTCCTTGGCAGAGACCTTGCCTTGGAAAGGAATTCGTGAAAATTTGATAATTCTGATTTCTCGTTCGGAAAAATTGAATGATCAGGCTGGATGCGGTGACGCTGAAGCAGTTGCGCGCCCTGGCGGCGGTGGACAGGCATGGCTCGATGGCCGCGGCCGGCGCAGCGCTGGGCCTGACGCCTCCGGCGATCCACAGTCAGCTGAAGGGGCTCGAGCAGGCCTTCGGCCTTGCCCTGCTGCAGCGCAGTTCTGACAGTGCCGGGTCTGTGCTCACCGAAGAGGGCCGGGTGCTGCTGGAGGCCCATGCGCGCATGGAAGCCGTGCTGGCGCGGGCGGCACTGGAGATCAGGGCGTTGTCGGAGGGGCTCGCCGGCCGGGTCACCCTGGGCGTCGTGTCCACGGGCAAGTATTTCGCACCCCGGCTGGTCAAGATCCTGGCAACCCTCACGCCCAACGTCGAAGTGGTACTGCGCGTCGGCAACCGGGATCAGGTCATCCGGGACCTGGAGACCCGGTCAGTGGACCTTGCCATCATGGGGCGGCCGCCACGTCAGCCGCTTGTCGAGGCGGCCGCCATCGGTCCGCATCCGCATGGATTGATTGCCCCGCCCGATCACCCGCTGGCCGGCCGGGCCGCCCTGTCGGCCTCGGACCTCTATGACGAGACGATGATCTCGCGTGAGGAAGGTTCGGGCACGCGCATCCTGATGACACGTTACCTCGACCGCCTCGGCGACGGGCGGCCATTCCGGCTTGTCGAAATGGGATCCAACGAGACCATCAAGCAGTCGGTCATGGCCGGTCTTGGCATCGCGTTCCTTTCCCTGCACACCGTCACGGATGAACTGCACCAGGGCCGGCTGGTCACGCTCGCCGCGCCGGGGCTGCCGATCCAGCGGCACTGGTTCCTCGTGCATCCCTCGGACCAGGCCTTGCGGCCCGCGTCGAGAGCTGTCAGCGATGCTGTTCTGGCGCTGAAGGGAACCTTCCTGCCAGACGTGCCGCAGGTCTGAGACTTGGCCCACGCCGACTATTTGCCGTCGAGCCCTTGCGGCCCGCCCGGCCGCAGGTACAGTGGAAGGGGGAGGAACCTGATGGCACAACACCTGAGCCTTGGCCTGTCACAGCGCCCGTCTGCCATCAACGATGAAGTCTGGATGGAGGTGCTGTCGGCCGTCGACCGCACCTATGCTGATCTCGTCGATTACCAGGAGCGCCTTGAGCGGCAGAATGCCGAACTGGAAACCATGCGCCGGTTTCTGGCCTCTGTGCTTGCCTCGGTGTCTGACGTCCTGATCGTTCTGGATCGCAACGGCATCATCGAGGAAACCTCCGCTTCGCTTCTCACCCATGTCGGCGCCGGTCAGGCCTCAATGGCCGGGCTTCCCGTCGCCGGACTTTTTTCCGAACCCTGCCGGCCGGGCGTTGCCGACGCCATGGCGCGCGTGATGCAGACACGGACGGCTGAGACCATCGAGGCTGAACTCGTTGGACATGCCGGCAACGTGCCGCTCGAGCTCAGCCTGTCGCCGCGTCTTGATGAACGGGCAAGGCTGGCCGGACTGGTGCTCGCCGGACGCTCGGTTGGCGAGTTGCGCCAGGCCTATTCCGCGCTGGCCCGCAGCCATGATGAGCTGAAGGCGGCGCAGGCGCATCTGGTGAGAAATGAAAAGCTGGCCTCGCTCGGCCGTCTGCTCGCCGGTGTCGCGCATGAGCTGAACAACCCGATCAGCTTCGTCTATGCCAACGCGCATGCGCTGGAGCGCTATGCCGGCAAGTTCGAGACCTACTTCCGCCGTGTCCAGGAAGGCGCCCTGCGGGAAGAACTCGTCGCCCTGCGCGAGGAGCTGAAACTTGACCGCGAGGTCCGCAACCTGCGCGAGGCGGTCCATGGCGCCCGCGAAGGGGCCGAGCGGGTCCGCGACATCGTCGAGGATCTCAGGCGTCTGTCGGCAGACGGGGCGGGCGAGATGGTCGCGTTCGATCTGGCGGAAGTGACGCAAGTTGCCGCCAGTTGGGTCCAGCGCGGCACGCGCGAGCCGGTCGAGGTCGTCTTTACCGGCCTGCCCAGACTGATGGTCATCGGCCGGTCCGGGCATATCCAGCAGGTGGTGATGAACCTCGTCCAGAACGCTGTCGATGCCCTTGAGGGGCGCAGCGATGCCCGGATCGAGATTGGCCTGTCGCAGGAAGACGGGCGCGCGGTCCTCAGCGTGCGTGACAATGGACCAGGCGTTCCGCCTGCCGCGCAGCACCAGATCTTTGACCCGTTCTTCACCACCAAGCCGGTCGGGCGCGGCACCGGGCTTGGCCTGTCGATCAGCCACAAGATCGCCGAGGAACATGGCGGCCGCCTGCGGCTCGGTCCGCAGGCGGAGGGCGCCTGTTTCCAGCTTGACCTGACACTTGCCGAAGGATCTGGCGCATGAACCTGCTCTGGCTTCAGAGTTCCGGCTGCGGCGGCTGCACCATGTCGCTGCTCTGCGCGGAAAGCCCGCATGTGTTTGACCTCTTCGCCGATGCCGGCCTCAACGTGCTCTGGCATCCGGCGCTCAGCCTGGAAACCGGCGGTGATGTGCGGCGGATCCTTGCGGATATTCTCGCCGGCCGCACCACGCTCGACATCCTGTGCGTCGAGGGGGCCATCGCGCGCGGGCCAAAGGGCACCGGACGCTTCCAGATGCTGTCCGGCACCGGGGTCTCGATGCTGGACTGGGTCCGGCAGCTGGCGCCGCTCGCCGGTCACGTCGTGGCTGTGGGCACTTGCGCGGCCTATGGCGGTGTGACATCGGCCGGCGGCAATCCTTCGGACGCGACCGGCCTTCAGTATGAGGGCGCCCACGCCGGTGGCATCCTTCCGCCCGAGTTTCGCGGCCGCGCGGGCCTGCCCGTGATCAACATCGCTGGCTGCCCCACCCATCCCGACTGGGTGACCGAGACGCTGCTGCTGCTCAAGGCCGGGCTGTTCACGTCTACCGACATGGATGCACTCGGACGCCCGCGGTTCTATGCCGACCACCTCGTGCATCACGGCTGCCCGAAGAACGAGTTCTACGAGTACAAGGCGAGCGCACGGGAGCTGTCCGAAATCGGCTGCATGATGGAGCATCTCGGCTGCGTTGGCACGCAGGCCGTGGGGGACTGCAACATCCGGCCCTGGAACGGGGAGGGATCCTGCACACGCGGCGGCTATCCCTGCATTGCCTGCACCGCGCCGGAGTTCGAGGAGCCGCGCCATCCCTTCACCGAAACGCCGAAGATCGCCGGCATTCCCGTCGGCCTGCCCTCCGACATGCCGAAGGCCTGGTTCATGGCACTGGCCTCCCTCTCGAAGGCGGCGACGCCGGAGCGGATCGCGCGCAACGCCACCGCCGACCGCGTTCTCGTCCCGCCAACCATTCGCAAGCCGCGCCGATGACTGAGGGACGGCTGGTGCTTGGCCCGTTCAACCGGGTCGAGGGGGATCTTGAAGTGCATCTGGATGTGGCGGACGGTGTCGTTGCGGCGGCCCGGGTCAACGCGCCGCTCTATCGTGGGTTTGAGCGCATGCTGGAGGGCAAGGACCCGCGCGACGCGCTCACCATCACGCCGCGCATCTGCGGCATCTGCTCCATCAGCCAGTCCGCTGCCGCCGCCCGCGCCCTTGGAGCTGCCATGGGCTTGACCCCGCCACCGGCAGGCGAGGCAGTGATGCAGCTGATCCATGCGGTCGAGAACGTCGCCGACCACATGACGCACTTCAACCTGTTCTTCATGCCGGACTTCACCCGTCCCATCTATGCGGACCGCTTCTGGCATGGTCAGGCGCTGGACCGCTTCACGGCAATGCAGGGCAGTGCGCAGCGGGCAGCGGTCGCCGCTCGCGCGGAACTTCTGCACATCCTCGGGCTGCTCGCCGGCAAGTGGCCGCATACGCTGGCGCTCCAGCCGGGCGGCGTGACCAAGGCACCCGGCGCAAGGGACAAGGTCCGGCTGTCGACGCATCTGCGCGCCTTTCGCCGCTATCTGGAAGAGGTTCTCTTCGGCGCTCCGGTGGAGGATTTCGCGGCACTCGCCAGCACGGACGGGCTCAAGGACTGGTCACGCGGCGATGCTGGTCTGTTCCTGCGCATTGCCCTCGACACAGATCTTGAAAATCTTGGGAGGGGCGCGGGGCGGTATCTCAGCTTCGGTGCCTATCCGCTGGCAGGCGGTCACGCCTTCAGGGCCGGGGTCTGGGACAACGGGCCGCAGACACTCGAGACGTCGGCAATCGCCGAGGATCTCAGCCACGCCTGGATGCTTGGTGCCACCGCCCATCCCTTGCGCGGCATGACCTTGCCGGACGAGGACATGCGTGACAGCGCTTATTCCTGGTGCAAGGCCCCGCGCCTTGATGGCCGTCCGATGGAAACCGGTGCGCTGGCGCGGCAGGTCATCGACGGACATCCGCTTGCGGTCGATCTGGCCATCCGGGGCGGCGGCGTGCTGGCCCGTGTGACGGCACGCCTGCTGGAAATTGCCCGCACCCAGATCCTGATGGAAGACATCGTGCGCGATCTCGATCCGGCTGCACGGTTCATGGAGGCCGGTTCCCTGCCGGATCAGGGCGTTGGTGCCGGGCTGGTCGAGGCCGCGCGCGGCGCGCTGGGCCATTGGCTGCGCATCGAACAGGGCCGCATCGCCAGCTATCAGATCATCGCGCCCACCACCTGGAACTTCAGCCCGCGCGACAGTCTCGGCATTCCCGGGCCGCTGGAGGCCGCGCTCGCCGGAACGCCCCTGCGGCCAGGCGAGGAAACCCCGGTGGCGGTGCAGCATGTGGTGCGGTCCTTTGACCCTTGCATGGTGTGCACGGTGCATTGAGCACGGCGCGGGCGGGTCTTGGGGAGGCAGGGAGCCGGCATGACTGAGGGCAGGATCATCCGCGTGCGAGGCCAGGTCCAGGGGGTGGGGTTCCGCCCCTTCGTCTGGACGCTCGCCCGCCGCCTTGGCCTCAGGGGCCGGGTGCTGAATGATCCGGAAGGCGTGCTGATTCATGCCGCCGGCGCTCACCTTGATGCCTTCGAGGCCGCTCTGGCGGCAGAGGCACCGCCGCTTGCTCGCGTCGACGCTGTCGAAAGCCAGTCGGCAGCGTTCGACCAGCTTCCGCCGGATTTCATCATCGCCGCCTCTGCCGGCACAGGCTCGCAAACCCGCGTCACGCCAGACGCTGCCACCTGCGAAGCCTGCCGCATCGAGATATCGACACCCGGCCGCCGCCAGGGCTACGCCTTCACCAACTGCACCCATTGCGGCCCGCGTTACTCGATCCTGCGCGCGCTGCCCTATGACCGGGCGCGCACCGCCATGTCCGGCTTCCCCATGTGTCCCGATTGCCGCAAGGAGTACGAGGATCCGGCGGACCGGCGCTTCCATGCCCAGCCCATTGCCTGCCCGGCCTGCGGTCCGCGTCTCTGGTATGAGGAAGACGCCTGCTGCATCGAAGGCGATCCGGTTGCCCTTGCCGCCGCTCGGCTCAAGCAAGGCGCGATTGTCGCGGTGAAGGGCATCGGCGGCTTTCACCTTGCCTGTGACGCTGCAAATCCCGCGGCGCTGGCGCTCTTGCGTCAGCGCAAGAAGCGTCCGGCCAAGCCTTTTGCGCTGATGGCGCGCGAGGCGGATCTGGCGGACCTGATCGAGCTGACACCGGCCGTCCTTGAGCGTCTGCGCGATCCGGCGGCACCGGTGGTCCTTGCCCGCAGTCTTGGCCGCTTGCCGGAGGATGTGGCGCCGGGCATGTGCAGCCTTGGCGTCATGCTGCCCTACACGCCGCTGCATCATCTCCTGCTGGCGGCCTTCGGCGGGGCGCTGGTGATGACGTCGGGCAATCTCTCCGGCGAGCCGCAGGTCATCGGCAATGCGGAGGCGAGGGCAAAACTGTCCGGCTTTGCCGACGGCTTCCTGCTGCACGACCGCGAGATCCTGCGCCGTCTGGATGATGGCGTCGAGCGGGCCGAACCGCCAATGATGCTGCGCCGTGCCCGCGGCCGCGTGCCAGGCACCCTGCCATTGCCGGCGGGCTTTGATCCGGCCGCACAGGTGCTGGCGCTGGGCGGGCAGATGAAGGCGGCGGTCTGCCTCGTCAAGAACGGCCAGGCTCTGCTCTCGCAGCATCTCGGCGATCTCGACGATGCCCTGACGCTGGAGGAATTCGACAAGGCGATTACCGACTGCACCGCCCTGTTTGATCATCATCCGGCAAGGATCGCCGTGGACCTTCACCCGCAGTACCGCTCCACCGAGGCGGGCGAGGCCTTGGCCCGTGCCGCAAGCCTTCCGGTCACATGCGTCGCGCATCATCATGCCCATGTCGCGGCCTGCCTTGGCGACAATCTCTGGCCGCGCGAGGGCGGGGCCGTCGCTGGCATCGTGCTGGATGGCACGGGTCTGGGGCCCGATGGCACGCTGTGGGGCGGAGAACTGCTGCTGGCCGACTACGTGTCTGCCGAGCGGATTGCCCATCTGGCGCCGGCACCGCTGCCGGGCGGTGACAGGGCGGCACAGGAGCCCTGGCGCAACCTGCTTGTCCGGCTCGATGCGGCCGGGCTGGATCCGGCGCAGCTGGATGCCATCTGCCACGACAAGTTCGCCGGCAAGCCTGTGGCGGCCCTGCGCGCGGCCATCCGCGCCGGGGTCAACGCGCCCTTGTCCTCATCGGCTGGCCGGCTGTTCGATGCGGTCTCTGCCCTGCTTGGTCTTTGCGTTGATCGCCAGACCTACGAGGGCGAGGCAGCGATGCGTCTCGAGGCGATTGCCGAGATGGCCTCTGGCTATACACCTTCCGCCGTCTCCAGTTCTGGCGCGATCGATCCGTCGCCGCTGTTCCGCGCAATGCTGGCCGACCTGGACGACGGTATCGCTGCGCCCGTTATCGCCGGCCGGTTCCACAGCTGGCTGGCGGAGAGTTTCTGCGTCCCCGCTGCTGTCCTCGTCCGGGACGGCCGGGCGGGGGCTGTGGCCCTGTCAGGCGGCTGCTTCCAGAACGCGCATCTGCTCAAGGCCTGCCTTGCCGCCCTGAAGGGCGTGCCGGTTCTGGTGCATCGCCAGGTTCCGGCCAATGATGGCGGCCTTGCCCTGGGTCAGGCCCTGATTTGCCTGGCGCGCGCCGCGGCGGAAAGCCGCTGACCGGCGGGCGGACCGGACTGGACATCTGCTTGGCAGCGCAATCTGCTCCTGAGGCCGAAAAACCATCTCATCATATTGATAAAAAACATGAAAAGAAGAATGTGACGGCATCTGTAATTCCGCGTGCCTGACCTCGTCCGAGGCGCATAGTTCTTCCCGGTACAGTCGAAACCCAGTTTTGATGGACCGAGGGAGGAACTCTTGTCTCAGATCGAAACCTTTTACGAGGTGATGCGGCGCCAGGGCATCACCCGGCGCAGCTTCATGAAGTATTGCAGCCTGACAGCCGCCGCGCTCGGCCTTGGCCCGTCGTTCGTGCCCAAGATCGCCCATGCGATGGAAACCAAACCGCGCACGCCGGTGATCTGGATCCATGGGCTTGAATGCACCTGCTGTTCGGAAAGCTTCATCCGCTCGGCCCATCCTCTGGCCAAGGATGTCGTCTTGTCGATGATCAGTCTCGACTATGACGACACGCTGATGGCAGCGGCTGGCCATGCGGCCGAAGCGGCGCTGCAGGACACGATCGAGAAGTACAAGGGCAACTACATCCTCGCCGTTGAGGGCAATCCGCCGCTGAACGAGGACGGGATGTATTGCATCATCGGCGGCAAGCCCTTCGTGGAGCAGCTGCGCCATGCGGCCGAGCATGCCAAGGCGATCATCTCCTGGGGGGCTTGCGCGTCCTACGGCTGCGTCCAGGCCGCCGCGCCGAACCCGACGCGGGCCACGCCGGTGCACAAGGTCATCCTCGACAAGCCGATCATCAAGGTTCCGGGCTGCCCGCCCATTGCCGAGGTGATGACCGGTGTCATCACCTACATGCTTACCTTCGACCGGATGCCGACGCTCGACCGTCAGGGCCGGCCGGCGATGTTCTACTCCCAGCGCATCCACGACAAATGCTACCGGCGGCCGCATTTCGACGCCGGCCAGTTCGTCGAGACCTGGGACGACGAGGGCGCCCGCAAGGGCTTCTGCCTCTACAAGATGGGCTGCAAGGGACCGACCACCTACAACGCCTGCTCGACCGTGCGCTGGAACGAGGGCGTCTCGTTCCCCATCCAGTCCGGACATGGCTGCATCGGCTGCTCGGAAGACGGCTTCTGGGACCAGGGCAGCTTCTATGACCGGCTGACCAACATCAAGCAGTTCGGCGTTGAAGCCAACGCGGATCAGGTCGGCATGGCCGCGGCCGGCGTCGTCGGCGGCGCCGTGGCGGTCCATGCCGCCGTATCGGCGCTCAAGCGCGCCCAGAAGAAGACCCAGGACAAGGTGGAGGGCTGATCCATGACCGCAACGCCAAATGGTTTCAACCTCGACAATTCCGGCCGCCGCATCGTCGTCGACCCGGTCACCCGCATCGAAGGGCACATGCGCTGCGAAGTGAATGTGGACGAGAACAACTACATCCGGAATGCGGTCTCGACCGGCACGATGTGGCGCGGCCTGGAGGTCATTCTCAAGGGCCGAGATCCGCGCGATGCCTGGGCCTTCACCGAGCGCATCTGCGGCGTCTGCACCGGCACCCATGCGCTCACCAGCGTGCGCGCGGTGGAAGACGCGCTGGCGATCAAGATCCCGGACAACGCCAATTCCATCCGCAACATCATGCAGCTCAACCTGCAGATCCATGATCACATCGTGCATTTCTACCATCTGCACGCGCTGGACTGGGTCAATCCGATAAATGCCTTGCGCGCCGACCCGAAGGCGACGTCGGAGTTGCAGCAGGCGGTCAGCCCCAGTCATCCGCTGTCGTCGCCGGGCTATTTCCGCGACGTGCAGAACCGGCTGAAGAAGTTCGTCGAGTCTGGCCAGCTGGGCCTGTTCAAGAACGGCTACTGGGACAATCCGGCCTATCTGCTGCCGCCGGAAGCCGATCTCATGGCGACAACGCATTACCTTGAGGCGCTCGACCTGCAGAAGGAAATCGTCAAGGTCCACACCATCTTCGGCGGCAAGAACCCGCATCCGAACTGGCTGGTTGGCGGCGTACCGTGTCCGATCAACATCGATGGCGTCGGCGCCGTCGGTGCCATCAACATGGAGCGGCTGAACATGGTCAGCTCCATCATCGACCTGTGCAACACGTTCAACAAGAACGTCTACATTCCCGACGTCATCGCCATCGGCGGGTTCTACAAGAACTGGCTCTATGGCGGCGGCCTGTCAGGCAAGTCGGTGCTGGCCTATGGCGACATTCCCGAGCATCCCAACAACTTCGATGCCGCGCAGCTGCATCTGCCGCGCGGGGCGATCATCAACGGCAACCTCAACGAGGTTCACGACGTTGATCCGCGCGATCCGGAACAGGTGCAGGAGTTCGTCGATCACAGCTGGTACACCTACGCCGAACCCGGCAAAGGCCTGCATCCCTGGGATGGCGTGACCGAGCCGAAATACGAACTTGGCCCCAACGCCAAGGGCACGCGCACCAACATCCTCGAACTGGACGAGGCCGCCAAATACAGCTGGATCAAGGCGCCGCGCTGGCGCGGCAATGCCATGGAGGTCGGACCGCTCGCCCGCTACGTGGTGGGCTATGCCAAGGGGCATGAGGACATCAAGAACCAGGTCGAAGGCCTCCTGCGTACCATGAACCTGCCCGTCACGGCGCTGTTCTCGACGCTCGGCCGCACCGCCGCCCGGGCGCTGGAAAGCGAGTACTGCGGACGGCTGCAGAAGTACTTCTTCGACAAGCTTGTCACCAACATCAAGAACGGTGACCAGTCGACAGCCAATGTGGAGAAGTGGGATCCCAAGACCTGGCCGAAGGAGGCCAAGGGTGTCGGCATGACCGAAGCCCCGCGCGGGGCGCTCGGTCACTGGATCCGCATCAAGGACGGCCGCATCGACAACTACCAGTGCGTCGTGCCGACCACCTGGAACGGCAGCCCGCGCGACACGAAAGGCAACATCGGTGCTTTCGAGGCCTCGCTGATGGACACCTACATGGAACGCCCCGACGAGCCGGTCGAGATCCTGCGCACGCTGCACAGTTTCGACCCGTGCCTGGCCTGCTCGACCCATGTGATGTCGCCGGACGGCGATGTGCTGACCACCGTCAAGGTTCGCTGAGGGAGGAAACCCATGAAATACGTTGTGCTTCTGGGAGCCCTGCTCCTGTCCTCGCCGGCCCTCGCCCATACCGGGCATGGTGACACGTCCGGCCTGCTGGCGGGCCTGATGCATCCCGTCTTCGGCCTTGATCATCTCCTGGCCATGGTCGCCGTCGGCCTCTGGTCGGGCCTGGCGTTGCCGAAACATCCCTGGGCCGGGGCGGCCGCCTTTGTCGGATCCATGCTCCTCGGGGCCTGCCTGTCGTTTGCCGGCGTGCCGCTGCCGGCAGTCGAGACCCTGATCCTGGCTTCAGTTGTCGTGTTCGGCGCTCTCGTGTTCATGGCCAGACCTGACATGCCGGCAATCTTCTCGCTCGTCGCACTGGTTGTCATCGGCCTCTTCGCGCTCGGTCATGGCCATGCCCATGCCAGCGAGGCCGAGGGCGGGGCTGTTGCCTATGTCGCCGGGTTTGTCCTCGCTACATCGCTGCTGCACCTGGCCGGGATCGGCATGGCACGCGGCGTTGCCCGCAACCTTGTCCTGCAACGCGTCCTCGGGGGTGCCATCGCGGCCTCGGGCCTGTTGCTGGCGCTCGCGTGAGGATGGGTCATGACCAAGGACAGCCATGCCCTCGACATCGAGGGCCTCCCCGTCAACCGGCAGACATCTGTCTATGTCTATGAGGCGCCGGTCCGCATCTGGCACTGGGTCAACGCGGCGGCCATTCTGGTGCTCTGCGTCACCGGGTATTTCATCGGCAGCCCGCCGCCTTCGGTCGGCCAGCATGAGGCCTACAACCAGTTCATTTTCGGCTACATCCGCTTTGCGCATTTTGCGGCCGGAATGATCCTGACGGTTGGCTTCCTCGGCCGCGCCTACTGGGCCGTCATCGGCAACCACCATGCCCGGCAGCTGTTCTATCTGCCGGTGTGGGATGGCCACTGGTGGCGCGAAGTCCTGTTCGAGATCCGCTGGTATCTGTTCCTGGAACGCGAGCCGAAGAAATACGTCGGCCACAATCCGCTGGCGCAGCTGGCCATGTTCTTCTTCATCACGCTCGGCGTCGGCTTCATGATCGTGACCGGCCTGGCGCTCTATGCGGAAGGGGCAGGGCAGGGCTCGATCTTTGACGACCTGTTCGGCTGGGTCATCGCGCTGGTCGGCAACACCCAGCGCCTGCACACGCTGCATCACCTCGGCATGTGGTGGATTCTGATCTTCATGATCGTGCACATCTACGTCGCGATCCGCGAGGACATCATGAGCCGCCAGTCGATTGTCTCGACCATGATCTCCGGCCACCGGACCTTCAAGGATGACCGGCCGGACTGATCCCCTGTTGTGTGCTGGTGGCCGCATGGACTGTGGCCACCCGACTTGCGGCGCGATCTCCGGATCGCGCCGCTTTTCATGGAAGTGAACTATCCATCAAATGTCAAAAACCGGAAGGAGCCCAGCCAATTTTGTGCGGTCCTGATACTGCAAACTGGCAATAATATATTGTATTGATTGAGGAATCTATCTTTTTGGCATTTGCCTAAAAAAGTCACTCCTGAACCGGCAAATGTCCTAGCTTCTGACCAAGGGCTGTAAGCCCACTTGCCAGCTTGTTCCGAGGGAGGGGAGCATGCCAGCGACCAGACCAGCATCCTTGCCGGCATCCGTGCTTGTGCTTGGCATCGGCAATGTCCTGTGGGCCGACGAGGGTTTCGGGGTCCGTTGTATCGAGACCCTAGCCGAGACCTTCGAGGTTCCCCCGCATGTCCGCCTTCTCGATGGCGGCACACAGGGTCTCTACCTGCTGCCGTTCCTGGAGCAGGCCGACGCGCTTCTCGTCTTCGATGCCATTGATTACGGCCTGGCCCCGGGCACGCTCAAGGTCGTGCGCGATGCAGACGTGCCGGCCTTCATGGGTGCCAAGAAGATGAGCCTGCACCAGACCGGCTTCCAGGATGTGATCGCAACGGCCCAGCTGCTTGGCCGTTGTCCCCCGCTCCTGACGCTGATCGGCTGCCAGCCGGTCGAGCTGGAAGACTATGGCGGCGGCCTTCGCCCTGCTGTTGCCGCTGCCATTGCCCCGGCGCTGGAGGTGGCATTCCGGGAATTGCAGGATTGGGGCGTGACGCTTGTGCCCGGCCGCAGTTCCTCGGCTGACCTTGCCGATCCGTCCATCCGCCGCCACGCCTATGAGGATGGCCGCCCGGCGGAGGAGCTCGCCTGCCGCGTCGGCGATGACCGCTTCTTTCCGGGAGCTGGCTGATGTGCATCGGTGAACCGGCCCTGCTGCGGTCGCGCAAGGGAATTGCCGGCCTCGCCGAGATCGACGGGCAGGACGTGCTGGTCGACCTCAGCCTCGTGCCGGACGCTGAGCCCGGAGCTTGGCTGCTGTGTTTCCTTGGGGCCGCCCGCGCGGTGATTGAGGAAGACGAGGCCATGTCGATCCGCGCGGCGGTCGGCGCACTGCGGCGGGTCATGGCTGGCGGCAGCATCGGTGATGCCTTCGCTGATCTCGACCAGCGCGAACCAACGCTTCCAGCTCATCTTCAGGCCGCGCTCGATGCCGGCCACAGCCAGGGATAAGCGCGATGACCTTGATGCCAGAAACCACGCCAGACACCACCCCGGACGCGACGCCTGCCGCCGGGACAACGCCCTCCAGCGCCCACCCGCTGTTGCAGCGGCTGGTCCGCGACCTGAACTGGCCACTGCTGGCAACCCTTTCCGACGTCAACCATTTCACGGCGACTGAGGGCGCTCATTGCCTGCTGGTTCCCGGCAATCCTGTCCGCAATCTCGAGACCGCCGATGCGGCCGTGATCCTGCCCGAGCTGCGCATGACCTTTCAGGGTGCATTCGACTGCGCCCTCGTCGATGACTCCATCGAGGCCGAGGTGCGCGAGATGTTCAATGCGCTGAAGACGCCCGGCTTTCTGTTCTTCCGGGATGGCCACTATCTCGGATCGATCCAGAAGATCCGCGACTGGGACGACTACCTGATGCGCATTCCCCGCTTGTTGAACCTTGCAGTCAAGGAGCGCATCCAATGAGCAATGGCTTTTTCCTGCCGCCTGTCGGTTTCGGTCCCGGCTCCCAGCCGGTCGAGGATGAAGAACTGGCCTATCTGGCGCTGCCGTCCGGCATGCGCACCTATTCGCCGCATCTGCCGCAGGTCGATGATGCCTCGCAGGTGACGCCCGCACTGAAGACGCTGATCGACATTGCCGAAGCCTGTGCGACCTGTGCTGCCACCGGCCAGCATGCCGAGTTCGACCTCTCCGGCATGGATGCGGCCAGCCGCGCCCTGATGGCCGAAACGCTTGGCCAGGGCGAGGTTTCGATGAAGCTCCGTGGCATTCCGGCGCTGATGGTGCAGGAAAGCGTGTTTGCGGGTGTCTGGATGCTGGCCGGCGTCGGCGTCGACCGCGTCGAGGTCGGATCTGTGCCAGAGCTGGCGGTTGCAAGGGCGCATCAGGGGGCTCCGGCGCCGCTTCTGTCCGCGCCCCGGCCTGCCGGTACGGTCAATGCTCCTGCGCTCATTGCGGAACTGGTCGAGCACTCCGCGTCCTTCCGCCCCGGACAGGAGCCGCATGTGATCAACCTCTCGCTCCTGCCGCATACGGAGGCAGATCTGGACTGGCTGGCAGCGGCCATGGGGCAGGGGGCGGTGACGGTCCTGTCGCGCGGCTATGGCAATTGCCGCGTCACGGCCTGCGCGTTGCCGCAGGTATGGCGCGTGCAGTTCTACAACTCCATGGACTCGCTGATCCTCGACACCTACGAGGTGACGACCATGCCGGAAGTGGTGATCGCTGCGCCGGAAGACCTTGCCGACAGCGGCGGCCGTATCCTCGAGGTACTGGAGGCGATCCGATGAGCCGTTTCGAAGGATCTTACCTCGGCGCCAATGACCGGATCAGTCCGCTTGCGATCATGGAATGCAAGATCTGCTGGACGCCTTACGATCCGGCTGAGGGCGATGACACGCGCCAGATCCTTCCCGGCACCCCGTTTCTGGACTTGCCGGAGGACTGGAGCTGTCCCGGCTGCGATGCGCCCAAGCATCAGTTCATGGTGCGCGAGGATCCAGGCTCTGCTGCCTTGCGCGAACAGCAGGCGCTGGAGGAGCGGACCCGTCTGCTGGTCGCCGATTTCCAGGACGTCTGGCACTCCAAGATGCGCGACGTGCCGCTGGTCAATCAGGCGCTGAATGTGGAGGCCGTCGGGTTCCGCATGCATGACGGGCGTCCGCTTGGCGTGTTGATCGCACCCTGGTTCATGAACCTCGTGATGCTGCCCGCGCAAGACGAGGACTGGTCTGCGCTGGTTCCAGGTGCCAAGGAAAACATCTCGTTCCCCTCTGGTGACTATGAGTTCCTGCATAACCGGCGCGAACTGGTTGGTGGCTACAAGGCCTGTTCGCTGTTCTCGCCGATGGGCGATTTCAGCAGCCAGCTGCAGGCGCAGGACGTGGCGCGGGCGGTGATGCTGGCCCTGTTCGATGAGGAAAACCGGGAGGAAACCGACCGGGCGTCTGACATTCGCGCTGCCCGTGAACAGGAACTTGCCGCCGCCGAGGCAGCCGCGAACGCAGAAACTGACGGCAGCGCCGCGTCCCCTGCCGAACCCGTCGTCGCGCCTTCGCGGCGGATGATCATCACCGGCGGATTGTCCCGCGACACCTCAGGCGCCAGAGAAGCAGAAGGGGCGGCCTGATGAGCAACTGCGCCCTGAGCGTCGTTTTGCGGCACACCGAAGACAGGCTGGAGGCCCGGTTGATCCGGACCAACGGCGCTTCGGTCGACCCGCTGGTGCTCGGGCGTCCCGTCGAAGAAGCGGCACGTTTGCTTGGCCGGGTGTTCAGCCTGTGCCGCTGTGCCCAGTCGGCGGCTTTGCGGCTGGCGGTTGACAATGAGGCTGCCGACGTCGCCGGACTTGCAGCCGAAATCCGCCTTGACCATCTGGCGCAGCTGTTCGTTCATCTGCCCCCGTTCGTTGGTCTGGCGTCGCGGCCCTTGCCGGTACATTGCACCGCCGATGCGCTGTTTGGCGCGGGCGGGCACTGCCCCGCGCCCGAGGAGTTGCAGGACTGGCTCGCGGGTGAACAAGGCACAGCTCCCTTGCTGCGCCGGATCGCCGATGCCTTTGCGCCCGGTGAGGCCGATCCGGGATTGCCGTTGCTGCGCGCCGGTGAAGCCCCTCGGCCTGGCCGCGCCTTGAATGTGGCAGCATGCCGGGTGGCTGGACATCTGATGATGCGGGCGGTTGCCGGTCGATATGGTCATGGACCGTTGTGGCAAGCGATGGGCTTGCTGGTGGAACTTGCCGAACTCGACCAGCCGGGCCATCTCAAGCCGCAGCGTCCGCAGGCGGGTGTTGCCCTCGTTCCCGCCGCACGTGGCACCTACGAGCTGCGCGCCAGGACGTCCGGCGACCTCTTGACGCATTTGTCCCGGCTGACACCAACCGATGATCTGACGGTCCCCGGCGGAGCCCTTGAGCGCGCGCTTGCAGCGCTGCCCGGGAGCAAGGTTCATCTTGCCCCGCTGGTGATTGCCTGCCTCAATCCGTGCGAACATGTCGTCGTTCGGGAGGAAACCGATGCATGAAATGTCGCTCTGCGAGGGCGTTCGCCGCATCATCGACGAGCAGGCCGCGGTGCATGGGTTCAGCGCTGTCAGGGTCGTGCGGCTGGAAGTCGGCCGCTTTGCCGGCGTTGAAAAGGATGCGCTCGCCTTCGCCTTCGACGTTGTGATGCAAGGTGGGCCCGCCGAAGGCGCGCGTCTGGAGCTGATCGACCTGCCGGGAGCGGCGCTTTGCTATGACTGCGGGCAGCAGGTGGAACTCGAACACCGGCTCGCGCCCTGTCCGGCCTGCGGCGGCGGCAGGCTGATGCCGCAGGGCGGTGATGAAATGCGGATCAAGGATCTGGAGGTGATCTGATGTGTACGGTTTGCGGTTGCGGCGATGCCGCAGTGATTGACGGAACACCTGTCGGCGCAAACGCCAGGACAACGGCGTCCGGTCGGCACACTCACCATCATCATCACCACCACCACAGCCATGGTCACTCGCCTGGCCACAGTCATGACCATGGGCACGACCACACCCATGATCACGACCATGACCACGATCACCCGCATGATCACTCCCACGATCATGATCATGCTCACGACAACGCGCACCACTACGGGCTTGGCGCTGCGGGCGTGTCAGTGCCGGGGATGAGCCAGGAGCGGCTGATTGCTGTCGAGACTGCGATCCTGTCGAAGAATGACGCCTATGCGGCAGGCAACCGGCGCATTCTGGAGGCGCTGGGCATCCTGGCGGTCAATCTCGTGTCCTCGCCGGGGTCCGGCAAGACGACCCTGCTTTGCCGCACCATCGCGATGCTGGGCAATACGCCCCTGGCCGTGATCGAGGGCGACCAGCAGACCTCCAATGACGCCGACCGTATCCGCGCCACCGGCGCGCGGGCCGTACAGATCAACACCGGCAAGGGCTGTCACCTCGACGCCCATATGGTCGGCCATGCCATGGCCGATCTGGCGCTGGAGGCCGGCTCACTGCTGTTCATCGAGAACGTCGGCAATCTCGTCTGCCCGGCTGCCTTTGACCTTGGCGAGGAGGCAAAGGTCGCGATCCTCTCGGTGACCGAGGGCGAGGACAAGCCGTTGAAATACCCGGACATGTTCACGGCCGCCAAGCTGGCACTCGTCAACAAGACCGACCTTGCGCCCCATTGCGATGTGTCCCTTGCCGCCTATGAAGCCAATCTGAAGCGGGTCAATCCCGGTATCGAGGTGCTGTTCGTGTCGGCCCGTACGGGCGAGGGCATGGACGCCTGGATCAGCTGGCTGCGGACGCGGCATGCGTCGAAACAGGCGCATGCCCGCGTTGCTCCCGGCAAGGCGGTCTGACATGAACGCGCATGCCACCCGTTCCACCCTGCTCCTGGTCGACGACGAGCCGCATTCTCTCACCGCCATGCGGATGGCGCTGGAGGATGAGTTCGAGATCCTGACCGCCAATGGCGCAGACGAGGCGCTTCAGGCGCTGGAAAAGGAATGGGTGCACGCGATCTTCTGCGACCAGCGCATGCCCGGCCGGTCCGGGGTCGAATTCCTCACCGAAGTGCGCGACCGCTGGCCGGAGACCGTGCGTGTCATCATCACCGGCTACACCGACGCCAGCGCGATGATGGCGGCAATCAATGATGCCGGAATCCACCAGTTCCTGACCAAGCCCTGGCATCCTGATCAGCTGATGATCGCGGCACGCAATGCCGTGCGCCTGTTCCAGCTCGCCCGCGAAAACGAGCGGCTGGTGCTGGAGATGCGCTATCTCGCCAACACCGCCAAGACCCGGCTCGAGCGCCGCCGCAAGGCCTTGCAGGAGGGCGCCGGCTTCGAGGCCATCAGCCGCGCTCCGGCCTCGCCGATGAACCTGACGGTTGACCACGCCCGCCGCTACGCCAGCTTTGACCTGTCCGTGCTGATCCACGGCGAAACCGGCACCGGCAAGGCACGGCTGGCGCGCGCCATGCACCTTGGCTCGCTGCACTCCGACAAGCCGTTCTACACGTTCAACCTGGCGGGTGTTCCGTCGGATCTGGCCGCCATCCACCTGTTCGGCGCCAAGCGCGGAGTGCTGCCGGGCGGCGTCTACAAGGTCGGCCTGATGCAGAAGGCTGACCGGGGCACGCTTTACCTTACCGGAATCGAACACGCGCCGGTCGACATCCAGCTGGCGTTGCTCCGGGTCCTGACCGAGGGCACTTTCACGCCGGTCGGCGGGCAGGAAATGCTCGACACCAACGTCCGCCTGCTCACCGGAACCTCGGCGGATCTGGCGGCACTGGTCGCTGCCGGCCGTTTCCTGCCGGATCTCTTTCATGCCCTGTCCGTCGGGCAGGTTTCGGTGCCACCGCTGCGCCAGCGCCGCTGCGACATTGCCATCCTCGCCCAGCAGCATCTGGCCGAACTGTCGCTGGCCCATGGCAAGCCCCTGCGCGGCTTCACGCCGGCGGCGCTGGATTTTCTCGAGAATTATGATTGGCCGGGGAACCTGCGCGAGCTGATCGGTGAGGTGACGCGCATGCTGGTCTTTGCCCAGGACGAGATTCTGGGCGCGGAGCTGATATCGCGTCACATCCTGCAATCGTTGCCTGGCAATCCCGCCCGTGACGGTGCGCTGGATCCGGTGCTGGTCACCGATGGATCGCTGAAGGAACGGGTCGAGCAGATGGAAACGCGCATCTTGCGCGAGACGCTCGCCCGGCACCGCTGGAACAAGAGCCGGGCAGCCGGTGAACTCGGCCTCAGCCGGGTCGGGCTCCGGGCCAAGCTGGAACGCTACGGCATCATGGATCCGTCAGGTCGCGGTGATGACGAGGATGAGGAGGACTGAACCATGTGTCTCGGCATTCCAGGGCAGATCGTGGCGATCACCGATCCGGATCGCATGATGGCGATGGCTGATGTCTCCGGCGTGCGCCGGCAGGTCAATGTGGCCTGCGTCATAGGCGCTTCCATCGACGACCTCGTCGGCAAATGGGCCCTTATCCATGTGGGCTTCGCCATGGCGGTGATCGACGAGGACGAGGCGGCCAAGACGCTGGAGGCTCTTAGGGAACTGGGCGAAGCCCAGGAGACGCTGGCGGCAATGGCCGAGGGCGAGCGGGCGCTGGAGGTTCAGCCATGAAGTTTGCATCCGAATTTCGCGATCCGCTGGCCGCCCGCGCGCTTCTGGCCGAAATCGCCCGCGTGGCCGATGCACTCGGCGCCACCCGGGCGAAGCCCGTCCACATCATGGAAATCTGCGGCGGGCACACCCATGCCATCTTCCGCTATGGGCTCGACAAGCTGGTGCATGAGGGCATCGAGTTCATCCACGGCCCCGGCTGCCCGGTCTGCGTCCTGCCGATGACGCGGGTGGATGAATGCATCGAGATCGCCGAACAGCCAGGCGTCATCTTCACCACCTTCGGCGATGCCATGCGCGTTCCCGGTTCGCGCGGCAACCTGTTGCAGGCCAAGGCGCGCGGGGCGGACATCCGCATGGTCTATTCGCCGCTCGATGCGCTGGAACTGGCGCGGCGCAATCCGGACCGGCATGTGGTGTTCTTCGGTCTTGGCTTCGAGACGACCACTCCGTCGACGGCCCTGGCGATCCAGCAGGCCGCGCGCGAAGGCCTGCCGAACTTTTCCGTCTTCTGCAATCACATCACCGTGCCGGAGCCGATCCGCGCCTTGCTGCAGGACCCCGACATGCGGCTGGACGGCTTTGTCGGACCGGGCCACGTCAGCATGGTGATCGGCATTCACCCCTATGACTTCATTCCGGAGGAGTTCGGCAAGCCCATCGTCGTCGCCGGCTTCGAGCCGCTCGATCTCCTGCAATCGGTGCTGATGGTGCTGCGCCAAATTGCCGAAGGCCGGGCGGAAGTCGAGAACCAGTATGCCCGCGTCGTCCCCGAACATGGCAATCCGGTCAGCCTTGCCGCCATGGCCGATGTCTACGAGCGGCGGCCGAGTTTCGAATGGCGTGGTCTTGGCGAGATTGACGCCTCGGGCCTGCGCATCCGCGCGGCCTATTCGAATTACGATGCCGAATGCCGCTTCACGGTGGGCTATGGCGCCCCGCAGCGCAGCGTCGTCGAGCCGGAAGGCTGCGCCTGCGGTGCCGTCATGACCGGACGCATCAAGCCGACGGCCTGCCCGCATTACGGCACCTTGTGCAAACCGGAAACGCCGCTCGGCGCGCTGATGGTGAGTTCGGAAGGGGCCTGCGCTGCCTATTGGCAATATGGCGGCGCCCGCGCGCTTGCCTCTTGATCCCGTCACCAGAGCAGGAGTAGCCGGCATGGCACTGCGCGATACGCATGTCACACTGGCGCATGGTGGCGGTGGCCGCGCCATGCGGGACCTGATCGACGACGTCTTCACCAGCGTCTTCGCACCGCCCGGTATGGAGGATCAGGCTAGGCTGTTTGATGCAGCGCTCGCGGAACCCGGCGCACGGTTGGCCTTCACGACGGACAGTTTCGTCGTCACTCCGATGGAGTTTCCCGGTGGCAATATCGGCCATCTGGCGGTTTGCGGCACTGTCAACGATCTCGCTGTGGGCGGTGCCCGCCCGCTCTGGCTGTCGGCGGCCTTCATCATTGAAGAGGGAACCGAAGTTGCCCTGCTCCGGCGCATCGTGGCTGCCATGGCTGAGGAGGCGGCAGCTGCCGGCGTCAGGATCGTGACGGGTGACACCAAGGTGGTGGGGCGCGGGGCGGCGGACGGGGTGTTCGTCACCACGGCCGGTGTCGGTGTCATTCCGCCGGGCCGCGACCTGGCTGCCGAACGGATCCGCCCCGGGGATGTTGCCATCGTCAATGGCGTTCTGGGCGATCATGGTGCAGCCATCCTTGCCGCCCGGGGAGACCTCGCGCTCAGCACGGATGTCCAGTCGGACTGCGCTGCGCTCGGGCACCTCATGGAGGCCGTTCTGGCCGCTGCACCGGGCACCTGCGCTGCGCGCGACTGCACACGCGGCGGCGTTGCCTCCGCCCTCAACGAGATGGCGCAGGCGGCCGGAGTTGGTATCGTCATCGACGAAGAGCGTCTTCCCTTGCGCGCCGAAGTCCAGGGCGTGTGCGAAATCCTCGGCCTTGATCCGCTCTACCTTGCCAATGAAGGCACGCTGGTCGTCTTCGTCCCGGAGGCAGAAGCAGAGGCCGCGTTGGCCGCCATGCAGGCTCGTGCCGAGGGGCAGGGCGCGCGGATCATCGGCCGTGCGGTGGCCGATCACCCGGCGCAGGTGCGGATGCGGACGGCGTTCGGCGGCCAGCGCATCGTCGACATGCTGGTTGGCGAGCAACTGCCACGTATCTGCTGATGTGTCTCCAGGACGGCCCATGCAATCTTGTCGCATCCTGAAAAAAGGGGCTTGAAGCTCTAGTCACTATAGATGTTACGCCGGACCTCACAGGGAGAGTTTCGCCCGGAACCCGGGCAGTGAGGTGAATGATGAATGCTTCAGCGTCCCGGTCCACCGTGTGTGAATGGACCATTTCCGGCATGGACTGCGGCTCTTGCGCCGAGCAAGGTGAAGGGGGCCGTCGAACGGCTTCCGGGTGTCGATGCCGTCGAAGTCACCCTGATGAGCGAGCGCCTGCGTCTCACGCTGGATGAAGCGGTGACATCGCGCGAAAAGATCGAGAAAGCCGTGTCGGCCCTTGGCTATGGCATCAAGCCCAGGGGCGTGGCCGCGTCGGCCCCAACCCCAGCATCTGCAGCAGACGCCTGTGGTTGCGGCCATGATCACGGTCATGAACACGGCTCATCGTCTGGTGAAGCGCACAAGCACGACCACGCCCACGAGCATGCAGATGGAACCTGCGGAGGTCATGCTGCGCCTGCCTCTGGCATGGCAAACGCTGCCCCCGCCGCCCATTCCCACTCCCATGGCGATGACGAGCCCGTAGCTGGCGACGGCCAGCGGCGCAGCTGGTACCAGACGGCCAAGGGCAGACTGGTTGTCGTGACTGCTGCGTTGCTCGGGATCGCCTGGGCCTCGCATTATGTGCTCGCGCCGGATCTGGCCTCCTGGGTCTTTGTTGCGGCCTGCGTCATCGGTGTCCTTCCGGTTGCCCGGAGAGCCTTTGCCGCTCTCGCCGCTGGCATGCCTTTCACCATCGAGATGCTGATGACCATCGCCGCAGCCGGCGCGCTGCTGATCGGCGCGGCGGAAGAGGCTGCGCTCGTGGTCTTCCTCTTTGCCGTCGGCGAGGTGCTGGAAGGCGTTGCCGCCGACCGGGCCCGTGAAGGCATCCGGGCGCTGGCGCGTCTCGTCCCGAAAACGGCCCAGCTGGAAACGCCCACAGGCGCGCGCGAAGTAGCGGCAGACAGCCTTGCGCCCGGCCAGATCGTGCTGGTCCGTCCTGGCGACCGCATTCCGGCCGATGGCGTCATTCGCTCCGGTCTCTCCGGTGTCGATGAAAGCCCGGTGACCGGCGAAAGCGTGCCGCGCACGAAGGGTGAGGGCGACGAGGTCTTCGCCGGCTCGATCAACACCGAGGCCTTGCTCAAGGTCGAGGTCACCCGCGCATCGGCGGACAACACCATCGCCCGCATCATCAAGCTGGTCGAGGAGGCGGAAAGCGCCCGCGCGCCGACCGAACGCTTCATCGACCGCTTCAGCCGCTATTACATGCCGTTCATTGTCGGCCTCGCCGCTCTGGTTGCCATCGTGCCGCCGCTTGGCTTTGGCGCAGACTGGAACACCTGGATCTATCGCGCCCTGTCGCTGCTGCTCATCGGCTGCCCCTGCGCGCTGGTCATCTCCGTGCCCGCCTCCATCGCCTCGGCCCTGTCGGCTGGCGCAAGGCGCGGGTTGCTGATGAAGGGCGGTGCGGTCATTGAAGCCATTGCCCGCGTCAAGGCCGTCACCTTCGACAAGACCGGCACGCTCACGGAGGGCCGGCCGCAGGTGGTCGATCTTGTGCCAGTGGCCGGTGCCGATGATGCCGCGCTGCTGCAAGCTGCCGCAGCCGTCGAGGCCGGTTCGTCCCATCCGCTGGCCAAGGCCATCGTCGCCCGCACGCAAGCCTTGTCCCTCGCCATTCCGGCCGCTGAAGGTGGTCGCGCCATGGCCGGCAAGGGTGTCGAGGCGACCGTTGAAGGCCGATTGGTTCAAGTGGTTTCGCCGCGCCATGCGGCGGAGCTGAAGGTCCTGGCCGCAGCATCAGAGGCGGAGGCGACCCGGCTCGAAGCAGAAGGCAAGACGGTGGTCTGCGTCCTGAAGGAGGGTCAGCTTCTGGGCCTCATTGCCCTGCGCGATGAGCCGCGTGAGGACGCCCGTGGCGGCATTCGCCAGCTGTCTCAGCTCGGCGTCAGCGCCATCATGCTGACTGGTGACAACGCCCGCACCGCCAAGGCCATTGCCGGCACGCTTGGGCTGGATGCCCGCGCCGAGCTGATGCCGGAAGACAAGGTGCGCGCGATCCGCGATCTGGCCGCAACCGGTGGCGTGATGATGGTCGGAGACGGCATCAACGATGCGCCCGCACTGGCGCAGGCGTCGGTCGGTGTTGCCATGGGCTCGGGTACGGATGTCGCGCTGGAGACCGCCGATGCCGCCGTGCTGCGCGACCGGGTCAGCGATGTCGCGGGTCTCATCCGCCTTGCACGCAAGGCCATGGGCAACATCCATCAGAACATCGCCATCGCACTTGGACTGAAGGCCGTGTTCCTGGTGACCAGCATCCTCGGCCTCACCGGGCTTTGGATTGCCATCATGGCCGACACGGGCGCCACCGTCCTCGTCACCCTCAACGCCCTCCGCCTCCTGGCCTATGACCCGGGCAAGGAGGGGTAGGGGGAGATCCACGAACGGGTTCGTACATTCTCTCTGCGCTGTCCCGCCCCCTCCCACGTCGCTCCTGCCTTCGCAGGAGCGACGAGAGGGAGGTCGTCCAGCCGCCTCAACCCCACTGCGGCCTGGCCGGCAGCCAGAACACCTCGGAATCCGATTCTTCAGTCGCCAGCCACAGGAACGGCAGGTCGGGGTAATCGGCGTCGAGGATTTCGTGGTCCTCGCCGATTTCGCAAAGGATGCCGCCGCCCTCGTTCATGTGGTCGCGGTAGCTGTTCAGGATCTCTCGCACCAGATCCAGCCCGTCATGGCCGCCGTGCAGCGCCATTTCCGGCTCGTGGCGGAATTCGTCCGGCAGAACGTCCATCACGTCCGGATGGACATAGGGCGGGTTGGTGATGATCAGGTCGTAGGTGCGGCCCTTTACCGGTTCGAACAGGTTGCCCTGCAGCAGTTCGATCCGGTCCTCCAGCCCATGCTCGGCCACATTCTCCGCCGCAAGGCTCAAGGCCTCGGGCGACAGGTCGACCGCATCCACCCTGGCATTGGGGAAGGCATAGGCGGCGAAGATCGCCAGCGAGCCACCGCCGGTGCACAGGTCCAGCACGGAGGTGACGTCTTCCGGATCGCGGATCAGGTTCACGTCCGGGTCCGACCCGTCGAACAGCGACGAGCGCAGCAGTTCGGCGATGTAGGAGCGCGGCACCAGCGCCCGCGCGTCCGACTTGAACGGCACGCCAAGCAGGTAGCTGCGGCCCGTAATATAGGCTGCCGGTAACCGCGTCTCGATGCGCAGGGCCAGCCGCTCGCCGAGCAGCGCCTTCTCATGCGCGCTGAGCCGGGCATCGGCCCAGGTGTTGAAGTCGTCGATCGGCAGGCGCAGCGTTTCCAGGATGATGAAGACCGCCTCGTCCAGGGCGGTCGACGAGCCATGGCCGAAGTAGAGGTCGGCGCTCTCGAAGGCGCTGACGGCCAGCCGCAGCACGTCCTTGAGGGTCACCATGTCGGCCACGTCACGGCGCAGGTCGATGGCAAGATCAGGGATCGGTGTATGGGCTGCGGTCGGCATCTCGGTCATCCTCTCAGTGCCCGGACGCGCCTTGAGACAGCCAGCCGGAACCGGCGCGAGTTGTTGTGCAAGTCGCGGGAGAATGCAAGGGCAAGGGCAGATCTGACGAATCAATGCCACAGCCCGGCGGCTCGCCGCAGCGCCCTCTCCCCTACTGAAGCCGCTCGACTGTTCTAAAGCTCCAGCCCTTCCCGGCGTCATCCCGGCCCAGCGAAGCGCCGGGCCGGGACCGGAGAGTCGAGGTCTCAAAAAAGTCCGCGTTCTAGAAGCGGCCGGGCCGTGGCTCACCGGTCCCGGGTCTTCGCTGCGCTGCGCCCGGGATGACGGACAACGCAGTCTCCCGCTCCCGGGACCTCCGGTCGGAAGGCCTCATCGGCACACAGCAGTCTGCAGTCTCACGCCCTCAGGCGTTGCCCGGACCCCAGGCGCGGACGTCGCCATAGGCTTCCGGGTAGCTGGCGAGGTCGTGGTGCACCAGACCGCGCACGCCGACGAGGCGATGCGAGAAGCTGCCGTCGGCCTCGAAGGCATGTTCGACATAGCCGACTGCCTTGACGCCATAGCCCGGCTGCCAGGGATCGGAAATCATGAACGAGGTGGCCGGAGCCCAGATGTGCCGCGTGCCGGCGACCATCGTGTCGCGGTACTGGTGCACGTGACCGCAGGCGATCATTGCCGGAGTTACACCGCCGAGCGCAGCCAGCAGCTTCTGGCGCGGTCCCTTCGTGGTGAAGCGGTTGCTCGACAGGTCTTCCTCGTAGGTCTCGTCCATCAACGGCTTGTGCAGAAAGATCGCCAGCGACCGGCCGCCGAGATCCGCCACCGCATCGCGCACCAGCATCTCCTGGTCGGCCGCACCGGCAAGATCCAGCCCCAGCGTCAGGGCATTGAGACCGAGCAGGCGCCAGCCCGGAACATCGAGGCTCCAGCAGTCGGGACCGAACACCGAGCGGTAGCGCTCGAGGCGTTCGGCGTTGACCGGCTGGCGGCGGGCCACATCGAGGTGATCGCCCACGTCATGATTGCCGGGCAGTGCATGCCATTCCAGCCCGAGGCTGTCATGGGCGGAACGGGCCTCGACGAGATCTGCCTCGTGGTCGGCGCCATCCAGCGCCAGATCGCCGGTGTTGATGACGAGGTCAGGCCGGCTGTCGCGCAGGCTTTCCGCGATCTTGTCGAAATTCTCCCGGAAGAACGGTTTTTCCGGCGACAGATGCGTGTCGGAAATCTGGGCGATGCGAATGGTCATGGGATCCTCTTGTGGGTCTTTTTCTGCAGTTAGAGGTGAAGGGGTCAGGGTACAAGGGTGGCAGTTGAAAGCGCGCCTGCCGATGAGGCGCGAAAGCCGCGCGGCGGGGATGCCGCGCGGCTCTCCCGTCCTGATTACTTGCGCGGGATCAGCTTGCTGACTTCCGTCGCCATGTCGGCGAGGACGACTTCCGGCGTTGCCTTCTGCTCGACGATGCGGGCGAGGTTGTCGACCATCACCTGGGTCACGCGCACCGAGTTCTGGCCCGGGAAGGCGTACCACGGCTGCATCAGGTGGACCTGCTTGGTCGCGGCCTGGAACAGCGGGTTCTGGGCATAGAACTCACCCAGATACTGCGGGTCGTCGATGGCGATCTGGTTGCACGGCACGTAGCCGGTGTTCTTTGCCATCAGAGCGGTGCCCTCTGCCGAGGTCGCGAACTTGATGAACTTGAACGCGGCTTCCTGCTTGGCGGCATCCTTGGTCGTGATCATGGCACCGGCGCCGCCGGTCGGCAGGCGGCCCTTGACCGGGTCGATGACCGGCAGGGTGGTGGTGCGCATCTCGAAGTTGGTGCCAACCGAGTTGGCGATCGAGCGGACCTGGGCGGTGGTGCGGAACATCATGCCGAGCTGGCCGGCGGCAAAGGCCTGCAGGTCAGCGGTGCCGGCGTAGTTCGGCATGCCGCCTTCCTTGACGAAGCGGTCCAGCAGCGTCAGGGCGGCAAGGCCTTCCGGACCATTGAAGGCGACTTCGGTCTCGGCCTCGTTCAGCATGCGGCCGCCATGGCCGTACAGCAGGGCGGAGAACATCCAGTCATCGCCCGGCCAGCGGAAGAACATGCCATCGACGCCATTACCAAGGGCGCGGATCTTCTGGGCGTTCTCGATCACGCCGTCCCAGGTGGTCGGGAAGGCGTCCGGGTTGAGGCCAGCCTTCTTGAACAGGTCAACGTTGTAATAGCTGATCGGGTTCGAGGTGGCGAAGGCGAGGCCGCACTGGATGCCGCCGTGGAAGCCGAGGCCGAGGATCGGCTTGGAATAGCCGAACTCGGCCGGATCACCGAGCTGAGCCAGCATCGGGGCAAGGTCGACGGCAATGCCGCGCTCGGCGAACATGCGCAGACGGTTCAGGCCCTGGAACGACACGTCTGGCATGTTGCCGGTGGTGGCGTTGCGCAGCAGCAGCTGGGCGCCGTCTTCATAGGTCGGCGTCGGGTTGACGTAGGTGACCTTCACTTCCGGGTGCTTGGCCGAGAAGGCGGCGAGAACCGCGTCCTGTGCCGGCTGGAAGATCGCCGGCATGGAGTAATGCGCGGAGATTTCCGTGACATTGGCACGGGCAATGGCCGGCATGAAGAGGCCTGCGGACGCACCGCCCAGGAGGGCGAGCGTGTGACGGCGCGTGATGTTCATCTCGATGCTCATGGTTCACGTCCTTGGGAAAAGGACCGGCCTAGCCTTTCAGACCGGTCATGGTGATGCCCTCGATGAAGCGTCGCTGGGCAAACAGGAAGGCGATGACGAGCGGGGCGGTGACGAGCAGGGCGGCGGCCATCAGCGCGCCGTAGTCCTCGCCGGCCTCGACACTGCGGAAGGCGAGGATGCCCATGGCCGGGGTGTAGAGGTCGCCCTTCTGCACCACCACCAGCGGCCAGAACAGGTCGTTCCAGTGCGCCACCACGGAGAAGATTGCGAAGGCGGTGGCAGCTGGCCAGGCGTTGGGCAGGATCACGCGCCAGACGATGGAGAACTCGCCCATGCCGTCGATCCGCGCCGCGTTGATGAGGTCATCAGGCAGCGCGCGGAAGAACTGGCGGAACAGGAAGATCGCAAATACCGAACAGACGAACGGGGCGATCAGGGCCGTGTAAGTGTCGAGAAGGCCCGTGGTGGCAAAGCCGATGTAGAGCGGTAGCGCCGTCGTCTGGTAGGGCACCAGAAGGCCCAGCATGACGAAGCCGAAAACGATGTCGCGGCCGGGGAAATTCAGCTTGGCCAGCGCATAGGCGGCCGGCACGGCAAACAGGATCTGGAACACCAGGATGCCGAAGCAGACGATCAGGCCGTTGAGGATGTAGGTGCCGACCGGCACCCGCTCCAGCACCTTGCCGTAATTCTCGATCAGGGCCAGCTCGGACGGGATGAGATCCAGCGAGGCGGCAAAGACCTCGCTCTGCGGCTTCATCGACACCGAGATCATCCAGAGATAGGGTGCCAGCGCGATGAAGGCGGCCAGCCCCAGCAGCGCCAGGCGCGGCAGGTCTGCGGTCAGGGACCGCGTTGCGTTCGGTTCAGCCATAATGCACCCGCCGGTCGATGAGCCGCGTCTGGACCAGCATCAGCGCCAGCACGATGGCGAGGAACACCAGCGTCACGGCGGCCGAATAGCCGAAGCGGAAATAGTGGAAGGCTTCCTGATAGATCGTGCGCAGCAGCACCTCGGACGCGTTGTTCGGTCCGCCCTGCGTCAGGGTCTGCACCGTGTCGAACACGCGGATCGCCCGGGTCATGGTGATAATGAGCACGAACAGCAGCGTCGGCCCCAGCATCGGCCAGGTCACCAGCCAGAACTTCGACCAGCCGCTGCGCACGCCGTCGATTTCGGCGGCAGCATAGAGGTCGCGCGGGATCGCCGTCAGCCCGGCCAGGAACAGCACAAGGTTGAAGCCGACGTTCTCCCAGACGCCGATGAAGCCCAGCGACACGAGCACCCATTCTGACGCACCCAGCCAGTTGGGCGTGCCGAGCCCGAGATCGCGCAGCACCGCGTTCAGCGGTCCGATTGAGGGATGCAGCAGATACTGCCATGCCGTGGCCATGGCCACCGTCAGCGACACGACCGGCAGGAAGAACACGGCCCGGAAGAAGGCCCGCCCGCGCGCGCCGGCCTCGATCAGCACGGCCAGCAGCAGCGCGATGCCGATCGACAGCGGCACCACGAACAGCGAGTAGACGAGCGTGTTGCGGATCGAGGCGCCGAAGGTCCGGTCGCCCAGCATCTCGGCGAAGTTGTCGAGACCGATGAAGCGGAAGCCAGGGGCGCCGAATTCATAGTCGGTGAAGGCCAGCGCCAGAACAGCAACGAGCGGCAAGAGGATCATCAGCACATAGGTGACGATGGCCGGCAGCATCAGCATCCATGCAACGAGGATGGTGCCGAAGCCGCGCGTCTGCCGCGCGGCAACATCCCTGCGCGGTACGGCCGGGCCGGAGGTCAGCGCAAGGTCAGCCATTCACTGCCTCCCGGTTAACCGGCGTGGTGTCGACGTCATCCGAGGGCGCGCAGGCGAGGCGCTCGTTGGTGGTCGCAAACAGCATCGCCCGGTCCAGCCGCAGCGCCAGCCGCACCGGCTGGCCGAGGCCGAGATGCGCCCGGTCCGACGGCGCGACGCGGGCGACCACCAGCTCGCCGCCGCCAAGCCTTGCATGCAGCAGGACGCTTTCGCCTAGGAATTCAACGTGTTCGACGGTTCCGGCAAGTCCCTGCGCCCCGAGCGTCAGATCTTCCGGGCGGATGGTGAGGACAACGGGCCCGCGCGCCGGCGACACCAGCCCGACCGGCTGGCCCTGTACCTCGACGACGCCGGATGCGGTCACGTCAGCTGAAATCTGGTTGATCGCTGGCGAACCAATGAAGCGCGCAACACGCAGATCAACCGGATTTGCGTAAATTTCTTCCGGTGTTGCCACCTGCAGCAGCTCGCCCTGCATCATCACCGCGATGCGGTCCGACATGGTCATGGCTTCGGACTGGTCATGGGTGACATAGACCGTCGAGGCCCCGACACGGCGATGCAGCGCGACGATCTCGGTCCTTGTGGTCACGCGCAGCGCCGCGTCCAGGTTCGACAGCGGCTCGTCCATCAGGAAGGCGCTAGGCTTGCGCACGATGGCGCGGCCGAGGGCGACGCGCTGACGCTGGCCGCCGGAGAGCTGCGCCGGCTTGCGGTCCATCAGCCCGTCGATGGCCAGCAGCTCCGCCGCGCGGGTGACGTCCGTCTGGATGTCTGCCCGCTTGGTCTTGGCCGAGGGCAGGATGTAGCCGGCAAAGGGCAGGCGCTCAGCTGTCGTCAGACGGCGCATCACCAGCGGTACGGCCATGTTCTGGCGCACGGTCAGGTGCGGATAGAGCGCGTAATTCTGGAACACCATCGCCACGTCGCGGTCGGCCGCGCGCAGACGGGTCACCTGCCGCGCGCTGATCGAGACCTCGCCGGATGTGACGGTCTCCAGCCCGGCGATGCTCCGCATCAAGGTGGTCTTGCCGCAGCCCGATGGGCCGACCAGCGACACGAATTCCCCCTCGGCAACGCTCAAGGAGACCCCGCGCAGGACCTTCGTGTCCCCGAAGGACTTCGTAACATTCTCGACAACGATCCCGGCCATGGCCCCGCTTCCCCGCGTTTAGACGCGGGGTCTTCATACGGAGCTTCAATGACGGGCGTGCATCGCGATTGTTGCGAAACGATGAAGGTGAGGGGAGGATTGAACCCTGTGGTTTCAAGCGTCGATGGCTGCCATCTATCGCACGTGTTCGCGCCATTCCGATGGGCTGCAGTCGAAAAAGCGTCGGAACGCAGCGGCAAACTTGGCAGGGTTTGCGTATCCCACGGCTAGCGCGACGTCCATGATAGTGCTGTTGGACCGCAACAACGCCTTTGCATGTTCCATGCGCCGCAGGGTGATGTACTCGAACGGCGCGTGACCCGTGGTCTCCCGAAATGCACGCGTAAGGCCACGCATATCGCGTCCCAGCTCCAGTGCGACTTCTGTTACCTTGATGTTGCTTCCGATGCGGTCATTAATGAAATCAGTCGCTTTCTTCAGTTCCTCATTTGAGAGGGGCTTGACCGCCTTTGCAAGGGACGCGGGCCGCGCCCCGGCCAGCAATCTTTGTACGATCAGTTCGAGCCCGTGATCGAAAAAGGCGCTGGAGGAACCATGCACCTCCGCATCGCGCCACAGCGCGATCATGACTGCTTCGATGAGCGGATCTGAATGCAGCCGTGCGGCCGCCGGCAGAAGCGCCGCCAGGCCGTTTCGGTCTTCGACCATGGGTGCAACCCGTTGCGGCGCGATCGCAAGCCCAAGAACATGTGCCTTCGGTGAAAAGCCGTGTGCTGCTGTCTCAGGTAGCGCAATTGCGCAGGTTCCTTGCCGGAACATTCCTGCCGCCTTGCCCCAGTCCCCCTGTCTCAGGAAGCGTCCGCCGCCGCCTTTCATGCCGAGGGCCAGCATCACATGCGGGCCATGCTCGAACTCTCCCTCCATCGCATCCAGGACGGCTGTGGTCAGCACAACGGTGCCATCCCTGTCGGATACGAATGTGGACGGTTCGTTGGTTCGTTGGGCGATGCGGTGTTTGAGCTGACGGCGTTCTTCGCTCCAGTCTGTTTGTCGTAATCCGACCAAGGTCATCACCGAAGTTGTTTTGGGGAAAGCCTATTTTGGATTATCACGGACATAAGTGGAGTGGACAAGTCATATTTATCTCCGCCACACGTATGCCAACACAAGACAGGCAGGGAGCCTGGTCTGGCTGCTGGCGGAGAAGCGTGAAATGTACTCAAACTTGCGGAATGGTGTTTCGGTCTTTGCCGTCATGCTGGTGACAGCCGGTGCTGCCAGCGCACAGGACGACAACAAGCCGACCGAGCTCGAAACGATCCTGATCAGCGGCGAGCTGATCGAGCGGTCCTGGCTGAGGACCGGTACCAGCGTGCAGGTTTTCACGGCTGAGGAACTGGATAAGCGAGCCGGACTGAAGACAGCGCGTGATGTTCTTGAACAGTCGACTAACACCATGGTGCCGGCTGGGGCTGCCAAGGCGCCGACGATCCGAGGTATTGATGGCACTGGCCCCGCTGAAAACGCGAATGCCTTCTTTGCCGGCAGCCGGGCGCGTCTTGGCCTGCGCATCGACGGTCGTCCGGCAAGCTATAATGAAATCGTCTTTGGCAACTCCACGCTCTGGGATGTGGAGCGGGTCGAACTGCTGCGCGGGCCGCAAAGCACCCTGGTTGGCCGCAATGCCATTGCCGGCACCCTGGCGATCACCTCCAAGGATCCAACCTTTGACTTCGGCGGCGATTTCCAGACAGCCCTCGGCAATTACGAAGGACGGCGGCTCTCGGGAATGATCAACGTTCCCGTCATCCAGGATCGCGTGGCCTTGCGCTTCGCCGGGGACTGGCTGACCCGCGAATCCGCAGTGACCTACAAGGGCTATCCAGGTGCCGACAACCCTGGAGACATCGCTGCCATGAACCTTCGCGGCAAGATGCTGGTAAAGCCGGAGCTCGGCCTCAATTCGACCTTGCGGATTACGGCCACGCACAACAGCTACAAGGGGCCGAACGGGGAAATCATCATCCAGCCCTTCGACGATCGTGTGTCCAACTATCTCGAACAGCCGGTTCACATCCCGGTCACGACCAGTCTGGGCAGCCAGTTCGAGATTGATCTCACCGACAACTGGCGGATTGAACTGGACGCATTCTACACGGACTTCGAGTTCAGGCGTAAGACGGCGCCGGGCGGCTCGAAGGCCGGTATCGACACCAAGGAGTTCACGGTCGAGCCGCGTGTCCGGTACAGAGCCGACAACGGTTTTGAACTCTTGTTGGGCAACCATTTTTACCGGGCGCGGCAGGATGAATACATCCAGTTCATATCGCGGCAGTCCTTCAAGGATTCCGTCGATACCTATGCGGTTTATGGCGAGGGCCTGATGCCGCTTGGCGAGGCTTTCAGTGTTTCTCTTGGAGCCCGCTACGAGATGGAGAAGCACAGCCGCTTTGGCGGTGATGGCGCAGGAGCGATTGCTTCCATCAACAGCGACCGGACCTTTGACGCCTTTCTGCCGAAACTGGATCTGAACTGGCATCCCAGCGACGATCAGAGTTACGGCCTGCAGGTTTCCCGCGGTTACAACGCCGGCGGCGGCGGGATCGCCTTCGGGTTCCCCAAGCCGTTCCCGATTGTTCCCTATGAGTATGATTCAGAATACGCCTGGACTTACGAACTCTACGGCCGCCAGGAGTTGCTGGACGGTAGGCTGAAGCTGAACCAGAACCTGTTCTATTCCAGCTACACGGACATGCAGCTGCCCTTCGATCTCACCCCGCTGGAGTCGCGCGATGAGCTCTTTGTGGTGCGCAATGCCGATGAGGTCGTGACATATGGTGCGGAACTCGGCGCCGAGTTCCAGCTGACGGACACATTGAACCTGTTTGGCGGCATCGGCATCCTGCATACCGATATCAGCAAGTATCCGGGGTCCGGCGTCGAGGGCAACAAGCTGTTTGGTGCCCCGAACCTGACGGCCAACGCCGGCATCAACTGGCAGAAGGACGGCTGGAGCGCCAGCCTCGTGACCCGGTACACGGATGCCTACTTCACCGACATCAACAACCGGCCGCGCGGCAAGACCAATCCCTATTTCGTCGCGGACGCCCAGCTTGGCTATGACTTCGGCAATGTCCGCTTGTTCAGCGAGGTAAAGAACATCTTCGATACCAAGCAGCCGGTCGCGCTCTATCCCGGCAAGACATCGGCAGCCGACACCGCGGTCCTCAACCAGCCCCGAACCTTCCAGGTCGGCATGGGCATCAAGTTCTGAGGATGACGGTGTCGAACCTGCGATCTGATGAAAGTTGCTGGCCGCTGGCTATCCTCGTGCTCGAGGGCGAACAGTCCCTCGAGCAGCATCTGGAGCTTCTGGCCATCTGGGACAGGTGGTTCGCCCGAGGCGAGCGCTTCGTCTCGTTGCGCCTCTATCTGGATTCGTCCTCGCTTGACCATGTGCCGGGAACCGCACGGGCGACCAAGGCATGGATGAAGGATGGCGCAGATGCACGTATTCGGGAAACCGTTTCGGCGATGGTCATGGTGACCCCGCCGGAGCGCTATGACGCCATGAAGCACCTCAGCGTCGAGGCGGTGTTCGGCGTGCCCGGCTCGATCTGTGCAAGCGCTGATGACGCGTTTGACTGGATCGCCCTGTCGGCCGGGCTTGAGCCCACCAAGGTCGAGGCCGCACGGACGCTTGTCCTGTCGCGCTATTGCCTTCCGGCATAGGGACTGTTGCATCCAGCCGGACGGGACGTGTCCCGGTCCGGCCTCTGCCTAGATCCGTTGTTGGCCCTTCACGGCTCCAGGCCGGCGCAGCGGGCGGTGTTGCGGATGTGGGTTTCCATTTCCCGGCGAGCTGCGGTTGCATCGCCAGCCCGAAGGGCCGCGATGATGCGCCTGTGCTCGGCAATGGATTCGCGCATGCGTTCCGGGTCGGTGATCGGGATCGGCTGGCGCTGTGTTTCGGTGATCTGCTGGCGCACATTCTGGTAAAGCGCCCGCAGCATCGTGTTGCTGCAGGCCGAGACGATGATGCCGTGGAAGGCGAGATCCGCCTCCACGTTGGCCAGAAGATCCTGGCGCGCCCAGCAGTCCTCCATCTGGCGCGTCGCCTCTTCCATCTGCTCCAGCTGCGTCTGGGCCACACGCCCTGCGGCCAGCGCCGCGATCTGGCCTTCCAGCATCAGCCGGGTCTGGAATACCTCGAACACCGAGTAGCTGTCGGAATAGCGCCAGGGGGCCATGGCACCGCTGACACCGCCGCCAGGCCCTGCCACAAAGGTGCCACGCCCCGGTTCGGTCTTGATCAGCCCGAGCGTTTCCAGTGTCAGCAAGGCTTCGCGCAGGGAGGCGCGGCTGATGCCGAACTTCTGCGAGAACTCCCGCTGCGAGGGGATCTTCTCGCCCGGCTTCAGCACGCCGGTCTGGATCATCGTCTGGATCTCGCGCGCCACTGACTGCGGCAGCAGGGTCTTGATGAGCATTCCGACGTGTCCTCCCTGCATCGGCCGCATGGGGCGTGCGAGCCCTTGGGCGATGCCTTCCGTTATTTGCACGATCTGTCTTGCGAAGGCAAAGCGTCCGTGCTTTTCTGGCCTAACTGGTCTGACCAGTTAGGCCATGATCTGTCATGGTCCAATGAAAAAGCAAGGGGAACACAATGAAGCTTCTGAAAATTGCAAGGTCGTCCCCCGCCGGCGGCCTGATGGCGGCGGCTGCCCTGTTCACGGGCGCTGCCAGCGCTGCCGACCTCACCGTCGGCGCCAACATCGGCAACGTGCCGTGGGAATTCCAGGATGCCAGCGGCAAGACCGTCGGCTTCGAGGTCGATCTCGTCACCGAGATCGCCAAGCGGATGGGCAAGTCGGTCGAATTCGTCAACATCCCCTTCAACGGCCTGTTCTCGGCCGTGCAGTCGGGGCGCATCAACATGGCGGTCTCCTCGATCACCATCACCAACAAGCGGCTGGAGTCGGTCACCTTCGCCCAGCCCTACTATGACAGCGACCAGTCGCTCACCGTCACCGCTGCCAGCGGCATCACCGGCCTGTCCGGCATGTCCGGCAAGGTCGTCGGCGTCGATACCGGCTCGACTGGCGACATGTGGGTCGGCGAGAACGGCGCCAAGTACAAGATCGGCGAGACGCGCCGCTTCGAGGGCCTGTCGCCGGCCATGCTCGATCTCGTTGCCGGCCGCATCGACGGCTACATCAGCGACATCCCGGCGCTGCTCTACTACGTCAAGGACAAGCCGGAGCTGAAGGTCGTGGAGCGCATCACCACCGGCGAGAAATACTCGATCATGTTCAACAAGGACGATCCGCTCGCCAAGGAAGTGAACGCCGTCATCACCGAACTGAAGAAGGAAGGCTACATCGCCAAGCTGCATGAGACCTGGTTTGGCGCTCCGGCCGATGCCTCCACATCGACCGTCACCGTCATGGACATGCCGGCGCTGAAGTAAGCCCGTCGCCGGGCCTTTCTCCCCGACCGGCGCGGCACGGGCTGCGCCGGCCCTTTCAGCCGGTGAGATCCATGAACCTTCTCAATACCTTCTTCAATGTACCGGTGCTGCTGGCCAGCCTGCCACAGCTGCTGTTCGGCCTGCTCGTGACGCTGCAGATCGGCGTGACGAGCATCCTCGCCGGTCTTGTCGGTGGTCTGGCGCTGGCGCTCTTGCGCCTTTATGGGGCGCGCCCCGTCCGCGTCGCCACCCGCATCTACATCGACATCTTCCGCTCGATCCCGCTGCTCGTCCTGCTCATTGTCGTTTATTATGCCTTGCCCTTCGTCGGCATCCGGCTGTCGCCCTTCGTCTCGGCCGTTGCGGCCCTGTCGCTGGTCTCGGCCGCCTACACCGCCGAGATCTTCCGGGCCGGCATCGAGGCCATTCCGCATGGCCAGTTCGAGGCAGCTCAAGCGCTCGGCCTGTCGCCGCGCCACATGATGGTGGACGTGATCCTGCCGCAGGCGATCCGCATCGTCATTCCCCCGCTCACCAACAACTGCATCAACGTGATGAAGGACACCGCGCTGGCCTCCGTCGTGGCCATGCCGGACCTTCTGAAACAGGCGACGCAGGCCCAGGCCTTGTCCGCCAATCCAACGCCGCTGATCGGGGCGGCGATCATCTACGTCGCGCTGCTGTGGCCCATGGTGGCCGCGGTCGGGCGGCTGGAGCAGCGTTTTGCCAAGGGGAGGCGCTGATGTCCGCGCTCATCGAGATCGCCAACCTGCGCAAGGCCTATGGCAGCTTCACCGTTCTGCATGGCATCGACCTTGCCATCGAGGAAGGGGAGGTGGTCTGCATCATCGGTCCGTCCGGCTCCGGCAAGTCGACACTCATCCGCTGCATCAACCATCTGGAGCCCTTCGACCGCGACAGCCGGATCCTCGTCGATGGCATTCCCGTCGCGCCGGGCAGGGGCCTTGCCGCCGTGCGGGCGGAAGTCGGCATGGTGTTCCAGTCGTTCAACCTGTTCCCGCACATGAGCGTGCTGCGCAACGTGATGCTGGCGCCGATGCGGGTCCGCGGCCTCTCTGCTGACGCCGCCGCGCGGCGCGGCCTGGAGCTTCTGGCCCGTGTCGGCATCGATGAGCAGGCGGACAAGTATCCCGGCCAGCTCTCCGGCGGCCAGCAGCAGCGCGTCGCCATCGCCCGTGCGCTGGCCATGGAACCGAAGGCACTGCTTTTCGACGAACCCACCTCCGCGCTCGATCCCGAGATGGTCGGCGAGGTGCTGGACGTCATGAAGCAGCTCGCGGCCAGTGGCGTCACCATGGTCGTCGTCACGCACGAAATGGGCTTTGCCCGGCAGGTGGCCGACCGTGTCCTGTTCATGGATGGCGGCCGCATCGTCGAGGCCGGGCCCCCTGCACAGATCTTTGACGCGCCACGCGAGGAACGCACACGTGCCTTCTTGCGGGCCGTGCTCAATCACTGAAAACTGCCCTTGAGAAAAAAATCTGGAGGAACCGGAATGCCCTCTCCCATCGCCCTGGACGTGGATCATGTCCGCAGCCAGTTCCCCGGCCTGTCGCGCGGCTGGACCTTCTTCGACAATGCCGGTGGTTCGCAGATCTGCGCCCCGGCGCTGGCGCGGATCAACACCTTCCTGACCGAGAAGAACGTCCAGATCGGCGGCACTTACGAGGTTTCGCTTGCCGCGGCTTCGGCCATGCTGGAAGCCCGCACCGCAGCGATGCATCTGGTCAACGCCCGCCGGCCGGAAGAGATCGTGTTTGGCGCCTCCACGACGCAGCTCTTGCAGAACCTTGCCAGGGCGATGCAGGGCCAGCTCCAGCCCGGCGACGAGATCATCGTTACCGTCAGCGACCACGAATCCAACATCGGCCCCTGGGACCGGCTGCAGGCTGCCGGCGTCGTCGTGCGGTTCTGGCCGCTCAACAAGGACACGTTCACGCTGGACCTTGCCGATCTCGCGCCTCTGATGAGCGCGCGCACGAAGATGGTCTGCGTCACCCACGTGTCCAACATCCTCGGCCACATCAATCCGGTGCGCGAGATCGCCGACTTCGTCCACGCGCGCGGCGCGCTGCTCTGCGTCGACGCGGTTGCCTATGCGCCGCACCGGCTGGTCGACGTGCAGGCCCTCGATGCCGACTACTACGTCTTCAGCCTCTACAAGACCTACGGCCCGCATTACGCCATGATGTATGGCCGCTACGAGCTGCTCGAAGGGCTCGACACGCTCTATCACTACTTCTACGCCAAGGACAAAGTGCCGGTGAAGCTGGAGCCGGGCAACGCCTGCTATGAACTCGCCTATTCGGTCTGCGGCATCGTTGATTACCTCAGCGAGGTCGGCCGCCGCGCCGGGGCAAGCGGCGACACGCGCAGCCTGATCACGGCCGCCTTTGCCGCCATCACTGCGCAGGAGAATGCGCTCACCGACCGGCTTCTCGCCTGGCTCGGCGCGCGCAACGACTGCCGCATCATCGGCAAGCGCTCCAATGCCGACGGCACCCGCATCCCGACCATTGCCTTCCGCTTCGACGGTCGCGATTCCGGCGAGGTCTGCCGCGCCATGGACCACGAGAAAGTCGCCATCCGCCACGGCGACTTCCACTCCCGCCGTCTTGCCGAATATCTTGGCGAGACCGGGGAGGGCGGCATGGTTCGTGTCTCCATGGTCCATTACAACAGGCTCGAGGAGGTCGATCACCTCACCGCCGCCTTCGAGCGCATCCTCGGTCATTCCGTCGCCTCGAGCGCTGCCTGACGGTCTGGGTTCTGTTCGCCTGCACCCTTGTCGTCATCAACTCTGTTGTTGTGCGTTTTGCCTGATCCTTGCGTTCAGGATGACGATGATCTTTCGCATGAGGGCGGCGATTGCGAGGATTGGCTTCTTCCCGTTGTTGATAAGCCTTTGATAGACCTCCTTTAATGGCCCGTTTGCGCGGCTTGCGGACAAGGCGGCCATGAAGAGGGCCGGCTTGACGGTGGAGCGTCCGCCGTGCATCCGGCGATATCCCTTGAGGGTTCCGCTGTCCTTGGGATGAGGGGCGACCCCGGCGAGGCTTGCGGCCTGGCGCCGGTCCATCGTTCCCAGTTCCGGCATGGTTGCGGCGAGGGTGATGGCGGTGCGCTTGCCCACGCCCGGCAGGGAGCAGCAGACCTCGATCCGGCGGGCGAGCTGCGGCGAGGCGTCGACGAGCGCCTCGATGGCGGCGTCGATGGCCTCGATCTCGTGCAGGATCGCCCGCAGGATGACCTGGCAGGAGCGGCGGATGATCGCGATGCCAGGTCCCTCTCCGGGGATCTTTGAGCGGTTCTGCTCGGCCACCTTGAGGGCGAGAAGCTCCTGACGGCGGGCATTGAGGCTGGCGAGTGTGCTCTGGGTCTCATCGGCCTGCGTGAACAGGGCGAGTGTCTTCCAGCGCTCCTCGCCATAGCGGGCCAGAGCCTGGGCATCGATGGCGTCTGTCTTGGCAAGACGGCCGAAGGACCGGCTGAATGCCTTGACCTTAACGGTATCGGCCCGGTGGCAGGCAAGGCCTGCTGCCGTCAGTTCGCCCACCAGCAGGCGCTCGTGGCCGCCGGTCGGCTCCAACACGCACAGGCAGTCGGCCGACAGGCCTGTCAGCGCCTTGCGGATGCTGGCGGAGCGGTTGGGGAAGGTCGTGACACGGCCGGTGGCGGTGTCGAAGGCGGTGATGCTGTCCTTGGCGACATCGAAGCCGCAGACATGGGCGGGAGGCTGCTGCAGGGCGGGCATGGCCGTGCTATCCTTGACGTGCTTCGGATTGTTTGCGGGCGTGGGTGTCAGCCAGAGGCCCAATCAACTCTCCAAGCGGGAAAAGGGAAGCGTCAGGGAGCCATGATGACAGCGGGTGAAAACCCGACCCCGGGACGGTCGCCTGACGCTGAAGCTGCGGGTTAAGGGTCGCAGCTTCCCCTTTACCCTAGCACCTCGGACAACAAACAATCCCGGGCGCAGCGCAGCGGAGACCCGGGACCGGAGGGTCACGGCGCCAGATCGTTCGTAGGCCGGACAACAGATACCTTGCCTCTCCGGTCCCGGCTCGCGCTTGCGCTTGGCCGGGATGACGGAGAGTTGTTCGAGCAAACAGACCGGCGGCGGCGCTGCCGGTCCTGATCCTTACCCTTCTCGCCGGAGACCCCGCATGAGCCTTGGCGCCCAGACCTTCGACACCATCATCGCCAACGGCACCGTCGTCACCGCCAGCGACACCATGCGCTGCGATGTCGGCATTCGCGGCGGGCGCATCGTCGCTCTTGCCGAGGGCCTGGCTGAAGGCGCGGACAGCGCGGTCGAGATCATCGACGCCACCGGACGGCTGGTGCTGCCGGGCGGCATCGACAGTCATGTCCATCTCGACCAGCCCTCCGGCGAGGGCATCGTCATGGCCGATGACTTCGAGAGTGGCACCCGCTCCGCGGCCTTCGGCGGCAACACCACCGTGCTCACCTTCTGCATGCAGGAAAAGGGCAAGGGCCTGCGCCAGTCGCTGAAGGACTATCACGCCAAGGCCGAAGGCAAGTGCCACATCGACGTCGGCTTCCATCTCGTCGTCACCGAGCCCACCGCCGACGTGCTGGGTCAGGAAATGCCGGCGCTGGTCGAGGACGGCTACACCTCGATCAAGGTCTTCATGACCTACGAGGGCCTGCGCCTGCGCGATGACGAGATCCTGGCAACGCTGGACGCGGCGCGCGGTTGCGGCGCTCTGGTCATGGTCCACTGCGAGAACGAGGACGCGATCCGCTATCTCATCGGCCGGCACGAGGCCGCCGGCGAAACCGCGCCGAAGTTCCATGCCTCCAGCCGCCCGGCCGCCGCCGAACGGGAAGCCACCCACCGTGCCCTGTCGCTGGCCGAGATCGTCGACGTGCCGATCGTCATCGTCCATGTCTCCAACCGAGAGGCGATGGAGGAGATCGAGCGGGCGCGTCAGCGCGGCAGCAAGGTCGCCGGCGAGACCTGCCCGCAGTACCTGTTCCTGACCGCCGATGACCTCGATCTTGCCGGCATGGACGGCGCCAAATACGTCTGCTCGCCGCCGCCGCGCGACAAGGCCAGCCAGGATGCCTGCTGGGACGGGCTGGAGCGCGGCGTCTTCGACCTCTTCTCGTCCGACCATTGCCCGTTCCGCTTCGAGGACGACCAGGGCAAGCTCAACGAGAAAGGCAAGCGCAGCTTCCGCTGGATCCCGAACGGCATTCCGGGTGTCGAAACGCGCCTGCCGCTGCTCTTCTCCGAAGGCGTCGGCAAGGGTCGCATCGACATCAACCGCTTCGTGGCGCTCACCTCCACCAATCACGCCAAGCTGTACGGGCTCTATCCGCGCAAGGGCACCATCGCGATCGGGGCTGATGCCGACATCGCCATCTGGGATCCGGCCCGCGAGGTGGTCATCGACAATGACATCCTCCACCACGGCGCCGACTACACCCCCTTCGCCGGCATCAAGGTCACCGGCTGGCCGGTCGAGGTCATGGTCCGCGGTGAGCTTGTCGTCTCCGACGGTCAGCTCGTTGGACAGGCCCAAGGCCAGTACCTCGCCCGGGACCGCTCGGCACTGGTGCGCTAGTCCGGGTCTCTACCTTCAGGGGTAAGGCGGCCAGGCAGGGTGTCATAGAACGCGGAGAGGGCAGGGCGGGCGTCGGACAAACTGGCGGCCTCCCGTTCGACGTCATCCCGAAGCCCGGCAAAGAAGGCCCGCATGAGCCGGCTGTGCGCTGCCAGGATGGCAGGATCTTCGTTCCGCACCACCGTTGCGACCGGGACACGCTGGCTCTTGCCCTTGACCTCTGCCAGATCGATGTCGAGCGCATCTAGGCCCTCCGGCAGCCGTGCGGCTGCCTGGGGGCCGATCAGCAACGGTACGTCATAGCTTTTTGTCAGCCCTTCGAGCCGCGATGCGAGATTCACCGTGTCACCGAGCACGGAATAATCGTAGCGGTGGCTCGACCCGAAATTGCCGACAAAGCACATGCCGGTTTCGATGCCGACCCCGATACGGATTTCCAGCGGATCGGATCCTGCTCCCGTTTCGACCGCAAGTTCCGTGTTCAGCCGGGCGATCGCTGCGACCATCTCCAGCCCGGCGGTCACCGCATTGGCCACGTGATCCGCATCATCGAGCGGCGCATTCCAGAAGGCCATCACCGCATCGCCCATGTACTTGTCGATCGTGCCGCCGCGCGCCAGGATAATCTGTGTCAGCGGATCGAGGATGCGGTTGATGAGCAGGGTCAGCCGTTCGGGCTCGTCCTGCATGGTCTCAGCAATCGAGGTAAAGCCCCGGACGTCGGAGAAGAGCACGGTGATCATCCGCCGCTCGCCGCCAAGTCGCAGCTGCGCCGGGTCTCGCGCCAGCCGCTCCACCAGTACTGGCGACAAATAGCGGGAGAACGCTCGCGTAACCTCCTGACGAAGCCTGCGTTCTGCAATGAAGTCGCGCGTGAACTGGATAAGCCCCGTGCTCAGGATCACAAGGCTTGGTGCCAGCGGCGACACGGAAACGCGGCCAAATCGAAGGGCGAAGTAGGCCGCGATCCCCCCGAACGCAAGACTCGCGGTCCCGGCGATCAGGGTGCGCCAGCTGGTGGCGCGCCAGACGAGCGTCGCAGCCAGCAATCCGGCGACAGCGCAAAGGATGAGGCCGGTCGCAGGTGTCGCAGGGCGGATGGTCAGCCCATGTGCAAGGTTGTCCGCAAGTGTCGCCTGGATTTCAACGCCCGGCACCAGCCGGCCGGTTGCAGGCGTCCACGACGTCGAATAGGCATCCGCTCCGCCGGCGTCTACGGTCGGGGCCGACTGCATCGACAACCCGACCAGCACGGTTTTGCCGGCCAGAAAGCCCTCTGGCAGGAAACGGGCCGGATCGAGGGCCTGATAGTAGGAAATTGTTGGGTAGGTCCTCGCAGGGCCGAACACCTGCATCAAACCGGGTTGAAGCGATGGCTGCGGCGTGCCGGCAGCCGCCAGAAGCTGCCGGGCAAAGCTGTCGTCATAGGGCGGAATGCGACGAAGGGTGCCATCACCATCAAGAACAACGGAGGACAGGCCGATACGCGCGCCGTTTTGCAGCAACTCCGGCAAGGGTTCCACACGGACAAGCGACGTTGCCTGCGGCGTTTCGATCAGGGTTTCGTCCGCTGCCAACACGACATCCGGGCCCATCGTGGCTGCCAGTGCCGCATCCGCGTCCGGGTCCGAGGGCTCTGCCATGATGATGTCGAGCCCGATCACCCGCGCGCCTGCCTTGCGCAACGATTTGACCAGCGCTGCATGAAGGTCTCGCGGCCAGGGCCAGCGTTGACCGATTTCTGCAAAGGACGGCTCGTCGATTGCGACGATGACAAAGGAAGTGTCTGGCTGTTGCGGTGGCTGCAGCGTTGACAGGTAGTCAAACAGGCGCGCATCAAGCAGTCGCCAGGCTGAACTCTGGGCGATCATTGCTGCCGCCAGGACGGACAAGAGAGCGACGACGATCACGCCAGTCTGGCGGTTGCGGTCCCGAGGTCGCAGCAACGGCTTGGCTGAGCCCGCCATCAGAACCGGACTTTCACGGTGCCGACAAAGGACCGTCCCCATCCTGCGACGCTGGGGGCGACCTCGAAGGTTTCGTCCAGCAAGTTGTAGGCGTTGGCCTCCAGGGCGATGCGCTTGTCGAAAGGCTGCCAGGACAGGGAGGCATCCAGCGTCCAGTAGGGATCTAGCGTGGTCCCGGCAGCATCTCCGGTGCGCTCGCCGATATAGGTTGCCGACACGGTCGCTTGAACATTGGTGGGATGCACAAAGGTCAGGCCGGCTCGCCCACTCCAGTCGGGAATGAAGGGCAGCTGCCCGCTTGCACCCGTTGTCGTGTTTCGGCTGAAGCTTCGGGCGCCAGTGGCGAAAAGGCCAAAGCCGTGTCCGAGATGCAGGTTTGCCGTTGCACTGACCCGGTCAACTTCGCCATCCCCAAGTCCATCGGCGGCGTCGAGTGGCACGATCGATCCAGGAACCGGGATCGACAGGTCGTGCAGCTTCTGGTGCTGATAGTCGATCGAGGTGAACATCCAGCTCGTCCATTCAGCATCCCAGCGCGCTGCAATCGTATCGGAATAGCCGCCGATATCGAGCGGGGTCTGGTTGGCCTGAAGGCCGACGATGCCGATGGGTGCAAGACTGCCCGCATCGGCGTGGAAGGTCTCGCGCAGATAGCCGGCACGCAGCCACTGTCCCTCGACTGGAGCCCAAGCCAGTCCGGCGCGGGGTTCAAAGCGACTGAACTGCAGGTCACCGGTCATGAAACTGGCGAAGGCGCCAGCCTCCAGCTTCAGGTTCGGCGAGACATCGTAGAGGACATCAGCATAGGCACGCGCAAACCGGACGCCGACATCACGCGTTTCGATGGTACGGGTCAGCGGTGAGAAGATCGTCGCGAACTGCGAGTCTTCGCGGCGGCTCTGATCGAGCTGCCCCGCCTCAAGGCCACTGCGCAAGGTTACTGCACCGATCCCCCAGGTATGGTTCAGTGCTGCCGTGTAGGAGCGCATGGTCGTGCTGGCATCCAGCGTGCGCGCGCCGATCGGGAACGGCGTCGCGAAAAGCGCTGCAACCTCCGAGCTCTTCAGGTTCTGGTCCGAAGCGAATGCGGCGACGTTCATCGTGTTGCGATATCCCAGATCGCGGCTCCAGCCGAGGCCGCCGACGGCGCCGCGTCCTTTCAACGTCCGGTCGTAAGCCGCAAGATCGAAGGAGAGAGCCGGGTCACTGAACCGGGTGATCGCATTGGCGAAAGCCTCCCGCGAGTGGTTCGTGCTGGCATAGGCCACCAGCCTGTCAGACGGGGTAGGCCGGGCCGTCAGGTAGGTCAGGCTGTTGATGGACCTGTTGTCGAGCTTGAAGGTCGCTGAGGTTATCGCGCCGCCCGGGTCGGAGAAGCGTCGCGGCTCCTCCGATTCCATGCCCTTGATCTGGGTGAAAAGGCTGACTGGAATGGGCGTGTCAGAATAGGCCTGCACTTCTCCCGTACCTGTCCAGCCTTCAGAGCCACTCATCAGACCGCCGGTCACCGCGCCTTCGAGGAACGGCCGCCGGAACAGGTTGGCACTGGGCGACCGGCCGGACAGCATCTCGGGTGAGAACATAAGCCCCTGAAACAAGGCGGGAAACCCGGAGCGGTTGGTGCTCGGATCCACCTGATCCGAGCCGTAGTCGATGTCGGCCGCAAACGGATTGGGGCTGGCGGACAGCACCTGATCGACGATCGCCCCGCCGGAGAACGGATCGAAGACCACATCGCCGTAGTAGCGACCCCAGGCGTTCAATCCTTGCAGGCGAAAGGCGCTGTTGAGCAGTGACCCGGCCTCGGGGCTGGCGCTGGGCGCCGCAAAACGCCCGCCGCGCGCCTTGAACCGCCGCAAGGCTTCCTGCGCGTGCCGGATGGCGGCATCGCTGTCATGGGCGTCGATTGCAATGGTTGCGGCGGCGACAGCTGTTACCGGATCATTCGGGTCGAGCCGCTCGCTGTTTTCAAGTGCCTGGGCCGCAGGCTCACGCTGGCCCGCCTCGTAATAGCTTCCAGCCAGAAGCAACAGACCTTGGGCATAGCCCGGGTTGGCCGTTGTGCCGGCCAGCAGATCCTGGATGCCGCCCTCCAGATCGCCGGTCTGCAGTTTGTATCGGCCACGCGCGACGAGGGCGACGTCGAACGACGGGTCCGCGTTGAGAGCAGCATCGATCTCGGCCTTGGCCTCGGCGGTCCGGTCCTGTTCAAGATAGAGAAAGGCAAGATTGGCTCGCGACACCGGATCTGCGGGATCGAGTGCAATGGCTTTCAGCAGGGCTGCCTCGGCCCGCTGGTTTGCATCGCGCGCACCTTCCACCAGCCCCAGAAGATTCCATGCGGTGGTTGAGCCGGGGGTCAGTTCGGTGGCCCTCGTAAGGTCCGCCAAGGCTCCGTCAATGTCGCTCTTGATGGCAAACCGATAGTTGGCGCGGGCCTCCAGCGCGAGACCATCGTCCGGATCGAGCGCCAATGCCTTGTTGATCGCTTCCTCGATCTGCCCCCGGTCATTCAGCAGCAAGGCCAGATGCGCGCGCGCTGCCGGCAGCAGGGGCGACTGCGGATACCGTGCTTCGCCGTCGCGCAGCACTGCGATTGCGGCCGGGACGTCCTCCAGAAAGCCCGTCGCCCAGGCCCTTGCCAGCACGGCCTGAGGTCCACCTGTCCCGCGCGGAACAGCTTCGACGCGGCCGCGATCGGCCAGTGCCCTCGCGAAATAGGCACCGAAGGTCGCTGCAGCCCTCCGGTCCGCGTCGAGATGTGGCGCTGCGCGTTGCAGCAGCGTTGCTGCTGTCGTGTGGTCGCCTTCACCTGCAAGGATCAGCCCTTCGACAAGATCCCTGCGCGCCTGGTCGCGTCGGCTCAGCCGCTGCCCGGCGATGCTCGCGAGCTCATCTCTCGCCGCCGCACGACCGCGCGTTGAGAGCGCGATCTCGGCCGCCAGCAACCGGTCCTCGGTCGTCGTCGGCGGCGTCTTCTCCAGCCTCGCGCGGGCCGCACGCAGCTCCGGCCCTGCGAGCGGCGTCGGGCGCAACAGGTTGAACCCGTTGCGCAGCGAAAGATGGAACAGCATCTGTTCGCGGTCATCGGGAGAGACAATCACAATCTTGGTCGGAGCAGAGCCGATCGAGGCCGCGGCCGCTTCGCCGGCACGCACCTGTACCGATCCCTGTCCGTTGAAGAAGTTGATCTCCCCCTCAAGGACGATGATCGAGGTCCGCCCACTCGCATCGACGCTCATGGTCCAGTCGGTGCCACGGATTGCCGCGGATGCCGCCGGGGCGTCCACGGTCAGCCCTTGTCCGCCGCGCTCGGCGCGCGTCCAGATCGTCCCTGCCTTGAGGTCCAGTTTGGTGTCGGCCGCAGCTCCGACAGCCTTCACTTCCAGGACGGTGTTCCGGCCGATGCGCATCTGGGTCCGGTCGGCGAAGAGAACAGCCAGCTGACCCTGTGCGTTGGTCCGAAGCACATCGCCCGGCAACAGATCCTGCGAAACGTCGACAGACCGCCAGGACGGCACCTCGATGAAACGGGCCTCTTCACCGGTCTTGCGGGCGATCACCGTCCCGGCCACGGGTGTCGGACGTTTCAAGACATCCGCCTGCACCGGGCCAAGGGCGAGCATGCCGGATGCCAGCACTGTTGCCGTCGCAAGTGCAACACATGTCGGTCGATTCGCCATCCGACTGCCGCCCGTCCCCTAGAGTTAATTTGTCTTACGAATCCGTCTGGATACCTGTCAAGCGAAGCTGCCGTCGCGTCGGCAGGGTGTGTCGGATCTGATGTCAGGCGTTGTGGTTCGGCAACGTTTCGATGCGTTTGTCTCTCGTACAAACTGCGCCTTGCAAGCGCCCCCTTTTCTCTCCGCATGTTTGCCTGTTGAATGCCGCAGCCGCACAGCTGTTCGCTTGCGGCAGGGAAAAAGACGGCGCGCTGGCATCTGCCGCCGCGCCAGTGCCAGAGGCATCATGACGACATCCGCAGACGTAATCGGCGGCGTGCCCGCCGGGCGTATCGAGGCAATCCGCCAGCGCGAGGCGGAGGTGTTTGCGGCCCGGCGGCCGAAGACCATCGCAGCCCTCGCCTCGGGGGCCGAGGCCTTCCTTGGCGGCGTGCCGATGCTGTGGATGCGCGATTGGCCGCAGCCGTTCCCGATGCTGGTTTCCGAGGCGCGAGGCGCGCTGATCACCGACATCGACGGCAACACGCTCGACGACTTCTGCCTTGGCGACACCGGCTCGATGTTCGGCCATTCGCCCGCGCCGGTGGCCGAGGCCATCGCGGCGCAGGCGGCGCGGGGTCTCACCTACATGCTGCCGACGCCGGATGCGCTGGAGGTCGGCCGGCTCCTGCGCGAGATGTTCGGTCCCTTCGTCTGGCAGATCGCCACCACCGCCTCGGATGCCAACCGCTTTGCCCTGCGCGCGGCCCGCGCCGTCACGGGCAAGCCGAAGATCCTGTTCTTCGCCGCCTGCTACCATGGTGCGGTCGATGACGCGATGGTGCGCGAGGTGGACGGCAAGACTGTCGCCCGCCCCGGGCTGGTCGGCCAGGTGGTGGATCTCGGCGTGACGTCCCGCGTTGCCGAGTTCAACGATCTCGCCGGGGTGGAAGCGGCCCTGGCGCATGGGGATGTGGCGGCCGTCATCACCGAGCCGGTGATGACCAATTCCTGCATGGTGCTGCCCGATCCGGGTTTCCACGTGGGGCTCAGGGCGCTCACCCGCAAGCATGGTGCGCTGCTCATCATCGACGAGACGCACACCGTCTCTTCCGGCCTTGGCGGCTACACGCGCACGCACGGGCTGGAGCCTGATCTTTTCGTCCTCGGCAAGCCGGTGGCCGGTGGCCTGCCGGCCGCCGTCTGGGGCATGAGCGAGGCGGTCGCCGCGCGCTACCGCGCCTATGACGCGGCGCGGCCGGCCGGCTTCTCGGGCATCGGCACGACGCTCTCGGCCAATCCGCTGCAGTTCGCGGCCATGCGGGCGACCCTGTCCGAGGTGATGACCGCCGCGAACTACGCCCACATGGAGGCTGGTGCCGCGCGGCTGGCGAGCGGTCTGGCCGATGCGATCCAGCGCCATGGTGCGCCCTGGCATGTGGTGCGGGTCGGCGCGCGGGTGGAGTTCATCTGCCAGGAAACGCCGCTGCGCAATGGCAGCGAGAGTTACACCGCGCACAAGCCGGCGCTGGAACAGGCGCTGCATTCGGCCTTGGTCAATCGCGGCTGCCTGATTGCGCCGTTCCACAACATGATGCTGGTCAGCCCGGCGACCACCGATGCGCAGATCGACCGGCTCGTTGCCGCGTTTGATGCGATCACGGCAGAGATGATGGCATGACCACCACCACGCATTCTCACCATGCCCCGTCCTCTCATGGCGCGTCCCCGTCCGGCGCGACGCTGGCCGAGGTCGAGTCCTTTCTCTTTGCCCATCCGGAGATCGAAGCCTTCGATCTGGTATTGACCGATTGCAACGGTGTCGGCCGGGGCAAGATTATCCGCCGGCACGAGCTGCTGCCGATCTACAAGTCCGGCCGGCACCTGCCGGTCTCCATTCTCGGTCTCGACATTTGCGGCGAGGACGTGGACGAGACCGGTCTCGTCTGGGACCAGGGCGACGGCGACATGCGCGCCTGGCCCGTTCCCGGCAGTCTGGTTGCCCTTGCCGGCACCAATCCGCCGCGCGGCGAGGTGCTGCTGTCGCTCTACACGCTCGACGGCAAGCCGATGACCTCCGATCCCCGTCACGCGCTGGCGGCCCAGGTCGAGGCGCTGGCGGCTGAAGGGCTGCATCCGGCCGGGGCCTTCGAGCTGGAATTCTTCCTGCTCGCGCGCGAGCGCGGGCCAGATGGCAAGGTCCAGCCGGCGGCGGCCGTGCTGGATGGGCGGCCAGCCAGCGCCACGGAGGTCTATTCCGTCGATGCCCTGATCGGCATGGAGCCGCTGTTTGCCGAGATCTATGCCGCTGCGGCCAAGGCCGGCATCAAGGCGGAGACGGTCATCTCCGAATATGCGCCGGGGCAGTATGAGCTGACCCTGCATTACCGCACCGACGTGCTGAAGGCGGCCGATGACCTGATCCGGCTGAAGCGCATCGTTCGCCTGGCGGCCCGGCGGCATGGCATCATTGCCTGTTTCATGGCCAAGCCCTTCGGCGACAAGGCCGGATCAGGCATGCATTTCCATGTCTCGCTGGCGGACGGGCAGGGCCGCAATGTCTTCGCCGAGGCCAGCGAGGGCGCATGGAGCGAGCGGCTGCTGCATGCCATCGGCGGCCTGCGCGCCACCATGGCCGATGCGATGCTGGTGTTTGCGCCCCATGCCAACAGCTGGCGCCGCTTCTCCAGCCAGTCCTATGCGCCGGTTTCCACCAGCTGGGGCGTCAACAACCGCTCGGTTGCCCTGCGCGTGCCGGCGGGCGCGGCGTCCGCCCGGCGCATCGAGCATCGGCCCTCCGGCGTTGATGCCAATCCCTATCTCGTTGCCACCGTCGTGCTGGCCGGCATCCGCCATGGCTTGCGCAACCAGATCGACCCGGGGCCAGAAACCACAGGCAACGGCTATGACACCGTGTCCTCGACGGTGCACAGTTCCTCTGCCGCCATGCCGCGCGACTGGCGTTCGGCCATCGAGGCGGCCAAGGCCTCGCCCTTCCTGCGCGAGGCTCTGGGCGATGATCTGCATCGCACCTTCACCGCCATCAAGTCGGCGGAGTACGCGCGCGTTGCCCGCACAATCCCCGACATCGACTACGAGCTCTATCTCGAGCGCGTCTGACAGACGGGAATCTCTAAGCCGCATAACGGAAGCGCAGGTGCACAGCCTGCGCTTTTCAGTTGAGCGTCCGACCCTTCCTGCACCCCGGAATTGGTGGATTCCGGGGTGTCTTCATGCAGATATGCAATAAATTTCAGCGCATGATATTTTTTCAGAATATTGTTGATCTGATTTTTCCGTCGACCTAGTTTGGCCTTGCGAATTTTCTTGCGGGGTTGGAAATATATCCCGGAGAGGGAAGGGTTCGCTTCAGGTTTCAGGCGGTGAGGAGACCGCTTGCCTTTGGGAGGAACATATGAAGAGGGTTTCGATTGCTGCGGCCGTCGCGTCGCTGGCCGTTTCCACCATCCTGGCTGCTCAGGCTCCGGCATCTGCCGCCGACACGCTGCGCTGCAAGGACGGTGAGACCTACATGATGAACGTCATGGTGTCCTCGCATCCTTACTGGGTGCCGGTTTACCAGGGCTTCAAGCAGGCTGCTGCGGCCTTCGGCTGCAAGACCGCATTCTCCGGCACGCCGGAATACGACATCACCAAGCAGGTTGCGTCCTTCGAGCAGGACCTCGTGACGAAGCCGGCCGGCATCCTGCTGCATCCGATGCAGGCTGATCCGTTCATCGAGCCGATCAATGCCGCCATCGACGCCGGCACCGCCGTCGTGACCTTCGCTGCCGACTCTCCGAAGTCCAAGCGCACCGGCTACATCACCTCGGACAACGTCGCTGAAGCCAAGTTTGCAGCTGACGAGATCGTCAAGCAGGTCGGCGGCAAGGGCGAGTACGCGGTTCTGGAAAACCCGGGCCAGTCGAACCATGACCTGCGCGTCACCGCCTTCATCGACTACATGACCGCCAAGTATCCGGACATGAAGCTCGTCGGTCGCCAGGCCACCAACCAGGACGGCACCGCGGCCTATCGCGCCACGGCGGCAATCCTGCAGGCGAACCCGAACCTGAGCGCGATGTGGATCCCGGAAGCCGGTTCGGCTGAAGGCGCTGTGACGGCCATCCTGGAAGCCAAGGCCAAGGTTCTGGTCATGCACGCCGACATCACCCCGACCACCCTTGACCACATCAAGGCCGGCAACATCCACATGGCGCTGAACCCGAACCAGGGCATGCAGGGCTTCATGGGCTTCATGGCCGTGTTCCTGGCAGCGCATGATGAAGTCTTCGATCCGTTCAACGACTACAAGGTCTCCGGCTACAATCCGGTCCAGATCCCGTTCGTCGACAATGGCTTCGCGGTCATCACCAAGGACAACGCCGACAGCTTCAATCTTGAAGCCTACATGGCAAACCGCGATCCGTACTGATCAGGTCACCTGATCAGGTCTGGTCCAGGCACTGGACCTGAACACCGGCGGGAGCCTCCCACTAGTTCCCGCCGGTGGCTCAATCAGACGAAAGCCGGCAGCAGACCGGCGTCAGGGTAGGAAGCCATGACCAACGATGTGATCCTGCGGATTTCCCGGGTTGCAAAATCCTTCGGCGCCATCAAGGCCCTTCGCGGTGTCGACTTCGAGCTGCGGCGCGGCGAGATCCACGCCCTGGCCGGCGAGAACGGTGCTGGCAAGTCGACCTTGATGAACATCATCGACGGCATTCTTCAGCCCGACAGCGGCGAGATCGTCTTCGACGGCAAGCCGGTCCGCATTTCCTCGCCGACGGAAGCCCAGGAGATGGGCATCGGCTTCGTGCACCAGGAAATCGCCCTGTGCCCGGACGTGTCCGTTGCCGAGAACATTTTCATGGCGGCCACCAACACCAGCCGCCGCTTCCTGATGGATTACCGTGCCCTGCAGCGCAAGGCGCGCGAGATCCTCAGCGAACTGACTGACATCGATCCGGCCACGCTGGTGAGCCAGCTGTCGATTTCCAACCAGCAGCTCGTCGAGATCGCCAAGGCGCTGACGCTCGACTGCCGCGTCCTCATCCTGGATGAACCGACAGCGGCGCTGACGGAAAAGGAAGCACAGTCCCTTTTCGCGATCATGCATCGCCTTGCCGAGCGTGGCATTGCCATCATCTACATCTCGCACCGGATGGTGGAGATCTTCGACCATTGCGACCGGGTCTCCGTGCTGCGCGACGGCCAGTCGATCTGCACCTACAACGTGGCCGAGGTCGGCCCGCGTGACGTGGTCAACGCGATGGTCGGGCGTGTGCTCGACACGCTCTATCCCGACAAGCAGAGCGAGGACGAAAAGTCGGACGAGGTCGTCCTCAAGGTCGCCAACCTGTCGGATGCCCGCACATTCTCCGATGTGTCCTTCGAACTGCGCCGCGGCGAGATTCTCGGCTTTGCCGGTCTCATCGGCTCTGGCCGCAGCGAGATCGTCCGGGGCATCTGCCGTCTCGAGGGTGAGGCCGCCGGAACCGTCTCCCTGTGCGGCCAGCAACTCAATCTGCGCCATTACCAGGACAGCATTGCCGCCGGCATGGTCTACCTGTCCGAAGATCGCAAGGGCGACGGCGTGTTCCTCGACATGTCGATCGCATCGAACGTCTCCGCTCTCGCGGTGGAACAGGTCGCAAGCCGCTTCGGCATCATTGACAGGGGCAGGGAAGACACCCAGGCCGGCACGCTCGGCCGTCGCCTCAACCTCAAATGTGGCGGGCTCGCGGATCCGGTGTCCTCGCTGTCGGGGGGCAATCAGCAGAAGGTGGCGATCGCCAAGATGCTGTCAGTCAACCCGCGGCTGATCTTCCTGGACGAGCCAACCCGCGGCGTTGACGTCGGCGCGAAGGCCGAGATCCACCGTATCTTGCGCGATCTCGCCCGTTCCGGCGTCGGTATCCTCGTGATCTCCTCGGAATTGCCGGAACTGATCGGCGTCTGCGACCGCGTCCTGGTCATCCGCGAAGGACAGATCAGCGGCGAAGTGACCGGCGCTGACATGACAGAAGAAAACATTATGCACCTCGCTGCGGTGCACGAACGACAAGTAGCCACAGCCTGAGGGAGGGCAAGGTGCAGAAGACCATGGAAATGGCCACTCCGGCCACGGCCGCCCCGGCGGTCAACCCGGTGATGAAGCTTCTCCGCATGCGTGAGACGGGGCTCATCGTCATCATCATCGCGATGTTCGTCGTGATGTCCTTTGCCTCGCCCTACTTCCTGACCTGGGTCAATATCCGCGCCATGGTGATGGCCTTTGCGGTCGAAGGCATCGTCGTCGTCGGCATGACGATCCTGCTCATCTCCGGCGGTATCGATCTCTCGGTGGGCTCCGTCACGGCGCTGGCGATGGTCGTTGCCGGCTGGCTGTTCCTGCAAGGGGTTGATCCCTGGGTGGCCTCCGCCATGGCCATTGGCCTGGCAACGGCCTGCGGTGCCTTCATGGGCTTCTTCGTCACCCGTGTCGGTCTGCATCACTTCATCGTGTCGCTGGCCGTGATGGTGATCGCCCGCGGTATCTGCCTGCTCTTCACAGGTGGCCGTCCGCTTGGCCTCTATTCCCTGCCGCCGGAATTCAAGTTCATCGGCCAGGGCACCATCGGCCCGATCCCGCTCGTGATCCTGATCTTTGTCGTGGTCGTGATTGCCTTCGACTTCCTGCTCCGCCGCACGGTCATGTTCCGCAAGGTGTTCTACACCGGCTCGAACGAGAAGGCCGCTGCCTATTCGGGCATCCGCACCAAGCGCGTGGTGTTCCTGACGACCACCTTGTGCTCGGCCCTGTGCGGTGTTGCCGGTGTCATCTACATGGCCCGCTTCGGCTCTGCCCAGCCCACCTTCGGCCTCGGCATGGAACTGAACGTCATCGCCGCAGCCGTCATCGGCGGGGCGAGCCTCAAGGGCGGCTCCGGCACCATCTTCGGTGCGATCCTGGGTGCGGTGCTCCTCTCGGTTGTCTCCAGCTCCCTGGCCCTGCTCGACGTGTCTGTGTACTGGCAGGACATCATCCGCGGCACCATTTTGCTGACCGCGGTGACGATCGACCACTATCTCGGCAAGAGCCGCAAGTGACGGCAAGGCGGAGCGACGACCATGGCTGAGCGCAACCTCGACTTTGAACTGGCCCGGCAGATCCACACGGTGCTCGTGCTGCACTTCCTGGAAGGTCTGAAGCAGTTCGAGATCGCTGAGAAACTCAACATGTCCACCTCGAAGGTGAACAGGCTGATCACCCAGGGCCATCGTCTCGGCATGGTCAAGATCAGCATCGAAAGCCCGTTTGCCCGTCTGACCGATCTGGAAAGCCAGCTGGTCGGCGCGACGGGGCTGGGCACGGCCGTCGTCGCCCCCACGGTGTCCGGCAATGCGGAGACCACGCTCAAGCAGGTTGGCCTGGCTGCGGCCAATCTGCTGCTCGAAAGCCTGCGTGATGGCGACGTGCTTGCCATCACGGGCGGCAAGGCCGTCAGTGCCGTGGTGGACAACCTCAATCCCGAGCAGGAGCTCGACATCACTGTCGTGCCCCTGACCGGCGGGGTTCAGGGCAAGTACTACACCGACGTCAACCACCTGGTGACGCGGATGGCCGAACGCCTCGGCGGCAAGGCCATGCTGGTGCATGCCCCGCTGTTTGCCGAAAGCCGGACACAGCGCGACATGGTCAAGAACATGGCGCCCATCAAGGAAGTCTTCGACCTTGCGCGCAGTGCCACCGTCGCGCTCACCGGCATCGGTTCGATCGAGCCGCTCGGGTCAAGTTATTACGATCTCAACCCGCTGCCAGAATCGGATCGCAAGATGCTGGTCGGCCTCGGGGTTGCCGCTGAATTCATGGCCCATCTCGTTGGCGAGACGGGCGTCATTGCGGACTATGAGCTGAACTCCCGCCTGGTGGCCCTGTCCCCGTCGGAAATCAGCTCCTGCCGGAAAGTGATCGGCGTTGCCGCGGGCCTGCAGAAAGTGCGTCCCGTGCAGGCGATGCTGAACGGCAAGTTCATCAATTCATTGGTCATGGACGAGGAGGCGGTGTCCGCTCTTCTCGCGGAAATGGGAAGGATGAAGCATGTCGCGTGAAATGCTGACGCGCCAGATCGGCAGCTCCGGCATCGAGGCCTCGGCCATCGGTCTCGGCACATGGGCCATCGGCGGCTGGATGTGGGGTGGCACGGACGAGGCTGCGGCCATCGAAGCCATCACCGTCTCGCTCGACGAGGGCGTCACCCTCATCGACACCGCTCCGGCCTATGGCAAGGGTCTTGCCGAGGAGATCGTCGGCAAGGCGCTGAAGAGCCGCCGCGACAAGGCCGTGATCGCTACCAAATGCGGCCTCGTCTGGCACACCCAGAAGGGCAACCACTTCTTCGACTATGACGGCAAGCCGGTGCACCGCTACCTCGGCCGCGACGCCATCGTCTACGAGGTCGAGCAAAGCCTGAAGCGGCTTGGCACCGACTATATCGATCTCTACATCACCCATTGGCAGGACCCGACCACGCCCATCGCAGAGACGATGGCGGCTCTGGAGGACCTGAAGAGCCAGGGCAAGATCCGGGCAATCGGCGCCAGCAACACATCGGTTGCCGAGGCCGAGGCCTATGTCGCTGCCGGACAGCTCGATGCGCTGCAGGAAGAGTACAGCATGGTCAAGCGCGACATCGAGACGTCGCTGCTGCCTGTCTGCATCCGCAGCAACGTCGCCATGCTGAGCTACTCGTCGCTTGCCCTGGGGTTGCTCAGCGGCACCGTCGGACCTGACCGCGTTTTTACCGGCGACGATCAGCGCAAGGACAACCCGCGCTTCTCGCAGGCCAACCGCGTCAAGGTTGCGGAACTGATGCAAGAAATCGGTCCGATCGCCGAAGCACACGCGGCAACCAAGGCCCAGGTCGTCATCGCCTGGACGCTCAGCCAGCCCGGCATCACCTTCTCGCTTTGCGGCGCGCGCAACGCCGCCCAGGCGCGAGAGAACGCCGCTGCCGGCCGCATCCGCCTGCGTGAGCATGAGGTCGCAACCATCAGCAAGGCTGTCGAACGCCACCTGGTCGGCCTCGACGCCTGACAGCACGGCACCACGTCAATCACAGGGAACGCCGGACCGGATGGTCCGGCGAAGGGTGAAGTCATGTCTGCGCAACGGCAGGAACTGATTGATCGGGTCCGGGCGGATGGTGCCTTCGACGTGCTTGTCGTCGGCGGCGGCATCAACGGCCTCGGTGTCTACCGGGAACTGGCGCTCCAGGGGCTGAAGGTCCTGCTGGTCGAGCGCAACGATTTCTGTTCTGGCTGCAGCGCCGCACCGTCACGGATGATCCACGGCGGCCTGCGCTACCTGGAGAACGGCGAGTTCGATCTCGTCAAGGAGTCGCTTGAGGAGCGCGATGCCCTGCTGCGCAATGCGCCGCATATGGTCCATCCGCTGCCGACAACGATCCCGATCACGACACTGTTTTCCGGACTGTTCAACGCGGCCAAGACGTTTCTCGGCGGCAAGAGCAAGCCATCGGCCCGCGGCGCGCTGCCGATCCGCATTGGCCTCACCCTTTATGATCTGGTCACGCGGCGGCGCCGCCTGTTGCCCAGGCACAGCTTCCGCTCGGCCCGCGCGACCTTCGCCCAGTGGCCGGCCCTGCTGCCGTCCTTGAAATACTCCGCCACCTACTACGACGCCTGGATCTCGCACCCGGAGCGCCTCGGCCTTGAGCTTGTTCTCGACACGGCAACGTCATCGGCGGCCTCCGTCGCGCTGAACTATGCCGAACTGTCATCGAGCCCCCAGGGTTTCCATGTGACCGATCACGAAACCGGAGAGGTGCTCAGCGTCAAGGCAAAGGCGATCGTCAACGCCACCGGTGCGTGGCTCGACGAAGCGATCAACCAGCTCGCCGCTCCGGATCCCCAGCGCAAGCCGCTGGTCGGCGGCACCAAAGGCTCGCATCTGATCCTCGGCAATGCGGCACTGCGCGATGCGCTCGGCGGCCACATGATCTACTTCGAGAACAGCGACGGCCGCGTCTGCATCGTGTTTCCCTATCTCGGCAATGTGCTGGCCGGGTCGACGGATCTGCGGGTCGACAAGCCGGAGCGGACGCGCTGCGAGGCGGACGAGCGGGACTACATCCTCAATTCGCTTGGCCTGATCTTTCCCGGAATTCCCCTGTCAGAGGCCGACATCCTCTATTCCTACAGTGGCATCCGGCCGCTGCCGGTCAGCGACCAGGACTTCACCGGCCGCATTTCGCGCGGTCACTTCACCAAGCGTCTGGCTGGCACTGAAAGCGGTCGGCCACCGCAGTTCTGCATGGTGGGCGGCAAGTGGACGACCTTCCGCGCCTTCGCCGAACAGGCGGCCGATCAGGTGCTGGCCGAGCTCGGCCACGCGCGGCGGCTCGGTACGCACAACCTGCCGATTGGTGGCGGCGCAGACTTTCCCAAGTCTGGTGCCACGCTCGCCGGATCGCTTCAGGCCGAGTTCAATCTAAATGCCGCCCGTGCCGCCCATCTCGCCGGTACCTATGGCACCCGGGCCCGCACCTTCCTGCGCTTTGCGGCCGGGCGGTCCGATGACACGCCGCTGGCAGATGGCGTTCCCGTGACCGGTGCCGAGATCGTCTGGCTGCTGCAGGGTGAACATGTGCTGCATCTGTCGGATCTCGTCTTGCGCCGCACCGCGCTTGCCATCACGGGCGGGATTTCCGGCGCGTTGATCGAGGCCATCGGCGCGATCATGGCGCGCGAGCGCGGCTGGTCGGCCGCCCGCACCGGCCGTGAATGCGAGGCCCTGCGGCATGAACTTGCCACCTATCACGGCGTCAGCGCCGAAACACTTGACCAGAGATCCCTGAGGAGGACCAAGGAATGCGTGTGAGCAACAAGGCCCGGATGAACCGGCTGTTCCGCAACGGTGGCTGTCTGGACGTTGCCATTGATCACGGCGTCTGCAACGAGCCGTCCTTCCTCGTCGGCCTTGAAGATATGGCTGGTGTCATGGACACCTTGATCAAGGCTGGCCCGGATGCCATCCAGTGTGCCTACGGCCAGGCCGACCTCCTGCAGCGCCGTCCGGAACGCGACAAGCCGGCCCTCGTCATGCGCATCGACATGGGCAATCCCTACAATGCGCAGCGCCACCGCGTCATGTGGTCCATGCTGCAGAACCGGCACGAGCCGATCATCGGCGCGCTCGAGATGGACGCGGCCTGCGTCGTGGTGAACCTGTTCATGCTGCCGGACGAGCCGGAGCTGTTCCGCCAGTGCGTCGAGAACATTTCCCGCGTCCGGGCCGATTGCCAGAAGTACGGCATGCCGCTCATGATCGAGCCGCTGGTGATGCTGCCCAATGACGTGCGCGGTGGCTATCAGGTGGATGGTGACGTGGAGAAGATCGTGCCGCTCGTCCGTCTGGCCAGTGAAATGGGAGCGGACATCATCAAGGCGGACCCGACCGAGAACCCGGAAGACTTCCACCGTGTCATTGAGGCTGCCCGCGTGCCGGTGCTCGTGCGTGGCGGTGGCAAGGAAGACCTGAAGGTGGTGCTGGCGAAGTCGGCCGCGCTGATGCGCCAGGGCGCGCAGGGCATGGTCTATGGCCGCAACATCTACCAGCATGCCAACCCGAAAGCCGTCGTCTCGGCGCTGATGGCGATCATCCATCAGGGCGCGGACGGCGAGGAAGCCTGGGATGTCTACAACCGTGGCTGAGGCGGCGACCTATCTTCTCGGCCTTGATGCCGGCAACACGGTCATCAAGGCCGTGCTGTTCGATCTGGAAGGACGCCAGATCGCCATGCATGCGATCGACGGCACCTCGTCGATCCCGGCGCCCGGCCATGCCGAGCGCGATCTGAACGAACTCTGGGCCACGGCCCAGGTTGCCATTCGCAAGACCATCGAGATGGCGGGGATCGATCCCCGCCGCATCGCCGCGATTGGCTGCGCCGGTCACGGCAACGGGCTCTATCTGGTCGACGCGGCCGGCGAGCCGGTCGTCGGCATCCAGTCGCTCGACACCCGGGCGGCCGGCCTGTCGGCGAGCCTGTCTGCTGCCAACGGCGATGCGCTGCACCGGCTCTGCCTGCAGAAGCCATGGCCGTCGCAGACCCCGGTCCTGCTGGCCTGGATCAAGCAGCACAGGCCGGAGCTCTACGCCCGCGCCGCGACGCTGATGCTGTGCAAGGACTTCATCAACTTCCGCCTCACGGGGGATCGCACCAGCGACATCTCGGACATGTCCGGCTGCGGCCTCCTGCGTCTGCCGGAGGCTGTCTATGACCGCGATCTCCTGGCGCTCTACGGGCTGGACGACGCGGAGGGCCTGCTGCCGCGCCTGGTCGATCCGGCCGCGGTTGCCGGCCGGGTGACGGCAGAAGCTGCCGCTGTTACAGGCCTTGCCGAGGGCACGCCTGTGGTGGGCGGCTACTTTGACGTGGTCTCCAGCGCGCTCGGCTCCGGCGTCGTCAATGCCGGCGAGGCGTCGATCATCGCCGGCACCTGGTCGATCAACCAGGTCTTTTCCGCCGCGCCCGTCGTCGATGACACTGTCTTCATGGTCACCGCCTTCGGCCCGAGCCGCTTCATCAACATCGAGTCCAGCGCCACTTCGGCCGCCAATCTCGAATGGTACGTGCGCAGCTTCGTCGAACGCGGCCACCACCATGACGATCCCTTTGGCCACTGCAACGACCTGATCGCCGCCGTCACGCCGGCGGAAGATGATCCGATGTTCCTGCCGTTCCTTTACGGCTCCGGTCAGGGGGCAGGCTACCGCGCCGGCTTCTTCGGGCTCGCCGGCTGGCATGGCGAGGGGCATGTGCTCCGCGCCCTGTTCGAGGGCGTGATGTTCGAGCATCGCCGTCACATCGAGGTGCTGCGCGATGCCGGCGTCCGCTTCGGGTCTGCCGTCCTCTCGGGCGGTGGCTCGCGCAGTCCCGTCTGGCCGCAGATGTTTGCCGACGGGCTCGGCGTGCCGCTGACCGTGGCCGAGGCCCGCGAGACCGGCGCTCTTGGGGCGGCCATCGGCGCGGGCGTCGGGGCAGGGGTCTTTGCCACCTACGAGGACGGCGTTGCCGCCATGACCCGGCCGAAGGCCAGCTTCACGCCGGATCCGGCCATGTCGGCCCATTACGACCGCCGCTATCAGCGGTTCCAGGCGCTGGTCGCAGCCCTGAAACCGTTCTGGACGGCACCCTGACCCAGACAGACATCCCCGGGGCTTTCCCCGGGGACCAACGCCCGGAGCCTTGCGCCGGACCGGCCCCTGCCCGCACGCCTGCGGGCCGGGCAGGGCCGCCGTTTGCTCCCTTGGCGGCAACAGACCGGATGGACGATCATGACCCAGGCCGAGGCCCTTGGCGGTTCCTTTGACTACATCATCGTCGGTGCAGGCACGGCGGGCTGCGTTCTCGCCAACCGCCTCACCGAGGACGGCAAGAGCCGTGTCCTCCTGCTGGAGGCCGGCGGCTCGGACAATTACCACTGGATCCACATCCCGGTCGGATACCTCTATTGCATCGGCAACCCGCGCACCGACTGGATGATGCGCACGGCGTCGGAGCCCGGCCTCAATGGCCGCAGCCTTGCCTATCCGCGCGGCAAGGTTCTGGGCGGCTGCACCTCCGTCAACGGCATGATCTACATGCGCGGCCAGGCGGCCGACTATGACCACTGGCGCCAGCTGGGAAATCCCGGCTGGGCCTGGGATGACGTGCTGCCCTATTTCCTCAAGTCCGAGGACCATCACGCCGGCCGGACCGACCTGCACGGGTCCGGCGGCGAATGGAAGGTCTCGCGCCAGCGGCTCACCTGGGACATCCTCAAGGCGGTGCAGCAGGGCGCTGCCGAGTTCGGCATCCATCCGCGCGAGGATTTCAACGACGGCTCCAACGAGGGCACCGGCTTCTTCGAGGTCAACCAGAACAAGGGCGTGCGCTGGAACACGGCCAAGGGCTTCCTGCGCCCGGCGCTGAAGCGCAGCAATCTCACCCTCATCACCCACGCCGAGGTCGAGCGCCTGCTGCTGGACGGCACCCGCGTCACCGGCCTTCGCTTCCGCCACAAGGGCAGGGCGCATGTCGTGCAGGCCGGCCGCGAGGTCATCCTCGCCGCCGGTGCGATCAACACACCCAAGGTGCTGGAACTCTCCGGCATCGGCGATCCGGACGTGCTTCGCCCGCTCGGCATCCCCGTCACCCATGCCGCCCCCGGCGTCGGCAAGAACCTGGAGGACCATCTGCAGATCCGCACCGTGTTCAAGGTCCATGGCGCGCGCACGCTCAACACCCTGGCCAACAGCCTTGCCGGCAAGGCCTGGATCGGGCTGCAGTATCTTGCCGCGCGCAGCGGACCGATGAGCATGGCGCCGAGCCAGTTCGGCATGTTCACCCGCTCCGATCCGTCGCTGGAAACGCCGGATCTCGAATATCACGTGCAGCCGCTCTCCACCGACAAGCTCGGCGATCCGCTGCATCCCTTCCCGGCCATCACGGTCTCGGTCTGCAACCTCAGGCCCGACAGCGTCGGCACCTGCCACATCGCAACCGCCGACCCGGCCCGTCAGCCCGATATCCGGCTCAACTATCTCTCCACCGCCAATGACCGGGACGTGGCCGTGCGCTCGATCCGTCAGGCCCGGCAGATCATGTCGGCCAAGGCGCTTGCCCCTTACCGCCCTGAAGAACTGCTGCCAGGACCGGCCGTCGGCACCGACGACGAGATCCTCTCCGCCGCCGGCAACATCGCCACCACCATCTTCCATCCCGTCGGCACCTGCCGCATGGGCACGGATCCGGCCGCCGTCGTCGACCCGAAGCTGCGCTTCAACGGCCTCTCCGGCTTGCGCATCGTCGACGCCTCGATCATGCCGAAGATCGTCTCCGGCAACACCGCCTCCCCGGTCGTCATGATCGCCGAAAAAGCCGCGGACATGATCAAGGCCGGGTGAGGTGAGATTTCCGGAGGCTTCTTCGCTTCAGCGCGTAACGGTCGCCTTGATTGAAAAGACCTGTTTCGGGTGCTATTTAGAGACCACTCAAGGAGGCTCGAAATGGCGCATCACATTCATGCATCGACCACAGCCAGCATCTCGGAGCTGAAGAAGAACCCGATGGGAACCGTTGCAGCTGGTGAAGGCTTTCCCGTTGCGATCCTCAACCGCAACGAACCCGCGTTCTATTGCATTCCGGCAAAGACCTATGAGGCCATTCTGGAGCGTCTTGAGGATCTGGAGTTGAATGCTATCGCGGATGCGCGGGCGGACCAGGCCATCCATAAGGTGACGCTGGATGACCTATGAGCTCGCCTTTCTGGACGAAGCCCTGAAGGAATGGCGCAAGCTCGACAACACTATCCGGGATCAGTTCAAGGCCCGGCTTGCGGACAGACTGCAGAACCCGAAGGTCCCCTCGGCTCGTCTGCATGGCGCCAGCGACCGTTACAAGATCAAGTTACGCAGTGCGGGCTATCGGCTGGTCTATGAGGTTCGTGACAGCCAGCTTCTGGTCCTCGTTGTGGCTGTCGGCAAGCGTGAACGCAACGAGGTCTACAAGATCGCCGCCCGCCGCAAGGGGGAGTGAGGGCCCGGGCGCAAGGCTGGATCCCTCTGTTGAAGCCGCTTGCGAGCGCCTCACCCGATCCGCGCGGTGATGCTGCGGGTGCGGCAGTAGGACAGGAGCCCTTCAAGGCCCTTTTCGCGCCCGAATCCGGAGCGTTTTGTGCCGCCGAAGGGCACCTCTATGCCGCCGGCGAAATACTCGTTGATGTAGATCTGCCCGGCGTCGATCCGGCGCGCGAGCCTGTTCGCCTTGGCAAAGTCGCGCGTGAACACGCCGGCGACGAGGCCGTACTGGCAGTCATTGGCCAGCGCCAGGGCATGCTCCTCATCTTCGGCCACCTGTACCGTCAGCACCGGACCGAAGATCTCCTCGCGCACCACTTCGTCGTGCGGGCTCGCCCGGTCGATGATCGTCGGCGTGTAGAACCAGCCCTTGGCCGTTTCCGGGTCCGTTGCCGTTTCCCCGCCAGTTGCAATCTCCAGCCCGGCAGCGCGGGCGCGGTCGACGAAACCGGCGATCTTGCCAAGATGCGCGGCCGAGTTCACCGGTCCCATGTCTGGCCGTCGCAAGCCGTGGCCTAGGCGCAGAGCCCTCGCCCGTCGCACCAGATCCTCGACAAATCCGGCGTGGATGCCGCGCTGGATGACCAGCCGTGAGCCCGCCGAACAGATCTGCCCGGCGTTCTCGAAGATCGCGCCCATGACATTGGCCAGCGCCTGGTCCCGGTCGGCATCGTCCAGCACGATCACCGGCGACTTGCCGCCCAGTTCCAGAACCACACGCGTCACGTGCTCGGCGGCCGTCCGCATCACCGTCTGGCCCGTGGGCACCGAACCGGTGAAGGTGATGTGATTGACGCCCGGGTGGCGCGTCAGTGCGGCCCCGATTTCACCGCCCGTTCCGGTGATGACGTTGCACACGCCAGCGGGAACTCCGGCCTCGTGCAGGATCTCCGCCAGCAGCAGCGCGGTGAACGGCGTCTGCTCTGCCGGCTTGGCGACAACGGTGCAGCCGGCGGCCAGTGCCGGAGCAATGCCTCGGGCCGCCGTCGAGAGCGGATAGTTCCACGGAATGACATGCGCGGTCACGCCCACCGGCTCGTGGATCGAATAGCCGAGATAGTCAGGCCCGAGCGGAAAGCTGTCGCCCTGAAGCTTGTCGCAGGCGCCGGCGTAGTACTCGAAGGTGCGCGCGGCGCCGCGCACATCACCGATAGCCTCCTGCAGCGGCTTGCCACTGTCGAGGCTTTCGGTCACGGCGAGACGATCGAGGTGTTGCAGGATCAGCTGCGAGGCCCGCTGCAGGATGCGTCCGCGCGCAGCCGGCACTGTGTCGCGCCAGCTCGGAAAGGCCCTGGCCGCGCTCGCTACCGCCTGATCGGCGTCCGCCTCGGTGCCCGCTGCAAATTCGGCAAAAGCCTCGCCCCGGCCCGGGTCGAAGCTTTCCATCATCCGCCCGGCAGAGGGCGCGGTGAAGTGGCCGTCGATGAAATGTCCCTTCGGCAGTCCGGCCAGCGTTCCGCTGCGCAGGACCTCTTCAGCCAGTGCCTCCAAGCCAGACATCACTTCGCTCCCAGTTCGCTGATCCGGTAGCTGGAGCGCGCCAGCCAGTCCGGATTGATCTCGATGCCCCAGCCGGGCGCGTCCGTCACGGTGGCATGGCCATCGACAATGTCATAGGGCGAGTTGGAGAACAGGCCGTACTGCCACGGGTAATAGTCCGCTTCCTCGATGGAGAATTCGAGATACTTCCCGGGGTTGGGGATGGCGCGCAGCAAATGCATGGTGAACAGCGTCACCAGCGACCAGTTCGCTGCATGCGGCGTGCAGGGGATGCCGGCGGCATGGGCCATCTCGGCCACTTTCATGGTCCGCCACATGCCGCCAAGATAGCACACGTCCGGCTGGATGATGTCGACCACCCGGCCATCGATCATCCGCTGCCAGTCGACCAGCGAACAGTCCTGCTCGCCACCGGTGACATCAATATCCAGCGCCTCGGTGACCTGCCGCGTCTGGTCATAATGCCAGTAGGGGCAGGGCTCCTCGTAATGCGAGATGCCGTTGTCTTCCAGAAACCGGCCGATCTCGATGGCCTTGGCGGGCGAATAGCAGGAGTTGGCGTCCACCAGCAGGCTGGTATCGTCGGCGAAGGTCTTGCGGATGAGCGGAACAATCTCCTCGGTCCGGCCCGGCCACTCGTCGCGGTCATGGCCGCACTCCGACCCGATGCGGAACTTGAAGGCATCAAAGCCGAACTGGTCCTGCAGCTTTTTCAGGCGCTTGGCCTCATGCTGGGGCGTGATGTCCCGCTTCATTGACGAGGCATAGGCCCTAATCTTGCCAGGCGTGCCGCCAAGCAGCTCGCAGACCGGCTTGCCCTCCAGCTTGCCGCGCAGGTCATAGAGCGCCGTGTCGAGCCCGCCCATTGCCCGGCGCAGGTAGGAGCCGGGGAACTTGTGCTCCCTCTCTGGGATGATCTGCATCAGATGGGCGATGTCGAAAGCGTCCTGGCCCAGCGCGTAAGGGGCGACCTGCCGATGCACCACCTGTGCCGTGATATCGGCGTAATAGGGTGCGACCTGGCCCCATCCCTGGGCGCCGGTCTCCGACGTCACTCGGACGAAGCAGACGAATTCGTTGGTGAACGTTTCGATCGCCTTGATTTTCATGGGGTCAACTCTCGACGGGCTTTGGCCTGGGGGCGGCCTTGATGCTTCGGTCAAGAGCCTATCCGGAATTGGTCTTGATATAAGATCCGCTTTGGGCAAAATCGCATACCAATTTGGAGGGGAGCCATGAAGCGTCATGCCGGGGCGGTGCTGTCGTCGATCAAGATCGACAAGGGGGCCGAGAAGAAGATCTCGATCCAACTTTACATGGCGCTACGTGATTTGCTGCTCAACGGGGGGCTTGCGCCGGGCGAGCGCCTGCCGGCAACGCGAACCCTCGCCGAGGAGATCGGCGTCTCCCGCACCACGGTGATCGATGCCGTCGAGCGGTTGGTGTCGGAGGGGCTGCTGGAGGCGCGGGTCGGGTCCGGCACCTATGTCAGCGAGGCGCTGACCGGGCGTCTGGAGCCGAAGCCGCTGCCGGCCGGCGACACGGCGATCAAGGCCATTCCGCGCCTGTCCCACGCCACGCGTCACGCCATTCCGGAATTCGTCCGGCGCACGCGCCTGCCGCACAAGTCCCAGGCCTTCACCACGGCGCTGCCGGCGCTCGATGCCTTTCCAATGGCGCAATGGGCCAAGCTCTCGGCCCGCCACTGGCGCAAGGACCGGGACGACATCATGGGCTATGGCGAGCCCTTCGGCTATGCCCCGTTGCGGGCTGCCATCGCGCGCCAGCTCAACGCCTCGCGCGGGATCAAATGTGCACCGGAGCAGATCTTCATTACCAATGGTGCGCAGCGGGCCTTCTCGCTGATCGGCGGCATGCTCGTTAATCCGGGCGAACCCATCTGGTTCGAAAACCCCGGTGCCATCGGTGCGCGCAATGCCTTCGTTGCCATCGGCGCCATCCCCATCCCGGTGGCAGTCGACCAGGAGGGGCTCTGCGTCCAGGATGGTCTTGCCAAGGCACCGCACTTCCGGCTGGCCTTCGTGACCCCGTCGCACCAGCAGCCGCTCGGCCATGTCATGAGCCTGCCGCGCCGGCTGGCGCTCCTGAAGGCGGCCAGTGAAGCCGATGCCATGATCGTCGAGGACGATTACGACGGTGAGTTCTATTACGGTGACCAGCCGCCACCGACCCTCAAGAGCATCGACACCCACGGCCGGGTCATCTACGTCGGCACCTTCTCCAAGTCGCTGTTCCCCTCGCTCCGGCTTGGCTATGCCCTGGTGCCGGACGGGCTGGTCGAGAGCTTTGAGCGCATCAGTCAGACCTGGCTCAGCGGTGTCCCGACCGTGACGCAGGCCATCGTTGCCGAGTTCATGGATGAGGGCATGTTTGCCACGCATATCCGCACCATGCGGCAGATCTACAAGGATCGTCACGATCTGCTGATTTCCGCGGCCCAGCGCCTGTCCGGGCGCATTGACCTGCAGCCGACCCAGAGCGGTTTCCACGCCGTCGGGATGCTTGCGCCCGGTCTCGAGGAAGCAGACATTGTCGAGAAGGCGCGGCAGGCCGGGATCGCGATTGCCGGCCTTGGCCGTTACACGGTCGCCCCCATTGCCGAACGCGGTCTGGTCTTCGGCTTTGGCTGCGCCGCTCCCGATGACATCCGCAAGGGGCTGGATACACTGGACCGCCTGCTGCGGTGATGTGCCCGCAGAAGTGGACTGCAAGAATATCTGCAATGGATATATTTTGCAGACCAATCGGCCCTTAGGCTTTTGGTCGAGACAGCCGAGAGTGCGTCTGTTGCATTGAAGGGAGGAAACAATGCATACCAGAACAATGCTTGCAGGTTTGCTGGCGGCCACGATGCTGGCCGGCGTGAGTGGTGCCAATGCCGAAACGCTGCGGATTCTCACCTGGGGCTCCTATGCTCCCGATGAGCTGATCCAGAAGTTCGAGGCCGAAAATCCGGGCATCGATGTCGAGGTCACCTACTCGAACAACGAGGAAATGATTGCCAAGCTGCGTGCCACCGGCGGCTCCGGCTTTGACCTTGCCCAGCCCAGCCACGACCGCATCTATGCCGCGCAGCTCGAATACGGCATCTACAAGCCGCTCGACCTGTCGAAGATCGACACCGGCGTGATGGAAGCCAAGCTGCTTGATGGCGTGAAGGCCAACACCACGATCGAGGGCAAGGTCTACGCCGTGCCGCACCAGTGGGGCACGTCCGGCCTGATGGCCGACAAGTCCAAGGCGCCGAACCTCAAGGGTTGGGGCGATCTCTGCGACCCGCAGTACAAGGGCAAGACGTCGATGCGCCTGCGCCGCACGATCCTGCTCGGCACGGCCTTCGCCATGGGCGAGGATCCGTTCGCGGCCTATGCGGATCTGGCCAAGTACCAGACCATTCTCGACAAGGTCGCTGACAAGCTCATCGCCTGCAAGGACAACATCAAGGCCTACTGGAACTCGGGCGATGACCTCAGCGCCATGATGCTGTCGGGTGAAATCGTCGCCTCCGAGACCTGGGACTCCACCGCGTTCAAGCTCTACGACCAGAACAAGAACATCGTCTTCGTGCCGCCGGCCACCGGCGCCCTGGCCTGGATCGACACCTTCGCCATTCCGGCAAAAGGCGCGGCGGATGACGCGGCCTACAAGTGGATCAACTTCGTCCTGCGTCCTGAGAACGTGACGCTGATGTCCGCCAGCACCGGCGCCATCGCGGCGGTCAAGGGCGGCAAGGATCTGCTGCCGGCCGACAAGAAGGCCGCCGTCAACGCGTCCTTCACCGATGCCGACATCGCCAACCTGAAGTTCTTCGCCAACATCCCGTCGGGCGTGGAAGACATGGAAGGCAAGACCCTCGAGAAGATCAAGGCTGCCACCGGCGGCTGATCGCGGGCATGGTCTGCAGCTGCGCGCGTCCCGTGTGCGCAGCTGCTTCTCTTTTCCGCCCCGCCTCCCTGACGCGCGGCGCGTGATCGCGGCAGCCTATTTCTTGCTGTCCCTGTCGTTCCTTCTCGCATGGCTTCCGATATGACGATGTCCCAGGTTCCTGATCTCGAATGCACTGACATTGCCAAGTCTTTCGGCGCCTTTCGCGCGGTGAAGGACATTTCCTTCGAAATTCCCAGTGGCTCGTTCTTTTCCATTCTCGGGCCGTCCGGCTGCGGCAAGACGACCCTGATGCGCATGATTGCCGGGTTCGAGGAGCCGACCAGCGGCGACATCCGCATCAAGGGCCATTCGGTTCTGGGCACGCCGCCGAACCGGCGCAACGTCAAGATGGTGTTCCAGCATCTGGCGCTGTTCCCGATGATGAATGTCTTCGAAAACATCGCCTATGGCCTGCGCTGCAAGGGCGTTGCCAATGCTGAAATCCGGCGCAAGGTTCACGATGTGCTGGAGCGCATCGCCCTGCCGGACGTGGCGGAGCGGGAGATCCACCAGCTTTCCGGCGGCCAGAAGCAGCGCATCGCCATTGCCCGCTGCATGGTGCTGGATCCGGATGTGCTGCTGCTCGATGAACCCCTCGGCGCGCTCGACCTGAAGCTGCGCGAGGCCATGAAGATCGAGCTGAAGCTGCTGCAGCACCAGTTCAACACCACCTTCATCTACATCACCCACGACCAGTCCGAAGCCCTCGTCATGTCCGACCGGGTCGCGATCATGAACCAGGGCCGCTTCGAGCAGATCGGTGCGCCGCAGGAGCTGTACCACCATCCGAAGACGGCCTTCGTCGCCGGCTTCGTCGGCGACAGCAACCGCTGGTCCGGCAAGGTGCGGGTGAGCGACGGCACGGGTGGCCGCGTCGAGACCCTGCAAGGATTGCAGATGGCCTTCACCGCAGCCGGTGGCCAGGCCGTTCGCGATGGGGAGGCGGTCGAGATCTTCGTCCGGCCCGAGTTCATCCGCACGCACCGCAAGTCCGCAGGACCTGCAGCAAACGCGCCGGACGAAAACCGGATGGACGGGTCCGTCGAAAGCCTGCTGTTCAACGGCGCCAACAGCCGCGTTCTGGTGCGCAGCGACCATGGCGAACTGATCGAGGCCGACATCACGCTGACCGGCGACAACGATGTCCGTCCGGGCGAGGCCGTCACGCTGCTCTGGTCGGCCCGTCACGCCATGTGCTTTGCCGGCGGAGGGGCCGGCTGATGCTGCAAAAGGATTTCAAGCGGCTGGTGCTGATCCTGCTGTTCACGCCCTTTGCGCTGTGGATCAGCCTGCTGATCATTCTGCCGCATATCGGCATGATCCGCCTGTCCCTGCGCGAGAAGGTTGCTCCGCGCGTCTATGAGTTCGGCTTCGGCCATTACATCGACTTCCTGCAGGAGCCGATCTACTGGAACACGCTGCTGCGCACCGGCTCGATGTCGCTGCTGGTCACGGCGCTGGCGCTGCTCATCGGCTTCCCGATTGCCTATTACATCGCCAAGCTCGCCGGCAATCGCACCCGCGGCGCGCTGTTCCTCCTGTGCCTGGTGCCACTCTGGGTCAGTGATCTCATCCGCGCCTTCGGCTGGATCCTGCTGCTGCGCGAAACCGGCGTGCTGTCTTCGTTCCTGCAGTGGACTGGCGTCGTCAGCGGCCCGGTCGAGTTTCTTTACAACGACGTCACCGTCGTCGTCGGCCTCGTCTACACCGTCATGCTGTTCATGATCGTGCCGCTGGTCTCGACGCTCGATGGCATGGACAACGCCATGATCGAGGCCGGCTACAATCTGGGCGGCAACGGCTTCACGGTGCTGCGGCGGATCATCATCCCCTATGCCATGCCCGGCATTGTCTCGGGCTGCATCGTCGTCTTCATGTTGACGGCCGGGTCCTATCTCACACCGATCCTTCTCGGCGGCAAGAACTCCAGCTGGTTCACCGAACAGATCTACAATCAGTTCATCACCCGCTTCAACTGGGAGGCGGGGGCCGCCTTCGGCATGCTGTTGCTGCTGTTCACGTCGCTCGTCATCTGGCTGGGTCTCAAGCTCAGCGGCCAGACCCTGGCCAACACCGTCGCTCGAAGCTGAGGGAGAGGCAGGATGCTGCGCACCAATCGGCTAACGCCCTTCCTCCTTGGCTATCGGCTCTACGTCGCGGTCTTCTTCCTGTTTCTCGCCGCGCCCCTGGTGGCCGCTGCCGCCTTTGCCTTCAACGACAGCCTGTTCCCGGCCTTGCCCTGGCAAGGCTTCACCCTCGACTGGTTCTTCAATCCGACCGAGCCCAAGCGCGGCATGTTCTATGACCGGCGGCTGCTCAGCGGCCTCTACTACTCGTTCGTCATCGCCTCCTGCGTCGCGGTCCTGTCGGTGGCCTTCGGTACGACCAATGCCTTCCTGTTCGTGCGCGGTGATTTTCCGGCGAAGAACTTCTTCTACATCCTCATGGTCGTGCCGCTGGTCATTCCGGGCGTCATCCTGGGCATCTCGATCCTCGTGCTGGCCAGCGACACGGCCAATGCTCTCGAAGGCGCGCTGGGCATGGAGCTGAGCTTCCTGAGGCCCGGGCTGTTCCTGGTGGTCCTCGGCCAGTTCTCCTTCATCACCACCATCGCCTCCCTGGTGATCACCGCGCGGCTGAAGAAATTCGACGCTGCGCTGGAGGAGGCTGCGCTCAACCTCGGCGCCAGCCGGCTCCGGGTGCTGACCACGATCACGCTGCCGTTCCTGCGGCCGGCCATGATCGCCTCCGGCATCGTCGCTTTCCTGGTGTCGTTCGAGAATTTCAACACGACCCTGTTCCTGGTGGGCTCCGACGCTCCGCTGACCATCACCATGTACGACCGCATGGCCAAGGTCGGCTCGACGCCGGTCCTCAATGCCGTGTCGGTCTTCCTGATGCTCGGATCTGGACTGCTGGCGCTGGTTTCCATCCTCGTTCAACGCGACAAGACGGCGCGATAGGCCATCATGCAAGAGTTTGACTTCATCATCGTGGGGGCCGGGTCTGCCGGGGCCGTGCTGGCCGACCGGCTGTCGGAAAGCGGCCGCTTTTCCGTCTGCGTGCTCGAGGCGGGCGGCTCGGACCTCAACTTCTGGATCTGGATGCCGATCGGCTACGGCAAGGCCTTCTACAATCCCGCGATCAACTGGATGTACCGCACCGAACCCGATCCCGGCCTCGATGACCGCACCGGCTACTGGCCGCGCGGCAAGGTGCTCGGCGGTTCCAGCTCGATCAATGCCATGGTGTATATCCGCGGCCAGCATGACGACTTCAACGACTGGGCCGCCATGGGCAACCCCGGCTGGGGCTGGGACGATGTGCTGCCCTATTTCAAGCGCAGCGAGACCAATGCCGCCGGAGGCGATGCCTATCGTGGTGACCAGGGCCCCTTGCATGTCATGACCCCCGCGCGGGATCTGCATCCGCTCTGCGACGTGTTTCTTTCGGGCTGCGAACAGGCCGGCTTCCGCCGCAACCCGGACTTCAACGGTGCCTCGCAGGAGGGCGTTGGCCTCTACCAGATCACGGCCAAGGGCGGCTTTCGCATGTCGACGGCCAGGGCCTATCTGGCGCGGGCGCGCCGGAGGTCCAATGTCACCGTCCTCACCCATGCCCATGCCACGCGGATCGAGCTTGAGGGCCGGCGTGCGGTCGGCGTGACCTTCCGCCGGGGGGCGGAGGAACTGCGCGTCAACGCCCGGCGCGAGGTCATCCTCAGCGCCGGCGCGGTGAACTCGCCGCAGCTGTTGCTGCTCTCCGGCATCGGCGCGGGCGACAGCCTGCGTGCAAAGGGCCTTGAGGTCCGGGTGGAGCGCAAGGGCGTTGGCCGCAACCTGCAGGACCATCTCGGGCTGGATTATCTCTACCGCTCCCGGGTGCCGACCCTCAACGACCAGCTCCACCCCTGGTGGGGCAAGCTGTGGCAGGGGCTGCGCTACGTCCTGACACGGCGCGGCCCGCTGTCGCTCAGCGTCAACCAGGCCGGCGGCTTTGTCCGGTCCTCGCCGGAAGCCGCTCGGCCCAACATGCAGCTCTACTTCTCGCCGGTCAGCTACACCAAGGCGCCGAAGGGCAAGCGGCCGCTGATGAACCCGGATCCGTTCTCCGGTTTCCTGCTCGGCTTCCAGCCGACACGGCCAACCAGCCGCGGGTCTATTGGCCTCAGGTCCAACGACCCGATGGACGCGCCGGAAATCCACCCCAACTCTCTCGCCACCGTGCAGGATCAGGTGGAGATGGTCGAGGGCTGCCGCCTGATGCGCCAGATCGCCGCCTCACCGGCCATGCAGTCCGTGATCGAGACGGAAATCGTGCCGGGGGCCAAGGTCGAGAGCGATCTCGACATGCTGGCCGATGTGCGCGCCCGCTGCTCCACCGTGTTCCACCCGGTCAGCGCCTGTCGCATGGGCCCCGATCCCGACGTGGACGTGGTCGACAACCGGCTGCGAGTCTATGGCGTCGAGGCCTTGCGCGTCATCGATGCCTCGATCTTTCCGACGGTCACCTCGGGCAACACCAACGCGCCCACCATCATGGTTGGCGAGAAGGGGGCAGACCTTGTCCTCTTCGACCACCGCGCAAGCTGAAGGCCACCCATGACCCCAGCCATGGCTGCAACCGATGCCCTGTTCGCACCCGACTTCAAGCCAGAGCCCTACTGGTGGCATTCTGGTTCCGGCAAGGGCAATGGTCCCGACCTCAGCCTGACGCCGCTGCCGCCCGAGGCCGATGTGGTCATCATCGGCGCCGGCTACACCGGGCTCAACGCCGCGCTGCAGACCAGCCGGGAAGGGCTGTCGACGCTGGTGCTGGACGCGGAATCCGCCGGCTGGGGCTGCAGCACGCGCAACGGCGGTCAGGTCTCGACCAGCGTCAAGCCGTCCTTTGCCGCGCTCTCCCGCAAGCATGGCCCGGACATCGCCCGTGCCATTCTTGAGGAAGGCCAGGCATCTCTCGATTACATGCATGCGCTGGTGCGGGATGAGGCGCTCGACTGCGGTTTTGCCGAGGTCGGCCGCTTTCACGGCGCGCACAAGTCGCATCTCTATGACAGCCTCGCGCGTGACTGTGCCGCGGGCCATCCGGTCTGGAAAACCGGTGCCTATATGGTGCCGAAAGCCGAGATGGCGCGGGAGCTGGGCACCGCCGCCTATCACGGCGGCATGGTCTTTCCGCGCCATTGCAGCATCGATGTCGGCCGTTACCATCCGGCCCTGCTCGCCCGTGTGCTGGCCGCCGGTGCCCTTGTCAAAAGCCATTGCCCGGCAACGCGGCTCGAGCGGCAGGGCAGCGGCTTTGCCGTGACAACGCCTGCCGGCACCATCCGCGCCGGCAAGGTCATTCTTGCCACCAACGGCTATTCCCGGCCGCTGTCCCCGCATCACCAGCGCCGCATCATCCCGATCGGCTCCTATATCATCGCCACCGAGGAATTGCCGCAGGCCCTGGTCGACCGCCTGTTCCCGACCGACCGCATCCTCTCCGACACGCGCAAGCTCGTCTATTACTACCGCCTGTCGCCGGACCGCCGCCGCGTTCTCTTCGGCGGCCGCGTCTCCCTCAGCGAGACCGACCCGCGCATCAGCGCCGTCACCCTGCACCGCGACCTTGTCGCCCTGTTCCCGGAGCTTGAGCCCTACCGCATCAGCTACGCCTGGATGGGTTTTGTCGGCTACACGTTCAACACACTCGCCCATTGCGGGGAAGACAAAGGCCTCTATCACGCCATGGGCTATTGCGGGGCCGGCGTTGGCATGGCCAGCTACCTCGGCATGCGCATGGGCCGCAAGGCCGCCGGCCGCGAAGCCACCCCGTCCGCCTTCGAACGCCTCCCGTTCCCCACCCGCCCCCTCTACACCGGCACCCCGTGGTTCCTCACCCCGTCCGTGTTGCTCTACCGTTTGCGTGACCGGTTCGGGGTGTGAGGGGGCAACCAAATCGACACGTTCTTCTTTATTGAAATGTACGTCATTGCGGCGTACATATTGTGGCATGGAGTTTGCGGAGAGCGGCCATGCTCGCGTTCGATGACATCATCAAGGACATTGACGAGCGCGCAAGCGAGCGGATGAACTTCCGCACCAAGCCGCATATCAAACAGACGATCCAGCGCGCGGCTGCGCTCAGTGGCGTCGATGACAGCGTGTTCACGATGAATGCGGCCTATCAGTCCGCACTGGCAACCATTGCCGCGCATGAGCGCACCAGCCTCGCCGCCGCCGATCATGCTGCCTTTTTCGAGGCCCTGGATAATCCGGCACAGCCCACCGAACAGCTCAAGCGCGCCTTAGCCCGCCATAAGTCGCGCGTCCTGTCGAAGTGACTGACAGCGCCTCCCGGCAATACCTCATCGAGCTGTTCGATCCGGAGAAGCACGACCGCACAGGCTTTTGTTGCGGTGTCACGCAGGTCGACAATTTCTTCAGGCGCACGGCCAACAAGCTGGCGAAAGCGGACAATACGCGCGTCTATGTCATGACCTCGCCTGAAGCCGACCTGATTGGCTTCTATGCGCTCAATGCCCACACGATTGACTATGGCGAACTGCCGCCCCGGTTTGCCCGAACCCGTCCCGCGCATGGCTTCATCCCCGCAGCGTTTCTGGCCATGATCGGGGTGGACCAACGCTTCTCGGGTCAAGGGTTTGGCGGTGACCTCTTGGCCGATGCACTCCGCCGCATCGTCCTTGCCGCCGATCACATCGGCATCGCTGTCGTGATCCTTGATGTCCTGGACGACGGCAACGCCGACCTTGTCACCCGGCGGAGCAAGCTCTACGCCGGCTACGGATTCCAACCCTTGCCATCAAATCCGCTGCGCATGTTCCTGCCAGTGGGGACCGCGCGTATGCTGTTTGATCTGTGAGGGCTGACCTGCCACTCTGGCGTCCAGAGTCATTCTGAGGCGAGATGGCAGACGAAAGGATTCCGGTGTCGAAGGAAATGTGGGTACGCCTTTGAAATGGCTGTGACCATTGTGCTCTATATTGCCAGTTTATTCGGCCACCCTCGCGATCCCCTTCTACCGGTTGCGTGACCGGTTCGGGAGGTGAGGCGAAAGCCACGTGCGGATGGCCCTGAAAGCCCGCATGCCAAACAGGATCAGCAACCCGGCAGCCACTGCGATGACGACGATTTCATCGTGCTCGTAGTCGAGGAAGTGCCCTGCCGACGCGACAGCGATCAGGGCGAGGGTCTGGATCACGACAACACGAAAGTCCTTTCGCCGCGCTTCCCGCCTTGCAGCCGCTTCGGCGTGTGCGCGGCGCGTCTCGATGCTTGGAAAGCGCGCCAGATAGGCGATCACGGCCGGCGAATTGACGCCAAACGACCGGTTCAGGGACTGCGTGTCACTGCTCCAGTCGAAGGCCTGATCGCATTCATCCAGAAAGTCCCGTGTGACGACAGGGCTAAAGATCGGCAAGCCGCTGTCATCCGTGCGGATCAGGGCCGCGAGATGGCCGGCAATCACATATTGCAGCCGTTCGCCCATGGCGAAGGAGAGAGTGTCCATCTGCTGCAAGAGCGCGTGCAGAAGCTCCTGCCGTGCCTTGTCATTCGGCGCATTGATCGCCTGCTGAAGCTTTGCCTCGTGCTCGAGATCGGCCGGCGGTTGGGCGATCTCCTGTTCCGCTACCGCTTCAGTTTCCCGCGTGTTTGCCGTGCCCGCAGGATCATTTGCGAGACTGGCATCCGCGTCCTCTGCAGCTTCGCGCTCCTGCAGCGCAACCAGCCGGAGCGCCATCTCATATATTTCACGCAGGTGCTGGAAGTCGTCCCTGTCCGCAACAGCATCCAGCGTCTTCAGCTTCCTGGCATAGGCGCGTTTGATCTCGGCCTTGCTGGCCGTTGGGGTCAGGATGCCAAGCTCGAGCAGTGCGTACGGTATGTCCTGGGGCATGTTGCCGTTGTCTCGTCCTGCATGGCAGCATCCCGCCGGTGGCGGAGCGTCAGGTCACCGGTTGAACAGGCCGATCTGGCGCAACAGCTTGCCGATCGACGCCATCGCCCATCCGGCCAGTTTGTGTAAGCCTGCGAAAAAGATGAAAAGGAAGATCATGCCGAAGCCGATTGCGCCGATGCCTCTGAAGATATTGGCAATCTCGGGATAGTCGCCAAGGGCGCGTGTTAGAAGGAAGCAGGAAAACGTCGTCAGGACGCAGATGCCGATGATCCTCGTCTGCGCATTCATGTCGACCGTGCTTGCCATCGGCGATGACGGATCCACCGGCTCCCGTTGCAAGCCGATGAAATAGGCGTCACGCACCTGCGGATAGTCCTGTGTGGCGCGTTCAAGCGCCTTGATGTCCGATTGCCACTGGAACATCTGGCCGAGACGCGTCAGCAGGACCGGCAGGATATGCGGCTCAAACCGCGGCAAGCCGCTGCCATCCTGCACGATGCAGGAGGCAAGGTAGCGGACGATCACCTGTTCAAGCGCCATGTGGTCCCGGATCGACAGGCGGTCGGCATGTTCCAGCAGCACCAGCAGCAGATCAAGCTGACGCATGGGGGCCGTTTCGCGGGCAAACTGGTCCAGCACGTCGTTGCAGGCATCGCGCGCCGCAGCTTCCTCCGGCGACAGGCCTGGCCACTCCTCTGGCTCCGTCGTCTCGGCATCGGACGCCGGCTCGGCAGCGGCCTCGGCCTCTGGATCAAGCGGCCGCGGGTCCTCGCCGGAGGGGGGCGCTGTTGCCTCGCTGGCTTCCGCCCGGTCATGCACCGGTTCGGCTGCCGTCCCGGCCTTCGACAGGGCATGCGCCATTTCATAGGCCGCCCGCAGGTGCTGGAAACCGTCCGGATCGGCCGCCTGATCGATCGCCTTGAGCTTGCGCGCATAAGCCCGCTTGATCTCGGTCGGGGAGGGGGCCTCGCCGTCGAGGCCCAAGGTCTCCAGGTACCAGGGCAGACGTGCCTCAGAAGACATAGCTGGCCTCGAACTGGTTCATGCAGGCCTCGGCTTCCTTACGGAAGGCCGCGAGATCGGACGGGTTCTGTTTCTCCAGCAGCATGTCGAACTCCGCCAGCATGTTGGAAAAAACGCTCCGGTCGTCCTGCCTGGCCATCGCAAAGCACTGCTCGATCCTTGCGCGCAGGGCAATGTTCGCTTCTTCGTCGCGCGGATGTATCTTCAGTTTTTCCAGTGACTTGCGCGCCTTCTCGATGTCCTCCTCGCTCATGTCGCCAGCCAGGTTGCGGATCGTGGTGCTGGTCCGCTTGCCATCCGTCAGCGTGATGACATCAACCTCGAGCAGGCCCGAGACATCGTAGGAGAAGCGGACGCTGACATGCTGCAGCGACCCGTCGCGGCTGCGCGGCAGGGGCACCTTGAGCGTGCCGAGGCGCACGTTGGCCGAAACGTCCGGCGATTCCCCCTGGAAGATGCCCAGCACCATTTCCGTCTGGTCGGGCCGGATGGCTTGCAGGTATTCCTCGCGCGAGACAGGCACCACCGTGTTGCGTTCGATGATCGGCAGGAAGTAGCCCATCAGCAGGCGGTTTCCCACCTCCTTGCTGGTCTCCACGCCCAGCGAATGCGCCGTCACGTCGGTCATGACGACGTCCTTCAGCGCCTGGTTCTTGCCGACAAGGCCCGCCTGCACGGCAGCGCCAAGCGCCACGGCATGGTCCGGGTCGATGTGTCCGTCGGGGAAGTGGCGCAGGTGCCGGGCGATCAGCGACCGCACCATCGGCATGCGCGTCGCCCCGCCGACGAGCACCACCTTCTGCAGGTCCTCCGGCCGCAGTTTGGCGTCGTAGAGCACGCGTTCGACAGGCCGGCGCAGCCGTGTGAGCAGCGGCGCGCACATGTCCTCGAATTCGGCCCGGGTCACTGTTGCCTCAAGCGTCAGCCCGTCCCGGCGGATCTCGATCGATGCGCTGTCGCGCTGGGTCAGCGCCATTTTCATGTCTTCGGCGGCCTTGCGGATGGCCGCCTCGTCCTCGCTGCTGAGGCGCTTATAAGAGGCAAGGCCGGTCAGGTGCTTCACCAGTGTCCGGGTGAAGTCCTCGCCGCCGAGATAGGCGTCGCCGGCCGTGGCCTTCACTTCCATCACGCCTTCGAACACCTCAAGGATCGAGACGTCAAACGTGCCGCCGCCCAGATCGAAGACGAGGAAGCAGCTTTCCTGCGACAGGTCCTGCAAGCCATAGGCGAGCGCTGCCGCGGTCGGCTCGTTGATCAGGCGGACCGGCTTCAGCCCGGCCATCTTGGCGGCCTGGGCGACGGACTTGCGCTGCGCCTCGCTGAAATAGGCCGGCACGGAGATGACCACATCCACAACCGGCTCCCCAAGCGCGGTCTCGGCATCCTCCTTGAGCGCACGCAGCACCGCGGCCGAAAGTTCCACCGACGTCATCGTCTTGCCGTCCAGCCGGTAGGCCTTTTCCGTGCCCATGGTGCGCTTGAAGGCGGCAACCGTCTGGTCCGGCCGGGTCAGCAGGCGCGATTTCGCGGTCTCGCCGGTGTGGACATGGCCCTTGTCGACATGGACCACAGACGGCGTCAGCACGCCGCCCAACCGGTTCGAAATCAGTTCGGGCCCGTTCTCGGTAAACTGTGCGATCAGGGAATTGGTCGTGCCAAGATCAATGCCAATATGCGCCAAGGTCAGCTCCAGCCCTCTACTGCGTCCATCCCGCCCGGTCCGGGCCATCGTGAGTTGCAGAAGACAGGCAGGCCGTTGCCATTGCAAGGCATTCTCTCCTCGCCACAATTGACGATCTCAATTTCCGATAGGCCTGTCGTTTGGCGGCAACAGCGGGGGGAGGGGGGGGCAGAAGTGAAATGGGCAAGGCGCCAGCATGCGCATCTGAGCGCGGACGCTCTGTCGTCTGCGCCAATCGACCGTTTTGATCTCTTTTCGTTGCCATAGAAGCTTGAGCTGCCCCCGAGAAATGCGACTATACCGGACGCCACGACCGTAAATCTGCTGGTCTCCAAGCAAGAGGAGAACAAAACACGTCGAGACGCAGGAACCGCTATTCGGCGTTCAAGGCGCGTGTGGCGCTGGAAACCCTTAAGGGGGAGCATTCGATGTCAGAACTGGTCGCGGAATATGGCAACCGACCCTCGTGCTTAACTGCGACAGCCTTGAAAACGATCAGTAAATGCAGACGGTAGCTCGCATTTTGCCCCTCGCTGTGGATGGGCTATTGGCTCTGTAAATCACCCCGGCCTTCCATCGAGCTTGGTGCTTCCGCGATGAGAGAGTTCAAGAATGAAAGTTTTTATCAGCTCTATGACAGGGGCGATCAGCTTCTCATAGAGAATATGAAGTTTGAGCAATGCACGTTCACGCGATGCGCGATTTCATTGACCGCGGAGTTCGGGCGAATGTCGACAGTGCGAAACGTGGAGCTTTCTGACTGCGCGTTTTTGGACTGCCAAACCGGTCCGACAGTTCTTTCAAATGTTTCCATCAGCAATCTTAGGACGAGCGATCTATTCATCGTCTGGTGTCCCTATTTAGATCGGGTGAAGCTCTCGGGAAACATCGGAAAGATGAAGATCAACGCCGAAGCTGATACTTCAACATACGGACCGAACAATTATGCCCGGCAAAAGCCATTTGATGATTATCGCGATCACTTTTATGCTGGTTTCGACTGGGCATTGGATATCAGCGAAGCCCGGTTCAAGGAGTTCGACATTCGGGGAGTGCCGGCGCGCTTAATCCGGCGCGATCCAGAATCTCAGGTGCTGATCACTCGTGAGCGCGCCCTTCAAGTGGTTAAGCCTGGATGGGAGGGGCAGCTCGATCCGACGAACAAGTTGTGGCCGTTCATGATCAACCTCTTCCTGGCGGATGGTGATGCGGACACGGTCCTTGTCGCCCCGCTTGCGGCTGCCAAGACCAAGCGCGACCTTCTGCTGCGGGGGCTTCAGGAATTGCGGCGCATTGGTTTGGCTGAGCCTGATTGAGCGCCTAATCTCCTCCTTCGCAGATTGGGCCTATGTTTAGGTTCGGAACGTTGAAGTGAGGAGCAACCGACGCGCACTACGCAGAGCCCAGCTGGTTTGATGCTGTTGAAGTAGCACGGATAGGTGGTGACCTGCCGTCAACAAGCGATACGAGATGCACGACCAATTGTTGACTAGGTCGTGAACCCATAAGCATTGGATGTCGGGCGCGGATGTGCGATGCTACATTCATGGAAGATCATGATGAGCCCAGCTTAGCGGGCATGACAGTAAATGAGCGACTATTTCATGTGGGCATTCTCGATCAGTGGGATGCTGCGGCCAAGCGGCGAGATCGGCAGCAGATGATTGCGCTGTTGGAGCAAGTGGAAGTTGCTGATCCACATTTCACGGTCGATACAGTGCTTGCCAACCCCCAGGCGTACGGCTTTTGAACCGATCCCTCTCCATCAGGGAGTGCCTTTGATTCAGCGTCGGCCTGAGCCGATTTGACCTTACTTGACTTCGAGTGGCGCTTGATCGAGCCAATGTCCCGTCTAAGACTAACCGGCGGACGAAGCCGTACTTAAGCACATGGCTTCATCCCCGCAGCACTTCTGGCCATGATCGGGGTGGGCCAACGCTTCTCGGGTCAAGGGTTTGGCGGCGACCTGCTGGTGGACGCGCTCCGACGCATCGGCCTTGCCGCCGATCACATCGGCATCGCTGTCGTGATCCTTGATGTACTGGACGACGGCAACGCTGATCTTGTCACCCGGCGGAGCAAGCTCTACGCCGGCTACGGCTTCCAGCCCTTGCCGTCAAATCCGCTGCGCATGTTCCTGCCAGTGGGGACCGCGCGGATGTTGTTTGAAGATAAATAGCTTTTCATCGATTGATTTTATTATTATAAATTTTCTACGAAATGTTTTCTTAATATTCAGGATCGCCCGTAGCTTTGTTTACATCTACGACAAGTAGCCCCTTCATCTTGCCGCTCTTGCTGACCCTTTTGTAGGCCTTAAGTGCTACTTCCCCCTCACCACTCATGCGATCGCGTGCATTTGAAACAAGGCTATTTGTTATTAGTGATATACTTCTAAGATCACGAGCTACATTTCCAAGCTCGAATGGTACGGGTCGACCTTCGGCGCGTAAGTATATACGCCCTTTGTAGGTGTTAATATTGTAGCTTGATACGCGTCCCACGAATGTTTCCGGCCTATCTTCTTCGCGAGTAAATGATAAATATTCATATGTATTAATATCCAATTCCTGCTGGACTTTTGAAGTCCACGAGCCAACTTGCGAAAATATTGAAGCGCTAATCGCTGTTTCTGAGTGTGCAATCGGTCGATGCATATCGCGAATAGCAAGCTCACATTTTTCGATAACGCTATCAAATCTGGCTTGAGGTAGTCTTTTTAATTCCGTCTCGCGCATTTTTTTCAGTTCGTCGTATTGCTGCCCCAGAGTTTTGTCGAAGTCGACATGGAATCCGAGTGTTTCTGACACAACGTAGTCGTAGGCAGAGGCAATCAAATTACCGATAGGAGAGTCCTTTGGCGCGGTGCCAACCGTATATAGTCCAACGATCACCGCAGCAGTAATCTTCCAACTTCCATCTTCAGGTGGAAGGGCTAGAATTCTCGCTCCCTTCAGCGCGGGTGCCTGCGTGATAACCTTGTCGTTGAGAACCAGATGGGTGGTTAGCGCCAGGGACCGTTGAAAGCCAATTAGAGCTTGTGCAACGTCATAGAAGTCGATGACATGATCGTCGGAAGCGCCTCCTGAGTAACTCAGAGTGAAGATTGCAGCCGACATAAGAAATCCCTCAAATAAAGCGATGAATACAATATCGCTTTTGAACCCAGAGCAAACCATACCCTGACACGCGGAAGTTGCCAGCATATTTTGAGCGTCATAAAACGGCTCTGACACTCGCGACCATCGAAGCGCTGACGCTGCCGCTCGGAAGCGGCACGGGGGGCATGATCAATTGCTTCAGAGTCGGTATCTGTGCGTCTCAGCTCCGAGCTGAAAAATGCCCCACATTTCCAAATGTATCGACCGGAAAACGAAGCAGACTAAGTACACGGAGGTTGTGCTCTTGCTCGAAATCAACGTTGCAAATGGCGCGACGGTACAAACCCCGCTCTCAAGCCCATGCCTGTTGCAGCCGGGGGCGAAAATTAAGGGCTCCAAACGTTGCTCGTTAGCTAGCGTCCGGATGTTGTTTGACGGGTGGTTTTGCAGTTAACCGGGAACAAGTGGGAACGACCGGGAAAGAACGGTAAGCGATTGTAAAAGAACAAGAAGTCCCGCTAGCTCCGGATGGAATTACTCGCGAGAATTTGACGCCCTGATTTGCAGCATATCAGGGATCCGGTCAGCATTTGAACCGTAGCGCATGGGCTGAGGTCGAGGCTTTGAAAGCTCTTCAAACAGTGTTCAAAACCGCAGAATTCCGCCTTTAAACGGTATTTCTGCTTGTGCTGCTGGCACGCCTTTGACGGCAAGTCGGGCAAATTTGAGTTTCCCAAACTTGGGAAAAAGCCATAAGCTATTGAAATTAATATTCAAACAGCCCCGCAGTCGATCGATTAAGTTTCCCCCGCTGGCGATGGAAAAGCCCATCAGAAATAGCAGCACAGCGGATGCGACCGCCGTACTCTGCTCAGCATGCAATTGCACTCTTTATGCGCGAGGTCAGGTTGAAATCTCGCTATGCGCGCGCCTGGAAACGTTCCGTTTACCAACGCTTTGGCAATTATACTGATGATTGCACTGCTTATCACCATCAACCCGCGTGTTTGCCAGATCCGGGCTCAGCGGCGGCCGCAGCCAAGGACTTGCGAAGGCGCGCCTCCAACCATGGCAGTAGTGCTGTCAGTTCGGCGATGTCGCGCGGATCTTCTGCACGGGCGATGAGCGCGTTGTATGCGCCAGCCTGTTCGTCCAGCAGCGCATCAGGGGGCAGCTTGATCCCCACATCCTTGTAGACCTTCAAGACCAGCCGACCGACCGCCCGGAATACGTCAGGGTCAATAGCTGGCGACGGCGCAGCCGCCGAGTGCCTTGGCGGATCAGCGAATAACGCGCCTTCCCCAGTGAGCACCCAAGCGATGTTTACGCCATATTGCTGCTGATACGAGGCAAGAGCTGACGCTGTCGGCTCGCTCTCGCCGCGCTCATAAGATGCAAGCGTAGTTTTGCTGACACCAACGGTCGCAGCGAACGACCCGCGCTCCGGGTCGCCTAAGGCATGCCGTATCTCCCTAAGCCTTTTCGCAAGCTCGGTTTTGGGCGGGACTTCTGGTCTAGCCACGCGATCACTCATTAAAACGAAATTCCGCTTTACTAAAACGGTTTTTCGTTTTAATCCTTTTCTGTCGGCGCGAATTAGTGCGCCGGGAAATCACACAACAAAGACAAGAAAACGGCCTGTTGCAGCAAGCCGTTTTCCAGCGAGGTATTCCATGTCGAAGCCCAGGACTTGGGATCGCCATGCCATCAAGGCGGAATTACACCGCCGGGGGATGACCATGGCTGCCCTGGCAAAGCTTGCGGGTTCAACGCCCGCCATCTTTGGCCATGTCTGGACCCGTCCAGTCCGCAAAGCCGAGCAGGCCATTGCAGACTTTCTTAAGGTGCCGGTCGCGGACCTGTTTCCGGACCGCTATCCGATCCGCAGTTCCCGGATCCTGTCCCGTGCCAATGAGCAACTGCTTAACGGCAACGACACAAAGGCTCAAGCCGCACGCGATGCAGCCTGAGGGGTATGGAGCGGCCGGGTGGTTCTAGCCCTTAGCGTCCGTCAAGCGGCAGGGGAAGGCTGTCAGGCCTTCACTCCCCCGGCTGCCCTACCGACCGCGCCATGCCTTTACTTTCCTCCAGCAAGGCGTTCCAGACAATGACGAAACCATCGGTCGAATTCGACAGGTCTATGCCTGCCGGCCTGTCGGATGACGAAGCCCTGAATGACATCCAGGCAGCTTGCTTTGTCGCTGCGAAAGACCTGTTCCCCTGGCTTTCCCTACGCGACGTTATCGCGCCGCCGCATGAATGGTTCGACGCGGCACTTGCGCGGCAAATCGCGCTTCACCTGATGGTGAAAACGTTCTTCGTCCCGAAGCGCCGTGTTGTCGAGATGCAGGGGCGCTCGCGGGAAGCCATCAATCGAGCACTGCGAACAATCGACGAGCGTCTGGACGAGCCGCGCTTTTTCGAATGCTACCAGGACCTGACAGATCGTGCCCGTAGCCTAGTCCTCGAAACTCGCATCAGGAGGGCTGCCTGATGGCCGAGATCAAAACGATCGCGATTGACGACATCCATGTCGGAGAGCGGCTTAGGGAAATCGACGAGGATCATGCTGCGGTGATCGCTGGATCGATCCGCGAGATCGGACTGCAGTCGCCCGTACAGGTTCGTTCGACGCCGGCACAGAAGGGCGGCAAATACACACTCGTAGCCGGGGGGCACCGTCTAAGGGCCAGCCAGATCGCCGGTTTGACCGAAATTGACGCCTTTGTGGTCAAGGCGGATAGCCGCCAGGCACAGCTTCTCGAGATCGCAGAGAACCTGTTCCGGAACGACCTCTCCGTGCTCGACCGGGCGATCTTCGTGCAGCGCTATCGTGAGCTTTGGCAAGAAGAGCATGGCCAGATCAAGCGTGGCGGCGATCAGAAATCAAAGGGCCACGGTGGCCCTTTGATCGAGGGCGGCTTCTCTGAACACGTGGCCGACCGGCTTGGAGTTTCCGAACGAAGTGCCAAACGTCTCGACCAGATAGCTCGCCGCTTGCATCCGGAACTGCGTTCCGCCCTGCGCCATTCCCCCGTCGCGGATCAGACAACAGTTCTTCTGAAGCTGGCCAAGATGGAACCGGCGCTCCAGCGGCGTGCAGCGATCGGATGGCGTGAGACGCAGGACATCAAGGCCGTATTCAGCCTGCTGAGTGAACGGCCAGTGACACCCGTATCGGCGGATGAACAGGCGTTTTATCGGCTCGCGGATCTCTGGTCGCGGTCGAATGCGAGTGTCCAAGCACGCTTTCTCGCCAACTTCGGTCTTGTTGCGACGGGCGCTGCCGACCCGCAAACCGCGCTCAGGGAGGCACAGGCATGAGCCGCAATCCTCACCAGCTGGACCTCTTTGGCGACAGTTCCGCCTTCCCTGTCCGCGTCTTCGTCGACAGCATTGACGCGGACAAGTTTCGTGCGCGGCTGAAGCGCGCGATGGCACGGGCAATCCGGGAGTGTCCTTTCGACCGCGCGGAAATCGCGGCCCGCATGAGCCGCTATCTCGCAACCTCTGTGACAAAGGGCGTGCTCGATGCCTACACGGCCGAGAGCAAGACCGGCCATGACATCACGTTGCTGCGGTTCAAGGCCTTTGTGAAGGCAAGCGGGGCAACCTGGCTTTGGGACGAACTCGTCAGCGATGACGGGCTAACCATGATGGACGGCGACGAAACCCTGCTTGCCGAGATTGCCTATTGGCAGGAAGAGCAGCGCCGTTGCGCCTCTCGCCTTAGTGAGCTGCGGGCTAAGCCCCTGAACCTCCGGAGGCGCAAATGACCAAGGAGTGGTTCACAGCGGCAGAATTGGTCTCGTCTGGACTGCCCGACATTCCGCGAAGCAAATCAGCGCTGCATCGCATGATCCTCGCAGAGCGTTGGCAGAGCGACCTGCAGCGGGCCCGGCGTGCGAGCCAGTCCGGCGGCGGCTGGGAGTATCATATTAGCTTACTGCCGCAGCTCGCGCAGACCCGGCTGATGATGCTGTTTGACGCCCCGGCAAACGATGCCCGCGATCCTGCGCGTGATGCTCTCTGGCAACGCTATGATGCGCTGCCAGCCAGGCACAAGGCGATCGCGGCAGACCGGCTCCGCGCGGTCAGTGACTGCATGGCGATGGTCGTCGCGGGCTCAACAACTCAGGCCGCAGCAGCGTTGATTGCCCGCCGCGAGCAGGTCTCGGTGCGCACTGTCTACTACTGGCAGGAGCTGGCAACGCAGCATCCTCGCGAAGACTGGCTCGCGGCGCTCGCACCCTCATATCGTTCGGAGCGCGAGTGGGCGGATTGCCATCCGCAGATCTGGGACTGCATCAAAAGCGACTATCTGCGCCCCGAAAAGCCGTCGTTTTCGGCCTGCTATCGCCGCGTTGCTGCGGCAGCGGCCGAGCACGGCTGGACGCCGCTCCCGTCGGAGCGGGCGCTGCGGCGGCGATTGGATGCCGAGGTTTCCGAGGCCGCGCAGATCCTCGCGCGCTCTGGCCGGGACCGGGCAAAGGCTCTTTACCCGGCGCAACGGCGGACGCGGGACCACCTCCACGCGATGGAGGCGGTCAACATGGACGGCCATAAATTCGATGTGTTCGTCCGCATGCCGGACGGGACGATCACCCGCCTCTATCTGATCGCCCTGCAAGATCTCTACTCCGGCAAGTTCGTCGCCTGGCGCTTGTCCGACAGCGAAAACAAAGAGACGACGCGGCTGGTGATCGGCGACATGGTCGAGCGGTTCGGGATCCCCGAACGCATCACGCTCGACAACGGCCGGGCATTTGCGAGCAAGTGGATCACCGGTGGGGCACCGAACCGCTACCGGTTCAAGGTGCGTGACGAGGATCCCCAGGGCCTGCTGACCGCGCTCGGTGTCGAGCTCCAGTTCACCAAGCCGTATTCCGGGCAGTCGAAACCGATCGAGCGCGCATTCCGCGATCTCACCGACGACGTCGCACGACACCCGGTCTGCGCCGGTGCCTACACCGGCAATCGGCCGGATGCTAAACCGGAAAATTACGCCAGCCACGCTGTGCCGCTCGATGTGTTCCGGGCGCATGTGGACGCGATGATTGCCGAGCACAATGCGCGGCCGGGACGCAAGGCCTGTGCCGGCCGGTCCTTCGACGAGACGTTTCAGGCGTCGATGGAGGCTCCCGGGACGATCGTGCGCCAGCCAACAGCAGCACAACGGTCGCTGTGGTTGCTCGCCTCCGAGGGCCTCCGCGCCCGAAAAGGGAACGGCGAGATCCACATTTACGGCAACCGTTACTGGTCGCGGGAGCTTACGGCGTTTGCCGGCCGCAAGGTCATTGTCCGGTTCGATCCGGACCATCTCACCAAGCCGCTCCGGGTCTACGACCTCGACAATTCGCTGATCTGCGAGGCCGCATGCGTCGAGGACACCGGGTTTCACGATGCCGAGGCCGCGCGGGTGCACGAGCGCAAACGGTCGGCATACCAGAAAGCCTTGCGCCTTGAGCGCGACACCCACGCGGCGCTCACGGCCGAGCAGCTGGCTCAGGTCTACGCGAAGGGCAAGCCGGCAGCCCCGGCCGAGACAACGCCGGTCCGCCCGGCTGTCCGGCGCGTGTTTACAGGCAACGCGGCCCGGAAGGTGGAGCCGCAGCAAGCAGACGAATTTGAAGACAAGTTCGCGCGGGCAATGAGCCTTGTCGGCGCGAACGTCCTGGAATTCCCGAACGGGAATGGGCCGCAAAGTACTGCGTACGGTTCCGAAAAAAGAAAGGGCGGGAACTGATCCCGCCCAAAGAAGTCACTCAAGGAACTTTATAGATGAATGAAACAGTCAGCACAAGCGGCAGCAATTGGGACCGCCCCACAAAGGAGCCGGCAATGATCGCCGGACGGACGGCGGACGATATCGAGAATTGGAGAGGTCTTATCGAGCGCGTCCGCGAGGTCGCCCAGGCGCGCGGGTGGAACAAAACCGAGGCGGGACGTCGTGCTGAGTTCACCGCCTCCGCATTTTCGCAGTGGTACAGCGGCTCCTACATGGGCCGGCTTGACCGCCAGAATGAGCAGATCCGCCGCTGGCTGGAGGCGGTCGAGAATCAGCAGGAGCTCGTGTCCGCTATCCCGACCGGACCCGGTTTCCTCCGGCTGCGTACGGCCAGCGAGATCATCAACACGCTGCAGTGGGCGCAGATCTGCCCCGATCTGGTTGTGATCACCGCCGCCTCCGGGCTCGGCAAAACCGCTGCCTGCCGCTACTACCAGGCCGTGACGCCGCACGTGCACATGGTCACGATCAGCCCGCACACCAAAACGGTGCACGGGATGCTGGTCGCCCTGGTCGGCGCGCTCGGTGTGACGCAGCACAATCCGGCGCGCTACGTCGAGGCCATCGGCCAGCGGCTGGAGGCCCAGGGCGGACATACGCTCCTGATCGTCGACGAGGCCCAGAACCTGGTCGATGACGCGATCAATCAGCTCCGGCATTTTGTCGACATCAACCGGTGCGGGATCGCGCTCGTCGGCAACGAGGAGATCTATGCCCGGTTTACCCGTCGTGCGGACGGGCCGAGCTATGCCCAGCTCAAGCGCCGGATCGGCAAACGCCTCAAGCGCAACAAGCCTTACTCGGAAGACCTTTCGGCCTACATCGCAGCCTGGGGTGTAACCGATCCGGATGCGGTGCGGTTTCTGACCGGTGTCGGGATGAAAGGCGGTGCCCTCGGCCAGATCGACAAGACCATGAAACTCGCGTCCATGCTCTCGATGAGCGAGGGCGCGGAGCAGGTCACCGCGACGCACATCCGCGACGCATGGAGCAACCGCGACGTGGAGGACATGGCATGAGCCTGGTCCTCTCCCGCGAGCTGCGGTCGATCGCCATTACCCTGCCGCATGCTGAACCTGCAATTCTGGACCGCATTGCTGCCGAGGTTGCCGCGCTCGCCGACCTGGCAGCGGCGCTCGAATGCGAGCTCCAGGCGCATCGCCTCCTGGAGCGGGGCCAGCAGACGCGGCAGCTCGCCGCCGAGGCGGTCGCCGGAGCACTCTCGGCCGTCTCAACCGCAACCGACAACGTGATCCGGCCAGTGTTCCAGCGCAGAACGGAGGATGACGCATGCTGAGCGATCACCTGAAAATCATGCGGAACAGCGTGGCATCCGGCCGTGCTCCCGACGGCTCATTGTCCATGCATGCGAGCGTTGCCGACCTCCTCGATCGAGCGCTCGTGACCTGCATCATCGCGGCCGAGCACCTCGAAGCCGAACAGGCTGCAAGGCTCGCACAGATCACAGCCGAGCAGCTCGCCGGATCGAACGTGGTGCTGTTCGCCGCGCGCGATCGGGCGGCGCTCGCAAGCGGCGGCGATGCGCCGGGAGGTGCGGCATGAGAGTGCGTCACTGGACCATGCAGGAGCTCGCCATGCTGATCGGCATGCGTGCCCTCGGCGAGAATTACGAGGCAATCGCATCGACGCTGGCACGCTCGGAAGCCGATGTAGCTACGACGCTGCGCACCGCCCGATGCCTGATCCGGGCCGAGGAGTGGATCGAGCCGTTGCTGACGGTCAACTCCGTGGACCGCACCCGATACCCGGAACGGCGCGCTGCCGCCGTTCCGGCCCGCCAGTACCGCGTCAGCCCGCATGTGGACCAGATCGCGGAGCTGGCCGAGCGCAATCCCACAGCATCCCTCATGGGAGATCCGCAGCCGGACCGGCGAGCCACCAAGGGGCCGCGCAAGTCCAGGATCTCCCTCCCAACTGTGAAAGGCTATTCGAATGACCACTGAACTGCCCGAGGGCTACTGGATGGACGCCAAAGGCGCGTTGATCCCGCTCAGCGCCATCAAACCCGAACACCAGGAAGAGGATGCGCTCGTTCGCGAGCTCGTCGCCGAGGCCGAGGAATTGTCGGCACGGCTGGCGACGTTCAAAGCGCGCGCGCTCGGAGACGTCCAGGCGTTCCGCGATCTGGTTGCCGAAAAATACGGTGCTCGGCGCGGTGGCCAGAAAGGGAATGTGACGTTGTCGCGGTTTGACGGCTCGGCGCAGATCCTTGTCGCGGTCGCTGAAAACATCACGTTTGGTGCCGAGTTGGAGGCCGCAAAAGCGCTGATTGACGGGTGCATCCATCGTTGGAGCGAGGGGGCCAACGCAAACCTGCGCGTCCTGATCGACCAGGCATTCCAGGTCGACAAGCAGGGCAAGATCTCGACGCACCGTGTGCTCGGCCTCCGCCGCCTCAACATCGACGATGCCGACTGGACACGTGCGATGGACGCGATCTCGGATGCCGTTCGCGTCACCGGCACAAAAACGTATGTCCGGGCCTACAAGCGCGGCCAGCGCGAGGATGACCGGATCCCGATCTCGCTCGACATCGCCAGCGTTTGAGGAGGTGGAGATGACAACCAAGCGCTTCGTCGTTGCAGTGACACGCCAAGTCACCGTCGAGCTCGATACGTCCAGGTTCACCAGCGAACTCATGGAGGAGTTCAATGCCGTCATCACAGACTTTGGCACTGACGACGATGCCTACGAGGCACATGCAAGACATATCGCGTGGTTTGCCACGAACGTCTCCGAAGTCTCGCCGGATGACTTTGCCGAAGGCTATGGCGTTCTAAGGGATGCGGGCATCACGGTCAAAGTTCACGCCGAACCTGACGTCGAGACTGTTAGCGAGGGGGGGCCGGCATGAAGGCAACGCGTCACCTGCGCGGAGCAGAGAAAGTCCAATACCTCCGCGACCTCATTGAATGGGTCAACGTCGAGCTAGACCGCTCCGATGCCAACACGGTGATCCACCATATGGAGTTTTTGGAGGGGGCAAAGACCCGGTTTTCCGCAGGCGCGTATGCCCTGCGCTGCGGCGGCGTCGGTGCGAGCTGCACACAGGCCGGCACACCGCTGCTGAAGGCGTGGGTACGAGCCGCAAACCGTTCGATTGATCGGCTCAACCAGCAGATCAAAGGGCTGTGAACATGACCCGCCTCGACGATCATCGACAGATGGATGCCGAGGCGGAGCATCTGCGCCAGCGGCGGCGGGATCTGCTCGCCGAGGCAAACCGCCGCCGCTGGCGACTGCACCGGCTGCCGGACCTGCAACAGCAGCTCGCCCGCGCCACCACGGATCTGATGCGACTGGAGCTAGAGGCCCGGTGCGAAACGGAGATTAAACCCGATGGACATGACAGCGTTTGTGACAAACCGCGATACTGGTGGATCGACGAGTGACCTGGCGACGGACCGGGTCATGCTCGCCGTCCAGGCGGCGGTGGCGTCCGTGGAGAGCCCGGTCGACGAGATGGGCATCCTGACTGTGCTGATGGCTAAAAAACTGGCCAAGGCGACCCGGAAACTCACTGACGAGCAGCGCGAGCTCGTGATCGGCAGGAGCTGCGAGATCCTGCGCCGCGAATACGCGGCCGAGCTGCGGAGGGTCGGCGCATGAGCAGCATCTACTTGGGCAAGAGCACCGAGATCCGGTCGTACTCGGCAAACATCAAGTCGAGCCAGGCGTCGATCCTGAAAATCGAGCTGGCCTGCGGTGATCCCGGCGAGCTCGGTTATCTGATCGATAGTCTCGACCGTATTTTGCAGGATCAGAAGGCAAGCCGGGCCAAGCCCCCCAGAAAGCCGCAGCTTCTGTTGACCGATCAGCGCGGAGGTGACGCATGAGCTCGATCGCCGCCATCCATGTCGCCAAATCCCAGCTCGGCCTGGACGACGACACGTACCGCGCCAAGCTCGCGTCGATCACGGGCAAGTCGTCCACGCGTGACATGAGCGAGGCCGAGCGGCAACAAGTGCTCAAAGTGCTGCGCGGCCAGGGCTTCGGGCCTCGGCCGGCACAGCGCAAGGACCGCGCGACAGGCAAATACGCGCCGAAACTGCAGAGCCTTTGGATCGCCGCATGGAACCTCGGCATCGTCCGGGACAAGCGCGACGCGGCGATGCTGGCTTTCGTCAAGCGCCAAACGGGCGTCGATCACACCCGGTTTCTGTCGGATCCGAGTGACGCCGCCAGGGCGATCGAGGCACTCAAGGGGTGGATCCGACGCGAAACCGGTAACGACTGGATGTTCAGGGACAGCAAGAGCTCGCCGGTGCCGTCCGATCCGCGCCTGCATATTGTGCTGGCGCAGTGGGGACGCGCCCAGGCGCGCGGTCTGGTCTCCGGTCAGCTCTCTGACAAGCTTCGTGAAATGGGCTTCGCAGACGATTTCACGCTGCTTTCACGGAACGATTGGATCGCGGTCATGAACGACCTCGGCACCCTGATCCGAGGTGCATCATGAGGCCGCTGCCAACGGTTGTCGATGTCTCCGACCATGCTGTGCTGCGCTGGCTGGAGCGGGTGCACGGGATCGATGTCGCCGCGATCCGGGCAATGATCGGCGGCGATGTGGCTGCCGGTGCCGCGTACGGTGCCAGCGCCGTTCGGCTCGGCCGCGTGCGTTATCACCTGACGCGCCGGGCCGAGCAGACGGGAGCGCCGGGTGTCGTCGTCGTGGCGACCGTCACGGTGCAGGTGCGAGACCGGAGACGTCCGTCATGAGCGATGACCGGTCCTGCACGACATCGCTGCCCGGTCTCCTCGGCGACATCGCCGAGATCGCGGGCGTCGATGTGGCCTATCGTATTGCGTCGAGCCACGGCGGCACCCGGGTCTCAATCCCGCCGCAGGCCGTCGACGGGCACTGGCTGACCGAGCTGGTCGGATTTGCCACGGCGGACCAGATCTGCCGTGGTCTCGCCACTCTCGATCCCGATGGCCGGCTGCGCGGCGTCTCGAATGAGATTATCCCGCGCGGTCCGGCGTCCCTCCTCGCCAATGCCCGCCGCCAGGCTGCGCGCGAGCTACAGGCCGGAGCCAGCGCGCGCGAGGCCGCGCGTCGAAGCGGCTTGCATGAACGGACGATTTGGCGCATGAAAGCGGGGCAGCGCGATGATGACGCGCAGGGCTCGCTGTTCTGATCAGCCGCCCGCAGCGTCCCGCCTGATGGCCTGCTGACAGCTGTCAGCCCGCTCAAATCCCCACCGCACCGCAGAGTTGCTCCACGTCCGCCGATCCACCGGCCCGACAGGAGCTGACCCGTGCGCCCCATCAACGAAATCATCGTCCACTGCACCGCGACGCCGGAAGGCCGGCCGGTCAGCGTCGCGGAAATCGACGCCTGGCACCGCGCGCGGGGCTGGTCCGGCATCGGCTATCACCGGGTGATCGACATCACCGGCGCGCGCCTGGCCGGCCGTCCGTTGTCTGCCGTCGGCGCGCATTGTGCTGGCCACAACGACGGCACGATTGGCGTCGTTTATGTGGGTGGCCTCGCCGCCGATGGTCGGACACCGAAGGACACGCGGACCCCGGCACAGCGGCGCGCCCTCGCGGCCGAGCTGATGGAGCTGCGCGACCGTTTCAACATTCGCAAGATCTCCGGTCACAACGAATACGCTGCCAAGGCCTGCCCGAGCTTCGACGCGTCGGCCGAGTATGATCATCTGTTCGAGGGACGAGAACGCCTCTTTAAGCCAATTGTCGATCACCTCCTGCAGCGGGGCGACGCCGGCCAGTTTGCTCAATCCTGGCGCGATCAGCTCATCACGTGGCGCGAGAACCGCAATCAACCGAGCCCGCTGCTGAGCAGCCAGGATCCAGACGACCTGTTTGGTCATGCTGTAGAGGCCGAGACGCTGGCATTCCAGCGCGAGCGCCAGATCGTGGCCGACGGCGTCGTCGGTCCGCAGACGCGCAACGAGATGCGCCTCGCGCTCAACGGGCGTCCGCCGTTCTCTGCCCTCGAAAACTATCAGCGGTGACCGCCATGAACCGTCCCGCTTATCGCACCTCGAAACAGGCGCTCTGGGCGTCAATGGTCCTCGCCTGGGTCGTGATCCTGGCGCTCACCGTTGGCGCTGTTGCTGGCGTCGAGACCGCCGTCGCATTCGGCGCGGTCGCCCTCCCGTCCATGGTGGCGATGATCGTCGCGATCCTCGGTTTGCATCGCGCCTTTGGTTCGCTGGACTATCGCGCGGCCGCCCAGGCGAGCCGTGCCTATGATCCGCGCGCAGACCCGGAGGCCGGCGCATGATGTCGCTCGTGAGTGGCCGCATGGTCGGCTTCGTCATCGTGGGGACGCTCGTCCTCGCCATCGCCCTGGTCGGCTGGCAGAGCCTGCGCCAGGTCAACGCCCTGATCACGATTGTGAGGGCCTCCGCCATCGCCGAGCGCGATGCCCATTGGCGCGGCGAGATCCAGGCTGCCGAGGCTCGCACGGCCCAGGCCATTGCGGGCGCGCTCCGCCGCACCATGGCGGCCGAGGCAACCGCCCGCGATCAGATTGCCGCTGCCGATGCCCGAGCCGCTGAACTGGAGAAAGCCAATGCGCAGCTGCCTGACAGCCCTGAGTGTGGCCTCGGCCGTGATCGTGTCCGGCTGCTCAACGGCCGATAGCCCGATCCTGCGCACCGCCCTCGTCGAGCGCGAGCTGCCGACAGTGGCAATCGTACCCTGCGCCGCGCCGGTGCCGCTGCCGGACCGGCGCCTGGGCGAGCGCGAGACCGCTGATTTGTGGGGCCGCGATCGAACGGCACTGCGCACATGTGAGACCCGCCGCGCGGCCGCCGTCGCGGCATCTGGAGGACCCCATGCTGAATGAATATGCGCTGGAGCTGGCGCAGCTGCGTGCCGATCAGGAGCGCGACGCGACCATTTCGGCCGCCGTCGCCAACATGCGCTGCAGCGGCTCGGATGACTGCGCCGACTGCGGCTGCACCATCCCCGCCGCCCGCCGCGCTGCCTATCCGGCGGCAACGCGTTGTGTTGCCTGCCAAGAGCAGGTCGAGCGGGAGGTCTATGCACGATGACCCCATCCGAGATCTCTCAGTACCTCGGCCTGGTCCTCGCCGTGATCGCGCTCCTCGGTCATGCCAAGGGCTATTTCAGTTCGGGTGAAAAGGCGCTCTCCGGACGCGTCGAGAAGATGGCGTCAACGCAGGACAGCCACGAACGGCGGATCCAGTGGATCGAGGGCGAGCTCAAGCATTTGCCGGATCGTGATGCCCAACATCGGATGGAGCTGCAGCTCACAGAGATGAAGGGCATGTTTGCCGCAATGGACGAGCGCCTCCGCCCCATCGTGGCGATCAGCGAACGCATGCACGAACTGATGATGGAGCAAGCGAAGAAATGACCGAACTTGCCACCGACTTCGCACGCCTCGTCAAGGAAGAGGCGCGGCTGATCATCCTCCGCGCGCTTGCGGAGCAGACCAACGAAAGCCTGGCATCGTCTCTGATCGAACCGGTCCTGGCACGTTTCGCGATCCACCAGCCCAGGCCGTGGATCCACCAGCAACTGGAGTATCTGCAGATGATGGACGCCGTCACCCTGACGGCTGCCGGCACCGTGCAGATCGCCACGCTGACCGAGCACGGCCACCGGCACCTGCAGCGGCATATCGCGATCGAGGGCGTCAAGCGCCCGTCCCGCGCGATCGGAGCCTGACATGGGACGCGGCCGGCTTTCCGGGATCGAACTGCTGCCGGACGAATGCACACCGGCCGTCGCCTGGGCGGCCGAGGCGCTGCAGGATCGCGACCGGACCCAGATCGACATTTACCAGGAGTTTGTCGGCAAGTTGGAGGCTGTCGCGCGGGAGCATCGCGGCGAGCTGGAGTTCTCGATCCCGTCGTTTTCGGCGTTCAACCGATACTCGATCCGGCTTGCGACGATGACGCGCCGGCTCGATGAAACCCGCGAGATCGCCTCCGCCATCGCCGGCAAATTCGATGCACAGGCCTCCGACAATCTGACGCTGATCGCTGCCGAGGCCATCAAGACACTGGTGTTCGAGCTGCTCACAAACTCCGGCGAGGCCGGCCTCGATCCGAAGGGGGCAATGTCGCTGGCCAACGCGCTGCACAAGGCAGCGCAGGCGCAGACGGTCTCGTCCGATCGCCGCCGCAAGGTTGAGGAGGAGTTCGCCAAACAGGCCGAGAGCGCCATCGAGAAGGTCGCCAAGGTGCGTGGTCTCACGGCAGAGACGGCCGAGGCGATCAAGGCGCAGATCCTGGGCGTGAAGACATGACCGCCCCCATTACCAAGGAGCAATGGGCCGAGGCCCGGCGCACGGCGACAGAAGTTTTGCCCGGCCTGGTCGCCCAGGTCGGGCTTCCCAATGCCCTGCTGCCGTATCAGGCGCAGACGATCGAGCTCCTCGAAAGCAGCGTCTGCCGCGTCCTGTTCATCGAGAAAAGTCGCCGCATCGGCCTGACCTTTGGCTTTGCCGCCTATGCCGCCCTGCGCGCCGGGCGCGCCAAAGAGGCTGGCGGCATGGACGTCATGTACATCTCCTATTCGCAGGAGATGACACGCGAGTTCATCGACGCATGCGGCATGTGGGCACGGGCCTTTTCCAACGCCGCCCTGGCTGTCGACGAGTTCCTGTTCGACGACAGCGACAAGGACGGCGAGCGGGCAATCCAGGCGTTCCGCATCCGCTTTGCCAGCGGCTTCGAGATCATCGCCCTGTCGTCAGCTCCGCGCTCGCTGCGCGGCAAACAGGGCGTCGTGATGATCGACGAGGCTGCTTTCGTCGACAGCCTGCCGGAACTGCTCAAGGCCGCGCTCGCGTTCCTGATGTGGGGCGGCCAGGTCGTCGTCTGCTCGACCCATGACGGCACCGAAAACGAGTTCAACAAGCAGATCCAGGACATCCTGTCCGGCCGCAAACCGTACCACCATCTCCGCATCGATTTTGACGACGCCCTGCGCCAGGGCCTCTATGAGCGCATCTGCCTCGTCAACGGCCAGGAATGGACAGCAGAGGGCGAGGCCGAGTGGCGGCAGGAGATCATCGACTTTTACGGCGACGGCGCGGACGAGGAGCTGTTCTGCATCCCGACGGCCGGCACCGGTGCCTGGCTGTCGGCTCCGCTCATCGAAGCCCGGATGACCGGCGATTGCCCGATCATCCGGCTGGAGCTCCCCGGCAACTATCTTCACCTCTCCCGGCTCGAACGCGCGGTCCTGATGGCCCCGGCGCTGGCGCAGGTCAAGGCGGCGATCAAGGAGCTGGACCGCACCATGGTGCATGCGTTCGGCTTCGACTTCGCGCGCGTGGCTGACCTGTCGGTCGCCACGCTGCTCTCGGTCGACCGGATGCTGGTTCGCCGCGAGGTGCTGACGCTGGAGATGCGCAACGTGCCAGGCGACGAGCAGAAACAACTCGTGCGCATGATCCTGCGCGGAGCACCACGGCTCGTCGGCGCGGCGTTCGATGCCACGGGCATGGGCTGGACCGTTGCCGAGGACATGGGCCGCGAGTTCGGTTTCCGGACGGATGACAACGACGGCGGCCTGATCGCCCCGATCAAGTTTTCGACGGACTGGTACCGGTTCAACATGCCGCCGCTTAAAGCGGCCTTCGAGGACGCGGACATCGTCCTGGCCAAGGACGAGCCGCATCTGTCCGACCTGCGCATCGTGCGTGTGGTCAATGGCGTGCCCAAGGTGCCGGACGTGCGCACGGGTGGACCGACGAAAAAACGCCACGGCGATTTTGCCATTGCCCTGGCGCTCGGCCACTGGGCGAGCCGGCAGCAGTGGTACCAGTACGAATACACGTCAATCGCCGATCTTAGACGCGACATGATTGGCCACAACGGTGGGCCGGACATGGACGACGATGATTTTGGCAGCGAGTTCGGGAGACAGCATTGGTAACGCGAACGAGCCGCATCCTCGGCCCCGATGGCAACCCGATCAAGGTCAGCACGCTCGGTCAGGAGATTGCCACGCCGACAGTCGCCGGCGTCCGGCGCACACATGAAGATCGCATCGCGTCCGGCCTCACGCCGGAGCGCCTCGGCACGATCCTGCGGGACGCTGCCAAGGGGTTCGGCCGCGCCTACCTAACCCTCGCCGAGGAGATGGAGGAGCGATACCTCCACTATGCGTCGCAGCTGCAGACGCGCCGCCTAGCGATCCGCTCTGTCGATTTCACGATCGAGAGCGAGGGCGTGCCGACGCGGATCGTCGATGCCGTCAACAGCCTGATCGAGGATGCCGGGTTCGAGGACGCGCGCGATCATTTGCCTGACGGGATCGCAAAGGGCTTCGCGGTCTCGGAGATGATGTGGGAATACGAGCGCGGCGCGCTGCGGCCCGTCGCCTATGTCGACCGCGACCCGCGATTTTTCCGGTTTGACGATTTGACGCTGCGCAAGCTGCGGATCGAAGTCGACGGCTCGGCCGAGGGCGAACCGCTGCCGGAGGCCAAATTCCTGCGGCATATGCCGCGCACTCGCCTCGGTTTGCCGCTGCGGCGTGGCATGGCCAGACCTGCGGCCTGGGGCTATCTGATCCACCAGTTTACGGCCCAGGGCTGGGCGGCATTTTCCGAGGTCTACGGGATGCCACTCCGCGTCGGCAAGTACAACGCGGCCGCCAGCCCGGAGGATAAACGCACGCTCTTGCGCGCGGTGGCGTCCATCGCCAATGACGCGGCAGCCATCATCCCGGCCGGGATGGAGATCGAGTTTCATGAGGTCAACGGCGCGAACGGCGCTGCCGTGTTCTCCGGGCTCCTGGACTATGTCGACCGGCAGATCTCCAAGCTGGTCCTCGGCCAGACAATGACGAGCGACGACGGCTCGTCGCTCGGGCAGGCCAAGGTGCACAACGAGGTGCGCCTCGACATTTTGCGCGCCGACTGCCGCCAGCTCGCGGCGACGTTCAACCGCGATCTGATCCGTCCGTTTGTCGATCTCAATTTCGGTCCGCAGGAGGTCTATCCGCTCCTCGAGCTGCCTGTCCCGGATCCCGAGGACGTCAAGGCGCTGGCCGAGAGCCTGGGCATTCTCGTCCCGCTGGGTTTCCGCGTGGCGCAGGGCGAGATCCGCGAGAAACTGGGTCTTTCCGATCCGTCCGACGACGACGAGCTGCTCGCGGCCCCGGCCCCCAGCGCGCCCCCGGCACCGGCCGGCACCTCGGCCGACAAGGCGGAGAGTGCGCCGGCCAAGGCCGACCCCGCCAAGTCCGACCCCGCCAGGGAAAAGCCCGGCGAGAAGCCATCGGACAAGGCGGCCCCAGCCAAGGACCAGGACCAGCGCCAGGCGGCGCTTGCGGCGATCGTCTCCGACCACAAACGGTCTTGCGGCTGCGCAGCCTGCACCGCGCTGCTGAGTGCCGAGGCAGGCAAGCCGGACGCCATGGCCGAGGTCGACGCGCTGTTTGCCGGAGCCATGGACGACTGGCAGGCCGTTGCCGATCCGCTGCTCGCGCCGCTGGCCGCGATCATCCGCGAGGCAGGATCCCTGGAAGAGGCCTTGACGATGCTTGAAACCCGGCTTCCGGACGCGGCAAAACTCGCTGAACGCCTCGGCCCGCTCACCGCGATCGCGCGTGGCATCGGCGACCTGGCCGACTGATGCCGAGCGCCAAGCGCAGCTTTGCGCCCCCTCAAGAGGTGACCGGCTATTTCGACGGCAAGACGAACCGTCCGGCGTTTTCGTGGCTGGACGTCTGGGCCGAGGAGCACGCGTATCGCTTTACCGTCGCCAAGGCGACCGAACTTGATCTCCTCAACGCGTTTCGTCGCACGATCTCGCAGGCGCTCTCCGATGGCCAAGGCATCGACAGCTGGCGGCCGCTGATCCAGGCGGAGCTGACGAAACTCGGCTGGTGGGGGCCGCGCCTGGTCATGGACCCGACCGGCCAGGATGACCCGGTGCGGGTGGATTTCTCCAACCCGCGCCGGCTCAAGACCATATTCTGGTCGAACGTCAATTCCGCCCGCTCGGCCGGGCAATGGGAGCGTGCGCAGCGGTCGAAAAAATTCCTCCCTTATGCTCTCTACGTGGCGACGACCAGCAGCGATCCCCGGCCCGAACACCGCGCCCTGGTCGGCACCATCCTGCCGGTCGATCACCCGTTCTGGCGCAGCTACTGGCCGCCCAACGGCTGGGGCTGCAAATGCCAGGTGCGGATGATCTCGGCGCGGGAGGCCGAGCGGCTTATCGGGACCACGCGCATTGTCGGAAGTAAACTGGACGGCTCCGACATCACGATTGAATACCGTGACACCGCGCCGGATCTCGGCCCTCCGGTTGACGTCATCAACCGCCGCACGGGCGAGCGGTCCAGCATCCCGGCCGGCATCGATCCGGGCTGGCACACAAATCCGGGCCTCGCCCGCGCATCGACGCTGATCGCCAATCTGGAGGCGCAGCTCGCCGAGGCCGCGCCGGTCGACGCAAATCGCGTGCTGACCGAGCTCTGGGCTGATCCCTATTTGCGGCTCGCGCCGCTCCTGCCGGAAAAGGTCTGGTTGCCGGCCGGGCACAATCCCGCCCTGGCGGCCGAGCTGGGGGCCGTATCGCCGGTGATCTCGATCCCCACCAATGTGATCACGGACCGGATTAGGGTGCATAGCATGGCGATTACTGATTTTGCACTACTGCCCGAGATGCTACGCGCAGGCATTATCCTGCCGGACATGGCTGGCAGCGCGAAGACGCGCACGGTCCTCTACAGGCTTGGTAGGACCATCTGGCGGGCGTTTGTCGTGGCCTCGTCCAACGGATACCTGCGCGTTAACTCGATGCACCAACAAGACCACAAGCGGCTCCGCCAGAAACTGAAGGATATGGGAATAGACTGGCCGTTGGGAGATTGAGACGTGGCAGGGAGGGACCGCCGCCGGACTAGCCGGATCCCCTCCAATGGTCATCTAGGACAACGGGTTTCGCTGCCACGCAACTTGATACTAACAAACAGACGCCAGCCCTTCAACGATTGCCAAGCATCTGCAACATACGAACGGCTTGCGCCTTTGACAGAGCGACCCCAGCATCATCGACATACGGCTGGGAGCAGAACGCACGCAAGGCGGAGAGATCCATGTTCCCTGCGAGCAAATGCCCGCTCTCCAAGATCACAAAGCGCCAAGCGCAACCGAGCTGCGGGTTCGGCAAAATGGCGCCGTCGCAGCCTGTCGACAGGCAATAGGCAACATTCCGCTGTGCCTGATAGTCCCCGCGTATCGCGTCTGAATAGTTTTTGCTCCAGTCGCTTTTGCTGACCTCGCATGTAGCCGCGGTGCTCTTGCACCCCATGATGTTCAGATAAGTCTCCGCCGTCGGCCAGTCTGATGCGGCTGCAGCCGGCACAGGGATCGGCAGGGCGAGAACGGCTGTGGCAATTAAAGCGGTGGCGAGGCGGCGGATCATGGTCAGGCTCCGGTCAACTGGCCTGTTATACGAGCGCCACAGACGCGCGAGAAGCCCCTCGGAGCCCCCGCCATAGGGCCGGGGCCTTTAAAACGCGTCCAAGGGCTTCAAATCCGCTTCAAATTTTGATCGGCTCTTGATCCTCGCCCCTGTCCCGCGTTAGATGGAGACATCGCCGGACGGGACACTGTTCGTCCCGCGACCCTTTCCCAAAAATCGCTGCCCCTGATTTCGCGCTGCTGACAGCTGTCAGCCAGGCGCCTGCCGTGTCGCGTGGCACTGTCGCCGCATGATGACACCGCGCTCCCTCCACTGCCTCTCCGCCGAAATGGCATCCGGCCTGACGGTCGTCGACGCATTCGCCGCCGACCCGGCTGCGGTTGCCCGGCAGGCCGGACCGGCATCGATCAAGATCGCGCCGCGCGGCCGGTTCACCGCGCGCGACGGCCGTGTGTTCGATGTCGACCCGGAGGTGCTGGTCGCGCGGTTTGCTGCAGATGGCGTCCATCTGCCGATCGATCTCGATCATGCGACGGTCAGACGGGCAGCTGCCGGCGAGGCTGCTCCGGCTGTCGGCTGGGTAACGCAGCTCGAACCCCGCGCCGATGGTCTCTATGGCGCGGTCGACTGGCTCGATGAGGGCCTGCGCATCCTCACCGCCCGCACCCACCGCTACATTTCGCCGGTCCTGCAGCTCGACGATACCAAGCGGGCGATCTGGCTGCATTCGGCCGCCCTGGTTGCGGCCCCGGCCGTGTCCATGCCCGCCGTTGCCTCGGCTGATCCCTCACCTCAGGAGCACAACATGCCCAAGGAAATTGCCCTCGCCCTCGGCCTCAGTCCCGATGCCGGTGAAACGTCCTGCCTCTCGGCAATCACCACGCTCAAGGCCCGCGTTGATCCGGCTGTCCATGCCGAGGCGCTGGCGCGCTGCGCACAGCTCACGGCCGATCTGGCGGCGCGCGACAAGGCGGCCCATGACGCCAAGGTTGCCGCCACGATCGAGGGCGCGCTGAAGGCTCGCAAAATCGTCCCGGCCCAGCGTGCCGCCTATGAGGCGCTCTGCGCCACGCCCGAGGGGCTCGCCCAGGTCGAGGCGCTGTTCGAGACTTTCGGTGCGGCCCTGACGCCCTCGCGTCTCGACGCCCAGACGGTCCCGGCCGGTGGTCTGACCGGTGATCTCGCCACCCTGAGCGCGGAGGACCGCGAGGTCATGCGCCAGATGGGCCTGACCGAGGACGAGTACCGCAAGGCCAATGGCCTGACCGCTGCCTGACGCAGCCGACTGATCCCAACTGACCCGGCCCGCGCTGCCGCGCCGGCCTATCCCGGAGGCTGAGATGCCCGCACTGACACAGGCCCGCAAGATCGTCGAGATCGAGGGTCGCAATGCCACCGTCCCGGTCAAGGCCGCGACGACGATCTACCAGGGCGGTCTCGTCGTGATGGACGCAGGCTGGGCCTGCCCCGGCCGCGCCGCCGTCAACCTGCGCGCCGTCGGCCTGTCCCGTGTCACCGTTGTCAACGCTGGCGCAAACGGTGCGGCCAGTGTTGCGATCGAGCGCGGCGTGTTCGGCTTTGCCAATCACGCGGCCGACGCTGTGACCGCCAGCGACATCGGCGCGGATTGTTTCATCGTCGACGATCAGACGGTTGCCCGCACCTCCGCCACCAACACCCGCTCTATCGCCGGCCGCGTCGTCGACATTGAGGACGGGGTCGTGTTCGTTCGCGTCGGTCTCTGACCCACGCCGCAATCAGGGATACCAGACATGCCTCGCGTCATTACGCCCGATCTGCTCGAAGCCGCTTTCAAAGGCTTCAAGACGTCGTTCCAGAAAGGTTTTTCCGGTTCGGCACCGCTCTACACCTCGCTTGCGACTGTCATCACCTCGACGGCTCGCGAGGAAACCTATTCCTGGCTCGGCGATATGCCGCAAATGCGTGAGTGGATCGGCGACCGCCGCATTAATCAGTTGTCGGCCAAGGGCTATTCGATCCGCAACCGCAAATTCGAGATGACGGTGGGCGTCGAGCGGGACGACATCGAGGATGACAGCCTCGGCCTCTATTCTACGCGTTTCGAGATGATGGGCCAGTCCGCGGGCACGCACCCGGACCGGATCCTGTTCGAGGCGATCAACGGCAGCTTCTCCGCACTCTGCCATGACGGCCAGTCCTTCTTTGATACGGACCATCCGGTCGGCCCTGAAGGGGCGTCGGTTTCCGTCTCGAACATGCAAGCCGGGGCCGGGGAGCCATGGATCCTGGTTGATTTCAGCCGGCCCCTGAAGCCATGGATTTTCCAGAAGCGCCGCGACTACAATTTCACGCGCAAGGAAGACCCCAACACTTCCGATCATGTGTTCTTGCGCGACCAGTATCTGTATGGCGTCGATGCGCGCGTCGCGGCCGGCTACGGGTTCTGGCAGATGGCATTCGGCTCCAAGGCCGAGCTCAATTCCGCAAACCTGCGCGCAGCCTACACCGCCATGTCGAATTTTACGGACGACGAAGGCCGCCCGCTGGGCGTCACCCCGACGCACGTGATCGTCGGGAACGGGAATTTCTTCAAAGCGCGCGACCTGCTCATCCCAGCCCAGATCGGCGGGACCAGCAACATCGACCAGAACCTCGTTGAGATCATCAAGGCTCCGTTGCTGCGTTAGCCCATCGACCGCAGCACTGGCCGGCAGCCTGGCCGCAGAATGCCAGGCTGCCGGGTTTTCCGGCGAGCGCCGCCCGCTCGCCCGACAACCCGGCACAGACACGACAATGGCATCGGAGATCCCCATGACCCGCATTCGCAGCAAGGCCTCGGCAGATACCTCGGCTGAAACTCCGGTCGAGGCCGCTGAAACTCCGGTGGAGGCGCTTGAAAACAGCGCTCCCGTTGAGCGCGCTCCGGCGACCGAGGCCGAACAGACCGCCCCGGCCGAGGCGCAGGCCGAGACTGCCGCCGAACCGGCCGCTCCGGCCGACGTCGTCACCGTGCCGGTCTATGACGTTTCGGCCCCAGCCGGCCCGCGCCGCCGTGCCGGCATGGCCTTCGGCCCCGCACCTCTCACCTTGAGCGAGGCGGATCTCGGCCCTGATGTCGAAGCCACGCTTGAGCGCCTGCGCGATGACCCGATGCTGCGCGTCACCGTGCGCCTGGTCGAAATCGAATAGGCACCAACCCGGAATTCGTCGGGGAGCGCCGCGAGAGGACAAGCCGGATTGACCGGAGAATGCCCCGAAGCCCCGCCGAGGTCATGAGAGCGCTAGACGCTGAGCCTCGGTCAACAGTGGCAGATCTGATGGGACAGGATCATGCAACTCTACGCCAGCATCGCCGACATCGACGCCCGCTATCCGGATCAGCTGACCCTGATCGCAGCCAACGAACAGACGGGCCTGCGCGATGATGCACGCATCACCAGCGGCCTGACCGATGCGTCGGCCGAGATCCAGGCGATCCTCGCCGCCCGCTACTCGGCCGCCGAGCTGGCGCAGCTGGACGAGACCTCGCTCGCCGTGCTCCGCCTCTATTGCATCGACATCGCGTTTTTCCGGATCGCCCTGGATTTCTCGCGCTGCACAGAGGCGATCAAGGAGCGCCATGCTGCCGCGATCAAACGCCTGGAGGCAATCGCTGCCGGCAAGGGCGCGCTGACAAGCGCGATCAGCAACAACAGCGGTACGCCCGGCGAGGCTGACGGGATCGGTGCAAACGAGGTGATCCTGACCGCGCCCGTCCGCATCTTCACCCGCGAACGGCTCGGCCGGATATGAGTGTCTCGATCGTCATTGACGCGAGCGACATGGCCGATGCGATGCAGCGGCTGCGCCCGTTCCTCGATTTTGATGCCGAAGAACTGATGACCGGTATCGCCGCGCTCGGCGAGAGCCAGACCCGCCGGCGCATCACCGACGAAAAAACCGGCCCGGATGGGACGCCCTGGCCCCCGAACGCTGCCGGCACGCCGGTCCTCGTCGCCACCGGCCAGCATCTGCTGGCCTCTGTCGCCTGGCGCGCCTCGGCCACCGAGGCCGAATGGGGCGCGTCCTGGGAGTTTGCGCATGTGCATCAGGAGGGCGCGGTCATCGTGCCCAAAAATGCCAGGGCGCTGATGTTCAACCTCGGCGGCCGGATGGTCGCCGCAAAGCGCGTGACGATCCCGGCCCGGCCGTTTGTCGGTCTCTCGCCAGACAACGAGGCGGAGATCCTGGAGCTGGTGACCGACTTTCTCGGAGGCCTCCTGTGATCACACCGGTACCCCTCGAAACCCTGATTGCAACCGACCGCCTGGCGCAGACGCAGACGGCCATCGTGCGTCGCATCGGCGAGCTGATCACCGGCGTTTCCGTGGTCGCGCATCCGGGCAAGGTCGACATCTCCGAGCTCGTCGCCAGGACCGTCGTCCTGGCCCCCGGCGTCGGCATCGGATTTACCCGCATCCGTGAGACCGCGATGGTCGATGGCGCGTTTTGCCTCGCCGTCGAGTGGGTCGCCTATGTCGTCGCCGAGGCCCGGGCGATCGCCGGCCGCCGCGTTGAAAAAGAGGCCGTCGGCCTCGCCATCGGTTCCCGGCTGCTGGCGATCCTCGGCGACATGGAGACCAGCACCTGGGGCCTCACCGGCATCCTGCCGCCCGAGACCTCGCCGCAGCCCGAGCTCAAGCCCATGTTCACGGTCCGCGATCAGGCCCAGGGCACGGTCTATTACGCGGTGACATGGACGCAGGTGATCGCCGATCTCGGAGCGCCGATCCTGCCCGATGCGACCGGTACCTACGACGAGGCCTCCGGGCTGATCCTCTATGACACTGCGGCCGATCTCGCCGAGCTAGCCCGGTGGATCCCGGCGCGCCAGGAGCCAGACAGCGAGGCCGGCGATGCGTGATCCCTACGCCCTGGCGCTACGCCGGCAGGCAGCGGCGTTGGCGACGATCGAGCGCCGGCTGGCCATGGCTGACCTCACCGGCAAGGTGCACGAGGTGGATCCGGCCAAGCGCCGCTTGAGGCTCAAGCTCGGCCAGGATGCCCAGGGGCGGCCGGTGCTATCGCCCTGGGTGCGCTGGCAGGAGCCCGGCGTCGGGGCGCTGTCGATCCACAGCGAGCCGGCCGTCGGCGAGCAGATGCGGCTCGTCTCCGGCTCCGGCACCATCGGCACCGCCTCGATTGCCGTGCCCGCCACATTTGACCGCGACCATCCGGCCCCGTCGCAGGCCAGCGACACGACGGTGATCGCGCGCGGCGATGTCCGGATCGAGATCTCCGACCGGATCCGCCTGGTCGGGCCGGTCAAGATCGACGGTGCCGTCGACATCGAGGGCGATCACGTCAACCACAACGGCAAGGACATCGGTGACACCCACAAGCACACCGGCGTCATGCCAGGACCGGCCCTCACCGGGCCGCCCGCCTGACTGGCGATCCTCTGAAAACGAAAGGCAAGAACCATGACCCGCAAGACCGCCGCCACACCGACCGTTGCACCTGTCAGCCCCGATCCGGGCGGCGTTGCTGATTACATCGTGACCGATACAGCGCCGCCGCGCGTGGCCGGCCGGCGCGTGGCCGCAGGCGACATCCTGCAGCTGACCGAGGACCAGGCGCGCTCCGAGCTGATCGCCCTGCACATCCGGCCGGCTGTTTAACGGCTCCTGAAACCCCGCGTGATCGAGCGTTGACGAGGCATCAAATGGCAGGCGCAATCAGGTATCGGCAGGGCCTCAATGAGCGGACGCTGCAGCCGCTCACCGGCCTGCCGCATCTGATCCAGTCGCTCGGCCGGATCTGGGCAACGCGCCCCGGATCTCGGCTGATGCGGCTGACCTACGGCGCTGACCTGCGCTCGGCGCTCGGCGAGGATCTGACGCCCGCGATCGCATTGCAGATCTACAGCGAGATGGTTGCCTCGGCCGCCCGGCATGAGCCGGAGGCGGCGATCACATCGCTGCAGCTCGTCCGCCTGACGGAGACCGGCGTCCTCGGCATACGGCACGGCGGTCTCTATTACCCGCACGGCCGGTTTAACGACTACTCGATCGCGGTGCCGTTCGGCGCGATTGTGGGCGGAGGCGCGCGATGACCAGCCGGTTTGTCGACATCGATCTCTCCCGTCTGCCGGCTCCCGACGCCTTGCAGCCGCTCGACCATGAGGCAGCATTTCAACAGCGCTTGGCCGACTTTATTGCCCGCATGGATGCGGCAGGCCAGCCCTTCGATGTCGGCACGATCGACAGCGATCCGGCCGCGATCCTGTTGCAGCATGGCGCGTTTTTTGAGGTGCAGCTGACAGCCGCCGTCAATGACGCGGTCAAGGCTACGCATCTGGCGTTTGCGCGCGGCGCGGATCTGGAGCAGCGCGCGGCCGATCTCGGCGTTGTGCGTCAGGTGCTGGTCCCGGCCGACCCGGCAACGACACCGCCGACCCCTGCCATCATGGAGAGCGACGAGAGCCTGCGCCGTCGCCGGCAGCTCGCGATAGAGGCGTTCTCGACCGCTGGTCCCGACGGGGCCTATCTGTTTTTCGGGCTCGCTGCGCATCCGCACGTGCTCGATGTGGCGGTCTATGACCCGCACTCGGGTCTTGCCAATGACGGCGAGGCGCTCATCGTCGTTGCCTCCAGCCAGGGCGACGGCGTGCCGACGCCGGCCGTGCTCGATGCCATGGCCGAGTTTCTCGACGCCGGGCTGATCCGCTATGCGGTCGGCAGCCCGCGTGTCCGCGCCCTGACCCGCCGCCAGAAACTGCGCCCGCTCACGGACCGGGTGATCATTGAGGCCTGCTCGACGCTGGATTGCACGATCAGCGTCACGCTCAAAATGCCGCGCGGTCCGGATCCGTCGACGCTGCGGACCCTCGCCCTGGCCCGCCTGACTGCCTATCTGGCGAGCCGGCGCGGCATCGCCCGCATGCTCTCCGATACGGCCATCGCTGCGGCGGTGCATGTCGCCGACGCGGCCGGCGTCGCCCTGGTCGAGGACGCTGACATCGTGATCACGGCGGCCGGCCAGGTTGTCAGTGACGTGCTGCCTGGTCCAAAGGAGCTCGCCCGCGTCACCGCCGTCACGCTCACCGTCGAGGTGATCTGATGAGTGCGCCCACGGTCCCCGGCAACTCGCCCGAGCCGATCAAGGCGTTAGCGGCGATTGATGTGGAGCGGATCCGCGCAATCGACGTCGACATCATCCGCCGTGTCCATGATCCAGATCTCTGCCCGCCCGCCTGGCTGCCGCTGCTCGCCTGGGCCTGGTCGGTCGACGAGTGGGATCCGGCCTGGCCAGTGGCCGTCCAGCGCGCAGTGATCAAGGCGGCCCCCGAAGTCCACCGGCATAAGGGCACCGCCTGGGCGGTGCAGACCGCGATCGCCGCGACCGGCTATGCCGCCGCGCTCGAGGAGTGGTTCGAGTACGGCGGCTCTCCCTACCGGTTTCGCCTGACCGTGACGCTCGGACCGGTCGAGCCCTGGACGGGCGAGGCCGGCGAGATGCTGGCGCGCCTGGCGCTGCGGACCAAAAACACCCGCTCGCGGCTGGAGCTGATCCGGCTCGTCCGGCGAAACGAGGCCCCGCTCTATATCGGCGGGTCGGTCTCGATCCGCAGCCGCGCCCGCATCGGTCCGATCCTCCCCGGCGCGCTCCAGGCGCGGCCTTACATCCACGTCGGCGGTGCGGTCCGTGTCCGCCAGTCGACCCGCATTGCAGGAGGCGCATGATGGGCGTCATTGTCACACTGCAGGGCCAGGCCCTGTTTGCCCAGGCGGCCGCCCAGGGCGGCACCGCTGTGCCGCTCGCCGCAATTGCTGTCGGCGATGGCAACGGGGCGGCGATCACCCCGGTCGAGACCGCGACGCAGCTCGTCCGCGAGGTCTATCGCACCGGCGTCCAGTCGGCTCTGACCGATCCGCAAAATGCAAATTACATCATCGTCACGGCGGTGATCCCGGCCAATGCCGGTCCCTTCACGATCCGCGAGATCGGGCTGTTTGCCAGCAACGGCCAGCTCGTCGCCATCGCCGACTATCCGGACACCCGGAAAAACACGACGGCCCAGGGCGTCGATACGACGCTGACCATCGAGCTGGTCCTGGTCGTCTCCGAGACTGCGCAGGTGACGCTGGTCGCGCACCCCGGCAGCTGGGCGACGCAGGACTACGTCGATCAGCGGATCCCATCGTTTGCGACGATCCCCGAGCACCTCGCCGGCACAATCTCGACCAAAACAGCGCACCCGGCCGGCGTCGCGGCGATGATCAACGCGGCGGTCGAAAACCTGCCCGATCCGCTGGAACTGGCAAACGCTCCCGAGCACCTGGCCGGCACAATCTCGACAAAGGCCACACACCCCGCCGGCGTCAAATCCATGATCGATGCCGCCGTGGCGGCGCTGCCGCCGCCGCAGGGCGACGTGATCTACCGTTTCGAAACTCTGTTGTGAGGACCCGACATGGCCGCATCTCCGCAATTCACCGGCACCCCGCTCTATGGCTCGGCCGTCGTCTCGACAGCCAACACCAACCGCGACGGATCCGGCACGCTCGCCACGGTCCTGACGCTGCCGGCAGGCGGTGGCCGGATCGACCGCGCGGTGCTCAAGGCGACCGGCAACACCACGGCCGGCATGCTCCGGCTGTTTATTCATGACGGCACGGCCGCGCGCTGCATCGCCGAGATCCCGGTCCCGGCTATCACCGTCAGCGCCACCGTCGCCTCGTTCGAAACCGTGATCGATTTTACGACCGGCGAGAGCTCGGCATACGGCCTGGTGCTGCCGGCCGGCCATTCGCTCCGGGCCTGCACGCATGTCGCGGAGACGTTCCACGTCATGGCGTTTGGAGGGCAGTTCTGATGGCGAACTTCGGCCTTAACGGGTTCCCGCGCGGCAAGCTCGGCCGCGCAAGTGGGGGCAACGGATCACTGACGGGCAGCGTCTCGCTGCTCGCCATCACGCGCACGGCCAGTCTCGGCCAGGACGTGTTCGGCATCGGCCAGTACCGGGTGATCACCAACAGCAGCACATTCGTGGTGCCGGAGGGCGTCACCGCGGTGCGCGTGCGCGCCCGTGGTGGCGGCGGCGGCGGCGGTGGCGGTGGCAAGACCGGCAACAACACGCGCGGTGGCGGTGGTGGTGGCGGCGCTGGCTTCGGCATGGGCGTCTTTACGGTGGTGCCGGGCCAGACGATCGCTGTGACGGTTGGCACCGGAGGCACGGGCGGCCTCGGCACCACAGGAGCCAACGGTTTGGCCGGCGGTACCAGCAGCTTTGGTGCAATGCTGTCGGTCACAGGCGGCGCGGGCGGAATTGGTGGCGCGACAACGGGTGCCGGTGGCTCTGGCGGCAGCTCATCGGGCGGCGCGGTCAACGTACCGGGCGGCGCTGGCGGCAATGGCGGCGCGGGCACTGGTGGATCCGGAGCGGGCGGTGGAGCTGCCGGTTCGCCGTTGGGTGTGGGTGGCCAGGGCGGCAATGGCGCATTTGACACCAACACGCGCGGCGGCGGTGGCGGAGGCGGCGCGGCTGGCAACGCAGGTGGCAGTATCAACGCGAGCTCGGGCACAAATGGTGCTGGTGGAGGCGGCGTTGGCGGCCCAGGGACATCGTCCATTCTGGCCGGGCCGAACGCGGACGGAGCCACGCAGGGCTCCGGCGTCGGAGTGAGTGCCTCACGCCCATTCTCTCCCCGGTTTGAGACCGACCTGGAAACCAGCAGTGGCGGGTTCGGCGGCGGGGCTGCAGGCGTGGCCGGCGCAACTGCCGAGCCGGGCGGCGGTGCAGGCGGCGGCCGTGGCGCTGACGGCAACCCGCCCACAGCGGGCGGCGTTGGACGTGGCGGTGGCGCGGGCGGCGGCGGCGCAGGCGGCGCAACTTATGTTGGTGCGGCTGGCGGCAATGCCCAGTTCGGACACGGCGGCGGCGGCGGCGGCTCGACGCAGTCGTCCAATGGCGGCGATGGCGGCGCGGGTGGCGCAGGCTTCGTGATCGTGGAGTGGTGAGATGACGAAATTCGCACGCATCATCGACGGCATCGCGGTCGATGTCGTCGCCGGCGATCCGGCCTCTACCATCCGGACGTGGCGAGCCAGTTTGTCAGCGTCCCGGCTGAGGTCGAGCGCGGCTGGCGCAAACAGGGCAGCACCTGGTCGGCACCCGAGGCCCCGGCCGAGACGCCGGCCGCCGCAGTGCCGCGCCGGACCGTGTTCACGCCGCCCGAATTTTTGCTCCTGTTCACGGCGGCCGAGCGCGTGGCAATCCGGGCGGCGCGGCCGACCAATCCGGTGATCTCTGACTGGCTGGCGATCCTGGAGGATCCGCGACTGTCCGAGGTCGACGTGACGCGGCAGTCGACACGGGACGGGCTGGAGTACCTCGCCTCCGAAAACCTGATCACCCCGGCCCGCGCGGCCGAGATCGGCACGGGAGCGCCGCTGTGACCACCCTCCTCAACTACCTCTACAATCTGCACGTCGCCCTGTCGCAGCTCGTCAACGTGCTGATCGGCGGCGACCCGGACGAGAGCGTGTCGGGCCGGATCGGCAAGAGCCTCGTTGCCGGAGGCTGGGCCGCCCGCGTGCCCTGGCCGGCCATCCTGCGCCGGCACTGGCTCGCCGCGATCGAGACCGACGAGGGCGGCAACAGCGCGCGAGGGAGACGGGAGAGGATTTGAGTGAGCGCCCCCAAATCGCCGCAGCGAGTTAGTAAAATCGAAACGACTGGTAAACGATTTTAACGATCTAAAGCGAAGCGAGGGCCTGCAATGGCAGACACAACCCAAATCGAATGGACGGATCGCACCTTCAACCCCTGGACAGGTTGCACGAAGATTAGTCCGGGCTGCGACAACTGCTATGCGGAAGGGTGGTCCAAGCGATCCGGTCACGTGAAATGGGGAAACAACCCTAGAAAGCGAACGACTGACGCATACTGGAAAGCTCCGTTGGCATGGGAACGAGATGCAAAGGCGTTTGAAGCTCGCTTCGGTCGGCGGCAGCGCGTGTTTTGTGCGTCCTTGGCTGATGTCTTCGACAATCAGGTAGACCCATCTTGGCGAGCAGATCTTTTCGATCTCATCCGGCTAACTCCCAGCCTCGATTGGCAGCTGTTGACCAAGAGACCACAGAACATCAAGAAAATGCTCCCTGATAGCTGGGGTGCTTTGGGCTGGCCCAACGTCTGGCTCGGTTTCACCGCAGAAGATCAGAAACGATATGACGAGCGCGCCGCTGTCATGGGCAAAGTTCCTGCGTCCGTGTGGTTCGTATCCTATGAGCCTGCGATCGGTCCACTTCGGTTAAATGGCAAGGGGCCGTTCCCCAACTGGTTGATCATTGGCGGTGAAAGCGGCCCAGGTGCACGTGCAATGGAACCTCAATGGGTTTCAGATGTCCTTGACGATTGCAGGCGCGGAGGCATCGCGCCGTTCTTTAAGCAGTGGGGGCAATATGAAAACAATCCCCTGACCGGCCAGCTGCAGCTGCCGAAGGCCGACATGAAGGGGATCGACCCGCACGGCAAAGGTGGTGGTTTGGTTGGAGGACAAATTGTGCGAGAGTTCCCTGTCTGCGGCCATGCCGCTTAGCATCCGACAGGGAATGGGGGCATAATGGGAGAAACGATCGAAATGTTTGAGGAGCTGCCTGTCCAGCATCCGCCTCATTCGATTTCACAGAGTGGCCTTGGTGCCGTGTGGACACAACACAAGGCCCAGCTCATCGCAAAGTACATTTATCTCTTTACCATCATAACCAGACACGGCGCATACATCGACGGGTTCGCTGGTCCTAAGAGGAAAGAGCTTCAAGACAGCTGGTCAGCCGAGCTAGTCATCAACACTGAACCACGTCGTCTGCGCGAGATCTTTCTATGCGACATCGACCCTGCAAAGATCTCTGCGCTAAATAGTCTGGTGGCGCAGCAAGGGGACCAAGCCGAACGGCACTATCAAGTTTTGTCGGGCGATTTCAATGAGTGCATCGTTCAGATCCTCGGAAGCGGTCGCATAAAAGACAAAACCGCGACGTTCTGCCTGATCGATCAGTTTTCCCTACAATGCCATTGGAAGACGCTCGAAGCGATTGCGGGACACAAGCCAGAGGGCTCCAAGAAGATCGAGATTTTTTATTTCCTTGGGACGAGCTGGCTGCATAGAACCTTGAAAGGCCTCACCAAAAACACGGATCGTGCAGATCAATGGTGGGGAAATGGCGATTGGAACGAGCTGGTCACAGATAGCGGCGAAAAGATCGCTATACGTCTGGCTGAGCGCTTCAGGGACGAACTTGGTTATAAGTATGTAAAACCTTACCCGATTTACCACAGCGAAGGTGGCACGGGGAAAGTCATGTTTCACATGATCCACGCGAGCGATCATCCGGCTGCACATGAACTGATGGCGAGAGCTCATCGCAATGTTACTCAGGCACCAGAACTTGCAGAGCAGCTTGAGTTGGAGCTTTCGACGCTCACATACTAACAATGTTGGTCACTTGATTTCCGTCGCGCGGGGCGGCAATGTGACCGCACCTGATTTGACAGGCAATTGCACGGGCTGACTGGTGTCAGCCCGTTTCTTTTTTGCGCCGCCGTACTCTCCATCCCAGCAGATCGCTCACTGATCACACACGGGATGGATCATGTCCGGCACCACCAATTTCGTCGGCGTTCGCCGATTTTCCGACCTCCGGTCGACCGTCGCCCGCATCGACACGCGCGACAGCACGGTCATCGGGCTGGTGCTGCCGGCCCCACTCGCCGACAACACGGCGTTTCCGATCAACGAGCCGGTGCGGCTCTCCACCGATGACGCCGACCAGTTCACAAAGTTGGGTGCCGGCGTCGCCCAGGACACGGTCAATCAGATCAAAGCCGAGGGGATCTCGACCGACATCGTGTTTGTCCGTTCGCAGCATTCGGCCCTGGTCGACGCGCAGCAGAAACTGGAGGCCGAGATCAACTCGATCGTCGGCTCGGCCGGGGCCGGCACCGGCGTCTGGGCGCTGCTGGAGGCCAAATCCCACCTCAAACTGGAGCCGGGCTGCATCCTCGCGCCGGGCTATACCGCGCACCGGATCGGCAACGCGGCCAATGCGATCGTCGCGGCGGCGCGCACGGTCGCCGACCGGATCATCGACTGCATGGTCATCGCCGACACGCCGTCGACGTCGGTCGCAAGTGCCATCACCTGGGCTGAGGATTTCAAGACGGCGCTGAACGTCATCGGCATGTACCCGGCCGGCGTCTATAATTTCGGCGCTGGCAATGTCACCCGGCCGCTGTCCGCCACTGTCGCGGCCGCCATGGTGCGCCGGGACAAGGAGACGGGTGGTCCCTACAAAGCATTCTGGAACCGGCCACTGAAGGGCATGCTCGGCCCGTCGGTGCCCGTCGGATACACCGACGGCGATGCCGGGTCCGAGGCCAACCAGCTCGCCCAGGCCGGCGTCGGCACGGTGATCGAGGGCAACCAGCTCTGGGCGCCCTTCACGACAGCGACCGACCCGACCGTCTCGTCCTGGCGCTCGATCAAGAAGATCCGCACGCGCCTGGCGGTCTCGAAAGCGATGCTGCGACCGATGCGGCAGTATCTTTCCGAGGACATCACGCCGCACATGGTCAGCCTCATTTTCCGCGCGCTCGACCAGTTCCTCTCCGACCTCGTCACCCTCGGCGCGCTGATCGACTACGAGGTTCTTTGGTCCAAGGCGCTCAATCCGGCAGCCGTGCTGGAGGCCGGTGCGCTGCGCGTCAAGATGCGGTGGGCCGAGACGCCGGATCTCGTTGACCTTCAGCTCTATGACGAACCGATGCCCGAAGCCTTCGACGTGCTGCAGGCCGCGATCGCCTCTGCTCTGTCGCAGCTCGGCTCGTCCAACATCCGCGTCACCGCCTAAGGAGATCAATCATGGATCGCATCATTCGCGGTGCCAACTGGTACTGCAACGAGGTCAACCAGCGCCTGCGCATCGACGAGACGACGCTGCCTGAGCTCTCCCGCGAGATGCTGCCATTCGTGATGGGTGGTGGCTGGTTCGGTCTGGAGCTGCCGGCAGAGATTGCAGCGCTCACCTGCGAGATGGCGGTCAATGGCGTTCATGAGGATCTCAAGACGCGGTTTGGCCGCGAGCCTGGCGACTGGACCACGGTCACCTACTACGAGAACCTGCTCAACGTGTTCCCGGCCGCCTCGACCGGTGAGACCGGCAGCGCGTCGAAGGTGCAGATGCGCGGTCGGGTGGTCATGCTCAAAGGCCTCCTCAACGGCTACGCCCAGGGCGGCGTCAAGGGGCAGAAATCGACCGCGCCGACCCGCCTGCGCTGGTCCTCGATCGTGCTCTACCACGACATCCTGGACGGCAACACGGTGCACAAGTTCGACATCCCGAACAACGTGTTGATCATCAACGGCGTCAACTACACCGCCGAGCACAACCGCATCATCGCCGCCTGACCGGCTGATTTAAGGAGCATTCGAGATGGGCTCGAACGTGACTGAAACACCCGTTGCGATCGTGAATGTGCCGCAGGCGGCCGGCGAGGCTCCGGCCGTGTCGGAGATCCCGATGCCGCCGCCGGCACTCTGGGCCGAGCTGGACAACTCGGCGCAGAGTTCGGGCAGTGCAAAGCCGTCGACTGGCGCACCTGCCGCGCCGGCTGCGGCGCTGCCCGCGCGCGAGGTGGAAAAACTGGCGTTCAGCCGATCGACAGCGACAACGGTGCCGCTGGAGTTCGCGTTCGACCACCCGGAGCTCGGACACATCGCCAGCGTCATCGTGCGCCGGCTGACGGTCGGCCAGGTCGGTGACATCCTCGACCGGCGCAGCCGGACGAGCGCGCCAGACCTTTACGACATCTACGCCGAGATGACGCAGCTGCCGGCCCCTGTGTTGCGCGGGCTGGAGGCCGGCGACGGCGGCCGCGTGGTCGAGGTGTGCTGGGATTTTTTGCCCCCCGTGTTCCGGCCGACGTCGACAGCGACCGGCCAATAGACCGTGTCGTGATCGACCTGCCGCGCTGGCGCGCCTACATCGCCCGCCTCGCCAGCTCGTTCTCGACGCCGCTGCCGGCGCTCCTCGACATGCCCTGGGACGAGGCACTGCGATGGTTTCCGGAGGTGCGGGCGATCTATGACGAGACGTGGGGGCGTGGTGTTGGCAGCTATGGGGGCCGCAACAGATGAGTGATCTCGACGTCGCGCTGCGCCTTCGCCTGGTCAACCAGCTCTCGCGTCCTGCCGAGGAAGCCGAGCGGGATTTGCAGCAGCTCGGCCGGGCCGCCCAGCAGCTCGGCCGCACCCGCGTCGGAGCAGAGCTCGGCACCGGACTGCAGCAGCTCGGCCGCGATGCCGAGGCTGCCCAAGGCAAGCTCGGCAACATCACCAAGGAGGCCAACGAGGCCCGGCAAGCGCTTGGCCGGATCGGCGACGGGGCGTCGGGCATCCGGTCGGATGCGCAGCGCGCCGAGGAGGCAATCCGGGGCATCCGGACGGAGGCCCAGGCCGTGCGCCAGGCGCTCGGCCGGATCGACGATGGCGCGTTCGACGGGCTCCGGGCCGATGCCAACGCGGCCGAGCAGGCAATCAAGGACATCGGGGCCGCCGCCGATGCGCAGCGGGCAAAACTCGCCGCGCTGCGCATGGGTGGCCCGCTCAATGGCACGGGCTCTGGCCCGGTCCGGCCCGGCCTGACGGGCGGCGGTGCGGGTGGCGGCGGCAGTATCGCAGGCGCCGCCTATGACCGCCTGGGCGGCGATGCGTTCATCCCGCTGACGGCCGGTGCCGGATATGCGCTCGGCGGTGCGGTTGCCGGTGCCGGTGTCATCGCCGGTCATTCGATTACGGCCGCCGCCGGGGACGAGTTCATCTCCGACAGTGTCCGGATCACAGGTGCCTACAGCGAAACTGATCAGGCTCGCTATGACCGGCTCATGGCGCAAATCGGGGCACGGAAAGGTGTTGGGACTGCTGGCGCAATGAACGTCATGGGGCAGTTGCTGGCCGGAGGCATTAATCCCGAAGAAGCCGCCGCGATGACAGAACAGACCATCGTTTTTGGCAAGGCAACCGGCTCCACCTCTGAAGATGCGGCGAAGGCGACGATTGCGCTGCGCAACAATTTCGGGATTGGCTCAGATGACCTGATGGGCGCGCAAGACATCATGGCTCTCGGCGGCAAAGCGGGCCAGTTCGAGGTCAAGGACATGGCCATGCACGTGCCATCCATCGCCGCCAGGATGGCAGCATTGGGCGAGGGCGGCCTGCCTGGCACCAAGGTCCTCGTCGCGCTTGGGCAGCAAATTCGCAAGGCCACGGGGACCAGTGCAGAGGCCGCGACCAACTTCGAAGGCATGTTGGGCAAGTTTACGGCACAAGATTTCCTGGCCAATGCGTCAGAGTACGGGATCGATGTGCAAAAGACGCTGTCGGCAGCGCAGGAAGCCGGCACTTCGCCCGTGATGGCGGTGTTGGAGGAGATCCAGTCGAAGGTTGGCAACGACCCATTCAAGCTGAAGGCGTTGATGCCTGATGAACAGGCCGGAGCCGGGTTGGCGGCGGTTGTTCAAAATCTCCAGGCCGCCAAAGACCTCATGAAAGACATGGACGCGGCACCGGGCACCGTGATGGAAGATTTTGCCATCGCCACAGACAACGCCAGTGCCGCCTGGGACCGGTTTTCGGCGAATGTCGCTGCCAAGGCCAAGGGCCTGGCGGCCAACACGCTGCCGCTGTTGACCGAGGCCATGAACGCGCTGTCGGCTGCGACGGAAAGCGGCACGAACGAGCCGTCGACGCTCAAGGCACCGCCCGGCTCTTCCGGCGCGTTGCAGCAGGAGATGCACGCGCGCACCGACAATGCGCACCGGGCTAACCGGTTTTTCGAGGAGTTGCTCGGTTGGGAGCCGTCGGAGGCCTCAAAGCGGCTCGACGTGATCGATGCGTACACGGAATACGGCCAGACCCGACAGGAGGGTGAACGCGGTGGGCCAAGCGCATTTGACCGTTTCATGTGGGGCGATGCGGCCGATCCGGGCTTTGATGCGCGCCAGCATTTCGGCATCGAACTGCGGCCCGAGGCCGAGGCCAGCATGCGCGGCTATGTCGAGGGGCTGGCGAGCGAGGGCGCGGCGGCCGAACAGGAGGCCGCGTCCATCGCCGACCGGATCAAAGCGCTACTCGGCTTCACGGTGAGCCCGACCATCGCGCCGACCTATGTTGCACCCGGCAGCTCCGGTGGGTCTGATGCTGCGCCGGCCACCGCTGGCGAGCGTCATTCCTCTCTGCAGTCCTCACAAAACCTGCGCGTGACCCAGAACATCACCTCGCCCAACCCGTCGCACGCGGCCGCCAAGGCCCGGCGCGAGCAGGCCCGCGCGGTCAATCGCAGCTTTGCACGTGCCCAGCATGATCTGGCGAGGGTGCCGACATGACGCCCGCGCTCACCAATGCCGGCGCACTGTTCGCGATCGGCTCGGCGATCCTCTACACGGTCGGGCTCAACCCGCAGCGGCTGAGCTATGCCAGCGAGGCCCGGTACCCGGCGCATCCCGTGCAGGGCGGTATCGCCTACCAGATCACCGGCGCTGGCCAGGAGAGACTGACGATCGAGGCCGTGACATTCCCCCATGTTGTCGGCGGTCTCGATGCCCTTGCGCTGCTCAAGGGCTATCACCGGGCGCAGTCAATCGTCCCCTATGTGCGCCTGCGCGGCAACTACCTCGGCGAGAGCGGCGGCATGGTGGCGATCGAGACGCTCGATTACGACGAGGAGCGGCTGCACCCGTTCGACGGCGTCGGCCGCCAGATCGACGTGAGCCTCGGCCTGCTGCTGTTGCCGGCCGACAGCTATCTTGCGCAACCCGGCCGGATCGCGGATCTCGGAGGGCTCATCTGATGCGCTACACCGTGCCCTATGGCGGCAGGCGGCTCGACCAGATCGCACGCGAGACGCTGCGCAGCGAGCGTGGCGGCACGGTTGAGGCGATCCTGACCGCCAATCCGGGCCTCGCAACCCTGCTCGATGGCGCAACGGTGCCGGCCGGCACGTCGATCGAGATCCCCGAAACCTACCGCCCGGCTGTAGGTAGCCGGCGCGTGCTGGCCTGGGAGTAAGCGATGCAGCGACCCGTCGTCCACGTCATCGGAGCCATGAGCGGCAACCTCGTCCCCGGCTGGGGACCTGCGCTGCGGGCTGTCCGCTACACGGACAACGAGGGCGCGGATGCCGACGAGATCGAGATCGAGTTCTCGGTCGACGGTCCCGGCGCGTCCCGGCCGACCTCCGGCACCAGCTACCGGCTGCTCTATGGCTGGGATGAGGCAGGCCTGCGCGATGCCGGCTCGTTCACGGTCCAGTCGTCGTCGCTGAGCTACGCACCGGACGATGGCTGGACGCTGACCGTCGTCGCCCGGTCGGCGGATTTTCTCGACGCCGACAAGGCGGGTGAAACAGCGCATTTCGACGAGCAGACGGTCGGCGAGATCATGCAACGCCTCGCCGGGTCGGCCGGCAAATCCGCGCGGGTGCATCCTGCGCTGGCCAATATCAAACTGCCCTATCGGCTCAACTGGGGGCAATCACCGCTCGGCTTTGCCCAGGCGCTGGCCGACGAGATCGGCGGCAGCCTCAAACCCGCAAACGGGCAATGGCAGGTGACCAAGAAAAACAGCGGCCAGACCGCTGGCGGCACGCCGTTGCCGCCGCTCATCATCCCGCTTGAGCGTGTCACCGGCTGCGAGATCACCGAGGAGGAGCGGCCGAAATTCGGCCAGGCGCAACAGCCCTGGTTCGACCCGGAGGCCGGGCTGTCGCAATTGGCCAGTGCCGCCGGCATCGGCAAAGCCGCGCAGGCGCTGTTGCTGCATCCCGCCGCCTCGGCCGTCGAGGCGGCGGTCTCGGCCGCTGCGGCTGTCCTCGACCTCGGCCGAGGGTCGGTGAGCGGCTCCGTCACTGCCATCGGCGATCCCGATGCGATGGCTGGTGCGCCGGTGATCCTGCCCGGCTACGGCGGCGCGGCGGCAGTCGCCACGTCCATCACCCACGAGTTCACATTCGACGAGAGCGGCGGCTGGTTGATGACCGTCGAGCTCGCCGCGCAGACCTGAGAGACCATCATGACCGAGAGATTTTCGACAACCGCCGCCGCTGCCGTCTCACCGCCCTGGAGCCCCTCCGGCGACGTTGTCCTGCAGGCAGATTGCGCCGACCCGCGCGCGCTAGTGGACATTGAGGGGCGCGTCAATGACGCGGCACCGTGGAGGCTGATTTGCACATTCGGCGCAAGCAGCGCGCCGTTCGCCCAGATCCCCCGCTTGCCATCACTGCGGGCGGTGGTGCGTGAGAATGTGGCCGGTTCTTCGGTCCGCGTCTTCGAGGCGCTGCTGTGATCAGATCGCCGATCCCCGTCGCCCTCGCACGGCCGATCCCGAGCCTGCTGCTGCCGGCAACCGCGATGCGGACGCCGAGCTGGATGCGTCGGTTCCAGTTCGCGGCGGATTTCGTCACAAGGCATGCTCTGCTCGACAGCCAGCGCTTGACAATGGCTGAGATCGACGCCAGACACACGCGTCTTTCGGTTCGCCGCGCCGCAGACACATCCGGCGTGTCACGCGAGTTCAGTGATGGCGCAATGGCCCTGACGGATCGCGGCTTTGACAGCCGTGAGCCTTGGACGAACCTTGTCCCAAACCCGTTCAATCCGCGCGACTGGACCATCGTCAACACGAACAACACCGCCGAAGCCGGAAACTTCCTCGGCATGTCGAATGCGGTCCGTGTGGCTTCGCAGGGACTGACGTATGGGCGGGTGCAGTCGCTGCTTGATGCACCACTTGTTGTCGGTCAGGTGTATTCGGCGCGAGCCCTCTACGCGGTCGGCTCGTCACCTCAGATGCGCTCCGGCATTCGCTCTGCGGCCGAGTCAAATCGGGCGTCGCTGGTAACTGGCCCGGTCGGGGCAGCTGCCATTGCGGGAGCCACAACGATGGTGACCATCAACGCGGTCAGGAACATCAGTTACGGGGCAGGCCTTTACGAAGTTCAGTACACGTTCACCGCCCATGAGCCGATCAATGTGACGTTCGAGATCGGCCCGAACATCGGCACGCCTGGCCAGGACGTGGTGGCGATCGCCGGACAGGTTACGCCCACGCCGTACCAGATGCCCTGGGGGGCAGGCAGTGTTGATGGCGACAGCCTGGTGATCCCTGCGGCGGACGCCGGCCTGGTTATCAACCCGGTTGCCGACGCAAAGACCTTTGTCATGGTTTGGCGCGGCACGGCGACTGAAAGTTCGGTCACATTCGCCCATTTGCTTCAGGCTCGAAGCGGTGCTGGCAACCTCTTTTTGCAGTATCGCAAGGATCAGAACTATCGTCTCGACCTGAACAGCGGCAGCGGCACCAGCACGCGCGGTCTGGCCGGTGCGCTTGGTTCCGAGCAGGTCTTCGTTGTGGCCTGGAGGCCAGACGGGACATGGCTCACGGTGGATGCAACGGGCATCTTCACGGGCTCCCGCCCGATGTTCAATGGCGCCCTCGACGGCATTTCCGTTGGTTGTTCGGCGACAGATGGCCGGGGCCGGGTCAACGGCACGCATAAGCTGGCCGCGATCGGAGCCTTTGACAGCTTTTCAACGGCAGATGCCCAGGCCCTTTATGACGTGGTGGCGCGATGACAGGCACGATTGACCATATCCTGCATTTCGCTAGTCCCGAAGCGGTCGACCTTGCCGCTCTTGGGGTCGTTGCAAGCGAGGGGGAGCCGCCTGTTACATTGGCTGATCTCCAGAACCGGGCGGAGGCTGGCGTGTTTGAGGGTTCGGCAATTGCCGCACGCCGCGTCTACGTGATCGCGGCCGATGCGGTGCATGACGCCGATGGCAAGGAAATGGAACCGAGGGTCGAAGCGCCGGGCGTCTGGCTGGCTGTCCGGTCCACCGCATTTCTTGCCAACCTGCCGGGGCTGGTTGCAGCATCGGATGCCGAACGCAGAAAGGCCGGCCAGCCCTTCGTGCTCTACATCAATCCGGACTATCCCCTCGAAAGCCTGCGAAAACGCATCACGCCCATGTGGATGGGCACGGATTACGATCTGTCCGGACTCAGCAGCACGGACATCGTGGAGGCGTGAACGGCAGAAAGCGAACGGTTGATTGAACGACGAACTGGCTATGCTTGATCATGCGTTAGAATTGGGACGGGCTGCTCGAGCTCCACAAAAATACCGTGCTTCGAACGAATGAGGTCCACTGTCTCTTCATGACTGAGGCCATCAATTTGTGGCGGGCGACCACGCTCGAAACAGCATTCATACAGCGTTGCTCGCAAAATATCGTCTTCGCTAGAGATCAACGCCCCCGAAAAGTCGCACCTGTCGAACTGATGTGTTTTTTTGCCCCATACAGTTTCCGAGCTCCAGCCTAGCGTCTCTACACTTATGTATTTGAAGATACAGTCAGAAAATCTCTCATTTATTTGCATCCGAGCCATCACATAGAGCGACGCCTCATCTGCAGTATAGAATGTGCAGTCATGGAAGTTGAAATCGTTTGGCCGACGCCGGAGCAGTCTCAAAAGCGTCGCGTCAACGAAAATAGTCTGCTTATGGAACGAACCCGGCGGGAAACCTTCCCAAATTTTGATTTCAAAACTAAAGTCAGTTGATGGAGGTCTTTGGTTGAAGGGACGCTTCCGTGTCGTGCGAATGCCGCGCTTATCAGCGGCAATAATGATTGCCCGTATTTGATCGATGATCGGCTTGTTGTCCGTTGTTTCGAATAGATACCGAGCAGCCAGTTCGTCACACACAGTCTCAAGGGCATACTGGGCATAGGGGCTCTTAGGGGTTGTGATTACAGTGTTGAGCATAGCCAACCCGACCCCACGTTTCATGAGTGACTCGTCGCTGAGAAAGGTAGTCGCCTTCTCCAGCAACAGTCCGACATCCGCCATGTCCTTCGCATCGTTTTGCCGCCGTTGCTCATTGGCCTGGGCTTCATTGATAAGCCCGCGCCAGACCACGGTACACAGTGTGACGATGCCAGCCATTCCGACCAGGAACGGTTGAAACACCTGCATGGCATGGCCACGGTCAGCCCAAGGGGACGACGATGACAGCATATACACGGCGAGCCCGACCATGCCGATGACAAGCAAGATGGCCGCGACCACTCCGAGAACAAACCACCGGTCGGGATCTTTGCAAGGCAAATCAGAAACCGGCTTCGGGCCGCTAGCCTGAGTTTCGTTGGAAGGAGAGTTGTTCGACACCATCAAGAACCAGCCCCAAGGCGGGCGGCCCGGAACTTGCGGTTCCGGACAGCGGGCCTCCATCGCCAAATTTCAGCCCGCTCAGCAGCCACGTGAGACAACCGCCGCACCCGCCGCTCGCGCGAGCCGTGAAAGTGTGGCTGAGTCGTCGATAGGTTGAAATGAAGGAATTCAGATGCGGACATTGCCGTGCGCTGCTGTTCAAGGCCGCAGGCAACCCAAGTTGTGCAATCGAGATCAAGTGCCGCCGCTGCGGCACACTTACCCACCTGAGGCCACCCGAGCCCGCACCTGAGCGCCATGAGCGCGCAGACCATGAGGCTCAACATGTCGTCAGGGGCTCTTTATGAGAGTTTCATCTATCCGCCGTTCTCTGTTCTCGATGCGCGGTCGCGCTGGTGGCAGGAGCGCAAACGCCGCTGGATCGCGCTCGGCATCGACAGTGGCAAAGGCAGGCGGGAAAACCTTCTAACCGGCTATGCCGACGCGATGGCCCGTTTCGACCGAATGCAGGGGCGCGAGCCGTCCGAGGCCGGATGGACATCAAAATCGATCTTTGATCCGGTCCTGACCGAACTGCTCGTTGCCTGGTTCGCCCCCGCAAACGGCCGGATCCTGGACCCATTTGCAGGCGGATCGGTGCGGGGCATCATTTCGGCACTGCTCGGCCGGTCCTATCTCGGCATCGACATAAGCAGCGAGCAGATTACCGCCAACCGGGAACAGGCAGCCGCGCTCAATGTCGCCGCCGCCGCCCAATGGAAACAGGGCGACGCCGTCCATCTCTACAAGGCCGGCGTGCGCGGCGCTTTTGACATGATCCTGACCTGTCCGCCCTATGGGGATCTTGAGCGCTACTCGGACGATCCGGCCGATCTTTCGACCATGCCCTATGACCTGTTCCTGGGCGGGTTCCGCCAGGCGGTGAAGAACGCGGCCGCGCGCCTCGCCCAGGATCGCTTCGCGGTCTTTGTGGTCGGCGACTTCCGCGACAAGCAGGGGATCAATCGCGGCTTCGTCGCGGATACGATCGCCGCCTGTAAAGATGCGCAGTTGCAGTTCTATAACGACGGGGTTCTGGTGACGACCGCAGCATCGCTTCCGATGCGGGTTCGAGGACAGTTCGAAGGGTCGCGCAAGCTTGGCAAGACCCACCAGAACGTCCTCGTTTTCGTAAAGGGCGACGCCAAACGCGCAACGGAGCAAGTCGGCAATGTCACGCCTTTTACCTTCCCCGATCGTTGAAACCCATCAAGGCGTCGCGGTGGTCCGCGACGACCTCTTGCCGGGCGGAACCAAGGCCCGGATCTTCCGCTCCCTCATGGAGGCGTCACCGGCAACGGAGTTTGTCTACGCCGGGCCGGCGTTCGGGGCGGCGCAGGTCGCATTGGCGGCCGTTGCCTACCAGATGTGCCGACAGGCCACATTGTTCGTTCCGGCCCGCAAGACGCGCACCCGCTACACGATCGAAGCAGAAAGCTACGGCGCAAGGATCATCGAGGTTCGGCCTGGGTACCTCTCCAATGTCCGTTGCAGGGCAGAAGCCTGGGCGGCCGAACGCGGGGCGATGATGGTGCCGTTCGGCGGCGGATGCCGGACCGAGGCCATTACCGAGGCGGCACAATCCCTGCCGATCGAGCCCGATGAGGTGTGGTGTGCGGGCGGCAGCGGCACATTGGCGCGAGCCCTGAAAGTCGCCTGGCCGGACGCCCAACTGCATGTGGTACGCGTCGGGCGAGAGCTGCCGCATATCCAAGGCGCAACCCTGCATGAGACCGGCCACCCGTTCGAGCGGGCTGTTAAGCCGGATGCGCCGTTCCCGACGCATCCCAACTACGAGGCAAAGGCCTGGGCAATCATGCAAGGGGCACGGCCGAACGGCAGACGGCTGTTCTGGAACGTCTACGGGTGACAGCCCGAACCACAATCTGCGATCCTCAAACGGCGGCTCAATGAGTCGCCGTTTTGGCTCGTGGGTACGCTGATGACTGATATGACGCCGCAAAGGACCGGGGAGACGAGGGACGTCGAGCTCGAAGGGCTGCCCCGGTGGGTTTACAAGCTGATCCTCGGGATCATGCTGCTGCTGGCTGTCCTGAGTTTGCCGCAGGTTGCAACACAATGGCTGGCTTGCTCTTGGCCTTGGTTCTGGCAACCCATCACTGGGCCAGAGATCGCTCCTGGGTGTCTCGCCCTCAACGAGTTTGGCGACTTGCTCGCCGGTGCCTTTGCGCCTCTGGCATTTGGTGGTCTCATCTACACTGTCCTCATGCAACGCGATGAGCTCAGGGCACAGCGCCGCGAGCTGAAAATCAGCCAGGACATAGCATCTGAACAGCGCACGGCGATGGAGGAGCAGCAAAAGGCGCTCGCCCTACAGGCCAGCATCATGGAACAAACGGCGCGGCTGACCAATGAACAGGAAGCACGCCGAGACCTCGACACATTCGCAAGCATGATCCGGCAGATGATTAGCTCGTTTGGCGGTCGTGTCGAGCAAACCCGCGCCCTGTCAGATCTAGAGTTTATACGACGATACATCGGTAACGCCATCGCACCCATTCGGAGTTTGACCGGGGCCGCCGAGAACGGAGGCACTGTTTATATGGACAACGTGCATAGCGATGCTATGAAACTGGCCTCTGAACTTGACGAGAATTTCCTCCAGCAGCTTGACCTGTTGAACGAACGATTGAGTGCGCCAGACCGACTTTTGTTTGCTCAGTATCGAATGACCGAATTTGCGCAGGCAGTTCGAGGCTTCCAAAAAGCACTGATGCAAAAGACCCAGCAGTCGGAAGACGCTTCGAGCAAGACGTGACAGGGCTCATATCGCTTACCACCCTCGGCGAATTGAAATCTCACGGCTACCGGCTGTTCGGGCACTGCGGCAGACTTAGCTGCGGCCGGGGCCGGGAGCTTGATATTGACAACCTGATAAAGCGGTACGGAGCGAACTACAGCATCATAGGAGACACACGGATCAAAAGGGCACTTGTCTGCACGGGCTGCGGCCACAAAGGCGGCTCGCTCACCATTGCCGGCCCGAACCTGCCGAAACCATAGCCGTGTCAAAGAGCCTTCAAACACGCTTCGAAGCGAATATGATCAAAGGGCAATGCTGCAAAACCAAGCGGCAAATTTGCAAAAAGTCGCGGCGGGCTACACCGGATCAAGGTATTGGCAAGGATATTGGGTGGTAGCGGAGGACCGCTCCAATCGATCCCCCCATGTTGAAACCCCCTTATTTTCTTTCAAAGTTTTCATACCCCGACAGTCCCCGAACTACCGCCGTAGCTTCGAGGAGCGTCAACGATGAATGCGCGAGTGGAGATAGACGGGAAAACGGCATCCCCCGTCACGGTCGCTCGTCTTTTGGCGAAGCGGCTGGAAAACTTGGGCATAAATCCGTATCAGTCCGAGAATGACCGTTACCTCGTTCTTCTGGAGGATGCGCCAGGCGAAGTGATTGAAATGGGACGTCCCCTTAAGGGAACCCGCTTCTTCAAGTCCGAAGCCCTAAAGCGAGATGTCCAGACCGTTAGGGATATCGAAGTCTTCGCTCGGGAGGCTGGAGCTTCTGATTGGCTATTTTGGAACGTTGGCCTTACGGGCGCTAAAGCGTCAGTCGACGGCCTTTGCGAAGCCATGACGGATTTCAATCGTCGGATAAACATTGATTTCAGCGAACTGAGAAAAAAGCACGGCTTTGAGCTGATCCTGATTGCGATACATCCTCGATATGATGCGGTGAGTGGTCAGTTTGACCTCCATGCCCATTTCATTTGCCGGATACCGCCAGAGCAGCGTGAAGCCGCGCGACGACGCTTGATGTCGAAGTTTTCGAAGGTCGACCTGCCGGATGACATGGTTCGAAATCCGGCGGCGTGTTCCACTTACATGCTTTGGGGCATCTATGATCCGAAGGAGCTACTCACCTGGCCAGACAGGCCGTTGATGGCCGCGTGGGAGTTGGCGCAGTCAAGGGCTCGCCTCGTGCGGACGGGCGGTGGCTTCGCGTTGTGGAAGCGCTCCCGCCACGACCCGGCGCAAGAGGCGAGTGCGCGCGAGGAACGCGCGCGTCGGCGTGCCAATCGTGAAGCGACGAAGGACCCACGGAAAGGGCAGCTTTCGGGGGATCGTTTTCTTGCAAAAATTGTGGCGAGGATAAGAGGGAAAATGGTCCGTGCAGCCCTTTGGCAAAGTGGGAAGGCCGTCCTTGGCCAGCGCCCTGATAACTACACTTCAGCGGCTTGCGGCATAACTCAGGACCAGACCGCAAAGCCCTCCAAGACGCCTAAAAAGTCGGCTTTTACGTTGGTTTGGAGGACCGTACGGCTACAGCTTCAGGATTTCGGCTGCAAAGTCAGCAAACAGTGCGGGCCCCATCTACGGGCTGTTTCTGGGGCTTTGATGCGGTGGCGGGAAGAAGCACTGGAACGCCTGCGACGGTCATTCTTCAGATTGCGCGACCGGACCCGAGAGTAGCGCATCAGTAGACGGTTTTCCCGCAATTCCACGATCAGTATTGCCGAGGCGGAACTCCATCTGCCGAGGAAAAAGGAATGAGAGAATCCATGAAATCAATCTATCGCTTCTATCGAAAGGAAGTCGTCACGTGTGACGACTATGCCGAAGCGGCCCAAGCTGGACGCTTGATGCTTGGGCAATATGTCTACATTCATGAACTGGAAAAGACCGTCCGTTTCCTTGGGACGCTCGGCGGGAACATCATGACACTTTATACTCACAAAGCTGATCCGGGCGCGCAGCGCCTTCTGAAGTCACGAGCGTTGGAACTGTCCCGGTATAACCGTACCAGGAAGGCTATTGCCGGATCTTGACGACACGTTCACCGTCAGGGCGGAGTGATCCGTCAGGCGCAACATGTCGGTAAAGCGTCTGCCGGGAAACGCCGAGTTCTTTGCAGAGTTCCGCGACCTTTGTCTCTGGCTGACCCATCGCTGCCTGAGCCAACCGCACTTTCGAGGCTGTGAGAGAATGTTTCCGTCCGCCGACACGACCGCGGGCACGGGCGGACGCTAGCCCGGCTTTTGTTCTTTCGCGGATCAAATCTCTTTCGAACTCTGCTAGAGACGCAAAGATGCCGAACATCAGTTTTCCTGACGCGGTTGATGTGTCAAGTTGCCCGTGTCCGGTCAGAACACGGAAACTGACATCGCGTTTTGCGAGATCGTCAACAGTAGTCACGAGATGGCGAAGGTCTCGTCCGAGGCGGTCGAGTTTCCACACCACCAGCGTGTCACCAGGGCGGAGTGCTTTCAGACAAGCTTCGAGGCCGGGACGGTCATCTCGTTTCCCGGACGCATGATCTTCATAGATTCGATCAGGATGGACACCTGCTTCAATGAGTGCATCGTGCTGAAGATCCGTCGTCTGACTTCCGTCGGCCTTGGAAACGCGCATGTACCCGATCAACTCACCCATCAAAATCTCCTTGTCTCACAAACGGTCGTTTATGAGACAAATGGTGAATCGAGAATTCCGTCGGCGCAAGTTGTCACACAACCCGTCACGTTATCTTTGTTCCACAAATCAGCAGTCAGTCAGTTTTGAGCGTCGGTACTTAAAATCTTCGGCTTCCGATTACCACCGCAGGAAGGTTCTCTTGCTATGCGCAGGGTAAGGCATCAGTCTGGTAAAGATATTCTCATCGGTCGGCAGTTTATCGGCTTAAAACAGGATGGTGTCATTCCTGACCCGTAGATCTACAAGGTCAGCCCATTTCCCCACAGGGATTAATCGGCCTCAGCTTTTCGACGTTCGTATTCGGCCTTGGTTTGTTTGGAGCCAACAACTTCGATGAATGTGTCGGGTTCACGTTGAAAGAATTCTTTTATTCCAATGCGGCCCTGTTCAAAATACTTGACCCGTTTGGTCAATTCATCGCAGCTAGTATGTCGCCCATCGCCATTCGGGCTATCCCAATAGCCAAGGTGATCCGCTGCTTTTTTCAGATGGGTCGGGGACCACGGTATCCGGTGCCAGAATGTTCGCTCAATATCGGGACGGAGTGCGCGGACAGAGGTCAAAGGAAGAGCTGGCTTACGCGGGTCTTTATCCGAATGAGTTGTCAGTCTTACCGATCCCTTGATTTCATATGCAGGAGCCCCCTTGTCTTCGACGAGTCGAGCCCGATCTATGATGTTGAGCGATTTGGCAGCGTCTTCGGGGATGTAAAGGGTGGTGTTATCACCCGCCTTCCCGAAGGCATGCGCATCGGCAATTGCCACGCGTTCGAAGCCGATCTCTTGCGCTCTGGAAAGTAAGCCGAGAATTGAGTTTCGTATCGCGTCATCCCGCCTTTCCATGATGGCGCGAAACTCTTCTCCGGTTGCCGGGAGGGATTGGCCCGCTCGCCTGTAGTAAACGGCTCCTTGTGCGAGAACTGGCTTATTTCGTCCATTCTCCATCACTTGACAATCTCTGATCGCCAAGATGGGGGGGAGGGTTTTCTTTTTCACGGTGACCAGCACCAGGTGAAGTCCCGCGAGCTCGGCGTCTTCGACCTCAAGGTCGGGAGCAGGTGTCAGATGTTGTGAAATTATATTATCGAGTACTGCCGCGTCGGGAACCTGTGCCCTGTCAATTCCACATATCTGCCGATTTCTATCCGTCACACCGAACACGATCTGCCCACCAGCGGTGTTCGAAAATGCCGCGATGGTTTTCAGGCACTTTTTGAACGCCGCTTCATCGCAGAATTGTTTGAATTCAAGATCACGGCGTTCTCTGGAACGGACCTTTAACGTGCCATCCGCAAGGGTTTCAATTTCGATGATGTCGGCAATTTCCACCATTCCTATGGGTCTCTTAGATCCAGCCGTTTTTCACTTTTGGCGCACTGATTTCAGGAGCATCCGCAGCATTTATCCACGATTCTCGTTCAGATTGCATGATGTTTTAGTTCGCCAATTTATGTAGATCGTCTGCTGGTCCGCGAATCTGAAAACCGTGTTAAGGGACCTAGGTGCTGGAAGTTCAAGATTGCGCAAATAGGTGGAGCAGATGACCGAGCTGAATTTCAAGGGCAAGGAATTTGTCTACAACCACCATCTGGGCGTGCCCTTCCGTCCGCTCGTGCCGCATGCGGACAAGGGGGTCGGGCCGGTTTCGCTCGACGGCAACCTGATCATCCAAGGCGATAACCTGCACGCCTTGAAGGCGCTTTTACCGCTCTATGCGGGCAAGGTAGACTGCATTTTCATCGACCCGCCTTACAACACGGGGAACGAGGGCTGGAGTTATAACGACAACGTCAATGCTCCGATGATCCGCGAATGGCTGGAATCCAATCCTATTGGGATAGAAGACGGTCTACGCCACGACAAGTGGTGCGCGATGATGTGGCCCCGTCTGCGTCTGTTACACGAACTGTTGGCAGAGGAAGGCTCGCTCTGGGTGACCCTCGATAACAATGAGGTGTCCAACGCCATCGCACTTTTGGACGAAATTTTTGGACAAGTTAATCGGGTTGAAGTCTGCATCTGGCAGAAGAACTATTCGCCGAAACCTTCTGCCAAGCACTTCTCCTCAGATCACGATTACGTCTTAGTTTACGTCAAGAACAAAGACCGTTGGGGCATAAACCTACTTGGCCGCACCGACGAGATGAATGCTAGATATTCCAATATCGACAATGACCCACGTGGTCCTTGGAAGCCGGGTGATTGCTCTGCTCGAAACTATTACAGTGAGGGAACCTACCCAATTAAGTGCCCTGGCGGGCGGGTTCTAAGTGGCCCCCCTTCAGGTCGATATTGGACAGTTTCCGAAAATAATTTCTGGAAGGCGGATAAAGACAAAAGAGTTTACTGGGGGGATGACGGGAACAACATACCAGCGTTCAAGCAATTCCTTTCCGAGGTGAAGGACGGACGCGTCCCGCAAACGTTGTGGTTTTACAATGAGGTTGGGCACACACAGGACGCCAAAAAGGAGATCAACAACATCATGTCGTTTGAAGAGACCGCTGATGTCTTTGTTACTCCAAAGCCGAAAGACCTTCTTTTGCGGGTGCTGGAACTCGCGACCAAACCTGACTCCATCATCCTCGACTCTTTCGCCGGGTCTGGTACTACCGCCCATGCCGTCCTCGAAGCCAACAAGCGCGATGGCGGTAGCCGCCGGTTCATACTTGTCGAGATGGAGGACTATGCCGACAAGTTAACAGCCGAACGCGTCCGGCGAGTGATTAATGGCTATAGTTTTAAGGGCACTCAAAAAACAGAGCTTCTGCGGGATTCGCTAAACTGGACCAAGTTGAAGAAGGCTGACAAGCTAACTGAAAGCGTGGCGGCAATCGAGAACCTTCACGGGCATGAATACGACCGCATCAAAAAGGAAGTGAAGGAAGGAGAACTTATCGTCACCGGTGAAAAGACCGTTGATGAGAAGGCCGAGGGGCTGGGTGGGGAATTCACCTACTGCACCCTTGGCGAGCCAGTCGAGTTGGACAAGGTGCTGAGCGGTGAGGCGCTGCCGCCTTATGCCGGGCTTGGCGCGGCTCTGTTCCACATGGCAACCAATCGAGCGCTTGACCCTGCTGCTGTTCGCGAGGCCGACTTCTATCTCGGGGCGACCGAGGGCCAGCATGTCTGGCTGATCTACAGGCCCGATCTGGAATGGCTGAAGACGCCGGAGGCCGCTCTGACCCTATCGCGGGCTAAGATGTTTGCCACCACCGACCCACACAAGCGGCACTTGGTCTTCGCCCCTGCCCGCTATGTCAGCCAGAAGATGCTCGCCGAGCAGAACATCCCCGTCGAGTTCGTGCCGCTTCCCTTCGCCCTCTACCGCATCGACCGGAGCTGAGCGCCATGTTCCGCCAGCTCGACTATCAGGACAGCGTGCTGAACACACTCGACGCCTACCTCGACCTTCTGAAGGCGAAGAAGAAGGAGGCGGACGAAGTCGCAGAGCTTGCGGCGCTGAAGCCGCACCTCAAGCTGCCGATCCCCGACTTCGCCAAGGAGGCATGGGACGCGCTCAAGGCCGATGGAAAGCTGCCGGCTTCGCGCACCGCCATCCCGTTCTCCGAACGGATGGACGGATGCGACAGGCCTGTCCCCAACGCCGTACTGAAGGTGCCGACGGGCGGCGGAAAAACCTGGCTTGCAGTGACCGGCGTGTCCCGGATTATGGGCCGGTATCTCGACCGCAACACCGGCTTTGTCCTCTGGGTCGTGCCGAACGAGGCGATCTATACCCAGACCCTCAAACGGCTGAAGGACCGCCAGCACCCCTACCGGCAAGCGCTCGACCGCGCCGCCGCCGGGCGTGTGCGGATCATGGAGAAGACCGACCGCCTCGATGCCCGCGACGTCGAAACGAACCTCTGCGTCATGCTCCTGATGCTCCAATCCTCGAATCGCGAGAACCAGGACTCCCTGAAAATGTTTCAGGACCGGGGCGACGTGCACGGCTTTTTCCCGGCCGAAGGCGAGCAGCAGGCCCATAAGGCCGCGCTCGACCGCACACCGAACCTCTCCGCCTATACCGGCATGTTCCCCATGGTGAAGGACTCGCTCGGGAATGCGCTGCGGATCATCCGGCCCGTCGTCGTGCTGGACGAAGGGCACCGCGCGATTTCTGACCTCGCCTTCCGCACGCTCTATGGCTTCAACCCGTGCTTCGTGCTGGAGCTGACGGCGACGCCGCAGGACGTGCAGCCCAAGGGTGGAAAGACTCCCAAGCCAGGCCGGTACGCCAATGTTCTGGTCGAGGTGACGGGGCGCGAGCTGGACCGCGAGGGCATGATCAAGATGCCCCTCAACCTCGACCCGAGGCAGGGAAACGACTGGAAGGCGACGCTCAACGCGGCGCTCGCCAAGCTCAACGCATTGGACGCCGATGCGCGCAAGCTCCGGTCGGAGACCAACCGCTATATCCGGCCGATCATGCTGATCCAGGTCGAGCGCACCGGGGCCGATCAGCGCGAAAGTGGCCATATCCATGCCGAGGACGTTAAGGACTGGCTTCTGACGGCGGGCTTCGACGCAGCCGAGATCGCCATCAAGACGGCGCAGCAGAACGACCTGAACGACCCCGAGAACCAGGATCTTCTGTCGCCCACCAACCGGGTGCGCGCCATCATCACCAAACAGGCGCTTCAGGAAGGCTGGGATTGCCCCTTCGCCTATGTGCTCTGCGGCCTTGCCGCGAGCACCAACCTGAAGGCCATGACGCAGCTCGTCGGCCGAATCCTGCGCCAGCCGCATGCCATGAAGACCGGGATCGACACGCTCGACGAATGCCACGTCATCACCCACCACGCCGCCACCGCCGATGTAGTGGGCGCGATCAAGGAAGGGCTGGAGCAGGACGGGCTTGGCGACCTGGTCCTTCAGGTTGCGCAGGGCGATGGCAATGGGAGTGTCAATGTGAGCCGGACGATCGACCGCCGCCCGGCCTTCTCCAAGACGGACATCTATCTGCCCAAGGTCATGATCGTGGAGGAAGGCGCAGCGCGGGACCTGGACTACGAGACGGACGTGCTGTCCGCCATCGACTGGCGCGGCTTCGACCCCAAAGACATCGTGTCGCGCATTCCCGAGAACGCGCAGGCGGCCGAAAGCCAGCTCCAGCGCATCCGGCTTGCCGATGACGGCGACGAGTTGTTCGTCGGGGAGGCCGTCGCGGAGAATTCCGAAACTCTCGCCTTCGACCCTGCCCATGCGGTGCGCATGGTGTCCGACATCGTGCCAAACCCCTTCGTCGGCCGCGAGATAGTTGGTCGGCTCCTGGACGGGCTGCGGGCGCGGGGCTTCGACGACGGGAAGCTGGGTATGCTGGCGAGCCTGATCGTCGAAGAGCTGCGCAAGGGCCTCGATGCCGCGCGCCATGCCCGGGCAGAGGCGCTATTCAAGGCCGAAGTCGCTGGTGGACGCATCCAGTTTCGCCTTCGCCTTGACGGCCGGAACTGGCGGATGCCGTTCAGCATGGAGACCACTGAGCCTGAGAACGCTCGCCAGCTCCTGAGCAAGACGGGCGGGCCGCTGGAGAAAAGCCTCTTCGCGCCCGTATACGAGGCCGAGCTGAATACCGACGAGCGCGAAGTGGCCGTCTATCTCGACGGGGAACAGGCGCTGGCGTGGTGGCATCGGAACGTCGCCCGGACCCAATACGGCATTCAGGGGTGGCGGAAGGCCAAAATCTACCCGGACTTCATCTTCGCCGTTCAGGGCGAGGGAAGCGCCAAGCGCATCACCGTGCTGGAAACCAAGGGCGACCAGCTCGACAATCTCGACACGGCCTACAAGCGTGAAGTTCTGTCGTTCCTGTCGAACAATTTCACTTGGGATGAGCACGTCCCATCTGGCGAGTTGGAGCTTGTGAAGAATAACGGGGAGACCGTGCAAGCCACGCTCATACTAATGAGCGAATGGAAGGCGAAATTGCCCGGTCTGCTGTGAGCCGGAAGGCGCAAACGCGTTGCATTCGGGATTCACACGAACTCCTGACAAGTCATTCAAACCCTTGAGGACCCGGCTGCTAATGCGGCCGGGCTTTTTGTGTCCACAGGACGGTTGTGGCCGGTGATCTGAGGGCTCACGGTTCAGTTAGTGCGTGGTCACGAAGTGAAGGGCGAAAAGGGAGTTGCCAGCCATGCGGACGTGGCCCGCAGCAGGCCAGGGGGCTTTGGCCCCCGTGGACCCCCGGAGAGAAGCAGATGCGTCAAGACACCATCATCAAATTTCGCGCGACCAGCGCAGAGAAGGCGCGTCTTCATGCGGCTGCCGAGCGGTCCGGCCGGACGGTTTCCGCACTTCTTCGCAAGGCAGCATCGGAGGCGGCAGCCGGTCGGCAGATTGATCGCCTTCTTCACGAGGACTTAGTCGCCCTGCGCCGGTCTCTGAACACTCTCTTGGCTGATGACGGCATGAGGTCGCGGGAAGCCTTAGACAGCGCTCGGAAAATCACAACGCGCGTTTTGGCGAGGGTCCCGTGATCCTGAAGGCTCATCGTGTTAGCACCCGTAAGGGGATCAAACGCCTCCTTCGACATCTCGTCCATGGCGATGAAAATGAACGCGTGGCGTTCATCCAAGGGACAGAAGCAGACGTTTCCGACATGCACGCTGATGCAAGGGCGAACGAGAGCAAATTTTGCGTCCGGCATTGGATCATTTCTCCGCATGAGAGCATGTCAAATGACCAGGTCCGTTCTTTTCTCAGGAAATTGGCGGGGGAGTTTGGCTTCGACATCTCTGCTGCGGTTGTTGTCGAACATCAAAAGCCACGGGCTGTGACCTCCGCTTTTGATCGGCATTGGCATGTCCTGGTAGGTGAAGTCGATCCGATATCCGGTCGGGTTTTGTCGTCGTCGTATGATCACGTTCGACACGAGCTAATAGCTCGATGGTCTGAGCACGAGTTTGGGCATGAATTCGTACACGGACGACATTCAAAAGCTGTTCTGGCGGGTCTGGTTAAACGTGGCCTCAACGATGTCGCTAAGGCGCTGGCAAGCTTCATTGCAACGAACACCACGTTGCCGCGCGAAGGTTTCACCCATGCACAGCATCAAGAATGTAAGCGGAGGGGAATCGATCTCCCCGCGCTTCGAGCCGTTGTGAAAGATATTTGGGCCTCGGCGTTGTCACTACAGGAATTAAGGGATGCGTTCGGCTCCCACGGGATGGCGATCGAGGTCGGAGATAAACCGGGCACTTGGATCGTCCAAACGCAGGAAGGAAAGCTGGTAGGGGCGCTGCATCGGCTTGCGGGTGTTCGAAAGCGTATTGCTGCGGATTTTATGTCGTCGCAGGTTGATGTCGTGAGAACCGCCGGAAATGACGCGGGTGAGAAGGACTCCACACTCAAGGGTGTCCCGGCATTGGACCTTAAGCGCCAAAAAGCCGATGTTTTGCGCAAGCTTGACCATCTTGAGGAGCAACTGCATGTGGAACTGTCTGCCCCGCTGCCTCCTCGTCCCGAGCCAATCTCACCGAAGGAATTTGCCAAGAAAGAGAAGCACGCCTCAGATGCTCTGACGAAGGCTCAGGTCGCTCAGGACGAGGCTTGGAAGCAGGTTCAGCGGAACCCGAAACCGAGCTGGTGGTGGGCATTATGGCCGGGGAAACGAAAGCGCATGGCGGCAAAGTCGGCGGCTCTTGCTCAAGCCTTGGCGGTTGCAGATATTGCTGTTCAAGCGAAGCAACAGCTTGTCGCGAATGTGCATTTTGAACGGCGAAGAGAACTTCGACTGGCCAACGCAGAATACAAGAAGAGGCTGTCCGCACATGATCGACGTGAGAAGCTCGCCAGAGAACGACTGTTCGTTCTGGAAGCGATGCGAGATATTCTTGCCAATGATCCAGGCGCTGTTTCCAAAGGCTTTGAAGTGCTTTGGAGGCAGGCAGAACAAAGCCTGCAAAGCGCTGATGACGACGATGCGACCGACGAGGCTGTATTCGACCTTGAAGCGACAACCTATCCACTCAGAAACTGAGAACTTCTGAGAGGGGGAATTGTCAACAATTTGATTCCCTTGGATTTTTTCGCGCCGTTTATCAAAAAAAGTTCTTGCAGGTTTCGTGAAATGACGACAGCATTTTTGTTGTTGGGGGGTTGAACGGCGTTCGTTCAACTCCCAGCCGGTTCGGGAAGGTGAGGTAAATCACCCGCGTCTGTCGGCGGTCTCCCCGAGTTCGTAGATCGTCGACGGCGCGGGAGAATGAGCGGAAACGTGAAATCTGATAAGCACGGGGCGGCTACGAAGATTGTCTTCGAAAAGCCCACATCAATGAATGCTGCGGTAGCCGGCGGCAAATTTGCAAAGTCGCAAAACTCTGCGGCGGAACACCGAACACCAGTTGCGTGCCTAGATGCAGCGGCAACGTGTCCACAGGTGCATCCAGCAGGCGTTCCTCTTTCGGAACTGGCTGCTGCTTTTGGGCGCTCGCTTGCGCGGCTTCACCTGGTAGATGTCAGAAGTTGATGGGGGGCGATTTGGCGGAACGTGCATTTTTTTATGGGCGCTATTCCCATGAAGATTCGACAGACAAATCCATTGCAGATCAGGAGGCCTCTTGCATGCGCTATGCGGCCTCCATTGGCGCTACGATTGAGCGTCGGTACACTGACCACGCTTTGTCGGGTGCCACCATGTTTAATCGTCGTGGTTTGAATACCCTGTTGACTGAACTTGAGCACGAGAGACCAAGCCTCCTGATCGTCGATCATCTGGACCGCCTGACCCGCGATGAAGGCGACATGGCCGTCATTTTTCGACAATTGGCGTTCAACGGTATCGTTTTGCATTCTGTTGCTCATGGAAAGGTGGATCGAAACACAGCTGCGATCCTTGCGATTGTTGGGCGTAATCAGCTTGAGAGCACCGGGCATGCGGTAAAACGCGGACAACAGGGACAGGTAAGAGCAGGAAAAAGCGCGGGCGGTCGCCCTTACGGCTATCTGCTCGTCGGACGAAATGGAGAGCTTCAGCCTGATGAAGGTGATGCTATGCAGCCCGGGGAGGCGGTGATTGTTCGTCGGATCTTTAAAGAAAGGCTCGAGGGGCGGTCTCCCCGCGATATCGCGGCACGATTGAATGCCGAATGCATTCCCGCACCGCGCGGTAAACGCTGGAACGCTTCTACTTTGAACGGCTCACGATCACGTCGGAACGGCATCCTTAGGAACGCCATCTATCACGGAATTCGGGAATGGAATCGCGTTTCTATGGTGCGTCATCCGCAGACCGGAAAGCGGATATCGCGTCCGAATGATGACGATGCGGTTGTTCGGATTGAAGTTCCCGAATTGGCGATTGTTTCATCTTGTGACTTTGAAGCGGTACAGCGCTTGTTTCCGAAAGACAGGGAAGTCCGTCCTGAGCGTTTTCGCAGAGCCAAGACCCTGCTTTCTGGCCTTTTGCAGTGCGGCTGTTGCGGTGGAGGGCTTTCAATGAAGGACAAATCGAACGGACGCATCAGAGTTCAATGTTCGACGATGAAAGAGTCGCGTTCGTGTGACAATCGTTCGGCCTTCTATCTCGATGAATTGGTTGAGGCGGCTTTCGGCGGTTTGCGACAACATTTGAAGCAACCGGATTTGATCGTCGAAGTTGTCAAGGCTTACAACGTCGAAAGAACTCGATTGGCTGAAGACACTGTCGAGCAGGTTCGAATACTTGAAAAGAAACTCGGCATTTTACGGGCGCGAGAAAAGCGTGTTTGGGATGACTACGATGCAGGCATGTTCGGAGCCGAAATCGCAAATCCACGTCTTGCCGACATAAGGGCCGAGATCAAAGCCATTGAAGCCGAACTTGTCGCTCTCCCACCGTTGCCGGAAAACGTCGCGGTGCACCCAGGAGCGATCAAGGAGTTCGCAAGGTACGTCGAAGAGTTATTGCAGACATTTCACATCCAAATAACGGACGAGAACCGTGAAGCAGCGGAAGCGGCCCGGAAGCTGGTCCAGAAGGTAGTTGTTACACCGACTGACACAGGCACAGAAGTTGAGGTCTTCGGAGCCGTTGGCCTTCTTGTCGAAGCAACAAAGGACCTGTCCGACTCAAATGACAACAGGTTGGGGGGAATGGTGGTAGCGGAGGAGGGACTCGAACCCCCGACACGCGGATTATGATTCCGCTGCTCTAACCAACTGAGCTACTCCGCCATCCGGTCCGAGGTCCGGGCGTGTTGGCTTTGCATGGCCAATGTGCCGGGGTCGGATGGACCGGCGTCTTGGGCGACGCCGGATGTGGCGTGCTTATAGAAAGGAGCGGGGCGGCCTGTCAAGCGGACTTGCGGCCTCCCGCATCAGAGTTTTTTGCCGGCTGTGGATGAAACTGCCGGGGAGCCAGACCCGGCCTGACCGGTCGTCGCGCCGGGCCGGGGCGGCTCCAGGGGAGGGGGAGGGGCTGCGCCCCGGCGTTCCGGGTGCCGGGGCGGGGCTTGTACCAAGGCGCTGAGATGCTGACGCATCACGCCTTGAAAAGGCTCAACCGCCGCCCGGGCTTGGCCCAGCTCTCGGTGAGCGAGGTTCATCACGAGCTGGTCTTAGCCGCGAACGGGGGTGGCGGTGACAGCCACCGCATGGCTGCGCACTTCCGCGCGGGAAAAGTCTGGCGCGGCGGTGAGGCCGACCGGCCGGGCTCTGGAGATCCAGCCGCCGCCCAGCACGCGCGCGCCGGGGCTGTCGCTGTCGAAGAACACGCAGGCCTGGCCGGGGGCGACGCCGGTCTCGCCGTCGGTGAGGTCCACTCGCGCCTGGCCGTTGTCCAGCGTCAGCCGCGCCGGGGTGGGCGGCCGGGTCGAGCGCACCTTGGCAAAGACCTCGCAGCTCATGTCCTGGCCAAGCGGTGTGCTGCCCAGCCAGTTGACATCGCGCAGCTCCAGCGTCCGGGTGGCAAGCGCCTCGCGCGGGCCGACGAGCACGCGGCGGTTCGGCGCGTCGAGATGCACCACATAGAGCGGCTCGCCGGTGGCCACCCCAATGCCGCGGCGCTGGCCGATGGTGTAATGGATGATGCCGTCGTGGCGGCCAAGCACGCGCCCGTCCACATGCACGATCTCGCCCGGCTCTGCTGCCTCCGGCCGCAGCTTGCGGATCACGTCGGAATACTTGCCGTTCGGCACGAAGCAGATGTCCTGGCTGTCCTGCTTGTCGGCAACGGAGAGGCCGAACTCGCGCGCCAGCTCGCGCACCGCCGGCTTCGACATGCCGCCGAGCGGAAAGCGCAGGAAGTCGAGCTGCGCCTGCGTCGTGGCAAAGAGGAAATAGCTCTGGTCGCGGTCGAGATCGACCGGCCGGTACAGCGCCCGGTGCGCGCCCTCCTGCTCCGAGCGCACATAGTGGCCGGTGGCCAGCACGTCGGCGCCCAGCGTGCGCGCGGTCTCCAGGAGGTCGGAGAACTTGACGGTCTGATTGCAGGCGACGCAAGGCACCGGCGTCTCGCCGTTCATGTAGCTGTCGGCGAAGCGGTCGATCACGGCTTCCTTGAAGCGGCGCTCGTAGTCCAGCACGTAATGGGGAATGCCGAGCCGTTCGGCAACGCGGCGGGCATCGTGGATGTCCTGGCCGGCGCAGCAGGAGCCGGCGCGGTGCACGGCGGCGCCATGGTCATACAGCTGCAGCGTGACGCCGATGACGTCATAGCCTTCGCGCTGCATCAGGCCGGCAACAACGGAGGAGTCCACGCCGCCGGACATGGCGACAACCACACGCGTGTCCTTGGGTGCACGCGGCAGGTCGAGGGAATTCAGCATCTCAGGTCGATCCTTGCGCCTTGGCGGGGTCAAGGTCCGCCAGTCGGGGATGAAACGTCGCCCCGCAACGGGCGCACAGCCAGGGTGGCTTGCCCTTGGCAAGGCACGTCAGGGCCGGCAGGTCCGATTGCGAGAAACACGCCGCTTATACAGAAACTTGCGACCAAAGCCAAATCAGCCCGGCGCGAGGGCGGCAATCTCTGCCGGGTGCGCCTGCAACTTCTGCCGCAGGCGCGCGCGCGGTTGCTGCGGTTTGTGCGGCGGTCTCCGCCACTTTCTTGATTCAAAACAGCATTTTAGCCTGAGGAAAACTGGCGCGGGCATTGCATTGGAAGGCGCACGTGAAGTCCGCCTGCGGGCGGTTGGTGTGTGAGGGTGCTCGTGCAGGCGTTTCAGATCCGGATCGATGGATTGGGTGCAGCTGCTTCCGCTCTGGGCGGCGATGCCGGCAAGACTGCGCCGGCAGGCGGCCCGCTCGCGGGGGTGTTTCAGGACCTTCTGGCCGCCTTGCAGCCGGGGGAAGCGGCCGAGGCTGTTCCGCCCGCCGCTGCCACAGCCCCGTCCCGCCCGGTTGATCTGCCGCTTGATCTTGCCACTGACGATCTTGCGCCCGATGCGGAAACGCTTCTTGCCTCCGGTGATCTGCTGCCGGTTGTCCCGGTCCTGACGCCGCCGCCGGTTTTGCCCGCTCCGCCGGCCGGGCTGTCTGCTGGAGCCGATGCTGGTGGCCTCGCTGGAGGTTTGGGCGACAAGCCGTCTGGCGGTCTCGCTGAAGCCGGGGCCGAAAACCCTGCTGAAACCCTTGCGGGCAACCTGGCTGGCAAGTCTATTGAACAGGTTGCCGCCGGTGCCCAGCTGCAGCCCGCCGCCGGTGCGCCTCTTGCTCCCGCTGTCCCGGCACCGGTCGTGCCCGTGACGGCTCCCCTGGCACCTGTTGCAGCGGACGCGCCAGCCTCTCCTGCCGTGCAACTGGCTGGCGAGGCCGAGCCACTGCCGGCAGCAAATGGCACCGCTGATGACCTGGCCGACCAGCTCGCTGCGCGCTTCGCCGCGCTGCTGGGCGGCGCTGCACCCGAAGGTGAAGCTCTCGGCTCACAGGCCGAGGGCCAGAAGAGCGCAGCCCTTGCCGCGCAGGCGAATGGCCCTGTTGCCTCGCAAACGGCCGCCACTGAAGAGGCGCCCAAGGTCCTGTCCGAACGTCCCGTGCCAACCAATCCGGACGGCTGGGAAACCCGCGTGCCGGAGCCGGGCCAGACGGGCAATGACCGCTTCTTCTCTGCCGCCCGCGATGCGGCCATCGCCGAATTCGCGGCCAGAGCGGCCGATCCGTCTGGCGCAGCTGCCGCGCAGGCCGCTGTGAAGCAGGATCGGGAGACTAGCGCTCCGCTGCAGCTGGTTGCGACCTCGGCCAAGGACGCGCCCCAGCCGGTGCAGCCGGCGACGGCATCCGCCAATCCGCTTCTGGTGCAGCTGGCTGAGGCCGTTGCCGATGGCTTCAGCGTGACAACCTCTGTCGAGGATCAGGCGCCCGAGGCCGGATCGCCGCTGCGGCAGGCGGTTGCGCCGCTGCCGGCTGCTGCATCTGCCGAACCGGCCCTCACCGTGGCTGCCGCGCGTCTTCAGCCTGCGCGGGCAACCACGCAATCTGCCCCCCTGGCCGACGCTTTGGCCAACCCTCTGGCCGGTGAAGCCGAGACGCTCAGCGCCGACGGCCCAATTGCCGGGGAGCTGGCATCGTCCGCCAAGCCCGAGGTCAAGCCGGTTGCGCCTCAGTCTCCTCAGCTTGCAGCCTCCAGCAGCGCCAATGGCGATCTGGCCGGGGATCAGACGGGGGATCTGAATGCGTCCGACCTGTCGCAGGATGATCTGCGCGCGGCGCCGAAAGGCGAAGGCCGTGCGGCCGTCGCCAGCGCAGAAGGCACCGGCACGCGCGGCACAACTGCCGCCGATGGCGGCGCGCCGGTGAGCCCGGCAACGGCCCAGACCGTCGATCAGCCCCAGCGTGACGCGCCCTTGCCGGCTGCAGCACTGGACTTCGGCAGGTTTGGCGAGTTCGATGACCTCGGCGCTGCCACGCGCACCATTTCCGGCTTCCTTGGCACGGCGGCCCCGGTATCCGGCATGCCGGGCGACAGCGCCGGCACCCAATCCGGCTCGGCAATGGCCCAGGCTGCGGCAGCGCAGGTCGTGGCGCAGATGCAGTCGCAGTCGCGCCCGGGGCAGAGCCGCTTCCAGATCCGGCTGGATCCGGCAGAGCTTGGCCGCATCGACGTGGAAATGACCGTCACCAAGGACGGCGAAGTGAAGGCGAAGCTGACGGTCGACAAGGCCGAGACGCTGGACATGTTCATGCGCGACCAGCGTTCGCTTGAGCGGGCGCTTGAAGCGGCAGGCCTCAAGCCGGATCAGGGCGGCCTGCAGTTTTCGCTGCGCGATGAGGGCGGCCGCTCGTTCAACTTTGCCGGACAGGATGGCCAGGGCCGCTCCGGCCAGGAGGGCCAGCGTCCGGCGCGTGAAGCTGACGCTGCACAGGCCGAGCGGCAGGCTGGCGAGCGTGTCGCCCAGCTCTACCGTGGTTCTGCGGCTGGTGGGCTGGACATTCGGATCTGAACCAGTTCCGGCCGCGCGGAACATCTTGCGCGCCGGATCGACTGAAACAACCCGGCGCCCGGCCGGACAGCAAGGTGGCTGTCGCCAGGGCGTTGCCCCTTAAAGGGGCGCGTGAAGGAGACCAATCATCATGGCAACAGTCAGCGCCGCCGGCACATCGGGAACCAGCAGCAACTCGGCAACCGAGCAGAGCCGCAAGACCCTGTTTGGCAGCTACGATCTGTTCCTGAAGCTGCTGACCACGCAGATCAAGAACCAGAACCCGCTCGAGCCGATGGATCCGGCGGAATACACCCAGCAGCTGGTTCAGTATTCCACGGTCGAGCAGGGGCTGAAGACCAACGAGCAGCTGGCCAGCCTGCTCAGCGTCATCCAGTCCGGGCAGGCGAGCAGCTACGTGTCCTACCTCGGCTCCTATGTTTCAGCATCCGGCGACACCACCATGCTGGACAATGGCAAGGCGACCTGGAACTACACCGTGCCGAAGGATGCCAAGGGCACCGTCGAAGTGCGCAACTCGGGCGGTGCTCTTGTCTACCGGGGCGACGTCAAGCTCGACAAGGGATCGGGCACTTACACCTGGGATGGCAAGACGACCGAAGGAAGCACGGCTACAGCCGGTGCCTACACGATCAAGTTCTCCGTCTTCGACAGCTCGAGCACCCAGCAGACGGTGACCACCGAGGTGAAGGGCAAGGTCGACAAGGTCGATATCTCGAGTGGAACTGCATTCCTGAAGATTGGCGACGTGAGAATTCCGGTGGCCTCGGTGAAATCTGTTTCGTCTACGGCTCTCTGACCTCTGTCGTTCAATCCCGACGCATTTTACGGCCGGTGCACACGCATCGGCCGTTTTCGTTGAAGACGCAGCGTTATCGTGAAAACTATGGTTAGCGATCTGTTAATGTGGTTGAAACAAGGCAATGCAAATCGCAGCGAACGATTTAATAACAACTGAAGAATTTGCAATTTCGTGGTTAATCATAAGTGTATGGTTGCTTAGGTAAATTTTAAATCCCGCCGTGTAATCTCACCTCTAAACCTGGTCATGGTTTGTGTGAGAGTACAATGACCGAGCAAATTCGTTCGCGTGTGAAATATGTGATTGGGCCTGACGGCAGTCCGCTGACGATCGCGGATCTGCCGCCACCAAGCACCAAGCGTTGGGTTATCCGGCGCAAGGCTGAAGTTGTCGCCGCGGTTCGCGGCGGCCTGTTATCGCTGGAGGAAGCATGCCAGCGCTACACGCTGACGGTTGAGGAGTTTCTGTCCTGGCAGAGCTCTATCGAGCGCCACGGATTGGCTGGCCTGCGAGCTACGCGGGTTCAGCAGTATCGCAATTAACGACCGGCGCCCCCCGCGCGCACGGATCGAACCTCCAAAGCCTTAAAGCCTGGCCTCGCGGCCAGGCTTTTTTTATGGCCGGTTTCATGCCACGCACGGGTCCGGCCAGGCCGATGCGAGGGGTGGATTCGGATCGCCAAACCCCAATCGTGAGTGATTGGTTAACGCTGGGCGGCATTTTCTACCGTTTTGCAAAACGGGGCGTCCGCCACAAATGGCGCAATTCCGCCATTTCAATCTCTGGCGGCGATACTCGTTAATAACTTGTTTACCTTCTGGCGGGCAAATTTTGCCTATCGGACAATGGCGCGTCGGTAACTGGAGGGGATTCGATTCCTTTCCGGTGTCTGCGGCGGGGCAAACAGGCTGAGCGGGCAAACGTGAACGGATTGATCGAATTTATTCGGACCATGGGGCCAACGCGCATCGCCGCGATGGGGGCGGTGGCTGCGATTCTGGTCGGGATGTTTGCTTTCATCATCTTCCGGGTCACGTCGCCGGAGATGGGACAGCTCTACTCCAACCTGACGATCGAGGACTCTGCCCAGATCGTCAACAATCTGGAGCAGCTCGCGATCCCTTATGAGCTTCGTCAGGACGGCTCGACGATCCTCATCCCGAAGGACCAGATTGCCCGCACACGCATGCGCCTTGCCGAAGAGGGCCTGCCGACCGGCGGCTCCGTCGGCTACGAGATCTTCGACCGCACCGACACGCTCGGTGCCACGAGCTTTGTCCAGAACATCAATCACCTGCGCGCCCTTGAAGGCGAACTGGCCCGGACCATCCGTTCGATCGACCGCATTGTCTCGGCGCGCGTGCATCTGGTGATCCCGGAGCGCCAGCTGTTCCAGCGCGATGTGCGCCCGCCCTCCGCCTCCATTGCGGTCAAGGTCCGCGGGTCGCTGGGTGCAAGTGAAATCCGTGCCATCCAGCATCTCGTCGCCGCCGCCGTCGATGGTCTGACACCGGAACGCGTGTCGATCGTGGATGACGCCGGCCGGCTGCTCGCCACCGTCGGCGATGACAACCCCGACAACATGTCCTCCGGCAAGATCCAGGAGCGCACGTTCGAGGTCGAACAGCGGCTGCGCAACCAGATCGAGGAGATCCTGAACAGCATCGTCGGCCCTGGCCGCGCCCGTGTCCGTGTCGCAGCCGACGTTGACTTCAACCGGATCACCGAGACCCAGGAGCGCTTTGATCCCGAAGGCCAGGTTGTTCGCTCGACCCAGAGCAAGGAAGAAAATTCGACCCGCACCAACCAGCAGGGCGGTGTGACGGCCGGCAACCAGATCCCGAACGCCGATGCCGGAGGGGCAGGCGGGGACACCGAAGGCTCCAGCCTGACCGAGGGAAATCGTCAACTTCGAAGTCTCCAAGGCGATCCGGACCGAGGTGATCGAGGCTGGCCGCGTCAAGCGCCTGTCGGTCGCCGTGCTGGTCGATGGCATCTACGAGCCGAATGCGGAAGGCGTGCTGCAGTACACGCCGCGTCCGCAGGAGGTCCTTGACCGGATTTCCGTGCTGGTGCGCTCGGCTGTCGGCTTCGATGCCGCCCGCGGCGACGTGGTGGAAGTGGTCAACCTGCGCTTTGCCACGGCTCCGGAGACGGACTTCGAGACGGCCGAGCAGGGCATGTTCGATTTCACCCGCGATGACATCATGCGCTTCGCCGAGCTTGGCGTGCTTCTGCTGATCTCGCTGCTCCTGCTGCTCTTCGTCGTCCGCCCGCTGCTGAAGCGCATCGTGACGCCGGAAGAAAAGACCGCCCAGGAACTGGTGATCGCACCGGATGGCACGCTGGTCGCCCAGTCGGAACTCCCGGCTGGCGAACTTGAGGACGAAGACGACGGCATCGTGATCGAATGGCTTGAAGAGGCCAAGCGCGAAGGCGCGCTGCAGGCCTCGTCCGTCGCCAAGGTTGGCGCAATGATCGAAGACTACCCGACTGAAGCCGTGACCATCGTGCGCGGCTGGCTGGATGAGGCAGCGTAAGCATGGCAACCGATTCCTTGCAGAACCAGCTGACCGTCTCGGAGGACGGCGTCGAGCGTGAACTGAAGGGCGCGGAGCGCGCAGCCGTTCTGATGCTGGCCCTTGGCGAGGTGCACGGGAAGGAAATCTGGGCGCGGCTGGACGAGATCGAGGTGCGTCAGATCTCTGCGGCGATGGCCAAGCTCGGGCCTGTCACGCCAACGATGTTGCAGGACCTCTTCGCCGACTTTGTCCGCCGCCTGTCCTCGCGCGGATCGCTGATGGGCAACGTCGACGCGACCGAGCGCCTGCTCGCGGCCTTCCTGCCACAGGACAAGGTGGCGACGATCATGGAGGAAATCCGTGGTCCTGCCGGCCGCAACATGTGGGAAAAGCTCTCCAACGTGCAGGAGAACGTTCTCGCCAACTACCTGAAGAACGAATACCCGCAGACGGTGGCGGTGGTTCTGTCCAAGATCGACGCCGATCATGCGGCCAAGGTGCTCGGCATCCTTCCGGAAGACCTGGCACTCGAGGTGATCAACCGCATGCTGCGCATGGAGGCGGTGCAGAAGGAAGTCCTGGAAAAGGTCGAACTGACACTTCGCAAGGAGTTCATGTCCAACCTGACCAACACCAGCCGCCGCGACAGCCACGAAATGATGGCGGACATCTTCAACAACTTCGACCGCCAGACGGAAGCGCGCTTCCTGGCGGCCCTTGAAGAGGAAAACCGCGAGTCCGCCGAACGCATCAAGAACCTGATGTTCACCTTCGACGACCTGATGAAGCTCGATGCGGCCGGCTGCCAGACACTGCTGCGCAACGTCGAGAAGGACCGCCTCGCCATCGCCCTCAAGGGGTCCAACGATGCGGTGCGGGAGTTCTTCTTTGCCAACATGTCGGGCCGCGCGGCCAAGATGTTGCAGGACGATATGGAGGCGCTCGGACCGGTTCGTCTGCGCGATGTGGACGAGGCACAGACCGGCATGGTCAACACCGCAAAGGATCTCGCCGCCCGCGGCGAGCTCATGATTTCCAAGTCGAAGAACGACGACGAGATCATCTATTGATCTCGGGCAACCTTAGGATCAGCGTATGTCACGCCTGAGCAAACCGTCGAAGTTCTTGTTTGACAAGAACTTCAGCGAGCCGGAGGTGCCCGAGGTCATGGCGCCGCCGGAACCGGTCGAGCCGATGATGACGGTTGCCGAACACGAGCGGCTGATCGCGGCTGCCCGTGAAGAGGCCCGCCGTCAGGGCCATGCCGAAGGACTGATGGAAGGGCGCTCCGGTGAAGAACGCCGTCTTGCCGATCAGGTTGGCGACCTGACCCAGGTCGCAGCCCGCATTCTGACGACGCTCGACGAGGCGCGGGAGCAGACGGAAAAGGACGCGGTGACGCTCGCCTTCCTCGTCGCCCGCCGGCTGAGCGCCCATCTGATCGCCCGCAATCCGCTGGGCGAGACCGTGGCTCTCGTATCGGAATGTCTGGGTCCGCTGCGCCAGGCACCGCATCTCGTCATCCGCGTCGCGGAGCGGGATGTTGAAGCGCTGAAGGCGCGCCTTGATCCCGTCATCAGGGAAAAAGGCTTTGATGGCCGTCTGGTGCTTCTCGGCGAGCCGGAGATTGCGCGCGGGGACTGCCGCATTGAATGGGCGGACGGCGGTATCCAGCGCGATCGCAAGGCGGTCGAGGCACAGATCGACCAGTCCATTCGCAACTATTTCGAGGCCAAGGCAGCTGCCCGGACCAAGGGCCGGCAAGGCGCCGAGGCAGGTGCCAGGGAGACTGAAGCATGAGCAGTGACAGTGACCGCGGCATTCCGCTCGATGAACTGCAGCCGCAGGGCCGTCAGCGGGACGACCGGGAAGAGGGCATGGGCACGGCCCAGTCCGCAGCCGATCTTGAGGCCGTGTTTGACGTTCCGGTCAGGATTTCCGCCGTTCTGGGCCATTCCAAGCTGCATGTCTCGGACCTGCTGAAGCTGGCCTCCGGCACCGTTCTGGAGCTGGACCGCAAGGTGGGCGAGGCGATCGACATCTATGTCAATGACCGCCTCGTGGCGCGTGGGGAAGTGGTGCTCGTCGAGGACAAGCTCGGCGTGACCATGACGGAAATGATCAAGGCCGAGCGCTAAGAGCTCGAGCAGGAGACGACGATGCGTTTGCTGATTGTTGGCACGCTGGGTGGTCAGCTGACCACGGCATCCAAGATTGCCATGCAGCGCGGTGCCCAGGTCACCCATGCCGAGGATGCCGAAGGCGCGCTGAAGGTGCTGCGGTCCGGCCGCGGCGCGGATCTCCTGATGGTCGACGTGAAGCTGGACATTGCCGCGCTGCTTGCCAGCCTTGCGGATGAACGCATTCACGTTCCGATCGTGGCCTGCGGTGTCGAGACCGATGCCCGGGCTGCGGTCGCTGCGATCCGGGCCGGGGCCAAGGAATACATCCCGCTGCCGCCGGACCCGGAGATGATTGCCGCCGTTCTGGCCGCTGTCGCGCAGGAGCGCGGCGATCTCATTTACCGCGACGAGGCCATGGCGGCTGTCGTGAAGCTGGCCGAGCAGGTCGCTCCCTCCGATGCCTCGATCCTGATCACGGGTGAATCCGGCACCGGCAAGGAAGTCATTGCCCGCCATGTGCACCGCTCGTCCTCGCGCTCGGGCAAGCCGTTCATCTCGATCAACTGCGCCGCCATCCCGGAGCAGCTGCTGGAATCCGAGTTGTTCGGCCACGAGAAAGGTGCCTTCACCGGCGCCGTCGCCCGCCGCGTCGGCAAGTTCGAGGAAGCCGATGGCGGCACGCTGTTGCTGGACGAAATTTCCGAGATGGACGTCCGGCTGCAGGCCAAGCTGCTGCGGGCCATCCAGGAGCGGGTGATCGACCGTGTCGGCGGCACGCGTCCGGTTCCTGTCGATATCCGCATCATCGCCACGTCCAACCGGGATCTGGCCGACAGTGTGCGCCAGGGCACGTTCCGTGAGGATCTGCTGTTCCGCCTCAATGTGGTCAATCTCAAGCTGCCGCCGCTGCGCAGCCGGCCTGCGGATATCCTCGAGCTGGCCGGCTATTTTGCCCGCCACTACGCCCAGGCCAATGGCCTTCCAGACCGCCCGATCAGCACGGATGCGCGCCGGGCCCTGACGGGCAATCCGTGGCCGGGCAACGTGCGCGAGCTGGAAAACACCATGCACCGCGCCGTCCTGCTGGCCAGTGGCCAGGAGATCGGCGTCGACGCGATCCGGATGCCGGACGGCAGTCCGCTCAGTGTTTCGCGGGGGCCTGCCGAACGCGCGGTCGAGACGGCCGAGGCCGTGTCGCGGTCGCTCGTCGGGCGCACTGTGGCCGATGTGGAGCGGGATCTCATCCTCGACACGCTGGACCACTGCCTCGGCAACCGCACCCATGCCGCCAAGATCCTTGGCATTTCCATCCGCACGCTGCGCAACAAGCTGAACCAGTACATGGACGAAGGCGTCCTCGTGCCCGGTCCCGGCGAGGCGCGCAGCGCGTGATGTCCATTCCGGTTGAGGCCAGGGAATATCCATGACCGACACGTCCGCCAACGAGCCGACCCAGCCGACACCGCCGCGTCCGCCGGCCGTGCCCAGCTTTGGCCTGCCGTCAGCGGCTGAGTTCATGGACTCGATCCGCAAGGGCGATATCGGCCTTGCCGTCGGTGTGATGGTCATCCTCGTGATGCTCATCATGCCGATGCCGGCGATCCTTCTCGATTTCTTCCTGGCGATCTCGATCATCCTGTCGGTGATGATCCTGATGACCGGCCTGTTCATCCAGAAGCCGCTCGAGTTCTCGTCCTTCCCGACGGTCCTGCTGATCTCGACCATGTTGCGTCTGGCGCTGAACCTCGCCTCGACGCGCCTCATCCTCTCCCATGGTCACGAAGGAACAGCTGCCGCCGGACAGGTCATCCAGTCCTTCGGCAACTTCGTCATGGGCGGCAATTTCATCATCGGGATCATCGTGTTCGCGATCCTGGTGATCGTGAACTTCATCGTCATCACCAAGGGTTCCGGCCGTATCGCCGAAGTGGCGGCCCGCTTCACCCTTGACGCGATGCCCGGCAAGCAGATGGCCATCGACGCCGACCTGTCGTCCGGTCTCATCGACGAGACAGAGGCCAAGCGCCGGCGCAAGGAGCTGGAAGAGGAAAGCACCTTCTTCGGCGCCATGGACGGTGCCTCGAAATTCGTCCGCGGCGACGCCATCGCCGGCCTGCTCATCACCTTCATCAACGTGATCGGCGGCATCATCATCGGTGTCGGCCAGATGGGTCTGTCCTTTGGCGAAGCGGCACAGAACTACACAATCCTGACGGTCGGTGACGGTCTGGTGTCGCAGATTCCGGCGCTCATCGTCTCCACCGCTGCCGGTATTCTTGTGTCCAAGGCCGGTGTCAGCGGATCGGCCGACAAGGCGCTGGTGGCCCAGTTCACGGGCTATCCCAAGGCGCTGGGCATGTCGTCCTTCGTCATGGTGGCGCTGGCAATGCTGCCCGGCATTCCCATGGTTCCCTTCCTTGGGCTTGCTGGTCTTGCCGGCTGGCTTGCGGTGAAGGCGGGCAACGCGAAAAAGATGACGGCCTTCAAGGCGGCTGCGGTGAAGGCCGTCGAGACCGCACCGAAACCGCCGGCAGAGCCTCCGATCACCGATGCCCTCAAGATGGACGAACTGCGCATCGAGCTGGGTTATGCGTTGCTGCCGCTGATCAACGGCCAGCAGACTGGCCAGCCGGACCAGCTGACCGAGCAGATCAAGGCCCTGCGCCGCCAGGTCGCGGCGGACATGGGCATCATCATGCCGCCGGTCCGCATCCTCGACAACATTCAGCTCGGCGCCAACGAATACACGATCAAGGTCAAGGAAGTGGAAGCCGGCAAGGGCATGCTCTTCCCCAACCGTTACATGGTCATGGACCCGGCTGGCGGGCAGGTGAAGATCCCCGGTACGAACACCACCGAGCCGACCTTCGGGCTCCCCGCCACATGGGTCGAGGCGATCTACCGCGAGGATGCGTCGCTGCGCGGCTATACCGTCGTGGATCCCGCGACGGTGCTTTCGACACACCTGACCGAGACGATCAAGGCGAATGTCGCCGAACTGCTCACCTATGCCGATGTCCAGAAGCTCTTGAAGGAGCTGAAGGGCGAGCAGGCCAAGCTGGTCGAGGATCTCATTCCCTCGCAGATCACCGTGTCGGGCATCCAGCGCGTGCTGCAGACCCTTCTGGGCGAGCGCATTTCCGTGCGCGATCTCGGCACGATTCTCGAAGGCGTGGCGGAAGCTGCGGGCTTTACCCGCAACACCAACACCATCGCCGAACATGTGCGCACGCGCCTTGCCCGGCAGATCTGCGCCGCCAACATGTCACCCGGCGGCTATCTCCCGCTGGTGGCCCTGTCCCCGCGCTGGGAGCAGTCCTTTATCGAGGCAATTGTCGGGGAGGGCGATGACCGCCAGCTCGCGATGCAGCCGTCCAAGCTGCAGGAATTCGTGACGCTGGTGCGGGACGCGTTCGAGAAGGCGGCGCAGCAGGGCGAGGTGCCGGTGCTTCTGACCTCGCCGCAGACGCGCCCCTTCGTCCGCTCCATCGTTGAACGGTTCCGGGCGCATACCACCGTGATGAGCCAGAACGAGGTTCACCCGCGCGTGAAGCTCAAGACGGTCGGTTCGATCTGAGGAAGACGGGCGCGATCAGACGAGGATGTTGAGCCGGCCGAGCGCCGATGCCGTGCTGATGTTGCTGCCCTGGAAGGCGTTGTAGGTCTGCTGCTGGCCGTTGGTCACGGTCGCCTGGTAGACGGAACCCAGCACTTCCTTGGACAGGGCCTGCGTCTTCTGGATGGACTTCTTGCGCACGGCTGCCCATGCGTCATTGTAGTCCTTCAGCGTGACGCGCTCTTGCTTCTGTCCAAACCTGTTGCCGGAATTGTTGCCGATCTTTGCCATACGGGCATGCTGCGCGCTTATGGTTAACAGCTGGTTAACGCGTGCGTTCTGCGTCAAATGACGGTTGCTGGCTTGTATTTTCGGGTGCTACTCCCCGGGGCATCTTTCCAGCCGGACCCGTTTGTGGACCGAACCGTCCCAGGACCCTCCCATGACTACCCTCAATCTCGACGGCTACACCGATGTACCGAACGGCAAGATCGCCTTTGTCGTGACGTTTCTCGAAATGCATGCGCGCCCCGCGTCGCGCCAGGTCACGGTGCCGGCAGGTCTGACGCTGCGTCCCTGGATCAAGCCCGAGCCGGAGGCCTATCTGCCGCTGTTCCGCGCAATCGGGGAGGAGTGGATGTGGTTCTCGCGCCTGATGATGCCGCGCGCGCGGTTGCAGGCGATCCTCTCGGAGGAAACCCGGACCATCCACGTCGCCGAGCTGGATGGGCGCCCGCTTGGCCTCGTGGAGCTGGATTTTGCCGATCCAGCCAACGTCGAGCTCGCCTTCTTCGGTCTGGTGCCACAGGAAACTGGACGCGGCCTCGGGCGCTGGCTGATGGAAGCCGCACTCGACATGGCCTGGGCAAGGCCGGAAACCCGGCGCTTCTATGTGCACACCTGCACCGGCGACAGCCCGTCAGCGCTCGGCTTCTATCGCGCCTGCGGCTTTGCCGCCTATCGCCGGGCGCTGGAGGTGATCGATGACCCGCGTCTGTCCGGCGTGCTGCCGGAAACTGCAGGCCCGCATCTGCCGCTGATCCGTCCCTGAGGTGCGTCCGGAAGGCCGGATAGCTGGCGGTAACGGTTAAAATGTCTTAAGAAGGGTTAACCAAACTCCCGACATTGCCGGTGGACGACTGCCGGGAGCGGGGTCCGTGCGGTTTTCCTCACGGCGCATTTCGGTAAAAGTCCGCTTAACAAAAGCGACCTCCCAACCTGGAATCACCATGGCCAACGAACAGACCAGCGGTTCACCGACGAATGTCGTGCCCCACGCAAAGGTGCGCAATCTGCGGGATGCCATTCGCAAGGTGCGTCTTGGCGAGGCCGAGCGGGCCGATGTCGTCATCGAACTGCAGGAGACCGAACGCACGCGGCTGGAGATGCTCGCCGACGAGCTGACCGATGTCTTCAAGGAAGTGCCGGAGAACGACGACCAGTTCTCGTTCCAGATCGTCCCGGGCACGACGCCGCGCCTGTGGATCGACATGACCAGCCACATTGCAGTGGCAGGTGACCGCCGCACCTACCGCTTCCTGAAGGACACAAGACTTGGCCGTGTCGTCATCCTGGAGACGGCAGATATCGACGACATGGCGGACTGTGTCACCGAATACATCGCCGAACGGGTCATCGAGCGCGAAAGGGCGCTGGAGGGCGACTGGCTCGACAAGCGCATGAAGGCGGCCATCAACGGCCAGCCGGCCCAGACCGGCCGCAGCTCCGCGATCTGGGGACCGGTGCTCGTTTCGTTTCTTGGTGGAACGCTGGCCGGCGTCATTGGCCTGATCGCCTTTGCCTGGTTCGCCAACCCGATGGGCTGAACGGCCGCGGCAGCTCTGCCTGTCGTGGCTTTATCTTGACGGGATCACCAGCTCGGCGCGGTCAATCACCTCGATCCCGCCGCCGATTTCAATGAAGCCGCGTTCTTCCAGATGGCAGGTCCAGCCGCCGTCCGTTTTCGCGATATCGAACAGGTTGTAACGCGCGCCCGGCTTGCGTCCGCCCGGCGCGTGGCTCGCGGAAGGCACGCCGATCACCGGAACCGGGCCGTTCGGCCCCTCGATCATCGTCCGGCTGTCGATATGCGTGTGGCCATGCAGCACGAGTTCCGCACCTGACCGTTTGATCGCCGCGCGAACCCGCGAGGCATCTTCCAGCCGCTTCGCCCAGCTCGTTGCCCCCTTGAAGGGCGGGTGATGGATCATCACCACCCGAAACGCACCGGCCTCGCCAAGGCCCGCCAGCGTCTCGGTCAGCCGCCGCGTCTGGCGCACGCCGACCCGTCCCGAGGCAAAGCCGGGCGCGGTCGCCTTTGCCGTCGATACGCCGACCAGCGCGAGCGGCCCGCGCCGTCGCAGGAAAGGAAAATGCGCCGATCCGGTGTGGGTCATGGCGTCATCGTCGCCGGTCATGTAGTCGCTCCAGGCCTGCATCGCGCTCTTCAGCGCGCCGGGCACATAGGCGTCGTGATTGCCGGGAACGACAGACAGCCGCTCGGGCGCGGCCACAGCGGTCAGCCAGTCGCGCGCGGCCGCGATTTCGGCGGGCAGGGCGATGTTGACCAGGTCACCTGTCAGGGCGATGTGATCGGGCCTTGCCGCATCCATGTCATCGAGCAGCCGTGCGAGATAATCCCCGCCCATCGAGCGCAGCCGGTTGCCACGCCAGTTCATGTAGCCCAGCACGCGTTTGGAGGCGAGTTGCCAGAGGCTCGGGTCCGGCAGGGGGCCAAGATGGGGGTCGGAAAAATGCGCCAGTCGAAACATGGGCCGCATGTTCGCTGTCAGCACGCGCCGGTCAAGGAAAAAGCCCTGCCGCGTGCCCATAAAAAACGCCCGGGGGAGGCCGGGCGTTTTTTTTGTGTCGGTGTTTCGCAGCCTTAGCTGGCGCTGAAAGTCGACAGGGTTGCACGAATGCGCGGGTTGCTCAGATCAATCTCCGGCTTCCAGGCGAAGCGGCGAGTGCGGCGACGGCGCGTAAACAGAGCGGTGAACATTTTGAACTCTTTTGGTTTCCGGCGGGAGCCCTGCACAGGAGTTGCGCAAGTCGCTGCCCACTTTTTGATCGGAATGCGCGATATATAACCTTTCTTCGCAAGTGCACAATCCGGCTTTCCCGAGGGGCAGGGATGCGTTTTCCGCATGGCCGGTTTCCGTCCGTTAGCAAATGGCCGGTTGCCGCGCCGCAAGGCTTGTCTCGCGGCTGGGTCTGCGCATAAGTGTCCCATGCATTCGCTTCTGTCGTTCCTTCCCGCCCGCCTGACCCGCCGCCTCATCCACGGCGCTGCGCTCCTGCGCCACGCGCATACGCTCGGGGTGCGTGTCCTGGTGCGCGATGCCTCCGGCTATGTCCTGCTCGTCCGTCACACCTATCTGCCCGGTTGGTACTTCCCCGGCGGCGGTGTGGATGTGGGCGAGACCCTGAGCGAGGCGGCGCGGCGCGAGATCTTCGAGGAAACCGGCATCACGGCCCGCAGCGAGCCCGTCCTGCTCGGCCTCTACCACAACCGCGAGACCACCCGCCGCGATCACGTGGCGCTGTTCGAGATCGCGGAGTGGACCCCGCCGAGCCGCAGCCCCGTCCCCAATGCCGAGATCGCCGAGGCCCGTTTCTTTTCCCCGCTGGCCTTGCCGGCGGAAGTGACCAGCGCCACCCGGCGGCGCCTCGACGAGATTGCAGGGCATCTGGCTCCGAGCGCGATCTGGTGAGCCGGATGATTTTTTCGTGGACCTCGTCCGCCTGTGCGTGTTAGTGCGATTCATAGGGCTTCGCTTCAGAAGCCAGCTGCAGGATATGCGATGACCGCGTGCCACGACCAACGACGACGACGTTGCCGGCGAGATCCGTTCTCGTCCGCCTTCGCACGTCTGGTTGCTGGCTGCTGAGCGGATCATCCGCTTCGGCGGATACGGGCAACGGACGCGACTGATGTCCATATCTGCCCAGGATCCCCTGACCATGAAAGCCGACACCTGGTTCATTCGCCTCGAGCACCCTTGCGACGAGGCCGCAGTTGACGCCCTGCAAGCCGCAGCCTTTGGCCCTGGCCGCTTTGCCCGCACAGCCTTCCGCATCCGCGAGGGCATCCCGCATGACGAGCGCCTCAGCTACGTCGGCCTTGCCGGCGATCAGGTCGCTGGTTCCGTCCGTCTGACGCGCATCCGCATCGGCGACACGCCGGCGATGCTGCTCGGGCCGCTGACTGTCGCGCCGGAGTACAAGAACCGGGGTCTTGGCAAGCTCCTGATGCGCACGGCGCTCGATGAGGCGCGGCGGCTCGGCGAGACTGCCGTACTGCTGGTGGGCGATCCGCCCTATTACGGTCCCTTCGGCTTCGATCCGGTGCCCTTCGGCCGCATTGTCATGCCCGGGCCGGTCGATCCGAACCGGTTGCTGGTCGCGATGCTGGACGGCTCGCCGATGCCGTCCGGTCTCGTTCGCGGCGGAGCGGTTTAAGCCCGGATCAGCGCAAGCAGGTCGGAGCGGCTGGCGGTGTAGTCACTGTCAGCCCAGACCGTCCTGAGGCGTGCAAGCTCTGCCCCGAGCGCCGGGCCTTTTTCCAGCCCAAGCTCGATCAGGTCGCGTCCCGTCACCGGAAACACCGGTGCGGTCCAGTCCGTCAGCAAGGCCCGCGCGGCGGCAAGCTGCCCTTCGTCCTCGCCTCTGGCCCTCAGCATCGCGGCCGCCAGTGCCAGACCATCGGCCGCCGTCGCCACGCCCTCGTCGACCAGGAGCGCCTTGACGACGCGCTGCGCATCCGGGGCGGCCACGATGTGATCGGCTGCCAGTCTTGCGCCAACCATCCGCTCGCGTTCGGCATTGGACAACCGCAGGCGCTCGGCCAGCCGTTCAAGGTCATCGGTCTCGAAACCGAACAGCGCGGCGAGGCAGACCGGCGCTGCGGCGGCCTCCGGCAGATCCGGCTGCAAGTGTTTCAGCGCCTCGAAATCAGCAAGCCGCGCAACCCCACCGGCTACGATCTCCAGGATCCCGCTGTCTTCCATCAGATGGACGACGGGTGCGGCACCCGCCGTCGTGACCAGTCGCTTCAGCTCGGTCCCGATCCGCTCGGCAGACAGCTGGCGCAGACCATCGCGCAGGGCAATCGAGGCGCTGAGGCCTTCGGCGTCCAGATCCCCCTGACCATAGCTCGCGTGCATGCGGAAAAAGCGCAGGATGCGCAGATAGTCTTCCCGGATTCGCTGGCTGGCATCGCCAATGAAACGCACCCGGCGGGCGAGGCAATCGGCAAGCCCGCCCAAGGGGTCATGCAGCGTGCCATCGGCGGAGCAATAAAGCGCGTTCAGCGTGAAATCGCGCCGTGCCGCGTCATGCGTCCAGTCCCGCCCGAACCGCACCACCGCGTGGCGCCCGAAAGTTTCAACGTCCTCGCGCAAGGTGGTGATCTCGAAGGCCTCGCCCGAACTCACCACCGTCACCGTGCCGTGGTCGATGCCGGTCGGGATGGCCTTCAGACCGGCCTTCTCGGCCCGTCGCATCACCTGCTGCGGCAGGGCCGTCGTGCACAGGTCGACATCCATGACCGGTTCGCCGATCAGGCTGTTTCGCACCGCCCCGCCGACAGCGCGCAATTCGTCGCCGTCCTGTTCGATCGCATCGAACACCCGTTGCAGGGCAGGGGTGCCAAGCCAGTCGGCGCCGGCCAGCGAGGGCAGACTGCTATTCATAATGCCCCGGAATGAGCACCCCGTCGCGGAACTCGGCGGGCTTGTATTCCTTGTCCTGCGGCATCCGGTCAAAGCTAGCCATCAGCACGAAGCCGCCAATGCTGATGAGGAGCCCGCTGAACACGAGCCAGAACACGGGCCCGTTGCGCCAGTTGTCGGCACTCTGTCCCTTGCGGGTAAACCAGAGCCACAGCGCATAGCCGATAAACGGCAGCAGGAAGAACAGGAGCTGGGTCAGAACCACGCGCAGCATCAGCCATACACCGTTTCGTAAAGGGAGCGGACGATGCCCGCCGTGACGCCCCAGATGTATCTGGTTTCATAGGGCATGGCATAGAAATAGCGCGCCTGGCCCTGCCAGTCCCGGCTTTGGCGCAAATGATTTGCCGGATCCATCAGGAAGCCGAGCGGAACCTCGAACACGTCCGCCACCTCGCCGGGGTTCGGTGTCAAAACCGGATCGCCGCTGACGAAGCCGATGATCGGTGTCACCCGGTAGCCCGAGCCGGTGAGATAGGGGGCAAGCCGGGCGAAGGGTTCGACATGATCGCGGCTGAGGCCGATTTCCTCCTCGGCCTCGCGCAGGGCCGCCATTTCCGGCGTCCCGTCTTCCGGGTCGATCTTTCCACCTGGAAACGCCACCTGGCCGGCATGGGCGTTCAGATGGGCGGTGCGTTCGGTGAACAGCACGCTGGCCCGCCCTTGTCCCCGGTCGAGAATCGGGATCAGCACGGCCGCCTCGCGCGGCGCGCCGGTCCACTTGGCATAAGGCCCCATGTCCGGATTGAGGACATGGTCGCCCGTCACCAGGTCCGCCGGCACGGGCAGCCGGGCGCTGGCCCGGGTCCGGAACTCCGCAACGCCGAAGGGGGCAAGGTCGAGAACACTCACGCTGCAGTCTCCCCGGTCGTGTCTTCGCTCAGCACAGTCAGCGCCTCCGGCGGCAAGGCAAAGAAGGCTCCCTCACTCCATACGCCGGTTTCGCCATTTCGGACGTCGAAAAGCGCAGCCAGCTCGTAGAGCAGTGGCCTCGACAGCAGCGCCTCAAGCCGCCCGCGAACCAGCACATAGGGCTTCAGGCCTTCGGTTTCTGGCTCCACCACGAAGCGGAGGGGATGCTCCGGCCCCGCTGTCACCACATCGCCGACACTGGTGCGCAAAGTGAGTCGCTGCGCTGCACTCTCGCCCTCCGCGTGCAGTTCGACCGCCAGGAAGGGGGCGTCATCCACCCGGATGCGCACCTTTTCCACAGGGGTCACAAGATAGTGAGCGCCGTCCTCGTCGCGCCGCAGCACCGAGGCGAACAGGCGCACCAGGGCCTCCCGGCCGATGGGGGAGCCCATGTAGTGCCAGGTGCCGTCAACCGCGATGCGCATGTCGAGATCACCGCAGAATGGCGGGTTCCAGCGCTCCACCGGCGGCTTGCGGCCATTGCCGGCACCGGCACGGGCCAGCAGCGCGGTCAGTCCTGCATCCAGTTGCGTCATCGTCTCGTCCCGTTGTGCCGCTGGCCTGTCGATCCTGACCCGTGGCCGCGCCATTGTTCCGCCATGTCCCGGCGCTGTGATCTGCTTCGTCGGTCCGCCGCGTAGCCTCAGCATAGCCCTGCTTGCCAGAATTAGCGGCTTACGGGTGTAAAGATATGCTGTCAGAGTGGCAGGACCAATGGCCCGTTCGGCCAGTCCGTCCGGTGGTGATGCAGGCAAAGCGAAGAGGTCCGCGATGAGCGCAATCAGCCCCTCCCCAGAAACGGATCCCGCCGCGATCGTGGCCGAGGCCGAAAAGGCCGTTGCCCGGATCGGCGAGGCGAAAGCGGATATCGCCCGCGTCATCTTCGGTCAGGAAAGCGTCGTCGAGCGCGCTCTGGTGACCATCCTTGCCGGCGGCCACGGGCTCCTTGTCGGCGTTCCCGGCCTTGCCAAGACCAAGCTGGTCGACACACTCGGCACGGTGCTTGGCCTCAACGCCCGCCGCGTCCAGTTCACCCCGGACCTTATGCCCTCCGACATTCTTGGCGCCGAAGTCATGGAACAGTCGGCCGACGGCGTGCGTGCGTTCCGCTTCATTGCAGGGCCGGTGTTCTGCCAGCTCCTGATGGCCGATGAAATCAACCGTGCCAGCCCGCGCACCCAGTCGGCCCTCCTGCAGGCGATGCAGGAATACCACGTCACCGTTGCCGGCCAGCCGCATGACCTGCCGCGCCCGTTCCATGTCCTGGCCACCCAGAACCCGCTGGAGCAGGAAGGCACCTATCCCCTGCCGGAAGCCCAGCTTGACCGTTTCCTGATGCAGATTGACGTGCATTATCCCTCGCTTGAGGCCGAACGGCGCATTCTTCTGGAAACCACCGGTGCGGGCGAAGCCAAGGCCAAGGGCGTCCTGAACGGCGAGGAACTCGCCGCGATCCAGACCCTCGTCCGCCGCATGCCGGTTGGCGAAAGCGTCGTCGAGGCGATCCTCACGCTCGTGCGGGCGGCTCGCCCGGCTGACGGCGGTGCCGGCGATGACCTGCAGCGCCTCATCGCCTGGGGCCCGGGCCCACGCGCCAGCCAGGCCCTGATGCTGACGGTTCGTGCCCGCGCCCTGCTGGAAGGTCGGCTTGCCCCGTCCATCGACGACGTCCTGGCGCTGGCCGAGCCGGTGTTGCAACACCGCATGGCCTTGACCTTCGCCGCACGTGCCGACGGCCATACCGTCCGGGACGTGATCGGCCGGCTGAAGTCCAGGATCGGCTGAGGCGGGAGAGCTGAATGGCGCGCGGCGCGGAGACAGCCACATCCAGGACCGAGCGGGACACCGCCGCAAGCCCCTCGCTTGCCGGCCCTGCCACCATGGGCGAGGCCCGCAGCCTTGCGGACGCCTTGCCGGATCTCCTTGTTGACGCGCGCCACATCGGCAACACCGTGTCTGCTGGCTGGCATGGGCGCCGCCGCTCCGGTCCCGGTGAGACCTTCTGGCAGTTCCGCCCCTTCACCATGGGTGAGCCAGCACGCCGCATCGACTGGCGCCGTTCGGCCCGCGATGACCATCTCTACGTTCGCGAACGGGAGTGGGAGGCGGCGCATACGCTCTGGCTGTGGGCCGACCTGTCGTCGTCCATGGCCTTCCGCTCAAATCTCAGTGCCGTGTCAAAGCGCGACCGCGCAGTCGTCCTGATGCTTGCGCTGGCCGACATGCTGGCCGGCAGCGGCGAACGCATCGGCCTGCCGGGCGTGACCCGTCCGCTGGCAGACCGCAATGCGGCCGAGCGGCTGGCCGATGCGCTGGTGCATCTGGCAAAGCCTGCCGCCTTGCCCGACGCCACCGGCATCCGCCGCTTTTCGGATGTCGTGCTGATCGCCGACTTTCTCGATCCCATCGCTGACATTGCCGCCTGGGTCGCCCATGTTGCGGGCACTGGCGCGCGCGGCGCGCTGGTCCAGGTGCTGGACCCGATCGAGGAAACGTTCCCCTTCGATGGCCGGGTCGAGTTCCGCGATCCCGAAAGCGGCCTCAAGCTGACGACGGGGCGCGCCGAAGGCTGGCGTGCGGCCTATCAGGCGCGCCTTGCGGAACGCAAGGACGCCCTGCGCCAGATCGCCACCCGCGCCGGCTGGAGTTACATCCTGCATCACACTGATCGCTCGGCGACCGAGCCTCTGCTGGCGCTGCACGAGCGTCTCAGCGGCCATTCGGATGCCCTTGCGGCCAAGGGAGGGCGACTGTGATGTTTGGCCTGCCGCTCGCCTTCGCCACGCCGCTTGTTCTGGGTGCTCTCGTCCTGCTTCCCGTGATCTGGTGGCTGCTTCGCTTCACGCCGCCGCGCCCGCGCGAGGTTACCTTTCCGCCAACCCGGCTGCTGATCGACATCGAGAAGCGCGAGGAAACGCCGCAGAAGAGCCCGTGGTGGCTCACCTTGCTGCGCCTGCTCATCGCTGCGCTGCTGATCCTGGCGCTCGCCGGGCCGATGTGGCGCCCTGCGGACCGGCTGGAGCTTGGGGCCGGCCCGGTGCTGCTGCTGCTCGACAACGGCTGGACCTCCGCCACTGACTGGGATCGCCAGATCGTGGCGGCCCGGGGCGTCCTCGATCTCGCCGAGGCTGCCGAGGTGCCGGTCATGCTGGCCGCCACCGCCGATGGCCCGGCCCAGCCGCTTGCCCCGACCTCCGCAGCCATTGCCGCCGAGCGTCTGCGCGCCATGGCGCCGCAGCCCTGGGAGCGTCAGCGTGCGGAGCTGGTGACCGCCCTGCGCAAGGCGATGGCTGAGGCTGCCCCCAGCCATATCGTCTGGATTTCGGACGGCTTGCAGGACCCTTCGGCTGGCGGCTTCCAGCGCGATCTTTCCGCTCTTGCCGGCACTATCCCGGTAACGCTTTACACCGGTGCGCGCACGCCGCAGGGCATTGCCGCCCTGTCCAGCACGGCGGACGCCCTGACCGCGACCGTCATCCGCGCGCCGGAGGGCGGCGCGGACGACGTCCGCCTCCTGGCGCTCGATCCCAAGGGGCTGGTGCTGGGCGAGGCCACCGCCCGTTTTGATGCCGATGCGGTCAATGCAGAGGCAACCTTTGCCCTGCCCAGCGAGTTGCGCAATGACATCGCCCGGCTGGAAATCGAGGGCGAACGCTCCACGGGTGCCGTGAAGCTGATTGATGACAGCTGGCGCCGCCGCACCGTTGGCCTGATCTCCGGTGCGGGCGCTGATCAGGCGCAGCCGCTGTTGTCACCGCTCTACTATCTGCAACGGGCGCTCGCGCCGTTTGCCGACCTGCGCCTGCCGCGCCAGGGCGATCTTGGCGAGGCGATCCCGGAGCTGCTCGAGCAGGGCGTCTCCGTCGTGATGCTCGCCGATGTCGGCCGTCTGCCGGATCCGGCCGTCGAGGCTCTGGACCGCTGGGTTCGTGGCGGCGGGCTCCTGGTACGCTTTGCCGGTCCGCGCACGGCCGGTGGCACTGATGATCTCCTGCCCGTCGCGCTCAGGGCCGGCGGGCGTACCCTTGGCGGCAGCCTGTCCTGGGAACAGCCGCAGAAGCTTGCGCCTTTCCCGGCCGCCTCGCCCTTTGCCGGGCTCGCTGTCCCTGACGAGGTGCTGGTGTCGCGTCAGGTGCTCGCCGAACCGACGGCGGATCTGCCCGAGCGAAGCTGGGCCATGCTGACGGATGGCACGCCGCTCGTCACCGCCGGCCGGCGCGGGGAGGGGGCCATTGTCCTGTTCCATGTCACCGCGGACAGCGCCTGGTCCAACCTGCCGCTCTCTGGCACCTATGTCGACATGCTGCGCCGCATCGTAGCCTCTGCCAGCGCCGTGGCCGCCGCCCCGGAGGCCGATGCCGCCATTGCCACCGACGAGGGGCTCGACACCGAGGTCCGCTCCGTGCTGCCGCCTCTGCGCCTTCTGGATGGCTACGGCGCATTCGGCCCGCCGCTGGCCGAAGTCACCCCGATCTCTGCCTCGGCCTTTGCCACCACGCGCGCCAGCCGCGACACACCCCCGGGTCTTTACGGCAGCGAGGACGGCTACCGGGCGCTCAACCTGCTAACGGGGGGAGAGGCCCTGCTGCCGCTCGACACCTCGGCCTTCGGATCAAGCCTTGATGTCCGCCCCTATCTCGATGCCGAACCGGTCGATCTGCGCGCCGGGCTGTTCACCGCCGCCTTCCTGCTGCTGGCGCTGGATGCCCTCGTGGTGCTGCTGATGGCGGGCCTGATCAGCCGTCTGCGCCTTGCCCGCGTTGGTGCAACCGTTGCGCTGGTGGCCGGTCTCGGTCTTGCCGCAGCGCTCCTCGGCCCCTCGCATCCGGCGGCCGCGCAGGCGACCTCCTCTGATGACATCCGGGCGCTTGAGGCCACCGTTGAGACCCGTCTGGCCTATGTCGTCACCGGCAACCCGGAGATCGACGAGGCCAGCCGCGCCGGTCTCGATGGCCTCTCCCGGTATCTGGCTGCCCGCACGGCGCTGGAACCCGGCGCGCCCATCGGGCTGGATATCTCCCGTGACGAACTGGCCTTCTTTGCGCTGCTGTACTGGCCCATCGACCCGGCGAGCCCCAAGCCCGATGCCCGCACCATGAGCCGCATCGACGGCTTCATGCGCGGCGGCGGCACCATCCTGTTCGACACCCGTGACCACATCACCACCTCGGCCACCGGCCTGTCCGGCACGCCGGCAACGCTGAAGCTGCGCGAGATCCTTGAAGGGCTGGATGTTCCGGCGCTGGAACCGGTGCCTGCCGATCATGTACTGACCAAGGCCTTCTTCCTGCTCGACAGTTTCCCCGGCCGCTTTGCCACCAGCCCGCTCTGGGTGGAGGCCTCGGATGAAAGCCCCGAAGGCACCGACCGGCCCGTGCGCGCCGGTGATGGCGTCACTCCGATCCTCATCACCGGCAATGACTTTGCCTCCGCCTGGGCAGTCGATGCCGGTGGCAATCCGCTTTATCCGACCGTGCCGGACGATCCGGACCAGCGCGAATACGCCTTCCGCGCCGGCGTCAACATTGTGATCTACAGCCTGACCGGCAACTACAAGGCCGATCAGGTCCATGTGCCGGCCCTGCTCGAACGGCTTGGCCAGTGAAGGAGGCGTGGCAATGATCTGGTCTGTCTCCTTTGATCCCTTCGTCCCCGTCTGGGGCCTGCTGGCCGGCGCGGCTCTCATTGCTCTGTTCCTTGGGGTCGCGCTGTTTCTGCGTCTGCGCGGCGGTCTCCTGCGCAGCTTTGCCCTGGCGCTCGTCCTGCTGGCGCTCGCCAATCCGGCCCTTGAGCGCGAGGACCGGGAGCCTCTCTCCAGCGTTGTCGCCGTCGTCGTCGACAAGAGCCAGAGCCAGACCCTCGACGGCCGTGACGCCGCGACATCGGCCGCACTTGCCGAACTGGAGACCCGCATTGCCGCCTTGCCGGGGTTCGAGCTGCGCCGCATCGAGGCCAGTCCCTCGCTTAGCGATGACGGCACCGCACTGTTCGGCGCGCTGGCGGAAGGTCTTGCCGATGTGCCGCCGGACCGCGTTGGCGGCGCAATCCTTCTCACCGACGGCCAGGTGCATGACATTCCCGGCTCAAGCGCCGCGCTCGGCTTCAACGCTCCGCTGCATGCGCTGGTCACCGGGCGTCCGGACGAGGGTGATCGCCGCCTGTCGCTGGTTCGTGCGCCCCGCTTCGGCCTTGTCGGGTCAGAGCAGGTCGTGACACTGAATCTGGAGGATGGCGGCACCTTGCCGGGGGGCGATGGCAGTGCGGCCACCTTGCGCGTGCGCCGCGACGGAGAGCTGGTCAACGAGCTGCGCGTGCGGCCCGGCTCGCGCATCGAGGTTCCAGTCGAGATCGGACACGGCGGCCAGAACATCTTCGAGTTCGAGGCGGCAACCCTGCCCGGTGAACTGACTCCGCTCAACAACCGCGTCGTCGTCACCATCGATGGCATCCGCGAGAATCTGCGGGTTCTCCTGGTGTCCGGCTCTCCCCATGCGGGCGAGCGCACCTGGCGCAATCTGCTGAAGTCGGATGCCTCCGTCGATCTGGTGCATTTCACCATCCTGCGCCCACCGGAAAAGCAGGACGGCACCCCGGTCAACCAGCTGTCCCTGATCGCCTTCCCGACGCGCGAGCTGTTCTCGGAAAAGATCGACCAGTTCGACCTCATCATCTTCGACCGCTATGTGAACCGCGGCGTCTTGCCGATGCTGTATTTCGACAACATCGCCCGCTATGTGCGGGCCGGCGGGGCGCTGCTCATCGCCGGCGGGCCGGATTACGCGCAAGGCTCGACGATCTACCAGACACCCATGGCGCCGGTCCTGCCGGCGCGCCCGACCGGCAACGTCATTGAAACGCCCTACCATGCCCGGGTCTCCGACATCGGCAACCGGCATCCGGTCACGCGCGGTCTGCCGGGTGCCAAGTCCGAACCACCCCAGTGGAGCCGCTGGTTCCGCGCGGTGGAAGCCGAGGTCGATGCGGGTCAGTCGCTGATGTCCGGCCCCTCAGACACGCCGCTTCTTGTGCTCAACCGCGAGGAAGCCGGCCGCGTCGCTGTGCTGCTGTCCGATCACGTCTGGCTCTGGGCGCGCGGCTATGAGGGCGGCGGCCCGCATGTGCCCTTGCTGCGCCGTCTCGGCCACTGGCTGATGCAGGAACCGGATCTGGAGGAAGAAGCCCTCAGGATCAGCCTGCGTGGGTCCGAACTCATCCTCGAGCGCCAGACCCTTGGCGACACGGCGGCCGATGTCACGCTCACCTTGCCCACGGGCGGCACTAAGGTGCTGACCTTGAGCGAAGCGGAACCCGGCCTTTGGCGCGCCAGCCAGGCGGCAACCGAACTCGGGCTCTACTCGGCCACGGATGGCGAGCGCACGGCCCTCATCCATGTCGGGCCGCAGAACCCGCGCGAGTTCTCCGACGTGCTCTCCACCACGGAAAAGCTTGGGCCTCTGTCCGCCCAGACCGGAGGTGCAGCGCTGCGCATTGCCGACATCGGCGGCGGTCAGTCGATCCCGCGCATCGTGCCGCTCAAGCGGGCTGATGACTATGCCGGGTCCGGCTGGATTGGGCTCAAGACAACGGACGCCAGCGTGCTGAAGGGCATTGACCGGATCCCGCTTCTCTCCGGTCTCCTTGGCCTTGCCCTTCTGCTTGGCGCCCTGTCCGTTACCTGGTTCCGCGAGGGGCGTTAGCCCCTCTCAGGGCCACTTCACCACAGGCGGCATGGACGACAGGATCGAGGCGACATTGCCGCCGGTCTTCAGGCCAAAGATCGTGCCGCGGTCGTAGAGCAGGTTGTACTCCACATAGCGTCCGCGCCGGATCAGCTGTTCCTCGCGCTCGGCCTCGCTCCACGGCTTCTCGAAATTCGCCTCGACCAGTTTGGGGTAGATGTCGAGAAACGCCAGCCCGACATCGCGCGTCAGGGCGAAGTCCGCGTCCCAGTCGCCGGAATTGACGTAGTCGTAGAAAATGCCGCCGATACCGCGCGGCTCGTTGCGATGCTTCAGGAAGAAATAGTCGTCGCACCAGGCCTTGAAGGCGGGATAGTCCGCATTCTTGTGCGGCGCGCAGGCGTTTTCCATCGCCTTGTGAAAGGCCATGCTGTCCGGATCGGTCTGGGTGCGGCGCGCGTCCAGCACCGGGGTCAGGTCGGCGCCGCCGCCAAACCACTGCCGCGTCGTCACGACCATGCGCGTGTTCATGTGCACGGCCGGGACATGCGGGTTCTGCGGATGCGCGATCAGGCTGATGCCGGAGGCCCAGAAGCGCGGGTCTTCCGACGCCCCGGGGATCTGGCCCCGGAATTCCGGCGAGAACTCGCCGTAGACGGTGGACACATGCACGCCCACCTTCTCGAACACCCGGCCATGCATCATCGACATGACACCGCCGCCGCCCTTGGCTCCGCTGGCATCGGTTCGCTCCCAGGGCGTGCGCTCGAAGCGCCCGGCCGGCCGGTCCGCCAGCGGTCCGTTCAGCGCGCCGATCTTGTCCTCCAGCGCCTCGAACGACGCGCAGATCCGGTCGCGCAATTCGGCAAACCAGGCGGGCGCGGCGAGCTTCTTGGCCTCGATGTCCGCCGGCACAGGGCCGCCACGCTCTTGTCCGGTCTGCGGGGTCTTGTCGCTCATGGGCTGTCGCATCCTTTGGTGACCGGGCCTGGCCCGGCTTTCTCCTGCCGCCGTTCTAGCGGCCTGAGGCCTCTCTTGCAAAGCGCAGCAATGCCGCGCCTCGCCTTCAAACGCGCGCGAGCGGCGGAAAGTTCCCGGTCTGCCGCAACGCTTCGCCCAGAACCATGCCGGCGGACACGGCAACATTGAGCGACCGCATGCCCTCCGCCATCGGAATGACGATCCGCGCATCGGCCACCGCATGCACTGCGTCGGGGACCCCGGCCGACTCCCGCCCCATCATCACCAGATCCCCGGCCGCGAAGGCATGTCCGGTGTAGGCCACGCTCCCCCGCGTGGTCATCAGCACCAGCCGCCGCCCTTGTGCGCGCCGCCAGTCTTCAAAGGCTTCAAAGGTCACATGCCGGATCAGCGCCGCGCGCTCCAGATAGTCCATACCCGCCCGCTTCAGCGCATGATCCGACAGCGGAAACCCCGCCGGCTCGATCAGATGCACTTTCACATTCAAGCAAGCCGCCATGCGCAGCATGGTGCCTGTGTTCTGGGGAATATCTGGCTGATAGAGGACGAGATCGGGCATGGACAGTTCGGTTCGGATGATGCCCGTGACCGATATGGCTGCGCCGCAGGACTTGCAAGCCCTGCGGCGCTTTTGCTTTGCTGCTGAGGGGCTGCGCGGTCAGCCGCCGTTGACCTCGGCCAGCAGTTCGGTTGCTGCCAGCTTGCCCAACGCATTGCCTGCCAGCGGACTGTCACCGGTCAACAGTTTCCCATCCTTGTGCACCTGGCCAGAGATGCCCGAGTTCAGGATCTCGAAGCCGAGCGCGGTCAGTTCCTCGCCGAATTTCCAGGTCAGATGACCGGGCATGTAGCCGATCTCCGGCGTCTGGGCGTCCATGGCATCCGGGAAGGCGACGATCTTCTTGCCCTTGTAGATCGGGCTGTCCGCGCCGACCGCCAGGAAGGCGGCCGGGCCATGGCAGAGCGAGATCACGAACTTGTCGTTCGCGGCGGCCCATTCAAGCACAGCCTTGACCTCGGGGCTCTTGGGCAGACCGATCAACGCGCCATGCCCGCCGGGGATGAACACGCCGATGTAATCGGACTGGTCGCCGATGGACTGTTCGACAACATCCGCAAGCTCGCGCGGTGCTTTGATCTGATCGGCGTATTTGGCGAAGAGCCCGGTGATTTCCTCGTCTTCGTTGGGCATCGCCCAGAACTCGAATTTCATCGGGTTGCCCGACGGGGTGGCAAACTCGAAGCCAAACCCGGCCTTTTCCAGATGGTACAGCGGCAGCAAGGTCTCGACCGGGTGGTTCCCGGTAGAAAACATGGTTCCATTGGCGAGCAACAGGTAACGTTCGTCTGCACCGATCACCAGGATCTTCCAGCGCTTGCCGGTATAGGGCATGGCGTATTCCGCTCCTGACAGATCAGATTTTGAAGACGTAAACTGACTGAGGGAGTATGGGGAGGGAAAGAAGGCGTTGTCTTCAGCCGGATCCGGTGTTGGCTTCATGTCTTGGTTGGTGGGTTGTGTCATTTTCTATATCCGTTTCTCTGTGCTTTTTGATATTTCTTTAGGGTAATTTTTGGAAATTATGCCAAAGGCAAGATCCGAATTGTTTTGGATGGATGCGATCTGGCTGCGAATGTTCGTTGTATATTTGCAAACGAAGTGGACGATCTGCAATGTCTCAAACGCCGGAACATTTTGCTGAAACACCGGCACTGCGATCAGGCGATGCCCTGTCACCCATTCTCGAGGTGATCCGCCTTCGCGGCGAGGGGCTTTCCGCCTTTTCTCCGGCTCGCGGGTTCACACTTGAATTCGGGCCCGCGCGCGGCGTTGTCCATGTGGTCTGTCAGGGCCGTGTACAGCTCGCGGCAGGCATTGATGCCGAGCCAATCGCCCTGGAGGCGGGAGATGTTGCCGTCTTTATCCAGTCCGCGGGGCACCAGATCAGCGATGACTGGTCAGTCCTGCCACAACCCGTCGAGGCGGAATGCCGCCTGGGGCTGCCGCCGCTCGATGCTGGGCTCGGGCAGGTGGACGGAGATCCGGCATGGTTCACAGGCTGGTTTTCCTTTGACCCCGTCCTGGCCAAGCACTTGTTTTCGATCCTTCCGGTTCCTCTTGTCGTTCGTGCGAACCAGATTGTTCCGAAGGGATGGCTGGATCGTATGGTTCAGCTGGTCGCCCTTGAAACGTCTATCATCCGGCAAGGCACGCATGTCGCCACGTCGCGGCTCCTCGATCTTCTGCTGATCCAGGTTCTGCGCAGTTGGGCAATCGCGTCGTCAAACCAGATCGGCTGGCTCGCTGCCGCAACCGATGACCGGATCGGGCGGTCGCTTGCGGCAATCCACGCCGATCCGGCGCATGCCTGGACAGTCAACGAGCTCGCCGAGCTGGCCGGCATGTCCCGCACCGTGTTTGCTGAACGCTTTGCGCAACTGGTCGGGCACACGCCTGCGAGTTACATCGCCTGCTGGCGTCTCGATCATGCAACGGCGCTGCTGCGCACATCAGACCTGACAATTGCCGAGGTTGCCTTCCGCAGTGGCTTTGCATCGGCTGCAGCCTTTTCACGGGCGTTTCGCCAGCGTTTTGCCGAAACACCGCAGCGTTGGCGGCAGCAGCATCGCGGTGCTTGATGCCCTGCACAGTTTTCGCAGCCTCACAAGGACTGGCTGAAGCGTCAGAAGCTGCTACATAGCGCGGGGGGAGACGTTTCAGTTTCGCGGGGCCAGCGCTTTGCAGTTCATCTACCGCCTGTTCGAAGGCTGGATCGACCCGTTCCAGCCGGTTGCCTCCCGCGCCTTGCCCTCGTCGGCGCTGGCGTTTCTGCGCCTTTACGTCTGGCAATGCCGCTGGCCCTTTCTGCTCATGCTGGTGCTGGGCGGTCTGACAGCCGCCATCGAGGCCGGGATCTACAGTTTCATCGGCACCATCGTCGACATGCTGGATGCTGCCCGGCCCGAGCGCCTGTTCTCGGATCACGCATTGACGCTGCTCGGCATGGCTTTCGTCGTCCTGGTGCTGCGGACGGTCGTTGCTGCCGGCACGGCGCTGGTCGAAGAACAGACGGTCATTCCGGGCTTCAACAACCTGATCCGCTGGCAGGCGCATCGCCGCATCATGGATCAGAGCCTCGGCTTCTTCCATGACGAGTTTGCCGGCCGCATCTCCTCCAAGGTCTGGCAGTCCGGCCAGGCAGCGGGCGAATTCATGGTCACCCTGCTGCAGGTGGTCTGGTATATCCTCGTCTATGCGGCGGCCACCATGCTGATGCTGGGCGATCTGGATGTGCGTCTGGCGCTGCTGGTCGGTGTGTGGCTCGTGGCTTTCGTCATCATCGCGCGGATCTACGTGCCGCGTATCCGGGAACAGTCGAAGGCTTCCGCGCATGCCGCGTCGGGCCTCACCGGCCGCCTGGTGGATACCTACACCAATATCCAGACGGTGAAACTGTTCGGGTCCCGCGATGGCGAGTCTGCCAGAATGCAGGACCAGTTCAGGATCTATCTTGGTGTTCTCAAGCGGTTCACCCGCAATCTCACGGAAGTCCGCTCCCTCATGTCCCTGCTTTCGGGGGCGATGATGGTGGCGATCTCCGGCTTTGCCCTGCATCTGTGGCAGGGCGGCAGCCTGACGACCGGTGACGTCGCGCTGACTCTCGGCCTCGTGCTTCGCCTCAACCTGCTGCTCGGCCGCATGCTGGGCCAGCTCAACGGCCTGTTCCGCCTCTTTGGCACCTTGCAGGACAGCGTCGAGCTGATTTCGCGGCCGGTCACGGTGACCGATGCCGCCGATGCCAGACCCCTCGTCGTGAAGCAGGGCGGGCTCGCCTTCGAAAACGTCACCTTCCATTATGGCAAGGGCGAAGGCGTGCTGGAAAACCTGAACTTCGCTGCGCGTCCTGGCGAAAAGATCGGCATTGTCGGCCCGTCCGGTGCCGGCAAGTCGACCTTGGCAACGCTCTTGCTGCGGTTCCATGATGTTGAGGCGGGCAGGGTGCTCATCGATGGGCAGGACGTGCGCGCCGTGACCCAGGCGTCCTTGCGTGCCAGCATCGGCATGGTGGCGCAGGATACCTCGCTTCTGCATCGTTCGATCCGCGACAACATCCTCTATGGCCGTCCGGATGCGTCCGAGGCGGATCTTGTCGCTGCTGCCACCCAGGCCCATGCGCTTGGTTTCATCGAGGAACTGGTCGACATGAAGGGTCGGCGCGGCTTCGATGCCCAGGTCGGCGAGCGCGGCGTCAAGCTCTCCGGCGGCCAGCGCCAGCGCATCGCCATCGCCCGCGTCCTGTTGAAGAACGCACCGATCCTGATCCTCGACGAGGCAACCTCGGCCCTCGATTCCGAGGTCGAGGCGGTGATCCAGGAGAACCTCGCGCCGCTGATGGTCGGCAAGACCGTGCTCGCCATCGCCCACCGCCTGTCAACCATCGCCGCCATGGACCGCCTGCTGGTGATGGACGGCGGCCGCATTGTCGAGGAAGGCACACATGACGCCCTTTTGGCGCGCGGCGGGCTCTATGCCGATCTATGGGCGCGCCAGTCCGGCGGTTTTCTGGCCGAGGCATGAGGCTGCGGTGATCTGTCCCAGGCCCTGCGCCGTAAGCCTTGGAAAAGGAACCGGACGCATGGCCCAGATACTCGTCGCCTATGGCACGACCGCAGCAATTTTCCTCGCCATTGACGCGATCTGGCTGTCGCAGATCGCGACCCGGTTCTATTTCGACCGCATTGGCCATCTGCTGATGGACAAGCCGAACCTCGGTGCGGCTGCTGTCTTTTACATCATCTATGTGGTCGGCATCCTGATCTTCGCCGTGCTGCCGGCGCTGCGCAACGAATCCTTCTGGCATGCGCTGGTCTACGGCGGCCTGTTCGGCTTCTTTGCCTATCTCACCTATGACATGACCAACTACGCGACCATGCGCGACTGGCCCTTCACTGTCGTGGTTGTGGACGTGTTGTGGGGCACATTCCTGTCAGGCGTCTCTGCCGCTGGCGGCTATTATTTGACCCAAAAGCTGGTTTGATTTCCAACCTCCGGCTGCGTCCATAGAAAATTTACCGTAACTTCGCAGTATTGAACCCAGTTGCTCGCCCATGTCGGGTTCTGGTTCAGTCTTGCGGGTTCTTACGATGTCAAATGCCGGGAATACTGGATTGCCGTTGCCGATCATCGGTCGGTTTCTGGTTCTTGTGGTCTCTGCGGCTGCGATCATGGTCGCGGGCACCGGCTACGCCTTCTACGTCTTCCGCATGGCATTGACCCGCTCGCTCGCCAATCCGGCCGAAGCGCAGGGCTTCCTCGGGCCGGATGGTGCGGCCAAGGTTGACGGCTTGATCCTCGATCAGATGCTTCAGATCGTGCTCGTCTGTACACCGGTCGGGCTTGCGTTCCTCGGCCTGGCGGTTGTCCTGGCCCTCGGCGTCGCCCGCCCGCTGAAGCGGCTGCAGAACGGCCTGTCCCGCCTGTCGCAAGGCGATCTTGACGTTGACATCGAAGGCGGCAACCGGGCCGATGAGATTGGCGACATCGCCCGTTCAGTGATCGAGTTCCGTGGCAAGCTGTCGGCGCGGGCGCGCGAGGAATCCTCCCGCCTCGCCATGCAGCAGCAGCATATCGAGGAAGAGCGTAAGGCGCTGATGCGCGACATCGCCGATGACTTCGAACGTTCGGTGCTGATCGCCGTGCAGTCCCTCGGTGAAACCGCCCGTGTCGTTGGCAGCAATGCCGGAGATCTACGCGACGCGGTCGGCCGCTCGTCCCATGCCGTGGCCGAAGTTGGCACGGCCACTGCGGAGTCCGGTCAGTCCGTCAGCAGCATGTCCGATGCCGCCGATCTCCTGGCCAGTTCCATCGCTGGTATCACCGACGACGTGCAGCAGGCCTCGCTTATCGCTGGCAGCGCCGTTGAGGAAGCCCGCCAGACCGATGCCATTGTCGGCCGTTTGTCCGAAACCGGCCGCGCGATCGGCGAGGTTGTCGAACTGATCAGCCAGATCGCCAACCAGACCAATCTTCTGGCGCTCAATGCCACCATTGAGGCCGCGCGGGCCGGTGAGGCCGGACGCGGCTTTGCCGTTGTCGCCAACGAGGTCAAGGCACTGGCTGGGCAGACCACCAAGGCCACCGAAGAGATCACGGCTCAGGTCGCCTCGGTCCAGACCGTTGCCGATCAGGCGGTTGTTGCCATCCGCTCCATCGCCGGGACGATCGATCGCATCAGCGAGATTTCCAACACCATCCGGGGCTCGATCCAGCAGCAGGCCGAGGCCACGAATGCCATCGGCCGGTCGGTGGCGGTCGCCACCTCCAGCACCGCGCGCGTTGACAGCAACGTCTCGCAATTGGCCGGTGCCATGCAGGCCAGCACCAAGGCCACGGATGCGATGCAATCCGCCGCCGGCCAGCTCGGCAGCCTGTCGGGCGAGCTGCAATCCCAGGTCCGCCAGTTCCTCACCAGCATCCGCGCAGCCTGACGGCTCTGCAACCCGTGTTTGTTGCCAATCAGCCACAGCTGCGTCAAAACGCGCCTGTGGCTGCATTGTATAGCTTTTCCTATAGAGCCGATTCGGCTAGATAAGATCGCGCATCCGGTAGGGGGATGCATCTTGGCAATCCAACCAACCATCGAGCCTTAGGAGGGTGTACATGACCATTGCGTCGCGCGTCTGCATGACCGTCGCCCTGCGTCTGGGCTCGATCGCCAAGTCTGCCTGCTCCCCGCAGGCCTGACCCAAAGCTCAAACTCCAGCTGACCTGTCACCGGTCCAAGCCGCGTCGCCGAGACGACGGGCTGCAGCCGCCATTTCCGGTTCCTGTTTTCCGGTGACATTCTGACTTCTTTCCTGCCTGGAGCAGACCCATGTCCGTTCGTTACCCGATGGACCCGTTCGCCATGCCGAACCGTCCGGATGTTGATTTCCCTTTTGCCGGTCCGGCGCTGCCGGATCCTGGCCGCGCGCCGCTGGCCCGCCGTCTGCGCCTTGCCGTTCTGGCCATTGCGGCCTTTGTCGCGGTTGTCGGCGTCGTCGCGGCGGTGCTGTTCATGCCGGTGCTCTTGCATGACCTGACAAGCCTGCAGGCGGTCCAGCGTCACGGCGAAGTCATGCTGATGGCGCAATACACCGAGCGACTCATGTCGCTTTTCCTTGGTACTGTCGTCCTGTCGGGTGCCCTGGTCAGCTTCGCGCTGGCCGTGGTGCTGTCGGCGCGCCGGTCCAGGGTCCTTGTTCCCGTCCGCCGGTCGCGGACACAGCTGCGGGCGAACCCTGCCCGTGTGGAGCTGAATGATGTTCACGCGCTTTGAACGCCTGTTCGATCCCTTCGCCGACACAGACCTGTCCGTGCCGCCGAAGGGGTTTGCGGCCTTCTGCTGGTACTACACCCGGCCGGTGATGCCGATCCTGCTGGCGGTGGCGCTGTTCGCAGCGCTCATTGCCGTGTTGCAGGTGACGATCTTCACCTATCTGGGTGATCTGGTGAACTGGCTGTCGTCCGCCGACCGGGACACGTTCCTGGCGGCCAACTGGCACCATCTGCTCTGGATGGGCCTCGTGATCCTGCTGTTCCTGCCGGTGATCGAGGTCCTGTTCGAGCTGCTGATGCACCAGAGCCTGCTCGGGCCCTATCCCATGTCGATCCGCTGGCGCGTGCACCGCTATCTGCTGCGCCAGAGCATGACCTTCTACCAGAACGACTTCGCCGGCCGCGTCGCCAACAAGATGATGCAGACGGCGCTTGCGGTGCGTGAGGTGGTGACCAAGATCGTCGACATTTTCGTCTATGTCGTCGTCTACTTCACCAGCGCAGTGATCGTCGTCGGCGATGCCAACCTCTACCTGGCGGTGCCTCTGCTGGTGTGGCTGGTGGCCTATCTGGCGGTGTTGCGGATCTTCATCCCCCGGCTGAAGGACATCTCGCAGGATCAGGCCGATGCCCGGTCCGTCATGACCGGTCACGTGGTGGATGCCTATACCAACATCGCCACGGTGAAGCTGTTCTCCCACGCTGACCGGGAGGAGGCCTACGCCCGCAAGTCGATGACCGCGTTTCTCGACACGGTCTTCGGCCAGATGCGGCTGGTGACGATCCTCAACTCGACGCTGACCTTGATCAACAACCTGTTGTTGTTCTCGACCGGCGCGATGGCGATCTACCTGTGGCAGATCGATGTGGTCACCACCGGCGACATCGCCATTGCCATTGCGCTCATCCTGCGTCTTCAGGGCATGTCGCAATGGATCCTGTGGGAAGTGTCGGGTCTGTTCGAAAACGTCGGCACGGTTCAGGACGGCATTGGCACGATCTCGCGCGAGCGGGAAGTGTCCGATGTCGCAAACGCAGCCGACCTGTCCGTTCCCCGCGGCGAGATCGCCTTCCGCAATGTCGACTTCCACTATGGCAAGTCGGGCGGTGTCATCGAAGGGCTCACCCTGGACATTCGTCCGGGCGAGAAGATCGGCCTGATCGGGCGCTCCGGTGCGGGCAAGTCGACGCTCGTCAATCTGCTGCTGCGCTTCTACGACGTGGAAAGCGGCCAGATTCTGATCGACGGGCAGGACATCTCGAAAGTGCGGCAGGATGACCTGCGCGCCAACATCGGCGTGGTGACGCAGGATACCTCCCTGCTGCATCGCTCGATCTTCGAGAACGTGTCTTACGGCACGCCGGATGCCAGCGAGGCGGACGTGCTGGAAGCGCTGCGCAAGGCTCATGCGCTCGACTTCGTCGGTCAGCTCGAAGACAAGGATGGTCGGCGTGGGCTGTCTGCCCAGGTCGGTGAGCGGGGCGTCAAGCTGTCCGGCGGACAGCGCCAGCGCATCGCCATTGCCCGGGTGCTGCTCAAGAATGCCCCCATCCTGGTGCTGGACGAAGCCACCTCCGCACTCGATTCCGAGGTGGAGGCGGCGATCCAGGACAGTCTGTTCGACCTGATGGAAGGCAAGACGGTGATTGCCATCGCCCATCGCCTGTCGACCATCGCGGCGCTGGATCGGCTGATCGTTCTCGACAAGGGGCGAATCATCGAGATGGGCCGGCACGACGAACTGTTGGCCGCAGGCGGGCTCTATGCCCAGCTCTGGACGCATCAGTCGGGCGGATTCCTGCCTTCACAGGCGGAAGCTTGAACATAAAGGCGGGGGATGGCGTTTCAGGCGTCGTTCCCCTCTTCCAATCGGGGCGCTTTCGCGGCATCAAGGGGGCGAGGGCGAGACGGGTAGCGGTGCGACATTTCAGACTGCGCCCATCGGCGATCTGGACAAGCTCCTGGAAGGGTGCAAAAAGACGAACCGCTTGGTGAGGTGCGGGCGAATGCCGCACCCGTCTGCCGTTGATGCCCGCGCCGGGCTGCCTAGGCTTTGTCTAAAGCCACAGGCAGTCTGCCTGCGGGCTTTCGGTATACGTTGAACAGGTTTCGAGAGGACGCGACCTTGGCACATACCCATTCGGCGGAACCGACCCGCCGTGACTTCCTCTATCTTGCGACGGGCGCAATGGGCGTTGTTGGCGCAGGCGCTGTCGCCTGGCCCTTCATCGACCAGATGAACCCCGACGCGTCGGCTCTGGCGCTGGCATCGATCGAAGTGGACGTGTCCGCTGTCGAGGTTGGTCAGTCGATCACCGTGAAGTGGCGCGGCAAGCCGGTCTTCATCCGCCACCGCACCGAAAAGGAAATCGAGGAAGCCAAGGCCGTGCCGCTCAGCGCGCTGCCGGACAAGTTTGCTCGCAATTCCAATCTGCCGGACACGGCCGAGGCAACTGACACCAACCGCGCAGCTGAAGGCAAGGAGCCCTGGCTCGTGATGGTTGGCATCTGCACCCACCTCGGCTGCGTGCCGATCGGGGACGCCGGTGACTTCGGTGGCTGGTTCTGCCCGTGCCACGGGTCGCACTATGACACCGCCGGTCGCATCCGCCTCGGGCCTGCGCCGGAGAACCTGCTGGTCCCGCCCTATGCGTTCGTCGAGGACGCTAAGATCAAGATCGGTTGACCCGGAGCCCTGAGGAGACAGCCATGGCTGGACATTCCAATTACGTTCCGCAGAGCGCGGCGGCAAAGTGGCTTGAGAGCCGTCTGCCGGTCATTTCGCTTGTTCGCGGATCCTTCGTAGACTTCCCGACCCCGAAGAACCTCAACTACTGGTGGACCTTCGGCGGTATCCTGTTCTTCATGCTCATCTCGCAGATCATCACCGGCATCGTGCTGGTGATGCACTACACGCCGAGCACCGCTGCTGCGTTCAACAGCGTCGAGCACATCATGCGTGATGTGAACTTCGGCTGGCTGCTGCGCTACATGCACTCCAACGGCGCGTCGATGTTCTTCATTGCCGTGTACATTCACATCTTCCGTGGTCTCTACTACGGCTCCTACAAGGCGCCGCGCGAGATCTCCTGGATCCTGGGTGTGATCATCTTCCTCATCATGATGGGCACCGCCTTCATGGGCTACGTGCTGCCGTGGGGCCAGATGTCCTTCTGGGGCGCGACCGTGATCACCAACCTCTTCTCGGCCATTCCGGTGGTCGGTGAGGCTGTGCGCACCTGGCTTTGGGGTGGCTTCGCCGTCGACAACCCGACGCTGAACCGCTTCTTCTCGCTGCACTACCTGCTGCCGTTCATGATCTTCGGCGTCGTTCTGCTGCACGTGTGGGCCTTCCACACCACCGGCAACAACAACCCGACGGGCGTGCAGCCGAAGTCCAACCAGGACACCGTGCCGTTCCATCCGTACTACACGATCAAGGACCTGTTCGCGATCGTGGTGTTCATGGTGCTGTTCGCCTACTTCGTGTTCTACATGCCCAACTACATGGGGCATCCGGACAACTACATCGAGGCGAACCCGCTCGTGACGCCGGCGCACATCGTTCCAGAATGGTACTTCCTGCCGTTCTACGCGATCCTGCGCGCAGTTCCGGACAAGCTCGGCGGCGTGCTGGCCATGTTCGGCGCCATTGCGGTGCTGTTCATCCTGCCGTGGCTTGACACCTCCAAGGTCCGCTCTGGCGTGTACCGTCCGCTGTTCAAGCAGTTCTTCTGGATCTTCGCGATCAACGCAGTTGCTCTCGGCTATCTCGGCGCCATGCCGGCAGAAGGCATCTACGTGATCCTGTCACGGATCTGCACCGTCTACTACTTCGCCCACTTCCTGGTCATCCTGCCGCTGCTTGGTTTCCTTGAGAAGCCGTTGCCGATCCCGGCATCGATCTCCGAGGCGGTGCTGGCAAGTGGATCCGGCAAGCCTGCCGGGGCTGTTGCGGCTCCGCAGTCCAAATAATGACGGTTAGGTTCAGGAGTTTTTGAACATGAGCATCATGATCAAGACGGTCCGCGCCCTTGCCGCCGCCGTCGTCCTCGCGGCCACCGCACCGGCGTTCGCCGCCGGTTCGGGTCCGCATATCGAACGCCAGCAATGGTCGTTCTCCGGTCCCTTCGGGTCCTTCGACCGTGCCCAGCTGCAGCGCGGCTTCAAGGTCTACAAGGAAGTCTGCGCCGCGTGTCACGGCCTGCGTCAGGTTGCGTTCCGCACCCTGGCTCAGGACGGTGGCCCGTCCTTCACCGAAGAGCAGGCCAAGAAGATCGCGTCCGAGTACACTGTCACCGATGGTCCGAATGACTCCGGTGACATGTTCGATCGTCCGGCGATCCTCGCGGACAAGTTCCCGTCTCCGTTCCCGAACGAGCAGGCTGCTCGTGCGGCCAACGGCGGCGCCTATCCGCCGGACTTCTCGCTGATCGCCAAGGCGCGCGCTGCGCACCGCGGCTTCCCGTGGTTCGTCTTCGACGCCTTCACCCAGTACAATGAGCAGGGCCCGGACTACATCTACGCCCTGCTGACCGGCTACGAGGAAAACGCGCCGGAAGGCGTCGTCATTCCGGAAGGCAAGCACTACAACCATGCCTTCCTGGCCGGTAATGCCATTGGCATGGCGCCGCCGATCTCGGATGAGCAGGTGGAATACACCGATGGGTCGCCGATGACCCTCGACCAGTACGCACGCGACGTTTCGGCCTTCCTGATGTGGGCAGCCGAGCCGAAGCTGGAAGAGCGCAAGCAGATGGGCTTCCGCGTCATCGTCTTCCTGCTGGTCTTCGCATCGCTCCTGTACTTCACCAAGCAGAAGCTGTGGCGCAACGTCGCCCACTGAGGAGCTTCGCGTTCTCTGACCTTGAAAAGGCCGCCGTGACACCACGGCGGCCTTTTTCACTTTTGGGGCAGCGCCGCCATTCCGGACAGATCCTCGCAGGCCTCTCCCGGATATGCGTGTCCGCAGACATCATTTCTTCGTCGCTCCTGCGAAGGCAGGAGCCCAGTAACCCCGGTCTTGGTTGGTGAGTTGAGCGCGTGTGCCAGCCCCCAAGACGGTATGGGTTGCCGCTTGTGCGCCGCATCCAACCGCCTCGTTTACTGGGCTCCTGCCTTCGCAGGAGCGACGAGGGGTGGGTGGACGGGCTGATCCCCATGGACCTGATGCAGGATCCTACTCTTGCGCTGGACGCGCCACCTCAATAAGCCGGCTGTCTTCTTCGTGTCAGGCAGCCACACTAGTCTGCGGGAATCAGCCGGCTAAAAGGGGGCGCAGCATGACAGCATCGGTACTGGGGATCATCGGCGGTTCGGGAATCTATGATCTTCCAGGTCTGGAAGGCGCCGAGTGGGTCAGCATCGACAGCCCCTGGGGCGCGCCGTCGGATGATTTGCGCATCGGCACCATCGACGGTCTGAAGGTGGTCTTCCTGCCGCGCCATGGCCGAGGACATGTCCATTCGCCCTCGGACATCAACTACCGCGCCAACATCGATGCCATGAAGCGCTGCGGCGTCACTGATCTGGTGTCGGTCTCCGCCTGTGGTTCGCTCAAGGAGGAACTTGCGCCCGGCACTTTCGTGCTGGTGGAACAGTTCATCGACCGCACCTTCGCCCGGCCGAAATCCTTCTTCAGCGCCGGCTGTGTCGCCCATGTGTCCATGGCCTATCCGGTCAGCCCGCGGCTTGTTGATCACATCGAGGCGGCCGCCCGGGCCGAGGATCTTAAGTATCGGCGTGGCGGTACCTACCTCGCGATGGAAGGCCCGCAGTTCTCTTCGCTCGCCGAGAGCCATCTCTACCGCTCCTGGGGCTGCGATGTCATCGGCATGACCAACATGCCCGAGGCCAAGCTCGCCCGGGAGGCCGAGATCTGCTATGCGACCATTGCCATGGTCACCGATTACGACAGCTGGCATCCAGACCATGGCGAGGTCGACATCCAGTCGATCATCCAGGTCCTGCGCGACAATGCGCACAACGCCCAGCGGCTCGTTGCCCGTCTGGCGCGCGATCTGCCGCGCATCCATGAGCCATGCCCGATCGGCTCCGACCGCGCTCTCGACCATGCCCTGATGACGGCACCGGACAAGCGCGATCCCGCGCTGATGGCCAAGCTGTCGGCCATTGTTGCACGCGTGCTGGGCGACTGACGCCGCGTTCAGCGCTGCTGCATCGCCAGCCGCAAGCCAAGGCCGACAAAGATCGCGCCGAGGCCCCGGTCCATCCACATGGCCAGGCGCGGGCTCTGCCGCAGATGGCTGGTCAGCCGTTCGCCGACCAGCACCAGCGGCGGTTCGATGCAGGCGGCGATCAGCACCACGAGAAAGCCATGCAGGAACAGCTGGGCCCCGACGGGCCCGGCACCGGGCACCACGAACTGCGGCAGGAAGGCAAGGAAGAACATGCCGACCTTCGGATTGAGCAGCGACACGATCACGCCCTGCCGGTAGATCGCCAGCACCTTCTGCTCGTCCATCGCTTTGCCGGCCAGCAACACGCTGCCTTTTGAGCGCAGCGCCTGGATGCCGAGCCAGATCAGATAGGCAGCACCAGCCCATTTCACCAGGGAAAAGGCCACCGCGGAGGCAGCCAGAATGGCGGACAGCCCGGCAGCAGCCATCAGCACGTGACCGAAGGCCCCCGTCCAGATTCCGAACATCGCTGCAAAGCCCGCCTTTCGCCCGCCCGCTGCGGTCTGCGCCAGGATAAAGGCGAAGTCCGGCCCCGGCGACAGGTTGAGCAACAGGGCTGCGGTGAAGAACGTGGTCCAGTGCAGCAGGGAATAGTCGAACATGAAAGATCCGGTCGGAGAGGGGCGGTGTCCGGTGCTGACCGGCGCGCGCCCAAGCTGGGGGCAGGCGGCAAGGGAGCTGGTACCGGCTGCCGCAACTCCTGTATAACCGGCAAAAGAGCCGGCCAACAGGGCGGCAGGTGAAGCTTTTTCAGGTGGACCGCAGACATGGACATGCCCAGCGTTTCGGACGAACTCATCGAGGCCATCCGCACCATTCCGGACTATCCCAAGCCCGGCATTCTCTTCCGTGACATCACGACGCTGCTCGGCAATGCCCGCGCCTTCCGCCGTGCCGTCGACGCGCTGGTCCAGCCCTGGGCCGGGTCCAAGGTCGAGCAGATCGCCGGCATCGAGGCGCGGGGCTTCATCCTCGGCGGGGCGGTGGCGCATCAGCTCTCGGCCGGCTTCGTGCCGATCCGCAAGAAGGGCAAGCTGCCGCACGAAACCGTCCGCATTGCCTATTCGCTCGAATATGGCCTCGACGAGATGGAAATGCACAAGGACGCCATCCAGCCGGGCGACAAGGTGATCGTCGTCGACGACCTGATCGCCACGGGTGGCACCGCCGAGGCGGCCTGCAAGCTTCTGCGCGGGCAGGGGGCGGAGATCGTCGCCGCCTGTTTCATTGTTGACCTGCCGGATCTGGGTGGCCGCGCCAAGCTGGAGGCCCTGGGTGTGCCCGTTCGCACGCTGGTGGCCTTCCCGGGCCACTGACCGTGACCGCCCCTACCGGAGCCCCGCCCAGGTTCGACGCCCGTTTCCGCGCGGAGTTCGAGACACTGCTTCGCTGGCGCCGCGATGTCCGCCGTTTCCGGACCGATCCGCTGGACGACGGGCTGGTGGAGGAGATCCTGCGCCTTGCCGATCTGTCGCCCTCGGTCGGCAACAGCCAGCCCTGGCGCATCGTGCTGGTTGAGAGCGCCCCGGTCCGGGCCGCCGTCCAGGCCAGTTTCGAGGCCGAAAATGCCCGTGCCGCCGAGGCCTATGACAGCGAGCGGTCCGCCCTTTATGCAAGGCTCAAGCTGGCCGGGCTGAAGGAGGCGCCGGTTCAGCTCGCCATCTTCTGCGATCCCGATCCCTTGCAGGGGCAGGGGCTTGGCCGCGCCACCATGCCCGCCACGCTGGCCCATTCCGTTGCGGGCATGGTCCAGGCGCTGTGGCTGGCCGCGCGGATGCTCGGCGTCGGGGTCGGCTGGGTCTCGATCCTCGACCCGCAGGCCGTGCAGAGCGCGCTGGATGTTCCGCCAAACTGGCAGCTTGTGGCCTATCTCTGCCTCGGGTATCCGGTAGAGGAACACATCGATCCGGAACTCGAGCGCGAAGGCTGGCAGGCCCGCACGCCGCTTTCCACACGCCTTCTCAGCCGATAGGACCGCCCATGCCCGCCCTGATCCGTGCCATCGAGGAAGCTGATCGTCCGGCCGTCACCCGTCTTCTGACCGACCGCTGGGCCTCGCCGGATATCCTGATCGAAGGCGTAATGATCGACGCTTCGGCCCTGCCGGGCTTTCTGGCAGAGGACAATGGCGACCTGGTCGGCCTCGTCACGCTGATCAAGCGCGACACCGAATGGGAGATCCTGACGCTCGATTCGCTCAGCCGCTGGGCCGGAACCGGCACCCAGCTGCTCGACGCGGTGGTGCAGGATGCGCGCCGCCAGGGCCTGACCCGCCTGATGGTCCGCACCTCCAACGACAATCTCGACGCCTTCCGCTTCTACCAGCGCCGTGGCTTCCGTCTTGAACGGGTCGTCCCGGGCGTCATCGACGCCGAACGCCGCCTCAAGCCGGAAATTCCGATCATCGGTGAATACGGTATTCCGTTGCACGACGAGATCGTCTTCGGCCGCAAGATCTGAAGCCGGAACACCTCTTGATATCAGAGCGTTACCCCATTTCAGGGTCATCGCCGCCTCGTGCGGGGATCCATCCGGTCTCTGATCTGGCGGGAACGCTTGCGGACGCTGCCGCCCTGCAAGGCAGATCCCCGCACGAGGCGGAGATGACCGAAGTGTGTGGTGTGGCCTCAAGGACGTGACGCGTTGCCGTCAGCTGGCACAGCAACCCCGTGTCAGCCCGCCACACCCCGCTTCGGGATATAGACCTTGCTGTCAAACCTGAACACCACGTCGCCGTGCTGGTTGATCCCCTCGTTGACGCCCAGGATGACGCCCCATTCGGGCCGTCCCGTCGTCTCGATCTTGCCCGTCACTTCGCTGGCATAGCGGATCGTGTCGCCGGCATAGACCGGCTTCAGCCACTTGAGGTTTTCAAAGCCCGGGGAGGGGCCGCGCGGCACGGGCATGTCGCCGCGCTGGCGTGCCTCCTCGTCCAGCCGCTGGTGCGTCAGCACGAGCAACCGCATGAACACCGCGCCCGTATGCCAGCCGGACGCACAGAGCCGGCCGAAATGCGTTGCTGCTGCACCTTCTTCACTCAGATGGAACGGCTGCGGATCGAACTGGCGCGCAAAGCGGATGATGTCTTCGGCGGTGAACAGATAGCTGCCCAGCTCCAGCCGGTCGCCAATCGCCATGTCTTCGAACCAGGCGCTCATTTGGCCGTCTCCCGGCAGGCAAACAGGATCGGGTTTTCCAGCGTCATCACCACATCGCCGCGCTGGTTGGTAACGGTAAAGCGGAAGCTGACAACCCCGAGGCCGGGCTTGGAGCGCAGCGGGCGGCTCGTCAGTACTTCGGCTTTGGCCGACAGGGTGTCATCGGCATAGACGGGCCGCCGCCACATCAGCTTGTCGATGCCCGGCGCCCCTTGTCCGGCGGCCTGGCCCAGCAATCCGTCCACCAAGAGCCGCATGAAGATCGACGCGGTGTGCCAGCCTGAGGCCGCAAGGCCGCCGAGCAGCGAGGCCTTGCCGGCTTCCTCGCTGAGGTGAAACGGCTGTGGATCAAACTCGGACGCGAAGGCGATGATCTCGTCCCGCGTCACGCTGCGGCTGCCCAGGTCGATGATGTCGCCTGGAGTGAAGTCTTCGAAATGGCGATAGGTGCTCATGTCCTGAGTTCTAGCGCAGCCCGCCCGCGCTGGCGAGATGGCCGGAAGGAGGGCGAACATTCCGCATCCCCGTTGATGGACAAAAAAGCCGGCGGGTCATGTCCCGCCGGCTTTCGCTCGATGCAGCGCTGCAATCAGTCGTAATACATCTCGTTGTCGTCGAGATAGACGTTCGAGGCCTTGCAGATGTCGATCGAAACCGGGTCATCCAGCACTTCGCCGCCATCGGTGCCGAGCCAGCCCACCTGGAACGTCTGTTCGCAGGGGCCGGTGTTGGCGTGGAACGTCGCCTTGACGTTCGCGCCCGGCTTCAGGCGATTGCTGAGCCAGTTGTCGCTCCAGCCCGAACCGTCGTTGGTGTAAAAACCGACGACCGTGTTCTGGTCCGTGTTGTTGTAGATCTGGAAATAGCCTTCCGCACCGGTGCCCTGTGCGAAAACGGTGCCGACATTGAAAAGGCCGCAGAGAGCAGCGGCCGTCAGAAACTTAGCAAGCTTCATGATTATCCCCCGGTCACCGGCAACATGCCGGTAACGTCAGCACCTTATTCGGGAGCTTTTCTTTTGGCGAGGGGTATTCGATGAAATATTTAGGGTAATTAGGCGTTTCCAATCAGAACCCCGGCGGCAAATACAAGCGATCCGCCGAGCACAACTTGCAGTGCAGCGCGCCAGAAGGGTGTGTCCATGTAACGGTTCTGGATCCACGCAATCGCCCACAGCTCGATGAACACGATTACAGCGGCAAGGCTTGTCGCCGTCCAGAACTCGGGGATCAGATAGGGCAGGGCGTGGCCGAGGCCGCCAAGCGCGGTCATGATGCCGGAGGCAAGGCCGCGTTTCAGCGGTGAACCGCGCCCGGACAGCACGCCATCGTCATGGGCGGCCTCCGTGAAGCCCATCGAAATGCCCGCGCCAACCGAAGCCGACAGGCCGACGAGGAACGTCTGCCAGGTGTCCTGCGTTGCAAAGGCCGCCGCAAAGATCGGCGCGAGGGTGGAAACTGAACCGTCCATCAGGCCGGCGAGACCCGGCTGCACATAGGTCAGGATGAACTGCCGCCGCTCGGACTTGTCCTCTTCCTGGCGCACGTCTGCCGGGGTCAAGGCTTCGCCGAGCGCTATGGCCTTCTTTTCATGACCACGTTCGGCCAGCGCCAGATCGCCGAGCAGCTTGCGCGTGGCCGCATCCGACGTGCGCTTGGCGGCTTCTTCGTAGAAGCGGGCCGCCTGAAGCTCCATTTCCTCCGCCATCGCCCGAACTTTTTCAAGGCCGAGGGGGCGCACCAGCCAGTCCGGCTTGCGGCTGTAGTAGCCGCGCACATGTTCACGCCGTATCAGCGGGATGGTCTCGCCAAAGCGCGCCCGGAACAGTTCGATCAACCGGTGCCGGTGTTCGCTTTCCTCGGCCGCCATGGCATCGAACACGGCAGCAGACGCAGGGAAATCTGCCCGCAGCCCGTCGGCATAGGCAGTGTAGATGCGCCCATCGTCCTCTTCGGAGGAGATCGCCAGTGCCAGGATTTCAGCTTCGCTGAGGGTCGAGAAATCGCGGCGGCTGGTCGTCAGGAACCGGGAGAACATCGTCAGGATCCAATCGGAAGAAGAGGCGGACACAGCCCTCAATCTAAACCGCAAGATATGTCAAAACCACCCATGATAGGCCCAGTGCGTCAAAGTGAGTGAGCGACATGACCTTCCAGACCCAACCGGACCTGACCCGGGCCAATGCCTACGAACGGCGCTTTGCCCGTGTCATCGAGCATGTGCATGCCCATCTCGACGAGCCGCTCGATCTCGATCAGCTCGCCGATATCGCTGCCATGTCACGCTGGCATTGGCACCGGGTGTGGCAGGCCTGTTTCGGTGAAACCGTTGTGGCCATGGTCCGGCGGCTTCGGATGCAGCGGGCCGCCACGGCGCTCGCCAGAGGCGAGACGGATCTGGAACGGCTGGCACGGGAGGCCGGCTATGGCAGCCTCGCCGCCTTCACCCGCGCCTTCCGTCAGTCCTATGGCCTGCCGCCGGCAACCTACCGGGACGAGGGTCCGCATCGCCGCTTTGACAAGGACTGGACCCCGCCGGCCATGATGCGGCCGGCAGACCCTGGAGCTTTACCCATGCATGACATCGTCATTCGCCAGGAACCGCCGCGCGTGCTCGCCGGTATCCCGCACAAGGGCCCCTACATCGAAATCGGCCGCGCCTTTGAACATCTGATCGGCAGCCTTGCCAGTCGCGGCCTCATGGACAAGGCCGGCATGATGATCGGCTTCTACTATAGCGATCCGTCTGTCGTTCCCGAGCAGGACCTGCGCTCGGTTGCAGCGGTCGAGCTGCGGCAGGACATTGCCTTGTCTGCCCCGCTGGAGCGCGTTGAATCTCCGGCGCAGCGCTATGCTGTTCTGCGGCACAAGGGGCCTTATGCGGACATGCATGCCGCCTATGACTGGCTCTACGGCACCTGGTTGCCCGCATCTGGCCATGAACCGGCCGATGCGCCGACCATGGAGATCTACCTCAACAATCCCCGCGACACGGCACCCTCCGATCTCTTGACCGAGATTTGCCTGCCGCTGAAATAGGGTCAGACCACCTCGACAACGAGCGGCGCAAAGCCCTCGATCCGGGCTTCGATCCGGTCGCCGCGCGCGACCGGGCCAACGCCCGCCGGGGTGCCGGTGAGGATCACATCGCCGGCAGCGAGCGTGAAATACTCGGACAGATAGGCGATCATTTCCGGCACCTTCCAGATCATCTGGTTCAGGTCGCCGCTCTGGCGTGTGGTGCCGTTGACGCTCAGCTTCACGTCACCCGCGCTGGGGTGGCCGATGCGGCTCGCCGGCACAATCGGGCCGATCGGCGCCGAGTGCTCGAAGGCCTTTGCCGTGTCCCAGGGGCGGCCAAGATCCTTGGCTTCCGCCTGCAGGTCACGCCGGGTCATGTCAAGCGCGACTGCATAGCCATAGACATGGCTCAGCGCATCCGCCACGGCGATGTTGCTGCCCCCTGACTTCAGCGCCACGGCCAGTTCCACCTCGTGATGCACATCCGCCGTCTTGCCCGGATAGGGAAAGCTGCTCGATGGATTGAGGTTGTCCGGGTTCTTCTGGAAGAAGAACGGCGGTTCCTTGCTGGGGTCGTGCCCCATCTCCACCGCATGGGCGGCATAGTTGCGGCCGATGCAATACACCCGCCGCACCGGAAACAGCCCGGCCTCACCATCGACGGGGAGGGCAGGAACCTTCGGAATGTCGATCACAAAGCTGGTCATGCTGTGCTCCGTGTGGGGAGTGAGTGACATTTAGACGGGCCGCACAAGATGTGGGGCTACTGCCTTGCGTTTGGCCGCTGCGCCCCTCTCCCCCCTTGAGGGGGAGATGCCCCCGGCAGGGGGCAGAGGGGGGTGACAGACTGTCCGTTCATACGTGAGGTGGTGTTATGCCGAAGCGCCGCCACCCCTCTCTGTCTGCTGACGCAGACATCTCCCCCTCAAGGGGGGAGAGAAGTTGGTGCCAGACCGCCGCCCGGCTTCTCTGTCCCGGATCTCAGGTGTTGAACTTGAACAGCAGCACGTCGCCGTCCTTGACGACGTATTCCTTGCCTTCGTCCCGCGCCTTGCCGGCTTCCTTGGCGCCCACTTCGCCGTTGAGGCTGATGTAGTCGTCATAGGCGATGGTCTGGGCACGGATGAAGCCGCGTTCGAAGTCTGAATGGATGACACCGGCCGCCTGCGGCGCCTTGGTGCCGCGCGTGATGGTCCAGGCGCGGGTCTCCTTCGGGCCTGCGGTGAAATAGGTGATGAGCCCCAAGAGATCGTAGCCAGCGCGGATCAGCCGGTCGAGACCCGGTTCCTCGATCCCGAGCGTCTCAAGGAACTCCGCCTGCTCGTCATTGCCGAGCTGCGAGATTTCCGCCTCGATGGCGGCCGAGATCACGACCGAGCCTGCGCCCTGCGCCTTGGCCATTTCGGCGACCTTGGCCGACAGCTCGTTGCCCGTTCCCGCCGAGGCTTCCTCGACGTTGCACACGTAAAGCACCGGCTTGGAGGTCAGGAGGTTCAGACCCTGCAGGATCTTCTCTTCCTCGGCATCGGCCAGCTTCAGCGTGCGAACCGGCTTGCCTTCCTGCAGCAGCGCGAGCGCTGCTTCCATGATCGGGGCAATCGCCTTGGCGTCCTTGTCGCCGACCTGGGCCTTCTTCTTCATCGGCGCAAGACGGCGCTCCAGGCTCGATCCATGTCGGAGACCATCAGTTCCGTCTCGACGGTCTCGGCGTCGGAGATCGGATCGATCTTGCCCTCGACGTGGGTGATGTCGTCATCGACGAAGCAGCGCAGCACGTGAACGATGGCGTCCACTTCGCGGATGTTGGCCAGGAACTGGTTGCCAAGGCCTTCGCCCTTCGATGCACCGCGGACGAGGCCGGCGATGTCGACGAAGGTGATGCGCGTCGGGATCAGTTCCTTGCTGCCGGCGATCTTGGCGATCGCGGCCATGCGCGGATCCGGCACGGCGACTTCACCGGTGTTCGGTTCGATGGTGCAGAACGGATAGTTGGCAGCCTGCGCGGCAGCCGTTCTGGTGAGCGCGTTGAAGAGCGTGGACTTGCCGACATTGGGCAGCCCGACGATGCCGCACTGGAAACCCATGGGAGATCGCTTTCGGTTGGATCGAAGAGTTGCCGCTTCTTGCCCGAGGGGGCACGGAACGTCAAGCTTTGCGGGGGCTTCGGGTTGCCTGCGGCTCGCAAGAAATGTGGCCTGTCAGCTGTCACCCTTGCCCAGCAGCTTCTTCAGCATTTCGGCCATCGGGCCGCTGGTGGGCATCTGCGGCCCCTTGGGCTGGCGGGCCTGGCGGATGTGGCTCTGGCCTTTCGGGGCGGTGCGTTGTGGCATGTCGGCCTGCGGCGGCAGGGAGGTTGACGGCTCGCCTGGCCCGGCGGCGGTCTTGTCCGCCTTCTCCGCCTTGGCTGTCTTTTCCGGCCGGCGTGCCTTTTCCGGCTCCAGCAGCAGGGTCAGCTTGTTGGCGAACTGGCTGTCCTCGCCGCGCGCCAGCATGCCGGCGTTGTCGGCAATTCCGGTGAGCAGCGGCTCGATCCACTCGGCATCCACCTTGGCGAAATCGCCGAGCACGTAATTGGAGACGAGCTTCTTGTCGCCCGGGTGGCCGATGCCGAGGCGCAGGCGGCGATAGGCATCGCCAATATGCGCCGTGATGGAGCGCAGGCCGTTGTGGCCACCGTGGCCGCCGCCGGTCTTCATGCGGAACTTTGCCGCCGGCAGGTCCAGTTCGTCATAGAGCACGATGATGTCCTTCGGCTCCAGCTTGTAGAAGCGCATCGCTTCGCCAACCGCCCGGCCGCTCTCGTTCATGTAGGTCATCGGCTTCAGCAGCATGATCTTGGTGCCCTCAAGGCTGCCTTCGCTCACTTCGCCCTGGAAGCGGCTGCGCCAGGGGGCAAAGCCGGAATGGCGGCGGTGGATCTCGTCCACGGCCATGAAACCGATGTTGTGGCGGTTGCGGGCATATTGCCCGCCGGGATTGCCGAGGCCGACGATGATCTGCATGGCGGGTCCGTTCAGCTTGCCGGCGGTCCGGCGCGTCTCAAGATCCTGCCCGCTTACAGGACGTCCGGCTGCGTGTCGAGCCGGGGCCGCTTTCTGGTGCGATCGCGCGCCCGGAAACGGCGATGGGGCGGCCTCTTGTGGCCGCCCCAACCGGAATGCGCCTTGGCGGCGCTGCTCAGTTCAGATCGCGCCGTCCTTCAGGTCGGAGCGGATCCTGGCCCTTTCGCCGGCGACGTGACGGATCACATCCAGGCTGCCGGTGTCGTGTTTTTCAGCCAGAAACTCGGTCATCCGGCTGTCGAGTTCTGCCAGGCGTTCCGTCCGACGGCTGCGTGGCTTGCGGGTGCCCATCCCGCGCATGGCGAACCAGAAGGGCATGACGGTCGCGTGGCTCATGCGGTCACCACGCCGTTGCGTGCTGCGGGCTTGCGGAAGAATTCCCGCTCGAGCCGGGTAATTTCCTCTTTCAGGCGCAGACGCAGTTTCTTCAATGCCGTCAGACGCAGCGTATCGGTATGCGGCCGGCGGCTTTCCCGCTCGATCTTTGCATCGAGAATGGCGTGACGGATGCGCAGGGTCACCAGTTTGCGGTGCATGGCTGTCCTCCTTTCGTTGGCCTTGCTCCAAAGAGATGGGAGGTGCTGTCCGATTGTTGAAATACATAGACTGTATCGCCACGATAGATATTATCTATGTCATGCCCTATCGCCCGACCCATCGCCAGCTCGAGTACCTTGTCGCCGTCGCCGATCACGGCCATTTCGGCGCCGCCGCGCGCGCCTGTCACGTGTCCCAGCCCACCTTGTCGGCGCAGTTGAAACTGATGGAAGACCGGCTCGGCGTCGTGCTGATCGACCGGGGCGCCGCCACTGTCCAGCCGACGCCGGCCGGACAGGCCCTGCTGCCGCTGGCGCGGTCCGTGCTTGAAACGCTGGACGAGCTGGTCCGGGTGGCGGGCGCGGCGGACAGCGGCCTTGGCGGGCTCATCCGTCTGGGTGTCGCGCCGACGGTCGGTCCCTATCTTCTGCCCGCCGTGCTGGAGGCCTTGCAGGCGGAGGTGCCCGGCCTTGAGCTCTACATCCGCGAGGAGCGTCCGGTTCAGCTGGAGCCGGCGGTGCGCGATGGTGCGCTCGACTGTGCCTTCACGCCCCTGCCGCTGCGCGACGAGCGGTTGATGCATGAGGAAATCTGCCGCGAAAAGATCTACCTCGGCATCCCCGCGCGCCACCCTCTGGCAGGTCTTGCCGAGATTCCGGTGGCCGCGCTCGGCGGCGAACGCATGTTGACCCTTGGCCGCGGCCACCGGCTTTACGACGAGGTTCAGGCGCTCTGCGCCGTATCTGGGGCCGCCATGGGCGAGGATTATGAGGGCACCAGCCTCGATGCGATCCGCCAGATGGTATCGATCGGCATGGGTCTGTCGCTGTTCCCCGCAGCCTATGTGGCATCCGAATTCGGCAAGGAACGGCGTGTCGTGCTGCGTGAACTCTCCGACTGGCCGATGCAGCGCCGCGTCGTTCTCGCCTGGCGCGCCGGCTCCCCGCGCCAGCTGCACTTCCAGCGTCTCGCCATCCTCGCCCGCAACGCCCTCTCGTCTGCTGTGCTGGAGGGCGTGGAGCCGATGACAGGGTGAGCTGCAACCGGTGAAACTGTCAAACAGAGTGGTGGCGGGAATCGGCGTGCTTCAGACTGTCAGCAGACCCACTGTCGTTCGCAATTCGCGCGGTGTCATCAACTCTGTTGTTGTGCGTTTTGCCTGATCCTTGCGTTCAGGATGACGATGATCTTTCGCATGAGGGCGGCGATTGCGAGGATTGGCTTCTTCCCGTTGTTGATAAGCCTTTGATAGACCTCCTTTAATGGCCCGTTTGCGCGGCTTGCGGACAAGGCGGCCATGAAGAGGGCCGGCTTGACGGTGGAGCGTCCGCCGTGCATCCGGCGATATCCCTTGAGGGTTCCGCTGTCCTTGGGATGAGGGGCGACCCCGGCGAGGCTTGCGGCCTGGCGCCGGTCCATCGTTCCCAGTTCCGGCATGGTTGCGGCGAGGGTGATGGCGGTGCGCTTGCCCACGCCCGGCAGGGAGCAGCAGACCTCGATCCGGCGGGCGAGCTGCGGCGAGGCGTCGACGAGCGCCTCGATGGCGGCGTCGATGGCCTCGATCTCGTGCAGGATCGCCCGCAGGATGACCTGGCAGGAGCGGCGGATGATCGCGATGCCAGGTCCCTCTCCGGGGATCTTTGAGCGGTTCTGCTCGGCCACCTTGAGGGCGAGAAGCTCCTGACGGCGGGCATTGAGGCTGGCGAGTGTGCTCTGGGTCTCATCGGCCGGCGTGAACAGGGCGAGTGTCTTCCAGCGCTCCTCGCCATAGCGGGCCAGAGCCTGGGCATCGATGGCGTCTGTCTTGGCAAGACGGCCAAAGGACCGGCTGAATGCCTTGACCTTGACGGTATCGGCCCGGTGGCAGGCCAGGCCTGCAGCGGTCAGTTCGCCCACCAGCAGGCGCTCGTGGCCGCCGGTCGGCTCCAGCACGCACAGGCAGTCGGCCGACAGGCCTGTCAGCGCCTTGCGGATGCTGGCGGAGCGGTTGGGGAAGGTCGTGACACGGCCGGTGGCGGTGTCGAAGGCGGTGATGCTGTCCTTGGCGACATCGAAGCCGCAGACATGGGCGGGAGGCTGCTGCAGGGCGGGCATGGCCGTGCTATCCTTGACGTGCTTCGGATTGTTTGCGGGCGTGGGTGTCAGCCAGAGGCCCAATCAACTCTCCAAGCGGGAAAAGGGAAGCGTCAGGGAGCCATGATGACAGCGGGTGAAAGCCCGACCCCGGGACGGTCGCCTGACGCTGAAGCTGCGGGTTAAGGGTCGCAGCTTCCCCTTTACCCTAGCACCTCGGACAACAAACAACCCCGGGCGTAGCGAAGCGCAGACCCGGGGCCTACTCGTTTCCAGAGCAAACGATAGCGACGGCATAGCCGTGAGGCGCAGGGTTCATCGTTGATGGCGCCCGCCGCTGCGCCGCGAATTCCTTTCCGCTCTGCAAGCGAGTGGATCCTGGATCGGCGCTTCGCTACGCCCGGGAAGACAGCAGGCTCATACCCAAAAACAACAAAAAAGGGGCGCGAAAATCGCGCCCCTTTCGAAGGAATGCCTGCGGGCTGGATCAGCCGGCGGCTTCTTCGGTCACGCCGCCAGCCGGAGCGGCGATCGTTGCGATGGTGAAGTCGCGGTCGGTGATGGTCGGATGGCAGCCAGCCGGGACCTTGACGGCCGAAATGTGCAGCGAGTCGCCGATCTTGGCCTTGCCCAGATCGACTTCGATGAATTCCGGGATAGCCGTCGCCGGGACGATCATTTCGACCGTGTGACGGACAACGTTCAGCACGCCGCCCTGCTTCAGGCCCGGGGAGGTTTCCTGGTTCAGGAAGTGAACCGGAATTTCGACGGTCAGCTTTGCGTCGGCGGACACGCGCAGGAAGTCAACGTGCACAACCTGGTCGGAGACCGGGTGCAGCTGGTAGTCCTTGGCGATGACCTGGTGCTTTTCACCGTCAACGTCGATGGTGGCGATGTGGGTCAGGAACCCGCCCTTGTGCAGGGCCAGAGTGGTTTCCTTGACCGGAATGGTGATCGGCAGGGCTGCCTTCTTGTCACCATAGATGACGGCGGGAATGAGACCTTCGCGACGCAGTGCACGAGCGGCCCCCTTGCCCACCCGGTTCCGTACCGATGCCTTCAGCTCAAAGCCGGTAGCCATGGGTAGTACTCCTTCGGATGCAAAAACGGGCCGGCGGTACCGCGTGCCCTTCGGCCCGCATACCGGTATCGACCCCTTGCGCCGCCTCCAGGGGTGCGTGCGCGAGCCGGCTTATAGAGGAATGACCGGCTTTTCGCAACTGGCTTGGCGGTTTTCCAGCCTTAGCCGGCTGCTCCTGACAGCGGCAGGGCGTGCTCGTGGCAGATCTGATCTTCCTCTTCGTTGGCAAGGGAAACGCCGAGCAAGAGGCAACGCAGTCCGTCTGGGGTTGCGTCATGGTGCCGGCAGGTTGCGCAAAGGCCGAAGCTCCGTTCGCCGCGCAGTGACAGCATCTGACGGATGATCAGCTCAAGGCCGTTGGCCAGTCCGGCCCGTTCCGGTTCAGGCATCGCGTCCAGGGCCGTTTCCATCGTGCCGGGCACCCCGCTGCGCGGGGACAGCACTGACAGGCCCTCTGCCGTGATCTGGTAGGCGATGCTCCGCCGGTCGTGCGGGGAGCGGGTTTCCTGAATGTAGCCCTTCCGTGCCAAGGCTTTCAGGGTCTGGGATGCGGTGCCGCGCGTCGTGGCAAGGTAGTCCGCCACCTGCGATGGGGCCCGTGAGAAGCGATTGGCCTGCCGCAGATAGCTCAGCGCCATGTGCTGGGCCGGGTTGAGGTCGCCGCTCCAGTCCTCCGCATTCGCGAGGCGGGTCAGGCGGTCAATGAGGTCCAGGGTCCGTCGGGTCGTGTGTGTTGTCATAAGCGCATGATAGCGAGTCAAAATCAGATGGACAACAATAGCGAGTCGCTACTATATGGGGGTGTCTGCAACCTGCTTCGGAGTAACCCCATGCTCAGATCCATCCCCATCGCTCTTTCATCGTGCCTGCTTGCCACCACGGCCTTTGCTGATGGCACCCATGCGCTGCACCAGTCAGGTGCGGTTCTGTCCGGTGCCAACGCCGCAGTTCGGGCGGATTACGACATCCTCGCCGCCCATGTTCACCGGGACGGCGCGACCCTGACGTTCCATATGACGACGTCCGGCAAGGCCGGGGCGTCCCGGCCGGCATCGACCGGCGCCATGGCTGGCTCTCGCGTGGAGACCTATGCCTGGCCGACATCGCTGGATCCCTCGACAGTCGGGTTCGAGCAGAAGGCTGGAATCCTCGCGTTGGTTGCCACGGTCCATCCGGACTTTGACGACACGCCGCTGTTCGACGAGAACAATGACGGTCAGCTCGGAAATGACGGGAATGTCTGGCACAGCCATTGGGTCGTGCTGGTTCCCAACGAGGCTTGTGGCAAGGGGGCGCTGGCGGTGAAGGACATTCCGGCGGGCACGCGGCCGCCGTTGCCGCGGACCTGGCCCGGCGTCCCTGTGTTGCTGGACAGTCCAGGCTATTCGCCAGTCTTTGATGGGCCGGAAATCAAGGTGTCCGTGCCCCTCGATACAGCCGAAGCTCCCGAGGCGATGGCCTATGATGGCGTCACAGCCGCGCTCAAGGTGAACGCAAATGTCCATGCGCCGTTGTTGTGCATCACGGATGTATTCGACGTTGCGTCCGGCAACCTGTCCCTGCCTGGCCGCCTGAAGTAACCGCGCGCTGCTCTGGCATGATCGTGACAGTCCCGGTTATGGCCGGGGCTGTCTTGTCGTGTCTGCGGGCATTGATCCGTTCAACCCTTCAGCCGCCGGTCAGTGTTTTCCGTGTAAGCCGGATCGACCTTGCGGGCGAAGGCGGTGCGCCAGCCTTCGGCAAGAAGCGTCAGCTCTGCCAGTTCGGCTGCGATGGCCGGGTCCAGTCTCGGATCGAACCGGGCCGTGATCAGCCGCTGCAGCGTCCAGTCCGGATGCTGGCGCTGCTCGAGCCGGATCGCTCCACCCGCCGCGACTTCGCCTTCCTCCAGCACCCGGTAATACCAGCCAGTGAAGCCGGTGCGCTGGAACTGGGGCGCCATCGCGGCGATGCCGGTGTGCAGGTTCAGCTTCCAGCAGGGTTGGCGTCCTTGGCAGATCTCGACGGTCGCGCCGCCCATCTTGAGGATATCGCCGAGGCACAGGTTTTCTTCCGTCAGCCCGAGGCTGGAGATGTTCTCGCCGAAGCACCCTGGCTTGAAGAAGCCAGCGCTTTCGGGAAACTGGCTGGCCCAATGCGCCATATGGTCTGCTGCATAGTGATGCAGCGCCTTTTCCGGCCCGCCATGCACGGCCGTATCGGCCTGCTCATCGCCGATGATGCCGGTCTTTGACAGCCACAGCGGTCCGCTTGCGGCCTGTTTGGCAATCGCGCTCGGCGCCTTGCCGTCCCAACGCTCGCGCGCCTTGCCGGTGAACACACCAAGGATGGTCGCTTCAAGCCTCTCGGTCATCTCTGGTCTCCTTTGAACGCTGAAGCTATGGCGACGGCCGGCCAGCGGCAACACGCATTTCGTCTCCGATAAGACAAGCCGAAGACAAGATAGGCCGACCTGTGGCGCTTTATGTATGCCGCGTTCCCCACCGCGCCGTCCCGGCCTTGTGCCGGGACCCGTGAGGGACGCAATGGGCCGGAGAGATATGAGCGCAGAGGCGGTAGCGAGAAGTTCTGGCTCAGGGCTTTGCCCCACATGACAGGTCCCGGCACAAGGCCGGGACAGCGCGGTGAGGTGAATAGGCCGAAGATTGCTGGGGCAGGGACGGCGCGGAGGGGAGGATTGTTGAAGAGATTACGGGAGCAGGTGCAACATGCGCGCTGCGAATGAGTTGGCCCCGGATCTCCGCTTCGCTGCGTCCGGGGTGACGCAAGTTCTAAAGTTACCAAACACAAAAGGCGCCCGTTGGGCGCCTTTTGCAGAAAGGTCAGACAGTGCTGCTCAGTCGAACAGGCTCGACACCGATTCTTCCAGCGCGGTCCGGTTGATTGCCTCGCCCATCAGCGGGGCGATGGAGATGGCGCGGATATTGGCCGAGGCGAGCACGGCAGCGGTCGGCTCGATGGAATTGGTGATCACCAGTTCCTTCAGCTTCGAGGCTGACACGCGGGCCACCGCACCACCGGAGAGGACGCCGTGGGTGATGTAGGCGGTCACCGACTTCGCGCCCTTGTTCAGCAGGGCTTCGGCGGCGTTGCACAGGGTGCCGCCGCTGTCGACGATGTCATCGACCAGGATGCAGTCCTTGCCGTCGACGGTGCCGATGATGTTCATGACTTCCGATTCGCCCGGACGGTCACGGCGCTTGTCGACGATGGCGAGCGGGGCATCGATGCGCTTGGCCAGCGCACGGGCACGCACCACGCCGCCAACGTCCGGCGAGACGACCATGACATTGTCGGTCGCGTAGCGCTCCTTGATGTCGCGGGTCATCACCGGCGCAGCGAACAGGTTGTCGGTCGGAATGTCGAAGAAGCCCTGGATCTGACCGGCGTGCAGGTCCAGCGTCAGGACGCGGTCGGCACCAGCTTCGGTGATCAGGTTGGCGACCAGCTTGGCCGAGATCGGCGTGCGGCCGGAGGCGCGGCGGTCCTGGCGGGCATAGCCGAAATAGGGGACCACGGCGGTGATGCGGCGCGCGGACGAGCGGCGCAGCGCATCGATGATGATCAGGAGTTCCATCAGGTGGTCATTGGCCGGATAGCTCGTGGACTGAACCACGAAGACATCCTCGCCACGAACGTTTTCCTGAAGTTCGACAAAGACCTCCTGATCGGCGAAGCGCCGGACCTGGCAATGCGCCAGCGGGACATCGAGGTACTTGGAGATCTCTTCGGCGAGCGCGCGATTGGAATTGCCCGCGACGATTTTCATGGGCCGCCAGTCCTCTAGATGCGACGAAACAAGGCACGTCCGACAGGGGCGTCCTCGTCAGGGGGTCGTCGATGGTCCGCGTCATGCTCAGGCGCTGTCTGAAGCGCTCTGAGTCCGGCTTCCCCGAAGGGGCCGGGCGGCGGCGTTGTAACAACCTCCCGCCGCGCCGACAACAGCGCAGGTGCACAATCGCGCGTTTTTTTGCTTGGGCTCGCCAATATGGCTAACCGCATGGCTAACAAAGCTGGCTAACGGTTGCCTTAGCTCGCGCGCGGACGGGCCGGCTGACCGGCCACAGGGGTTCCTGCCGGGGCCGGACGGCTGTACAGCCAGGCCTTCAGCTGCATCACCGAAGTGGCCGCGATCCGGCGCATGGCATCGCCATTGGCGCTGCGCCAGGGGTCGCCGCTGACACCTTCCGTCAGCTCGCTGCCGGAGATTCGCGTCACGCGCATGCCGTGGGCGTCGAACACGTCGAAGACGTAGAACAGGGCCGACGAGCCCGGCGAACCGGCCGCCGACAGGTAGCCCTTGACGCGGAAGGTCGCCTGCAGGTCCACCCGGCGCACCAGCGTCAGGCCTTCCTCGCGCGCCTTGGCGCCGATCTGCCGCGACAGGTCGTCGGCGATGTTGCCCGGCGCGCCGATGAAGGGTTCAAAGGCGAAGGTGGCCTGTTCGTTCGGCACATAGGGGGCCGGCGTCGTCGGGGCCACATTGGCCGGCACCGGCGGCGTCACCGGGCGCGGGGGCTCGGGCGAGGGTCCGCAGGCAGCAACCGAGATCAGAAGGGCGGCAGCGGCGAGGCGCCTGGCGGCAGCGGGCAAGGTCGTCGTCATCTTGTCTCTTGGGTCGCGTGTTGCGGTCCGGTCAGTCCTCAAGCGGCACGCCTTGCGGCGCAAACACCCTGTGTCAGCCTTGGTTTAGCCTGCCTTGACGTCGAGGTCGAGAGGCAGCGCCGACAAGGGCACAGGTCCGCTCTCGGTGGTCAGATAGGTCCGGCCCAGCGTCATCGCCGTCTCATTGGCAGAATCGGCCAGGATCATGTGCATGAAGATGACCATGTTCGGCTCCACCACCGCCTCGTTGCCGCGATAGGCCATCGGCCAGTCCATCCAGCTTGGGGTGAACCGCGCGCCAAGCGAATAGCCGCAGGCATTGAGCCGATGCGGCATCAGATCGCGTGCGTCCATCGCCTCGGCGTGCGCGTCAAAGATCTCGCCGAAGCTGCTGCCGGGCACCAGTTTCGTCTCGACAGCTGCCAACGCAGCCGTACAGGCTTCGTGCATGTAGAGGTGGCGCGGGGTCGGCTCGCCGACGATCACCGTGCGCATCAGGGCGGCATGGTAGTGGCGAAAGGCTCCGGCGAACTCCAGCGTGATCTGGTCGCGCGCGGACAACTGCCGCCGCCCGGCCTTGTAGCGGCACAGCAGCGCATCGCGGCCCGAGCCGATGATGAACTCGTTGCCCGGATAGTCGCCGCCGCCTTCCAGGATCGTGCCCTGCAGCACGGCGAGGATGCGGCCCTCGTCGGCACCGGGGCGGATCTCGTCACGGGCGGCGAGATAGGCCGCATCGGCCAGCCTTGCCGCCTCGCGCACATAGTCCAGCTCGGCCGGGCTTTTCACGGCGCGCAGCCGCGGGATCAGCGTCGAGGCATCGCGCAGCTCGGCAAAGGAGCGCAGCGCCTCGTCCAGCTCCCGGCCGATCTTGCCGGTCATGCCGTGGGTGTCATACTCGACGCCAAGCTTGGCACCGAGCAGGTCCATCTCGAACAGCAGCTCCTTCAGCTGCGCCACCGGGCTTGCGCCGCCCCGGTCCACCCAGATTCGCACATCGGCGATGTTGGATGTGTGCCGCGCCTGCCGCTGGTCGGCCGAGCGGGTCAGCAGCACCTGCCGGCCATCGGCGGTCACCACCAGGCACTGGAAGAAGCAGAAGCCGAACGTGTCATAGCCGGTCAGCCAGTACATGCTCTCCTGCGCAAACAGCAGCATGGCGTCCAGCTTTTCCTCGCCCATCCGGCCCTGCAGCCGGCCGAGACGGGCCGCGAATTCTTCGTCTGAAAAATGCAGCGCCATGCGTCATGCTCCTTCGATGACGATTGCCGACATCAGCCGGCCATAGTCGGGTTCCTTGCGGTGGGTGGTCCGGCGATAGGAAAAGAACCGCGCCTCGTCGGCATAGGTGCACAGGCCAAGGCTTTCCGCTGCGCCAACACCGGCGGCCGCCAGCCGGGCGAGGATGAAGGCCGGCAGATCGAACATGAAATGCTCAGGTTTCTGCGAGGGGCTGAAGAACGCGCCGCTGCCCTCTGCCTCGTCCAGGAACCGGGCCTGAAACTCCGGGCCAACTTCATAGGCGGCGCGCGAGATTGTCGGCCCCAGCACGGCCCGGATCCGGCCGCGCTCGGCCCCGAGCGCTTCCATCGCGGCGACTGTGTTGTCGAGCACCCCGGTCAGCGCCCCGCGCCAGCTTCGGCATGGGCTGCGCCGATCACCCGCGCTTGCGCGTCGGCAAACAGCACCGGTCCGCAGTCTGCCGTCGAGATTCCAAGCGCCAGTCCGGGCGTCGCGGTCACCAGCGCATCGGCCCGCCGGTCGGCGTCCGCCGCAAACGGGGCCTCGACGGTGATCACATCAGGGGAGTGGACCTGATAGGGCGACACCAGCCGTTCCGGCGCCACCGCCAGCTTCCCGGCAATCCGCGCCCGGTTTTCCAGCACATGGGCCCGGTCATCGTCGGACCCCAGACCAATGTTCAGGCTCTCGTAGATCCCCCCGGACACACCGCCCTGACGGGTAAAGAACCCGTGCCGGATCCCCCCGGACTGAGCAAGAAGGTCAGACGTGATCATCAGCACTCTCCGTGTCTGTCCCAGGCGCGCCGATCCTGCGGCGCTTGGCCGGGCCTGTCAAATTTCTGAAGCTCGCGGTCCGCTTCAATCTGATCCTGTAAGTCCGGGCGACAGGGGTTTGTTCCCGTGGCACGGCCTCTCGCTCCCCTCCCCCTAGTGGGGGGGCCGGGGGAGGGGGGAGCGGAGCCAGCCCCGGCAGCAGCCGAAGACGTTGATCCCGCCCACCCTGTAAAGACCGTCTAGGCCCTGCGTCCGTGGCTCCCCCCACCCCTTACCCCTCCCCACGAGGGGGAGGGGGGCTGAGAGGCCTCGGCCAATCTGCTTCCACGATCCGCTGCAGTCACCTCATTTCCGCCCCGTGGCAGCCCCGTCTTCATCCCCCCTTATCGCCCGCGCCGCTCGAAGCCGGGCGGAACCAGACCCGGGGTTGCGAGGGCCAGAACCTTGAACAGCTCGCCCATCTGGTCCGGCGCTGCCAGCCGCTCGACTTCGCCGCGCAGCCTCTCCTGCGCTGCGGCGTCCTTGCCCGCGCCCAGCTGTCCGGCGCGCTCCAGCAGGCCGAGCCGCAGCAGGAATTCGCCTTGCGTCAGCGGTGCCAGGGCCTCCGCCCCGGCGTGTGTCGCCGCCAGCGCCAGAGCCTCAAAGTCCACATGCGCCGTCAGGTCCGCCTTGCCCGGCTCTGCCAGCGGATCGGCAAAGGCGTGACGCGACAGGGCCTGCAGCGTATCCCCCGGAGCAGAGCGGAGATAACCGTAATCAATCAGCAAGGCCGCTCCGCGCTGGGCGGCGATCCTCGTTCCGATTTCGGCCGCGATGGCAGCGGATGCCGGCGAGGCCTCAAGGATGGCGCCAACTGCCGCCGCTCGCGCGGCGGTGGGCACAAGACCTTCCGCCAGCGCCACACCGCTGACGCCGAAGGCCAGCTGGCCCGCAGCATCGAGCCCGACAACGCGCTCGCACCAGCCCTTGCCGGTCTTGACGAACTGACGGATCGGCAAGGCATCGAAGAACTCGTTGGCAATCAGGATCGCCGGTCCCTCCGGCACGGCGGAGAGATGATCATGCCACTGCGGGGCGCTCTTCAACGCCCCCACGATGCTGCCGAGCGTTTCGCCCTGCCGGTGGCGCAGCTTCGGGCTGACCTCGACCAGATGCACCGCGACCGCTTCCATGAAGGCCGGACGCAGCCGCGCGGTGCGCAGGATGTCGGCCATCAGCGTGCCGCGCCCGGGTCCGAGTTCGACCAGATGCACCGGACTGGGGGCGCCCATGGCAATCCACGTCGCCACCACCCAGCCGCCGATCAGCTCGCCAAACATCTGGCTCACTTCGGGTGCGGTGATGAAATCGCCATCGCGGCCGAATGGTTCCGGGCTGGTGGTGTAGTAGCCGTCCTCGGGGTCGGCGAGACAGGCGGTCATGTAGTCCGCCACACTGATCGGCCCGGTCAGCCGGATCCGGTCCTCAAGCCGTGCCTTCAGCCGGTTTGTACTCATGCAATGCGCGCCTTGCGGGCCGACCAGACCATCAGTGCGATCCCGGCCAGGATCATCGGCACTGACAGCAGCATGCCCATGGTGAGCCCGCCGGAGAGGAAACCGATATGGGCATCCGGCTCGCGGAAGAACTCGGCCGTCGACCGGGTGATGCCATAGCCGGCAGCAAAGGCACCGGCAATGAAGCCGGGCTTTTGCAGCAGACCTGCCCGGTGCGACAAGAGCCGCAGCACGACAAACAACAGCACACCCTCAAGCGCGGCCTCGTAAAGCTGGCTCGGGTGGCGGGGAAATGGCCCGCCATTGGGGAACACCACCGCCCAGGGCGCGTCGCTCAGCCGGCCCCACAGCTCGCTATTGATGAAATTGGCGATGCGGCCGAAGAACAGGCCAATGGGCGCGGCGATGCCGGCAAGGTCGAACAGCGTCCAGACATTCAGGCCACGCTTGCGCGCATACAGCACCATTGCCAGAACGGTTCCGGCAAAACCGCCATGGAACGACATGCCGCCGGACCAGATCGCCAGCGCATCGAGCGGGTCGTTCAGATAGCGCACCGGATCATAGAACAGCACATAGCCAAGCCGCCCGCCGACGATGATGCCGATGGTTCCCCAGGTGACGAAGTCATCGATGTCGACCGGTGTCGGACGCGGCGTTGCGCCCCACAGGGCGTCCTTGCGGACCACCGTCACCATGTAGCGCCAGGCGAGCAGGATCCCGGCGATATAGGCAAGTGCATACCAACGCAGGGCGAACGGCCCGACCTCGAAAACGACCGGATCAATGGCCGGGAAGGGCAGGGCAAGAAGCGGTGTCATCGGTCATCCTCAAAAGGTCCGCACTGCCTCTGCAGCCAGTGGCGCGGCCGTGTGAGACCTTGCGCATTCGCCGCCATGCGTCAAGTCGCCGGCCACACTGCCGCCCGCTCCCTCGTCTTGCCATGGCGTTACGACCGGGGGAACGAGGGTCCCGGTAGCACCGAAAACCCGCCATCCGAGGCCGTCCAGACCTCTCCCCCAGTCCCAACCTCTCCTTCGTCATGCCATGGCCCGACCATGGCATCCACGCCGTTCCCCATCCCCGCGACAGGCCCCGCTACGACACTCCATTGGCCTCTCCCCGCGCCGCAAAGTTGCGGCATGGATGCCATGATCAAGTCATGGCATGACGACAGGGGGAACGAGGGGCCAACCAGTACCGGAAACCCGCCATCCGAGGCCGTCCAGACCTCTCCCCCATCCCACCCCCATCCCTTCGTCATGCCATGGCCCGACCATGGCATCCATGCCGTTCCCCATCCCCTCGACAGGCCCCTCTACGACACTCCATTGGCCTCTCCCCGCGCTGCAGTGTCGCGGCATGGATGCCATGATCAAGTCATGGCATGACGACCGGGGGAACGCGGACCCAACCAGTACCGAAAACCCGACATGCATGTTCCAAGATGCCTCTTACTCAGCCCAACACTCTTCCGTGAGGCCCGGCCGCGTTGGGATGGGGTCAGGTGTATTTGCTAGCGTTTCCATTTGGCCATGATGCCGACCTCGTGGGCCCGGCGTTCTGCCATCTTGCAGGTGTCACTGCTGACCTGCCATGCGACAGTGGCCACCCTAGCGCCTTCTTCGAAGTCTTGCTTCCGGGCGTCGGTCAGGGCGCCACGTTTTCGCAGATCGATGTGAATAAGGTCGAAGTCAATGTGCAGATCGCACAGGATCGCGCGTTCGGTGACCATGCCAAGCTGGAAGTCTGGCGACATCTGTGCAGACGCCGGTGTTGCAATTGCGAGAAGGAAAATGGCAAGGAGGACGGACGTCAGGTTCATGGCACACCCAAATGCATTCTCGATTACAGGTTGCAGAGTTTGGTCATGGGTGTGGAGAGGCCGTCAATAGGCGATTATCTTCGTCATGCCATGGCTCGACCATGGCATCCATGCCGTTCCCCATCCGCACGACCGACCTCTCGACAGACCTCCCGACGCCCCTTCCACACCCCTCGCCCAGCGGCCGGGCGTCACGTCGCGGTGCGCTCACCTTGAAGTTGGCGCAAAAGGTCAATAGGTGTGTGCAAGCGGGCCGCGCCTCCCTTGCGGCTCCAGCTGACCAGGAGCGTGTCATGAACCAGGGCCCGAACAGGTTTCTCGACGAATTCGCAAAGCTGATGACGGACGCCGCCGGTGTCGCGCAAGGCGCACGCCGTGAGGTGGAAACCGCCTTCCGCGCGCAGGCCGAACGCTTCCTCTCGGACATGGACATCGTCAAGCGCGAGGACTTCGACGTCGCCCGCGACATGGCCGTGCGGGCGCTGGACCGGATCGATGCGCTGGAAGCCCGTATCGCCGAGCTGGAAGCAAAGCTCGCCGAAGCTCCGGCCAAGACCGCGCGCAAGACCAAGACCGAAGACTGATCCCGGGAGGGCAGGGCGTGCGGACTTGCTCAAAATGTCCGCTCGTCCACAAGAATTGATCAAGAATGACCGGCGCTTTTGTACTGCAATTGCGAAGGAACCTTATATTCTGATTCTAAACAGGGAATCGTCCACGCGCCGGTTAAGGGCCAAAGATGCCGCTCTGGTGCCCTGCTGAACATGGGACTGTCCTGCTGGACCGGTGGCGTCCTGCCCCGGCTTCGGCGGCCCGCAACGGAGAGGATCGACATGAGCCTCATCGAGTTCGAATTCGAGCGTCCCGGCAATCCCGTCGACATGATCGAACAAGTCGCAGCCCTGAATGACTGGGCTTTCGAGCGGTCGGGTGAAGACGAGATTTCTATCTCCATCGGCGGCAGCTGGAGTGATTACCACGTCTCCTTCTCGTGGATGGAAGAGCTGGAATCGCTGCACCTCGCCTGCGCCTTCGACCTCAAGGTGACCGAGCCGCGCAAGACCGAGATCGTCCGGCTGCTGGCTCTCATCAACGAGCAGATGTGGATGGGACACTTCGATTTGTGGAGCCGCGAGAACATGATCATGTTCCGCCAGTCCCTGTTGCTGGCCGGCGGTGCGGAAGCCTCCAGCGCCCAGATTGAAGGCATGCTGGCCAATGCGCTGGAATGCTGCGAGCGCTACTATCAGGCCTTCCAGTTCGTCGTCTGGGCCGGCAAGAGCGCGAGCGAGGCGGTGAACACCGCCCTGTTCGAAACGGCAGGAGAAGCATGAGATTTTCAAAAGAGCGCCCGTTCCTGATCGTCGGGGCGGGCAAGATGGGTGGCGCGATGCTCGCGGGCTGGATGGCACGCGGCATCGACGCCGCAAGCCTCCTGATCATTGACCCGAACCCGTCCGACAGCCTCAAGGTCTTCCTTGCCGAACATGGCATAGCCCATGCTCCGGCCGCGCCTGAGGGCGTTCAGGCGGCGCTGGTCCTCATCGCGGTCAAACCGCAGATCATGGGCACGGTCCTGCCGTCTCTTCGTCCGGCGGTTGCTCCCGACACCCTCGTCCTCTCCGTTGCGGCCGGAACTCCGGTCAGCACCTTTGAGGCAGTCTTCGGACCCGTCCCGGTCGTGCGCGCCATGCCCAACACTCCGGCGATGGTCGGGCGCGGCATTACCGCTCTCTATCCGACACCGTCCGTCACGGCCGCCGATCGCGAGATGGTTGGTTCGCTCCTGTCCGCCGTCGGGGCCGTCGAGTGGCTGACCACGGAAGACCAGATCGATCTCGTCACCGCCGTTTCCGGATCTGGTCCGGCCTATGTCTTCCTGCTGGTCGAGTGCCTTGCCGAGGCCGGCCGCAAGGCCGGGCTACCGGCGGAGCTTGCCGCCCGGCTCGCCGAGGCGACCGTGACCGGGGCAGGGGAACTGATGTTCCAGTCCGATGATGCGCCTTCGACGCTGCGGCAGAACGTCACCTCTCCCAATGGCACGACTGCAGCTGCCCTGTCGGTTCTGATGGGGGCGGAGGGGCTGCAGCCGTTGATGGATGCGGCTGTTCAGGCTGCCGCCCGCCGGGCACGCGAGCTTGCGGGCTGATTTCTCCCGTTTTGTCCGGCTTTGACCTGAAATTGTCGCAAAAAGGGCAGCCTGTGCGCTGCCCTTTTCATGCCCTGCGTCAGAGGGCAGCTGAGGCGCCGGACTTTGCCTTTTCACGCCCAGCTCCTACATTACCAGAGTGACCGTTCCTGTTGCGCCCGGCAAGGAGACGCGCTGATGTCTGCTGCAAAATCTGCCAAGCCCACTGCCCCGGATCTGCGCGAGCAGGCTGTGGACACCCTGTTCCGGCTGCTGGAAACCCATGATTTCAAGGACATAAGCCTCCCCGACGTCGCCCGGGAAGCTGGCATGCGCCTCAGCGAACTGCGCAGTGCTGTCGGCTCGAAGCTCGAGATCCTGGAGGCCTTTGCCGCCCGCATCGACGGTAAGGTGCTGGATGATCTGGACGAGGACATGGGCGACCAGCCGGCCCGCGATCGCCTGTTCGACGTCCTGATGTCTCGGCTCGACATGCTGTCGCCTTATCGTAAGGCCCTGAAAAATCTCAAGAACTCCATGCGCCGCGATCCTTCGCTGGCCCTCGCCCTGAACCGCATTGCCCTGCGCTCGCACGGCTGGATGCTCAGTGCGGCCGGCATAGAGGTGCCGGGCATCAAGGGGGCTATCCTCTTGCAAGGACTTGCGATTTCCTTCGCGCGCGTGGTCGATGTGTTCCTCGACGAGGACGATCCCGGTCTGCCCCGCACCATGGCCGCACTCGACCGCGAACTCGACCGGGGCGAAGGCTGGATGCAGCGCCTCGACGGGGTCGAGCGCATGGCAAAACCCTTCGTCGACGGCCTGTGCCGCCTCGCCGAACGGCGTCAGCGGCGGCGGGCGAAACGTCAGGAGGAGGCAGATGGCGAGGCTGATCCTGGCACGGCCGAGCCGGTGGCACCTCTTACCTAAGTCCCCGATTTTGCTTGTCTTGGCAGACCAGGGCAGGCAGGCTAAGCGTCCTGCCTGTTCTTGCTGGTTCCTGCCATGTCCGCATCCTCCAAGGGCCCGTCGAGCCCCATCACATTCGATGATTTTCTCAAGGTCGACATTCGTGTTGGCCAGATCGTCGAAGCCGAAACCTTCCCCGAAGCCCGCAAACCGGCCTTCAAGCTCCGGATCGATTTCGGGCCGGACATCGGCGTGAAACGGTCCTCGGCCCAGATCACAAAGCACTACACGCCAGAAACACTGATCGGGCGCAGGGTACTCGCCGTGATCAATTTCCCGCCGCGTCAGATTGGTCCAGTGATGTCCGAGGTCCTGACACTTGGCGTGCCGGACGAGACCGGCGAGGTGGTGCTGGTCGTCCCGGACAAGGACGTGCCCCTGGGTGGCCGGCTTTACTGAATCGATAACAAAATCAGCGTCTTGATTTGTCAGCCCGGGATCCGGAACCGGGCTCTCAGGCCACCGAGCGGGCTGTCTTCCAGCTGGATGTCACCGCCATGGCTGCGGGCAATGTCACGCGCGATGGCGAGACCCAGACCACTGCCACCTTCGTCCTGGTTGCGCGCTTCGTCGAGCCGGTAGAAGGGCCGGAACACGTTCTCCCGCTCTTCGGCCGGAATGCCCGGACCGTCATCGTCGATGGTCACTGTCAGCCAGCCATCGGCATGCCGTCCGGTGATCATGACGTTCGAGCTGTGCCGGGCCGCGTTGGTGACGAGGTTCATCAGCGACCGCTTCACCGCATTGCGCCGGAGCGAGAGTTCCGGCTCGCCGGTGAAGGTGGATTTGGCGGTGGCGCCAATAATTTCTGCTTCTTCTTCAAGCTCTTCCAGCATCAGCGACATGTCCGCCACCTCGACGGCTTCACCGCTGTCGCCCCTTGCAAATGCCAGGTAATCCTCCAGCATGTGCTTCATTTCACTGACATCGCGCTTCATGCCGGCCGTTTCGGGCGTGTCGCCAAACAGCGCCAGCTGCAGGCGGAAGCGGGTCAGGATGGTGCGCAGGTCATGGCTGACGCCGGCCAGCATGGTGGTGCGCTGCTCCAGCTGACGCTCGATGCGCCGTCGCATCTCGATAAAGGCCTGCGCCGCCCGCCGCACTTCCCGTGCGCCGCTGGGGCGGAAGTTCTCGATCGGCCGCCCCTTGCCGAAACTCTCGGCCGCGTTGGCGAGCCGTTCGATCGGGCGGATCTGATTGCGCAGGAAAATCATGGCGATAACGATCAGCACCAGCGAAGTGCAGATCATCCAGACCAGGAAGATATGCGAGTTCGAGGCATAGGTCTGGCTGCGCCTTGTGACGACGCGCAGCACCTTGTCCTTCAGCTGGATCCGCACCTCGACAAAGCGCGAACGGCCGATGGTGTCGATCCAGAACGGCTTGCCGATCCGCTCGGCGATCTCGCGGCTGAGGTTGTGATCAACCAGATCGAAATAGGGCTTGGGGCGCGGCGGGGGCAGGGGCTCCGGCGGCAGGACCGAGACCGTCATGTCCAGCGCGCGGCTGCCCATTTCCTCGATCAGCCGATAGTCGGCGTCCTGCGGGAAGTTGTCGAGAACATAGACAACGGCCGCAATCTCGCGGACCACGGCTTCGGACAGGCGGTTGGTGACGAGCTGGTAGTGGCGCTCCATAAAGACGAAGGCCAGCACCGATTGCAGGATCACCATCGGCACGACGATGATCAGCAGGGCACGGGTGTAGAGCCCCTTGGGCATGTAGCGATAAAGGCTGCCGGCGATCAGGCGATACGGTGCCGCAGCGGCGGACAAGGTCGAGTGAAGCGGCCCCGATCCCTTTGTGGCTTCGGGGGTTTCGCCTCCTTGAGGTGGGTCCGTCTCAGTCACAGGCAAGGCGGTATCCGATCCCGCGGACGGTTTGCAGATAGACCGGATTGGCCGGATCCTCTTCGATCTTCCGCCGCAAACGGTTGATCTGCACATCCACGGTCCGCTCACCCAGGCCGCTGTCGTCGCCGACAATCTTGTGCCGTGGCACAGTGGCGCCGGGCTGATCGGCAAAGATGTTGAGGATCTGCTTTTCCCGGTCGGTGAGGCGGATCATCTCGTCGCCGCGTTTGAGTTCTCCGCGTTCGGTCAGATAGGTGAAGGGCCCGAAGCGGATCTCGGCCGTACGTTCGCTGCGGCGCGGCCCCCCCCGGCGCAGGATCGCGGCGATGCGCAGCATCAGTTCACGCGGCTCGAAGGGCTTGGGCAAGTAGTCGTCGGCGCCCGCCTCAAGACCCGCAATCCGGTCTTCAGCTTCTGACCGGGCCGTCAGCATGATGATCGGGACAGCATTGTCGCGGCGCAGGGCGGTTGCAAGGTCCAACCCGCTCTCGCCGGGCATCATGATGTCGAGAATCAGGAGATCAAAATCCAGCCCGGTCAGGCAGCGCCGCGCCTCTGCCGCATTGGCCGCCGTTGTAACCCGATAGCCATCCTCGCGCAGCACGCGGCTGAGAAGGTCGCGAATGCGGCTGTCGTCATCGACGAGCAGGATGTGCGGGGCATTGTCGTCGGGGGCCTTGGGCATGCACTAAGCCTCGCTGCTTTCGGCGGCCGGCCCGGCACTCCCTTGCACGCGGGACAAGGCGGCAGGGCCGAGCATCCGGCCAACGTCGGGTCGAAGGTCGGGATCGATCATCTGGAACAGGAACCGGCGCACGACTTCTGCCCCCGTTTCGGGAAGGGCACTGACGGCGGCGTCGATCCGACGAGCCTGCATCGCTGCCAGCTTCCGGGCGAGGCCATGGCCTTTCTCGGTCGTGTGCAGCAGTCTCTGCCGCCGGTCGAGCGGTCCGGGACGCTGCTCGATAAAGCCTTCATCAACCAGCTGTTTCAGCACACGGCCAAGGCTCTGCTTGGTGATGCGCAGGATCGCCAGCAAATCGGTGACGCGGATGGCCGGATTGCGGTCAACAAAATGCAGCACCCGGTGATGCGCACGGCCAAAATCGAACTCGGACAGGACGGTGTCCGGATCGGCGGTGAAATCCCGATAGGCGAAGAACAGCAGTTCGATCAGATCGTAAGGCGGGATTCCCTCTGATGTCTCGGCAGCATCCCGGGATCCGGCTAGTCGTGCCGCATCTGTCTTGGTCAGCGATGGGCTGGTGAAACTGCTCAGGGTCATGAAATTTACGTCAGCCATATTGACTTTGCCTGACCCGATTATTGCCAGTTTCGATGCGCTGACGAAAGGATCAACTCTCTGGTTTTGAGGCCGATTGTCCGTCGCCCCAAGGTTCTTAGGAGAATCGCGCGAACGCGTCCTGTCACTTCCGGCTACCGAATGTTACGGGCCCATTCGCGCCTGTTCACGTCCGCGGTGGGGCCGCGTGCTGTGTCCGGAACAGTTTGCCACGCTCGGCCAGCAGGACAAAGCCGAGGCCAAGCGTGCCATAGCCGGCGCAAGCGAGTGCAATCGGCCAGAGTGTTCCGTCGTAATTCTGGCCGACGACAAAGCCAAGAATCGCTCCGCCCAGCGTGGTGACAAAGCCAATGACCGAAGACGCGGTTCCGGCGATGTCGCCGAGAGGTTCCATCGACATCGAGTTGAAATTGCCGCCCATGAAGCCGAAGCAGGCCATGTTGATCGACATGCAAATCGTGAACAGCACCAGATCCTGGATGCCGAACAACTGCAGCGCGCATTGCAACAGCCCGAACGTGATGAATGTCAGGATCGCCCCATGCGACAGGCGCCGCATTCCGATCCTGGTCACGAGGCGGGAGTTCATGAAGGACGTGCAAGCCATGGTGATGGCAACCCCGGCAAAGACGACTGGAAACCAGACGCCAAGACCGAAGATGTCGACATAGATCTGTTGTGCCATCGAAATGAACGAGAACAGCGCGCCGAAGATGGCCGTCGTGGCGAGTGTGTATCCGACGCTGAGGCGGTTGCTGAGCACGCGGCCATAGGAGCGCAGGACCGGCCGCAGCTTGAGCGGCTGGCGTGCCTCAGGAGGGAGGGTTTCCGGCAACCGAAAGGCGGTCCACAGCAGCATGATGACACCTGCGATCAGCAAGGTGCTGAAGATCCAGTGCCAGTCAGCGATCAGCAGGATGCCCTGTCCAATGGAGGGCGCGATGATCGGGATGGCCATGAAGAGCATCATCACCAGCGACATCACCTGGCTCATGCGGCGGCCGGCATAGCAGTCGCGAACCACGGAAACTGCGACGACACGTGTCCCGGCGCAGCCTACGCCTTGCAGCAGGCGGGCGATCAGGAGGCCGTCGAGCGTCTGGCTAAACAGGGCCTGCAGGCTGGCGGCCGCATAGAGGGCCAGACTGCCGAGAATGACCGCACGCCGGCCAAGGCGATCAGTCAGCGGCCCGAACAGCAGCTGCGCGCCGCCAAACCCGACCAGATAGGCAATCAGGATCTGCTGGCGGTCGTTTTCATGGGCGATCTTGAGGGCATTGCCGATGTCCGGCAGTGCGGGCAACATGATGTCCATGGCCAGCGCATTCAGGGCCATCAGTGCCGCTATCATGATCACGAATTCCAGGAACGACATGCCGGGATGCGGCTGTCCGTCCGGGCTGGTGGACCGGGGCAACTGTGACATGAATGACCTCTGAACCCTGACGGGAAACCGGGAAAGATCCGCAAGGGGAAACGGTGCGGACGGTAATCACCAACCTGTCGGTCAGTTTCAGGGCGCCGTCAAGGCTGAAGTCTGGAACGCAGGATCACCAGCGCGCGAGGCGTTGTTCGTCACTCTGTCTTGCTTCAACCCAGGTCCCGGACGTGTTGTCGACCGGAATTTCCTTTTTCCAGAAGGGCGCCCGGGACTTGAGATAGTCCATCAGGAAGTCGGCGGCCTCGAATGCGGCCTGCCTGTGCGATGAAGCCGCTGCGACAAAAACAATGTTGTCGCCGGGGGTGATCCGGCCATGGCGGTGAATGACCGTGAGGCCGGTGAGCGGCCAGCGCTCGAGCGCTTCCTGAGCAATCTTCGTCAGTTGCGCTTCGGCCATGCCGGGGAAATGTTCAAGCTCGAGTGCGGCCAGACGGCCGCTTTCATCACGGCAAAGGCCGGTAAAGGTAACGAGGGCACCGACATCCCGGCGGCCTTCGGTCAGGCGATTGGCCTCGCTGGCAGGATCGAAGTCTTCTGCCTGGACCCGGACGACGAGCGCAGCCATCGGTTCAGCCTCCGGTCATCGGCGGGAAGAAGGCAATCTCGCGCGCGCCTGCAATGGGCGTGTCGATGTCCACATGGACCTGATCCAGCGCAGCGCGAATCGCCTCGGCATCGGCAAAGGCGTGTCCGTGGGCGTCATCGACGGTCTGCAGCCAGGCGATCACATCGGCAATCGTCTTGGCCGCTGGCGGCAGGTCGATCTCTTCCTGATCAAGGCCTACCCGTTCCCGCACCCATGCAAAATAGCGGATCAGCATGTCTTCCCGTCCCTGTGCCGGTTTGCCGTGATCTGGCAGTGCTGGCATGGTCAGCCTCGCCGACGGGCAAGCCAGCAGCGAGCTGGGGCTTACTCTTCGATCAGGTGACCAATGCCGGCGCGGAAATAGTCGTAGCCGGTATATAGGGTCAGCATGGCCGCAATCCACAGGGCGATCAAGCCGGCCAGCATCGTGCCGGGCAGAACCGTCTCACCCGCAGGACCGGCGACCAGCAGGGCGACTGCCACCAGCTGGAAGGTGGTCTTCCACTTGGCAAGCTTGGTCACCGGAACGCTGACGCGCAGTTCTGCCAGGAACTCCCGGAGGCCGGAGACGAGGATTTCGCGGCACAAGATGATGATGGCCGCAATCAACGACCAGCCGCCAATGTCGCCCTTGTCCACCAGCAGGATCAGGCAGACGGCCACGAGCAGCTTGTCGGCGATCGGGTCCAACATGCGGCCGAGGGCCGACTGTTGCTGCCAGGCGCGGGCCAGATAGCCATCGAAGAAATCGGTGACGGCAGCAGCGATGAAGATCGACAGGGCGATCCAGCGCGGGGTGTTGCCATCGAAATAAAAGCAGGCAACCACGGCTGGGATCGCCAGAATCCGAGCGTAGGTCAGGATATTCGGCAGGCTCAGGACGACGTTTCGGGCCATGAAAAGGTCTGCGGCTACGAGGGCTAGCGAGTTTGGGGCGACACAAGCATGCGAACGGCGCGGGTGTCAACGCATCCTCGGGAGGGCTGCGGCTTTGCCTGAGCGGCAACTGTCGCAACTGGTCCCGTACTTTCCGGGGGCGTGGTGCTTTTGTCAGACCATCTGCTTGGATAGGACAGATAAAACCTACGTGCGGAGAGACAGATGAACGCATCCCCTTCCGATCAGCCCAAAGGCGCGCCGGTTCCCGGCTGGACCGGGGCACAGCTTCCCGACGGTCGTCCGCTGCAGGGCCGCCTGTGCCGGCTGGAACGTCTCGATATTGCCCGGCATGCATCCGATCTGTTTGCGGCCTACCAGGCGGATAGCGCCGGGCGTAACTGGACCTATCTGGCCTACGGCCCTTTTGCCGATCAGACGGCAATTGAGGCCTTCTATGGTCCGATGGCCGAGAAGCAGGATCCGCTGTTCTATGCCATTGTGGACCTTGTGGCCGGCAAGGCCGTTGGTGTTGCCAGCTTCCTGCGCATGGATCCGGCCAATGGCGTCATCGAGGTTGGCCACATCAGCTACAGTCCTTCGCTGCAGCGGAGCACGCTGGCCACGGAAGCGATGTACCTGATGATGTGTCACGCCTTCGATGATCTCGGCAACCGCCGCTACGAGTGGAAATGCGATGACCGCAATGGCCCTTCACGGGGGGCAGCAGCCCGGCTGGGGTTCACGTTCGAGGGTATCTTCCGGCAGGCGATGGTCTACAAGGGCCGCAACCGCGACACGGCATGGCTGTCGATCATCGACAGCGAATGGCCGAGCGTGAAGGCCGGCTTTGAAGCCTGGCTTGATCCGGCGAATTTTGATGCGGACGGACGGCAGCTGCGCCGGCTTGAGGACTGCCGGGAGGCTTAAGAGCGTTCAGCGGAAGATGCTGTCGCCCTGCTGGTCGATCATGCTGCGCGCCTTGCGCAGCATGTATTCCGCTGCCTCGTCGCGGGTGGGCAACTGGTCGGCACGGATGAAGACGTGTTCGAGCGTCTCGCCGTCCTTTTCGCGCAGGATGCGACCGGAGATCTGCCACTGGCTGCCCGCCTGCCGGGGCTCGGCCAGGATCAGGAAGCCCTTGTAGTCTTCCTGGGCCGCAGGGCCTTCCGGGGCCTTTGGGGCGCCAGCCTTGAACAGTGATCCGAACAGCTTGCCGAGCATGGTGCCCTCATGGTTGCGTTGGCGTCTGGCCTCTGTCAGGCCGGCTCGCCCGATCCTTGGCCCAGATCCTTGTCGACCCAGTGACGGCGGCACAGCGAAACGTAGGATTCCTCGCCGCCGATGACCACCTGCTCTCCTTCCTCGACGATCCGGCCAGCGCCGTCAAGCCGGGCGACCATGGTTGCCTTGCGGCCGCACCAGCAGATCGTCTTGATTTCCTTCAGGCTGTCGGCGAGGGCGAGCAGCGCCTTGCTGCCGGGGAACAGCTGACCCTGGAAATCGGTGCGCAATCCGAAACACATGACCGGCATGCCGATGCGGTCGGCGGCCTGCGCCAGTTGCCAGACCTGGGCTTCTGTGAGGAACTGGGCTTCGTCCACGAAGACGGCATCAACAGGCTTTGCGGCATGCGCCTTGCGGATGTGTTCAAACAGGTCGTCTTCCGCGCGGAAGATGTCTGCTGCGGCCGACAGGCCGATGCGCGAGGAAATGCGGCCGACGCCGGCGCGGTCATCAACGGCCGCTGTCATCAGCAATGTATGCATGCCGCGTTCGACATAGTTGTAAGACGCCTGAAGCAGCACGGTCGACTTGCCGGCGTTCATCGACGAATAGTTGAAATAGAGCTTGGCCATCGCGCGTCCGACATGAGTTTGCAAAGACGGCGAAGAATCGCCCGTCGCTTGCGGCTACTCTTGCCGCTTGACCGGCAACGCTCAACGCGTCTTGTAGCAACGCCGGACTTTGCTGTGGATCGCCCGATCTGGCCGGTCAGGGCAGGATGAGGTCGGCGATTAGCGGGACATGATCGGACCCGATGTCCGGACCGAGGCTGACATTGGCAATGCCGACGTCCGGCGAGACGGCGATGTGATCGACAGCCGAGCCGAGGAACCAGCTGAGGCTGTAGCTGAAGAAGAAGCGCGTGATGACGGGCATGAAGGACGGGAATTGTGTCTTCAGTCCGCCGGCCTCGAGCAGCTGGCTGAAATGCGCCGACCAGGGCGACATGTTCCAGTCGCCCGCGATGATGACCGGGTCCACGCCTTCGCGGCGCAGCCTGGCCACTTCCATGCCGAGCGTTGAGTAGTAATTCTGGCGCGCCTCGAAGCGGCAGGGCGAGCGCGGGCTTTCCGGGTGCAGGGCAATGAAGGTGAGCGGCTTTCCGGCCACATCCAGCTTGATGCGCAGGATCTCGCGCTGGCCCCAGCGGCCGTTGCCACAGACATCGTCGACCCGGATCGACTGGCTTTCAAGGATCGGATGGCGCGAGAAGAACACCAAGCTGCCGAGTTCGCCAGTCAGGAAGGTGCTGGAATAGGGACCGACGCCGGGCAGGGGGCCGGTCTCCTTCATCACCTTTTCCCGGTAGCGCAGCTGCTGCCGCCAATTGGTCTCCTGGAACACCAGCACATCCGCGTTGAGGCTCTCGAGATAGGCCATGAACTGCGGATCGCCGAGATAGCGCATTTCCAGATTGATCGAGACAACGCGAAACGCTGTGCCATCTGCCGATCTGTTGGCCGTCGTCGGATCCCGCCCGATGGCCAGAACCGTGAGCGTTCTGAGCGCAGTCAATGCGGCGCCAGCGATCAGCGCAGCCAACACGACCGCTGTCATCACTACGAAGGTGCTGCGGCGAAACCGGCGCCGCGCGATCCAGCGGCAGAGCAGCGCCGAAGCCAGGGCCAGCAAGCCGACACCAAACAGCTGCGGCAGGAAGAAGCTCATGTTGTCGGAGAACCAGAAATCCGGTGCGACAAAGGGCAGGAGAGACAGCACCGCCATCAGGAGAGCCATCAGCAAGGCGCTCCAGGCCGCAAGGCGGAACAGCGCCGTCAGGGCGCGGCGCAAGCCGGAGGGGCCGGACGCGGCGGTGCTCATGGGTCGTCAGTCTCCGGCCAGTGGCGATGTTGCAATGCAGCGAGGTGTTCCGGTTTCCTCTAGCATGCGGTGTCAGTCGTGGAAATGATCGTAGATCAGACGGGCCACGGTTTCGGAAATGCCCGAGACCGCCATCAGGTCTTCGATGCCAGCCTTGGAGACAGCCTTGGCCGTGCCGAAGTGGCGCAGCAGGGCGCGCTTGCGCGTCGGGCCGATGCCCGCGATGTCGTCCAGCGGGTTTTTCGCGATCTCCTTCGACCGCTTGGCGCGGTGCGTGCCGATGGCGAAGCGGTGCGCCTCGTCCCGCAGACGTTGGACGAAATAGAGCACCGGATCGCGCTCCGGCAGCATGAAGGAGGGCCGTCCTTCCATGAAGAACTTCTCCCGGCCGGCGTCGCGGTCCGGTCCCTTGGCGATGCCGACAAGGGGAACATCCGTTATGCCGAGGCCGGTCAGGATTTCGCGCACCGCATTGAGCTGACCGAGGCCGCCGTCGATGAACACCAGATCCGGCCAGGCCGGCATGTCAGCCTGGGGAAGCCCGTCATCGTCCTCGGTGTCGCCACTCGCCTCAGCCTCCAGAACGGCAGATGTCTCGCCCGCGGTCTCTTCGCTCGCGACCGGCGTTCTGGCGTGATCCTTGAGCAGCCGGCTGAAGCGCCGGGTCAGCATTTCGCGCATCATGCCGAAGTCGTCACCCGGGGTGATGGTCTCGGACTTGATGTTGAACTTGCGATACTGGCCCTTGGCGAAGCCTTCCGGTCCGGCAACGATCATGCAGCCGACCGCATTGGTGCCCATGATATGCGAGTTGTCGTAGACCTCGATGCGGCGCGGCGTGGCGGAGAGGCCGAACACCTCGGCGACGCCCTCCAGGAGGCGGGTCTGGCTCGACGTTTCCGCCAACCGCCGTCCAAGCGCCTCGCGGGCGTTGGTCATGGCATGGTCGACCAGATCTTTTTTCTCGCCGCGCTTGGGCACGGCGATCTCGACCTTGTGCTCGGCCTTTTCGCTCAGCGCAGCCGCCAGCAGCTCCTGTTCCTCGATCTCGTGCGACAGCAGGATCAGACGGGGCGCCGGCTTGTCGTCGTAGAACTGGGCAAGGAAGCTTTCCAGAACGGCGGCCTCTTCCAGTGACTTGTCTGCCTTGGGGAAGTAAGCCCGGTTGCCCCAGTTCTGGCCGGTGCGGAAGAAGAACACCTGGACGCAGGTCTGGCCGCCCTCCTGATGGATCGCGACCACGTCCGCCTCGTCGACGGTCTGCGGATTGATGCCCTGGTGTGACTGGATATGCGACAGCGCCGCGAGGCGGTCGCGGTAGACAGCAGCGTGCTCGAAATCGAGCTGCTGCGAGGCGGCCTCCATGTGGGCGGCGAGCTGTTGCTTCACCAGCTGGCTCTTGCCGGACAGGAACGCCTTCGCTTCGCCGACGAGATCGGCATAGCCTTGCGATGAAATTTCGCCGGTGCAGGGGCCTGCACAGCGCTTGATTTGATACAGCAGGCAGGGCCGGGAGCGGTTCTCGTAGTAGCTGTCTGTGCAGTTGCGGATCAGGAACGCCTTCTGCAGCGCGTTGATCGTCCGGCCAACTGCCGTTGCCGAGGCAAAGGGGCCGAAGTAATCGCCCTTGCGCCGCCGGGCGCCGCGATGCTTAACGATGGCCGGGGATGCATGATCGCCAGTGATCAGGATGTAGGGGAACGACTTGTCGTCGCGCAACAGCACGTTGAAGCGCGGGCGCAGTCGCTTGATCAGATTGGCTTCGAGCAGCAGCGCCTCGGTTTCAGTGCGTGTCAGCACGAATTCCATGGCGGCCGTTGCCATGATCATCCGCATGATCCGGTTCGATTGCCCCTGAAGGCGGGTGTAGTTGGTCACGCGCTTCTTGAGGCTGCGCGCCTTGCCGACGTAAAGAACATCGCCATTCACATCGAGCATGCGATAGACGCCCGGCCCCATCGGCAGGCGTTTCACCACATCGGCAATGACCTCGACACCGACGAGGCCTGTCGCGCTCTCCGTGTCCGCTGGCAGGAAGGTGACTGCGGGCTGGACGGCTTCGACGACTTCCTCGGCCTCTTCAGGCGTGTCGGATCGGGAACGGCTGCTGGACATCACTTCAATCGCTTGCGCCGGCCGGCCTGTGGCCGCCGCGAATCTTGAGGGCAGAAGCGCGAGACTATACCGGATCGGGCGAAAGCCGAAGACGCTGGCGATTCTGGTTCCCGGTCGGCCTATTCGCCCACGCCCACGACGTCGGCTGTTTCCCAGGCGAGGTGCTGCCCGCCATCCAGTGCGAGCATCTGGCCGGTAACGGATCGCGCCGACCAGAAATAGCGCACGGTCGCGCCGAAGTCTTCGGGAGCCGGGCCACGACGGAGCGGAACGGCGTCCTGCTGCCGCCGGAAATCGTCCTCACTTTGCCGTTCGTTACGGAAGCTTGGTCCCGGCCCGATGGCATTGACGCGGATGCGCGGCGCGAGAGCCTGGGCGGCCATCCGGGTCTGTTCCCACAGGGCGCTTTTCGACAGCGCATAGGACATGAACTTCGGTGTCGGTTTCCAGACCCGCTGGTCGATCAGGTTGACGACAAGACCGTCCGAGCCCTCCGGCAATTGCCGGGCGAAAGCGTCAGTCAGAAACAGCGGTGCCTTCACATGGATCGCAAAATGCTGGTCAAACAGCATCTCGTTCAGCGCGCCGAGTTCGTCCGGCTGGAAGATGGAGGCGTTGTTCACAAGGCAGGTCACGGGGCCAAGCGGTGATGCGGCGATGTCGCGCATCAGGCGCGCGGTCTCTCCTGCCTCGGTGAGGTCAGCGAAGAAAGTGCCGCAGACGCACCCGGCATCCGACAGCTCCCCTGCGAGGGCTTCGACGCGGTCCCGGCCATGATGGGCATGCAGGGCAAGCCGCCAGCCATGGGCTGCCAGATCACGGGCGATCGCCGCGCCGATGCGGCTGGAAGCCCCAGTAATCAGGGCAGTTCCGGTCGATGGGGTCATGATTGTCTTTCTTGTTCAGCCGATCGCCGGATCGAGATCAGGCATCTGGTTTGCCCGTGCATACGCATCATTGGCAAGGCCCGGATCATCTGCGTTTTCGCGCGGCCGCTGCGGCTCCGGGCTGCGTTAACCATGGGCTAACCATGCCGAAAGTTACCCTGCCCGTGCCACGGTTTTTCCTCATTCCACTAATCTTTCGGACACAAATGGAGCCCATACCTGATCGCGGGTGAGGTTGGGGATTGCTGCCACGCTTCATTGCGGCGCTGTCCCTTCTTCAGGTGACGTTTTTTTTGTTTGTAACTGTAATGCGTGGAGCATGATCATGAAGAGTCTTGCAGCAGCCGGCGTCTCCCTCGCCGTTCTCGCCGCTGTCTCGGGCCAGGCGTTCGCGGCTGACCTTCCGCAGTCGACCTATCCGGCAACCGACTATAGCGCGCCGGTCGACAATTCCCGTTTTGACTGGTCTGGTTTCTACTTCGGTGGCAACCTTGGCTGGGGCTGGGGCCAGTTCCGCACCCAGTCGACCCCGACCGGCAAGTTCAATGCCGACACGCACGGCGTCGGGTTCGGTGTCCATGGTGGCTACAACCATGAGATTTTCCCGAACTTCATCGCCGGTGTCGAAGCCGACCTGCAGTACTCGGATCTGGAAAAGCGCCGCGTGTCGAACGGCATCAGCGTTCGCGCCAGCTCCAACTGGAACGGCAGCCTGCGCGGTCGTCTGGGCGTGACCTTTGATCGCTTCATGATCTACGGTACCGGTGGTCTGGCCATCGCCGACCTGACCGTCCGCGCTCCGACCGGCAAGCATGACGCCACCCAGCTGGGCTGGACCGTTGGTGCCGGTGTTGAAGGCGCTGTGACCAACAATGTCACCGCTCGCCTCGAGTACATCTACGCCGACTACGGCCGCGACAGCTTCAACCTGGGTCCGGTTCGGTACCGCACCGAAACCCAGACGTCGACGATCCGCGCTGGCGTCAGCTACAAGTTCTGATCAGTCTGCCTGACGGCAGCTTGATGAGGCCCGGTGATCCGTCACCGGGCCTTTTTCGTTTTGATACAAGTTGCGACAAGTGTTTTCTGGAGTTCGGTTTTCCGACTTAGAAGCGACGATTGCACGTATAGACTGCAGTTCGGCCGAACAGGCGATGGACCCTGTACGCCGGGCCGGCGGCCATGAGGGAGAGTGACGGGATGCGATTTGTGTTGCGCGGCATCATGGGCCTGTTCTTGTTTGCCGTGATGCTGGCTGCCATCGGCTTTGGCGGGTATCGCTTCTACAGCGCGGTTACCACGCCTCGGGAGGCGCGCATGCAGCCGCCGGCCGAGCGCAGCTTCATGGCCAACACGGCGACATTCGAGGCGACCACGGTTGCGCCCACCATCACGGCCTATGGCCAGATCCGCAGCTGGCGGACGCTGCAACTGCGCGCGTCATCGGATGGGCGCCTGGTCGAGATGGCCGATACGTTCCGCGACGGCGCCAGGGTCAAGGCAGGCGATGTGCTGTTGCGCATCGATCCGGCCGAAGCCACATCGCGCCTTCTTGATGCGCAAGCCAACCTTGCCGATGCCCAGTCTGACAAGGCGGAGGCCGAGGAGGCGATTGGCGCAGCGGAGCGCGAGCTGGAGGCAACACGCCAGCAGGTCGAGCTGCGCAAGCAGGCGCTGGACCGGCAGAAGCAATTGATGGAAAAAGGATATTCCACGATGGCTCTGGTCGAGCAGGAGCAGCTCGCCGTGGCGTCGATCGAACAGTCCCTCAACAACCGTCTGCAGTCGGTTGTCTCGGCCCGCAAGCGCATCGAGCGCACCGATTTCGCCGTGAAGCGCGGTGAGGTTGCCGTCAGCGACGCCGAACGCATCCTGCAGGAAACGACTGTCACGGCTCCGTTCGATGGCATTCTCGACACCGTCGGTGTGACCCTCGGGCGCCGTGTCTCGCCCAACGAGGCGCTTGCCAATCTCATCGATCCAACAGCGCTTGAAGTGCGGTTCTCGGTTTCGACCGAGCAGTTCTCGCGGCTTCTGGATACCCAGGGCCGCTTGCTGCCGCAGCCGGTTCGGGTCGTGCTGGGACTGGGTGAACGCAAGATCGAGGCGCGGGGGCTGCTGGAGCGGGTCGCCGCTGTCGTCGGCGAGGGCGAAGCAGGGCGGACGCTGTTCGCCAGCCTGGATGTCACCGCCGACACGGTGTTCCGGCCCGGTGATTTCGTGACCGTCGAAGTCGAGGAACCCGCGCTGACCGGCGTCGCCTTGCTTCCTGCAAGTGCTGCGACCGAGGATGGCCGCGTGCTGGTGGTCGGGGAGGGGGATCGTCTCGAAGAGATCCAGACCCGCATTCTGCGCCGCAGGGGCAACGAGCTGATCGTGGCGGATGTTCCCTTCGGCAAGGATTTCGTGCGTGAACGGCTGCCGCAGCTTGGAACAGGCATTCGCATCCAGAAGCGCCCGGCCAATCAGCCGCAGCCCGGCCCGGCTGTCGCGTCCGGCACGCCGTCAGCGCCGGCATCTGATGTCGTGACGCTGGATCCGGAGCGCCGCGCGGCGCTGCTGGCACAGCTTGAGGCCAGCAACATGCCGCAGGACCGCAAAACCCGGCTGATCGAGGCGTTGAAGCAGCCGGAAGTCTCCAAGGCCCTGATCGAACGGATCGAAGCGCGCGCTGGACGGAGGGGCTGACCGATGCGTTCTCCTGGCGGCGAGAAGTTTGGCTCCTTCCTCGACTACATGGTCCGGCATGGGACTGCGGCGAACCTGTTGCTGATGATCATGCTGCTGGCCGGCGTCTTTGCCGCGACGCAGATCCGGACGCAGTATTTTCCTGACGTGGTCAACGAGACCATGACCGTGACCGTGCGCTGGGCCGGCGCAGGGCCAGAGGACATGGACCGGGGCGTCGTCGAAGTGCTCGCGCCGCCGCTGCTCGCCGTCGAGGGCGTTGAGGAAGCGCAGACCGTTGCCAGGCAGGGCGTTGCGACCTTCACCCTGACCTTCGAGGCTGACTGGGACATGGCCCGCGCCTCGGAAGAGGTGAAAGCCGCTGTCGACCAGAACCGCAGCAACCTGCCAGCCGGATCTGAGCAGCCTGACGTTGCCCGCGGCGGCTTTCGTGACCGGGTGACGAATGTCGTCATCTACGGCCCGGTGGATCTCGACCAGATCGGCCGGCTTGCCGACGATCTGCAGAGCCGGCTGTTTCGCGCCGGTGTGACGCAGGTGACCGTGCGCGGTGTCGCTGATCCGATCATCCGCGTCAGCCTGCGCGAGGCCGATCTGATCCGGCATGACCTGACGCTTCAGGACGTCGCCGATGCCATCGGCACCGAGGCGGAAGCGACACCGGCGGGCAACATCGCCAACGGCTCCGCGCGGCTGCGAACGGGGGCAGACCGGCGCAGCGAGAGCGATCTTGGCGATATTCGCATCCGCGCACCGGCCGGCGGCGAGGCCCTGGTGCTGCGCGCCGTCGCCAACATTGCGACCGAGGGCGCGGAGAAGGGCGTTGCCTATTTCCATGAAGGCCAGCCGGCCGTCGTCCTGCGCATCGATCGCAATGCCCAGGGCGATACGATCAAGCTGCAATCCCTGGTCGAAAAGACCATTGCGGACATCCGGCCGACGCTGCCGTCCGGCGTGCAGATCACGCTGACGGAAACGCGGACACAGGAGATTGTCGACCGGCTGAACATCCTGGTCGAGAACGGCATCGGCGGGCTTCTGCTGGTGCTGCTGTTCTTGTTCCTGTTCCTGTCGGCACGCACGGCTTTCTGGGTCGCGGCCGGCATCCCGGTTGCCATGGCGGCCACCATCGGCATGATGTACGCGCTCGGCATGACGCTGAACATGATGTCGCTGTTCGCGCTCATCATCTGTCTCGGCATCGTGGTCGATGACGCGATCGTCGTTGGCGAGCATGCGGATGCACTTGGCAAACAGGGCTATTCGCCGGCCGATGCGGCGTCCCTCGCGGCACGCCGGATGACGGCGCCGGTGATTGCAGCGTCGTTGACCACAATCATCGCCTTTGCCGGGCTTGCAGCTGTTGGTGGACGCTTTGGTTCGCTGATCAAGGACATTCCGGTGACCGTCGCCATTGTCCTGATGGCCAGTTTGGTGGAGTCCTTCTTCATTCTGCCAGCCCACATGAAACACGCCATTGCCGCCGAGCGGCGGACGCAGTCCTGGATCGACTGGCCTAACCGCGTCTTCAATCGTGGCTTCGAATGGTTCGTCCGGCGGCTGTTCCGTCCGTTCACTGCGCTTGTGCTGAAGCTGCGCTACCCGGTTCTGGGCGGCAGCATCATGATCCTGCTGCTGTCGCTCAGCCTCTATGTGGACGGGACCGTGCCCTGGCGGTTCTTCAATTCGCCGGAGCGGGCGGTTGTGTCCGCCAATGTCGCGATGATGCCGGGGGCGGAGCGGGACGACACCAAGGCGATGCTGCGCGAGATGGAACGGGCGCTGGCTGCGGTCAATGCACGCTATACGGAACAGTATGGCACGGCGCCGGTGCTCTTTGCCCTGACGCAGGTTGGCGGCAGCTCGGGCTGGGGCTTCAGGGCCGGGGAGACCAAGGACCCGGACCAGCTTGGCAGCATCGACATTGAGCTGATTGACCCGGATCTGCGGCCTTATTCCGCGAGCCGCTTCCTTTCCGACTGGGAAAAAGAGGTGAAGGCGACGCCGCTGATGGAGACCCTGTCGCTGCGTGGCGGCCGATCGGGTCCGGGTGGCCAGGCCATCGACGTCCGCCTGCGCGGGGGATCGGCCGATACGCTGAAGGCGGCAGCCGAAGACCTGAAACGGCAGCTGTCGATGCTTCCCGGCGTCGGCGCGCTCGAAGACACGATGGCTTATGACAAGACGGAACTCACCGTCCGCCTGACGCCCAAGGGCGAAGCCCTGGGGTTCCGCTCCGAGCAGATTGCCAAGGAGCTGCGCGACCGGCTGGAGGGCATCGAGGTCGTCGAGTTCCCGCTCGACCGGCGCACGGTGACGATCAAGGTGAACATGCCGGACGAGGAAACAAATTCCGCGTTCCTGTATGAAACCCGGATCAAGTCACCGGCCGGTGCCTATGTGGCCCTGAACGAGGTCGTCACCGTTACAGCGGACTACGGCTTTTCGTCCGTGCGGCGCGAGGATGGGCTGAGAACGCTGCGGGTGACGGGTGACATTTCGGAAGACGATGCATCCGCAGCCGTTCAGGTGATGGACAGCCTGACCGGGCGCATCCTGCCGCAGATTGCCAGCGGATATGGCATCGAAACCGAGCTTGGCGGCCTTGCGGAACAGGAGAACGATTTCCTGCGCGATGCGATGCTCGGGCTCGGGCTCTGCCTTGCCGGCATCTACCTGACCCTGGCCTGGATCTTCGAGTCCTGGACACGGCCGCTGATCATCATGCTGGTGATCCCGTTTGGCGCGGTCGGGATGATCTGGGGCCACTATCTGCACGGACTGCCGCTGTCGATGTTTTCGATCATCGGTTTCATCGGCATGGCCGGGATCATCATCAATGACTCCATCGTGCTGGTGACGACGATTGACGAGCAGCGGATGGTGAAGCCGTTCCGGCAGGCGATTGTCGATGGCGTCTGTGACCGGTTGCGCGCGGTGATCCTGACCACGGCGACGACGGTTTTCGGTCTCGCACCACTGTTGTTCGAGGCAAGCCGCGCGGCACAGTTCCTGCTGCCGACCGTGATTACGCTGGCCTATGGTCTCGGCTTCGGCCTGTTGCTGGTGCTGCTTCTGACGCCGTCACTGCTGGCGATCCAGCATGATTGCGGCATGGCGCTGCGCTCGGGGCGCCGCGGACTGAAGGCCATACTGGGCAAGCGCGGAGCACTCGGCACGCGGACCTGAAAACGCCGAGGCAGGACAAACGCCCTGCCTCAGGCCATTCATACTTACCACTCGACCGGTTCGATCCGGGTCTTTGCAAACATCGGGACATGCGCCTCGAAGCTGCCGAGCCAGGCTGCCAGATGCGGGGCGTTGTCGCGCCAGACACCCTTGAAGCGCAGGTCGAGATAGCCAAGAGCGCAGGCGAGGGCGATCTCGCCGATGTCGACACTGCCGCTCGTGACCATGCGCGGTGGCGCGGCTTCCAGCGCTGACAGGGCCCGCGCAACCTTGTCGGCCTGATAGGCGACCCAGTCGGGGTGGCGACGCTCTTCCGGGCGGACGCGTTTTTCATAGACTTGCAGGATGCTGGCGTCGTTGATGCCATCGGCCAGCGCCTGCAGGCGGAGAACGTCGAAGCGGGCGATGTCGGCCGGAATGATACGGCCGCCGCCAGCGATGAAATCGAGATACTCGACGATGACGCGACTGTCGTAGAGCACCGTGCCATCCTCGAGGATCAGGGCCGGGATCTTGCCCAGCGGGTTCTGGATCCGCAGCGTATCTTCCGGGTTGGCGGTGTCGGCCGGATCGATGGTGATGCGGTCCATCAACCCCAGCACGCTGGCTGCGATCTTGACCTTGCGCCCGAACGGGGAGGCCGGCGAGGAACGAAGGATGAGCATGGGCAGGAAACTCCGGAGCATGCGTGCGGCTGGACAGCCGGTTGTGGCAAGGCGTTAACTGTGCACGCCATCCGCAGAGCCGCAAGGGGGGAAACGCCGTTAAATCGCTGGGATCTTTGAAATAAACTCTAATGGATTGTCTTAAGTTTTTTTAAAGGATTGCGGCTAGGTTCGGGAACGTCGTGAAGCGCGGAGCCGGGAATTGGCGGTTACAGAAATCTGGAGCAGATACTGGTTTGCAAGATGCCTGATTGAAACGGGGCTGCTCGCTTGCCTGTTCTATGCTCTGTCCGGTCCGGCATTTGAGGCTTGGCGACCGGGTTTTGCCGACGCTCCGCTGCGTGCCTATCGTGAAGCAGTGCACGAGGCAGCGGATGAGGCTCAGTATGTGCTGGAGAGCGGCCCGGCGCGTGTCGTTACCTTGCGCATCGAGAGGATGCGCCGCGAATATATCGACAACAATCTGAAGCTCAACCTGCCGCGCTGACAGCTGTTCAGTTCCGGGGAGCTGGAACTTCCACCACCCGTGAGCGGCAGTCCGCCCGATCAACGCCCGGGCACGACCGGAAATTCAGCTCCTTGTCGTAGCAGATCCGGACCTCCTGCAGCTTTCCACTCGTGCAGGTAACGGCGATGGCCGTGTCGCGCAGACCCGGATTGGCAAGGCGAAACGCGGTTTCAACGGCATCCGGCCCGATGCGGCCGCCATTGCGCAGGTTCTGGAAGGCCGCAGGTATGCGGATCTTCTCGAAGGCTGCGCGGGTCTTGTCAAAATAGGCGGACGGGCTCAGGCCGCTGCAACTGCCATGCTTGCGCCACTGGTGCTGCATCAAGCCCCGGCTCGGCATGATGTCATACATGCCTTGCAGCACCTCCGGGCTTGGCTGCAACTCGCGCGGCAAGGCGCAGAAATCCGGCCAGCCACGTTCCTTCTGCGGCCAAAGGCCATGCACGATGAAGCGGAATGGCCGCGACGCGCGGCATTGCTGCGGATCGGCACGTGAGCCCGCTTCGGCGCAATAGGTGGGGGACCAGGACAGCGCCAGGACGTAGAAGTCGAAGTCACCCGGCTCGTCCTCATTTGCCCAGGCCGGCGCAAGCGCTGCGCCAGCGAGGACAAGCGCGATTGCCGCGCGCTTCGCGATCCAGGATCCAAGCATGGGCCGTCTCTGTTTAAGGGCGCACGGTGCGGCAGATGCCGTCGTGGACGCGCCAGCGATCGAGATCGTCGAGGCAGGCATCGACGCCCCAGGTCAGGCCGGTAAAGCTGCCATATTCAACCAGCGCATAATGCAGGCTGTGCCGGCTGCCGTCCGTCAAGGTGGCCACACCAGCACAATACCGGCGAGCAACCGGGCTGATGCCGTCGGCCTTGTAGGCGACTTCGGCAATACGGTCGATCGCCGTAATCGTCCGCCCGCCATAATACAGGGTGTCGGCGGACGCGATGTGACCGGCAACTGCGCTCTGAACGGAAGCGCTGTCGCAGGATGGCAGGCGTGGTTCCGCGGTCGTGGCAAAATAGACCCGCTCGCCGGCGACTGTCGGCGCTCCGAGCGCGGTGGCGCTGACCAGCATCGCAGCCGCGATGCACAGGCGAGAGGCGTTACGGAAGCTGGACATGCGAAAATCCCCAAGGGTCAACAGCGAAAGCTGATTTGACCTTGGCCGAGCAGCCCGGCAGCGTCAAGACGAAAGCCGAGCCGCGCTTGCTCGCTTTGTGGCTGCTCGCCGGCAGCCAGCAAAGCTGCCTTACTCGGGGACAATCTGGCGGACGATCGCGGCAGCCCCAGGCCCTTCGGCCAACACATCGCGCAGCCAGGGCAAGGCCGTCTTCATGTCCTCTGCCAGCGTGAAGGGCGGATTGATCAGCGTCATGCCCGACCCGCGCATTGGGCTGTCCGGGTCGCTGCGGCCAATGCTCAGCTCCAGTGCCAGAATGTCCCGCAACCCGGCTTCCTCAAGCGCAGCGTGGAACCAGTCGACGGCACGGCGATCCTTGAGCGGATACCAGAGGAGATACATTCCGCCCGGCCAGCGTTTCCAGGCCTTGATGACGCCGTCGGCCATGCGTTCGAACTCGTCGGTGACCTCGAAGGCAGGATCGATCAGCACGACGCCGCGCTTTTCCTTTGGCGGAACAAAGCTGCCAAGGGCGAGCCAGCCATCGAGGTGGATGACCTTGACCTGATGGTCGCCTGCAAACCGGGCAGCCAGGGTCTCATAATCGGCGGGGTGCAGTTCTGTGAGGGTCAGACGGTCCTGATCGCGCAGCAATGCGCGGGTCAGGGCTGGTGAGCCTGGATAGACCTCAAGTTTGTCTGCCGGATTTGCTGCGCGGACAGTGTCCAGCCAAGGCTGCAAAACAGCTGCGACGGCTGGCGGGCAGGGCTCAGCCAGCACACGTCCGATGCCCCGTTCCCATTCCCCTGTCTTCTGCATCTCTTCCAGCGCCAGCGGATAACTGCCAATGCCGGCATGGGTGTCAATGACACGGAAGGGTGCGGTCTTACGTTGCATGTAGACCAGACAGGCTGCCAGCACTGCATGCTTCAGGACATCGCCGATGTTACCGGCGTGATAGGCGTGGCGATAGTTCATGCAAGCTCATCCTTTGCGGCCCTTGCGAGGAACACCACCGCCTTGTCGCCGTGATCCTTCGTTCCAACCGGTTCAAAGCCCAGACGCTTGTGGAAACGCAGCGAGCCCGGATTGGCCGGACGTTCGTTCACTTCACAGGTGATCGGTCGGCCCGAACCTCCTTCGGCCTTTGCCAGCGCCGTATAGAGTTGCTCTCCGAGACCAAGGCTACGGTGGTTCTCAGCGATTGCAATCCGGTCAACATAAGCCATCCGTGGGTACTTCGCGCTCAGCCAGGCGTAATTCGGGCTGCCGTAATCGGCGCCCTCGTGCAGGCACAGCAGAAACCCTGCCGGTCCGTTGCCTTCGTCGGCAACAAGAACATGCGCAGCTTGTTCGGTCAGCCGGACCTGCTCTGGCATGGTCAGTTCGCCGACACCGGGCGTGCAGGCATTGTTGATGGTCAGAAGCTGGGGCAGGTCGTCAGGTCGGGCAGGGCGGATCGGCAATTGGCACCAGTTTGCAGAGGCCGGGCAGCGCGCGCCGGGCCGTCAATAATGCGGGACTTCAAAAAACGACGGCCCCGAAAGGGGCCGCCGCAATCTGTTTTCGTTGAAGTGACGATCAGTCGTCGTAACCGTCGTTGTCGCCATCGGCATCGTTGGCTTCAGCGCCAGCTTCGCCTTCGAGAAGCTGCAGGTTCACAGCCTTCGGGCCCTTGCCACGACGGTCCGGCTCGGTCTCGAAAGACACGCGCTGACCGCTGTCGAGAGCCTGGAAGCCAGACCGCTCAACGGCAGAAATGTGAACGAACACGTCGGCTTCGCCGTTGTCCGGAGTGATGAAACCAAAGCCCTTGTCGGCCTTGAAGAACTTCACCGTGCCGGGCTGACGCGGACCGCGCTCGACAGGTGCGTCGAACTCGGGACGCGGACGACGCGGACGGAAACCGCCTTCGCCATCACCGTCGCCACCACCGCCGCCGCCGCCGAAGCGACCGCCGCCACCGCCACCGCCGTAGCCGCCACCGCCACCGGAGCGACCACCACCGTAGCCGCCGCCACCGCCGCCGCCATAACCGCCGCCGCCGCCGGAGCGACCGCCGCCGTAGCCGCCGCCGCCGCCGTCACGGCCGCCGCCGTAACCGCCGCCACCGCTGCGACCACCACCGTAACCGCCGCCGCCGCCATCACGGCCGCCGCCGTAACCGCCGCCGCCGCCATCGCGACCGCCGCCGTAGCCGCCGCCGCCACCACCGCCGTAACGGCCGCCAACGTCACGGTCGCCGGACGCAAATTCTTCGCGACCGTAGCCGAAGCCGCCGCTGCGACGGGCTCCGCCAAAGTCACCGCTGCTGCCGCCGCCGAAATCACCGCCGCCGAAATCGCTGCCGAAGTCCTGCGGACCGCCGAACTCGCGCTTGCCGCCGCGCTTGCCGCGCGCCCGCCGGTCCGAATCGCCATCGTGCATTGCTGAATCACCTTCATTTCGTGCCGCCTTTGACGGCACCGACCCATTCCTCGTTATCCGCATCACAGACGCGGGTTTTGTGCCGGCCACAGGACAGCACCTGCAAACAGCATGGTATTGGGGTGGAACATCGATGCTGCAACCCGACCCAGTCCGCCGCAGAAAATATCATAGCTGTGCTCAAGGGCTTCCGGCAAGTGAATCCTTCTCAATCTTTCGCCTTCGAACCTTCAGACACGGGGCAGCTTTGCAAGGTCTCCCGCAAGGGAAGGTTCCAGAGGCTGTGCCGATTTGAGCAGAGCTAATCTGAAGCCTTGCAGACTGTGACTGCACCAAGAAAGACATTCGCTTTGCAAAAGCTGCCAACGTGTCGCCTTCTGTACGGTCGGTCGTTCCCTCAAGACCATGAATGCCACTGTTCGTTGTAATGAATATATCGAAGTTCTGGAGGGCTTGGCTTCGACACGGTCTCAAGCCTTGGCAGCCCGGATCTGCGATCTTGCAGTGCAAACCCTAGTGGCGGCGCCAGATATGTGAATGATTGCCAGCGTTTTTCGACCTGACACGGGCGCTTGATCGCCTGACCCTTGCCGGGTACTCAGACGCATCGACCGATCAAACGCCGGAGCTGTCCATGTCCATGCCTGCCGAAGACCTGAGCGGTCTGCCGCCAATCCAGGTCGCGATCATTCCGGTGACGAATTTCCAGCAGAACTGTTCGCTGATCTGGAACCCGGCGACGTCACATGGAGTGGTCGTTGACCCGGGTGGTGACGTTGAAATCATCCTGGAGACGATTGCTGCCTACAAGGTCAAGGTCGAGCGGATCCTGATCACACATGGCCATCTGGACCACGTCGGTGGCGCTGCTGATCTGGCTGCGGCACTCGGTGTTCAGGTCGAGGGGCCGCACGAAGCGGATCGGCCGCTGATTGCCCGGGTCGAGCAGCAGGCGGTGCAGTTTGGTGTGGCAGGGCTCAAGAGCGTCACGCCGGATCGCTGGCTGGTGGAAGGCGATACTGTTGAGATAGCTGACCGTAGTTTTGCGGTCCTGCACTGCCCTGGGCACGCCCCGGGGCATGTTGTGTTCTTCGACGCGGATCTTCGGTTCGCCATTTCCGGCGATGTGCTGTTCGCCGGCTCGGTCGGGCGCACCGATTTGCCGGGCGGGGACCATGCGACGCTGATCGCATCGATCCGCGACAAGCTGTTGCCACTCGGCGACGATGTCACATTCCTGCCGGGCCATGGGCCTGCGTCGACCTTCGGCGAAGAGCGGCTGACAAATCCGTTCCTGCGTTAAGGCGCTCGCGCTAGGTCAGAGCAGGCTGCGCAGGTCCTTGATCCGGTCATTGACCAGCCAGCCGTAATAGTTCTCCTCCGGCCAGGCGTTGCCTGACCGGCGGAACTGCGCCGCGCGGCCCCAGGGATTGCCGAGATTGTAAAGCGTGGCTGTCAGGCCCGGGTTGTCCGAGATGTCGACACCGCCAGCCTTCTTGTAGGCTTCGATGGCGTCCTGAATGATCGCTGCCATGTAGTGCAGCGAAATATTCGGGTCCATCGTGGCCTGGTAGATCTCGTTCGCGTCCTTGGCCGTCAGGCGAGAGAACCGGCTGACGCGGGCGACCCTGTCGGTCATCTTCAGGACTGTGAGCGGATTGAGCTGACCGAGGCCAAAGCTCTGGCCGGCGAAGAGCGGCTGGAAGAACGTTTCGTTCAGGTTCTTGCGCGGATAGCGGACACCGTCGACGCTGCGGCCGCGGAAGGTGTTTTCCCAGACGGCCTCATAGCAGGTCCACAGGCTGTTGCTGTTGTCCTGTTTGTCGTCCGAATTGCATTCAGCAAACTCAGGGCGCATGACGAAGTCAGCGACATCGACCCCGTCATACTGGAACCGCAGGCTGACGCCGGCATAGGCCAAGGCCTTGACGTAATAGCTCTGGGCGCTGTCGAGGGAATCGTAGTTGTAGGTGTGCTCGCCGACGATGGCCCCGATCATGTGAACCGGATCAATGTCATAGCGCGCAGCGACGCGCTTGATGTCGGAGATCAGCGTTGTGTCGCGGCGCAAGACAGCCAGGACACGCTCGAACTTGGCGTCATAGGAAGACTTGAGCGCGGCCGTCCGGCGGGCGGAGGCAAAGGGAATGGACGGTTGCTGGCCGTTGCGGTTGCCTTCCGGGACGACGCGGACGCCTTGAGCCTGCACCGGACTGTCCACAAGACACGACGAGGCGAAGCCAAAAGCCGCCAGAAAGCCAGCCATGGCCAAAGAGATGCGCCGTGCCGGGCGCTTTCTTCCTGTCAATTCCATCGCCTGACTCCAGGCCCCCGCCGCGTGGAATTACACGGGCCAATGATTAAAGCGCAAGACGAAAACATGGTTTTTTGCGGACAAAACGCAGTCGGCAGGCGCAAGGCTGCATCTCTGCGAATCACGTTCCGAATGACGCCACAACATCATTTGCGGGGCACGGCTTGCAAGCCGTCCGCACTGAACGCTTCAGATATTTTCGTGTCTCTCACGCGCTGGTGCGAGATTTGATGCCGCTGCGTGATCAAGGGCTGGAAGACAACGGAGCAGCCAGATGAGCGTTACAAGCTTCAGGGCGCAGGGAAGCGCGGCATAAGCGATGCTTAGCAACGTCGCGGTTGTCGTATCCGGCAGGTTTCCCGGAACGTATCCCAGCAGTCCCAGGACCGGCAGGACCAGGCCAGTTGCCAATGCCAAAGCTGCCTTGGAGACGAACGTCATGATCGAGTAGAGCCGCGATGCCGCTTCCTGCGCCTTCGTTCGCACGATGTGGTCGGCGAGGATGGCGGCTGGCAGGGCCAGATCTGCCCCCAGCGCCAGTCCCGAAAGCACGCAGACGATGGTGTAGGCCGCAATGTCGCCGGAACCGAGCAGGGCGGCCCAGATGAAGGTGGCGATGGCCAGAGCCATCGATAGGGCCCAGGCCCGCGCCTTGCCAATGCGCGCTGCCACTTTCGGCCAGACGGCCATCGATGCTGCTCCGGACAGGAAATAGGCGAGCAGAAACAGGCCGGTCAGATCTTCCGCGCCAATGCGGTCCCGAATGAAGAACATCACCAGCACGGCCGGGATGCTGCCGGCAATCGTGTTGAGGAGATAGAGGCCGAAGAACCGCTTCCGCCAGGGGCTGGAGACAAGATCGCGCCAGCGCAGTGCCGGCTGGTCACCGAGCGGATGGTCGAGGGCCGCCTGCCGCAACCAGGACAGCAACGACCAGAGACCCAGCGCAATGAGCGGCAGGTACAGCACCGCGAGCCAGCCAAAGGCGCTGGAGCGGTCCTGACCTGCCCCGAGCAGCGTTGGGGCCATGGCAGCCAGCAAGAGGCCAAGCAGCCCGAGGCCTTCGCGCCAGCCGGCGATGCGGGTCCGGTCGGCATCCGTTGCGTGCCAGAGTCCGCCCAAGGCCTGCAGATTGATCGAGACCACCGAAAAGCCTGTGGTGCAAAGAAGGACGGCCATGGCAAACCACGTCAGCGGAGCCGAGACGAACGGTGTGAACACCATCCAGAACCCGCCCGCCAGCATCAATGCGCCGACAGTCAGGATCGCAGGTCGATGGTTCGACCAACGGTCAGACCAGCTGCCAATCAATGGGTCCTGAACCGCATCGATCAGCCGCAGGACCAGCAGGATGAGCCCGAGTGCCGTCAGGCTGACGCCAAGATCGGTCGCATAGAAGTCTGGTGCGTGCAGATAGACCGGCAGCCCCGCAAAGGCCAGCGGCAGGGCCATTGCGCCATAGCGTGCCATGGCCAGCGCGGAGAGGGTCCCGGCAGGGGAAGGTGTTGTGTTCACCGCGACGCGCCGATCAGGCGGGCCCGCAGATCCGGATCCTGCGTATTGTTGCCGAGCCAGATGGAAAAGAAGCGTTGCGCGAATTCGGGATCGTCGATTGTGCCAAGCCGCCGGCTGCCGCTGTAAAAGACAGTGCGCCCGGCGGTGTCGCGTACGCCCGTGATCGACTGACCAGGCGAAACGTCCGGGAAAATGCTGCGCATTTTTGCGTCCCAGTCCGCCAGCTTCGCCTGGTTGGCGTAGCCCTGGCGGCGGATTTCATCGATCGACCGCTCGGCGATCGAGTCGCCCGAAAAATTGCGCAGATAGGTGAGCTTGAGGGCGAAGGGCTTGCTTGGCGCGTAAACGCCATCAGGGGCGTAGAGTTCTGCGTCAAAAATCCGGAAGCCGAAGAACGTCAGCCGTCCCTGGCCGACGAGTTCCGCAGATGGAACAAGCCGACTGGCAGGTCCAAGGTCGGCGCGGGCGGGAACTGCAGCAAGCAGAAGTGCGGCTGCGACAAGACAGGCGACGGCCAGTCGTTGCATCAATGGATCACGTGCGCTTGTCATGCTGGCTCCCGATGCCTTGCGGCGTTTGGCTTAACGGGAGTTTTACGCGGAAGGTCGCGAACCGGATTTCCGGCGAGCAACTTCCTCAAGGCGAGGTGGCGGAGGAGCGTGCTGGCAGCAGCTCCTCCGATGGTCCGTCAGAGACCGCTGTTGAAGGCGTCGCGCGCGGCGCGGCCGGCGTCCGAGTTCTTGAAGCAGACGTGCAGGCCGTGTTCCTTAAGGAGGACCTCATTGAAGGTCAGCTTGCCGGCAACGGCGGCGACCTGCGGATCGGTCTTGGCGAGGTGTTCGAACACCAGCTTGTCGACAACGGCTGCAGCGGTGCGACCACCAGCTGCCTTCAGGATGTTCTGGCTGTCACTTTCGGCTTCATCGACCTTGATTTCGCCCTTGGCGACCATCGCGTCGAATTTTTCTTCGTTGTTGTAGCCGCGGACGACGCCGATCTTGAACGCCTTCAGATCGTCATGGGTCTTCCAGACCATCGGCTTGTCAGCCAGCTGGACGAAGCCGACCGGGCTCACGCCGAAGGATTTGGAGAACAGGCAGCGCGATCCGCCCTTTTCGGCATCGGAATCGGCGGCGTAATACTCAGGATAAACGCCAATCCAGGCCGGATCCTCGGCCGCCATCTTCACGGCGCGGTTCCAGGGGAACACGGCAACTTCTGCAGAATGACCGGCCTTCGCGAAGGCGGCCTTCACGGCGTCGGAACTCGTCCCGCTTGCATCTGCCATCACATACGGCGGCCATTCCAGCGTGGTCAGCTTGAAGGCATCGGCCAGTGCCGGCGCGGATGCGGTCATCAACAGGGCTGCAGCCAATCCAGTCTTGAAGAAAGTCGTCGACATGAAATCGTCCCCTAGGTCAGATCGAGTTGCGATCGGCCGCGGTGCTGCGAAAAAGGCTCTGTTTGCGCTGGAGGTGATCGCGCCGCGGCGAAGGTAGACTAGAAAAACTGTGTTAAGAACAGGCAAATGATCGGTATCAAAATGAGGTGATACTCAGAACTCAAAATGTTGTTCATTTTATTTGATGGCTAAGTTCGTTCTTGGGCTTCGGTTGCTTGAATGTTGCTTTTCCGTAAAATCTTTCACTGTCAAAAATAACTATTTTGGTGTGTTCTAACCTGAACTTCCATCCGGGCGAGCCTGCCTGGCTGCAGCCGGCCAGCATGGTGCCTGACCCGGCCGGACTGGCTCGCGCCACCCGGCCGGAACATGAGGCTCAGCTGGTTGAGACGGTGTAGCGCGGGACCGTTTCCAGGTAACTCCGATAGGCGTCGGCATCGGGCGGCAGCAAGTTTTCCGCCAGCGGATTGCCTCGGCTGCGCCTGGTTGCCCCCATGTCCGTGATCAGATCGTCGAGATAGCGGAAGTGGTAGGGCGCAGAGCACAGGCCGCCATAGACCTTTGCAGCCGGTCGTACGGTCCGCCGCCAGGCGAGATGGCTGTCGATCCAGCCCTGCATCGACGCCTTGTCCGGCTGCTTTGCGAGCTTGCCGTCGGCGTAGCGAACCAGCCAGCGGGCGGCCACATCACTGGTCAGAACCGTCGCGAAGGATGAGTTGAAGCCGACGAACCCGAGGTCCGGCACATCCGGGTTCACAGCGAGCCGGTACAGGCGGAACTGGCCGTCCGGTTCCATCAGCTTCTGCTTCACATCCTCCGGCAGGAACGGCACGCCCATCTTCCAGCCGACGGCAAGAATAGCGACGTCCGCCTCGACCTTGTCACCGGTCGACAGCAGGACCTTGCCCGGTTCATATCCTGAGATCGTGCCCTGGATCGCCTTGATCCGGCCGTCTTTCAGCATCGGATAGAAGCCTTCGGTTGCCAGGGACAGCCCGCAGGATATGCCGTTCTCGATTGGCTGGCTTGGCCGCATGCCAAGCTTCTTCAGCCCGAACTGCATCGTCAGCAGGCTTTCCAGCGCCCGCCAGTTTGCCCAGACGAGGGGTTTGGTGAGGGCGTGGCGCAGCTTCTCGCCCCAGGACATTTCCCATCCGGGGAACATGGCCTCGGAAGCGCGGCAGTAGAGTATTCGCTTGAAGTTGATCAGGCCGCCGAAGTGATAGGGCACCCGCCAGACCGGTTCGAGATAGACAATCGTGACCGACGCCGCGCCCTGCTGTACGGCGTTGACGGCGACATCCGTTGCCGACTTGGAAAAGCCGAGGATGACGACCTTGCGGCCCCTTATCTGCTTTGGGTCGGTGTATTCGCTGGAATGCAGGATCTCGCCGCCAGCGTCCCGGAACGCTTCCATGCCGGGATGCTTCAGCTCGTTCCGATCGCTGAATACCCCGCTGGCCACGACGACAAAGTCATAGCCTGTGCGGCTTGGAGTATTGTCCTGCGTGGTCTCGACCCACCAGCCGCCACCGTCGCGGCGGCTCATGCCGGTCACGGTCGTCTTGAACCGGATTAGCGGTGCGATGCCCTGCTTCTTCGCGAAGTCGTCCAGATATCCATGAACCTGTGCACCGGACGGCCACTCCGGATAGCTGTCCGGCATGGCTGCCTGGGTGTATCGGTAAAGATCCTTGGGGCTTTGGGTCCGGATGCCCGGATAGGACCGGTGCGGTGCCCAGACGCCGCCCAGTTCATGGCTGCGCTCCAGGACGGTGACGTCGTGTCCCTGGTCCTTGAAGGCCAGCGCTGCGGCAAGGCCGCTCACGCCCGCGCCGATGACGCAGACTGCTTTGCGTTTTGTCATGATCGAAATCTCCATCGCCGTGCCGGACGAGCGGACGGCGCGGGCAGGGAGGTCCCGGTCAGACAGGGCGGCGGATGGGACGCCAGAGGGTAAACCGGGGGAAATCTGCCCGCGCCGAGCCGGTCCGGCCGGCGGATATGGCCGCCAGGCCGGTTGCTGTCCGTTCCGGTCAGTCGCGGCTGCCGTCAGATCTTCAGCGTCAGCGGGTCAAACACCATTTCGTCCGGACGCAGGAAATTGACCTCGCGCAGGGCCGACTGGCGCACGACTTCCATCGGATCGCCAAGATTGTGCAGATTGTCGAAGAGCTCACGCAGGCGGCGGGCCGGCGATACCCAGAAGAGGGCACGGTTCGGCTTGTCGGTCAGGTTGTAGTAGCCGTGCGCAATGCCCATCGGCATGCGCACCAGATCGCCCTTCTGCGCCACATGATGCTCGCCACCCAGATAGAGATCGAAGCGGCCTTCGAGGACATAGATGAACTCGTCCTGCGTCGGGTGGATATGCGGGGGAACAAAAGTGCCCGGGGGATCAAGGGTTTCGAAGGAGAAGCAGGTCTCGCCCTCGGTCTTCATCCAGTAGGTGTGCCCCAGGATGCTCCATTCCACGTCGTGCTGGCCGGTGCCGGCCCGCGTGATGCCCGGATCGGTGTTGACTTGCACCATGTTTGCAATGGCGGTTTTCATGTTGGTCTCTCCTTCGTGGCCCTCTGCGGGCACGCTGTTCCCTTGAGACGGGCGGCGCTTGCTGGCCGGACCTGCATCGCAGGAGCCTTGCACCTGTCTCCGTCCTGACCTCAGGAGATCCCTTCCGGGGCGCGTGGGTCTATCCACTGCGCGCAAGGCTGCATACAGCCAGCGAAATTCGGCTGAAATCCGCTTTCCTTTGCCGGCATGCCGGTGCTAGCGTCAGCAACAACCGGTCCAGCAAGGAGCAAAAAAGCCGAGGGGACGGGCCGGGGGAACAAGCTGGTACAAGCCATGCAGATGCAAGCCATGCAGATGCCGCTGTCGGGTCACGCCCGGGTGGCGACGCGGGATGTGGATCAGGCTGCGGAGGAGGTCGGGAGGATCTTCTGCTCGCACCGCCTGTCACCGCATGACCATGGCCGCGACTTCTTTGCCTGCCACAACAGTCGGCTGTTTGCGGGTGGGTCGATCAACTATGTCGCCTATGGCGGTGACGTGGAGATCGATCCGGGCTGCCTTGAACGCTTCTTTCTGGTGCAAGTGCCGCTCAGCGGCGGCACGCAGATCCGGATCGGCAGCAAGATGGTGACCACCGCGCCAGGCCGTGCTGCATCCGTCCTGTCGCCCACGCGGCCGAGCCTGATGCGCTGGCAGGCAAACTGCGGTCAGGTGATCCTGAAACTGGAGCGACGGGCCGTCGAGGATCTGCTTGCGGCCCTGAGCGGCCGGGAGACCGGCGAGATCGTCTTTGAGCCGCAGCTGCGTCTGGACAGCGAACCGGGCCGGACGCTCGGCGCGCAGATCCTGGCACTGGCCCGGATGGCCGATGCGGGCGTGCCCGGTGAACCGGGTCGGGACGAGGCGCTCAACAGCCTTGGATGGTCGGTTGCGCACGCGCTGCTGTGGACCCATGCCGGCAGCGCCCGAGACCTGCTTCTGGCCGCGCCGCAGGAGACCGGAGGAGCGCGGCGGAAGGTGTCGCGTGCGCTGGACTTTGTCGACGCACACCTCGCCGAGCCGATTGATTTTGCTGAACTCGCCCGGGCCTGCGGCTACAGCCTGCGATCGCTGCAGCTGGCTTTCCAGGCCGAGCGCGGCCAGACGATTTCACAGGCGGTGCAGGAACGCCGCCTCAGCCTGCTGCGCCAGCATCTTCTGGCGGCCGGGGGCAAAGCCAATGTGACTGCCTTGATGCAAACCTGCGGGCTGGTGCATGCTGGGCGCGCGGCGGGAGCGTATCGGGAGCTTTTTGGCGAGACGCCCGCGGAAACACTGCGCAAGGGGCGTTCGGGCAAGGCGTGAGCCGTTGGCCTAGCCGTTGAGGCCTGCCAGCAGGCGCGGCGGCAGGCGCAGCGCGGAGACCGCAAAGCGCGCCAGTTTCTGGCGTGCCGGACGCGGGGCGTCCTGCGGCGCGACAGCGGCACTGCGCAACAGAACGAGGCGGCTGCGCCCGATCCGGTTGATCAGATCAAAATCGGACAGCGTTCCCAGATCGCGATGTCCGCCGACCGATGTATAGAGCCGCCGCGAAATCAGAAGGCCCTGTTCGCTCGACGCCATGCCAAGCAGCTGTGTCGACAGGTTGGACAGGGCTTCCCCGGCGCGGGCACCCCAGCCAAATGCATCGCGCTTGAGGCGGAAGGCGGCGGCGCAACGTTCTGCTTGGCCGCTGCGCTCGGCGCGCTCGACAAAGTTCGAGGCATCCACGTGCCAGCCCGGTTCAAGCATCGAACCGGCCGGCAGGAACATCAGCCATGGCGATTTTAGCGCCACCTTTGAGCCCGCGGCAAACCTGGCTCCCTCGCTGCCCTTGACCACATGCATCTCGCAGCCTGCGGCGTCGGCAACCGTGCGGGTTGAATCGCGCGAGCCGCCATCCATCACGACGACTTCGCGCACGATGCCCTCGGCAGCCGCCGGGACGAGGGCGGTCAGGCTGTGGGCGAGGCCTTCCTCGCAATCGAGACAGGAGACGACGACACTGATCATGCACGCCGTTCTAGCGCCTTTCTTGGGTCAAGGCGAGGGAGGCCCTTGTCGCGTCTGCGATTTCGGATAATGTTCCTGTAATGTTCTCATTTCGAGTCGAGTGGACGGACCCATGGCAGCGATCACGCTGATTGATCAGGTGAACAGCGAATCGGCGCTTGCTGGCGCGCGTGTTGCGGAAGACCTGCGCCGGGGTCGCGGGGCAGGGTTGAACCGGTCCGGCCGCTTCGAGAAGGACCAGCGCGAGGTCTTTGATGACGGATGGGAAACGCTCGACGAGCTGCCGCCGCTGAAGACAACGGTGCAGGAAGAGAAGGCGCGCACGATCATCACGCGCAATTCCTCGCCCGATATTTCCTTCGACCGCTCGATCAACCCGTACCGGGGCTGCGAACATGGCTGTGTCTACTGCTTTGCTCGGCCGACGCATGCCTATGTCGGACTGTCGCCCGGCCTTGATTTCGAGACAAAGCTGTTTGCCAAGCCGAACGCCGCCGAGCTGCTCGAACGGGAACTGGGCAGGCCGGGCTATCAGCCGCGGACGATTGCGATCGGAACCAATACGGATCCCTATCAGCCGGTCGAGCGGCGCTACCGGTTGATGCGCGAGATCCTCGAAGTGCTCGAAAAGACCAATCATCCCGTGGGCATCGTGACCAAGTCGGCGCTGGTGCTGCGTGATGTCGATATCCTTTCGCGGATGGCCGAAAAGGGCCTCGCCAAGGTCGCGCTGTCGGTGACGTCCCTCGACAAGGACATTGCCCGCACGCTGGAGCCGCGGGCGAGCGCGCCGCATCGCCGCCTTGCCGCCATCAAGGGCTTGTCCGAGGCCGGAATTCCCGTGTCGGTGATGATGGCCCCGGTGATCCCCGCGCTGACTGACAGCGAGATCGAGGCGATCCTTGAGGCGGCGGCCGAGAACGGCGCGGGGGAGGCGGGCTACATCCTGCTGCGTCTGCCGCTGGAAGTGTCGGAGCTGTTCCGCGACTGGCTGCTGCGCAACCGGCCAGACCGCTACCGCCATGTCATGAACATCCTGCGGTCGATGCGCGGCGGCAAGGATTACGACGCCGAATGGGGCCAGCGGATGAAGGGGCAGGGACCTTACGCGCAGCAGATCGGCCAGCGCTTCACGCTCGCCGCCCGGCGTCTTGGTCTCAACCAGCGCCGGCGCAAGCTGACGACCGAACTGTTCAGCGCGCCTCAGACTGGCGGCGTGCAGCTGTCGCTGTTCTGATGTTTTCGCTGCGCCGCATTGCGACGATGCGGCGCTTGACCGGCACACCCCATGCCGTTACCGCAGCCGGGACCGCAATGAACGGCGAGGCGATGGTGTGACGGACGAAGCGGACAGGCGGCTGCGCGTGGCAGCGGATTGCACGGAGAAGGCGCATATCCGGCACGAGATCGACCGGCTCGACCGCGCCTTGCTGCATCTGTTTGCTGAACGGCAGACCTATGTCCGCCGCATGGCCGAGATCAAGCAGCACCCGGACGAGGCCTATGACCAGCACCGAATCGACACCATGCTGGCTGAGTTGCGGGCGCGGGCCGAAGTCCTCGGGCTTGAGCCGGACCAGGTCGAGGCGGTCTGGCAGGTGCTGATCGACTGGAATGTCGCCTACGAGCAACGCACCATTTCAGCACGGACCGGGCTACCATTGAGTGACCGGGCGCCGGCCTGAGGCGCATTGTTGCTGCGCTGGCGCGGGGTTAGGCCTGATCGGCCGGGCAAGGCCGGACAGTCCCGTGCTTGACATTGCAGCGCACAAGGCAGATACACGGGGGCGGATGTGGTCCGGTCGCCGCGTGAGCGACCCGTGCCAATCTCCATGCGCCCGCCCTGGCATTCCCTGGGCAACGCGGCCAGAAGCCGCGTCCGGGCTGAAACCGGCACGATGGCCCCGGTCCCTTCAGGACTGACGTTGGGCGATCCGGCAGCTGGCAGCGGAGATTGATTGCAACGAGGACCATCGCTCGCCGCAGGACGGTCTGTCCCGGCGTTTCTTCCCTGGTTCCCATGTCACGCGGGGTTCTGACGGTTCTGAGGACCGGCGGACAATGAGGTCCGCCTCAAGACCTTGAACCGCAACCGCATTCGGGCTGGTGCGAGACGTCTCGCCGCCTGCCCCTGCGTGCATGGCTGTTCAGGCCATGCCGCATGTGAAGGACATTTCTTGACTGATTTTGCTACCCTCGGGCTCTCGTCCGCTCTTCTGAAGTCCGTTGCCGCTGCTGGCTACACCACTCCGACCCCGATCCAGCAGGCGGCCATTCCGCATGTGCTGGCCGGCAATGACCTGATGGGTCTGGCCCAGACCGGCACCGGCAAGACCGCTGCCTTCGGTCTGCCGCTGATCGAGCGCCTGATGGCGCGCCCGGTTCCGGCCGCGCCGCGCGGCACCCGCGCGCTGATCCTGGCCCCGACCCGCGAACTGGTGAACCAGATCGCACAGAACCTCATCACCTTCGTCAAGGGCTCGCCGCTGCAGGTGACCACCATCATGGGTGGCGTCTCGATGGGCCCGCAGATCAAGCGCATGGCGCGGGGCTGCGACGTCCTCGTTGCAACGCCGGGCCGCCTGATCGACCTGATCGAGCGCAATGCCCTGCGTCTGGACGGGGTCGAGTATCTCGTGCTCGACGAAGCCGACCAGATGCTGGACCTCGGCTTCATCCATGCCCTGCGCCGCATCGCGACGCTAATCCCGAAGAAGCGCCAGACCCTGCTGTTCTCGGCCACCATGCCGAAGCAGATCGAGGAACTGTCGCGTTCCTATCTCAATGATCCGATCCGCGTGGAAGTGGCTCCGGCCGGCCGCACGGCTGACAAGGTCACCCAGTGCGTCCATTTCGTGTCGCAGGCGGAGAAGATCGACAAGCTGATCGCCTGCCTCAGTGAACGGCCGCAGGATCTGTCGCTGGTCTTTGCCCGCACCAAGCATGGTGCCGACAAGGTTGTGCGCAAGATCGAGGCGGCTGGTCTGAAGGCCAATGCTATCCATGGCAACAAGAGCCAGAACCAGCGTGACCGCGCCATCAAGGAACTGAAGTCCGGCGAGACGCGCATTCTGGTTGCCACCGACGTGGCCGCGCGCGGCATCGACATTCCGGGCGTCAGCCACGTCTATAACCTCGACCTGCCGGATGTGCCGGAAAGCTACGTCCACCGGATCGGCCGGACGGCACGCGCCGGCGCTGATGGCGATGCTATTGCCTTCTGTGCACCGGATGAAATTGGTCTGCTGCGCGACATCGAGAAGCTGACGGGCCTCAAGATCCCGGTTGCCAGCGGTGAAGCTCCGCCGGAAGGCCGATTTGCCGCTCCCCGTCCGCCGCGTGGCCGCCAGGGTCAGGGCCAGGGGCGTGGTGCAGGCGGTGGCCAGCGTCAGGGCCAGTCCCAGGGTCAGTCCCAGGGCCGCAATGGCCAGGGCAAGCCCGGTGGCCGCTCCGGCGAAGGCCGCTTCGAAGGTGGCCGCAGCGAGGGTGGCCAGGGCCGCCCGCAGCCGCACGCCCGTGGTGGCCAGCTAAGCCCATGGCGACAAGCGCCCGGCCCGTAACGGCCAGAGCAGCCGCAAGCCCCAGTCGGGTGGTCCGGCGCAGATCGCTGCAGAAGTGCAGTCCCGCTCGCACCGCGACGGGTCCGGCCGCCGCAACGGCTGAATGAATTGATGTTTCGCCGGGGCGGCTGACGTTGTCCCGGCGAAAAGCTCTCCGGCCGCACCTTGCGACCCTGCAGATCGGTCCGCCGCCTTCATTTTGTGCACTCCGGGTCGAAGTCTGCGAACGCTTTGAGCTTGGCCTTGCTGGTCGAAGCGGAAACAATCCCGACATGCGCGCTCTACCGCTGCTGCCGTCAGATGAGGGATTGAATGATGTTTCCGCGCCTTGCGATGTCCGCCTTTGCCCTGCTTGCCCTGAGCCTTCCAGCTCACGCTCACCTTGATCCGCTGGCGCATGGCTCGTTTGCCGCTGGCTTCACCCATCCGGTCTTCGGGCTCGATCATGTGCTGGTGATGGTTGCGGTTGGCCTCTGGGCCTTTAGCAGTGGCGGCCGCGCGATCTGGATCATTCCTGCTGCTTTTGTAGGCACCATGGTGCTGGGCTTTGCCGCCGCCGTGATTGGCATGCCGCTGCCCTTTGTCGAGCCGGTGATCGCCGCCTCGGTCGTTGCTCTCGGTCTGATCGTGGCTATGGCCGTGCGTCTGCCGGTCGTTCCCAGCGCCGCTATTGTCGCGGTGTTCGCCTTCTTCCACGGTCATGCCCATGGCGGGGAGATCGGATCGGCCGGGGAACTCGGCTATGCGCTCGGCTTTGTGCTGGCCACCGCGCTGCTGCATGCCAGTGGCCTCGCGCTTGGCTGGGCCATCGGGGCCGTGCTGGGAACCGAAAGCCGCACCGGCGCTCTTGTATCGCGAACCCTCGGCGCGGTTGTCGCAGTGGCAGGTATTGGCATTTTGGCCGGCTGACAACGCGGTCCTGCGGGCGGCTGGTGGCCGCCAGCTGCCCTCAGGAACGGTTTGATGTTGTCAGCGCAGGGACGTGTCGCCGCGCTTGGCGGTGTCAGCCGATTTCGATGTCGAGGCCGAGGTCGAGCACCGGGGCTGAATGGGTGATCCAGCCTGAGGAAATGAGATCGACGCCCGTTTCGGCGACCGCGCGGACGGTGTCCAACTCGATGCCGCCGGAGGCTTCCAGCTTGATCCTGTCGCCGACAGCCGCCCGGACGATGGCAACGGCCTCTGCGAGGCGGTCCGGGCTCATGTTGTCGAGCATGATCACATCAGGCGCGGCGGGAATGGCCTCGCGCAGCTGATCAAGCGTGTCGACCTCCACTTCGATCTTCACCAGATGCCCGGCAAAGGCCTTGGCCGCCGTGATGGCGGCCGTGACGCCGCCCGCAACGGCGATGTGATTGTCCTTGATCAGGATTGCATCATCGAGGCCGAAGCGGTGGTTCATGCCGCCGCCACAGCGCACGGCATATTTCTCGAAGGCACGCAGGCCCGGCGTCGTCTTGCGGGTGCAGACGATCTTCGCCTTTGTGTGGGCAATCGCCTCGGCAAAGCGCGCGGTGGCGCTGGCGATGCCGGAGAGATGGCCCAGATAGTTGAGCGCTACACGTTCGGCGGACAGCAGCGCCCGCGCCGGTCCCTCGATCCGCGCGACAACGTCTTTCGGTGAGAGGCGCGCGCCGTCGGTCTTCAGCACCTCCACCTTCAGATCGGGTGATGTAAGACGGAAGGCGGTTTCGGCGAGCCGCATCCCGGCCAGTGCGCCGGGCTTGCGTGCGGCAATCACGGCGCGCGCGGTGACGCCGGCACCGATGGTTGCCTGGCTCGTGATGTCGCCGGCGCGGCCCCAGTCTTCCAGCAGGGCCGCGTGAACCGCGTCATCGATCATCAGCTGCGGCAGTTCGGGCAGGGGAGCGGTCATTGGGTTTCTCCCGCCGTTGCGGCGCTGGTGACGCCCTGCAGCGCGTTCGGGTGGGCGACGCTCGCCTTGGCTGCAGCGGCGTTGACCTGATCGAGCGTCAGATAGCTGCGCTGGGCCTGGGCGGGATCGGTCTCCCTTGCGTCTGTGCGATAGTGCGCGCCGCGGCTTTCCTTGCGTTGCAGGGCAGCGGCAGCCACGATCTTGCCGGCGATCATCATGTTGCGGATCGAGGTGCGCTGCACGCGCGTCTCGGCGGCGGCAATGCGGGCAAGTGCCTTGGTGAGGCCGTCGGCGTCGCGCTCGACACCAACCAGATCGCTCATGGTCTGACGCAGGATGGAGATCGCGGCGCGTTCCTCCTGGTTGCGCTGGCTGGGCAGGCCCGGTTCGTCATCCAGTGCTTCCCAATACGCGGTGCGCGGGGTCGGCATCAGGCCCTGGATGTCCTCGGCAATGCGTGCGGCAAAGACGACGGCTTCCAGCAAGGAGTTCGAGGCCAGCCGGTTCGCGCCATGCGCACCGGTGCAGGCGACTTCACCGGCAGCCCAGAGGCCGTCCAGCGAGGTGCGGCCGTTGGCGTCGGTCAGCACGCCGCCCATGTGGTAGTGCTCGGCCGGCGCGATCGGGATCGGATCGGTGGCCGGGTCGATCCCGGCGGCAATGCAGGCCGCATGGACGGTGGGGAAGTGCTCGGCAAACTTCGCGCCAATGGCCGTGCGGCAATCCAGAAACGCACCGCGGCCGGCAGCACGCTCGCGGAAAATGGCACGGGCGACAATGTCACGCGGGGCGAGTTCCATCAGCGGATGCACCGCTTCCATGAAACGGGCGCCGGCAGAGTTGATCAGGGTCGCGCCTTCGCCGCGCAGGGCTTCCGTGGCGAGCGGTGCCGGATCACGGCCCACATCCAGCGCCGTCGGATGGAACTGCACGAACTCGGCGTCTGCAATCACGGCACCGGCGCGTGCGGCCATGCCGATGCCATGGCCGTTCGCTTCACCCGGGTTGGTGGTGACCGCATAGAGATGGCCGATGCCACCGGAGGCAAGCACGACAGCCGCCGCCTGGAAGGCAAGGCGCTCCAGACCGCCGCGCCGACGCGCCATGACGCCGGTGACGAACTTGCCCTCGGTGATCAGGCTCTCGCCCAGAAAACCCTCGATGACGCGGATGGACTGGGTCTGGCGCACGGCAGCGACCAGGGCATCCATGATGGCCCGTCCGGCCATGTCACCGCGCACGCGCACGACGCGGCTGGCGGAATGGGCCGCCTCGCGTGAGACGGCGAGATGTCCCTCCAGATCCTTGTCGAAGGGAACGCCATAGCTCAGGAGATCGCGCACCCGGCGCGGCGCTTCCGCCGTCATCATGGCGACGATCTTGTCCTGACAGATGCCGCCGCCCACCGCGATGGTGTCGGCCATGTGGGCTTCTGTGGTGTCGCCTTCGGAGACGGCTGCGGCGATGCCACCCTGGGCCCAGGCGGATGACGCGCCTTCGCCAATCGGGGCGTTGGAGATGATGGTGACCGGCCGCGGCGCCAGTTTCAGCGCGCAGAACAGGCCGGCGAGGCCGCCGCCAAGAATCACAACATCATCTACGCCTCGGGCCGACTGGGCCGGGACAAACTGGTCGCTGCGTACTGCCATGGGAGGGCTTTCGTTTCTGGACTGCGGAGGCAAAGCCTAGCCGCTCAGGCTGGGCGGGGCAATGCGCGCGCCAGGTCAGCCGGGAGGGGAAAGCAGAACGGGCGAGGCTTGCGGCCTCGCCCGTCGGGACTGTCACATCTTCAGATTGATCATGCGCTCGACGGCCAGACGGGCGCGGGCGGCAACCGCCGGGTCGACCGTCACCTCCTCCTTCATCTCGACGAGGGCGTCGAGGATCTTGGCCAGCGTGATGCGCTTCATGTGCGGGCACAGGTTGCAGGGGCGGATGAAATCCACGTCCGGCGTTTCGCTGGCCACGTTGTCCGCCATGGAGCACTCGGTGATCATCATCACCTTGGCCGGCTTGTTGGCCTTGACCCAGTCGATCATGTGCTTGGTCGATCCGGCAAAATCGGCTTCGTCCACCACTTCCGGCGGGCATTCCGGATGGGCGATGATCTTCACCTCCGGGTCGATCTTGCGGTAGTCGCGCAGCTCCTGCGCTGTGAAGCGCTCGTGGACCTCGCAGGCACCATCCCAGGTGAGGACCTCGACGTCGGTCTGGCGGCCGACATTGGCGGCAAGATACTTGTCCGGGATCAGGAACACCTTGGGTACGCCGAGGCTTTCCACGACCTGAACCGCGTTGGACGAGGTGCAGCAGATGTCGCACTCGGCCTTCACTGCGGCCGATGTGTTGACATAGGTGATGATCGGAATGCCCGGGTTGCGCTCGCGCAGGGCGCGCACATCCGCCGCCGTCACCGATTCCGCCAGCGAGCAGCCCGCGCGCATGTCGGGGATCAGCACGGTCTTGGCCGGGTTCAGGATCTTCGACGTCTCGGCCATGAAATGCACGCCGCACTGCACGATCACGTCCGCATCCGCGCGGGTTGCCTCGATCGCCAGCTGCAGGCTGTCACCGACGACGTCGGCAACGCCGTGGAAGATGTCCGGCGTCATGTAGTTGTGGGCAAGGATGACTGCGTTGCGCTGCTTCTTGAGCACGTTGATCGCGTGGATCGTCGGGGCCAGCGCCGGCCATTCGATGGCCGGGATGATGTGCTTGACCTTCTCATAGATCGGCGCCGTCGCGCGGGCGACTTCTTCGGTATAGGCAAGCTCGGGACGGGAGACCGAACCATGACGGTCGATCGCAAGGTCGGCGGCGGGCTTCACCTGGCAGGCGGAACTGGTCGAAATCAACGTGGTAGCCATCGGACCTAACTCCCTGCTGGACCGGCAAGCTTTTTATGCTCAGTTTGAGCATAAAGGAGGCAAAAGAAAACGGGACTTATCGGTCCCTTCATCCGCTTTTGCTCAACGTGAGTTTATATAGGCCATTTCAGGCAGCAAATCCACTCTTTCTGAGGGCTTTGGGTCAAGTTTTTGAAATTTGCCGTCTTTTCAATGGGTTGAAATGAAAGAAGCGGCAAGTGAAGTAAGTTGGCAAAGTCGCGTCCTTTTGGCCCTGTCCCGTTCATCAACGGCGCAGATTGGAGCTTCACAAACTTTCATTGTTACGAGCCGATTGGTCCGTCCATAGTCACGGCCAGGTACCGTGTGGTACCGCGTCACCGGAGGGGCTGACTGAATGAACCTTGCGACCGGGTCCCGGCCAAATGTTCCGCTCATCATTGTTTGCGGTTGCGCCATCGCGCTGTTGTCCTTTGGACCCCGCTCGGCGATGGGGCTGTTCTTCCAGCCCATGACCGAAGCCCGGGACTGGAGCCGCGAGATCTTCGCATTGGCGATTGCGATCCAGAACCTCCTGTGGGGCGCAGGCCAGCCGATTGCCGGCATGATGGCCGACCGGTTCGGCACCTGGAAGACGCTTGTCACCGGCGCGGTGCTCTATGCGCTCGGGCTGGTGCTGATGGCGGAAGCCGAGGGCCCGGTGATGCTGCATGTCACCGGCGGTGTGCTGATCGGGCTTGGCATTGCCTTTTCCAGTTTCTCGCTGATCCTGGCCGCCTTTGCCCGGTCGGTGTCGCCGGCGCAGCGCTCGCTCGCCTTTGGCGTCGGCACCGCGTCCGGCTCGCTCGGCCAGTTCCTGTTTGCGCCGCTCGGCATCGGCCTCATCGAGACCGTGGGCTGGCATTCGACGTTGCTGGTCTTTGCCGGGTTGATGGCGCTGGTGCCGCTGCTGGCGATCCCGCTGCGTGGCAAAGCGGATGTTGGCGCCTATTCCGGCACGACGGCCGATCAGAAGCTCGGCGACGCAATTGCGGAGGCCTTCAACACGCGCGGCTATATCCTGCTGACGCTGGGCTTTTTCGTCTGTGGCTTCCATGTCGCCTTCATCACCGTGCATCTGCCGCCCTACCTGGCCGATCTCGGGCTGGATGCGCGCTGGGGCGCCTATGCCATCGGGCTGATCGGCCTGTGCAACATCGCCGGCTCGCTCGCTTCGGGCTACATCGGTGGACGCTGGTCCAAGCCGCATTTCCTGTCGCTGATCTATCTCGGCCGGGCGATTGCCATTGCGGTGTTCCTGATGGTGCCGGCCTCGCCGTTGTCGGCGATGATCTTTGCCGGCGTGATGGGGCTTCTGTGGTTGTCCACGGTGCCGCCGACGTCAGGGCTGGTCGCGGTGATGTTCGGGCCGCGCTACATGGCGACCCTGTTCGGCTTTGTTTTCTTCTCGCACCAGATCGGTTCATTCCTGGGCGTCTGGCTCGGCGGGCGGCTCTACGACCAGACCGGCTCCTATGACGCGATCTGGTGGATGGGCATCGCCCTTGGCCTTTTCGCTGCTGTGGTGCACTGGCCGATCAAGGAACAGCCGGTGGCGCGGTTGCAGCCCGGCGAATGAAAACAAAAGGCCCTTCAGAGCGATGGCTCTGAAGGGCCGGATTGTCAGGCCTTGGACAGGCCGGCCGCCAGACCGTCCGCTATCGTGGCGACATCGGCAGAGGTGATCACCAGCGGGGGCGACAGGATGATGTTGTTGCCCGACACGCGGATCATGATCCCCGCCTCGTAGGCCCCGTCGGCAACGGCTGCCATCACCTTCTTGTCGAGGGGCTTCTTGCTGGCGCGGTCGCTGACCAGTTCGAGCGCGGCCATCAGCCCCTTGCTGCGCACGTCGCCGACCACATCGAAGCGTGCCTTGAGGTCCGCCAGCACGGCGGCCAGCTCCTCGCCCCGTGCGGCGGCATTGCCGGCGAGGTTCAGGCGCTTCGTTTCGGCAAGGGCGGCGAGCCCTGCCGCGCAGCCGACCGGATGACCCGAATAGGTGTAGCCGTGGCCGATGGCGCCGAAGGAGGTGCGGTCCGCCTCGAAGACGTCGGCGACCTTCTGGCTGATCAGGGTGGCGCCCAGCGGGAAGTAGCCGGAGGTTATGGCCTTGGCGATGGTCATCATGTCCGGCTTGACGCCCCACAGCCGCGAGCCCGACCAGGCCCCTGTGCGGCCGAAGCCGGTGACCACCTCGTCGGCGATCAAGAGGATGCCATGCCGGTCGAGCACCTCGCGCAGCATCGGCATGAATGTCTCATGCGGGACGATGACGCCGCCCGCGCCCAGCACCGGCTCCATGATGAAGGCGGCAATTGTGTCGCCGCCCTGGAAGGCGATCTCGTCCTCCAGCGCGCGGATGCAAAGCTTGGCGAGCTTCGCCGGATCGGTCTCGTCAAAGGGATTGCGATAGGTCCAGGGGGCGGGGATGTGGAAGCAGCCCGGCAGCAGCGGCTCGTAGTTGCGGCGGAAATTGGCGTTGCCGTTGACGGAGGCCCCACCGAAATGGGTGCCGTGATAGCCCTTCTTCAGCGCCAGGAACTTGGTCCGGTCGGCCTCGCCCTTGATCTTCCAGTACTGGCGGGCAAGACGCAGGGCAGATTCCACCGAATCCGAGCCGCCGGAGGTGAAGAAGCTGCGCACCATGCCTTCGGGGGCGAAGAACTCCGCCAGCTCATAGGCCAGCTCGATCGAGGGGCCGGTCGAGGTGCCGCGGAAACCGGAATAATAGGGCAGCTCTGCCAGCTGGCGGGCGATTGCCTCCTTCACCGGATCGCTGGAATAGCCAAGGTTGACGTTCCACAGGCCGCCGACCGCATCCAGCACTGACCGGCCGTCGATGTCGGTTACAGTCACGCCTTCACCCTTCATGATGACGCGGGGTGGATTGGCCTGCATCTCGGCCGGATGGGCCATTGGATGCCAGATTGAGCGGGCGTTGTTTTCCGTCAGGAAGTTCATGTCGCGCATGGCGCACTCCTCTTGGAGGATCAGAAGGGGGAGGGAAGACCGAGATGGCGGAGCGCCTCGGCGTAGGACTGGTCAGGGCGGATGACATCGAAGTGCACGCAGATCATGCCGGCCGCCTCGCCGCCGCGGATGTTGCGAAGCTGGTCATCGACAAAGACGCAGTCGCCGGCCGGCAGCTGCAGCGCGTCCGTGACGGCGGCATAGGCGCGGGGATCGGGCTTGAGAATGCCGCTGTAGGTCGCGTCGACGATCACCTCGAAGTCGGCGAGGAACGGCAGTTTCTGCCGGAAATCAGCGCCGTAGAAGAGATCCAGTTCGTTCGACAGGATCGCGAGCCGCTTGCCGGCCGCCTTGGCAAGGGCGATGGATTTCAGCGCTTCCGGCCGCATGACGGCTTCAGGATCGGCCCCTCGGGCGCGCTGGACAAAGGTTTCCATCTTCGTCCAGGTCTCACCCAGCAGGGCACCGGTCTCGCGGGTGCGCGTCATCCAGTAGTCGCGTTCGGAAACTTCGTCGCGCTGCATCGCCTGCCACAGCGCATCTGTCTCAGATCCCTCTGCCGGCGCAAACGGTCCGCGCCAGGTTAGGGTACCGGGCGCAAGGCCAAGCGCTGCCTCGGTCAGGTCATGGGTCTCGAACAGTGTCCGCGTCACCACGCCGCCGAAGTCGAGGACAAGAGCCTGGGCCGTCATGCCGCCGCTCCCTCTGCTGCCGGGGCACCCGGTTCGATGAGGCCTGCCGCGACCCAGCGGTCGAAAAGGGCGAGGGCGGTGTCGGTGAATTCAGCGCTGTTGATGTGTCCGTCGATCTCGACCAGCTCGGCATTGGCGGGAACGGTCCGGCGCATCTCGTCGAGGAATGCGGCAAGGCTTTCGGGGTCGTGCAGCGGCTCGCCCTCCTGGTCCCATTGCTGGATGCCACCGTTCGGCAGCAGAAAGGTGACGGGTCCGGTCGCCTTTGCCAGCTTGCGCCCGATTTCGCGCGCCACTTCGCGCCGCCCATCGGGGCCGGTTGTGACTGAGGCGAGCAGGCGGTTGTGGGCGTGGTAGGGGCGGTCGGCGAACTGGCCGGGAACGGGTTGCCAGGTCGGAAAATCGACCATGTCGATGGCACCGGGGGCGACGATCTGCGGAATGCCGGCAAGTCCGGCGCTTTCCAGCCGGTCAGCGCCGGAGGTCACGACGGAGCCGTTGAGGTGATTGGCCACCTCCTGCAGGCTGAAGTCGAGCACGGCGGCAAAGCGCTTCTGTGCGGCGAGCGCTTCAAGGGCGCGGCCGCCCATGCCGGTGGTGTGGAAGACCACGACCTCGTAGCCGCGTTTCTCCAGTTCAGGGCGCAAGCGCACCATGTAGGACAGGCAGCTCTTGCCAAGTGAAGACATGGCGACGACCGGGCGGGCCTGAAGCGGGCGCTGGGCGCTGCGGGCCGCGCCGACTACAGCGCCGCAAGCCTGCGAGAGCACGGCGCGGCAGGTCTCGTTGAGACCATAGAGCCCACCGGCCCAGAGGATCATCATCAGGTCAGCGGCGACCCGTTCCGGCGGCACCAGATGCGAATAGGAAATGGTGGAGACGACAAACTTCGGCACGCCGAGCGGCAGGGCAAGGGCCACATCCAAGGCGAGGTCAGTGCCCATGGTGCCGCCCAGTATCAGTGCGCCATCGATCTCGCCGCGCTCATGCAGCTGACGCGCCAGAGTGGAGGCGCCGAGGGCCATGGCGGACATGGCGGTGTTCTCGTCACCACTTGCGGCAATGGCTTCGATGGTCGTTTCTGCCGCCGCTGCGACCGCATGCTTGTCATGTTCAGGAATATACGGCGGGTCACCGAGCACGCTGACATCCATCATGACCGGGCGTCCCCCAGCCTCCTGGATCTTCTCGGCCATGTAGGTCAGCTCGTCGGCCTTCGTGTCGCCGGTGCCGACAAGCAGGATCGCGGGCGGTCGTACGCCTCTGGTCATGGTTCAAGGTCCCTCTGGTTATCTTTTTTGGCGGATGTCCAGTCCGTAAAGCGCTGCGGACAGGCGGCTGGCCGCAGCCTGCGCTGCCGAATTCAGCTCGGCGAGGCGCGCGTCATCGACACGCACTTCCGGCGCGGCGATGGAAATCGTTCCGACCGGCAACCCATCCGGTGAGAGGACCGGCGCGGCAGTGCTGATCACCCCAGGTTCGAGGCCATTCCGGCTGACCGAGGTGCCGCGCGCCCGCGTCTCGTTGATGCGCGCGCGCAATGCTTCGGGATCGGTAACGGTGTGCGGCGTGAAGGCCTTCAGCGGCTGCGCCAGAAACGCCTCGCGCTGCTCCTCGGGCAAAAACGCAAGAAGGGCGAGGCCTGACGCCGTTGCATGCAGCGGATAGCAGGAGCCGACATCGACGATGACGCGATTGGCGCGGGGTGATGTCTCCACATGCACGGTCCACAGCTCGTGGCCGGAGAACTCGCTGAGGTGGCAGGTTTCCTCTGTTTCCTCGTTGAGCGCCTTCACCACCGGAATGGCGGTGCGCAGGAACGGGAACCGGGCTTCGCGGATCCGGGCGAGGCGAACCGGGGCTGCGCCGATGCGGTAGCGCTTGGTTGCCTTGTCCTGCTCGATGAAACCGTGCGCCTCAAGATCGACCAGCATCCGGCGGGCGGTAGCCTTGTCGAGGACCGCAAGCCGGGCGATCTCCGACAGGCCTGTGTCCTCGCTGAGCGAGGCAACCAGGTTCAGGAGCGACAGCGCCTTGCCCACAGTGCTCACGGTGATCCTCCCAGATCGATAACATCGCAATTAACTTGACAGCAGCCGGATTCATTTGCAAGTCTATATTTGAAATGAAGGTTCACATAATGAACCGATAAGGCCAAAGGCCACCGGGAACAGCAGAAGAGGACGGAACCATGCAGAAGGCATTTCTCGCCGCTGTGGCGGCAGCAGTGACAGCAACAGCTCCGATTGGCATGTCGGGCGCAGCACAGGCCGAGTATCCGGAAAAGCCGGTCAGCTTCGTGGTGCCCTTTCCCCCCGGCGATCTGGAGGACGTGCTGACGCGCATGATCGCGGAAGACTTCCAGGCGAAGTACGGCGTCGCGGCAGCGGTCATCAACAAGCCCAGCGATGGCGGTCCGTTCCCGGGCGCGGTTGATGTGGCGGGCGGCAAGGCGGATGGCTACACGGTCGGCTCGTTCGTCGTGGACATTCCGGTCATCGGGCCGGAGGTCGGCATTCCGGCGCTCAACCCCAATCCGTTTGAGCCGGTCGGCATTTTCCTGACCTATCCCTTCGTGATCGCCACGCTGAAGGATGCGCCCTACGACACGATGGCACACCTGGCCAAGCACGTGAAGGATACGGGTGACAGCGTCGCGCTCGGCCACTTCGGATCGTTCCTGCTGCCGACCCAGGCAACGCTGGCTGCGGCAAAGGTGATGGGCTTCGAGTGGGGCGCGGAAGCGGCCAATGACGCGCTCGACTGCAACACGCTGGCCTCGGGCGACTTCGATGTCGTGACCACCACGATGCAGCAGCTGCTCCCCTGCCTCGACAAGGTGCAGATCCTGGCGACGATCACCGACAGCCCGATCCCCGTGATCCCGGATGCGCCGCAGCTGTCGTCAGTTGCGCCCGAGCTGAAACTGTCGCTCTGGAACGGGCTGTTCGTGCCCAAAGGCACGCCGCAGGATGTGAAGGACAAGCTTGCCGCCGTGGCGAAGGAGACCATGGTTTCCGAGCGAGCCCGCAAGCTCTCCGCCGATACCGGCGCCATTCTCTACTGGAAGGATGCGGCTGCGTCAGACGCGCAGATCGAGGCGGACAAGGCTGTCGTCTCGCGCGTGAACACGCTTCTCGGCCAGTAAGCGGAAAAGGCCGGTGCACCCCGCGCACTGGCCACTTCTCGCCAAACGTCTTCAGCATCTCCATCAGACGGCGGTACCATGCAGTCCGACGACACCTCGCCTCACGTCTTCCCCAATGCGCGCCGACCGGGCGAGCTGCTGTTCGCCATGATCTTTCTGGGGCTGTCAGTTCTGCTTCTGGCGCAGATCGGCTGGCAGACCCAGTGGCTGCCCGGCAAGGGGCTGGCCGCGCAGCCGCGCACCTGGCCGTTTATCGGTCTGGCCGGCATGATGCTGTTCGGCACGCTGCATCTCATCGCCACCAACCGGGTCCGTCGCACGCCGGGCCGGTGGCGCGAGGCGCTTCTTTGGGTGCGGTCCCTGGAATTCGTGGCCTGGTATCTGGCCTATGTCTTCAGCGTACCCTTCCTTGGGTACCTGCCCGCAACGCTGCTGTTCTGCGTCAGCCTGACCTGGCGCTGCGGCTACAGAAGCGCCCTTGCGCTGGGAACTGCCGCAGCCTTCGGGCTTGGGGTGGTGTTGTTCTTCCGCACCCTGCTGGCGGTGAAGATCCCCGGCGGCGCGCTCTACGAGCTGCTGCCTCAGCCGCTCAACTCCTTTTTCCTCACGTATTTCTGACCGGAACGGACCATGGACCTGCTGTTTTCCAGTCTCGAGATCCTCGCCCGCTGGGATGTCTTTGCCGCACTCGTCATCGGGTCGGTCGGCGGCGTGATTGTCGGGGCCATGCCGGGGGTCGGCGCGGCGGTCGCCATCGCCATCCTGCTGCCCGCAACCTTTTCGCTGGAGCCGATCGTCGGCCTGACGGCACTCCTTGGCATCTATGGCTCGTCGATGTTCGGCGGCGCGATCCCTGCGATCCTGATCAACACGCCCGGAACGCCGGTCAATGCGCTGACCACCTATGACGGCTATCCGATGACCCGCCGCGGTGAGGCGCGCCGCGCCCTCAGCCTTGCCTATTCGGCCAGCTTCTTTGGCGGCATCTTCTCGATCCTCTGCCTGATCCTGCTGGCGCCGGTGCTTGCCTCCATCGCGCCGATGTTCGGAGCGCGGGAGATCTTTCTGGCGGCGCTTCTCGGCATCGTGCTGGTGGTGCTGACCCATCGCGGCCAGATCCTTGCGGCCGGCATGCTGGTCTGCTTCGGCATCTTTCTGAAGACGGTTGGGCTGGAAGGCACCGCCTATACCCAGCGCTACACCTTCGGCCAGACCTGGCTGGCTTCGGGTGTTGACCTGATCGTGGTGGTGCTCGGCATCTTTGCCCTGTCGCAGGCCTTCCTGCTGCTGACCCAGCGCGACACGACCTACGAGCTGCCGCCAGTGAAGGGCAAGTTCCTGCAGGGCCTCACCGAGATCTTCAAGTACAAGCGCCTGGCCACCGTCGGCTCCAGCTTTGGCGTCATCTGCGGCATGATCCCGGGCGTCGGCGAGTTCATGTCGCAGTTCCTCTCCTACAGCTATGCCCAGCGGACATCGAAGACGCCGGAACTGTTCGGCAAGGGCAACCCCGAAGGCATCGTCGCCTCGGAGGCAGCCAACAACTCGGTGCCGCCCGCCGCCATGATCCCGCTGCTAGCCCTCGGCATCCCGGGCGAGGAACTGACGGCCATGATGCTGTCGGTGTTCTATGTCCACAACGTCATCCCCGGGCCGCAGCTGTTCCGCGACCAGATGGACTTTGTGCTGGCGCTCTACATCGCCCTCTTCGTGCTCAACGTGCTGGTCATCCTGTTCCTGATGACCTCCACCAACATCCTCATGCAGGTGATGCGCATCCCCAGCCGCTTCCTTGGCATGATGATCCTCACCTTCAGCCTCATCGGCGTCTATTCGCTGCGCAACTCACTGACGGACTGCGCCATTGCCGCCGGCTTTGGCGTCTTTGGCTTCATTCTCAAGCGGCTGGACCTGCCGACCTCGCCGGTGATCCTCGGCATCGTGCTGGGCGGGCTGATGGAAACAAAGCTGCGCACGGCCATGACCCGGGTGAAGTCGCCCCTCGACTTCATCGACCGTCCGATCGCCTTCATCCTCTTTGCCATGATCATCCTGGCGATCGGCCTGCACATCACCACCCATCTGCGCAACCGCGCCAAGGACAAGGCCCATGCTTGATCAGGCTCGCATCGACGCCCTGAGACACCTTCCCGTTGCTCCGCAGCAGCTGTTCATTGATGGCCGCGAGGCCGCGGCCGTCGATGGTCGCCGGATGGATGTGGTGTCCCCGCTCGACGGCAAGGTCTTCACCAGTCTGGCGCTGGCCGGCGCGGCCGATGTGGACCGGGCCGTCGCCAGCGCCCGCGCCGCCTTCGAGCGTGGCAGCTGGTCGCGCGCGGCACCGTCCGAGCGCAAGAAGGTGATGCTGCGCATTGCAGAGGCCATCGAGCGCGAGGCGCTGGAGCTGGCCGTCCTTGGCGTGCGCGACAACGGCACCGAGATTTCCATGGCGCTGAAAGCTGAACCGCTGTCGGCCGCCGCCACCTTCCGCTACTACGGCGAGGCCATCGACAAAGTCTATGGCGAGATCGCGCCGACGGCCGAAGGCGTCCTGGGCCTCGTCCGGCGCGAGGCGCTGGGCGTCATCGGGGCCATCGTGCCCTGGAACTTCCCGATGATGATCGGGGCGTGGAAACTGGCGCCTGCGCTTGCTGCCGGCAATTCCGTCGTGCTGAAACCGGCCGAAAGCGCGTCGCTGACGCTGCTCCGCCTTGCCCGCATCTGCGTGGAGGCCGGGCTGCCGGAGGGCGTGCTCAATGTCGTCACCGGCGAGGGCGCGGTCGCCGGCGAGGCGCTCGGGCTCAGCATGGACGTGGATGCGCTTGCCTTCACCGGGTCGGGCGGGGTTGGTCGCCGGCTTCTCGATTATGCAGCCCGCTCCAACCTGAAGCGGGTGCATCTGGAGCTGGGCGGCAAGTCGCCCAACATTGTCTTTGCCGATGCACCGGATCTCGGCAAGGCGGCGAAGGCAGCCGCCAACGCAATCTTCCGCAATGCCGGCCAGGTCTGCGTCGCCGGTTCGCGGCTTCTGGTCGAGAACAACGTGCGTGAGGCCTTCCTTGGCGAGCTGGTGAAGGCGACCGAGGCCCTGCGCGTCGATGATCCGCTCGCCGTGACCACCGACATCGGTGCCCTGTCGAGTGCCGAGCATCTCGCCCGCGTCGAGGCGCATCTCGCCCGCGCCACGCAGGAGGGCGCTGAATGCCTCACCGGCGGGGCGCGCATCAGGACGGAGACGGGCGGCTATTTCCTGTCACCGGCGGTGTTTGCCGGCGTGACGCCGGAGATGGCGCTGGCGCGGGCGGAGGTCTTCGGCCCCGTGCTGGCCGTGCAGGGCTTTGACAGCGAGGACGAGGCCGTTCGCCTTGCCAACGACACCGACTATGGCCTCGCCGCCGGCGTCTGGACCGCCAACCTCGGCCGGGCACACCGGATGATCGCCCGGGTCCGCGCCGGCCTCGTGCATGTTAACACCTATGGCGGTTCGGACCTGACCGTGCCGCTCGGCGGCTTCCGCCAGTCCGGCTTCGGCCGGGACAAGTCGCTGCATGCCTTCGACAGCTACACCGATCTCAAGAGCGCGTGGATTTCCCTGACATGACCATCGACTACGCCCCGACGCAACAGGCCACCGACCGCGCCGCCGCCATCGACCGCCTGATCGAGGCGGAGCAGGCCCGGTTTGCCGCCCGGCATCCGAAGTCTGCCGCCGCCTGGGCGAGGGGGAGGGAGCATTATCTCTATGGCGGCCCCTCGCACTGGATGCGCCGCTGGGCCGGCGGCTTTCCTATCTATGCCGAGGCGGCCAGCGGCGCGCGCATCCGCGACATCGACGGTCACGACTATGTCGACTTCTGTTTGGGCGACACCGGCGGCATGTGCGGCCATGCGCCGGAGCCGGTGACCCGGGCCGCCCTGCACCAGCTGCAGCGCGGCACCACCATGATGCTGCCGACGCTGGACAGCCTCTGGGTCGGCGAGGAACTCACCCGCCGCTTCGGTCTGCCCTACTGGACGCTGACCACCTCGGCCACCGATGCCAACCGCGGTGCCATCCGCATCGCCCGCATGATCACCGGCCGCGACAAGGTGCTGGTCTTCTCCGGCTGCTATCACGGCGGCGTCGAGGAGGCCCATGTCGAGATCCGAAACGGCAAGATCGGCATGCGCAACATGATCCATCCGAATGCGGTCGACCATGCGGCCGTGTCACGGGTGGTGGAGTTCAACGATGTCGCGGCCCTGGAACAGGCGCTGAAAGCCGGTGACGTCGCCTGCGTGCTGACCGAGCCGCTGATGACCAATTTCGGCATGATCCCGGTCGAGCCCGGGTTCCATGACGCGCTGCGGCGGCTGACGCGCGAGACCGGCACGCTGCTGGTGATCGACGAGACACACACCATCTCCTGCGGCCCCGGCGGCTACACGGCCCTCAATGGCCTCGAGCCCGACATGCTGGTGGCCGGCAAGGCCATCGCCGGCGGCATTCCGGCGGGTATCTTCGGCCTGAGCCAGGCGGTCGCCGAGCGCATGTGGCAGGTCGTGCCCCATGCCAATCCTAAGCTGCGCCAGTCGGCGCATCTAGGCATCGGCGGCACGCTGGCCGGCAATGCGCTCACCGTCGCCACCATGAAGGCCGTGCTCGAGGAGGTGCTCACCGAGGCGAACTACGCCCGCATGATCGCGCTGGCGACGCGGCTGGCCGAGGAGGCGCGGGCGCTGATCTCGGGCAGCCGCAAGCCCTGGCACGTGACCCAGATCGGCGCGCGCGCGGAGATCATGTTCACGCCGAAAGTGCCGCGCTCCGGCGCCGATGTGATTGCCACGCGGCAGGGCGATCTCGAGACGCTGCTGCATGCCTTCTACATGAACGAGGGCATCCTGGTGACGCCGTTCCACACCATGTTCCTGATGTGCCCGGCCAGCACCGACGAGGATGTGGCGCGGCACACCGAGGTGTTCGCCCGCTTCATCGAGCTCCTCGACCGGGAGGGCATTGCCGGATGACGACGCCCCCCTTCCGCCTCGACGGACAGGTCGCGCTGGTCACCGGCGGCGCGCGCGGCATTGGCGCGGCCATCGTCACGCGGCTGGCCGAGGCCGGTGCGCTTGTCATCATTGCCAACCGCACGCTTGATGTCGCCGAAGAGCTGGCCCGGACCCTCGGTGGACGGGGCCTTTCCGCCGCCGCCGTGGCTCTCGCCGACCTGTCGCGGGACGGGCTCGCCCGGCTGGTGCAGGAGACCACGGCGCGCGAGGGCTAGCTCGACATCCTGGTGCACAATGCCGGCGGTTGTCCCTGGGCGGGCATCGAGGAGATGACCGAGGATCAGCTGGACGAAGCGCTCGACATCAACCTGAAGGCGGCCGTGTGGCTGACCCAGGCGGCTGTGCCGGGGATGCGGGCGGCTAGCCATGGTGCACTCCTGTTCACCTCGTCCGTGTCCGCGCGGGTGGCCATGGCCGGCGGGGCGCATTACTCGGCGGCAAAGGCCGGGCTCAACGCCTTCATCCGGGGCGCGGCCTTCGAGCTGGCGCGCAGCGGCATCACGGTCAACGGCGTCGAGCCGGGCTTCATCGCCAAGCCGGGGCGCGGCACGCTGAGCACCCCGGAAAAGCAGGCCGAGATCGGTGCCGCGATCCCCATGGGCCGGATGGGCGAGGCCGACGACATCGCCTGCGCCATGCTCTACCTCGCCTCGCGCGAGGCGAAATACATCACCGGCCAGACCATCGTCGTCGACGGCGGCTCCACCCTGCCGGAGACCGGCTATGCGGTGACGAGCCATTTCGGGGCAGGGGAGGGCGCGGCATGAGCGGCGCACTGTCAGGCCTCACCGCGCTGATCACGGGGGCTGCCACCGGCATGGGGGCGGCGACGGCCGAGCGCTTTGCCGCCGAAGGTGCGCGGCTCGTGCTGTTTGGGCTCGGCGGCGCGGCGCTCGACCAGATGGCGGCGGCGACCGGTGGCGTTGCCGTGCATGGCGACGTGACCAGCCCCGCCGACATCGACCGGGCAATTGCGGCCTGCGACGGGCGGCTCGACTGTCTCGTCAATGCCGCCGGCCTCATCGTCCCGGACCGTCCCGACAGCATCGAGGATGCCGTCTGGGCGCGGACGCTTTCGGTCAATCTCACCGGCACCATGATGGTCTGCCGCGCGGCGCTGCCGCTTCTGAAGCGACAGGGCGGCACCATCGTCAACATCGCCTCGGTCGCAGCCTTCAACGCCAGCCCGGACAGCGCCAGCTATGCCGCCAGCAAGGCAGGCGTTGTCGCCCTGACCCGGTCGCTCGCCTATGCCCATGGCAGCGACGGCATCCGGGTGAATGCCATCGCGCCCGGCTGGGTGCGCACGCCGATGAGCGAGATGGAGATGGACCTTGCGGCTAGCGCCGCCGGGACCACGCGCGAGGAGGAATTTGCCGCGCTCACCCGCCGGATTGCGCTTGGCCGCATTGCCGAGCCGGAGGAGATCGCGGCCTGCTGCCTGTTCCTTGCCAGCGCCCAGTCCTCTTTCGTCACGGGCACCGTCCTCGTGGCGGATGGCGGCGGGCGCTCACCGACCCAGAACAGGGCGGTCTGATGTGCCCGCCGCGTCTCTTCAGGGTGGAGGAGACCCGGCGGATCCGGCCCTTAATGCCGGATGAACTTTTGCTTGATCCAGCGCGCAGGCCGGTGAAGCCTGCCTTGAGCTGGACGAGCGCTGCAAATACCGCTGGGCTGGGGTCTCTTACCCTCGGCCCCCAAAAGCGAAAACCATTCAGGCCACCACTGACGCTGGCCTTCAAAAATCAAGACCAAGTCGCGGCACCGCTGCCGCCCCGGGGATCTGTCCGGGCCTGTTTCATCTTCAAGTGGGGGGAGGATCACCCATGTCCGCAGTTCACGCCGTCTCCGATCTGGTTCTGACCAACGGCCGCATCTACACGGTTGACCCGGCGCGCAGCAGCGCCGAGGCGCTGGCCGTGCGCAATGGCCGGATCATCGCCGTGGGCACCGACGCGGACGTGCGCCCGCACATCGGACCTGAGACGCGGGTCGTCGATCTCGGCGGCCGGCTGGCGATGCCCGGCATCGTCGACATTCATACGCACATGATGATGGGTGGGCAGGCGGAGCTGTTCGAGCTGCGCTTCGGCAACACGCTGCGCCGCGAGGCCATTCTGGATCAGGTGCGCGCGGCGGCGGAGACGACGCCCGAGGGCAAGTGGATCATCGGCGCGCAATGGGGCAGCGATCTCCTTGCCCTGTTCAACAGCGAGGAGTCCCTCGCCCTGCTGGACGCGGCCAGCCTCGGCCGTCCGGTCATGCTGCGCGACGATACCTATCACAACCGCTGGGTCAACACGGCGGCCCTGCGGCTGGCCGGCATCACCGAGGACACCCCCGATCCGGACCAGGGCAGCTTCGGCCGTGACCCGTCGTCCGGCCGCCTCACCGGCATCATGATCGAGGCCGCGGCCGGTCTGATCGAGCGCACCATCGTCGCCAGCGGCCACTACACCGAGGACATGGACCGGGCCGCCGTCGCCCATTCCATCGCCACGCTCAACCAGCATGGCGTGACGGCCTTCCTCGATGCGGCGGCGATGCAGCCCGTGCTGGCGGCACTGAAGGGACTGGATGATCGCGGCCTGCTGACCGCCTGGGCCAGCGGCGCCATGCCGGTCACCGAACCGTCGTTCCTGTTCGGCGTGGCAGGCGAGGAGCTGTTTGCCCTGCGCGACACGTTCCGCAGCCGGCACGTGCGGCCCGACTTCACCAAGATCTTCCTCGACGGCGTGCCCGGTGCGCGCACCGCGGCCTTCCACGAACCCTACACGCCCGATGCGGTCTTCGGCTGCTGCTTCCGCGGCACGACGCTGGCGACCGTACCGGAACTGGTGCGCTGGATCGGCCGCTGCGAGGACCTCGGCCTGTCGGTCAAGATCCACTGCGCGGGCGATGCGGCCGTGACCATGGCGCTGGATGCGCTGGACGTGGTGCGCTCCTTCAACGGCCCGACGCGGCTGACGCATCACATCGCCCATGCCAGCTACATCCGGGACGCGGACATCCCCCGCTTCCGCGAGCTGGGCATGGGGGCCGACTTGTCGCCCTTCATCTGGTTCCCGACCGCCTTCCTCGAGGGCCACAAGCAGACCATGGGCGTCGAACGCGCCACCCGCTTCTGGCCCAACCGCGACCTGCTCGACGCCGGTGCCCTGATGGCCGGTGGCAGCGACTGGCCGGTGATCCCCAACCCGAACCCCTGGACCGGCATCGAGGGTCTGGTGACGCGTCAGAACCCGCATGGCGATTTCCCGGGCGAGAGCCTGTGGCCGGAACAGGCGCTCGATATCGCCACCGTGCTCGAGATCTTCACCATCAACTCGGCCCGCATGATGGGTCTGGGCGATGTGGTCGGCTCGCTGGAGATCGGCAAGTCCGCCGACATCATCGTCCTCGACCAGGACGTGCTGACCTGCCCGGCCGGTGCGATCGGCAAGACCCGGGTGCTGCAGACCTGGTTCGAGGGGCGGCTGGTGCATGGCACGGAGGCGCTGGCATGACCGGTGCCGCACCTCTTCCGCTCACGGTCCTGACCGGATTTCTCGGGGCAGGCAAGACGACGCTCCTCAACCGGCTGCTGCGCCAGCCGGCGCTGGACGGCACGCTGGCGATCATCAACGAATTCGGCGCGATCGGCCTTGATCACCTGCTGGTGGAGACGAGCGAGGAGCGTTTTGCCCTGCTCGACAACGGCTGCATCTGCTGCACCGTGCGGGATGATCTCGTCACCACACTGACCGGGATCCTCGCCCGGCGCGACAAGGGCGAGCTGGCCTCCGTCACCCGCATCCTGATCGAGACCACGGGTCTCGCCGATCCGGTGCCCGTGCTGCATACGCTGCTGGTTGCCCCCGCGCTGTCGGGCCGGCTGGCGGTGGAGGGGGTCGTGACCGCCGTTGATGCCGTCAACGGCCTTGCCACCCTCAACGCCCATCCGGAGGCGGTGAAACAGGTGGGCCTTGCCGAGCGCATCGTCATCACCAAGACGGATCTGGCCAGCGACGCGGAGCTGGAGCGTCTGCGCATTGCATTGGGCCTCATCAATCCGGCCGCGCGGGTGCTGGAAGCCGACATGGGGCATGTCGCGGCCGCGCGTCTCATCGGCACGGGCTTCGATCCGGATGCGCTCGGCCGGGCTGCTGTCGACTGGTTCGCCTCCGCCACAGCGCCGGCCGGCTTCGTCTGCAGCGATCCGCAGGCGGGCGATCCGGGCCACGTGCATGGCCCCGGCTGCGGCCATCATCTCCCTGCTGGAGTTGTGAGGACCGGACATGCCGGCATCGAGACCCATGCTTTCGTCATCGACCAGCCGCTGTCGTCGCCCGCCTTCTTCCGCTGGCTTGAGTATCTGACCTTGCTCAAGGGCGAGAGCCTGTTGCGGATGAAGGGGCTCGTCGAACTGGACGACGACCGCGACCGTCCGCTGCTGGTGCAGGGCGTGCAGCATGTGCTGCATCCGCCCGTCCGCCTTCCGGCCTGGCCGGACCAGACCCGAGGCACCCGCCTCGTCTTCATCGTGCGCGGCATTCCGCGCGACGTGATCGAGCGAACCCTGGCCCGGTTCGCCGACGTGGATGCGGCCGCTATCAAGAACCCGGCAAGGGGCGCGATGGCCGCATCGGGGAACATGGCCGCCTGAACTGCTGTTTCTGGATCAACCGCGATCAACGCGATTGGGAGGGTTATCACATGAAGTCCATTTCGATGCTTCTGGGCGGCGTCGCCCTTGCCTGCCTCGCCGGCCTGTCCGCAACGACCGCCGCCGAGGCGGCCGGCCCCACCTGCAAGGATGGCGTGATCCGTCTGGGCGCCGTCTCCACCATCACAGGCCCGGCCGACTTCAGCGAGGTTCCCGAGGCTGCCGCTGCCGTCTTCGACGCGGTCAATGCCAAGGGCGGTCTCAACGGCTGCAAGATCGAGTACACGATCTCCGACGACAAGGCCGATCCGGCCGTGGCGGCCCAGGCCGCGCGCGATCTCATCGACAACAAGGAAGTGGTGGCCCTCGTCGGCTCGGGCAGCCTGCTCGACTGCGCCGTCAACGCCACCACCTACAAGCGTAAGGGCGTGCTGTCGGTGCAGGGCCTTGGCGTCGACGCCGCCTGCTTCAACGCCCCGTCGGTTGCCCCGGTCAACGTGGGGCCTTACACGCTGTCGACGGCGATGGCCTATTACGCCACCAACCAGCTCAAGGCCGAGAAGGTCTGCGGCTTCTTCATCATCATCGGCGGCACCCAGGAAGCCTACAAGGGCGCCATCGAGACCTGGGAAAAGATCTCGGGCAAGAAGATCCACCTGCTCGACATGACCCTGCCGTTCCAGGGGGATCTCACGCCTTATGTCATCAAGGCGCGCGATGCGGGCTGCGATGCGGTGATTCAGAACGCGGTCGAGCCGGGCGTGGTGCAGTGGGTGAAGACGGCGGACGCGCAGAAGATCACCGGCATCAACTGGCTGTTCCTTGCCCCCGGCTACACCCAGGAAGTTGCCAAGGCGCTGGCCGACAGCACTCAGCCGGTCTACGTCGGCACCGAGTGGGAGCCCTTCACGGAAACCGGGTCTGCGGCCAACAAGGACTGGATCGCCACCATGACGGCGGCCGGCAAGCCGCTGACGGCCTTCTCCCAGGGCGGCTATCTCGCAGCCACGGTGATGCTGGATGTCCTCTCCGGCATCAACGGCGAAGTGACCCGCGAGAGCGTGACCGAGGCCCTGCAGAAGATGCAGCCGAAGTCCTATGAACTCGCCGGCACGCCCTACGTCTTTGGCGAGGGTGACCGTCATGCCCCGATGCAGGCGACCAAGGTGATGAAGCTCGACAAGGGCAAGTGGACCGTCGAGACGCCGGACTGGGTCGTTCTCCCGTCCGCCAACTGACCGACACCGGTGGCACGGCGTTCGCCGTGCCACCGTCCTGCAGCGGGAACACTTGCCATGAATGCGCTTCTCACCTCGGCCGTGGCCGGGCTGACTGCCGCCGGCGCCTATGCGCTGCTCGGGGTCTGCGCGGTCTTCACCTTCCGCCTTGTCGCCGTGGTCAATTTCACCGGCGCGGCCATCGGCACCGCCGGCACCTTCTCCATGATCGGTTTCATTTCCCTCGGCGTGCCGCTGTGGCCTGCCGTGGTGCTCGGCATTCTTGTCGGCACGCTGGCCGGCGCGCTCATCGGCCTCGTCATGACGCAGTGGTTCTCGGAAGCCACCGCAACCACCAAGGCGGCGGTCACGGCGGCGCTGCTGGTCGGGATTGTCGCACTGGGGCTGCGGCTCACCGGCGGCCAGAGCCCGAAGGAGTTTCCGACCCTGTTCCCCGGCTCGGCCTTCCGTCTCGCAGGGGTGGAGGTGACGGTGGCCTCTGTCCTGACCGTCGTGCTGGCGCTGGTGTTCACCCTGCTTGCCGACGCCTTCCTCAACCGCACCCGCACGGGCCTGCACTTGCGCGCCCTGTCGGAACGGCCCATGGCAGCCGAACTGCTGGGCGTGCGCGTGCGCATCCTCGCCCTGCTGGTCTGGGCGGTGACGGGGGCCTTCACGACCTTCGCGCTGATGATCATCGCGCCGCAGCGCTCGCCCGACTTCATGTCGCTGTCGTTGCTGGTGGTTCCCGCCCTTGCGGCGGCGCTGGTGGGCGCGTTCCGCTCCTTCCCGCTGGCGCTGGCCGGCGGCCTCACGATCGGCATCGTCGAAGGCATGAGCAGTGCCATCGACGGCATCAGCCAGTACCGGGGCATCCTGCCCTTCTTTGTCATCCTGGCCGTTCTTCTGTGGTCGCAACGTGGAGCCCGCTGGGATGAAGCGCGCTGATCTCACCTCCTGTCTCGCCCTTGTCGTCGTCACCGCCGTGGCGGGCCTTGCGGTCTACGGGCTGCTGCCGTCCTACTGGGTGTTCCTCGCCACTGCCGTCGTCATCACGGCGATCTCGCTGCAGGGCCTCGGTCTGGTGACTGGCCGCGCGGGCATGATTGCCCTGTGCCAGATGTCCTTTGCCGGCGTCGGCGCCTGGACCGTCGGCTGGCTCAATGTCATTGAGGCTCCGGGCGGCCTGCCGGTCTGGGTCGTGCTCGGCGGTCTGGCGGCCGTGCCGTTTGGCGTCGCCATCGGCCTGCCGGCCCTGCGCCTGCGCGGCATCAACCTCGCCATCGTGACGCTGGCCTTTGCGGCGGCCTTCGACGTGATCCTGGCGACGATCACCTTCCCCGGACAGACCAGCTTCCTGTCGGTTGCCCGACCGGAGCTGTTCGACAGCGACGAGGGCTATTTTGTCTTCGCGCTGCTGTTCTATCTGGCGGTCGCGCTCGGCCTTTCGATCCTGTCACGCTCCCGGCTCGGCAGCGCCTTCCTCGCCATCCGTCACTCCGAGCGGGCCGCGGCGGCGCTCGGCGTGTCGATCCCGCTGACCAAGCTGTCGGCCTTTGCCATCTCGGCCTTCATCGCGGGCCTGTCCGGGGGACTTCTGGCGGGCTATCTCGGCACGCTCGTCTCGGAAAACTTCTCGATGATGCAGTCGCTGGCGCTGTTTGCGGTCGCCACCATGGCCGGGGCCCAGCTCGCCGAGGGGGCGATCATCGGCGGCATGCTGGTGACGCTGTTTCCCGAGCTGCTGCGCCGCCTTGGCCTGCCGCAGGATGTGGGCAACGTGCTCTTTGCCCTCGGCGCCGTCCAGGCGCTGGCCAGCGGCGAGACCATGGCCGAGACCTTGCGGCGCAATCTTGCAAGCCTGACGGCAAGGCTGGGACTGCCGCGCTTTGCTCCCTCGGCACCCGTCGGCACCGTGTTGCCGCCGCCCCGGAACCGGCGTGATCCGGCGGCTGCCGGGCCGACGCTGGTCATCGACCGGCTCGGCGTGCGCTACGGGCAGGTCGTCGCGCTGTCGAACGTCAGCCTGAGCGTGCCGGCCGGAACCGTGGTCGGGCTGATCGGTCCCAACGGCGCCGGCAAGTCGACCTTCATCGACGCGGTGACCGGGTTCCTCCCGGCCTACGAGGGGTCGGTGCGCCTGGAGGGGCGGCCACTCGAAGGGCTGCCGGCCCATGAGCGCGCGCGCCTCGGCGTCCGCCGCACCTGGCAGACCACCCGCATTCCGCCCGATCTCTCGGTGGGTGCCTATCTCGACCTCGCCGCTCCCGGTCTGAGCCCGGAGGAAAGCGCCGCCGTGCTCACCTGGATCGGCTGTCCGTCGCCTGAGACCCTGGTGCAGGCGGTGGATGCCGGCACCCGGCGGCTGCTGGACGTGGCCGGGGTCGTCGCCGCACGGCCGGCGGTGGTGCTGCTCGATGAGCCGGCGGCCGGCCAGTCCTATGACCAGGCGCTGCGGCTTGCGCGGCGCATTGCCGAGATCCCCAAGCTGTTCGGCTCGTCCGTGCTTCTGGTGGAACATGACATGGATCTGGTGCGCGGCGCCTGCTCGCAGATCACGGTCTGCGACTTCGGCCAGGTCATCGCCTCCGGTCCGCCGCTGCGCGTGCTGGAGGAACCCGTGGTGAAGAAGGCCTATCTCGGCATAGCGCTGGAGGAGGATGCGGCATGACCAGAACACTCGACGTCTCCGGCCTCGTCATCAACCGGGCCGGTCTGCCGGTGGTGCGCGGGGTCAGCCTTTCGGCGCAGAAGGGGCAGATCAGCGTCCTGCTCGGCGCCAACGGGGCCGGCAAGACGACGCTGCTGGAAGGGCTTTCCGGGATCATCCCGACCAGCGGGGGCGACATTGCCCTCAACGGGCGGAGCGTGATCGCTGCCCGCGCCGGCGAGCGGGCTCGGGCGGGCCTGTCCCATGTCGAACAGGGGCGGACCGTGTTCCGCCAGCTGTCGACCGAGGAAAACCTGCTCGTCGGCATGGCTCCGGGCGCCGATCTCGCCGATGCCTATGACCTCTTTCCCGAGCTGCTCAACCGGCGCGGCGTCAGGGCCGGGCTCCTGTCCGGCGGCGAGCAGCAGATGCTGGTGATTGCCCGTTCTCTGCTCACCCGTCCGGAGGTGATCCTGATCGACGAGATGTCGGCTGGCCTTGCGCCGGTGGTGGTGCAGCGGCTGATGGCGGCGGTGCGCCGGCTGGCGGACGCCGGCCTTGCCATCCTGCTGGTGGAACAGTTCGCGGCGCTGGCGCTCCGGATCGCAGATCATGCCTATGTCATGCGGCGGGGCGAACTGGTCTATGACGGTCTGCCGCAGCCGCTGCTCGCCGATCCGGACCGTCTGCATCACTTGTACCTTGGTGATGTCCAGGCGGCGTGACAGGAAAATCAGGAGCGGGGGAGTGGTCCATCGGCTCATGTCCGGCGTACACTGGTCATGAGCACAGCAAGCCCCCGTTCCGACATTGCGATCATTGGTGCCGGTATGTCCGGACTTGCCGCAGCACGACGTCTGCGGGCAAACGGCCATACCTGCCGGATCTTCGAGAAAAGCCGTGGTGTCGGTGGACGTCTGGCTACCCGGCGTGCTGGAGATCTGCGCTTTGACCATGGCGCGCAGTTCTTCACCGCGCGCGGCAACACCTTCCGCAAGGCGGTGGCGGACTGGACATCCGAGGGCATTGTGACCGCGTGGTTTGACGACAACCTTGTCGGCATTCCGGCCATCGGTGCACCTGTTCGCTCGATGGCCAATCAGTTCGATGTGCTTCTCGAAACGCAGATCACGGCGCTGCAGTCGGTCGAGGGGGGCTGGCATCTCCTTGATGCGCAGGGCCGGGTCCATGACGCCGGGCACGGAGCCTTTTCCGCCGTCATTCTCGCCGTTCCGGCACCGCAGGTTTTGCCGCTTGTGCAAACAGCCGGTGTGTCGATGCCCGGCCTTGACGATGTGCGCTACGCGCCCTGCTGGACGCTGATGGCAGCCTTTGAAGAGTCCCTGGGTGGGCCGGATCATCACGCCTCGCCGGAAGGGGCCCTGTCGTGGCTGGCTCGGAATTCGGCCAAGCCCGGCCGCGATCCGTCGCCGGAAACCTGGGTCATCCACGCCTCTCCGGCCTGGAGCCGCGCCCATCTGGAACTGTCGCCCGACGAGGTGACACCGCTCCTGTGGCAGCTGGCTCGGACCATTCTCAACACCGATGCCACACCCGGCTTCATGGCGGCCCATCGCTGGCGTTACGCCCGGGTCGAACAGACCGCGCCCAAACCCTTCCTCTGGAACGCCGATGCGCGCATCGGTGCCTGTGGCGACTGGGGTCTCGGGGCCCGTGTCGAAGCTGCCTTCGACAGTGGCGACGGGCTCGGCATGATTGTCGCCAACAGCCTGTCGCGGGCGTCCAGCGCAGCGGAGTGATCCGCAGCGCTTGCCATGCCATCATTTTCCCGACAAGGATCTGCCCCGGCACAACCTGCTGCGGGACACGTTATTTCATGGAAGCAACTCCGGATCTCGTTCGCGCGCTGATCGCAGACCAGTTTCCCGTCTGGGCGGATCTCTTGGTGCAGCCGGTCGCGACCGGGGGCTGGTGCAACCGGACTTTCCATCTCGGGGTGGACAAGCTGGTGCGGCTGCCGAGTGCCGAGCGCTATGCCGCACAGATCCCAAAGGAATGCAGTCTGCTGCCTCTCCTGCGTTTGCATCTGCCACTGGAAATCCCCGAGGTGCTGGGGCAGGGGGCACCGGCACTTGGCTATCCCTACTCCTGGAGTGTGCTCGCCTGGATCGAGGGGACTCAGGTGCCGAGCGATGGAACGGTCGATCTGGACGTCCTGGCTGAGGACCTTGGCCGGTTCCTCACCCTGTTGCAGCTGGCTCCCGTCCCCGGTCCCGCGCCGGGTACCCATAACTTCTGGCGCGGCGGCGCGCTGCAGGTCTACGACGCCGATACCCGCTCAGCCCTTGGGCGTCTTCAGGGCAGGGTTGATACGGAACGATGTCTGGATCTCTGGGACGAAGCCCTGGCGGTACACTGGGACCAGAACCCTGTTTGGGTGCATGGCGATGTCAGCCCGGCCAATCTGATCGTGCGCGGCGGACGCCTTGCTGCCGTGATCGATTTTGGCAACTGCGCCGTCGGCGATCCGGCGTGTGACTACTCGATTGCCTGGACCAGTCTGCCGTATTCCGCCCGCCGCCGGTTGCGACAGACGGCCGGTGGCGACGCTGGCCTTTGGCTCCGGGCGCGGGGGTGGGCACTCTGGAAGGCGTTGATTTCGCTGGCAGGCGAGCCTGGCAACCAGGGTGAAGCGCAGCACCGCGCGACGCTTCAGGCCATTCTCGACGATCCGGTGTTTTGAGCGCCGCTCATGGCGCGTCCGGTGCCGCTCCAATCAGAACTTTCGTGCCGCGGGCCTGCAACATGCTGTCCAGTCCGGCCGGGATCGGCGCATCGCAGACGACATGGCTGACATCGCTGATGTGGCCCCCGCGCACATGGGCCGCGCGGCCGAATTTGCTGTGGTCGAGCACCAGCAGCGACTGGCGGCAATTGGCCAGGATCGCCTGCCGGGCGGCCACTTCTTCTTCGTGGAAGTCCAGCAGCGTGCCGTCCTCGTCGACGCCAGCGACGCCAAAGATGCCGAAGTCCACCTTGTAGCTGGCGAAGAACTCCTGCGTCCCCGCACCCAGGATGTCACGGTCGCCGGAGCGCAGCCGCCCGCCGGCAATGGTCACGTCGACCGTGGGGTTTTCGGATGCGGTGAAGGCGACGTTCAGGTTGTTGGTGAAGACCTTCAGTCCGCTGTGGCGTACCAGCGCCTGCATGACGATTTCCGGCGTGGTGCCAATCGAAAAGGCAAGGGAGGCCCCATCCGGGATCAGCGATGCGACATGGCTGGCAATCAGTCGTTTTGCCGGCAAGTTGAGGATCCGGCGGGTGCTGTAGTGCACGTTGCCCGTCGGCACCGGCGGTTCCACCCCGCCATGCATGCGGCGCAGGATGCCGAGATCACAAAGGCGGTTCACATCGCGGCGGATGGTCTGGGTGGTAACGTCAAACCGCTCGGCCAGGCTTTCCACGGACATGAAGCCGTTGGCCTGAACAAGATCGGTGATCTCCGCCTGCCGTTCCGAGATTTCCCCTTGCTCCAGCATCACCATCATCATTCCTGATCGCCGCCATCCCGGTGGATCACGCGTCGCGCGACCCGATATCGGGCCGCCCCGCGCGACTCGCACGCTTGCCAATCTTGGGACGGAATTAATCGGCTCATATGAAACTAAGGCGACGTTCATATGAACATAAAATGACGGGCGCCGCCATGTCTGTTTGGCCAAATGCAACCGGAGCTCTGTTCTCCATGCGACATGGCGATGCCGCAAAACTGGTCGCCTCTGCGCAAACAATCACCTTGACCGGTGGGGCCGGCTTTCCCTACGGTTTTTTGACCATTTGGTCAGCCTGTTTCCCGTCTGGTGCATGCCGCACAGGCGTGGCAGGCTGTCGATGGATACCGCGTTCAGCGGCACAGTCAAGACAATGGACCCGGGCAAACCCGGGCCTCAAAGGGGAATGGCAATTGAACAGCCGTCACGGTCGATGAACCGCGACGCGCCATGCGCGCGTCCCCCGGTTTCGGCGTGCCGGCGTGCGTGCCAGTTCCCCGCGCTTTCCAGAGCCGGTTGTCAAACCGCCGGCCGATCAAGAGGAGAAGGGGAATGGCGAAATTCGCAGTAAAGGCTCTCGCCGCCGCCACAATGCTTGCGGGTGTCCTGTCCGCTGGCGCAGCGTCGGCCGCTGACCAGCTCACCCTGCAGCTCAAGTGGGTGACGCAGGGCCAGTTTGCCGGTTACTACGTTGCCAAGGACAAGGGCTTCTATGAGGCTGAAGGGCTGGACGTCACGATCAAGCCGGGCGGCCCGGACATTGCTCCGCCGCAGGTGATCGCCGGTGGCGGCGCCGATGTGGTTGTCGACTGGATGCCGTCGGCGCTGGCCTCGCGCGAAAAGGGCGTTCCGCTCGTCAACATCGCCCAGCCGTTCAAGAAGTCCGGCATGATGCTGACCTGCCGCAAGGAAACCGGCATCAAGGCGCCGGCCGACTTCAAGGGCAAGACCCTCGGCGTCTGGTTCTTCGGCAACGAGTATCCGTTCCTGTCCTGGATGAGCCAGCTCGGCATCCCGACCAGCGGCGGCGCCGACGGCGTCACCGTTCTGAAGCAGGGCTTCAACGTCGATCCGCTGCTGCAGAAGCAGGCAGACTGCATCTCCACCATGACCTACAACGAGTACTGGCAGGTCATCGATGCGGGCATTCCGGCGGATGACCTTGTCGTCTTCAAGTATGAAGACCAGGGCGTTGCCACCCTTGAGGACGGCCTTTACGTGCTGGAAGACAGCCTGAAGGACGCGAAGATGGTCGACAAATACGCCCGCTTCGTCCGCGCTTCGATGAAGGGCTGGGCCTATGCCGCTGCCAACCCGGATGAGGCCGCTGAAATCGTGCTCGAAAATGATGCATCCGGCGCGCAGACCGAAAAGCATCAGAAGCGCATGGTCGGCGAGATCGTGAAGCTGGTTGATGGCTCGGATGGCAAGCTCGACAAGGCCGCCTACGAGCGCACCGTAAAGTCGCTGCTGTCGGGCGGCTCTGACCCGGTCATCTCCAAGGAGCCAACGGGCGCGACCACGACGGTCGTGACCGACAAGCTCTGAGCTGAAACAAAAAAGCCCCGCCCGGGGTCCGGGCGGGGCCTTCTTTCTTGCGACTTGCGTCAAACGAACAGGTTGACCAGGCTTTCCAGATATTCCTGACGGCCCGACTTGGGCTGCGGCTCGAGGTTGGTCGCGTGCACGCGGTCGGCCAGGGCTTCCAGCGTCACGTTCCCCTTCAGGATCTCGGCGTTCTCCGGCTTGTCCCAACCGGCGTACCGGTCCTTGACGAAGCCGCCGAGACGGCCATCCTCGATCATGGCAGCTGCCGCCAGCAGGCCGCGCGCGATGGCGTCGGCCGAGCCGACATGGGCCTGGATCAGGTCGACGGCGTCGATCGACTGACGGCGGATCTTGCTGTCGAAGTTGGTGCCGCCGGTGGTAAAGCCGCCGCCTTTCAGGATTTCGTAGTAGGCCAGCGCCATTTCCGGCACGTTCATGGCGAACTGGTCCGTGTCCCAGCCCGACTGATAGTCGTTCCGGTTCATGTCGACCGAGCCGAAGATGCCCAACGCGTTTGCAAGCGCCAGCTCATGCTCGAAGGAGTGGCCGGCAAGGATCGCGTGGCCTTGTTCGATGTTGACCTTGACCTCGTTCTCCAGGCCATAGGCCTTGAGGAAACCGAAGACCGTGGCGACGTCGAAGTCGTACTGGTGCTTGGTCGGCTCCTGCGGCTTCGGCTCGATCAGGATCGTGCCCTTGAAGCCGATGCTGTGCTTGTACTCCACCACCATGGTCAGGAAGCGGCCGAGCTGGTCCAGCTCGCGCTTCAGTTCGGTGTTGAGCAGGGTCTCATAGCCTTCACGGCCGCCCCAGAGCACGTAGTTCGCGCCGCCGAGGCGGTGCGTCACGTCCATCGCGTTCTTCACCTGGGCCGCGCCATAGGCGAAGACATCCGGGTCCGGGTTGGTTGCGGCGCCGCCCATGAAGCGGCGGTTGGAGAACAGGTTTGCCGTGCCCCAGAGCAGCTTGACGCCGCTGTCCGCCATCTTGCGCTCGAAGATGTCGGCGATGGCGTTCACATTGGCGTTGCTCTCGGCCAGCGTTGCGCCTTCCGGCGCAATGTCGCGGTCGTGGAACGTGAAGAACGGCATGTCCAGCAGCTGGAACATCTCGAAGGCGACATCCGCCTTGAGTCTTGCCTGCTGCATCGGATCACCAGCGGCCATCCACTTGCGCTGGAACGTGTCGCCGCCGAACGGATCACCACCCGGCCAGCAGAAGGAATGCCAGTAACAGATGGCCAGGCGCAGGTGGTCTTCCATGCGCTTGCCCAGGACCACGCGGTCCTTGTCGTAATAGCGATACCCGTAGGGGTCGCGGGCGTCCGGGCCGACAAAGCGGACCGGGTCCAGGCCGTCAAAAAATCCAGTGGCCACGTCAGATCTCCTTCATTGCAGGATAGAGGTTCCGCCAGCGCCGATAGGCATCGGCATAGGCGGAACGGAGGTTGGGATTGGGGTCGATGCTTGCCGCCAGCGGCGGTGCGAAGAAGGTGGCCGGGTCGTAGCCGTCGGCCGCCGCCTGTCCGAGGCGGGCAGCACCCAGGGCCGCGCCGAAATCGCCGTCCTGCGGCACGTCAACGGTGACGCCCAGAACGGTGGCAATGATCTCCAGCCACGCGCGCGAGCGGGAGCCTCCGCCAACAGCCGTCACGCGCGTGACGCTGCTGCCGGCCGCTGTGAGGGCGCCGAGGCAGTCCATCAGGGCGAAGGCGACGCCATCGAGGACCGCATGGGTCAGATCCGCCTCGCCGGTCTCATGGGCGAGACCCTGGAAGCCGCCGCGGATCGTCACATCATTGTGCGGGGTCCGCTCGCCACCAAGATAAGGCATGAACTGGACTGCCGACGGTCCTTTGAGGTCGGTGACCATTGCCGTCAGCTCGGCGGCCGGCCGGCGCAGGATCTTCGACAGCCAGTTGAGGCTGTCGGTGGCCGACAAGATCACGCCCATCTGGTGCCAGGTATCCGGCACGGCATGGCAAAAGGCATGCACCGCGCTGGCGACATTCGGCGAGAAGCGGTCATTGGTGACAAACAGCACGCCGGAGGTGCCGAGCGAGACGAAGGCCGAGCCCGGCTTGACGGCGCCGACGCCGCAGGCCGACGCAGCATTGTCGCCGCCGCCCCCTGCCACCACCGGGGCCTGTGTCATGCCCCAGCGTGCCGCCAGCTCCGGTCGCAGACGGCCGCTGGCATCCGATCCTTCGACGAGCCGGGGCATGTGCTCCCGGGTCAGGCCGGTTGCCGCCAGCAATGGTTCCGACCAGTCGCGGGCCGCCACGTCCAGCCACAGCGTGCCGGCGCTGTCCGACATGTCGCCGACATGCTCGCCGGTGAGGCGTAGCCGCACGTAGTCTTTCGGCAGCAGCACCTTGGCGACCTTCGCGAAGATGTCCGGCTCGTTCTCGCGCACCCATTGCAGCTTGGGCGCGGTGAAGCCGGGCATGACCCGGTTGCCGCCGAGTGTCAGGAAACGGGGCTCACGCGCCTCCAGCTCGGTGCACTGGCTGGCCGAGCGTCCGTCGTTCCACAGGATGCAGGGGCGCAGCGGCCGGTCGGCGGCGTCCAGCAGGGTCGCGCCATGCATATGGCCCGAGAGGCCTATGCCGCGAACGGCCGCCATCTCGCGCGGAAACCGGTGGCTGAGGTCATCCAGTGTCGCCTCGACGCCGGTCCACCAGCTGTCCGGACCCTGTTCCGACCAGCCGGGGTGAGGGCGGGAGACATCGAGATGGGCGCTGGCCGAGGCAACAGGGTGCTGGTCGTCGTCCAGCAGCACCGCCTTGACGGAACTGGTGCCGATATCGAGGCCGATGAACATGAGGTGCGTTCCTCAAAACTGGTCCAAGAGAACCCCGGGCCTGCGAACCACGTCGGGTTCCGGCACCGGGGAGCCTTGTCTTAACGGGTTTGGAGGCAGCCGGAAAGGGCGGCTGCCCGGATGCGATGGCCGGCCCGATGCGGACCGGCCGCTGCTGTCAGCAGGCCCGGCTCAGGCGGCTTCGAGATCCTCGGCCATGGCGCCGGGACCTGGCTTTGCACCCGGAGGGCACTTGCCCAGGATGATCATGCCGAGGACTTCGTCCTTGGTGACATCCTGTGTGCGGGCCGTGCCGACCACGCGGCCGTTCTTCATGACGGTCAGGCGGTCGCACAGCTCGAACACGTCTTCGATGTCGTGGCTGATGAGGAAGATGCCCAGGCCCTGGCGCTTCAGCTCCTGGATCAGCTCGCCCACCATCTGCGTCTCGTGCACGCCGAGCGCTGCGGTCGGCTCGTCCATAATGAGAATGCGCGCATTGAAATAAACCGCGCGGGCAATGGCCACCGACTGGCGCTGGCCGCCGGAGAGGGCTTTCACCGGAACCTTGAACTTCTTGAAGTTCGGGTTGAGCTTGCCCATGATCTTGCGCGTTTCGGCTTCCATCTGGTCGTCATTGACGAAACCGAACGGCGTCACCAGCTCGCGGCCGAGGAACAGGTTCGAGGCCGCGTCGAGATTGTCCGCCAGCGCGAGCGTCTGGTAGATCGTCTCGATGTTGTAGGAGCGGGCATCGCGCGGGCTGTTGATGGTTGCCGGCTTGCCGTCGATGCGGATCTCGCCGCTGTCCGGGCGGTAGGCGCCGGACAGGATCTTGATCAGCGTTGACTTGCCGGCACCATTGTGGCCGAGCAGGCCGACCACTTCGCCGGGATAGAGATCCACATAGGCGTGGTCCACCGCATGCACCCCGCCAAACGAGATGCAGATGTCTTTCATTTCGACCAGAGGCGTTGCGCCCTGGTTGGGCATTCCACCAAGAGGCGTGGCCATGGCTCAGTCTCCCGTGCGCTTGCGATAGAGGATGTCAACGAGGACGGCGAGGACCAGCACGATGCCGACGACGATGGCCTGTAGTGGTGCGTCAACGCCCACCATGGCCATGCCGGACTGCAGCGACTGCATGATCAGCGCGCCGAGAATGGCGCCATAGATCGTGCCGATGCCGCCGGACAGCGCCGTGCCACCAATGACGGCTGCCGCGATCACGCGCAGTTCGTCGAGTGTGCCGATGTCGTTGGTCGAGAAGCCGAGGCGTGCGGAGGCCACGGCAGCGGAGAGTGCGCAAAGCCCCCCCATCAGGGCGAAGACCTTCACGGTCAGAAGACGCGTGTTGATGCCCGAGAGTTCCGCAGCATCCGGATTGCCGCCGGTGGCGAAGATGTAGCGGCCAAGGCGGGTGCGGCGCGCAATCACGGTCATGGCAACAGCGACGACGATGAGCAGCAGTACCGAGATCGGGATGCCATACCCCATCACCAGGCCTTCCGGCATGGTCTGGCCTTGCGCGGCAAAGATGCGCTGCAGCCGCTGGGCCGGAATTTCAGCAGCATTGAGAACCGCGACAAACCCAAGGATGGCACCGCTGATGATGACCGCCATGGTTGCTTCAGCCCAGGCCGGCTTGACCGGGAAGCCATGGGCCGCGCGACGACGACGTGCGGACAGCAACAGCCAGATGGACACGCCAACCGCGACAAGGCCGAGGACCCAGGACCAGGTTTCACCCATGGTGCCACCGGCGCCACCCATGATGGCGAAGGTTTCGTCCAGAGGGCCGATCGTCTGGCCATTGGTGATGAACCAGGCCGCGTTGCGCCAGACCAGCAGGCCGCCAAGCGTGACGATGAAGGCAGGAATGCCGAGGTAGCCGACCATCCAGCCCTGGAATGCGCCGATGCCGGCACCGACGATCAGGCCGACGACCAGTGCGATGATCCAGATCGCGGGATGCCCGAGACCAAGACCGAAGGTGACAGGCAGAACCTGCGTCTGCACCACAGCCATCACTGCCGCTACCGTGGCCAGGAGCGAGCCGACCGACAGGTCGATGTGGCGCGTGACGATGATGAACACCATGCCGGTGGCCATGATGGCAACCGAGACGGTCTGGATCGTCAGGTTGAAGATGTTGCGCGGCGTGAGGAAGCGCCCATCCGTGAACACGTTGAAGACGATGCAAAGCACGATGAACGCGCCGATCATGCCAAGCAGGCGCGTGTCGAGTTGCAATGCGGATACAAGGGATCGGGCTGTCGGGGTCTTGGACCCGGACAGGGTGGCATCGGACATCGGAATGCTCCTGATAAAACCGGTCGCCGGAGGCCTGATAAGAGCGCGTGCCGCAGGGGCAGTCAACAAGGCGCTACAGGCTTCATCGGCAAGTCACGCCGCCCCGGACAAGCCGGGGCAGCGGAATAGGACCGGAAGGTCTTAGTTGCAGGGGGCCGGGCCGCCCGACACGCCCTGGCACAGGGCGTCCTTGGTAATCCAGCCGGCGTCAACGACGACGTTCAGATTGTCCTTGGTGATGGCGATCGGGATGAGGAACTTGGCCGTCAGGTCGTTGCCGCCCGGGGACTTCCAGGAGCCCGAACCGGCAACGTCGGTCAGCTTAGCGCCCTTGGCCAGAGCCACGGCCACTTCGCCGGCGGTCTTGCCGAGTTCGCGTGCGTCCTTCCAGACGGACACGGTCTGGGTGCCCTTGGCGATGCGGTTCAGAGCGGCAGCGTCGCCGTCCTGACCGGAGACCGGGGTGCCTTCCATGCCCTGTGCAGCAAGAGCTGCCACGGCGCCGCCAGCGGTGCCGTCGTTCGATGCCACGACCGCATCGACCTTGTTGTCGTTGGCGGTGAGGATCTGCTCCATGTTGCGCTGGGCGTTGGCCGGCAGCCAGCCATCCGTGTAAGCCTCGCCAACGATCTTGACCTTGCCGGCGTCGATCGCTGCCTTCAGGACTTCCTGCTGGCCGCCACGCAGGAAGTCTGCGTTCGGGTCAGTGGCCGAGCCCTTGATCATGACGTAGTTGCCTTCCGGCTTCGCCTTCAGGATCTCGCGAGCCTGCATGCGGCCCACTTCCACGTTGTCGAAGGTCAGGTAGAAGGCGCGCGGATCGTCGATCAGACGGTCGTAGCCGACGACCGGAATGCCTTCGTCTGCAGCAGCCTGAACGGCCGGGCCGATTGCCTGGGCGTCCTGGGCGAGGATGATCAGGGCGGTGGCGCCCTGTGCGATCAGCGCTTCAACGTCGGAGAGCTGCTTTGCGGACGAGCTCTGCGCGTCAGCGGAAATGTACTTGGCGCCAGCGGCTTCAAGGGCAGCCTTGATGGCGGCTTCGTCGGTCTTCCAGCGTTCTTCCTGGAAGTTCGACCAGCTCACGCCGACCACGAGGTCCTTGGCATTGGCGGCAGTCAGGGCGGTCGCGGACAGAAGCGCTCCCGCGACGAGTACGGCAATCTTGCGCATTGCGGTGTTTCCTCCAAAAGGCGCCGCCCTTCTCCCGGCAGCACCTCCATTTTTCCCTGAGGGATTGAGAGCACCCTCCTGTGCTCAGGCGCCACATCTATTTTTTTCGACGCCCGAAAAAAAGTTGCTCCAACTCTTTGCTCCTGTCAACATGCTTTTCGAAGCGGTACATCCGTTTCAGATCTCGCGGACCATGCCGGCAAACAGAATCGGCAGGCCTAGGGCGGAAACACGAGAGAAGAAACGTCGTCCCATGACGCAGACAGCGAACAGGGATCAGGTCCGGCTGCGCAACCGCAGCTTGATTCTGCAAACCCTGAGACGAGAAGGGCAAATGGCGCGCATCGACCTCGGTCGCGCCACGCAGCTCAGCCCGGCGACCATCACAGCCATCACGTCCGACATGCTCGAAGAGGGGCTGATTGTCGGCATTGACGCCGACGAACCCAAGGCGCCGCTGGGTCGCGGGCGTCCGAGAAGCCTTCTGGCGATCGACGGCGGTGCCGCAAACGTGATCAGCGTCCGCATTTCGGTCAGCCGAATCGATCTGGCGCTGGCCGACTTCACCGGGCGCATCTTCCACAGCCGGAAGGTGTACTACGACGCATCGACGGCCAACGCCGCAACGTTTCCCTCGACCCTCACCGACGCCGTCCGGACCTTCGTGTCCGAAGCCGGGATCGAGCCGGCCAGCGTGCTGGAGATCGGCGTGGCCTCGCAGGGTATCGTCGACACCAACAAGGGCGAAGTCGTCTGGAGCCCGGCCTTTTCCGGGCGCAACATTCCCCTTGTCGGACCGCTGCAGGAGACCTTTTCGGCCCGCGTCACGCTGTCCAACGACACCAACATGATCACCGAGGCGCTGCACTGGTCTGATCCGCAGCGGTACAGCGGCACCTTTGCCGTGGTCATGGTCGATTACGGTGTCGGCATGGGCCTGTTCCTCGACGATCACCTCTTCGTTGGTGCCAGTGGAGCGGCGGCGGAAATCGGTCATGCCAACCATATTCCCGGCGGTGCGCGCTGCCGCTGTGGCCGCAGGGGATGCCTGGAAGCCTACCTCGCCGACTATGCGCTGCTGCGCATGACGCAAGGACTGGCCGACGATACCGATCCGGCCAACATGCCGGTGACGCCGCAGACCTTCGAGGAGCTGCATGACCGGGCCGAGGGCGGCGATGCCGGCGTCATTGCCTCGCTGCATCAGGCCGGAACGGCGCTTGGCTATGGCATCGCAAGGCTTCTGGCGGTGATCGACCCCGCGCGCGTGGTCCTGACCGGCGCCGGTATCCGGGCCTATCCCTTCATGGAAGGCGCAATGCACGAGGCGCTGGAGGCGGCATTGGTGGAGGACCTGCGCCGCTCGCTGACCATCGACGTTGTGCCCTGGAACGAGGATTTCATCCGCCGTGGCCTGATTGCGCAGGCAATGCGGCGGCTGGACGAGACACTGGTGATCGCGACAGGACGCAGCCGCTAGGGCAAGTCCGGCGGATGCGTGGCCCGTGATCTCGCAGAAGGAAGACGAACAGCAAGGCAATCGCCCGCTACCGGGGCAGCAGGGAGGAGACTGCAGCCATGAACGGACCCAGACTTTGGCGACTGGAGTGCGCGGGCCGGTTTTGGCCGGCGGCGCTGATGGCACTCGGACTTGGGTGGACGGCCCCCGTGCTGGCCGGAAGCTGGAGCGAGACGCATCTGGATCGCCCGCTCGCCTATGAGGACTTGCGCGAAGCGCTGAAGGCCGAGGCGGAGACCGGCAAGGACACCCGCCTGCAGGAGCTGATCCTCGAGGGGCAACGGCTGTTCGAGGCTCGTTTCACCCGCGATGAAGGCGCGGGGCGGCCGATGGCGACCCAGGCCATCGTTCCCACCCGGCGCAAGCGGCCGGCAGAGCTGGCCTTCAACCGCCTGCCCGGACCCGATGCCAGCGCCTGTTCCGGCTGCCACAATCAGCCAGTCACCGGCGGGGCAGGGGACTTCGTCGCCAATGTCTTCGTCTCCGAGGGCTTCGAGAGCGCGGATTTCGACACCACGGACCCGCAGTTTTCCAACGAGCGCGGCACCAACATCCTGCATGGCTCGGGCCTGATCGAGCTGCTGGCGCGGGAGATGACGGCCGAGCTGCAAGGCCAGCGCCGCAATGCACTGGCCGAGGCGCGCAAGACCGGTGCGCCGGTGACGGTGCCCCTGACAACAAAGGATGTCGGCTTCGGCAAGCTGACGGCCCATCCGGACGGGACGCTGGATGTCACGGCCCTCGATGGCATCGACGCGGATCTGGTGCTGCGCCCCTTCAGCCAGAAGGGCGTGTTTGCCAGCCTGCGCCAGTTCACGGTGAATGCGCTGAACGTGCATCACGGCATTCAGGCGACCGAACGCTTCGGCACGGTCTGGACCGGAAGCGACGATTTCGACATGGATGGCGTCGTCAACGAGATCGACGCCGGACATGTCTCCGCGCTCGTCGCCTTCCAGGCCACCTTGCCGGCCCCCGGACGCAAGACCGGTTTGCCGGCCGACTGGGCCGAGGCGGCTGCGGATGGCGAACAGGTCTTTGCGGATATCGGCTGTGCCTCCTGTCACCGGCCGTCGCTGCCGCTGGAGAGCCTCAGCTTTGCCGATCCGAGCCCGGTGGAGAACGCCGGCACCCTGCGTCCGGGCGATGTGACCGATCCGCTGGTGCTGAACATGGCGGCGCTGCCCTGGGTCAAGACCTTGCCGCGCGACGGGCGGGGCCGCGTTCTGGTGCCGCTGTTCGGCGATCTGAAGCGCCACCGCATTTCCGATGCGCGCAACGACCGGCTCGGCAATGAGCTGCTGGGGCAGCGGTTCGTTGACCGGGATGTGTTCATCACCGCCGAACTCTGGGGCGTGGGCAACACGGCACCCTATGGCCATCGCGGCGACATCACGACGCTGGGCGAGATGATTCTGGCCCATGGCGGCAGCGCTGCCACCGCCCGTGATGCCTATGCCGCCCTGCCGGAGGAGCAGCAGCAGTCCATCATTGCCTTCCTGCGCACGCTTGAGGTGCCGAAATGACCGCCCGTTTGTCCTGGCTCCTCGCCTCCACGCTGTTGCTTCCTGCTGTGGCGGTGGCCGATGAGCGGCCGTCTTCCCTCGCCCCCGTGCCGAACTTTGTCGAACAGGCCGGCGCGGCCGGGATCGACCATCGTTATGACGGTCCATGGGAATATTTCGTTGGCGGCGGCGTTGCCATTGCCGACTGCAACGGGGACCGCAGGCCAGACCTGTTCCTGGCCGGCGGCAAGAATCCGGCCGGGCTCTACGTCAATGAAAGTCCGACCGGCGGCGCGCTTTCTTTCGCCAAGTTCGACACCGGGCTTGGCGAGAAGGATCTCACCCGGGTCACCGGTGCCTATCCACTCGATTTCGACAATGACGGCAAGGTTGACCTCGCCGTGCTGCGTGTGGGCGAAAACCTGATGCTGCGCGGGCTTGGCGGCTGCCGCTTCGAGGTCGCCAACCGGCAGATCGCCTTCGACGGCGGCAATGCCTGGACCACCGCCTTCGCGGCGACATGGGAGGCCGGCGCGGCCTATCCGACGCTCGCTTTCGGCAATTACGTCGACCGCTCGCAGCCCGGCGCCCCCTGGGGCACCTGCCACGACAACATGCTGTACCGGCCTGTGGCGGGACCCAGGCCGGATTACAGCCAGCCGGAGTGGCTGTCGCCGGGCTATTGCAGCCTGTCGATGCTGTTCACCGACTGGAACCGCTCCGGCGAACCGGCACTGCGTGTCTCCAACGACCGGCAATACTATCGCGGCGGCGAGGAGCAGCTCTGGGCCGTTCCGCCCGGCCGCCCCGCGCAGGCCTATCGCCGGGCCGACGGCTGGCGCAAGCTGACCATCTGGGGCATGGGCATTGCCAGCGTTGATCTCAACGTCGATGGCCTTCCCGAATATGCGCTCACCAGTATGGGCGACACCAAGCTGCAGAGCATCGAGCAGGAGGGCGATGAGCTCGTGCCGGTCTATGCGGACATCGCCTTCGACAAGGGCGTCACCGCGCACCGGCCCTATACGGGCGACGACCTGCGCCCCTCCACCGGCTGGCATTCCGAGTTCCAAGACGTCAACAACGACACCCTGTGGGATCTGTACATCGCCAAGGGCAACGTGGAGTCCATGCCGGATTTCGCCGCCTTTGATCCGGACAATCTGCTGCTCGGCCAGTGGGATGGCAAGTTCGTGGAAACGGGCGATGCTGCCGGCATCGCCTTGCCCCGGCGTGGCCGTGGCGGCGGGCTGGCGGATCTCAATGCCGACGGCCTGCTGGATCTTGTCGTCGTCAACCGGGGTGAACCGGCGAGCCTGTTCCGCAATGCCGGCAAGGGCGATGCCACCACGCCGCGCCCGCTCGGCAACTGGCTCGCCATCGAGCTGGTGCAGCCGGGCAAACCGAACCGCAACGCCATTGGCGCCAAGGTCAGCGTGCGCGTCGGCACCAAGTCGATCGAGCGCGACGTTCTCATTGGTGGCGGCCACGCGTCCGGCCAGCTCGGCTTCCTGCACATCGGCCTCGGCGTCTCCGAACGCGCCCAGGTCCGCGTGCGCTGGCCGGACGGCGAATGGAGCCACTCCTACCGCGTCTTCGCCAACAACCACGTCGTCATCGAACGCGGCGCGGAAGCCGCGAAGCTTTGGTTTCCGGAGTGACGGGGAGGGGGGAGATGGAGCTTGAATTCGTCCCATATGCATCCACTAGTGTTCACAGCACTAGCGAATTTCTAAAGGTGGACTGTGTTTGCTCCAAACTGGCCAGTAGACCATTCCACTTTATTCCATGTAATGCGTCGGCGACTCCAGTGCTCATCTAGCGGTTGTATGAAGTCGGGACGAACTAACTTGGCGCGGCTTTCGCACCAAAAACTGTTCTCGCTTCGCACGATCAGGCCTTCCATTCGCTCCGATCCATAGCAGCTTAATCCCTCCTCCAACAAATGCTTGAGCTCGCTCATGTTGGCTGTCCCTCGCTGCAAAGTTGGAACTGTCGCTAACCTAGCCGCTGATGCCAAGGCATTTCGACGGGTGCTGCTCCAGAACTGGCTTGTCTCACGATCATATACATCGAAAAGCAAAAACCAGTCGGGCAGACGTTCGTAACTCACGGAATGCTTAGCTGCGCACCACTCGCCGAAGAGTATGAGCTGCGGATCAAGATGATCTTTAATGTGCGTTTCATGTTGTGTGAGCCACTGGTGTAAAGTGGTAAATTGACCCACATAGGGAGGTGTCAAAAATTGTCCTCGATTCTGAACCCGAAGGGTGCCGTCATTCGCGAGGGATATGCCAATATTTGCGCCATCGATCTTCTCTTCGACAGCGACCTCTCCCTTGAGTAGAGCGGTCGCATCCGAAGGTGATAGGACCTTGTCTTCACGCGGCTGAGAATTTCGATTTAGCCAAGAGAGATGAGGCGTGGAAGGGAAGCGAAAGAAGTCTTCCATCAACTTTATTGCTTTCTTGCTTGCTTCTCAGCATGCTTCTTGCGTGACCAAGCTTCGATCACTGGCTCTGTCGCGACATTTTGCACTAGAAGGGCTTGCTCCCAGTCGTGCCAATCTGTGTCGCCTGCGAATGCTATACAACCCTCACCAAATTCCTCATGCGATGCGAGTGCTGCTGCGACAATCTTTCGGTCCGCCAAATCATGAATGATTGGAACCAGTTCAGCGGGCAGCACCCCATGTCCATTTTCGTCGTAAGCAACAGAAACAAGATCGACGGCAACTTTGCTCCATTTAGATATTACGACTTGTATTCCGAAGTCGGAGTGCTTGAGCTTTTTGCAATATTCGTCATATATGTGCTGCTCAGAATCAAGGACTAGACGGCTGTTGCTCTGCTCGAATGTGTCGAGCCATTGCCAAACTTCGTGGCGTAGAGCTGGATCGGATGGCGTTGCAGAAATGTCCGCAGGATGAATAGGGTCCGCGGCACTTGCGGCGATCAAGATGTTGGTGTCGATGACATAGCGGTTTCTCATTGGCTAGGGGCCTTCCGCCTTTCAAATATCAGTCGGGCCTGTTCGCGCGTTTCTCCAAGGACATCTCCGAAAAAATTTTCGGGCCAGTTCTTGACACGGCCAAAATCATCGATCTCTAGGGTGCAGAGTTCAGCAGATTTATCATTCCTCTCAACGAAATACATGGCTGCGTCTGTTGAAGATATCTTTTGATTGGCAATCAATGTTTGCATGCGTCTAAACAGATGTTCAGAATGGGTCTCGACTATAAATTGAACGCTGCGCTCTTGACTGACATCAACGAAGAGCTCAGCCAGAACAGATTGAGCTAGTGGATGTAGATGAATTTCTGGCTCTTCGAGGAGGATTGTGCTCCCTTTTGGTGCGAAATACGCCACTACCAGTACTGGTAACACCTGCGACAAGCCAATACCAACGTCTCGAAGATTGCTTGCGAGGCCATTTCGGTGAATGATTAGTTCATAACGATTTGACCTCCCTTGCTGACGAACTTCGAGCCTATCTGCGACGCCCATGCGATTGAGCCAACGGGAGACGCCTTTAACAACGTAATTCTGATCATCACCCCGCAACAGAGCGCTCGCCAGAAGAGCGTCCACGGCTCCGCGTCCGTCGCTGCCGACGTCGCCAGGCTTGCTTTTGTTCCATGGATAATCACGTTCCGGTTTTCGCCTTAGAGGCCCAAGATAAATCACGCGCTCGAGTTCCTGACGAATGGCCAAGCTTAGATCTTCAACCAGCTGACCGTCTTTATCCAGAAGCGCAATTGCATCCGCAGAAAAAGCGATCGAGCGCTCGGGCTCATAGTTGCGCCCCTTTGCTCGCGGCTGTTGCTCCTCATCGACTTGGATTGAAAAGGCGCCTTTTCCTCGACGGATTGCTTTGAACTGACGACCCTCTGCTTTCAGGGTCAGTGCTTGAACTGCGACGCTGCCTGATGAGGTCTGGCCATAGGTACATTGAAAGCTGCCCGTTTTAATACGGCTAGCGCCCTGATTGTCGAAGTCGAACTCAATCGAAAAATTACGACCGTCTGAGCTACAGTTTAAGACGTCGTCGAAACCGCCGAAGTTAAAAAGATCGTTGACTTCATCTCCTCCGAGGTTGAGATGAACAGTCCTGTCAGGTGAACGTGCGGTTTGTTTGAGCAACAGGATGCTCTGAATCAGGGTTGACTTGCCGGAAGAGTTGGTTCCAAGAAGCATTGTCAGTGGACGCAAAGCTATGTCGCCAGTGTCCGACCAAGCCTTAAAGTTCACCAATTTCAACCGAGAAAACATGAAGCAAAATATCCATATTGGATTCGATCAAGGACCACCCTTAGCAAGTCAGTCTGGTGGTGCATGGCGTTGAAATCAAGTTCTGAGTGTAGTCCATTCTACTAAGAACAAGTTTGTTCGGAAGCTACCTGGTCCCCCTCTCACCGCCCCGGCCGTCCCGTCTTCTTCGACCGGCCCTTGCGCCGCGCGTCTTCGGATGGGTCCTCATAGGAGCCGACGCCGATCTTGCCGCGCGGGGTGTGGTGCGGAGCGTCTTCTGCCTGGATGACGGGCTTTTTCGGCAGGGTGCCGCTGTGCAGGGGAACTTCGGTGCGGCCGACGGTCATTTCGTCGAGGCTGTTCTTGCGCACCTTTGAGCTGGGGGCGGGCAGGGCAGACCCCTTGGCGGCTCGCGCCCGGTCGGCGGCGGTTTCCTTCTTCTTGCCGCTGGCGCCTTCCTTGGCCCCGCCAGCGCCGTAGAGCCGCTCGCCCTGATAGGCGCCGCCGCGCTCCTCCACGTCGGACTGGCGTGCCATCGGGTCGTCGGACAGGGCCAGCTCGGTGGCCTGCAGCCGGCGGATCTCGTCGCGCAGCCGGGCGGCGGTCTCGAAGTCGAGGTCGGCGGCGGCGGTGCGCATCTGCTTTTCCAGGCTTTCCAGATGGGCCTTGAAATTGTGGCCGACCAGATTGCCGGTCTCGGCAAAGCCTGCGTCGACCGTGACGTGGTCCTGTTCGTAGACGCTTTCGAGAATGTCGCCGATGGAGCGCTTGACGCTTTCCGGCGTGATGCCGTGTTCGGTGTTGTAGGCGATCTGCTTTTCGCGGCGGCGGTTGGTCTCGGCGATGGCGCGGTCCATCGAGCCGGTCATGCGGTCGGCGTAGAGAATGACCTTGCCGTCCACGTTGCGCGCGGCGCGGCCGATGGTCTGGATCAGCGAGGTTTCCGAACGCAGGAAGCCTTCCTTGTCCGCGTCCAGAATGGCGACCAGCGCGCATTCGGGAATGTCGAGGCCTTCGCGCAGGAGGTTGATGCCCACCAGCACGTCGAAGGCACCAAGACGCAGGTCTCGGATGATCTCGATGCGCTCCAGCGTGTCGATGTCCGAATGCATGTAGCGCACGCGGATGCCGTTCTCATGCAGGTATTCGGTCAGGTCCTCGGCCATGCGCTTGGTCAGCGTGGTCACCAGCGTGCGGTAACCCTTGGCCGCCGTCTCGCGCACCTCGCCCAGCAGGTCATCGACCTGCGAGGTCGCCGGGCGGATATGCACCGGCGGGTCGATCAGGCCGGTCGGGCGGATGACCTGTTCGGCGAAGACGCCGCCGGACTGGTCCATTTCCCAGCTGCCCGGCGTTGCCGACACGGCCACCGTCTGCGGCCGCATGGCGTTCCATTCCTCGAAGCGCAGCGGACGGTTGTCCATGCAGGACGGCAGGCGGAAGCCATATTCGGCCAGCGTCGCCTTGCGGCGAAAGTCGCCCCGGTACATGGCGCCGATCTGCGGAATGGTGACGTGGCTTTCGTCGGCGAAGACAAGGGCGTTGTCCGGCAGGTATTCGAACAGGGTCGGGGGCGGCTCTCCCGGCGCGCGGCCGGTCAGGTAGCGCGAGTAGTTCTCGATGCCGGCGCAGGAGCCGGTGGCCTCCAGCATTTCCAGGTCGAACAGGGTGCGCTGCTCCAGCCGCTGTGCTTCCAGCAGGCGGCCATGGGCGTTCAGTTCCTCCAGCCGCTGTTTCAGTTCGGCCTTGATCGACTTGGCCGCCTGCTGCAGCGTCGGCTTCGGCGTCACATAGTGCGAGTTGGCGTAGATCTTGACGCTCTTCAGCTCGCCGGACTTCTGGCCGGTGAGGGGATCGAACTCGGTGATCGATTCCACTTCGTCGCCGAACAGCGAGATGCGCCAGGCGCGGTCCTCGTAGTGGGCGGGGAACAGTTCGATCGTGTCGCCGCGCACGCGGAAGGCGCCGCGCTGGAAGGCGGCGTCGTTGCGCTTGTATTGCAGGGCCACCAGGTCGGCGAGCAGCTGGCGCTGGTCGATGCGCTCGCCCACCTCCAGCGCGAAGGTCATGGCGGTGTAGGTCTCGACCGAACCGATACCGTAGATGCAGGACACCGAGGCAACGATGATGACGTCGTCCCGCTCCAGCAGTGCACGGGTGGCCGAATGGCGCATCCGGTCGATCTGCTCGTTGATCGAGGATTCCTTCTCGATGTAGGTGTCCGTCCGAGGCACGTAGGCTTCCGGCTGGTAGTAGTCGTAGTAGGAGACGAAATACTCCACCGCATTGTCGGGGAAGAAGCTCTTGAACTCGCCGTAGAGCTGCGCCGCCAGGGTCTTGTTCGGGGCAAGGATCAGGGCGGGGCGCTGGGTGCGGGCAATGACCTGCGCCATCGTGTAGGTCTTGCCCGAGCCGGTAACGCCCAAAAGCACCTGCGTCTGCTCGCCGCTTTCCAGGCCTGACACCAGCTCGGCAATGGCGGTTGGCTGGTCGCCCTTCGGCTCATAGGCCGACTTCAGTACAATGGGCACGCCGCCTTCGGACTTGGCCGGACGCTCCGGCCGGTGCGGCACCCACAGTTCGCCGTTCTTGTGCAGCGGGTTGCCGCTCTCGATCAGGGCAGAAAGCGCCGCGACAGTGGCTGTTGCGCCGCCATCGCCGGAGAGTTCCGGAAGGGCGTTGCGGCCCTTTTTCTTGCGGTTCTCCTTCAGATGCTGCTCGAGCTTCTCCGCCTCTTCCAGCGAGATGTCGAGCCCCGCCACCGGATTGAGCCCACCCGCCGCGCGCTCTCGCGCGCTTTCCGCCTTGCCGATGGACGTGCCGCGCGAGGAGCGCGACCCGGTGTCGGATTTGGCCTTTGGCTTGGCTGGCTTGCGCGCGGGCGCTGCCGCAGCCTCCGTCCGGACCGACGCCTGATCGGGAAGCTTTTCGGATGCGTCGGCGATTTCCTGCGCCCAGTCTGAAATCGAGCCCGAAAGCGGCGCGCCGGCAAACGCGGCCTGCGGGGCTTCGCCAAAGCCATCGGCGGTTTCGGGGGAGGGGGCGGTCGGGGAAATCGGCTTCTTGCTCATGCCCCGCAATATGGGCCGAGTCCGGTCAGGAGGAAAGGGTGCGTTTCGGCTTTGTTCTGTCAATCCATCCGACCGGGACGCGCTCCTGACATCAGGTTGTCAGGAGGCTGCAAAGTGCTGCCTGTCGTTGCACGCTCCTGCCGAAAAAGTTAATGTTTTTTTACGCGTCAAGGAGTTGAGTCTGATGTCTGTGTCGAGGGCGCCCATCAAGTGGACCAAGCTCCCGGAATTGCTCGTGGCTACGATGCTCGTGCTGCCGGTAACCGGTCTCCCCCCTGTCCGGGCGCAGGTCGCAGCGGAAGCTGATGAAGGGCAACGTATCGCCGAGATCCGCGTTCGCTTGACAAATCCCTCAGCGGATCCAGCCCTCAATGATCGGGCCATTGACCAGTTCCGGCGTGGTCTGTCCGTTTTTCCCGATGACCACTTTTACCGCACGCTGGTCGATTTCGCGCTGAACCGGGCCACCCGCGCGGCGGGGCTCGCCAGCGCCAGCTACGATATCGGCTTTGGCGATACCGGCGGTCTGACCCTGACCTTCGACCTGACGCTCGGCGATGCCGCCGCCGCAGGGGCGCCGCGCGGCATGCTGGCGACGGGCAAGGCGTCCGATTTCCCCGTGCTCTATGACAGCGGCGGCACCTATGTGAAGGTGAAGGCCGAGTCCATCGCGCTGCATTATGGCAACGCCGATGCCTGGTACGGCCGGCCCGATCTGATGCTGAATGGCAATCCGATGGTGCAGGGCAAGCCCTCCGGCAAGGGCTACCAGCACTGGGTCGAGGGCATGGTGCACACCGGTCTCTATGGCATCACGCCGCTCAGCGAGCGGTTCTATGTCTATGGCGGGGCGAGTGTTCTTGCCAGCGGTTCGTATGGGCAGGAGCTGTTCAGCAACCGCACCCGCAGCCATGTCGCCATCGAAGATGCCTTTGCCGGATTCATCACCGGTGTGACCCGCGAGAATGGGGACCGGCTGCAGCTTGACGCCTCCGTCGGGCGTCAGCGCTTCACGTTGGGCGACGGCTTCCTGATCATCAACACGGCAGCCAATGGCCGGGACCGGGCGGCACTGCAGGCCAATCCGCGCTGGTCAGCGGACATGGTTGCGCTGGCACGGCTGCGCTACAACAACACCAAGGTCGAGCTGTTCCGGGTTGATCCGGACGAGCTGCCCATTCTCGACAGCAAGACCGTCATCGACGGCGTCAACATCGAGACCCGGCTGAGCAACGGCTTCGAAGCGGCCGCCAGCTTCCTGCGCGTGCCTCATTCAAACTTCAAGTACTTCACGCCGACGAAGACCTTCACCCGGGAAGGCCTGCAGGTCTTCGACGCCCGGCTGCGCTGGCAACCCAATCCGGCCGGAACGCCGGGGCCTTTCGTTGCGGCGGAAGCCGCGCTTCAACGCAACGAGAACTTCGACATGCAGGCCTATGGCTTCTATGGCGAGGCCGGCTGGAGCTTTGCCGATCTGCCCTGGTCGCCCACCTTCAGCTACCGCTATGCCCAGTTCTCGGGCGATGATCCGAACACCACCACCTTCGAGCGCTGGGATCCGCTGCTGTCGGGCGGCAACGGCGAGCAGTGGGTGCAGGGCATCAATCATTTCAAGGTGGTGCAGGATTCCAACGTCATCGCGCATCGTTTCCAGCTGCGGCTGCGTCCGTCTGCGAAGTTCGAGCTGGTGCCGCAGGTCTGGCTTTTCCGCGCCGACAGCCTGACGAACCTGGGCGGCAATCCGGCCCTGTCGTTCCTAGGCTCGAAGGACTACGGCTACGAACTCAACCTGACTGGCAAATACTTCGCCTCGCGCAATGTCTATGTGCAGGGGCATGTGGCGGCAACGTTCCCGGGGGCTGCCGTGAAAAAGGCGTTCAACGCCGATCCCGATCCCTGGCTCAGCACCATGCTCTTCGTGCGTGTTGCCTATTGATGATTTGCGAAAAGGGAGTTTTTGACATGGACCGCAGAGACCTTCTGAAGACGATGGCACTGGCCGCAGCCGCCCCCGCCGCCGTCGGCGCGGTTGCCGGAACCTCGGCCACGCAGGCTCAGGCCCAGGCCGGAAACCCTATCGCCGCCATGCCGGGACACCATGACGTGACGCCGGTCAGCCCGGACTATTTCATCTCCGACCGTTTTGCCGGCAAGACCTACATCGTCACCGGCAGTGCGCGGGGCATGGGCAAGGTGGCGGCCGAACGTCTGGCGCGCGAGGGGGCCAATGTCGTGGGCGTGGACTGGATCGCCGACGAGGGCGCCGCCGTCATTGCTGCGATCAAGGCGGCCGGCGGCAAGGCGGAGTTCGTGCCGGGTGATGTGTCCGACACCGCCGTCTGCGACCGCATGGTCGAAGTGGCCGTCTCCACCTTCGGCGGTCTGGACGGGGCGATCAACAATGCCGGCGTCATGGACGCCATTCCGCCCAGTGAGCCCATCGACTACGACAAGCAGAAGGACCTCGCCTTCAATCCGGTTCATCTCGCCAGCGACGCGTACTGGGACGTGGTGATGCGGGTGAATGCCACCGGCGTGTTCCGCTGCATGCGGGCACAGCTGCGCCACATGGTTGAGCAGGGCAAGGGCGGCTCGATCGTCAACGTCGCCAGTGTCGCGGGTCTGCGTGGCTTCAGCTCTACCCCCTCCTATGTCGCCAGCAAGCATGCGGTGAATGGCCTGACCAAGAATGCGGCCATCGACTACGCGCCGTATGGAATCCGCATCAACTCGGTGAACATGGCCAACACCGACACGCCGATGGTACAGCGCGCCAAGCAGCTCGTCGGCGCGCGGATGAAGGCCCTGGGCGGGGTGGGCATGGGCACGATCAAGACCCGCAGCCTGCTGCAATACGCGGATACCAACTACCGCGATGCCACGCCGGAGGAGCAGGTTGCGATCATGCTGTTCCTGCTGTCCGACGAGGCCTCCAACATCACCGGCGCCAATTGGGCGACCGATGGCGGCTTCACCACCTACTGACCCCCGCAGACTGCGGTCACAGGCTCCGGTTGGTCCGGCGCCGAAGGAGCGAACTGACATGACCCTTGATCGTCGTGATGTCCTGAAGGGAATGACCCTGGCCGGTGGTGTTGCAGGCGTGACGGCCGCCAGTGGCCTGCAGATGGCCCAGGCCCAGACACAGCCTGCCGCGGCAGCCTCGCCGGCCGGTGGCGGCGGTGGATATGTCGGCGGACTGCCAATTGCCCCGACGGACCCGGCTTATATCGTGCCGGATCGTTTCAAGGGCCGCACGGTCATCGTCACCGGTTGCGCCCGCGGCATGGGGCAGGCGGCAGCCGAGCGCCTGGCGCGCGAGGGCGCAAACGTCGTCGGCGTCGACTGGATCGAGGATCAGGGCGCAGCGGTGATCGACGGGATCCGCAAGGCGGGCGGCAAGGCCGAGTTTGTTCCGGGCGATGTGCGCGATGCCGCCGTCTGCCAGAAGGCGGTCGACGCGGCCGTCGCAAGCTTTGGTGGGCTGTCCGGCGCCATCAACAACGCCGGTGTCATGGACGGTGTCTACTCCGGTGATCCGGTCGATTATGCGGCCCAGAAGCCGCGCGTCTTCGCCCCGATCCACGAGGCGACCGACGAGTACTGGGACGCGGTGATGGAGATCAACGCCGGCGGTGTGTTCCGCTCGCTGCGGCCCCAGCTGGCGCAGCTGGTCAAGCAGGGGCAGGGCGGAGCCATCGTCAATGTGGGCTCCATCGCCGGGCTGACAGGCCTTGCCGGCAATCCGGCCTATGTCGCCAGCAAGCATGCGGTAAACGGGCTCACCAAGAACGCGGCCATTGACTATGCTCCCTATGGCATCCGCATCAATTCCGTGAACATGGCCGCCACCGATACGCCGATGGTTGCCCGCGCCGGGGCCCTGGTGGCTGCCAGCATGACGGACGGCGGCGGTGGCATGGGCCGGATCAAGACCCAGAGCATCCTCGCCTATGCCGATCCGGCGCACCGTCCGGCCACGCCGGCGGAGCAGGTGGCGATCATGCTGTTCCTGCTCTCCGACGAGGCCTCCAACATCACCGGTGCCAACTGGGCGACGGACGGCGGCTGGACAACCTACTGACGACAGATCCGGCGCGCGGGGTTTCTGCCCCGTCGCCGGGTTCTTCCGGCAAAGCAGCAGACATGTCATCGCCCTTCTGAATTTCGGCTCTTGACCTGAAGTGCGCTCCAGCACCTAGGGTCGGGAACTGTTCAGAGGGAGACGATGATGACACGGCTTGAACAGTTCTTTTCCTGCCTCGGGTCTGCCGACCTTGAAGGGGCAGGGCGGATGATTGAAGCGGATGCGGAGTTTGTCGCGGTGCGGCCTGACCGCGACGCCCGGCTGCCGCTCTATGGCACGTTTCGTGGCGCGGGCGGCCTGGCGGAGTTTTGCCACGGTCTGGCCAGCGCGTTCGAGACACATGCGTTCGACATCGGTGACGTGGTCGAAACCGGATCGCTGGCCTATGCCTCGGGACGGTTTCATCACGTCGTCCGCGCGACGGGGCTGCCCTTTGCCAGCGATTTTGCCGTGAGACTGCGGTACCGCGACGGGCTCATCACGCATTACCAGTTTTACGAGGACACGGCCCGGCTGGAGACGGCTTTCGGCCTGGTCGGGCGGGAGGGCGCGCAATGAAGATCGGTGACCTTGCCGCACGTACCGGACTGAGCGTCGATACGCTGCGCTACTATGAAAAGATCGGGCTGATCCCGGCACCCTTGCGCGATGCCGGTGGCCGGCGTGTCTACGACGCGTCCATCCTGCGCTGGCTGCAGTTTCTGGAGCGGCTGAAGGCGACGGGCATGGGGATCCGTGACCGCCTTGCCTATGCCGAGCTGCGCGCAAGGGGCGCGGAGACCGCGCGGGAGCGGCGCGAGATGATCGAGCGTCATCGCCAGAAGGTCGCCGCCAGCCTGTGGGAGATGCAGAAGACGCTCGAGCTTCTCGACGAAAAGGTCGAGACCTACCGCAAGATCGAGGCGGGCGAGATCGAGGATCCCGGTGCGTTGCCAGCACCCCGCGCCGTGAAAGGAGCCCGCACATGACCTCTGCCCTCGAACGTGGACGCGACATCGTCCAGACACTGAACCCTGGTCTCGAACAGGTGCTGGCGGAGCGGTACGACGATCTCGTCGACGGCTTCAGCGAGAGCCTTGTCGAATGGGCCTACGGCCGCCATTACGCACGCCCCGGTCTCGATCTGAAGACGCGGCAGCTCTGCACGGTTGCCGCTCTGACGGTCCTCGGCGGGCAGACCGGGCCACAGCTCAAGGTGAACATCGCCCATACACTGGCAGCTGGGGCGAGCCGCGAGGAAATCGTCGAGGCGATCTGGCAGATGGCCGTCTACGGCGGTCTTCCAGCCGCAATCAACGGCCTGAATGCGGCCCGGGACGTATTTGCCGAACTCGACCAGGCGGCCTGAACCAAGTTCCCTGCGGCCAGCACGATGGCCGCAGGGAGATTGCCGAACTCAGCGCTTCATCGACACCAGCGAGAACATCGCGCCCTGCGGGTCGAGGGCGTTGACGATCCACGAGCCGCCGGGCACTTGCTGCGGCCCGTTGACGATCTTGGCGCCGGCAGCCGTGGCACGGGCGGCAGCCGCGTCAAGGCCATCGACATTGATGTAGTAGTTCCAGAAAGGCTGGGGCATGTCGGGCAGCTTGGTGTCTGTGTCCGAACTGGGGAAAAGACATTTGTTCATATTTTGTTCTTTTCAGGATTGAGTTGGACAATGTATGCTTGTCATCGCGCGGCGCTATGCCGGCTTGAGGACACCGCATGAGAAATCAGCTTACATCTCTTGAACTCTGCGCAGGTGGTGGCGGCCAGGCGCTCGGTCTGGAAATGGCGGGTTTTGGTCATGCGGCCTTGTTCGAAAATGATCCGCACGCCTGCCAGACGCTGCGGTTCAACCGTCCGGAGTGGACGGTTTATGAACATGACCTGTTTCAGGATTTCGCGTTCGAGCAGTTCCGGGGTGTGGATCTTCTGGCGGGCGGCTTGCCCTGTCCGCCGTTCTCCGTGGCCGGCAAGCAACTGGGCGAGAAGGACGAGCGCAATCTCTTCACCCGGGGCGTCGAGATTGCCGAGCGGGTGAAGCCGCGTGCCATCATGTTCGAGAATGTGCGCGGCATGCTGGACCCTTCGTTCCAGTCCTACCGCGAGTTCATCGAGCTGCGTTTGCGCAAGATCGGATTCAAGGTGTTCTGGAAGCTGCTGCAGGCCTCCGATTTCGGCGTGCCGCAGTTGCGTCCCCGTGTGGTTATGGTGGCGCTGCAGCGGGAGTTTGCGGATAATTTTGTATGGCCCGGGACAAAGGTCCCGGCGGCAACCGTGGGCGAGACGCTGCATGATCTGATGGCAGCGCGCGGCTGGACCGGAGCAGCTGAATGGAAGGAACAGGCTTGCCGCATTGCTCCTACTGTAGTTGGCGGCTCCAAGAAACACGGCGGACCGGACCTTGGCCCGACACGTGCCCGGCGTGCCTGGGCCGAACTGGGTGTCGAGGGGCGGACGATTGCCGATGAGTGTCCCGCGCCGGACCACGAGGGTATGCCCAGGCTGACCGTGCGCATGGTCGCCCGGATTCAGGGCTTCCCGGACAGTTGGGAATTTTTTGGCCGAAAGACGGCTGCCTACCGGCAGGTCGGTAATGCCTTTCCGCCGCCTGTGGCCGCTGCGGTCGGTGTAATGATATTCTCAGCTCTTCAATCTAATAAATCCCAGAAGGTCGCCTGATGACGGTGGTCGCAGATTTACGTCAATCGTTTCACAAATCTTTGCTTGATGCCGGTGTTCTGTCTGTAAGTGACCAAGGCATTGTTAGTAATGCTGACAGCAGTAGCGCTCCCAGTAAGCGATTGTCTAGAAGTATCTACGATCAGATAAATTCAAAGTCCTCCGGGTTTTCAAAGAAACTTGCAGGGCAAACATCTGGATCTGGCTTCGAAAGCCTGTGCGCGGAATTCTTGAGAGAAGCTTTTGCCGCCTTGAACCATTTGCGGCCGGGCGAGTGGATTGTCGGAAAAGATGGAGTGCAAGGAGGGCAAGGCGTTTCATATTTCGAGCAATTTGCTCATCTTGCTCAATTGGAAGCGTTGGGTAAGGCGGATCCTTCTTTGAGGGCAATTCTCAGATCTGACTACCTAATAAAACCTGATGTTCTTGTTGCCAGGAGACCGCTGGGCGATACAGAGATCAATAAAAATTCCGATCTTGTTGGTGCGGACGGATTTGTTTCTTTTTCCCCACTTCGGCTGGTGAATAATCAAAGACTTATTTTACATGCGACTGTGTCATGTAAATGGACGATGAGGAGTGACCGGGCGCAAAATGCCAGAACTGAAGCTCTAAATTTGATGAAGAACCGCAAGGGCCGGGTTCCCCACATAGTTGTAATCACCGGAGAGCCAACACCTGGCAGGATAGCGTCGTTGGCCTATGGCACTGGTGAGATAGACTGCGTGTATCATTTCGCTTTGCATGAGCTCATAGAGGCAATACGAAACGACGCTTCGGACGACGAAGCTCTCAGCGCGATGATAGAAGGGAAGAGGTTGCGAGATATATCTGACCTCCCCTTCGATCTGACCATGTAAATGGATTCTATAGATCCCGGACGGCGGTCGCGCAACATGGCGGCGATCCGTTCGAAGAACACGAAGCCGGAGATGATTGTCCGGTCACTGGTGCACAGGCTTGGTTTCCGCTACCGCTTGCACCGCAAGGATCTGCCGGGCAAACCTGATCTTGTTTTTGGCCCGCGCCGGAAGGTGATCTTCGTTCACGGCTGCTTCTGGCATTTGCATCCCGACCCAGCCTGCAAGGATGCCCGCGTCCCACAGTCCCGCCGCGAATACTGGCTCCCCAAACTGACCCGAAACACTGAACGGGACCGGCAGCATAACCAGCAGTTGGAGGCGATGGGCTGGCTGGTGTTAATCATCTGGGAATGTGAATGCCGCCGCCCAGATGAATTGAAGGCCAAATTGAGAGCGTTCCTTTCCCTCTGATCATCATTCCTTAGAGTGCCCGTCCGAATGTCCGAGATCGCGCTCGGGCCAGACCAGATCGCGCACCTTCTGCTTCAGGATCTTGGCCTCGGGGAAACCGCCGTCCGCCTTGCGCTCCCAGATCTGGGTGCCATCGCAGGTGATGAGAAAGACGCCGCCCGTTCCCGGTATGAGCGTTACCGCACCAATGTCCTCGGAGAAGGTCGACAACAGTTCCTGCGCCATCCAGGCAGCCCGCAACATCCAGCCGCACTGGCGGCAATAGGTGATGCTGATCGACGGCTTCGTGGCGTCGACACTGGCACTTGCGCCGTCCTGAGGTGGAACGGGAATGGTCGGCATCGGGCAGGTCCTTTGAGCGATGGGAGGGCGGGACTGGCTGGCCGGACAGATGCGGTGGGCGTGTCGGCGGGCTTCTTGTGATGGCGCAGACTGCATCTAACCGGATTCCTTCGCAAGGCCACGCGACGCTTGAGCCGGCAGGCTCGGATCGGCCATGATCACTCCGCAACCAGTTGCTCATGTTTGGTGATGGAATCGATGCCCGACCAAGATGCCGATCAGCTTGCGCGTCATGCAGGGCAGTCGTCCGGACAACGCCCGAGGCTTGGCCGCCTTGCGGATCTCCTTGCCCGCAATCCGGACCTCGAGCGTGCCATCGGCGGGGTTTGCGCTGCCGCCCGGCAGGACGGCCTCAGCAACGAGGTGTTCCGCGTCGATGGCGGCAATGGCAGCTTCATCCTGAGACTGGAACGCACCGGCCAGCAGGGCCGCGTGGACCGGGCGCAGGAGGAAGCCTTCGCGCGGCGGGCTGCGGCGCTTGGCCTTGGACCGGAGGTTGTCTGCTGCGATCCGGCACAAGGTTTCATGCTGCTCCGGGCCCTGCCTGGGGCCCGGCCGCTGGCGCAAGGGGATGCGGCTGATCTTGCCGAGGCAACACAGCTGGGCGTCGCCTTGCGCCGCCTGCATTCTGACCAGCTTCTGCGCGGTGCCGAACTCGATCCGCTCGCCCTGATCACCGGGCAGCGCAGCCGCTTGCGGCGCGAGGCTCTGCCGATTTCGCAGGCCGCTGTCATTGACGGGGCGATCGAGGTTGCGCGGGCACTTCAAGCTGACGCGGTGGTGCGGGTTCCCAGTCATTGCGATCTGGTGCCTCAGAATGTGCTGCTGTCCGGTGGCCGGCTGTGGCTGATCGACTTCGAATACGCAGCTTGTGCGGATCCGGCCTGGGATCTTGCCTATGCCGGCCTTGAAGCGGACTACGCGGCGGCCGCGCGCATGGCGCTGCTCAGCGCCTATTGTGCCGGCGATTTTCCGGCGGCAGCAAAGCTTGCGCTGCGCGTCGGGCGGATGCGGCCGATTTGTGATGTCGTGTCTGCGTTGTGGGCAATGGAACAGGCGCAGGAGGGCAACCCGGCCACGGATTTTGCCGCCTACGCCGAGCAGCGGTTTCGCCGCGCAGAGGCAGGGCTCAAGGTTGCCGCGAGCTGCAGCGCCGGTCCGTCAGGCATCAACTGACGCTCCTGCAAGGCGAGCGCGGGTTGACGCCTGAGCCTACTGCGCGCCGGACGGATCAGCCGCCAGCACGCATACGGCATGCCGGTTGTTCATGGTGTCGCGAAGCGTCATGTTCTCCGGCTCGCGCAGCAGGTTGTCCCAAAGGTCATCCGAGCGCAGGGAGGACAGCGTGCAGGCGCAGATCTGGCGGCAGGCTGCCTCGTCCACACCGCCTGCAGCACAGGTCAGGCTGCAGTTGTCGATGAAGTCGGTCGATGCCCGGTCCGGGATCAGGTGAATGGCCGCCAGCAGCCACAGTGCTCCGAACAGAACGGGCTGGTGCAGCAAATAGACAGCAAGCGAATGGCGTCCGGCAAAGGCCGCAAGACGCGCCGTCCCCGTGGTCGGCTGCCAGGACACGGCCCTCGCGCGCAGCGAACGGGTCCGGAGCAGCTGGCCTGCGGCGACGCCCAGCAAGGTCAGCCCCGTCCAGGGCACCAGTGGAACGTAGTCGACGCTTGAAACCTGCGGATCACCCAGGCCAAGCCAAAGCCACTGCGGACCGTCCAGCGCCGGAGCGATGGACACATGCGGCAAGGCCAGCAGGGCAGCACCGGCAAGGCTCGAAAGCAGCATGCTGGCCACAAACGGCAGACGGGCAAAGGGCAGGGCAATCAGGCTGGATGCGGCAATGGCATGCAGGATGCCGAACCGAACCATGCCTTCGCCAAGGGCAAACCAGGTTCCAAGGCTTACAGCCCCGGCTGCGGCAACGAGGATGGCCTCCCGTCGCCAAAAGGCGCGCCAGCGAATGCCGCCTGCATGGGCGAGGCTCAGGCTGACACCAACGAGAAACAGAAAGCTGCCGGCAATCGCGGCAGCGAAGGCGCGCCATCCGATCGCCGTGTCGACTGGCCAGTCGACCACACCAAACCAGAACAGGTCCCAGGAGAGGTGATAGACGGCCATGGCCAGCAGCGCCAGGCCACGCAGAACGTCGAGAAACGGCAGTCGTTCCCGGGTCATGAATGTCTCCGGGTGCGTGCCTCAGCCAAGGAAAGCGGAGAGCAGAAGGCTGGCAATTCCGCCAAGGGCGACAGTCGCAGCGACGAGGGGCCAAGGGGAGGGACGCGCGGCGGTCGATGCATCCACGTCATATCGGTCCTGAATGCTCATCGCAGCCCCTTGTGCCGATTATGCCGGATTCGGACCTGAACAGGTCGACGGCTCGTGGCACAGGGAACGCCCGCCATGGTTAACGATTGGTTAAAGGCATCCCGAGCTTGCATCACCGGCCGGGGAGATCGGTTGCCGCATTGGACAAGTCCTGCATTCAAAGACCGAGCGCCTCTAGGCCACCTTCAAGGTGATCGGCCAGCATCGGCATGCGCAGGAGATAGGACGAAGTTGCGGAAAAGGCTCGGTCGCGGGCCTCGTCGACGGCCTGTTCAAAGTCTGCGGCATCAAAGTCACCGCGGCCCAGCCAGACAAGGGCAACCAGCTCCGCGGCTTCATCGACGTTGAGGTCATCGATGAGTTCGCGCAACTCCTCCTCGCTGAGGTCTTCGCTCTCTTCCTCAGCGAGGCCGTCGTGATGATGACTGTCAGACAGGCGATCGGGATCGAACTCGACTTCCGCCTCGCCACGGTCCTCGTAGGCGTCTTCCATTGCTGTGGCTGCGGCCCGCGCCTTCTGGGCCAGCATGCGGATGGTGTCAGGGGACAGACTGAGATCTGTGGCCATTTCAAGCCTCGCGCAATCCTGTCCAGCCACTATCTACCTGCTTGGCAGTGCTGACAACCGTAAAGCCGGTCAGGCTCAAAGCCCTCGGGCTTGTGACGTCGGGATCGTGCGATCGGCTTCGGCTGAGGCAAGGCCGTGCGGGCCGGTCAGAGAAATCACAACGGCCAGGATCAGTCCAAGGGCGATGGCGATGCCGAGCGGGCGCAGGCTTGCGTCTTCCGGGTCACGCGATTTGCGGGTCATGGCTCAAAGTCTCCAGCCGCGAACGCGTCGCCGGTTGTGGGCGAGTGCGGGAGCTGCTCCAAGCCCTTGCTCGAGACGCTGCCAAAGGATGACCGTCAGCGAACTCATGGCGAGGAAGACGCCGAGCAGAAGCAGCATGGCGCCATCCAGCGTGGCGGCGGCGCCAAAGATCGAATACAGCCCTGCCGCTGCGATGCAGGCCAGAGCCGTCAGCGGCAGAATAGCGGGCAGCCGGTTGATCTGACGATGCGGTGCGTCTTCGCGGGTGAAAGATCCGGTCACGATGTATCCCTTCGGTCGCAGCTCGATGGCGACAACATTGACCGGCGAATGCGACGCGTTATCGCTGGGATCGTGGCGGCAGCCGACAGTTTTTGCGGCCATTTCGTGGCGCGACAATTCGCATTGTCATTTTCTGATTCACTTCTTTTTCGCGAAATATTGCGACCTTGTGTCTCAACGATCAGACGGTTGCCGCATGGCTCCAAACAGGCGGTCAGAGGATAGTCACGTGCAGGCTGTTGCCCTAGCTGTTGCAGAGACGCCAGTTGATGAGAAGGGATTGCAGGCCGCTGAGAGCGACGCCGCGACCGGTCCAGTCCTGCGTCTGGCTGGCCTGCAGTATCTGATCGCCGACTTTTCCCGCAAGCGCCTGATCTGGCAGGAGTGCGGCTCGCAGACCTTTGAGGGGCAGGACAGCCGCGTGCTTGAAGCCAGCTTCGCATCGGCAATGCGGCTGCTTCCGCCACAGACGCAAAAGAACCTGCTCTCCTTCGTCCAGACGGTCTTGCGCAAGGGCAAGTCCGGACCGACCGAGATCGGTGGTGACGCTGACAGCGGGCTCAACGGCGTCACGCTTTATGGCCTGCGCTACGAAGCTGAAGGTGGGCAGCAGTTTGTCATCTGCCATCCGGTTGGCGGAATTGCTGAAAGCGAAGGCGGTGCGGTGGTTCGGGGCCTTGCGCCCATCCTGAAGCACTTCGTCGAGAACTCGACGAAGATCGTCCTCACCGTCGACAACTACGGCTACATCCGTTACGCGAGCCCGGCCTTCCTGAAGGTGTTCGGGATCGCAGATCCCGCTCTGTGTCTGGGGCGGAACATCGCACATATCCCGAAGCGGGTCGGCAAGACCTTGTCCTTGCTGACCCTGACTGCATTGTCCCGCAGGGCAGGGGCTTCCGGCCGCGGACGGTTCCAGCTTCCAGGTGGCGACAGCATCCTGCTGAACTACTCCGCTGTCTTCTTCCGCGTCAGCGATACGGTCGGCGGCGTGCTGTTTTCCGCTGAGCCCGGTGAGAACGGCCGGGCTGACCTGGCCAAGGTGTTCGATCTGATGACCGCGCCTGTGCTCGTCATCGACAGCAAGACGCGCAAGATCCTGTCGGCCAACAAGGCTGCGCGCAAGACCTACAAGCTGACCCAGCAGATCATTGATGACACTCCGGTCACCGAAACGCTGCTGCACCCGAAATCCTATACCGCCTTGCTGGAGGCTGCCCGCAAGGGTGTCGCCGCTCCGCAGGCCGTTGTGGTCAACTCGATGGATGGCGTCTCCAAGAACAAGCGCCTGCGCGCCATTCTGATGGAAGCCGAAGACGCGCCTCCGCGCCTGATCCTGGAAGGCAAGGCCTGAAAACCACATCGCCCCGGTCGCAAGTCGACCGGGGCGATGTGGTTTTCAGATCCTCGATTTCAGATCGACTTCAGGAAGTCCTGGATTTCGACGTTTGCCTTGCGTGCACCGTCGACCCGGTCCAGCATGCCGATGACAAACTCTGCCGACGTGCGCGTTCCCTGACTTGCATCGGACACGCTGCCAATGGCGCGGGCCACTTCCTGCGAAGCCGCCTGCTGTTCCGTCATTGCCGAAGCGACGGCGGTCGATAGGGAATCCAGCTCACGGATCACCTCGATGATCGACTGGATCGCCGTCCGGGCTTCCGTTGTCTGGGCTTGCATGGCTTCGATCTGGGAGCGGATCTGTTCCGTTTCGCGGCTGGTCTGTTCGGACAGGCCCTTCACCTCGGCCGCGACAACCGCAAATCCCTTGCCAAGTTCACCAGCTCTTGCGGCCTCGATTGTTGCGTTGAGCGCCAGCAGCTTTGTCTGGTCGGCGATGGACTGGATCGTTCCCATGATCGTGCCGATCTGGTCGGACGCGGCCATCAGGGCGCCGATCTTGCTCGCGGTCACATCAGCGCGTGTCGTCGCGTCGGACGAGATCCTGGCCGCTACGGACATCCGCTGCGAAATCTCGCTGAAGGCTGCGTTCATCTGCTCTGCGGCGGCGGTGACCGAAGTTGCGCGCTCAAGCGCAGTCGTTGCAGAGTCCAGCATGGATGAGGCGGTTTCGTTTAGCTGGCTGCCGACCTCGGTCATCGTCTCGACCACGCCACCGACCTTCTCGGTGACAACGGCCTGGTCCGTGATGATCGACCAGCTCAACATTGGCCCGAGATAGGCGCCTGTTTCATCTTCAATGCTGGATACGTTGAGCCGGAGCGTCTCGGGCCCAACCTTGATGTTCGTCTTCCAGGGCAGGTTGGCCGGGTTCGAGAGCAGCTTGCGCTGATGCGCCGGATTGCGGTGAAAGACGTCGATCGAGCTGCCGAGCAGGTCCTTGGCCTTGATCGGCAGATACTGCTCCACCTTCGTCAGGGTCTCGACGCTGGTTTTGTTGACGTAGTTGATCTCGAACGTCTTCGGATCGCAGGTCATGACGTTGATCGGCATCTTGTCCAGCATCTGCATCAGACGCTTGGTGTCACGATCAGCCCGAACCTGGTCGGTGACAATCTTCCAGACGAGCGACGCTTTCGTGTAGCGGCCGGCTGCGTCGTAGATCGCCGAGATATGCAGATCAATGATTTCGTCGCCGAGGGTGATCCGCGCCTGGTGCGGCAGTCGCTTGGGATCGGAGATCAGCTTGCGCTGATGGGCGGGGTTGCGATGAAAGACATCGATGCACGTCCCGACGATGGCATCCTGATCGATCTTCAGCAGATGCTGGATACGTCTAACAAGCTCGACCGATGATTTGTTTGCGTAATCGATACAGAATGAACTCAAGTCGCAGGTCATGACCGCAACAGGCAGATTGTCCAGGGCCTGCAACGCATCCTTGTTGACTGTGCGCTGCAGCATGTTGGTCGAGAACATACGCGCCATATCAGCCCCTTGGGTCTTTGGTTGTATCTGAAATACGTAGATACCCTTAGGTCGTTATCGTGTACTTAACTTGATTGGATTGATTATTTCTATTTATGATCAGGTGCCGTGAATTATCCTCTCTCTGGTGAAAATGAACTGATGAACGGCTGATCCCATGCCTCATCCGGGGTCTGTGGGTGACGCGCCGCCGTTGCCACGCGCAAACCCGCGAAATCGCGCCGGGAACCCTTGCGGTGGCAAGCTTCTGGCACTAGGGTCCGCGCGCTTGTTTCTGCAGTCTCCCACGGAGGAAACCTATGGGCTTTATTGCCGACGCTCTTGCGCGCGTGAAACCGTCCGCGACCATCGCGGTTACCAACAAGGCGCGTGAGCTGAAAGCGGCTGGCCGGGACGTGATTGGTCTCGGTGCCGGTGAACCGGACTTCGACACCCCGGAAAACATCAAGGCAGCGGCGATCAAGGCCATCACCGAGGGCAAGACCAAATACACCGCCGTCGATGGCATTCCGGAGTTGAAGGACGCCATTGTCGCCAAGTTCAAGCGCGAGAACGGCCTGACCTACACGGCGGCCCAGGTGACCGTTGGCACCGGCGGCAAGCAGGTGCTGTACAATGCCCTGATGGCGACCGTGAACCCGGGCGATGAAGTGATCATCCCGACGCCGTATTGGGTGAGCTACCCCGACATGGTCGAGCTGGCCGGCGGCACGCCGGTGATCGTCGAGGCGGACAAGTCCACCTTCAAGATCACCGCTGAAGCGCTGGAAGCGGCGATCACGCCCAAGACCAAGTGGTTCATCTTCAACTCGCCGTCCAACCCGTCCGGCGCTGCCTACAGCCACGCCGAACTGAAGGCGCTCACCGATGTCCTCGTCAAGCATCCGCATGTCTGGGTGATGAGCGACGACATGTACGAGCACCTCACCTACGACGGCTTCAAGTTTGCCACTCCGGCGGAAGTCGAACCCGCGCTCTATGACCGCACGCTGACCGTCAACGGCGTCTCCAAGGCCTATGCCATGACCGGCTGGCGCATTGGTTATGCGGCAGGTCCCGTTTCGCTCATCAAGGCGATCGCGACCATCCAGTCGCAGTCGACCTCCAACCCCTGCTCGATCGCCCAGTACGCGGCGGTGGAAGCCCTCAACGGCCCGCAGGACTTCATCCCGAAGAACAACGAGATCTTCAAGGCCCGCCGTGACCTCGTGGTGTCCATGCTGAACCAGGCCAAGGGTCTCGTCTGCCCGGTGCCGGAAGGTGCGTTCTACGTGTTCCCGTCCTGCGCCGGCACCATCGGCAAGACCGCGCCGTCCGGCAAGGTCATCGCGACTGACGAGGACTTCGTCACCGAGCTTCTGGAGACCGAAGGCGTTGCGGTGGTGCATGGCTCGGCCTTTGGCCTTGGCCCGAACTTCCGCATTTCCTACGCGACCTCGACCGAGGCGCTGGAGGAAGCCTGCATGCGCATCCAGCGCTTCTGCGGAAACCTTAAGTAAAATTAATGCGTTAGGGCGCTACCCGGGTCATCCGGTCCCGCCCGCGCCACATTGTACTGTCACAACGAACCCGGTCAGGCACGGCGCTTTGCGTCAGTGCCGGGCCGGGTTTTTCGTTCAGGTCCCTATGACCGCAGCGGCACCCGGCCTTCTCGATCTCGTCCATGGAGACTTCTGATGATTCGTTCCACGCTCTTTGTTGCCGCTCTTGCTGTCACCGCTGCTGCAACGCCTGCGCTTGCGCAGAGCCAGGCGCCCGGCCTTCAGATCGGCGTGCTGACCTGTGCCGTGACCGGCGAGAGCAACTTCATTGTCGGCTCCAGCCATTCGCTGTCCTGCACCTACAAGCCGACCATCGATGCGCCGGTCGAGACCTACAAGGGCAAGATCACCGACTACGGCATCGACATCGGCTCGACGTCCAATGCGACGCTGGTCTGGGGCGTGCTTGCGCCGAGCGCCAACATGAAGGCCGGCGCACTGGCTGGCACCTATGCCGGCGTGACCGCAGGCGCGACGCTGGGCGCGGGCCTTGCTGCCAACGCCCTGGTCGGTGGGCTTGACCGCTCCATCGCGCTGAACCCACTGAGCCTTGAGAGCAACACTGGCGCCAACATCACCCTTGGCGTCGCCAAGCTGACGCTGGACGCGGCCAAGTAATCTGCAATCCGGCTGGTTCCAGCCCGGTTCAAATCGACAGGAGGGCGGCTTCGGCCGCCCTCGTTCTTGATGATCGACCTGACGGCGTCACCCCGGCCAAGCGGAGCGCGAGCCGGGGCCTACTCGCTCACAGAGCGGGGAAGAAGGCTGCCAAAGCGCAATGGCAGGTGCAGCTCACCTTGCACAGCCCTTGGCGCCACCGGGCCGATCCTGACGGCTCTGCGAACGAGTAGGCCCCGGTTCTCCGCTTCGCTGCGCCCGGGGCGACAGGAGCCAAATCATTGGGGGCTCGGTGTCCCCCAGCCCCCCATAACGTCACTTGCGTTCGTCGCCGTCCTTGTTGATCTCCCGGCATGCCGGGTTGCTGGTCGACGGACAGGGCTCTGTCAGCTTGAGATTGCGGTCCTTGCGCTGCTGCTCAAGCTGCAGCGTCTGGCTGTCCAGCGTGCCGAGCTGACGGGCGCGGTCACGGTCCAGCAGCCTCGCCGGGCTTTGCGACCGCGCGGCGCGCCCACCTGCCGTGCCATTGTCCTGGAACCCACCGAGCGCCGACGTCTGCGCGGCGGCCGGCGACATCGCAGCACCACCGGCTGCCAGCAAAAGGCCCACGATCAGGCACGACAGAACTTTGCGCGGCAGTCGCTGTGACATGGATTTCCCTTGGATGAGGCCAGACGGAACCGGCCCAGCAATGCGGCAACCTCCGACGGCTGGCAAGGGGTGTCTTCCGTCCAAGACCTGCCTGCGGCATGTTGCGCTGCCGCACAGGTTTTCCTTGCGTCGGCTCACAAATCGGCGCGACCATGAGGAACCGCCCGACCGGCGGGCGGTGGCGCGGCCTTGCGGCGCCAGTCCTGTCGCAAACCGCGCTGGCACCCCAGCCAACGGGAGGCGGCGGCATGACAGAAAATCACACGCAGACAAGCGGGAAAGCGGGCACCAGCGGCAGACACGCCGGGCCCCGGTGCATTGCCTTGGTCGGACCTTTCGCGAGCGGCAAGACCACCTTGCTGGAAGCCATTCTTGCCCGCACCGGGGCATTGACACGGCAGGGCAGCGTCTCGGCTGGCTCAAGTGTCGGCGACGCCAGCCCCGAGGCGCGCGCGCATGGCATGAGCGTCGAAGTGAATGTGGCCGAGACCGAATATCTCGGTGATCGCTATACGTTTCTGGATTGCCCGGGCTCGGTTGAGTTCCTCAGCGAGGCGCAGGGCGTTCTGGGCGGGGTTGACCTCGCCGTTGTCGTGGCCGAGGCCGACGACAAGAAGATCCCGGCGCTGCAACTGATCCTGAAGACGCTGGAGGATCGCGGCATTCCGCGCGTTCTCTTCCTCAACAAGATCGACCGGACGGAGCGACGGGTTCGCGAGGTGCTGGCAGCTCTGCAACCGGCGTCCAGCGTGCCGCTGGTGCTGCGCCAGATCCCGATCTGGAAGAACGGCATCGCCATGGGCTTTATCGATCTCGCCCTCGAGCGCGCCTTCGTCTACCGGGAGCACGCCGAGAGCCTGGTCATCGAGATGCCGACCAACGAACATCAGCGGGAAGTGGAAGCCCGGTTCTCGATGCTGGAGCGGCTGGCCGACCACGATGATGTGCTGATGGAAGCCCTTCTGGAAGACATCGCCCCGGGCCGCGAGCGCATCTTCACCGATCTTGCCGAGGAAATGCGGCAGGGCCTGATCTGTCCGGTGTTCATCGGCTCGGCCGAGCATGGCAACGGGATCCAGCGCCTGATGAAGGCGCTCCGGCACGAGGCACCGGGCATCTCCTTTACGCGTGACCGGCTTGACCTGCCAAGGGACTGCGATGCGATGCAGGTGCTGAAGACCCTGCACACCTCGCATGGCGGCAAGCTGTCGCTGGTCCGTGTGCTGTCTGGCACCCTCAATGATGGGGCGACACTTGTGCGGCCCGATGGCGGCGAGGTACGCGTGAGCGGCATTGCCACGCTCACCGGCCAGCAGACCGTCAAGCGCGCCTCCGCCGAGGCTGGCGAGACCGTCGCGCTTGGCAAGCTCGAGGGCGTCCTGACAGGGCAAACGCTCGGGCTTCAGAAAGAGGCACCGCAGGTGGCGCGGTCCTGGATCGCCGAACCCGTTCTGGCGGTCGCGCTGTCGGCAGCCGAGCGAAAGGACGAGGTCAAGCTCTCGGCGGCGGTTGCCAAGCTCCTGGAGGAGGACCCGGGCCTGCGCGTCACACAGGCGCCAAACACCGGCGAGACCTTGCTGCACGGCCAGGGCGAGATGCATCTGCGCGTCGCGCAGGAGCGGCTGCGTGGCAAGTTCGGCCTGTCGATCGACGTGCACGCACCGAAGGTTGCCTACCGTGAGACGATCAGGGCGGCGACCAGCGTGCGCGGCCGGCACAAGAAGCAGTCCGGCGGGCATGGCCAGTTCGGCGATGTCGCGCTGGAGATCCGGCCGCAAGGACGTGGCGAAGGCTTTGCCTTCTCCGACCGGATCACCGGTGGCGTCGTGCCCAAGCAGTACATTCCGGCGGTCGGGGAGGGGGTCGCGGAGGCGCTGGCCGCAGGACCACTCGGCTTCCCGCTGGTTGATCTGGCGGTCACGCTGACCGACGGCTCGTATCATTCGGTCGACAGTTCCGATCAGGCCTTCAAGATGGCAGCGATCCTGGCCATGCGCGAGGGGCTGCCGAACTGCTCGCCCGTGCTGCTGGAGCCGGTGCATCAGGTGAGGGTGCTATGCCCGAGCGAGGCAACCCCGCGCATCAATGCGATCATCTCTGCCCGCCGCGGGCAGTTGCTCGGTTTTGATGCAAGACCCGGCTGGCCCGGCTGGGACGAGGTGAAGGCGCTGATGCCGGAGGCCGATATCACCGATCTGATCGTGGAGCTGCGCTCGGCCACCTCCGGTGTCGGCAGTTTCACGCACCGTTTCGACCATCTGGCCGAACTGGTCGGCAAGGCTGCAGATCAGGTGGTGCAGCGGGCTGCCAGAGCGGCCTGAGACAATGTGATCAGCCAGGGCCGGGGCTCAGTCCCCGGCCTTGCGCTATGACCTGCTTCACGCAAGGGTGACGCTCCGTGTGCGCTGCTCACCGCACCGTGACTTGTCAGAACCTGCCTCGCCCGGTCCATTGAGGCATGGCCGGCTGTGCCGGATCGGTGGAGTCTGAGGAGCCCTGACATGAACATCATCGGCAAACGCGCGTGGGAGATGCCGGAGCATCTGGCAACGCCGGAGCATCTGTTCTTCAACCGGCGGCAAGTGCTGGCCGGTCTTGGGCTGGCGGGCGGCATGGCTGGCGGGCTGATGCCGCTGCCGCTTCGCGCCGAGGAAGACCCGAGCGCCGGTCTCTATCCCGTACCCCGCAACTCCAGCTACGTGCTGGACCGGGAACTGACCAGCGAGGAACTGGTGTCCTCCTACAACAATTTCTACGAGTTCGGCTCGCACAAGCGCATCTCTGCCGCTGCCCAGAAACTGCCGATCCGGCCCTGGGTGCTGAAGATCGACGGGCTATGCGACAATCCGCAGGAAATCGGCATCGACGATCTCCTGAAGAAGATGCCGCTGGAAGAGCGGCTGTACCGCCACCGCTGCGTCGAAGCCTGGTCGATGGCTGTGCCGTGGTCCGGCTTTGCGCTGGCGGAACTCGTCAAGCTGGCGAGCCCCAAGGCCGGAGCGAAATACGTGCGGATGGAAACGTTCCAGAATCCGGATGTCGCCACCGGCCAGAAGCAGACCTGGTATCCCTGGCCCTATGTGGAAGGCATGACCTTGGCCGAGGCAACCAACGAGCTCGCCTTCATGGCCACTGGCGTCTATGGCAAGCCGCTGCCGAAGCAGTCAGGCGCGCCCCTGCGCCTCGCGCTGCCGTGGAAGTATGGCTTCAAGTCGATCAAGTCGGTCGTGCGGATCAGCTTCACCGAAACGCGTCCCGTCTCCTTCTGGGAGGAGATCGCCGCATCCGAATACGGCTTCTGGGCCAATGTGAATCCGGACGTGCCGCATCCGCGCTGGAGCCAGGCGAGTGAGGAACTGCTGGGCACGGGCGAACGTCGTCCCACGCTTCTGTTCAACGGCTATGGCGAACAGGTTGCCGGCCTCTATGCCGGCCTCGAGAACGAACCGCTCTATATGTGACACGCCAGCGCCGGGCCGTTCTGGTCCCGGCGCAACGCACTCAGAATTCAGGGCAAAAAAAAGCCGGGTCCAAAAGACCCGGCAGTTATTTTTTGATCTCTCACAGCGGTGAAAGATCACCTTCCAGAGGGGAACAGCTGGCTGAATTGGCGTCGCTGGGAGGAGAGTGCGACGCCGCAGAACCAACAGTGATGCTTATATGCAGTGCACAAGCTGCCGAAACAAGTGGCACCTGCGCAGATCTGCTATGCGTTTCCCGGGTAGCTGGCAAAATCGTCATGCATTTGTCGTTAGGTTCTGGGTGCGCTGCACAATGATTGCCGTCGCCGTGTGCAAGTGCCTTTGAAATAAGCGCTATTTCGGATGACGTGCAACTGCTGCCGCTTGCTATCGCTTGCGCACTTGCTCAGTTCGGCAGCAGAAGGCAGGCAAAGTCAGGCGCGCAAGCGTCATATGGGCGACGCATCGGCCACATTCCGCGATGGGTTGGCGGCTCAGTAGGCCCAGCGTTCGGCCTTGGCGAGCAGGAAATCGCGGAACGCGGTGATGCGCGCCGTGTTCTTCAACTCCAGCGGATAGACAAAATAGGTGTCGAAGCTCGGAATCTTGTCCTCGATCTCGCTGAGGATCTGCACGAGCGAGGAATCATTCTCGACGAGATAGTCCGGCAGGATCGCCACGCCGATCCCCTTCTGCACCGCCCGTTTGATGGCGACGACGTTGTTGACGCGCAGGACCACCCGGCGCGGATCTTCCGGATCCCGCCCGGCCGTCTCCAGCCAGTTCATGTCGCGCAGATACGCCGGAGCATGCTCGCCGAAGGTCACGAGGCGATGGTTGTCGAGATCCGCAATCGAATTCGGCGTGCCGTAACGCTTCAGATAGGACGGCGCGGCGTAGACATGGAAGTGCACCGTGAACAGCTTGCGCTGGATCAGGTCCGGCTGGGTGGGCTGGCGCAGGCGAATGGCAATATCGGCCTCGCGCATCGACAGGTCCAGTTCGGCGTCATCGACCAGCAAGCGCAGGTCCATGTCCGGGTAAAGGTCGATGAACTCGTGGATGCGCTGGGTCAGCCAGGTGGAGCCGAGACCGACCGTCGTCGTCACCCGCAAGACACCCGTCGGCTTCTCGCGGCTGTCGGTCAGGCGCGTCTGCACCGCTTCCAGCTTCATCAGCACTTCACGGGCAGTCCGGTAGAGCAGCTCCCCTTGCTCGGTCAGCAGCAGGCCGCGCGCGTGCCGATGAAACAGCGGCACGCCAAGATCTGCCTCCAGCGCGCTGACTTGGCGGCTGACCGCGGACTGGCTCATGTTGAGGCTGTCGCCCGCATGGGTGAAACTGCCCGCCTGCGCCGCAGCGTGGAAGATGCGCAGTTTATCCCAGTCCATCATGTGAGCCTCCGCTCGCGCCCCGTACCGCCGGATTGCTGTCCGGGCGTGGTTGGGCGAATCTGTCAGGCCGGTGTCGCGGCCCCATGTTCAGCCAGAAACTTTTCCGCTTCAAGCGCTGCCATGCATCCCATGCCGGCAGCCGTCACGGCCTGACGGTAGATGTCGTCGGTGACATCACCGGCCGCGAACACCCCCGGTACGGATGTCTTGGTCGAATCCGCCTCGGTGAAGATGTAGTCGTTCGGCTTCAGCGTCAGCTGGCCGCGGAACAGGTCGACCGAGGGGGCATGGCCGATGGCAACGAAGACGCCATCCGTGGTGATCTCGCGCATCTCGCCGGTCTTGGCATGCTTGAGACGAACGCCAGTTACGGCCTTCGGCATGCCACCGCCCAGGATTTCGTCCACGGCGTGGTCCCAGATCACCTCGATCTTGGGATGCTTGAACAGGCGCTCCTGCAGGATCCGCTCGGCGCGGAAACTGTCGCGGCGGTGCACCACGGTCACCTTGGACGCCAGATTGGCGAGGTACAGCGCCTCTTCCACGGCACTGTTGCCGCCACCCACCACCACGACTTCGCGGCCACGGTAGAAGAAGCCGTCGCAGGTTGCGCAGGCCGAAACGCCGGCACCCATGAAGTCCTGTTCGGACGGTAGGCCAAGCCAGCGGGCCTGCGCGCCCGTCGCAATCACCAGCGCGTCCGCAAGGAAGATCGTGCCGCTGTCGGCAACCGCGCGGAAGGGCCGCTTCGACAGGTCCACCTCTGTGATGGTGTCATAGAGAAGCCTGGTGCCGACATGTTCGGCCTGCAGGCGCATCTGCTCCATCAGCCAGGGGCCCTGGATCGGCTCGGCAAAGCCTGGATAGTTCTCGACATCGGTCGTGATGGTCAGCTGGCCACCGGGCTGGATCCCGGCCACGAGCACCGGCTCCAGCATGGCTCGCGCCGCATAGATTGCGGTCGTGTAGCCGGCGGGGCCAGACCCGATGATCAGGAGCTTCACGTGTTCGGTTGCCATGGCGATCCACTTTCTTTCCGTATCACCAGACCCGTCAGGGCAGACTGGCGCTGTTGGTCTGGCCGGAGGCCGCTCTGGCCGCCATCGCCGTCCGAATGGCGGCGGCAATCTGCGGCGTGCTGTTCAGCGGCTCGTAGGTAGTGGTTTTCAGCGGTCCCGGGAAGGGGTGAAGCACCCCCATTTCAGCCAGTCCAGACAAAAACATTCCAATCTTCGCGTGGCCGCCGCCCGGATGGAACACATGCACGGCGCGGCCCGTCGCCGCAGCCTCGCCGATCATGTTGGTGCTGTCGGCGGTGACGACAACTGCGTCCGCCCGCGCGAGCATCGCGGCAAGTGGATTGTCTCCGGTTCCGTCCCAGAAAAAATGCCCGCCGGTTGCAGCCATCTCGGTCAGGGCGCGTGCAAGCGCAACCGGTGTGCGCCGGGACGTCGTGATCATCAGGCGCGCGCCGATCCGCGCCCAGGCCTCGAGCCCGGCAACGAAAGCGCGGATGTCGGTGTCAGTAAAGCGATGGTGGCGGCTGTCGCCGCCCACGAGAACGGCGACGCGCGGGTGTCCGATGACGTCAAGCCGTGCGTCCGGGGTCGCGCTGGCGCGGGCGAGCAAGGCGGCGCTGAGCCGGTGCGGGGCTGTCAGCGTGACCATCACGTTGGGGCCACGCAGCTTGTCATGCGCGCTTACCCAGATGAAATCTGCAGTGCCGGATCCCGTGCGGGGATCCTTCAGGAACACCGTGAAGGTCAGCCCCTCGCTGATCCGCTTCAGCCGCTTCAGATAGGGCACGGCGCGTCGGCCGGACGCGATGGCAAGGCGCGGGAAGGGCGGGGCGATGGGACTGCCGGGCTTCAGCTCGTTTTCGCGCGGGTCGACCGGGCCATGCGGCATGGCCCAGGAAAAGGGCGCGCGGGGCCGAACGACACGGCGCTCATAGGCAAGCCCCAGGGCCTCGGCAACGCCGATGCACTGCGCTTCATCGCCCGCCTTTCCGTCCGTCAGGATCCAGACGGGAGCCGCTGCCGACGAAATGGCCGTTTCAGGTTCTTTCTTATTCATCTCGGATTTTGTTATAGTCTTGCAGAACCGCAAAAAAAATTTTACTTCCGGCCTCATGTACGCGGGTGAGCCAGAGAGTCGCAAGGCTCTTGGCCGTCGAAAGGGGCCGGCGCGATGCCATCCTGCTCCGTTTCCGGGGCGTCACCCGCCAAGGTCGTTATGGAGAGTTTCTTGAAAGCACGGCTTGATGCCATCGACTGGCACATCCTGAAAGAACTACAGCAGGATGGGCGGATGACCAACGTGGAACTGGCCCGCCGGGTGGGGATATCCGCACCTCCGTGCCTGCGCCGGGTGCGGGCACTCGAGGAAGCTGGCCTGATCCGCGGCTATCGCACGCTGCTGGATGAAAAGCAGCTTGGCTATGAAGTGACCGCCTTTGCCATGGTCGGGCTGCACAGCCAGACCGAAGGCGATCTGATCGCCTTCGAGCAGACGGTGAACAACTGGCCGATCGTGCGCGAGTGCTACATGCTCTCCGGCGAAGTGGACTTCCTGCTCAAGTGCGTCGCTCCGGACCTGCAGACGTTCCAGACCTTCATCATCCGCGAGCTGACCGCGACCCCCAATGTGGACAGCGTCCGCACCGCTCTCACCATCCGCCGCACCAAGGACGAGGCGATGGTTCCGATTTCGAAGTGAGCGTCGCCAAACAAGGTTGTTGTCGCAGCTCCCCATTTGACAAACTTTGCCAATCTCTGCCAAAGTTTCCCGATGCTCTTGGAGGACGTTGGTCATGGCGACGATGAATGTCTCGCTTCCGGATCCCATGAAGGAATGGGTTGAGGCTCAGGCTGGTTCGGGGCGTTACAGCAATGCGAGCGATTATGTGCGGGACTTGATCCGCCGCGACCAGGAGCGCTGTGGCAAGATTGCTCATATGCAGATGCTAGTTACAGAAGGTCTGGAAAGCGGCGTCAGTGACCAATCTATGGCCGATATCCTGAACGCTGTGCGTCATCGCGTCCGGACGGACCCGTCTTCGGATGGCCTATAGGCTCACCCGCAAGGCGGCGGACGATATCACGCGGATTGTGATCGAAGGGGCTGTGCAGTTTGGCGAAGCGCAGGCTGCACACTATCATGGCTTGCTGGAAAACGTCTTCGAACTGATTGCAGCCAATCCGCATCTGGCGCGGGAACGCCAAGAAATCAGCCCACCTGTCCGCGTTTATCCTGTCCGGTCTCATCTTGTCATCTATGTCGTAGATGATCGCAATGATGTGCTGATCATTCGTGTGCGCCACGGGCATGAGGACTGGAAGCAGAATCTGTCGGGTGAATAGACGGTGAGAGCTTCTTGTTCCGGACAGGAGTGAAGGCAGCAGCAACTTTGTAGGTCAAGAGGGCGGCTTTATCTGACGCCTTGTCATGGCGATGCATAACGCGTTGAAATTACTCAGGAGCCGTACCGATTTGGGCAGCCGCTCGATGAGCGATCCGCCTTGAGGACCTGTACCATTGCCCGATGTCTCTCAACAAAAAATGCCCGCGAAACCGCGGGCATTTTCATGCAAGGACGCCGGATATCCGGCTGTCAAATGAAGCTGACTGCTTCGATCTCGTAGGAGCGCGAGCCGCCGGGAGCGGAGACCTCGACGCTGTCGCCAACGGTCTTGCCGATCAACGCGCGCGCGATGGGCGAGGAAATAGAGATCTTGCCCTGCTTCACGTCGGCTTCCACGTCGCCGACGATCATGTATTTCTTCTCTTCCTCGGTGTCCTCGTCGATCAGCGTCACTGTGGCGCCGAACTTGACGGTCGTGCCCGACAACTTCGAGACATCGATAATTTCAGCGCGGCCGAGCTTGTCCTCGAGTTCCGCGATGCGGCCCTCGTTATGGCTCTGGGCTTCCTTGGCCGCATGGTATTCCGCGTTTTCCGACAGGTCGCCGTGCGCACGGGCCTCGGAAATCGCCTCAACGATCCGGGGCCGCTCGACCGACGTGCGCTCCTTCAGTTCCGTCTGCAGCATTGCATAGCCCGCAGCCGTCATCGGGATCTTTTCCATTGGTCCTGGACCTTCACGTACCATGGCCCGCACCGTTGGCGCGGGCCGAAAGAACATAAAAAGCACGATCCAGCCGGACGTTTCAAGGTCCGGCTGGAGTGCGGATGAATAGAGCCTTAGCCGAAGTAGGACTGCAGGGGTCTAACTTCAAGGCCGCCGGTTTTATACGCCTCGATACCCTTGGCGGCCGCTACAGCCCCGGCGAGGGTCGTGTAGTAGGGCACCTTGTGCAACAGGGCAGCGCGACGCATCGAACGGCTGTCGGAGAGGGCCTGCGCGCCTTCGGTCGTGTTGAAGACAAGCTGGACCTCTCCATTCTTGATAGCATCAACGATGTGAGGGCGGCCTTCAAGCACCTTGTTGACCTTTGTGCAGGCAATTCCGTGCTCTGCCAGATATCGCTGGGTGCCGCTTGTGGCGATGATGCGGAAGCCGAGCCGCTCGAGACGGCGCACGGCGTCCAGAACGCTTTCCTTGTCCTGATCGCGCATCGACACGAAGACCGTGCCTTCGACCGGCACGCCGGTGCCCGCGCCGATCTGCGACTTGGCAAAGGCCGAGGCGAAGGAGCCGTTCAGACCCATCACTTCGCCGGTCGAGCGCATTTCCGGTCCGAGGATCGTGTCGACGCCCGGGAAACGGGCGAACGGGAACACGGCTTCCTTGACCGCCACATGGCCGAGCGTCTTCTCGGTCAGGCCGAAGGAGGCCAGGCTCTCGCCGGCCATGACGCGGCTGGCGATCTTGGCAATCGGCTCGCCGATGGTCTTGGCCACGAAGGGCACGGTGCGCGAGGCGCGCGGGTTCACTTCCAGAACGAAGATCTCGCCATCGCGGATCGCGTACTGCACGTTCATCAGGCCGCCGACTTCCAGCGCCTTGGCAAGGGCCACTGTCTGGCGCTTCAGTTCGTCGATCAGCTCCGCCGAAAGCGAGTAGGGCGGCAGAGAGCAGGCGCTGTCGCCGGAGTGGATGCCAGCTTCCTCGATGTGCTCCATGATGCCACAGACGAAGACATCCTTGCCGTCGGACAGGGCGTCGACGTCAACTTCGATGGCGCCATCGAGATAGCGGTCGAACAGCAGCGGGTTGGTACCCAGCAGCGTGTTGATCTGGCCCGTCTTGTCATTCGGATACTTGGCCCGGATTTCGCCCGGCACCAGCTCCGGCAGCGTGCCGAGCAGGTAGGAGTTCAGCGCTTCCTCATCCCGGATGATCTGCATCGCGCGGCCACCCAGAACGTAGGACGGACGCACCACCAGCGGCAGACCGAGCTGCGCGGCGATCAGTCGGCCCTGCTCGACCGAGTAGGCGATGCCGTTCTGCGGCTGCTTCAGGCCGATCTTGGTCAGGAGGCGCTGGAACCGGTCGCGGTCTTCGGCCAGGTCGATCATGTCCGGCGAGGTGCCGAGGATCGGCACGCCGGCCTTGACCAGCGCCTGCGCCAGCTTCAGCGGCGTCTGGCCGCCGAACTGCACGATCACGCCATGCAGTGTGCCGTTGGACTGTTCGACGCGCATGATTTCCAGCACGTCTTCCGGGGTCAGCGGCTCGAAATACAGCCGGTCCGACGTGTCGTAGTCGGTCGAGACGGTCTCCGGGTTGCAGTTGACCATGATCGACTCATAGCCGGCCTCTTCCAGCGCAAAGGCGGCGTGGCAGCAGCAATAGTCGAACTCGATGCCCTGGCCGATGCGGTTCGGGCCACCACCCAGGATCACGACCTTCTTGCGATCCGACGGCATGGCTTCGCTCACCGGAGCGCCCGCGAACGGGGTCTCGTAGGTCGAGTACATGTAGGCCGTCGGCGAGGCGAACTCGGCCGCGCAGGTGTCGATGCGCTTGTAGACCGGATGCACATTCAGCTCGGCGCGGCGCTTGGCAACCGCATCTGCATCCAGGCCGGACAGCGAGCCGAGGCGGGCGTCGGAGAAGCCCATGGCCTTCAGGCTGCGCAGCATTTCGGCGGTCTGCGGCAGGCCGTGTGCGCGCACCTTCGCTTCGGTGTCGATGATGCCGGCGATCTGCTCCAGGAACCAGGGATCGATCCCGCAGATGGCGTTGATCTGCTCGATCGACAGACCCATCCGCATCGCCTGCGCCACGTTCAGCAGCCGGGTCGGGGTCGGGGTGGAGATGGCCGCGCGGATCGCGTTCTGGTCATCGCCCTGGCCAAGCCCGGGGATCTCGACTTCATCAAGGCCGGTCAGGCCGGTCTCGAGGCCGCGCAGGGCCTTCTGCAGGCTTTCCGGGAAGGTCCGCCCAATGGCCATCACTTCACCGACCGACTTCATCGCCGTGGTCAGCGTCGGCTCGGAGCCCGGGAACTTTTCGAAGGCGAAACGCGGGATCTTGGTAACGATGTAGTCGATCGTCGGCTCGAAGGACGCCGGGGTCGCACCGCCGGTGATGTCGTTCTCCAGCTCATCAAGCGTGTAGCCCACCGCGAGCTTCGCTGCGATCTTGGCAATCGGGAAGCCGGTTGCCTTGGACGCCAGGGCCGACGAGCGCGACACGCGCGGGTTCATCTCGATGACGACCAGGCGGCCGGTCTCGGGGCTGACTGCAAACTGCACGTTCGAGCCACCGGTTTCGACGCCGATCTCGCGCAGCACCGCGATCGAGGCGTCACGCATGATCTGGTATTCCTTGTCGGTCAGCGTCAGCGCCGGCGCGACCGTGATGGAATCCCCCGTATGCACGCCCATCGGATCGATGTTCTCGATGGAGCAGATGATGATGCAGTTGTCCGCCTTGTCGCGGACCACTTCCATCTCATACTCTTTCCAGCCGAGCAGGCTCTCATCGATCAGGATCTGGCCAACCGGCGAGGCGTCGATGCCGGAGCGCGCGATGGTCTCGAATTCCTCGCGGTTGTAGGCCACGCCGCCGCCGGTGCCGCCGAGCGTGTAGGCCGGGCGGATGATCGCCGGCAGGCCGATCTCGTCGAGGGCCTTCATGGCTTCCATGAAGCCGGCGTTGCGGTCGTAGCCGGTGATCTTGCCATTGGCATCGCGGATCGCAGGGGACGAGGCGATCGACGCGCGCGGGTTTTCCAGACCGATGGCATCCATCGCCGCACGGAATTTCTCGCGGTCTTCAGCCTTTTCGATCACGTCGGCGCGGGCACCGATCATCTCGACGCCAAATTTCTCCAGCACGCCGTCGCGCTCCAGATCGAGCGCGCAATTCAGCGCGGTCTGGCCGCCCATGGTCGGCAGCAGCGCATCCGGCCGCTCCTTCTCGATGATGCGGGCGACGACCTCCGGGGTGATCGGCTCGATGTAGGTCGCATCCGCCAGATCCGGGTCCGTCATGATCGTCGCCGGATTGGAGTTGACGAGGATGATTCGATACCCTTCCTCACGCAGTGCCTTGCACGCCTGTGTGCCCGAGTAGTCGAACTCGCAGGCCTGGCCGATGACAATCGGACCGGCGCCGATGATCAGGATGGAGGAAATGTCTGTGCGTCTGGGCATCGTGGCTCGCATCGTCCCGCCGCCGCGCCTTGAAGCGCGGGCGTGAGGGCTCGTCCAAGAGGATTACATTGGTGGCTGAGTGCGCCTTATAGGCAATAGAACGCCGGGATGGAACCCCGGATTGCCATCAATCCAGATCAGACGCGCTGCTGCCGTCTGCGGGCGGGGTCGGGAGACGCGCCTCGGTTGTGCTCACGCCATCGAAATCGCCAATTCCCTGGCTGAGGGCAAAGCAGGCCAGGCGCACTGACTTCGGGATTTCAACCGGCCGGCCGTCGCGATGACCCTTTTCATAATATTGGATCATGCGCTTCTTCAACCCGAGGCGCTCGGCTGCATCCTTCTGTTTCAGGCCGAGCGCGCGCCGCCAGTCGCGGAACTGGTCAGGCGTCATTGTCGGCGTGCGGGAGGGCTTCTTGGGTTCGGCCATCGTCATTTGTCCTGCGTGCGCGCGTCCGGGCGCTGGCACTGTCTTATTATCACCGCGTATGGACGAACCAAACCCCCATTTCTTTGCCAGCTAGGCAAGGCATTCGCGCCGTGCAAGTGTATCGATAAAAATGACAAGTATGCATTAACGAACTGTAAGCATTGAAATATCAAAGGTTCATTTACCATCGCTCGACCGGTTAAAACTCGTTATAGATCCAGCCTCTGAAAAAGGGCGGCAGTGGCCGCCGGGCTAAGAAATGACGGTTGCGGAACTGTGCGCCAGGGCAAGGAAGACAATCAGGTCGGTGAGGGTGCGCAGGTACATGGCAGTGTGCTTAAGCCATTGTCTTTATATCTCGCACGTAACGGCCTCACGCTCGAAGACGTAAGCCGTAGGGCAGGGGTCACATTACCACCCGCCGGGGCGACCTTTACGCGGTTCTTTTCCCTGAATGATTTTGCCCATCTTCTCGAGCAGGCGGCAAAGCTTCTGAACGATGATTGCATCGGTCTCAGCTTTGGTGGGCTGACCGACGGTGGTCCGGTGCATCCGCTGATGCTTGCCGTGGGCTATGCCCCCACGCCACGAACCGCGCTTGACGTCATCGCCGCACATCATCGCAGTCTGATGGACCTTGCCGAGTGCAACGTCCGTTCTGGTCCGCGCAAGACGGAACTTGTCTGGCGACTGTCTCCGCGCATTGTCCTGCAGGATCACCTGGTCGACCGGATCGCCGGCGCCCTTGCGACCCGGCTGACGACGACCTTGGGGACGGAGATGATGCGGCAGGCGGAATTCCAGCTTGCGCGGCCCCGGCCCGCCGACATCCGGCAGCATCGTCAGTTGTTCGGTCCCTCGATTGCCTTCGATGCTGCTGAAAACTCGTTCAGTCTTCCAGTCGAGTTGGCCGAACGCGCCCTGGCGCGGCACGATCCGGCACTGTTTGCTGCGCTTGTCGAGCTCGCGCAACGGCGCATAGCGGATCGCCGGCAGGCTGTTGGCGTGGCCGGTCTGGTCTGCGAAGAGATCGCCCTGAACTTGGCAAGGACCGATCTGTCCCTTGATGCCGTTGCCCGTACGCTCGGCATGAGCCCGCGCGTGCTGCAACGCCGCCTTGCCGATCAGGATCACACGTTCCAGGACCTCTACGACCAGGTTCGGCGTGAAACAGCAGCAGATCTTTTGCGCAATACCAGCCTGCCGATTTCGGAAATCGCTTTTCGACTTGGATTTGCTGCCGTTGGCAATTTTACGAGGGCTGCGAAACGTTGGTTTGGCGCTGCGCCGAGCCAGTGGCGCAACAACGAAGACTGATGCCTCTTTTTATCGTTGTAGTGGAATTGCGTTAGGCGACAGGTTGGGGCCGTCGTCGCAGAAGCGACGAAAAAGGTCGGATTTTGTCAAATCAGTTGTAGTGAACACGATTTCATAAACGTTTCGGATTGTTTCTTTTGCCGATTGATGAGCTTGTTTGCATCTCGGCGAAACAATTTCGGTCTCGCACTGACAGATGTCAGAAGCGCTTTGACTTGCGAGCTACTTCGTTTAAACGCTCCGTAAGTTTAGGCATTTATTCTGTATTCCAAGTTCATGGATTATCGATAATAGCTATTTTTTTGAATTTACCTGAGTTCCCTTCTGGTGAAAGATTGAAGTTAGCGATCTAACGTCGGATCTGACGTTGGTTAAATCAGGGGCGTTTCGCGAAATAACATTTCGCGTTTGAAAAATGAGCGCCTAGGGCGCAAAAAATGGCGTCAGGTGAGAAGAAAAATACGAAAACTGGTGTAATAGTACCGTTGTTGAACAAATCAGGCCCCTCGACCCTGATGCCGGAAATCACGCAATGCGTGATTTTGGCGATTGTCCGGGTAGGGTGACAAATGTGAAGTTTATGCTGCGGCGTCGGAATAGGTGGGATCCCGGCGCTGCAGGAGTTCACATGGCCAGAGGTTCATCTTGATTCAACCACCGGGCAAAACTCGATCATGAACAGTTTAGCGACAAACATTGTCGTCGTCCCTGACATTGCAGGGCCGGTCATCGACGATGAAAATGACACAAAGCTCCTCGCCATCTCCGAGATGTCGGAGCTGTTTGCCGTTACGTTGCGGACCCTGCGCTTCTATGAAGAGAAGGGTCTCATCAATCCGGTTCGCAAGGGAGCCCGCCGCTTCTACTCCCGCCGCGATGTCGGCCGGATGCGCGTCATCCTGCAGGCCAAGAAGATCGGCCTGACGCTGACCGAAATTCGCCGGGTCATCAAGCTCGTCGAAGGCAACACGCCGCGCCGGCAGCAGCTGGAAGAGCTGCGTGGCATCTGCGGTGCGCAGCAGGATATGCTCAAGGAGCAGCATGCGCTGCTGCAGGAGCAGGTCGCGGAAGTCGACCATGTCCTCAATTCGCTCGACAAGCTGATCCCCGTCTCCTGACGCCAGTTCATCGAAACGACAAAACAGCCCGGCCATTGGTCCGGGCTTTTTTGTTGCCTTGTGCCAGGCCAAATCCCGCGCGCTGCGGTGGCCAACAAAAAACCCGGCTCGAGGCCGGGTTTTCGTGTGTCAGTCGGGGGAGCCGATCAATGCGCCGCCTTGCGGGCCCGCATCAGGTCGGTGAAGCGCTGGAACAGGTAATGGCTGTCCCGCGGGCCAGGTGAAGCTTCCGGGTGGTACTGCACCGAGAACGCCGGCTTGTCCTTCAGGCGGATGCCGCAGTTCGAGCCGTCGAACAGCGACACATGCGTTTCCTCGACATCGTCCGGCAGGCTGTCGCGGTCGACGGCGAAGCCGTGGTTCATCGAGGTGATCTCGACTTTGCCCGTGGTGTGGTCATGCACCGGATGGTTCGCGCCGTGGTGACCCTGATGCATCTTCAGCGTCTTGCCGCCGAGTGCCAGCGCCAGCATCTGATGGCCCAGGCAGATGCCGAAGACCGGCAGGCCGCTGTCGACCAGCTTGCGAATGGCAGGCACGGCATAGGTGCCGGTTGCTGCCGGGTCGCCAGGGCCGTTCGACAGGAACACGCCGTCCGGCTTCAGGGCGAGGATATCGTCGGCCGACGTCGTTGCCGGGACCAGGGTGACATCGCAGCCAGCGTCGGCGAGCAGACGCAGGATATTGCGCTTCACACCATAATCGATGGCGACAACCTTGAACTCGGACTGGCCTTTTTCGCCGTAGCCTTCGTTCCACACCCAGGGCGTCTGGGTCCAGCCAAGGCTCTGGCCGCTGGTCACGTCCTTGGCAAGGTCCATGCCTTCAAGGCCGGGCCAGGCAGCTGCCTGCGCCTTCAGCGCGTCGACGTCGAACTTGCCGTCCGGGTGGTGCGCGATCACCGCATTCGGCACGCCGAGGTCGCGGATCCGGGCCGTCAGGGCGCGGGTGTCGATGCCCGAGATGCCGATGATGCCGCGCGCCTTCAGCCAGTCGTCAAACCGGCGCGCCGAGCGGTAGTTGGACGGGCTGGTCACGTCAGCCTTCAGCACCGCGCCGCGCACGCCGGAGGCGGAGGCCATGTTGATGGTTTCGACGTCTTCCTCGTTGACGCCGACATTGCCGACATGCGGGAAGGTGAAAGTGACGATCTGCCCGGCGTAGGACGGATCTGTCAGGATTTCCTGATAGCCAGTGATGGCGGTGTTGAAGCACACCTCGGCAACTGCCTCGCCGGTTGCGCCAAGGCCCTGTCCCTCGATCACTGTCCCATCGGCCAGCACCAGAAGCGCCGTGGCAGGCGGAATGGCCCACGCGTCTGCGGTCGTCATGTCTTGCTTTCTCGGTGTTGTTGATGACATGATCGGGCGCAGCAAGCCCGTCAGAACGCTGGATGAGCGCAACCGGGGCCAGTCAGTGCCCTCATGCTTCAAGCGCGGGAATGTAGGCCAAGGGGCGGCCTTGGTCAACAGCGCTCTACTTTAATATAATTCAGTGAAATCAACCGCTTGATAGTGGCGTCATTGCTTTGTGGCGGCAATCTGGCTATTTTGGCGCAAGGCCGGGGATGTGCCTGTGGTGGGAACTGTCATGCGGGAAGAGATCAGCGCCTCGCTGAAGGAGGCGCTTGAGAGCGGCGATAAACGCCGCACTGCAACGTTGCGGCTGATCCTTGCTGCCATCAAGGACCGGGAAGCGGCTGCGCGCGAACAAGGCCGTGACGGCGTGCCGGATGACGAAGTCCATGACTTCCTCCGCCGGATGCTGGCTCAGCGACAGGAATCCCGTCAGGCCTACGAGGAGGCCGGACAGATCGACCTTGCCGATCAGGAAGAGGAAGAAAGCGCGATCATTCGCGAGTTTCTGCCGGCCCAGATGGACGAGGACGACATGCGCCGCATTTGCGCCGAGACAATCGGGGCCATCGGAGCGGCGGGATTGCGGGACATGGGCCGCTGCATGTCCGCGCTCAAGGAGCGCTATCCGGGTCAGATGGACTTCGTCCAGGCGTCCTGTCTGGTGAAGGACCTCTTGCGCAGTCCGGCAGCCAAGAGCGACGACTAGCCGGCGACAGTGGCAGTCATGATGCTGCCAGCGACTGCGTCAGCGCGTGCCCGGCCATGGCTGTGCGCGGCGGGCCACTTGAAGTGGGTCCCGCTCGGTCCCTATGTTACAGGGTCACGTTGCAATCAGGCCGTCCGGCAGCGCAAGCCATGCGTCGTGCCGGTGCCTTTTCTCTATAAACACGGTCCGCACAGGCGCGGTGCCCCGGGCGGCAGACAGATCCATGCGTTTTGACACTCGCTTGCTCGATGAAATCAAGGCCCGGCTGTCCCTGTCGGACATCGTCGGCCGCCGTGTGTCCTGGGACCGGCGTAAGACCCAGCCCGGCAAGGGTGATTTCTGGGCCTGCTGCCCGTTCCACCAGGAAAAGAGCCCGAGTTTTCACGTTGACGACCGGCGGGGCCGCTACAAGTGTTTCGGCTGCGGTGCATCCGGCGACCATTTCCGCTTCCTGACAGACACCGAAGGCCTGAGCTTCCCCGAGGCCGTGGAGCGTCTGGCCGAGCAGGCCGGCGTGGCCTTGCCTGCTGCGGATCCGCAAGCGGCACGACAGGAAAAGAAGCGGGCGGGTCTCGCCGAAGTCTGCGAAATGGCGGCGCGGTTCTTCCAGATGGAGTTTGGTGGCCCGCGCGGCGAGGCTGCGCGCGCCTATGTGCAGAAGCGCAAGCTGCTGCCGGCCACCTTGTCCGAATTCCGCTTCGGCTTTGCGCCGGACACACGCGATGCCCTGAAGAAATATCTCGCCGGGCAGGGCGTGGACGAGCCGGTGATGGTCGAGGCCGGGCTGGTGATCAAGCCCGAGGACGGGCGCCCCTCCTATGACCGGTTCCGCGGCCGGCTGATGATCCCGATCCATGATGACCGCGGCCGCGTCGTCGCCTTTGGCGGGCGAACCCTCGACCCGGATGGTCAGCCGAAGTACCTCAACTCGCCGGAAACGCCGTTGTTCCACAAGGGCATCATGCTGTTCAACGCCCACCGGGCGCGCGAACCGGCCTACAAGTCTGGCCAGGCCGTCGTCGTAGAAGGCTACCTCGATGCCATTGCCTTGTGGCAGGCCGGCATCCGCCACGTGGTGGCAACGCTTGGCACCGCGTTTACCGAAGATCAGGTGATGCGCCTGTGGAAGCTGGCACCCGAGCCCGTCGTCTGCTTCGACGGCGATGCGGCCGGCATATCCGCCGCACACCGTGCGATCGACCGCATCTTCCCGGTGCTGAAGTCAGGCTACTCCTTCCAGTTCTGCTTCCTGCCGGACGGGCAGGATCCGGACGACCTGATCAAGACACGCGGTCTGGACGGCTTCCTTGAGGAGGTTGCCAAGGCGCAGCCGCTGTCCGAGGCCATCTGGGACCGCGAAGTCTCGGCCGCAAATCTCGACACGCCGGAGCGCAAGGCAGCGCTGGAGAAGCGCTTCGAGGACCTGATCGGGGCGATCCGCGACGAACGCGTGCGCCGGCGCTACCAGCTCGACCTGCGCCTGAAGCTGTCGAACCTGTTTTTCGAGCAGGCACGGCGCAAGCGCTTTGCCGGCGGCACTGCCGGTCAGGCCGGGGGCGGCGGGTTTGGCAATGGCGGTGGCGGGGCAGGGGCCTCCAACGCGCTGGTGTCAACAGATCCTGGCGGGCGCACCATTGCCGCCCCGCAAGGTCCGATGTTCGGCATCGAGCGGCTGATCTGCGGCCTCTGCGTGCGCTATCCGCATCTCCTCGACCGGCACATCGAGCGCGTGTCGCGGCTGGGCTTCTCTGATGCCCTGCACGCGCGCTTCCGCACCGAGATCTGCCGGGTGGCGTCGGATTACGACAAGCTGTCGGTCGCCGATTTCTACGAGAGCCTCGACGACACATTCTACCAGATCCTCGGCGAGGTGATGCAGAACGGTGACCAGAACGGCGGTACGGGGCTTGGCAGTTTCTCCGAACTGGCACAGCGGTTTCCGCTGCTGCGCAAGGATCCGCCAGACGACTTTATCGAGGCGGTGTTCCTGCATTTCCTCGACAGCCTTGAATTGATCGCGCTGGAGCACGAACTGAAGCAGGAGCTTGACGCGGCCGAGGTCGAACTGAACGAGGGCGCGTGGAACCGCATCCGGGGCCTGACACAGGATCTGGCGCGCCGCCGCGAGGAATGTGCACGCGAGGAAGCTGAGCTTGCCGAGCGGGCCAAGAAGCTGCGCAGCGCGCCGCCAGTGGCCGCGCAGGGCCTGTCCTGAACCGGTGATCGTGCCGCTCGGGCGTCTGCCGCGTTTACGAAAGGCCATGTTTTATCGCGAATCGCATTGACTGGCGGCGAATCACACTTGCGAATCACATGCGTCGAGCTAAATAGGGAGAATCAGGCAGCTCACCACGCTCCGCATGGCATGTGACCACGGACAGCTCACCGAGAGATGCTGCGACATCCTGACGTTTGGCCCGGCACGGCCGCCTGACCGGTGGCTGTGCGGGAACGGGTTTGGTCAGCCGGACGCCCTGGGCGGAATTCGGCAATCAGGCCTTACGGTTAAGTGGGACTTAAGGGACAAGGATTAAAACCCGAATCATCAACCGGTCCCCGGGCGCAGCGCCAATGGCAGCGCGTCCTGGTGGATTTCGCGACGGTGGTGCGGATCGAGTTCGGACAGGCGGGCGCGACGCCGCAGCACTGCGGCGGTTCTGGAGCAGACAATGGTAGCTAAGGCAACACAGACGGAAGAAGCACAGGAAGCGTCGGCGGAGGGTCAGGATGGCCCGTTGCTCGACCTCTCCGATGCCGCCGTCAAGCGCATGATCAAGGCCGCGAAAAAGCGCGGCTATGTCACCTATGACGAACTGAACGAGGTGTTGCCCTCCGAGCAGGTGTCCTCCGAGCAGATCGAGGACACGATGTCGATGCTCTCCGACATGGGCATCAACGTGATCGACAGCGACGAGGTCGAAGAGGCCCAGGTCGACGACAGCGAGGAAGGCGGCGAACTGGTTCCCGCTGCCCCGACCGCGCTGGCGAAGGCTGGCTCGGGCCGCGAGCCGACCGACCGCACCGACGACCCGGTGCGCATGTACCTGCGCGAGATGGGCTCGGTCGAGCTTCTGTCGCGCGAGGGCGAAATTGCCATCGCCAAGCGCATCGAGGCTGGCCGCGAGGCGATGATCGCCGGCCTTTGCGAAAGCCCGCTGACCTTCCAGGCCATCATCATCTGGCGTGATGAGCTGAACGAGGGCAAGGTTCTCCTGCGCGACATCATCGACCTTGAAGCGACCTATGCCGGCCCGGACGGGCGCGGCGGGCCGGTCGTCGGCGAGGGCGAGGAAGAGGAAGTCGAGCTCGACGACGAAGGCATGCCGAAGCGCGCGCCGGTCGAGGGCGAAGCGCCGCGCGGGCCGGATGGCGAGCGCACCGGTGAGGAAGGCGAGGAGGAAGAGGACGAGTTCGAGTCCAACGTTTCCCTGTCGGCCATGGAAGCCGAGCTGAAGCCGCAGGTGCTGGAAACCTTTGACCGGGTTGCCGACAGCTACAAGAAGCTGCGCCGCCTGCAGGACCAGCTCGTCGAGAACAAGCTGGCCAACAAGACGCTCTCGCCGAGCCAGGAGCGCCGCTACAAGAAGATCCAGGAAGAGCTGGTCGCGGACGTCAAGAGCCTGTCGCTCAACCAGAACCGCATCGATGCGCTGGTCGAGCAGCTCTATGACATCAACAAGCGCCTGATGGGCTACGAAGGCCGCCTGCTGCGTCTGGCCGACAGCTACGGCGTCGACCGCACCGACTTCCTCAAGCAGTACCAGGGCGCCGAGCTCGACCCGAACTGGCTGCGCAAGGTGGCAAACCTTGCCACGCGCGGCTGGAAGAACTTTGTCGCCAAGGAAAAGGACACCATCCGCGAGCTGCGGCAGGAGATCCAGACCCTTGCGACCGAAACCGGCCTCGAGATCACCGAGTTCCGCAAGATCGTCTCCATGGTCCAGAAGGGCGAGCGCGAGGCGCGCATCGCCAAGAAGGAAATGGTGGAAGCGAACCTGCGCCTCGTGATCTCCATCGCCAAGAAGTACACGAACCGCGGCCTGCAGTTCCTCGATCTCATCCAGGAAGGCAACATCGGCCTGATGAAGGCCGTGGACAAGTTCGAGTACCGCCGCGGCTACAAGTTCTCGACCTATGCCACCTGGTGGATCCGGCAGGCGATCACTCGCTCGATCGCCGACCAGGCTCGCACGATCCGCATCCCGGTGCACATGATCGAGACGATCAACAAGATCGTCCGCACCTCGCGCCAGATGCTGCACGAGATCGGCCGCGAGCCGACACCGGAAGAGCTGGCCGAAAAGCTGCAGATGCCGCTGGAAAAGGTCCGCAAGGTCCTCAAGATCGCCAAGGAGCCGATCTCGCTCGAAACCCCGATTGGCGACGAGGAAGATTCCCACCTCGGCGACTTCATCGAGGACAAGAACGCGGTCCTGCCCATCGATGCGGCGATCCAGTCGAACCTGCGCGAGACGACCACTCGCGTCCTCGCCTCGCTCACCCCGCGTGAAGAGCGCGTGCTGCGCATGCGTTTCGGCATCGGCATGAACACCGACCACACCCTGGAAGAAGTCGGCCAGCAGTTCTCGGTCACCCGCGAACGTATCCGCCAGATCGAAGCCAAGGCCCTGCGCAAGCTCAAGCACCCGAGCCGCTCCCGCAAGCTGCGCTCGTTCCTCGACAGCTGAGGCGGGTCGCAAGCACGACATCTTGAAAGGCCGGTCCGCGTGACCGGCCTTTTTTGTTGGTCGACGTTGGCACTGAACAAGCCCTCTCCTAGGTCATCCCCGCCTCGTGCGGGGATCCACACGGCCTTGCATCAACCTCCGAGCCCGGTTGCACTTGCCTAAGTTGGATCCCCGCACGAGGCGGGGATGACCGCCGATGGTTGTCCGGTGTGGGTGGTCCCGTCGTGCGCCTTTGTTGCATGCCACGTTGGTTGCCATGTTCACACCGCAAGCGCCCCCTCTCCTAGGTCATCCCCGCCTCGTGCGGGGATCGATCTTTGGTGGGGATCCACAAACCCTGGCGATGCCCCCCAGTGGATAACTCGCCCCCGCGTGGCTGCAACCATTCCCGCTCCCATTTCGCCGCATTTGTCAGTATGCATCAGCCCATGGAACAGGAGCGGGTCACTGGTGTTGCGCGGTTTGGGGGAGCCATCGGGCTGTCCGTGCTGCTGCATGTCGCGATCGTCGGTGTAATCCTGGCCGGTGCGCCCGATGTGCTGCCGCCGAGCCGTGAGCCGGTGGTCGAGGTGACGCTCGTCGAGCCGCTCGCGCCCGAAACGAAGCCCGAACCCAAGCCAGAGCCCGAACCCGAGCCTGAAAAGCCGGAACAGAAGCTGGACCTGGCCGAGCTGCTCGCGAAGCCGGAGCTGGACCTGAAGCCCGAAGCCGAGCAGCCAGCCCCGCCGCCGCCGCCTGCGCCAGAGGTTGCGGCGCCTGAGCCCCAGCCTGCTCCCCCTCCGCCGCCAGAGCCTGAACCAGAGCCAGAGCCGGAACCCGCACCCGAGCCCGAAAAGGCGCCCGAAAAAGCACCTGAGCCTGCCCCGGCTCCTCCGCCCGCTGCGGCACAGGATCAGCCGCCGCAGCCCTTGCCCGTGCTTATTCCCGTCGTCGAGTTTGGCGAGGAGGACAGCGGACCGGAGGCGGCTGCGGACGGCAGCGCCGCGGAGAAGGCCGAGGTGACCGCCGACACCAGCGCGTCCGCAGAAGCCGAGGCGCCGGCCGGTGGGGGCGCTGGCGACGGCGGTACGGATGCCAACGCCCCATCCGGGCAAGAGCAGACCTCGGATGCGACGGAGCCCGCCAGCGCGGCTGTCCCTGAGGTGGCCGATCCGGTGCCGCTAGGCCGAACCGGCTGCAGCAGTCGCGGCGGAAGCGCCCGCCGAGGTGCCGGCCGCTGCGCCGCAGGCGTCTGACATCGCCGCACTGGTGGCCACGGCGGGCGACGCGCCGGAAATCGCCCCGCCGGCCCCCGGTGAACCTGAGCTGGTCGCTCCGGCGGAAACGGATGCCAATGCCGACCTGCCAGCCTCCGTCCTCACCGGCCCGCTGGTGGCCAAGGCACCGCCGCGCCCCAAGCCGCAGCAGCTGGCAAAGGCCGATCCTGAAGCTCCGCCCGGCGCAATTCGTCCAGGGCGCGGCAAGGGCTCGGGCACCGGAACCGGCGATGGTTCCGGGCCTGGCAGCGGGTCATCAACCTTGGGCAATCTGAAGCCCAGCCGGCGGCTGTTCTCGAACACCCTGTCGGGGGATTCCCGCGCCAAGACCGCCATGCGCGGCATGCCGCGCGAGATGCGGGCCGACGTCCTGTGCATGACGGAGCTTCGCGCCCAGCTGACCGATGCCTCACCGGCTTACCGGCCGGAGATCCTGCCGACCTTCCGCCTCAAGACTGGCACTGTGCTGGCGACAGACCGGGCCGGGTTCCGCGCCGGCGGCTACTGGTACAACGTTGCCTTCCGCTGCGAGCTGGACGAGGACATCACCAAGGTGAAGTCCTTCGCCTTCGAGGTACGCGGCGCCGTGCCACGCGGCGAATGGGCCGCCCGCGGCTTCCCGAGTTACTGAGCTGAATCTGGCTCAGCCAAGCTGCTGGCGGATGGCCCGCAGGAACAATCTTGCGCCAAGCTCGATCAGGTTATCGGGGAAATCATAGTCGGGATTGTGCAGTGCCGGACGCGTCTCGCCCGCGCCCAGGAACACCATCGCGGAGGGGCAGAGGGCACGGAAGCGGCCAAAGTCTTCCGAGGGACGCAAGGGCAGGGATCCTGCCGACCAGGTGATCCCCTCGGCATCCAGCGCCGCGCCAAGCGCTGCGACAGCGTCGGGTGCGTTCTCGCAGTGGTGGAAGATGTCGTGATAGCTGAAGCTGAGGCCAAGCCCGAAGCGGCTGGCGGCGTCTTGCGCCAATTGTTCCGCGTCATGGCACAGCGCGGCCATGCCGGCATCCGTCTGCGTGCGCAGGGTGGCCCAGATCTCGCCATCGCCGGGGGCAATGCCGAAGGCTTTCTCGCCCAGCCAGGCATGCGTCACCGTGACAAGCCGGAAGTCTGGATCGCTCTGCGTCCCCCGGGAGAGGCGCGACAGGGCCGGCATCAGCTCCGCCAGCGCCGGCATGGGCGAAGTTCCGGTTTCCGGCTGCGAGGCATGCGCCGTCTTGCCGGCAAACCGAAGGCGAAGACCACGTGAGGCACAATTGACCGGCCCGGCTTTCAACTCGGCCTTGCCGATGGCAAGACCGGGGATGTTGTGCAGCGAGAGGGCGAGATCGGGGCGCAGCTCTGCGAAGACCGGATCGGCTATCACGGCGGCCGCGCCGGAGCCGTCCTCTTCCGCAGGCTGGAACAGCAGCACCACACGTCCGCGCGCGGGTCGGCTGCGCGCCAGCCCCATCGCGACGGCTGTCAGGATCGTCGTATGGCCGTCATGGCCGCATAGATGCGCTTTACCGGGAATGGACGAGCCATAGGGCAGCCCGGTCTTTTCCTCGATCGGCAGGGCATCCAGTTCCGACCGCAGCAGCAGCGTTGGTCCTGGCTGTCCGCTTTCGTAGACCGCGGCCAGACCATGCCCGCCGAGACCGGTCACCAGTGCGTCTGGCCGGGCATTCAGCTGCAGGAACGCCGCAACCCGGTTCGCCGTTTCGCGTTCCTCGCCGGACACCTCCGGATGACGGTGAAGATCGTGACGCAGGGCAACGAGACGCGGATAATCATCGACGGACAGGGACATGCTGGCCTCTTCACGGGATCGGCGGTGTTGAAGCCGATCTGATCCGAACGGCGCGTCCTGCTCAAGCGACAAGTTTGGTGAACCGGTCAATCTCCCGGGTACCATGAATGACGACCGGAGCTGCTGGTGTTCAGAGCCCGTGCTGCTGGCTGAGGATATGCCGGTTCATGCCGCCATCGGCCTCGATGTTTGTGCCTCGCAGCCATTTTGCTGCCTCCGACAACAGGAAACAGACGACGGGAGCGATATCCTCCGGCCGGCCGGGCCGGTCCATGACCCGCATGTCTTCCTCGACGCGCGCACCCAGCGTTGCCACGAAATCCTTCAGGATCGGCGTTTCGACCGGTCCTGGCGACACACAGGTCATGGTGATGTTGCGCGACCGCCAGGTCCAGCGGTTCTGAAGGGTCCAGACGATCAACGCTTCCTTGCTCAGAAAGTAGGATCTCCCGTCCGGCCGGTTCAGTCCTTCCGCAGCGCAGAAACCTGCCACGTCATCCTCCGGCTGCAGGGCCAGCGTGCGCCTCACCTGCGGCAGGTGATCCGGCCAGCCAACGCCGGCAAGCGAGGCGAGATTGACGATCGATGCGCCGTCGGCAAGCTTCGGGATCAGCCCCAGCGTCAGCTGCTTCAGGCCTATCAGATTGACACGCAGCACGGCTTCTGCTGCGGCCGTTGGCGGCAGGCCGGCGCTGTTGGCAAGACCGTCCAGACCTTCCGGCAGAGCCTTGATCAGCGCGGCGACCTCGTCCGGGCGGGTCAGATCGGCCTGGAGGCTTTCCTCAAGCCCAGCGACCGGGTTCCGGTCGACGGCGATCACCCGGGCGCCCTCGCGTGTCAGCGCCTTGCAGATGTCCGCCCCGATCCCGGATGCCGCTCCTGTTACAACGATGGTGCGTCTGGTCATGGTCTTGGCCCTGCTGCCTGTCTGCGGGATGGCAAGCATGGCCGTGGGGGAGGGGGCATTGAAAGACGCTTTGAGCCTCGCTCTGCTTCATTGCGCGGCCAACCAAGCTGAACTGCACGGCCAGTCACACGTTGTCCCGGCGATGCGAAACCACGCAGCGTCAGAGGATCAGCTTGATCGCCAGCCCGATCATCACCACCGCGATCACGCCATCCAGCACCCGCCAGGCATTGGGCCGCGCGAAGACCGGAGCCAGAAGGCGGGCGCCGTAGCCCAGCGAAAAGAAGAACAGGAACGACCCGGTCACGGCTCCCGCGCCGAATGCCGCTTCCCGGCCGGGATACTGGCTGGCGATCGAGCCGATCAGCAGCACCGTGTCGAGATAGACATGCGGGTTAAGGAAGGTGAAGGCGAGGGCGGTGGCCAGCGTTGCGCCTAGCCCTTGCCGCGCACCATCGCCGGAGGTGAGGGCGCTGCTGCCGGTCATCGCAGATCGGGCGCTGCGCAACCCATAGGCCAGGAGAAACGCCGCTCCGCCATAGCGCAATGCTGGTTCGATGCCGGGAATCAGGTCAGTGACCGTGCCAAGGGCGAACACGCCGAGCGAAATCAGCAACGCGTCGCTGAGCGCGCAGGTCAGGCAGACCACAAAGACATGCTCCCGTCGCAGCCCCTGCCGCAGCACGAAGGCATTCTGCGCGCCGATGGCGATGATGAGCGACAGGCCGAGAAACAGGCCAGACAAGGCGGCAGTCAACATGCGGGGCTCCAGGGCAGACATTGCCCAGACCACGTAGCGTCAGCCCTTGAATTAGACTAGCTAATAAATCTCATCTGAGATTAGACTTGCTAATGCACTTTGATCCATCCCATCTGGCCGCTCTGGCGGCGATCCTGCGTAGCGGCAGCCTTGATCGCGCGGCACGTCATCTCAACGTGACGCCCTCTGCCATTTCCCAGCGGCTGAAGGCGCTCGAGGATCGCGTCGGTGCGGTGCTTGTGGTGCGGGGCCAGCCGGCCACCGCCACGGAAGCCGGCGAGCGGCTGCTGCGCCATGCCGAGGAAGTGGCGCTGCTGGAAGACGCCCTCGCGCGCGATCTCCAGCTTGCAGGTGTCGGGCAGGCGTCGCTTCGCCTTGCGGTGAATGCCGACAGCCTTGCCACATGGTTCATTCCCGCCATGGCGCAGGGCGCGCGCGATGGATTGCTGTTTGACCTGAAGATCGATGATCAGGACCACAGCGCCGACTGGCTGCGCCGGGGCGAGGTGAGGGCCGCAGTCAGTTCCGATGCCGATCCGGTCCAGGGCTGCGACTGCTTCTTTCTCGGATCGCTCACCTATGTTGCCACGGCCAGCCCGGATTTCATGCGCCGCTGGTTCGCTGAGGGCGTCACGGCCCACAGTCTCGGCGTCGCACCAGCCATGACCTACAACGCCAAGGACCGGCTGCAGACCCAGTGGATCGAAACCACCTTCGGCATTGCCCTGTCGCCGCCAACCCACTGGCTCGCCTCGACCAATGCCTTTGTCGAGGCCGCCCTTGCCGGCCTTGGCTGGGGCATGAACCCGGACCTACTGGTGCGCGAGCATCTCGCCTCCGGTCGGCTGGTTGAACTCCGCCCAGGGTCCCGCCTGTCGGTTCCCCTCTACTGGCACGTCAGCCGCTCGACAGCGTCTTCGCTTGCTGCGTTGACCCGCGCCGTTCGCCAAGCCGCCGCCGAGCGGCTCGCCGGCGTGAAACGCTCTGAGCCGGTGGAACGGTAGGTTTTGCACTTCCAGTCATGGCTGGTGCGGCTTAGCCGCCTGCGTCCCATTGCCGATTGCGTCGAACCGGTCCTACAAAAAAGACTGGGCCGGTCTACCGGTCCTGTTCTCACATCGGAGACTGCCATGAACTTCCTCTCTGGCCACACAAGCAGCCTGCTCAGCGCCTTGCGCCTGATGTCCGGCCTGCTCTTCCTTCAGCATGGGACGACCAAGTATCTGTCCTTGCCGCCCAGTGATTTCTCCGGTGTCGCGCCATTGTCCCTGCCCGGGATCGCCGGAATGATCGAACTGGCGACGGGCTTGCTGATTGCGGTCGGCCTGTTCACGCGGCCGGCGGCGTTCCTGGCCTCGGGCACCATGGCAGCTGCCTATTTCCTCGCCCACGCACCGCAGAACTTCTATCCGATCCTGAATGGCGGTGAGCTGGCGGTGCTGTACTGCTTTGTTTTCCTCTACCTGGCGGCAGCCGGTGGCGGTCGCTTCAGCGTTGACGCATTGCTTGGCCGCGCCTGAGCTTTCTGCCCTGGAAACAGCTTCCGCGCGGACTGCGCGCGGAAGCCACTTGCTCTCTCGTGATTTCGCATTTGGCGAACTGAAGGCCGCGATCATGGCTTGCCATAGGGACCGGGAGCGGGCTCAATGTGGATCCTTTCGCTTGTGCAGCATCCGGATTCCCCATGCCAAACGCCCAGTCCCTTGCGCTCCTCAACCGCTACTATGCCGCCTTCAATGCCGGCGACACGGCCACCATGGTCGCGCTTGTCACCGATGATGTCGCCCATGACGTCAACCAGGGTGGCCGGCGAACTGGCAAGGCGCTGTTCACCGAGTTCAACGCCCACATGACCCGCTGCTACAAGGAGACGCTGACCGACATCGTCGTCTTCGTCAGCGAGGACGGAACACGGGGCGCGGCCGAATTCATCGTCAATGGCACATATCTCGTCTCGGACGAGGGGCTGCCCGAGGCGAAGGGCCAGACCTACCGCCTGCCGGCCGGCACCTTCTTCGACATCCGCGATGGCCAGATCGCCCGCATCACCACCTATTACAATCTGGAAGACTGGATTGCTCAGGTCAGTGCCTGATCCTGCCACCGGGAGACCATCGCCATGAAAGTCATCGTTGTCGGCGCCGGCATTTCCGGGCTCTCCACCGCCTGGGCCCTCGCCAAGCGCGGGGCAGAGGTCACGCTGCTGGAACAGGGGCCGGTTCCCAATCCGCTGTCCGCCTCGGGCGACCAGCACCGCATCATCCGCCGCGCCTATGGCGGTCAGGGCGGATACCAGCGCCGGATTTCAGATGCCTATGCGACGTGGGACGAGATGTGGTCGGATCTTGGGGCGAAACACCTTGTCGACACCGGCTTCCTGCTTCTGTCGCAGGAACCGGGCGACGAGGGCGAGCGCTATCGCCAGGGCATGATCGACGGCGGCTATGCGCTTGACGACATGACCGGCGCGGAAGCCGAGGCCCGCTACCCGTTCCTCGATGGCAAGACCCTGCGGTTTGCGGCCTTCAATCCCGAGGGCGGTGTGCTGCTCTGCCAGAAGATTGCAGCCGGCCTCAGGGACTGGTTCATCGCCCGGGGCATTGACCTGCGCGAAAACACGAGGGTCACGGCGATTGACCGGGCGGCCGGATCTGTGTCTCTCGAAGATGGCACGGTGCTCACAGCCGACCGCGTGGTCGTGACGGCAGGGGCCTGGGTGGTGCAGCTGGCGCCGGATCTCGCCCGCCACCTGACGCCGTACCGCACGGCCGTGGTCTATCTCGATCCGCCATCCGATCTGAAGGCTGCCTGGAAAGCCGCCCCGGTGATCCTTGATGTGGGTGGCAAGGTTGACGGCTACGTGCTGCCGCCGGTGCCCGGCACCGGGCTGAAATTCGGCGCAGGGATCCACAAGTACAAGAACGCCGATGCCAACGCCAACCGCGTTCCGGTGCCGGGCGAAGGCGAGACGCTGCGCAATCATTTCGCCCCGCCCTTTGGCCGGATCGCGGAGTACAAGGTGACGGATGTGGTCACCTGCGCCTACACCTTCACATCGGACGAGCATTTCTTTGTCGAGGAGGATGGCAAGGCCGTCTTCGTCTCCGCCTGTTCCGGCCATGGCTACAAGTTCGGCGCTGTCGTCGGTCAGAAGATTGCGGAGGGCGTTCTCTCCGGTGACGTCAAGACCGCACGCATCTGGCTGGAAGCGCGCGACTGAAGCCTGATCCGGATGGCAGCCCCATCCGGATCCGTCTTGCGGGTGTGTTCATTAGCGGCCGGGACGCAGCATCCGGGCCATCGTGTCGTCTTTCAGTACGGCACGGTGCCAGACGACGGCCAGCACATGCAGCGCGATGAGCAGCACGAACACCGGCTTCATCGCCTCGTGGATCTCGCCTGCGTCATGCACGCCGAGATACCACGCCACCAGGCCGGTCACCGGCATGGCCAGGAGCAGGGCATAGAACAGCCCGTGCGCTGCCTTCATGATTGCGAGGGTGAGCGCCGTGCCGCCGGCCGGGGCGGGTGCGCCGCGCGTGAACCGCAGCGCAAGCCGCCAGACGGTCAGCGCCAGGATCGCGATCCCGGCCCAGATATGCAGGTTGCCGAGAACGACGGTTGCGGTTTCCGGGTCCGTGCCGCGATTGAGCGCGCGGCCGAGATCCTTGATCTCCTCGCCAAAGACAATCTGGAAGATGACGAGGGCGGCGATGACCCAGTGCAGGCCGATCTGCAGCGGGCTATAGCCCTGGATGGCTGGGCGTGACATGGCTTCACTCCTGGCTGATGCTCCGGCAGTGGCCGGCAGAACTCGCCCACCATGCTTCTTGCCGTCTTGGTGAAAGAACTTGCCGATGGGCGCGCCTCGAATGCTATCGCAAGCCCCCGGCAAGGCGAGCGCGAAGTTGTCGCCAAATGTAACCTGCTGCCGGCTTAGTTCTTGCGCGCCCCTGGCCCGTTCTCGCCGCGAGATTGTTTGAGCGGCCGACGAAGCCCGCTTGCGGTTGACTGCTCTGCATCCATTGCATGGCTGCCCTGCATTCGCAGCGGCCAGCAAATCGCCTCTTGTCTTTTTTGTGGCAACACGGGCATCGTGTGCAAAAAACAAAGGCACCGCAGGGAGGGCATATGCCGGTTCAGATCAAGCTTCTCACCAATCAGGCGCTTCAGGATGCCCTTGAGGATCTGGCGCGTCTGCGCATCGAAGTGTTCCGGGCCTGGCCATATCTCTACGACGGTAGCATGGACTACGAGACACGCTATCTCGCCCGCTATGCGGCGACCTCGGGTGCGGTGATCGTGGGGGCTTATGACGGGGACCGGCTGGTGGGCGCTGCCACCGGCGAACCGCTGGCCAAGGAAGTCATCCAGTTCCGCGAACCCTTCGAGGAGCGCGGCTTTGATCTGAAGCAGATCTTCTATCTCGCCGAATCGGTGCTGGATCCCGCCTATCGCGGCCAGGGGCTCGGCCATCAGTTCTATGATGCCCGCGAGGCGCATGCCCGGGCGTTGGGCTTCACCCGTGCCACCTTCTGCGCCGTGCAGCGGCCGGATGACCACCCGGCCCGGCCGGCGGCTTATGTGCCGCTCACCGACTTCTGGCGCAAGCGCGGCTACACCCCGCTTGAAGGCGCCGTTGTCTATTTCCCCTGGAAGGACGTTGGCGAGACGGAAGAGACCGAAAAGCCGATGCAGGTCTGGATCAAGGATCTCTGACCCTCTCGTTCCGATCCGGCAGGCGACGGGTCGTGCATAAGGGCCTCAGGGCAGGGCGCATCCCCACCCTGAGGACAATCCGGCTCAGTTAGCCAGTTCGTAGACGATGGTGACGCTGGCGCTCAGCGTTTCCTCGCCGGACAGCATCGGCGGGGCCGCTTCGGCGGACATCGCGGCCATCCGGTACATCGGCTGCGGCACAGCCGCGCCGCCCTCGCTCATCGACAGCACCTTGCCAAGCTTCACACCGGCGGCTGCGGCATAGAGTTCCGCCTTGCGGCGGGCATCGGCGACGGCCGCCTTGCGCGCATCGTCAGAGCGCTTGTCGGCATCCGACACGATGAAGCTGACACCGTTGATGGCGTTGGAGCCGCTGGCCACCATGGCGTCGAGCAGGTCGCCAAGCTTGGCCATGTCGCGCACCTTGATGCTGATGCTGTTGCTGACCTGATAGCCGTCGATTACCGGCGCCTTGTCGGTCTTGCCGTAGTCCGTGTACTTCGGCTGCACCGAGAAGCCGTTGGTCTGCATGTCCTTTTCGGCGACACCGGATGCCTTGAGCTTTTCCACCACGCCGGCCAGCGCCTTGGAATTGGCAGCCAGCGCCTCGGCAGCCGTCGCAGCCTCGCTGATCACGCCACCGGAAATCATCGCCTGGTCGGGGGCAACAACGATGTTGCCGATGCCCTGCACGGTGATGAAGAGATCGTGCTTGGCGTCCTCGGCATGGGCGGCCGTCGTGGCGAAAGCAGCGCTGAGCGCCAGCGGCAGGGCAATCACCATGGCCCGGAGCGGACGGCGGACAGAACGGGTCAGAGGCAAATTCATCGTAAAAAATCCTTATGCTCACGAGGGGCATGAGAACCCTCGCCCCGGAATGCGGCAAGTCAAAGGCGCGTTTGCGCCTTTCCGTCCTCCAAGGTGTCGCCCCGGGCGAAGCGCAGCGCGAGCCCAAGGTGACACGAAGAGGTGTTGCTCATATGCGGCATTGCCGTCGCGTGGTGAATGCACCTTGCTCCGTGTCATCAACTCTGTTGTTGTGCGTTTTGCCTGATCCTTGCGTTCAGGATGACGATGATCTTTCGCATGAGGGCGGCGATTGCGAGGATTGGCTTCTTCCCGTTGTTGATAAGCCTTTGATAGACCTCCTTTAATGGCCCGTTTGCGCGGCTTGCGGACAAGGCGGCCATGAAGAGGGCCGGCTTGACGGTGGAGCGTCCGCCGTGCATCCGGCGATATCCCTTGAGGGTTCCGCTGTCCTTGGGATGAGGGGCGACCCCGGCGAGGCTTGCGGCCTGGCGCCGGTCCATCGTTCCCAGTTCCGGCATGGTTGCGGCGAGGGTGATGGCGGTGCGCTTGCCCACGCCCGGCAGGGAGCAGCAGACCTCGATCCGGCGGGCGAGCTGCGGCGAGGCGTCGACGAGCGCCTCGATGGCGGCGTCGATGGCCTCGATCTCGTGCAGGATCGCCCGCAGGATGACCTGGCAGGAGCGGCGGATGATCGCGATGCCAGGTCCCTCTCCGGGGATCTTTGAGCGGTTCTGCTCGGCCACCTTGAGGGCGAGAAGCTCCTGACGGCGGGCATTGAGGCTGGCGAGTGTGCTCTGGGTCTCATCGGCCGGCGTGAACAGGGCGAGTGTCTTCCAGCGCTCCTCGCCATAGCGGGCCAGAGCCTGGGCATCGATGGCGTCTGTCTTGGCAAGACGGCCGAAGGACCGGCTGAATGCCTTGACCTTAACGGTATCGGCCCGGTGGCAGGCAAGGCCTGCTGCCGTCAGTTCGCCCACCAGCAGGCGCTCGTGGCCGCCGGTCGGCTCCAACACGCACAGGCAGTCGGCCGACAGGCCTGTCAGCGCCTTGCGGATGCTGGCGGAGCGGTTGGGGAAGGTCGTGACACGGCCGGTGGCGGTGTCGAAGGCGGTGATGCTGTCCTTGGCGACATCGAAGCCGCAGACATGGGCGGGAGGCTGCTGCAGGGCGGGCATGGCCGTGCTATCCTTGACGTGCTTCGGATTGTTTGCGGGCGTGGGTGTCAACCAGAGGCCCAATCAACTCTCCAAGCGGGAAAAGGGAAGCGTCAGGGAGCCATGATGACAGCGGGTGAAAACCCGACCCCGGGACGGTCGCCTGACGCTGAAGCTGCGGGTTAAGGGTCGCAGCTTCCCCTTTACCCTAGCACCTCGGACAACAAACAACCCCGGGCGGAGCGCAGCGCAGACCCGGGGCCTACTCGTTCGCAGAGCAGCAGAGACTGGCAGGGTCGTACCACAGGCTGCGGAGAGGTCGCGCGATGCCTGCCGCAGCGCTGCTGCACGCACCGCACCTCTCTGCAAGCGAGTAGACCCCTGTGTATGGAAAGTCGGGCTCGGCGCTTCGCTTGGCCGGGGTGACATCCGTGGGTTTATCCAGACCGGCGGACACAGGCCCCGTTCGGCACCGGACTGCGTTACGGGCGCACCAGCGCCGTCTCCCCCGCAGGCGTCTCGCGAGGCTGCAGCGGCGGGCCGACATTGCCGTCTGCGGACAGGAGCACGGCAATCGGCCGGGTCTGCGGGATCTGGGCGCAGATGATCAGGATCACCACCGTCAGCGGCACGCAGAGCACCATGCCGGTCACGCCCCAGATCGCGCCCCAGAAGGCCAGCGACAACAGGATGACGAGGCCGGAGAGGTTGAGGCTGGAGCCCATCAGCTTCGGCTCGACCAGGTTGCCGAGGATGAACTGGATCAGCCCGAGGCCGATGGAGATGACGAGGAACGGGCCATAGGTCTCGAAGAACACCAGCGCCAGCAGGCTCGGGAAGATGACGCTGATCAGCGAGCCGATGGTGGGAATGTAGTTGAGCAGGAAGGCAATGAAGCCGAACAGCGCCGCATAGGGCAGCCCCAGCACCAGCAGCAGGCCCGTTGTGGCCATCCCCGTGGCGAGGCTCACGCCCGTCTTGATGCCGAAGTAATGCAGCACCCGGCGGTTGATCTCGGCGCGGATGGCGAAGGCTGCCTCGGCGCGGGCGGGCGAATCAAACAGCGCGGCGTATTTGCGGTTGAAGGTCGACTGCTCGATCAGCAGGAACAGCACATAGATGAAAACCAGCGAGGCCGAACCGGCCATGGTGGTGATGAAGCTGGCCGCCTGGGTGACCAGCTGCGTCAGCGAGGTTTGCGGGAACAGGTCCCGCATCTGGAGTGGCTCGCGCAGGCCCGCCATGGCCGACAGGCTGGCGAAGACCTGTTCCAGCCGTGCCTGGTAGCCCGGCGTGTCGCGCGCCAGCTGCGTCAGGTTGGCCGCCACAAGGTCGAACATGAAGGTCGCGGCAGCGAAGATGATGATGAGCGCGATCAGCAGCGCCGGCAGGGCCGGCAGCCGCCAGCTGCCCAGCGGTATGGCACGCAGGCCGCTCGCCAGTGCATTGATCAGATACCAGACGATCAGCGCCGTCACGAAAGGCAACAGCAGCGCCCGTCCGACGACCAGCAGCCAGCCGGTCAGGCAGACAAGCACAAGGGCCAGGGTGACATTCAGAAGGGAGTTTCGCATCAGGGCCCGCGCTTGCAGCTTCAATCCGCTGCCACCCTGCACGCGACGGGCACAGGCTTGCAAGGGGGGCAAGCCGCCGTGAGGCCAGGACGGCGGGCAGTCCACATCGCGAGGCGGCGCAAACGCTGCAGCACAGCCACCGCTTTGCGGCCCCGACCATCCCGCACAACCCCGCCGCTCACCACTTGCCCGACACGGCAAGCCTGGTGTACCAGAAGGCTCCGCCTTTGGCGCAGGGCCTGTAGCTCAATGGTTAGAGCCGTCCGCTCATAACGGATTGGTTGGGGGTTCGAGTCCCTCCGGGCCCACCAGATCTTTCCCCAGTGTTTTCCCGCCCGACTGCCTTGCAAGACATGCCCGCCGGCGTGCGACCTAGTCGCAGTGTAGCCGGACGCGATTTTTTGCAAATTTGACGCAGGCTTTTGCAGCAGGCCCTTTGTAGCCGTCGCCGTCTGAATGCACGGCAGCGGCGTTTTTAAATGCCGCTTACGCGCTCTTTGAAAGCCGTTCGCAGGCGATGTCGAAATAGGCCTCCTCGCGCTCGCAGCCGACGAAGAACCGGCCACTGCGGAGCGCCGCGACGCCGGTGGAGCCGGAGCCGGCGAACGGGTCGAGGACCGTGCCCTCGGGACATGCCTTGATCAGGTCATCCATCAGCGGCACGGGCTTGCCCGTCGTGTGCAGCTTCGGGCCTCCGGCTGTGACCGAATGGCGGAACACGCCGGGCAGCGCAGGCCCCTCATTGGAGTGCCAGGCTCCTTTTGAGCCCCAGATGACGAACTCGGTCTGGGCGCGGAACCGGCCCTTCTGCGGCCGGCTCGCCTCGGTCTTGTCCCAGGTGACGATGCCGCGCCAGGTGAAGCCGGCCGCCTGAAACGCGCTGGTGATCACCGGCAGCTGCCGCCAGTCGGTAAAAACCAGCGCCGTCGCACCCGGCCGCAGCACGCGGAACGCGTGGGTCATCCAGAGCGTCGACCATTGCAGATAGGAGAACTGGTCCCGGTTCTCCCCGCTGAACTCCGGGTACTTCTCCGGCGAGGAGAGGTACTTGTTGTTGGCGCTGTCTGCCGTCCGGGTGCCTGCGTGCAGGCCACCGGAGGAATAGGGCGGGTCGGTGACCAGGGCGTCGAACTGTTCGGCGGACTGGTCGATCAGCCAGGGGATGGCGTCGAGGTTATGCAATTGCCAGCGCATGGGCCGGGCTCCGTGTCGGGCGCTGTGGGACTGTCGCGCTCAGGTGCGGGCTCGGGCGGCCTCAGGTGATTGATCGTGCCGCAGCGGCGGCACTTGATCTCGATGGCGGGTGCGGATGGCGCAGCCGCCATCCGGAAAAGCAGGGCGCGGCAACAGCCGCAACGAATGTCTTTCATCTTACCGGACGACTCAGCCACACTGCCGGCGCTCGCGCGAGCAGCGGGTGCGGCGGTGATCCTGATCGGTCTGCCGGGCGGAGCCTGCGAATGGTCCCCGCCGTTCGGGCCGTTGGCGCGGCCCGGACCGCCCGTCGCGGTTAGCTGATCGTCGCCATCACGGCGTCGTAGATCTCCTGGCTGCTGGCGCTCTCAGGCAGCCCCTCCAGCACTACATCGCTGGACCGGGTCCCGGCGTCGTCGGCCCATTCGAACCGCACGTACCAGGTATCCGGCCGGCCCGTGTCGCCAGGCTCCTCGGGATCCGGCAGGCGGCCGGGGCGAAACTCAGTGGAATGGATCAGCAGGGTAATCATCGGCGATCTCCTTGGCCGTTAGGTTGCAGTGTAGCCCTGTGCGTTGATCCGGACGGTGCCGGCAGCGCTGAGGTTGACGTTAAGCGCGGTGTTGGTGCTGACCTGAAGCCCCGTCGGCAGCTGCACCGACACGGGCACGTTGACCGGGAGAGGCATGCGCCACCGCTCGGTCGTGCCGTCGAGAATGATCAGGTCGACCATGGCTGCGCCGGTGTTGATGGCCTGGATTGCCGTCAGATGACGCCGGAGACCGGACCCGGCCGCACCCTGGATCACCTGCGCCGTGGTGGTCGTCAGTGCGGCGGACATCGACCATTCGGCGTCCGGGATCGAATACGGTTTGACGACCATCGCGCCGATCATCGTGGCCAGCGCATGGACCGCGTCTCCGGACGCGGACATGGGCGAGGGGTTGCTGGAGCGCGCGCGGACGCCCATGGCCATCGGGTTGACCGATGACAGCGAGCCATCCTCTGCAGTAGCGCCAGCGACCGATGACGCGCCGCCCTGGATGGTGACCGGGAACGCATCGCTGCTGTCGCCGCCCGGCCGGGGAATGGCCTCGACGCGCAAGCGCTCGAAATCGATGAGCCTCAAGAACGACAGCCTAATATCGCTGCGTTTGATCACAGCGCCGCCGCATGCGGTCGCCGCAATGTCACCGCCGCTCGGCGAAACATCGGCGTTGATCTGCTCGAGGAGCAGTGTGGTACCGTTGATCTCCCGGACCCTGTACGCTCCGTCGACGCCGACCGCAGCCCCGAGCGGGGCGACGGTCCGCCTGCACCCGACCACGTTGACGTAGTCGCCGTGAATTAGCCCTGACCAACTCGCGGAGCCCGTCAGCGTCACGACATTGTCCGTGCGGGCAACCGAGATGATCGATTGAGCCACCGCGCCAGCCTGGCCCTGCCCACCCTGCGCCAACGAGACATAGCCGCCATAGGAGGTCGCGGTAGCCGAGGGGCCAAAAGCTACCGTGAAGGTCGTCGCATTCACAACGCTGGCGACCGTCGCCGGAGTGCCCATAACCGGGAAGTTCGTTCCGTCGGCGATGCCGAAAATCACGACCTGACTGGCAGCGTTGAGGCCGTGCGGCAGGTCGGTGACAATCGTCGCGGTCGAATTCCCCGCCTTAGCGGCGCTGATGATCTGCGCGACAGGGCGCGTGATCGCCTTGTTGTGCTGCGCGCGCAACCTGACTTTGTAATTTTGGGTTTCGTCAGGAATAACCTGCGACCGGCGTGCCCTGTTAGACGGTTGCGAAGCGCTGTCCACACCCACATCAGACACCTGCACACTGTCAACTCGCGAGACCATCCGGGTCTCAACAGACGGCAAAAACGCATAAGTGCGGGCGACGTTGATCGGCGATTGCGAGGTGGTCGAACCGGTCGTGATGCGATGATCGCCAGCGACGCTACCGGTGGGCATCAGGTCACCGCTGGCGCTGCGCAGGTAAAACGACGCAGAGGTCTGAGACGCCCCCTCAAAAACCAGCGAGACGCCATTTTGTGCGCGGCCCATGCCGGGCCGCAGATACAGCGTGCCGGAAGTGAGCGGCCCGGCCGTCACCGATGGCAACGTGCCATTGACGCCAGCCGTCACCGTGAGGGTAGTCGCGGTCGGTGTTGTTGCGACGACCACCCCGGCGTAGTTCAAGCGGCTGTCTGCAACATCGCAAATGCCGATGCGCTTGCCCGGAACAAGCCCGTGCGGGACCGTCGTCGTGATCGACAACACCGTACCAGCCTGGCTGATCGACGCAATCGCCAGATCTGGCACATCCGGCAGCGCCGGCTCGTCAGACACGACCTCGATCGCCGCCTCAAGCCCGACAGCTCGTTGCGACATGTGCAGACCGAATGCCAGGTCATACGGCATCGTAAAAAGCGTCTTGCCAGTCACGACAGTTTCAGTGCCGGAGCTGAGCGGGTCTTTCGAGATTACAAGGTAGCTGGCGCTGATTGCATTGCCGTCAACGGCGGCAATGTCGCCCGGTGCCAGATCGAGTTGCCAGCGATCGGCTGAGAACGTCTCGAACGCCTCGCGGAATTTGCCCACGACATTGGTCGCGGCAACCGAGGTAAATGCGACCTCCTCGAACACCCTGACGGCCTGGCCGGCACCGTTCTCCCGGACCGTCACCCGCATCTGGGGCATGCGCGCCAGCCGCGCCTGGCGCTGGCCATGCCGCGACAATGTCACCAGCGGCAGCCACGGTGCCGCGTCATTGACGCGCCCCTCAATGTCCACTAGCGCGCGCGGGTCGGCGCAATCTGCCTGCAGGACAACGTCGCCGGAGGGGCTCCAGGGCGGTGAGACGGCGGCGGCGGCGGTTGTCGAAAATCTCTCGGTCATGATGGTCTCTCAGGTCTGCGCGGCGAGTTCGACGGTCATCAACCAGCCGCCGCTCTCGTCGAATGTGAACTCGTGGGTGATGGACGTGGCGACTGCCGCCGCGCCGCCGTAGCCGGGCAGGATCACCGGCGCACCGGCCATGGCATCGGGATCGCCGATGGCAGTGACAGAACCGCTGACAGAGCCCCGGCCGAGGTCGAGGACGGCGGCAGCGGCCGAGACAGCCGCCTCGACGGCCGAGGCAGCGGGATGCAGCAACAGCGCCTGCGCGGCCTTGCCGATGCCGGCTGCACTGGCCAGCTGCGACAGCCCGGCCTCCGGATCGAACCAGGGCTGTTGCGCCTCGCCGAATTTCGGCCGCTCCTCCTCGGTGATCTCGCAACCGGTGACGCGCTCGGGCGGGATGATGAGCGGCGGCAACAGCGTGCCGCCAGCGGTCTGGCCGCTGTTTTTCTTCGTCACCTGCCATTGCCCGTTGGCCGGCTTCAGGCTGCCGCCGATCTCGTCGGCCAGCGCCTGGGCAAAGCCGAGCGGTGATTGCCCCCAGTTGAGCCGATAGGGGATCTTGATGTTGGCCAGCGCGGGATGCACCCGCGCAGACTTGCCGGCCGACCCGGCGAGGCGCTGCATGATCTCGCCGACAGTCTCATCGTCGAAATGCGCGGTCTCTCCGGCTTTGTCGGCGTCGAGAAAGTCCGCCGACCGGGCAACGACGGTCAGCGTCCAGCCATCGTCCGGCGCGTAGCTCAGCGACGACGACTGGACCGTGAACGAGCCGGCATCGCGCAGGCCTGCCTCGTCCCAGCCATAGAGCAGCCGGTAGCTGGTGCCGGAGGCCGGCCGGGACGCGCCCGGTCCGTCGACCGCGAACTCGATCTCGATCTCATCGGCATCCGCGCCCTCATTGTCCGTGTAGCGGACAGCGCGCAGCGCAGGTCCCCAGCCGGGGACGAGGTTGCCGCTCATGGCTCCGATGACGTGGACGACGGGGCGCTGCATCGCTTACTCCCAGGCCAGCACGCGCCGGCTGCTTACAGCCGGCCGATAGTTTTCGGGGATCTCGATCACCGTGCCGCCCGGCACTGTCACGCCGTCGAGCAGGGTGGCAAGGCCCTGATTGGCCGTCAGGATCGCTTCCACCGTTCCGCCGCGCTCCGTCCGCAGCTCGTCCCGCGCGATCTTGTCGAGGCGCTTGCCGCCATAAGGCACCGTGTAGCGCATCAGAGCAGCCCTCCGAGATCCGCGATCCGGCCCGTCTGGCCCAAATAGCTTTCGGCCGGCAACAGCAGCAGGCCGAGGCTGACATCGATCTGCCGGCCCACGCCATCAAACGGATGCAGCCGCTCCTCGTCGTAATCGAGCGTCTCGATCGCAACCATGCCGCCGCTCTCGCCGAGATAGTTGCCGCGCAGGCGCACATAGGGGACGATTGACTGCGCCCGGTGATAGCCCTTGAGCAGCGCCAGGGCGTCGAGACCGCCGACCACATGGGGGAATGTCACGGCCTCGATCGTCAGCCGCTCCTGGCCCGCGCCGGTGATCTGGTACGCGATGCCGCCCTGGACGGGATGCGCCGGAAACCGGGCATCGCTGGCATAGCTCAGCCGCTGCGGGTTGAGCCCGACCGTGTAGAGGATCGCCGAGCCGATGGAAAACAGTGCGCCGGCATTGCTGAGTGCGGGCGTCATGTCGGCACCCTCGCCAGATCATGCTGGGCACGTGCAAAGCTGCGATTGACCGCGCGGGCCTGCTCGCGCCGGGCCTTGGCGGCCGCGTGCGACGGGTTGGGCGAGGTGATGTTCTGGGTCACGCGCAGGTTTTGTGAGGACTGCAGAGAGGAATGACGCTCGCCAGCGGTGGCCGGCGCAGCATCAGACCCACCGGAGCTGCCGGGTGCAACATAGGTCGGCGCGATGGTCGGACTGACGGTAAATCCAAGCAGCGCCTTGATCCGGTCGGCGATGGACGCGGCCTCCTGCTCGGCCGCCGTGCCCTCGCTCGCCAGCCCCTCGACATAGCCGCGCATGCTGGCCTCGGCCTCGGGGCGCAGATCGCCGGAGAGCGGCGAGCCGCCGACGCCCCACATGGTCTCGCGGCGCTTTCGGGCCGCATCCCGCTCCTGACCGGCCTCGTAGTCCTCGGCGCTGTAGCGCTCGCCCTCCGCCCTGGTCTGGCCGTACTCCTGATACGCATCGATCACGTCGAGCCGCTTGGAGGCCTCCGACGGCTCCCAGCCGAGCAGCCGCTCGAAAAACCGGTTGGCCCGGTGCGCGTTGTCGGTGCGCGCGTGCATCTCCTGCTGCAACGCGCCGGAAGAGCCGGGCGGTGCCTTGAGCGTCGACGGCTCGTTCGTGCCGCTTTCCATCGCGGCAGACAGCGCATTCATGGCCTCAGTCAAAAGCGGCAAGGTGTTGGCCGCCAGGCCCTTGGCCTTGGCTGCGACATTGGCCGAAAACCGGTCCCAGGCAGCGCTGGCGTTGTCCGTGGCGATGGCGAAATCTTCCATCACCGTGCCGGGTGCTGCGTCCATGTCTTTCATCAGGTCTTTGGCGGCCTGGAGATTTTGAACAACCGCCGCCAACCCGGCTCCGGCCTGTTCTTCGGGCATCAACGCCTTCAGCTTGAATGGGTCGTTGCCAACCTTCGACTGGATCTCCTCCAGCACCGCCATCACGGGCGAAGTGCCGGCTTCCTGTGCGGCCGACAGCGTCTTTTGCACATCGATCCCGTACTCTGACGCATTGGCCAGGAAATCCTGTGCCGTAAACTTGCCGAGCATGCCTTCGAAGTTGGTCGCGGCCTCTGCACTGGTCCCCGTGGCCTTGCGAATTTGCTGCCCAAGCGCGACGAGGACCTTGGTGCCAGGCAGGCCGCCCTCTCCCAATGCCGCCATCCTGGCGGCTATGGATGGCACGTGCATGGCCATGTCCTTGACCTCGAACTGCCCCGCTTTGCCGCCGAGAGCCATGATGTCTTGCGCGCCCATCAGGTCATCTGACCCAATCCCGAAATTGTTGCGCAGTGCAATCGTCGCCTTCGCCGCATCTTCAGAGGTGGAGCCGGTCGCCTTGCCAAAAACGATGGTCTGTTCCGTCATTGCGGCGGCTTCTTCTGGATTGATGCCGCCGGCGAGCAACTGCCCCATGACGTTCATTGCGCCAGCTGTTCCAACACCTTTCCGTGCCCCGATTTGCGCCATAAGCCGGTCATAACGGGCCTGATCAGCTTCGCTGTAGGCACCTGTGATCCGGATACTGTCGGAGATGAACTCGTCGCCGGCGGCGGCGGTAATCGAATGACCGGCGACGACACCCGCACCGGCAAACGCGCCGCCAATCGCATAGCCGGCCCCGGCCGTCAGCGGGATGAACGCATCGCCGCCGAGGCGGTCATAAGCCGCTGCGGCGATACCTGTGCCGCCACCCGCACCGCCGCCCGTCAGGCCGGGCCGGACCGGGCCAGAGCCCGTGCCATTGAGCGGGCCACCCATGCGCAGCGCGGCGAGTTTTGCCCGCTGCGCGTCGGCGGCAGCCCCGATGTCCTTGATCGCCTTTTCGGCCGCGTTGGCGTCGGCCTTGAGCCCATCGAATGCGCCATCGTCGATCCGGCCGAGCGCCTGGCGTGTGGTCTGGGCCTCGGTGCGGATGCCACGGATCGCGTCCTCGGCGCGCTGCGCATCCGCCCGGATGCCCGAGGCCCCGTCGCCGATCCGGCCAAGCGCCTGCCGGGCCTCGTTTGCCGATTGAGTGATGTTGCCCAGCTTGCCCTTGGCAGCCTCGGCATCGCGACCGAGCTGCTGCAGTCCGGTGCCGAGCTCGGCACCGACGCGCGTGCGGCCGAGCTGCTGCGCGGCGCGGCCGAGCTGCTGCAAATCCCGCTCGGCTTCCTCGGCAGGACGCGAGAGCTGGTTGACCAGGCGAAGGCGCAGGGCGACGTCGAGATCACTCATCTGTTGCGGCCTCCACCTCGCCCCCACGTCTCGTCATAGATCGCACGCACCTCCGGAAACCATCGCAGCGCCTCGTCCCAGGGCATGGCTAGGAGCGCAGGCAGCGGCGTTGCAAACGAGCTGGCGAGGCGCGCGATGTAGGCGCGCCAGCGCGGCAGGTCGATCACGACACGGTCTATTGGCCGGTCGCTGTCGACGTCGGCCGGAACACGGGGGGCAAAAAATCCCAGCACACCTCCACCACGCGGCCACCGTCGCCGGCCTCCAGCCCGCGCAGAACAGGGGCCGGCAGCTGCGTCATCTCGGCGTAAATGTCGTAAAGGTCCGGCGCGTTGGTCCGGCTGCGCCGGTCGAGGATGTCGCCAACCTGGGCGACCGTCAGCCGGCGCACGATGACGCTGGCGATGTGACCGAGCTCCGGGTGATCGAATGCGAACTCCAGCGGCACGGTGGTCGCCACCGACCGGCTGAAGGCCAGCTTTTCCACCTCTCGTGCGGGCAGCGCCGCAGCCGGCGCGGTCGGCGCGCCAGTGGATGCACCAGTGGATGCGCCAGTCGACGGCTTTGCACTGCCGTGGCTCTGCGCCGAGTTGTCCAGCTCGGCCCAGAGTGCCGGCGGCGGCATCGGGATCTCCGAAACGGCGGGTGCCTCGCCGGTTGCCTGCGGCATGTTGACGATTGCAACGGGGGCGATGGCAACGGGTGTTTCAGTCACGTTCGAGCCCATCTCGAATGCTCCTTAAATCAGCCGGTCAGGCGGCGATGATGCGGTTGTGCTCGGCGGTGTAGTTGACGCCGTTGATCACCAGCACGTTGTTCTGGATGTCGAACTTGTGCACCGTGTTGCCGTCCAGGATGTCGTGATAGAGCACGATCGAGGACCAGCGCAGGCGGGTCGGCGCGGTGGATTTCTGGCCCTTGACGCCGCCCTGGGCGTAGCCGTTGAGGAGGCCTTTGAGCATGACCACCCGACCGCGCATCTGCACCTTCGACGCACTGCCGGTCTCGCCGGTCGAGGCGGCCGGGAACACGTTCAGCAGGTTTTCGTAGTAGGTGACCGTGGTCCAGTCACCGGGCTCGCGGCCAAAGCGCGTCTTGAGATCCTCATGAACGCCATTGACCGCCATCTCGCAAGTCAGCGCCGCGATCTCGGCCGGCAGCTCCATTGCAAACCAGCCGCCGCCCATGACGAAGGGCAGCATCTCGCGGGAGAGCTCCGGCAGCGTCGTCTCGTCGATGCGCAGGCGCTGGTTGACTTCGTTGCAGTACCAGTTGGCACCGCGAATGATGCGATCCATGGCTGAGCTCCTTAGGCGGTGACGCGGATGTTGGACGAGCCGAGCTGCGACAGTGCAGAGGCGATCGCGGCCTGCAGCACGTCGAACGCTTCGGGCATGGGCTCATCGTAGAGCTGCAGGTCGACAAGATCCGGGGTCTCGGCCCACCGCATCTTGACGCGCAGCGCACCGGCCTCCAGCACGGCTGCCGGATTGAGCGCCTTGGACCACAGCACCTCGTAGTCGATCAGCGCGCCGAGGGTGACGAGGTCGGAGAGGAACTGGTCGAGCGCGCGGTAAATCAGCGTGACCATGTGCGGCGTGATGTCCTCGTTGAGATACTGGCGCATCGGCCGCAGCATCGCTTTCGAGACCGCCAGGCGCGTGCGGATCTTTTTGATCGAGCGCCAGGACGAGACGGTCGGGTCGGTGGCCGTGGTGAAGGGTGCCCAGAGCTGGTTGCCCTCGATCACCGTACCGACGCCGGCCTGGGCGAGCTGGTTGGCCTCGGACCCGGCATCGCCGTCGGTGTATCCGACCGGGACGGACGTCCCGAGAACGCCCTTGAGAGGCCGGTTCCAGAACGCCTTGTAGGGGCCGCCCGTCTCCTTGTCCCGGCGCACCATGGCAGCAGCGACCGAGGCGGACAGCGGCCGGGTGACATTGCCAGCGCCGAAATTGTAGACCCCGGCCGGGTACATGCCGATGACGTTGAGCGCGGTTCTGAAATCCTCGGCCCAGGTGATGGCACTTGCGACCGACGTCGACGGCGTGTCGGCGATGACCATGCAGTCGATGATCCGGTCGGCGACCGTGCGCGCGGCGGCGGTCACCGCGTTGGCAGCGCTGCCGATCCGGTGCGCGGTATAGCCCGGCGCGAGGATGCAGCCCGGCTCCAGCTTCAGGTGGGATTTGGCCTCCAGCAGCGCCCAGACGCCGGTGCCAGCCCCGGCCGAACCAACGATCGAGTTGATCTCGGCCTCAAGCTTTTGCTGCGCGTCGACCAGGGCCGAATGCTGGGCGCGGACAAACACGATGTCGGTCGAGATCCCCTCGGCTTTGATCTGATTGACCGTGTCCTGGGCGACGCCGGCACCCAACTTTGTGAACTGGTCGGCGTCATCGGTGGAGAGCCGCACCGGCTCGTTGATCGGAAACGCCGTGTTGTCGGCGAGCGGTGCCGGCAGCACCAGCCCGATGGCCGTGCTGTCGCGCGTGTCGATCCGGGCGACGGTCGACCGGAGATCCGAAAAGCGGCGAACGCCGACGAAATTGGTGGTGCCCGACATGGTCCATCCCGTGTGTGATCAGTGAGCGATCTGCTGGGATGGAGAGTACGGATGGCGCAAAAAACAAACGGGCTGACACCAGTCAGCCCGTTCTGCTGCAATCGATCATCAGTTGCGATGGGCTGACAATGCGGTCAGTTGTTGCCAAAATCAAGGGGCGTATGGCTATTGCCATCGATCAGCAACTCAACCTCAAAAAGGCCACCCCGGTATGCGCCCAACAATCACCCTTGCTCTTGCTGCAGTTCTCGTCCCAACCCTGTCACATGCGAAAGATCCCGCAGTCGAGTTCGCTCGATTTTGGGGGGCAGTTCTCGCAATTGAAGACGCCTGCGAAGCATACGAGGTCAAGACTGACGCTGTTATGGGCAACCACCTTTCTGCGAGGGATTATGCTTACGCGGAGACGCTTGTCGAAAAGGAAAGGCTGTCGGCCGAGACGCTTGTTGCGACGCTTGGGTGTGACGAAGCCGCCAAGGACGTCCTGAGAATGACCGACCGCTCCTTCTTTGAGGTCTGGAACAAGCGCAAGTAGTCTAGAAATAAAGCCCGCCGAAGCGGGCTTTACCAATTGAACAGGACAAATGTTCAAACCCGTTCCCGTCTCCCACGCGCGCTGTTGCCGCCCTCGTCGGTCTCGATCGCCGCGAGCCAGTGCCGGCGCAGGAGGGCCGGCCAGGGCACGCGTGCGGCCCAGCCTCCGGCAGCCAGGCTCTTGCCGATCCGGCCCGACAGGCTCTCGTCCGGGTCGCCGCCGATCAGCACGTTGGCGAGCTGCGACAGGGCGACGTGCAGATTGTAGAGGTAATTGAGGATGGTGGTCACAGCGGCGCTCCCGTGCCGATCTCGGCCGCGCGGGCCGGGGTGATCAGGTTTTCGGCGGCGAGATACTCCAGCCCGTCCCGTGTCGACTGCCGCGTCACGTCGACCTCGGACAAGCGCGGATCTTCAAGGATGGTCAGCCAGTCAGAGATCACCGGATTGGTCGGCCGTGCCGCCCGGATTGCAACGCGCTCGGCCGCCGTGAACAGGAGCAAAAATTCGGGCGGCGTGAACACGGTCCGGCGCGGCACTGCGGTGGCCGGCGTCTCGGCCGGGGCCTCGGGAGCCGACCAGGTGCTGCCCTGTTTGCGCCAGCCGCGCTCGACCTGAGCCGGGACGCTGACAAACTGGCTCGCCACGTCCGGATGGTAGAGGCCGGAAGGATCGGCGGCGGTGACGTCGACCGCGATGCCGTCGATGATGCGTGCAAATTTCGTCATTTCACCACTCCACGATCACGAAGCCTGCGCCACCCGCGCCGCCATTGCTGGCTCCGGCTGCCATTGACGCACCACCGCCGCCGCCGCCGTGGCCGAACTGCGCGGCACCGCCAGCGCCACCAGCGTACGAGTTGCCACCGGCCCCACCGCCACCAGCGCCACCGCCACGCCCGAGGCCACCCGGATGCGGCGAATGCGACGTCGGCGCGCCCGAACCGCCGCCTGCGCCGCCGCCTGCCTCGGCCGTCCGTCCCGGCGCGCCGCTTGATGTAATGATGCCCCCCTCGCCACCGGAGGAGGTTTCGAGGTCCGTCTCGAAACGGGGGGAAAACGGACGGGTCGCCGAGATGCCCGCGCCACTCGACTGCAACGCGCCGTCCGCATTCGGGCCGGGCGTTGCCGTCGCGGTGCCGGGTCCGCCAACGCCGCCGCCTCCAGCTCCGTTGTAACTCGTCGCGGTGGTCAGGGTGCCGCCTGCATTGCCGGCTGCGCCACCGCCGCCGCCGCCGCCATTGTCGCCCTGGGCAGACAGCGCGCAGCCGTTGCCGCCCGCACCGCCGATGCCGAGCGGACCACCGGCCGCGCCGCCACCCGCGCCTGATCCGCCAGTGCCTGCGCCACCGTTGCCACCCGCGCCACCGGCCACGTTCATACCGCCACCTGACGACAGACCGCCTGCGCCGCCCGCGCCAGTGGTGATGCCGCCGACACCGCCAGCACCGCCTGTTACAGACAACATCGTCCCGAACGAGGAGGTGCCACCGGCCGTGCCGTTGCCACCAGCCGAACCGGCCGCGCCGCCCGCGCCAACCGTGACGCTCACGGCCTGGCCGGGCACCACGGTGTACACGCCCATCCCAAAGCCGCCGCCACCGCCGCCGCCGCCGCCACGGCGGTTACCGGAGCCACCGCCGCCACCGCCGCCACCGCCGCCGCCACGGGCGCGCACGCGCACCGCGGTGACGCCCTCCGGCACCACGAATGTGCTGCTGTTGGTGATCACCCGGTACTGGCCGATGCCGAACACGTCCTGGCCGAGACTGGCCGTGCGCGTGATGGCGAGCAGCGAGACGCTGCCCGTCAGTGATCCGTTGCCCCCACTTGCGCGGCCGAGCTTGCCGCGCGGGAACCCGTTAAGGCCGAAGTTCGCCATCAGAACTGCCCTCCAAACGCCATGACGTGGAACGTCTCCGCGACATGCGTGCAGGCCCGGAGCGAATGGCCGGCCGGCAGCACCAGGCCGTATGCCGAGCTCTCGCCGGTCGTAAAATCGATCACGGTTTCGAACGAGGCGACGGTGGCGCTGACGGTGATAGCCGGGACCGGGATCTCGGCGATGCAGCGCGCGGCCGTGCCGTCATGAATAAACAGCCGGAGCATGCCGGCCGTGGTGTTGCCGGTCGCCTTGAGCACCGCGCGGTCGATCCGGCCACCGCCTGCCGGCAGCGTCAGGACCGTGGCGAGCGTGCCGGATCCGTCGCGGTTGGTGTTGGCTGTCGAGACGACGGCCGAGCCATAGAGCGGGGTGCCGGTGAATTGCGGAGATGCGGCCATGTCGGGTCCTCACAACAGAGTTTCGAAACGGTAGATCACGTCGCCCTGCGGCGGCGGCAGCGCCGCCACGGCGGCATCGATCATGGATTTGACGCCGGCGGGGTGTGTGGCCTTTGTCGAGATTGTGCCGGCCAGGTGCTCGGGAGCGTTTGCCAGTTCCAGCGGATCGGGCAGGTTTTCGACCGCCGCGTTGATCATCGCCGCGACGCCGGCCGGGTGCGCTGTTTTGGTCGAGATTGTGCCGGCGAGGTGCTCGGGGATCGTCGCAAACGATGGGATCCGCTGATCGACGTAGTCCTGCGTCGCCCAGCTGCCGGGGTGCGCGACCAGCGTCACCTGCGCAGTCTCGGAGACGACCAGGACCAGCTCGATGGTCAGCGTCGTATCGACGCCCTGGGCCGTCGTGTTTTTCCGGGTGTCCGGATAGTCGGCGATGGCGACGAGCTGGCCGTTGCTGGCAAACAGCCCGATCTCGCGGATCGTGAAGGGACCGGCATTGGCCGGGATCACCGCCGTGACGATGATGTAATTTGCATTTTGCGGATCGGTCAGAGCCGACTGGACGCCGGTGCGATAGACCTCGCGGACGAGCTGCGTCGCGGTCTCGACCGGGGTGATCGCCGCCCCGTTGCCATCGCCGACAGCAATTGCGGCGAGCGGCACAGCGGTGCCGCCCTGGGCGGCCGCCTGGGCAAACAGGGCCTGGCCCTGCAGTGTGACAATGACGCCCATCATGCGCCTCCTGCAATGCGGGTCGACTGGCGGACACGGACCGCACCGCCGACGTGGATGTAAGGCCGCGCCTGGAGCGCGCCGGGGAGGATCGGACCGATGCGGGCGCGGCTGCGGATCGAGACCGACCCGCCGATATAGAGCGGGGCCTCGTTTCGCCGGACGAGCCGGATCAGCTCCAGCCGCGAGCGGGTGTTTTTGGTCCGCAGCGCCAGGCGCGCCAGCATCTCGCCGGCCTCGCCCGTCCAGGGCTCGACCGGTCCGAGCGTCACGGTCAGGCGAAACCGGTAGGGAGAGCCGCCGTACTCGAACCACTCCTCGAGCGCGGCGGCATAGCCGGTCGCGGCGATCGCGGTCTGCACCGCCCAGGCGGTGCCCTTATGCCGGTGGACTTCGGGGGCCGCCTTGATCACTGCGCGCTGGACGGCCACTGGCCAGGCCGGATCCCACTCGTCGACCGACCAGGCCCAGGCGAGCAGCGGCAGCCAGGCGGGCGGGCAGAGATCTGGATCATGGACACGGCGGATGATGTCGACGTCGATTGCGCGGATCCGCTCCACATCAATCGCCGCTAACGCCTTGATCGGCTCGGGCGAGTTGCCGGGGACCGTGGGCGCACTCATCAGATCACCTCGACGGTGAGCGTGACGGCGGTGACGCGGGCGAGCTCCTTTGGACCAGGCAGCACGTCACTGACAACCTGGGTTAGCCGCCGTGATCACGATGTCAGCGTCCTCGACCAGGGCGACAGCCGGCCGCGTCGGCGACATGCACCGCCGCAGCGATGGCCGTATCGGAGAGCATGCGGGCGATGCCGCGCCGGCTCGCCAGATAGGCAGTCAGGCGGGCCAGGGCGAGGGTCCGCAGCGTCGACGGATCCGGACCGCGCGGCATTTTGAGCGTGACGCTGATCGTGCAATCCAGCGTCGAGCAGGCCTCAATGATCACCCGGTCCGTGAGCGGGCGCAGTTTCTGGCGGCGGGTCAGGGCGCGGACACGCGGGCTGCCGACCGCATAGCGGATCAGCCCGGCGTCGAGAAACTCGGCCATGGCATCGAGCACGGCCGGCGTCGGCACGCCGTCGCCCTGGCTGGAGGCAACGACGATGAGCGCCTCGCCGTCATTGGCAAGACCCGAGTGCGGGTCATAGACCGCCACATCGAGCACGTGCGGATGCGCGGCGAGCCCGAAAAACAGATAGGCCCCGTCGGGACCAGCGGTCGAGAACGCCTCTATCGCGAGCTGCCGGCGACGGCGCAGGCTCTCGTCGCTCTCCATGATGGCAGGGGTCGGCGGTGTCGTTGCCGGGTCGGCCGGGACCAGCACCTGACGCACAACGCCGAGATCGGCCGCGCGCTGCTCGAGATCCGCGCCGCGCGCAAACGCCAGATGCGTCGCCTTGACCGCGTCATTGACAGCAGCCATCAGCTGCACCTCAAAAAACGCGCCATGCTGCAACAGGATCGCGGCCGGATCGCTGTCGATCGTGCCGACATCGAAGGGCTGGCCTGCCTCATCCATGCGGGCAACAAAGTCGGCCAAGCGCTGTTGAAATGCCGCCTCATGGTCGAGCGGCTGCAAGGCATCGGGAGCCGGCAGACGGGAGAGATCGATGTCGACAAACCGGCTGGTCATCACGCGCCTCCGCCCGCAATCGCGCCGAACGGCACCGCGATCGAGTAGTCGTTAAACCGGCCGTGCGGGTAATAGAGACCGCCATGCCGGATACCGAGGACGCCGGTCTCCGTCAGCCGGACGAGCTGCAGCGATGTGATCGCCGCCTCCGGCTCATGCCGGGCAGCAGAGGCAACCATCTCGCTGTAGATCTGCAATGCGATCGCGGGCGTCAGATCCTCGCCGAGCGCCGAGCGCAGGTCAGCGCCGTAGGTCAGCCGCATCAGCCGCGATCCGGGGCGCGTTGCCCAGATCCGGCCGAGCGACTGGATCAGATGCGGCAGGCCGGTGAGCGGCTGCAGCGTCCGCTCATTGAGGCCCTTCCGATATCTGATTGCGCCTGCCATTTAATGCCTCATCAAAGCTCGATCACGTGGGGTTTCAGGAGCTGTTAAACAGCCGGCCGGATGTGCAGGGCGATCAGTTCGGAGCGCGCCTGGTCCTCGGTCAGCTGCAAGATTTCGCCTGCGGCAACGCGCCGGCCGGCAACGCGCGGCGGCGCTGTGTCAGTCACGATGTAATCAGCAACGCCGGCCGGGGCGGGGCTGACAGGTGCAGGGGTGACGGGCTCAGGGGACTTGCGGGTCATGGGTCAATACCTCTCGGTTTAGAGTGCGAATGGTCTCTCAGGCGGGTGGGCCAGTGAGCATGGGGCCAGGCGTGATGTCCTTGTGTTTGTGCAAGTAGCCGGTGTCCACGCCGTTGTGCGTGACGTGGCTGCCTTCGATGTCGACGGCACCGTCGATCTTGACCGGCCCGACCAGGCGGATCTTGTCGGAGATCTCGATCCGGACATCGCCGCGCGCGATCACCGTGGTGTCGCTGGCCGTCGACGGGGCGGGATGGTCGCGGTCAAATGTGGCGGGCACGGCAATCGAGGCGGTGCCGATGGTGCCGGAGCCGGAGACCAGCCGCATCTGCTCGCCGATGGCCGGCTCGCTGTGGATCGACAGCGCGCCGACGCCGGGCTCCTGCCAGCGCACCCAGGGCGATAGCACCGGCCGGCCCTTGGCATCCTGGCCGAGTTTGAGCCGCAGGCGGCGCTTGGCCGGATCGACTTCGTGCACCTTGCCGGTGAGGTCGGCCATGGCCAGCCGGCGCTCGATCGTCGCCATCGCCGCTGCCTGCCGGCGCAGCGCCAGGGCGTAGGGATCACGCATCGCCGGCCTCGCTGTCATCGCTGTCCGGCACCTGCCGCGCCGGGATAAAGCGGGCGAGCTCGGCGAGATCCGCCGCAGTGTCATAGAGGATCAGCCCGGAGGCCTCGTCATAGCTGCCGGTCGCATCGGGCAGGATCGGCGCTCCGAGGTCGGCGATCACCTGCGTCCACGTCACCGCGTAGTACACCGTGCCCTGGGCCTGATCGCGGACCGTGAACATGGGCTTGAGCTCGGGCAGCGGCGAGGTCTCGGGCGGCAGGATCCCGGTGAGGCCCCAGGTGCTGGTCTCCATGTCGCCGAGGATCGCAAGCAGCCGCGAGCCGATGGCGAGGCCGACGGCCTCTTTTTCAACGCGCCGGCTGGCGACCACGCGGGCCTCGGCGACGACATAGGCGACCCACTCGACGGCCAGGCAAAACGCGCCATCGACCATCGCGGTCTCGCGAATGCGGGTAAATCCGATGCCGACGCCGGGGGCCTGGACGACCGTCCTGGCGACGAGCTCCGAGATGTCGACCTTGCCCGGATGCGCCACGACGGAGACGCCGGTGATCAGCTCGCCGACGCGGCGCACGATGGCCGTCTGCGTCTGCGCCAGGCTGTCGGTTGCAATCAGGGTTTCGAGGGGTACCGGTGCGATCACAGGAGGCCTCCGAGAAAGTCGGTCACCAGTTCCAGGATCTCGGCCTCGTTGTCTGGCGAGAGACCGACAAACGGCCGGGCCGGGATCGACACTTTCTGGGTAGTGACCATTCGGCCGCCGAGGTTGAACATCAGCGCCTTGGCATCTTTGGGCACAATCACCGCGCCCTCCTGGTGGACATGCGCGAACTCCCAGGACGCGCCCCATTCGGCCTCGGTGGCCGAGGCGCGCCAGGCGACAGAGGCCAGCAGATGCTGGCCGGTGGCGACGAGGACCGGCGTGCCGGCAGCGTTCGGGGGCCAGGGCGTCCCATCCGGGCCGGTCTTTTCGTCGGTGATGCGCCGGCGGGTCTGGCTCTCGCCGAGCGCGGCGATACCGGTCATCAGTTCTTCGGCATCAAAATCGAGGAGCGGGCGCAGCCGCTGCATCGCATCGGCCATGTCGCTCGCGTCAATGACGATCGAGACGCTCATATCCGGCCGAGCCGTTCGCGGGTGAAGATGCGGCCGGGCGAGGTCAGGATCACCTCGTTTGCACCGATCCCGTCGGCCTCGCCGGGCGTACCGCTGTTGTTGCTGATCGCGCTTGTCAGCGCGCCCTTGCCGGCAGCGATTGCCTCCAGGCGTTTGATCGCGGCAGCATGGCGCTCCTTGATCGCCTCTGTGCAGCGCGAGAAATCCAGGGCGATCCGGAAAAACGCGATGTCGATGCAATAGAGGCGGAGCACGGCGAGCGAGGCCTCGTCCAGCTGCGCCAGCTCGGCGGCCGAGTAGCGGGCGGCGAGGATCGCCTGGATCTCGGCCGACGCATCGGTCAGGCCGCTGGTGATGCGCGCATCATCGCGCAGGCCCGTCTGTTCGTCGGCTGCGATCAGGGTCAGCTGATCCGGATAGCGGGCGTCGATGTCGGCGATGCTGGCGTAGAGTTGCATGATCCTGTCCCATCAGATCTGCCACTGTTGACCGAGGCTCAGCGTCTAGCGCTCTCATGACCTCGGCGGGGCTTCGGGGCATTCTCCGGTCAATCCGGCTTGTCCTCTCGCGGCGCTCCCCGACGAATTCCGGGTTGGTGCCTATTCGATTTCGACCAGGCGCACGGTGACGCGCAGCATCGGGTCATCGCGCAGGCGCTCAAGCGTAGCTTCGACATCAGGGCCGAGATCCGCCTCGCTCAAGGTGAGAGGTGCGGGGCCGAAGGCGATGCCGGCACGGCGGCGCGGGCCGGCCGGAGCCGAAACGTCATAGACCGGCACGGTGACGACGTCGGCCGGAGCGGCCGGTTCGGCGGCAGTCTCGGCCTGCGCCTCGGCCGGGGCGGTCTGTTCGGCCTCGGTCGCCGGAGCGCGCTCAACGGGAGCGCTGTTTTCCAGCGTCTCGACCGGAGTTTCAGCCGGAGCTTCAGCCGAGGTATCTGCCGGGGCCTTGCTGCGAATGCGGGTCATGGGGATCTCCTGAGCCATTGTCGATGTCTGTGCCGGGTTGTCGGGCGAGCGGGCGGCGCTCGCCGGAAAACCCGGCAGCCTGGCATTCTGCGGCCAGGCTGCCGGCCAGTGCTGCGGTCGATGGGCTACTGCAGCAACGGTGCCTGGATGATCGAAACGAGGTTCTGATCGATGTTGCTGGTCGCGCCGATCTGGGCCGGCAGCAGCAAGTCGCGGGCCTTGAACAGGTTGCCACTGCCAACGATCAGATGGGTCGGCCGGATGTTGAGCTTGCGCCCCTCATCGTCGGTGAAATTGGTCATGGCGGTGTAGGCAGCGCGCAGGTTTGCAGAATTGAGCTCGGCCTTGGAGCCGAAGGCCATCTGCCAGAACCCGTAGCCGGCCGCGACGCGCGCATCGACGCCATAGAGATACTGGTCGCGCATGAACACATGGTCGGAGGTGCTGGGGTCTTCTTTGCGCGCGAAATTGTAGTCGCGGCGCTTCTGGAAAACCCAGGGCTTCAGCGGCCGGCTGAGATCGGCGAGGATCCAGGCCTCGCCCGCTCCGGCCTGCATGTTCGAGACCGACACATGCGCGCCCTCCGGCCCGACCGGATGGTCCGTGTCGAAAAAATTCTGGCCGTCGTAGCAAACCTGGACGAAGCCCATGTTGACGAGCTCGAACAGGATCTCATCCGGGTGGCTCGCAGCCGACTGGCCCATCATTTCAAAACGCGGTCCGTAGAGGCCGAGACTATCGTCCTCGATATCGTCCCGCTCGACACCCACCGTCATCTCGAATTTGCGATTGCGGATCGAGTAGCCCTTGGCCGACAGCTGCTTGATGCGGCGGTCGCCGATCCACTCGCGCATTTTCGGCATGTCGCCGAGCCAGGAGTAGATCTCCTCGCGAGCCGTCGAGGTGATGACGGTCGCCAGCGAGGTATGAAGCGACGTCGAGCTGGCAAAGCCCCTCTGGTATGCGGTCTTGAAGCCCTTGAACGAGGCCTCGATAATTTCCGGCGTAATGACGCGAGGCATGTCTGGTATCCCTGATTGCGGCGAGGGTCAGAGACCGACGCGGACGAACACGATCCCGTCCTCAATGTCGACGATACGGCCGGCGACAGAGCGGGTGTTGGTGGCGGAGGTGCGGGCAACGGTTTGATCGTCGACGATGAAACAATCCGCGCCGATATCGCTGGCGGTCACAGCGTCGGCCGCGTGATTGGCAAAGCCGAACACGCCGCGCTCGATCGCAACACTGGCGGCACCGTTTGCGCCAGCGTTGACGACGGTGACACGGGACAGGCCGACGGCGCGCAGATTGACGGCGACGCGGCCGGGACAGGCCCAGCCTGCGTCCATCACGACGAGGCCGCCCTGGTAGATCGTGGTCGCGGCTTTGACCGGGACGGTGGCATTACGGCCCTCGATCTCGACGATCTTGCGGGCCTGTGTCAGTGCGGGCATCTCAGCCTCCGGGATAGGCCGGCGCGGCAGCGCGGGCCGGGTCAGTTGGGATCAGTCGGCTGCGTCAGGCAGCGGTCAGGCCATTGGCCTTGCGGTACTCGTCCTCGCTCAGACCCATCTGGCGCATGACCTCGCGATCCTCCGCGCTCAGGGTGGCGAGATCACCGGTCAGCTCACCGGCCGGGACCGTCTGGGCGTCGAGACGCGAGGGCGTCAGGGCCGCACCGAAAGTCTCGAGCAGCGCCTCGACCTGGGCGAGCCCCTCGGGCGTGGCGCAGAGCGCCTCATAGGCGGCACGCTGGGCCGGGACGATTTTGCGGGCCTTCAGCGCGCCCTCAAGCGTCGCGGCAACCTTGGCGTCATGCGCCGCCTTGTCGCGGGCTGCCAGGTCGGCCGTGAGCTGCGCGCAGCGCGCCAGCGCCTCGGCATGGACGGCCGGATCAACGCGGGCCTTGAGCGTGGTGATTGCCGAGAGGCAGGACGTTTCACCGGCATCGGGACTGAGGCCGAGGGCGAGGGCAATTTCCTTGGGCATGTTGTGCTCCTGAGGTGAGGGATCAGCCGAGGCAACGGCGGGCATGGACACGGCCGGGGCCGCAACCAGGGCGGCCGAATGCAGCCAGATCGCCCGCTTGGTATCGTCGAGCTGCAGGACCGGCGAAATGTAGCGGTGGGTGCGGGCGGTGAGGATGCGCAGGCCCTCATCGAGCCAGTCGACCGCGCCATAGAGACCATCGGCGCGGGCTTCGAGCTGCGTTACCCAGCCGACAGCCGGAGCAGCCTCGCCGGCAGCTGCCCGTCTGACCGTCGCATGATCGAGATCGATCGGCAGATGGACGCCATCTGCAGCAAACCGCGCGACCAGCACCTCCGGGTCGACATCGAACACACGGCCGTCGCGCGCGGTGAACCGGCCGCGCGGCGCGATCTTGATCGATGCCGGTCCGGCCTGCCGGGCAACCGCATCCGGGTCGGCGGCGAATGCGTCGACGACCGTCAGGCCGGATGCCATTTCGGCGGAGAGGCAGTGGAGGGAGCGCGGTGTCATCATGCGGCGACAGTGCCACGCGACACGGCAAGCGCCTGGCTGACAGCTGTCAGCAGCGCGAAATCAGGGGCAGCGATTTTTGGGAAAGGGTCGCGGGGCGAACAGCGTCTCGTCCGGCGATGCCCTCATCTAACGCGGGACGGGGGCGAGGATCAAGAGCCGTTCAAAATTTGAAGCGGATTTGAAGCCCTTGGGCGCGATTTAAAGCCCCCGGCGCTATGGCGGGGGCTCCGAGGGGCTTCTCGCGCGTCTGTGGCCCTCGTATAAAGGGGCCAGTTGACCGGAGCCTGACCATGATCCGCCGCCTCGCCACCGCTGTGTTTGCCGCCGCCGTTCTCGCCCTGCCGATCCCTGTGCCCGCTGCAGCCGCATCGGACTGGCCGACGGCGGAGACCTATCTGAACATCATGGGGTGCAAGACCACCGCGGCTACATGCGAGGTCAGCAAAAGCGACTGGAGCAAGAACTATTCAGACGCGATACGCGGGGACTATCAGGCACAGCGGAATGTTGCCTATTGCCTGTCGACAGGCTGCGACGGCGCCATTTTGCCGAACCCGCAGCTCGGTTGCGCTTGGCGCTTTGTGATCTTGGAGAGCGGGCATTTGCTCGCCGGGAACATGGATCTCTCCGCCTTGCGTGCGTTCTGCTCCCAACCTTATGTCGATGATGCTGGGGTCGCTCTGTCAAAGGCACAAGCCGTTCGGATGTTGCAGATGCTCGGCAATCGTTGATGTGTTGGTGGCAGCTTGCTATTCTGCAGTAGCGCGGCGGAGAAGTCCGTAGCCCACGATGGCCCTTGGGGGAGCCGGGTCAAGCCCCGGAAGCGGTCCCCCCCGCCGCGCGTTTATCCCTTACCGTCAGTCCCAGGGCCAGCTCAGGCCAGCGCGCGTGATCTGCTTGCGCAGCTCGCTCTCGCCCTTTTGGTGCAGCGAGTTGGCGCGTAAATAGCCGTTGGCCGAAACCGCCACAAACGACCGCCAGATCGTCTTTCCGATCCGGTGCAGGACCGTGCGAACACGGGTGTCTCCACCGATGTCAGGCAGGATTGCACCCTCGGTCAGGATCTGCGGCAGCAACGCAAAGTCATCGACTGACATTTTGTGCCGCTCGATCCGGACCGTGATCGCCTCGCTGGTGATCGAGATCACCGGCGACACAGCCCCGAGCTCGGCCGCCAGGGCCGGATTGTGCCCGGCCGGCAACCAGACTTTTTCCGGCAGCAGCGGCGCGAGCCGCAAATAGGGATCAGCCCAGAGCTCGGTCAGCACGCGATTTGCGTCGACCGGCGCGGCCTCGGCGAGCTGCGCCTCCAGATTGGCGATCAGCGTCGACGCGCGGGCGAGGCCCGGATTGGTGTGCCAGCCCGGATCGATGCCGGCCGGGATGCTGGACCGCTCGCCCGTGCGGCGGTTGATGACGTCAACCGGAGGGCCGAGATCTGGCGCAGTGTCACGGTACTCGATCGTGATGTCGGAGCCGTCCGGGTTGCGGCCGATGACACGCGTTGTGCCGATGAGGCGCTCGGCCTCTCGCGCCGAGATCATCCGCACCTGGCATTTGCAGCCCCAGCCGTTGGGCGGCCAGTAGCTGCGCCAGAACGGGTGATCGACCGGCAGGATGGTGCCGACCAGGGCGCGGTGTTCGGGCCGGGGATCGCTGCTCGTCGTTGCCACATAGAGCGCATAGGGGAGGATTTTTTTCGACCGCTGCGCGCGCTCCCATTGCCCGGCCGAGCGGGCGGAATTGACGTTCGACCAGAATATGGTCTTGGGCCGGCGCGGGTTGGAGAAATCCACCCGCACCGGGTCATCCTGGCCGGTCGGGTCCATGACCAGGCGCGGCCCCCACCAGCCGAGTTTCGTCAGCTCCGCCTGGATCAGCGGCCGCCAGCTGTCGATGCCTTGGCCATCGGAGAGCGCCTGCGAGATCGTGCGACGAAACGCGTTGAGGAGATCAAGTTCGGTCGCCTTGGCGACGGTAAAGCGATACGCGTGCTCCTCGGCCCAGACGTCGAGCCAGGAGAACGCCGGCCGGTTGCTCTTGCCGTCGAAATAGCCGGTCACCTCGGGAGGGGGCGCAAAGCCGCGCGTGGGGCTTGGCATCAGTCGGCCAGGTCGCCGATGCCACGCGCGATCGCGGTGAGCGGGCCGAGCCTCTCGGCGAGTTTTGCCGCGTCCGGAAGCCGGGTTTCAAGCATCGTTAACGCCTCTTCTAGCGAGCCAGCCTCGCGGATGATCGCGGCGAGCGGCGCGAGCAGCGGATCGGAAACAGCCTGCCAGTCGTCCATGGCTCCGGCGAACAGCGCGTCGACCTCGGCCATGGCGTCTGGCTGGCCAGCCTCGGCACTCAGCAGTGCGGTGCAGGCTGCGCAGGCGCAGGACCGTTTGTGGTCGGAGACGATCGCCGCAAGCGCCGCCTGGCGCTGGTCCTGTTCCTTGGCTGGGGCCTCCTTGTCCGATGGCTTCTCGCCGGGCTTTTCCCTGGCGGGGTCGGACTTGGCGGGGTCGGCCTTGGCCGGCGCACTCTCCGCCTTGTCGGCCGAGGTGCCGGCCGGTGCCGGGGGCGCGCTGGGGGCCGGGGCCGCGAGCAGCTCGTCGTCGTCGGACGGATCGGAAAGGCCCAGTTTCTCGCGGATCTCGCCCTGGGCGACCTTGAACCCCAGCGGAACGAGGATGCCCAGGCTCTCGGCCAGCGCCTTGACGTCCTCGGGATCCGGGACAGGCAGCTCGAGGAGCGGATAGACCTCCTGCGGACCGAAATTGAGGTCGACAAACGGACGGATCAGATCGCGGTTGAACGTCGCCGCAAGCTGGCGGCAGTCGGCGCGCAGGATGTCGAGGCGCACCTCGTTGTGGATCTTTGCTTGTCCGAGCGACGAGCCGTTGTCGCTGGTCATCGTCTGGCCGAGGATCAGCTTGGAGATCTGCGCGTCGATGTATTCGAGCAAGCCTGAAAACACCGCAGATCCGTTCGCGCCGTTGACCTCATGAAACTCGATCTCCATCCCGGCCGGGATGATGGCTGCCGCGTCATTGGCGATGGACGCCACAGCCCGCAACAGCGTGCGTTTATCCTCCGGGCTGGCAGCCGCGTTGTACTTGCCGACGCGCAGCGGCATCCCGTAAACCTCCGAGAATGCCGCCCAGTCCTGGGCCGTAAACTGGTGGATCAGATAGCCCCAGGCAGCAGGCCTCGCCATGCCACGCCGCAACGGTAGCCCAAGGCGGGTGCGCGGCATGTGCCGCAGGAACTTTGCCTCCGGCAGCGGTTCGCCCTCGACAGAGCCTTCGACTTCGAGCCGCAGCGTGCGCAGGGTCAGATCGTCAAACCGGAAAAATCGCGGGTCGCGGTCGACATAGGCGACCGGCCGCAGCGCGCCGCGCTCGTACTCCCACATCATTTCAGAGACCGCGTAGCCCTTTGCGATCCCGTCGGGCAAATGATCGCGCGCGTCCTCGAACCCGGCATCCTCGATCAGGCTGTTGACGGCATCGACGATCCGCGCCGGCACGCCCTCGCTCTCGATGGTGAAATCGACAGAGCGGATCGCCAGACGGCGCGTCTGCAGCTGCGACGCGTAATGGAGGTATCGCTCCTCCATCTCCTCGGCGAGGGTCAGGTAGGCGCGGCCGAAGCCCTTGGCAGCGTCCCGCAGGATCGTGCCGAGCCGCTCCGGCGTGAGGTCCGCAGCGACACGGTCTTCGTGCGTGCGACGGACGCCGGCGACCGTCGGCGTGGCGACTTCCTTGGCCAGCTCGGAAACCACAATTGGCTCACCGTCAGGTCCAAGGATCCTGCTCTTGCGGGTTACCAATGCTTCCTCCCAAAACTGGATCCGGTGTTGTCATCATCATCGTCGTCGTCGAAACCGGATCGGCCGAGGCTGCGCACTGACTGGTACGCGTACTGCATCGGCTGTACTCCAGCCGCCTGGAGCGCGAGCGCCAAGGCCCAGAACCGGTCCGCGTGCCCGTCCGGCGTGCGCTCGGCCGTGAACCGGACATTGCCGGCAGCAGTGACCTGCTTCGTCACTGACCTGAGGTCGGCGCGAATGTCGCGATCATAGGGGATGCGCAAGCGCCGCTCCTCCATGTGCGACCGGACCGGATAGGCCAGGGCCTCCTTGACGCGGGTCGTGAAGGTGACCGCCTCCACCGCATAGTCGCCGAACTTTGCCTGCGCATCGTCTGCCCAGCCGATGCCGAGACCGGTGGCGTCGACACAGGACCGAACGCACCGGTCCAGCCAGGGCCACAAAACCTTTTCCTGATCCGGCTTGCTCATGTTGCGCATGGTTTCGACATGGCGCGTGTAGAGGACGTCGCCGAGGCGCTCGAGGATCCAGATGACGGTCAGGTCCTTTTTGCGGCCGATGTCGATGCCGGCATAGAGCTGCCGTCCCTCAATCGTTGTCCAGGCGGTGCCCTCCGGGTACTCGCAGGCAGCGATCAGGTCGTATTCCAGAAACGCGGCATCGTCGTCGGCCGGCTGGCACATGTACTCCTGAAGAAAGCTCTCCTCGTCGGCGGTGCCGGATTTGACCCAGTTGAAATAGTCCGCCTCGTCCATCTCCTGCCGTTCATCATCGGCAGGCAGGGACTGCTGCAGCTTCCAAAGGAAACCGTCGGCGAGCGCATCTTCCAGCGTCACGCGGTGCAGGCTGATCTTCTTGGGATTGCCCTTTTCACGCGCTTCGCGGATCAGCTGATTGAAGAAATTACGGCTGCCGCGATGCGTGGAGATCACCTCCATCGCGCCGCCCCAGGTAATGCCGGGATAGGCAATCGACCACAGCTTGCGCGGATCCGGATGCAGCGCAAACTCGTCGAGCACACGGCCGCCGCGCTTGCCGGCCTGGGCGTCCGGATTGGAGCTCATCGAATGGATGCGCTTGCCGTTGGCAAATCGCAGCACATAGGCGCTGTGCTTGCCTTCAGGATCGAGCGCGACCTCGCCCAGGTCCCGCGCGGCAAGGTCCAGGTTTCCGGACCAGAGCTTGCAATCCTCCAGAAACAGCCGCGCCTGAATGTCGTCCCGCGACGAAACCCATTGGTCATTCCGGGCCGTCGCCAGCGCCGTACGCGAGACCGTCGCATAGGCAGTCGACCAGGACAGGCCGATCTGACGGCCCTTTTCCATCAGCTTCAGGCGCGACTGATCCAGCACCCAGCGACTTTGATAGGGCAGGAAAATCGCGGCCGTGTTCTCAGGGATGATCCGCGCACGGCCCATCACACCACACCCAGACGGCGGTTGATCTCGTCCATCGTATCCTGCGAGATCCCGGCCTTTTCGGCGACTGCGGCCACCGCAGCCTTGGCCTGTGCCCTGAACTCGGCCTCGATCTTTTTGCGCCGGTCACTCGAAACGGTCTGGGCCTGTGTTGCCGATCTGAGTGCCTGCGCCAGTGCCATCGCACCTTTCGGGTCAATGCCATGCGGGTTGGTCATCATCTCGAAAACGAGGCTCTTGATCGCCTCGGCCGCGATCAGCGTCAGGTTGTCGGACGCGGCCGGGTCGAACTTGCCGGCGATCGCTGTCGCGATCTCGCGCGTCTCGTCCAGGCGGCGGGTCAGATTGGCAAGCTTGATTGAGTAGCGGTTGAAAGCGGAAAACGAAGGGATCTTTATGTCCAGTTCGCCGCGATACTCGCGATCCAGATCCTGCAGTTTCTGCACGAACTCTGCGTAGATCTCGGTTTGCGTCCGGTCCCGATCCTGCAAGGCGTCGGCAGCCCAAGCGACAATCGGGCCGCACTCCTCGGGCAGCAGCTCGATATGGTTCAGCCGGCCGCGTCCCATGTCAGGCTCCGATCGCGCGGGACGGGCGCTTGACGCCCTCGATCGCGATATGCCGCTGCAGGTGCCGGTGGCCGTGCTCGGTCAGCGTGGCGATCTGCACGGTGCCGGCAGCCGTCAGGGTGACGGCGTCCATCATCTGCAGATACTCCAGTTGCTGGTGGATCCACGGCCGGGGCTGGTGGATTGCGAAACGTGCCAGGACCGGCTCGATCAAAGACGATGCGAGGCTTTCGTTCGTCTGCTCGGCCAGTGCCCGCAGGATGATCAGCCGAGCCTCTTCCCTGACGAGGCGTGCGAAGTCGGTGGCCAGCTCACTCATTTCTTGGCGTGCTCCATCAGCAGTTCGTGCATGCGTTCGCTGGTCGCTGCAATTGGCCTGAGCCGCTCGTCCATCGCAGCGAACATCCCCTTCATTTCCGTGAGCTGCAGCTCCATCCGGTGTTGGGCGTCGCGGTCCGGCAAGTGCTTTATCTCGCCCTCGATCCACTGGATCCGCCGTTCGTGGCTGTCCTGCGCGGTCGACATCTTTTCAACGCGGCTGGTCAGGGCCTTTTCGCCACTGGCAAAGTAGCCCTTGAGGTGGCCGAGGAGCGCGATCACGGCGAGCACCAGGCCGAGGTACTGAGAGATCTCGGATGGGGTCATCGTGCGTAGATCTCCCGCTCGACCTGACACTGGCAAGCGACGCAGCGGGTTGCCGCCGGATAGGCGGCGCGGCGGGCGGCGGGGATGGTGCAGCCGCAGTCGGCGCAGTCATCCGAGCCGCTGCAGCGCATGTTGGCCACGGCGGCCGAAATGGTCGCGTCGCGCTCCTGATCGGCACGCAGCTGCGCCAGCTCCAGCGCATATTCATCCAGCATTCGGTGGTCCTCCAGATGCCGCGACAGCGGCCGCGCGGCGGGTCTCACATGTGCGTAGTGCCGTGCGATCGCGGCCCCACAAATCAGCGGTCTCGCGCTCGCCCAGGCGCCGGTCTGGCAGCGGCACCGGCGCGGCGCAGGGCACGATCGCGACGGCCGGTAGCTCGCGCTCGACCAGTGCGGTTTGCAGGATCGGGCTATCTGCCGTTGAGCAGCCGGACGCGATCACGGCCGCGGCCACACTCCGGGCTCGCAGGCAGCTCCGCATTGGCTCTCTCCAGTTCAGCGGCTCGGGCATCGGCGGCGGCAATCTGATCGCGGGCGGTTGCCTCGGCTGCCATGGTGCGGCGGAGCGCGTCGGCGATGGCCTGAGCCGTGCGAGCCTCGGCGGCCTGGATCTCGGCGCGCCAATGAGCATCGCGCTCGCTGATGGCGGAGGCCCTGACGATCTCGATCAGGGCGTTGACCTGGCGCAGGCTCTGCCAGCCGACCAGGGCGATGGCGAGGACGAGCGTCCCCGCGAGGATGAAGCCGACCATGCGGCCACTCACGAGCGACATCATGCGCCGGCCTCCGGGTCTGCGCGCGGATCATAGGCCCGGCTCGCCTGGGCGGCCGCGCGGTAGTCCAGCGAACCAAAGGCGCGATGCAGACCGAGGATCGCGACGATCATCGCCACCATGGACGGGAGGGCGACCGCGCCGAATGCGACGGCGGTCTCGACGCCAGCAACAGCGCCAACGGTGAGCGCCAGGATCACGACCCAGGCGAGGACCATCGACGCCCAAAGCGCTTGTTTGGAGGTGCGGTAAGCGGGGCGGTTCATGGCAGTCACCGCTGATAGTTTTCGAGGGCAGAGAACGGCGGACGCCCGTTGAGCGCGAGGCGCATCTCGTTGCGCGTCTGCGGACCGACGACGCCGTCGGCCACGATCTGGCGCTCGCGCTGGAATGCCAGCGTCTCGGCCTCTACAGCATGACCAAACAGGTCGTCTGGATCCTGGCTGCTCAGCAGCGGGCTCGGTTGATTGCGGTTCTCGCGCCACGTGATGAGCTGATCGCGCCAGGATTGAGCAAACTGGCCGGCGTCGCCCCGCTGCAGGAGGTGATCGACAATTGGCTTAAAGAGGCGTTCTCGTCCCTCGAACAGATGATCATACTCGGCCGACGCGTCGAAGCTCGGGCAGGCCTTGGCAGCGTATTCGTTGTGACCGGAGATCTTGCGAATGTTGAAACGGTCGCGCAGCTCCATCAGCTCGGCCGCGAGGGCGCGCCGCTGTGCCGGGGTCCGCGTGTCCTTCGGTGTCCGACCATCGGCGGCGAGGCCACCCACATAAACGACGCCAATCGTGCCGGTGTTGTGTCCAGCACAATGCGCGCCGACGGCAGACAACGGACGGCCGGCCAGGCGCGCGCCGGTGATGTCGATCACCCGGTGATAGCCGATGCCGGACCAGCCCCGCGCGCGGTGCCAGGCGTCGATTTCCGCGACGCTGACCGGCCGGCCTTCCGGCGTCGCGGTGCAGTGGACGATGATTTCGTTGATGGGGCGCACGGGCGGAGCTCCTGTCGGGCCGGTGGATCGGCGAACGTGGAGCAACTCTGCGGTGCGGGGGGGATTTCAGCGGGCTGACAGCTGTCAGCAGGGCGTCAGGCGGGACGCGACAAGCGGCTGATCAGAACAGCGAGCCCTGCGCGTCATCATCGCGCTGCCCTGCTTTCATGCGCCAAATCGTGCGTTCATGCAAGCCCGAACGGCGGGCGGCCTCGCGGGCGCTGGCTCCGGCCTGCAGCTCGCGCGCAGCCTGGCGGCGGGCATTGGCGAGGAGCGACGCGGGTCCGCGCGGGATGATCTCATTCGACACGCCGCGCAGCCGGCCATCCGGGTCGAGAGTGGCGAGGCCACGGCAGATCTGGTCCGCCGTGGCAAATCCGACAAGCTCGGTCAGCCAGTGCCCGTCGACGGCCTGCGGCGGGATCGAGACGCGAGTGCCGCCGTGGCTCGACGCGATTTGATAGGCCACATCGACGCCTGCGATCTCGGCGATGTCGCCGAGGAGACCCGGCAGGGATGTCGTGTAGGACTGGTCGTCGCTCATGACGGACGTCTCCGGTCTCGCACCTGGACGGTGACGGTCGCCACGACGACGACACCCGGCGCGCCGGTCTGCTCGGCCCGGCGCGTCAGGTGATAACGCACCTGGCCGAGCCGCACGGCGCTGGCACCATAGGCAGCACCGGCCGCCACATCGCCGCCGATCATTGCCCGGATCGCGGCGACATCGATCCCGTGCACCCGCTCCAGCCAGCGCAATACGGCATGGTCGGAGACATCGACAACAGTCGGCAGCGGCCTCATGATGCACCTCGGATCAGGGTGCCGAGGTCATTCATGACCGCGATCCACTGGTCACCTGAAAGTTCCCCGAAATCGACCGGAAAGCCCATTCTAACGAGCAGCTCTCCGAGCAGACCGGTGGCCTGCCCCCGCTCTCGCACGATGGCCCATTGCGCCATTACAACATGGGTACGTGGATCGTTCAGGGCCGGTCGGCAGTCTTGGCGGACCCTGAACATCCAGTCGTTACCTGTCTCGCGGCGGATCCAGCCTTTGAGCGCTTCGATCGCCCGGGCCGCGTCGCCGGCATCCGACAGAAACCGGGTGTGATCGAGGCCCGTCTGGCGCTTGACGAACGCGAGCATCGCCGCGTCGCGCTTGTCCCGGACGATGCCGAGGTTCCAGGCGGCGATCCAAAGGCTTTGGAGTTTCGGCGCGTATTTGCCTGTCGCGCGGTCCTTGCGCTGCGCCGGACGCGGCCCGAAGCCCTGGCCGCGCAGCACCGTCAGCACCTTCTGTCGCTCGGCCTCACTCATGTCCCGTGTGGAGGTCTTGCCGGTGATCGAGGCGAGCTTGGAGCGGTAGGTGTCGTCGTCGAGGCCGAGCTGGGATTTGGCGACATGGATAGCGGCGATCGAGCTCATGCGCCGACCCTCCGCAGCTCGACGGCGTACTCGCGGCGCAGGATCTCGCAGGCCTTGCTGATCACGAGCTCATGCTGCTCGTCAGTCAGTTTCCGGGTCGCCTTGGCCAGTTTTTTGGCCATCAGCACAGTCAGGATGCCCATCTCATCGACCGGGCTTTCCACGGACGCCGCAGCCGCTTGGACGGCGAGCATGACCCGGTCCGTCGCCAGGTCACTCGTCGATCCACCAGTATCGTGGCTTTTCACAAACGCTGTCATGTCCATCGGGTTTGCTCTCCGTTTCGCGCCGAGCCTCTAGCTCCATGCGCATCAGATCCGTAGTGGCGCGGGCGAGCTGCTGTTGCAGGTCCGGCAGCCGGTGCAGTCGCCAGCGGCGGCGGTTTGCCTCGGCGAGCAGATCCCGCCGCCGCTGGCGCAAGTGCTCCGCCTCGGCATTCATCTGTTGATGATCGTCGAGGCGGGTCATGTCAGTGGCTCTTGGCGTTCAGATGAGTGGCGACCCGTTCCTGAAAGCGCTGTAGCGCAGTCAGGGCGTCATCGTCTGTTGCCGCCTCCGGAATGCCAGGGACAAGGAGTGTTTTGCCGTCATATGCATGGCGGGCAATCGCCAGGATGGCGCTGGACAATTGGCGGCGAGGTCCATAACCGATGGCGATTGCGCCGGCTGGGCATTCATCCGTGACTTCCAGTTCGCCGCTGCGCCAAGCGATGAGGGTCGCTCTTTTGGCCCACTGCTTCTTCGCCATGTCACTGCGCTCCGAGCTGTTGGTTGAGCCGATCAATCGAACGGTTTGCGGCTCGTACCCACCCCTTCAGCAGTGGTGTGCCGGCCTGTGTGCAGCTCGCACCGACGCCGCCGCAGCGCAGGACATACGCGCCTCCGGAAAACCCGATCTTTGCCCCCTCCAAAAACTCCATATGGTGGATCACCGTGTTGGCATCGGAGCGGTCTAGCTCGAAGTTGACCCATTCAATGAGGTCGCGGAGGTATTGGACTTTCTCTGCTCCGCGCAGATGACGCTTTGCCTTCATGCCGATCCTCCCCCGCCAACAATCTCGACGTCAGGTTCGGAGTGAACTTTGACCGTGATGCCCGCATCCTTTAGAACGCCATAGCCTTCGGCAAAATCATCCGGCGAGACTTCGGAGACGTTCGCGGCAAACCATGCGATATGTCTTGCATGTGCCTCGTAGGCATCTTCGTCAGTGCCGAAGTCTGTGATTACGGCATTGAACTCCTCCATGAGTTCTTTGGTGAACCTGGACGTATCGAGCTCGACAGTGACTTGGCGCGTCACTTCAACGACGAAGCACTTAGTTGTCATCTCCACCTCCTCAAACGCTGGCGATGTCGAGCGAGATTGGGATCCGGTCATCCTCGCGCTGGCCGCGCTTGTAGGCCCGGACATAGGTCTTGGTGCCGGTGACGCGCACGGCATCCGAGATCGCGTCCATCGCCCGTGTCCAGTCGGCATCGTCGATGTTGAGGCGGCGGAGGCCGAGCACGCGGTGGGTCGAGATTTTGCCCTGCTTGTCGACCATGAATGCCTGGTCGATCAGGACGCGCAGATTTGCGTTGGCCCCTTCGCTCCAGCGATGGATGCACCCGTCAATCAGCGATTTTGCGGCCTCCAACTCGGCACCAAACGTGATGTTTTCGGCGACCGCGACAAGGATCTGTGCCGATCCGTCGAACCGCGACAACGTCACATTCCCTTTCTGGCCACCGCGCCGAGCGCCGTATTTTTCCGCCACCAGATCCCGGAACGCCTGGACGTCTCCGAGAGCGCGCGCTTTGAACGCCGCCAGCCGTGCCGACAGTTCCTCGGCCTCGGCGACGAGCTCACGAACGAGCGCATCCTCCTCCTGGTGTTCGGGTTTGATGGCGCTGACCGGGATCAAAGCGCCCTTGGCGTCCATCCAGTAGCCCTCGGGCAGTTCAGTGGTCATTCGAGTAGCCTTTCACAGTTGGGAGGGAGATCCTGGACTTGCGCGCCACCTTGGTGGCTCGCCGGTCCGGCTGCGGATCGCCCATGAGGGATGCTGTGGGATTGCGCTCGGCCAGTTCCGCGATCAGGTCCACATGCGGGCTGACGCGGTACTGGCGGGCCGGAACGGCGGCCGCGCGCCGTTCCGGGTATCGGGTGCGATCCACGGAGTTGACCGTCAGCAACGGCTCGATCCACTCCTCGGCCCGGATCAGGCACCGGGCGGTGCGCAGCGTTGTCGCTACATCGGCTTCCGAGCGTGCCAGCGTCGATGCGATTGCCTCGTAATTCTCGCCGAGGGCACGCATGCCGATCAGCATGGCGAGCTCCTGCATGGTCCAGTGACGCACTCTCATGCCGCACCTCCCGGCCCATCGCCGCCGCTCGCGAGCGCAGCCCGATCGCGCGCTGTGAACAGCACAACATTCGACCCGGCGAGCTGGTCGGCCGTGACCTGCGCGAGCCGGGCGGCCTGTTCGGCCTCGATCTGCTCGGCAGCGCTGATGCATTTCTCAAGCGCCCGATCGAGGAGGTCGGCAACGCTCGCATGCATGGACAAGGAGCCGTCGGGAGCACGGCCGGATGCCACGCTGTTCCGCATGATTTTCAGGTGATCGCTCAGCATGCGTCATCCTCCGTTGTGCGCCTGAACACAGGCCGGATCACGTTGTCGGTTGAGGTTGAGACGGCCGTGAGAGCTCCGGCGACCGCCTCGGCGGCGAGCTGCCTCGTTTGCTGACCCCGCTCCAGGAGGCGATGCGCCTGGAGCTCGCATTCGAGCGCCGCTGCCAGGTCGGCGAGCGCGGCTACCTCGGCAGCAATGCGGTCCAGAATTGCAGGTTCAGCATGCGGCAGGGTAATGGCGATCGACCGCAGCTCGCGAGAGAGGACCAGGCTCATGCCATGTCCTCCACGTCGCGGTTGCTCCACGCGTCGCGGATGTGCGTCGCGGTCACTTGTTCCGCGCCTTCGCTCATGGACAGCATGGAGGCGAGCTTCATCGTTTTGTCGATCTGGCCGAGGGCACCGCCCTTCATGCCGACACCCGTCAGGAACCGCACCGCGTCCGGATCGGTTACGCCCCAGGCTGCGATGTATGCGCTGAGGTCCTCGGCGTACGGCTTGTTGCGCTTGAGCCGCTTGCCGATGCGCCGCTTGAGCTGGGCATAGCTCGGCCCGTCCGCCCGACGGGTAAACCGGGCATAGATTTCTTCATTGCCGACGAGGGCAATGCCACAGCGATTGATGTCGACAAAATGACGAAGCTGGTTGATCGCGTCATCAACGAGGTTCTGCGCCTCGTCGACGATCAGGAGCGTATGTCCGCCCTGGGCCTCCAGCCGCTGGCCGATGGCCTCGACGTAGCGCGCCGGATTGTGCTGCGTCACACCGAGCGCGCCGACCAGGGCGACCAGCATCCCGTGCACCGTTTTGGTGTGCGGGCTGATCGTGACCATGTGCACGTGCGGCGTCACGGCCTGGTAGTAGCGGCAGGCAGCGGTTTTGCCGAGCCCGGAGGCGGCGGTGATCACAACCAGATCGGGGCAGATCTGCGCCCACTGCAGCGTGTTGATGATCTCGCTGGCCGTACGCAGCCGGAGGAAACCGGGTCCGGTCGGGATCGCGGACACGAGCTCCTGCTGGTTCTCGACCGCCTCCAGCCAGCGGCGGATCTGCTCATTCTGGCGGTCAAGCCGGCCCATGTAGGAGCCGCTGTACCACTGCGAAAATGCGGAGGCGGTGAACTCAGCACGACGTCCCGCCTCGGTTTTGTTCCACCCGCGCGCCTGGGCGACCTCGCGGACGCGCTCGATAAGACCTCTCCAATTCTCGATATCGTCCGCCGTCCGTCCGGCGATCATTGCCGGCTCCTTTGTGGGGCGGTCCCAATTGCTGCCGCTTGTGCTGACTGTTTCATTCATCTATAAAGTTCCTTGAGTGACTTCTTTGGGCGGGATCAGTTCCCGCCCTTTCTTTTTTCGGAACCGTACGCAGTACTTTGCGGCCCATTCCCGTTCGGGAATTCCAGGACGTTCGCGCCGACAAGGCTCATTGCCCGCGCGAACCGATCTTCAAATTCTTCGGCTTGCTGCGGCTCCACCTTGCGGGCCGCGTTGCCTGTAAACACGCGCCGGACTGCCGGGCGGACCGGCGTTGTCTCGGTCGGAGCTGTCGGCTTGCCTTTTGCGTAGACCTGCGCGAGCTGCTCGGCCGTGAGCGCCGCGTGGGTGTCGCGCTCGAGGCGCAATGCCTTCTGGTAGGCGGACCTTTTGCGCTCGTGCACCCGCGCGGCCTCTGCATCGTGAAACCCGGTGTCCTCGACGCACGCGGCCTCGCAGATCAGCGAATTGTCGAGGTCGTAAACGCGCAGCGGCTTGGTGAGATGGTCCGGATCGAAACGGACAATGACCTTGCGGCCGGCAAACGCGGTGAGCTCTTTCGACCAGTAGCGGTTGCCGTAAATGTGGATCTCGCCGTTGCCTTTTCGGGCGCGCAGGCCCTCAGAGGCGAGCAGCCACAGCGACCGCTGCGCTGCCGTTGGCTGGCGGACGATCGTCCCGGGAGCCACCATCGACGCCTGAAACGTCTCGTCGAAAGACCGGCCGGCACAGGAGCCGCCCTTGCGTCCCGGACGCGCATTGTGCTCGGCAATCATCGCGTCCACATGCGACCGAAAAACCTCCAGCGGCACAGCGTGGCTGGCATAGTTTTCCGGTTTAGCATCCGGCCGATTGCCGGTGTAGGCACCGGCGCAGACCGGGTGTCGTGCGACGTCGTCGGTGAGATCGCGGAATGCGCGCTCGATCGGTTTCGACTGCCCGGAATACGGCTTGGTGAACTGGAGCTCGACACCGAGCGCGGTCAGCAGGCCCTGGGGATCCTCGTCACGCACCTTGAACCGGTAGCGGTTCGGTGCCCCGCCCGTGATCCACTTGCTGGCAAAGGCGCGACCGTTGTCGAGCGTGATGCGTTCGGGGATCCCGAAACGCTCGACCATGTCGCCGATCACCAGCCGCGTCGTCTCTTTGTTTTCGCTGTCGGACAAGCGCCAGGCGACGAACTTGCCGGAGTAGAGATCTTGCAGGGCGATCAGATAGAGGCGGGTGATCGTCCCGTCCGGCATGCGGACGAACACATCGAATTTATGGCCGTCCATGTTGACCGCCTCCATCGCGTGGAGGTGGTCCCGCGTCCGCCGTTGCGCCGGGTAAAGAGCCTTTGCCCGGTCCCGGCCAGAGCGCGCGAGGATCTGCGCGGCCTCGGAAACCTCGGCATCCAATCGCCGCCGCAGCGCCCGCTCCGACGGGAGCGGCGTCCAGCCGTGCTCGGCCGCTGCCGCAGCAACGCGGCGATAGCAGGCCGAAAACGACGGCTTTTCGGGTCGCAGGTAGTCGCTCTTGATGCAGTCCCATATCTGCGGGTGGCAGTCGGCCCACTCGCGCTCCGAACGATAGGAGGGTGCGAGCGCCGCGAGCCAATCCTCGCGCGGGTGCTGAGCTGTCAATTCATGCCAGTAGAAGATCGTCCGGACTGAGACCTGCTCGCGACGGGCAATCAAGACGGCTGCAACCTGCATCGTCGACCCGGCGGCAACCATTGCCATGCAGTCACTCACCGCCCGAAGCCGGGCTTGCGCGATCTCTTTGTGTCTGGCCGGCAGCGCATCATACCGCTGCCACAGCGCATCACGCGCAGGCTCGCATGCATCGTTCGCCGGTGCTGCAAAGAGCATCATCAGCCGGGTTTGTGCCGTGCGCGGTAACAGACTGATGTGGTACTCCCAGCCGCCGCCCCGCGCGGCAACCTTGCGAGACTTGCCATCCTGATGCTGCCAGCCCTCCCGCGTTGCCAGATTGGCGACCGCGACGTGGCTTTTCGGCAACTCAGGCAGCGCCGCTGCGGCAAGCTCTGCCGCTGTGAACCACTCCTTGGTCATTTGCGCCTCCGGAGGTTCAGGGGCTTGGCCCGCAGCTCACTAAGGCGAGAGGCGCAACGGCGCTGCTCTTCCTGCCAATAGGCAATCTCGGCAAGCAGGGTCTCGTCGCCGTCCATCATGGTCAGCCCGTCATCGCTGACGAGTTCGTCCCAAAGCCAGGTTGCCCCGCTTGCCTTCACAAAGGCCTTGAACCGCAGCAACGTGATGTCATGGCCGGTCTTGCTCTCGGCCGTGTAGGCATCGAGCACGCTCTTTGTCACAGAGGTTGCGAGATAGCGGCTCATGCGGGCCGCGATTTCCGCGCGGTCGAAAGGACACTCCCGGATTGCCCGTGCCAGCGCCCGCTTCAGCCGCGCACGAAACTTGTCCGCGTCAATGCTGTCGATGAAGACGCGGACAGGGAAGGCGGAACTGTCGCCAAAGAGGTCCAGCTGGTGAGGATTGCGGCTCATGCCTGTGCCTCCCTGAGCGCGGTTTGCGGGTCGGCAGCGCCCGTCGCAACAAGACCGAAGTTGGCGAGAAAGCGTGCTTGGACACTCGCATTCGACCGCGACCAGAGATCCGCGAGCCGATAAAACGCCTGTTCATCCGCCGATACGGGCGTCACTGGCCGTTCACTCAGCAGGCGGAATACGGCCTTGATGTCCTGCGTCTCACGCCATCCAATCGCTGCACGCCGCTGGAGCGCCGGTTCCATCTTGGCCAGCTTCAGAAGAACTGTTGTCTGATCCGCGATCGGCGAATGGCGCAGGGCGGAACGCAGTTCCGGATGCAAGCGGCGAGCTATCTGGTCCAATCTCTCCGTGCTTCGCTTGGATAAGCCAAGACGGTCAGCCACATGCTCTGAAAAGCCGCCCTCGATCAAACCGCCACGGTGGCGGTTTGATTTCTGATCGCCACCGCGTTTGATCTCTCCGTGTTCCTCTTCCCACAGCTCCCGGTAGCGCTGCACGAAGATCGACCTGTCGATCACGGAAAGGTCGTTCCGGAACAGGTTCTCGGCGATCTCCAGGAGCTGCGCCTGACGGCCGTCCGCCTTGACCACAAAGGCGTCGATCTCGGTCAACCCGGCGATCTGGCAGGCCCTGAGGCGATGCCCCCCGGCGACAAGTGTGAACTTGCCGCCTTTCTGTGCCGGCGTCGGGCGAACCTGTACCGGCGACTGCAGTCCGATCTCGCGGATCGATGCCGCGATCACCGCAGCGTGATCCTCGTCGATCTCCCGCAGCCGCTCTCCGACATGGATGTCGGCGATCGCGATGGTCTTGATTTCAGCCATTACGCTGCCCTCGCTTTTCTGATCTTGTTGTGCGTGACGATGCGATTCCAGCCTGGCGGCTCTGCTTGCGTGCCCCCAGCTTGCGCCGCAACCGCCACAGGAACTGCGCAGTTTTTCCAGTCGGGGCGACCGTTTCAGGATCTCGCCCGGCGAGAAGGCATAGGAAAATCAGCCATGTCGCTAGACCGTTATGCCAGTGCGGCAAGATCAATCGCCGAAGAGCTGCAACAAGAGCTCCGCGACGACTGTTTCGAAACGCTTCCCTTGCCGACGACTGTCGGCACTGTGATACAAGCACTGCTAACGTTTCAGGGTCAGAACAGATCAGACGCCATAAGGCTGCTTGGTCTTCCACCAGCGCAGCGCGCCGCTTTTCTGTCAAAGGTCGATGTCGAGACGCGCTTTTGGCTCCTCGCGGTGGCAACACATCTGGCTCTGCAATCTGTGAAGCTGCTGGAGGATGTGGACAATCACCTTCAGCCAGGTGGGCCATATCGGGCAAAGCTCCGCTCGGCGGCTGGTGTTGTGATCCGCCAGTCCACTCTGTCGCTTGATTGGTGGCCCTTTGCCGATCTGGATGAAGATTGATGCCCGCTGGCTGACGAGAGCGTTCTTCTTCGAACTGCGCTCGACGCCGGAAATGATTTGTGACCATCTGCCGGACAAGCTCCGGATCATCATAAGGGACACCCGGCTGCTCGCGGCTTTTGTCCGGTTTGGCCATCAGGCAGCCCTCCTGATGCGCGTCTCAAGGACCAGGCTACGGGCACGATCTGTCAGGTTCTGGTAGCACTCGAAGAACAGCGGCTCCCCGAGACGCTCGTCGATGGTCCGCAGTGCCCGGTTGACGGCCTCCCGCGAGCGCCCCTGCATCTCGACAACACGGCGCTTCGGGACGAAGAACGTTTTCACCATCAGGTGAAGCGCGATTTGCCGCGCAAGTGCCGCATCGAACCATTCATGCGGCGGCGCGATAACGTCGCGCAGGGAAAGCCAGGGGAACAGGTCTTTCGCAGCGACAAAGCAAGCTGCCTGGATGTCATTCAGGGCTTCGTCATCCGGCAGGCCGGTAGGCATAGACCTGTCGAATTCGACCGATGGTTTCGTCATTGTCAGGAACGCCTTGCTGGAGGAAAGTGAAGGCGTGGCGCGGTCGGGAGGGCAGCCGGGGGAATGAAAGCCGGATAAGCACGAAGCTCATTGGCCTTCCCCTGCCGCTCGCCGGACAATCAAGGGCTAGAACCTCCCGGCCGCTCCACACCCCTCAGGCCGCATCGCGTGCGGCTTGAGCCTTTGTGTCGTTGCCGTTAAGCAGTTGCTCATTGGCACGGGACAGGATCCGGGAACTGCGGATCGGATAGCGGTCCGGAAACAGGTCCGCGACCGGCACCTTCAGAAAGTCTGCAATGGCCTGCTCGGCCTTGCGGACCGGACGGGTCCAGACATGGCCAAAGATGGCGGGCGTTGAACCCGCGAGCTTTGCCAGGGCAGCCATGGTCATCCCCCGGCGGTGCAATTCCGCCTTGATGGCATGGCGATCCCAGGTTCTGGGCTTCGACATGGAATACCTCGCTGGAAAACGGCTTGCTGCAACAGGCCGTTTTCTTGTCTTTGTTGTGTGATTTCCCGGCGCGCTGATTTGCGCCGATAGATAAGGGATAACTGAGAATCCTCTTTTAGTAAAGAAGGATTTTCAGTTAATTGGTGTTGGTTTGGCGCGACCGGAAAACGAACCAAAAACCCCGCTTGGAGCGCGTTTGAGGCGGGTTAGAAGGGAGTTAGGCGAGCCAAAACGCGAAGATTTTGCTCGAACCCTTGCCGTTAGTAAGGACGCTCTTGCTCTGTATGAGCGGGGAGAGAACGTGCCGGCTGCAAATGTGCTGGCCGAGTACCGAATAAAATTTGGTGTCGACATTAATTGGCTACTGACAGGCGAAGGCGAAATGTTCGCAGACCCGTCAAAGCGCCCGGCAGCTGCGCCGGTACCCGCCATTGACGCGGATCTGTTCCGAGCCGTCGGCCGGCTGATTTTGAAGGTCTACAAGGACGAGGGGGTTAAGCTGCCCCCTGAAGCGCTCCTGGACGAACAGTCCGGCGCATACAACGCACTCATCGCCCGCGCAGAAGATCCGCGCGACATCACCGAGCTGACAGCCCTGCTGCCATGGTTGGAAGCGCGCCTGCGCAAGTCCTTGGCTGCGGCCGCCGCCGAGCCCGGATCTGGCAAACACGCGGGTTGATGCTGATAGGAAGTGCAATCATCAGTATAATTGCCAAAGCCTTGGTAAACTGTCCGTTTCCAAATGCTCGCTTGAGACGATTTCAACTCGCACTCGCGTAAAAAGCGCACCCTCCGGCCGCATCGTTCGCCGCCGCTTAGGACAGCGCGGCCCTAGACCGTTCGATGAAACTTAAATTCCTCGAAAATTCGCAAAAAAATATTCAAAATCAAATGTTTAGTTCAAGTTTCATGGGCGGATGAAACTTGAATTTGGCCTGCTCGACCTTCCGGAGGCAAAAACAGCAAAAGCCCGAGACCGGTTTAACGGCGGAGTTCTGCGGTTTTGAACACTATTTGAAGAGCTTCCCAAGCCTCGACCTCAGCCCACGAGCCTCGGTTCAAATGCTGGCCGGATCCCTGATATGCTGCAAATCAGGGCGTCAAATTCTCGCGAGTAATTCCATCCGGAGCTAGCGGGACTTCTTGTTCTTTTCCAATCGCTTACCGGTCTTTCCCGCACGTTCCCACTTGTTCCCGGTTAACTGCAAAACCACCCGTCAAACAACACGCAGGGCAGAGCCGGGGTCAGCGGGTAGATTTCCGAGCCCTCGTTGCGGAGCGGAATGGCGCTGTCCCGGCTGTCCTGTCCTTGCATCAGCGGCACCCGCAGAGGCTGCCCCTGACCACTAACCGGCTGCGCCAACACTCGACCCGCGCCCTCAACCAAACCGAGCGCCAGCACACCACGTCCGACAAGTCTGCCACCCCGCCCCACCTGCCGCCTCCCTCGCCTCGAAGCCCGATGGGACGTTAGATCGAGCGGGCGTGGGTTGAATGGGGGAGGAATTGTGAGGGCTGTTTGCTGTAGAGTGACCTAGTACATGCAGGCCCATCAATTTTCTACTCTTGTTTTGAGAGCTTTAGTGGGCCTAGTTTACTGTCGTATATCCCATATATATCAACAGATCCCTTGCTTAAGCCGAAAAATAAGTTATACTTTTCATAAGTATATAGTCGCGCCGTTCCATCTGAGTTTGCGTTCATTTCGGAATGAGTTCCCAGTTTTTCTGTAATTTCATCTATTGTCGTCCCCTTTGATATTCCAAAAATTCGATCATTAATTTTTGGCTCGAGGTATGGAACGTGTAAAATATATTGGACGTGCCCGTCCTTGAATTTAATTACCGTCTCTGATTGTACATTTTCTGAATACAAGTCATTGTTCTTGTATGTCCATCGAGAATCATTTTCTCTTTTTGCTGGCTCACCTTTTATGAAAAGTACATCTTCTTTTGAAGCTCCCAGAGATACGTCTTGGAATCTATTCATTTTTGTTGGTAGGGAGCTTATGTATTGGTATGCAAAGGTTGATGCAAGCAGGGCAGCAGCCAAAGCTATTGGTGCGGCTATGAGGTAAGCCGTTATTTTTTTCCAGTTCCAGTTATGTCTGGTTACTGTAAAAATTATTGTAATCGAAAGTAAAATTGCAGCAAGGAAGATTCCCGTTCCTATAGACATGTGCAGTGCCCATTCGGTGGCGTCGTGACTATTCTCAAATATTATCAGGTCGGTTTGTCTTGGAAAGGTTTCAATTTTTGTAAATAATATATCAAAGGCTTAAGGCTGCTCAAGTGATCGTATATGAAAAGGCAGTAACCGAGCCAGGACTCTCGAGCTTGGCGTTCGTTGGGCGAGACCATGGATCACTGGCTAGATGCGTCCCGAAGGCTGAATGTACCCCGCCTTTTTTAGCGGCTCTGTTTGCGAGCAATTTTCGACCAGACCCACTCGAAACTCGGCCCCATTTAATACTTGACTCAACACCTCATATTTTAATACTCCCTCCCATAACGGTGCAGCGCGGATGGTGCGCGCCGGATTTGCCAGCCCAAAGCAAGCGATCCCTTCCTTGAACCGCGGTCCGGACTGAAACGTCCCGGGCCTTTCGGGAGCCTTTTCATGTCTGTTGCTCCAGGGCGCGATGCCCTTTGGCTGGCGAGTGTCGCCGGCCTCGCTCTCCTTTGCGCCGCAGCCGGTACGTCGCCGGCGCTGGCCCAAACAACTGGCCAGACAACTGGCCAGACAGCTGGCCAGACAGCGGCCAAGCCCGCGCCCGGGACCCGTGCGGCAACGGCTGCGGCACCTGCCCCGGCGGCGGCTGCGGCGGCTGCCCCGGTCGCCGAGGCCGGTGGCCTCATCACCCAGCTCAGCCGCATCACGCTGTTTGCCGACCGGCAGGAAACCGCCGTGCTGGATGTGCCTGCGCATGTGTCCGTGGTGACGGGAGAGGAGCTGGAGCAGCTCGGCATTTCCGACATGCAGCAGCTGACCCGTTATCTGCCCGGCGTCACCGTGCAGCGCCAGACCTCGGCCACCGATCCGTTCAACACCTTCTCCGGCTTCACCATCCGCGGCGTCGGTGGCAACCGGGTGCAGATGCAGGTGGACGGCTCGCGCGTCGCCGAGCGCATCACCGACGGCACCCGCGACTATCTCGACTTCAACTTCGTGCGTCAGGTGGAGGTGGTGCGCGGCCCGGCCTCGGTGCTGTGGGGCGCCGATGCGCTGGGCGGTGTTGTCGCCGTCGAGACCCTGGACCCGGAAGACGTGCTGAAGGGCCGCAAGATGGGCGGCGAGGGCCGCGTTGCCTATGACAGTTTCAACAGCTCCGGCCTTGCCTCTGGCGTGTTCGCGCAGCGCTGGTCCGAGACCTTCGCGGTGATGGCGGCCGTGTCGCGGCAGGCGAGCGAGGAGGCGAAACTCTCCAACGCCCGCGCCGACGGCGGCATCTACGGCTGCCCGCGCGTGCTCTCGGCTGGCCAGTTGCCCTGCGACAAGCTCGACCCGACCAATGCCGACAGTTATCGCGGCCTGTTCAAGTTCGTCTGGACGCCGTCGAACGAGCACCGGCTGGAGGCCTCGGCCGACCTTCTGCGGCGCACGACCGACGTGGACTACACCCGCACGCGCGGGGTCCAGACCAACGGCAATGTCATCACCGGCTATGACCGTGACCTGACCCTGACGCGCAACCGCTTCGCGCTGGAACACAGCTGGACTCCGGACAGCGGCTTCCTCGACGAGCTGAAGACCACCTTCGCCTACACACCGCACAAGTATGACCGCAAGGGCCTCCAGCGCGGCCGCAACAAGGCCGGGCAGGGCTACATCCTGCAGGATTATCTCTCCTACAAGGAGAACTTCTTCGAGCTGGACGTGCAGGCGACCAAGGCCTTCGAACTCGGTGCCACCGACCACGAGCTGACCTTCGGCTTCGATGGCGATTATTCCAAGGTCGACTACACCCGCCTTGACCGCACCACCAACCTTGCCACCGGCGCGGTGACGGAGGCGCGGGCGGGCGGCTTCAACTTCGCCAATTCCGACACGCGCCGGGCCGATGTCTATGCCCAGCACAAGATCGGCCTGTTCGACAACAAGCTGGAGCTGACGCCGGGCCTGCGCCTGGCCACCTACCGCATCAATCCGCGTCCGAATCCGGATTACAAGGTCGTGCCCGGCTCCGAGCCGCGCGTGCGGGAGGATACGGCGCTGCTGAAGAGCCTCGGCGCGCTTTATCACATCGATGACACCTGGTCGGTCTGGGGCAAGTACGGCGAAGGCTTCAAGATGCCGACGGCGCAGCAGCTCTTCACCTCCGTGCCCGGTGCCGCCTTCGACCAGATCCCGGCGCCGAACCTGAAGCCGGAAAAGGTGCGCAGCCTCGAGGCCGGTGTCCGCGCCCAGATCGAGCGCGGCTACCTGTCGATCACCGGCTTCCGCGCCGACTACACCGACTTCATCGAGAGCTTCTACAACCCGCCCGGCACCAATGACTACACCTACCGCAACCTGTCGGAAGTGGCCGTCTGGGGCGTGGAAGTGGAGGGCGCCTATGGCCTGACCGAGGATCTCACCGCCACCGCCAGCGTCGCCTGGCAGAAGGGCACGCAGAAGGCCGCAGCCGGCGCCGCCACGACGCCGCACACCCTGCCGCCGCTCACCGCCGTGCTCGGTCTCAGCTACGCGCTGCCGCAGTACAACCTGACGCTGGATGCGATGACCCGCATGGCCGCGCCGGTCTACGAGACCTCCTCGCCCACCGGCTTCAAGCCGGGTGGCTATGCGGTGCTCGATGTCTTTGCCTCCTGGCAGGTCACCGAAATGGCAAGCCTCGATCTCGGAGTGAAGAACGTCTTCGACACCCGCTATTTCGAGGCCTCCGCCGCCGGCATGACCACGCGGCCGACCTCGGCCATTGCCAACCAGAACCCGCTCGAGCTGCAGACCGGCCCCGGCCGCACCTTCCAGGCCTCGTTCAACGTTAAGTTCTGATCCGATGCGCGCTGTTCTTGCCCGCATTTATCGCCTGACGCGGCTTGCCGCGTCAGGGCCCGGCGCGTCGATGGCGCTGGTTCTTTATGCCGTGGTGCTCGGGCTGCAGTTTGCCGCCGTCTGGGTGTCGGTGCAGATCATCAGCTGGTACAAGGCCTTCTATGACGCGCTGGAACGGCGGGATGCGGCAGAAGCCCTGCTTCAGGTCGGCCATTTTGCCGCGCTGACTGCGGCTGCCGCCGCGTGTTTCCTCGTTGGCGACTGGCTGCGCAAACGGCTGCAGATGCGCCTGCGCGCGCGGCTGACGTCTTGCATGCAGGATGCCTGGCTTGCCAACAAGGCCTACTGGCATCTGCGCCCCGGCTTTTCGGCGCAGCCAGTCGACAACCCGGACCAACGCATTGCCGAAGACTGCCGCAAGTTCATCGAGCGGCTGCTCATCGAAACGCTGGACGTGATCTCAAACGCGGTCGCCCTTGTCTCCTATGTGGCGGTGCTGTGGTCACTTTCAGCCGTGCCACTCAGCTTCCACCTGTTTGGTCTCGATGTGGAAATCCCGCGTTACATGGTCTGGGCCGCCTTCCTCTATGTGGCTGTGTCGAGCCTCCTGACCCATTTGCTGGGCCGGCCGGTCAAGGGGCTGGTGTTCCAGCAGGAGCGCTGCGAGGCGGACTTCCGCCATGCTCTGGTGCAGCTGCGGGAAGGCACGGACGAAATTGCACAGTCCTCCGGCGAGGAGGCGGAGCGCCGCCGCCTTGAGCGCAGGTTCGGCGAGATCCGCCGCAACTGGCACCGGCTTATCCGCGCCGAAGTCATCCTCGGCCTGTTCGTCCGGCCCTACATGCAGACGATCCTGCGCATTCCGACCTTTCTGGCCTTGCCCATCTATTTTGCCGGAAACCTGACCCTCGGCGGGCTGATGCAGCTGGCGCAGAGCTTCTCCACCACCGCAACGACCCTGAGCTGGTTCATCTTCTCCTACCGGGATCTGGCGGAATTCGTGGCGGTGTCGGAGCGTCTGGATGACCTTTTGGCGCTGACGCGCAATCCGCAGACGCCTGAGGGCGTGCCGCAGGCGATCACGCGGGGGCCAGCCCCCGGCGGCGGCATGAAGCTGCAAGGTGTCGCGCTCTCCACTCCGCAGGGCAGGCGGCTGGCTCCGGTTCCGGATATGGCGCTGCAGCCCGGTCAGAGCCTCTGGGTGGCCGGGCCGTCAGGGGCCGGCAAGAGCACGCTGCTTGCGGCGCTCTCCGGCCTCTGGCCCTTTGGCGAGGGCCGCATCAGCGTGCCCGAAGGGTCGCGCCTCGTGCTGCCGCAGACCCCGCGTGTCTTCCCCGAAGGTCTCGCTCATGCCGTGACCTATCCACGGGAGCCGGAGGACGTGGGCCGTGACGCCATCGAGGCGGCCCTCCGGGAGACCGGTCTGGGGCACAAGCTCGCCGCGCTCGATCTGCCTGGGCCAGAGGGTTATGCGGGCCTGTCGATGGGCGAACGCCAGCGTCTTGCCCTGGCGCGGGTCTTCATCCACCGGCCTGCCGTGCTCATCCTGGATGAAGCAACCAGCGCCCTTGATGCCCGCAGCGAGGTGGACCTGCTGGCCAGGGTCAGGGCCGAACTGCCCAACGCCACCATCATCTGCGCCGCCCATCGCCCGCCCGAGGGGCTCGCGCCCTACCAGATCCTCGCCCTTGACCCCGCAGCCGCCACTGACCGTGCAAGTCAGCCGCTGCCAGCCCCACGTGCCGGAGCCCTCGCATGACCGATCAAGTCAAACGCCACCGTCTCGACGTCCAGCCTGCCGCCGTCTTCCCGCTGCTTCCCGGCCTTGGCCGCATCATGGTCATTGTGCGGAGCGCCGGCAGCCTGCACGAGCGCATCGGCCCCCTCGACACGGCCGAGATCAGCGACCACAGCGTCACCCTGTCCGGCGCCTGCCACGCGGCCGTCATCGACCTGAATTCCCTCGACAGCCTGCACTACGACACCTCCTCGGTGATGAAGGACAAGGTGCTGCCGCGGCTTGACTTCATGACCGCCAGCGGCGAGCCGGGCGTCTCCGTCGTGGGGCTGGAGGGGGCCGAGCCGTTCGAGACGGCGCTGCGCCAGTTTGCCCGCATTCCGGCTGTTGCGCCCGAGCGGGCCGCCGCCGAGGCCACGCCGCCCGAGACCGGGGACGATCCCGCAGCTCCGGTGCTGGAGGCGCTGGTCGGCGGCGATCCGGTGACAATCCGTTTCGAGACCGCCAGCGTGCGCCAGCAGTGGCAGGGCAAGGTCGAGGCGGTGAAGCCGATGAGCGGCTTCTTCAACATCATGACGCCGGATTTCCACCTGCATCTGAAGGCCGGCACCGTCGCCGCCTGGCAGGACGCGGACAGCTGGCGCCATGCCCTTGACGCTGAGGGCAACCGCACCGGCCTCGCCATCGGGCCGCTCGCATGAGCGGGGCCGCCATGACCCCCGGCCAATGGATCCGGCCGTCCGACGGGGCCGTCCTCGCCCATCCCGAGGTGCTCGCCCATGCTGCCCGCGCCGATGTGGTGCTGCTGGGGGAGCAGCACGACAAGGCGGCGCAGCACCGCTGGCAGCTGCATGTCCTGGCCGGCCTCCTCGCCCATCGCGCCGACATCGCGGTCGGCTTCGAGATGTTCCCGGCACGGCTTGATCCGGTGCTGGCGCGCTGGGTGGCGGGTGAGCTGACCGAGGCCGATTTCCTCGATCAGGCGGAATGGGGCACGGTCTGGGGCTTCCCGGCCGAGATTTACCTGCCGCTGTTCCGCTTCTGCCGGCAATTCCGCCTGCCGATGCTGGGGCTCAACTGCCGCCGCGCGCTGGTGACAGAGGTCGGTATCGGTGGCTGGGACGCCATCACTGACGCCGACCGGGACGGGGTGACGCCCGCGCTGCCGGCCACCCCGGCCTATCGCCGTTTCCTGTTCGAGTTCACCGGCGGCGGCTCGCCGAACCGCAAGGTCACGAGCCCCGACGATCCGGCCTTTGACCGGTTCGTCCGCGCGCAGCAGGTCTGGGACCGCGCCTTCGCCTGCCGCATGGCTGAGGCCCGCGCGGCAAGGGGCGCGCCGCTGGTCGTCGGCATCATTGGCCGGGGTCATCTCGAATTCGGCCATGGCACGCCGGCGCAGCTGGCTGATCTCGGCGTCGCAACTGTCACGGTGCTCTTGCCGCACACCGCGCCGGAGAGACCGGCACCGGGAATTGCCGATGCGGTCTTCGTCATGGATCCGCTGGACATGTGAGGCCGCGCGCGACGACACACGGAGTGGTACCCGGAGTGGCACAAAAGGCCTGCCATCGCGGCGCATCTGGTCTAGGCTTGGGGCTCGACTGTTTGGGGTTCAAATGTCCGAGGCCTCGCAATGCTGCGGTTTTCTGCCAATCTCGGATTTCTCTTCACGGACCGGCCGCTGCCCGAGGCCGTCGTTGCTGCGGCGCGGGCCGGGTTCGATGCGGTGGAGCTGCACTGGCCACACGTGGGCCCCGGCGCCGTTCCGGCGGATGAGCTGAAATCCGCAGCTGCAGAGGCGGGCCTGCCGATCCTGGCGCTCAACACGGCAAGGGGCGACGTTGCGGCGGGTGACTTCGGCCTCTCGGCCCTGGCCGGACGCGAGCGCGAGGCGCGCGCGGCCATCGATGCGGCACTGGCCTACGCGTCAGCCTGCGGGGCAGGGGCCGTGCATCTGATGGCCGGCAAGGCCGATGGCCCTGAGGCGCACGCGGTGTTTCTCGCCAACCTGCGCTACGCGCTCACCTCGGCCCGGCCGCATGGCATCCGCATCCTGCTGGAGCCGATCAACACCTTCGACGTGCCCGGCTATTTCGTCTCGACGGTGGACCGAGCCCTGGCGCTGATCGAGGAGACGGGCGGGGAGGCCGAGCTCCTGCTCGACTGCTACCATGTCGCCCGCATGGGCGGAGATCCGGCCACCGCCATCGCCGAGGCCTTCCCGAAGATCGGCCACATCCAGATCGCCGGTGTGCCCGACCGCGGCGAACCCGACCAGGGCACGCTCGCCTATCCCCCGCTCCTCGACGGCCTCCAGCGCCTCGGCTACACCGGCCACATCGGCGCCGAATACCGCCCCCGCATGTCCGGGGCCGGGGGAACGGAGGCCGGCCTCGCCTGGCTTGCGGCGTTCCGGAAGGGGAGGGGCGCAGGATAGGTCTTGCCAACGCGGCGCAGTCCGGAAACACTGGCTGGACGAGTGAACGTGATCACATTTTCCGTTGTCAGAGACCCGAATGCTGAAATCCCTCGATCTTCTCACCGCCAATGACCGTCCGGGACAGCATGCAAACTCCTGGTACGCGGCGACGGCCGGGTGGAAGACCGGGTATCCGGCGCTGGCCGGCGAGGTGACGGCCGATGTTGTCATCGTCGGTGGCGGCTATACGGGGCTCAGCTCCGCGTTGCATCTGGCGGAGGCCGGGCTTTCGGTTGTCGTGCTGGAGGCGCATCGCATCGGCTGGGGCGCCTCGGGCCGCAATGGCGGGCAGGTGGGCTCCGGCCAGCGGCTCGACCAGATCACGCTGGAGGACATGGTCGGCAAGTCCGACGCCCGGCTGCTGTGGGATCTTGCCGAGGACTCCAAGGCCATTGTCCATGAGCTGATCGGCAAGCATCAGATCGACTGCGACTACCGGCCTGGCATCCTCTACGCCGACCACCGCCCGGACATCGCCCGCGAGCACGCGGACTACGCCGAGCATCTGGCGCAGCATTACGGTTATCACGACATCGAGGTGCTGAGCCGCGCGGCCATCCAGGCGCGCCTGGCCAGCCCGCTTTACCACGGCGGCGCGCTGGACAAGGGGGCAGGGCATGTGCATCCGCTGAACCTTGCCCTCGGCATCGGCCGGGCGGCCGAACGTGCCGGCGCACGGATCTTCGAAGCCTCGACCGTCACCGGTTACCGCAATGACGGCGGCAAGATTACGGTTACGACGGCCGGCGGACAGGTCAAGGCCAGCCACATGGTGCTGGCGTGCAATGGCTATCTCGGCAAGCTTGAGCCGAAGGTTTCGGCCCGCGTCATGCCGATCAACAATTTCATCATTGTTACCGAGCCGCTTGGCTCTGAGCGTGCCGAGGCCCTGATTCAGGGCGGTGTGGCGGTGGCCGACAGCAAGTTCGTCATCAACTACTTCCGCATGACCCATGACCACCGCCTGCTGTTTGGCGGCGGCGAGACCTATGGCTACCGGTTCCCGGCCGACATTCCCGAGTTCGTGCGCAAGCCGCTGAAATCCGTGTTCCCGCAGCTGGCCGATGTGCGCATCGACTATGGCTGGGGCGGCACGCTGGCGATCACGCCGAAGCGGATGCCCTATTTCAGCCGGCTCGCTCCCAATATCTTCAATGCTTCGGGCTATTCCGGCCATGGTGTCGCGATGGCCTGTCTCGCCGGGCGCCTGATCGGAGAGGCTGTTGCGGGCAATACGGCACGTTTCGAGGTGTTCGAGCGCATCCGCATCCCGTCCTTCCCCGGCGGGGCCAGCATGCGCTTCCCGCTGCTTGTTCTGGCGATGACCTGGTTCTCGCTGCGCGACCGGCTCGGGATCTGACCCCATGATCGACGAGCCCGGCCTTCCGATCGGCAGCTACTGGGAGGAAAGCGTCGGGCCCCTCGTGCCGGATCCGGAGCTAGAGACGCCGAAGGGCGAGGCGCTGGCGGTTGATGTTGCTATTGTTGGCGCGGGCTACACCGGCCTCAACGCGGCGCTTCGGGCGGCGGAGCTTGGCGCCTCCGTTGCCGTGCTTGATCGGCATCAGGTTGGCTATGGGGCATCGGGGCGCAATGGCGGCTTCTGCTGCATCGGCGGGTCGAAGCGGTCGCCGGAAGACCTGGTTGCCACCTACGGCGAGCATGAGGCGCAGCGCTTTGTGGCGCTGCAGCTGGATGCCATTGCCCATGTGGGCCGGCTCCTCGACAAGCACGTCATTTCCGCTGATCAGACAGGAAGCGGCGAGCTGGTTCTGGCGCACAAGCCGTCGGCGCTGAAGGCGCTTCGTTCGGAGAGCGCCTTCGTCAACGCCCGCTTTGGCCTTGGCAGCCAGATGCTGACGCCCTCCGACCTTGCGGCACGGGGCCTGTCGGCGTCCGGTGTCCATGGCGGCATGTTTACGCCGCACGGGTTCGGTCTCAATCCGCTGAAATATGTCCGCGGGCTGGCGCGGGCCTTGCGCGAGGCGGATCAGTCGATCTTCGGCAATTCGCCGGTGCTTGATATCGTGCCGGAGGCAGGCCGCTGGCGGGTCGAGACGCCGAAGGGCCGGCTGCTGGCGCGCCGGGTCATTCTGGCCGGTAACGGTTATCTGGATGAGGATCTCCTGCCCTGGCTGGAGGGCCGGCTGCTGCCGGTCATGTCCAATGTCATGGTCACCCGCGTGCTGACGCAGGAGGAGCGGTTGTCGCAGGGCTGGACCAGCCCGGTGATGAGTTCGGACAGCCGCACGCTTTTGCATTACTTCCGCCTCTTGCCTGACGGCCGGATGCTCTTCGGCATGCGTGGCGGCATCTTCGGCTCCGTGCGGGAGACGAACCGGCTGCGGCGCCTCATCCGGTCGGATTTTGATGCCCTGTTCCCGGCACTCGCCCATGTGGAGACGACGCATTACTGGTCGGGCCGGGTCTGCCTGGCGCTGGATCTCAACCCTTATGTTGGCGGCGTTCCCGGCTACCCCGGAGTGTTTGCGGCCCTTGCCTATCACGGCAATGGCGTGGCAATGGGCTCGAAGGCCGGCGCGCTTGCGGCCGAACTGGCGCTGGACGAAACCCCGCCCTGGCAGGTGCCAGAGGTCCTGCGCGGCCCCTTGCGCTCCTTCCCCCTCGCCCCCCTGCGCCGCCACTACCTCCAGGCCGCCTACTGGTGGTACGGGCTGAAGGACTGGCTGGGGTGAGCGTGAGGGCCTACTGGGGCTACATGCTCGCCGGGCACAAAAACGGGACCCTTTACACGGGCGTGACCAACGACCTGGCCAGACGGCTTTACGAGCATCAGACCGGGCAAGGGTCTCGTTTTACTGCCCGCTATTCGGTCCGGCGGCTGGTCTGGTATGAACAGCACGCGACCGCCGAGCTCGCCATTGCCCGCGAAAAAGCAATCAAGACATGGCCCCGTGCATGGAAAGTCAGTCTGATCGAAGCGGAAAACCCCGAATAGTTTGACCTTGGGCGCATGCTGAATTCGTGAGACTGGTCCGGTTGGAAGCACCCGCCATTACCAACGATCTCCTTCGTCATGCCATGGCTCGACCATGGCATCCATGCCGTGACCTCTCCTTGAGCAAGGCATCTCTGCGAGGCTGCGTGGTTATCCTCCGACAGGTTCTCCGTGCCGACAGGGATCGGCATGGATGCCATGATCAAGTCATGGCATGACGAAATCGAGAGGCAGTGCACTCGCAACCGGACTTCTAAGCCTTTGGCGGCTTGAAACATGACGACCACCACACCCCCATCCTTCGTCATGCCATGGCTCGACCATGGCATCCATGCCGTGTCCTCTCCTTGAGCAAGGCATCTCTGCGGGCTGCGTGGTTATCCTCCGACAGGTTCTCCGTGCCGACAGGGATCGGCATGGATGCCATGATCAAGTCATGGCATGACGAAATCGAGAGTTGGTGCGCTCAAGACCGTTCGTCTCTGCTGCTGGCGGCTTGAAATCAGGCTACTGCCCTAACCCCATCCTCCGTCATGCCATGGCTCGACCATGGCATCCATGCCGTGACCTCTCCTTGAGCAAGGCATCTCTGCGAGGCTGCGTGGTTATCCTCCGACAGGTTCTCCGTGCCGACAGGGATCGGCATGGATGCCATGATCAAGTCATGGCATGACGAAGGAGAGAACGGTGCGTGTGGCGATGCGGGCTGGTCGCCTCGCCCATTGCCCGGCGCGACAATCTCCCGTAAAAGTGCGCTCCAAAGATCCCCGGATTCCCCTTCAAGCACGGAGACGCGAGGCCCCATGGCGCGCCAGTTCATCTACCACATGCATGGCCTTTCCAAGTCCTACACGGGCGGCAAGAAGGTTCTCGACAACATCCACCTGTCCTTCTACCCGGACGCGAAGATCGGTATCCTCGGTCCGAACGGTGCGGGTAAGTCGACCCTGCTCAAGATCATGGCGGGCATCGACAAGGAGTACACCGGTGAGGCCTGGGCTGCCGAAGGCGCCAAGGTCGGCTACCTGCCGCAGGAACCGCAGCTCGACAACTCCAAGACGGTTCGCGAAAACGTCATGGAAGGCGTCGCGCACAAGCAGGCGATCATCGACCGTTACAACGAGCTGATGATGAACTACTCGGACGAGACGGCCGAGGAAGGCGCCAAGCTGCAGGACATCATCGATGCCGAGGATCTGTGGAACCTCGAGAGCAAGGTCGAGATGGCGATGGAAGCCCTGCGCTGCCCGCCGTCGGACAGCCCGGTCGACAACCTCTCCGGTGGTGAGCGCCGCCGCGTTGCACTCTGCAAGCTGCTCCTGTCCGAGCCGGACCTGCTGCTGCTCGACGAGCCGACCAACCATCTGGACGCTGAAACGGTCCATTGGCTGGAGCGTCACCTGCGCGAGTTCAAGGGCTCGGTGCTGATCATCACCCACGACCGCTACTTCCTCGACAACGTCACCGGCTGGATTCTCGAGCTGGACCGCGGTCAGGGCATCCCCTACGAGGGCAACTACTCGGTCTATCTGGAGAAGAAGACCAAGCGCATGGTCCAGGAAGGCCGCGAGGACATGGCGCGCAGCCGCGCCATCGCCCGCGAGCGCGAGTGGATGGGCATGTCGCCGAAGGGTCGCCAGACCAAGTCCAAGGCCCGTATCAAGGCCTACGAGGACCTGCTGGCCGCTCAGGAGGAGCGCATCCCGACGATCGAGCAGATCATGATCCCGGTGGGCGAGCGTCTCGGCGCCAACGTCATCGAGGTCAAGAATGTCTCGAAGGGTTTTGGCGACCGCCTGCTGATCGACAACCTGTCGTTCAAGCTGCCGCGCGGCGGCATCGTTGGCGTCATCGGTCCGAACGGTGCCGGCAAGTCGACCCTGTTCCGCATGCTGACCGGCCAGGACAAGCCGGATTCAGGCGAGATCATCGTTGGCGACAGCGTGCGCCTTGGCTATGTCGACCAGTCGCGTGATGCACTGAACCCGACCAACAACGTCTGGGAGGAAATTTCCGGCGGCGCCGAGGTGATCTATCTCGACGACAAGGAAATCAACTCGCGCGCCTACTGCTCGTCCTTCAACTTCAAGGGCCCGGCACAGCAGGCGAAGGTCGGCGATCTCTCCGGTGGTCAGCGCAACCGCGTGCATCTTGCCAAGGTGCTGAAGCAGGGCGCAAACGTCCTCCTGCTTGACGAACCGACCAACGATCTCGACACCGAAACGCTGGCCGCGCTCGAAGACGCGCTGGAAAACTACGCCGGCTGCGCCGTGGTCATCTCGCACGACCGCATGTTCCTCGACCGTCTGGCCACCCACATGCTCGCCTTCGAGGGCGACAGCCATGTGGAATGGTTTGAGGGCAACTTCGAGGACTACGAGAAGGACAAGGTCCGCCGCCTCGGCGCCCATGCCGCTGACCCGCGCCGCATCAAGTACAAGCCGCTGACCCGCTGAGGACTGCCTCGGTAAGGCTTGACGGCAGAAGACAAATCCCCGGGGGCTTCCCCCGGGGATTTTTTTGACTGCCTGCATACTCCCAATCGTCATCCCGGACGCAGCGAAGCGAAGATCCGGGATCGGAGAGCTTAGGTCTCTCCGTAGGTAACTCATTGAAATATTGAGGCCTCAGTTCTCCGGTCCCGGCTCGGCGCTGCGCTTGGCCGGGATGACGGAGTTGAGGGTATGGTTTGCCTGCAAGATGGATCGTAAGGCAGGCTCCAGGTTTTGTCTTCAATGCGCCGGATCACTGCGCCGGCTGGGCTGCCGGTGCGCCATCCGGCTCGGTCCCGATGTCTACGCTGCCGGCAACAGCTGCGCCGGCAGCGGCGATCTGCGCCGGCGTCGGGTTATGGATCACGTATCCATCTTCGGTGGCCACACGCACGGTCACCTCGCGGTGGGCGAAGTGGATGCCGTTCTTCTCGAACAGCTCCTGCAGGCCCGCATAGATCACCTTGCGCAGCTCGAACTGCTTGCCGGGCTTCGACATGAACTTCACGCGGGCGATCATCGCGCTGTCTTCCATCGACAGGATGCCCTGCGACTTCAGCGGATCGAGGAACATCGGCCCATAATAGGGGTCGTTCATCAGCTCCTGGCCGAACTTCTTGATGATCTTGCGCATCTTCTCGGTATCTGTGTCATAGGTGACGCGGAAGGCGAGCTTCATGATGGCCCAGTCGCGCGAGTAGTTCTGCACGTGCTTGATCTCGCCGAAGGGCACCGTGGTGAGCGCCCCGCGGTGGTGGCGCAGCTGCATGGAGCGGATCGAGATCTTCTCCACCGTGCCCTTGGCACCGCCGATGTCGATGTACTCGCCTTTGCGGAAGGCATCGTCGATCAGATAGAAGGCACCGGAAAAGATGTCCCGGATCAGGGTCTGTGCGCCAAAGCCGATGGCCAGACCAACGACACCGGCACCGGCAAAGAGCGGGGCGATGTCGATGCCCATCTGCGACAGGATCAGCATGCCGGAGATGACGACGATCGTGATCAGCAGGAAGTTGCGGAAGATCGGCAGCAGCGTCGACAGGCGCGAGTCGCCCTGGCCGCCCATGTCGATCTCGTGCGCCTCATGGCTGTCGCCCGCCGGCTTCTGCCGCCGCATGGCCTGGGCCACCGCGATTTCCACGGCCTGATAGGCCATGTATCCGAGGAAGCCGACGATCGCGATCTCGACCAGATTGCTGAGAATGGAGTTGTCGTCCTGCAGCGAGATACCCCAGGCTTGCAGCAGCAGCCAGGAGGCAAAGACCAGCGTCAGGATGCCGGCGCCGTGGTCGAGGAGCTCACGGTAGGGCGCACGTGCCGCTTCGTTTTCCAGCGCTTCCGCGTGGGCCTGTGCCGCATTTGCCGCTTGGTTCGCCGGCTCGCCAGCCGTTTCTTCGCTGCGTTCGATGTCACTGACGAGGGCGGCCTGGGCGCGCCTTGTGTCGAGACGCGGCAGCAGACGGTCGATGATCAGCAGCAGGATGGCATAGAGCAGCATGGCCGCAATGAGCGACTGGATCGGGGCGGCGACCAGTCCGACGGCAAACGGCTGTTCCAGCAGGATACGCAGGGCCGACGCGCCGAAGGCAACAACGAAATACAGGATCGCCAAAACGTGCCAGATCCGGGCTACGAACTGCAACGGTCCGCCTGATGTGTCAGGCGATGACCCCAGGATCGCGCCCGCCACATCCTTGCGCCAATGGAAGGCGATTGCGGAAAGGGCCAGCATCGAGAAAGCGCCGGCTCCGATCAGTGCAAGCTTGTGCGCATTCGCAGCCAGTCCAAGCTTCGACATCCAAAGGCAGATCGACAGCAGCACGATGGACACGCCGACCCCGGCACGGATGGCGTGATAGAGCCCGTCAGCAGCCCTGTCGCTGAGCGCCAGCATGCGATACTGAGACGAGTAGGGGACAATGATGTTGAAGAAAATCAGCCGGGCCAAGAGCCAGCTGGCATAGGCAGACACGCCGGTCATGACCGTGATCCGCCCGGCCTCCGTGTCCTCATGCAGAAGGACGGCGACGCTCCAGGCAACGATACAAAATACCAGCGTGCCGAGCGCCATCACGATACCACGTCCAAGCAGATAAGCGATCTTCTCGGTTCGTGTCTCGGGCGCCTGCGTGAAACGGGCTGCGTAGAGCGGGCGCGCCCAGCGGCGGAAAAGCAAACTGGCGCCGTTACCTGCCAGAACCGCAATCACGATCACGACCAGCGCGCCCCAAAGCCAGCGCAGCGAGCCATCGGCTGACTTGGACTGCAGCGTGGCAATCATGCTCTCGGGCAGGCTCGGCAGTTCTGCAAGGATCCGCTGCAGCGCGCCGCGCAGCTGGAACGTCTCGGTCATGGTCTGGCCCATGTCCTTCGACATCTGGTCATAGGCCGAGATGTCGTAGGCAACAGGAGCAGACGAGGACGAGGGGGCGGCTGCCGCTGCGGTCTGCTGCGAACTGTCCTGGGCAGAGGCCATGCCCCCGGCCAGCGTCAGCAGCGCCAGACTGAGCGCCATACTTGCCGCTACTGCCAAGAGCTTTACATGGGAGACCCGGCCGATCAGACGTTGCATCAGAGCAAGTAACGGGAAACCCATGTTCATCGTGCGCGCCTCTTGAAAACGATGGCGCATAAAAGCCGAAATCCTTGACTGTGACAAGTTCTGCTGCATGGATAATCATGGTCGGAAAATTTTCTATTTTTCGATGTGGATGCCACATTCCAGGCAGATTATTGCGTATTTTGTCTGGATGCGATTCTGTATAATTCTGACATCAGTTAGATCTTACATCGGCTGTGCCGACTTGGAATAAAGAAAGTCCCCGGCGGCTGGCGACGGAGGCTTGGAAATACTTGAGCTCTGGCGATCCCTGTCAGTGGCTGACCATGTCGTCCCAGTGGGCGAGCTTCTGCCGGGCCTCATCCGGACGCATCGTGTCATAGTGGGCGAGCGCCAGGGCGCGTGCCTGAACGGAGAGCCTGTGCCGCCAGGGGCCGACCTTGAGCAATGTTGCGACCGTGAGCGGTGTGAAGCCTGCGGCCTTGGCAACCGTCAGGAAGGGCTCGACATCAAGACGGACCATCCAGTGGCTGGCCTCATACAAGCCGATCCGGGTCAGGCAGGCGAAGGCAACGACGGCTTCTGCAAAGCGGTCGTCGGCCGCAAACCAGCGTAAGGTCGCTTCGGTGAGCCGGCCCTCGCGGGCAATCGTCATCACGCGGCCCCGCGCGGTCTCGAAGTCGTAGCGGCTCAGCCAGTAGTCGTTGGACATGCGCTGCGCCGCGATTGTCGCGGCCTGTGGCAGCTGATCGGTTTCTTCCGCCGCAGCGGTTCCTGTCAGCTTCAGCCGGACCGCTTCGGTCGCAATCGAGATCAGGTGCTGGATCTGGTCTTCCGCAAGGTCCGAACGGTCGCTCAGGGCAAGCTGCAACGTCTGGTCCAGGCTGGCCGCCTCCATCAGCGTTGCCATGCCATCGACCGAGAACACAGCGCCGTGGTTGGCTGCGACCCGGCGTTTGACCCGGATGTCGCCCCTGTTGACGAGGACGTCAGTGACCTGTTCGGAAAGGACATCGCGCTGGGCGATGGCGAGCCGATGGGCATTGCTCTGGACATCGGCAATGTCGACGAGGTCGCAGTCGCGCAGGACCGGTGAACGGCTCAGAAGATGGTCGGCAATGTCGATCTGGTCACCGGCAAGCTGCCGGATGGTGCGCTCAGGGCCACGGCGCAACTCGGACAGGCGTTCAGCGACGAAGCGCCGGACTTCCGTTTCAACCATGTCGACAAGGCGCAGGAGAACTGAATCGTAAATGTCGACCTGCTCGTCGGTGCATTTTTCCGAAGTCAGTGAGAACAGCACCGCCACATGCCTGGCCAGCTCGGCCCGTCTGTCAGCACTTGTTTCACCTGAAAGATCTTGAAAGTTTACCAGTTCAGTCTTGTAAGCTTCGGTCATTCGAATTCACCCGTCCTTTGGACATGAGACCCTTTTAGAGGCGAGTTTTAAAGATAAGAAAAATGCAGATGATGAGAAATTATACTTTTTTTATTTTGATTTAACTCAAGTTGTAATCAGTTTTAACCGAATTATTGTGAGGGCTCGACAGATTTCTGGCGGAAATGCGCCAGTTTTTGAATTTGGCCTGTACTGGGCAGTACAATGTGGCGGCGACCTTGGACGGCTTTGCAGCCGGAACCTGTAAAAAAGGACGGGGCGATCGTGAGATCACCCCGTTAGTCTGGCATCAATTCGCAAACTTGGTTACCTGCGGAACCCGCCGGACAACCAAGCTGAATGTGTTGTAGACCGAAAGGCGCAATCAGCTCCAATCGGATTGCATTCAGCTTCCGATCAGTTATTCTTATCAAATGATTTCGCTACGCCAGCTCCGTTACCTCGACGCCCTTGCCACGCATGCGCATTTCCGGCGCGCGGCGGAGGCCGTGTCCGTGTCGCAGCCGGCCCTGTCGATGCAGATCAAGGAGCTGGAAGGGGAACTCGGCCTGGTTCTGGTCGAGCGGCGCAGCGGCTCGGTCCGTCTGACCCCGGAAGGGGAGGAGGTTGTCCGGCGCGCAAGGCGGATCCTCTCGGATGTCAGGGATCTTTCGGACTATGCCCGCCACCGCGGCAAGCCGCTCAGCGGTCCGCTGCGGCTTGGCATCATTCCCTCCATCGCGCCTTATCTTTTGCCCCGTATCCTGCCGGTGCTGCAGGACCGGCATCCGGATCTGCGCCTGACCCTAAGGGAAACGCTCACGGCTCAGCTGCTGCAGGAGCTCGATGATGGTGATCTTGATGCGGTGATCATCGCGCTTCCCGTCGAGCGGCCGGATCTTGTGTCCCTGCCGCTGTTCCTGGACAGGTTCCTGCTTGCGGTTCACAATCGCCCGGACCTCGACGAACGGCGCCGCGTCAATGTGGAGGAGATCCGGCATTACGATCTGCTGCTGCTCGAGGAAGGCCATTGCTTGCGCGATCAGACGCTGAGCTATTGTCAGGCTGTGGTGGGCGGCCGGCGCTCGGCCTTCGGGGCAACCAGTCTGGCGACGGTCATGCAGATGGTCGCCGCAGGCTACGGCGTGACGCTCCTGCCCGAGATCTGCACTGACGTCGAGGTGCGTGATGACCGGGTAGCCCTGTTGCGTTTCGCCGATCCGCAGCCCAAGCGAATGGTCGGGCTCGTCTGGCGGCGCTCCTCGCCCCGGCGTCAGGACTTCGAGACGCTGAGGCAGACCCTTGCCAGCCCGTTGGCCGAGCTTGGTGTTGATGTCCCTGACATTTCCTAGATCGGCTTTTGCTCACGCGGCTGCGGGGGTGACACGGTAGACGCAGCGCCGTCCTCCTGACAGCAGGTGTTCCGTGCGCTCGATCCTCGCGTCAGTGCCCAGCACCCGTCCGAACAGAGCCAGTTCCGACCGGCAAAACCCCTGGCAGGTTGTTGCCGCCGCGCAGATCGAGCAATGGTTCTCGATGAAGAGCCAGCTGCCCTCGCTCTCGGCCTCGACCTCGGCCATGTAACCTTCGCGGCTGCGCAACTCGGCCAGGCGCTGCAGGCGGCTTGGCAGGTCCGGGGCGTCGTTCAGGGCGGCCCGGTACTGCGCTTCGCTTTCCTGTTCCCGCAGGCCGATCAGCCGGTCCAGCGCCTCTTCGCCATAGAGCTGGCGCAAGCCGCCCAGCAATCCTGCGACCAGGGTCGAATGATTATCGGGAAAACGGGCATGTCCCGCCGCCGTCAGCGCCCAGACCCGGCGCGGCCGGCCGACGGATCCCTTCTGATCCTCGAAATCGACCAGCTGCTCGCTGGCCAGGCCATCGAGATGCTGGCGGACAGCCACGGGCGTTACGGCCAGCGCTGTCGCCAGCTCGGCGGCCGTCTGTGGGCCTGACCCCTTCAGGGCATTCAGCAATCGGGTGCGGGTACGATCTGACATGCCGGATATGTAGCACGACACCCGAGATATAAAAAGTTTTCTCTTTTCATATTCGAGGGCTCAAAATAAGAAAGTAATCTCTTTCTTTATCGAGGTATGTCATGACCATCCTGTCCCGGCTGCTGCTGTCCCTGTCGCCCTTTGCCTTGCGCACGCAGTGGCCCTTTGCGGCCAGGCGCCGGACGCGGCTACCCGATGCCCTGCAGCGCGATGTACTGGGTGATGAGTGGCCTGATAACCGGGGCAGGGGAGGGCGCGCCAAAGAGCCTTGTGCTATCCTCAAGGCACAATACGGGCAGGGGCAGAGACAGCAGTGGCGCCAGGTACGAAGCGGCAGCAGGACTTGCGCAAGACCCTGAGGGCGATGGCGCCCCGCATTCCGATGCTGGATGCCGGAGCGGTGCTTGAGGCGGCGCAGGCGGGACACCTGCGGCATCTGCCGGTTTCGATTGCGGTCTGGCAGGGCCTGGCCAGTCACGTGCGCCACACCCACACCGATTACGACCTGTTGCTGGATGATGGCTATGACCGCGATGCGGCACGCTTTTTCGTGGCCCCGGCCATGAACGAGGTGTTCGAGGACTGGGGCTGCGCGCGCCGCATCGGCGAGGACGATGGCGAAGACCAGTCAGTTGGCCTGACGGGCGATTGAGCCGCCTGCCGGCAGAGCCTCAGCGCACGGTCTCCAGGATCCACAGGAACGCCATCGCGACCATGCAGAGAGCGGGAATGATCACGGCCGGATAGCCAAAGGTGACGATGGCCACGAGCCAGATCGTGACGACGTTGAAGGCGAACCACAGGCGATCATTGTCGGTGCCATGAATGGCCTCGCGCAGGAACAGGTTGAACACCGGCACGAGCATCAGGATGCGCAGCAGCAGGATCGGCGGGGTCTTGCGGCTGGAAGCAGTGGCAAGGGCGGACATGGAAGGCCTCGGGGGTCAGAGCAAACACAGGCGCAGCAGGGAAACTGCTTACGCGCTTCTGCGTAAATGACGGCTGACGGCCGGGAGGTCACTGCGGCGCGATGCCCTGCGGCAGGGCGCCACAGGGCGGAAAGCGTCTTGCGGCTGGTGCGTTCAGGGCCTGCGCGCGATCAGGTCGATCTCGACCAGCGCGTTCACGGCCAGCCCCGTGACGCCGATGCAGGTCCGGGCCGGCAGCTGGCCAGGAGCAAAGAAACTGCGGTAGGTCTCGTTCATCGCCGCGTAGTCGCGCTCGAACTCGGTCAGATAGACGCGCGCCATCGTGACGTGCTCAAGGCCGAGACCGATTCCGGCCAGAACCAGTTTGAGGTTCTCCATCACCCGCGCTGTCTGTGCGGCCACGCCTTCCGGCAATGGGGCGTCCGGCGCATTGGGGTCGGTCGGCATCTGGCCCGTGACAAACACCCAGCCATCGGCCTCGACCGCATCGGAGAACGGGGCGACCGGACGCGGACCGCCCGGGATCATGTGGTGGATCGGAAGCATCTCGGTCCTTTCGCAGCTGTCCTGGCTTACGCCTTCGGATACAGCCAGTGTTCGGGGATGTGGGCCGTAACAAGCTCGCCCGGACGGATGATGCCCGGCTTCTCGACAAAGGCAACCAGCCCGCGCCGGTTGCGTGCCTTTTGCGGGAACAGGAGATCCAGGCCCTCCCGGTCCGGGTAGTGCTCGGCGATGCCCTTGCCGGCAATCCGGCACGGCACATTGTCGCCGTCCACGCGCAGCACTGCGCCACTCTCGAACACCAGCCGCGTGCGCGGCGGCACCAGCGAGAAATGCGGGATGCCGGAGACGAGGATGTTGCCGCCGATCCAGGCAACGTCAACGCGCGGCAGCTCCATGCGGCTGGCGATGATTTCCAGCTCTTCGACCGAAAGCAGCGAGATCTGGCGCTCGTTCGCCATCTCCGTGTCGCGCGGATACCACGGCTCGCGACCGCCCGAGCGGCGGGTAAACCCGGCGTGACGGCCACCCGCGATGCCCTCGAACGCCAGCGGCAGTGTCTCCACATCCTGGGTCAGGAAATCGGTTGGCGTGATCGTTGCCAGCACGCGCTCGACCGTCCCCTTGATCCGGCGTCCAGGTGTACGAACGAGCCCTTCCGGGAATCCGTGTTCACGCTCGGTTTTTGCGTCATCTGCCATCCGGCTGCTCTCCTGTCTGTTCGCCAAGCTATAGCGCGGGTGTGGGGGAGCGGCCAGAGCAGCCCTCTCATCACATCCGGTCAGCGCCGGCGTCCAACAGGCAGTGCCACCGCATCAGGAGACCGCCACCATGGCCGCGCCGCTTGCCAGCATCACCTTGTCGCTCGTTGATCTTCGCCCCGTCACCGACCGCAAGTCCGCCCTGTACGTGCTCCTGACCGCCGAGGATGTCACCGGCCTTGGCAACATCGCCGCGAACACGGTGACAGCCCTGACCGACATTCCCGGGGCAGAAATCAGCTTCACCACCATCACCAGCGGCCGGCTTTATGTCGGGCTGGAACCCTTTCCCAATCCGCCGGTGCCCTATGGCTCGTCTTGCTATGGCTGGATCGAGCTGACCCGCACGCCGGACGACGAAGGCGTCTGGCTCAACCTGTCCAACGTCGACCTGCTTGCGCTGCCCCTGAGTGTCGTCGGCACGCTGACGGGCGGGGCGCCCTTTTCCCTCGGCTTCAAGACGCCCGTCTCGACGCTGATGACGCAAGTCCAGACCTCCGCGCTGGTGCCTGGCCCTGCCGGACTGACGGCCGTTCTGAAGGCCTGGACAGGGCAGACCATGATCGCCGGTCCGACCATCGCGCCGCAGGCCTACCGCCCCTTCGATCCCTATGTCGATGCCCTGACCAATGCGAGCGCGCCGCTTATGCTGACATCCGACACCCCGGCTGGTGGTGCGGCGCTCACCATGTCCGGGTCGTTCCTTGCCCCCGGCAACGCCTTCGACCCGGTGGTCAGCCTCACCAGTGCGGCGGGCGACACGTTGCAGATCACGGCTGCGAACCTCACCAGCGCCATCATCTACCGCTGCGACGGCGGCACGCTCACCTTCAACGGCCAGATCTATCCACAGAACCGGACAGCCGCGAATGATCCGTTCGGCGATCCGGCGCAGCAGGTCATCACCAACTCGCTGTTCCGCAATCTGATGATCGGCCTCAACGAGGGCTATTTCACCACGGCAGGGCCCAACGACAGCACCCAGTTCGCAGGGCAGGTGCCCTTTGCGACCGGCTACGGCAATCCTTATGCAAACGTCATCCATGCGGGCAGCAACTCCTATGGCTACCCCTATGCCGACGATAACCTGAAGGTCCTCGTGACCGCGGATCCGTCAGAGCCGATCGTCGTCTCCGTCCTGTCCCAGTCGATGGCCGAGGGCTATTCCGCTGACCCGGCTGGCAGCGCCGCCAACCAGCCCGCGACGGGCACCTATCAATTCGGCATCGGTGCCGGCAGTGGTGCGCTCGGGCCGATCCGCATCGGCAACTGGGTCTATCCTGCCAATGCCTCCGGTGCCTTCGGCGGCTTCCTGCCTGCCCTGCCGGACTGGACGAAGATGGTCTTTGCTGGCCTCGGGCCCGACCATTTCATCTGGGTCCGCGACGGTCAGGTCGATGCCGGGACCAGTCTCACAGCCCTTGGCGCCTGGGATCCGACCGGCACGGTCTATGCCTGGCCGGCCGATCTTGCCTGGGTCTCCGGCGCAACGCCGCCGGCTTATCCCGGCCCCGTGCCCCTCTGAGGCAGGGTGAGCCCAGCCTGATCCGCCGGATGAGGTGGCAGCTAAAAACCGAGTCTTAAGAATCACTTCGCGCCATCCGGTGATGCGGCCCCTCGGGGCCCTCGCCGGATGAGCTGCTTCATGCAGAGAATCATCGCTCTGTGCCCTCGCTATCCGGGCAGTGACCCGGAAGCCGGCGCTTTTCCTCAAGTGGCGAGGCAGCTGCGGGCTTCAAGTTCCCGGTCAGCTGCAACGCCGGCCCCTCTGGCTCGTCTCCATCCTCAACTTCAACAAGGTGGAAAAGAACGAGTCATAAGAATCGCTTGAGGGATTCCGTTTAAGTTGCCTGTGATGCGCTGCAGCATCGGGGTGAGCCCGACCTGCCAGCTCGCATTAAGCTCTTCTCAACCACTTGAACGTTGCGGCGTTGCCATCGACGCGCCTGCAAGACATGGTGGCTTGCGTCGAGCTTTGACCTCGTATAAAGATATCTTTATATCAGCTAGTCACGTGAGCGGCATGAGCGAGCCCCAATACCTTGCAATCGACGATCTTCTCTCCGGCCTCAGGGCTGCGGGGGAGCCGAGCCGTCTGCGGCTGCTGGCCCTCCTTGCCCGCAGCGAACTGACGGTGAAAGACGCGACCGCCATTCTCGGCCAGAGCCAGCCGCGCATCTCGCGTCACCTGAAGCTTCTCGCCGAGGCCGGTCTCGTGCGCCGTTATCCGGAAGGGTCCTGGGTGTTCTACCGGCTTGCGGAAGACGCGGCCGGCGATCTTGCCCGCGACCTCGTTGCCCGTCTCCTGCCGGCCGATCCGGTCCTCACCGCCGATGCCAGCCGCTTCGATGCCCTGCGCCGTGCCAAGGCCGAGGAGGCTGCGGCCTACTTCGCCGCCAAGGCGCGCGACTGGGACAAGGAGCGCTCGCTGCACATTGCCGAGAGCGATGTGGAAGCGGCGATGCTGCGCGCCCTCGGCGACCGGCCGTTCCATTCCTTCCTCGATCTGGGCACCGGCACCGGGCGGCTGCTGGAGCTGTTCGCGGACCGCTACACCTCTGCGCTGGGCGTTGATGCATCGCATGACATGCTGACCGTCGCCCGGGCCAAGCTCGCCGAGCTCGGCCTGTCGCGGGCGCAGGTCCGCCATGGCGATATCTACGCGCTGAATGTGCCGCCGGCCTCCTTCGATGTCGTCGCCGTGCACCAGGTGCTCCACTTCCTCGATGACCCGGCCCGCGCGCTGGCCGAGGCTGCGCGTGCCCTGCGTCCTGGCGGACGTCTGATCATTGTCGACTTCGCCCCGCATGACCTCGAGTTCCTGCGCGAGGGCCACGCCCACCGCCGCCTCGGCTTCTCGCGCGAGCAGATGGCCCGCTGGCTCGAGGCGCTGGATCTTGATGTCGAACTCGTCACCGACCTGTCGCCAGCCGCCGCTGACGGGTCGCAACTTACCGTCACCCTGTGGCTGGCGCGCGATCCGCGCATCGTCACCGATCTTCCGCTCGTCGATCTAACCCGTGAGGTCGCGTAACATGACTGCCTCGACTTTCGCCCGTCGTTCGCGCCTTGCCGAGCGCGCCCCGATCACCGCCTCCTTCGAGTTCTTCCCGCCGAAGAGCGACAAGATGGAGGCTTCGCTCTGGTCCACCGTTGAACGGCTGGCTCCGCTCAACCCGTCCTTCGTCTCCGTCACCTATGGTGCCGGCGGGTCGACGCGGGAGCGTACCCACCGCACGGTGGAACGCCTGCTGAAGGAAACCCACCTGCTGCCGGCCGCCCATCTGACCTGCGTCGGTGCATCGCGCGCCGAAGTCGATGCGGTCATCCAGGATTACTGGGACATCGGCGTGCGCCACATCGTGGCCCTGCGCGGTGACCCGCAGGAGGGCCTGGGCGCACGCTACCAGCCGCGCGCCGACGGTTATGCCTACGCCAGCGATCTGATCGCCGGCATCCGGGCCGTCGGTGATTTCGAGATTTCCGTCTCCGGCTATCCGGAGCGCCATCCCGAAAGCGCCGACTGGAGCGTCGAGATCGACAATCTGAAGCGCAAGGTCGATGCTGGCGCGACGCGCATCATCACCCAGTACTTCTTCGACAACGACCTGTTCGAGAGCTACCTGGAGCGCATCGCCAAGGCCGGTCTCTCGATCCCGGTCGTGCCGGGCATCCTGCCGATCCACAATTTCGAACAGACCATGGTGTTCTCGGCCAAGTGCGGCACCTCGATCCCGCACTGGCTGGCCCGCCGCTTCTCCGGCCTCAACGAGGACGCCGAAACGCGCAAGCTCGTCGGCGCTGCGGTTGCCTATGAACAGGTGATGGATCTGGTCGACCGCGGCATCAACGACTTCCATTTTTACACCATGAACCGCGCTGACCTCACCTACGCCATCTGCCACATGCTGGGGATGGGCCAGGCCGAAGGCACCCGCCAGGCGGCCTGACGGCTGCGTCCGGATGAATGGGGCGGGCGTGTCCGGAGGAACGCCGCAGCCCCCCTCTCCCCCCTTGAGGGGGAGATGTCTGCGCCAGCAGACAGAGGGGGGTATCGGCGCTTCAACAGGCGACGACCTCCCAGGTAACGGGCCAGGTAACGGGAAAGGCAGCTACCCCCCTCTGCCCCCTGCCGGGGGCATCTCCCCCTCAACGGGGGAGAGGAACCGCTGCCTCGCTCCCGTCCCGCTCGGGACTGCAGCACCCATAAAAACGTCAGGCGCGGATGCGACACTCCGCGACAGACGACACTGAATGTCAGGTCCGGCCAGCCGGACCTTTTGCGTGACAGGAACCGGAACACACCCATGCTGAAGAAGTCCGCCGCCTTCGACCTGCTCCATTCTGCTGCCGCCAAGCGCATCCTTGTGCTCGATGGCGCCATGGGGACGGAGATCCAGACGCTTCGGCTTGACGAGGCCGCGTTCCGGGGCGCGCGGTTTGCCGACTGGCCGCAGGACCTCAAGGGCAACAACGACCTCCTGAGCCTGACACGCCCGGATGACATCCGCGCCATACACGTCGACTATCTCGAGGCCGGGGCGGATATCGTCGAGACCAACACCTTCTCCTCCACGACCATCGCCCAGGCCGACTACGGCATGGAGGCGCTGGCCTATGAGCTGAACTTCGAGAGCGCGAAGCTGGCGCGTCAGGCCTGCGACATCGTCAGCGCCAAGACCCCGGAGCGGCCGCGCTTTGTTGCCGGTGCCATCGGACCCACCAATCGCACCGCCTCCATCTCCCCGGATGTGAACAACCCCGGCTTTCGGGCTGTCTCGTTCGATGACCTTCGTATCGCCTATGCCGAGGCAACCCGCGGCCTGATCGATGGCGGCGCCGACATCATCCTCGTCGAGACCATCTTCGATACGCTGAATGCCAAGGCCGCCCTGTTTGCCATCGACGAAGTCTTCGAGGAAAAGGGCCTGCGGCTGCCGGTGATGATCTCCGGCACCATCACCGACCTCTCGGGCCGCACCCTGTCCGGCCAGACGGCGGAGGCCTTCTGGTATTCCGTGCGTCATTCCGATCCGATGTCCATCGGTCTCAACTGCGCGCTCGGCGCCAAGGAAATGCGCGCTCACGTCGCCGACCTGTCGCGCATCGCGCAGACGCTGGTCTGCGCCTATCCCAACGCCGGCCTGCCGAACGAATTCGGCGAGTATGACGAGAGCCCGGAACACATGGCCCGCCTCGTCGGCGAGTTCGCCGCCTCCGGTCTCGTCAACATTGTCGGCGGCTGCTGCGGCACCACGCCGGCGCATATCAAGGCGATTGCCGAGGCTGTCGCGGACAAGGCGCCGCGCAAGCTGCCGGACGTGCCGCGCTTGATGCGCCTGTCGGGTCTTGAGCCTTTCGTGCTGACGCCGGAGATCAAGTTCGTCAACGTCGGCGAGCGCACCAACGTCACCGGCTCGGCCCGCTTCCGCAAGCTGATCAAGGAAGGGGACTACGCGACTGCGCTCGACGTTGCCCGCCAGCAGGTCGAAAGCGGCGCGCAGATCATCGACATCAACATGGACGAAGGGCTTCTGGACTTCGGAAGCCGCCATGGTCACCTTCCTCAACCTCGTTGCCGCCGAGCCGGACATTGCCCGCGTTCCGGTCATGATCGACAGCTCGAAGTGGACCGTCATCGAGGCTGGCCTGAAATGCGTCCAGGGCAAGCCGATCGTCAACTCGATCTCGCTCAAGGAAGGCGAAGAGGCTTTCATCGCCCAGGCGAAGCTCGTGCGCCGCTATGGTGCGGCCGTCGTCGTCATGGCGTTTGACGAGCAGGGCCAGGCCGACACGTTCGCCCGCAAGACCGAGATCTGCGCCCGTTCCTACAAGGTGCTGACAGAGAAGGTCGGCTTCGCGCCGGAAGACATCATCTTCGACCCGAACATCTTCGCGGTGGCGACCGGCATCGAGGAACACAACAACTACGGCGTCGACTTCATCGAGGCGACGGGCTGGATCCGCGAGAACCTGCCGCATGCCCATGTGTCGGGCGGCGTGTCGAACCTGTCCTTCTCGTTCCGCGGCAACGAGGGCGTGCGCGAGGCGATGCACTCGGTGTTCCTCTACCACGCCATCACCCGCGGCATGGACATGGGCATCGTCAACGCCGGCCAGCTCGCCATCTATGACGACCTCAGCAAGGAGCTGCGCGACCTGTGCGAGGACGTGGTCCTCAACCGCTCGCCGGACGCCACCGACCGGATGCTGGAGGCGGCCGAGCGCTGGAAAGGCGAGGGCGGCAAGAAGAAGGAAGCCGATCTCTCCTGGCGCGAATGGCCGGTCGCCAAGCGGCTGGAACATGCACTCGTCAACGGCATTGATGACTTCGTCGTGGAAGACACCGAGGCCGCGCGCCAGACCGTCGCCCGCCCGCTGCACGTGATCGAAGGCCCGCTGATGGACGGCATGAACGTCGTCGGTGACCTGTTCGGCTCGGGCAAGATGTTCCTGCCCCAGGTGGTGAAGTCCGCCCGCGTCATGAAGAAGGCCGTCGCCTATCTGATGCCCTTCATGGAGGAGGAGAAGCGTCTCTCCGGCCTCGAGGGCTCGTCCTCGGCCGGCAAGATCCTGATGGCGACCGTGAAGGGCGACGTGCATGACATCGGCAAGAACATCGTCGGCGTCGTGCTCCAGTGCAACAATTTCGAGGTGATCGACCTCGGCGTCATGGTGCCGGCAACCAAGATCCTTGAGGTCGCCAAGGCCGAGAAGGTCGACATCATCGGCCTATCCGGCCTCATCACGCCCTCGCTCGATGAAATGTGCCATGTCGCGGCCGAACTCGAACGCGAGGGGATGAATGTCCCTCTGCTGATCGGCGGGGCGACGACCAGCCGTATCCACACGGCGGTGAAGATCCACCCGAACTACGCCAAAGGCCAGGCGATCTATGTCACCGATGCCGGCCGCGCCGTGGGTGTTGCCTCGCGCCTCATGAGCGAAGGCCAGCGTGAGCCCTACTACGCCGAGGTGCGGACCGAATATGCCGAAATCGCCGAAGCCCATGCTGCGGCGCGTGGCGGTGGTCCGCGCACGTCCATCGCGGATGCCCGCGCCAATGCCTTCCGCTGTGACTTTGGCAAGGCCCCGCTGGCCCCGCGTAAAACGGGCCTTACCCGCTTCGAGGACTTCCCGCTGGAAGACCTGGTGCCGCTCATCGACTGGACGCCCTTCTTCTCCACCTGGGAAATCAAGGGCCGCTATCCGGCGGTGCTCACCGACAACCGCTATGGCCCGGCCGCCAAGGCGCTCTACGATGATGCCCGGCGCATGCTGGACGAGATCGTCACGAAGAAGCTTCTGACCGCCAAGGGCGTCGCCGGTCTGTGGCCGGCCCAGGCGCGCGGCGATGACATCGTGCTCTTCACCGGGGAGGACCGCCGCCAGGAACTGGCGACCTTCTTCACCCTGCGCCAGCAGATGTCGCGCACCGCAGGTGGGCGCGCCAACGTTGCGCTGTCGGATTTCGTCGCACCGGAGGTCTCCGGCGTTGCCGACTGGGTCGGCGGCTTTGCTGTAACGGCAGGCCACGGCGAGGATGACCTTGCCGCGCGCTATGCCAAGGCGGGCGATGACTACAACAAGATCCTCAGCCAGGCGCTGGCGGACCGTCTCGCGGAAGCCTTTGCCGAGAAGCTGCACCAGATCGTCCGCACGGACCTGTGGGGCTATGCGAGCGGCGAAACGCTGACGAATGAGGAAATCATCGAGGAGAAATACCAGGGCATCCGTCCCGCCCCGGGTTATCCGGCCCAGCCGGACCACACGGAGAAGGAAACCCTGTTCCGCCTGCTCGATGCGACGGCAGCCACCGGCATCCAGCTCACCGAGAGCTACGCCATGTGGCCCGGCTCGTCCGTTTCGGGCCTCTACTTCAGCCACCCGGACAGCCACTATTTCGGCGTCGGCAAGATCGAGGCGGACCAAGTGGCGGACTACGCGGATCGCAAGGGCTGGGATCTGGCCTATGCCGAGCGCTGGCTCGCCCCGATCCTCAATTACGACCCGAACCGCAAGGTTGCCGCGGCTGAATGATCCTCGCGTCAGGCGGGCCCGACGACGGGTCCGCCTGCGCCTGCCTCGTCTCCCGTGTTGCGGGGCAGCAAACACACTGTTCACGATCCGTCGAATAGTCACCGGAAACAGGCGGTCTATATTGATCCCGACATGAACACCTGACGCGGTCAGGGTTCTTCAGGAGATCAAATCATGACTGCCACCCCGACCATTCTCAAGATCGACGCCTCGGCTCGCAAGGCCGGTTCCATGACCCGCGAGCTGACCGACACGCTGGTCACCCGCCTTCTGGACACCCATCCGTCGGCCCGCGTCCTGACCCGCGACGTCTCCGCCGGCCTGCCGGTCGTGGACGAAGCCTGGGTCGGAGCCAACTTCACCGATCCGGCTGAGCGCAGCTCCGAACAGAAGCTGAAGCTCGCCCTGTCCGACACGCTGGTGGCCGAACTCAAGGCTGCTGATGTGCTCGTCATTGCCGCGCCGGTCTACAATTTCGGCATCCCGGCCAGCCTCAAGGCCTGGGTGGATCTCGTTGCTCGCGCCCGCGAAACCTTCCGCTACACGGAAAATGGCCCGGAAGGCCTGCTGAAGGGCAAGAAGGCCTATGTCGTCGTCGCCTCGGGCGGCGTGCCGGTCAATTCGCCCGTTGACTTCGCAACGCCCTACCTGAAGCAGGTCCTCGCCTTCATCGGCATCACCGACGTGACGGTGATTGCCGCTGACCAACTGATGATGGATGGCGACGCCAAGCGCGCCGCAGCCCGCGCTGCCATCGAAGCCGCTGTCACCCAGGCTGCCTGAGGCAGTTTGGGCCGGCACAGGCCGGTCGGGCGACCATGCTTTGAAGCGGCCACCGCAGCCTCTGCGGTGGCCGTTTTTCGTGACGCCGGAATGGCCCCAAGTTCGAGGCTTCCGGGCAGCGCCATCCGCTGCGGATCCTGTCAGTTTAACTCTTGCTGCATGTGCCGCTGTGGCCCTGGCATTTGCCTTGGGCAGTCTCAATCAGGCTGGCGGTGCGGCCATGAGGCCGCCCGCATTCGTCGGACATTGCCCGCCGAACCTCTCCCGTGGTCCGGAGCCGGGCACGACGTCCACCCACGCATCCTAGACAAGGCCGATAATGATCGCCCCGAGGAATGCGAAAGCCGCGCAAACGGCGATGACGTCAAGATGACGGACGATCGACATAGTCTGGCCTCCCGATGTCCATTTCCTGCACATGTGTTAATTTAATGAAGCTTCCTCGCTTGTCGACCGGAAAAGTTTCTGCACTGCACAACGGTTGTGGCCTTTCGCGTTCTGATTGGTGTTTGCTGGTGGTGCATTGCCTGCATTGCCGTTCGACCTGTGAGAAAATATCTAATTTGAACATAATCTTATCTGGATGGCGCGAAGTTGCGGCGCGAATATTGATAAGTGTGCTGACGAATGGCCCCTGTGAACAAAGTGCGGATATGTCGCATGCAATCTGTTCTGTGATGTACTGACTTTGTTAGGAGAAACTTCGAATGGCCAGGCAGGTGTTAAAGACGTCTTAACCAAATCGGCCCTAGGGTCAGATTGATAACAGGGAGACCCGGGATCCGGGAGGTGGAATGGTCAGTCTCAGCAAGCTCTCCGAGCTGGCTCATGATCGCACGTCATCCGGGCGCAAGTCGCTTGTCGAGGCCGTGACTGATCTTTTCGTCTCCGCCCAGCCGGAACAGGTTGATCACGTCAGCCTTTTGTTCGGTGACATCGTCCTCAAGGTCATCGGCCAGCTGGAAGAAGAAGCGCGCATGGCATTGGCCGTGCGCGTGTCCGAGAACCCCAATACCCCGCATGATCTCGCCTTCCGTCTCGCCGAGGACACGATCGCTGTTGCCCAGCCGATGCTGGAAAGCTCGCCCGTCCTGACCACGTCGGATCTTGTGTCTATCGCCACCACCGGCTCGATGGACCATCTCGGTGCCATCGCGGACCGCCGTCCGCTGGAAGCCGAGGTTACCAGCGTCATCGTCGATCGCGGGTCGTCCTCGGTCCTTGCCAAGGTTGCGGGCAACGACGCGGCAAAATTCACGGCGGACACGTTCGACCGGCTGGTCGAAAAGGCCCGTGCACATCCGCAGATCCAGGAAGCCCTGATCGGGCGCAGCGACATTCCCGAAGAGGGCGCGCGCCGGCTGGTTTCGTTCCTGTCCGACGAGCTGCGCGAGCGGCTGAAGGAAATGGGCGGCGACAACACCTTGGTCAACGTTCTGGCCGAACGCGCGGCGCAGGAGGTTCAGGCCCAGGTAAGGGATCTCGGCAGCGCCAAGAACAAGGCCGAAATGCTGATCCGCGACGTCAAGGCCCGCAAGCGCCCAGTCGATGATGCGGTCAACCAGTTCACCAAGGGTGACAGGCCTGTCGATCTTGCTCTGCTCTTTGCCGAACTCAGCGAGTTGCCGCATGATTCCGTGGCGCGCGTGGTGTTCAACCCGGAGGATACCGTCCTCAACATCCTGTGCCGCGCCAACGGTGTCAGTGATACGGCCTACAAGAACATCGTGATGATGCGCGCCAAGCGGCTGAAGCTGACCAGCAAGGACCTCAACGAGGCCTTCGTGCGCTATGCCAAAGTCCAGCGCGGCGACGCCGGCCGCGCGCTGACGACCATCAAGGAACGCCTGCGCAAGGCATCATGAACCTCTTGTCCTGACTGCGTCAGCAAAAGGCCGCCAAAGTGGCGGCCTTTTTTGTTTCCAGTTTCAGGCCCTCTCGCGCCGTCTTTCCAACCGGTACAGCACCAGCGCGGTCGCCAGGCCTGCAAGGCCGAAGCCGATGACAGCCATCAGGAACCCCCAGGGCGTGACGGCGTCCATGGCAGCGCCCGCGACCGGAGGGGCGGCCAGCGTGCCAACCTGATAGAGCACCAGGAAGGCCGCGTTTGCCGGGGCAAGATCAGCCGGGCGCAGCCGTTCGCCAAGGATCGCAAGGCCCAGCGTGTAGAAGGCGCAGGCAAGGCCGCCGAGCAGGAAGGTGGCCGCCAGCGCCGCACCCGGCAGCGCCGTGGCAAGGCCCGAGACGAGCGCCACCAGCGGGAAGGCGACCAGCATCATCAGCATCAGCTTGGGCCGGTCCATCCGGTCGGCCAGCCAGCCAAAGCCGAAGCTCAAGGTCACGCCGCCCCACAGGAAGGCCGTGACAAGCCCGAGGCCCGTCGCTTCATCAAGCCCCAGCCTGCTGGCAAAGCTCGGCAGCAGGGCGATATAGGCATATTCCAGCACACCGGCGATGAGCGCTGCCGACATGCCCAGCGGCACCAGCTTCGCGACAGCCGCAGGGTTGCCGCCCGCGTGCCCGTCGATCCGCGGCGCAAGGCTGGCCGCCGCCACAAGCGGCAACACGGCCAATGACAGGGCAAGCCCGGCGACGATGAAGGGTTGCAGCCCCTCCGTGCCGATCTGGCCCAGCAGCACCGGGCCTGCGCCATAGCCGCCGAACAGCGCCACCGTGTAAAGCGACAGCACCCGGCCCCGGCTTGCCTCTTCGGCCGCGGCGTTGATCCAGGTCTCGCCGAGCAGCCAGGGGAACAGCAGCCCGACACCCATCATGAAGCGCAGCACCAGCCACGCCTCGACGCTCGGCATCAATGGCATCAGGATGAAACCGGTGAGGCCAATGGCACAGCCGCCAGCCATCGCCGGCACCAGCCCGATGCGGAAAGCGAGGCGCGGGGCAAAGGGCAACAGCACCAGCGCGGCCAGCGCCGGCATGCCTGCGGCGAGGCCCGTCAGCCAGCCCGGCGCGCCCCAGCGCTCGAAGCTGACAGCGGTCAGCGGATAGCCGATGCCATGGGCAAGGCCGAGGAAGAAGGTCGAGCCGATCACGGCGGCAAGGCCGAGGGCTCTTGCATCGGGTCTGGCGGCGAGGCTGCGCATCGCAAGTCTCCTTTAGATGTGCAAGATCGTCCAGGGACGAGCGCCCTGGCCGAAGACAGCTTGATTTCTACAGTGCAGAACATGTAATTCTACAACGTAGGAATGGCAAGGGGAAATTTCTGCGGTGTCGAAAAAGCCCACTGAAGGTCGCGGCGAGGGGCGTGGTGAAGGTCGTCAGGGCCCGCGCGGAATTGACCCGCATGCGGTGCTGGAAGCAGCGATCGCCTTGCGTGAAAGCGAGGGCGCTGAAGGCTTCAGCCTGCGCCGGCTGGCCCAGTCCCTCGGGCTTGATCCGATGACCGTGCAATATCACTTCGGGTCGAAGGAAAAACTGGAGCGGGCCATGGGCGACCGGCTCAATGCGCAGCTCATTCCCGTTGATCCGGCCACACCCTGGCGCAGCCGGCTGGAGAACCTTGCCTTCCAGTACCGCCGCCTCGCTCTGGCCTATCCGCAAACCTTCCCGCTGCTGCTGCGGTTCTGGGTGACGGGACCTGCCGACGTGCGCCATGCCGAGATGGTCTATGTCGCGCTGGCCGATGCGGGCTTCAACGCGGAGGACCGGGTCGACTATTGCGTCGGCTGGTATGCTGCGGTTCTGGGGCTAGCGGCCGCCGAGGCTGGCGGCCTGCTGCGCCCGGCCTCACAGGCCATGCTGGATGAAACCGACCAGCTCGACCCGAGAGAATTTCCGCAGACCGTTCAGCTTGCCGCCGAGTTTCGCCGTCAGGCGGCCGGTCGGGCGTTCCAGAAGGCGCTCGACCGGATCATGGACGGGATGGAGCAGGCGGCCAGCCGCTGACAGCGCCTCAGGCGGCGCGGCGCAGCGCAGCCGTCATGGCCGCCGCGCTGATCAGCAGACTGCCTCCGACCCGGTTCAGCGTCTTCAGCGTCCCCGGCTTGCGGATGCGCGTCCGGATCGCAGAGGCCGTCAGGGCATAGACAGCCGCATTGAGCGTTCCCAGCACGACGAAGGTGATCCCGAGCAGCAGCAGCTGCGGGGCCACCGGGGCCTGCGGCGCGATGAAGTGCGGCAGGAAGGCAATGAAGAACGCAATGCCCTTCGGGTTGAGGCTGGTCACTACATAGGTGTGCCAGAACACCCGGCGCGGGTTCATTGCCAGCGCTGCCTCGCCCTCGCTGTCCAGTTCAAGCGGGGCAGGGGGCTGGCGCCACATCTTGATGCCGATCCACAGCAGATAGGCCGCGCCCAGCCACTTGAGGATGGAAAAGGCCGTCGCCGAGGTCGCCAGGATCGCGCCAAGGCCCAGCAGCGAGGCGGTTGCCGATGTGGCATCCCCCAGTGCGACACCCAGCACGCAGGCTGTCGATGCCTTGCGGCCATGGGCAAGTGCGTAGCTGATCACCAGCAGCACGGTCGGGCCGGGGATCGCCACCACGACGAGCGTTGCGATCACATAGGCGGTGTAGAGTTCGATGGTCATGGAGGCTTTCCGGCAGGTCACGTTGGATAACTGAGCCATGGAACCGCAGGTGTCGCAAGTCCGTTATGATTCCACCCTCAGGTTCGACAAGCCAGTGATGCCGTTGCGACGGCGGTGACTTGATATCAATCGGGAATCGGGCTGCTCTGGAGGACGCGACGCCTGTCGCGGGACCAGGCCTGCCTCTCAATCAAGGATTATGCGGATGGATCGATTCCGGACTGCCGTTGACGCCGCCCTGGCCTTGCGCCCCGATCAGCCGGTCTATTGTTTCCGGCCCACCGTTCTGGCCGAAGATGCGCGCAACTTCATGGCGGCCTTTCCGGGCAAGACCGCCTATGCGGTGAAGACCAACGGCGAGCCCTTTGTCCTCAAGGCTCTGGCCGAGGCCGGGATTGACTGTTTCGACGTCGCCTCACCGGCCGAATTCGCCGCTGTCCGCGACGTCGCCCCCACTGCGGAAATGCTCTACATGCACCCGGTCAAGGCCCAGTCCGACATCCGGCTGGCGCTCGAGACCTATCGCATCCGCACCTTGTCGCTCGATCACGAGGACGAGGTCGCCAAGATCCTGCGCATCGTGCGTGCGCTCGACATCAACCCGGGTGACATCACCCTGTTTGTCCGCCTGGCCACCAAGGGCCATGCCGCCTACGAGCTGTCGAAAAAATTCGGCGCAGCGCCCGCCCATGCCGTGGAACTGTTGCAACGCATCGACCGGATCGGTTTCCGCTGTGGCCTTTGCTTCCATGTCGGCAGCCAGATCGAGGATGCGGAAACCTACGAACGGGCGCTTGCCTCGGCCGACTGGGTGCGCTCCCGGTCTGGGGTCGAGATCTGCGAACTCGACGTCGGCGGTGGCTTTCCGGCCGTCTATGGGCATGACCCGCGCCGCAAGACCCCGCAAATGCCGGCCTTGTCCGATCTGATGAGCGAGTTGCGCAAGGACATTGCCGAGTGGGGCTTTGACAAGCAGCCACTGGTGGCCGAGCCCGGCCGCGTCATCGTCGCAAGGTCCATCTCGCTCATCGTGCGGGTGCTCTTGAAGAAAGGCCGGCGGCTTTACATCAACGACGGCATCTGGGCGTCCCTGTCCGACAGCTGGACCGGCAAGATCACGCTCCCGGCGCGCTTCATTCCGGATCCTGCCCGCCGCCGCCGTGTCGGCAACGCCGGCGAGATCGTGCCGTTCAAGGTGTGCGGCGCCACCTGCGACAGCGTCGATATCCTGTCGCGGCCCTTCTGGCTCCCCGAGACCGTCGATACGGGGGACTGGATCGAGATCGGCCATATCGGTGCCTACAGCCTGTCGCTGCGCACCCATTTCAACGGCTTCTATCCCGATACGGTCGTGGAAGTGGACGAGCCCTTCTTCGCCGGCGCCGCTCCTGAAGGCTTTGCCTCCATCGAGACCATGGCCGACTAACCATCGGGACTTGAGAATGAACGCGGAAAGGCCGCTCTTTCGGAGCGGCCCAACCTGCTGAACAAGCCTGTCCGTCGTCATCCCGGGCGCAGCGAAGCGAAGACCCGGGACCGGAGAGCCAAGATCTTTTCTGTTTCAAAACACTGAAACATCCATACCTCGGCTCACCGGTCTCGGCTCGGCGCTGCGCTTGGCCGGGATGACGTGAATAGGATCGAGGTTCGTTATCAGGCTTGGGCCGCCCTTTTTGGGGCGGCCCAGCGCATGTCCGCACCCGGTCTTGCGGGGCAGGGCAGGGGATGACCGGCTGCGGAAAGGCGAAATCTGGGCTCTGAAACCGCGTTGCTTACTGGCAGAACCGGGTCTGGCCGCTGTGGGTCCGGAAGGTTCCGGTCTGCGGGTTGAAGCTGCGGTAGCGGCTGCTGCAATACTGGTACCAGGCCGGCGTCCAGGGCTGGTAGCCGCCAACCTGACCGCCATGGGCGATGATCGGACGGTCATCCACCGGCACGCCGGGTTCCGGGATCGGCTGGACGTGACCGTAATTCGGGCCGGCGTAGACGGGTCCGCCATAGGCCGGACCGCCGTAGACCGGTGCGCTGCCATAAACCTGGCTGCCACCATACACCGGGCCGCCGTAGGCCGGAGCCGGCGGGTAATAGGCCGGCGGGGGAGGCGCGGAGTTGCTGCTGTCGCCGAGGGCGCCGAGCAGGATCGCACCTGCCGCAAGGCCGATCACGCCAGCGGCGATGGCCGCATCCGTGTTGTCGTTCTTGCGCTTGCGATCCGGGTTGTACGGACGGTGACGGCGATCGCCGCCCCAGTCGTCGTTCCAGCCCTGGCGGCCGCCGCGTTCACCCCAGCCGTCTCCGGCAAGGGCCGTTCCTGCAGCCGGTACGAGCAAAGCTCCAGCGAGAGCGAAGGCAGCCACGCGGTGCGTCAGGCGGGTCATGGATCAAACTCCGGTTTGGAAGGGCCGCAAGGGCGTCCCGTTCGATGGTGCCAATCTCGCATGGGGGCACTGAACGCACCCTGAGACCGGTGTTCATCTGCCGTTCATGTTTATCCCGCGTCCAATGACCTCACAATGTCGCGGATGGCTGATTTTTTCGGGCCGTGCCGCTAAACTCAGACGCGAGGGAGACGTGCATTTTGACAGGAACACCAAATGGCCGAAACGCCAAAGAAGAAGGATGTCCTCCAGGACGTCGATGATGCCGTCCGCCGTCAGGCGAAAGGCCTGATGCGCCTTGCCCGCTTCGGCGCCCTTGCCGTGCTCGAACCGGAAACCGGTCACCCGCTCTGCAGCCGCGTTGCGCTGGTCTGCGACCTTGACGGTACGCCTGTGATTCTCGCCTCGAACCTCTCCGGCCACAGCGCCGGTCTTGCCGCCGACAGCCGTTGCTCGCTGCTGGTGGGCGAGCCGGGCAAGGGCGACCCGCTCGCCCATCCGCGCATGACGCTGTTCAGCGTTGCCCGCAAGCTGGCGCGTGACAGCGATGAACACGCCCGCCTGCGCCGCCGCTACTTGGCCCGCCACCCGAAGGCTGAACTCTACGTCGATTTCCCCGATTTCGCCTTCTACCGGCTGGAAGTCGAACGGGCGAGCCTCAACGGCGGTTTCGGCAAGGCCTATGCCCTGACGCAGGCAGACCTGATCCTTGACCCGGAGAGCTGGTCCGCGCTGGTCGCCTTCGAGCCCGGCGCCGTCAGCCACATGAACGAGGATCACGCCGAGGCGATAAAGCTTTATGCCGAAGTGCTCTGCAAGGCGCCGCAGGGTTCCTGGCGTCTGGCCGGTCTTGATCCGGAAGGGCTTGATCTTCAGGCCGGCGATCTCAGCGCCCGTCTCTGGTTCGATGCACCGCTGACCGCCCCGGGCGACCTGCGCGCAGCCCTGGTCGACCTCGCCGGCAAGGCGAGGGCAACCCTCGCGCAAACAGACGGCTGATATCTCAATCCGCGCTGTCCCGGCCTTGTGCCGGGACCTGTCATGGTGCGCGCTGACGCCGGATGGATTTTAACCGAGGTCATAACGAACGGGTCCCGGCTCAAGGCCGGGACAGCGTGGCGTCAGACAGTCTCGGCGCATTGCTTCGAAAGGTAACCGCCGGCGAGGTTGACGATCCAGAAAGGCGGAAGCCCTTCTGGATCTACCCGCGCCTCACTCACGCCGCGCGGACACTGGCAAGGAAGCCATCCAGTTCGCGGCGCAGCGTATCGGACTGCTGTGTCAGGTCTTCCACCGTCGACAGGACCTGACGGGCACCGGCGCTGGAATCGACGGCACTTTCGCGCACCCGCACGATGGTCCGGGTGATCTCCTGGCTCCCCTGCGCCACTTCGGCAACATTCCGGGCGATCTCGGAAGTGACGGCGTTCTGTTCCTCGATGGCCGAGGCAATCGCCGTGATCTGCTCGTTGATGCTGCCGATGGAGCGAACCACGTCCTCGATCGACTTCGCGGTGTTGGACGAGCCGTTCTGCATTTCGCCGATCTGCTTGCCGATGTCCTCGGTCGCCTTGCCGGTCTGGTTGGCGAGCGCCTTCACTTCGGAAGCAACGACGGCAAATCCCTTGCCAGCCTCGCCGGCGCGGGCGGCTTCAATCGTGGCATTGAGCGCCAGAAGATTGGTCTGGTCGGCAATGTCGTTGATGAGGCGCACCACTTCGTCGATCCGCTGCGCGGAGTCGGCCAAGCCGGATACAGTCGCGCTGGAGCGATCGGCACTGGAGCGGGTCGCGTTCGTTGCCGTCATGGCGTTGCTGATCTGGCGACTGATCTCGCGGATCGAGGCGGAAAGCTCTTCCGATGCACCTGCCACGGACTGCACGCCTGCGGTCGACTGTTCCGCAGCTGCGGCCACGGTGCCTGCCTGGTCCGATGTGCTTTCGGCGTTGCGCGCCATCTGGTTGGCGGTCCGCTCCAGCTCCAGAATGGCGTCAGCAATACGATCAGCGACCTGTTTGACGGTCGCCTCGAGGCTATCAGCCAGGCGGAGCGTTGCAGCGCGCTTCTCGTGTTCGATCCGCTTCTCTTCCTCGCGCATCTGCGCCTGCAGATGTTTCATCTCGATCAGCTTTTCACGGAAGGCGGTAAAGGCGATGGCAAGTTGGCCGATTTCATCGCGATTTGCGACCTTCACCTCGACTGAAGTGTCGTCGACGGCAAGCCGGTTCAAGGCATTTGTCACCATCCGTAGAGGACGGCTGATCCCGAAGATGGCGAGATAGCAGGAAATCCCGAGGCCAAGACCAATTGCCACAACAGAAACGGTGACCAACTGGAGAAGTCCCTGTTCCTCATGTTCATGCGCCATTTTCGCGGATAGCTCGGTTGCTCTGGTCAAGTCCTGCGTCAGTGCGGTCAATTCATGGTCCAGCCGATCCTGTTCGGCCTCGATTTTTTGGGCGAGAGCGGTCGCCTCGGCGACCGCGCCGGACCGGATCAGTGCTTTTACCTGACCTGCATGTTCGACATAGAGCTTGTGCTCCTTCTCAATCGCCTGGAGGTTGGTAAGTGTGTTTCGGAAGCGCTTGGCGTGCGTCTCGTCGGGAGCGCTGCGCAGCCCAGCTTCTGCTATTGCCTCTGCGCCGAGAATCTCTTTCTCGACCTTTACGCTGAGTGCATCAAACTCGGCAACGATTGTCTCGAGTGCGCTTGCATCGCCCGGGATCTGCGCAATGCGCAGGATCTTTTCCATCAGAACCGCCTGCTCGAGCTGGTGCTCTGTAACGTCAGTTACTGTGGCGGTCAGAGGAATGTTCTGATCCGCAATTTCCGTCAGTTCGTCACCGATCGAGGCCATCTGCACCAGCGCGACTGCGGCAATGCTGACCATCGCCAGCGCCAGAAACACGACGATGCCAAGGATCTTGGCTGATACGGAACGCAGCGCCGAAGGCTGCCGCCGGACGTCGTTCATGGGATATGAGCCTCCGCTCTACTTCCAGTGGTTGCATGGCTTGGGGATTGCTCTGTATTAGAACGGAAAAATTCGTTCTGCATCCCCCTGTGCTCCAATTGATAATCCGTCCTGCGCAAATGCTCCCGTAAACTAATTAATAAAATTGTATGCAACTCTTTACTTCCGTCTGGCTTGCTTTGCTTCCTTAACGGAATATTTCGTGACAAGAACAGAAAACAAAAAAGCCGGCGCATCAAATGCGCCGGCTCGTAAAAAATAACGATATTAATACATTACTTCCAGACGACGTCCTTGTTGCGGACCGTGATTACGGTGATGTCGCAATAGTTGATGTCGGCGTCGATGTAGGTGCCATCGGTGAAGTCGATGCGGGTGCGAACGGTGCATTCGCCTTCGTCGCTGCCGAAGTCCATGTCGAAGGTTTCGCCCGGTGCCACGTTTTCCGGAAGCCAGTTCTGGCTCCAGTTGCCGTCTTCCTGGGTGCGGAATGACGTAACCTGGGACTCGGACTTGTTCTCCAGGTTGAACACCCAGCTGCCGGCAGAGGCGAGGCTGGCACTTGCCATCAGAAGGGCCACAGCGGTCCCAACGGTGACGAACTTCATTCTATTCTCCCGAATGCGAATATTCGCTTCGTCCGCGTCATGCGGACGCCGCCATATATAGGGAAAAACCGGTATTGAAACTAGGATTTACATGGCTGCTGCCGCACGCGCAGCCTGTTCATAGTTACCCGATATCGTCCGCAGTGCCGCCGCCAGACGGGAAAGTTCCGCTTCGTCCAGTCCGATGGATTTCACAGGTTGCACGAGCAGGGCTTCGCGCAATCTGCGATACTCCAGGCAGGCCCGTTCACCCTCCCTTGTGATGGAAACCGTCTTTTCCTTGCCACGTTTGCCCGAGACGATCAGGCCGCCCTGTTCCAGCTTCTTCAGGGCATATGTCACCGTGTGTGTATCTTCGATGTTCAGCACCAGGCACACATCGGCCAGCGTCTTCTCGCGGCCGCGGTGATTGACCTGATGCAGCACCTGCACTTCCAGCGGGCTCATCGCCGGAACACCGGCCGCCGCCATGCAGCGCACCATCCAGCGCTGGTAGGCATTCACCATCATGGTGACGGCAAATTCGATCTCGGACAGGGCGGGCATGGCACCAGAGGCGAGATGCGAAGCCGATACGATCGGGCCGATCGGCGGCAGGTCGGGCTTGTCATCGTGCTCTGTCATCGCGGTCTGGTCCGTGTCGCTGTCTGATTTGCGCATTATCGCATCTTATCGATATTTTATCGACAAATTCTTTTTGTCGCGCTACGCTCCGCTCACAATCCCGGCTGCGGGCGACGGAAGCCGCGCCGGGAAGCCGGTTTTGCATTTGGGAGGATGGCATGAGCGGGCAGATCGCAAGTCAAGCTGACGGTCAGTGGGATTTCTGGATCGACCGCGGCGGCACCTTCACCGACATCGTCGGCCGGGCGCCGGACGGCAGCATCCACGCTCACAAGGTCCTGTCGGAGAACCCGGAGGCTTATCGCGATGCCGCCGTTCAGGGTATCCGCGAGCTGATGGGCCTGGCCGCCGGCGCGCCGATCCCCTCTCACCGCATCGCCACGGTGAAGATGGGCACCACCGTCGCCACCAACGCGCTGCTGGAGCGCAAGGGCGAGCGCACGGCGCTGGTCATCACGCGCGGCTTCCGCGATGCGCTGGCCATCGGCTATCAGGCCCGGCCAGAGATCTTCGCCAAGGAGATCATCAAGCCGGAGCTGCTCTACGAGCGGGTCTACGAGATTGCCGAGCGCCTGCGCGCCGACGGCACGCTGGAACTGCCGCTGGACGAGGCCGGCGCCCGCGCCGCGCTGGAGGCCGCCTATGCGGACGGCATACGGTCGGTCGCCATCGTCTTCATGCATGCCTATGCCTATCCGGATCACGAGCGGCGCGTTGCCGCCATGGCGCGGGCCATCGGCTTCCCGCAGGTCTCCGTCAGCCATGAGGTCTCGCCGCTGATGAAGCTGGTGGGGCGCGGCGACACGACCGTGGTCGATGCCTATCTGTCGCCGATCCTGCGCCGCTATGTGGCGCAGGTGCAGGAGGAACTGGGCGCGGGGCCGCGCCTCATGTTCATGCAGTCCTCCGGCGGCCTGACGGCGGCGGACCTGTTCCAGGGCAAGGACGCCATCCTGTCGGGCCCGGCCGGCGGCGTGGTCGGCGCGGTCGAGACGTCGAAGCTCGCCGGCTTCGAGAAGGTGATCGGCTTCGACATGGGCGGCACCTCCACTGATGTCTGCCATTTCGACGGCACCTATGAGCGGGCCTTCGAGACGGAAGTGGCCGGCGTGCGCATGCGCGCGCCGATGATGATGATCCACACGGTGGCGGCCGGTGGCGGCTCGATCCTGCATTACCGGGACAGCCGCTTCCAGGTCGGACCGGATTCGGCCGGCGCCAATCCCGGCCCGAAATGCTACCGCCGCGGCGGGCCGCTGGCGGTCACCGATGCCAATGTCATGACCGGCAAGCTGCTGCCCGACTTCTTCCCGAAGATCTTTGGCCCCGGCCGCGACCAGCCGCTCGACACCCAGGCGGTGCAGGTGGCCTTTGCCGAGCTGGCCGAGCGCATTGGCGACGGCCGCACGGCGGTCGAGGTGGCGGACGGGTTCCTGCGCATCGCCGTCGAGAACATGGCCAACGCCATCAAGAAGATCTCGGTCCAGCGCGGCTATGACGTGACCGAATATGCCCTGACCTGCTTCGGCGGCGCGGGCGGTCAGTCGGGCTGCATGGTGGCCGACACACTGGGCATGACCACGGTCATCGTGCATCCCTTCTCCGGCATCCTGTCGGCCTATGGCATGGGCCTTGCCGACATCCGCGCCAACCGCCAGCAGGCGGTGGTCAAGCGGCTCGATGCCGCCCTTCTGCCCGAACTCGCCCGGCTGACCCAGCGGCTCGCCTCGGAGACGGAAGCCGAGCTGACGGGGCAGGGCGTTGCGGCGGCCGACCGCCAGACGCTGGCGCGCGCGCATCTGCGCTACGAGGGCACGGACACGCCGATGCCGGTGCTGCTGTCGTCGGTCGAGGAGATGCTCGCCGCCTTCGAAGAGGCGCACCGCAAGCAGTTCGGATTTGCCTACGAGAACAAGCCCGTGGTGGTCGAGGCGGTCGAGGTCGAGAGCTTCGGCGGCGGCGCCGGCATTGCCGAACCCGACTGCACGCTGGCAAGCGGCACGGCCACGCCTGCCCGCATGACCCGCTTCTATTCCGCCGGCGCCTGGCATGATGCCGCCGTCTATGCCCGCGCCAGCCTTGCCCCCGGCATGAGCGTCGACGGGGCGGCGCTGATCATCGAGCCGCACCAGACCATCGTCGTCGAGCCGGGCTGGCGCGCGACCATCAACGCCAAGGACCACGTGATCCTGACCCGCGTCGTGCCGCTCGACCGGGCGGCGGCCATCGGCACCCATGCCGACCCGGTCATGCTCGAGGTCTTCAACAACCTCTTCATGTCCATTGCCGAGCAGATGGGCGTGACGCTGCAGAACACCGCCTATTCGGTCAACATCAAGGAGCGGCTGGACTTCTCCTGCGCCGTGTTCGACCGCACCGGCGCGCTGGTGGCCAATGCGCCGCACATGCCGGTGCACCTCGGCTCCATGGACCGCTCGGTCGAGACGGTGATCAAGCTGAACGCGGGCAACATCCGCCCCGGCGACGTCTTTGCCCTCAACGCGCCCTACAACGGCGGTACCCACCTGCCGGACATCACCGTGGTCTCGCCCGTCTTCGATGACGAGGGCCAGGAGATCCTGTTCTGGGCCGCCAGCCGCGGGCACCATGCCGACGTGGGCGGCTCGGCGCCGGGCTCCATGACGCCGCGCGCGACCACAGTCGACGAGGAGGGCGTGCTGATCGACAACTTCAAGCTTGTCGACCAGGGCCGCTTCCGCGAGGCGGAGCTGGTGGAGCTGCTGACTTCGCATCCCTATCCGGTGCGCAACGTGCACCAGAATGTCGCGGACCTGAAGGCACAGATCGCCGCCAACGAGCGCGGCATCCAGGAGCTGCGCAAGATGGTCGACCACTTCGGCCTCGACGTGGTCACGGCCTACATGGGCCATGTGCAGGACAATGCGGAGGAAAGCGTCCGACGGGTGATCTCGGCTCTGAAGGACAGTTCCTGCGAGTATCCGACCGACCAGGGCTCGGTGATCCGGGTGAAGATCACCGTCGACCGGGACAAGCGCGAGGCGACGGTCGACTTCACCGGCACCACGGGCGTCAAGCCGAACAACTTCAACGCGCCCGAACCCGTGACCCGTGCGGCGGTGCTCTACTGCTTCCGCGTCATGGTCGATGGCCACATCCCGATGAATGCCGGCTGCCTGAAGCCGATCCACATCATCATTCCGGATGGCTCGATGCTCAAGCCGGCCTATCCGGCGGCGGTCGTGGCCGGCAACGTCGAAACCTCGCAGCATGTCACCAACGCGCTCTTCGCCGCGCTGGGCGCCATGGCCAATGCGCAAGGGTCTATGAACAACCTGACCTTCGGCAACGCGACCTACCAGTATTACGAGACCATCTGCTCCGGATCGCCGGCCGGTCCCGGCTTCAACGGCACCGACGGCGTGCACACGCACATGACCAACTCGCGTCTGACCGATCCGGAGGTGCTGGAGTTCCGCTTCCCCGTCCTCCTGGAGGACTTCCACATCCGTCCGGGTTCCGGCGGGCAGGGCAAGTGGTCGGCCGGCGGCGGCACCCGGCGCACGCTGCGCTTCCTCGAGAAGATGGACTGCGCCATCCTCGGCTCCCACCGCACCCTGCCGCCGAAGGGCATGATGGGCGGCGGTGACGGCACGATCGGGCGCACGGAAGTGCGGCGGCTGGATGGACGCATCGAGGTGCTGTCCAGCTGCGACCAGACGGTGCTGGAGGCCGGCGAGGCGGTGACCGTCATCACGCCGACGGCTGGTGGCTGGGGCGCGGCGGACTGATCCGCCGCCAGCTCGACATCAGGTCAGGCGGGTTACAGCGCGATCAGGTAGCCCGCCTGATCCATCTGCAAAGCGGCTGTCATCGCCGTGGTGCGGGTTGCGATCAGCGCACCCTTGCCGCGCGAGGGCGCGCCATCCTTGCCGGCGATGCGGCTTCGCAGGTTGGCTGCGATCACGTAGCCCTGGCCCAGCAGCGAGCGCGGAAGCTCCAGATGCGCTGCCGGAACCCTCAAGGCGCCGAATTTCTCCTTGTAGGCCTGATCGCCCGCCCCGAAATTCAGATAGGCGAAGCCTTTTTCCCGGGCCCAGTCCTGGATCTTCAGGATCAGAACCATGCCCGGCGAGAACCGCTTCCATTCCGGCCCTGAGATCCCGATCAGGCTGCCATTGACGTTGTTGCCACCACCGAGCAGAGCGGCGCCGCTGACAATGTCGCCCGCGTCATTGCTGATCACCACCACGTGCAAGCGGTTATGCGGGTCGTCCTGCAGGATGAGATGGCGATACAGCGTCTCGGCCTGTGCGGTGTTGGGGCTCGGCATGCCGCGCTGCTGGAAGCTCTCCTCGCGCAGGCGCAACAACTCGCCGATGACACGCAGCCGGGAGGCGGTGTCGAGGACTTCGCGGAAGCGGTATCCCTTCTCGGTCAGCTTGCGATACTTGACGTCGCATTCCTTGTAGGCCGAGCGGCTCGGGCGCCGGTCCGGATCGGTACTGGCCAGCGGCATGGTGAGCTGGCATGTCTGGTCCGTCTTGCTTGCGGTCAGGGCGAACAGGGGGTTGTCCTCACCGTTCGCAAACTGGGGAATGTTGCGCAGCCGGACAAGGTCACAGCCGCGGATACTGTTGATCAGGCAGAGCAAAGCCGCCTCCCGCCGTGCCGCGGTCTGCTGGCGAAAGTGGTCGGTGAGGATCGGGGCGCTGATGTCGCAATAGTCGCGCCCGGCAATCTCTGCCCGCCGCACGCCAAGGCGGCGGGAGTGGACGATCGGAAGGGCGAGCAGTGGAGCGCCTCCACCAGCCGGCTCCACTGTGTGGATCGTCAGGCTGTCGCCGGTCTCCCGACAGCAGGCCGCGAAAAACGCAGACAAGAACCAGCTCGACTGGAAGGGCGAAAAGCCGTCCGTGTGTCCGATGCGCTGAAACAGCTCCTGGATTTCATTAGTCGTTGAAATCGCAAGGCAGCGCGCCTCGAACTGGCTCATGTTCACACCCCACTCGGAACATCAGGATTAATAACAGGTTAATAATCCCATCTGTAACTGTCAATCAGCGGTTGTTTTTCCTCATTTTAACGTAAACGAACGTTTCGCTTCTTTTCTGATGGAATGCTTGCATTCTACAAATATCCTTGTAGGGTGACTGCATGTTGTCCGCGCGCGCCATTGATGCCTTTGCAGCTCTCGCCCATGCAGATCGGCTTGCCGCCTTTCGGCTGCTGATCGTTGCTGGTCCCGAGGGGCTGGCATCCGGCGAGATCGCCGAGCGGCTGGCTGTGCCTCCAACCCGGATGTCCTTTCATCTGGCGACGCTGGAGCGGGCAGGGCTGGTCATCGCGCGCCGGCAGGGGCGCAACATCCTCTATGCCGCCTCGGTTCCGCAGATTGCCGAACTTGTCGAGTTTCTCACCCGTGATTGCTGCGGCGGGCGGCCGGACCTGTGCCGGACGCAAGGCGCGGATATGAGCCAGGAGTGCAAATCGTGAGCATTACAATCTATCACAACCCGTCCTGCGGCACGTCGCGCAACACGCTGGAAATGATCAGGGTTTCCGGCGAGGAGCCGGTCGTGATCGAATACCTCAAGACGCCACCCGCGCGTGAGGTTCTGGCTGATCTGATCGCCCGCGCCGGTCTCACCGTCCGCGCCGCCATTCGGGAAAAGGGCACGCCCTACGCAGAGCTGGGTCTCGACAATCCTGCGCTGAGCGATGACGAGCTGCTGGATGCGATGATGGCGCATCCCATCCTGATCAACCGTCCCTTGGTGGTGACGCCAAAGGGCGTGCGCCTGTGCCGTCCGTCCGAAGTTGTGCTCGAGATCCTGCCCAATCCGGCCATCGGCACCTTCGTGAAAGAAGACGGCGAAGTCGTCGAGGCTCCGAAGGCCGGCGTATGAGCTCGTCTGACGGCGAAAACGAAGCGCGCTTGCCCGCGCTGGCGCAAGAGCATTTCCGTGAGATTGACCGGGACCGCCTGTTTCCGGCCACTCTGTCCACGCATCCTCCGCGCATTCTTCTGCTCTATGGCTCGCTGCGGGACCGCTCCTACAGCCGCCTGCTGACCCGGGAGGCTGCACGGCTGCTGGAGGCGCTGGGGGCCGAAACGCGGATCTTCGATCCGGCCGGCCTGCCCCTGCCGGATGCTGCGCCTGACGACCATCCCAAGGTGGCCGAACTGCGCCAGCTGTCCACCTGGTCCGAGGGGCAGGTCTGGTGTTCGCCGGAGCGTCACGGTGCCATGGCCGGCATCATGAAAGCCCAGATCGACTGGCTGCCTCTGTCACTGGGCGCCATCCGTCCCACGCAGGGCAAGACGCTGGCCCTGATGCAGGTCAGCGGTGGCTCGCAATCCTTCAACGCGGTCAACCAGATGCGGATCCTCGGGCGCTGGATGCGGATGGTCACCATCCCGAACCAGTCCTCGGTGCCCAAGGCCTTCCTCGAGTTCGAGCCGGACGGGCGGATGAAGCCATCCTCCCTCTACGACCGGGTCGTCGACGTGATGGAAGAGCTGGTGAAATTCACCCTGCTTGTGCGCGACCGCAGTGACTACCTCACCGACCGGTATTCCGAGCGCAAGGAAAGCGCGGCCGAACTCAGCCGCCGCGTCAACCAGAAGTCAATCTAGGCAGTCTTGCTTTAGGACCGCCGGGGCCTTCGCCGCCCCGGCTGTCAGCCCCTGATATCAGGCCCGGGCCTGCACCCGGGCTGGATCGTTGTCTGCGACGGGCTTGCCGTCGAGCTCCAGCGGCATTTCGAGCGCCCATTCCAGCACGTCATCCGCGTGCAGCTCGCCATCCTCCAGCTCGTCCTCGTCCGTCTCGACCGCACCGTGCTGGGTACGGACCTGCGAGTGGGGGACCTGCGCATCGGTCATGCTCTCCATGTCACCGCGCACTGCGCCGGGACGGCCGAACAGGAAGCCTTGCACCAGATCGCAGCCGGCCGCGCGCAGCAGCGTGACCTGATCCTGGTTCTCTACCCCCTCGGCCGTAATTTCCACGCTCAGCGAACGTCCAAGGCCAATGATCGAGGTGACGATCGCATCCGTGCCGATATCGCGTCCCAGATTGCGGATGAAGCTGCGGTCGATCTTGATCTTGTCGAAGGGGAACCGGCTCAGGTAGCTGAGCGACGAATAGCCGGTGCCGAAATCGTCCATCGCGATGGTAACGCCAAGCGCATGGATTGCCTCCAGCGTTTCGACGACCGCTTCGGTTTCGGCGATCAGCAGGCTTTCGGTGATCTCGATTTCCAGCCGGCGCGGGTCGATGCCGGATTCGGCGATCGCCTTGGCCACCTTCTTCTGCGTTTCGCCGGCCCGGAACTGTGCGGCGGAGAAATTCACCGCCACGCGCAGGCTCTTGTCTTCCCAGGCCGCGGCTTCCTTGCAGGCGCGGCGCAGCACCCAGTCGCCAATGTCCTCGATAAGGCCGGTGTCCTCGGCAACGGAAATGAACACATCCGGCGAGATCGTGCCCTTGGTCGGATGCTCCCAGCGGATCAGCGCCTCATAGGCCTTCAGGCGGTTGTCATGCAGGGAGAACTGCGGCTGGTAGACCAGCTCGAACTGGTCGAACTTCAGGGCCTTGACGAGACCGGCCTCGATTTCCTTGCGGCGCTGGGCTTCCGCGTCCATCTCCGGATTGTACCAGACGAAGGTCGAGCGTCCGGAATGCTTCGCCCGGTACAGCGCCAGGTCAGCGCAATGCAGGAGGCGCGAGGCCCGCCAGCTGCCATCATTGGCGCGCGCCAGACCCATCGACAGCGAAATCTGGATCTCGATGCCGTCAATGACGCAAGGCGCCTTGGTGGCTGCGATCATGTCGCTTGCCATCTTGGTCATCCGCGCCACGTCAGAGTGGTTGGTGACCATCACCGCAAACTCGTCTCCCGACAGACGGGCCACGAGATGCTGGCCGAAGACCGAGCGCAACCGGTCCGCAATGACCTGCAGGAACACATCGCCGGTACCATGGCCATAGGTGTCGTTGATCAGCTTGAACTTGTCGACGTCGATGAGCACCACGGCAATGTTGCTGGCCTTGGCATGGGCGAGGCGCAGCGCCTCGTTCAGCTTGGCGCTGAAGACGGCGCGGTTCGGCAGACCCGTCAGCGGATCATGGTGGGCCAGGAATTCGATGTTCTGGTTGGTGCGCACCACATCGCGGAAGCGGACCCAGAGAATGAACACGGCCGAGCAGAACGACAGGGCGCACAGCGATGCCATGATCGCGCTGACAAGCAGCACAAGCCTGTTGGCCGAGGCGATCACCGGCGCAATATCCAGCATCAAGAGGCCGCTGCCATAGAGATGACCGGCACGGCGCAAGGGTGTTGCAATGATCGCCAGCGGCTCGACCCCGCCCCACCAGGTGCGGAACACGGTCACCTGCGGGCTCTGCGCCGTGTGCAGACCGACCAACGTCTGGACCAGCTGGTCAGGTGTGACAGGGGCCGCGCGGAATGCCTCCGGCAGACCGGCAGCCATCGCTTCTGCGGTCTCGTCCTGCCACGTCGTCATGTCCGGCAAGGTGACCTTGGCATTGGCAATCAGGCTGTCCGAGCCAAGATCGGCGGTTGCGGCATTGGCAATCCGGTCGAGGTAGCTCACTCCGTCGTCAAGGAGGGGAGCTGCAACCTGTTCGTCGACGGTGTGGCTGTAGGTGTCGCTCAACGTGATGAGCCTGAGGCCGTGACTTGCGCCCTCGGTTCCAGTCGCTTCGCTCGCCGTGTCGTTCAGGTCGGACGATGCACGGCTCCAGCTCGTCAGGGCATTGTCCAGATTGTGGACAACAAGCCAGCGCGCCAGCAGCCGGTTGCTGGCGAAGACCCCGGCCGCAAGCAAAGCGGTCAGGACCAGCAGGGCTAGCACCGTTGCGAGGTTTCGCTGGCGGGAGAGCTGGGTCATTGTCTGGAAAAAGCCTTTTTCTCAGGTCTGAGTGCCGGCACATTAGTGCACAGAGGTTTCAGTGAGGTTTATGGGGCCGGCAGATGACCTCCGCGAGGGGTTGCGGTCCTGACGCAAGTCCCTGTACTTCATGAGTGTTTGGAACTGTTGGCTGCGGCATGGCTGCTGCCATGGCGTGGAGCGGGCAGGTGAGCATCTGGAGCAGCATCGGCGCCATCGTCTCCGCCATCGGGGCGGGCGGGGCGCAGATCATCGACCGCCTCGTGCAGCTCGTGCTGGCCCGGCCGGAAGGGACCAGCTCCGTCGGCTTCACCGTTGCAATGATTGCCCTGTCGGCAAAGATGGCCAAGGCCGATGGTGTCGTGACAACCGACGAAGTGCTGGCGTTCCGCGATCTGTTCGAGATCCCGCCCGGCGAAGAGGCCAATGTCGCGCGCCTGTTCAACCTCGCCAAGCAGGACATTGCCGGTTTCGAGACTTACGCCAAGAAGCTGGCTGACCTCTTCCCCTATGACCGCAAGACCCTCCTCGACATCCTGGATGGGCTGTTCTACATCGCCAAGGCAGATGGCGCCGTGCATGAGGATGAGCTGAGCTTTCTGGAACGGGTCAGCCAGATCTTCGGCCTCGATGCCCGGGAATTTTCCAGACTGCTGGCGCGCCATGTGCGGGCGCGTGGCAATCCCTATGCGGTTCTTGGCATCGCACCTGACGCCAGTGCTGAGGACATCAAGGCGCATTACCGCCGTGAAGTGCGCGAAACGCACCCTGATGTGATGATCGCGCGGGGCGTCCCGGAAGAATTTGTTCGTATTGCCAATGACAGGCTGGCCGCCCTCAATGCGGCCTATGCCCAGATCAGTGCGGAGCGCGGCCTTTGAGTGTCAGGACGGATTGCGGCATCCCCGCCAAGGTTCACCCGTCGGCGAACCACAACGAGCGGCGTGGCGATGGTGTCGTCGACATGCTGGTGTTGCATTACACCGGCATGCAGGACAGCGAGAGCGCCCTGCGGCGGTTGTGCGATCCGCGTGCCGAGGTCTCGGCGCATTATTTTGTCGAGGAGGATGGCAGCATCCTGCAGTGCGTGCCGGAATCGCGGCGCGCCTGGCATGCGGGCAAATCCTTCTGGAAAGGCGAGACCGATCTCAATTCGCGCTCCATCGGCATCGAGATCGTCAACCCGGGACACAACTGGGGCTATCGGCCCTTTCCTGAAGCGCAGATCGCAGCCGTGATCGCGCTGTGCGCTGACATTTGCGCCCGTCACCGCATCGCGCCCTGGCGGGTTCTGGCCCACTCCGACATCGCCCCCGAGCGCAAGGAAGATCCGGGCGAGCTGTTCCCATGGGACCGGCTCGCTGGCGAAGGGATCGGCCATTTCGTGCCGCCTGTGCCGGTCACAGGTGGGCGCTTCTTCCAGCAAGGGGAAAGCGGACAGCCGGTCGAGGCCCTGCAGTCGATGCTGGCGATCTACGGCTATAATGTTCCGGTCAACGGCGTCTTTGACGAACAGACTGCTGCGGTCATCACCGCGTTCCAGCGTCACTTCCGGCCCGAGCGCGTCGATGGCATTGCCGACGCCTCGACGATTGCGACCCTGCACGGTCTTCTCACCAGTCTTCCGGATCTCGCCTGAGCGCGGCGGAGGTCAGCTGCACACCTGCAACTGCGATACCATCAAGGATGGAAAGGCGACGTGCCGCACGGTTCGCAGCCTTGCCACAAGTGGTCGCAGTATTGCCCGATTTTCGTCAAGATCTGCAGGTTTTGCCGAGAAATGATCTCCTGTCTCGCCACAATAGAGTTAATGTCTGTAACATTTCGTGATTGATTCGGGCCCATTCTGGCCCCAGGTCGCCGTCATTTCTCTGCGCCTCGATTTCAACGTCGAGCGCCAAAGAACAACAAGACGGAGTTTGACTGGATGTCTCAGTCGCGCACAACCTTGCGCCGGGCCGCTTTTGCCCTCCTCGCCCTACTGATTTCTATCGCCACGACTGCCACGCCGGTTCTCGCCAGCGGCGGCCGCGCGCTGCTGCCCAAACCGGGCGCCGAGGCCAGCAAGAGCAAGGTCAAGCCGCAGATGCGCGAAGTCCTCGTCGAGGACGACTCCGGCCTCCTGCGTCCTGCGCTGCGTCCGGTGGACGAAGCCGTTCCGGCTGCACTTCTCCTGCCGCGCAAGGGCAAGGGAAGCTCCGCCTCTGGCAGCGAAACCGGCAGCCCGTCGCGCTCGTCGCGCGTCCGCTTCGAGGACCTGATCGAGGATGCCGCCGCAAAGCACGGCGTGCCGCTCGCGCTCGCCCATGCCGTCATTCGCGTGGAGAGCAACTACAACCCGGGCGCCCGTGGCAGCGCTGGCGAAGTCGGTCTGATGCAGATCAAGCCGGCCACCGCGCGCGGTCTTGGCTATCGCGGTTCGGTCCGTGCCCTCTATGACCCGGCAACTAACCTCGAATGGGGCATGCGCTACCTCGCTGCCGCGCACAAGCTCGCTTCGGGCGACACCTGCGGCACCATCCTGCGCTACAACGCTGGCCACTTTGCCAAGCGCATGAACCCGACCAGCAAGCGCTACTGCGGCAAGGTCAAGGTCATCCTCGCCTCGGCCTGATCGACGGGAAGGGGACGGTCACCGGTCCGCCCCGTGTCCTCACAGGAACTTGCGCCGGCTTGCTGTCAGCGATGCCGGCACGCGAACCTCCGGGCGGGTGGTGCTGTCGGCAAGGGGCACGCCAACGGCGGTCATGACCGGGACCACGCCGGCCCAGATCGGCAGGTCGAGATCGTCCTTGTCGTCAACCGGCGGGCCAGCCCGGCGCTTGGCTGCGGCATGTTCCACCTCGATGGCGACAATGCCTGTGGCCCTCAGTTCCTTTTCGGTCATCTTGCGGCTTTCGGCCCAGCGGCCGGGCAGCAGATGATCGGTGATGACCGCGAGCGCGGTTTCGGCTTCGCGCAACTCCGTCACCGGCCGGGCACGGCCGTGCACCACCACCGAACGGTAGTTGACCGAGTTGTGGAACGCCGAACGGGCGACGACGAGGCCGTCGATGATGGTCACCGTCATCGTCACCGGCGCGCCCTCCGGCAGCGCCTTGACGATCCGCGCGGCGCTTGCCCCATGGATGTAGATGGTCTCGCCATCGCGGCCATAGGCCATCGGGATCACCATGGGCCGGTCCTCGCTGATGAAGCCGACATGGCCGACCATGCCGGCATCCAGCACCGCATGGACGGCATCCCGGTCGTAGTCGGCGCGCAGGCCGTTGCGGATCCTGGCGTGGCGGGGCAGGGACTTCGGGTCGAAAACAGCGTCGTTCATGGCAGGTGTCTGTCCGGTTGGGCGTCAGCGATGCGGCCTTTTCGCGTGTGATCAGGATGTGCTATCGACTGGAGCCTTGCCAGAGCCACTCCTGCGCAAAATGAGAGGTCCAGTTGCTCGACGCCCTGATCACCCTCGACCGCACATCGCCGCGCAGCCTGCCGCAGCAGATTTATGCTGCCCTGCGCGTCGCCGTGCTCGATGGCACGCTGAAGGCGGGTCTGCGCCTGCCGTCCTCGCGGCAGCTGTCTGATGCGCTCGATGTGTCGCGCAACACCGTCAATCTCGCCTATGAGCTGCTCGCGGCCGAAGGCGTCATCGAGGTCCGCCCCGGCGCCGCGCCCCGGATCAGCGGTCCCGTGCGGCCTGAGGGTTCGGACACAGTTGCCACGCCCGCGGCCCGTCCTGTCGCCCTCTCGGCGCGCGGCGTGCGCCTGACCACCGATCCGCGTGGCCCGGACTGGATCACCCGCCGCGGCGCGCTGCAGGCGGGCTTGCCGGATCCGGCCCTGTTTCCGACCGAACTCTGGGGCCGGGCCCTGCGCCGGGCCGCAAGGTCGCTCCGCACCGGCATCCTCTACGACGAGGCTGCCGGTCTTCCCGTGCTGCGCGAAGCGCTTGCCGATTATCTCTCCGCCGAGCGCGGCGTCCGGGCGTCGCCGTCACAGATCGTGATCGTCTCCTCGATGCAGGCAGCCCTTTCCGCCCTTGCCCAGGCCTTCGCCGATCCGGACGATGCCGCGCTGATCGAGAACCCGGGCTACATCGGTGCCCGTACGGCGTTTCTCGGCGCCGGTCTTACCGTGCATCCCTTGCCGGTGGACGAGCGCGGCGCCGACATCTCGCGCCTTGCGCCCGGCACGCCCGCGCCGCGCCTCATCTATGTCACCCCGTCGCAGCATTACCCGCTCGGCGGCCGCATGACCCTCGACCGGCGCCTGGCCCTGATCGAGGCGGCGCGGCAGGCGGGGGCGCTGATCCTGGAAGATGACTACGACAGCGAATTCCTGTTCGAGGGCCGCCCCATCGCCGCCTTGCAGGGGCTGGCTGACCAGGGCGAGGTGATCTATCTCGGCACCTTCTCCAAGAGCCTTCTGCCCGGTCTGCGGATCGCCTATTGCGTCGTCCCGGAAGCGATGGCGCGGCCGCTGACGCTGCTGCTGCGCAACACCGGCCGCCAGGCCAATGCGCATGTCCAGGCGGCGCTGGCCGATTTCTTGAGCGAAGGGCATCACCGTGCCCATCTCAAGCGCGTGCGCGAGGTCTATGCCGGGCGCGGCCATCTGCTCCATGCGGCGCTGACGGCGCGGCTGGGCAACCGCATCCGCGTCGCCCCGCCCACCGGCAACATCCAGCTTGCCCTGCGCTTCAACGAGCCGGTGAACGATCAGTGGCTGGCCGGCGCGCTTCACAAGCGTGGCTTTGCGCCGTCTGCGCTCAGCTCCAGCTATCTCGGGCCGGAGCGCGAAAGCGGGCTGATCCTCGGCTACGCCAGCGCCACGCAGGCGGACATCGACCGCTGCGTCGCCGCCATCGATGACCTCCTGCGCAGTCTCTGACGACCCGATCCTGATCAGGCCAGCCGCATTTCCGGCACGGTCCCGGCCGATCCGCCGGGGATGATCAGCGGCGCGCCGGTTGCCGCCAGGATCGTGTCGACATCGACGCCCGGTGCCCGTTCGCGCAGTTCGAGGCCCGCGTCGGTCGGTGCGATGACAGCAAGGTCGGTGACGACCAGATCCACCCGGCGCATCGCGGTCAGCGGCAGGTTGCATTCGGTCACCAGCTTCGGCTCGCCCTTGGCGCTGTGGATCATCGCCACCACGACGCGCCGCGCCCCGGCGACGAGATCCATCGCCCCGCCCATGCCCGGCACCATCTTGCCCGGCACCATCCAGTTGGCGAGATAGCCGCGCGCATCCACCTGCAGGCCGCCCAGCACGGTCATGTCGAGATGCCCGCCGCGGATCAGGCCGAAGCTCATGGCGCTGTCGATGGAGGCGGCCCCCGGAACGGCGGTCACAAAGCTGCCGCCGGCATCCGTCAGGTCCGGATCCTCCATACCTTCCTCCGGCCGTGAGCCGAGGCCGATGACGCCGTTTTCCGCCTGGAAGAACACATGCACGTCCTTCGGCAGGAAATTGGCAACAAGGCTGGGCAGGCCGATGCCGAGATTGACCAGCGTGTTCGGCTTGACCTCCAGCGCCACGCGCCGGGCGATGAGTTCCTTGGCGTCCATGGCTCAGACCTCCCGTGCCAGAATGTGATCAACCAGAATGCCCGGGGTCTTCACCGCATCCGGCGGAATGACGCCAACGGGCACGATCACCTGCGGTTCGGCGATCACCAGCGTGGCGGCCAGCGCCATGATCGGGTTGAAGTTATGGGCGGTCAGCGAATAGTCGAGATTGCCGACGTAATCGGCCTGACGCGAGGCTATCAGCGCCACATCGGCATGGATCGGGCGCTCCAGCAGGAAGGGGCGGCCATCCACCTCGATGACCTCCTTGCCCTCGGCCACCAGCGTGCCGATGCCGGTCGGCGTCAGCACGCCGCCGAGCCCGGTGCCGCCGGCCCGGATCCGCTCCACCAGCGTGCCCTGCGGCACCAGCTCCACCTCCAGCGTCCCGGCGATCATCTGTGCCTGGGTCTCCGGGTTGAGGCCGATATGCGAGGCGATCACCTTGCGCGCCGCGCCGGCACTGATCAGCTTGCCGATGCCCTTGCCCGGCATGGCAGTGTCATTGGCGATGATGGTGAGATCCCGCGCGCCGCGCGCCACCAGTGCGTCGATGAGGCGATGCGGCGAGCCGACGGCCATGAAACCGCCGATCAGCACGCTTGCGCCATCGGGAACCATTGCGGCCGCTTCCTCGGCCTTGATCGCATGTTTCATGGGTTGCGCCAGCTCCCTGCTGCCCGCTGCCCCTTCGGCAGCCAGTGGACGCTACCGCTTTGCAAACCGCTGAACCAATGAAGTTTTTGCGACGCAGCATCTCCGTTTGCCCCCCTGGTCTCATCCTTCGAGTGACTTGCCAGCGGCGGCAATCCCGGCTTGTCTTGGTCAAAACGATCAGGGCGCCAAGAGCGCCGGGGGGAGGAGACATGAACGTTGCCGAATGGCTGGCCCGTGCGGGCCGGGTGATGCCGGAGCGGCCAGCGCTCTATCAGGGAACCCGCCTTGTCGCCGACTACGCCACCTTTGCCGCAAGGGTGCGCCGCCGCGCCTCTCACCTGCGGTCCGTTGAAGGGCTCAAGCCCGGCGCGCGCGTGGCGATCTTTACTGAGAACTGTCCGGCCTACCTCGAGCTTCTCTACGCCGGCTGGCACGCGGGCCTTGCCATGGTGCCGGTCAATTACAAGCTGCATGTCCGCGAGGCGGCCTTCATTGCCCGCGACAGCGGTGCCGACCTGATGCTTGTCGCAGATCCGGGCGATAGGGACCTTGCCGCCGCGCTCCTGGAGGCCGGATCCGCCACCCGGCTTGCCGGCCTTGATCTCGGTCTGACCGCCGATGACGACCATGCCGGGCCTGCGCCACGCGGGCGCGATGATCTCGCCTGGCTGTTCTACACCTCCGGCACCACCGGCAAGCCGAAGGGGGTGATGATCACCCACGGCAACCTGATGGCCATGACGCTCAGCTACTTCTGCGATGTCGATGAGGTCCGGCCCGAGGACGCCGCCCTTTATGCCGCGCCGATGTCCCATGGCGCCGGCATCTACAACTTCATGCATGTCATTCGCGGTGCCGGCCATGCCGTGCCGGACAGCGGCGGCTTCGAGCCTGCGGAGATCCTGGCGCTGGGCCGGGCCTTCGGCAGTCTGCACCTTTTCGCCGCCCCCACCATGGTGCGCCGGCTCGTGGAGCGCGCCAAGGCCGACGGCGTCACCGGCGAGGGCCTTCGTACCATCGTCTATGGCGGCGGGCCCATGTATGTCGCCGACATCGAGGAAGCCGTCGCGGTCATGGGGCCGCGCTTCGTCCAGATCTACGGCCAGGGCGAGTGCCCGATGACCATCACAGCCTTGCCGCGCCATCTGGTGGCCGACCGCAGCCATCCTTCCTGGCGCGAAAGGCTTGGCTCTGTCGGCACGCCGCATTCCTGCGTCGAGGTGCGCATCGCCGGTCCTGACGGGACACCGCTCGGACCGGGTGAAGATGGCGAGATCCTAGTGCGCGGCACGCCCGTCATGGCCGGCTACTGGAACAATCCGGAGGCAACGGCCAAAACCCTCGCCGGCGGCTGGCTGCACACCGGCGACGTCGGCCGCCTGTCCCCCGACGGCTTCCTGACCCTCACCGACCGCTCCAAGGACGTGATCATCTCCGGCGGCAGCAACATCTATCCGCGCGAGGTCGAGGAGGTGCTGCTCACCCATCCGGCTGTGCGGGAAGTCTCGGTCATCGGCGCTCCCGACCCGGACTGGGGCGAGGTGGTGGTGGCTTTCGTGGTGGCTGATCCAGGCGTCGCTGTTTCCGATCTCGACGCCCACTGCCTTGCCGCGCTTGCCCGTTTCAAGCGGCCAAAGGCCTGGCACTTCGTCGCCGAATTGCCCAAGAACGCCTATGGCAAGGTCCTCAAGACAGACCTCCGCCAGCGTCATGCGGCAACCGGGCCAGACTGACAACCCGCCCCCCCGCCGTCATTCAGGCCCCATACCCCCTGCCGTCATGCCATGACTTGATCATGGCATCCATGCCGCTCCCTCTCGGTCCGCACGGACCAGCAGCAGGGCACCCGACCCGCAGTCCATACGGATGCCAGTGCCGGGACGCCAGGTCGCGGCATGGATGCCATGGTCGAGCCATGCCATGACGAATAAAAGTGTCCCTCTCGTCGTCCATGGCATCGCGCTGCTGCATCCTGTAGGACTCTGGACGTGAGAGTGCCTCGCACCGCAGACACGCCAAAGGGGACGACATGGACGAGCTGGCGATGCTGACGATTGTCGGCCTGATCCTGGGCTTCATTGCCTTTGTCCTTCCCGTAGTGCTCTATCTGCGTGTCACCGAACTGAAGCACCGCGTTGCGCGCCTTGAACTGGCGCTGTCCCGAGGTGTAGCGCCTGCGGTTCCGGCGCAAACGGCTCCCACGGACACCGCACCTGCCGAGGCTGATCCCGTACCGGCAGACATGCCCTCCGGTGCAGGCGTTACCGCCAATCCGGATGAAGACCGCCAGCCCGGCGAAGCGGCATCCGTGTCCGGTCCCTTTGCCCATCTGGCTCGCCGCGACGAGGCCCCGCAGGCAAAGCCGGTGGAACCATCGACCAAACCCGCCATCGACCGGGAACGCGAGATTGGTGGCAAGTGGACTGTCTGGGCCGGGGGCATCGCTCTGGCCATCGGCGGCGTGTTCCTCGTCAAATATGCGATCGACAACAATCTCTTCGGTCCTGAGGTGCGGATCCTTCTCGGGGCAATCCTCGGGCTTGGCCTGATGGCAGCGGGCGAGTTCACCCGGCGCTGGCCGAGTGTCTTCTCCGTTCCAGGCTTTGAGACCGCCAACATTCCTGCGACGCTGACGGCCGCCGGCAGCCTGACGCTGTTTGCCGATCTTTATGCCGCCCACGCGCTCTACGGCTTGCTTGGTCCGGCATCGGCCTTTGTCGCGCTCGGGGCCGTTGCGGTGCTCACCATGCTCGCGGCGCTGCTGCACGGGCCGGCACTGGCCGGGCTGGGCGTCGCCGCCAGCTACGCCGTGCCGCTGCTGGTCACCTCGCGCGAACCGGCGCTTGTGCCGGCCATGACCTATGTCCTGTTCGTCTCCGCAGCGGCCATCGGCATCGGCCGTGCGCGGTTCTGGCTCTGGCTCGCCGGCCTCGCCGTTGCAGGTCTGACCGCCTATGGCGTCCTGTTCGGCTTTGCGGCCGGGCAGGGGGACCGGCTGGCGCTGGTGCTCTATCTGCTGTCCGCAACGCTCCTTGTCCTCGCCGGTTTCGTCTATCGCCTGCACCGCAATGCTCCGGCCGTCCCGGTTTCCGTGGACTGGGTTGCCACTGCTGCGCTCTCCACCGTCCTGCTGCCGCTCGTCCTCACCCTGCAGTTCCCGTCAAGCCTGGGGTTCAGTCTGGTCGAGGTTGGCCTGTTGCTTGTCCCGTTTGTACTCGCCTGTCAGGCACCGGCGCTGCGCTATGCCGTCATTGCGCCGCTCCTGGTGCTGCTGCTGCTCGCCTTCGGCTTTGGCGATGGCCTGAGGCTGGATGACCTCACCCGCCTGACGCTGACGGGCGATGCGGCGGCGGTGATCACACCAGTGCCGGCGGAGGCGGCCGCGCGGGTCGCCACATTCCGCCTGCTGATCGGCATCGAGGGGCTGCTGCTGTTTGCGTTGGCCTTTTACGCCTCGCTCCGGTCGGCCGCGCGTGGCCCAGTCACCGGCGCGGCGCTCGCCGGCGTCGTCGGCCTCGTCGGCATTGCCTGGATCCGTCTTGAAGACTGGCAAGTCTCGGTGCGCTTCGGCCTGCTCGCCCTGTCCCTTGCCTTGCTCTGCCTTGCCATGGCCGAGCATTTCACCGCGCGGTTTGGCCGCCGCCAGTCGTCTCAAGCCGCGCCCTTCGTTCCGGGCGGCGAAGCGGCCCTGGCCAGCTGGGTCATTTCCGGCCTCACCCTCGCCGTGCTTGCCGCCTGTTTCAGCCTTGGCTCGGCCGCGCTCACGGTCGCGCTGGGCCTCTTGCCCCTGATTGTTGCTGCAACCGGACTGCGGCACCGGCTTGTGGCGCTGCGCTGGCTGGTGCCGCTCAGCGTCCTTCCCTATGCCGCCCGGCTGATGTGGGATCCTTTCATCGTCGGGCATGAGTTGGGCACGACGGCGCTGCTCAATGCCCTGCTGCCGGGCTATGGTCTGCCAGCCCTCGGTTTGGCCGGCGCGGCGGCGATCCTCAGTCGCCAGATGAAGGACTTGCCCGCGCTGGGTACCCAGGCCCTGGCGATCGTCTTCGGCGTCCTCGCCCTTGCCATGCTCGCCCTGCATGCGGTTGATCCGGCGTTCCGCTTCACCGGTGAGGGCATGGGCCTGCAGGCCGGCGCCGTGCTGGTCCTCATCGGCGGGGCAGTGGCCCTGGGGCTCACCCGGCTGGGGCGTGGCAACCTGTCACCCGTGCTGTCGGTCGGTGCCATGGCGGTCAGCCTCGCCGGCATGGCCCTCGGCGCGGTGACGCTCTGCGGCCTCGCCAATCCCTGGCTCACGGGCGAACCGGTCGGAACGGGTGTGGTGCTGAACTGGGTCACCTACGCCTACGGATTGCCGGCGCTGCTCTACATGGGCCTTGCGCGCGCCGCAGCGCCCGTGCGGCCCCGGCTCTATGTCCGGGTGACGGCGCTCTTTGCGGCGCTGATGGGGGTTCCTGTTCGTCAACCTCACCATCCGCAATGCCTTCAGCCCGGTCATCCTCGATGCCGCCCCTGTCGGCGAGCTGGAGACCTACGTCTATTCCATCGTCTGGCTGCTGATCGGCGTTGCATTGCTCGGGCTCGGGTTCCTGCGGGCGTCACTGCTCCTGCGCCAGATTTCCGGCGTGGTCATTGCCGCCGTGGTGCTGAAAGTGTTCCTGATCGACATGGCCTCGCTCGAAGGTGTCATGCGGGCGCTGTCCTTTGTCGGTCTTGGCCTGACGCTGATGGGGATCGGCGTTGTCTATCAGCGCCTTGTCCTGCGGCAGCCAAAGCCTTTCGCACCGGCGCCCGGCCGCGGTCGTCCTTGACCCGGCTCCGTTTCGTCCGTAAGGGGGGCAGGTCAGTCGGCCGGACGGCTGCTGCCGCGAGACCCGAAAGGGTGCGGGAGAGGAAAGTCCGGGCTCCATGGAGACACGGTGCCGGGTAACACCCGGCGGGGGCGACCCCAGGGAAAGTGCCACAGAAAGCAAACCGCCTTCGTCCCCCGCGTCCCCGGATGCGGATCAGGCCTGAGGTAAGGGTGAAAGGGTGGGGTAAGAGCCCACCGCGCGACCGGTAACGGAAGCGGCAAGGTAAACCCCACCGGGAGCAAAACCGAATAGGGATGGCGCAGGTTCCCGCAAGGGCGCCGGGTTGGTTTCCAGGCCGGCCATCCGGGTAGGTTGCGCGAGGCGTCTGGCAACAGGCGTCCCAGATGAATAGCCGTCACGTGGGCCGGTTCGCCGGCCTGCCTTACAAAACCCGGCTTACAGGCCGACTGACACTTTTTCCCTTTTTGCCCCCACGCTCATGTCCTGCCCCGTTTCAAGGGGCGGGGGCATTTGCGCCTGCCCAAATCTTCGCCTGGTAACCCCCGGTTAACCCTGAAGATGTTTCTGGGGACAGGCCGCATTGCCAGCGCGCGTTGTGTCGCGGTGGCGGGTGATTCCATTGACGCCCATGCCATCCCATGGTATCCCATAATGACCCGGAAATGATGGATGGGCTGCGGCTTTCCGCGCCACGTGAATGTCCCCGGCATGGGACGGCACGCAGTGTCTTTTGAGTTCATCCAGTGATTTCCGAGGGTTCGGGGCTCACGCCAGAAGGCGTGTTGAAAGGGAATTATGGCCGGCTTCGTCTCGCATTTTGTCAACCGGCTGGATTCGAAGGGGCGCGTGTCCATTCCCGCGCCGTTTCGGGCTGTGTTGGCGCGGGATGGTTTCGAGGGGCTGTACTGCATCGCCTCTCCCCACGCTCCGGCAGTTGATGCGGGTGGCAATGCGCTGGTGGGCGAGATCGAGACCCGCCTTGCCGGCTTTGCCAAGCTGTCTGCCGACCATGATGCGCTGGCCTTTGCCCTGTTCGGCGCCAGCGAGACGCCGAAGGTCGACGCGGAGGGCCGCATGATGTTGAGCGACATGATCCGCGAACAGACCGGCATCACGGACGAAGTCGCCTTCGTTGGTCTTGGCTACAAGTTCCAGCTCTGGCAGCCGCAGGCGTTCCGCGCCCATCGCGCCGAGGCGCAGAAGTGTGCGCTGGCCATGCTGACGGCAGGAGGTCCGGCATGACGGATGATCTGCCAGTCGTGATGGACGAAGCCTCCGGCGCCCCCGTGCGCCATGTTCCCGTTCTTCTGGATGCTGTGCTAGCCGCCATGGCGGCGCAGCCCGGCGAGCTGATCGTTGATGGCACTTTTGGTGCCGGCGGCTATTCGCGGGCGCTGCTGGCGGCCGGGGCGCAAGTCATCGGCATCGACCGCGATCCGGATGCGATCGCCGGTGGTCGGGCGCTGGTCGCCTCCGCCAAGGGCGCGCTGCGCCTTGTTCCGGGCCGCTTTGCCGATCTTGCCACCCATCTCGAGGCTCTTGGCGTCGAGGCGGTCGATGGCGTCGTGCTGGATCTCGGTGTCTCCTCGATGCAGCTGGACGAAGCCGATCGCGGCTTCTCCTTCATGCGCGACGGGCCGCTGGACATGCGCATGGAACAGGCAGGTCCCTCCGCCGCCGATGTGGTCAACACGCTGCCCGCGCGCGATCTGACCCGCATCATCGGCCTCCTTGGCGAGGAAAAGCGCGCCGGTCAGGTCTCCCGCGCCATCGAGGCCCGGCGCAAGCTGGAGCCTTTTACCCGCACGTCTGATCTGGCGGCGCTGATCGAGAAGGTCGTCGGCCGTTCGCCGAAGAAGATGCACATCCACCCGGCCACGCGCACCTTCCAGGCGCTGCGGATCTATGTGAACAGCGAGCTGCATCAGGCTGCCGAGGTGCTTGCGGCGGCTGAGGCGGCCCTGCGTCCTGGTGGCCGGCTGGTTGTCGTCAGCTTCCACAGCCTCGAGGACCGCATCGTCAAGAAATTCTTCGCCGACCGCTGCCGCGTCACGGCAGGCGGTTCGCGCCACATGCCGGAGCAGGACGTGCCGCCGGCGACATTCGATCTGCTGGTCAAGGGTGGTCAGGAGCCGGACGAGGCCGAGACGGCCGTCAACCCGCGCGCGCGCTCGGCGCGCCTGCGCGCTGGCCGCCGCACCACGGCTCCGGCCCGCAGCCTCGACATTCACGCGATCGGCGTGCCGCATCTGGCGGCGTTCCAGGGACTTGGAGGATAGGCGATGCTTGTGCGCTATCTCAATCTCGTCTTCGTGCTGGCGGTCATCATCGGCGCCGCGTTCGTCTTCGACATGAAGATGGCCGCCGAGCGCTCGTCCGAACGGGTGTCTGAACTCAAGCGCCAGATCGACGAGGAGCGCGAGGCGATCCGGCTGCTGAAGGCGGAGTGGAGCCTGCTCAACCAGCCGCATCGGCTGCAGGGTCTTGCCGAGCGCTACAGCGAGTATCTGCAGCTTCAGCCGCTCGAGCCCAAGCAGATCGTCCAGCTGAACGATCTGCCGGTGAAGCCGGTGATGCTGGAGCCGGTTGGCATCGATGCCCTCATCGACGGCTTTGCCACCGCCCCCGCCTCCGCCACCACCACCGCTGCTGCAACCGCGACCATCCAGTAAGGGCGAAGCCATGAGCCAGGCAAGCGAGCCTCAGTCCTTCCTGCAGTTCAAGCGGGCCCAGCCGAAGCCGACTTACGGTTCGGTCTCGACCGGTACCGTCCGGTCGCGCGTCTACGTGACCATGACCGCCTTTGCGCTGATCTTTGCGGTCATCGGCGGCCGTCTCGCCCAGCTGGCGCAGATGGAAGATGTGCCGACGCAGGAGTTCATGTCGGCGCAGGATGCGGTCGCGGCCTCCCGTCCGGATCTCACCGATCGCAACGGCGAGATCCTGGCCACCGACATCAAGACCGCATCGGTCTACGCCGAACCGCGCAAGATCCTCGATGTCGAGGAAACGCTCGAAGGCATCGGCAGCGTCTTCCCGGATCTCAACAATGACGCCATGCGCAAGCGGCTCGCCAGCCGCGCCGGCTTCATCTGGCTGAAGCGCGAGATCACGCCGGCGCAGCAGCAGGCGATCCACCGCCTCGGCCTGCCCGGCATCGGCTTCCTCTGGGAGAAGCAGCGCTTCTATCCGGGCGGCCCGGTTGCCTCGCACATCGTCGGTTCGGTCAACATCGACAACCAGGGCATCGCTGGCATCGAGAAATACGTCGATGACGCGTGGCTCGCCGACCTGCAGAAGCTCGGCTTTGCCTCGGACCGCTCGATGGAACCGGTCCAGCTCGCCGTCGACCTGCGCGTCCAGCACATCGTGCGCGACGAGGTCCAGAAGGGCATCGAGCGCTACCACGCGATTGCCGGCGTCGGCATCATCCTGGATGTGAACACGGGCGAAGTCGTCGCCATGTCGTCCCTGCCGGACTACGACCCGAACAACCGCGGCGAGGCGCTGCAGGCCGACCGCATGAACCGGGCCACCGGCGGCACGTTCGAAATGGGCTCCGTGTTCAAGGGGTTCACCACCGCCAATGCCCTGGCCTCGGGCAAAGTCTCGATGAACGACAGCTTCGATGCCACCCGGCCGATCCGGGCTGGCGGGCGCAGCATCTCCGACTTCCACGGCAAGAACCGGATCCTGACCGTTCCGGAAGTCTTCATCTACTCGTCCAACATCGGCACGGCCAAGATGATGCTGGCCACCGGCATTGACGAGCAGAAGCGCTTCTTCACCGATCTGGGCTTCACCAGCCGCATGGTCACCGAGCTGCCGGAAAACGCCGCGCCGCAGGTGCCCAAACGCTGGGGCGAGCTCGCCGCGATCACCATGTCCTTCGGCCATGGCATCTCGGTCACGCCGATGCAGACTGCCGTTGCCGCTGCGGCGCTCGTGAACGGCGGTCGCTACATCCCGCCGACCTTCCTGCCGCGTGACGAAGCTGCCGCAAACAGCCTGGCGCGCCAGGTGATCCCGGAAAAGGTCAGCCAGGCGATCCGCTATCTCTACCGGCTCAACGTGATTGCCGGCTCGGGCAAGCGGGCGGACGTGCCCGGTTATCTCGTCGGCGGCAAGACCGGCACGGCGGAAAAGGTGGAAAACGGCCGCTACAATCCCAACAAGCGCCGCAATTCCTTCCTCTCTGCATTCCCGATGGACAATCCGCGCTATGTCGTGCTTGTCGTCCTCGACGAGCCGAAGCCGGAGAAGGAAGGCATGGCGGCCACGGCGGGTCTCAACACAGCGCCCATGGTCGGCAACATCATTCGCCGGGTGGCGCCCATGCTGGGTGTCATGCCGCGTCAGATTATTGAAGGTAAGCAGACGATAGAAATCGCCTACTAGAGCATCTTTCGATGCTATCAGGCATCACGGGCGGGATGAGGGGCAGGGGTCGCAGCCGGCGTCCTTCCTCCCGCTGGACATGACGGCGCACAAGCGGACCCTGGATGACATGCATCTGAGCAGCCTGATGGCGGACCTCGCCGGTCCCGCCTCCTATCCTGACCTGACGATCTCCGGTCTTACCTCGGACAGCCGCGCGGCTCGTCCGGGTTTTCTGTTTTTTGCGCTGGGTGGCGTGAAGGTACATGGCGCAAGCTTCGCCGCCCGGGCCGTCGAGGGCGGGGCGGTTGCTGTCGTGACTGATGCCGATGGTGCATCCAGTCTGGCAGGGCAGGGCATTTCGGTCCCGGTCATCACCGTCGGCAATCCGCGCCGGGCGCTGGCATTGATGGCCGCGCGCTTCCATGCGCCGCAGCCCGCCACCATGGTCGCGGTCACCGGCACGGCCGGCAAGACCTCCGTTGCCCATTTTGTCCGCCAGATCTTTGAACGGTGCGGCCACGCCGCTGCCAGCCTTGGAACCATCGGCACGATCACCTCGAACGGCAAGAGCTATGGCGGCCTGACGACGCCCGATCCGGTGACACTGCACCAGGACCTTGCCCGCCTTGCCGCAGATGGCATCACCCATGCCGCGATGGAGGCCTCAAGCCATGGGCTGGACCAGTTCCGGCTGGACGGGGTGCAACTGGCCGCCGCCGGGTTCACCAACCTTGGCCGCGATCACATGGACTACCATCCGACGGTCGAGGACTATCTCGCGGCCAAGCTGCGCCTCTTCACCGAGGTGCTTCCCGCTGGCGGCATCGCCGTCGTTGATCCGCTGGAGCCTTACGCCGACCGCGTTGTTGCAGCCTGCCAGGCGCGGGGCCTCAAGCTGCTGACGGTCGGCGAACGGGGTGCTGACCTCACCCTCACCGGTCTCAAGCACAGCGGCTTCAGCCAGGTCCTGACCATTGCCACGCCGCGCGGCGACTACAAGGTCTCGCTGCCGCTGGCTGGACGCTTCCAGGTCTCCAACGCCCTGATCGCCGCCGGCCTTGCCATCGCGGCGGGCGAGCAGCCGGGGGCTGTCCTGCGTGCACTCGAGGACCTCGAAGGCGCACCGGGCCGGCTGGATCTCATTGGCCGCAAGGCCAATGGCGCGCTGGCCTTTGTCGACTATGCCCACAAGCCGGACGCGCTCGACAATGCGCTGGCGGCGCTGCGTCCCTTCACCAAGGGCCGGCTCGTCTGCGTCGTCGGCGCCGGTGGTGACCGGGACCCGGGCAAGCGTCCGATCATGGGCGAGGTCGCCACACGCCGCGCCGATGTCGTCATCATCACGGACGACAATCCGCGGACCGAAGATCCTGCCCTGATCCGCAAGGCGATGCTCGTCGGGGCACCCGGAGCGCTGGAAATTGGTGATCGTCACGAAGCCATCGAACGGGCTGTGGCGATGCTGGAAGACGGGGATGTGCTTTGCGTGGCGGGCAAAGGCCACGAAACGGGCCAAATCGTCGGTGACACGGTGCTGCCCTTTTCAGATCACGAAGCAGTTCGCGCTGCGCTCGGCCTTGCGGTGGCTGATGCCGCGCGCGACATGGGAGACCCGGCATGAGCCTGCCGCTCTGGACACTTGAGGAATTCGCCGCTGCCGTCAGCGGCTCTGTCGTCGGCACACCCGCCGAGGCGATCACTGGCGTTTCCATCGACAGCCGCACGCTTGAACCCGGCGAAGCCTTCATCGCCATTGCCGGCGACCGGTTCGATGGCCATGACTTTGTCGAGGCCGCCCTCAAGGCCGGCGCATCGCTGGCCCTCGTCGCGCGTGATCGCCTGGCCAGCCTGCCGGCCGATGGCCGTTACGTGGTCGTGGACGATGTTCTGGAAGGCCTGCGCTGCCTTGGCCGCGCCGCTCGTGCCCGTGTCAGCGCGCGCATCGTCGCGGTCACCGGTTCGGTCGGCAAGACCGGCACCAAGGAAGCCCTGCGCCTTGCCCTGTCGCGTTGCGGCAAGACCCATGCGTCGGTGGCGTCCTTCAACAATCACTGGGGCGTGCCGCTCACGCTGGCGCGCATGCCCCGCGACGTTGATTTCGGTGTGTTCGAGATTGGCATGAACCACGCTGGCGAGATCACGCCGCTGGTGCAGATGGTCCGTCCGCATGTCGCGATCATCACCACGGTGCAGCCCGTGCACCTGGAGTTCTTCGATTCGGTCGAGAGCATCGCCAAGGCCAAGGCAGAAATCTTCTCAGGTCTCGAGCCGGGCGGTGTGGCCATTCTGAACCGCGACAACGACCAGTTCGACCTGTTGACCTTCCTTGCCAAGACGGGTGGCGTCACCACCATCCGGACCTTCGGCGAGGGCGCCGGGTCCGATGGCAAGCTGCTGAAGCATCTCAGCCAGGGCGGCACCTCCGTGGTGCAGACCCGCATCCTGGGCGAGGAGATCACCTACAAGATCGGCGCGCCGGGACGGCATTTCGTCATGAACAGCCTCGCTGTCCTGCTCGCGATCGTGGAGATGGGGGCAGATCTCGCTCTCGCCGGTCTGGCCCTTGCGGAACTGTCCGCCCCGAAGGGTCGCGGTGCCCAGACCCGGCTTTCGCTGCCCGGCGGCCCGGCCATCCTCATCGACGAAAGCTACAATGCCAATCCGGCCTCCATGCGCGCCGCACTCAGCCTGCTGGCGGACGTCAAGCCGGAAGCCGGCGGCCGGCGCATTGCCGTGCTCGGCGACATGCTGGAACTCGGCGAGACCTCGCGGGCGCTTCATGCCGAGCTGGCCGCGCCCATCGCAAGCGCCGCCGTCAATGTCGTCTATTGCTGCGGCCCGATGATGCATGCGCTCTGGGAAACCCTCCCGGCAGCGCAACGCGGGCTCTATGCCGAAGCATCATCCGGCCTTGCGGACCGTCTGCGCGAAGATTTGCGGGCTGGCGACGTCATCATGATCAAGGGATCTCTGGGCAGCCGGATGGGCCCCCTTGTGGAAGCGCTCAAGCAGGACTATGCGGCAGCGGATGAAACCGTAGCGGTTTAAGGATTCCCCATGTTCTATCTTCTCGGCGAACTCTCCGGCCAGTTGTCTGCGCTCAACGTGTTCCGCTACATCACCTTCCGCACGGGCGCGGCCATCATGACCGCGCTGATCTTCGTGTTCCTGTTCGGGCCGAAGATCATTTCCAGCCTGCGCCTGCGTCAGGGCAAGGGCCAGCCGATCCGCGAGGACGGTCCGCAGAGCCATCTGCTGACCAAGAAGGGCACTCCGACCATGGGCGGCCTGATGATCCTGTCGGGCATGATCGTGTCGACTCTGCTCTGGGCGGACCTGCGCAATCCTTATGTCTGGATCGTGCTCTGGGTCACCGTCGGTTTCGGCCTGATCGGCTTCTATGACGACTATCTCAAGGTCACCAAGGCGACCCACAAGGGCTTCTCGGGCCGCGCCCGGCTCGGCATCGAGTTCCTGATCGCCGGCTCTGCCGCCTTTGCCGTGACGCTGCTCGACAACAGCCCGTTCTCGACCTCGATCTCGTTCCCGTTCCTCAAGGACCTCCTGCTGAACCTCGGCATCGTGTTCATTCCCTTTGCCGCTTTCGTCATGGTCGGGGCCGGCAATGCAGTGAACCTCACGGATGGCCTTGATGGTCTCGCCATCGTGCCGGTGATGATCGCGGCCGGGTCCTTCGCCATCATCGCCTATCTGTCGGGTAATGCCGTCTTTGCCGACTATCTGCAGATCCACCACGTCTCCGGTACCGGCGAACTGGCCGTGCTCTGCGGCGCGGTCATCGGGGCAGGGCTTGGCTTCCTGTGGTTCAACGCGCCTCCGGCCGCCATCTTCATGGGCGACACCGGCTCCCTGTCGCTGGGCGGCATGATCGGTGCCATCGCGGTTGCCACCAAGCACGAGATCGTCCTTGCCATCATCGGCGGTCTGTTCGTGCTGGAGGCCGTCTCGGTGATCGTGCAGGTCGCGTCCTTCAAGCTGACCGGCAAGCGCGTGTTCCGCATGGCGCCGATCCATCACCATTTCGAGCATCTCGGCTGGACCGAGTCCCAGGTCGTGATCCGCTTCTGGATCATCGCCGTGGTTCTCGCCCTCATCGGCCTTGCCACCTTGAAGCTGCGGTGAGGCCCAGATGATCCCGATCACCAGTTTTGCCGGACAGAAAGTCGCCCTCTTCGGGCTCGGCGGCTCCGGCATGTCCAGCGCGCTGGCGCTGAAGGCCGGTGGCGCCGAGGTCCTCGCCTTCGACGATTCCGCGGCTCGCAACGACGCCGCCCGGGCCCAAGGCCTGACGGAGGTGGACCTCAGCCAGATCGACTGGAGCAGCGTCTCCGCCCTTGTCCTGTCGCCGGGCGTGCCGCTCACCCATCCCGAGCCGCACTGGACCGTTCAGCTTGCCCGCAAGGCCGGTGTCGAGGTGATCGGCGACATCGAACTCTTCGCCCGTGAACGCCGCCGCCTCTGCCCGGACGCTCCGCTGATCTGCATCACCGGTACCAACGGCAAGTCGACGACGACTGCTCTCGTCACCCATCTCCTGGCCAGCCTTGGCCTTGATGTGCAGATGGGCGGCAACATCGGCACGCCGGTGTTCGACCTGGCCCCGCTCAGCCCGGCCCGGCACTACGTCATCGAATGCTCGTCCTACCAGATCGATCTGGCCCCGAGCCTTGACCCCACTGTCGGCATTCACATGAACCTGTCGCCGGATCATCTCGACCGGCACGGCACCATGGAAAACTACGCCGCCATCAAGCAGCGCCTCGTGGCGGGCAGCCGGTCCGCCGTCATCGGTGTCGATGACCCGATGAGCGAGGCCATGGCCGATCATCTGGCCGCTGCGGGCAAGCGCGTGCGCCGCATTTCCGGCTATCTGCCGCAGACCGATGGCGTCTACGGCGATGGCACCGGCCTGATGATGGCTGACCGTGGCCGTCAGGAGCGGCTTGCCGATCTCACCGGCATCGATTCCCTGCGCGGACGTCACAACGCCCAGAATGCCGCTGCCGCCTGCGCCGCGCTGCTGGAGCTCGGCCATGCACCGGAGCGGATCGCCGCAGCGCTGAAGACCTTCCCAGGTCTCAGGCACCGCATGCAGGTGATCGCGCGCCGCAATGGCGTGCTCTTCGTCAACGACAGCAAGGCCACCAACGCCGATGCGGCCGCCTGGGCGCTGGCCAGCTACCCGCGCCTCTACTGGATCGCCGGTGGCAAGCCGAAGACTGGCGGCATCGAGCCGCTCGCCGAGTTCTTCCCGAAGATCGCCCGCGCCTATCTGATTGGCGAGGCGGCGGAAGCCTTCGCGGAAACCCTCGCCGGCAAGGCGCAGGTGGAGATCTGCGGCACCATGGATGTGGCCGTTGCCCGCGCTGCCGAGGATGCCGCCCGTGATCCGTCGGCGGACAAGGTCGTCATGCTGTCGCCGGCCTGCGCGTCCTTTGACCAGTATCCGAACTTTGAAGTGCGTGGCGATGCGTTTGTCGCAGCTGTCGAGGCGCTTGATCGTGCCTCGGGGACAGAAGGGGATGCCTGATGGTTTCACGCGCCGATCGTGGTCCGCTGGCGGAATGGCTGTGGACGGTTGATCACTATCTCCTGGCGGCCTTCGTCCTGCTGGCGATCGGCGGCGTGGTCCTGTCCTTTGCGGCCAGCCCGCCTGTGGCCGAACGGCTCGGCGTCGAGAGCTTCTACTTCGTCAAGCGGCAGGCGGTGTTCCTGATCCCCGCGCTCGGAATGATGATCGGTCTGTCGCTGATGTCGCCACGCATGATCCGCCGTGCGGCCTTGCTGGTCCTCATCGGGTCCCTGGTCCTGATGGTGGCGACGCTGTTTATGGGCGTCGAGGTCAAGGGCGGGCGGCGCTGGATCAACCTCGGTTTCACGACGCTGCAGCCCTCGGAATTCCTCAAACCCGCCTTCGTCGTCATCGTCGCTTTCCTCCTGTCGGAAAGCGGCCGCCGCCGCGAAGTTCCAGGCGCGCTGTTCTCGGCGCTGATCTTTGCTGTCGCCGCCATGCTCCTGATCGCCCAGCCTGACTTCGGCCAGACCATGCTGCTGGCGCTGGCCTGGGGCGCGTTGTTCTTCATCAACGGCCTGCCGTGGATCGCGATCATTGCCCTGGCGCTGGTCGGCCTCGTCGGCATGAGCTCGGCCTACTTCCTGCTGCCGCACGTGACATCGCGCGTGAATCGCTTTCTGGATCCCGATTCCGGTGACACGTTCCAGGTCGACACGGCGCGCGAGGCTTTCCTGTCCGGCGGCTGGCTCGGCAAGGGGCCTGGCGAGGGCATCGTCAAGCGCATCCTGCCGGACAGCCATACCGACTTCGTGTTCTCCGTCGTCGCCGAGGAATTCGGCATCATCGTCTGCATGCTGATGGTGCTGCTGTTCAGCTTCATCGTGCTGCGCGGCCTGCGCAATGCCGCGCGCGACCAGGATGCCTTCTCGCGCCTTGCCACCTCCGGCCTGCTGATCACCTTCGGCCTCCAGGCCACCATCAACCTGATGGTGAACCTCAACCTGATCCCGGCCAAGGGCATGACGCTGCCGTTCATTTCCTATGGCGGCTCGTCGCTGTTCTCGACCGCGCTCACCGCCGGCTTCATCCTGGCGCTGTCCCGCCGCAAGCCGCGTCCGGTGCACAGCGAAAGCGTGATCGTCTCGCGGGTGTCGCCATCCAGCCTGATGCAACCGGGTATCCGATGACCAAGACCATCCTTCTCACCGCCGGCGGCACCGGCGGCCATCTGTTTCCCGCCGAGGCGCTGGCAAGCGAACTCGTGCGCCGCGGCTGGACCGTGGATCTGGCCACCGACGAACGCGCCGACAAATACGGCAGCCGCTTTCCTGCGCGCGAAGTCCACATCATCGCCTCGGAGACCCTGCGCTCCAGGTCGCCGGTCGCCATCCTGAAGACGATCTTCAGTCTGGCCCGCGGCACGTTGCAGGCCCTCGGCGTGGTGCGGCGGGTCAAGCCGTCCGTGGTCGTCGGCTTCGGCGGCTATCCGACCTTTCCCCCCATGCTCGCCGCGCGCCTCGCCCGTGTGCCTTCCATCCTGCACGAAGCCAATGCGGTGATGGGCCGGGCCAACCGGATGCTCGCACGCGGCGTTGACGCGGTCGCCACCAGCGTTCCCATCGCCGGCCTTGATCCGGCCATTGCCGCCAAGGCCCGGGAAACTGGCAATCCCGTGCGCCCGATGGTCATCGACGCGGCCCGCGTTGCCTATCCGCCGCTGCAGGAAAATGGCCCGTTCCAGTTTCTCGTCTTCGGCGGTTCGCAGGGCGCGCGCTTCTTCTCCGACCTGATGCCGGAGGCACTCGCCCTGCTGCCAGCCGGCAAGCGCGCCCGTCTGCGTCTTGTCCAGCAGTGCCGGCCGGAGGATCTGGACCGGGTCAAGACCCGCTACGAGGAGCTTGGCGTTTCGGCGGAACTTGCCGCCTTCTTCACCGATCTGCCGATGCGCCTCGCCAGCGCCCATCTCATCCTGTGCCGCTCCGGCGCTTCGTCTGTCAGCGAGCTGGCCGTCATCGGCCGCCCGTCGATCCTCGTGCCGCTGCCCCATGCGCTCGACCAGGACCAGAGCGCCAACGCCCGTGTGCTGGAAGCAGTGGGCGGTGCCTGGCCGATTGAGCAGAAAAACCTGACACCTCAGGCCCTGGCCGGCCGGCTCGGCAGCCTGATGGATGAACCCGAAACCCTTGCCGCTGCCGCCCGTGCTGCCGCCGGACAGGGCAAGGCCGACGCGGTTGCGCGCCTTGCCGATCTGGTCGAGCAGGTGGCCGCGCAGTCGAAGACGTGAAAGGAGACCGGCGATGAAGATGCCGCGTGAACTGGGTCCGGTGCATTTTGTTGGCATTGGCGGGATTGGCATGAGCGGCATCGCCGAGGTGTTGCACATGCTCGGCTACACCGTCCAGGGCTCGGACATGTCCGAGAGCGCCAACGTTCAGCGCCTGCGCGAAAAGGGCATTCCGGTCTTCATCGGCCATGCCGCCGAAAACCTCGGCGCGGCCGAGGTTCTGGTCGTGTCCTCGGCCATCAAGCGCGACAATCCGGAGCTGATCGCTGCCCGCGAAAAGCTGATCCCGGTCGTGCGCCGCGCGGAAATGCTCGCCGAGCTGATGCGCTTCAAGCAGGCCGTCGCCATCGGCGGCACCCATGGTAAGACCACGACTACCTCGCTGATCGCCGCACTGCTGGAAGCTGGCGGACTTGACCCCACCGTCATCAACGGCGGCATCATCAACGCCTATGGCACCAATGCCCGCATGGGCGCCGGCGACTGGATGGTCGTGGAAGCGGATGAAAGCGATGGCACTTTCGTCAAGCTGCCCGCCGATGTCGCGGTCGTCACCAACATCGATCCCGAGCATCTCGACCACTATGGCGACTTCGCCGGCGTGCGCGCCGCGTTCCGCAACTTCGTCGAGAACGTTCCCTTCTACGGCTTTGCCGTGATGTGCCTGGATCACCCGGAAGTCCAGTCTCTGGTCGGCCAGATCGAGGACAAGCGCATCGTCACCTATGGCAATAACCCGCAGGCCGATGTCCGCTTCGTCGATGTGCGGATGGAAGGCGGCAAGGCACATTTCAGCGTCCGCTTCCAGAACCGCCGCTCGGGCACCAGCGAGGCCCTGGACGATCTCGTCCTGCCGATGCCGGGCCTGCACAACGTTTCCAACGCCACGGCTGCCATTGCGGTCGCCAACCGGCTCGGCATCGCCGGGGCTGCCATCCGCAAGGGCCTTGCCGGCTTCGGCGGCGTGAAGCGCCGCTTCACCCACACCGGCACCTGGAACGGCGTCGATGTCTTCGATGATTACGGCCATCACCCGGTGGAAATTCGCGCCGTGCTGAAGGCTGCCCGCGACACCGCCAAGGGCAAGGTCATCGCCATCGTGCAGCCGCACCGCTATTCGCGCCTTGCCAGCCTGTTTGACGACTTCTCCACCTGCTTCAACGACGCGGACACCGTCATCGTCGCCCCGGTCTATGCGGCCGGTGAGCAGCCGATCGAGGGCGTCAACCGCGACACGCTGGTCAGCGGCCTCAAGATCCACGGCCATCGCTCGGTTCTGGCAATGGAGGGCCCGGAAGCCCTCGCCGGTCTCGTTGGCGGCATCGCCCAGCCGGGCGACTATGTCGTCTGCCTCGGTGCCGGCAACATCACCCAGTGGGCCCATGCGCTGCCGGGACAGCTCGAGGCGCTGGGGCAGGGGGCCAAGGCGTGAGTTCGGATAATCTCCTGATCCGCCTTGGCGCTTCGATCCACGGCATTCGTGGCCGGGTTTCAGGCGATGCACCTCTCTCTGCCGTCACCTGGCTGCGCGCGGGCGGTCCGGCCAGCGTGCTGTTCCAGCCGGCCGATGAGGCCGACCTTGCCAGCTTCCTGAAGCAGCTGCCGGCGGATGTGCCGGTGCTCGTCATTGGCCTTGGCTCCAATCTCCTCATCCGCGACGGCGGCTTTGACGGCGTTGTCATTCGCCTCACGGGTAAGGGCTTCGGCGCCATCGACCGTGTTGGCGAGACGGGTATTCGTGCCGGTGCGGCCGTTCCTGACAAGCGCCTGGCCGAATTTGCAGCGGAAGCCGGTCTCGGCGGCTTTGCCTTCTACGCCGGCATTCCCGGTGCCATCGGCGGTGCCCTGCGCATGAACGCTGGCGCCCATGGCACCGAGACCCGTGACCGCGTCGTCGAGGTCACGGCGCTTGACCGCAAGGGCGAACGCCATGTGCTCAGCAATGCTGATCTCGGCTATGCCTATCGCCACTGCAGTGCCCCGAAGGACCTGATCTTCACCTCCGCCCTGTTCGAGGGCATCCCGGCTCCGGTGGAGCAGATCCGCGCCGAGATGGCGGACGTCACGGCCCACCGCGAGAAGGCGCAGCCGATCCGCGAGAAGACCGGTGGCTCCACCTTCAAGAACCCGGACGGCACCTCCGCCTGGAAAGTGATTGATGCGGCAGGATGTCGCGGCCTCACCATCGGCGGCGCGCAGATGTCCGAGATGCACTGCAACTTCATGATCAACACGGGCACCGCCACCGCTCACGATCTGGAGCTCCTCGGCGAAACCGTCCGCCGCCGCGTCCGCGAAACCTCCGGCATCCTCCTCGAATGGGAAATCAAACGCCTCGGCGATTTCACCCCCGGCCAGCACATCACGCCGTTCCTGGATTGAAGGACCCCATGTTGCTCCAATGAGATAACGTGGCTTGGCTGTCTTGAACGCGCTGCTTTAATCGCCGTCCATCGTCTCAGTGGTCATCCCCGCCTTGTGCGGGGATCCAAACGGCATTTAAGGGCGCAAGGTCCCTATCCCTTTGGCGCTCATCGGCAGGATCCCCGCACAAGGCGGGGATGACGACTTTGCCACTTTGCCATCCCGGACCCTTGTTCGCTTCACTGGCCGCAAACCCGACAATCTGGGCAGCGAGATCAAGCTCCAACCAGCAACCCACACGGACTGAGCGAAATCGGTTCCATACCGCAGGTTTCAAAAATGTTGCGCCGCGGCAACACTGCGAACTGTCCAATCGTAAACACAATCCTTAACGCCTTGGTTAACGATTCTTTACCAATTTGCTGCGCATTGTCGGCGTGAGACACGTGTTCGGGTGAGTCGCGGCAATGACGGGTAAACATGTAGCGGTGCTGATGGGTGGTTGGGCGCATGAGCGGCCCGTGAGCCTCTCATCGGGCAACGCCTGCGCAGATGCGCTGGAATCGCGGGGCTTTCGCGTCACCCGCGTGGATGTCGACCGCACCATTGCTGAGCGCCTGGCTGATCTTCGTCCCGACGTTGCCTTCAATGCGCTGCATGGCCCGTTTGGTGAAGATGGCTGCATCCAGGGCGTTCTGGAAATCCTCGGCATTCCCTACACCCATTCCGGCGTGATGGCGTCGGCGCTGGCCATGAACAAGGTCAAGGCCAAGGCGGTCATGGCTGCCGCCGGCGTGCCGGTGACGCGCCATGTCGTGGTCAACCGCCACGAGATCGGCCGCGATCATCCCCTGCCGCCTCCCTACGTGCTGAAGCCGATCAACGAAGGTTCGAGCTTTGGCGTCCTGATCGTGAAGGAAGATGCCGCCCATCCGCCGCAGGAGCTTTACCGGGCGGACTGGCCTTATTCCGACGTGCTGATGTGCGAAACCTATATTCCGGGCCGCGAGCTGACCTGTGCGGTCATGGGCGACCGGGCGCTTGGCGTTATTGACATCGTGCCAAAAGGACACGGTTTCTACGATTATGACGCCAAGTATGCGAAAGGTGGGTCTGACCACATCCTTCCTGCAAAACTTTCACCCTTTGTTTACCAAGAAGTACAGAAACTTACCCTGACGGCGCATCAGGCTCTCGGTTGCCGGGGTGTCTCGCGGGCGGATTTCCGTTTCGACGAGAAGCCCGACGGCACGGGAACCCTGATCTGCCTCGAAGTGAATACACAACCCGGAATGACCCCGACCTCTCTGGTCCCGGAACTCGCTGCCCATGAGGGCAAGGATTTCGGAGATCTCGTCACCTGGATGGTGGAGGACGCAAGTTGCTCTCGCTGAGACGCAAGGCCAAGGAAGAGACCGCATTTCCGCTTGAGGCGGAGCTCGCGCCGCGCGGGCGTGGTGTCGCACGCCTGCATCAGCGTCCGCTCTGGCGTCAGGCCGGGCGCCTGGCCGAGCTGCCGCGCGGGACGGGATCGGTCGCAGCTGTCGGCTTTCTGGCGGCAACGATCACCTATGGCGTCATTCTTGGCGGCTACGGCCGCATGGTCTCCGAAGCGCTGATCAGCGCTGCCGGCTTCGGCATCGAGACCGTCAAGATTTCCGGCCAGCGCGAGACATCCGACTATCAGATCCTCTCCGCGCTTGGCATTGATGATGCGACCTCGCTGGCGCTGTTCGATGTCGATGGCGCGCGTGAACGCCTGACCTCGATCGCCTGGATCAAGAGCGCATCCGTGATGAAGCTCTATCCGAACACCCTCAAGGTGACCGTCGAGGAGCGTATTCCCTTCGCCCTGTGGCAGGACGGCGATGTCGTGTCGATCATCAACGAGCAGGGTGACATCATCACCAGCGAAGTCGATGGCCGCTACGCAAATCTCCTGCTCGTGGTCAATGACGGTGCGCAGAAGCGGGCCGGCGAGATCATCTCGGCCTTGGAAGAGGTGCCGTCGCTGCGTCCGCGCGTGCGCGCCGCGTTTCTCGTCGGCCATCGCCGCTGGGACCTGATGCTGGAGAATGGCATCACCGTTCGCCTGCCGGAAAACGGCATGGCACCGGCCCTGGCCGAGCTGCTGAAGATGGATGCTGAAGGCGCGCTTCTGACCCGCGACATTGCGGCCGTCGACATGCGCCTGCCGGACCGGGTGGTGGTGCGTCTCACCGATGAAGCGGTGCAGCGCCGTGAGGAAAGCCTCAAGGGCGGCGACAAGGTCGCCAAGCGGGGGGCAAACACATGAGCCGAAACGGGACAGCCCTTTACCTGCCGCGCATGCGCCCCCTGCCGGGGCGCCGGGCCGTCGTCATGTCGGTGCTCGATGTTGGCTCGACCAAGATCTGCTGCCTGATCGCCAAGCTGACCCCACGCGAAGGCTCCGACGTTCTCGCCGGCCGCTCGCATGCGGTGGAAGTGCTGGGCTATGGCTACCAGCGCTCGCGCGGCATCAAGTCCGGCGTCATTGTCGACATGGATGCTGCCGAGCAGGCAATCCGCCTTGCCGTGGATGCGGCCGAGCGGATGGCTGGCGTCACGGTTGAATCGGTGATCGCCAACGTTTCCTGCGGCCGTCTGCAGAGCGAAATCTTCAGCGCCACCGTGCCTTTAGCCGGCGAATCTGTCACAGAGGCAGATATCCAGCGCGTGCTGGTGGCCGGGTCGTCCCATTCCGCTACGGATGGCCGGGCCGTGACGCATGCGCTGCCGATTTCCTATTCGCTGGACGGCAACCGCGGCATCCGCGATCCACGCGGCATGATGGGCCTCAAGCTCGGGGTCGACATGCAGGTGGTGACGACGGAGGTCCCTCCTGTCCGCAATCTGGAGCTCTGCATCAATCGCGGGCATCTCCAGGTGGAAACGCTGGTGGCGACGCCCTTCGCCAGCGGCCTGTCGACCATTGTGGACGACGAGGCGGAACTGGGCGTGGCCTGCATCGACATGGGCGGTGGCACAACCACGCTGTCCGTGTTCGTTGAAGGCCAGATGGTCCATCTGGATGCCATCGCCGTGGGCGGGCAGCATGTCACCACCGACATCGCCCGTGCCTTTGCCACCCGGCTCACCGATGCCGAGCGGCTGAAGACCCTGCACGGGTCGGCGCTGTCGTCCAGTGTTGATGACCGAGACATGCTGACCATTCCGCCTGTCGAGGGCGAGGGCGATCTGCCGAACCAGATCCCCCGGTCAGCGCTGACCCGTGTCATCCGTCCCCGCGTCGAGGAGATCCTCGAGCTGGTGCGGGACCGGCTGACGGCGTCCGGATTTGCCGGGCGCGTCGGCAAGCAGATCGTATTGACCGGCGGAGCGAGCCAGCTCACCGGCCTCAGCGAAGTGGCGCGCCGGATTATTGGCCGGAACGTCAGACTGGGCAGGCCACTCGGCGTGGCTGGCTTGCCCGAGGCGGCCAAGGGACCGGCGTTTGCCGCGTCCGTGGGTCTTCTCATCTACCCGCAGGTGTCCCAGATCGAACAGTTCCAGCCGAAGTACAAGCGGTCGGGCTGGAGCGGAAATCAGGGATATCTGGCCCGGGTAGGCCAGTGGATCAGGGAAAGCTTCTGACGCGGGACGCCGCGTCGGACTGGAAATGCCGGAAACGGCGCACACACAAGGGAAGAACTGGGCCCCCGAGAATCGGGTGCCCTTAGAGGGTCGCGAGGAACTTATGACCATCAACCTGAAGATGCCTGACATTCAGGAGCTGAAGCCGAGGATCACCGTCTTCGGCGTTGGCGGGGCTGGCGGCAACGCCGTCAACAACATGATCTCCGCAGGCCTGCAGGGCTGCGATTTCGTGGTGGCCAACACCGACGCGCAAGCGCTTGCCATGAACCACGCCGAACGCCTCATCCAGATGGGCGTCGCCGTGACCGAAGGCCTCGGCGCTGGATCCCAGCCGGAAGTCGGCTCTGCCGCTGCCGAGGAAGTGATCGACGAGATCAATGATCACCTGTCCGGCTCGCACATGGTGTTCATCACCGCCGGCATGGGCGGTGGCACCGGCACGGGCGCTGCCCCCGTTATTGCACGGGCGGCCCGCCAGCAGGGTATACTGACGGTAGGTGTGGTCACCAAGCCGTTCCAGTTCGAAGGCTCGCGCCGTATGCGGATCGCTGAAGCCGGTATCCAGGAACTGCAGCGGAACGTCGATACGCTCATCGTCATTCCGAACCAGAACCTGTTCCGCATCGCCAATGCCCAGACCACCTTCGCCGACGCTTTCGCGATGGCTGACCAGGTGCTGTACTCTGGCGTGGCCTGCATCACCGACCTGATGGTCAAGGAAGGCCTCATCAACCTCGACTTTGCCGACGTGCGCTCGATCATGCGCGGCATGGGCAAGGCCATGATGGGCACCGGCGAAGCCTCCGGCGACAAGCGCGCCCAGCAGGCTGCTGAAGCCGCCATCGCCAATCCGCTGCTCGACGAGACCTCGATGAAGGGCGCCAAGGGCCTCCTGATCTCGATCACCGGCGGCACGGACCTGACCCTGTTCGAAGTCGATGAAGCCGCCACCCGCATCCGCGAGGAAGTGGATTCCGACGCCAACATCATCCTCGGCGCGACGTTCGATGAAAGCCTCAACGGCATCATCCGCGTGTCGGTCGTTGCCACCGGCATCGACAAGGAGCAGACCCTGGGAAACGCTGACATGAACGTCATGCTGGCTCCGCGCGTGGAAAGCGTGCAGAAGCCGGTCGTGACGCAGTCGGCCCGTCCGGTTGAGGCGCGCCCTGCAGCGCCGGTGAGTTCCTTCCAGCAGGATGCAGCCTCCCGCGCTCTGGCGAGCCTGGAACGCGAGCTGTCGATCCCCGAGCCGGTCGCCGTTGCCTCGGCCATGGACCCGGAAGTCGAGATCAAGGCCTTTCGCCCCGCGCCCGACATGATGACCACCAAGGTTCCGGCAGCCGACCTCGGCGAACCGGTCCAGGTTCCGCTGGCGGCCGAAGCTCCGGTCAGCCGTCCGTACATCCCGCCGGTCGCCGAACAGCCGGTTGCCAACCCGCGCATGCCGCGCATGGAAGACTTCCCGCCGATCGCCCAGCGTGAAATGCGCGCCCAGGCGACCCGCACCCAGGAAGTTGCCGCACAGGCCGAGCCGGCTCAGACCCACGTCGAGGACGATCACGGTGACGACCGCCGTCCGATGGGCCTGCTGCGCCGTCTGGCTTCCGGCCTGTCGCGTCATGTCGAGCATGAGGATGTGGCTCCCGAGGCTCCGGTGCAGCCGCGCATGGCCGCTCCTGCCGCTCCCCAGCCGCAGATGCGTCCGGCCCCGCGCATGCCGCAGATGGCTCCGGCCCCGCGTCCGCAGATGGGCGCATCCGGCCAGCTGGATGCCACCGGCCGCGCTCCGGCCCGTCCGCAGGCCCACAGCGAGGAAGACCAGCTCGAGATCCCGGCGTTCCTGCGCCGTCAGTCGAACTGAGTCGTCCACTTAAGGACTGACCTTCTTCCCTTCGGAACGGCCCGGTGACACCACCGGGTCGTTTCCGTTTGTAACAAGGCGAAAATGGGGGAGGGGCTCGCGCAACGAAATCAAGGACTTGCGGCGACCCAAAGCGTTACAAAACGTAATAAAGCTTTATTTCGGTGCCCGAACGCACGGGGCTATTGTTCGGCCAGATCACAGAGCGTTAACAGAGCGTATCAAGCTTGCCTAAAGCTTGTGCCTCTCAAGCCGCCGACCAAAGCAAGGCATCGTCCATGACCAATCGCTCCGACTTCCAGACCACCCTGGCCGATCAGGTCACCCTTACCGGGATTGGTGTTCACTCTGGCAAGCCGGCAAGCGTTACTCTCCTCCCGGCTGACGCCGGCACGGGGATCATGTTCACCCGTTGCGACGCCCAGGAAGACGGCCGCATGATCCCGGCGCGCTGGGATCAGGTCACCGCCACCGCGCTGTGCACCGTGATCGCCGATCCGGCCCGCAACGGCGTTTCCACCGTCGAACATCTGATGGCCGCGCTGGTCGCGCTCGGTGTCGACAACGTGGTCGTCGAGATGGACGGCCCGGAAATGCCGATCATGGACGGCAGCAGCGCTCCCTTTGTCGAGGCAATTGATCAGGTCGGCCTGAAGCGTCTTGATCGTGGCCGCCGCTATCTGCGCATCAAGAAGCCGATCCGCATCGATGCCGGCTCTGCCTGGTGCGAGCTGCTGCCTTACGACGGCACCCGCTTTGACGTCACCATCGAGTTCGACAGCGCCCTGATTGGCCGCCAGACCTTTGCCCGCGACCTGACGCCAGACGTGTTCCGCAAGGAACTGGCCCGCGCCCGCACCTTCGGCCAGGTCAAGGACGTCGAGAAGCTCTGGGCCATGGGCTTTGCCCTCGGCTCGTCGCTGGAGAATTCGGTCGCCATCGCCGAAGATCGCGTGCTCAACCCGGAAGGCACCCGCTGGCCGGACGAATTCGTCCGCCACAAGGCGCTGGATGCCGTGGGTGACCTCGCCCTTGCCGGCCTGCCGATTCTTGGCATCTACCGCTCCTTCAAGGGCGGCCACAAGATGAACCACGCCATTCTCGAAGCCCTGTTCACCCGCGGCGGTGACGGCTACGAGATCGTGGAAGCACCGGTCTGGCGCGACAACAGCCAGTCCGCCGGCCGCCCGGCCCTCGCCGCCGCCGCCTTCGGCCCCGACGTTTCCTGATCATCAGACCAGCCCCATCCTTCGTCATGCCATGGCTCGACCATGGCATCCATGCCGTGACCTCTCCGTGCGATCAGCGGAACACGGCTGGGCACGTCTCCAGGTTCGCTACATTCCCCGCGCGTTAAGGCAACGGCATGGATGCCATGATCAAGTCATGGCATGACGACCGGGGGACCCGGGATCGCATCCGCCCCCCGCACTCCGATCTGATCCGCGAGACTCCACAAGCCGATATCTGGCCACACCCCATCCTTCGTCATGCCATGGCTCGACCATGGCATCCATGCCGTGCCCTCTCCGCACGGTGAGCGGAACACGGCTGGGCACGTCTCCAGGTTCGCTACGTTCCCCGCGGGTTAAGGCAACGGCATGGATGCCATGATCAAGTCATGGCATGACGACCGGGAGAACACGGTCCCCGTTCCCGCCGCACGCTGCCCCGTGCGCCGTCCTAACTCGCACGCCAACCCGCAAGGCTCCGCAAGCCGATCCCCCGGCCACACCCCATCCTTCGTCATGCCATGGCTCGACCATGGCATCCATGCCGTGACCTCTCCGTGCGATCAGCCCTGCATGACGCCAAAGAGGGGGGCATCAACCTCCCACGTCCCCCCAGGCCGCGCCGGGCAATCCTGTCAAATCGGCCCGTGCTATCCCTCCGCCACAAAAAAGCTTAAAAAACTCGACACATGGCGTGGCAGGTCCTGCCATGATCCGGTAAAAGCCTTGCCTTGGAAAATGGTTGGCATTTTCCACGCGGCAGCTTAAGCCTTGGCCACGGTCTGGGTTTGGCCTGCCTGATCGATTTCCGCTCCGGTGCAGTCACCGCGTCGGCAATCGATCACGCATCAATACGATGGATCCGTTTCAGTCCGGTCAGTGTGGCCGGTTCGCGGGCGGTGTCCTGGGCAAGGAGTTGGAAGGCGTGCTGGACAACATGGCGACCGGGACAGGCAAGCGTCCGCGCAGGAAGACGATCCTCATCCACTCCCTGCTGATAGCCACCGCATTGGTGCTGACGGCGTGCTCGTCCAAGGACGATGATGATCTGGCCCTGGACGATACGCCCGCAGAGGTGCTGTTCAACGAGGGTCTGGCGCTGCGCAATGCCGGGCGTCTGTCCGATGCCGGCAAGAAGTTCACCGAGCTCGACAAGCTGTATCCCTATTCGGAATACGCCAAGAAGTCGCTGATGAATCTTGCCTACATCAACTTCTCGCTCGGCCGTTATCCCGAGACGGTCACGGCTGCCGAGCGGTTCACCACGCTCTATCCGGGCAGCGAGGATATGCCCTATGCGCTCTATCTGATCGGCCAGGCCTATTACCGGCAGATCCCGGATGTCTCGCGCGACCAGAAGATCACCGAACAGGCCGCCTCGGCCCTGAACGAACTGATCACCCGCTATCCGGACAGCGAGTATACCGCTGACGCCAAGACGAAGCTGCTCGTTGCCTATGACCAGCTCGCCGGCAAGGAAATGCAGGTTGGCCGCTACTATCTGGAAAAGCGCAACTACATCGCCGCGATCAACCGCTTCAAGTCCGTGGTCATCAACTACCAGACCACGCGCCATGTCGAGGAAGCGCTCGCACGCCTGACCGAATCCTACTATGCGCTCGGCGTGGTCAATGAGGCGCAGACGGCTGCCGCCATCCTTGGTCACAATTATCCGGACAGCCAGTGGTACAAGGACTCCTACTCGCTGCTCCAGAAGGGTGGCTACGAGCCGTCCGAGGATCGTGGCAGCTGGATCAGCAAGGCCTTCCAGGGCGTCAAGCTGTTCTGACGCCGGACGACCGGGACTGAAGGGGCAGGGCATCTTTCATGCTGTCGACACTCTCCATCCGCGACATCGTGCTGATCGACCGGCTGGACATCGACTTTTCCGGTGGCATGACCGTGCTCACCGGCGAGACGGGTGCCGGTAAATCGATCCTGCTCGATGCCTTGACGCTCGCACTCGGCGGGCGCGGCGATGCCGGGCTTGTCCGTCATGGCGAGGCTCAGGGCCAGGTCGTCGCCGTCTTTGACGTGGCGGGTGCCCATCCCGTCCGTGCGCTCCTGCGCGAAAATGACGTTCCCGATGATGGCGACGTCATCCTGCGCCGCATCCAGACCCAGGACGGCCGCAGCCGCGCCTTCATCAACGATCAGCCGGTCAGCGTCGGTCTGCTGCGTCAGGCCGGTCTGATGCTGGTCGAGGTGCATGGCCAGCACGACGAGCGCGCGCTTGTCGATCCGGAAAGCCATCGCCTGCTGCTCGACAGTTTTGGCCGCCTTGATGGTGATGTTGCTGCGGTCGGCGACGCCTATGGCCGCCTGCGCGCCGCCGACAAGGCGCTGAAGGACCACAAGGCGCGCATCGAGGCGGCGCGGCGCGAAGCCGATTACCTGCGTGCCTCCGTTGACGAGCTGACCCGCCTTGCCCCAAAGCCGGGCGAGGAGACCGAGCTTGCCGAACGGCGCGCGGCCATGATGCAGGTCGAGAAGATCGCCGGCGATCTCAACGAGGCCTATGAAACGCTGAATGGCTCGGCCTCGCCGATCCCGGAACTCGCCAGCCTGATGCGGCGGCTCGAGCGCAAGGCCGATCAGGCGCCGCAGATGCTGTCCGGACCGGTATCGTCCCTTGGGACTGCGCTTGATGCGCTGGAAGAGGCCCGCGCCGGGCTTGAAGCCGCGATCCGCCAGACGGATTTCGATCCGCGCGAACTGGAAGCAACCGAGGAACGCCTGTTTGCCCTGCGCGCCGCCGCGCGCAAGTTCTCGGTGTCGGTGGAAGACCTGCCGGCGCTCACCGCGCGTATGGCTGCCGACCTTGGCGATCTCGACGCGGGCGAGGAAAAACTCGATGCGCTGGCCGCCGCGGCCAGCACCGCGCGCAAGGCCTTTGATGACATCGCCAGCAAGCTGACCGCCGCGCGGGCCGCAACGGCACGCAAACTCGAAGCTGCCGTTGCTGCCGAATTGCCGTCCCTGAAGCTGGAACGGGCCCGCTTCATTGTCGAGATCACCAGCGACGCTGACAACCGCACCGCGACCGGCGTCGACATGGTGGAATTCTGGGTCCAGACCAATCCGGGCACCCGGCCCGGGCCGATCATGAAGGTCGCTTCCGGCGGCGAGCTCTCCCGCTTCCTGCTGGCGCTGAAAGTGTCGCTGGCCGACAGCGGGTCCGTACCGACGCTCGTTTTCGACGAGATCGACACCGGTGTTGGCGGTGCTGTTGCTGAAGCCATCGGCTGGCGTCTTGCGCGCCTTGCCCGCAGCGTTCAGGTCCTGACCGTCACCCATGCGCCGCAGGTGGCCGCGCGGGCCGATGGGCACTTCCTTATCGCCAAGGAAGAGGTTGCCCCCGAACGTGTCGCCACCCGCATCACTCCGATTGACGAGGCCCATCGCCGCGAGGAAATCGCCCGGATGCTGGCCGGCAGCGTCATCACCGACGAAGCCCGGGCCGCCGCCGCGCGGTTGATTGCGCAGACGGCGGGGTAGGGCGCGCGCCCGCTACTTGACGGTGGGCGTACGCATCGGTTCGGTCTGAAGCTGGGGCAGGTCCACCTTCGGCAATTCAACCTTGGGGACATCGACATTCGGGACGGTCAGTTCGATCGACACCTTGTCCTCCTCGGCAAAGCCACCGTTGTAGGCGTAGAGCCCTGCGCCAACCGCAGCCACCAGCACGCCTCCGGCGATAAACCAGATCATGCGGGTGTTGTTGCTCTGACCATCGGTTTCATGAGTCCTGTAGGCCATTGTGGTCTCCTTTTCGGTGTGCCCTAAATCCTGTCTTCGGGGTGGTAACGCTTGAGCTGCCGTATTTGTTCCGCTAACCCGGCTGCGATACGCCGTGCCGCCCCGCGCGCCCGCCAGCCTTCGGACCGATCATGACCGACACGACCCTTGCTGCCATCGCTGCCGACCACCTGACCCGTGAGGAGGCTGCCGCCGAACTGGAGCGTCTGGCCGCCGAGATCGCCGGCCATGACCGGCGCTATCATGCCGAAGACGCCCCGACCGTTTCCGATGCCGATTATGACGCCCTGCGCCGGCGCAATGCGGAGATCGAGGCCCGGTTCCCCGATCTGGTGCGCCCGGACAGCCCGTCCCTGCGGGTGGGCGCTGGCGTTGCCGACGGTTTCGGCAAGATCACGCATCAGGCGCCGATGCTGTCGCTCGACAATGCCTTCACCGACGAGGATGTGCGTGATTTCGTCGGCCGCGTCCGCCGCTTCCTCAAGTTCGATCCGCTGATGGGCGATCTGGTGGTGGTTGCCGAGCCGAAGATCGACGGCCTGTCCCTGTCGCTGCGCTACGAAAACGGTGTCCTGGTCAGCGCCGCCACCCGCGGCGATGGCACGGTGGGTGAGAACGTCACCGCCAACGCCCGCACCATTGCCGACATTCCGCACCGTTTGCCCGCCGGCGTTCCGGCGGTGGTCGAGGTGCGCGGCGAAGTCTACATGTCACACGCCGATTTTGCCGCGCTCAACGCGCGCATGGCGGCCAACGGCGGCAAGACCTTCGCCAATCCGCGCAATGCCGCCGCCGGCTCGCTGCGCCAGCTCAATCCCGAGATCACCGCCTCGCGGCCCCTGCGCTTCTTCGCCTATGCCTGGGGCGAGATGAGCGAGGTTCCGGCAGCGACCCAGTTCGACATGGTGCGCCGCTTTGCCGACTGGGGCTTTGCGGTCAACCCACGCACGCAGCGCTGCGCCAGTGTCGAGGAGTTGCTCGCCGTCTATCACGGCATCGAGGAGGACCGCTCCGGCCTTGGCTATGACATCGACGGCGTCGTCTACAAGGTCGACCGGCTCGACCTGCAACAGCGCCTCGGCTTCGTCTCCCGCTCGCCCCGCTGGGCGATCGCGCACAAGTTCCCGGCCGAAAAGGCCTACACGGTGCTGAAGGACATCGAGATCCAGGTCGGCCGCACCGGCGCGCTGACGCCGGTGGCCAAGCTCGAGCCCGTCACCGTCGGTGGCGTCGTCGTCTCCAACGCCACGCTGCATAACGAGGATTACATCAAGGCCATCGGCATGGACGGCGAGCCGATCCGTGGGGCTAAGGACCTGCGCATCGGCGACACGGTGATGATCCAGCGCGCCGGCGACGTCATCCCGCAGATCGTCGACATCGACCTTGCCCGCCGGCCTGCCGATGCGCAGCCTTACGTCTTCCCCACCGTCTGCCCGGCCTGCGGCAGCCATGCGGTGCGCGAGGAAAACGCCAAGACCGGCCGGCTTGATTCGGTGCGCCGCTGCACCGGCGGCCTGATCTGCCCGGCGCAGGCCTCGGAGAAGCTGAAGCATTTCGTCCAGCGCAATGCCTTCGACATCGAGGGCCTTGGCGACAAGCAGATCGACGCCTTCTTCGCCGAAGGGCTGGTGCGCACGCCGGCCGACATCTTCACGCTGGAGGCGCGCGACAAGGCGGCGCTCACCAAGCTGCGCAACCGCGACGGCTGGGGCGCGGTCTCGGCCAAGAACCTGTTCGAGGCGATCAACGCCCGCCGCCGCATCGACCTTCACCGCTTCATCTTCGCCCTCGGCATCCGTCATGTCGGCGAGGGCAACGCCAAGCTGCTCGCCCGCGCCTATGGCTCCTGGGGCGCCTTCGAGGCCGCGATGACGGCAGCGCTCGATCACGCCAGCGACGCCTGGGCCGATCTCAACGCCGTCGACGGCATCGGCGAGACGCTGGCCGAAGCCGTGGTGCAGTTCTTCGCCGAGGACCACAACCGCGAAGCCCTCGCGGCCTTGCTCGCCGAGGTCACCCCGCTGGACGCCGAAAAGATCGACGCCTCCGGCTCGCCGGTGGCCGGCAAGACCGTCGTCTTCACAGGCTCCCTCGAACGCATGACCCGCGACGAGGCCAAGGCCATGGCCGAACGGCTCGGCGCCAAGGTCGCGGGGTCTGTCTCCAAGAAGACCAACCTCCTCGTCGCCGGCCCCGGCGCCGGCTCCAAACTCAAGACCGCCCAGGACCTCGGCATCGAAGTCATCACCGAGGACGAGTGGTTTGACCTGGTCGGCGGGTGAGGGATGGTCGGCGGCCACCACTACTACGTCTACATGCTTGCCAGCAGGCTGGGTGGCACGCTGTACATCGGAGTGACCAACGATCTCCTTCGCCGGATCTCCGAACATCGGCTAGGTATCGGAAGCCGGTTTGCGGCGCGCTATGAAGTTCACCGGCTCGTCTACTACGAGCTGTTTGACGATGTTGAGCAGGCAATCCACCGCGAGAAACAGCTCAAGCGCTGGAACCGCGCCTGGAAAATCCGCTTGATCGAGGAACAGAACCCGGATTGGGGCGATCTGTTTCCCGGACTTGTCTGAAATCTTCCTGTCATCCCGGTTTGCCGCAACGCGGCAAGACCGGGATCCAGTATCCGCAGGCGTAGCTGGAAGCAGGTGGTTACTGGATCCCCGCCTTCGCGGGGATGACAATTTGAGTTTTTTGGAACTGCGCAATTTCCTGACTTCAGCGATGCCGTTTCGCTGTCATCCCGGTTTGCCGCAACGCGGTAAGACCGGGATCCAGTATCCGCAGGCGTGGCTGGAAGCAGGTGGTTACTGGCCCCGCCTTCGCTGGCATGACAGCCGAATAGCCCCCACTACCCCCTCGCACCACGGGAAAACACACCCAGCCGCCTCGCTCTTGCCGTCATTGTTGCTATATTGTTCTCCGTGAGTAACCACATGCGGCGGGATGGATGAGCGTGCCCACGGGATTTTCCGACGACTGGAGCGAGATCGACGCGGCCTATGACCAGGGTCCGTCAACGCCCGCGCCCGCCCATCGGCCACAGGGCGGGGGCATTGCTGCCCGGGCGCTCGCGGCGCGGCAGGGGACGCCTCAGGCGGCTGCCGCTGACTATCTTGCCGGCCTCAACCCGGAACAGCGGCTGGCGGTGGAAACCGTCGATGGCCCGGTTCTGGTGCTTGCCGGTGCCGGCACCGGCAAGACCAGGGTGCTGACCACCCGCATCGCGCATATCCTCGCCACCCAGCGCGCCTGGCCGTCCCAGATCCTCGCCGTCACCTTCACCAACAAGGCCGCGCGGGAGATGAAGGAGCGCATCGCCCATTACATCGGCCCGGGCGTCGAGGGCATGGCCTGGCTCGGCACGTTCCATTCGATCTGCGTCAAGATCCTGCGCAACCACGCCGAGCTGGTCGGCCTCAAGTCGGGCTTCTCCATCCTCGACACCGATGACCAGCTGCGCCTGATGAAGCAGGTGATCCAGGCCGAGGGCCTCGACGAAAAGCGCTGGACCGCGCGCATGTTCGCCTCCGTGGTCGACAGCTGGAAGAACCGCGGCCTGACACCGAAAGACATTCCGGAGGGCGAGGCGCGCGCCTTCGGCAATGGCAAGGGCCGCAAGCTCTATGCCGAATACCAGGACCGCCTGTCGGTGCTGAACGCGGCCGATTTCGGCGACCTGCTGCTCCACTGCATCACGCTGTTCAAGACGCATCCGGACGTTCTGAAGGACTACCAGCGCCGCTTCCGCTACATGCTGGTCGATGAGTACCAGGACACCAACATCGCCCAGTATCTGTGGCTGCGACTGCTGGCGCAGGGCAATTCCAACGTCTGCTGCGTCGGCGATGACGACCAGTCGATCTACGGCTGGCGCGGCGCGGAGGTGGACAACATCCTGCGCTTCGAGCACGACTTCCCCGGCGCCGTCGTGGTCCGCCTCGAGCGCAATTACCGCTCCACCAGCCACATCCTGGGCGCGGCCGCGCATTTGATCGCCCACAACGAGGGCCGTCTCGGCAAGACGCTGTTCACCGACGACAAGGACCCGGAAGCCGAAGCGGTCACCGTGGCATCGTCCTGGGATTCGGAAGAGGAAGCCCGCTCCATTGGCGAGGAGATCGAGGCGCTGCAGAACCAGGGCCATTCGCTCAACCAGATGGCCATCCTTGTGCGCGCGTCGTTCCAGATGCGCGAGTTCGAAGACCGGTTCGTCACGCTCGGTCTCAACTACCGGGTCATCGGCGGCCCGCGCTTCTATGAACGGCTCGAGATCCGCGATGCCATGGCCTATTTCCGCTGCGTGGTGCAGCCGGCGGATGATCTGGCCTTCGAGCGCATCGTCAACACGCCGAAGCGTGGCCTCGGCGAGGCCAGCCTCAAGCTGGTGCATGAGCTGGCCCGCGCCAGCCGCATCCCGCTGCTGGAGGCCGCCACGCAGCTCTGCCGCACGGAAGAGCTGAAGCCGAAGGCACGCAAGGCGCTGTCGGATCTCATCGCCAGCCTCGACCGCTGGCGGGCGCAGCTTGTTCACATGAAGCACTCGGAACTGGCCGAGATCATCCTGGACGAGAGCGGGTACACCGAGATGTGGCGGCTGGACCGCTCTGCCGAAGCGCCGGGCCGCCTCGACAACCTGAAGGAACTCGTCCGTTCGATGGAGGAGTTCGAATCCCTGCCGGGCTTCCTTGAACACATTGCGCTGGTGATGGACCGGGATTCGGCCGATGCCGCCGATGCAGTGTCGATCATGACGCTGCATTCGGCCAAGGGGCTGGAGTTCGACACGGTGTTCCTGCCGGGCTGGGAGGAGGGGCTGTTCCCGCACCAGCGCGCGCTCGATGAAAGCGGACGTGCTGGCCTCGAAGAAGAACGGCGTCTGGCCTATGTCGGCATCACGCGTGCTCGTAAGCGGGCCAAGATCTGGTTTGCCTCCAACCGCCGCATCCACGGCTCTTGGCAGTCCAGCATCCCCTCGCGCTTCCTGGACGAGCTGCCTGAAAAGCACGTCGAGGTGGTCGAAAGTTCCACCCGGTACGGCGGCTACAGTGGTGGCGGCTATGGTGGCGGCAACGCCTATGGCGTCTCCCGCTTCGATGCCCGCGATCCGTTCCAGAATACCTATTCGACGCCGGGCTGGCAGCGGGCGCAGCGCGCGCGCGATGCGGGCAGCCAGGACCATGGCAACCGCTCCGACATGCGCTCTTCCCGCACACGGGCCCAAGGACCTCTGACCATCGAGGGGCAACTGGTTGCCCGCTCCACCTCCGAGACCCCGTCCAGCTTTGAAAAGGGTGAGCGGGTGTTCCACATCAAGTTCGGCTATGGCCGCATCACGGCCATCGAAGGCAACAAGCTGACGATCGATTTCGAGAAGGCGGGCGAGAAACGGGTGATCGACAGCTTCGTCGAGCGGCACTGAGCGGGGCCAGTCGAGGCTAAACGGAAAGCGCGGCGCAGGTGTCGCGTGACCATGCCGGTCGAGGTCGGGCGCCGTCGTGATGGCGCGAATCGTGGCCGAAAGCCAAGGGCTTTGCCGCGTACCAGTGCCGTTTTTGGGCGAGCTGGTCTCCCTGTTCGTCAACTTGCACTCTCGTGCCCGATGCGAGGGACGGGGTGAGGGTTGCGCCGATCCTGTGCACAAGCCACTCTTCAAGGCACCCTTGTTAGCTAAGCGGAAATGCAGGCAGGCAATCTGGCCTCAGCTTTGCGTCTGACGAACCAACTTCCGGCAGCATCCGGAGCTTTTTATTTCTCGATAGAAGATTTGCTCCTGAAATTTACCAAAAAGACGATAATTTTGCTTTTATTCCTAAGATATTAATCCTCTAATCAGGCAGTAATATTGTTATTCTGTTTTATTTTATCGTGTATATGGTATTTAAATTGTTATTGATTCTGAATTAAAACTGCAATACGTTGTATTTCTTCGGAAAAGTACGGAAAAACTTTGATGAAAAATATTGTGGCCAAGACAGTCCATAGGCATATTGGCCATATGCGTGCAAATGAACATATCCTGATCGTCGAGGACGACCCCGAAATCGGTTCTCTGATGGAACATCACTTGACCAGCCACGGCTGGCGGGTATCGCTTGCGCGCAGTGGTGCCGAGATGGAGCAGCAGATGGCGACCAACCGGGTCGACCTCATCGTGCTGGATCTCATGCTGCCCGGCGAGGATGGTCTCAGCATCTGTCACCGGCTCCGGGCGTCCAGCGCCATCCCGATCATCATCGTTTCTGCCAAGTCCGACGATTTCGACCGGGTTATCGGGCTTGAGGTTGGTGCAGATGACTATCTTGCCAAGCCCTTCAACCCGCGCGAATTGATCGCGCGCATCCGGGCACTGTTTCGCCGCATGGAACTGGGGGCTGCGACACCGTCCCTGCATGGCCGCCGGCTGAAGTTCGATGGCTGGGTGCTCGACTGTGTTGCGCACACGCTGCACAATCCGGTCGGCGCCATCGTCACGCTGACGCCCGCCGAACTGGCGCTGCTGCAGGTGTTCTGCGAAAGGCCGGCACGGGTGCTCAGCCGCGAGCAACTCGTCGACCTGACCACCGGCGTCGGAACCAGTGCCACGGGCCGCAACATCGACATCCTGGTCAGCCGGCTGCGCTCAAAGCTGGAGCCGTCTTCGACGGGCGGCCAATTTATCCGCACCGTACGCGCGGGCGGGTATGAGTTCATTGCCGAAGTGAGTGTCGCGTGACGGCCTTGTACCGGTACTTCTGGCCCGAACGAATTGCTGCACAGGTCATGCTGGTGATGGTCTCATCGCTGATCCTGATCACGGCTTTCGTTTTCATCTTTTTCTCCCTCCTGCGCCCCGCGCCGCCACATGCCGCTGCCATGTCAGAAATGGTTATGCTGGGCGGGACGCTGCAGACGCTGAATGAGACACCGGTCGCGGACCGTGCCGCGCGTGTCGAGGCGCTCAACGCTGCAAATTCGCATTTTCAGGTCTTTCTAGTGGCTCCGGGTGAACCGTTGCTCGGCGTGCCGGAAGCCCGCTTGCGCCGTCCCATCGACACGGCCGATCTGAGCAACGGGATGCGTTTGCTCGGTGCGCAGCCGTTCGGCGCGGAACGGGAGCTGGTCGCGGAATTCGCCCTGGCTGATGGCTCGCGTGTCCGGGCGGAGCATCTGGCCGTGCGGGGCAAGCCGCTGTTCTTCAAGAATGCCTATGTGCTGGTTGTTTTCTTTCTGGCTCTCAGCCTCGCTCTGCTGATGATCTGGGCCCTGCGCACGCTGGTTCGCCCGCTGTCCGAACTGGAACAGGCCGTCTCGGTTTTCGGCGAGGGCGCAGCCGAGCCGGTGCCGCTGGCCGAAAAGGGGCCGCGGGAAGTGCGGGCTGCGGTTGCCGCCTTCAATCGCATGCAGGTCCGCATCCGTGACCTGATCGATCGTCGCACCCGGATGCTGGCTGCCATTGGCCACGACCTGCGCACACCGCTGACACGTTTGCGCCTGCGGCTGGATCTGATGGAGGACGGCGAGCAGAAGTCGCGCAACCTGTCGGATCTTGCCGTGATGGAAGGACAGATCAACGGCGCCCTGACGTTCCTGCGCGAGGGCCGTACCGGTGAGCGAACCGCGCCGGTTGACCTGCCCAGCCTCCTGCTGTCCGTGCAGGACCAGTATGAGGACATGGGCGTCGCAATGGGCCTCACCTGCTCTCCGGGCCTTGTTGTCAATGGAAGGGCAAGCGAACTGGTGCGCGCGGTCTCCAACCTGATCGACAACGCCCATCGTCATGCTGGTCAGTTCGAGTTGAATGCCCGGGGAACCGAGACCCATGTCGAGATCGAGGTCTGCGATCATGGTCCCGGTTTGTCGGAAGCCGAGAAGACCCGTCTGATCGAGCCCTTCGAGCGCGGTGACGCGGCGCGGTCCATGTCCGAAGGGCAGGGGACTGGCTTCGGACTGGGTCTTGCAACCGCTCGCGCCATTGCCGAGGGCCATGGTGGCCGGCTGGAACTGCGCGACACGCCCGGTGGCGGGCTCACCGCCAGGCTGCGTCTGCCGCGGGCCTGACGCTTGCTGCGTGCTGCCCGCGCTTTGGGCTGGCTGTTTGCCGGGGCTGCGGCTATATCGGCGCTTTCCTCATGATCAGGCAGAGGTCAACATGCAGACGGTCAGGGTGCGGATCGCCGCCGACGAACAGGAAGCCAAACGCATCTATGGCGTGATCGAGCAGGCCTTCGAGGATGAAGGGAACCCGGTCACCGTCTATGAGTTCACCCCGGACGGCAAGACCTGGGCGGTCGAGATCCTGATGTTCGGCATGGAGCCGGACGAGGCGATTGCCGAGCTTCTGGCAACCGTTGGTCCGGATGCGTTTGATGCCGTTCCGCAGGCCGAGCTGCTGGAAGATCTGAACTGGGTCGAGAAGAGCCTGGAGGGCCTCGCCCCCGTCGCCGCTGGCCGTTTCCTCATTCATGGGTCGCATGACCGTGACAAGCTGCGTTCGGGCATGATCGGCATCGAGATCGAGGCGGCGCTTGCCTTTGGCACCGGCCATCACGGCACCACCGAAGGCTGCCTGCGCGAGATCGACCGGCTGCTCGGCCGCTGGCGCTTCGACCGGATCCTGGACCTCGGCACCGGCACCGGCGTGCTGGCGATTGCCGCCGCCAAGCTTGCCCGTCAGGTTGTCGTTGCCACCGATATCGATCCGGTTGCAACCCGGACGGCGCAGCAGAATGCGGTCCTCAACGAGGTCCCCCACCTGATCCGCACCTTCACGGCAGCGGGTGTCGAGGACCAGCGCTTTGCCGGGTTCGGTCCGTTTGATCTGGTCATCGCCAACATCCTCGCACGTCCGCTAATGCAGATGGCGAAGTCGATCTCGGCACGGATGACTGCCGATGCGACCCTGATCCTGTCAGGCCTGCGCGTCGAGGATGGCCCGCGCATCCTGTTTGCCTACAGCACGCAAGGCTTCCGCCTGGCGCGGCGCTGGGAGAAGAATGGCTGGATCACGCTGACCCTGGTGCGCGGCGGCGTGCACGCAGACTGACGCGGGGTTCGCGTCCGGCTCAGGGCAAAGAAAAAGGCGGCTGCGGTTCAAAAACCGCATGCCGCCTGTTTTGTCGGGCATGCCCGATGTCGTCGGTGTAAACCTCAGATCAGCGTGCTGGCTGCGCCCTGACGCTTCAGTTCTTCGCGGTCATAGCCGTAATGCGCCAGCGTGGCATCGTCGAGCGACAGCAGGTAGCTGTTGACGTGACGCATGGCCTGCTTCTGGCGGGCGGCGATCATGTGATCGAAGGCGCGGCGGAACAGGCTGCGGGCCGGGCGGCGGCCTTCACCGATGAGGCCGGTCGAGGTGGCGGTCGAAAGAGCCATGGTGTTACTCCATCTTTCAGAAAAGACCGGAGCATCCGGTCGCTATTGATCCGAATATGCGCCTCGGCACCCCGCACGAAAAGGCACGGTTTCGCATGACTGCCCTGCGGATTTCGCATGTGCGAATTGATTGTATTGCGACGCAGCAGAGAACTGATTCTTAACCATTTCCCGGTCGCGCTGCTGAGCATTTGGATTGCGCGGCGCGGCGCCTCTGGCTAGTCTTCAGCCATGTTCCAGACCTTTGACACCCTCACCGATCCGAGCGTTGGCCGCCCACGGCTTGCCGCACTCAAGGCCGAACTTGCCCGCCGCGGGCTGGATGGCTTCCTCATTCCCCGCGCCGATGCGCATCAGGGCGAGTACGTCCCGCCCTGCGACTGCCGCCTGCAATGGCTGACCGGCTTTGCCGGCTCGGCCGGTGTCGCGGCCGTGCTCGGCGATGCGGCCGCGATCTTCATCGACGGCCGCTACACCCTGCAGGTGCGCGACGAGGTCGACTGTGCCCTGTTCGAGCCGCATCACCTGATCGAGGCCCCGCCGGCCGACTGGCTCGCCGCCCGCCTCAAGCCGGGCATGAAGCTTGGCTTTGATCCGATGCTGCACACGCTGAACGGCACCCGCCGCCTGCGCCAGGTCTGCACGGCTGCCGGTGCCGAACTGGTGGCTGTCTCGGACAACCCGGTCGATGCGGTCTGGGCCGATCGTCCCGCCGCGCCGATCGGTGCCGTCAGCCTGCAGCCGATGGACAAGGCCGGCGAGGAGGCGAGGGACAAGATCACCCGCATCGCCGCAGCGGTTGCCAAGGCCGGCGCCGACGCCGTGGTCATCACCCAGCCTGATTCCATCGCCTGGCTGTTCAACATCCGCGGCTCTGATGTCATGCACACGCCGATCCCGCTGTCCTTCGCCGTGCTGTCGGCCAAGGGCGAGGCACAGCTCTTCATCGACGGGCGCAAGCTGTCCAACACCGTCCGCGACACGCTGGCCACGCTGACAGATATCGCCGAGCCCTCCGGCTTCCTGGCCGCCCTGACGGCGCTGGGTGCGGCCGGCCAGAGCGTGCTGGTCGACCCGGATCTGGCTGGCGAGGCCATCGCCACCTGCATCACATCGGCCGGCGGCAAGCTGGTCGAGGGGCCGGATCCGGTCCTGCTGCCCAAGGCGATCAAGAACCCGGTCGAGATTTCTGGCGCCCGCGCTGCACATCTGCGCGATGCTGCCGCCTTCGCCCGGTTCCTGTGCTGGCTGGATGAACACGCCCCGTCCGGTACCCTCGATGAAATCTCCGCTGCCGAAGCCCTGGAACGCTTCCGCGTCGACACCGGCGTGCTCAAGGACATTTCCTTCGACAGCATTTCCGGCGCCGGTGCCAATGGCGCGATCTGCCATTACCGGGTCAACCGGCAGAGCAACATCAAGATCCCCGTCGGCCGGCCGTACCTGATCGATTCCGGCGGCCAATACGAGGATGGCACCACCGACATCACCCGCACCATTGCGGTGGGCGAGATGACGGCGGAGATGAAGCGGCATTTCACGCTGGTGCTGAAGGGCCATATCGGCATCGCTACGGCCCGCTTCCCCGTTGGCACGACGGGTGCGCAGCTCGATACGCTCGCCCGCATCGCCCTGTGGAAGGCCGGTCTCGACTATGACCATGGCACCGGCCACGGCGTCGGCTCCTTCCTGTCCGTGCATGAAGGGCCGCAGCGGATCGCCAAGACCGGCACCCAGCCACTGCGCCCGGGCATGATCCTGTCGAACGAGCCGGGCTATTACCCGGCTGGCGAGTACGGCATCCGCATCGAGAATCTCGAGCTTGTCACCGAGGCGCGCGACATCGCCCACGGCGAACGTCCGATGCTCGGTTTCGAGACGCTGACCCTCGCCCCCATCGACCGCCGCCTCGTGGAGCCCGCGCTCCTGACCGCCGAGGAGCGCGACTGGCTCAACCGCTACCATGCCCGCGTCAACGAGGAGGTCGGCCCCTACCTCGACGCCCGCACCCGCATCTGGCTCGAGGCCGCGACCAAGCCGGTCTGACCTTAGGGCAGGAGAGGCTCCCCCGGGTGCCTCTCGCGCCTTGTCCGGAGTGCTTCCCTCCGCGCTGTCCCGGCCTTGAGCCGGACGGGGCGTCATCCCGGACCAGCTGAGCGTTAGCGAAGCGCCGATCCGGGATCCAGACTTCAGCCGCGCGAAGCGCGACATCACTGATCTGATGTCAGAGTTTGGTGTTGAGTTGATTGCGTGCTCGCTTGCGCTCGCGCTTGCTCGCTGGATTCCGGATCTGCGTTTCGCTGCGCTCACCTTGTCCGGAATGACGACCTCCACCTCCACGCTATCCCGGCTCACGGCTGGGACAGCGCGGTGAACACCCGATGGCCGCACTTCACGTCTGCCCCAGGCTCTCCTGCATCCCGCAGTGCCGGTACAATGAAAGCCTCCCTCGAAAACCGCGAACCGAACCAAGCATTTCACATCAGATCAACATGAAGCCTTTGGTGCTGCGGAGGGATTTGCTAGGGTTCGCCCGGTTCCCTGGAAACGGGGCAAAAAGACTGAAGGAGGATCCGATGTCCCTGGCAGCCATGCAGGTGCTTGTCCGTCGCAACGAGGCCGGAATCGAGGCCGCCGGTGCGGCACTCTCCGCCCGGTTTCAGGACCGCTGTGCCCGTTCCTCCGCCATCCGCGAGCAGCATGGCCATACCACGTCCTGGCTGCCGAATCAGGCGCCGGACATCGTTGTCTTCGCCGAAAGCACCGCGGAAGTCGCCGAGATCGTGCGCATCTGCGCCGAGCACCGCGTTCCCGTCATTCCCTTTGGCACAGGCTCGTCGCTCGAAGGCCATGTCAATGCCCCCGGCGGGGGCGTGTCGGTGGACGTCTCGCGCATGAACAAGGTGCTGGCCGTTCACGCCGAGGATCTTGATTGCGTGGTGCAGCCCGGCGTCACCCGGTCCCAGCTCAATGCCTATCTGCGCGACACCGGCCTGTTCTTCCCCATTGATCCGGGTGCCGATGCCAGCCTTGGCGGCATGGCGTCCACCCGCGCCTCTGGCACCAACGCGGTGCGCTACGGGACGATGAAGGATGTCGTCCTTGGCCTCACCGTCGTGACTGCCGAGGGCAAGATCATCCACACCGGTGGCCGTGCCCGCAAGTCCTCTGCTGGCTATGATCTCACCCGTCTGTTCGTCGGTTCCGAGGGCACGCTCGGCATCATCACCGAGCTGACCTTGCGCCTGTTCGGTCAGCCGGAAGCCATCTCCGGCGGCGTCTGCCCGTTCCCGGATGTGGAAAGCGCCTGCAACGCCGTCATCATGACCATCCAGTCGGGCATTCCTGTTGCCCGCATCGAGCTGCTCGATGCGCTGCAGGTCAAGGCCTGCAACGCCTATTCCGGCCTTGGCCTTGAGGAAACACCAACCCTGTTCCTTGAGTTCCACGGCACCCAGAATGGGGTGAAGGAACAGGCCGAACTGTTCGAGGCCATTGCTGCCGATTGTGGCGGTGGCGCGTTCAAATGGTCGACCCAGGCGGAGGAACGGACCAAGCTCTGGACCGCCCGCCACAACGCCTATTTCGCCGGTATCGGCCTTCGCCCCGGCAGCAAGGCCGTGACGACGGATGTCTGCGTCCCCATTTCCCGTCTTGCCGAATGCGTCGCTGCAACTGCGGAGGACATTGCCGCTTCGGGTCTCGTGGCACCGCTGGTCGGTCACGTGGGCGACGGCAACTTCCATGTGATGGTGCTGGTTGATGTCAACGAGCCCAAGGAGATTGCCGCAGCCGAAGCCTTTGTCGAGCGTCTCAACTGGCGCGCCATCGACATGGAGGGGACTTGCACCGGCGAGCATGGCGTCGGTCAGGGCAAGATGAAATACCTCAAGAAAGAACATGGCGAGGCGCTGGACGTCATGCGCACGCTGAAAATGGCGCTCGATCCGCAGAACATCATGAACCCGGGCAAGATCGTCACGGTCTGATCATCATCGTCTAACCGGCAGGGGCGGGCCAGCTGGCTGCGCCCTTGCCGCACTGGAGCCGCAATCGGCTCGAATCCTTCCCGCAGTCCGGTCCGGATCATCTGGCACCGACCTGGCAGAGCCCTTGGAGAACGAAGCTGAACTCGGTCTATATCACGGCAGGCGTGGTCATCATTCTGGCGCTGCTGACGGCGCTGGTCGGGCCGTTCTTCGTCGACTGGACAGCCTATCGTTCCACCTTCGAATCCTATGCCGAAGAGGCTCTGGGCCACAAGGTGACCGTGCTCGGCAAGGCGGACATGAGCCTGCTGCCGGCCCCGACCCTGACCTTTACCGACGTCCGCGTCGGCGAGGCCGAAGATCCGTTGCTGATCGTCTCGCGTTTCCAGATGCGGGTGGAATTGCCGCCCCTGTTGAAGGGCGAAATCCGGGTTCTCGACATGCGGCTGGAACGGCCGCAACTCACCCTGGCGATGGACGAATACGGCCGGCTTGACTGGCTGACGGACGAGACGCGCTCGTCCGGGATCTCCCGGCTTGATCCGAAGAACATCGCCTTCGACCAGATCGAGATCGACAACGGCTCTGTCGTGTTGCTGGATGCGCGAGACAGTTCCAGCCACAAGGTCGAGAACGTCAACGTCGCCGTCAGTGCCCGTTCGCTCAAAGGGCCATTCAAGGTCGACGGCAGCCTCATTCATGACGGAAACGCCGTACTCCCTGCGCCTGAACACGGGCGAGCGGCAGGCGGACGGGTTGCTGCGCCTGCGCGCAGACCTCGTGCCCGCCCTTCAGCCGGTTCAGCTGTCGCTCGATGGCAGTCTCAAGCAGGAAGCCGGAGTTCCGGGCTTCGACGGCAAGTTCCTCGTTTCGTCTGTTGGCGCTGCAGAGGCGGGAAGCTGGCGGGCGGAGGGGCAGGTGCTCTTTGCGGCCGGAGGCCTGCAGGTTCCGGCATTTGACTTGCGCATCGGACCGGAGGAGCGAGCCGTCAGTCTCAAGGGCGACGCGCGGGTCGAGCTGTCGGCGCCGCGCCGGTTCGAAATTTCCGCCAGTGCCAAGCAGGTTGACCTTGATCGCATCTTCGGCGAAGGCCCGCAAAAGCCTGTCGCCCTGTCGGCAGCCCGGGACGAGATGCTGGCCTTCGTCACCCAGCTGCCGGTTGCGCCCATGCCAGGCATGGTCCGGCTTGATGTCCCGGCCATTGTCGTCGGCGGTGGTATCATCCAGTCGACGCGGCTTGATCTTGAAACAGCCTTGGGCGGCTGGCGGATTGCCCGTCTGGCATCGCGCCTGCCGGGCCGTACCGATCTTGCGACCCAGGGCGAGTTCTCCACCAGCCGCGAGCTCTCTTATTCAGGTTCCTTGTCGCTGAATTCGGAACAGCCCCAGGCCCTGATGGGTTGGCTCAACCGGACGGGCGGCGGGGCCGGAGCTGGTGGATCCATCGGCATCGACGGCCGCGTCTCGATTGCTCCCGATGGTTGGTCTCTCACCGGTGTGACACTGGATCTCGCCGGTGCAAGGGCCACAGGTGCAATCTCATTTGAGGGCGCGAGGACCAGCCGTGGCAAGCTTGCCGCCACGCTGGATGCGAGCCGCCTCGATTTTGATGAACTGGCCGGACTGAGTGGCTTGCTCCAGCAGCCTGAAGTGTCTGCCGCGCTGGTCTCCTCCGATATCTCGCTTCGTCTGTCGGCAAAGGACCTGGTGGTCCGGGGTATCGAGGGCAAGGCTCTCTCACTCGCTGCGTCACTCTCAGGCGACGACCTGACGATCACGAGCCTCTCGGCGGCGGATTTCGCCGGGGCGCGGATCGAGGCAAGCGGATCCATCGAAAATCTTGCTTCCACGCCCTCCGGTCTGATCACGGCGGCTGTCGACGCAAAGTCGTTGGCCGGGATTGTCGCGCTTGCTGAGGACTTTGCCCCAGCTGCTGCGCTCACGCAGCAACTGTCACGTGCCGCCGACCATCTTGTTCCGGCGCTCGTGGAAGCCCGGCTTGAGGCACGCGGTACCGGAGATGGCAGCGAGACCGAACTGCGCATCAAGGGGACGACCGCTGGAGCGGAGCTTGATTTCACCACGCGCTTCGCGGGACGGACCGATGCCTGGCGGACGGGCGACGTGGCCGCCAACCTCGAACTCGCGGGACCTGACGCAGCCGTTCTGTTACGCCAGCTTGGCCTTGACGTCGATCCGGACGGTGTCCTCGACGCGGGTGCCATTGATGTCGGGCTGAATGGCCGTCCGGCCGAGGGTATGGCCTTGAGCCTCATGGCCAAGGCCGGGACGGCCCGTGTCGACGCTACCGGTGAGCTGCAGGTTATCGAGGGGGCTGCACCGCGCTACACTGCCGCGGTGAAAGCCAAGGCGGACGATCTTGCCCCGATCGCCCTGTTGTGGGGCAAGGTGCTTCCGGTCCTGTCCGGCGAGATCGGTGCCGACTTCGCGTTCGACCTGGTCGGCGAAGGTACAAGCCTTACGCTCAGTGACATCAAGGGGCGGTTCGCCGGGGTCGAGGTTCTCGGCCGGCTCGCAGGCGACCTGCATCCGGGCGATACTACCGGCCTGCGCCGAATGACTGGCGCACTGGATTTCTCCGCACTGGACCTCAGGGCTGTCTCTGAATTGCTTCTGGGCGCTGATCAGTGGCTGCAGCCGGAGGAAGGCGGCATCTGGCCGAAGGCACCCTTCGGTCCCTTGCAGCTGCCCGCAGCTCGACCTCGCCCTCGATCTGCGAGCGGGCGAGGCCTATGTCTCGGATGACCTGGCCTTCAGCAAGTTCACCTCCAAACTGCGGCTCAAGCCGGATCTGCTGCGTCTTGAGGCCGTCGAGGCCAGTCTCGCCGAGGGGCGTGTCTCCGGTCAGGCCACTCTCACCCGAAGCGGTCCGGAAGCCTCGCTCAGCGGAACGGTTCAGGTCAGCGGTGCAAGGCTCGAAGATCTGGTCTGGCGCCAGTCCGACCGGGCCGTCGCAACAGGCAGCCTTGATCTGGCCGGTGAATTCCAGGGGTCTGGCAGGTCGATTTCCGCGCTCGTCGCCAGCCTTGCCGGTGGCGGTACGCTGCAGCTTGCCGACGCCGAACTGCGATCCATGAACCCGGCAGCCTTCGATCTGGTCATCCGCGCAGCCGACGCTGGTCTGGCGCTGGAGGATGACAAGATCCGGGAGGTCTTCGCCAGCCAGCTCGATTCCGGACCACTGGCGCTGAAACGCCTCGATGGCAGTCTTGCGCTCAACGGCGGGCGCATCGCCCTGCGCAATGTCGCCGTCGATGCCGAGGCCGCTGGCCTGACCGGGCAGGCGCTGGTCAATCTCAATGACTGGACCGTGGAAAGTGACCTGACACTCAAGGTCGATCCGGGCAGCGATGCGGTGGCGGGTGCCGAGCCGCAGGCCGCGTTGCTCTTTACCGGACCACTCAGCGCACCGGAGCGTGACATTGACGTTGCTCCCTTCACCGCCTTCCTGACCCTGCGATCCTTCGAGCAGGAGGTCCAGCGCGTTGAACGGCTGCAGGCCGAGATCCTCGAGCGCGATCGCCTGATGCGGGAGGTCAAGTACTTCCGCGAGGAAACCCTCCGCCGCCAGCAGGAACGGGCAGCGAGCCTTGCTCCAGTCGTCGCACCTCAGCCCGAAGCGCCGGCCCAGGGTCAGAGCCCGGCCACGACCCCGGCTCCGGCAGCTCCGGCCCGGACCGAGGCGAAGCCGGAGAAGGCGAGCGATGCCATTGGCGATCTGCTCAACTTCGAAACGAAGATCCGCTCGACCCTGGACGCAAGCCGGCCGGCCAATGCTCCGGCCAACCTCCTGCCACTCGAACCGGCGCGGGAAGTCGGTGCAGGTTTGCAGACGCAACAGGTGCTGGAGAGCGGTGATCCGCTGCTCAACACCCGCCCGGCGACCGCACCCGCTCCTGTGGCGGCTGCGCCGTCGCAGCGGGCACGGCAGGAGACGGCGGCGCCTCAGGCAGCTCCCGTACAGCGCGGGCCGCGGTATGTGACCGACCCCAACGGCCTCGTCATCACCTATCCGGCACCGCGCAACTGACACAAGTCCCTCAGGGCGTGATGTGTCGCATCACGGCCTGCTTTTGGGGGCAAATTGGCGCGGTTTTGTCGCCCGATGTCGGTTCGCCTGACCGGTGCGGCGTTTTTGCTTCAAGCTTCTGATTTTGCTTTGAGAACATGCCGCAAGGCATGCACGCGGGCCGCCGAGGACAACGGCTGGTCCGGTTCGCGGGTGCTGTCGATCAGCTCGATCAGTCCCGCCAGCGATCGCTGCTCTGATTGTGCAATTGCATCAAGGACTTGCCAGAATTCCGGCTCAAGCGCGATCGATGTGCGATGCCCTTTCAGGCTGACCGACCGCTTGACGAAACTCACGGCTCCCGATCCCCATCGTCCCGCCCGATCCGGTGCCCATCAAGGTGCCGTTCGGCCTTCTGGCCGGTGGTCTCGTCGAGTGCCTTTTCGGCTTTGGTGCGACCGAATTTCCGGCGGTTTTCCGCCGATTCCAGCTCCCGCTGCTTGCGATCGCGCTGCTTGCGGGCCTGGCGGAGATTGATGATGTCACCGGCCATGGCAGGCCTCGTCAGGTCTTCTTGCGGAACGCATCGAGCGACACGACCGCCCCGCCGCCATCACCCGGCTTGTCAGGTTCGCCCTTGTCCTCGTCCGCAGGCTGGCTCTTGCTCGCAGCCTCGCGTTTTGTCTTTGCCGGCTTGTCTTCGGACTTGGTTTCAAGCTTCGTGGCAGCCTCGATCGAGGCCAGTTCGCCGACGGCTTCCATGAGGTCATCCGGCAGCGGCTCGGCCGTCTTGCCCGGCTCGAATTCCAGCGCGAACTGCACCGACGGATCGAAGAAGCCCTTGATTGCACTGAAGGGAATCAACAGCTTCTCAGGGATGCCGCCAAACGACAGGCCAACCTCGAAGGCGTGTTCACCAATGGCCAGGTCCCAGAACTGGTGCTGCAGGACGATGGTCATCTCGTTCGGATACCGCTCCTTCAGACGCGAAGAAACGCGCACGCCGGGAGCGTTGGTGTCGAAGGCGATGTAAAAATGATGCTCGCCCGGCAAACCGGTGCGACCGACTTCGGCCAGGATCTTCTTCACCGCCCCGCGAAGGGCATCCTGCACGAGAATGTCATAACGAAGCAGGTCTTCTGCCATGGTCGCCGTCCGCCGGAATCGTATCCAAATCTTGCCGCACCTTGGCGTCTGCGACCCAAAAAGGGAAGCCCGATGCGTCCGGTTCTCATTCCAACTTCCCGCCCGTACGACGCAAAATGCCACGGCGCAGCTGGGCAAAAGGAAGTGGAGGCTTCTGTTGCCAGGTGCCTCCGGACCCCGCCTGCCGGTGCTACCCGTCAGGACTTTAGGTGGACAACCCGCACCGCATTACGCGGCGAGAGCGACGTCCTGAGCATAGTTGTCATTGGCAACTACAGATTTGGTCCGATATCGGTGGTACCATGCCGAGCGAAAGCACAGTCTTTACACCCTCGTCGATCCTGTTTCGCCCCCGCCGAAACTCACCCGAAAGGGTGGGCTTGGGTGGAGGCGCCGGGTACCGCCCCCGGGTCCGAAAGGCTTATTCCACTGACAATTTATCGCCATAGCCGGCAAGCCGGCACCGCCAATATAGAAGCTGGTTGCCCCGATTGAAAGGGGGGCATGAAATCGACTGTGGAGCGACTCGCCGGAACCCTTGATAATGGCGGGCCAAGGGAGGGACCGCGAATTGAAACCGCGCTGTTCCGCCTGTATGCCACGAGCTTCGATCCGGCCCGGCACGCTCTGGAGCCGCGCTTCTGCCACCCGTTGAGAGACGAGGCCAGCCTTGCAGCAATATCATGACCTGATGCGCCGCATCCTTGACGAAGGCACGGACCGGGGCGACCGCACCGGGACGGGAACACGTTCCGTCTTTGGCCATCAGATGCGGTTCAACCTTGCCGACGGCTTTCCGGTGGTGACGACCAAGAAGCTGCATCTCAAGTCCATCATCCATGAGCTGCTGTGGTTTCTCGCCGGCGATACCAACATCGCCTATCTGAAGGCCAACGGGGTCAGCATCTGGGACGAATGGGCCGATGAGAACGGCGATCTCGGCCCGGTCTATGGCGCCCAGTGGCGGTCCTGGCCGGCTCCGGATGGCGGTTCGATCGACCAGATCGCCAATCTTCTCAAGATGATAAAGACCTCGCCCAACTCGCGGCGGCTGATCGTTTCCGCCTGGAACCCGGCCGAGGTCGACAACATGGCGCTGCCGCCATGTCATGCCCTGTTCCAGTTCTATGTCGCCGATGGCAAGCTGTCCTGCCAGCTGTATCAGCGCTCGGCCGACGTGTTCCTCGGCGTGCCCTTCAACATCGCCTCCTACGCACTGTTGACGATGATGGTGGCGCAGGTTTGCGATCTTGAGCCGGGCGATTTCGTGCATAGCCTTGGCGATGCACATCTTTATGCCAACCATTTCGAACAGGCGCGTCTGCAGCTCAGCCGCGAGTCCAGACCCTTGCCGCAGATGAAGCTCAACCCGGCAGTGCGCGATCTGTTTGCGTTCCGCTATGAGGATTTTGAGCTTGTCGGCTATGATCCGCATCCCGCGATCAAGGCGCCAATCGCCGTCTGACCCCTTAAATACCTGATACTGAAGGATAATCCATGTCTCTGCGTTTCAGGATTTCGTGCCTTGTTCTCGCGGCTGCGGCGGTTGCGCCTGTTCTGGCACTGCCTGATGCGGCGCTCTCCGACCCTGGGAAAGCCCTTGTGATTGCGCACCGTGGCGCATCCGGCTATGTCCCCGAGCATTCGCTGCCGGCCAAGGCGATGGCCCATGCCATGGGGGCCGACTACATCGAACAGGACGTCGTCCTGTCCAAGGACGGGGTGCCGGTTGTCCTGCATGACATCACGCTGGATGCGACGACCAATGCCGCAGAAGTGTTCCCAGGCCGTGCGCGGGCCGACGGGATGTTCTATGCCATTGATTTTACTCTTGCCGAACTGAAGCAGCTGCAGTTGCTGGAGCGCGGAAACAAGAAGGGTGAGGCTGCATTCAAGGGACGGTTCCCGCGCGAGAAAACCGGCCTGACCATCCCGACGCTGGCCGAGGAGCTTGCCTTCATCAAGGGGATGAACACGTCGACGGGCCGTGTTGCCGGCATCTATCCGGAGCTCAAGTCGCCGGCGTTCCATCGCACGGAGGGCAAGGATCTGGCTGCCGCCGTGCTGGCGACGCTGGCTGAGGCTGGATATGGCCCGGAGGATCCGGTGTTCCTGCAGTCGTTCGACTTCAATGAAATCAAGCGTGTACGGACGGAACTGGGCTACAAGGGAAAGCTGGTTCAGCTGATTGGCGAAAACGCCTGGAACATGGCGCCGGGCACTGACTATGACGCGCTGCGCAAGCCTGACGGACTGAAGCAGATCGCCACTGTTGCCAACGGGATCGGTCCTTCGCTGACGCAGGTCCTGACCGACGAGAACAAGGATGGTGTGGCCGAGATCACGTCGCTCGTGGCCGACGCCAAGGCGGCCGGTCTTGAGGTTCATCCTTACACGTTCCGTGCCGACCGGCTTCCGCCGTTTGCTGCCAGCTTTGACGAGCTGATCAAACTTGCCGTTGAAAAGGCCGGCGTTGATGGCGTGTTCACCGATCAGCCGGACAAGGCTCGCGCCGCGATGGCGCGTTAACGGAAAGCCGGGTCCAGATGCAGAACTCCATCGTGCTCGTTGCAGCTGTCGCCGAGAATGGCATCATCGGTGCCGACAATGCGATGCCTTGGCGGATTCCGTCTGACCTCAAGCATTTCAAGGCCTTGACCCTTGGACATCCCGTTGTCATGGGCCGCAAGACGTTCGAAAGCCTTGGCCGTCCGCTGCCGGGCCGCTTGAACATCGTCGTCAGCCGCACCAGACCGGATGTCCCCGCAGGTGTTGTTGTCGCCTCGAGCTTTGGGGAGGCGCTGGAACTGGCTGACCGGGCTGCAACGACGTCGGGCAAGTCAGCGGTCATGGTGATTGGCGGTGGCCAGATCTACAGTGAAGCCATGCCTTATGCGGATCGGCTTGAGATTACCCGCGTCCATGCCTTGCCTGCAGGCGATGCCCGGTTCCCGGACATCTCACCGGACCAGTGGCGACAGGTGGCGGCCCGCGCCGGGGTGAGGGGGGAGCAGGATACCGCAGACGTGACCTATCTGACGTATGAGCGGATCCCGACTGACAAGGAACAACAGTCATGACGCGTGAGGTGACGCCTGATACTCTTCTGTCGCGCTGGTTCCGGTTTGAAGAGCTTGGCGTCTTTCGGCTTCACGACCTGCTGAAGCTGCGGGTCGAGGTCTTCGTCGTCGAACAAGCTTGCGCCTTCGCGGAGATCGATGGTCTCGATCCGAAAGCGGAACATCTGCTGATCGAGACGGCGGACGGACAGATTGCCGGGTGCCTGCGTTACTTTGCCCCGCAAGCCCTTGGGGAAGCTGATGTCCGGCTGGGGCGGATTGTTGTGGCTCCCGCGTTTCGGGGGCTGCGCCTCGGTGACAGACTGATCCGCGAGGGCCTTGCCCGCGCAGGGGAAATGTCGCCGGAGGCGGATGTCGTCCTGTCTGCCCAGGCCCATCTGGAGCGGTTTTATGCGTCGCACGGGTTCTGTCCTTACGGCGAGACCTACCTTGAGGATGGCATCCCGCATGTGCACATGCGCCGCGACGCTTCGCCCGCTTGAAGAATGTGGCCGAAAAGCTTGAAATCTGCGGAAGAAAGCCCCAATTCCCGCCTGACGTGAACCGTAAGCCGGGGCAGGGAGGAGCGGGGGTTGCAATCCTTCATGGTGGTAACCTCACCCTAACCCCTTACGGGTCACAAACCGTTAGATCAACCAGGAAGCCGGCAAGGCCGGTTTCCCGACGAAGGAAGACCTGATGCCTTGGAGCAACCAGAGTGGTGGGGGCGGCGGCTGGAAGGGCGGCGGCAATGCCGGCGGTCCCTGGGGCGGCGGCGGTGGTAATGGCGGCGGCCCCTGGGGCGGTGGCCCGAACCGCGGGGGCGGCAACACGCCTCCCGATCTGGAAGAACTGCTCAAGCGCACCCAGGACCGCATGAAGACTGTGCTGCCCGGTGGCGGTGGCAATCTTGGAGCCAAGGGTGTTGCGCTGGTTGGCGTGGTGCTGGTGGGTGTGTGGCTGGCGACCGGACTTTACTCCGTGGCGCCCGACCAGGTTGGTGTCGAGCTTGTGCTCGGCGAGGTGACCGACCAGACCCAGCCGGGCCTGAACTACAACTGGCCCTATCCGATCGGCCAGGTCGAAACCCCGGGCGTGCTGCAGGTCCGCGAAATGACCGTGGGCATGGAAGAATATGTCACGGGTGGAACGGTGCGCGCGCGCGACGTGCCGGAAGAAAGCCTGATGCTGACGGGCGACGAAAACATCGTCGACGCCGACTTCAAGGTGCAGTGGCGCATCCGCAATACCCGCGAGGGCGTGTCGGACTACCTGTTCAACATCCAGAACCCTGAAGGCACGGTGAAGGCGATTGCCGAAAGCGCCATGCGCGAAGTGGTCGGCGGATCGGATATTGACGCGATCCTCACCGAGAACCGTGCGCCGATCCAGATCGCGGTTCAGGATCTGATGCAGAAGACCTTGAACGATTACCGGGCCGGTATCGACATCATCAATGTGCAGATGCAGAAGGTTGATCCTCCGCAGCAGGTCATCGACGCCTTCCGCGACGTGCAGGCTGCGCGTGCCGACCAGGAGCGCATCCAGAACGAAGCCCAGACCTACGCCAACCGGATCGTTCCGGAAGCCCGTGGTGAATCGGCACGCGTGATCGAAGCTGCGACCGCCTATCGCGACCAGACGGTTGCTGAAGCCACCGGTCAGGCACAGCGCTTCAGCAAGATCTACGAAGAGTACAAGAAGGCTCCGGACGTGACGCGCGAGCGTCTCTACCTGGAAACGCTGGAACGCGTGCTCGGATCCAACCCCAAGATCATCATTGACCAGAAGCAGAACAGCGAAGGGGTCGTGCCTTTCCTGCCGCTCAATGAACTCTTGAACCGTGCGCCTTCGCAGCAGTCGACTGCACCGGCCGCCCGCAGCACCGTTGGAGCCCAGTGATGAAAAACGGTCTTCTTGGCCTCGTGGGCGTTGTCGTGGCTCTGGCTGCCGCCGCCCTGTACCTCTCGATCTATATCGTCAGCCCGACCCAGCAGGCGCTCGTCCTGCAGTTCGGTAAGGTCATTTCCGCGACCCAGCAGTCCGGCCTGCATTTCAAGCTGCCGCTGGTGCAGAACGTGATCTACATCGACAAGCGGATCCTTGACCTCAACATGCCGCCGCTGGAAGCCATTGCTGCAGACAAGAAGCGTCTGGTCGTCGATGCCTTCGCACGCTACCGCATCTCCGATCCGGTGCTGTTCTACCAGCGCGTCAACAACATCAATGCGGCCAACCAGCGTCTGTCGACGCTGCTGCAGTCCTCGCTGCGTTCGGAGCTGGGCAAGGCGTCCTTTACGGCAGTCGTGCGCGATGACCGTAACGGCATCATGGGCAGCATCCGCAAGGATGTGGGCACCAGCGCCGCCGAACTCGGCATCGAGGTCGTTGACGTGAAGATCCGCCGCGCAGACCTGCCGGAAGCCAACAGCCAGGCCGTTTTCGACCGCATGCAGACCGAGCGTCAGCGTGAGGCAACCGAAATCCGCGCGCAGGGTGAAGAACAGGGCCGCCGTATCCGCTCGCGTGCGGAACGTGATGCCACTGTTCTGGTTGCAGAAGCGCGCCGTGACGCGGAAATCATCCGCGGTGACGGCGATGCTGAACGCAACCGCATCTTCGCCGAGGCCTTTGGCGTCGATCCGGACTTCTTCGGCTTCTATCGGTCGATGCAGGCGTATGAAGCGGGTCTGCGGTCCGGCGATACCAGCCTCGTGCTGTCGCCCGACTCCAGCTTCTTCCGCTTCTTCAACAATCCGGCCGGCGCCGGTCAGCCTGTCCCGGTCGTCCCGGCGCAATGACCGACTTCGCGGTCGCACTCGGACTGGCGCTGGTGCTGGAGGGAGCCCTCTACGCACTGGCGCCGGACACGATGAAAGCGATGATGCGCAAGGTGCTTGACGCACCTGACCAGACCCTGCGCCTGACCGGACTTGTTGCGGCGGGCGCAGGCGTTTTTCTGGTCTGGATTGTGCGTGGCTGAAATTTTCGTGCGGCAAGATCAACGTCGAACTGCCGCCATGATGTCGTATAAATGTGGCTGAGACGGGTGGCTTGGGGCCGCCTCAAGCTGATTGATGGAGGACTAAGGCCGATGGCCCTCATGTTCGCTCGCAAAACGATTGCTCGTGGCGCAGGGGCTGCTCTGGCCGCCGCCGTTGCCTTGTCGCTGGTGGGAACACCCGCCGCGCTTGCCCAGTCTCAGGGCCCGGCGTCCGTCGCGGACCTCGCCGAAAAGCTCGCTGATGCGGTGGTCAACATCTCGACCTCGCAGACGGTGAAGGCGCAGCGGACAGTGCCGCTGCCGCAGGTGCCGGAAGGCTCGCCGTTCCAGGAGTTTTTCGAGGAGTTCTTCAACCGTCAGCAGCAGGGCGAAGGCGAGGGCGATGGTCAGCCGCGCCGCGTGCAGTCGCTGGGCTCCGGCTTTGTCATCGACGGCAAGGAAGGCATCATCATCACCAACAACCATGTCATTGAAGGGGCGGATGAGATCACCGCGAATTTCAATGATGGCACCAAGCTGAAGGCGGAACTGATCGGCCAGGACGAGAAGACTGATCTGGCTGTGCTCAAGGTGAAGCCTGAGAAGGAGCTGACCTCCGTCTCCTTCGGTGACAGCGAGAAGATCCGCGTCGGTGACTGGGTGATGGCGATCGGCAACCCGTTCGGCCTTGGCGGTACGGTGACCGTAGGTATCGTGTCGGCCCGCAATCGCGACATCAACTCCGGCCCCTATGACAACTTCATCCAGACCGACGCCTCGATCAACCGGGGTAACTCCGGTGGTCCGCTGTTCGACATGAACGGCAATGTCATCGGCATCAACACGGCCATCATCTCGCCGTCCGGCGGCTCGATCGGCATCGGTTTTGCCATCCCGGCCAAGACGGCGACCTCCGTCATTGCCCAGCTGCGCGAGTTTGGCGAAACCCGCCGTGGCTGGCTGGGTGTGCGGATCCAGGAAGTGACTGACGAGATCGCCGAAAGCCTCGGCATGGACAAGGCGATCGGTGCGCTCGTTGCCGGCGTGTCGGATGACGGTCCGGCGGCCAAGGCCGAGATCCTGCCGGGTGACGTGATCATCGAGTTTGATGGCAAGGAAGTGCCGAGCATGCGCGACCTGCCGCGCATGGTGGCTGACACGGACATCGGCAAGGCTGTTGACGTGGTCGTGCTGCGCAAGGGCGAGAAGGTCAACCTCAAGGTCACGCTCGGCCGCCTGGAAGAGGCTGAGGCGGCAGATGACGCGGATGGCGAAAAGCCGGCCAAGCCGGAACCGGAAGCCGTCAGCGAAGTGCTCGGCATGAAGCTTGCGACCTCCGACGATCAGCTGCGGCAGAAGTTCCAGATCGATGCCGGTGTCGAGGGCGTCGTCGTGACCGAAGTGGCGGCAGGAAGTGCGGCTGAAGAAAAGCGCGTTCAGGCCGGCGATACGATCAAGGAAGTTGCACAGGAGGCGGTGAAGACCCCTCAGGATGTGCTCGCCCAGATCGAGAAGCTGAAGAAGGACGGCCGAAAGTCTGCGTTGCTTCTTCTTGCCAATCCGACCGGAGAGCTTCGTTTTGTTCCGGTTCGCATTGAAGACAAGTAAGCATCTTTCGTCGGAATGATTGCAGGATAGGAACAAGGGCGCGGCATTTGCTGCGCCCTTTTTGTCTTTCGTTTCATTCTTGGCGCGATTGATCAGGATTAATGAAGTGTATCGTCAATAATCGCTATCCGCCTTTACGGAAATTATAGCAAGTCGCTGTAGTCTTGCCTTGCGATGTCGTTTCAGCTCCGACGTGGGAGCCATCGCGTAGGGGTGTTGCGGTGCGCTGGTCTTGGACCGGGCTGCGCCTGCGGCATGATGGGACTGATCGATGAAATTTGCCGTGCCAAAGCTGACCTTGCCAAAGGCCAAAAAGCTTCGGGTCGTGATGACCGGGATCGGGGCGACGCTGATCCTGCTGATCGGGACGCTTGGCTTTGTCAGCACGCAGCAGATCCTTGCAGTTTCGAACGGGATCCGCCTCATCAACGAAACAACCGGGCCCCTCTACACGGATGCCCTGCGCGCGTCTGCGGCCCTGCAGCAGATCAACGTTCTGTCACGCAACTTGATGGATGAATGCTTCTATCGCCCGGATTCCGATCCATCGAGTGCAATGTTTGCCCTGCGAAATGCCGACTACTCCGACATCGACGCCTTTCGCCAGCATGCGCAGACGGTCCGGCTTGACGAACTTGGTCGCAGCCTTCTCGATGCGCAGAAGGAATTGGTCGTCGTACAGCGACAGATCATCGATGTCTGCGAGGCGTACTTGCGCAATCGCGAACGCCGGAGCGAGGCAGAAGATGCGGTTCGCTTCAGCCTCACACGTCTGGACGTGAGCGTCTCCAGCCTTCTCGAGCAGAGCGACGAGACAATCTCAGGCAGCCTTGAGGATGCCGAACGTGTGTTCCGCAAGACCCAGGGCATGGACAACGAGCTGATGCGGCTCGGTACCGTTCTGGTCGGAGACTGGCCGCTCGTCCGTGGCTCCTATGACCTGCGGCTGCACGGCCAGAAGCTGCGCGACAGCCTGCTGGGCGATGCCTATCCGGTCAGCAATCACCATCTCGCGCCCGTGCTGCAGGGGCAGGTCGAAGAGCTCAGCGCGTTGCGCGGGCAGGTGCACAAGATCGCTCCGTGGCTGCAGAGCCGGGGCCAGCACGACCGGGTTTTGCATCTCGATGGTATCCTGTCCGGTATGTCGGATGAGCTGATCGGCATGGATGGCCTGCGCGAAGTCCTGATCCAGAGGGTTCAGATCGACGAGCAGGTACTTGCTGTCTCTCGCGTCCTTCGATTGAGTGAATACCGTCTGTCGAAGATGCTGCAAAAGCTGGTCATTTGGGCCAAACTCGAAAATCAGGATTCAGTTGAACAGATCTCGCAACGCCTCGACTCCAGTCTCGTCACCATCCTGGCGGTTGCGGCGTTTGCCGTGCTGGCTTGTATCGCCGCTGTTCTTGCCTTCGGCGCCTTGGTGACACGGCCCATTGAACAGTTGACGGCGATCGTGCGCCGGCTGCGCAATGAGGGGGGCTACGAGCACCATCTGCCCGACCGCCTGCGCAATCGCCCAGATGAAATTGGATCGCTTGCGACGTCCTTCGATCACCTGATGCAGACACTCGAGCAGGCCCGGGTGGATCTCCTTGCCGCGTCGCGTGTTGAGGTGCAGCAGCAGTTTGACCGGCTGAAATCGGCAGTCGAGAGCATCCCGCAGGGAATTTTGCTAACTGGGCCGGATGAAAAGGTCATTCTAGCCAACGACAACTTCCGTGCGCTTTTCAGCCTGGACGAGACCGATATCCTGCCAGGAACACCGCTGGAGCACGTCATTTCAAGATGTCGCGAGAATGGCGCCCTCGTTTTCATCGATGAACACGAAAGTGTGGCAGAAGTGCCGGCAAGTTTCTTCCTCGGCAATCAGCGTATCGTCAGCTTCCGAGGTGAGCGGACGATTGTTGTGACTGCGGCTGTCACCCCAGAGGGCGGATCAGTGGCGGTGCATGAGGATGTCACCGAGCGGCGGCGGCAGGAAGAACGGATCGCCTATCTGGCGCATCACGATGCACTGACAGGATTGCCCAATCGCGTCCTGTTCCGCGAGCAGCTGGTCGAGGCACTGGGCATGAGCCAGTCGACCGGAAACGCGTCAGCGCTGCTCTACCTCGACCTGGATCAGTTCAAGTCCGTCAATGACACGCTTGGCCATCCGATCGGCGACAAGCTCCTGATCTCGGTGGCTGATCGCCTGCGGAACCAGCTCGCGGATGGGGATCATGTCGCGCGTCTGGGCGGGGACGAATTTGCGATCCTGCTCACGGGGCGCGCAACGCCTGCGCAAGCGGCCGATCTGGCTGACCGCATCATTGCGGCAATCGGCGAGCCTTTCGATATCGCTGGCCAGTTCATTTTTATCGGCGTTTCGATCGGCATCGCCGTCGCTCCGGCTGACGGAGATGACGCGGATCTACTGATGAAGCACGCCGATATGGCGCTCTATCGTGCCAAGCAGGACGGACGCAACGTCTATCGCTTCTTCGAGACAGCAATGGACAAGGAAATCCAGACCCGTCGTGAACTGGAAATCGACCTGCGCCATGCGCTTCTCAATGAAGAGTTCCAGGTCCACTACCAGCCGCTGTTCAATCTGCAGGGTGGACAGATCGAAGGTTTTGAAGCGCTGCTGCGCTGGCCACATCCGCGTCAGGGTTTCATTTCACCGGCCGAGTTCATTCCCATCGCGGAAGAAACCGGCCTGATCAGCGGCATCGGATCCTGGGTTCTGCGCCAGGCTTGTCTGGAAGCGGCCAAATGGCCCAAGCATATCCGCGTTGCCGTCAACGTCTCGCCGGTGCAGTTCCGAACCCGGACACTGGTTCTGGAGGTGATCGCTGCGCTTGGAGCCTCGGGCCTCAGTGCCAACAGGCTGGAAATCGAGATCACCGAGGGTGTCCTGCTGCAGGACACCGAGGCGACCCTGTCGATCCTATCGGAACTGCAGCGCCTTGGCGTTCGCATCGCCATGGATGACTTCGGTACGGGCTATTCCTCGCTCAGCTATCTGCGCAAGTTCCGCTTCGACAAGGTCAAGATCGACCGTGCCTTCGTCCAGGATCTCAACAAGGGCCAGGACAAGTTGGCCGTCGTACGGGCCGTGACGGGCCTTTGCACGAGCCTCGGAATCGCGACAACGGCCGAAGGCGTCGAAAGCGAAGAGCAACTGCTGGCCTTGAAGGCCGAGGGCTGCACGCAGGCGCAGGGCTACTATACCGGTCGTCCGATGCCGGCATCGCAGGCAACAGCTCTCCTGATGCAGCAGGAAGTCATGGGGATGAGCCTCCAGAGCTTCGAAGCGCCAGTCGTTGCAGGCAGCTGATCAGGGCGCGGTCCGGCCTCAGACCACGAAGTCTGAGGCAGAATAACCCTGGAAATAGAGCAGGGCGGTCAGATCGCCGTGGTCGACACGGGCGTCCGCTTCTGCCGCAACCTTTGGCTTGGCGTGATAGGCAACGCCAAGGCCGGCGCGGGCGATCATTGCAAGATCATTGGCCCCATCCCCGACTGCCAAGGTGTCACCCATCGGCAGGCCGAGTTCTTCGCTGAGCTGTTCCAGTCGTTCCCGCTTGGCTTCACGGCCCAGGATCGGCTCCCGCACCAGGCCAGCCAGCTTGCCATCGGCAACTTCCAGAATATTGGCGCGGTTCTCGTTGAAGCCGACCCGCGCGCCAACAGGGCCGGTGAACAGCGTGAAGCCGCCAGAAACCAAAGCGCAGTAGGCGCCATGCGCCCGCATGGTCTGGACCAGTTCTCGTGCCCCTGGCGTCAGGGTGATGCGGGTGTCGAGAACCCGGGTCACTGCGTCCAGCGGCAGGTCTTTCAGGAGGGCCACCCGCTCGCGCAGGGCTGGCTCGAACTCCAGTTCACCGCGCATCGCGCGCTCGGTGATCTCTGCAACGTGGTCCTTCAGCCCGACCTCAGTTGCCAGTTCGTCGATACATTCCTGGCCGATCATCGTCGAATCCATATCGGCGATCAGCAGACGCTTGCGTCGGCCCTCAATCGGCTGCACATGGACATCAATCGCCAGATCAGCCAGAAGATCGCGCAGGCGTGCCTCTGCCTCCGCTGCAGACAGCGTTGCTTCGACATCAAGATCGACAGCAATGCCCGGAGCGAGCCATTTGGCTGGCGCAACTACGCCAACTGCGGCAGAGGCCCTGGCGACGACCTGATCATCAAGTGCCGGCCTGGCCGGATTGGAAACGAGCGTGGCAACCAGGGACATGGACAAACCTTTCGGCGGAAGCAGCAAAGCGGATGCGACTGGCGCGATCCTGATAGCCGGGCCGACCGCCAGCGGCAAGTCTGCCCTGGCGATTGAGCTGGCCGAACGGACGAATGGCGTCGTCATCAACGCGGATTCCATGCAGCTCTATCGCGAACTGCGGCTTGTCACGGCGCGTCCCGATACCGGCGATGAGGCTCGGGTTCCGCACTGGCTCTATGGTGTGCTGCCATCGTCCGAGGCGTTCTCCACCGGAGCCTGGCTCAAGCGTGTGGCGCAATGCCTTGCCGAGGCGAAGGCAGCAGGACTGCGCCCGATTGTTGTCGGTGGTACCGGATTGTACTTCAGGGCGCTGACCCTGGGATTTGCCGAGGTGCCCGATGTTGCCGCCGATGTCCGCGCCCGGTGCCGGCTGCTTGCGGAGGAGGGCGGCGTCGAAGCGGTCAAGGCTGCACTTCTGCCGCTTGATTCTGACGCGGCCAACCGGCTGATTGATCTGCAGCGACTGACCCGGGCACTTGAGGTGGTTCTGTCGTCCGGCCGGACGCTGGCGAGCTGGCAGGCGGACAAGACCGGGGCGCCAGTGCTGGAACCTGGAACGTTTGCATCCGTTGTGCTGGCTCCGCCCCGAGCCTGGCTCCACGCGCGTATCGCGCAACGCGCCCGGATGATGCTGTTGCCAGAGGGCGTGGAGGAAGTGCGCTCGCTTCTGGCGCTGGATCTGCCGGACACGCTGCCAGCGATGAGGGCCATTGGCATTCGCGAGATCAGCGCCTGGGCCGCTGGGCATCTCGAACTTGAGGAGGCGGGGCAGCAACTGGTGGTGGCAACGCGGCAGTACGCGAAACGGCAGGAGACGTTTTTCCGGGGCCAGCTTGGTGATTGGGTGCGGCTCGATCCGTCAGTTCCTGAGGAAAAAGATAATTTTATTCAGACGCATAGTGCTTGCTAGCGTAAACTGTCGCTGCGTCAGGCCGCAAACTTTTCCGCCTTTTGCCCTCCGCATGCCCTTGTATACGCACATTCCCCAGCTATCTCCAGGTTGCCGTTTGAGCGATCAAGCGAGCGTCCAAACGAGGGGTATGGGCATGCAGGAAACTGTTCTGGCGTCCCGGCAGCTCCGGGCCATCGCCTTCTCACAAGACGATCTTCCCGTGCTTCAGGCTCTGCACGGTGATCCCGAGGTCAACCGGTTCCTCGACGGGGATGCCTCCGCGTGGGATCCTGCGCGACTGGCCAGCCGATTGGTCGATTATGTCACCGGCCATGCGCTGCAGGGCTTCGGGATGTGGAAAATCCTGTCCCGCGAGGGTGAATTCGTCGGCCGTGCCGGGTTCCAGCCGTTTGAGGAAACGTCGGAAATCGAGATGGAAATCGTCATCGCGCGGGAGCATTGGGGCAAGGGCTATGCGCGCGAGCTGGCACCTTCGCTGGTGCGCTGGTTCTTCGACAACACCTACTACAGCCACCTGATCAGCTTCGCGCGCAGCGACCACACGCGGGCGCGGCGGGTGCTGGAACTTGCCGGCATGACCTTTCGCGAACGCCGCCGCATCCGCGACATGCCGCGGGATATCTACCAGGTGCTGAGCCCGGCCATGTGCCGGCTGGTTGCCAATGGCTGACTGCGTCAGCCATTGAGCCTGCGGCTGTCGTCTGGCGCCTGATCCCGGTCGGTGAGGCCGTAGTCCCGCAACACGGCGGCAACGCGCAACCGGTAGCCTGCGAACATCATCTCCCGTCCAGCCTTTTGCGCCGAGCGGTGCTGCGCCAGCCGGCGCCATTCAGCGAGTGCCGACTCATCGCGCCAGAACGACAGCGAGACGAACTTGCCCGGCGTTGTCACGCTTTCGAAGCGCTCGACTGAGATGAAGCCGTCGATCTTGATGAGTTCGCTCTTCAGCGCGCCGGCGAGGTCGAAATAGGCCGCCACATGCTCGGCGTGTGGCTCGACTTCAAAGATCACGGCAATCACGGCTGGCTCCTTGCTGGCTGTCGACATCCATACGATCCGCAAGCAGGACCAAAGAGCAACGGAAAACCGCGGGCTGCGAACACAAAAGGCCGGGGGCATGTGCCCCCGGCCCTTGATTGTTTCGACGTGCCTGTGCCGATTCAGCCGGCCATCAGCGCGCCCGGGTTGGTCGACTGCTGGCGCAGGTTGAGCTTGTTCATGGCGGCGACATAGGCGCGGGCAGAGGCGACCAGCGTGTCCGTGTCGGCGCCCTTGCCGGTGGCGATGCGGCCATTGGCTTCGAGGCGGACGGAGACTTCCGCCTGCGCATCGGTGCCTTCGGTCACGGCATGGACCTGGTAGAGCGACAGGGTGGCGGTGTGCGGGCAGATGGCGCGGATGGCCTTGAACAGCGCATCGACCGGGCCGTCGCCGGTGGCTTCCTTGGTCTCGTGGCGGCCGTTGATGTCCATCGTCAGGATGGCCTTCTGCGGGCCGCCCGTGCCGGCGATGACGGTCAACGCGATCACCTTGGCGCCTTCGCCAGCGGTTGCGATCTCGTCCTCGACCAGGGCTTCGATGTCCTCGTCGTAGACGTTCTTCTTGCGGTCAGCGAGGTCCTTGAAGCGACGGAAGGCGTCTTCCAGCGCGTTCTGGCCGAGTTCGTAGCCAAGGTCCTTCAGCTTGTCCTTGAAGGCATGGCGGCCGGAGTGCTTGCCCATGACCAGCGAGGTGGCCTTCACGCCGACGTCTTCCGGACGCATGATCTCGTAGGTCTCGGCGTTCTTGAGCATGCCATCCTGGTGGATGCCGCTTTCATGCGCGAAGGCGTTCTTGCCGACGATGGCCTTGTTGTACTGCACCGGGAAGCCGGAAACAGCCGACACGAGCTTGGACGCACGGGTCAGGAACTTCGGCTGGACCTGACAGGTGTAGGGCAGCACGTCGGCACGGGTCTGGATCGCCATCACGATCTCTTCCAGCGCGGCATTGCCTGCGCGCTCGCCGAGACCGTTGATGGTGCATTCGATCTGGCGCGCGCCGCCCGCCACACCGGCCAGCGAGTTGGCGACCGCAAGGCCGAGGTCGTCGTGGCAGTGCACGGAGAAGATCGCCTTGTCGGCATTCGGGACCCGGTTGCGGATCTCCATGAACATCGACTTGTACTCGTCCGGCGTTGCATAGCCGACGGTATCGGGCAGGTTGATCGTGGTTGCGCCGGCCTTGATGGCGGCCTCGACAGTACGGCAGAGATACTCGATCGGCGTGCGGGTGGCATCCATGGCGGACCACTCGACGTCATCGATCAGGTTGCGCGCGCGGGCGACCGTGTCGGCGATGATGGCGAGAACCTCGTCCTCGGACTTGTTCATCTGGAACTTCAGATGGATCGGCGAGGTGGAGACGAAGGTGTGGATGCGGCCCTTGCCAGCGTGACGGACGGCTTCGCCGCAACGGTCGATGTCGGCATGGATGGCACGGGCGAGGCCGGCGATCACCGAGTTTTTCGAACGCTTGGCAATCTCGCGCACCGCCTCGAAGTCGCCGTTGGAGGCAATCGGGAAACCGGCTTCGACGATGTCGACGCCCATGTCGTCGAGGAGTTCGGCCACCTGCAGCTTTTCCTCCAGGGTCATGGAGGCGCCGGGCGACTGTTCACCGTCGCGCAGGGTGGTGTCGAAAATGAATACCTTGTCCTTGGAGCTGGCCTTGTCTGCCGGGCTGTTCGCGGTCATCGGTGGTTTTCCTTCCCTTCAGTCCCGCTGGCCCTGGTCAATCATTGCCATGGAGGGCGGCAGGCGGGAGCGGTCTTCAATCCTTGGGTGAGTTCGCTTTCCCCTGAGTGCCCGCCCACGCATGGGCCTGCCGACGCTCAGGGGCATCTAAGCAGCAGCAGCTTGCCAAGCAGGAGGGCGCGCGCAGAAAGGCCACCGCGGAGAGCCGCAGTGTTCGAAGCTTCGATCATGTCGCGAACGGCGATCATGCGGGCTTTCGGCCTTTTGTTGGGATCAGCCCTTGGCTGACCGTTGGAATGCCGGCGTGAGGGCCGGCGCGCGTCGATAGGCAAATTCTGTAGCGGATGGGGGAGGGGCGCGCAAGACAAATTGGGCCGCGCGCGCCTCAGCCAATCAGAGGAACAGCTCGCCGCGGGCGATCAGGGTCGCCTGGCCGCCGATGCGCACCGCGTGCAGCGAGCCGGCTTCCACATCGATTTCCAGGTCGATCAGGGACGGGCGGCCCATGTCGAAGCCCTGTTCGATGCGCAGGAAATGCGTGCCATTGGTCGGGCGGTCGAAGTGATGCACCACGCCGGCAAAGGCTGCGGCGGCCGAGCCAGTCGCCGGGTCCTCGTGCACGCCAAGGTCGGGGGCGAACATGCGGGCGTGGAAGGCGCTGTCGTGTGACCGGGTCTGGCGTGTGTAGATATAGGCGCTGCGGGTCTTGGCCGGACCGAAGGCCTCGGACCACAGGGACACGACCGGGGAGACACGGGACAGGACGCTCATGTCGGCGACCGGCACGAACAGGAAGGCCACGCCAGCGTCATAGAGGCAGGGCTTGTGGTTCTCAAAACCGATCTCGGAGGGGATCAGCCCGAGGGCGGCGGCAATCGCCTCCTTGTCCTGCGCAGGCACGCCCGGCTGCGGCAGCTTGGGCACGTCGAACTCGGCAAAGCCGGCGGCGTTCTCCTTCAGCGTCACGCCGCAGCGCACGGTGCCGATCTCTTCCTCCAGCACGACAACGGCATTCTGCTCGCCCTTGATCTCGCCGAAGCGTTCCATGGCTAGGAAAATCGCCGTGCCGACGGTCGGGTGGCCGGCAAAAGGCAGCTCGCGGGTTGTCGTGAAGATGCGCACCTGCGCCGAATGGGCGGGGCCGCGCGGGGGCAGCAGGAACACGGTCTCCGACAGGTTGAACTCCCGCGCGATGGCCTGCATCTGCGCTGTGTCGAGCCCTTCTGCGTCCTGGACCACGGCAAGGGGATTGCCCGCCAGGGCCTTGTTGGTGAACACGTCGAGCACGGCGTAGCGGCGTCCCATCGGCAGTCTCTCCCGGATGCGTGTCAGAGGCGTGTCCCGATCAGGCGGGACCGGCCGGACTTTTGCATGGTTTTGCCCGCGCTGCCAGTCCGCCCTGTTGCGAGGTGGTTAGCAAAGGGTTGATCCACAAGGGATCCTGTCAGCCCAGAAGATGCCGGGCGATCAGCCGCGAAAAGGCCGGAACCTTGGCAGACGGCAAGTCGCTGGGGCGTTCGAGCACAAGAATGTCGGACAGTTCCTGCTCCTCTGTCGCACGGGAATGGGCCAGCATGTCGTCCCGCAATTGCCGGGCCGGGCGGTTGAACCGCAGCTCGCGGGCGACCGACAGGCGCGGTCCGTCGCGCACGGCAAACAACGCGCCGGCTTCCGCATCCTCCACCTTGAGCCCGGTTTCCTCCATCAGCTCCCGCGCGATCGAACCTTCCAGATCGACGGTGCCGGCCTCGGTCAGGTCCCCCAGATCCAGGCTGCCGCCGGGGGGATAGATCAGGCCGTTGTTGGCTGTCTTCGGACCCATGACGCCGAACAGCAGCTCACCACCGGCCGCGCGCACGACGGCGGAGCCGAAGACATTGCCGCCGCGGCGGTCCGGGCAACCCCAGTCGCGCCATGCGATGAAACTGGCAAAGGCAATCTCGGCGCAGGTGCCGCTCAGCGTGCCCGCTGCATCGATGGCAATGTCCGTCGTCTGCAGCATGCGCCCGTTCCACATGTGCGGATTGCGCGCCAGCGCCTCTGCCCAATGGGCCGCGATGGCCGCCTCATTGTCGGTCTCGAAGGCCCAGCGGGCGGCAGGGTCAAAGCGCAGGGCAACGCGCTGCAACGGCAGCACGCTGGGCGCAAGCTCGCGTTCCATCAAGGGGATGCGCAGGCCCGGGATCATCGTGCTGTCGCGCTCGGTCAACACCGCAAAGCCGAGGCGCTTGTAGAAGCCGACAGCATTGGCATCGCTCTCCAGCATCAAGCGCCGGTGGCCGCTTTGGCGCATGTGGTCTTCCACGGCGTCAATGAGCAGCCGGCCAAGCCCTATGCCCTGCGCTTCCGGGGCGACAAACAGGAAGTCGAGATAGAAATGATCGGCCCGCTTGTCGCCGGAGGCAAAGGCCACCGGCTTTCCATCAAGTTCGGCAACGATCACCGTCTGCGACGTCAGCGTCGCCGGTGTCACCCGGTTGTTGGCACGAAACCCCGCCATCTCCGGCTCCGGATACCCCCAGGAGCCCTTTGACCGGTGCAGGATATCCGTCAGGGCAGCAGCATCAGAAATGCGCCCGGGGCGCAGGCGGGGAGCAGCAGGCATATCGGCAAGGTCCAGTCTGACAGGCTGGCGGGAGGCAGACAGGAAGTAGCCTTGAACGGCCGGGTCAGCAAGGGCGTCAGTGGCCGCTGCCGCTCAACGCCCGGATATCCTTGATGAGGCGGTAGAGGACAAACGGCGCGCTTTCGAACGGGACGAAGCCGAAAGCGGTGTAGAACGCGCGGGCGGGTTCGTCCTTGGCGTGAACCACGACAGCGCGAATGCCTGCGATGTCGGCAGCGCGCAGCGTCCTGAGAAGCGCATCCTTGAGCAGGCCGGAGCCGAGACGCTGCCCTTGCCAGCGGCGGTCGACGGCGAGGCGCGCCAGCAACATGATCGGGACCGGATGCCGTGGCAGCCCTTTACGCAGGCGATCCGGCGCGGCTGCGGTCTCGATCTGCCCGACAGCAAGGCTGTAGAAGCCCACGACACTGCCGTTCATCAGGGCGAGATAGGTTTGGGCACTGCCAGCAGACTGATTGCCCAAGGCATGGTTCTGGAGAAAGCTATTCAGCGCCGCCGAGCCGCAATCGAAGCTGCCAAGATCGTGCAGGGCAGTCAGTTTCTCGATTATGGGCTTGTTCGGGCTCGTCATGCCTCAGTCGAAGACACTTGGGGACGTCAGAAGCTGTTCGAGCCGGTCGTCGCGCCGAGATGGGCCATCCAGGGCCGCGAGAAAGGCGGTCCAGTCTGCGTCGTTCAGCTGAATGATGCGGCGATCCAGCAGTGTCGCCTCCGCTTCGGCGAGGGCGCTGTCGAGGACGAACTCCGACATGCTCTTGTGACGCAGTTCTGCGGCCTCCCGCAGAAGCCGCTTGGCTTCCGGCGAGAGGCGCATTTCCAGCTTCTCTGTCCTTGCGGGCGATGACATCAGCCAAACCTTTGCGGGCGCATAATTCTAGCCTGTTAGACTAGCTCATCGTCCTGACGATGTCATGACCAGATTTTTGCCTAAGCCCCTCACCCCTTGATAAACGTCCCGTTGCGCAGTTCGGTGACGGCCTGGATGAGTTCCTCGCGGGTGTTCATGACGATGGGGCCGTGCCAGGCGATGGGTTCGCGGATGGGGGCGCCGGAGACGAGGAGGAAGCGCATGCCTTGCTCGCCGGCCTGCACGACGATCTCGTCGCCCGCGCCGAAGATCACCAGCGTGCGGTCGCCGGTCTCGTCGCGGATGTAGAGTTCCTCGTTGTCGAGTTCCTTTTCCGTCAGCACGCCGAAGGGCTTGGAGGCGTCGGCGAACTTGCCGGCACCCTCGAAGATATAGGCGAAGGCCTGGCGGCGCGTGTCGACGGGCAGGCGCTTGGCGCGGCCGGGCGGAATGGTGATGTCGAGATACTGCGGCTCGGCGGCGATGCCGTCGACCGGGCCGCGCTTGCCCCAGAACTCGCCGCAGATGACGCGCACGATGGTGCCGTCGTCATCCTGGATCACGGGAATGTCCTTTGACGTCACGTCCTGGTAGCGCGGCGCGGTCATCTTCAGCTGCGAGGGCAGGTTGGCCCAGAGCTGGAAACCATGCATGCGGCCGCGCGCATCGCCCTTCGGCATTTCCTGATGCAGGATGCCGCGCCCGGCGGTCATCCACTGCACGTCGCCCGCGCCGAGGCTGCCATTGTTGCCGAGGCTGTCGGTGTGGTCGACGGTACCAGCCAAGACATAGGTAATGGTCTCGATGCCCCGGTGCGGATGCCAGGGAAAGCCGGCGGCGTAGTCGCGCGGGTTGTCATTGCGGAAATCGTCCATCATCAGGAACGGATCGGTCAGTTCCGGATCACTGAAGCCGAAGACGCGGTCGAGGCGGACGCCGGCGCCTTCGAGCGTCGGGGTTGTGCCGCTGATCTGGCGGACGGGACGGATGGACATGGGAAGTCTCCCTTCAGGTCATGTGTTGCCTTGAAGGTAGTGCGGTTTCGCCCGTCCTCAAACGGCGGTGACACGGACGCAGTGTTCACTCTGGGTAAACAGACTTCCGCCGTTGTTCTCGCCCTTTTTCGTCTGCCGGGGCTGTTTCGCCGTGCAGATCCCTCTATGATCCGCGCTGTCCGCCAGCACGCTCAGGTCGTGTCAGCCCCGGTTTCCGTTTTCCTTTTCCCGGCCCGCTACGGGAGTTCCCATGCCGCCAGCCCTTCAGATCGAGCAGCTTTCGAAAACCTATGAGAGCGGCTTCAAAGCACTCAATTCTGTCAATCTCACCATCGAGCGGGGCGAACTGTTCGCGCTGCTAGGTCCCAACGGGGCGGGCAAGACGACCCTGATCTCGGTGATCTGCGGCCTGGTGCGCGCCAGTGCCGGCACCGTCCGGGTGCATGGTCACCACTGGACCGAGGAGTATCGCACCGCGCGCCGCCTGATTGGCCTGGTGCCGCAGGAACTGACCACCGAGTCGTTTGAAACGGTGTCGGCAACGGTCAACTTCAGCCGGGGTCTTTACGGGCTGCCGAAGGACCCGGCCCGCATCGAGCAGATCCTGAAGGACCTTTCGCTGTGGGAGAAGCGCAACTCGCGCATCATGACCCTGTCCGGAGGCATGAAGCGGCGCGTGCTGATTGCCAAGGCCCTGGCGCATGAGCCGAAGGTGCTGTTCCTCGACGAGCCGACAGCCGGTGTCGATGTCGAACTCCGGCGCGACATGTGGGATGTGGTGCGGCGGCTGAAGGCCTCGGGCGTCACCATCATCCTGACCACCCACTATATCGAGGAAGCCGAGGAAATGGCTGACCGCGTGGGGGTGATCACCAAGGGCGAGATTATCCTCGTCGAGGAAAAGAATGCCCTGATGCGCAAGCTCGGTCGCAAGCAGCTGGTGCTGCAGCTGGCCGAGCCGCTGGCCCGGCTGCCGGAAAGCCTTACCGCCTATGACCTGACGCTGGCCGAGGCGGGGGATGAACTGACCTACACCTATGACAGCCAGGGCGAGCGAACCGGCATCACCACGCTCATGAGCGATCTGCGGGAGGCCGGCGTGCATTTCCGCGATCTGCAGACCAAGCAGGATTCGCTTGAAAAGATCTTCGTCAACCTGGTGAGGCAGTCCCAATGAACCTCCATGCGATCCGCGCCATCTACATGTTCGAGATGGCCCGCACCGGGCGGACCCTGTTCCAGAGCATCGTCTCGCCTGTCATCTCGACCTCGCTGTATTTCGTTGTCTTTGGCGCGGCCATCGGGTCGCGCATCTCGGAAGTCGACGGCATCAGCTACGGGGCTTTCATTGTTCCCGGGCTGACGATGCTGTCGCTGCTGACGCAGAGCCTCTCCAACGCCTCGTTCGGCATCTTCTTCCCGCGCTTCACGGGGACGATCTTTGAGGTCCTGTCCTCGCCTGTCTCCTATGTCGAGATCGTCGTCGGCTATGTCGGGGCGGCAGCGACCAAGGCGATGATGGTGGGTGTCATCATCCTGCTGACGGCGAACCTGTTTGTGGACATGCGCATCGAGCATCCGGCCTGGATGGTGCTGTTCTTCGTGCTGACGGCGGTGACGTTCTCGATGCTCGGTTTCATCATCGGCATCTGGGCGAAGAATTTCGAGCAGCTGCAGTTCGTGCCACTGCTGATCGTCACGCCGCTGACCTTCCTCGGCGGCTCGTTCTATTCGATCCGGATGCTGCCGGAGTTCTGGCAGACGGTGACGCTGTTCAATCCGGTGGTCTATCTCGTCTCCGGCTTCCGCTGGAGCTTCTACGGGCAGGCCGATGTGAGCGTTGGTCTCAGTCTCGCCATGACGCTGGTGTTCTTCGTCGCCTGCCTCGGGGTGGTTGCCTGGATCTTCAAGACCGGATATCGCCTCAAGTCCTGAATTTCCAGACGATTTGCGGAGACATCCCGTGCCTGTCCTGACTGCCCAGACGCTCGCCAGACCCTTGCTTGTGCTGCTGCTCGCTCTCGGGCTGTCGGCCTGCCAGAGCAGTGGCACAGGGCAGCGGGCAGGGGCAAGCGCTGGCCTTTCGACGGCGGCGCAGACGCTGGCTGTTGCGCCCGTGGCAACGCCCGCGGTTGCCAGTGTCACCGCTTCGCAGGCACCTGCCAGCGCGGAGCAGCGCGCCAAGTCGGTGCTGGTGCTCGATGGTTCTGGACGGGAAGTTGACAGCTACAACGCAGATGCTCCGCGCTATCCCGCGTCGCTCACCAAGATGATGACGCTCTATCTCCTGTTCGAGGCGATTGACCGGGGCGAGCTAACCATGGCGAGCGAGATCCCCGTCTCCGCCCGGGCGGCCTCGCGCCCGCCGGCCCGCATCGGCGTTCCGGCAGGATCGTTGATCAAGGTCGAGGATGCGGTTCAGGCGCTGGCGGTGCGCTCGGCCAATGACATGGCCGTGGCTGTGGCGGAGGCCGTTGCGGGATCTGAGGATGCCTTTGCAGCACGAATGAATGCCAAGGCACGGGATCTCGGCATGAGCCATACCCGTTATGTCAACGCCTCCGGTCTCAGCGACACGCGGCAGGTCACCACGGCGCGGGACATTGCCCGGATTGCCAGCGCGTTGCGCAGCCGGTTCCCGCAGCACCTGCATTATTTCAACCGCACATCCTTCACCTATCAGGGGCGGGTGTTCGAGGCGACCAACAAGCTGATTGGCCGTGTTGACGGGGTTGACGGGCTGAAGACCGGCTATCTGTCGATGTCGGGCTACAATCTTGTAGCGACGGCTGAGCGGGGCGGGCGGCGTGTCATGGTGGTGGTGCTGGGCGGGGCGTCGGAAGCGGCGCGCGACCGGGAAGTCACCGAGCTGATCGAACGCTATTACGCCGGCGGCGTCTGATCCATTTTCAGGCTGTTGACAGCATTCGGGCGGCAACCGGAGAACCGGTCACCGCCCGATCAGGCATGTCAGCGATCACGCCTTGGGAGAGCTCAGAAGCGCAGGGACTTGACCTGCTTGACCATCGGCAGGGCAGAGATTGCGGCAAGTGTTGCTGCAGGCACCTCGCCGTCGACCTCAAGCAGCGCAATCGCATCCCCGCCCGGCTCGGTGCGGCCGAGGTTGAATGTGGCGATGTTGATGCCGGCATCGCCTAGAAGGCTGCCAAACTTGCCGATGAAGCCCGGCTTGTCCTCATTGGTGATGTAGACCATGTGCGGACCGACGCCCGCTTCCATGTTGATGCCCTTCACCTGGATGATGCGCGGCTTGCCATCGCCGAACACGGTGCCGGCGACCGACCGCTCCTGCCGGTCGGTGACGACGGTGAGGCGGATGTAGGTTTCATAGGCCCCGGTCTGGCCACGGCGCACTTCCTCAACCTGGATGTTGCGATCGCGGGCGATGGAGGGGGCCGAGACCATGTTGACGGTCTGCAGCAGCGGCGTCAGCACGCCGGTCAGGGCGGCAGCTGTGAGGGCACGGGTGTTCATGTCTGCCACAGCACCGGCATATTCGAGGCGCACGGCCTTGATGCCGGTCTCCGTCAGCTGGCCGGCGAAGGAGCCAAGCTGTTCGGCAAGACGCACGAATGGCACCAGACGCGGGGCTTCCTCGGCCGTAATCGAGGGCATGTTGAGGGCGTTGGTGACGGCGCCGGCCACAAGATAGTCCGAGATCTGCTCGGCCACCTGCAGCGCGACATTCTCCTGGGCTTCCGTGGTCGAGGCGCCCAGATGCGGCGTGCAGACCATGTTGGGCGCGCCGAACAGCACGTTCTCCTTGGCCGGCTCCTCGACGAAGACGTCGAAGGCCGCGCCGGCCACATGGCCGCTGTCGAGGGCCGCGCGCAGGGCGTGCTCGTCGACGAGACCGCCACGGGCGCAGTTGATCAGATAGACCCCGCGCTTGGTCTTCTGCAGGGCATCGGCAGAGATGATGCTGCGCGTCTTCTCGGTCAGCGGCGTGTGCAGCGAGATGAAGTCGGCGCGGGCGAGCAGCGCGTCCAGATCGACCTTCTCGACGCCGAGATCCAGGGCCCGCTCTCCCGTCAGGAACGGATCGTAGGCGATCACCTTCATCTTCAGGCCGATGGCGCGCTCGGCGACAATCGAGCCAATGTTGCCGCAGCCAATGAGGCCGAGCACCTTGCCGGTGATTTCGACACCCATGAAGCGGGTCTTTTCCCACTTGCCGGCCTGGGTCGAGGCATTGGCTTCGGGGATCTGACGGGCGACGGAGAACATCATCGCGATTGCATGTTCCGCCGTGGTGATGGCGTTGCCGAAGGGCGTGTTCATCACGATGATGCCCTTGGCGGTGGCCGCCGGAATGTCGACATTGTCGACGCCGATGCCGGCCCGGCCGATCACCTTCAGGTTGGTGGCCGCCGCGATGACCTTCTCGGTCACCTTGGTGGCGGAGCGGATGGCAAGGCCGTCATACTGGCCGATCACGGCGAGCAGCGCGTCCTTGTCCTTGCCGAGTTCGGGGCGGAAGTCGACCTCGACCCCGCGCGACTTGAAGATCTGGATGGCAGCGTCGGACAATTGGTCCGAAATGAGAACTCTGGGAGCCATGACGGTTCTGTCTCCTGCGACCGGGAGCTACGCCAGCGCCTCGATGAGGGCTTGGCGTTCAGGCTCAACCGGCGATGAGGTTGCAAGAGGCTGCCGGGTAGGCCGGCAGCCGGAGTTGCGAAAACAAGGCGGGCGAGTGCCTCAGGCTGCGATCTGCAGCTTGGCCTTCTGGATCTCGAAGGCCCAGTCGAGCCAGGGCAGCAGCGCTGCTACGCTCGCCGGATCGACCGTGGCGCCGCACCAGATGCGGAAACCCGTCGGCGCATCGCGGTAGGAGCCGATGTCATAGGCAACGCCCTCGGCCTCCAGCGCCGCGACCATCGCCTTGGCGAAGGCAGCCTGTCCTGCTTCATCAAGCGCAGTGACAGCCGGATCGACGATCTTGAGGCAGACGGAGGTGTTGGACCGGGTTGCCGGATCGACCGCCAGGAAGTCGACCCAGGAGGTGCGACCGACCCAGCCAGTGATCTGCGCCGTGCTTTCGTTGGCGCGGGCGATCAGACCCTCGAGGCCGCCGATGGACGAGGCCCACTCCAGCGCGTCGATATAGTCCTCGACGCAGAGCATCGACGGGGTGTTGATCGTCTCGCCCTTGAAGATGCCTTCGTTGATCTTGCCCTTGGAGGTGAGGCGGAAGATCTTCGGCATCGGCCAGGCCGGGGTGTAGCTCTCCAGCCGTTCGACGGCGCGCGGGCTGAGGATCAGCATGCCATGCGCGCCTTCGCCGCCGAGTGCCTTCTGCCAGGAGAAGGTGACGACATCGAGCTTGGAGAAATCCATGTTCTGGGCAAAGGCCGAGGAGGTGGCGTCGCAGATGGTGAGGCCTTCACGGTCGGCCGGGATCCAGTCGGCGTTCGGCACGCGCACGCCGGAGGTGGTGCCGTTCCAGGTGAAGACGACATCGCTACTGAAATCGACCTGCGACAGGTCCGGCAGCTCGCCGTAAGGGGCATCAAGCACGCGCGCGTCGAGCTTCAGCTGCTTGACCACATCGGTCACCCAGGTGGCACCGAAGCTTTCCCAGGCGAGCATGTCGACGCCGCGGGCGCCGAGAAGCGACCACAGCGCCATCTCGACCGCGCCGGTGTCCGAGGCCGGAACGATCCCGATGCGGTAGTCCGCCGGAACCTTCAGCACGTCGCGGGTCATGGTGATGGCGAGTTCAAGCCGGCTCTTGCCGATCTTGGCGCGGTGGGAGCGGCCAAGCGACGTCGTGGCAAGCGCGGCGGCGGACCAGCCGGGGCGCTTGGCGCAAGGACCAGACGAAAAATGGGGATTGGCCGGGCGGAGCGCCGGCTTTGCAGTCGCAGTCATGTAGCTACCCTCTCAGATAGGTGCCCCTCGTTGGGGAGGGGTGTCCCACGGATGGTGGTACTGGCTACGGCGCGGAACGTCAAGGTTAAACGCCGCGACTGCGACATATTCGCAAAGCTGCGCGGCTACGAACGCGGCATTGGCTGCCGAAAAAGCGACATGAGCGCAAGAAAGAAACGTTGTCTCGCATGGGCTTGCCGGATGATGGGGCAGACCGGGTGAGCGGGAGGCTGGAAAACAAAACCGCCCGCCGCTGGGCGGCTGTCAGACTGCTGGCAAACCCTCTGTTGGCATCCCGGACGAGAGCGAAGCGGAGATCCAGGACCGGAGAGCCAAGGTTTCTCCGGGCTTAACTCATTGAATTATATAGGCCTGGACTCTCCGGTCCCGGCTCGGCGCTGCGCTTGGCCGGGATGACGACGGTGAGGTGGCGGTCTGTCATCAAAAAAACGGCCCGCCGTGGGGCGGGCCGTTCGTGCGTTTCCCGAAACGGGAACTGCGGGATCAGTTGCGGGTCTTGTCGACCAGCGCGCCCTTCTTGATCCACGGCATCATGCCGCGCAGCTTGGCGCCGACTTCCTCGATCTGGTGCGCGTCGTTCAGGCGGCGGGTTGCCTTGAACTTGGCGGCGCCAGCGCGGTATTCCTGCATCCAGTCGGAGGTGAACTTGCCGGTCTGGATGTCCTTGAGGACGCGCTTCATCTCTTCCTTGGTCTCGGAGGTGACGATGCGCGGGCCGGTGACATACTCGCCCCACTCGGCGGTGTTGGAGATCGAGTAGTTCATGTTGGCAATGCCGCCCTCGTAGATGAGGTCGACGATGAGCTTCACTTCGTGCAGGCACTCGAAGTAGGCCATTTCCGGCGCGTAGCCGGCTTCAACCAGGGTCTCGAAGCCAGCGCGGATCAGCTCGACGAGGCCGCCGCACAGAACGGCCTGCTCGCCGAACAGGTCGGTTTCGCACTCTTCCTTGAAGGTGGTCTCGATGATGCCCGAACGGCCGCCGCCGACGCCGCAGGCGTAGGACAGGCCGAGGTCAAGGGCATTGCCCGAAGCGTTCTGGTGAACGGCCACGAGGCACGGCACGCCGCCGCCCTTCTCGTATTCGCCGCGCACGGTGTGGCCCGGGCCCTTCGGCGCGACCATCAGCACGTCGACGGTGGACTTCGGCTCGATCAGGCCGAAATGGACGTTGAGGCCATGGGCGAAGGCAATGGCGGCGCCGTCGCGGATGTTGGCTTCGATGTGGTCCTTGTAGATATCGGCCTGCAGCTCGTCCGGGGTGGCCATCATCATCAGGTCGGCCCAGGCGGCCGCGTCGGCGACGCTCATGACCTTCAGGCCGTCAGCTTCGACCTTCTTGGCGGTGGTGGAGCCGGGGCGCAGGGCAACGACGATGTCCTTGCAGCCGCTGTCCTTCAGGTTCAGCGCATGGGCGCGGCCCTGCGAGCCGTAACCGATGATGGCGACTTTCTTGGACTTGATCAGGTTGAGATCAGCATCACGATCGTAATAAACGCGCATGGGTCTTCCTTTCTCCCTATTGCGGATCGAGAGGTCATGCCGTGGCACCGGCATGGCCCCCGTCTTTCACTTTCCTCCGCCAGCGAGCGGCGCATCGGCGCCGAACAGGCGGTAGAACCGGTCCACCGCCAGGCTTGCCTGACGGTCTACATCCAGATCCTTCGTGCGCGGCTTGTCGCCGAGGAGCTGGCGGATATGCTGGTCGCGGACGGCCAGGCCATAGAGCACCTGATAGGCCTCCTCCGCGTCTTCAAACTTCAGGAAACCCCGGAACCGGCCAGCCTCGAGCAGGGCACGGGCGCGGGTGGAAATCGTGTACTTGCCACGCAGCAGCAGCAGGCGGCCAAGGCGGGCATCCTCGCGGTTGGATTGCCCAATCGCCAGCCGGTTGAGCGCCAGCGAGGTTTCGCCGGTCAGAACGCCCAGAAGCTCGTGCACGAAGGCGGTCAGGTGGCTGCGGAACGTGACCGCGTCGGTCGCCGCGCCTTCGGAGGCAAAATGCACCTTGCTGGCCTGGTAGGAGACAACGGCAGCCAGCAGGCCGTCGCGGTCGCCGAACCACTTGTAGAGGCTTTCCTTGGAGCAGTTGGCGCTGCGGGCAAGACCTGCCGTGGTCAGTGCCTTTTCGCCGCCTTCAACGAGCAGCTTCAGCGCGCATTCCAGCACGGCCTGCTGGCGCGGGGTGAAGGCCTCGGCCTCATCCGGCAAGCTGTCGTGTAGGGCTGTGTGCGCCACCGCGAACTCCTCTTCAATGTGTACCGTACCGTACGGTTCATGCTTCTAGGGCAGGATGGACCGGCTCGTCAAGGGGGCAAGCAACGAAACGCTGGGGCATTGAAATGACGGATCCGACCGCTCAGAGACCCTCAGTTGTCTTCCCGGACGTAGCGAAGCGGAGATCCGGGACCGGAGAGCCAAGGTCTCACAGGTTTTAGCTTATGGACACATCGGTACCTCGACTCTCCGGTCCCGGCTCGGCGCTGCGCTTGGCCGGGATGACGCAGGTGAGGGGAATGTCTGTCGGCTGTCCGTTCGATCAAAAAGGACGCTGTAGTAGTGCCATAATACCCGTGGGCCGCGCGGTTTTGCTAGGGTTTGCGCCTACCGCTTTCAGCCCAGGGAGGACAGCATGGCGGCCAAGAAGATCCTGATGATCACCGGCGATTTCACGGAAGATTACGAAACCATGGTGCCGTTCCAGGCCCTGATGGCCGTTGGCCATACGGTGCATGCGGTATGCCCGGGCAAGAAGGCTGGACAGACGGTGGCCACGTCGATCCATGATTTCGAGGGCGACCAGACCTACACGGAAAAGCGCGGGCACAACTTCACGCTCAACGCGACCTTCGCCGACATCAATCCGGCAGACTATGACGCGCTGGTGATCCCCGGTGGCCGAGCCCCGGAATACCTGCGTCTCGATGCGGCGGTGCTGGCGGCAGTCCGGCACTTCTTCGAGGCCGATAAGCCGGTGGCGGCCATCTGCCACGGAGCGCAGCTTCTGTCGGCCGCGCGTGTCATCGAAGGGCGGACGGTTTCGGCCTATCCGGCCTGCCGGCCCGAGGTGGAGCTGGCCGGTGGCACCTATGCCGATATCGCCATCGATGGCGCGGTGACGGACGGAAATCTTGTCACCGCCCCGGCCTGGCCGGCCCATCCCGCCTGGCTCGCCCAGTTCATGACGGCCATGGCGGCCGCCGACACGGCCCGCCAGGCTGCCTGAGACGGCAGAACCAGCGAGGGGCGCGCCATTGGGTGCGCCTCTAACTGGTGGTTATGCGACTGGGTCACCCCGGCTCTCGCGATGCTTGGCCGGGGTGACACGGAACACGAACCTGAGACTTGCGGCCTCGTCCGCCAGATCCAGCCGGCGTCCTGGCGCGGCATTCGGCTCGACAATGAGGCCGCTTTCGTTCCTGATGAGGGACAGGGGGCGGCTTTGATCCTGGGGAGGATACCGATGTGCAAGCTGTTCATCAGCGCGGACCCGCAGCTTTGGGAGAGCACCACGCGGTCGCTGCGGATCGATGGCATGGTCACGAGCGTCCGGCTGGAGACGTTCTTCTGGACCGTGCTTGAGGAAATTGCCGGACGCGACGGGATGAACGTGGTTCAGCTGATCACGCGTCTGCATCACGAATCGATCGACGCCGGGCATGACCTTGGCAACTTCACATCGTTCCTGCGTGTATGCTGTGGCCGCTATCTGGCCTTGCAGCTCAGCGGCCACGTGCCTCTTGATCGGCGCATTCCCATTTCAGGCATTGAACCTGAAGCGGTGTTCAAAACGGAAAGAGGGCGTATTCCTCTCGACAAAGGGGGATTGCGCGAACACTAGGATCTGCGGTTCTGTCCTGTGTCTTTCTTGGGCGGGAGCGCGGACCTATGCATACCCTTCTTCTCATCGCAGCTTGCCTTGCGGTTCTTTTGGCGGCGGCACACAGTCTTCTCGGTGAACGGCTTGTCTTTGCCCGGCTTGCGCAGCGGCAGGCCCCAGGAAGCGCAGACCGTATGCCGGACCGCCACTACGCGGCGCTCCGCACCACCTGGCATCTGACGTCCCTGCTGGGTCTCGGATTTGCCGGGGTGCTGTTCCAACTGGCGGGGGACGACGTTCCTGATCCGCGCTTGCTGTTGCTGATCACCCTGCTTTTTATCGCGGCCTCGGTTTACTGGATCTGGGGTACGCGCGGGCGGCACCCGGGCTGGATTGTCATGGTCATGATCGCGATCTGCACAGCCTGGCAACTCGCGATCTCCTGACCGGGACGATCCGAAGTCGCCCCTGTTTTTGTCAAGATTAGCCCGCGACGTTCAGATAGGGTCTGACACGCATCAGACGCGGAGTTGAACGTAGATGAAACGTATCGTGTTTGCGCTCGCAGTATGCGTCAGCGCCCTTTGGCCGTTGTCCAGTCAGGCGGCGAGCGAGGAAGAGATCTACGCCGAAGTCGAGAACCTTCTCGGCGACGCGGCCGGGCTTGATCCGTTCCTCAACGAGCTGCGCCGGGCACTGGTGACCGGAACGGCCAAGGACGTCGCAAAGCTGACCGCCTTCCCGCTGCCGGTGAACAACAACGGCACATCCTTTGATGTCAAATCGGCCAAGGAGTTCGAGAAGAACTATGCGCGGCTGATCACCAAGGCGACCAAGGAGCTGGTCGCGTCCGCCGACTATACGGAGCTGTTCGTCTCGTCTGACGGCGTATCCATCGGCAATGGCGCGGTCTGGATTGCGCCGGTGTGTGACAACCAGTCCTGCAGCAAGAGCCATTGGGCTCTGGTGTCCGTGAACAACTGAAAACCGGAGAGCTGACATGCGCCGACTGCTTCTTGCCGCCCTGCCGCTTTGCCTTGCCTTCACCGCTGCCGAGGCCGCGCCGGAGAACCGCTGCGGTTGGGTCGTCAATCCGACGCCGGGCAACTGGTGGCTGACCGACCGCGACGGCGACTGGATCCTGGCCACCCAAGGCTCGGACCGGGAAGCGCTGGGCATGGAAAACATCGGCGACATTTCCGCCGGGGACTACAAGGCCGTCAACGGCAACTATGGTTACGCCTGCGGCTGCATGAAGGTCGAAACCGAGGTGTCGGGCGGCCAAAGGCACATCACGGCGGTCTATTCCTTCAAGCAGGGCAAACTGGCCCAATGCTCCAAGGACAAGACCCTGCCACCCGTCGAGTGAATTGACTGAAATACCGGCTGCCCTGTCCTGCGGCACCGTCAGGTCAGGGCAAACTGCCGGACCAGCTGGCGTGCGATTTCCTCGTAATAGGCCGGGCTGCCGTGAAGCCAGTCGTCCGTGTTGCCGGCCTTGAGTTTTTCCGAGATGAAACGGTCCTGGAAGCCGATGATCGTGATGTGGTCCCTCGCATTGTAGACGTCGCAGCCGAGCTCCCGGTAGACTTTCTCGGACAGCTTTTCATAGATAGCCCAGAGTTTCGTGTCCTGATAGCCGGCCAGATGCTGGGTTGGTGGGTCGGTCACGACGATGGTGCGAAATCCGAGATTGACGAATTTCTTGATGAGAACCATCTTTTCGCGATTTTCTTGCAGAAAATACTGAAAGAAAAGGTCATTCGTCAGCTTGCTGTTGTGTTCCTTCTGCAGCCAAGTCGACAGGAAGGCGACTGTTCTGTGGGTCTGCTGGCCGATGTTTGTGAGGACCGTCTTCTGGCCGCCTGTGTCCGTGCGGGGCGATGCGAGGAAGGGCAGGGTGTCGCGCCAGCGGCTGCGCGCCAGGGCGTTCTCCAGCGGCACCCAGAGTTCCTCCTCGTCCAGATGCAGCTCGTTGGATGTCCAGGCCTTGCCGTTCATGATCATGCCCCCGGCGTGAGCGATGCCCAGTGCCCGGAAGGCGGTTGAAAGATGGCCCATGTGGCTGTCGCCGATCAGGCAGACGGAAGCGCCCGCTGCGTTGGAGGCGTCCGGTGCCCAGCTTTCCAGACGCACGTCATCGCAGAGGATCTCGTCCGCTTCCCGGTCGTCCGTCCTGGTTACACCGGATGCCGCTCTGGCCGGCTCGAGTTTGGCCACTTCCTCTGCGCTCGACGCTCCGATCCCAGCGCTGAATTGCGCCATGACATGGGCGACCCCATCGGGGGTGACGGTGCGCATGTTGGTGTCAAAGAAGCGGCCGCGACCGGGAAAGGCCGAAATGAGCTCGTAGGAGGGGAAGTAGTCCACCCCGTCCATCGAGTGGGCGAGATCGCCTGCGACGGCGCGCAGCACCGATTTCGAATAAGTCGTGGCACTGACCACATGTTCGTCGCTTGCGGTTGCGGTCAGCGGCACGGGCGAGACGGTCAGAAGGATTTTCAGATCCGGATTGGCGGACCGGGCGAGTGCAATGGCCTGCGCCATGTCCTCCCGGACCTCATGGTAGCTCTGGTTCCAGAAGCTGGTGGTTGCCGGATCGAATGTGCCGCGAACTGTGCCTGGGCACATCGGATAGACGTGACCATCGCGATGCCGCCAGGATTCCGTCAGGCCGAGCGTGAAGATGAAAAGATCGGCTTGCCCAAGGCCCTCGCGGATGGCGGTGAGCGTTTCTGTCTGTGCGGCCGCGACTGCCTGCACACTGTCCAGTCCGTTCGCCGGAAGCATTGGCCGCAGCAGATCAAAGAAGCGCCCGTCTTCCTCGGCAACGTCCAGAATTGGCGCGCGGCTCGTCAGCGCCAGTTCCAGCCATTGCCGCAGGAGCGCGGCCGTATAGATGTTGCCAGTGCGGAAGGAGAAGACGCCGTACTGCCCATCCTGTCGCGCCTCCCGCGGGAGGTCGTCACCGGCGGGCTCCGTGTCGACCCAGGTGTAACCATTGGCGACCAGCCAGCGGCTGATGTGCTGCGCGAAACAGGATCCGGCTGTCAGGATCCGGGTCTGCGGCGAGATCGGAAAGCGGGGCCGCCACAGGTCCGGATAACTCACATTCCCGTCCTGCCAGTGCAGCCCGGTCTTCCAGAACCCGGACGGGGGCAGCTGCGTGTAAGGATGCGTCATAGCCTCTGCCCACTCGCTGGAATCGACAGCAAAAGGCTAGGGCAAATCAGGCCAACCGGCAAACCGGTTGGCCCATCCTCAAGCAGTCCTGAACAGTCAGATCTCGCCCATCGACCTGCGGAAGCGGCGGACGCTTTCGGCGAAGCCGTGGATCAGGGCGTCGGCGGTAAAGCCGTGTCCGATCGACATTTCGCGGATGAAGGGCGCACGCTTGATCAGAGCGGGGATGTTCTCGACGGTGAGGTCATGACCGGCGTTGACACCAAGGCCGGCAGCACGGGCGGCTTCCGCGGTCGCGACGATCTTGTCCAGTTCGCGCTGGGCAGCGGCCTCATTGTCGTAGCAGCCGCCATAGGGGCCGGTGTAGATCTCGATCCGCTCGGCGCCGATCGCAGCGGCTTCCGCAGCCAGTGCCGGGTCCGGATCCAGGAACAGGGAGACAGTCACGGCCGCGTCGCGCGCAGCGGTAATGGCTTCCTTCAGCAGCGCCTTGCTGGCCGGGTCAAAGCGCCAGCCGTGGTCGGAGGTCTGCTGGTCCGCCGCATCCGGCACGAACAGCACCTGGTCTGGCCGCGCCTTCTCGACGAGGTCAAGGAAGTCAGGCGAGGGGTAGCCTTCCAGGCACAGTTCCTTGTGCGGGAACTGGTCCTCGATCAGTTCGGCAAGCTCGAAGACGTCTGTCTTGCGGATATGGCGCTCGTCGGGGCGCGGATGAACGGTAATGCCCTTTGCGCCAGCCTCCAGAGCGATGGCCGCAAGGCCGGTGACGCTCGGCCAGGGCAGGTCCCGGCGATTGCGCAGCATGGCGATGGCATTCACATTCACGGACAGGCGCGAGGCGATCATGGGCGGGATTTCCGAAAAACAAGACGGGAAGGGGCAGCCAACAGACTGCCCCTTTGCCTAGCGTGACGAAATTCCCGGTGCTGTCAACCGCTTCCCTGTGCTTGCCGATGAGGCAATTTCACACGCGGTTGAGCAGGCGGGCGCGAACGGTTCCCGGGAGCTGGCGGATTTCCTCAAGGATCTCGACGCTGTTCTCCACCTTGCCATCGACATCGAGCACCACGTAGCCGGTTTCCTGAACCGTCTGCATGTACTGGGCGTGGATGTTGAGGTTGTGGCGCGCGAACAGGTCGTTCAGGGCGCGCATGGCGCCTGGCACATTGCGGTGCACCTGAATGAAGCGGGTTGCATCGGTGCCGCGCGGCAGCTGGACCTGCGGGAAGTTGACCGCGCCGAGTGTCGAGCCGACGTCGGAGTATTCGACCAGACGGCGGGAAACTTCCTCGCCGATGCGCTCCTGTGCCTCTTCGGTGGAGCCGCCGACATGCGGCGTCAGGATGACATTGGGCAGGCCGCGCAGCGGGCTGATGAACTCGTCCGAATTGCCCTTGGGCTCGCTCGGGAACACGTCGATCGCAGCGCCGGCAATGTGCTTTGACGTCAGCGCTGCCGTCAGGGCGTCGATGTCGATCACCTTGCCGCGTGCGTTGTTGATCAGGAAGCTGCCGGGCTTCATTTTCGCCAGCTGCTCGGCGCGGATCATGTTGCGCGTCTCGGCAGTGTCGGGGACATGCAGCGAGACCACATCCGAGCGGCTCAGCAACTCGTCCAGCGTGTCGACCGGCATGGCGTTGCCGTGTCGCAGCTTGTCGGTCTTGTCGTAGTAGATGACCGTCATGCCAACGGCTTCGGCCAGAACCGCCAGCTGCGAGCCGATGTTGCCATAGCCGACGATGCCAAGGGTCTTGCCACGGACTTCGCGGGACCCGGCAGCCGTCTTCATCCAGCGCCCGGCATGGGCAGCCGTCGACTTTTCGAACACGCCGCGCATCAGCATTACGATTTCGGCAATCGTCAGCTCTGCGACGGATCGCGTGTTGGAGAAGGGGGCGTTGAACACCGGGATACCCCGCTCGCGTGCAGCGGACAGGTCAACCTGGTTGGTGCCGACCGAGAAGCAGCCGATGGCAACCAGCGTGCCGGCCGCCTCGATCACGTCGCGCGTCAGCTGGGTGCGCGAGCGGATACCCACCACATGCACGCCCTTCAGCGCCTCGATCAGGGCATCCTTGTCGAGAGCCTTGGTCAGCATCTCGACGTTTTCGTAGCCGCTGGCGTCCAGAACGTCCTTGGCCGTGGAGGCGATGCCTTCCAGCAGCAGCCAGCGGATCTGGTTCTTCGGGCGGGACAAAACGTTGCTCATGGGCATCTGCCTTCCTGGTGGGACCGTCATGGTCAGCGTTCGGATGTGGCGCGGCGGGGGGCGGGAGGGCGCCCGGCCGGAGTCGGAGCTTCCTATATTGCCTCTGCCGCCATCCGTCTACCTGACTTCGGATCTACAACGCGCGATGCCGGAAACGGGCTTGCGGGCAGCGGACAACCATGGGCCGAACACGAAAACGCCCGCCGGCGGCAACTGCGCTGGCGGGCGTTGAAAGGCGTCAAGGCATTGAGCCGACGGACTTTTCTTACAGGCTTTCCGGTCCGCGCTGGACGGCGGCCACCCCGGTGCGGGAGACTTCTACAAGGCCAAGCGGCTTCATGATCTGGATGAACTGCTCGATCTTGGAGGTGCGGCCCGTGATTTCGAAGACGAAATGCTCGGTCGTCGCATCGATCACGGTTGCGCGGAACGCATCGGCAAGGCGCAGGGCCTCCAGACGCTTTTCGCCATGGCCTGCGACCTTCACCAGCGCCAGCTCCCGCTCCAGCGGGGCGTCGATGCTGTTGAGGCGGGCCTGAACCGTCAGGTCGGTGACGCGGTGCACCGGGACCAGCCGGTCAAGCTGGTGGCGGATCTGCTCGATCACCATCGGCGTGCCGGTCGTGACGATGGTGATCCGCGAAAGGTGCGCCTCGTGTTCGGTTTCCGAGACGGTCAGGCTGTCGATGTTGTAGCCGCGACCTGAGAAAAGGCCGATGACCCGGGCCAGCACGCCAGGCTCGTTATCAACCAGCAGCGATAGGGTATGGGTCTCGGTCTTGTCGCTGACTTCGGCCATGAAATAGGCCGAAGGCGCGTTGACGTTCTGTGCGTTCATGTGTCTCGCTCCTCAGACCAGCGCCTTGCCTTCGGCGGAAATGGCGTTGGCGACGGCTTCGTCGTTGGCCTCATCCGGAAGCAGCATTTCGTTATGGGCCTTGCCCGACGGAATCATCGGGAAGCAGTTGGCAAGATTTGCCACACGGCAATCGAACAGCACCGGACGGTTGACCGCGATCATCTCGAGGATGGCGTCATCCAGTTCGCCCGGCTTGTCGACGCGGAAGCCGACGCCGCCATAGGCCTCAGCCAGCTTCACGAAGTCCGGCAGGCTTTCCATGTAGGAGTGCGACAGGCGGTTGCCATGCAACAGCTGCTGCCACTGACGCACCATGCCCATGTACTGGTTGTTCAGGATGAAGATCTTGATCGGCAGGCCGAACTGCACCGCCGTCGACATTTCCTGCATGTTCATCAGGACGGAAGCATCACCAGCCACGCAGACGCAGAGCGCATCCGGATGTGCGACCTGTGCGCCGAGAATGGCGGGCAGGCCGTAGCCCATGGTGCCAAGGCCGCCGGAGGTGAGCCAGTGGTTCGGCGATTCAAAGCCGAGATACTGGGCTGCCCACATCTGATGTTGGCCGACTTCGGTCGAGATATAGGTGTCGCGGCCCTTGGTGAGCGCGGCGAGGCGCTGCAGGGCGTACTGCGGCATGATGACGTCGCTGTTCGGCGTGTAGGCAAGGCAGTTGCGCGCGCGCCAGAGGTTGATCTGGCCCCACCAGGCCTTCATGGCCGAAGGATCGGCCTTGTTGCCGGAGGTCCGCCAGAGGCGAACGAGATCTTCCAGGACATGACCGACGTCGCCGATGATCGGCACGTCGACCTTGACGATCTTGTTGATCGACGACGGGTCGATGTCGATGTGGATCTTGCGGGCGTTCGGTGCAAAGGCATCGATGCGGCCGGTGATGCGGTCGTCGAAGCGTGCACCGATGCAGATCATGACGTCGCAATCATGCATCGCCATGTTGGCTTCGTAGGTGCCGTGCATGCCAAGCATGCCGAGCCAGTTCTCGCCCGAGGCCGGATAGGCGCCGAGGCCCATCAAGGTCGAGGTGATCGGGAAGCCGGTGAGCTGGACAAGTTCGCGCAGCAGGATGCTGGCCTGCGGGCCGGAATTGATGACGCCGCCGCCGGTGTAGAACACAGGCTTCTTGGCGTTTGCCATCAGTTCGATCGCATGACGGATCGCGGTGATGTCACCCTTGACCTGCGGCCGGTAGCTCTTGTGCGCTGCAGCCGGGGTCGCCGTCGGGCCCTGGTAAATGCCCTTGGCGAACTGCACATCCTTGGGGATGTCGATGACGACCGGACCCGGACGGCCCGAGGTCGCAACATAGAAGGCTTCGTGCAGGATGCGCGGCAGGTCGTTGACGTTGCGGACCAGCCAGTTGTGCTTGGTGCAGTTGCGCGTGATGCCGACGGTGTCGCATTCCTGGAAGGCGTCCGTGCCGATCAGATGCGTCGGAACCTGGCCGGTCAGGCAGACGAGCGGAATGGAATCGAGCATCGCATCGGTCAGCGCGGTGACCATGTTGGTCGCGCCAGGACCGGAGGTGACGAGAACAACGCCCGGCTTGCCGGTCGAGCGCGCATAGCCTTCGGCCGCATGGCCTGCGCCCTGCTCGTGACGGACCAGAATGTGCTGGATGTCGTCCTGCTGGATGATCTCGTCATAGATCGGCAGCACAGCGCCGCCGGGATAGCCGAAGACATGTTGAACACCCTGGTCTTTCAGCGCCTGGAGCACCATTTCGGCTCCGGTCATCTCCCGTGTCATCGCATCATTTCCTTAGCGTTTGGCCCCTGGATGGGGCTGGCGATCGTGGCTTGGAGGATTTGCGGGGGGCTGGAACGAAAAAGGGCTCCGAAGGAGCCCTGTCTGCGCGCCAACCCGTTCCGAACGGATCAAACCGTTCCGGCGGCGCGCGTCCCTACTACCAGAATCAGACTTGCCATCTCGAGCAACCTGCTGCCAGCTCCATCCCCCGACCCGCATATCGGGCCGATCAGGACGAGATCGTTTCTCTCTTGCCCGCGGCACCTGAACCAGACAGCCACACAAGCGATTGCGCCGCACACTAGTCGCGGCCCGGACGGAGGTCAAGATCAAATTCTGAAAGTTTCGCAAATCCGGCATCTGCTTGCCGAATGTTGCGTGACGCATTGCTACCTCAAACATTCCCCATCGTCCTCAATGGCTTGAAAAGTTTCCCACAGCTTCGACGGCTCACCACAAAAACTTCATCGAAGGGGGTTGCCAGAGGAAAGGGGCATGGGTATAAGCCGCTCATCCGACGCGGACGGCACGTTCGATCCGGCGGCGAGATGGGTGTATAGCTCAGTTGGTAGAGCATCTGACTCTTAATCAGACGGTCCAAGGTTCGAATCCTTGTGCACCCACCATCTCCTTCTAAAGATGTGAAGAGCGCCGATTGGCGCTAGGGCAGGGTGGCGAAAGCCGCCTTTTTTGTTGTCTGCGCTCTCGCTTTCGCTTGATGTTTTGGCGAGGTGAAGCGCAGCGGCCAGATACCGGCTGATCTGTGCATCGGGGCACCCACCTGCGGAGCCATTGTCTCGCCGCTCTTTCGCGGTCCCGGTCTGAGAAGTCGCTCCTGCAACCTCCATACAACTAGATCTGATCCGGTCAGGACAGGTTTCCTGAGCTGCGCCAAGGTTTGCCTTGCGGGGTGATTGTTATTCTGGGTTGTGTCGAGCGTGTGGCGTGCTGGTTGTATTTGAGTTGCATTTCCGCAATCAAGGGTAGATTTCCGCCGTCGGTCTGTCAGTTCTTTCCAGTCAGATGATGCATGTAGGTCACCCACAGGAACGACTGCTTCCGGCCATTCAAACACAGCGTTATTCTAAAGAAAAACATGCCTAACAAATTCCTAACGTATCGCATATTTAAATAAAAAATCTTCGGATCTAATGTCACGAAGGAATATCTTCAGCGTCTCTGAGAGCACAAGGCCGTAAAAGAGCCAAATGCGCAGGGAGACAGTCCGTGGACGAGATCAGGAAGCGCGCGATGTTGGAAACGATGCCTGCCGGTGGCCTCTGGTCGAGCTGGATTGACGATGGCCCGGTGCTGCGGCGCAGGGCAATGCGGTTGACCCGAGGCGATCGGGAAGAGGCGGAAGACCTGCTCTCGTCGACGCTGATCAAGGCGATCAGTCACGTGGAGCGGACCGACACGCAGGTTCGTGAGCCGCGCGCATTTCTGCTGTTCGCCCTGAAGAACGAATACATCTCGAGGTTGCGGCGGCGGAATTCGGAGCGGCAAGTCCGCGATTTCTCGGCCGACATCTACGAGGACAGCACGGCAGACATGGCCGACAGCCGCCCGAGCCAGGAACATCTTCTCTGGCAGCAGGAAGCGCTCGCCAGGGTGATGCGGCTGATCGACCGGTTGCCGGAGGAGCACCAGAGGATCTTCGAGATGCGCTTCTGCGATGAGCTGGGCTACCGCGAGATCGCTGCTGACCTGGGTATTTCGGAGGCCCTGGCGCGCAAGCGGGTACAGAACCTGCGGCAGATGCTGCGAGCAGGTCTCGAACATGCGGAAGAGCCGAAGCTGATCCCGCCGCCGTCACGGCGGAAAGGGTGAAACGTCCAGAGGGATACGGCAATCGCGAGCTGAACAGGAAAATCTACCATGGTCGATCTTGTAAACGCACAAATCACCGATGCAGTCACCCAGACCAATGTGAAGGTTGTGGCGGAGGCGCCGGCCCAGGCGATCGCCAGTCTGTATCAGGTCAGCAGCCATGCGACCGGTCTTTCGATCCAGAACGCCGTGCACAGCCAGCAGGCCATGAACCAGATCATGACGGCGGTCGTGTCGAAAGCAGTGCAGCTGATCATGGACATCGGAGAGTAGCGGCTGCGCGCCACGGGCCGGAGCTATTTCCCGGCCGGCGTGACGGAAGCGCCCCTCGTCCTGTTGCGGTAACCCGCCGGCGGTCAGTGGACCTGTCGCCGGGATCGATTCCACGGGAGACGGATCATGTGGCTGGCGTCAGGACTCCAGCGTCTGAAGTCATTCTTTGACGGACCGCCGCAAGCCGCTCCAGCTGGTGCGGAGCACGGTGCGGATTGGGCCGACGGCGGAAACGATGGCTGGACTGCCGATTGGGTGCCCGACCGGCCGCGGCGGCGCCTGACTGCTGATGGTCTTGCCGGAGCGCCGAACGGAACGCGCGCCACGGCACATGTCATGGAAGGGGCCTCGCGTGGGGCGAGCGTCAGCCGTCCGCGCCCGCAAACCGACGCGCCCACCACAAGCAACCGGGAAACCCGCGACAAACAGGGAAGGTCTGACATGGACATTCAGGGTCAAGGCAGCCTGGCCGCCGAAGGCAGGATGAACGGAGCGGCTGCACATGGTGCATTCGCCGCCCTGTCGGAAGACAACGACGCGCCGGCGCGACCGCAGAGGATGACCGGCGAGGACATGGTGCGCCGCAGTCCTGCCCCGAGCCGGAGTGCTGAACCGGCCATCGCCCTTGCGGCAGCACCAGGCGGTGGTGGCAAGGGCACGGGCGGGCTTGGTGCCGGTATCGGCGGCAATGGTCTTGGTGACGGGGGCGGCGATGGTACGGGCGATGATCCTCCGGCGCCTCCCGCGCCTCCTGCCCCTCCCGCGCCATCGGGTGGCAGTACCTCGGCACTGAACCAGCAGGTGGTTCAGGCCGTCCAGTTTTCCAATACGGAGAACCTTGCCTATGGCATGAAGATGGCCGTAACGCCGCCGGAAATCATGGTGGGTCAGACCACCGGGCAGGCGGTGCAGGATGCAGCCAGTTACATGAACGCCATCATGCAGATCGCGGTCGCAGCCCAGGCCATTGCGATCAAGAAGGCCGCGCAGGGTCCTGTTGGTGAAGCCGAGGCGGTCCCGCTGCTGGCTGAAATCCAGAGCATGGTGACCGCCGCCGTGCAGGTCTACGGGTCCGTGAGCACGACGGCCGGCCAGTCGGCCCAGACGATCTTCAGCGATCTCAAGACACCCTGACCGTCTCATCGGTCCGGACACGACCAGACCCTTGCGAAGCAGTCTTCGCCGGGCAGGGACCACGCATGCCCGAAAAAGGAGCGGTGATCATGGAACTCGAAATCAATGTCATCTGTACCGAACTGGACAGCCTGCTGGCTGACTTTCTGACCAGCTGGGCCGAGGATCTGGGCAAGGAGCGCGACGCTGCCGAGCTTGAACGGCTCTACTGCATGTATCCGCGCGTGATCAGCCAGATCGCCAGCGCCCGGGCCTCGTTGTGGGGCGCAGACCAGATGATGGCGGTCGCCCGCAATCTGCGCTTTGCCCCGGCACCTGAAGTCGAGCTGCGGGCCATGCATGTGAGCGGTGGATGTGGCCATCCCTGCAGCTCCGGCGTGAGCGGGGTCTATGTCGCCCGCAGCGGCGATCATGGCTGCCGCTGCCATGAACATGCGGATCCGCGCGGTACTGAGCGGACCTCCGACCGGGATGTGATCCGTCCGTCTGACCGTGACTATGAGCGGGAAGTCAGCAGCGCAACCGCAAGGGCTTCGGGCCGGGATGCCGGCCGCGAGGATGACCGCAATTCCGAGGAGAGCAGCGATGACCGAAACGCTGATCGTTTCCGCGCCTGAAACCCCGACGCTCGTCGCGCCGAACGTTGTGGCACCAACGGTTCCGATCCCGACCGCTGATGCGCCCGAAGTGACTGCGCCCGTGGTGCCCGTGCCCAAGATCGAGGTGATGGTTGGCGGGGTTCCCGAGCCGGAAACCCCGCCGCCCGCATCTGCTGCGCCTGCGGCATCTGCCAGCGGCAGCGAACCGTCCGTTGCCCAACCTGCGGTGCCCCCGGTGGCGCCTGGCCCGGCGGGTGATCCTGCTGCTGCTGCGGCGGCGGGATCGGGGCCGGCGTCCGGGCTCAGCGTGCCGGAAGGCGACCAGCTGATGCGCCGCCTCCTGCAGGATCATCTGAAAGTGGCGGCCTTGCAGGCGGGATATCAGGCCGTTTCCCGCTCATTGCCGGCCATTCTGGCAGCCGGAATTGAAGCCGGGCGTCAGAAGCGCGCGGCTGATGCGGCGTTCGAGCAGGGCATCGCGACAGCGGCCAAGATCCTGGCTGCCACGCGCGATACGGCCGCGCAGCTGTCGACCTCGATGCGCAGCGAGCACGAAACCATGCTGCGTCTCCTGTCGGACAAGGACCTGCTCGGACAGCTCACATCATCTGCCTCTGTCGCACTCGCCGCAGCCAACACGCTTGGACATGGGCTCGGGGCACCCCCGGGGAGTGAACCGGCACCAGCAGCCGGACAAGGGCAACCTGCAGCCCAGGCAGGTGCCATGCCCCAGGCGACGCCCAGGGGCATGGCCATGCAGATGAACCAGAGAATGGGCGATGTCCGCGGGGTCGTTGCCCAGGAAGTCGACCGGAAGATCTCCGGTCTGCTGGCCCAGCTTGCCGCCCGACTGGAGCAGAAACGCGCCGGCCGGGGATAGGTGCATTGGGGTGAAATCCCGAAAAAGAATAACAAAAATAATGAGTTAGTTTTCACGTAAGCCAAGTTCAGGCGTCGATATGAAGGCAACGGGGAGGGCATCACCCCCCGCAATCAGGAGCAAACAGATGGCCGTACCTGTCACCGTGAATCCGATGGTCACCGACGCCGTGACCCAGTCCAACCTCAAGGTCGTGGGCGAAGCCCCGGCGATCGCCATCAGCACGCTGTATCAGGCGATGGCGCATTCCACAGGCATCCTGTTCCAGAATGCCGTGCAGGCGCAGCAGCAGCAGACCTCGCTGGCCCAGGCCGCGGTCAACCAGGGCATCATGCAGATCTATTCGCTCGACACCACGGCTGCCGCCGGTGCGACCGAAAAGATCGCCCAGACCGGCACGAGCGACAGCCTGACCAGCCTGCTGACGATCCTCAACTCGTTCAGCTGACCGGATCGCCGTGGCCCCCGCCGGCCTGGCAACCCCAGGCCGGACACGCATCGCGATCGACTGAAAAGATAAAGAAACCCAGTGCTTTCCCGTCACAACACCCCATCAGGGGCGTCCTATCAGATGCAAAGGCCGAGTGACGAGCGGCCACCCTCAAAGGAGCAAGACCCATGGCAGATCCCGTAACCGTCAACCCGATGGTCACCGATGCGGTGACGCAGTCCAACGTCAAGGTCGTGGGTGAAGCCCCGGCCATTGCCATCAGCACGCTGTACCAGGCGATGGCGCACTCCACCGGCATCCTGTTCGAGAATGCTGTGCAGGCGCAGCAGCAGCAGACGTCGCTGGCCCAGGCTGCTGTCAACCAGGGCATCATGCAGATCTACTCGCTCGACACCACGGCTGCCGCCGGTGCGACCGAGAAGGTCGCCCAGACTGGCGTTGCCGACAACCTCACCAGCCTTCTGACCGTTCTGAACGCCTTCAGCGGCGGTCGCTGACGGCATCCTCCCGGCTTCCTCCCGGGACCAAACTGGGACGCTTTCCGCTGGCTCCCTGGCCGGAGGCAAGCGTTCCTTTTTGCGTTTTGCCAGCTTTGGGGGCATACAGTCCGCATCCAGACCTTGCTGACGCCGGACCATGACCCAGTTTCTTGTTGCTGCCCTTTACAAGTTCGTTCCGCTTGAGGACTACGCCGACCTTCGCCTGCCCCTCCACGAAGTTTGCACAACGAACGGGGTGTTTGGCAGTCTTCTGCTCGCGCGCGAGGGTGTGAATGGAACGATCGCCGGGCCTGAACAGGGGATCCGGGCGGTTCTGGAGCATATGCGCGGCGATCCGCGCCTTGCCGATCTGGTGCATAAGGAAAGCTGGTGCGAGCACATCCCGTTCAAGCGCATGAAGGTGCGGCTGAAAAAGGAGATCGTGACGCTGGGTGTTCCAAGCGTGGACCCGCGCAAGCACGTCGGCACCTATGTCTCGCCGCAAGACTGGAACAGCCTGATCAGCGAGCCGGATGTGCTGATCATCGACACCCGCAATGACTATGAATTCGCCTTCGGGACGTTCAAGGGCGCGGTCAATCCAGAGACACGGTCGTTCCGCCAGTTTCCGGACTGGCTCAAGCAGCAGCGCGATCTCGGCAAGGCCAGTAAGGTCGCGATGTTCTGCACAGGTGGCATCCGCTGCGAAAAGTCGACGTCCTACCTGATGGATCTGGGGATTGAGAACGTGTTCCACCTGGACGGCGGCATCCTCAACTATCTGGAGAAGATGCCGCAGTCCGAAAGCCTGTGGTCCGGCGAATGCTTCGTCTTCGACGAACGCGTCTCGGTCGACCATGACCTCAAGCCTTGCTGGGGCAAGGTCATCCCTGAAGCGGCCAAGGGCTTCGTCCGGGCCGGACGGGACGTCTCGGACGAAGCTGCCTGAGGACGCGGCGCGGGCTCAGGCCCGCGCGCCGAAGCGATAGGTGGGCAGGCCGCGTACGCCCGGTACGGCGTGGAACAGGCTGCCCGACTGCGGCGCTGCCTCAATGGCCGCTGCATCGTCCGGGCGCAGGCTCGTCAGCACCAGATCCGACAGGTCCGGGCCGCAGAAGCAGGGCATCGTCGGGCGCGGAACCGGAACGGCATAAGCCCCAATCTGCGTGCCATCTGGCGCAAAGCAGTTGAGAACACCCGCAGACACACCGGCATTCCAGTAGTTGCCGTTGCTATCAACGGTACCGCCATCCGGACGGCCGGTCTCGGTGACGAGCTGTGCGAAGCGGCGGCGGTTCGATGCCTCACCGCTGGCCGGGTCGAAATCCCAGGTGTCAATCCAGCCGGGGCCGCTGTCGGCGTGATACAGGGTGTGGCCGTCCGGCGACCAGGCCAGTCCGTTGGAGACGCGCAACTCGCCGATGATCCGGGTGAGGGATCCGTCAGGGCTGATACGATAGAGGCCACCAACAGGTTCGCGCGGGGTGCGGATGTCCATTGTGCCGACCCAGAAGGCGCCATCGGGGCCAACCTTGCCATCATTCAGCCGGGTATGCGGCAGGTCAGCTTCGATGCTGGCCAGATGCTCCCGGGCGCGGGTCGCCGGATCGAAGAGATAGACTTCGTCCCACTCTGCCACGACGAAGCGCCCGTCCGCTGCCAGCCCGAAGGAGCCGACCTCACGCTCGAAATGCCAGCTTGCCGTGAGGACGCGGCTTGCCCACTCCAGCGCATGGATCGTCTTGCCCTTGATGTCGACGAAGTAAAGCGTGCCGGTCTTCTCGTCCCAAGTCGGGCATTCGCCCAGGGCATAGCGGCCATCGAGCAGGCAGGTGAAGTCAAGCGACACGCGGAAACTCCTCAGATTTTCAATCGATTCAGGCTGGCCGGACTATAGCGGCGGTCAACCGGTGCGTCGACCGCCCTCGTCATTCGGCCGCCCCTGCGCGTCAAGCGAGAAGGCGGTCTTGCGGACAATGGGCCGGATGGCAAAGGAGGACTTCATGCGGGAGACGCCCGGCAGGCGGGCGAGGGTTTCGCGGTGGATGCGCTCGAAATCATTCGGGTCTTCTGCGGTCAGGCGCAGGAGATAATCCGCGTCTCCGGCCATCAGGTAGCATTCCATGATTTCCGGGTACTGCGCGACGGCCTGTTCAAAGGCATTGAGCACCTCGTTGGCTTGTCCGACCAGCGAGATCTCGACGAAGACGTCCATGCGCCGGCCGATCTTGCGCTGGTCCAGCAGGGCGACATAGCGGCTGATGACGCCGGTTTCCTCCAGCGCCCGCACCCGGCGCAGGCAGGCGGAGGCGGAAAGGCCGACCTTTTCGGCAAGATCTGCGTTCGGGATACGGCCATCCTGTTGCAGGACGGCGAGGATGCGCTTGTCGAGTCTGTCGAGCTTCATTGCGGAACTTTCGAATATTCTGCGAAGTTGAGGGTTTCAGTTCGCAGAATGTTGCGAGTTTACGTATTCCTTCGCATAGAACGCAATCCAATTCGAAAGCTGCTCCGCTACTGTCGACAAATCGAACTTAGTCCATAGGGGGGCAAGCAATGCGTATCGGTGTACCGAAAGAAATCAAAAACCATGAGTATCGCGTCGGCTTGACGCCAGATAGCGTCATGGAAGTCGTCGCGCATGGACACGAAGTATTTGTAGAAACCCAGGCCGGTGCTGGCATCGGAGCTGATGATGCAGCCTATGTCGCTGCTGGGGCCAAGATCCTCAAGACCGCTCGGGAAGTCTTTGACAGCGCCGAGATGATCGTCAAGGTCAAGGAGCCGCAGGCCGTCGAGCGCGCCATGCTGCGCCCGGACCACACGCTCTTTACCTATCTCCACCTTGCTCCGGATGCAGAGCAGACCGCTGACCTCGTCAAGTCGGGCGCGACCTGCATCGCCTATGAAACCGTCACCGACGGTCGCGGCGGTCTGCCGCTGCTGGCCCCGATGTCGCAGGTCGCTGGCCGCCTGTCGATCACGGCTGCTGCCAACGCGCTGCAGAAGGCCAACGGCGGTTCGGGCATTCTCGTCGGCGGCGTCCCGGGCGTTGCTCCGGCCAAGGTCGTTGTCATCGGCGGCGGTGTCGTTGGCGCGCATGCCATCACCATGGCTCTTGGCCTTGGCGCGGAAGTTACCGTTCTGGATCGCAACGTCGACGTTCTCGCCAGCCTGTCGCGCTCGTTTGGCTCTGCCCTGCGCACCGTCTACTCCACCAAGGCTGCTCTTGAGCAGTACGTTCTGGATGCCGACGTTGTCATCGGCGCGGTCCTGGTTGCCGGTGCTGCTGCTCCCAAGCTCGTCACCGCTGACATGATCAAGCGGATGAAGAACGGCTCCGTCGTCGTTGACGTCGCCATCGACCAGGGCGGCTGCTTCGAGACGGCGCATGCCACGACCCACGCCGAGCCGACCTATGTTGTCGACGGCGTCGTGCACTACTGCGTTGCCAACATGCCGGGCGCGGTTCCGCGCACCTCGACCTTCGCGCTCAACAACGTCACGCTGCCCTACACGCTGGCGCTGGCTGACCACGGTGCAAAGAAGGCGCTGCTGGCCAACCCGAACTTCCTGCCGGGCCTGAACGTCTACAAGGGCAAGGTCACCTGCAAGGCCGTGGCTGACGCACTTGGCTACGACTACGTCGCGCCGGAAGCGGCCCTGAGCGCCTGATTGCATCATCGGGTTAGCCCTAGAAAACAGAAAAGCCCCGGGTGACTGGCCCGGGGCTTTTTCCTTTGGGATTGTCCAGACATCAGGCTCTGCCGGTCAGGGGCAGGGGACCTTGTAGGGGTTCCGGTTGGCGTCGCGGGCGATGCATTCGCGTGGGGCGGTCGCAGCCCCGATCAGGCCACCGCCGACGGCACCGATGGCAGCGCCTGCCAGTGCTGCGCCAGCGGTCGAACCGGCTGCAGCGCCAATCGCTGCGCCCGTTGCAGCGCCAAGACCCCCGCCCACCAGAATCCGGTCGCGTTGGCTGGTGCTCGAACAGGCGGCAAGGCTGCCACAAATCAAGAGAACGGAAATGTGCGCGAGACGGCGCAATGCCATGCTGCGGTCTCCAGCGTCACGGAAAGGCAAGACGAGCCCGGCCGGGCGGCGAAAGCCAAACCCGGCGCGGGCCTTGATCTGATCCGATTACGGGCAAACCACGCGGTACGGACGGCCATACCGGTCGTAGGCAACGCAGTTCTTCGGAGTGGTTGCCGAGCCGACGATCGCGCCACCGGCACCGCCGATCACGCCGCCGACCAGAGCGCCGCCGACATCGCCGGTTGCTGCTGCGCCGATGATGGCGCCGGTCGCTGCACCCAGGCCACCGCCGACCAGAGCACGGTCACGCTGGCTGTCAGACTGGCAAGCGGCCAGTGCGAGGCCTGCCACGGCCAGGACTACAAACTTCTTCATCATGGGTCTCCCATAACCTGCGGACGAGGCGTCAATGTCCCGCAGCCAATGCCCTAGCCGATACTAGGCTAACTTGGCGATAATGCGGTGATCTAAATCACTTGGTCAACGCGCAGGGCCCCGGATTTGTTCCCGGGTCCCTGCGTCATGTTTGGGGCAGAAGCCTGCATCGCGCAAGAGCGTCAGTTCTGTTTGAGCGCCTGCAGCAGGCCGCGCGTGGAGCTGTCCTTCGCCGCCGGATCCGCTTCGCCCTTGACCATCGGCAGCAAGGCAGTCGCCAGTTCCTTGCCCAGCTCGACGCCCCACTGATCAAACGAGTTGATGCCCCAGATGACGCCTTCCACGAACACCCGGTGTTCATAGAGGGCAATCAGACGGCCGAGCGCAAAGGGCGTCAGCTGGTCGTGGACGATGGTGATCGACGGGCGATCGCCCGGGAACACCTTGTGCGGAGCCAGCTGATCGATCTCTTCCGGCGACAGGCCTGCGGCTGCCAGCTGAGCGCGGGCTTCAGCTTCGGTTCGGCCCAGCATCAAGGCTTCCGACTGAGCCAGGCAGTTGGCCACCAGCATTTCGTGGTGGTGGGCAAGGTCCGACTCATGCCCCTGCGCAGCGACGATGAACTCGCACGGGATCACCGTCGTGCCCTGGTGCAGCAGCTGGTAGAACGCGTGCTGGCCATTGGTGCCGGGCTCGCCCCAGACGAGCGGGCCGGTCTCGACGCTGACCGGAGCGCCATCGAGGGTCACGCCCTTGCCGTTCGATTCCATGTCGAGCTGCTGCAGATAGGCGGGCAGGCGCGACAGGCGCTGGTCATAGGGCAGGACGGCGCGGGCAGCATAGCCAAGCGCGTTGCGGTTCCAGACGCCAACCAGCCCCATCAGCATCGGCAGGTTGTCCTCGACCGATGCGGTCTGGAAATGCAGGTCCATGGCATGGGCGCCCTCGAGGAATTCCGCGAAGGCGTCCGGGCCAATGGCGATCATCAGCGGCAGGCCGATGGCCGACCAGACAGAATAGCGGCCGCCAACCCAATCCCAGAAGCCGAAGACGCGCGAGGGTTCGATGCCAAAGGCCGCGACCTTGTCGATAGCGGTGGAGACGGCAGCAAAATGGTCGCCCACGGCCCGCTCGCCGAGCGCATTGGCCACCCAGAGACGGGCGGAGCGGGCGTTGGTCATGGTCTCGATCGTGGTGAAGGTCTTCGACGCGACGATGAAAAGGGTTGTTTCCGAGTCGAGCGCCTTCAGCGTGTCGGCAAGATGCGCGCCGTCCACGTTGGAGACGTAATGCAGGCGCGGGCCATCATGGTAGGGCGCAAGCGCCAGGGTGGTCATGACCGGACCGAGATCCGAACCGCCGATGCCGATGTTGACGACATCGGTGAATGCCTTGCCCGTCGCGCCGGTGATCTCGCCGGCCCTGAGGCCTTCGGCAAAGTCCCCAAGCGTCGCCAGCACTTCGCGCACGTCCGGCATGACATCCTCGCCGTCGACGATGACCGGATTGTCGGACAGGTTGCGCAGGGCGGTATGCAGGACGGCGCGCTTTTCGGTCGCGTTGATCTTCTCGCCGGCGAACATGGCATCGCGGCGGGCTTCGACGCCGGCTTCACGCGCGAACCGGCAGAGCAGTGCCAGCAGCTCCGGCGTCAGGCGTGACTTCGAGAAGTCGATCAGGAGATCCGCGTCAGACCGGCTGAGTTCTGCGAAACGATCCGGGTTGGCGGCGAAGAGCTGCCGCAGGCTGGTGCCCTTGAGGGCTTCGGCGTGAGACTTCAGCGACTGCCAATGATCAGCGGTGAACATGCGAGCTCCTAAATCGATTTAAATCGAAATCCACCCTGAGGGCGGCGCGGGCTTGGGATAGCACAGACCGCTGCCGATTGCAGGCGGAAATGACCGGTTCCAGTTGGGGCTGCGTCCGTCAGGAGCTCTTCTTGACGAATTCGGTGAGGATGACGATCCGCTGGTCGTTGACCCGGCCTTCAATCTGTTCCGGATTGTCGGGAACAAGGGCAATGTTGCGCACGGCAGTGCCGCGCTTGGCGGTGAAGTTGGCGCCCTTGACCTTGAGATCCTTGATCAGGGTCACGGTGTCGCCGGCGTTCAGAACCGCGCCGAACGTATCCTTGTGCTGGCTGCCTTCGTCCGCGCCGGCCTCTGCTTCGGCCTTGGCATGGACCCAGGCCATCGTCTCTTCGTCGAGGTAGAGCTGCTCTAGGAGATCGCGAGCCCAGTCCTCGCTGCTCAGGCCTTCGAGCGTACGCCAGGCGACGACCTGGACAGCAGGCACCTGGCTCCAGGCGCTTTCTGTCAGGCAGCGCCACCGGTGATCGGGTTCTGCAACACCGTTCAGGCCGTCCCGGCACGCGCGGCAAGCGAGGATCGATTCGTCGGCAGTGTCGCCCGGTCGCGGAGCCACAGCAAAGGCAGCCAGTTCTGTGGTTGCACCGCAAAGCTCACAGCATCCGCCGGCCCGTGTGATCAGAAGGTCGCGCTCGGCGGCAGAAAGGGGCATTTGCAACTCCGGATCCTGAAGAATTTTGCGTCCCTTACGCCATTTGATCCGTTTGCGATAGGCCGTAGCTCTGCCTAGGCTGTTTTAGGCCGGGAAGGGCTTGTCAGGTTTGTAGGGCAGGCACCACTGTTGGCAAGAACAGAGGAGGTCCGCATTACGGCGGATACGCAAGGAGGGGCACATGCCACAGGAGATCACGACAGGCTATCAGGCGCTTCTGGATGCAGCCAATGCTCGGGTCAGGGCGGTGCCGCCGCAGGAGGCGAAATCGCTTCTGGGCCGGGAGGATCACATCTTCATTGATCTGCGCGATCCGCGCGAACTGGAGCGTGAAGGCATGATGCCCGGGGCCTTCCATTGCCCGCGCGGCATGCTTGAGTTCTGGATCGATCCGGCAAGCCCCTATCACAATGACGTCTTTGCCAGGGATGCGACCTTTGTCTTCTTCTGCGCGGGTGGCTGGCGTTCAGCGCTTGCGGCTGCAACAGCCCTCGATATGGGGCTGAAGCCGGTGGTGCACCTGGAAGGTGGCTTTTCCGCCTGGACGAAGGCCGGCGGCAAGGTGGAGCGGCGCGCCTGACGCGCGCCGGTCCTGAAGACGTCAGACTGCGGGTGTCTGTGTAAAGAGCCAGGCACAATAGCCGACATAGAGCAGCATGAAACTTGCGCCGATAGCCCGAGACAGGCTCTTGGCGGCGAGCAGCAGGGCGACCAGCATCAGCGTCACACCCAGCATCAGCGGAATGTCGAAGGCCGCCATCGTCGGTGCGATGGTGACGGGGTGCAGCACCGCCGTGATGCCCAGAATGCCCAGGATGTTGAAGATGTTCGAGCCGATGACATTGCCGATGGCAATTTCCGAATGCTTGCGGAACGCCGCCACCGCTGAGGTCGCCAGTTCCGGCAGGCTGGTGCCGACCGCGACGATCGTCAGGCCAATGACCGCTTCCGGAATGCCAAAGCTGCGGGCAATCGACGTTGCACCAGTGACAAGCAGGTCCGCGCCATAGACGAGGGCTGCCAGACCGACGACGATGAACGCCAGCTGCTGCCAGAGCGGCATGTTTGTCGGCTGACTGCCTTCGTCAGCATCCTGCTTGCCGGACAGGGCAGCGTAAGCGATGTAGCCAACAAGAGCAGCGAACATCAGGCCGCCCGTTAGGCGATCCAGTGCGCCCATGTAGCCGAGGCCGAGTGTCAGGACAGCAACTGCCAGCATGACGAAGAGGTCGCGCCGGATGCCGGGGATGGACGTCGGGATCGGATAGATAACCGCCGCAATGCCGAGGATGAGCAGGATGTTGGCCGTGTTGGACCCAACCACATTGCCGACAGCAATGTCAGGCGATCCGGCAAAAGCTGCCTTCAGCGAAACAACCAGCTCCGGCATCGAGGTGCCAAATCCGACGACCGTCAGGCCGATAAGCAGGGGAGACATGCCGAGACGGGCAGCCAGTGCGACAGCGCCGCGGACGAGCCCTTCGCCACCGGCGAAGAGCAGGACGAGGCCGACCAGGAGGAAAACGATATCAAGCGCCATTGCGTGGCATGTCCCTTGTTCAAACATGTGCCGGATCGGCCGGCGGTGACGGATCGTCGCTGCCGTATTCACACGACAGACCTGAATCCGAGCGAATTGTGGCTGGGTGCGAGGGGTGCCGCTGAAAATACGTGAAACCCCTTACGACCGCCCGCCGTTGCCGCGCGGACATAAGGAAGACGGGCAGCCTTTTCAAGGCCGCCCGCGCGGATTGTGGCAACTTTTTGGCGAAGGGGGAGTCGACGTTCCCCGATTACCGCGGCAAGCCTGCTGCTTCACGCGCCCGAGCTTCGATGCCGGACCAGTCTCCAGCCTCGATCGCCTTTGCGTCGGCAATCCAGGATCCGCCGACGCACAGGACATTCGGCAGGGCAAGATAGGTCGGAGCCTTGTCGAGGCTGATGCCGCCGGTCGGGCAGAATTTCACCTGCGACAGCGGCGAAGACAGCGACTTGAGATAGGCAGCGCCGCCGGCCTGTTCGGCCGGGAAGAACTTCAGCCGCAGGTAACCGCGTTCGATCAGGGCCATGACTTCCGATGCGGTCGCAGCGCCAGGCAGCAGCGGGACATCATGGTTCGCGGCAGCATCCAGCAGTTTCGGGGTCGCGCCCGGAGACACGATGAACTTTGAACCGGCCTTTACCGCGGCCTCATACTGTGCGGCATCCAGAACGGTGCCGGCACCGGGGATCGCCCCTTCAACATGATCGGCAACGGCCTTGATGGCCTCGAGCGCACGCGGGGTCCGCAGAGTGATCTCGATTGCCGGCAGACCGCCCCGGACCAGAGCTTCTGCCATCGGCACGGCGCTCTTCGGATCATCGACGATCAGTACCGGGATGACGGGGGCTGCACGCATGACAGCTTCGATACGGGCGGTATCCTGGGCCATTCCTGAATTTCCTTATGCAATGATGGTCGGGGTGCCGGTACGATCAGGCACCGAAGACATGAGCCCCTTCGTCCGCGGTGCCAACGAGGGCGCGGAAGCCGGCGAACAGGTCGCGGCCGACGCCGAACTGGTTGGCGGACAGATCCTGCGTCGCCAGCGGCCGGGCATTGAAGGTCGCCTCATCCACCAGCACTTCCAGCGTTCCGGTCACCGCGTCAACACGGATGATGTCACCGTCCTGAATACGGGCAATGGAGCCGCCGGCGCAGGCCTCCGGCGTCACGTGGATTGCGGCAGGAACCTTGCCGGAGGCACCGGACATGCGACCGTCGGTGACGAGGGCAACCTTGTGACCACGGTCCTGCAGGATCCCGAGCGCGGGCGTCAGCTTGTGCAGTTCCGGCATGCCGCAGGCCTTGGGGCCCTGGAAGCGGACAACGGCGACAATGTCCGACGTCAGTTCGCCTGCCTTGAAGGCTGCCTGCAGCGCGTCCTGGGAGTGGAAGACACGGGCCGGAGCCTCGATGATGTGCCGCTCCGGCGCCACGGCCGAGATCTTGATGACCGCACGGCCAAGGTTGCCGGTCAGCATCTTCAGGCCGCCATTGGACTGGAATGCCTTGCCGAGGGGCGCGAGCACCTTTTCGTCGCCGGACTGGGCCGGGGACGGATCCTTGCGCAGGCTGCCATCGTCGTTGAGATGCGCTTCGACCGTGTAACCATCGAGGCCGGTGCCGTTCACTGTCCGCACGTCCTTGTGCAGGAACCCACCCGACAGAAGCTCACGGATCAGGAAGCCCATGCCGCCTGCCGCCTGGAAGTGGTTCACATCGGCCTTGCCGTTGGGGTAGACGCGGGCGAGCAGGGGGACGGCGTCGGACAGGTCCGAAATATCGTCCCAGGTCAGCTTGATGCCGGCCGCATTGGCCATGGCAACAAGATGCATGGTGTGGTTGGTCGAGCCACCGGTGGCATGCAGGCCGACGACACCGTTGACCACGGCGCGTTCATCAATCACCTCACCGACCGGTGTGTATTCATTGCCGGATGCGGTAATGGCGAGCGCACGCTTGACGGCTTCGCGGGTCAGCGCGTCGCGCAGGGGAGTGTTCGGGTTGACGAAGGACGCGCCCGGCAGGTGCAGGCCCATGATCTCCATCAGCATCTGGTTGGAGTTGGCCGTGCCGTAGAAGGTGCAGGTGCCCGGGCCGTGGTAGGACTTGCTTTCGGATTCCAGCAGTTCCTTGCGCCCCACCTTGCCCTCGGCAAAGAGCTGGCGAACCTTGGCCTTCTCATCGTTGGAGATTCCGGTGGTCATCGGACCGGCCGGGATGAACACGGCAGGCAGATGGCCGAAGGACAGGGCGGCCATGACGAGACCAGGGACGATCTTATCGCAGATGCCGAGGAATACGGCCGCGTCGAACATCTGGTGTGACAGGCCGATCGCGGCGCTCATGGCGATGACATCGCGCGAAAACAGAGACAGCTCCATCCCGTCCTGGCCCTGGGTGACGCCGTCGCACATGGCCGGCACGCCGCCGGCGACCTGCGCCACAGCTCCTGCCTCGCGCGCGGCCTGCCGGATCAGTTCCGGATAGGTCTCGTAGGGCTGGTGGGCGGACAGCATGTCGTTATAGGCGGTGATGATGCCAAGGTTCGGCACCACGTCGCCGGCAAGGGCGGCCTTGTCGGACGGGCCGCAAGCGGCAAAGCCGTGGGCGAGGTTGCCGCACGCCAGTCGCGAGCGCACCGGGCCCTTCTCAGCGGCTGCGCGGATGCGGTCCAGGTACAGCGCGCGGCTGTCATGGCTGCGGCGAGCGATGCGTTCGGTGACTTCACCGATGCGAGCGTGAATGGTCATGGACCTCTCCCTCAGGCTGCCCCCGATGCCGTCCCCAGCCCAGTGCCGATATCGGGGTCACGCGAATGCGCGATGCAAGCAGTTGATTTCAATCGATTTAAAGCTAGTGCCGGAAAAGGCCCCCGAAGGGCCTTGCCGTGCCGCCGGTCCGGTGACGGCGGCGTCTCGCCGTCACCGTTTTCGGTATCAGATGCCGTCTTCGGCCCAGGTGCGGCCATCGCGTTCGATCAGGGCGATCGAGGCGGACGGGCCCCAGGTGCCGGAGGTGTAGGCCTTTGGCTGGTCCTTGGCTGCCGCCCAGGACTCCAGGATCGGGTCAACCCAGGCCCAGGCTGCGTCCACCTCGTCGCGGCGCATGAAGAGGGTCTGGTTGCCGCGGATGACATCCATGATCAAACGCTCATAGGCATCCGGATTGCGGACCTTGAAGGCATCGGCAAAGCTCATGTCCAGCGGCACCTGGCGCAGGCGCATGCCGCCCGGGCCCGGATCCTTGATCATGACCTGCATCTTGACGCCCTCATCCGGCTGCAGGCGGATGATGAGACGGTTGGCGGAAATGACGCCCGCTTCCGGCCCGAAAATCGAATGCGGGATCGGGCGGAACTGCACGACGATCTCGGACACGCGCGTCGCCAGCCGCTTGCCGGTGCGCAGATAGAACGGCACGCCGGCCCACCGCCAGTTGGCGATCTGGGCCTTCAGGGCCACAAACGTCTCGGTCAGGCTGTCGTCGCGGCCGAGTTCGTCGAGATAGCCGGGAACGGCGCCGCCTTCGGATGCACCGGCCTTGTACTGGCCGCGCACGATGTGCTTTTCGGCCAGTTCCGGCGTGATCGGCGCGAGCGCCTTCAGAACCTTCAGTTTCTCATCGCGCACGCTGTCGGCATTCATGGACTCCGGCGGCTCCATGGCGACAAGGCAAAGCAGCTGCAGGATGTGGTTCTGCACCATGTCGCGCAGTGCGCCGGCCGTGTCGTAGTAACCGGCACGACCGCCGACGCCGAGCGACTCGGCGACGGTGATCTGGACGTGGTCGATGTGGGCAGCGTTCCACAGCGGCTCGAACAGGGCATTGGCAAAGCGCAGCGCCATGAGGTTCTGCACCGTCTCCTTGCCGAGATAGTGGTCGATACGGAAGATCTGGTGTTCCTTGAACACCTTGCCGATGCTCTCGTTCAGGGCATGAGCAGAGGCGCCGTCCTTGCCGATCGGCTTTTCGATGACCACGCGCGTGTTGGCAGTGACCAGCCCATGCCGGCCGATGCCATCGCAGATGGTGCCGAAGAAGTCGGGTGCCACGGCCAGGTAGAAGGCCCGGATGACTTTCGGGCGCTTGGCGAGGATTGCGCCGAGTTCGGCCCAGCCTGCATCGGTTGCAACGTCGATGGCGATATAGATAAGCCGGTCGAGGAAGCGCTTCAGCGCGCCCGGCTCCAGATCCTTGACGTGCTCGCCGAGCGCGCCTTCCGCCCAGGCCCGGTATTCCTCGCCCGAGAACTCGCGGCGGGAGGTGACGACGATGCGTGCGCCGGCCGGAAGCTGGCCATCGAGATCGCGATGATACAGGGCGGGCAGCAGCTTGCGGTGCGCAAGGTCACCGGTGCCTCCGAACACCACCAGGTCGAAATCATCCACCTCGATCACGCGTACGGCCATTAGCCAGATCTCCCGAGACAGGCGCCAAATCAGGGCAGCCAGAAATTTTCAATCGTTTTAATAAGGGAAGCGGTTCTTTTGTGCAATGCCGAAGGACGCAGACTTCCGTTACGGCGAAAGCCCGCCGGAGGAGCTGGCGGGCCAGCGCGTGGAGCACGGCGCAGATCAGGCTGCCAGATCCTGCGGCGGTTCCTTTGCCCCGGTCATGATGGCCACGGCATCGGACATGCTGTAGTCCTGCGGGCGGATGACGCAGGCGCGCCTGCCGAGGCGGTGGATGTGGATCCGGTCCGCCACCTCGAACACATGCGGCATGTTGTGGCTGATCAGGACAATCGGCAGACCACGGGCGCGCACGTCCTTGATGAGGTCGAGCACACGCCGGCTTTCCTTCACGCCCAAGGCGGCGGTTGGCTCATCCATGATCACCACCTTTGACCCGAAAGCGGCGGCGCGGGCGACCGCGATGCCCTGGCGCTGCCCGCCGGAGAGGGTCTCCACCGCCTGATTGATGTTCTGGATCGTCAGGAGACCCAGTTCGCTCAGCTTTTCGCGGGCGATCCGCTCCATTGCCTTGCGGTCGAGGGTGCGCAGATACTTTCCGAGAAAGCCGGGCTTGCGGATCTCCCGCCCCATGAACAGGTTGTCGGCGATGGACAGGGCAGGGGAGAGGGCCAGGTTCTGGTACACTGTCTCGATCCCTGCCTCACGGGCCTGCATCGGTGAGGTGAAGTTGATTGTCTGGCCCTCGAGCCGGATCTCGCCCTCGTCCGGCGTTACGGCACCGGAAATGGCCTTGATCAGTGTCGACTTGCCAGCGCCGTTGTCACCGATCACGGCCAGGATCTCGCCGGGATAGAGGTCAAAGTCGGCGTGATCGAGCGCGACGACGCGGCCATAGCGCTTGACGAGGCCGCGGGCTGTGAGAACCGGCGCGGGGTGAGCGTGGGTCTGGCTCATGACGCAACCTTTCTGATCCACTGGTCAATGGCGACGGCGGCGATGATCAGCGCGCCGATGAGGAGATAGGTCCACTGCGGGTCGGTGCCGATGAGGCGCAGGCCCAGCGAGAACACGCCAACGATCAAGGCCCCGAAGATCATGCCGAGGATCGACCCGCGGCCGCCAAAGAGCGAGATGCCGCCGATCACCACGGCCGTGATGGATTCGATGTTGGCGAACTGGCCGGCCGTCGGCGACACCGAGCCGATGCGGCCGATCAGGGTCCAGCCGGCAAAGGCGCAGATCAGGCCAGCCAGTGTGTAGACCGAGATCCGGACCCTGGAGACCCGGACGCCTGCCAGTTCGGCGGCATCGGGGTCATCGCCAATGGCATAGACATGGCGGCCCCAGGCGGTGTGGTTGAGCAGGTAGTTGAACAGCAGCACCAGCAGGATCATCAGGATGACGCCGTAGGTGAACACCGCGCCGCCGATATTGATCTTCTCGCCGAAGAACTGGAGGATCGGCGCTTCAGCCGAGATGTCCTGGCTGCGGATCGTTTCGTTCGCTGAATAGAGGAAATTCGAGGCCAGCACGATCTGCCACATGCCGAGCGTGACGATGAAGGGTGGCAACCGCATGACGGCAACCAGAACGCCGTTGATGAAGCCGCACAGCGCCCCGACTGCCAGGCCGCAGAGCACAGCAATTTCCGCCGGCAAGCCGTATCGGAAGGTGAACTGCCCCATCACCACCGACGACAGCACCATGATCGCGCCGACTGAAAGGTCGATGCCGGCGGTGAGGACCACCAGCGACTGCGCGACGCCGACGATGCCGACGACGGCAACCTGCTGCAGGATCAGGGTGAGTGAAAACGGGGTGAAGAACTTCTCGCCGAGGATGATGCCGAAGATCAGCACCGATGCGCTCAATACGATCAGCGGAACGCCGGCCGGGTTGGCATGAAGGGCGTGTTGCAGCCGCGCCAAGGGCGATCGGTCCTGGGTTTCGAAACTGGCGACGCGCGTGGCGCTGCCCTCCAGTCCCTTTTCGAAATCTTGTCGCGCCGGACTTTGTTCGCTCATGCTCTCCCCCTCAGCGTGGCTGGCCAGTGATCCCCGGCCCGTGAGGCCGGGGATCTGGTGTCAGGTCAGGTCAGACGGCGCCAGGGTCAGCCCCAGCACTTGTTGAGACCTTCCTTGGTGTCGATCGACTGAACGCCGGCAGCCGGCTTGTCGGTGACCAGCGAAACGCCGGTGTCGAAGAAGGCCTTGCCTTCGGTCGGCTTCGGCTTCGCGCCGGTGTCGGCAAAGGTCTTGATGGCTTCGATGCCAAGGGCCGCCATCAGCAGCGGATACTGCTGCGACGTGGCACCGATGACGCCTTCGGCAACGTTCTTCACGCCCGGGCAGCCGCCGTCGACGGACACGATCAGTACGTCCTTTTCACGGCCCACGGCCTTGAGCGCCTCATAGGCACCGGCAGCGGACGGCTCGTTGATGGTGTAGACGACGTTGATCATCGGATCCTTGGTCAGGAGGTTTTCCATCGCCTTGCGTCCGCCTTCCTCGTTGCCCGAGGTGACTTCGTTGCCGACGATGCGCGGATCCTTTTCGTCGCCCCACTTGTTCGGGTCGGCGACGTCAATGCCGAAACCGGTCAGGAAGCCCTGATCGCGCAGTACGTCGACCGACGGCTGGCTGATGGACAGGTCCAGCATGGCGATCTTGGCGTCCTTGGTCTTGTCGCCCAGCGTTGCCTTGGCCCAGGACCCGATCAGCGTGCCGGCCTTGAAGTTGTCGGTGGCGAAGGTCATGTCGGCGGAGTCGATCGGCTCCAGCGGGGTGTCGAGTGCGATCACCAGAATGCCGGCGTCGCGCGCCTGCTTGACGCTGTCGACAATGGCCTTGGTGTCCGATGCCGTGATGAGAATGCCTTTCGCGCCGTCGGCGATGCAGGTCTCGATGGCAGCGACCTGGCTTTCATGGTCGCCATCGATCTTGCCGGCATAGGCCTTGAGCGTGACGCCAAGCTCGGCGGCCTTGGCGGTCGCGCCTTCCTTCATCTTGACGAAGAAGGGATTGGTATCGGTCTTGGTGATCAGGCAGGCGCTGGTTCCGGCTGCCTGCGCGGGCATTGCGCCCATGGCGGCGAGAATGGAACCGGCGAGAAGCATCTTGCGGATCATTGGTTTTCCTCCCTGGCCGTTGGCAACAGTCCTCCCGTCCGCAGGCCGACCAGTTGCCTGCAGGGCGATTTCGGGCGTGCAGCGCACGCATGTCCAGTTTCCCCGTCAATCCCGGGGCAGCATCTCCGGTCGTGCGTTGCCGTTCACGGCAACTGCCTGGGCCCCACCAGTCAGGATCGAGGCCCTTGGAGAGAAGTTGAAGAACATCGGCAGGCTGGCGGCGCCAAGCGCACCGGCATCCTGACCGAAACTGCCGCGTGCAACGCGCGGCGCGTGCCTTGCCTCCGGCGCTCCAGCCTCCAGGGCCGCCTGCAGCCGGGCGAGCAGCGTCGTCAGCAGGCCGCCATCGACATCGCAGTCGACCACGACCAGCGGCACATCCAGCAGGGCGTGTCCGGCCTGGATCGTCGGGGTCAGGGCGTCAATGCAGTCGTCAAGCCATTCGGCCACTTCCGGCCGGCCAGCCGAGATCGCCTGTTCGAGATCGGAGCGCAGGGGCCGCAGGCCCGTGCCCGGCGTCAGATGACGGGCCAGCGCACCCAGCGAGGCCCGTGTCAGCAGGATATCCCACTGTCCCTTGGGCCGTGGCGCACTGGCGAGACGGCTCGGCAGGACCGGCATGACGGCAACATCGGCTGCGTTGCCGGTGCGGCCGCGAACCACATCGCCGTGCAGGATCAGGCCACCGCCGATGGCCGGGCCAATGAACAGGTACAGAAAGTCGTCTTCATTGCGTCCGATGCCATAAAACAGCTCTGCGACAGCGGCGGCGGTGCCGTCGTTCTCTGCGAAAACCGGCAGCCGGGTCGCCTGCTCCAGTGCCGAGGCCACATCGACCTCGTCCCACGGTTTGAAGTTTTCCGCCGGCAGACCAAGTTCCCGCAGCCAAGCGCCCAGGTTGAAGGGTTGCGCCAGGCCAATTCCGGTGATGCGCCGGCGCTCGGCCGGCGTGAGCAGTTCATGCAGGCCTTCGATGTCGCGCCGCATGATGTCGATGGCCTTGTCCGGAACTGGCAGGACCATGTCATGTGCGCTGCGTCCGATGACGCGGCCTGCAAAATCGACCAGCACGGTTTCGATGCCAGCGCGGCCGAGCCGGACGCCGAAGCCGAAGGCCCCGCGCGGTGCCAGACGCAGCATTGTCGCCGGCTGTCCCCGGCCACCATCATGGCGCTTGCCGACGTCCTCGATCAGTCCCTCGGTGTCGAGATCCTGAATGATTGCACCAATCGCTGCATTTGTGAGGTTGGCGGCACGCGCAAGATCTGCCTTCGAGGCCTCGCCGGCGCGCCGCAGGATCTGCAGCACAAGGCGCTCATTGTACCGGCGCAATTGGGCCGAGTTGCTGCCGCGCCCCGCCCCTGTGCCCGACTGTCCGGCTGTTCCTGCCCTGCTCATTCAGCGTCCTCCCTGCCGGGAAAGTTCCGCCGGCAGCACCGAATAATTATTGTTGGATTAATTAATAGACGCGACGCCGTCTGGGTCAATGAGGAAACTGTTTTGCAGTGCCGCATTTCGACGGTGCGATGCGAGAAAGATCAGGAAAGCCCTGCGGCATGCACGTAAGAAACATCGGTTTGCGCCCCTATCGTGCCGCCGGGTGCGGTCACGGTGCCGTTCTCCCCGAGGTTGCGCTTGGCCACATCCTGACGCAAATTTATTTAGCTGCAAGGTGTTTTGTTGACAGTACATGCTGACTGGCATCAGCCTGTGCGCAGAGCATGATTTTTTGGCCAGGTGCCGTTACGTTGCGGGTTGACGCAAACGGAAGGCCTGATCAAAGCTGACGCTGACTGTTCTGGACAGAAGGGAACACCCTCCTGCCTGCGGACTGTACGACGGGGAAGGACATCCGGGTGACCGGATCGGCGGGTTGAGGAGCCCGCTGACGTCGGCGGACTGGACGAGGCAGGCGGAATAACCACGGTGGAGACCGCCATGACGACTGCGGAGGAATTTGGCCCGGTATTCCGGGCGCGTGCGGTGCATGAGTATCTGGAGGAGACTGTTCGCAGCTATGGCAAAAGCCGGGCTGTCGACTTCCTGGGCAAGACCTGGACCTATGCCGAGATCGGCGCACTGACGAACCGCACGGCGGCCGGTCTGCAGGCCATGGGCGTGACCAAGGGCACCAAGGTCGGGCTCTGCCTGCCCAACACGCCCTACTACACGATCTTCTATTTCGCGCTGCTCAAGATCGGCGCCACGGTGGTCAACTTCAATCCGCTCTATGTCGAGCGCGAGATCGCCTTCCAGACCCGTGATGCCGATGCGCGCATCATGGTGACGCTGGATCTCAAGGTGATCTACGACAAGGTCGAGGCCGTCCGCCGCGACGGCATGCTCGAGAAGATCATCGTCTGCCCCTTCACAGATATCCTGCCGCAGCCGAAGAAATTCCTGTTCTCGCTGTTCAAGGGCAAGGAACGGGCAAAGGTTCCGGACGATGCCGCGCATATTCCTTTTGCCTCGCTCCTGACCCGGGGCGGCAAGGTCACGCCTGTTGCCATCAATCCGGAGGAGGACGTGGCCGTCCTGCAGTACACCGGCGGCACCACCGGTGTGCCGAAGGGGGCGATGCTGACGCATGCGAACCTTTCGGCCAATATCGAGCAGATGAAGCTGGTTTTCCATGCCGCCGAGATGGGCAAGGAAAAGATGCTCAGCGTGCTGCCGTTCTTCCACGTCTTTGCCATGACGGTGGCGCAGAACCTTGCCGTGGTGCTTGGGGCGGAAATGGTGCTGATGCCGCGGTTCGAGCTGAAGATGCTGCTCGACACGATCAAGCGCACCCGGCCCACCCTGTTCCCGGGCGTGCCGACGATCTACACCGCGATCAACAACTCGCCGATGACGGCCAATTACGACCTCACCTGCATCAAGCTCTGCCTGTCGGGCGGTGCGCCGCTGCCGGTTGAGGTGAAGGAAAAATTCGAGAAGCTGACCCATTGCGTTCTGGTCGAAGGCTATGGCCTCACGGAGTCCTCGCCGGTTGCCGCCGTGAATCCGCTTGATGACACGCGTCGTGCCGGTTCGATCGGCCGGGCCGTGAGCTGGACCACCATCGAGTTCCGTGCCCTTGATAATCGCTCGGTGGCGGTTGCGGAAGGCGAAAAGGGCGAGCTCTGCATCAAGGGTCCGCAGGTGATGAAGGGCTACTGGAAGCGGCCGGACGAAACCGGGCAGAGCATCGAGGACGGTTTCCTGCACACCGGCGACGTTGGCTACCGCGATCCGGATGGCTTCATCTACCTGGTTGATCGCATCAAGGACCTGATCCTGTGTTCCGGCTACAACGTGTACCCTCGTGTGATCGAGGAAGCGCTGTATCAGCACCCGGCGGTCGAGGAGACGATCGTGATCGCTGTTCCTGACGAGTATCGCGGACAGGCGCCAAAGGCCTTCATCAAGGTTCGCGGTGGGCATTCCGTCTCGGCCGATGACATCAAGACCTTCCTGAAGGGACATCTGTCTGCCATCGAACTGCCGCGCGAGATCGAGTTCCGCGAAGCGCTTCCGAAGACCATGGTCGGCAAACTGTCCAAGAAGGAACTGGTCGAGGAGGAAGCCGCCAAGCGGGCGAAGGCACCAGCGGCCTGAACCTTCTCATTTTGCTCGACTGAACCTGCAGAAAGCCCTCGTCCGGTCGTCCGGGCGGGGGCTTTGTCATGCTGCGTGCCGGGTGGTGTCGGACTTGAGGCGTCCGTCTTCCATGACGATGATCCGGTCGGCAAGGTCGAGGATCCGGTTGTCATGGGTCACCATCAGGATGGTGGTGCCCGTGCTGCGGGCGCGTTGCAGGAACAACTGCACCACTGCAAGGCCGCTGTCCTTGTCGAGCGCCGCCGTCGGCTCGTCGGCAAAGATCAAGGGCGGGTTCGCCACCAGCGCGCGGGCGATGGCCACACGCTGTTTCTGTCCGCCGGACAGGCGGGAGGGGAGATAGTTGAGGCGCTCGCCGAGCCCGAGCTCGCCCAGCATGGCGCGGGCTTTGCTCTCCCAGTCTCTCATCGCTGCCCGGCCATGCACCTCAAGTCCCATGCGCACGTTTTCCAGCGCGGTCAGGCTTTCGTGCAGATTGTGCGCCTGGAAGATGAAGCCGAGCTGGCGCCGGCTGGTGATCAGTGTTGCCTCGCTCGCTCCGGACAGTTCCCGTCCCAGCAGACGAATGCTGCCGGACTGCACCGAGCGCAGGCAGCCGGCCAAGGTCAGCAGGGTTGTCTTGCCGGAACCGGACGCGCCCATGAGAATGACGAGTTCACCCGGCTTCAGCGTCAGGTTGATGTCATGCAGCACCTGCTTCTGTGCCTCGCCCTCGCCGAACCAGTGATTGAGTCCCATGACGGTGAGGACATCGGAGCTGGAATGCGCGTTCATGCGTTGGATCCTCGCATCAGAACAGGTCAGCCGGGTCGGCAGCATTGAGGCGCCGGGTGGCAAGCGCGCCGGAAAGTGCACAGGCGGCAATTGTGCCGATCAGCACCGCGCTGGCCCGCATCATGTTCATCTCGAGCGGCAATCCGGTTGCCTTCGAGACCACGGCGTAAAACCCGGTGGCGATGAGGAGGCCCGGCACGAAGCCGAGCAGGGCCAGCAGCACGGCTTCTTCAAAGACGATGCCAAGGAAGAACCGGCGCGGATAGCCCATCGCCTTGAAAGTCGCATATTCCTTCAGGTGATCGGCGACGTCGGTCGACAACACCTGATAGACGATGATGATCCCGACCAGCATGCCGATGATGACGCCAAAGCCGAAGACGACGCCGACCGGACGCTTTGTCGTCTGGTAGCTTTGGTCCTTGGCTATGGCGCTCGCGAGCGTCTCGACGCGGGTGTCTTCCGCTGGCAGCACCTGGCGCAGGTCTGCGGCGACAGGGTTTGCCAGCGTCCCGTCCGTCTTGCGCAGCAGGATGTGGTTCGGTGCGCCGGGGCTTCTGGCGGGAAACAGCCGCATGAAGGTCTGGTCCGAGACGATCAGATAGCCATCTGCTTCGAAACCGCCACCGATCCGGAAACCGCCGATCAGATCCAGTTGCCGGCCGGTCAAGCTCCAGTGACACGGGGCTGGTGAGCGAGGCACCGGCGAAACGGGAGCTGTCCAGCGTGCGCGCTGCCATGTCGAGCAGGGCGGTATCGGGGACGGACAACGCCGTCAGCTGGGCATTCAGCTCCTGTGACCGGAATGGCCGCGTTGCCGGGTCAAAGCCAAACACCTGCAAGGAAATCGACTGCCCCGGAGCCAGATCCCAGTCCAGCTTGCCTACATACCAGGCGTGTCCGCCCTCTATGTCGGGCCGTGCCAGAGCCTCGTACAGCCGCTGGCGGGGAAGATAGCTGCCGTCTGTCAGGGTGTTGGCGTCTGCGGCCGTCAGGAAGATGTCGGCGTCCAGCAGGCGGTAGGGCATCCGGATTGTCTCCAGCAAGGCCCCGAAAAAGCCGAGCTGCATAAAGACCAGAATGTTGGCGAAGGCCACGCCGCCAACTGCGGCGATCAGGCGCGTCCTGTTGTGCGTCAGCTGCAGCCAGCCGATCGGCAGCCGTCCCAGCAGAAGCGTCAGGACGCGCGCAATGATCGGCTTGCGCGTCGCCGTCATCATTGGCCACCTTGCGTGGTCTGGTTTCCGGACGCGTGCCCGGAGGCGATCCGCGCCAGCGCCTGCAGTCCGATCAGGCGGCCGGCAAGGACTGTGGACGGGCCGTCCAGCGTGATGTCGACTTCAATCACCCGGGCGTCGGTGTTGGCGGCGGGGTTCTTGTCGATGATGCTCTGGCGCTGCACCTGCAGTCCGATGCGTGACACCGTGCCTTGCAGCTCGTGCGAGAGGGCGGAGGACTGAAGCGTCGCTTTCGCACCCAGGACCACTGACGCAATGCTGGTTTCATAGATCTCCGCGCGGCCAATCATGTGGGACGTATCGGCCAGCTCCAGAATGCCGCTGCCGGATGGCTTTTCGCCCGCACGGGCATGGATGGCGATGATCGTGCCGTTGATCGGGGCGCGAATGTAGGCCTGCTCCAGATCCTGCCGGCTCGCATCGAGCTGGCGTTCGGCCTGGTCGAGGTTGCTGAGCGCAAGCCGGATGTCGCCCTGTTCCAGCACCGAGGCGGGGAGGCCTTCGCCAGTGACATAGCGTGACAGAGTGGCACTGGCCGCTTCCACGCGCTGGCGGGCCTGGCTGGCCGTTGCCTCGGCCTGGTCCAATGCGGCCTTGGCAACGAAGTTGCGATTGAAGAGACTGCGGGTGCGCTCCAGTTCCTGGTCTGCGACCAGCGCTGCCGCTTCCTCGCGGGCGAGTGCAGCGCGGGCCTCGCCGATGCTCGCCTGATTGCGGTCGCGCGCCAGATCCAGCTCGGCCTTGCGCACATTGACGGTTGCTTCTGCCAGCCGGACGGCGTGCTGCAGCCGTCCCTCATTGTCGAGCCGGGCGAGAACGTCGCCGGCCTTGACCTGATCCCCAAGCTCCACGTCCAGAACGGCAATTCGCGCGTCTGTCGAGCCGGAGGGCAGGGCGAGGGTGCGGATCTCGCTTGCGGGCAATAGTGTGGCAAGACCAATGGCGGCATCCCGTGGCGCCGGCCGCACCACTATGGGGCTGGCCGCAATCGGAGCACTCAGCAGCCGCTGCCGAGCCACATAGCCGCCAGCCGCCACCAGCCCGATCAGCGCAACGCCAACCACCAGACGGCCCCAAAGTCCGCGTCGGCGCGAGGGCTGGGCGGGATGCACGGGCGCAGGCTGCGTGCTCGCGACATGAGGCTGGCTGTCCATTGTGTTCCCTGTCGGTTCGGGACATCTTGAGGGAGATCTTTTTAATGACCCATGAGTCATTAATATCGTTATAACCGCGACGAGGCAACTGGCATGATCGACGACGCAGCGGCGGGAACCGCACCACCGAAGCCGAGACAACGCCGCAGGGAACAGCGGCCGGGCGAAATCATCGCCGCAGGTTTTGCGGAGTTTGCGGCGAATGGCTTTGAAGGCACGCGGCTGGAGGACGTTGCGGCGCGGGCCGGGGTCGTCAAGGGAACGATCTATCGCTACTTCGACAGCAAGGAGGCGCTGTTCGAGGCCGTCGTCCGCTCCCGCCTGACAAGCAATCTCGACGCGATCGGCATGGCGATTTCAAGCTACCCGGGCAGTGCTACGGCCTTGCTGGAGCACATGATCGGGCAGCTTTATGAGCTGGTTCTGAAGTCGGAGGCACATGTGCTGATGCGCATCCTGATTGCCGAGGGACCACGGTTTCCCGGCATCACCGAATTCTATCACCGCGAGGTCATCAGCAAGGGTACGGCGCTGATCGGTGCTGTGGTCCGTCTGGGCGTGGAGCGCGGCGAGTTTCGCGATGGGCCGTTGGCCCGCCTGCCGATGGTTCTCTTTGCCCCGGGACTGATGGCGGCGATCTGGCAGCTGACCTTTGCGCGGCACCAACCCATTGATCTGGACGCGTTCAAGGCGGCCCATGTCGATCTGGTGCTGAACGGACTGAAGCTGAACGAAAGCGCGTGAGACAGGTGATGCCTGGCAGGGGTGGTCGGGGCGGCATCCGCGCGCTATTCTTTCCGCAATGCAAGACAAGCCTGCGGCTTCTTCCCCCGTCGCCGGCTTCCCCCAAAGCTTGAGGCCGCCTCCAGATGAACGACATGACGCCGAAGAAGTTCGGAATCGGGGCACCGATCCGGCGCAAGGAAGACGCGACCCTGATCACCGGGCGCGGCCGCTACACCGACGATTTCGCGCCCGAGGGCGTGCTGCAGGCCTTCGTGCTGCGCTCGGCCATGGCCCATGCCACGATCAAGCTGGACGGGCTCGACGCCGCCCGGGCCGCGCCCGGCATCCATCTGGTGCTGACCGCCGCCGATCTCGGTACGATGAAGCCGATGCCGACCAAAGCCGTGATGCGGCAGGTCGATGGCACCACGCACAAGGTGCCTGAGCGGCCTGTCCTGTGCTCAGACACCGTCCGCCATGTGGGCGACGCCATCGCCTTCATCGTCGCCGACAGCGTCAATGCCGCGAAATCCGCTGCGGAGCTGATCGAGGTGGACTACACGCCGCTGGATGTGGTGGTGGACATCGAGGCGGCACTGCAGGATGACGCACCGCTCGTCTGGCCCGAGTTCGGCACCAACCGCGCCTTCACGCTCGGCCATGGTGATGCCGCAAAGACGGGAACGGCCTTTGCCTCGGCCGCACATGTGTCGCAGATCAAGCTGCACAACAACCGGCTTGTGGCCAACTACATGGAGCCGCGCGCCTGCGTTGCCGAATTTGATCCGGCGAGCGGACGCTACACGCTGACCGCCGGCACCCAGGGCGGCCACGGCATGCGCGACATCATCGCCCGCGACATCCTCGGCATCGAACCTTCGCAGCTGCGCATTGTCACGCCCGAGGTCGGCGGCGGCTTCGGCACCAAGATGTTCGTCTACCGCGAGTATCCGCTCTGCCTGTTTGCGGCCGAGAAACTGCGCCGGCCGGTGAAGTGGACCGGGGAGCGCATGGACCACTTCGTCACCGATGCCCATGGCCGCGACAACGTGACGACGGCGGAGCTGGCACTCGACGCAAACGGCAAGATCCTCGGCCTGCGCATTCATGTGCTGGCGGCGATGGGGGCGTATCTGCACCAGTTCGGGCCGTTCATTCCCCTTGTCGGCACGTCCATGTCGACCGGGCTCTACGACATCCCCGCGCTGCATGTGACGGCGACGGGCGTTTATGCGCATACGGTGCCGACCGATGCCTATCGCGGCGCCGGACGACCGGAGGCGGCCTATCTGATCGAGCGGCTCATCGAGCAGGCTGCCCTGGATCTGGGCCTTGCCTGCGACGAGATCCGCCGCCGCAACTTCATCCCGAAGGAGGCGCTGCCCTATCGCACGCCGACGGGACGCCTCTACGACACGGGTGACTTCACCGCCCACATGGACAAGGCGTTGCAGGTGGCCGACTGGGCCGGCTTTGCCGCGCGCAAGGCCGACAGCGCCGCCCGTGGCAAGTTCCGCGGCATCGGCATGTGCTGCTACATCGAGGCTTGCGCCTTCCCGGGCGGGGAGGAAGCGACCGTCGAGCTGAATGGCAACGGCACGGTGACGCTTTTGATCGGCACGCAGACCAACGGCCAGGGCCATGCCACCTCCTATGCCCAGGTCATCGCCGAGGAACTCGGTCTCGACATGGACCGGATCGAGGTCATCCAGGGCGACACTGACCGGGTGCGCAAGGGCGGGGGCACAGGCGGCTCGCGCTCCATTCCGCTGGGGCTGCCGTCCGTGCTGAAGGCGTCGAAGAGCCTCGTGCAGAAGATCAAGGACCAGGCGGCCGAGAAGCTGGAGGCCGGGCCGGAGGATCTGGAGCTGGTCGATGGCACCGTGCGGGTCGTCGGCACGGACAGGATGGTGACGCTGGCCGAGATCGCCGCCGGTGCGCCCGAGCCGCTTGCCGGTCAGGAGGAAGTCAAGCAGGTCGAGGCGACCTATCCGAACGGGACGCATGTCTGCGAGCTGGAGGTGGACCCGGAGACGGGCGACATCACCATCACCAACTACACCATCGTTGACGATTTCGGCGTCACGGTGAACCCGATCCTGCTCGCCGGCCAGGTAATCGGCGGCACGGCCCAAGCTATCAGCCAGGCGCTGTGCGAAGAGACCGTCTACGATGCCGACGGCCAGCTGCTGACGGCCTCGCTGCTCGACTACCGGCTGATCCGCGCTGCCGACCTGCCGGACATCCATTTCGAGACCAACAACATCCCCTCCACCACCAATGCGCTGGGCATCAAGGGCGCCGGGGAGGCGGGCACCATCGGCGGCTGCGCCTCCGTGATGAATGCGCTGCAGATGGCGCTGCGCGAGGGCGCGGGCGTGCAGCACATCGACATGCCAGCCACGCCGCAGAAGGTGTGGCAGGCGATCCAGGCGGCGCGGGGCTGACGGGCAGCACGCACAGGCGCGGGAGCTGAGACGGGCAGAGCCCGTCGCAGCTCCCTTGTGCTCAGGGGCCCGTCTTGCGTGTCATGCCGCGGCGACGGGGGCTGCGGCCTTGGCCAGCCGGATACGTTCCTCGAAGGCGGCGAGGCGCTTGTAGATCGAGATCAGCTCGATGATGGTCGACCACGAGTTGACCAGGAACTGGAACGAGCTCTCGACCCGGTCGAAGGCCCGGGTGATCTGCTGCATCACGCCCAGCGTGATCGTGCCGCTGACAACCGTCGGCCCGAGCGCGATGTAGGGCACCAGCACGGTGGCCTGCAGATAGCTCCACTTGGCGACATCGAAGTAGAGGTAGTGGAAGAACAGCCGGAAGTAATTTTTCCGGACCTGCGCGAACAGTTCGACCACCGTCTGCGGCGACGCGCGGTCTGCATTGTCCTCGCCATAGACCAGTTCCTTGCGGTAGGCCGCCTCTACCTTCTGGTTCTGGAATTCCAGCCCCGGCAGTTTGACGCCGACAACGGCCAGAAGCACCGTGCCGAAGGCGGCCGACAGCAGCGCGACGAAGACCATCGAATGGGGCACCGGCCCGATCCAGGGCAGCTCGGTCACCTTTTCGGACAGGCCCCACAGCAGCGGTATGAAGGCAGCGAGAGTCATCAGCGAGCGCATGAACAGGACGCCGAGGCCCTCCATGATGCGCGCGAACCGCATCGTGTCCTCCTGCACGCGCTGAGCCGCGCCCTCGACATCACGCACGAGGTGCCAGTTGGCCATGTAGAAATCGTTCATCGCATGACGCCAGCGGAAGATGAAATGGCGGACGAAGAATTCCAGCACCACGGCGATGACGATGTAGAGGCCCGCGATCCGCAGGAAGGTCGACATCTCGCCCAGATAGCTTTCGAGGGTCACGGCTCCGGGCGTGCCAAGCGCCTTCTGGACCATGTCGAAGAAGCTGCCGAACCATTCGTTGATCTGGACATCGAGCTGGACCTTGTACCAGGTCACCGACAGGATCAGCGCTGACCCCAGCCAGGCCCAGAAAAACCACTGCCTGCTCATGAAAAAGGATCTGAACATGACGAAACCCTCCTGACGTTGCAAAAGGGTAGGGGGAGAATCGCGTCATGTTCATCATGACTTTCTGTGATCGGGGCGAGTTATCCCGTAAAATTGCAGCGGATTTACTCTGACCGACCTGCAGGACCGGCATGTGTTGCCGACGTGCTTCCGCTGCTGGACCCGCACCGCGTGCGAAAGCCGTCGTTGCCTCCGCCTTGGCCTTTCCATTGCCACTTTTTGCGGTTCAAACCGGGGAATGCTGGTATGACCAGTCGGGCCAACGCGGGGAATCGCGGCGCTGACTGGGCGCCGTTCTGCGCCAGCTTTCTCCGGACAGCCCATCATTCACCGGACAGGAAGGACGTATACGATGGCGTTGAGAGACGCTGGAGAGCCGCCGGCCCCGCAGGGAGAGCCTGACCACGGCAACCAGGTGGCCGCTTTAGCTTCGGTTATCGACCGGACGGAGCACAAGCCTCTCCTCGGCATCGGCCTGAAGGTTGCGTCCACGCTTGTTTTTTCGATCATGGTGGTCGCGCTCAAGATCGCAGCCGAGCGGGTGCCGATCGGACAGGTTGTGTTCGCTCGCAACTTCTTCGGCATTGTTCCGGTTCTGGTCATCCTGCTCTGGCGACGTGAACTGGTTTCGGCAATGCACACCCGCCAGCCGCTCGGGCATATCGGGCGCGCGACCGTGGGCATGCTGGCCATGGCCTGTTCCTTCACCGCGCTGAGATACTTGCCTCTGCCCGATGCCACGGCGATCGGTTTTGCCTCGCCGCTGTTTACCGTCGTTCTGGCTTTCCTGTTCCTGGGTGAAACGGTCCGCGTCTACCGCTGGAGTGCGGTGGCTGTCGGATTCGCCGGGATCATGATCATCCTGTCGCCGCACATGGGCGGATTGCAGATCACGGAAGCGACCTGGTTTGGCGCCCTTGCGGCTGCCGTCGGGGCGCTGTTCTCCGGCATGGCGATGATTTTCGTGCGCAAGCTGTGCGAGACCGAGCGGACATCCACGATTGTTCTCTGGTTCTCGGCCAGCGCATCGCTGATGGCATTGCTGACGATCCCGGCTGGCTGGTTTGATCCTGCCTATGCCTGGGTGCTGCCGGACTGGGAGACCGCAGGGCTCCTGATCTTCGTCGGGCTCGCCGGCGGGGTTGGGCAGATCATCATGACCGAGTCCTACCGCTATGCCGACGCCTCGACGATTGCCCCGTTCGATTACACCAACATGATCTGGGCAGTGCTGCTGGGCTGGATGTTCTTTGCCGAGGTTCCGGTCTGGCAGGTCATCGTCGGCTCGCTCATCGTGACGGCCGCAGGTCTTTTCGTGATGTTCCGCGAACGGCAGCTTGGCCGCGACGACACACGGGCGCGCAAGGCCGGAGGGCCAATGCGGCCGTGATGGCGTCCTCCGGCGGCGTTCTTGCGCGGTTGTTCCGTAAAGGTCGGGCCTGCGCTCAGAAGGCCTTGAAGGTGATGATGGTGCGCGTGTCGCGAATGCCATCGAGGCAGTGCAGCTTCTGGTTCACGAAGTGGCCGATGTCCTCGCCGTCTTCGATGTAGACCTTCACCAGGAGGTCATAGTCGCCGCTGGTCGAGTAGATTTCCGAGGCAATCTCGGCATCGGCAATCGCGTTGGCCACCTTGTAGGTGTCGCCCAGGTTGCACTTGATCATGATGAAAAACGGCTTCATGGCGGCTCCTCGCGGGGCAGCTTCCGGATGCTGCCCTGTGACAGGTGGAATGGCCGATCGGCGCGGCCGCGTCAACACATGCCATCGCCTCTTGCATTGCGCCGCCGCTCTTGTTAGCTGTCTTCCCGTCTCATGGGGGTGCCCGATATCCGGGCTGAGAGGCATCGTGCCAACTCCTTGAACCTGATCCGGGTCGTGCCGGCGGAGGGATTTGGGATGACAGGCCAGACGTATTCGGCCGCGCCTTCGATGCGCTGCCAGATGAATTCCTCGACATTGCTGCTGCCCTTCGCTGAGCATCCGCGCGCCTTTCATCTATTTGGAGAGGCGGCATGAACGCTGCGATCGATCACTCACGTGAGGCGCTTTCGGACGCCATGGCCGGCGTCCTGGAGCGTTTGCGCCAGCGGGCTCCGCGCGTCCATTGCCTGACCAACGCCGTTGCCCAGGCCTTCACCGCCAACGTGCTTCTGGCACTCGGGGCCATCCCTTCGATGACGCTGGCAGCCGAGGAAGTCCCGGCCTTTGCGGCAAGTGCCGATGCCTTGCTGCTCAATCTGGGCACGCTGGATGACACACGCCGCACCGCCTTTGCCCTCGGGCTGGAGGTCGCCGAACGGGACGGCAAACCGTGGGTGCTCGATCCAGTCTTCGTTGACCGCTCGCCGCCCCGTCTGGCACTGGCCGGGGACCTGCTTTTGCGGAGCCCAACCCTGCTCAAGGTCAACGCCGGCGAACTTGCGGCGATGGGCGGGGCGGATCGGCTGGGTGCCAGTTCCTATGCCGTGACAGGGGCCGTCGACGTCGTGTCCTGCGGCGGCCGCCAGCTCCGTCTTGCCAATGGCGATCCGATGATGGGCCGCGTGACGGCCACGGGCTGTGCAGCTGGTGCCGTGCTGGGGGCCTGCCTGGCGGTGGAGCCTGATCCGCTGCTGGCAGCCGCGAGCGGTCTCAGCTTTGTGGCGATTGCAGGGGAGCTGGCTGCGCGTGAGGCGAGGGGACCGGGCAGCTTCGTGCCCGCGTTCCTCGATGCGCTCTACGGCCTCGACGCCAGAACCCTCGCGGCGCAGCTGCGTCTCGCCTGACTGACTTTTCCTGTCTCCTCAAACCTGGGGCATCCCGATGACAGCAATTGCCTTGACCATTGCGGGCTCGGATTCCGGCGGCGGTGCCGGCATTCAGGCCGATCTCAAGACCTTTTCGGCGCTCGGCGTCTACGGCGCCAGTGTTCTGACCGCTTTGACGGCGCAGAACACCCACGGCGTCACCGCGATTCATGATGTGCCGCCGCAGTTCGTTCGGGCGCAGATGGATGCGGTGCTGGAGGATCTGTCGGTCGATGCGATCAAGATCGGCATGCTGTCCCGTCCGGACGTCATCCTCGCCGTTGCGGCCGGGCTTGATGCCTACAAGCCGCGTCCGGTGGTTCTCGACCCCGTGATGGTGGCGGCGTCCGGTGATCCGCTGCTGGTGCCTGAGGCGGTGCAGGTGATCATCGCGGAGCTGCTGCCACGGGCGTCGCTCATCACGCCCAATCTTCCCGAGGCCGCGCGCATGCTCGGCGCTCCCGCAGCCATCAGCCGCGATGACATGCGGATCCAGGCTGGAGCACTGCTCGGCCTTGGCGCCCGCGCAGTTCTGCTCAAGGGCGGTCATGGCGAAGGTCCGGAGAGCGAGGATCTGCTGCTGACCGCTGAGGGCAGCGAGAACTGGTTTTCGGCGCCGCGTCACACCACACGCAACACCCACGGCACGGGCTGCACCCTGTCGTCGGCCATCACGGCAGGACTGGCCCGCGGGCTCGCGCTGCCGGATGCCGTTGCCGCAGCCAAGGCCTATGTGACCGCGGCCATTCGTGCCGCCGATCATCTTGCAATCGGCACCGGACATGGACCGGTGCACCATTTCCACGCCGTCTGGGAGACTGCTGAATGACTCGTGATCTGACACTGTCCCGCCGCAAGGCGCTTGGCCTTGGTCTGGCTGGCGCTGCAGGCACGCTTTCCGGCACGCTTGCGGCGCCCGCACTCGCCCAGGGGCTTGCTACCATCGAATGGAAGATGGTGACATCCTGGCAGAAGAACCTGCCAGGTCCGGGCGTGACAGCACAGCGCATTTGCGACCAGATCGGCAGGCTGTCGGGTGGCCGCATGCGGGTGCAACTGGCCGCTGCCGGCGAGCTGGTGCCAGCGCTCGGCGTGCTTGATGCTGTCTCCTCCGGCACGGCACAGATGGGGCACACCGCATCGTTCTTCTGGCAGGGCAAGATGCCGGCCGCCGTGTTCTTCACCGCCATCCCCTTTGGCCTGACACCGCTCGAACACATGACGTGGATCGAACAGGGGGGCGGTCAGGCGCTGTGGGATGAGCTTTATGCTCCCTTCGGCATCAAACCGGTAATGGCCGGCAACACCGGCGTGCAGATGGGCGGCTGGTTCAAGCGTGAGATCACGTCGCTGAATGATCTGGCTGGCCTCAAGATCCGCATGCCGGGACTGGGCGGTGAAGTGCTGCGGCGGCTTGGCGCAACTCCGGTGGCGCTGCCGCCTGGCGAGATTTTCCAGGCACTCCAGTCCGGCGTGATTGATGCGACCGAGTTTCTGGGGCCATGGAGTGACCAGGCCATGGGCTTCCAGAAGGTGGCGAAATACTACTACGCCCCTGGGTTCCACGAGCCGAACGGAACCGGCGAGGCCCTGTTCAACAAGGTGGCGCTTGACGGTCTGCCGGAAGATCTTCGCGCGATCGTGCTTGAGGCCTGCCGCGCGGAAAACGCGTTGGCTCTGACCGAAAGCGAGTGGATGAACGCCGGCTCACTCGCCACCCTGCAGCAGAAGGATGGCGTTGAGGTGCGTTTCTATCCCGATGACGTGCTGGCTGGCCTGCGCAAGGAAAGCGAAGCGGTGCTTGCCGGCTTTGCCGACAAGGATCCGCTGTCGGCGAAGATCCTTGAAAGCTATCAGGCCGCAGTCGCGCGGCTCGCGCCTTGGAGCCGAGTCTCGGTTCAGCGCTTCCTGTCGGCGCGCGACGGCGCCTGAGTGATGCCAGGTGAGGGCAGGCGCTTGGCAGCGCCTGCCTTCGTCAGCTCAGGCATCAGCGACAACGGTCTGGCGCTGCGTGCCCAGTCCGGAAATGCCAAGCTGCATCACGTCGCCAGCCTTCAGGTAGACTGGTGGCTTCTTGCCCATGCCGACGCCGGGAGGCGTGCCCGTGGTGATGACGTCGCCGGGTTCCAGCACCATCTTGTGCGACAGGAAATGCACCAGGGTGGCGACGGGGAAGATCATCGTCCGGGTGCTGCCGGTCTGCACGCGTGTGCCGTTGAGATCGAGATACAGATCAAGCGCCTGCGGGTCCGGAACCTCGTCCGAGGTCACAATCCACGGGCCGAGCGGGCCGAAGGTCGGGGCGCTCTTGCCCTTGATCCATTGGCCGGTCCCCTCGATCTGCCAGGCCCGTTCCGAAACGTCGTTGCAAATCATGTAGCCAGCAACATGCGAAAGGGCATCCGCCTCGCTGACCTGCCAGGCCCGGGTGCCGATCACGAAGGCCAGTTCAACCTCCCAGTCGAGCTTCGTTGAACCTTTGGGGATGATGACGGCGTCGTCTGGACCACAGATGCAGCTGGGTGCCTTGGAGAACACCACCGGCTCGGCCGGCACGGGCATTCCGGATTCGGCCGCATGATCGGCGTAGTTCAATCCGATGGCGATGAAGTGTCCGGGGCGGCGGATCGGTGACCCGAACCGGACTTCCCCCTCGACGCGCGGCAGGCTGTCGAGGTCCAGCGCCGACAGGCGGGCGAGGCTGGCAGCACTCCAGGCATCGGCATCCAGGTCCAACATATGTGCACTGAGGTCACGCACGCTGCCATCGGCCGCGATGATGCCCGGACGTTCTGCGCCGGCTGGTCCGAATCGACAAAGCTTCATAACTGCATCTCCCTGGTCAGGAACGGGCATTTTCGCTCCGCGCCCCTCGTGGCGGCGATTGTCGACGCAGCGCCCGTTTGCGCAAGGCCACCGCCTGTGTTTTTCGACCACTCTGCCCGCTTGCAAGATGTTGCAGTTTGGCAACGCGGTTGGTGAAAATATGTCGGTTCTGTGTCTGGTTGAATTTGCCTAAAAAGTAGGCATTCACGCGTAGTCGTTCTTGCGGGCTGCCGGAATGGCCGTCCAGAAGTGGAAATTGACGTTATCGGAAGGGGTGACGTTGCGATACTCGGTTAAGTTCAGGTCATTTTTGCACTGCAACATGCAAATCCGATGCGCTGCCTCGCTGATTTTCGCAATTGCACTTGGCGCGGGTTTTATTGATCCTGTTTTCAATAGTGAAAGCTAGGCAGGGCTGACACGAATGTTTTTGGGAGGGAACTTCGATATGAACCGTGCATTGAAGGCTGCTGCACTTTGCGGCTCGGCGCTGAGCCTGATCGCGGTGGCTACCCAGGCACAGGCCGGTGGCTTCGCATTGCGCGAACAGAGCGCCTACTACCAGGGCATGTCCTTCGCCGGTAATGGCACCACCGGCCCGAGCATTTCCTCGATCTTCTGGAACCCGGCGACCATCACCGGCGCTGGCGACGGCATCACCTTTGAATCGCACAGCTCGTTCATTGTCCCGAACGCGGATCTGGACGCGACCTTCACCAAGGGCGCTATTCCGTGGATCGGCTCCGGCTCCGGCAAGACGGGCGACATCGGGTCCGACGCCTGGATCCCGGCGAGCTACAACGCCTACAAGATCAACGACGACCTCTTCGTCGGCATGTCGATTACCGCGCCGTTTGGTCTTGCCACCAAGCCGAACCCGAACTGGGCTGGCAAGTGGTACAACCGTTCGTCCGAAGTGTTCTCGGTCAACTTCAACCCGACCGTGGGCTACAAGATCAACGACATGATCTCCGTTGGTGCCGGCATTCAGATCCAGTACCTGCAGGTCCGCCTGAAATCCGCATTCCCGCTGTCGTCCTCTGCCCAGACCGCAGAGGTCAAGGGTGACGACATCGGCTTCGGCTTCAACGCCGGTGTGACCATCAAGCCGACTGACGGCACCGAGTTCGGTCTCGGCTTCCGCTCCGCCGTGTCGCACAAGCTGGATGGCGAATACATTCAGCCGGCAGGCGTCTCCCTGCCGTCCGGCACCCCGTTCGCGGCCTCCACGACCGGCATCACCGCATCCACGATGACCCCGGAAATGCTGACCTTCTCGGTCAAGCAGCGCGTGACCGATGCGTTCCGGGTTGCCGGTACGGTCGAGTGGACGAACTGGAGCCGTCTGGGCACGATCCACACCAAGCCGAAGTCCGGCTCGATGGCGACGCCGGATCTGAAGTTCAACTACAACGACGGCTGGTTCTTCGCCCTCGGTGGTGAATATGACTACAATGAGAAGCTGACGCTGCGCGCCGGCCTCGCCTACGAACTGTCGCCGATTGACGAGAAGATCCGCTCTGCGCGTCTTCCGGACAACAACCGGTACTGGCTGTCGGCGGGCCTGAGCTACAAGGTCATGGAGAACATGTCTCTCGACCTCGGCTACACGCACATCATTCCCGAGAGCACCAAGATCAACATCGGCCCCGGCCATCAGGACTACAACCCGGCCGTCGGCCGTCTGACCGCGAATGTTGACAGCAACGTCAACATCTTCACGGCGGCCTTCCGGTATCGCTGGGGCGGCAAGCTCTGAGACTGAAGTCCTTCGGGATCATGAGAAGGCCGGCGTACCACGCCGGCCTTTTTCTATTGCCGGGCCGTCATGCCCGGACGGCCAGTGTTAAGTATGTTGTCATAATGGCTTGCTGAATTGAGCCGGGAAGCTGCCAAGTGCGGCGGGAAACCGCCACTTCCGCAGATGTGTCATATTCCTGATACCTGAATCGCGTCTAAGGATCCCGACTTTGACGTGGAGTGCGGGCGATGACAGCGCGACAGGAAGCGCGGCACTATCGGGCCTTGTTCATTTCCGATGTTCATCTTGGTACCCGGGGTTGCCAGGCTGATCTCTTGCTTGATTTTCTCAAGTACAATGACGCCGAAACCATCTACCTCGTTGGCGATATCGTCGACGGCTGGCGGCTGAAGCGTGCCTGGCACTGGCCTCAGGCGCACAACGACGTGATCCAGAAGATCCTGCGCAAGGCCCGCAAGGGCGCCCGGATCTTTTACATCCCGGGCAATCACGACGAGTTTCTGCGCGATTTCCTTGGCACGCATTTCGGCGGCGTCGAGGTTGCCGACAGTGTCGTGCATACGTCAGCGGATGGCCGGCAGTATCTCGTCATCCATGGCGACCAGTTTGACGTGGTGATCCGCCATGCCAAGTGGCTGGCCTTCTTCGGTGACAAGGCCTATGTCGCTGCGCTTGGGTTGAACACGACCCTGAACTTCCTGCGCCGGCGGCTCGGCCTGACCTACTGGTCGCTCTCGGCCTGGGCAAAGCTCAAGGTGAAGAACGCGGTCAGCTTCATCGGGCGTTTCGAGGAAGCGTTGTCGGACGAAGCGCGCCGCCAGGGCACTCATGGCGTCATCTGCGGCCACATCCACCACGCTGCAAGCCACATGACGCATGGCATCCATTACATCAATACCGGTGACTGGGTTGAGAGCTGCACGGCTGTTGCCGAGCATCATGACGGAACCTTCGAGGTGATCCGATGGGTGGAACACGCGAAGCCGGAAACCCTGGACGAGGCGGCGCAGGAGCAGCCCGTCGCGGCATGACCTCCGTTCTCATCGTGACGGATGCATGGCATCCGCAGGTCAATGGTGTGGTGCGCTCGCTGGAGCGAACGGCTGAAGAGCTGCAGCGCATGGGTGTGCGCGTCGAGTTCCTGACGCCACAGCTGTTCCGCACCCTGCCGTGCCCGACCTATCCGGAGATCCGCCTGTCGCTGACAACGCGCGGGCGGGTGGCGCGGATCATGCGTCAGTTCAGCTGCGACCATCTGCACATCGCCACTGAGGGGCCGCTCGGCATTCTGGCGCGCAGTGTCGCCTTGAAGGCTGGCCAGGTCTTTACCACCAGCTACCACACGCGCTTCCCGGAGTATCTCTCCGCCCGCCTGCCGGTCCCGCTGGACTGGACTTACGCCTGGCTGCGCCGGTTCCATAACGCCGGACAAGGCTGCATGGTGGCGACGCGTTCGCTTGAGGACGATCTGACCGCGCGGGGCTTTACCCATCTGATGCGCTGGTCGCGTGGTGTCGATGACACGATGTTCCAGCCGTCCAGCGACTCCGTCCTGCCGGCGGATCTGCCGCGTCCGATCTTCATGAATGTCGGCCGTGTTGCGGTCGAGAAGAACATCACGGCATTCCTCGATCTGGATTTGCCGGGAACGAAAGTCGTGGTTGGAGAGGGGCCACAGCTTGAGTCGCTCCGCAAGGCCTACCCGGACGTGGTCTTTACGGGGGCGAAATTCGGCGCCGACCTCGCGCGCCATTACGCGGCTGCGGATGTGTTCGTGTTTCCCTCCCTGACCGATACGTTCGGCAATGTGCTTCTCGAGGCGCTGGCCTGCGGCGTGCCCGTTGCGGCCTATCCGGTCATGGGGCCGCTGGATGTCATCGGCGAGAGCGGTGCCGGCGTTCTCTCGAACGATCTGCGAGAGGCAGCGCTGGCCGCGTTGGATATCCCGCGGGACTTCTGCCGCAAGGTCGCGCAGGGCTACTCCTGGGCGAACAGCTCGCGGCAGTTCCTTGAGAATGCCGAACGGGCGCATGAGATCGGCAAGGGCAGGCAAGCTGCCGCTGCAGCCGTGGCATCAGCTGCAGAGTAGCCCAGAGTAGCCTGTTCGCCTTGTTCCTTTCTTCCGGTGCTGATACGCCCTTGGGGTGGCCTTGGAGGAACAGACATGACAGATGCACCGAGTTTGGCGACCATCCTTGCGGCTCAGAAGCGCCTTGCTGGCCACGCCGTGGTCACCCCGTTGCTGCGGTTTCCTGTTCTTGATGCTGTGGTCGGGCGTCCGGTGCTGGTGAAGCCGGAAACGCTGCAACGCACGGGGTCCTTCAAGTTTCGCGGCGCCTTCAACCGGGTGTCGATGATCCCGGTTGAGGATCGGGCGCGGGGCGTTGTGGCCTGTTCGTCCGGCAACCACGCTCAGGGCGTCGCGGAAGCCTCCCGCATCCTTGGGCTCAAAGCCACGATCATCATGCCGGAAGATGCGCCTGCCATAAAGCTGCAGCGGACGCGTGCGCTTGGGGCCGACGTCATCACCTATCGCCGCGGCGTGGACAACCGCGATGAGATCGCGGCGGGTATCTGCGAGCGCACGGGAGCGACCTTCGTGCATCCTTACGAGGATGCTGGCGTGATCTCCGGCCAGGGAACGGTCGGGCTGGAGATTGCCGCCCAGGCAAAGGCGCTTGGCATGGTTCCGGACGTGATCGTCGCCTGTACGGGCGGCGGCGGGCTCACCAGCGGCATTGCGCTCGGGGTCGGGCAGGACGCGCCGGACGCCCTTGTCTGCACATGCGAACCTGAGGGCTTCGATGACTATGCCCGCTCGCTGGCAAGCGGGACGCGCCAGGGCAATGCCGCCGCCAGCGGGTCGATCTGCGATGCCATCCTGACAGACCGCCCCGGCGAAACCGCCTTCGGCATCCTGAGTGACCGCAAGGCACAAGGGCTCGTGGTGACGGACCGCGAGGCGCTCGCCGCCGTGGCCTTTGCCTTTACCGAGCTGAAGCTCGTCGTGGAACCAGGTGGCGCTGTCGCGCTCGCCGCGCTGCTCTCCGGCAAGGTGCCGGGCGGAACAGGGCCTGTTGCCATTGTCCTGTCGGGTGGAAATGTCGATCCGGCGATGATGCAGCGCGCGCTCCAGGGCTAGCGCAGCGCAATCCGCGGGCAACGTCTGACGGACAGCGGGGCGGGAAGCCTAGACAAAGACGAGCCGACGACCCGTGCGGAAGCGAAGGATTTCGTCCGGGATCGTGCGCGGGCTGCGATTGAACCAGACGCAGCGCGCTTCAAGGAACCTGCGATAGGTCTTGTGATCGATGCCGGTGTCCCGCATCAGGTTTGTGACGGCGCTGTCGGCATCGGACTTGATGATTTTCGTGACCGTGCTTTCGGGCATGTTGATCTTGCGCGCGATCAGCCAGCAGCAGGCATCGTGCCGGTTCTGGTCGATCAATGTCAGAAGAATGGAATCGAAAGATAATTCGCCTGACGCGATCTGGATGTGGGCCTCGTGGCAAGACACCGAACGGCCGTCGATTTCGAAGTCCGCGGTCTTGCCATCCGAGCTCGCCTTGCGGGCAAGCCGCTCCAGGTCGTCTTCTTCCATGGCGCGCGCCAGTGCCGGCGGAACAAGCGGACACTGCGCATCAATGATGGTCTGCAGATCCGAATGAAAACCGGGATCCTGAAGGGCACGCAGGGCGATCCCGCCCAGAACGGGTTCCTCGACATTGGCGAAGATCAGCAGGGCGAGGATGCCTCTGGCAGAGAACGGAGCGTTCAGGTTTCGCAGCAGGATGTGCGTCACCGGACGGCTGGCCCTGGCGATCATCGTGTCGACGAGCGCGTCGCTCAGATCGTTCCGGCGCGCGATCGCTGCCCGGTGCCGGTCGGACCGGTTGTTGACGATCTCACGCAGGGCAGTGGTGCTGATCGTCGGTGAAAACTCCAGCACCGGCTCACTAAGCTCGAAGTCCTCCTGGGCCAGGCGATCCGCGAGTGCGGAGGTGATCCGGTTCGTCTTGGCGAGGCGCACCACCAGATCGAAACGTGTCGGTCGGTCCAGCTGATGAAAGACATCGAGAACAAGGGCCGAAAACAGCTCGCGCTCCATCGGAGACGGATCCGGGTTCGCCGGGCTGGAGAATTCGGCGCCCAGGGTCCGGATCAGCTCGGATCGTGCTGACGCGTCCCTGTTTCTGGCAAGTTGTTCTAGACGGTTCAGGAGCATTGGCCCACTTGCTCTGTGATGTCGCCGATCTTTGGGCTTGTTCTGTTTATCTCCGTAGATTTGCAGATAAGAGTGAATTATTCGTTCTGGCAGAATGCCGCGTCAACATGCGCTGGTTATGCAACCACAGCGAAAACGCCTTTTTGATCTCAGAATAAGCTTGATGATTGGGTGGGATTTTTTCACGGCCAAAGCAAAGTGAAAAGGCCCCGGAAACCGGGGCCTTGAAAACTTCCTGGATTGGCGTGTCTCAGCTGAAAAGAGCCTGGCGTTCGTTCTCGGACAACATGGCAAGCGGATCATCGCCATCTGCTGCTGCCATGACTTCCTCTTCTTCCCAGGCTGCGTCTGCCGAGGCTTCCTCGACTGCATCGGCACCCGAGGTGTCCGTGTCGAAGAGCGCCGCGATGTTGTCGGCGTCCATCACTTCATCGGCGCTGTCGTCTTCGTCGGCCGTGGCAAAGTCGTCGCCGGTTTCATCGAAAATTGCCTCGATGGTGGCAGCGTCCAGCTGTTTGGCCGACGTGGTGATATTGACCGGCTCATCGGCCTCGGGCGCAGTATTGTCATTGCGCACGAATTCCATGTCGAAGGGCTCGGCGGCTTGCGTGGCTGCGGCCGACATGAACAGCATGTCATCGACTTCGTTCTGCTTGACGCCCTTGCCGTCGAGCTGCGGGCCGTTCAGCAGATGGGCATCCGGACGCGTGTCGACCGGACCAGCCTTGTCTTCCGCCTTCATTTCGGCGATGCCCCAGATGCCGATCATCAGGTTGATGCGGCTTTCCAGGTAGCGCATGACCTGAACGACCTTCTGGGTGCGCTGGCCGGTCAGGTCCTGGAACGAGCAGGCCATGAAGATTTCGGTCGCCTTGGCGTCGATCTCGTCGCAGACGCTGTCGTCCGCGCCGTTCTCGCGCAAGGTCCAGGCTTGTTCCTGGATGCGCTCGGCTGCAGCCAGGATGTCCTGAGTCGCCCGTTCAGTCTGGGTGACGATGGCATCGAGTTCGCTGGATGTATTGGTGAAGCGGTTGCCGTCATCTTCTTCCAGCTTGATATTGGCGATCTCGCGCTTGGTGCGCTCGATCGCCTCCTGCATGTCTGCAAGATCAAGCTTGATGCGGTTGAGATCGGGAACGGTGCGTTCCCGGTGCATCACTCGTTCCAGACGTCCGATTGCGTCCAGAATGGTGTTTGTTTCCGAGCTGCGATGCCGGCGCAGATACTCGGCGAGAAAACGGCGACCACGATCAGACTCAATAAGTGTCTGCTCGAGAACGGTGTACTCGGTTTCCTGGATCAGGACTGGCGGTTCGATTGCTGCCATCGTAAACGTCTCGATGTCCTCTTCGCCGCGTTCGGCCCGTGATTCGACGCAAACGCCGATACTCTCAGGCAAAGTTAGGCCTCAACAGTTAACATCTCTTTAGGCCCGAACCGCTTGGGTCACCGATCATGATAAAAATTCAAACCGGCTTGTCTACACGCGTCAGTGGTCTTTTCTGGGCCCACTTCGTTGGGTCTGGCCTTTTTCTGCCCTTTTTCCCGCTTCTCCTGAGCAATCGCGCGCTTTCCGTTTCGGAAATTGCGACCGCTCTGGCGCTTGCAACCTTCGCTCGCATTCTGGCCGCACCGATTCTGACTTCACTTTCGGACAAGACTGGACGTCGAAGACTGTCGATCTTTCTCTATTCGCTGGCTGGGGTGGTTTTCCTCGCGCTGTTCGCGTTAACGGACAGCTACATCGCAACGCTCATTGCCGTGGCTGGCCTGATGATCTTCTGGGCTCCGATCATTCCCCTGGCGGATGCCTATGCGCTGGATGTGGTGCGCAAGTCGGGCGGCCAGTACGGCCGTATGCGCCTGTGGGGGTCGGTGGCTTTCATCGCGGGCAATCTTGCCGGCGGCTGGCTCATCTCTTTCGCGACTGACCTACCGTATCTTTCTGCGATCCTGATGTCCCTGCTGGCAACCGCCGTGGTGGCCATCACCTTGCCGCCAGCCGGCGCGCGGGAGGGGGGCACTCCTGCGCAGGATGCACAGCGGCCGGTCGTATTCCGGCAGGCGTGGTTCCTGGCTCTCCTCGGTGGCATCGGCCTCATCCAGGCAAGCCATGCTGGCTATTATGCTTTCGCGACCATCTTCTGGCGCGCCTCTGGCGTTCCGGACACGGCGATCGGCCTGGTCTGGTCCCTGGGCGTCGTGACGGAAATCTGTCTTTTTATCTACGCCAGCCGCCTGCCATCCTGGTTCACACCGCTGCGGCTCATTCTGATCGGCGGGCTGGCCGGGATTTTGCGGTGGACATTGTTTGCGCAGGCGACAGACCTGACCTTCATCATCGCCCTGCAGGGGCTGCACGGGCTCAGTTTCGGGGCGGTGCATCTGGGAACGGTCAGCCTGCTCGGCCGCATCGTCCCGCCGCGCTGGTCGGCGACCGGGCAAAGCCTGATGGCCACGTCAATCGGCCTGTTGAATGCGCTCGCCACCTGGGGCAGCGGCCCCCTCTATGCGGAAGCTCCGGCGCACGCCTTCTGGGCAATGGCCGGGCTGTCTTTGCTGGGCGTCCTCGCCCTGCTTGTTCTTGCAAGGCGCGTCACGCTGGCAACGGCCAACGCTCCCTGACGCCTCAACCCCAGAGCGAACTGTCCGGCGGGATCAGTGTGCTTCCCTCAAACACCAGGCCACCGGCCCGGTCCTGGGACAAGAGCAGCGGTCCGTCGAGGTCGACATAGTCGGCCTGCTGGGCCACCAGGACCGCCGGGGCCATCCCCAGCGACGTGCCGAGCATGCAGCCGACCATGACCTTGAAGCCGAGGCCGCGCGCATCCGAATAAAGGGCGAGCGCCTCCGTCAGCCCGCCGGCCTTGTCGAGCTTGATGTTGACGGCGTCGTAGCGCTGGCGCATGGCGGGCAGGTCACCGCGCACATGCAGGCTCTCGTCGGCGCAAACCGGGACAGGCCGGGGCAAGATCTCTAGAGCTGCATCCTTGCCTGCGGGGAGCGGCTGTTCGATCAGCTCGACTTGTGCTGCGGCACAGGCGGCCATGTTTTCGGCATAGCAGTCCTCGGTCCAGGCTTCGTTGGCATCGACCACCAGACGAGATCTGGGCGCATTCGCGCGCACAGCTGCAATGCGCTCGGCATCGCCCGGTCCGGCGAGCTTCACCTTCAGCAGCGGCCGATCCGCTGCCTTGCGGGCGGCCTCGGCCATGGCATCCGGGGTCCCGACGCTCAAGGTAAAGCAGGTGATCAAGGGCCTCAGTGGACCGACACCGGCGAGATCCGCGGCGCGGCGTCCGCTGCGCTTGGCTTCGAGGTCCCACAACGCGCAGTCGATGGCATTGCGCGCCGCGCCCGCCTTCAGCTGCGCCGCCAGCGTCTGCCGGTCGAGACGTCCGTCAAGCGTTGCGGTCGTCTGCCGGATCGCTTCCATGACGCTGTCGATGCTCTCGCCATACCGCGGATAGGGGACGCATTCGCCGCGTCCCACATGCGTTCCGTCAGTCAGGGTCACGACGACCACGTCGGCATGGGTTCGGCTGCCGCGCGAGATCGTAAAACCTCCGGCGATCTCGAACCGCTCGTGGGTAACCTCGACCCGGATCATCATGCGCCTCCGAACTCGGTCGCGAGGCGGTCGATCACCGGTCCCATGCCGTAACGAACCGGATCGGTTGCCGGTAGGGAGTATTTCTTTTCAAGGTCTGCCAGATAGGTCCGGGCCTCGGCGTCGCCGAGCGCGGCCGTGTTGACGGACAACCCGATGCACCGAATGGCGGGATTGGTCAGCTTGCCGCACTGGATCGTCAGATCGATCACCGCCTGGATCGAGGGCAGGGGTGTTTCCACGCCGCGCATCGTCCGGCGTGTCGGCTCATGGCAGACGATGAAGGCGTCCGGCTGCGCGCCATGCAGCAGGCCCAGCGTGACGCCGGCGAAAGACGGGTGGAACAGCGAGCCCTGACCCTCGATCACGTCCCACCGACGTTCATCCATGGCCGGGGACAGCCATTCGACTGCTCCTGAAATGAAATCTGCCACGACCGCGTCGATTGCGACGCCTCTGCCCGAAATGAACACGCCTGTCTGGCCCGTGGCCTTGAAGTCACAGGCATATCCGCGCTCGCGCATGTCGCGTTCCATTGCCAGGGCCGTGTACTTCTTTCCGACCGAACAGTCGGTGCCGACGGTCAGGATCCGCCGGCCGGAGCGCTTGTTGCCCTTGCCCGTGGCGAAGGTCTCGCTGCTGTGCCGCACGTCAAAGAGCTTGCGTCCGTTGCGCTCGGCGGCCTCGCGAATGGCCGGGATCGACCCCAGCTTCACATGCAGTCCGCTGGCGACATCCATGCCGGCATTAAGGGCTGCGACGATGGAGGCCACCCAGTGGTCGGGCAACCGGCCGCCCGCATTTACCGCGCCGACGATCATGGTGCGCGCGCCGGCCTTTGCTGCTGCCTCGATGGACATGTCCGGAAGACCGGCATCGGCCTGGCATCCGGGCAGGCGATTCTGGCCCAGGCACCAGTCGCGGCGCCAGTCGACGACACCGAGCGCGGTTTTCGCGGCCAGCGCATCTGGCACGTCGCCGAGGAACATCAGGTAGGGGTTTGCAATATCCATGGTCGTATCCGCCTTTGCCGAGGCTGCAGGTCCAGTGTGGCTGGACGCCCTGCGGTCCTCTCAGGTATAGGGGGTTGTCCTTCACAGCGGCAAGGGGCTCGCCACCGCGCCATGGCCTTTCTCAATCAACTGAACGAGCCTGGATGCGCCCTTCGGCATGAGGGGGAGCGTGTCATCCTGTCGTTGTCAGGCGACTGGACCATTCTTTCGGCCATGGCTGCTGAAACACTGGTCGAGCCGCTTTGTACTGACCTGCATGCGGTCGTTGCCGTGGTCGATTTCTCGGCCATTGGTCGCCTTGACACAGCAGGAGCCTGGGTTCTGCACAAGCTGCGCGGCCGGATCGAGTTTGCCGGCACGCGGGTGCAGCTGGCAGGTCTTACCGATGAGCACCGGCTCTTGCTGAACGAAGTGGATGCGCATCATCCGCCCGGCTTCGTCCCGGACGTCCACCGCTTTTCCATCGTTCGTGCCTTCGAGCTGACGGGACGATCCGTTGTCGAGGCGTGGCAAGACTTCATTGCAATGCTGCATATCCTGGGCTCGCTCAGCATGGTCGTTGCGACGGTGCTGTTCCATCCCAAGCGGCTGCGCGGGATTGCCATTGCAGTCCAGTTCGACAAGACCTGCATTGGCGCGGTTCCGATTGTCGCACTCATGAGCTTCCTGATTGGCGCTATCATTTCGCAGCAGGGCGGCTTCTATCTGCGCCAGTTCGGTGCTGATCTGTTTGTCGTCGATCTGGCCGGTGTTCTGGTCCTGCGTGAAATCGGCGTGCTTCTGACTGCAATCATGGTTGCCGGCCGGTCTGGCTCTGCCTTCACCGCTGAACTCGGCGCGATGAAGATGCAGGAAGAGATCGACGCGTTGCATGTCATTGGCCTCAACGTCACCGAGGTGCTGATCCTGCCACGTCTGCTGGCGCTGATGGCGGCGATCCCCGTTTTGACATTCGTCTCGGACATTGCGGCGCTCGCTGGCGCTGGCCTCGTCTCCTGGTCCTATCTTGGTATTCCGCCGCAGGCCTTCCTGTCGCGCCTGCAGGACGCGATCAACCTGCAGACGTTCCTCGTTGGCATGGTCAAGGCGCCTTTCATGGCGCTGATCATTGGCCTGATCGCCTGCGTGGAAGGGCTCAAGGTTGGCGGCTCGGCGGATTCGCTCGGCCAGCACACCACCATGTCCGTGGTGAAGGCCATTTTCCTCGTCATCGTCGTCGATGGTCTCTTCGCCATCTTCTTCGCTGCCATTAATGTATGAGGCCGTCGTGAGCGCCAGTGAACCGACAAATGGCAGCGTGACGGCAGCAGGCAAGGCACGTCCTGTGATCCTCTCGGCCCGTGGCGTCACCGTGGGCTTTGGCTCCAAGCTGATCCTGGAAAACCTCGACCTCGATGTCTATCGCGGGGAAGTGCTCGGCTTCGTCGGTGGGTCCGGCACAGGCAAGTCGGTCTTGATGCGCACCATTCTCGGGCTGACCCCGCGCCGGGCCGGCCAGATTGAGGTGTTTGGTCAGGATCTTGACACTGCTACTCCGGCACAGCGCAACCACATCGAACGCCGCTGGGGTGTCCTGTTTCAGCAAGGGGCGCTGTTCTCGTCCTTGACCGTGAAGCAGAACATCCAGGTGCCGATGCGTGAATACACGGGCCTGTCCCAGGTGCTCATGGATGAGCTGGCCTGGCTGAAGCTCGAACTGGTGGGCTTACCGCGCGATGCAGCCGACAAGTACCCGTCCGAGCTCTCGGGCGGCATGGTCAAGCGCGCAAGTCTTGCGCGCGCGCTGGCTCTGGATCCGGATCTGGTTTTCCTCGACGAGCCCACATCTGGACTGGATCCGATCGGTGCCGCCGCATTCGACAATCTCATCGCCAAGTTGCGGGAAACGCTTGGACTTACCGTTTACATGGTGACACATGACCTCGATAGTCTGCATTCGATTTGCGATCGAATCGCAGTGCTTGGCGAACGCCGGGTCTTGTTGGCTGGAACAATCGAAGACATGATGGCGAGCGATTACCCCTGGATTAAGTCCTATTTCCGGGGCGAGCGTGCCCTTCGCCGGGTTTGAAGGAAGTCAGATGGAAACCCGCGCCAATTACGTCCTGATCGGCGGTTTTGTCCTCGGAGCGCTGTTTGCTGCGTTCCTGTTCATCTACTGGCTGGCGGCAACGTCCGACAGTTCGTCGAGCGTGAACGTGAAAGTCGTGTTCCCTGGGCCGGTCACAGGCTTGCCGGTCGGTGGACAGGTCCTGTTCAACGGCATCAAGGTCGGTGACGTTGGTACGCTCGATTTCGATCCCAAGGACCCACGCATCGTTATTGCGACCATTCGCGTCTCCCCGACTGCGCCGCTGCGCAAGGATGTCAAGGCAACGCTTGGTTTCCAAGGGCTGACGGGTGTTGCCTATGTCGATCTGAAAGGCGGCACCTCCGCGTCGACGCTGCTTCTCGACAATACCAATGGGCAGGAACCGGTCATCTACGCCGACCGCTCTTTCTTTGACGACATCATCGATCATGGCCGCGACGTGCTGAAGAAAGCCGATCAGACGCTGTCGACTATCGATCTGGTAATTCAGGAAAACCGGCCTGCCATTTCGGCAACGGCGCGCAATGTGGAGACATTCTCTGCAGCGCTTGCGCAGAACTCGGATGGCGTTAAGGAATTCATGGCCTCGGTTGGCGAGGCGACGACCGCCTTCAAGTCGCTGGCGGGCCGGATGGAGGGCCTCGTCGTCGAAGGTGAGCGCATTCTGGCCGCGGTTCCATCCGACAAGGTCGAGGAACTGGTCGGTAATGTGACCACATTCTCCCAATCGCTGCGCGATGCCGGGCCGGAGATCAACAAGATCGTCGCGGACGCCCAGTCCGCAACGGCGAACCTGAACCAGTTCACCGAACGGCTCAATGGCTCTCTGGCCCAGGTCGAGGCCGTCGTCGCGGCCGTCAAGCCGGAAGCGGTTGGCAAGGCTGTCGACGGGATGGGCGCGCTCGGAACCGTGCTCAGCGATCGCTCCAAGGACATCGACAGCGTGATCTCCGCCACGGCGGGTACCATGGAAAACCTTGACCAGATCACGGACACCGTTCGCTCCCGCGAGGCGGATTTCACAACTTTGATGTCTGAAGGCCGTGCTCTCGTCAGCGAATTGCTGAAGACCGTCCAGAACGCGGGTGGTGTGGTAGCGTCCGTCGATCCGGCGCGCGTCAGCAGCATTCTGGCCAATGTCGACAAGGTCGTCGGTGACTTCGCCAGCCAGGGTGAGGCCATCACGGCGACGGTCAACTCGGCCCGCAACGCCGCTGCCGATATAGAAACGCTGGCCAAGGATCTGCAGGGCCGTCGCGGCGATGTCGATCAGATCATCTCCGATGCGAAGGTCGTGTCAGCGAACCTCAACACCGCTTCCGGCAAGCTCAATGGGTTGATGGACAACGTCAACTCCATGGTCGAAGGCAATGGCGAAGGCCTGATTGTCGAGGCGACGAAGGCAGCTGCGGCCATCCGCAAGATCGCCGAGACATTCGAGAGCCGGGCAGGCGGCATTGCCGACGGCCTGACCAAATTCGCGCAGCAGGGATCGACCGATTTCGCTGCGACGCTGGATCAGATCAACCGCACCTTCGCGGCAATCCAGCGGGCCGTGGACAATTTTGACCGGGCACCGAACCGGGTGATCTTCGGCGGCGACGACGTGCCCCGCTTCGGCGGCGGTCAGCGGCGGTGAGACCGGTTACGGACAGGACCAGTGCAATGAGTGAACGGGCAAGGCAGGCCATGACGATGAGACGGCAATCCCCGCGCGGGACGTTGATTGCGGGCTGCGCAGGCCTCGCGCTGCTGCTGTCGGCTTGCGCGTCGACGGCACCAAATGCGCTTTACGGGCTTCAGGCACCGTCGGAATTCGAAACCGGCCAGAAGCGCTCTGTCCAGATCCTTGTTGCGGCACCGCGTGCGCTGAGTGCGCTGGACACCTCGAACATCGCCGTCGTCGACAAGGGGCCTGCCTACAGCTACTTCTCGCAGGCCGCCTGGGCCGACCAGCTGTCGAACGTGGTGCAGGCCGGGCTCGTCCAGACGCTGGAAAACACCAATCGCCTGAAGGGCGTCGGACTTCCCGGCGAAGGCCTGCTGATCGACTTCCAGCTGCAGACCGAATTGCGGGCGTTCCAGCTACAGGTCGATGGTGCGGATCGTGCAGTGGTCGAGATCGCGGCCAAGCTGGTCAATGACCGCAATGGCCGCACGGTTGACAGCCGTGTGTTCACGGCCAGCGTTCCGGCCGGCGGTGTTGGCGTCGATCAGGCGGTCGCTGCGATGAACCAGGCTGCAAGTCAGGTGTTCCGCGACATGGCGGCCTGGGTTCTGTCCAAGGTCTGAACAGGTTTGCGCCAAGGGGCCACGTCAGTTCATCTGTGATCTATCGTTCTGCATGACCCGTCGCGGATCGCGGCGGGTCATTTTGTTTTCGCTGCCAGGGCAGGGGAGGGCATAGTTCTGCCTCCTCGATCGCACGAAAAAGCCCGCCGGAACGATCCGGCGGGCTTTTCATTTTGTCTGGTTCAGAGCGGTGTCAGTCGAGACGTCCGCTGGCATGGGCGAGCATGGTGTAGACCTTGCCCGTATCCGACGTCAGGTAGGTCTGGCCCAGCATGTTGTCGCGATCATTGCGCGAGACCTGGGCAAGCAGCGCCTCGAAGTCCGCGATGTAGCGGTCCACGGCAGTCCGGAACTCCGGATCGCGGCCATACTTCTGACGGATCTCGTCGAAGGTCTGCTGACCCTGCAACGTGTAGAGCCGGCGGGTAAAGACGTGGCGTTCGCCGCGCTTGTACCGGTCCCACAGGTCAATGAAGGTCTCATGGTCAATCGCCCGGGCGATGTCCATTGACAGCGAGTTGAGGCTCTCGACCATGTGCAACGGCGAGCGCGGAGCCTTCGGCTGGGCAGCCGGGGTTTCCTCGTCGCGGGATGCACGCCGCAGCAGATCGCTGACCCAGCCCTTGGCAGCCGTTTCAGATGCCGGAGCCGGTGCGTCTTGCGGCGCCTGCCGACGCGGGGCTTCAGCGCGCGGCTGCAGCCGTTCGATGTCGGTGCGGGCAGGAGCTGCCGGGCGCGGTGCTGGCTGCGCCGGGAAGGCTGCCGGAGCAGCTGCCGAGGCTGACACGCGCTCCTGCTGCGGACGGGAGATGTCGAGCGCATTCGACTGGCGCGACACGATCTCCGACAGCTCGCTGAGGGCACGGATCTGCTCGTTGACGACCTTGCGCAGGGCGGCGGTGGATTCTTCCGCTTCCTCGGGCAGGTTGAGAACGCCCTGCTTCAGCTCCTTGCGGGTGCTTTCCAGCTCGATGTGCACTTCGCGGGCGACGTCGCGCATGCGCGTTGCCGCTTCGCCGAAGCGTTCGGAGGCTTCCGCAACCGTGCGGGTCATCTCCTTCATGATCTCGTCCTGCACCGTGCGGATGGCATCGCGGGCACGCTGGCCTTCCATGCCGGCCGTCAGGCGCATCGACTCGAACTGCTCGGCCACCTGGCGCGACGCCGCTTCAGCGGCGGCTGCCAGCATGCCTGCGGCTTCCCGTGCCTTGTCGTCAGCCGTTTCCAGCGTTTCGGACAGGGTGTTGGTGAAGGTGCGCATCAGCGTGTCGACCGTTTCGGTCTTGGCCAGCAGGGTGTCGGCAACGGTCTCGATGGCGGTCTTGCGCTCGCCGATCCGGTTGTCGACCAGACGGTTGGTCTCTTCCAGATGCCGCGCTGCGGAGATCAGGCTCTGGCTCTGCTGGTCGAAGCGCGAGGTGAGGGCCTGGATGTCGGCCAGCACCACGGTGGTCACGTCGCGCAGCGCGCCGACCTGTCCATCGATGAGGTTCGTCGAGGCGCTCGTCTCGGTGACCGCCCGGTCGACGGCGTTGCGGAATTCGCCCGCACGACGCGCCAGGTTGGTCTCGACATCGGCCAGGTTCGCGCCAGCGTGGGACATGACGTCCTGCAGGGTCGAATTGGACTGGTCGAGGCGGTCGAGAATGGCCGAGACATCGGCTTCAAGCTGCTGCTTGGTCTTTTCGAGCAGGGAGACGGCACGCATCGAGCGGTCGTCGATCCCGGTGATGATGCGTTCGCCGGCGTCGACCAGCGAGCGGGTCGCTTCCAGACCGTGCTGGGCGAAGGTATCGGCAACATCGCGGCCCTTGACCGAGATGGCGTCGAGAATGGCGCGGTGGATCTCGCCGACGCGCGAGGTCAGCTCGCTCGCACGCGTCTCGATCGCGCTCACCAGTTCGTTGCCGTCCGTGCCAACAAGGCGGGCGAACTCGCCGCTGCGCGCGCCGAAGGCCTCGTTAAGCTCGGCTGCCTTGTCGAGCATCTCCTTGGCGACGGTGTTGCCGCGCTGGGACAGAAGATCCGCGGCCTGCTGCACGGCGCTGCTGACACGCGTGCGAACGCTGTCGGCCTCGCCGGACATCAGGTTGCGCATTTCCTCGACCGTGCGGGTCAGGGTCACGCGGGCGTGCTCGCTTTCGGCGGTCAGGTTGCCGGAGATTTCCGCGATGGTGCGCGACAGGTCCGAACGGACCTTTTCGCTTTCACCGGTCAGCGAGCCGGAGAATTCGGCCAGGGTGCCGACATACAGCGTGCGTGCCTTTTCGCTCTCGGCCGCCATGGAGCGCGCGGCTTCCGTGACAGCGGTGAGAACCAGGTCACGTACGCGGGTGCCTTCGCCGGACAGAAGCCCGGTGGCTTCCGACATGGCCGAAGTCACGGTGTCGGCCGCGCGCTGGCTCTCGCCAACGAGAACGCCGCGAGCTTCGCCGACGGCGCCCAGAACCAGCTGCCGCAGGCGTTCGCCTTCGCCAGCCAGCTTGCCGGTGACGTCGGTGAAGGTGCCGTTGACGGTCTCGACAGTGCGCTCGCGCTCGTCAGCCAGAGCCGTGGCGGCCTGACCGACAACTTCGAGCACCATGTCGCGAACACGGTTGCTCTCGCCGGACAGCACGGAGCTGGCCTCGATCATCGCACCGGTCAGCGTGTCGCGCGCCTTTTCGGTTTCGCTGGACAGCGTGCCCGAAATGGCGGTGAGACGTTCATTGAGCACGGCCTCGAGCTGGCTTGCGCGAGTGTCGAGCGTCTCTGCGACTTCGAACACCTTGGCACCCAGGGAGACATTGATCTCGGCAATGCGTTCGGACAGGGACTCGGTGAGTTCCGCGCTCTGGCGGGCCAGCACGCTGCCAGCTTCGTCCAGGCGGCTGTCCAGGGCGTTGGTCATTTCCGCCTGGCCGTCAACGAACGCCTTGGCGATTTCGCGGGTGCGGGAGATCAGCGTCTCGCTGATCTGGCGGGCGCGGTTGTCCAGGGTCTGGTCGATGCGTTCAGTGCCGGCGGCCATGCTCTGGGCAAGGTGTTCGGCCTTGTCGCTGATCGAGCTGGCGGCGATGTCAACACGCTCACCGATCAGGGACGTCGCGACATCGACGCGTTCGCCGATCATGCTCGTTGCAATTTCAACGCGTTCGCCGATCGAGGTGGCAGCCACTTCGACCTTGTCGGCAATGATCTGACCAACAAGCTCTGCGCGTTCGACCAGCTGCTCACCGGCGGAGTCAACGCGGCGCGACAGTTCGTAGGTGATCGCGTCAGACCGGTCAGCGAGCACTTCGGCGATGGTGCGGGACTTCTGCTCCAGCGTGTCGCTGAGGGCTTCGGTCCGGGTGCTGATCGCCTCGGCCAGCAAGGTGGTGCGGGATTCCAGCGCAGCTTCAAACGAGGCGGTGCGCTGTTCCAGCGTCAGGTCAAGGCTGCTGATCCGGCTGTCGAGCGAGGAGTCGAGCCCGCCAACACGGGTTTCGAATGTTGCATCAAGGCTTTCCAGGCGGCTGTCGAGCGTCTGGGCGAGAACCTGCGCCCGGCCGTCGAAGGACTGCACCAGGTGCGAGCCGCGCTCCGCAACGATCTTCTCGAGTTCCGTCAGGCGGGCAGACAGGCCTTCCTGCAGAGCCTGGCCACGCTCGTCGAGAGTTGCAGCGATACGGTCACCGACGGTGCCGATATCCGTGCTGACCCGGTCGCCGCGCGTGCCGATGAGGCGAGCGAGTTCGGTGCCGGTTTCTGCCAGCTTCTGGGCCAGATCAGTCGTCCGCTGGCCAAGCGTGGTCGAGATTTCAGACGAGGCGGCGGCAAGTGTCTCACGGAAGCCGATGGTCTGGCTCTCGATGAGCAGGGCCATCTCGGTGCCGCGGGCACCCAGGCGATGATCCAGCTCTTCGCCATGTACGGTGATGGCGGTTTCGATGCGGTCGCTGATCGTGCCGAGGCGCTCGGCCAGTGCGCCGCCATGAACGGTGATCGTCTGCGTCAGGCTGGAAGATGTCTCGTCCAGCTTGGCAGCAATCTCGCCGCCGCGCAGCGACAGGTCGACGACGATGGATTCGCCGGTTCCGCGCAGGATTTCCGCCACTTCGGCGCTGCGCTCGGACAGGGTCTCGACGATCTCGGCGCCCTTGACCGAAATGGTATCGGTCACCTGCTGTCCGCGCTGGGAAATGCTCTCGACAACGCGGCTGCCGGTTTCGTTCAGCGAATTGTCGAGGTGGGTGACGCGGGTGTCGACGGTGGTGATCAGTTCCGTCGTCCGGGCGGTGATGGTGTCGATCAGGCGACCGCTGGTGAGGGCGAGGGTCGCGTTGATCTCGTCACCGCGCAGCGCGATGGTGTCGCCGACGGACGTACCCGTGCGGTCAAGCGCTTCGGTGAATTCCTGGGTCCGCTGCGACAGCGTCGAGTTGATCTCGTTGCCACGGATCGACAGGGTTTCGACGAACTCCTTCGCCGTCGAGGCGAAGCGCTCGTTCACGTCCTGGCCACGCAGGCTGAGGGTTTCCCAGAGCTCGTTGCCGGTGCGCGACAGGTTGTCGACCATTTCGCTGCCCGAAGCCGTCAGACGCGCAACATAGTCGCCCGCGCGGTCGGTCAGAGCCTCGACCAGTTCCGAACCGGAGGTGTTGAGCGAGGAATTGAGCGCTTCGATGCGGCTGTCCACGGAACCGGTGAGGTCGTTGATGCGATCCTCGACGGCGCTGACGAGGCGCGACGTGGCGGTGTCGACCGTGCGCGAGATCTCTTCCGAGGTCGAGGAGAGCTGGCCGGCGAAGCTTTCATGCGCACCGGAGATCGTCTCGCGGACGCGCTCGGCGTTGGCAATGATTGCCTCGCGCTGCGAGATCAGCTCGTCGATCAGTGCGCGGATCTTGAGTTCGTTGTCGTTGTAGGACCGCTCCAGCGAGGACACCTCGTTGTGGACCAGAACCTCGAGTTCACTGGCGCGGGCAATGGCGCGCTCGATGCCGTCTCCCATGGCCGCAACTTCGCGGCGAATGGCCTGGCCGACCGACAGCACGGACTCCTTGGCCATGTCTTCCGGTTCTGCAAGGCGCAGGGCGACTTCGGTCATGCCACGGGCGACAATGCGCATTTCCTGCGCGCGCCAGATCATCATGGCCATGACGAAGAAGAACAGGATCGGGACAACGATGCCGACGCCGGAGAGAACGAGGGCCGGGGAGGCGGCGAGGCTGCCGGCACCGTTGAGCGCGGCGATCTCCGCGCTGAAGCCGGACAGAACCAGGGTCGTGCCGATCGCACCCCATGCAATGCTGAGTGCGAGGGCGACCCAGAACGGGGCGGCCGACGGGCGGCTCTGCAGGGCGAAGATCAGGTTGCCGATGCTGCGGCGATCATCGTTGGCGGCGGGCGGACGTCCGCCACGGCCACGGCCACGACGGCCTTCAGCGGGGCCGGCATCATTTGCCGAAGTGCGCTCGCCTGTTCCAAGAGCCGGCTTTTCCGCCAGAGCTTCGCCGAGGGCAGCGCGCGCGCCATCACGGGTCGCATCGTCGCCATTGGCTGCCGCCTTGTCCGGGCCGCCGAAGTCAAGCTTCAGCGCCTCTTCGACAGCGGACAGAGCCGCTTCCGCAGGATCTTTCACCTTCGGGGGATTTGCCATCTTGGATCGCCTCACATCCGTACGCATTACAAGTCGGGGGCCGAAGCCACCGAACACGGTCCCTGCAACGTTGAGCCAGCCAACTTGGCTGACGGTCGCCGCATGGGGTGAAGCAAGGCCGGGTGCCGCCGCATCTGCTGTCCGCCGCATCGCCGGACAGCCTTTTCCCCACCTTGCCGCATTACTCAATCTAATGGCACAATCCGCGTTAAGGAACAAGAAACGCCGTTATGCATCAGGTCTCTCGAGGGGCTGGAGCCATGCCGGAACGCAGCGTAAAATCCCGCAACAATGCCTCTTTTCGCGAGAGCGGAGAGCAGGGCGGGAGGCATCTTCGCCCTACGCTTGTGCAGTTGCGATGGCTGCGCCGGGGGCTCGATCAGGCCGGCGGCAAGCTCCCGCTTTTTGACGAGGCAGGGCGGCAGGTCTCCCCCAGAACCATCCGCGCGTGCATTGCTGCCGGATGGGCAGAGCCTTGGTTTTTCAATCCAATTAAGCCTGACTGGCTTGTGTGCCGTCTGGCGGATGACGGTCGGGCTGTCGCCGGAGTGGCGGGTGATGCGGGCACTGATGCGGTCTGAAACGACGAATTCAAGCGCTGTCTGGAGCCTCGTCAGGACAGGCATGCTGCGCCGCGAGACTCGTTTTACGGGTATTGTTAAGTCGCGTTAACCAAAGATTCACTTTGTTGGGGAGAGTTGCCCGTCTGCACAGTCGGGGCGGCCATTTCTTAACCCCGAATTTCCGGAACCGGGCGCAAATTGTTCTAAACATTCTGCTTGTTTGCTGTTCGCGCAGTTTGCGTCCAGCCGTCGCCGGGAGAATCAGATGGCCCCTTCTGCCGAGGCCGAGGCGGACATGAGCCGGGAACGCTATGGTCCAGTCGCCCCAGTCGACCGAACCGTCCTGGCCGTCAGTACCTTTGGCAATGCCGAGCTTGAACAGGAGGTGCTGCGGCTGTTCCTGTCGCAGTCCCAGATGCTGATCAGCCGCATCGCCGAGGCCAGCGCGACAGTTGAAGCGGCCGACCACGTTCATACCCTCAAGGGCTCGGCCCGGGCGATTGGGGCAGGCCGACTTGCGGATGTCTGCGAGACCGTCGAGGAAGAGCTGCGCGCTGGCGAGGGCCCCGCGCTCCTGACCCTCGTCAGCCTGGTCGAGGAAACCTGCGACTACATCCGGCACCAGCTGCTGCGCTGATCCGCCAAGCCGCGGCACCTTCGGCTGCGGCAGCAAGCTTGCTTGACCTTTTGCCGTGAACCGTTATCTCGGGAAGGTCAGACTTTTCTTATCGGACGGACGCGTTTTCATGCCTCACATCACTTTCGTTTCCGCAGACGGCTCGCGCCACGAGGTTGACGCCGCTGCAGGCGCCACCGTCATGGAAAGCGCCATCAAGCACATGGTTCCCGGCATCGAGGCCGAGTGTGGCGGCGCCTGCGCCTGCGCCACCTGTCATGTCTATGTCGACGAGGCCTGGATGGCGAAGGCCGACAGCCCGGAGCCGATGGAAGAGGACATGCTGGACTTCGCCTATGATGTCCGCCCGACGTCGCGCCTGTCCTGCCAGATCAAGATGTCCGACGCGCTCGACGGCATCGTCGTGCATGTGCCCGAACGCCAGGCCTGATTGAGCCAGCTGTCACTGCTGGCGCGGCCCCTGGAATAGAGAAAACGCCCGCGCTGGGAGACGCGGGCGTTTTCGTGTGTCCAACCCTCACTCCGCCGGTCGGGCGGGCGTGCTGCTCCAGGGCAGGACAACTTCATGGCCCACATCCGGGGCAAGGGGAACCAGTCGCGACAGGGCGAGACTGCACAGCGCCATCGCGGCACCGGCCAGGAAAACGGCTGCGGGTGAAATCAGCCACAGCAGCCCGAACACCACCGGGATGAACACCGCCGCGATGTGGTTGATCGTGAAGGCGACGCCGGCCGTCGGTGCGATGTCGGCCGGATCGGCGATCTTCTGGAAATACGTCTTCATGGCGATCGCGATGGCAAAGAACATGTGGTCGATCACATAGAGTGCGGCCGCCGCCGTCGCGTCCGAGACGAAGGCATATCCGACGAACACCAGGAACAGCCCGCTGTATTCGATCGCCATGGCGCGTCTTTCGCCGATGCGCCCGATCATCTGTCCGATCTTGGGTGCGATCAGCATGTTGACCGCTCCATTGATCAGAAACAGCCCGGCGACTTCGTGCACGTCATAGCCGAAGCGTTCGACCATCAGGAACCCGGCGAACACCGTGAAAATCTGCCGCCGCGCGCCGGCCATGAAGGTCAAGGCGTAGTACAGCCAGTAACGCTTGCGCAGGATCAGCTTCTTGTGCTGCGGCACACCTTCTCGGAACTTCGGGAAGATGATCAACAGGGCCGCAAGCGCCACGATGGTGGTCGCGCCGGAGATCAGGAATACGGTCTCGAACGTCAGCCCGAAGGTCTTCCAGCCAAGCAGGATCAGGGAATAGGCGATCAGCTGGGCAAAGGCGCCGACGGCGAGGATCTTGCCCATGCCCGCCGCGGCCGTCTGCTTGGGCAGCCACTGCATCGACAGGGACTGCGCCATGGTCTCGTAGTAGTGGAAGCCGACCGACATCAACAGCGTCGTCACATAGAAACCGAATGCAGTCGGGAAGTAGCCCGTCACCGCCACGCCAATACCGAGGCAGGCGAGCGAAACATAGGCCAGCGTCTGCTCGCGCATCAGCAGCAGTAGATACACGGCGGTAAAGGCAAGGAACCCCGGGATCTCGCGGATTGACTGCTGGATGCCGATTTCCCGTCCGGTGAACTGCAGTTCCTGGACTGCGAAATTGTTGACCAGGTTCCACCAGCCGGCGAAGGACAGCTGCATCGCGCCGGCCATCACCATCAGCAGCACGAGCGGCGAGCGCCAGCCGGTGGCGGTCATCGGGTCGCTGGCGCGTGTGAAGTAACTCATGTGAAGGAACCCGTGTGAGGTAGCTTGTGGGCCTGTCCGGTCAGGTCGGGCCGCGCGGCGACAGAGGTTGCGAACCGTACGGTACGGTCCAGTTCTCTCTTAATTATCGCCTTGTGCGCCTTGCGCGTTAGCGTCGTTTTGTCATCATATGTCGCTGACTTGCCAAAACGCGGGGAGCGGCATGGCCATTCATCCCGAGTTGCACCGGTTGCCGGACGGCCCCGTGCTGTCACCGATCTACGCCTATACGACGCAGGAAACGGCGGGCGAGGTGACACTCCTCCATTGCCACGATGCTGCGCAGCTGTTCCATGTCGTGCGCGGATCCCTAGCCATCGACACGGAGCGGGGCACCTTCTTCGTGCCGCCGGAGCGGGCGGTCTGGATGCCGCCCCGATTTGCGCATGAGACGCGCTATCTCACACAGTCGGAAGTGCGCTACCTCTACATCAGCCGCAGCGTGGCAGCCCGCCTGCCGCAGGAACCCAGGATCCTGCAGATGACCGCGCTGCTGCGCGAACTGATCCTCGCCTACATGACCTATCCGCGCGCCCAGACGGTTTCCGGCCCCGCGGCCCGGATTGGCGAGGTCATTCTGGACCAGCTTGACCTGCTTCCGGCGCAGGGACTGGAGCTGCCATTACCCGTTGAAGGGCGTTTGCGCGGGGTGTGCGAGGCGATCGTGCAGGATCCGGCAAAGGCGCCTGTACTTGCCGATGCCGCTGCTGCATGTGCCCTGTCGGTCCGCTCTTTCGAACGGCGCATCCAGGCCGAGACCGGGCTCTCCTACCGCAGCTGGTGCCGGCAAGCGAAACTGTTCCGGGCGCTGGAACTGCTCGCCTCCGGTGACAGCGTGTCGGATGTCGCCTTCCGCCTCGGCTACGAAGGTCCAAGTGCCTTCGTATCCACGTTCCGCAAGGCATTCGGCGTCACGCCCGGTCGATATTTCGATACTGTTGCGAGATCTTGATCCATCTCAACGTCAGTCCTTGCAGGGAGTGCAACTGTTTGCCCCGCAGTACCTTAGAGGAGGGATTGATGTTCAAGACGATTGTCGTGCCGGTGGATCCGGGCGAACCGAAATTCTCCGCCCCCGCGCTGGATGCGGCCAGCCGCTTTGCCCGTGACTATGGCAGCCGCCTGCATCTGGTCGCCGTGCTCGCCCATTCGCAGGGCTTTGTCGCCAGCTATTTGCCGGCCGATTTCGAGGAAAAGGCGATCTCCGATACCCGCGCGATGCTGGATGATCTGGCGCACGGGCTTGGCCTGCCGAAGGACAAGGTCGCCGTCTCCGTGCGGGTTGGATCGATCTATCATGAGGTCATCGAAGAAGCGAAAGAGACGGGCGCCGACCTGATCGTGATGGAATCCCATCGCCCGGACCTGTCGACCTATCTGCTTGGTTCCAATGCGGCCAAGATCGTCCGGCACTCGACCTGTTCGGTGATGGTGCTCCGGCCGACCAAGTAAGCGCCCAACCCCGGGCGGAGGCTGACACCTCTGCCTGGGCCGATCTCCAGATGCAGGAGGTTGCAGCCGGGCTGGTTCAGCGGGCGAGGTCGCGCATGGCGTCGGTCAGGCCTTCCAGCGTCAGGCCATACATCCGCCCACCCATCAGCTCGCGCATCATGCGGATGGAGTGGGTGTAGTCCCAGTGCTGTTCCGGCACCGGGTTTAGCCAGGCCGAGCGGTGATAGATGTTCAGCACCCGCTGCATCCAGGCGCTGCCCGGCTCTTCGTTCCAGTGTTCCACCGAGCCGCCGGGATAGGCGATCTCGTATGGGCTCATCGAGGCGTCGCCGACAAAGATCGCCTTGTAGTCGGCAGGATACTTGTGCAGCACGTCCATCGTCGGCAGCCGCTCGGAATGGCGGCGGCGGTTTTCCTTCCACACATGCTCGTAGAGGCAATTGTGGAAGTAGAAATGCTCCATGACCTTGAACTCGGACCGCGCCGCTGAAAACAGTTCCTCGCAGACGCGGATATGATCATCCATAGAGCCGCCGATGTCGAAGAACAGCAGCACTTTCACCGCGTTGCGCCGCTCGGGCCGCATCTTGACGTCCAGCATGCCCTTGTGGGCGGTCGACCGGATCGTGTCATCGAGATCCAGTTCGTCGGCTGCACCGGTGCGGGCGAACTTGCGCAGCCGCTTAAGCGCCACCTTGATGTTGCGCGTGCCGATTTCGACGCTGTCGTCGAGATCCTTGAACTCGCGCTGGTCCCAGACCTTGACCGCGCGGCGATGGCGGCTTTCCTTCTGGCCGATGCGCACGCCTTCCGGGTTGTAGCCGTAAGCACCAAAGGGAGATGTCCCGGCCGTGCCGATCCACTTGTTGCCGCCCTGGTGGCGCTCCTTCTGTTCTTCCAGCCGCTGCTTCAGCGTTTCCATCAGCTTCTCGAAGCCGCCGAGGCTTTCGATGAGGGCTTTTTCTTCTTCGCTGAGGTGCTTCTCGGCCAGCTTGCGCAGCCAGTCTTCCGGGATCTCGGCACCCGGGGCCTCGCTCATCAGGTCGAGGCCCTTGAAGACATGCCCGAACACCCGGTCAAAGCGGTCGAGATGCGACTCATCCTTCACCAGCGCCGTGCGGGCGAGATAGTAGAAATCCTCGACCTTGCGTCCGGCAAGGTCGAGTTCCAGAGCCCGCATCAGGTCCAGATATTCGCGCAAGGAAACCGGAACGCCGGCCCCCTTCAGCTCAGTGAAGAAGGTGATGAACATATCTTGAAGGTAGGCGGGCCCGCCCGGCTTGTCGAGGGGCTGGCCCGGTCGGCGTTGGTTCCCTCTCAGCCGCCGGTGTCGCCGGACTTCAGCTCCGGATGCAGCTTCTTGCCGAGGATATGCGTGCTCTGGCCAATCACGTGATGCGCCGCGCCGACGATCAGCGGATCCGGTGTCCCGACCAGATGATGATCCTTGTCGGGATAGGGCAGGGAACTGAGGAAATGCTCCATGCAGTTGAGACGCGCGCGCTTCTTGTCATCGGATTTCACGATGGTCCAGGGCGCATCCGCCGTGTCGGTATAGAAGAACATTGCCTCCTTGGCCTCGGTGTAGTCGTCCCACTTGTTGAGTGACGCAAGGTCGATCGGGGAGAGCTTCCACTGCTTCAGCGGATCTGTCTGGCGTTCGGTGAAGCGCTTTCGCTGTTCTTCCTGGGTGACCGAGAACCAGTATTTGAACAACCGGACCCCGTCCCGCACCAGCATGCGTTCGAATTCCGGACACTGGCGCATGAATTCCAGATACTGGCTGGCGGTGCAGAACCCCATGACGCGCTCGACGCCGGCCCGGTTGTACCAGGACCGGTCGAACAGCACCATTTCTGCCGGCAGAGGGAAGGTGCTGGATGTAGCGCTGGAAGTACCACTGCGTTGCCTCGCGCTCGGTTGGCTTCTGCAAAGCAACCACGGTCGCGCCGCGCGGATTGAGGTGTTCCATGAAGCGCTTGATGGTGCCGCCCTTGCCGGCAGCGTCACGGCCTTCGAACAGGATGATCACCCGTTGTCCGGTTTCCTTGATCCAGCGTTGTGCCTTCAGAAGCTCAGCCTGCAGCTTCGCCTTGCGTTTCTCATAGGGGTCGGATCGCATGCGTGAGGCATAGGGATACTCGCCGCTCTCGAAGATCTGGTGGATCGTTGCCGGATCGTGGCGCATGGCCGCGATGCTGGGCCTGTGTTCCACTACAGGCGCTGGCGCGGCAGCAATCGGAGGGATGACGGCATTGGCCTCCGGCGCAGCCCCTTGTTCGGCACTCGTGCCGGCTACAGCGTCGCTTGTGCTCAGGGTGACAGCGTCGACCTGAGGCGCGGCAACCGCGGCTTTCGACCGGCGCGGTGTCCGGGGCGTCGCCTTGGATCCTGCCGTGCTGCCTGTTGTGCTGTTTTCGTCTGCCATGCCGCTCCTCCAACGCAATGAATTCCGTTGCGGGAAGATTAGCAGGCAAACACAAACAGGCTCTTGATCAAAATCACATGCCGGTCATGCCAGCCAGTCATGGCTGTCAGCTTTGGTGGTGGGTCACTGCGTGGCCGTATCCTTCGGCTCGGACCGGGTCAGCTCGGCAAGGAAGTCCTGGATCCTTGGTCCCTTGGTACCAAGGAACGGGGCCGGGCGGCAGATGTCTGTGGCGGCCACGCCAATGCGGGCCGTCAGCAGTCCGTTAATGACGCCCTCGCCCAGCCGTGCGGAGAGCCTTGCCGCCAGTCCGTGGCCGAGAAACTGCGAGATGAGGCTGTCACCTGCGGCCATTCCGCCGGTCACCGCCAGATGGCCTGCGACCTCTTTCGCCAGCCGGATGAAGCCCAGTGTGCCCGGACGCCCGCCATAGAGCGCCGAGAGCCTGCGGATGATGCGGATGTTCTCCGCCAGGACGACGATCAGGTCGAGCGCAGCGCGCGGGCTGACAGCCGTGATCAAGGACACGCGCTTGGCGCTGTCCGTGACGATCCGGCGAGCCGCTGCATCCAGCGGGGCGAGCAGTTCCCGTTCGGCGAGCAGGATCAGGTCACGGCCGTCGATTACCTCGGCCAGGTGCCCCTTCATGGCGGCGCGTCCACGGGCCATCTCCGGCCGGTCGGCATAAAGACCGATCAGCTCGCCAATGGCGGCTTTGGCCGCGCGCACATCATCAGCCTCTGCCGCGGCGGCCATCGCCTCGCGCAGCCTGTCGATGCGGCGAAGGCGTGCAAGCCCGGCCAGTTCACGAACCGTCAGTCCGACCAGTCCAAGTACCGCCAATACAACGAGGCCAAGGCCAGCCCAGCCGAGCCAGTCGGTTCTGGCGAACAGGTCACGGATCAAGCTGTCGATGGCAAGGCCGATGGCCAGGCTTGCAAGGCCGCCAAGGCCGGCCAGCAGCCAGCGGCCGAAGCGCATTCCCTTCGCAGGCTGCGCCAGACTGGGCGGCACCTCGTCAACGTCGGCGGCTGCCGGGATGATGCGGGCCTCATTGCGCAGCGGGGTGCCGAGCGTTCCGTCTTCGAAACGCACATTGGCATCGTCCAGCTTGAAGGCGGTCGGGCGGCGCGGCTTGCGGCTGTCGTCGGTCATGCGAGCCGGTCTCCGATCAGGAAGTTGATGGCACGGTCGAGCCGGATATGCGGCAGGGACAGGGTCAGCCCCTCCGCCGTGCGCTCAAGGACGGGCGGGCGGAACCGGACAAAGCGCAAGGCATTCCCGTCCGCAACCTCCGTCTGAAGGCGGTGATGTTCTGATTCAGCCTCAAGCTCTGAAGGTGATGATTCTGAGTCAAGCGGCTCGAAAAGTGAGTCCGGATCCTTCGGTAAGTCCCCGGGAAACATGGCGATTTCAGTTCGCCCATCATAGTGGTCGCCGTTGACCGTCTCACCCGGCAGCGGTGTGCCGAGGATTGCCGGCAGTTCCTCGCCGGCATGGCGCACGGTTGCCTCACGCGTTGCGCGAACAGCCGCCAGCGCCAGAACCTCCACTTCGGCTCCACGAAATTCGGCATGCTCGATGCCGCGCGCGACGAGCCGGCGCAGGATGGCTTCCAGCCGGTCGTGGTCATCCCGGTGCAAGTGGTCGGCCTTGGTCGCTGCAAACAGGATGCGGTCGATCCGGCGGGTCAGGATCGATGAGAGCCAGCTGGAGCGGCCCGGGAGGAACGAGGTCAGCACCTGGCCAAGCGCCGTCTCCAGGTCACGCAGCGCTGCCGGGCCTGCGTTCAAGGCCTGCAAGGCATCAACGAGCACGATCTGCCGGTCGAGGCGGGCGAAGTGATCATGGAAGAACGGGCGGATGACATGCTTCTTGTAGGCCTCATACCGCCGTTCCATCATCGCGCGGAGCGATCCTTGCGGCGCGGTAGTCGTGGCATTGGCCAGATCGAGTGGCGCGAAGGTGAGGGCCGGTGAGCCATCCATGTCGCCCGGCATCAGGAAGCGTCCGGGGGGCAACATCGACAGCGCATGATCATCAGCCCGGCAGGCCGCAAGATAAGCGGTGAAGGCCTTTGCGAGAGCCCGGGCGTCGCCCTCGTTCTCCGGAGCGTTGATGTCCAGGCGAGAGAGGATGTCGAGATAGTCGGCTGCGAGCGTCTGGCGGCCGGGCGCGCGGGCAAGACGCAGCGCTTCGTCGGAAAACGTGCGGAAGTCCTTGGCAAGCAGCGGAAGGTCGAGCAGCCATTCGCCCGGATAGTCGACGATATCGAGGTGAAGCCGGCCACGCCCGAGGGTCCGGTTCAGGAACGAGGCGGATTCGTAGTCGATTGTCAGTCGCAGTTCGGAAACCTGCCGGGTCGACTGTGGCCAGATCCGCTCGTTGATCAGCGCGGCCACATGGGACTCGTAGTCAAACCGGGGGACCGCATCGTCGGGCTGGGGCTGCAGCGAGGTGGCCGAAATGCGCCGGCCAGCGGCGGCATCGAACAGCGGCAGGCGGCCGCCGTGCAGAAGATTGTGCACCAGGGCCGTGATGAACACGGTCTTGCCTGCCCGGGCAAGGCCGGTGACGCCGAGCCGCAAGCTGGGAACGCCGAGGTCACCGGCTGTGCCTGCAAGGTTTTCGAGGGCGAGCAGGGCTTCATCGGCGAGGGCAGTCAGTTTCATTGCGGCATCCTTGTCTCATGCCGGATGTAGGAAGCCGGGGGGAGCGCTACAACAGTTGCTGTGTCCACCCGCCAGGTTTCGCTCTGCCCCGGCCGCCGTCTTGATACCCTCAGCTGAGATCGCGTGGCCGGACGAACCGCACCAGCCGCCCGCTTTGCGGCAACAGCCCGGAGAGGCTGTCGCAAGGCACCTCGATGATCGCCAGCGCTGCCGTCGGGAATTTTTCGGTCAGCGCATGCAGGGCATCCGCGTCGCCCTCTGCGACGAGTTCACGCGCGGTGTCATGGATCGCCGGATTATGCGCAATCAGCATCACTGTTTCGGCCGATCCGCCTTGCGCGCGCAGCAAATCGACATAGTCGCTTTCGCTGGCGGCGTAGATCTCCGGCATCAAGCGGATTTCGCAGTGCGTTCCGAGCACCGGCAGCAGCGCCTGCAAGGTCAACCGGGTGCGCAAGGCAGTCGAGCACAGGATCAGGTCCGGCAACAGTTGCTCGGCCTCGATCCAGGCCGCCATTCGTCTGGCGGCGTCCTCTCCACGCGGTGCAAGCCAGCGGTCATGGTCCGCAATCGCCGGATCACTCCAGTCGGACTTGGCGTGGCGATACAGAATGAGTGTGCGCATCAGCGTCTCCCTTGTGGTCGTCCACCCATAGCAGATCGCGCTCCTGACGGCATTGGGGTTCCACCTGACGCCTACAATTGGCATCCCAAGCGCAGGCGGAAGACTGTTGCTCCTCGCGATGCAGCTTGGAACGGTTCAAATTGAAATCTGCTGAACTGTCTAATCTTGAATCAAAGTCGCAGTATTCTGCTATATAGTTAACACTGAAATTTCTATTTATTACCTTGCGTAACTTTTTTTTCTGTTGCTGCGCTGGACTGGATTGAATACGACCGGATTGGGTGAGGCGAATGGTTGGGGTTTCATGTCCGTTCCACATGAACATGTCGCATCATTTTATCGCCACGAACGTCGGGACGCTGCTGCCAGCGTTATCGGACTGGATGGGCGCGCCCACGCTGAAATCTGTGTAATCGGTGCCGGGCTGGCCGGTTTGACGACGGCGTTCGAGCTGGCGCGCCGGGGCCGGCGGGTGCTCGTTCTGGAAGCGGACCGGGTTGGCTGGGGTGCATCCGGTCGCAACGCCGGCTTTGTCTCCTGCGGATTTGCCGAGGGTCTCGATGCCCTGGAAGCACAGGTCGGGCCTGCCGATTCCCGGGCGCTGTTCGACCTCTCGCGCCTCGGTGTTCAATACATCGCCGAGACCATCGTGTCGGCCAATCGCCGCGACATCGTCGGAGGACGCGGCGGTCTCAGCCTCGTGCGCACGTCGCCTGGCGACAGGCTGCAGCGCCGCCAGGAGCGGATGGCCGAAAGCTACGGCTGCAAGCTGGACGTCTGGAGCCGCGAGGCCGTTTGCGAGGTTCTCGCCACGTCGGCCTATTTTGGCGGCCTCCATGATCCTGCGGCGTTTCACATCGATCCGGTCGCCTATACCGATCTGATGGCCAACCGCTGCCGCGCAGCCGGTGTCTGGATCTTCGAAGCCAGTCCGGTATCGCGAATTGCCAATGTAGGCGCGGGCTGGCGCGTCGAGACGGATCGCGGCGTGGTTCACTGCGAACAGGTGGTTCTGGCAACCAGCGCCTATGGTGTCCTCAACCAGACTTACCGCCCGGTGGATCGGGCGGTGCTGCCTGTCGCCACTTACGTGATCACCACCGAACCCCTCGGCGAGCGACTGGCCGACATCATCCGGTTTCGCGGCTGCCTGTCCGACACGCGCCGGGCCGGCGACTACTATCGCATCGTCGGTGGAGATCGGCTGCTCTGGGGCGGACGGATCACCACACGCCGGGCGGAGCCGGCTCGTCTTGCCGATATGTTGCGTCAGGACATCCAGCGCATCTACCCGCAGCTGGGATCCTTCAAGGTTGACTACGCTTGGTCGGGGTTGATGGGCTACGCGCGTCACAAGATGCCCTTGCTTGGCCAGATCAAGCAGGGACTTTGGGTGGCGACTGCTTTCGGCGGCCACGGCCTCAACACCACCGCGATGGCGGGGCAGCTGATCGCGTCGGCGATCACGGAACAGGATGACCGCTGGCGTCTGTTCACGCCCTTTGGCCTGCGCTGGGGTGGTGGGCCGTTGGGACGAGCGGCCACTCAGCTGCACTACTGGCAGATGCGCGCCATGGATCGGGCAGGGGAATGGCGGTCCCGCCGCGGTCGCGACGCGAAGCCAAGTGCCCCCGTCATTTCAGACGTGCAAGCTGGTCCCTGAGCTCCATGTACGCCGGTTCGACCAGGTTCTCGTGCTCGGGCAGGGTGTAGGAAATCCAGAGCGAATAGTCCGACGAGCGGCCCTTCAGATGCCAGAACGTTTCGAGCAGCGCACGCTCCTCCGTCCCGCCTGTGCGAAATGTGATGCCCTGGCTGGAAACACCGCTCAGCCGCACCGGTGCAAAGCCCGCCGCCTGGTATGAGGCGGCAAAGCGCTGCGCCTCGACCGGCCCGGTGTCAGGCGCATGCTGCCGGACGACGATCTGCAGCCCTTGCTCGGACGAATAGATACATCCGGCGAGCCGGGTTCGAGCCGCTGCCAGCACCTTGGTCCGGGTGAGGTCTCCCAGGCGGTTGGGGCAGCTGAGGCCAGAAAAATGCCGCATGCCGAGCGCGTCGTTGACCCAGCCAGCTTCGTACTCGCTCTGCACCTTCGGGGCAGCCGTCTGCGCCACGGGCGAAGCGGAGTTCGCGACGAGCGCGGCGACAACACCGAATGTCAGCGAGGCCGGGCGCCAAGGACTGGACCAACGATTCATGACCTATCGTTGCTCGCGACGCGCCATGAAGGCAAGCCGCTCGAACAGATGGACGTCCTGCTCATTCTTGAGCAACGCGCCATGCAGTGGCGGGATCAGCCGCTTGGGATCCTTTTCCCGCAGCAGTGCCGGGTCGATGTCCTCGTTGAGCAGCAGCTTGATCCAGTCCAGCAGTTCGGAGGTGGACGGCTTCTTCTTGAGGCCCGGCACATCGCGAATGTCGTAGAACAGCGACAGCGCCTCGCGCAGCAGCTTTTCCTTCAGCCCCGGGAAGTGGACCGCGACGATTTCGGTCATGGTCTCGCGGTCAGGGAACTTGATGTAGTGGAAGAAGCAGCGGCGCAGGAAAGCGTCCGGCAGGTCCTTTTCGTTGTTCGAGGTGATGATCACCACAGGGCGTTGCCGGGCCTTGATCGTCTCGCCGGTCTCGTAGACGAAGAACTCCATCCGGTCGAGTTCCTGAAGCAAGTCGTTCGGGAACTCGATGTCCGCCTTGTCCACCTCATCGATCAGCAGCACTGGTCGCACGTCACTGACGAAGGCGTCCCACAGTTTGCCCTTACGGATGTAATTGCGGATGTCCTTGACGCGCTCGTCGCCAAGCTGGCTGTCGCGCAGTCGCGAGACGGCATCATACTCATAGAGACCCTGCTGCGCCTTGGTCGTCGACTTCACATGCCATTCCAGCAGCGGCGCGCCGAGTGCGGCGGCGACTTCATGGGCCAGAACCGTCTTTCCGGTTCCAGGCTCTCCTTTGACCAGCAAGGGCCTCTGAAGGGCAACGGCGGCGTTGACGGCAACCCGCAGGTCCTCAGTGGCGATGTAGCTCGTGGTCCCTTCAAAACGCATGTCAGCATCTGCTCCGCTCTTGTCGGGCTGGAGAGTAGGGCGCTGGTCGGCACCACGCAAGTCTTGCCGGCAGGGCTGCTTTTTCCGTGTTGCCCGGCATCTTTTGCCGCCGCTCGGCAGTTTTGGGCTGGTCAGGACTGATTGTCCTGCTAGGCTATTTTTCAAGAAAGTGCCGAAAAAACAGACGCTTATCCTGTGATTCAAGGCTGGCACGCGCCTTGCGAGGGAGGGGCAGGGCCATTCCTGTTCGAGAGTTCAAGAGGAAGCGGAATGAGTATTTACGGGGCTATCAATGCGGCGACTTCGGGCCTTGCGGCTCAGTCAAAGGCGCTGGAGAACATTTCGGGTAACGTCGCCAACTCCCAGACGATTGGCTACAAGCGGCTCGACACCACCTTCTCTGACCTCGTGTCGAGCGGTGGCGCGGTGCAGGGCAAGCAGGTGTCCGGAACGACGCTTGCTACATCCCGCGCGACCAACACGGTCTCAGGTGCGATCGTCGCGTCTCAGGTCGACACCTACCTTGCCATCAATGGCAAGGGCTACTTCGTCGTGACCGAAGCCAGCGACGTCATCGACGGTCAGACGACCTTCGCCGATGCCGAGTTCTATTCGCGCGCCGGCGATTTCGAGCTGGATGAGAACGGCTTCCTGGTCAACAGCGCCGGCTATTACCTCAAGGGGTACAAGCTTGATCCGCTGACGGGCAATGCGGTCGGCGACAGCGCAACCGTTATCCAGATCCCGAAAACACCGATGGCGGCAAAAGCCACCTCGGAGATCCGGTATCAGGCCAACCTGCCGACCTATCCGTTGACGAGGAACGCTGACAAGACCGTTCCCGGCAGCCAGTTCCTTGATACGTCGGGTGGGATCACGGCGACCTCCAACATCACCAACGCGGATCTGCAGGATTTCCTCGATTCGTCGATTTCCGGTCAGGCCATCACCGGCTATGACGCGAACGGTGCGCCGATCAACGTCGAAGTTCGATGGGCACAGACTTCAGCGAACACCTGGAATGCTTACTATTCTGCGGGCAGGGATGCGGCGACTGCAGCCCCCGCCGATGTGATGTGGAACCGCATCGGTCAGGTCACATTCACCGCGGCTGGCAAGATGGACGTGCTGACGCCGCAGGCGCCGAACACGCTGGCACCTGGTGGCGCCGGGTTCACCATCGACAGCCTCACGGTTGGCGGTGTGAACGCAGGCAACATCCAGCTCACCTTCAAGAACAATACCCTGACCCAGTACGCTGACCTGAAGGGCTTGGCGACGTCTGTCGACCTGAAGCAGGACGGATACGCGGCTGGTCAGGTCGTCGGCGTCACGATTGACGCCGCTGGCCGGGTGACTGCGTCCTACTCGAACCAGCAGCAGCTCGCGGTCTACGAGATCCCGATCGCGACCTTCAGCGCTGAGCACAACCTGCGCCGCGTTGATGGCGCCGCATTTGCTGCGACGCCACTTTCCGGCGTTCCGGTGTTCGGTGAAGGCGGTTCTGTCCTGTCCAACAGCTATGAGGCCTCCAACGCCGACATCGCGGCTGAGTTCTCCAAGCTGATCATTACCCAGCAGGCCTATTCGGCCAACTCCAAGGTCGTCACCTCGGCCGACGAAATGCTGAACGCCGCATTGGGCATGATCCGTTAAGGCACACGCTAGCGTGGGGGCGGCTTCTCCGGTCGCCCTCACCTTGATCAGGGGTTCGGAGGCGCATCATGGGTCTGACGTCTGCCCTCAACACCGCCTTGTTTGGCCTGACGCACAACCAGCGTCAGATCGACGTCACAGCGGCCAACATCGCCAACGCGAACACCGCTGGCTACACGGCCAAGCGCGTCGAGGCCGACGTCTATTTCGATCGCCATGGCAATGTGTCGGGGCTGCTGACCAGCGACATTCGCCGCGAGGTCGACCGTGCCATTCAGGACGGGTACTGGGACAGTCTCGCCGGCACCGCCTTCGCCAAGACCATCTCGTCCTACACCTCCGAGATCGACAGCACGGTCGGCACACTGAGCGATTCCTCGTCGCTGCCGTCGTTGATGTCAAAGCTCAACACCAACCTGGCAGCGCTGGTGAGTGCGCCAGACAGCTATGCCGCGCGCCAGGAATTTCTGGGAACCGCCGACCTGCTGGCCCGCCGTCTGAACTCGACCTATGAGTCGTTTCAGGACATGCGGTCGCGTGCCGACAGTGCCATCGCCAACCAGGTTGGTGAAGTGAACCAGCTGTTGCAGCGTATTGAGGATATCGATGCTGCAATCCAGACTTCGAAACTCACGGGTACGCCCGGCGTCGACCTTTATGACCAGCGCGATCGATATCTCGAGCAGATCTCAAGCTATCTCGACGTGTCGGTGTCTTTTGATACCAGCGGCTTTACCCGCATCAACACCTATTCCGGCCAGATCCTCTACGGCGAGGGGAAGGCAGCCGCCATCGAGTTCAAGGCAACGGGAACGCTGAAGCCCGGTCAATCCGGGAATTCCATCACGGTCGTTACGCCGGGCGGAACGCCTTACGATCTTGTGGCAGCGTCGCGGTCCGGCTCGATGATGGCGCTGGTGAACCTGCGCGACGAGACATTGCCGCAGGCGCAGGCCCAGCTGGACGAGCTGGCATCGCAGTTGTCGCTGGCCTTTTCCAACGTAAATGTTGCGAGCACTCCGGCGACCGTCGGTCTTGAGACCGGTGCGACGCTGGATCTCGCAGGTCTTCAGGCAGGCAATACAGTCTCGCTTTCGTATGTCGACAGTGGTGGTGTGACGCGAAACGTGAGCTTTGTTGCGGTCAAGGACCCTGCGCTTCTCCCTTTGCCTGCCTCGACGACGGCGCGCCCGGATGACATTGTCTACGGCATTGATATTTCCAGCGGCAATCCGGCGAATTACATCACGCAGATTGCCACGGCTCTGACCGGCTCCAATCTTGCCGTCGCAAACGACGGGACAGGGAAGTTGCGCGTGCTGGGCGATACGGCATCCAGCACAGTGATGAAGTCGCTGTCGGCGAATGTCACGGTTACGGGATCGACCAATCAGGGTCTCGGTCTTGCAGTCTTCGTTGACGCCCGCGATGGGCAGAAGCTTTACACGGACGCTCTTGAAAATGGTGCGCAGAAGACTGGTTTCGCCCGTTCCATCGCTCTGGATCTGTCTCTGAAGACTGACAGTTCCAAGCTGGTTACCTACCAGACCACGCCGACGACCAACTCGCCGAAGGACTCGTCCCGGCCGCAGTATCTTCTCGATGCCCTGAGCAAGACCAATCGGTCCTTCGATGCGTCGAGTGGTATCGGCACAGAGGGAGACCCCTTCAAGGGTACTGTCATGAATTTCGTGACGCAGTTTGTGACGTTCCAGGGGGAGCAAGCGCAGACAGCCAAGGAAAATGCCAGTGCGCAATCAGCATTGACCCAGAATCTCGCACTCCGATACGAGGAAGATTACAAGGTCGACGTTGATGCAGAACTTGGCTTTCTTGTTCAGCTCCAGAACGCTTACTCCGCGAATGCGCGTGTCATGCAGGCGGCGCGTGAAATGTTCGACACTCTGCTGAATTCGATCTAGAGGTTGTCATGGCTATTGGTACGATTACATCGTCGCGCGGGTACTTGACCCAACAGCTGACGACCCTGAGCCGGACGCTGACGGAAAAGACCGGCCAGCTCGCAACCGGCAAGGTTGCGACTACCTACGGCGGCGTCGGCAACCAGCGCCAGCTGGACCTGGAACTGGGTCAGAAGGTGCAGCGGATCGAGGCGTACCAGGAAACGATCACGATGAGCCGTCTGCACATCAAGACGCTCAATCTCAATCTGGAACGGCTTGAGAAACTGCGGATCCAGGCCAAGGATGCCATGGATCTCAATAACTTCGAGCTTCAGGCGGATGGTCAGACGTCGACACAGGCGACCGCAGAAATCCTGCTGACGGAAGCAATCAGCCTGCTCAATTCCGAGGTCGGCGGTCACTTTCTTTTCGGCGGCAGCGATGCCAACACCAATCCGGTCCTGCAGATGGACCAGATCCTCAATGGCGTAGATGGCAAGGCCGGCTTGAAGCAGGTGTTGTCGGAGTTCTGGCAGGCCAATCGGGGAGCCAGTCAGCTCGGGCGGCTGAACATGTCGGCCCTCACCACAACGCTGGATGGATTTGGCCAGCCGCTGACGTCGTCCTTCACCGTGACCGAGGATGGCGCACATAATTTCGGCTTTGATATCAAGGCCGTAACGTCGAACATGTCCAATGTGACACTGACGCCGCCGACGGGTGTTGATCCGGACAATTTTGGAGTTCAACTGACTGGGCAGCCGTTGCCGGGGCAGAAGATCACGGTTGAACTGGCGCTTCCGCCATCGGGTGCAAAGACGACCAAGATTGAGCTGACGGCTGCTGCGAGTGGAAATTCACCAAATACGTTCCTCGTTGGTGCAGATCTCGCGCAGACTGCTGCTAACCTGCGGACCGCCATGACCACTGCCCTGCAGGAACAGGCGAATACTACACTTCGAGCTGCTTCGGATGAATGGGCCGCCAATTCGTTCTTTGACAGCTTCGCAGGCAATCCGCCGATGCGTGTGGCTGGCCCTCCGTTCGACACTGCAACCACACTGGTGAACGGGTCTGCGACGACCACCTCGTGGTACATCGGAGAAAACACCGCCACAACCGATCCCAGGCAGGACAAAATCGCGGCAGTTGACGACAATTTGCGCCTTGGCTACGGCGTCCGCGCGAATGAGAACGGTCTGGCCAGTGTCGTGAAGGCACTCTCGACATTCATCGCTGGCGATTTTTCCGCCAACACGTCGACCGACGAAAAATATTACTCTGCGCTCGCTGACCGGATGAAGGCAACGATCCAGCCAGAGGGCACCGCGCGCTCCGGTATCGTCGACATCACCACCGAAGTCGCGATTGCGTTCCGGTCAATCGAATATACCGCGGAGCGGCATACGACCTTGAAATCGGGCTACAAGGGCACGATTGCGGAGATCGAGGGGATCGACAAGGAAACGCTGGCGGTCGAGATCGTGCAGCTGCAGACCATGCTGGAGGCGTCCTACAGGGCATCGTCGATCGCGATGAAGATGTCGCTGGCTGACTATCTCTGATACATCCTTCCAGAAAGCAGAAAGGCCGCGCGAGAGATCGCTGCGGCCTTTCCTGTTTGGGTCGTCTGATCCTGATGGTCAGGTTGCAGCGGGCTGGGCGCGCAGACCTTCCGCAATGCTGCGGTTGATCGAGATCAGGGTATTCAGCTTGTCGGCTTCCGGCGTGATCAGGATATCCATCGTGTGCCGGAAGATGAAAACTCCAAGCGTCGCAATGTTGTCCTTGATCGGCTGCGGCAAGGGGTTTTCCGGGCTTGTCACGGAGGTGACGAGGATGGTCCAGAGCTTCCGGTTGTAGGTGAGGGCTTCGTCCTTTTCGGCAAACGAAGTCTCTTCCCACTCATCCTTGATGAGCTGCAGTCTAGCGGCCGCCTTCATCAGGATCGTCGCTTCCAGCTCCCGCGGGGAAACGGCCACCTGGCTTGTCTTCTGGTAAGCCTGCGCTGCCTGCTTGTACATGACTGATAAGCGTCCTCTCGTACTCGATAAGCCTTTTTGCTTCTTTCAGAGCCTTGTAGAAGGCACCTCCCAGGATCGAATTGCTCACCTTTGTAACATACGGAATGGTACTCGGGGCTGCCCGGATAATGTCGTTGACCAGTGTAAAGTAGTCGTCCTTAATTTTTTCTATATCTGCGGAAAGATACATCAGCTGCACTGCAAGATAGATCCGCTTGGCTGGCGTATCTGCCGTAGCGGGAGTGAGGATGTCCTTTTCGCGCAGGATTGGCGCCTGGCCTTCAATGAAGAGCCGCGTGCGCTGATTGTCATTGGTGATGACACTGTCGCCAACGATAATCCTCTCGCCTGGCTTCAGCTCGACCTTGAGCGCCATGACAAGCCCTCCACCGCACAGTTTGGTTCACAACCATTAACCAAATGGTTAACGCCGCCCGTCTGGTTCTTAACGACTTGCTGTTTCTGCATCAGCCGAACAGGCTGAGTACGCTCTGGTCCGCCTGGTTGGCGAGCGAGAGGGCCGTGGAGGACAGCTGCTGCCGCGTCTGCAGCGCCAGCATGTTCGCACCTTCCTGGTTCATGTCGGCGATCGTCAGAGCACCGGCACCGACTTCCAGCGTGTTGATCAGCTGACCGGTGAACTTCTGACGCACTTCCACCGTCGACAGCGTGGTGCCGAAAGAGGAGGCGTTGGAGCGCAGCGTATCCAGTGCAGCGTTGATCGCCTGCAGGGTGCGCTCGATGTCCGTATCATCCTTGAAATCGGAATCCGTTGCCGTGAGTTTCACGGTGCCATCTGTCGTCGCCAGCGCGCCGATGTTGAAGTCCTTGTTGGTGCTCTTGATGTTGAAGGAGATGTCGCCAACGAGGCTGATCGTGCCGCCTGAGAAGCCGGCATCCAGTCCCTTCACGCCATTGATCAGCTTGACCAGATCGTCAACGGTCGTATTGGCGCTGATTTCGAGAGAAGCAGGCTCGTATCCGTTGCCATCGGAGATCGTCAGTACATCACCGATTTCATAGCTACCTGAGCTCACGAGCTTGGAGCTGGGGGTCAGCGCCACGGGTGTAAGCGTCGTCGTACCGGTCGCTGTGCCGCCATTTGTTGCCGAACCGCCACCAGTATTGTCTTTGGCGATCGTAACGGCGATACCGACGCCAGACGTTACCTTAATGCTGTCAGACACTTCATCGAATGTGGCCTTGATACCACCGACACTGTTCAGGGCGTTGACGTAATCCTGGACCGTCTTGATCTGGCCCGCACCTGTTCCAACGGTGAATGTCTTGTTGGTCGTTCCGTCCGAAACGGTAATGACGTTGCCGTTAGCCCAAGCGCCGCCAGAAACCGAAGTCAGGTCGGACGACGCCTGCAAACCGTTCAGGGACAGGGTTGCGGAAGAGGCCTGAAGCGAAAAAGACGAGGTGGCACCGACGCCAGTTGCCAGGTCCTTGAGCGCCAGGCCTGTGTCGAGCGTGGTGTCCGTGTAGTCGACAGGCAGAACTTTCAGGTTTGACGTACTGTCTTCATTGAAGAGCACGGTTAACTCGTTGCCGGCGCCAGCGAGCAAGTTCTTGCCCTTGTAGCTGGCGTCTCGCGCCATGTCTTCGATCTGCTCAAGGACGGCATTGTACCGTTCGGCATAGATCTTGCGTTCGTACTCGCTCTGGGTCTGCAACGCCTGGTTCGCGATGGCCTTTGCGGACTCGACCAGCTTGGTGATCGAGGTAATGCCGTTATCTGCTGCCTTGATGGTCTGGACGGCCTGACCCATGCTGTCGAGCAGGTTGTTCAGATCCTTGGCGCGATCATTCAGGCCAGCCGCCGTGAAGTAGGAGTTCGGATTATCGAGTGCGCTGTTCACCTTCAACCCGGTGGCCAGACGGTTCTGCGTCGTGGACATCAGATTGGCGGTATTCTTGAGCGAGAGCAGGTTCTCCCGGACGGCGCTGGACAGGACAATGTCGCTCATGGCGTGCTCACCGATCTCTACAAATGTGGTCCATTAACAAACCACTAACGGATGTTCTGACCTTATTTCTTAATGAAAAGTAAATGCGCTGTGTACCTGTTAACACTTCAGTGACGGGGGTTACCAAATGGTTTCTTCTAATTCATTGAAAAGTCAGGCGAAAATTTGAGTGGGGACAATCGATGCTGCATCGCGAAAAGTACAAAAGGCGGGGCTTTCGCCCCGCCTTTGCGGTGAGTGTCAGGTTGTGAGTCGCGCGACTGATTCTTAGAAGAGCGACAGGACTGTCTGATCCGCCTGCGACGCGAAGGACAGGGATGTGGAGGCCAGCTGCTGCCGGGTCTGCAGGGCGAGGAGGTTTGCACCTTCCTGGTTGGTGTCGGCGAGGGTCAGCTTGCCGGCACCTTCCTGCAGCGTGTTGATCATCTTCTTCGTGTAGTCCTGACGGATTTCCACGGTCGACAGGTTGGTACCGAACTCGGACGCCTGGGCGCGAAGGTTCGACAATGCCGTGTTCAGCTTGTCGATTGTCTTGTTGATTGCAGCATCCGTTGCAAAGCCGGATTCCTGCTGGGCGACAACGTTCACACCATCGGTGTCGGCAGTGAAGGCTGCTGCGTTGAAGTCCTTGTTGTCGCTCTTCAGCGTCAGCGACACATCACTTTCGATGGTGATCTTGCCGGTGCTGGTGTTGAACGAGGCGTTGACGCCGTTGAAGTCCTTGATGAAGTCGGTCAGGTCTTCAACCGTCGTAGCCTTGCCGACTTCCAACGAACCCAGCTCGTAACCGTTGCCGTCTTCCAGGGTCAGCGTGTCGCCAACGTTGAAGGAGCCGGAGTTCACCAGCAATTGGCTGGCTGCGGTGTAGTTGGCAGCGGTGACGGTCGCGAGATCAGCCGGAGCCGGAGTTGCCGCACCGCCGTCGGTGTTGCGCAGGTAGACGTTGTCGTTCGAGGTGATCGTCAGGGTGCCGGTCTTTTCGTCGAACTCGGCGCGAACACCTGCGGCCTTGTTGATCTCGTCGACGACGTTCTGAACGGTCGTACCTGCACCGATGGTAATTGCGTTGGTGCCGGAGACGATCGAACCGCCGCCGGAGGCTGCCGTGCGCAGCTGCAGCACGTCGCCGGTGTCAAGGCTGGTCGCGTCCGAGATCAGCGAGCCGGACGTCAGCACGTTGCCGGAGCCATTGGTAAAGGTGATCGAAGCCTTGCCGCCTTCGATCTGCAACGACGATGCGCCGCCCTTTGCTTCAAGGAGGTCAGTCAGATTGAGCCCGGCCGACAGGGTGGTGTCAGTGTAGTCGACCGCGGTAACCGTCAGCTTGGAGGTGTTGTCCTCGTTGAAGATGGCGGTCAGGTCGTTGCCTTCGCCGCCGAGCAGGTTCTTGCCCTTGTAGGACGAATCCTTGGCGACCGATTCAATCTGCTTCAGCAGGTCGTTGTACTGCTTGGCGTACTGGGCGCGCTCGTACTGGCTCTGGGTCTGCAGAGCCTGGTTCGCCTTGGCCTTGGCGGTCTCAACGAGCTTGGTGATCGAGGTGATGCCCTGATCCGCTGCCTTCATCGTCTGCACCACCTGGCCCATGTCGTCGAGCAGGGTGCCAAGATCATTCGCGCGGAACGTCAGTCCCGAGGCGGTGAAGAAGGAGTTCGGATTGTCGAGGGCGGAATTGACCTTTTTTCCGGTCGCCAGCTTGTTCTGTACACCGGACATCAGGTCAGCGGTGGTCTGCAGGGTCAGCAGGTTCTGCCGTACGGCAGCCGACAGGGTGATATCAGACATTACATGTCCCTTTCCTGGGGGCATTTACTCGCACCGCTCGTCCTGAGCGGGTATGCGATCATCATCTTTAGTTAACCTTAAACAAAGGTTAACGGGGGTCGGGTGCTGTTTACCAAATCTGCAGACAGGTTACCGAAACCCTCTGAATTCGTTGCGTTATGCAAAAGCGTGCCGTCGGATGTGGATAAAAAATTTACGTTCGCGGCAAACCGCGCCGGACTGACAACGAGTGAGGTGGGCTATCAGGTCCCGCCAAGGGGAGGGCGGGTACAACGACAAAAGGCGGGGCTTTCGCCCCGCCTTTGCGGTGAGTGTCAGGTTGTGAGTCGCGCGACTGATTCTTAGAAGAGCGACAGGACTGTCTGATCCGCCTGCGACGCGAAGGACAGGGATGTGGAGGCCAGCTGCTGCCGGGTCTGCAGGGCGAGGAGGTTTGCACCTTCCATGTTGGTGTCGGCGAGGGTCAGCTTGCCGGCGCCTTCCTGCAGCGTGTTCATCATCTTCTTCGTGTAGTCCTGTCGGATTTCCACGGTCGACAGGTTGGTACCGAATTCGGACGCCTGCGAGCGCAGGTTCGACAGGGCGTTGTTCAGCCGGTCGATGACCTTGTTGATGGCCTCGTCGGTTGCAAAGCCGGATTCCTGCTGGGCCACAACGTTCACACCATCGGTGTCGGCGGTAAAGGCGGCCGCGGCAAAGTCCTTGTTGTCGCTCTTCAGCGTCAGCGAGACATCACTTTCGATGGTGATCTTGCCGGTGCCGGTGTTGAACGAGGCGTTGACGCCGTTGAAGTCCTTGATGAAGTCGGTCAGGTCCTCAACCGTGGTGGTCTTGCCGACTTCCAGCGAACCCAGTTCGTAACCGTTGCCGTCTTCCAGGGTCAGCGTGTCGCCAACGTTGAAGGAGCCGGAGTTCACCAGCAGCTGGCTGGCTGCGGTGTAGTTGGCAGCGGTGACGGTCGCGAGATCAGCCGGAGCCGGAGTTGCCGCACCGCCGTCGGTGTTGCGCAGGTAGACGTTGTCGTTCGAGGTGATCGTCAGGGTGCCGGTCTTTTCGTCGAACTCGGCGCGAACACCTGCGGCCTTGTTGATCTCGTCGACGACGTTCTGAACGGTCGTGCCAGCACCGATGGTAATTGCGTTGGTGCCGGAGACGATCGAACCGCCGCCGGAGGCTGCTGTGCGCAGCTGCAGCACGTCGCCGGTGTCAAGGCTGGTCGCGTCCGAGATCAGCGAGCCCGACGTCAGGGTGTTGCCGGAGGTGTTGGTGAAGGTGATCGTGGCCTTGCCGCCCTCGATCTGCAGCGAGGACGCACCGCCCTTGGCTTCCTTCAGGTCGGTCAGGTTCAGGCCTTCCGACAGGGTGGTGTCGGTGTAGTCGACCGCGGTGACCGTCAGCTTGGAGGTCGCATCTTCGTTGAAGATGGCGGTCAGGTCGTTGCCTTCGCCGCCGAGGAGATTCTTGCCCTTGTAGGACGAATCCTTGGCGACGTCTTCGATCTGCTTCAGCAGGTCATTGTACTGCTTGGCGTACTGGGCGCGCTCGTACTGGCTCTGGGTCTGCAGAGCCTGGTTGCCCTTCGCCTTGGCGGTTTCAACCAGCTTGGTGATCGAGGTGATGCCCTGATCCGCTGCCTTCATCGTCTGCACCACCTGGCCCATGTCGTCGAGCAGGGTGCCAAGGTCGTTTGCCCGGTTGTTCAGGCCCGAAGCGGTGAAGAAGGAGTTCGGATTGTCGAGCGCCGAGTTGACCTTCTTGCCGGTCGCCAGCTTGTTCTGGACATTCGACATCATGTCAGCAGTGCTCTGCAGGGTCAGCAGGTTCTGCCGTACGGCAGCCGACAGGGTGATATCAGCCATTACTAGTCCCTTTCCTGGGTCCATCACGTCCCGCCGCTCTTCCTGAGCGGGTATGGGTTCATCATGATTTGGTAACCCTAATCAAAGGTAAACGGCTGCAATTTTAAGGTTAACTGAGTGTAAACGATGTAAGTGAAAGTCTTAATTCCAAAAAATCATTCTTAATGAAGTGTAAATTAACGTGAACTCACCGTGAGCAGCTGGCCTTGAAACGCAAAACGGCGGGCCAGGGGCCCGCCGTTTTCTGTGATTGAAGCTTGTTTGATCAGAACAGACGCAGCACGTTCTGGTCGGCCTGCGAAGCCAGCGACAGGGCCGTGGAGGCCAGGGACTGCTGGGTCTGCAGGGCCAGAAGGTTTGCACCTTCCTGGTTGGTGTCGGCGAGGGTCAGCTTGCCGGCGCCTTCTTCCAGGGTGTTGATCATCGCCTTGGTGAAGTCCTGGCGGTTCTGCACGATCGACAGGTTGGTACCGAAGGTCGAGGCCTGGGCACGCAGCGTGTCCTGGGCACCCTTCAGCTTCTTCAGGGCAGCGTCGATGTCGCTGTCCTTGGCAAAGCCGGATTCGGCCGAGTTGTTGGTCGTGCGGTCAGCGAAGGAGCCGACGGCCGAAGACGACGACTTCATCGTCAGCTTGAACTCGGAGGTCACCGTCATGGTGTTGGTGGCCAGCGATGCGGTGACGCCATCGGTGTCGTCGAGGAACTTCTCCAGATCGCCGACAGTCGTGGTGGCCTTGACTTCCATCTTGCCGATTTCAGCGCCGTTGGTGTCGGTCAGGCTGATCACGTCGCCGGCAGCGAACTCGCTGTCGGAGGTCAGCAGGCTGCCGCCGGTGAGGGCGGTGGTGGCTGTGCCGTTGGTCAACGTGATGGTCGTGGTGCCGCTGGTGCCGGTCGCCAGATCGGACAGGTTCAGGCCGGTGGTCGAGGTCGTGTCGGTGAAGTTAACGGCGGAAATGTCGAGCTTCGACGAGCCGTTTTCGTTGAACGTCACCTTCAGGTCGTTACCGGTGCCGCCGAGCAGGTTCTTGCCCTTGTAGCCGGAGTCCTTGGCAACAGACTCGATCTGAGTCATCAGCTCGTTGAACTCTTTGGCAAACTGCGCACGCTGGGTCTGGCTCGACGTCTGGGCAGCCTGGTTGGCCTTGGCCTTGGCGGCGTCGACGAGACCGGAGATCGAGGTGATCCCCTTGTCGGCGGCCTTCAGGGTCTGAACGGTCTGACCCATGTCATCGAGCAGGGTGCCAAGGTCGCTCGAGCGGTTTTCCAGGCCCTTCGCAGTGAAGAAAGAATTCGGGTTGTCGAGCGCCGAATTGACCTTCTTACCGGTGGAGAGTTTTTCCTGGACGCGGCTCATCATCTCAGAAGTGGACTGAAGAGCGTTAAGGTTCGATCGAACAGAGCTCGAAATGGTGATTCCAGCCATCGTTTTATTCCTTCCTGGGAATACGTTTTATTCAAACCCTTCCTGGGTTCGACAGCTGAAAGCCTGCGCTTTAAATGGAAATGAGGTGTAAAAGAACTTGGTTAGCGTTATTTAACCTTAACAGCGACTGAAGTTATTCGAGTGGCGATTTGCATTTTGCTTGTGCGCCAGAGGCTTGTGGGGGAGGCAAAAAGTAAAGCGGCGGACCGATGGCCCGCCGCTTTCCGCGTCTTGTTGTCCGACGCTCTCCCTGTGTAACGAATTCAGAACAGACGCAGCACGTTCTGGTCGGCGGACGCCGCCAGCGAGAGGGCCGTGGAGGCCAGAGACTGCTGGGTCTGGAGCGCGAGAAGGTTCGCGCCTTCCTGGTTGGTGTCGGCGAGGGTCAGCTTGCCGACGCCTTCTTCCAGGGTGTTGATCATCGCCTTGGTGAAGTCCTGACGGTTCTGCACGATCGACAGGTTGGTACCGAAGGTCGAGGCCTGGGAACGCAGCGTGTCCTGTGCGCTCTTCAGCTTCTTCAGCGCCGCATCGATGTCGGTGTCCTTGGCAAAGCCCGATTCTGCCGAGTTGTTGGTCGTGCGGTCAGCGAAGGAGCCGACGGCCGAAGACGACGACTTCATCGTCAGCTTGAACTCGGAGGTCACCGTCATGGTGTTGGTGGCCAGCGACGCACTGACGCCATCGGTGTCGTCGAGGAACTTTTCCAGATCGCCGACAGTCGTGGTGGCCTTGACTTCCATCTTGCCGATTTCGGTGCCGTTGGTGTCCGTCAGGCTGATCACGTCGCCGGCAGCGAACTCGCTGTCGGAAGTCAGCAGGCTGCCGCCGGTGAGGGCGGTGGTGGCCGTGCCGTTGGTCAGCGTGATGGTCGTGGTGCCGCTGGTGCCAGACGCGAGATCCGAGAGGTTCAGGCCCGTGGTCGAGGTCGTGTCGGTGAAGTTGACCGCGGAAATGTCGAGCTTCGAGGTGCCGGTTTCGTTGAAGGTCACCGAAAGGTCGTTACCGGTGCCGCCGAGCAGGTTCTTGCCCTTGTAGCCGGAGTCCTTGGCAACAGACTCGATCTGGCCCATCAGTTCGTTGAACTCTTTGGCGTACTGCGCACGCTGGGTCTGGCTCGACGTCTGGGAAGCCTGGTTCGCCTTGGCCTTGGCGGCGTCGACGAGACCGGAGATCGAGGTGATCCCCTTGTCGGCGGCCTTCAGGGTCTGGACGGTCTGGCCCATGTCATCAAGAAGAGTGCCGAGGTCACCGGCGCGGTTCGAAAGACCCTGCGCGGTGAAGAAAGAATTCGGGTTGTCCAGAGCAGAGTTGACCTTCTTGCCCGTGGAGAGCTTCTCCTGGACCTTGCTCATCATCTGCGACGTGGACTGAAGAGCGGAGAGGTTCGTTCTCACTGCGCTCGAAAGTGTAACACCTGCCATTTTTTTGTTCCTTCTGGTTTGCGCCTGTCATCCTTTCTGAATGACGCTGGAACAATGGCGGCAAAGAGCTGTATTACTTGTAAATTGATATGGTTTCTCGAATTTAAGTTTAAATAGAAGTAAATTTAACGAATTTACTACTGAGGATTTACCTTAAGATTATTGGTAAACGCATGTTTTCCTCTTGAGGAATCTCAAGGCAGGCCAAGGCCTGAAGGGCCGTCACGGCGTAAACGAAAAGACCCTCGCGCAGGATGCGGAGGGTCTTTTTCGTCACCAGTGTGTTTGGTCTTGTGCCGGGTCAGACGGTTCTGACGACGCTCGCCGGGCGCTGCTGTACGTCCTGGACGTCGGCGGAGCGCGCATAAGCGCGCAACTTGCGCAGTGTCTCGCTGGGAACCTGCGTGACCACTTCACCGGAGTCCCGGTCCATCGCCACATAGATCAGAGACTGGCTTTCCGGATCGAGCCGGTTCTTGCGCACGAGGTCGCGAAGCTGCTGGCCAGCCACAGGGGCAGGGTTGCGCTCCTCGTTGGCGGGACGCTGCTCGGCACTCTCGGACGACGGTGTGACGGTCCGGGAGATCTCGTTGTCAGTTTTCGTTGCGGGCTCGTTGCGTTGCGCTACCCGCGTTTCCGGTGTGATTGCCGTGTAGGACGGCAACGGCGACCGGATCACTCCTGTGTCCATGGCAGCCTCCTCGGGATGTCCAATCCTAGACCCGATGCTACTTCCTCACGTTACGGCAAGGACGTGAATCGGTCGTTAACGGAAAGGTTAGACTTGTCCCGAAGTGCTGATTTTGTGATTCGTCCGACTCAGAGCGACCGATTGACCGCGATGCCTTCCGCCGGGCGTGCCGCAACAGGGGCCGCGCCGCCTGGCCCATAAGTGGTGGTGCGCTGCTTGGCGCCGACCGCACGGGCGACCGTGCTGACGATGCTGTTGGTCACTTCACGCGCCGTGGCCAGAACCGCGAGATTGATGCGCAGGACTGGCTGGAATTCGGCGTGCTGACGGCGCAGGCCCTGGACGGCCGCTGGCGCAAGATTACCGAGCGCGACGGAGTGCTCCTTCGCGTAGAGCACGCCCTGGGTATAATGGTGGATCAGGACAGCCTTCTCGCCCTGCAGCTCGCCTGCCGCGCGCAGCTGACCTTCTCGAACGAGTTCCGTTTCCTGCTCGACGACTTCCAGCAGCCGCTCCATGGTCCGGCGCACGGCATTGCAGAAATTCTCTGCTTCCTGACGGCTGACCGGCCGCTCGATGGAGAAGGGAAGGGTGGACGGGGCTTCAGCCTGTTCAATCACTGGGAGTTCTCCTGAAGGGCCAGCAGTTCGCGTTCGACCGAGGCGGCAATGCCGATGCCGCCTCGGGCTGCGATGTTCTTTGCAAATTCGTCGATGAGCAGACCTTGCCAGGTCTCGGAACCCTGACCACCGCCCCAGGCGCCGCCCTCCTCGATGCCGGTGAACATCGATTGCAGCATGGTGTTGAGGAACACGGCCTCGTAGGAGCGCGCAGCTTCCTTGACCTTCGCGTTCACGCCAGACCCGGCCGCAGCCAATGTAGACGCCGAAAGGGACCGCAGGGTCGGAATGGGATCGTTGCCGGTGTACATCAGAGCGCCTCGATCTCAGCCTGCATTGCGCCGGCTGCCTTGATGGCCTGAAGGATGGAAATCATGTCGCGCGGGCCGATGCCGAGCGCATTCAGCCCGTTGACCAGTTCCTGAAGCGTCACGGTTTCCTTCAGGATGGCGAGCTTCTTGTCGGAGTCCGTGTCGACGGTGACGTCGGACCGGGGCACCACCGCTGTCTCGCCATTGGCGAAGGGCAGGGGCTGCGACACCTCGGGACTTTCGGCGATCGTCACGGTCAGGTTGCCTTGGGCCACGGCGACGGTCGACACCTTGACGTTCTGTCCCATGACGATGATGCCGGAGTTCTCGTCGATCACGACGCGCGCGGGCATGTCCGGCTCGATGATCAGCTGTTCGATGTCCGTCAGCAGGTCGACGATGTTGCCGTTGTAATCCCTGGGGACGTCGATCCGAACGGTCGCCGGGTCCATCGGTTCGGCGGTCGGCATGCCGATCAGCTCATTGATGGCAAGCGCGACGCGGCGCGACGTGGTCAGATCCGGGTTGCGCAGGGCAAGGCGAACCGTTGTAAGTCCGGCCAGCTTGAACTCGACCTCGCGCTCGACAAGCGCGCCATTGGCGATGCGCCCGGACGTCGGAACACCGCGCACGACGGCCGCGGCGTCGGCCTGGGCGGAGAAGCCGGCGATGGCGACCGAGCCCTGTGCGATGGCGTAAACCTCGCCGTCAGCGCCCATCAGCGGCGTGACCAGAAGCGTGCCGCCCTGCAGGCTGTCGGAATCGCCAAGGGCGCTGACATTGACGTCAATCCGCGTGCCCTGCGTGGTGAAGGGCGGCAGATTTGCCGTGACCATGACGGCCGCGACATTGTTGGTGTTGAGATCAACGCCGCGGGTGTTGACGCCGAGGCGCTCCAGCATGGCCTGCAGACTTTGCCGGGTGAACGGCGCGTTTCGCAGGGAGTCGCCGGTGCCGTTCAGGCCGACCACAAGGCCATACCCGATCAGCTGGTTGTCGCGAATGCCTTCGAAATCCGAGATGTCCTTGATGCGCGAGGCCGCGCTTGCTGCGGAGGCGAGGCACGCCAGCAGGACGAAAACGGCGCCGAAGCGGAACAGGTTGGCAGACGTCATTCGGGTCAATCCGGACATGAGTTTTGCCACCCCCTATGCGAGAGGCGTGCCACATTCTGCGCCTGTGTCCGGCCGATGTCTTAAGCGCTTGTCAATGTTGGTTAATTTTCTGCAAATGCAGGAGTTGTGCATCCGGCCGGGGATAGTCTGTCCTGGCTTTCGCGGCAAAAGTTGCCGGGGCAGGGGGGATGCCGTAGTCTTGGGGGGAAGAAATTGACGGGTGGCTGCACGGCGGATCGCTTTGGCTGTGGCACGGTCCGGTCCCTTGCTCCAAAACACAACTTCCTGAAGGGCGGCGTCATGCGCATCACGGGCAATACACCCATCTCGACTGTTCAGGGCAAGGGCGGCAAGAAGCGCGTAGGCGGCGGCGGGGACGGGTTTTTCCTGTCGTCCGAAGGCGAGGCAACCTCGGCTTCCACGACGAGCTCGGCTTCGGCGCTCGGCGGAATCGACGCGCTCCTCGCGCTGCAGGAGATGGAGGTCGCGCCCGATGACCGCGACATTGCCAGCCGGCGCGGTCATTCTCTGCTGGATGCTCTGGATGCACTCAAGGCAGATCTGCTGGGTGGCCTCGTTCCGGATGCGCGCCTGGAAGACATGGTCAGCGTGCTCAAGGACCGGACGCCCAGTGGTGACGAAGGTCTCGACAGCGTCATCGACGAGATCGAACTTCGTGTCCGGGTTGAGCTTGCCAAGCTTGGCAAATTCCCCGAGTGAGCCGGCAAAGCATGGGGCCTTGTGGACCCTCGTGAATCTTAACCTTTTGAAATCAAACCGGAAACCGTTAACATTTTTTTGAGGAATAGCCGTTGTACCCGCTGCCGACGAGGGATATATTGCGCCCGTCCTAACGGTAACCGGAGTTTTCGATGACGGTTGAACTTGAGTCTGATTATCGACCTTCCGAGGACGAGCCGTTCATGAATGATCGGCAGCGCGAGTACTTCCGCAACAAGCTGATCTCCTGGAAAGAGGACATCCTGCGGGAGAGCCGCGAGACGCTGGCGCATCTTCAGGAAGAAAGCACGAACCACCCTGACTTTGCGGACCGTGCTTCCTCAGAGACCGACCGCTCGATCGAACTGCGGGCGCGTGACCGCCAGCGCAAGCTGATTTCGAAGATCGATGCCGCGCTGGAGCGGATCGAGGACGGCAGTTACGGTTACTGCGAGGAGACGGGCGATCCGATCTCGGTCAAGCGCCTGGACGCCCGGCCGATTGCGACGCTGTCCATCGAGGCGCAGGAAGCCCATGAACGCCGCGAGAAGGTCTATCGCGACGATTGACCTGACAATCCGCGACCGAATTTGAGAAAGCCCCGGACTGGCAGAGTCCGGGGCTTTTTTGTTGTTTGCCGTGTGAAGCGGGCCGTGGGGAGCGGCGCGCTGCGGCAACAAGGTGAGAGCGGGCACGGCGCTCGGGGAGCGAGACGCCGTGCCCGCCATCAGACAGCCTGAAGCTCGAGTTCTTCAGGCTGTCCGGGGGACTGCATGTTCGGGGAATGATGGGGAAAGGTCAGAAGGGCAGGAGGATATCCATGACCTGAGCGCCGTAGCGCGGCTGTTGCACGTCGGTGATCTGGCCACGGCCGCCGTAGCCAATCCGCGCTTCTGCGATCTTCTCGCTGGCGATGGTGTTGTTGGCCTGAATGTCCTGCGGGCGCACGACACCGGCGACGACCAGCTCGCGAACTTCGAAGTTCACACGGACTTCCTGGCGGCCCTCGATGACCAGATTGCCGTTGGGCAGAACCTGGGTGACGACAGCTGCCACGGTTGTTTGCAGCACCTCCTTGCGGTCGATGGTGCCATTTCCTTTGAAGTTGGATGCGCCGTTCAACGTGGCGAGGTTGCTGGAGCTGACACCAGCCGGCAGGAACACGGTGTCGATGGCCGTGCCGAGGGCACCGCCGGCACCAGCTGAATCCGAGCCGGTGCGGGTGCGTTCGGTCTGATTGTCGAACTGCGCGCGGTCGGAAATCGTGACCAGAACCGTCATGAGGTCGCCGACGCGGCTGGCACGCTGGTCCTCGAAGAAGGCGCGGTTGCCCGACTTCCACAGCGAGTTCGCATTATAATGTGCCGGCTGCGGCGCAGGCATCGGCATCTGTACCGGACGGTAACCCGGCATGGTGGTCGGATCCTGAATGGCGTTGAGTGCGGGCTGTTGGCCGACCTGGGCCAGCTTGTCGGCAGTGCCGCAGGCCGCAAGTCCGAAGCCCAGCAGGGACACGGTGGCGAGGGTCGTCAAAGGACGGAGCGGATGACGGGTCACTGGGCAGTCTCCTTGACCGGGGCTCCGTCGAGGGCTGCAACGGCGCGCGGCGGGGTGCCAACGCGAACCTGGCCGCGGCCGATGACGGTTCCGGTAACAGTCCGGCGGGACTGGGTGTTCATGATATCGATGAGGTCGCCGACGGCGCCGCTTGCCATGGCCTGGCCCTTGGTCGTGAGGCGCATGGCCCCGACTTCGTAAACCAGGGTGACCTGGTCGCCTCGGGCGATGAGCTGCGGACGCTCGAAGTCGCCGCGTGACAGGGGGCGGCCCGGGCGAAGGTTGGTGCGGGCGGCAAGACCGGCGATGTCTTCGGCATCGGTGAGCGAGCGCGCCGGTACACGGGCCCGGGGCAAGCGCAGCACCGTCAGGTCTTCCGGCTTGATCAGCTGGCCCTTGTCGAGCGGCTGAGCCAGGGTCAGCACCGAGGTCATCTCGCGCGCGGTGCCGGTCAGCACCAGTTTGCGGGCCCCGTTGGCGGTGATCATCTCGACGGTCATGTCGAAGCGGCCGTCGTTGCGCGACCAGACGATCTGCTCAAGACGAACGGGCTCGGAGGCCGACGGGTCGACGTGCATGGCCTGCGGATTGCGGGTGAACAGGATGTCGAGATCTGCTGCCACCACATCCGGGTTCTGCGCCGCGATGGCATCTGCGGCCATGGCGGACAGCCGGCCGGCGTCCATCAGGATCGACTGGCGTTCGACGAGAACATCGCGCAGGCCGTCCGTGCTGGCAGCAACGAGACCGGCTGCGCGGGCGCGTTCGGCGACCACGGCGGCATCGACGCGGCCGCTGTGGCCAAGGTCCGGAGAGCGGAACAGCGGGACTTCGGCCAGAAGGCCGGCGTTGGAATAGAAGTCGCCAACGGTCACGACATCCGAGTTCACCGACACCTGCGACCGCAGCACCGGCGTGCCGGCAGCCGTTGCCGGCACGATCGCGAGGACCGCGGCGAGGATGGCGAAGGCTGCCACGAGGATTTGACGCATCAGACCCTCCCTTACCGGATGTTCGTGGTGGTGGAGTACATGTCGTCAGCGGCCTTGATGACGCGGGAGTTCATCTCGTAGGCACGCTGGGCGGCGATCAGGTCGGCAATTTCAGAGACGGCCTCGACATTGGCCATTTCGAGGAAGTTCTGCTGCAGGCTGCCGAAGCCGTCCGCGTCGGGGTTGCCGACCTGTGCGGCGCCGCTTGCCTCAGTTTCCAGGAACAGGTTGTCGCCGACCGCTTCCAGGCCGGATTTGTTGACGAAGCGGGCCGTCTGGATCTGGCCGAGCTGCTGTGCCACGCCGCCGACGATCGCCTGGACCGCGCCTTCGGCCGAGATGGTGACGTCGCGGGCATCCTGCGGGATCACGATACCGGGCAGGACGGAGTAACCGTCAACCGTGACCAGCGTGCCGTTGGCATCGCGCTCGAATGAGCCGTCGCGGGTGTAGGCAGTGGTGCCGTCCGGCATCTGGATCTGGAAGAAGCCTTCGCCGCGAATGGCGACGTCGAGCTCCTTGCCGGTCTGCTGCAGGTTGCCCTGGCTCATGATACGGGCGGTGGCGGCGGTCTTCACGCCGGAACCGATCTGCACGCCGGTCGGCACGATGGTGCCGTTGGCGGAGGTGTCCGTGCCCATGCGGCGCAGGTTCTGGTACAAGAGATCCTGGAAGTCGGCGCGCTGGCGCTTGTAGCCCGTGGTCCGCATGTTGGCCACGTTGTTGGAGATGACTTCGACGTTCAGCTCCTGGGCCTTCATGCCCGTGGCGGCAATATGGAGTGCCTTCATCTGTCAGTTCTCCTGCCGTCAGGCCTGGCTCGAGCCGAGGCGTTCGATGGCCTGGCGGGCCAGGTCATCGGTGTCCTTGAGCATCTTGGTCACGGACTCGTACTTGCGGGTGATTTCGATCATGTCGGCGATTTCGACAACGCCCTGGACGTTGGAATCCTCAAGGCCGCCCTGGATCACGCGCACCTTGCCGACCGGTTGCGGCGTCTCATAGGTGACGAGATTGTTGCCGATGGCGATGGCATTCTGGGGCTGGTCGATTGCCACGAGGCGCAGGCGCCCGCGGGGGCCGAGTTGGGTCGAGATCGTGCCGTCGTCGGCAATGGTGATCCGGCCGTCCTCACGGGTGAAGTTGATCGGCCCGCCTTCGGTCAGGATCGGGCGGCCTTCTGCCGTCACCAGCTGGCCGGTGTTGTTGAGGTGGAAGGCGCCGTTGCGGGTGAAGGCCTCCGTGCCATCTTCCATCTGCACGGCGAACCAGCCGTCACCATCGACAGCCACGTCGAGCTCATTGCCGGTCAGCCGGATGCTGCCAGCGAGGAAGTTCGTGACAGTGCGCGAATCCTGCACGTAGGACAGCTTCAGATCGCCGCGCGGGAAGGCCGTCGCCTCGGCGACCGGCATGACATATTCTTCAAAAATCAGACGCTTTGCCTTGAAGCCGGATGTGTTGAGGTTCGCGATGTTGTTCGCGGTCACGTCCATCTGGCGTCGCAATGTGATCTGACGCGACAGGTTGATGAGCTGCGCGTTTTCCATGTTAACGATTCCTTTGCTCCCCGAGGGACGCCAAACCTCCCCAGGCCTGCCGTCCGAGCCCTACACAGCAGGAACCGTGCCAAAATCGAAATCATTGAAAAGAAATCATAAAAATTTCCGGCAGGTCGCAGGGCGGCAAATAAGTGAGGAAAAAATTAACCAGTCGGCAACACCTGCCGGGTGATGGGTTAAGGGTTTGGTAACCACTCGTTAACCATTAACCCTTTAGAAACCTTTTACGCGCGCGTGACGGGTGCGAGGCAGGCGGGGCATTGCATGGCTGCGGAAGCTGAAGCCGAAGGCGAAGACGGCGAAGAGGGCAAAAAAGGCCTCGGCAAGAAAAAACTCATCATCATTGGCGCTGGCGGGCTGGTTGCCCTTCTGGCGATCGGTGGCGGAGTGTATTTCTTCCTGTTCGCGGGCGGCGAAGATCCGGCGGCGGACCCCAATGCACCGCCAGTGGTCGAGCAGAAGCCGGTGATGTTCTACGAACTGCCGGAAATGACGGTCAATCTGTCAACGACTGGCCGGGCGACCTACCTGAAGGTCAGGATCGCCCTGGAGGTGGATGACCAGGCGATGATCGACCGGATGACGCCGTTGCTGCCACGCATCCTTGATGCGTTCCAGATCTACCTGCGCGAATTGCGTCCGGCGGATCTGGAGGGGTCGGCAGGTCTGTTCCGGCTCAAGGAAGAACTGCTTCGGCGCATCAACATGTCGGTCTATCCGGCAAAGGTGAATGCGGTGCTGTTCAAGGAAATCCTGATTCAGTGATGGTGCGGCATGGCTGACGACGACGACGACGATCTGAGTGATGCCGATATGGCAGACGCCTGGGGCGCCGCGCTGGCGGAGCAGGGCGTTGGCGATGATGACGACGACCTAGCCTCGGCGTGGGGTGCCGCGCTTGAGGAGCAGGGCGTCGGCAACGCGGACGACATGGCGGCCCAATGGGCGGCGATGATCGACGACAGCGAGCCGGAGCTGGAAAACGCGACGCGCGGCGCCGATCGTGTGCTGAACCAGGAGGAAATCGACAACCTCCTCGGCTTCAACATCGAAGACACGATCGCAGGCGACCAGAGCGGCATCCGGGCGCTGATCAACTCGGCGATGGTGTCCTACGAACGCCTGCCGATGCTCGAAATCGTGTTCGACCGCCTTGTGCGCCTGACCACGACGTCGCTGCGCAACTTCACGTCCGACAACGTTGAAGTGTCGCTCGACTCGATCTCGTCCGTGCGTTTCGGTGACTACCTGAACTCGATCCCGCTGCCGGCGATCCTTGGCGTGTTCAAGGCCGAAGAGTGGGACGGGTTTGGCCTCGTCACGGTGGAATCGAGCCTCATCTACTCGATCATCGACGTGCTTCTGGGCGGTGGGCGCGGCACGACCGGTATCCGTGTCGAAGGCCGGCCCTACACGACCATCGAGACCAACCTCGTCCGGCGCATGCTGGAGCTGATCCTCACTGACGCCGAGCATGCCTTCGCGCCGCTCTCGCCAGTGCATTTCAGTCTCGAGCGTCTGGAAACCAACCCGCGCTTTGCGGCGATCTCGCGCCCGGCCAACGCGGCCATCCTTGTCGAGCTGCGCATCGACATGGAAGACCGGGGCGGCACCATCGAGATCATGATGCCCTATGCCACGCTCGAGCCGATCCGCGATCTGCTCCTGCAGATGTTCATGGGCGAAAAGTTTGGCCGTGACCCGATCTGGGAAGGCCATCTTGCGAGCGAAATTCACGCTGCGGAACTTACGGTTGACGCGGTGCTCTACGAGACGTTCCTGCCTCTGGGCCGGGTGCTCAGCTTCGATGTGGGGCAAACGCTCGTTTTCAATGTGGAACCAACCGATCCAATCACCATCAAATGCGGCAATGTGCCCCTCACGGAGGGTACACTCGGACGAGTTGAGGATTCGATCGCGATTCGGGTCACACGCAGCCTGAGGCGGCCAAAGATGACGTTGGCGGCCTTTGAGCGTGCGATGCAGAAGGAAATGGAAAGCACATGAGCCCCCTGCCAATCGGAATGATCATCGAGAGCCTGGTGGCGGTCCTTCTAGTCGTCACCATCGGGTATTGCTGGATCCTGAATCGCCGGCTGCAGCGCCTGCGTGCCGACGAGGAAACCCTGCGTGCAACCATTTCCGAGCTGATCACAGCGACGGAAATTGCCGAGCGCGCCATCCTCGGCCTCAAGGCAACGGCCAATGATGCGGACAAGACGCTTGGCAGCCGCCTGTCCCAGGCCGAGCAGATGTCGAAACTGCTGGCCGACCAGTTGGGCGAGGGCGAACAGGTCCTGACCCGGATCGCGCAGATTGCAGAGGCCGCCCGCACCGCGCATACGGCCGAGACCGCGCGCCGTTCGGCTGAGGAGCAGGCGGAAGCTGCCCGTCAGGCTGCCGTTCAGGCTGCCCGGACCGCACCGCAGCCGCAGCCGTCCTACGCTGCGCCGCGCCAGCCAGCGCCGTCCTATCCGGCGCCGCAACCGCGACCGACCGCACCGGCCTATCAGCCGTCGGCTGGCAGCCAGTTCCGTCAGCCCCTGTCGCAGCCGCACGCACCTGTCCAGTCGCAGGCTCATGTTCAGGCCCCAGTGCAGGCTCCCGCCGTCCAGCCGGCAGCACCGATTGCGCCCTCCCAGGCGGGTGTTTCGACACGGGATATTCGCGCAGCGGCAGCTGAGGCGACTGCTCGCCTTGAGCGCTTCCGCAAGAAGTCGGAGGAGGCCGCAGCTTGACACTCCGCCTGCTTCCCATTGTCGGCATAGCGGCTTCGGCGCTGCTGGGTCTCAAGGTGCTCGGGCTTTTGCTCGGGCACCCGACGACCGTTTTGCCGATTCAGGAAGCGCAGGCGCAGGCTCCTGCCGCCAACCAGACACCGCCGCCACCGGCAGGCCAACCGCCCGCTGGACAGCCTCCGGCCGCAGCAGCACCAGCTGATCCGGCTGCGCCGCCGGCCGATCCGGCTGCGTCTGCAGCTCCACCAGCCGGCCGATGGCGCGGCGCCCCCGGCTGATCCGGCGGCCGCTGCAGCCCCGCCGATGAGTGCGCCAAGCGACATGGAGATCGGTGGATCGGCAGCGGAACGTGCCGTTCTTGAGAGCCTTGGCCAGCGTCGCCGGGCCCTTTCCGACCAGGAGGGGCAACTGGACCTGCGCGAAAAGCTATTGCAGGCAACGGAAGATCGCGTGCAGCAACGGGTCGATGAGCTGAAGGCTCTTGAGCAGAAGATCGAGCAGGCGGTCGACGAGAAGCGCAAGCAGGAAGAAAGCGAAGTAGCAGGCCTGGTGGTCATGTATGAAAACATGAAGCCCAAGGACGCTGCCCGGATCTTCGATCGTCTTGAGCTCGAAATCCTGCTGAAGGTCGTCCGGCAAATGAAGCCGCGCAAGATGGCGGATATTCTCGCCAAGATGAACCCGGAAGCCGCCGAGAAGCTGACGGTTGCCATCGCCAGTGGTGACACGGAGAAAACGGCCAATACGTCCGCGCCGGCGCAGCTTCCGAAAATCGGTTCAAACTGACAGACCCGGCCAGTTTAAGGACTGGCCGTAAGGCCGCGTTAAGGCCAGCGCCCTAGGGTTAGGCGTGATGCCGAGCGAGAGGATAACCCTGACTTTGTGGATGTTTTTGAGGCAAGCGCATGAGTTCGCCTCGTCAAGGGGCCCATGGGTCGCCCGGGGGAGCCTGGAGCGAAATGCCTCTGCTTTTGCCTGGTCCTTCCTGATCCTTCTTGCCCTGGTTCTCTATGCCGCGCCGCTGTCCGTCGCCCGCGCCGAGAATCTGACCATCGTCGATCTACAGGCCAAGGCTGAAGAAGGCTATGGCCGGATGATCCTGACCTTCAAGGACAAGACGCTCCTGCCGCACTACGACGCGACCGTGACCAGCGGCGTCCTGCGGATCGCCTTTGAAGAGCCCATTGCGATCAGTGTTGATGATGTTACGTTGCAGCTGGCGGACTATGTCGCCATTGCCCGCCGGGATCCGGACGGCAGCGCCATCCGTTTTGCCTTGAAGGACAAGTACCGCATCAACACGCTGGAGGCGGGCGAGAAACTGTTCGTCGATATCCTGCCCGCGAACTGGCAGGGCTTGCCGCCGGGGTTGCCGGACGATGTGGTGCGTGAACTGGCCCGCCGTGCGGAAGAGGCGATGCGCCAGGTGCGTGCGCTGGAGCAGGCGAGGCTGAAGGTGGAGGAGGGGCCGCGCGTCAATCTGCGTGTCGGCGAACATCCGACCTTCACGCGGCTTGTGTTCGACTGGACCGTCCGTTTCGATACGTCGTTCGTGCGCGAGGACGATATCGTGCGCGTGACCTTCAACCAGGCCGCCCAGCTCGATGTCAGCGACCTCAGGGCGCATCTGCCTCCCGGCGTCGTGGATGCGACGTCGTTTCTTGACGGTGGCAAGCTGAAGTTCCTCATGCGGATCGATCCGACCGCCGACATCCGCGCTTTCCGGGAAGAGCAAACTTACGTCATCGACATTACCCCGACCGAGGGGCGCGTTGGCGATCCGGTGAATGATGCGATCAGCGCGGCGATGAATGGCCGGCCGGCCGGCGCGCAAGGCCTGATTGTCGCGCCCGGATCAGGCGCGGGCAATGTGCCGCCATCGACACCGGCGGCGCCGCCGGCCGGTCAGGAGCCGGCACCGGCAGCTGGTGACGTCCCGAAGTCCGATCCCGAGTCAATCCCCAAACCTGGCGCCATCGCGCCGCCAGTGGTGCCTCTTCCTATCTTGGCAGATGCCGGGCCGGTGACGGACCCGGCCTTTCCGCTTCCAAGGGCCAAGCCTGTTGCAAGTGTCCTGGCGGCTCCCGACGTTCCCGTTGGCGCGCCATTGCCTGACGCGGGCGATCCGGCAACGGTCGCCTCGGTGCCGCTCGTTGAGCCGACGGTGGAGGCCGCGCCGCAGAAGCCGAGCGCGCCGGCAAATACAGTCATTGCGCAGGCTTCTCCGGCGGCTCAGAGTGCCGGTCCGCGTGTCCTGAGTGCGCAGAAGGACTTCGGAGACCGGATCATCAATGCCGTTCCGCTGGATCCGATGCCCTTCATGGCGACAACGGTTCTCTCGGATGCAACGCAGGAAACGCGGCCTCAGGTGCTCGAAGGGGTCAGGATCCCGCCAGCCATCGACCTGCGGCAGCCGTCGCCCTCAACCGCTGCCGATCCCTGGCGCGCCGCTGGTGGGGCGTCGTCCGGCGGATCAGGAACAATACCGGAGCCAAGGCCGGAAGCCCCGACACCGGAGAGCCTGCCGGCAGACGCGGCGGAGGCCGTTCGCAACTTCGTTGCTGCCGAAGCGCGCCGGATCGGCAACACGGTGCGCGTGGTGTTTCCCTTCCGCGAGCCGGTTGCAACCTCCGTGTTCCGGCGCAACGATTCCATCTGGATGGTGTTCGACACCAGCGTGACCATCGACATCCGCGCCATCCGCTCCGCTTTGCAGGACGTGGCGACCGGCATCGAGATGAAGGAATTCGGCGACTATCAGGTGCTGCGGGTTGATGTGACCTCGGCGGCCCTGGCGACCGTCGGGGCCGACGGCAATGCCTGGAACCTGGTTGTCGGCGACATGATCGTCGAGCCGTCGCGGCCGTTGGCGGTGGAGCGCAACATCCGCTCGGACGGTGGCAACGTGTTGCGCATTCCCTTCCAGAAGCCGCAGCGGGTGCGCACCCTGACGGATCCGTTTGTTGGCGACACCATCATGACGGTGACCGGGTTCGGCCCGGCGCGCGGACTACTCAAGCCACAGCGCTTTGTGGATCTAGACACGCTTGCCTCAGCCCATGGTATCGCGATCGTGCCGCAGACCGACGGCGTGGTGCCGGAGCTCGCCGGGGATGACGTCATCCTTCAACGCGACAAGGGACTGACCCTGTCGAACGGCAACCTGCGCGGTTCGCGCGTTCTCAACACCATCGTTGATCCGAACCAGCCCAACTACGTGGACTTTACCAGCCTTGCGACCAAGGACGAGGAAGAGTTCATGAAGCGGCGGATGGAGCTGGAGACGGCCCTGACCAACGCGCCCGAAGAGCGCCGCCGCGGACCGCGCATGGATCTGGCCCGGTTCTATCTGGCGCATCTCCTTCCCTTTGAGGCGATGGGCATGATGCAGCTCGCGATGGAGGAGGAGCCGGCGCTGGCGGAGGAGAGCGCGTTCAACCTCATGATGGGCGCGGCGCAGACGCTGGCCGCGCGGCCGCTGGAAGCGCATCCGCACCTCAACCGCCCGGACCTGAAGAACAGCCCCGATGCCGCCGTCTGGCAGACCATCGTCGAGGTTTCGCTCGGCAACTGGCCGGATGCGCGCATTTCCATGCCACGCGGCCGCGCTGTCATCGGCAACTATCCGGTGAGCATCCAGGCCGAGTTCAACATCGCCGCGGCGCAGGCCATGGTGGAGCTGAACGACTTCGGCATGGCCAATGCCATTCTGGCGGAAATCGAGCCGGCCCTGATCTCGCCGGTTCAGGCCGCGCGCTATGACCTTCTGCGTGGCCGGGTGGCCGATGCCTCTGGCCGTTCGCTCGAGGCGCTGACGGCCTTCGATCTGGTGGCGCGGACCGACGACCGGCCTCGCGCTGCCGAGGCGACCTATCGCGCCCTGCGCATCCGCCATCGTGACGGTGAGCTGACCACGGACCAGACCGTTGAAGAGCTCGCGGCGCTGGCAACGTGGTGGCGCGGTGATGAGGTCGAGCTGAAGACGCTGCGCTTCCTCGCGCAGCTGCAGGCGGAGCGGGGCAACTACCGCGAGGCCTTCGAGGCGATGAAGCTGGCGGTGCAGTCGGATTCGGAATCCGAGACCACGCGGCTGCTGCAGGAAGAAATGAACGCCCTGTTCGCGACCCTGTTCCTGGACGGCAAGGCGAACGAGATGCCGCCGGTCAAGGCACTGGCGCTGTTCTACGATTTCCGCGAGATGACGCCTCCGGGCCGTCAGGGCGACGAGATGGTGCGTGGCCTGGCCAAGCGCCTGGTTGAAGTGGAGCTGCTCGACCAGGCCAGCGCGCTGCTGCAGCACCAGGTCGACAACCGGCTGAAGGGGGCCGCGCGCGCGCAGATCGCGGCGGATCTGGCTGCGATCTATCTGATGGATCGCAAGCCGGAAAAGGCGCTGGGTGTGCTGAACCGCACGCGTCAGGCCAATCTGCCCTCAACGCTGGAGCGTCAGCGCAATGTGGTCGAGGCGCGCGCTCTGACCGAGAGCGGACGTCCGGATCTGGCGCTTGAGCTGGTGCGCAACATGCGCGGTGGCGAAGTGGACCGCCTGCGTGCCGACACGTTCTGGGCGGCGCAGAGCTGGCGTGAAGCCGGGGAACAGCTTGAGGCCATGTACGGGTCTCGCTGGTCCGACACGATCCCGCTCGAACAGATCGAGCGCAATGACATTCTGAAGGCGGGGATTGCCTACTCGCTCGCTGGCGATCAGCTCAGCCTCGACCGTCTGCGGACCAAATATTCGCCGAAGATGTCGGACAGTCCGGAATCCTTTGCCTTTGATGTGGTGACACGTCCGATCGAGGCGCAGGGTGTGGAGTTCCTCGAGGTCGCCAAGGGCCTCGCCGACATCGATACGCTCAGCACCTTCATGGAAGAATACCGCCGCCAGTACATGACGCCGGAGGCGGCGGGCAACGGCGGAGCGCTGGCCGATGCGCAGGCGTCGAACGGCTAGGCGCGGCCAGTTGGCGCGCGCGTCCTAACCGCCGGTGCCGAAACTTCGCACAAGACTGCCGGCCACCAGGTTCCAGCCGTCCACCAGCACGAAGAAGATCAGCTTGAACGGCAGCGAGATGACCACGGGCGGCAACATCATCATGCCCATGGACATGAGGATCGAGGCGATCACGAGGTCGATGATCAGGAACGGCAGATAGAGCAGGAAGCCGATTTCGAAGGCGCGGCGCAGTTCGCTGATCATGAAGGCGGGGATCAGCACCTGGAACGACAATTCCTCGGGCGTCTCCGGAGTGGTCTGGCCGGACAGTTCCTGGAACAGCGCCAGATCCTTTTCGCGGACCTGCGAGCGCATGAAGGCGTGGAACGGTTCCGAGCCACGTTCAAACGCCTGCTCGAATTCGATCGTGCCTTCAACCAGCGGCTTGACGCCCTCGTCATAGGCGAGCTGCAGCGTCGGGGCCATGATGAAGGCGGACAGGAAGATCGCCAGCGAGATCATGACCGAGTTGGGCGGGGCAGTCTGGAGGCCGATGGCCGAGCGCAGCAGCGACAGCACGACGACGATCCGGGTGAAGCACGTCACCATGATGAGGATCGACGGTGCGAGGCTGAGGATGGTCAGCAGGGCGACCATCTGCACCGCGCGCTCGGTGACGGTGGTGCCCTCGCCAAAGCCGATGGTCACCTGCTGTGCATCCGCGTGTCCGGCGCCAAGCAGGAAGACGGCGATCCCGGCAAGGGTTGCCAGGCCAGCCAGAGCATATCGGACCTGGCTGCGCCGGCGGCTTCTGCCTGCCGGTGCAGCCTGATGGCCGAGGCCGGTCATTTACGCCCTTGCACGCCGATTTCGGACAGAAGACGTGCCATCTCTTCCTCGATCGCGTTGACACCCGCCTCGTCGCGCGTGGCAACGGGAGCCTCGATCGTCGGGATGACAACCTCCGGAGCGTCGGCAACCGGATCCTGCAGATCGGCGGCGGTCAGGCGGATTTCCGGGATGACCTGCGACAGCTTTGAGGCGGGGGCTTCGGCCGGTGCTGCGACCTCGATCTCCTCGCCAACGGTCAGAGCTGCGAGTGTTGCAGCCGAGGCGACGGTTTCTGCCGAGGCTTGCTTGGGCTCCGGACGGACGTCGATCTCGAAAATGTCGTCGCCGGCACCAGACTGCGGGTCTGCGTCGTCAGCGGCGGTCGCAGGTTCTGCAGCCACGGGCTGGGCTGCTACGAGCGGCGTCAGGCGAACGTCAGTGGACAGGCCGGCCGCGGGACGTGCCAGCGGAGCGGCGGGGGCTGAAAGGTTCAAAGAGACCTCGGCCATGACCGAAGCCGCTGCGGGCGCTTGAGACGCAGCAGCCTCCGGCTTTGCGCTCACGGCCTGGGGGCGCGGCTGGGCCGGGAAGCCGCCGAAAGTCTTGACGCTTGCCGGAGCTGAAACAGCCGGAGCCGCAACTGCCGGAGCAGCGGGCGCAACCGGGGCTGGGCTCACGTCCGGTGCCCGTGCAGCCGGTGCTGAGGTGGTCACGACGGGAGCCTGCACCTCGGCCTGGGCTGCCGTTTCAACGGCTGCAACGGGTGCTGGATCGATTGCGACGGCAGGCGCTGCCTGCTGCGCAGGCGGCGTTCCATTCGGGAAAGCGGTGCGTGCGCGTGCGGCCGGACCGGACGACGGCGGGGTCAGTTGCCGCCGGACTTCGGGTTCAGCCGGTGCGGCTGTACGCTCAGACGACTTGGACAGGCTGCGCGCGAGATCGGCGACAGCGGCGCGCATGGCTGCAACCGATGCGCCTGCCTTCGACGTCAGATTGGAAGCGGCTGCGGCGATGGCTTCGCCCGCAATGGCGGCCGCGCGCGGAGCTTCGACGGGTGCGGCGGTGTCCATGGCTTAGCCGGACAGCGGTCTGCGCGGGGGCCTGTACTGGTTGCGGTGTGCTGCGGCGGAGCGGCTCGGTCAACGCGGCGATGCGGGGGCGCAGCGACTTCACATTGTCGCTGTCGTCTACCTCACGCGCGGTCTGAGCTGGCTCGATCCGCGGCGAATTGTTCCGGCTGCGCAGGGCGGCGAGGGCTGCCTCCTGGGCTGTCTGACGCAAGGAAGACGGGCGCGGCTGCACGGGAGCGGCCGCCTGGGTGCGGTCCTGTCCGGGAGCGCTGCCAAGGTCTGCAGCCGGATGAGAGGTGATCTCGGCCATCTGCTGGGACGCCGGTTGATACTGGGCAGCGGCCGGCGCCGCAGCCACGGGAGCCGCAACCATCTGCGGGGACTGCTGCGCAGGCGCGCTTGCAGCTGCAACGGGTGCCGGCGCGGTCGGCCAGTTTGGCTGCGCGGCATAAGGCTCCGGCTCGCCTTCAAAGGGCGGCGAGCCAAACTGCGGTGCGGGCTGGCCGCCACGCGGATAGCTGGCGGAGACCGGGTTGCCCCGGACGATCGCCTGTTCCACGACCACGTCTGTCGGTCCGCCAACGAGGATCAGATGCTCCACATTGTCACGGCGCACGAGCAGCAGCCGGCGCCTCTGGTCGATGTGCATGGCATCCATCACCGCGATGCGCGGCTGGCGGTTGCGGCCGGTCGAGATCCGGTTTCCGGTCAGTTGCCTCAGTACGAAGAGAACGAGACCAATCAGGCCGAACACAATGGCGAGGGCGATGATGAAGGACATCGCCCGTGCGATTCCGTCTCCCACGCCAAACGTTTCCGCGATCCATTCGTACATGCGAACCTCTTGAAGCCGAGTGAGGGCCTGCAGTTATTCCGTCAGCCGGACGCACTGTCCACTGGCCAGCGGCCTTCCGTGTCGTGTGCAGATACCATCTGGAGCCGGTCAGGTATACTCTTGCGTCGTTGTGCGGAGCTTGCCGACAGCGTGACACCCGAGTCGGCCCTTGTCCGAGCGATGATTCTGTCTGTTCGTTAGCCAAGATTAACATTGCCCGGCAGAATTTGCCGAGCGCAGCCGACGCTAAGCGGCAGAAAATGCCGCAGAAATCCATGATTTCCACCGAAATGCGGCGGAAGTTCGAAAATGCAATATGCGCGACCTTAACCTTTCGTTAACGATTTGATCGGCAACACTTGCCTATTCGTTAACAAATGGTGACTCGCATGGCCTTGTCGGACCTTTCGATGTTCCGGGCGTTGAAATCCAAGATGCACTGGCACCAGTCGCGTCAGGGCGTCCTGTCGGAGAACGTCGCCAACGCCGACACGCCGGGTTACCGGGCCCGCGACATGAAGGCCTTCGACCTCGACAAGCTGGAAAACACCGGCAGCGAGGGCCTGTCGACCGCGATGACGCAGAAGAACCACCTGGCGGGGTTCATGACCGCGTCGTCGAACAAGAACACGCGCATCGACACGTTCGAGGTCACGCCGGACGGCAACAGCGTGTCGCTTGAAGAACAGATGATGATGGTGACGGCCAACCAGATGGACTACCAGGCCGTGACCACCCTCTACACCAAGAGCATCGGGCTCATCCGCATCGCCCTCGGCAAGTCGGCGTAAGGAGCACTGCCATGGATCTGGTCAAGTCCCTGTTCATTTCGGCATCTGGCCTGAAGGCGCAGAACGGCCGTATCCGCGTCATCGCGGAAAACATCGCCAACGCGGATTCGACCGGCAGGACGCCGGATGAAGACCCCTATCGCCGCAAGATCCCGACCTTCAAGAACCAGTTCGATCGGGAACTGCAGGCCGAGACGGTCGCCCTCGGCCGTATCGAGGAAGACCGGTCGCAGTTTCCCACCCGCTACGAGCCTGGCCACCCGGCCGCCGATGCGACGGGCAACGTACGGATGCCGAATGTGAATTCGCTGGTGGAGAGCGTTGACATGCGCGAGGCGCAGCGCTCTTACGAGGCGAACCTGAATGTCATCGAAGCCACCCGCCGCATGTTGCAGCGGACCATTGATATCCTGCGCGGCTGAGTGCCGGTGCGCTGAGGAGACGTAGCCATGTCCATTCCCTCGATTGCGGCCAACGCCTATCAGAACATGTCGCGGCTGACCAAGCCGATCGCGGCGGAAGTCTCGCCCGATCCGTCCGGTGGCGTCGACTTTGGCGGTCTCGTCCGCGAGGCCGTGAACAACGTCGTCGATGGGGGCCGCGAGGCCGACAAGATGGCGCTGGGGTTGGTCCAGGGCAAGGCGGACGTGGTCGACGTGGTGACGGCGATTGCCGAAACCGAAGTCGCGCTGGAGACGATGGTCACGGTGCGCGACCGTGTCATTGCGGCCTATGAAGAAATCATGCGCATGCCGATCTGATCGGCATTTGGTGCAGGACTAACCCCGGGGACAGGCATGACCGGACCTGAAGTCATGGACGTGGCGCGCGAGGGCATCTGGACCCTCGTGCTTCTGGCTGCGCCGACGATGGTGGTCGGGCTGGTCGTCGGCGTCATCATTGCCCTGTTCCAGGCGCTGACGCAGATCCAGGAAATGACCTTGGTCTTCGTGCCGAAGATCCTCGCCATCTTCATAACCATGGTGCTGACGTTGCCATTCATGGGCAGCTTGATGAGCACCTTCATGGCGCGGATCAGCGAACTCATCCTGTTGACGGGCTGACGGGAGGCAGGCGGTGACGCTGGAACTGTCCTTCCTGCCGGGCATCGCGGCCATGTTCATGCTGATGTTCGCAAGGCTCGGCACGATGGTGATGCTGTTGCCGGCGCTCGGGGAGAGCTCGATCCCGGCGCGCATGCGGCTGAGCATCGCGCTCGCCCTGACGCTCGTGCTCTATCCCATCGCATCCAGCAGCTATCCCGCCGATCTCATGACCAACCTGCCACGTCTCGGCGTGCTTCTGGCGGGGGAGTTCATGATCGGCTTTGCCGTGGGGCTGACGGCGCGCATGATCACCTCGGCGCTGCAGACGGCCGGCACGATCATGGCCAGCCAGATCGGACTGTCCTTTGCGATGGGATCGGACCTGACCAACTCGGGTCAGCAGGGCGCGTTGATCGGCAACTATCTGTCCATCCTAGCTGTCACGCTCATCTTCGTGACCGACGCGCATTTTCTGGTCATTGCGGCGCTGCATGACAGTTTCAAGCTGTTTCCGCCGGGCAATCTGATGCCTATCGGCGACATCACGAAGGTTGCTGTCGATACGTTTGCCTATATTTTCTCGATCTCGGTGCGCATGAGCGCGCCCTTTATCGTTGTCGGTCTGGTCTTCTATTTCGGTCTTGGCTTGCTCAACAAGCTGATGCCTCAGATGCAGATCTTCTTCATTTCGATGCCGGTGAACATCACGCTCGGCATCGCGCTCCTGCTGGTCCTGATCGGTACGATCATGAACTGGTATCTCACCCACTTCGCCGAGCAGATCGGCCGATTCACGGCGGGGTAGGAGCGCGATGGCTGACGAAGGTGATGATACCGAGAAAACTGAGGACCCCACGCAAAAACGCCTCACGGAGGCGATGGAGCGAGGGGATGTGGCGAAATCCCAGGAAGTCTCGACCTGGTTCCTGATGGCGGGAACGGCAATGGTGATTGCCTTCTTTGCCCCGACGGCCACGCGTGATCTGGGCGCGCATCTGAAATGGTACATCGAGCAGGCCGCGACCATACCGGCTGATGGCAATGCGCTGACGGATCTCCTGTGGGATGTGGGGCTTGCCATGGCGGCCGTGCTGGGCCTGCCGTTCCTGCTGCTGTTCCTGATGGCAGTGGCGGGCAACATGGTGCAGCACACGCTGATCTTCAGCGCTGAAGCGTTGAAGCCGAAGCTGTCCAAGGTGTCGCCCATGGCGGGCTTCAAGCGGCTGTTCTCGTCTGAAAGCCTGATGAATTTCGTCAAGGGCCTTCTGAAGATCACCGTTGTCACCGTTCTGATGATTGCGGTGTTGTGGCCGCAGCGGGACCGGGCGGAGACGATCATTTTCGCGCCCGAGCTGATCATGCTGGAAGAAACGCGCCAGCTGGTGCTGCAGCTGATCGGCGCGATCCTGGCGGTGATGACCATCGTTGCGGCCGGCGACTACCTGTGGCAGCGGCGCAAGTGGTTCGAAAAGCAGAAAATGAGCCAGCGCGAGATCAAGGAAGAATACAAGCAGACTGAAGGTGATCCGCAGATCAAGGGCAAGATCCGTCAGTTGCGCATGGAACGCAGCCGCCGCCGCATGATGGCAGCCGTGCCCCAGGCCACCGTGGTCGTCACGAACCCGACCCACTATGCCGTGGCGCTGAAATATGACGAGGGCATGGGCGCGCCGCAGTGTATTGCCAAGGGAACGGATGCGGTCGCGCTGAAGATCAGGGAAGTTGCAAAAGGGGCAAATGTTCCGGTGATTGAAAACCCGCCGTTAGCTCGTGCCCTTTATGCCAGTGTCGAAATTGACCAGTTCATTCCGGAAGAACACTACAAGGCGGTCGCGGAAGTCATCGGATTCGTTTACCGGATGCGGAAAAGCCGGAGCTGGCGCGGGAATTAGCTCGTCGCGAGTTGAATTTCACCGCCGCCCGCAGAATGCTGGCGCATGGACCGAATCCCGCAAGGCGGGAGGGAGATTGACGGGAATGAAGGAACGGGACGGGGAGCCGGCAGGGCCGGTGGTCGATCGGGGCGAGCGGTCCGGCAACATTGCCGTGCTGCTTGTGCTGGCGCTTGCCCTGGTGGGCGCGGCGGCGGCCTTTGCGGTGATGGGACGGGAGGCGTCCGAGCCTTATGTCCTCGGGCTGCTGGGCGTCCTTGCGGTCGTCGGCGTGTTCTCCCTGTTCGCCGGAGCCATTGGCCTGTTGCGCTTTGCGCCGCGTGCGCCGGTCAATCCGCTTGGCTCTGCCTTTCTTGACAGTCTCGATGATGGCGCGGTCATCACCGATGCCGATGGCCGTCTGATCTATGCCAACCAGGCCTATGCCCAGCTGACTGGTGCCGAATCGTCTGCGGATGTTCGGACCGTCGAGCGGGTGTTCTCGTCCGATCCGGATGCAGCGGATGTCATCTTCCGTCTGTCGCAGGCCATGCGCGAAGGGCGTCGGGTGCAGGAAGAGGTGCGGTTGCCCTATGCGCTGGATGGCGGTGACGGCGGCGCGCGCTGGTACCGGGTGCTGGTGCGCCCGCTGTCGGTGACGCGCAAGGAAGGCGGCTCCGGCCGCCGTCTCACCGTTTGGCAACTGGCCGATATCACCCGCGACCGCACCGACCAGGAAAGCTCGTTCCAGGAACTGCAGCGCGTCATCAACTTCCTCGACCATGCGCCGGCCGGGTTCTTCTCCTGCGATGCACGCGGCAAGCTGGTCTATCTCAACGCGACGCTGGCCGACTGGCTCGGCTATGACCTGGCGCAGTTCCAGGCTGGCGAGGTGGCGCTTACCGACATCATCCGGGGTGACGGGGCCGAACTGGTCCGTTCCGTGCGCGGAACGGCCGGAGAGGTGAAGAGCGAGACCTTCGATCTCGATCTCGTCACGCGCAATGGCCGCGGCCTGCCGGTCCGCCTGCTGCACCGGGTGCCCTTCGGTGCCGACGGCATTGCCGGTGACAGCCGCACGCTGGTGCTCAACCGCTCCCGCGGCGAGGAGGTTGCCGAGGCGCTGCGGGCGGCGGAAGTGCGCTTTGCCCGCTTCTTCAACAACACGCCGATCGCCATCGCCTCGCTCGATGCCGAAGGCCGGGTGCTGCGCACCAACGCGCCGTTCCTGCGCCTGTTCGGCCCGGCGGACCCCTCGGGCGAGGGCACGCGCCTGCAGGACTTCGTCAGCGGCCCCGGACGCGAGGAGCTGACCAAGTCGCTCACCGCCGCCTCCAAGGGCATCGGCGCCATCGCCCCGCTGGACCTGCCACTGGCCAAATCCTCGGACGGCCGCTCGGCGACCTTCTACGTTTCGGCGGTGCAGGACGGAGCAGGGGATGGCGAGGTGGCCATCGTCTACGCCCTGGAGACGACCCAGCAGCGCGCGCTGGAAGCCCAGTTTGCCCAGAGCCAGAAGATGCAGGCCATTGGCCAGCTCGCCGGCGGTGTGGCGCATGACTTCAACAACGTCCTGACGGCGATCATCGGCTTCTCGGACCTGCTGCTTGCCAGCCACCGGCCGACGGATCCGTCCTTCCAGGACATCATGAACATCAAGCAGAACGCCAATCGCGCGGCCGGCCTCGTGCGTCAGTTGCTGGCCTTCTCGCGCCGCCAGACGCTCCGGCCGCAGCAGCTGGCGCTCAATGATGTGCTGGCCGACCTGACCATTCTGCTGGACCGGCTGCTGGGCGAGACCATCGAGCTGAAGATGGCGCATGGCCGCGATCTGTGGCCGGTGATGGCGGACGTCAACCAGCTTGAACAGGTCATCATGAACCTGGCGGTGAACGCGCGCGACGCCATGGCGGAAGGCGGGTTGCTCACCATCCGCACCGGCAATGTGAGCGAGCAGGAGTCCACCCGCTTCGACAACACGCGCGGCATGCCGCCGGGCGAATACACCATGATCGAGGTGGTCGACACCGGCACCGGCATGACGCCGGAGATCATGGAAAAGATCTTCGAGCCGTTCTTCTCGACCAAGGAAGTGGGCAAGGGCACTGGCCTTGGCCTGTCGACGGTCTACGGTATCGTCAAGCAGACCGGCGGCTACATCTTCTGCACCTCGGAAGTCGGCGTTGGCACCACCTTCCGTATCTTCTTCCCGCGCCACATTCCCAAGGAAGCGCCGGTTGTCGAGAAGAAGCCGGTCGAAGAGCCGGAAAAGGTCAAGGATCTCACGGGATCAGCGACCATTCTTCTCGTCGAGGACGAAGAAGCGGTGCGTGCCTTTGCCGCCCGTGCGCTGGCCTCACGCGGCTACACCGTGCACGAGGCATCGTCGGGCACCGAGGCGCTCGAGGTGATGGAAGAGACCGGCGGAACCATCGACCTGGTGGTGTCCGACGTGGTCATGCCGGAAATGGACGGCCCGACGCTGCTGGTCGAGCTGCGCAAGACGCGGCCGGACCTCAAGATCATCTTCGTGTCGGGCTACGCCGAGGATGCCTTCGAGGAAAATCTGCCGGCGCACGAGAAGTTCTTCTTCCTGCCGAAGCCTTTCACGCTGAAGCAGCTGGCGACAACGGTGAAGGACGTGCTGTCGAGCTGAGGGCTGGACAAACGGGGCTTCGACTGAGGTCCTCGATCACGTTTCAGGTCTCCGGGAGGGACGAGGACGGGCAGAACAGTGCCGTTCATTCCCTACCGGAGACGGATCATGTTCCAGACTACCCTTTTCCACCGCACGGCACTTTCAGCCGTCGCCCTGCTTCTTTGCGCCTCCAGCCTCGCTTCTGCTGCCGACATCGGGTTTCGGGAGTTCGAAACAGGTGCAGGCACGCCGCGACCGCTGCGGGTCAGCCTCTGGTATCCCGCCGAGGCTGGCGGATCTCCGGTCTCAGTCGGCGAGAACCGGGTCTTCCACGGCATCATGGCCGTTCGGGATGCGGCGCCAGAGGGGCTGAGCCATCCGCTCGTGGTGCTGTCGCATGGCTATGGTGGCAGCTGGCGCAATCTCAACTGGCTGGCCGACCGTCTGGTCGCCGAAGGCTATGTGGTGGCCGCGCCCGATCATCCCGGCACCACGACCTTCAACCGTGACCCGGAAGCGGCAGCCCAGATCTGGGAGCGGCCGAAGGACCTGTCCCGGGTCATCGATGCCGTGCTGGCCGATCCGGCACTGGGGGCGCGCGTGAATGGCGGGCAGATCGCGGCCATTGGGCATTCACTGGGCGGCTGGACCGTCACGGCGGCGGCGGGGGCAAGGTTCGATACGCGGCGCTTTGCTAAGGACTGCGCCAAGGGGCACAGCCCGCGCGCTTGCGGCCTGCTGCAGGAACTGGGGCTCGACAATGCGAGTGTTGAGGCTGATCTCAAGGATCCGCGCATCGGGGCCTTCGTCTCGCTTGACCTTGGACTTGCACGCGGGTTCACGCCGGAAAGCCTGAGCCAGCTGAGCGTTCCGGCGCTGATCTTCGGTGCAGGCGTGGACATCGGCGATCTGCCGGCGCAGCTGGAGTCCGGCTATCTCGCCGAGCATCTGCCAGCGTCGAGCGCACGCTACAACGAGATCGCCGATGCGGCGCATTTCAGCTTCATGCAGCTGTGCAAGCCAGGTGCGGTCGAGCTGATTGAGGAAGAAACCCCCGGCGACGGCATCGTCTGCAAGGATGGTCGCGGACGCAGCCGCGAGGACCTGCATGCGGCTATCTCGGCCGAGGTGATCGACTTCCTCGGCAAGGCACTCGCAACGCCGCGATAAGGCGGAACGCCTAGGACCCCGAGCGGCGGTAGTCGCTTGGGGTCATGCCGGCGACGCGGGCGAACTCGCGGTTGAAGTTGGACTTGGTCTGGAAGCCGCAGTCGAACATCACCGTGGTGACGGGTCTGTCAGTCTCCCGCAAAAGCCGCATGGCCTCGGCAATGCGGTACTCATTGACGACCTGCGACACGTTGCGGCCGTGGATGCGATTGACCGCTGCCGATATCTGCCGTGCCGGGATGCCGATGCGCCGGGCGAGGCGTGTCAGCGTCAGGTCCGGATCGCGGTAGAGCTGGCGCTCCTGCATCGCGCGGTCGACACGGTCCAGAATGGCGGCATCGGCTGCCTGTTGTCCGTCTGCATCGTCAGCCGTGGACGGGGAGGTGATGGCCTGTGGCGGGACATTGCCGTTGCTCTCATCGGCCGGAAAGTCTGAACGGGCGGCCGCATCATCGCCTGTTTCATGTCCGGGCTGGCTGCGGCCGATGACCATGATGGCATAGGCTATGACCGGCAGGGTCAGCATGTTGGCGAGGCTGACGATCGATGCCGCGTGCTGGCCGCCGAAGAGATCGAAATCGACCGCGACTGCAAGATCGACGCAGCCTGAGCCAACCAGCACGAGGCCTGCGAAAAGTACCGCGCGACGCGCGGTTGGCGCATCGCTCAGCCTTGCATCGACGAGCCGGTCCGTCCCCGCCGCAGCCTGGCGCAGTAGCGCGGCGCCATATCCGAAGAACAGACCCGCAAGGACCAGATCAAGCGGCGGATGCCATCGGGTCCAGGTCGCGCTCAGGATCAGGACCAGCACCGGTCCGGCGGCGTGGTGCCATGCATGGCGGAAAGGCTGGCGGGCGAGGCCAGTGAACGAGAGCCAGGCGAAGGGCGGCAACAGGGACGCCACGACCGGCTGCAGCATTCGCAGCGCGGGCATGTCTATCGTCCAGCGCAGCCCGACAACGGCGGTCAGGAGCGTGCAGCCACCAATGAACACGGTCGAGGCTGTCGGGCGGAAGCCGCTGCGCTGCAGGTTCTGCAGCAGCAGGATCAGCAATAGCAGTGCCAGCACGAAGGGCAGGGGTATGGCCGGCACCACGGTTCATCGGCTCCCTTGTGGCCGCGAGAGGACTGCCGTCCGGCCTCCCGCTGCAAGTTCCCCTGTCAGACGGCCGGGCAGCCGGAGGTCTTTTCGGCGCGGGACTTGAGGCCCTTCAGGCTGTCCATGGTGTTGGCATTGCCCGGCAGCACGAAGCTCTGCTCCAGTGCCGTGCGGGCATTGTTGATGACGGCCAGATCCTGCACCGCGAGTGTGCTGCAGGGCTGGCCGGTGAAACGGACGCGCACACGGATGACGCGGTCCCCATTGTCGGAGGCACCGAATTCGGCATCCAGCGCCGGGTTCGCGCCGGTCATCTTGCGCTCGATCACCACCATGTTGGCATCCTGCTGCACCACCGGGGTGCCGCGCTGCTGGGCGCTTTCCACGAGGGCGGCGCGAACCTGTTCCGGGCTTGCGGAAATCGTCAGCGACTGTGCACCGGCCGGAACGGCGAGTTCAGGCTGAGCGGGCAGGGCAGGGGCAACCGGCTCCGGCCTGGACGACTGGCACGCGGCGAGACCGGCGAGAAGCGGCAGAAGCAGAAGCTGGCGCATGGATACAATCCCTGGAGCTTTTGGTGGCTGGGCGGACAGGACCACCCGAACCAACAGGCCAAAACTTGGTTGCAAAAAACTTAACCCGACAAGCGGGAAGGCCCTGTGATAGCGAGATTGGCCGCAAAGGAAAGTCCGGCTCGCGACATATCCACGCGTTCCAGCCCCTCGTTTTTGCGCGGCCCTCCTGCGCTGAACGCAGAGCCCCTGACAAAAGTTCCATGGCTTTGTCCCTGCCACGCAACTTGCAGGCAAAGCCCGATCAGAACGTCTCGCCGGTGCGGAAGCCGTCGCCGCCGGAACGGTTGCCGCCGCCAGAGTTTCCGGACGGGCCACCGCCGAAGCCGCCCGGGAAACCGCCGCCCAAACCGCCCCCAAATCCACCGGGTAGGCCTGCCTGACGCCGGTTTGACGGCTTGCGGCTGTGCGAGCGCTTGGCGCGTGCCCAGTAGTCGGCCCCCGTGATGGCGCCCTTCACCAGTTCGCCGAGCAAAACCGTGGTCAGATTGTCGTCCTTGAAGGTGGAGTCCCAGTCGTCGTAGCCGCTTTCGCGGAACTGGCCGGCGACCTTGGTCAGTTCCTCGCGACGGCGCGACAGATCGCGCTGCAGTTCCTTGTCCTGGCGCACTTCGCGGGCGAGGTCGGCCACCTGCGCCTCGAGGTCCTGCAGCTTGCGCACGATCTTCTCATCCTCGGGGGAGGGGGTGTCGAGCGCGGCTCGGAACAGGTCCGTCAGGTCGGTTCCCTGCAGGGCCTCCGCCAGCTTGGCTTCAGCTGCGCGATACGTGTCGTCCTCGCCGCTGGCGTAGCGCTGCAGCTCGGCACTGACCTCGGCGATGCCTTTTTCAAGTTCTTCGAGCGCACGGTCCTGCGCCGCCATTGCGGCTGCCTTTTGCTCGATCACCGCGTTGAGATCCTGTCCGGCAAGGTCGGCGGCGGCGCGGCGCTGGGCCTGCTCCAGCCGGGCGGCCTGTTCCACCGCCTCCGCCTCGACACGCGTGGCGTGGCCGGCGAGCCGCTCGGGGATCTGGGTCAGCATTGCATAATTGGGACGGGCAGCATCGAAGCCTATCACGCGGGCCACCCAGCGGTCGAGCGAGCGGATGAGGCCGGTGGAGGTATAGGCCGAGGTGCCGAAGCCGCGCTGCCACAGATAGACGAACAGCGGGTCGTTTTCGTAAGCCTTGCCCTTTTCCGCCTGGTCGTTGGCAGCTGTCGTCGCCTTGGCCCGAGCCGCGTCGGCCATGGTCCGGGCCGTCTCTGCCGCCTGCTTGAGGGCCTGATAGGCACTGTCCGCGGCGAGTTTTTCGCCCAGCTTGCCGGCGAGATCTTCCAGCTGGTCTTCCGCGGCGTCGCGCTCGTCGGCCAGCTTCTCGCGGTCGCGCTGCAGCTCGGCGCGCTTGGCCTCCTTGACGCGCAGGCGCTCGTTCAGCGCGGCGATATCCTTGGCGCGCGTTTCGAGCAGCTGCCGCGCGCCCTTGGACGCGCCTTCGAGACGGTTGTCGATGTCGCTCGCCTTGCCGGTCTCGAGCCGGAACCGGGCCAGCGCGCGGAACGCCTCGCCCTGTTCGGCGTGCAGATCGGAGATCGACCGGGTTGCCCGCTCGATGCGATGATTGAGTTCGGACTCCTCGCGGCGCAGGTCAGCCAGCGCCTGTTCGATGGAGCCGAGGGTCTGGCGTCCGCTCAGCATGTTGGCCGTCTCCCTCTGCAAGCTGTCGCCGTTACCATGATGTGATCGCCCCGTTCTCGACCTTCATGGTCCAGTCAATGCCAAGCTTGCCGCGCACCTTGGTGCCCAGGACCGCGTCCTGGACGATCCCGTCCTGCGCCTTGTCGTCGCGAATGCGATTGAAGACGGACTGCGGCACGCGCTGGGCCCAGATCGTCACGGCCTTGGGCTTGCGGTCTTCCTCCGAGACAATCGTCCGCTCCAGCGCCTTGCCGTCCGGGCCGATGGCCTCGACAACGAGGTAGTAGTTGCGGGTGCCCTGGTTGACATCGGGAATGCGGGTGACGCCAGTCGGCGTGCCGGGACGCGACACGATCCGGACTTCGTAGCGCGCATTCAGCTCGGTCTCGAGTGCGGCCAGATCGGCGACGGCCTTGCGGGCGGCGGTCACGTCCTTGGCGGCGAGGGCGCGGTCTGCGTCTGCGGCAAGGGTTGCAGCCTGTGTCTTTGCGGCGGGGTCGGTTGCCACCTTGTTGATGGCCGCCACCAGCCGCGCGACATCGGCCGGGATACCGCTTGTCAGTTCCTGCGTCAGCGCAGCGGCGGCGCGCTCGCGCGGGGCAACCACAAGGGTCTGCCAGCCGACAACGGCGGCAATGATCAAGGCCAGCGCGATGCCGGTGAATTTTGCGATCACGCCGCGGCGGATATAGGCCAGCGCCAGCGTGCGGGAGAAGCCGGCGGCAGGCGGAGCATAGACGAAACGGTCCTGCTTCAGGCCGCTGACGCCCTGCTCGAGAATGTGATCGGGGACCGATATTCCCTGGGAGGCATAGATCTCGCGCAGGCGTGCGATCAACGCCGCATCGCTGGTGTCCTTGCCAAGCTCCCTTTGAACCAGTGCATCGTCATGGCGCAGCGTGTCGACCACATCCATCGCCATCATCAGGTCATCAAGGGGCGGTTGCCCTGCATTTGCCGTATCGGCCATCGAGATCCTCCGGCCCACATATGGGCCCGTGGAAGGCGCGTGAACAGAGGGGGCGGGGCAGCGCCGGATCCGCTCCGGCGCTGCCCCGGACCTGGATCAGCGCAGGGCGTTGCCTTCTGCGGCGAGCTTGGCCAGACGGCGCTTGCCGTCCTCGACCGCGACGCGGATCTCCTCGGAGTTCTTCGTCGACATCTCGCGCATCTCGTTGATGATCGAGCGGGAATTCTCCTGGAAGGAGATGACGCTGTCGACAAGCTTCTTGACCGAGGCGGCCTGAACGGTCGGGCCATAACCGGCCTTGATCGCTGCTTCCTGCACCGCGCCGCCGATCTCGGCGAGGGTCTCGAGGCTCTTGTTGACCCCGTCCTTCATCGCGTTGAGCGTTTCGGTCGATTCATGCAGGCCCTGCAGCCCCGTGAAGGAGGCGTTGAGGGCGGTGAGCACGGACTCGTTGGTGGAGAAGAAGCTCACCGACTGCGCGTAGACCCGTTCCTTGGCATTGGTCGTCTGCAGCAGGCGCGCCATGATGACTTCGGAGGTGTTGTAGCCAATGGTCAGGTTGTCGGCGAGATCCTTCGACACCTGGTACCGCTTCTCCTCGTCCTGCATCAGGCGCATCTTTTCATCGCGCGCCAGTTCCAGACGGGCCTTGGCGGCCGCATCGGTGCCCGTGTAGGCGCTGACTTCGGCAGAGGCTGCCTCCAGCGCGGTCTTGGCATCGTTCAGACGGGCCGTCGCCGTGTTCAGCACTTCCAGCGCCAGGACTTCGGCCTGCTTCAGCGCGCCGCGATAGTCGCGGTAGGCGTTGAGGATGACCTGTTCGCGCTCGATCTGGTCCTTGGTGGCCTTGGCGACATCGATGTAGGTCTTGCGAATGTCGTCGAAGCGGTCGGAGATCGTGCCGCGGCGCATGTCGCGCCAGCGGTTGGAGAGGTTCTCCATGAAGGAGATCTTACCGTCGGCAAGCTGGTCAACGAGCGACTTGGCATCGTCGCGGATCGAGTTGAAGGCCTCGGTGATCGCTTCATAGCGCTCGCCGATGGACATGGCCTGGATCTGGGTGCGCACCACTTCGTTGAAGGTGGAAGCCTGACCCAGGGTGCGCGTGATCACGGCGATCTTGTCCGGCGACAGGTCGGAAATCTGCTCCAGCAGCGCGTTGATCGGGGCGTCGGCCTGGGTCTCGGGCATCAGGCCCATGTCACGCAAGGCGCCAACGGCCTTGTCCAGATACTGAAGGGGAGAAAGCGCAGTCGTCTCGGTCATTTGCCGCTCCTTGTTCACGCAGGGACTTGGTGCCCTGTCGTGGCATCCGCCGGCCATTCAGGCCTTGTTTCCCGGCCTTGCGGCCGTCTCGTCCGGAGCGGTGCCACCCGTTCTGCCCGGCGGGTGCCGCATCCGGTATTGCCCCTTGTATCTGCACACTGTTCGTCCGGGCTTCCAGGGGCGGAAACCGCCCCCGAGCCTCGCGTTCCTTGCGCAGTGCACCAAATAGGTCAGTGCATCGAGATGAAGTCAACGCCTTGGCAGGTCAGGTCAATGATATCCGTGCGCCCTGTAACCGGAACGTGACACTGCGGAAGATTGCCACCAGCCCGCTTTGGCGACCTCTGGCGGCAATCTTCAGGCCGCGTTTCAGCCCGCCGAAAGGGCGACGGCGATGCCTGCCGCCAGCCTTGCATTGTTGCGCACCAGCGCGATGTTGGTGACAAGGCTGCGGCCCTTGGTCAGTTCGAAGATCAGCGCCAGCACGAAGGGCGTCACGTCCTTGCCGCGAATGTCGCGGCGGGCGGCCTCGGCAATCGCCGCATCAATGTAGCCGGCCATTTCGGCCTGCGGGATTTCTGCCTCGACCGGAACCGGATTGGCGACCAGAACGCCGCCGTGATCGCCGAACAGCTGACGCGCCCGGATCAGACGGGCAAAATCGGCTGCGGTGTCGAGCCGGTAGGGCGACTTGAGGCCGCTGGTGCGTGACCAGAACGCGGGCACCTCGTCGACACCATAGGAGACCACCGGAACGCCGCGCGTCTCCAGCACCTCCAGCGTCTTGGGGATGTCGAGCAGCGCCTTTGCGCCGGCGCAGACGACGCAGACCGGCGTGCGGGAGAGCTCATCGAGATCTGCGGAAATGTCGAAGCTGGTCTCGGCGCCCTTGTGCACGCCGCCGATCCCACCGGTGGCAAAGACCGCGATACCGGCCGCATGGGCGGCCATCATCGTGGCGGCAACCGTGGTCGAACCCGGACGGCCGGTGGCGACAGCAAAGGCAAGATCCGCGCGCGAGCATTTCATCACGCCCGTCGCCTGACCCAGGCGGTCGAGATCGGCGTCGTCGAGGCCGATGCGAATGCGGCCATCCAGAACGGCAATTGTCGCTGGCACCGCGCCGGCAGCGCGGATGTCGGCTTCCACCTGGCGCGCGGTTTCCACGTTCTGCGGGAACGGCATGCCGTGGGTGATGATGGTCGATTCCAGGGCGACAATCGGCCGTCCGCCGGCACGCGCGGCGGCAACCTCCTGCGAGAACTGCAGCAGTTCAGTGACGGAGCCAGGCAGGGCGGGGGCGAGCGGGGTGTTGGACATGGTGCTTTCCTTTTCAGGGGCGTGGTCAGGGGGCGTGTGCGATTGATTTCTTGGCGTAGTCAGCTGGCCAGGACCGGGCAGATCCTGTCCCAGTCAAGATCGGGGGCGACCGCACCGGTTGCCGCGAGGGTTAGTCTTGCGGCAGCGATCCCGGCCTGGGCGGCCTCGTCCAGCGTCAGGCCGCGCGCCAGACCCGCCAGGGTGCCGGCAATCAGCGCGTCGCCCGCGCCCGTGACATCCGTGACCGCAACGGGCTGCGGCTCGATCTGCCACGGGGTGCCATCCTCGACGAGGGTCAAGGGGCCGGCCCCGTCGCTCAGCACCACTTGCCGGGGCCCCAGGGCCGAGACGGCGAGGGCGAGCGGAATGGCGGGCGTGCCTTCGGCAAAGCCCGTCCAGGCGGCAGCTTCTGCCCGGTTGAGAAACACCAGATCCAACCGCCCGGCGAGAGCTGCAAGCTTTGGTGCCTTGGCGCTGGAGACTGCATCGGCGGCGAGGAACCGTTCGCCAACGCGCTCTGTCAGTTCGCTGAGCGCGTCTTCTGGCAGGTTCGCCTCGGCAAACCAGATCGGGCAGTCAGCAAGGCGCGTTGCGGCATCGGCGATGAAGTCTGCGTCGAGGCTGTCGGTGATCGACGTGTCACAGACAGCGGCGGCGAGACTGCCGTCCGGATCATGAAGGGCGACATAGCGCCCGGTCGGGAGGTCGGCCCGGGCCAGCGCGGACAGCTCAAGCCCGTCCTCGGCGAGAATCCGGCACAGCGTTGCGCCGTCGGCATCGGTCCCGACGGCTCCAGCCAGATGCACGGGCACGCCAAGGCGGGCGAGGGCGCGGGCGACATTGGTGCCCACGCCGCCGGGCGACAGGGTGATGGTTCCAGGAGTCGAAGTCTCGCGCCGGACCTCATGTGCGGCGTGGGCGATGAGGTCAGCGTGGACGGCGCCGATGCAGGCAATGGCACTTGGGGTCTTCATGGGCAACCTGAATGGGCAACCTGAGGCCGGGCACCCGGACAGGTGCGGACTTGCCGAGGTAGCAGGGCGCGGCGATCCGGACAAGGCAACTGATTCCCGCAAGCTTGCGAAATTGCATTTGCAACCTGTGAAATTACGCTGCGTAAGTTTTGCGAGCGCGTGGTGCGAACATACAAAGAACGATTTGAAATTTAAGGAGAAAAAACAGCGGTATAATCTCGCTTGGCAAGTGAGAACAAAAAAGGTACAAAAGCTCAGTTTGAAACGGCGAGTCCATCGTGGAATAAGGAGCCTCGCATATGTCCCAAAGTTCACTTCGCCTTGTAGAGAGCAGCCAGATGGACAAGACCAAAGCGCTCGACGCCGCGCTGTCGCAGATTGAACGGGCCTTCGGCAAGGGATCCATCATGCGGATGGGTGCCGGCCAGGTGGTCGAGGTGCAGACAATCTCGACCGGCTCGCTCGGGCTTGATATCGCGCTCGGCATCGGCGGCCTGCCGAAGGGCCGTATCGTCGAGATCTACGGCCCGGAATCCTCCGGCAAGACGACGCTCGCCCTCCATACCATTGCCGAGGCGCAGAAGTCCGGCGGCATCTGCGCCTTCGTCGATGCCGAGCACGCGCTGGATCCGATCTATGCCCGCAAGCTTGGCGTCAATCTCGACGACCTGCTGATCTCGCAGCCGGATGCCGGCGAGCAGGCGCTGGAAATCGCCGACACGCTGGTCCGCTCTGGTGCCATCGAAGTTCTGGTCATCGACTCTGTGGCGGCCCTGACGCCGAAGGCGGAACTTGAAGGCGAGATGGGCGACAGCCTTCCCGGCATGCAGGCGCGCCTGATGAGCCAGGCGCTGCGCAAGCTGACGGCCTCGATCTCCAAGTCGAACTGCATGGTGATCTTCATCAACCAGATCCGCATGAAGATCGGCGTGATGTTCGGCTCGCCCGAGACCACCACCGGCGGTAACGCGCTGAAGTTCTATGCCTCTGTCCGTCTCGACATCCGCCGCATTGGGTCGATCAAGGACCGCGAGGAAGTTGTCGGCAACCAGACCCGCGTCAAGGTCGTGAAGAACAAGCTCGCGCCTCCGTTCCGTCAGGTCGAATTCGACATCATCTACGGCGAAGGCGTGTCGAAGTCGGGCGAGCTGGTCGATCTCGGCGTCAAGGCAGGCATCGTCGAGAAGTCCGGTGCCTGGTTCTCCTACAACAGCCAGCGCCTTGGCCAGGGCCGCGAGAACGCCAAGCAGTTCCTGCGCGACAACCCGGCCATCGCCGACGAGATCGAACTGGCAATCCGCCAGAATGCCGGCCTTCTGGCCGATGCGATCACGGTCGGCGACAGCGATGGTGACGGCGACAGCGCCGACGAGTGATCGCACGCGCAGCTGAGCGTCAATTCTGACCTTTCACTCCCCGGGGCCACGCTCCGGGGATTTTGTTTGGCGGACAGCGGCAAGGCCCGCGCCGCTGGACACACAATGGGGTGAAAGATAAAAGGCATTGAACTGCTTGCACGGTGAAAACCGGTGCTGCGTCCGCTGTGGCGCAGGGCCTTAAGTTTTGACCCAAGCCCGAGAAGCCCGAGAGCGAGACCCAGATGAGCGGCGTAAACGAGATCAGATCAGCGTTTCTGGACTACTTTGCCAAGAACGATCACCAGGTGGTGGACTCCAGCCCGCTGGTGCCGCGCAACGATCCGACGCTGATGTTCACCAACGCCGGCATGGTGCAGTTCAAGAACGTCTTCACCGGGCTCGAGAAGCGCGACTATGCCCGCGCCGCAACCTCGCAGAAGGTGGTTCGCGCCGGCGGCAAGCACAATGACCTCGACAATGTCGGCTACACCGCGCGTCATCACACTTTCTTCGAGATGCTCGGCAACTTCTCCTTCGGTGACTATTTCAAGGAACGCGCCATCGAACTGGCGTGGAACCTGATCACCAAGGAATACGGACTGCCGAAGGAACGCCTTACGGTTACGGTGTTCTCCGAAGACGACGAGGCGCACGGCCTGTGGAAGAAGATCGCCGGCCTGACCGACGACAAGATTATCCGCATCCCGACCTCGGACAATTTCTGGACCATGGGCGACACCGGCCCCTGCGGCCCGTGCTCGGAAATCTTCTACGACCATGGCGACCACATCTGGGGCGGCCCTCCGGGATCGGCCGAGCAGGACGGGGATCGTTTCATCGAGATCTGGAACCTCGTGTTCATGCAGTATGAGCAGACCCATGAAGGCCGTCTGCCGCTGCCGCGCCCGTCCATCGACACCGGCATGGGCCTCGAGCGCATTGCCGCCGTGCTGCAGGGCGTGCACGACAACTACGACATCGACCTGTTCCGCGCCCTGATCTCCGCCTCGGTCAACGCAACCGGCGTCGAGGCAGACGGCGCGGCACGGTCGAGCCACCGCGTCATTGCCGACCACCTGCGTTCCTCCTGCTTCCTGATCGCCGATGGCGTGCTGCCGTCCAACGAGGGGCGCGGCTATGTGCTGCGCCGCATCATGCGCCGCGGCATGCGTCACGCCCATCTGCTGGGCGCGCGCGAGCCGCTGTTGTGGAAGCTGGTGCCGGCTCTCATCCGCGAGATGGGCCGTGCCTATCCGGAACTGGTGCGCGCCGAGGCGCTGATCACCGAGACACTGCGGCTTGAAGAAACCCGCTTCCGCAAGACGCTGGAGCGCGGCCTTGGCCTCCTGGACAGCGCCACCGCGTCGCTGACCGAAGGCGGCGAGCTGGATGGCGAGACCGCATTCAAGCTCTATGACACCTACGGCTTCCCGCTCGACCTGACCCAGGACGCCCTGCGCGCCCGTGGCATCGGCGTCGACACCTCCGGCTTTGCCACGGCCATGGAACGGCAGAAGGCCGAGGCGCGGGCCGCCTGGTCGGGCTCGGGCGAAGCGGCAACGGACACCGTCTGGTTTGCGCTGAAGGAAAAATGCGGAGCGACCGAGTTCCTCGGCTACGAGACCGAACAGGCCGAAGGCGCGATCCTCGCACTGGTCAACGAAGGCAAGGAAGTGTCTGAGCTAGGCGCTGGCCAGAGCGGCTTTGTCATCGTCAACCAGACGCCATTCTATGGCGAATCGGGTGGTCAGGTCGGCGACACCGGTCTGCTGAAGGCCACCGGCATTCTTGCTCGGGTCACGGACACGATGAAGAAAGCCGATGGCCTGTTCATCCATGCGGTCACCGTCGAGGAAGGCAGCCTGACGGCCGGTCTTGCAGTTGATCTCGTCGTTGATCACGGCCGCCGCGGCCAGATCCGCGCCAACCACTCCGCCACGCACCTCATCCACGAGGCGCTGCGCGAGGTGCTTGGCACGCATGTGGCCCAGAAGGGATCGATGGTGACGTCTGACCGCCTGCGGTTCGATTTCTCCCATCCCAAGCCGATGTCGGATGAGGAACTGAAGGTCGTCGAGACCTATGCCAACCAGATCGTGCTGCAGAACGCGCCCGTCGACACGCGCCTGATGGCCGTCGACGATGCGATCGAGAGCGGTGCCATGGCGCTGTTCGGCGAGAAGTACGGCGATGAAGTGCGCGTCGTCACCATGGGCACCGCGCTGCATGGGGCCAAGGCGGGCAAGTCCTATTCCGTCGAGCTTTGCGGCGGCACGCATGTGAAGCGCACTGGTGACATCGGCCTCGTCCGGCTGGTGGCTGAAGGCGCGGTCGCCGCAGGTGTGCGCCGCATCGAGGCGCTTACCGGCGAAGCCGCTCGGGCCTATCTCGACGAGCAGGACCAGCGCGTGCGCGACATCGCCGGCCTCCTGAAGGTTGGTGCCGGCGAAATCACCGCGCGCGTGGCGCAGCTGGTGGAAGACCGCCGCCGCATGGAAAAGGAACTGGCCGAAGCCAAGAAGCGTCTGGCCATGGGTGGTGCTGGCGGTGAAGGCTCGGCAGCAGCTGTCCGCCAGGCCGGCCGGTTCGCGCTGCTGGCACGGATCGTCGATGGCATCAATCCGAAGGACCTGAAGGGTCTGGCGGATGAGTCCATGGCTCAGGTCGGCTCCGGCGTCGTCGTGCTGATCAGCCGTTCGGAAGATGGCAAGGCCGCCATCGTGACGGCGGTTGCCAAGGATCTGACGGCGTCTGTCAGCGCCGTGGATCTGGTTCGCATCGGTGCGGAAGCCATGGGTGGCAAGGGCGGCGGCGGCCGTCCGGACATGGCCCAGGCCGGCGGACCCGATGCGTCGCAGGCTGAGGCTGCCGTTGCTGCGGTCGAGGCACATCTGGCCGCGCTCTGACAGCCGGTTCCATGCAGCTTTATCGAGAGGCCGCCGGTTCGCCCGGCGGCCTTTTGCATTCAGGATTTGCGGTTTTGCATCAGCCAGCTGCGAATGGCTGCCTTGTCCGTCGTCGGACGGCACAAGAAATAGCCCTGCGCCATGTCGCAGCCGATCGAGGCGAGGAAGTTCATCTGGCCTTGTGTTTCGACGCCTTCGGCTACGACCGTCATGCCGAGGCCATGGGCGAGCTCGACCATTGCCCGGACGATGACAGCGTCCTGCGGGCTGGTCTCGACATTCATGATGAACGAGCGGTCGATCTTGATGCCGGAGACGGGAAACTGCTTCAGATGCGTGAGTGACGCATAGCCGGTGCCGAAGTCGTCCAGGATCAGCCGGAAGCCCATCTCGCGCAGGCGGCAAAGCGCCTGGTTGATCTGCTCGATGGAGCGGTCGAGCAGGATGTTCTCGGTGATCTCCAGCTCGATATGCGCCGGATCCAACCCGTGACGCTGGACGCAGGCCATCAGCGTATCGGCAAAGCCGGGTGACTTCAGCTGGGTGGTGCCAAGGTTGATGGCGGCAAAGCCCGGTTCCAGCCCTTCGGCGATCAGGGCTGCGAGCTTCCGACAGGTGCGATTCAGGATGTTCTGCCCAAGCGCCAGGCCCATGCCGGCGTCCTCGGCAACCGCGATGAACTCCATTGGCGGGACAGGTTCGCCGTTGCGAGTCCAGCGGGCGAGCGATTCAAACCCCACATGTTCACCTGTGGCGACGCTGACGACAGGTTGCAGGGCCGCACGGATGTCGTCGACCATCATGGCCTGCGCCAGATCATCGCGCAGCTGGCTGCGCCGGCGCAGGCGCTCGCCAAGCTCGTGGTTGAACAGCGTCCAGCCGTTGCGCCCGTTTTCCTTGGTGCGGTAGAGGGCGGTATCCGCGTTCTTGAACAGCTCGTCTGCGGTCAGCCCGTCGCGGGGGAACAGTGCGACGCCGATGGAAACGCTGGGGCGCAGCAGGCGGCCCTGAATGTTGATCTCCTCGGACAGGGCGCGGTGCAGATTGCGGGCGACGACTTCGCAAGCGTCCTCCTGACTGAAACCCGTTGCTAGGACGGCAAATTCATCGCCGCCGAGCCGGGCGATCGTGTCTTCCGAGCGCAGGGACCGCTTGAGCCGGTCCGCCATGGTTCGCAGCACCTGGTCACCGGCGGCGTGGCCGAGCGTGTCGTTGATGGCCTTGAAGTGGTCAACGTCCAGCATGAACAGTGCGCCGGACTGATCCTCCTTGCGCTGGCCTTTCAGGACGGCATTCAGCGCTTCCAGCATGACAGCACGGTTGGCGAGATCAGTCAGCGCGTCGGTCTCGGCGGTGTGACGGATGACCGCCTCGGCTTCCTTCAACGCGGAAACATCTGTTCGCACGCCGACGATGTTGCCGGAAGCCGACCGGCGTTCGCGCACATGCAGCCAGCGTCCGTTGGGCAATTGCTGCAGCAACGCACGCGGGGCAGGGTCCATATGGGCAGCAAGACGCGTGCCGAGCCAGGCCTCGTGCTGTTCGCTTGCGGTCCCGGCATCGACATACTGACCGGCCGCAAGCCCGTAGCGCAAAATGTCCTCGAACCGCGCGCCGACCCGGATGGAAGGCGCAGATAGCTCATAGAGCTTGCGATAGGCGGCATTGAACAGGATCAGGCGGTCGTCGCGATCATAGGCGGCGATGGCGTCCGGAATGGTCTCGACCACGTCATCCAGCAGCGCCCGGGCCTCCTCGGCCTCTCGCTGCGCAGCGATCCAGGGGTCGTTGTTGACGGCCATGCCCATGGCGGCAACGATGGTGACGCCGTCATGCACCGGCACGATGGTCGTGTCGAAATAACTGTGGCCGCGCCGGGTCGTGACCTTGCGCGTATAGCGCACGACCTCGCCCTTCAGCGCCCGCTGATGCGCGGCAGCCCAGTCCGAGGCCTGATCTGGCGGCAACCAGGTTTCTTCGGGCACTTTGCCGCAAAGATCGCCGAAGGAATCCCGATCCATGCGGTTCTGGTAGATGTAGCAACCGGCACGATCGATCACCCAGACGCCATGCGGGAGCATGTCCATGGCTCTGTAAGTTTCCTCAAGGTTGGATTTGACCATGTAAGATGCCATAGAGGAAGCCAAATAATCACCCGCCTATCTTGGTACAAAAGCCTCTCATTCAATATTCAACGATGTGTTAATTTGGAAAGCTTATGGGTGAGAGGTGCCCGTATCTGCAATTTATCAGAGTATTTGCGAATATTTTTAGTTGCTGCCTTCGTGTCTTGATGGTGTATGCGAGATTTGCAGGCTCTGGTACAAATGCGTATAAACTCCGCAAGACCCGGAGCAACTTCATGACACCACTGAAGAATCGCCTGTACCGCCTGCTTGAGGACAGCCGGGGCAACGACCATGCGTCGCGCCTGCTTGATCGGCTGCTGATCGCGTTAGTACTTGTGACGGTGGTCATTTCGATCTTGCAAACCGTACCCGACGTTCTCCCTGATTGGGGGCGACTTCTGGCTGACCTGCAGCTTGGCTTCGGGCTTGTGTTTCTGCTGGAGTATCTGTGCCGCCTGTATGTCGCGGACCTGCATCCACCGCTCAGGCGATATGGTGCCTTCCGGGCTCGGCTTCATTATGCTCTGCAGCCGATGGCGATCATTGACCTGCTGGCCGTGCTGCCGCTCGTGCTCGTTCTGGTCCTGCCTGTGTCCTCCCTGCCTGTGCTGACCGTGTTCCGGCTGCTGCGCTTTCTCAAGTTGGTCCGTTATTCGCCGGCCTTGCGTTCGCTGACGTCGGCAGTCGTGCAGGAGCGGCAGGCGCTTGCTGCCAGCATGTTCATTGTCTGCGGCGTCATTCTGGTTGCCTCGACGCTGATGTACCTTGTCGAGCATCAGGCGCAGCCGGACGTGTTTGGCAGCGTTCCGCTGGCGGCCTGGTGGGCGGTCACAACCGCGACGACAACCGGCTATGGTGACGTGGTCCCGGTCACGACGCTGGGCAAGATCATTGCCGGACTGGTGATGCTGACCGGCTATGCGCTGCTGGCCTTGCCGGTCGGGATCATTGCCTCCGCTTTTGCCCAGGAGGTGCACAGCCGCGACTTCGTGGTGACCTGGTCGATGGTGTCCCGGGTACCGCTGTTCGAGGATCTGAAAGCGACGGAAGTGGCGGAAGTGACCAAGCTGTTGCGGTCACATGTCGTGAAGGCGGGCGACACCATTGCCGAGCGCGGCGACGATGCGCGCTGCATGTATTTTGTCGCGTCCGGGGAAGTGGAAGTCGAATTGCCGGATGAGACGGTTCGTCTTGGCGAAGGCGCTTTCTTTGGTGAACTGGCGCTGCTGCGGCAACGCCGGCGCGGGGCGAACGTGAAGGCGATCACCCGGACGCAGCTGCTGGTGCTGGACGCGGGCGCTCTGCAACACCTCATGGACCGCAACCCGCAGATCGCCCGGCGGATCCTTCATGAGGCGGAGATCCGCGAGGCAAGGGGGCGGCAGAATGTCGGCGACATTGCCGAGGAAGAGCTGATCCAAGCCGAAGCGCTTGAGGTGCCGGCCAGTCCCGAAAACTGACAGGTGTGCCCGCTTACTGCGGCACCAGGCCGGCGGGCAGCTGTTCGTAGAGTGGCTGGCCGTACCAGAAGGCATCGGTCGGGCCGATGGCGAAGTCGATGATGTTCCAGCGGCCATTCGCTTCGCGCAGCAGGGCATAGAGACTGGCGTCGCCGCTGATCTCGGCGAGGTCCGCCAGCATCGTCTGGCTGAGGTCAATCGCCTTGCCGCCCGGACGCTGCGGCAGCAGGATGACAAAGGCCCAGCCATTGGCCACCTGCATCCGTTCCACGACGAATTCGACCGGCGCGCCGAGCCGGGCTTCCATCATCGGCCGGACGGCATCGTTGATCGCGGCCCGCTCGGCGCTGCCACGCGGGGGCTCATAGGCGCCTGCGGCAAGAGACGGCTCTGCGAAGGCAAGGGTCAGCGCAAGGCTTGCTGCGGCAATCAGGCTGGTCTTCCGGAACATGGCCATCCTCGAATCAGGCTGAGACACTGGCCGTGACGATAGCCGGTGTGTCCCTGTTTCGGAATGTCGGCGCGGCGGCAGGGCGCGAAACATACGGGGTGGAGTTGGTGGGGGATGCAAGACAGGCCCTCAAGGGGAGGGATGTTCGCGGAAGTGCCTTAGCAGAGCCCACGTCATCCCGGCCCAGTTGAGCGTCAGCGAAGCCCCGGATCTGCGGTTCGCGTTCGCTCACCTTGTCCGGCATGACGGAGCGAGAGCAGCGTTCAAGCAAAAGGCGCGGCTTGGGGGCCGCGCCTTGAGGTGTGTCATTGGTGGAAAGGATGCCCTCAGGCGCCCATCGCCTTCTTCAGGTTCTCGTCGATCTTGTCGAGGAAGCCGGTGGTGGTCATCCAGCCCTGATCCGGGCCAACCAGCAGGGCGAGATCCTTGGTCATGAAGCCGGATTCGACCGTGTCGATGCAGACCTTTTCCAGCGTCAGGGCGAAGTTCAGGAGCGCATCGTTGCTGTCCAGCTTGGCGCGATGGGCAAGGCCGCGGGTCCAGGCGAAGATCGACGCGATCGGGTTGGTCGAGGTCTGCTCGCCGCGCTGGTGCTGGCGGTAGTGGCGGGTAACGGTGCCATGGGCAGCTTCCGCCTCAACGGTCTGGCCGTCCGGCGTCATCAGCACCGAGGTCATGAGGCCGAGCGAGCCGAAGCCCTGGGCGACGATGTCCGACTGCACGTCGCCGTCATAGTTCTTGCAGGCCCAGACATAGCCGCCCGACCACTTCAGCGCCGAGGCAACCATGTCGTCGATCAGGCGGTGTTCGTACCAGATCTTCTTGGCCTCGTAGGCGGCCTTGAATTCCCGGTCGAAGACTTCCTGGAACAGGTCCTTGAAGCGGCCGTCATAGGCCTTGAGGATCGTGTTCTTGGTCGACAGGTAGCAGGGCACGCCGCGCTGCAGGGCGTAGTTGAACGAGGCGCGGGCGAAGTCGATGATCGAGTCGTCGAGGTTGTACATCGCCATGGCGACGCCGGCGGACGGCGCGTCATAGACGTCATGCTCGATCACGGTGCCATCGTCGCCGACGAACTTGATGGTCAGCTTGCCCTTGCCCGGGAACTTGAAGTCGGTGGCGCGGTACTGGTCACCGAAGGCGTGGCGGCCGACGATGATCGGCTGGGTCCAGCCCGGCACCAGACGGGGCACGTTGCTCATGATGATCGGCTCGCGGAAGATCACGCCGCCGAGGATGTTACGGATGGTGCCGTTCGGGCTCTTCCACATCTTCTTCAGGCCAAACTCGGTCACGCGCGCCTCATCGGGGGTGATGGTCGCGCATTTGACGCCGACGCCGTGCTTCTTGATCGCATTGGCCGCGTCGATGGTGATCTGGTCTTCCGTCTCGTCGCGCTTCTGGATCGACAGGTCGTAATAGTCGAGGGTCAGGTCCAGATAGGGAAAGATCAGCTTGTCCTTGATGAACTGCCAGATGATGCGGGTCATCTCGTCGCCGTCGATATCGACGACGGGGTTCGCTACCTTGATCTTTGCCATGGGGGAGACCTCGTTTAGGGATGAAGGATTGTGTGCGGCTGTATACGATTTTGTTCCCGTTCAGGCAAGTGCTGCCTCGCATCAGGATTTTGCCGGAAGTTCAGCTCACAGAGAAGGGTAGGGCAGAAACATGACGCTTGCCGTCTGCACAACGACCGAAAGTCGTGAAGAAGCGCAAAAAATTGCCCGGGCGTGTGTCGAGGCGCGGCTTGCAGCCTGCGTCCACATTGACGAGATCGCCAGTATCTATGTCTGGCAGGGCGACGTGCAGGAGGGGCGTGAGTTCCGCCTGACGATGAAGACGACGGCTGAGGCCTATCCGGCGCTGGAGACGCTGATCCAACAGCACCATTCCTATGACCTGCCGGCGATCTACGCCTTCGAGGTGGTTCGGGGCAGTGGGGACTATCTGGACTGGGTGCGGGGTGAAGTCACGCCTTGCGGGCAAGCTGGTTGACGGCACTTGTGGACCTGCGACACTGCGCGCGGCGACGCGGATGCAGTTTCAGGTGGCAGGCTTGGGTGTTGAACTGGACAGTGGCGCAGATGTGGCGATGCCTGCGCAGGCGCCCCGCGCTTGTCTTCAACGGCTGAGGCCAGCCGAGCCGGCCGATCAGGGCGAATGCCTGCGCATCTGGCGCGAGACCTGGCCAGAGGCCTTTTCGGGTACGCCGCTTCCACCCGACGAGGAGTTCGCCCGGCAAACCATGGGCGAAGAGATCTTCGTGATTCCCGGTGACCGGGGCCTTGCCGGATTTGTCTCGCTCTGGCTTGAGGAGCCTTTCGTCCATTTCTTGCTGGTCGACGGGCGCTACCGCCGCCAGGGCGTGGGCGAGGCCTTGCTGCGCCTTGCCATCTCCCGCCTGCATCCGCCGGTTCACCTCAAATGCGCTCCTGGCAACGCCGAAGCGCTCGCCTTCTACGCCCGCATGGGCTGCTCCGAGGTGGAGCGCGTCGAGGTCCCGGGGAACGCATATGTGCGGTTGAGATTGCCTGCGGGGTGAGGCTTTTGGGTGGTTGCCCGCAAGACGGACATGTCCATGGTGATCATGCACGGCCCATCACAGGTCCCGGCTCAAGGCCGGGACAGCGCGGAGAGGGAGAGGCGGTGTTCAACGAGGGCCGCCCGCTGTCTTGCGATTGTTGTCGCAGAACACATGACGACGCGTCGAGGCCTTGCCGCATGCGTCCTCTCCGCCCTTGAGGGGGAGATGCGCCCGGAGGGGGCAGAGGGGGGTATCGGACTGTCGTCGCTGCCGGCGTTGGTCCTGCGCGGAGGCGCAGCCACCCCCCTCTGTCTGCTGACGCAGACATCTCCCCCTCAAGGGGGGAGAGGGGGCCTGGTCGACCGCCGAGCACATTCAGTGCCGCAGCGAGCGTGCCAAACAAAAAAGGCGGCCCGTGGGACCGCCCTCGAGGTTGATGACAAACCTCGACCTTACCGAAGTCATCCCGGCCAAGCGGAGCGCCGAGCCGGGACCGGAGAGTCGAGGCGTCAATGTTTCGGTCAGTGAACACCAGAGAGACCTTGGCTCTCCGGTCCCGGATCTCCGCTTCGCTGCGTCCGGGATGACTAAAGAGGGTTCGTCATCAGCAAAAAGGGCGGCCCGTTGAGCCGCCCTTTTCCGTTCAAACCTCCGAGGACCTGCCTCAGCCGATGATGGCGTTCAGCGTGGCGCTCGGGCGCAGGGCAGCGGTGACCTTGTCGGCCGGGGCGTGGTAGTAGCCGCCGAGATCGACGGGCTGGCCCTGGACGGCATTCAGTTCGGCGACGATCTTGGCCTCGTTCTCGGTCAGGGCCTTGGCGATCGGGGCGAAGTGCGTCTTCAGCTCGGCGTCCTTGTCCTGTGCGGCAAGGTTCTGCGCCCAGTAGAGGGCGATGTAGAAGTGGCTGCCGCGGTTGTCGAGCTGGCCGACCTTGCGCTGCGGCGACTTGTCGTTGTCGAGCAGCTTCTCGATGGCCCCGTCCAGCGTGTCGGCCAGAACCTGGGCCTTGGCGTTGGACTTGACGTTGGCCAGATGCTCCAGCGAGGCGCCGAGGGCGCAGAACTCGCCGAGCGAATCCCAGCGCAGGTAGTTCTCTTCCATCAGCTGCTGCACATGCTTGGGCGCAGAGCCGCCGGCACCGGTCTCGAACAGGCCGCCGCCGTTCATCAAAGGAACGATGGAGAGCATCTTGGCCGAGGTGCCAACTTCCAGGATCGGATAGAGGTCCGTCAGGTAGTCGCGCAGCACGTTGCCGGTGATGGAAATGGTGTCGAGACCCTTGGCGATCCGCTCCGTCGAATAGCGGGCAGCCTCGCTCGGCGACATGATCTGGAGGTCCAGACCGGAAGTGTCGTGCTCCGGCAGGTAGGCCTCCACCTTCTTGATCAGCTCCGCATCATGGGCACGGGCCTTGTCCAGCCAGAACACGCCCGGCATGCCGGAGAGGCGGGCGCGGCTGACGCCGAGCTTCACCCAGTCGCGGATCGGGGCATCCTTGGTGAGGCAGGCGCGCCAGATGTCGCCGGCCTCGACCTCATGCGCAATCAGTGTGGTGCCGGCAGCGTCGACGATGCGGATGGTGCCGTCGCTGGCGGCCTTGAAGGTCTGCGGATGCGAGCCGTATTCCTCGGCCTTCTGCGCCATCAGGCCGACGTTCGGCACGGTGCCCATCTTGGAGGGATCAAGCGCGCCGTTCTTCTTGCAGAACTCGATGACCGCGTCATAGACGCCGGCATAGGAGCTGTCCGGGATCACGCACTTGGTGTCGTGCTCCTTGCCGTCCGGGCCCCAGCCCTTGCCACCGGCGCGGATGAGGGCCGGCATGGAGGCATCGATGATGACGTCGGACGAGACATGCAGGTTGGTGATGCCCTTGTCCGAGTTTACCATGTAGAGCGCCGGGCCGGCGTCGAGCGCGGCCTTCAGATCGGCCTGCAGCTCGGCAGCATTCGGCAGGGCGGCCATCTTGGCTTCCAGATCGCCAAGGCCGAGATCCGGATTGACGCCGGCAGCTGCGAGCGCTGCGCCGTGCTTGGCGAAGAAGTCCTTGAGGAAGGCCTTGACCACCTGGCCAAAGATGATCGGGTCAGAGACCTTCATCATCGTCGCCTTGAGGTGGACGGAGAACAGGATGCCCTGCGCCTTGGCGTCGGCGATCTCGGCGGCGAGGAAGGCATCCAGCGCCTTGGCGCTCAGGAACGTGCCGTCGAGCACATCACCGGCGTCAAGCTTCAGGTTGTTCTTCAGAACGGTGACGGTGCCGTCGTTGGCCACGTGCTCGATCCTCGCGGTGCCGGCGGAGCTGGCCGCGATGGTGACCGACTTCTCGTTGGCGGCGAAGTCGTTCTTGCCCATGGTGGCGACATGGGTCTTGGAGGTCGGCGCCCAGGCGCCCATCGAATGCGGGTTCTTCTTGGCGAATTCCTTCACGGCCTTGGGTGCGCGGCGGTCGGAGTTGCCTTCGCGCAGCACTGGGTTCACGGCCGAGCCCTTGATGGCGTCATAGATCGCCTTGACGGCCTTTTCCTCGTCCGTGGCCGGTGCGTCCGGGTAGGAGGGAATGGCATAGCCCTGGGCCTGCAGTTCCTTGATCGCGGCGTTCAGCTGCGGCTGCGAGGCGGAGATGTTCGGCAGCTTGATGACGTTCGCATCCGGCTCGATCACCAGGCGGCCGAGTTCGGCCAGGTCATCCGGCTGCTTCTGCGCGTCGGTCAGGTACTGGGGCAGGTTGGCCAGGATGCGGCCGGCCAGCGAAATGTCCTTGGTGCCGATGGTGATGCCGGCCGGCTTGGCGAAGGCCTTGATGATCGGCAGCAGCGAGGCGCTGGCCAGTTCAGGGGCTTCGTCGACCTTGGTGTAAATGATGTCGGCCATGTCGTTTGCTTCCTGGAACATGAGGACGGAACGTCGGTGGTGCGGGCGCACGGCCCGGATTCTCAATCGAGAACTCGTATACAGTTGTGCGCAATATTTGCGAAGGCGCAGCCGCAACAATTTGCAGGGTGTTCTAGCAAACAGGGGGGAAAAGGCAATCAACCGAAAGCCGCAGCCCAAACCGCAAGCCGGGTCGCGTTTCGCAAATGCGTCAGGATCGCGAAGGCCGGCGACGTCTGCCGCCGGCCAACATGCAAGGATTATTCGGCGGTCGCGCGGGCGGCGAGGCCGATGGCGATATAGCTCCAGCCGTTGAACAGGATGGAGATGCCGGCCATCAGGCCGAGGGCCCAGTCCGCCGACGCGGGCAGTTCCGCCCAGATCATGCCACCTGCGGCGAGCGAGACGAGACCGGCGATCAGCACCCAGACCCAGCCGGTATGGGGCCGCAGGCGGAGGGCAAAGACGATCTGCGAAATACCCTGCGCCACAAAGACGGCGGCGACAACCAGCGTGAGGGCCAGCGTTCCGGCGAGCGGGTTGGTATAGATGATGATGCCACCGGCCAGTGCGATGGCGCCGGTGATCAGCGACCAGAGGAAGCCGGCCCAGCCCTGAACCTTGAACGACTGATAGATCTGGATCGCCCCACCGATGACCAGCACGGCTGCAATGAAAAGCGTCACGGCGATCGACGCGGCCAGCGGTGCGGCGATGATCACGAGCCCGCCCAGCACAAGGATGACCCCGAGGGCAACAAACCAGCCCCAGTTTTCCCGCACGCGGGCCGCGATGGATTCGAGGTCTTGGTCATGGCTCATGGATCTTGCTCCGTGTTTCACGTCTGCCGCGCCGCGCGCCTTGCGCGACTCGTCAGCCAGATGATGAAATGTCAGGCGTTACAGCCTCGTGAAAAATGACGATTTCCTTTGTCTCTGCGTCTGGAAACAGGCTTCAGCGTGACGGGTATGCGGTTGACTGTAGGTCTGGAGTTTGCCGCAAACATCCGGTAAATCCCGGCTATCATGACACGAAACGCAAACATCCGCGATGAAGCCCTGACCGTCGACGTCCGTCCGCCGGCAGTGATCCTGTGCGAACCGCAGCTGGGCGAGAACATCGGCACCGCCGCCCGCGCCATGGCCAATTTCGGCCTGACCGATCTGCGCATCGTCAATCCGCGCGATGGCTGGCCGAGCGAGAAGGCCCGGGCTGCGGCCTCGCGCGCCGACCATGTGATCGACAAGGTCCAGGTCTTTGACAGTCTCGAGGCGGCCATCGCCGACCTAACCTTCGTCTATGCCACGACGGCGCGCTCACGCGAGGTCGCCAAGCCCGTGCAGGGGCCGGATGAGGCAGCCGCCAAGGTTACCGGCCTTGGCGCGCAGGGGCTTGCCACCGGCTATATCTTCGGGCGCGAGCGCTGGGGCCTCAACAATGAGGAAGTCGCGCTGGCTGACGCCATTGTCACCTTGCCGGTCGATCCGAATTTTGCTTCGCTCAACATCGCCCAGGCGGTTCTGGTCTGCGCCTATGAGTGGCGCAAGACGGCAACCAACGGCGCGCTGCCTTTCGTGCTCGACACAGAAGCCAATCCGCCGGTGCAGAAGGACGACCTGCTTCGTTTCTTCGAGCATCTGGAGGGGGCCCTCGACCGGGTGACCTTCTTCCGTCCGGTGGAACGGCGGCCGCATATCGTGCGCAACATCCGCAACATCTTCCAGAAGGCCGAGCTGACCGATCAGGAAGTGAAGACCCTGCGCGGCATCATCGCCGCGCTGGAGGGGCGCCCGACGCGGCCGCGCAAGGATCAGGACGCTGCCGCAACCGAGCCACAGACGGAGACACCAGACCAATGAGCCGGCCCGTCCTCCTGTTCGATTCCGGTATCGGCGGGTTGACGGTCCTGCGCGAGGCGCGCGTGCTCATGCCGGAGCGCAGCTTTGTCTATGTCGCCGATGATGCCGGCTTTCCTTATGGCGGCTGGGAGGAAGAGGCGCTGAAGGCGCGGCTACTGTCGCTGTTCAAGGACCTCCTGCACCGGTTCGATCCGGAAGTGGCCGTGGTGGCCTGCAACACCGCCTTCACGCTGGCAGGTGCCGATCTGCGAGCCGCCTTTCCCGGCACGGTCTTTGTCGGCACGGTGCCGGCGATCAAGCCGGCGGCGGAACGCACCCGCTCTGGCCTTATCTCCGTGCTGGCAACGCCTGGCACGGTCAAGCGGGCCTATACCCGGGACCTTATCCAGTCTTTCGCCAGCCAATGCCATGTGCAGCTCGTCGGCTCGCCGAAGCTTGCCAGCATGGCGGAGGCTTACATTCGCGGCGAGACGCTGTCGGACGACGATGTCCGGGCCGAGATTTTCGGTTGCTTCCAGGAGCGGGAGGGCGCACGCACCGACATCGTCGTTCTGGCCTGCACGCATTATCCGTTCCTGGTGAATGTGTTCCGCCGCCTTGCGCCTTGGCCGGTCGACTGGCTTGACCCGGCCGAGGCAATCGCCCGGCAGGCGCGTCGGCTGGTGCCTGCGCTGGACCGGCTCAAGGCCGATTCCCGTCCGGACCGTGTCGTGTTCACCTCTGATGCGCCGGATTTTGCCACCCAGCGCCTGGTCCAGGGCTTTGGTCTGTCGCCTCTGGTTTAGGAAATGGCCGGATTTCCGGCTTTTTTCGTGCGGAGACCATGTCCGCGCGTTTGACAATCCCGGTCGTCTCGTCTATTGACCCGCGATCCGTACGGGGCTTGCCCTGTCGGTCTACGCACCCGTGGGGATTTTCCAGCCGGCGCAGTTCAGCTGGACCCCTGTCGATCAGATCGCTTTGGCAAATGTCGAGGCGGATCCGATAAAGGAGGGCGCGTTTCCTTAAAAAACGAGCCAAACGACAAAGGAAACAGCGATGTCGAAGCGCCACAGCGTTAAGTACAAGATTGACCGCCGCATGGGCGAAAACATCTGGGGTCGCCCGAAGAGCCCGGTCAACAAGCGTGAATACGGCCCGGGCCAGCACGGCCAGCGCCGCAAGGGCAAGATGTCCGACTTCGGCGTGCAGCTGCGCGCCAAGCAGAAGCTCAAGGGCTACTACGGCAACATCTCCGAGAAGCAGTTCCACAAGACCTACGTCGAAGCGTCGCGCATGAAGGGTGACAGCTCCGAGAACCTGATCGGTCTGCTGGAGCGCCGTCTCGACGCGATCGTCTACCGCGCCAAGCTCGTCCCGACCGTCTTCGCAGCCCGTCAGTTCGTCAACCATGGCCACGTCAAGGTCAATGGCAAGCGCGTCACCATCGGCAGCTACCGTTGCCGTCCGGGCGACCTCATCGAGGTCCGCGACCGCTCCAAGCAGATGGCCCTGGTCATCGAGGCGACCCAGTCGTCCGAGCGCGACGTTCCGGAGTACCTGGAAGTCGACCACGGCAAGATGACCGTCAAGCTGAACCGCGTCCCGGCCTTCAACGAAGTGCCGTACCCGGTCCAGATGGAACCGAACCTGATCGTCGAATTCTATTCGCGCTGATCGGTCTGGTCTTCAGACTTATGGAAAGGCCGCCCATCGGGCGGCCTTTTTGTTTTGGGGTCACATGTCGGGGAGGGGCAGGGCTTCGACCAGCGTTGTCAGGCCGGCGGCGTATCCCTGCCGCAGGCCGGCAAGATAAGGATCTCCTTCATCGAAGGAGCGCATCCGCCGGGCCTCCAGCGAGCCATTTTCATAGAGCAGCAGGTCGATCGGTGCGCCGACCGAGAGGTTCGAGCGCATGGTGGCGTCGAAGGACAGCAGCGTCAGCTTGGCTGCTTCCTCAAGGCTGGTGTCAAACCGCAGCAGACGGTCGAGGATCGGCTTGCCATATTTCGTCTCGCCGATCTGCAGGAACGGCGTGCGCTCAGATGCTTCCATGAAGTTGCCGGCGGAATAGATCTGGAACAGGCGTCGTTCCTCGCCAAGGATCTGCCCGCCCAGAAGGAACGAGGCCGACGGATCGCCATAGGGGTGAACGAAGCTTGCCTCGCGCGCCAGCACGTCGCGCAGGCAATCGCCAATCTTCTGTGCCGCGTCGAACAACGACGTTGATGTGGCGATGTCCCGGTGTGTCTCGCCCGTTCCATAGGCTTGCCGAAGTGCCGAGATCACGGCCTGGGTCGTTGCAAGGTTGCCCGCCGACAGGATGGTCATGAGCCGTTCGCCCGGCGTTGCAAAGACCGACAGCTTGGACACGGTCGCGATCTGGTCGACGCCGGCATTGGTCCGGGAATCCGATGCCAGCAGCAGGCCGCGCTCAAGGAGAATGCCCAGACAATAGGTCATGTCGAATTGCTCGCTCCCGTTAAAACTTGTTCTTACCATGCCGCACGGAAGTGACCTCAAACCTAACGTATCGCGCATTTTCTCCTTGAAACGGCCAGCTCTCCCGAAACGGGGTAAGGGCTAAGTAATAAATCTGCCGCAGGGTCATTTTATGAAAAACGAAGGCAACTTTCGCCTCGTGCCCAGGGGAACATGTGAATGAAGAAACTTATCCTCTCCGCAGTCGCGCTCATGTGCTTCATCGGCGCAGCAAACTCCGCCGAAATCACGCTGACGACAGAAGATTACAAGCCGTACAACTTCATGACCGGTGACAAAATTACCGGTATCGGTGCGGATCAGGTCTTTGAACTCATGAAGCGTGCCGACGTTCCTTACAAGGCGGAGATGATGCAGTGGTCGCGTGCCATCGGACTTGCCGAAAAGGATGCCAATACCTGCGTCTTCACCGCATCGCACAGCACGGAGCGCGACAAGCGCTTTGCCTGGGTCGAGCCTCTGTTCGTTGATCGCACGCTGCTGATCCGGAAGGCCGGCTCGGCCATTGCGCCGAAGTCCGTCGAGGAGGCCAAGGGCTATCGCATCGGGACGCAGGCCAAGGACTATACTGGAGGATCTGCTCAAGTCGGCCGGCTTCCCGACCATCGATCCTGCGAATAACCTCGAAACGACCCTGAAGAAACTCGACGCTGGCCGCGTCGATCTGGTCACGGTGTCGGGCTCCTATTTCGACAGCCTGAAGAAATCGGGGGCTGCAGTCGAGGAAGCGTTCGTGCTGAACGAGACGACCCTGTCTATGGCCTGCAACCTGAGCACGGACGCCGGTACGCTCGACAAGATGCGCGGTGCCCTGAAGTCGATGATTGATGATGGCACCCAGGCCGCGATCGTCGCGAAGTATCAGTAAGCTCTTTCCAAGTCTCCTGTCTCCCAAGACTCCTCTCAACTGGCCGCCCACCCGGGCGGCCGTTTCTTTTTCGGCGCTGTCCGCCCGGCCATGCCCTTTACAAAGCCGGGGCAGGACGGCATAGCACCAGAAACGCGGACGCTGCGCGAGGCGCGCCTGCTTGAGGATCAGGATCCCAGATGACCACTGCAACGGAAAGCCAGATGCCGGACGCCGACGAGGGCATGGACGCTGATTGCCCGGCCATGCTGCGCGCGGCGCCTTCGACGGTGGAGTTCAAGAAGCTGCGCAAGCGGCTGCTGCGCGAGGTGCGGCAGGCGATCGACGACTACGGCATGGTGGCGCCGGATGCGCATCAGAAGCGTCCCAAGTGGCTTGTCTGCCTGTCTGGTGGCAAGGACAGCTACACGCTGCTGGCCGTGCTCATGGATCTGAAGTGGCGCGGCCTGCTGCCGGTGGATCTGCTGGCCTGCAATCTCGATCAGGCTCAGCCCGGGTTCCCGCCCGAGATCCTGCCGGCCTTCTTCGAGAAGAACGGCATCGAGAACATCATCGTGCGTGAGGACACCTATTCGATCGTCACGTCGAAGATCCCGGCGCACAAGACCTATTGCTCGCTGTGCTCACGCCTGCGCCGCGGCATTCTCTATCGCATTGCGCGGGAGCAGTGCTGCGAGGCGATCGTGCTCGGGCACCACCGTGAGGACATCCTCGAGACCTTCTTCATGAACCTGTTCCACGGCGGGCGCCTGGCGTCGATGCCGCCGAAGCTGGTCAATGACGAGGGCGACATCCTGGTGCTGCGGCCGCTCGCCTATTGCGCGGAAAGCGATGTGGCGAAATACGCCGCCGGCATGCAGTTTCCGATCATTCCCTGCAATCTCTGCGGCTCGCAGGATGGTCTGCAGCGCGAAGAGGTCAAGCGCATGCTGATGGACTGGGAACGTGCGTCTCCGGGCCGTCTCGGCGTCATGGCGCGGGCGCTGGCCCACACCCGGCCGTCGCATCTGCTTGACCGGTCGCTGTTCGATTTCGTCTCGGTTCGCCCGGGCGAGAACAATGGCGGGCCCGCGCGCGACAACGAGGAGCCATGCGGCGCCGGTCTTGCGATGACGCGGAACCTCTTCGCCGCCGAGTAGGCGCTCAGGAGCCCGACCGGCCCTTGAACCCGCCGACAGGCGTGTTGCGCACGAGGATAACCAGGCCTTCGCTGCTGGGCGCTGCATCTGCGGCGGCCAGCCCGCCATGCGGACGGCAGAGGTCGGCTTCGGAGGCACCCGCGGCGGCAACAAACAAGGTCAGGCTGGCGCAGCTGATCCGCGTCAGGTCCTCGTCATTGACCGATCTCGGCGTATTGGCCAGCGCAACGGCGCTGAGAATGAGCACTGAGGCTGCACAGGCAATCAGGCTGGTGGTCTTCAGCATAGTCCCCGCTCCCTGTTGTCCGGCCTCTGCCGGATCCTGGTACGGAGAATGGCGGTACACGACTGTACTGACCCTTAATCCGGCATTCACCTGCCATTCAGGTTAGGCGAGTCGGCAAATTTTGCCTAGCAGACATAAGAAGACCGGCCGCGCGCTGCACGGCCGGTCCACAGGATTCTGCCCTTGCGGCATCAGGCGGTGGTGACGCCCTTTTCGGCGAACACGGCCTGCAGTTCCTGGTTCTGGAACATCTCGCGCACGATGTCGCAGCCACCGACGAACTCGCCCTTGATGTAGAGCTGCGGAATGGTCGGCCAGCTGGCGTAGTCCTTGATGCCCTGGCGCAGGTCTGCGTCCTCGAGCACGTTGATGCCCTTGTAGGGAACGCCGAGGTAGTCGAGGATCTGGACGACCTGGCCGGAGAAGCCGCACTGCGGGAAGTTCGGCGTGCCCTTCATGAACAGCACAACGTCGTTGCTCTCGACTTCGTTCTTGATCCAGTCCTGAATGCTCATCGTTTCGTCCTCGTCTCCATTGGCCATGCTTGGCCCGGCATTCGTTTGCGCCATCGGCGGTTGATGGTGTCAGTCCGGCGCGTTGGTCTGCAGCGCCAGCGCATGCAGCGTGCCGCCCATGTTGCCCTTGAGCGCCTGATAGACCATCTGGTGCTGCTGGACACGGCTCTTGCCCCGGAAGGCCTCCGAGACAACGTTGGCCGCATAGTGATCGCCATCGCCAGCCAGATCGCGCACCTCGACCTGGGCGTCCGGAAGGGCTGCCTTGATCAGGGTGATGATTTCATTCGCGTCCATCGGCATCGGTGAGACCCTCTTCCCTCTGAAGTCCTGTGTCCCGGCAGCAGGGGCTGCCGGGCCTTGCGTTGCGTTCCGCCGGTCGCGGCCTGACCATGAAGATCAGCGCGCCGACATGAAGCCAGGGAACCATTCTTCATGCGCCGCGCGCAGCTTTGCAACGGATATGGTGAGGATGCCCTCCACAGTCAAATCCGCGCCGCCGGTGGTGCCAATCCGCTGGATCTCCAGTCCGGCGTCAAGGCCGTCCTCGATGGCGGCATCAGCCTCGTCTGCCGCGACGGTCACGACATAACGGCCCTGATCCTCGCCGAAGAGCGCGGCATGGGCGAGGCCCTCGACCGCGACGGTGGCGCCAAGATTGCCTGCCATGGCCATTTCGGCCAACGCGACGGCGAGGCCACCGGAGGAAATGTCGTGCACGGCTGTCGTCCGGCCGCTGCGGATCCAGTCCCGCACCAGATCGCCATTGCGGCGCTCCGCTGCCAGATCAACCGGGGGAGGGGCGCCTTCCTCGCGGCCGAGGATATCGCTGAGATACTGGCTGGCACCCAGATGCGTGCCATGGCCTCCGATCAGCAGGATCGCCTCGTCCGGCTTGGCGAAAGCGATGCTTGCGCGGTTGGCAACATTGTCCAGGAGGCCGACACCGGCAATCGCAGGGGTCGGCAGGATGGCCTGGCCGTGGGTCTCGTTGTAGAGCGACACGTTGCCGGAGACGACGGGGAAATCGAGGGCGCGGCAGGCTTCGCCGATGCCTTTGATGCAGCCGACGAACTGACCCATGATCTCCGGCTTTTCCGGGTTGCCGAAGTTGAGGTTGTCGGTGATCGCCAGCGGTTCGGCGCCTACGGCCGTCAGGTTGCGCCAGACTTCAGCCACGGCCTGCTTGCCGCCTTCGACCGGATCGGCCTCGCAGTAGCGCGGCGTCACGTCGGCGGAGAAGGCGAGGCCCTTGCCGGCGGCGTTGACGCGGATGACGCCCGCATCGCCGCCCGGACGCTGGGCGGTGTTGCCCTGGATCAGGGTGTCGTACTGTTCGTAAACCCAGCGGCGCGACGAGCCATTGGCCCCGCCGACGAGCCTCAAGAGCGCGTCTGCATAGTCCGCAGGTGCGGCCACATCGCTGGCGGCAATCAGCGGACGCTTCGGGCTTTCCACCCACGGGCGGTCATATTCCGGCGCCTGGTCACCAAGCTCCTTGATCGGCAGGTCGGCGACTACCTCGCCCTGGTGCTTGATGATGAAGCGCAGCGTGTCGGTGGTCATGCCGACGATGGCGAAGTCGAGGCCCCACTTGACGAAGATCGCCTTGGCTTCCTCTTCCTTCTCCGGTCGCAGCACCATGAGCATGCGCTCCTGGCTTTCCGACAGCATCATCTCGTAGGCGGTCATGCGCTCCTCGCGCACCGGCACCTTGTCGAGGTCGAGCTCGATGCCGAGGTCGCCCTTGGCGCCCATCTCGACGGCCGAGCAGGTCAGGCCGGCCGCGCCCATGTCCTGGATCGCGATGACAGCGCCGGACGCCATCAGCTCAAGGCAGGCTTCCAGCAGGCACTTTTCGGTGAAGGGGTCACCCACCTGAACGGTCGGGCGCTTTTCCTCGATGCTGTCGTCGAATTCGGCCGAGGCCATGGTTGCGCCGCCGACGCCGTCACGGCCGGTCTTTGCGCCGAGATAGACGACCGGGAGACCGACGCCTTCCGCCTTGGACAGGAAAATGCCGTCCTTCTTGGCAAGGCCCGCCGCGAAGGCGTTGACGAGGCAGTTGCCGTTGTAGCGGGCGTGGAACTCCACCTCGCCGCCAACCGTCGGCACGCCGAAGGAATTGCCATAGCCGCCGACGCCAGCGACGACGCCGGAGACGAGATGGCGGGTGCGCGGGTGATCCGGCGCGCCGAAGCGCAGCGCGTTCATCGCCGCAACAGGGCGCGCGCCCATGGTGAAGACGTCGCGCAGGATGCCGCCGACGCCCGTCGCCGCGCCCTGGTAGGGCTCGATGTAGGACGGGTGGTTGTGGCTTTCCATCTTGAAGACGACAACGTCATCGTCGCCGATGTCGACCACGCCGGCATTTTCACCCGGGCCCTGGACCACACGCGGGGCAGTGATCGGCAGCGTCTTCAGCCACTTCTTGGAAGACTTGTACGAGCAATGCTCGTTCCACATGGCGGAAAAGATGCCCAGTTCCGTGAAGGTCGGCTCACGGCCGATCAGGTCGAGGATCCGCTGGTATTCGTCAGGCTTCAGCCCGTGGGCCGCGACGAGGTCAGGGGTGATCTTGATGTCGTTGGGGATCATGGGCATCCGCTTCGTTGCGCAAGGGACAAGGCCTGTGGCGGCTCGCGCCCCCTTTAACAGATCACCGCGCGGAATGGGAGTGCTTCACGGCTCAAAACACAGTCGAGAAGGGGGCGGCTGTGCCTGGCCACTTTTGCTGGAACGTTGGAGCTGTCCGGGTGATGCAAATGTGGAGCATTTTTTCTGACTGGACTTGCGCTGTTAAGAGTTCATTCAGTCTGTGAACTTACCTATCGTTATAAATGACGAAGGGGAAGAATATGTTTCGATTCAAATCGGCAACGGCGGCAGAGAGCAGCAACGTAAGTAAAACGCCTGAGCTGCCTGTGATGGCGGTTGTATCGGCGCTGCGTGCACTTGAAGCCCACGCCCGCCTTGAAGGTCTGGATGCTCTGCCGCGGGAACTGGCGGATGCGCTGACTTCGCTGGCGGCAACGCTGGGCCGCCATGACGAGACACAGCTGCGCCAGACGGTGGACTATTCTGTGCAGGCGAGCGAGGCCATGGCCGCGACCGCGCGCATCACCGGTGAAATCCGCGATACCGATCAGCAGGCCCGCATGATGTCGGCAGGCGTCGATGAGCTGACGGCCTCGATCGAGCAGATTTCACATACCGCCAACGAGGCCGCGACGGCGATGGATGTGGCGCACGGCGCCCTGCATGGCGGGGCAACGGCAACGCGCAACGCGGCGACCTCGTCGCTGCGCATCGGCTCGTCCTTCGACAAGATGAGCGAGAGCGCCCGCCAGCTGGCGATGGCTGCCGAACAGATCGGAACCTTCGTGGCGACGATCGATGGTCTTGCCCAGCAGACCAACCTTCTTGCGCTGAATGCCACCATCGAGGCCGCGCGCGCCGGTGAAGCCGGCAAGGGCTTTGCGGTGGTTGCCAGCGAAGTGAAGCAGCTGTCCGGTCAGACCCAGAAGGCGACCGACGACATCCGCGCCCGCATCGAGCGACTGCAGGTGCATGTTGGCGAGGTCATGACCTCCGTCGACGAAGTGCAAAGCCTTGTCGGGGAAAGCGCCGAGCAGTCTGAAGATGCCGCGACCAAAATCGGTTCGGTTCTGGAGCATGTGGGCAGCAACGCTTCACGCATGAACGCCATCGCCGGTCTCCTGAGCCAGCAGAGCGAGGCGGTCCGGGAAATCGCGACTGGCATTCACGCCATCGCCCGCCACTCACAAGCCGCAACGCGCTTCACGGAGGAAGTCATCCGGGCCGTTGGCAGTTCTGAAGCTGTGATCAACGCCCAGTTCGTCGAACTCGACAAGCGCGACATCGCCAACTACGTGCTGCACCGGGCGAAGTCGGATCATCTTCTTTGGAAGAAGCGCCTGTCGGAGATGTTCGTTGGTCTGAAGAGCCTGAAGACGGAAGAGCTCAACGACCACCACCATTGCCGACTGGGCAAGTGGTACGACAGCGTGACCGATCAGTCGCTCCGCCGTCATCCCTCGTTCTCGGCCTTGCTGCCTGTCCACGAAGCCGTACACCGCAATGGCAAGCTCGCAGCGAGCCTCCACGCCAAGGGCGATCGTGAGGGGGCACTGAAGGCGCTGGCGGAGATGGAAAAGGCATCAACCGAAGTCATCCGCCACATCGATGCCTTGCTGAAGGGCTGAGTCTCAGCCCTGCTCCAGGCGCGCGCTGGCCAGCACGCACATCAGTTCGAACATTAGAGAGGCTCCCAGCCATGCGGTCCCGCCAGAGGGATCGAAGGGCGGGGAGACCTCGACCAGATCCGCGCCAATCAGGTTGAGGCCGGAGAGCTTGCGGATCATCCGCTGCGCCTGGAACGAGGTAAACCCGCCGATCTCCGGCGTGCCTGTGCCCGGTGCAAAGGCCGGGTCGATGCCATCGATGTCAAAGCTGACATAGGTGGGCTCGCGCCCGACACGTTCGCGTGCCTCGTCCATCACATGCTCAACGCCGCGCTCCATCAGCTCCTCGATCATGATGATGCGCACGCCCTGGGCTTCACCCCACTCGATGTCTTCTCCGTCATACATCGTGCCGCGGATGCCGATCTGGACGACCCTTTCCGGATCCAGCAGCTCTTCCTCGATGGCACGGCGGAACGGCGTGCCATGGGTGTAGCGGAAGCCGCCGAAATAGCCGTCGAACAGATCGGTATGGGCATCGAAATGCACCATGCCGAGCGGTCCTTGCCGGGCAAGGGCTCTCAGGATCGGCAGGGACACCAGATGGTCACCGCCAGCCGACAGCGGCGTGATGCCGAGATCCATCACCTGGTCGTAGAAGCCTGTGATGCGGGCGAGTGCGTCCTGCACATCCGCCGGGTTGACCGGGGCATCGCCAAGGTCGGCGCAGCGTGCGAGCTTGAACGGATTGACGCCCGTGTGCGGATGCACCTGGCGGATCATGGTGGACAGGTCGCGTAGCTGGCGCGGCCCGTGGCGGGCGCCGGCGCGGTTGGTGGTGCCGCCGTCCCAGGGCACGCCGATGAGACCGATATCCACGTCTGCCGCCCGGTCATCGCGCAAATGGACATGCGGAAGGCGCATGAACGTCGGTATTCCGGCAAAGCGCGGCAGATCAAAGCCGGACACCGGCTGGAAGAAATCATCGCCTGTCATCAGTTCCCCCCGTTTTGAGCCAGCATGCACAACGGCACCGGGGGCGGCAAGGGGAGGGGAGCGGCTTCAAGACCGGCGTACCAATGGCGGCGCTTGCCCCCCACCCCCAACCCCTCCCCACGAGGGGGAGGGGAGCTGAGATGCCGGGCCCTTGAAACAAGGCAACAGGTCGAAGCGCCAGCCGCCCCTCCCCCTCGTGGGGAGGGGTAAGGGGTGGGGGGCAGCAGCAGACCCGATTACAAACTGGCGTCTCAGCCGCTCACCGCCGGTCGTGGCGCTCCAGGGCGGAGAGATCGTCGCTGAGATCATCGAAGCGGCGGGCGGCGAGGGCGGCGGCGTCGCGCACGCCTTGCGTATAGAAGGCGCTGCCGGCTTCCTGGCTCAGGAAATCGAGGAGTCGCAGCGCGTCCATGTTCCCGATATCGATGTCCAGCTCGCTGCGGCAGAAGGCGGCAAGGCGGCTTGCGATGTCACTCTGGAGGTCGCGGGGCAGTTCGAGCTTGCTCATGTCCTGTCCCCGCGCTGTGGTGTCTCTGGTCAGGCGACCAGCTGGCCGACGAGGCTCTCAAACAGCTTGCGGCCGTCGCTGCCGCCCTGCAGATCCTCGATCAGGTTCTCCGGATGCGGCATCATGCCGAGGACATTGCCCTTGGCGTTGACGATGCCGGCGATGTCGTTCAGCGAGCCGTTGGGGTTCTGGCCATCCGCATAGCGGAAGACGACCTGGCCGTTGTCCTCGATGGCCTTCAGCGTTTCGGCATCGGCGAAGTAGTTGCCGTCATGGTGGGCAATCGGGCAGCGCCAGACTTCGCCCTCCTTGAAGGCATTCGAGAAGGCGGTGCGGGCGTTGACGGTCTTCAGCTGCACTTCCTTGCAGATGAACTTCAAGCCGGCATTGCGCATCAGGGCGCCCGGCAGCAGGCCCGCCTCAGTGAGGATCTGGAAGCCGTTGCACACGCCGAGGACATGCACGCCCTTGGCAGCGCGCTCGATCACGGTCTGCAGCACCGGCGAGCGGGCTGCAATGGCGCCGCAGCGCAGGTAGTCGCCGTAGGAGAAGCCGCCCGGGATGACGATGAGATCGACGTCCGGAATGTCGGTGTCCGTGTGCCAGACCGTTGCCGGCTTGCTGCCGGTGATCGTCTCCAGCGCGTAGAGCATGTCGCGGTCGCGGTTGAGGCCTGGGCAGAGGATGACGGCGGACTTCATGATCTCGGTTCCCCGTTGGTCAGGTTTGCGCCTAGAGCAGGACCAGCACGGCCAGGAGGCTCAAGGCGGCGGGAAGCAGGATGAACACGGCGGCCTTGAGGAGAAGGAAGCGGATCGCGCGGGCGCTGTCCTCATCCATGGCCATTCCTGCTCCGGGTTGTCAGAGGATCTCGATGGCGTAGTTCTCGATCACCGTGTTGGCGAGCAGCTTCTCGCACATGGCGGCGATCTCTTCACGCGCCTTGGCAGCGTCGCGGTCGCTCAGTTCGATGTCGAAGACCTTGCCCTGGCGCACGCCGCCGATGCCGCCGAAGCCGAGCGCGCCAAGCGCCCCCTCGATGGCCTTGCCCTGGGGATCCAGAACGCCGTTCTTCAGGGTGACGGTGACACGTGCCTTCATCGCTGTCGTCTTTCCGCTTGTCGCCTTGACCCCACAGGGTCATCCGTTGCGCGCTCCTTACACCACAGAGGCCAAGCGCGAAAGAGCCAAGCTCCCGCTCAGGACCCGGAAAAGCAAAAACCCCCGGCGAAGTGTTCGCTAGGGGTTTTCCGTTTCAGGGACCGATGCCGGATGCTTACTGCACCAAGGTCGGGCCGGAGCCGCCGGGGCGCTCGTTGTCGTTCAGGATGCCCAGACGGCGGGCTACTTCCTGATAGGCCTCGAGCATGCCGCCGAGGTCGCGGCGGAAGCGGTCCTTGTCCATCTTCTCGTTGGTCGTGATGTCCCACAGACGGCAGTTGTCCGGGGAGATCTCGTCAGCAACGACGATGCGCATCATGTCGCCTTCGAACAGGCGGCCGCATTCGATCTTGAAATCGACGAGGCGGATGCCGACGCCAAGGAACAGGCCGGACAGGAAGTCGTTGACACGGATGGCGAGCGCCATGATGTCGTCGAGCTCCTGCGGGGTGGCCCAGCCGAAGGCGGTGATGTGTTCTTCAGCAACCATCGGGTCGTTCAGAGCATCGCTCTTGTAGTAGAACTCGATGATCGAGCGCGGCAGCTGGGTGCCTTCCTCGAGGCCGAGGCGCGAGGACAGCGAGCCGGCCGCGACATTGCGCACCACGACTTCCAGCGGAATGATCTCAACTTCGCGGATCAGCTGCTCGCGCATGTTCATCCGGCGAATGAAATGGGTCGGAATGCCCATGCCGTTCAGCTGGTTGAAGATGTACTCGGAGATCCGGTTGTTAAGGACGCCCTTGCCATCGACGATCTCGTGTTTCTTGGCATTGAAGGCAGTCGCGTCGTCCTTGAAATGCTGGATCAAGGTTCCAGGCTCCGGGCCCTCATAGAGGATCTTGCCCTTGCCTTCATAGATGCGCCGGCGGCGATTCATGGGCACGTACCGTGTTCGTTCGAGGAAATCCATCGAGGCGGGAAACTCCTTGGCGTCTGATTCCGGGTGGCGCGAGCGCTGACCAATCACCGCGTTATCGACATTTAGCCCCGCATTAGCGGCGCGGAACTTAACCGATCCTTCGCAAAAGCACAATGAGCGCGGCTCAGGCTTTTGCTTTGCCGGCCGATGCCCCCTCGCATTTGCGATATCGCGTTGATTTGCCGAACGCCGGAGGATATTGAGAAGCCCGAAAAAGTCCCCACATTGGGGACAGACGCTGTCCGCCAATGAGGAGGCACCAGATGAGCACGTTCGACAATCGCGAGCAGGGCTTCGAGAGCAAGTTTGCCCATGATGAGGAGCTTCGCTTCAAGGCAACTGCACGCCGCAACAAGCTTCTCGGCCTCTGGGCTGCAGACAAGCTTGGCCTCGCTGGCGAAGAAGCCGCTGCCTATGCCAAGGAAGTCGTTCGCTCCGACTTCGAAGAGGCTGGTGACGAGGACGTGTTCCGCAAGATCCGTGGCGATTTCGACAATGGCAAGGTCGAGCAGTCCGACCACCAGATTCGCCGCACGATGGACGAGCTGATGCACACCGCCATCGACCAGATCCAGAAGGGCGAATAAGCCTTTCTCCGATGAGCCTTCCAGACCCCGCTTCGGCGGGGTCTTCGTTTTTGGGCCCCGCAAACGCGCGTCTTGACCAGCGGTGCACTTGTTTGAGGGTGCCGGACAGCCTGCGGTGTCGCATGGCTTGCCGTCGCAGTGCGAACCGGCTTTGATCCCGGTCCAACCGGACAGCGCTGACGAACGTCTCGCGGCGCAGTCGTGACAGCTCAGGGATCCAAGATCATGTCCAGCTCAACCCAGCCCAGCCTCGCCACGCGTCTGCGCGCAGGCGAAACCATCGTGACCGCCTGGTCCAACCTTGCCGTTCCGATCCTTGCCGAAGTCATGGGCCGGGCCGGGTATCCATGCGTCACGCTCGACATGCAGCATGGCATGCATGACATTGCCAGCCTGCGGGACGGGCTGGCGGCGATCGCGCTTTCGGGTGCGCACCGGGCCGTCCGCATTCCGGTCGGCGAATCGGGCACGGCCAGCCGCGCGCTGGACTTTGGTGCGGAGCTGGTCATCGCCCCGATGATCAACTCCGCCGCCGAGGCCAAGGCCTTTGCCGACGCGATGAAGTATCCGCCGGTTGGCGCACGCAGCTGGGGGCCGCAGCGTGGCGCGATGCTGGCCGGCAAGTCGCCCGCCGACTATCTGGCGAGCGCCAATGCCGAGCTTCTTTCGCTGGCGATGATCGAAACGCCGGAAGCGATTGCCGCACTCGATGACATCCTTGCCGAGCCGGGGATCGACGGCATCTTCGTCGGCCCGAGCGACCTGTCGCTGACGCTGAACAAGGGGGCAAAGCTCGATCCGGGCGGCAACATGACGATGGCAGCTGCGCAGGATATCGCCGCACGCACGCGCGCTGCCGGCAAGATCGCCGGCATCTTCTGCCTGGAGGCCTCCGGCGTCGGCCCGGCCAGGGACATGGGTTACAGCTTCATCGCCCATGGCGTCGATTTGACGCTGTTCTCCGCCGCGCTGAAGGACACGCTGGCCCGGATCGGTTGACAAGGGTCAAGGCAGGGCAGGGTGGCTCGGGTCATCCTGCCTGCCAGGTCATCCCCGGGACGCGCGAATGCGTCCGGACGGCGGGTCGGTGACAGCAGGGCCGGATCCTGTTCCGGCTGAACCCCTTGTCAGGGAACCCGTCACATGTGGAAGCTTGCTGCCATCCTCTTCATCATCATCGGCCCGACACTTGCCGGCATCGGTGCGCTCGTGCCGCTGACCGTCTATGGCGTCAATGAATTCAACCCGCTGCTTCTGGCAATTGCAGCCGGCATCGGCCTTCTGGTTGCGGTTCCCGTCAGCCTGGTGGTGGGCAAGAAGGTCAATGACGCCATCCGCCCGCGCCGCTTGGCGTGAGGGGCAGGGGCGGGAGGTCTGTGCGGGAAAAGAATGACCTTTCGCTCTCGCCCTTGGCCTGAGCGTATCGCCAAGGGCGTAGAAATACATTCTGCAGTCATCCCCGCCTCGTGCGGGGATCCATCCGGTCTTGCTGCGTACCGTGAGTTTCCGGCGTCCTCGGGACGAAAGCTGGATCCCCGCACAAGGCGGGGATAACCGCCGCAATATTGGCGCTCCCAACCATCCCGCGAACGCTGTTCTGCTGGCCTTGTAGCGTCCGGCAACTGAAGCCTTGCCCCGCAATGGGTGCCGGCGCTGCGTTACAGCCGCGCCATGAAGTGGGCGAAGGACATCATGCCCTCCGGCCAGGGGCCGTGGCCGCTTTCCAGGTTGATGTGGCCGGCGTGACCGGCGTCCTGCAGCGTGGCGCCCCAGGCTGTGGCCAGCCCGCGCGCGACCTCGAAGTCGCAGTACTCGTCATTCTGGCTGGCGACCACATGGGTGCGGAAGGGCAGGGGCATGCGCGGCACCGGCACGAAGTCGCCGCCGTCGAACTCCGGCACGAGGCCGGGGCGGTCCCAGTCGGAGGGGGCGGCGAGAAACGCCCCCTTGACCTTGTCCTTCGGCAGCACATGCGCGCCATGGGCCACGAAGACGCAGCCCAGGGAATGTGCGACCAGCACGACCGGCTTGGTTGCCCGCTCGATTTCCGCGAGCAGGGTTTCCATCCAGACCTTCTTCGAGGGCGTCCACCAGTTGTCCTGCTCGACCACTCGGGCGGTCGAGATCTTGTCCGCCCAGCGGCGCATCCAGTGGCCGGCCTCGGCATTGCCGAAGCCGGGGATGAGCAGGATCTCAGCCTCTGCCGTCTTCATCGTCTTACGCCTCGCCAAACACGCGCTTGAAGATCACGTCGACCGCCTTGGTGTGGTAGCCAAGGTCGAAGCGGGCGCGGATCTCATCCTCCGACAGATACTTGCGCACGTCGGCGTCGTTGAGAAGCTCGGTCAGGAAGTCGACCGTGGCGCTGCCGGCGACCTGGTAGCTTTCCCAGACCTTCATGGCGTTGCGCTGGACGAGACGGTAGGCGTCCTCGCGCGAGGAACCGGCCTGGGTCAGAGCCAGCAGGATGCGCTGGGAATGCACGAGGCCGCCGAGACGGTCCATGTTGCCCATCATGCGCTCCGGATAGACCAGCAGCTTGTCGATGACGGTGGTGAGCCGCGCGAGCGCGAAATCAAGGGTGATGGTCGCGTCCGGGCCGATCATGCGCTCGACGGAGGAATGCGAGATGTCGCGCTCGTGCCACAGGGCCACGTTCTCCATCGCCGGGATGGCGTAGCCGCGCACCAGACGGGCCAGACCGGTGAGGTTCTCGGTCAGCACCGGGTTGCGCTTGTGCGGCATCGCCGAGGAGCCCTTCTGGCCGGGGGAGAAATACTCCTCGGCTTCCAGCACTTCCGTGCGCTGCAGGTGGCGCACTTCGGTCGCAAGGCGCTCGATCGACGAGGCGATGACGCCGAGCGTGGCGAAATACATCGCATGGCGGTCGCGCGGGATGACCTGGGTCGACACCGGCTCGGCCTTCAGGCCCATGGCCTCGGCGACGTGTTCTTCGACGCGCGGGTCGATGTTGGCGAAGGTGCCGACCGCGCCGGAAATGGCGCAGGTGGCGATTTCCTCACGCGCATGCAGGAGGCGGGTGCGGCAGCGGTCGAACTCGGCATAGGCCTGGGCAAGCTTCAGGCCGAAGGTGACCGGCTCGGCATGGATGCCGTGCGAGCGGCCAATCGTGACGGTGTCCTTGTGCTCGAAGGCGCGGCGCTTGAGGGCGGCGAGCAGCGCGTCCATGTCCTTCAGCAGAAGGTCCGTCGCCTTCACCAGCTGCACGTTGAAGCAGGTGTCGAGAACGTCGGAGGAGGTCATGCCCTGGTGCACGAAGCGTGCATCCGGACCGACGATCTCGGCCAGATGGGTTAGGAAGGCGATGACGTCATGCTTGGTCTCGCGTTCGATCTCGTCGATGCGCTCGATGTCAAAGGTGGCCGGGCCGCCCTTTTCCCAGATGGTCTTTGCCGCTTCCTTCGGGATCACGCCGATCTCGGCCAGCGCGTCGCAGGCATGCGCCTCGATCTCGAACCAGATGCGGAACTTCGTCTCTGGCGACCAGATGGCGACCATGTCGGGGCGGGAATAGCGCGGGATCATCGCGGGCCTCGTCTTTTCAGGGATGTTGGCGGTGCCAATAGCAGGTAGCGCCCATAACCTCAATCAGCGTGGCGCGCCTCGCGGCTTCGCCGGCGCACAAAGACCAGTGCCGCCGCAACGAGCAGCGGCAGGCCGGCCGGCAGCAGGATGCGGATCCCGTCGATGGCAAAGAGGTAGGCGGCATTCGCGCCCGTCACCAGCGTCTCCAGCACCCAGTCGCGGCTGAACGGTGTCTGGTGAAAGGCAGCGTAATAGAGGCGGAATTGCAGGAAATAGAGAAGCGCTGTCATGCCGGCCGTGCCAAGGCCCAGGAGCAGGAACAGGGCGGCAAAGCGGGCGGTTGCGGCTTCCCGGCGGTCGGCAATCCACAGGGCCAGTGGCCAGGCGGTCAGCGCGCCGCTCAGGCCGCCGAGACCGAAGATGAAGATCAACGCCAGGGCGCGCGGCGTGAAGGCCTCCTCGCTGCGCAGCACATGCAAGGCGGCCAGTATTGCCATGGCAACAGGCCAGATCGCGGCGGCGGCTGCCATTTCCAGGGTCCGCGAGCTGCCGATGCCGAATTTCATTGCGGAATTTTCCCTGCGCCTTGTTGCGTTTCAGGGTATATGCCGGAGAATGCCGGATGCAACATCCGGTTAACCGTCGCGGGCAGGTGCGGGAGTGCAAAGTGTAGACGTCATCGTGCTGGGGGCGGGAATTGTCGGGGCCTCGACGGCCTTGCAGCTCCAGCGCAAGGGGCTTGACGTCGCCCTGATCGATCGCCGGCAGCCGGGCGAGGAAACCTCCTATGGCAACGCTGGCATCATCGAGCGCAACGGTTTCGTGCCGATCGGCTTTCCCGAGGAATGGCGGTTCCTTCTCGACATCGCCCTGAAGCGCAGCCCGGCCGTCAACTACGACATGAAGACCCTGCTGCGCATCGCGCCCTGGCTGCGCGCGCTGAAGCGGCAGTCATCGCGGCCGGCCCTGCAGCGCTTTGCCCATGCCATCGACAGTTTTGAGCGGCAGGCGGTTGCCGAGCACCAGGTGCTCGCTGGTCTTGCGGCTTGCGAGAAATTCTACCGCAAGACCGGCTGGCTGCATCTCTATCGCAGCGAGCCGGCCTACCGCGCCGCCGAGATCGAGCGACACTTTGCCCGGATCTTCGGGGCCGAGTATCAGGAACTGGGTCCGCTGGAGATCAACGAGCTGGAACCAGCGCTGATGGCGGACACTTGCCAGGGCGTCTACTGGCCGGACAGTCAGTCAGTCTCCAGCCCCGGTGGTGTCACCAAGGCCTTTGCCAAGGCGGTGGTCGACCGCGGCGGCCACCTTTACCTCGGTGATGCGCGCCGTCTCAGCCGCTCCCGGGGGGGCTGGGCTGTGGCGACGGACCGTGGGCCGGTGTGGGGTCGGGCGGCCGTCGTCTGTCTCGGGCCCTGGGCGCCGGACCTCTTGAAGACCTTCGGCCTGCGCTTTCCGATGATCGTGAAGCGTGGCTATCATCTGCACTACAAGCATCCGCCCAACGCCACCCTGACGCGGCCGGTCGTCGACATGGAACACGGCTATGTCCTGACGCCAATGGAAAAGGGCATCCGTCTCACCACGGGGATCGAGTTCCGCGACCGAGATGCGCCGCCGTCGCCGGTGCAGATCGGCAAGGCGCTTGAGCGGGCGAAGGAGATCTTTCCGCTTGGACCACCGGCGGAATCCGAGCCCTGGATGGGTGCGCGGCCCTGCTTTGCCGATTCTCTTCCCGTCACGGGCGCCGCGCCTGGCGAGGCCGGCCTGTGGCTCAACTTCGGCCACGGCCATGTCGGCTTCACGCTCGGACCGGTCACTGGCCGCCTGATCGCCGAAATGATCACGGGCCAGGACCCCTTCGTGGATCCCGGCCCGCTGTCGCCTAATCGGTTTTGATGATGAATGCCGCTTGACTTGTCGCCTCAGCGCTCGCGCAGTGGCAGGGCGACGGTGTCCTTCACCGTGTTGACCACGATGCGGGATTGCACGTCCGACACAAGCGTGTTGTCGAGAAGCTTCAGGCGCAGGAAGTTGTCGTAGGCCTTGATGTCTTCGGTCACCACCTTGATCAGGTAATCGACGGCGCCCGTGATGCGCTCACAGGTCACGACCTCCTGCCAGTGATGCACCAGCTTGTCGAAGGTCTCCATGTTCTCGCGGCTGGGTACGGTCAGCTTCACGAAGGCATAGGAGACGAAGCCGAGACCGACTGATTCCCGGTCGACGACAGCCACGACCTGACGGATGACCCCCATCTCTTTCAGCTTCTTGATACGGCGCCAGCACGGCGTCTGGCTCATGCCGGCCGCCTTGGCAATTTCAGCAATGGACTGGGACGCGTCCCGCTGCAGCACCCGCAACACGCGGATGTCGGAAGGGTCTAGGAGAAAATTTTCGGTCATTCCCGGCTTCTTGGAAGGATTGCGCCGCTTTAGGCTCTTGTGCCGGCACATTAGCACAGAAATTATCGCGGAAAAGGACGATATTGGTTCTTCGAGAGGCAGTGATCCGGCGATGCCGTCAAAGCGTCGTCGGACCGGCCGAGGAGGGGATCCGATGAACGCCTATGCACCCATCGTCACACGTGACGATCTGGCCCGCAAGTCCGTAACGCTGGACGACAAGTTTGTGGCCTTGGACGGCCGAATTTATCTCACCGGCATCCAGGCGCTGGTGCGTCTGGCGCTGGATCGCAAGCGCCTCGACCGGGACGCGGGACTGAAGACGGGAGGCTTCATTTCCGGATATCGCGGCTCCCCTTTGGCGGGCTACGACACCGAGCTGACCCGGGCGCGCCGGCATCTTGCCTCCCATGACGTGGTGTTCAAGCCGGGCGTCAACGAGGAGCTCGGCGCCACTGCGGTCTGGGGTTCACAGAAGGTGCGCCAGCACGGGCGCGGTTCCAGCTACGACGGCGTCTTCGGCATCTGGTACGGCAAGGCCCCCGGCGTGGACCGGGCTGGCGATGTGCTGAAACAGGCCAATGCCTCGGGGGTCGATCGCAACGGCGGCGTTCTGGCCCTTGCCGGCGACGACCACCTTGCCAAATCCTCGATCCTTCCGGCGCAAAGCGAGTTCTTCTTCGAGCACGCCGAAATGCCCGTCCTCAATCCGGCCGATATCCAGGAAGTTCTCGACTACGGCCTGCACGGCTTCGAACTGTCGCGCTATGCCGGTCTGTGGACTGCGATGATCTGCCTTGCCGACACGATGGACGCGTCGGCGACCATTTCCGTTGCCCCGCAGCGGCTGAAGTTCCTGCGCCCGGACAGCGATCCGTGGGCCGAGCAGGATCTCAACCGCGTGCTGCTGCTGGGCAACCGGCTCGAGACCGAACGCCTCCTGCGCGACGTGCGCATCCCGGCGGCCCAGGCCTATGTCCGTGCCAACCGGCTGGATGCCATCGCCTTCGGTGCCAGCCGTCCTCGCTTCGGTATTGTCGCCACCGGCAAGGCCTTCCGCGACCTGTTGCAGGCGCTGGACCTTCTCGGCATCACCGAGGCCCGCGCCCGTGACATCGGCCTTGCCGTCTACAAGGTGGCCATGCCCTGGCCGCTGGAGCCCTACAATTTCACCGAATTCGGCCGGGGCCTGTCCAAGCTGCTCGTCGTCGAGCACAAGCGGGCCTTCATGGAGCCGCAGATCAAGTCGATCTCCTACCACTGGCCGGAAGGCTCGCGCCCGCTGATCTGGGGCAAGCGCACGCCGGATGGCTCGCCGTTCCTGTCGGATGTGCTGGAGCTGTCTGTCGCGGAAATCCTGCAGGCCTTGCTGAAGTACCTGCCGGACGAGATCGTCACCGACGAGATGCGCGCCGTCAGCGAAAAGATGACGATGCAGGTCATGTGGGCGCAAGGCCATGCCGAACGGGCCGCGCGCGTGCCCTATTTCTGCTCCGGCTGCCCGCATTCCTCCTCGACCAAGACGCCGGAAGGCTCGCGCTCACTGCCGGGCATCGGCTGCCACGCCATGACCGAGCAGGCCGGACGCACCACCGACGGCCAGATCGCCATGGGCGGCGAGGGCGTGCTGTGGGTCGGCCAGAAGGACTTCTCCAACGACACCCACGTTTTCGCCAACCTGGGCGATGGCACCTATTTCCATTCCGGCATTCTGGCGATCCGTCAGTCGATCGCCGCGAAGATGCCGATCACCTACAAGATCCTCTACAACGACGCCGTCGCCATGACGGGCGGCCAGCCGCATGACGGCACGCTCACCGTGCCGCAGATCACCCGGCAGCTCGAGGCCGAAGGCGTTGACCGCATTGCCGTCGTCTCGGAAAACCCCGATGCCTATATCGGCCGCAGCGATCTGGCCCCGCTGACCCAGGTCGTGCACCGCGATCTCCTGATGGATGTGCAGCGCGAGTTCCAGACCGTGCCGGGCGTCACCGTCATCGTCTATGACCAGACGTGCGCGGCCGAAAAGCGCCGCCGCCGCAAGAAGGGCTCGTTCCCCGATCCGGATCTGCGCCTGTTCATCAACGATCGTGTGTGCGAGGGCTGCGGTGACTGTTCGGTGCAGTCCAACTGTCTCTCCGTCGAGCCGCTGAAGACCGCCTTCGGCGAAAAGCGCCAGATCAACCAGTCGAGCTGCAACAAGGACTTCTCCTGCGTGAAGGGCTTCTGCCCGTCCTTCGTCGAGGTTGGCGGCGCGGCCCTGCGCAAGGCGACCACCAAGGGCCTCGACATCGACGCCATGCTGGCGGACCTGCCCGAGGTCGAGCTGCCGGGGCTGGAGCGCACCCGCAACCTGCTCGTTGCCGGTATCGGTGGCATGGGCGTGACGACCATCTCCGCCGTGCTCGCCATGGCGGCGCATCTGGATGGCATCCAGGCCTCGACACTGGATATGACCGGCCTTGCCCAGAAGGGCGGCCCGGTCACCTCGCACGTGCGCTTTGCCTCGCTTGAGCGGGGCATTGAGGGACCGCGCGTGCCGACAGCCGCGCTCGATGTGCTGATCGCCTCTGACATGGTCGTTGCCACCAACGCCGAACAGCTGGCGCTGGCCAACCGTCCGGTGATGCTGAGTGTCGCCAATACCCGCGTGGCGCCGACGGCCGAATTCGTCCTGAAGCAGACCTTGTCCTTCGATGAGGCGCGGATGCTGAAGTCGCTGGAAGCCGCCTCGCGCGCCTGCCTGCCGATTGATGCGGCGAGCGTTGCCGAGAAGCTTTTCGGCGATGCCATCTACGCCAACATGATGCTGGTCGGCATGGCCTATCAGGCCGGCGGCCTGCCGCTGCATGCCGAAGCCATCGAGGCCGCGCTGGAGCTGAACGGCGCGTCTGTGGCCAGCAACATCAAGGCCTTCCGCGCCGGGCGCGTGCTGGCTGCCGATCCTGCGAAGATCCTGTCCGCCCTGCCGGGCCAGGAAAAGCCGGCACCCGAGACGCTGGACGAGAAGATCTCCCGCTACGCCCGGGAACTCACTGCCTACCAGAACGCTGCCTATGCCGACCGCTTCACAGCGCTGGTTGGCGACCTGCGCAAGGCCGACGCGACCCATGGTCCGGGCACCTTCCGCCTCACCGAGACGGTCGCCGACATGCTCTACAAGGTGATGGCCTACAAGGACGAGTATGAAGTCGCGCGGCTCTATGCCGACCCGGCCTTCAAGGCGAAGCTGCTGGCGCAGTTCGATGATCCGAAGAAGCTGAAAGTCCTGCTGGCCCCGCCGCTTCTGGCCCATCGCAAGGATCCGAAGACGGGCCGTCCGGCGAAGATCGGCTTCGGCCCTTGGATCTTCACCGCCTTCCGCCTGTTGTCGAAGTTCAAATCGCTGCGCGGCACCAGGCTCGACATCTTTGGCTACAACACCGAGCGCAAGGCGGAACGGGCGCTGGTCGACAGCTACAGCGCCGATGTCGCGGTTCTCACCGGTCACCTGGGCACGGCGAGCTACGGCCTTCTGGTGGAGATCGCCCGCGTGCCGGATCTGGTGCGTGGCTTTGGCCCGGTGAAGGAAGCAAACCTTGCCAAGGCCGAGGCCAAGCGCGCCCAGCTGATGCAGAAACTCGTTACCGGCAACGGTTCTGAAGGGTTCATGGCTGCGGCAGAGTAAGACCAACTGTCGGTGAGCTTGACTCACCGAGAGTTGGTCAAGCCCGTGCAGCGATTGAGCATTTTCAAGGCGTGATGCGTCAGCATCTCAGCGCCTTGGTCTAAGTCTCTAACCGAAGCGCTGCTGCCAGGTCGGCACCGGATCCCCCGGTGCCGGTGTGGCGTGGTAGATGCCCCGGGCAATGGCGCGGGCGAGGGTGGACACGGCAGCTGCCCCCAGCTGCACCATGTCTGCCATCGGCCGCTCCAGTTTTTTCTGGCCCGTCGAGATTGCGAACACCAGGTCGCCATCCAGCGGCGTATGCGCCGGCCACAGCGCCCGGGCGAGGCCATCATGCGCCATCACGGCAAGGCGCTTGGCTTCCGCCTTGGTCAGGACCGCATCGGTGGCGACGGCCGCGATTGTGGTGTTCGCGCCCGCTGACAGCGCGTCGAGCTTTGTCCGCACGCTGACGGTATCCTCGGGCAGGGGGGTGGGATAGCCCAGTCCGCCGAACTCGCCGTTGCGCTCGTAAGGGGCGGCCCAGAAGTGCCGCGTATCGCCAACGGTTGCCCGGCCCAGCGCATTGACGGCAACGATGGCGCCAACCGTCACCCCGTTCTCCAGCCGGATCGAGGCCGAGCCGAGCCCGCCCTTGAGGTTGGCCGTCGTCGCACCGCAGCCGGCGCCGTGCGAGCCGAGCGGGAAATCGCGTGAGACCGTGTCGAGTGCCGCGCGTCCAAGGTCGCGATAGGGGGCCATCTCGCCCCAGCTCTTGTTGCCGCCGTTGAGGAGGTCGAACAGGATCGCCGAGGGAACGATCGGCACGCGCACCGGGCCGACCTGAAAGCCGCGTCCCATTTCCGCCAACCGTCCCTGCACGCCCGCACCAGCATCAAGGCCGAAGGCAGATCCGCCGGCCAGCACGATGGCATCAACGGCTTCCACGGTTTGCTCGGGTTCCAGCAGTGCGATCTCGCGCGTGCCTGGAGCGCCGCCATGAATGGCGACCGAAGCCACTGCCGGCTGGTCGGGCAGGATGACCGTGACGCCGGACTTCAGGTCAAGATCATCGGCCCAGCCCACGGACAGTCCGGGTACGTCGGTGATGAGGTTGCGCAGCGTATCACTCAATCCCGGCATAGCGGTCCTCCGTCAGCCGGACCTGAGAACGGACAAGGTTCCGGACGCCCCGAGCCTGATCGGCTTTTGGCCCAGGTGCAAGGCGTGATTGCGACCTCAGAGGCTGTGATAGGAGCGGGCCTTGTAGATCAGGGCGTCATGCGCCTCGCCCAGTCGCACATCCTTAAGCGCGCCGATGAAGATCGAATGCGAGCCGACATCGTGGCTTTGCATCAGGCTGCAATCTGCGCTCATCAATGCGCCGACCAGCACGGGTGCCCCAGTTGCGCCGGTGATCCATTCGGCGCTGGCAAAGCGCGGCTCCATGTCCGCGCCATTGCGGCCGGCGAACGTGTCCGAGAGCCCGCTCTGGTGTCCGGCCAGCGTGTTGAGGCAGAACACCCGGTTCTCCATCACGGCTGCGTGGATGCGGCTGGAGCGGTTGACGCAGACGACCAGTGCAGGCGGACTGTCGGTCAGCGAACAGGCCGCGGACACGGTCGCGCCGCAGCGCCCGCTGACGCCATCCGTCGTCAGAACATGGACAGCGGTGGCGATTCGGCTCATCGCCTCGCGGAAACGGGCGATGTCGAGCGCCGGCAGGGCAGCGGCCTTGCCTGCGAGTGCAGTCGGATCAGGCTGGTTAGGAGCAGACTTGTTAGGAGGAGACATGGGCGAAAAGGTCTTTCCCTTGCGTCTTGCGGTCAACGCGCGAAAATGTGGCCTGGCAGCAAGCTCGGCACGGGGGCAATGCACTCATCAGCCAGAGTATTTCTCAGACTGTCCGATGGCGAAAGCCAGTATGGCGGCAAGGATATAACGCGGCCTTGCCGAACTTGCACCCCGGACCGGCCTTTTGGTTGCGGTAAAGCGTCGGCCACGCGAAAAAAATCATGTCTGGTTGCAGCGGTTTGCCCGCGCGGATGATACTAGGACACGGAACGTCGGATTGAGGCCAGCGCTGACTGGCAAGCGATTGAGGATCGGAACGGGATGAAGCGGGGGATCGCGGCGGCGACAGGTTTGGTTCTGGCAAGCCTCTGGGCAACGGTGGCAATGGCGGATATCGCCATTGGCGTGGCCGCCCCCCTCAACGGACCCTTTGCTCCCCTTGGCCAGCAGCTGCTGTCGGGCGTGCGCGAGGCGATCGCGGATCTGAATGCCCGTGGCGGGGTTGCAGGCGAGAAGCTGAAGCTGGAAGCGGTCGACGATGGCTGCGAGGCGAAGAAGGCCGAGGCCGTCGCCAACCAGCTGGTTGGCCGCAAGGTTCGCCTCGTCGTCGGTCACGTCTGCTCGGCAGCTTCGCTGGCAGCCGCCAAGGTCTATGCCGAGGCCGGGATCGTCCAGATCAGCCCGGCAACCCTGTCGCCCCGTCTGACCGAGGATCGCGCCGGCCCTGGCCTCTTCCGTCTGGCGCGGCGCGAGGACGCGCAGGCGACAGCGCTCGCCGATCTGCTCCTGAAGCAGTTTGGCACGGAGCGCGTCGCGCTGATCGCGGACCGCAGTGCCTATGGCAAGGCGCTGTCCGATGCGGTGAAGGAAAAGATCAATGCTGGCGGTCTGCGCGAGGCCGTAAACCTGACCTTCGAGCCGGGGGAAAAGGATTTTCGCGGCCTGGCCTCCACGTTGAAGGGCGAGACCATCGACGCCGTCTTCATCGCCGCCCACGCTGCCGATACGGGCAATCTCAAGGCTGCACTTGCCGGGCTCGGGCTGAACGTGCCTGTCATTGCCGGCGATGCGGTGATGAGCACCGAATATGGTGCTGCCGCAGGTGAGGCCGCCAGCGGCATCAGCGTCAGCTTCCTCCCCGATGCGACAGGGCTTGCCGCCGCCCAGGACATTGTCGAGCGCCTGCGCGCCCGCAAGGACGAGGCGCTCGGCTATACCTTGCCGGCCTATGCCGCACTCGAACTCTATGCTGCAGCGGTCGCTGATGCCGGAAACACGGAGTTCGCCGAGGTCGCAGCGGCCCTGCAGCAAGGCCGGTTCGAGACGGTGATCGGCCCTGTCGCCTTTACCCCGGACGGGGATGCGGACATGCCGGGCTATGCCTTCTTTGACTGGCGCGACGGCGCCTTCCGGCCCGCTGACGTCACCAATTAACCCTTTGTTCAGATTTTGCCCGCCGCCGGGTGCCGCGCGAACGGGCCACTGCTAGTCTTGCCGCAGGTCTTGTCTGGTTCAGGCGGCGGATGGCAATGGCAGAAAATCGCGGTGGGCGGAGGCTTCGCCTCGTTTCATATGGCGCATGTCTTGCGCTTGTCAGTCTTCTCGGTCTTGCCGAGGCAACGGTCCGTCCGGCCCATGCTGGCGGCACGCTCGTGCATTTCGAGGACCCGCGCTTTGCCCCCGGCACCATCGTCGTGCGCAACGGCGAGCGGCGGCTCTATCTGGTCGTGGGGCAAGGCAGGGCGCTTGCCTATCCCGTCGCGGTCGGCAAGCGCGGCAAGAGCTGGACCGGCCAGACCTATGTCGACGGCAAATATGTCACGCCGGCCTGGATCCCGCCGGCCGAGGTGAAGCGCGACATCCCGTCCTTGCCGGATCGCATTCCCGGCGGCGCGCCCAACAATCCGATGGGCATCGCCGCGCTGACCCTGTCCGGCGGCGAATTTGCCATTCACGGCACCAATCGCCCCGACAGCATCGGCCGCCCGGTCTCCTACGGCTGCATCCGCATGCATAACGACGACATCGCCGACCTGTTCCAGCGCGTCGCCGTCAACACGCCGGTCGTGGCGTTGCCGTAAGGCGGATATTTCATCGTCGTGCTTTGAGCCAGCGCTCGCTACCGTCCGCCTCTGTCTCTTCCGGCTTCAAATCGGCTGCATGAGGCTCCGAAGCCGTTAGACTGCCATTTTCCAAACATCCGTGCCCAAGCGTTGAAACTGGCAAGTCGGTCGCCGGTGCCACGCTACGCGCTGACTTGACCAACACCATTTTATATTCTAGCACTAGAATATGGAGACGCGACTTACAGATGCTGAACTGCTGCTGCTCGGGCTCGTCGATGAGATGCCGCGTCATGGCTATGAGCTGGAACAGCTGATCGAAAAACGCGGGATGCGCGAGTGGACGCAGATCGGCTTCTCATCGATCTATTTCGTGCTCGGCAAGCTGGAGAAGGCGGGCTTTGTGTCTGCCGGGGTGCCTGCCGGAGCCAAGGCACGAAAGGTGTTCTCGATCACTCCCGCTGGCCGTGAAATTCTGCTGCAGCAGACTGTTTCAGCCCTTGGCGCCTACCGCCCCAGTTCTTCATCGCTCTTGCTGGGAATGGTCCATTGGCAATCGTTGACGCTTGATGCGGCGCTGGGCGCCCTCGAAGCGCGCCTCTCATCCATTTCGCAGGAAATTGATCGGCTCGAGTCCGTGCGTCGGCAAAGGCAGCCTATGCCGGATCACGTCGAGGTCTTGTTCGATTTCCTGGCGGGCCAGCTGGCGGCCGAACGCCACTGGATCACCACCACCCTGGACTACATGAGGAGCAAGCCATGCTAGGCGATGGACTGATCGACTTGACCAAGGACAGAACCCTGCTGCGCACGCTCTATGCGCCTCCGGCGGGGGGCTTCAGTATTGTCGAAGTGCCGAAGCTCCCGTTCGCCGTCCTCGATGGGGACGGGCCTCCCGTGCAGGCCGCGATTGAACCTGCAGTGAAAGCGCTTTTCACGGCGATCTATCCGATCCGGCGCGAAGCGCGTCAACGCGCTGGCAAGTCTTTTGTCGAAGCTCCCCTGGAGATCCTCTACTGGGCTCAAGACATGCGCGACCTTGCTGCGGGCAACAGAGAGGCTTGGAACTGGCGGGTACAGATTACCTTGCCGATCTGGGCCGATGCCGATCACTTGGCCCGGTCTGTCTCCGACATGCAGGCCGAACTCCAGGGTGCTGGGCCGATCCGCTACGACGTTACGGCCGAGGGCAGATGCGTCCAGACGCTGCATGTCGGACCGCCAGCAGGTATTCCTGAAACTTTGGCAAGGCTTTACGACGATTTTCTGCCCCGCATGGGGCTTGAGCCGGAGGGGCGCTATCACGAGGTCTATCTCGATGACTGGAGCCGTGTTGCATCGGACCGCTGCAAGATCATTTTGCGGCAGCCTTTGCGGTCGGCGCAGTAGGCTGCTCCCGCGCCCCATTGCCACCTTGTGCCCGACGGCTGGCCCGGACACTCTGTAGCCTTGATTCCTGAAGGGGCCGGAGCGGGCGATGTTGTTCTATCTCACTGTCATTCTCGTCTGCCAGCTCGCGGGCGAGCTGATTGTCGTCGGGCTTGGCCTGCCGATGCCGGGGCCGGTGATCGGCATGATCCTGCTGTTTGCCGGGCTCGTCATCCGGGGCGGCATTCCAGAGGGTCTGACGCGGGTGGGGGATGCGTTTCTCTCCAACCTGTCGCTGCTGTTCATTCCCGCCGGCGTCGGCGTCGTGCTGCATATGGGGCTGATCGCGCGGGAGGCAAAGGCGCTGGGCGCGGCCCTTCTTGGCAGCACGCTGATCGCCATCGCCGTCACTGGCCTCCTGATGCATCTGCTTACCCGGCGCCAGCGGGCCCGGGCGGGTGAGGGCACGGGCGAGACGGGAGACCGGCCATGAGCGCGCCGGCCAGCCTGACCGAACTCTGGGTCTATCTCGCTGCCAGCCCGCTGACGGCGCTGACCATGACGCTGATCGCCTATCAATGCGGCATGTGGATCTCGGCCAGGGCAGGCTTCAGCCCGCTTGCCAATCCGGTGCTGCTGGCAGTTCTGTTGCTGGTCGGATTGTTGCTCGTCACCGGCACCGACTACAGCACCTATTTCGAGGGCGCGCAGTTCGTCCATTTCCTGCTTGGGCCGGCCACCGTTGCGCTGGCCTTGCCGCTCTACCGGCAGATCGAACGGGTGCGGCGCTCGGCCCTTGCCATCACGGTCAGCCTCATCACCGGCGGCGCGGTGGCGGCGGCAACGGCGGTGGCCATCGGTGCCTTTTTCGGGGCCGGGCCGGACATTCTCGCCTCGCTCGCCCCGAAGTCGGTCACGGTGGCCGTTGCCATGGGCATTGCCGACAAGCTCGGCGGGTTGCCCTCGCTCACCGCTGTGCTGGTGATGATCACCGGGGTGATCGGAGCAGCGCTGGGCCCGCTGCTGCTGACGCTCCTCGGCGTACGCGATCCGGCCTCGCGCGGGCTTGCCATCGGCACGGCGGCGCATGGCATCGGCACGGCGCGCGCGCTGCAGATGAGCGATCTCGAAGGCGCCTTCGCGGGACTTGCCATGGGCCTCAACGCGCTTGCAACCGCGCTGCTCCTGCCGCTCGTATGGGGCTGGGTGTTCTGAGCGCAGGGGCACGGCAAGGACGCTCCGTCCCGCGCGACGCTCCTACCGCACCTTGAGCCAGGCTCTGGGATCAACCTTCGCGTCGGTGTTTCCGGTTCCCGACAGGGCCTTCACCAGATCGGTGACGGCCTCCAGCGAATGGACGGCGCGGAATTCGTCCACATGCGGCAGCATGGCGCGGATACCGCGGGCCTTGGGCTCGAAGCCGTCGAAGCGCAGCAGCGGGTTGAGCCAGATCAGCCGGCGGCAGGAGCGGTGCAGCCGGTCCATCTCGCGGGCAAGATCCTCGTCGGTCTCCCGCTCCAGCCCGTCGGTGATCAGCAGCACGGTCGGCCCGCCGGACAGCACCCGGCGCGACCAGTGGCGGTTGAACAGGTGCAGCGCCGTGGCGATGCGCGTGCCGCCGGACCAGTCGGCGACACCGGCCGAGCAGGCTTCCAGCGCCTCGTCCGGGTCCTTCATGCGCAGCGAACGGGTGACGTTGGTGAGCCGCGTGCCGAACAGGAACGTGTGCACGTCACGCCGCGTCTCCGTCATCCCATGCAGGAAATGCAAGAGGATGCGGCTATATTGGCTCATCGACCCGGAGATGTCGCAGAGCGCCACGATGGGCGGCAGCTTTTCCTGTCGCGCGCGGTGCTTCAGGTCGATGATGGCACCGCCGGCGCGTAAGGACGCCCGCAACGTGCGGCGCGGGTCGATCTGGCCGCGCGGGGCCGCGACACGGCGGCGGTGCAAGATCAGGTCCTTCGGGATCCGCATCGCCCTTAGCGCCGCCTTCGCCTCTGTGATTTCGGCGGCGGTCATCTGGGCAAAGTCCTTGGCCTGCAGCAGTTCGCGGCCCGACACGGTAAAGCGGGCATCCACCTCCACCTCGGGCTGCTCGGCCAGCGTCTCGCGCCGCTCGCGCGCGGCCTGGAAGGCCTGGGCGACGCGGGTCTGGCCGGCCTTGGCCTTTTCAGGGGCGCCACGCGGCGGGGCGACGGGCGACAGGATCGCCAGCATCTTCTCGATCAGCCCGCGGCTCTGCCAGTAGATGCGGAAGGCCTCGTCGAAGAGCACCCGGTGCTCGCGCTTCTGCACGAACAGGGCATGCAGCGTCCAGTAGAGGTCGTCGCGGCTCTCGATGCCGCTCACTTCGACCGCGCGCACGGCTTCCACCACAGTGGCCGGTCCGGCGGGCAGTCCGGCGCGGCGCAGGGTGCGGGCGAAATGGACGATGTTCTCCACCATCCGTCCGCGCCGCTCTGCCTCTGTCGTCAGCGGTCCCGCAGTGGTCATCGGCTCAGGCCCCGCCGGCCGGGCGCTGGCCGAGGTCGCGGGCGCCTTCCTTGCGGATGTCCTCGACGATCTGGCGCAGGCGCGAGCCGCGCACCCGCTCGATGTCGTCCTGGTATTTCAGCAGCACGCCCAGCGTGTCAGAGGCCATGTCGGGATCAAGGGCCAGTTCGTTGAGTTCCGTCAACGCCGTGGCCCAGTCCAGCGTTTCGGCGACGCCCGGCTGCTTGAACAGGTCTTCGGTGGCGCGCAGGCGCTGGACGAAGGCGACAATCTCCGCCGTCAGCCGTTCCGAGGCACCGGGCACTTTGCCCCGGACGATGGCGAGTTCCCGCTCCGCATCCGGATAGTCGACCCAGTGATAGAGGCAGCGCCGCTTCAGCGCGTCATGGATCTCGCGGGTGCGGTTGGTGGTGATGATGACGATCGGCGGCTCGGCAGCGCGGATGGTGCCAAGCTCGGGGATCGTCACCTGATTGTCGGACAGAACTTCCAGCAGAAACGCTTCGAAGGCCTCGTCGGCGCGGTCCAGCTCGTCGATCAGGAACACCGGCGGTCCCTTCAGCGACGGTTCCAGTGCCCTGAGCACCGGGCGCTTGATCAGGAAGCGTTCATCGAAGATGGAGCGCGACAGGGCGCTGTGGTCGGTGTCGCCGGAGGCCTCTGCAACGCGGATCTCCACCATCTGCGCGGCATAGTTCCACTCGTAGACGGCGGCGGAAATGTCGAGCCCCTCATAGCACTGCAGGCGGATCAGGTCGCGGCCGAGAGTCGCCGCCAGAACCTTGGCGATCTCGGTCTTGCCGACGCCGGCCTCGCCTTCCAGAAACAGAGGCCGGCCCATCTTCAGGGCCAGATGCAGCACGGTTGCCAAGGCCCGGTTGGCGACATAGCCGCCGCTGGTCAGCAGCCCCAGAGTGGCATCGATGGAGGCGGGCAGGGCGCTGGGCGCGTGATGGGTCGGCGTCATGGGGTCTCCCGGCATGTGTCGCTGCCCTCCACTCCCGGTCGCGGGGCGGGCAGTTGTTGGCGGGCAGTCCCGCAAACTGATCATATAAGGCGCCGTTGCTCTTGGGCAGCGGTGAAACGCGGACGAGGGCCGCAAACCGTCTCACCCTGCGGTACATTGTGACGCTGCTGCCGCGCCAAGCTTGTGCTTGGGGTTTTGCCTGACTTGTGGCGGCGCGGTGCGCCCGCCACTTTCCCCCTGGGACGAAGAGGGAGATCCCGATGCGATTCGACGTGTTGCGCCGGCCTGCGGCCGCATTGACCATTGGTCTGTTGACGGGCCTGTCCGGTTTCGCCAATGCCGCAACCACCGACAACCAGCCGGTGCTGGATCCGGTCGAGCTCGGCCGTGGCATTGCCGAAATGAACTGCGCCACCTGTCATGCGCTTGGCCGCGACGGGGCCAGCCCGATGGCGACAGCGCCCGCCTTCCGGAACCTGTGGCAGCGCTATCCGGTCGAGCAGCTTGAGGAGAGCCTGGCTGAAGGCATCGTCGCCGGCCATGAAAACATGCCGGAACTGGTGCTGGAGCCGGACGAGATCGACGCTTTCGTCGCCTATCTGAAGTCGCTGGGTGGACCGGCTGCTCAATAAGGACGGGTTGGCAGCACTCGCGGAAAGGTGCTGCTAACATATTGAACATTAAGGTGATATGGCAATTTCTTAATTGCGCATTTACTTCGCCGGCGTGACACTTTCCTCGTGGCAACCACGTCATGAGGTGACCCATGCAGGCAAGTGAAAGTTTTCGCCGCCAGTTCGCCGGATACGGCATCCTGACAGCAGAGATTCTCTACCGCATGCCGGACCATCCGGCGCTCTTGCAAAGTTTTCTCTGGCAGACCGAGGACAAGGCACCGCAGTTTCCCGAGCTGCGCCGGTTCCTCGCCTACTGGGAGCGGGAGATCGAGGCTCTGATCCACTCGGTCCGCGTTGCCCACAAGGACCTGATCGGCCCGATGGACGTGCGCTACGCCAAGGGCGAATTCCTGATCCATTGACGCCGACGGGCGCATGAAAAAGCGGGCAGAGCTTGGCTCTGCCCGTCCGTCTGTTGCCAAAAATTCTGGCGGTCCGCACCTGCTCGGCGTCACCAATGCGACGCGGAAGGTGGGCCGGACTTCACCTTGCCGATGCAGGTGAAGTCCTGTTGTCTCACTTCTTGCAGCCCTGGCCCTTCGGATAAGGGGGGCCGTAGAGGATGAAAGCCGAGAAGCCGGTGCCGCCCGACGCGAAATCGAGCAGTTCATCCGGCAGCTCGTCCTGTGCGATGGACCGCGGCAGCACGAGAACAGCCTCGCCCGGAGCTTCCTCGATCACGGTGATCTTGTAGGACGGGATCGGGTCAGTGCCGATCAGTTCCTTGATGGCCGCATGCGGGTTGGACTTCAGCAGGTCGCGGAAAGCGGCATCGGTCGAGGCCCGTTTGATCAGGTGCTTCTCGATGTGCTGGCGGGCCTGGATAAGCGGATCGGTTTCCGACATGAGCGTACTCCTTGGCATTTCTCATGCAATCAGGTCTGCATCGTCATCGCCGTCGTGACGCTGCCGAAGCATCCTCGTGCCAAGATCTACGGGAAGATTTCAAATGCTGCGGGGTTGGACCCCAAATCTGCCACTCAAGGTCTTGGCTGCAGGTCCAGCCCCTTGCCGTCGCGCATGACCGCCCTCGCCTCGGGGAGAAAGTCCGAGCCGTCACCGTCATGCAGCACGAATCCCGGCATCAGGCGCAAGGGCGCACGGCTGGCGCGGATGGCGCGCAGCAGGATGCGGGTTGCGGCAGCGTCCGGACGCGGACGCAAGGGGATGATGTCGATGGCACCGAAGCGGCCCTGCAGCACATCCAGCACCTCCTGCAGGCCGTCGGCGCGGAAGATGACCGTCAATGACCCGCCCTCGCGCAGGATATCTGTCGCGGTGCGGGCCCAAGGTTCAAGCCCGCGCTCGTCCAGCATGTGGGCGTCGGCCCTGCGGCTGGCCGGGGAGGAGCGGAACTGGTGCGCGGGGTAGTAGGGCGGGTTCATGATCAGGTGATCGGCCATGCCCGGCGTCAGGCCGGCGGCATGGCGCGCGCTGCCCTTGGCGGTGATGTCTGCCGCCAGAACCGCGACACGGCCCGCAAAGGCCGCGTTCAGCGGATCGGTCAGGCTGCGGCGGGCCAGTTCGAGCACCAGCGGATCATTGTCGACCAGCGTGACGCGGATGCCGGGCAGACGCGCGGCGGCACAGAAGCCGGCGGTGCCGACACCGGCCCCCAGATCCACCACATGTCCGGATGTGCCCTCTGGCAGCGCGGCGGCGAGATAGACCGCATCAAGACCGGCCCGGTGGCGGCCTTTGGCAGGCTGTTCCACCATGACAAGGCCGCCCAGGAACGCATCACGCGTGGTGGCAGGCTCCGCGTCCTCGCCCAGGCTCATCCTTGCGTCGATGTCGTCACTCACGCCCGGGGCTCGCTCAGTTCATGGCCGAGATCGGCGTCGCGCATCAGGCGGCGGGCCGCGTCGATGTCGTCGCTGTCGACCAGCACGCGGCGCGGGATGATGCCAAGGGATCCCTCGAGGATGCTCATGTTGCCATCCGCGACAAAATGCGCAATGCCGGCCTGACCCAGCAGGGAGGCGACGACAGAAATGATCACGGGATCATTGGTTCTGAGCAGTTCTTCCATGATCATCCGGATCCCTGAAGAGATGTTGGCCATCGCTGGCCTTGGCAAGGCCAAGCATTATTCTCCCTGCTGCATCGTGGACAAGTTCGTTCAACGGTTTGTCAAACGATTGTTCCCTTGCCCCGGACGGCCGAGGTGCCTATTGTCCGCCAAAACCAGACCCCTCGCCAGACCCGTTGGGAGAGTGCATTTGGCAGCCCTTGTCGCTTCCGCACAGGACAGAAACCGCGCAAAGGCGGGCATCCAGTTGCTCGTGGACCTCGTTGCCGCCGACATGCAGAAGGTCAACGAGTTGATCCTGTCGAAGGCGGGTTCGAATGTCGAGCTGATCCCGGTCATCGCCAAGCATCTGATCGATTCCGGTGGCAAACGGCTCCGGCCGATGCTGACCCTCGCGCTTGCCGGCATGTTCGGCTACGCCGGCAACGGCCATGTCATCCTGGCAGCCAGCGTCGAGTTCATGCACACCGCCACGCTTCTGCATGACGATGTGGTCGACGAGAGCGACATGCGTCGGGGCAAGCTGGCCGCCCGCAAGCTCTGGGGCAACCAGGCCAGCGTTCTGGTCGGTGACTATCTGCTCGGCCAGGCCTTCAAGATGATGGTCGATGTCGGCTCGCTCGAGGCCTTGCGCATTCTGGCCGAAGCCTCCGCCGTGATCGCGGAAGGCGAGGTGATGCAGCTGGGCGCGGCCAAGAACATCGCCACCACGGAAGCCGCTTATCTCAAGGTCATCGAAGCCAAGACGGCGGCGCTGTTTGCCGCTGCCGCCGAGGTTGGTCCGGTGATTTCCGGCCAGAGCGCCGAGATTTGCGCCGCCGCCCGCCGCTATGGCATGGACCTTGGCCTTGCGTTCCAGCTCGTCGACGATGCCCTTGATTATGGCGGGTCGTCCGCTGACCTCGGCAAGCAGGTTGGTGATGATTTCCGGGAAGGCAAGATCACCTTGCCGGTGGTTGTGGCGCTGGAGCGCGGCTCCGACGAGGACCGCGCCTTCTGGAAGAGGTGCCTCGAAACCGGCGACATTCGCGAAGGCGATCTCGACCATGCAATCGCCTTGCTGCGCCAGCATGGGGCGATCGAGGAGACCATCCTGCGCGCGCGCCACTACGGTGGCAGCGCCCTGGCTGCTCTTGAGGCGCTGCCGGACACCGCGCACCGTCAGGCACTGGCCGATGCCGTCGAATTCTGCATCGCCCGCGTCAGCTGACGCGAACCAGCCGGTTCCGGTCATCGAAACCAGACTACTCTCCGCGCTGTCCCGGCCTTGAGCCGGGACCTTTTCTGTTGGTCAAGACGTCACGCCTGCAGCGTTGGGCTTCCCGCAACCCACCAGCCGGGATGCTTGCGTGACAGGTCGCTGACCAGCCCTTGAACCTCAGCCGCCGCGCAGAGGGCAAAGCAGGTCGCACCTGATCCGGACATTCGCGCGAGGGAAACGCGTGGATCAGCCTTCAGAATCGTCAGGACCTCGCCGATGGCCGGACATATGGAGATGGCCGGTGCTTCAAGGTCATTGCGCGCGTTGTTGAGATACTCCAGCAGCGCGGCGGCGTCGGCAAAGCCGTCCGGAAGGTCCGGCAGGGCGGTATTGTCGCGTCTTGTCAGGGCCTTGAATACGTCCGGCGTTGCCACCTTCTGGCGCGGGTTGACCAGAACCAGACCGAGCTGGGGCAGTTTCGGCAAGGGCGACAGTTCCTCGCCGATGCCGCGCATGCGGCTGGCACTCTGACTGAGGCACACCGGCACATCGGCGCCGAGGCTGGCCGCGATCTCCGCCAGCATTGCATCGGGAACGGGCGTGCCGCTGTGCTGGGCCATCAAGCGCAGGGCTGCCGCCGCATCGGCCGAGCCGCCGCCGATGCCGGAGGCAACCGGCAGGCGCTTGGTGAGACGCAGGTGATAGGCCGGCTCCGCCATCTCCAGCCGCCGGGCCAAGGCCCGAACGGCGCGCAGGACGAGGTTGCTGGCGGGATCTTCGCCTTTCAGCTCGCCGGCAAACGGGCCCTCGATGGCCAGATCCAGCTGATCTGCGGGTTCGAGCAGCAGCACGTCGCCGATGGCCGGAAACACCACCAGACTGTCGAGCAGATGATAGCCATCTGCCCTCTGTCCGGTGACATGCAATGCGAGATTGACCTTGGCGCGCGCCAGCTGCACCCGGGGCGGCGGCGGTCCGCGCCGCGCCTCCGGGCTTTCATCCCTGTCGCTCATCGCAACCTCAGCCGCCGTTGCCACTGGTGTTGGCGGCCGTGGGCGTTGCCGGCTCGTCCTTCAGGCCATTGGCGATCTTGTCGAGGATCTTCGGCAGATCTTCAGGCTCCGGCTTCAGGTCACGGGCATGGTTCCACTGGAACCGGGCTTCGAGGGTGCGGCCGATCTTCCAGTAGGCATCGCCGAGGTGATCGTTGATGGTCGGATCGCCGGGGCGCAGTTCGACGGCCCGTTCCAGTTCCTTGACGGCGTCCTCGTAGCGGCCAAGCCGGTAATAGGCCCAGCCCAGGCTGTCGACGATGTAGCCATCGCTCGGGCGCAGGGCGACGGCCTTCTTGATCATGCCAAGCGCCTCGTCCAGCTTCAGGTTCTGGTCAACCAGCGAATAGCCGAGATAGTTCAGGACCATGGGCTGGTCGGGATAGAGCGCCAGCGCCTGGCGCAGGTCCGCTTCCGAGCCTTCCCACTGCTTCAGCCGCTCGCGGCAGATGCCGCGGTAGTAGAAGAGGATCCAGTGCTGGCCTTCGGCCTTAGACAGCTGTTCGATGCCGCCCGTATAGACCTTCTCGGCCTCAGCGAACATCTTGTGCGCCCTGAGCACGTTGCCCAGCGACGTGACCGCCTCCAGATCGCTCGGGTCCTGCTTGATCAGGGCCTCCAGATGCGCCCGGGCCTCGTCCACCTTCTCCATAGCGTTGAAGTTGAGACCGACCTGGATCTCTGCATCGCGCTTCAGCGGCGAGGTATCGGGCACCTGTTCCAGCGCCTCGATGGCGCGCTCGGGGTTCTCCATGCGCTCGTAAAGCCCGCCGAGGGCGATGGCGGCAAAGTCGGCGTCCGGATCGAGATAAAGCGACAGATGCAGGTAGGCCGCAGCCAGTTCCTCTGCGCCATCGCGGCCGATGGCAGAGCCGAGGCCGTTGAGCAGCTCGGCAACGCCCAGCAGCGGGCTCTTGACCAGCGGCGGGATCTTCTTGCCGGACTCGATCAGCTCGCGGCTGCGCTTGAGCAGCGGATGGCCGGGGACGATCTCGTCATACTCAGCGAGGACCGCCAGCGCTTCCTTCTTCTTGCCATTGGTCGCCAGAAGGCGGGCGTAGGAATCGGCAACGCGCAGTGCACCGCGGTCAGCGTTATAGGCGGCCTCGATGCGCTCCAGCGCCAGCTTGGGCCGGCCAGCGTTCTGCGCTATCAGCGCCGCATGGTTGGCCTTGAACACGTCGAACCATTCGGGGCCCTTGAGACCGTCGATCCGCGACAGGGCCTTGTCGACTTCCCCGGCACCGGCTTCCATCCACGCCTTGGCCAGCGTCTGCGTCAGTTCTGCCAGCGGTCCGCCGCCCGGGTCCGTCTTCAGCGCCGAGGCAGCAGAGCGGAACTTTCCGTCCTGGGCGAGGCTGACGGCGGTCACCAGATGGCCGAGGTGATTGCTGATCTTCATCGCGTCCATGTCGAGGGCCAGTTCGGTGGCGATGTCGATTTCGCCATTGGCCATCTTCAGCATGAAGGTGCGTTCCAGCAGGAACGGGTTTTCCGGATCGGTCGCGAGTGTTTCCTCAAAGAACGCGGCCGCCGAGGCAAAATCATTGACGCGGGTCGCCAGCCGTCCGGAAAGGTAGCTGCCGGCCTGGGTGATGTTGAGGTCGTCCGGTGTGCCCGGGCGCTGCGGTTCCGGTGCCTGGGTGTTCTGCGTTGCCTCAGCCTGTGTAATGAGGGCCGGTGTCAGAAGCAACGGGGTGACAAGCGCAGGCACCATGAGGGCAGGAAGCGCGGCCATCAGCGTGCTGGCCAGCAACGGCCGGAGCCGGGAGCGGTAGATCGACCGGAGTTTCCTCGGGGTGGCGGTCACGTTCGTCATCAAACCTCGCAGGTAACCTCGCAGGACGGCGGGTCGGACAGAGGGCCGGAGCCCATCCGATTCAGCATCATCCAGTGAACTCAGATGACAGTGGCGGGTTTGTGGCGCGGCGGCAAGCAACTGTGCGGTGCCGGGCGCAAACCACTGGTCAATTCGCTGTGCACCATAGACCAATTACCAAGCCGGCTGCGTCGCGCTTTCCACGGTTGCACTGCAAAAATAACTTGTGTCATGCCCCCTTCGCGTAGCAGGAATACGCCAGCTTCGGGCACCCGGGTTCGCCGGCCGAAGCCGGATAAGACCAGCAGAAAATGCTGTGAGGACGGAGGCAGGAATGTCCAAGTGGGTCTATGGGTTTGGCAACGGTGCAGCCGAAGGCGACGCCGGCATGAAGAACCTGCTCGGCGGCAAGGGTGCGAACCTCGCCGAGATGAGCAATCTGGGCCTGCCGGTTCCTCCGGGCTTTACCATTCCGACCGAGGTCTGCACCTGGTATTACGACCATGACAAGACCTATCCGGCTGATCTGGCTGCCCAGGTCGAGGCCGCACTTGCCGAGGTTGGCCGGCTCACCGGCCGTGCCTTTGGCGACAAGGTCAATCCGCTGCTGGTCTCCGTCCGTTCCGGCGCCCGCGTGTCCATGCCGGGCATGATGGACACGGTTCTCAACCTTGGCCTCAATGACGAGACGGTCAAGGCTATGGCGGTCAGCTCCGGTGACGAGCGCTTTGCCTATGACAGCTACCGCCGCTTCATCCAGATGTATGGCGACGTGGTGCTTGGCGTCGATCACCATTCCTTCGAGGAGATCCTTCAGGAGGTGAAGGACGAGGCCGGGCATGTGCTCGACACCGAACTTTCCGCTGCCGAGCTTGCCGGTATCATCGAGCGCTTCAAGGATCTCGTCGCTGAGGAACTGGGCCGTCCGTTCCCGCAGGACCCGATGGAGCAGCTGTGGGGCGCCATCAGCGCCGTCTTCAGCTCCTGGATGACCGCCCGCGCGCAGACCTACCGCCGCCTGCACGACATTCCCGCCAGCTGGGGCACCGCCGTCAACGTCCAGGCCATGGTGTTTGGCAACATGGGCGAGACCTCGGCCACCGGCGTTGCCTTCACCCGCAACCCGTCGACCGGCGAGAAGGCGCTTTATGGCGAGTTCCTCGTCAATGCCCAGGGCGAAGACGTGGTTGCCGGCATCCGCACGCCGCAGGACATCACCGAGAAGGCCCGCATCGAGGCTGCCTCCGATCGTCCGTCGATGGAACGGCTGATGCCGGAGGCCTATGCCGAGTTCATCCGCATCTGTGATCGCCTCGAGGCGCATTACCGCGACATGCAGGATCTTGAATTCACCATCGAGCGCGGCAAGCTGTGGATGCTGCAGACCCGCTCGGGCAAGCGCACCGCCAAGGCCGCGCTCAAGATCGCGGTCGACATGGCTGCCGAAGGCCTGATCACCGAGAAGGAAGCCGTGCTGCGCGTCGAGCCGTCGGCGCTGGACCAGCTGCTGCATCCGACCATCGATCCGAAGGCGGAACGCAAGATCTTCGTCACCGGTCTGCCCGCATCCCCGGGTGCGGCCTGCGGCGCCATCGTCTTCACCTCGGAAGAAGCCGAGCAGGCCAAGGCGGCCGGGCGCAAGGTGATCCTGGTGCGCGTGGAAACCTCGCCGGAAGACATTCATGGCATGCATGCGGCCGAGGGCATTCTCACCAGCCGCGGTGGCATGACGTCACACGCTGCCGTGGTGGCGCGCGGCATGGGCAAGCCCTGCGTCTCCGGCGCCGGCTCGCTGCGCATCGACTATCGCAACGGCACGGTGAGCGCGGGCGGCAAGGTTCTGGAAAAGGGCCAGATCGTCACCATCGACGGGTCCACCGGCCAGGTGCTCATCGGCGAAGTCCCGATGCTGCAGCCCTCCCTGTCGGGTGACTTTGCCACGCTGATGGTCTGGGCCGACGCTGGCCGCCGCATGAAGGTGCGTGCCAACGCCGAAACCCCCGCCGACGCCCGCGTTGCCCGTGATTTCGGTGCCGAAGGCATTGGCCTCTGCCGCACCGAGCATATGTTCTTCGACGGCGAGCGCATTCTGGCTGTTCGCGAGATGATCCTGTCCTCGACCGAGGAGGGACGCCGCGCCGCGCTCGCCAAGCTTCTGCCGATGCAGCGCAACGATTTCCTGCAGATCTTTGAAATCATGAAGGGTCTGCCGGTCACCATCCGCCTGCTCGACCCGCCGCTGCACGAGTTCCTGCCGCATTCCGATGCCGAGATCGCGGAAGTGGCCGCGGCCATGGGCGTTTCTGCTGACAAGCTGCGCGAGCGGGCAATGGAACTGGCCGAGTTCAACCCGATGCTGGGCCATCGCGGCTGCCGTCTGCTGGTGTCCTATCCGGAAATTGCCGAAATGCAGGCCCGCGCCATCTTCGAGGCCGCCGTAGAAGCCGGCAAGCGCACCGGTGCCCCGGTGGTGCCGGAAGTCATGGTGCCGCTGGTTGGCCTCAAGGCCGAGCTGGACCTGGTGCGTGGCCGCATCGATGCCATGGCCAAGGCGGTGGCAAGCGAAACTGGCACCGCCATCGACTATCAGGTCGGCACCATGGTGGAGCTGCCGCGTGCGGCCTTGCGCGCTGGCGAGATCGCAGAGGCGGCGGAGTTCTTCTCCTTCGGCACCAACGACCTCACCCAGACGACCTTCGGCATCTCGCGCGATGACGCCTCGTCGTTCCTCGGCACCTACCAGCAGAAGGGCCTGATCGAACAGGATCCGTTCGTCTCGCTGGACCGTGAGGGCGTCGGCGAGCTGATCAGCATCGCCGCGGAGCGTGGCCGCAAGACCCGCCCGGACATCAAGCTCGGCATCTGCGGTGAACATGGCGGTGACCCGTCGTCGATCCACTTCTGCGAAAGCGTCGATCTCGACTATGTTTCCTGCTCGCCGTTCCGCGTGCCGATTGCCCGTCTGGCGGCGGCGCAGGCGGCGCTGAAGCGGAGCTGACGTCATGGCCGATGGGGCAGGGGAGGCACTCGCCCTTCTGCGACAGGGCGGCAAGCTCGCGCTGTCCCGTGCCCTGTCGCGGCTGGAAGCAGAAGAAGGCAGCGCCCGTCTGGCGGCGCTGCTCGATCTTGCGATCTCAGAAGGCTCCGGCCGGGCGCTGGGTCTCACGGGCCCTCCCGGGGTCGGCAAGTCGACGCTCACCAATGCACTGATCCGCGGCTTTCGCACGGCCGGCGATACTGTCGGTGTTCTGGCGGTGGACCCATCCTCGCGGCTGACCGGCGGGGCGCTGCTGGGTGACCGAACGCGGCTAGCCACCGATCCGGAAGACCAGGGCATCTTCGTACGCTCCATGGCGGCGCGGGATCGTCTTGGGGGTCTGTCCGACCACGCCATCGCCGCCATTGCCCTGTTCCGGGCCGCGCGGGATCAGGTCATCGTCGAATCGGTTGGCATTGGCCAGTCAGAGGCGGACGTTGCCTTTGCCGTCGATACGCTCGTCCTGTGCATCCAGCCCGGCTCCGGCGACAGCCTTCAGTTCATGAAGGCTGGCGTCATGGAGCTGCCCGACATCATCGTCGTCACCAAAGCCGACATGGGCGCGGCCGCCGCGCGGGCGAAGTCGGACGTCGAGGGCGCGCTCAGCCTGTCACGCCTTGCCAGCCAGGACTGGACGGTGCCGGTGCTGACCGTTTCTGCGGCGGAGGACAAGGGGACTGCGGAGCTGATGCAGGCCATTGCCCGCCACCAGGCCTATCTGAAGTCCAGCGGCAAGGGCGCGAGCCGCTACCTTGGCCAGCAACGCGACTGGGTTGCCGACTTCGTCCATACCCGTTATGGCCGCGCCGGAGCGAGCCTTGTCGATGTGGCCGCGCAGCTGGAGCGTGCCGGAGGCCCCTTCGCGGCGATGGCGGCCATCCGCGCTGATTTGGACAGGCGGCTCGGACTGGACTAGTCTTAGTGCAGGTTCCAAGCAGCCCTGACCTGGACAAGCTTTGCTGATGAAAGCCCCGATGACCATTGGTGACGTTTCCCGCGAGACCGGGTTGCCGTCCAAGACCTTGCGTTACTACGAGGACATCGGGCTCGTCCGCCCGCATCGGCTGGACAATGGCTACCGGACCTATGACCCGGCCGATCTCGAGCGTCTGCGCTTCCTCAAGCGCGCCCGGTCGCTGGGATTTACGATCGAGGAATGCCGCAGCCTGATAGACTTGCAGGACAATCCGAACCGGTCGAATGCGGAAGTGCGCCGGCTGGCGTTGGCGCATATCGAGGCGCTGGATCACAAGATCGGTGAGCTGGCAGCCTTGCGGCAGGCGCTGGAGGAGACGGTGTCCCTGTGCACCGGCGACGGCGGGCCAGATTGCGCCATTCTGGAGGACCTTGCCAGCGATCAGAGCCGCCTCGACCTGCCGGGTTGCCTTAGCCAGCGCGCAGCTGTTCCGTCACGATCTTGAACTGGTCGCCGAAGCCGCTGCCGGCGATTACCGGTGCGATCTCCTGTGCCGGCCCCGGGCGGCTGATGTAGTAGCCCTGGAGCCGCTCGCAGCCGATGGAGGTCAGGAATTCCATCTGCTCCTGCGTTTCGATGCCTTCTGCCACAACCGTCATGTCGAGCGCTTCGCCGAGGTCGATGATCGTGCGCAGGATCGCCTGCGCCTGCGGCGAATCGCCTGCCGGCAGGATGAAGTCGCGGTCGATCTTGAGGATGTCGAACGGGAACCGGCGCAGGTAGCTCAGCGAGGAGTAGCCCGAACCGAAATCGTCGAGTGCGATCTTGATGCCGAGTTCGCGCAGCCGCTTCATCACGTTGAGCACGGCCATGTCCTTGCCGGCAAAAACCGATTCCGTCACCTCGATTTCCAGCCGCGACGGCGGCAGGTCATAGGAGGCAAGCGTCTCGATCAACTGGTCGATGAAGCGCGGGTGGCGGAACTGGGTCGGCGAGATGTTCACCGAGATCATCACGTCCGGCCACAGATGCGCATCGCGGCAGGCGCGGCGCAGCACCCAGAGACCAAGGTCGTTGATGAGGCCGGTCTCCTCGGCAATCGGCACGAAGTTCGCCGGGCTGATTGGACCGCGTTCGGGATGGGTCCACCGGACCAGCGTCTCGATGGCCGTGATCTTGCCGGTCTTCGACGACATCTGCGGCTGATAGGCGACAGCCAGCGCGTCATTGTCGATGGCGCGGCGCAGCTCGCGGGCGATGTTGTCGCGGGTCTGGACGTATTCTTCCATCGACGGATCAAAGAACGACCAGCGGCCGCGCCCGTTCGCCTTGGCATCATAAAGCGCGATGTCGGCCTTGCGCAGCAGTTCGCCTGCGCCGCTGCCATCCATCGGCGCCACGGCAGCGCCCATCGACAGGCTAACAAAGAGCTCGGTGCCCGCGACCTTGACGGGGCGGATCAGCTCGTCCTGTACCCGGCTCAGCTGATATTCGATCAGGGCCCGCGACGAGCACTGGTTCAGAACCATGGCGAATTCATCGCCGGAAATCCGGGCGACAGTGCCGGTGGGGGGCACAATCGCGCGCAGACGCGCCGTCACGGCGCGCAGCACCTCGTCTCCGGCGGCGTGGCCCAGCGTATCGTTGATGTCCTTGAAGTGATCGAGGTCGATATAGACGACAGCGGTGAGGCCGCGGTCTTCATCAATGCTCGCCAGCGACTGTTTCAGCAGGTCGTTGAAGAAGTCACGGTTCGGCAGACCGGTCAGGCTGTCATGCTGCGAGGCATAGACTGCCTTTGCTTCGCTTGTTGCCAGCTTGCGCGTGGACTGACGGGCGTAGTTCAACAGGACCGCCGTCAGCACCGCGACGGCCAGCGCAAGGATCACCATGACCGGCAGGATGCGGTTGAGCATGTCCGTGCCCGGCCGCTTTGGCTCCCAGTTGAGACGGATCACGGACGCATTGTTCGGATCCTTCAGCACCACATCGGCCATGCCCGGGCGGACGTTGGCGGGCTGGGTCGCGGTGATGCTGGACAGTCCGGACATCTCGGCCAGGCGGCCAAGCGACAAGCTGTTCATAGGGACGAAGCTGATCACCACCGACGGCGGCTCTCGGTCGGAGCCGATCGTGTGCAGGTCCGGCGCGATGGCGGTGACCGTGAAGTAATACGGTGCCGACTCGATGCGGACGAGCCCCGTTTCGAACAGCGAATGGTGATAGTTGCGATAGACCGGTTGGAACTTGTAGGTGCCGGACGGGGTCAGCACGAAGCTGTTGATGTAGCGGGCGCGCACCCGGGCAATTGGCCCCTTCAGGGCGTTGAGCAGCGCCTCGCTCACCCAACTCGCCTCGCCGGAGCGGTCGAAGGCGACGAGCACGTTGCGATCGCTGTCAAGGATCAGGCTGCGGCTGTGGCCATATCCTTCGGCAAGCCAGGCGGAGACATGGTGGCGCAACCAGTCGCGGTTTTCGAGGCCCCGTTCGGCGCGGAAGAATGCGTCATCCCAGACAGCCGCACCTTCCTGCTGCTTGGCGATCTGGTCCAGTTGCAGCTGGATCGATTCATTCAGCAGCATGCGCTCGCTGGATACGGCGGCCTCATCTGTCAGACGCGAAGACCAGACAAGCATGGCAAAGACGAAAAGAACTGCAAGGACGACAATGCCGATCACCGGCATGATGATCGTGTTCGCAATCCTGCCGTTTTTGATGCTGTTTCCGGCTTCCATGCCCGCCCACCCTGTTTTGCTGAACGGACGGTAGCGCAGACGCCTTAAGGAAAGGCCGACGAATGTAGTTAAAAAAAGCTGATCACTGGCGATTGAAGACTGAAAATCCAGTGATCGTCAAAGCAGTTGCAGGCCCCGGAAGCTCACTTCTGTGCCTCGTGCGACGATGATGTGATCATGGACTTCGATGCCCAGCGGCTTGGCGATGTCGATGATCTGGCGCGTCATCTGGATGTCCGCGCGCGACGGGGTAGGGTCGCCAGAGGGGTGATTGTGGACCAGGATGATCGCCGTGGCCGACAGTTCCAGCGCCCGGCGGATCACCTCGCGTGGATAGACCGGCGTATGATCGACCGTGCCGCGCTGCTGTACCTCATCGGCGATCAGGCCGTTCTTCTTGTCGAGGAACAGGATGCGAAATTCCTCGCGCTCCTCGTGTGAGCTGGCCGCGCGCAGGTATTCCACCACCTTCGACCAGGACGACAGTGCATCTCGGGTGTTCACCTCGGCCCTGGCATAGCGCTTGGCGGCGGCCTGCAGCAGTTTCAGGTCATCCGCCACCCGCTCGCCAACGCCCTTGACCTCGAGCAGCCGCGCCCGCGGGGCTGCGAGGACGCCCGCGAAGGAGCCGAACCTGGCCAGCAGCGCCTTGGCGATCGGCTTGGTGTCGGCGCGCTTGATCGAGGCATACAGGATGAGTTCCAGCAGCTCGTAGTCGGCAAAACCGTCCGCGCCATGGTCCCGGAAGCGGCCGCGCATGCGGTCACGATGACCAAGATAATGCGCCGGGGCCGGGGCATCGGAAAATCCGGTGTCATCCTCGGCCATGGCGTCTCCTTGCTGGCTGTTTGCCTCTGTCCGCGCCTACCGGTCGAAGCCGGGCCGGTGCAGGCCGCGCGGCGAAAGGGTAAAGATTTCGCAGCCTTCCGGCGTGATGCCGATGGAATGCTCGAACTGCGCCGACAGCGAGCGGTCGCGGGTGACAGCGGTCCAGCCGTCGCTCAGCACCTTCACCTGCGGCCGGCCAAGGTTCACCATCGGCTCGATGGTGAAGATCATGCCGGGCTTCAGCTCGACGCCTTCGCCGGGCCGGCCATAGTGCAGGATGTTCGGCGTGTCGTGGAACAGACGCCCGAGACCATGGCCGCAGAAATCGCGCACCACCGAGCAGCGCTCGCGCTCCACGAAGGTCTGGATCGCCGCACCGATGTCGCCGGTGGTGTTGCCGGGCTTGGCTGCGGCGATGCCCAGCATCAGGCTTTCGTAGGTGACCTCGATCAGCCGCTCGGCCGCGCGCTTCAGTTCGCCCACCGGATACATCCGGCTCGAATCGCCATGCCAGCCGTCGACGATATAGGTGACGTCGATGTTGACGATGTCACCGTCGCGCAGCGGCTTGTCATTGGGAATGCCGTGGCAGACGACGTGGTTGATCGAGGTGCAGGAAAACTTGGTGTAGCCGCGGTAGTACAGCGTCGCCGGCAGGGCGTTGTGCTCCCGGCCGAAGGCCTGCACGAAATCATCGATTTCCTGCGTGGTCACGCCCGGCTTGACGATATCGGCCAGGGCATCAAGGCAGGCCGCCGTCACGGCGCCAGCCTTGCGCATGCCGGCAAAATCGTCCGGTCCGTAGAGACGGACCTGTCCGGTGTTCTTCAGGGGGGCGGTTGCCGCGTCGATATAGGTGACCATGTCCGAAAGGGGTGTCCGTATCTGTTCTGTCCTGAGCCGGATCGAGGCGGACCGCCGGGAGAGGGGGCGGCGCCGGCCTGAAGCGCCGCCCTTTACGAGGCGGCTGTCCGGTAGGCTGTCATCGTTCATCGCGTGTGCCGTTGTCCTTCCCGTTAATATGCGCGGCGGCGTCGCGCAAGGAAAGACCTTCCCGCAACGAGCGGGATTTTTGTTTGGGCAGTGTCCGGCGCCCTTTGGCCTTGCGAAGCTCCGCCGTCAGCGCTAGGTGATGCCGTCTTGCCGCGGACGTGGTGAAACCGGTAGCCACAGCAGACTTAAAATCTGCCGTCTTCTGACATGCGGGTTCGAGTCCCGCCGTCCGCACCAACGCCGCCCGTCGCCTCCGCCTTACAGGTTCGTCGGCAGCAGGATTTCAACGCGGATCTTTTCCTGCGATTCCAGTGTGCTGCGCTGGTCGGCCATGGCTTTCAGCTTGCGGATGGCGCTGCGGGCAAGGTGCCCCGGATCTTGGGTGATCACGGCATCCACGCTGCCGCCGCGCAGCGCGTCTTCCGTGCAGGGCGTGCGCTCATGGGAAATGGTGACAATGTGTCCCAGCGCGCGTCCGCCGTCGCCAGCGCCCATGCCTTGATACAGCCCGATGGGGCGAGCCAGGTTCTGGCTCTGCCGGATCTCGTCCAGCACCGTCAGCGGGATGCGGGCCTCCGAGGACAGGATGTAGGCCGCCACCACGGACTGGCGGCGCAGGGCTTCGGCGATAATCCGCCGGGCGCGGTCTGCATTGCCATAGGTTTCCAGCGAGGGCAGGGCGGTGAGGTGTGGAAACTGCGCGTTGATCACCCGGTCAAAGCCCAGCCGCCGCTCCAGACTGTCGCGTGACTGCATGGTCTCCGAGACGATCAGGATGCTGCCGCTCGTGGCGCGCACGAAGCGGCCGAGGAGCGTGGCGGCCGTCGCGCCGGCGGCGTGGTTGTCGATGCCGACCCAGTCGCCGTCAATCGGCTGGTTGGAAATGAAGGGCAGGGCCTTCACGCCCCTTTCGCGCAGGCGCAGGATGGCATCGCGCACCTGCGGCGTTTCCGGCGCCATGATCGCAACGCCGTCGCACACCGAGGTGTCCAGTGTGCCGAGATAGGCGGCGATGGCATGCGGGTCGTTTTCATCGAGTTGCTTGACCGCCGTCGTCGCCATGTCGTCGACGAGGATCATGTCCGCCTCGCGGATGTGGCGGATGATCTCGGTCAGGAACAGGTCGCCCGAGCGTGGCAGCACGAAGATGAAGCGATAGGCGCGGTTCTTGGCAAGGTTCGCGGCCGACAGGTTGCGGACGAAGCCGAGGTCCTGGATCGCCTTGTTGACCTTGTCGATGGTCTTCTGCTTTACGCCTTCGCGCGCATTCAAAACCCGATCGACTGTTGCCCGGCTGACGCCGGCAGCTTTCGCAAGGTCCTTCGTTGTCGGACGGTTGAGGGTGAACCCGTCATCGAGTGCGTCGAATTCGTGATCCTGATCAGACTGTTGGCTTCTCTCGAGCGTCATTTTCCGTGCGCCGCGTCCGTTTCCCGTCGCCATCAATAGCATGATTTGAGACACGAGCATCATTTTTTGCTTGTTTTGAGACACGTGTCTCAAATAGTGTTGCTGCAACGGACGGGCGATGCCGAGGAGGGCGAGGCCGGTCTGTTTTGGGAGGAACGATCCAATGAAATCCAGACTGCTGATGGCAGGCGCAAGCGCCCTGCTGATGTGCGGGCTTGCCGGCAACGCCAAGGCCGAGAACCTCACCCTGTGCTGGGCGTCCTGGGACCCGGCCAATGCACTTGTCGAGCTGAGCAAGGACTTCGAGAAAAGCTCCGGCCACAAGATGAGCTTCGAATTCGTGCCCTGGCCGAACTTCGCCGACCGCATGCTCAATGAGCTGAATTCCGGCGGCAAGCTGTGCGACCTGATGATCGGCGACAGCCAGTGGATCGGCGGCGCGGCAGAAAACGGCCACTACGTGAAGCTCAACGACTTCTTCGATGCCAATGGCATCAAGATGAGCGACTTCATCGACGCCACCGTCACGGGCTATTCCGAATGGCCGAAGGGCACGCCGAACTATTGGGCGCTGCCGGCCTTTGGTGACGTGGTCGGCTGGACCTACCGCAAGGACTGGTTCGCCCGTCCGGAGCTGCGCGCCGAGTATAAGGCCAAGTATGGCCGTGAGCTGGAAGCGCCGCAGACCTTTGCCGAGCTGAAGGACATCGCCACGTTCTTCCAGGGCCGCGAGATCGACGGCACCAAGGTCTATGGTGCCTCAATCTACACCGAGCGCGGCTCGGAGGGCATCACCATGGGCGTCATGGACGTGCTCTACAGCTTCGGCTTCCTGTACCAGAACCCGGACAAGCCCTACGACATGGAGGGTTTTGTCAATTCCAAGGGCTCCGTCGCAGGGCTGGAATACTACAAGTCACTTTATGACTGCTGCACCCCTCCGGGCTCATCCAACGGCTACATGAGCGAGGGCATCGACGCCTTCAAGTCGGGCCAGGTGGCGATGCAGATGAACTTCGCCTTCACCTGGCCGGGCTTCGAAAGCGATGCCAACGTCGGCAAGGGCAAGACCGGCTATTTCGTCAACCCGAAGGGGCCGGATGGCAAGCAGTTCGCCCAGCTCGGCGGCCAGGGCATTTCGGTTGTCTCCTATTCGGAGAAGAAGGATGCCGCGCTTGAATACATCAAGTGGTTTGCCCAGCCGGATGTCCAGGCGAAGTGGTGGACGATGGGCGGCTTCTCCTGCCTGAAGGCGGTGACGCTGGCCCCTGACTTCCCCAAGAGCCAGCCCTACGCCCAGGCCTTCCTCGACTCGATGGCCGTGGTGAAGGACTTCTGGGCTGATCCCAGCTACGCCACCTTGCTGCAGGATGCCCAGAAGCGGTTCCATGACTATGTCGTGGCCGGCAATGGCACGGCGCAGGAAGCGCTCGACGGTCTCGTCCGCGACTGGACCCAGACCTTTGAGGATGATGGCAAGCTCTGAGCTGACGTTGCCCGGGCGCGGCATTGCCGCCGCGCCTGTGGCCCCGCGAAGCTCCTGAGCGGATGCTGCCTTGCTTGCGTGTTGCAGGCCTTGAGCTGGCCAGCACCTGGCCTTGAAACTGGAAGCACCATGACCGACCAATCGACAGACCGGGCGCCAACGGCCTCCCGGCCGCTGCGGGGGCATGTCGTCAGGGGGCTGAGTGACCGGGCGGTGGCCTGGATCTTCATCGGCCCGACGATCCTGCTGCTGCTGGCGATCAACATCTTCCCGCTGATCTGGACCATCCGGCTGAGCTTGACCAACTACCGTGCCAATCGCACCGCGGAGGCTGTCGAGTGGGTGGGGCTGCGCAACTACCAGCGCATCCTGACCGATCCCGACATCTGGCACACCATGCAGGCGACGGCGCATTTCTTGATCTGGACCATCGTCCTGCAGGTGCTGATCGGCTTCACGCTGGCCTATCTGATCAACAAGAAGTTCCGGGGCAACGACCTGTGGACCACGCTCATCGTCCTGCCGATGATGCTGAGCCCGGCGGTGGTCGGCAATTTCTGGACCTTCCTGTACCAGCCGCAGATCGGCCTGTTCAATTACGTCGTCGGCTATCTCTCCGGCGTTGACCCCTCGTCCTTCTCGATGATCGGCGATGTCGCTCTGGCTCCCTGGGCGATCGTGATTGTCGACACCTGGATGTGGACGCCGTTCGTCATGCTCATCTGCCTCGCTGGCCTGCGCTCCATTCCGGAGTCCATCTATGAGGCGGCGGAATGTGACCGGGCCAGCAAGTGGCGGCAGTTCTGGACCATCACCATCCCGATGGCGCTGCCTTTCCTCATGCTGGCGGTTCTGTTCCGCGGCATCGAGAACTTCAAGATGTTCGACCTTGTCGTGCAGCTGACCGGCGGCGGGCCCGGGTCGATCACCGAGTTGACCTCGATCAACCTCAAGCGCGAAGCCTTCGAGAAGTGGCGCACCGGCTATGCCAGCGCCTATGCCGTGATCCTCTTCGTCACCGTCTTTGGCCTTGCCTCGATCTATGTGAAGGCGCTCAACAAGGTGAAGCAGCGATGAGCAGCTATTCCGTCACCCATCCCTCGCTGCGGCAGAAGTGGTTCGCCGGTGTGATCGTCGTCGCCTATGCGCTCATCACGCTGATGCCGCTGATCTGGATCGTGGCCACCGGCTTCAAGTCGCCGTCCGATGCCATTGCCTATCCGCCCAAGGTCGTGTTCGAACCGACGCTGGAAGGCTACGTCAACCTGTTCACCACGCGCACCCGCCTTTCGCCGGAGGCCCTGGCGGCGGCAGGTCCCGCTCAGACCTGGTACGACGAGATCGTCCGCCAGTATGACATGGTCATTTCCGGTCCCAGCCGCTATGGCGAGCGCTTCTTCAACTCCGTCATCATCGGCTTCGGCTCCACCTTCCTGTCGATCTTCCTCGGTACGCTGGCGGCCTATGGCTTCTCAAGGTTCCGGGTGCCGCTGAAGGATGACCTCCTGTTCTTCATCCTGTCGACGCGAATGATGCCGCCGGTTGCGGTTGCCATTCCGATCTTCCTGATGTTCCGCGAGGTTGGCCTGTCCGACACGCATCTGGGCATGATCCTGCTCTACACGGCGGTCAACCTGTCCCTGTCGGTCTGGCTGCTCAAGGGCTTCATCGACGAGATCCCGGTCGAGTATGAGGAAGCTGCGCTCATCGACGGCTACACGCGGTTCCAGGCTTTCTACAAAGTGGTGCTGCCACAGGCCGCAACGGGGATCGCCTCGACCGCGATCTTCTGCCTGATCTTTGCCTGGAACGAATACGCCTTCGCGGTGCTGCTCACTTCCGGCACGGCGCAGACCGCACCGCCCTTCATCCCGACGATCATCGGCGTCGGCAAGGACTGGCCGGCGGTTGCCGCTGGCGCCACCCTGTTCCTCGTCCCGGTCATGGTCTTCACCGTCCTGTTGCGCAAGCACCTCTTGCGCGGGATCACCTTCGGAGCTGTCCGCAAATGAGAGCGCTCGTTCAGGACCTTGCCCGGCTGCGCCGGGGGCCATGGGAAATGCTGGCAACCGTGCTCATCGCACTTGGCGTCGTCATGCTCATGCAGCCGGTTTCGCTGTGGCTTTACACCCACTCCTTCGTGGTCACGCTTGTCGGCACGGTGATGTTCATCATCGTCAGCCATTTCCCGGAGTAGGCCGATGGCCCAGATCCGAATTGAAAACCTGCGCAAGGAGTTCGGCGCCTTTACCGCCGTCCGCTCCTCCAGCTTCACCATCGAGGACGGCGAGTTCTTCATGCTGCTGGGGCCGTCCGGCTGCGGCAAGACCACGACCCTGCGCATGATGGCCGGTCTCGAACTGCCGACCAGCGGCCACATCTACATAGACGGCGAGGAGGTCAGCCAGAAGCGGGCGAGCCAGCGCGACATTGCCTTCGTGTTCCAGATGTTCGCGCTCTACCCGCACATGAACGTGCGCAAGAACATCAGCTATCCGCTGGTCAGCCAGGGCATGTCCCGGGCCGATGTCCGGCGCAAGGTTGCGGAAGTGGCGAAGATCCTGCGCATCGAGGACATTCTCGAACGGCCCGTGGGCGGCCTGTCCGGTGGTGACCGCCAGCGCGTCGCGCTGGGCCGGGCCATCGTGCGCGAGCCCAAGGCCTTCTTCATGGACGAACCGCTCGGCGCGCTGGATGCGGAGTTCCGCGAGCACATGGCCGAGGAGCTGCGCGCGCTGCACGACCGGATGGGGGCGACAACCGTCTATGTCACCCATGATCAGCTCGAAGCGATGCAGATGGGGGACAAGATCGTCGTCATGAACCACGGTGTCGTCGAGCAGTTCGGCGTGCCGCAGCAAATCTACGACTGGCCGGCAACGAAATACGTGGCCGAGTTCATCGGCACTCCGCCGATGAACTTCCTCGACTTCGAAGGGACAGTTCCGAACGGCGCGACACAGGTCGCGCTGGGCGAGGCCGTCTTCGCTGTCCCGGAACAGCTGACGGGTGCGCAAGGGGCTCTCACTCTCGGCGTGCGTCCGGAACACGTGACCCTGTCGGATGCCGCGCCTTACCGGGCTGAGGTTCTGGCCCAGGAATATCTTGGCACGACCCAGATCATCACGCTGCGCACCAGGCATGGCCTGCTCAAGGCACGGATCGCGTCGGACCTGCCGGTCCGGCTGGGGGAAGTGACCGGTGTCCTGCTGGATGCCCGCAAGCTCACCGTTTTCGACGCGACAACCGGCCGGGCGCTGGTGTCGAAAGGCAATCAGGAGGCGCTGCGTCATGGCTGAAGTCAGTCTTCATGGCATTTCCAGACGTTTCGGCACCACGCTGGCCCTTGATGATGTCAGCATGACCGTGCCCGACGGCTCCTTTGTCGTGCTGCTCGGCCCCACCGGCGCCGGCAAGACGACGATCCTGCGCATGGTCGCCGGGCTCGATGCCCCGGATGCGGGCGAGGTTCTGATCGGTGGCAAGTCCATGGCAGGCCTCACCCCGGCGCAGCGCAACGTTGCCATGGTGTTCCAGCAATACTCGCTCTATCCGCATCTCAACGTGCGCGAAAACCTCGCCTTTCCGCTGAAATCGCCGATGCTGCGCACGCCGCAGGCGGAGATTGACCGCAAGGTGAAGGAAGTGGCGGAAATCCTGCGCATCTCGCACAAGCTCGACAACAAGGCGACTGCCTTGTCGGGTGGCGAGATGCAGCGGGTGTCCATCGGCCGGGCCTTGGTGCGCAATCCGGCGGTCTATCTGATGGACGAGCCGCTTTCCTCGCTGGATGCCAAGCTTCGCGCCGATCTGCGTGTGGAGCTGAAGAACATCCAGGCCAACTCCGGTGCGACGCTGCTCTATGTCACCCATGACCAGATCGAGGCGATGACCATGGCCACCCATGTCGGTGTGCTCGATCAGGGCCGCCTGGTGCAGTTCGGCTCACCGCGGCAGATCTATGAGGATCCGGTCAGCGTCTATGCGGCCAGCCGCCTTGGCCAGCCGCGCATCAACGTGCTGCCGGCCGATCTCTTCGCCGGCGCGCCGCACGGTGCCGCGTCGATTGGCCTGCGTCCCGAACATATCGCGCAAGGGGAAGGGGAGGAGAGCTTTGTCAGCCGCGTCGAGCATCTCGGCGACCAGACCCGGCTGCATCTCACTCTGCGCAACCATGCCATTGTCACCGTCACTGATGCCCATACGACGCTGAAGCGTGGTGATGCGGTGCGAATCCGTCCACGCAATCCGCTGTATTTCGACGCCACCGGCGCAAGACTGATCTGAGGGAGGAAGCCCGATGACCCATTTCATGAACAGGAAGGAAGACCTCGTCACCGAAGCGATCGACGGGGCGCTCATTGCAGCCGGGGGCACGCTGGCGCGTCTGGATGGCTATCCGCACATCCGCGTTGTGGTGCGCAGTGACTGGACCAAGACACGAGTGGCGCTGGTCTCCGGTGGTGGTTCGGGGCATGAGCCGGCGCATGTCGGCTTTGTTGGCAAGGGCATGCTGACGGCAGCGGTCTGCGGCGATGTCTTTGCCTCGCCGTCGGTCGATGCCGTCCTCGCTGCCATTCTTGCCGTGACCGGTCCGGCCGGCTGCCTGCTCATCGTCAAGAACTACACCGGCGATCGTCTCAACTTCGGCCTTGCCGCCGAACGTGCCCGTGCCTTTGGCCACAAGGTCGAGATGGTGGTGGTCGACGATGATGTCGCCCTGCCGGATCTGCCGCAGGCGCGCGGTGTCGCTGGAACACTCTTCGTGCACAAGATCGCCGGCGCCCTCGCCGAAGCCGGGCGCGATCTGGACAGCATTGCGGCAACGGCCCGCCGGGTCATTGCCACCAGCCACAGCATCGGCATGTCGCTGGACACCTGCACTGTGCCCGGCTCGCCGAAGGAACATCGCATCCCGGCCGGCAAGGTCGAGCTTGGCCTTGGCATTCATGGCGAGGCCGGTTTCGAGCAGATCGACTATGTCGATGCACGCCAGGCCATGGTCGCGGTCGTCGACAAGCTGCGCGGCTGCATGTCGGACAAGCCGCATGTTGCCCTCCTGAACAATCTGGGCGCGGCCTCGGTGCTCGAGATGTCGGTTCTGGCGCATGAGCTGATCCGCTCCTCCATCGGCGAGCGCATCACCTGGCTGATCGGTCCGGCCGCGATGATGACCTCGCTCGACATGCACGGGTTCTCCGTCTCGGTGCTGGAACTGGACGAGGGCGATGCGGCCCTGCTGGCAGCACCGACGCCTGTGGCTGGCTGGCCCGGCTGCACCGAACTGCGGCCAAGCCGCATCCTGCCGCTGCCGGATGGCCTGTCGCCGATCAAGGCCATGCCTTCGCCCCATGCGCCTACCCGTGCGTTCCTGCTGTCCTGCTGCGAGGTGCTGATCGGTGCCGAGGCGGCGCTCAACGCCCTCGACGCCAAGTCCGGCGATGGCGACACGGGCTCGACCCTTGCCAACGCCTCCCGCGCCCTGATTTCGGCGCTGGATGCCCTGCCGCTGGCCGATCCGACCCAGCTCTACCGCGCCATCGGTCAGGAACTCAGCCAGACCATGGGTGGATCGTCCGGGGTGCTGCTGGCGATCTTCTTCGCCGCTGCCGGCGACGCATCATCCTCCGGTCTGCCCATGCGCGAGGCGCTGAAAGCGGGGCTGGAACGGATGCAGCAGATTGGCGGCGCCATGCCCGGTGACCGGACCATGATCGACGCCCTGCAGCCTGCCCTGGAGGCACTGGACGAGAGCCTTGCCGCGGCGGCTGCGGCGGCGCGCAAGGGGGCGAACCACACCGCCACCCTGACCCGCGCCAAGGCCGGCCGCTCGTCCTACCTCAATGCCGACCAGCTCGTCGGCCACAACGACCCGGGGGCCGAAGCGGTGGCGATTCTGTTCGAACATCTGGCGCGGCTCTGAAGCGAGCCCCCAGAGGCTAGCCACACACAGGGTCTGCCCTGCAATCGTGGGCTCGACAGGCGCGGTCAGTCGGGGCAATGTCGCCGCGCAGGGACAGTTTGCCTGATGGCGACCCGCGCCCGCCGGGAAGGATTGCGCCGACGTGATTGCATTGCGCCCCATACTCTATGTTCTGGGCATTTTATACGTGGGCCTCGCCACCGTGATGCTTGTGCCGGCGATGGTGGATGTGGCCACCAAGAACGCGGACTGGCAAGCCTTTGTCTTTTCAGCCTTTCTCACCGGCCTGGTCGGCATGTTGCTGGCCATTGCCGTCGACGGATCGCTGAAGAAGGGCCTGTCGATGCGCCAGACCTTCCTGCTGACGGTGCTGGCCTGGATCACCATTCCGGGCTTTGGCGCGCTGCCATTCTTCTGGCTCGGCCTCGGGCCGGCCGATGCGGTGTTCGAATCAGTCTCGGGCTTCACCACCACGGGGGGCACCGTGCTGACGGGCCTTGATTCCCTGCCACCCGGCATCCTGGTCTGGCGTTCGATGATGCAGTGGACCGGCGGTATCGGCATCGCCGTCATGGGCATCTTCCTGCTGCCGTTCCTGCGTGTCGGCGGCATGCAGCTGTTCCAGAGCGAGAGCGGGGAAGGGGGCGACAAGATCGTCAGCCGTTCCGTCGAGCTGATCCGGCTCATGTGGGTGGTCTACGGCGGCCTCACCCTTGCCTGTGCGGCCGGCTATCTGGCCACGGGCATGGATGCCTTCGATGCGGTCAACCACGCCATGGCAACTCTCTCCACGGGCGGCTTTTCCACCCATGACGAGAGTTTCGGCGCCTTTACGGCCAAGGGGCCGGCCTGGGTCGCGATCCTGTTCATGCTAGCCGGCGCGCTGCCCTTCGTGCTTGTCATCCAGGCGGTGCGCGGGGCTCCGTTCCAGCTCTGGCAGGATCCGCAGGTGCGGGCGCTGTTCGCCATCATCGGCTTCATCACCTTCTGCCTGACCGTCTATCTTGGCGCGACACAGGATCTCGGCTTCTTCGACGCCCTTCGCCTTGCGGCCTTCACTGTGGTCTCGCTGATCACGACCACCGGCTTCTACATGGTCGACTACACGGTGTGGGGCACGGTCGTGGTCGGCATGGTGCTGATGCTGGCCTTTGTCGGCGGTTGCACCGGCTCCACCTCCGGCGGGGTGAAGATCTTCCGCTATCTCGTGCTTTTGGCTGCGGTGCGCTCGCATCTGCGGCGGATGGTGCGGCCCAACCGCGTCACCTCCGAGACCTTTGGCAAGGCGCGACTGACACCCGATCTCTCTTCCGCTGTTCTGGTCTACCTGGTGCTCTACATCGGCTCGGTTGCGATGGTGAGCATTGGCCTTGCAGCCTTCGACATCGACTTCATCACCTGTCTTTCGGCAGCGGCGAGCGCCATCGGCAACATCGGCACGGCGCTCGGGCCGCTTGTCGGGCCGGATGGCACCTTCGGCGCCCTGCCGGATGGGGCCAAGTGGCTGCTGGCTGCGGCAATGCTGCTCGGACGGCTGGAGCTGATCGTGGTTCTGGTCATGATCGACCCGGATTTCTGGTCCAACTGAGGCTCACCCATGGACTTCATGCAAACCCTGATCAGCGGCCGTCTGGTGCGCCGCTACAAGAGGTTTCTGGCCGATGTGATCCTTGACGACGATGGCAGCGAGATCACCGCCCATTGCGCCAATCCGGGGTCGATGCTCGGCCTCAATGCGCCCGGATCGCGCGTTTACCTGTCCCGCTCGGACAATCCGGCGCGCAAGCTGCCGCTAAGCTGGGAACTCATCGAGGCCGATGGTGTTCTGGTCGGCATCAGCACGGCCCATCCCAACCGGCTGGTCGAAGAAGCGATCCTGGCAGGTTCCGTGCCTGGCCTGTCAGGCTATCCGCAGCTGCGCCGCGAGGTGAAATACGGGGTGAATTCCCGCATCGATATCCTGCTCGAGGCGCCGGACCGGCCGCGCTGCTACGTCGAGGTGAAGAACGTCCACCTGATGCGCCAGCCGGGTCTTGCCGAGTTTCCTGACAGCGTGACGGCGCGCGGCGCGAAGCACCTGCGCGAACTGTCCGACATGGTGCGTGAGGGCCATCGGGCCGTCATGGTTTATCTGGTGCAGCGGCCGGACTGCGACCGCCTGGCCATGGCCAGCGACATCGATCCTGCCTATGCCGAGGCGCTTGTCGAGGCCCGCGCTGCGGGTGTCGAGGTCATCGCCATCGGCTGCTCCGTCACGCCTGAAGCGATCCGGGTCAACCGGGTTGTTGAGGTGGTTTGAGACGGGCAGACGCCTGCGCCATCAACTTCGTCGCTCCTGCGCAGGCAGCAGCCAAGTAACCCCGGTCCCAGTTGTTGAGATCAGCGGTTGTGCCAGCCCCCAAGACGGAATGGGTTGCCGCTTGTGTGCCGTATCCGGCCGCCTCGTTTACTGGGCTCCTGCCTTCGCAGGAGCGACGAGGGGAGGCGCCGCTCGGCAGCGGCAGCCCTTGTCTCGTTCCGCAATCCGGCCTGATCAGGCTTGCGGTCCCTGGATCACGACGATGCGGGTGCCGTTGGGCACGCGGTTGTAGAGATCGATCACGTCCTGGTTGATCAGCCGGACGCAGCCCGACGATACGGCGGTGCCGATGGTCCAGTATTCGGCCGAACCGTGGATCCGGTAGATCGTGTCGCGATTGCCCTCGAAAATGTAGAGCGCACGCGCGCCCAGCGGGTTGGTCAGGCCCGGGGGCATGCCATTGCGGAAGGGTTCCAGTTCCGGCTGACGGGCGATCATCTCCGCCGGCGGCGTCCAGACCGGCCATTCGCGCTTGTAGGCAATCCGGGCCGTGCCGCCCCAGGAGAAGCCGGCGCGGCCGATGCCGACGCCGTAGCGCATGGCCTGTCCGCCTTCCATGGTGAGGTACAGGAAGCGGTTGGGCGTGTCGACGATGATCGTGCCGATCGGCTCGTTCGAGGCGTAGGGCACGACCTGACGATAGTAGATCGGGTTGACCTTGCGCAGGTCGACAGCCGGCACGGGGAACTGTTCGTTCGGCATGGCGGCATACATGCGCAGGTATTCTTCAGGAATGCGCGGACCCGACGGCTGATACGGCTCGTAGGGCATTCCGGGGGACGGGATCGGCTGGGTGTAGCGCGTGGTGCATCCGGCGAGCAGGGTCGCAGAAGCTGCGGCCAGGAGCTGGCGGCGGGAAAGCAACATGAAACAACCTCGATGTTGGGCGCGGGTCCGGCGGGAGGAGGGCCGAACCTGTTGTCCTTGTGTCTCAGATTCAACTTGCCGGGAGCTTAAGGGCCCGGCCGTCATGCGAAATTCTCTTGGACCCCGGCCCGTTTTGGCGGCGGAACATCCGTCTCCCGGGGCGCATTCGCATGGGCAGTGATCTGGAACGGCGGTCGCGGGTGAACGCGCCAGCCGGACGCATGTTCCATCGTAAGCGTCGGTTCAGGCCGGAAGTCCGGGCATTTGGCCTGCAGGCAGCGTTTCAGTCCGCCAAGGTCCGCGCGCTGCCGGTCATCCTTGAGCACAACGAGCCGTACGACCTCGGCCCGCCACCCATGCACAGACAAGTTGCCGGGCGCAGGCGCCGTGACCGGGCGCACCACGATCAGCACAAGCGCCATCAGGGCGAGAAAATGTCCCCCCCAGAGCAGCAGCCTTCTTGGCCAAGGATCTGTGCCGTTAAAAAAACTCATGTCCCCGCATCGCGGCAGAATGTGGCGCGGATTGGGACAGACGGCGTCAAATGGCCGTGAGGGCAGTGTGAACGGTCAATTTCAGTCCGGTGTGACTTTTTCGCCTCGGTGCGTTGCGCCCGAGGCAGACGTGCTCAAGCGGTGTCATGACACTTGCGCCAGCCCGCAGGAGCCTCGCAGCCTGTCCCTCCCTGTTGGGGAGTTCCGTGGCGAGGCCGCTGTTCTTGCCAAGGCACGGGTCTTAATTTTTCGTCATGGTCGGGCTTGTCCCGACCATCTGCTGGTCTTTGACTTGCGCAGATCCTCGGCACAAGGCCGAGGATGACGAAGGAGAGGTTTCCGGTTTGCTGGCAGTCTGCGGGCGTCTGTCCAGCTGCCTTCCAACCGCCGGTCTCTCAGCCGGCCGTGTTCTTGTTCAGCGGCGGCTGGAACTGCCAGCCCATGTCCCAGGGGAAATAGATCCAGGTGTCCTGCGACACTTCGGTCACGAAGGTATCAACCAGCGGCCGGCCCATCGGCTTGGCATAGACGGTGGCAAAATGCGCCTTCGGCAGCATTTCGCGCACGACTCGGGCGGTCTTGCCGGTGTCGACCAGATCGTCGATGACCAGCACGCCATTGCCGTCGCCGCCTTCAAGGCCGATGACCTTCGGATCGATCGGCTTGATCACATGCAGCGAGCCCTGGTTCTCGTAGTTGTGGTACGAGGCAATGCACACCGTCTCGATCATGCGGATGCCGAGTTCACGTGCGACGATGGCCGCCGGGACCAGACCGCCACGGGTGATGCAGACGATGGCCTGCCATTCGCCCTGGCCGGAGAGGCGCCAGGCAAGCGCGCGGGCATCGCGGTGGAACTGGTCCCAGGAAACGGGAAAGGCCTTGTTCTGCTCGGGGTTTTCCATCTTTCAGTGTCCTTGCGGCCGTAGCCGATTGCGTTGAGCCCTGTGCGGGGCCGTCCTGTGTCAGGTTCCCTTCGCCGCCTGGGCGGCTATGGCCGCAGCGACGGCGGCCTCGACCGCGGCCGCGACGGGGCCAAGCCGCTCGGCATCGCGGGCGCGCAGCACCACCTGGGTGCTGAACCGGCCGTCGATGCTGCGGGGATAGGAGCCGATGATGACATCCGGGTTCTCGCCCTGGATGGTTCGAAGCGCATCCGCGATGCGGCTTTCGGGAAGATCCGCGTCGACGGTTTGCGAGATGATCTTGCGGCCGCTGCGCAGGGTCGGGGCGATGGCATCCAGCATCGCCTGCATGATCGAGGGGACACCGGCCATCACATGCACGTTGCCAATCCGGAAGCCCGGTGCCTTCGACACCTTGTTCTCGATCAGGTCCGCGCCCGCCGGAATGCGGGCCATGCGCTGACGTGCGGGCGTGAATTCGCCGGGGGGATAGTGCGCGGACAGGATCGCCATGGCGCGCGGATCGTGGTCGATCGACACGCCAAAGGCCTTGGCAATGCTGTCGGCGGTAATGTCGTCGTGGGTCGGGCCGATGCCGCCCGAGGTGAAGACATAGTCATACTGGCCGCGCAGCGCATTCACGGCCTCGACGATACGCGCCTCGATATCAGGGACAACGCGCACTTCCATCAGGTCGATGCCGGCCATGGCCAGGAAGTCGGCGACATAGCCGATGTTCTTGTCCTTGGTGCGTCCGGACAGGATCTCGTCTCCGATGACGAGAAAGGCGGCCGTCACGATCCCTTGCGATGCGTCGTCCATGCAGTCCTCTTCAGCGACCGGTTTGCCCGGCCTCCTGAAAGCCCGCCGGGCGTCCGTCCTGCCGCGTCAGGCGCAGGCCGGTTTCTGCCTTTATCGCAAGCGCGGGTTTCGCTCAAGCGGTGCTGCTGTCGCGCCAGCCGTAGATCCAGTCCATCCGCTTCAAAAGCCGCTCTGGCGAGCTTGCCTTCAGCACCGCGTCACGCGCGAGGCAGGCGGGCCAGGACATATGGTAGATGGTGGCGTTGGCGCTGGCGGCTTCCTGCACATGGGCCGCGCGCGGCTGGCGCTGACGCTGGTAAGCGGCAAGCGCGGCCGGAACATCCTTCGCGCCCTGCATCAGCCGGCCCAACACGGCGGCATCCTCGATCGCCATCGCAGCGCCTTGCGCGGCAAACGGCAACATCGCGTGGGCGGCATCTCCCAGCAAGGCGATACGTCCCTTTGCCCAGGGCGTGCCGGCGTCGACGGCGCACAGCGCCCACCGCAGCCAGAGGTCAGGGATGTCCATCACGGCGCGGATCTCGGCCGGCCAGTCGGCAAAGCGGCTCAGCAGCGCGTCCCTGTCGGCCGGTTCCGACCAGCCATCCGCATCCCAGTTCTCCTCGACGAGGGCCACGAGGTTGAACTCGCGGCCGGAGCGGACCGGATAGTGGACAAGATGGGCCTTCGGACCAAGCCAAAGCCCGGTTTCCGTCATCAGCACGTCGGGGACGGCGCTTGCCGGCAGGGTGGCGCGATAGGCGGTACGGCCAGAGAACCGTGCCTCCGGCCCTTTCATGACACGCTGGCGGACTTCGGAGCGCACGCCATCGGCGCCGATCAGGGCGCAGGCGCTGATGCGGCGCGCGCCACTGGCCGTAGTAATCCCGGCCTCGATGCCGGTGCCTGTGTCCGTCACCTCGCCAAGACTTGCACCGAGGGTCAGCGTGATCGCCGGTGTGTTGCTGACAGCATCGAGCAGCACTTTTTGCAGATCCGCCCGGTGCAGCACCAGATAGGGCAGGCCATAGCGCTCACGGGCGACAGGACCAAGCGGCACCCGCGCAAGATCGCGGCCATTGCGGGCGCTGCGGATGCGCACGGTCGCCGGCTCTGCCGCCTTGGCTTCAAGTTCGGGCAGCAGGCCAAGGCCAGCCAGGACGCGCAGGGCATTGGGCGACAGCTGCAGTCCGGCACCTACTTCCGCCAGCCGCTCGGTGCGCTCGATCAGCTCGACGCGGTACCCGGCCCGCGCCAGGCAAAGCGCAGCCGTGAGACCGCCAATGCCGGCACCGACAACGGCAACTGGCTGGGCGGGAAGAGAGTGTGTCATGGGAGGGCCCGCAAACGTTCGGGACTAAGGTCTGGACGAAAGTCAGGGCAGGCAGCTGACCCGGGCGACGTCATCAAGGATCAGATGATCCATGGATCGGATGATGCGCCGGATCAGCAGGGTCAAAGTCCTGCCCCGTCTCCTTGCTCGGCCAGAAACCGGCCCGGGAGCGGGGCAGGTGATCTTGATCAGGCTGCCGCCGGCACCCAGACGCTGTCAGCCGGTTCCGCCTGGCCAGCCTTCAGCGACGGATTGTACTTGTACAGCGTCGAGCAGTAGGGGCAGACGATCTGGTCCTCGTGGCCGAGATCGAGGAACACATGCGGATGGTCAAAGGGCGGATTTGCCCCGATGCACATGAACTCGCGCGCGCCGATCTCGATGCAGTCGTGGCCGCTGGTATTCTGGAAATGCGGGACAACATGATCCGCCATGGCACCTGTCCAAATGTCTCACTTACCGAAGATGGTGGCCGAACATACTGTCTTGTTGCGGCAAAGGGTAGGGCTTTTGCGGCGATACACACATTCGCCGCAGGCTGCTTGCGTCCAACATCTTCCTGCGAACCGCAGGATCGATTTCCGGCCTTTGCGCACCGGCGCCGAATGCGTAAGGTACAGACCAGACGATATTCCTTTAACGTAAGCGTCAAGGTGACCATGCTGAAGTTTTCCGGCGACGGAGTAGACATCGCCTATCTGGACGAGGGCGAGGGGGAGCCGATCCTTCTCATTCACGGTTTTGCCTCCAACAAGACCGTCAACTGGGCCTATCCGGGCTGGGTGGACCTGTTGCGCAAGGATGGCCGCCGGGTGATTGCCCTCGACAATCGCGGTCATGGCGACAGCAGCAAGTTCTACGATCCGGCCGACTATGGTGCGCCGATCATGGCCGAGGATGCCCGCCGCCTTCTCGATCACCTCGGCCTCGATCAGGTCGACGTCATGGGCTATTCCATGGGCGCGCGCATCTCCGCCTTCCTCACCCTCAACCACCCGCAGCGTGTCCGCCGCGCCATTTTCGGCGGCCTCGGCTATGGCATGGTGAATGGCGTCGGCGATCCGGAGCCGATTGCGCGTGGTCTGGAGGCCGACAGTCTTGCCGATGTGCCCGACCGCACCGGCCGCGCTTTCCGCGCCTTCGCCGAGCAGACCAAGTCGGACCGCAAGGCGCTGGCGGCCTGCATCCGCTCGTCGCGCCAGAAGATCACCGAGGAAGACGTCGCCCGCATCCGCCGCCCGGTTCTGGTGGCGGTCGGGACCAAGGATGACATCGCCGGCTCGCCCGAAGATCTGGCGGCTCTCATCCCCGGCGCGCGCGTGCTCGACATCCCCGGCCGCGACCATATGGTCGCCGTGGGCGACAAGGTGTTCAAGCAAGGTGTTCTCGACTTCCTTGCGGAGACAGACTGATGGTCAAGGCGCTCTCCTTTACCGGAGCGGAAGGCAACAGGCTCGTCGCTGACCGGTTCGGCGAGGAGGGCGCGCCGGTCCTGCTGCTGCATGGCGGCGGTCAGACCCGCCATGCCTGGGCCGGGACAGGGGAGCGTCTGGCCCGCGCAGGCTTCAGCGCGGTCTGCCTCGACCAGCGCGGCCATGGCGAGAGCGACTGGGTTCCCTCCGGCAACTACACGTTCCTCGATTTCGGCCGCGACCTCGTGCGCGTTGCCTCGACACTCACAGCCGAACAGGGCCGGCGTCCGGTGCTGATCGGCGCGTCCCTTGGCGGCCTCGCCGGCATTCTCGCCGAGGGGCATCTTGCTCCCGGCAGCCTGTCCGCCCTGGTGCTGGTCGACATCACGCCACGGGTCGATCTTGGCGGGGCGTCGAAGATCGTTGAGTTCATGTCCGCCAACATGACCGACGGCTTTGCCAGCGTCGAGGACGCGGCAGACGCCATTGCCGCCTATCTGCCGCATCGCCCCCGGCCAGCCTCGCTTGAGGGACTTGCCAAGAACCTGCGCCCGACTGCGGACGGCCGCCTGCGCTGGCACTGGGATCCGCGCTTCATCTCCGCCCGTCATTCGGATGGCGATGTTGCCCGGGCCATGGCCGAGGACGAACTGATCGCCGCCGCCCGCCACCTGGCCTTGCCGGTGTTGCTGGTGCGTGGCGGACGCTCGGAGCTGGTGTCAGAGGCCCATGTCGAGGAATTCCAGTCCCTCGTGCCCCATGCCCGTTTCGTTGACGTCGAGGCTGCCGGCCACATGGTCGCCGGCGACCGCAATGACGTCTTCACCGATGCGCTGGTCGATTTTCTCGAGACCCTTGAGGCCCCTGCCGCACCGGTGTGACCTGGCCGGGCTTTCGTGAATCGCCCCAACAGCTTGCCTGCATCGGCTCATCCCGTCGTCGGTGATGCCCTGAGAGGGTGATTCAAGCGCTTGCTGCTCTGATTCAGATTCAAGTGATATTGTTTCGCAGGATCAGTCAGTTACACCCGTTTCCTTGCGTGTGTTATTTTGTCCGGACCTCCACGTTTCGTCATGCCATGGCTCGACCATGGCATCCATGCCGTGACTTCTCATCCCGCTATGGCGTCTGCATGTTGTGCCGTTCCGATCTCGCAGCCTGAACTCGCCGAGAGGTATCGGCATGGATGCCATGATCAAGTCATGGCATGACGACCGGGGGAACGTGGTTCCAATTCGGGGTCGGAACATAGGCCTCTGCAGCAGCATCACCGCCAGTCGCGCGGCCTCAAGTCCTTCGTCATGCCATGGCTAGACCATGGCATCCATGCCGTGACTTCTCATCCCGGCACGGCGTTTGCAATCTGGACTATCCCCATCTCGCAGCCTGAACTCGCCGACAGGCATCGGCATGGATGCCATGATCAAGTCATGGCATGACGACCGGGGGAAAGTGGTTCCAGTTCAAGGCAGGGACATCAGCCCCTGTTACAGCGCCGCTGCCAATCAGGTCCTACTCCCCCCGAAACACCGGGCTGCGCTTCTCCAGGAACGCCGTCCGCCCCTCGGCGAAGTCGGCGCTGTCAAAGCAGCGCTCGGCCGCCGCATGGGCACCGGACAGGTCGCCGCTGGAGAGAGAGGTCAGTGCGGCCTTGGTGGCGGTGATGGTCAAGGGGGCGTTGTCGGCCAGCGTTGCCGCGAGCGCGCGTGTTTCTTTTTCCAGCTCGTCCGCGTCGACCAGCCGGTCGATCAGCCCGATCCGCTCCGCCTCGGCAGCGTCAATGCGGCGGGCGGTGAAGACAAGGTCCTTGGCCCTGGCCGCTCCGGTCAACGCTACAATGTCAGCGAGGGCTGTCGGCGGATAGGCTATGCCCAGCCGGGCAGCTGGAATTCCGAAGCTGGAGCCCCTGGCTGCGATCCGCAGATCACAGGCCGCTGCCAGACCCACGCCGCCGCCCAGGCAATGGCCGCGGATCATGGCGATGGTCGGCTTCGGGCTGGCGCGCAGCGCATCGAACGCGGCGACATTGATCGCCTCATAGGCCTTGGCATCCTTGGCGTTGCCGCGCAGCGCCGCGAATTCCGAAATGTCCGCCCCGGCGACGAATGTTTCCTCCCCGGCGCCCCGGACGATGATCACCCGGACCTGCGGGGCGGCGACAGCCTTGTCCACCGCCTCCGGCATCGCCTGCCACATTGCCAGTGTCAGGGCATTGCGGCGCTCCGCATTGTCGATGGTGATGAAGGCCAGCGCTCCCTCGATCGTGACTGTGATGCAGCCGTGGCGTGCGGGCAGGTTCATGGTCAGATGGTCCTTGCGATGCTAGCGTCTGGCGCTGTACGAGATGCGGACGATTGCTGCGGGCGGGCTGGCGCGATCAAACACGGACCAGACCTTGCGAAGCGCTTGGGCGCTCCTAACTGTGTGTGAACCGTGTTCGCGTACAAGCCAGCCAATGGTATGGCCGGCATGGTCCTTGTGGTAACATGTCCCAAACGGTTTCGGCTTGAGACGGTGCGCGTCGCGCGACCGGCCTTTGAAGGAGACAAGCCATGGTGAATTCCAATCTCCGGCCGGCGGCTGGCTCGATTGCGCTGCATGATCCTGCTTGGCGGCAGATGCGCGAGGAAGCGGAGCGGATGGTCGTGGACGAGCCGGCGCTGTCCTCCTTCGTCTATGAGACCGTGCTCAATCACCAGCGTCTGGAAGACGCGGTGATCCATCGCCTCGGTGACCGGCTCGGCCGCGACGTCGTCTCGGCCTCTCTGATCCGCCAGACCTATCAGGAGGCACTGATCAGCGAGCCGGATCTCGGCGAGATCTTCCGCGTCGACATGATGGCCGTGTTCGATCGCGACCCGGCCTGCAATCGCCTGCTGGAGCCGGTGCTCTATTTCAAGGGCTTCCATGCGCTGCAGACCCACCGCCTTGCCAACTGGCTGTGGCGCCAGGGCCGCAAGGACTTTGCCCTCTATCTGCAGAGCCGGTCCTCGGAAGTGTTCCAGGTCGACATCCATCCGGCGGTGCCGGTCGGACGTGGCATCTTCATCGACCATGCCACCGGCCTCGTTGTCGGCTCGACGGCGGTCATCGAGGACGACGTCTCGATCCTGCAGGGCGTGACGCTGGGCGGTACCGGCAAGGAGCAGGGCGACCGTCATCCGAAGATCCGCAAGGGTGTCCTCATCGGTGCAGGCGCGAATGTTCTCGGCAACATCGAGATCGGGCGCTGCTCACGCGTTGCCGCAGGCTCGGTCGTGCTGCAGGACGTTCCGTGCAACACCACGGTCGCCGGCGTGCCGGCGCGGGTTGTCGGCAAGGCCGGCTGCGCCGAACCGGCGCGCTCGATGGACCAGCTGCTGGCCGACAAGGGTCTGACTGAATAATCCGGTTTGTTTACGCCCGCAAAGGATCACGGGGATAGCCGAACTGTGCGGTTGGCTCCCCGTTCCGATCGTGTAGGGTCGCCACCGGTTTGACATTGATGGCTTCACCTGCCAAACGGACCCGCCTCGGGCTCCGGACAGGAGCCATCTTCCGGCATAGCCGGTCCCGACCCGGACAAGGAGCGACACGACGATGAAATCCGATGAAATCAAGAAGATCGAGGCGTACCTGCGCCGCAAGTTCAACCTGCCGGCGATCAAGCTGCAGGCCCGCCCGCGCAAGGACGACTCGGCTGAGGTTTACATCGGCGACGAATTCATCGGTGTCGTGTTCCGTGACGACGAGGACGATGAGCTGAGCTGGAGCTTCCAGATGGCCATCCTCGAGATGGACCTGGAAGAAGACGCAGACTGATCTGCGATCCTCGCCTGAAGCCTCTGCTGCCCCGGCCCTGTGCCGGGGTTTTGCGTTTCAGAGGATTGCCGCCACCGCTTCGGCCAGTATCTGCCGGCGGCTGCCGCTTCAGTTCAGACGCATCCCGTCGATCCTGTCGAGGATCCGGCGGTCCATCCGGCCCCAGTTGGCCAGCGCGCTGCGCTGGAAGCGGTAGCTGACGACGAGATCGTCAGCCAGCCGGAGGTCGCGGAAGCAGCGCGCAGGTCCGTCAGCCGGTGTCTGGCAGCGGGCGATGAAGCCGTTGGGCTGACCGGCCTCGAACACAATCACATCGTCGCCGCTGCCGGCCTTGCCGGACATGTCCAGCAGCGCGAGCCCGGCCGGGCCCTGTGTGTCGTGACTGGTTGCAAGGCGCCGGTAGACGCTGTCGAGCCGCTCGGACAGGGTGGCAACCGAGCGCGTGGCGATCAGGTCGACAGAAATCCAGACCTCCGCCGCTTGAGTGTCTCCGGAGAAACCCTCCAGTTGCGGCCAGGACATTTCCAGTGCGAGCCGTTCGCTTCTCTGGCCCTGAATGCGCTGCTCCGGGCGCGGAATCATGTTCGCAGGAATGAGGAGCTCGTGCCGCCCGGCGCTCACCTGGACAGGCCGGCGATCCGTCGTGCGTGGATCTGCCGAGGCGGCCACATTGGCCCAGCTCATTGCGAGATTGCCGAGATAGGCCAGGGACAACAGGACGAGCAGTGCCGTCATCGCCGTAAAATGCAGCGGATTGCAGCCGGTTGGGCGGGGCAGGGTCGAGGGCCGCATCAGCGCATCGCTCTCCCGGTCAGGTCTGCTGTGCCGCAATGGACGTGCCAGAGCGAAACACGCGTTTCATTGCAGGACGTCCAGGTGGGGCGAATATTAAACATTCGTTAGGGTTTCTGTTTCGTTAAGGCTGCCGCGAGAATCGGCACGATCATTGCACTTGACCCTTCGAACTCATTCGGGCAGCTTCTGCCGCAATAGTTAACAGAGGGTTAACACGTGTATTTCGAGCTTATCCTCGCCGTGTATATGGGCTGTGCCGGATTTGTAGCTGCCGGGCTCCTTGGCAGTTTCTACCAGCTGGTCACCAACTCGCCGCCGCGCTTCCATGTGCGTCTGGAAACCCTCATCGGCACGGTCTCGTCCTGCCTGATGTGCGCCTTTGCCGGCCCCTTCATCATCATGCGCAATGCCATTCGCGGCCGGCGCATCGAGAACCGGCCAATCGCCTGGCTCGTCGCATCCTCGACCATTGCCTGCATGTGGAGCGTCTGCTCCGGGCTTGTGATGATGCGTTTCGTTGTCGGGATCGCGCAGAGCCTTTGACAGGTTGCGCCTGCGGGGAGAAACGCCATGCCGGTTTATGCGCTTGACGGTGTGTCGCCCGAGTTGCCCGCACCTGGTACGTTCTGGGTTGCCCCGGATGCACAGCTTGTTGGCCGCATTCGTCTGGAGACGGATGCCAGCGTCTGGTTCGGCGCGGTGCTGCGCGGAGACAACGAGCTGATCCATGTGGGGCTGCGCTCCAACGTGCAGGATGGCTGCGTCCTGCATACGGACATGGGCTTTCCGCTGACCATCGGCGCGGACTGCACGATCGGTCACAAGGCGATCCTGCATGGCTGCAGCATCGGCGAAAATTCGCTCGTCGGCATGGGCGCAACGATCCTGAACGGGGCGAGGGTCGGCCGCAACTGCATCATCGGGGCCAATGCCCTGATTGCCGAAGGCAAGGAGATCCCGGACAATTCACTCGTGGTGGGAATGCCGGGACGCATAATCCGGGTGCTGGACGAAGACGCCGCCGCGCGCAACAGGCGCTCTGCGGAAGGCTATGTACGCAACTGGCGCCGCTTTGCTGCCGGGCTTGTTGCGCTGTAGGCGCGGCTCGCCCAGAAGACATCCCTGCGGCGCGGGACAAGACGTGCGCCGCCCGTTCCGCCGCCTGAAAAAGGCGGGAGCCGACTTGCGGGGGCAAGCCGGCTCCCACGACCCGGTCGTGGTAGGGATGGGGAGGGTGGGGACGCGACCGGGCCGGATTGCGTCAGGAACTCCCTGATGGTCTAGTTTCCAATACTCGCCACTGTGGTGACGCGGGTATCGGAAATGGCCGTCCACTGGGACGGATTGGTGGTCGACTGCCGCTTCACATAGCGATAGGGCGTCGAGTACCAGGGCAGGACAACCTCGATCTGGTTGTCCAGGACGACATCACCCTGGTCGGTCCGCACGGTCAGCACCGCATGGCCTTCGTTCTTGAGGTCCTTGACCACCGTGATCAGCAGGGCGCTTGCCGGCCATCCGGCCTTGACGAGCTGCCTTTGCTTCTCGAGCACATATTCCTCGCAGTCGCCGGCACCATTGGTCGGATAGGTCCAGTACTCGACGGTCCCGAACAGATCCTTGTCGGTCACCGGCCGGATTGCCTTGTTGACCTTTTTGTTGATGGCGATCAGCTCGGACCAGCGCTGCTCCGACAGCTTCACCACCACTGGCTTGGCGGTGCCGCCAGTGCAGGCAGCGGGGTTTTCCTGGCAGAAGGTCTGGTGACCGACTGGCGCAGTCGCCGTACCAGTCATGGCCATGAACCGACCAGGATTTGCATGTGCTGCCGTGATCATGGCCATTGCCGAGATGCAGCTTGCAGCGAGTGTAAGTTTGACTTGCGTCTTTGATCTCATGTTGTCGCCCTCCCCAAGGCTGAGGACAACATGACATTTGCAATTTTACTTCGGCATAAGCCGCGACGTTGCCTTTTTCTAAAACGAATACAAAGATTTACGATAGTTTTATTTTGATTTTACTAAAGATCATCTCAACCTTGAGCTGTCTTTGAATCAAGTTTTATCGAAATCCCCTAAGTGACTGGAGAAAAATGGGAAAAGCCGCTTCAGATGCAGCGCCAGCACACCGCTCAACGGTCACGTCTGGGTGCAATTTGGCGCGCGTGTGCCGTCAGAAACACGTTAGGAGAGTGGAAACCATGCCGAGAACTCGGGGAATTTCTTGTGCGGCGTAACGTTTCGCAGGCCCCAAACGCCAACGGCCGCCCTTGTGGGGCGGCCGTTCTGCAGAATGATTGATCTCGGAAGGGGGCGGATCAGCCCGCCGGCGTGGTGCTGTCACCTGAAATCTGCTGCTCCAGCAGCGCCTGGTTCTGGATGACGGCGAACTCGACCGCCAGCCCGTCCTCGAGATGACGCACCACACGGCCGCGCATCTTGCCAAGGCCCAGTTCCGTTCCGATCGGCGGACGGGCCGGGCAGGACAGGGCGGCGCCCGACAGCGAGATGTCGAGGATGCGGCACATGTAGGCCGTTCCATCCGGCAGCACGATGCGTGTCACCGGGTTCTTCGGAATGAAACGTTCGTGGCGGCGGTCTTCCGGCAGGTTCAGTTCATGCCGGTTCGCCAGCCAGGTCAGCACGGAGGCAAGCTTGTCGCGCCTGCGGGGCGTCGTGTTGAGCGCAACAGCAAAGCCGCCCTCGATCTCGCGGGCAATCGTGCCTTCGACGCGGCCGATGTGGTCGAGATAGGCCACGACCTTCTCGCCGATACGGCCGGCGACCGGCGTGATCATGGCAAGACCGCCGGGCGACATGTTGATCACCTGACAGGGATACTCCTGACGATTCTCAAGCATGAAGCGGCCAAGGATGTTCACCCGCACGCGCTGGTGACGGCGTCGGTCAGTGCCTTTTACGGCAATGTTGATCGACATTTTCGCGGCCTGCGCGGTCGCCATGGCTTCCCTGGTCCTTGTTCCGGCGGCAGATGGATCTGGTGCCGCAGGGAAAGGGTATGCAGGGAGGGTTAACATCCCGTGATTGTTGCGGACGAGCTCAGGCCTTGCCGCCGTCGATCACTGTCAGGTGACGCACCTGCCGCGCCGCGCTCATCAGGGCTGGTGGTACGATTGTGCCTTCAAAGCTGCCGGCCATGTGTCCGGAGATGTGTCCGGTCATCGGATTGGTCCGCGGCATCATCGGCACCGGGCTGCGGCTTTCATTGCTGCTGGCGATGAAATGCGGCCGCTCATCCGGCCAGATCAGGCGCAGGCTGGAGATCGACTGGTTCAGGATCGGATGCAGCCCCAGCCAGTAGGGCCGTTCGAAATAGGCGCAGGCGCCGAGAATGCGGCTGCGTCCCTCGCCGGGCACCTGAAGCGGCAGCAGCAGCATTTCCATCTTCAGCACATGGTTGCGCTCGGTGTGCCCGTCGATGCCGAGAACGGCCGCTGCACCGTCCTCGGTGATGGCCGCCAGCATCGTTGCCATGGCCTCGCGGTCCTGATCGCCCCAGCCGCGCAGGAAATTGCGGCTCTTCAGTTCGCGGCAATGGGTCGAGCAGAGCCGCGTCCCGGCGAGGCGATAGCGGTACGTGTCCTTGTCGATCGCTTCCAGGATGAATGTGTCGCCCAGCAGTGTGCGGATGCGGCCGGGATCGATTTCGGAGCGGTTCGGAGCAATGCGGCTGCCGCGCAGTTCGTCCCAGTACTGGTACAAGGTGCGGTTGATGGTGTGCTTCATGGTGCCCCTGGCCCTTCCCGGCGATCAGATCAGCGGTCATTCCCGTCCCGGAGCGGGACAGCCATGGCCGCGAAAACGTTAACTGCCGTTTACCAAGCACGTGCCGTGCCAGCCTGCCGGACTGGTGCTGCGCGGAGGATGGAAAGGATTTGGTAAGGTTAACGGGACCTTTCGCTTGCCGTTACGTTTGCTTGTGCCAAGCTCTGGCTCACAGCGACCCGAGATCTGGAACAACAGACCGGTCATGCGGCGGCAGCCCTCAGGGCATCTGGAATTATCGGACTACAAGGGGAGCGCGGAGACGCGACAGGAGCAGCGCCTGCTGCCGGGGCACCGGCGGCGGGCGCGCTTCGTTTTGGGGCAGGGGAACGTAGAAGGTGCTGTCCCGGTTTCATTCCGGGCCAATGGACAGGCGTCTGGATATCGGACAGCGCCGCGCTTAAGTCTCGCACAAGACTTCAGAAGGATAACCGGCGACCATGAGTGATCCCCAACCCTGGACCCCGCCCGTCCCGCAGCAGACGCGGCCGCCTGCCGTCCCGATGTTCAACCTGCCGCCGGTGATCGTGGCCTTCGCGGCGATCCTGACCGGCATCCATGTGCTGCGCCAGTTCGTGTCGCAGGATGTCGACTTCGAAATCATCCTGCAGTTTGCCTTTTGGCCGCTGCGCTATTCCGATGCGCCGCTGGCCGCCGAATTGCCCCAGGGTGGCGCGGATGTCTGGTCCTTTGCCAGCTATGCCTTCCTGCATGGCGGCTGGGAACATCTCATCTTCAACCTCGCCTGGATGGTGGCCTTCGGCAGCGCGATTGCGCAGCGCTTTGGCGCCTTCAGCTTCACAGTCTTCTTCGCGGTGACAGCAGCTGGCGGCGCCTTGCTGCATCTGGCCCTGCATCCGGGACAGGATATTCCCGTGATTGGCGCATCGGCCGCCGTATCCGGCCTGACCTCAGGTGCGCTGATGTTCGTCTTCCAGCGCGGCGGACCACTCGGCGGCGGACACCGCAGCAACCCGGCCTCCTATCTTGTGCCGTCCATGACCCTGGCCGAGCTTCTCAGCAATGCGCGGGTCCGCATGTTCTTCCTGATGTGGATGGGCCTCAATCTGGTCTTTGGCCTCTGGGCCGGGCCGGTCTTTGGCGGTGACATTGCCTGGGAGGCGCATGTCGGTGGCTTTGTCACCGGGCTTATCGCCTTTCCGCTGATGGATCCGGTTCGCCGCCGCGCCTGACAGGGGACCGCCTTACGCAGGGTTTGCGCCCGGCAGTCTTTTTCTGTCATCATCACCTGACACCGGTTTGCGGGGAGGAACGCAAGGCGGGACGAAGACAGAAAGAGGGAGCGCGCGCATGACTGTTGCCATGATCCTGAATGAGAAGGGGCGCGATGTCGTCACGGCGAAAGCCACCGACACGGTCGGCGATATCTGCAAGACCCTGTCGGAGAAGCGCATCGGTGCCATCCTGGTCACGAATGCGGCGGGTCAGATCGAAGGGATCGTTTCGGAACGTGACGTCGTCCGTGTCATCGGCAAGGACGGCCCTTCGGCGCTGGAACAGTCCGTTGACAGCGTCATGACCCACGCGGTGGTCACTTGCGCCGATACGGATACCGTCAACTCCGTCATGGCCCGGATGAGTGCGGGCCGCTTCCGTCACATGCCGGTCGTGTCCGGCGGCAAGCTGGTCGGGCTGGTTTCGATCGGCGACATCGTCAAGCACCGCATCGCCCAGATCGAGCGGGAAGCCGCGCAGATGCGCGATTACATTGCGATGGCATGATCAGAACTTTGCCGCGCCCGACACAGGGCGCGGCTTTCCGGCGTGCGGCCAGCATTTATTCGTGGCTGTGGCCGTAGACCTCGGCCGGGTCGTAGACCTTATGGTCCTCCACCAGCCTCAGGCCGACGCGGCCGTCGTCATGGGCAACGAGGGCCCGGTGGAAGCAGGAGCGGTAGCCGGTGTGGCAGGTGGCGCCGTTGCCGCCCACATCCACCTTCAGCCACAGGGCGTCCTGGTCGCAGTCAGTGAGAATTTCGCGCACGCTCTGCACCTGGCCGGAGGTGCCGCCCTTCTTCCAGTACTCCTGCCGCGAGCGGCTCCAGTACCAGGCCTCGCCGGTCTCGATGGTCTTGCGCAGGCTTTCGGCGTTCATGTAGCCGACCATAAGCAAATCGCCGCTCGTGGCGTCACACACCACGGCGGCGATCAGGCCGTTTTCATCGAATTTGGGCTGGAAGGCGAGGCCGTTCTCGACCTCGCTGCGCGAGCCGCGTGGCTCGAATTCCTGGATGGACACGTCAAATCCCCGTCGCTGGTGCGACGGGCTTAACGGGACCCGCCGCGGATCAAAGTCAGGAAGCGGGCCTGTTCGGCCGGGTCATCCCGGAACAGGCCGGTAAACTGCGTCGTGATGGTCGACACGCCCGCCTTCTGGACGCCGCGCATGGTCATGCACTGATGCTCTGCCTCGAGCATCACCGCGAGACCGCGCGGCTGAAGATGCTCGTCAATGGCCGACACCACCTGCGACGTCAAGTTTTCCTGCGTCTGCAGGCGGTTTGCATAAATGTCGACCACGCGTGCCAGCTTGGACAGGCCAACCACGCCGCCATTCGGGTAATAGGCGATGTGGGCCGTGCCGATGAACGGCAGCATGTGGTGCTCGCAGTGCGAATGGAACGGAATGCCGCGCACCAGGATCATGTCCTCGAAGCCGCCGACGTCCTCGAAGGTCCGCTCCAGATGTTCGGCCGGGTCCTCGAAATAGCCGCCATACAGTTCGGCAAAGGACTTCACGACGCGCTTCGGCGTGTCAAGCAGGCCCTCGCGTTCCGGATCATCGCCGAGATACGCCAGGAGGGTGCGAACGGCAGCTTCTGCCTGCTCGCGGCTCGGGCGCGCGATTTCATGCGGCGCCCTGCGCACAGCAGTCTTGTCAGCCGGCTTCACGATGGCATCCATGGTCAGTCCTCATAAGCTCGCTTCATCATGGGTCAGTACGGACCTGCCTGCAATCCGGATCACGTTGCAATGCGAACGGAGCGATGACGAAACGCGCGATCGGTGAATTTCCCGTCACCAGACCAGACGGATCTTTGGCCGTTCTGATGACAATCGGGAGGCTGCACCAACGCGTGGAACGCTCTATATAGGAAGAAACTGTGGCCGGCAAAGCGTCTGGCCGTGTTAGCGCGCCTGCCTGCTGTGTCTCGCGGGCGCTCGGATGGATGGCCATGCTCGACGACATCTACAACGCCCGCATCCTCGAACTTGCCGGAAACATCCCCCGTCTCGGCCGCCTTCCTGCGCCTGATGCCTCCGCCAAAGCCCATTCCAAGCTGTGCGGGTCGACCGTCCTTGTCGACCTCAAGGTCGAAGACGGCATCGTCACGGACTTTGCCCATGACGTGAAGGCCTGTGCCCTCGGGCAGGCTGCCTCCTCGATCATGGCCCGCAGCATCATTGGCGCCAGCGCCAGCGAACTGCGGGACCTGAAGCGGATAGCCACGGCCATGCTGAAGGAAAACGGCCCGCCACCCGAGGGCCGCTTTGCCGATTTCCGCTTTCTCGAGCCGGTGCGCGACTACAAGGCCCGCCACGCCTCAACCCTTTTGACCTTCGACGCCGTTGTCGATGCGCTCGACCAGATCGAGGCGAAGACCGCGGCGGGCTGAACGCCGGTCTTCCATCTCGCCGCTGGCGAGATCTGGACACAGGTAGGGCAGGAGACAGGGAATGTGCGGGAATTGCCCGGACCACGGCAAACCGGCTGACGAGACCCGCGCGTTCTGTGACGAAAGATCCGTGTCCGAACCGTCGTCATCCCGCCGGTCGCTGTCCAGCCTGTCTCCGGCTGCCTGGCTCGCCCTTGGCCTCATCTGGCTTTACAGGCATTCGCTGTCGCTGGTCATGGGACGCGGCTGCCGCTATGCGCCCACCTGTTCCGACTACACCAGCCAGGCGATCATCCGCTTCGGCTTCTGGGCCGGCGGCTGGCTCGGCCTGTCGCGCATCCTGCGTTGCAATCCCTATGGCGCGTCCGGCTATGACCCGTTGCCCGACACGCTTGATCCGTCTGCGCGCTGGTATCTCCCCTGGCGCTATGGCCGCTGGACCGGTGCCCACATTCCGCCCGAACAGCGCTGGCAATAACGGCTGCTAGCTGGATGTCTGTCGCCAAACTGTTGCACGAACGGTCTATTTTCGTTGCCTTGTCGCATCAATCCGGTGCGGAGCTGAAGCGCGGTGGCCGCCTGTGGTTGCTGGTTTGGGCAAAATCCCGTATGGAAACGCCGTCCTTTGACCCCCAACGCTTACCTGCCTCGTCTGCAGGAGTGAGCAGGAGACAACGATGATCCATCTGACGTTCCCCGACAATTCCGTACGCTCTTATGAGGCTGGCACCACCGGAGCGGCCGTCGCCGAGGGCATTTCCAAGTCGCTGGCCAAGAAGGCCGTTGCGATGACCCTTGATGGCGAGCTGCGCGACCTGTCCGATCCGATCTCTGCCGATGCCCGCATCGAGATCGTGACCCGCGAGGACCCGCGCGCCCTTGAGCTGATCCGCCACGACGCGGCCCATGTGATGGCCGAAGCGGTGCAGGAACTGTGGCCGGGGACCCAGGTCACCATTGGACCTGTGATCGAGAACGGCTTCTACTACGACTTCAAGCGCGTCCATCCGGACACCCGTGAGGACTGGCCCTTCACGCCCGAAGACCTGCCGGTCATCGAGAAGAAGATGCGCGAGATCATCGCGCGCGGTGCAGCCTTCACCAAGGAAGTCTGGAGCCGCGAGGAGGCCAAGCGCTTCTTCGCTGCCAAAGGCGAGACCTACAAGGTCGAACTGATCGACGCCATTCCTGAAGGCCAGGATCTGAAGATCTACCGCCAGGGCCAGTGGCTTGACCTCTGCCGTGGGCCGCACATGGCCTCGACGCGCCAGATCGGCGATGCCTTCAAGCTGATGAAGGTCGCCGGCGCGTACTGGCGCGGTGACAGCAACAACGAGATGCTGACCCGCATCTACGCGACCGCCTGGGCCAACGAGGCGGATCTCAAGGCCTATATCCACATGCTGGAAGAGGCCGAGAAGCGCGATCACCGCAAGCTTGGCCGCGAGATGGACCTGTTCCACTTCCAGGAAGAAGGTCCGGGCGTCGTGTTCTGGCATGCCAAGGGCTGGAGCGTGTTCCAGAGCCTTGTCGCCTACATGCGCCGCCGCCTCGCCAACACCTATGACGAAGTGAATGCGCCGCAGGTGCTCGACACCTCGCTGTGGGAGACCTCCGGTCACTGGGGCTGGTACAAGGAGAACATGTTCTCCGTGCAGTGTGCTGACCCGGAAGCGGAGGACGAACGCATCTTCGCGCTGAAGCCGATGAACTGCCCGGGTCACGTGCAGATCTTCAAGCACGGCCTGAAGAGCTACCGCGACCTGCCGATGCGTCTCGCCGAATTCGGCGTGGTGCACCGCTACGAGCCGTCCGGCGCGCTGCATGGCCTCATGCGCGTGCGCGGCTTCACCCAGGACGACGCCCATGTCTTCTGCACGGAAGAGCAGATGGCGGCCGAGTGCCTGCGCATCAACGACCTCATCCTGTCGGTCTACAAGGACTTCGGCTTCGACGAGGTCGTGGTCAAGCTGTCGACCCGTCCGGAAAAGCGCGTTGGTTCAGACGAGCTGTGGGATCACGCCGAAGAGGTGATGACCCGCGTCCTGAAGCAGATCGAGGATCAGTCGGGCGGGCGCATCAAGACCGGCATCCTGCCGGGCGAGGGCGCTTTCTACGGGCCGAAGTTCGAATACACCCTGCGCGATGCCATCGGCCGTGACTGGCAGTGCGGCACCACCCAGGTGGACTTCAACCTGCCGGAACGCTTCGGGGCCTTCTTCGTCGACAAGGACGGTGAGAAGAAGACGCCGGTGATGATCCACCGCGCCATCTGCGGCTCGATGGAACGCTTCCTCGGCATTCTCATCGAGAACTTCGCCGGTCACTTCCCGCTCTGGCTGGCGCCGAAGCAGGTGGTCGTGGCCACCATCACCTCCGAGGCTGATGACTACGCCCGGGATGTGCATGCGGCCATGCGCAAGGCGGGCCTGCGTGTCGACCTTGATCTTCGCAACGAGAAGATCAACTACAAGGTCCGCGAGCACTCGCTGGCCAAGGTGCCGGTCATTGTCGTCTGCGGCAAGCGCGAGGCGGAGGAACGCACGGTCAACGTGCGCCGTCTGGGTGCCACAGACCAGACATCGATGAGCCTTGACGATGCGATTGCAGCGTTTGTCGAGGAAGCGGTCGCGCCGGACCTGAAGCGCGCGCGCGACTGAGCCGCAGCAGACGGCTTGTCGCTAACAGAAAACTTGCCGTAGCGGGAGATTGTCCTGCTGCGGCACTTGCCAGACCGGTGCGGGTGGGCTCACCCTTGCCATTGAGACGAGGTCAAAGGCTGGTCCCGGTCGCCGGGGCGGCTGAAGCTGATGGATGCCAGCGGTGGAACACGCGGAGTTCAGCTATGCCAATCCAGATCACCCCCCGCTGAAACGCTGGGTGATCCGAGGCGTTGAGGGCCTGTCCGGCCGTCGCCGGCTGTTGTCCATCTATGAACAGTGGAAGGCAGCGGCCGTCGGTGTCTCGCCGCAGATCTGGACCGAGCTGCTGCGCCTCATCGACCTGCGCGTCTGGTTCGCCTCGGGTGAATGGCCGCCCAAGCTTCCCGAAGGCCCGCTCGTCATCATCGCCAACCACCCCTATGGCATCGGTGATGGCCTTGCGATCCTGTCGCTGGCCGAGCAGCTGGGCCGCCCGTTCAAGATCCTCATCAACAACGAGCTGCTGAAGGTGCCGGAAGTGCGGCCCTATTCGCTGCCGGTCGATTTCGAGGAGACGGAAGAGGCGTTGCGCACCAACATGCACACGCGCCGCGAGGCGCTGCGCCTGCTGCAGGAAGGCGTCACCGTCATCGTGTTCCCCGGCGGCGGCGTTGCCACGGCCAAGAAGCCGTTCGGCCGGGCCGAAGAGCTGCCCTGGAAGAACTTCACTGCCAAGATGATCCGGTCTTCCAAGGCGACCGTGCTGCCGATCTATTTCGAGGGCCAGAACTCGCCGCTGTTCCATTTCGTCAGCGGCTTCTCGCTGACCCTGCGGCTCGCCCTCCTGGTGCGTGAATTCCGCCGCATCCTCGGCTCGGCCATCGTCGTGCGCGTCGGTCAGCCCATCCCTTACGACGATGTTGCCGGCTTCAAGGACCAGAACGGCGTCATGGCGTACCTGCAGCAGCGGGTGCTGGATCTTGCCCAGTCTCCGGCGCCACGCCCGCCGCGCAACTGGTTCGAGCGCCGCATCACCGGCCCGCTCAAGGCCAAGCTGGGCTGACGTATCGGCTGGGTCTGTCCCCCAGACTCAGTTTGATGTCCCTTGCGTCCGTGCCAGCACCTCGACCTCGCGGTTCTCGCCGGAGACGACCGTGAAGTTGCGGCTGTAGTTGACGCCGTTGTTGCGGGCGATGACCTCATATTCGCCGGCGGCCAGCACGAAGTTGGGAAACGCGCCGGTCTCTTCCACGACGATATCACCACCGGGCGTCAGCACGGTCCAACCCGTGTTGGCAATGGCCTCGCCACCGGTATCATTGACCAGCTTTAGCGTCACTTCCGCCGCTTCATGGAACAGGGTCACCGAGGTCAGTTTGCCCGGGTCCACCGTGATATCCGCGCGGACCACGGCATTCACCGCACCATAACGGCTCGCCACGTGATAGGTGCCGGACCCCAGCCGGATGATGGTGTCCGGTTTGACCCCGCCGACAATCAGCACGCGCTCGCCTTCGGCATTGTAGTCCATGCCATAGATGTCGAAGCGGAGATCTTCCGGCGGCAGCGGATCGTCGGCGCTGAGACCTGCGTCCAGCTTGACCCCGCCGGCATTCAGCACCACGGCCTTGGAATAAACCCCGCGCCCGACGACCAGCCGGTTCGTGACACCGGCATGGCCATAGGCTGTGTTGATGAGATAGGCGCCCGGATCCAGCCGGAACTCGGCATCCCCGCCCATGGCGGTTGCGACCAGTTCCAGATGCCCGTCTTCCTTCGGTGTTTCCGAATAGACGCGCCAGACCAGACCGTCGTTGATTTGCGTGCCGCCGTCAGTCAGGCGCGCCACCAGATAAACCGCGCCCTTGTTCATGTCGTCCGGCTCGCCGCGTGTGCCGGGCAGGCTGGAGGGGGCATAAGGCACCAGTGTGTCGTTGAAACCAGAACTGGGGGCCTGCGTGCTGGCTGCGCCAGTGGTCATCGCCGGAAGCGGTGCCTCGACAAATCCGGTGCTGGCCGGCTCATCCAGTGGATTGGGCAATCCGCTGACTTCCGGCGCCTGTGGATCCGGCTTGGCGGCTGGAACGGTGACCAAAGTCTCCGCAGCCGTCTGGGCAATCACCTGTCCTGTCAGTGGCAGCAGCGCGAGTGTCGCAAGGAGAGCCGTCGCGAAGACGGACGAAACAGCTTTAGACAGGCAACGTGCTCGCTGTCGTTCGTGCGTGCGTGCACTGTCCCGCCACGCGCGGCCGCCTGTTCGCGTCTGCAATGCAAGACGCGAGACCGATGCCACCTGATTGAATGCGCTGGCTTTTGTCACGCAGCCGTTTTCCCCGTTGCGCCGCCCGGGCTGGATCAGCGGCGGTGTGTGATGAAGTCCGGAAAATCGGGCGTTTTCAAGTCCGATGCAAGCCCGCATCGCTGCCCCGGTTGACAAGGGCAGGGGAAAGCCTGCCAGATGCGGCCACTTTCGACCTGTTTCAAAAAGAGCCGCCGATGTCTTCCCACACTCCCGCGCGTCCCGAGGTGCTCGATTTCCTGCTGAGCCGCCGGTCCCACCCCGCCGTCAGCCTCGGTGAGCCGGGCCCGGACGGCGAAACCTTGCAAAAGATCCTGACGGCCGCCGCGCGCGTGCCGGACCACGGCAAGCTCGCGCCCTGGCGCTTCGTGCTGTACGAGGGCGATGCCCGCAACCGAATCGGCACGCATCTCGCAGCTCTCGCCGAGACCCGCTTCGGCCCGCTGGACGAGGCCCGCCGGCAGCAGGAACTCACCCGCTTCACCCGCGCGCCGCTCGTCGTCGGCGTGTTCAGCCGTGCCGCCGTGCATCCCAAGATCCCGGTCTGGGAACAGGAACTCTCCGCCGGTGCCGTCTGCATGACGCTGGTCACCGCCGCCACCGCTGCCGGTTTCGGCGTGCAATGGGTCAGTGAATGGATCGCCTTTGATGCGGAAGCCATCGCCTATCTCGGCGGCCAGCCCGACGAGAAGGTCGCCGGCTTCATCCACATCGGCACCGCAATGCAGCCGCCGTTCGAACGTCCCCGGCCGGATCTTGCCGAGATCGTCACGACCTGGACCGGTGCCTGAGCCATGTTCTTTGAAACCGCCGGTGGGCAGGCGCACAAGGCCGAAGGGCTGGCGCACAATCCGTTCAAGGCTCTCGTCGCCCCGCGGCCCATTGGCTGGATCTCCAGTCTGGATGCCGAGGGCAGGGCGAACCTTGCCCCTTACAGCTTCTTCAACGCGGTCGATGACGATCCGCCGATCGTGATGTTTTCCTCCAGCGGCTGGAAGCATACGGTCGCGAATGTGGAGGCGACGGGCGAGTTCGTCTGCAACCTGGCGAGCGCGCATCTGCAGTCCGAGATGAACATCAGCTCCGCTCAGGTGCCTACCGGCGTTGATGAATTCGAGTTGGCCGGGCTGGAGAAAGCCCCGAGCCGCCTTGTCCGCGTGCCCCGGGTCGCCGCAGCCCGCGCCGCGCTCGAATGCCGGCTGCTGCGCATCGTCGAGCTGACGGACCTTGCCGGTCAGGCCTGTGACGCGCGTGTCGTCTTCGGTCAGGTCGTCGGCATTCACATCGATGATGCGATGGTGTCCAATGGCCGGGTCGACATGTCCCGCCTGCAGCTGCTCGCGCGCCTCGGCTACAAGGATTATTCGGTAACGTCCGAGGTGTTCGAGATGGACCGGCCGGGCTGACCCCGGCCTGCCCCACAGCAGCACAGCATCCGCCTCCTGTCAGATCTGACAGATCAATCAGGCGGTGAAGCAGTTGAAAACACGGTCGAAAATCCTTCACTCGAGGGCTCGTTAACCATTTGTTAACCAGTGTGACGCGATCTTAACATTAGTTAACACATCGAGGAGTCGGCCCATGCGTGTCGCAGACAGCACCTCGATCGCGTCCCGGATCGAGCAGGCATTCCAGACAGCCAGTACCAGCACGGGGACGTCGTTCGACTACCTGGTGAAGACGGCTGCCCGCGAATCCTCGTTCCAGCCGGCCGCCGAAGCCAAGACCTCGACGGCCACCGGCCTGTTCCAGTTCGTCGAGCAGACCTGGCTGGAGACCATCAAGGAAGCCGGCGCCCAGCATGGGCTTGAGGCCTATGCCAGCCAGATCGAGCGCACCGCCGGTGGCAAGTACCGGGTGTCTGATCCTGCGCTGCGCAAGGAAATCCTCGATCTGCGCAAGAACCCGGAAGTCTCGTCGCTGATGGCGGGTGCGCTGACCCAGAAAAACGCCGCCTACCTGCAGCAGAAGCTTGGCCGTGCCGCCACCGAGGGCGAGCTGTATGTCGCGCATTTTCTCGGAGCCCAGGGGGCCACGCGGCTGATCACCGGGGCAGGGGCCTCGCCCGAGGCACGCGCCGACAGCGTTTTCCCGGCGCAGGCCAAGGCCAACCGGTCCATCTTCTATGATGCCAAGGGCAGCGCCCGCACGCTGGCGGAGGTTTACGATAACCTCATCAGCAAGCATGAGAATTTCACCATGGTGGCAGGCCTGACCGGGGCAGGCGGCTCGCGTGCCCAGGGCACTGGCGGGAGCCAGCCGGTAAGCTCCGCGCCGACGGCCGTTCTCGCCTTTACCGACGAGGCCTCGCAGCGCGTGGACAACGCCTTCCGCGCCACGGACACGTCCGCCCCCTTCGAAGCCCTGTTCCGCACCGAAGGCACCGAACAGGCGGCCGGTCTCGATGCGTCCTTCCTGTCGTCCTTCGCCAGTGTTCCGGAGGATCGCCCCTTCGACCGCGCTGTCGGCGGCTCGCGCATGGTCGCCCAGATGACGGCCAGCACCCTAGCGGAAACCCTGTTCCAGGACGCCGGCCCCCTCGACCTCACCGGCTTCCTCAACTACCGCGAACGCGACAAGACCAAGGACTTGATGCCACCGGTGTGACCGGGAGGGGCTCGGCCCTTCCACCGGAAGGACCGGAGGCTATACCCGGGCCCCCGTCTTTCGCCGCTCCTGCGCAGGCAGGAGCCCAGTAACCGGCTGGATCAGTTGAGTTTCTACTGGCGAAGCGAAAAGCCTCGGTCCTGCATTGCCAAGCCTTCAACCCATTCGTCATGCCATGGCTTGACCATGGCATCCATCCCGTTGCCTCGCCCAGCGTTGACTGAGGCAGCGTCAGGCCCCTGAACAATAAACGGCAGCTCCCGAATGGATGGCTCACGGCGTGGATGCCATGGTCAAGCCATGGCATGACGAATGTTGGGTAGGGGCCAACCCGCGTTCACCGATGCGCGCTTCTGCGGCGCGCAACTGTTCAGCAGTCACGCTTTCCTGCTTCGATCCCGTCCCACTGAAGGTGCCAGTCCGCCTGAGGCCCCCCACCCACCGGCGTCATCCCCGCCCCCGGGCGGGGATCCACATGACGCTTGCCTGAACCGCAGTCCCGCACTTCCCGCCGTGCCTCCGGCGAGATCCCCGCAAGGGGGCGGGGATGACGTCCAAAAAACAGGAGCCATCGGGGCCCGCCCCGACGACAAACCCGGCCGGGCCAACCCGCGTCCGCCACCTGCCAAATCAACGTGGAAAAACCGGCCCAAAAGGGGTGCAACCCGCCCCCCTTTCTGCTAAAAGCCCTTCCATTCGGCCACATTGCGCCAGAAAGCCGGTATAGCTCAGTTGGTAGAGCACCTGATTTGTAATCAGGGGGTCACGGGTTCGAATCCTGTTGCCGGCACCAATAAAATCAATCACTTAGCTCTATTCCGGCTTACATCCCGATAGCCCGTATAAGCAGTATATAAACACTGCGCCGCCTTCCCCTCTGCCTTCACGCTGATTCTCTCCTTTCTCTATTTCATTAAAGAAGGGTCGTCATCGTCGTCATGGTCGTCATTTCCGTTTGATTTCAAACGCTTAGGAAGTGACAGGGGTTGTCATCGGTCGTCATTCGGTCGTCATCGCGCCGCGCACAAGTCAGCCCAGCGCCTCGCCCATGGGTTGCATGTTTAGGCGAGGCTCCGGCTCAAGCCTCTGATTTGTTTAGTTGTTTTGGCTTTCACGTCCTAGACAGACTGCCGGAATTCGGCAGGTCATCGCCCCCGCTAGGGGCAAGGTCTTTGTACGGTCCCTAAGGCCGGGGGGTATCCGTGCGCCTCGACGCGTGTACCCGTGCAAGCGTGTATCACTTGCACAGCGCTCCACTGGTGAAATGCCGGGCCCTTTCGGCCCGTGAGGTATCGCGGGAAGCCGTACGGTCCCTTACCGGCCCCATCCTATTGCAGACAGCTGCGGCAGCTTGCCGGGCTCGGGAAGTAGGGGGCGCGGGAGAAGGGGAAGCCTCAGGCCAATTGCGCCGCCGTTTGACAAGTAAACGGCAATGCCTGTTTAATTTCACTGTAAAGAACGTTGGGGGGGCGGCATGAGAAAGGAAATTGCTTGTGATGCACTAATACAGGGTAAGCGCTTAAAGCTGAGCTACGATGGACTTGAACGCATTGTTGAAGTCCATGCGGTAGGGCTCAACAAGCAAAGACAAGAGGTCATGTTTGTCTGGCAGGTCCGGGGCGGCAGCGAGAGCGGCGAACAGACAGGCTGGAAACTGCTGATGCTCGATAAAGTATCGCTAATGCAAGTGACAGATGAGAAGTCAACCGCAGTGCGCGGTGCGAAAAATACGTCAATCAGCACAATGACCCATGTTTATTGTGAGATATGAGTAGATCAAGAAAGAATTATTGATTTTCAGTTTTGTAATATTAATTGAACTCAATCAATTTTAGGCGCTTGCATCTTCTTTCATCTTCTTTGCGAGCTTCGCAATCGTACCCTTAGCAGCTCCCGTTGCTGCCATGATCATTGACCAGCTGTCGCCACGTTCCAGCATCCGCGCAATGGCGGCGTTCCGCGCCTCATTTGCCGGACGCCCGGTGTACCGCCCGTCCGCCTTGGCCTTCGCGATACCTTCAGCTTGCCGCCGCCGCCGGTCCGCATAATCCTTCCGGGCAATCGCTGCCAGCATGTCGAGCATCATGCCGTTGATCGCCTCAGCCATGCGGCTGGAAAATTCGTCGGTTGCCGTGGGGCTGGCAAGCGTCCAGCTCGTCGGCAAGTCCAGAGCAACGACCTTCACACCTCTGGCGGAAATCTCAGCCTTGAGCCGGTTCCAGTCATCACCGGACAGTCGGGACAGGCGGTCAACTTGTTCGATCAAAAGAATGTCGCCAGGCTCGCAATCGGCCAGAAGGCGGAACAGTTCCGGGCGGTCGAGGCTGGCCCCGCTTTCGTTCTCGATGTAGCGCGCTGCGATCTTCAGGCCGCGCTCTTTGGCGAAGGCGTCGAGGGCAGCGCGGGCGCGGGTTGCGTCCTGCTCCTTGGTGGATGCACGAAGATAAGCCCGAACCAGCATCAAAACCCCCATCGGTCTATTTTGTGTGGTTCAATATGTATCGGTCTAATTTGGGTTATGCAAGTGGCTTTTTGCACCAGCGCTTTGCGTGGTGCAAAAATAGTATACGCTATTAGGACCACGAACGCCAAAGGCGGACACCCGAGGTAGGTACGAGGAAGGCGGATCGTGTAAGAGCCATTGAGCGTCAACAGCGCCCGTTTGCGGTCAGAGGATCTCCGGGCGCGGTTCATCCCGCTTTGCAGGGCTACTGCCAGCAAAGAACAAGTCTATTTTCCATTCAAGCTCAAGGCACGACAACACGGAACTTCTCGACACGAAGTCTATTGATCGCGCTTTCTTGCCCAATCCTTTGTGGGGCTGACACGGCCTTCCCGAAAATGCTCTTCATCCTCTCGTCTGCGGCATTAGGTAGCAAACGCACCAAAGGAAATGGTTATGAAATCAAACAAACTCGCTAATGTTGGGACGATCCACCTTCAGCCTCGCGAGCCTTACGAATTAACAGATCGCCAAGCGCACGAGCTTCGTGGGGAGAAAGCTCTACCGCGAAAAATATGTCCTGACCAAAGCCAAGGCTTTCATGCGGAGGCCCCAAGCTAATCCCAACATTCCCGTTTTCAAGCAGCGATACAGCTAGGTCTTTAGGTGCGATAAAGAACGGGCGCTTTGTCATGACATCCTCCATTTGGAAGCATGACTATGAACCAATTAAAGCCCGCCCGTACAGTCACCTATGAACATGCAATTCGCGGATTGCTGGCAAAGCGTGTCGTGCTCTGTCATGAGGCGCCACACCTAAGCACCAGGTTGACGACGGTCGGCAACGATATCACGGCACTGGACCGTGCTTTGCGTCTCTTGGGCTTCGAAGCCGACTATGACGTTCTTATGCCTGCCAGCGTAGTACCAGCGCGGAGATATCAGTCGGCACGTATCAACGATCCTGAGAACGGCAACGGAACCGCTCACAAGCCGTCAAATCGCGCTTGAGATCGCAAAGCTACGCGGAGAGAACCCGCACGACCATAAGCACATTGTCAGGCTAACGAACAACGTTTCGCGCGTGTTGGGGAACTTTCGGGCGCAAGGGCGAGCAGATTCCGAGGGAAATGGGTAGGGTTTGCAGTTGTGGCGGCTGGCGCAATAACCAGCCGCCACAACCTGATTAACCCGCCCGACGACTGGGGCCTGTAACGCGCCGGGTCATGCCAGCCTTAGGCTTGTCTGGTGAAGGCAGGAGCTTCGGAAGATACGGAAGCGCACCAGCATCGCGGGTCCGGAAGTAATCTGCCGCATGTTCCGGAATCCATACTTCATCAAGATATTCACGGAAAAGCGGAAGCACCGCAAAAGGGTATTGCCGCGCCTCACCTTCCCATTCGGGCGTCTTGTGAATGTAGTAGGAAAAGGCGGTTGAGACCGTTGGGTGTTTCTTCGCCAGCCAATCCGCAAACCGGCGACCAACGCTGCTGTCCGGGCGGATTTCCGTCCCGTTCGGAGCACGATCCTTGATGATATAACCGGCGTGCTCGAAGCGCCCCCAAAGGTGTACAACAAGTTCGTTGATGACCGAAAAGTGACCCTGCTCCACCCGGTCCCAATTGTCGTTGTAGCGACGAATGAATGCCGGAACCTTGCCACTGTATCCGCCCGTTTTCCGAATGGACGGAAGAACTTCCGAGGTGATCCATTTTTTGAAGCGCTTTGCTTCAGGTTTGTTCGACCGAAGGATGACGGAATAAAGTCCGGACTCATTAATGATTGTCGTGCGCTGGCGGCGACCGATGGCATCGGTAATTCCGAGGGCATCTTTTTCATCATCATCAAGACGAGAGGCCGCATCGCTCGGATTAGCGATTTCCAGCTTCTTGCAAACCTCAGTCAGAACGAACCAAGGTTCGCCATCCCGGTCGACTACTCGGAACTCTTCGTTTTCGTCATTTTCAAAAACCTGCATCGTGTACTGCATATGACATAAACCTTTCGTTATGTCTTTATGCGGCGGCCCGGATTAAATGTTGACAAAACGCATGATACGTACAATATGTCCCAGTGATCCCAGACCAACCGCAAGGTTGTTCAAAATTGGCCCGGTAGGTGTTGGCGCACCGCCGGGCCGCTGCTTTTGTCACGTTATTCATGCGCGACCTTGGGATTCTGGTGATTTGATCGCTGGATTTCAAGAGGCGATGGCAAAAATTCCCTTAGTTCACAGAACGCTGCCAGTACCCCTTCCACTCCCTGCTAACCGGATGAGCCATCGCCAGACCAAGCGCGCGACCTGCCAGCGCGCCGTTGCTTTCGCGGTGATGGTCCTCAAGCCAAGCGGCATGGTTCGCCTACTGGTGCAGGTAGCGCGCACTGGGCTGCCTCGACATTGGCAAACCATCCAGACGGCTTAGGGAGCCCGGCAAGCCATGTCCGCAAGGCGTCCGGGCTGGCCTTTGCTTGGTCCGGCACCACGGCCAGGCGCATGACCGCAGCGAACAACGCGGCGTCGTCTGGTTCTTCGAGAATGGCCGGGATGGCGTCGGGTGTGATGATGATTGCGACGGGCAAGGGCGGCTCCAATTCAAAATGCAATTTACAAGAACACCCTATTCCGCCCGCCACGACGATCAAAGCCAGTGAATGAGGATCGTCCGGCTGCCAGCCGCTCGACGCTTCTCGACCGCTATGCCCTTTGCCCGCAGGAGCGGGGCGGCGCGGGCCACGGCATCGCCCAGCGTGTTAGGCTTTAGCGGCAGGAACTTGCCTCCCGTGGCATCTTCCGCGCCAAGCCGGGTCAGAGCAGCAAGCAGCGCCGTGGCCGTCCCTTCCCATCTTCCGGTAGGGTGTTCTTCTCTCATAAGGCGTTCAATCGCTACGGCCACAGGATCGCCCTCGAACACGGCTTCCGCCGTCTCGCGCCGATTGGCTTCGTATGCGGCCATAAACTCCCCAGCCGTCCAGCCCAAGCCTGCTTCAGCTGCCGCCATCAGGCGGGCGAAATCGGCCATGCGCGGGGCCCGCTGAAGCTTTGTGCTGTCATAGCGCCGGACAGCCGCCGCAACCGCGTCGAGCAACGCGCCGATGATCCCCGGACGAACAGCCTCCCACGCCGCCCAGAAATCGTCCTCAGATTGCCGGGCTGTCTCGTCGATGCGAAGCAGGCGCACGGTTAGCGACCGGTCCGCCATGTCCGCCCGCCCCGTCAAGGACGGTATGCCGTTGACCAGCACTGGGCGCGATCCGGCAAACCAGAACGGTTCAGCATCGGAGTGAAGCTTTCGGGTCAAAAAGCCACTGCCGGTCGAAAGGCGACAGACGGAATCGCTGAACCAGTTTTCCACTTTCGACAGATTGTCGAATGACAGGACATGCGACGATATCGCCATCGTGAAGAGATCGCGCTCGTCTTTCGGCTGTGCCAGCCCGGAGACTGCCGAAGGGTCTACCAAGCCCCGCAGCAGACGCGCCATTGTCGATTTGCCGGAACCCTGTTCACCACCCAGGGCAAGCACCGGAAACGCACTGCCGCGCCCCCAGAGGGCCGCGACGAGCCAGGCAACGATTAGCCTGAAGTCACCGTCGTCAGCGTTGATGAAACCACGCAGTTCCTCAATTAAATGCCCGGCTTCCGGCTCCGGCAGGGCGTGCATGGTTTCGCCCCGCAGGAACTTGACCGAAGGACGGGCGACGACTTCCCAGCCGTTGCCAGTGATCCGGACCGCCCGCCAGGCGTCGTCGCAAAGGTCGAGCCAGCACGCCTCACCGTCCCATGCCGTGCGCAAAAACGTCTTGTGACAAGGGCCTTCCTCAATTGCCCGCACCTGAAGCACCCGCAACGCATCGGCCAGCATCTGCCCTGCCGGAGCATTCCCGGTCGCGCGGTAGAACTGGCCAGCGGCCCAGCGCGCAAAGGCGGCGCTGTCGAGCCGCCAATGTTCCAAATGCCCGTTCACTGGCACTGTCGCGAAACCGACTTTTTCCGGCGAATGCCACAGGTCCGCCGCATCCAGTGACGCAAGGAAGGCATCCCGCTTCGGCGGGTTCTTCCGCTCCCGGCGCTTGCCGCGCCCCCCTGCTTTCGCCGTGTCGGCAAGGCTGTCAGGGGCCGTCGCGGGAGCCGGTTCCGGCGCTGGGCGCATAGCCGCATCAACTGGCGCAAAATCATTCCCCAGTGGCGCGGGGGCGACTTCTTTAGCGGCGCGGAACAGGTCGAGAACTTTAGCCGTGTGCCAGCCTTCTTGAGCGGCGTCCGCAGCGTCCCAGCCCTTTGCCACGCCTTGCGGCGGCTCGATCACACGAACGGACACAGCCCCCGCCGCCAGGGCGAGCCGGGCGACCTCGTCGGCATATGCCCGGCCCGGCGCGTCGGCATCGGGCCAGATGACCACAGCCCGCCCAGCCAAGGGCGACCAGTCAGACTTCGCTGCCGCCTTGCCGCCACCGCTTGACGTAGTAGCGACGTGATCCGGCAACAGCGCCGCCGCAGCGTCTGCCGCCTTTTCGCCTTCAGTTATGATGACGGGCGCGTCCGGGCGCTGGGCGAGCCGGTCGAGGGCGTACAGGGGCCGGTGCTCGGCAATGGCTGTCCATCGCCACCCTTCGCGCCCGGCGGCATTCCGGCACCAGGTCAAAGGCATGACATCCTTGCCGCCGTCCGGCTTATCGAACCGCGCGACGAGGGCGAGAACCGCGCCCGCAGCATCCCGGTAAGTCCACCAGGCTGAAGCCTTACCTTTGGTCGGATGCTCCTTCGGCGGCTTCGGTGCGCTGGGCGGCACAGGCAGCACCGGCAGCCAGGCAGGCACCGCCGCCGGGGCGGCAGGGGGCTGGGCCGGGCTGGCGCTGCCGGAGATCGGGGCAAAAGGGTCAATCGTCATACGCCATAACCCCCAGCATACCGGCCACCTTTTCCGCCGCCTCGGGCTGCGTCATGTCGAATAAGAACGCCGCCAGCGCGACGAGATCGCGCCCGCCATCCCCCGTGGCGAAGTCCGCCCACTTGCCCGTGTAGAGGTTTACCTTGAGCGAACCGTGGCGCTTGTCGCCCCGTTTTGGGTTCCGGGCTACCCACTCGACCCCTTCGCGCCGCCCGTCCGGAAGCCAGCGGCTCACGATCCCCGGCGCGGCCGCCAGCGCCGCGCTTGCCACGCGGTCGAAGTTGATGCGCCGGCGCTTCATTTTGCGTCCCCCTCGAAAGAGAGAACGGCAGTGGACATGGCTTCACCCACGCCTTGCGCAAGGCGTCCGCGTTCGTCGCCGGGAAGATCAAGGCCCAGTGCAGTGGTAAGGATGCGCTCCGCCCAGAATCCTGCTTCGATACCGCTGAGCAAGGTCAGCAACGAAATGACATCGCGACCATGTGCCCGAATTTGGGCTTCCTGCTGCCGGAACCGGCCAACCCAACGGCCACCCCTGAGAACTGTGAACCGCACCCCGGCCCGCGCATTTTCATAGAAGAATGCGCTCTCCGAGGCAGCGCCACGCGGGAAGAGGCCAGTCAGCAGAGACAACATAAGAGGATGCAGAGAGGCAACCTTGAGGCTCGCCGAGATCGCCCATAGCGTTTCCGGGCGCGAACCGGCAAGAAGCCGCGAATGGCTGCCGTCGAACCGGTCGAAGAAATCCCTCAGGGCCGCTCTGCTCAGTCCGGATACTCGGAAGCCAGTAAATGCTTCCAGAGTTTCCGCTGCATAGAGTCCAGCAGACGCGCCCGACAATGCTGCAAGCAGGCTCAGAAGGTTGCCGCCATGACAAAGTGGTTCGTCCCGGCCCGCCTCAGGCACCCACAGCCATCCGCCGCGTGTCGAAACCTCCAACCGGCCCAACCCATCCAGAGGCATCTCGATATGTGCAACGCGCCAGGGCGATGGACTGCGCCGAGCACCCCGCAAGGCCACGTTCAACAGTGACCGCATCGCAAGCGGGAATTGCCTTTCAGCAGGGTGTAGCCGCGCCAGCAGGTTCACCGCCGATAGGGGCGCAAAGCTGCGTTGGGCTGCCTTCACAGTGGCAAACTCTACACCTCGGCGCGGCATCAACCTGTACTGACATGGGCCCATCCTGATTGCATAGGAGCTGCCGCAGTGCGCCTCACGCCAGCCCTCACCAGCTCCGTGCCGATGGCTGCTGCCACACCAGGGACAAGGGGCAGTCACCTGCCCTTTGCCAACCATGACGGCCTCAAGCTCGACGCCCGAGAAGCCCCCAAACCGGGCAAAATCCTCATACTCCGCACTCATGCCCGCACCTCAAGGCGCTGGGCGTCTGCGGCTGTCGTCGATGCAAAAGTCTGAGATGCAGTGAAATCAAGCAGAGCCGCCCGGCGATACCGGACCAGCCGCCCGACCTTGACGAAGGCCGGGCCAGCACCACGCACGCGCCAAGCCTGCAATGCACGATGACTGATCTTGAGAAAATCTGCCGCCTCGCGTTCGGTCAGCAAGGCCTCAGGGTCAAATCGCTGTTCCATGGAACCTTCATCCGTATCCAGCGACAGCCGCCCAATTGCGACCGCGCACGATGAAGGTGGAGGCCCCGCACCATCAGGGCACCCTCTTTAGTGCCGGAAGTCTGACCTCACTTTACCGGGTGCGTGCGCCTAAAGATCGGGAAGCAGTTCGTCTCTCAGGGCATCATGCAGCCAGGCCAAAACGCCATTCTCATAGACGCTACATGTATCTCCAGGTTCGAAGTAGCCTATTCCTCTCAATATATCTGGCGCATCCTTGAACATACTTGCCACAAAATTCATTAAATGCTTCACGTCCGAATTATCGTTTGACGTATTGGCTCTTTGTCTTTCAGGAAACTCAAGCGAGTGGCCCCAATTCGACCAAAAAACACTTTCCGCTAAAGACATAAAGTCATGGAAGCCGCCGCCATCCGTTTCGGTCGGGCGCGTTTCAGTCAAGACATAGTAGATTGAGCCCGCATAAACGGCGAAGGCTTTGCGCCTGACTGCTGACGGTCGCCCTTTTGGATTGATGAGCGACCGCCACTCCGACGCGGATAGCAATAGAACACTCATAAATCTCCTAACTTCACTAATTTTACTTAAATCAAATGCTCCATATATCCCGCCCTCCACAATTCCATGCATAAATTTATTTGATCCTTCCGCGTACATATGCCTTTGCGAATGCGCTAAAACGGAAATATTACTTTCTGAGAAAATTCTATATAGAGCGCTCAAGCTTTCAAGCGAACTATCCGCGTGCGCAATGATGCCATCGAGATTTTGGGCAAGTAACTTTAGATCCGACAATCTGTAATCCATATAAACCGCGTCAACAAATCGTTGCGAAACAAATATGGCCCAGCGCATCCACCAGTATGCACAATCAACACCGAGGGCAATCAGTCGCTCACGTAAGCTTTTCCCACCCTCAGCAAGCCGTTGCTCTAACCAGTCATCCAGTTCAATTCGCGGAATAGGCGCGGAAGGCTTCACGTAGGGCTTCCAGGTATTCGGCTTCGGGAAGTAGTAATAGTGCTCATTACCGGGGCCATTGAAGAATATAGCATCCCCATATAACCGCTTCCATAGATGGAGCGATCTGAACTCTTCGGAGTACTGAAGCTCAGGTGTTCTTCCGGATTCTGAGCAAGCAAGATAGACGTCTTGCCGCCCTGCCTTCCATGCTTCCAGCCTTTCTTTTGTCGCCTCTTCACATGTGGGATCGCTGAAGTCTCGTCTTAGATCCTGAAATGACGCAGCCATATTGCGACCCTTTCGCATATCAACCATGTGGAACAGCGCCACAGCCGCACCAGGTCAACCCCGTCAACCGTCAACCGGTGGCGTCAACCCCGTCAACCGCGTCAACCCAACATTTTAGGCGGGGTGTCTGGCCCTTTTTCGGGGTCTTTCCGCCCGTGGCGCGGGTTTGCGGCCAAACGGTCCCTAAAGGTGGGGGGGGTGGCGTCGGCAGGGCAGCCCATCACCCCTCGACCGCATCCCGCCGCAGGCGCACCCCAACACCGCCGGAGGCGTCGGCGGCCAGGAACTCGACGCCTGCGGCTTCGAAGGCCCGTTTCACGGCCTCGACGTTTGCCGCCGTACTCCGGTCAATACCAAGCGTTTCCATCCGCTTGATCGTCGGAAGGGAAAGCGCCGTGCGCGCGGCGAGGTCACCTTGTGATAGCCCAAGCAGGGCGCGGGCGGCTCGCATCTGTGCTTCGTTAAACATTTTTGATCCTTTATGTATCATATGATCCTAAATGATTGACACCATCAGGGACAAATGATACCAAAAGGATAACAAAACTAGCGAGGCCGTCGATATGAATTTCAACCGCTCCACCATCTTCCGCCAAGCATGGGCCAACGCTCGGACCATCCATGCGAACTTCCGCCGCAACGAGCGCCTGTTCGGCCCCGCGCCGTCCTTGCGGTCCTGTTTCAGCAAGGCGCTGCGGGAAGCATGGGCAACGGCCAAGGCCGAAGCTGCCGCCGCGCAGGCCACACAGGCAGCCCGCACCGCCGCCGCAGCCCTGCCGCCGGTCGAGCGCACGCGCCTTGCCGCCGCCGCACAGGACGCCTTGGCCCGTCTCGTTTTTTCAGACGCGCCCATGGCAGCGATCGCCAGCCGCCGGGATGCCCTCAACGCCCAGCTTGCAGCCTTCAGCTGACCGGAGATCGAACCCATGCAGATGCAAAACACTTGCCCCGTGACGGTCCTTGGCATTGAAGCTGGCACACTCAGCGCTCTTTACGATCAACTCGACGAGGCCGGACGGCTCGCCCAGCCCAAAGCCCGCGACGGTGCCGCCGGGCTGATTGATGCGATTGCCGCAATCGAACACCTCGCCTCCCATCGCATTCCTGAAAGCTTTTCCGGGGCTTATTTCAAAGTCTTATTGATCGTCACGGACCTGAACGACTTGACGAATTGGGCAGACAGGACAGGCCCGGTGCGGGCGGACCTTGAGCGCCGCCTGAAGCGCAACATCCGCCACTTGCTCGACTTCCTCAGGCCCCATGCCGGGCCCGAGGTTGCCCTGTTCGACCGCGACGAAGAGCACATCCAGCGCCATGCGCAGAGCCCGGACGAAATGCGCAAGCTGCTGGTAACGGCCAAATGAAGGATCGCGCGATGACACAGCCCAGCCTCTCGGAGATGATCGCGGCTTATCGTGCCGGTGCAGAGGCTTTCCAAAACCTCCCGCCGCACGCAATTGACGAAGCGGAAAACCCGGAAGCGCTGATTGCTTCCACATATGGCAAACCATACGAAGTTCTCGAAAACTGGACCGCCGCCGCCGCAACACCACGCGAAGCCGTCGAAGCCCTGCGGCTGGCGCTGGAATTTGCACAGGCGGACGGCTGCGGCCCCGCGCCGTTAGCGCTCATGGCGGCAGCACTGGGCTTCCTTGAGAGAACCTGCGCGCCTTGAGCCGTCCCACCTGAAGCCCTGCTATCCCTGTTCCGGCTCCCGTCGCGGGGGCCGGTTCCTTTTTGCGGCAGCCAGGTCAATCACCTCTGCAGGCGCTTTCTCCCCTTTCAATCCCGCCTCAATCCGCGCGCCGACAGCATCCGACAGCACCCGGATAGGGTCCGCATCGGGGCTGACGTATCGATTTGTCATCGTCAGATTAGAGTGTCGCAAAAGGTGCGATATAAGGAAGGCATTGCTCCCCGCCTGTCCGGCGAAGGTTCCGACCGTATGTCGCAAATCGTGCAGGCGCACGTCATCGAGCCCCGCATGGGCGCGGATGCGCTGCCAGGCATTTTCAACCACCTCTTTGGACACGTGCCGCTTGGTGTCCGCATCACGGGGCAGCACCCAAGGCCCGCGCCGGGGCAACGCAGCCAGAACAGCCAGCGCGCCCGCACCAACCGGATGCGCCCGCCGCCCGCCGCCTTTTCGCGCCGGGAAAGCCACCGTCCCGGCTTCCGCATCCACATGTACCCATTTCAATTCCAGCACTTCTGAAAGCCTTGCGCCCGTCAGCAGCAGCAACCGGACAGCCGCGATAGCGGGAGCGCTTACGGCCGCACGCCGGGCTTCGGTGTCCTTGGCAAGGTGCTTCAGCGCATCGCCTTCCGCCTTGACCTTCCAGGGCAAACCCTTAGCTTCCGCCTCGTCCAGCGCCGCCCCAAGCCGGGCCAGCTCGTCCATATTGAGGAAGCGCTCACGTTCGGTTTCAGCGTAGCGCTTGACCAGCCGTGTCGGGTTAGAGTTTTCGGGACGGATGCCCCAGGTTTCCGCCAAATTGAATGCCTTTGACAGGATCGCAAGGGCGAGGTTCGCCTGTCGCGGCGTGTCCGCCAAGGCTTTGTGCAGCTTGACCACATCCGCGCGGGCGAAGCTCGCCAGCTTGCTCTTGCCGATGCGCGGCTTCAGAACCTTCTCCACCACCCGTGTTGCATGAACGAGCGTGGTAGCGGCGTTATGCACCTCGACGTGCTCGGCAAGGTACTTGTCCAGCAAGTCGGCAACGGTTTCCGCCGCCCGCAGCGCCTGCCGTTCTGCCGCCGGATCACGGCCCATTCGCACCTCGACCAGCTTTGCAGCAGCCAGTTTGCGCGCCTGATCCGGCGCAAGCTCACCGTGGCGGCCAATTACCATCCGCCGCGTCCGTCCCGCCTCTGTCCGATAGGCGAGAACATAGCTCTTCACCCCCGCCGGAGTGATCTGCAAGCCAAAGCCTTTCAGGGCATCATCCCACAAAAAGCTAAGCTTTTCCTGAGGCTTGGCGGCATCGACAACCCTTTTGGTCAGGTTGGGCATCGCAGTTCCGGGCCTTTCTGTCCGATGACGACCATGACAACCCCTGCCAAAACAGTGACGACCTTAAATCATTGTAAAACAACAATAATGACGACCATGACGGCAATGACAGCCTTCGCCATATACTACATACACGTAAGCTCGCACGTTGCACCCGGCCACGCCGCCAGGTCGAACCACCCACCCTCTGCGAGCTTTCCATATAAGCACCGTATAAGCAGAAAGTGTCAAATTGCATCGCAGGCCATCGCAAACCCTTCATACTAACTATTTGATTTTGCGTAATTCATAGTAGCCAATCGTATCGGGTGATACATATGAAATGAGATTTGTAATCAGGGGGTCACGGGTTCGAATCCTGTCGCCGGCACCATTTTCCGGGCGACCTTTTTGTCACCTTCTACCTGCTAGTCGGCAGATGCATTGAATCGGCTTTTCGCTCTTCTCGCTGGTTGAGACCGCCTTTTACCCCAGCATCCACCCTTGACCACCCGCGTGTGAAAATGTCAGGGGGAAGGCTGGTGGCCGGGCTGGCTTGTGGCTCGGCTTTGGACAGAGACTGAACCGGTCTGGCGCGCCAGCCTGCGGCAGGCGGCGATCCTCGGGTCGCAAGCCTTGCGCGCCTTGCTTCAAGCGCCGGCAACAAAGGATGCATGGATGGCCAGCACGCTTGCTGAGATCGGCCTCATTGGCCTTGGCACCATGGGTGCCGCCCTTGCCCTCAACATCGCCGAAAAGGGCTTCCCCATCGCGGTGTTCAACCGCACGACGGAGGTCAACCGCCGCTTCCACGCCGAAGCCGGCGCGCTGGCGGCCAATGTCATCCCGACCGAGAGCCTCGCCGATCTGGTCGCAAGCCTGAAGCAGCCGCGTGCGATCATCCTGATGGTTCCCGCCGGTCAGGCCGTGGATGACCAGATCGCCGCGCTGGCCCCCCTCCTCGACAAGGACGATCTCGTCATTGACGCAGGCAACGCCAATTTCCACGACACCAACCGCCGCGCGGCAGCCGGCCTGCCGATGCGCTTTCTCGGCCTCGGCGTGTCGGGCGGCGAGGAAGGCGCGCGCCATGGTCCCTCGATCATGGGCGGCGGCCTGAAGGCAGACTGGGACCGGGTCTCCCATATCCTGGAAGCGATTTCCGCACGGTATCAGGACATTCCCTGCGCCACCTGGATGGGCGAGGCCGGGGCTGGCCATTTCGTCAAGGCGGTGCATAACGGGATCGAATATGCCGACATGCAGATGATCGCCGAGATCTACGGCATCCTGCGAGACGGGCTGGGCCACTCGGCTGGCGACATCGGTGCGCTGTTTGCCGCCTGGAACGAGGGCGTGCTGCGGTCCTATCTCGTTGAAATTTCAGCAGCCGTTTCCAAGGCCACCGATCCTGCGACCGGCCAGCCGATGCTGGACGTGATCCTCGACAGCGCCGGCCAGAAGGGAACCGGCCGCTGGACTGCCATCGAGGCGCAGCATCTGGCAACTCCCGTGCCGGTGATCGAGGCGGCCGTGATGGCGCGCAACGTCTCTGCCCGGCTGGATGAGCGCAAGGCTGGCGAGGCCCGCTTCGGCGCGGCGCCCAAGCGTCTCGGCGGAACGGACGCACCGTCCGCTGCCACGCTGGAACAGGCGATGATCGCCGGCAAGATCCTCTGCTACGCGCAGGGTTTCGCCATGATTTCAGCAGCTTCCGACAGTTTCGGCTGGTCGCTGCCGCTGCCGGAGATCGCCCGTGTCTGGCGCGCCGGCTGCATCATTCGCTCGGACATGCTGAACGACATGGCCTCGGCCCTCACCGAAAATCCGGGCCGCAACCTGATCCTGGCGCCTGATTTTGCTGCCCGGCTCGAGGCGACCATTCCGGCCCTGCGCCAGGTGGTGGCGCTCGGCGCGCTGAACGGCCTGCCGGTGCCCGCCCTTGCGTCGGGTCTGGCGTGGTTTGACCTGATGCGGACCGCGCGCGGCACGGCCAACATGATCCAGGCGCAGCGCGATTTCTTTGGCGCACATGGCTTCGACCGGCTCGATGGCCGCGACATCCACCATGGTCCGTGGGGCGCGGGGGCCTGAGTCAGGCCTCTGATTTCGTTAGATTTTTCCTCCGTCATCCCGGCCAAGCGAAGCGTCGAGCCGGGACCGGAGAGCCGAAGTCTCGATTTTTGGGGAGTTGGGAACCGATGGGCCTTGGCTCTCCGGTCCCGGGTCTTCGCTTCGCTGCGCCCGGGATTGTTTGTTGTCCGAGGTGCTAGGGTAAAGGGGAAGCTGCGACCCTTAACCCGCAGCTTCAGCGTCAGGCGACCGTCCCGGGGTCGGGTTTTCACCCGCTGTCATCATGGCTCCCTGACGCTTCCCTTTTCCCGCTTGGAGAGTTGATTGGGCCTCTGGTTGACACCCACGCCCGCAAACAATCCGAAGCACGTCAAGGATAGCACGGCCATGCCCGCCCTGCAGCAGCCTCCCGCCCATGTCTGCGGCTTCGATGTCGCCAAGGACAGCATCACCGCCTTCGACACCGCCACCGGCCGTGTCACGACCTTCCCCAACCGCTCCGCCAGCATCCGCAAGGCGCTGACAGGCCTGTCGGCCGACTGCCTGTGCGTGTTGGAGCCGACCGGCGGCCACGAGCGCCTGCTGGTGGGCGAACTGACGGCAGCAGGCCTTGCCTGCCACCGGGCCGATACCGTTAAGGTCAAGGCATTCAGCCGGTCCTTCGGCCGTCTTGCCAAGACAGACGCCATCGATGCCCAGGCTCTGGCCCGCTATGGCGAGGAGCGCTGGAAGACACTCGCCCTGTTCACGCCGGCCGATGAGACCCAGAGCACACTCGCCAGCCTCAATGCCCGCCGTCAGGAGCTTCTCGCCCTCAAGGTGGCCGAGCAGAACCGCTCAAAGATCCCCGGAGAGGGACCTGGCATCGCGATCATCCGCCGCTCCTGCCAGGTCATCCTGCGGGCGATCCTGCACGAGATCGAGGCCATCGACGCCGCCATCGAGGCGCTCGTCGACGCCTCGCCGCAGCTCGCCCGCCGGATCGAGGTCTGCTGCTCCCTGCCGGGCGTGGGCAAGCGCACCGCCATCACCCTCGCCGCAACCATGCCGGAACTGGGAACGATGGACCGGCGCCAGGCCGCAAGCCTCGCCGGGGTCGCCCCTCATCCGAAGGACAGCGGAACCCTCAAGGGATATCGCCGGATGCACGGCGGACGCTCCACCGTCAAGCCGGCCCTCTTCATGGCCGCCTTGTCCGCAAGCCGCGCAAACGGGCCATTAAAGGAGGTCTATCAAAGGCTTATCAACAACGGGAAGAAGCCAATCCTCGCAATCGCCGCCCTCATGCGAAAGATCATCGTCATCCTGAACGCAAGGATCAGGCAAAACGCACAACAACAGAGTTGATGACGATCAATGACTGGGAACGGGCGGCCAGATGGCTGCCCGTTCTTGCATTGTGGTGCAAGCCGGTGCTTTGACCTTGGCCTTCGCCCCGGGATGCTGTTTAGTGGTCGTCCCTGCGGCAAAGACCTGCAGGACCAAGGGGATGCGCCGGGAAACGCCATGACGACGAGACCACAGATCCGCTCTGGCCGCATTGCGCTTGTGGGCAGCGACACCGAGGAATCACGCCTGGCGCTGGACAATCTGGCTGAGCGCTACGGCAATGCCCCACCCGAGGAAGCCGACGTGATTGTTGCTCTCGGCGGTGACGGCTTGATGCTGCAGACGCTGCATCGCTTCATGAATTCCGGTCTGCCGATCTATGGCATGAATCGGGGGTCGGTCGGCTTTTTGATGAATGAATACAAGGAGGAAGACCTCCTGGCCCGGCTTGGTGCGGCCGATGTGACGACGATCCATCCCCTGTTCCTGCAGGCGGTCGACCAGTCCGGCGGCCATCACACGGCGAGGGCGATCAATGAGGTCTCGCTGCTCAGGCAGACGTACCAAGCGGCAAAGCTGCGCATTTCGGTCGATGGACGGCAGCGGCTTGAGGAACTGATCTGCGACGGCTGCCTGATCGCGACACCGGCGGGAAGTACGGCCTACAACCTCTCGGCGCATGGGCCGATCTTGCCGATTTCCGCGCCTTTACTTGCACTTACGCCAATCAGCGCCTTCCGCCCGCGGCGCTGGCGCGGGGCGCTTCTGCCCAACCGGGCCACGGTCGACATCGAGGTTCTTGAACCCGGAAAGCGCCCGGTGAGTGCGGCGGCGGACCATACCGAGATCCGTAATGTTGCCAAGGTCAGCGTGCGCGAGGACACCGGATCGTCCTGCATCATGATGTTTGACCAGGAACATGGCTGGGACGAAAGAATTCTGAGCGAGATGTTTCGATATTGAATCGCAACGCTTTTTTAGCCTGATCAGAGCAAGCTTGCGCGGAACTGGAAACGGCCGGCCGAGGCGGGGCTCGCGGCGGAGAGGGTTGAAGCGATGTCTGGTACGGACCAGCCTTTTGGTGAGGACGATTTCGACGGCGAAGTCGAATTTCTCACGCCCCCCAAGGACTTGCGCAAGAAAGTTCGGATCATGAGTCCGCGCGAGGCCGCCAAGTTCGACCCTGTTAAGGCCGCTGAAGCGGCGCTGCAGAAACTGTCCGGGCACTTTGATGGCTGGATGGGCAGCGAGGCAGAGGCGCTCGCCTCCGCGTGGCAGGACATCGACGAAAACGGCCTGTCATCTCAGACACTTGAGCCGCTTTACCAGGCCGCCCACAACATCAAGGGGCAGTCGGCGACGCTGGGATTTCCGCTGGTCGGGCAGGTCGCGGGCAATCTGTGCCATCTGATCGAGACTGTTGATGCGGCCGAGGCCATTCCGGCGGTGCTGCTGCGCCAGCATGTGGAGGCCATTCGCGCGATGATCAGCGAAAAGGCCAAGGATGACAGCAACTTGACCGGTGTCACCCTGCTGCGCAAGCTGACCGATGTGACCAACGATTTTCTTGCACGGCGACCCGGCCGCGACGGTTGAGGCCCTGTTGACCGGACCTGGACATTTGCGCGTCGCTGCGCGACAAAGTCACGCCAAAACGATCCCAAAGCCGGACAAATTCACGCCGCAGCGCGCATGTCCTCGATAAAGGCCCGTGCTTCGCTGCGTGCAGCCTCAAGCGCAAGTGTGCGGATGAGCTGCACGATGTCCTCACCGGCCGTCTGGCCGGCGCTGGCATCGGCCTCCAGCCGGGCAGCAACCGCCTCCAGCACCTGCCGCACGATTACCGGACTGGCATCGGCGCGGAAGTCTTCTTCCGCCTGACGGTAGGCGAGGACCGCGATGGCCAGCACGCTCTGGCAGCGGACCGGCAGGCCGGCAGCGCCAAGCAGGGCCTTCAAGGCGGTGTCCCGCCCGGTCGCCAGAACATGGGCAACCTTCTCCCGGTCTTGCCCGGTGAGCAGGGCGAGGCCAAAGCCGAAGAGGCGCAGGTTGCCCTGGCCCAGAGCCCGGATCAGCAGCCGGGCCGTCAACTGGCCGCTCGCCCGCAGATGCTCGATAAAGGCCGGAATGGCCGCATCTTCAGCTTGGGCGCAGAGCACCAGTGTTGCCCGCTCGCGGGCTTCTTCCAGATAGACGGCCGTTTCGTCCGGATCCGACCCCACCAGCACGACCGCCCGCTCGCGCAGGCCATCGGTGAGCGCGGTGAGCAGGCGGTGGCGGACCGCCAGCGGCAGATTGGGGCGGGCCAGCAGCCGGTTGCGAAGCTCGGCTTCGCCGGCAAAGCGCTCGGCTAGCCGCGACAGGCTGAAGACGAGAAGCGGCGCGTGTTCGTTGTCGAGCAGCTCGGCGCAGACCGCAGCCGGTGCCACTTCGGCCAAGGCGGCGGCGACCGGGGCCGACAGCAGGGTGCGGCGGGCAATGGCGCGCTGGATGAGGACATCGCCCTCGGCGGCCAGATCGATCAGGTCCGCATCGGGAATGAGCGGTGACTGCGCCAGCACCAGCGCGGCGATTTCGCTGCGGTCGCGCATCAACGCCAGAACGAGATGGCGCGGTGCATCTGCGCGGCGGGCAAACACATCGGCGAGGGCAAACCGCACTTCGGGCGCAGGGTCATCAAGCAGCCAGGTCAGCGCCGACAGCGCGGCGGCCCGGTCTTCCTCGGACAAAGGCGAATGCAGATAGGCCCGCGCAAGCGCCCCCGTCGCCTCCGCCCGCGCGCCAACCGGCGCTGTATCGATCCACTGAAGAAACTGACGAATGATCATGGCTAGACCGGACTACTCACCTTGCAACGGCGCTTCCATGACAGAAACCTTGCCACGCAAAGGCTTAACGTTCGGTTCACCATAAAAATGAGGGGGCTCACTGCGCTTGATATGCGACCTCAGTCGGGTATCTCGCGGAGAATCACCCCACTCAGACGTCGTCCCCGCCTCCGTGCGGGGATCGCGCTACTGGCGGGGCCGCTGTTGGGCTTTGGCTCGGGGAAAGGCCGGTGGATCCCCGCACAAGGCGGGGATGACGGCGGAGATCGATAGGGAGGCTGAAGGCCCGGAGGCGCTGTAGCTGTGTCGGGCGGGGAAACGCGGTATGGATCCCCGCACAAGTCTGAACAACGGGGGCGGGGATGACGCCGCGGGGCGCGGCGGATGTCGAGGGTGTGTGGCCAGTGGTCGTCGTCATGCCATGGCTTGCCCACGGCATGACGAGGGACGGGGCATTGCCTGTCAGGCGGCGGACTTGGTCCAGAGGGGGAAGGGGTCGGTCATGTGGCGCCAGGCGGCCGGGGTGAAGCCTTTGGCGGGCACGAGGCATTCGGCCAATTCCCGGCGCAGCGCCTCTTCGTCCATCGGGTCGCATCCGATGAAGACCAGTTCCTGCCGCCGGTCGCCCCAGACCGGGTCGAGGTAGCTTTCCATCGATCGGTGCCAGTCGGGATGTTCCGGCCAGTAGGACTTCGGCACCGCCGACCACCAGAGCCCCCGCTTTTCAGTGCGCACCTGCGCGCCGGCCTGCGACAGTTCGCCGACGAAATCGGGCCGGGTGGCGAGCCAGAAGAAGCCCTTGGCGCGAACGACGCCGGGCCAGGAGCGGTTGATGAAGGCCTGCAGCTTTTCCGGGTCAAAGGGCTGGCGGGCGCGGAAGACGAAGGAGCGGATGCCGTATTCTTCCGTCTCTGGTGTGTGATCGGCGAAACCGTTCAGTTCCTTGTACCAGAGCGGATGGGTGTGGGCGCGCTCGAAGTCGAAGCGGCCGGTGCCGAGAATGTCGGAGAGGGGAACCTGACCGAAGTCGGTCTCCACCAGCCGTGCTTCCGGGTTCAGCGACCGGATGATCTTGCGGGCAGCTTCGAGGTCTTCTCGCGTCGCGGAGGAGATCTTGTTGAGAACGATAACGTCGGCAAACTCGATCTGATCGGTCAGCAGGTCAATGAGCGTGCGGGTGTCGTCCTCGCCCAGCGACTGGCCGATGTCAGTCAGGCTTTCGACCGATCCGAATTGCGTCAGCAGGCCGGCTGCGTCGACCACGGTGACCATGGTGTCGAGCCGGGCGATGTCCGACAGGCTCTCGTCGTTCTCGTCGCGGAACTCGAAGGTGGAGGCCACCGGCAGAGGTTCGGCAATGCCGGTGGATTCGATCAGCAGATAATCAAAGCGGCCTTCCTCGGCGAGGCGCCGGACCTCGACGAGGAGATCATCGCGCAAGGTGCAGCAGATGCAGCCATTGGTCATCTCGACCAGCGTCTCCTCTGTGCGCGACAGGTTGGCACCGCCGTCGCGGATGAGGGCTGCGTCGATGTTCACTTCGGACATGTCATTGACGATCACGGCAACTTTCAGCCCCTCGCGATTGGCCAGGACATGATTGAGCAGCGTGGTCTTTCCGGCGCCGAGAAAGCCGGACAGGACGGTGACGGGCAGGCGTTTGGTCATGATCTCCCTCATGAATGACGCTAAATGTAATAACGTTACATGTCTATAGCGACCATGACCCTGCTTGCCAAGGCCTGCGTCAGCTTGACCACAGGCGGACGATCGCCAAACGCTTGACGGAGCGCCTTGATAAAAATATGAGTTCGTAACTCATGTATTTTGGTGGCGTGTCTGATCCGGCCGCTGCCCTGTCGAGAAGGATTGCAGGGATGTTCATCGCGATGAACCGCTTCAAGGTGAAGACCGACCGGCAGGTGGAGTTCGAGGCGGTCTGGAAGGGGCGGGACTCGCGTCTGGCCGAGCTGCCGGGCTTCCAGGGCTTTCACCTGTTGAAGGGGCCAATGAACGAGGAAGACGGCATCACGCTCTATGCCTCGCACACGGTCTGGGCGAGCCGGGAGGACTTCCTGGCCTGGACGAAATCCGAGCAGTTCCGCGATGCCCATCGCAACGCCGGCGGCAACAAGGACCTCTATGCCGGTCCGCCGCAGTTCGAAGGCTTTGAAGCTGTCGAGGGCGCGTGATGGACAAGACCCCGAAGGACAGCGATGCTGCTGGCAAGCCGGCGTGTGGGGGAGCTGGTGACGGCGGAGACGCCATGGTGCTGGCGCGGGACGAACAGGCGGTGCTGCAGGTGCTGCGGTTCATTTGCCTGACCTATGCCAAACCGCAGGTACACAGCTGGGAACAGGCGCTGGCAATGGCCGCCGACGCGTTCGGTCCGGCCGTTGGCGGCGAGGTTGCCGTGGCCGTGATGCAGCTGATGCGGGCGATCCGCGTGACGCGGCGCACGACGTTCCGGTTTCGGGACCCGAACTGCGCCTGCTGCCGCACGCGCCTGTCCGACGTGGAGGCGAAGGTGATCACGCTGGTTCGGGCCGCGCGCAAGGACCCCTTGCGCCCGGCCCGGGTGGATGCGCTGCTCCTGACCGAGGGCGGCCCGACCGCCGCCGTCCTGGCAGAAGCCGATAGGCTGGCCGGTGTGCTGGAACGGCGACTGATTGCGCGCGCGGCGTGATCCGCTTGGCGCTTTTTCAGGTGACCCTGGCGGGTTCAGGCTGGGTGAACCGGGAGCGGAGCGTCCCGGGTTCAGACGGATAAAAAAACCCTATGTGTCATCAACTCTGTTGTTGTGCGTTTTGCCTGATCCTTGCGTTCAGGATGACGATGATCTTTCGCATGAGGGCGGCGATTGCGAGGATTGGCTTCTTCCCGTTGTTGATAAGCCTTTGATAGACCTCCTTTAATGGCCCGTTTGCGCGGCTTGCGGACAAGGCGGCCATGAAGAGGGCCGGCTTGACGGTGGAGCGTCCGCCGTGCATCCGGCGATATCCCTTGAGGGTTCCGCTGTCCTTCGGATGAGGGGCGACCCCGGCGAGGCTTGCGGCCTGGCGCCGGTCCATCGTTCCCAGTTCCGGCATGGTTGCGGCGAGGGTGATGGCGGTGCGCTTGCCCACGCCCGGCAGGGAGCAGCAGACCTCGATCCGGCGGGCGAGCTGCGGCGAGGCGTCGACGAGCGCCTCGATGGCGGCGTCGATGGCCTCGATCTCGTGCAGGATCGCCCGCAGGATGACCTGGCAGGAGCGGCGGATGATCGCGATGCCAGGTCCCTCTCCGGGGATCTTTGAGCGGTTCTGCTCGGCCACCTTGAGGGCGAGAAGCTCCTGACGGCGGGCATTGAGGCTGGCGAGTGTGCTCTGGGTCTCATCGGCCGGCTTGCACAGGGCGAGTGTCTTCCAGCGCTCCTCGCCATAGCGGGCCAGAGCCTGGGCATCGATGGCGTCTGTCTTGGCAAGACGGCCGAAGGACCGGCTGAATGCCTTGACCTTAACGGTATCGGCCCGGTGGCAGGCAAGGCCTGCTGCCGTCAGTTCGCCCACCAGCAGGCGCTCGTGGCCGCCGGTCGGCTCCAACACGCACAGGCAGTCGGCCGACAGGCCTGTCAGCGCCTTGCGGATGCTGGCGGAGCGGTTGGGGAAGGTCGTGACACGGCCGGTGGCGGTGTCGAAGGCGGTGATGCTGTCCTTGGCGACATCGAAGCCGCAGACATGGGCGGGAGGCTGCTGCAGGGCGGGCATGGCCGTGCTATCCTTGACGTGCTTCGGATTGTTTGCGGGCGTGGGTGTCAACCAGAGGCCCAATCAACTCTCCAAGCGGGAAAAGGGAAGCGTCAGGGAGCCATGATGACAGCGGGTGAAAACCCGACCCCGGGACGGTCGCCTGACGCTGAAGCTGCGGGTTAAGGGTCGCAGCTTCCCCTTTACCCTAGCACCTCGGACAACAAACAATCCCGGACGCAGCGAAGCGGAGATCCGGGACCGGGGAGCCTAGGTCTCTCCGGGCTTAACTGATCGAAATATAGAGGCTTCGACTCTCCGGTCCCGGCTCGGCGCTGCGCTTGGCCGGGATGACGGGGGAGGTCGAGGTTTGATATCACGCTCGTCCGGGATCGGAGCGTCCCGCGCTTCAAACGACTGAACAGCCCGTTACCCTTCCATCGTCATCCTCGGCCTTGTGCCGAGGATCTATGCAAATCAATGGTCTGCAGATGGTCGGGACAGGCCCGACCATGACGAAGGAGAGGATTGTGTCCCTTGCAGTCTCTCCAGGCCCGAGCTTTTCCGGTGCACTCGACGTGTCGGACCCGGCTCTCCGGTCCCGGCTCGGCGCTGCGCTTGGCCGGGATGACGGGGGTGAAGTCGAGGTTTGTCATCAAGCTCGTCCGGGAGCGGAGCGTTCCGGGCTTCAAGTGACTGAACAGCCGTTACCTCTCCATCGTCATCCTCGGCCTTGTGCCGAGGATCTGTACAAATCAATTGCGTGCAGATGGCCGGGACAGGCCCGACCATGACGAAGGAGAGGATTGTGTCCTTTGCAGTCTCTCTACGCCCGGGCTTCTCAAGTGCGCTCGACGGAGCGGACCCGGGCTCTCCGGTCCTGGCCGCTGCGCTTGGCCGGGATGACGTGGGTGAGGTCCGGGTCAGTTGCCTGCCTTAAAGTCCCATCTTGGAGCGGGCGAGGTAGAGCGACAGCACGGCGGCGTTTGACACGTTGAGCGAGCGGATCTCGCCGGGCATGTCGAGGCGGGCGAGGGTGTCGCAGGCCGCGCGCACACCCTGGCGCACGCCCTTGCCCTCGGAGCCCAGCACAAGCACTGTCTTGTCGCCGAATGTGGTTTCCTCGAGTGTCGCCGGTCCATCGCTGTCGAGCGCAACGCGGAAGAAGCCTTCCTCGCCCATCTCATCGAGGAACCGGGCGAGGTTCTTGACCCGCACATGCTTGATCATGTCGAGCGCGCCGGAGGCGGATTTGGCGAGAACCGAGCCTTCTTCCGGCGCATGCCGTTCGGTTGTGACGACGGCGTCAGCGGCAAGCGCCACGGCCGAGCGCAGGATCGCGCCGACATTATGCGGATCGGTGACCTGATCGAGAACCAGCACCAGCCTTGCGCCCTTCAGTTCCTTGACGCCATAGGCCGGCAGGGGATCGGCTTCCAGGATCATGCCCTGGTGCACGGCATCCTTGGTAACCATGCGGTCCAGCGCCCGCGGCGCGGTGATCTCGACAGGCACGTCGATCTTCACGCCGCGCTCTTCCAGACGGTTGACGGCGTTCTCCGTGGCAAAGAGCTTGATGCGCTTGCGATCGCGGTTGGCGAAGGCGGCCTCGACCGTGTGCAGGCCGTAAAGCAGCACCGGGCCTTCCGGCGGCAGGCCGGGACGGCGCGGCCCGGGTTTCACGAAGCCGCGGCCGGGCTTGTCGCGCTGCCACGGCGAGCGGTCGCCGCCAGCGCCTGTCGGGCCGGATTTGCGGAAGCCGCCAGCCCCGGCGGGGCGGGGGCGTTTGCTGGAAGATGTGTCGTCGCTCATGGAGCTGTCATAAAGGCAATCGCGGTCCAGTTGAACCGCGATTTTCAAGGCATTGACTGCAACAGGCAGCTTTTGTGCCCGGGCAGGGCGGTCGGCCTCATTCCGGTGCCCAGCTTCAGGCTGTTTGCAGCGGGAAGATCATGCAGGTGACGGTGCCATGGGCGATCAGCTTTCCCTTGGCATCGACCAGGCGGCCTTCGGCGGTGGCGAGGCGGCTGCCGCGATGGGCGACCAGTCCTTCACAGCGCACCTCGCCGGAGCCGGGCATCAGGGGGCGCACCATGTTCACGGTGAGCGAGGTGGTCGTATAGATCTCGCCGGGCTTCAGTTCCGTGTGGACGGCGCAGCTCATGGATGTGTCGAGGATCGTGGAGATCCAGCCGCCATGCACGGTGCCTTGCGGGTTCATATGTGCCTTGCCGGGATTGCCCCGAAAGACGGCACGACCGGCCTCTGCGGTCTCCAGGAAGATCTGCATCGTCACCATGATCGGCGGTGCGGGCAGCTTGCCCTCTTTCATATGCTGGAAGATCTCCAGACCGGACAGCTTGGTGATTTCGGTGAGAGGCAGGGCGCCGAGCTGCAGGGTGGCTGCTTCGGAGGGCGAAATTTCGCTCGTCATGGCATGTCCTTGTCGTTGGATCGAAGAAAGGGGGCTGGCGCGATCACTCGGGCCGTGCGGGGGAGGCAGTCGAAAGGGCGCGCAGGGCGTCGCGCAGGCGCTTCAGCCCGACGCGGACGGCGCCGGTGTCATCGGGACCCAGCTCTGCGAGCAGGCTGCTTTGAGCGGTTTGCCAGGCGGCTGCGGCCGCAAACAGGGCCGCGCGGCCCGCATCCGTAAGGGCGGGAAGCTGACGGCGGCCGGCACCCGGCGCCATGACGATCAGCCCGGCAGCCTGCAACGGCTTCAGATTGCGGGTGAGGGTGGAGCGGTCGATGGACAGGAACGAGGCGAGATCACCCAGGGAGGCCGGATTGCGCGACGCAATGCCGGCCAGCAGCGAGAACTGGGTGACCTCAAGGCCGGCGCTGGCCAGATGCGCATTGTAGTGCCGGGTAATCAGGTTGGACGTGCGGCGCACGGACAGCCCGAGACAGGTCCGTGCCATGGCGTCGACATCCGGCAGATCCTGCAAGGGCGTATCGTCGGCGGCAGGCATATGGTGCGGGCCGGTCATGGCGGGCTCCTGAGGCTATTGCATATACAACAACCGAAATGGGCGGGTATTGCAAGTACAAGAATCGAATCGTGGGCGGCCACCGGCGCCGAACAAGCGCACACGCAGGGACGACGTCGTCGGCAGGGAGATCAGGGCAGGAGAGGGGGGCGATAGGCGGTAAAAGCGGCAGCACAGCGGATGACGAGACAACCGGCTTTCGACCAAAAGGGGAGCCAAAGTCGCTGGATCCTGCGGGTTTGACCCAACTTCCAAGGCCTCCAGAGATCGGCGCGGCCTGGGGAAAAGCCCTGTGGAAACAAGGAAAAGCATTGATTCCGCGAGGGCATGTTGGCGCTGAGGCGGGCTCTGAAAACAGGAAAATGCAGGGGCCAATGCATTTTGTGACCTGACCCGGCAAATCGGCGTTGACAGGGCAGGACTGCATCTGCATAACACGCGCCACAGGACACCCCGCACTTGCGGCGGGGCGGTCTGTGAAGCCATCCTGACTGCTTCGGACAGAGGCTCGACGGAATGGAGGAGTGCCCGAGTGGCTAAAGGGGACGGACTGTAAATCCGTTGGCTAAGCCTACGTTGGTTCGAATCCAACCTCCTCCACCATCGTCTCCCGAAGTCCGGGTCAGCGGGTGTAGCTCAATGGTAGAGCAGCAGCCTTCCAAGCTGATGACGAGGGTTCGATTCCCTTCACCCGCTCCATCACTGGGTGCCGATCAGAGTGACCGGTACGGGCAAGTTCTGTCCCGGGGTCCTGGACAGAACGGGAAGCAATTCGCTGCCTCCGGGGCGCCTGAAATGGCGACCGCAGCGGCCGGAAAGCGTCCCGCCTCGAACCTAAACGACTGAACCGCGTAACGGATAGAGAGCGACGCCGATGGCGAAGGAAAAGTTTGAGCGCACGAAGCCGCACGTGAACATTGGCACGATCGGCCACGTTGACCACGGCAAGACGACGCTGACCGCAGCGATCACCATGACGCTGGCAGAAGTCGGCGGCGCGGTCGCCAAGGCCTATGACCAGATCGACGCTGCGCCGGAAGAAAAGGCCCGCGGCATCACGATCTCCACGGCACACGTCGAGTACGAGACGGCCAACCGTCACTACGCTCACGTTGACTGCCCGGGTCACGCCGACTACGTCAAGAACATGATCACCGGTGCTGCCCAGATGGACGGCGCGATCCTGGTTTGCTCGGCCGCTGACGGCCCGATGCCGCAGACCCGCGAGCACATCCTGCTCGCCCGTCAGGTCGGCGTGCCGGCTCTGGTGGTGTTCATGAACAAGGTCGACCAGGTCGACGACGAAGAGCTTCTGGACCTCGTCGAGATGGAGCTGCGCGAGCTGCTTTCGTCCTACGACTTCCCGGGCGACGACATTCCGATCGTCAAGGGCTCGGCGCTGGCCGCGGTTGAAAACCGTGACGCCGCCATCGGCCGTGACGCGATCCGCTCGCTGATGGACGCTGTTGACAGCTACATCCCGACCCCGGAGCGTCCGATCGACCAGCCGTTCCTGATGCCGATCGAAGACGTGTTCTCGATCTCCGGCCGTGGCACCGTGGTGACCGGTCGCGTCGAGCGCGGCATCGTCAAGGTTGGCGAGGAAGTCGAAGTCGTCGGCATCCGCGACACCCGCAAGACGACCGTTACCGGCGTTGAAATGTTCCGCAAGCTGCTCGATCAGGGCCAGGCTGGCGACAACATCGGCGCTCTGGTTCGCGGCGTTGGCCGTGAAGACGTGGAGCGTGGTCAGGTTCTGTGCAAGCCGGGTACGGTCAAGCCGCACAAGAAGTTCAAGGCTGAAGCCTACATCCTGACCAAGGAAGAAGGCGGCCGTCATACGCCGTTCTTCACGAACTACCGTCCGCAGTTCTACTTCCGCACGACCGACGTGACGGGCATCGTTGAACTGCCGGAAGGCACCGAAATGGTCATGCCGGGCGACAACATCTCCGTCGTCGTCACGCTGATCGTTCCGATCGCCATGGAAGACGGCCTGCGCTTCGCAATCCGCGAAGGCGGCCGTACCGTCGGCGCCGGCGTCGTTGCCTCCATCATCGAGTAAGGTGATGCTGGTGCCAGCTGCAGAGCTGGCACCGCCTAGCCCCTGATTTTACTTGCCAAACTGGCAAAGCAGGGGCTAAACACAGCGAGACAGGGCGGTGGTTCGCCATCGCCCATGCAGGGGTATAGCTCAGTTGGTAGAGCGGCGGTCTCCAAAACCGCAGGTCGCGGGTTCGAGCCCTGCTGCCCCTGCCATTTTTGTTCTTGCAGTTTGGCCGCCGAGGCCTTAAAGAGGACCACTCGGGCGGGGCGCGCGGATGATTCTGCGCGCCCGCTCGTCGTGACAAAATCGGGACCGGAATGGCCAAGACCAATCCCTTTACGTTTATCCAGCAGGTTCGCTCCGAGGCATCCAAGGTCATCTGGCCGACCCGGCGCGAGACCGCGGTCACGACCGTCATGGTGTTCCTGATGGTGCTGATCGCCTCGATTTTCTTCCTGGTGGCCGATCAGCTGATGAGCTGGGGTGTCAGTCTGTTGCTCGGCCTCGGCAACTGACGACCGGTAACCACGATACAAGATGCGGATCTGAGCTCATGCCCAAGCGCTGGTACATTGTGCACGCCTATTCGAATTTCGAAAAGAAGGTGGCCGATTCCATTCGCGAAAAAGCCGCGCAGAAGGGCTTGTCCGATCTGTTCGACGAAATTCTCGTTCCGATGGAGAAGGTCGTCGAGGTGCGTCGCGGCCGCAAGGTCGACGCCGAACGCAAGTTTTTCCCGGGCTATGTCCTGGTGAAGATGGATATGACCGACGAGGCGTTCCATCTCATCAAGAACACCCCGAAGGTCACCGGTTTCCTCGGTGCCGAACAGAAGCCGATGCCGATTTCGGAAAAGGAAGCCCTGCGGATCCTGAACCAGGTTCAGGAAGGCGTGGAGCGTCCGAAGCCGTCCGTCAGCTTCGAAGTCGGCGAGCAGGTTCGCGTGTCCGATGGTCCGTTCGCCTCCTTCTCCGGCATTGTCGAGGAAGTTGATGACGAACGTGCGCGCCTCAAGGTCGCGGTGTCCATTTTCGGCCGGCCGACGCCGGTCGAACTCGAATTCGGTCAGGTCGACAAGGTCGGCTGAACCGGACAGCAGTCCTTCAAGGGCTGCGGCAGGCGGTTTCCGCCTGCTTGTAAAGGGTGGCAGGAAAAGCGGGCCTTCGCCGGGTCGCCAATCCATACCACCCACTCCTGAACGCCGGTCGCCCGGCATGCTTAATAGGAGAGCAGTATGGCGAAGAAAATTGAAGGTTACATCAAGCTGCAGGTGGCTGCTGGCTCTGCCACGCCGTCTCCCCCGATCGGTCCGGCGCTGGGTCAGCGCGGCCTCAACATCATGGAGTTCTGCAAGGCGTTCAACGCGCAGACCCAGGATATCGAGAAGGGCGCTCCGTGCCCGGTCGTCATCACCTATTTCTCTGACCGCTCCTTCACCTTCGAGATCAAGACGGCTCCGGTGAGCTTCTTCCTCAAGAAGGCCGCTGGCATCAAGTCCGGTTCCAAGACCCCGGGCAAGGGCACCGTCGGCAAGGTGACCAAGGCGCAGGTGCGCGACATTGCTCTGGCGAAGATGAAGCATCTGAACGCCAACGATGTTGAGGCTGCCATGCTCATGGTTGAGGGTTCCGCCCGTTCGATGGGCCTCGAGGTCGTGGAGTAAGAACAATGGCGAAGATTGGTAAGCGCATCCGCGCAGCTCGCGAAGGCATTGACCGCAACAAGAACTACACCCTGAACGACGCCCTGGTCATGATCAAGGAGCGCGCCAAGGTGAAGTTCGACGAAACCGTCGAAATCGCCATCAACCTCGGCGTTGACCCGCGTCACGCTGACCAGATGGTCCGTGGCGTCTGCGTGCTGCCGAACGGCACCGGCAAGACCGTCCGCGTCGCCGTGTTCGCCCGTGGCGACAAGGCCGAGGAAGCCAAGGCTGCCGGCGCTGACATCGTTGGCGCTGAAGAGCTGGTCAACGAAGTCCAGGGCGGCAAGATCGATTTCGATCGCTGCATCGCGACCCCGGACATGATGCCGCTCGTCGGCCGTCTGGGTAAGGTGCTCGGCCCGCGCGGCCTGATGCCGAACCCGAAGGTTGGGACCGTGACCCCGGACGTGGCTTCGGCCGTGCGTGACGCCAAGGGCGGCGCCGTGCAGTTCCGCGTCGAAAAGGCCGGCATCATCCACGCCGGTATCGGCAAGCTGTCGTTCTCCCAGGATGCCCTGGTCGAGAACATCCGCGCGCTGCTCGATGCCGTCCAGAAGGCAAAGCCGTCCGGCTCCAAGGGTCAGTACCTCAAGCGCGTCGCGCTGTCGTCGACCATGGGCCCCGGCGTCAAGGTCGAGCTGGCCTCGATCAACGGCTAAGCCGTAACGAAGTTCCCCCGGGTTTCCCCCGGGGGTTCTGGCCCGACCGCAAGGCCGGGTCATCCCTGTCCGAGACTGCAGGTGCCGGGAAACCGGTTTAAGCCGAATGGGCCTGCATAGATAGGTAAGAACACAGGTTCACGCACCGCAAGGTGCCAAGACCGGTTCGAACCAACTGCCTTGCCGCGCTGCCTGCGAGGCGAGGGGGACAGGAACCCTGAGCGTCGTCTCGCGTGTGGCCCGGGCAACCGGATCCTGGCGCGGAACGGCAAAGGCAAACCGGTGGCGGCAACGCCACCAATTGGAGTAGGCAAGTGGAAAGAGCGGAAAAGCACGAGTTCGTGACCGCCCTGAACGAAGTGCTGTCTGGCACTACCGTTCTGGTCGTTGCGCACTATGCGGGTCTCTCGGTTGCACAGATGACCGCCCTGCGGTCGAAGGTGCGCGAATCCGGCGGGTCCGTACGAGTTGCCAAGAACCGCCTTGTGAAGCTTGCCCTTCAAGGCACTGAACTGGAGCACGTCAGTGGCCTGTTCAAGGGCCCGACCCTGATCGCTTTCTCGAGCGATCCGGTCGCAGCCCCGAAGGCTATGGTCGAATTCGCCAAGACGACGGACAAGTTCGTCATCCTCGGCGGTGCTCTGGGTAAGACCAACCTGAATGCGGAAGGCGTCAAGTCTCTCGCCACGATGCCGTCGCTCGAAGAGCTGCGCGCACGCCTGGTGGGCATGATCCAGACCCCGGCATCCCGCATTGCACAGGTTGTCAACGCTCCGGCCGGGCAGCTTGCCCGCGTTTTCGGCGCGTATGCCAAGAAGGACGAGGCCGCATAAGGCGCCCCACCCCAACAACATTGTCTGTACGCAGACTATTGGTTCGAACGTAAGGTAAATAAAATGGCTGATCTGAACAAGCTGGTCGAAGACCTGTCCGCACTGACCGTTATGGAAGCTGCTGAGCTGTCCAAGATGCTCGAAGAGAAGTGGGGCGTTTCTGCCGCTGCTCCGGTTGCTGTTGCTGCCGTTGCTGCTGCTCCGGCCGCTGCTGTTGAAGAGCAGACTGAATTTGACGTTGTCCTGGCTGACGCTGGCGACAAGAAGATCAACGTCATCAAGGAAGTCCGCGCCATCACCGGTCTCGGCCTGAAGGAAGCCAAGGAACTCGTCGAGAGCGCTCCGAAGGTTGTCAAGGAGCAGGTCTCCAAGGCTGAAGCTGAAGACCTGAAGAAGAAGCTGGAAGAAGCTGGCGCCAAGGTCGAGCTGAAGTAATCGACTTCAGATGAAATCGCGGTCCCGGGTTTCCCGGGACCGCACATCCAGCCCCGGCGGGTGCCACCCGTTTCCGGGGCATTAGTCCCAGATAGGGGACGGTTATCCGAAGCGCCTGGACCCAGTGGGTCCGATTGGATAAGGGGCGTTGCGGACAGCCGTCACCCAGGCGATGCGAGGAGCGACAATGACTCTTACGTTCAACGGTCGCAAGCGTGTCCGGAAGTTTTTCGGATCGATCCGCGATGTCACGGCCATGCCCAACCTCATCGAGGTGCAGAAGGCTTCGTACGACCAGTTCCTGCAGGTCGACGAGCCCAAGGGCGGGCGTGGGGATGAAGGCCTTCAGGCGGTCTTCAGTTCCGTATTCCCGATCTCCGATTTTGCCGGCACGGCTTTGCTCGAATTCGTAAAGTACGAGTTCGACCCCCCGAAGTACGACGTTGACGAGTGCCGTCAGCGTGGCATGACCTTTGCCGCTCCGCTGAAGGTGACGCTCCGCCTCATCGTGTTCGATGTCGATGAAGACACCGGCGCCAAGTCCGTCAAGGACATCAAGGAGCAGGACGTCTACATGGGCGACATGCCCTTCATGACGGACAACGGCACCTTCGTCGTCAACGGCACCGAACGCGTCATCGTTTCGCAGATGCACCGCTCCCCGGGCGTGTTCTTCGATCATGACAAGGGCAAGACCCATTCGTCCGGCAAGCTGCTGTTTGCTGCCCGCGTGATCCCGTACCGCGGTTCCTGGCTCGACATCGAGTTCGACGCCAAGGACATCGTCTACGCGCGTATCGACCGCCGCCGCAAGATCCCGGTTTCCTCGCTGCTGATGGCCCTCGGCCTCGACGGCGAAGAGATCCTGAACACCTTCTACCAGCGCATCGAGTACAGCCGTTCGGGCAAGGGCTCCTGGCGCATGCCGTTCGACGGCGACCGCCTGAAGGGCACCAAGGCCTCCTACGACATGGTCGACGCCGACACCGGCGAAGTCGTGATCGAGGCTGGCCGCAAGATCACCGCCCGTACGGTGAAGCAGCTCGCCGAGAAGGGCGTGACCGGTCTGAAGGTGACCGACGAGGACCTGCACGGCCAGTATCTGGCTGAGGACGTCGTCGACTTCGTCACCGGTGAAATCTATGCAGAAGCCGGCGATGAAATCACCGCCAAGCTGCTGGATGAGCTGATTCAGCGTGGCTATGAAGAGCTGTCCGTGCTCGACATCGACCACGTCAACACGGGTCCGTATGTCCGCAACACGCTGGCTGTCGACAAGAACGAGTCCCGCGAGGACGCGCTCTTCGACATCTACCGCGTCATGCGCCCGGGCGAGCCGCCCACCCTGGACAGCGCCGAAGCGATGTTCCAGTCGTTGTTCTTTGACGCCGAGCGTTACGACCTGTCTGCGGTCGGCCGCGTCAAGATGAACATGCGTCTCGACCTGGCCTGCCCGGACACCGTGCGCACGCTGCGCAAGGAAGACATCCTGGCGGTGATCCAGCTGCTGCTCGCCCTGCGCGACGGCAAGGGCGAGATCGACGACATCGACAACCTCGGCAACCGCCGCGTCCGTTCGGTCGGCGAGCTGATGGAGAACCAGTACCGCGTCGGCCTCCTGCGCATGGAACGCGCGATCAAGGAGCGCATGAGCTCCGTCGAGATCGACACGGTCATGCCGCAGGACCTGATCAACGCGAAGCCGGCGGCTGCCGCCGTGCGCGAGTTCTTCGGTTCCTCGCAGCTGTCGCAGTTCATGGACCAGACCAACCCGCTGTCCGAAGTGACGCACAAGCGCCGCCTGTCGGCCCTTGGACCTGGTGGTCTGACCCGCGAGCGCGCCGGCTTCGAAGTCCGCGACGTGCATCCGACGCACTACGGCCGTATCTGCCCGATCGAGACGCCGGAAGGCCCGAACATCGGTCTGATCAACTCGCTGGCGACCTTTGCCCGTGTCAACAAGTACGGCTTCATCGAAAGCCCGTACCGCAAGGTGAAGGACGGCGTCGTGTCGAACGACGTGGTCTATCTGTCGGCCATGGAAGAGGCGAAGCACTACGTCGCCCAGTCCAACGCCCAGATGGACGAGACCGGCCGCTTCGTCAACGAACTGGTCACCTGCCGTCACGCCGGTGAAAACATGCTCGTCCCGTCCGAGCGCGTTGACCTTATGGACGTGTCGCCGAAGCAGCTCGTGTCTGTCGCGGCCGCGCTCATCCCGTTCCTTGAGAACGATGACGCGAACCGCGCGCTCATGGGCTCGAACATGCAGCGTCAGGCCGTTCCGCTGGTTCGCGCCGAAGCTCCGTTCGTCGGTACCGGCATGGAGCCGATCGTGGCCCGTGACTCGGGCGCTGCCATCGGCGCGCGCCGCGGCGGTGTGGTCGATCAGGTCGATGCGACCCGTATCGTTATCCGCGCCACGGAAGATCTCGATCCGTCCAAGTCGGGCGTCGACATCTACCGTCTGATGAAGTTCCAGCGTTCGAACCAGAACACCTGTATCAACCAGCGTCCGCTGGTGCGGGTGGGCGACGTGATCGGCAAGGGCGACATCATCGCCGACGGCCCGTCGACCGATCTGGGTGACCTGGCGCTCGGCCGCAACGTGCTCGTCGCGTTCATGCCGTGGAACGGTTACAACTTCGAGGACTCCATCCTCCTGTCCGAACGCATCGTGTCTGATGACGTCTTCACCTCGATCCACCTGGAAGAGTTTGAAGTCGCCGCCCGTGACACCAAGCTTGGGCCGGAAGAAATCACGCGCGACATCCCGAACGTTTCGGAAGAAGCGCTGAAGAACCTCGACGAAGCCGGCATCGTCTACATCGGCGCCGAAGTGAAGCCGGGCGACATCCTCGTCGGCAAGATCACGCCGAAGGGCGAAAGCCCGATGACGCCGGAAGAAAAGCTTCTGCGCGCCATCTTCGGTGAAAAGGCCTCCGACGTTCGCGACACCTCGCTGCGTCTGCCGCCCGGCGTGACCGGTACGGTCGTCGAAGTCCGCGTGTTCAACCGTCACGGCGTCGAGAAGGACGAGCGTGCGATGGCCATCGAGCGCGAGGAAATCGAGCGCCTGGCCAAGGACCGCGACGACGAACAGGCGATCCTGGACCGCAACGTCTACGGCCGTCTCGGCGAGATGCTGCGTGGCAAGACCGCGATCTCCGGTCCGAAGGGTTCGAAGAAGGACACGGTTCTCTCCGGCGAAGTGCTGGCCGAGTTCCCGCGTTCGCAGTGGTGGCAGTTCGCCGTGGACGATGAAAAGTTCATGAGCGAGATCGAAGCCCTGCGCGGTCAGTATGACGAGAGCCGCAAGCGCCTCGAGCAGCGTTTCATCGACAAGGTGGACAAGCTGCAGCGCGGTGACGAGCTGCCCCCGGGCGTGATGAAGATGGTCAAGGTCTTCGTCGCCGTGAAGCGCAAGATCCAGCCGGGCGACAAGATGGCCGGCCGCCATGGCAACAAGGGCGTGGTCTCCAAGATCAACCCGAACGAGGACATGCCGTTCCTCGCCGATGGCACCCATGTGGACATCGTTCTGAACCCGCTCGGCGTGCCTTCGCGCATGAACGTCGGTCAGATCCTTGAAACCCACCTGGGCTGGGCCTGCGCAGGCATGGGCCGCAAGATCGGCGAACTCTATGAAGAGTATCGCAAGTCGGGCGAGATCCAGGCGCTGAAGGGCCAGATCGTCGAGATCTATGGCGACAACATCAAGGGTGATGCGGTCAAGGAGTTCGACGACCAGTCCGTCGTGCGCCTCGCCGAGCAGCTCAAGAAGGGCGTCTCGATCGCAACGCCGGTGTTCGACGGTGCGCATGAGCCGGACATTGTCGACATGCTGAACATCGCGGGTCTCGACCCGAGTGGTCAGTCGACGCTGTACGACGGGCGTACGGGTGAAGCCTTCGACCGCAAGGTCACGGTGGGCTACATCTATATGCTCAAGCTGCACCACCTGGTGGACGACAAGATCCACGCCCGTTCGATCGGCCCATACTCGCTCGTGACCCAGCAGCCGCTGGGTGGCAAGGCGCAGTTCGGTGGCCAGCGCTTCGGTGAAATGGAAGTGTGGGCGCTCGAGGCCTATGGTGCAGCCTATACGCTGCAGGAAATGCTGACGGTGAAGTCGGACGACGTCGCCGGACGTACCAAGGTCTACGAAGCCATCGTTCGCGGCGACGACACGTTCGAGGCGGGCATTCCGGAGAGCTTCAACGTTCTCGTCAAGGAAATGCGCTCGCTCGGCCTCAATGTCGAACTGCAGCAGAACGAACTTCTTACCAATGACGAGCCCGCGGCCGACGCGGCGGAGTGAACTCCGCGGGCATTGAAGACGACCGAAACAGGACTACCGTGCCGGATGCGGGGGGCGGGCCAGTGAGCCCGCTCCCCATCCGTGCATCGAAGGAGAGAGCCCATGAATCATGAGGTCATGAACCTGTTCAACCAGCAGGCTCCTGCGCAGACCTTCGACCAGATCCGGATCTCCCTCGCGAGCCCCGAAAAGATCATGTCTTGGTCTTTTGGCGAGATCAAAAAGCCGGAGACGATCAACTATCGTACGTTCAAGCCGGAACGCGATGGTCTGTTCTGCGCGCGCATTTTTGGTCCGATCAAGGACTACGAGTGCTTGTGCGGCAAGTACAAGCGCATGAAGTACAAGGGCGTTATCTGCGAGAAGTGCGGCGTCGAAGTGACCCTGTCGCGCGTTCGCCGTGAGCGCATGGGCCATATCGAGCTGGCCGCTCCGGTGGCGCACATCTGGTTCCTCAAGTCGCTGCCCTCGCGCATCGGCCTTCTGCTCGACATGACGCTGAAGGATCTGGAGCGCGTGCTGTATTTCGAGAACTATGTGGTTCTCGAGCCCGGCCTGACGCCGCTGAAGCAGCACCAGCTGCTCTCGGAAGAAGAGTACCTGACGGCACAGGACGAGTACGGCGAGGACAGCTTCACCGCCATGATCGGCGCCGAAGCGATCCGCGAGCTGCTGATGGCGCTCGACATGGACCGCGAGAGCGAGAAGCTGCGCGTCGAGATCGCCGAGGCGACCACCGAACTGAAGCCGAAGAAGCTCGCCAAGCGCCTCAAGGTCATTGAAGCCTTCCAGCAGTCCGGCAACCGGCCTGAATGGATGATCATGACCGTGATCCCGGTGATCCCGCCTGATCTGCGCCCGCTGGTTCCGCTGGACGGCGGCCGGTTCGCGACGTCGGATCTGAACGATCTGTACCGCCGCGTGATCAACCGCAACAACCGCCTGAAGCGCCTGATCGAGCTGCGTGCGCCGGATATCATCATCCGCAACGAAAAGCGCATGCTGCAGGAGTCTGTTGACGCCCTGTTCGACAACGGCCGCCGTGGCCGCGTCATCACCGGTGCCAACAAGCGTCCGCTGAAGTCGCTGTCCGACATGCTCAAGGGCAAGCAGGGCCGCTTCCGTCAGAACCTGCTCGGCAAGCGCGTCGACTATTCCGGCCGTTCGGTGATCACCGTGGGTCCGGAGCTGAAGCTGCACCAGTGCGGCCTGCCGAAGAAGATGGCTCTGGAGCTGTTCAAGCCCTTCATCTATTCGCGCCTTGACGCCAAGGGCTTCTCCTCGACCGTCAAGCAGGCCAAGAAGCTGGTGGAGAAGGAGCGTCCGGAGGTCTGGGATATCCTCGACGAGGTTATCCGTGAACATCCGGTGCTCTTGAACCGCGCGCCGACCCTGCACCGTCTGGGTATCCAGGCGTTCGAACCGACGCTGATCGAAGGCAAGGCGATCCAGCTGCATCCGCTCGTCTGCTCGGCCTTCAACGCCGACTTCGACGGTGACCAGATGGCCGTGCACGTGCCGCTGTCGCTGGAAGCCCAGCTGGAAGCACGCACGCTGATGATGTCGACCAACAACATCCTGCATCCGGCGAACGGTGGCCCGATCATCGTTCCCTCGCAGGACATTGTGCTTGGTCTTTATTATCTGTCGATCATGGCGGAGAACGAGCCGGGCCAGGGCATGGCCTTCAGCAGCATGGGCGAGATCCAGCACGCGATTGCCAACAAGGTCATCACGCTGCACACGAAGATCCGTGGCCGCTTCAAGACCGTGGACGCCGATGGCAACCCGGTCTCCGGCATCCATGAGACCACGCCTGGCCGCATGATGATCGCCGAACTGCTGCCGAAGCATTTCGAGGTTCCCTTCGACACCTGCAACAAGCTGATGACGAAGAAGGAAATCTCGCGGATGATCGATACCGTCTACCGCGCTTGCGGTCAGAAGGAGACGGTCATTTTCTGCGACCGGATCATGCAGCTTGGCTTCGTCAACGCCTGCCGCGCCGGCATTTCGTTCGGCAAGGACGACATGGTGATCCCGGACACCAAGCAGAAGCTGGTGGGCGAGACCGCTGCCATGGTCGCCGAGTACGAGCAGCAGTACAACGACGGCCTGATCACCCAGGGCGAGAAGTACAACAAGGTCGTTGACGCCTGGGCCAAGTGCACCGACCGCGTCGCCGACGAGATGATGAAGCGCATTCAGGCGGTTCAGATCGACGAGGAAACGGGTCGTCAGAAGCCGATGAACTCGGTTTACATGATGTCGCACTCCGGTGCCCGTGGTTCTCCGGCCCAGATGAAGCAGCTTGCCGGCATGCGCGGCCTTATGGCCAAGCCGTCGGGCGAGATCATCGAAAACCCGATCATCTCGAACTTCAAGGAAGGTCTCTCGGTTCTCGAGTACTTCAACTCCACCCACGGCGCCCGTAAGGGTCTGGCCGATACGGCGTTGAAGACCGCGAACTCGGGTTACCTCACCCGCCGTCTCGTGGACGTGGCGCAGGATTCGATCATCATCGAGCGGGATTGCGGTTCTCAGAACGGCATCACCGTGCAGGCGATTGTCGACGCCGGCCAGGTCATCGCAAGCCTTGGACAGCGCGTCCTCGGCCGTACGGTGGCGGAAGACGTCTACAACCATGCCACCGGCGAGATCATCGTCCCGCGCGGCCGCATGATCGATGAGAAGGACGTGGAAGTGATCGAGGCTGCCAAGGTGCAGCAGATCAAGATCCGCTCCGTGCTGACTTGCGAGACCGAAACCGGCGTCTGCGGCACCTGCTATGGCCGTGACCTGGCGCGTGGTACGCCGGTGAACATGGGCGAAGCAGTCGGCGTCATCGCTGCGCAGTCGATCGGTGAACCGGGCACCCAGCTGACCATGCGTACCTTCCACATCGGTGGTACCGCACAGGTGGTGGACTCCTCGTTCATCGAGTCCAACGTCGATGGCTCGATCCGCATGCGCAACCGCTCTGTCGCCCGCGACAGCGATGGCAATCTCATTGCCATGGTTCGCAACATGTCGATCGTCGTGGTAGACAGCGACGGCAACGAGCGTGCCGTTCACCGCGTCACCTACGGCTCCAAGCTGCATGTGGACGAAGGTGATGCGGTCAAGCGCGGCCAGCGTATTGCCGAGTGGGACCCCTACACCCGTCCGATGCTGTCGGAAGTGGATGGTGTGGTCGACTTCGAAGACCTGCTGGATGGCGCGTCGGTTCAGGAAACGACCGACGAGGCGACCGGTATCACCAAGCGCGTCGTCATCGACTGGCGTACGTCGCAGCGTGGTCAGGATCTGAAGCCGGCCGTGGTCATCAAGACCGAGAACGGCTCCATCGCCAAGGTGGCACGTGGTGGCGACGCCCGTCTGCTTCTGTCCGTGGACGCCATTCTGTCGGTTCAGCCCGGCAGCCGCGTCAAGGCGGGTGACGTGCTGGCACGTATCCCGCTGGAAAGCGCCAAGACCAAGGACATCACCGGTGGTCTGCCGCGCGTGGCCGAACTCTTCGAGGCACGCCGTCCGAAGGATCACGCCATCATCGCGGAAATCAGCGGTACCATCCGCTTCGGTCGCGACTACAAGAACAAGCGCCGTGTCATCGTCGAGCCGAATGACGAGGCGCTGGAACCGGTCGAATACCTGATCCCGAAGGGCAAGCACTTCCACCTGCAGGAAGGCGATGCCATCGAGAAGGGCGAGTACATCCTCGACGGCAACCCGGCCCCGCACGACATTCTTGCGGTCAAGGGCGTCGAGGCACTGGCTGCCTATCTCGTCAACGAGATCCAGGAAGTCTACCGCCTCCAGGGCGTGGTGATTAACGACAAGCACATCGAGGTGATCGTTCGCCAGATGCTGCAGAAGATCGAGATCACCGATGCCGGCGAGACCGAGTTCTTCGCAGGCGAACAGGTCGACCGGATCGACTTCGAGGAAGTCAACGAGCGCATCGTTGACGAGGCGAAGACCCCGGCCAAGGGCGTGCCGGTTCTCCTTGGTATCACCAAGGCGAGCTTGCAGACCCGTTCGTTCTTCTCTGCCGCCTCCTTCCAGGAGACGACGCGCGTCCTCACCGAGGCTGCCGTCAACGGCAAGACCGACCCGCTGGTCGGCCTGAAGGAGAACGTGATTGTGGGTCGCCTCATCCCGGCCGGTACCGGCGGCGTGATGAAGCGCATCCGCCAGATCGCGACGCATCGCGACGACCTGATCCTCGAAGAGCGCCGCAAGCGCTCGGACGAAAGCGCGGCAGAAGGCCTGCTGCCGGATCTGTCGGGCGCTGCCGAGTAACGAGCAGGACAACAGGAAAGGCCGCCACTCCGGCGGCCTTTCTTTTAGCTGACGAGAGGAGGCCGCGATGGCCATGAATGACAATGACGAGGCCGATGAGCCGATCGTCTTTATCGTTGTCGGCCGGGTCTGGGAGGACGCCGAGGGCGCTCCCCAGGACGCCATCACGGTGCATGTGCTGGTGTCCCGCGCGGACGAAGAGACAGCCATCCAGGCAACGCTGGAGGCTCTTTCGGCGAATGGCTACGCACTGGCGGAACTCGACCAGATCGGCGTCCTGTCGGGCGAGCCGGATGACGAGACCTATGACGATGCCTATCAGGACGCTCTGGAAGGCAACGTGGCTGTGATCGCCTTCAAGAGCGAATAACGCGCACAGGCCCACCAGCTGTCATCGAGAGGCCTCGCACTGCGGTGCGGGGCCTTTTTTTATGCTCGCAGGCCTGGGCTACGGCAGGGCAGGGGGGGCATTGCGCCGAGGTGCGTGAATCAGGTGCTGGCACCGGCGCGCGAATCTGATGTCCAAGACTCAGTCGGCGTTAACCAGCAAAGCAAAAATCATGACCAGAATCAGCGCAAACACGGGGGTTGCCGGCGAATCCGGCTTAACAACTGGCGTGTCCACGCTGCATGGCAGCCTTGCGATGGCGAGGGCTTTCCCCTGAATGCGACATAAAATTGCGTGAAACAGGGGTGGGGCTATCGGAAAGCACCCTATGTGACAGGCGCACCGCCGAAAAACGCTGGTGATGGGCCGAAGCCGCGTGAACCCAAGGAATTCCCGAGATTTCCCTTGACGTGAGGCGGGGGCGTGGGTAGTTTCCGCGCATCCCGATGGCAGGCGGTAAGTCCTGATGTGTTCCAGCGACCAAGCAAGGAACCTGAAAACTTAAACGCTGCCGGGTTCAAAGGCGAATACGCGTCGATTGCATGACCGCGACTAACCTCGTGGTCCTCTGGTTTTCGCAGCGCCTCCCATGTCGGCTGACATGGCTGAGGCGCGATTCCGTTTGACTGGAATCTGCGAGAAGCAGAGTTGCAGATGAATTTTTGGATGGCAAAGGTAAAGGGCACAGAATGCCGACCATCAACCAGCTGATCCGCAAGCCGCGGAAGGACCCGCCGAAGCGGAACAAGGTGCCGGCCATGCAGGCCTGCCCGCAGAAGCGTGGTGTTTGCACCCGCGTCTATACCACGACCCCGAAGAAGCCGAACTCGGCGCTTCGTAAGGTCGCCAAGGTGCGTCTGACCAACGGCTTCGAAGTCATCGGTTACATTCCTGGTGAAGGCCACAACCTTCAGGAACACTCCGTGGTGATGATCCGCGGCGGCCGCGTCAAGGACTTGCCGGGCGTGCGCTACCACATCATCCGCGGCGTGCTCGACACGCAGGGCGTCAAGAACCGTAAGCAGCGTCGTTCGAAGTACGGCGCGAAGCGGCCGAAGTAAGGAGCGTTAGATGTCCCGTCGTCATAGCGCCGAGAAGCGTGAAATCATCCCGGACCCGAAGTTCGGCGATATCGTCGTCACCAAGTTCATGAACTCGATCATGTACGACGGCAAGAAGTCTACCGCTGAGCGCATCGTTTACGGCGCGTTCGACGTCATCGAGAAGAAGGCCCGTGTGAACCCGATCGAGGTGTTCCATGCCGCTCTCGAGAACGTCATGCCGCAGGTGGAAGTCCGCTCCCGCCGTGTCGGTGGTGCGACCTACCAGGTTCCGGTGGAAGTCCGTGCGGACCGCCGCCAGGCCTTGGCAATTCGCTGGCTGATCACTGCAGCCCGCAACCGCAACGAGACCACTATGGTGGATCGTCTGTCGGGCGAAGTGCTGGATGCCGCGAACAACCGTGGCTCTGCCGTCAAGAAGCGCGAAGACACGCACCGCATGGCGGATGCGAACCGCGCCTTCTCCCACTACCGCTGGTAATCCAAGAGTTGAAGGGCTGACGCCATGTCTCGTACGCACAAGATCGAGGACTACCGCAACTTCGGCATCATGGCTCACATTGATGCCGGCAAGACCACGACCACCGAGCGTATCCTGTATTACACGGGTAAGAGCCACAAGATCGGTGAAGTCCATGACGGCGCTGCCACCATGGACTGGATGGAACAGGAACAGGAACGCGGCATCACCATCACGTCGGCCGCGACCACCGCTTTCTGGAATGAAAAGCGCCTGAACATCATCGACACCCCGGGTCACGTGGACTTCACCATTGAGGTGGAGCGCTCCCTGCGCGTGCTGGACGGTGCCGTCGCCCTGCTGGACGCCAACGCTGGTGTCGAGCCGCAGACCGAAACCGTGTGGCGTCAGGCGGACAAGTACCGCGTGCCGCGCATGATCTTCGTCAACAAGATGGACAAGCTCGGTGCGGACTTCTACCGCTGCGTCGAGATGGTCAAGACCCGTCTGGGTGCCAAGCCGCTCTGCCTGCAGATCCCGGTCGGCGCCGAGAACGAGTTCGCTGGCGTTGTCGATCTGATCAAGATGAAGGCTCTGATCTGGCGCGACGAAACCCTGGGCGCTGCCTGGGACGAAGTCGAGATCCCGGCTGACCTCGCCGACAAGGCGCAGGAATTCCGCGATCTGATGATCGAGACCGCCGTTGAAGTCGATGAAGCCGCTATGGAAGCCTATCTCGAAGGCACCGAGCCGGACAACGACGCGCTGATGGCTCTGATCCGCAAGGGCACCATCCACGGCGAGTTCATTCCGATCTTCTGTGGTTCGGCTTTCAAGAACAAGGGCGTGCAGCCGCTGCTGGATGGCGTTGTCGCCTACCTGCCGAGCCCGCTCGACGTTCCGGCCATCAAGGGCATCGACCCGAAGACTGAGGGTGAAATCACCCGCAGCTCGTCGGACGAAGAGCCGCTCTCGATGCTCGCGTTCAAGATCATGAACGACCCGTTCGTCGGTTCGCTCACCTTCTGCCGCATCTACTCTGGTGTTCTCACCAAGGGTGCAAGCCTCACGAACACCGTGAAGGACAAGAAGGAACGCGTCGGCCGCATGATGCAGATGCACTCCAACAGCCGTGACGACATCGAAATCGCCTATGCAGGCGACATCGTGGCGCTCGCCGGTCTGAAGGACACCACCACCGGTGACACCCTGTGTGACCCGAACAAGCCGGTGATCCTGGAGCGCATGGAATTCCCCGAGCCAGTGATCGAGATCGCCGTCGAGCCGAAGACCAAGGGCGACCAGGAAAAGATGGGCCTCGCGCTCAACCGCCTGGCTGCTGAAGATCCGTCCTTCCGCGTCAAGACCGACGAGGAAAGCGGCCAGACGATCATCGCCGGCATGGGTGAACTTCACCTCGACATCATCGTCGACCGCATGCGTCGTGAATTCAAGGTGGAAGCCAACATCGGCGCTCCGCAGGTGGCCTATCGCGAGACGATCACCCGCCGCGCCGAGATCGACTACACCCACAAGAAGCAGACCGGTGGTACCGGCCAGTTCGCCCGCATCAAGCTGGTGATCGAGCCGAACGAGGTTGGCGCAGGCTACACCTTCGAAAGCTCCATCGTCGGTGGTTCGGTTCCGAAGGAATACATCCCGGGCGTCACCAAGGGTATCGAGAGCGTCATGTCCTCGGGCCCGATCGCAGGCTTCCCGATGGTCGACATCAAGGCGACCCTCACCGACGGTGCCTACCACGATGTGGACTCCTCGGTTCTGGCCTTCGAAATCGCTGCCCGCGCGGGTTTCCGCGAAGGTATCGCCAAGGCTGGTCCGAAGCTGCTTGAACCCATCATGAAGGTCGAGGTCGTGACCCCGGCAGACTACATGGGCGACGTCATCGGCGACCTGAACTCCCGCCGTGGCCAGATCAACGGCACTGAAGACCGTGGTGTTGTCACCGCGATCACCGCGATGGTTCCGCTGGCCAACATGTTTGGCTACGTGAACAACCTGCGCTCGATGTCGCAGGGCCGCGCTCAGTACTCGATGGTCTTCGACCACTACGAGCAGGTTCCGCAGGCCGTGGCCGACCAGGTTCAGGCGAAGTACGCCTGAACCATCCACCGTCCTTAAAAAGAATTAGAGAAAGCGGAGAAATCCGATGGCAAAAGAAAAGTTTGAGCGCACGAAGCCGCACGTGAACATTGGCACGATCGGCCACGTTGACCACGGCAAGACGACGCTGACCGCAGCGATCACCATGACGCTGGCAGAAGTCGGCGGCGCGGTCGCCAAGGCCTATGACCAGATCGACGCTGCGCCGGAAGAAAAGGCCCGCGGCATCACGATCTCCACGGCACACGTCGAGTACGAGACGGCCAACCGTCACTACGCGCACGTTGACTGCCCGGGTCACGCCGACTACGTCAAGAACATGATCACCGGTGCCGCCCAGATGGACGGCGCGATCCTGGTGTGCTCGGCCGCTGACGGCCCGATGCCGCAGACCCGCGAGCACATCCTGCTCGCCCGTCAGGTCGGCGTGCCGGCTCTGGTGGTGTTCATGAACAAGGTCGACCAGGTCGACGACGAAGAGCTTCTGGACCTCGTCGAGATGGAGCTGCGCGAGCTGCTTTCGTCCTACGACTTCCCGGGCGACGACATTCCGATCGTCAAGGGCTCGGCGCTGGCCGCGGTTGAAAACCGTGACGCCGCCATCGGCCGTGACGCGATCCGCTCGCTGATGGACGCTGTTGACAGCTACATCCCGACCCCGGAGCGTCCGATCGACCAGCCGTTCCTGATGCCGATCGAAGACGTGTTCTCGATCTCCGGCCGTGGCACCGTGGTGACCGGTCGCGTCGAGCGCGGCATCGTCAAGGTTGGCGAGGAAGTCGAAGTCGTCGGCATCCGCGACACCCGCAAGACGACCGTTACCGGCGTTGAAATGTTCCGCAAGCTGCTCGATCAGGGCCAGGCAGGCGACAACATCGGCGCTCTGGTTCGCGGCGTTGGCCGTGAAGACGTCGAGCGTGGTCAGGTTCTGTGCAAGCCGGGTACGGTCAAGCCGCACAAGAAGTTCAAGGCTGAAGCCTACATCCTGACCAAGGAAGAAGGCGGCCGTCATACGCCGTTCTTCACGAACTACCGTCCGCAGTTCTACTTCCGCACGACCGACGTGACGGGCATCGTTGAACTGCCGGAAGGCACCGAAATGGTCATGCCGGGCGACAACATCTCCGTCGTCGTCACGCTGATCGTTCCGATCGCCATGGAAGACGGCCTGCGCTTCGCAATCCGCGAAGGCGGCCGTACCGTCGGCGCCGGCGTCGTTGCCTCCATCATTGAGTAAGTGGCTGGCACTCCTGCTCTTCGCCTGATGCGAAGGGCAGGGGAGCCGCCTAATCGGGAAATCTGAAATGAACGGTCAGAATATCCGGATCCGCCTCAAGGCATTCGATCACCGTATTCTCGATGCTTCCACCCGGGAGATCGTGAACACGGCGAAGCGGACCGGTGCGCAGGTGCGGGGACCCGTGCCGCTGCCGACGCGGATTGAGAAGTACACCGTGCTTCGCGGTCCGCATATCGACAAGAAAAGCCGTGATCAGTTCGAGATGCGCACGCACAAGCGCCTTCTCGACATCGTCGATCCGACCCCGCAGACGGTCGATGCTCTCATGAAGCTCGATCTGGCGGCCGGTGTCGACGTCGAGATCAAGCTCTGAGTCGGATCAAAGGGGATACGCCAATGCGTTCTGGAGTGATCGCTCAGAAGGTGGGCATGACGCGCATCTATAATGATGCTGGCGAGCATGTTCCGGTCACTGTGTTGCGGCTGGAAAAGTGCCAGGTCGTCGCTCACCGTACTGAGGAAAAGAACGGCTATACCGCGCTGCAGCTTGGCGCCGGTGCAGCTAAAGTAAAGAACACGCCGAAGGCGATGCGCGGACATTTCGCGGTTGCCCAGGTCGAGCCGAAGCGCACGATCGCAGAGTTCCGCGTCAGCCAGGACAACCTGATTGACGTCGGTTCCGAGATCACTGCCGACCACTATGTGGCTGGTCAGTTCGTCGACGTGACGGGCACTTCGATCGGTAAGGGCTTCGCCGGTGTCATGAAGCGTCACAACTTCGGTGGTGGCCGCGCATCGCACGGTAACTCGGTGTCTCACCGCTCGCACGGTTCGACCGGCCAGCGTCAGGACCCGGGCAAGGTGTTCAAGGGCAAGAAGATGGCTGGTCACATGGGCGATGTCCGCGTGACCACGCAGAACCTGAAGGTTGTCCGCACGGACGTGGAGCGCGGTCTGATCATGATCGAAGGCTCCGTCCCGGGCGCAAAGGGCGGCTGGATCCTGGTTCGCGACGCCGTCAAGAAGGCGCTGCCGGAAGGCGTGCCGGTTCCGGGCGCGTTCCGGGCCGTCGACGCGGCAGCCACGGGCAAGGAGAGTGAGTGATGGAACTTGAGGTCAAAACCCTCGAAGGTTCGGCCGCCGGTTCGATCACGGTGTCGGACGAGATCTTTGGTCTCGAGCCGCGCACGGATCTGATCCACCGCGTGGTGCGCTGGCAGCTTGCCAAGCGCCAGGCTGGCACCCACAAGGCCAAGGGCCGTTCGGAAGTCTCTGGCACCACGAAGAAGTTCGTGCGCCAGAAGGGTTCGGGCGGCGCCCGTCACGGCAACCGCAAGGCTCCGCAGTTCCGCGGTGGTGGCAAGGCTTTTGGTCCGGTCGTGCGTGATCACGCTCATGACCTGCCGAAGAAGGTCCGCGCCCTGGGTCTCGCCCATGCGCTGTCTTCCAAGGTTAAGGCCGGCTCGCTGATCATCGTCGAGGACGCCAAGGCCGCTGAAGCCAAGACCAAGATGCTGAAGGAAAAGTTCGGCAAGCTGGGCCTGGCCAACGCACTGGTCATCGATGGTTCGGAAATCGATCTGAACTTCGCTCTGGCTGCCCGCAACATCCCGTCGATCGACGTGCTCCCGGTTCAGGGCATCAACGTCTACGACATCCTGCGTCGCAACACCCTGGTCCTGACCAAGGCTGCGGTGTCGGCCATCGAGGAGCGGTTCAAATGAGCAAGGTCGCTCACTACGACAAGATCGTCAGCCCGGTGATCACCGAGAAGGCGACCATGGCTGCCGAGCAGAACAAGGTGGTCTTCAAGGTTGCCCAGACGGCGACCAAGCCGGAAATCAAGGCAGCTGTCGAGGCCCTGTTCGGGGTCAAGGTGACTGCAGTGAACACGCTGGTCCGCAAGGGCAAGCTGAAGCGCTTCCGCGGCCGTCTGGGTCAGCAGTCTGACTACAAGAAGGCTGTCGTGACGCTCGCCGAAGGTCAGTCGATCGACGTGACCACCGGGCTCTGAGGCGGGGACAGGAAAAAATGGCACTGAAGACCTTTAACCCCACGTCCCCCGGCCGGCGTCAGCTGGTCCAGGTGGACCGCGCCGATCTGTGGAAGGGCAAGCCGGTCAAGACCCTGACCGAAGGCCTGAACAAGACCGGTGGCCGCAACAACCGTGGCCGTCTCACCGCCCGCAACGTCGGTGGCGGTCACAAGCGCAGCTACCGTCTGGTGGACTTCAAGCGTCGCAAGTTCGACGTTGCTGCCACCGTCGAGCGGCTTGAGTACGATCCGAACCGCACCGCCTTCATCGCGCTCATCCGCTATGAAGATGGCGAGCTGGCCTACATCCTGGCGCCGCAGCGCCTGGCAGTTGGTGACAATGTCATCTCCGGCCAGTCCGTCGACGTCAAGCCGGGCAACGCCATGCCGCTGGCATCCATCCCCGTTGGCACCATCGTGCACAACGTGGAACTCAAGCCGGGCAAGGGCGGTCAGATCGCTCGCTCTGCTGGTGCCTTCGTGCAGATCGTTGGCCGTGACCAGGGTTACACGATCCTGCGTCTGATGTCTGGCGAACAGCGCCGCGTTCTGGGCACCTGCATGGCGTCCATCGGCGCGGTGTCGAACCCGGACCATGGCAACATCAACCTGGGCAAGGCCGGTCGGTCTCGCTGGCTTGGCATTCGTCCGCACACCCGCGGTGTTGCCATGAACCCGGTCGACCATCCGCACGGCGGTGGTGAAGGCCGGACCTCGGGTGGCCGTCATCCGGTTACCCCCTGGGGCAAGCCGACCAAGGGCAAGCGCACGCGTCGCAACAAGTCTACGGCGAAGTTCATCGTCCGTAGCCGTCATGCGCGCAAGAGTTAAGAGGTACGGATCGTGACACGTTCGATCTGGAAAGGTCCGTTTGTCGACGGGTATCTGCTGAAGAAGGCGGACAAGGTTCGCGAGTCTGGCCGCAACGAGGTCATCAAGACCTGGAGCCGCCGCTCGACCATCCTTCCGCAGTTCGTCGGCCTGACCTTCGGCGTCTACAACGGGCAGAAGCACGTTCCCGTGCTTGTGTCTGAAGAAATGATCGGTCAGAAGCTCGGCGAGTTCTCGCCGACCCGGACCTACTACGGGCATGGCGCCGACAAGAAGGCGAAGAGGAAGTAACGATGGGCAAGCCGAAGCGTGAGCGGACGCTCGCCGACAACGAGGCCAAGGCGGTCACGCGCATGCTGCGCGTCTCCCCGCAGAAGCTGAACCTCGTGGCGGCTGCGATCCGCGGCAAGAAGGTCGGTTCCGCACTCGCGGACCTGACGTTCTCCCGCAAGCGCATCGCCGGTGACGTCAAGAAGACCTTGATGTCGGCGATTGCGAATGCCGAGAACAACCACGACCTGGACGTGGACCGTCTGGTGGTCGCCGAAGCCCATGTGGGCAAGGCGTTCGTCATCAAGCGTTTCCATGCCCGTGCGCGCGGTCGGGCTGGCCGGGTCGAGAAGCCGTTCTCGAACCTGACCATCGTTGTCCGTGAAGTCGAGGAGACTGCCTGATGGGACACAAAGTTAACCCGATCGGCATGCGCCTCGGGATCAACCGCACCTGGGACTCGCGCTGGTACGCAAACAAGGGCGAGTACGGCAAGCTGCTGCATGAGGACTTCCGCATCCGCGAATACCTCATGACCGAGCTGAAGCAGGCTGCGGTGTCCAAGATCGTCATCGAGCGCCCGCACAAGAAGTGCCGCGTCACCATCCACTCCGGTCGTCCGGGTGTGGTGATCGGCAAGAAGGGTGCGGACATCGAGAAGCTTCGCAAGAAGCTCGCCTCGATCACCAACTCGGAAGTGCACATCAACATCGTTGAAGTGCGCAAGCCGGAGATCGACGCCAACCTCGTGGCTGCTTCGATCGCACAGCAGCTGGAACGCCGTGTTGCGTTCCGCCGCGCGATGAAGCGTGCCGTTCAGTCGGCGATGCGTCTCGGCGCCCAGGGCATCCGTATCAACTGCGGTGGTCGTCTGGGTGGCGCGGAAATCGCCCGTCTGGAGTGGTATCGTGAAGGCCGTGTGCCGCTGCACACCTTGCGCGCCGACATCGATTATGGCACAGCGACCGCTCACACCGCTTACGGTGCCTGCGGCGTCAAGGTCTGGATCTTCAAGGGCGAGATCCTCGAGCACGATCCGATGGCGTCTGAGCGCCGGGCGACCGAAGGCTCGGATTCGAATCAGAGTGATCGCGGCCCGCGCCGTGATCGTGATCGGGGTCGCGAGCGCGCTGCCTGATAGGGCAGCGCTGCATCGCCAGGAAACGAGAGAAAAACGATGCTGCAACCGAAGCGAACGAAGTTCCGCAAGCAGCACAAGGGCCGCATCCATGGCCTCGCGAAGGGCGGGACTGACCTGAACTTCGGCGAGTTCGGCCTCAAGGCCTTGGAGCCGGAGCGTGTTACCGCGCGCCAGATCGAGGCAGCCCGTCGTGCAATCACCCGTCACATGAAGCGTGCGGGTCGCGTGTGGATCCGGATCTTCCCGGATGTGCCAGTTTCGTCCAAGCCGGCGGAAGTCCGCATGGGTAAGGGTAAGGGCGCACCGGACTACTGGGCTTGCCGCGTCAAGCCGGGCCGGGTCATGTTCGAGATCGACGGTGTGCCTGAGGATATTGCCCGCGAGGCAATGCGCCTTGGTGCTGCCAAGCTGCCGATCAAGTGCCGGTTCATCCAGCGGATCGCCGAGTAAGGCAGCCAGGAGATTTTGAGCCATGAAGGCAAATGATGTAAGGGCAAAGACCCTCGACGAGCTCCGCACGGAGCTCGAAGGCCTCAAGAAGGAGCAGTTCAACCTGCGCTTCCAGAAGGCAACGGGTCAGCTCGAGAACACCGGTCGTGTGCGGCAGATCCGCCGCGACATCGCCCGGATCCAGACGATCATGCGCGAAAAGCGCGTGGGCGGAAACGCGTAAGGAGACGACCATGCCAAAACGCATCCTGCAGGGCACCGTTGTCAGCAACGCGAATGACAAGACGGTGACGGTCAAGGTGGAGCGCCGCTTCACCCACCCGCTGCTGAAGAAGACCGTTCGTCGCTCGAAGAAGTATCGGGCGCACGATGAAAGCAACAACTGCCAGGTTGGCGACACTGTTCAGATCGAAGAGTGCGCGCCGATCTCCAAGACGAAGCGTTGGACCGTGGTCGTTTGACCACGGCCCCATTTGACATCCGGCGCCCGTGGCAGGAGCGTCGTGGATAGAATAAGGCGGCCAAGTCATGATTCAGATGCAAACAAACCTCGACGTGGCGGATAATTCCGGCGCCCGTCGTGTCATGTGCATCAAGGTGCTCGGCGGCTCGAAGCGGAAGTATGCCCGCGTTGGCGACATCATCGTCGTCAGCATCAAGGAAGCTATTCCGCGCGGCCGCGTCAAAAAGGGCGACGTGATGAAGGCGGTCGTCGTGCGTACGGCGAAGGATATTCGCCGTCCCGACGGCAGCGTGATCCGGTTCGACCGCAACGCGGCGGTCCTGGTCAACAACAACAAGGAGCCGATTGGCACCCGTATCTTCGGGCCGGTGCCGCGCGAGCTCCGTGCGAAGAACCACATGAAGATCATTTCGCTCGCGCCGGAGGTGCTCTGATGGCTGCGAAAATTAAGAAGGGCGACACGGTCGTCGTGCTTGCCGGTCGTGACAAGGGCAAGACGGGCGTCGTGCTGCAGATGCTCCCGACCGACAGCAAGGCTGTTGTTCGTGGCATCAACGTTGTTCGCCGGCACCAGCGCCAGACGCAGACCCAGGAAGCAGGCATTGTGGCCAAGGAAGCCCCGATCCACCTGTCCAACCTGGCAGTTGCCGATCCCAAGGACGGCAAGGCAACCCGCGTCGGGTTCAAGGTTCTGGAAGATGGCCGTAAGGTCCGTGTGGCCAAGCGTTCGGGAGACCTGATCGATGGCTGAGACCAATTACGTGCCGCGGATGAAGGCGCATTACGAAAACGTCGTGCGCAAGCAGCTGCAGGAAAAGTTCAACTATTCGAACCCGATGCAGATCCCGTCGCTTGAGAAGATCGTTCTCAACATGGGCGTCGGCGAGGCTGTCAGCGACAGCAAGAAGGCCAAGATTGCCGCAGAAGACCTGGCGCTCATCGCCGGTCAGAAGCCGGTGATCACCAAGGCGGCCAAGTCCATCGCGACCTTCAAGGTTCGTGAGGGCATGCCGCTCGGTGCAAAGGTCACCCTGCGTCGCACCCAGATGTTCGAATTCCTGGATCGCCTGATCACCATCGCGCTGCCGCGCGTGCGTGACTTCCGGGGCCTGAACGCCAAGAGCTTCGATGGTCGTGGCAACTACGCCATGGGCATCAAGGAACACATCGTGTTCCCCGAGATCGAGTACGACAAGGTCGACCAGATCTGGGGCATGGACATCGTGGTCTGCACTACGGCGCAGACTGATGACGAAGCGCGCGAGCTGCTGCGCGCGTTCAACTTCCCGTTCCGCAAATAACGCGGACATACGGGAAAGGAACGAGGAACGACGATGGCGAAGAAGAGCGCGATCGAGAAGAACAAGCGGCGCGAACGTCTTGTTAAGAAGTACGCTGTCAAGCGGGCGGCTCTGAAGGCGAAAGCCAATGACGAGACCCTGTCGCTTGAAGAGCGTTTTGCGGCCCGGCTGCAGCTTGCTGCACTGCCGCGCAATTCGGCCCCGAGCCGCATCCGGAACCGGTGTGAAGTCACCGGCCGTCCGCGCGGCTTCTATCGGAAGCTGAAGATGTCGCGCGTTGCGCTGCGTGAACTGGGTTCCCTGGGCAAGATCCCGGGCCTGGTCAAGTCGAGCTGGTAAGGAGAAGCTGCGATGGCGATTTCCGATCCGTTGGGTGATATGATCACCCGCATCCGGAATGCCCAAATGCGCGGCAAGAGCAAGGTTTCCACGCCTGGCTCCAAGCTGCGCCAGCATGTACTTGATGTCCTGGCCAAGGAAGGGTACATCCGGGGTTATTCGACGGTCGAATTCGAGGGCGGCAAGTCCGAACTCGAGATCGAACTGAAGTACTTTGACGGCCAGCCGGTCATCCGCGAAATCGAGCGGATTTCCAAGCCGGGTCGTCGGGTGTACTCGTCGGTCAAGAACATTCCGCACGTGGCAAATGGCCTGGGCGTGTCGATTCTGTCGACTCCGCGCGGCGTCATGGCTGACCATCAGGCGCGGGATGAGAACGTAGGTGGTGAGGTCCTCTGCCGCGTCTTCTGACGCGGCCGATGGCTTTCTTTGTTTCTGACAAGGTTGATCAGATGTCTCGAATTGGCAAGAAGCCAGTCCCCGTGCCGAGCGGGGTAACGGCAACGATCAACGGCCGAATGATCGAGGTCAAGGGCCCGAAGGGACAGCTGTCCCTCGAGCTCAACGACAATGTTTCGGCCGAGATTAAAGAGGGTGGCATTTCGGTGCAGCCCGTCAACAAGAGCCAGACCGCGCGTGCCATGTGGGGCATGTCGCGTACGCTGGTTCAGAACCTCGTCACGGGTGTGTCGCAGGGCTTCGAACGCAAGCTCGAGATCACCGGTGTGGGTTACCGTGCTCAGGTCCAGGGCAGCAATCTTCAGCTGGCTCTCGGCTTCTCGCACGACGTGGTCTATCCGATCCCGGCTGGCATTGAAATCAAGTGCCCGAAGCCGACGGAAATCCTGATCTCCGGCATTGACCGGCAGGTTGTTGGCCAGGTTGCGGCGAATATCCGCGAGTACCGTGGCCCCGAACCCTACAAGGGCAAGGGCGTCCGCTATGCAGGCGAGTACATCGTCCGCAAAGAAGGCAAGAAGAAGTAACGGGACCGGATCATGGCGAACAGCAAAATTGCTTTCGAGCGTCGTCGCGACCGCGTGCGTCGTTCACTCAAGAAGGTCGCGAACGGTCGTCCGCGTCTTTCTGTATTCCGGTCGTCGAAGCAGATCTATGCCCAGATCATCGACGATCAGAAGGGGCACACCATTGCCTCGGCTTCGACGATCGAAAAGGATCTGCGGAGCAGCCTGAAGACGGGCGCCGACGTGTCAGCTGCGGCTGCTGTCGGCAAGCTTGTCGCCGAGCGCGCTTTGGCCGCTGGCGTCAAGCAGGTCGTGTTCGACCGTGGCGGGTATCAGTATCACGGGCGCGTCAAGGCGCTTGCTGATGCGGCTCGCGAGGGCGGACTTGAATTCTGACCAGCGCCCGTTGGCGCTCTGAAGAACGGAAGACTAATAATATGGCGAGACAGGACACACGGGAGCGCGATCGCGAAGAGCGCGACAGCGAGTTCGTCGACAAGCTCGTACACATCAACCGCGTCGCGAAAGTGGTCAAGGGTGGCCGCCGGTTCGGCTTTGCCGCGCTCGTCGTCGTCGGTGACCAGAAGGGCCGCGTTGGCTTCGGTCATGGCAAGGCACGTGAAGTGCCGGAAGCCATCCGCAAGGCAACCGAAGCAGCCAAGCGTGCGATGGTTCGCGTGCCGCTGCGCGAAGGCCGGACCCTGCACCATGACGTCGAAGGCCGTCACGGCGCCGGCAAGGTGATCCTGCGTGCGGCTCCGGCCGGTACCGGTATCATCGCAGGCGGCCCGATGCGCGCTGTCTTCGAGACGCTCGGCGTGCAGGACGTTGTGGCGAAGTCGCTGGGGTCGTCCAACCCCTACAACATGGTGCGCGCAACCTTTGCGGCCCTCACCAAGGAAGACAGCCCGCGTTCGGTCGCGGCTCGTCGTGGCCTTAAGGTGTCGGCGCTGCAGTCGCGTCGCCGTGACAACGATGATGCGGTGGCGGCTGGCGCCGAGGCTTGATCCTCGGCGCTCCGCACACCAGTTGAACGAGGGGTAGTTCCATGGCGAACACCGAAAAGACCATTACGGTCGAACAGATCGGCAGCCCGATTCGCCGCCCGGCGTATCAGCGGGCGACCCTGATCGGTCTCGGCCTGAACAAGATGCACCGCCGCTCGACGCTGAAGGATACTCCTGAAGTGCGCGGCATGATCCACACGGTCCGGCATCTCGTCCGCGTCGTCGAAGAAGCGTGACGAGATCAGGAGTAAAGATCAATGAACCTCAATGATCTCCGGGACAATCCCGGTTCGACCAAGAACCGCACCCGCGTTGGCCGCGGTATCGGTTCTGGCAAGGGCAAGACCGGTGGTCGTGGCGTGAAGGGGCAGAAGTCCCGTTCCGGCGTTGCGATCAAGGGCTTCGAAGGCGGCCAGATGCCTCTGCATCGCCGTCTGCCGAAGCGCGGCTTCACCAACATCTTTGCTAAGGACTTCAACATCGTTTCGCTGGGCCGCGTCCAGCAGGCGATTGACGACGGCAAGCTCGATGCCAAGGCGGTTGTCACCGCTGAAGCGCTGAAGGCTGCTGGTGTCCTGAAGCGTCTTCGTGACGGCGTCCGCCTCCTGGCCGACGGTGAACTGAAGGCTGCTGTGTCGTTCGAGATCGCCGGCGCGTCCAAGTCGGCAATCGAAGCAGTTGAAAAGCTCGGCGGCAAGGTCGTCGTTCTTGGAGCTCAGGCCGAATAGGCCTGGGCTTCCCCCATTATCGGACAGCAACCTTCCGGAGCACGGCATGGCATCGGCTGCCGAACAACTTGCGGCAAATCTCAATTTCTCGGCCTTCGCAAAGGCTGAAGAACTCAAGAAGCGCATCTGGTTCACACTGGGGGCGCTTTTGGTTTATCGGCTTGGCACTTACATTCCGCTGCCAGGCATCAACCCGGATGCCTTTGCCCAGGCCTTCAGCCAGGCCCAGTCCGGCATCATCGGCATGTTCAACATGTTCGCCGGCGGTGCCGTCGAGCGCATGGCCATCTTCGCCCTCGGCATCATGCCGTACATCTCCGCCTCCATCATCATGCAGCTGATGACGACGGTTGTTCCGTCGCTCGAAGCCATGAAGAAGGAAGGCGAGCAGGGGCGCAAGACGATCAACCAGTACACCCGGTTCGGAACCGTGCTTCTCGCCATCGTCCAGGCCTATGGCATTGCCGTCGGTCTCGAAGGCGCGTCGAATGTGGTGACCGAGCCCGGCATGTTCTTCCGCATTTCCGCGGTGATCACGCTGACCGGTGGCACCATGTTCCTGATGTGGCTGGGTGAGCAGATCACTTCGCGCGGCATCGGCAACGGCATTTCGCTGATCATCTTCGCCGGCATTGTCGCAGGTCTGCCGTCGGCCATCGTGTCGACGCTGGAACTTGGCCGTCAGGGTGCACTTGCAACCTGGATCATCCTCATGGTGATCGTGCTTGCGGTGGCCGTCATTGCCCTGATCGTGTTCATGGAACGGGCGCAGCGCCGTCTGCTGATCCAGTATCCCAAGCGCACGGTTGGCAACAAGATGTTCGAGGGCAACACCTCGTTCCTGCCGCTGAAGCTGAACACTGCTGGTGTCATCCCGCCGATCTTTGCATCGTCGCTGCTGCTGGTGCCCGCCACAATTGCCGGTTTCTCGGCTGGTTCGGGCAACGAATGGCTGACCACGATCACCGCGCTGCTTGGCCACGGCCAGCCGCTGTACATGCTGCTCTATGCAGCCATGATCGTGTTCTTCTGCTTCTTCTACACCGCAATCGTGTTCAATCCGACGGAAACGGCGGACAACCTGAAGCGGCACGGTGGCTTCGTTCCGGGCATTCGTCCGGGCGAGCGGACGGCTCAGTACATTGACTATGTCCTGACGCGTGTCACCGTGGTTGGTGCGATCTACATCACTCTCGTCTGTCTCTTACCCGAATTCCTAATTTCCGCGACTGGCGTTCCGTTCTATTTCGGTGGAACCTCGCTGCTGATCGTCGTGAGCGTCACGATGGACACTGTTTCCCAGATCCAGGGTCATCTGCTTGCGCATCAGTATGAAGGTCTTGTGAAAAAAGCGAAGTTGAGGGGGAAGCGGAGATGAGGCTCATTCTGGTCGGACCTCCGGGCGCAGGGAAGGGGACGCAGGCGACTCGCCTTGTTGCGAAGCACGGCATTCCTCAACTGTCGACCGGCGACATGCTCCGGGCGGCGGTTGCCGCCGGCACCGCGATTGGTCTGAAGGCCAAGGCGGTGATGGATGCCGGTGGTCTGGTTTCGGATGACATTGTTGTCGGCATCATCCGCGAGCGGATCGCCGAGCCGGACGCCCAGAAGGGTTTCATCCTGGACGGTTTTCCGCGGACGCTTGCCCAGGCAGAGGCTCTGCAGGACATGCTGGCCGAGAACGGCATCGGTCTTGATGCCGTGATCGAACTGCGCGTTGACCAGTCGAAGCTGGTCTCGCGGATCATCAACCGCGCCGCCGAGACCAAGGCGGCCGGTTTGCCGGTGCGCAAGGATGATGATCCGGAGGTGTTCAAGCAGCGGCTCGAAGCCTACAACCGCGACACAGCCGTGGTCATTCCGTTCTACGAGAAGAATGGCCTCCTGACAGTGATCGATGGCATGCAGCCGATTGATACCGTAACGGATGCAATCGCTGGCGTTCTTTCCAAGCTTGACGAAAGCGTTGAGACTCGCTAAAGAGCGCGCTCTAATCCAGAAGATTATGTGCCGGTTCCGGGTTGCCCGGGGTCGGCACATTCTGTGCTGGTCCCAACCGGCAACTTAAGCTCCCGCAAGGGCCGGGCTCCACCGGACGCGGGGAATACCAACCAGGCGGCCAAATGGCTGCCAAACATGGAGACGATCGTGGCACGTATTGCTGGCGTCAACATTCCGACGAACAAGCGCGTTGTCATCGCGCTTCAGTACATTCACGGCATTGGCCCGAAGTTCGCGCAGGAAATCATCGAGAAGGTGAACATCGCTGCCGAGCGTCGCGTCAACCAGCTGACTGACGCCGAAGTTCTCGCCATCCGCGAGACCATTGACCGCGATTACCTCGTGGAAGGCGACCTGCGTCGCGAAACCGCGATGAACATCAAGCGCCTCATGGACCTTGGCTGCTACCGCGGCCTGCGTCATCGCCGTGGCCTCCCGGTCCGCGGTCAGCGCACCCATACGAACGCCCGGACCCGCAAGGGCCCTGCGAAGCCGATCGCCGGCAAGAAGAAGTAATCCGGCGTATCAGCTGGTGGAGCCGCCGGAACTACGGCGGTGTCGAGATCGAAAGTAAGGATAGACTATGGCTAAGGACACGACGCGCGTGCGTCGCCGCGAACGCAAGAACATCTCTTCTGGCGTCGCACACGTGAACTCCACGTTCAACAACACCATGATCACCATCACCGATGCCCAGGGCAATGCGATCTCCTGGTCGTCCGCCGGCGCGCTCGGCTTCAAGGGTTCGCGCAAGTCGACCCCGTATGCCGCGCAGGTTGCCGCCGAAGACGCCGCTCGCAAGGCTGCCGAGCACGGCATGCGCACCCTGGAAGTTGAAGTCCGTGGTCCGGGTTCGGGCCGTGAGTCCGCGCTTCGTGCCCTTCAGGCTGCCGGTTTCCTGATCACGTCCATCCGCGACGTGACGCCGATCCCGCACAACGGCTGCCGTCCGCGCAAGCGTCGTCGCGTCTGAGACCTCTCGTCTTGGACATTGGTTTCCTCCAATGGCGAAGAATGGCCGGCTGAGGCCGGCGGGACAGCCGAAGGGGCAAGAACGTGACCATTCAGAAGAACTGGCAAGAGCTGATCAAGCCGACCAAGCTGGAGGTGAAGCCGGGTGACAACCCGCGTTTCGTCGCCACCGTGATCGCAGAACCTCTGGAGCGTGGCTATGGCCTGACGCTGGGCAACGCCCTGCGCCGGATCCTTTTGTCCTCGCTGCAGGGTGCTGCCGTCACCGCGGTGCAAATCGATGGCGTGCTGCATGAGTTCTCGTCCATTCCGGGCGTGCGCGAAGATGTGACGGACCTCGTCCTGAACATCAAGGAAATCGCAATCAGCATGCATGGCGAAGGCCCCAAGCGCATGGTTGTGCGCAAGCAGGGTCCTGGCCTCGTGACCGCTGGCGATATCCAGACCGTTGGTGATGTCGAGGTGCTCAACCCGGACCTCGTGCTCTGCACGCTGGACGAGGGCGCCGAGATCCGCATGGAGTTCACCGTCAACACGGGCAAGGGCTACGTGGCCGCCGACCGGAACCGTCCGGAAGACGCGCCGATCGGCCTTATCCCGGTCGACAGCCTGTACTCGCCGGTCAAGAAAGTGTCCTACAAGGTGGAGAACACCCGTGAAGGCCAGGTTCTTGACTACGACAAGCTGACGCTGACGGTTGAGACCGATGGCTCGGTCAAGCCGGATGATGCTGTGGCCTATGCCGCGCGCATCCTGCAGGACCAGCTCTCGATTTTCGTCAACTTCGAGGAGCCGAAGCGCGAAGTGGCCGAGGACACTGTCCCCGAGCTGGCCTTCAACCCGGCGCTGCTCAAGAAGGTGGACGAGCTCGAGCTGTCCGTTCGTTCGGCAAACTGCCTGAAGAACGACAACATCGTCTACATCGGCGACCTCATCCAGAAGACCGAAGCAGAGATGCTGCGCACTCCGAACTTTGGTCGCAAGTCGCTTAACGAGATCAAGGAAGTTCTCGCCCAGATGGGTCTCCACCTGGGTATGGACGTGCCGAACTGGCCGCCGGAGAACATCGAAGATCTCGCCAAGCGTTACGAAGATCATCAGTACTGAGGGCGCAAGCGCCCCGGTCAAGGTTCACCCAGGCGCGTCGCTGTGAGCGCCGCCTGAAGTCTAAAGTCAAAAGGAGAGGGCCATGCGCCACGGGAAATCCGGCCGCAAGCTCGGCCGCACATCGAGCCACCGCAACGCGATGTTTGCCAACATGGCAGCGTCGCTGATCGAACACGAGGCAATCATCACCACCCTGCCGAAGGCAAAGGAGATGAAGCCGATCATGGACAAGTTGGTCACCCTCGGCAAGCGTGGCGACCTGCACGCCCGCCGTCAGGCGATCTCGCAGATCCGTGACGTCGCAATGGTTCGCAAGCTGTTTGACACGCTGGCGACCCGCTACAAGGAGCGCAACGGCGGTTACACCCGCGTCGTCAAGGCGGGCTTCCGCTATGGCGACAGCGCCCCGATGGCCGTGATCGAGCTGGTTGATCGTGACCAGTCCGCACGTGGTGCTTCGGACCGCGCTCGCGTTGCTGCCGAGCAGGCTGCTGAAAACGCTGCGTAATATTTGAAGAGCGACTGTTCTTCCGGAAAAGGCGGGCTTCGGCCCGCCTTTTTTATTTGGCCACTGAGGTAGTTAAGGGGTGGTCTGCTCAAAAGTGTGACGGCTTGTTATCGCGTTGTTAAGCGTCATCGAACCATGCTCTGCGTCAATAATCAGAGCGGGATTTGGTATTCATGACTGCCTCTTCAAGCATGCCACAACGATCGAACCGTCTTCTCCGGCTTTCGGTCATTATTCCTTCACTGACGGTTGGACTGGTGTTTGCTGCCTGCACGGCGGTGGGGGTCATCGGTTACGTCAGCGGCCGTGATGGCCTTGAGAAGGCGGCCAAGTCCGAGCTCGAGCTGGTGGTCAACGGGCGGCAGGCGCTGCTCAACGCCAAGCTGGCCAACATCGAGGCCGACCTGACCAACGCCGCTACCAGTGCCGGCGCGGCGTTGCTGATGAAGGATCTTGCGGGAACGCGCGTGAATATCGAGAGCGATATGCCCGCGATCCGGGAATACTATCAGCCGGCCGGAATGGGTGCTGCTGATCGCGCGGCGCGCGTCGGGACCGACAACAAGACGATGTATTCCTGGCGGCACAGCGAACTGCATTCGGCTTTCATGAATACCTGGAAGCTTGGCGGCTATGGCGACATCTATGGCGTGCTGCCAGATGGCTATGTGCTCTATTCGGTCACGAAGGGACAGGACTTCCTCACCTCGGTGACCGACCCGGCGATGGCCTCAACCGGATTGGCCGAGGCGTTCAGCAATGCTGCGAACAAGCCTGCAGGCACGCAGGTTGCAACTGGTTTCGCGCCCTATGCCGTTGCCGGCGGCGCGCCATCGTTCTTCGTCGCACAGCCGGTCGTGATCGAGACCTTCGGCGAAAAGAAGTTCATGGGCGTGATGGCCCTGCGCGTCGGTGCCGAACTGATTGACGGGATCCTGGCGGACCGGGACGGCATGGGCGATACCGGGCAGAGCTATCTGGTCGGGGAGGGCGGGACGGTCCTATCGAACATGCCGCTGGCAAACCAGCCGACGGCGCTGGTAGCCACCGCAAAGTCGGCGCCGATCCTGCAGGCCCTGTCGGGTGTAGCCGGGAGCGGCGAGGTTGCAGGGGACGACGGTGTCACCCGCTTCTTGGTTGCACGTCCGCTGACCTTCATGGGCAAGACATACGCCGTTGTCGCCGAGAAGACGCTGGACGAGGCGATGGCATCTGTCACCGCGATGCGTGACCAGATGATCCTGTGGACGCTGATCACACTGGCCGGGGCGGCCGTTGTCGCGTTGGTCTTTGCCCGCAGCATCACCCGTCCGTTGACCATCCTGGTCAGGGCACTCGAGTCGATTGCCGCCGGCAATCTGACGACCGATATTGCTGCCGCCCGTCGTGGCGACGAGATCGGAGAGATCGGCCGGGCCGTTGTCGCCATCCGCGAGAATGCGGCTGCCGAGCAGGAGCGCCGGACCCACGAGGAAGGCGAGCGCGGCCGCAACATTGGGCGTCAGCGCAAGGAAATGCTGGCAAATCTTGCCCGTGACTTCGAGGCGACGGTTGGCAAGGTCGTGGAGTCCGTGTCGCAGTCGGCCCACACGCTACAGAATGCAGCCAATGACGTGCAGCAGATGACCGCTGTCGCTGGCGACAGCGCGTCGCGCGCGGCGGACATGTCCAGCCAGGCGATGAACGAGGTGCAGTCGATTGCCTCTGCGTCTGACCAGCTGTCGGGCTCCATCCGCCAGATCAGCGAACTCATTCATCGCTCTTCCTCGGTGGCACAGACGGCAACCGTGCGTGCGCAGGCAACCAACGCCACCGTCCGGTCGCTGGCCGAGGCCGCGAACCGGATCGGTGAGGTGGTGACGCTGATTTCCGACATCGCCGACCAGACCAACCTGCTGGCGCTCAATGCGACCATCGAGGCCGCTCGCGCCGGTGAGGCCGGTCGTGGCTTTGCCGTCGTGGCCTCCGAGGTCAAGGAACTGGCATCGCAGACCGGCAAGGCGACCGGCGAGATCCAGCAGCAGATCGATGCGATCCGCTCCGCCACCGAAGATGCCGTTGCCGCGATTGGCGATATTCAAGAGACGATCAACGAGATCACCGTCTCTGTGACGGAAGTGTCGTCGGCGGTCGAGGAGCAGAGCGCGGCAACGCAGGGCATTGCCGCTAACACCCAGCGCGCTGCGCGGGGGACGGCGGAGGTCTCCTCCAACATCCGCCGCGTCAATGAAGTCACGGATCGCACGGGCGCTGCCGCCAGCGGGTTCGTCGCCTCGGCGGGCGAACTGTCGCAGCAGGCCAGTCATCTTGACCAGGAGGTCCGCGCGTTCCTGGCACAGGTTCGCTCGGCCTGAGGCGGCTCTGCTGCCCTTGGCATTGCGCCCGAGCATTCCTATCTGGCATGTATCGAATCCGGCCTTCTGGGCCGGATTCGTCGTTCTGGAAGGAGTGAACCAATGGGTCTGTCCGCACCGCTCGCGACCGGTCTGAAACATCTGGCGCGCCTGGCCGCGGCCTGTGGAACACTGGCGCTGCTGGCCACGGTGCCGGTTCCGACTGCGCAGGTGCAGGAACGGGTCGTGCCAGCGTCGGAAGCGCAGATCACCTTGTCCTTCGCGCCGATCGTGAAGACGGTGGCTCCAGCGGTCGTCAACGTCTACGCCAGCCGCATGGTGCAGCAGCCGGTATCGCCCTTCCTCGATGATCCATTCTTCCGCCGGTTTTTCGGCGATCAGGTGCCGGGCGCCAACCGGCCGCGTCAGCGCATGGAATCCTCGCTTGGCTCCGGCGTGATCATTTCCGCCGATGGCGTCATCATCACCAACAACCACGTCATCAAGGATGCCGACGAAGTCCGGGTCGCCCTTGCAGACCGGCGTGAGTTCGATGCCGATATCATCCTGAAGGATGAGCGGACGGACCTGGCTGTCCTGCGCATCCGTGATGGCGGGGCAGACTTCCCGAATGTCGACTTTGCGGATTCAGATTCGCTGGCTGTCGGCGACATTGTGCTGGCCATCGGCAATCCCTTTGGCGTCGGGCAGACGGTGACCCAGGGCATCGTCTCGGCTCTGGCGCGCACCCGCGTCGGCATCACCGACTATCAGTTCTTCATCCAGACCGACGCTGCGATCAACCCGGGCAATTCCGGCGGCGCGCTGGTGGACATGCAGGGGCGTCTGGTCGGCATCAATACAGCCATCTTCTCGCGCGGGGGCGGTTCCAACGGCATCGGTTTTGCCATTCCGGCGAACATGGTGAAATTCGTCGCCAATTCGGCCGTCAATGCCGGCAAGATCGAGCGCCCTTGGCTGGGCGCGACAGTTCAGGTGGTCAGCGCCGAGATTGCCGAGGCGCTGGGGCTGGACCGGCCGCGCGGCGTGCTGGTGACACGGGTGTTTGCCGGCTCCCCGGCCGATGCGGCCGGTCTCAAGGTTGGTGACCTCATCACGGCCGTGGATGGCATCGAGGTGCTGGACCCGGATTCCTTCGGCTACCGGTTCGCCACCAAGGCCGTTGGCGGTGAGACCCGCTTTAGCCTGCGCCGCGCCGGCAAGGACAACGAGGTCAGCGTCGCGCTGAAGGTCGCACCCGAGACCACGCCGCGCGATGCAAGGTTGATCCGCAACTACTCGCCCTTTGAAGGCGCGACGGTGATGAACCTGTCTCCTGCTGTCGCCGAAGAGCTGGGACTTGAGGTGCTGGAGGAGGGGGTTGTCATCGCCGAGGTGGCGCAAGGCTCGCCGGCCGCGCAGGTCGGCCTCCAGGTGGGCGACATCATTCTCGTCATCAATGATGAGCAGATCGCCACCACCGCCATGCTGGACCGGGCCACCAGCCGCAAGCCGCGGCTGTGGCGGCTGGAAGTGAAGCGCGGCGGCGAGGTGTCCCGCATCGTCCTGCGCGGGTGAGCCATGAGTGACCTCTTCTCCGCCGCGTCCACGCCGCTCGGACCCCGGCCGCTTGCCGACCGGCTGCGGCCGCAGCGGCTGGAGGATGTGGTGGGGCAGGACCATCTGCTTGGCCCCGATGGCACGCTCTCGCGCATGCTGCGGACCCGCACGCTTGGCTCGCTGATCTTCTGGGGCCCTCCTGGAACCGGCAAGACGACAATTGCCCGGCTGCTTGCGGACGCAACCGATCTCGGCTTCGAGCAGGTCTCGGCGATCTTTACCGGCGTGGCCGATCTGAAGAAGGTGTTCGAGAACGCCAGGGTCCGCCGCATGGCCGGGCGTGGCACCTTGTTGTTCGTCGACGAGATCCATCGGTTCAACCGGGCACAACAGGACAGCTTCCTGCCGGTGATGGAAGACGGAACCATCACGCTGATCGGGGCCACGACGGAAAACCCGTCCTTCGAGCTGAACGCGGCGCTGCTGTCACGGTCGCATGTGATGACGTTCCGGTCGCTGGACAGTGAGGCGATCGGCCGGCTGCTGGAGCGGGCGGAAGCGGAGGAGGGCCGTCCCTTGCCGCTGGATGCAGAGGCGCGCGCTGTGCTGATCCGCATGGCCGACGGGGACGGGCGGTCCTCGCTGACACTTGCCGAGGATGTCTGGCGCGCGGCGGAACCGGGCGAGGTGTTTGACGCGGCGCGGCTGCAGGAGATCGTCCAGCGCCGCGCACCGATCTACGACAAGAGCCAGGACGGCCACTACAATCTGATCTCGGCCCTGCACAAGTCCGTGCGCGGCTCGGATCCCGACGCGGCACTCTACTGGTACTGCCGCATGCTGGATGGCGGCGAGGACCCGCTTTATCTCGCCCGCCGGCTGATCCGCATGGCGGTGGAGGACATCGGTCTGGCCGATCCGCAGGCGCTGGTTCAGGCGAATGCGGCGCGCGATGCCTACCAGATGCTGGGTTCACCGGAGGGCGAACTCGCTCTCGCCCAGTGTGTCGTCTATCTGGCCACGGCGCCGAAGTCGAACGGGGTCTATGTCGCCTACAAGGCCGCGGTCCGTGCGGCAAAGGCGAATGGCTCGCTGCTGCCGCCCAAGCATATCCTCAATGCCCCGACCAAGCTGATGAAGAACGAAGGCTATGGCGAGGGCTATGCCTATGACCATGACGCGCCCGATGGCTTCTCGGGCCAGGACTATTTCCCCGAGAGCATGGGGCGGCAGACGTTCTACGATCCACCGGAGCGCGGCTTCGAACGCGAGATCCGCAAGCGGCTGGACTACTGGGCGCGGCTGCGCCGTGAACGCAGCCGCAGCGACCGCTCTTAGCAAAGCCGAAACGTCCCCTGTGGCTTGATGGGCTGGAGGAAGGCGCGCTGTCACACCGGTGCGACCTTGGGATGTTGGGGGCGGTCATGAAGCAGATCGAGATCCGGCTGGCGCTGGTGTTTTACGGCGGGGTTTCGCTGGCGATCTACATGCATGGCGTCAGCCGCGAGATCCTGAACCTGGTGAAAGCTTCAAGCTGTCACGGCGCGCGGGAGCCGCTGGATGTCGACGATGGCGCGAGCTGCTCGGTTCTCTCCCCGACCACGCGCGCCTATATTGCGCTGCTTCAGGCCTATGATCCGGACATCAATGTGCGCGTGGTGGTGGATGCCATCGCAGGCGCTTCCGCCGGAGGTGTCAATGGCGTGATGCTGGCGCGGGCGCTCGCCCATGACCTGCCGCTGGATGCGCACCGGGACCTCTGGCTGGAAAACGCCGACGTGACCCGGCTGGCGCAACCGCAGGACGGGCTGACCCGCATTCTCAAGAGTGGCATGTCGCCCGTCTTTGACCGGATGATCACATCCGGCCTCAAGGCCCAGATCAACAGCACCGAGACACGCGAGAAGCTGCGGCTCTTGACCCAGTCGCGCTGGTTCACCCCGCCGTTCTCCGGCGAGCGCTACATCGGCTGGATGCTGGATGCCTGCCGCGAGATGGACAAGAACTGGCGCCCGGGCGCGAGCCTTGTGCCGAATGGCCAGACATTGGAGCTTTTCGTCACGCTGACGGATTACTTCGGCCGCAGCCAGCGCATCCGCATCGATGAGCCCGTCTATATCGACGAGCGCGAACACCGGCGCATCCTCAAGTTTTCCTGCCATCACCGGACGCCCGGCGTGCTCGACAGCCAGTTCACCCCGGCCTATGCCCCCGCGCATGTGTTTGCGGCGCGGGCGACGTCGAGTTTTCCCGGTGCCTTCCCGCCGGCGACGGTGGGCGAGATGGACAAGGTGCTGGCCGAGCGCGGCGAGCGTTGGGAAACGCGGATGGCGTTTCTCACCGGCATTCTTGGCGGCACCGAAGATGACCTGTTGCGCCGCTCCTTCGTGGACGGCAGCGTGGTGATGAACAAGCCCTTTGCGCCGGTGATCGCCGCCATTGGCGAGCGGCCGGCGACGCGGGAAGTGGCGCGGCGGCTGGTCTATGTCGACCCGGTGCCCTCCGGGGCAGACCGCGGCAAGCTGCCGGATGGCGACAGTGTGCCGGGCTTCTTCCGCGTGATCCTGTCCTCGCTGGCGCATATCCCGCGCAATGAACCGATTGGCGATGATCTGAGGGCTATCGAGGCGCGCAACCGCCGCGCCCGCAGGCTGGCCGAAGTGATTGCCGATACCGAACCGATGGTCGAACGCGAAGTCGCGCGGATCCTGCCGGATGGCCGTGATGCACCGCTGACCATCGAGGAACTGACGCAGTGCCGCACGGCCGCCAACGAAGCCGCACACCGTCAGGCCGGTTACGCCTATCTCGGCTACCAGACATTGAAACTGCAGGCGCTGGCGGAGCGGATCTCGGGGCTGCTCGTTGCGCTTTCGGCAAGGGCGGGTGTCATCCTGCCCGAAGGCGATGTGCTGGACGCCATCCGCGATCTCCTGCGTGACGCTGCCCGCGATGACGGGCATGGCAACGGGAGATCGGGAGCGCCGTCCAAGACCCGCTCGGACCGCATCATTGCCTTCCTCAAGCAGCTGGATGTCGACTACCGGGTGCGGCGTCTGCGCTTTGTCGTGCGCAAGCTCAACAGCTTCTATCAGTCGCGCGCCCACGAAGTGACGACGCAGAAGCCGGATGATCTCGATGCCCTGAAACGCGAGCTCTATGAGCAGATCGACAAGCTGCAAAGCTGCTGGTCCGCAGAGACCTATCCGATGGCCATCGCCGAAGCGGCGGCGGAACTTGCCGTCGGCGGTGGACAGATCGACCCGTCGCAGATCGAAAGTGTGATCGACCAGGTCGGCAGGCACATGGGGCTCGTCCATCTCGACCGTCTGCATGACGACGTCTTTGCCGTGATGACCTACACCTATCTCATCCCGGTGCTGCGCCATGAACTGACCCGCGCCTATGTCGGCTTTGCCTTCTATGATCTGGTCACGCTGCCCGTGTTCCAGCGCAGCGACTTTTCCGAGGTGAACGAGACGCTGGTGGACCGGATCAGCCCGCGCGATGCCAGTTCCCTGCTGGACGATGGCTTCGTGCTCAAGGGCTCAGCGCTCAACACCTTTGGCGCGTTCTTCAACCGGTCCTGGCGCGAGCATGACTATCTGTGGGGGCGGCTGACGGCCGCTGATCGCCTTGTCGCGATTGTCCAGTCGTCGATTGCATCGAAGCGATTGCCGGAGGAGGTGGTGCGACGGCTGCGACGGCGCCTGTTCCTGGCGATCCTTGAGGAAGAAAAGCCCTTCCTCGGAGCCGATCCCGAGCTGATCCCGATGGTTGAGGCGTTGATCCTCAGCCGGCTCGGGCGCGATTGAGGGGCTGCACCACTTGCGTTCACCGCCTGCTGTGGCATTGAGATGCTGCCTGGCGAGGGAGCCGGCGGCGCGGTGAGTGAGGGCAGGGCGTGGACTATCTTCTGGTAATGCTGGGCGGAGCGCTTGGGGCTGGCCTCAGGCATGGCGTCAACACGCTGGCGCCGCGCCTGCTGGGCACAGGCTTTCCCTATGCGACGCTGACGGTCAATATCGTCGGCTCGCTGGTCATGGGGCTGTTTGTCGGCTGGCTGGCGAAGCAGAGCGGCGGTGTTCCAAGCGGGCTCCGGTTGTTCTTTGCCACGGGCGTGCTCGGCGGGTTCACGACATTCTCGGCCTTCTCCCTCGATGTCTCCGTTCTGTGGGAGCGCGGAGACACGGGGCTGGCGCTCGTCTATGTGGTGACCTCGGTGGTGATCTCGATCCTTGCGCTTTTTGCCGGGCTTGGCCTGGCTCGGGCCGTTGGCTGACGCTGCCGCCGAGGATTTCCTTTGCCAATTTGCTGAAGCCCGCTTATGAGGGGCATAACGACAAAAGGCTGTGGCAGACCACGGCCGGGCATGGCTTTTGAAGCGCCCGGCTGCGACACTCGCCACATCCGGGACTGAGGCAGGACTTTCGGCAGGGGCCGCAAGAGCCGCCCCGTCATGATGAGATCCATATGTCCGGCATCGAACTGAAAACCGTGTCCGCCGACGAGGCTGGCATGCGCCTCGACCGTTGGTTCAAGACCCACTTCCCGGGGCTTGGATTTGGTCATCTGCAGAAGCTCCTGCGCACCGGTCAGGTGCGCGTGGATGGCAAGCGCGCCGACAGCGCGACGCGCCTTGCCACCGGCCAGAGCGTGCGTGTGCCGCCGCTCGGCATCGAGCTGAAGGCCGATGACCGGATGAACGCCCGTCCCAAGTCCAGCAAGCTCATCGACGATGACCGCAAGGCCATCGAGGACATGATGCTGTTCGAGGACAGCATGGTGATGGTGCTGAACAAGCCGGTCGGCCTGGCCGTGCAGGGCGGCTCGGGCCTGAAGCGCCATCTTGATGGCATGCTCGATGCCTTCACCGACAGCAAGGGCAACAAGCCGCGTCTGGTGCATCGTCTCGACCGCGAGACTTCGGGCATCATCCTCGTCGCCAAGACGCGTCTGGCGGCGCAGGAGCTGACCAAGAACTTCCGCCATCGCAACACCCGCAAGATCTACTGGGCGATGCTGGCCGGCGTTCCCAAGCCGCGTCAGGGCCGCATCTCGACCTTCCTGGCACGCGACGAGAGCGAAGAGCGCATGAAGATCGCCCGCCATGGCGAGGACGAGGCGCAGCACGCCGTCTCGCTCTACAATGTGGTCGAGCAGTCGGCGCAGAAGCTCAGCTGGGTGACGATGAAGCCGGTGACGGGCCGCACGCACCAGCTGCGCGCCCATGCCGCGCATATCCATCATCCGATCATCGGGGATGACAAGTATTTCAACATCGAGAACTGGGAGCTGCCCGGCGGCATCCAGAACCGCCTGCATCTGCTGGCACGCCGGATCATCATCCCGCATCCCTCCGGCCACGGGAAGATCGACGTCTCGGCTCCCCTGCCGCCGCACATGCAGCAGACCTGGAACCTCCTTGGCTTTGACGTGGGCGACTACGTCGAGGAACAGGACGAAATCGACTGACCGGCCGCCCTGTGGCCGCAAGCTTGGATCGCAGGTGAATGTATCTCATCCTGTTTGATTGTGACGGCACGCTGGTGGACAGCCAGGAGACCATCCTGCACGGCCTTGAGGTCGGCTTTGCCGATGTGGGCCTGCCGATGCCGGGGCGGCGCGAGGCGCTGTCGATTGTCGGGCTGTCGCTGGAGCGGGCCTTCGCCCAGCTCGTCGGCCCGGAGCACCAGGACAAGGTCGGCCGGATGGCTGCCGCCTATCGGGCCTCCAAGCAGCAGCGGCGGGCGCAAGGGCTGGATTTCGATCCGCTCTATCCCGGTGCCCGCGAGGCTGTCGATCGCATCGGCCAGCGCGGGGACGTGCTGATGGGGCTTGCCACTGGCAAGGCACGCCGCGGCGTCGATCACATGCTGAAGGTCCATGACCTCGAAGGCCGTTTCATCACCATCCAGACCGCTGATACCAGCCCGTCCAAGCCGCATCCGGACATGATCCTGAGGGCCATGGGCGAGACCGGTGCGGGCAGGGACCGCACGGTGATGATCGGGGACACCAGTTTCGACATGCAGATGGCCCGGGCGGCGGGCGCGCATGCGGTCGGGGTGACATGGGGCTATCACGACGGCGCTGCGCTGGCAGCTGCGGGCGCCGATCTGGTCATTGATACGTTTGCCGAGCTTGAGGCAGCGCTGGCAGCGCGTCTCGGCTGGGCTCTGGAGAACAGCTGATGCGCGACATCTTCGAAGACCTCAACTCGGATCTTGCCAAGTACGACCCGGTCGAACGGGCCAAGGAACTGGCGCGCCGCGAACTGCCGAAGCGCTTCTACCAGAGTGTCGGCATTACCGAGACCGAGGGCGGGCATGCAGTGACCCTCGACGGGCGCCAGGTGAAGACGCCAGCCAAGAAGCTGCTGGCCCTGCCCAACAAGGCGCTTGCCGAGGCGGTAGCGGCGGAATGGGACGCTCAGGAGAGCGTCATCAACCCCGGTCTCATGCCGTTGACGCGCATCGCCAATGCGGCAATCGATGCCGTCGGCCAGCGTTTTGCCGAGGTGGCGGACGAGATCGCCCGCTATGCCGGCAATGACGCCCTGTGCTACCGCGCCGAAGACCCGGCGCGCCTGGCCGAGCGTCAGCGCCTCACCTGGGATCCGCTGCTGGAGGCAGCGGCCGCAGAGCTTGGCGCGCGGTTCCGCCTTGGGGCAGGCGTCATGCATGTCGGTCAGGACGAGGCCCTGGTTGCAGCCTATCGCAAGGCGCTGGACGGCTTCAGCCCGCTCCAGCTCGCGGCCCTGCATACGGTGACCTCGATCACCGGCTCGGCGGTTATTGCCCTATTGCTGGCACGTGGCGCGCACGAGGCCGAGGCGCTGTGGTCCGCGGCGCATGTCGACGAGGACTGGAATGCCGAACTTTGGGGCGAAGACGCGGAAGCAAAACGCATCCGCGCCTACAAGCGCAAGGAATATGACGCGGCAGCGCTGATCTTGACCTCCAGCCCCCAGTAGAGCTGCTTTCCGGCAGGTCGCTGCTTGAATGCTTAGGCCCGGGCCGTGGACCTGCCAAGAAAACGCCGGCGCAGGATCTGGCACAGGACCGTCGCCGAGACATAGAGGCCGACGCCAAACGCGAAATGCGTACAAAGGTTTCGAATGCGTGCCCCCATCGGATCTGGCGACAGGCTTGATGCGATGCCAAACCCCATGCTTGGCTGCATCAGGAAGAACGGCGCGATGATCGTCGAGATGCCGAAGATCAGCGCCGGCAAGAGAGTTGGCCGACGAACCCAGTCCAGCCCCATGACAGCCAGAAACAGGCCGGCGAACAGAATGCCGACCATGTAGTGACCCAGCCAGCCGATGATTACCTCGTTGGCGAACTCAGGGGCCTGCATGATCGTTGAATGCTGGAACGTGCCGTCGGCCAGATGGGCAAACCATCGTCCGAGGATGGCGTTGCTTGCCCCGCGCATGCCAAGGAATGTGCCGCTGAACAGAATCCATAGATCGAGAACCAAGGTGGCTCCTATTCCGACAAACAGCGAATAGAGAACATAATCCCTGTATTTGGTCATAACTGATCCCTCACGATCCAAACTTACATGCTCTTGCGCCAGACCAACCGGGATCGCAGCGGTTGGTGCGAGGCTGATCTATGCTGCGCTTCGGCTGGCGTGCTCGTGCCGGTGCCGGAATGCCTGCATGTCCGTTTCAGGTTGGCGCCGGAAGCAGATTGAATCCAAAGATGTCCAGCATTGGCAGCGTGACCGTCTGCGCTGGAAAAGGGGTTAGCTTCGTCTGCTTGAAAGCTCTGACCGCGATGCTCGGACCAGGCAGTCAATGGCAACGCGCATGCCATCGGAGCGCCTGACCGGGCGTTCGATGCGGCTGGCCTTCTCGATCGACAGTGTGCCGGCGAGAATTCCGGCAACGTCATCGGCGGTGTAGAGTACCTCTGGATCCTGAGGGCCGCCTGTGCCGTGGCGCAGATTGTCGCTGTCGTGTCCGACCAACAGCAGAGTGCCCTCAGGCGCGACGGCGCGCGCCGCGGTCCTCAACACTTGCCGAAGTTCCTCCATAGGTACCTGCAAGTAGAAAATGATGACGAGGTCGAAACCGTTTTCGCGCGGAATGAAGTTAAGCAGATCAGAGGTTTCTGTCGTCAGTTGCCGGGAAACGCCGCGCTGCGCGGCCAGCTTCGCCGCCTTTTCTAAGGCGACCTCCGAGAAGTCGACCGCATGGACTTGCCAGCCCTGTTCGCAAAGCCAAACGGCGTTGCGCCCTTCACCGGCCGCAAGGTCCAGCGCGACACCGGGTGTCATCCCTATCAATTCCAGCTTGAGGGACGTGTTCGCTTCTTCGGTCCAGATAAACTCACTGGTGGCGTAACGACGGTTCCAGTCGTCCCGCTGCATAGGAATGAACATGCTTGTCTCCTCGCTGACCTGGCACGACCTGTCGAACTAGGGCAGCTTAGAGGCAGGCAAGGACTGCGGGGAACAGGCGCGAAATGCATTCAAATGCTGCATTTCGCGCAGGCGTCAGCTCTGGTCACCAGAAATGGACATACCGCGACCGGTTTTGTTGGTGCCAAGTTCAGATCTCGAATTCCTCGATCTCCGTGAAGGCCTTGCGCAGGGCGTTGGACCAGGCGGAGGACAAGGTCTGGAAATACGGATCATCCTTGTGGATGCGCTTCTGCCGCTTCAGCGTGTAGCTGTCGGTGTTGTAGAGCAGCAGATCGATCGGCATGCCAACAGAGAGATTCGACCGGAGGGTCGAATCGAAGGACAGCAGCACCAGCTTGGCAGCCTCGCCCAGGCGCATGTCCGAGCGGGTGACACGGTCGAGGATCGGCTTGCCGTATTTGTGCTCGCCGATCTGGAAGAACGGCGTGTCCTTCGTTGCCTCGATGAAGTTGCCGGCCGAATAGATCTGGAACAGGCGCGGCTCCTCGCCCTTGATCTGGCCGCCGAAGATCATCGTGACGAAGAAGCTCTCGGCATTGGCCGCCAAAGCCTCGCCATCAATGGCGCGCACGTCACGCACCGACTGGCCAACCAGCCGGGCTGCCTGGAACATGGTCTCCACGGTCATCAGGTTGACCGGGTTCTGGGTCGGTGCAGCGATCTGTTCCGACAGGATCGACACGACAGACTGCGAGACTGCAAGGTTGCCAGCGGTCATCAGCGAGAAGACGCGCTCGCCCGGCAGTTCCCAGGTGTGCAGTTTCTTGAAGCAGGCGATGTTGTCCACGCCCGCGTTGGTGCGGGTGTCGGCGGCAAAGACGAGCCCCCGATCCAGTTTCAATCCGACGCAATAGGTCACGTGTCGTCTGCCTCTGATAGCGGCGGCCACTCAGGCGCGGCTATTGCTGCTGTTGCTGTCCCTCGGCGCGCAGGACGTCGACCTCGACGCGCAGGTTCTCCTCGGTGCCACCAAACCGGATGCCGCGGATCGGAGAAGCGGAACGCGAGTCCAGCCCAACCGTCAAGCGGATATAGCGATCCGTCGGGCACAAGCCGTTGGAGATGTCGAAACCGACCCAGCCAAGCCCCTCGAGCCACGCCTCGGCCCAGGCGTGATGGGCCTCAGATTCCTGCTCGGCCTCCAGATGCAGATAGCCGGATGTGTAGCGGGCCGGGACACCTGCGGCGCGGGCGGCGGCAATGAAGATATGCGCATGGTCCTGGCAGACGCCTTCGCCGGTGGCGAGCGCCTCCTGGGCGGAGGCATGTGTCTCCGTCACGCCAATTCGGTAACCGACCTTGTCGCGGATGGCGTGCATCAGCGCGTGGCAGCCGGCAATCTGATCTGCAGGGGTGATCAGCTGCGCGAGCTTGCGGATCGCCTGGTTTGCCTCGGTGAGCTGGGTGACGCGGGTGAAGACGCGGACGGGTGCCTCGGCGACCTCCTGTCCGATCACCCCTGCGAGATCTGCCGTTTCCACTTCGCCGGTGGCGGTGATCTCGACCTCCTCGATCGGCAGGCTGGAGGAGATCATGTGCACCAGATTGCCGAACGCATCGTGATAGGCCGTGGCGCGCTCGATGCCGGGGGCATTGATGGACCAGGACAGGATCCGCTGGCCCGGTCCATGCGGCGGCGTCAGGCGCAGCTGCTGCATGGCGTTGGCGAGCGGCGTGTCATAGCGGTAGCGCGTTGTGTGGCGAACAGTGAGGCGCATGGTCGTTTATCCTCGGTCCGTCTGGGAAGACGTCTCAGGCGCAATTTCAGGCGAAGTTGTAGTCACGCGCGAGCCGGTCAGCGAAAGCGTTGTTGCGCAAGGTGAAATCGGTCAGAAACTCATGCAGACCGCTCTCGAAGATGTCTTTCATCGATCCGCCGCGCAGCTGTTCGTGGATGACGGCTGCCTGTGCCGCGCTGGGCATCTCGTCGCCGTAGAAGGCGGTGAGATCGGCCATTGTACCATTGATCCAGTCGTAGCAATGGGCGAGCGAGCGCGGCATTTCCCGGCGCAGGATGAGGAAGTCTGCCACATTCACGCCCTTGATGCGCGGGTCGGGATAGGCAAAGCGATAGCTTCTGAGGCCCGACATGACGCGCAGGATCGACGTCCACTGGTGATGATGCGCGTTGCCGCCCACGTCGGTGTCCGGCAGGAAGATCCAGTAGCGCGTGTCCAGAACCCGAGCCGTGTGGTCGGCGCGCTCGACGAAATGACCGAGCTGCGAGAAGTAATAGCCGTCATCGCGCAGGATCGTTCCCAGCAGCGCGCCGCGGAACAGCAGCGTCCGCTGGCCGATCCAGGCCAGAAACTCCGGCAGCCGGTCCTGGCTGACCGTTTGTGGCTTCACGTCGGCAAACTCGATCCAGGTGGTGTTGATCGCCTCCCACATGTCCGAGGTGATGCCGGTGCGGACCGAGCGGGCATTGTTGCGCGCGGTCTCGAGGCCGGAATGGATCGAGGAGGGGTTGCGCTTGTCGAACAGCATGAACTGAACGACGCCGCGCTGGGTGATCTCGCCGATCTTTTCCTTGTAGGCGGCCTCGCAACCGGCACCGGCGAGCACCGACCGCCAGTCGCCGGCAGGATCGGTGCCGAGGTGCGGCAGCATGGCCGTGCGCCAGGCTGCTTCCAGCAGCTTGGCAGTGTTGTGCGCGCGCTCCTGATAGCGCGACATCCAGAACAGGGAGGAGGCGGTACGGCCAAGCATGCGATCAGTCCTCCAGAACCCAGGTATCCTTGGTGCCGCCACCCTGGCTGGAATTGACCACCAGGGAGCCATTCTTCAGCGCCACGCGGGTCAATCCTCCCGGCGTGATGCGCACCTGATCGCCGATCAGCACGAAGGGGCGCAAATCGACATGGCGCGGGGCAACGCCCGAGGCCACATGCGTCGGGCAGGCCGAGAGTGCCAGCGTCGGCTGGGCGATGTAGTTGGTCGGATTGGCCTTGAGGATCTCGCGGAAGGCGGCGATTTCCCGTTTCGAGGCGGTCGGTCCGATCAGCATGCCGTAGCCGCCCGAGCCATGCACCTCCTTGACGACGATGTCGGCCAGGTTGTCGAGCACATAGGCAAGGTCGTCGGGCCGTGAGCAGTTCCAGGTCGGCACGTTGTTCAGGATCGGCTTTTGCCCGGTGTAGAACTCGATGATGTCCGGGACATAGGCGTAGATCGCCTTGTCGTCGGCAATGCCGGTGCCCGGCGCATTGCAGATCGTCACCGTGCCGGCGCGATAGGCGTCGAACAGGCCCGGCACGCCCAGCATCGAATCCGGCCGGAAGGTGAGGGGATCCAGGAACGCATCGTCGATGCGGCGGTAGATGACATCCACCTGCTTCGGCTTGCGCGTGGTGCGCATCCAGACCTTGCCATTGTCGACAAAGAGGTCACGGCCCTCGACCAGCTCTACACCCATCTGGTCGGCGAGGAAGGCGTGCTCGAAATAGGCCGAGTTGTAGATGCCGGGCGTCAGGATGCAGATGGTCGGATCCCCGTTCGCCCCCTCCGGCGCAACGCTCTCCAGCGTCTGGCGCAAAAGTTCCGGGTAGTGCTCGATGGGCGCCACCCGGTGCATCTGGAAGAGGTCCGGGAACATCCGCATCATCGTTTCGCGGTTCTCCAGCATGTAGGAGACGCCGGAGGGCGTGCGGGTGTTATCCTCCAGAACATAAAAGTCATTCTCGCCGACGCGAACGAGATCAGTGCCAATGATATGAGAATAGACGCGCCGGGCCGGGGTGAAGCCGACCATCTCGGGCAGGAAGGCTGCGTTCTGGATGATCAGGTCGGCGGGGATGCGGCCGGCGCGGATGATCTCCTGGCGGTGGTAGATGTCATGCAGGAAGGCGTTGAGCGCGCGCACGCGCTGGTCGATGCCGGCCGAAAGACGCCGCCACTCGCCAGCCGAGAGGATGCGCGGGATCGGGTCAAAGGGAATGAGCCGTTCGGTCGCTGCCTGCGCGCCATAGACGGCGAAGGTGATGCCGAGGCGGCGGAAGATGGTTTCGGCCTCGCGGTTCTTGCGCGACAGGAAGCCTTTCGGCTGCTTGTCCAGCCAGTCTGCAAGCCGGGCATAGGCCGGGCGGACCGTGCCATCCAGTCCCAGCATTTCGTTGAACACCACCCGTTCTGCGGCCATGTTCTCCCCCGTCGTCGTTTGCCGATCATTTAGGCAAGCATGGCAAATGCCATCAGACTGCAAAAGCGCAATCTTCCGGCTTGGCTGCCTTACCTTTAGGCACATTGTCGGGCTTGCTTGGCTGTCCATCACCCGGTAGGAGCCCGGCGTCCATCTTTGTGCTGACTTTCCGGGCTTTGCGCGCTCATGATAGACCGATGGCAAAGCACGTCATGCCAAAGGGGCACACCATGAAGGAAATCCTGGCCGAACTGGAACACCGGCGCGAAACCGCGCGGCTCGGCGGCGGATTGAAGCGCATCGACGCCCAGCACGCGCGGGGCAAGCTGACGGCACGCGAGCGCATCGACATTTTCCTCGACGAAGGGTCGTTCGAGGAATTCGACATGTTCAAGCAGCACCGCTGCACCGACTTCGGCATGGACGAGGCGCATATCCCGGGGGACGGCGTCGTCACGGGCTGGGGCACGGTCAATGGCCGTGTTGTCTATGTCTTTTCCAAGGATTTCACGGTCTTTGGCGGATCGCTGTCCGAAACCCATGCCCAAAAAATCATCAAGATCCAGGACATGGCGCTGCAGAACCGGGCTCCGATCATCGGGCTGTTCGACGCTGGCGGCGCGCGCATCCAGGAAGGCGTTGCCGCGCTGGCCGGCTATGGCGAGGTGTTCCAGCGCAACGTGATCGCCTCGGGTGTGATCCCGCAGATCTCGCTGATCATGGGCCCCTGCGCCGGCGGCGATGTCTATTCGCCCGCGATGACCGACTTCATCTTCATGGTGCGCGACACGTCCTACATGTTCGTGACCGGGCCGGATGTGGTGAAGACCGTGACCAATGAAACGGTGACGGCCGAGGAATTGGGCGGGGCAAGCGTCCACACCACCAAGTCCTCCATCGCCGATGGCGGCTTCGACAATGATGTCGAGGCGCTTCTGGAGATGCGCCGCCTCATCGACTTCCTGCCGATGAACAACGCGGCCGATGTGCCGGAAGTCGATTGCCACGACGATCCCTCGCGGCTCGATCTCAGCCTCGACACGCTGATTCCGAACAATCCGAACAAGCCCTATGACATGAAGGAACTGGTGCTGAAGACCGTCGACGAGAGCGACTTCTTCGAGATCCAGGCCGGATTTGCCAAGAACATCATCACTGGCTTCGGCCGCATCGAGGGCCGGACGGTGGGCATCATTGCCAACCAGCCGATGGTGCTTGCGGGTGTGCTGGACAGTGACGCCAGCCGCAAGGCCGCGCGGTTCGTGCGCTTCTGCGACTGTTTCAACATACCGATCGTCACCTTCGTCGACGTTCCGGGCTTCCTGCCGGGCACGGCGCAGGAATATGGCGGGTTGATCAAGCATGGCGCCAAGCTGCTGTTTGCCTATGCCGAAGCGACCGTTCCGAAAGTCACCGTCATCACCCGCAAGGCCTATGGCGGGGCCTATGACGTGATGAGCTCCAAGCACATCGGCGGCGACATCAACTACGCCTGGCCGACGGCCGAGATTGCGGTGATGGGGGCCAAGGGCGCAGTCGAGATCCTGTACCGCTCGGAACTGGCCGACAAGGACAAGATCGCCAAGCGGACCAAGGACTACGAGACCCGCTTCGCCAATCCCTTCGTTGCAGCCGAGCGCGGCTACATTGACGAGGTGATCATGCCGCATTCGACCCGCAAGCGCGTCTCCCGCGCGCTGGCACTGCTGCGTGCCAAGAAAGTGGCAATGCCGCTGAAGAAGCACGACAACATCCCGCTCTGAGCGGCAAAGCCGGGCAGGGCGCTTCACGACGCTGAATGAAAAAGGGCGGATCCGGGGATCCGCCCTTTTTTATGTCTGCACGCGTCTGACAGGCCGTCAGGCGGCCTTGACGGAGGTCTCGGACACGAAGGCTTCGATGGCTTTCTGCAGCACGCTTGCGCGCTGGTTGAGGGTCTGGGCCTCGTCCTGCAGCTTGTCGGCGAGACGGCTGTTGTCCTGGGTCATCGACCCGACCTGGTTGACCGACTGGGTCAGGGTGTCGGTGTTGTGGGTCGAGACCTGGGCGGCACGGGCGATTTCGCCGGTTGCCTCTTCCTGCTGGGCGATCGAGAAGGCGAGATCTTCGACGAAGCCCTGCATTTCGGTCAGGATGCCGTTGATTGAGTTGATCGACGAGACGGAGCTGGTGGTCGAGCTCTGGATCGCCTCGATCTGGGTGCGGATGTCGTCGGTTGCCCGGGCGGTCTGGTTGGCGAGCGTCTTCACTTCGGCTGCCACAACCGCGAAGCCCTTGCCGGATTCGCCGGCGCGGGCGGCCTCGATGGTGGCGTTGAGGGCCAGGAGATTGGTCTGTTCGGCAATGTCCTGGATGAGGCCGATGACGGTGCCGATGCTCTCGGCCATCTTGTCGAGCCGCTCCATATTGGTGCTTGCCTCGGACGAGACTGAACTTGCAGCGCCGATGCGGGTCTTCACATGGGTGATGCGCGAGGTGATCTCGGACAGGGACGAGGTCAGCTCGGTGGTCGCAGACGCCACGGTCTGGGCGGCGGAGCCAGCCTCGGACGTTGCCACCAGCGAGCGGCGGGACTGTTCATCCGTTGCGCTGGCCGAGTGCTTGAGCTGGCCAGAGATGCCCTGAAGATCCTTCACCGAGCCTGACAGATCGCCAAAGATGCCGGCGACGCGTTCATTGAAGGACATGGCGATGTTGCGCCGTTCGGCTGCGATGCGCTGATTGACGGCGGCGGCCTCTTCGGCCTGACGGCCTTCCATCGCCCGCTTTTCGATCAGGGACTGGCGGAAGCTTTCGAGGGCGGTCGCCATGTCCCCGATCTCGTCGCTGCGCCCCAGTGCAGAGATCTGCGTATCAATAGCACCGCCGGCGATGGCGGTCATGTCGTTGCCCAGCCGGTTCATGCTGCGCAGCATGGCGAAGTAGACGAGGGCGACCAGGCCGAACAGCGTTGCCAGGGTGACGGCAATCGAGATGTCGAGGATCAGATTGGCCATTTTGTTTTCGGCCTGGCCCTCGTCGATCGCAGAACTGGTGCGCTCTTCCATCAGCTGGTAGAACTTGTCGACCGGCTTCATGATGTTGGACTTAAAGGTGTGGTACTGCGCACTGTGCAGCATCTTGATCGGCTTGGCCGGATCGTCGGTCGCGATCGGCTTGCCGTCCTTGTCGAGACCCTTGATGTAGTTCATGGCCTCAACTTCCAGCGCCACGAGGCCATCGGAGTTTTTCTTGGCTTCGTCGAGCAGCGCCATTTCGGCTTCCGTGAAGCCTGCGGCAATCATCCGGTCCTGCAGTGATTGGGTCGATCCGTCGGCGCGCGGCTTGGCGTTGCCGGCCGCGACAAAGTCCCAATAGATGCGATGGTAGTCCTGAGGCGTCGGCTTCTTGCCGTTGCGGATGTCGAGGATCGCGTTGTACTGCGCCTCAAATTGCGCGTCACCTGTCACCACATAAGTCCGGGCAAGGCGTGTCAGGTCATCCGAGCTCTGGCGCAGTTCATCGGCCAGCAAGTATGACTGATACTTGCTCTCGATTGCCTCTCCCAGGTGATGGTTGGCGTGTGCGGACTGCTGCAGTGCAAACACGAGGCCGGCGCCCGATACTGCGGAGATGCCTGCTGCCACAAGTATGAGTGTAGAAATTCGCATTACAATTCCCCCGAGTGGCCGATTATGCCGTAAGGGAATTTTGCAGCGCCCCTGTAAATGAGCGGTTAAATTTCGAAAATTTGCATCTTTTCTAGGTTAAGTGACATATACTCTTGATTGTATTTTCAAGCAGTGCATTTACTCAAATGATTAACCAGTCCAGATTTGAAATTTTGCTGTGTGATTTTGCATATTTTCATGATTTGATTTGGGGTTGTTTCGGTCTGATCGTGCTTAACGAGCAGGGGGCAAAGTCTCCGGGTTGTTGCGGCGCGGAACTTGCTTTATCCGAATAAATATCGATGCCGCGTCATCTTTAATCGTCGAAAAACCTGTTTCCGCGGCCGAACAGCGGTTCTTTGCATTGAAACCCGACCTGACACTGCGCGCTGTCGCGTGTCTGCTGATAGGCTGGCACGGCATCTTCCCAGCTGTCGCAGTAGGCACGGCTGGTGACAAAGCGGTCATAGGTGTTCCGTCCAGTGGTGAAGACCACAGCGCCATTGCGGATGAGGGTTTGCTGCGCCTCCTTGCAGCTCATCTGCCTGAGATCCGGTCTCGCCTGGGCAAGGGGAGTAAGGGCGAGGAAGGCCAGCGCGGCAGCGAAAATGCGAAAAGGCGAACGTGCTGTTGCGATGTGCATGGGGCGCTCCACTGCGGGACGTGTGCTTGTGCGGCTGCCGGACGGGCTGGGCTACACCCGGACTTTCACCCTAACGTAAGACAGAAATATGTCCTGAGAAGGGGCTCGGCGCATCACCTTCGTGTGGTCAGGCGGGCTGCTGTTCAGCAGGGCGGCTGCGCTCGATTTCGACACTGGCGCGGCCGGATGAAATCGGCAGCGGAGCGCCCGGCTTGTGCACGCGGATACGGACCTTGTCGATGCGCGGATCGGCGGCCAGGACAGCCTCGGCGATCGCGCCGGCCAGACGTTCGATGAGCTTGAATCTGGAACCGGTGACCACGCCCTCGACGACTTTGGTCAAGGTGCCATAGCAGACAGTCAGGGCGTAGTCGTCCTCGCGGCTGGCCGGTCCAAGATCCATCCAGCACGCGAGGTCCACATGGAAACGCTGGCCAAGCCGGCTCTCTTCCTCATAAAGGCCGTGATAGGCGAAGAAGGCGAGGTCTTCGAGATAGATGACGTCCATGCGTCGGGCTCCTGCGTCGGCGGGCACATGCCCGCTCCGGCGGAGAACCGCCGGGCCGCCTGCCTCATAGGACAGCGCCCGGCGAAAATCCAGCTGTCACAGGCCGGCGGCTGGCCAGATTGCGACGCAGGCCTGCTCAGGATGTCCGCGCCGGAGCGCAGGGAGAATTCTTCAGGACCTCGCGAACGCCGCGCAGGGAGAATTGCGAGTAGCGCTCATCCGAAAACCGGACGGCAAGATTGCGTGCGGTTTCCAGCTTCTTCCAGAGCATCGTCGAGCGATCGGCGCAGGCCGCGCATTCGGATTTGACGTAGCCCTGGGCGTCGGCGGTCATGTCGAAGGCGGCGCGGTCCAGAACGATCTTGATCGTCTCGCGCGCCGGTGCGCCTTGGCCCTTGATGTCGATGTCGAGCGTGGCGCCAGCCAGCTTGCGGGCGGGTTCACACCAGATGATGAAATGCGATCCATCGTCGGTGACGGTATAGTATTTTTCGAATCCCTTGACGGTTTCATGCCGCCAATATTGATCTTCCGCATTTGCTGCCGTTGCGGCGTACGTCGACACAAGCATCAGTGCCGCCAGTGAAACTCCCCGCATAACACCCCCCGTATTTATTACCGGGGTGGATAATAGTTGGAAATTACTAAAAATGTCTCAGCTTCCTTAGGGTTGATCAGGGGTGAAGAACGCGCTGAAGTGGTGCGATCTGTCCGGTTGCCTTCCCGGTCATGTCATCCTTTGGTGATATTGCGCGGCAGGTGGCCAAGCGCCTACAACCAGATCACCCAACACCACAGAGCCAATGAATAGGCGGGGGCAGACGCGCATGTTTTCCAAGATCCTGATCGCGAACCGCGGCGAAATCGCATGCCGTGTCATCAAGACCGCGCGGCGGATGGGGATCAAGACCGTTGCGGTCTACTCGGATGCGGACAAGGACGCGCTGCACGTGGAAATGGCCGATGAGGCCGTACACATCGGGCCGGCTGCCGCGGCAGAATCTTACCTCTTGATGGACAAGATCATCGCCGCCTGCAAGGCGACCGGCGCCGAGGCCGTGCATCCGGGCTATGGCTTCCTGTCCGAACGCGCCGCCTTCCCGAAGGCCCTGGCGGACGCCGGAATTGTCTTCATCGGCCCGAACCCCAAGGCCATTGAGGCCATGGGCGACAAGATCGAATCGAAGAAATTCGCCAACGCTGCCAAGGTCAGCACCGTGCCGGGCTATCTCGGGGTCATCGAGACGCCGGAACATGCGGTGGAGATTGCCACCGAGATCGGCTTCCCGGTCATGATCAAGGCCTCGGCCGGCGGCGGCGGCAAGGGCATGCGCATTGCCTGGAACGCCGGCGAGGTGCACGAAGGCTTCGCGCGCTCCAAGTCGGAAGCGGCCTCCTCCTTCGGCGATGACCGCGTCTTCATCGAGAAGTTTATCCAGAACCCGCGCCACATCGAGATCCAGGTGCTGGGCGACAAGCACGGCAATGTCATCTATCTCGGCGAGCGCGAATGCTCGATCCAGCGCCGCAACCAGAAGGTCATCGAGGAGGCCCCGTCGCCGCTGCTCGATGAAGCCACCCGTCGCGCCATGGGCGAGCAGGCCGTGGCGCTCGCCAAGGCCGTCAACTACGACAGCGCCGGCACGGTGGAATTCGTCGCCGGTCAGGACAAGAGCTTCTTCTTCCTGGAGATGAACACCCGCCTGCAGGTGGAGCATCCGGTGACCGAACTCATCACCGGCATTGACCTCGTCGAGCAGATGATCCGCGTCGCCTATGGCGAGAAGCTGGCGATCGCGCAGGCCGATGTGAAGCTGAACGGCTGGGCGGTCGAGAGCCGCATCTATGCCGAGGATCCCTATCGCAACTTCCTGCCGTCCATCGGCCGTCTCGTGCGCTACAGCCCGCCGGAAGAGAAGGTCGAGGACGGGGTGACCGTACGCAACGACACCGGCGTCGTCGAGGGCTCGGAAATCTCGATGTTCTATGACCCGATGATCGCCAAGCTCGTCACCCATGCGCCGACGCGCGGGGAAGCGATCGAGGCCATGTCGGAAGCGCTCGACGCCTTCTATGTCGACGGCATCCAGCACAACGTGCCGTTCCTGACCTCGCTGATGAGCCATCCGCGCTGGCGCGCCGGCACGTTGTCGACCGGCTTCATCGTCGAGGAATATCCGGACGGCTTTACTCCGGCCGTGCCGGATGCCGAGGCCAAATCGGTCCTGGCGGCGGTGGCGCTGACCATGGAAACCCTGCGCCGCGAACGCCTGGATCATTTGCCGGGCCGGCTGCGTCCGCACACGGGCGCCGTGCGCGAGCAGTGGACCGTGAAGATCGGCAAGGACTACATCCCGGTCCGCATCGCCGAGGGCTATCCGGCCGCCCCGCTTGAAATGGATATCTCCGTCGACGGCGGTGATGTGGTCACCGTCACTTCGGACTGGGTGCCGGGTGACCGGCTGTGGCGCGGCTCCATCGGGGACCGCCGCGTGGTGGTGCAGGTGCGCCCCGTCACCTCCGGCTACCGGCTCGACTGGCAGGGCTTCTCCGTCATTGCCAAGACCATGACCCCGCGCACGGCGGAACTTGACGCCCTGATGCCGGAAAAGCTGCCGCCGGACACCTCGAAGTTCCTCCTGTGCCCGATGCCGGGTCTCGTCGTCTCCGTCATGGTCAGCGAAGGCCAGGACGTGAAGGCCGGCGAGGCGCTTGCCATCGTCGAGGCGATGAAGATGGAAAACGTGCTTCGCGCCGAACGCGATTGTGTTATCAGCCAGATCAAGGCCAAGCCCGGCGACAGTCTCGCCGTCGATGCCGTGATCATGGAGTTTGAATGACGCGAGGCGCGAAGGGGATCGACACGGTCCTGTTCGATCTGGACGGGACGCTGACCGATCCCTTTGTCGGCATCACCCGCTCGATCCAGTATGCCCTTGAGAAACTCGGCGCGCCGGTCCCGGCGGCCGAGGAGCTGGGCTGGTGCATCGGTCCGCCGCTGTGGGAGAGTTTTGCTGTCCTGCTGGGCCAGGACGGCGAAACCGTGGATGACAAGGCGCTGCTTGACCGCGCCGTGGCGCTCTACCGTGAGCGCTACACCAGCGTCGGGCTTTACGAGAACGAGCTGATCGCCGGCATTGCGCCGCTGGTTGAGGCGCTTACAGGCGCGGGCCTCACCCTCTATGTCGCGACCTCCAAGCCGCATGCCTATGCCGGCAAGATCGTCGAGCATTTCGGGCTCATGCCACAGTTCCGCAAGGTCTATGGCTCGGAACTGGATGGCACCCGCTCGGCCAAGGCCGAGCTGATTGCGCACCTCATCGAGCAGGAATCGCGCGATGCCGCCAGCTGCGTCATGATCGGTGACCGCAAGCATGACCTCATCGGCGCGCATGCCAATGACATGCGGGCCATCGGCGTCACCTGGGGCTATGGCGGCTACGAGGAACTGGCCGCTGAACACCCGGCCTTGATCGCCCGTTTGCCGGATGAAATCCGCGCCTGGCTTTCAGTATGACTGAAAATCACTGCTTGCGCCGGTCCCGGATGGCGGTTTAGTCTCCTGACACCAGAAACAGGTCCTCGGGGCGGGGTGAAACTCCCCACCGGCGGTGATGGCCTTGCGGGACTGTCCGAGAGGATGGACCCGAGGCTGCAGCCCGCGAGCGCCTTTCAGCTGAGGCTGGAAGGGACAGCAGATCCGGTGCAACTCCGGAGCCGACGGTTACAGTCCGGATGAAAGAGAACCTGGCCAGTCCACGCTGCGCGCCGGCCTTGCGGTCGGCACCGGCTTGCGCTTGGCTATGCCCCGGGTCCATTGCCACAGGATGGCCCGTGCCGTGCAGACTTCGTCTTTCCCTTCAAAGCCGCTCACTGCCGCCGCCTGCATGATCGGGGCCGGGGCGAGCTTCGCCCTCGTCAATGTCTGCCTGCAGGCGGCAACCATGCAGCTCGGTCTGCCGGCCGCAAGCGCCGCCTTCTGGCAGTATCTGGTGGCGCTGCTGTTCGCGCTGCCCTGGATCCTCAGGCGGGGCAGGGCGGCGCTCGTGACGCGTCAACCCAAGCTGCATGCGCTGCGTATTCTTCTGGCTGTCGGCGGCGTGCAGGCCTGGGTCTTCGGGCTGGCCCATGTGCCGATCTGGCAGGCCATCGCGCTGATCATGACCTCGCCCTTCTTCGTCATCCTCGGCGCGCGGATCTTCCTGAAGGAACAGGTCGGTCCCTTGCGCTGGCTGGCGACGCTGCTTGGCTTTGCCGGCGGCATGGTGATCCTTGCCCCCTGGAGCGAGCGGTTCGAGCTTGCTGCGTTGCTGCCGGTGCTGGCTGCTGCGCTCTGGGGCGGGGCCTCGCTGGTGACCAAGCGCCTCACCGGGGCCGAATCCGCCGACACGGTGACGCTCTACCTTCTCCTGCTGCTGACGCCGGTCAACGGCGCGCTGGCGCTGATCGATGGCGCCGTCGTGCCGACGGGCCTCAGCCTCTATCTGGCGCTGGGCGCAGGCCTCTTCACGGTCGCGGCCAACTACCTCCTGACGCTAGCCTATGCCCGCGCCGATGCGGCCTTCGTCCAGCCCTTCGACCATCTGAAGCTGCCACTCAACATCCTCACCGGCTGGCTGGCCTTTGGCTTCATCCCCGACGGCTACCTCTGGCCCGGCGCCGCCCTCATCCTCGCTGGATCGTTCCTCGTCCTGATGGAAGACCACCTCGCTCGGCGCCAGATGGCGGTGGGGTGAGGGGAGGTATGGATAGCGGCCATCTGAGCCAAAATCGGTTGCACGGCCTATCGCCCTATCGCAGTGGTCATCCCCGCCTTGTGCGGGGATCTGCCATTCAAGTTTGGGGCGGCCCGAGAGGCTTCAGTAGACGCCAAGCCCGTATGGATCCCCGCACAAGGCGGGGATGACGGCCAGTGGGGGGGCGCATGAAGCCTGCCCCTCCAGACACAAAAACGGCGGCCATTGGGGGCCGCCGTTTCTCGTTTCAAAGCCTCAAATGCGGTCAGGCGGCGCGGATTTCGCCGAAGAAGGCATCGATGCGCTGGCGCAGGCGGTCGGTCTGCTGGGTCAGCTGGGTTGCGACCGAGAGCAGGGTCTGCGCGCTGTCGCCGGTCTCGTTGGCCCCGCGCGACACGCCGGTGAGGGTCTCGGAAACGTTCTGTGTGCCGCTGGCCACTTCATGCACCGAGCGGGAGATCTCGGTGGTGGCGCTGCTCTGCTGGGTGACGGCGGCAGAGATTTCGGTCGAGATGTAGTTCATCTGGCCGATGACCTCGCCGATGCTCTGGATCGCCACGGCGGCCTGGTTGGAGACGGCCTGCATCGCCTGGATCTGGGTGGCGATTTCTTCCGTTGCCGAGGCGGTCTGGTTGGCGAGCGACTTCACTTCGCTCGCGACGACCGCAAAGCCCTTGCCGGCATCGCCGGCACGGGCGGCCTCGATGGTGGCGTTCAGGGCGAGGAGGTTGGTCTGGGCGGCGATGTCGTTGATCAGCTTGACGATCTGGCTGATCTTCTCGGTCGTCTGGACGAGGCTCTGCACCGTCTCGTTGGTCTGGTTGGCGGCCGAGGATGCCTTGGCGGCGATGTCGCTGGAATGGGCGACGCGGCGGGCGATCTCGGCGATGGAGGAGGTGAGTTCCTCCGACGCAGCAGCAACCGAGCGCACGTTGGCGGCCGCTTCTTCAGACGCTGCGGCGGCGATGTTGGCACCTTCAGAGCTGGCAACCGAGGTCTGGCTGAGCTGGCGGGCGGTGGAGACCACGTCCTGCGTTGCGCCGGTCACGGTGGTCAGGGAGCCGCTGACATCCTGCGCGAAGTGGTTGATCAGGCGGTCGACAGCCTCGGCGCGGCGCTGCTTGGCCGCTTCTTCGTGGCGCTGTTCTTCCTGCAGCCGTTCGCGTTCGATGGCATTGTCCTTGAACACCTGCACGGCCTGGGCAATGGCGCCGATCTCGTCCTTGCGATCAAGGCCCGGGATGCTGGCGGACAGGTCGCCATTGGCAATGCGGCTCATGGCCGAGGTGATCGAGGCAAGCGGGCGGGCCAGCAGGCGCTGGAACAGGGTGCCCAGAATGCCGAGCATGATCACGATGGCAGCAACCACCGCAATAATCGCCGACTGGCGGAATTCCGCCACTTCGGCATAGGCCACTGCCTCGTCGATCGACATGCCGACGTACCACTCGACGCCCGGCAGGCCGGAAATCGAGACGAAGGAGAGGATGCGGTTGCCATCCGGGCTTTCCACTGTCTGCAACTGATCGGACATGGCCACCTTGGTTCCGTCAAATAGCTCGGAGAGGCTCTTGCCGACCGCATCACGGGTTGGGTGGATCAGAACCTTGCCGTCCTTGTTGACAATGAACAGGTAGCCAAGATCGCCAAGATCAGACTCCTTCAGCATCGTCTCGATGGTTTCGATGGAAAAGTCGGACCCGATAACGCCAGCAACCTGGCCATCCAGCTTGCGCGGCGCGGCGACCGTCACAGTCAGCGAGCCGGAGGAGGCATCGAGATAAGGTTCGGTGATGGTCAGGCCGTTCTGGGCGACGGCATCCTTGTACCAGGGGCGCACGCGTGCATCGTAGCCGGCCGGCATGTCAGCCAGAGGCCACATCAGGAAGGCGCCTTCGGACGTGCCGAAATACGTCATCGCGAAGTTCTGCGTCAGCGCAGGCTTGTTGAAGTCCTCGTTGGTGATCTCGGCGTTGGGGCGTGAGCCCAGCGACTCGACCGTCAGCGCGGTCAGGGCGAGGCGGCCGGACAGCCAGTTCGAGACGCTGCGGGACATGGCCTTGCTGATCAGGCCGAGGTTCTGTTCGACGCGCGTTTCGACCTGACTGCGCTGGACGCTGTCATTGTACAGCGCGAAGCCTGCGAAAATCAGGACGATGACGGCCGTTGCGGCGGCCAGGATCTTGGTAATCAGGCTTCGACCTGACGGCTTCATTGTGGCTGCGGACATCTCGGGCTCCAGGAGGAATTGTGCCGTTGGGGCACATTGCCTTTGAAGCTAGTCTGCATTTGTAATTAAAGTATTGACTGTGTCTCTGGATCTTAACCTTGCGTGCTTTCGCTGATGCGAACGCAAGGTTTCAAGTGTTTGTATTGCGAAAAACACCTAGTTCATTTCAGAGCATTTACGGAATTTTCCTACCGGAGGTTGCGCCTGCCGTAGGAGGATCTGGTCAGGCTTCGCTCTCGGCGCTGCGTTGACGGATGGCTCTTGCCCGCTTTGCCAGCGCGGACATGCCGCCATCTTCTGGTTCTTCGGACTGCGTCTTGCGGGCCTTGCCGCCCGCAGCAGCTTCGGTCGCAGCTACCGCATCGCTGAAGCGCGCTGAACGGGGCAGTTCGAATTTCTCGCGCAGCTGCGCCGCGATGTCCTCGGCGACGCCGCCGGTCTCGAAGCTGGCATAGGTGAGAGGGATGCGCCGGCCGGCCACGATCATCACCGGGCGCTGCCAGACCTTTTTCGACATGAAATTGTGCAGGAAGCCTGCGCGTTCCAGCACGACATTTTCCAGATGCGACAACTGCAGACGCTCGCTGCCCATCAGCCGGCCACCGGGCGTGCGATGTTCCAGCAGCAAGCGGTCGTTTGTCTTGTCGAAGATGACCTTGGTGCGGGCACTTTGACGATGCAGGCGCAGGATCAAGGTTCCGGCGATGACGGCCACGAGCAGGGCAGGCCAGAAACTGTCGGCAACCAGGCTGCCCACGACACAGGCCAGCGCACCGATCCCGATGATGAAGATGCCAACGCGGGTCTGCGCCTTGTCGTCGTGAATGTACTCAATGCGGTTTGGTGTCGGATTGACCAGATCCATGCCCCTGCCATCCCTGAACGCCCGGCATTGCCGGCTTGTCTCCCAGCCTTCATGGCTTTCGCCCCGGTATTTATGACGAGGAACCTTGCGGCAGGCTTGCGCAATGCGAAGGAGACAGAAAGGTCAGGGACAGATGTGCCAGGGGGATGGCCCCCTGGCACGGATCGGCCGGAAGGGGATCAGCCGGTGACGAGGCGGCCGTCCAGGCGGGCGCCGTTGTCCGGGGTGATCACCTTGAGGTCGCGGATATGCGCGATGATCTCGTTGCGATAGACGAGACCGGTGTGGTCATAGTCCAGCTTGCGCAGGTCCATGCTGGCGATGTCGCCCGCAACGCCGCCCGAGATCGGCTTGCCGTTCCACGCTTCGCCAAAGCCGCCCAGCGAGACATAGGTGTTGAAGGCCACCTTGAAGGTCTTGTCGAGAACGCTGTCGATCGGCGCGCCGGCGATGGTGATGTCGACGGCCTTGGCCTCTGCTGCCGATGTGCCGAACTCCACCCGGTAGCGCAGGGCGCTGGAGAAGTGCAGCAGGCCGCGCGAGATGAACTGGCTGAGATCCAGCTTGCCGGCGGCCACTTCCTCCGGACGCACGAAGCGCTTGGCGTTGTTGTTCAGCATGTCGCGGATCTGCGCGCCGGTCATGGTCGCCACATGCACGTTGTCGGCATAGGGCATGACGTCGTACCAGCCCTTGAAGGTGAGCGGGCCCTTGGCGATGCCGGTCTGCAGGCCGGAGGCATTGAACAGCGCGATGTCGATCTTGCCGCCGGAGAAGGTGGCGGAGCGTGCGACGAGGGCGTCGTTCATGAAGTTGGCTATGGCCACTTCCCGGATGTAGCGGTCGGCGATGGTGCGCTCGGTCGACAGCAGGGTGTCGTCGGCCACCTGGCCAATTTCCTCGGCGAGCTTGGATTCCAGCGCCTTCAGCAGCGGGGCGATGGTCTCGGCCTCGAAGCCGGCGTCATAGTCGCCGTCATGTTCGAGGCTGGCGTAGGTCGGGTCATCGGCCTTGACCCGGTCGTCGCGGGTCTTCACCGGATGCAGGCCGACGGAGGAGAACCACGCCTTGCGGCCATTCTCGGCGGCAATCGACATGGCGATGTCGCCCAGATACTTGCCATTGGCTTCCGCCTGGGTGATCAGCACGCCCTCGACCACGTTGTCTGCGTCGATGCCGTCGCTGTTGAGGCGGGTGTGCGAATGGCCACCGAGCAGCACGATGGGCTTGTCGGTGAGCGGGCCGGCGGCGGCGGCGATGTCGAGGTCGCCTTCACCAATCATGCGGGCTGCACCCGCCTTGCCGGAGCGGTGCGAGCCGGAGCCGAAGCCGCAGTGCGACAGGATCACGACCACGTCGCTCACTTCGGCCACGGCCGGAAGCACGTTGCGGATGGCTTCGACCGGGCTTGCGACGGCAAGCTTCGGATCAGCCGGCTGGCCGACGCGGGTGTCGACGGCGGTGGTCAGGCCGATGAAGCCGATGCGCAGGCCCTTGGCTTCTGCGATGGCGGCGCAGACATAGTCCTCGTCGCGCTTCATGAAGGCCGAGCCATGCACGTTGGCCGAGAGCACCGGGAAGGTGGCGTCGCGCTTCAGGCCCATGCGCAGCAGTTCCGCACCGCGGTCAAACTCGTGATTGCCGAGAACGGCAAGGTCGAGGCCGGCGGCGGAATAGGCGCGGTAAGCCGGATCGGCAACGAACTCCTCCGGGTTCCAGCCGACCAGCTCGTCGAACACGGACCCGGTGTGGTCATCACCGACGGAGACGAACAGGACGACTTCGTGCTCGCCTGCGGTGGCGCGTGCCTCGCGCAGCTTGCGCACCATCTGCGACAGCCGGTGCGTGTCGCCCTTCTTGGCGTGCTGGTCGGTCAGGTGGTTGTGCAGATCGTTGAAATGCATCAGGCGCAGCACGCGCCGGTCGCCGGCGGCCAGCGCAGGGGCGGGGACCGGATTGCCCTCTGCCGTCACGATGCGGGTCACCGGGCCAGCCAGCGGGTCGCCCTTCAGCAGGAACAGGCGTTCGATGGCGCCATTCGGGTTCGGCGTGGCCGGGGACATCAGGAGTTCACCCGGACCTGCGGCAGCCTCGGCGCGGAACACGATCATCGGGGAAATGGCTGCAATGCCGGCAGCCACGGTGGTCGACTTCAAAAAGTCGCGGCGGCTCATGTTGCGGTTACGCGTCGACATGAGTTCAGCTCCTTGGGTATTTTGCTCACGGAATAGTGAGTGCCGCAGAGCTAGTGGCTGCACATAACGGATTTGTGACAGTTACGTCTCAGTTGTTCAAGGTCGGCGCACGACGTGCGCCAGATTTAATTCGATAACTGGAATTGACGTAACGGACCTGTATTCTCCCTCTATTGGATTATTATTTGCGTGAATTGCGCAAAACTCAGCCGGCAACCGAATGTGTTGCGCCGAATATGACCTCGAATTCCTGCCGCAGGATGCTGTCGACTTCCGGCATGGTCACCGGCAGTCCGAGATCCACCAGACTGGTGACGCCATGCTGCTGCACGCCGCAGGGCACGATGCCGGAGAAATGCTCCAGGTCCGGATCGACGTTCAGGCTGATGCCGTGGAAAGTCACCCACTTGCGCACGCGGATGCCGATGGCCGCAATCTTGTCCTCCCGGTCCGCGCCCTTGTCCGGGCGGCGCACCCAGACGCCGACCCGGTCCTCGCGCCGCTCGCCGCGAATATGGTGTTGCCACAGGGTGCCGATCACCCAGGCTTCCAGCGCGGCGACGAAGGCGCGCACGTCCGGGCGGCGGCGTTTGAGGTCCAGCATCACATAGGCCACCCGCTGGCCGGGGCCATGGTAGGTGTACTGGCCGCCACGGCCGGCGTCGTGGACGGGAAAGCGGTCCGGGGTCAGGAGGTCCTCCCGGCGGGCGCTGGTGCCTGCGGTGTAGAGCGGGGGATGTTCCAGCAGCCAGACCAGTTCCGCCGCCGTGCCATCGGCAATTGCGGTGACGCGCGATTCCATGAAGGCCATGGCCTCTTCATAGGGAACCGGCGTGTCCGAGATCAGCCATTCTACGGGTCTTGAGCCCTCAGTGGGGAGAAACTCGGGGACGATGGCTTCGCGCGTGGCTGTCGGCATGGCGTTCTGGCTGCTTTGCGATGGCTTTGACGCCGGGTTTGGCGTTACAGTCTCGATTGGCTTGGCCCTTGGGCAGAAGACGGTTCGAGGCTGCAGGTCCGGGCCAAGGTTCGAAGCGACGTTTCTATAGGCGGATTGGCGTGATGGCCACCTTTGATGACATCAGCATCGATATATCGGTTGTTCTGGGTACCACGACAATGCCCGTGCACCAGCTGCTGCGCATGGGACGTGGCGCGGTGATCGATCTGGATGTGGCCGAGGAAGACGACGTCAGCATCTATGCCAACAAGACGCTGGTGGCCAAGGGGCAGGTGGTTCTGCTGGGCGAGCGCATCGGCGTTTCGATCACCGAAGTGCTCCTGCGCGCACCCGACGTGCGGCCGATGCGGACAGACGGGCCACTTTGACGCCAAAGGTCCGGTCGAGAAGGCCAGTGAGGGCGCGGGTTTCCGCGCCTTTTTTGTTGTGCTTCATGAAGTTACCCACAGGCTGGCGGCGCCGTGAGCGATTTGTCGGCAAAGGGCGAGAAGACGCTTGCGCGGCAAAAACCGATTTGCTACATGGAGCGCCTCGACGCTGACAGGCGCCGGGGACAAGAAAATGCGGTCGTGGCGGAATTGGTAGACGCGCAGCGTTGAGGTCGCTGTGGGGCAACCCGTGGAAGTTCGAGTCTTCTCGACCGCACCATTTTCTTGATGAAAGGCTCTTGCCGATACCTCCTTGTGAGGTGCCTGCAAGGGCCTTTTTCATTTGTGCTCAAGGCGTGGCCGGCCGGTGCTGCGCCTGTTGACCAGGCAAAGGGGACTGCTGCCATGCGCGGTCGGATCAGGAGTTGCCTTGCACTTGCTCTTTTGGGCCTTTGCCTTACCGGCTTCACCTCGCCTGAACAGCAGCGCAACATCAGCCGGCCCGAGCAGGAGCTGCAGCAGATGACCTGCAGCCAGCTCTGGTACCTTGGCGAAAAGATCCGCGCCGATGGCGGGGTCTGTCCGCGCGATGACCGGGCCCGGCAGGCGTTCTTCCGCAACCGGACCTGTGTGTCGCAGGACGAGCGGGTGCTGGTGGGTGAGGTCAAGGCCTATCTTGCGGCGCTGCGCGGGATCGCCACTGCCAAGGGATGTCCGGATGTGCCGTGAGCCCATCGCTTGGCCTGGCGTGCTGTCGGGCGTTCCGCGTCGCGCATGGCAGTGAATCCGCCCCTGATTTCAATAGCCAAAGCAGCAGGTCGCGGGTAGTTGTGGGCTGAACTGTGCGCGGCTGGCGCAGGACTTCCGAGTGATCCGGCAGGAGGGGCAAATGGCCGAACCCGAACTTCGCGACGAGGCCGTTGACGCGGCTGCCGAGATCCCCGTGCATGACGACGCGGGCTGGCTGACGGATGCCTTCATCGCGGCGGTCCATGCGGCGGTCGAGGCGGCGGACCGGGACGAGGTGCGCCGCCTGGCCGGCGACATGCACGAGGCCGACATGGCCGATCTCGTGGATGCGCTGCCGGCCAGCGACCGGGCGGCCTTCGTGCAGCTCATGGGCGACCTGTTCGACTACGCCGCCCTCACCGAAATGGACGAGGCGGTGCGTGTCCGCCTGCTCGAGGACCTGCCGACCGCGGACATCGCCGAGGGCCTTGGCGAACTTGATTCCGACGACGCCGTCTACATTCTGGAGGACCTCGACGAGGAGGACCAGGCTGCCATTCTGGACGAGCTGCCGCTGTCGGAACGCGTGCAGCTGGAACGGGCGCTGGACTACCCGGAAGAATCCGCCGGCCGCCGCATGCAGACCGATTTCATCGCCGTCCCGCCGTTCTGGACGGTGGGGCAGGCGATTGATTATCTGCGCGAGGACAAGGATCTCCCCGATACCTTCTACGAGCTCTATGTGGTGGACCCCGGCTTCCGGCTGGTCGGCTCCGTGGCACTCGACCGGATCCTGCGCACCCAGCGGGCGGAGAAGATCGCCTCGATCATGGAGGAAGACCCGCATTCGGTGCCGGTGAAGGAAGACCAGGAAGAGGTCGCCCGCCTGTTCGAGCGCTACAACCTTGTCTCCACCGCCGTTGTCGATGACAGCAACCGTCTCGTCGGTGTCCTGACTGTCGATGACATCGTTGACGTCATCCAGGAAGAGGCCGACGAGGACATGAAGGCGCTGGCCGGTGTCGGTGATGAAGAAATCTCCGACAGCGTGCTGACCATTGCCCGCTCGCGCATTGTCTGGCTGCTGTTCAACCTGGGCACCGGGCTTCTGTCCGCCACGGTGATCTCGCAGTTCGAAGGCACCATCGAGGCGATGGTTGCGCTCGCCGTGCTGATGCCGATTGTGGCCTCGCTTGGCGGCAACGCCGGCACCCAGACGATGACCATTGCCGTGCGCGCCATCGCGACCGAGGAACTGGACACGCGCAACATCTGGCGAGTTTTGCGCCGCGAGGTGATGGTGAGTTTCCTCAACGGCTCGCTGCTTGCCTGCCTGATCGGAGCTACGGCCGGGCTCTGGTTCTTCAATCACGGCCTCGGCATCGTGATTGCGTCGGCGATCATCATCAATATGTTCTGCGCCGGCCTTGCCGGCCTCATGATCCCCATGACGCTGCACCGCTTCAAGGTGGACCCGGCCATTGCGTCGAGTGTTTTCGTGACCATGGTCACCGACGTCATCGGCTTCTTCGCCTTCCTCGGCATCGCCGCGCTCTGGTTCCGATTGCCGATGTGAGGGCAAGGGCGGCTGCCTATCGTCCCCGCTGCATCCCTTCAGCAGCAGACACGCTGTTTTCACTTTCCATCGTCGTCATGCCATGGCTCGACCATGGCATCCATGCCGTTGCCTTACCGTGCGGGCACAGCCTGACGATGGCGTCCTTCGCTGACGCTGGTCGTGAGGTGAGGTCACGGCGTGGATGCCATGATCAAGTCATGGCATGACGAATACGGTTAGGCTTTTTGTGTGGTGAGGATTGGGGCCTTGCGGAACGGCCTCGCAGTAGTCCTTCAGCAGCAGATGGGCTGCTTTCCCTCTCCATATTCGTCATGCCATGGCTCGACCATGGCATCCATGCCGTTGCCTTACCGTGCGGGCACATACTGACGATGGCGTCCTTCTCTGACGCTGGTCGTGAGGTGAGGTCACGGCATGGATGCCATGATCAGGTCATGGCATGACGAAGGTGATTGATGTGTGCCATGTGGTGAGTCTGGGGAAGAGAAGAATTCGTTCAAATAATTGAAAAATAACAAAAATATCAATGTAATTGACTTTGACGTAAAAGTCAGAAGATGATGCCTGCGGAGGGGATGATGCAGCAGCGGCTTTACACCATCACACAGCTGACCCAGGAGTTCGGGATCACCACCCGGACGCTGCGCTTCTATGAGGCGCAAGGGCTGATCACGCCGCAGCGGCGCGGACGGCAGCGGCTGTACCGGCCGGCCGACCGGACCCGTCTGAAGCTGATCCTGCGCGGGAAGCGGCTTGGCTTTGCCCTCTCCGAAATCCGCGAAATCATCGACATGTACGGCAAGGCCCCGGGCGAGGCCGGTCAATTGCGCCTCTTGATGGACAAGATCGCGCTGCGCCGGGCCGAACTTCTGGACAAGCTGAAGGACATCGAGATGTCGCTGGCCGATCTGGACGAGGTTGAGGCCGGCTGCCGGGCGCGCATGGAGGCGCTGGGCGTCGCGCACGAGGCAGGAGAGGGGGGCGCATGACAACAGCGTTGCAAACCGGTGCCAGTGGCTTTCAACCCCGCGATCCCGACTGGGAGGCGCGCGTGCGCGCGAGTTTCGTCCGCCAGCCCTACATGGCCCATCTGGGCGCCACGATCAGCCACCTGGCTCCGGGCGAGATGGACCTGACGCTGCCCTTCGCGCCGCATCTGACCCAGCAGCACGGCTTCTTCCACGCCGGATCGACCACATCCATCGCCGACAGCGCCGCCGGCTACGCCGCCCTGTCGCTGTTTCCCAAGGGCACCGGCGTGCTCTCGACCGAATTCAAGATCAATCTGCTCAATCCGGGGCGGGGCCGGGCGCTGGTGGCGCGGGGCCGCGTGATCAAGCCGGGCCGGACGCTGACCATCTGCAAGGCGGATGTCTTCGGTTTGCTGGACGAGGGCGAGGTGCATGTCGCCACCGGCCTGTTCTCGATGATCTGCATGGAGGGCATGGAGGACTGAGGTCCGGTGCCCAACAATTCAACTCATGTGAAAGTAAACGGGAGGAACGCCATGATCCGCAATGACATTCCGGGGTTCAATTTCAATCTTGGCGAAACCGCCGACATGCTGCGCGACAGCGTGCGCAGCTTCTCGCAGGACCGCATCGCGCCGCTCGCCAACCGGATCGACCGCGAGGACTGGTTCCCGCGCGAGCTGTGGCCTAAAATGGGCGCGCTGGGCCTGCATGGCATCACCGTCGAGGAAGAATGGGGCGGTGCTGGCCTTGGCTATCTCGAACACTGCATCGCCATGGAAGAAGTCAGCCGTGCTTCGGGCTCCATCGGCCTGTCCTACGGCGCGCATTCGAACCTTTGCGTCAACCAGCTGCGCCGCTGGGGCAATGACGACCAGAAGCAGCGCTATCTTGGCAAGCTGATCTCCGGCGAGCATGTCGGCGCGCTTGCCATGTCCGAGCCGGGTGCCGGTTCCGACGTGGTGTCGATGAAGCTGCGGGCGGACAAGAAGGGCGACCGCTATGTCCTCAACGGCAGCAAGATGTGGATCACCAACGGTCCTTGCGCCGACACGCTGATCGTCTATGCCAAGACCGATCCGGCTGCCGGATCACGCGGCATCACCGCGTTCCTGATCGAGAAGGACTTCAAGGGCTTCTCGGTCGCCCAGAAGCTCGACAAGCTCGGCATGCGCGGCTCGGAAACCGGTGAACTGGTGTTCGAGGATTGCGAGGTGCCGGAGGAAAACGTGCTCGCCGAAATCGGCAAGGGCGTGAATGTGCTCATGTCCGGCCTCGACTACGAGCGCGCTGTGCTGGCCGCCGGCTGCGTCGGCCTGATGCAGGCCGCCATGGACGTGGTCATGCCCTACATCCACGAGCGCGAGCAGTTCGGCCAGCCGATCGGCACGTTCCAGCTCGTGCAGGGCAAGGTCGCCGACATGTATGTGTCGATGAACGCCACCCGCGCCTATGTCTATGCGGTGGCGCAGGCCTGTGACCGCGGTGAGACCACCCGCGAGGATGCCGCCGGTGCGATCCTTTACGCGGCCGAGACGGCAACGAAGGTGGCGCTCGACGCCATCCAGCTGCTGGGCGGCAACGGCTACATCAACGACTATCCGACCGGCCGGCTGCTGCGCGATGCCAAGCTCTACGAGATCGGCGCCGGCACCAGCGAAATCCGCCGCATGCTGATCGGCCGCGAGCTGTTCAACAAGACGAAGTAGGATCGGCTGGTCGGTAACGCCGCCAGGGGGCACTGGCGGCATGGCCGACACTCAGCAAGACGATCGGACGGCATCCGGGATGATGGTTCCGGATGCCCTTTTCTGCGGCGATGCGTCCGGGGGCGGCGGCCCCGGATGGCTGCTATCCAGTGTCTTGGACGGCATGAGGGGTGCGGGTCCTTTTGCGGAGGCTGCCATGCCAGATCCGATCAGCTATCTCATCGCACCACGTGCTGAGCTCGATTTTTTTGATGTGCGGAGCACCGAAACCGGTCGTCCCGTGACGGTGCTGGAAGGCTGGAACCTGATACGCTCCGAGCCATCGCCGTTGCTGGGGCTGGCCATGCGGCTGCGGGATGTCCTGTCGGCCCCGTTTGGCGTGCAGCCGATTTCCGGCCGGGCCGCCCGCCGCCGCGACAGTGTCAGGGCTGGCGACAAGCTCGACTTCTTTCTGGTCGAACACGCAGACGATACGGATCTGGTCCTCACGGTGCGCGACAGCCACCTTGATGTCATGACCTGGCTGTCAGCGCGCGGATCGACCTACACGGTCACCAGTTCGGTCAAGACGCACAATATTGTCGGCCGGATCTACATGCTGCCGGTGGCGCCTGCACACAAGCTGATCGTCGCGTCCGACCTCAAGCGGCTGCGGCGTCTGACCGCAGCTTCATCGGGTTTTTCCGGACGGCAGATTTAACGAGCCTGTAAAGACTCCTGATGCATGATGCGCGCCATCGAATCGGGCTTGCCGAAAATGTCGGCTGTTCTGGTTCCCCGGCGTTCATCGGGATGTGCTCCATGGTTCTCGACAGCCTGACCATACTTTTTGCGCTGGCTCCGCTCAGCCTGATGGTCGGTGTTGCCCTCTATCTTGTCTGGCAGCGGGAACGGGCGGAGCAGGGCCTGCTGTTGTGGGCCTACAGCCTGATGCTGCGCGCGCCTGCCTTTCTGCTGTTATCCGCTCGCGACACAGTCCCGAATTTCCTTTCGATCGCGCTCGCCAATGCTCTGCTGCTGTTCGGTGTCGGCCTCGGCATCAAGGCAACCCGAGCCCTTGGTCGTCGCTCCACGTCTGCGCTGATCGTTGTGGCGCCGGCGCTCATCTGGGGCGTCATGTGCCTGATCCCGGGAATCTATGAAAACGACCAGCGCCGGCTTGTGGCCGTGACCCTGTTGCAGGCCCTTTGCAGCGCATGGATCGCCTTCGAATTCACGCGCTGCGTCGTCGGCAACCGCAAGGTCTGTCTCGCCCTGGCTGGCCTGATCGGGACCATGGCGCTGGTGCAGATCGTGCGGCTCGGCCTGGCGGTCCTGTCGCCCGAACCGGTCGTGCTGGGCACCGGCAACGTGCCGCTGGCGGCAACGATCTACGTCCAGCTGATTGCGGTGTTTCTTGGCGGTCTGTTTTCAGTCGGCATGTTCCTCGAGGCCCAGCTGAAGGACCTCAGACGCCTTGCCGACGAGGACAGCCTGACCGGTGCCCTGAACCGCGAAGCGTTCCAGACCCGCGCAGAGCTGGCACTGGAACGGGCACAGCGCGAGGGCGAGGAAGCCATTCTGCTCGCCATCGATCTCGATCGGTTCAAGGCCCTCAACGATGAACTCGGCCATGGCGAGGGCGATCGGGTTCTGGCGCTGTTCGGTGCCAAGCTGCGTGACTTGCTGCCGGAGGGGGCCTTGTTCGGGCGTCAGGGCGGCGATGAGTTTGCGGTTCTCCTGACAGGTGATGCCGTCCGGCGTGTTGCAGGGCTGGCATCGAGCATCTGCGGCCTTCTGGGACGCCGAAACCGGGAGCCGGATGCCCGGGGCATTGCAACGATCACCGCCAGCGTCGGCCTCGCCCGTGCGGAGCCAGATGAACCTTTGTCCGCGTTGCTTGGCCGTGCCGATGCGGCCCTGTATGCTGCCAAACGCGACGGGCGCGATCAGGTCAGCATTGCCGCAGCTGCAGCAGCCCGTGAGCCGGCACGCTCCGCAGACCGCCTGCAGCTGCTTGCCGTCACCTCCTGAATCCGACGAGCGCATCGTGCGGACCATTTTGGACCGCCCGCTGGTCTCGTGCAGGCGCAAGGACATTCCTCAAACCTCGCGGTTCGGCTTAGGCCACCGTTAAAGCCTCCCCGGTACTCTCCCGACCAACTGGCCGGTGAATTCCACCGGCGGTCCTGTCCAACCGGTTCTGGCTCTTTGAGGTGGCATGTCTCCGGACGCCCGCACACTGTTCGCGATCATAGCCCTTCTGACGTTCGGCGCCGGCTTCCTGCTGCTCGCGCTGTGGACGAGCATGCGCGAACGGGCAGGGCTGCGCACCTGGGCGGCCAGCCTGTTTGTGCGCGCGCCGGGCTTTGCGTTGCTCGCCGGTCGCGGCAGCCTGCCGTTCTGGATGTCCATTGACCTCTCCAACGCCTTGATGTGCATCGGCAGCGGGCTCGGGTTCGTTGCCGCACGCGAGCTGTCGGGTGTCCGGATCGGCCGCAGTGCCGCAGGGCTGATTGTCTTCGCCCCGGCCACGCTGTGGCTCGTCAGTTGCCAGATCCCGCTGATCTACGAAGATGTCATCCTGCGCACCATCGTCGTCGCGGTGCCGCTGTGTGCCTATGCCGCAGCGACCAGCTGGGCGTTCATGGGGCTTGAGCGGACCTCGCTTCGGGTCAGACTTGGCTTTTGCGGGCTCTGGGCTGTCGCCGCTGCCGCGCATGGCATGCGCGCCGTGCTGGTCGTGCTGGATCCGCCGGACCTGCATCTGACCCAGCCCAGCCCCTTGTTCACGCTGACCCTGCTGATCCCGATCCTGACCTTTGCGCTGGGCCTCCTGTGGATCGGTGTCCTGTACCGGGAATGGCTGCTGTCGGAACTCCGGCGGCGCGCCGAACGGGACTGGATGACGTCTGTGCTCAATCGTGCCGGGTTCCTGCGCCGGGCGACGGCCTGTCTGTCGGTCGCGTCTGCGCCACAGGCCGTGCTGGTGATGGATCTCGATCACTTCAAAGAGGTCAACGATCGCTACGGCCATGCGGTGGGCGATCAGATCCTGATCGCGTTCTGCCGGCGGGTCGAAGGCCTGTTGCCTGCGGGAGCCGTGTTCGGACGCATGGGTGGGGAGGAATTCGCCATCGCCTTGCGCAGCCGTTCCGGGGAGGCGTTGGACCTTGCCGAGCGTCTGCGTGCAGCTGTCGAGGCGTCGCCTCTGCTCGCCGAGGACGGCGGCCGTCGCATGACGGTCAGCATCGGCGTTGCCAGTTCATCAGGACGGGAGCGCGATCTGGACCGTCTGCTCGCCGCCGCCGATCACGCACTCTATCGGGCCAAGCGGCAGGGGCGAAACCGTGTCAGTCTGGCTGACCAGCCGGATGATCAGTCCGCTGAAGGTCTGCTCAGCTCCGCAAGTCCCTTATCCGGCAACGGAGTCCCGGCCTGAATGACGACGGCGGGTCGATTTGTCCTTGTCGAAGGGCGCCGCGTTGCCCAGTTGATAACCGTTGCCGCATTAAACTGGCTTTCCGTGTTTGCGGCGCGCGAGCGCTTCGCATAAGTATGGGCCAGAAGGAACCGCGCCGGCCAGGGCCGGCGAGATGTCACAAGGGAGCTTCCCAGCGCATGAGCCATCTTTACATGTCGGTGCCCGCTCGCCTCGAGGATGACGAGGACGAGAAGACCAAGACGCCGCAGTCGATCCCGGTCGACAAGCATCTTTTCGATGCACGTACCGTGCTGATCACCGGGCCGATCACCCAGGAACTGGCGCGTGACGTCTGCTCCCGCCTGCTGGCGCTGGCACAGGTCTCGAATGATCCGATCACGGTGATCGTGTCGTCGCCGGGTGGTCACGTCGAATCGGGTGACATGATCCATGACACCATTCGTTTCATCCGTCCGGATGTGCGCATTCTCGGCATGGGCTGGGTCGCGAGCGCCGGCGCGCTGATCTATGTGTCGGTTCCGAAGGAACTGCGCTTCTGCACGCCGAACACCCGCTTCCTGCTGCATCAACCGTCCGGTGGTGCCGGCGGCATGGCAACCGACATCGAGATCCAGGCCCGCGAGATCCTCAAGATGCGCGATCGCCTGAACAAGATCTTTGCCGATGCGACCGGTCAGCCGATCGAGCGTATCGAGAAGGACACCGACCGCGACTACTGGATGAGCCCGGAAGAGGGCATCGAGTACGGCCTCGTCGGCAAGGTCGTCGCCAATGTGGACGAGCTGAAGTAAGACGCAAGCCGTCTTGCCAGACAGTCAAAACCCCGCAGCCCTTCCGGTCTGCGGGGTTTTTCATTCAGGCGGCGCGTCTGTGTCAGGCGAAGCGGTGCTGATGGGCAGGCGAAACCACAGCTGCCGATAACGCGACCGGATGCGGGCCGCGCACGGCGTGGCAGCGCACCTGCTCCAGAACCTGCCGGACGTCGCGGGCAAGCGCTGCTGTTGCCGGCGACCGGGTCAGCGCCTCGGTCAGCTCGTCTGCCAGCCGGTCAAACCCGGAATGGCCCTGGCAAATTGCCGAGACCGTGTGATGGAGTGCCGGGCCCTCGTAGACCGGGGCGCCACCGAAGAGGAACACGAGGAACTCGGTGAGATCCTCAAGGGTTGCTTGTGGCGCTGGCTGGTCGCCGGCCTGTGTGGCCAGAACAGCGCGCCGGATTGCGGTGCGGCCGCCAAGTTCAAGATAAAGCGTCATGTTTTGCCCTCGGTACGAGATCCCTGTCCCGCCAAAACCACATTAGGCCGAGGGCGTTGCGGGACTTGTGATGTGGGTCACGAGTGGACGCAATCCGCCAGGCTGACGCTGATTGTCTGGTGAAAATGCGGATGTCTTATCCGCGCGTCCAGGTCTCGCGCGCGGCCAGCCAGGCCTTGAGGCGCGCTTCCGGATCGGTGGCTGCCAGGACGTCGGTGATGACGCAAACGCTATCCGCGCCTGCTGCAAAGGCGGCAGGGGCGGTCTCCAGCGTCAGGCCGCCGATGGCAACCAGCGGGCAGGCGACGCGCTGGCGCCAGGTCCGGATGCCCTCCAATCCCTGCGTCGGATAGTCAACGGTCTTGCCACGCGCCTCGTAGACCGGTCCAAGGGCGATATAGTCCGGCTCAAGGGCGAGGGCCCGGCCCAGCTCCTCGGGCGTGTGGGTGGAAATGCCGATGCGGATCCCGGCGGCCTTGAGGGCGGCGATGTCGGCCGTGTCCAGGTCTTCCTGCCCGAGATGCACCCAGGCAGCGCCGCAGCGCAGGGCCAGACGCCAGTGGTCATTGACAATCAGCGTCGCGCCAGCCTGATTGCACAGGGTGAGTGACTTGCTTATTTGCGCTTCGATGTCACTGTCCGGCAGATCCTTGACCCGGAGCTGGACGAGGCGCAGTCCGATGGGCAAAAGACGTTCGATCCAGGCGGCCGAGTTTACAATCAGGTAGAAGCGGTCGAGTGTCACGGGCAGGCTCCGGGCGGGGCAAGTGTCAGTGCCACATAGCAGACTTGGCCAGGAAGCATGTTTTTTAATCTGTCGAAACTGTTCTTCATTGTGGCTCGGCCATCCAATTTTCTCGTCCTGATGCTGCTGGCCGGGGCGGTGGCGCTGCTGTTTTCCCGCACACGCCGGCTTGGCCGCGCGGTGATGGTTGTTGCAACGCTGTGTCTCGCCATCGCCGGCTTTTCTCCGCTGGCCAATCTTGTGCTGCTGCCCCTGGAAAACCGCTTCGCTCAGCCGGACCCGCTGCCGGAACGCGTCGATGGAATCATCATTCTGGGCGGTGCGCTCGACACCGTCGTCTCCGGGGCGCGGCCCTATCCGGCAATCACCACCGCCGGCGAGCGCCTGACTGTCGTGCCGGAACTGGCGCAGCGTTACCCTGAGGCGCGAATCGTCCATTCCGGCGGGCAGGGCGTTCTGTTCGGCAACACGACGACGGAAGCCGTGGCGGCCGGTCGGATCTTCGAGGGCTTCGGTCTCGATCCGGCGCTTGTCCTGCTGGAAGACAAGTCCCGCAACACCTGGGAAAACGCCATGGAAACCCGTGCCCTGCTCAGGCCGAAGGACGGGGAGACCTATCTGCTGGTCACCTCCGCCATGCACATGCCCCGGGCTGTCGGCGTGTTCCGGCAAGCAGGCTGGACCGGTCTCGTTCCCTATCCGGTCGACTGGCGCACCCGCGGCAGCCAGGATCTCTGGCTCGGCTTTGATGCCATATCGGAAGGACTGACAAGGCTCGACCTTGGCGTGCGCGAGTGGATCGGCCTCGGGGCCTACTGGCTCAGCGGCCGCAGCAGCGCGCTGTTTCCTGGGCCAGTTCAGGCACCTGAGCAGAAGTAACTGTTCTTTGCCGGTGAACAGACGTTTTCCCGTTCGGGCGTCTTCCTTGCCGGGGGTTCCGCTCCTATCTTAGCGGACAAGAACACAGCTGAAGGGAACCGGCCCATGTCGCTCGAGGCACCGCTGATCGCAGCGGACGTGATGCAATGGCTGTCGGCCGACGCAATCGACATCAAGGACAGTCTGATGCTGGTCGGCGAGCTCGGCCGGCGGCTTAACGATGCCAAGGTGCCGGTTGACCGCATCACCACCGGAATCACGCTGCTGCATCCCAACGTGCGGGCCGAAAGCGCGATCTGGACGACCGATGGCGAGCGCGCGCTGCGGCGCTATCTCGAGGCGGAAAACCTTGAGGCGTCCTACAACAACAGCCCGTTGAAGATCGTCTATGTCGAGGGCCGGGCCGTTCGCGTCCGGATCACGCCGCAGCCGGAGGGATGGGAGTACGGGATCATTCCCGACCTTCGCGCCGATGGATACACGGACTACATCGCGCTGCCGATGCCCTTCAGCGACGGCAGCAAGAAGGCACTGACGCTGGCGACCAAGGCCCCGGGGGGCTTCTCGTCGGCGCATATCGCTGTCTTTGAGACGATCGTCCGCCCGCTGGGCCTGATCTGTGAGCTGAACACCCTACGGCGTACGGCAGAGACCGTGCTCAACACCTACGTTGGTGCGCGCGCGGGAAGCAAGGTTCTCAATGGCAGGATCAAGCGCGGCGAGGGCGAGCATATCTCGGCGGTCGTCACCTTTGCCGATCTGCGCGGCTTCACCCAGCTCTCGAACCAGCTTCCCGGCGACGAGTTGATCGCACTGCTGAACGACTACTTCGGCGCTATCGCGGAATCGGTCGAAGCGCATGGCGGTGAGGTGCTGAAGTTCATCGGTGACGAGGTCATGGCCATCTTCCCCTACACCAACGAGGTGGAGGCCCGCGATGCGGCACTGAGGGCCTTGTTGGCGGCCCGTGATGCGGTTCTGAAAATTGCCGAGATCAATAACAATTGCTGCGAGGAGGCCCCGCTGATCCGTGCAGGCATCGCCCTCCACGCTGGCGATGTGTTCTTCGGCAATGTCGGCAGCGCGACCCGCCTCGACTTCACCGTCGTCGGGCCGGTGGTGAACCTGGCCTCCCGCATCGCCGATCTGGCCAAGCATCTGGACCGCGACGTGCTGGTCTCCGAGGCGATTGCCGATCTGATGGGCTGCCGTGGCAAGCTGCACGGGACCTATTACGTGAAGGGGTTCGAGGATCCGGTGTCGGTCTTCTCGCCCGATGTCGAGCTGATCGGCACGGCCAAGGCGTGCTCCGAACTGCTGACAGCCTCGAGAGCGTTCGACGCGAACTGACGCCGCAGCAGCACGATCAGCACGGCCAGTGTTGTCAGCCCCAGCGCATAGGGGCCGGCAAACCAGCCCATGAAGCCGATGGAAAAGAAGAAGGCGCGCTGGCCCCGGTTGAAATGCCGGCCAGCCAGCGCGTTGAGCCGTCCGGCCTTATGCGCCGCCAGGGCGAGGGCCTCACGGTCCGCAGTCGTCGCATCGGGCACCGAGCCCATGACGATGCTGGCGTAGTTGAACAGGCGGTAGGCCCAACTGAACTTGAAGAAGGCATAGGCGAAGATCAGCATCAGGCCGAGCACCTTCACCTCCCACAGCACCCGGTTGGCTTCCACGGGCACTGACAGGTCGCCGGCGATCTCGACAATGCGGTCGGCGGCATCGAGCAGCGTGAAGGCGCCGCCGATGGCCAGAAGCGCGGTCGAGGCGAAGAAGGCGGTGCCCTGCTGCAGGCCCGTCAGGATCGCCGTGTCCATGATGCGCACCGGCCGGCTCGCCATCATCTGCATCCAGCCATAGCGGTAGGCCTCCATGCGCATGGACAGCGAACGCGATTTCAGCGGCGAGACCTCGACAAGGATGTTGAATCCGATCCAGGCAGCGAGAAACCAGCCAATTGCGAGCCAGTCGAGTGGGGCAAGTGCGGTCATGAAATGGGCCTACTCGTTTCGCGAAAGTTAAACCGATTCAATAGCGATCCAGACTGTCCAGACTTATCAACGGGCTGTGCAAAATCGCAAGCTTTTGATCTCGTTGAGGCAATTGCAAGCAATGCATAGCCGGCGCATCAGCTCCCCCTTTTTTGCGCTTGCGAAGGCGTTAGGAAGACATTAAGTCTGGTGCCGCAAAGCCGCCATATTCGATCCCTTCGGGGGCCGGGGGCGGCACGGACCACAAGGGTTTTCATGGACGAAAACGTACAGAAGTCCTGCTGGGGCGTCACCGCTTGGACGGTGCTCGTACTCGGGGGCATGCTGGCTCTGGTCATGCTGTTCGCCGACGCTGAAACTGCCAAAACGGCCGTCACCGTCGTTCGCTGAACCGGGCTCCAGATATCCAGTTCAAAAAGGGCGTGGAGCGATCCGCGCCCTTTTTCTTTGGCCTCTCACGGCTCGTCGAATGCCGGTCTTATCGCCCGCGCGCTGCACGCGGACGGCTGGCGAAATAGCGATGTGCTTCCATCTGGCGCACCACCGTCCGTCCACCCGGCTTGCTGATCAGAAATCCCGCGAAGCTGCCGCCTCCGGCCTCGAACATCACCAGCGTGGCAGGTCCTATACCGGGCCAGTCGAGGCGGGTTGCGAATGTCTCGACGGCTTCCAGTGTTGCCTTGCCTGTGAGGGTCAGGATGTCCTCCCGGCGCAGCGTGATGGTGCTGCTGCTGCTCCAGTCCAATGCCGCAAGCCCTTTCGGCAGACGCTGCAACTGCAGCCGCATGCTCTCGAAACCGAGGATCAGTGTGTCCCGATTGGGCGTCATGTCGACGAACACCTCGACAGATCCCAGGTCGGTAGGCATCTCGGTCCGCTTGCCGGCAGCATCCGTCGAAAAGCCAGCCGTGTTGACGAACTGATAGGGGCCAAGCGTGATGACGTTCGGGACCGGAGTCTCGGCGGCAACGGGTGCTGCTGCGAGGAGCAGCAGGAGAAGGCCACAGACCAAGCCGACGAGCGGGCCAACGCGTGGGCTAACGAGCTGGTAGGTGACAGTGTGTCGGCGCATGAAAGCTGACTCCAGGGCCCTTTGTGACCCTGGTGCCAGCGTAATGCGTTGCCGTTACGGTTTCGTTTCCCGGGTCTCGGAGGCCTCAAGGGCCGGATCGGCGTCCTCGATGAGACCTGCCTCCACATCCTCCAGGACAAACTCGTCGGACGGGTAGGCCATCAGATAGTCCGGATCGGGCTCACGCAGCAATTCCGGCACGGGTTCCGCATCCGGAGTGGTCCCGTCATCCATGACGCTTGTGCTGTCCGCCAGGGCCTCATCACCATCGGTGACCTCAAACGGGCCGGCCGTCTCGACATCGGCCTCAACGGAACGGGCGCGCAGCGGCACGGGCGGCAGTTCGTCTTCGGCCCAGTCGAGCTGATCGAGCCGCGCCGCGTCCGGTCCGGATGTGAGTTCATGCGGATCCGCGTGCGCTGCCTCTGGCTCTGCGGGTTCCTGCAAGTCAGACGACCCGGCTACCGGCTGCGCGATCTTGGCGGTCTGGACCGCTGCACGCGGTGCCGCCGGAATCGGGCCGACAGCGACCTCCACCAGTGCCTCGAGGGTGGTGTAGACCGGCTTCCAGCCCAGCATCCGCATGGCGCGGACCGAGGACACCACTTGCGAGCGCCCATAGCCGGCAGCCATGTCGAGGCGCGGGTCGCCGTCCGGGGCAGGCAGCGTCTCGAGGCTAACCGGCGCGCCGCTCGCCGCTGCCACGCAGGCCGCGATGTCGGATACGGCTGCTCCGGCAACGCCCGCGCCAATCAGGCTGAGGCGGAACTGGGACGAGGCGAGCGCACGCAGGTAGAGATCGGCAAGGTCATCAGCATCGACCAGCGGCCAACGGGTGTCGGCGGTCGCCCTTGTTGCGAAGGGCAGGCCGCTCACCGCAGCCTCGGCCATTTCGGCCAGAGGTCCACGTCCGGGAGCCGAAACGAGCGCCGGATGGATCACCGCCACGCCCATGCGCGGGATGGTCAGCAGCGACCGGGTCAATTCGCCCAGATGCGAGAAGGCGGGCAGCGGATCGAAGGCCGAGCTTTCGCTCAAGGGCTGCTGCGGGCTGTCCGGATAGACCCAGATGCCGCCCGTGTAGACCAGCCTTGGCGGCTCGGCGAGTTCAGGCACGCTGCGGCGCAGCAAGGACACCAGGCGGCGTTCCTCGCCGGCCATGTCCGGACCAAAGCTCGCGCCGGTGTGAATGATGCCACGGCAGCCGAGCGCGGTCGCGATCCAGGCTTCGGGATTGGCCAGGTCGCCAGGGATCGGCCGTGCGCCTGCGTCCGCCAGCCAGCGGGCGCTGGCCTCGGACCGCGCGAGGGCGGCAACGCTCTTTCCCTCTGCCAGAAGACGGCGAAGAATCGCGCTGCCAATGGTGCCGGTTCCGCCGGTCAAGAAAACATCCATGAGATCAATCAAGCTGCGTCGCCTTTGAAAGGCAAGGGGGAGGGGCGGCGGGCCTGTGCATAAGCCCGAAGCTGGCCGGGCAAGGGCTTTGCCCGGCGTAAACCACTTGTTAGGGAAATGGGCATGGCATTGCACATCGTCAAACTCTGTGTCGGAGCGGACAGCGTCGAGGACCTTCAGGCCTGGATCGATTTCCGCATGGATCAACTCGCCGCCGCTGGCCTGCCGCGCGAGCAGACCCACACCACCCGCATGGTCCCGACCCGCCGCGAGGAGATTCTCGGTGGCGGTTCGCTCTATTGGGTGATCAAGGGTTACATCCAGGTGCGGCAACATCTTGTCGACATCCGTCCGTTCAAGGATGCCGATGGCGTCAACCGCTGCGACCTTGTGCTTGAGCCTCGGCTGATCCTGACCCAGATGCAGCCGCGCCGCCCGTTCCAGGGCTGGCGTTATCTCAAGGCAGAGGAAGCCCCGGCGGACATGCGGGGCAGTTCCGGCGGCGAGCCAGAACTGCCGGAAGAGATGCGGCGCGAGCTGGCCGAACTCGGCCTGCTCTGACGTCTGACGCCTTCTTCTCCCGGCCTTGTCGGGTTCTGGCAGGGATGGGGCTTGCCATCGACCCCGGCGGCTCCAACCTTAGGCAGGAGGAATCGCCCGCTGCAACGCGGGCTGGGGCTGCCAGGACAGCTCTCTTGGGGGAGGCGGATGGACGGGAAAGACAAGCCGATCGCCGGGCAAGCTAAGCTGCAGCCGGGACGGGCAACCGGGCCGGTCGCCGCGTCGACGTCCGCCGACATTGCCAGCTTCCTGACACAGGCGAGCCAGATCGCCCCACCAGTTCAGACCACGCCGGCCACGGCACGCCTGATGTTCGCCCTTGATGCCACCTTGAGCCGCCAGCCGGCCTGGGACCAGGCGATGGCCCTGCAAGGCGACATGTTCGACGAGGCCGCCCGCACCGGCGGGCTCGAGGTGAAGCTCGTCTATTTCCGTGGCTTCGATGAATGCCGGGCCTCGCCCTGGGTTGCCGACGCGCTGGTGCTGGGGCGGATGATGGCGAAGGTCAGCTGCCAGGGCGGCCACACCCAGATCCGCAAGGTCCTGTCCCTGGCGCGCGATACGGCCGGGGCCGGAGGGCTGAAGGCACTCGTCTATGTCGGCGACTGTGTCGAGGAGGATATCGATCTCCTGTGCAGCCGGGCCGGCGAGCTGGCGTTGCTCGGCGTTCCCGTCTTCCTGTTTCAGGAAGGGCGCGACGCGACTGCCGCAACTGCCTTTGCCGAGATCGCCCGGCTGACCGGCGGGGTCCATCTTCGCTTCGATGCCAGTGCGGCGTCGGAGCTGCGGGCCTTGCTGCGGGCCGTGGCTGCCTATGCCAGTGCGGGCCTTGCCGGGCTTCGGGCGCTGGACGCGCGCGGCGAGGGCGGCGCGCGTCTGCTGCTGCAACGAATGGATACGTGATGGTCTATCTGATTGCCGGTGTCGGGCTGTTTCTCGCCTATCTCTACTTCGGCAAGCGCTTCGTCGCGGCCAATCCGGCGAACCTAGCGAAGAACCTGAAAACCACCGGTGGCGTGGCCCTCATCCTGCTTGCAGTGGTGCTGGGTGTCACGGGACGGCTGGGGCTGGCCGTACCGGCGGCCCTGTTCGGGGCAACTTTGCTCGGCCTCAGGGGCGGCACGGGCAGCTGGGGCGGCTGGGGATCGTTGCCAGGGCGCAGGTCCCGCACGGCCGGGCAGCGCTCGCAGGTGCGCACCGCCTTGATCGAAATGGTTCTGGAGCATGACAGCGGCCGCATGACCGGAACGGTCCTGGCCGGATCCTACAGCGGGCGCGATCTCGACAGCCTGTCACCGCAGGAATTGAAAGGTCTGTGGCGGGAGGCCGCCACAGACCCGGACAGCAGGGCCTTAGCCGAAGCTTACCTCGATCGCCGGCTTGCCGGCTGGCGTGTAGACTTCGAGGCGGATGGTGCAGACCGGCATGGCGGAGCGGCGAGCGCGGGCTCCATGACAGATCAGGAGGCCCACCAGATCCTGGGGCTTGCGCCCGGCGCCAGCGAAGCGGAAATCCGAGCCGCGCACCGACGGCTTATGAAGCGGCTCCACCCCGACCAAGGTGGGAGCACCTTCCTGGCGGCGAAACTCAACGAGGCTAAAGACAAGCTTCTCGGAGGACATTGAACCACCCCTAACGCGGTTACTGATAGACGGCGTAGCAGTTGAACTTTGCCTTTTTCAGCGTCTTGCACGCGGAAAGGGCAGCGTTCTTGTCGTCGAACCCGACAAACCGGGCCCGGAACAGGGTCTGGCCATTGCTGCTGACCGGCTCGGTGTGCGGGTCATGCTTGCGCAGCACGGACCCGGTCGCATCCTTGGCCTTCTTCAGCAGCCCGATGGCCGCGGTTTCGGATTCAGCCGCCCCGATCTGGACCTGCCAGCCGGGCGCAGCTTCAGCCGCATTGTTGGTGGCGACGGTCACCGTGGTGTCGTCGGACCTGGTCACGGCACGTGCCGCCGGCTGGGCCGGTTGAACGGAGGCCGTCTCGGTTTCAGGGGCCGGAACCGTTTCGACAGGCGACACGGCGACAGCGTCAAAGGCAGCAGCAAAGCGCGGGTTCGGGATCGAACCGGTGGTGACGGGCGCCGATGCTGCCTCCTGCGCCGGGGCGGGAACCGGAATGGCGACGGTCTTGACCTGCTGCACGGCCGGGGCCTTGGCGGCCGGAACTTCTGCGATCGGGGCCGGCGGAACCGGCGCGCTGCGGGGGGCTTCCTTCGGAGCGGAAACCTTGGCTTCCGCAACCACGACCGGTGCGGCAGCGACCTCGGGTTTGGAATTCGGCACCGGAGCCTTCAGCGGTGCGCTGACCTTCAGCGGCGCGGCCGGCTTGTTCTCCGCCATTGCTGCGATTGCCAGCGGTCCGGACTTGGACACGATCTGCGGCGCAGTACGGCGGCCGGTGCTGGCGTTCTTCATGTACTGGTTGATCAGCTTGACCATCTGCGCATCGCGCGAGCGGCCCGTTGCCCCACCCATCACAACGGCAACGATATGCCGGCCGTCGCGTTCGACGGAGGTGACAAGGTTGAAGCCCGAGGCGCGGATGTAGCCGGTCTTGATGCCGTTGACGCCCGGAACCGCGCCCAGCAGGCGATTGTGGTTGCCATGTGTGCGGCCACGGTAGTTGAAGGCGCGGGTCTTGAAGAAATCGAAATAGGCCGGGAACCGCTCGTTCAGCGCGCGGCCGAGCAGGGCCATGTCACGCGCCGTCGTGCGCTGGCCCGGGTTGGGCAGGCCATGCGGGTTCTTGAAGGTCGACTTGGACATGCCGATCTGGCGTGCGGTCCGGGTCATGCGGTCGGCAAAGCGGCCTTCGGTGCCGCCAACATTCTCGGCAACCACCAGCGCAACGTCATTGGCAGACTTGGTGACAAGGGCCAGGATTGCGTCGCGTACCGAGATGGTCGAGCCAGGCTTCAGGCCCAGCTTTGAGGGCGGCTGTGCCGCAGCACGCGCCGACACGCGCAGCGGCGTGTCCAGCTTCAGGCGGCCTGCTTCCAGATCCTCGAACACCACATAAAGTGTCATCATCTTGGTCAGGCTGGCCGGATAGCGCAGCTCATCGGCGGCTGCCGAATAGAGCACTTCGCCTGTCTTGGCGTCGACGACGATGCCGGAATATTTCGGCCCTTCCTGTGCAGCGGCTGCTCCCGCCACCACACAGGCGGACAGAGCCGCAACCTGAGCAATCTTTCGTGCAAATCGACCAATAGAGAATGCTGCCAGATACCTACGCATACCGTCCGAACTCTCGCCGTCCCCGTTCTGGGGGCAAACCCACAGACACGAAGCTTGTTGGCGGCGCCGTCCCCCGACGGCGCGCACCTGCTTCGTGCGCCCTACTTTTGTCAGTGTGCGGCGAACGCGGTTACGAATGAGTAAAACGCCGGTTCATTTTAAACTCTCGTGAACCTTAGTCAGATGTGCCTACGTGGTGACCCTATCGGTTATATTGCAGTGCAAAAAATTCATTGACTTTTTTGTGCGGTGCGTGATTATTGTGCAGCTCGGCCGCTCCGAGGCCTAACTGTGCTCCCTCTGCGGAGCCGCAACATCGAGGGCAGGACATGATCAACAATCTCGAAGACATGCAGAAATTCGGCAAGGAACACATGGACCAGGCCCTGCAGACCGCGGGCGGCCTGACCAAGAGCCTGCAGGCGATCGCTGCCGAGGTTGCTGACTACCAGAAGAAGTCCTTCGAGGAAGGCACCGCGGCCGTCGAGAAGATCGTCTCCGCCAAGTCGCTCGACAAGGCGTTCGAGGCTCAGACCGAGTACTTCAAGACCGCCTACGAGGGCGCAGTCAGCCAGTTCACCAAGATCGGCGAGATGTACACCGACCTGGCCAAGGACATGTACAAGCCGTACGAAGGCGTGTTCGGCAAGGCCGTCAAGTAAGTTATCCGGCATCGCGCCAGCGCGCGTCAGCCGACTGTTTCAGGCACCCGGGAACCAACAGGTTCCCGGGTGTTTTGTTTTGCGCTGCAGCATCATGGGGCGCCGCAGCCGGCGGCCGGGAAGGGGGCGTGGCCGGGGGCTCGTCGACAGCTTCACTCAGGGTTGATCTTCCATATTGCAAGAACGGTCCTACATGTTCTCCAGCGACATCGTGTCTCCTGCCTCGAAATGAGGCGGGCTCGGTGAAACAGACCATTGCGCCTTCCATCGGGGCGGGTAAGGATTAACGGTGTTGGCGGATGCAAGCTGCGGTTCAGCGTCGGCGTGCAGAACGTCGGCAAAGACACGTGGCAGTGAAGAGCTTGGTTACACTCGCCGGGCTAGACTGACACAGATTTCACGTCCCGCTCCCGCGTTTGGAGCCGGACAGGGCACACCGCTTCCGGTGATGGCGCCGGCCAAACGGGGACAATTCGCGTTCCGGATTGGCAGGGCGGCCTCAGCGGAAGCGCTGGACAAGAGGCAGACGGGTTCAGGCATGGCAAGCGGATCGCGCCAGGACGATGACGGAGAGGGCGGGACGGTTGTCGTCACGAAGACGAGAACGGTCACAAAACGGCCCAATCTCTATCGGGTGCTGTTGCTCAACGACGATTACACGCCGATGGAGTTCGTCATCCATGTGGTTGAACGCTTCTTCCAGAAGAACCGGGAAGAGGCGACCAGGATCATGCTGCACGTCCATCACCATGGCGTCGGCGAATGCGGTGTCTTCACATATGAGGTGGCCGAAACGAAAGTGACCCAGGTGATGGATTTCGCCCGCAAACATCAACATCCGCTGCAATGCGTGATGGAGAAGAAATAAGGGGACAAGCACGTGCCGTCATTCTCCCGAAGCCTTGAAAAGGCCCTGCATCAGGCGCTCGCCTTTGCCAACGAGCGACAGCAGGAATACGCGACGCTGGAGCATCTGTTGCTCGCCCTGATCGATGATCAGGACGCGGCCGCCGTGATGCGCGCCTGCAATGTCGACCTTGACGTTCTCAAGCGCAATCTCGTCGACTACATCGAGACCGAACTCGAGAACCTTGTCACCGATGGCGACGAGGATTCCAAACCCACGGCCGGATTCCAGCGGGTGATCCAGCGCGCGGTGATTCATGTGCAGTCTTCCGGCCGGGAAGAAGTGACCGGCGCGAACGTGCTCGTGGCGATCTTCGCCGAGCGCGAAAGCCATGCGGCCTATTTCCTGCAGGAGCAGGACATGACCCGCTACGACGCTGTGAACTACATCTCGCACGGCATTGCCAAGCGCCCCGGTCTGTCGGAGCCCCGGCCCGTGCAGGGGGTCGAGGACGAAGCCGCCATGCCTGAGGACGTCGAGACCAAGCCGAAAAAGAAGACCGATGCGCTGGAAGCCTATTGCGTCAATCTCAACGAGAAGGCCAAGGTCGGCAAGATCGACCCGCTGATCGGACGCGACAGCGAGATTTCCCGCACCATCCAGATCCTGTGCCGCCGCTCCAAGAACAACCCGCTGTTCGTGGGTGATCCGGGCGTGGGCAAGACGGCAATCGCCGAGGGCCTTGCCCTGCGCATCATCCGCAAGGACGTGCCGGAAGTGCTGCAGGATGCGACCATCTTCGCGCTGGACATGGGGACGCTGCTCGCCGGCACCCGTTACCGCGGTGATTTCGAAGAGCGGCTGAAGCAGGTCGTCAAGGAAATCGAGGAGTATCCCGGCGCGGTGATGTTCATCGACGAGATCCACACGGTGATCGGCGCAGGCGCGACCTCGGGCGGGGCGATGGATGCCTCGAACCTGCTGAAGCCGGCGCTGGCCTCAGGCGCGATCCGCTGTATCGGCTCGACCACCTACAAGGAATACCGCCAGTTCTTCGAAAAGGACCGCGCGCTGGTGCGCCGGTTCCAGAAGATCGACGTCAACGAGCCGTCGGTGCCCGATGCCATCGAGATCCTCAAGGGCCTGAAGCCCTATTTCGAGGACTTCCACAAGGTCAAGTACACCAACGACGCCATCAAGACGGCGGTGGAGCTGTCGGCCAAGTACATCAACGACCGCAAGCTGCCGGACAAGGCCATCGACGTTCTGGACGAGACCGGCGCGTCGCAGATGCTGCTGCCGGAAGGCCGCCGCCGCAAGACCATCGGCGTCAAGGAAATCGAGACCACGATTGCCACGATGGCCCGCATCCCGCCGAAGTCCGTGTCCAAGGACGACGCCGAGGTGCTGTCGAAGCTGTCGGAGGATCTGAAGCGGGTCGTCTACGGCCAGGACAAGGCCATCGAGACGCTGGCGAGCGCCATCAAGCTGGCCCGTGCCGGCCTGCGCGAGCCGAACAAGCCGATCGGCAGCTACCTGTTCTCCGGGCCGACCGGCGTCGGCAAGACCGAAGTCGCCCGTCAGCTGGCGTCGTCGCTGGGTGTCGAGCTGCTGCGCTTCGACATGTCCGAGTATATGGAGCGTCACACGGTCAGCCGCCTGATCGGCGCGCCTCCGGGCTATGTCGGCTTTGACCAGGGCGGCCTGCTCACCGATGGCATCGACCAGCATCCGCATTGCGTGCTGCTTCTCGACGAGATCGAGAAGGCACATCCGGATCTCTACAACATCCTGTTGCAGGTGATGGACCACGGCAAGCTGACTGACCACAACGGCAAGCAGGTCGACTTCCGCAATGTCATCCTGATCATGACCACCAACGCGGGCGCGGCCGACATGGCCAAGGCTCCGGTTGGCTTCAATCAGGCCAAGCGCGAAGGCGATGACCGCGAAGCGATCAACCGCCTGTTCACGCCGGAGTTCCGCAACCGCCTCGACGCGATCATCCCCTTCGACAATCTGCCGATCGAGGTAATCCACCAGGTGGTCGAGAAGTTCGTGATGCAGCTGGAGGCCCAGCTGGCCGACCGCGGCGTGACCTTCGAACTGACCCCGGATGCCATCGCCTGGCTCGCCGACAAGGGCTACGACACCCAGATGGGTGCGCGTCCCCTCGGCCGTGTCATCCAGGAGCACATCAAGCGGCCGCTGGCCGACGAGGTGCTGTTCGGCAAGCTGAAGAAGGGCGGCACGGTCAAGGTCTCGGTCAGCGAGGACAAGGCCGGCCTGCTGCTGGAGACGGTCGAGGACAAGCCGGAGCGCCCGGAAGCGCCGAAGGCTGCTGCCAAGCCGAAGCGCAAGCGCAAGCCTGCGGCCAAGAAGCTCGAGCCTGTGGTCGAAGCCAAGGCTCCGCCGGCCCGCCCGAAAAAGAGCCTCGTCCCGAAAGTCCCGCTCGCGGACTGAGGTGATTGCGGCAGACATCAGAAGCCCGGCCGGAAACGGCCGGGTTTTTTGTTGCGTAAAGCGTACCGGTCGAACACCGCGCCGTCCCGGCCTTGAGCCGGGACCTCCGTCCAATCCTGTCTGCGCCATCAGTGATCCGGCTGCCCTGCCAGCTTGACAGGTCCCGGCACAGGAAAACTCTTGTTCGCCCTTTTCTCCCCCAAACGCATACCTGCTGTTCCCTCCTGAAGGGTGGCAGGGGCAGGGGGGCGATGCTAGGCTTGAATTTCGCTTCCGGATTCCACCGGCCAGCTGCCCTATCTGCTGCGTCGGTCGAGAAGCCTCATGCCCTTCAGTCGCACGGCCCCATGACCTCGCAAGCCTCTCTGCCCGAGCCGTTCACGCCCCCCACACCCGAAGCGGGCTCCCGCATTTGGGCGCTGCGCGGCGCGCGGGCGGCTGTGTCGATCCCGGGGTTCATCCTTGTTGCTGCCTTCATCGGCTATGCCGGCCTTGCGCGGGAGAGCGGCCTCACCCTGACCGAGACCCTCCTGATGTCCGCGCTGGTCTGGGCTTTGCCCTCCATCGTGGTCCTGACCGGGGCCATGGCCAGCGGCGTCGGGCTGGTCCCTGCGTCCATTGCGGTGGCGCTGGCCTCGGTGCGTCTCATGCCCATGACAATGGCGCTGGTGCCCATCTTGCGGGTTGAGGGCCGCACGAAGCGCTGGCATCTGCTGTTTGCCTCGCATTTCGTGGCGATCACTGCCTGGGTCTTTGCCATGCGCAACCTGCCGGACCTGCCGCGTCCGGCGCGTCTGCCGTTCTTCCTCGGCTTTGCCTGTACCCTGACCAGTTCCGTCTCGATCATCACCGGCATTTCCTATGTTCTGGTGGAGGAGACACCGCCGATGGTCGCCGGCGGCCTGTTCCTGCTGACCCCGGTCTATTTCCTCTGTTCGCTCTGGACGGCCGCCCGCCTGTCGGTCGACAAGGCCGCGATGATCGTCGGACTTGGCCTCGGGCCCGTCTTTGCCCTGGTCGCGCCGGAGATGGATCTGCTTCTCACCGGCATCGTCGGCGGCTGCCTTGCCTATGGCGGCACGAAGCTCGCCCGGCATCTGGGCTGGGGGCGTGAACCATGAGCGCCGACGTGATCGCCGATTTCTGGCCCTATGTGATGATCGTTGTTGCTGGCTGGCTGGCGACCGACATCTGGCGCTGGCTGGGTGTCCTTGCCGCTGGCCGCATGCGCGAGGACAGCGAGCTCTTGGTCTTTGTCCGCGCCATCGCCACGGCGCTGGTGGCGGGTGTGATTTCCAAGCTGATCCTGTTCCCGAGTGGCGCGCTGGAGGCAACGCCGATGGGCTTGCGCATTGCGGCCGCGGCAACGGGATTTGTCGCGTTCCTCATCCTGCGGCAGCAGGTTATCCTCGGTGTGATTGCAGCGGAATTCGTGCTCATCGGCGGCTGGCTCCTCATCGGAGCCTGAGCCACCGGTCTTTGGGGCAGTGGGCGCCCGGGCTACCGTCAGGCCAGAGCGGCGCGGATCTTCTGGGCGTTGACGGCGAGCACGGCGTTGTCCGCCATGCCGCTGGCATGCGGGGCGAGCGCCACGCCCTTGAAGCGCGGGATCACGTGGAAGTGGGTGTGGAACACCACCTGGCCGCCGGCCGACTCAGAGAATTGCTGGATTGTCGTGCCATCAGCGTCGAAGGCCTTGATCACGGCATGGGCCATCTTCTTGACGGTCGCCATGGCCGCAAACAGGTCTTCCTCGGCGATGTCCAGAATGTTGCGCGAGGGCGCCTTCGGGATCACCAGCACATGGCCGTCACCGCGCGGCATGATGTCCATGATGACGAGCGTCTTGGCATCTTCATAGACGGTATGGCTCGGCAGTTCGCCGCGCAGGATCTTGGCGAAGATGTTGCCGGCATCATAGGCGGTGTTGGCGGGTGCGGACATCAAGTGCTCCGGTGACAGGGGAGAAGGTGTTGCGGTTCAGCCTAGCGTCACGTCCGGCCGGACTGCAACAGGAAGCTGATAGCGACGTTTGATTGCGGCACAAAGACGAGTCATTCGAATCGGTTGCGGCGTTCTGTTCGCCAGGTAAATGAATTGCTTCATGTTTTTCTGAAAGGGGCGAGGTCTGCGAGCATCTCGGCCTCCGTCGCCACCGCTGCCCGCTCCCGCTCCAGATAGTCGGCAACGGCGTGCCGGAGGCCCGGATGAGCGATCCAGTGGGCCGACCGGGTCAGCGTCGGCAGGTAGCCGCGCGCCAGCTTGTGTTCGCCCTGCGCCCCGGCTTCGACAACCTTCAGGCCTTTCGCGATGGCAAAGTCGATGGCCTGATAGTAGCAGACCTCGAAATGCAGGCAGGGGTGATGCTCGATGCAGCCCCAGTTGCGGCCATAGAGTGTGTCAGAGCCGATGAAGTTGATTGCTCCGGCAATGTAGCGCCCGTCGCGCTTGGCCATCACCAGCAGGATGCGCCCGGCCATCCGCTCGCCGATGAGCGAAAAGAACGTCCGGTTGAGATAGGGCCGGCCCCACTTGCGCGAGCCTGTGTCCATGTAGAAGGCGAAGAACGCGTCCCAATGCGCTTCCGTGATGTCGCTGCCGGTCAGCCACTCGATGGAGATGCCGTTTTCCAGCGCCTCGCGCCGCTCCTTGCGGATCGTCTTGCGCTTGCGGGAGGCGAGATCCTCCAGAAAGGCCTCGAAGCTGGCATAATCCCGGTTGAGCCAATGGAACTGCTGATCCGTGCGCTGCAGGTAGCCCTCGGTTCCCAGCAAGTCCCATTCCGGTTCGGTCAGGAACGTGGCATGGACGGAGGAGGCCTCCGACAGCTTGCACACCTCCACCAGGCCTTCGGCCAGTGCCGCCGTCAGGCTGTCGCGGTCATGCAGCGGCGAAGTCAGAAAGCGTCGTCCGGTTGCCGGGGTGAAGGGCACGGAGACCTGCAGCTTCGGATAGTAGCTGCCGCCGGCCCGGTGAAACGCATCTGCCCAGCCGTGGTCAAAGACATACTCGCCCTGCGAATGGGTCTTGAGATAGGCCGGCACGGCGCCGATCGCCGTCCCGTCCGTGTCCTCCAGCACCAGATGACGCGGGATCCAGCCTGTGCGCCCGCCGACACAGCCGGACGCCTCCAGGGCCTCCAGAAAGCCGTGCGCGAGAAAGGGATTGTAGGGTTCAGCGTCCGCGCCATCGAGCCGCGCGCGCGGGCTCAGACTGCCATCGCCATTGAGGGCATAAGACGGGTTGGCGAGCCCGTCCCAGACCTCGGCCCCGATCTCCGACAAGCTGTTCAGGATGCGCAGCCGCGCCTCGGTCACCATCGGGCCGGTGCTCTTCGCGCCGCTGCCCTCGATGTCGGAAACTGCAGCATTGCAGCCGTCAGCCGGGGGCGGTGTGGCGCTCATGAGGATTGGACCCTTTGATTGGCCGGGCGGGAGAGCCACGGCTCAGCGGCAGGATGTCAGTTCCTGTCAGAAGGTAGATCACTGACCTGTGGCTGCAAGGGGGCTTTGATCGTCCAGGCCGTGCCATTTTCCGCGCCGTCCCGGCCTTGAGCCAGGACCTGTCAGGCCCGTCCGCGCTTTCGACCGCTCGAGCCGCAACCCCGCAAGAACAGGTCCCGGCTCAAGGCCGGGACAGCGCGGAGAGGGTGTTGGATGCTCTGGACCCGCACCCAGGACAGCGCGGCAACTGTGTCGTCGGCTCCTCGCCTCAGACCTGATCCGCCTCGAAGCCTTCGAAGATGATCTGGTCGGCATGGGCGAGCGCGCGGGCCTTGTCGGCCGGGTTGCGCAGCGTCCAGGTCATGATCGGCAGGCCGAAGACCTTGCGCAGCAGGCTCGGGCCAGCCATCGGCAGGTCCTTGTAGTGGTAGGAAATGAAGTGCGGCCGGGTGCGCGGGAAATGCAGCAGGTGGCGCATGATGAAGCGGTCCATGCGCGTCAGCTTGCGGTATTCGCCCTCGTTCGGTGTGCGATCGGCAACGATGCCGCGCGGGATCTCGGGCGCATAGGCGCGCATCACCGACAGCATGTCCGGATCGAAGGACTTCAGCACCAGCGGGCCCCTGTAGCCGCGCACGATGTCGCAGATCCGGTGCACGAAGGCCGCCTGGGCGTCGGCGCGGTGCAGCGACTTGACCTCGACCACCAGCGTGACACGGCCGGCGACCTGCTCCAGCAGCTCCTCGAACAGCCACAGCCGGTCGGAACCGGACTTCATGCGGATGCCCACCAGCTCGTCGGCCTTGCGGGCGATCACGGGGCCGCTGGCATCGGCCAGCCGGTCCAGGTCGTCATCATGGAAGACAATGGCGCGGCCGTCGGCGGTTTCCTGCAGGTCCACCTCGATGGCGTAGTTGCGGGAGAGGGCCTCGGCGATGGCGGTCGGGCTGTTTTCCATGATGCCGGCCGAAGCCGTATGGAAGCCGCGATGGGCGATCGGGCGGGAAACGATCCAGGAATAGTCGGTCATGACGGGGATCCGATGGGGCGGCGGGGCAGGGACAAGCGGGGGACAGCGGCGAGGATCGCCGCTGTCCGGGTGGTCGATCAGGCGACTTCGATGACCGCTTCGATTTCCACGGCCACGCCGAAGGGCAGCGAGGCAACGGAGACGGCCGAGCGGGCATGACGGCCCTTGTCGCCGAACACGTCGACGAGGAAGTCGGAGCAGCCGTTGATCACCTTCGGCTGGTCGGTGAAGTCCGGCGTGGAGTTGACCATGCCGACCAGCTTGACGATGCGCACGACCTTTTCGAGGTCGCCGATGGCAGCCTTGGTCTGGGCGATGATGTTGATGCCGCACAGGCGGGCGCAAGCGCGGCCTTCGTCGATGCCGAACTCCTGGCCGACCTTGCCGACGAACTCGATGCCGTTCGGGCCGATCGGGATCTGGCCGGAGACGAACAGCAGGTTGCCGGTGCGCACGACCGGTACATAGTTGGCCTGCGGGGCGGCCGGGGTCGGCAGGGAAACGCCAAGGGCGGCGAGGCGCGCTTCAATCGATTCAGACATGAGATCATCCTGTTCAAAGGCTGGAGCCCGAAGGGCAACCGGGGGGCGGAAACCGTGGTCTTGATGCCCGGAATCCGGAAGCCGGGCAAGGCCAAAACCGTCGCCGTCCGGTCTGCCGCGCGGGCAGTTCGAGGCATGTGCGGCCGCTTTCACCGTGTGTTGCTTCGCCGGCTGGGGTTAATCCGATCGGACTTGCCACGTCCGCCGGGGAATGTGCTAGGGAAGTAGGGTAGTTGGCCGCGTATCCGGCCCGATCCTGGGAGCCAGTCCATGTCCGCATTTGCAGCGTCCTTCCGTGCGCTGTCCGTCGCCGCAGCCCTGGGGGCAGGGGTGTTGTTTCCGGGGGCGTCCAGCGTGCTTGCCGCCGGCGTTCCGCTGGTGCCGCATCGGGCCATCTACGACATGAAGCTGGGCGACGCGGCTGACGGAACCGGCATTGCCGCTCTCAGCGGGCGCATGGTCTACGAATTCTCCGGCAATTCCTGTGACGGCTACAGCGTCACCTTCCGGTTTGTCAGCCGCTTCGAGGATGAGGGCGGCACCTCGCAGGTGACGGATCTGCGCACGTCTTCCTTTGAGGAGCCGCAGTCCGGCCGCTACCAGTTCCTGTCCCAGACCTTCATTGACCAGGATCTCAGCGAGGAGACCCGCGGAACGGCGCAGGGGTCCAAGGACAAGCTGAAGATCGGCCTCGTCAAGCCGGAGGAAAAGAAGGTCGACATCAACGGCGACGTCTATTTCCCGATTTCGCATCTGAAGGCCATGATCGAGGCCGCCTCGAAGGGCGATGCCTTCTTCGAGGCCGAGGTGTTCGATGGCGCCGAGACCGGCGACAAGGTCTATGCCACGTCGGCCGTCATCGGTGCCTTGCAGCAGGGCGCGGACGTTGCCGGCGAGGACAATGCCGAGGCCGTTGGCCGCATCGGTGCGCCAAGCCGCTGGCCGGTGACCATTGCCTATTTCGATCCGACCCTCGACCAGGGCGGCGAGGCAACTCCGGTCTATCAGATCAGTTTCCTGCTCTACGAAAACGGCGTCACCCGCCGCCTCGTGCTCGACTACGGCGACTTCAAGATCGAAGGCCAGCTGAAGGATCTCGTCGTCTACCCGATGACCGACTGCCAGTAAGGACGAGGATCGAGGCTCTCTCTAGCGCGTTCGCTCCCCGCCTTGGCAGCTCCGGTCCGCAAGCTTTAGCTACGACAGAAACACCCCTCAGCCGTCATCCCCGCCTTGTGCGGGGATCCATTCGGCCTTGACGGACCCGAAGCACCTTCGTTTGCCGGGGCGCTGGCTTGTGTGGATCCCCGCACAGGCGCGGGGATGACCACGGCGGGAGACGGCACCGATTGCAGGCAGACTGGTGCCTCAGGTCCGTCCCCGCGTCTTTGCCGCGTGCACCAGCCCGGTCTCGACGGCGGCCTTGCCGAATTTCTCTCGCACCTTGTCCATCGCCCGCTCGGCCTTCGCGCGCCGCTCCGCATCCTCGTCGACCAGGTCCGCCGGATCGGCTGTCGCCCCGGAGCTTAAGTCACTGACACCGATGCCGATGAGCCGGAAGGCCTCGCCGGTGGCCACATCCGCCAGCAGTTCATCGCCGAGGCGGAAGATGCGGTCGGCCAGATGGGTCGGATCGGCCAGCTGGCGCGACCGCGTGATCAGGCGGAACCGCGACGTCTTCAGTTTCAGCGTCACCGTCCGACCGGCAAGATCGGATGCCTTCAGCCGCCGCGCCACGGTTTCGGACAGGTCGCGCAGCACCGGCCGCAGGTCTCCAAGGGAAATAAGGTCCGTGTTGAAGGTTGTCTCCGCGCTGACGCTCTTCGCCGGACGGCTGGGCGTGACAGAACGGTCGTCCTCGCCCTGGCAGAGCTTGGCCAGCCGGATACCCATGGTGCCATAGCGCCGGATCAGGTCAGATGGGTCCATCTGCTGCAACTGGCCGATCGTCGTCAGCCCGTCGGCGGCAAGCCTGGCCTGGAACACCTTGCCGACGCCCCAGATGACGCTGACAGACCTGTCCTTCAGGAAGTCCCTCGCTTCGGCCTTGCCGATCACGGCAAATCCGCGCGGCTTGTCCAGTTCGGACGCGATCTTGGCGAGGAACTTGTTGGGGGCAAGGCCAACCGACACCGTGACACCGATGTCACGCTCCACCTCGCGGGCAAACCGGGCCATGACCTCGGCCGGGCTTGCGTGGTGCAGCCGTTCGGTTCCCGAGAGGTCAAGGAAGGCCTCGTCAATCGACAGCGGCTCGACCAGTGGGGTCAACGCCAGCATGCGCTCGCGGATCTGGCGGCCAACGGCGGAATATTTCGCCAGATCCGGCTTGATCACCACCGCCTGCGGGCAGGCCTCCAGCGCCTTGAACATCGGCATGGCCGAGCGCACCCCGTGGATGCGGGCAATGTAGCAGCAGGTGGACACCACCCCGCGCGTGCCACCGCCGACGATCACCGGCAGATCGGCCAGCGCCGGGTTGTCCCGCTTTTCGACCGACGCAAAGAACGCATCGCAGTCGACATGGGCAATGGCGAGCTGGTCCAGCTCCGCATGACGGACAAGCCGCGGGCTGCCGCAGTGGGGGCAGCGGCCGCGCGGGGTGGGAGAGCGATGGCCGCAGTCGCGGCAGAGGCCGCGCAAGGGGCTGGCGGCAGCGCTTGCCGTCGTCGGTCCGGCATCGGTCATGGTCGTCTCCGGCTGCCGTCAGGGGTTTGCCGGTCCTCTCAGCTCCGCTCGAGGATAGAGAGGATGTGCCGGGTTGTCTCCTGCCAGTCTCCTGTCAGCAGGCCTGCCATCGGCAGGGGATCCACAGCGGCGCGGAAGCGGGCATCGGCAATGAAATGCACCAGCCGGGTCTCCGGCAGGCACAGATGGACAGACTTGAGGTTCTGCGGGCTGTCATCGATGAAGACCACCGGCCGGCCGCGCCCGGCGGACAGTGCCGCTGCGGCGCCACCCTTGGGGCCGGAATTTGTCACCACCGGATAGGGCATGCCGTGGCTGGCGAGCAGGCGTTCGCGCGCGGGCTTGTTGGCGCTGCCGGGCAGGTTGGTGAGGAAAACCACCTCGCAGTCGGCCGAGAGACGCTCCAGCGCCGCCGCGGCCCCGTCCACCGGGGTCTGCCGGTCGCTCACCTCGGCGAAGAACTCGAGCAGCAGGCGGCGCACCTCGTCCTGTCCGATCGGCGTGTCGCTGTCCTTGCGGGCGATGTTGCCGGTCAGCTGGTAGGCGTAGCGCAGGAAGCCCATGTCCCGTTCGGCCAGGAAGGTTTCCAGATGCGCGATCATGTGAAAGACGACCTCGTCGACGTCACAAATGACCAGTGGACGTCCGCTGGACGCGGGCAGGGCGCGGATCTGGTCCAGCACCTCGCGGGCAGGGGCATGCAGCTCAGACATGATCCGCCTCATCCCCCACGAGCGCAAACCGGGCGGCGGCGATCATCGTCGGGCGCAATCCGGAATTCTCACAATAAGCCAGCAGCAGCGGCTCATCTCCCATCATGAATTCCAGAACTCCGGCCAGAAAACCGGGCTCGGCGGCCGCGCTTCGAATCGATTCCGGACCAATACCCGAGACGGCGAGAAAGCGGCCAATGAGTTCCGGCTCCCGTATCAGGTGCAGCAACACGTCGGTCGCGATTTCCTCTGCCTTTTCAAAGGTCATCGTCTTGATTTGTCGACTTGTCATTGCATTTTTGCCTTTCTGAAACGATTCCGCGCTACCATCTACCTAACTCAAGCGAGGGTCTTGTGCATGCCTGTCCTCAAGGCGTGCCGGCAGGGAGGCCCTTCCCAGAACTCCGGTCCCAATCCGGCAAAGGCAGCATTCATGGCAAAGACCGTTCTGATCGTGGAAGACAACGAGCTGAACATGAAGCTGTTTCATGACCTTCTGGAGGCGCATGGGTACAATACCCTGCAGACCCGGACGGGCATCGAGGCGCTGAATCTCGCCCGTACCCACCGGCCCGACCTGATCCTGATGGACATCCAGCTTCCGGAGGTTTCCGGGCTCGAGGTCACCAAGTGGATCAAGGAAGACGACGACCTCAGCATGATTCCGGTCATCGCCGTCACCGCCTTTGCCATGAAGGGGGATGAGGAACGGATCCGCCAGGGCGGCTGCGAGGCTTATATCTCCAAGCCGATCTCGGTCGCCAAGTTCCTCGAAACCGTCCGCTCCTACCTCGGCGACGCCTGAGCTGCCAGAAACTGGCCAAAGGCCAGTCAAGCCGCGTCCTGTCCCATCCCCGTTAAGGTTACAGATTTACTAAGTCGCGCGACAGTTGTGGTGCGGCTGTGCTCTTGTGTTGATTCCCGGCTGCGCTTGGCTAACGTGGCGGGGTGAATTGACGGTCCAGATGATTGCCGAGAGTTCCGAAGTCATTCGTTGCCTCAGTCATTTGCGTTTGTCACTAAACCCTACGGAGTGCCTGGGTCCGCCGCATCTCCTGGGTCCGTGGGGAAAAGGCCGGTGGGATGCTGTCCGATGAGTGGCCTCCTCGTAGTCAGCGTCCCGCCGGCCGCCTTCTTTGATTGCCTCGTGTGACGCGGCTATTCCCGGTTGGCACAGGTGCCAATTCACCCGCTGACGTCATCCCCGCCGCCGTGCGGGGATCCAAACCGTCCAAAGCCCTGCACCCTTCGTCGCTCCTGCGCAGGCAGGAGCCCAGTAGCCACATGACTGCATTGGTTTCTGCAGTGCCGGACGTCAAGCGCCCCGATTACTAGGCTCCTGCCTTCGCAGGAGCGACGAGAGGGTGCGTTGTGCCCGCCTTCGCTTTTTGCCTCGTCTGACGCCTTCACCCCCACAAAAACTCTCACCCTTCGTCGCTCCTGCGCAGGCAGGAGCCCAGTAACCACATGACTGCGTTGGTTTCTGCAGTGCCGGACGTCAAACGCCCCGATTACTAGGCTCCTGCCTTCGCAGGAGCGACGAGAGGAGGCGGTGTGCCCGCCGCCTTCGGTGTTGGCCGCATGTGCAGCGATTGTTGTCGGGTCGGCACGGGGGATGGGATGGGCGAGGAGGCGGATCGCATCCAGTTTCACAAAAACAAAAAAGGCGCCCCGTGGGCGCCTTTGATGTCTGGAACCAGCGATCAAGACTTACTTGATCTTGGTTTCCTTGAATTCGACGTGCTTCTTCGCGATCGGGTCGTACTTACGCTGAGACATCTTCTCAGTCATGGTACGGGAGTTCTTCTTGGTCACATAGAAGAAACCGGTGTCAGCGGTGGAAAGCAGCTTGATCTTGATGGTGGTCGCCTTGGCCATGGCCTTCGATCCTGTTCTTGTTTGTCCGGCAAACGTTCGATGCTGCCAGAATCTGGCGCCCGTTGAGTTCGCTTAGAGAGTACGAAATCAGGGCGCAAACTACTCATAAGCCGGCCAAAGTCAAGCTCTGGCGCGAGACTGCGGCAAAAATCCCCGGCAGAGGTTAAAGGAGATCGCGCTGGAACCCCTGGCCACGCTGGAAATAGAAAGGCACCGGTGTCGCCGGAGACAGCTCCGGGTCCTCGGCAAGCCGGGTCCCCAGATCACCGAGAATGGTCTGTGTGATCACCGGCAGGTCAAGCCCGCGCGTTTCCTCGAGCGTCAGCCAGGCCACGTCCTCCAGTTCGCCGGAAGGGCCGGCCGCTTCGGGCAGCCGGTCGGCGATGGCATCGGAAAACACGGCGAGAAACCGGGTGTCGAAGCGACGCGGGCGGCCGGGCGGGGTGATGGCCCGCGCAATCATGCGGAAGGGTGACAGATCCAGCTCGATGCCACGCTCGGCAAAGGCCATCAGATCGCCCGGAGCACGCCAGGACTGGCCGGTGCGCCGTCCGATGAAGATGCCCGCCTCCTCATAGGTTTCGCGCACGGCGGCGACCGTGAAGGCCTTCAGCCGGGTCAGGGACAGCTTGCCCTTGGGCCGGGCCGCCAGCTTTGCCGCGACCTCCGGATGATAGTCCGCAACGACAGGCACACGGGAATCGGTCGGATCGACGCGGCCGCCGGGAAACACGAACATGCCGGGCATGAACACATGGCCCATGTGGCGCCGGCCCATCAGCACGCGCACCTTCGCCCCGCTGCGATCCAGAATCAGCAGCGTCGCCGCATCACGGGGACGGATTGTCGGGTGCAGCTTGTTTGCCTTCGCCTCTTTCAGGAGGTCGTCGACGCCGGGTGCTGTCATCTGGGGCTCGCGGCTGCCTCGGCACCCGGCATCTGGACCGGAAGGTCGTCGTCCGCGTCCGGGTCGAAGCCGTGCATGTACAGCGCCCATTGCAGCCCGACGAGCGCGCCCTTGACCGGGCGAAGGAAGCCGAGCGACAGGATCACCGTCAGGGTCAGCCACAGGCTCATGTGGATCCAGATTTCCGGACGGTACATGAACTCGACGGCCAGCATGGCCGGGATGATGATGTGGCCGACGATGGTGATGGTGAAATAGGGCGGGGCGTCATCGGCGCGGTGGTGGTGCAGTTCCGTGCCACAGGCGCTGCAGGCCGGGCTGACCGTCAGGAAGCCGTTGAACAGCTTGCCCTTGCCGCAGGCCGGGCAGCGGCACATCATGCCGCGCAGCATGGCTTCGGCGACGTTGCGCTGCGGCTTGGCGCGCGGCGCGTCGGCGGGCACTGCAATGCCATCGGCCTGGATGTAGTTCACGCTCATGATCTCGGGGTCCTCTTGCGCGGCGGCCGGGCAGCCTGCACGCTCTTGCGGTTGCGGCCGATGGCGGCGCGCGGTGCGCGTCCGGGCCTCCTGCCGTCCTTGTGTCCCTCGCTCAGCAAGGCGAACCGCAAGGCACCGGCGAAGGGGGCTGCTTCGACCAATTCAACTTCCACCCTATCACCAAGCTGGTGCCGTTCGCCCGTCCTGTCTCCGATCAGGGCGTGCGACCCTTCGTCATACCGGTAATAGTCGAGACCGATGGTCGAGGCGGGGATGAACCCGTCTGCCCCCGTGTCATCCAGGCGTATGAAAAGCCCCGACTTCACCACGCCGGAGATGCGGCCATGGAAGCGGGAGCCGACGCGCTCGCTCATCCACAGGGCGATCAGCCGGTCGATCGTCTCGCGTTCGGCCAGCATCGCGCGGCGCTCGGCGGCAGACACTTCCGCGCCAATGGCCTCGAGGCGGCCCTCGATTTCCTCCGGCAGGCCGTCGCTGCCCAGCCCCAGCGCCCGGATTAGGCCCCGATGCACGATCAGGTCGGCATAGCGGCGGATCGGCGAGGTGAAATGCGCATAGCGGCGCAGGTTCAGGCCGAAATGGCCGATGTTCATCGGCGAGTATTCGGCCTGCGCCTGCGAGCGCAGGATCACCTCATTGACCAGATGCGCCTGCGGCGTGTCCTTCACCCGGGCGAGGATGCCATTGAAGGTCGCCGGTCTCAGGCCCCCCGCGGACGGCAGCTTCATGCTGAGCGTGGAGAGGAACTCCTTCAGCGACTGCAGCTTCTCCGGGCTCGACGCATCATGGATGCGGTAGAGCAGGGGGATCTTCTTCTTCTCCAGCGTTTCGGCGGCAGCCACGTTCGCCTGGATCATGCATTCCTCGATGAGCTTGTGCGCATCAAGGCGGTCCGGAACATAGACGTGATCGACAGTGCCATCCGGCTTCAGCTTGATCTTGCGTTCCGGCAGGTCGAGATCCAGTGGCTCACGGGCATCGCGGCCAAGGCAGAGGCAGGCATAGGCCGCCCACAGCGGCTTCAGGATCGGCTCCAGCAGCGGTCCGGTCTTGTCGTCCGGCCGTCCGTCGATGGCCGCCTGCGCCTGTTGGTAGGACAGCTTGGCGGCCGAGCGCATCAGCACCCGATGGAAGGAATGCGCGATCTTGCGGCCGGTCTTGTCGAACACCATGCGCAGGCCGAGCGCCGGACGGTCGACATTCTCCTTCAGCGAGCACAGCTCGTTGGAGATGCGTTCCGGCAGCATCGGGATCACCCGGTCCGGGAAATAGACCGAGTTGCCGCGCAGATGCGCCTCGCGGTCGAGCGCGGTGCCCGGCCGGACGTAATGGGCAACATCGGCAATGCCGACGAACACCACATGCCCGCCTTCGTTGGCCGGGTCCTGGTCCGGTTCGGCATAGACCGCGTCGTCGTGATCCTTGGCGTCGGCCGGATCGATGGTGATCAGCGGGATCTTGCGCCAGTCTTCGCGCTTGCCAAGGGTGACCGGCTCGGCCCGTTCGGCCTCCACCTCGACCACCGCCGGGAAGACATGCGGGATGTTATGGCTGTGCAGGGCGATTTCCGACACGGCCATTTCGGAGTTCATCGAGCCGAAGCGGCGCAGGATCTTGGCGCGCGGCGAGCCATAACGGCCCGTGCGGGTGATCTCGACGCTGACGAGATCGCCCTCGGCGGCGTCCTTCAGATCCGACGGATCGATGTCGAGTTCGCGTTGCTTGCGGTCGATGGGCTCAAGATACGGCGGCTGATGGGCTGCACGCTGGCGCAGGATTCCGAGGATCGCGCCTTGCTGCTTTTCCAGCACCTTCAGCACCCGGGCGGCATAGCGCGCCTCCGGACCCGGATCGAGATCGGCGAGGCGCACGAGCGCGCGGTCGCCGATGCCCGGCTGGGTGCCACGCGGGGCGTCCTTGCGGGTGACGACCAGCACCTGCGGCGGCGGACCTGCCTCCTCGTCCCAGTTGACCGGCTCACCCAGCAGTTCGCCGTCGCGGTCGCGGGCGTTCAGATAGACGACCAGGATCGGCGGCAGGTCGCCCGGGCGGATCAGCTTCTTCTCGCGCCGCTCGACCAGGCCTTCCTCGGCCAGGCCCTTGAGGAGGCGTTTCAGCTCGATGCGGCCGGCGCCGACTATGCCAAAGTGGCGGGCAACCTCGCGCTTGCCGGCCTTGCCGGGGTTCTCAGCGACAAAGGCGAGGATATCCTCGCGCGAGGGAAAGGCGCCGGGGGTCTTCTGCGTCTTGGCCGCGACCTTGCGCGGCTTGGGGCGTTTTGTGCTCAAGTGTCCTTCTTGGTGCCAGCGGCACCTGCTTTGGCTTTCGGCGTGGTCGCCGTCTTCTTTGCGGTCGTCGTCTTCTTGGCGGCCGCCTTCTTCGGCGCTGCTTCCGCCGCTTCGCCGTCTGCGGCGTCGGCCTTCGCCTTCGTCGCCTTCTTGGTGGCTGCCGCCTTCGGAGCTGCGGTCTTCTTGGCTGCGGCCTTCTTTGCCGGCGCCTTCTTTGCAGTCGCGCCGCCCTTGGCCTTGATCAGCTCCAGCGCCTGTTCCACGGTCACGGCCATCGGGTCGCTACCCTTCGGCAGGGTGGCATTCACCTTGCCCCAGTTGACATAGGCACCGTAGCGGCCGTCGCGGATCGTAATCGGCCCGCCATCGGGATGATCACCCAGTTCCTTCAGCGCGGCCGGCGCGGAGCGCCCGCGTGCGCCCTTGGAGCGTTTTTCCGCCAGAAGATCGACCGCGCGGTTGATCCCGACCGAGAACACCTCATCAGCCGAGGCAAGGTTGGCATAGGTTCCTTCATGGACAATGAAGGGACCGAAGCGGCCAATGCCGGCCGAGATCATCTTGCCGTCTTCCGGATGCAGGCCGATCTCGCGCGGCAGCTTCAACAGCTGCAAGGCCTTGTCCAGCGTCAGGTCCGAGGCTGACCAGCCCTTGGGCAGGGAGGAGCGTTTCGGCTTGGTCTCGCCCTTCACTTCCTCGCCCAGCTGCACATAGGGGCCGAACCGGCCGGAGCGCAGGGAAACGTCCAGTCCGCTGTCCGGATCGGTGCCGAGCACCTTCGGGCCATCGGATGCCGCTTCCCCGTCCTCGCCGTCCTGGCCCCGGGCGAGCTGGCGCGTGTAGCTGCATTCGGGATAGTTCGAGCAGCCGATGAAGGCACCGAAGCGGCTGACCTTCAGCGACAGCTGGCCGGTCGAACAGGTCGGGCAGGCGCGCGGATCCTTGCCGTCTTCCCGGACCGGGAAGATATGCGAGGCCAGCAGCTCGTTCAGGGCGTCGATGACCTGCGACACGCGCAGATCCTTGGTCTCACCCACGGCGGCGGAGAAATCACGCCAGAACGCGGCCAGAACATCGCGCCAGGACAGTTCACCGGCCGAGATGCGGTCAAGCTGCTCTTCAAGGCTCGCGGTGAAGTCGAACTCCACATAGCGCGAGAAGAAGCTTTCCAGGAACGCCGTGACGATGCGGCCCTTGTCCTGCGGCACCAGCTGCTTCTTGTCGAGTTCCACATACTCGCGGTCGCGCAGGGTCTGCAGCGTCGAGGCGTAAGTGGAGGGGCGGCCGATGCCCAGCTCTTCCATCTTCTTGACGAGGCTGGCTTCGGTGTAGCGCGGCGGCGGCATGGTGAAATGCTGCTCCGCCTCGATCGGGCTCGGCTTGCCTTCAACGGCCCCAAGGCTCAGCGGTGCGCCATCCTCGACGGCGGGCAGGCGGTTTGCCGCCTCGTCGTCATCGTCGTCGCGGCCTTCCTGATAGAGAGCGAGGAAGCCGTCGAACCGGACAACCGAGCCGGTGGCGCGCAGCGCGGCGGACTTGCCCGCACCGGAAGCCGCGATGTCGATGGTCGTGCGCTCCAGCACGGCTGATTCCATCTGGCTCGCCATGGTGCGCTTCCAGATCAGCTCATAGAGCCGGGCCTGGTCGGGATCGAGGAACCGGGCCACGTCGCGCGGGCGGCGGAACAGGTCGGTCGGGCGCACGGCTTCGTGCGCTTCCTGGGCGTTCTTGGCCTTGGAGGAATAGAAGCGCGGCTTCTCGGGCACATAATTGTCGCCGAAGTCGCTGGCGATCACCTTGCGGGCGGCGGAAATCGCCTCGCCGGCGATCTGCACGCCGTCGGTTCGCATATAGGTGATGAGACCTGTGGTCTCGCCGCCAAGGGTGATGCCTTCATAGAGCTTCTGCGCCACCTGCATGGTGCGGGCGGCGGCAAAGCCGAGCTTGCGCGAGGCTTCCTGCTGCAGCGTCGAGGTGGTGAAGGGCGGCTGCGGGTTGCGCTTGGCCGGCTTGGAGACGACGCTCTCCACCCGGTAGCTGGCGCTTTCCAGCATGCGCTTGATCGTCAGCGCCTGGTCTTCGGTCTTGATGTCAAGGCGGGTCAGCTTCTTGCCGTCAAAGCCCACGACCGAAGCCTGCAGCGCTTCGCCCTTTGGCGTCTTCAGGTTGGCAAGGATCGACCAGTACTCTTCCTTGACGAAGGTCTCGATCTCCATCTCGCGGTCGCAGATGAGGCGCAGCGCCACCGACTGCACGCGGCCGGCCGAGCGGGCACCGGGCAGCTTGCGCCACAGCACCGGCGACAGGGTGAAGCCGACGAGATAGTCGAGCGCACGGCGGGCGAGATAGGCATCGACCAGCGGCGTGTCGATCGGACGCGGGTTCTTCATCGCCTCCAGGATCGACTGCTTGGTGATCGCGTTGAACACAACGCGCTCGACCGGCATGTCCTTGAGGACCTTCTTCTTCTGCAGCACTTCCAGAACGTGCCACGAAATCGCCTCGCCTTCGCGATCCGGGTCAGTTGCGAGAATCAGTCTGTCGGCGCCTTTGACGGCGGCGGCGATCTCGTTCAGGCGCTTCTGCGACTTGGCGTCGACCTCCCAGGTCATCGCGAAGTCCTCGTCGGGCAGCACCGAGCCATCCTTGGCCGGCAGGTCGCGCACGTGGCCGTAGGAGGCGAGGACGTGATAGTCGGAGCCCAGATACTTGTTGATCGTCTTGGCCTTGGCCGGCGATTCCACGATAACGATATTCATTGCGACCCAAACGTTCGAGCACGGTCGCGCCAGAGCTGCGGGCCTTAAGGCATTGCGCAGCGGCACGAACAAAATTTTGCGGCACGATCCGGGATCGCAGGCCGAGTGTCAAATGGACTGTTGCGTCCGGACGGTCAAGTCGTATGACCTCCCTCCTTTTTCGATCCTTTCGGGAGAACGCGGCTGGCGCAAGCCCTGCGAGATCGGAAGTTCCTGCGGATTGGACGCTTGTTCACATCAGAAGTGACACCCGCTGCCCGGGCGAGCGCTCCAGCCGGCCGGCCAGTTCCAGCTCGAGCAGCAGCACCAGAACGGTCCGCGCCGGCAAGCCCGTGTCGCGGATCAGCTCGTCGATCCCGACCGGCGTCGGCCCAAGCGCTTCCATCAGCCGGGCCCGGTCGGTCGGCCGCGCGCCCTCCGCAACCGGTCCGTCGCCATGTCCCGGCTCGTCCAGATCGAGATCGGGTACAAAGTCCGGCGCAATGCGCCCCGACAGGCTCTCCAGCACATCAGCGGTCGAGGTGATCAGCGTCGCGCCCTGGCGGATCAGATGATTGCAGCCCTCGCAGCGCGGATCGAGCGGCGATCCAGGCACGGCGAGGATGTCGCGGTTCTGCTCCAGCGCGAAGCGGGCGGTGTGCAGCGAGCCCGAGCCCTTGGCTGCCTCCACCACGATCACGGCAATCGACAGGCCGGAAATGACCCGGTTGCGCCGGGGAAAGTCGCGCCCGCGCGGGCTCCAGCCGAAGGGCATCTCGCTGATTGCCGACCCGCCAGCGGCCAGCAGGCGCTGCAGCAGGTCAGCGTTCTCCGGCGGATAGAGCACGTTCACCCCGCCGGCGAACACGGCCACCGTCCCGCCCTGCAGCGAGGCCTCATGGGCGGCGGCATCGATGCCCCGGGCAAGGCCGGAGACGATGACATAGCCTTCGTTCGACAGGTCCCGGGCAAGCTGTGCGGCAAACTTGCGCCCCGCCAGCGAGGCATTGCGCGCCCCGACGATGGCCAGTGCCTTGGGCTGGGCAAGCGTGGCACCGGAGCCGCGCAGGGACAGGAGGGGAGGCGGGCCGTCGATATGGCGCAGATGCGGCGGATAGTCGGCCTCGCCAAGCGCCACCAGCCTTGCCCCTGCACGGGCATGGGCCTCAAGTTCCGCCTCGGCCTCCTCGCGGCTGCAGATGCGGATCGCGGCCTTGCCGCCCCGGCGGGAGAGGTCCGGCAGCCCTTCAAGGGCTTTTTCGGCCGAGCCGAAATGATTGATCAGGCTGCGGAACGTGGCCGGGCCGACGTTTTCACTGCGGATGAGACGGAGCCAGGCGAGACGCTGAATATCACTGAGGTGACGGGCGCGGCCGGGCTCTGGCGTCATGACGCGGGATCAGCTCCCTCTGCCGCCGGCTTGCTCTTGGAGCCGATCTTCGATTCCTGACCCTTGAGCAGGCGGCCGATGTTCTCATGGTGCTTGGCCCACAGCATCAGCGTCAGCACGCCGAAAAGTTCGGCCAGCTGCCACTGGTCCAGAAGCACCAGCAGCACGGGGCTCGCCAGGCTTGCCGTCAGGGCGGAGAGCGAGGAATAGCGGCTGAGATAGGCAACCGCGATCCAGATCAGGGCGAAGGCGACGCCAGCCGGCCAGGACAGGCCGAGCAGGATGCCCAGATAGGTGGCCACACCCTTGCCGCCCTTGAACTTCAGCCAGACCGGGAACAGATGGCCCAGAAACGCACCGAACCCGGCGACCATGGCCATTTCCTGCCCGTAGAAATGCGAGACAAGCAGCACCGCGACCGTGCCCTTCAGCGCATCACCCAGCAGCGTTGCCGCCGCCAGCGACTTCTTGCCGGTGCGCAGCACATTGGTCGTGCCGATGTTGCCCGAGCCGATCTTGCGGATATCGCCAAGACCCGCCATGCGCGTGATGATCAGACCAAAGGGGATCGACCCCAGCAGGTAACCAAGGCCAAGCGCAGCGGCGTAGTAGGGCCAGGCATAGGCCCAGCTGATCGGATCCGGCACGGGTGAGGCTCTCCGTTAGTGGCTCAAGCGTAGTCGTAGACCTTGCGGCCTGCAACGATTGTGGTGAGGACGCGGCCGGAGAAACGGGCGTCCTCGAAGGGCGAGTTCTTCGAACGCGAGCGGATCGCCTTCTTTTCCAGCACCCACGGACGGTCGACGTCGAACACGATCACATCCGCCGGGGCTCCGGCCGTCAGCCGTCCGGCCTCAAGCCCGAGCCGGTTGGCAGGGTTCAGCGTCATGGCCCGAAGCAGCGGCAGCAGCTCGATGTCGCCGGCATGATACAGACGCAAGGCCGCGGCGAGCAGCGTCTCCAGCCCGATGGCCCCGTCCTCGGCTTCCGCCCAGGGGTGGCGCTTCGTCTCCACGTCCTGCGGATCGTGGTTGGAGCAGATGACGTCGATGGTGCCGTCGGCGACGGCGGCGACCATTGCCATGCGGTCGTTCTCGTCACGCAGCGGCGGCGACATCTTGAAGAAGGTCCGGTAGGGCCCGATGTCGTTCTCGTTTTGCGTCAGATGGTTGATCGACACACCTGCGGTGACGTCCAGCCCCCGGTCCTTGCCGATGCGCACGACGCCGGCCCCGTCCGATGTTGAGACGAGATTGGCGTGGTAGCGGCCCTTCGACATGGCCACGAGGCGCAGGTCGCGCTCCAGCATGATGATCTCGGCCTCGCGCGGCACACCCGACAGCCCCTTCCACGAGGCGTTGAGACCCGCGTTCATCGAGCCTCCCGCCAGATCCGGGTCCTCTGTGTGGTGCACGACGAGGGCCCCGAAATCCTTCGCATAAGTCAGGATGCGGCGCATGATCTGGGCGTTGCGCACCGACTTGTGGCCGTTGGTGAAGGCCACGGCGCCAGCTTCCTTGAGCAGGCCGATCTCGGTCATGTCCTGGCCGGCAAGCCCCTTGGTCAAGGCTGCCATCGGCCGGACATTGACAATGGCCGTGTCGCGGGCGCGGCGCAGGATGAAGTCCACCAGCGCCGGATCGTCGATCACCGGATCGGTCTCGGGCATGGTGACGATGGTGGTGACGCCGCCGGCCGCCGCCGCCTGGCTGGCGCTGGCAAAGGTCTCGCGGTGTTCGTGGCCGGGTTCGCCAACGGACACGCACATGTCGATGAGGCCGGGAGCCACGACCGCGCCATCGCAGTCGCGCACCTCGGCGCCATAGGGCGTGCCCTGGTTCAGTGCTTCGGGACCGGCAGCGAGGATCGTGCCATCGGCAATGATGACCGCGCCCGGCGCATCGATGCCACGGGCCGGGTCGATCACCCGTGCGTTGGTCAGGACCAGGGGTTTCGGCGTGTCAGCGGCCACGGCTCTTTATCCTAATGGTTCGGCAGATGCGCGGCGAGGGCCTCGAGCACGGCCATGCGCACGGCCACGCCCATTTCCACCTGTTCGCGGATCAGGCTCTGCGGACCGTCAGCCACTGCCGGATCGATCTCGACGCCCCGGTTCATCGGACCTGGATGCATCACCAGCGCGTCGTCCTTGGCATAGGCCAGCTTCTCGGCATCAAGGCCGTAGAAGCGGTAGTACTCGCGCACCGAAGGAATGAAGGCACCGTTCATGCGCTCGCGCTGCAGCCGCAGCATCATCACGATGTCCGCGCCCTTGAGGCCTTCCTTCATGTCGCGGAACACTTCCACGCCCATGCGGTCGATGCCGCTCGGCAGCAGGGTGGAGGGGGCGACAACGCGCACCCTTGCACCCAGCGCGTTGAGCAGGATGATGTTCGAGCGCGCCACGCGGGAATGCAGGATATCGCCGCAGATGGCGATGGTGAGCCTTGCGATCTTGCCCTTGTGGCGGCGGATCGTCAGGGCATCCAGAAGGGCCTGCGTCGGGTGCTCGTGCTGGCCGTCGCCCGCATTGATCACCGAACAGTCGACCTTGCGGGCGAGCAGATGCACCGCGCAGCCGGCCGCATGGTGACGCACGACGAGGATGTCGGGATGCATGGCGTTCAGCGTCGCCGCCGTGTCGATCAGGGTCTCGCCCTTCTTCACGGAAGAGGCGGCGACCTGCATGTTCATCACGTCAGCGCCAAGGCGCTTTCCGGCGATCTCGAAGGACGACTGGGTCCGGGTCGAGGCCTCGAAGAACAGGTTGATCTGTGTTCTGCCCCGCAGCACGGGACGGATCTTCTCGACCTGGCGGGAGACCTCGACGGCCTGGTCCGCACGGTCCAGGAGCCCCAGGATTTCGTGGGGTTGAAGGCCTTCGATGCCCAACAGATGTCGATGGGGAAAGAGGCCGGCTCGATGGGGATCATTTGCGCTCATCGAGGCAATGGCTATAGGCGGAGTCGAGGACTGCCGCAAGCTTGCAGCCCCGCTTTTCTGGGGGCGATCCCTCAGACAAGCACGGCGAGGCAGAAGGGGATCGTCAGGATCGCAGCGACGGTCTGCACGGTGAGGATTTCCGCCATCAGCCGGTGGTCACCGCCCATCTGCGCGGCCAGGAGATAGGACGCGCTGGCAGAGGGCACAGCCGTCGCGATGACCCCGGCCAGCAGGGCATCGCCGGTAACGCCGATGAGATGGCACAGCCCGGCGACCAGCGCCGGCATGACGAGAAGCCGGGCAAAGGTGCCGATCAGCAGCGCAGCCCCTGGCCGGCGCAGGGCCGACAGGTCGAGGCTCGCACCGACGCAGAGGATGCCGATGGGCAGCGAGGCGAGGCCAATCTGGTGCACGCTGTCCATCACCGGCGCGGGCAGGGGATTGCCCAGAATGTTCAGCACAAGTCCCGCCGTCGTCGAGACGATGAACGGATTGCGGACGAGATCGAGCCCGATCCGCTTCAGCGTCGGGGCAGAGCCTCCGGCGTAGCGCGACAGGATCAGCACCGACAGCACGTTGAGCATCGGGATCATGGCGATCATCGCCACCGCCAGCAACGCCAGTCCGGTCGCGCCGATCATCTCCCCAATCAGCGCCAGCGCGATAAAGGAGTTCCAGCGCGCGACGCCCTGGTAGATCGAGGTAAAGGCCGGGCCTGACACCTTGAACCGGGCAGCCAGCAACGGCCGCACCGCCAGAAGCGCAACTGTAACGATCAGGATCGCGCCGATCAGCGCGGCGCCCAGCCCCAGCGCCGGGATCTCGCTGAAATCGGCCCGGGCAACGGTCTCGACAATGATCGCCGGGAACAGGATGAAATAGGCCAGGCGCTCGATCCCGCGCCATTGCTCACCCGTGACAAGGTTGATGCGGGCAAGGCCCAGCCCCAGCGCCGTGATCAGGATCACCGGCAGAAGCGCGTCGAGGATCATCTGCATGGTGGTCTGCGCTCAGTCTTCTGTGCCGTCGTCGTAGATGGGAAAGCGGGGTCCGGAGCCCGTGCTGCTCAGCTGGAGATAGCCGAGCCGGTCGAGAAAGCCCTGCAGGATATAGGCCGCCGCCATCTTGTCGACGAGCTCGGCCCGCCGCGCCCGGCTGCGATCGGCCTCGATCAGCGTTCGCGTCACGGCCGCCGTTGACAGGCGCTCATCCCACAGGGTCATCGGCAGGTCGGTCTTCTCGGCCAGATTCCGGGTAAAGGACCGGGTCGACTGCACGCGCGGGCCCTCGGTGCCATCCATGTTCAGCGGCAGGCCGATGACCATGCCGCCGATCTTGTGGGTCTGGCAGATATCCAGAAGCTTCGCCGCGTCGAGGGTGAACTTCTCCCGCCGGATCGTCTCCAGCGGCGTTGCAATGCCACGGCCAAGGTCGGACAGCGCCAGACCGATGGTCTTGGTGCCGAGGTCGAGCCCGATGAGCCGGCTGCCGGGGGCGACAACGGCGACAAAGTCCTCAAGCGATAGGGTCGGATCAGATGCCATGCTTCCCGTGTATCAGGGGCGTGACAGCCACGCCAGACAGCTTGTGGCCTGATGGCTTGTTGCCTGCGTCCGGCCTTCTATACTCCCCCCCCGGAAAACCGGGCCGGCCGGCCCGCGACAGGGAGCTTGATGCGATGAAACTGACCTGGTTTGGCCATTCCGCCTTCCGTATCGACCTGAAGGACGCCGTCGTCCTGATCGATCCGTTCTTCACCGGCAACCCGGCCTTTCCGGCGGGCTCGAGCGTCGAGGCGGCAAGCGAGGGCGTTACGCATATTCTCCTCACCCATGGCCACGACGATCACATCGGCGACACGATCGCGATTGCGACCGCCAGCGGAGCGCAAGTGACGGCAAACTATGAAATCTGCATGTGGCTCATGAGCAAGGGCGTTGCCAACATCAACCCGATGAACGCGGGCGGCATGGTCGACACCGGTCCCTTCAAGGTGGCCCTGACCCCTGCGGTGCATTCCTCCGCCACCAGCCATGCCGGGGAGGGGCTCACCTACATGGGCAATCCGCATGGCATCGTGCTGGCTGCGCCGGGGGAAAAGGTGCTGCTGCACATGGGCGACACCGACATCTTCGGTGACATGGCCCTGATCCACGAGCTCTACCAGCCGAAGATCGGTCTCGTTCCCATCGGGGATCGCTTCACCATGGGGGCCCGCGCCGCCGCCCTGGCCTGCACCCGATTCTTCGATTTCGACACCATCATCCCCTGCCACTACGGTTCGTTCCCGATCATCGACGCCACCGCCGACGCGTTCGTCTCGGCCATGGGCGCGAAGGCCGGAACGGTCCAGGTGCCGGTGCCGGGCACGGCTGTGGTGGTGTGACGGGGGAGGGAAGCACTCTCTATAGCTGAAGCAAACTCTCCTGCGGAGGTCACCCCGGCCGAGCATCGCGAGAGCCGGGGTGACCTCCGTGGGAGGCATGCTGGCTCTACATCCCACCCTCTATCGCCTTGATCTCCCTCACATCCCGTTCCACAGCCACGCGGCCCCGCGTACGCCGGACGAATCGCCGTGTGCGGCTTTGGCGATCGGCACCGAATAGGTGTCGGAGAAGATGAAGGGCCGCATTGCGTCCGGCAGGTCGCGGTAGAGTTCGTCTACATTGGACATGCCACCGCCCAGCACGAACACGTCCGGGTCAAGAATGTTGGCGACCATGGCCATGGCCCGGGCAAGGCGGGCAACGTAGCGCCGGTAGGCAGCCTCGGCCTCGGTGTCGCCGGCGCGCATGGCGGCGATGATGCCGCGTCCGTCCAGGTCACGGCCACTGGCGCGGGCAAAATCCCATTCCAGCCCCTTGCCGGAAATCCAGCGGTCGAGCGTGCCGCGGTGGCCGGTCCAGCAGTCGGGGCCGGGGAATTCCTCCGCCGTCATCCACGGCACCGGGATGTTGCCCCATTCCCCGCCGATGCCGTTGGCGCCGCGATGCGCCTTGCCGTCGATGGCGATGCCCGAGCCGCTTCCCGTGCCGATGATGACGGCATGGACCACATGCGCGCCGGCTCCGGCGCCGTCGGTTGCCTCCGACACGGCCAGGCAATTGGCATCGTTCTCCACCCGCACAGGCCGGGCGAGGCGGGCCTCCAGATCCTTGTCCAGCGGCTTGCCGTTCAGCCAGGTGGAATTGGCGTTCTTGACGAGGCCGGTCCCCGGCGAGATCGAACCGGGGATGCCGAAGCCGACCGTTCCCGTCTGTCCCGTTGCCGCCTCCGCCCGCGCAACCAGTCCGGCTACGGCTTCGATGCAGCCGTGATAGTCGCCGCGCGGTGTCGCCACCCGCTCGCGGTAGAGTTCACGGCCGGCCTCGTCCAGCGCGATGATCTCCAGCTTGGTTCCGCCCCAGTCGACGCCCAGGCGCATGGTCATGTCACAGTCCTCCACTCGGGCCATTTGACGAGGTCCCCGTCGCGGTTGTGCCGCAGGGCGCGTCGGCGGGCAAGGCGCGGCTGCGGGTCCTTGTCGGGTCGATCGCGCTGCGCAGTGCGCCTGATGCATGTTTTTTCATCGTTCGCCGTCGATGTCGCATTTTCGGGCTCAGGTGTCGCGACTGCTCACGCGGGTCTTGGCGGCGGATGCGAGACTTTGCGTCAGGCTGGCGCCCGGGATGGTCGCCCTTGAGGTCTTCGACCCTGTGACATAGCCGCAAGAAAGCGGGTGCGGACGCCAGGTCCGCTGCGATGGCCGGAAACTGCCGTTGCGTCTTGATTTGAAAATATTTTCCCAAGTCTAGGCATTCCTGCAAAAAATACGTGCGAAATGGACTAAAAAATATCCATTCAATCCGCATTTTCTGCTTTTTCATTCCCGAAAATTTTGCTTTCCTTAGGGGGAAGAGCCTCCGTGCGATGCCTGCGTGCGGGGGCCAGAGGGAAATGTGCGTTCCGGTAATAGACCCCCGAGGTCACCACAATAAAAGCCGGACGAACTGCATGTCGGGGAACAGATGGCAAATAACCGGGGCGCGTCGGTCCGCTACGAGAATGTCCAGAAAAGCTATGACGGAGAATCGCTGGTCGTAAAAAACCTCAATCTCGACATCCCGCCCGGTGAATTCCTCACCATGCTGGGGCCGTCGGGATCGGGCAAGACCACCTGCCTGATGATGCTGGCCGGGTTCGAGCCGGCCACCCACGGCGAGATCTTTCTCAACGGCCGGCCGATCAACAAGGTGCCGCCGCACAAGCGCGGCATCGGCATGGTGTTCCAGAACTACGCCCTGTTTCCGCACATGACCGTGGCCGAAAACCTCGCCTTTCCGCTGCAGGTGCGTGGCATGAGCAAGGCTGATCAGGCGGTGAAGGTGAAGCGGGCGCTGGAAATGGTCGAGCTGGGCAAGCTCGGCAATCGTCGCCCGGCGCAGCTGTCCGGTGGTCAGCAGCAGCGCGTGGCGGTGGCCCGTGCCCTGGTGTTCGATCCGGAGCTGGTGCTGATGGACGAACCGCTCGGCGCACTCGACAAGCAGCTGCGCGAGCAGATGCAGTACGAGATCAAGCACATCCACGAAAATCTCGGCGTCACGGTGGTCTATGTCACCCATGACCAGACCGAAGCGCTGACCATGTCTGACCGGGTGGCCGTGTTTAACGACGGCATCATCCAGCAGCTGTCGACGCCGGACCTCCTTTATGAGGAGCCGCAGAATTCCTTCGTCGCCCAGTTCATCGGCGAGAACAACAAGCTGAACGGCAAGGTCGTCTCGGTCGAGAACGGGGCCTGCGAGGTGCTTGTTGCCGATGGCACGCGGCTGAAGGCGGACAAGGTCAATGTGTCCGGCGCCGGGGATGCGACCACCCTGTCGCTCCGGCCCGAGCGCGTGGAACTCGCGCCCGAGCGGCAGATGGACAACATGCTGCAGGGACGCATCGAGGAGCTGATCTATCTCGGCGACCACATCCGTGTGCGCATGACCGTCTGTGGCAACAGCGAGTTCATCGTCAAGGTTCGCAACCGCTCCGACCGCAGGCGGCTGGAGACCGGCTCGATGGTGCCGATCGGTTGGGAAATGAGGGATTGCAAGGCACTGGATGCCGTTGCGTAATGGAATGCGTGACCGGGGGCAGAAGATCTCCGGCACGACGACTTGACCGGTCCCGGTCCAACGCTCGAAAGGGGAGCAGATATGAAACTGGCAACCACACTCCTGGCCACGGCAGCGCTGTCGCTGACGTCCATCTCGGTACAGGCCGCTGACCTGACCATCGTGTCCTGGGGCGGCGCCTACTCGGCCTCGCAGAACAACGCCTACCACAAGCCCTTCATGGCGATGAAGTCGGGCGTCAACATCATCAATGACGAGTCCTCCAACGAGGCCGTCGCCAAGCTGCGCGCCATGAACGAGGCCGGCAACGTCACCTGGGATGTGGTCGACGTGGAAGGTCCGGACAGCCAGCGTCTGTGCGACGAAGGCCTGGCCATGGAAATCGACTTCGATGAATGGCTGGCGGCCGCGCCGGACGGGGCAACGGCGACCAAGGACTTTGGTCCCTCGCTGATCAACAAGTGCTTCATCCCGCAGATCGTCTTCTCCACCACCTTCGGCTACCGCACCGACGTGAAGGACTGGAACGGCGCGGTCCCGACCAGCCTCTGCGACATCTTCGACACCAAGAAGTTCCCCGGCAAGCGCAGCCTGGAAAAGCGCCCGAAGAAGAACATCGAATGGGCGCTCCTGTGCGACGGCGTTGCCAAGGATGACCTCTACACGGTGATGTCGAAGCCGGAAGGCATCCAGAAGGCGCTGGCCAAGCTCGACACCATCAAGAAGGACGTGATCTGGTGGACCGCCGGCGCGGAAACCCCGCAGCGTCTGGCTGACGGTGAAGCCGTCATCGGCTCGACCTACAACGGCCGCCTGTTCTCGGTGATCGAGGAGCAGAAGCAGCCGGTCGCCATGCTGTGGGACTGGCAGGTGTTCGACTTCGACGGCTGGATCATTCCGGCAGCCGTAAAGGAAGACAAGCTGCCCTTGATCAAGGAATACATCAAGTTCGCCACCGACACCCAGCGCCTCGCTGACCAGGCCAAGTACATTTCCTATGGCCCGGCCCGCGCCTCGTCGCAGCCGCTCGTCGGCAAGCACGCGGACCTCGGCATCGAGATGGCGCCGCACATGCCGACCAACCCGGCCAACCAGAAGAACTATCTGGTCAACAACATCGAGTGGTGGGCTGACAACCAGGATGAGGTCGAAGAGGCCTTCCAGGTCTGGCTTGCAAAGTAAGCCATGAGAGACGGACCGGGCGTGTCTGCGCCCGGTCCCCGTTTCCTTCGCGCCGGAACAAACATGACCCAGCTTGATGCGCCCGTGCTGACCCAGGATGGTCGGCCGCTCAAGGCGAGCCTTTCACGCGCCCTCAGACGGGAAAAACTGCGTGCCTTCATCCTGATCCTGCCGCTGCTGGCGTTTGTGCTCCTGACGTTCGCTGCGCCGATCGTCGACATGCTGCTGCGCTCGGTGGACAATTCGATCGTGCCGCAGACGCTGCCACGCACGGTCTTGGCGCTGTCCGACTGGGACCCGAAGGCGGAAGAACTGCCGGGCGAGGCGGCCTATGCGGCAATCGTTGAAGGACCTGCGCGAGGCGGTTGCCAACAAGACCCATACCCGGCTTGGCACGCGCCTCAATTATGAGCAATCCGGCTTTTCCAGCCTGATGCGCAAGTCCGGCCGTGCCGTCGAGAAGATCGAGAGTCCGGACGTGAAGGGACAGCTGATCGCGGCTGACAGCGCCTGGGGCGATCCTGTCATCTGGCAAACCCTGAAACTCTATTCCGGCACAACGACAAAGGGCTATTTCCTGTCCGCCGTCGATGCGCGCCAGTCAATCGATGGCGTTGAAATGCTCCCCGAGGGCGAGCGCGTCTATCTGATGCTGTTCGGCCGCACGCTGATGATGAGCCTGGCGATCACGCTGCTTTGCGCGCTGATCGGCTATCCGGTTGCCTTCCTCTTGGCGCAGCTTCCGATGCGCACGTCGAACATGCTGATGATCCTGGTGCTGCTGCCGTTCTGGACCAGCCTCCTGGTGCGCACCTCGGCCTGGAAGGTCCTTTTGCAGCAACAGGGCGTCATCAATGACCTGCTGGTCTGGATCGGACTGCTTGGTGACGACACGCGCCTCGTGATGATGAACAATGCCACCGGCACGATCATCGCCATGACGCATATCCTGCTGCCCTTCATGATCCTGCCGCTCTATTCGGTGATGAAGACGATCTCGCCCTCCTACATGCGGGCCGCGCGCTCGCTCGGCGCCAATGACTGGACGGCCTTCTGGCGCGTCTATTTCCCCCAGTCCGTGCCTGGCATCGGGGCAGGGGCGGTGCTCGTCTTCATCCTGGCCATCGGCTACTACATCACGCCGGAGCTGGTCGGCGGCACGTCCGGCATCTTCATTTCCAACCGCATCGCCTATCACATCTCCAGTTCGCTCAACTGGGGTCTGGCGGCGGCGCTGGGCGCGCTGCTGCTGGTGGCCGTGCTCATCCTCTTCTATGTCTACGACAAGGTCGTCGGCATCGATAACGTCAAGCTTGGATAGGAGCGCGCCGATGTCTTCCTTGCCCTCCTACGCCTCGCCGCTGCAACGCACCTGGCACTACACGTTCCGGGTTATCTGCGGGCTCATCTTCTTTTTCCTGGTGTTCCCGATCCTGGTGATCATCCCGTTGTCCTTCAACGCCCAGGACTTCTTCACCTTCACGCCTGAAATGCTGGCGCTGGATTCGGCCGGCTATTCGACCAAGCATTATGTGGACTTCTTCACCAATCCGGACTGGCAGAAGGCGCTGCAGAACTCCTTCATGATCGCGCCGACGGCGACCCTGCTGGCCACGGTTCTTGGCACGCTTGCGGCCATCGGCCTGTCGCAGCCGCATGTGCCGTTCCGTTCGGTGATCATGGCCATCCTGATCTCGCCGATGATCGTGCCGCTGATCATCGCGGCAGCGGGCATGTATTTCTTCTACTCCCGCATCGGCCTGCAGGGCACCTACTGGGGTGTCGTCATGGCCCATGCGGTGCTCGGCACGCCTTTCGTCATCATCACCGTGACGGCAACGCTGGTCGGCTTCGACAACAGTCTGGTGCGGGCGGCGGCCAGCATGGGCGCTGGGCCGATCACCACCTTCTTCAAGGTGCAGATGCCGCTGATCCTGCCGGGGGTCGTCTCCGGCGCGCTGTTTGCCTTCATCACCTCCTTCGACGAGGTGGTTGTGGTCCTGTTCCTGGGCTCTGCCAGCCAGAAGACGCTGCCCTGGCAGATGTTCATCGGCCTGCGCGAGCAGATATCCCCGACGATCCTGGCGGTCGCCTCGATCATGGTGGTACTCTCTGTGGTGCTCTTGACCGTGCTGGAGCTGTTGCGCCGGCGTTCGGAACGCCTGCGCGGCGTAACGCCGGCCTGAGACGAACTTGTCCGGCTCGCAGCAGTCAGTGCAGCGGGCCGGTGGACTGACATAGCGAAACGGACATGTTCCCAAGTGGACCCGGGGCGGTACGCCAGTTCCGGGCCGGGACTGCGGGCGATCGGCCTGCCACCGGACATGACTTTTCGCACCGAGATCGGGCCTGGCGGGCCGGCTTCCTTGACTGGAAGCCGGCCCGTTTTTCGTTATGGCCGGCTGGTAATAGGCCCACCAGCGCACTGTGAGGAGAAGTATCATGCATCACGATGACATGCCGCGACTGCAAGTGCTTGAAAATGGTGAGAAGAGCTGGTCGCCCTTTTCTGAAGGCGAGCTTCAGGGCCGGCAGGACCGTCTGCGGCGGCGGATGGAAGAGCTGAAGCTCGATGCCTGCGTGTTCACCAGCTACCACAACATCTGCTACTTCTCCGGCTTCCTCTACTGCTCCTTCGGCCGCCGCTACGGCTTTGTCGTCGATGAGCACCGCGCGACGGTGATCGCTGCCGGCATCGACGGAGGCCAGCCCTGGCGGCGCGTGCTGGGGGATGCGCTCACCTACACCGACTGGAACAAGGACAATTACTTCCACGCCCTGCAGGCGGCGCTGTTCTCCTCAGGCCGCAAGCCGGCGCGCATCGGCATCGAGTTCGACCACGTGTCCCTCGACCTGATGGCCAAGCTTCAGGCCGCCCTGCCGGGGGTGGAACTGGTCGATGTCAGCGATGCGGTCATGCGCATGCGCACCATCAAGAGCCTTGAGGAACAGGCGCTGATCCGTGAAGGCACGCGCATCTGTGACATCGGCGGCGCGGCGGTGGCTGGGGCCGTACGGGCAGGGGTTCCCGAGCACGAGGTGGCGCTTGCCGGCACGCAGGCCATGGTCCGGGCGATCGCCGCATCCTTCCCCTTCGTCGAGCTGATGGACACCTGGGTCTGGTTCCAGTCCGGCATCAACACGGATGGCGCCCACAATCCGGTGACCAACCGCGTGGTTCAGGCCGGCGACATTCTCAGCCTCAACTGCTTCCCGATGATCTTCGGCTACTACACGGCACTGGAGCGGACGCTCTTCTGCAATCACGTCTCCGACGCGCATCTGCGGCTGTGGGAGATCAATTGCGAGGTTCATCGCGCCGGACTGGAGCTGATCCGGCCGGGCGCGCGCTGCTGCGACATTGCCGCCACCCTCAACGACATCTACCGCCGCTACGACCTGCTGCAATACCGCAGCTTCGGCTACGGCCATTCCTTCGGCGTGCTCAGCCACTATTACGGCCGCGAGGCGGCGGTTGAGCTGCGCGAGGACGTGGAAACGGTGCTGGAGCCCGGCATGGTCGTGTCGATGGAACCGATGATCATGATCCCGGAAGGCTTGTCCGGGGCAGGCGGCTACCGCGAACACGACATCCTGATTCTCACCGAGACCGGAGCCGAGAACATCACCGGCTTCCCCTTCGGTCCCGAACACAACATCGTCGGCTAGGCCGGACTTGCCAGCCCTGACAGGGTCTGCGCGGGCGGGGACCAAGTCGTCCCCGCAGGTCCCGTCCTGGCGGTCCTGCCATGCCTGTGGTCCGGCTGGGACATGCGCAGTTCCCGGTATGGTCGAGACCGATGCCGCCCAATACTCTCCCTGCGTGCAGACAGGGCGGCTGTCTCATGGGGATTTCGTTGCGGCATGTCGCCTTGCGCTTGTTAATTGTATATTTTCGAATACAATGAACTATGAACATATGATGGCTCCATGTTCGCTGTGCGCGGCGGACTGCTCCTTTTGGAGGGAAGGCAGGAGCCAGGTTCAGACTGAGGAGGATCGACATGACAGACAGAGCAGGCCGACGGGACGGGACCGTTGCCATCCGCCAGCAAGGGAGGGCCGTCGCATGACCCGCCAAACCGACAAGCTCTCCCTCGATCGGCGCAACTTCCTGAAGGTGTTCATGGCCGCCGGTGGTGCCGGCGCGCTGGGATCACTGGCAAGCCCGGCCCGCGCCTCAGCGGTTCAGACCAAGGCCCGGATCGTGATCCTTGGCGCTGGCGCGGCAGGTACAGCTCTCGCCAATCGCCTGGTCGACCGGCTGAGCGGTGCCAGCATCACCATCGTCGATGGCCGCAAGCAGCACCTCTACCAGCCGGGCTTCACGCTCATTGCCGCCGGTCTGAAGCCTGCGTCCTATTCCGTCACCGCCACCACCGACTGGCTGCCCTCTGGCGTCACGCTGGTCGAGGAGGCGGCGGCCAACATCGATCCTGTGTCCCGCAAGGTGACGACGGCCTCCGGCAAGGACCTCGAGTATGATTTCCTCATCCTCGCCACCGGTCTGACGCTCGACTATGGCCAGATCGAAGGCATGTCGATGGATCTCATCGGCAAGAACGGCATCGGCTCGGTCTATGCCGGACCGGACTATGCCGCCATGACCTATGCCGAAATGAGCCGCTTTACCGACAAGGGCGGTGTCGGCCTGTTCTCTCGTCCGGCAACCGAGATGAAATGTGCCGGTGCGCCACTCAAATATGCGTTCCTGACCGACGACATTGCCCGGCGCAAGGGCAACCGTGGCAAGCTCGAGATGGTCTATGCCGCCCACAACAAGGCGCTGTTCTCGGTGCCGATCGTGCATGAAAAGGTGCGCATGCTGTTCGAGGACCGGGGCATCGAGGTGCGCCGCGAGCATGTCATGACAGCCATCGACCCGGGCAGGAAGGTCGCCACCTTCACGACCCCCGACGGGCCAAAGGAGATCGGCTACGACTTCACCAACATCATTCCGCCGATGCGGGCGCCGGATGTGGTGCTGAACAGCCCCTTGCCCTGGCAGGACGGTCCCTGGGTCAAGCAGGGCTGGGCCGAGGTCAACAAGCACAGCCTGCGCCATGTCCGTTTCCCTGAGGTGTTTGCGGTCGGTGACATCGCCGGTGTGCCGAAAGGCAAGACGGCGGCCAGCGTCAAATGGCAGGTGCCGGTGGTCGAGGATCATCTCGTCGCCGCCATCGTCGGCAAGGAAGGCACCACCAGCTATGATGGCTACACCTCCTGTCCGCTGATAACCCGCATCGGCCGGGCCATGCTGGTCGAGTTCGACTACAAGGACAATCTGGTTCCCTCCTTCCCGGGCGTGATCGCTCCCCTGGAGGAACTCTGGGTATCCTGGCTGATGAAGGAAGTCGCCCTGAAGGCGACCTACAATGCCATGTTGCGCGGCCGGGCCTGAAGCGGAGAGCCAATCATGAAAGAACTGACCTTTGGCATGCTCCTCGCCGTTTTCGAGGAAATGTTCGGCGCCACCCTGTTCTGGACCCTGGTCGCAGGGGCGGTGCTCATCACCCTGTCATTCCTCTACGTGCTGCTGCGCGACCGCAAGGTCGTCGCCAGCCAGCTGGTCCGGGCGGAACTGCTGGCACCGATCGGCGCGGTTGCCGCGATCCTGTTCGTGCAATTCGTCACCAACTCCGGCTTTTCCGACATCGGCGGACCGGTCGATGTGATTGCGCTGATCCTGATCGGCGTCGCGGGGGCCGTTGGCCTCACCGTGCTTGCCTATGTGGTTCAGGGGCTGTTCGGCAATCGTGCCGGCAAGGCAACCTGACCCGCCGCCTTCGACGTCTGATGTCACGCTCCGCGACGTGCCCTTGACCCGGATCAAGGGCACGGTCCGCCGTCTGTGTCATGCATTTCGTTCCAGGTTGCGTTTTTCAAGGCACCACAGGGAGATGCAGGCAATGGCTCACAATCAGACTCAGCAGCAGCGTCCGTCTCCAGCGGTCTCAGGCCGCAGCCTGGTCCTTGCGCTTCTGGCTGGTCTGCTGCTGTGGTCGGGTGTCGTGGGACCGTCCACCTCTGCGGCGGCCGCAGACGAGGCGGCGCGTCGCGGGGAGGCGGTGATCGAGACCTGGTGCCGGGATTGCCATCCCCGCCCTGATCAGGATCCTGCCGCCTTTGACGCCCCGCCTTACGAGGTCATCGTCCAGCTGCCCGACCATGACGAGGCCTATTTCCGCCGCTTCCTCACCGAAGACCATTTTCCGATGCCGACCTTTCGCCTGTTCGACGACGAAAAGGCCGATGTCGTTGCCTATCTGATGTCGTTGAAGGCCCGTCAACCGCGCCCTTGAAACACCAAAGGCACCCGCAATGAAATGACGGGTGCCTTCGAGGCTCCGGCGCGATTACGCGCCTGGTTACAGTTCTGTCTCGGTCCAGTCGCGGTTCAGGCGATGAACACGCCGGCGGCATCAAAGGCCGCACGGGTGCCGATGAACGAGATCGTGATGTTGTCGGCGACCTGGGTGTTGACGAAAGCGATCTGGTCGCCGTCATTCACCACCACGTCCGTGTCGACGACAAACAGGAAGTTCGTGCCGTAGCTGTAGACATTCACTTGATCGAAGGCCGTCACGATGCTGCGGACAAGCTTGCTTGCATCGGCGCTCGGCAGGGAGTTGAGCAGCAGGCTGCTGTTGTCCTGCAGCGCGAAGCCGGCATTGCCGCTGGCAGCGGTCACGCCGTCAAATGTTGTAACGCTGTTGCCGCTGTCGGTGCTGGCAACAATCGGCAGGACCTGCGAGGCATTGGCCCCGATGGTGACTGCAACCATCGACTTGCTGTCGAAGGGCAGGCCAGCGGGAACGGTGCTTTCGAAAGCCTGCGCTGCAGCCACGAGGACGATGGACGAGGCGGCAATGCCATCTGCCACGTCGGTGACCGCCGTGCCATTCGACGTCGTCGAGCCGGATGACTTGGCCGTCTCGGTCCCAAGCGTCGGCCGTTCGGCGGTACCGCTGGTCGAAGCCTCGGCAGGCCGGCCACGCGCTGCGTCGTCCTGCGACGACTGCGTCACCGTGACATGCTCACCGGTCGATGCGTCCTGAACCTTGGCCGGTTCGATGCGCGGATCATGGTGGGCAACCTGCAGATCGGCCAGATGGCGCGGTGCGTCGTCGCTGGCAGCAACCTTGCCGTCCTGCGCGTCATCACCGTGAACAATCTTGCTGTCCACGTCATTGATCACGCGCTCCGAGGCGTCGGCCAGAGTGATCTTGTCGGAGACCTTGTCGGACGCATCGGCGCGGGCTTCGGTATGTGCCTCTTCGCCGGCCAGCTGCTTGTCGAAGTCTTCGCGGACAACGCCAACCGTGACAACGATCGCGCCAACCATGGCAGCCATCAGAACCGGATTGTCGACGCTTTCCTGCAGCCGCGTCAGAACGGCGCGGATCTTGGCCAGCTGGCTGTGGCTGACGTCATCGAAGCCCGACGCATCGTCGTCAGCCTCATGGGCCTGGGCAGCCTTGCTCTTGACGACCAGGAACACGGCCACCAGCGAGAACAGCAACTGCGCCGCCGGATGGCTGACGACATTGCCCGGACGCTCGCGATTCTGCTGCAGCTTGCCGCTGATCGCCGCCTCGAACTGGTCGACCGCCTGACGGAAGTTCCGTGCCTTCACCTTCACGTTCAGCGGCTCGCTGACCATGATGTATTCGCCGGAGAGCCGGGCCAGATGCAGGAAGACGTCGTCGCCCGTCGGGTCGAAGAACACCGCCCACGGCTCGTTGCGATCCGTTACGCCCCGGTCCAGATCCACGCCGAGCCCGTTCTGCTGCAGCAGGTGCAGCACGCGGTAGATTTCGGCGAGCTCCTGCTGGCGCCAGTCACCCGTGTTCGACGGGGCAGGCTGCGCGGAGCGGGGCGAGAAGAACAGAAGCGACATGCGTCGGCGGTCCGTTTGCAGGTTCGATCAAGCCAGACTATGGCCGATCCGAAAGGGATTGCGAAGCGCGGAGTGCAGTTGCCCGGAAAAATCAGGCGGACTGTTGCTCGATGTCTTCAAACAGCAGTTCGAACACCACCGGCTCATAGTAGCGCAGGATATGGTAAACGAATTCCTTGCGCTTCATGCCGAGGGCATCGGCCCACTTGGCAAAACGGCCGGCGGGGATGCGGCCACGGCCGTTCTCGATCTGCGACACGAAGGAATAGTAGTCCACGCCGACCAGTTCGGCGAGTTCGGTCTGCGACAGGCCGCGGGCCTCACGCATCGACTTCAGCCATTCGCCAGCCGCCTTGCGCAGCTGAACGGCATTATGCTCCTGATCGACAAGAGCCTGGGAACCAACGGTCTTGACCATAACTGGATCCGTTCCTGTTTGCTCTGGCCCTCGCCGTTCGCAACCGGCTGCCCTGGAGGAGGGCAGTCACGGGGAACTGGCGGCGCCCGAAGCGGGTTGAGACGCGAGGGAAATGTTCCCTCGCAGCTAAATAGTAATTACTCAACATACGGGCGAATCGACGTCAGCGCAATGGCAAGGACGGCCGTTGTCGTCAAATTGCCGCAATCAGGGACATGCGGATCTGATCACCTTGCCGTGAGGGCAGGGCGCTCGCCGGGTTTCGTCAGCCGGCCAGCCGGGTGTTGACGGCAAAGATCTCGCCATCGGCCACTGTCATGCCCTCGATGGTCGGGATCGACCGGTTGAACACGAACTGGCACGGGTTGGCGAAGCGGATGTCCCAGCCCCACTTGTGCAGCAGCTCCAGCAGCTGGCCGTCGATGAGGCGCGAATGGGTGCCGATGAACAGGTACTTCACCTTCTCGTTCATCAGGTCGCCCGCGCGGGACAGGATCTCGTATTCGGCGCCCTGCACATCGACATGCATGTAGTCGATGGTCCGCTCGCCCTTCAGCAGGCTTTCCAGCGAATAGGCGCGGATTTCCGTCGTCTCGTAGGCCATGCCACGATAGTCGGTGCTGTGGCTCGTCTCGCTGACGCGGCCACCGAAATCGACGGCGACGATGTTCTTGGGGAAATTCAGCGTCGTGTCGGTGTGCCAGACCGCGCCCTCATAGGTCGCGATGCTCACCCCGTCCTGACCGGCGAGGCCGTTGTAGGCCAGATGCGCCTGCATCAGCTTGTATTTCTCGCTGTCGGCCTCGACGGCGATCAGGCGGATGTCCTTGATGCCGAGACGCTTGCCGACGACGCCGGCTGCCGACACCCAGGGGCCCCAGCCCGCGCCGAACTCGGCGACGGTCAGGCTCGGCTGTGCCTTGCAGGCATCGATGGCGGTCAGCAGCGCCTGGTATTCGGCAGCGCCGGCAAACACGCTGTCGCCGGGGATCGGCAACTCGTCATAGACCTTGCCGGACAGGGCCGGGCCCTGCGGCAGGATGCTGGCCGCGGTCGAAACGCCAAGGAAGTTGACGAAGCGGCCATCCACAGCACGAAGGGCCTCTGCGGGAGCGCGATAGGTGCGGAAAAGCTCTTCAAGCGACATGCGGTGCGTCCGATCCGTCGTGGTGGTCTGATCGTCCCTGCGGGACAGCGGCAACCTCTTAGACCGGAATGCCGGATGGTTCAACTCGGCCCCACCCACGCGGGCGCAGCGCCAGTCACAGCCCGGGCAGTCCGTCTTCCGCCACTTGGCCTTGGGCCGGGCCAACCGGTGCACGCGGCGCGATCAGGCCAAGGATGAGTTCAGCGACGCGGCGCAGCTGGTCCATGTCCGGCGCAGGCTCCGGCGTCGCGACGGCCAGTCGCAGGAAGCCAAGCGCCAGCGCGATGCGGGCGTCCATCTCGGCTTCAAAGGGCGTGGCGATCAGGATCTGGCGCAGGGTCAGCCGCAGTCTTGCCTCGTGCTCAAGGGCCACAGTGCGCAAGGCTGTATGATCGCCGCTGGCGGTCAGGGCGATGCTGTAGGCCCGGCCCAGCGGTGTGCTTGCCAGAGGGGCAAGGCTTGTGGCGAGGCACCGGGTCAGGTCCTCGGCCGTGGCGCCATGGCTGCTGCCCCGCAGCACCGAGGCGCCGGGAAGGACGGCCAGGGCTGCGTCCAGCGCGCCGGCCAGCACCGCGGACTTTGCGCCCCAGCGCCGCGCGAGGGCCTGCTGGCTGGTGCCGGCGGCCCGGGCAATCCGCGCCAGCGAGGCCCTGTCCGGGCCATGGCTCCCCAGCTCCTCTAATGTTGCGGTCACGATGCGGGTGGTCAGTGCGGTCTGGCGGGGCCGTCCCCGGGCGGGTTCTGTCTCGATTACGGTCATGCCTGATACCGTAAATGTGGTTATGCCGCCGCGCAACCCTGTGCGGCCGCTTGTGTTTTGCTGAGAAGGCCGCCAATAACAGCGCCAAGGCATTGTCGCGATGCCATGGATCCCGGCTGGAAACGGCTCAAATTTCAGGAACTTGTCATGTCCGTAGACATTCAGACAGTGAAGCGGGTTGCGCGTCTGGCGCGCATCAAGGTCGACGAGGCGAGTGCGGCCCGCATGACCGGCGAACTCAACGCCATCCTCGGCTTCGTCGAGCAGCTGGACGAGGTCAACATCGACGGCATCGAGCCGCTGACCTCTGTCGTCGCCCAGACCATGAAGAAGCGCGCGGATGGCGTCACCGATGGCGGCTATCCGGAAAAGGTCGTCGCCAACGCGCCGGTCACCGAGGACAACTTCTTCGTTGTCCCGAAAGTTGTCGAATAAGCGGGCGAGGACCGAACCATGACCGATCTGACCAACCTGACCCTGGCCGACGCCCGCGACGGCCTCAAGGCCAAGTCCTTTTCCTCGGCCGAGCTGACCGAGGCTTTCCTCGGCGCCATCGAGGCCGCCAATCCGAAGATCAACGCCTATGTTGCAGTGACCGGCGACCAGGCCCGCGACATGGCCAAGGCCTCCGACGCGCGCCTTGCCAAGGGCGAGGGCGGCGCACTCGAAGGTCTGCCGCTGGGCATCAAGGACCTCTTCGCCACCAAGGGCGTGCACACCCAGGCCTGCAGCCACATCCTCGACGGCTTCAAGCCCGAGTACGAATCGACCGTCACGTCCAACCTGTGGGCCGATGGCGCGGTAATGCTCGGCAAGCTGAACATGGACGAGTTCGCCATGGGTTCGTCGAACGAGACGTCCTACTATGGCAACGTGGTCAACCCGTGGCGCAAGACCGGGTCTGACCAGGCGCTGGTTCCCGGCGGCTCCTCGGGCGGCTCGGCTGCCGCTGTTGCCGCCAGCCTCTGCCTTGGGGCCACTGCTACCGACACCGGTGGTTCGATCCGCCAGCCGGCCGCGCTCACCGGCACCGTCGGCATCAAGCCGACCTACGGCCGCTGCTCGCGCTGGGGCGTCGTTGCCTTCGCCTCGTCGCTCGACCAGGCCGGCCCGATCGCCAAGACCGTGCGCGACTGCGCCATCCTCCTGAAGTCCATGGCCTCCGTCGACCCGAAGGACACGACCTCGGTTGACCTGCCGGTGCCGGACTACGAAGCCGCGCTCGGCAAGTCCGTAAAGGGCCTGCGCATCGGCATTCCGGCCGAATACCGCGTTGATGGCATGCCGGCCGAGATCGAGGCGCTGTGGCAGCAGGGCATTGCCTGGCTGAAGGACGCCGGCGCCGAGATCGTCAACATCTCGCTGCCGCACACCAAATACGCGCTGCCGGCCTATTACATCGTTGCCCCGGCCGAGGCGTCCTCGAACCTTGCCCGTTACGACGGCGTTCGCTACGGCCTGCGCGTGCCGGGCAATGACATCGTCGACATGTACGAGAACACCCGCGCTGCCGGCTTCGGCTCGGAAGTGCAGCGCCGCATTCTCATCGGCACCTACGTGCTGTCGGCAGGGTATTACGACGCCTACTACCTCAAGGCGCAGAAGGTCCGCACCCTGATCAAGCGCGACTTCGACCTTGCCTTCGAAGCGGGCGTCGATGCGATCCTGACGCCGGCAACCCCGGACGCGGCCTTTGCGCCGGGCGAGATCACCGATCCGGTCGCCATGTACCTCAACGACATCTTCACGGTGACGGTGAACATGGCCGGCCTGCCGGGCCTGTCGGTTCCCGCTGGCCTGTCGGCCTCCGGTCTTCCGCTCGGCCTGCAGCTGATCGGCCGTCCCTTTGACGAGGAGACGCTGTTCCAGGTCGCCGAGGTGATCGAGAAGGCGGCTGGCCGTTTTACCGCCAGCCGCTGGTGGTAACAGCAAGGATCGAAGGCCCCGGCCATGACTGATGTGCAGACGCTTGTCATCGGTGCCGGGGTCGTGGGTCTTGCAAGCGCGCGGGCTCTGGCGCTTGCCGGCGATGAGGTCATGGTGCTGGAGCGCCACGGCCTCATCGGCTCGGAAACCAGCGCCCGCAATTCCGAGGTCATCCACGCGGGGATCTATTACCCGAAGGACAGTCTCAAGGCGCGGCTCTGCGTTGCGGGCCGCGACCTGCTCTACGCCTATGCCGCCGAGCGCGGTGTTGCTCATCGCCGGATCGGCAAGCTGATCGTTGCCGCCAATGCCGCGCAAGACGAGCGGCTGACGGCCATCGCCGCCGCTGCCGCAGCCAATGGCGTCCCGGATCTCACGCGCCTCACTCGGGCCGAGGCCCTTGCGCTGGAGCCGGAACTTGACTGCTGCTCAGCGCTCCTGTCGCCATCGACTGGGATCATTGACAGCCACGCACTGATGCTCGCGCTCCAGGGCGATCTGGAGGCTGCCGGTGGTCAGGTCGTGCTCAACACCGCTGTTGCCGCCATCGAAGCTGTGCCCGGTGGCTATGCCGTCGAGATCGCCGGGGAGGGGGGCTATCGGTTGACCTGTCAGCGGCTTGTCCTGTCGGCGGGTCTGGGCACGCGTCAGCTTCTGCCGGGCTTGGCCGGCTACCCAAAACTCCGCTTCGGTCTTGCCAAGGGCAACTATTTCCGCCTGTCAGGCCGGGCGCCGTTTTCGCATCTGATCTATCCCGTTCCCGAGCCCGGTGGCCTCGGCATCCACCTGACACTCGATCTTGGCGGCCAGGCCAGATTTGGCCCGGATGTGGAATGGGTCGAGACCGAGGACTATCGCGTCAACCCCGCCCGCCGGGACTTGTTCGAGGCGTCGATCCGGCAGTACTGGCCCGGTCTTCCGCCCGGCGCGCTGGAGCCGGACTACGCCGGCATCCGTCCCAAGCTGGGCGGTCCTGGCGATCCGGCCGAGGACTTCCGGATCGATGGTCCCGCGGTCCATGGGGCCGCCGGACTGGTGGTACTTGCCGGCATCGAATCGCCCGGCCTCACCTCGGCCTTGGCGATTGCCGGCGAAGTTGCCGCAAGGATTAACGAAGTTTAATCCAATCTTGGCGCAGTCCCCGAAATCCCGCCTCAATTGCCACCTAAATAAACCCTGACAGGTTGCGATAAGGCGGCTTGTTAACGGGTTGATGGTTCAACTCTCACCATGCGACAAAAATAATGAGGCCCGGTGTGCCGCGTTGCAGCATTTTGATGGACGAGAGGCCTAAGTCCCTCATATTATTGCCGCATAGCCATGCAGTCGAAAGAATGCGCATGGCTCCCCTACATCGCTGGTGTAACACCTCCTTCGGGCAGATGACGTGATCGACCGACGCAAGTTTCTTGTGACCAGTTCCCTGTGCCTTGGCGCTTTTTCCGGTGCCTTGCCACTTCTTGCCGGTCAAGCCAAAGCACAGCAACAGCCGGCCGCGCCGGCTCCGGCCCCTGCGGCACCCGCAGCCCCTGCCTATTCCTTCGACGAGATGGTCGAGCGGATGCGGGCCAAGGCGCGCGACGCCTATCAGGAAACGGTCATCGGCCTGCCGGACAAGTTCGCGCAGCTGGATTATGACCAGCACCGGGCGATCCGCTTCCGCTCGGACCGTGCCGTCTGGCGCAATGATGACCTTGGCTACGAAGTCCAGGCCTTCCATCCGGGTGGCCTCTACACCAAGCCGGTCCAGGTGTTCGAGATCGACGGCCCGGTGCTGCGCGAGATGCACTTCACCGGCGCGGATTTCGAATATCGCGAGCCGCTGGTTGCTGCCGACTATGAGGGCATCGACCTTCCAGGTGTCGCCGGGTTCCGGATGCATTATCCGCTCAACCGTCCCGACTACCGTGACGAGCTGATCGCCTTCCTTGGCTCGAGCTATTTCCGCGCGCTCGGCAAGGGCTCGATCTACGGCCTGTCCGCCCGTGGTCTGGCGATCGACACCGCCGCCGGCCGGCCGGAAGAGTTTCCGCGCTTCACCCGCTTCTTCATCGAGCGGCCGCAGCCGGGACAGAATTTCATCAAGATCTTCGCCGAGCTGGAGAGCGAGCGCGTCACCGGCGCCTATTCGTTCCGCATCACGCCGGGCATCAACACCGAGGTCGAGGTCGACGCGCGCATCTTCCTGCGCGGCGCGGTCGAACGCCTTGGCATTGCGCCGCTGACCTCGATGTATCTCTACGGCGAGAACGACAAGCTCGGCTTCGATGACTACCGCCCCGAGGTCCATGACAGCGACGGTCTTCTGATCCTGCAGCAGTCTGGCGAACGTCAGTGGCGGCCGCTGGTCAACCCGCGCAATCTGGCCCTGTCGTTCTTCACGGCAGAAAATCCGAAGGGTTTCGGGATCCTGCAAAGGGATCGCGACTTTGCCAGCTATCAGGACATGGAAGCGCATTATCAGCGCCGGCCATCTCTTTGGATCGAGCCCCTTGACGACTGGGGGCGCGGTCATGTCATGTTGGCGGAAATTCCATCGCAAAAAGAAATTCACGACAACATCGTCGCGTTCTGGATCCCCGATACCCGTGCGGAAGCGGGCTCGGAATACCGGTTCAGATACCGGATGTACTGGGGCCGTGAGCCTGAGCCGGGGACGGACCTGGCGCAGGTGCTTCACACGCGCGCCGGGCATGGCGGAACGGCTGCGTCGGACTACGACGATGCCTTGCGCAAGTTTGTCGTCGAGTTCAAGGGTGGGCCGCTGATGGGCCTGGGGTCTGACGCCGCGCTGGAGCCGCGCCTGTGGGTGCAGAATGCCAGCGTCCAGAACCCTGTGTTGCAGCAGGTTGAAGGCGGAAGCTGGCGCTATATCTTTGACCTGCTGCGCGAAGACGGCAGCCGGCCCTCGGAAATGACCCTGTCGCTGGCGCTTAACGGCAAGCCGGTGACAGAGACCTGGATGTACCAATGGAACCAAACGGTATGAGTGCAGTTGTTCTGAAAGACCTGGGGACTTCTGTGATGGACGACAACGTGGTTATGGCCCAGTCCGCCGATCCGTTTGCTGCTGGCCTGGCGTGTGCGCGCCAGCGCCTCAACCGTCCGGATCTGGATGACGCCTCGCTGATGGGCGCCCTGGCCTCGGCCATGGTCCATATCGGGGTGACCGGGTCTGTCGAGGACCTCTTGTCGGGCGGCGATGCGGCCCTGATCGCCGAGGTTGCTGCCTGCGCACCGCTGCCGCAGCCGCGCGTCGGCCTTGCCATGCCCGAGCATGACCTGCAGGGGCGGATGGATCTGTCCGCGTCGAGCTTCCGGGCTTTCCTGCGCGGGCTGATCGGTCCTCGCTCGTCTGTCGGAGGCTGACATGATCGGAACCGGGGAGGGCCGCTTCGCGGTCGCCGTCCGGCGGATCGGAGCCATCGTGCTGGCGGCGACCATGACGGTTGCCGCCGCTTCCATGTTTGGCACCGTGGTCCAGTCCGATGGCTTTGACTGGGTCGATATCCTGCGCGTCAGCCTCATCGTGCTGACAGCCTTCTGGCTCGCCTGGGGCGCCTGTACCGCCATTCTCGGCGTGCTGTTCAATCCGCCGCCGGTCGCCACGCTCAACGGCCGCCCGACCCAGCGCACGGCCATCCTCGTTCCGGTCTACAACGAAGACACCGGTCCCGTCTTTGCCCGGATCGCGGCCATGTACCGTTCGATCGAGCAGGCCGGCTACGGTGACCTCTTTGACTTTCATGTCCTGTCCGACAGCACGCGCGCTGCCAGCGTCGCGGCGGAGGAGGAGGCCTATCGCGCCGCGCTGATCCAGCTCAAGGCCGGCGGACGGCTCTACTACCGCAACCGCACCCAGAACATCGGCCGCAAGGCCGGCAATATCGCCGACTTCATCCGCACCTCTGGCGGAGCCTACGAGTTCATGCTCGTGCTCGACGCCGACAGCCTGATGCGCGGCGACACGATCATTGAAATGGTGCGCCGGATGGAGGCCGATCCGAAGCTCGGTCTGCTGCAGTCGCTGCCGCAGGTGATCGGCCTCAACACCCTGTTCGGCCGTGTGCTGCAGTTCTCCGCCGCGTTCTACTCGCCCGTCTTCACACGCGGCGTGGCGGCCCTCCAGGGCACGGAAGGCCCGTTCTGGGGCCACAACGCGCTCATCCGTGTCCGCGCTTTCGCCGAGTCCTGTGGCATGGCTTCGCTGTCGGGCAAGCCGCCCTTTGGCGGACACATCCTCAGCCACGACACGGTCGAAGCGGCGCTTTTGGCGCGCGACAACTGGACCGTCCGTGTGGATCCGGATCTTGGCCATTCCTTTGAGGAAGCCCCGGCCAACGTGGTCGCCTATGCCAAGCGTGACCGGCGCTGGTGTCAGGGCAACCTGCAGCATGCGCGCCTGATCACCGCGCCGCACTTCCGGATGTGGAGCCGCATTTCCATCGTCCAGGGCATCTTTGCCTATCTTTCGTCGCCGATCTGGCTCGCCTTCATCGTTGCCTCGCTCGCCGCGCCGCATTTTGCCCCGCCGCCGGTCTACTTCGATGCGCGCTCACCGTTCCCGGTGTTCCCGCATCCGGAGACCACCACGGCGCTGGCGTTGCTCTTCGGCGTCGTCGCGCTCCTGATCCTGCCCAAGGCCATCCTGCTCGTGCGTGCGCTCATCCGCGGCGATGCGAAATACTTCGGCGGTCCGGTGATGGTGACGCTGAGCGCCGTCTTGGAACTGGTGATCACCTCGCTGCTGGCGCCGATCCACATGATGTTCCAGAGCCGCTCGGTGATGCAGATCATGTTCGGCGGGGATTCCGGCTGGCCGGCGGCCGACCGGGCCGATGGCTCGCTGTCCTTCGGCTCCAGCTTCATGGCCACCTGGTGGATGAGTGCCGGCGGGATCGCCGCGCTGGCCTTTGCCGTCGAATACACGCCGGACCTGCAGTACTGGCTGATGCCGATCGCCGTGCCGCTCATCATCGCGCCGCTGCTGGTGTTCTTCACCTCGTCCGTCGCCGTTGGCCGTGCCTTCCGCGCCATGGGCCTGTTCCTGACGCCCTACGAGCTGCAGCCGGACGAGGTCATCCTCGAAATGCGCCGCCAGCTCGGCGAAGCCGAACGCGAGCCGGAGGAAACCGCCAAGGCCGCCTGAGAACCGCCGCTGCCGGGATGATATCGGCAGACGCCACGTCCTTCTCTCAACGGTCATCCCCGCCTCGTGCGGGGATCCATGCAGCCTCACCATCGTCATCCTCGGCCTTGTGCCGAGGATCTACGCAAATCAATGATTTGAAGATGGTCGGGACCAACCCGACCATGACGACAGAGAAAAAAGCCTTCTTTGCGACCAACACCAGGGCCGGAGCATCGCTCCGGCCTTGTCTGTTTGCCTAGCGGTTGTTCAGCTGGCTGCGAACTCGTGTCAGTCTGAGGCCTGAGATACGCTCCGGCCTTGAGGACATCGGTCCGTCCGCAAGTCCGTCCCTCAGCGGTCATCCCCGCCTCGTGCGGGGATCCATGTAGCCTCGCCATGGTCCGGGACGCATTTTTGGCGCTGAACCTCGTCGGCTGGATCCCCGCACAAGGCGGGGATGACGTCCTGTATATGCAGAGATCGGATCAGGGACCAAGTCGCCGTCGTTGACCACAAGGCCAGTTCCCCAAGGCCGGAGCATCGCTCCGGCCTTGTCTGTTTGCCTAGCGGTTGTTCAGCTGGCTGCGGACGCGGGTCAGTCCGAGGCCGGTGATCCGGTAGGGGCCGCCATTGCGCGAGGCAACGAGGCGGCGGCGTTTGAGTTTCTGGAACAGGGGCAAGGGGCAGCCGTTCCAGTGCCACCCTTCACGAGTGACGACACAGGCGTGCGACAGCCGGCCGGTGTCATCACGGTCGATGAGAATATGGCCGCCCTGAGCCAGCAAGTGCAGCACTCGCTGTTCCGACTTAGAAATGTCCATGGATGCATCATTCCGAATGCGCAGGAAAATGGGCGCAGCGCCGCACTCGCAAGCGAGCGCCCGCGTTCATGTTGCCCGATCTGTGGACCGGGCCTGATCAGGCCTCGGACGTGCTGCGCATAAAAACTCCTGAATGTGCCCCTCAGTCTTGCCACAGCCGGTCCAGACGGGCAAGGGCAGTCGAACCTGTGAGAAAACGCCGCAAGCTGCCGCAGATACTCGCCAAAAAGCCGGGGAAGGGCTATTGAGGGGACATGACTGGAACAGAAGACACTTGGGCGAGCCTGATCGGCCTCGCTGGCCTCCTCAATCCCGTGGCCCTGCTGATCGGCGCCGCGCTTGGCTGGTATGCCGATGCCAGGGTGAAGATCGGCGTCGCCGCCTTTGGCGCGGCCTGTCTGTCATTGGTGATCGACGCGGCCATGCGCATGTCCGGCGCGCCGCAGTTTGCCCCGGAAGTTGGCGCTTTGGCAGCGTTTCCGTTCCGCTTCCTCGGTGCAGGGATTGCGGGCGCACTGATCTACATGCTGCGCGGCATCCTGCGTCCGCGCAGCTGATACCGCCCCGGGTCAGCCGCGCGATTGCCAGGTCTTGAACAGGTCCTGGTTCGGGCAGAGCTCCGGTGCAGCTTCGGCGCCGTCCTGATGCGCGTCGAGCCAGTGACGGCAATCCTCCGAGCGGTCACAGCCCATGCAGCGCGAGGCGGCGAGGCGGATTTCAGATGCGCCCACATGCCCATGCGCGCCCTGCATGGCTCCAATCGTCCGCATCATGCGGCCCATCAGTTCGGCCCGTTCGTTCAGCCGATCCATCCAGCTCATGTGCAACGTCTCCTTTGCCCTGCGGGATTTGCAGGGTCCCATGGCACCACGATGGCTGCTTTGCCGGTGTCATGCCTTGACCCTGATCAAGACCCGGCAAACAATACGGCAACGCAGGATTGGTCGGTTCGTGACTGGATCGCAGGAAGGGGCAGGCCGTGGCAGTGGACTTGAGGTCACCAGCATCCGGATCCGCAGCCGGGCCAGCGACGGCCCAGCCTGCGTCGTCCGATGCGTCGGCGGCGCTGTCGGCCCTGCCAAAGGGCACGGTCCTCGGCGGCCGGGTTATGCCCTCGCCAGCCGGCGAGCCCATGCGCCTCTCGGTGCCCGGCGGATCGCTCACCGTTGCCACAGACACGCCGCTGCCCCCCGGAACGCCTGTCCGGATCGAGATCGCTGAAACCACACCGCAACTGCGGCTGACCGTCAGCGTGGATGCAAATGCCCTGGCGCAACGCCCCTCCGGCACCGCTGGTCCCGTCAATCCGGGCCAGCTCGCCGCCTTTCTCGGTGGATCTCCTGCATCGCCAGCAGATTCGCTGGCCGACACGCCGTCCGCCTTGCCCCGGCCGCCCGCTGGTTCCGCACCGCTGCCCACGCCGCTGCTCGGAGCCGGCGTTCCGCCATCCCCTACTGCCCCCGCCACCAGCTCGCCACCAGCTGCGCCTCCGGCAGGCGCTTCAGCTGCCTCCGGTGGTCAGGCTGCCCTCGTGACACGCCAAAGCGTTGCGACCGCCCTCGCCAGTCTCGCGGCCAGCGCTCCAACCAGCTCTCAGCCGCCGTCGTCAGCACCCGGCCAACCCGCACCCGCCACGCCAGCACCGGCTGGCCCTGCGAGTGCCAATGCCCCGAACAGTGCCCCAATAACTTCCCCTATAAGCACGCCTGGCGGTGCGGTGACCGGTTCTACTGCTGCACCACAGTCAGCACCGGTCGCAGGCGGCGCATCTGCTGCTCCCAGTGTAGGCGGAGCCGCGTCCACCGCACCTGTTCCAGCGTCCGTGCCCTCCGGAGCGCCCGCATCCGGTGCTTCAGTGACGCCGTCCGGTGCCGCAGGCTCCGGATCGCCAGCCTTGCCCTCCAGCGCTTCCCCCTCGACCGCGCCTATCCCGCCACCCGCCAGCTCGGGGCAGGGGCAGCCCGTGCCGTCCACGGCTCCAGCCAGCGTCTCTGCCGGCCCGGCGACCGCCGCTTCTGTTGCGACAGCGGCAAGCCCGGCTGCCGTATCACCCGCAGCGACGCACTCAAGCCCACCGGTTTCGCAGCCGCCCACCTCTGTGCCATCCGCACCGGGCGCGGCCCAATCCTCTGGCCTCGCCGCGCCGCTGCCTTCGGGGGCAGTGGCCGGGGCCGCGACCGTGGCAGGACCACAGGCAACGCCGTTGCCCGGCAGCTCGCCAGCTGCGTCGCAGGCGCAACCCGCCGCCACCGCGCCTGTCCCTGCAGGTCCGTCGGCTGCGGCAGCATCGTCCGCCGCCCCGGTGCCCACGCCCGCAAGCCTCTCGGCCGGTGCCGCCCAGACGACCAGCGCCCAGCCAGCGCCCGCAACCTCCGGAGCCGCCACGGCCGCTGGCAACGGCCCGGCCGCGCCCGGTCCTGCACCCGCGTCGGCCCCTCGCGCGGAACCGGCCGCAGGCGCAGCAGCTGCAGCCGCGCCTCGGACCGCTGCCGTCTCCGCCAGCACGCCGTCCTCTGGCCTCCCGGCTGCCAATCCGGCAGCAGACACCGCGCGTCTGGCATCCTTGCCCCGCCTTCCTGCTAGGCCAAAAGCTGGAACAGGCCATGGGGCAGGTGCTGACCTTGCTCGACAGCCCCGATGCGGCGAGCCTGCCCGACCGGTTGCGTCCGCTCACCGAGACCTTGCGCGCGCTGCGCTTGCCGGTCGAGGCCGCCACCGATCCGGCCGCCCTGCGCAACGCGGTTGAGGCCGTCGCCGGGCTCCTGGTGCCGCGCGGCGCGCAACCGGGCACAGCCACCCGTGGCCCGGCCGATGGCCTGCGCAATCTGTTCCTGACCCTCGCCGGCCTCGTCGCCGATGACCAGATGAGCGCCTCAACGCCCTCTGCCGCTAAGCCCGGTGGCTCCGCCACGCCCCGGCCGGACCCGCAGGCGACCGGCGAGCGCCTGACGCCAGGCGAGGCAACGCAGCTGGCGCGCAGCACCGGCGAACAGGCACAGACCCAAGGCACGCTCGCCCGTCTTGCGAGGGCGCTGGATGACACGCTGCTGCAGGATATCGTCCGCCAGCAGGGCGGGGGCCGGGCTGCCGGTTCCGCCGAGAGTGCGCCCCTGCCGCAGCCAGCGGGCAAGGGTGCCGATCTCACGCTCAACGTGCCGCTGCTGGTTGGCGGCGAGACCCGCCTGCTTTCGCTTGCCATTGGCCGGGAAGGCGGCGGGCAGGGTGGATCGGCGGCCGGTCCTGCCGAGTGGCGGCTGCGGTTTGCCCTGGCGCTGCCCTCGACCGGGCCCGTCGAGGCCGCCGTCAGCCTGCGCGGCCGTTCCATTGCCGTGGTGCTGCGGGCGGAGCAGCCGGAAACCGTCACCGCGCTTCAGGGCTTGCAGGAAACCCTGTCGGCGCTAATGGCGGAGGAGGGACTGGACCTTGCCGGCCTGCAGATCCTCAAGGCTCCGTCCTCGCGCGGCCAGCTGGCGGATACCCTGTCATGAGCCTCAAGCTGCCACCTTCCCGACAAGGCCCCGTTGCGGCCCCGCGTCTGGCCGTGGCGCTGAAATATGACCGGCAGGGTGCCCCCACCGTGACGGCCAAGGGACGCGGCGCGGTTGCCGAGCGCATCGTCGCGGCCGCCCGCGAGGCCGGGGTGCCGATCGAGGCCGATGCCATTCTCGCCGAGGCCTTGTCCGGGCTGGAGCTTGACGAGGAAATCCCGGCCGAGCTGTATCAGGCGGTTGCCGTGCTGATCGGTTTCATCCTGCGCAGCGGCCAGTCGCCCCATCCTCCGGCCGCTTGACGCCGATGCCCCCGGCCGCGCAACGTGATTTCGCCGCCATGCCCTTTCCCCCTCTTGCAGGGGAGGCAATTCCCGTCTAGGCAACAGAAGACCGCGCCTGCCCGGACGGCCTCCTCCGGACCGGGCCCGTGCCGTGGCCCGGATCCGAGTGGATAACTCTGGCTTGCCCGTTTCGGCCTGGATGCCGTGACTGGCAAGTTCCGATTGGCATGTGAACAGGATTTGAGACGAGATGACGATTGTCGAGGCACGTACGCCCGATCCGAAAAAATTCATCAAGGGAGCAACCGGCGACTGGGAAGTCGTGATCGGCATGGAAGTCCATGCCCAGGTCACCTCCGCCGCCAAGCTGTTCTCCGGTGCCTCGACCGAATTCGGCAAGGATCCCAATTCCAACGTCAGCCTCGTTGATGCGGCCATGCCGGGCATGCTGCCGGTCATCAACGAGGAATGCGTCGCCCAGGCCATCCGCACCGGACTGGGTCTGAAGGCCCAGATCAACCTCAAGTCCGTGTTCGACCGGAAGAACTATTTCTATCCGGACCTGCCGCAGGGCTACCAGATCTCCCAGTTCAAGCAGCCGATCGTCGGCGAGGGCAAGATCGTCCTCGACATGCCGGACGAGCAGGTGGTTGTCGGTGTCGAGCGTCTCCATCTGGAGCAGGACGCGGGCAAGTCGCTGCATGACCAGCATCCGACCATGTCCTTCGTCGACCTCAACCGTTCGGGCGTCGCGCTGATGGAGATCGTCTCCAAGCCGGACCTGCGCTCCTCGGACGAGGCCAAGGCCTATCTCACCAAACTGCGCATCATCCTGCGCTATCTGGGCACCTGCGATGGCAACATGGACCAGGGCTCCATGCGTGCCGACGTGAACGTCTCCGTCCGCCGTCCGGGCGAAGGCTTCGGCACGCGCTGCGAGATCAAGAACGTCAACTCCATCCGCTTTGTCGGTCAGGCCATCGAGTATGAAGCCCGCCGCCAGATCGCGATCCTCGAGGATGGCGGTTCCATCGACCAGGAAACCCGTCTCTACGACGCGGTGAAGGGCGAAACCCGGTCCATGCGCTCCAAGGAAGAGGCGCATGATTACCGTTACTTCCCCGATCCGGACCTCTTGCCGCTCGAGTTCACGCAAGAGTATGTCGACGAACTGGCTGCGCATCTGCCGGAGCTTCCGGACGACAAGAAGGCACGCTTCGTCGCCGACTATGGCCTGACGCCCTATGACGCGGATGTTCTCGTGGCTGAAAAGGTTTCTGCCGACTTCTTCGAGCAGGTTGCCAAGGGCCGGGATGCCAAGCTTGCCGCCAACTGGGTCATCAACGAACTGTTCGGCCGCCTCAACAAGGAAGGCCTGACGCTGGAGACCAGCCCGGTGTCCGCCGCCCAGCTCGGCGGCATCATCGACCTCATCAAGTCCGACACCATCTCCGGCAAGATCGCCAAGGATCTGTTCGAGATTGTCTGGACCGAAGGCGGCGATCCGGCTGCCCTCGTCGAAGCGCGCGGCATGAAGCAGGTCACCGACCTCGGCGCCATCGAGGCCGTGGTTGACGAGATCATCGCCGCCAACCCGGACAAGGTCGCCCAGGCCCGCGAAAAGCCGACCCTGCTCGGCTGGTTCGTCGGCCAGGTGATGAAGGCAAGCCAGGGCAAGGCCAATCCGCAGGCCGTCAACGACCTGCTGAAGGCCAAGATCGGCATCGAATGAACCGTCAGGGCCCGGCCGTCACGGCCGGGCCCTGACGACAACAATGGTCCGTCGGGGGCAAGACGGATCATCAGGAACACCTGTGGGGCTGGGAGAGGGCGCAGCGTTGGCTGCGTTTGAGACCTGATGACTGCTGTCCGCCCGAACGACAGCCATGAGCCGTCCCGTCGCAACGGGATTGGCCCTGCCTCCGTGCCAGAGGCAGACGTGACCGCTGCAGGCGGATCCTGGCTGACCCGGCCCATGGCCGTCCTGACGCTCGTCCTTGTCTGGGCGCTGGCCCATCTTCTGCTGCGCGGCCTGTCATCCTCTGTCATCGGCACCGATGACATGATGGAGAACGTGTTTCTCCAGACCCTTGAGGCCGGCTACAGCCTGCGCCAGCCGCCGTTGTACGAGTGGCTGCTCTGGCCGCTGCAGCAGCTGACCGGACCGACGATCTGGTCCTTCCTGATCCTGAAATACGGGCTGGTCCTGGCCGCCTGCGCCTGCCTTCTGGCTCTGGCGCGTCTGGCCATGCCGCCCCTCACCGCAGCCTTCTGCGTCCTGTCCTTCTCCGCGCTGTACCAGTTCGGCTGGAACCTGCACGAGGGCGTCACGCACACGCTGGTTCTTGTGCTGGCCTGCGCCGCGACCACGCTGGCGCTGGTCCGGGCGCTGCTGCGCGGCGGCACTGCCGCCTATCTGCTGCTCGGGCTCGCCATCGGGGCGGGGCTCTTGTCGAAGCATTCTTTCCTGCTTTTCGCCGCGGCCCTGGCGCTGGCGGTCATCAGCGACCGGTTCTGGCGCAGCCGTCTGTCAGCGAAAGGCCTTGCGCTCTCGGCCTGTGTCGCCGCGCTCTGCTACGCGCCCTATCTCATCTGGCTGCTCGATCAGCCACGTGGCCTCGTCGGGGCCAGCACGGCGGTTCTGGTGACAGGAGAGGCAACAAGCCACGCGGCCCGGTCCGCGCTCGGCCTTGCGCGTCTTGGCTGGAGCCTCTTCGGCTTTTCCATGCCGTTCCTCGTGCTGGTGCTGGCCCTGTTCTGGCGCGAAGTTGCCCCGGGCCGACCGGAAGGCGGCGACCCGTTGTCCGCCCGCGCGGCGGTTGCACGGCTGTGCGGCCGCACGGTGCTCTTTGCCATCGCGATTGCTGCCGTCGCCATCCTGGTCAGCGGGGCGACCTATGTGAAGGAACGGCACATGCACCCGGTGCTGCTGCTGCTGCCGGTCTGGTTGTTCGCGCGCATTGGTGTGTCCGAGCCGCAGCGCTTCCGGCGTTTGGGCATGGTGTTGCTGGCCTTGGCCGTTCTGGCGTTCCTGATCCGCGTTCCTGGCCTCGTCGCACCCGAGCGGGCCTTCTGCGGCGGGGTTTGCCGGCACATGAAGCCCTATGATGCGCTGGTGCCGGATCTCGCCGAACTTGGGCCGGACCGGGCGACCCTCATCGGTGATGATGACTACACGGCGGGTAATCTGCGGGCGCTGTTCCCCGGCGCACGCATTGTTGGCCCGTCCTGGCGTCCGCCGACGCCGCCGCGCGAGATCTGCCTCCTCGTCTGGGAGGCCGGTGACGGTGCCCTGTCCCTGGCAAGCAGCGATGTTCTCGCCCGGTTCCCCAGGTTGCCAGTTCAGGATCTTGCCGCCGCGCCGCGGGCCATTGCCGCCGGCTGGCCGCATCCCTGGAAGGACGACGCCCACCGGGTCACCACCTTCGGTGTCGCCGAGCTGGTGCCGTCGTCGTCATTCTGTCACTGAGCTGTGACACCAGTCCGCACCGCTTCAGCACTGGGGTGGACCGACACGAGGCATCCAGAGAGCATCATGGTCAGTGAGGATTATCCGATCGTTCCGGCAACCGAGGCGCATTTGCCCGAAATCCTAGCTCTGATGCAGGCCGGAGCCGTCGGTGCCCGCGTCGGCATGGAGGTGGACGACGTTGCCGTCTATCGTCCGGCCTTCGAGCGGATTGTTGCTGCGCCCGAGACTGCGCTTTATGTCGTGCTCGATGCCCGGGATGGCAGCGTTGCTGCCACGTATCAGCTCACTTTCAGCCTCGGCCTCGGCTTTCGCGGACAGCCCCGCGCGATTGTCGAAAGCGTCCATACCCGGGCGGATCTGCGCGGGCAGGGGATTGGTGCGCGGATGATGCAGCACGCCGAGGCGCTGGCGAGGGCAGAAGGCTGCTGCATGGTCCAGCTCACCTCGAACAAGCTGCGCAAGGATGCCCACCGCTTCTACGAGCGGCTCGGTTTCGAGCAGAGCCACTTTGGCTTCAAGAAAATGCTCTGAGCCGTTCCGTGCGGTCGCCGCTTGAACTTGACCGGATGCCGGCCTAATTTATCGGTCATCTACGATGAATGGATCGGCACCCCGGCTGGTCCTCACGACCAGCGGAGCCTTGCATGTCCGTCACCCAGACCCAGCCGATCGAACTGCACTACTGGCCGACGCCGAACGGCTGGAAGATCTCCATCCTGCTTGAGGAACTGGGCGTGCCCTATGACCTCAAGCTGGTCGACATCGGCAAGGGTGACCAGTTCAAGCCCGAGTTTCTCGCCATCGCGCCGAACAACCGCATGCCGGCGATTGTCGATCCGGAAGGGCCGGGCGGCGCGCCGATCTCCGTATTCGAATCTGGTGCGATCCTGCAGTATCTCGGCCGCAAGTTCGGCCAGTTCTATCCGGCGGACGAGCGTGGCCGGGTCGAGGTCGAGGAATGGCTGATGTGGCAGATGGGCGGCTTTGGCCCGATGCTGGGTCAGAACCATCATTTCCGGATCTACGCGCCGGAAAAGATCGAATACGCCATGACGCGCTATCTCAACGAGACGCACCGTCTCTATGGCGTTCTCAACAAGCGCCTTGAGGGCCGCGACTATGTCGCCGCCGGCCAGTACACAATCGCCGACATGGCGATCATCGGCTGGGCCCAGGGCTGGGAACGCCAGGGCATGGATCTCGAGGAATTTCCGAATGTGAAGGCCTGGAAGGCCCGGCTTGAGGCCCGTCCTGCCGTCCAGCGTGGTCTGGCAGTTGGCCGTGAGGAGCGCGAGAAGTTGCAGCTGGCCGACAACAAGGATGCGCAGAGCGTCCTCTTCAACCAGCGCGCCCGCTGAGGCGGATCGCTTGGATGGGACGGCGCGCCCATGGCGCACCGTCGTACATCGATAATCAGCGCTGGCGCGCCTTGCGGTTGGCGTAGCGCCGGTCGCGTTCGGCCTTGCGGGCCGCTTCATCTTCCATGACCCGCGAGGCCAGGTCCAGCTTGGCCTTTTCCCGGGCTTCGGCTTCTTCGCGCGAGGCAGCTTCTGCGGCTGCCGAAAGGGCTGCCGCTTCCGCGTCGGCCTGTTCCTGTGCGGCGCGCTTGGCGGCGTCGCGTTCGGCGCGGCGTTGATCGCGCGCGGTGGCGACAGCCAGCCGCTCGGCCTGGCGCTCGAGGCGGGTCGGTTCAGCAGCTTCCCGGGCGGCGCGATGGGCCTCGACGAGCTTCAGGCGTGCGTCGGCGGCCGCAACGCTGCGGTCGGAAAAGTCGCTGCTTCTGGTTTTCTTCAATGGGAATATCCGGATCCGGAGTTGGGGCAAGCGAAACTCAGGGCTTCGCGTGTTTCTTGGCAGCGGCCGTGGCCGCAGTCCTGGCTTGGTCTTCCGCTTCCTTGGCGATGCGGGCCTGTTTCAGAGCCATCGTCTTCTCGTTGCGGGCCTGCACCATCAGGTCGATTTCCTCGACAGCGCGGCTTTTGACGCGGACATTGGCCTGGGTCGCTGCCTGCGCGCCAGTCTGGGTTCCATTCTGGGCCTTGGCGAAGGCGATCTCGGCCTGTTGGCGGAGCTTGCTTTGCTTTTCAGTCATCGTGGTCCACCTCGCACAGGGTTTTGCGATCAGAGGTAATAAAAAAGGCCAGGCTTGTGGCCTGACCTTTATCGGTGTCATGCTTTCAACAGTGCCAGTACATCCGTGGTCAATGGAAAGCAGTCTCCGTATCAGGCTGCCTGAATGTTGCAGGCCGACATCTTGCCCGACTTGTTGTCGCGCTCCATGTCGTAGCTGACTTTCTGGCCTTCGACGATTTCGCGCAGGCCGGAGCGCTCAACTGCCGAGATATGCACGAAGGCATCCGGGCCGCCGTTGTCCGGCTCGATGAAACCGAAACCCTTGGTGGCGTTGAACCATTTAACTGTGCCAGTGGTCATGATGAACCCTTTCATAGCATTGGGAGTGCCGGGGCGCAGACGCGCCACGGATTGGGATAGCGATTTTGAAAGGGAGATAGTTCAGAACGCGGTGCCACTCGCGTAATAACTTAAGACCGGCAAACAAATATCGACAACACTTAGATAGAAGAATTTGGCGAGAATGTCAATCTGCGGTTTTGTCTATTTTGGAAATTCCGCAAGAATTCAATTTTTGATCGAAATATTTGCCCGGTCTGCGGGATGTTTTTTCGCCCTGCCAGCGACCGGAAAACCTGTTCGCACCGGTGAAAAAACAGCGCCTGTCCTGTGCAGGATCAGGCGCGGGCAGGGTGGTCCGGACCGGTCAGCTGCGACCGGTCCGCTAGCTTGTCCGGCGTGGTTACTTCACCCGCGTCCAGGTCTCGCCCTTGCACAGCAGACCACCCATGACGCAGCCTTCCAGCTTCAGCTTGTCATTGCCGTCCATCTGGATGAAGCCGGTGTAGGTCTCGCCGTCTTCCGCGTTGTAGACCTTGCCCTTCCACTGGCCGTCCTTGCCCGTGGGCTTCATGCCCAGCACCGTCTGGCTGCCCAGCAGCGGGCGGCTGCGCTTGGATGCGTCGGGGTTCTTGTCGTCGTTGCGCGGATCCTTAAGCCACACCAGCGTGCCGCAGATGGCATCGCCGCAGGGGGCGATCTTGATGCGTGAGGTTCCGGTTGGGCGGGCCCATTCGCCCTTGGCATCGGCCGCGGCGGCGGGACCCGCCGGCAGGATCAGCGCCGCGGCTGCGGCCAGCAAAAAGGCAAAGGCCAGGCCGCGACGGCCTGTCCGGACAGAATTGGTCATGCGTATCTCCTCCCAAGGGTAGTTCCCTTAACGCAAAGGGAAGGCTACGCCCTTTGCTTGCAGCTGAAAAGCCGTGTCGTAAGGGAAGGGAAGATCGATTTACGCAGCAGGCGCCGCCGTGCTGCCGCGCACCACCAGGTCAACCGGCAGCAGCGTGTCGTCCATCGCCGTCTCGCCCTTCAGCCGGGCGAGCAACCGTTCGGCGGCCAGCCGCCCGATGTCATGGCGCGGCTGGCGGATCGTGGTCAGCGGAGGCGACATGTGCGCCACCAGCTCGATGTCGTCGAAGCCGACGACCGAGACATCCTCCGGCACCTTCAGCCCGTGCCGCTGCACCTCGCCGATGAAGCCGCAGGCCATCGGATCGGAGGCGAAGAACATCGCCGTCGGCCGGGTCGCTGCCGGTTGCGCCAGCCAGGTCACCGCCGCCTCGCGGCCGGAACTGAGGCTGAAATCGCCGATGTGCAGGTCGGCAGGGGCCAGTAGCAGCCCTTGCGCGGCGAGCGCGTCCTGCGTGCCTGCAATACGCGCCTCGGTCAGCACGTTGCCGCGCGGCCCGCTGACATGGCCGATGCGCCGGTGTCCAAGCGCGACCAGATGATCAATGGCCAGTCCGGCCGCCGCCCGGTTGTCGATCTTCACACGCGGCGCGGCCAGTCCCGGGATCCATTCGCAGGCCACCACCACCGGCACCTTGCCCTTCAGCTCCTCCGCTGGCAGCCGTCCGTCCAGCGCGATCAGGCCGTCGGCCCGGCCGGGCTCAGCATAATCGATCAGCGCCTGCGCGCTGGTTCGGCAGGTGTCGGCAACCAGCAAATTGTAGCCGGCTTCCCCCAGCACGGCGGCAATGCCGGACAGGATTTCGGAGAAGAACGGGTTGGCGAGGTTCGGCACCAGCGCCACGATGCTGCCGGTGCGTCTATGCCGCAGGTTGCGGGCGGCGAGGTTCAGCCGATATCCGGTTGCACGGATCGCCTCCTGCACGGCCTCGCGTGTGTCCGAGCTGACGAGATCCGGATTGCTCAGCACGCGGCTCACCGTAGCAGTCGAAACCCCGGCAACACGGGCTACGTCACTGATTTTCGGCCTGTTTGTTCTCATGATCCTGTCTTACGACGCCTGCGGGGTGGGCTCAATCAAAAAAATTGCGTAAAAATTGTCCTTGCAAACGATTACATTTGCATAATACCGTTCATGCAAACGATTACATTGTGCAGTGCACAGCACGCAATCGCTCAGGGAGGAGCAGATGCGGACACTCAAGGGGCCGGGCCTCTTTCTCGCCCAGTTCGCGGGCGATGCCGCGCCATTCAATTCATGGGGTGCGATCACCCGCTGGGCGGCGGACTGCGGCTATGCCGGCGTCCAGGTGCCGACGCTCGATGCCCGGCTGATCGACCTCGACAAGGCCGCTGCCTCGAAGGGCTATTGCGACGACTGGGCCGGCCAGGCGCGCGACAACGGCGTCGAGGTGACGGAGTTCTCCACCCATCTGCAGGGCCAGCTGGTCGCCGTGCATCCGGCCTATGACACGCTGTTCGACGCCTTCGCGCCGGAGGCCCTGCGCGGCCGGCCGGCGGCGCGCACCGAATGGGCCGTGGAGCAGGTGAAGAAGACGCTCACCGCCTCGCGTCACCTCGGGCTTTCGGCGATGGCCTCCTTCTCCGGCGCGCTCGCCTGGCCCTATGTCTATCCCTGGCCGCAGCGCCCGGCGGGGCTCATCGAGGAAGCCTTTGACGAGCTCGCCCGCCGCTGGCGGCCGATCCTCGACCATGCCGAGGACTGCGGCGTCGACATCGCCTACGAGATCCACCCGGGCGAGGACCTGTTCGACGGCGACACCTACGAGATGTTCCTCGATCGGGTCGGCGGCCATGCCCGCGCCTGCATGCTCTACGATCCGTCGCATTACGTGCTGCAGGCGCTCGACTATCTCGACCACCTCGACATCTACGGCGAACGCATCCGCATGTTCCACGTCAAGGATGCGGAGTTCAATCCGACCGGCCGCAAGGGCGTCTATGGCGGCTACCAGTCCTGGGTCAACCGCGCCGGCCGCTTCCGCAGCCTCGGCGATGGCCAGATCGACTTCGGTGCGATCTTCTCCAAACTCGCCGCGATGGATTTCCCCGGCTGGGCCGTCGTCGAGTGGGAATGCTGCCTCAAGCATCCCGAGGACGGCGCCCGCGAGGGAGCCGCCTTCGTGCGCGATCACATCATCCGCGTCACGGAGCGGGCCTTCGACGATTTCGCCGCCGCCGGCACCGACCGGGCCGCGAACCGCCGTATCCTCGGACTGGAGGGCCGTTGATGCGTCCGATCCGGCTTGGTATGGTGGGCGGCGGGCAGGGGGCCTTCATCGGCGCCGTGCACCGCATGGCCGCGCGCCTTGATGGCGCCTTCACGCTGGTCGCCGGCGCGCTCTCGTCGGCGCCAGACCGGGCCCGCGCCTCCGGCGCCGAGCTAGGCCTCGATCCGGCCCGCACCTATACGAGCTTCGAGGAGATGGCGAAGCGCGAGGCCCGGCTCAAGGACGGCATCGAGGCGGTGGCGATCGTCACGCCCAATCACCTCCACGCAGAACCGGCGATTGCCTTCCTGCGCCGCGGCATCCACGTCATCTGCGACAAGCCGCTGACCGCGACCATGGCCGAGGCAAAGCAGCTTGCACGGGCGGCGGAAAAGTCCGGCGCGCTCTTCATCCTCACGCACAATTACACCGGCTATCCGATGGTACGGCAGGCTCGCGCCATGGTTGCGGGCGGCGAAATTGGCCAGCTGCGCCTCGTCCAGGTCGAATATGCCCAGGACTGGCTCACCGAGCGGGTGGAGGCGACCGGCTCCCGGCAGGCCGAGTGGCGCACCGACCCGGCTCGCTCCGGCCAGGGCGGCGCGCTCGGCGACATTGGCACCCATGCCTTCAACCTCGCCGCCTTTGTCACCGGCGAGGATCCTGCGGCCCTCTCGGCGGATCTTTCCAGCTTCGTGCCCGGCCGTCCGCTCGATGACAACGCCCACATCCTGCTGCGCTATGCCTCGGGTGCGCGCGGCATGCTCTGGGCCAGCCAGGTGGCACCGGGCAACGAGAATGGCCTGCGCCTGCGCGTCTATGGCGACCGCGGCGGACTGGAATGGAGCCAGGAAGAGCCGAACCGCCTCTGGTTCACGCCCTTCGGCGAGCAGAAGCGGCTCATCACCCGGGGCGGGGCGGGCGTGCTTACCCCCGCAGCCCGCGTCACCCGCGTGCCAGCTCGACCACCCGGAAGGGTATCTCGAGGCCTTCGCCACGCTCTACCTCGAGGCCGCGCGGGCCATCCACGCCCGCCACGCCGGGGCCGGATCAGGGACTGGGACCGTGCCCGACCCCGCCGTCACCTATCCGACGCTGGACGATGGCCTCAAGGGCATGCGCTTCATCGCTGCCGCCGTTGCCTCGTCGAAGCGCAACGCCGCCTGGGTGTCGCTGTGAGCGCGGCTGCCGCCCCGGCCCCGGACCAGGCTCCAGCTCCGGTGCTGGCTCCGGTTCTGGCCTTGTCCGGCGTGCGCAAGAGCTTCGGCCCGATCGAGATCCTGCACGGCATCGACTTCGACCTTCGCGCTGGCGAGGTTCATGCCCTCATCGGCGAGAACGGCGCCGGCAAGTCGACGATCATGAAGATCCTCGGCGGTTATCTCGCGCCGTCATCGGGTTCCGTTTGTCTTGATGGACATGAAACGAACTTTTCCGGCGGCGCGGAGGCGGAGGCGCGCGGCGTCGTCGTCATCCATCAGGAGTTCAACCTCGCGCCGGACCTGACCGTCGCCCAGAACATCTGGCTCGGGCGCGAGCGCGGCGGCTTCTTCCTTGACCATGCCGCCATGCGCGCCGACACAGCCCGCCTGCTGGCCGACCTTGACTGCGCGGTCAGTCCGGACGCCCGCATCCGGGACCTGCCCGTCAGTGACCGCCAGATGGTCGAGATCGCCAAGGCCCTGTCGCGCAAGGCCCGCGTCCTCATCATGGACGAGCCCTCGGCCGTGCTCACTCACCGCGAGGTGGCCGTGCTGTTCCGCCAGATCGAGCGCCTCAGGGCAGCGGGAACCGCGATCCTCTACACCTCGCATCGTCTCGACGAGGTCAGTCATCTCGCCGACCGCATCACGGTGCTGCGCGACGGTGCCGTCGTCCGCCGGGCTGTCCGGGGCGAGCTCACCGAGGATGGCATGGCCACCGCCATGGTCGGCCGCGACCTGTCTGACATCTTCCCGCCGCGCCGCAGCACCTTCGGCGATGTGGTGCTGGAGCTGGAGCGCTTCAGCGTGCCGCCGCTGGTGAGCGACGTCAGCCTGAGCCTGCGCCGGGGCGAGGTCCTGGGCATTGCCGGCCTCGTCGGCTCCGGCCGCACCGAGCTTGCTGAAGGCATCGCTGGCCTGCGCTCCCATTTCGGCACGGTCCGGCGCAACGGGCAGCCCGTGTCGCTGTCGACGCCCCGCTATGCCACCGCTCACGGCATTGCCTATCTCACCGAGGACCGCAAGGAGCGCGGGTTGCTGCTCGGCAAGAGCTTGCGCGAGAACCTCACCTTGTCCGCGCTCGAGCGCTTCGGGTCGCTGCTGGTGTCGCGGGACCGTGAGGAGGTCGCCCTCGACGCGGCCATCCGCGACTTCGACATTCGCGCCCCGCGCCGGGACATGAAGGTGGGCAACCTCTCTGGCGGCAACCAGCAGAAGCTCCTGCTCGCCAAGACCCTGCTGCCCGGCCCCGAGGTGATCCTGATCGACGAGCCGACGCGCGGCATCGACATCGGCACCAAGAGCCAGATCTACGCCTTCATCGACCGGCTCGCCCGCGAGGGGCGCAGCGTCATCGTCATTTCCTCCGACATGCCCGAAATCCTCGGCCTGTCCGACCGGGTGCTCGTGATGCGGCAGGGCCGCGTTGCAGGCGAACTCGCGGGCGAGGGCATCAGCGAGACCGCCGTGGTGCGGCTCATCATGGGCACATCCGCCTCCCGCTCCAGCGAGCCAGCCAGCGAGCCTGTTCATGTCTGACGTCACCCACGCCCCTCAGGCCGCCCGTTCGCCCGGTTTTGCCCGCTTCAGCCTGTCGGCGCTCGGGCCGCTGGCGGCGCTCATCGTCCTGGTGATCGCCGGGGCACTGCTCAACGACAATTTCCTGTCGGCCGGCAATATCACCAACGTGCTCGCCCGGTCCGCCTTCATCGGCATGATCGCCGTCGGCATGACCTTCGTCATCACCTCCGGCGGGCTCGACCTGTCCGTCGGCTCCATGGCGGCCTTCATCGCCGGCATGATGATCCTCGCCATGAACGCGCTGGTGCCGGTGCTCGGTGTCGGTGTGCCGCTGGTGCTGGCCGGCATGGCGGTTGCCATCGCCGTCGGTCTTCTCGCCGGGCTCGGCAATGGCCTCCTCATCACCCGGGCCGGCATCGAGCCCTTCATCGTCACCCTCGGCACCATGGGCATCTTCCGCTCGCTGGTGACCTGGATCGCCGATGGCGGCACGCTCAGCCTCGACTTCGCCGCCCGCCAGTTCTACCGGCCTGTCTATTACGACGGTCTTTTCGGCATCGCCTGGCCGATCCTGGTCTTTGCGCTGGTGGGCATCCTCGGCGAAATCGCCATGCGCCACATGCGCTTCGGCCGTTACTGCGAAGCAATCGGTTCCAATGAAAAGGTTGCGCGCTACTCGGCCGTCAACGTCGCCCAGGTGCAGCTGATGACCTATGTGGTGCTCGGCCTTCTGGTGGGCCTTGCCACCATTCTCTATGTGCCGCGCCTTGGCTCGGCCTCGGGCTCGACCGGCCTCCTGTGGGAGCTGGAGGCGATTGCCGCCGTGATCATCGGCGGCACGGCCCTCAAGGGCGGCTACGGCCGCGTCTGGGGCACGGTCGTGGGCGTCATCATTCTCAGCCTCATCGACAACATTCTCAATCTGGCCGACCTGGTCTCGCCCTATCTCAACGGCGCGATCCAGGGGGTCATCATCGTCCTCGCTGTGGTTCTGCAGCGGGGCAAGGGATCCGCCGAAGGGCGGTGATAAAGCAAGGGAGGAGCTTTGCCATGAACCACAAGACAATCCTGGCCGGAGTCGCGGCCGTCCTGATGACCCTCGGTCTCGGCAGTGCCGCGCAGGCGGAGGGCAAGACCTACACCATCGGCGTGTCGATCCCCTCGGCCACGCATGGCTTCATGGGCGGCCTCAACTGGCACGCCCAGCAGACCATCAACCGGCTGGAGGAGACCTATCCGCAGCTCGACTTCGTGCTGGCGACCGCAGGGGAGGCGGGCAAGCAGGTGGACGATCTGGAGGACATGCTCGCCACCCGCAACATCGACGGCCTCGTCGTGCTGCCCTTCGAGAGCGAGCCGCTGACCGGTCCGGTCAAGGCCGTCAAGGACGCCGGCAAGTGGGTCACCGTCGTTGACCGCGGCCTGTCGGTCGAGGGCATCGAGGATCTTTATGTCGCCGGCGACAACACCGCTTTCGGCAAGGTGGCAGGCGAGTATTTCCGCGCCAACCTGAAGAGCGGTGCCAAGATCGTCGTCCTGCGCGGCATCCCGACCACCCTCGACAACGAGCGCGTCGCCGCCTTCGAGACGGCGCTTGAAGGCTCCGGCATCGAGATCCTCGACAAGCAGCACGGCAACTGGAACCGCGACGACGCCTTCCAGGTGATGCAGGACTACCTGTCCAAGTACAGCCAGATCGATGCGGTCTGGGCTGCCGATGACGACATGGCCATCGGCGTGCTCGAGGCCATCGCCCAGGCCAAGCGTCAGGACGAGATGTGGGTTGTCGGCGGCGCCGGCATGAAGGAGATCATCAAGCGCATCATGGACGGCGACAAGCAGATCCCGGTCAACGTCACCTATCCGCCGGCGCTGATTTCCTCCGCCATCGAGATGACGGCCCTGCGCTTCGTCTCCGACGCCCCGGTCTACGGCCGCTTCATCATCGGCTCGACCCTGATCAACAGGGACAACGCGGCCCGTTTCTACTATCCGGACAGCCCGTTCTGATCTGTTCATCCGACATGAAACAGCCCGCGCACCCGCGCGGGCTGTTTTGTTTCTGAAAGCACCGCCTGTGTCACCCCGGCCGAGCAACGCGAGAGCCGGGGCCTACTCATTTCCAGAGCCTTGCTAATGTGCAATGCGTTCCCATGCCGCCGCGCAGATGCCGTTGATCTGGCTAATAGGTGTAACCATGGCTCTGCGAACGAGTAGGCCCCGGGTCTCCGCTGCGCTCTCGCACGGGGTGACGGTCGTGGTGTCCCGCGCGAAGGACCGCGCAGCAGCGGCTACCCTTCCGGCCACCTCTCCTTACAGATCCTTCGCCTGTCCGTCCGGTTCGCCGGCGACCCAGTAGCCGGCGGCGCGGAGCCAGGCGGTGGGGTGGGAGCGGCTGATCAGGAAATGGTCACGCACCGCCCGGGCGACGCCGGCCTCGGCGGCAATCCAGACGAAGGTCGCCTCCGGCAGGTGCATCGCTTTCAGCCTTTCCAGGAACGGGGCCGGGTCGGTCGGATCGCCGCGGTGGAGCCACAGGGCGGTGTGGTCGGCGGCCGTCTCCAGCGGCTGCTCGTCGGCTGCCGAGGGCACGGCGACGAGGCTGGTTACTGTAACGCCGGCGGCCATTTCCTCGATGCGGCGGCCGATCGAGGGCAGGGCGGTCTCATCGCCGATCAGCAGCCAGTGGCGGATCGGCCCGGAAATGACCAGCGAGCCACGCGGCCCGCCGATCTTCGCTTCGTCGCCCACCTTCACTGACAGCGCCCAGGCGGTCGCCGGGCCCGCCTCATGCAGGGCGAAGTCCAGCACCAGCTCCTGCCGGGCCGTGTCGTAGCGGCGCGGGGTGTAGTCACGCATGGCCTCGCCGCCGGTGCCGTCCGGCACGAAGATCTTGACGTGGTCGCCGGGTGACAGGGAGACGAAGTCCGCCATGTCTGGACCGGACAGTGTCAGGCGCAGCATGTTCGGTGTCAGCCGCTCGACGGCCGAGACGGTCAGCACACGGCGGCGCAGCTCGTGGCGGTGGCGTTCGAGGATCGGGTCGCCGGACGGGGTAGGGGCCGGAGTTGTGACCGGAGTTGCAGTGGGCGTGTCGAGCATGGGGAGGGAGGTCCTTTGACGGGCGCGAGGGTCGGAAAATATTATGAGTTTTCTACTCAAGAAATTGTCTGCCGACAAGCCCGGCGACCGTCGCAACCTGTATCAAATCGAGTGTCACCCTTTGTCGGAAAAGGGCGACAGAATCGCCGTGTTTTGGCATGGTTTTGGCGCAAGTTGGCGCGTGCCGTTCCGGCGTCGCCAGACCCTCCTGGACTGCCCTGAAATGACCCTTTCCCTCACCGTCACCGACAGCGCCGATCCGGCAGATGTCGAGGCCATCGGCCGTGAACTCACCGCCTTCAACGACGCCGATGTCGGCCCGTCCGGCCGCCGTCCGGTCGTGGTGCTGGTGCGGGACGAGGCGGGAACCCTGAAGGCCGGGGTGTCCGGCTACACCGCCTGGGGCTGGCTTTACGTGCAGTGGCTGTTCGTCTCGCCAGACCTGCGCGGCCAGCAGATGGCGGGGAAAATGCTCACTGCCGTCGAGGACGAGGCCCGCCGGCGCGGCTGCCATGGTGCCTTCATCGATACCTTCAACCCGGCCGCCGAGACAGCATATCGGCGGCAAGGCTATGAGATCTTTGGCGAATTACCCGACTTCCCGCCCGGCCGCCGCCGTCTCTTCCTGCAGAAGAAGCTGTGATCGGGGGCGGCCCGCCCCTCTCCCCCCTTGAGGGGGAGATGCCCCCGTCAGGGGGCAGAGGGGGGTAATGGGAAGTTCGGCAAGCGCTGTGCCAGCTGATAGGCCGTCACCTCCCTCTGTCCGCTTCGCGGACATCTCCCCCTCAAGGGGGGAGAGGTAACATTCACCTTGAAAATCAGGACCTTCACGCCGCCAGAGGCTTCGGGTCCGCGATGCGGCCGCCGGGCATTGGGGCGGGGACGCCGGTGGTGGTGGGGAAGCTGATCGGCAGGCCGCGCAGGGTGCGCAGGGCGAGGAAGGCGAAGCATTCGGCCTCGATGGCGTCGCCGCGCCAGCCGACGGTTTCGGCCGGAACTGCCGTCACGCCGGCGCGCTCGGCCAGGCGTTCCATGATCACCGGATTGCGCCGGCCGCCACCGCAGACGATGAGTCTTTCCGGGCGCACCGGCAGGAGATCCAGCGCCTTGCCGACCGCTGCTGCCGTGAAGGCTGCGAGCGTTGCCGCGCCGTTCTCGATCGTCAGCCCGTCGGCCATCGCTGCGGTAAAGTCGAAGCGATCCAAGGACTTCGGGTAGGGAGCGGTCATGTAGGGATGGGTCAGAAGCTTTGCCAGCCGCGCCTCGTCGACCTGTCCCGAACGGGCGATCAGCCCGTCGCGGTCCATCTCGCCCAGACCATGCTGGCGGATGAAATCAGTGAGCGGTGCATTGGCCGGACCGGTGTCGAAGGCCACCACCTGGCCCTTGCCGTCGCTCCAGGTGACATTGGCAACGCCGCCCAGATTGAGCACCGCCGTTGTCCCGTCCGAGCCCAGATCCTTCAGAAGCGCGGCATGGTAGCCGGCCGACAGCGGCGCGCCCTGGCCGGCTGCTGCGACATCGGCGCTGCGGAAGTCATAGACCACCCGCGTGCCGAGGAGATCGGCCATCAGGTGACCGTCGCCAAGCTGGCGTGTCGCACCGATCCGTCCGGCCTGCGGCGCGCGGTGCAGCACCGTCTGGCCGTGGAAGCCGACAGCGGCAATGTCCTGCATGGTCAAGCCATTGGCCTCGACAAGCGCACGCACGGCCGCCGACTGGCCCCGGGTCAGGACCTCCTCCGCCTCGCGGAAGATGGCCGGTTCCGGCCCCTCGAAATTCCACGCCCGCGCCTCGTCCAGCGTCCGTTCAAGAAGCCGGCGGGTGCTGTCCGGGTAGGGGCTCAGCGTGTAGGCACCGAAGGCCTCGATGGTCTCGCCATTGGTCTTCAACAGGGCCACGTCGATGTTGCCATCCAGCACGGTGCCGGTCATCAGGCCCACGGCCCATTGCGGTTGGTCGAGCATCAGGACTGCTCCTCATTGCAGAAGAAACGATCACCGACAGCGCGGCGCAAGGCCATGATTCCGCTGTCGAAATGGCGTGAGGGATGGACCCGGTTGGTGAGCAGGGTGATGGCCCGGCCGGTGAGAAAGTCGATCCAGAGCCCGGTGCCGGTGAAGCCCGTGTGGCCGATGACGCTGGTGTTGGCCCTGTCGCCGCCGGACCAGCCCGGATAGGGCCGCTCCCAGCCGTGGGTGCGGGTGGGTGACAGGGGCTGACGCATCAGCCGGGTGACCGGATCGCCGGTCTTGTCGCCAGAAAGCCGGTCGTGGGCAAAGCCAAGCACCGCATCGACCGTGCCAAAAAGCCCTGCGTGTCCAGCCCCTTGCAGGGCGGAGCAGTTCTCGTCATGCACCTCGCCGACGAGGAAACGCTCGCGCCAGTGGCAATATTCGGTTGCCGCGGATGTGGCCTCCGGCGCGGACCAGGCAAAGCCCGGGCCTGGGTCGAGGTCGCGGATCCGCGCGCCCGCCAGCCGTTCCAGCACGATGCCGAGCAGGATGAAGTTGATGTCGGAATAGACCGGAGGTCCGGCACGCCAGTCCCGCTGCATCACGAAGGCGCGCAGGCGCGCCGGATCGGAGCCGTAGGTGTAGACCGGTTCGACGGCCGGAAACGGCGTCTGATGTCCAAGGCATTGGCGGAACGTCACTTTCCGCTGCCAGGCGGTCATGTCGGACTGACACAGGTCCGGCAGCAGCGTGGTCAGCGGCGCGTCCAGATCGATCTCACCGGCCTCCGCCAGTTCCAGGATGCGCCGCGTCGTGAAGATTACCTTGGTCAGCGAGGCGAGATCAAACCAGGTCTCGGTGGTCATCGGCCGGGCTGACGGGATCACCTGCGCCTTGCCGATGGCGCGGGTCAGCCGGGTGCCGTCCGCATCCACGACGCCCAGCACCGCGCCCGGAATGCGGCCACTCCGGACGGCCTCTCCAACGGGCTGGAACGCGCTTTCAAACAGGTCCGGGAGGCTGACTGTTCTTGTCATGGCGAAACGACCTCCGGTGGCTCAGGCTTCGGTTCGGGACAGATGATCCGGGCCATGGCTGACCCAGGCGACGGGCGACGGCTCGAAGCCGCGCGGCCGGACCAGCGAGGGCACCTGCCGCGTGTCGAGCGCATAGTCCAGCCGGCGTCGGTCGATGTGCGGCACCGCGTCGATCAGGCGGCGGGTGTAGGAATGGCGGGGCGTGCCCAGCACATCCGCCGCCCGGCCGATCTCCACCACCTGTCCCGCATAGAGCACGGCCACCCGGTGCGCGATGCGCTCGACCACGGCCATGTCATGGGAAACGAAGAGATAGGAGAGGCCGAACTCGCGCTGCAGATCAATGAGCAATTCCAGCACCTTGGCCTGAACGGACACATCCAGCGCCGAGACGGCTTCGTCAAGGACGACGACGGAGGGGTTCAGCATCAGGGCCCGGGCAATGCAAAGGCGCTGGCGCTGGCCGCCGGAGAATTCATGCGGGTAGCGTTTCAGACTGTCCTGCGGCAGACCGACCCGGTCGAGCAACATCGCCATGCGCTGGCGCACGGCCGCATCGACCCGGTGACCGGCTGCGGTGACGGGTTCGGCCAGAATGCTCTCGATGCTGAGGCGCGGGTTGAGCGAGGCATAGGGGTTCTGGAACACCATCTGCACCACATGGCCAGCGGTGCCGTCCTTGCCGTGGACCGCCAGGGTGCCGCGGGTCGGCTGCACCAGACCAAGGATCGCACGGGCGGTCGTGGATTTGCCGCAACCGCTTTCGCCGACCACCGCCAGCGTCTCGCCGGGCATCAGGTCGAAATCGACGCCGTCGACGGCGTGGACCGCGCCGGGGGAGGGCTTCAGGAAGCCGCCGCGCATCGGGAAGCGCACCACGAGATCCTGAACATTTAGCGCGGGAACCGGCTTCCCAGCTGCGGCGCTGCGGTCGTGATCCGTGCGGACCGATCTGCCGGAGGTGAAATGCGGCACGGCGCTGAGCAGATGGCGGGTGTAGGGATGCTGCGGATTGTCGAGAACGGCGTCGAGCGGCCCCTGTTCGACCGCTTCGCCGCCCTGCATGACGAGCACCTGATCGGCGATTCCGGCAACAAGACCAAGGTCATGGGTGATGAAGATCATGCCCATCCCGGTCTCGCGCTTCAGCTCGGCCAAGAGCGCCATGATCTGGGCCTGAACCGTCACGTCGAGCGCTGTCGTTGGCTCGTCGGCAATGAGCAGGCGCGGATTACAGGCAAGCGCTATCGCGATCATCACCCGTTGCAGCATGCCGCCGGAGAACTGGTGCGGGCAGTAGGACAGCCGCCGCTCGGCATCCGAAATCCGCACCCGGTCGAGCGCGTCCTTCGCCGCCTTTCGGGCCTGCGCCCCCGTGAGGCCCCGGTGCAGGCGGAAGGCCTCTTCCACCTGCGTGCCGATGGTCAGAACCGGGTTGAGCGAGGTCATCGGCTCCTGGAAGATCATGCTGATCTCGGCGCCGCGGATCTTTTCCAGTGTGGTCTCCGGTGCCGTCACCAGATCAAGTACCGACCCGTCGGCCCGGGTGTAGAGGATTTCGCCGGAGGTGATGCGCCCGCCGCCGTAGTCGACGAGCCGGTTGACGGAGAGCGCGGTGACGGACTTGCCCGAGCCGCTTTCGCCGACGATGGCCAGGGTCTGGCCGGCCGGGATGTCGAAGCTGACCCCGTGGACGATTTCCTTCTGCACCGGCGGCTTGCCAAAGGCGACGCGCAGGTTCGAGACGCGGAGAAGCGAGGTCATGCCATGGCCCTCCGGGTCTTGGGATCGAGAATGTCGCGCAGGGCGTCGCCGGTGAGATTGAAGCCGAGAATGCCGATCATGATGGTGAGGCCCGGGAAGATGAGCAGCCAGGGCGCCATTTCCATGAGGTTGCGGGCATCGGCCAGCATCAGCCCGAGCGAAGCGGCTGGCGGCTGGGTGCCGAGGCCGAGGAAGCTGAGGCCCGCTTCGGTGAGTAGCGACCAGGCCAGCGCCAGCGTGACCTGCACGGTCAGGGGCGCGACCAGGTTCAGCATCAGGTGGCGGGTCAGGATGTAGCGGCGGCTGGAGCCGAAGGTGCGGGCGGCGTCGACGAACTCGCGCGTCTTGATGGACAGCGCCGGACCACGCACCACACGGGTGAAGATCGGCGTGTAGACGATGGCGATGGCGGTGACGCTGGTCCAGGTGCCGGGGCCGGCGACGGCGATGATGAGAAGCGCGAGCAGGATCGCCGGGAAGGCGAGGAGCACGTCCATCGAGCGCATCACCACACCATCCCACAGGCGGCCAAACCAGGCGGCGGTGAGGCCCAGCACGGTGCCCAGCGTCGCGGCGATGCCGACCGCGAGGAAGCCGACGATGAAGGATTGGCCGATGGCCAGCATGACGCGGCTGGCGACATCGCGGCCGAACAGGTCCGTGCCCATGACATGGGTGAGGCTCGGCGGCTTGAGGCGGTCGAGCCGCATCTGCTGCAGCGGATCATGCGGGGTCAAGCCGAGCTGGCCGAGCAGGGCTGCCAGCAGGAAAAGGAGGATGATGCAGCCACCGATGCGGCCGCTGGGGTGGCGCAGCAGCGCCCGGACGAGTGACATCAATTGCCCCCGAGGCGGATGCGCGGGTCGAGCGCCACATAGGCGAGATCGACGAGCAGATTGACGAGAAGGAAGTTGAAGGCGATGAACAGGACGGTGCCCTGGACCAGCGCATAGTCACGCTGCAGGATCGCTTCCAGCACCAGCCGGCCAAGGCCGGGCAGGGCGTAGATCTGTTCCACCAGCACCGCGCCGCCGAGCAGGTAGCCGAACTCGACACCGCTCAGGGTCACGACCGGGATCAGGGCATTGGGCAGGGCGTGACGCCAGATGACACGGCGCGCCGGGGCGCCCTTGGCCCGCGCGGTGCGGACATAGTCATCCGACAACACGTCCAGCATGGCCGAGCGCGAGATGCGTGTGACGGAGGCGGTGAAGGCAAAGCCGAGCGTGATGGCGGGAAGGATCATCTGGCCGAGATTGGTCAGCGGATCCTGCCACAGCGGCACGAACTGGCCCATGGCGGGCAATACGCCAAAGCCAACCGAGAGGAAATAGATCAGCAGCAGGCCGACAACGAAACTGGGGGTCGACTGGCCGATCATCGCGAGAATGCGGACGCCGAGGTCGGCCGCCTTGCCATTGCGGGTGGCGGCGAAGACGCCGAGCGGCAGACCGGTGCCAAGGGCAATGACCATGGCCATCAGGGCCAGCTGCAGCGTCAGGGGGAACCGGTCGAGGATGACGTCCAGGACCGGCTTGCCATAGGTGACCGAGAGGCCGAGATCGCCTGAGAAGACCCCGGCGATCCAGCGGGCGTACTGGACCCACCAGCTCTGGTCGAGGCCGAAATAGCTGGCGAGGGCCGCCTTCTGTTCGGGCGTGAGCAGGCCGGCTTCCGTGCCGAGCATGGCCGTGATGGCATCGCCCGGCACGAGACGGATTGCGACGAAGACGAGGACGGAGACCCCGAACATCACCAGGGGGAAGGTCAGGAGCCTTCGGGTCAGGTAGTTCATGGACAGTCCGTCCTCGTCTTGATCGTCGTGCGGCTTACGGCTTCAGGGTGACCGTGGTCAGGCCGAAGAGCGAACCGGTCGGCGAGGACACGAAGCCGTCCACGGTCTTCTGCTGACCGGTGTAGGTGTAGCCGGTGTAGAGCCAGATCCACGGCGCCATTTCGGTCAGGTGCTTCTCGAACTCGGCAAAGATCACCTTGCGCTTGGCAAGATCGGTCTCGACGCGGCCCTGCTGCATCAGGCTGTCGAGCGTGTCATCGATGTAGTTGGCGACCTTCTGCAGGTTTCCGGCCTTGGTCCAGTAGCGGTTGTACATGGTGTAGGGGTCGGAACGGCCACCGTTCAGGGCCACGGCCATGTCGAAATCACCCTTCAGCCAGGTGTCGACATAGACATTCAGCTCCATCATCTTGATGTCGAGATTGATGCCGATTTCCTTCAGCTGTGCCTGCAGCACCTGCGCCTCGGAGGCCGCGGTGGGCGGCTCGCCGGTGGCGACGATCACGGTGGCCGAGAAGCCGTCCGCCTTGCCGGCTTCTGCCATCAGGGCCTTTGCCTTGGCGATGTCCTGCTTGTAGCAGAAGAACGTCTCCGGGTCGGACTGGTAGGCCGGCATGGTCAGCGGACCGGTGATGCGGCCTTCGCCAAGGAGGGCCGTGTCCAGCACTTCCTGGCGGTTGACGGCGCAGGAAATAGCCTGGCGCACCTTCAGCTCGTTCATCGGCGCGCGCGACGGGTTGAGCTGCAGCACGTGATAGGCAAGCACCGGCGTGCGGTTCAGCGTCAGGCTTGCCTCGTTTGGCACCAGCGTGGCAACGAGCGGGTCGTTGATCAGGGCAAAATCGATCTGCTTGGCGCGCAGCGAGGCGAGGATGGCGGTCTCGTCCGGCAGCACGGAGATGTCGATGCCGTCATAGGCGACCTTGCCGCCAGCCCAGTCCTTGTTGGTGGACAGGATTTCCTTGGCGTTGGGTTCCCACTTGTCGAGTTTGAACGGGCCCGAGCCGATGGCAGTGGTGCCGATGGAACCGGCAGCGATCTCGCTTGCGGGGACGACGGCAGCGTTGATGCCGGCCATCGCGGCCAGAAGCGGAACGTCCGGCTGCGACAGGTTGAAGACGACGGTCGCGTCGTCCGGCGTGTCGATGCTGGCGATCGACAGGAAGTTGGCGCGGGCCGCCGCACCGGTCTTCTCGTCCAGGAGGCGCTCGAACGAGGCCTTCACGTCGGCCGGGGTGACCTTGGCGCCGTTGTGGAACTTCGCATTCGGGTTCAGCTTGAAGGTGAGCTTGGTGCCGTTGTCGGCAAAGGCCCAGCTGTCGGCTAGCGCCGGCACGATCTCCAGCTTGTCGTCGAGACGAACCAGCGGCTCATAGATGAGCTCGAGCAGGCGGATCGAGGAAAAGGCGGTCTGCTTGTGCGGGTCAAGGCCCGTGGCATCCTGCGACCAGGCCATGCGCAAGGTGGCGGAGCTGGCGGCGGTGGCAAAGGCGGTGGTGCCCAGCATCGCGGCCAGCGCGATGCTGGAAATGATCTTCCCTGCAGTCTTCAGCTTCACGATGGACCTCCCTGGTCTCGCGGTCGGTTGACTTCCATGCCGTTCGGTCGGCTTACCCCTCCGGGTTGACCCCGGTTTCGTTGATGGCGCGGCGCAAGAACCCGCCGGCGCGCGCCAGCGCCATGCGGGCATCGTCGAGGCTCAATCCCGTCAGTGCAATCAGGATCGCCAGTTTCACGTCGTTTTCCGTCGCATCGAGATAGGTGCGGGCCTCCTCGAGCGTGCAGCCGGTTGCTTCCATGACGATGCGCGAGGCGCGGGCATGGAGCTTCTTGTTGCTGACATTCAGATCCACCATCAGGTTCTGGTAGCTCTTGCCGATGCGGATCATGCTGGCGGTGGTCAGCATGTTGAGCACCAGCTTCTGCGCGGTGCCGGACTTCATGCGGGTCGAACCGGTCAGGATCTCCGGGCCGACGACGGGCGAGATCGCGATGTCGGCCATGCCGGCGATAGTGGAATTGGGATTGCAGGTGAGGGACACGGTGGTCGCGCCAAGCTCTCTGGCGTGGTCCAGCGCACCGATCACGAACGGGGTGCGGCCGCTGACCGCGATGCCGACGATCACGTCCCTTGCCGAGGCTCCAACCGATTGCAGCATGGCGCGGCCGGCTGCCGGATCATCTTCAGCGCCTTCGACCGGATGCCTGAGGGCATGGTCGCCGCCGGCAATCAGGCCGACGACCATGCCTTCGGGCACCGAAAAGGTGGGCGGGCATTCGGAGGCGTCGAGCACACCAAGCCGGCCGCTGGTGCCGGCACCGATGTAGATCAGGCGCCCGCCCGCCTGAAACGCCTCGACGATCCGGTCGACGGCGCGGGTGATGGCGGGCAGCTCGCGGGCAACGGCCTCCGGTACGACCCGGTCCTCGGCATTGATGGCCGCCAGAAGCTCGGCTGTGGGCAGCAGGTCGATCTGCATCGTGCGCGGATTGCGGGATTCCGAAACCAGCTTCTCCAGTTCGGAAATGAGCACCTGTTCCATCCGGGCCTCTTGGGTCTTAAGGGGTGTTAAGAAGTTAGAATTAAATATTCCTGATGTCAAACATGAATGGAATTTACTATTCCGATTGACTCGGGCGTCCACAGCTCTCCGCCTGTACCGGCTTGAACCGGCCGGAGCGGGAATGGAACGGGAATGGAAAGGCAGTGCGGAGTGGGGTCAGAGCGTGAGCGCTGCCGGGGACCGGGCGAGGAAAAGCGCGCCGGAAACCGCGTCGCCGTCGGCCGGCTTCAGGCGGCGGCGGACATCGGGGGCAATCCAGGGCTCCAGCGGCTTGCCAAGGCCGCCGAGCAGGGTGAGTTGATCTGCGCCCCGGGCGAAAAGGGCACGCGCAAGTCCGTCAACGGCTTCCGCGCCAGACCGGATGATCGCACGGGCGGCGGCATCCCCCTGATCGGCATGGGTGAGGACGTCTGGCGCAAGCGTCGCGTAATCGGTGGCGCTTGCCTTGTCCATCCAGCCGATGATCTCCATCGGATCGCGGTTGAAGCGGGCGAGCAGGGTGGCCAGCAGCGGTGTTTCCTCGATGCGGCCATCATAGGCCCGGAGCGCCTGCTGCAGGGCCTTGAGCCCGAGGTCCGCGCCGCTGCCCTCATCCGAGACGGGAAAGCCATAGCCGCCGACGCGCACGTGGACGCCCGCAAGGAAGCCCACGCCGATGGAGCCGGTGCCGACGATGACGATGGCACCATCCTGGCCGGAGTGAGCCCCGAGGCAGGCGGCGGCTGCGTCGCTGATGAAGCGCCGGCTGTTGAAGGGATTGGGCAGGGCGTTGAGTGCCTCCAGTGCGCCGCGCCGGCTGAGACCCGCCAGACCGATGCCGGCATCCATGCGGGACAGGTCAGATGGGCCAAGGCCCGCCTGATCCGCTGCCGCCCGTGCCGCTGTCTCGATCGAGGCCCAGGCTTCGGCGATGCCAATGCGGGTGGTGGCCGGCCCGGACTTGCCTTCGCCGAGAACCTGGCCGCCCGCATCAACGATGCGCGCGCGGCAGCCCGTACCTCCGCCGTCCACACCCAGGAATAACTGTGCCTTGTCGCTCATCACGCCGCCCGGTTTCGCACTTGCAGAATCTTCCCCGAGGAAGTGCGTGCATCATTCCATTTCTGTAAAAAATTTGGAATAATAAATTCCAATCTGCTATGCGGGTTTCGTTGCGGCAATCCGGGCCGGGGCAACGTGGGCTCTGTTCCGCTTCTCCAGGCCAGCCGTCCTCCGCGAGAAAAGGGTTCGCGCGCATGTCCGTGCTCAAGATCATCACTGCCAAGCTCGGGTCCATGACCTCGGCCGACCGGCAGATTGGCGAGTTCATCGTTGAACGGCCAGACGAGATGCTCGCGATGTCTTCGGCCGCGCTCGCGGAGGCGACCGGACGCAGCCAGTCAAGCGTGGTGAAGTTCAGCCAGAAGCTTGGCTATGCCGGCTATCAGGAGCTGAAGCTGGCGGTGAGCAAGGCCAAGGCGCAGGAATGGCAGGTGCCTCCCGGCATGATCCATTCGACGATCGAGGTCGGCGACGGCTATCTCACGATCCTGCAGAAGCTGATCGCCAGCAAGGTCATGTCGATGCAGCAGACGGTGGCGGCCAATGACGAGCTGACGATTGGCCGGGCGCTGGAAGCCCTCGACGGTGCACGGCGGATCTTCATGGCTGGTGTCGGGGCATCTTCGCTGGTGGCGCGGGACTTTTCCTACAAGCTGCTGAAGATCGGCCGCGTCGTCATCCACGACAGCGACAGCCATGTGCAGATCGCCAATGTATCGACGCTGGACGCCCGCGATGTCCTCTTTGCGCTGTCTTACTCCGGCACAAGCCATGAGACGCTGAAGATTGCCCGGCTAGGACGCCAGCGCGGGGCGACGGTGATCACGCTGACGGGGCTGACACCCAATCCGCTGTCAGAGCTGGCTGATATCAGGCTGCATACGGTGGCGGATGAAGAACGTGTGCGGTCCTCGGCCATCACATCCCGTGACGCGCAGCTGACGCTGACAGACCTGCTGTTCATCCTGCTGGTCCAGCGCCAGCCGAGCGCCCAGGAGTTCATTCATGCCAGTGAAGATGCCGTGTCGGTGCTGAAGCTCTAGGACACGGCATCTTTTCGTTGTCTGCGGGCCGCTGATCCGGATCAGACCGGCGTGCGGCGGACCAGTGTCATGGGCAGGCTGTCACCCGGCCTCAGGGTCAGGCGGCAGATCGGCTGCACATCGGTTCCCGGCTTCAGCTGCAGGTCAAAGCCCTGAGCCAGAATGGCAAGGCTGAGGATTGCCTCGGTCATGCCAAACTGCAGGCCGGCGCAGATGCGAGGTCCGATCGAGAACGGCACATAGCCATATTTGGACGGGCGGGCTGCAGCTCCGGGCAGGAACCGGTCCGGGTTGAACGCGTCCGCGTCTTCCCAAAGCAGCGGATTGCGGTGCAGGAGCCACGGAACGACCATCAGGATCGTGCCCTTCGGCAGCTTGCGGCCGCCGACCTGCACTTCGGCCATCGCTTCACGCGCAAGGATCGGCACCGGTGGGTACAGGCGGAGCGATTCCTCAATGATTGCCTTGGTATAGGGCAGGCGGGCGACATCACGGAAGGTCGGCGTTGCACCGGCCAGAACCGTGTCGAGCTCCTCGTGCAGCCGGGCGCGCACGCGCGGGGACTGGGACAGGAGATACCAGGTCCAGGCCAGCGTGTTGGCCGTCGTCTCGTGACCGGCCATGAAGATCACGGCCGCCTCGTTGCGGATGGCCTCGCGCGTTAGCGGCTTGCCGTCCTCGTCGCGCGCCTCGAGCAGGCCGCCGATCACCGACGCTTCGCCGTTGTCCTTCAGCGTCTGATAGCTGTCTATGATCTCGTCCAGAACGCCGAGGATCCGCTTGGTGGCTTGGCGCACGGCCGGCTTGCGGAAGCGGGGCAGCCACTCCGGCAGACCCAGCATGGCCGGCAGGTCGACCTGGTCGATGTGGCGCTGGTACTCGGAAAAGCCCTCGACGACCTCATGGGCGTAGTTCTTGCCGAGCTGACGGCCGAATATGGTCCGGCAGATGATCTCCGCCGTTAGATGCGCCATGTCGGCCAGGGCATCGATTTCGGCGCCCTCGCCACGGGCGGCCCAGGCGCTGCGCTGTTCCTCGATCGTGTCGATCATGATCGGGGCAAAGCCCGGGACACGCGAGCCATGGATGATCGGCGCGACAACCTTGCGCCGGCGCGCCCAGGTCTCGCTGTCGGAAATGAACAGTCCGTCGCCAATCAGCGGCGCCAGCGCATGCCGCATCTGCGGGCTCTTGCGCTGCAGTTCGACATGGTGGGCCTGGAAGGCTTCCTGCACCACGTCAGGGCTGTTGCAGATGACCATCATCCGCCGCAGTACCTGCTGCGTCATCATGCGCGACGAAAAGTTGCCCTTCGTCCAGATCGACAGGAAGTTGCGGCGGGCAAGGCCCATCAGTTCAAGGATCGGCGGGGTCCGCTCATGGCGGAAGGGGAATGGGGGAATAAAGTCCGCCGGCCAGTTGCCAACACTTGAGTCGGCTTGGGCGGTCGATACAGGAGCACTCTGGTCCAAGATCAGTCCTCGGAATGGCGCGCGAGGGGAGGAGGGGCGCTGCCGATTGGCGCCTCTTTACTCCATCTTGCGCCGCAGCAATACGGCAATTATTCCGTCATGCGCGGACGAACGAGCACAGCCGACAAGGCCGTTGCCGCCCAGCCGACAATCAGCAGCATTCCTCCGGTCGGCGCGGCCATCGGGAACAGGCGCGCATCGCGCAAGGCGCGGCTCGCCAGATCGCCGCAAAACAGCATGAGGCCGATGCCGATCAGCGCAAGTGCCAGCGGCAACAGCGGCACGCGGCGAACCTGCGCCAGGGCAGCCAGGGCGAGGAACGCCGGGGCATGGAACATCAGCATGTCCGCCGCCGTCGCCAGAAGACCGGTCGTATCGACATGCGCAGCCAGCGCCGACAGAGCGACCCCCAATGCACCGTTGATCCCGCCCATGGCCAGGCAGATGCGAAACAGGGGAACGGTGGCCGACGGAGCTGGGTGCTGAAGCTTGATCATGGCAGGGTGTCCGGTTCTGGCAATGGCCGGTCAGAGGCGGGATCTGATGCCCGGCAAGATGCGGCGATCTTAGCCGAAGTCGACCGGACGGGTAGGGGCAAACCGTCGCAACCGTGGCCAATGCCTTACCTCTCGTGCTGGCGGTCAGGCTTTGCACCCAGCCGTCAAGCCACGTGACAGGACGGGTTGCCTATGGCAGCAAGGGGCAACGTCCTGCCAATTGCCCGTCCGGGCCAGAGTGCATTTTCATGACCCCTGATCTGCTGTCCTTCGAAACCCTTGGTCTTGTGCTGGCGCTCATGGCAGCCGGAGGCATTGCCGGCCTGCTGGCGGGCCTCTTTGGAATTGGAGGAGGCGCGGTGCTTGTTCCTGTCCTCTATCAGTTCCTGGTGCTGCTCGGTGTCGATGAAAGCGTCCGCATGCATGTGTCCGTTGCCACGTCGCTCGGGATCATCGTGCCGACGTCACTGCGGTCGTATCTGTCGCATCGCGCCCGAGGGGCGGTTGATGAGGCGTTGCTGAAAAGCTGGCTGATTCCGTTGCCGCTGGGTGTCGCTCTTGCCGCCATCGTGGCCGCGCATGTCTCCGGTGATGGCCTGAAGGGCATCTTTGCCGTGATCGCGCTTCTTGTCGGTCTGCGGATGCTGTTCAACCGGGCGAGCTGGCGTCTTGGCGACGACATCCCGGGCTTTCCGATCCGTCCGCTGTGCGGTGCCCTGATCGGTTTCCTGTCGACCCTGATGGGGATTGGCGGCGGCGTGATGAACAACACCTTCATGACGCTGTACGGGCGGCCGATCCATCAGGCGGTCGCGACCTCTGCCGGTGTTGGCGTGCTCATTTCGGTGCCGGGTGTGATCGGGATGATCTGGGCAGGCTGGGGTGCGGAGCATCTGCCGCCGTTTTCGCTGGGCTACGTCAGCCTGCCGGGGATCGCGCTCATCATCCCGGTGTCGACGCTTGCCGCGCCAATCGGGGTGCGCATGGCCCATGCATGGCCCAAGCGCCGCCTTGAGCTTGGATTTGGCATCTTCCTGCTGATCGTTGCAGCGCGCTTTGCCCTCAGCCTGTTTGAATAGGCAACAAACTCAGGGATTGAGGACCAGGCGGTCGCCCTCGACGGTCCAGCTGCGCAGGCGGGACAGCGCGCTCATGCCCAGAAGGCTGGTTTCGAGGCTTCCCGGCTGGGCGATGAAGCTGCGGACATCGCCGAGCCGGATATCGGCCAGGCGCAGATCCTCGATCCTGGCCGGGGCAACCATAGTGCGGCCGTTGGCAGTGGAGACCGGCACACTGTAGACCAGCGCGCTGACGTCGATCCCGGCGCGGGCCGCGTCGTCGTGGGTCAGGACCACGGCGGACGCGCCGGTATCGACCAGAAACCGGATTTGCGCGCCGTTGGCCGCTGCCTCGATCTGGAAGTGGCCGCTCGGGTCGCGCACCACCATGACGCTGCCATCACCCTGGCTGACGGCCATGCCGGGGGCGAGAGCCCCCAGAACACGGTAGCCGACGCCGGCAAGCTCAAAGCGGTAGGTGTATCCGGCAACCAGGACCAGGGCGAGCGTGCCCCAGGTGGCGACAGCCGTGAGGACCTCGCGCAGGCGCGGGGGGCCGAACACGAGGCTGGCCAGCATGACAAAGGCAATCGCCGACAGGGCGACGATGCGTGGCCCCTCATCATCGGCGGTGAAGGTCTCGTCGATGGGGCCGATATCGAAGAAGTAGGCCAGCAGACCGCCTGCCATGGCGACCAGCAGCGCGCCGACGACCAGACCGCGCAGAAGCGCCTTGGCATTCATTGGCTGGTCTCCACGGCTGCGACCCTCGCCATTCTCTGGTCAAGCTCGCGCATGATTGTGCGGCGTCTGTCCGGCGTCATCGTGCCCCAGGCGACGATTTCGTCGAGCGTGCGGGCACAGCCCCGGCAGAGGCCGGAGACAGGATCCATGACACAGATGCGGACACAGGGACTTTCCATGCTTGCCATGTAAGGGGATCCGTGTGGAACACAAGGGGGCGGCGAGGCGGGAGCCGTTCAGCGGCCCCCGGTCACCAGCAGGATGGGAGCGGTGACAAGGGTCACGGGCAGGGTGACAGCGACTTGCACGGTGCTGCTGACAAAGGAGCCGAGGTCCTTGCCGGCGGCGCCCAGGCTACCGGCCGCTTCATTGCCAGAGACGGTCAGCTTGTCCTTTTGCAACACCTCGGTCAGGCGCGGGCCGATGGCAGCGAAGGCGGCAAACTTGGAATGACGCGCCGAATCCGGCCCTTCCAGATTGGTCAGGTCTATGACCACCGCGCCAAGTGCCGCCAGTTCCTTGTCGCCATCATAGCGGCCCACCCGGTCCTTGCCCCCGGCGATGAGGCTGGAGACGTCGAGTGCGCGGTCGTCCTTTGACAGCAGCAGGATGATCGGTGGGTCGAGACGGCCGATGCGGCGCATCTGGTCCTTGAACACGTCGACATCGATGTCCGGGGCGGCCAGCACGATGCGCTTCAGCTTCTGTGACAGCTTCTTGCGCCGCTCCGGTGGCATCTGGCGCAGGGTCTCCATCATCAGCCAGGTGCCCATCGAATGGGCGAGCACGTTGACCTCGCGGGCGCCACTGTTGGCCAGATCCTCCAGCGTCTGCTCCAGCTCGTCGCGGGCCACGGCGGCACTGTTGAGATCATAGACATAGTCGGTGAGTTCGCCGCGCGAGGCCCAGGTGAACAGCACCGGCACGCCGGGCGCATCGGAATCATGCATCACCTGGGCAAAGCGGTAGACGCCCTCGGCAAACAGGGTGTTGTAGCCGTGGATGAACAGGAACACCTGCCGATCCTTGGGCTGGCGGGCGGCCAGTTCGCGGCGGACGGCGGCGCGGAAGCCGTCATCGCCGTTCAGATAGCTGGCCTTGCGCGTGACCATGTGGCGAGCCGGGTCGCCAGGCATGCTGTCTGGCCATTCGATCTGGCCGGACGCGTGGTTCGGGGGGATGGAAATGGCAACTTCCGCAAAGTCGCGCTGGTTGGCCCGCTCGCCGGAAAACAGGGTGCCCGGTGCCTCGGACTGGCTGCGCGTTGTCACGACCAGCAGCTCTTCGATGGAAGTTCCTTCGGCAGCGGTTGTGTTCGGGGCAAAGGCACCTGTGACAGGCCGGCTGCCGCAGCCGGCAAGCAGTGCTCCAGTCATGGCAATGGCTGCGAACCGGACGAGATACCTATTCAGTCGTGTCATGCCAGCACCAGAACTCCCAACAGGAACGCCAGCGCTGAAAGTTGCTGCACGGCGCCGATGACGTCGCCGGTGAAGCCGCCGATCTTTGCAAACGCCAACCGGCCCGTAGCATGCGCTGCCAGTGCGCCGGCGGCAAGTCCGCAGACAAGGGACAAAACCGGAAGCACAAAGACGAGCGGAAGCAAGACGAGAGCCGTGAGGCCCAAGCCGTTCAGCACCGCGTCCATGCCCGGAACTCCGAAGCGGGCCGCGAGTCCGTCGGGCCGGGCGGCCGGCAAGGTCGACCACTGCCAGAGGGCGAGACAGCGCGACAGCGCCTCGACGCCCACCAGCAGCAAGGCACTGCCTGCCCAGCCAAAGCGTTCCGGCAGCACAGCGAGCAGCGCCACCTTCAGGATCAGTGACAGCGCCAGCGCAATGGCGGCGAAGGCGCCGATGCGGCTGTCCTTCATGATCTCCAGCCGCCGCTCCGGGCTTGCGCCGCCGAAGAACCCATCGGCGATGTCACCGAGGCCGTCCTCGTGCAGCGCCCCGGTCAGCGCAATCAGGCTGGCCAGAACCAGCCCCGCGCTGGCCATCGGCGGCAGGGCGGTCATTTGCAGCACCAGCCAGAGCAGGGCCGGGCCGGTTGCCAGCACGGCGCCAGCCAGCGGCATGGCGCGTGCGATCACCCGGAAGTCCGGCGCCGCTGCCGGATCATCCAGCGGTCCCACCTTTGGCACCGGCAGCCTCGTAAAGAAGCGCAGGCAGGCGGCCGTGTCTGCGGCCAGCCGAGCCAGAGCCGGGGGGACGCGGAAGCCGCCGCCCGTGTCGTTCTGCTGCATGGAACTGTCGCCTGTCCTGGTTGTCTTTTGTCTGTCGAGGGTTATAGAACGGCTGACCCCGCGCCGCCAATCGGGTGAGCGCCCATGATCCCAGCCCGTCCGGAGCCTAGCCGCGATGTCCCTTTCCGAATCTGCCCTGCCGTTTGACGACATCCGCAATCTGGTCGCCCAGATGCCCGGTCCGGATGAGGCGGCTGTTGCTGCCGTGCGCGCCCGCGATGCCGAGCTGACCAAGCCGGCCGGCTCGCTTGGCAAGCTGGAAGAGATCGCTGAATGGCTCGCAGCCTGGTCGGGCAAGGCGCCGCCGAAGATCACCCGGCCGCTGGTGGCGATCTTTGCCACCAATCACGGCATTGCCGACAAGGGCGTCTCCGCCTTCCCGCAGAGCGTGACCCGGCAGATGCTGGAAAACTTTGCCGCCGGCGGGGCGGCGATCAACCAGATCTGCATCGCCAATGATCTCGGCCTCAAGGTCTTCGATCTCGCCATCGACATGCCGACGCCGTCCATCGATGACGAGGATGCGCTGGACGAGCCCAACTGCGCCGCCACCATGGCTTATGGCATGGAAGCGGTGGCTGGCGGCACGGACCTGCTCTGCCTTGGCGAGATGGGCATCGGCAACACCACCATCGCCGCAGCTGTGTTCAACGGTCTCTTCGGCGGCACGGCGGCCGACTGGGTCGGACCCGGAACCGGCGTGGACGACGCGGGCCTGGAGCGCAAGCGCGTCGCCGTGGAAAAGGCCGTCGCACGGCTCGGCAGCGCCGCCAATGATCCGCTGGAAGTGCTGCGCAAGGTCGGCGGGCGCGAGATTGCCGCCATGGCCGGTGCAATCCTTGCCGCGCGTCTGCAGCGCACGCCGGTCATCGTCGACGGCTTCGTCACCACGGCGGCCGCGGCCGTGCTGTACAAGATGGACCCGGGCGCGCTCGACCACTGCCTGTTCGGCCATGTCTCGGCCGAGTAAGCGCACCGCCGGGCCCTTGCCGCCATGAACAAGACCGCGCTGTTCGATTTCGGCATGCGCCTCGGCGAGGGCACCGGTGCGGCGCTGGCCGCCGGCATCGTCAAGGCTGCTGCCAGCGTGCACGCCGGCATGGCGACCTTCGCCTCGTCCGGCGTGTCGGGCAAGGACGCCGGCTGAGCACCACAGCTCTCGACAGACGCCGGCGAGAGGACTTCGCCGGCTTCGATCTCAGAGGTCATCCCCGCCTTGTGCGGGGATCGCGCCCCGCACGAAGGTCGTCGTCAGCTTTCGGTCTGAAGGTCCGATCGTATGGATCCCCGCACAAGGCGGGGATGACCGTTGCGGAGAGGAGAGGTTCGCGGCGACCCCGCTGCCTCACGCGGCCGTGAGGCCGCACCGACTGATGAGAAACCCTCGATCGTCATCCCGGGCGCAGCGAAGCGGAGACCCGGGACCGGGGAGCGCAGGTCTCTCCGGGTTTCACTCATTGAATTTTAGAGGCCTCGACTCTCCGGTCCCGGCTCGGCGCTGCGCTTGGCCGGGATGACGACGGAGAGGTCGAGGTTTTTTCAAGCTCACGCGGCCTTGAGGCCGCGCTTTTCCAGAAGGGCGTTGATGTCCGGGCCCCGGCCACGGAAGGCCTTGTAGGCGGCGTCCGGGTCCTGGCGGCCGCCGGCGGAATAGATGTGGCGGTAGAGCTTTTCCGCCGTTGCCTGATCGAACACGTTGCCGGTTTCCTCGAAGGCGCTGAAGGCGTCCGCGTCCATCACCTCCGACCACATGTAGCTGTAGTAGCCGGACGAATAGCCTTCGCCCGCAAAGGCATGGGCGAAATGCGGCAGCCGGTGGCGCATGGTGATCTCCGACGGCATGCCGAGATCCTTGAGGGCTGACGCCTCATAGGCGGTCACGTCGAGGCCGGACGGATCCGGCATCTCGTGCAGGGCGAGGTCGATCAGCGCGCAGGCCGTGTATTCGACCGTGGCGAAACCCTGGTTGAAGTTGCGCGCGCCGAGCACCTTGTCGAGCAGGGCCTTCGGCATCGGCTCGCCCGTCTTGTAATGCACGGCAAAGCGCGACAGCACCTCCGGCTGGCTCAGCCAGTGCTCGTAGAGCTGCGAGGGCAGCTCGACGAAGTCCCGCGCCACGCTGGTGCCGGAGATCATCGGATAGGTGACGTCGGACAGGAGCCCGTGCAGGCCGTGACCGAATTCGTGGAACAGGGTGCGGGCGTCATCGAAGGTGAGGAGCGCCGGTTCGTCGTCCGCGCCCTTCGAGAAATTCATCACGTTGACGATGATCGGGCGGACCTCGCCGTCCAGCTTGTGCTGCGCGCGGAAGGCGCTCATCCAGGCGCCGGAGCGCTTGGAGGGGCGGGCAAAATAGTCGCCGAGGAACAGGCCGACGTGATTGCCCCGGGCATCGCTCACCTCGAAGACGCGCACGTCCGGATGATAGACGGGCAGCCCGTGCTTTTCCTCAAAGCGCAGGCCGAACAGGCGGGTCGCGGTGTCGAAGGCGGCTTCGATGATCTTGTCCAGCCGCAGATAGGGCTTCAGCTCGGTTTCATCGAGGTCATGATCGCGCTTGCGCACCTTCTCGGCATAATGACGCCAGTCCCAGGGGGCGATGGCGGCGTTGTTGCCTTCTGCCCGGGCGACCTCTGCGAGCTTCCCGGCCTCTTCGCGCGCGCGCTCCACGGCCGGACCCCAGACGCGGGTCAGCAGGCCACGCACCGCATCCGGCGTCTTGGCCATGGCATCATCAAGCTTGTAGGCGGCGTAGCTCGGATAGCCGAGAAGGCGGGCGCGTTCGGCCCTGAGGGCCAGCGTCTCGGCAATGACGCCGCGGTTGTCGGTCGGACCCTCTGCCTCGCCACGCGCGGACCAGGCCTTGAACGCCTCCTCCCGCAAGGCGCGGTTGGTGGAGAACTGCAGGAAGGGCTCGATCGAGGAGCGCGACAGGGTGATGACGTGTTTGCCTTCCAGCCCGCGCTCCTTCGCGGCGGCTGCGGCGGCCGCGAGCAGGAAATCCGGCAAGCCGGCGCGGTCCGCCTCGGTCTCGAGCACGAGCTGATAGTCGGATTCGTCCTTGAGCACGTTCTGCGCAAACTGGGTGCCAAGGGTCGCCAGCCGCTGGCTGATCTCGGCCATGCGGGTCTTGGCCGCCTCGTCGAGGCCGGCCCCGGCGCGGGTGAACATCAGCTGGTAGCGCTCCAGCACCCGGGCCTGTTCCGGGGTGAGGTCAAGCCCGGCGCGCTGGTCCCAAAGCGCAAACACGCGCGCGGCGAGCTTCGGGTTCAGCAGCGTTTCAGAGCCGTGCCTAGCGAGCTTCGGCGCCATCTCGCGCTCGATCGCCTGCAGCTCCGGGTTCGTGTGTGCACCGGTGAGATTGTAGAACGTCCGCGAGACCCTGGTCAGCGCCTCGCCGCTCGTCTCCATGGCGCCGATCGTGTTGTCGAAGGTCGGTGCGTCGGCCTGTCCGGCAATGGCATCGATGTCAGCCCGGGCCTCCGCCATGGCCGTGTCGAAGGCAGCGACATAATCCTGCGGCCGTATGTCAGCGAACGGAGGTAGGCCGAACGGCGTGGACCAGGCAGAAAGCAGCGGGTTGTCGGACATGGGGCAAAACACCTTGGATGGCAAGAGCTTGGGACGAGGGCCCAGATGGGGCTGTCGTCCAGAATATAGGGTCTGGTTCGGCGCGGTACCAGTTTAGTTGGGTCCGAACACGACCTGATACATCAACCGGCCGGGGTAGAACGTGAAGATCCCGGCGACCAGCAGCGCCCAGAGCATGTATCCCTTCATGGCCTTGGCATGGGTTGTGATCCGTCCGTTGCGCGCGGCCCAGACCGCCATCGGGACGCCGATGAGCGTGATCACCGAGAGGATATGGATCGGGCTAAACGGGCCGATCATGCGGATGCCGTGGATGAACAGGCTGGAGCCGGCGACCCACAGCATCAGGAACGCCCAGAGATATCCGAGAGAGCGGTGGGGCAGGGTGCCCTTGGGAGCTGCGAACTGAACAACGCCCAGAACGGCAGCAGCTATGGCGGCAAAGGCGTGGGTGTAGACCACAGGTCCGGCGGCCAGCAGAGGCTCAAGCGACATGGTCGGCCTCACCACATGGAAGCGGCTGCGCGGGTTGGCCATTCCTCATCGTAAGGCTTGCCGCCAATCGTGCCATTCGACAGGTCGGCGAGGATGTCGCCAGGCGTCGGCAATGTCTTCGGGTCAACCTTTGCAGCCTCGTCCCAAAGGCCGGCGCGGATGATGGCGCGGGCACACTGGAAGTAGATGGTCTCGATGGTGATGATGATGGCCGAGCGCGGTTCCTTGCCCTCCATCGCAAGGCGGGCCAGCAGGGCCGGATCGACACTGACAACGGCCTTGCCGTTGACACGCAGCGCATTGCCGGAGCCGGGGATCAGGAACATCAGCGCCACGCGCGGGTCACGCACGATGTTGCGCAGCGAATCGATGCGGTTGTTGCCGCGCCGGTCGGGCATGATCAGCGTCGTGTCGTTCTCGATGACGACGCACATGCCCTTGTCCCCCCGCGGCGAACAGTCGAGCCCTTCGGGGCCGCTGGTGGCCAGCGCGCAGAAGGGCGCTGCCTCCATCATCCGGCGATACATCGGCGTCAGGCGCGGGCTTTCCTTGACGGTGGAGGTGGGGCCGGTCTGGCCGTAGATCGCTTCGAGTTGATCAACGCTTGTCAGGATGGTCATGGCGAGAGGGCAGTCCGGAAGGAGGGCAATGCCAAAAACCGTAGTCCCGGGATACGCTCAGTACCAGTAGAAACTGCAGGGGCTGGCCTTGAAATCGGTTCCGTCCTGTCTAGTCTGGCCAGACCTTTGAAGACAGTTGGGCGGGAGCCAGGCCATGCGGGTAATGAACGACATCGAGACGGCGGCTGCACTGCCCTACAAGGCGCTGGTCGAGGCGCTCAGGGCGATGTTCAAGGCTGGCTGCGAGATGCCGGTGCGCCACCACCACACGATGGGTGTGCCGGATGAGGTGGACGCGACGCTGTTGCTGATGCCGGCCTGGACGCCGGGGCAGTATCTCGGGGTCAAGCTGGTGACGGTCGTGCCGGGCAATGCGACGCGCGGACTGCCCTCCATTTCAGGTCAGTACATTCTCTCGGATGCGCGCACCGGGGCTGGTCTTGCGCTCATCGATGGCGCCGTGCTGACGGGACGCCGGACGGCGGCAGCCTCGGCGCTGGCCGCCGATTATCTGGCCCGCAAGGATGCCGGCCATCTCGTGATCGCGGGAACGGGCAGCCTGTCGCGGCCGCTCGCGGAGGCCCATTGCGTGATGCGGCCGATCCGGAAGGTGACGATCTGGGGCCGTCGTCTTGCCGCCGCCGAGGACGTGGCGGCTGACCTGCGCGCCTGCCTTGATGTCGAGGTGGTTGCTGCCGCCGATCTGGAAGCGGCCGTGCGCACGGCGGATATCGTCAGTGCAGCGACCATGTCGCAGACTCCGATCATTCTCGGCGACTGGTTGCCCGAGGGGTGTCACGTCGATCTGGTTGGCGCCTACAAGCCGACCATGCGGGAAAGCGATGACAGCGCCATTCGCCGGGCACGGGTTTATGTCGATACGCGGGCGGGAGCCATGAAGGAGGGCGGCGACATCGTCATTCCGCTGCAGTCGGGTGTCCTGACTGCGGAGGCCATTGCCGGTGATCTTTATGACCTGACGCGCGGCACCGCGCCGGGCCGCACGTCGGACACCGAGATCACCCTATTCAAGTCCGTTGGCGCTGCGCTCGAGGACCTCGCCGGCGCGATCCTCGCCTATGAGGGGCAAGCAGGTTGAGAGGCGGGGCTGCGACACAATAACGCCCAATTGCCTTTCTAGCTTGCGTGAAACAGACGTGAAGCAGAGGCAAGCCTTCTGTCGTCTTGTTTTCTTTGGCGCGTGGCGTCATGGATTGTGAAGTATTTTTTATCCCTCACCCCGTTCGAGCAAGGTGGTGAAATGCGCAGGCTTTTATTTAATGCTGTTCTGATCGGAGGACTTCTGTCGTCCGGCGCGGCCCTTGCCTGGACCGCGCAGTCGTCAGCTGACCTCAACATGCGCGCAGGGCCTGGGACTGGCTATACCCCCATCCTGGTCATTCCGCGTGGTGCCCTCGTGGAAGTCGGGGCCTGCAATGCCTGGTGCTCCGTGTTCTATGGCGGCTACCGTGGCTTTGTCAGCGGCCGTTACCTCATTCCGGTCAACGGCGGTTACTATCCGCCCCCGCCGGTGGTCGTGCCGCCTCCGGTGATCGTTGTTCCGCCCCCGGTCTATCGCCCGCCTGTCTACCGTCCGCCGGTCTACCGTCCGCCGCATTACCGGCCGCCCCAGTACAGGCCGCCGGAGTACCGCCCGCCCGTGTACCGGCCGGAACCGTACCGTCCCGAGCCGTATCAGCCGCAAGGCGGATATCGCCCTTCGCAGCCGTCCATTCCGGGGCCGGAGTTCCAGGGTTCCCATCCTGGGCAGCGGCTGCCGCAGGAATCCTATCGCAACTGACGCTGGTCAGGGGTGCGCTGAGTTTGGAGAGCCCGGCTTGTTCGGGCTCTCGTCGTTTCGCCGGCGGAAGTGCCGGTCAGGCCGGAAAGCTGGAGCGGGTTGCCTCCCTGCTTGTCGATCTGGGCAAGCGAGGCACCGAAAAACCCAGATATCATGTGATTGTCGCCACAGTTCGGAACGGATTTGCCGCTAGGTTGGCACATGACAACGAGATTCGACCCTGTGCCTGGCGCAAGGGCTGACTGAAACACTTAAGGAGCATGAGATGGCCCGTCACACCTTGAGTATCCCTGACCTTGCAGGCCGCGGAGCCGCCGCAGCCCGGCGCCTTGTGCTGCTGACCGCCCTGGTGAGCGGAGCGGCGACGACGGCACTGGCTGCGGATCCGGTGGCGATGGTGCTGGACCGCTCGGAAGGCGTTGACGCCTCTGCATTTGCCGAACTGATGCCGGGCGACGAGATCGCGCTGGGCACCGGTGGCCATGTGGACCTGCTCGATTACACCGCCTGCCGGGAAGTCCGCATCACCGGTGGCAGCGTCACGGCGACGGCAACGGGGCTGATGATCGTCGAAGGCGAGGAAAAGGAACTGCGTCCGGGCAACTGCCTCAAGCAGGAAGCTGGGAATTCCGGCACGGACGGCGGCAAGGGGCTGGCGGTGACGATGCGCGGCCTGATCCCGGAGAACAAGGTTGCAGCTTCCCTGATGCTGCGGTTCGGCGAAGACCTCAAGCAGCGCTATGACAGCGTTTTCGTGTCCGTCGATGGCGGTACGCCTCAGGAATACAAGCTGGACGACAAGGTGCTGGCGGAGATGCCGGAGCTGGCGGCGGCGGTCAATGGCAAGACCACGGATGCCAACGGCGTGCCGATCGAGCTGATCTTCAAGCCGCGCGCCGGAACGGGCGAGTCCGAAATCCGTCAGTTCACGCTGGATCCGCTTGAAGTGGGCCGGGAAACGGCGGTTGTCGTTGTGAAATGAGCGAAGCCGCGCGGGCAGCGTCTGCTGCCAGGGAGCGCAGGCGACTGAAGGCCGCGGTGATTGTCATCGCGGTCATCGCTGGCGTTCTGGCTGGCATTGGCGCGACGCGCGCCCTCTGGGAGGGCTGGATCAGTGACCGGTTGCTGCAGGTGCGCGCGCTGGTCACAGACCTGCCGCAGGACCGGTTTCCTGTCGCCGTTGTTGGTCTTGACCAAGCGTCCCTGACGTCGAAACGTCTTGAAGCGATCCCGCGTGTGTTCATGTCGCAGGCCTTCGCCAAGGCAGGGACCGCGCTGTTTGATGCCGGGGCGAAGGCCATCGGGCTCGATTTCGTTTTCGCCTTTTCCGCCGATGCCTTTGCCGATCCGCAGACGGGTGAGGCCCGCCTCAAGGGTTATGACCGGCAGTTCCTGCGTTTCCTTTATGAGAACCGGGGCAGGGTGGTCGTCGCCCGGACATCGACCGGCATTCCGCATCGCTCGATATCTGCGGCTGCCGGAAGTGACGGCGTGCGCTCGACCGAGATCCTGACCGACAATGACGGTGTGGTGCGGCGGCACCGGCCGCAGTTGCCGCTTGCTGCCTCGCCCGCGTTTGTCGACGTGATGCTAAGCCATGCCGGCGCATCGGTGAGCGAGCCGTATCTGCCGCTGCCGGGCGCAAGGCTGGCGACGTCGGTGCCCTATCTGTCGCTGCTGGATGTGCTGGAGCTGATGGATGCGCCGGATGGGGCCGAAAGGCTCAAGCAGTTTGCCGAGGGCCGTGTCATCCTGTTCGGCTCGACCTTGCCGAACGAGGATGAGCATCTTTATCTCGACCGGTTTCTGCCGCGCGAAACGCCAGTGGGCGAGAGCGCCGGACCGGCCGGACGCCCGCCCGTTCGCACGGCAACGAGCGGTGTGTTCATTCTCGCGGATCTGATCGGATCGCCGCTTGTGGCCCGCACGGTTACGGAAGCGCCGCTGCCGCTGGTCGGAGCGCTGATCTTTGTCTTTGCCGTTGCCGGTGCATTGGCCGGTCTTAATCTGCCGCTGCCGAGCCTGCCGCTGGTGGTCGCCGGGCTGGTGCTCACAGGCCTTGGACTTGCCTTTGCGGTTTTGATGTCCGGCTGGACACTGCCTGCAGGCGCTGCGCCGACGGCTGGTTTTATCGCACTGATGGTGGCGGGGGTCGCCCAGGTCGCCGTGCTGAAGCGGCGCGAGCGTGAACTGGTCCGGCTGTTCGGCCATTACCTGTCGCCGCAGGTGATCCGCGCGATGGCGGAGGAGGAACGGCTGTCGGACCTTGGCGGTGAGACGCGCAAGGTCGTGGTTGCCTTCATCGATATCGTCGGCTTCACCCGGATGTCCGAACGCCTGCCCGACCGGGAGGTGGTGAAGGTGGTGAATACCGTCTTCGATGCCATCGGCACCGAGATCACCCGCTCGGAAGGCTACATCGACAAGTACATCGGCGACGCGGTGATGGCCGTCTGGAATGCGCCGAACGATGTGACCGACCCGGAAGCGCGTGCTGTTGGCTGCGCGCTGGCGGTCATTGACATGCTCCCGGAACTGCGCCGCCGTACCGGGCAGCCGGACCTTGACCTGCGCATTGCGATCAACGCTGGTCCGGCACTGGTCGGCGACATTGGCGGGGAAACCCGCCGGTCCTTCACGGTCATGGGCACGACGGTGAACACCGCAAGCCGGATCGAAGGAATCGCCAAGGAGGCTGGTGTCCGGCTGGCCTTCACTGGCCCGGTTGGCGATGAATTGCCTGGCACCTGGGCCCAGCGTCACCTCTGGCGGGGGCAATTGCGCGGCCTGACCAGCGAGACAATCGTGCTGACGCTGGATGACACGCGGCTATGGCTGGATGCGTCCGGGCCAAAGCTGTCGCTGGTCCCGGAAGATGCAGAGATCGCCGCCGGCGAGACTGTGACAGCCCGCCCGACGGCGATGTCCCGAGCTTGAGTGCTTCTTTCAGCGGCCAAGGGCTCCGCCGAGGACGCCGCCGAGCACACCGCCGATGAAGGCTGCGCCGGCCGCGCCGTCGACACCGCCGCCACCCTGTTCGGCTGGGGGCAGGCGTTCCGGCCCCGGTTCGTAAGCGGCACACGCTGGGCGCTGCGCGCATCGCGGCGCAGCGCCTGCTGCTCCTTCAGCCTTTCAGCAACCACCGCAAAGGCGGCCTGCGTCTGGGCAACGAGCATCTGATACTGCGCCTCGCTCAGACTGCCGGTTGCCGGCTGGCCGGCAGCCGTCTGCCAGGCGCGGATACCCGTGCGCGTGCGGTTGCCGAAGGATCCATCGGGCTTGCCGACGTCATGGCCGGCAAGGTTCAGGCGCAGCTGCACCTCGCGCCGGCGCATCTGGCTCCATCCCAGTTCGGCAGCGGTGATCTCGTTGGACACGGCCGCTCCTTCGGCGGGCGCGGTTCGAGATGCACTGTTGCCCTCTGTCAGGGCCGCGACCTGCGTCCCGGCTGCGGTGGAGGCGGTGTCTTCGGTAGTGGAGGCCGGAGCATTTCGATCAACCGTCGTGGCCTCAGACGGGTTGGTTCCGCCGGACAGCCGGGTGACCTGGTTGCGGGCGACTTCGGCGAAGGTCCCGTTCGGGTAGGCCGCCAGATAAGCAGAGTAATCGCCAACCGTGCCAGCTGCCTGCGCCGCATCCCAGAGCGCCTTTTCGCGTTCCCAGGCGATCTGGCTGGCGGCGGCCGGAACCGTGCCGGACACGTCGGTCGGCGCTGGAGTGGATCCGTTCGCAGGTGTTTCTGCCGTTGCCGTAGCAGCAGCTCCCGTCGACCGGTTCAGAAACACTTCCCCGATCAGCGATGCATTGACCCAGGGACGCTGGCGCTCGCCGGTTTCGCGGTAAACGTCGCCAGTGACGCGGGTCATGACGTTCTGGATCGGGGTATCCGGGGCATCGATGTGGCGCAACAAGGCGGAGGTGAAAGGCGAGTTTGAGCCCGAGCCATCCAGCGCCACGTCGCCGGGCGACGTGGCGAAGGCAATGACCGAGCCCTCGGCTCCGGTGTCTTCAACCTTGATTTCGGCAAGACCGACGCCAACAGCAGCCGACCGGCTGGGGCTCATGCTGCGTGCGAGGGTGCGTGCCAGCGGATTGTCGCGGCAGGCGTCGAGGAACACCATGCGCACCTTCACGTCATTCGACATCTGGCGCAGCACGAAATCCGCAGAGATGGTCTCGAAGTCGAGCGCGGTTTCATCGGCAAACTTGGCGTCGATCGGAATCAGGTAATTGACGCCGCCGACCTGCATGCCATGCCCGGCGTAGAACAGGAGTGCGATGTCCGCGCCGCGGGCGGTCTTGGCGAAATCGGCGACCGTGCGGCGCATGCCCTGATAATCGAGGTCATAGCCCGAGACGACTTCAAAGCCGAGCTGCTGCAGCTTCGCCGTCATGGCGCGCGCATCATTGGCGGGATTGGGCAAGGTGACCGCATGGGCGTAGTCACCATTGCCCATGACGAGAGCAACGCGTTTGGCAAGCGCCGGCGAAATTCCGGCGATCAGGACGACCAGAACGGCAAGGGCGCGCGCAAGCATCTTCGTGTTCCTCCGGCGGACAATGATCGACGCAACGGTAGACAAATCTCTGCCACGGGTCGCGTCCTCATACAAGCAGGCCGCATCATCGGTCTAATGATGCGGCCTGTCCGTCGTGCACATCACAAAGCGCGGCTTTTCAGCGGAAATGGCAACTCACGCTGCCAAAAGGTCCGAAATCTGCATGGATCGATGAGCCGTGCGGGGCTTCGACCGGACGGATGAAGGATCCGGCCAGCACCACCTCTCCGGCCGACAGACCCATGCCATACTGCGCCAGACGGTTGGCCAGCCACGCGATGCCGCGGGCCGGGTTGTTGAGAACGCCGGCGCCGAGGCCGGTTTCTTCCACTTCGCCATTCCGGGAGACAATCGCCCCCATCCAGCGCATGTCGACCGCATCGGGCCGCATCGGCCGGCCACCCAGCACGTAGCCAGCGTTGGCGGCATTATCGGAAATCGTGTCGACGATGGTGCGGGTCTGCTTCGTCTGAGGATCGACCCGGACGATGCGCGTGTCGAGAATTTCCAGCGAGGGCGTGATGTAGTCGGTCGCGTTCAGCACGTCGAAGACGGTGACATGCGGTCCCTTCAGCGGGGCCTTCAGGATGAAGGCGATCTCCGCCTCGACCCGCGGCTGGATGAAACGGTCCTCGGGGATGACCGAGCCATCCTCGAAGGCCATGTCGTCGAACAGCACGCCCGAATCCGGGATGTCGATGTTGAGCGCATACTGCATCGCCTTGGAGGTGAGGCCGATCTTCCAGCCGGTGACCTTGCGCCCGGCCGCCAGCTTGCGCTTCACCCAGGCGGCCTGGACCGCGTAGGCGTCGTCCATGGTCATGCCGGGATGCTTCAGGGACAGGAGCCCGGTCTGCACCCGGCTGCGCTCGGCCTCATCGAGGGCGGCGGCGGCGGCGGCGATTTCGGCGGCACTCAGCATCAGATCACCTCGTCGGCAACAGTGTTGGTCAGGGTGCCGAGCCCGTCGGCGCTGACCTCGATCACATCGCCCGGCTTCAGCCAGATCGGCGGATCAAAGCGCGCGCCGGCGCCCGTCGGCGTCCCGGTCAGGATGACATCGCCCGGCAGCAGCGTGGCGAAGGTCGAGATATAGGCGATGATCTTTCGGAAGGAGAAGATCATCCGGCTGGTGCGGTCCGACTGGCGCAGCTCGCCGTTCACCCGGGTTTCCAGCGCGATGTCGGCAATCTGCTCCTCGCCGGTGAAGGGCACGAACCAGGGGCCAAGCGACCCGGAGCGGTCGAAGTTCTTGCCCTGCGTCACGTTGAACTTGGCGTGGCGGACCCAGTCGCGCAGCGTGCCTTCGTTGGCAAGGCTGAGGCCGGCGATGTGGGAGAGTGCATCCTTCTCGGCGATCCGGCGGCCCGGCTTGCCGATGACGATGACGATCTCGCCCTCGTAGTCGAGCTGATGCGATTCCGGCGGGCGGATCAGCGGTGCGTTGTGGCCGGTGAAGGACGAGGAGAAGCGCACGAACAGGGACGGGTTCGACGGCGCGGCCTGGCCGTCCTTGTACTCTTCGTTGCGGTCGGGGAAGTTGACGCCGACGCAGATGTACTTGTCTGCGTCGGTGACGGGGAGATCGAAGCTGAGACCGTCGAGAGCCAGGTCCGCCGGCAGGCTGGAGGCCTCGTCAACCAGCCGCGAAAGCGCGCCGTCGGCGAGCACGCTGCGCAGTGTCGGCCAGCGGGCTCCGAACCGTGCGCTGAGGTCGACGACACCATCGCCGTTGACCAGACCGTAGCGGCGTTGGCCATTCTTGTGAAAGCCGACGAGTCGGGATGAGGGCAGGGCGATGGTCATGTCGTCATCTCCTCACGGGGCCACGATCGGCTGGGCGTCCAGCCTGGCGGCAACGGGCTCGACGCCGGCAAAGAGGCTGCCTTCCTCGAACCAGGACTTAGGCGCAGGCGCCCCCCAGAGCGTCTGGCGCTGCGGGTCCTTCAGGTCCCACTTGATCGGCTCCAGGTCCGGATCGACCGTCTGGTAGTCAGAGCAATAGATCTCGATGCGGTGGCCATCCGGGTCGCGGATGTAGAGGAAGAAGGCGTTGGAAATGCCATGCCGGCCCGGACCGCGCTCGATGTTGGCGAGATAGCCGGAGGTGGCCATCAGGTCGAGCAGGTCGATGATGTTGAGCGGCGTCGGCACCCAGAAGGCGGTGTGATGCAGACGCGGGCCACGGCCGTTGGTGAAGGCGATGTCATGCACGCCGCCCTTGCGGTGCGTCCAGGCGGCCCACAGCTTCTTCGATACCTCGTCCTCGGTGTATTCCGTCACCCGGAAGCCGATCTCGTTGTAGAAGGCGACGCTCTCGTCCACGCTCGGGGTGAAACAGTTGAAGTGGTCGATTCGCAGCGGTTTCACGCCCTTGTAGAGGGCGTATTTCTGATGGATCGGTGGCAGCCGGTCCATGCGGGTGTAGAATTCCAGCGGAATGCCGTGCGGATCCTGCGTGCGCAGCGTGCGCGACTGGTAGGGCCGCTCGACCCACTCCACCGGCAGACCCTTGGCCTTGAAGAATTGCTCGGCCTTGGCAAGGTCATCCTCGTCAAAGAGCTTGAAACCGAGCAGGTTGGCGGTCGCCGTCTCGCCCTTCTTCAGGATGATGCAGTGGTGCCCGCGCTCTTCCATGGCACGCAGGTAGATCTCGCTGTCGGTCTCGTCGGTGACCTGAAGGCCGAGGATGTCGACGTAGAAGGCGCGGGATGCAGCCAGATCGCGCACGGTGAACTCCACGTGGCTCAGCCGCACGATGTTGAAGGGCGGATAGAGATTGGGGGCAGGAATGGGCATCGGGTCCTCCCGGAACTTTGCCGGATTGTTCTGGTCTGGGTTTAGCGGGGATCAGCCGCCGAGCTTGGGGATGGCGTGGGCGTGCGTCGCAAACGCGATGTTCTTGGTTTCCATGTAGAAATCGAAGGACCAGTCACCGCCGTCGCGGCCGATGCCGGAATTCTTGACACCGCCGAAGGGCGTCGGCAGATGGCGGACGTTCTCAGAGTTCACCCAGATCATCCCCGCCTCCAGGCTTTCCGAGAATCGGAAGGCGCGGGTGACGTCATTGGTCCAGATGTAGCCGGTGAGGCCGTATTCGACGTCATTGGCAATGGCGAGGGCTTCCTCTTCGGTCTTGAACGGGATCGCCGTCAGGACCGGGCCGAAGATTTCCTCCTGCGCGATGCGCATGGACTGGTTTGCGCCGGTGAACAGCGTCGGGCTGACATAATGCCCGCTGGCGAACTCACCGCCGAGCTTCTGGCCGCCGACGGCAATGGTGGCCCCGTCTTCCCGGGCGATGTCGAAGTAGGACAGAACCTTCTTCTCGTGCACCTCGTGGATCAGCGGTCCGATGACCGTGTCCGGATCGAGCGGATGGCCGACCTTGATGCGGGCGGCCTTCTCGGCGACCTTGGCGACGAAGGCGTCATGGATGCTCTCCTCAACCAGCAGGCGGGAGGAGGAGGTGCAGCGCTCGCCGTTCAGCGAATAGATCATGAAGACGGCGGCGTCAGCTGCCCGCTCCAGATCGGCATCGGCGAAGACCACGACCGGGTTCTTGCCGCCGAGTTCAAAGTGAACGCGCTTCAGCGTGTCGGAGCCCTGGCGCATGATCATCGAGCCGGTGCGGCTTTCGCCGACAAAGGCGATGGCCTTGATGTCCGGGTGCATGGTGAGCGCCTTGCCGGCGTCCTCGCCGAAGCCGTTGACGAGGTTCCAGACGCCCTTCGGCAGTCCGGCCTCCTCGGCGATCTCGACCAGCAGACGGGCGGTCAGCGGCGAAAATTCCGCCGGCTTGTGGACGACGGTGCAGCCGGCAGCCAATGCCGGTGCGATCTTCCACGTGGACAACATAAAGGGCGTGTTCCACGGCGTGATCACGCCGACTGGTCCGATCGGATGGCGGGTGGTGATGTTCACCTGTCCCGGCGCCTGGATCGACTGGCCGTCGCGGGCTTCCGGGGCCTTGTCAGCATAGAAGCGGAAGTTTTCCGCTCCGCGCAGCGCTGCCTTCGACATGAAGCGCAGCGCTTGGCCGGTGTCCATGCATTCGGTGAAGGCAATCTCGTCTGCGCGCGCAACGATGCCGTCAGCGATCTTGTGCAGGATCTTGCGCCGGTCGGCGCCGGAGAGGGCGGCCCAGCTCTTGAACGCCGCCTTGGCAGCCTTGGCTGCCTTGTCGATGTCGGAGGCTCCGCCCTTGGCGACCTTGGCAAGCAGCCGGCCATCGGCCGGAGAGCGGGTCTCGAAGGACTCGCCGCTGTCGGCTGCGACCGAGACGCCGCCGATATGGTTCAGCACGCCATCGCGGGCAAAGCGGGCGAGATAGTCTTCGGCACGGGCCAGGTTCTTTTGCAGGTCGCTCATGGACGGTCCTTCTCGGCGTTCCGCAGACGCGGGTGCATGGTGTTGCGCTTCCAGCTCAGGGCCGGATCGATTTCGATGATTTCGAGGGACAGGGCGAAATGTGGCTCGGCAAGCAGCGGGGCGAAGATCGCGCCGGCCGCGGCAAAGATCGCGTCGCCGCCGATCTTCTTTTCATCAGCGCTGCGACCCACGCCGATGCGCAGGACCAGATCGACAAAGCCGTTCTGGGGCAGAAGGTCGCCAATGGCGGCATGGTCTGCCTTCAGGGCCCGCACCCTCACTGCGCCGAGTTCAAACAAGCCGGTTGAAAGCATGGCAGCATGCAGCTCTCGGCAGGCTGCCGTCATGTCCACGGCAGCCTCGACCGGGCCGGCATACTGGATTGTCAAATGTGGCATGGCCGTTATCCCTGTTGGTAATTAACATGTTAAATATAAACCCGCGTGGCCGTCAAATGTTTTATAGGCAACACTGAAGGCGTCGAGGGGCGCTCCTCAGGTGCCGCAACAGCGAGGATTGCATGGGATCGGACGGAAACGGGGATCAGGAGCCGGAGAACAAGGTTGCCGCAGGGCACTTGCGGACAACACGCCGTTCACTTCCGATCGCCTTGTTGCGGGCCAGGGAGAGCGTGATGGCGCACTTTCGTCCGATGCTGACGCGGCATGACCTGACCGAGCAGCAGTGGCGCGTCATGCGCGTGCTGGCCGAGGAAGGCGAGATGGACGCGACACAGCTGGCAGCCAAGGCTCTGATCCTTGCGCCGAGCCTGACCCGGATGATCCGCCTTCTGGAAAAGCGCCAGCTGATTCTGTTGCGCAAGGACGAAGAGGATGGCCGCCGAACCCTGGTGCGGATTGCGACTCATGGGCTTGAGCTGATCGAAGAGATTCGCCCCGAAAGCGCTGCGATCTACGCGAGGCTGGAGCAGCGCTGCGGTGAGGCGGAGCTTGAGACTTTGATGGATCAGCTTGAGCGTCTGGTTGCCCGTTTGGGGCCAGCGGACAGTGTGGGTGACGACTGAGGCGGCTCGAGACCATCAAGCCACGAGCCTGGGCCGGCGTTTTTATCCGGAGCAGAAGCGATCTGGCGCCGGCCTGAACAGGGCTCGGGACCATGATGAGCGTCCGAACGCAATCGTTCGGCTACATCGTTTCTAGCTATTTTTTTGGGAAATACACGAAAGGTCTTTTGTACCAGGTGAGTGGTACGCCCAAGGGGAATCGAACCCCTGTTTTCGCCGTGAAAGGGCGACGTCCTAACCGCTAGACGATGGGCGCTTACTCGGTGCAGTCCGTGTGGGCCGCGTCGTGTGAGGAGGCTTATAGGCAGAATGATCGGAGGCTGCAAGGGGGTATTTGCAGGGTTTTCCACAGGCTCGAATTTTTTCTCCTGCGCGATCCTGATGCTTTGGCGGAAAACCTGAGGAGTCCGGCCGTGGCCGAACTCCTCTCATGGATTGAACGGCTTAGAGCCAAACCTTACCAGGTGCCGGTGTTGGCCATCGACGCCCACGGCTCTGCGGGCGCCTTGGCTTCACCCTTCTGCAGCAGCTCAATGGAAATGCCGTCCGGAGACTTCACAAAGGCCATGCGGCCATCGCGCGGGGGGCGGTTGATGGTGACGCCCTTGGCCATCAGGTCAGCGCAGAAGGCGTAGATGTCGTCGACTTCATAGGCGAGGTGGCCGAAGTTGCGGCCGCCGGAATAGGTCTCCGGATCCCAGTTGTAGGTGAGTTCGAGGAGGGGGGCGGCGTTGGCGCGACCGTTTTCCACGTCGTCACGCGCGGCGAGGAAGATGAGCGTGAAGCGGCCGGCCTGATGCTCCATCCGGCGGACTTCGGTCATGCCCATCTTGTTGCAATAGAAATCGAGCGAAGCGTCAACGTCCGTGACACGGACCATCGTGTGCAGGTAGCGCATGGTGTCCTTTCAGAGCATCTGGTTCGGAAGCCTTGCATCACGGTTCCACCGGGCAAACACTGTCTGACGACATGCGGGCCAGATCAGCGTGCGCGAGCGATGGAGCGATGATGAGCCGATCCGACAGCAGACAGATCGAGGATGTGGTGGTGGCCAGCGCCGTGCTGGCCGAGGTATTTGCCCGAAACGAGCGTGTGGTTGTGCTGACCGGTGCCGGGATCTCGACCGAATCGGGAATTCCGGATTACCGCTCGCCCTCAGGCATATGGGCGACCAGCACACCCATTCAATACCAGGCCTTTGTTTCCGACAAGGCATCGCGCCTCGAAGACTGGCGGCGGCGTCTCAGGTTCCATGCGGAGTTCACGTCGGCAGTTCCCAATGCCGCGCACCTGGCCCTTGCCCGGCTTGCCCGCAGCGGTCAGCTCGCCACAGTGGTGACGCAGAACATCGACGGACTTCATCGTCGCTCAGGAATTCCTGCGGACCAACTGATCGAACTGCATGGAAATGGCACCTACGCCCATTGCCTTGACTGCAGAACGCCCGCCGGCATTCCCGATCAGCGTGAGACAATCGAAGCAGGGCGCAGCCCGAGATGTCCCGCGTGCGGCGGCTTGCTGAAGGCGGCGGTCGTCAGCTTCGGGGAACAGATGCCGAGAGGCCGGCTCGAGGCAGCCATCGCGGCAGCGCGGGGATGCGATGCCTTTCTGGTGCTGGGATCTTCGCTCGCCGTTCACCCCGCTGCGTCCTTGCCGGAACTGGCCGCCGACGCCGGTGCGGAGCTCATCATTGTCAATCGGGAGCCGACGCCGCTGGACCATCTGGCTCACCTCTTGATCAGGGTTCCCCTTGCGGAGGCTTTCGGGCCGTTGGCCCTGGCCGGGTAATGCATCGCAGCAGACCGATCTGTGGTTAGTTAACAAATTCCTCTGGTGGAGGTGCTGGCCGGTGTTATCCTTTTATTAGGAATCAGCAGGGGCGTGAGTCGTTCGAGCCACACACCTGCTGACGGATGCGGCGTAGATGATGGGGCGTTTGACGATGGGGGGAAAAGCGGCACAGGATCCCCGATTGCTCGAGGCGATGGCTGACGACGTCGCCGTCGATCTGATCGAGGTTGCGGGAACCATCAAGTGGTTCGACATCGCCAAGGGATATGGGTTCATCGTGCCAGACAATGGCATGGCTGACATCCTGCTCCACGTCACGTGCCTTCGCCGCGACGGTTTCCAGACCGCCTATGAGGGCGCGCGGGTCATCTGCGAGGTTCTCGACAAGCCGCGTGGCTTGCAGGCCTTCCGGATCCTGTCGATGGACGAATCCACCGCGGTGCATCCGTCCCAGCTGCCACCGTCCCGCACCCATGTGCAGGTCGTTCCCGAGACTGGCTTCGAGCGGGCCTCGGTGAAGTGGTTCAACCGGGTCAAGGGCTTCGGCTTCCTGACACAGGGCGAAGGCTCTGAGGACATCTTCATTCACATGGAGACGCTGCGTCGCTTCGGGATCACCGAGCTCCGTCCGGGCCAGGATGTGCTTGTGCGGTTCGGGATGGGACCGAAAGGCCGCATGGCCGCCGAGATCCGTCCCGTTGGCGCGGGAACACATATCCCGTCCTCTCACTGATCTATCCATCAGCGGGACGTTGATCTGAATTGAGTTTGACCGGTCAAAAACCGGAATGAGGGGTTTGCAGTCTGCTGCGAGCCACAGGACCCATTTGCCTTGAGCCCGGCGTGTAGTGCCGGCTTGGCAGAGGGGCCACAACCCGGCCGGAGTGCTCGCAGAAGCGGGGCGCTGGCTGGGGGGACGCCGAGAACAGGCGACCCGATGCGTTGAGTTTGCGTTGTCCAGGGGGACTTTGTCATGCGTATAACCCGCTTCACGGCGCCATCCGGCGTCCCGCCCGTTCGTAGCATGCCTGCTGCGGCGGCTTCTTGGCGTGAAGCTGCTGGAATAGTCGCGCGCGCGGCGCTGATTGGCGTCATCGTCCTGTTCGGCGTCCTTGCGGCCCGGGCCGCTCGCGCAGAAACGCTGCCGACCGAAATGGTTGTGATCAGCACCGCTGCCGGAGACGTGACCTTCAAGGCCGAAGTGGCGGCGACTGAGGCCCAGCGGTCTGTCGGTCTGATGAACCGCAAGGACATGGCGACGGACGCTGGCATGCTCTTCGTCTTCGATGGCGAGGGCGAGCGCTATTTCTGGATGAAGAACACCTATCTTTCGCTCGACATGATCTTCATTGCTGCTGACGGGCGAATCGTGTCGATCGCCAAGGACACGGTGCCGCTTTCCGAGAAGATCGTCGCATCCGGTGCACCGGCGCAATATGTGCTGGAAGTGCTGGCGGGGACATCGGAGCGGTTGGGGCTCGCTGCCGGTCAAGCCGTGAAGGCTCCGAGCATCCGGGCGCGCTGACTGAGTTCACGCCATCTCACACCTGACGACGTGTGGCGGAGTTTCGATCGCCCATCAATGCAGTTTCCCGGAATTGTCTGGACGGTCCGGGTTTTCGCCTGAGACCGCATTGACTTCAGGCCCGAAACAGTGGAAACCCACACAAATCAAGGTATCGGGGTATAGCGCAGCCTGGTAGCGCATCTGCTTTGGGAGCAGAGGGTCGCAAGTTCGAATCTTGCTGCCCCGACCATCAATTCAAGCACTTAGTGGCGACTGGTCGGCGATGCGACCGCGTTTTCAGGCACCCGGCGGGTGCCTTTTTTATTTTGGTCGATCCACAGCGGAGTTGACGTGCCTGGCCGTTTGAGCGCCCAGAAACTGCCTGGCATTTGACGGCACAACAATTGCCCTGCAACGCAGCGTAGGTCGCTTGCTTTTTGTTTCCACCCGGCCGCGTCCGTTCCACTGTTAACCCGCCGCGCAAGATCGCGCGGGCTAACATGTTGGGGACGTAGATGGTTTTGGACACTCTCGACACATCCACCCTGGTGATCGCGGACGCATTGGGGCGCTTGACCGGCGAGCTGCGCGGATTTGGCCTGACGATTGAGGAAAGCGCGGACTTCAGGGTGTTCGAAGCCGCGGCGCTGGCGAGCGAAGATCGCTACCTGATGGAAGACTTTTCGGCCCGCTTCTTCGACTTGCACGCGGGCAATGCCTTCTGGATTGGCGTGAAGGACGCTGCCGGAGGCATTGCTTCGCTGCAGGCGGCAAAGATGGATGAGCTCAGGGATCGGCCGCTGGCCGCATTCTGGCAACAGCAGCAGCGCCGCATCTTTGTTGATCCTGCGGGAGGCGACACGCGTCTCGGCGAGTTCCATGCTGCCGAAGCCTTCGAACTGCGCGGCCGCATTGTCTACCACGGCAACCTCTGGCTTCGCCGGGACCTGCGGGGCAGGGGACTTGCGGAAAAGCTGACCCAGATGGGCTTTCTCGTTGCCTTGCTGAAGTGGCAGCCGGACTGGCTCTACGGCCTGATGGCAGAAGCCAATGCCCTGAAGGGGTTCGGGCTCCGGGTCGGCTATCGGCGCTTTGCCCCGCGCGGGACGCACTGGATCGTGCCGCCGGCACATATCCGGCCCGATGACTGGCTTGTCTGGTCCAGCCGGGCAGACCTCGTCACGCTGGCGCGTGGACTCAGCGCTCAATCGACTGAATGAGACCATAATAGGCGCAGAACCGGGTCGGTGCACCGACCCGGGGACGCAGGGCGACGATCAGCCGTTCAAAGGCAACTTCCACCGGACTGCCATTGAGATGCAATCTGGTCCTCGCGTAGCCATAGTAGGCCCCCCGTTCAAGGGCGATGCGATAACCATCGGCAGCCGCTGCCTCGAGTTCGGCGTCCGGTGTCCGCAGGCTTGCGTCCGGGCTGCGGGTCCATTCATCACCGAACAACAGGCGCTGCGAGCAATCCTGTCCGACATAAAAGATCGGGGGAGGAGAAGACGGAGTGGCGGCATCTGAGCAGAGGCTCAAATAGGGCATGTGCAGCCGCAACCGGTTATCGGCAATACCTCCGGCCGCTCGGGTATCTTCGAGGAACCGCGCGAGGCGCGGGTCGGCCAGACCCTTGTCGACAGCATCAAGTCCGAGATCAGCGAACATGTAGTTTGGACGGGCCAGCATGAAATCGATTGCACATTGTTCTGGCCAAAAGACTATTCTCCGGCCGGATCATGATGATCTCGCACAGCATGCCGCATTCTTGAGCCAGAGGAAATGTCTTTTGCCACAAATCAACGAAACACGCTGTTGTGCGGGTTTTCTTGCAGGTTTCGGAAATGTTGCCGATCAATCGTTGTAGGAAAACGCCCGGACCAGCAGTTCGATCACGTCGAGAAACTGTTCCAGCGTCTCCGGCATCAGATCAGCCGCTTGTGCAGCCTGATAATCGATGCTGAGGATCATGTCCCACATGTCGGACAGGCCCTTGTCCTCGACGGCTTGCCGGAGGCGGATGAGCCGCGCATTTGTGGGCATGCTGTGCTCATGCTGATACTGGCTCATGCGCAGAGATATCATCTTGGGCGTCGGATCCTGGGGCACCGGTTGCTGTTGACGTCTGATTTGGGAGCGGGTGGCAACAGTCCGGTCGATTAATTATGGGATCAGAATAAATCCAAACTGCTCAAGCGAAAAGCAATCGGGGGTGCAAGGACGATTGTAATTGCCCTTGTCGCTAACGGCGTCTTGACCGGATTGCAGAAAGGGCTCGTGTCAGCGGTCGCTCGCGCGGCTGCACGGTGGTCGCGCCGGGTCAGCCATGCTTCGTGCCGCAGGCCGCGTATCGACCGATCAGAGTTGTTCGATCCCGGCGGACGATGTTGACATTGGCCGCAAACACGCGGAAAACGGGGCTGGTTTTCGAAGCGCGCGCAAGGCGAGGTATTCCTTGTCCCTCGGCGTAACGGCAAACCGACGCTAGTCACTCAGGCAATATCAGGACACGCGACATGGTTGCGCGCATCTATCGTCCGGCCAAGACGGCCATGCAGTCCGGCAAGGCTAAAACCCATCGCTGGGTGCTCGAATATGAGCCGGAAGTTGCCCGGACCGTGGAGCCCCTGATGGGCTACACCTCATCTTCCGACATGAAGCAGCAGGTGCGGTTGTATTTTGAAAGCGCCGAGGATGCGGTTGCCTATGCCAAGCGCGTTGGCCTTGCCCACCGCGTCGAGCAGCCGAAGGATCGCGTGGTGCGGGGCTCGTCCTATTCGGACAACTTCCGCTTCGACCGCTCTGCGCCCTGGACGCACTGACAGGTTCCGCCGGCTGGTTTTGCCGGCCTTGAAAACCGAAGCCCCGGTGTCTACCGGGGCCGTATTCGTTTGAGACCGCCGGTCTCAACTTGATCGCATGGCCCCGTAGCTCAGCTGGATAGAGCACTCGCCTTCTAAGCGAATGGTCGCAGGTTCGAATCCTGCCGGGGTCGCCATCATCAATGTCCTGAGTGAAAACTGCCAGCGGCTGCCTGAGGCTGCCAGAGGTTGCCAGTGCCGCACGGGCGGATCGCTGGTGTGCGACCGGCTTTGAATTGCCCGCAAGTGCGCAGAAACAATCGGAAGCAAATCCGTATGGCGAAGACGCCGACGATGGACTTTTCATCCTGGCGGATGATCACATGCCGCGATTTGATCCACTGTCGTTGAAGAAGCGGGATATGTTTTCCACAGCTTCCGCCATGCTGCGCCGTAAACTTCCAGGAAAAACAGAGGGATGTGCCGCCGTCGGCAATCGCTGTCGCTGATTCGAAGGGGTGTTTCAATCCAGATTGATACACCCGCCTGTGCAAGTATCGCTGGAGATACAGCCTTGGACTTCCGATGGGGCACTGCCAACGAAACCTGTGCCTGGACTGATGTCCGGGATGCCGCGCGCATGCAGCAGAAATGACGCCAGGCGAAAACTTCCTACCCGGTGCGGCAAGTCTGACCGATAGACCGGATCAGAAACATTCGGAAAATCAGGGTGGGATTGCAGGGACCCCGGCGGGTTGATGACGCATGTCCTGCGGCGCAGGTCGGCCGTCAGCGCTGCGGCCCCTTCACAGCGCATGTTATAGAACACGTGCGAAAGGGCCGCGTTGTGCGAACTTTTCAGTTTGCCGAGATGTCGCGGACCCGATCCTGCGGAGCGAACTTCGATTTGATTGCGGCGTTGATCTCGTCGGATTCTTCGTCGAGTGCCTTCAACGCGAGGCTGAGCAAGTAGGCACAGAACGTGCGGCCATCCTTCTCTGCTTCGCGGCGCGTGAAATAGATCATGCGCTTGAGCGACTCGTTGGTGAGTTCGCCATCCTGGCCCTCAAGGGCGTCCGGACGCTGGGACTGTTGGATATCGGCAGCTTTCGACATCTGGATCCTACCGTTTTACTACTGGGCCTCACTGGACCGCATGGTAACGACCTGCTCGGGCGTCGCCATCTGCATCCTGCGCGGCGATCTTCCGTTCGCAGCGTGAAACTTGCGTGATACGGTGACTGGATATGATGCTGAGTCAAGCTCACGCAAAGTCAAGCTGGTGCAGCCCGGTTCGGACCTGAACGAGACCGGAGACGATGGGGCAAACAGGAGCGGTGGCTACACCTGGACGACTTTATCTGCAGACACTTGGCCCGGTGCGACTTGTCGCGCCCGGGGACGTCGTGCTGCCGTTCAAGACGCGCAAGTCGCTGGCATTGATCGCTTTTCTGTTGCGCCGTCCCGGATTTACCGCGACCCGATCGGAAGTGGCTGCGCTGCTGTGGAGCGAGGGCGACCGGGCGAAGGCGGCGGTTTCGCTGCGCCAGGCGGTGGCGCATGTGCGTCAGGCAGAAACAACCAGCGGTGTCCGGCTCATTGATGCGTCGATGACGGGCATCACTCTGCTGGGCGAGGCCATCAGCACGGATCTCGACGTGCTCCATCAGTCGCTGTCCGGCCAGATTTCACTGGACGAGGATCAGCTGCGGGAACTGTGGGGCGGTGATTTCCTGTCTGGATTCGATGCAATTGACCCAGCCTTTGCTGACTGGCTCGGTCTTGAGCAGGAGAGGGTCCGGGCCGGCGTTGTCGAGAAGGCCATCAATGCGCTGGAGGAGTTGCAGGCCATCGGCGGCAATGGCGCAGCCGGTCAGCGGGAAGTCATCGCAGGTTTTCTGCTGAAACTTGATCCGGCGAACGAGTTTGCGCATCAGGTGCTCATCAGGCATTTCCTGTCGCTGGGCCGACGGGAACGGGCTTTGCAGCAACTGCGCGATTGCCGCCGCGAGCTTAGGAACCTGCTGGATCAGGAACCCGATGAAGCAACGCTGCGCCTGATTGACGATGCGGATGCGGCGAGTGGCACGACAGCTGACGCTCCGGTCGCAGATCGCTTGCAACCGACGAACCTGGATCCGCGAGAGGCCAATGAACGCCGAGCTGGCGAGGGGCGGAGCGATCCCGCGTCGGCGGATTGGGCGAATTCGGTCGTCGACTTTCCAGCCTTGCGGCGCGATATCCTGCTGCCGGTGCTGTCGATTGCCAGCCTCGCATTCGAACGCGATACCGACCATATGGCCTTGTCACTGCGTGACGAGATCGTCGCTGGGCTCTCCGCTTATCGCTGCTTCGAAATGTATGAGGCGGCCTACTGGATGGGCGAGGATGGCACAGCGCCGGTGCGGGTTGATGGCGGCGAACTCGGCAGCTTCCTTCTGCGTTTCCGCCGCGACCGGATGCTCAACCGCATCTATGTCCAGCTGGAAAACCGCAGCAGCGGGCAGATTGCGTTCAACGAAGTCATTGATCTGACGTTGGCAAAGTCACCTTCCGAGCGTGTCGAGGCGGTGTACCGGACGGTCAGCCGTGTTTATGGCCACATCATCGGCCGACTTCGGCAGCGTCCAGGACGATCGGCATTTTCCCGTTGGTGCCAGGCGGAAGCCTTGATCTGGGACTTCAACCTTGCCTCGGACAGGAAGGCACTGCAGATCCTGGCAGAGCTCGAGAAGTCGCATGGCAATTTCAGCCTGATCTACGCCGGCCGCTGCTCGATCCTGATGAAACAGGCGCTGTGCTATCCCCATCCCGGCAGCGGGATGATGGATCAGGACGAATTGCTTGGCCTGTCGGAGAAGGCGGTGGCTCTTGATCCCTGGCAGGTGATCAACCATCGCATGAACGGCTGGACACTTATCCAATCCAAGCGTCCGGATGACGCGGCCCGTGCCTTCCGCCAAGCGCTCGAGCTCAATCCGCTTGACCCGATGAATGTGATTTCAGCGTCCGAGGCGCTCGCCTACATCGGCGACCAGCGCAATGCCACTGACCTTGCCTTGCGCGCTTTTGACGGGCTGACGACGACGCCGCGGATTGTTTACGGATATCTGGCGAATGTCTTTTTCGCCTCTGGCGACTTTGATAGGGCTGCCGAATTTGCCCGGCGGGGACCTATTGACAACATTCACGTCCTGACGACCAAATTTGCTGCTCAGCAAAATGCCGGTTTGTTCGAGGAGGCAGCCGCCACGCGTGCGTTGCTTTTGCAGCGCATGTCCGCGCAGTTTGGCCGACAGGACCCGTCGACGCATTCAGCCGAGCTGACCGCCTGGTTAAACCAGGTCAATCTTTTCCAGACACCAGCCATTCGCGCCGCATTTGACAGTGCTCTCGACACGTTACGCGAAACGCTGGGCTTGCGCCGGTTCTGACAAGATCGCTGCCGCCATCAGTCGCGCTCTTGCCGAATTAGCTGAATCTGACAGCGAGAGCTTCAGCTGAATCCAAAGCCATTCCCGCAATTCCGCTCAAGTAGGCTTCATCTGTCTGGTCGAGTTTGGCTGCGTTATAGCGGTAGGGCAGAACGACATGCCGCGTCTGTGCAGTGTCGCAAACCACTGTGAAGTCAAACAAGGCAATGACTTCTTCCGGGACGCCGGCCGCAGCCAGAACGGACTTTGGGTTTTCCTGCAGTGCGCGGCGCTTGGTCGGGTCGCTGCCTGCTTCTGCCAGCACGCGGCCCAACGCAGCGACTCTGCTGGCCGGCATCGGAAAGCGAGCCATGATCGTCTTCCTTCGCTTTGGAACGGTGGCCCCGCTCTCCCGAGCAGGGCCTGTAGGGTGCCGACTAAAAGTCAGGCCGGGTCAACTTCGTAGAAGCAGAAGCCGAGAGCCTTGCGGCCGATCTCGGCGAAATAGGCTTCATCGCTGGCAGCGACGCGGGCTGCGTCGATGTCTGCCGGGACTACGAGATGCACACTGTCGACACCGTCGGCCAGGACGGTCGTGCCGGAGGCTTCTGCCTCGATGAGCGCTGCGGCCTGCTGGGCCTGACCTTCGTTCACCAGCTGACCGATGAGGGCACCAAAGTTTACGAGAGTTTCGCGGGTGGTTTCCTGACGCATGTCGAACCTCTGTGTGTGGCGGAGACCGGGCCATGGGCATGCAGAACCCTGTGCCGGCAACACGGTTTTCGTGCTGCAGCCTGCCGTATCTCCGGGCCGCTTAGGCCGGTGACTGGTTAGTTGTCTTCGGATCGTCTGATCGGGGTGCCGTGCCGCGTCGTTGCGGTTCCGTCCCGAGCCACTCCACATTCATCGCGGCGATTGCGCTCGGCAAGAGGGGCTGGCAGGCTCGCCACCTGTGCAACTGACGGACGGTCCAGGGCTGTGGAAAAGGTTAACGAGACGTTTCCTGCGGTGGTTTCGAGCATGCATCCACGGGCCACGCAATCCGCGCCAGGGAGCGATGACGCGCCAGCAATGGTGCAAATCTTGGAGGCCCTGGGCCTGAGGGATGGAGGCGATGCCGGCGCCGGCGATGCCGGTGCTGCTGGCTCATCTGCACAAGAGTTCGAGCCATTTTCGCCTCTGCTTTCAGCCTGGCCGCTCGATATCCGGTTTCTTGCTGCGGACGGCGGGGTTCATCTGGCAACCGCCATTCTGGATCCCCTGCGATCCGCTGCAGCTCCAGCTGGGGCAGACCAGTCCTGGCGTGTCGAAGCCGCCAGGACGCTCGCGACGCTGGTGAGCGGCGGGCAGGGATTTGACCGGCACAAGGCGCTCAAATCCTGCCTTGGCGAAATGGCCGAGCGGCTCAGCCTCCTGTCGCGTGGGGCAGGGGATCCGAAAATTGTTTCGAGAGAAGAAGGACTTGTCGATATTCCCGCCGGGCCGTTGCTGCGCTTCAGTCCGGCACAGGAGCGGCGGCTCGCGGGGCGCCACCCTTTGCTGGAGCAGCACTGGACCGATGCCGGTATCGACTGGAACGGGCTCTCCGAGCGTCGGCTTATTGCTGAACCACTGTGTGGCGGTGCTCCGGTTCAGGTCCCGGCGCTCGGACACATCGTCGGGGAGGGAGCGTGGTGTGGCCTTCCGGATCTGCCGATCGCATCGTCGGTCGGGGCAGCGGTCTGGACTGATCTGGATGGGGCTCGCGCACGTGCGCTCAGCGAGGCGGTCGAGCGCGATGCCATTGGCCTGTGCTGGTACAACCGGCTGGGGATAACCCCTCTGCAGCAGGGGGTGTGGCAGGAGGTTTTGCCTGAAATTTGTGCAGGGTGGATCACTGCGCGATCTCGCATCACGCGCGTCTATTGGGCTCCTGCCGCCTTTGATCATCACGTCGTGGTCGCGCTGTCGTGGATCGGGGAGGGGAAAATGGGGGCAGCTGGCTTTGCGTCCGGGGCGAGCGCGGCCGGGACGGTCGCATCGGCTGTTCTGGAGCTTCTGCAAGGGGAGCGGATGCAGGAGCTGCGGCTGGCGGTGCAGGCTTCGCCCGCCCAGACAGGCGTGAAGTTGCCATTGGCACTTGATCTCGCCATCAACCAGGACATCCGTCAGGCCTTTCACGTCCTGCCTGACACTGCAGCGCTGACCAGTCTTCCGCCCGACTTTGCGCCAGGCGATCTTGAGCGCAGTCTGATGCAAAGGGGCGTGAGGGCCTATTTCATTGATCTGTCCCGGGAGGATATCGGCCTGTCCTGTGCCAAGGTCGTCAGTCCAGACCTTGTGGACTGGCAGCCACGATTTGGCAGCTCCCGTCTTTTTGAGGAACCCCTGCGCCTTGGGCTCCGGCAACATGCTGCAACGGAAGCCGAATTTGCCGAACGTCCCTTTCCATTCTGAATGCGCCTCGGGTGTCAGCGGGGGCGCTTGACAGGTTCGCAGCCACAGCCTAGAAAAAAGATGAGATTGAAACTCCACTTTTGGAGCGGCGTTCTCACCGGCTCTCGCCGGTTCCCCTCTTGGGGTCTCTGGAAACCTGACTTCATGGCGGACCTTCGGGTCCGCCTTTTTTCTTTGTGGCGCGCTCGCGTGCAAAAATCTGCCGCAGAGCGCTCTGGCAAGTCTTTCAACTGGCTACGGGAAACCCCATATGCGGGGACAAAGGATGACATCAGCTCATCCGCAGGTTCAACCAGAGAAGGAAATGCCGTCCGTGTCCAGCCGTTTTGCCCGTTCGACAGCCGCCGCGATTCTTGGGCTCGCTGCCCTGCTTGTTGCTGCCGACTTCGCTGAGGCGCGCCGCGCTGGCAGCGGGGGCGGCTTTGGCAGCCGTGGGTCCCGTACGTTCCAGTCGACCCCGGCAACGCCGACCGCACCCGGCACGGCAGCCCCGATCGAGCGCTCGATGACCCCGAACCCTGGCACGGCTGCGCCGGGCGTCAACCAGCCGGCGCGCCCGGGCGCGCCGCAGGCGGCCCAGTCGCCGGCAGCGCAGCAGAAGCCCGGTTTCTTCGGCAGCTTCGGCCGGTCGATGATCGGTGGCCTGCTGGTGGGCGGGCTGATCGGCATGCTGATGGGGCAGGGTCTTGGCGGCATGGCAGGGTTCTTCGGTCTGCTGCTTCAGCTTGGCGTGATTGCCCTGATTGTCATGCTGGTCATGCGTTTCCTTGCCAGCCGGCGTCAGCCCACCCCGGCTCATGCCTACTCGGCTCCGTCCGCCGGGGCTGGTCTCGGCTCTGCACGCGGCACAGACGGTCCTGCAGGCCAAGCCGGCTCGGCCATGACTGGCGGACTGTCGGGTCTGGCCGGTGGCCTGTTCTCCGGTGGCTCGGCAGGCGCCGCGGCACAGCCGGCGATGCAGGTTGTCGGCGAGCCGATCGAGATCGCGCCGGAAGACTTCGACCGGTTCGAAGCCATGCTTACGGAAGTCCAGGAAGCCTATGGCCGTGAGGACTTTGCCGCCTTGCGCCGTCTGGCGACGCCGGAAGCGATGTCCTACCTTGCCGAGGAGCTTGGCGAACTGGCAACGCAGGGGCGCCGCAATCAGGTGACCGAGGTGAAGCTGCTGCAGGGCGATCTGGCCGAAGCCTGGCATGAGGACGGCACCGACTACGCAACGGTTGCCATGCGCTACGAGAGCATCGACGTGATGCTGGACCGTGAAACCGGTGCGGTTGTCGAGGGCAACGCCGAGGTTCCGGGCGAAAGCACCGAGATCTGGACGTTTGCCCGCAAGCGCGGCGGTGACTGGAAGCTCTCCGCAATTCAGGGCGTTGCTGCCTGACAGCGCGGGTCCTGACCGTGAAAGGCCCGGCCTGAGCGCCGGGCTTTTTGTTTTTAGCGGTTGACCAGCACCGGCCGGCCGTCAGCTTCGGGCCGCGACAGGGTCATGACCCAGAAGTTCCGCCAGGTTCCGTCGGACCGGTTGACCCGGGCAAGGCCCATCTTCGTCACATAGGGATTGAGCAGGTTGCGGTCATGCCCGGCAGAGCCTTGCCAGCCGGCAAAGGCGGCGTCCTGTGTGGCATAGCCCGCGCCAAGGTTTTCCGCGCCTGCGTAGTTCCGATAACCGGCTGCATCGAGGCGGCCCGAGAGCCCTTCCGCGCTGTGCTGGCGCGTTTTCATGCTATCGCGCTCGGCAATATAGCGTGCCATGTCGGACGACACGGCGGTCAAGCGGGCATCCAGTGCAACGGGCGCAAGGCCCTTGCTTGCCCGATAGGCATTGAGCCTGGCGAGCATCGCAGGTTCATCGACAGGCACAGGCTCGATCACTGTCTTGGGGCCAAGCTTCGTGGGCTCAAGTCCGGCACAGCCTGCAAGGGCAACACAGAGGGCGAGGCTGACAAGAAACCGGCGGCGCGTCTGCATGGGGTGTCTCTTCAATCGACGAACGGGAACCCGCCCGGCTTAGGCCAGAACGGGCGCCGGGCCAAGCCGGACAGACGGCTTTTCCGGGAAAAACATGCAATCCGGCCGGTCCAGACCGGATCGGCAGGTCAGGGGAGGGCAGAACGGGACCGGGCACGACCCACCTTCACTGTCCCATTGAAGTCTCCCGTTTCCCTTTCGCCTGCACTCCTGTAGGAAACGCGCTTGAACACGCTGGTGTGTCGGGGCAGGGGGAGCCCGCCGCGCCAGTCAGGATGCGTCAGGCAGACCATGAGCACGACAATCGACCCGAACACTCAGACAACAGGCCTTTCTCCCGAATCCGCCGTCTCTGCCGCCGTTAAGCGGCCGGTCTGGCTGAGGCTGCTCGGGCACGACCTGATTGCGCCGCTTGTGTTGCTGGTGCTGGCGCTGGCGATGTTCGTACCCGGACAATGGACCGTTCCTCCGCTCGACCGTGATGAGCCCCGGTTTACCCAAGCCTCGAAACAGATGCTGGAGACCGGCAACTACGTCGACATCCGCCTGCAAGAAGAGCCGCGCTACAAGAAGCCCATCGGCATCTACTGGCTGCAGGTGGTCTCGGCCAAGGCGACCGGCTATGGCGCGGACGCTCCGCTCTGGGTCTACCGTCTGCCTTCCCTGATCGCCGGTCTTTCGGTGGTGCTGCTGACGTACTGGATGGCGCGGGCATTTGCCGGACCACCTGTCGCCTTTGTTGCCGGATTGCTGGTGCTTTCGGCCTTGATCCTTGGCGTCGAGGCGCGGCTTGGCAAGACGGACGCAACACTCTTTGCGATGATCGTCCTGGCGCAAGGTGCATTGGCGCGGCTGTTCCTGGCCAGCAGCCCTGTTCCGCGCTGGGGACTTGCGCTGGTGTTCTGGACGGCGATTGCCGGGGGCGTACTGGTCAAGGGGCCGGTGATCCTCATGGTTGTCGGCCTGACCGTCGCCGGACTTATGTTGCTGACCCGCAGTGCCAGCTGGTTCCGGGCGTCTGCGCCGGTGTTTGGCGTGCCCTGGATGCTCTTGCTCATCCTGCCGTGGTTTGTTGCCATCTGGATTGCGACCGAGGGCGGCTTTTTCCAGGAAGCGGTTGGCCGCGACCTGCTTGGCAAGGTCTCCGAGGGACAGGAAAGCCATGGCGCTCCGCCGCTCACCCATCTGGCGGCGATGCTCGCCGTGTTCTGGCCGCTGCCGGGGTTCCTGGTGTTTGCAGCGCCGGCGATTTGGCGCGAACGCAAGAGCCCGTTGGTGCTGTTTGCGACCGCATGGTTCTTGCCCTCCTGGATTGTCTTCGAGCTGGTGGCGACCAAGCTGCCGCATTACACGATGCCGTTGTTGCCGGCTCTGGCGCTTGTCACGGCTGCTGCGCTTGTCGATGGTGCTGGGGCCAATGCCGGACGGGCCTTGCGCTGGACAGGGGCGGCACTGGTCGCGCTGCTGCCTCTGGCGATTTTCGGCGCGGTGCTGGCCGGTCCCTTTGCGCTTGGCCTCTGGCCGTCGCCTCCGGGTGTGGTGCTGTGCGGCTTTGCGGCGCTCCTGGCCGTTTGGTCTGCCGCCCGGCTGGCGCATGGTGAGTCACTCGTCGCCTTGCCGCGGGCGGTCTTCGCCATGCTGCTCATGACGGGGGGCGTCTGGGGCTTCTCCGGACCGGCGCTGGAGACAATCTGGGTCTCGCCGCGCCTGGTGGCCGCGATTGCCGAAAAGACGCCTTGCGCAGCGCCTGAGGTGGCCTCCAGCGGCTTCAGTGAGCCGAGCTTTGTCTTCCTGCAAGGCACAGGGACCCGGCTGATCCCGGGCAATGAAGCGGCGGCCTTCCTGGCTGCGCAGCCCAAGACTTGCCGCATTGCCGTGATCGAGAAGCTACAGGAAGAGAGCTTTCTCACTGCAGCGGCGGCGAGCGGACTTGTGCCGGAACTGCGCGGCAGGGTAGAGGGCGTCAACATCAATGGCGGTCGCACCCTTGACCTTGGGCTTTACGTGGCAGGACCTGCAGCACAATGACGGACGGTTTTGAAACGGGCGGCATGGACACTGGTGGTCCAGGCTGGAAGCGGCGGCTTGTCGCGGTCCGCGAGCGGTTTCTGGGAAACTGGCGCAGGGTCAGGACAGTCATCGCCAACCGCCGCCGCAGGGCCGAACGCCTGCATGACCCCTTGCCCGCCGGCCAGCGGCCCCAGGACTTTCTGGCGATCCTGCTTCTGACGGTTGGCATCGCCGTGGTGCTTGCCGATATCCCGACCTATCCGTGGCTGCGCTCCCTGCCACCGGGATACCGGGAGGCGTTTGCGGCCATCACGGATCTTGGCAAGGCAAACTGGATCCTGTGGTCAACCGGTCTGTTCTGCCTTGGCTATCTCGCCTTTGCTGACTTGAGCCGCCTCGCAGGACGGGCCCGGATGGCCATGGCCATGACCTGGACCTACGCAGCTTTTATTTTCTACACCGTCGCGCTGACCGGCATCCTGTCGCTGATCTTCAAGTGGATCCTCGGGCGCGCCCGCCCGAAGCTCTATGAACAGGTCGGTCCGATTGCCTTCGATCCGTTCGTCTTCAATGGTGCCTACACCAGTTTTCCGTCCGGGCATTCGACCACGGTTGCGGCGCTGGCGACAGCGCTGGCACTGATCTTTCCGACCTGGCGCTGGCTGATCATCGTCGCGGCTTTCTGGGCTGCCTTCAGCCGCATCATGGTTGGCGCGCATTACCCCTCGGATGTGATCGCCGGAACCTTGCTCGGCATGACTGTGACGCTGTTCTGCGCCCGCTGGATGGCACGGCGCCGGTTGGGCTTTACGCTGGCGCCCAATGGCAGCATCGTTCCCATCCTCAACCAGCGCTCCGCCGCGCTCAGCCTGCGCGCTCTGTGGCGCGCCCTGCTTGGCCGGAGCTCGGCCCTGCGCCCGGCCAAGGGCGGGGAGTGACCACAATGACCGATATGACCAACACCGACATGACCGGTGCGCTTGACGTGACCGTCGTTGTTCCCGCCAAGGACGAGCGCGACAACCTGCCAATCCTGCTGGACGAAATTTCTGCCGCGCTGGACGGATGGGCCTTTGAGGTCATCGTCGTCGATGACGGCTCCAGCGACGGGACCGATCAGGTGCTGGCCGCCTACGCGTCGACCCATGCCTGGCTGCGCCCGCTCCGTCATGCTCAGGCCTGCGGCCAGAGCTGCGCCGTGCGCACGGGCGTTTTGCAAGCCCGGGGCACGGTGGTTGCGACCATTGACGGCGACGGGGAAAACAACCCGGCCTACATTCCCGAGCTGCTGAAGGCGCTGGAGGCTGGAGGCCCGGCCGTAGCCCTGGCTGCGGGCCAGCGGGTCGGACGGAAGGCAAGCCGGGCCAAGCGTCTGGCGTCGAAGCTTGCCAACAAGCTGCGTGGTGCGCTGCTCAAGGACAACACCCGCGACAGCGGCTGTGGCCTGAAGGCGCTCAGGCGCGAGGTTTTCCTGCAGCTGCCTTATTTTGACAGCTGGCACCGGTTTCTTCCGGCGCTGGTCATCCGCGAGGGCTACGGCGTCGTGCATGTCGATGTACTGGATCGGCAGCGCCGGCATGGGACCTCGAAATACGGCATTTTTGACCGGGCGCTGATCGGTGCGCTGGATCTCTTCGGCGTCTGGTGGCTGCGCCGCCGCCGAAAGGCAATTCCGGTTGTCTCCGCCATCGCTTCGGCGCCAGAAGCCTGAAACCCTATGTCTTCCCCCGCATGGAACGCCTGACATGACTGAACTGGCTCAATGGCTGCATGATGTGTTCGTCAAGCAGCTCGACTTCTGGGTCATCCTGGGTTTCGTCGCCCAGTTCCTGTTCTCGATGCGCTTCATCGTGCAGTGGATCGCCTCCGAGCGGGTCGGCCGCTCGATTGTGCCGATCGCCTTCTGGTTTTTCTCGATCGGTGGCGGTTCGCTGCTGCTCGTCTATGCAGTCCAGCGGCAGGACCCGGTGTTCATTGCCGGACAGGCGCTGGGGCTGATCATCTACTTCCGCAATCTCTGGCTCATCTTCAAGGAAAAGCGCCAGGATCCAGCGATCTGACGGTGGTTTCTGAACAACCGGATGAAGGTTGGGCGGGCTGAATCAGCCCGCCTTTTTTGGCTGATCAGGCATCCATGGCAGCAAAGCCGCGGGCGAGATCGGCAATCAGATCCTCCGGGTCTTCCAGGCCGATATTGAGCCGGATGCTCTCGCCGCCGGGCATGGGTGTGCCGGCGCTGCGGATGCCGGCCAGTTTCACCGGAATGGCAAGGCTTTCGAACCCGCCCCAGGAATAGCCGAGCCCGAACAGGCGCAGACCGTCGAGGAAGGCACTCGCCTGGCCCTTGGTGACGTCCGAAGAAAAATCAAAGGCGAACAGGCCGCTGGCTCCCGAAAAATCCCGCGACCAGAGCGCATGACCTGGATCCTGCCGCAGGGCCGGATAGCGGATCGCGGCCACCTTTGGCTGGCTGCTGAGCCAGTCGATCACGGTCAGCGTGGTCCGGTAATGCCGCTCCAGCCGGACCGACATCGTCCTGAGGCCACGCAGCGCCAGATAGACATCGTCCGGTGCGATGTGCACGCCCATGGCCCCGTGCAGCTCGATCAGGCCGGGAAGGGCGCGCTCGCTTGCAGCAATGGTGCCGATGGTCACGTCGGAATGGCCGACAATGTACTTGGTGCCGGCCTGGATCGAGAGATCCACACCATGCGCGATCGGCTTGAAATAGAGCGGCGTTGCCCAGGTGTTGTCCATCAGGACAAAGGCACCGATTTCTTTCGCCGCAGCGACGATTGCGGGAATATCCTGCATCTCGAACGTCAGGGATCCGGGCGCTTCGGTGTAGATGGCGGCTGTGTTGGGCTTGAACAGGGATCTGATTCCCGCTCCAAGGTCTGGACGGAAATATTCCACCGAGATGCCATATCGCGGAAGAACCGTGTCGCAGAAGTGCCGCGTCGGCCCATAGACCGTATCGGCGACCAAGAAGTGATCACCGGCCTTGATGCAGGACAGACAGGCAATCGACACCGCATTCAGGCCGGATGTCGCCAGTTTCGTCCCGGCAGCGCCCTCCAGAGCCGTCAAAGCTTCCTCAAGGGCATCTGTCGTCGGGTTGCCGCGCCTTGCGTAATTGTACTTCTGTGCCCCGGGCGCCATGTGGGCGGTATCGGGAAACAGGACCGTCGAGGCATGCACCACCGGCGGATTGACGAAGCCATGGAACTCGTCCGGGTGGCGCCCGGCATGGACGAGAATTGTGTCTGGCTTTTGATCAGTTGGTGCCGTTTTCTTGCTCATGTTCACCGTCGCAGTTGCGTTTCTGTCCGAAAGGGGGGAATCGGCAATGGAAATATTCCTCAGACCAACCTGCAACCCCTTGACCCGCCCCGTCAAATGCCATCGAATGGACACCATTGGATTGGCGCTCAATCATGTCCCTCGTCTGGCAGCGCAAAGTGTTGTCGGGAGGACCGGGGTCCGGTTACGGCCGGGCAGGGGGTCCGGCGGCGGGCGTGACGTGGTTGCGGCGGCAAGACCGATGAAAAAATACAGATGGGTAACAATAAAGGCTGCAAATCCATGAAAGCTAATCTCGTTCCGCTTCTGCTCGGCGCCGCGATGGGCGTTGCCGCGACCTCCGCGTCCGCCGGCACCCTTGACGACGTCAAGGCCAAGGGCTTCATCCAGTGCGGTGTGAGCCAGGGTCTGCCGGGCTTCTCCAACCCGGACGCGCAGGGCAACTGGACCGGCCTCGACGTCGATATCTGCCGTGCCGTTGCCGCTGCCGTGTTTGGCGATGCCAGCAAGGTCAAGTACTCCCCGCTGAACGCCAAGGAGCGCTTCACCGCGCTGCAGTCCGGCGAAATCGACATGCTGTCGCGCAACACCACCTGGACCGTTTCGCGCGACACCTCGCTCGGCCTGAACTTCACCGGCGTCACCTATTATGACGGCCAGGGCTTCATGGTTCGCAAGTCGCTCGGCGTTGCCGGCGCTCTCGAACTGTCGGGCGCTTCTGTCTGCACCCAGACCGGTACCACCACCGAGCTGAACGTCGCCGACTACTTCCGCACCAACAACATGCCGTATGAAATCGTCGCCTTCGAAAAGGCCGACGAAGTGGTCAAGGCCTATGACGCCGGCCGCTGCGACGTGTTCACCACCGACGCCTCGGGCCTCTATGCAGAGCGCCTGAAGCTGACGAACCCGGGTGACCACATTGTTCTGCCGGAAATCATCTCCAAGGAGCCGCTCGGCCCGGTCGTCCGCCATGGCGACGATCAGTGGTTCGACCTCGTGAAGTGGTCGCTCTACGCAATGGTCAACGCCGAAGAGCTGGGCATCACCCAGGCCAATGTTGAAGAGATGAAGAAGTCCGAAAACCCGGAAATCAAGCGTCTCCTCGGCGTTGAAGGTGCATTTGGCGAAGGCCTCGGCGTCTCGAACGACTGGGTCGTCAACATCGTCAAGGGCGTCGGCAACTACGGCGAAGCCTTCGACCGCAACATCGGTCCGGACACCCCGCTCGGCATCGCACGCGGCCTGAACGCGCTGTGGTCGAAGGGCGGCATCCAGTACGCTCCGCCGGTCCGCTAAGACCAGCTGGCAGCTAAACCGGATCTCCTGTTGATCCGGGCTCCGCATCGCCGTCCCGGCCGGCTTTTACTGGCCGGTCGGGACGAGCGTCATAAAGGCAGACCCGAAAAGCAAAAACAGGGCTGTCTCAGGGGACACATGACCGTTTCCGCGTCGACGGGGAAAATGAAACGGTCTGCTGCATGACGGACGCGGACTTCAATCACGCGTCGGTGCGGTACAGGTTTGGCGAGGGAATATGACAATTCGGGATAACGACGGGGCGTCATCCGATACAAGGGTGTCGCTGGTCAACGACCCGCGTGTGCGAGGCATATTTTTCCAGGTGCTGCTGCTGGCAGTCATCGTGTTTGCAGGCTGGACCATCGTCAGCAACACGATCACCAACCTGCAGCGCCAGAATATCGCCTCCGGCTTCGGGTTCATGGACAGAACGGCAGGCTTTGGCACATCCCAGAGCCTGATCGAATACACGGAATCCTCGACTTACGGCGATGCGCTGATGGTCGGATTCCTTAACACGCTGCTGGTCGCTGTCATCGGCATCATTCTTGCGACCCTGCTGGGCTTCGTCGTCGGCGTCGCCCGCCTGTCCAAGAACTGGGTGATCGGCAAGCTGGCGTATTGGTACGTCGAAATCCTGCGCAACATTCCGCTGCTGTTGCAGATCTTCTTCTGGTACTTCGCCGTTCTGCGTGCGATTCCGGACAAGCGCAGCAAGTGGTCGCTGTTCGACACCTTCCACCTCAATGTCGCCGGTCTCTGGCTGCCGGAGCCGATCTATGCGCCGGGCGCATCGACGGTCGGCTTTGCCCTGATTGCCGCGCTGGTCGTGTCCTTCGTCATCAAGGGCTGGGCGCGGCGCCGGCAGGAAGCAACCGGCCAGCAGTTTCCGGTGTTCCTCACAGCGCTCGGCCTGATCATCGGCCTGCCTGTCGTGGCCTTCTTTGCTACGGGGATGCCGATCACGCTCGAGCATCCGGTGTTCGTCGACAGCGGGCCGCTGCTGCGCCAGGGCTTCACGCTCGGGACCGGCATGACGCTGATCCCGGAGTTCCTGGCCCTGACACTGGCGCTGACGATTTACACCTCTTCGTTCATCGCCGAAATCGTCCGCGCCGGCATCCAGGCAGTCAACCATGGCCAGACGGAGGCGTCGCACGCCCTCGGGCTGCGGCCGTCGCCGACCTTGCGTCTCGTGATCGTGCCCCAGGCCATGCGCGTGATCATTCCGCCGCTGACCAGCCAGTATCTGAACCTGACCAAGAACTCCTCCCTCGCGGTTGCGATCGGTTTCCCCGATCTCGTCTCGATGGGCGGAACCGTGCTCAACCAGACCGGACAGGCTGTTGAGATCATTGCGGTCTGGATGACGATCTATCTGTCGCTCAGCCTCATCACCTCGGCTTTCATGAACTGGTACAACCAGAAAATGGCGCTGGTGGAGCGGTAAGGATGAACACCATGGCTCAAACTCCTGTCTTCCAGATCCGGACCGAGGAAGCCCCGAAGCTTGCCGCTCCGGTCTCCACCTCCGGTGCCATTGGCTGGATGCGGCAGAACCTGTTTTCCTCGATTGGAAACACGGTGCTGACGCTCATCGGCCTCTACATTGCCTGGTTGCTGCTGGCACCACTGGTGCAGTTTGCCCTGATCGATGCGGTGTGGACCGGCGAGGACCGCAAGGCGTGTCTGGCGCCTGAAGGCTCCGGCGAGCACGTCGGTGCCTGCTGGGCTTTCGTGCGGGCGTATTTCCCCCAGTTCATCTACGGCCGCTACCCAGCCGAAGAAGTCTGGCGTGTGAACATCGTCTTCGCGCTGTTTGCCCTGCTGCTCGTGCCGCTGGCCATCCCGAAGGTTCCCTACAAGCGGATCAACGCAGCCCTGTTCCTGGTCGCGTTCCCGATCGTCGCGTATTTCCTGCTGACCGGTCTCACCATCGGTGATCAGGTCGTGCTGCCGATCGTCGAGACGCGCATCTGGGGCGGCCTGCTGGTCACGCTGGTCATCGCGGTGACGGGCATCACGGCATCGCTGCCTCTTGGCATCCTGTTGGCCTTGGGACGCCGGTCGAAGTTGCCGATCGTCAAGATGTTCTCGGTGATCTTCATCGAGTTCTGGCGCGGCGTTCCCCTGATCACCGTTCTGTTCATGTCTTCGGTGATGCTGCCGCTGTTCCTGCCCGATGGCATCACCTTCGACCGGCTCCTGCGCGTGCTGATCGGTGTGACGCTGTTCTCGGCCGCCTACATGGCGGAAGTGGTGCGCGGCGGTCTCCAGGCGATCCCGAAAGGTCAGTATGAGGGTGCCATGGCACTGGGTCTCGGCTTCTGGCAGATGATGCGTCTCATCATCCTGCCGCAGGCGCTGAAGCTGGTGATTCCGGGCATCGTCAACACCTTCATCGGGCTGTTCAAGGACACCACCCTGGTTCTGATCGTCGGCATGTTCGACTTGCTGGGACAGATCCAGTCGTCCTTCTCGGATCCGACCTGGGCGACGCCGGTCACAGGGCACACAGGCTACCTGTTTGCCGCGATGATCTTCTTCACCTTCTGCTTCGGCATGTCGCGCTACTCCATCTATATGGAGAACCGCCTGCATACCGGACACAAGCGCTAGCTTCAGCCGACCGGCAGGCGCGGATTGCCCGCGCCGCCTCTCGCAAAGACGTATTCTGGAGTAACTTCATGACTGAGAACGCAGTCTCCGATCTCGAAATCGCGGTCGACCGCAGCAAGATGAAGGTGTCTGACACCGACGTGGCGGTTGAGATCGTCGGCATGAACAAGTGGTATGGCGACTTCCATGTGCTGCGCGACATCAACCTGAAGGTCATGCGCGGCGAGCGTATCGTCATCTGCGGCCCGTCCGGGTCGGGCAAATCGACGATGATCCGCTGCATCAACCGCCTGGAAGAGCACCAGCAGGGCAAGATCGTTGTCGACGGCATCGAACTGACCAACGACCTCAAGAAGATCGACGAGATCCGCCGTGAGGTTGGCATGTGCTTCCAGCACTTCAACCTGTTCCCGCATCTGACGATTCTGGAAAACTGCACGCTGGCGCCGATCTGGGTGCGCAAGATGCCGAAGAAGCAGGCGGAAGAGATCGCCATGCACTATCTGAAGCGCGTGAAGATCCCGGAGCAGGCGCACAAGTACCCCGGTCAGCTGTCCGGTGGCCAGCAGCAGCGTGTGGCCATCGCCCGCGCACTCTGCATGAGCCCGAAGATCATGCTGTTCGATGAGCCGACCTCGGCGCTCGACCCGGAAATGATCAAGGAAGTGCTCGACGTGATGGTCAACCTTGCAGAAGAAGGCATGACCATGCTCTGCGTGACGCACGAGATGGGCTTTGCTCGCAAGGTCGCCAACCGCGTCATCTTCATGGATGCGGGCCAGATCGTCGAACAGAACGAGCCGGAGGCCTTCTTCCTGAACCCGCAGCATGAGCGCACCAAGCTGTTCCTGAGCCAGATCCTGCATCACTGAGGGGTGCAACCAGGCCAGTCCTGCTCGAGGGCGCGGAGGAACACTCCGCGCCCTTGAGCTTGATGGCAACCCCTCGATCGTCATCCCGGACGCAGCGAAGCGGAGATCCGGGACCGGAGAGCCAAGGTCTCTCCGGGGGTAACAGATTGGAATATAGAGGCCTCGTCTCTCCGGTCCCGGCTCGGCGCTGCGCTTGGCCGGGATGACGACGGTGAGGTCAAGGTTTGTAAGCAGTCTGGGGGCGCGGAGGAATACTCCGCGCCCTTTGTCTATGGGAAGAGGTGACGATGAGAACGGGCTGGCTGTACCTGGCGCTGCGCCTCGCGCGTTGACTGATCCAGGGCATGGGACCGCTACGGGGCGTCGGCAACCAGCTGATCGACGGCGAGATGCGCAAGGCGGGTAAGCTCGGTCCGCGGCGTTCCTGCCCGCGCCCGGGCGCTGAGGCCAAAGAGGACCGTGGCCAGCATCGTCGCCAGATCCCTTGTGGCCTGATCCGGCTCGGCGCCTTCCGCAAGCACGTTGCAAAGCCCCTTGTCCATTTGCCGCTGCATCCTGGACAGTTCCAGCATCATGTCCGCGTCCTGCAGCGCTTCGGCCGGGACCGTGCTGATCACGAAGCAGCCAAGCGACTGGTTGCTGTCATCGCCGGTGTAGATGTCCAGCGCTGTTTCAAGAATGGCAAGCACGCGCGCCTTGCGGCCTTCCGCCTGCGCCAGCCGCTGCAAGGCTGCCTCGGTCACCTTCCCCTGAAAGCGGCGCAGCGCCGCCGTAAAAATGTCCTTCTTGTTGCCGAAGGCAGCATAAAGGCTCGGCCGATTAAGCCCTGTCGCCGCCGACAGGTCATCCAGAGACGTGCCGCTGTAGCCCTGACGCCAGAACAGGGCCAAGGCCCGCTCCAGCACTTCGGTTTCCTCGAACTTGCGCGGCCGGCCACGGCGGGTCTGGGTCATTATGTACCGTTTCGAATAAAAAACATTGCCTGCGTTTATTATGTTCGATATGGTACAAAAATCAACTGCGGGAGTTCAGTCGACATGCGCAAGACCGCAATGGGCACCCTGGCCTGGAGTGAGAGGGTAGCACCACGGGATCGTGGCCAGACATCAACGCTCGAAAAGGGGCAGCTGGCGTTGAACATGATCTGGACCGCAGCCCTTGAAAGCGGTGACTGGCTGCGCAGCCAGCTTGGTCTCATGACCCCGGAGGCCGTGGACATCGACACCCTGAGCCCGCCCGATACGCAGCTGGTCCGAGACAGTGTTGCACTGGCCGCTGCTGTCCAGCCGGAGGCTCTGACCGAGCATTGTTGGAGGACATACTACTACGGCGTTCTGCTGGGGCAGCAGCGTGGCCTTACATTCGATCGCAGCCTTATGTTTTCTGCAGCGATGCTGCATGACGTGGGGTTGGCGCGTGACCGCCGCGTTGCGCCGGGCGAGTGCTGCTTTGCCGTGTCCGGGGGGCAGCGCGCGCGTGGCCATCTGATTGCTTGCGGTCATGCGAGCGACATCGCCGACAAGGTCGCCGAGGCCATCACGCTGCATCTCAATGGCTACGTCAGTGCGCGCCGGCATGGCGCGGTCGCTCATCTGGTGAACCGTGGCGCGATGTGCGACGTCTTCGGCGTGGCGCGCCGGAGAATTGCAACGTCGACACGCGAGACGCTGGCTGCGCGCCATCCGGTGGACGGTCTGGTCGAGGCGCTCGAAATCCATACGACCCGGCATCTGAAAGGCACGCGGGCGGATCTTCTGGTCAGGCTCGGGTGAGCGAGGGCCGAGGTTCGGGTCCTGCCTGTCTTTATTTCACCAGATTCACGTAACGTTATGGGCTTGGCTGGTAAGCGTTGCTTCGATCTGGCGACGATAAAAGACCAGGAGGCCCCATCTTGATGTCCAACCATGACTTCGAACCCGGCATTCGCGATGAGAATTTCGCAGCGCGCGCCATGCCGCGTCAGCCCCTTGCTCGCAGCCGCTGTGAGGCGCGCAGCGCGGGCGGCAGCACGTTGACCCGGCTCGTCGGTCTCAGCCTGCCCGTCGCACTTGCGCTTTTTCTGGCCCTGGTGTTTTCCGCAAGAGCGCAAGATGCGGCTCTGCCGGTTGACCTCGTAGGCAAATGGCTTGCTGAGGATATCGGCGGGAAAGGCGTGATCGATACGGCACAAACCGTGCTCGAAATCGAGGATGCAGGCACGGTGTCTGGGTCCACCGGCTGCAACACGATGTTCGGTCAGGTTCGCCAGGGCGCAGGCGTGCTGAAGATTGGGCCGCTTGCCGTGACCCGCAAGGCTTGCCCTCCCGCCATCATGGATCAGGAGCGCAAGTTTGTCGAAGCCATCAATGCGACGGTCGACTACCGGAGCGAGCGTGGCAAGCTGATCCTGCTCAATGCCAAGGCCGAACCGGTCGCCGTCCTCACATTGATGTGACGCCTGACTTCAACCTGTCACGACAGGGGCGTCATCAAGGGCGCCCCATTCCGACCATGAGCCGTCATAGAGGCTCAGGTCCTTGTGGCCGAGAATCGTGAGAGCCAGCGTGATGGCAGCCGCTGTCACGCCAGAGCCGCAGGACGTCGTCACAGGCCGTGACAGGTCCACCCCCGCATCTGCGAAAACGGCCCGCAGCCCATCGGCATCCTTCACTGTTCCATCCCCGTTGAGCAGGCGGCCGATCGGCGCATTGAACGCGCCGGGCATATGCCCGGACTTCAGCCCGGCACGCGGCTCGGGAGCCGTTCCGGCAAAACGTTCGGCCGAGCGCGCGTCGACCACCTGTCGCAGGCCGCTGTCCACGATCTGGCGCATCTCTGCAAGGTCAACAACGGCGCCATTGTTCATCCGGGCGGTGAAATGCCGCTCCGGCCGGCGCACCGCGCCATCCTCGAGAGGCCGCCCTTCCGCCTTCCATTTCGGCAGTCCGCCATCCAGCACAAAGACCCGTGGGGCGCCCATGGTCTTGAGCATCCACCAGCCGCGCGCGGCCGAGAACAGGCCGACACTGTCATAGACCACCAGGGTCATGCCGTCGCCCACGCCAAGTTTGCGCATCATCGACGAAAACACATGCGGTGCCGGCATCATGTGCGGCAACGGATTGGCTGTGTCGCTGATCGCCTCGATGTCGAAGCGTACCGCCCCCGGAATATGTTCAGCGAGATACTCGGCGTTGGCATCGCGGCCCGAGCCTGGCAGATGCAGGCTGGCATCCAGAACCAGCACATCCGGCGCGGACATGTGGGCGGCAAGCCATTCGGTCGAAACGAGCGGGGAGGTCATCGGGAAACTCCAGAGTGGAAAGGGGCTGATGGCGAAGGGGGTCAATCGGCGAGCTGGATCCGGATCCGCCGGTTCAGCTTGCCCTTCTTTTCCATCTTTGTAATGTCTATCCGGCCGACCTCGTTGGTGCGGCTGACATGGGTACCGCCGCAGGGCTGCAGGTCGAAGTCCTCGCCGATGCGCACAAGCCGGACCTGGCCCGATCCGCGCGGCGGCGAGACGCTCATCGACTTGATGAGGCCCGGATTGGCGTCGAGCTCGGCGTCAGTGATCCACGACGTCGAGATCTCCATGTCACGCGCAACGGCGGCGCGGATGTCTGCCTCGATGGCCTCGCGCTCCGGTGGTTCCGGCATGTCGAGGTCGATCCGGCTTTCCTCTTCGCCGATCTGGCAGCCGGTGATCTTGGTCTTCAGGACAGCGCAGATGATGTGCAGCGCCGTGTGCATGCGCATCAGCCTGTAGCGCCGGGCCCAATCCACATGGGCAACAACCAGCTCACCGGGTTCGGGCATGAACGAACCGGGTGCTGGCAGGTGCCTGTGTCCGGTCTTGCCGTCCGCATAGACGGTCGCGGCGATCTCAATGCGGCTGCCGTCGGCGCGTTCCAGATGCCCGGTGTCGCCCGGCTGGCCGCCGCTGGTGGCGTAGAAGACGCTGCGGTCCAGGACGATGGCGCCGTCGCCGGTGACCTCGATCACCCGGGCCTCGCAACTGCGCAGATACGCGTCATCGCGGAACAGGGGTTCCGTCATGCTGTGCTCCTCAACTCATGAACCGAAGCGGCGGGGGATGCGACGTTAACATGGCCAGCCGGAAGCGCAACCAGCCGGGCAAGCCTCAGACTGCGGCGCGAGCGGCCAGCAGTTTCACGGCAAAGGTGCCCATGACGCCGGCGAACAGCCAGTCAAAGGCCCGCACCGCGCGGGGTGACCGCTTCAGTGCCCGGGAGATCGCTCCGGCGCTCGCCACCATGCCGATCCCGAACGGCAGCGACAGGATCACGAAATAAAGACCGAGGAAGAACAGCTTGCCGGTTGCGGCCGGATCGCTCGCGCTGACGAACTGCGGCAGGAACGTCACGAAGAACAGCACGACCTTCGGATTGAGAAGGTTGGTCAGGACTGCCTGGGCAAAGAGCTTGCGCAAGGGCACGTGCGGCGCAGTGCCTTCCTCTAGCGACAGGGCCGAACCGTTGCGGATCGCGTCGAACGCGAGCCAGACCAGATACCCCGCACCCAGAACCTTGAGCACCAGGAAGGCCGACGGGGAGGTTGCCAGCAGCACCGAGACGCCAATGGCGGCCAGAACCGTGTGAACCACGATGCCGGCAACGGCGCCGGCAAAGCACACCCAGCCGGCGACACGGCCATGCACCAGCGTCTTGGACAGCTGCAGCGTCATGTCGGGGCCTGGTGTGATGATCAGAACGATGGCGGCCAGCGTGAAGCTGGCGAGAACGGCAAAATCGGGCACAAACGACATCGCACGGCGCTCCGCTGCAGCTTGAATGGATCAGATATATCTCGGCGCGCGGATCTGCGCCACTGCGCCGAAACGGACTGTTTCCGGCTAAAGGATGGGCGACAGCAACCTGGCGCTCTGCGCCAGCACACGGAACAGATAGGGGCGTTGATCGAGGTCATCAGGCGCGGTGCGACGCGCCAGCCGGAAATCGGCCTCGAGCATCTTCGCGATTTGCCCGATGAAGGGTTTGTGGGTGAACCACAGGGTGATCTCGAAGTTGATGTGGAACGAGCGATTGTCGAAATTCACCGTTCCGACGGACGCCAGCTCGTCGTCCACCAGCACGACCTTCTGGTGCAGGAAGCCGTCGAGATAGCGATAGACCTTGATGCCATGATTGACGAGGTCGTCAGCATGGGCGTGGCTTGCCAGCCAGACGAGGCGATGGTCTGCCTTTTCCGGCAGCAGTACCCGCACATCGACACCCCGCATCGCGGCCGCATAGAGCGCGGTCTGGATTTCCGGACCGGGGACGAAATAGGGACTGACGATCCACAGCCGCTGGCGGGCGCGGGAGATCACCTCGGTAAAGGCGATGGAACAGTCTTCCAGCGGATCGGCCGGTCCCGTCGGCATGACCAGCACCGGCTCGTCGCCCTGCGGTTCAAACGGGCCCGGCGAGACGATGTCCAGCGCCTGGCCGCTGCCCCAATGCCAGTCTTCGGCAAAGGAGAGCGTGCAGGCCAGCGCTGCCGGGCCGGACACTTTCACATGTGTGTCGCGCCAGTGTCCGAACGCCGGGTCGCGGCCGAGATATTCATCGCCGACATTGTGTCCGCCGACCCAGGCATGGCGGTTGTCGACCACCACGACCTTGCGGTGGTTGCGGTAATTGATCCGCATCGGGCCAAGAAGGCGCAGGTAATGGTGCGTCTCGTTGAAGCCGGAAACGGCAATGCCGCCGCGGCGCAAACGGCGAATGTAGGACTTCGGCAGGTCCTTGGAGCCGATCTCGTCATAGAGCAGATAGACGCGCACGCCGCTCCTGACCTTGTCGATCAGAAGGTCGGCCAAGGTGCGGCCCAGCACATCATCGCGAATGATGAAGAACTGGACCAGAACCACATCCTTCGCCTCAGAGATCCCTTTCAGGATCGATGAGAAGGTTGCGTCGCCATCGATCAGCAGTTCGCAGGCGTTGCCGGACAGGAAGGGGAGGTTGGCAATCTTCGACAGGACAGGCCAGTCGGAAGTGGCGTCCCGGTCGCCGAGCCCGAGCTCGGCCGCGCGCAGGCTGCGCTCGAACCTGCCCATCTTGCGCTGCACGTCGGCGTAGTCGTCAAATTGCTTCCAGCCGAACACCAGATAGAGAAACGCAGTCGGGAACGGCAGGAAGAACAGCGACAGCAGCCAGGCGATCGAGCCTTGAGCCGAGCGGCTGTTCATGACCTCTCGCACCGCACAGATGCCGGCGATGAGATACAGCAGCGCCGTGATGCCGGCGATGATGCCGAGGTTGTTGAGGATCACGTCGACCAGCGTCGCGTCGCGGACGAGGGAACCGGCAAAGGTGGTGGCGCTTGGGGTGCCCCCTGACAGAGCGGCCTGAGCGACGTCCGCGAGCGGCGCTGTCATCAGGCGAAGGGCGCTGCGATAGCTGCCCTCGGCTCAAGCCAGGACGGAACCGGCAGCGACTTGCTGCGCAGGAAGTCCGGATTGTAGAGCTTCGACTGGTAGCGCGAGCCGTGGTCGCACAGGATCGTCACGATGGTATGCCCACGCCCCAGGTCCCGTGCCAGCCGCCGGGCGCCGGCAATGTTGATGGCGCTGGACCCACCCAGCAACAGGCCCTCGTGTTCGGCCAGATCAAACAGCAGCGGCAGCGCCTCTTCGTCCGGGATCATGTAGGCCTTGTCGACTTTTGCCGTCGCGATGATCGGCGTCACGCGGCCAAGGCCGATGCCCTCCGAGACGGACCCGCCCGGCGACATTTCAGCCTTTCCGGTGGTGAAGAGCGAATACATGCCAGCGCCATGCGGATCAGCGCAGCCGATGACGATGTCTGCCTTCTGCTCCCGGAGATAGCCGGACGTGCCGGCCAGGGTGCCGCCGGTGCCGACCGCACAGATGAAGGCGTCGACCTTGCCTTCCGTGTCGCGCCAGATCTCCGGTCCGGTGCCGACGTAATGTGCCTTGCGGTTGTCGAGGTTGTTCCACTGGTCGGCAAACAGCACGCCATTGGGTTCCTGTGCGGCCAGCTGTTCAGCAAGGCGCCGGGCGACATGCTGATAGTTGTTCGGGTCGGAGAAGGGCTTCACCGGCACCTCGACGAGCTGCGCACCGGCGAGCCGCAGCATGTCCTTCTTTTCCTGGCTCTGGCTGTCCGGCATGACGATGACGGTGCGATAGCCGCGGGCGCTGGCCACAAGCGCCAGGCCGATGCCTGTGTTGCCTGCGGTGCCTTCGACGATCAGGCCACCGGGCTTCAGGTCGCCACGGGCTTCGGCTTCGAGAATCATCTGCTTGCCGGCGCGGTCCTTGACGGACTGGCCCGGGTTCATGAACTCGGCCTTGCCCAGGATTTCGCAACCGGTTTCGTCTGACAGGCGGTTCAGGCGGATCAGCGGCGTATTGCCGATGCAATCAACGACAGAAGCGGGGCGGGTCATGGAAAGGGATCCGATCTTGCTGAAAACAGGGTAGGCGTCCTGCTGCGGACGCTAAACGCCCTTGGCACGAGGATCAAGTCGCGGTCAGGTTCCGTTATCGGCATCTTCGCCAAAATGGAAACGGACAGCGCACGCTTCTGCCCCAGCCGCGGCTTGTCGTGATCCCTGGGCTTCTTTAGAGTTTTGAGACAAACACAAGGGTGTGATCCGGTCTGTGTCTGCGTGCGTAACACCGATCAAATGCTTGGCGCATAACAGCGCACAAGGACATAAAAAACTTTGGGCATCTCTTTGGGCATCTCGATGGAACAAACGACCGGTCTTGATGAATTGCTTGCGGGCTATGTTGCCGGAACCCTGGCCGAGCCGGCGCGGGTTCTCGTCAGCGCGCACCTTGAACTGACTGACCGCAACCGGCCTTACGTCCGGCAGCTGGAAGCGCTTGGCGGACTGGAACTGGAACAGACTGCACCGGTGGCAGTCTCGAACCGGGATGCGCGCCTTGCTGCGATCTTCGGCTTGCCGGCACCGCAGCTGCGTGCGCCGCAGCCGGAAGAATCGTTTGATCCGCGCCTGCCTGCCAGCCTGCGGCGCATGCTGGGTCGTCCGTCCCTGGACGGGATCGCCTGGCGTGGCCTGATGCCTGGCGTCAAGGAGTTCCGCATGGGTGAGATTGACGGTTGCTCCGCCAGTCTTCTTTGGATCAGGGCCGGCCGCGCCGTTCCCTCGCATACCCATGACGGCACCGAACTGACCCTCGTGCTGCAGGGCGGCTTTGCTGATGCTGACGGTCATTATGTGCGTGGCGACATCGCGATTGCAGATGATCACATCGATCACAAGCCGGTTGCAGACCGCGATGAGGATTGCATCTGTTTCGCGGTGACCGAGGGCCATCTTCGCCTGACTGGACCGGTTGGCCGCCTGCTGCAGCCGTTCATTCGGACCTGAAGCCGATCCAGCGCGTTCACTCCTGCGTAAATCCAGACAAACGCAGGAGTTTTCACCATGACACATTTTGTGGCCAGCCCCGCCGATGGCGCCGCCTGGATCACCGGAGCCAGCTCCGGCATCGGGCGGGCGCTTGCCCTTGAGCTGGCCGCTGCCGGCTGGACGGTCGTCGCCACAGCCCGTTCCGCTGATGCGCTGGACGCCTTGGTGCGCGAGGCTGAGGGACGGGCCGGACGTGTTGTTGCCATGCCGGGCGACGTGACAGATGCGTCCGCCATGGCAGCGCTTGCAGCCCGCATCGAAGCCGATGTTGCGCCAGTTGCCCTGCTTGTCGCCAATGCCGGGATCTATCTGCCGCAGGACGGACTGGCCGGATCGGCGGACGCCTATTCCCGAACCATCGATGTCAATCTCAAGGGCACGGTCAATGTGCTCCTGCCGGTCATCGCGGCCATGACCGCCCGGCGCAAGGGGCAGATTGCTGTCGTCGCTTCGGTTGCCGGATACAGCGGTCTGCCGACGTCGGCCGCCTATGGTGCCACCAAGGCTGGTCTCATCAACATGACGGAGAGCCTGAAGTTCGATCTGGATCGGGCAGGGATCAGGATCCAGTTGGTCTCACCCGGCTTCGTCGATACCCCGGCGACGGCCGACAATCCCTTCCCGATGCCACATCTGATGCAGGTCGACGATGCTGCCCGGGCCATTGCCGAAGGACTGAAGGGCAAGGCCTTCGAGATTGCGTTTCCGCGCGCCTTTGTCCGCCAGCTCAAGTTCCTGCGGCTGCTGCCGTATCGGCTCTACTTCCCGCTCGTTGCACGTGCCACGGGATGGGCCAGGAAGCCGCTCTGACGGCATGCAGTTCCTGGCTTGTGGTGCTCAGGCGTCGCCTGGGGCTTCGGTTCGAGGAGAGCGGAGGACGGAAGCCTGTTCGGGGACCTGGCCGCGCATGGCGGCGGTGCGGTAGTCGGACGGCGTCTGACCCATTTCCTTGCGAAAGGCGGCATTGAAGGTCGAGCGGGCATTGAAGCCGACGTCCTCGCCGATGTCGATGATGCGGATGGTCGTGTTGGTCAGGAGATCACAGGCTTCCTTGACGCGCCAGCGGTTCACATACTCATAGAAATTGCTACCGATATAGTCGTTGAGCACCTGCGACAGATAGTTTTCCGAGACCTTCAGGTGGTCGGACAGGTTGCGCAGATTGAGCGCGTGGTTGCGGTAGAGCCGGTCCGTCTCCATTGCCCGCTCGATCTTTGCCGCGATCCGCTTCATCCGCTCGCCATCGAGGGCCGAGCGTTGATACCGTGCCTCGGAAGAAACCGTCGCGACTGCGCCTTCAGACGGCGGCGCGGCGATGCTGACAGGCGGGGGCAGGGCGACGCTGGCGTCCATTTCCGCCTCGACGGCGGGGCTGCGGCGGGTCGGGGCGTAGATCGGCTGCTGCCACAGCGCCATAAAGCTCAAGGGATAGATCCAGGCAGCAAAGATCAGCACGCTGACCAGCGGCGAGGGGTTCAGCTGGTTGAACAGCAGATTGTCGCCGAGCAGGACCAGGTTGATGCCCCAGGACAACCCCATCAGCGGGATGTTCCAGTGCAGCCAGCGCAGGCTGCTGCCTTCCAGATTGGAGAAGTAGTCCAGTTTCTGCCGTTCGTGCCGGGCAAGTTCGCGAATGCTCATCGCGACATAGAGGGTCATCACCGGCAGATAGACCAGCATGGTGATGATCCGTTCCGGCGGCAGCGGACCGGACAGATCCGTGCCGATGTCGTGCAGCGTCGGCCCTTGCATCGTGTGTGGCAAGGCTGTGCTGTACAGGATGATCGTCATCAGCTGCATGGCGCCGAAGGGGGCCAGGTGCCAAAGATCCTTGCGGGTCAGCCGGACGGGATCCTTGCTCGCCAGCGCGCGGGCATAGAAATACAGCGCCGGGCCTTCGAGCAGCAGCAGTGGCATCATCACCGCCACGACGTGATTGACGCCCGGAAATGTCCACCCGCCAATGCTGTACATCACTTCCGTAAGGTCGCCGACGGCCATCAGCAGGACGATGCCGAGGAACGCTGAGATCGCCAGCGAATGGTCCTTGCGCGGCTCGCGGCGGGTGAGCAGCAGCGCGATCACGAAGACGAGATGCGTGGCAAGTCCAATCGCGATGATGAAGATGTCATTCGTAAACAGGATTGATGCTCCGCAAGACCGTCCCGGATTTCAGCCAAGGCCGTTGGACTGATCGCAGCCCATGTTGCCTGAAAGGGCGCGCATGCGCAGGGCGATCTGCGCATGCGCTGTCTGATCCCGTCAAGGCCGGGTGGGGCATAGCCTTGTGGAGCACGTCAGGGGTGACGTGGACGGGAGCAGGCATTGCTTGTCATGTCCATCCGCCAGATGCGTCCGGACGGGCCCGGACGGACACTTGCAGCAAACATTGCCGGTCGCCTTCAACCGCCGAAGCGGTACGTGACAAATGCGCCGACGGAAAACTGATCCTTGGAGCCGCGACCATTGGCGATGATCGGCGACTTCGCAGCATCGCCGATCAGCCGATCATAGGATCCGATCAGGGTAACGGCGGTTTTGTCCGTGATCAGGTAGGTGGCATCAGCGGCAAGCCCGATGCTGGCGATGCCGCCGGAGGGACGATATGCCTTGAGACCACTGCGGCCCGCCTGTGCGCTCGTCACACCGAACACGGCGCGCATGTAACTCTCGTCGAACCAGGTCGCCTTGGCTTCAGCGCCGAGCATCAGCCGATGACCGAGCAACGGAGGGGCTTTCACGCCAACGGTGAAGTCGCCGGTCCAGCCCTCGGCGGCCTTGATCTTCTGGTTGAGGCCGAAGCGGTTCAGGCTCTTGTCGCGGCTGTCCGACAGCTTCATGACGCTGCGGCGGAGTTCGACGGCTGCCTCGAGCCAGGGCAATGGCTGATAGGCGATGAAGCCACCGGCGTCGAGGGTCGGGGCCAGATCGCCGAGGCCGTTCAGGGCCTTGCGGTCGTCCTTGGTGTCACGCCCCAGCGAGTACCGCAGCACGGGACCAGCGCGCAGGCCATAGGAGTTGAGAGCATTGACGGTCAGGCCCTTCGGGTCCAGGAGGACCGTATCGCGCCAGTTCACGGCCACATAGGGCAGGGGTGTTGCCTTCATCTTGCCCGAGCCGAGGAAGGCGGGGGCATAAAGACCGCCGCCTCCGACCGTGACGGTCCAGTCTGACTGAGGGCCGGCAGCGTCCAGGTCTGCACTCATATCAGACGATTGCGATGGCACCGGTTCGGCCAGATCGGCAGCGAAGGAGGGCAAGGCGAGCACGCTTAATCCAAGGCCAAGGGCAAGGCCAGTCAGGACGGGGCGATGATGAAACACGTCGGGTTCTCCGCTTGGGGCCGGCGCCAGACGCGCCGATCGGACCGCGGTGCCGGGCACTGCGGTTGCCAGGGAGATGCCAGAGTGGGGGAATGACCGCGCCCTGTCGGGTTTGCCCGGACGAGACACTTGCGCTGACAGACCATGCTCATGTCCGGGCGGGTGCAGCCGGACATGGACTCCGAGGCGTGGTCAGCCCTGGTTTCGGCGGTTGAGGTGCCGTTCCAGCCGCGTTAACGCCAGCGACAGCGTGACGGTGAGGGTCAGATAGATCAGGGCGACGAGATTGTAGGTCTCGAAATACCGAAAATTGCCCACCGCCGTGACCTTGCCCAGCTGGGTCACGTCGGTCACGCCGAGCACGGATACCAGCGAGGAGTCCTTCACCATGGCGATGAAGTCATTGCCATAGGGCGGCAGGATGGTGCGGAAGGCCTGTGGCGCGACGATCAGGCGAAAGCGCAGCCAGCCGCCCAAGCCCAGAGCCTTGGCAGCCTCGATCTGACCCGGGTCAACGGCAACGATGCCGGCCCGGAACACTTCGGCAAGAAAGGCGGAATAGGCGAGAATGAGCGCAATGACTGCGCGCCAGAGCAGCGAGATGTCGCGCGTCCGGATCGGGTCGAGGCCGAGGGCGCCTGTCAGCATGTTCCAGCCCTCGACGACCAGCGGAACACCGGCGAAGGCGACGTAGAGCAGCAGAACGATGATCGGGACGCCGCGAATGATCTCGATGTAGAGTTTTGCGGCCTGCCGGATAACGAGGAAACGGGACAGCCCGCCAAGGGCCAGCAGCAAACCCAGCAGCGATGCGCCGGCAAAGGCGCTAACAGTGACCAGCAGCGTGATGCCGATCCCCTGTGACAGCACGGCCAGCACCTGGGCATGGACTTCGCTGGTGAGGGTCTGGCCGAAGGCATAGGCCGCCGCAAGGGCCAGCACGACCAGCCACCAGGGAAAATCGGATGTCGATGTCTTGCGCGAAGGGCCCATGACGTGAAGTGCTCCGGACGAGCTGCGGTGCAACCGCGAAACGTATTGGACGCCGTTGACCCGCCACATGAAAAGGGCGGCCCGCATGGCAGGCCGCCCGGCAGATCGCTTGACGACGGTTACTGGCCCATCTTGTAGTCGAGGAACCACTTCTTATCGAGCGCGGCGATGGTGCCATCGGCCTTCATTGCGGCAATGGCCGCGTTGATCGGGGCGACCAGATCAGACCCCTTCTTGAAGATGAAGCCGAAGTCTTCGGCTCCGAGCTTTTCGCCGATGATTTTCAAAGTGCCGTTCGAGGTGGAAACATAACCGGGACCGGCCGTGCCATCGGTGAGGACGAGGTCGACGTCGCCAGCCTTGAGCGCAGCAACACCGGCACCAAAGGTCTCGAACTTCTTGATGCGCGGGTTGGCTTCATTGCCATCCAGCACTTCATAGACGCCAACGTAGAACGGGGTCGTGCCCGGCTGTGCTGCCATCAGCAGATCCGGGTTGGCCGCAAAGCTCTTGGCATCGGTGAAACGGCTTTCGTCCGCGCGCACCAGCATGATCATTTCCGAGCGCATGTAAGGATCGGAGAAGTCGACCTTGTCCTTGCGGTCATCGCGGATGGTGATGCCGGTCATGCCGAGATCATACTCGCCGGCCGAAACGGCCGGGATCATCGCGTCCCAGCTGGAGTTCTGGTAGCTGATCTTGGCGTTGAGACGCTTGGCGATCTCGGCCATGGCGTCATACTCCCAGCCAACAGCCTGACCGCTCTTGTCGATGAACTGCAGCGGCGGATAGGCGTTTTCCGTCACCACGACGATCTCGCGCCCCTTCAGATCGGGCAGGCCGGAGGCGTGACCCTCGGTGGCCGGAAGGGTGACAAGCGCGGCGAGAAGGCCGCTGGCAAGGCAGGCGAGTGTGGTGGCAAGACGCATGATGTTTGGACGCTCCCGTGAGGTTCGGAACTCCTGCAACTGTTAGCGGGCTGAGGAGTGCACCGCAAGCCGGGGACTGCGGTGGAGCGCCGCAAATCCCCGTACAGGCAAACTTATCCGGCCTTCACATAGACCATCTGGCGCACGTCGATGTTGCCGGCCCGGAAGCCCGCTTCGCAGTAATGGAAGTAAAACTCCCAGAGCCGCTTGAAGCGCTCGTCAAAGCCGAGCGGAGAGATGCGCGGCCAGGCCTCCCGGAAACGGTCACGCCACTCGGCGAGGGTCCGGGCATAGTCTTCGCCGAAGATCTTCTGCGCCTTGAGGCTGAGGCCGGTCTTGCCGCCGATTTCGGTCAGCTTGCCGGGAGGCGGAAGCATGCCACCTGGGAAGATGTACCGCTGGATGAAGTCCGGCCGCCGGGCATAGTCGGCAAACATCCGGTCCTGAATGGTGATAATCTGCAGTCCGGCCATGCCGCCGGGCTTCAGGCAGGTTGCCACCTTCTCGAAATAGGTCGGCCAGTATTCGCGGCCAACCGCCTCGAACATCTCGATCGAGGCAATGCGGTCATAGACGCCGCGCTCGTCGCGGTAATCCTGGAATGCAACCTCGACCTTCTCGTTGAGGCCCGCCTTGAACATCCGCTCGCGGGCATAGTCGAACTGCTCGCGCGAGATGGTGAGGGCCTTCACATGGGCGCCAACCTCGCGTGCGGCATACTCGGCAAAACCGCCCCAGCCGCAGCCGATCTCGAGCACCTTGTGCCCGGGCCGGATGTCGGCAGCTTCTGCCAGTGCCTTGTATTTCTGCGCCTGCGCTTCCTCGAGCGTCGCCGCACGGCCTTCATAGAGGCCTGACGAATAGGTCATCGAGGGATCGAGCCACTCCCGGTAGAAGGCATTGCCCAGGTCGTAATGCGCCGAGATGTTGCGCTGCGAGCCCTTGCGCGTGTTGCGGTTGAACCAGTGCCGGACGGTGACCGCGAGGCGGAAGAGCGGGCTTCCCTGCAGCTTGCGCACGGTCGCGTCCCGGTTGACGCAGAACAGTTCGAGGAAAGTGGTGACGTCCGGGCTCGACCAGTAGCCGAGCATGAAAGCCTCGCCGACGCCAACATCGCCGCCTTCGACGGCCATCCGGACAAAGCGCCAGTCATGCACGGTCAGGGTGCCATCCGGCCCCGGATGCTTGCCTTCGATCAGGAAGCAGCGGCCGTCCGGCGTGGTGATGGTCAGGCGGCCATATTCGAGGGCCAGCACGATGCGCATGCCCATGCGGACGAAACGGGGCAGGCCGGCCAGAACCTCTCGCGCATTGTCGGGCGTGACACGAACTGCGTGTGGAAGCGCCGTGGCGGCAAAGGGGGGCTTGGCAACATAGGTCATCGGAACCTCCATCAGGCATGCCCGAAGGGTTCGGGGCGGGAAACAGCAGGTGAAACAGGCCCAGGCTTTGCGCTTGACGCCGGGCTGGCGTCTTGCGGGCGGGGGCGGGAATGAAAACGAATGCCCTTAAGCCACAGCTTCAGGGCCTCATAGTGAATGCCAGCGATGACCTTCAGCGTCATCAGCGGAAAACGCAGGCAGGCGCTGGCGATTGCCGCGCTGGTCGCTGGCTGTCCGTCTCCCGTGAAGGTGGCCGACAGGATCGGTCCCTCGGGATCTGTCTCGAGGATCCGGATCCGGACAGCGCGGCCGGGAGGCAGCAGGCGAAAATGATAATGCTGCTGCATGTCGAGGAAGGGAGAGACGTAGAAGCTCTTCACCTGATCCTGCCGCAGGCCAGCCGGGCTGAGTTGGCCCTCGCGCACCGGCGCGACATACGTGTGAAGGTCGCCGAAGGTGTTGCGCACTTCGTAGACGACCGCTGACAGCTCACCATCCGCGTCATAGGCGTAATAGACCGCGAGCGGATTGAACACATAGCCGAGGAGACGTGGATAGGCGAGCAGCAGCACGCGGGATGGGCGCGCAAGTCCTGCTTCGGCCAGAAGCTTGTCGACATGACGGCGCAGGGACGATCCGTCACGCGGACCATGATCGCGCTCGTGGAAGGACAACAGGTTGAACCGGCCGACCGAAAACAGCGTTGACGAGCCGCCAGCCGCTGCCAGCTGGTCAAGATCAATCAGCATGGAGAAGACGGAATAGCTGAAGCGATGCGGCACCGGCTTTATGCGGGCGTGCATGACCTTACCGGTGTAGAGCGTCACCGGAGCGAGGGGGGGCGGACCGTTATCCACCCGCAAGGTCTCGGACTTCTCTGCCATGGCGCAGTGCCCGCCTTATTCCGCGGCCTCGGCCACCGACGCCGGCAGCCCGTTCCGATCAGATCCAAGGGTGCCTGCAACCGTGTTCCAAGGCAAGGCCGCACCCAGTGCGCGGGCAACCTTGAGACCGGACACCAGTCCATCCTCATGGAATCCATGGCCCTGCCACGCGCCGCAGAACCAAGTGTTTGCCTTGCCCTGAATGGTTCCGATGTCCTTCTGCGCTGCGAGGGCAGCGCCGTTGAACTGCGGGTGATCATAGGTGAAACGGGCAAAGGTCAGGTCGTCGCGCGGCGCCTGCGGCGGATTGAGCGTCACGAACAGCGGGCGGTTCATGTCGAGATTCTGCAGCCGGTTCATCCAGTAGCTGACGCTGACGTCCGTGCCTGCCGTAGCATCGGTGCGCGCCATGTAGTTCCACGAGGCCCAGACCCGCCGGCGCTTCGGCATCAGATCGAGATCGCGGTGGAGATAGACGGCATTCGGGCGGTAGCGGATCGCCCCGAGGATCCGCCGCTCATCGTCGGTCGGGTCTTCCAGCATGGCCAGCGTCTGGTCGGTGTGGCTGGCGAGGATGACATGATCGAACACGTCCGTGTGGCCCGAAGCGTCACGGACGTGGACCTTGCCATCGGCGCGGCGGATGCCAGCGACCGGCGTGCCGAGCCGGACATTGCCCTTCAACGGATCGATGAGGCGCTGGACATAGTTACGGCTGCCGCCGGACACCGTGCGCCAGATCGGACGGTCGAAGTTGATCAGCCGGTGGTTTTCGAAGAACGAAATGAAGGATTCCGCCGGGAAGGACAGCATCTCGCTTGGCGGGGTCGACCAGATCGCAGCGCCCATCGGCACGAGATAGTCGTCGATGAAGGCCCTAGAGAACTTGCGCAGGGCCATGTAGTCGCCCAGCGACAGGCCGCTGACGAGACCAGCTGCCCGGTCCCTGGTGCAGATCCTGTTGAAGCGGAGAATCTCGCGCAGCATCCAGAGGAAGCGCGGCGAGGCAAGGTTGGAGCGCTGGGCGAAGATCGTGTCGAGGTTGGTGCCGGCCCATTCGCGGGCTCCGCCATCAACCGACAGGGCAAAGCTCATGTCACTGGCTTCGGTCTTGACGCCGAGATGCGCGAACAGGGCAGTGAGGTTCGGATAGTTCAGCTCATTGTAAACAATGAACCCCGTGTCCACTGCCATCGGCAGGCCGTCATAGTCGATATCGACTGTCGCGCTGTGTCCGCCGGGCCGGAGCCGCTTTTCATAAAGGACCACGTCGTGCTGGTCGCACAGGGCGTAGGCGGCGCTGTTGCCGGAGATACCGGAGCCGATGATCGCAATGCGCATATAGGGTCCTTCTGAGCGGGCCGAACGAGCCCGGCCTGCGGGATGCGGCGGGGAATGTCCTTGCGTTTTCGGATCTTACGCGCCTCGGTTGGCGCCGGATCAGGCGGGGCAGCAGTTTTGTCGAGGGGCATTCCACCGACACCAAGAAGGCCGCAGCCAAGGCTGGCTGCGGCCACTTCAAGCGGAGCAGGGGGCGGGAGGACAGACAGGATCAGGCTTGCAGCGTCTCGACCAGCCACGACCAGGCTGTCCGCACGGTTTCTGCAGCACCAGTGAACAAAGACACCAGCGTTGCCCAGATGGCCTCGCCAACCCTCGCGACTTCGATCAGCCTGGGCTGGCGGTCGCGCGGGGTTTCCTCGATGAACTCAACGGTGGATTTGTCGCCCTGATCGTCGACCACCCGGCGTGTCACGAGGATAGACGTCTCGCTGGGCACGCGCGACGTGTCGACCTTTGCAGTCTGCGTGTCTGACGTAAGGGCGGTGACCATGATCGCACGTCCATCCGGCAGCAGATGCGTCTCGTTCTGCCCGATCTCGGCGTTGTAGATCACCTCGCCCTCGGCATCGATCAGTTCGACCCAGATGGCTGAGCGTCCATCCAGTTCGACCTCACCAACCCAGATGGAGAGATCCTCGCCCGCCTCGGCCACAGGAGCGGCGCTTGCGACGGTAACCGCCAGGTTGTCATCCGGCAGCATATGGCGCTCTTCGACAAGCCCCGCGCAAGCCGGGCCTGCCATGATCAAAAGCATTGCTGTTGCCGCGAGAGCGGCGATTCTGCGACGACCAGTCATTTGTGCCTCCCACGGCATGACATTCACGTCTGACTTGCCGGTGGGCAGCTGGTTGCAGCTTGATCAGCTGCCGAGCCTCATTTTGGGCTCTCTGCCTCGTTGTTGTCCGGCGGAGACCATCATTACACCAAAGTTCCTAAGAAACCTGTAGCGGACATCACATTTTGTCCGCCTGATGCTTAAAGTTTTAACCATTTTTATTCAGCGCATCCCTGCGCGAATCTAAAATTCAGGAAGAAAACCATGATCTTCCCTTGCGTATCGGTACAATTCGCAGGCAGTGCCGCCACCGCTTCATTCTTTCGTGAACGCGGGGCGCCTCGAAACATCAACGCCGTGGATCGCCAAAGGTTCCAGAGACGAGGTCGGACTGGGAAGGTTCGTGGGTTTTTGAGGCGATTGGCAGGCTGGTTTCGGTTGCCTCGCCCCTCTGGAAGGGGCGCGCATGGTGTCCCGGCGCGGGATTTCTGGCGGAAACGGGCAAAAAGAATTCGGAAACTCGAAATTAGAATAATGACAGCCTGCGGCGTTTTACACTATGTGTTGGATCGGACGCATGCGGTAACCAATGTGGCGAGATAGGCGCGCAAGGGCTTGCACGCGCAGGCACGGCCCGGATCGCGGCGCAGACCGCACCAGGATGATGGTCAGCGGTTTGATCGAAATCATGGTGCGGGGCTGACAAGTGTCGGTAATTGGGCACAGGACGGCAGTACCCGCAGTGGTGAATGAGAGGGATTGAGGGCATGAACTTCGACAGCTTCTTCGCGCAAGCGCTGGATGGCTTGCGGGAGGCCGGTAACTACCGGGTGTTCGCCGATCTCGAACGCCATTCCGGCAACTTCCCGCGTGCGACTCGCTACCGCGCGGATGGCTCGTCGCATGATGTGACGGTCTGGTGTTCGAACGATTATCTCGGCATGGGCCAGCATCCCGATGTGGTCGCTGCCATGAAGGAGGCGATCGACCGCTGCGGCGCCGGTGCTGGTGGCACCCGCAACATTTCCGGCACCAACCATTCGCATGTCGCGCTGGAGCGTGAGCTCGCCGACCTGCATGGCAAGGACAGCGCCCTGATCTTCACCTCGGGCTATGTGTCGAACTGGGCTGCCCTCGGCACCCTCGCGGCCCAGATCCCGGGCTGCATCGTCTACTCGGACGCGCTCAACCATGCCTCGATGATCGAGGGCATCCGTCACAGCCGCGCTGACAAGCGCGTGTTCAAGCACAACAGCCCCGAGCATCTCGACCGTCTTCTGTCGGCCGATGACCCGTCACGCCCCAAGCTGGTCGCCTTTGAAAGCGTCTATTCGATGGACGGCGACATTGCCCCGATCGCCGAGATCTGTGATGTGGCCGAAAAGCACGGCGCACTGACCTATCTCGATGAAGTCCATGCTGTCGGCCTCTATGGTCCGCGCGGCGGCGGTATTGCCGAGCGCGAAGGCCTGATGCACCGGATCGATGTCATCGAAGGCACGCTCGGCAAGGCCTTTGGTGTCATGGGCGGCTACATCACCGGCTCGAAGGACCTGTGCGATTTCGTCCGCTCCTTTGCCTCTGGCTTCATCTTCACCACCGCGCTGCCGCCGGCACTTGCCGCCGGTGCCACGGCGGCGATCCGCCATCTCAAGGCCAGCTCGCTCGAGCGCCAGCAGCACCAGGATCGTGTCGCCCGCGTGCGCAGCCTTCTGGACCGCCGCGGCATCCCGCACATGGACAACCCGAGCCACATCGTGCCGGTGATGGTCGGCAACGCCGCCAAGTGCAAGTGGATCTCGGACATCCTGCTGGACAACTACGGCATCTATGTTCAGCCGATCAATTATCCGACCGTCCCCAAGGGCACGGAGCGGCTGCGCATCACGCCGACGCCGTTCCATAGCGATGCGGACATCGATCATCTGGTCGGTGCGCTGAACGACCTGTGGTCCCGCTGCGCCCTGGCCCGCGCCGTCGCCTGACCTGATCATATGCTGTGAAATGAAAGCGCCGCCCTGAGGGCGGCGTTTTTTGTTTGTGCTCGACCGTCATCCCGGCCCAGCTGAGCGCAGCGAAGCGCCGAGCCGGGATCCAGAAGTCAGCCGCGCGAAGCGCGCCAGTACGCATCTGGGTCTGGCGAGTTATGGTGCTCGCTTACGCTCGCGCTGATGTGCTGGATTCCGGATCTGCGGTTCGCTTTGCGCTCACCTTGTCCGGAATGACGAACTCGAGTTGAAGTTTCTTTCCCATCAAGCCCAGACCTGATCCGGGTCGGGCAGGGGAATCGCGTCGAGCAGGGCACGGGTGTAGTCGGCCTTCGGGGCTGCGAAGACGTCTGCTGTCGCTGCGTTCTCGACGATTTCGCCCTTGTAGAGCACCAGCACCCGGCTGCAGAGCCTGCGGATCACCGACAGGTCATGGCTGATGAAGGCGAGGGTAAGTCCGAGATCGCGCACCAGCTCATCAAGCAGGTTCAGCACCTGCGCCTGCGATGAGACATCGAGGCCTGAGACGATTTCATCGGCCAGAATGAATTCCGGCTTCAGTGCAATTGCCCGGGCAATGCCGACCCGCTGGCGCTGGCCTCCGGACAGTTCATGCGGATAGCGGTCAGCAAAGCTGCGCGGCAGGCCGACCTGCTCCAGTGCCAGGATGGCGGCGCGATCCGGCTGGTGGGCACCATGCAGGCGCAGCGGCGCGCTGATCAGCTGCCCCACCTTGTGGCGTGGGTTCAGCGAAGACATCGGATCCTGGAAGATCATCTGGAAGCGTCGCCGCAACGGTCTGAGCTGGCTGGCATCCAGATGCGTGATGTCCACGCCGTCAAAGCGGATCTGTCCGCCGGTCGGCTCGAGCAGGCGCACAAGACAGCGTCCGAGCGTCGACTTGCCGGATCCTGATCCGCCGACGATGCCAAGGATCTCCCCGCGGCCGATGGAGAAACTGAGTCCCTTCAGGATCTCGGTTCGGGGCGCTGCCCCCAGGAAGGGCTTGCGCGTCATGTCCGGCAAGGCAAGCCGCACGTCTGTCAGTTCATAAAGATCAGCCATGGGACCATGTCCTGTCTGCGGCCGCGACTTCCTGCCGAACGGCCTCGATGACGGCGTCGGGCACCGGGGTCAGGCTGCCGTCCGGGTCGGTGTATTTCGGGCTTGCGGCCAGCAAGGCCCGCGAATAGGCGTGACCGGGGGCTGCGAAGAAGGAGCGCACGTCGCTGTCCTCCACCACCATGCCGCCATAGAGCACGCTCAGCGTCTGGCAGACCTTTGACACCACGCCGAGGTCATGGGTGACGAACAGCAGCGCCGTTCCATGCCGGCGCTGCATCTCGCCGATCAGCTTCAGGATCTGCTTCTGCACGGTCACGTCCAGCGCCGTCGTCGGCTCGTCGGCGACGATCAGCTTCGGTTCGGCGGCAAAGGCGGAGGCGATCAGGATGCGCTGGCGCATGCCGCCGGAAAGCTCATGCGGATAGGAGCGCAGCACCCGTTCAGGCTCGGCGATATGGACCTCGCCCAGCAGCTCCAGCGCCCGGTCTTCGGCGCGTTTGCGGTCCCAGCCGAGGATGTCCACCAGCCGATCCGTGATCTGCGGTGCGATGCGGCGTGATGGATTGAGCGCGGTGAGCGGATCCTGCGGAATGAGGGCGCAACTTGCCCCGATCTTCCGCCGGCGTTCGCGCGGGGAGAGGGACTGAAGATCCACCCCGTCCAGCACGATCGAGCCGGCCACGATCTCGACCGAACGCGGCAGGATGCCGAGGATGGCTTTGCCGATCATCGACTTGCCAGCGCCGCTCTCGCCCACGAGGCCGCGCACTTCTCCAGCCGCCACGGACAGCGAGACCTTGCGCAACAGCCGATGGTCCGTGCCTTTCAGCCGCGCCGAAAGGCCCTCAAGTGTCAGAAAGCTCATCGCAGCACCGGATCGAAACGGTCCTTGAGGCCTTCGCCCAGCTGGGAGAAGGACAGGACGGTGAGAAACAGGGTGATGAGCGGGAACACGATCACCCACCAGGCCTGATGGATCGACGTGCGCCCTTCGGCGATCATGCCGCCCCAGGTCGGATCATCCGTGGAGATCGACAGGTTGACGAAGGAGAGGATCGCCTCGACGATCACGGCAATGCCCATTTCTAGCGTCAGCAGCACGACGATCGTCGGCAGCACGTTGGGCAGGATCTCGACGATCATCGTCGACAACCGGCTGCGGCCGGCGACCTCGGCTGAGGCGACATAATCCATCGCCCCCTGTGCCATCGCCTCGGCCCGGACCACCCGGGCAAAGCGCGTCCAGTCGATGACGACGATGGCGAGGACGATCGAGAACAGCCCCGGTCCCATCACGGCGATCAGGAGGATCGCGAACAGCACCGGCGGAAACGCCATCCAGATGTCGATCAGGCGCGACACGGCAAGGTCGACCCAGCCACGCAGGAAGCCGGCGGCAAGGCCGAGGCCAGCGCCGATGAGACAGGTCAGGCTGCCAGCGACGATTGCCACGAGGAAAGCGATGCGGGCACCGTACAAAATGCGTGACAGCACATCGCGGCCAAGGCTGTCCGTGCCGAGATAGTAGCCCGGTTCCGCGCCGGCCATCCAGAAGGGCGGCATCCGGCCGAGGAACAGGTCTTGCGCCAGCGGGTCTTGCGGCGCGATCAGGGGCGCGGCGAGGGCGGCGGCGAACAGTCCGCCCAGCCACAGTCCGGCAAGCCACAGCCGCGCTCCGGCCCGCCGTTTGATCAGGGAACGTCCGTCAAGCATGGCGCAGCCTCGGGTTCAGGACGGCATAGAGGAGGTCAACGGCGAGATTCACGCCGGTGAAGATCAAGGCAAACAGCAGCACGATGCCCTGGATCAGCGGCAGGTCGCGGTTGATCACCGCGTCGATGGCCATGTTGCCGAGCCCTTCATAGGAAAACAGCCGCTCGATGATGACGGTACCGCCGATCAGGAAGGTGAACTGCACGCCGACCAGGGTCAGCGTCGGCAGGATCGCATTGGGCAGGGCCTCGCGCGTGATCACATGCGTCTCGCCATAGCCCTTGGTCCGCGACAGGGTGACATAGTCGAGGTGCATCGTTTCCTTGAGGCTCTGCTTCAGCAGCTGGCTGATGATCGCCGCCAGCGGGATCGCCAGCGCCAGGGCCGGCAGCAACATGTGGCTGACAAGATCCAGCCACAGGTCGAAGCGCAGCCGGATGACGCTTTCGATGAGATAGAAATCGGTCGAGAAGGGCAGGTCGAGCGACGGCGTGATCCGTCCGGAGATATGGAAGATCGGGAATGCAACGCCGAACACAAGCACCAGGATCAGGCCCCAGAGAAAGTCCGGCACCGACAGCGCCATGCCGTTCGATACGTCAATGGCGGCTTCGATCCGGGTGCCGCGCTCGCGCGTTCCGGTCAGGGCGCTGACACCGCCAATGAACACGGCGATGACCAGGGCCATCAGCGACAGCTCCAGCGTCGCTGGCAGTCGGCCAAGAACGAGGTCCAGCACCGGCTGGCGCGCCGTGATCGACATGCCGAAGTCACCGCTCAGCACACCGCCAGCCCAGATGACGAATTGTTCCGGGATCGACTTGTCAAAACCGTAGAGAGCCGTAAGCCGGCGGATGTCGTCCTCTGTTGCCCCCGGCGGCAGCATCATGGCAATCGGATTGCCTGGCACCACGCGGATGACAAAGAAAACGATGACGGCAGCTCCGACAAGCGTCACCGCCGTCGTCGCCAGCCGCAAGAGTAGCGTCCGAAAAATCTGCATGCGCCCGTGTCCCCCAGCGCGAAGTGACAGGTCCGGCCGGCTCTCCTCGTGCCGGCCGAACCTCGTGGCGCAGGGTTAGCCGCGCTTCATCAGCTGCGGCAACAAGGCGCCGGAAGCATGCGGCGTGACAGTGACACCCTTGGCCGACAGGATCGGCTGCACATACTGCAGCAGCGGGATCACCAGCGCGTCTTCTGCAATGCTCCGGTCGACCTCCTGCCAGCCGAGGATGCGCTTGCCTTCGTCCTTCTCGCCCCACAGCGGCGCGATCTTGGCCATCAGGTCTTCGCCATCCCAGAGCGAGTGCGGCGACGGGCCAAACATGGCAAAGCCGGTCGAGGTGGTCGGGTCACCGACCGAATTGCCCCAGTTGTAGAAGGCGGCCGGGGCGAGGGTGTCTGCAGCGCGCAGCTCGTAATGCTTGGCGATTTCGTAGACTTCGATTTCTGCCTCGATGCCGACCTTGCGCCACAGACCGACAATGGCCTGGATGACCTCGTAGTCCTTCGGCTTGAAGCCCTTTGTGGTCTGGATCTTGAACTTGACCGGCTTGTCCTTCGAGTAGCCGGACGCGGCCAGAAGCTCGACGGCCTTCGCCGGGTCATAGGCGACCGTGATCGAGGGATCAAAGGCGTCGTATTGCGGCGTCTGCAGGGTATCGAGCTTGACGCCATAGCCTGACATCAGCCGGTCGATGATCGTCTGCTTGTCGATGGCATGGGCAGCGGCCTTGCGGACGTTGGGATCCTTCATCACGTCGACGTCGTTGAGGAAGATCATGCCGATGTCGGAGATCGGCGCGGCAACGCCGTTGAGCTTGCCCTTGAGCCGGTCGTACTCCTCGTAGGGCATTTCGAGCGTGACATGGGCGGAGCCCGATTCCACTTCCGCGACACGGGCAGTGGCGTCGGTGACGAACTTGATCGTTACCGTCTCGAACTCCGGCTTGGTGCCCCAGTAGTTCGGATAAGCCTTCAGGCGGACGAAGGCGTTGCGCTCGAACTTGTCGACCATGTAGGGGCCGCTGCCGATCGGAGCGGCTTCAAACCCTTCCGCGCCGACCTTTTCGAAGTAGGCCTTCGGCATGACATAGCCGGTGAGGAAATACATCCACTTGAAGATGGTCGGGTCGAACTGCTTCACGTCGGCCGTGACGATGTTGCCTTCGGTGCGGTGGTTGGTCAGCGTGCTCCAGATGAAGTTGATCGGGTTGCCGGTGTCCGGGTTGGCAGCACGGGCGAGCGACCAGGCCACATCCTCGGCCGTCAGCGGCGAGCCGTCATGCCAGGTCACGCCTTCGCGCACCATCATCCAGACCTGGGTCTTGTCCTCGTTCCAGCCCCACTCGGTCAGGATGCCGGGTGCGGGTTTCAGGTCCGGCTGCTGCAGGATGAACTGGTCGAAAACCGACTGGTACAGGCCCTGGATGGTCGGGTTGACGGCGGACGGGCCGACGGTCGGATCCCAGCTCGGCAGGTTGACGTTGTAGGCAATGACCAACTCGTCGATGGCGGCGAATGTGGGCAGGCCCGAGACAGCAAGCAGCGCGCCGGCGGCGGCCCCTTGCAGGAGAGTACGGCGTGTCAGTTCCATGTTTCTGTTCCCTCTGATTGTTTGTTATTTGCCAGCGAGTTTCTGGCCCAGCAGGAAGCCTGAGCCTGCCCCCGTGCCCGCGCCGGGCCAGACGGCTGCCCCGGTGAGGTGGAGGTTCTTGATTGGTGTCGACCCGTCCGTGTGGCCGCGGGCCGGGCGAAACAGGAAATTCTGGGCGATGTGATGCGATCCGCAGACCTGATCGCCGCCGACAAGGTTCGGGTTGTCCTTTTCGAGGTCCGTCGGGGTGACAACGTGGCGGCCGAGGATCTTTGACCGGATGCCGGGGGCATAGCCGTCGAGCAGCGTCAGGGCGCGCTCAGTGAAGGGGTCGGCTGCCTCGGGCCAGCTTGTCGCCGTGATTTCGCCCGCTGCATCCCCAAGGATCGTGCCGGGTGCCATGCGGACCTGAACCCACAGCACATGCTTGCCCGCCGGTGCGCGGGAGGGGTCAAATACGGTCGGCTGACCGACGACGAGGATCGGCTCGCTGGGCAGCAGTCCTGCCTCGGCTTCTTGATAAGTCCGGGCCATCTGGTCGAGGCTCGGGGCAAGATGCACATAGGCATAGGACTTCAGCGCGTCGCCAGCCGCCCAGTCGGGCAGGCTGTCCAGGGCCAGATGGATCATCATGGTCCCGGGCGCGTGCCGGAAGTCCTGCATTGCCTTGTCGAAAGCCGGCTCTGTCCCGCCGGTGAGGCGGGCAAGGGCTGACGGGGCAACACCGGCAATCACATGTCTGGCCGCTATACGCCGGCCGTCCGCCAGTTCAATGCCGCTGGCCTTGTCACCGTCCTTCAGGATTCGCGCGACTGCGATACCCGTCTCGACACGCCCGCCATGGGCCTCGATCCCCTTGACCATGGCACGGATGATCGTGTCAGCGCCGCCCTGGCCGATGGCCATGCCGAAGGCCTGGCCAGCCATGCCCTCGAGGTAGGGAAACAGCGCGCCCCCGGCGACGTCAGGAGCAAAGTCGAGATGCATGCCCCAGGCACCCAGCATGGCGCGCACTTCCGGCGCCTCGAAGGTCTCGGTGAGATAGGCACGCGGCGACTTCAGCAGGAACTGTGCAAGATCGAGCGACCCGGCCACGCCCTTGCCGCGCAGCGTTTTGAGAATAAAATATGCAAATGCACTTAAATTCATCCGGCTGCCGAGCAGGCCGAACAGATGTGGGGCCTCTTTGGCAAAGCCGTTGACCAGCCGCTGCCACGTCTCTGCATCGCGGGCTGAAAAACGGGCGATGTTGCGCGTTGTTTCCGCGATGTCAGTTGCAACGCCGCACCATTTGCCGCCTGAAAACGCCGAGGCGAACGGACGGTTGACCGGCACGAAGGCGGCGCCCTGGGCGGTCAGGTCGGATGCGTGTGTCTTGAAAAAGGCGCTTCCAGCGAAAAGCGACAGGTTCATCGCGGCCCAGTCATGGCGGAAGCCGGGCAGGGTCAGTTCCTGGGTCTTGACCGCGCCGCCGGCCATCTTGGCCTGTTCATAGACGGCGACCTTCCAGCCGCGCCTGGCCAGATGAAATGCGGCGGCCAGGGCATTGTGGCCCGCACCGATCAGCACCGCGTCGAAACTGTCTGACATTTTGCCACCTCCCAATGACAGAAGGATATTTGCATTTGCATTTAATTCTGTCTAGAGTGATTTCAGAGGTTGGAGGACCTCGTTCTAGGGAGAGAGACATGACAGCTGGAGCTATGCTTGCGGACCTCGGGCAATTGCTCGCCTCGGGAGGGGTCGAAGTGGTGGATTGTTCCGGCGTGCTGGGGCCAGAGACGCCCCTCATCAAGCTGCCGCCGGACTTCGCCAAGGACACGCCGCCGATCAAGATCCACCGCATCAGCGAGTACGATCATAACGGTCCGTTCTGGGCCTGGAACTGGCTGGAACTGGGCGAGCATTCCGGCACCCATTTCGATGCGCCGCATCACTGGATCACCGGCAAGGACTATTCGGACGGCTACACCGATACGCTTCCTGTCCAAAAGCTCGTGGCGCCGGTCAATGTGCTGGATTTCTCGGCTGAATGCGCCGCTGACCCGGATTTCCTGCTGACTGTCGAGCACGTGAAGGCCTGGGAGGCCCGTCACGGGGCGATTGGGGCCGGCGAATGGGTCGTGCTGCGCTCCGACTGGGACGTCCGCGCGCATGACGAGGCCCTGTTCCTCAATGCCAACGAGACCGGACCGCACACGCCCGGACCGACGGCGGAGACCATCGAATACCTGATCGGCAAGGGCATTGTCGGCTGGGGCAGCCAGTGCATCGGCACCGATGCAGGGCAGGCCGGTGGCATGACGCCGCCGTTCCCGGCGCATAACCTCCTGCACAAGCACAATCGCTATGGTCTGGCGAGCCTTGCCAATCTGGACAAGCTGCCGCCGAAGGGCGCGATCCTCATTGCGGCGCCCCTGAAGATCAAGAATGGCACGGGATCGCCGATCCGCGCCCTGGCGCTGGTCCCGCGGGGCTGATCCGATGGCGGTCGATCACATCATCATCGGCTCGGGCATCAATGGCCTGGTCGCAGCGGCGATGCTGTCCGCAAAAGGCCGCCGCGTGCTCGTGCTCGAGCGCGAGGCAGACTTCGGCGGCTGCATGCGCACCGGCGAGGTCACATTGCCGGGCTTCAGCCATGATGTGATGGCCGCCACATTCGTCCTGTTCATGACGTCGCCAGCCGGGGCGCTGCTTGCTCCGGATCTCGCCCGCCATGGCATGGAGTACTGCCACACGCCGCATCCGACAGCCGTGCTGCGGCCGGATGGGTCGGCGCTGGTGCTGTCGACCGATCAGGCCCGCAACATTGCAGCGTTCAACGCCCTGGCGTCCGGCGACGGTGACCAGCATGGACGCGATGTCGGAGCGATCGGTGCCGAGGCGCCGTTCCTGTTTTCGCTGCTGGGCGGTGATCTGTGGTCCTTTGCCACTGCCCGCCTGATGTTCGGCCAGGTTCGCCGGCGGGGCTTGCGCGGGCTTGCGGCCTGGATGGGCGAGGCTTTGGCGCCGGCACGCGGCTGGCTCGAAACCAGCTACCAAAGCCCGCTGGTGCAGGCGCTGTGGGCGCCGTGGGTGCTGCACTGTGGCCTGACGCCGGAAAGCGCCTATTCGGCCAAGATGGGCCAGGTCATCGCCTTCGCGCTCGAGGCTGCAGGTGCACCTTTGGTCCGGGGCGGGGCAGGGGCGGCGGTGAACGCCTTTCGCCGGCTGATCGAGGAACGCGGCGGGGTCACGCGGAGCGGTGCCGATGTCGAACGCATTCTGGTGCGAGATGGCCGCGTTACCGGCGTCCGCCTGACCACGGGCGAGGAAATCGCTGCACCGTCCGTGCTCGCCAGCGTCGCGCCGGGTCAACTCTATGGACGCCTTCTGGGGTCGGATGCGCCGCCCGAGGATGCAGGCGCTGCAAAGACGTTTCGGCATGGCCGCGGCGATTTCCAGCTGCATTATGCGCTTGACCGCGCGCCAGACTGGATGGCCGAGGGGCTTGAAAAAGTGGCCCTGATCCATCTCAGCGACGGCATTGATGCCGTGTCCAAGTCCGCCAACGAGGCCGAGCGTGGCATGTTGCCGGAGGTGCCGACGATCTGTGTCGGGCAACCGAGTGCGCTGGATCCTTCGCGCGCGCCCGACGGCAAGGCGGTTCTCTGGCTGCAGATCCCGGATGCACCGCGGTCGATCAAGGGCGATGCTGCCGGCAAGATCGGCGGCAGAAGCTGGGATGTGGCCACGCGCGAGGCCTTTGCCGACCGGATCGAGGCCATTCTTGCCAGTCACATCCGCGACTTTGCCGCGATCCGGCTCGCCCGCCGCGCCTATTCGCCCAAGGACCTTGAAGCGATGAACGTCAATCTCGTCGGCGGTGATCCTTACGGCGGCCATTGCGGCATCGACCAGTTCTTCATCTGGCGGCCTCTTGCCCATTCGACCAATGGTCTTGGCAGGGTCAAAGGACTTATCCATATCGGTGCTTCGACCCATCCTGGGCCGGGTCTTGGAGGAGGATCCGGGTTCAACGCCGCAAAGAGGCTTGGTGCATGAGTGAAGACACCGAAACCCATGCAAGGCTTGGCGAGATTGGCCTGACCAATTTTGCCCCCTATCTGATGAACCGGATCATGGGCCGGTACAACGCGATGATCCGGGAGGAAATGGCAGATGTCGGCCTGACAACGCCGAAGATGCGGACACTGGCAGTGCTGTCGGTGGTCGAGGGACCGCTGATCCGCGAGCTTGCCGTCTATACGGTCGTCGAGCAGTCGACGTTGAGCCGTGCTCTGGATCAGTTGCAGACCGAGGGGCTGATCCGGCGCGAAGCCGACGCCAGCGACAGCCGCGCCGTACGGGTGTTCCTGACGGATGCCGGGCGCGCCACCTTCGAGACGCTGTGGCCGCATATGGCGGCCTCGGCCGCGCGGCTGTTCAAGGGCATACCAGACGAGGAGCAACGCGCCTTCGTGGCGACCTTGCAGAAGATGCTGACGAATATCCGCAAGCACGAAATCTAGGACGCGACGAGCGCAACGGGTGATGGAGCCTGCCGGTGCTTCCGGCGGGAACGGGAAAGCTTTGTCTTTCGCCAGGCCCCTGGGCCGGAATGGTGAGGAGGAGAGGGAAATGGCCGAACGCAGTTTCAAGGCCGAAGTCGAGCATCTGCGCCTTGGGGAGGGCGAGGTCTTCACCGGTGAAGGCATTCTGGCCATCACCAAGGCCTTGCTGGAATCCGGCGTCGGTTATGTTGGCGGCTATCAGGGCGCGCCGATCTCGCATCTGATGGACGTGCTGGCCGACGCGGAGGAGCTGCTGTCGGAGCTTGGCGTGCGCTTCGAGGCCAATGCCAACGAGGCCGCCGCCGGGGCGATGCTGGCCGCTTCCGTGCATTACCCGATCCGTGGTGCCGTGACCTTCAAGGGCTCCGTCGGCGTCAATGTCGCCTCCGACGCGCTTGCCAATCTTGCATCCTCCGGCGTGACGGGCGGAGCAATGGTCATCGTCGGCGAGGACTATGGCGAGGGCTCCAGCATCATGCAGGAGCGCACCCATGCCTTCGCGATGAAGTCGCAGTTCTGGCTGCTCGACCCGCGCCCCAATCTCACTTCAATTGTAAAGATGGTATCGGATGGCTTTGATTTATCAGAGGCTTCCAATACCCCGGTCATGCTCATGGTGCGTATCCGCTCGTGCCATGTGACCGGCAGCTTTACCTGCCGCGACAATCGCCCGCCGGCCTTCACGGTCAAGGATGCGGTGGCCAATCCGCGCTCCGACTTTGCCCGCGTCGTGCTGCCACCGATGTCCTTTGCCCATGAGCAGGACAAGGTGAAGAACCGCTGGCCGGCCGCAGAGCGATTCATCCGTGAGCGCAAGCTGAACGAGTTCTTCGGCCCCGCTGCAGGCCCGGATGGCCCGCGCCTTGGCATCGTCGTGCAGGGCGGCATGTTCAATGGTGTCGTCCGTACCCTGCAGCGTCTCGGTCTGGCTGATATCCATGGCCAGTCGGACATTCCGATCTACGTGCTCAACGTCACCTATCCGCTGCTGTCCGGTGAATTCCTCGAGTTCTGTGCGGGCAAGGAGCATGTCCTCGTGGTGGAGGAAGGCCAGCCGGAGTTCATCGAAACCCAGCTTGGCTCTTATCTCTACCGCGCTGGGGCGAGCGTTGCCCTGCATGGCAAGGGCCTGTTTCCGCTGGCCGGGGACTACAATGGCACCGTCATGCTCGATGCCATCGAGGCCTTCCTGCGCAAGGTCGCACCGCAGACCCTGCCTGCGGCCGTCCGCGCGCCGAACCAGGAACGGCCGGAGATCCCTGACTTGTCGAAGACCGTGCCGATCCGCCCGCCTGGCTTCTGCACGGGCTGCCCGGAACGGCCGATCTTTGCCGCGATGAAGCTGGTGGAGAAGGAGCTCGGCAAGCACCAGATTGCCGCCGACATCGGCTGCCATCTGTTTGCCTCGCTGCCGCCCTTCGAGATCGGTGGGGCAACCATGGGCTACGGCCTTGGACCGGCGGCCAACGGTGCCTTTGACGGTGGCGGCGCCAAGCGGCCGATTGCGATCATTGGCGATGGCGGCTTCTGGCACAACGGCCTGTCGTCGTCCTTCACCAACATAGCCTTCAACAAGTCGGATGGCGTGGCCATCGTCGTCGACAACTATTACTCGGCCGCAACGGGTGGTCAGGACATCATGTCCTCGCGCGCCGACAACGACACCAAGTCGACGAAGAACCCGATCTCCCGTGCCCTGAAGGGCATCGGCATCAACTGGGTGCGCGAGATCGACCGCACTTATGACGTGGCGCGCATGCGCGATACGATCCGCGAAGCGCTGACGACGCCGGAGAAGGGACCGAAGGTCATCGTTGCCTCGTCGGAATGCATGCTGAACCGGCAGCGGCGCGAAAAGCCGCTGGTCGCGAAGGCGATCAAGGCCGGCCGCCGTGTCGAGGCGCCGAAGTTCGGTGTCGACGAGGAGGTCTGCACCGGCGATCACGCCTGCATCCGTCTATCGGGCTGCCCGTCGTTGTCGCTGAAGCGGCTGGATGATCCCTTGCGCGATGATCCTGTGGCCTCGATCGACCAGAGCTGTGTCGGCTGCGGCAACTGCGGCGAGGTGGCAGATGCCGCCATTCTCTGCCCGAGCTTCTACCGTGCCGACGTGGTGCACAACCCGGGTGGCTTCGAGGCCTGGTGGGCCGGTGTCCGCTCTGCCGTCATCGGCTGGCTGATCCGTCGGCGCACGGCGCGGCGGCTTGATTTTGGAGGGGTGCAATCATGACCATGGCCGGTCTTCTCGAACGGCGCGCGGCCGATCCGCGTCTCGGCGGCATCATCAAGCTGGCGGCACTGGCCGTCGGCGGGCAGGGCGGCGGCGTGCTCACCAGCTGGATCGAGGATGTGGCGCGCTCGAACGGCTATGACGCGCAGGCCACCAGCGTTGCCGGCGTCGCGCAGCGCACGGGTGCCACCGTCTACTACGTCGAGATGGCACCGAAGGGCGAGGCCAGTCCGGTGTTCTCCCTGATGCCGGCAGCAGGCGATGTCGACATCATGATCGCGGCCGAGATGATGGAAGCCGGCCGCTCAATCCAGCGCGGTTTCGTCACGCCGGACCGCACCACCCTCATTGCCTCCACGCACCGGGCGCTGGCGGTGAGCGAGAAGATGGTGCCCGGCGACGGCATTGCCTCCAGCGAGGAGGTGATGGCGGCGGCCGACATCGCGGCGCAGCGCTTCATCCACGCCGACTTCGACACGCTCGCGGTCAAGAACGGATCTGTCATCTCCGCCAGCCTGTTCGGGGCGCTGGCCGGCAGCGGCGCGCTGCCGTTCCCGCGCGAGGCCTTTGAAGACGCGATCCGGCGCAGCGGCAAGGGTGTGGAGGGCTCGCTCCGCGCCTTCAATGCCGGCTTTGCGGCGGCGCAGGGCACCTTGCTGGAAGAGGTCGCTCCAGCCCCCACGGCCGCACCTGGCCTCCGCGGTCCTAAGCGTCAGGTCGAAGCCTATCAGGCGCTGCTCGACCGTATCCGCCGTCTGCCCGAACCTGCCTGGGCGATGGCCGAAGCTGGTCTGCGCAAGGTGGTCGATTTCCAGGACATCGCCTATGGGGCTGAATATCTCGACCGGCTGGGCCGGGTTGCTGCGGTCGACCGGCCGCCGCATGATCTGACCCGGGAGGCGGCGAAATACGTCGCCAATGCCATGGCCTATGATGACATCATCCGGGTTGCCGATGCCAAGACGCGTGCGGGTCGGCACGAGCGTATCGCCAGGGAAATGGGCGCCAAGTCGGGCAACCTGCTGCAGGTGACCGAGTTCCTGCATCCACGCGCAGAGGAAATCGTTTCGCTGTTCCCGGCGCGCATGGGCGCCCGCTGGGCCGCCAGTCCCGACCGGATGGCGCTGCTCGGGCGGCTGTTCGACAAGGGCAAGCGGCTGCGGTCCGACAGTCTCACCGCCTTCCTGCAGCTCTACATTCTGGGCGGCCTGAAAGGCTGGCGCCGGCGCACCCTGCGCCATGCGCAGGAGATGGCGCATCTGGCGGCCTGGCTCGACCGGGCCTTGGCGCTCGCCCCGCGCGACTATGACCTTGCCGTGGAGGTGATCCGCTGCCGCCGGCTGGTGAAGGGGTACTCCGACACCCACGCGCGCGGGCTCAGCAAGTTCGACAAGGTGCTGGACGGTGCCCGGATGGTCGAAGGCCGGCCGGATGCGGCCGACTGGACGCGCCGGCTACGCGAGGCGGCGCTGAAGGACGAGGAGGGCAAGGCACTCGATGGCGCCCTCCAGACCATCCGCAGCTTCGTCTGAAGCGGCGCGAGGTCTGGTTCACGTTTCTGTGCGGGCCGGTTTCTGCCCACCCTCAGGAAGCCGGTCTTCGTTCACAGCTGCCCCGGAAGCTCTTTGCTTCCGGGGCTTTTTATTATCCTGATCAGGCTGGCCGGCGGATCTGCTCTGCCGCCTCAAGGACGAGCGGGCGGAAGCCGTCGCCGCCGGTTTCCAGGATCTCGAAGAACTGCTTTCGCATGCGCGGTTCCCAGAAATCATTGATATGCGAGGCCAAACCGGCAAGGCCCTCGGCATGCGGCTTGGTTTCCATGAACCTTGCGATCTGGTTGGCCATATAGACGAGCTTGTCAGGGGACATCGGCGGTCTCTGCGAGGGGATGGGGGGCCGGATCGAGAGTGATCCGCCCGGGGTGGGTGTAAAGATCGAAGCCCTCGCCGCGGGCAAGGGCAACGAGCGTGATGTCTGCAGCCTCCGCCGCCTCGATGGCCGCCAATGTCGGCGCCGAGACGGCCAGGATGGCGGGCGCGCCGAGGGCAGCGCACTTCTGCACCATGTCGAGCGAGATGCGCGAGGTGAGGACGACCGCGCCATTGACCGGCTCGCCCGGGATCACGGTCCCAGCGCCGACCAGCGCACCGATGAGCTTGTCGAGCGCATTGTGCCGCCCGACATCCTCACGCACACAGACGAGCCCCTTGCCGTCCTGCCAGAAGCCGGCGGCATGCACAGCGCGCGTCATGTCATGCAGCGGCTGGTGCTGCGTCAGCGACGTCATCGCCTCGGCAATGTCCTGGCGGCTCAGGCGCAGCGGACTGGGCGGAACGGGGTCCAGATGCCGTTTCGCCTCTTCGAGGCTGTCGAGACCGCAAAGGCCGCAGCCGACGGGGCCGGTCATGCTGCGCCGCCGCGCCATGAGCCTGCTGCCGGCCTCGTCCTTCAGCCAGATCCTGAGGTCGATGCCTGCCTCGGTGTCGACAGACTCGATCTCGCGGATGTCTTCAGGCGTTGCGATGCCCTCGCTCAGCGAGAAGCCGAGCGCAAAGTCGGTGAGGTCCGCAGGTGTTGCCATCATCACGGCCTGCGTCGTGCCGTTGTAGCCGATCGCCACGGGCACTTCCGCCGGCAGGAGGGCGTCCTCCTGCCGGGCCGTTCCCGCCCGCACGCGCAGGCGCAGCCGGGGCGCTGCGGTGGCGAGGCTCATGGCGCGGTCCAGGCTCCTGTGCCCATGCCGATCACTCCGCCGCCGGCAGGATGCGCCGCGACAGTTCGGCCTGTGCCGCATAGTCCTCCTGCCAGGCGCTCGGCCCGTTGGAGGGAGCCACCTGCACCGCCGTCACCTTGTACTCCGGACAGTTGGTCGCCCAGTCGGAGAAGTCCGTGGTGATGACGTTCGCCTGGGTCGTCGGGTGGTGGAAGGTGGTGTAGACCACGCCCGGAGACACGCGCTCGGTGATCTTCGCGCGCAAGGTCGTCTCGCCGGAGCGGCTGGCCAGCCGCACCCAGTCGCCGTCCTTGAGGCCGCGGTTTTCCGCGTCATGCGGATGGATCTCCAACACGTCTTCCTCGTGCCAGACGGTGTTGGCCGTGCGCCGTGTCTGCGCACCCACATTGTACTGGCTGAGAATGCGGCCGGTGGTGAGCAACAGCGGGAAGCGCGGGCCGGTGCGCTCGTCCGTTGCGACATATTCGGTGCGGATGAACTTGCCCTTGCCACGCACGAAGCCGTCGATGTGCATCAAGGGCGTGCCTTCCGGGTTCTTCTCGTTGCAGGGCCACTGCACCGAGCCCAGTTCCTCCAGCCGCTCGTAGCTGACGCCGGCGAAGGACGGCGTCGTCAGCGAGATTTCCGCCATGATCTCAGACGGATGCCGATAGGTCCAGTTCGCCCCCATGGCATTGGCCAGCATCTGGGTGATCTCCCAGTCGGCATAGCCGTTCTTCGGCGCCATCACCTTGCGCACGCGGTTGATGCGGCGTTCGGCATTGGTGAAGGTGCCGTCCTTTTCCAGGAAGGTCGAGCCCGGCAGGAACACATGGGCGTAGTTGGCGGTCTCGTTCAGGAACAGGTCATGCACGATGACGCAGTCCATGGCGGCAAGACCGGCCGCGACGTGCTTGGTGTCCGGATCGGACTGGAGAATGTCCTCGCCCTGGCAGTAGAGGCCCTTGAACGTGCCTTCGACGGCCGCGTCCAGCATGTTGGGGATGCGCAGGCCCGGTTCCTTGTCCAGTTCCACGCCCCACAGGCTCTCGAAAATCTCGCGCACATGATCGTTCTTCACATGGCGGTAGCCGGGCAGCTCGTGCGGGAACGAGCCCATGTCGCAGGAGCCCTGCACGTTGTTCTGACCGCGCAGCGGGTTCACGCCGACGCCCTTGCGGCCGATGTTGCCGGTCATCATGGCAAGGTTGGCAATGCCGATGACCGTGGTGGACCCTTGCGAATGCTCGGTCACGCCGAGGCCGTAATAGATCGCCCCGTTGCCGCCACGGGCATAGAGCCTTGCGGCTGCCCGCAGCTCCTCGGCCGGCACGCCGGTAAGGTCAGCCGTCGCTTCCGGGCTGTGGCGCGGATCGGCGATGAACTCGGCATAGTCCTGGAACTCGTCCCAGTCGCAGCGTTCGCGGATGAAGGCTTCGTCGAAGAGGCCCTCGGTGACGATCGTGTGCGCGATCGCCGAGATGACGGCGACATTGGTGCCCGGCTTCAGCTGCAGGTGATGCGCAGCCTTGATATGCGGCGACTGCACCAGATCGATGCGGCGCGGATCGATCACGATCAGCTTGGCCCCCTTGCGCAGACGCTTCTTCAGGCGGCTGGCGAACACCGGGTGTCCGTCCGTCGGGTTCGCGCCCATGACGATGACCACGTCGGTGTGCTCGACGCTGTCGAAGTCCTGCGTGCCGGCCGAGGTGCCGAAGGTCTGGCCAAGGCCATAGCCGGTGGGCGAATGGCAGACGCGGGCGCAGGTGTCGGTGTTGTTGTTGCGGAAGACCGCGCGCGTCAGCTTCTGGACGAGGTAGGTCTCCTCGTTGGTGCAACGGGAGGAGGTGATGACACCGACCGACTGGCGGCCATGTTTGGCCTGGATCGCCTTCATCCGGCCGGCGGCAAAGCTCAGCGCCTCGTCCCAGGAGACTTCGCGCCAGGGATCGGTGATCGCCTCGCGGATCATCGGCTTCAGGATCCGGTCCTTGTGCTGGGCATAGCCCCAGGCGAAGCGGCCCTTGACGCAGCTGTGGCCCCGGTTCGCCTTGCCGTCCTTGTAGGGCACCATGCGCACCAGCTCGTCGCCGCGCATTTCCGCCTTGAAGGAACAGCCGACGCCGCAATAGGCGCAGGTGGTGACCACGGCCCGCTCCGGCGTGCCGATCTCGATCACGCTCTTTTCCTGCAGCGTCGCCGTCGGGCAGGCCTGCACGCAGGCGCCGCAGGACACGCAGTCGGAGGAGAGGAACGTGTCGCCCATCATGCCGGCCGAAACCCGGCTGTCGAAGCCGCGGCCTTCGATGGTCAGGGCGAAGGTGCCCTGGACTTCCTCGCAGGCGCGCACGCAGCGCGAGCAGACGATGCATTTCGACGGGTCATAAGTGAAATACGGGTTGCTCTCGTCCTTGGCCAGCCACTGCGGATTGACGTTGCCGCGGCGTTGCGGGCGCGGAAATGGGTGTCCACGGCCTCATAGCGCACATCACGCAGGCCCAGGGCCCCGGCCATATCCTGAAGCTCGCAGTCGCCATTGGCCGCGCAGGTCAGGCAGTCGAGCGGGTGATCGGAGATGTAAAGCTCCATCACGCCCTTGCGCAGGTCCTTGAGCTTGCCAGTCTGGGTGTGGACGACCATGCCGGGCGCGACCGGCGTGGTGCAGGAGGCGGGCGTGCCCGCACGGCCTTCGATCTCGACAAGGCAGAGGCGGCAGGAGCCGAAGGCATCCAGCATGTCGGTGGCGCAGAGCTTGGGCACGGAAATGCCGGCCTCCGACGCCGCCCGCATCACGGATGTGCCTTCCGGCACGCTGACCTCGAAACCGTCGACGGTCAGGGTGATCATCTTTTCGGACCGGGCGGCCGGGGTGCCGAAGTCGCGGTCAAGCAAACGGGAGTCCTTCATTCTGCGGCCTCCTTCATTCTGTCAAAGTCAGCGGGGAAGTGGGTGAGGGCGCTCATGACCGGGTAGGGGGTGAACCCGCCGAGGGCGCAGAGCGAGCCGGACTTCATCGTGCTGCAAAGGCTTTCGAGCAGCGGGATGGCCGCGGCGTCACCGCGGGCGATCCGGTCCACCGTCTCGACGCCGCGCACGGCGCCGATGCGGCAGGGCGTGCACTTGCCGCAGGATTCGATGGCGCAGAACTCCATGGCGAAGCGAGCCTGGGCCAGCATGTCCACCGTGTCGTCGAAGACGACAACGCCCGCATGGCCGATGAGACCGCCGGCGGCGGCAAAGGCCTCGTAGTCGAAGATCGTGTCGAAGAGGGCCGGGGGGAAATAGGCCCCGAGCGGCCCGCCGACCTGCACGGCCTTCACCGGGCGGCCGGAGATTGTGCCGCCGCCAATGTCGTTGACGAGCTCTCCCAGCGTCAGCCCGAAGGCGGTCTCGTAAAGGCCGCCGTGCTTCAGGTTGCCGGCCAGCTGGATCGGGATCGTGCCATGCGAGCGGCCAACACCGAAGTCGCGGTAGAACTGCGCGCCCCGGTCCATGATGACCGGAACAGAGGCCAGCGACATGACGTTGTTGACGACCGTCGGCTTGCCGAAGAGGCCCTCCAGCGCGGGAAGCGGCGGCTTGGCGCGGACGATGCCGCGCTTGCCTTCCAGGCTGTTGAGCAGCGAGGTTTCCTCGCCGCAGACGTAAGCGCCCGCGCCGACGCGCACTTCCATGTCGAAGGCATGGGAGGAGCCCAGCACGGACTCGCCCAGGATGCCTTCGCGCCGGGCGATCGCGATCGCGTCCTGCATGATGGCGATGGCGTGGGGATATTCGGAGCGGGTGTAGATGTAGCCCCTGGTCGCGCCGACCGCGATGGCGGCAATCGCCATGCCCTCGATCAGCACGAAGGGATCGCCTTCCATGATCATCCGGTCGGCGAAGGTGCCGCTGTCGCCTTCGTCGGCGTTGCAGACGATGTATTTCTGGTCTGCCTTCGCGTCGGCGACGGTCTTCCACTTGATGCCGGTCGGGAAGCCCGCACCGCCGCGGCCACGCAGGCCGCTGTCAGTGACCTGCTTCACGATCTCGGCCGGGGTCATTGCAACGGCGGCTTCCAGACCCTTCAGGCCCTTGTAGTGGCGGTAGTCCTCGAGCGACAGCGGATCGGTGACGCCGCAACGGGCAAAGGTCAGCCGGGTCTGGCCCTTCAGGAAGGGGATCTCGGCGGTCACGCCGTGGGCGAGCCTGTGGTCACCACCCGTCAGGAAGCCTGCGTCGAACAGGGACGGCACGTCGGAGGCCTTCACCGGGCCATAGGCGACGCGGCCCTTGTCGGTGCGCACCTCGACCAGCGTTTCCAGCCAGAGCATGCCGCGCGAGCCATTGCGGATGATGGTGACATCGAGATTGCGGGCAGACGCTTCGCGCTCGATGGCCGCCGCCACCTTGTCGGCGCCGACCGCCAGGGCCGCTGCATCGCGGGGAACGAAGACGGTCCACGCTCATTTGCCGATCCCTCCCAGCATCTCGTCGACGCCGTCGTCGTCCAGGCGGGCGAACAGCTCGCCGTCCAGCATCGCGGCCGGCGACTGGGCGCAAAGACCGAGGCAATAGACCGGCTCCAGCGTTACCGCGCCGTCGGTGGTGGTGCCGTGCCAGTCGATCCCGAGCCGGCGCTTGAGTTTGTCGGCCAGTGCGTCCATGCCCATGGACTGGCAGGCCTCGGCCCGGCAGACCTTCAGGACGTGACGGCCGGCAGGCTCTGCCCGGAAATCATGATAGAAGCTCATGACACCATGCACTTCGGCGCGCGACAGGTTGAGCCCGTCTGCGATCACCGGCAGCGCTTCCTGAGGGACAAAACCGAAGGCCTCCTGCACAGCGTGCAAGATGGGAAGCAGCGGGCCTTCGAGGGGTTCATGTGCCGTCACGATCTCGCGCGTGGTCGCACGAATCGTGTCGGCTGAAAAATGTGCCGACATAAGCGTCTCCTCTCCAGACTGCACTTTGAGCCTGTGCGTCGCTTTGTTCAATTTCGTCAAATCGTTGGCCGATAGGTTCGCTCTATCGTGCCGTCCATCATCAAGCTGTGCCGGACCCGGCGCGTTTGCGGGCCATCGCTTCGGCCAGATCGATCAGAGCCTGCAGCATCGGCGTATGCGGATCCCGCTGGGCGACCACCAGGCCGACCTGCTGGCCGGATTTTGGCGCGTCCTCTGGGGCATCCTCTGGCGCACCAGCGACAATGGGAACGGCGGCGAGTTCACGCTGGGTCACGAAGTGATCGGCAAGCTTGGCCGGAACCACCGACATCCACCGGCCGGTCTGTACATGTGAGACCAGCACGATGATGGAATTGGATTCCACCATCGGCGCGGAGGCGGCGCCCGCGGCGGTCAGATGCCGGTCAACGATGCGCCGGTTCTGCATGTCGCTCGACAACAGGCACAGCGGCTGCTGCCCAACTTCGGTCCAGGTCAGGCATGGTCTCTGTGCCAGCGGCGTGTCGGCCCGCATCAGGAGACAATACGTCTCCAGATACAGCGGGCGGACCTCAACGCGGCGCGACGGCGCCGTGTCGAGGTAAGTGATGCCAGCGTCCAGTTCCAGCCGTTCGATCTGCTCGAGGATCTCGGCCGATGTCCGCGACAGGATCGAGACGCGCACCTTCGGGTGCTTCTCCGTGAAAGGAGCTACCAGATCCACCACCATCGGCAGCGCCGTCGGAATGACGCCGAGCCTCAGGTTGCCCGACAGACCTGACCGTGCCGTCCGCATGTCCGCCTTCAGGGCTCTCGCGTCAGCCACGATCCTGAGAGCCCAGTCCAGCGCCCGCTCGCCTTCCGGCGTCAGTCCCTGATAGCGCGAGCCACGATGGATCAGCTGCACGCCAAGCTGGTCCTCGAGCTGTTTCATGGCCGAGGACAGGGTCGGTTGCGTCACGCCGATCACCTCGGCCGCGCGGCCGAAGTGCTTCTCGTTGGCGAGCGCAATGAACATTTCCAGCTTGTCGATCATCTGGGCACCGGTTGTCTGGCCGTCAGGGACGGGAGAGGGGCCGATGATAGGTCACCGGTCCCTTCCAGATTGCTGATTCCGTCAGCTTAGCCTTTGAAAAGCACTGCTGTCTTTTCCAGCGTGATCCAGACGCCCCAGAGGATCGGCACGCCGACCACGGCCCAGGCGATGGCGGCGGGAAGGTCGAGCCCGCCCTTGCCGATGCCGAAGGAGCCATGGGTAATGCTGGCGTCGGCCGAACGGGCCTTGGCCTGCAGGCTGGCAACCTCTTCATTGGACATGAACCACTTCTTGTCCAATGGCCGGACAAGCGCATTGGCGATCAGGCCAACCACCAGCATGCCGCACAGGATGTACATGGTGAAGTCATAGACCTGGGCGCGGGGGATGCCGGCCGCGATCTGGGCTTCACGGATGTAGTTCACGACGACCGGTCCGAGGATGCCCGCAGTCGCCCAGGCGGTCAGCAGACGGCCGTGGATCGCACCGACGAACTGGGTGCCGAAGATGTCGGCGAGATAGGCCGGGATCGTTGCGAAGCCGCCGCCGTACATCGACAGGATGATGCAGAAGATCGACACGAACAGCAGCTGGCTGCCCATCTGCGCCGCCGTCGGGGCGAGGGCGTAGAGAACGATGCCGAGAATGAAGAACGTGAAGTAGGTGTTCTTGCGTCCGATCTTGTCCGAGAGCGAAGCCCAGAAGAACCGCCCCGCAATGTTGAACAGCGACAGGAGCCCGGTGAAGCCGGCTGCGATGGCCGCGATGGCTGCCTTCTGCTCCGTCGACAGGTCGGTGAAGGTCAGCTCCGGCAGGCCGATGAGTTTGCCGGAGAAGATCTCCTGCAGCATCGGGGATGCCATGCCGATCACGCCGATGCCGGCGGAGACGTTCATGCACAGGACGATCCAGATCATCCAGAACTGCGGCGTCTTGTGTGCGTCGCGCAGGTGGACGTGGTGCTGGGTGATCATGGACGTCGTCTTGTTCTGCGGCGGGGTCCAGCCCTCGGGACGCCAGCCGGCCGGCGGCAGGCGGTAGCCGAAGGCACCGGCCATCATGAAGACGAAATAGATCGCCGCCATGACCACGAAGGTTTCCCAAACGCCGACGCTTTCCGGCGTCGCGAATGTGCGCATCAGCCGGTCCGCCAGCGGCGCACCGATCATCGCGCCGCCGCCAAAGCCCATGATCGCCATGCCGGTTGCCATGCCGCGCCGGTCGGGGAACCACTTGATCAGCGTGGACACCGGCGAAATGTAGCCAAGGCCAAGACCGACGCCACCGATGACGCCCGCGCCGAGCCACATCAGCCACAGCTGATGCGTCGCAACACCGATGGCAGCCAGCAGGATGCCGCCACACCAGCACAGGGCCGAGACGACACCGGCCTTGCGCGGGCCGGCCTTTTCCAGCCAGCCACCCCAGATCGCGGCCGAGCTGCCCAGAAGGACGAAGAACAGGGTGTAGATCCAGCCGAGGTCGGCCACGCGCCAGTCGCAGCTGGTGGTGAACAGGGCGCCCATCAGGCTCATGCCGTTGCAGCTGACGGACTTGTCGATGCCAATGGCACGGGTCAGCGGCAGCCAGAACACGCTGAAGCCGTAGGCCATGCCAATGCAAAGATGGATGGCAAGCGCCGCCGGCGGGACCAACCAGCGATTGAAGCCGGGTTTTGCGATGATGCGTTCGCGGTCGAGCAGCCCTGGCTCGCCAGCGCCGCTAAATGTATCTGCCGTTGTCGACATGTGGTTCCTCCCGTGAGCCCCTGACGGGGTGAGTGGGCAGGAGTTCCGGTTCGCGCGCAGCCACGTCTTCGTCGTGCCATCCGGAGCCGCCCGTTTCCTCCCGGCGGGCTCCATCGGCGAACCTTGTCCTCTTCCCGGCAAAGCATTTGCGAGGATCGTGCCAAGTCTAGGACACGTGACTTATCAATCATTTGGTAAGCATGTTCGCCCGCCGTCAGACAGTTTGTCCGTCTTGGTGCGACAAGTTGTCCGTAAAAATGCTCATCTTGCTTCGGGCAAGAGGATCACGAACCTCGTTCCCGATGCATCGCTGCGATCCAGCCGGATGTTGCCACCTTGGCGGCCGAGGAGGGTCTGGCAGATCGACAGGCCGAGGCCTGTCCCCTTTGGCCGGTTGTCCGGCCCCTGGGCGGCGCGGGTGGTGAAGAAGGGATCGAAGATCCGCTCTCGTATGTCGTCCGGAATGCCCCCGCCGGTGTCCTGAACGGAAATCTCGACCTGTGGCTCGTCCTTTTCATCGGTATCGCGGCAGGCAAGGGTCAGCTTTCCGCCGTCCGGCATGGCATGCAGGGCGTTGACGATGAGGTTGATCAGCACCTGCTGCAGCTCTGTCCGGTTCATCAGCACTTGCCGCGTTGTCTGGCAGTCGATGACGACCTCGATCTCGGCCTTGCTGAGGAGGTGCTGTACCAGGGGCAGACAGTCATGGATGGCGTCTGCGGGATAGGTCCGCTCGGTCCAGCCGGCATATTCCTCCGGTCTGGCAAATTGCAGCAGGCGGGTGACGATCTGGTTGATCCGGTGCACCTGCTCGTCAAGCAGGCGGAATTCGGTCGCCGCATCGTCGGCGCGCGCGCCCATCACCTCGCGCAGGACATCAAGGTTTCCTTGGATCACCGCGACCGGATTGTTGATTTCATGCGCAACCCCCGCCGTGATTTCGCCGATGGCAGCGAGCTTTTCGGACAGGATCAGCTGCCGCGTCGTTGCCTCCAGCGCCCTGTTGGCGTCCTCAAGGTCCCGCGTGCGGTCGGCGACCCGCTGGTTCAGCTCGTCGTTCCAGCGCCTGAGATCGCGGTCGCGCTCCTGGACGAGGTCGAGCAGATGATCAAGGTGGCCGGCGACGCGGCCGATCTCGTCCTCGCTGGCGGTAACGCCCGTCCTTGCACCTAGATCGCCGGCTTCCACCTTGGCGATCGTGCCCGTCATCCGTTCCAGCGGCCGGAAGATCGCATGTGCCCAACGCAGGAAGACCGGAACAGAGATGGCCAGGATCAACCCGACGGCAACAAGGGCAAGGATCAGTGTGCTTTGCTTGGCCGCCGTGAAGGGCGCCTGCAGGAAACCGACATAGAGCATGCCGACGCGGGCGCCCCGGCTGTCAAGGATCGGCTCATAGGCGGAGATGTACCAGTCGTTGACCACGAAGGCGCTGGCCCGCCACACTTGCCCTTCACCCAGCACGGTGCGCTGAACCGCATCAGACACCCTTGTGCCAAGCGCCCGCCGCCCCTCGAACAGGCGCACATTGGTGCTGATGCGCACATCGCCGAGGAACAGGGTCGCGGTGCCTTCGCTGCCCTGCGGCAGGCTGCCCTCCTGGTAGACAAGATCGTTGATCGTGTCGATGAAGGGCAGGTTCTGGTTCAGCAACAACCCGCCAACAAGCGCGCCCTGCCGTCCACCGGGCAACAGCACCGGCGTCGCGCTCTGGATGACCATGCCGCGATCCTCGACCGTCCGCTCGCTTGGTGCGGCATTCGGGGTCGGTACGAGTTCGATCCTTGCCCGGGCGGCGAGCCCGTCGCCGAGTGCGGCAAGATCGTCTGCCCCCAATATGTCGATGGCTGTGCGCGGCAGGCCGTTGAGCGCCGTGCGCACAACGGGGGACCCGGTGGGCGGTGCTGCAAGATCCGGCGCGCTTGCGGCAATGAGCGTCCCGAGATCGTCGATGACGTAGAGAAAATCGAGCCGCAGCTCGCCCTTGGCCCGGCTCAGCAGCGCGGGCAGGGTGCCGGTGCCGGCCTGGTCCTGAAAGCGTGCGGACTGGCCAAGAGCCGTCACCCGCTCGCCGGTGGTTTCCAGGATGCGGCCGAGATACTGCCGCGCCACGGTCAGGTCACTGCTGACCTTGGCGATCAGCAACTCGTCAAACTTGCCACTCCAGCGCAGCATGAGCGCGCCGGCCACCAGGGGCAGCAGCACCAGCGTCGGCAGCAGGGCAATGGCGAGCAGCCGGTAGCGGATCGACCGGCTCGGTCGAGGCGCAGATCCCTTTGGGGACGCAGCATCGGAGGTGGGGTCAGCTGACATGCCAGTCCTGACAGCGCCGGTCGATGGTCTTGCGCGAGATGCCAAGCTTCGCGGCGGCGGCATCCCGGTCGCCGCCACAGGCTGCCAGCGTCGACAGGATCAGGCGGCGTTCCATGCCGGCCAGGGTCTCGTCGTCGGCCGTGTCGGCCGCTGTGTTGGCGGCTGTGTTGGCGGATGATGCGCTGCTGGGCAGCCCCTGCGTCGCCTGTGCCAGAAAATCCGGGGCGAAGCGACCCAGGATCAGGCTGCGCTCGATGAGATTGCGCAGCTCCCGCACATTGCCTGGCCAGGAATAGGCGGCAAGCGCGGCCCGCACCTCGGAGGTAATTGCAACGGGGGGCATGCCAAGCTGCTGCGACAGCTTTGCCATGAACAGGTCTGCGAGATCCTGTACATCCGTGCCACGATCCTTCAGCGGCGGCATGTGGATGGCGACGATGTTCAGCCGGTAGAACAGGTCGGCGCGGAAGCGTCCGTCCGCGACGGCCCGCGCCAGATCCACGTTGGTGGCAAAGACCAGCCGGATGTCGACCGGGATCTCGCGCTCCGTACCCAGCGGGCGGACCTTCCGGTCCTCCAGCACCCGCAGGAGCTTGCTTTGCGTGGCCAGTGGCAACTCGCCGATCTCGTCGAGAAACAGCGTTCCGCCGCGGGCATGCTGGAACAGACCTTCACGCGCGCCGGATGCGCCGGTGAAGGCGCCCTTGACGTGGCCGAACAGTTCGCTCTCCACCATGTCGGCGGGGATCGCCGCGCAGTTCACCGGTACGAAGGGCTTGTCCGCCCGTTCCGACAGGTCATGCAGCATCCGTGCGGCGACTTCCTTGCCGGTGCCGGATTCCCCCGTCAGCAGCACGGTCGAGGGTAGGGGAGCAACCCGGGCCAGCGTCGCCCGGACCTCGCGGATGGGAAGGGAGTTGCCGATCAGCTTGTCGCGCAACAGGATCAGGTCGGAACTTGCGCGCAGCTCATGCCGCAGGACCGTGTTTTCCCGCTGCAGTCGCGAGCGCTCGACGCAGCGCGCCACCGCATTGAGGATCTGGTTCGAGCGGAACGGTTTCAGCACGAAGTCGGCCGCGCCCGCCTGCAGTGCCTGGATCGCCGTCTCCAGATCTGCATAAGCCGTGATCAGGATTGCAGCGGGAAAAAAGCCCGTGTCGTTCTGCTCCGCCAGCCAGTCGACGCCGCGCTTGCCCGACAGGATGTTGTCGAGGATCACCACATCGAAATGCGCCCCTTCCAGCAGGGTGGCGGCCTCTTGCGTGTCTGAGGCCAGTTCCACCGAGCGGCAGCGCGGGCGCAAGGTCCGGTCCAGAAAGTGCCGCATGCCCGGTTCGTCGTCGACGACCAGAATGGAAGCTTCGCGCAGGATCCGGTCAAGATTGCTCAGGGGCTCCGCATCGGTGACGCGGCTGGCAGTGTGCATGTCTCATCCCTCCCGGGCCTTTCGGCCCCGCCGGCAGGGCTGTCTGTTGCAGCGTTAGTCGGCCAGGGGCCCCTGTGTCACAAACCGGCAAGGTTCCAGCCTTGCAAACCTGACGCGCAAGAGCAAGGGCAACGCTCTGGTGTTCGGGAGGCTCACCGGCCGATTGTGATGAGATCTGTCGGCAGGCGGTTCATGTTCTCCGCCCCGGTTTTGGTGATCAGATACTGGTTTTCGAGGATGAACCCGCCGAGACCGGTGAGATACCAGGGGCATTCGAAGGCGAGCACCATGCCTGGTTCGGCGATCACGTCGCTGTCGGCGGCAATGAACGGCCATTCCTCGCTGCCAAGGCTGGCACCCAGTCCATGACCGAAATGCCCACGGCTGAACTCGGGGAATCCGGCGGCATGGATTGCAGCGGTTGCGGCCCGGTGGATCTCTTTCAGCGGGGTGCCAGGCCGAAGCAGCGCTTCGCCGGCGGCAAAGCCTGCGGCCAGCGCTTCATGCGCACGCCGCGCATCATCCGATGGTGCGCCGAAGACAAAGGTGCGGCCAGTGTCGGACGTATAGCCGTTGATCAGGCACCCGACGTCGACCTTGACGATATCGCCTTCCGTCGCGGTTGCTTCGCCGCCCCACGGGTCCTTGCCCACGGAGACATAGTCCCAGGTGCCGGTGAGCGCTGCACCGGGGCTTGCTGCCTTGACCGCATCGATCCAGAGCGCTGCGATCTCCCGGCGGCTCATGCCGGTTCTCGCATTGTCGCGCATGGCCGAAATGCCACGTTCAGAGAGTTCGACCGCCTGCCGCAGCCAGCTGATTTCGTCGGGCGTCTTGATCATTTTCAGCCGCGCGGCGATGTCGCTGCCGTCTTCCAGACGGTAGTCCTTGAACACAGCCTGAAGGTCGGGAAGGTCTCTGGCGGAAATGGCGGACAATTCGACCGAGATGCGGCTGCCCGGGCCGATGCCGCGTTCGGCCAGCGCGGCAATGACGTGCTGGTAGCACAGACTGGCGTCAAACGTCGTCGGGCGGGTGAAGTGAGCACTGCGTCCTGCGATCCGGTTGGCGAATGCAACGCGGGCTGCAAGGTCTCCCTCGGCATCTGCATCAAGGTCCGTCGTCTCGACCCAGAGCGGGGTGGTTCTGAGATCGGCGATCGGGCTTGCTGCCCGGAAGGCCGGTGCAAACAGGTCGCTTGCCACCGCCATTTCGGGAATGGACGCATCGGCAGGAACGAGCACCGCCACCGCGCCAGCCCTGCGCCACATTGTGCCAACGCCGGCAGGAGCACCTGTCGCATGGCGGAAGCTCTCTGGCGACAGCAGCAGCAGGGCATCAAAGCCTGCGTCAGCCATCAGGCGTTCGGCGCGAAGTCGGTCGAGGGCGGGCATGGGCATCTGATCCTTCAGAAAGACGCCTTCGGTGTTCTGAACCCTGGGCTCCGTGTCAATGACGCGGAGCCCTTTTCCCGGTCATTTCACCGCGCCGGCGGTCATGCCGTTGATGAACTGGCGCGACAGGATGATGTAGATGAGGATGATCGGGGCAGCCGACAGGGTCAGCCCGGCAAAGAGCACGCCCCAGTCGGTGGTGTATTCGCCCATGAAGGTGGTCAGCCCCTGCGGCAGGGTCTTCAGGTGATCCGACTGGATGAAGATCAGCGGGAAGAAGAAGTCATTCCAGATCGGCACCACGTTCTGGATCCCGGCGATCACCATCGCTGGCCTGACCAAAGGCAGCATGATCGACCACATGATGCGGGCTTCGCTGGCCCCGTCCATGCGCGCGGCATCCTCCAGCTCGTTCGGCAGGGTGCGGATGAAGCCCGTCATGATGAAGACCGTCGTCGGCAGGCCCATGGCGACATAAATGATGACCAGTGCAGCCTGCGTGTTGAGCACGCCAAGGTCCCGCATCAGCACGAACAACGGAATGATCGCGAGTTTCAGCGGCAGGGTGAGCCCGGCGACGAAGAACATCAGCACGAAACCGGAGCCTGTGAACTGGTAGCGCGCGATCGCATAGGCCGCCATCGTGCCGAGCGTCAGGATGAGCAGCAGCGACGTTCCGGTGACGATGGCCGAGTTGATTAGGTAGCGCAGGAAGTTCGTTTCGGTCCAGATCTTGGCGATGTTCGACAGGTTCGTGAAATCGGGCAGGGCAAACGGCGTCTGGAAGATCTGCGGATTGGTCTTGAAGGCCGAAAAGATCATCAGGACGATCGGCGCCAGCATGATGAACGTGTTGGCGATCAGGATGATCTGGATCAGCCCGTCGCGGCCCAGACGTCCGACGAGACCGCTGCGGTCGCTATAGGCCATGGCAGAGGCGCTCATAGCTGGATCTCCCGTTTGCGCAGATACATGGTGAGGAAGCCGGCCACCACGGCGATGAAGAGGAAGATGAGCACGGCAAGCGCGCTGCCGGTGCCGAAGTCCTGCGCGCCGCCGGACTGGTTGCCGAAGGCGGTGCGGTAGAAATAGAGGCCCAGCACATCCGTGGCGCCATGCGGCGAGCCATCAAGCCCGGCCATGACATAGGGCAGCTCGAACCAGTTGAAGGCGCCGACGAAGAGCAGGGTAAAGACCACCGTGGCGCTGGGCGCGACCAGCGGCCAGACTATCTTCGACACCTTCACCCACTCGCTCTGGGTTTCCATCCGCACCGCATCGAGGATCTCGCCTGGAATGCGCTGCATGCCGGCGAGGAACACGAGGGTGGGGAAACCGACCATGTGCCAGGCATTGGCGATGATCAGCGCCATCAGCGCGGTGGAATCATCGCCGAGCCAGGGCATGGCGAGCCCGCCGAGGCCGACGGCGCGCAGTGAAATGTTCACGACGCCGAAGAGCGGGTGCAGGAACAGCTTGAACAGGAAGCCGACGATGATCGTCGACAGCACCACCGGCAGGAACACGGCGATGCGGTGAAACCGCGCGCCAGGCAGCTCGCGCCACAGGCAATAGGCCAGCACGAAGCCGATCCCGTTCTGCAGCACCATCAGCGCGAAGAACACGAAGACGTTGTGCAGGAAGGCGTTGATGGTCCAGGTGGCATAGGGCTCCTGGAACAGCACCTTGTGGAAGTTGGCGAACCAGACGAACTCGCCCCGCGCCAGCCCCTTCCATTCGAAGAACGCGTAGGCGAAGGCCGACAGGATCGGATAGACGACAAACAGGGCAACGAAGGCCAGAGGCGGCACGATCAGGGCGGCGATCCAGAGCCTGCGGCCGGTGAGCGGCGATCCGAACATCTTGAGGGTCTCGTGGGGAAGGGGTGCCGGAGAGGCGGCTCCGGGCGAAATGCCGCCCGGAGCCATGACGGATTACTTCTTGAACGGGGCGTACCAGTTGGCCAGACCCGTGGTCAGTGCCTTGCCGACCTCGTCCGGGGTCGCCTTGTCGGCGAGAAGCTTCTGCACTTCACCCTGCAGCAGCACCGAGCCGGACGGTTCGCCGAAGCGGAAATGCACCAGCATGATGTAGGGGATCGCGTTCTTGTTGAGCTCTGCAACCTCGGCCAGCAGCGGGTCATCGAAGGTGACGCCCGGAACGGTCGAGATGTTGCGCAGGCCATTGGCGAAAGCCTGGCCATATTCCTTCGAGGCAACGTAGTTCAGGAACTTCAGTGCCGCTTCCGGATGCTTGGTCTTGGCATTGGCCGCGTAGCCGCCGTCAATGAACAGGCCGACGAGCGCGTCATCCTCGACGGTCTTGCCCGGTGCGGCGAAGACGCCAAGCTTCAGGTTCGGGTTCTGCTTGGCGAAATTGGCCAGCTCGAACGAGCCACCGGCAAACATGCCCGCCATGCCCGAGGTGAAGAGCTGCTGCGACGACGGGTAGTCGAGGCCGATGAAGCCGTCCGGGAAATAGGCCGACATTTCCTTGAGCTTCGCCAGCGCCTCGATATAGCGCGGATCGGTGAAGTCTGCCTTGCCGGCCATCAGGTCTTCATAGAAGCCCTTGCCCATGATCGAGGAGCCGAGCGCGGAGACGATCGTCTCGTTCTGCCAGGCCGTTGCTGTGCCGTTGGCGAAGGGCATCAGGCCTGCGGCCTTGAGCTTCTCGGCAGCAGCCTTCAGTTCGTCGTAGGTCTTGGGCTCGGCAATGCCGTTCTTGTCGAAGAGCTCCTTGTTGTAGATCACCAGCATGGTCTGGCTGGCAAAGGGCACGCCGTAGAGCGTCTTGTCGGAGCGCATCGTCTGGGCGTTCAGCGCCGCCGGCGTGAAGTTCGCCAGCGCCGGGATCTTCGTGGTGTCGAGCGCCATCAGGTGGCCGGCGCTTGCGACAGTCTCAAGGCCGCCATAGGCGCGCGACATGAACAGGTCCGGACCGGTCCCGCCGGCCAGCGCCGTCGACAGGATGGTGTTGTAGTTCGCCGCCTCGAAGGCTTCGAACTTGACGGTGATGCCCGGGTTCTGTGCTTCGAAGGTGTCGATGAACTTTTCGTACTGGGCCTTGTCTTCCTGGCGCCAGCTCCAGAACGTCAGTTCCTGAGCCATGACGGGCAGGGCCATCAGCAGGGCGCCGAGCGCGGCTGTGGTGCGGATGAATGTCTTTCTCATCTGTTCCTCTCTTGCTTGCTTTGGTTCTTGGGGAGGCCGGCTCTCTGGCGTGCGAGCAGGCGTCAGGTTCAGGCGGGCAGGCGCTCGCCTGAGGTTCGGTTGAAGACATGCGCCTTGCCGGGGACGAGATCGATGCGGACATCCTCCTCCGGGGCCGGACGCGTGTCGGGGCTGCAACGGATGCTCACCAGCGTGCCTTCGCTCAGGCGCGCGTAAACATAGGCGTTGTCGCCGAGATACTCGGTGTAGACGACCTTGGCTGCCAGGCCCGTGGCGGCATTGGCGGGACGCAGGATCAATCCGTCCGGCCGCACACCCAGCGTCAGCTCGCGCTCATCGCCAGCAATTTGCATGCCCGCGTCCACCGCGCCGGAGCCCGCAAGACCAAGCTGCGAGCCATCCCGCGTCACCGGCAGCAGCGCCATGCGCGGCGAGCCGATGAAGGTGGCAACAAAGGTGTTGGCCGGGGTCTCGTAAAGCTCGCGCGGCGTGCCGAACTGTTCGATCCGCCCCTGGTTCATGACGACGATGCGGTCAGCGAGGGTCATCGCCTCGACCTGATCATGCGTGACATAGATCGTGGTGCCGCCGATGTCGCGGTGCAGCTTGGCGATCTCGAGCCGCACGTCGGAGCGCAGTGCCGCATCGAGGTTCGACAGGGGCTCGTCCAGCAGCAGCAACTCGGGTTTGCGCACCAGGGCCCGGCCAATGGCGACGCGCTGGCGCTGGCCACCGGAGAGTTCGCGCGGCTTGCGCTGCATCAAGGGTTCCAGCCGCAGCATGCGGGCGGCATCGGCAATGCGCGCTTCAACCTCGGCCTTGGTCAGGCCCATCAGCCGCGCGCCGAAGGCCATGTTCTCGTAGACATCCATGTGCGGATAGAGCGCATAGGACTGGAACACCATGGCGATGCCGCGCCGGGAGGGCGCCACATCATTCATGCGGCGGCCATTGAGCAGGAAGTCGCCGTCGCTGATCGGGTCAAGCCCGGCAATCAGCCGGAGCAGGGTCGACTTGCCGCAGCCCGAAGGCCCGACGAACACGATCAGTTCGCCGTGGCTGATTTCCAGATCAATGCCATGCAGCACCTCCAGTGCCTTGAACCGCTTCCTGATGCCCCTGAGGGAGAGTTGCGCCATCTCGTCTTGCTCCGGCCAAGCGGCCCTTCATGTGTCGTTTGATCAGTGGCGGGTGCCGGCGGCCGGCTCGTCGGCGGGGTCGGCCTCGTCCGGCAGGCCCAGCAGGTCGGCGACGGCAGCAATCGTGTCGCCGGGCGAGACATGCAGCAGTGAATCGGTCCAGCCCAGGTCCCGTGCCGCGTCGATGTTTTCGGCAGTGTCGTCGATGAAGATGATCCGGCGGTCTTGAGCTGCTTCCGCCTCGACCAGGCTCCGGTAGATCGCCGGATCCGGCTTTTCCTGATGAAGTACATGCGACAGGTAATCCGCATGGAACAGGTCAGGTCCGAGCAATGTGTGCGACACCCGCCGCCAGTGGATGGCCTGCGTGTTCGACAGGCAGACAACGCGGAAATGCCGTTTCAGAACGCGGACAAACCCGACCATTTCGGGATTGACGCCTGCGATGTAGGCGTCTTCGGCGGCCAGGATCGTTTGGGGTGAAACCTCAAAGTGGGCCGACAGTGCCGCCAGATAGGCAGGCTCGTCGACCAGGCCGAGCCGGAAGTCGCGCATCAGGTCGCGGGGCAGGGAGGTGAAATCGGGACGTCCCGCACCGGCCTTGCGACCGGCGACAAGGGCCGCGTCCCGCGCAGCCGGATCGAGCTCGATCAGCACGCCGCCGACATCGAACACGAACAGGACATCAGCCTTGTTCATCTCCCGCTTCTCCCAACCCGGCTCCCCCGGCAACGCCAGTCAGGTCCATGCCTTTCCGGTCGTTGGTCTCAGGCTGGTTCGCGGCGGCAGGCCTGCCGTCCGTCGATCCAGTTTGGAATATTAAATTCCAACATTCCGGCGTTGTAAAGAATTATTAATTATTTTTGTGCGGTCCGATGTGGTCTCCTGCGGCGGTCACGAAACACCGCAGGAGTGGGGCAAACGGCCGGGCGACACGCGGTCACTCCCGGCTGGCCACCATGTGACCCGCGCCAATGTCCAGGAGCGCCAGCCGCTTCGGGCCTTGGCCGACCGGATAGACCGGGCTCGGAATTTCGCCTGCCAGACGCGGGAAAGCATGCCGTTTGGCGGCCGGATCGGGCTGCGGCACGGCGGCAATCAGGCGCTGGGTGTAGGGGTGATGCGGGCTTGAGAACACCTGGTCCCGGCTGCCGGTTTCCATCATCTGGCCGAGATACATCACGGCAAGGCGGTCCGAGATATTCTCCACAACAGCCATGTCATGGGAAATGAACAGATAGGACAGGTGGAACTCGTCCTGCAGATCCTTCAGCAGCTGCAGCACCTTGGCCTGGACCGAGACATCGAGGGCGGCAATGCTCTCGTCGGCAATGATCAGCTTCGGCTTCAGTGACAGAGCCCGCGCGATGCAGATGCGCTGGCGTTGGCCGCCAGAGAATTCATGCGGGTAGCGCTCCGCATGAGACGGGTCGAGGCCGACCCGCTCGAACAGATGCGTCACCATGTCCTGCCGCTCGCGCGCTGTGCCAATGCCGTGGATCAGCATCGGTTCGGCCACCAGGTCGCCCACGCGCATGCGCGGATCAAGCGAGGCATAGGGGTCCTGGAAGATCATCTGGATGTCGCGCTGTACGGCCTTTCGCGCCGCGCCGCTCAAGCCGTCGATGCGTTTGCCGTCCAGCGTGACCTTGCCCTCGAAGGGGACAAGCCCGGTCAGCGCCTTGGCAATCGTCGACTTGCCGCAGCCGGATTCGCCGACGAGGGAGAAGGTTTCGCCGCGCCGGATCGTGAAGCTGACGCCTTCCACCGCATGCACACGGTGGGTCTTGCGCCCCAGCAGGCCACCCTTCAGATCAAACCCGACCTTCAGGTCTTCCACGACCAGCAAAGGGGGCTGCGGTGCTGCAGGCTGAACCGGAAGGCCAGCGGCCGCTGCCGCCGCTTGCCCTGCGCCCATGCGCGGCACGGCGGCCAGCAACGCTCTCGTATAGTCGGCTTTTGGCGTGGCAAACAGGTCGGTCGTCGCACCGGTTTCAACCATCTTGCCACGCTGCATGACGATGACGCGGTCGGCCATTTCGGCAACGACGCCCATGTCATGGGTGATCAGGATGATGCTGGTGCCGAAGTCGCGTTTCAGATCGCGCAGGAGTTCGAGAATCTCGCCCTGCACGGTGACATCCAGCGCCGTTGTCGGCTCGTCGGCAATGAGAACATCGGGGCGCAGGGCCAGCGCCATGGCGATCATGACGCGCTGGCGCATGCCGCCGGACAATTCATGCGGATACTGGCTGAGGCGCCGCTCGGCCTGGGGAATGCGCACGGCAGACAGCGCCTCGACCGCCCGCGTCCGCGCCGCCCGGCGGGACAGGTCCGTGTGGGTCTCGATGGCTTCGGTCAGCTGCCGGCCGATGGTCAGGACCGGGTTGAGCGAGGTCATCGGCTCCTGGAAGATCATGGCGATCCGGTCGCCGCGCAGCCGCTCCATCACCCGTTCCGGTGCGGTGGCAAGATCGGTTGTCCCGAAAGCGATGGAACCTGCGGTGATCGACACGGCCGGTTTCGGCAGCAGGCCCATGATCGCCAGCGATGTCATCGACTTGCCGGACCCGGATTCCCCGGCGATGCAAAGGGTTTCCCCGCGCGCAAGGTCAAAGCTCAGGTCGCTGACCAGCGGGAGCATTCCACCAGCACTGCGGGCGCTGATGGTCAGGTTGCGCAGGCTGAGCACCGGGACCGGGGATGCCTCTGGCGCCGGAGCGCCAGAGGATAGGCTGGAGGGAGCCGGAGCGGTCATTCGAGCACGCACCGGGGGAAGTAGAACGACACGACCCAGTTCGGCATGTCGACGATCTCGCTGATCCTGAGGTCGCCGCAGGTCGAGACCAGCATGTAGGCGTCGACCGGGTTCATGTTGTAGCGTGCGGACAGGAGGTCGATCATGTTCGACACGGCTGCCCTTGCGCCCTCCATGAGATCGGGACCGATGCCGGTCGTCACCTCGTAGCCCTTGGCATCGAGGTGGCGCGTGACCGGCCCCGGCGTCGTGAAGCGCGGCGTCTTGAGGTTGGCGCCTTTCACCAGATCGAGCTTCAGCACCACGTCCATCGGGCTTTCGATGGCGGTTCCGCAGACTTCGCCATCCCCCTGGGCTGCATGGGTGTCGCCGACGGAGAACAGCGCGCCGGCCACTTCGATCGGCAGATACAGCTCGGTACCGGCCGCCAGATCACGGATGTCGAGATTGCCGCCGACCCGGCGCGGTGGCACGACCGAGTGGAGGCCAGCTTCCGCCGGTGCGTTGCCGATGGTGCCGCAGAACGGCTTCAGCGGCACCCGGCCATGGTTGCCGAACAGCGCCGGTTCCAGCGTTTCCGGATTGTATTTCCAGATATGCAGCGCCGGGTCCTTGAACTGGTCCGCCAGCAGCCCGAAGCCCGGAATGTTTGCGGTCCAGCCGAAGCCGGAGGGCTTGAAGCTGTCGATGGTCACCTTCAGCGCATCGCCCGGTTCTGCCCCTTCAACGTAGATGGGGCCGGAGACCGGGTTGATCTTGCCGAAGTCGAGGCGGCCGAGATCGTCAAGGGTGCTCGACGGGCCAAGCTGGCCCGCCGAACTGTCATGGCAGTGGAACAGGATCGTCGATCCCGGTTCGACGCGGGCGGCCGGGACAAGCGAGTTGTCCCAGCCAAAGTGATGCTGCGCGCCGTGGATGGTGTAATTGCACTTATTGCACATCGGTCACATACACATAGTCGTAGTTGACGGGGATCGAGACCGGGTCGACGTAGAGCGCATCCGCGCCGCCCATGCGCTCCGACTTCATCGTGAAGCGCTGTTCGTTGAACACCGGAACCCAGGGGGCGTCGGCCATCACCTTGCCGTAGATCTGGCTCCACAGGGCGTTGCGCTCTGCGGCCTTGGCGGGATCGGCCATGGAATCTGCCTGTGCGGCCAGCTTGTCGAGATCCTCGTTGCAGTACCAGGACCAGTTCCAGCCGCCCTGGACCGCGCCGGCGCAGCCAAGGATCGGGCCGTAGAAGTTGGACGGATCCGGGAAGTCGGCGATCCAGGCCATGCCGCCGGACCAGATCATCGGTGCCTGATCCTTTTCGCCGCCGGCCGCGATCACGTTGGCCTGGGCGAGCGACTGGATCGAGGCCTTGATGCCGATGGCGGCCAGATCCTGCTGGATTGCCTGGGCGATGCGCGGGTTCGGGTCGGTGTTCATGACGAACAGCTCGGTCTCGAACCCGTCCTTCAGTCCGGCGCTGGCCAGAAGCTCCTTGGCCTTGGCCTGATCGAAGGCATAGCCCTCGTAGGACTTGTCATAGCCCGGCATCGACGGCGGCAGCGGCTGGTTGGCCGGAACGGCGCGGTTGTTGATGATCTGGGTGATGCGCTTCTTGTTGATCGCCATGTTGACCGCCTGGCGCACCTCGACCTTGTCGAACGGAGCGATGGTCACATTCATGGTGATGTAGCCGGTGTGCAGCTGACCGCCTTCGATGACGCGGGCCTTCTGGGCCGGATCGGCCATCACCTCGGCAAACTTGGCTGGCGGAATGCCGTCACCCGGCACATCGACTTCGCCCTTCTGCAGACGCAACAGGGCAACGATCGGCTCCTGGCCGATCTCGAAGGTGATCTGGTCTAGATAGGGCAGGCCCGGACGCCAGAAGTCCTTGTTGCGCTCGAACACGACACGCTGGCCAAGCGTCCATTCGGCAAGCTTGAACGCGCCCGTGCCCACCGGCTTGCGACCGAAGTCGGCCCCGGCGGCGTCGACGGCTTCCTTGGCCACGACGGAGGCAAAGTTCAGCGCCATGACATGCAGGAAGGTTGCATCCGGGCGGCTCAGCTCGATCTTCACCGTCTGCGGGTCGACAACCGTCACGCCCGCAAGTGTCTCGGCCGAGCCGGACGAGATCGCGTCATAGCCCTTGATGGAGCCGAAGAAACCGGCACCCGGGCTCTGCGTCTTCGGGTTGGTGACGCGGTCGAGGGAATATTTGACGTCCTCGGCGGTCATCACGCGGCCATTGTGGAACTTCACGCCCTGGCGCAGCTTGAACACATAGGTCATGCCATCGGCTGAGGCTTCGTAGCTTTCCGCAAGGCCGGGGCGCAGGTTGGTGGTGCCCGGCTCATAGTCCATCAGGCCATCGAACAGGCTCTTGATCATCGACCAGTTCTGCCAGTCGTACCCGATGGCCGGATCGAGCGTTGCCACGTCGTCCTTGTAGGTGATGACGATGCCGCCGCCCTGCTTGGCGTTCGGGTCAAGGCCGGTCTCGGCGGCCACAACGGGCAGGCTCGACATCAGCGCGGCAAGTGCCACACCGGCGACGGTGGATTTCAGAAATCGCTTCATTCCCTGTCTCCTCTGGTTTTGTTTGTCCCGGCTCAACGAAGCCGGATGCGGGGATCGATGAAGGGGGTGACGAGGTCCGCGAGCAGATTGCCGAGGACGATGGCGCAGGCCGAAACCAGCGTGACCCCCATGATGATCGGGATGTCGACGCGCTGGATCGCCTGCCAGGCGAGCTGGCCGATGCCGGGCCAGCCGAACACGCTTTCGATGACGACGATGCCCGACATGAACATGCCGATGTCGATGCCGATCATGGCGATCACCGGCAGGATGGCGTTCGGCAAGGCATGGCGCATCAGCACCGTCAGGCGCGACAGGCCCTTGGCTCTTGCGGTGCGGATATAGTCCTGGCGCAGCACGTCGATCATCGAGGACCGCATCATGCGCGAGTACCAGCCGGCGCCGAGGATGCCGAGGGCGACCGAGGGCAGGACGAGATGCTGGAACGTGCCGTAGCCGCCGATGGGGAACCAGCCGAGCTGGACCGCAAAGAAGTACAGCAGCAGCAGGCCGACGACGAACTGCGGTGCCGACACGCCGACAAAGGACGCGATCATCAGCCCCTGGTCCAGCGCCGTGCCGCGCCGGACGGCGGCGATCAGGCCCATGGTAAGGCCGATCAGCAGTTCGCAGACGATGGCCCCGGCCATCAGCAGCAGGCTGGCGGGGAGGCGTGCGGCGATCAGCTCGCTGACCTCGGAGCGCTGCAGGTAGGACCGACCGAGATCTCCCTGAAGCAGGCCGGTGAGATAGCGCCAGTACTGGACAAGGAAGGGCTGATCGAGCCCGAGCTGGCGGCGGATGTTCTCCACGGTTTCAGCCGTTGCGCTGCGGCCGGCGATCTGGCGCACCGGGTCGGCGGGCAGCAGATAGAGCAGGGCGAAGGTGATGACCGAGACACCGAGCAGGATCAGCGCGGCCTGGATCAGGCGGCGGGCGAGATAGGTCAGCATCAGTCACGCCCCCGCTGCGTCGGGTCGAGGATATCGCGCAGGGCATCGCCGACCAGGTTGAAGCCAAGGGCCAGCATCAGGATGGCTGCGCCGGGGAAGAACACCAGCCAGGGCGCCGTCTGGAAGTAGGTCTGGTTCTCGAAGATGATGTTGCCCCAGGACGGGGTTGGCGGCTGCACACCGATGCCGAGATAGCTGAGCGTTGCTTCCAGCAGCACCGTGGTGGAGATGCCGAGCGTGCCCCAGACGATGATCGTGGGCACCAGATGCGGCAGGATATGGCGAAACAGGATGCGGGCGGTCGAGGCACCAAGTGTGCGCTCGGCGTCGATGAGCTCACGCCGGGCCAGCGCACTGGTCTCGGTGTAGATGATGCGCGCGGTCTGCACCCAGTTCACCAGTGCGATGACCAGTGCCACGATCCACAGGCTGGGCTGGAACACGGCGGCGAGACAGATGGCGAGCAGCAGGGCCGGAAAGGCCATCATCAGGTCGGTGAAGCGCATCAGCAGGCTGCCGATCCAGCCGCCAAAATAGCCGGCGGTGACGCCAACCAGTGTGCCGATGGTGAGCGCAATGCCATTGGCGACCAGCCCGATCACCAGCGACGTGCGCGCGCCGTAGAGGATGCGCGTCAGCAGATCGCGCCCGAGCAGGTCCGTGCCAAGCCAGAAACGGGTGTCCGGTGGCAGCGGCGAGCCCTCCAGCGTCAGGCCGTCGAACATCTGCTCGTCGGGTGAGTAGGGCGTGGCATAGGGCGCAAGCACCGCGCCGAGCACGATCAGCACGACACAGGCAAGGCCTGCAACGGCAAGCGGGCGGCGGGCAAGGCGGGCCACCAAACCAGGACGGCGCGCCGGCGCTGCGGGAGCCGTCTCAGGTGAGGCGGTTGGACTGTGTGACATCTTCTTCTTCCGACCAGGAAACGATACGGGCAGCGGCGTCTTCCATGCTGACCTGCCAGGTCATCGCCAGATGGCGGAGCTGGTCATAGGCACGGTCCTCGCTGGTGCCACGGGCGATGAGAATGCCGACGGCGCGCACGATGCTGCGGCGCTCGCCGACGCGCTGGCGCAGGTCAGCGACCTCGGCCGCCAGCGCCTTGCGTGCCTCGAAGGCGTTGCGCGCGATCAGCAGCGCGGAATAGACGCCGGCGTTGCCAACGGGCTTCAGCAGATGCGCGTCGGCATTCTGCGACAGCGCCCATTCGACACGGCCGGGCGCTTCGGAGCCGATCAGCGCGATCAGGGGCATGGGCGATTGGCCGGCCGCCCATGGGAACTGCTCGTCGTGGCCAAGGTCGGCGTCAAAGAAGACAAAGTCAGCCGCTGTCGCAGCTGGCGGCAGGTCCGGCCAGGCCTCGATCGTGCGAATGCCGATCACCTTCAGCTGGCGCTCGATGGCAGCGACTGTCGGATGCGGCCGGTGCAGGATGTAGGCCTCGGCGCCGCCGAGATCGGGGATGCGGAAGCTGCGCCTCATGACATCACCACCTTCAGCGCGGGCCGCGGAAACGTCTGGGCCCGGTCATAGCGGGTGAGATAGGGATCCGGCAGGATGCGGCTCGTCACGTCGAGCGCCTCGACATCGCTGCCCTGCATGCGCCCGATGATGACCGGCAATGCGGTATGGCGGGTGACCGGATCGATCTCGACCATGCCGAAAGGCGAGGCAACGGGACGGCCGACAAAGGCGGAGGCGTCCGGATCGGCCCGGCCGGTGGCGCGGATGCCTTCGGCCAGCATGCGCACCGACATGTAGGTGGCCGCCTCGAACGAGGTCGCCGACCGGCTGGTTCCGGAGGCGGGCCAGCCGAGCCGTTCAGCCGGGCGGGCAAAATAGGGCCCGGCCGAAATCTGACCGTCGGCTGCCCCGTCCAGCCGCGATGTCTCGCATTCCGTCAGGTTGCAGGAAAGCACCGGGCAGACCTCCGGACGGAAGGCCGGATCGATCCGCCCCAGCTCGGCCATGGCCTTCAGGAAGGCATAGGATGAGGGGCCAATCAGGTTGTTGAGCACGAAGGAGGGCCGCAGCGCCTCGATCTCCTGAATCAGCCGGCTGACGTCCTCGTCGCCCAGGGCCAGGCAGCGTTCGCCGAGCGCCTCGCCGCCGGCATCGCGCAGCAGCTCGCGGGCGACGCGGTTCATCTCCCAGCCCCAGATGTAGTTGGAGCCGACCAGATAGCCGCGCGCGCCAAACCGGGGCACAGCAAAACCAAGCAGGGGCACCAGATGCTGGTTGGGGCAGGCGTGGGTGTAGAAGACGTGGTCGCTCGCCTCATAGCCCTCATAGGGGCAGCCATACCAGAGCGTGGCGCCGTGCTTTTCAAGGACGGGAATCACCTCCTTGCGGCTCCAGGAGGTGACGCAGCCGACAACATGCCGTGCCGAGGACGAGCGGAAGATATCCTCGCACAGGGGGGCATAGCGGTCGGTGCTGCCGCCTGGATCGCGCTCGACGGGAACGAGTTCAATGCCGAAATCCGGGTCGGCGTTGATGTCCGCAATGGCGGCCATGGCGCCAGCGCGGCAGGCGTCCGAAACGAGGACGTAGCCGCCGGAGCGTGAAAACAGGATGCCGATCTCGAAGCGCTGACGCATCGTTTCCCCTCAGAAACGAAAAACGCCCCGGAACCAACACCAGTTCTGGTGAGGTTTCGGGGCGCAAATGCCATCCGGGTATACCGGTATTTGTTGCCAGCGTAATGATGCCCAGCTCGAAGTCAAGCAACGAAATTAGGCAATGACAGTCAGGCAGGGTTCGAAAGTTGTGCGAATTCCTGACTGACTTACCGAAGATTGTGTGGCCTGATCTTGCCTTACATGCGTGCGGCGCAGCCGGCGAGGGCGGCGAAGTCGTCATCGAGCAAATAAACCGGGATGGCGGATACCAATCCGGTCTGCCGGCCCTTGGCGCGGAAGGCGGCGAGGAACTCTGGCTCCGACAGGAACGGCTGCAGGCTGCGGGCAACGCCTCCGGTCAGATAGACGCCGCCCAGGGCCATGAACACAAGGGCGATGTCGCCAGCGACCCGGCCGAGGATGTCCATCCAGGCTCTCGCGGTGGCAACCGAGATCGGATCGGTTCCGGCCCGCGCGGCCGCAGCGATTTCGGCCGGCGACAGCGGACCCGGCGACTGTCCCGCCTCAAGGCAATGCCATTCGTAAACTTCGCGCAGACCCGAGCCTGACAGCGCACGCTCCACCGACGCCCGGCCACGGCCACGGGCAAGGTAGTCGCGCAAGGACAGGTGCCGGGCCGTTTCGACCGGCATGGTCATGTGTCCGCATTCACCGGTTCCAACCGTGCCCCGACCGCCATCACGGGGCGGATAGAGCGCAGCTGCATTGAAGCCAGTTCCTGCGCCAACGACCACGCGGGTGCCATTGGCCGGGGGGCTCTCGGCCGGGATCTGCACCGGCACGAGCCGGCCCTCGTTGAGGTTTTCCAGCGAATGGGCGAGCGCCTCGAAATCGTTGAGGAACTCCACGCGGGCATCACCGAGGAGGCGCGACAGCGAGGACGCTTCGAAGACCCAGCTGTGGTTGGTCATCTCGATGCGGGTGCCGGAAATCGGCGCGGCAATCGCCAGCACGGCCGAACCGCAGCGGGGGGTTCCGGTCTCTGACAGATAGGCACCGATGGCCGCTTCCGGCGTCTCGTAATCGGCGTTGCTGTAACGCACGATCGTGTCCTCGCGCACGCGGCCGTTTTCGACCAGCGCAAGACGCGTGTTGGTGCCGCCGATGTCGGCGGCCAGTCCGAGGGCGAGGCTCATAGACGTTTTCCAGAGTGCGGGTCGAAGTAGGAGATCTTCGAGAGATTGAAGGAAAGGGGCACGATCTCGCCGGCGGTGACCGTGGCATCGCCCGACAGGCGCGCGATCGCTTCCGTTCCGCCCAGGGTAATCACGGCGTAGGTATCGGCACCGGCGGGCTCAACCACATCCAGCAGGCAGTCGGCGCGCTGGATCTGGCGGCCATCCGCCTGGTCGTTGTCGGTGATGGCCTCTGGGCGCAGGCCGACAATCAGGTCCGCAGGGTTCTCGGGCAAAAGCGTTGGTGCGTTGCCGTAATCGGTGAGCACCAGCGGCTGGCCGCCTGCCGTTGCGATCTCGATGCGGATCGCGCCGTCCTGCCGGCTGACCTTGGCCGGCATCAGGTTCATGGCCGGAGCGCCCATGAAGTCAGCGACGAAGGTGTTGACCGGCGTGTCGTAGATCTCCTTGGGCGTGCCGATCTGCTGCACTACGCCGTCCTTCATGACGACGATGCGGGTGGCGAGCGTCATCGCCTCGATCTGGTCGTGAGTGACATAGATGATCGAGGCGCCGGTGGCCTGGTGCATGCGCTTGATCTCGGTGCGCATGGTGACACGCAGCTTGGCATCGAGATTGGACAGCGGCTCGTCGAACAGGAACAGCTTCGGCTCGCGCACCAGCGCGCGTCCCATGGCAACACGCTGGCGCTGGCCGCCGGAGAGTTCCGCCGGCTTGCGCTCGAGGAGATGGCTGATCTTCAGCATCTCGGCAACCTCGCGCACCTTGGCGTCCCTTTCGCCGTCAGAGACCTTGCGCACCTCGAGGCCGAAGCCGATGTTGCGGCCGACCGTCATGTTCGGGAATAGGGCGTAGGACTGGAACACCATGGCGATGTCGCGGCTGGCCGGTTCCGCGTGGGTGCGGTCCTCGCCGGCGATGCGGATGGTGCCGGAGGTGACGTCCGACAGGCCGGCGATGCAGCCAAGCAGGGTGGACTTGCCGCAGCCCGACGGGCCGACAAGGACGAGGAAGTCGCCCGGCTGCATGGCGACATTGATGTCCTTGAGGACATGCACGTCGCCGTAGCGCTTTTCGAGCCGTTCGACGGACAGGATGGAATGTGCCGACATGGCAGTGTTTGACCTTTCGATCCGGAGCCCCGGTGCGCGAAGCGCTTGCCACTCAGCCCTTGACGGAGCCGGCGACAAGTCCCGAGACGATGAACTTCTGGAAGCAGATGGCGAGGAGGGCGGGGGGCAGCGTGGCCATGACCCCGACCGAGGCAATGACGCCATAGTCGGTGACGCGGCCGGCTGCGAAGTCGGCGATGGCCACCGGCAAGGTCTTTGCCGTCAGGTCGTTGGTGAAGATGAGGGCGTAGAAGAACTCATCCCAGGCGACGAGGAACGACAGCATGGCCGTCGCCGCAATGGCCGGCAGCGCCAGCGGCAGCACCACAACGCGCAGGGTGAAGCTTGTCGACGCCCCCTCCATGAAGGCCGCCTGTTCCACCTCAACCGGCAACACGTCGATGTTGGCCTTCATCAGCCAGATGGCGAAGGGCAGCAGCATGGCCGTGTAGACGATCACCAGCGTCACCTTGCTGTTCAGGAGCCCAAGCCCCGAAAAGGCGGTGTAGAGCGGCAGGACATAGGTGATCGGCGGCATCATGATCGTTGCCAGGAACGCAAAGAGCAGCACCATCGGCGCGCGGCGGCGCGAGAAGGAATAGGCCGCGGGTACGGCCAGCAGCAGGGCCAGCGCGGTTGCAGCCCCGGCCACGAGAACCGAGTTGCGCAAGGCGCTAAGGAAGCGTTCGCCCGCGCCGCTCTCCAGGTCGAACAGGGCCTGATAGCGGCTGAAGTCGACCTCGGAGGGGATCCAGCGCAAGGGCACTTCGGTCAGGTCCGCCGGGGCGCTGATGCTCATGAGGGCGAGCCAGATGAGCGGAGCGGTGGTGAACAGGGCGACCGCAAGGGCTGCGAGATAAAGAAGTACGGAGTGCAGGGGCTTGCGTCTCATGCCCGTCCTCCCTGGTCCTGGCGGCGGGCGGCGGCGTAATAGGCAAGGATGAGCACCGCGCTGATGCCGGCAATGAGCACGGCATAGGACGCGCCGCTGCCGCTGCGCAGGTAGTTGAAGTATTCCTGGTAGACGTAGAAGCTCGCGGTCTTGGTGCTGTCGGCAGGTCCCCCGCCCGTCATCGCATAGACGATGTCAAAGACGCGGAAGGCCTCGATGGTGCGCAGCACGACCACCACCAGCAGCGGTCCGGCGATCCAGGGCAGGGTGATTGCGCAGAACCGCTTCCAGGGTCCGGCCCCCTCGATGGCCGCAGCCTTCAGGAGATCCCCCGGCACGGTCTGCAATGCGGCGAGCGCCACATAGACCACCAGCGGAAAATTCTTCCAGACGTCGGCGAGGATGACCATGTTGAGGGCAAGGGCCGGGCTGCCGATCCAGCTCTGGTAGCTCGAGATGAAGCCAAGCTGGAACAGGAGCGAGTTCAGCGCGCCATATTCGGGGTGGTAGATCAGCCGCCAGGCGACCGCATTGACGATCGTCGGCACCGCCCAGGGCAGGATGATCAGAGCCCGCAGCAGCGTGCGGCCGCGGAATTCCTGGTTCAAAAGCAGCGCGATGGCAATGCCGAGCGCCACCTCCAGCCCGACGGAGACCCCGGTAAAATACAGGGTGCGCCAAAGCGCATCCTGAAAATCCGTGTCCGTTAGGGCGTAGACGTAGTTTTCCAGTCCGATCAGGTTCACCGGCGTTGCAATCGCCGTGATCTTTGCATCGGTGAAACTGAGCCAGAGCGTGTTGACCAGCGGCGCCAGGGTAATCACCCCGAGCACCGCCATGGCCGGCACCAGCAACATCCATTTTTCACGTATCTGGCGCCGGCCAAACATCTGTCAGTCTTCCCTTGGTCTACGGCACACTCAGCGGATGCGCTCGACGCGCTGCGCTGCTGCGGTCAGGGCGTCATCGACGCTCGTCTCGCCCAGAAGCACCTTGTGCAGGTTCTTCTGCAGGATGTCGGAGACTTCCGTGTAAGCCGGCACGAGCGGGCGCGGATACATCACGGCAATCGACTGCTTGGCGGCAGCGATCAGGCCTTCCTGACCTTCGGCAACCTTCGGATTGTCATAGGAGGCCTTCCAGATCGGCAGGCTGAGCTTGGAGTAGCTCTCCTGCACCGACTGGTTGGTCAGGTGCGAGATGTACTTCCAGGCTTCGTCCGCATGCGGGCTGTTGGCCGGAATGCCGAGGCCCATCGAGCCATTGACGCCCGAGGCAACCGACTTGCCATCAACGCCCGGCGCGGAGGTGACCTTCACCTTGCCCGCGACCTTGCTCTCGGCCGGGTTGTTGGCGAGCGCGTTCATGTAGGTCCAGTTCAGGGCAAAGGCAGCTTCGCCGTTGGAGAAGACGCGGCGGACGTCTTCTTCCAGATACTCGCGCGAGGCCGGGTTGGTGAGGCCGTCGTCCAGCGTCTGCTTCATGTAGGAGAGCGCATCCTTGGCGCCACCTGCGGTGAATGCGGGCTTGCCCTCGACGAAGAACTTGCCGTCATTGGCGGCCGTCAGTGTGGTGAAGTCGCAGATCATGGCTTCGGCCTGCGACCAGCTCCAGACCAGCGGATACTGGACAATACCCTTGTCCTTGATTGCCTTGGCCTGGGTGGCGAGTTCGGCCCAGGTCTTCGGCGGGTTGGCAATGCCGGCCTGCTTCAGCATGTCTTCGTTGTAGAAGAGATACTTGGTGTCGAGGATCCATGGCATGCCATAGCGCTTGCCGGAGTATTCCACCGTGGTCCAGGCGCCGTCGAAGATCTTGGCGGTCGCGTCGGCCGGGATCTTGTCGGTCACATCCTTCAGGAAGCCGCGGGTGGCGAACTCGGCCGGCCAGATCACGTCGAACAGCACGACATCATAGCCATCTGCGCCGGCGCCGGCAGCTGCCACGATCTTGTCGTGCAGGGCTTCATAGGGAACGAACTCCATCGCCACCTTGATGCCCGGATTGGCCTTCTCGAACTCGGCCGTCATCGCCTTGATGTCGGCTTCGCTGTAGGCGGCCTGGCTCATGAACAGCGCGTTGAGCGTGGTCTCGGCAAAGGCCGCGGAATTCATCAGGAGCGCCGCCGCTGCGGTGCCAAGGATAAGCAGTCGTCTCATTCTGGTTTGCCCTCCGGTTCTTAGCAAATGAGCAGGCGCATCCTAGCCGGCGTATTTTATTTGTCAAATTGTTTGAAAAAATAAATGGGATAATCAACCCGCCTTTGCGCAACACCTGAAATGTCGTATCGATGGCTGCATGTCGTGATTTGCGGCCCGAAAGCCGCAATCCGTGCTGGCGCCTGCGGAAGGTGACGGCTAAACAGAACCAGAAATTGGAACCGAGCACTGGATCCAGGCATGGCCACTTCCTTCCGCACGCGCGGAACCAATCTGACCCGTGCCAAGACGCACAATCATCGTGTCGTGCTGGAAATCATTCGCACGCGCGGACCCATCGGCCGGTCGGAAATCGCTGACATCACATCGCTTTCCCGCCAGACGGTACAGAATATCGTGGCGGAGCTTGATGCCGAGGGCATTGTCGAGATGCATGCCGGCAAGGCCTCCGGGCGCGGGCATCCCGGCATGAACGTGCAGATCCGCGCCAGCCACGCCTTCAGCCTCGGCTTTCATGTCGACCGGCTTGCGGTGACCGCGATTGCCTGTGACCTCATGGGGCAGGTGGTCTGGTCAGGCACCGGGCATCTCGTTGCCCCGTCGACGAGTTCGGCCAATGCGCTGGTGCTCAAGCTGGCCGAAGACTTTCGCAAGGCGCATCCGGACGAGGCCAGCCGGCTGTTCGGCGTCGGCCTTGCCGCGCCCGGTCCCTTTGCCGCGGACGCGGACGAGCTGGCACATCTGTCGTCATCATCCGATGCCACAACCTTCACCGAGTTCGGCCTGCCGGAAAACCTGAAGACGCTGTCACAGGAGCTGAACCTGCCGGTCGTGCTGCAGAACGATGCCTCGGCGGCAGCGCTCGGCGAGCATGTCTATGGCCTCGGCCGGGCCTATGGCAATTTCGCCTTCATCCAGTTCGGCATCGGTCTTGGGGCGGGCTTTGTGCTCAATGGCGCGATCTACCCGGGTCCAAGCAAGAACGCGGGCGAAATCGGCCATATCCAGGTGCAGCCGCGCGGCCTTGCCTGTTCCTGTGGCAGCCGGGGCTGTCTGGAACGCTATCTGTCCCTGCACGCCTTGTGCGAGCGTCTTGGCCTTGATCCGACGCTGGCGGCGTCCCTCATCCGGATCGATCAGCTGTTCGAGGCGCAGGATCCGGCGCTGCTGGCCTGGATGGACGACGTCGCCCCTTATCTGCGGCAGGCCATCAACATCATCGAGATGATGCTCGATCCGGAGGCAATCATTCTGGGCGGCATCGTCCGCCCGGCCTTCATCGAGACGCTGCTGCAGCGGGCCGAGCCGCTACATCCCCGGCTTGCCCCGAGCGCACCGGGGGCACGGCGCATTCATGTAGGCACATCTGGAACCCGTGCGGTGGCTCTGGGGGCATCGGCCGCCGCCGTCGATGCCCTGTTTGCGCCGTCGGTATCCCATCTCGTGCTGCAGGCCGAATAGCGGGGCCTTCGCTCTAGAGCGAGCTGCCGGCCAGCTTTGCGCCAAGGCCGACGAAGGCCGCAGCGAAGCCGCGCCGCAGCCAGCGCATGATGCTTGGCTGCTGGACGAGTTTCTGGCGCAGGCTTGCGGCAAAGACACCGTAAATGGCGAAGATCACGAAGGTCATCGCCATGAACACACCCGAGAGCTGCAACAGCTGGCTCAGCGCGTCGGCACTGTCCGGTGCAATGAACTGCGGCAGGAAGGCAACGAAGAACAGCGGCAGTTTTGGATTGAGCAGGTTGAGTGCGACCGCATTGACGATCAGCCGCAGTGCGCCCGGCGATCTTGCGTTTTCGTCGATCTGCAGCGGACCGTCGGCCTTCAGGCTGGTCCAGGCCATCCACAGGAGATAGGAAATCCCGGCGTATTTCACGATCTCGAACGCCAGTGGGCTCGTGTGCAACAGGGTGGCAAGACCCGTGATCGCGGCGATCATGTGCGGAATGATGCCGAGGGTGCATCCGAACGCCGCTGCCAGCGCTCCGCGCCAGCCGGACGACAGTCCAGCCGCCAGGGTGACAACCACGCCGGTTCCGGGGGAGGCGACAACGATCAGTGTGGTCAGAAGAAATTCCGGGGACATGGGTGCTCCTTCGAGGGGCAGATCAGCTTCAGCCAGTTATGACCGTCTGGTCTGCTCGGATCTTGAACGAAATTGCAGTGACTGTCTGGCGTCCAGGCTTGCAGCTGCAACAGATTCAGCCGCCAAACGCAGTGGCCAAAGCACCGGGCGTGTAACCGAGCGTGCGGCGGAACAGCCGGGTCATGTGGCTCTGGTCGGCAAATCCGGCACTGCTGGCGGCGGTTGCCAGCGGTTCGCCCGAGAGGATCAGCCTGCGGGCCAGCTGGATGCGCCGTTGCACCTGATAGGCATGCGGCGTCAGACCGGTCTGCCTGCAAAAGGCGCGCAGGAACTGAAACCGCGACAGGCCCGCCATCTGCGCCAGTTCGACAAGGCTGACCGGATCAGCAGGATCGCTGTCGATCCGCTCCACGGCTCGCATCAAGGTCGCCGGACCACTGGCTTGCACCGTCTTGGCTCGGCTGTCGACAAGCCGCGCCGCGAGCTGCAGCAAGGCGGCTTCGACCGCGAGGCGGTCTTGCCTTGCGGTTGATCCCGTCACCTTCGCAAACAGGGTGAGGAAAGTGCTGGCAACCCTCTGGTCCTGCAGCACCGGCAGGGTGAACTCCTGCCCCGTCCCGGAGCCGGCAACCCGGTCCTGCTGCAGATCGTCGGCAAGGTCCGCCACGAGAGCTGGCGCCAGATACAGCATGTGCCAGCGTCGCCCGGATTCGCTCAGCGGGATCCCGTCATGGATCTCGCCCGGGTTGACGGTGATGAGAGAGCCGGGGCCGGCTTCCACCGGTCCGCGTCCACTGGCGGACCGCTGTGCCCCCGACAGGATGACACCGATGCCGAACTCGTCATGCATGTGCCTTGGAAACGCCTGACAGCTGCTCGCCCGGACGGCACTCATGCCGGGCGTGTGACAGGCGAGGGCTACAAACTCTGCCGGCATTCCGTCTGGTCCTCCCGTGCGCACAGTCTGGCGCATCGGGCAGGGCCCCGGCAACCGTTCCTTTGCGAAAGGGAAGTCACTGGTGCGAGATGTCAGGAGCCGCCTTGCTGTTTTGCCGAGCGGCCTGGACCTTTCTTCTGCGCTGCCGACCGTCCGCTGATCGTGGCCCGCGGCGGGCGTGAACTGACCCAGAGTTCGACCGATTCCTGGTCGCCGAGGACCTTGGAGAAATGCAGCGTGCGTGTGTCGTGGTGGATGCTGTCCCCAGGACCCATCAGATAGACCTGATCGCCGAGGTGATACTCCAGCTGTCCCTCCAGCAGGTACAGGAAGGCCTCACCCTCGTGGCACATCCGTTCCGAGACATGCCCGGGCACGCGGTGGATGATGCTGGGATAATTCAGCGCGCCATGAAATCCCGGGCCGAGCTTTTCGTAAAGCTTGCCAGCATCGCCAAGCCGGTAGGTCGAACGGCCATCCCTTGGCGAGAACTCGCAGAACGGCTCAGGCATGCTGAGCAAGTCTTCCATCGTCGTCTGCAGCGCCGAGGCGATGCGCATGAAGGACGAGAGCGAAGGGCTGCTGACCCCGCGCTCCACCTGAGACAGGAAGCCGATCGTCAGCTGTGTTTCCTGCGCTACCACTTCCAGGGTCTTGCCCAGCGCCTTGCGCCGCTTGCGGATCGCCTTGCCAAATTCCGGGCCGGCGCCGGGCTGCTGTGACGCTGTTGCTGCTGGGTCTGCAGGCACTGTCAGTGTTCCTCTCGCAAAGGCGCAGGCCGCGCATCCGGTTCACGACCGGTATAGGCCGATTGAAGCGCGGCTGCAAATGCCAACGACATGGGTTTTGGCTCTTCTTTTCCAAAACCATATAAAAAACAGATATTTGCCCTTTGTCTAGAAGCGCTGTGGACGCAGCGCATAACGGTGAGATCCAAAATTATGTTAGTGTGACTATAATTTTCACTTCAATTTTGCAGCGAGCTCGCCTAGTGTTCCCCTCGTCTCGAACGAGACACTCTGGGAGGAGAACACATGAAGAAAACTCTGTTTGCAGCTGCGGTTGCGGCAACGCTCGCGCTCGCCCTAACGGGACCGCTTGCGGCGCAAGAGCGTGGCGGCACTCTGAAGTTTGCGCGCTACGACGGCTCAAAGCTGGTCGATCCGATTTATGCCGAACGCAATCCGGACATCTGGATGGTCGGCAGCCTGTACAGCACGCTTTTGGAGCGCGCGCGGGACGGATCCGGCCTCACGGGTGCACTGGCGGCAAGCTTCAGCCAGTCCAGCGATGGCAAGACGATCGACATCACCTTGCGCGATGGCATTCGTTTTTCGGATGGAAGCCCGGTCACCGCTGCCGATGTGGTGTTCTCGCTGGATCGGGCCCGCAATCCTGACCTGTCGCCCTGGGCCGGGCTGCTCGGCGCGATCTCCGGCGTGACCGGGGAGGGGGCCAAGGTGACGATCACCCTGTCGCGGCCGGACCCGACCATCCTGTCGATGCTGGCCACCTTCAACACGGCCATCGTCTCACGCGCAGCCTTTGAAAAGGCACCCGGCGCAACCGATCAGGAGAAGTCGGCGGCCCTGTTTGCAGCCGGCGGTCCGGGGGCGGGATCAGGTCCGTTCTACCTCAGCGGTTTCGAGCAGGGCGCCTCGATGTCGTTCAAGGCCAATCCCTATTACTGGAAGTCCGGTGCGGACGGGAAGCCTTTGCCCTATCTTGAAGGCGTCGAGTTCCAGATCATCCCGGATGACGCCACCCGCATCCTCAAGCTTCAGGCCGGTGAAGTGGACATCGCGGAGTTCATCCCCTTTGCCCGCATTGCCGAGCTTGGCACCGATCCCAACCTGCAGATGGAGCTGTTCCCCTCCACCCGCATCATCTACTCGCCGATCAACACCCGTGCCACGCGGGCTGACGGGACGCCCAATCCGCTGGCCGACAAGCGGGTGCGGCAGGCACTGAATTATGCGACCAACAAGGAAGCGCTGGTCAGTCTCGTCTTGCATGGCGCAGGCGCGCCGATGACGTCGCCGCTGATGTCCTCCTCAACCCCCATGGCCGTCAAGACCGACCCGCTCTACGGCTATGACCCGGTCAAGGCGATGGAACTGATGCAGGAGGGCGGCTTTGCCGCCGGCACCAAGATCAAGCTCACCACCCTGGCAGGCTCGGCGGATGATGCCACCGTGTTTGCCGCCCTGCAGCAGATGTGGACCGCCGTTGGCGTCGAGCTCGTTGCCGAACAGGTCGACAGCCCGACGCGCGGCGCCAAGAACCGCTCCGGCGAGTTCGACATCCACACCTACGGCTGGGTGGATGACATCGCCGACCCGAGCCAGGTCGTTGGCTGGCTTGGCCATACGCCCACGGCAAAGGCGGTCGGCACGGGCTGGGAAAACAAGGAGTTCAACGAACTCTATGACACGGCAGCCGCCGAGATGGATCCCGAACGCCGCGCCGCCCACTTCCGCCGAATGCAGGAAATCTACGCGGAAGAGGCACCGCTCCTGTTCATGTACGAGACGCCCTTTGCCGTCGCCCTGTCGGCGAAAGTGACTGGCTACGTGCAGACGCCGCTCGGGGCCAATGTCTTCGAGGAAGCATCCCTGCAGCGCTGAGGGTCAGCTTGCACCCGGCCGGTCCCGGTCCGCCGGACCCGGCCGGGTGCTCCTCGTCCGACCCCATCCATGGAACGTCAATGGCTCCCCTTCGATATCTCCTGAACCGGCTTCTGCTGCTGGTGCCCACCTTTCTTCTGGTCATGGTCATCATTTTCCTGCTGGTCCGGCTCTTGCCGGGCGATCCGGCAATTGCCCTGCTTGGCGACAAGGCTTCCGATGCCGAGCTGGCAGCTTTCCGGGAACGGCTCGGCCTCAACGCGCCGCTGGCCACACAGTTCATGCTGTTCGTCAGCTCGGTTCTCAGCGGCAATCTCGGCACCTCCCTGATGCTGCGGGCTCCGGTCTGGGACGTGATCCTGTCGCGCCTTCCGGCAACGATCTTTCTCACGGTCTATTCCGTGTCGCTGGCCGTGCTGATTGCCGGACCGCTCGCCTTCGCCGCCGCCCTCAATCGTGGCCGCTGGCCAGACACCGTCATTCGCGCCGTGTTCCAGGTCGGGCTGTCGATGCCAGTGTTCTACATCGGCCTGTTGCTGCTGACGTTTCTGGCCGCACAGCTGCGGCTCTTTCCGGTCGGCGGTTATGGCAAGGGGCTGGCCGAAAACCTTTATCACCTGTTCCTGCCAGCCATGACCGTGGCGCTCTACACCTCCGCCATCCTGATGCGGAACCTGCGCGCCGCCATCATCGAGGTGCTCGATGCGGAATATGTGCAGTTCGCTCGTGCCAAGGGCCTGCCGCTGCGTCTTGTCCTTGGGCGTCACGTGCTGCGCAATGCCCTCATCTCCACGATCACGCTGCTGGGCCTGTCCATCGGCAACCTGATGAGCGGAACGCTTGTCACCGAGACCGTCTTCGGCGTCCCGGGCGTCGGGCGGCTGATGCTCGATGCCATCTTTGGCCGCGACTATGCCCTGATCCAGGGCCTCACCCTTACCTTCGCCGTGCTGGTCACGCTGGTCTTCCTGATGACCGACCTGATCCAGAGCCGGCTTGATCCGAGACTGCGCCTGTCATGACACCGGCTTCCCCTGTTTCCGCTCCCGTTCCGCCGACACGATCAAGCCGCAGCCGCGAGCTTCTGCGCGCTGCCCTCACCAAACCCGGGCTGATGGTTGGTGTCGGCATCATTGCCCTTTCGACGCTGCTGGCCCTGTTCCCCGGCTTTTTTGCCCCGCATGATCCCAACGCGATAAATGTTGCGGCCATGCGCCAGCCGCCGAGCCTCCCGCATCCCTTCGGCACCGACATGCTTGGCCGTGATGCCTTCTCACGCGTCATCTGGGCCTATTCGGTCAACATGCAGATGGCAGTGCTCGCCACCGTCTTTGCCCTCGTCATCGGCGTCGTGGTCGGGGCGCTGGTCGGCTACTACCGCGGCCTGGCCGACATCATCTTCGGCCGGTTTGTCGATGCGATCATCACTTTACCGTTCCTCGTCCTTGTCATTGCCGTGGTCGCGGTGCTGGGGCCCGGCCTCGTCAACATGTATATCGCCATCACGCTGGTCGGCTGGGTCTACTATGCCCGGCTGATGCGGGCCGAGATCATCTCGCAGAAAACCAGCGACTACGCCGCAGCCGGCATCGTCATGGGCTATTCCGACCTGCGCATCATCTTCCGCCACCTGCTTCCCAACGCGATCACCCCTGTCATCGTCTACTGGATGACCGACATGGCGCTCGCGATCCTGCTCGGCAGCTCCCTCGGCTATCTCGGTCTCGGTGCCCAGCCGCCACAGGCCGAATGGGGCGTGCTGATTGCCGAAGGGCGCAATTTCGTCACCACCGCCTGGTGGCTCAGCCTGATGCCGGGCATTGCCATCGTGCTGACAGGCTTCGGCTTTTCCCTCATCGGCGATGGACTTGCCGATCTTCTGCGGCCGCGGGGATGATCATGACACACGATGCAACACTCCGGCTCGAGGTCTCCAACCTCTCGGTCACGTTCCCGGTCGGGGCCGCCACGCTGCCCGCCGTGCGCGATGTCAGCTTCACGGTTGCTCCCGGCGAAGTGCTCGGTCTGGTCGGCGAAAGCGGCTCCGGCAAGAGCGTGACGCTGCGCTCGATCCTGGGTCTCACCCGCCGCTACGGCCAGATCGAGGGGGCGGTCCGCTGGAAGGGACAGGATCTTCTCGCGCTCAATGAACCTGCCTTGCGCCGCGTGCGGGGCAGGGAGATCGCCATGATCTTCCAGGAGCCGATGACCGCGCTCAACCCGCTGCTGCCGGTCGGCCTGCAGATCACGGAAAGCCTCAAGGCCCATACGTCCCTGTCGCGCAGCGAGCGCAAGGCGCGGGCCATCGAGATGCTGGACATGGTCGGCATCCCGGCGGCGGCGTCCCGCCTCGACAATTACCCGCATCAGTTTTCCGGCGGCATGCGGCAGCGGGTGATGATCGCGATTGCCCTTGCCGTGCGGCCCCGCCTGCTTCTCGCCGACGAGCCGACAACCGCGCTTGATGTCACGATTCAGGCCCAGATTCTCGACCTCATTCTGGCGCTCGCCCGTGACTTCGACATGGGCGTCATTCTGGTCACCCATGATCTTGGCGTGGTGGCGCAGACCTGCGACCGGGTCGCGGTCATGTATGCTGGCCGGGTGGTGGAAGAGGGCAGCGTGCGCGATGTGCTGCGGGCACCGCTCCATCCCTATACCATTGGCCTGATGCGCTCCGTGCCACAGGATGTTGCGCCGCGCAGCCGGCTCTACACGATCCCGGGAACCCCGCCCGGCCTGCTGCACCTGCCGCCCGGCTGTGCCTTCGAGCCGCGTTGCCCGGTCAGCGACGTGTCCTGCGCCGTCAGCCGCCCTGATCTTGCCAGCTTCGGCGATGGCCGCAGGGCGGCCTGTTTCCGCTGTGAAATCCGTCCGGCCGAGGGAGCGACTGCGGCATGAGTGATCCCGTGCTTGAAATCCGCGACCTGCGCCTGTCCTTCCCCGTCGCACGCAGCCTTGTCGATCTCATCCGGCGTGCGCCTGTCCGTCAGGTCAACGCCCTCAACGGCGTCACACTGGCCCTGCGGCGCGGGGAAACGCTTGGCGTCGTGGGCGAATCCGGGTGTGGCAAGTCGACACTGGCGCGCTGCATCGTCCGGCTCAACGCGCCGACCGGCGGCTCGATCCACTTTCACGGCCAGGACATCTTCGCTCCGGACCAGCGTCATGACCGGCGCTTCAACCGCCGTGTCCAGATGATGTTCCAGGACCCGTATTCGTCCCTGAACCCGCGCATGACCACCGGCGAGATCCTGGCCGAAGCGCTCAGGGTGCACCGGATCTGCCCGGCCGGCGATATTCCCGCCCGTGTGGCCGAGCTTCTCGATCTCGTCCGCCTACCGAAGGATGCCGCCCAAAAGCTGCCGCACGCGTTTTCTGGTGGCCAGCGCCAGCGGATCGCCATTGCTCGCGCCCTTGCCGTCGAACCCGAGATCCTGATCGCCGACGAACTCGTCTCGGCACTGGATGTCTCGGTCCAGGCGCAGATCGTCAACCTGCTTCTGGACCTGCAGGCGCGGCTCGATCTGACGATCCTGTTCGTGGCGCATGACCTGCGTCTGGTGCGCCATATCTCGCACCGGGTGGCGGTGATCTATCTCGGCCGGATCGTCGAGATTGGCGACAGCGAGACGCTGTTCAAGGATCCGGTGCATCCATACTCCCGCGCGCTGCTGTCGGCGGCTCCGTCGCTCGATCCCGCCGAGCGCGGCAACCGCACCCACCTGGAAGGGGAGCTCCCTTCGCCGCTGGACGTGCCCGGCGGCTGTGCCTTCCACGTCCGCTGCCCGCACCGCTCGCCCCGTTGTTCGGCCGAAGTGCCGGCGCTGCGACCGCTTGCCACCGGCGGTGCGGCCGCCTGTCATCACATCGAAGAGATTGCAAATGAACGTCTTTGACTTGCCCTCCATTGCCGCCCGCCTTGCCGCCCTGCGCCAGGAGATGAACAATTGCGGGCTCGATGCCTTGATCGTGCCCCGCTTCGATGCGCACCAGGGCGAATACATCGCCCCGCATGACGAGCGGCTGGCCTACCTGACCGGGTTTACCGGATCGGCGGGCGTTGCCATCGTGACACAGGACCGGACCGCCCTGTTTGTCGATGGTCGCTACACCGTGCAGGCCGCGCGGCAGTGCGGCGGCCATGGCATCGAGCGGCTGCACCTGCACACCCAGCCACCAGAACACTGGCTGGCGGATTTCGCATCGCCCGGCTGGCGCGTCGGCTATGACGCAATGCTGCTGCCACCCGCCTGGCTGGCCCGCTATGAAACCGCGCTGACACACGTCGCCGTCCGGATGGTCGTGACCGAGGGCAATCTCGTCGACAAGATCTGGACCAACCAGCCAGCACCGCCGCAGGGCCGCATTTCGAGCTTTCCGCTGCAGTTCGCCGGCCGCTCACCGCTGGAAAAGCGCGACTGGCTGCTGGGCGAAATGGCCCGGTTCGGAGCCAGTCATCACGTTGAAACCCAGCCGGACAACATTGCCTGGTTCCTCAATGTCCGCGGTGACGATGTTCGCTTCAATCCCATGCCACAGTCCTTCCTGACCCTTGGCCGGGACGGCAAGGCCAACTGGTTCGTTGATCGGACGAAGTTCGAGGAAGGTCTTGCCGATAGTCTTCCGGACTGGCTCCATGTGCATCCGATGCCGGCGTTTTTGCCGCTCCTGCGCGAGCGCCTTAGCCCCGCAGACCGGATTGCCATCGATCCGGACTTCTCGCCGGTCGCCGTCTCGCTCCTGATCAAGGAGGCCGGCGCAAGCGTGATCGCACGGCCCAGCGCCGTGACCCTGGAAAAGGCCGTCAAGAACCAGACCGAACTGGAAGGCCTGCGCGATTGTCACGTCGCCGATGGGGCGGCCTGGGCCGAGTTCGGCGCCTGGCTGGCCCGGATGGTGCCGGAGCGGGCAAAGGCGGGTCATCCGATCACGGAACTGGAGGCAGAAGACGCCATCCTCGCCTTCCGTCAGCAACAACCGGGATTTCTCTCCGAGAGCTTCCGCACGATTTCCGCCGCAGGCAGCAATGCCGCCATGTGCCACTATTCCGCCGATCCAGCCAGTCAGGGACGCATCGCGCCGGAGGGGACGTACCTGCTTGATAGCGGCGGCCAGTATCTGACCGGAACGACCGACGCCACCCGCAGCTATGCCTTCGGCCCGGTCTCGCCCCAGTACCGCCGCGCCTATACCGCCGTGTTCCGGGCGTTTCATGCGCTCGCCACGGCCCGCTTTCCCAAGGGCACGCAGGGGCATCACCTCGACGCGATCTGCCGCCGGCCGCTCTGGGACCTCGGTCTCGACTATGACCACGGCACCGGCCACGGCATAGGCCACCGCCTGTCCGTGCATGAACAGCCGCAGCGCATCGGCCGGCCCTTCAACCCGGTCGACCTGCAGCCCGGCATGGTCCTGTCCATCGAGCCGGGGCACTACGTGGCAGGCGACTACGGCATCCGCATCGAGAACCTGTTCGAGATCCGCGAGGCCGAAGACGGCTTCCTCGAGTTCCAGACCCTGACCCTCGCGCCGATCCAGACCGACATGCTCGATCTCGCCAGCCTGACCAGCGCGGAGATCGACTGGCTCGACACCTATCATGCCAGGGTCTGGTCAACCCTCGAAGCGCGGGTCAGCAAGGAAGCACGCGACTGGTTGTTGGCAGCCTGTGGCGCGGTATCCTTGCGTTGATGTTTCAAGAGTGAAGGCTAAGGCTAACGGCCTTGGAGTGTGAACCACCGCCGAACGTGTTGTGCGTTTGCGATGCACTCAAAATTTAGTAAGAGTGAGGTGTCTCGGTCGCTTGCTTCGGCACGCGACCTGTTGTTCGACGGTAGACGTGGAGATAGGTCAATTGGAAAACAAAATACCAACTGGCCATCTTGATCGAAGTGAAGCTGTTTGCTCCATATTACGGGCCGAATATCGCGCCTATCAATACAGGTTTGTCGAGTTTTTCGTCGAACACCTTTCCGATATCAGCCGCAGCTTTCGCGGTGATCTGCAGGCGATGATCATCATCGCCGTTGTCGGCCAGATGCACATGCAAGCGCTGCGTACGGCCCAGGAAGTCGGGCTAGACCCGGCGTCTGTTCCCGATGAGCGAAAGAGCATCGGTGCTTCGCGTCTGGCCGACATCACCGGAATTCCACGCGAGACGGTCAGGCGAAAACTTGCGCAACTTGAAGGCAAGGGGTGGATCAAACGGAACGTAGACGGGTCCTGGAAGCTCGCTGTCACGGGCGGGGTTGCAGCCGCGCGGAATGAACTGTCCGAACTCGACAACCGCGCACTTGAGCGGGTCGCCCGACTTTACTGTGACCTGGATGCAATCGTTTCCAACGGTGCCCAAAATGGGCAGGTCCTCCCTTCCGGAGATTGATGTCGAGGCTGTAACATCCGCCCACACTCGCAGGTGGAGGCGGAAATGTTTGATCCGACTAAGTTTTCTCTTGAGGGCCAGACGGCTCTTGTGACCGGAGCCGGCGCAGGTATCGGGCGCGGCATTGCCGAATTGTTCGCCGCAGCAGGCGCTGCAGTCGTTGTCAGCGACCTCAACCAGGAGACGGCAGACGCCGTCGCCAGCGCGATTACCGCCAGCGGCGGTCGGGCAGTCGGTGTAGCCTGCAATGTGACGCAGGAGGCTGATCTCGAGGCGGCGGTCAAGACGGCTGTCGACACCTTCGGCGGGCTGACGATCCTGGTCAACAATGCCGGCGGGGGCGGACCGAAGCCCTTCGACATGCCGATGAGGGACTTTCATTGGGCCTATGAACTCAACGTGTTTGCTCCCTTCCGCCTGACGCAGCTGGCTGTTCCGCATATGGAGGCCGCAGGCGGTGGCTCGGTGCTCAACATTTCGTCGATGTCGGCCGAGAACAAGAACCAGCGCATGGCATCCTATGCCTCGTCGAAGGCGGCGATCAGCCATCTGACCCGCAACATTGCCTTTGACCTCGGCCCGAAAGGCATCCGCTGCAACGGCATTGCACCGGGCGCGATCCGAACGGATGCGCTCGCAACGGTTCTGACGCCCGACATCGAAAAGGCGATGCTCAAGCACACGCCGCTGAAGCGCCTCGGCGAGCCGTCCGACATCGCCTATGCAGCACTGTTTCTCTGCTCGCCCGCGTCGGCCTGGATCAGTGGACAGATCCTGACTGTATCCGGTGGCGGTGTGCAGGAGCTGGACTGATCGGCGTGAGTTTTTCGTTTATCTGTGAGGACATGTCATGAGCTTTGATCCGTTTGCAGAATTTCGCATGGACGGCCACACGGTCATTATCACCGGCGGGGCCCAGAACATTGGTGCCGGGATTGCCCGGACTTTGTGCGCAGCCGGGGCCAAGGTCATGATCGCCGACCTGAATGGCGAGCTCGCCGCAGAGACCGCAGCAGGAATTGCCAGGGAAACCGGTCAGGTCTGCCGTGGCATGGCATGCGACGTGACCGACAAGGACGCAATTGACGCGGTGGTCGCGGCGACGGTGAAGGAGTTCGGCGGCATCTCGACGCTGGTCAACAATGTTGGCTGGGGCGGCCGCCAGGATGATCCGGCCGCGATCCCGGAGGACGAATTCGTTCGCTCCTACAAGCTGAACACGATCAGCGCCTATCGCATGAGCATGGCTTGCCTGCCGTATCTGGAAAAGGCCCAGAACGCGTCGATCACCAACTCCGGGTCGTTCTCGTCCGCTGTCCCGGCCTATGACATCCTGCCCTACGCCACGGCCAAGGCGGCACTGAACCAGATGATGGTGTCGCTGGCGCACTTGTTGAACAAGAAGGTCCGTGTCAATTCGATCCTGATCGGAACGGTGATCACCGCCGGCTATGCAGACGCCGGTATCACGCCCGAGATGCAGGAACGGATGATGCATCCCGACAATCTGATCGGCCATCCGGGGCGTCCGCAGGATATCGCCAATGCGATGCTCTGGCTGTGTTCTCCGGCCGCCCAGTGGGTCAGCGGCCAGACGATCAACGTGCACGGCGGCGGCAGTGTCGTCCGTCTTTTTGGCCGTTGAGCCGGCGACGTGCCGCCACCTCGACAGCAACGCATGAGGGCGGATTGCGCCGGATCCAAACTGGCGCACTCCACAATCATCGGCTCGGGCAGGGGGCTGCTGTCCGCTGAACTGCCAGTCAGGAGAACTAAGCAATGCGACGCATGAAACGCGCACTCGCTGTGGCGGCAGTGCTGGGCGGATGGATCAGCTTGTCCTTGCCGGCACAGGCGGACACCCCGCTGACCAACGAACAGCTTGCGGTCATGATGTTTGTCGATCAGGGCCGCTCCTACGGCTACCAGACCATGATGGCCCGGATCCAGGTCGAGACCGTGCAGGCGGAACTGGAGCGCGATCAGGCGATCCTTCAGCAGACGGAAGACCTCTTCCGCAAGAACGCGGTGCCGCTCATCGACTTCGAGATCGCCCAGCTCAAGGATGCCTGGAACCGCAAGCAGCTGATCGTGGCGCAGAAGAGCCTCGAATATGTCAGCGCCGAATACGCAGCAATGACCCTGATGGCGGAGCATTTTGCCGGTGTGCCGGTCACGGTCGAACAGCTCTATGCAACGTTCCGCAAGGGATGGGATGCGGGCTGCGAGAAGGGACCTGACGAGGTCGAGGCAATGAAGGCCTGGGCCGCCTATGCCGAAAAATCACTGGAACGCGCCGGGCAGCTTAACGCCCGTGGCCATGTGTCCGACAGCGAGCTGCAGGATCGCCAGGCGCGCGTCAAGATCGCCCGTGCCAACTATCTGCAGCGCGAGGCGGGTCTCGACCGCTGCCGCACGGTTTTGTTCCCGACGCTTGAGCAGGTCATGGCGATCGGCCGCAAGTGATCAAGGATCTGTCCTGGATGGAGACCGGAATGACATCTGTTGCGCAGGCGGCTCATGGCCACGCCGCCATCCTCAAGGGGGCACTTCTGTCTGGCGCCATCAACGCCGTGATCAATGGCGCAATCCAGTGGTATCTCTTGTCCGGTCAGGGCCCTCTGGCCTTGACTGTCGACGCGATCACCAATGACGAGCACACGGTGTTCGGGTCGGCCGTTCCGCTGGCGGTCAGTCTCGCGATGATCCTGACGGCGGTGGCTTACTCCACGGTCAAGGGTTCCAAGCCGCCATTCTATCCGACCTTCCTCTGGATGACCGTCAAGAACGGGTTCTTCGCGCTGGGTGTCCTCATCACTTTCGCGGTGCTCTGGCAGCGCCTCCTTGGCACGATCGTTGTCTCGCTGCCCGTAGGGGTGATCATTCTGGGTCTGGTCGCCGGGGCTGTATCTGCGATCGTCAATTACATGACGATCCGGGCGGCGACGGCATCTGCAGCCTGATGGACTGGGGCGTGCGGCTTGCCCATCCCTGCCAAACCGGTAAAGCCGACCGTCTCGCAATACTGACGCTTTCGTCAGGGCGCTGGCTGCCCACCTTCCGCTGGATGGGCAGGCTCGGCCCGAGCGACGTCGTGTCGTTGACAGATCTTGCACCTCACGAAGGTCCGATACCGTCATTCGTGACCCGTATCCGCAGCAAGAGGTTGCCTGCACCGTTGGAGAGGTCAGGGCTGAGATGTCCCCTTCTTCAAACCTTTTGGCTGATAGCCGGCCTGGTGACCCGCTGCCTTGAGACCGGTAAAGCAGGCATCTGCTTGTCCGTAATTACAACTATAGTATGCAAAAATGCGAAGCCTCGCTTGCGGTGGGGCCGAATCGGAGATCTAACTGAGGCATGCAAACCTCTGATTGAGACGCATGCCTTACTACGCCCATTCAGCGCCAGATGCTGACGAAGCACTCTGGCAGACGCTTCCCGATCATTCCGTGCAGACTGCGGGGCTGGCATCGAAGTTCGCGGCGGACTTTGGCGGCGAGAGGCCAGCTTATCTGGCCGGCCTGCTGCATGACCTTGGCAAGTATAATCCCGAGTTTCTCGCCTATATCCGGGAGCCGCTGCGGCGCGGGGGCAAGGGGCCGGACCATTCGACGGATGGCGCCGGTGTCCTCCTGCGGGCGGCTCCAAGCGCAGCCGTTTGGGTTGACCGCGTCGCGCTGGAATTGCTCGCCCACGCGGTCGCAGGACACCATGCGGGACTTCCCGACCGGACGCGCAGTGTGCAGGAAACAAGTTCTGGTGCACTTCAGGAACGGCTGGAGCGGTGGGATGACACCCGGCTCGATCCGGTCTGGCAAGACGAACTCAGCGCTGATTTCAGCGCTCTGTTTCCGCCGGGGTTCCGCATGGACCCCAGAAAGGCAAGCACCAACCCGGCCGCCGCCGCGGCCTTCCAGATCGCGTTTATGGGCCGGATGCTGTTCTCCTGCCTCGTCGATGCGGATTTCAAGGACACGGAGACCTATTACAACCAGCTGAAGGGGCTCACTGCCGACCGGAACTGGCCGGCCCTGCAAGATGTGCTGCCAGAGCTGCGGGCGCGGTTTGACCGGGAAATGGCCTCGAAAGCCGCCGCATCCGGCAAGCTGACGTCCTTACGCGGCGAGATCCTCGCCCATGTGCGCGGGCGGGCAGCCGAGCCAGCCGGTGTCTTCACGCTCAATGTTCCGACCGGCGGCGGCAAGACGCTGGCCTCGCTCGGCTTCGCGCTGGATCACGCTGCGCAGCATGACCACCGGCGCATCATTTATGCCATCCCCTTTACCTCGATCATCGACCAGACGGCGGCGATCTTCCGCCGTGTGCTGGGCGACGAGATGATCCTCGAGCATCACTCGGCCATCGAGGAGGAGGGCCTCAAGGCGCTTGGCCAGCGCGACAAGCTGAAACTGGCCATGGAGGACTGGGCCGCGCCGGTGGTGGTGACCACCAACGTGCAGCTGTTTGAAAGCCTCTTTGCCAACCGGCCGGGGCGTTGCCGCAAGCTGCACAACATCGCCCGCAGCATCATCATCCTTGACGAGGCGCAGACCCTGCCGCTGCCTTACCTGAAGCCATCCGTCCTGGCGCTAGACGAGCTGGCGCGCAATTACGGCTGCACCATCGTGCTCTGCACGGCAACACAGCCCGCGCTGGACCGGCACGACTTTCCGGCGGGCAGCCTGATGGGGCTGGAGCTGGACAACCGGGAACTCGCCCCTGATCCTGCCCGGCTGGCGCGGGAGCTCAGGCGCACGATCATCCGGCGGGCAGGCGTTCTGAGCGACGACGATCTTGTGCGGGATCTCGCGGACCATTCCAGGGCCCTCGTCATCGTCAACAGCCGCAAGCATGCACTTGAGCTGTTCTCTTCCGCAAGGGCGGCTGGGCTGGAGGGGCTCGTTCACCTGTCGACCCGCCAATGCGCGGCCCACCGGCAGGCGCTGCTTGCGCGTGTTCGGGAAAAGCTGCAAGGCGACGGCCCTTGCCGCGTGGTCGCCACGAGCCTGATCGAAGCCGGGGTCGATGTCGATTTTCCGCGTGTCTATCGCGCCGAAGCGGGGCTGGATCAGGTGCTGCAGGCCGCCGGCCGCTGCAACCGCGAAGGCTCGCGGGCGCCGGACGACAGCCATGTTCTCATCTTCAAGCCAGAGGTCGCGCAGCCGCCCGAGGAACTGGCGCAATTCGCGGCGGCCTTTGCCAGTATCGAGCGCAGGCACACCGATCTCTTCAGCCCGGAGGCGATCCGGGACTACTTCCAGGAAGTCTACTGGCAGCGCGGTGCCAATGAAGGCAAGAGCGGTCTTGATGCCAAGGGCATCCTGGCGATGGCACGGATGGACAAGTCCGGCACCAACATCGCCTATCGCACGATTGCGAAGGAGTTTCGGATGATCGATAGCGGCATGCTGCCGGTGATCATCCCTTACGACGATCACGCCCGCCACTGGATCGGCCAGCTGGACGTCGAGTCCGTACCCTCCGGCCAGATTGCCCGCGAGCTGCAGCGTTATCTGGTGCAGGTGCTCCCGAAGGTGCGGACGGACCTGATCGCCAACGGCGCCGCCTCCGTCCGCGCCGCTCACCTCAGGGCGGACCAGTTCGTCGTGCTGACGGAAGCGAGCAGGCTCTACACGCCGGAGGTGGGGCTGTGGTGGGAAGAAATAGGCAAGCTCGGCGTTGCCGACAGCATCATTTAGGGAGGTCGTCTATCCATGCCCTACGGCGTGAAACTGTTGGTCTCAGGCCCGCGCGCCTGCTTCACGAGGCCCGAGATGAAGGCCGAGCGCGTATCTTACGATACGCTGACACCCTCGGCGGCGCGCGGCATCCTGGAGGCAATCCACTGGAAGCCGGCGATCCGCTGGGTCATTGACCGCATCCATGTGCTGCAGCCGATCCGCTTCCAGTCGATCCGCCGCAACGAGGTCGGCAGCAAGGCTCCGGCCGGCAAGATCAAGACGGCGATGAACCGGGGCAGTCTCGAGGATCTGGCACTCCTGGTCGATGAGGACAGGCAGCAGCGCGCCTCCACGGTTCTGGTCGATGTCGCCTATGTCATCGAGGCGCATTTCGAGCGCACGGCGCGCGCCGGGACCGATGACACCGAAGGCAAGCATATCGAGATGTTCAACCGTCGTGCCGAACGCGGCCAGTGCTTCCACCAGCCGTGCCTCGGCACCCGCGAGTTTGCCGCCGATTTCCGGCTGATCAGTGACGGCGAGCCTCTTCCCAAGGCTATCGCCGAGACCCGCGACCTCGGCTTCATGCTGTGGGATATCGACCACTCCCGGCCCGACCGTCCGTCCCTGTTCTTCCGCGCCATGCTGGAGAATGGCGTGATCGTGGTGCCACAGCCGGGCTCACTGGAGATCCGCCGATGACCATTCTTCAGGCCCTCAGCCGTCTGGGCGAGCGCATGGAGGCGGACGGCCACCTGCCGCCGCTTGGCTACTCGCCGGAAAAAATCTCTTATGTCATCTCGCTCAACGATGATGGAACTCCTGTCGACGTCCACGACCTTCGCGATGTGACAGGCAAGAAGCCGCTGCCGCGCACGGTCGCCGTTCCTCAGGCAATTAAGCGGACCTCCGGTGTCGCGCCCAACTTTCTCTGGGACAAGACGGCCTATGTGCTTGGCGTGACAGCGGGTGAGGGCAAGCGCCTTGCAGAGGAACACGCAGCCTTTGTCGAGCGGCACTTGACCGAACTGAAGGATGCCGACGACGCAGGGCTTGTCGCCTTGCGCCTGTTCCTAGAGCGCTGGACACCTGCGGACTTCGTCGCTCGGCGCTGGCAAGAGGCGATGAAGGACCAGAATGTGGTCTTCGCGCTGGAAAGCGAGCGCCGCAGCCGTTACCTGCATGACCGCCCGGCCGCCAAGGCCTTGTGGGCCCGGATGAATGCGGCGGCGGATGCAACGCTCGGCATCTGCCTCGTCTCCGGCGAGACGGCACCGATTGCGGTTCTGCATCCCTCGATCAAGGGCGTCTGGGGCGCCCAGTCATCCGGGGCGTCGCTGGTGTCCTTCAACCAGGCCTCGTTTGAATCCTACGGCCACGAACAGGGGCTCAACGCGCCGATGTCCGTGGCCGCCGCCGCCCGCTATGGCGGTGCTCTCAATGAGCTCTTGCGCCGGGACAGCGGCCACTCCGTCCAGATTGGCGACGCCTCCACCGTGTTCTGGTCGGAGGCCGTCGATCCGGATCTCAGTGCCGACGACATGGCCATCGTCGATGCCGTAAGCCAGGAATGGTTCGCCGACATCCCGGAGGTCGATCTCACCAAGCAGTCTGCCGAGGTTGGCGCCGCCTTGAGCCGCCTCCGGTCGGGCGAGCCGATTGCGCTGGTCCGGCCGCAACTCGCCAAGGGCGTCCGCTTCTACGTTCTCGGCCTCTCGCCGAATGCAGCACGGCTATCGGTGCGCTTCTATCTGGAAGATGATTTTGGCGCGGTGGCTGAGCGCTACGCCATGTTTGCATCCGAAATGCAGATCGATCCGCCCCCGCGGACAACCAGTCTCGCCTTGTGGCGGTATCTGCTGGAAGTGGCCGTTCTGGGAAAGCGCGAGAATGTGCCGCCGACGCTCGCCGGGGAGTGGATGCGTTCCATCCTCGCCGGCACGCCCTATCCCCAGACGCTTCTGTCATCCGTCCTGGTGCGGCTGCGCGCGGACGGCGATGTCAATGCCATGCGCGTTGCCATTTTGCGTGCCTTGGTCATTCGCAATTTCAGGCTTCACCCAGAGAAGGAGGCCCCTGTGGCATTCGATCCGGAAAACACGAACAAAGGCTATCTGTTGGGGCGTCTGTTCGCTGTCTATGAACAGATCCAGCAGGCCGCGCTTGGCAACGTCAACGCCAGCATCAAGGACAAGTTCTACGGCGCTGCCGCCGCCCAGCCACAGAAGGTGTTTGCCCTTCTCGACAAGGGATCGGCACCCCATCTCTCCAAGCTTGCCAAGCAGAAGCCGGGCTACAAGGTCGTGCTTGAGAAGCACGTCAGCTCGATCATGGAGTTGATGCAGCCCGGTGCTGATCCATTCCCGATTGCCCTGGCACCGCAGGAACAGGCCCTCTTCGGCCTCGGCTACTACCACCAGCGCAATGAATTCTTCAAGTCGACCAAGGACGTCGCTGCTCAGGAAGAGGTTGCCCAATGACCACGCTTGCCAATCGCTATGATTTTGTCCTCCTGTTCGAAGTCGTCAACGGCAACCCGAACGGTGATCCGGATGCCGGCAACCTGCCGCGGATGGACCCGGAAACGAACTTCGGTCTTGTTTCCGACGTCAGCTTGAAGCGCAAGATCCGCAACTACGTGTCCTTCGCCAAGGGCGACGAGCCACCGGCAACAGACAAGCCGCTTGAGGACCTTGGCCAGCGTTACGAGATCTTCGTAACGGAACGCGCGATCCTTGACCAGAAGCAGCGCCGGGCGTGGACGGCCAATGCCGTTCAGCCGGACAAGAAGGACGGCTACAGCCGCCTGCCCAAGGAGGATGCGGAAGCGCGCAAGCTCAGCGACTGGATGTGCGCCAACTTCTTCGATGTGCGGACCTTCGGTGCGGTGATGTCGACCAAGGGGGCAAACTGCGGCCAGGTGCGCGGGCCGGTCCAACTCACCTTCGCCTCGTCCGTCGAACAGATCATGCCGGCGGAAATCACCATCACCCGCATGGCGGCCACCACCGAAGACGAAACCAAGGGGGATATCCGCACCATGGGCCGCAAGCACATCGTGCCTTATGGCCTGTACCGTGCGCACGGCTTCATCTCCGCAAAGCTCGCCGAGCGGACAGGCTTTTCCGAGGCCGACAAGGAGCTTCTGTTCGAAGCGCTGGAGACCATGTTCGAGCATGATCGCTCGGCAGCCCGCGGCGAGATGGCAACCCGCAAGCTTATCGTCTTCAAGCACGACTGCGCGCTCGGCAAGGCCCCGGCCCATGCCTTGTTTGACCGCGTCCGGATCGGGCGCAATGTCGACGGCGAGTTCCGAGCTGTCGATGACCAGCGGCTTGGCAACATCCCGCCGGCCCGCCACTTCTCCGACTACATCGTCACCATCGACCGCGACAACCTGCCGGCCGGTGTGGAACTGATCGAACGGCTGTAACCCATGACAGGCGGGGAGGGGAGTGAGCTGCCACAGGACGGCGAGCCCATCCCGCTCTCCGCCCTGCAGCATGCCGTCTATTGCCTGAGGCAGGCGGCCTTGATCCATCTCGAGCGGCTGTGGGCGGACAACCGTTTCACCGCCGAGGGTCATGTGCTGCATGCGGTGGCCGACAAGCCTGGCAGCCGGTTTTCGCGCGGCGTGCGCCGGGTGTCGGCACTGGCCATCGCCAGCCGGCGGCTGAACATCGCCGGCGTTGCCGATGTGGTGGAGTTCCGCGCCTCGCCGCAAGGCGAGACCGCCTATCCAGTCGAATACAAGCGCGGCAAGGCCAAGCTGCACCGGGCCGACGAGGTGCAGCTCTGTGCGCAGGCCTTATGTCTTGAGGAAATGACCGCCCGGGCCGCCCGAGCCTGGCCCTCGATCTGATGGAGGAGCTGCGCCCCGTGCTGGCGGACCGGCTGGCCCTGTCGCTGTTCAACCGGCGTCAGTTGAGGGCAAAGGACTTTGAACCGCGCGACGGTGGCGCAGTGCTTCTCACAGATGACGCGCGCAAGCTCGTTCTCACCGCGTGGCAGGAGCGCAAGCGCGAGGAGCGTCAGCATCCCTTCCTGGACGAAAAGGCGCCACTCGGGCTCGTGCCCTATCTGCAAGCGCAACTCCTGTCCCGGCACCTGCGCGGCGATCTTGAGGCCTATCCCCCCTGGTTCTGGAAGTGAGCCGATGCTTGTTCTCGTGACCTATGATGTCAGCACCTCCAGCCCGGGCGGCGCCGGCCGCCTGCGCCGTGTGGCCAGGGCCTGCCAGGACTTCGGCCAGCGTGTGCAGTTTTCGGTCTTTGAAATCGAGGTCGACCCAGCCCAGTGGACACAGCTGAAGGCCCGCCTGGAAGGGATCATCGCGCTGGAAACCGACAGCCTGCGCTATTACTATCTGGGTTCGAACTGGCAACGCCGGGTCGAGCATGTGGGCGCCAAGCCAGCGGTCGATCTCAATGGACCGCTGATTGTTTAGGACAGGTCCGATAAAAGCAGGTCGGCCTTGCCTCAAGTGTTGCACACCGGCAAGGCGCGCAGGGTCTGCGGCCCCCATATGCCGCACAGGCCGTCTCAGTCGTAACCGGGGCGCATTCGCGCGAACCTGAAGCGTGCCTGAAACCCCGCTCCGGTTCGCGCTTGCGCCAGCTCTTTGAAAACATGCAAAAATTCCCGGCCGGTACGCTCATTCCGCCGGCAACGCCCCAGATCTGCATGACGCCTCGCGCTCGAGAGCCGATTTTCATTTGCCCAGCAAGCTGTTACGACCATATCCGTCGCTCCCTCACGGGAGCGCGGATCGAAACGCCTCTTTCGTTCCCGGCACCTGTGACTGGCGGGGTCGCTCCCTCACGGGAGCGCGGATCGAAACTTGCACCCGATCAGCGGCTTCGAAGAGGACCGGATGTCGCTCCCTCACGGGAGCGCGGATCGAAACTGCCGAAAGATCACCAAGCGATCCGTCATGGTCGTCGCTCCCTCACGGGAGCGCGGATCGAAACCAATCGCCTTCGCCTTTGATCAGGTTGCGCAGGGTCGCTCCCTCACGGGAGCGCGGATCGAAACATGACCTTGATCTTCGAGACTAGGGTGCGGCGCGTCGCTCCCTCACGGGAGCGCGGATCGAAACGACGAGGCCTGCCGCCAGTTCTGCCGTCGAGGACGTCGCTCCCTCACGGGAGCGCGGATCGAAACTTGCGTCGTCCGTCGTCGAGCGACAGCTTGATATGTCGCTCCCTCACGGGAGCGCGGATCGAAACAGTTCAGGCGTGCGACGCGCAGCGCCTCAATCGGTCGCTCCCTCACGGGAGCGCGGATCGAAACCGCGCCGCAGGCAACAAGCCCATGGAAGATTACAGTCGCTCCCTCACGGGAGCGCGGATCGAAACTGGCAGGGCAGGCTAACCGACGTAATCACCGCGGCGGTCGCTCCCTCACGGGAGCGCGGATCGAAACAAGCATCGTCGTCTGGCCTCCGGTTGTGGCCGCGTCGCTCCCTCACGGGAGCGCGGATCGAAACCGCCGTCGTGCTTGTATCCTTCGCTCAAAGGATGGTCGCTCCCTCACGGGAGCGCGGATCGAAACGGCCCAAGCGCGGCGGACGAGTTGGGGCAGGGGCTGTCGCTCCCTCACGGGAGCGCGGATCGAAACGCTGCGCCTTGAGAACGTGAGGCAGACGCGTGAGGTCGCTCCCTCACGGGAGCGCGGATCGAAACCACCCGGACGCCCGGGTTTCGGCGGTGATGGAAGGTCGCTCCCTCACGGGAGCGCGGATCGAAACAACGCTCGCCGATGGGGACTGCGATTGCATGGATTCCGGAGGCAGCTAATTCATCCACAGGCACCAGAAAGCCCTTGATCTGCGGGAGCATGCCGCGTAAACGGAAGCCGTCGGAGAGGTGGCCGAGTGGTCGAAGGCGCTCCCCTGCTAAGGGAGTAGGCGTCAAAAGCGTCTCGTGGGTTCGAATCCCATCCTCTCCGCCATCAACCTTCCTTGCAAATTGTTGTTTTTAAACGGATCTCGAGATTTTCTCGGGTTCGGTGTCCACTGTTTTTGCCGCGATGGGTCGCATTGCGGGGCCGATCAATGGTGACATCGCAGCGGATCTCGACTGCCCGCTTCATCGGGGCGTTAGACCCGAGACCGCTTGTGCTAGTCCCCACATCCCCGCTCCGATTCTGCCCTCGCTGAGCCGACGTTTTCTCAAAGCCTCGGCACGGTTGCCGCGCTGGGCGCGGGCGACATCGCTGCTCGGTCGGCCGGCAAAACGCCTATCGCGTAGGGCGTGGAGCTTGTGGATTGGGTGGTGTCGCAGGGACAATGCCGCTGAAGGGCGCAGGGCACTGGCGGCGCGTGAGCCTTTGCTCAGGTGAGGCCCATCATGAGATGGGGCGATGCCTTGGCGAATCCGGGCGTTGCGTTTGCGGAAAACAGGGCTGATTGCAATATCGCCCAACAAATGTGGCCGCGCTCTCGGGCAGGCCTGAACGTCTTGAAAAATGCTGCCGGCGGATCGTCTTGGATCAGGTGCGCGCCGGCAGCGGGGTGGATCGGGCCGCGGACATCTCGCCTCTGAAGGCGTGGTCAGCGCGGGCGATCAATGCAGCTTCAGCCATTCGCGGGCAGAGCGCTGAGCTTCAGCAATGTCAGCGGCCGACATTTCGCCGGAGATTTCCTTGCGGTAGCGCGCCGCTTCCATGTTGCCCTTCATGGCAGCCAGGTTGAACCACTTGTGCGCCGAGATCAGGTCGGTCTTGCCGGAGCGGCCGCAGGCGCTGTCGAGGCCCATCTGGAACAGGATGTCGGCGGTGGCAGGAGCCTCGCCCATGATGGCCATGTCGGCCGAGTGCATTTCAAAACGAGCCATGTCAGCTCTCCCCGTTTGACTTGCAGGTCCCTACAACCTGCTTCCCGGAAGCGCTTTTGATTAAGTTGTTCCGCGCTTCTTGAGGAAATACTCGCCTGACTGGTTGAAAAGCTCGTTAAAAGTCTAACTTAATGCAATTCAAACAAGACTTTAATCCTTGCTTAAATTGAGGCTTTGGTAAGCAAGTCCGGGCGAAATCACCTTGTTGCTCAAGGGCGGATCATTCAATTCCAAACAACTGCGGTGATGATTTTCTAACCATGTTCCAAGGCAGCCGCTTTTTTCCCGGGAATTTTGCCGTCTCCAGCAGCTTTCGGAAGCCCGCCCAGGCAACTTCATGACGGCACTTGGGGCCGCGTTGCCATTGGCGCTACCGGGGTGCCTTGGACAAAAGCGCTGAAATGCGGACGTATCACGCCCTGAAAACGCTCAAACGCCGCACGGGCTTGACCAACTCTCGATGAAACAAGCTCGCCGATAGTTGGTCTCAGGTGTCAGGGCGCGCCGACAACGGTCCAGGGCGTCTCGAACCAGTGTTCCTGCAGGTTGGGTGTCGATCCGATCCGGTCCACCACCGCAAACAGCCCCGGCGCCTCCAGTGGGGTGAGCACGCCGTGCCAGGTGCCCCGGTGCAGGTTGATGCCCTGGCCGGGCTCGGTCAGGAACGCGCGCGGCGCTCCCGGGCGCCCGTCGTCGTCCGGCGCCACGATCACCAGAAAGGACGTCAGGCTCATCGGGATGAAGGCCTGGCTGCCGTCCGGGTGGCGCTCGACAAGGTCGAGCTGGTAGGGCAGCGCGCGCGGTTCTGCCTTGAACAGCGAGAGGCCGGCGCGGCCGTCAGGGCCGAAATCAAGCCGGGCGCGGTCGTGGTAGCGGCCGCACAGGCCCTGGTTGATGATCCGGTCAGGATCGCCCAATGCCTCCAGCACATCACCGAACGGGGCGAAGGCGGCGGCCGTCAATGGCTCGGTGTGGATCAGGCGCATGGCTCAGCGGCCCAGAACGCCGCCGAGGCGGACATGGCGGTTGACGTCCTTGTAGAGCAGATAGCGGAACGGCGAGGGGCCGCCAGCGTAGCAGGCTTGCGGGCAATAGGCGCGCAGCCACATGAAGTCGCCCGCTTCCACTTCCACCCAGTCCCGGTTCAGCCGGTACACGGCCTTGCCTTCCAGCACGTAGAGCCCGTGCTCCATGATGTGCGTTTCCTCAAACGGGATCAGCCCGCCGGGCTGGAAGGTGACGATGTTGACATGCATGTCATGGCGCAGGTCCGACGGGTCGACGAAGCGGGTTGTCGCCCAGGCGCCGTTGGTGTCAGGCATCGCGGTTGGCGCGATATCCTTTTCATTGGTCACGAAAGCGGTCGGGTGGTCGATGCCGGGCGCTGCCTCGTAACGCTTGCGCACCCAGTGGAACCGCGCCGGAGCCTCACCCTCATTGCTGGCAGTCCAGGGGCAGCCGGCCGGCAGATAGGCATAGCCGCCGGGGGCCAGCACATGCCGTGTGCCGGCAATGGTCAGGGTCAAGGTGCCATGGGTGAGGAACAGGACGCCTTCGGCCAGCGGGTCCGGCTCCGGGCTGTCCGAACCGCCACCCGGCAGCAGCTCCACCACATACTGGCTGAAGGTTTCCGAAAAACCGGTCATCGGCCGGGCGATGATCCAGCAGCGCAGACCCGCCCAGCCGGGCAGGTAGGAGGTGACGATATCCGAGAACACGCCGCGCGGGATCACCGCATAGCTTTCGGTGAAGACGGCACGGCCGGTGTGGAGGGCGGTCTGGGGCGGCAGGCCGCCTGTGGGAGCGAAATAGTCGGTCATCGCGGTCTGGTTGGTTTCCTGAAGAGGACAAGGCCGGGTCAGAGCGTGGGGCCGGACCCGGCAGCAGAGGGTGAGATTACCTGCTTTTGCGGCGCTGTCGGCAAGGAAAGCAGCAGGCTCCACATGCCTGTGAACGGCGCTGATGTCTGCTCCGGCATGGCGGCCGGTCGCGGTCATGCGGGGCTCTGCCGCAGGCTTTCAGGACGCTGCCGGACTTCGGTCACAGATCTTTCAGTTCCTTGATATTTTTCTCGCGTTCACGTCATGATTCCGACACCGCCGGGAGGCAATTTCCACCGCAGTCTGTTAGGAATGGGCAGGGAGCGGCTGAGCGCCGGCTCCCGGACGAGACAACACGTGCCAGCATCGGCGCCACGCAAGGCGCCAGTTTCAGGGGCCATGGATGGAACAGAAGGTCACGGAAAGCACCGTTGAAGTCGAGGTCGTGGCGGTTCGCCCCCGGCGTCCGCTGATCACGGATCATGCTGCCGCGCGCTGGTTGCTGCTGATCATCCTGGCTGCCTCGGTCTGGTTCTTCCACGGTTTCATCGTGCCGGTTCTCGCCGCCACGATCATTGCCTTTGCCAGCTGGCCGCTGCTGGTCCGCGTCGAGCGCGTGCTGCCCGTCGGGCGGATCGGGGTTGCCTCGCTGATGGTGGCGCTGATCATCGGCTTCATCGTTCTGCCGATCATGTACGCGATGCTCTATGCCTTCGCCGAGCTGCAGATCTGGATCGACTGGGCCTTCGCCACCAACCAGAATGGCGCACCGGTGCCGGCCTGGATCGCCGGCCTGCCGCGGGTGGGCGAGTGGCTGACGGCGCAGTGGGACAAGCACATCGGCCATCCCGGCGCGATCAGCGAGCTGGTGCAGATCATTTCCGGCGCCAATTTCGGCTCCATCTACCGTGGCATCCTGACCGCCGGCACGCTGGTGTTCCATCTGGCGCTGACGCTGATCTTCATGCTCATCGCGCTTTTCATTTTCTACCGTGACGGCGAGAAGATCGCGGCCCAGATCGACCGCGTCGGCCAGCGCATCCTGCCGGAGCGCTGGGACCGGCTGTCGCGCGTGGTGCCGACCACGATCAGTTCCACGGTCACCGGCATGACCCTGATTGCCATTGGTGAAGGCATCATTCTTGGTGTTGCCTATGCCATTGCCGGCGTGCCGTCTCCGGTCACGCTCGGTGTCATCACCGGGTTCATGGCGCTTATTCCGGGCGGTGCGCCGCTCTGCTTCACCCTGGTGTCGATCTATCTGGTTGCCAGTGGATCCGCTTTTGCCGGTATTGCGTTGTTCCTCTGGGGCACGATCGAGCTCTTCATTGTCGACAAGACGGTCCGTCCGCTCCTCGTCGGCGGGCCGGTGAAGCTGCCGTTCCTGCCGACGTTCTTTGGCCTCATCGGCGGCGTGAAGACGATGGGCATCGTCGGCCTCTTCGTCGGGCCGGTGCTGATGGCGCTGGTGGTGGCCATGTGGCGCGAATGGCAGCGGGAAATCGAGGCCGCCAAACTGCGCTGACCTCGCAACAGGCCTGTCCGCAGGGACACTGCGGACAGGCTTTCAGTCTCTCAAGCGGCAGGGGCGCTGCTGATCCGCCTTATGGGCGGACGCGAACATCCAGCAGCGCCATCGTCCCGGTGCTCTCCATGTGATCCAGCGCCGCGCGGATCGCCGGCTCAAGATCGGCGGCATGTTCGACCTTGCGGGCAAACGCCCGGCTCGCCTCGGCGACCTTGACGAAATCCGGTACCGGTGACAGCTGTGTCAGCGGCATCCGGTTGGACCGCGCCGCATGACCGCCCGGATAAAGCCCCAGCACCGACTGGCGCACCGCCCCCCATTCCGCATTGTTGACGATCAGCACCAGCACCGGCAGCTCCAGCGCTTCGGCGATCTGATGACAGGCGACCGGATTGGCGAAGATGTAGGAGCCATCGCCCATGGTCGCGACGACGGTCCGGTCGCTGTTGCCGAGTTTCATGCCGAGAGCTGCCGGAAAACTCCAGCCAAGCCCGCCGGAATGCGGCTCTTGGTACCAGGCCTTGGGATGATCCAGCGACATGGGCGCCAGCGGGCACCCCAGTTCCGACAGGACCGCAGCGTCCCGCCCGGCCAGTGCCCGTGACAACGTCAGGCTGACAAACTCCTTGGTCATCGGGTCCTGCCCACCGGCCTCGGCACGGGCGATGACGGCGCGGCGCTGCTCGCCATTGCGGCGGCTCCAGCGGTCGAAACGGGCCTCAGCCTCGGGCTTGTGGCCCTCAAGCCGGTCTGCCAGCCTGGCTTCCAGCGCCAGAAGACCCGGCTCCACATCACAGGCCAGCGCCAGATCGCACGGGAAGTTGCGCACCGGGAAGCGGCTGTAGAGCGGATCCTGACCGAGCTGGATCACCTTGGCACCCGGCTTCAGCTTGTGAATGTCCGGCGACCAGGGCGCCAGGCTGTCGAGGACAAGGATCACATCCGCCTCGGCCAGCAGCGGGGCGGGATCGGCACCGGCCGCCATCGGATGGTCCAGCGACAGGGCCAGGCGCACGGCCCAGTATTGGCAGACCGGAATGCCCCAGTCTGTCGCAAGCCGGGCAAGCGCCTGATAGCCCGCAACCCCGCCGGTGCCGCGCTGTGCGAAGATCACCGGGTTCTTGGCATTGGCAATCAGCCCGGCGGCCGCGTCAAGGGCGGCGGCGTCGATGCCCTGCGCCGGCGCGCGCATCAGGGCCGGGGCTTCCAGGCCGGCACGGTCGCAGGGCTCGCACAGGATCTCGCGCGGCAGGCTGATGTAGACCGGGCCGCGCGGGGCTGTCTCGGCAATCGCCTTGGCCCGGTCGACGATCTCGCTCACCTGTTCGGGGAAGCGCAGTTCGTAGTCCCATTTGCAGGCCTCGCGCACCAGTGCCGTCTGGTCGTGCATTTCCTGGCCCCAGCCAATCGGCACGGTGCGGGCGCCGAAGCGGCCTTTTTCGGTGGTCGGCGTGCGGCCGGAAAACAGCAGCACGGGAATGTGCTCGGCGGCGGCATTGATCGCACCGATGGCGCAGTTGGCAAGGCCCACATTGGTGTGCGCCATCACCGCCTGGGTGCGGCCGGTCGCCAGATAATAGCCGTGTGCCATGGCCATGGCTGCGGCTTCATGCGGGATCACAAGGCCCTGCGGCAGGTCGATTTCCTTGGCCTCGGCTTCCGCCAGGCCCTCGATGATCGGCGGAAAGTCGGTGCCCGAGTTGGCGAAGATATAGTCGACGCCCAGTGCCTTCAGCCGCACCAGCAAGGCCCCGCCTGCCGTCAGGCTTTCGCCGCTGTCCTCGGTCCCGTTCTGCGCGTTCTTGCTCGTCAGCATCTTGCGATCTCGCATCTATTGCTATATTTGAAATTTCAATATCTATTATTGAATACTCGACCTGTGCAGGTCAATCGGCTCCCGAACTTTGCAGGATTGGACAGCGCTCATGGCACCTCAGATCAACGGTTCGGTCGTGAAGGCCTTCGAGATCCTGCATCTGTTTTCGCCCGAACGGCCGGTGATCACGGCGGCGGATCTGGCGCGGGATTTGGATCTGAACGGCGTCACCGCGCACCGGTTCCTGCGCACGCTGGAACAGGTCGGCGCGCTCGTTGCCGAAAGCCGGGGGCATTACCGATTGAGTTTCCTGTTTGCCGATCTGGGTGACCGGGTCCGCGACGCGCAGATGCTGGCGCGTCTGGCGCAGCCCCTGCTGAACGGTCTGACCGACCGTCTGGGGGAGGGCTCCATGGCAACCAGCTTCAACGGGGCGAAAGTCACCTGCATCGCCAAGGCGCAGCCGCGCCGGGCGCTGGCGGTCGATGTCCGGGTCGGGGTGGAGCTGGAGGCCTGGTGCACTGCCCATGGCAAGCTCTGGCTTGCCCATCTCGGCGAGACGGAGCTTGACCGGTATCTCGCCGGCCACGCCCGTCAGCGCTTTACCGCAGCGACGGTCACCGATGAACAGCGCCTGCGGCAGGAAATCGCTGTCATCCGCAAGCAGGGCTTTGCGCTCAATCGCGGCGAGCGCGAGGAGGGGCTGTTCGCCCTCGCAGTCCCAGTCCGCAGCCGCAGCGGCCGCATGGTCACGGGCCTCTCCATCTTCGGCCCATCCGGACGCCTCGGCGGCGCACAGGCCGAAATCCTTGGCGCGCTCCGGCAAGCCGCAGCCGAGCTTGAGGCCGCGCTCTACGGGCCGCCCGCGCCAGTACAGGCGTAGCATTGGCGCAGGCGTGAGGCTTGTTCAGTCCTTGCTGCCAGCGAGCGCGCCGGGTTCCATGCCCTCGGACAGCGCGAAGCCTTCGTCGAGCCAGCCGGTCACACCGCCGATCATTTCCTTCACCGGCCGACCCAACCGCGCCAGCGCAAGGGCGGCCTTAGTCGAGCCGTTGCAATGGGGACCCGCGCAGTAGACGACAAACAGGGTCTCCGGCGGATACTCGGCCATCCGCCGCGCGGTGATCTTGCCATGCGGCAGATGCAGCGCGCCCGGAATATGCCCCGCCGCGTAGAGCGCAGGACCGCGCACATCCAGCAGCACGAAATCGGCCGTGCCGGTCGAAAGAGCGTGATGCGTGTCCCAGCAGTCGGTCTCGAAGCCAAGCTTGGCGGAAAAATGGGCGATGGCGGCGTCGGAGGCGGCGGCTGGCGTGGCGCTGACAGAGCTGGACATCTGGAACTCCTCTGGATCGGATCGTCGATGCAGGCAAGGTGCCGCATGGATGGCAATCGGGCCATTGGCCGGAATGCCAAGATGCAGTAGGATCGTGCCAACCTGTCCGGGAGCCTCGCCATGACTGATCACACGCCTGTCGCTCCAGTCGCCCCTGTCGTGCCAGCCGGCACGGCTCAGGTTTCGGCTGAGGTTTCGGCCCCGGTCGCGGGCCTCGCTGGGGCTGGCGGTGCGGGAGCACTTGCGGGGGCCGGATCGCTGCCGCCGCTGGCCGTCGCGCTCGTCTACGAAGGCCTCAGCCTGTTCGAGTTCTCCATCTGCACCGAGATCTTCGCTGCAAAGAAGCCGGAGATCGACGGCCCCTGGTACCGGTTTGCCGCGGTTGCGGTCGAACTGGACACCGTGTCGGCGAGCGGCGGCGTCAGCGTCCGGGCGACGGCTCCGGCGAGCCTTCTTGACGACGCGGACATCATCCTCGTGCCGGGCTGGCCGGGGCGCGATCACCGCCTGCCGGCCGGGCTGAAGCGCCAGCTGCAGCGGGCGCAGGTGCGGGGCACGCGCCTCGTCACATTCTGCAGCGGCGCGTTCCTTCTGGCAGCAGCCGGTCTTCTCGACGGGCGCCGGGCGACGACCCACTGGCACTACATCGCGGATCTTCGCGCCCTCGCACCGGCCTCCGAGATTGTCGAGGATGTGCTCTATGTCGAGGATGGCAACGTGTTGACGGCTGCGGGATCGGCCGCCGGCATCGACCTGTCGCTGGCCCTGGTGCGGCGCGATTTCGGCTGGCAGGCGGCCAATGCCCTGGCGCGCAGCCTGGTGGTGCCGGCACAGCGCGAGGGCGGGCAGGCCCAGTTCGTGCCGCGTCCCGTCGCCCGTCATCCGCAGGGCTCGCTGGCCCCGCTGCTCGAACGGATCGAGCGGGAGATTGATCAGGACTGGGATCTGGCGCGGCTGGCGGAGGCCGCCTGCTGCAGCCTGCGCACCCTCAACCGCCGCTTCCGCGATGCCACGGGCCTTGCGCCGCAGGACTGGCTGATCCGGGCGCGGGTGCGCCGCGCCTGCAGCCTGCTGGAGACCAGCGGCGAGGGCATCGACGCCATTGCGGCGGCCTGCGGCTTCAAGGCCCCGGAAACGTTCCGCCTGCATTTCCGCAGGATCATGACGGTCACGCCGTCCCGTTACCGCTCCGAGTTTCAGGCCGCCGCCAATGCGGCGCCGGCCCGGCAGGCAGCCCGGAAAGCCTGATCAGGAAACCTGATCAGAAAACCTGACTGCGTTCCACCAGCTCGCGGCCGTAGTCGCTTGTCAGCGCACCAGCCTTCAGCGCCGAGACCGGGGCGACTTCTTCCAACTTGCCATGCCGCAGCACGCCGAGCCGGTCGCAGAGGAACGAGACAACCGGCAGGTCATGGGTGACGAGCAGATAGGTGAGGCCTCGCTCCTCGCGGAGCGACTTCAGCAGGTTCAGGATCTCCGCCTGCACCGACACGTCGAGCGCCGAGGTCGGCTCGTCGAGCAGCAGCAGTTCCGGCTCGAGCATCAGCGCACGCGCGATGGCAACGCGCTGGCGCTGGCCACCGGAGAGCTGGTGCGGCAGGCGGAAGCGGAACTTGCGCGCCAGACCCACCGCATCAAGCATCGACAGGACGCGTTCGTCCTTTGCGCCGATCCCATGGATGGCAAGTGGTTCGGTCAGGGCGTCATCGACGGTCTTGCGCGGATGCAGCGAGCCATAGTGGTCCTGGAACACCATCTGCACGTGGCGCATCATCGCCTTGGTGCGCTTGTGGCCGAGCGGCATGTTGCCAAGCGCGATGCTGCCGGACCAGCTGTCCACCTGACCGGCCAGGGCCTTCAGGATGGTGGACTTGCCCGAACCGGATTCGCCGACGAGCGCGAAGCTCTCGCCAGTGGCCACGGAGAAGCTCACGTCCTTGACGACGGCGGTCGAGCCATAAAAGACGTTGAGGCTGTCGACGTCGATCATGCCAGTTTCTCCAGCGCGGCGCGGTCGAGCACCGGCAGGCGCTCGCGGGTCTCGTTGAGGCGGGGCAGGGAGGCAACCAGCCCCTGCGTATAGGGATGTTTTGCCTCGTGCAGCTTGCCGGCGGCGCATTCCTCGACGATCTGGCCGTTGAACATGACGAGGATCCGGTCGCACCAGTGCGAGACCATGTTGAGGTCGTGGCTGATCAGCATCAGGCCCATGCCGCGCCGGCGGACGAGGTCATCCATGATTTCCAGCACCTGCGCCCGGACAGAAACATCCAGCGCCGAGGTTGGCTCATCGGCGATCATCAGGTCTGGCTCGAGAAACACCATCATGGCGATCATCACGCGCTGGCCCATGCCGCCGGAGACTTCATGCGGATAGAGATTGTAGACGCGCTCGGGATCGTTGATGCGCACGGCTTCCAGCGCTTCCAGCACCTTGGCCTTGCGGGCCTTTGCGCTCATGCGGGCGTGGAAGGCGAGGGCCTCGCCGATCTGCTCACCGATGCGCATCACCGGGTTCAGCGAGAACTTCGGATCCTGCATCACCATCGACATGCGCGCCCCGCGCAGGCGCCGGTAGCCGGCCTCGTCGGTTCTGGTGAGGTCAATGCCGTCAAACATCATCCGGTCGGCGGTGACCCGTCCAGGCTTGCCGATCAGGCCCATGACGGAGCGTCCGGTCATGGACTTGCCGGAGCCGGATTCACCCACGATGCCGAGACGTTCGCGGCCGAGCGAGAAGCTGATGCCCTTGACCACCTCGACCTCGCCCCGTTCGGTCGGGAAGCGGACCTTGAGGTTCTGCACCTCGAGAAGCGTGCTCATGACTGGTCCCTCACTTCGACCGCTGACGCGGATCAAGCACGTCGCGCAGGCCATCGCCGAAGAGGCAGAAGCCGAGGCTGACGATGACGATGGCAAAGCCCGGCATGGTGGCGACCCACCACTGGTCCAGGATGAAGGCGCGGCCGCGCGAGATCATCGCGCCCCATTCGGGCAGCGGCGGCTGCGCGCCAAGACCCAGGAAGCCGAGGCCTGCTGCAGTCAGGATGATGCCGGCCATGTCCAGCGTGACGCGGACGATGGTGGAGGACATGCACAGCGGCAGGATGTGGCGCAGGATGATGCGGCCATGGCTGGCGCCCTGCATCCGCACGGCGGCGATGAACTCGGCCTTGCGCACGGTCAGCGTTTCGGCACGAGCAAGGCGGGCATAGACCGGCCAGGCGGTGATGGCGATGGCGATGACGGCGTTCTCGATGCCCGGTCCAAGCGCGGCGACAAAGGCAAGCGCCAGGATCAGGCGGGGCATCGACAGGAAGATGTCGGTAATGCCCATCATGATCCGGTCGACCGCGCCACCGAAGTAGCCAGAGATCGCGCCGATCACCAGCCCGAGCGGGGCGGAGATGACGGCCACCAGCAGCACGATGAACAGCGTGATACGCGCGCCGTAGATGACCCGGCTGAAGATGTCGCGGCCGAGTTCGTCGGTGCCCATCCAGTGCTCGGCCGACGGCGGCAGCAGACGCGCGGTCAGCTGGCCCTCGATCGGATTGTAGGGCGCGATCCAGGGGGCAAAGGCAGCTGTCAGCAGCAGGGCGATGATGATCACCAGGCCAACCACGGTGAGCGGATTGCGCAGCAGGGCGCGCAGGGTGCGGTAGCCCTGGCCCAGCTGGGCCTGCAGGCGGGTGGCTGGCGTTTCGTCCAGCAGCCAGTCGCGGGTCGAGCTCATGCGCGGGCCCTCGGATCCAGGAGAAGATACAGCGCATCAGACAGCTTGTTGATGCAGATGAAGACGGCACCGATCACCAGCGTTGCGCCCAGCACCGCGTTCATGTCGGCGTTGAGCAGCGCGTTGGTGAGGTAGTTGCCGATGCCGGGCCAGGAGAACACGGTCTCGATCATCACCGAGCCTTCAAGAAGACCGGCATACGACAGGCCAATCACGGTGATGAGCTGCACACGGATCGGCCGGAAGGCATGGCGCCAGATCACGACCCATTCCGGTGCGCCCTTGACCCGGGCGGTGGTGATGAATTCCTGCCCCAGCTGCTCCAGCATGAAGGAGCGGGTCATGCGGGCAATATAGGCCAGCGCGAAGAAGCCAAGGATCGTCGACGGCAGGATGATATGGGCAAAGGCGCTCTTGAAGCTGTCCATGTCGCCGTCGATCAGGCTGTCGACCAGCAGCAGGCCGGTATGCGGCGTGACGAGGCCGTCGAGGAAGATGTCGATGCGTCCCGGTCCGCCGACCCACTGCAGCTGGGCATAGAACAGCACCAAGCCGACCAGGCCGAGCCAGAACGCCGGGATGGCATAGCCGGCCAGGCCGATCACGCGGATGATCTGGTCAATGACACTGCCCTGGCGGGCGGCAGCACAGACACCGAGCGGCACACCGATCACGACACCGATGATGATGCCAAGGGTTGCCATTTCAAGGGTCGCGGGAAAGACGCGGGCCAGATCCTGGACCACCGGATTGGAGGTCATGACCGCCTTGCCGAGGTTGCCCTGGACGACATCGCCGACATAGCGGGCAAACTGGACGATCAGCGGATCATCGAGCCCCATCTTCAGCCGCGCCGCGTCATAGACTTCCTTCGGCGCACGGTCACCGACCACGGCCAGAACCGGATCGATCGGCACCACGCGGCCGATGACAAAGGTGATGGCGAGCAGGCCCAGGAACGTCAGGGCAATCGTCACGAAGAACCAGACTATGGGCTTCAGGCGGGCCAGAAGGGCGGCCGCTGCGCCCCGGCTGCCGGTCAGGGTGGCGTTGCTCACGGAGTTTTCCTTGCCAGTTAAACTTCTTTTGACTTACCAAAATTTTTTTACTAGCGTCAAAGAAATTTTGGAGGTCGCCATGAGCAGAGCCCTGAAGGATGCCGAGGAGATCCAGACCGGTTTGCCGGTCGGGACACCGCCGCATTTCGGCGGCCGGATTCGCGATCTGCGCCGCAAGGGGGATCTCACCTTGCAGCAGCTGGCCGATCGCGCCGGGATCTCTGTCGGTTTCCTGTCTCAGGTCGAACGCGGCAAGGCTACTCCCTCTCTCGGGACGCTGGCATCGATCGCCGATGCGCTCGGGGTCGAGATCGACTGGTTCGTCGCCACGCCCAAGCCAGCTGATAGTGTCACAAGGGCAGGCGAAAGGGAGCTTTTCTCTCTCGCTGACGCGTCTTTGTCCTATGAGCGCCTCAACACGGTGCTGCCGGGCGGTACGCTGTCGTCCGTCATCGTGCATATTCCGGTCGGTTATGCCTCCGAGCTGACGGCGCATACCGGCGAGGAGCTGATCGTCGTCCTCGAAGGCACCCTGCGCCAGACGCTCGGCGAGGCGATGTTCACGCTCAACGCGGGCGACAGTTTCCACTTCATGGGCGATACGCCCCACTCATTCGCCAATGTCGGTGACAAGCCGGTCCGTCTTCTGTGGACAGGCAACACGCCCCCGCCTCATTGGCCGAACCCCCGACCAGCCGTAGCGGGGAAAACCTGCGGCCAAGAAACCTGCCTTCTTTCAGGAGAGGACCATGAAGCTTTTCAGAACCGCGCTCGCCGCTGGTCTGTTGTCCCTGACAGCCCTGACCGCGCTTCCGGCCCAGGCCGCAACGCCGGCCACCGCGCTCGTCGTGGCACAGAACATCGATGACATCGTCACCATCGACCCGGCGACCGCTTACGAGTTCTCCTCGGGCGAATATGTCGTCAACGTCTACAACCAGCTCGTCCATTACGACGCCGCCGACACCACCCAGCTGATGCCGGGTCTGGCCAGCGACTGGGTCATCGACGCTGACAACAAGACCATCACCTTCACCCTGCGTGACGGTGTCAAGTTCCACTCCGGCAATCCGCTGCGCGGTGCTGACGTGGTTGGATCCTGGAAGCGCGTCCTTGTCCTGAACAAGGCTCCGGCCTTCATCCTGGCGAACCTCGGCTGGACCCCGGACAACATCGAGCAGATGGTGACCGTGGACGGCAACAAGATCAGCGTGCGCTATGCCGGCGACTTCTCGCCGCTCTTCGTGCTGAACGTCCTTGCTGCCCGCGTCGCTTCCGTGGTCGACATGGAAACGGTCATGGCGAACCAGGAGAACGGCGACCTTGGCAACGCCTGGCTGAACAAGAACTCTGCCGGCACCGGCCCGTTCAAGCTGCGCGCCTACAAGCCGTCCGAGATGCTGTCGCTGGAAGCGAACCCGGATTACTGGGACGGCGCACCGGCCATGAAGCAGGTCGTCATCCGCCACGTTGCTGAAGCTGCGACCCAGCGCCTCCTGCTGGAATCGGGTGATGCCGACATGGCCAAGAACCTGACCCCGGACCAGGTGTCCGGTCTTGCTGAAAAGCAGGGCGTCAAGGTCGAGACCTATCCGCAGGCTGCCGTGCACTGGTTCTCGTTCAACCAGAAGACCGAAGCCCTGACCAACAAGGCCCTGTGGGAAGCATCCCGCTATCTCGTCGACTATGACGGCATGGCCGGCACGTTCCTGAAGGGTCAGATGAAGGTGCACCAGGCCTTCTGGCCGGAAGGGTTCCCGGGCGCTCTGACCGAGAAGCCGTTCAAGTACGACCTTGAAAAGGCGAAGAAGATCCTGGCCGACGGCGGCGTCAAGCTTCCGCTGACGATCCAGCTCGACGTGATCAACTCGAGCCCGTTCACGGACATCGCGCAGGCCCTGCAGGCGTCCTTCGCGCCGGCCGGCATCAACTTCGAGATCATCCCGGGCACTGGCGCCCAGGTGATCACCAAGTACCGCGCCCGTACCCACCAGGGCATGCTGCTCTACTGGGGTCCGGACTTCATGGATCCGCATTCCAACGCCAAGGCCTTCGCCTACAACGCCAACAATGCGGACGACAAGTACGCCTCCACGACGACCTGGCGCAATGCGTTCATGCCGCCGAAGGAAATCAACGAAAAGACGATGGCCGCTCTGACCGAGAAGTCGCCGGAACAGCGTCTGCTCATGTATGTCGAGCTGCAGCAGGCCATGCAGGCCGAAGCCCCGTTCGTCATCATGTTCCAGGCGGTCAAGCAAGTCGCCATGAGCGAAAAGGTTCAGGGTTACGTCAACGGCGCGACTTCTGACTTCGTTTACTACCGTCTCGTCACCAAAAACTAAGCACAGCCCCATGACGAGACCACCCGGAGGGCGGCCCTGCTGCCCTCCGGTCCTTTCCTGCCCCCAACGCCCCGGAATTCGAACATGATCACGTCCCCCGATACCGTCTTTGCAGCCTTGCACGAGGCTGCGCGCACCGCCGTGGGCGCCCGCCTGTTCACCGTCACCGTTCTGGACCGCAAGGCCGGCCTCAGCCGCCGTGCCTACACGTCCCACCCGGCCGACTATCCGACCTCCGGCACCAAGCCGATGCGGTCAGACGGCTGGACTGAGATCGTGATCGACGGAGCAAGGAGCTTCGTCGCCAACACGACGCCGGAATTCGCGATCTATTTCTTCGATCACGCCCTCATCAATCAGCTCGGTTGCCACTCGGCCATGAACATCCCCGTCTCCGACGGCGAGAAGGTCGTGGGCACCGTCAACATCCTGGACGTTGAGGGACATTTCACCCCCGAGCGGGTGGCCAAGCTGGAGGCCCTTGTCGCCGAGCATCGCGCGACGCTCCTGGAGGCCATGGCCCGCGTGCCGATGGAGGCCTGAATGGCTCACGATGCCGCAAAGTCCTACGTAGCTGAGCGTCTGGCGCGTCTGCGCCAGAAGATGGAAGCCAACGGCACTGATCTGGTGGCCCTTGCGCCGGGCGCGCACCTGCGCTGGCTGCTGGGCTTCGCCCCGGCGGCCGACGAGCGGCCTTCGCTGTGCCTGATTGGCCTTGAGAACGCCTGCTTCCTGATGCCGGCGCTCAACGCCGACGACAGCCGCCAGCATACGGACCTTCCGTTCTTCGAATGGAAGGATGATGTCGGTCCCGCCAAGGCTCTGGCCGAAGCGCTTGGCTTTGCCGCTCCCAAGGCGCGCCGTTTCGGTCTTGATGAGACCATGCGGGCCGACCACGCGCTCATGCTGACTGATGCGCTGGCCGGGTGTGGCCGCAGCTTTGCCTCCGAAACGGTCGGTGGGCTGCGCATGATCAAGACGGCCGATGAAATCGCGTTGCTCAAGGACAATGCCCGGATCGCCGATATCGCGCAGGTCGCGGTGCGCGATGCGTTGGCCGAGGGCATCAGCGAGAGCGAACTCGCTGCCGTTGTGCAGGAGACCTTTGCTGCGCACGGCGCCCGACCGACCTTCGCCATTCTGGCAATTGGCCCGAACAGTGCCTATCCGCACCATCACACGGGCTCTGCCACCCTGAAGCGGGGCGACATCGTCCTGGTCGATATCGGTGGCATGAAGAATGGCTACAATTCGGACATCACCCGGATGGTCAGCTTCGGCGAGCCGCCGGCCGGCTATCGCGATGTGCACTGGGTCGTGGATGCTGCCGTCCGTGCCGCCATGTCGGCCGCACGGCCAGGTGTTTCAGCCCGCAGTGTCGATCTGGCCGCGCGTCAGGTCATTACCGATGCCGGCTACGGCGATTTCTTCACTCACCGGACCGGCCACGGCCTTGGAACGGAAGTGCACGAGCAGCCCTATATCACCAGCGCCAACGAGCTTGTTCTCGAAGAAGGCATGGTCTTCACCATCGAACCCGGCATCTACCTGCCGGGCCGCTTCGGCATCCGCCTCGAGGAAGTCGCCGTGGTGACCGCCACCGGCTGCGAGATCCTGTCGGGTCTGAGCCGGGATCTCGCCGTGGTGTGATGGACAAAAATCGAAACTGACAACAAAGCGGCCCGGTGCAAACCGGGCCGTTTTGCTTGGTGAAAACCTCCACCTCACCGCCGTCATCCCGGCCAAGCGCAGCGCCGAGCCGGGACCGGCGAGCCGAGGCATCAATATCCCATGAGTTGATGTCGGAGAGACGGTGGCTCTCCGGTTCCGGATCTGCGCTTCGCTTCGTCCGGAATGACGACGGAGAAGTGACGGCTCTGTCACCAGTCTGGGCCCTGTGCGAACCGGGGATTTTTCATTGATCCAGTCGAGCCAGCGGGAGAACTTCGACAGCGATCAGGATCAGGACCGCGAGAAAGACTGTTTCGGCGATCAGCAGCGCGATGGCCTTGCGACCAACCTTCAGCACATTCGGCAGGGATGTCTTGACGCCAACGGCGGCAATGGCGGCCAGCAGTGCCCAGCGGGATGTCGCGTTGGCGGCCTCGGCAACGACGGGCGGAATGGTCACGACTGAGTTGACGGCCACCAGCGCGAGAAAGACGATGACGAAACTCGGCAGCAGCGGCGGGCGAGCCGAACCCTCGATGCTGCCGCCGCGCCGATAGGCGAGGGCGATGACCAGGACCACGGGTGCCAGCAGGGTAACCCGGATCAGCTTGACCAGCACCGCCATGTCGCCAGTCTCCTGCGACACAGAGAAACCGGCACCGACCACCTGGGCAACGTCATGGATTGTTGCGCCGAGGAAGACGCCAGTGATCGCCGGACCCAGATCCAGCGCTGAGGCAAGGATCGGATAGCCGATCATCGCAAGGGTCGACAGCATCGTCACGCCGAAGACGGCAAAGACCATGTCGCGCTCCGCGTCCTGCGGATTGCGCCGTGGCAGCACGGCTGCGATGGCCATGGCTGCCGAGGCGCCACAGATCGCGACAGCACCTCCGGTAAGGGTGCCGAAGGAAGCGGAATGGCCGGTCAGCCGTGCAGCGAGAATGCCGAAGCCGATGGTCAGGACCACGGCCGCGACAAGGACACCAAGCATCGGCAGGCCGAGGTCGGCGAACATGGTCAGGCTGATGCGCAGGCCCAGCAACGCAATGCCTGCGCGCAGCAACGCCTTGGCAGCGAATTCCAGCCCCGGCCCCATGCGCGGGTCTTCGGCCAGAAAGTGCAGGGCAAGCCCGATCAGGATGGCCAGCAGCATGGCCGGCGCGCCGTAATGATCCGACAGGAAGGCGGAGGCAAGCGCGATCAGGATGGAGATCGACAGGCCCGGAAAGCGGATGCGCCAGAAGGCGGCTGACGTGATCGGATCGTTCTGGGCAGAGGAGGCGGCTGGCGGGGTTGGAGCCTCGCCATTGGCCGGATCGGGCGCGGTCATCACGGACTTTCGGTCAAGGATGGGCTCTTGACGAGCGGCAGGAAGGGGGAGGCGGCGCAGTGCGCCACCTCCATGAGCACATTAGTTCAGATCGGCAGCGCGTTCAGCTGCAACCTTCGCTTCAGCTTCGGCAACGGCCGCCTGGAACTTGGCGAAGATCTCGCCGCCATCCTTCACATTGCCCTTGAACCAGTCGAACACTGGTGCAACGGCTCCCTTGAAGGCGGCCTTTTCCTCGGTCGTCGGCACATAGACTTCACCGCCAGCCTTGATGAAGTTCTGGTAGGCGGCGATTTCCTTGCGCTTCGGCGAGGCGAAGGTTGCCTGCTGCAGGGCGGCAAAGCCATCGACGACGATCTGCTTCTGGGCCGGGGTGAGGCTCTGGAAGCGGTCGTTGGACATCCACCAGAACGCGCCCATGTAGCTGTGCCCGTCGAGGGTCAGGTACTTGAGGCCAGCGTCCGGGAACTTCATCGACATGATATCGGTGATGCCGTTGGCGGTGCCTTCGACCACGCCTGTCTGCAGCGAGGTGAAGAGTTCCGGCCACGGAATCGGCGTCGGAGCCGCGCCGACGGAGGTCGCGACCTGCTGAGGCAGGGCGGCCGGAACGGTGCGCATCTTCAGACCTTTCAGGTCATCCGGCGTCTTCACCGTCTTCTTCGTGTTGGCGTAGTTGCGCCAGCCACCGGTGTTGCCGATGGTCATCAGGCGGATCTTGTTGTCGCTGTCGGCGAGAGCCTTGGCGCGCAGCTCGCGGGTGAAGTTACCGGACAGCACTTCTTCAGCCACCCGGTCATCACTCATCAGATACGGCAGATCCAGAACCTGGATGTAGGGGAACAGGCCAGCAGCGCCACCCGACGTCGAGATGTAGACGTCGATTGATCCGTCAGCCACGCCCTGCAGGCACTCCTCCCCGGTGGCGCAGAGCTGCGTGCCCACGAACAGTTCCACCGCGATGGCACCGTTCGAGGCATTCTCGATGTAGTTCTTGAACACGATCAGGCCGTCATAGTCCTCATCGTTTTCGTTCGAGTTGGCCGTGGCGCGCAGGGTGATGTCTGCGGCATGGGCCATTCCGGCGACGCACAGCGTGCTGGCCAGAAGCACGGTCTTCAGCATGGTCTTCAACATTCCTTCAGTCCTCCCTTTCGTCTGAAGTCAGTCCACAAATCCGGCAAGGCGCGGGATCGTGAGGCAAAGGGCCGGGAAATAGGTGATCAGGAAGATCACGGCGATTTCCGCAGCCAGGAACGGCAATGTCGCGCGGGCGATTGTCTCGACGCGAAGGCCCGAGACGGACGAGGTGACAAACAGCACCAGGCCCATGGGTGGGGTCAGCAGGCCGACCGTCAGGTTCACCGCCATGATGATGGCGAAATGGACGGAATCGACGCCCATCTGGGTAAAGATCGGACCGAGGATCGGGCCAAGGATGATGATGGCCGGGCCGGCATCCAGGAACATGCCGACGATGAACAACAGGATGTTGATCAGGAACAGCAGCACCAGCGGGTTCTCGCTGAGCCCGAGGATGATGTCGGCCAGCATTTCCGGCGTATGCGACAGGCTGGCCACGGTCTTGAACGCCATGGCGGCGCCGACGAGCAGCAGGACGACCGCCGATGTCATGCCCGCGCGGGTCAGGACATCCGGGATTTCGTTCAGCTTCAGCGTGCGCAGCACGAACAGCCCGATGAAGAAGGCATAGCCGACGGCGATTGCGGACGCTTCGGTCGGCGTGAAGATGCCGCCGAGAATGCCGCCCATGATGATGACGGGGGTCAGGAGCGGCCAGAAGGCCTTGAGGCTCGCCTGGCCCCGCTCACCCCAGCTGGCGCGGCGCGTGGCCAGCGGCAGGTTCTCCTTGTCGGCGACCCACCAGACAATGCCCATCAGCGCAAGGCCGATGAGAATGCCCGGAACAATGCCGGCGAGGAACAGCGCGGCGACGCTCTCGCCCATCACATAGGCATAGATGATCATGATGCCGGACGGCGGGATGATTGGGCCGATGATCGAGGAGGCGGCGGTGACGGCTGCGGCAAAGCGGCGGGTGTAGCCCTGCTTTTCCATCGCCGGGATCAACATTGAGCCGAGGGCCGAGACATCCGCCACGGCGGAGCCCGACAGGCCGGCAAACAGCATCGAGGACAGGATGTTCACATGCGCAAGGCCGCCGCGCAGATGGCCGATCATGGCCTGCGCAAACTCGACCAGCCGCAGCGTGATGCCAGCCCGGTTCATCAGCTCGCCCGCGAGCATGAAGAACGGGATCGCCATCAGCGGGAAGCTGTCCATGCCATTGTAGACGTTGCGGTAGAGCAGGACGATGTCGCGCTCCTGACCGTTCAGCCAAAGCAGGATCCCGGGGGCGGCGACGAGGCCAAAGACGATTGGCAAGCCAAGCAGCAGGAAGACAAGGAACAGCGGCAGGAACAGGGTCAGCATCATTCAGCTCCCAGCGAGGTTGCCATGGCAATCGGCTGCAGGTCGCGGCCGCGTCCCAGGAGTGCAATAAGGCTGCGCAGGATCAGTTCGATATTGACGATGAACATGGCGGTCATGCCAACGGCGAGCGAGGCCATCATCCAGCCGCGCGGGATGCTCATCCATTGCGACAGGTCGAAAGAAACAGGGACCGAGACCGAGGGCAGGGCAAATCGCCCTCCAATTCCGGTGACTTCCGCCCAGCCGATGCGCATGCCGACCCAGAGAATGATCGCCGTCAGGATCAGGAGCACCAGCGAGAGCAGTGCGGCCATAACGCGCGGCATCAGCATGACCAGCATGTCGATGCCGACAAAACCGCCGCGCCGGAACGCGGTCGGTGCCATCAGGCCGGTCATCCAGAGCATCAGGAAACGTGAGGCTTCCTCGGTCCAGGACAGCGCGTTCTGCAATCCATAGCGGTAGACTACCTGCACCAGGATGATCACGACCATTGCCCCGACGCAGATCGCGCCCAGCCATCGCCCCAGCGCAAGCGCTGCGGCATTGGCCTGGCCGAGCAGTCTGGCGGCCGCCAAAAGCACTCCCATGTCTTTCCTCCTCCACGGACCGGTTCTCCTCCCGGGTCCGTGCCAAACAAATTCTCAGGCCTTGCGCGCGAAATGCCCGTACATGCCGCGCGAGAAGCAGAGCGGATCACCCTCGCGGTGCGCGACGCGCAGCACCCGGCCGATGATCAGCGAATGGTCACCTGCGTCATGCAGGGCAAAGCGGCGGCATTCGAACCGCGACAGGGTGCCGGGGATGACCGGCGCACCTTCGGCATTGAGCTGCCATTCCAGGCCCTCGAAGGCGGTGCCGCCGCGGGTGAAGCAGGCGCTGAGGCCGTCCTGCTCTGCGCTCAGCACGTGGATCGCGTAATGATCGACGGCGGCGAAGGCGTCGTGTTTCGACGAGCTCTTGGCGGGCGACCAAAGCACCAGCGGCGGGTCGAGGGACACGGAGGTAAAGCTGTTCACCGTCATGCCCATCGGACCTTCTGCGCCCATGGCCGTGACCACGGTCACGCCCGTCGTGAAGCTCCCCAGCGCCGAGCGGAACGCCCTAGCGTTGCTGGCATCAGGGCTGAACAGGGTTTCGCCATGGGCGTGTCTGTCATTTGCAGCCATCATCACGGCACCTCTTTTCCGATCGCCAGCGTGTAGAGTTCGAACCAGGTCTGGCGGTCCATGACGACCTTCATCGCTTCATGGAAGCGGGCGATCCGGTCGAGGCGATTGGTGCCCATGACCGGAATGATCTGTGCCGGATGCCGCAGCAGCCAGGCGACCGCGACGGCCGTCACGTCGACCTCATAGTCGGCTGCGATACGCTCCAGTGCGGCCAGCAGCGGTGCATTGGCGCCGGAGAACAGGCTGCCGCCGCCCAGCGGCGACCACGCCATCACCGGAACCTTACGTTCCTGCAGATAGGCGAGATCCCCATTTGTGAAGGGGGCCGGCTCTGTCAGGCTGATCTCGATCTGGTTGGTGACGAGCCGTGTGCTCATCGCCGACTGCAGCAGCGAGAAATCCCAAGGCCGGAAATTCGATACGCCAACACTGCGCACCTTGCCGGACGCGACGAGCGCATCGAGGGCGCGGCCAGTGTCTTCAGCGTCCATCAGCGGATCCGGGCGATGGATCAGCAGCAGGTCGATCCGGTCCGTCGCCATCTCGCGCAAGGACATCTCGGCCGACGCGGTGATATGCGCTGCACTGGTGTCGTAGTGCTTGACCCGCGCGGCAGAATGGCGGCCGACCGGGGCGACGATGTCGCATTTGGTCACCAGCTCGATCCGGTCGCGAAGCGTGGGGGCAGACTTGAGTGCCGCCCCGAGAATGGCTTCTGCCGTGTAGCCGCCATAGATGTCGGCCTGGTCCATCGTGGTGATGCCCTGGGCGAGACAGGCCTCGACCTTGGCCTGCACATGGGCCGGGGATGTGTCTGCGTCATCGCCGATCCGCCACATGCCGTAGACAATGCGGCTGAAGCTGAGATCGGGGCTAAGCGAAATGCGGTCCATCAGCGGCGGTCTCCAGCGCCCAGCGGTGTCGCCGGGGTCTCGTTCGGCACGCGGCCATAGGCATGCGGCAGCGAGCAGGTCTTGAGGTGGGGCAGGACCTTGGTCCCGAAGTGGTCGGCCTCGTCGAGATGCGGGTAGCCGGAGAAGATGAAGGCACGGATGCCCATCTTCCGGTATTCCTCGATCTGGCTCAGGATCTGGTCGGTTGACCCGACGAGGGCTGCGCCGCAGCCTGAACGGGCCCGGCCAATCCCGGTCCACAGGTTCGGTTCGATGTAGCCAAACTGGTCGGCCAGTTCGCGGGCGCGGGCCTGGTGGGCGACGCCAAGCGAGATGGAATCGTGGGCGCGGTCGCGGATCAGCTTGCCGTATTCATCGTCCAGCTTGGAGACGAGATGCTCGGCATACTCGCGCGCTTCGGCTTCCGTGTCGCGGACGATCATGTGCACGCGCAAACCGTAGTCGAGGGTGCGGCCATGGGCGGCGGCGCGCTCATGCACAGCCTTCATGCGGGCGGCGAGCTGGTCCTTGGTCTCCGGCCACATCAGATAGACGTCGCATTGTGCGCCGCAGAGTTCCAGCGCGTCGGGCGAATAGCCGCCGAAATAGAGCAGGGGGCCACCGTTCTGCTGGTAGGGCCGCGCCGGATCCGTCGTTACGCCCTTGAACTGGTAGACCTCGCCATCGTAGTCGATGGTGTCACGCGTCCAGGCCTGTCGCAGGATTTCCACGACCTCGTGGCTGCGCTTGTAGCGGTAGGCGCTGTCTGCGACCTCGCCGGGGAAGTCTGAGCTGATGACGTTGAGCGTCAGCCGGCCTTTCAGCATATGGTCGAGGGTCGCGACGGTCCGCGCCAGCATGATCGGCTGCATCTCGCCGCAGCGGATTGCGGCCAGCATGTTGATGCGGTCGGTGATCGGCGCGCAGCCGGCGACGAAACTCAGCGTATCCTGGCCGACCTGGTAGGACGACGGGCACAGGATGTTGCGAAAGCCGAGGCTTTCTGCCTTCCGCACGATCGAGGAACAATGCTCGAAGCTGGACCGCAGGCGGCCGTCCGGAACGCCGAGGTATTCATAGTCATCAGAGCACAGCGCTGCAAACCAGGACACCTCACTGGCGTCGAGATCAGCAGATGTGACGGGCACCACGGTCATCGAAATTCCCCCATCGGCGTCGAACTTTCTTCTTGCGTATCACCCGCCTTGATGTAAATCAATAGTGTATCAATTTTTTGTGGGCTGCGCGGACCTGCCGCAGTCCTCTGGCAAAAGCGACGTGAAATCAGAGCGATGAATCAGCCAAAGGGCAGTCTTCCGATCTATCTCCAGGTGACCGAACTGCTGGTTCGTGACATCGCGGCCGGGCGTCTCATTGATGGTGAACGCCTGTCGCCAGAGCGCGACATGGCGCAGGAAATGGGGATTGCCGTTGGCACCTTGCGCAAGGCGCTGGCAGAGCTGCAGGCGCGTGGACTGCTTGAGCGCATCCAGGGATCGGGCAACTACATCAAGGCCGTCAGCGACCCGAAGAGCCTTTACGCGATGTTCCGGCTTGAGCTGCTCGCCGGTGGCGGTCTGCCGACCGCCGAGGTGCTGTCTGTCGAGCGTCTGCCCAAGCCCGACTATTTGCCTGCCTTCGGCAAGGCCGGCGAGGGGCACCGCATTCGCCGTCTGCGCCGGCTGTCTGGCCAGGTAGCGGCGGTCGAGGAAATCTGGCTCGACGGCTCGTATGTCGAGAGTATCGAGCCAGAGGATCTCTCGGAATCGCTCTACCTCTACTACCGGACCCGCCTGGGCCTGTGGATCACCCGGGCAGAGGATCAGGTCGGTCTCGACCACGTGCCGGATTTTGCCCCGGCGCTGTTTGGCAAGCCGGTCGGCGCTCCGGTGCCGCACATCCTTCGAATCAGCCAGGCCCAGGACGGAACGCGGGCGGAAGTCTCCCGCACCTGGTTCGATCACAACGTGGCCCGCTACGTGGCCCGTCTCAAATAGGGGAACTCTTCAGGTGAAGCTGAATTACGGAATCATCGGCTGCGGCATGATGGGGCAGGAACACCTGCGCAACATCGCTCTCCTGCCGGACACCGGCGTCGCGGCCATCTATGAGCCGGATGCCGGCATGCGTGCGCTGGCCGCCGAGGCCGTGCCCGGTGCGAAGATGGTCGATTCGATCGCGGATCTGCTCGATGTGGCCGAGGTGAATTGCCTTCTCATCGCCAGCCCCAACTATCTGCATCTGGCCCAGCTTGAGGCGATTGCGTCGATGCGGCCATTGCCGGTGCTGGTCGAGAAGCCGCTGTTTACGGCGCCGGAAGATGCACCGCGCCTTGCAGCCCTGCGTGCGGCCTATCCCGCGCCGATATGGGTCGCGATGGAGTATCGCTACATGCCGCCCGTGGCGCGCATGATCGAGGAAGCCGAGGCCGCAACTGGCGGCATCAAGATGCTGTCGATCCGCGAGCATCGCTTTCCCTTCCTCGAAAAGGTCGGCGACTGGAACCGTCTCAACCGCAACACCGGGGGCACGCTGGTGGAGAAGTGCTGCCACTTCTTCGACCTGATGCGCCACATCCTGAAGTCGGATCCGGTCCGCGTGATGGCGTCGGGTGGGCAGACGGTCAATCATCTGGACGAAGTCTACGGCGGCGAGCGTTCCGATATCTGGGACAATGCCTATGTGATTGTCGACTTTGCATCCGGCGCCCGCGCGATGCTCGAACTTTGCATGTTTGCTGAAGGGTCGCGCTATCAGGAAGAGATCTCGGCTGTCGGCCCGACGGGCAAGATCGAGTGTCTGGTGCCCGGTCCCGGCCGGTTCTGGCCCGAACATCTTGGCGAGCCTCCGATTGCCCAGGTGATTGTCTCGCCGCGCGATCCAAAGGGGCCGCGCATGGTCGAGATCCCGGTGGATCCGGCGCTGCTGGAGGCCGGTGATCACAACGGGTCGACGTTCTACCAGCATCAGCGGTTCCAGAAGGCCGTTCTCGGCCTCGGTCATGTCGAAGTGGCGCTGTCCGATGGATGGTGGGCCGTTGCCATGGGGCTGGCGGCACAGGAATCGGCACAGACCGGGCAGGCTGTCGAACTGGCCACCCGCAGCTATGCGCCGTCGTCCCGCAGCGGTTATGCTGCTGCGGCTCATGCCGCGCTTGCCGCTCGCGCATGAGCCGTGCTGCATTTCTGGCTGGCGGCGGGCGGAATGAGTCCGGCCGCCGCCACCGGAGCCGAGGCGACATGGAACCACGCAGCCCCTACCGACTGCATCACAGGCTCGGGTACCGTGTCTCGCGCTTGTCGCGGGTCATTCAGGTTCGGATCGAAGCCGTGCTTGCCCCCTATGGTCTGACGCGCCTGATGTGGTGCGTTCTGACCGGCGTGGGGGAGGAGGGGCTGCGCATGCCCTCCGACCTTGCCGACTATGTCGGCGTAACCCGGCCGACCATCTCGCGCTTGCTGCGCACGCTGGAGGCCCGCGGCCTCGTCGAGCGGCACGCCCCTGTCACGGGCGATGGCCGCGCGGTCGAGATCTGTCTCAGCCGCGAGGGAGCGCGCATTGTTGCCGAAGCGCGGGCGCCGATCGATGCGGTGGTGGAGCACTTCACCGGCAAGCTGTCTCAGGAGCAATATGCGGCCCTGATGCAAGCAATCGATCTGCTGATGCAGGGTGAAAGCACGGCGCTCGCCGATTTCTGACCACTGCGGGTGCCTGACCCTTCGGCTTGCCATTTACAACGAGGACGCGGGCATTACTCTCGGCGCCGAAGCGGCCCCCGGACGGGTGCCGGGCACGGGAGGATTTAAAATGCTCAAGGGAATCGATCCGCTGATCAGCGCGGAATTGCTGATGGTTCTGGCGGCCATGGGGCATGGCGACGAGATTGTCGTGGTTGATGCCAATTTTCCGGCTGATTCCGTGGCACGGCACAGCGTTCATGGCCGGTCGTTGCGGATTGACTGTTCTGCGGTCCGAGCGGTCGAGGCCATCCTGACGCTTCTGCCAGTCGACACCTTCGGCACCGAACCCGTCCTGACGATGCAGGTGGTGGACGATCCGGTTGCCGTGCCGCCCGTCGTGGCCGAGGCGCAGCCGCTGTTTGCCGCGGAAAAGGCGGACATGGGCTCGCTTGAACGCTTTGCCTTCTATGAGCGGGCGAAGAAGGCCTATGCGATTGTTCTCACCAGCGAACTTCGCCCCTATGGCAATTTCGTCATCCGCAAGGGCGTCATTTTCGGCTGAACGCGGCCCGTGCGCGCAGAAAACAGCGGCGGGGACGATCGGCTCCCGACCGCCGCTGTCCTGTTCAGCTCAGCGACAGTTCCCGCGCAACGCCCTGCAGCCTGGCGAGCGCCTCCTCGATGGTGTCGCAGGCTTCGCCAGCCGGCCGGCCGAGATAGGGGCAGGTGAGGACAGCGATGGCGTCGCCATTGGGGTCGAGCACTGGAACGGAAATATCCCGCACGCCCAGTAACTGACCGCTGTCACCGATGCGGAAGCCGGCGGCCCTGACCTGGTCGAGTTCGGCAGTCATCGCGGCGAGGCGCTTGTGGGCATCCGGGTCAGACAACGAGCCGAGCGTCTCGGCCCGCCGTTCAGGGCTCTGGAAGGCAAGCAGGGCATGTCCGGAGCCTGTATCCAGCAGATCCAGCCTTGCGCCGACGCGCACGCGGAACTCCCAACTGTCCATCGGGCTCGCCTGGGCGACCACAACTGCGGCAGCCCGTTCCGGCACCACCAGATGGCAGGACTGCCGGCTGTCGCGGCTGAATACGTCGAGCTTGGGCGTCGCCTGCGCGACCAGCCGGCGCAGCGGCGGATGCCGGTTGGCCAGGACAAACAGCTTCATCGACAGGAAGTAGCGGTCGCCGCCAGAGGACCGCACGACATAGTCGCGCGCCACCAGCCGTTCGAGCATACGGTAGATCTCGGAGGGGCTGCGCCCCATCGCCTTGACGATCTCCGCCCGTGTCAGGCCGCTCGGCTGTTCTGACAGCAGCTCGAGAATGTCGAGCCCCTTGTCCAGCGCCGGGGCCCGGTAGCGATCACCGCTCACATCCACATCACTCATGCCCGTTCTCCAGGAGCCGGCCTGCCGCGCCCTTACCCATCGTGCTGCGTTTTGCCTGCAATCCCAATGGGGTGTGCGCGAGGACCGGCGGCTTGTCAAATCGCGAGACGACAGACTTGCATGTTGGTTCATTTATGAATAGAATATTCGTATATAAACAGTCCGCAACGGCAACACCGTTCGTCAGCGGAACGATAGGGATGGAAAAACACGGACCACTGAATGCGTGGAACGTGTTGCTCATGGGAGGAAGACGATGCAGCAAAGCGGCAAGCGCCTTGCAGGCAAGACCGTGCTGATTACGGCCGCAGGGCAGGGCATGGGCCGCGCGGCGGCTCTGGTTCTGGCAAGCGAAGGGGCGCGGGTCATCGCGACCGACCGCGACGCCAGCCTGCTGACCGGCCTTACCGGCATCGAGACACTGGCGCTGGATGTGACTGATGCTGCTGCCATTGCAGCGTTGGCTGCCGAGCTTGGCGAGATCGACGGCCTGTTCAATTGCGCCGGCATGGTTCATCACGGCACGATCCTGGATCTGACCGATGCGCAGTGGCAGCAGGCGCTTGATGTCAATGTCACCTCGATGGTGCGCATGACCCGCGCATTCCTGCCCGGCATGTTGAAGCGGGCCGAGATCTCCGGCACCGCGTCGATCCTCAACATGTCGTCGATGGCTTCATCCATCAAAGGCTTCATCAACCGCACGGCCTATGGTGCGACCAAGGCGGCTGTCATTGGTCTCACCAAGGCGGTTGCTGCCGATTTCGTGAAGCAGGGCATTCGCTGCAACGCGCTTTGCCCGGGCACTGTCGATACGCCGTCGCTGCGCGGGCGCATTGCATCGGCCGCCGATCCGGTTCAGGCGGAGAAGGACTTCATCGCCCGCCAGCCCATGGGGCGTCTGGCCACGGTCGACGACATCACGCCGTTGATTGTCTATCTGCTCAGCGATGAAAGCCGGTTTGTCACCGGACAGGCGGTTTCCGTCGATGGCGGCGTGACGATCTGAGAGCAGTGCGGCCAGACCGGCCTCTTGCACCAGATCCCACGACGCGGACGGGAGGCCGCTGATGGAACGGATAGACGCACATTGCCATTTCTGGCAGCCGGCGCGAGGTGACTACGGCTGGCTCGAAACTGGCGGACCTGAACTGGATCCGCTCCGGCGCGAGTTCCTGCCGACCGAGCTGGCGGCGCTCAATTCTGGCCGGCGTGTCGTGCTGGTCCAGGCCGCGCCAAGCGAGGCGGAAACGCATTTCCTGCTCGGACTGGCGCAAACTGCGCCGCAGATCGCCGGGGTCGTCGGCTGGGTTGATCTGACCGAGCCGCAGGCCGCTGACCGTCTGGCTGCTCTCGCCCGCAATCCGCGCTTCAAGGGCGTGCGCCCGATGCTGCAGGACATCCCGGACCTGGACTGGATCAACACGGCGCCGGCATCCGAGGCGATCCTGGCCCTGCAAGCGCTTGGTCTGCGCTTTGATGCGCTGGTGAAGGCGCAGCATTTGCCCGCATTGAGGCGCTTTGCAGCCCGTTATCCGGAGTTGCCCCTGGTGATCGATCATGCTGCCAAGCCGGATCTGGTCAACGCGATCGCGCAGGACTGGTCCGAAAACATGGCCGATCTGGCGCGGGATGAGCGCATTCACTGCAAGCTGTCAGGTCTCCTGACCGAGATGTGCCCGAGCCGGCTTTCGAGCCCGGCGCTCGCCCTTGAGACGCTGCAGCCGGTCGTTGACCAGTTGCTGGCGTGGTTCGGGCCCCGCCGCCTGATGTGGGGCTCGGACTGGCCTGTCGTCACGCTCGCGGCCAGTCACGCCTTCTGGGAAGAGGTGACGGATCGGTTGCTCGAAGGGATGTCGGACGAAGACAGGGATGAGGTGCTGGGAGGAACCGCTGCGCGGTTTTATGGGCTTGAGCCCGGCGTTCTGCAGGGAGGAAGCCATGCGTGATCTCGTCAACATGGAGCGGATCGAGAAGCGCTTTCCCGGCGTGCATGCGCTGAAGGGCGTCGGCTTTGATCTTCGGGCCGGCGAAGTGCACGCCCTCATGGGCGAGAATGGCGCGGGCAAGTCGACGCTAATGAAGATCCTGTCAGGGGTCTACCAGCCGGACAGTGGCCGCATCCTCGTTGAAGGCCGTGAGGTGATGTTCGGCTCCCCCCGGGCGGCACAAGATCATGGCATCGGCATCATCCATCAGGAACTTGCCCTGATGAAGGACCTGACGGTGGCCCAGAACATTTTCATCGGCCGGGAACCGCGCCTGTCCTTTGGCCGCATCGATGAAGCGCGGCAGAACCGTGAGGCGCGCGAGCTGTTTGCGGCGCTCAACATCGACATCGATCCGCGCCGGCCAGTCGACGGCCTGTCGATCGCCCGCCAGCAGATGGTCGAGATCGCGAAGGCCCTGTCAGCCCGCTCGAAGGTGCTGATCATGGACGAGCCGACGGCGGCGCTGACGGATGGCGAGATCGGCGAACTCTTCGCCATGATCGAGAAACTGAAGTCCGAAGGCGTCGGCATCGTCTACATCAGCCACAAGATGGACGAAATCAAGCGCATCTCCGACCGCGTCACGGTAATGCGCGACGGGGAGTATGTGGGAACCGTCGAGGCGCAAGACACGCCGATCAGCCGCATCATCGAGATGATGGTTGGCCGCGCCTTGAGTGACGAGGCCGTCGTTGTCCCGGATCTGACAAGGGCAGAAACCGCGCTTGAGGTGATCGACCTCAACCGGGGACGGGAGATCCGCACTGTCAGTTTCTCGCTCCGGAAGGGCGAGATCCTCGGTTTTGCCGGCCTGATGGGGGCGGGGCGCACGGAGGTTGCCCGTGCCATCTTTGGAGCTGATCCGCGCGAGAGCGGCGACATCCTGGTGCGTGGGCACAAGGCTGACATCCGCTCGCCTGCCGATGCGGTCAAGGCCGGCATCGGCTACCTGTCGGAAGACCGCAAGCATTTCGGTCTGGCTCTCGGCATGAACGTCGCCGACAACATCGCTCTTGCCAGCTTGCCGGCGTTTGCCAACGGCGTTGGCCGGCTGGACGATGGTCGCATGCACCGGGTCGCGCGGGATTTCATTGCCCGCCTTGGCATCCGGACGCCATCCGAACACCAGGAGGTCAGGCTCCTGTCCGGCGGCAACCAGCAGAAGGTGGTCATTGCCAAGTGGCTGCTGCGCGATTGCGACATCCTGATCTTCGACGAACCGACCCGCGGCATCGACATCGGGGCCAAGTCGGAAATCTACAGGCTCCTTGCCGATCTGGCGGCCGACGGAAAGGCGATCATCGTCATCTCGTCTGAACTGCCAGAGGTGCTGCGCGTGTCGCACCGCATCGCGGTGATGTGCGAGGGCCAGCTGACCGGCTTCCTGCCCGGCGGGGCAGACACCACCCAGGAACAGATCATGCAGCTTGCCACCGACCGCAGCGGTCTGCGGCAGGCCACGCGTCAGGAGGAAACCGCGTGAACGCGACCACAGACAAGACCGCCAGCACGGCATCGCAGCTCTCCAGCGGAGCGCGCCTTGCCGGCGGTGCCCAGCAAAAGCTTCTGGCCTTTGCCAGCCTGATCGCGCTGGTGATCGGCTTCTCATTGGCCTCGCCCAACTTCTTCCAGGTCTCCAACATCATGGCGATCCTGCAGGCAACTTCGGTCAACGGGGTGCTCGCCGTTGCCGCAACGGCCGTGATCCTGACGGGCGGGATCGACCTGTCCATCGGCACGCTGATGACTTTCTGCGCGGTCGTTGCCGGCGTGGTGCTCACATGGGGCGGTCTGCCGTTGCCGCTTGGGCTGCTGGCCGCCATTGGGGCCGGTGCGCTGGTGGGCTTGGCCTCGGGGACGTTCGTTGCGCGCATGAAGATCCCGCCCTTCATCGCAACGCTCGGGATGATGCTGGTCCTCAAGGGCCTGTCGCTGATCATCACCGGGGCCAAGCCGATCTATTTCAATGACACCCCGGGCTATACCGAGATCTCGCAAGGATCGCTGATCGGCCTGGTCATTCCTGCGCTTCCGGTGCCCAATGGTGTGCTGGTGCTGTTCCTCGTCGCTCTCGCCATGGCCTTCGTGCTCTCGCGCACGGTTCTCGGCCGATACACCTATGCGCTTGGTTCCAATGAGGAAGCCGTGCGCCTGTCCGGCGTCAACACCAATGCCTGGAAGATGGCCGTCTATGCGCTCGCCGGTGGCATCTGCGGCATCGCCGGGATCCTGATCTCGTCCCGCCTCAACTCGGCCCAGCCCGCGCTCGGCCTTGGCTACGAGCTTGACGCGATTGCGGCGGTCGTCATCGGGGGAACGTCCCTTGCTGGTGGCCGGGGCACGGTGCTCGGCACCCTGATCGGTGCCCTGATCATGTCCGTGCTGACCAACGGCCTGCGCATCCTGTCCGTCGCCCCCGAATGGCAGACCGTCGTCACCGGCGCGATCATCATCCTGGCCGTCTACGCCGACCAGCTTCGCCGCCAACGCGGCTGAACCCAACCACAAGAAGGCCGAATGGCCCGTTGAACCCATCAACTTGAGTGGAGGAAAGCATGATTACCCGTCGCATGATCCTTGGCACGCTGAGTGCCGCAGCCCTGCTGGCCAGCACAGGCTTTTCCCTGGCCCAGGACAAGATGTACATCCCGCTGGTGTCCAAGGGCTTCCAGCACCAGTTCTGGCAGGCCGTGAAGGCCGGTGCCGACAAGGCCGCCGCGGAGTTCGGCGTCGAGGTGACCTTTGAAGGCCCGGACAACGAGACCATGGTCGACCGCCAGATCGACATGCTGTCTGCAGCCCTCGCCAAGAAGCCGGCCGCCATCGGTTTCGCCGCGCTGGACAGCCAGGCAGCGATCCCGCTGCTGAAGCAGGCGGAAGCTGCCAAGATCCCGGTGATCGCGTTTGACTCGGGCGTCGACAGCGACATTCCGGCCGCCACCGCCGCCACTGACAACAAGGCTGCCGCTGCGCTTGCCGCCGAGAAGATGGCAGCGCTCATCGGGGATGAAGGCGAGGTCGCGCTGGTCGTCCATGACCAAACGAGCCGCACCGGCGTTGATCGCCGCGACGGTTTTGTCGAGTGGATCGCTGCCAACAAGCCCAAGATCCAGATCGTGGCCATCGAATACGGCGGCGGCGATCATCTGAAGTCGACCGAGATCACCAAGACGCTGCTGCAGGCTCACCCGAACCTGAAGGGCATCTTCGGGTCGAACGAGGGTTCCGCAATCGGTGTGGCCAACGGTGCACGCGAAAGCGGCAAGAAGGTTGTCATCATCGGCTACGACTCGGGCGCAGCGCAGAAGCAGGCGATCCGCGATGGACTGATGGCCGGCGCGATCACGCAGAACCCGGTCGGCATCGGCTATGAGACCGTGAAGGCCGCCGTGATGGCAGCCAAGGGCGAGCCAATCGTCCCGACCATCGATACCGGTTTCTACTTCTACGACAAGTCCAACATCGACAGCCCGGAAATCGCGGCTGTCCTCTACGACTGATCCAGATGCGGGGCCGGGCGCGCGTCTGGCCCCGCATTCCTTCCACGGAGACTTCCCATGAAATTGCTGCGTTATGGCCCGTCCGGCCAGGAGCGTCCCGGCCTGCTTGACGCCAATGGCCGCGTACGCGACCTCTCGGCCCATGTTGACGATATCGCCGGGTCCGTTCTGCTGCCCGAGAGCCTTGCCCGTCTGGCGGCCCTTGACCCTGACGATCTGCCGCTGGTCGCCGGCACGCCGCAGGCCGATCTGCGGCTTGGGCCCTGCGTTGGCCGGATCGGCAAGTTCATCTGCATCGGCCTCAATTACGCCGATCACGCAGCAGAAACCGGCGCTGCCATTCCAGCCGAACCCATCGTCTTCAACAAGTGGACCTCGGCGATCGTCGGTCCCGATGATGCCATCGAGATCCCGCGCGGATCGCAGAAGACCGACTGGGAAGTTGAACTTGGCGTCGTCATCGGCAAGGGCGGCAAGTACATCGAGGAAGCGGATGCCCTCGGCCATGTCGCCGGCTATTGCGTCATCAACGATGTCTCCGAACGCGAATACCAGATCGAGCGCGGTGGCACCTGGGACAAGGGCAAAGGCTGCGACACGTTCGGCCCGACCGGGCCCTGGCTTGTAACCCCTGATGAAGCAGGGGATGTCGGCAACCTCGCCATGTGGCTTGATGTCGACGGCAAGCGCTACCAGGACGGCTCGACCGCCACGATGATTTTCGGCGTCGCCGAGATCGTGTCCTACCTCAGCCGCTTCATGTCGCTGCAGCCCGGCGATGTCATCTCCACCGGCACGCCTCCGGGGGTCGGTCTCGGCCAGAAGCCACCCGTCTACCTCAAGGGCGGCGAAACGATCCGCCTCGGCATTGCCGGTCTCGGCACACAGACGCAGAAGGTTATCCGCACATGACCAAGATCACCGGGCTTCGCACTGCCGATCTGCGCTTCCCGACGAGCCAGCATCTGGACGGGTCCGACGCCATGAACCCCGATCCGGACTATTCCGCCGCCTATGTGGTTCTGGAAACGGACGGACCGCACGAAGGTCATGGCCTGACCTTTACCATCGGACGCGGCAACGAGATCTGCGTTGCCGCCATCAATGCCTTGCGGCCGCTGGTCGTGGGGCTCGACATGGACTGGGTTGCCGCCGACATGGGCCGCTTCTGGCGGCACATCACCTCCGACAGCCAGCTGCGCTGGATCGGTCCCGACAAGGGCGCCATTCACCTCGCCACGGGAGCTGTCGTCAACGCGGTCTGGGACCTCTATGCCAAGATCGAAGGCAAGCCGGTCTGGGCACTCATCGCCGACATGAGCCCGCAAGAGCTCGTGCGCTGCATCGACTTCCGTTATCTGACCGACTGCATCACGCCGGAATGGGCGCTGGAGTTCCTGACCCGGCAGGCGGAAGGCAAGGCCGAGCGGCGGGCGATCCTCGAGCGTGAAGGCTATCCCTGCTACACCACCTCGGCCGGTTGGCTCGGCTATGATGACGAAAAACTCGCCCGTCTTTGCCGCGAGGCTATCGATGCCGGCTTCCGCTACATCAAGATGAAGGTCGGGCGTGATCTTCAGGACGACATCCGCCGGCTGACCATCGCGCGTGAAACGGTCGGCCCGGACATCAACCTGATGATCGATGCCAACCAGGTCTGGGAAGTGGATCAGGCCATTGACTGGGTCGGCAAGCTCGCCTTTGCCAAGCCATGGTTCATTGAGGAGCCGACCAGCCCGGACGACATCGAAGGCCATCGCAAGATCCGCGAAGGCGTCGCGCCGATCGAGGTGGCAACCGGCGAGATGTGCCAGAACCGCATCATCTTCAAGCAGCTCATCATGCGCGGGGCCATCGACGTTGTGCAGATCGACAGCTGCCGTCTTGGCGGCGTCAACGAGATCCTTGCCGTGATGCTGATGGCAGCCAAGCACGGGCTGAAGGTTTGTCCGCATGCCGGTGGTGTCGGCCTTTGCGAATATGTCCAGCACCTGTCGATGATCGACTATCTCTGCATTGCCGGCACCCGCGAGGGCCGTGTGATTGAGTATGTCGATCACCTGCACGAGCATTTCATCGATCCCTGCGTCATCCGCGATGCGGCCTACATGCCGCCGAAGTTGCCTGGCTTTTCGATTGAAATGAAACCATCCTCGATCGAGGCGTATCGCTTCGGAGGCAACTGATGGACCTTGGACTGACCGGCAAGATCGTGATTGTCACGGGCGGAGCGTCAGGCATTGGCGCCGCCGTCAGCGAGGTGCTGGCCGAAGAGGGGGCCGTTCCGGTCATCCTCGCCCGCAGGGATCCGGATCCGGCCTTTCTGGAAAGGCTGCAGGCGCTCGTGCCTGACGCCTGGTTCTTCAAGGCGGAACTGTCGTCGGACGACGCCTGCCGTCAGGCGGTCGATGCGGTGCGCAGGCGGTTTGGCCGCATTGATGGTCTCGTCAACAATGCCGGGGCCAATGACAGTGTCGGGCTGGATGCGGGGCCCGACGCCTTCCGCGCCTCGCTGGATCGTAACCTGGTGCATTACTACACCCTGATGCATCTGGCGGTCGCGGACCTCAAGGCAACGCGAGGGGCGGTGGTGAATGTGTCATCGAAAACGGCGGTGACGGGGCAGGGCGACACATCGGCCTATGTCGCGGCAAAGGCGGCGCAGCTTGGTCTGACGCGGGAATGGGCTGCGGCGCTTGCAAGCGATGGCGTGCGCGTCAACGCGGTTCTGCCGGCCGAAGTGATGACACCACTCTACGCCAACTGGCTGCAGACCTTCCCGGATCCCGCCGCCGAGGAGGCCCGGATTGCCGCGCGCATCCCGCTGGGACACCGCATGACCACCGCGCGGGAAATCGCCGATACGGTCGTCTTTCTGTTGTCGCACAGGGCCAGCCACATCACGGGCCAATGGCTCTATCCCGATGGCGGCTATACCCACCTGGACCGGGCGCTGGATCGCTGATCCCGGCTTTGGTCTCAAAGGGCAGAACGGGCCAGCCCGGGCATTCGGGCTGGCCTCGCTGCCGCATCAGCTCATCCGGGCGGCCCGGAAGGCTGCGGTGGCCTCGCCCATCCAGCCAAGACGCGGACGGGTGACGAGGCCATAGTTGTAGAAGTTGAGCCCGTCGGCTCCGGCCGTCGCACCGGCGATGGCGGCATGGCACAGGGCTTCTGCAGACGGTACGGTGGACTGGAACGCGGACAGGCCAAGGATCAGTTTGGCATCCGCGCCGAGACGGTTGCGCATGGCGCTCACAGCAGCGCCGGTCTCCTGCGGCGTCTGGCCATAGAGGCACAGGATCATGCCATCGCAGGCCGAGGCAAGGCGATCGAAATCGACGCCGCCGCGCCAGGCCGCCGGACCGTCGACAAGGAGCACCTGGCTGTCCGGATGCGCAAGCTGCCGCATCTCGGTGATGAGGCTCATCACCGGATCCTGCCGCCAGACCAGATAGTCATGCAGCGCGGGAACGGAGGCGAAGGCGTCAATGCCCTTTTCCGGGAACTCGGGAAAACGGCTGACCGGCGTATCCCGGTCGCAGGCCGCGCAGATGATGTCGACAACGGCCTTGCGTGCCGCCTCGCCATCGACACCGGCTGCCTCAGCCCGGCCAAGGCAGTAGCGGCAGAAGCAGACCGAGAGCAGATAGGCTTCGTCCGCCGTCAGGCTGACCCCGTCCTTCTCATGGTGGAAGCCGTGCTCCACTTCGAGGAAGCCGGGCGTTTCCAGCTCGATCCGCGCCGGACGGAACCGGTGAGTGATCTCATGCACCATGGTGCGGGCATAGAACCGCGCCGCCGGGCTCGACGGGCACAGTCCGAACGCCAGCCGGTCACCGAAGGCCGTGGTAAGGGCGTGGCCGGGGTAGAGGCTGGCCAGACGGGTGTTGTGCAGGCACACCGTCCATGCGGACAGGCCGAGACCGGCGGCATCCTGTGCGGCCGACAGGCGCGCGACGAGGTCGGTGTCACGGGTGATGGCCGCCTGCCGGGGCGCGATCTCCGCGTCATTCCAGAGCGCGGCATCAGGTGCATAATAGACCGTGCCGTCCTCGGGGAAGTAGATCTTCCGCCGGTTCGACCGTGGCTGGATGAAGCGACCCGCGTGATAGGAGGTGGCAAGGCTGACATGGTTGGCGCCGGCAAGCGACGCCAATTCGCCGGTCACATGCTCGACCCCGAGGTCGAGCATGTCCCAGGCATAGGTCCAGACGGAAACGTCCATGCGTGTCAGGCCTTCGGCATCAGGGGGACGATGGCGCTGAACCGGGCAAAGTCCTTCACCCTTTCCGGGCTCCACGCCGCTTCCGCGATGGCCGGAAGCCGCGGGAAGACCTGATGGTTGAAGCGTTCGCGCGAGGTGATGTGCTCGCTCCAGATGCAGGCCTGAATGCCCTTGAGCTTGACCGCCAGATGCGGATCATCGCCCTGCGCTTCGTAGCCGTAGGAGGTTTCGACCGGGGTGATCCCGGCCCAGCTTGCACCCGCCTCGTTCCAGTCACCCGACTGGACCATGTCGAGATAGTAGGTCTGGCCGGGGGACGACACGACGTCATAGCCGAGGGCTGCGAGTTCTGCGGTCTTCTCGCGCAACGTCCATGCGAACAGCAGGCTGCGATCCGGCGAGACGCCGCCGCCATGGGCGACCTCTTCCCAGCCACCTGTGATGCGGCCATGGGCGGAGAGGAAGGCATGCACGCGCTTCAGGTAGTGTGCCTGCAGGCCATCGGTGCCGTTGATGCGCTCGCGCGCCATAAGTTCTTGTGCCTTCGGCGACTGCAGCCAGGCTTCGGGGGCCACTTCGTCGCCGCCAACGTGGATGACTTCGAACGGGAACACAGCCAGCAGTTCTTCCAGAACCGTCTGGGTGAAGGTCCAGGTGGCGTCGAGGGCGGGGTTGAGGGCGTTGTTGCCGTAACCCTGGATCGACCAGTAGCTTTCCGGCTCATCAGGATCAACCAGATCCGGCAGCGAGGCGATCGCGGCGGCGCAATGGCCCGGCAGATCGATTTCCGGCATCACTTCCACGCCGACCGAGCGGCCATGGGCGACCACGGCGCGGGCCTGATCCTGCGTGTAGAACGTGCCATGCTCGAAGGGACCATGGCCGAGCTGCGGCAGGACGGGCCGGTTCAGGCCCGTGTGTGCGCCGATTTCGGTCAGCTGCGGCAGGCGCTTGATCTCGAGGCGCCAGCCTTCATCGTCCGTGAGGTGCCAGTGCAGGCGGTTGAGCTTGTGCCAGGCCAGGATGTCGACAAAGCGCAGGATGTCGGCGAGCGGATAGACCTGCCGCGATACATCGAGATGCGACCCGCGCCAGACGTGACGCGGTGCATCCTCGATCCGGCCGGTATGCGGGAAGGCGAAGCGGTCTGCGTCCTCACGCGCGGCCATCATGCCCTGTGCCAGTGTCACGAGACCGTGGCGCAGGCCAAGATCGGTGCCATAGGTCAGGACAATGTCTGAGCCGTTGAAATCGATCTGATAGGCTTCCTCGGCGAGAGCGGCGTTTGCGGCCAGGCGCAGCACGGCCGCACCTTCCGGTGCCACAAACACGAAGGGATTGGCGCGCAGGGTGAAGAGACGGCGGGCGAGGGCATTGACGCCGCCAACCACGCGCTTCTCGGCGACCGAACCGCCTTCAAGCTTCAGGTGAACCGGTGCCTTGGCCATCCAGGACGCAACGGCGACGCTGGCCGGCTGCGGCAGGACGCCAAGCGTGAAGTTGGAGCGTTCCGCGCGTGCTGCCTCAAAACCGGCGATCTGCATGTCGGCGACCGAAACCTGTTCGGCGGAGCCGTCAGCGAAGATGACGAAGGCGCTCTTCGGGCCGTCGTTGGAATGCAGCGCCTTGCGGCTGAGCGAGGTCTCGACGAAGCGCCAGCTTTCGCCAGGTGCCAGCGTCAGACCGGCCGGAGGGGCGTATTCATGGTAGTTGGCCTGGCGCCGGGTCATGGTGCCGTTCTGGCAGACCGACGGGCGAACGGTGCGGGTGATCGAGGTGTAGCCAACCGAGAAATCCGACAGGGGGCTGTCGGAGAGGTTGGTCAGGGTCACGGCCAGCTCCCGGCCGTCGTTGGCGGTATCGGTCCAGATCACATCAAGATGGTACTTGGTCATGGCTGTCCTGGAAGTCTGCACGCGGGGTCTGGCTGAGCCATCCCGCTGATGGCGTCGGGAAATGGGTTGGGCGTCGATGTTTGACGTTACTGGTCCGGGGGCGGACCGGTGGGTGCATCAGCGCAGCAGGCCGCGATAGATGCCGGGCGTGGAATTGGGGATCTCGATGGCGCCGCAGGTCTTGACGTAGAAATCGACCGGCCCGGCCGCGCCGATGATGGCATAGGCAAAGCCGTCCGACTTCAGCGCATCAAGGGCGCGCAGAAGCAGGTGCCGGCCGATGCCGCGTCCCTGCTTTGCAGGATCGACACCGGTGGGACCAAAGAAGCCGCGCGCGGTGACATCGTGGCAAGCAAAGCCGGCCAGTTCGCCATTCTCGATGGCAATGAGGATGCGGGCGGGTCTTGCGGCCAGGGCAACGGTGCATTCGCTGACCCAGCCGGGGCTGAAGTGCTTGCCGACAAAGGCCGTCACTACATGGTGTTCCGGCGGCAGGGCGGGGCGCACGACCAGGCCCTCCGGCAAGGCTGGGGGCGTGGGCAGGGCGTAGAGAGGAACCAGCAGGTCGGACATCGCGCTTAGCTCTCAGTGAAGGGCAAAGAAGTGGCCGTTACCGGCCATTGCCATTTCAACCACATCGCGGGCCGCATCGGTCCGAACCTTGGCGGAACGTTCTGCGAAGCCGGTGTTGTCGCTGCCCAGACGCACCGCCGGATCGGGAACGGCAGCGCGCAGAAGCTGGGTGTAGGCATGGCGCGGCGCACCGACGACCTCGGCCGTCGGGCCCTGCTCGACGATCTGGCCGCGGAACATCACGGCAGTTTCCTCCGCCAGATACTGTGCGGTCGCGATGTCATGGGTGATGTAGAGGAGCGCCAGTCCGCGCTCGTCCTTCAACCGCCGCATCAGGCCGAGCACCGACTTGCGGATCGAGACGTCGAGCATCGACGTCGGCTCGTCTGCAACGATCAGGCGGGCATTGACGGCAAGTGCACGGGCGAAATTGACGCGCTGACGCTGTCCGCCCGAGAGCTCGTGCGGGTACTTGTCCGGCGTCGACTTCGGATCGAGTTCGACGTCGCCGAGAAGCTCCAGCATCGCCTGTTCCGGATCGCGGTCCGGCTGGTGCAGCCGCAGCGGTCGGATCAGGTGGTGACGGATGGTGTGGGCCGGATTGAGCGCCGAGAACGGGTCCTGGAACACCATCTGCACCGAGCGCTGATAGGCCTTCTCCAGTGCCCGGCTGTGGTTCTGCTCGATGTCCTGTCCCTCGAACAGGATGCGTCCATCGGTCGGGGCATAGTGGCGCACGATCAGACGGCCAACCGTGCTCTTGCCTGAGCCGCTTTCGCCGACGAGCGCCAGCGCCTTGCCGGGCTGGATGGTCAGTGAAACGCGGCGCAGGGCCTCGACCCGGCGTGCCGGGCCAAACACGGGCTTGGTGATGAAGGTCTTGGAGACCTTCTCCAGCGACAGGATGGGGGAGGTGTCAGCCATGGGCCAGCCCCTTTTCGGGTTGGGCGCTCAGGATCGGCATGGCCTCCCACAGGGCGCGCGTGTAGTCGTGGCGCGGGTCATTGACCATCTGCGCCGTTTCGCCGATCTCGACGATCTCGCCGCGCAGCATGACGGCGATCCGGTCGGCGATCTGTGCCATCAGTGCCAGATCATGGGTGATGAACAGCACGGAGAAGCCAAGCTTTTCCTTGAGCGCCACCACCTGTTGCAGGATTTCCCGCTGCACGATCACATCAAGCGCCGTTGTCGGCTCGTCCATGATGACCAGGCGCGGACGCAAGGTCAGCGCCAGTGCCAGCACAACACGCTGGCGCATGCCGCCTGACAGCTGGTGCGGGTAGCTGTCGAGCCGGTCAGCGGCGATGCCGACCATCGCCAGCATCTCCTCGGCGCGGGCGCGAATGGCCGCCTTGTCGGTCACGCCGTGGGCTTTCAGCATGTCGTTGAACTGCTGCAACACGGTCAGCACCGGGTTGAGCGAGTTCATAGCGCTCTGGAAGACCATGGCGGCCTTCGACCAGCGGAAGGCCCTGAGGTCCGCATCGCTCAGCGCCAGCACGTCCTGACCGTCAAAATGGATGGATCCATCCGAGATGAAGGCCGGCGGCTTGTGCAGGCGCATCAGGGCGAAGGCGATGGTGCTCTTGCCGCAACCGCTTTCGCCGGCGAGCCCGAGGATCTCCCCCGGGGCGATCTGGAACGACACGCCTTTCACGGCGGTGAAGGCACCCGTCTGGGTCAGGTAGTCGACCTTGAGGTTGCGGACGTCGATCAGCGCGGTCATTGGGCGGCCTCCTTCAGCCGGGCACGATCCAGCTCGCGCTGCAGTTTCAGCGCCTTGCCGATCGTTCCGAGGGTGCGCAGGCGCGGGTTGGAAATCTCGTCGACGCCGAAGTTCATCATCGACAGACCAACGCCGATGAAGACGATGGCAAGGCACGGGGCTGCAACTTCCCACCAGGCGCCGACCGTGATCGCGGAGGACGTCTGGGCGTTGTAGAGCATCGTGCCCCAGGACAGGTTCAGCGGGTTGCCAAGGCCGAGGAACTCGAGCGTTGCCTGGGTGATGATCGTGAAGATGATCGAGCCGATGAAGTTGAAGCAGATGATCGACAGAAGGTTCGGCAGCATCTCGACGAGGATCATGCGCCAGGCCGGTTCGCCGAGCATGCGCGAGGCCTCGATATAGTCTCGCGTCTTCAGCGTCATGCCCTGCGCCCGGGTTACACGCGCGCCCCAGGCCCAGGAGGTCAGGCCAATGATCAGCGCGATCGACCAGGGGCTGACCTGACCGAGGAAGGCGGCCAGAACGAGCAGCAGCGGCAGCTGCGGCAGCACAAGAACCACGTTGGTCATGAAGTTGAGAACTTCATCGACGACCCCGCCGAAGTAGGCGGCCGTGATGCCGATGATCGTGCCGTTGATCGTGACGATCAGACCGGCGACGAGGCCGACCATCAGCGACGTCCGGGTGCCCCAGACGAGTTGGGCGAACACGTCGCGGCCCATGCGGGTGGTGCCCAGCCAGTGATCCCAGGAGGGCGGCTGGTGCGGGCGGGCGACGCGGGCGAGCGGATCATAGCCCGCGATCACCGGGGCCAGCAGCGCGACGGCGACATAGAGCAGCACGATGGAGAGGCCAAAGGCTGCCTTGCGGTTGCGCAGGAAGGAGGAGAGGAAACCGGTCATCAGGCTTTCCGAAGGCGCGGGTCAAGGAAGATATAGGCGATGTCGACCGTGAAGTTGGCGGTCAGCATGGCCAGTGTCATGATCAGGAGCTGGCCCTGGATCAGCGGGAAATCACGCGCCAGGATGCCGAGATAGAGCAGGTTGCCGACGCCCGGATAGTTGAACACCACCTCCGTCACCAGCGAACCGCCGAACAGCGCGCCGAAGGAGAGGGCGAGCGCGGTCACCGAGGGCAGCAGCGCATTGCGGGCAGCGTAGGCGTAACGCACACGCGCATCCGACAATCCCTTGGCCTCGGCCATATGCACATGGTCTTCGCCAAGCTGGCCGATCATGTTGTTGCGCATCGTGACGAGATATCCGCCGGTGAAGACGAGGCTCAGAGTCAGCACCGGAAGGATCGCGTGGGTGGCGACGGACGTTATGAATTCACTCGTGAAACCTGGGTCCAGCGCCGGATTGTAGGCATAGCCGGTCGGCAGGATCTGGTTGCCGATGGCAAAGATGTAGAGCGTCGTCAGGGCCACCACCATGGCCGGGATCGACTGCATGGCAAGGGCGAGCGGCGACAGCACCATGTCCACGCCCTGACCACGGCGCCAGGCTGCCAGGATCCCCAGCAGCGTGCCGATGGAGAAGGAAACGGCCAGCGCGCTGCCGGTCAGCAGCAGCGTCCAGGGCAGGGCCGTCAGCAGCACGTCGGTTACGGGCAGCGGGAAGAACTTGACCGAGGTGCCGAAATCCCAGGTGAAGATGCTGGAGAGATAGTTGCCGTACTGGATATGCAGCGGCTCATCGATGAAGCCGAACGTCGCCTTCAGCGCTTCGCGGGCCTCGGGCGGGATCGTGCCATCGGCATGCGAGAGCATGATGTCCGTCGGATCACCCGGCATCATGCGCGGGATCATAAAGTTGAAGGTCGCGGCCACCAGGAAAGCCACCAGGTAGAAGGCCAGCCGTTTCAGCAGAAAATTCATGAGCCTAGTCCAATACGCAATCACGCCCCGGTGTCTGCCGGGAGCGAAGGGGGCCAGCCGATGATCCGGGAAGTGCGGGACCGGTTGGCTGCCGGGCGCAGGAGCGCGTGCCTCCGGTCGCGCGGAAAAAGGGGCGGCCGATCAGGCCGCCCCGCAGTCGCATCAGGTCAGTTGACCGGACGCAGGGAGAGGAGGTGCAGCAGACGCTCCGGCTGGTTGTCATGGACAACCGGGTTCGCAACCGGGTTCTCGGCGCTGAAGAAGCCGGTGAAGCGCTTGGTGTTGTACTGGTACCAGCGCGGGTTGTTGAACACCGGGATGACCGGCAGGTTTTCACCGGCGATCATCTGGACCTGGTTGATCAGTTCCTTCTGCTTGGCCTGGTCGGTGGTCTTGGTGAAGCCATCGAGAGCGGCCGAGATTTCGGCGTTCTTGAAGCGGCCGGCACCGAAGCGGGTCACACCCTGGTTGCGCTCATGCAGCACGGAGTCCATGTGCGTGTAGGGCGTCGGGCCGACGAAGACCGAGTTCATCGCCATGTCGTAGGTGCCCTTGATCAGGGCTTCGTTCCACACGGCCTGTTCCGGCGTGCCGACCGAGGCCTTGATGCCAACGGCGTTCAGCCCTTCGACAGCGATCTGCGCGGCGTTCACCCAGTCGGTCCAGCCGTTCGGGACGATGATGTCGAAGCTGATCGGCTTGCCGTTCGGGGCTTCGACGAAGCCGTCGCCGTTGGTGTCCTTGTAGCCATGTTCGGCCAGCAGGGACTTGGCGGCTTCCGGGTCGTTCTGCATGTACTTGCCGAACTTCTCGTCCACGGCCGGGTTGTTCCAGGCGTGGTAGGCGCGGCCGAGGCCCGACGGATACTGGTTGATGGTCGGGTAGCCGTAGCCGGCGATCTCGACCATGGCTTCACGGTCCAGCGCCATCGACAGGGCGCGGCGGAAGTTCACGTCGGAGAAGGCGGCGCGGTTGCCTTCGTTCGGCGATTCCGGGTTGACGTTGAACATCACGAAGGAGCCAGCCGGCAGCCAGTACTTGTGGTTGGCCGGGTCCTTGGCGACGTAGGTGTTCTCGATGTCCGGCAGGAACGAGCCCATCCAGTCGAGGTCACCACGGGCAGCAGCAGCCAGAGCCTGATCGTTGTTGGCGATCTGCGGGAAGCGCATGCAGTCCACCTTCAGGGTGGCGGCGTCCCAGTACTTGGCGTTGCGGCACTGCAGGTATTCCTGCTCGGTGAAGCGGCGGAAGTCGGTCAGCGGACCGGTGCCGACCGGCTTCGGATTGGTGAAGGCGACCGGATCGGCAACCTTGGACCAGATGTGCTCGGCAACGACGGGAACGCGGACGATATCGATCGCAGCCTGGCTGTTCGGGTTCTTCAGGTTGAACTTCACGGTCAGCGGGTCGATGACTTCGACGCTGTCGACAAGCTTTGCCATCGAACGGGTGTCGAGCGCCTTTGTCTTCAGCACCATGTTGAAGGTGAAGGCGACGTCGTCGGCGTTGAACGCCTCACCATCGGACCAGGTCACGCCGTCGCGCAGCTTGAAAGTCAGCGACTTCAGGTCGTCGGAGAATTCATAGCCGGTTGCGAGGCGATAGTTCGGCTCGCCGCTCTTCAGCGAGTTGAAGATGACCAGCGGCTCGTAGACGAAGTCCTGGATCGAGGGCAGGCGGGTCGATTCGTTGAACGGGTTGTAGTTTTCCACCCAGGCGGTGCGCTGGACCGGCAGGGCGGTCAGCACGGCATCGGCGGCCAGGGCGGCGCCGGATGCAGAGCCCAGAAGCGTGGCGGACATGAAGACGCCAGCCAGACGAGACTTGATCATTGTAATCCTCCCAAGCGGGCACCCTCATGATGCCCGCGACTTGATAACGCTGCCTCGGATCGGAAGCAGGCTGCCGGACATTCGTCCTTTGCACCCCCGACACCGCTCCTCGCCAGCGATGCAGCAGGCGCATCTTGCGTCAGCCAGAGGGGGGCAACGCCACCCGAAAATTCGTAAAGTTCGTCAAAATCGCCGGATGGAGGGATGTGGCGGCGCGCGAACGGTTGTCGAAAGCTGATATTTTTCAATGAGATGCGGAGCTATCATCGACGTTGTCAATGTGAGGGGCAGATCTATGCCTGGCAAAACGAGGTGTGCGGCGGCTGCGCTGTCATATCGGCGATGGTATAGGCTCACATACTGCCCGATCCCCAAGCGTGACCCGGACCCCAAATGACCTTTCTGCCGCAGGGCTTCCAGACCCGCGTCATGATCACCCTGATCCTGGCCTCCGTGCTGCCGCTGGCGCTGGGGGGGTGGGTCTTTTTCAATCTGGTGAACCGCAACATCACGGAAGAGACCTATCGCCAGGTTGCCTTCGCCCGCGATGCCAAGGGCAGCGAGGTCCTGCAGTATCTGACCTTCGCCCGGCGCGAGGCGGAGAGCATCGGTCAGTCGGCAAATGTCCGCTATGCGGTTGGCGATTTCTACGGGTTTTCCTTTGCCTTCGGCCAGCTTGCGGCAACCGAATCCCAGTCGGGCGCCCGCTTGCGTCTCCTCTTTGGTGTCGAGCCGGGTGGCTCCACGATCATCCCGCCGCCGGCCCCGGTCGGTGAGGACATCCTGTTGCGCGAGGCGCTGGAATACGCGAACGCCCACAAGCGTTTTCACCCCTCGTTTGCCGAGTTCATCGCCGGTTCCGAATTCGACAATCTCTATCTGGTCAACACCCGCGGACGGATCGTCTATTCGGTCGCCAAGGACAGTTACCTTGGGCATGACCTGAATGGCATGAGCGGGCCGCTGGCCGATCTTTACCGGCGTTTGCGCGTAAATCCGCAATCGCGCGCGCTGATGTTTTCAGATTTTTCGCGTGATCCGCTGACCGGTCAGTTCGTTGCCTATCTCGGCATGAATGTCCGCCTGCACACCACATCCAATGCCACGATCTTCTTCCGCCTGCCGTCCGAGGGACTGGCCCGGCTGATGCAGGCCAGCAATGTGATGACCTTGATCTCCTCGACCGGCGAGGTGATCGCAGCCACACGGGGGGCGGGCATCAGCACGGCGAGCCCGGTGGTTGTCCCGGAGCAGATGCGCGCGCCGCAGGGCATCGAAACGCTGGAAAAGGGCCTGATCGGGGTTCCGACCCTGTCGGCCTGGAAGCGTCTGACCGATCCGGCGCCTGGCTGGCTGGTCGTGGCTGAGTCCGAGCAGGCGCGCGCGTTCGCCACATCCCGGCGCCTGCGTGACGCGCTTCTGATCATCGGCATCGCGGCCATTGCCGCGCTGGTCCCGGCCGCGCTCGCCTTGTCACGCTCGATGACAAGTCCGATCCGCCGCCTTGCCCGCTCGGCAACGGCGGTTGCCAATGGTGCCCTTGAGGAGCCGCTGCCCGAGTATGCGAAACCGCTCGAGTATGCCGATCTGTCACGTGCGGTCAGCCAGATGCGCCGCTCCTTGCGTGACCAGCTCGAACTGATCAGCCAGAAGAACGCCCAGCTCGAACAGCATCTGAGCCAGATCGAGGAAAAGAACGCCGAGCTCGAGGAAGCGGACCGGATGAAGGATCGCTTCCTGGCGGCGACCTCGCACGAGCTGCGAACGCCGCTGAACGGCATCATCGGCATTTCCGAGACGCTTGGTGCCGGTGCGATGGGCGAGTTTGCCCCGGCCCAGAAAAGCCAGCTGCATCTGATCGCCCTCAGCGCCCGGCGTCTGTCCCGGCTGGTCGACGATCTTCTCGACATCTACCGGATCCGCGAAGGCCGCATGCGCCTTGACCTGCAATCACTCGACGTGGCGCAGAGCCTGCGAAACGTGCTGCAACTGGCGCGGCCGATGCTGGCCGGAGAACCGGTGACCTTGCGCGTCGATGTCGAGAGCGACGTTCCTGCCGTTCTCGCCGACCCCGTCCGTTTTGAGCAGATCCTGTTCAACCTGATCACCAATGCCGTCAAGTACGGCGGTGAAGGCCGCATCGAGATCACCGCCCGCATGCGCGAATTGGTTGACGGAAACCGGGTCGATATTGCGATCCGGGACTTTGGTCCTGGCATCTCGCCGGACAGTCTTGAGCGGATCTTCCATCCGCTGGAGCAGATCACCGGATCTGGCACCCGCGCATCGTTGCAGGAGGGAATGGGCCTCGGTCTGACGATCGCGCGCAATCTGGCGGTCCTGATGGCCGGCACCATTGACGTGACAAGCACGCTTGGCGAAGGCTCCACCTTCACAGTCAGCCTTCCGGCCTCCACCCGACCGGCGGTGCCTGCACTGCGCTCCGAGCTGCACGAGGTCATTGCCAGTGGCGACGGACTGGCGAGCGGTCCTGTGGCCGAAGGCGACAGCGCGGCTCCCTGCATCCTTCTCGTCGATGACGAACCGATCAACCTGCAGGTCCTGCGCAACGTCCTGTTGCCTCGCGGCTACCGGGTGATCGACTGCGACAACGGGCCGGAGGCGCTGCGGCTGGTGGAAGAATATCAGCCGGACCTGGTGGTGCTCGATGTCATGATGAGTGGCATGAGCGGGCTCGATGTCGCTCGCCATCTGCGCCGCCGGCACTCCTTGCTTGATCTGCCGATCATCCTGCTGACGGCGCGCGGGCGCACCCGCGACATGATCGCCGGTTTCGAGGTCGGCGCGAACGACTATGTCGTCAAGCCCTTCGTCAAGGACGAGCTGGTCAGCCGGATTGCCACGTTGCTGGAGGCCTCGCGCGCCAAGCGCCGCGCGGAGGAGAACAGCGAGCTCAAGCAGGAAATCGAGCGGCGGATCCAGGTGGAGGACGCGCTTCGTCTGTCGCAGCGCCGGATGGGGCAGCTGCTCGAGGCGCTCGAGGACGGGCTCATCTGCGCCAACCCGAAGGGCATCGTGACCTTCTCCAACCCGGCCGCCGAATATTGGCTCGGGGAGTCTGCGGTCAGCGGTCAGACGGCCCTTGCTGATCTTCTTCCGGGCCCGGCACTGGCGGCCCTTTCGGGCCTGACTGGCGATGATGACACCCGCCGGGTCGAAGCCGAGGTCGAGGGGCGGCGCCTGGTTCTCAACGCCTTTGCGCTGCTGCCGGATGCCGGCGGTGGTTTTGCATTGCTGATCAGTGAGGCCGGCCGTGAAGCGCCGGGACTGGTCACTTCCATTCGTGATGCCGTCGACAGTTCGCTGCCAGCCCTCGCCAGTCCGGTTCCCGATGACATCGATGTCGTCAATCCTGATCCGTACCGAGGCCAGATCGTGGCGGTGATGGGGGAGGTGCTCACCCTCTGGAAGCAGCTCACCGGCAAGGGCAAGGTCGACTTCGCCGAGGTCAGCGGCATCTGGCGCGTCAGTCTCGACAAGTCGTCACTGCAGACGCGCACGCTCGACAAGTATCTCATGCTCGAGACTTTGCCGGTCAATCCGCGATGGCGCGATGTGCTGCGCTCGGCCGATTTCCTGCTGGAACAGGCAGGAAGGGAGGGCGCGCTGGACACGCCCGCGATCCGCGAGGCGCGGGAGCGTCTTGCCCGCGACCTCGCCATATTGCGCAAGATGGTGCCTGCCGGATCCTGAGTTTCAGTCCGGCAACGCCTGCCAGGCGACACCGCCCGCCGGCAGTTCCATGCCATTGAAAACAACAGGATCCGGATTGTAGTTGAAGTAGAACCTGTGCGTCTGCGTATCGCGCTGGCGCAGGCCCTCCGGCATCACCGTCGTCGTTATCCCGGCCCGCGCGGTTGCCTCGGTAAGTACCCGGTTCAGAGCCACTTCATCCGGCCAGCCAGCGAGATAGGTGAAGCAGCCGCCGTGGACCACGGCCGCTTCGCCGTCGCTCGCCCGTACGACGACCTCCGCGCTCCCCTCCAGTTTCTCGCGCCAGCCAAGGAACGAACCTCCCCCTTCCAGCGGAACCGGGGCGAAGGGCGGCAGGCTTTCGACCCGCGAGATCCGGCAATCGAGCCCGGGCAGGGCCGGAGGCAGCGGCACGGGGATCGCGAAGTCAGCCGTCTTGGAGTTCGTCCTTGGTCCTGCCACGACGTCGGCGCCGCTGGCCACAAGCGCGTTGGCGAGCGTCTCCGGCAGGGTGAAGAGACCGGGCACAAGGACAAGCCGGTATCCGGCAAAATCCGTCGTGCTGGCCGGAACGATGTCGACCGACAACCCGAGCTGACGCAGACCGCGATACATCGCGAAAGCCAGCCGGAAATAGTCAAAGTCCTTGCCTTGCGGCTGGATCTGCCAGGCCCAGGCGCTCGGGTAATCGAACACCAGTGCCACGGGTGCCTTTTTGATGTCGGTCGTCGGCATGGCCTTCAGCTCGGCAGCCACCTGTTCGGCAGCATGGAACGCCGGGGCAGGGGCGCTGTCGGGACGCAGCATCCCGGCATGCATCTGTTCCTGCGCAAACGGGGCCTGCCGCCAGCGGAAATAGCAAACGGCCTCCGCACCATGGGCAAAGGCCTCCCAGGCCCAGAGCCGTGCCATGCCGGGCAGGGGATCGGGATTGTAGGGCGCCCAGTTCACAGGGCCCGGCTGCTGTTCCATTACCCACCAGCGGCCGTGCCCGACACTGCGGTAAAGATCGTGGTGGAACGCCTGAAAATCGGGATGCCCCTGGCGCAGGAAGCGCCGCTTGAACGTGTCGTCGACCTCCATCCGGTCGGACAGGAAGCCCAGCGGATAGCTGTCCCAGCTGGCAATATCGAGGTCAGCGCCGACGTCGAAATGATCGAAGTCGACGATCCGGCCCATGTAGTTATGGGTAATTGGCGCATCGGTGTAACGGCGCAGGATGTCGACCTGCAGCCGGTTGAACAGCACCACCTGATCGGACGAGAAGCGGCGGAAGTCCATCACGTGCGCCGGGTTCGGCTCGGTGACGGTCAGGTTCGGCAGGCCGACGTCCTCGAAACTGGCATAGTCCATCGACCAGAACACGTTGCCCCAGGCCCGGTTCAGCGCCTGCGGCGACTGATACTTGCGCGCCAGCCAGTTGCGGAATGCGGTCAGCGCAGCTGCCGAATAGGATACTGTGGTGTCGTGGCAGCCGTATTCATTGTCCGTTTGCCAGGCCGCGACATGCGGGTTGTTGCCATAGCGCTCGGCAAGCAGGGTGACGATGCGGGCGCATTCAGCCTTGTAGCCTTCATGCGAGAAGCAGTAATGCCGGCGCGATCCGAAGCCGCGTGGACGGCCCTCAGCATCGACGGCCAGCATGTCCGGGTGTTTCGTCACCATCCAGCGCGGCGGCGTGGCGGTCGGCGTGCCGAGCACCACCTTCAGTCCAGCCTGACCCAGGACGGCGATCGAGCGGTCCAGCCAGTCCCAGTCCAGCTGTCCGGGCTCCGGTTCGATCCGGCTCCAGGCGAACTCGCCGATGCGCACATAAGTCAGGCCAACGGCGGCCATGCGGGCCGCATCTTCGGACCACTGGGTTTCGGGCCAGTGTTCGGGATAGTAGCAAACGCCAAGGCGGCGTAGAAGGTTGTCGGTCACAGGATCACCTGATGCTCTTGCTGGCCGCGCGCGACATTGGCGGCGGTGAAGGTCATGCCGGAAAGCGGAGCCGCAGCGCGGCCCGATGCGGTCAGGCCCTGGCGGGCCGACGTGCAGAAAAGGGTTGTCAGGTCTGGGCCACCAAAGGCCGGGCAGGTGGAGTGCGGCGCATCAACCGGAACGGTCCGCACCAGCGATCCGTCTGGCGCATAGGCGGCAACCCGTGACGAGCCCCATTCGGCCAGCCACATGAGGCCATCGCGGTCGATCACCGCGCCGTCCGGCTCGCGGCCGGCGGGAGCCAGATCAAGGAATATCTCCGGTGCCGAATTGGGCCAGCCATCCGCGTCAAGGGTCACGCGCATGACCTTGGCGACGGCGGAATCGGTGAAGAAGGCGGTGCGGCCGTCCGGGGCAAAGCTGATCGCGTTTGAGATCGTTATCGGCGCAAACAGTTGCCGCAACTCGCCGCGATACCAGCGATAGATCGCACCGGCATCCTGTTCGGCGTTGCAGCCCATGGTGCCAATCCAGAAACCTCCTTGAGGATCGGCACGACCATCATTCGAGCGCGTCACGGCATTGTCGGCCTCCAGCGGGCAGACATGGGTGTTGGTCCCGGAATTGAGGTCATGGATAAACAGCTCGCGCGCGCTGGCGATCATCAGCCGGTTCGCGTCGATCCATCCGGCCGCCGACACGAAAGTGTCGAAGCGCACGGCCTTTGTCTCGTCGTCTGTCTGTGTGTAGAGCGTTTGGCCGGTGATATCGAACCAGTAGAGCTGCTGGCGCAGCGGATGCCACAGCGGACCTTCACCCAGTTCACAGACGGTTGCATCGAAAACGGATGTCATGCGGGCTCCTGGGTCTTCGCGGCATCGAAGGCGATCACCATGTCTCTGGCACGCTGTTCGATTTCGGCAATGTCGAGGCCTGGAACATACAGCGATGTCCCGATCCCGAAACCGGTGATGCCGACCTTCATCCACTTGGCGAAATTGTCCGGACCAGCGCCGCCAACCGCATAGAGCTGCGTCTCCTTCGGCAGGACAGCCCGGATCGCCTTGACGCCTTCGGGGCCAAGCAGTCCGGCGGGGAAGAGTTTCAGGCCGTCCGCTCCGGCTTTCAGCGCGGCAAAGCATTCGCTCGGTGTCATCACGCCGGGAAAGGACAGTAGCCTTGCGGCCTTGGTGGCGCGGATCACATCCGGGTCGCAGTTGGGCGACACGACAAGCCGCCCGCCGACATCGGCAAGACGCTGCACATCAGCCACCTCCAGCACCGTGCCCGCCCCGATCAGGGCGCTGTCGCCGAAATGCTTGACCATCGCAGCGATGCTGTCGAAGGGCTGCGGCGAGTTCAGCGGCACTTCGATGCGGGTGAAGCCGGCGGCGATCAACCGTTCGCACACAGGCAGGCTTTCAGCTGGCGTCAGGCCGCGCAGAATGGCAATAAGCGGACGCATCACGCGGGTCTCCGGATGTCTTCGAGAATGGACTCCCTCGCCAGCGACAGTCCGGCAAGTGTCAGGTTGGCTCCGTCGACGATGCGCGGTTCGTAGCCCGCAATGACAAGCGCCGCCGCATAGAGCGCGCTGAGGCCGGGGGCACCCACGAGGGTGACCGGACCGTCGAGCCTGGACCGGAGTGCAGCCAGTTCATTGCCAATGAGCAGACCGGACAGCCGTGCCCGCGCCGCCTCGGCGGGCATTGCGTGCAGCAGGCCTTCAGCCCGCAGGCGGAACAGCCCGGCGGCAAGGCCTGCCGGTGCCTGCAACGCCTCCTCGACTGCCGCTTCAAAGCTCGGCTGATGCCAGTCGGAGGTCGAGCCAAGACCATGGCGCAGCACCGAGTGGCCGCTGATCAAGGCATAGAGCTCGCCTGTCATGAAGGTCGAGAACTCCAGCACCTTGCCGGCGCGCACGTTGGCCCATTTGGTGTGGGTTCCCGGCAGGCAGACTGTGCCCGAGAGGTCAGGGTCGGCAACCAGAAGGCCAGCTATCTGTGTCTCCTCACCGCGCATCACGTCCGCCGGCGCATCCTGGCGCAGGCCCGGCACCACCCAGACCGTGATCCTGGGATCGTGGCTGACCCCGCGCACCACATGGGCGGCGCTCAGCGGCGGGCAGGGCACCGCCACATAGGGAGCCTCGATCCACCCCTGCCGGCTGCCAACCATGCCACAGGCGATGACCGGTGTGACCTTGCCGGACGAAAGCCAGCCGCCGACCAGCTTCAGCAGCGCCGGTTCGAACCCGTCACGGCTCAGGCTCGCCATGCCATCGTCCGATGCGGCTTCGCGAAGGACCTGATCGCCTTGCATCGACCAGGCGCGCAGATGGGTTGTGCCCCAGTCGACGGCGATCCACTCCACATTGGCGCTTCCGGTTGGGGCCGGATCCTGTCTGTCCGTCATCCCGTCACCGCCACACCGCCGTCGATGACCAGCGCCTGACCGGTCATCATCTTCGATGCCGCCGAGGCCAGGAACAGGCAGCCACCGGCGATGTCCTCCGGGTCAATGGTGTCCTTCAGGCACTGGCGCTCGAGATGCGCGGCAAGGCCTTCCGGTGTCACCCACATGTCCTTCTGCTTCTGGGTCAGCACCCAGCCAGGGGCGAGGGCGTTGACACGGATGCGGTCGGGGCCGAACTCACGCGCCAGACTGCGCGTCATCCCGTTGATGCCGGAATTGGCCGTGGTGTAGATCGGGTAGCCGGCATTGCCCATCATGTAGCTGATCGACGAGAAGTTGATGATCGATCCACCTCCGGCTGCCTTCATCCCCGGAACCACGGCCTGAATTGCGAAGAAATAGGCCTTCAGGTTGATTGCCATCGACCAGTTCCAATAGTCCTCGGTCACGTCCAGCGTGGCGTGACGCTGGTCATTGGCGGCGTTGTTGACGAGGATTGTCACCGGCCCATGCGCCTCGGAGGCCTGCGCGATCGCGCCCTGAAGCGCTGCGATATCGGTGATGTCGCACGGCAGAAACAGCGGACGGTTTGACGTCTTCTGCTGCATCTCGTCGCAAAAAGCCGATGCATCGGACCGCTGCACGAAGGCAACCTTGGCACCCTGCTTCAGAAATGCCTCTGTCAGCGACGCGCCAATTCCTGATCCGCCGCCGGTGATGAAGACCGAGGCACCAGACAGATCGGGGAAAACAGGAAGGGTCTGCATCAAATCTACTCCAGTTATCAATCCTTGCGAAAGATGCGCCTCAGAGGCGCTCGCCTTCCAGCATGTAGAGGGTTCCAGGCCAGGCAACCGGCAGGCTCACGCCCTGTTGCATCAAGGCGGCGCCGGACAAAACCAGCGGCGTCTCTTTGAGCGCGTTCGGCCCCCGCGATTGCGGCGGGATATCCTCCGGGTTGAGGAGGCTGATCCGGTAGCGGTCGGCGGGATCGAGCCCGGTCAGCGGCAGCGGGCGCGGCAACGCCTGGCGAGACGTCCCGGTCTGTCCAGCGAACACCACGAAGCGGCTGCCATCACGGGCCAGCTGCTGTTCTGCGATCACGGCCGGATCCGCGCTGTCGAGCCGCAGGATGTCGGCGAAGGTCAGCCAGTCCCGGTTGGCCTTCCACCACGCGGTCACCGATCGCAGGCATTCGGCCTCATCCCCGGTGAGCTCGGTGAGATCCATTTCGAACCCCATGTGCCGCTGCGCGGCCGTTCTGGCCCTGAGGCTCATGCTCAGCATGCGGCCAGACGTATGGCAGCGGCGCGGTCCGACATGGCTGCCTGTCACGGCGAGCGGCAGGAACAGGGCCGCATCATGCTGGATCCGGATCCGCTCCAGCGCGTCGTTGCTGTCCGACAGCCAGACGCGTTGGGTCTGGGCAAGAATGCCGGCATCGATCCGGCCGCCGCCCGAGGCACAGCTCTCGATTTCAACGCCCGGATGGGCGGCGCGCAGCCGCGCCAGCAGATCGTAGATGCCTCGTGTCTGTGCCGCATCGACAACGGGCAGCAGGCGGTTGTGGTCCCATTTCAGGTAGTCGATCCGGTGCTCGCTCAGCAATGCGGACAGTCGGGCAAACAGGTGGTCGCGAACGTCCGCCCGCCCCATGTCGAGCACCAGCTGGTTGCGCCCGCGCGTCTGATCGGCCGGGCCAAGGATCCAGTCCGGATGGGCGCGGTAGAGATCGCTGTCCTCGCTGATCATTTCCGGTTCGACCCACAGGCCAAACCGCATCCCCTGTGCTTCGACAGCGCTGATCAGAGGCGCCAGCCCGTCCGGCCATTTGCGCCGATCGACCAGCCAGTCGCCGAGACTTGTCGTGTCGTCATCGCGGCGTCCGAACCAGCCATCATCGAGAACGAAGCGCTCTGCACCGAGCGCCGCAGCGCGTGCGGCCATGTCGGTGAGGGTTTCGAGCTTGTGATCGAAATAGACAGCTTCCCAGCAATTGTAGTGCACGGGACGTGGGCGGTTCGCCAGCGGAGTGGGCCAGCGGACAACCCGGTCGCGGACATCCCGCTGCATGGTCACGGCAACGCCGTTCAGACCGCAGGTCGAGACACTGACGATGAGCTCTGCACTTTCGAAGCGCGTTCCTGCCACAAGCTCCGCCCCGCTGGCATGACCAAACTGGATCTGCCGCCGGCCATCCTGCAGTTCCTCGATGATCTGGCGATGTCCGCCGGACCAGGCATAGCTGAAGGCCCTCACGTCGCCGGATGTGTTGCGGCATCCCGCTTCTGCCACCAGGGCAAACGGGGGATGCTCCTGCCCGGAGCGGCCTGTCCGGCTCTCGCGCAGACGGATGCCGGTCCGGATCGCCATGCGCTCCGGCTGCATCTCGCCGATCCAGCGGCCGGAGAAATCAATGCTGTCCTGCGCGCCTGAAGGAAGGGGCAGCACGGGCGCTGCGAGCCAGGTCACGCGGACCGGCCGCTCCGAGGTCAGCGTGCTCTTCAGCACCAGGACACCTGTCGGTTCCGTCCTGATCTCGTGGGTCAGCGTGAGGTCGGCATCGCGGCTGATGAGCTGCAATCCATTGGCCGACGGCTGGGCGTGGTCAAACCTGAAGCGCGGTGCGCGCGGGGTGCCGCCGGCATCCGACACGACCAGTCCCGGTTGCCCCTGCCAGTCATCGGCCGGCATCGGGCACAGGGTCAGATCCGGCAGGCGATCAAGCATGCCGCCGGTCAAATCCGCGCGGGCAGCCAGCGCGAACTGATCGAGATCCTCGTCCGCCGGCAGCGGCGGTCCCCAATAGAGCGCGGCAGGAATCCCTCCCTCGCTCGAAAGGACAAGGGTCTGCTGCGGCGTGTCGATGCGCCAGTGGGTCATTTCACAGCCCCGAGTGTCAGCCCGGCAATGAAGTGCTTCTGCATCAGGAAGAACATCAGGACCGGTGGCATGGCGGCGATGATCGAGCCGGCTGACACCAGATGCCAGGCAGCGACCCACTGGCCATTGAGCGAGTAGAGGCCAGCTGTCACTGGCTGCGTCGCCGCACCGGTGGTCAGGACCGTTGCCCAGAAATAGTCGTTCCAGATGAAGGTGAAGATCAGAACCGACAGGGCAGCAATGGCGGGGCGCATCAGCGGCAGCACCACGTACCAGAAGATCCGGATTTCACTGACGCCTTCCACCCGTGCGGCCTCGATCAGCTCATAGGGCAGGGCGCGGATGAAGTTGCGCATGAACAGGGTGCAGAAGCCGGTCTGGAAGGCGATGTGGAACAGGGCAAGGCCCAGCGTCGTGTCATAGAGCCCCATCTGCAACGTCAGGTCTCGCACCGGAACCATCAGGATCTGGAACGGCACGAAGTTGCCTGCAACGAACAGGAAGAAGATCAGCACGTTGCCGCGGAACTTGTAAACCGCAAGCGCGAAGCCGGTCATGCAGGAGAGAGCCACGGCTCCGATCACGGTCGGGATCGTCACCTTGAAGCTGTTCAGGATGTAGCTGGCGATCGGCGAATTGCGGAACACGGCCGCATAATTGTCGAAGGCGATGGCCGAGGGCAGGCCGAAATAGTTGCCGGCGGCCAGATCAGACGAGGGACGCAGCGAGGTCACGGCAACGCCGAGCAGGGGCAGCAGCCAGACGACCAGCGCGATCGGCAAGGCAACCTGGTAGAGGATCTGCGTCTGGCGGCTGGATTGCTGGATGGGACGGGGAAACATGCTCAGTGATCCTTCTCGTCGCGCCACATCTTCCAGATGAAGCCGGTGATGAAGACCATCATGATGGCGAAGAGGACAACGGCGATGGCAGCGCCATAGCCCATCCGGTAGCCGTATTCCGACAGCGCCTGCTCATACATGTAGAACGACAGCACACGCGAAGAACCGTAGGGGCCGCCGTCGGTCATGATCGAGACGAGGTCGAACGACCGCAGCGCGCCGATGACGGTGACGACAACGGCGATGAATGTCGCCGGGCGCAGCTGCGGCAGGATGACGTACCAGAGCATCTTCCAGCCCTTGGCGCCGTCAAGCCGCGCTGCCTCGATCTGGTCCGGCGCCACGTTGTTGAGACCGGTCAGGTACAGGATCATCACATAGGCGATCTGCGGCCACAGCCCGGCAGCGATGATGCCGTACGTGACGTAGCGCTCGTCCGCCAGGATCGCGACGCCCTGGCCAGTGATCGCCTCGATGATCGTGTAAAGCAGCCCGAAATTCGGCGCGTAGAACCACGAGAACATCAGGCCGACAACGACCTGGCTGATCACGAAAGGAAAGAAGAACAGCGACTTGTAGGCCCGGATGCCCCAGACGGTCTGGTTCAGGAAGATCGCGATCATCAGGCCGAACGGAATGGCCAGCATGTAGAGAACAAGCCAGAGGACGTTGTTCTTGAGCGAAATGTAGAAGGCTTCGTCGCCGATCAGCTCGACATAGTTGCCGAACCCGATCCAGGTCGCCTCGCCAAGGCCATCCCAGTCGTAGAGGGACAGGGCCATCGATTCAAAGATCGGGGCGATGACGTAGAACAGGAAGAACAGGGCGCCGGGGGCCAGAAACAGCCAGGGCGCCAGACGGCGCTGGTGCATTTTGAAGAAGGTCGGCATGGGATCCTCGGCCGGTTGCCGCGCGCAAGACGTCGATTGCAGCAGGTCTTGCGCGCAGAACGGGGCAGACAATCCGAACAGGGTGGTGGGGTGGCCCTGTCCGGATCAGCCGGTTACTTGTAGACGCGCTGGCGCATCTTCTCGAGACGCTCCAGGATTGCATCGAGCCGGTCCGGCTTGATGGTGAACTCCTGGAAGCCTTCCATACCGGCCTTGGCCATTTCGGCCGGTGCGTCGCGGTCGAAGAACTGCGCCACGCCGGCAGCGCCCGAGACGGTCTCGAAGCCAGCGGTCAGGAACGGATCGTTCGCGTCCACGCTGGATTCCTTGTTCACCGGAAGCTGGCCGAGGGTCTTGTTCAGGGCCGTCTGCACGTCGGCGCGGGCTGCGAACGCCAGGAACTTCTTGGCATCAGCCACGTTCTTTGCGCCAACCGGAATGTGGAAGGTGTCGGTCGGGGCTTCTTCGGCCTTCGGCAGGCCCGGGGTGATTTCCGGGAACACCATGAAGCCGAGGCTGTCATTGGTCATCCCGCCGTCCTTGAACACGGCGACGGCGAAGTTGCCCATCACGTAGTTGGCGGCCTTGCCCTGGACCATGAGCGCGGCGGCATCCTGCCATTCCAGCGCGGCGTGGTTGGCGGTCATGTAGCCCGGCCCGACCAGCTTTTCCCATTCCTTGAAGGTGGCCTTCACCCGGTCATCGGTCCACGGAACCTCACCATTGGTGAGCTGCATATGGAAGTCATAGCCGTTGGTGCGCAGGTTCAGGTAGTCGAAGATGCCGGCGATCGGCCACAGCGCCTTGGAGCCGGTGGTCACACAATCGATGCCTGCGGCCTTGAACTTGGCGCAGTTGGCAATGAACTCGTCCCAGGTCTTCGGAACCTCGACGCCGACCTTCTTGTACAGGTCCTTGTTGTAGTAAATGCCCCACTGATAATAGGTGTAGGGCACGCCCCACTGCTTGCCGTCGATGGTCATGGAGCCGAGCGACGAGGACAGCTTGTCGGTGAGGCCGTTTGCAGCCCAGACGTCGCTGACGTCGGTGAACTGGCCGGCCTTGACGAAGGGGGCCATGCGGTTGCCAGCGTACCAGTTGGCAACGTCCGGCGCGTCAGCGGTCAGGAAGTTGCGGATCGCGGTCTTGTAGCCTTCGTGGTCGAACATGTTGACCACAACGTCGACATCCGGATTTTCCGCTTCGAACAGCGTGATCAGCTCTTCCATGGCGGCCTTCGGGGCCGGGTCCGACGTGTCGGTGTTGAACACCAGCGTCCGCTTTTCGGCCATGGCCGAACCGGACATGAGGACGGCAACCGCAAGCGCGGCCCCGCCAAGCATCTTATGAACCATGTTCTCCTCCCAATGGTGTCACGATGTTCGCTGCGGATCTTTCGCAGATCGGGCTTGCAAGTTTGTTCCAAATAATGGAACTTAGTCTTGCATATTGAAAACTATGCTGTGAAGCGCTAGGACTGTCAAGGCGCGAGACCGGAGAAACGGAATGAGCGAGGAAAAAGGCGACGGAACCGTCGGCAAGGCCCTGGATGTGCTGGACATGGTTGCCCGGCATGGGCGCCCTGTGCGGTTCACCGAGCTGCTCGGGCAGGGGGGCTATCCGAAGGCGACCCTGTACCGCTTCCTTCAGACCCTCACCAACCAGGGCATGTTGGCGTATGACCCGGAGGCGCAGGTCTATTCCCTGGGCGTGCGGCTCGTGCGGCTGGCACATGCCGCCTGGGCGCAGAGTTCGCTTGCCCCCATCGCCCGGCCCTGGCTGGACCGGCTGTCGGAAGAGCTGGGCGAGACGCTGCATCTGGCGCAGCTGGACCAGGGGCAGGTGCTCTATGTCGACAAGCGCAACGCGGCGCGTCCGGTCGACATGTTCAGCCAGGCCGGCAAGGTCGGCCCGGCCTATTGCACCGGTGTCGGCAAGGCGATGCTCGCCTATTTGCCAGAGGACAGGCTGGAGCAAGCTCTGGCCCGCCAGTCGTTCCACGCCTTCACACCGGGCACGCTGGCTTCGCGCGAGGCGCTCATGGCGGAGCTGAAGGCCATCCGCCAGCGCGGCTTTGCCTTTGACCGGGAGGAGCACGAACCCGGCATCATCTGTGTTGCGGCGCCGATCCTGTCCGCCTCTGGCCGGGCCATCGGGGCGATGTCGATCACATCAACGACGCAGCGTAACTCATTGGAAGATCTGGAAGCCTTTGTCCCGCGCCTGCGCGAGGTGGCAGCAGCCATCGCCGCCGATGCGCAGGCCTGGCGCTTTCCTGAACAGTAAGAACCGACTAGGGGAGGAACAGCATGTCCGGCGTGGTGCTCAGCAATGTAATCAAGCGTTTCGGCGAAGTGGAAGTCATCCGCGGCGTGGATCTCACGGTGGATCACGGAGAATTCTGCGTGTTCGTCGGACCGTCCGGCTGCGGCAAGTCCACGCTCCTGCGCATGGTCGCCGGCCTCGAGGCGACGACGTCCGGGTCCGTGCGGATCGGCAGCCGTGATGTCACCAATGCCGACCCGTCCGAGCGCGGGGTTGCCATGGTGTTCCAGACCTATGCGCTCTATCCGCACATGACGGTGGCTGAAAACATGGGCTTCGGCCTGAAGATGACCGGCCATCCGAAGAGCGAGATCGACAGCAAGGTCGCCGAGGCAGCCCGCATCCTGAAGCTGGAACCGTTGCTCGCCCGCAAGCCGAAGGCCCTGTCCGGCGGCCAGCGTCAGCGCGTCGCCATCGGCCGCGCGATCGTGCGCGGACCGGAGGTCTTCCTGTTTGACGAGCCGCTGTCGAACCTTGATGCGGAACTGCGCGTGGAGATGCGCGTCGAGATTGCCCGGCTGCACCGCGAGATCGGCGCCACCATGATCTACGTGACGCATGACCAGGTCGAGGCCATGACCCTTGCCGACAAGATCGTCGTGCTGAGGGCCGGCCGCGTCGAGCAGGTCGGCAAGCCGCTCGATCTCTATCATGATCCGGACAACCGTTTTGTCGCCGGCTTCATCGGCTCGCCGGCGATGAACTTTGTGGCGGCACGGATGAACGCGGATGGAACGCTGCTGGCTCCGGGCATCTCTGATTCACAGGTGCAGGGGCCAAACGTGTCGGCGCATGCCGGGAACGTTGTCCTGGGCGTGCGTCCGCAGCACCTTTTGCTGCAGGACGGAGCCAGTCACCGCGTCGACATGATCGAGGCGCTTGGCGGTGTGTCCTACATCCACCTCGTCGCATCGACGGGCGAGAAGATCGTCGTCGAACAGCGCGACGATGCCATCGCCCGGATCGGAGACAGCGTTGGCCTGCGCTTTGAGGCCGACAAGGCATTCCTCTTTGCCGCTGACGAGGCCGGTCTGCGCCTGCGCTGATCCGCGTCAACACCTGACATCAGAAACGGCGGGCAGGGCCCGCCGTTTTTCGTTCTGTGCCTTCCTTCAGTTCAGCGGATGCGCTGGCCGTTGGCGTCGAAGTGATAGCAGCGGCTGGGCTCCGGCGTCACGAACACCGTTTCATCAACGCTGAACTTGTGTTCGCCGAAGAGGCGCACAGTGACGAGGCCGTGCTCGACATTGCGCACATAGACCAGCGTTTCGCCGCCCAGGTGCTCCACATGGCTGATCGTGCCCGGGATCTGTCCTTCGCTGCGGCTGATGCCGAGGTGTTCGGGCCGGATGCCGAGGGTTTCACCGCGGCCACCGAGCTGGGCGCCCTTCAGGAAGTTCATCTGCGGCGAGCCGATGAAGCCGGCGACAAACACGTTGTCCGGGTCGTTGTAGAGCTCCATCGGCGCCCCGACCTGCTCGATGCGACCGGCGTTCAGCACGACGATGCGGTCGGCCAGCGTCATGGCTTCCACCTGATCATGCGTCACATAGATCATGGTTGCCTTGAGGTCGCGGTGCAGGCGCGCGATCTCGATGCGGGTGTTGACGCGCAGCGCGGCGTCGAGGTTCGACAGCGGCTCGTCGAACAGGAAGAGCTTGGGTGTGCGCACCACGGCACGGCCGATGGCGACGCGTTGGCGCTGGCCACCCGACAGTTCCGCCGGCCGGCGTTCCAGCAGCTTGTCCAGCGACAGCATGGACGACGCGCGCTCGACGGCCGTTTCGATTTCGCCCTTCGACGCTCCGGCTTGCTTCAGCGCCAGCGCCATGTTGCCCTTGACGGTCAGGTGCGGGTAGAGCGCGTAGCTCTGGAACACCATGGCGATCTCGCGCTTCGACGGCGGGGCGTTGGTGATGTCGGCGTCATCGATCCGGATCGAGCCGCTGCTGGCGTCTTCGAGACCGGCGATGATGCGCAGCAGCGTGGACTTGCCGCAGCCGGACGGACCGACGAAGACGCAGAACTCGCCATCGTTGACGGTCAGGTCGACGCCCTTGATGACATCCACATTGCCGAAGGACTTGGTGATCTTGGAAAGGGACAGCGCGCCCATGATGTCTCCTGCTTAAAGCTTGACCGGCTGGCCGGAACGCACGCTCTCATCTGCCGCGAGGCACACGGCGAGGGAGCGCACGGCATCGGACATGTGCCGGGTGAGGTCGAGGTTTTCGGTGATTGCACGTGCGACATAGGCCTGTTCGCGGGCGCAGAGTGCGTCGTGTCCCGGCTCGTCGGCCATATCGAGGTCCTGGTGGCCCTGGCCGGCCTTGTGAACGCGGAGCTTCGAGGTCTGCGTATGCGCGTCAATGTCGTCGGAGCGGACCGTATCCGGCATGCGGATCGACACAGCGCCCTTGGGGCTGACCACGTCCTTCACGAAGAAAGCTGTGTCCGACATCATCGGGCCCCAGCCTGCCTCGTACCAGCCAAGGCTTCCATCGGCGAACAGCACCTGGAAGTGGCCGTAATTGTACATGTCGGCCGCAATTTCGTCGCTGAGCCTGAGGCCCATGCCACGCACTTCAACGGGTGCCGCGTCGGTGATCTGGCACATCACGTCGACATAATGCACGCCGCAGTCGACGATCGGCGGCGTCGTCTGCATCAAGGCCTTGTGCACCTCCCAGGTCGGACCGGAAGACTGCTGGTTGAGGTTGAGGCGGAACACGTAAGGACCGCCAAGGGCCCTGGCCTCAGTGATGAGCCGCTGCCAGCTCGGGTGATGGCGCAGGATGTAGCCGACCACGAGCTTGCGTCCGGTCTCCTGTGCCTTGGCGACAACCCGCTCGGCATCGGCCACATTGGTCGCAAGCGGCTTTTCGACGAAGACATGCGCGCCCGCATCCATGGCGGCGCAGGCGTAGTCGGCATGGGTGTCGGAATAGGTCGCGATGCAGACCAGATCCGGCTTCAGCGCCTCAAGAGCAGTAGAAAAGTCCGTGTGGTGCGGATAGGCAGCCAGCTCGTCCGGCAGGTTGCCCGGCCGCGTGCGGCTCACCAGGCCAACAATCTCGAACGAGGGGTCGGCGTGATAGGCGAGCGCGTGGCTCCGTCCCATGTTGCCAAGGCCAACGACAAGGGTCCGGATCATTTGACGGCTCCTGCGGTGATGCCACGGATGAGCTGACGCGAGAAGACCAGATAGAGCACCAGAACCGGCAGGATCGCCAGCGACAGGGCGGCCAGAACAGCGTTCCAGTTGGTCACGAACTGGCCGATGAACACCTGGCTTCCGAGCGTGACAGTCTTGGTCGCCTCGGAGGGGGCAAGGATCAGCGGGAACCACAGGTCGTTCCAGATCGGGATCATCGAGAACACCGCCACCGTTGCCATCGCCGGTCGGACGAGCGGCAGCACGAGGGTCAGGAAGATCTTGTATTCGCTGAGCCCGTCGATGCGTCCGGCGTTCTTCAGGTCGTCGGAAATGCCACGCATGAATTCCGACAGGATAAAGATCGCAAGCGGCAGCCCTTGCGCCGTGTAGACCAGGATCAGGGCGGTCAGCGTGTTCACGAGGCCCGAGGCCACCATCATCTGCAGGATGGCGACAGTGCCAAGCCGGATCGGGATCATGATGCCGATGGCAAGATAGAGGCCCATCAGCGTGTTGCCGCGGAAGCGGTATTCCGACAGGGCGAAAGCCGCCATGGCACCAAACAGCAGCACGAAGAACAGCGAGGCTATGGTCACGACAAGGCTGTTCTGGAAATAGAGGAAGAAATCCCCTTGCGCCAGAACGGTGGTGTAGCCGACAGGATCGAAGGTCGACGGCGTCGGAATGGCGAGCGGGTCGCCGAAGATCGCCTTGCGCGACTTGAAGGAGTTGATGACGACGACAAACACCGGGAACAGCGCGATCAGGGTGTAGAGCCCCAGCACCGAATGGGCGGCAACCGTGCGTCCCAGCGCGGAACGAGCCTTGGACATGGGGGTCTCCCTCAGAACTGGTAGCGGCGCAGCCGCGTCTGGATGGTGAACAGGTAGAAGCAGACACCAACGAGAATGATCACGAACATCGCCGTTGCGATCGTCGCGCCCATGTGCGGATCACCCAGCTGCAGCTGGAAACCGAAGAACGTGCGATAGAGGAACGTGCCGAGGATGTCGGTCGCAAAGTTCGGACCTGCCAGCGCGCCCTGGGCCACGTAGATCAGGTCGAACGCGTTGAAGTTGCCGACGAAGGTCAGGATCGAGATGATACCGATCGAGGGCAGGATGAGCGGCAGCTTGATCTTCCAGAACTGCTGCGTTCCGGTGACGCCGTCCATCTCGGCCGCTTCCAGGATCTCGTCCGGAATGGTAAGCAATGCGGCATAGATCAGCATCATCGGAATGCCGATGAACTGCCAGACCGACACCAGCGCCAGGGTTGTCAGGGCGTAGTCTTCCGAACCCAGCCACGGCGCATAAAGCGACTTCAGGCCGACGGCGTCGAGCATTCCGGGAGCGATGCCCCAGATCGGCGACAGGATCAGCTTCCAGACAAAGCCGACAATCACGAAGGACAGGATGGTCGGGATGAAGATTGCGGTGCGGTAGAACGCTGCCATCCGCAGCTTCGGCGAGGACAGCAAGGCTGCCAGAAGCACGCCGATGGGGTTCTGCACCAGCATGTGAATGACAAAGAACCAGGCATTGTTGGCCAGCGCATTCCAGAACGCATCCGCCCAGCGGGGATCGCCGAACAGGGTCATGAAGTTGGCAAGGCCAACGAACTGGGTCACCCCGTCCGGGCTGATGTTGAACATGGCCATGTTCAGTGTGGCAAACAGCGGCAGGATCATGATCGCGGTGTAGATGATCACGGCCGGGGCCAGAAACACGCCGATGTGCCAGCGGAACGGCTTCTTGCCAGCAAGGGGGATGTCGGTCATGGGAATAGCCTCTGCGCTTGGGGGAGGCCCGGATCGGGTCTCCCCCATTGGTGCGATGGGGATTGTGCGAAGACTTGAGTGTTTTTACACTATAAAATTATGTGTCTGTGCACATGGGATCATGGCGGGCAGGGCGCGCCATGATCCATTGCTCAACTGGTCGTCCGATTACTTCTGCGGAGCGTACCAGCTTGCAAGGCCCTTCTGCAGGCGCTCTGCGGCTGCTTCCGGGGTCTCAGCGCCGCGAATGACGTTCGCGGAGGCATTCCAGGTTTCGTTTTCCAGGTTCGGGGTGCCGCGCGACAGGATCTGGTAGGTCGAGCGGATCGTCGGCTTGCAGGTCTCACGCCAGCTGACGAATTCCTGGGCCAGCGGCTCCTTCAGTTCGAACTTGGCGTTCGACAGGGAGAAGAAGCCCGGCAGGGCGTTCGCGTACAGTTCTGCGAATTCCGGCGAACCAACCCATTCCAGGAACTTCTTGGTTTCTTCCGGGTGCTTCGTGCTGGCGTTCATGCCAAGCGCGATGTCGGTGTGGTCAGAGATGTAGCACTGGTCACCAGCGTTCGGGACCGGCGGGTAGAAGGCGCCGAGTTCAAAACCGGCCTGCTGCTTGAAGCCTGCGATTTCCCAGGAACCGGCCGGATAGATGGCAGCGCGGCCGAGGGTGAACAGGTTCTGGCTGTCCGGATAGGTCTGGGCTTCGTAGCCGTCACCCAGATACTGGCCCCACTTGGCGATGGAGCGGAACGGGGCAACCCACGGCTCGTCCGTCAGCTTGGCGGCGCCGGCGATCAGCTCGGCACGGCCGGCTTCGCCCTTCCAGTAGTTCGGGCCGATGTTCTGGTAAGCCATGGTGGCAGCTTCCCACTGGTCGGCGGTGCCCATGGACATCGGGATGTACTTGCCGTTCGCCTTGATCTTGTCGAGGGCGGCAAAGAACTCAGCTTCGGTGGTCGGGACTTCGATGCCGACTTCCTTGAAGGCGTCCTTGTTGTAGATGAAGCCGTGGATGACCGAAGCCATCGGCACGCAGTAGGTCTTGGCACCATCGTCGGTCGACCAGCCGGACTTCGCGACGGCCGAGAAGTTCTTCATCGCGTCCATGGCCGTCAGGTCGGCCAGCTTGCCCTTTTCGAACAGGGTCAGGGAGGCGTCGAACGGACGGCACGTGATCAGGTCACCGGCGCTGCCTGCGTCGAGCTTGGAGTTCAGGATTGCGTTGTATTCGGACGGGGCGGTCGGTGCGAACACGACCTTGATGCCCGGGTTCTTAGCTTCGAAAGCGGGGATCAGCGTCTGCTGCCAGACGGTCAGATCATCGTTGCGCCAGCTTTCAATCGTCAGCGTGACATCGGCTGCATGAGCTGCACCGGCAAGCAGGGTGCCGGCGAGAAGTGCGCCCTGAAATTTCACGAGTTTCATCTAACTGCTCCCGTTTATGGGCCTTTTTGGCCCTCTGGTTGATGCTTATGCGCCTTGTCGCAGGGCATCGAGGGCAGGTCCCACATGACCCCCGGTGTCCGCGAGAAGCTTGTTGGCCTGTGCCGCAGTGGCGCCACAGGCGATCAGGATTGCAGGCTTGACCGCTCCGCTCGTCTGGCCGAGCGCGGCCTTTGCTGCGTCAATGTCGGTGCCGGCAAAATCGGCCACCATTCCGGCGGCGCGTTCCACCAGCTTGGCGTTGTCGGCCACCACATTGACCATTCGCCCCTCGTGCACGTGTCCGAGGCGGACGCCGGCGAGGGTGGAAATCATGTTGAGTGTCGCCTTCTGGGCCGTTGCCGCACCAAGGCGGGTCGAGCCCGCCAGGATTTCCGGCCCGGTATCCAGGAACACCGGATAGTCCGCGAGGCCAAGCAGGGGCGAGCCATCAACGCTCGCGACGCCGACGATTTTCGCGCCGCGTGCCTTGGCTCTTTCGCAAACGGCCAGGGTATAGGGCGTGGAACCGGATGCAGACACGGCGATGACAAGGTCGCCCGCTCGCGGACCAACCCGCTCGACATCTGCATCGGCAAGCGAGGCATCGTCCTCGACGGCGCCAAGCATGTCGAGGAGGGCTGCTGCCCCGCCTGCAAAGAGCATGACGACCTGGTGCCGGGCGACGCCGAAGGTTCCGGGAATTTCGAGACAATCCGCAAGGGCCATCAACCCCGAGCTGCCTGCGCCGACATAAATGACGCGATGGCCGGCTGCGATGGAGTCGGCCATGGCAAGGCCCGATGCTGCAATCATCGCCCGCTGGGGTGCAATTGCCTGAAGTGCAACAGCCTGCGCGGCAAGGATAGCGTCCACCGCTTCCGTTGCGTTGGCTGAGTGCAGACGGCCAGCCTCTGCGTGCCGTGTCTCGGTCCGTCGGATCGTCATCTTGTCCTCCCTAGCGTGATAATGCCAAAAGAATACCAATTGTAAAGTGGCAAATTCGATTCATGGAATTTCGCAGAAAATGGACTGGTTTTCATATGGGGGCTTTTCATTTGGTATGTGTTTGGTATCATTCCGGCAAAGGGAGGAACAATGACGCTCTTTCTGGGGATTGACGGCGGCGGCACCGGATGCCGGGCGCTGGTTGCTGATATCGACGGCCAGGTCACCGGGTCGGCGGCGTCGGGGCCATCCAACATCGTGTCTGACCCGGACGGTGCGCTCGACAGCATCCTGACCGCGGCACGCAGCGCGGCTGGCGCGTCGGTTCCGCTTGATCATCTTCATGCCGTACTCGGCCTGGCCGGCGGCAACGTGCGCGAAGCGGTTAATCGCCTCGTCGCGCGTCTGCCCTTTGCATCCGTGCATGTGGTCAATGACGGGATAACCGCCTTCAAGGGCGCGCTCGGCGATGAGGATGGAGTCATGGCTGCCATCGGTACCGGCTCCATCTTCGCCGTTCAGCGTCAGGGCGAGATCCGCGAAGTCGGCGGCTGGGGCTTTCTTCTCGGCGATGAAGCCTCTGGCGCCTGGATGGGGCGCAGGCTTCTGGCCATGGGCCTGCGGGCTGTTGACGGCTTTACGGAAATGACGCCGTTTCTGTCTGAGGTTCTTGCCGAATTTGGCGGTCCGACGCAGCTGGTCGGCGCGGCGCCAACCATGCGGCCAGCTGAGTTTGCCCGGCTTGCGCCGCGAATCCTGTCGGCCGCTGAGGCTGGCGATGCGGCAGCATCCAGCGTGCTGGCAGACGCTGTTGCGGAAGTGACACGCACCATCGAATTGCTACAGGCCGGCGACAGCCTGCCCGTTGTATTCCTGGGGGGGCTGGGTCCGGTTCATGCTGAGCGCCTGGCCGGCCGCTGGCCGCAGCGCACTGCGATCGGCGGCTCTGTCGAGGGCGCTGTCTTCATGGCGCGCCGCCGGTTCGAAGCCGGACTGTCTGGTCCGGTTCGTGGAGGGGGTCGGCATGGATGACCTGTTTTCCTCCGAAGGCTTTGATGACGCTGGTCCGCTCTATGTCGCGTTGCACCGGCGCATTGCCGAGGCGATCGCCTCCGGCCTCCTGAAGCCTGGCGACAGTCTTCCGCCGGAGCGTGACATGGCGACCAAGACGGGGCTCAGCCGTGTCACCGTGCGCAAGGCGGTGCAGGCTCTGGTGGCTCAGGGACATCTGGTCCAGAAGCGCGGCTCAGGCACCTTTGTTGCCCCCAAGGTCGAGCGCCTCGAACAGGCGCTTTCGCTGCTGACGTCCTTCTCCGAAGATATGGCCCGTCGGGGCAAGACCGTGGAATCGGTTTTCCTGTCGCGCGGCATTCACGCGCCGACGCCGGAAGAGGTGATGGCCCTCGGCCTCAGCGCCCAGGAGCGGGTCTCCCGCCTTGAGCGTGTGCGCCAGACCGATGGTGTGCCGCTCGCCATCGAGCGCGCGGTTCTGTCGACCGCGATCCTGCCCGATCCGTTCCGGGTCGAGAAGTCGCTCTATGCAGTGCTTGCCGAACTCGGCCGCCGCCCCGTTCGCGCCGTGCAGCGGCTGTCGGCCACCAACCTTTCCCCCGCTGACGCGGATCTTCTCCACCTGCCGGCCGGAGCGGCCGGACTGCGGATCGAGCGCATTTCCTACCTGCCATCCGGGCGGGTGGTGGAATTCACGCGCTCGCTTTATCGCGGCGATGCCTACGATTTCGCCGTTGAACTCCAGCTTGCCCCGGATACGCCGCGGGCACCGACCGACAAGGACTGAACATGACTACGACAACGCACATGGCCACCGAAGTTGCCGAGATTCCTGAGGCGGCCGCGCGTTTCCTGTCGGAGGCCCGCGCGCCTCTGGCCGCCGCTGCTGCCGCGATGCGCGGCCTTGATCCGCACACGATCGTCAGCGTTGCCCGCGGTTCGTCCGATCACGCCTCGACCTATTTCAAATATGCCGTCGAGCTGACAGCCGGTGTTCCGGTTGCTTCCGTCGGCCCGTCCATCGCCTCGATCTATGGCCGGACGCTGAAACTGAAGGGCGCTGCCTGCATTGGCGTTTCCCAGTCCGGCAAGAGCCCGGACATTGTCGAGATGATGCGGCTGGCCGGCGAGGGCGGTGCACTCACCATCGCGCTGACCAACAATTCCGCCTCGCCGATGGCCGGTGTCAGCGCCCATACGCTGCCGCTGAGCGCGGGTCCCGAGCAGAGCGTTGCCGCCACCAAGACCTTCGTCAACTCGGTCGTGGCCGGTCTCGCCCTTCTGGCCGAATGGCTCGAGGACGAGGCGCTGCGGGCTGCGGTTGCTGGTCTGCCGGAGGCCTTTGCAAAGGCACTGGAGCAGGACTGGACCGCTCTGTCGGACCGGCTCGTCCGGGCCCAGTCGCTCTATGTTCTGGGCCGTGGCCCGGGCTTTGCCATGTCCAATGAAATGGCTCTGAAATTCAAGGAAACCAGTGGCTTGCACGCGGAATCCTACAGCGCGGCTGAAGTCCTGCACGGCCCTGCGGCCATCGTCGGTGGCCGGTTCCCGGTCTTGGCACTCGGCGTTGACGATGCCGCGCTGCCGCATGTCAAGGCCACGGTCGAACGTCTGGTCGGGCAGGGGGCTGATGTCTTCGTGACCGGTCTGGAGGTTCCAGGTGCCACGACCTTGCCGTCGGTCTCCGGGCTGCATCCGATCGTTGCCCCCCTGGTGCTGGGCGTCAGCTTCTACAAGTTCATCGAGCAGCTGTCGCGGCGCCGCGGCTTCAACCCCGATGTTCCGCCGCACCTGAAGAAGGTAACGGAGACGGTCTGATGCGTCAGGTCTTTCAAGGTGCCCGGCTGTTTGATGGCCGGCACCTTCATCGCGGCAAAGCCCTTCTGGTTGAAGACGGGACCATCCAAGCCATTGTCGATGCCGGCTCGGCGGAGGCTCTGGCGTTTGGCGGCGAGGTCGTTGAGCTCGCCGGGGGCACCCTGTCTCCCGGCTTTCTCGATCTTCAGGTCAACGGCGGCGACGGCATCATGCTGGACGGGTCAGCGGACGTCGCGCGGATCCGGCGGATCTGCGCCGCGCATATCCGTCTCGGTGCGACCGGTATCCTGCCGACCCTGATCACCGACACGCCTGAGGCGACGGCCGCCGTGATTGCTGCCGGCATAGCCGCTGCCCGGGAAAATGTCCCCGGTTTCCTTGGTTTGCACCTTGAAGGCCCGCATCTCGATGCACGGCGGAAGGGCGCGCATGACCCCGGATTGATCCGCCCGATGGGGGCGGCGGATCTGGAACTCCTGTGCAAGGCCGCGGCCGAGCTTCCGGTGCTTCTGGTCACGCTCGCTCCCCAGTCTGTCACTCTTGAACAGATTGCGGCCCTGGCCCAGGCGGGCGTCATCGTCAGCCTTGGGCATACCGACAGCACGGCAGCCGAGGCCAAAGCTGCCTTTGCCGCCGGCGCGCGCTGTGTCACCCATCTCTTCAATGCGATGAGCCAGCTCGGCAACCGGGAACCTGGCATGGTCGGGGCGACGCTGGACAGCGACGTCTACGCCGGCATCATCACGGATGGCGTGCATGTTGCTCCGGAAGGTCTGCGGATTGCTCTGGCGGCAAAGAGGGGCGATGGCCTCTATCTCGTCTCGGATGCGATGGCTGCCGCCGGAACGGACGTCACCGAATTCATGCTCGGCGGCCGCCGCATCCTGCGCTCGAACGGCCGTTTGACGCTGGAAGACGGAACACTGGCCGGCGCAGACATCTGTCTGCCTCGCTCGATCCGTTATCTGGTTGAAACTGTTGGTGCCCCGCTGGAGCTTGCTCTGGCAATGGCAACAAGCCGTCCGGCGGCCTGCATTTCGGCCAGCGGCCGTCTGGGCAGCCTTGCTCCGGGACTTGCCGCTGATCTGGTTCATCTGACCGATGATCTGGCGCTCGGGGCCGTCTGGGTCGCAGGGGATCGCGTCCAGATCTGAAGCCAGTGCCCTTCAGGGCCTTGGTCCCTGTCCTGCGCAATGTGTCTGAAAGTCCCGGCCTGTGGCCGGGACTTTTTTATGCCAATCGTCTGGCCGCGCCATTCGCCTGGTGGTTCGGGGCTCAGCCCTGCGGCGTTGAACAGGCGGGGAATTCCTGTCGCAGTTTGTTGGCATCCTCCGCCGACAGCAGGTCGAGCACGTTGTCCGTCTGCGTCAGCTGAACAAACTTGCTGCTGGCCACGTCCTGAAGGAACGTGCGCACCGGAACCTTCGCCGGCATCGGCCGCGTCAGGCACCCGCTCGACACGCTAACCGTCAACTCGCCTTTGCCATTGCCGGTCTGCTTCGCCGCCTTGATGCGGGCCTGCGCGTCGCGGGCGCGGGCAAGGTCAGCCTCGGCGATTCGGGCGAGATAGATGATCTCGTTCGGCCCAGGTTTCAGATCCGACATGCCGACGGCCGGGATCATCACAAGAGCAAACTCCTCGGATACTAAGGGCTGTTGCGCTGCCTCGCCTTGATAGCGGATGGCGAGCTTTGCATCGCCGGTCCGCAGCCGGAACGCATCATTCACGCCAATCGCCGCCGTCAGTCGGGCTGGGTCTGTCGCCACCGGATCCAGTCCGGCCACTGTGCGCAATCCGGCAGCGGTCAACGAAGAACAGGCGCAAAGGGTGCTGGCCAGGAGGCATGCTGCAAGGGTCTTGATCATTTCAGTTTCCTCGGATATCGATTGCGAAGAAATTATCGTTTAACAATAAAAGAAGAAAGCAAAAAATGAAAAATTTTGCACGCAAGCGTATGATCCAAAGGGCGATCCGTGCCCAGGTCGGGTTGACGGCTGCGTCCGGCTTTCTTGTCGGCCTGACGTTTGCGCTGTTGCTTTGGTCGCTGGTTGCGCCGTCATCCCTGGCGACGGTGATCGCAGATCGTGCGGCTTTTCCGGTGGCCGGGCTCGACGACTGGCAGGTGCAGGCGATTGCCGGGATCATTCTGGTGTTGTTCGGGCTCTGGTTGCAGGCCCTTGCCGACCTTCGCGAACTGGCTGCCCTGAGCGGGGATCCCGGCTTTCCATTTATGCCGCTCGTGCGCCAAACCCGGCGGCGCGCCATTGGCTTTGCGCTTGCGGCGCTGGTCTGGTCGCTGCTTGGCCAGCTTCCGGTCTCGGTGATTGCGACGATCGGCGATCCGCTTGGACGCAGCAGCATGTCGCTTCAGATCGGATTGTTGACCCTCGTCTCGGCAACTCTGGTCGGAATCACCCTTTTTGCTTTTCGCACCCAGTTCGAAGCTGACCGTTCGCAGGTCAGGCATCGCAGCATTTTGTCTTCTCGTCAGGATTGAAAGAGGAAGTATCTGATGAACAGCTTGCAGATCTGTGCGCAGGCGCAGGGATCACGTGCCGTGGTCACCATTGCCGCCAAGGTCGTCGTGGCCGGCCTGCTGGCCGCGGCCTGTGCCCCGACCGTCCGCCAGGCGCCAGCCCCGATCCTGTCGCCGGGTGGCGTGTCGCAGGGGACGTTGCATCTGACCCTGCAGCAGGGGAATGACATTTTCGATGACGTCAATCAGATCACGGCGACGGCCATGACCAGCGACGGCGAGGTTTTCACTGGCCGCGTGGTCCAGAACATCGAGAAGACGAATTCTTCCAGCTCTGACATCATTTGGGACAGCTCGAAGAAGACCAAGCATGGCTGGTCAACGCAGTTCCGTGATGGGTCCGATTCGTCGACCAGCTATCGCTCGGACGCCCAGGCCGTCCTGAACGGCAACCGGGGGCATTCGATGACCTGTGACTTCCGGCTCGCCAATCCGGAAGCCGGGATTGACGGTGGCGGCGTCGGCCAGTGCCAGATCTCCGACGGACGGAGAGTGCCGGTGCAGTTCTGACCTCGTGTGGTCTCAGATCGCCGTCGTCATCCGATGACCGGGAGCATAGGTCAGGCGGACGGCGGTGATTGCGAGGGGGCCGGCCCAGGTGGTGCGGTCCATGACGAAGAGAGCTGCTCCTTGCGGGCAGCCAAACAGTGCCGACATGGCAGCATCGGCCTCCGTGGCGAAAAACTCGATGCCACCGCCCGAGAAGGCGGCGTTCTGGACCAGCCACTCATTGGGGCTGACCTTTGAAAAGTCAGCACTTTCGAGACCGGGAACGGCAGGATTAATCCAGCGGTCCTCATGGCAGAAGGCAGCGCCATCGGCCAGATGCAGTGCCGTCACATGTAGGAACTTGCAGTCCGGTGGCAGGTCGAGCTGACCTTGAATGCTCGCCGGGACCGGTTCGATGGCCTGCTGCAGCCGCTGATAGCTGTGCGAGGCGCCTCTGCCTTCCACATCGTGACGGATAATCGGGATCTGGAAGGTTGCCCGCCGCACCGGGTTGAGCGGAACACGTGTGCCGGCCTTGCGGCGGCGTTCCAGCAGACCGAGTTCCGCCAGTTCCCTCAGGGCCCGGTTGACCGTCGCCCGGGCACATCCGAATTCGGCCGCAAGCTGGGCCTCATGCGGGATCTGCGCGCCGGGTTTCCATTCGCGGTCGCGAATGCGGCGCAGGGCCTCAGCCTGGATGGTCTGCCAGGTCACAGGACCCGAGAGGGGCTTTGCCATGCGGTCGCGTCTCTTTTTTCTTTTGTTTCAGCAGGTTGGCGGAGGCCGCCGTTTCACGCGTCCTTCAGCCGCGACACCGTACGGATGTAGTTGGCCGTGATGGTCTCGTGACGAATGTGCCGCCCCTCACGCACGACATGACGGCCTGCAGACCAGACATCGCGCACGAGGCGGTCATCGGCTGCAAATGCCCATGCGTCAAGTGCAGTGTCGCCCTGACGGCCTGCCAGATGCACGGATTGGCCATCAAGTGCAACAAGATCAGCAAGTTGGCCGGCTTCGATCGCGCCCGAAGGACGACCGGCAGCCTGTGCACCGCCCTTGACGACGGCCTCAAACAGCACGCGGCCAGTGGATTTGTCGGAGGTCGCCAGGACCGCGCGGGAGCGATCGCGCAGGCGCTGGGAGTATTCGAGGGTGCGCAGTTCCTCGGACAGTGAAATGCGGATGTTGCTGTCCGAGCCGACGCCGATCACGCCGCCGGCGCCGAGATAGCGGACGCCGTCGAAAATGCCGTCGCCGAGGCTTGATTCGGTGATCGGGCACAGGCCCGCGACCGCGCCGGTGGCAGCGAGGGAAAGTGTTTCGTTTTCAAGCATTTGCGTGCAGTGGATCAGGCACCAGCGCCGGTCGACTTCGGCATTGCCGAGAAGCCAGTCGACGGGCCGGGCGCCGCGATGGGCGAGCACTTCCTCCACTTCCGCCACCTGTTCGGCGAGGTGCATGTGCAGGGGAGCATCCGGGCGAAGGCTTGCCGCGCGGGCGAGATCTTCCGCGGCAACGGCGCGCAGGCTGTGCGGGGCAACGCCGATCCGGGCGTCCGCCGGAAGGTGTGAAAGCGCCTTTTCGGCAGCGTCGACGAGATCAGAGAAGCGGCTGATATCATTGCCGAAACGGACCTGACCCGGGCCAAGCGCGCGCTTGTCGCAGCCGCCATACTGGTAGAATACCGGCAGCAGCGTGAGCCCGATCCCCGTTTGCGACGCGGCAGCGGCGATGCGTTCTGACATCTCGCCAAGACTGGCGTAGGGCGCGCCGCCCGGCTGGTGGTGCAGGTAGTGGAACTCCACGTTGGTGGCGTAGCCGGCTTCCAGCATTTCCATCTGCACGAAGGCGGCAATCGCCTCGACATCCTCGGGCGTCAGCTGGTCGAGGAAGCGGAACATCAGCTGCCGCCAGGTCCAGAAACTGTCGCGCGGGTCGGGGCCGCGCCGCTCGGTCAGACCGGCCATGGCGCGCTGGAAGGCGTGGGAATGGAGATTGCCCGGCGCGGGCAGGAGGAGGTCGGTCCGGGTTGCCCCTGCGGGCACGGAAGTCCCTGGCCGGACAGCTGAAATCCGGCCATCGGCGCTGAGCTCCACGGTGACATCCGCTGCCCAGCCCTGAGGCAGCAATGCCTCTTTTGCCCACAGGAACGTTGCCGTTGCTGCCGGTGCTGCGGGGGAATTCGCCAGGTCGCCTGCGTTTGCGCTGCTCATTCTTTCGCCGCCTTCCTCGATTGACACGATTAATATGTGCAGACAAAATACGCCCATCTCGGGAGGAAACCAAGATGGAACTTGATCAGCCGATCATCCTGACCAACGCGACGCTTGCCACCCTGGCGGGGCCGACGGGCTATGGCCTGATCGAAAACGGCGCTGTGGTCGTGGACGGACAAACCATCGCCTTCGTCGGACAAAGCGACGCCATTCCGGGAGAATTTGCGACCCTTCCGCGCCTCGATCTGGACGGCCGTCTGGTGACCCCCGGTCTCATCGATTGCCACACCCATATCGTCCATGGCGGACACCGGGCGCGCGAGTTCGAGATGCGTCTTGACGGCGCGACCTACGAGGAAGTGGCAAGGGCAGGGGGCGGCATCGTCTCCTCGGTCCGCTCGACCCGCGAGGCCAGCGAGTCCGACCTCGTCGCCTCCGCGCTACCGCGCCTTGATGCGCTGATCAGCGAGGGGATGACTACAATCGAGATCAAGTCCGGCTACGGACTGGAGATCGAGACCGAGTTGAAGATGCTGCGGGCGGCCCGGAGGCTGGGCCAGGAGCGCAAGGTGCGCGTCCGGACCACCTACCTCGGCGCCCACGCGGTGCCGGCCGAGTACAAGGGCCGGACGGAGGCCTATCTGATCGAGGTCTGCCTGCCGGGTCTGGAAGCTGCGGCGGCCGAGGGCCTCGTTGATGCGGTCGACGGGTTCTGCGAGGGCATCGCCTTTTCGGTCGAGGACATGACTCGGGTGTTTGACGCGGCGAAGCGTCTTGGTTTGCCGGTGAAGCTTCATGCCGAACAGCTGTCGCGCATCGGCGGCACCCAGCTCGCCGCCCGCTACGGTGCCCTGTCGGCCGACCACGTGGAATATGCAACCGACGCGGACGCGGCCGCGCTGGCGGCCTCCGGCACCGTGGCCGTGCTGCTGCCCGGCGCATTCTACGCCATTCGCGAGACGCAGGTTCCCCCGGTTGCTGCCTTCCGGGCGCATGAGGTGCCGATGGCGCTGGCAACCGACTGCAATCCCGGCACCTCGCCGCTGACTTCGCTGCTCCTGACCATGAACATGGGCTGCACCTTCTTCCGGCTGACCGTCGAGGAAGCGCTGCGCGGCGTGACCGTGAACGCGGCGAAAGCCCTTGGCCTTGATGACTGCGGCCGCATCTCCGAGGGCCTGCGCGCCGACCTTGCCATCTGGAACGTCGAGACGCCGGCGGAGCTTGTCTACCGCTTCGGCTTCAATCCCCTTCACGCCCGAGTTTTCGGAGGTTCGCAATGACCGTTGTTCTCCAGCCCGGCCGCGCCACACTGGCCGACCTTGAACAGATCTGGCGCGATGGGCGCGCGGTCCGCCTTGATCCCTCGGCGCGTCCGGCGGTCGATCTGGCGGCGGCCCATGTTGCGGCGGCGGCCAATGGCGATGTCGGCGTCTATGGCGTCAACACCGGCTTTGGCAAGCTCGCCTCGGTGAAGATTGCGCCGAAGGACACGGCGACGCTGCAGCGCAACCTGATCCTGTCGCATTGCTGCGGCGTGGGCGAGCCGCTGGACCGCGCCGCAACGCGGCTGATGATGGTGCTGAAGCTCCTGAGCCTCGGGCGCGGCGCGTCGGGCGTGCGCTGGGAGGTGATCGCGCTCATTGAGGCGATGCTCGAAGCTGGCGTGACGCCGGTCGTTCCCTCTCAAGGCTCCGTGGGTGCGTCCGGCGATTTGGCCCCGCTCGCCCACATGACGGCGGTGATGATCGGTGCCGGCGAGGCGATCTATGGCGGCGAGCGGCTGGCGGGCGGCGACGCGCTGAAGATGGCGGGTCTGACCCCGGTTGTGCTTGGCCCCAAGGAGGGGCTGGCGCTCATCAACGGCACGCAGTTTTCCACCGCGCTGGCACTGATCGGCCTGTTCGAGGCCTGGACCAATGCGGCGGCCTCGCTGGTGATCTCGACGCTCTCGACCGATGCCATCATGGGATCGACCGCGCCGCTGCAGCCGGAAATCCATACCCTGCGCGGCCATCGCGGTCAGATCGAGGTCGCCGACCTGATGCGCGCCATCATGGAGGGCTCGGAAATCCGCGAGAGCCACCGCGAGGGCGACACGCGCGTGCAGGACCCCTATTGCATCCGCTGCCAGCCGCAGGTGCTGGGGGCGGCTGTCGACCTGTTGCGCTTTGCCGGCTCGACGCTGGAAATCGAGGCCAACGCGGTCACCGACAACCCGCTGGTGCTGGGCGAGGGCCGCATCGTTTCGGGCGGCAATTTCCACGCCGAGCCGGTGGCCTTTGCCGCCGACCAGATCGCGCTGGCGGTGGCTGAAATCGGTGCGATCGCGCAGCGGCGCGTGGCGCTGATGGTCGATCCGACGCTGAGCCACGACCTGCCGCCGTTCCTGACCCCCGATCCGGGCCTCAACTCCGGCTACATGATCGCGGAAGTCACGACGGCCGCCTTGATGAGCGAAAACAAGCACCTGGCAACGCCGTGCTCGACGGATTCGACGCCGACCTCGGCCAATCAGGAAGACCATGTGTCGATGGCCGCCCATGGCGCGCGCCGGCTGCTGCGGATGAATGCCAACCTGTCGGTGATCCTCGGTGTCGAGGCGCTGTGTGCGGCGCAGGGCATCGAGTTCCGCGCGCCGCTCAAGACCTCTGGGCGGCTTCAGTCGGTGATCGCACGCCTGCGCGCAGTGGCGGCGGCGCTGAAGGAAGACCGGTATCTCGCCCCCGACATCGAGGCGGCATCTGCGCTGGTGCGCTCCGGAGCGTTTGCGGCGGCGGCGGAGATCGGGTCGTTCAAGGTCTGAGGTGAGGTTTCTCGGGTGTCATCCCGGTTTGCCGCGTGGCGGCAAGACCGGGATCCAGTAACCCGGGGACTGATTGCGATGAAGACAGGGGGTACTGGATCCCCGCCTTCGCGGGGATGACGGGAGAGGTCGGCCGTTCGGGGGCACATCTGGCTCGGTGTCTGCCAGAGCGTCGCCACCCCCCTCTGTCTGCTGGCGCAGACATCTCCCCCTCAAGGGGGGAGAGGGGGCTGCGGCGAGTTCAAGCGTGTCATCCCGGTTTGGCGCTTAGCGGCGGGACCGGGAGCCGGTAATCCCGGCGGTGATGATGACGAAGACCGGGGGTACTGGATCCCCGCCTTCGCGGGGATGACGGGAGCGGGCGGGGATGACGGCAGAGTTTTTGGGATCAGCCTGGACAGGGCGAACGACGTGCGTTGAGGCCGGAAAAGGAAGTCGGGTGGATGGTTGAAATGACGCGTGACGATCAGAGTGGGCCGGTGACGGTGACGCGGGGCGACAGTCCGGTGGTGCTGGGGCTGCCGCATTCGGGCACGCATGTTCCCGCCGGCATCCGGGCGAAGCTGAACGCGCGCGGGCTGGTGCTCAGCGATACCGACTGGCATGTGGACCGGCTTTATGACGGGCTGCTGCCGGGGGCGACGACCGTGGCTGCGACCTTCCACCGCTTTGTCATCGACGCCAACCGGCCGCCGGACGGGGCAAGCCTCTATCCGGGGCAGAACACCACCGGGCTGGTGCCGCTGACCGATTTCGATGGCGAAAACATCTGGCTGGATGCCCCGGATGCGGCCGAGATCGAGCGGCGGCGGCTGGCCTTCCATGCGCCCTATCATGCGGCGCTGGAAGCCGAACTGCGGCGGGTGCATGCGATCCACGGGTTTGCCGTGCTCTACGATTGCCACTCGATCCGCTCCAACATCCCGTTCCTGTTTGACGGCACGCTGCCGGATTTCAACATCGGTACGGTGGAGGGCACGTCCTGCGCGCCCGGTCTGGGCGAGGCGGTGGCCGGCATCTGCCAGGCGGCGGAGGGCTACAGCACGGTGGTCAATGGCCGCTTCAAGGGCGGCTGGACGACCCGGCACTATGGCCGGCCGGCGGAAGGCTATCACTCCATCCAGATGGAGCTGGCGCAGGCGACGCATCTGGAAACCGAGCTGCCGCCCTATGCCTACAGCCTGACCAAGGCCGCGCGGCTGCAGGCCGTCCTCACATCCATTCTCGAGACCGTGGCCTCCGGAACCTGGCGCACCTAAGCACAGGGCCGGACGTCAATTCACTGCACATGAAACGTTGCTTCGGAGAGGAAACATGACCAATCCCCGCCATAATCAGCGCGACATCTTCCCGCCCACCGGCACGACGCTGAACGCCAAGAGCTGGCTGACGGAAGCGCCGCTGCGCATGCTGATGAACAACCTGCACCCGGATGTGGCCGAGAACCCGCATGCGCTGGTGGTTTATGGTGGCATCGGCCGCGCGGCGCGCACCTGGGACGACTTCGACCGCATCGTTGCGGCGCTGAAGTCGCTGGAAGACAACGAGACGCTGCTGGTCCAGTCGGGCAAGCCGGTCGGCGTGTTCCGCACCCATGCGGATGCCCCGCGCGTGCTGATTGCCAACTCCAACCTGGTGCCGCATTGGGCAACCTGGGACCATTTCAACGAACTCGACAAGAAAGGCCTGGCCATGTACGGCCAGATGACTGCCGGGTCGTGGATCTACATCGGCACGCAAGGCATCGTGCAGGGCACCTATGAGACCTTTGCCGAGGCGGGCCGCCAGCATTACGGCGGTGACCTCAAGGGCAAATGGATCCTGACCGGTGGCCTTGGCGGCATGGGCGGCGCGCAGCCGCTGGCGGCCGTGATGGCCGGCGCCTGCTGCCTGGCCGTCGAATGCGACGAGACCCGCGCCGACTTCCGCATCCGCACCCGCTATGTCGATGAAAAGGCGCATACGCTGGACGAGGCGCTGGCGATGATCGACCGCTGGACCAAGGCGGGCGAGGCGAAATCCGTGGCGCTGATCGGCAACGCGGCCGACGTTTTCCCCGAACTGGTCAAGCGCATGAACGCCGGTGGCCCGCGCCCGGACATCGTCACCGACCAGACCTCGGCGCATGACCCGATCCACGGCTATCTGCCCTCCGGCTGGACCGTCGGCGAATGGCGCGCCAAGCAAGAGAGCGATCCGAAGGCGGTGGAGAAGGCCGCCCGCGCGTCGATGCGCGTGCATGTTCAGGCGATGGTCGACTTCTGGAACGCCGGCGTGCCGACGCTCGACTATGGCAACAACATCCGTCAGGTGGCCAAGGACGAGGGCCTGGAGAACGCCTTTGCCTTCCCGGGCTTCGTGCCGGCCTACATCCGGCCGCTGTTCTGCCGTGGCATCGGTCCGTTCCGCTGGTGCGCGCTGTCGGGTGACCCGGAAGACATCTACCGCACCGACCAGAAGGTGAAGGAGCTGATCCCGGACGACGCGCATTTGCACAACTGGCTGGACATGGCGCGCGAGCGCATTGCCTTCCAGGGCCTGCCGGCGCGTATCTGCTGGGTGGGCCTGGGCCTGCGCCACAAGCTGGGTCTGGCGTTCAACGAGATGGTGCGCAAGGGCGAGCTGAAGGCGCCGATCGTCATCGGCCGCGACCACCTTGATTCCGGCTCCGTCGCCTCGCCGAACCGCGAGACGGAAGCGATGAAGGACGGATCGGACGCCGTGTCCGACTGGCCGCTGCTGAACGCCCTTCTCAACACCGCGTCTGGGGCGACCTGGGTGTCGCTGCACCACGGCGGCGGCGTGGGCATGGGCTTCTCGCAGCACTCCGGCATGGTGATCTGCTGTGACGGCACGGAAGCGGCTGACCGGCGCATCGCCAATGTGCTGTGGAATGATCCGGCCACCGGCGTGATGCGTCACGCCGATGCCGGCTACGAGATCGCGCTCGACTGCGCGCGCGAAAATGGCCTGAACCTGCCGGCCATCCTGAAAGACTGAAGAACAAGCGGAACAGGCACATCATGACAAACCAACAGAGCGGAGGTCTGACGATGAAGAGACGTGATTTCCTGAAGACCGCAGGTATCGGTGCGGCGGCAGCAGCGGGTACGGCGGCGCTTGCCGCTCCGGCCATCGCGCAGGACGTCATCAAGTGGCGCATGGTCAGCGCCTGGCCGAAGAACCTGCCGGGGCCGGGCGTTGCTGCCCAGGCGCTTGCCGACCGCATCACCGCCCTGTCGGGTGGCCGGTTGCAGGTGGAACTTTTCGCCGCCGGTGAAATCGTCCCGGGACCGGGCGTGTTTGATGCTGTCGCCGAAGGCACGGCCGAGATCTATCACGCGGTGCCGGCCTACTGGGGCTCCAAGTCCAAGGGCATCCTGCTGTTCGGCTCGCAGCCGCTGGGTCTGACCGCCATCGAGCAGATCGGCTGGATGCAGCAGGGCGGTGGTCAGGCGCTCTATGACGAGATGTACGGCCGCTTCGGCCTGAAGCCGTTCCTGTGCGGCAACTCGGGTCCGCAGTGGTTCGGCTGGTTCCGCAAGGAGATCAAGACGGTCGACGACCTGAAGGGCCTCAAGTACCGCACCACCGGCCTCAACTCGGAAGTCTGCGCCAAGCTTGGCATGGCGGTGGAAGCCATGTCCGGTCCGGCGATGTTCCAGGCGCTGCAGTCAGGCGCGCTGGATGCGGGCGAGTTCATCGGTCCGTGGTCGGACAGTGCGCTGGGTCTGCAGCAGGTGGCCAAGAACTACTACGCGCCGGGTGTTGGCGAGCCGTCCTCGGCCGAGGAATGCGCCATCAACATCAAGGCCTGGGAAGCGCTGCCGGATGACCTGAAGCAGGTGGTCACCTTCGCCTCGCAGAGCCTCTACAACCCGGTGCTGACCGAGTACAACACCAAGCATGCCATGGCGCTGCGCGAGCTGAAGGACAAGCATGGCGTGACCGTGCACAAGCTGCCGGACGAGATCGTGGTCGCCATGGGCAATGCCATGGGTGAGGTGGTCAGTGAGCTGCGTGACAACAGCGACGAGCTGGTGAAGCGCATCACCGAGAGCTTCCTTGCCTACCGCGCGCTGATGACCGAGTACATGCCCTATGCGGACGCCGGCCAGATGAACGCCCGCGGCCTGACGTATAACTACGGCTGAGACTGAACGGCCCCGGCGCGGGGGTGCTCGCGCCGGGGTTTGTCTTTGCTGTCATCCCGGTTTGCCGCAAGGCGGCAAGACCGGGATCCAGTAACCAGGGCGCTCGCGATGAATGGGGAACAAAGCAAGCGCCGGGAGTACTGGATCCCCGCCTGCGCGGGGATGACGGGACCGGACGTCCGGACAAGAAAAGACCGCAACAGGGGGCGGGGGAATGGAACAATTTGCGAATGCGCTTGACCGGGTGAGCCGGGCGGTGGGCGCGGTGACGATCTGGTTTGCGCTGGCGATGGTGCTCTTGCAGTTCGTGATCGTGCTGCTGCGCTATGTCTTCGGCTATTCGTCGATCTTCCTCAACGAGGGCGTCCTTTACCTGCATGCCAGCGTGTTCATGCTGGGGGCCGGCTACACGCTGATGGTCAACGGCCATGTGCGCGTCGACATCTATTACGCCAAGGCGTCCCGGCAGGCCCAGGCGATGATCGACCTGTTCGGCCATGTGGTGCTGCTGGGCGGGTCGCTGGTGGTGCTGCTGATCTATTCCTGGCCGACGGTGGCCCGCTCCTGGGCCATTCTGGAAGGGCCGATCTCGGTCGGCGGCATTCCGGCCTCGTTCCTCCTGAAAAGCCTGATCCCGGTCTTCTGCGTGCTGCTGCTGCTGCAGGGCCTTTCGGCGTTTCTGCGTGATTGTCTGCGTCTTTCGGGCCGCGTTTCAGAAGGCGCCAAGTGATGCCGCTTGATATTCTGATGTTTGCCGCGCTGATCGGGTTCATCCTGCTCGGCTATCCGGTTGCCTTCACCATTTCCGGCGTTGCGACGCTGTTTGCCCTCATCGGCTATTTCAGCGGGGATTTCTCGCTTGGCCTGATGGGCGCGCTGGGGCAGCGGTTTTTTGCCGTTCTGACCAATCCCGTGCTGACCGCCATTCCGCTGTTCGTGCTGATGGGCGTGATCCTGGAAAAGAGCCGGATCGCGGAAGACCTTCTGGAGACCATGGGCCGGCTGTTCGGCACCATGCGCGGGGGGCTCGGCGTGTCGGTCGTGCTGGTCGGCGCGCTGCTGGCCGCCTCGACCGGCATCGTCGGGGCGACGGTGGTGGCGATGGGCATGATCGCGCTGCCTGCGATGCTGCGCAATGGCTACAACCCGCGCCTGTCGTCCGGCCTTATCTGTGCCTCCGGTACGCTCGGCCAAATCATTCCGCCCTCGACGCTGCTGATCATTCTGGCGGACGTGATGTCCTCGGCCTTCCAGCAGGCGCAGTACAAGCAGGGCAAGTTCTCGATCGAATCCCTGTCGGTCGGTGAAATGTTTGCCGCCGCGCTGCTTCCTGGATTGCTGCTGGTGGTGCTTTACATCGTCTATGTGCTGGTGGTGGCCTGGCTCGTGCCGGGAGACGCGCCGGCTATGAAGGCGCTCGACCGGCGGCCGTCACGGCGCGAGGTCGCGGGGGCGATCCTGCCGGCGGTGCTGCTGATCGTCGCCGTGCTGGGCGCGGTGCTGTTCGGCATCGCCTCGCCGAACGAGGCGGCGGCGGTGGGCTCCATCGGTGCGATCCTGCTCGCCGGCTACAAGCAGGGGGCTCCGAAGGGCCTTGTGCTGGGCGGGACGGTGGCGCTGTTCGTGCTGGTGGTTGCGGCGGGACTTTATCCGGTGCGGCTGCAGCGGTCGGATGCCGGGGCGCTCGAGTATACGCTGGCGGCGATCTACGCCGGGCTGGCGCTGGTCGGGCTGGTGGCGGTGCTGGTGTCGCTGAAACAGTCGTTCCGGGCCAAGACGCTGATCCCGGCACTGACCCAGACGATGGTCGTCACCTCGATGATCTTCGCCACCATCCTGATGGCCTCGTTCTTCTCGCTGGTCTTTGTCGGCCTTGGCGGTGAACACCGGGTGGCGCAGATCCTGGAAGCGATGCCGGGCGGGGCGACGGGAGCGCTGGTGTTCGCCATGGCCTTCATTTTCGTGCTCGGCTTCTTCCTCGACTTTGTCGAGATCGCGGTGATCCTGCTGCCGCTGCTGATTCCGCCGCTGATCCTGATGGGGCATGATCCCTTGTGGCTGGCGGTGCTGATTGCGGTGAACCTGCAAAGCTCGTTCCTGACCCCGCCCTTCGGCTTCTCCCTGTTCTACCTGCGCGGGGCAGCGCCCAAGGAAGTGACCACGGGCATGATCTATCAGGGCGTGGTGCCTTTCATCCTGCTGCAGATCCTCGCCATGGCGCTGATCTGGGCGATGCCAACGATTGGCACGATGCTGCCGAACATCATGTTCTGACGGCATTCCGGCCCGGCAAACGGGTGACGATTACGATTGAACTGCCGGGTCTTGCGGCGGTTGGACGGGCGGCTTTGGCTGCCCGTCCAACTGCTGACAAACCCTCTGTCGTCATCCCGGACGAGAGCGAAGCGGAGATCCGGGACCGGAGAGCCAAGGTCTCTCCGGGATTAACTCGTTGAATATTCGAGGCTTCGGCTCTCCGGTCCCGGCTCGGCGCTTCGCTTGGCCGGGATGACGGCGGTAGAGGTCGAGGTTTGTCATCAAGCTCACGGGCGGCTTTGGCTGCCCGTTTTTGTTCGCGGGCTCAAGTGATCGGGGGATGATCAGGGTAGTCGGCCAAGCATCAGTTTTCCGCATGCTTCCATGACCAACCGGCATTTGCCGAGAGGCGTCCGGCGCTCCTAGCTAGAGAGGCTCGGGGGCTGCGGTGGCAGTGCGCCGGGCACAGGATCCTGAAGGTTCCGAACCTGAACGGCATGAGGCGAGGCAGATGACGGTTGGCGCGTTCTTCATCGGCGGCAGAAACGTGAAGCCGGCAGGCCGACGCAGCCAGCCCGTGCTGTCGCCGGCCACCGGCGCGGTCATCGGTGAGGTGGCGCTGGCGGAGGCGGACGAGATCGACGCGGCGGTCGCGGCGGCAAAGGCCGCGCAGCCGGGCTGGGCGGGGCTTGCCGCCTGTGACCGGGGGGCGGCGCTGCGTCGTCTTGCGGCCGAGATCGAGGCGCGGGCCCAGACGATTGGCGCGGTGCTGGCGGCCGAGACCGGCAAGAGCCTCAGCGATGCCACGGGCGAGGCCGTCTATGGCGCCGAGATCACCCGCTATCACAGCGAATGGGCGCGGCGCATCGAGGGCGAGATCATCCCCTCCGATACGCCCGGCGAGACGCTCCTGTTGATGCGCGCACCCATCGGCGTCGTTGTCTGCCTGATCCCGTTCAATTTTCCGATCTACACGCTGCTGCGCAAGGTGGCGCCGGCGCTGATGGCCGGCAACAGCGTGGTGGTGCGCCCGTCGAACACGACGCCGCTGTCGGCACTGGCGCTGAGCGAGGCCATTCAGGCGGCCGGACTGCCGGACGGGGTGATCAACATCCTGACCATGGACCATGCCGGGGCCGGGCGGCTGTCGCAGGCCGAGGCGGTCGGCATGATCACGCTGACGGGCAGCGTCTCGGCCGGGCGGGCGGTGATGGACTATGCCAAGGCCAACATCGCCAAGACGTCGCTGGAGCTGGGCGGCAAGACGCCGGTGCTGGTGGGGCCAGATGCGGATGTGGCCGATGTCGCCCGCCGGCTGGTGGCCAACAAGACCAACCATTGCGGCCAGGTCTGCACGGCGGCGGCCCGTGTCTATGTGGTCGATGCCCTGCATGACGCGCTGGTCGCGGCGCTGACGGAGGCCTTCCGCGCGCGGCGCTTTGCCGACCGGGCGCAAGAGCCCGACGCGATGGGGCCGGTGGCGAGCGAGAAGGCCCGGGCCGAGATCCATGCCATGGTCGAGCGGGCGGTGGCCGAAGGGGCGAGCCTTGCGGCCGGCGGCGTGATGCCGGAAGGGCCGGGCTGGTTCTATCCGCCGACGCTGCTGACCGGCTGCCGGCAGGAGATGGAGATCATCCGGGAAGAGGTGTTCGGTCCGGTGCTGGCGGTGGTGCGGGTGAGCGACCTCGACGAGGCCCTGCGTCTCGCGAACGATCACCAGTTCGGCCTGAGCTCGGTGCTCTTCAGCAATGACCACCGCAAGGTGATGCAGATCGCCAACAGCATGGAGGCGGGCGAGCTCTACGTGAACCGCTTCCCGGCCGATCCCTACCAGGGCTACCACGCCGGCTGGAAGCGCTCGGGTCTGGGCGGCGACGACGGCAAGCACGGGCTGCTGGAGTTCACCCAGACCCGGCTCGTGGTGCTGGCACCCTGACATGTTCTCAATTTGTTCTCACGCTCCCTCAAGCCAGGTGCGCCCATGAAGCTCGTTTCGCTCACCACCGATGTCGTCGCCGTGCCTCCGCCGCATCTGGGCGGGATGTACTGGATCTTCGTGACGCTGAAGACTGCCTGCGGGATCGAGGGCGTGGGCGAGATCTATGCGACGGCCTTCCATCCCAGTGCCCTGGTGCCGGTGATCGAGGATGTGTTCGTGCGGCATCTGGAAGGGCATGATCCGCACCGGATCGAGCGTTTCTGGCGCTCGGCCTATTCCAGCGGCTTCACCCAGCGCCCCGACCCGACGATGATGGGCATCGTCTCGGGGCTGGAGATTGCCTGCTGGGACATCATTGGCAAGGCCGCCGGCCGGCCGGTGATGGATCTCCTGGGCGGGCAGGTGCATGAGCGGCTGCGCGCCTATACCTATCTCTATCCGAAGAACGCGGCCGGCGAGTACGACTACAACGACCCGGATCTGGCGGCGGACTGCGCGGCGGAGATGGTGCGGCAGGGCTTCACGGGCGTGAAGTTCGATCCGGCTGGGCCCTACACCGCCTATTCCGGTCACCATCTGTCGCTGGGGGTGATGGAGCGCTGCGAGACCTTCTGCGCCAAGGTGCGCGAGGCGGTCGGTGCCTCGGCTGATCTCCTGTTCGGCACCCATGGCCAGATGGTGCCGTCCTCGGCGATCCGGCTCGCCAAGCGGCTGGAGCGCTTTGATCCGCTGTGGTTCGAGGAGCCGGTGCCGCCGGGACAGGAAGCGGCCATGGCCGAGGTGGCGCGGGCGACCTCCATACCGGTTGCGACGGGTGAGCGGCTGACCACCAAATACGAGTTTCACCGGGTGCTGGAGCTGAAGGCGGCCTCGATCCTGCAAATGAACGTTGCCCGGGTGGGCGGCCTGCTGGAGGCCAAGAAGATCGCCGGCATGGCCGAGGCGCAGTATGCCGAGGTCGCGCCGCATCTCTACAACGGTCCCGTGGGGGCGGCAGCCTCGATCCAGCTGGCTGCGACCCTGCCGAACTTCCTGATCCACGAGGCGATCCTCGATTTCTCCGGGTTCCATGCCGAGGTGCTGAAGACCAAGCTCACGCTGGAGGATGGCTATCTCATCCCCAGCCGCGAGCCGGGGCTCGGCATCGAGCTGAACCGGGAGGTGATTGCACGCCACACGCCCTATACGGGCACACGGCTGCACCTGCAGATGGGCGACACACCGGCGGACGTGAAACAGTTCGCTCCCGCCAAGGGCTGAGACCGACCATGACCGAGACTTCCCGCGCTGACCTGGCCGCTGCCGGCCGGGAGGAGTTCGACTTTGTCATCGCAGGGGCAGGCTCCGCCGGGGCGATCCTGGCGGCGCGGCTGAGCGAATGCGGGCGCTACACGGTGGCGCTGGTGGAGGCGGGCGGCGAGGACCGCTCGTTCTGGCTGAAGATCCCGGTCGGCTATGCCAAGAGCTACTACAATCCGGCGGTCAACTGGATGTATCGCAGCGAGCCGGAGGCGGCGCTGGGCAACCGGCAGGTCTATGTGCCGCGCGGCAAGGTGCTGGGCGGCTCCGGGGCGATCAACGCGATGATCTTCGTACGGGGCGCGCGGGAGGATTTCGACGACTGGCGGGCGGCCGGCAACCCCGGCTGGGGCCATGACGATGTGCTGCCCTATTTCCGCAAGCTGGAAACCCACGCGCTGGGCGAAAGCCCCTTCCATGGCGGCGACGGCCCGATCCATGTGACGCCGATGCGGGGGGAGACTCATCCGACCGCGGATCGCTTCCTCTCCGCCTGCGCCGAGTTGCAGCTGCCGGCGACGCCCGACTTCAACGGCGCAAGCCTGGAAGGGGCGGGGATCTACGACGTGAACACCCGGGCGGGCCTGCGGTCGTCCTCCGGCGTGGAGTACCTGAAGCCGGCGCGGCGGCGTAAGAACCTCACTGTGTTTACGAGGACGCGCGCGCTGGAAGTCGTGCTCGACGCCGAGGGCCGGGCGCGGGGACTGGTGGTGCGCGCTGAGGGGGCAGGGCATGACGAGGCGGGGCAACGGCTGCTCCTGGCGCGGCGCGACGTGATCCTGGCAACGGGAGCCATCGCCACACCGGTGCTGCTGCAGCGCTCCGGGCTCGGCGCGGCGGCCCGGCTTCAGGCGCTGGGCTTACCCACGCGACGCGATCTGCCGGGCGTTGGCGCCAACCTGCAGGATCATCTGTGCGCCAGCTTCTATTTCCGCTCCCGCGTGCCGACGCTGAACGGGCCGTTCGGGTCGATCTTCGGCCAGGCGGCGCTGGCCCTGCGCTGGGCGTTGACGCGCAAGGGGCCGTTTGCCGGCAGCGTCAATCAGGCGGGCGGGTTCTTTCGCTCGCGGCCGGATGCGCTGCGGCCGAACCTGCAGCTCTACTTCAATCCGCTGTCCTACCGCATTCCTGAGGACCCGAAGAAGGGGCTGGCACCGGAACCCTATCCGGGCTTTCTCGTCGCCTTCAACTCCTGCCGGCCGACCAGCCGGGGGCGGGTGGATCTTCGCATCAATGGCGGGCTCGACGACCTGTCGCCGGTGATCCAGGGCAATTACCTCTCAACCGAGGAAGACTGCCGCGAGGCGGTGGAGGGAAGCCAGTTCGTGCGCCGGCTGATGCAGGCCCCCTCGCTTGCCGCCATCACCGAGGCGGAGATGAGCCCTTCGGTCGAGGCGCAGAGCGACCAGGAACTGCTGGAGCATTTCCGCGCCAATTGCGGCTCGATCTACCACCCCTGCGGCACGGCGGTGATGGGGCCGGACCCGTCCAGCGCTGTTGTCGATCACCGGCTGCGGGTGCATGGCGTGCCGGGCCTGCGCGTGGTCGATGCGTCTGTGTTTCCCAACATCACCTCCGGCAACATCAACGCTCCCGTGATGATGGTGGCGGAGAAGGGCGCGGACATGATCCTGGAAGACGCGCGGGCCTAGGGTGACGCGGTAGGGGCACAAACCCTCGATCGTCATCCCGGCCAAGCGAAGCGCCGAGCCGGGACCGGAGAGCCGACGCGTCCATGGTTCTGGGACTTCCCCTCCCGAGAGACATTGGCTCTCCGGTCCCGGGTCTCCGCTTCGCTGCGCCCGGGATGACGATGGAGAGGTCTGTCATAAAGCTGAGGCGCGTCCTGAGGGCATGCCGTCAAAACCACCGCGACAGCACGTAGACCAGTCCCGCCTTACAGCTCGTGGGCCCAGGGCGGGTTGGCGCCGGCGCGGGAGACGGTGACGGCGGCGACGGATGTGGCGCGGATGAGGGCGGCGGTGAGGACTGCGTCGCTCAAGGCGCCGACACCCGTCTTGGTGAGCACACCGGCTTCGGCGAGCGAGGACAGGAAGCCGGCGTTGAACGTGTCACCGGCACCGACCGTGTCCACGACCTCGACCTTGCGGGCCGGAACGGTGATGTCCTGCGTCGCCGTCAGGGCGCGGGCGCCGTCCTTGCCGAGGGTCTTCAGGACGACCTTGATACCGCCGGCGATCCAGGATTTCGCCATCGTGTCGAAATCGGAGCCGGGGGCGTACCACTCGAGGTCTTCCTCGCTGAGCTTCAGGATGTCGGCCTTGGCGAAAATGCGTGACAGACGCGCACGATAGGCCGTTTCATCGGTAATGAAACCGGGGCGGATGTTGGGGTCAAGCGCGATCACCCGCGAACCGGCCTCGCGCATCAGCAGCGCTTCCAGGGCCGTGCCGCAGGGCTCGCCGATCAGGCTGATGCCGCCGAAATAGAGCGTCGAGACGGCAGCCGGCAGGGCCGGCAGGTCGGCGGCCGTGATCATGCGGCCGGCGGAGTTCTCGTCGTAGAAGGTGTAGGTGGCGTTGCCGTCCTTCAGCCGCACGAAGGCGAGGGTCGTCGGGCGCGGCGAGCGGATCGTCAGGTCGGTGGCAACGTTCGAGGCGGCGAGATGGGCGAGGAGCTGCTCGCCGAACAGGTCGGTCGAGACGCCATAGAGGAAGCCGGCCGGTGTGCCGAGCCGGCCGAGCGCCAGCGCCGTGTTGAAGATCGCGCCGCCGGGCACGGGCAGGAATGCAGTTCCTTCGCAGCCGATCTCTCTCGGCAGCATGTCCATCAGCGCTTCACCGCAACACAGGATCATCGGTCAGGTCCATCCAGAAAGCAGGGTCCCCCTCTTCGGGCGAGGGGTGTTCACTTGTGGTCATCACAGGGCGCTTTTTGTGCCCCGGATCCGGCAGCGACGCAAGGGCAGGAGTGCCGGTTTCCAGTCCGGTGCGGACACGAAGCTGACCGTTGACAGGAGGCACTTTGCACGTCTAAATGAAACCGGTTTCACTTTCACCTGGGAGGCGCCCTTGGGCTTCGACCTTTCGATCCTGGCCAAGCATGTGCCGTTCCTCCTGGAGGGGCTGTGGCTGACAACGGTGGTCTGCCTCGGCGCACTGGCGGGCAGCATCGTGCTTGGCATTGTCGTGGCCGCCTGCCGCACGGCTGCGTCGCCGCTGGCCCGGCGCCTGTCGGCGATCTATGTCGACGTGTTCCGCAACATCCCCTTCATCGTGCAGCTGTTCTTCTTCTATTTCGGGCTGCCGGAAGTCGGGATCTACATCGAGGCCGCGCCGACCGGGATCATCGCCCTGTCGATTGCCGGCGGCGCCTACACGTCGGATGTGATCCGCGCGGGCATCCTGGCCATCGAGCCGGGTATCCTGGAGGCGGCAGAGGTCAGCGGTCTTACCCGGCGCAAGATCTTCACCAAGGTGATCCTGCCCATCGCACTCAGGACCTCGATCCGCCCGCTCGGGGCGGTCTGCGTCAATCTGGTGCTGACCTCGTCGGTGCTGTCGACGATCACGCTGAACGAGCTGACCGGCTCGGCGAAGATCGTGGCGGCCGAGACGTTCCGGCCCTTCGAGGTCTATGCGGCGCTGCTGGTGGCCTATGCCTGCCTGACCTATGCGGTCTCCGGCCTGTTCGGCGCGGTGCACCGCCATGTCAACCGCCATACGGCCGGGGAGGTGGCGTGATGCGCTACACCGAGTTTACCCCCTATGACATCGTCTTGCTGCTGCAGGGCCTGTCGGTGACGCTTTGGCTGTTCGTGGCCTCGACGCTGATCGGCGGCGCGCTCGGGCTCGGCTTTGCGGTGGTGCGCTACTACCGGGTGCCTGTGCTGCGCCAGCTGGTGCATGGGCTTGCCGAACTCCTGAAGAACTCGCCGGTGCTGGTGCAGCTGTTCCTGGTGTTCTTCGGTCTGCCGGTGCTGATGAAGATCAACCTGACGCCGTCGCAGGCTGCGTTGATCACCCTTTCCGGCAATACCGCGGCCTTCGTCTACGTGATTGCGGTTTCGGCCATCGAGGCGATCTCACGCGAGCAGATCGAGGCGGCGCGGGTGTTCGGCCTGACACGCTGGACCATCCTGAGACGGGTGATCGCGCCGCAGGCACTTGCCTTTGCGATCGGGCCGCTGACGGGCCTGCTGGTCAACCAGCTGCAGGTGACCTCGCTCATCTCCGTCATCGGCGTCATCGACCTGACCAAGGTCGGCAACATCCTCAACCTGCGCACGCTGAAGCCCTTCATCGTCTGGGCTGTCGTGGGCGCGCTCTATTACCTCACCGCCAAGGCGGTCGCCTATGCCGGGTCCCGGCTGGAACGGCGGCTGCGGGCGCATACGGACTGGAAGGGGGTCTGATGCTCTCCGTCAACGGCCTGTGCAAATCCTTCGGCACCCACAAGGTGCTCGACGGGGTCAATCTCACGCTCAATCCGGGCGAAGTGGTCTCGGTTCTGGGCGCCAGCGGCTCGGGCAAGTCGACCCTGATCCGCTGCATCAACGGTCTTGAAAAATTCGAGGCCGGGGCGATCACGGTCGATGGCTTCGATGTGGCCAAGCCAAAGGAGCTGGCGGAAGCGCGCCGCCGGTCGGCGACCGTGTTCCAGCAGTTCAACCTCTATCCGCACATGACGGCGGTGGAGAACATCGCGCTTGCCCCCGTCGAGGTGCTGAAGCGGCCCAAGGCCGAGGTGATCGCGGAAGCGCGCGCGCTGCTCGACCGGGTCGGCCTCGCGCACCGGGCCGATGCCTATCCGGCGCAGCTGTCGGGCGGCCAGCGCCAGCGGGTCGGCATCTGCCGGGCGCTCGCGATGCAGCCGCGCTATCTGCTCCTCGACGAGGTGACCAGCGCGCTCGATCCGGAGATGACGGCGGAGGTGCTGGACATCCTCAAGGTGCTGGCGACCACGGGCACGACGATGCTGTTCGTTACCCACGAGATTGCCTTCGCCCGCTCGATCTCGCACCGGATCGTCTTTCTCGAGAAGGGCGAACTCATCGCCGACATGCCCACGGCCGATTTCTTTTCCGAACGGGGGCGGTCGCTGCCGCGCGTTGCCCAGTTCCTGTCCAAACTGCAAGGGGAAGCCCTCTGATGATCCTCATCGCCAATTCCGAGGCCTGGCCCGGCTTTGCCAAGACGGTGGCCGCGCTGAAGGCCGGAACCTATGGCATCGACGCCATGATCGAGGGCATTGCCGAAGTCGAACGCGAACCGAAGGTGCGCAGTGTCGGTTACGGCGGCTGGCCGAACATGATCGGCGAGATGGAATGCGATGCCGGCGTGATGGACGGCACCACCCGCGAGGTGGGCTGCGTGGGCGCCGTGCCGAGCACGATCCCGGTGGCAGCGCTCGCCCGTGAGGTGATGCGCCGCCTGCCGCATGTGATGCTGACCGGGGCCGGCGCCCGCCGCTTTGCTGATGAATGCGGCTTTGTCCGCGACGACGCGCTGTTTCCCGACAGCAAGCGGGTCTGGTGGGAACGACTGGAACAGGAGCTCTCGCCCGAGGATCAGGCGAAGTTCCCGAACATCCCGCTGGTGCCGCTCAACCACACGATCACCGATCCCGAACGCGTGCGCGACACGACGGTGTTCCTGGCCCGCGATGCAGCTGGTGGTGCCCATGCTGTGACGTCGACCTCCGGCTGGGCGTGGAAATATCCGGGCCGGCTGGGTGACAGCCCGATCCCGGGGGCCGGCTTCTATGCGGACAGCCGCTATGGCGCGGCCGCCTGCACCCACACCGGCGAGATGACCATGCGCGCCGGCACCTCGCGCAGCATCGTCCTCGGCCTGCGCATGGGCCTGTCGCTGACCGAGGCCGTCGACCTTGCGGTGGCCGACGTGCGCGACCTGACCGGCGGCTTCATCGGCGCGCTGGTCATCCATGCCATCGACATTCACGGCAACCACCGGGTTGTCGCCCTGAATTGCCACGAGCCGATCAAGTACTGGCTGTGGCATCCCGGCCTTGCGGAGCCCGAGCACCGCGAGGCGGAACATCTGACTGCATAACCATAACCACAACCTGGAGGGTCGTGACTGATGTTGAGACTGATGAAACTGGCGGGCGCCGCGCTCGCAGCAACCCTTGTGTTCACCGGTGCAGCGAGCGCCGGCAAGATCGACGAGATCCGCTCGCGCGGCGTCGTGCGCGTCGGCGTGTCGCTGGGCGGTGAGCCGATCGGCTTCCGCGACGCGCAGAACAATCCCGTCGGCTATGACGTGGACGTGGCGACGCGTCTTGCCGAGAAGCTGGGTGTGCCGGTGGAATTCGTCGACGTGTCGGGCGATGCCCGCATCTCGATGCTGGTGTCCGGCCAGATTGACGTGGCGGTCGCCAACACCTCGGCGACGCTGGAGCGCGCCAAGACCGTCGACTTCTCGATCCCTTACAACCGGGCCGGCCTGCGCGTCATCGTGCAAAAGGACGCGGGCATTGCCTCGCTCGATGACCTCAACGGCAAGAAGGTCGTGGTCGGTCGCGGTTCGACCGGCGAGACCTTCATGAAGGCCAAAGTGCCGGGCGCCGAGCTGGTCTACACCGACACGTTCTCGCCGGACGGCGTCCTGCTCCTGCAGCAGAAGCGCGTTCAGGCGGCCATCGAGGACTCCTCGCTGCTCGACTATCTCGCCACCACCTCCGACAATCTGGTGACGCTGCCGGGGCTCTATTCCAATGACCCGATCGGCATTGCGGTCGCCAAGGGCGACCCGCATTTCACCCGCTGGCTGGACATGTTCGTCTCCGACTACATCCAGTCGGGTGCCTATGAGGCGAATTACAAGAAGTGGTGGGGTGAGGAATCCAACCCGCCGGCCCTGACGCCGCTCTGGTAACAGGCAAGGCTGCCGGTGCGATGGTGCCGGCAGCCTCAGTTTCAAGCAGCTGATACCGTCATCCCGGCCAAGCGAAGCGGAGATCCGGGACCGGAGCGTCACTGTTCCTCGACTTTCGGTACAATGAACAGCTCAGACCTCGGCTCTCCGGTCCCGGCTCGGCGCATCGCTTGGCCGGGATGACGCAGGTGAGAGCGAGGCTTGCCTCCCGCCAGTCCGCCAGAGGACGTTCAGCCTTCTGCCGGCCAGCGCTCGAAGGCGGCGGGGCCGCCGCAGGAGGGATGCGGCATGAAGCTGCCGGGGATGGTGATGACACCTGCCGGCGCCTCGAACAGCTCGGGTTGCCGGAGATGGTCGATCACCCGGGCGATGTAGGCATCAAGGTCATAGCCGATGGACGAGATCGGATAGGCTTCCGAGCGGGCGAGCGGCAGCGCATCAAAGCCGTAGAAGGCCCAGTCACCCGGCTTGCGGGCGATCTCCGCCCGGCCGGCATCGATGACACCCATGGCCATGGCGTCGGCGGTGGCGAAGATCGCGGCTTCCGGTCCATCGCGCAGGACGGCGGCAGAGAGGCTGCGGCCACTTTCATAGGAATAATCGCCGGCGTGTTCGGCACTCAGGGTGAGGCCCTGGGCGGCGAAGGCAGCGCGGTAGGCGGCGATGCGCGCCTGTTCCACCGGCGAGGTCTGGCGACCCGTGACGAGCACGGCCCGGCTCTTGCCACGTGCCCTGGCATGGGCAACGGCTGCGGCAATCGGCGTTGCCTCGTCGGCGACAATCGAGGGGGCCGTGTCATCGCGCATGCCGTTGAGCATCACGATCCGGTTGGTGCGGAACATGGTGCGGACGGTTGCGGCATTGGCGAAGTCGGAGAAGACCAGCGCGGCGTCCACATGCCAGGCAACGCCATTGCGCAGGAACTCCTCGACCCGGTCGAGCGAGCCAACGCGCAGCAACACAACCTGCTTGCCGGTGTCCTGGATGGCCGCGATGAGGCGATCAAAGAGGACAAGATCGGAAAAGTCGTGAATGTGATTGACGATGACCGCGACCAGATTAAGCGTGCGCGACTTGAGGCTGCGGGCAATCAGATTCGGCTTGAAACCGAGCTGTTCGGCCGCAGCCAGTACCTTTGCCTTCTTCTCGGCCGACACGGGGCGGTCTTCCGGTGACAGCGCGCGTGAGGCGATGGCACGCGACACCCCGGCAAGCGCGGCGACATCCGCGATGGTGATGTTGGTCGAGGACTTGTCTTTGGAACTCATACGCTTTTTTGACGGGTCCCGGGCGGGGCGTCAATCACAACCGGAAGAACATGTCTGTCACAATGAGCAAATCCATGCTGGCCTGTTTTGATATCGGTGCAAGTGCCATCAAGGGCGCACCCTTTCACGCGCCCTCCGACCGTCCGGTTGCGACGCGGCTGGCGACGCCGCTTGAAGACCTTGACCTGTTCGCGGCAACGCTCGGGCAGGGGATTGCCGACATGGAGCGGTCGCAAGCCACTGAGGCAGCGGCTGTCGCGATCTCGATTGCCGGGGTGGTTGATGCGCGGACGGGGATCATGACCTGCGCCAACATCCCCGCGATCCATGGGCGCAATCTTTCGGGCGAACTCTCCGCCCGGCTGGGGCGGCCGGTCTTTATCGCCAATGATGCGGATTGCTTTGCCCTGGCGGAAGCAAGCCAGGGGGCCGGGCGGGGCCATGACGTGGTGTTCGGCGTGATCCTCGGCTCCGGCGTCGGCGGCGGGCTGGCGATCAACCGGCGCATCGTTTCCGGGCCCGGCGGCTATGGCGGCGAATGGGGGCATGGACCGGTGTTTGGCTGCGTGCCGGCATTGCGCGGACGCCTGGAAGCCGCAGGTCTGCCGGTGTTCGACTGCGGCTGCGGCCAGATCGGCTGCGTTGACACGGTGGGCGGTGCGCGCGGGCTGGAACGCCTCCACCGCTTTGTCGGCGGCGCGGCGCTGGCCAGCCACGAGATCACCGCCGGATGGCTGGCTAAGCGAGGCCAAGGCCAGCGAAGCCATTGACCTCTATCTCGATCTTGTGTCCGGACCGCTAGCCATGATGGTCAACACGGTCGGCGCCTCGGTGCTGCCGGTCGGCGGCGGGCTTTCGGGGTGCCGGCCTCTCGTTGCCGCGCTGGACGAGCGCCTGAGGGCCCGCATCCTGTGGCGCAGCGACGCGCCGCTGCTGGTGCCGGCCGAACTTTCCCCCGAGCCCGGCCTGATCGGCGCGGCGATGCTCGGCCTGACCCACCTGTCGGAGATGCGTGATGTCTGATGTGCTGCCTGAGGTGCTGCTTGAAGTCTGTGTCGACGGTCCGGAAGGCTTGCTGGCGGCCGTGCGGGGCGGGGCAGGGCGCGCCGAACTCTGCGCGGCTCTTGCCATCGGCGGACTGACGCCGGCCCCGGGGCTGATGGCGCTGGCCGCCGAGCAGCCGATCCCGGTGTGGCCGCTCCTGCGCGTCCATCCCGGGCCGTTCCGCTACACCCCGGCGGATGTGCGGGCGCTGAAGTCCGACATGGACACGGTGGCGGGCTTCGGCCTTGCGGGTGTGGTCATCGGCGCCAATGATGCCTCCGGTCAGCTGGACCGGCCTGTGCTGGCGGAGCTGGCGGACCATGCCCGTGGGCGCGGCCTCGGGCTGACGCTGCACCGGGCCTTTGATCTGGCGGCGGTGAATGATCCGGAGGGCGCGGTCGATCTGGCGGTGGAGCTGGGCTTTGACCGGATCCTGACGTCCGGTGCGGCGCGGACGGCCGAGGCGGGGCTTGCCGTTCTGGAGCGGATTGTCGCCCATGCCGGCAACCGCATTTCCATCCTGCCGGGCTCGGGCATCTCGCGGGCCAATGTGGATGCGATCCTCGACCGGCTGGGCGTGCGCGAGGTGCATTCCTCCTGCTCGGCCCCCGACCTGACCGGCACCGAGGGCGAGCGGGCGCTCGGGTTCCTGGCCGATGCGCCCAAGCGCACTGATGAGGCGACAGTGCGGGGGCTGGTGCAGCATCTGGCCGCGCGAGGGCGCTGAGGCGGCATTACAGGATTGTTCCAGTCGTCGCTCCTGCCTTCGCAGGAGCGACGAAGGATAGGGTTCCACCGTCACTTGGGGCCGGTTGCCGGGATTATTCGCCCGGCGCGCCTTTGGCCGCGTCAGTCTGATCGGCGCCTGCGGTGCGGTTGGTCCGCCGCTTTTCCAGAAGCGTCAGGATCAGCGGTGCGAAGGCGATCAAAAGGACGATACGGGCGATGTGGTGGCTGGCCACATAGGCGACTTCGGCCTTCATCGCGAGGGCGATGAGGCTCATTTCGGTGAGGCCGCCGGGCGCATAGGCGAGCACGATCTGCGCCGGTGTCTGCATCATGATGCCGGCGAAGAGGGCGGCAAAGACCAGGGTCAGACCGAGGGTCATCACGGTCGCGCCGAAGCTCAGGGCCAGCGCCTGTGCCACCTCGCGGCTGCCGGCGCCGAGGAAGCGGCAGCCCATGATGGTGCCCATCAGCACTTGCGCGATGATGATCAGCAGAGCAGGTGGTGCGCTGGCGGTGAGCCCGGTGATATGGACCAGGGCGCTGAGCAGCATCGGCCCCATCAGCGTGGCAGCTGGCAGTTTCAGACGGGTTGCACCGACCGCGCCGATGACGCCGCAGAGCGTCAGGAGGGCGATGTCCTCCAGTGCGAGCGGATTGGTCTTCGCCATGATCGTGCCGACCGACTGGCCCTCGACGATGCGGAACCAGAAGGACACGAGGCAGATGGTGACGACGATGCGGGCGGCGTGGGCAAGGATGATCTTGCGCTCGTCGCCGCCGAGATCCGCGCCAAGCGTGACCATTTCCATCAGGCCGCCCGGCATGCCGGAACAGAAGGCGGTGACCCGGTCAAAGCCGCCAAAGCGCTGGTAGAACGGCACGGCGAGCAGGCCGGCGATGGCGAGATAGAGCGCGAGGAAGCCGAGGGAAATGGCCCAGTCGTCGAGGTGGCCGATGAGGTCGGGTGAAAAGCCCGAACCCAGCATCACGCCGATGACGGTGACAAGCGCCGGGCGCAGGCGCAAGGGCGCGCGGATCGGTGCCTTTGCGACGGCTGCGACCATCGTGAAGATCATCGAGCCCAGCGTCCAGGGCAGCGGCATGTGCAGAAGATAGAAGATGGCACCGCCGAGGGTTCCGATGGCGATGCCGGCCGCGATCCGGCCGAGAAGGGCAAGGGTGTCGCCCTTGCCGCTTCGTTCAAGGGGCTCCGCCGATGGGGAGCCGTCAGGGGAGCCAGTTTCAGACACGGTACTTTTCGATGAATTCGTCGATGGACAGCATGCGGATGTCGGGCAGGACTGCCCTGAGGGCGTCGTGGCTCCAGTCCCACCAGGCGATGGCCTGAAGGGCGTCCGCCTGGGCTTCAGAGAATCGCCGCTTGATCGGACGGGCCGGAACGCCGCCAACGATGGTATAGGGCTCGACATCCTTCGACACAACCGCGCCGGCACCGATGACCGCCCCGTTGCCCACCGTCACACCGGCGAGGATGGTGACACCGTGGCCGATCCAGACATCATGGCCGATGGTGACCCAGTGATCCTTGCGCCACTGGAAGAATTCGGCGTCATCCTCGCCAAGGCCATACTGGGCGGCGCGGTAGGTGAAATGATGCTGGCTGGCGCGCCAGGTGGCGTGGTTGCCCGGATTGATGCGTACGCCTTCGGCAATGGAGCAGAACTTGCCGATGGTGGACCAGACGATGTTGCCGCCCTTCACGATGTAGGAATAGTCACCCACGCTGGATTCGCGCAGCGAGACATGCGCCATGATCTCGGTCCACTTGCCGATTTCACAATCGACGACAGTGGCGGTCTCGTGGATGCTGGGGGCTTCGGAGAGCATTTTCATTATCGTGTACCGTCGTATTTGCCGATGAAACGGGTGCGGATGTAGGCGGACAAGGCGTCGATGACATAGACCATGGCGATGATCAGGAAGATGATCGACCAGGCCTCGTCCCAGCGGTAGGCGCCGATGCGGTCGGAGAGCAGGAAGCCGATGCCGCCGGCACCGACGATGCCGAGGATCGTACCCGATCGCACGTTGGATTCGAAGTTGTACAGCGTGATCGACAGCAGCACCGGCAACACCTGCGGCAGGATGCCGAAGCGGATCGACTGCAGCGGCGAGCCGCCCGAGGCGATCACCCCTTCCACCGGCTTCTTCGAGGTGTTCTCGATCGCCTCGGCATAGAGCTTGGCGAGGACGCCGATCTCGCCGACCGCGATCGCCAGCACGCCGGCGAGCGGACCGAGGCCGAAGGCGCGGATGAAGATCAGGGCGAGGATCAGCGTCTCGAAGGCCCGGATGATGTCGAAGCCACGCCGCACACCGAAGCGCAGGAACGGGATGCGGTTGATGTTCTTGGCGCCGAGGAAGGACAGCGGAAAGGCGATGAGCGCGCCGAGCAGCGATCCGAGGAAGGCCATCGACAGGGTCTGGGCGAGGCCGGTGAGGATCTCGGAGATTTCCTTCCAGGAGGTCCAGATGTGCGGCGGGAACATGAAGGACAGCACCTTGCCGAGGCGCAGGATGCCGTTCCAGAGCCGCTCGGGAGCGGCGTTGAAGTCATAGAGGCACCAGGCGAACAGGGCGGTGAAGGCGGCCCAGAAGGCCAGCCTTGCCAGGCGCTGGGACAGCGGTGCGCGGAAGGCATGCGGCAGACGCGCCTTGGCCGCGGCGATGTCGGCGGGGGAGACGGGCTGAGCTTTGACCGAGGGCATCACGCAGTCCTTTCAAGGCCAATGATATGATGGCGGATCTTCTCCGACACCCAGTCGATCACGGTGACCGTGACGAGGATGATCAGGAACAGGGCGGAGAGATCGGTGTATTCCTGGTAGGAAAGCGCGGTGCGGAACTCCTGGCCGAGACCGCCGGCACCGACATAGCCGATGATCGAGGACGAGCGGACGTTGATCTCGAAACGCAGCAACGTGTAGCTGATGATGTTGGGCATGATCTGCGGCACGATGCCGTAGCGGATCTGGTCGAACCAGCTGCCGCCCGAGGCTTTGACGCCCTCCAGCGGGCGCATGTCGGCATTTTCGTTCACCTCGGAATAGAGCTTGCCGAGGGAGCCGACCGTGTGCAGCGCGATGGCGAGGACGCCGGCGAGCGGACCTGCACCAAAGCAGAAGACGAAGATCAGCGCGAAGACCAGTTCCGGAACCGTGCGGGCAATCTCCAGCGCGCGGCGCGAGATCCACAGCGTGACCGGTCCGGGCGTCAGGTTGCGGGCGGCCAGGAAGGACAGCAGGAAGCCGCCAACGAGGCCGAGCACGGTGGCCATGAAGGCGATCAGGATGGTCTCCAGCAGCAGCCAGAGCCACACTTTCCAGCGCCAGAACCAGCTTGCGAGATCCGCGCCAAGGCTGTCGAGTGACAGGGCCGGGATGGTCTTCCAGAGATATTCACCCAGGCGCGGCAGGCCCGCGAGCAGCACCCAGCGCTCGGCGCGGCTGCCGTCGGACAGGGTGATCTGGCTCACCTTGAAGAAATCAGAGAAATTGGCGGTGACTAGGAACAGCACCAGGAAGATCAGCGTCACGCCGAGGAAGGTCAACCGCGACCGGTTGCGCTGTGCGGCATAGTCCCGCTCGAAGGCGAGCACCGACGGGGGTACCAAAGTCATGGATGTTTCCGTTGCTGGCTGTTGCCTGACAGGCTAAGGCGCGGCAGAGCCGGGCACAGGGTGAAGACAAGCCTCGACCGCACCGCAGTCATCCCGGCCAAGCGCAGCGCCGAGCCGGGACCGGAGAGCCGGGGCCTTCCATATTTCACGGAGTTGCCCCGGATAGACCTTGCCTCTCCGGTCCCGGATCTCCGCTTCGCTACGTCCGGGATGACGGAGGAGGGGGTGTCATCAACCTGAGCCCGGCATAGCCGGCCCCAATCTTGTCGACTTGAGCCCGGCAGAGCCGGGCTCGGGGCATAGTGCGATCAGCCGCGGCGCTGCTTCTTGAACCAGTCGCGCATGTCGATGATCCACTGGTAGCGGTCGTGGTTCACCTCGACATAGCCCTTGGCGGTCGACTTTTCGGCGCCCGACATTTCCTTGAAGGCGACCGGGTCGGCGGTCGGGACGTTCTTGACGGCGTCCTTCATGGCGGTGATCAAGCCTTCCGGCAGGTTGGCGCGGGCGGTGAAGGGGCCGGAGGTGATTTCCGGGGACTGCCAGATCCAGCAGATCTCGCCCTTCTTGATCATGCCCTTGGCTTCCATGCGCTGCGGAATGCCGTTGATCTCGTTGTTGATGTAGGTGGCGGCGGCGTCGAACTGGCCGTTGGCGACACCGGCGACACCGGCTTCATGGCTGCCCGAGAAGGGGATCGCGCCGAAGAATTCGGTCGGCTTGAAGCCCTGCTTGTCGAGGTTGAAGTAGGGAACGTTGTAGCCGGAGGTGCTGTCCGGATCGGCGAAGGCGAGCGTCTTGCCCTTCAGGTCCTCGACCTTCTTGTAGGGGCTGTCGCAGCGCACGACGACAACCGAGAAATAGCCGGTGGAGCCGTCTTCCTGCTGCTGGGTGAGCAGCGGCACCATGCCGCCTTCGGACTCGGTGTAGGCGGCCGCATAGGCGGAGGAGCCGAGGAAGGCGAATTCGATCTGGTTTGCGGCCAGAGCCTGGATGACGCCGTCGTAGTTGCCGGCGGTGAAGATCTCCACGTCCACGCCGACCGTCTTCTTCAGGTAGTCCTTGAAGGGGGTGTAGCGGGCGATGCGGTCGCTTTCGTTTTCGCCGGACAGGATGCCGAACTTGACGACCTTGTAGTCCTTCTTCCAGTCCTCGGCATGGGCGGCGGTGGCGCCGAGGCCGAGGGCAAGCATGGTGGCGGCTGCAATGATACGCATGTCAGTCTCCCTTGAGAGGTCAGAGAAGGTGAGATCAGGCCGGCACCGCGAGCTTCAGGCTCGTCGATGTCACGGATTCGGAGAAGTCTTCCAGCTCTTCACTGCCGTAGATGCTGCGCATCACGTCACCGGTGAGCAGGCGCGGCGCGCCGTCGAACATCACCCGGCCGGCGCGCATGGCGATGATGCGGTCGCAGTAGTTGCGGGCGGTGTCGAGGGTGTGCAGGTTGACCAGGATGGTGATGCCATCCTCACGGTTGATGGTGCGCAGGGCGTCCATCACGCGGGTGGCATTGCCCGGATCGAGGCTGGCGATCGGCTCGTCGGCGAGCAGGATGCGCGGGTTCTGGACCAGGGCACGGGCAATGGCGACGCGCTGCTGCTGGCCGCCTGACAAGGTGCCGGCGCGCTGCAGTGCCTGCGGAGCGAGATCGAGGCGGTCCAGCGCGTGAATGGCGAGGGTGCGTTCCTCGTCGGAGAACTGCATCGCCATGGAACTGAGAAAACCATGGGCCGAAAGGCGGCCGACCAGCACATTGGTCAGAACGTCGAGGCGTTCGACCAGATTGAACTGCTGGAAGATCATGGCGCAGTCGCGCCGCCAGTCGCGCAGGGCCTTGCCCTTCAGCGCACCGACGTTGAGACCGCCGAAATGAATGCTCCCCTCGGTCGGGTCAATCAGCCGGTTGATGAGGCGCAGCAGCGTGGACTTGCCTGCACCTGAGCGTCCGATCACCCCGACGAACTGGCCCGGGGCGATGGTGAGCGTGACGTTGTCGACGGCGCGGGTGGCGCCGAAGGAGCGGCCGAGGCCAGAGAGGGAAAGAATGTTCTGTTCCATGACGGGAACAGTGCCCGGGCTCTGTTACAGCGCCGCGTCATCCGAATGAATTTTCGATCCGGATTTTGTGACGCAGCGGTGACGCCTTTTTGCCCCGCGGGCCGGAAAGGTCCTCCGGATCGTGGGAGAACCCCTGGGATGCTGACCGTCCAGTGGTCTCAACTCATAAAAAACAATGGGTTAGAACTTTGAACACATCGGTGGAAAGCAGCCGATGCCATGGAAAGTTCATCGATGGGTCGCGGAACTGTCATGTGCTTCGCGCAAAGTCATTCGAACCAATTTTGCGCTGGCTGCCCCGTACTCCGACGCGCCCGCCCCATGCCTGCCATGCCGTCAGGAAAAGGCAATGATCGAGACTGCCGACCAATTCGAGGGACTGGCCGAATTCTATGAGGCCAACCGTCCCGGCTATCCTTGCGATGTGTTTGCGCATCTGGGCCAGACCTGTCCGACGCGGCAGGGTCTTCGGGTGGCCGTCGACGTGGGGGCAGGACCGGGCAACTCGACAGAGAACCTGCTGACCGGTCTCGGCGAGGGCTGGAGCGTGATCGCCAGCGAACCGGGCGAGGACATGCGCCGGGTGCTGATGCGCCGGTTCCGCACAACGCCGCAGGTGCAGATCATCGCAGCGCCGGCCGAGCAGCTGGCGCTGCCATCGGGCTTTGCCTCGCTGGTGGTCGCCTGTTCGGCAGTGCACTGGTTCGACCGGCCGAAATTCTATGCCGAGGCGGCGCGGATCCTGGCGCCGGGCGGCGTGCTGGCACTGGTGCGCAACCGGCGGCGGCCGGCGCAGATCTTCGACGACTTCGAGGCCTATGTCAGCGAGCATTATCCGAGCCGGGTGGAGCTGGAAGCCCGCGAGCTGCGCAAGGAGCCGAGCCACACGGAACTCTCCGGCCTCGACGGCTTCCTGACGGCGCACAGCCGGCGCTGGCCCTGGTCGCGTGCCTTCACCGCGCGCGAGCTGATCGACTTCTACCTGACGCGGGCGACCGTCTGGGCTGTGGTGCGGCGTCTCGGGCTGTCGCGGGTGATGGCGGATTATCTGGAAATCTGCGCCCGGCACGGGCTCTCCGGCGAGACGCGGATGGAGGTGCAGTTCGACACACTGGTGCGCTGGACCCAGCGCCGGGCTCGGTCGGCCAAGGGCGGCTGAGCGGGAGGCTGGTCGGGTGCGGGGAGGGGCTACTCGCTGCCCTTACCGGGGGCTGTCGCATGTGCGGCCAGACGGTTTTCGAGGCCTCTCAGCTCCCCTCCCCCTCGTGGGGAGGGGTAAGGGGTGGGGGGGCACGGGCAGACGTTGGGTCGCAAAGCGTCCGAAGTAAGCCCAATCAGCAACGTATTTACCCTGGATTTAAGTCCGCTCCCCCACCCCCAAACCCCTCCCCACGAGGGGGAGGGGAGCCGAGAGGCTCCGGCAGGGTGAAACCGTCTGGCCTAACCAGCGATTGCCCAGCCCAGAAGGGGGCTGGGTGAGCATTTGCGTTGGCAGATCAAGCCGCGGCTGGTCAGGCGGCGCGCAGGGTGCTGCCGAGGGAGCCGTCGGAGTAGATGAACCGGCCCTGACGCAGGGTGGCACAGACATGGCCGATACCCGTTTCATCCGCAATGACAAGATCGGCAAGGCGGCCGGTCTCGAGGCTGCCGCGGTCGGTCAGACCCAGGGAATCTGCCGGGTTGCGGGTGGCGAGGCGCACCGCGCCGGGCAGGCCGGCGGGATCGGTCTTCGCCAGTTCCAGAAGCGCCGGCAGCATGGCGGAGGGATGGTAGTCCGAGGCCAGCATGTCGAGTACACCGGCCGCATGGGCCTCCCGGGCCGACAGGTTGCCGGAGTAGGACTGGCCGCGCAGGGCGTTGGGGGCGCCCATGGCGGTGGCGAGCCCGAGGCGGCGGGCCTCCTGGGCGGCCTCGATCGTCACCGGGAACTCGCTGATGACGACGCCGAGGCCCTGCATCAGTGCGACCTTGGCCAGCGTGTCGTCGTCATGGCTGGCCAGCGCCACGCCATGGCTGCGGCACAGGTCGGAAATGGCCGAGAGGGTGGCGGCCAGCACGTCGGCCGGCTGGGTGCGTTCCTCGATGCGGCGGGCGACCGCCTCGGCGGCCTCCTCGCGGCTCATGCCCTTCTCGCGGGCCATCTTCTGCACGTGGCGCTCGATGTCGCGGTACTGGCCCTGACCGGGGGTGTGGTCGGTCAGGGAGATGAGGTCGACTGTGCCTTCCGAAATCAGCTCGCCGATGACGTCCAGCGCCTTGGGGAAGGTGATCTCGAAGCGGGCGTGGACGCGGTGGTCGACGTTGAGGCTGCCGCGCATGGCCTTGAGCTTGCGGATGATCGCGCTGGTATGCTCGTAGCTGCGCAGGTGGCCATAGGTCGACATGGGGCTAAAGGACACGGCGGCATAGGCCGTCGTGAAGCCGGCGCCGGCCAGGCGCCGGTCGAGGTCGCGCAGGCCCAGTTCCAGCGGCATCGGTACGTTGGGCCGCGGCTCGACCTCGCGCTCGACCATGTCGCCGTGCATGTCGACGAAGCCCGGCAGGAGCAGGAGGCCGTTGCCCTGAAGGCTGGCACCGGCGACGGGGCCCTCGCGCAGCTCGGCGATGTGCCCGTCCTCGATGCGCAGCGAACCGTGCTCGATCACCTCGGTCGGGGTGACGATGCGAAAATCAGACAGCCACATGCTCAAGGTCTCCAGGTGCGGCTTTGGGGGCGGCTTGGGTTTCAGCGCCAGCTTCATCCGGCAGGCGCTGGGTGGTCAGGAGGATTTCCCGGTCGATGAGGTCGGCCACGTCGCCGGGATGGTGGAAGACGCCGATCATGGCGACCCCGGCGGACTTGAGATCGGCGAGGCGGCGGACGAGCGCCGCACGGGCACCGGCGTCGAGCGAGGCGGTCGGCTCGTCGAGCAGCAGGAGCTTCTGCGGCAGGATCAGCGCGCGGGCGAGGTTCACCTTCTGCTGCTCGCCGCCGGAGAAGGTGGTGGGATAGGCGCGCCAGAGGTCGCGCTTGACGCCGAACTCGCCGAGCCAGCGGCGGGCTTCGTCAAGGGCTTCGGCCTGAGCCACGCCGGCCCGGCGCAGCGGTTCGGCCACGATCTCGTCGGCCGCAACACGCGGACGGGCAACGAGGAACTGGGTGACGAAGCCGATTTCGCGGCGGCGCAGCAAGGTGATGTCCACGTCGGCAGCGGTGGCCAGGTCAATGCGGCCCTCTGCGGCCTGGTACCAGACGTGACCGTCCTGGGGCAGGTAACTGCGGTAGAGGGTGCGCAGGAGGGTGGACTTGCCGACGCCGTTCTCGCCGCGCAGCAGCAGGAATTCGCCGGCGTGAAGACGGAAGGAAATGCCGCTGAAGGCGTGCAGGTCCTGGTCGAGGTGATACATGTGGAAGCGCTTCGACAGGCCTTCCACGTCGAGAACCGGGGTCATGCGAGCGTGATCCTTAGCTGTCAAAGTTTCGCGTGGACAAGCTGCTGGGTGTATTCGTGCTGCGGGTCCTGGAAGACCTGGTCGACCAGTCCCTGCTCGACCACCCGGCCGCGGCGCATGACCATGACCCGGTCGGCCATGGTGTGAATGACGCCGAGATCGTGCGAGACGATGACCATGGTGATGGAGCGGTCGCGCTGCAGCCGCTTCAGCGTGTCGAGGACGAGGGCCTGGACGGAGACGTCAAGCCCGGTGGTCGGCTCGTCGAGCAGCAGGAGCGCCGGCTCCAGCGCGATGGCCTTGGCGAGCTGGACGCGCTGCTGCATGCCGCCCGACAGTTCGATCGGCCGTGCATCCATGCGCTCCAGCGGGAACTCGGACGCGTCCAGCGCCTCGCGGGCCTTGTCGCGCAGCACCTTGAAGCTGCGCTCGCCGGCGATGAGCAGGCGTTCGGCCACGTTGCCGGAGGAGGAATGGCGCATCAGCAGGCCGAGATGCGGGTTCTGGTAGACGATGCCGATGTTGCGGGCGCAGAGCATGCGCCGCTCGAAACGGTCGAGGCCGAACAGGTTGCCGCCAAGGCCCGGCAGGTCCAGCTCGTAGGTGCCGGTGTCGGGCGTGTCCTCGAGGTTCATCATGCGCAAGAGCGTCGACTTGCCGGAGCCGCTCTCGCCGACGATGCCGAGCACCTCGCCCGGATAGACAGTGGCATCCACGTCCTCGAGCGCGGTGACCTTGCCGAAGCGGCGGGTGATGCCGCGCATGGTGAGAAGCGGCGGTGTCGTCATCAGCTGCGGCAGCTGGCGCGGAGCGGCCTCGCCGCGCGGCGCGGGGCTTTGGGCGGTCATGGCTGGAGCTCTCCGTTCTTGTACCAGGTGTCGATGGCGGCCAGGGCCTCGCCCTCGCTGCGGCGGATGGCCTTGATGCCGAAGTGGCTGTCGGAGACCTCGAAGCTGGACGAGCCGTCGTCCTGCGGGATCTCGTTCATGAAATAGCCGGTGAGGCCGGAGCGGTGGCAGGTGAGGTCGTGGTGCTCCTCGACCTTGTAGGGCACGTCGGAGAAGACCAGCGGCTCGACCCGGGTGTAGGGCGGCACGGCATAGAGGCGCTTCTCGCGGCCGGCCGAGAGGAACGTGAGGTGCCTTGCCATGTGCAGCTTCGGCACGTCCCAGCGCGGGATCGGCGAGGGCGTCATCACATGGCGGCCGTTGACGAGGCTCGGGTAGGCCGCGCCCTGCATGATGCGGCCGGAGCGGACCATCTGCTCGTAGAGCGTCAGCCAGAGCCGGCCGTAGTCGGCATCGGCGTGCATCTGGCGGGCGACCGACATGTTGGGCTCGACAGGACGCAAGGGTTCCGGGTTGGGCACCTGCAGCACGAGGATCTGATCCTCGCGCAGCACTTCCTCCGGCACCCGGTGGCGCGACTGCAGGATGGTCGCCTCGCCCGTGTCCCAGGTCTCGCCGGCGCCGGAGACGCGGGAGAGGAACTTGCGGATCGAGGCGGCGTTGACGCTGTCGTCGGCGCCCTGGTCGATGACCTTGACCACGGAGGTGGGCTTCAGCAGCGTCAGGGTCACCTGCAGGCCGCCGGTGCCCCAGCCGCGGGCAATCGGTACCTCGCGGCTGGCGTAGGGCATCTGGCAGCCGGGCACGGCGACCGCCTTCAGCATCTTGCGGCGCAGCTCGCGCTTGGCCGAGGCATCGAGGAACCCGTAGGAGAAGGCCTCCCAGGGCTTTGTCAGGCTGGCAAGGCTGGTCATGCGGGAACCTCTTCGGTCACGGCCGGCTGGCGGGCAGGGGCGGGCGCGGTGGACGCCGCGTCCGGGGCTGCGGCCTTCGCCTTGGCGTCGCGCAGGGCATCCAGCGCCGACTGGAAGGTGACATAGTGGGGGAGCTTGAAGTGGATGCAGAAGCCCGAGGCCTCGACCGGCTCGGTGTGGTAGAGGAAGAACTCCTCGTTGACCGGCGAGTTCTGCGGCGCATCTGGCGCGTTGAGATCGAGCGTAGCGCCGGCGATGACCTTGATCTCGTTCCAGCCGAAGGTGGCGCAGAAGCCGAGATCGAGCTGGCCGGAGCGGCCCTTGGAGGTCACTTCCGCCTGCGAGACCTTGACCCGGCCGGCGCTGAACATGGTGCCGCGCGGATGGCGGACGACCACTTCGGCCTCAGCCAGGCGCAGCTCGTTGACAGTCGGATGGGCGTTGCCATAGCCGCGCATGGCGGAATAGCCGAGCGCCAGCACGCCGCCGGTGTCGGCGCGGGCGAGGCTCTGCAGCGTGTGGGCGCGCTTGGCCGGGAACAGCAGCGGCTCACGCGTCAGGTCGGGAATGTCGTCGAGGGCGACATCCTCGCGCGCCGGATCGGCGACGAGGCCTTGCGCCTTCTGCCAGGCGGCCAGCGAGGGCTGCTCAGCCGGGGCGGGCGTGCTGGCCGGTTCGACCGGAGCGGGCACGAAGGGTCGGCCCTCGAGCACGCCGGTGGCGAGCAACCGGTGCGAATAGTCGAGCGTAGGCCCGAGGATCTGGCCACCGGGGATGTCCTTGAAGGCGGCGGAGATGCGGCGGTGGGTGAAGAGCTTGTCCTGCGTCACCGGCTCCGCGATGGTGAGGCGCGGCTGGGTGGTGCGCCAGGCGCGCAGCAGCAGCACCGCCTCGTAGAGGTCGCCGCCGGACTGGGCCAGCGCCAGTGCCGCGAGATCGGCCTCGTAGAGCGAGGCCTCGCCCATCACCCGGTCGATCAGCCAGGGCAGGGCGCTGCGGATTTCCGCAACTCGCCCGGCGTCGATGGTGCCCATGTCGGCGCGGTAGAGGCGCTCGGACTGGTCAATGGCTTTTTCCCCGCCACGGGTTGCGACATAGGCCATCAGAGCACCTCGATCCGGGTCGAGCGGGGCAGGCCGATGACATCGCTGCCATCGACGATGAAGAGGTCAAAGCCGAGCGGGTAGCGGCAGAGCCGGTCGCGCAGGGCGAAGAAACCCGCCGGCAGGCCGGCGACGGCGATCTCGCGGGTGGTCTCGATGCCCGGACCCGACAGGCTGAGGCGCTGGCCGTCGCCCTCGGCACGGCCAAGCCGGGCCTCGACGACGACGGTGGCCGCGTCATCGGGATAGAGCGCGGAGCCGACCTTCAGGGCGGCGAGGCGCACGATGTCGGCACCCGTCTCCAGCGACAGGAAGACGTGGTCGGCGTCCGCCAGCGGCGTCAGGGTCGCGCCGGTCCAGGCGGCCAGCTCACCGATGACCGCGTCATCCGCATGGACGCGGCACTCGCGGTCGACGAGGGCGAGCAGAATGGTGCGCGGACCGGGTTCGGGCAGATGGCGGATCTCGCCGGGACGGCTCAGCGCCCAGAGGATCGCCTCGAAGGCGGTGTTGTCGCGGATTTCGTCCGCGCCGCGCAAGGGCGCGGTGATCAGGGCGTGGGAACTGGGGGGCAGGGCACCCATGAGCGGGTCTCCGTGACGAGGATGAAGATCAGAAGGTTTCCATGTCGACGCGGGTGGCCTCGACGGCGCACAGGCGCGCCCGGTCGCGGTCGGCATTGGCCGCTTCCAGCCCGGTGACGAAGGCGTCGATGGCCTTGGGCGCGAGGCCAGCTGCCGCTGCGGCATCAATCAGCGCCATGGCCATCGCCCATTCCAGATCGCGGCCCGTGACCATGCCGTAGCCGGTGGCGTCGTGGTCGGTGAGGCGGACCTCAGCTTCGGCGACGAGCACCTCGCCGAGGTGGAAATCGGTGCCTTTCACCGTGTCGCGGAACGGCAGCATGACCAGGCCGGTGCGGCTGCGCAGGACCTCGACGGCTCCGAGCTGCGTCAGCAGGCCTTCGGCGAAGCGCTTCACGCTTTCCGCATCGCCATGGGAGAGCGCGGTGAGAAAGGCGCTGTGGCCGCTGGTGGCCTCATGAGTGGTTGTGGTCTCAGTCATCCTGGTCAGGACTCCGGGGTTCGGCTTCGTCGGGAAGATCAAAGGAGAATTGCACCCGGTCGGCGGACCAGATGGCCTGGGAATAGCCGATCGGCCGTCCGGCAAGATCAACGTCCGTCTTGGTCACGACCAGCACGGGCTGGTCGGGATGCTGCTTGAGCAGTCGCGCCTCTTCCGCTGTCGGACGGCGGGCGTAGATGGTGGTGCTCTTGCGCAGGTAGTCGGTGATGCCGTGCGCGCGGTAGATGTCGGTCACGGAGCGGCCGGCGCGGCGCTGCTCTGCCATGTCGGGAAAGAGGTCGAAGGGATGCCAGGCGACGCCGAGGCTGATCGGCACGCCGTCGGCAAGACCGCGGCGCATCAGGCGATGCACGGGCGTGTTCTCGGTCAGCTCCAGTGCCTCGGCAACGCGGCGCGGGGCCGCGATCACGTCGTCGGTCACCTGTTCGCCGGCCGGCGTTACGCCCTGGCTCAGAAGGTTCTGACGAAAGCGGGTGCGGCGGCCGATCTGGTAGTTGATGAGAGGCGCGCTTTCGACGAAGGTGCCGCGGCCTTGTTCGACGCGCAGCTTGCCCTCGACTGCAAGAGCGGAAATGGCCCGGCGGACCGAATGGCGTCCGGCACCGAACTGGGCGCAGAGCTCCGGCTCGGTCGGCAGTTGCGCGCCAGGTGCCAGCACGCCGGAGAGGATGTCGGCTGCCAGCCGGTCCCGGATCGACTGCCACGTTTCACGCGCCATCAAGGCCTCCAATTCATTCGAATGACTTTGGAGGTGTGATAGCCGGTTTAGGTGACAGAGCCGTGACGCGTCGAGGGAATTGCCGGCCGAGGCGCATATCTGGCATCCAGCCGGTTTACGTTATCGACCTGTCACGCTGCCGCTTCTATGGTCCGTGACACCTTGTGCTAGCATCAGGATTGCCTTTGCTATGACCCCGACCTTCCGTGAGCTCGTTCTGACCTTTGCCCGGATCGGTTTCCTGTCCTTTGGCGGGGCTGCGGGGCAGATCGCGATGATGCACAGGATCGTCGTGGGCGAGAAGAAGTGGCTCGACGAGCCGCGCTACCTGCATGCGCTCAACTATTGCATGCTGTTGCCAGGACCCGAGGCACAGCAGCTTGCAACCTACATCGGCTGGCTGACCCACGGCGTGCGCGGCGGCCTGGCGGCCGGCATCCTGTTCATCCTGCCGGGCAGCCTGATCATGCTGGCGCTGTCGTTCCTCTATGTGCTCGGCACAGGCACGACGCTGGTGGATGGGGTCTTCTTCGGCATCAAGGCAGCGGTGCTGGCGATTGTCATCCAGGCCCTGATCAAGATCGCCAAACGCGGCCTGAAGGGGCCGCTGCCCTATGGCCTGGCCGTGGCGGCGTTTCTGTTGATCTTGCTGTTCGACCTGCCGTTTCCGCTGATCATCCTCGGGGCCGGTGTGGCCGGCGCGCTGGCGGCCCGGGTTGCGCCGCAGCTGATGGGACAGCCGGGTGGTCTTGCGGTGGCGCCGGTTGCTGCCCCGCCTGCGGGCGCCGTGGCCGGTGCCCTGCGCACCGCGCTGGCCTGCCTTGCCGCCTGGTGGGCGCCGGTGCTGGCCGCCGTGCTGCTGCTTGGGCCGGACCATGTGCTGGTCGCCATCGGCCTGTTCTTCTCCAAGCTTGCGGTGATCACATTTGGCGGGGCCTATGCGGTTCTGGCCTACCTGGCGCAGGCGGGCGTCGACATGGGCTGGGCAACGCCGCGCCAGATGATCGACGGGCTTGGCCTTGCCGAGACGACGCCGGGACCGACCATCCTGGTCAACCAGTTCGTCGCCTTCCTGGCGGCCCTGAAGGACGGCGGCGCGCTGCCCGCCCTGCTGGCGGCGACTCTCGGCGCGCTGATGGCCACCTGGGTGACCTTCGCACCGTCGTTCCTGTGGATCTTTGCCGGCGCGCCCTTCGTCGAGGGCCTGCGCCGCAATGCAGCGCTCGCCGCGGCGCTCACCGGGATCACGGCGGCCGTGGTCGGTGTCATCGCCTATGTCGCCGTCTGGTTCGGGCTCAACGTGCTGTTCGCCTCCGCAACGCGGGTGTCGGAGGGTTGGCTTCACTTCGTCCGCGTCGACCCGTCGAGCCTTGATCCCGCCGCAGCCCTCCTCAGCGCCCTGGCCCTCGGCCTCGTCTTCGGCGCAAGACGCGGCATGATGGAGACGGTTGGCCTGATGGCAGTGCTCGGCGTTGCCGTGACAGCTGGGGCGGGGATGTGGTGAGGCGCAGCCGCTGCCCATGATCCAGGGTTACGGCCTCGATCCGCGCCATCGCGCTGTCGCGGCCTCGATCCGCTTGCGTTGCTGCTGTCCCGGCCTTGTGCCGGGACCTGTTCAGTTGGCACGGCATCATTGCGGGCGGCTGGACTTTGCGTCCCTGACAGGTCCCGGCACAAGGCCGGGACAGCGCGGAGAGTTTGATCGGGGGCAGAGGGGGCTTGCTCGGTATGCTGGAACAGCGCGGCATGATGGGGATAGTTGGCCTGAGGGCTGTGATCGGGGCTGTGAAGGTGGGGGGCGAAACGCACTGATAGATTGTAAACCAGACACTTGCAAGTGTACGCAGCTTTCTGCAATCTCCGGTCGTTAAATGCACATCAGCAATTTTTCTGATGCTTCAGGAGGTTATCATGGCTGTCATCCACGGGACTCAATCGATCGATCGGCTTTTCGGGACGGACTTTTCCGACTCGATCTATGCGTACGGTGGTGATGATTTCATCATCGGGGGAGACGAGACGACAGGTGGGGATTACATCGTTGCCGGTGACGGGAATGACTACGTAAATGGCGGGAATGGAAATGACCGCATTTTTGGTGATGAGGGCGATGACACCCTCATCGGTGGTCGGGGCGATGATACTATTTATGGTGGCGTCGGTAATGATCTCATCGATGAGCGGAACTCCGTGGGATCGGACTATTTAAGCGGTGACCATGGAAACGATACAATCTATTCTGGGATTGGCGCAGGAAGCATTGTATCTGGTGGCCGAGGTGCAGATAAAATCTATCTTGGCGGTCAGTATGACAAATGCGACGGTGGGCCAGATAATGATATCATTCGCGCCCAGAATTCAGATCAAGTAATCGAAGGTGGTCTTGGAGCTGACAAATTCTATACAGAGGAGTATGGCGCAATAGAAATTACAGATAAAAGCGGTGTCGGAGATTCGGTTTTTTTGTCAATACAAAGTTGTCAGATCTTGTTTTGCTACGTATTGGTGATGACATGATTGTCGTTTCAGTTGTCGATTGGGCTGATGAAGTTAATGACAACGGGGTCGTTTTGAAGGGGTTTTATGCAAGTCAAGATCATGTCGAGTATATTTATGGTTCTGATGGTAATTATTATGATGTTGGGAGTATCGTAGTCTGAATATCCGATGCGCGCGCTACGCAAGTGGCGCGCGCATTTTCATGGCGTTCACACTAGACTTTCAATTTTTTCATAGCTTGTGTCTAGGATCATTGCTGCCGTTCTTAGTATTGCTGAGCGACCAGCGTCATTCTCGATCTTATAACTATTGAAGCGGTGCAACTGTTCACGGTAGTCGGAAACGATTTGTTCGTTTCTGTTTTTTTCTTGAATGGACAGTATCGCTGATTTTCCGGAATTTCTTTTGTTTAAATAGTCAATGTGCTGCTCAAGGAAATTGATGCGATCCTGTCGATGCTTTGCATCAGCCCGTGTCATCTCGATCAGTTCATTGGCCATTTCCTGGCGCTGTGCGGGCGGATAGAGCCGCTTCATCAGCTCGCGGCCGTCGCCCTTGGGGGCTAGATGCGTGACGTCTTCGTAGTGCTCGATCCGCGTCCGCTGGGCGGTCGGGGGTGTCGTCGTGGAGGGTGCGTCCTGCGCGGTCCCGTTGAACGTCGCCGCTGGCGTGGCTGCCGGCCGCAGCTGCCGTACGGTGGCCGGTCGTTGGGTTGATGTGACATCCATGGCTGTCTCCCTTGGCGCGTCCGCCCGGCAGGAATTGCCCGGCCGGAGGTGGTTCAAAGTGCCGCAACCATTGGTAAGCAAAGTTCGTGCCAGCACGTGTCTGGCCGGTCCGGGCGGGGACTGTCCGGGACGGGGTGCCGTGAGACTGCCTGCAGCCTCCGGTTTTCCTGCGGAAGGGGGCGGGCAGACGGCAAATCCTGCCTGCCGGGGACATTGTGCCGAGGACCCGGCCTCGATCCGCTCGCGCTGCGCCGTCCCGGCCTTGTGCCGGGACCTGTTCAGCCTGCACGGCAGCATTGCGGGCGGCTGGACTTCGCGTCCCTGACAGGTCCCGGCACAAGGCCGGGACAGCGCGGAGAGTTTGATCGGGGGCAGCGAGGCCGCGCGCGGCACGCTGGAACACGCAGCATGGGCTGAGGCGGAGAACAGCGATGGCCAAGCAAAAAAGGCATCCGGAGGGGTGCCCTGCGCTTGATGGCAAACCTCGACCTGACCGACGTCATCCCGGCCAAGCGGAGCGCCGAGCCGGGACCGGAGAGTTGAGGTATCGATTGGTCAACGAGTGCGTGTCGGAGAGGCCTTGGCTCTCCGGTCCCGGATCTCCGCTTCGCTGTCGTCCGGGATGACTGTAGAGGTGGTTCCAAACAAAAAGGGCACCCGGTGGGGTGCCCTTTTCTTGACTGGTGAAGCGTCAGCGGCGCTGTTCGACCGGGATGTAATCCCGCTTCGGGGCGCCGGTGTAGAGCTGGCGCGGGCGGCCGATGCGCTGGCCCGGATCTTCCACCATTTCCTTCCACTGCGCGATCCAGCCCACGGTGCGGGCAAGAGCGAACAGAACGGTGAACATGTGCGGCGGGAAGCCGAGGGCGCGCAGGGTGATGCCCGAGTAGAAGTCGATGTTCGGATAGAGCTTCTTCTCGATGAAGTAGGAATCGTTGAGCGCAATGCGCTCCAGCTCCATGGCGACGTCGAGCAGCGGATCGTCCTTGATGCCGAGTTCGGCCAGCACTTCATGCGTCGTCTTCTGCATGATGCGGGCGCGCGGGTCGTAGTTCTTGTAGACCCGGTGACCGAAGCCCATCAGACGGAACGGATCGTTCTTGTCCTTGGCACGGGCGACATATTCCGGGATGCGGTCAACGGTGCCGATTTCGGTCAGCATGTTGAGCGCGGCCTCATTGGCGCCGCCATGCGCCGGGCCCCACAGGCAGGCGATGCCAGCCGCGATGCAGGCGAACGGGTTGGCGCCCGACGAGCCGGCCAGACGCACGGTCGAGGTCGAGGCGTTCTGCTCGTGGTCGGCGTGCAGGATGAAGATGCGGTCCATGGCGCGGGCCAGAACCGGGTTCACCTTGTACTCCTCGCAAGGCACCGCGAAGCACATGTGCAGGAAGTTTGCCGAATAATCGAGATCGTTCTTCGGGTAAACGAAGGGCTGGCCGATGTGGTACTTGTAGGCCATGGCCGCGATCGTCGGCATCTTGGCGATCATGCGCAGCGAAGCGATCATGCGCTGCTGCGGATCGGAGATGTCGGTCGAGTCGTGATAGAAGGCCGACAGGGCGCCGACCACGCCGACCATCACCGCCATTGGGTGCGCGTCGCGGCGGAAGCCGGAGAAGAAGCGGCTCATCTGCTCGTGGATCATCGTGTGACGGGTCACACGGCTGACGAAGTCGTCCTTCTGCGCCCGGGTCGGCAGTTCGCCGTAGAGCAGCAGGTAGCAGGATTCGAGGAAATCACCGTGATCGGCGAGCTGCTCGATCGGATAACCGCGATAGAGCAGGGTGCCCTCGTCGCCGTCGATGTAGGTGATCTTCGATTCGCACGATGCCGTGGACGTGAAGCCCGGATCGTAGGTGAACATCCCCGTGTCCTTGTACAGGGACGAGATGTCCACGACCGACGGGCCGATCGAGCCGTCGAGCACCTTGTAGTCGCGGCTGTTGCCACCGATGGTCAGATTGGCTGTCGTGTCGCCCATGCAGGTAACCCCCTAGTCTGGAACTGCCGCTGCATCGTGACGCCGGGTTGCGCCTGGCAAGCCCTTAGAAACTGTGCCGATGCCTGAGCGGCCAGAGAAATAGCCTCGGATTGCGTATCCCATTTGAGGGGGGGCCGCAAGCGCATGCTGCACCGCTTTCGGGTCGGCTGCGGCGCAAACGCGCCACAGCCTGAAGGCAATGTATACGAAAGTATGCGGATGCTCAGGCCGCCTGATCGGCGATGCGGCCCAATGCCTCATCCTTGCCCAGGACGACCAGCACATCATAGATGCCCGGAGAGGTGGAGCGGCCGGTCAGGGCGGCGCGCAGCGGCTGGGCCACCTTGCCGAGCTTCAGGCCCGCGGTCTCGGCATAGGCCTTCACGATGGCTTCGGTGCTCGCCAGCGACCATTCCGCATCGGCGGTCAGAAGTGGCAGAAGACCGGCGAGAATCGCCTTGCCCTCGGCGTCGAGCAGCGCTGCGGCCTTGTCCTCAAGGTCCAGCGGACGCGCGCGCCAGAGATAGGACGCGCTGTCGGTCAGCTCGACCAGGGTCTTGGCGCGTTCCTTGAGGCCGGGCAGGGCGGCAAGCACCTTGGCCTCGTTGCCGGGCAGGGCCATCCAGTTCAGCACGCTCTCGCCGCCCTCGACATGGGCAAGGCAGGCTTTCCAGTGAACGAGCAGCTCCGCATCGGGCGTTGCGCGCATGTAGTGGCCGTTGAGGTTTTCCAGCTTCTTGAAGTCGAAGCGGGACGGCGACTTGCCGACCGAATCAAGCCCGAACCACGACACCATCTCTTCGGTCGACATGATCTCGCTGTCGCCGTGGCTCCAGCCGAGGCGGGCAAGGTAGTTGCGCATGGCGGCCGGGAGATAGCCCATGGCGCGGTAGGCTTCCGCCCCGAGCGCGCCGTGCCGCTTGGACAGCTTGGCCCCGTCCGGACCGTGGATCAGCGGGATATGCGCCATCACCGGAACATCCCAGCCCATGGCCTCGTAGATGAGCTTCTGGCGGGCGGCGTTGGTCAGGTGGTCATCGCCGCGGATGATGTGGGTGACGCCCATGTCGTGGTCGTCGACCACCACGGCCAGCATGTAGGTGGGCACGCCGTCGGAGCGCAGCAGCACGAGATCATCAAGGTCCTTGTTCGGGAACACGACGCGGCCCTGCACCTGATCATCGATCACCGTCTCGCCGTCGAGCGGCGCGCGCAGACGGATGGCCGGGGCGACGCCTGCGGGGGCTTCCGAGGCGTCGCGGTCGCGCCAGCGGCCGTCATAGCGCGGCGGGCGCCCTTCGGCGCGGGCCTTCTCGCGCATCTCGTCCAGTTCCTGCGGCGTGCAGTAGCACTTGTAGGCCGTGCCGCGGGCCAGCATCTCGGCGACCACTTCCTGATGGCGCGCGACGCGGCCAAACTGCGACACCGGTTCCCCGTCCCAGGACAGGCCGAGCCAGGTCAGGCCATCGAGAATGGCATCCACCGCTGCCGTGGTGGAGCGGGCGCGGTCGGTATCCTCGATGCGCAGCAGCATCTTGCCGCCATGGCGCTGCGAAAAAAGCCAGTTGAAAAGGGCCGTGCGGGCGCCGCCGATGTGCAGGTAGCCGGTGGGCGAGGGCGCGAAACGGGTGATGATCTGGTCGGCCATGGTCTTGGGGATCGTTCTCTGTCAAGGTGAGGCGTGGGCCCGGAGGCCAGCGCGAGACTGCTGCGGTGTTTAGCACAGGCTCGCGGGCGGGCAAACCGGGCCGCTGCGAGGGCTGCCATGCAGCGCGGGGACGGGAGCGAACCGGAGACGGAGGCGGGCGAAGACGCAGCGCATAACGGTCGCGTCACCCGCGCGTCATCTTTTTTGAGATCGGGACAAGCGCAATCCTTGCCTGCGCAAGGTGGCGGACAGGGCGCCGCGTTGCGCCGGCTCCGCGCGCTGTGGCAGAGGAAGCCGGGCCCGCCGGGCACCGCACAGGCTGGGGCCGCCCCAGCGAAAACAGGTGGACGCATTGCCGAGGATCACCGGCTGCTGCATGTCGCCTTTGCCTTTGCCGCCGGTATAGCGGTCTATTTCCTGCTGCCGGCGGAACCCGTTCTGGCGGTCGTGCTGCTGCTTGCAGGCGGGGGGCTAGCGCTGGCAGTGCTGGCGCACTGGCGCGGGCGGCTGACGGCGGCGCTGTTGCTGACCGCCGCAGTACTGTGCGGTCTGGCGGCGGGTGCGCTGCGCACGGCCAGCGTTGCCGCGCCGGTGCTCGCCGAGGCGCGCTCGGTGACGGTGACCGGCCGCGTGCTGGACCGGGTGGCGACGGGCACGGGCAGCCAGCTGGTTGTGGGGCTTGTGGATGCCGAAGGACTTGGCCGTCAGGCAATGCTCGGCGCGGGTGCGCCTGTCGTTGCGGGGGGAAAGCGGCGCCGGTCTGATGCCGGGGGACGGGGTGCGGCTGCGCGCGCGGCTGATCCCGCCGTCCGGGCCGCTGCGACCGGGCGGCTATGACTTTGCCTTTGCGGCTTATTACCGGGGCATCGGGGCGACGGGGTTCGTGTTCGGGGCGCCGGAACGGGTGGATCTCGGACCGCCGGGGCCGTGGCTGACGTTTCTGGCGGCGGTGGAGCGGCTGCGGCTGGAGGTGGCGCGCGAGGCCGATGTGGCGCTGGGGGCTGGCGATGAAAGCGCCATAGCGGCAGCGCTTCTGGTGGGGCTGCGCGGGGAGATTTCCGAACAGGCAGATGCGGACCTGCGCGAGGCCGGGCTGTCGCATGTGCTGTCGATTTCCGGCCTGCACATGGTGCTGTTTGCCGGCGGCATGTACTGGCTGGTGCTGGCCGTGCTTGCCGCCTTCCCGGTTCTGGCCCTGCGCCTGCCGCTGTCACGCATTGCTGCGGCGGCGGCATTGTTGGCGGCGACATGCTACCTGCTTCTGTCGGGGGCAAGCGTGCCGACGCAACGGTCCTATCTGATGATCGCGATGGTGTTCATCGGGCTGATGACCGGGCGGCGCGGCCTCAGCCTGCGCAGTGTGGCCCTGGCAGCGCTCGGGCTCCTCGCGCTGAGGCCGGAGGAAATCTTCGCGCCCGGGTTCCAGATGTCCTTTGCTGCCGTCATCTGCCTGATCGCCGCCTATGATGATTATGGCCGCTGGTCGCGGCAACGGCTGAGCCGCCGCCGCAAGCGCCCGGACCATGGGCTTGTCATGTCTGCCTGCCGGGCGGCCGGAGCCTGGGTGCTGGGCGTCTCGGCGACCTCGCTGGTGGCGGGCCTGGCGACCGGGGTGATCGCGGCCTATCACTTCGACCGGCTGTCGCCCTACGGATTGCTCGGCAACCTTCTGGCGATGCCGGCTGTGTCCATGATCGTCATGCCGGCAGGCGTCGCCGCGTTTTTGCTGCAGCCGCTGGGGCTTGCGGCCCCGGCGCTGATCGTCATGGGCGAAGGCATCTGGCTGATGCTTGAGGCGGCCCGGTTCACGGCCGGGCTCAGCGACAGCGACGGCGTCATAGGTCAGGTGCCTGCGCTCGCCGGGGCACTGATGAGCGCGGCGGTGTTCTGGCTGTTCCTCGCCGAGGGCTGGCGGCGCGGGCTGGCGGTGGTGCCGGCGCTGGCCGGGCTGATGGTCTGGGGCCTGTACCGGCCGCCGGATCTCTATGTGGGGGACAAGGGCACGCAGGTGGCTGCAAGGGACGCCGACGGCGTGCTGCGCATTTCCGGCGGGCGGATCGGCTTTGCAGCCGAGCTCTGGCTGACCGCCGAGGGAATCCCGGAGCGGCAGTTTGCCAGCCATAAGGACAGCGCTGCCCAGACGCGCTGTGATGGCGAGGGCTGTGTGATTGCGGCCTATCCGCCACCTCCGGCTCCGGGCGAAGGCCCCGCGGCGGAACCCACCATCCGCCCCCTGAAGATCGCCCTGACCCGCAAGGGGACCGGGCTCGACAGCGATTGCCTGCGCGCCGATATCGTCGTGACCGGACTGGCGGCACCGCCCGGCTGCAAGGCGGCAAGGGTGTATGACGCCAGCGCGCGAGGGTTCGGTGGTGTTGCGCTGTGGCTGGACCACCAGGCTGGCCGCACGGTCATCACGCGCGCCTTGCCAACCCGTCCACCGGGTCAGCGCCCATGGCAGCTGGCACCGGCGGCCGCAGAGACTGCCGCAGAGGCTGCCGGAGAGACAGCCGAGGACGCCCCAGCAGAGCCGCTGGCCGAAAGCAGCCGCTGACCATCAGCCATGCCCCGGAGGGCGAAGAAAGAAGACGCTGAGAGGGAAGCGGGGCGGGGGTTGCGCTTCCCTCTCAGCGTCCGGTGCCCGGCAGAAATCCAGCTGTGGCGCGCTGGAGGGGACGGAGGCAACGTCTGCCGGAACACAAGTCGGTTGGCTGGCCAAAGTCAGCCGGAAAACAATCAGCTGGTTGCCAGCACGCCGGGCAAGCATCAGCCGTTCTGAACGGCCGGAACCGTTCAGGGTCAGGTAACGGGTAGAGCCGGAAGACGCACCGGCGCAGAACACCTGCGCCAGACTGCCGACAAACCCTTTATCGTCATCCCGGACGCAGCGAAGCGGAGATCCGGGACCGGAGAGCCAAGGTTTCTCCGGGGGGGAACGCATTGAAGAATAAAGGCCCCGAATCTCCGGTCCCGGCTCGGCGCTACGCTTGGCCGGGATGACTTCGGGAGGGTAGAGGTTTGTCATCAAGTTCACGCAGGCACAGAACACCTGCGCCTTGCCGCAAACCCCTCTCGGTCAGTACTGGTTGTCAGTACTGGCGGAACAGTGCCACCAGCTTGCCCTGGACCCGCACACGGCCGGGGCCGAAGATACGGGTCTCGTAGGCCGGGTTGGCCGCTTCCAGCGCGATGGAGGCGCCCTTCTTGCGCAGGCGCTTCAAGGTGGCTTCCTCGTCATCGACCAGGGCGACGACAATGTCACCGCTCTCGGCCGCATCGGTCCGCCGGATCAGCACCGTGTCGCCGTCGAGAATGCCGGCCTCGATCATCGAGTCGCCGCGCACTTCCAGCGCGAAATGCTCGCCGCGGCCCAGCATGTCCTGGGGTACGGAAATCGTGTGGCTGTGGGTCTGGATCGCCTCGATCGGCACACCGGCCGCGATCCGGCCCATGACCGGAATGCTGGTGATGCCGCTGGCCGGCTCCGGCTCGGAACGGGCGGGCGCGGGAGGCTGGGTCTTGCCGAGCGACCCCTCGATCACGGACGGGGCAAAGCCCTTGCCGCGCGGGGCGGCGAGGCCCGGAGACATGGAGTCCGGCAGGCGAACCACTTCCATGGCACGGGCGCGGTTGGGCAGGCGGCGGATGAAGCCACGCTCCTCAAGCGCGGTGATCAGCCGGTGAATGCCCGACTTCGACCTGAGGTCGAGCGCGTCCTTCATCTCGTCGAAGGAGGGCGGAACGCCGCTTTCCTTCAGGCGCTCATGGATGAACATGAGCAGTTCGTGTTGCTTGCGGGTCAGCATGGCGAATCCCCGTGGCGGGAGGCGGTACAAATCATGAACGCAGATTACTCGTTCTCACTGTGTTCCACAAGTCTTAAGGCGAAGTTAGCGGGATGTTCCGCGTGATGGGGTCATGGACGGGGAGGCCAACTGCGGCTAGGAAAGGGCAAATGACCGGATCTCCGTTGCCATGCCCGAGCCGATGCAGATGAACACAACGCCCCAAATCCCGTCTGGCGCCCCGGGCTCGGCGGTGGCCGCGGTCGACCGTCTGGTCGAGGAGTTTGCCGGCCGGCGGCCTTTGCGCGCCGGGGCCTTCATCGTCACGCTGTATGGCGATGTGGTGGTGCCGCGCGGTGGATCGTTGTGGGTCGGCAACGTGATCGAGGCCTGCGCCCGTGTCGGGATCAGTGAAACGCTGGTGCGCACGGCCGCCTCGCGGCTTGTCGCCACCGGACGGCTTGAGGGCACCCGGGTCGGGCGGCTTGGCTATTATGGCCTTACCGATGCGGCGCGGGCCGAGTTCAGTGCCGCTGCCGCGCGGCTTTATACGCTGTCGGCAGGGGCAGGTGAGCTCGGGTTTACGCTGGCCCTGCGCGGTGGGGAAGGCGATGCCGCCGCTGTCGACGCCGGGCTGGAAGCGGCAGGTTTCGTTCGGCTGGGCGACGGGCTGGCGCTGGCCATCGGGGAGCGACCAGTGCCCGCCGGATGGGCCCGGCTTGCGGTTTCGCCAGGTGATCTGACGGATGGCGCGGCGCTGCGCGCGGCCGTGCGCAGGGTCTGGAACCTTGGCGAGCTGGAAGCGGGATATGAAGCGTTCATGGCCCGGTTCTCGCCACTGGCTCAGCTGCTCGCCCAAGGGGAGCGACTGACAGACGGGCTGAGTGCCCTGTCGGCAAGGCTGTTGCTGGTGCATGGCTTCCGTGCCCTGGCCTTGCGTGATCCGGGGCTTGCACGGCCTGCGTTGCCGGACGACTGGGCCGGCGAGCGGGCGAGGGCCCTGTTTGCCCGAACCTATCTGGCGCTGAGTGCCGCCGCTGATGCGCATGTCGCCAGCTTTGCCGGCCTTGGCGGCGCGCTGACGGCAACACCGCCTGAGGTGCTGGAGCGGCAGGCGCGGCTTGCGGACGTCTCATCCTGACGTGAAGACCGGTTGATTCAGGTCTGCCGTGCCGTGCCGCGACGCGCGTCGGCATGGGTTGCCGTCGGCGTATTTTTCTTGAGAGCGAGACTTGGGAAAAGGGAGGCAGGCAATCCCGCCGAGGGTTGCGGGGAGCGGGATCGCCTGTCCGGGAGGTTTCTGACCTTGGAAACCACAAGCTTAAGATGGGTGGACTGAACGGCCGGTTCAAGTCTGCGGGCCTCGTTCATTTGGAGGGGGGCCTTTGGTGGAGGCCGGTACGGATTTTTCGTTCAAGGAGCACAGTCATACCGCAACGTGTCACAAGAATTCCGAAAATAGCTGTTGCGGTGTGATGCGAGAATGCATATGGTGACCGTGCGGTCGATGAATTGGGGGTGAGGCTCAGCTCTCGAACGCCTGCCGGTCTGAACAGGCCCGCATGACAGTTTCTGGGGACGCTTCTGAGGGAGGAAGTGGATGTCCGACGCCTTTATCTGCGACGCAGTCCGCACGCCGATTGGCCGCTATGGCGGGGCGCTGTCGTCCGTCCGCGCCGACGATCTGGCCGCCGCGCCGCTGGCCGCCCTTGTGTCGCGCCACCCGGGTCTCGACTGGAGTGCGGTCGAGGACATCATTTACGGCTGTGCCAACCAGGCCGGCGAAGACAATCGCAACGTTGCCCGCATGGCCGGGCTCCTGGCCGGGCTGCCGGTGTCGGTGCCTGGCACCACGGTCAACCGTCTCTGCGGCTCAGGCATGGATGCGGTCGGCATGGCCGCGCGTGGCATCCGGGCTGGCGACTATGATTTCGTGCTGGCTGGCGGCGTCGAGAGCATGTCGCGGGCGCCTTTCGTGATGCCAAAGGCTGACACGGCCTTTTCCCGCAGTTCCGCAATTTACGACACCACCATCGGCTGGCGCTTCGTCAATCCGAAGATGAAGGCGGCTTACGGCATCGACTCCATGCCGGAAACGGCGGACAATGTTGCGGCGGATTTCAACATCGCCCGCGTGGATCAGGACGCTTTTGCGGCCCGCAGCCAGGCCCGCTGGGCCAGTGCGCAGGATCAGGGGCTCTTTGCGCAGGAGATTGCGCCGGTCGAGGTGAAACGGGGCAAGGGCGAGACCGTCATGGTTGCCGTTGATGAGCATCCGCGCCCGGGCACGACGGCCGAGCAGCTTGCCAAGCTCAAGGGCGTCAATGGTCCGGAGCTGACCGTGACGGCGGGCAATGCCTCCGGCGTCAATGATGGCGCCGCCGCGCTGATGCTGGCGAGCGAAGCAGCGGTGGCCCGTCACGGTCTGACGCCGATGGCGCGGGTTGTCGCGATGGCTGCGGCCGGTGTCGAGCCGCGTGTCATGGGCATCGGTCCGGTGCCGGCGGTGCGCCGGGTTCTGGCCAAGGCGGGTCTGACGCTGGACCAGATGGACGTGATCGAGCTGAATGAGGCCTTCGCGGCGCAGGCGCTGGCGGTGCTGCGCCAGCTTGGACTTGCCGACGATGCGCCCGATGTCAATCCGAATGGCGGGGCCATTGCGCTTGGCCATCCGCTCGGCATGAGCGGCGCGCGGCTGGTGACGACGGCCGCCTATCAGTTGCAGCGCGTGCAGGGACGCTATGCGCTCTGCACCATGTGTATCGGTGTCGGGCAGGGCATCGCCCTGATCCTCGAACGGGTGTGAGCAAAGGGGGCCAGTCCGGCCCCGCAAGGTCAATTCAGGCTTCTGGAGGACGCACATGTACGCACAGATGGTGAAGACCGACGCCAACAGCGTGAAGACACTGGATGAGATGGACGCCAATGAGCGCGCCTTCCAGCAGCGGATCGACGCGGGCATCAAGATCGAGCCGAAGGAATGGATGCCGGAAGGCTACCGCAAGACGCTGATCCGGCAGATCTCGCAGCATGCCCATTCGGAAATCGTCGGCCAGCTGCCGGAAGCCAACTGGATCAGCCGCGCGCCGACGTTGGAGCGCAAGGCGATCCTGCTGGCCAAGGTGCAGGACGAGGCCGGTCATGGCCTCTATCTCTACTGCGCTGCCGAGACGCTTGGCGTGTCGCGTGACGAGCTGCTGGAGCAGCTGCATTCGGGCAAGGCCAAGTATTCCTCGATCTTCAACTATCCGACGCTGAACTGGGCCGATGTCGGCATGATCGGCTGGCTGGTGGATGGCGCGGCGATCATGAATCAGGTGCCGCTGCAGCGCTGCTCCTTCGGTCCCTACAGCCGGGCGATGATCCGCATCTGCAAGGAAGAGAGCTTCCATCAGCGCCAGGGCTATGACGCGCTGGTGAAGATGTGCCGGCAGGGTACGCCGGAACAGTTGGAAATGGCGCAGGATTCGATCAATCGCTGGTGGTGGCCGGCGCTGATGATGTTCGGCCCGTCCGACGCGGACTCGGTGCATTCCGCCCAGTCCATGGCCTGGAAGATCAAGATCAATTCCAATGATGAGCTGCGCCAGAAGTTCGTCGACCAGACCGTGCCGCAGGCCGAATACCTTGGCCTGAAGATCCCCGATCCGGACCTGAAGTGGAACGAGGAAAAGGGCGGCTACGACTTCGGCGAGATCGACTGGACCGAATTTTACGAAGTGATCAAGGGCAACGGTCCTTGCAACAAGGAACGGCTCGCCGCCCGGGTCAAGGCCTGGGACGACGGTGCCTGGTACCGGGAAGGCCTGCTGGCCCATGCCCGCAAGAAGAATGCCGCAAAAGCCGCAGCCTGAACCGACGCGCATACGAGGGAGAAACGTCCATGAACGAATGGCCGCTCTGGGAAGTCTTCATCCGCGGACAGCATGGCCTGTCGCACCGTCACGTCGGCAGCCTGCATGCGCCGGACGCCGAAAAGGCGATCATGGCCGCGCGGGACGTCTACACCCGCCGCAACGAGGGCGTCAGCATCTGGGTGGTGGAAACCCGCCACATCGCCGCCAGCGCGCCGGGCGACAAGGGCCCGCTGTTCGATCCCTCGAACAGCAAGGCCTATCGCCACCCGACCTTCTTTGACATTCCCGAAGAAGTCGGAGCGATGTGATGAGCGACCTGCCGCTTTTCGATCTGTGCCTCAGGATGGGCGACACCTGCCTTGTCCTGGCGCAGCGCACCTCGGAATGGATCGGCCATGCGCCGGTGCTGGAAGAGGACATCGGCCTTGCCAACATCGCGCTGGATCTGGTTGGCCAGACCCAGCTCTGGCTGGGCCTTGCCGCCGAGGTTGAGGGCAAGGGCCGTTCGGCTGACGAACTGGCCTACCGCCGTGATCAGGGTGCCTATCGCAACCTGCTGATTGCTGAACGCCCGAACGGCGACTTCGGCCACACCCTGATGCGGCAGTATTTGTTCGACGCCTGGCACTATCCGATGCTGCAGGGGCTGACCGCCTCCAGCGACAGCCGCGTGGCCGAGATTGCCGAAAAGGCGCTGAAGGAAGTGTCCTATCACATCGCCCGCAGCGCCGATCTGGTGATCTCGCTCGGCGACGGCACGCCGGAAAGCCATGCCCGCATGCAGGCCGCACTGAACGACCTGTGGCCTTACACGGGCGAGATGCTGATCGTGGACGAGGTTGATGCCGCGCTTTGCGAGGCAGGGCTTGCCCCTGACCTTGAACCCGTCTCGGCCGCCTGGCACGCTCATGTGGAGGCAACCTTGACGCAGGCAACCCTTGCCAAGCCGGCCTCCGGCTACATGCACAAGGGCGGCAAGCGCGGGCTGCACAGCGAACACCTGGGCTACATCCTGGCCGAAATGCAGTTCCTGCAGCGGGCCTATCCGACCGCGACCTGGTGAGGCAGCGATGACAACAGCGCCGTTTCATCCTGCTGTCGAGGAGATCTGGAGCTGGCTGTCTGACGTGCCGGATCCGGAAATCCCGGTCATCTCGCTGGTCGATCTCGGCATCATCCGCGATGTCAGCTGGCAGGACGGGACGCTGGTGGTCAAGGTGACGCCGACCTATTCGGGCTGCCCGGCGACCAGCGTCATCAACTTCGAGATCGAGAGGGCGCTGCGCGATCACGGCATCGCCGATCTCCGCCTCGAGCGCCAGCTGTCCCCGGCCTGGACCACGGACTGGATCAGCGCCGAGGGGCGGGCCAAGCTGACGGATTACGGCATTGCCCCGCCGGTGGCAGGCTCGTCCTGTGGCGGCGGCGTGCTGTCGAACCCGGTCGTTGGCTGCCCGCGCTGCGGTTCGTCCAACACGGAAATGGTCAGCCGCTTCGGCTCCACGCCCTGCAAGGCCGGATACCGCTGCCGCGACTGCCTGGAACCCTTCGATTACTTCAAGTGCATCTGACCGGCTCAGCCGGGCCCCGTGCAACAGGCCTGACGAGCGGACTTTAGGAGGAGCGCGACATGGCGCAGTTCTATCCCCTGAGCGTGACCGAGGTGCGGCGCGAAACGCGCGACGCCGTGGTGCTGACGCTGGTGCCGCGTGAGGAGGATCGCGCGGCCTTCGATTTCCTTGCCGGGCAATATCTCACCTTCCGCCGCGACTTTGACGGGGAGGAGCTGCGCCGCTCCTATTCCATCTGCGCCGCGCGCGGTGAGGGGGCCTTGAAGGTTGGCATCAAGCGGGTCGATGGCGGGGCCTTCTCCTCCTGGGTCAATGACGAGCTGACGGCCGGAACTGTGCTTGAGGCCATGCCGCCGATGGGCACGTTCCATGCGCCGATCGAGCCCGCGCGGCCGAAATCCTATCTCGGCTTTGCCGGCGGTTCGGGCATCACGCCGGTGCTGGGGATCCTGAAGACGGTGCTGGCGGAGGAGCCGAAGTCGGACTTCACGCTCGTTTACGGCAACCGGTCGATCAACGCGATCATGTTCCGCGAGGAGCTTGAGGATCTCAAGAACACCTATCTTGGCCGGCTCAACATCATCCATATCCTGGAGAGCGAGTCGCAGGACATCGACCTGTTTTCCGGCCGGCTGGATGCGCAGAAGTGCAAGACGCTGTTCGGCACCTGGGTCAACGTGGCCAAGGCGGACATGGCCTTCATCTGCGGTCCCGAACCGATGATGCTGGCTGTCTCGGCCGCGCTTAAGGAGAACGGGCTGCCTGAGGACCGGATCAAGTTCGAGCTGTTTGCCTCCGGCCAGCCGGGACGGGCGAAGCAGCGCGCGGAAGCAGCTGATGCTGCTCGCGCCGCCGGTGACATCTGCCACGCCACCATTACCGTCGACGGCGCAACGCGGGTGATCGAAATGCCGCGCAAGGGCCAGAGCCTGCTCGATGCTGCACTCGGGGCAAGCCTTGATGCGCCTTACGCCTGCAAGGCGGGGGTCTGCTCCACCTGCCGTGCCCTTGTCACCGAGGGTGAGGTGGAGATGGAGGCGAACTATGCGCTGGAAGACTACGAGGTGCGGCGCGGCTACGTGCTGACCTGCCAGTGCTACCCCGTCAGCGACCATGTGGTCGTGGATTACGACCAGTGAGCGATCCGGCCTTGGACCTCGGGAGGAGGGCAGCATGAGCGAAGACATGGAACTGGCCGATTATCTGGCCAAGGGTGGCAAGCTGACGTCGCCGGCCAATGTGCCTGCGCGCTACCGGGCCGAGCTGATGCGGTTGATGGCGAGCTTCGTCGACAGCGAGCTGGCGGGGGCTGCGGGCTTTGCCGACCGGATCAACGAGGCGCCGGGCCTGTCCCAGCGGGCGGCGGCTGCGCGCATTGTCGCGGAAAAATTCGAGAATGCGGCCAAGGTTCTGGCAGTCATGGGCGACTTTGGTGCCGACACCCGGCGTTATGCCGCGCAGCACCCCTGGGCCGCGCGCATGCCCCGCGATGCCGATATCGGACAGACCCGCCAGGGCGGCGACATGCGCCTGTCGGTGTTCCACTCCCCGATCACCGACTGGACCGACAGCGTCGTCATGAACGTGCTGATGGGCAAGGCGAGCCTGCTGCAGATCGAGGAGCTGGCGCGCGCGTCCTACCAGCCGCTGGCCGAGGTGATGCGGGAGATCCTGGCCATCGAGACCCGTCACGCGACCTCAGGCATTGCGGCGCTGAAGGCGCTGGCGGGAGAGCCCGGAGCAATGGCCGCGATCCAGACGGCCTATGCCTATTGGCACCCGCGCGTCGCCGCCAGCTTTGGTGCGGCGCGGTCCAGCCGGTTTGAGGCGCTGGCCCGTCTTGGCCTGCGCCATACCCCCAACGAGGCGCTCGCGGCCCGCTGGCAGCAGGACGTGGCCGATCTGTTCACGGACCTCGGTCAGGCGCGGGCCGCCGATTGACCATCGAATTGCAAGAGAGAGACGACATGACCCTTATGAGCGATGCGCCGCGCCGCCTCCAAAGCTATGCTTGCGGCGCCTGGGTGTCCGGGACCGGCAAGGGCCAGGTGCTGGCCGATGCCTCGACCGGGGCACCGGTGGCCGTCATTGATGCCGCCGGTCTCGATACCGCTGCAATGCTGGCCTACGGCCGGGAAACCGGTGGCAAGGCCCTGCGCGCAATGACCTATCACCAGCGCGCCGGTCTTCTGAAAGAACTCGCCAAGCACCTCATGGAGGTGAAGGAAGAGTTCTACGCCCTGTCGAGCGCCACCGGCGCCACCCGGACCGATGGCTGGGTCGACATCGAAGGCGGCATCGGCACGCTGTTTGCCTATTCCTCGATCGGCCGCCGCCAGCTGCCCAACACGCGTCTGCTGATCGATGGCGAACCAGAGGTCCTGTCCAAGGACGGCAGCTTTGCTGGCCAGCACATTCTCAGCCCGCTCGAGGGCGTGGCGGTGCACATCAACGCCTACAACTTCCCGTGCTGGGGCATGCTGGAAAAGCTCGCACCGACCTGGCTTGCGGGCATGCCGGCCATCGTCAAGCCGGCGAGCCAGACCGCTTACCTCACCGAGTTGATGGTCCGGCGCATCATCGACAGCGGCTTGCTGCCCGAAGGCGCGTTGCAGCTGGTCTCCGGTTCGGTCGGCTCGATGCTGGACCATGTCACGGCGCAGGATGTCGTGACCTTCACCGGCTCGGCGTCAACCGGCCGGATGCTGCGGTCGCATCCCGAGATCATCGCCAATTCGGTGCGCTTCACCATGGAGGCCGACAGTCTGAACGCGTCGGTGCTTGGCCCGGATGCGGTGCCGGGCACGGAGGAGTTCGACCTGTTCGTGCGCGAGGTCGTGCGCGAGATGACCGTGAAGTCGGGCCAGAAATGCACGGCCATCCGCCGCGTCATCGTGCCGGAAGCCTTGTCGGAAGCGGTGATCAAGGCGATTGGCGAGAAGCTCGCCAAGACCACGATCGGCGATCCGCGCGCCGAGGGCGTGCGCATGGGGCCGCTGGCCAGCCTGTCGCAGCGCGAGGAAGTGCGGGGCCGGGTCAAGGATCTCTGCCGCGAGGCCGAGCTGGCCTATGGCACACCGGACGCGGTTGATCCGATTGCCGGTGACCCGGACAAGGGCGCGTTCCAGTCGCCGGTGCTGCTGTACTGCGGGCGTCCCCTGGACGCAGCCATCCTGCATTCCGTCGAGGCCTTTGGTCCGGTGGCCACTGTGATGCCCTATCGCAGCACCGATGAGGCCATCGAACTGGCTGCGCGCGGTGAGGGCAGTCTGGTCTCGTCCGTCTTCACCAATGATGGCGACTTCGCCCGTGAGGCGGTGCTGGGCCTGGCGCCCTGGCATGGCCGCGTGCTGATCGGCAACCGGACCACGGCCAAGTCCTCGACGGGTCATGGCTCGCCGTTGCCGCAGATGATCCACGGCGGCCCCGGCCGCGCCGGTGGCGGGGAGGAAATGGGCGGCCTGCGCGGCGTGCATCATTACCTGCAGCGCACGGCGGTGCAGGGGTCTCCGGACATGCTGACCGCAGTGGCGGGCAAGTGGGTGCGCGGATCCGCCACGCGGACGGGCAACGTGCATCCGTTCCGCAAGTCCCTGGCTGAACTGGAGATCGGCGACACGCTTGTGACCGGCACCCGCACCGTGACGCTGGAGGACATCGAGCATTTCGCCGAGTTCACCGGTGATACGTTCTACGCCCACATGGACGAGGCGGCGGCCAAGGCCAATCCGTTCTTCGAAGGACGCGTCGCGCATGGCTACTACATCGTCTCGGCGGCGGCGGGCCTGTTCGTGCAGCCCGATCCGGGTCCGGTGCTGGCCAACTACGGCGTCGACGCACTGCGCTTCCTGACCCCGGTCTATCCGGGCGACACGCTGCAGGTCTCGCTCACCTGCAAGGAAATCAACCCGCGTGAGGGCGCTGACTATGGTGAGGTGCGGTGGGATACCACGGTGACCAACCAGCGCAGCGAAGTGGTGGCCCAGTATGACGTGCTGACCATGGTGGCGAAGGTCTGGCCGATGGCCGCCTGATAGGCAGGTCGAGCGTCTACGGGCGCTCGATACATCCTCCGCGCTGTCCCGGCCTTGAGCCGGGACCTGGTGGGATGTCGCGATGCCAGCCTGACTGGTCCCGGCTCAAGGCCGGGACGGCGTGGGAGATGGGCTGGACGGCGTTGGGGGACGTTGGCTGGTTGGGCGGATGGACGCTTATTTGACCGCCTTGACGCCTTCCAGGATCAGCGTTGTGGCGAGATCGGCATAGTCTTCGCGGGAAACCGGGCCGCCGGGGCGGAACCACATGTAGACCCAGTTCAGCATGCCAAGCAGGGACATGGTCACCGGCTTCAGGAGCGGGCGGCCGGTGTTGAGATCCGGATTGACTGCCAGCAGGGCGTCCGAATACCGCCGCACGATCCGCCGTTCCAGCTCCTTGATCCGGTCAGCCTTGTCGGGCGGCAGCAAGGGCAGGCCCGAAAGCTGGACCTTGTGGGTGTCGTTGGCATCCCGGTAGGCTTCCAGCGTCTTGTGCACCAGCGCGCGCAGGCGCGCCTCCGGCGCCAGCGTGGTGTCATCCGCTTCGGCCAGGGTTTCGTCGAGATCCTCCAGATGCGAATGGATCACGTCGAACAGGATGTCTTCCTTGCTGGAATAATAGTGATACAGCAGCGCCTTCGACACGCCGCAGGCGCTGGCGATGGCCGACATCGACGCCCGGTCGACGCCCATCTCCGCAAACAGGCTGGCTGAGCGGTCCAGGATCGCCTTGCGTTTGTCGTCATAGTCTGCGGCGCGGGTGCGTGCCATATCCGGTTGTCCTTCACGGTGCAACGAGGCCCCGCATAGCCGCATTGCCGGGGAAGGTCAAATGCGTCCATGCGGGGACAAAGTGCGGGAGCTTCAGCCTTTCGGCCGGTTGTCGATGACGCGGCGGGCCTTGCCGGCCGAGCGCTCGACGCTGCCGGGATCGCCGACATCGATCCTTGTGCTGACGCCGATCACGCTCTTGATGTGATGCGCCAGTTCCTTGGCAGCGTGAGCGCGGGCCTCGCTGCTGGTGTGGTCCAGCGCGGCTTCGACTTTCACAGTCATGGCGTCCATGCGGCCGGAGCGCGTCAGCTCGATCTGGAAATGCGGGGCGAGGCCCTTGCATTTCAGGATCTGTTCCTCGACCTGGGTCGGGAACACGTTGACGCCGCGCAGGATGATCATGTCGTCGGAGCGGCCAGTGATCTTTTCCATCCGCCGCATGGAGCGCGCGGTGCCCGGCAGCAGGCGGGTCAGGTCGCGGGTGCGATAGCGGATGATCGGCAGGGCTTCCTTGGTGAGCGATGTGAACACCAGCTCGCCCTCGCTGCCGTCGGGCAGGACCTCGCCGGTCACCGGGTCGATGATCTCGGGATAGAAGTGATCCTCCCAGATGTGCAGCCCGTCCTTGGTCTCGACGCATTCATTGGCAACGCCCGGTCCCATCACCTCGGACAGGCCGTAGATGTCGACCGCGTGCATGTCGAAGGCCTGCTCGATTTCCTGACGCATGGCGTTGGTCCAGGGTTCGGCGCCGAAGATGCCGACGGCGAGCGAGGTCTCGCGCGGGTCGATGCCGGCGCGGCGGAACTCGTCAAGGATCGAGAGCATGTAGGACGGCGTCACCATGATGATGCGCGGCTTGAAATCCTCGATCAGCGTGATCTGGCGCTCGGTCATGCCGCCGGAAATCGGCACGACGGTGCAGCCGAGCTTTTCCGCACCGTAATGGGCGCCGAGACCGCCGGTGAAGAGGCCGTAGCCATAGGCCACATGCACGATGTCGCCGGGTCGGCCGCCAGAGGCGCGGATCGAGCGGGCAACGACGCCGGCCCAGGTGTCGATGTCCTTCTTGGTGTAGCCCACGACGGTCGGCTTGCCGGTGGTGCCGGAGGAGGCGTGGATGCGGACGATGTCCTTCTGCGGCACGGCGAACATGCCGAAGGGATAGGTGTCGCGCAGGTCCGTCTTCACCGTGAAGGGGAACTTCGACAGGTCGGCGAGGGTCTTCAGGTCGTCCGGATGCACGCCATGGGCGTCAAACTTCGCCCGGTAGAACGGGGAATTGGCATAGGCATGGGCGAGCGTCGTCTTCAGACGCGTCAGCTGCAGCGCGGAGATTTCATCGCGGGACGCGGTTTCGATCGGCTCGAGATCCCCGGGGCGCGGGCTCAGGTCTTCCATGGTGTTTCCTCCCGAAAACAGTGTTCTTGTTGGGCTGGCGGTCTGGGCTGGGTCTCAGCCGGCCAGGCCCGTATCGGTCTCCCCGGCGAGCGGCACGTGGGTGCCCTTCACCGTCCGCGAATGGCCGCGGAATTCGGCCAGGATCGCGCCGGTCTGGTTCGTGACCTGCACGTCGTAGATGCCGGAGCGGCCGGCGCGCGAGATCTCCCGGGCGGTGGCCGTCAGAACGTCGCCGGCAAAGGCCGGGGCGATGTAGGTGATCGAGCAGTGCTGGGCGACAGCGCGCTGGTTGTGGCTGTTGCAGGCAAAGGCAAAGGCCGAATCGGCCAGCGCGAAGATGAAGCCGCCGTGGCCGGTCTTGTGGCCGTTGGTCATGGCGTCGGTCAGCGTCATGCTGAGCGTGGCCTCGCCGGGGGCGATGTGGGTAAGGACCATGCCGAGGCCGGCGCTGGCGTTGTCGCCGTTCCACATGGCGGCGGCACTGGCTTCAGCCAGCTGCTGGGGCGTCAGGGAGGCCGTCATCTCAGCGCCTCCCGCTGTAGACGGGCGGACGCTTGGCGAGGAAGGCGGCAACGCCTTCCGCGTAGTCGGGGGTACGCCCTGCCTGCCGCTGCAGGTCGCGTTCCAGATCGAGCTGCGCGTCGAGGCTGTTGGTGGCCGCTGCCTGGATGGCCTGTTTGGTCAGGCCAAGGCCGACCGTCGGGCCGCTAGCCAGCGTCTCGGCCAGTGCCATCGCTTCGCCCATCAGCTGATCATCATCGCAGACCTGCCAGATCAGGCCCCAGGCCAGCGCCGTCTCGGCCGGCAGCGGCTGGCCGGTGAGCGCCAGGCCCTTGGCCCGGGCTTCGCCGAGGAGATGGGGCAGGGACCAGGTGCCGCCCGAATCGGGCACGAGGCCGATCTTGGCGAAGGCCTGAATGAACTTGGCCGAGCGGGCCGCCAGCACGATATCGCAGGCCAGCGCGATGTTGGCTCCAGCGCCTGCGGCCACGCCGTTGACGGCGCAGACGACCGGCTTTTCAAGGCTGCGGATGAGCCGGATCAGCGGGTTGTAGAAGCGTTCGATGGTCTCGCCGAGATCCGGTGCTCCGGTCATCTTGGCCGGATCGCGGTCACCCAGATCCTGGCCGGCGCAGAAGCCGCGGCCGGCACCGGTGAGCAGCACGGCCCGCACATCCGCATCGTCGCGCGCGGTCTCGAAGCCGGCGCGCAGGGCGAGGTGCTGGGCCTCGTTGAAGGAATTGAGCCGGTCGGGCCGGTTCAGCGTCAGCACCAGGACGCCGCCGCGGCGGTCCACCAGCACAGGCGTTTCGCCTGCAACATCACCTGTCATGTCGATCCTCCCTCGGACTGCCGGTCAGGATGGGTCCCCCGGCAGGCTGACGTGCCTGTGACCTTCCGGCAAGCAGGAACAGGCCGTCTGAGCGCCAAGTGCCGCAACATCTGGAATGCGACCTTGGTCGTTGAAGAAAGATGTTGCATAAACCAACCGGTCGGTCAATATAACTGAAGCGCCCGATGGCGCAGCAAGAACGGGGAGAGAGACGACAGCCTGCGGGCCCGGAGTGAGGACCGGATCCGCCCCGGTGGCTTCATGCCACGGGACGTGCTGGCCAGGGCGGCGTGCCGGTCTGATGACCGGACGAGCCGGGCAGGGGAGCAGCCCTTTCGGATCTGCCTAGACGACATTGCGATGGGAGGAAAATCATGACGTTTCTGACGAGCCTGAAGCAGGCGACGGCTGCGCTGGCGCTTATAGGTCTGGCGAGTTCGCCGGCCCTTGCCGACATCAAGATCGGCGCATCCCTGTCCCAGACCGGCCCGGCGTCTTTCCTGGGCGATCCGGAAGCCAAGACCCTGAAAATGCTGGTCGACGAGATCAACGCCAAGGGCGGCATCAAGGGCGAGAAGATCGAGCTCGTCATGTATGATGACGCGGGCGACGCCAACAACGCCCGCACCTTTGCGACCCGTCTCATTGAAGACGATGAAGTCGTGGCCGTCATCGGCGGCACCACGACCGGCACGACCATGTCGATGATCCCGGTGATGGAAGAGGCGGAAGTTCCGTTCATCTCGCTGGCCGGCGCCGTGGTGATCATCGATCCGGTAAAGAAGTGGGTTTTCAAGACCCCGCACACCGACAAGATGGCCTGCGCCAAGATCTTCGGCGACCTGAAGGCGCGCGGCCTGACCAAGATCGGCCTCATTTCCGGCACCGGCGGTTTCGAGATGTCGATGCGTGAACAGTGCCTGAAGCTGGCACCGGAGTTCGGCATGGAGATCGTGGCGGACGAAAGCTACGGCCCGAAGGACGCCGACATGACGCCGCAGCTGACCAAGATCGCTGGCGTCGCCGGGCTGCAGGCTGTCGTCAACCCGGGCTTCGGCCAGGGCCCGGCCATCGTCACCCGCAACTTCCGCCAGCTGAACATCCAGGTGCCGCTGTACCAGTCGCATGGCGTTGCTTCGAAGAGCTTCATTGAACTGGCAGGGGCTGCCGCTGAAGGCGTCCGTCTCCCGGCCGCAGCGCTGCTGGTGGCCGACAAGCTGCCGGACAATGACCCGCAGAAGCCGGTCGTCGTCGGCTACCGCGATGCCTATCAGAAGGCCACCGGTGCGCAGGTCTCCACCTTTGGCGGCCATGCCTATGACGCCTTCATGATCCTGACTGAGGCCATCGAGCGGGCAGGTTCGGCAGAGCCGGCGGCGATCCGCGACGAGATCGAGAAGACCAAGGGCTATGTTGGCACCGGCGGCATCGTCAACATGACCGCTGACGACCACATGGGCCTCGACCTGTCCGCGTTCCGCATGCTGGAAATCAAGGACGGCGACTGGACCATCGTCGAGTAATCAGGACCGCGGGGATCTGGCAAGGCCGCCGGATCCCCGGGCTCGCTTCCATCTTTCGATCCGCGTTCACCGAACCATGCGGCAGGCCCTTGTGCCTGCCCGACGGGACCGATCCATGTCCGATCTTCTGCAGTTCGTCTTTTCCGGCCTGACGGTCGGCGCAGTCTATGCGCTGGTCGCGCTCGGCTTCACCATCATCTACAACGCCTCTGACGTGGTGAACTTCTCGCAAGGCGAGTTCGTCATGCTGGGCGGCATGTCGACCGTGTTCCTGTCGGCTGCCGGCGTGCCGCTGCCGGCCGCTGCCATCCTGGCCGTGGTGATCACCGCGCTGGTTGGCGTGGCGCTGAACAAGTTCGCCATCGAGCCGGCGCGCAACGCCTCCGTTGTGACGATCATCATCATCACCATCGGCGCATCGATCTTCCTGCGCGGTGTGGCCCAGATCGTCTTCGACAAGCAGCTGCACCGCTTCGAGAGCTTCTCCGGCGACGTGCCCATCGAGATCCTGGGGGCGACGATCCTGCCGCAGAGCGTCTGGGTGATCTTCGGCGCCGCGGTGATCTTCACCGGTCTCTATCTCTTCTTCACCCGCACCCTGACGGGCAAGGCGGTGCTGGCGACTGCCAACAACCGGCTGGCAGCGCGGCTCGTCGGCATCAACACCAATTTCATCATGACGCTGAGCTTCGCCCTGTCTGCGGCCATCGGCGCTGTGGCGGGCGTGCTCGTCACGCCGATTACGCTGACGAGCTACGACATCGGCATTGCGCTGGCCCTCAAGGGTTTTGCCGCAGCCATGCTCGGCGGCATGGGCAATCCGTTCGGGGCCCTCGTCGGTGGTCTTGTCGTCGGCCTGATCGAGGCGCTGACCGCCGGCTACATCTCCTCCACCTACAAGGATGCGGCGGCCTTCATCGTCATCCTTGCGGTGCTGTTTGTCATGCCCAGTGGCCTGTTCGGCCGGGCCGCGGTCAACCGGGTCTGAGCCATGAAGAACCTGTCTCCCAAGTCGATCACGCTGCTGGCGCTGGTGGCGCTGGTGCTGGTTGCACCGCTGTTCTTTCCCTCCTCGTTCTACTACCGGGTCGGGACGCTGATGTTCATCAATGGCCTGGCCGTCACCGGCCTCGTCATCCTGATCGGCTATGCCGGCCAGATCAGCCTGGGACACGCCGGCTTCTGCGGCATCGGCGCCTATGCCTGTGCCCTTGCGCCGGTGCATCTGGGCCTGCCGCCGGTCGTCGCCATGCTGCTCGGGGCCATCATCTCCGGCGCACTGGCCTATCTGGTCGGCCGTCCGATCCTGCGGCTGAAAGGGCATTATCTGGCAGTCGCCACCCTCGGCTTCGGCATTCTCATCTTCATGGTGCTGTCGAATGAATCCTGGCTGACCGGCGGGCCGGATGGCATGCAGGTCGAGGATCTCGGCTTGCGGGACCTCCTGAAGTCGCTTGGCCTGTCCGTTCCGGCAGCGCAGGTCTGGTACTGGTTCTCCGGGCTCGTGCTGCTGCTGGGGGCACTGCTGGCGCTGAACCTGCACACCAGCTCGACGGGCCGCGCGCTCCGGGCGCTGCATGACAGCGAGATCGCCGCGCGGACGGTCGGGGTGGACGTTGCCCATTTCAAGCTGATGGCCTTCGTCATTTCCGCTGTCTATGCCTCGATCTCTGGATCGTTGCTGGCGATGATGAACAAGTTCGTCTCGCCCGACATCGCCGGCTTCCTGCATTCGGTGCAGATGGTCACGATGACGGTGCTGGGCGGTGCGGGGTCGGTGTTCGGGGCGATCACGGGCGCGTCCATCCTTACGGCCCTGCCGCAGGGCCTGACCGTGTTCCATGACTACGAGCACATCGTGCTCGGCCTCATCATGATGCTGGTGATGATCTTCCTGCGGGAAGGTCTGGTGCCGAGCCTGATCAAGCGCTTCAGCCGGAGGCAAGGATGAAACTTCTTGAGATCGAAGGCCTCGGCATCGACTTTGGCGGCGTGAAGGCCGTGGATGCGGTGAGCTTCGCAGTGGCGGAAGGCGAGATCGTCTCCGTGATTGGCCCCAATGGCGCGGGCAAGACGACGCTGTTCAACATGATCTCCGGCGTCTACCTGCCCGCTCGTGGCAGTGTACGGCTGGCAGGGGAAACCGTTACCGGCCTGCCGCCGCAGGCGCTGGCCGCGCGCGGCCTGTCCCGCACCTTCCAGAACCTGCAGGTGTTCCAGCAGATGAGCGTGCTGGACAACGTGATGGCCGGGTTCCACCTGTCGGAAGGCCGCCATCTCGTTGCCGACATGCTGGCTCTGCCATCTTCCCTGCGGCGCAACCGGGAGACGGAAGCCGCTGCGCGCAAGTTGCTGGCGCGGGTCGGGCTGGAGCGCGGCGCGGAGCTGATCGCATCGCAGCTGTCCTATGGTGCGCTGAAGCGGCTGGAAATTGCCCGGGCGCTCGCCTGCAAGCCGCGCCTCCTGCTGCTGGACGAGCCGGCCGCCGGGTGCAACGCGGTCGAGACCGAGGAAATCGATCATCTCATCGCGGCTGTGGCGAAGGAGGGCGTCGCCATCCTGCTGGTCGAGCATGACATGAAGCTGGTGATGAAGATTTCCGACCACATCGTCGTGCTCGATCACGGCGTGAAGATCACGGAAGGCAAGCCTGAGGTGGTGGCCCGTGATCCCAAGGTGATCGAGGCCTATCTTGGGGCCCATGGCGGCAAGGAGGCGGCCAATGCTCTCGGTTGAAGGACTGCGCAGCAAATACGGGCGCATCGAGGTGCTGCACGGGGTCGATCTGGAGGTGAAATCCGGCGAGATCGTCTCGGTGATCGGGGCCAATGGCGCGGGCAAGACGACGCTGTTGCGCTGCCTTTCGGGCGTGCAGCCCGCATCGGGCGGCTCTCTCATGTTCCGGGGCGACGACATCTCGAAACTGCCGGCGCACCGACGCGTCGGGCTGGGGCTCGCCCAGTCGCCGGAGGGCCGGCAGATCTTCACCAACCTGTCGGTGGAGGAAAACCTGCGGCTTGGCGCCTATCTGTTCGCCGATGCGCGCGTTGACAAGGACATGGCCGATGCCTTTGCCATGTTCCCGGTGCTGAAGGAAAAGCGCAATCTCTCGGCCGGCGGCCTGTCCGGCGGCCAGCAGCAGATGCTGGCGATTGCCCGGGCGCTGATGGCACGTCCCACCTGCGTGTTGCTGGATGAGCCCAGCATGGGGCTGGCCCCGATCCTGGTCGACCAGATCCTGGAGGTGGTGAAGTCGCTGAAGAGCCTGGATGTGACGGTGCTCCTGGTGGAGCAGAACGCTTTTGCCGCGCTCTCCATCGCCGACCGGGGCTATGTGATGGAGACCGGCCGCATCACCATGTCGGGACCGGCCGCCGAATTGATTGCAGATCCCCGCATCCGTGAGGCGTATCTGGGGATCTAGGGGATCAGGCGTTTGCACGGGACATAAAAAAGGCGCGGCAGGGATCTGCCGCGCTTTTTCTTTTGCAATGAAATCAGTTGATGCGGAGAACCACCCGGCCGTCGATTGCGCCAGCGCGCATGCGGTCAAAGATGGCGTTGATGTTCTCGAGCCGGTCTTCGGAAAAATGCGCCTTGACCTTGCCCTCGGCCGCAAAGGCGAGGCTTTCGGTCAGGTCATTGCGCGTGCCGACGATGGAGCCGCGAATGGTCTTGGCGTTGAGCACCGTGTCGAAGATCGGCAGCGGGAAGTCTCCGGGCGGCAGGCCGACGAGGCTCATGGTGCCGCGCCGGGCCAACATGCCGAAGCCCTGTGCAAAGGACTTGGTCGAGACGGCTGTGACCAGCACGCCCTCGGCCCCGCCCAGTTTCTGCATCTCGGCAATCGGGTCCGTGGTCAGGGCGTTGATGGTGTGGTCGGCACCCAGATTGCGGGCAAGGGTCAGCTTGTCCTCGTGGATGTCGACGGCGACCACATGCAGGCCCATGGCCTTGGCATATTGCACGGCCATGTGGCCAAGCCCGCCGATGCCAATGATGGCGACGGTCTCGCCCGGGCGCGTGTCGGTTTCTTTCAGGCCCTTGTAGACGGTCACGCCGGCGCAGAGCACGGGCGCAGCGGGCGCGAAATCGAGCCCGGCCGGCAGATGCCCGACATAGCCGGGGTCAGCCAGCACATACTCGGCAAAGCCGCCGTTGACGCTGTAGCCGGTGTTCTGCTGCTCGTTGCAGAGGGTTTCCCAGCCGCCGACGCAGTGCTTGCAATGGCCGCAGGCGGAGTGCAGCCAAGGCATGCCGACCCGGTCGCCTTCCTTGATGCCCTTCACGCCGGCCCCGACCTCGCAGACGATGCCGACGCCTTCATGGCCGGGAATGAAGGGAGGATTGGGTTTCACCGGCCAGTCGCCGTCGGCGGCGTGAAGGTCGGTGTGGCAGACGCCGCTGGCCATCACCTTGACGACGATCTTGCCGGGCACAGCGACGGGACGGGCGACCTCGCAGACATCAAGCGGGGCGCCGAAGGCCCGCACGACGGCGGCCTTCATGGTCACCGGATTGGGTGTCGCTGACATTTGTCTTTCTTCCTTGGATCGAGGAAAGAGCGTGTCCTTTGGACCTGCTGTTGTGCGCAAGGCCGGACAACCAGAACGCTAGCTTGAGCGTCCGGCTCTAGCCTTGCGCCAGATCAAGTCCCTGTCCGATCTTCACGCCACAGCGATGCCGATGCGGCCTGGCAGCGTTGGCGACAGGCTGGATGGCCGGCCCATCGCAACCGCTCATTCCGCGGCAACGGTCTGTGGGGTATCATTGACCCACCGCCGCGCATGCTGCTGACGCATCTGGTTGAAGATGTTGATCCGCTGAATGTCGCTGGTGCCCCCGGCAATGCGCATGCCGACAGCATCGCGCAGATGACGGCTCAGGTCATTGTTCATGTAGCCCAGATGGCCATGCAGCTGCACAAGGTGCTCGGCTGCTTCAAGCAGTTTCTCGCCAGCCAGGAACTTGCCGACCGAACAGACGATGGAGGCATCCTCGCTGCCGGCAGAGAGCTTCTCAAGGCCCGCATAGGTCAGCAGGCGGCAGACGACCGAGGCGATCTTCATGTCGGAAATCCGCCCTTGCACATACTGGTAGTCTGCCAGTGGCCGGTTGAAGGCCATGCGTGCTTCAACTCGCGCCATGGCCTTGGCAATCATGTTCTCGATCAGACCGGCTGCCATGATGCCATAGAGTGCCCGTTCGAAGGCGATGATGCGATAGAGGGCACTCAGGCCATCACCGGGCTTGCCGACGATGTTGATCGGATCAAGCCTTGCCCCGTCGAAGCGGATGTTGGCGGTGGGGCTCGTCCTGATCCCGAGATTGTCCTCGGTCTTGCCGATCGTGATGCCCTCCTGATCCAGATCAACGAAGAAAAGCGTGATATCCCGCTTGGCGCCAAGGGAGGGGATGCGGCCGGCAATCATGCCGAGGGCCGCAATCGGCGCGTTGGTGATATGAACTTTTTCGCCATCAAGCCGCCAACCGGATCCATCCGGCGTCGCGGCTACCCGCATGCGGGCGAGGTCCGAGCCGCCGGTCGCCTCCGTCATGGCGGTGACCCCGACATCGCCGCGCATGATCGGTTCGAGCCAGCGGGCCTGCTGGGCCGGAGTGCCGTCCTCAAGGATGATGCGAAGGGACCCGATGTGCCCAAGCATCGTGACCAGAAACCCGAGGTCTTCGGCCGTGGTCGCAACGCCCTCCATGGCCGCGGCACAGTCGGCCCAGGTGCCACCCAGTCCGCCAAGTGCCACGGGAACGGGGATGCGCCAGAGCCCGGCGTCGGCGAGACGCTGCCAGGTGCCACGATCAAAACTGCCGGCGGCGTCGTGCTGACTGGCGCTAGCTGCTGCATGGCGACCGAGCTCTGCGAACCGGTCGAACATCATCTGCTGCTGCGTGCTGAACTCGAACCGCATGGCCTGTCCCTTCCTTTGCGGAGTTGCGGCGGGGGCCGGTTGGAAAGCTCCCGATCCGATGGCCATGACGGTGTCGCAATCTCATCAGAGATAGAAATGAGTTCTCCTTCGCCTCTGCATAAGCCGCGTCAATGCCGGTTGGGCGCGGCTTGTTCCGGCCGGGGCATCGGCACATGGGCGACCTCGCCCGTTGTCAGTTCGACCTCGAACGCGCGCAACAGGTGTGACGACAGCCGCAGCACCGTTGGCGTTGCCTGTGAGCTGACCTGTACAAGCAATTCCGAATTCCGCAGCTCCGGCAGGCCGTCGTCAGGCCCGAGGGGGATCATCGTGTCCGGAATTGCGCGGGTCGGCAGGACGCCAATGGCCTGTTCGGCGAGGATTGCCGTCTTCAGCGTCGAGAAATTTGCCGAACAGTAGGCGATATGCCATCGCTTGCCGACCGCATCGAGCGCATCAAGCGCGTTGCGCCGCACGCCGCACCCTTCGGGAAACAGGGCCAAGGGAAGCGGATTGTCGTCAGCCAGCCGTGCCTGCGGTGCGCAGACCCAACTGAGCCGCTCCTCGAGCAGGCTGAGCCCGGCAATGCCAGCGTCCCGGGTCATGAAGGCAAGATCGAGGTGGCCGGTGTCAACAAGTGACCCGAGCCTTGTCGAGAGGTCGGTGATGATCTGCATCTCGATCTTTTCGTTTCGACGGGCCAGTTCGGCGATTACCTTCGGAAGAAGCACATCCGCGTAATCATCCGGCATGCCGATCCGCATGACCGTCGGCTGGGAACCTGACTGGATCTCCTGAACCAGGGCGTCGTTCAGCCTGAGGATCTCGGCAGCGTATGACCGGACCAGCTCGCCGGTCTTGGTGAGGCGGATGTCCTTGCCACTGCCCCGGTCGAAAATCCGCTCCCCGACGATCTGCTCGAGGCGTTTGATCTGAAGACTGATCGCGGATTGTGTCCGGTGCAGTTTCTCACCGGCCGATGTGAAGTTCCTCAGGTCCGCAACGACGAGCAGCGTGCGCAGCAGGTCTACGTCGACATTTACCAGGCCCATTTTCGATCCCCGATGACGGCCGCTTATCGCAGCGATGAATCGAACTCATTTCCGTTCCCCCGAACAGCGGCGCAACAATGGTGCAACCTAAAGGGTGCAATTGATCGGATGTTACAATTCAGGATGGATTGATGCAAGCCGTTGCCGCAGCGGAACAGCGTTACAGGGAGATGCGAGATGAAACCGAGCTTTCGAGTGTTGTCGACCGGGATCTGCCTTCCCGATCTGATCGTTTCCAACGAAGACATCCAGCAAAGGTACAATCCGGCCATTGATCCGGACTGGGTGGCGGACACCCTTGGGATCCGGCACCGCCATATCGCCCGTGACGGGATCCAGACCTCCGACCTGGCTGCCGCAGCTGTTGCATCGTCGCTTGATGAGGCGGGTGTCGATGCGGGAAGTGTCGATCTTCTCATCCTTGCCACGGCAAGTCCGGATCGCCGGGCACCGGCGACGGCCTGCTTTGCCCAGCAGAAGTCGGGTCTTGCCAATGCCGTGGCATTTGATGTGTCGGCTGTCTGTTCCGGTTTCCTGTTTGGGCTCACGGCTGCGGCCGCGATGCTGGCCGCAGGGCCGTTCAAGCGCGCGATGGTGGTCGGAGCTGACGTGTTTTCGCGCGCCACCGACTGGCAGCGCAGGGACTGTGTGTTCTTCGGAGACGGCGCGGGAGCCGTGCTGATCGAGGCGGCACCGGCCGGGCGGAATGCGGGGTTCGATGCCGAGTTGTTCACGGATGGACGGGATCGGGAGGCGTTCACGATCAAGGGCCAGACCGACCGGTTCGAAATGGACGGCCCCGGCGTCTACAGGGCCGCCTCCGAAGCCGTGCCGGCCTGCATCGGGCGTGTGCTCAGCCGGAATGGTCTTGAGCCGAGCGATGTCGACGTGGTCGTTCCGCACCAGCCCTCGCGCAGCCTGCTGGCGGATATCGCGAAACGGTCCGGGATCCCCTTCGACCGCTTCCAGCTGACCATGGACCGCTATGCCAACACCGTTGGTGCGACCATCCCGATCGCCCTGCACGAGGCGATCCGCCAGAACCGGCTGTCACGCGGGGACCGGGTGCTTTTTGCCGCCGCCGGGGCCGGATTTACCGCCGGTGCTGCCATCCACCATTGGAACTGAGGGAGGAAGTCATGACGCTATTGATGCCCATGGTCGGAGCAACCTATCCGGTTGCCCAGACTGCCAGCGGTCCCTTCATCCGGGATGCGCATGGCCGTGAATGGATTGACGGATCATCCGGTGCAATTGCCTGTTCGATCGGACACGGTCACCCGCATGTCATCGATGCGGTCCGGCGGCAAATGGAAACGGCGAGCTTCCTGTACCGCACCCAGTTCGCCAATGCGCCCGCCTTGCAGTTGGCGGACCGGCTTTGCGCAAAGCTTGGCTATGCGGCGGCGTTCTTCGTCAACAGCGGTTCGGAAGCTGTCGAGACAGCCATTCGCCTGGCGCAGCAGTTTTGGCGGGAGACGGGCCAGCCGTCCAAGACGCGCATTCTGAGCCGCAAGATCTCCTACCACGGGTCCACGACGGGCGCACTGGCGCTGTCCGGCCATTGGCCGCGCCGCCGGGCCGGGGGCGCCTTGCCTGGTGAACCGACCCTGCCAACGCCGTATCCGCTGCGGGCCGGTCCCGGTCAGGACGCAGAAGGGCATGGCCTTGCCTGCGCGCAGGCCGTCGAGGACGAGATTCTCCGCCTTGGAGCAAGCAATGTCGCAGCTGTTATCCTTGAACCCATCGTGGGCGCATCGGGCGGCGCAATCGTTCCCCCGGCTGGCTATCTGTCGGCCATGCGTGCCATCTGTGACCGGCACGATGTCCTTCTGATTGGAGATGAGGTCCTGACCGGCCTCGGACGGACAGGGCGCTGGCTTGGCATGGACCATGGCAGCGTGAAAGCGGACATCGTGTGCCTTGGAAAGGGCCTCAATGCCGGGTACCTGGCCATTTCAGGCATTCTTGCCAATGCGCGCATTGCAGGTGTTCTGACCTCGAAGCGGGCAAGCTTCGCGCTTGGACAGACCCACTCGAACCATCCGGTTGCCGCGGCCGCAGCCAATGCCGTCCTTGACGTGCTGGAGGACGAGGGGCTGGTCCCGAGGGCGGCAACGATGGGGGCCTATCTCGGCGAGCGGTTGCGCGACATGGCCGAGGACTTGCCCTACGTCGCAGAGGTGCGGGGCCAAGGTATGCTGTGGGGGCTGGAACTGGTGCGTGATGACATCAGTTTTGATCCCTGGCCGGCCGAGACCCGGCTGGCGGATGCTGTTGTGCGCAGCGCCTTCGCCGAGGATCTCATCGTCTATCCGGTGTCCGGCCTCATAGCGGGCTCGCGGGGGGATGCCATCCTCGTTGCTCCTCCGTTCAACACCCCGAAGGCGGTTCTCGACACGTTGGTCGACCGACTTGCGCGCGCACTTGCGAACGCGATGTCCGGCCTGCAGCAGACCCATTCCGCAGAGGAGGTTTACCATGTCGTTCGTGCCGCTTAAGTCGCGCAACAAAGGCGTTCTCGTCCATCAGGTGCAAGACAGCGATCTGGCAACGAACTGGCGCAACGATGTCCCGGTCCTGGCAACCCCCGTGCTGTTGTGGCTCGGGGAACTGGCCGCGATGCGTGCGATCGAGGGCACGTTGCAGGCCGGCCAGATGACGCTTGGCTACGGCCATGACATGCGCCACCTCGCCCCGACGCCAAAGGGCTGGAACGTGACGCTCGAAGCGGAGCTGATCCGCATCGAGGACAAGATCCTCACGTTCTCAATCGAGGCGAGGGACGGCGAGGGGGTCATTGCATCGGGAACACACACCCGGGCCATCGTTGACAAGGGGCGTTTTCTGGCCCGCTTCGAAGCCAAGCGAGACCGCCATGACCCCTTTGCCTAGACCCTGGACCGTGACTGCCAGCGTTTCCGGCGGCCCCACCTTTAGCGTGCCGCAAGCCTATGTGGTGCTTGCCGCAGGCGGGATCTGCCTGGGTCTGGCGCCTGTTGTGGTCAAAGCCTTGCCGCTTCCGGCCGATGTCTCGGCGTTCTACCGGGTGGCAATGGCTGCTCCGATCTTCACCGCCCTGATGCTGGTGACGGAGGCGGGTGGGGGTGGTGCCTCTCAGGTGCACGGCCAGCCGCGGCAAGCGGCTGGCCGGCCGGCCCTCTGGCTTTACGCGCTGGCGGCAGGCCTTTTTGCGGCGGATCTGTTGGCGATGCATGCCGCAATCCGTCTGACCAACGCGTCCGTTGCGACCCTTTTCACGAACTGCGCGCCGTTCTTCATCGGTGTGTTCGGATTGCTTGGACTGTCTGACCGCCCTGGAGCCAATTTCTGGTGGTCGCTGCCGGTTGCCCTGTCGGGAACTGTGCTTCTGGTCGGGCTATCGGTGGTCTCGGGAGGGGGCAGTGTTGCCGGTGATGCGATCGCCTTGCTCGCAGGCCTTCTTTACGGCGCGTATCTGGTAACCGTCCGCCGCCTCAAGCAGGCAGGCGCATCGACCTTGCAGATCATGGTGGCCGTTACGGCCGGAAGCACGGTCTGCCTCGCGCCGACACTGCTGTGGCAGGAGCAGATCGTGCCACCCGATGCCCGCAGCATCGGCTTGCTTGTGGTGCTGGTGCTGGTCGGGCAGGTGCTGGGGCAGGGGCTGGTGACGGTTGCGCTGAAGACGCTGCCTGTGACCTCAAGCTCGATTGTCCTTCTGATCCAGCCGATTGTGGCCGCGCCGCTTGCCTATCTGCTGCTCGGGGAAGCGCTCTCGCCGGCGCAGATCCTCGGCATCGCCCTTGTCCTTGCGTCCATCTGGATTGCCACGCGCCCGCCCCGCCGGAGCGTCTGAGCGACGCCTGCCTGTGACCTCATGTCCTTATCAACCTGCACCGAAGGAGCTTTCCCATGCCGAAGCTGATTATTGCCAATGTTGACAGCGAGCATCAGGTCGCTGACGTGTCCGGGTACTCCCGGCATGAGCAATCGGAGATCATTCTGTGCAACCAGCGGATGATGTGGTTGGCAGATCCTGGCGACGTGCTGGTTCTGCCATCCGAGCCGACGGAACAGCTCAAGGCCTACTGGGCTGAACTGAACGGCTGCCGCGCGGAAGATCTCACGGTGTTGACGCCGAAAACGGGCGCTCCCCTTGCTTTCCTGCGGCAGGATATCCTGTTCGCGCCGGATTTCATCGCATCCTGCCGGAAGGTTGTTGCCGCACTGCCAGAAGGTCGCAAGCCAAGCAGTGTCCTCGCCTATTTTCCCGACAACTATGTCGCCGAGTTCGCTCAGGCCATCGGGGTCGACCTCGAGGACGCTTTCTTCCGGGAGGGCGGCGCGACCCTGCTGAACGAGAAGACGACGTTCCGGAAGCTCGCAGCCGGACTTGGTGTATCGCTGCCGGAGGGACGGGTCTGCGAAAACGAGACCGATCTCAAACGGGCAATGCGGCACTTTGTGTCCCAGGGGGCCGACTTCATCGTCAAGCTCAACCGTCACTCCGGCGGTTTTGGGAACCTGATCGTTCATGGACCTCGCAGCGGTGGAAAGACGCTGGGCTCATCGACCGTGCTGCGCTATGGCAACGCACAGGATGCAGAGGCGATCCTTGAGACTGTCGCAAGCCGCATCCATGAGCCCGCTGTTGTCGAAAGATATGTCGACACAGACCATGTGCTCTACAGCGAATATCTGATCGACGCGCAAGGGCGGTGTTTTCTGCTCAATGATGGCACCATGAACATGGAGCCGCTCTGGGTTGGATTTGAGATCCCCGGAGACTACGCAACCCATCACCGCATCCGGTTTCTTGATGAAAGTGCCCGCCTTGTGCGGCTTGCCGCCCAGATGGGACATCGCGGGCGCATGAACGTCGACGGCCTCGTGGCAGAGGGGCAGATATTCGTCAATGAATTCAACGGTCGCTGCGGGGGATGCAGCCATGTCTTCGAGATCGCCAAGCGACTGTTCGGGACGCAGGTTTTGCATTCGAAGCACATCAAGACCTACAATCGGGGCAAGATCGAGGAGGGCTGTGATCTGTTCGCGGTCCTGTCGGACGCAGGACTTCTGCTTCGGCCGGGGATGGCAACGGGCGCGATCCCGCTGACCATCGAGCCGGCGCTGGACCAGGCATTCGAGTACATGGTGATTGCCGACTGTCTGGTGGAGGCGCGGCGCATCAGCGACGCGGTCCTGTCCCTGACCGCCCCCAGGAGGCTCGCCGCCTGACGGGAGACCGTTTGCGCCTGCCTGAAGGACACGTGGAGGCACAGTGGAATGGGAAAAGAACCATCTGATCTGTCAGCTCTGACGCCAGCGCTCTGGCGGCTGATCGGACTGCAGGGGCTTATGAACGCCTCGCATTTCATGGCCATGCCTCTGCTTGCCCTGCATTGCGCAACGACACTTGGCATGTCACCGACGGATGTCGGCGCGGTGCTCGCGCTGTACTTCCTTGCAGCACGCGTCACGCCGGTGGTGGTCGCGCCACTGGCGGACCGGTTCGGCCTGTGGCCGGCTGTGGTTGGCGGACTGGTGCTTCGCGGTCTGGGCTTTCTGGGCCTTGCCTTTGCGCCAAGCGCAACCGGGGCAATGGTTTTCTCGGTCGCACTCGGGCTCGGGACCTCAGTCTACGAGGCCGGCGCCTACGGCATCATCGGCGCGCAGCCGGCCGAGCGGCGCGACCGGCTGATTGTCGTGAATGCACAGGCGCTCAACCTGGGGTGTGTCGCCGGTCCGCTCGCCGGGGCCGGGCTTGCGGTCCTTGATTTATCGCTGCCGCTGGTTCTGAGTGGTCTGCTGTTCATCGCTCTTGCTGGCGCGGCCGCGCTGGAGCGGGCTCAGGAACTTCGCAGTTATGCGCGGCAGGATGTGGCCGGGAGCTACCGGACGGTTTTTGGTGATCGTGCCTTCCTCGTCCTGTGCCTGGCGCTTATGCCCTGGTGGGCACTGTTTGCGCAGCTGTTCGCGGCCTTTCCGCTTGAGGCGACCCTGCGCGGCGGTTCTGCGGGCTGGGCCGGTTCCGTGCTGGTGGTCAATGGCGCGCTTGGATTTCTGATCCTGTTTGCAGTCCCGCCCCTGATGCGCTTTACGGGGGTGCTCGGACTGCTGGTGTTGTCGCTGGCCGTTGGCGGAGCTGCCATGGCACTGGTTGGGGTGATCCCGGGTCTGATTGCGTTGCTGGTTCTGGTCGGCTTGTTCACCTGCGCGGAAATTGCCGTTCTGGCCGGATCGGAAATCCTGGTCGGCCGTCATGCGGACGGGCGTGCGGTTGCGACCTATTTCGCGCTGTTCAACATGTCCTGGGGGTTTGGCGGGGCGTTGGGAGGGGCGATGGGGCCGCTGGTTGCCTCCGGAGCCAACTCCGGTACCGGATGGATGCTGCTTGGCGTTGGATGCGGGGCGGCAAGTTTGCTCGGGTTGGCCATCTATGGTCATCTCACCCGGCGAGCTCCTCCCGCCGCCGAGGCGCCGGCAGGTTAAGAGCTTGACAGTCCGGGGCTGGTCGGAAACCTTACCCGATCATTTTTGCCCTTCGTGCCCGAGACTGGAGCCTGTTGCCGTGACCCATGCCGCCGCCGAGAACCGGACGAAATCCTGGGCCGAAGTTGCCCCGCGCCTTGTCGCGGTTGCGGCGGGCCGGGCGGCGGCAGATCTGGTGATCCGCGGGGGGCGGCTCGTCAATGTGCAGAGCCGCGAGATCCTCGACGGCTGGCAGGTGGCGATTGCCGAGGGGCGCTTTGCCTATGTCGGGCCGGACGCCTCGCATTGCATCGGTGAAGGGACAAAGATCGTCGAGGCGGAGGGGCGCTACCTGATCCCCGGCCTGTGTGACGGCCACATGCACATCGAGAGCGGCATGCTGACACCGGCAGAATTCGCCGCCGCCGTCGCCCCGCATGGCACGACGACGATCTTCCACGACCCGCACGAGATTGCCAACGTGCTGGGGCTGGCGGGCGTGCGCATGATGCATGACGAGGCCCTGCTGCAGCCGATCAACATCTACACCCAGATGCCCTCCTGCGCGCCCTCGGCTCCGGGGCTCGAGACGACCGGCTTTGCCGTGTCGGCTGCGGATGTGGCCGAGGCAATGGCCTGGCCCGGCATCATCGGCCTCGGCGAGATGATGAATTATCCCGGCGTCATCCACGGCGATCCCCAGATGCTGGCCGAGATGGCCGCGACCATGGCAGCAGGCAAGACGGTTGGCGGCCACTACGCCAGCCCGGACCGGGGCATCCCGTTCCATGCCTATGTCGCCGGCGGCCCGGCCGATGACCATGAGGGCACGGCGGAGAGCGATGCGGTGGCTCGCGTGCGCCAGGGCATGCGCTCGATGATGCGGCTGGGCTCGGCCTGGTATGACGTGGAAAGCCAGATCACGGCGGTGACGCGGAAGGGTCTCGATCCGCGCAATTTCATCCTGTGCACCGACGACTGCCATTCCGGCACGCTGGTGAACGAGGGCCACATGAACCGGGTGGTCCGCCATGCGATTGCCTGCGGCTGCGACCCGGTGATCGCGCTGCAGATGGCGACGATCAACACGGCGACGCATTTCGGGCTGGAGCGGGAGCTGGGCTCCATCGCGCCGGGCCGCCGCGCCGACGTGATCCTGACCTCGAGCCTCACCGAGCTGCCGATCGAGGCGGTCTACGCGCGGGGTCAGCTGGTGGCCGAACACGGCGAAATGCTCGTTGCCTGCCCGCATTACGACTGGCCGCAGTCCGCACGCGAAACGGTGCGCCTCGGCAAGGTGCTGGCCGCGTCCGACTTTGCCATCGCCGCGCCCAAGGGCGCCAATGCGGTCAAGGCCAAGGTGATCGGCGTGGTCGAGAACCAGGCGCCGACCAAGGCGCTGACGGCGGAGCTGCCCGTGATCGGCGGGCTGGTGGAGGGTGAGAACGGTGTCTGCCAGATCGCGCTGGTCGAGCGGCATCAGGCGACCGGCAAGGTGGTGAACGGCTTCGTCTCCGGCTTCGGCTACCAGGGCGACATGGCCATTGCCTCGACCGTTGCCCATGACAGCCACCACATGATCGTCGTCGGCACCAGCCGCGAGATGATGGCCAAGGCGGCCAATCGTCTTGGTGAGGTCGGCGGCGGCATCACGGTGTGGAAGGACGGCAAGGAGCTGGCGCTGGTGGAGCTGCCGATTGCGGGACTGATGTCGGACCGTCCTGCCATGGAGGTGGCGGCTAAGGCGGCGGCGATGGTGGAGGCGATGGCGGTCTGCGGCTGCAAGCTCAACAACGCCTACATGCAGCATTCGCTGCTGGCGCTGGTGGTGATCCCGGAGCTCAGGATTTCCGATCTGGGACTGGTCGATGTGACCCGCTTTGAACTGACGGAGCTGTTCGAGCCGACGGCCTGAGCGGTTAGCAAGGGGAAAGCGGAGGTCAGAACAGGCTCTGGAGGCGCCGGATCACGAATTTCAGGTTCGAGAAGGCGATGGCCGTGACGAACTGGAACCAGCTGATCCGGCCGTCCCGGTAGAGCCCGCGAAAGACCGAGAGCTTGCCCTTCTCCATCTTCACCACGGCGGCGCTGAGGCCGGGGGTGGCCTCATGACCGCCGACGATGCCGGAGAGCGGCACATCGAGAAGCATGAACGTCTGCTCGTCCGAGAGGATCTGGCACCAGAGCTTGAAGTCCTCGCAGTAGCGCATGTCCTCGGGAAAGCGGTAGTCGGGCGTGTTGCGCAGGATCACCGAGGAGGTGATGATGCGGCTGCGATAGAGAAGGCTGCCGAGCGTCATCGGGACTGGCTGCAGCGCGGCCAGACGCGCGTTGGTTTGCAAATCCTGCACCGGGGCGAGGTCGACCTTGCGGGCGTGCGAGGAGCCGAAACAGCCAGTGCCCAGCATCACCTGCATCTGAGCTTCGAGCTTGCGCGGATGCCAGACATCATCCGAATCAAGGAAGGCGACATAGTCGCCGGCGGCCATGGACCAGCCGGCATTACGGGCCGGACTGGGGCCGCCGTTCTGTGCCATCCGGTGCAGGACAATGCGCGGGGCATCTGGCCTCTCAGCAGCCAGCCGGGCGGCATAGCGGGTGATCACCGCGACCGTGTCATCCTTGCTGCAATCATCGATGCAAAGCACCTCGAATGCAGCAAGCGTCTGATTGACAATGGAATCCAGGGCAGCCGTGATTGTTGCAGCGCAATTGTAGCAGGGGATGATGACGCTGACCCTGCCGTGCCCGTTGGTGCTCAAGCCGCCCGTTCCCCGTGTCTGATCGCATACCGCATGCCGGCCAGGAAGAGGAGGCACATGACCGCCTCTGCACACACCATGGCCATGGCGGCTGCGCTCGCCCCATCGCTTGTCGCAGCGTTCGGGATCAATACCATACAGAGCGCGATATCGACAAACAGGGTGATCAGCACAATCCAGAGGCGCAACTTGATGAAGCGGCCGACGAAGAGCACCGAGCCGAAACACAGGCTGAGCGAGCGCAGCGGGATCGACCACATCAGGATCAGTAGCGCGCCGGCGAGCGGGGCGGAGCCGGCGCCAAAGAAAAATCGCGCGATGAGATCGGCGCTGAGCCAGAGCACGGCGATTCCCAGCGCAGATGTGACCAGAACCAGACCAGCCGAGAGCCGCAGCACCTGTTTCAGCCGCGGCAGATCCTGATGGTACCAGCGGTGGATGCGCGGCACGAGGATCTTCTCGAAGGCCATGTTGGGCAGCAGCAGGAAGGCATTCATGACCATGAAGGCGATGGCGTAATAGGCTGCATCGGCGTCGGACCCGAGATATTTGACCAGCACGACGTTGAGCTGGGTGTAGACGAGATAGGCAAAGCCGCCGAGACCGAAGGGCATCGAGGCGCGGACCACATCGGCGAGACGTGCCTTGAGCGGTGCGAACGACGCGGTCGACGGGCGCTCGCCGTGCCCCTTCAGCGCGAGTTGACCTGAGAGCCGGCGGCGCATGAGTGCAAAGCCGACAACAAGGATCGCTGCGGCGGCGAGGAAGAAGGCCGCAAGCGCACTGTGAAGGTCGGCGGCAAACACCGGCAGCAGCAGCAAAAGGGCGAGCAGTCCGATGCGGATCGCATGGGGCAGCACCTGCCACAGCGCAAAAGCCGAATAGTTTTCCTCCAGCTGGAACAGGACGCCCACCAGTTCCATCACGATCTGGCTGAGGACGAAGATCAGCAGCACAAGGATGACCAGCGTCGTGGTGCTGTCATGGGGGCCGTACAGCGCCCAGACGGCGAGGGCGGCGAGCACCAGCCCGGCTGACAGGCGGACATAAGTCAGCGATGCGCCCAGCCAGCGCTCGGCCCCCCAGCCTTCCTTGCCGAAGACGGACAGCCAGAAGCTGCCGATGCCGAAACAGGCGAGCGGCGCCATGATCGTGACCAGGCTGAGGCCGGCGGAAAACCGGCCAAAGTCATCCGGGCCGAGGCTTCGCGCCAGAAGCGTCTGGGTGAGGAAGGCAAGCAGGGCCGCCCCGCCGGAGGCCGCGCCCAGTTTAAGGAAGGGAGCCAGCTTGCCAAGGAGGAGATTGATGCTGCGGCTGTTCTGGGGAGTAGACACGGGACTGCAGCCTTCGCCAGCCTGACCTTGTTTTCCGCAGCTCCAGCTGCTTCAGGAGATCAAGGCTATCGAAAAATGCTTAAATCTTCCCGACACAGCTGGCTGGCAGGCCGGCGGATTATTTGATTCCGGCGCGCATGAAGCTCTGGACGAACTGGCGCTGGAACAGGAGAAAGGCGATCAGAAGCGGGCCGGAGGTCATCAGGGTCGCGGCATTGATCGTTGCCCATTCGACGCCGGAATCGATGGCAGAGAAGACGCTGAGGCCAACGGTTACCGGACGGGTCTCGACCGAATTGGTGATGATCAGCGGCCAGAGGAAGTTGTTCCAGTGGTGGGACACGGAGACGAGGCCGAAAGCCAGGTAGGTCGGCTTGGCGAGGGGCACGTACACCCGCCACAGCAGGCCGAGCACGCCGACGCCCTCGATCCTTGCGGCATCATCCAGCTCGCGCGGGATGGTCATGAAGGTCTGGCGCAGCAGGAAAATGCCAAAACCGGACGCGATGTAGGGCAGGGCGATGGCGGTGATCGTGTCGACGAGGCCCAGGTGCCCCATTGTCTTGTAATTCTCGACGATGAGGATGTCCGGCATCACCAGAAGCTGCAGCAACACCAGGCTGAACAGGATCGAGCGCCCGGGAAAGGCGAAACGGGCGAAGGCATAGGCGGCGAGCGTGCACAGGATCAACTGGCCAGTCAGGATCAGGGTGACAAGCACGAAGGTGTTGAGGAAGTACCGGGCAAACGGGGCTGCACTCCAGGCCTTGGCAAAGTTCTCCAGGGTCAGGGGGGCAAACAGGTCGAACCGGGCCTCGTAGGCCGAGGGATGGAACGCCGTCCAGATGGCATAGAGAAGTGGCAGCGCCCACACCACCGCCAGCGTCCAGGCGCCGACTGTGTTGAGGAACCGGTCCAGATCGAAGCCCGCTCTTGTCATTTGTAGTGGATCCGGCGGTCGAGGAAGAAAAACTGGCCGATGGCGAGGAGTGCCATCATGAAGAGAAGTGCAACGGTCAGCGTCGCCCCGTACCCGGTCTCCCAGTATTCGAAAGCGGTCTCGTAGATGTAGAACAGCAGCACGGTCGAGGCGTAATCCGGTCCGCCATCTGTGAGGAGGAAGATGTGGTCGATCAGGCGGAAGGAATTGATCACCGCATTGATCGACACGAACAGCGTGGTTGGCATCAGCAGCGGGAAGGTGATGCGCCAGAAGATCGTCCAGCGTGAGGCCCCTTCGATCAGAGCCGCCTCGCGCAGCGACACCGGAATTGACTGCAGCGCGGCCAGATAGAAGATCATGAAGAAGCCTGCTTCCTTCCAGACCGTGACGACAATGACCGCATTGAGCGCCGAGGCCGGGCTGCCAAGCAGATTGCTTTGCGGCCAGCCGAACAGGGCGCCAGTGATCTGATCGAACAGACCGAAGCCGGGCGTGTAGAAAAACAGCCAGATGTTGGCGACGGCAATCAGAGGCAGCACTGTCGGGGTGAAATACGCCATGCGGACGAAGGAGCGGCCGGATAGCCTGTCGTTCACCCAGAGCGCCATCACCAGGGCGATGGCGACCGATGTCGGGATGGTTCCAAGAGCAAACCACAGATTGTTGCCGAGTACCTTCCAGAACACCGGATCGGCGAGCATCTTCTCGTAATTTTCAACGCCAATGAAACGGGATGGGCGCCGGCCGCGCGGGGTCGAGAAAAAGCTGTGCCAGATCGTGGCGATGGCCGGGATGTGGGTGAAGGCGAACAGGAACACCATGGCCGGCAGCACGAGCAGCCAGCCGTGGATCCATTCGCGGGTCTGAAGCAAGCGCGCTGTCACCCTGTCATCCTGTCCTGATCGGTCGATCGAGATTGGTGTTGCGTGAAGTGGCGGCGGGGCTGTGGCCCCGCCGCCTGTGTGATCAGCGGTAGTCTGCGAGGACGGCGTCGGCCTGGGCCTGTGCTTCCTTCAGAGCGGTCGCGACATCCTTCTGGCCAGTGATGGCAGCGGCCAGGGCGTCGTTGAGGAAGCCGGTGACGCGCTGGTTCTGGTAGGTCGCCAGTTCAGCCACCGCGTGGGCGAGCTGGTCGCGGGCAACCGTCACAGCCGGGAAGTCGGCGGCATAGGCCTGCATGGCGGCGGTTTCCCAGGCATCGGCACGCGGGGCGACGTAGCCGGTAGCAATCGTCCACTTTGCAGCCTGCTCCGGAGCCGAAATCCACTTCACGAAATCAACCGCGGCGGCCAGCTGCTCGTCGGAAGAGCCCTTGAAGAGGTAGAAGTTGCCGCCGCCGGTCGGTGCGCCGCGACGCTTGTTGGCCGGCAGCATGGCGACGCCGAACTCGAACGGGGCGTTCTTGCGGACGTTGGTCAGGTTGCCGGTGGTGGTCCACATGATGGCAGCCTGGCGTTCGAAGAAGGCCTTCGGCGTTGCGCCCCATTCAACGATACCCGGCTCCATCACGCCATGCTTGGTCGACAGGTCGACGAGATACTGGGCCGCTTCGATGACCTTCGGGTCGTCGAAGTTGGTCTTGTTGCCATCGCTGTTGGCGAGGATGACGTCGTTCGGGGTGGTCAGGCCCTGGAACAGCCAGTAGGGGAAACCGGAGGTCGGAATGCGCACACCCCACTGGGTGACGTTGCCGTTGGCGTCCTTCTTGGTCAGCTTCTGGCCGAAGGAGACCAGCTCTTCCCAGGTCGCCGGAGCAACTTCCGGATCCAGGCCGGCTTCCTTGAAGGCTTCCTTGTTCCAGTACATCACAGGCGTGGAGCGCTGGAAGGGGATGCCGTAGGTCTTGCCGCCGGTCTGGCTGTTTTCCATGAAGGCGGGATAGAAGCCGTTCAGCCATGCCTTGTCGGCGTCGGTCTTGATGTAGTCGTCGAAGGGAACGATCAGTTCCTCGTCGATCAGGGTGAACATGTCGGCAGACAGGGCCACCGACAGCTGCGGGGCATTGCCACCACGCGAGGCGGTGATCACCTTGGTGATGGTGTCCTGGTACGAGCCGGCATAGACGGCATCGATCTTCACGCCCGGATTGGCGGCGACATACTCATTGGTGAGGCCCTGGATCACCTCGGCGGCGCCACCACCCACAGCGACCGGAAAGTAGAACTGCAGTTCGACGGCCTGTGCCGAAGCCCAGGTGCTCATCGTGAGTGCCGCAGCGGCGACGGCTTTCAGAAGCGAAGTCTTGAACATGGCTGCCTTCCCTTGATTGAACCTGCCTGGCTGGCGCCGGGTCAGGAAGCCTCCCTGAGGAGACATGCGTCAGAGCCGCAGAAGCGGCCCGATTTCGTGAAGCCTGTGGTCCTGGCGAAGTCCGGTCGCTGCATCGAAGAGATGCAGTTCATGCTGCGGCAGATGCAGAGCCAGCAGTTCGCCGCGCTCGATATCGGCGCCGCCAGCGAGCCGGAGCTGCAGGGTCTGCGTCCCGACCGTGCAGTCGACCAGGGTGTCTGCCCCCAGAAACTCGATTGCCGAAACGGTACCGCTCAGGGTTGCTGGCCGGTCGGCGCTGGCGCGTTCGACAGCTTCCGGCCGGATGCCGAGCAGCAGTCCCGTCGCCATGCCGCCGGTCATGGCATCCAGGTCGAGAATGTTCATTGGCGGTGTGCCGATGAAGCGGGCGGCGAAGGGGCTGGCCGGCCGGGCATAAATCTCGCGCGGGCTGGCAACCTGTTCGATCCGGCCGCTGTTCATCAGCACAACCTGGTCGGCCATGGTGATGGCCTCGACCTGGTCATGGGTGACATAGACCATGGTGAAGCCGAGTTGCTGCTGCAGGGCGCGGATCTCGACGCGCATCTCGTGCCGGAGCTTGGCATCGAGGTTCGACAGCGGTTCGTCCATCAGGCAGATCGGTCGCTCGGCGATGATTGCGCGGCCAAGGGCCACCCGCTGCTGCTGTCCGCCGGAGAGTTCCGACGGCTTGCGGTGGATGAGGCCCGACAAGCCAAGGAGCGCGGCGACGCGCTTCAGCCGCGCGTCGCGCTCGGCGCGGGAAACGCGGCGTACCTTCAGCCCGAACGTGATGTTCTCCGCCACGCTCAGATGCGGGAACAGGGCGTAGGATTGAAACACCATGGAAATGTCGCGCTGAGCGGCCGGCAGTCGTGTGACGTCGCGGACGCCGAACAGCAACTGTCCCGACGCAATCGGCTCCAGCCCGGCGATCATGCGCAAGGTGGTGGACTTGCCGCAGCCCGATGGGCCGAGCAGGACGGTGAAGGACCCGGCAGGAACGTCGAGGTCGATATTGTCGACGGCCGTTGTAGCGCCCCAGGTCTTGGTGACACCGGCAAGACGGATCGACTGGCCGCCGGATGCGGCTGCGCGCGCCGCCGGAGCCGGGGAACTGGTTCCGGGTGCCGCAAGGGGCATCACATCTGGCATGCTGCCTCCGAAGTCGGGCAAAGCGTTACGGTCCTGCTCCCGTCGAGCAGGGCAAGCAGCGTGTCGGGTAGAGGGCGGTCGGAGACAATCGTGTGCGCCTGACGCAAATGCCCGCCCCGGACATGGGCGCTGCGGCCGATCTTGCTGTGATCAAGCACAAGGATGGGATGGCGGCAGTTCGCCATGATCGCCTGGCGGACGCCGGCTTCGTCTTCGCTGAAATCGAGGACAGTTCCATCATGCTCGATGCCCGCAACCCCGAGGATGCCGAAGTCGACCTTGTAGCTGGCGAAGAACTCTTCCGCCGCCGGGCCAAGCACGTCACGATCGCCCTGACGCAACCGTCCGCCAGCGACGGATACTTCGCAGCCAGCCATGTCGGTCGCGGCATAGGCGACGTTGAGGTTGTTGGTGAAGACACGCAGGCCGACATGGCCGCCCAGCGCATGCATGACGATCTCGGCGGTGGTTCCGATCGAGAACGCCAGTGAAGCGCCATCCGGGACAAGACCGGCCACGATGTTGGCAATTGCGCGTTTGGCCGGCAGGTTGAGAATGCGGCGGGCGCTGTAATGCGCATTGCCATTCACAACCGGCGGCTCGACGCCGCCATGGGTCCGGCGCAACAGGCCGAGCTTGCACAGGTGATTGATATCGCGGCGAACGGTCTGGGCTGTGACGGCGAACTGGCTCGCAAGACGTTCGACCGGCACGAAACCGTTCGCCCTGACGAGGTCCACGATTTCCGCCTGTCGGCCTGTCATCTGTTGTTGCCCAAACATCCGCCCGCCATCACCCGGATCTGATCGGTCCAGCCTTGTGCCTTGCGACTGCCCGGCGAGTGACACAGGGCTGCAGCAACGGGTGGTCAGGACCGCTTTGGACGGTGTAGGATTTTCATATGAATTCTATTTGACCTTCATATGAACTTTGGGTGACGCCGGAACGGCGATCGCCGGCACGTGATTTCATTGTGCCGGCAGCTGATGCAACGGAGCAGCAGCGTACAGAACGACGCTTTCAGACGGGGCCGCGGGACCGGACGGGCTTGAGGCCGGGAGCGGGCGGCAGCAGGTTGCGGATGTCGGCGAAAGGATAGGCAGGCTCGAAGCGCAGGGCTTCTGCATGGCCTTCCGGCTGGCCACACTGAGCCGAGCGGAAGCGGGACTGGAGGGCAGTGGAGACAACGAAGCGGTCTGGATCCTGCGTCACGTGACAACGGATCGCGGTGCTTTTTGCGTCCGCGAAGCGTGAGGTATCGACATAGTGCGTCGGCACGAATCCGGTGCCCATCATGGTGTCGCAGAAGGCCACAGGCATTGAAAAGCTTGCGGCTGCGCGGATAGCCGACGCCAGCGCGCGGTGGTCAGCGTGGTAGTCATTCTCCGCATGGGTGACCACAAGGTCCGGCGCAAGATCGATCAGGATCGAGCGCAGATGCGCCACCAGAACAGTGTTGCTGGACAGGCCGCCATCGCCATGTCCGGCAAGGGTCAGCGACGCACCAAGGACATCTGCACCGGCACGCGCCTCGTCGGCCCGACGGCGCGCCAGGTCTGCCGGGGGCAGTTGTCCGCCCTTGGCTCCGTCGGTCGCGATGATGATGTGCACGCGTGCCCCCATCTGGCGCCATGCGAGGATGGTGCCACCGAGATAGATCTCCGCGTCATCGGGATGGGCCATGACCACGGCCACATGGAACGGCGCGCTGGTGGTTGCGGGCTCGGACGTCATGGCTGTGGCTCGGCCGACTTGAGGAATTCAAGGACCATGGCGGCAGTCCAGGTGAAACGGCCACCACCGCAGGGTTCGCCAGTGTGTGGATCGTAGTATTCGGCAAAGCCGCCGGTGGTGATGAGGTCGATGGAGGCACTGCGGATCGCGTTGGCGGTCTCCCATTCGCCGGCGCGCGTCAGGCCATCGGCGATCATGTAGTTGACGATCAGCCAGGTCGGGCCGCGCCAATAGCGCTTGGCTGAAAACCGGGGATCGGCCGGATCATGGCTTGGAACAAGATACCGCGTGCTGGCGGCGAGCGCCTCGATCCGGGTCGCGATGGCCTTGGCCCGGGCTGGTGATATCGGGGCAAAGGCTGGCAACAGCCCGCCGACGGACGGGCTGTCGATCAGCGCCCCGGTGCGGCGGTCGCGGCACACGTACTGGCCATGTCCGGTGCTCCACAGGGCTTCGAGTGCGGCAAGACCGCGGGAGGCACGCTCCCGGTTCACGCGGGCGATCTCGGGCTCATCGAGCCAGTCGGCGAGCCAGGCAAGGTCGGCACAGGAGCGGATCAGGATGGCATTGAATCCGGGGTCGACCACCTGGAACGGCGAGGCGTCGTGCAGCTTCGTGTTGTCCCAGCCGAGCGACCGGAAGCGCTCGACGAGCCAGAGGTATCGGTCGTACTGCGCATTGGTCGGGCGATGTTCCGGGTCCGCATGCTGGGTATCGCGGCGTGTGTAGGGGGCGATGCCGTCCCGGGGCACCCGCTCGAAGGCGTCGTCCCAGTCGATCGAGTTGTCACGGCCTGATTCCCAGGGATGGATGATCGCCACCAGGCCTTCGCCCGCCGGATCGCGCATTTCGTAGAACCAGGCATGCCAGCGATCAACGGCGCCGAGCAGGGCGCGCGCGCGCCGTTTGGCAGCCTCGCCGTCGGTTGCGGTCTCCAACAGGCGGCGCAGGGCAAATCCGGCGACGGGCGGCTGGGTGATGCCGGAGGTCGGGGTTGGCCGCCCGGTGGCCCAGACATCAGGGCCGGGGAAATAGCCGTCGTCGTACACGTGGAAGACGATGTGCGGCACCATTCCGTCCGGCCACTGATGGGCAAACAGCGTCTCGATTTCGGTCCAGGCCCGATCTTCGTCGAGCTGGGCGAGCCCGAGGGCGGTGAGGCAGCTGTCCCAGTTCCACTGGAACGGATAGAGCCCCTTTGTCGGGACCGTGTAGGTGCCGCGGTCGTTCTCGCGCAGGATTTCGGCAGCGGCGGAGCGGATGTCATTCGGGGTCATGGGAGCCTCAGGCGGACAGGGCGCGTTGGGTGGTGCGATCGAACCAGCGGGCGCGACCGGGGAGCGGGGCAAGCGACAGACGGTCGCCGGGGGCAGCCCGGGTCTCGTTGTCGAGGATGGCACGGAAGGCGTGACCGGCAACGTCGCAGGTGACCAGGACATGGGGACCAAGCGGCTCGACGACGCGCACCTCGGCGGGCAGCCCCACGTCCGCCAGGCTCAGATCTTCCGGCCGTATGGCGAAGTCTGCCTCGTCCGCGTCGGTCGAAGGCCCGGACAGGGCAAGCCCGGCGACCTGCCAGTCGCCCGGTCCCACCCGCCGGGCGGGCAGGAAATTCATCGGCGGGTTGCCGATGAACGAGCCGACGAAGCGGGCGGCCGGGTCACGATACACCTCAATCGGGGATGCGGACTGGATGATGCGGCCCTGGTGCATCACGGAGATACGGTCGGCGAGGCTCATCGCCTCGACCTGGTCATGGGTGACATAGATGGTCGTGGTCTTGGAGGCGGCCAGAACACCCTTCAGCTCTGCACGCATCTCCAGCCGCAAGAGCGCATCAAGGTTGGACAACGGCTCGTCCATCAGGATGACGTCCGGTTCCATGGCCAGCGCCCGGGCCACTGCAACACGCTGGCGCTGGCCGCCGGACAGCTGTCCCGAGTAGTGTTTCAACAGTTGCTCGATATGCATCAGTTCGGCCGTGCGCGTGACGCGGCGGTCCACTTCGGCCTGGGGCAGCTTCTTCATTCGCAGGCCGAAGGCGATGTTCTCGTAGACCGTCAGATGCGGAAACACGGCGTAGTTCTGGAACACCATGGCGATGCCGCGCTCGCGCGGTGGCAGGTGATCGACGCGGCGGCCGCCAATCCAGATCTCGCCTTCGCTCGGTGTTTCGAGGCCGGCGATCATGCGCAGCAAGGTGGTCTTGCCACAGCCCGAGGCGCCGAGCAGCACCATGAACTCGCGGTCTGCGATGGCCAGATCGACCGAGTGCAGCGCGGTGAAGCTGCCAAAGGACTTGGCGACAGATTTGATCTCGATGACGGCCATCGATTTGTACCCTTTTCTGGGACCGGCGTTGCAGCCGGTAACATCTCACTCATTGGTTTCACGCGACCCGGGCCCCAAATGGCGTTCCGCTTTTGCCGGAATGGCTTCAGCGGTTGGCAATGCCCCACATGGCGAAGAGGTAGCGACGAACGGCGAAGATGAAGATGAGCGCCGGCAGCACCAGGACGAAGCCGCCTGCGAACTTCAGGGGCATCGGCGACACGTCGAGGGATTGCAGCAGGAAGGCGGTCAACGTCCGGTTCTGGATCGTCAGCACGGACGCGGCAAAGACCTCGTTCCAGGAGATGACGAAGGCAAAGATTGCTGACGCCGTGATCCCCGGCAGGACCAGCGGCAGGATCACCTTGCGAAACGCCTGCAGCCGGGTGCAGCCCAGCGTCCAGGCTGCCTCTTCCAGTTCGAGCGGGATGCCGGAGAACAGGGAATAGGTGATCAGGATCGCGAAGGGGAGTGCCAGCGACGTGTGCACGAGGGCGAGGCCAAGGATGCTGTCATCGAGGCCTGTGCGGATAAACAGCACCGCCAGCGGCAGCGCCAGCAGCGGCAGCGGGAACGCGCGCGTCATCAGCACCAGGAGGCGATAGGAGCTCTTGCCCGGGAACTCGAAGCGCGACAGGGCATAGCCCGCCGGCGCGCCAAGGCCGATCGACAGTACCATGGTGAGGGCGGCGACCAGAACCGAGTTCAGCAGGGCCCGGGTCACGCCGGCAAAGCCCAGGAAGAAGCCGAGGCTGCCGGTGTCGAACGAGGGGAAGAAGCTTTTGGGGAACCCGTTGACCTCGGCGGGCGAGGACAGCGAGTTGACCACGAGCAGGTAGATCGGCACCAGAACCCAGGCGCCCAGAAGGATCACCAGAGCCATGGTCAGTTGCCGGGCGCGGCGGCGATGGGCCGGTTCGCTTGTCATGTACGGGCCTCCTTGGGGACATGCAGGACGCGCAGGATGATCAGCGTGAAGGCAATCGAGATGCCGAGGATCACCATGGCGTAAGCAGCGGCCACATGCCTGTCCTGCAGATCAAACTGCCAGACATAGGTCTCACCCATCAGCACCGGCAGGTTGGTGCCACCGAGCGCCGAGACCACGGCAAAGACTTCCAGTGCGAGGATCGTGCGCAGGATCAGCGCGGTCTGCAGGCTGGGCCGCAGCAGAGGCAGGGTGACGCGGGTGAAGCGCTGCCACGGCGAGGCGCCAAAGACTTCGGCCGCTTCCTTGTACTCCTTCGGGATGAGGCCCATTCCGGCGACGAGGATCACCAGCATGATCGCCGTGGCGCGCCAGACCTCGGCGAGGACAACGGCGAGGAAGATCGTGGCCTTGTCCTGGTAGCCGAGCCAGATGCGCGGTCCATCCACAGCCCCGACGGCCTGCAGCATCGAGTTGAGGAACCCGGTCTGCTCGAAGATCGCGAGCCAGATGATGCCGGCTGCGAGGTCCGAAATGCCAAGCGGGATGGTGAAGACATAGAGCGCCATGTCACGGCCGCGCGTCATGCGGGTGACGAGCACGGCCATGGCCAGCGCCAGTCCGAGCTGGATCGGCACGACAACAGCGGCCAGCAGCAGCGTGTTGGTCAGGGCGGTGCCGAATTTCCAGTGGCTGGCCATGGTCTGGAAATGGGCAAGCGTCGGGGTCCCGTCCCGGTTGAAGGCCTCCCAGGCAACCAGCAGGAACGGATAGAGGAAGAATACCCCCAGGAACAGCACGGAGGGCAGCAACAGGAGATAGGGCAGGCGTGTCGAGCCCATGGTCAGGGTCCTTCACCGCAGGGGATTGTCAGCCGGACCGCATGGGTTTGCGGCCCGGCTGAAGACAGGGATGAAAGCCGGAGGACGCAGCCGACGTCGTCGATGTCTCAGTCGACCGGGCAGGCGCCTTCGGACGGCTTGTCCGGTGCCCAGCAGGGCGCCCCGGTTTCCTTCATGATCGCCCGAAGCGCCTCGGCCTGGCTGTCCAGCACGGTCCGGACGTCCTGGTTGGCGAGGACAATCCGCTCGAACGTGTCCACGTAGACCTGGTTGAACTTGCCACCGGCTTCGCCAAGCCCCATCGGCAGCAGGGCTGGTTTTGCGTCCGCCGCACCCGTCATGGCTGCGATGGCGGCACCGGAGGCCTTGACCGAGGCCGGCATGTCATCGGGAAGGGTCACGTCCACGACGGGGAAAAAGTTGGTGGCCCGGAGCGTTGCGATCTGTGTTTCCGGCTTCAGCATGTAGGCAACAAGGGCCTTGGCCTTTTCCATGTCCGGCGCTGTCGAGGGGATGGCAATGCCGGCAACCACGGGCATGAAGCCGCGGCCAGCGGGACCGGCGGGCGCCGGGAAGGCGACGAAGTCATCCGGCTTCTGATTAAATGCGTCGGCGAGCCGGGCCGTGTGGTCAAAGGCGATCCAGACTTCCTCGGTCAGGAGCTGTTCCTGCAGGAAGCCGTAGCCGGTCGATGCAGGGTTGGTGTAGCTCCACAGTTCCTTGAACTTGGTCCAGGCCTGTTCGGCTTCGGCCGAGCGGAACTTGGTCACGGTCGAGGCGGCGAAGGAGGGCAGGAGATAGCCCTGGAAAAAGCGGTGCTTCAGGCCCTTCGGCCCGGCGGGAAAGCCGAACTTCGGGCCTCCGGTCGCCTCGGCAACGGCCTTGCTCCAGGCGATCAGCTGATCGTAGGTCAGGGCATTCAGGTCAGCCCCCGCCGGCAGATAGGGCAGGGCCTTCTTGTTGGCGGCCATGATGTAGGTCGCCTGCATCCACGGCAGGTATTTCTGTTCGCCTGAACCGAGCTTGCCCAGCGTCATGAAGTTCGGGTTGACCGCCGTTCCTCCCAGATCGACGGCCCCAAGGTCAGCAAGGTTCGCGCTGATCGAGGTGAAGTCACCGTGCAGACCGCCAAGAACCGCAATGGTGCCGGAGCCGGCCTGGGTCTCGGCCTGGATGCGGGTCAGCCACGGTCCGCCGTCGCTGGCCTGATAGTCAACCGTCTCGCCGAAGCCGCCGAGCACGTTGTCGCGCATCTTCTGGGTTTCCTCGACCGGCTTGGCCTGGGTCGACCAGAACAGGAGATCTGCCTTTGCGGGGCTTGTTGCCAGCGTCAGTGCGGCTGTCAGCAAGAGATAGGTCTTCCACGTCCTCATGTTTTTCCTCCCGGTTCCATGAATTCGCAATGCCGTGTTCTTATTTTTGCGGCGCAGGGCCGTGACTGCCTCGCAGCACCAGGCTGGCGTTGCGCAGCAAGGTGGGCGGGGCTTTGGGGCGGACCTCGATGAGATCCAGAAGCGTGGCGGCCGCGATGCGGCCGATGTCCCGGTTGCCCGGTTCGAAGGTGGTTAGGCCCGGGACCGCGTAGGCGGCGGCCGGCACGTTGTCGAAGCCGATCAGCGACAGGTCGTCCGGGATCGACAGCCCGAGATGCGAGGCGGCCTGCACCACCGCCAGCGCCAGTTCATCGAACAGGCCGATCACCGCCGTCGGGCGGTCCGGTCCCGTCAGAAGCCCAGCAATGCCGCGGCGGTGCCCCTCCGCATCGAAGCGTGGCGCAGCGATGCTGGTCAGGCGCACGGATGGGTCCCCGGTTGCGGCCATTGCACGGGCAAGGCCCGCCTCGCGGTTGCGGGCGAAGGTCATCTGGTCAGTGATGGTGACCAGGCCAAAGTGGCGATGGCCGAGATCGTAGAGAAGCTGGAAGGCTTCGCCGAACGCGTCCTCACCTGCCACATCGATCCAGGCATGGGGTTGCAAGGGGGCGAGTGTCCGTCCGAGCGCGACGAAAGGCAGGTTGCGTTCCTGCAGGAAGCGGATGCGGGCGTCGTCCTCGGCGATGCGGGTGAGGATGATGCCATCGACCCGTCCGGACTGGACCAGGCGCTGCAGGACTTCCAGCTCGTCCTGGCCCTCGGGGGCTGTGGCAATCATCAGGTCCGTGCCCTTGGCGACAAGCGCCTCGGAGAGCCCGGTCACGGTCGCGCCCAGATAGGCGTCGACGAAGTCCGGGCCGCGCACCTTCAGGACAAGACCGACAAAGCCGCTGCGGCCCGACACCAGCATGCGACCGGCAACATTCGGAACGTAGCCCATCTCGCGCGCCTTCTGCTGCACGCGCTCGCGGGTCTTCTCGGAAATGTCCTCATAGCCAGCCAGAGACCGGGACACGGTCGCAATCGACAGGTCCAGCGCGGATGCGATCTCCTTCAAGGTGCTGCGCCGACGCACGTCCGATCCTCCCCAGGCCTGTGGACGTGTCGTCCTTGACCGGTTTTTCGAAATGCAAACGTTTCAGGTTTGCAAAGCAAGTTTCTAAAACGTTTTAAATTTTGATTTACCACTTGTCAAGTCAGTGGGGCGCGTCCGGGCGGAGCCGGGAGGACGGGTCGCGCTGGCTGTCTGGTCTGCGGATCATTGATGGAAAAAGGCCTGAACGCGGGCACGAGCCCTCAGGTCCGCATGGTCTCTTGCGGCAGTGGCAACCGTTGCCGGGTGTTGCGGTCTTCAGGGGCGCAGCAACCAGGGCAACACAGCTTGCATCCCGTGTTTGCCTGCTCCCATAACGTGTGGCATGGTCGCGGTGGTGTGGTGGACATCCGGGTGGGGACGTGTCGGCAAATTTCGGTCATCTGCAGCAGCTCAGCCCGGAGTTGCATCGCCTGGGTACCTTGGCGGAGCGGTTTTTCTCCGAGGACGCCAATACCTCGCTGATCAAGAGCCGGCAGTTCGGCGAGTACATGGTCAAGGAGATCGCCGCGCTGTCTGGCGTCCATGACGCGGCGGCGCGGGAGACGACCCATGACCTGCTGCGGCGGCTGAGCACGCAACAGCTCCTGCCGCGCGAAGTCACCGACATCTTCCACGCCGTCCGCAAGAGCGGCAACGAGGCGACGCACAGCCTTGCCGGGACGCCGGCGGAGGCGCTGGCGGCGCTGAAGTTCTGCCGCGCACTGGGCGTCTGGTACCGCCGCACCTATGGCCGGGATCCAAACTTCAAGCCGGGACCCTTCGTTCCGCCGCGATCCTCCGCCGATATCGATCAGGCGACGCAGGAGGAATTGGCAGCCTTGCGCGCAAAGGTGCGCGAGGCGGAGCTGGAACTGGCAGCCGCCCATGCCTCGACGGAAGACCTCGCAAAGGCCCGCGCCGCTGCCGAAGAGCTCGCTCGCCAGGCGTCAGCCAACAGTGCTGTCTGGGAGCAGGCCGCCGTCCAGATGGAGGCTAATCAGGCCGCACTCGCTCGCAAGCTTGCCGAACTGCAGAAGGCAGCGGAGGCCCAGCCTGAGCAGTTGCAGATCGAGTTCAAGCAGGCGGGTCTGAAAGCGGCGAGCAGCCTGGAGCTCGATGAGCGCCAGACCCGCCGGCTGATCGACGTGCAGCTTGTCGATGCCGGATGGGAAGCCGACAGCGACCGCCTGACCTATCAGAGGGGAGCCCGACCGGAGGAAGGCCGCAACCTGGCCATCGCCGAATGGCCCGCAGAAGGTGGCCGGGCGGATTATGCCCTCTTCGTCGGCCTCACCTGCGTTGGTGTCATCGAGGCCAAGCGCGAAAGCGTCGATGTGCCTTCCGCCCTCCAGCAGGCCGAGCGCTATGCCCGCACCATTGAGCTCAGCCCGGAAGAGGCGCATCCTGACGGCCCCTGGAAGCACGGTCTGGATGAGCCCTTCCGCGTGCCTTTCGTCTTTGGCACCAATGGACGGCCCTATGTGCGCCAGTGGCTGACGAAATCCGGCATCTGGTACCGTGATATCAGGCGCGAGACCAACCACGCCGTCCCGATGACGAGCTGGTTCTCGCCCAAGGACCTGATTGATAAACTCACCACCGATGCCGACACCGCCGCCCAGGGGCTGGCCGAAGAGAGTTTCGGCAAGGGACGAATGCGCCCTTATCAGGAAGAGGCGATTGCGGCGATCGAGAATGCCGTGGTTGCTGGGCAGCGCGACATTCTGGTTTCCATGGCGACTGGCACCGGCAAGACACGGACGGCAATCGCGCTGATGTATCGCTTGCTCAAACACAAGCGCTTCCGTCGCATCCTCTTCCTCGTTGACCGCAAGGCGCTCGGCCGGCAGACAAGCGACGCGCTCGAAACCACCGAGATCGAGGGCATGCTGAACTTCGCCCAGATCTACAAGGTTGCCGGGCTGGAGCAGAAACTGCCGGAGGACGAGGACCAGGTGCAGGTTGCGACCGTCCAGTCGCTGATCGCCCGCATCCTCAATGAGCCGGATCCGGCCAAGCGCCCGACACCCGGCACCTTCGATTGCATCATCGTGGATGAGGCCCATCGCGGCTATACGCTGGATGCGGAGCTGCGCGAAAGCGATATCGGCTTCCGCAACATCGATGACTACCAGTCGGCCTATCGCCAGATCCTTGATTACTTCGACGCCGTGAAGGTGGCGCTGACGGCGACCCCCGCGCTCCACACCCGTGAGATCTTCGGCCACCCGGTCTTCCATTACGGCTATCGCCAGGCCGTGGTCGAAGGTTACCTCAATGATCACCTGCCGCCGAAGCGCATCACCACAGCTCTGTCGGAAGCCGGCATCCATTTTGAGGGTGGCGAGGAGGTCGAGATCATCGACCGCAAGACAGGCCAGATCGATCTCTTCGAATTGCCGGATGAAGTCTCGCTTGATTACGACCTCGCCGACTTCAACCGACGCGTCTATTCGGAACCCTTCAACCGGGTCGTCTGCCGGGCGATTGCCACCGAGATCCCGCCGTCGAAACCCGGAAAGACGCTGATCTTCGCCGCGCGCGATGCCCATGCCGATGACATCGTGCGCCTGCTGATCGAGGCATTGCAGGACGAATACGGCGCTGACGCTGTGCCGCATGGCATGGTGACGAAGATCACTGGCACGGTCGACAAGGCCGACGACCTGATACTGAAGTTCAAGAACGACCCCTATCCGAAATATGTCGTCACCGTCGACCTGCTCACCACAGGCGTCGACGTGCCGTCGATCTGCAATCTCGTCTTCGTCCGCCGGGTCAAGAGCCGCATCCTCTATGACCAGATGATCGGTCGCGCCACGCGGCTTTGCCCGGATATCGGCAAGGAGCATTTCCGCATCTTCGATGCCGTCGATCTCTATGCCGAGCTGCAGGAGATGAGCGACATGCGCCCGGTCGTGGTCAAGCCGGATATCGCCCTCAGCCAGCTCGTCACGGATCTGCAAAATGCGGAAACGGACGAAGACAAGAGCTGGGTCGCAGCGCAGGTCATCGTGCGCATGCGAAGTCTCGTGAAGCGCATGGATGCCGAGAACCGGGAAAGTTTCGAACGCCACACGGGCGAGAGCCCCGACATGGCTCTGCAGCGTCTCTCCACCCGGCCCGGTGCCGAGTTGCAAGAGTGGCTGGCCGCCCATCCCCGCGCCGTCGAGCTGCTCGAGCGCCGCCCGCTCTTCACGGGCAAGAACGATGGCGTGGTCATCTCCACCCATGAGGATGAGCTGCTGCGCATCGAGGAGATTTTTGGCAAGAACACGACGCCGGAGGATTACATCACCGGCTTCGAACGCTTCGTCCGCGAGAACATGAACCAGGTCCCGGCGCTGATTGCCGTCACCCAGCGCCCGCGTGATCTGACCCGCAAGGAACTGTCTGAACTGGCAGGCCTGCTCGACGAGAAGAACTATTCCGAAGCCATGCTGCGCGCCGCTTACGGCCGCGCCCGCAACTCTGATATCGCCGCCCATATTATCGGCTTCGTCCGTCAGGCAGCTTTGGGCGATCCGCTCATCCCCTATGCCACCCGCGTTGACAACGCGCTCGTCAAGATTGAGGCCTCGCGGCCCTGGACGCAAAAGCAGAAGGAATGGCTGCGCCGCATCGGCCGCGCCCTGAAGGACAAGCCTGTGGCGGATCCGACCCTGCTCGACCAAGGCGCCTTTGCCGACAAGGGCGGCTTCAAGCGCATCGCGCAGGAGTTCGACGGCGAGCTGGACGAGGTGCTGCATGCCTTCAACGAGGCCATCTGGACGTCACCCGCCGCCTGAGCCCCGGGGGACAGGCGGGGGCAGGGGCCGTTGACCTCATCCCCCGGACCGGTACAAGCGCAGACATGATCCCGCATTGCCAGAGAATCACGCCATGAACGCCAATGCCATTGTCCAGAAACTCTGGCGCCTCTGCACGGTCCTGCGCAAGGACGGCATCACCTATCAGCAATATGTCACCGAGCTGACCTATCTGCTGTTTCTGAAGATGATGGCCGAGCGCAACCGCGAGACGGGCAGCCTGCCCAAGGGCATGCGCTGGGCAGATCTGGTCGCGGCAAACGGACTGGCGAAGCTCGAACATTACCGCAAGGTTCTCGTCACCCTCGGCGCCGCCAGCTCACGCCTGGGCGAAGACGATGGTCTTCTCTCGCCCCCCGGCGAAGGCGCCAGCCCGGAAGAGCGCAGGCGTTATGCCGATGCCCGACCCCTGCCGGAGATGGTGCAAAAGATCTTCGACAACGCCTCCACCTTCCTGCGCGAGCCGCAGAACCTGACGACGCTGGTCACTGCCATCGACGAGCTCGACTGGTTTTCCGAAGAACGCGACCAGTTCGGCGATCTCTATGAAGGCCTGCTGCAGAAGAACGCGGAAGAAACCAAGCGCGGCGCCGGTCAGTATTTTACCCCCCGCGTGCTGATCGAGCTTCTGGTCCGCCTGATGCAGCCAAAGCCCGGCGAAGTCATCCAGGATCCGGCCGCCGGCACCGGTGGCTTTCTGATTGCTGCCGATCGCTACATGAAGGCGCGCACCGACGACTATCTGGCGCTTGGCGAAAAGGAACAGGAGTTCCAGAAGCGCCGCGCCATCCACGGCATGGAAAACGTGCCGGGCACGCTGCGCCTGCTGCTGATGAACCTTTATCTGCACGATATCGACGGCGACCATGTCGATCTCGGCGATACGCTCTCCGACAAGGGCAAGGGTCTGGGCCGCGCCAATCTCATCCTCACCAATCCGCCCTTTGGCCCGGCCGGCGGCGCGCCAACCCGCGATGACCTCTCGGTCACCGCAAACGTCTCCTCCTACCAGCTTCCCTTTGTCGAACACTGCATCCGTGCACTTCAGCCCGGTGGCCGCGCGGCGATTGTTGTGCCGGATAATGTCCTGTTCGAAGACGGGCGCGGGCGCGAACTGCGCCGGATGATGATGGACTGGTGCGACCTGCACACCATCCTGCGCCTGCCGACCGGCATCTTCTACGCGCAGGGCGTCAAGACCAATGTCATCTTCCTGACGAGGGCCAAGACCGAGAGCGGCAATACCAAATCCGTCTGGATCTATGACCTGCGCGCCCAGATGCCGAAATTCGGCAAGACCACGCCGCTGACGGAAGCCCATTTCGAAGGCTTCGAACTGGCCTTTGGCAAGGACCCATACGGGAAGGAGCGCGGGCCGGACGAAGGCGAAGCCGGCCGCTGGCGGGAGTTTAAACGCGAGGCCATCGCCGCCCGTGGCGACAATCTCGATATCGCCTGGCTGCGCGAGGCAGAGGAAGAGGCGGAAGAAGGCCTCATCGAACCCGACGACATCGCCGCCGCCATTTTGGGCCATCTGCAGGCCGCGACGCTGGAGATCGAGGCGCTGATGGCGGAACTGGGCGACGAGCTACCGGAGACGGCGGAATGAGTGCGCTGCCGAGGGGGTGGGTTGGAGCGACGCTGGACGACTTCTGTGACTTCGAGAACGGAGATCGCGGGAAGAATTACTCCGGGCGAAGCACCTTTGTGGCAAGTGGCGTCCCGTTCATAAGCGCCGGGCATCTTAACAATGGCCACATCGATTGGGAGGAAATGAACTACATTCCCCAGACAAACTACGACCGCTTGGGGTCGGGGAAAGTCAAAAGCGGAGATTTTCTGTTTTGTCTTCGGGGTTCTCTCGGAAAACATGCGTTCGTTCCGAAAATCGATGCTGCTGCTATTGCCTCATCACTGGTGATCGTCAGGCCTAGCCAGCTTACCGACTGCAAGTTCGTCGACTACTATTTTCGAAGCCCGCTCGTTAAGTCCTCAATCGAAGTCTATTCAAACGGCGTAGCACAACCCAATCTCTCCTCCGCCAATCTTGGAAGATTTGGTTTTCCCCTCCCACCCTTGGCCGAGCAAAAGCGCATCGTGGCGAAGCTGGATGCGCTGAACGCGAATTCCGCCCGCGCCCGCACCGAATTCGCCCGCATCGAAACCCTCGTCTCCCGCTACAAACAGGCCGTGCTCAGCAAGGCGTTTGCAAATTCCAAAGGTAGGACGATAGTACTCGCCGAACTGATCTCGCCAGAAGCACCGATCAGATATGGTGTCCTTCAACCGGGCACGATTAGAGATGCAGGCGTTCCTCTCGTAAGAGTCTGTGATCTGATTGATAGCCGGGTGAGTTGGGCTCAACTGCGCAAGATTGAGCCTTCAATCGATAAGCAATTTGCAAATGCCCGGATTCAGAACGGAGATATTCTGCTTTCAGTAGTTGGAACAATTGGTCGCATCGCGCTTGTTGAAGGAATGACCGAGCCAACTAATATTGCCCGTGCAGTCGCACGAATCCGGCCAAATCAGAACATCGTGAGGCCAGAGTGGCTTGCGTTGCGTTTGCAGGCAAGTGACTGCCAAGAAAGCTTTTCAGGCGATGCACGTGAGGTTGCGAGGAAAACGCTGAATGTGTCGATGGTGCGCACAATTAAGCTAGCGCTCCCCACCCTCGAAGAACAACACGAAATCGTCCGCCGCATCGAATCCGCCTTCGCCAAGATCGACCGATTGGCGAAAGAGGCAAAGCGCGCGCTGGAGCTGGTGGGCCGGCTGGACGAGGCGATCCTGGCCAAAGCCTTCCGCGGCGAACTGGTCCCCCAGGACGAAAGCGACGAACCCGCCGAACACCTCCTCGCCCGCATCCGTGCCGAGCGCGACAAGGCACCGAAGGCACGGCGGGGGCGGCAGGCTAGATCGTGATAGCTAGAACCTCTGACGCGCTTCGGCTCTGCACACTGGAGGACGCGAGGGCGGCAATTGCCGCGGCGTGGCCTTGGATCGTGTCGGAATGCCGAAGTGTTCTGGCTGGCGAGCTACATTACCAAGCCGTGATTTATCACTGTTTTCGTCTGGCTGGTGTTCCCGCCGGACAACTCGGCATGAACGTCAAGCAGTGGGTCGACAATCCTGTTTCCCGGTTGTTCCAGGCCCTCGATCAACGCAAGGCGGAGGGCTTTCGAGGGGGCTTTGAGCCGATCCCCGATGTCGTGCTGTTCACTGACGCCATCCGGGGAGACTTGCGTCGCCGCAACTGCAGCCAGACATTGCGGCACATGCTCGCCGCCATCGAAGTGAAGGCCAGCGAACGGGCCCGATCCCGCCTTGGCCCCGGCGAAGTCAGGTCCGATATCGACAAGCTTGCTGCGCATAGAGCCGAGGTGAAAGCGAGATCCGGTGAAATGATTCCAGTCATGATGGTGATTGATACGGCTCCTTTGGTAGAGGAACGAATGACGCCTCACGCTATTGCAGCTTGCCGGGCAAGAGCCGTCGAGCTCGATGTCGACTGGTACTATGTCGCGGCAAACGTTGAGCATCACCCGGACATTTGACCGTTTCTTGGGAGCTGAGAATGACCAGCCCCGATTACGAGTCCCCCATGCGTCCGGTGCTGCGGCTGGCGGCGGTTGGAGAAACCCGTGTGGCGGATGTGGCCGAGCACATTGCGGATGATCTCTGCCTGAGCCAGGCGGAGCGGGAGGAGCTTTTGCCGAGCGGGCGGCTGCAGTTTCAATGATTTGATGCGGGGACGGCTTGGATCGCCGGGATGCCCGCCGCACACGCGCTAGGGCAACAGAACATTTGAGTGTGGGGACGTCCCCAAGGGGGAGTACCGTACGTCTGCCTGTGTTTGCTTGGAAGTTTTTGGCTGGGGAACCTGGATTCGAACCAGGACTAACGGAGTCAGAGTCCGTGGGTCTACCGTTAACCTATTCCCCAGTAGACGCTGCGGCTGCTGTCCGCGCCGCGATGTGAGGGGCTTATAGCTGCAGGTTCGGGCGGGATCAACAGGCTCTTGCAAAAAGTTTTGTCGCCTGTGGATGACTGCGTGATGACAGTGTTCGAAGGCGGCGTGAATGCAAGGGGATCCGGCGCCTTGGCGGCGGCGGGTAGGCCGACAGGTGTCCTTTGCGTGCGCGGGGGCAACCTGATACACTTTGTCCAACATCACGATCAGGCGCGCCCGGCGGTTTGCCGCAGAGGCAGCGCGAAAAGGACATCGAAGTGGACGACTCGGGTCAGAACGCCCCCGGCACAGCACGGGGGCAGGCTGGCGCGGCGTCGCCTCCCGCAGCTGCCATCGGGCGGCCGCGCACCAAGAAACGCCGCCGGCAGGGCAAGGGCCCGGCAGGCGGTGGACGGGGAGGCGAATCCGGTGCGCAAGCACCAAGACCGCAGGCGGAAACGTCTTCGGCGCCGCGTCCGGCGCACAAGAAGGGCAAACGGCGCAATCGCCCCAACCGGGCTGAGCGCCGGGCCGACATGCAGGGCGAGCCCCTGGCCGGGAACAGCGGTTCGGGCCCGTCCGCAGCTGACGGGACCGGCGCAGGCAGCTCCGGTTCCGGTCTCGCCAATGCGGGCAAGTCAAATGGCTCTGGTTTCGGCGCAAGCGGACGCGCGCTGCAAGGGCCCAATCAGCACGCCCCCAGAAAGGGCAAGGGACGTCGCCAGGGTAAGGGCCGTGGCGGCGCGTTTTCGTTTGGAGGCAGCGCGAGCCAAGGTGCCAGTACGAGTGCCGGTGCGAGTGGTAGTGCGAGCGCCGGTGCGAGTGCCAGCGCGGGAGCTGGAGCAGGCGGGGCTGCCGGGAGCGGTGACCGGGCTTTGATGCAGGGGGCCTCTGATGCGGCAAATCTGGCGGCCGCATCTGGTGTGGGGCTTGCCGCGCGGGAGGGAAGCGGGGATACGCGGACCGCGGCCGGTCATGGTGACGGGACAGGCGGTGCTTCTGCGAGCCGCGGCCGCCGCAGACGGGCGCGCGGGCGACCGAGCGGACATTTTCGCAATGATGCACCCGATGGTGCCGTTGGCAAGGCGGCAGAGGGCGCGGGTCTGCATACTGGTCATGCCCATGGCTCAGTCGTACGTGGACCGGGCGATGGCGGTTCGGCAACCGAGCCAGCCGCGCGGGGGCACGCAGACCGCCGGACCGCGTCAGCGGTTGCAGGTGACGCAAATGGACGCGGCGGCGAGCGTCAGCCCCAGCGCGAGGCGCGTGCTCCGGGTGCGCCGGCGCGGGCGCCGGACAATCAGCTCTATGCGGCGCTGGACCTCGGCACCAACAATTGCCGCCTGCTGATCGCCCGGCCGGAAGAGCGCGGCTTCAAGGTGGTCGATGCGTTTTCCCGCATCGTCCGGCTCGGCGAAGGCGTGGGGGCGAGCGGGCTGCTGTCCGATGCGGCCATGGACCGGGCGATCGACGCGCTCGACAATTGCCAGCGCAAGCTGGTCGAGCGCGGCGTGTCGCGGTTTCGTCTCATTGCCACCGAGGCCTGCCGGGCGGCGGGCAACGGGCCGGACTTCATCGACCGGGTGCAGCGGGAAACCGGGCTGGCGCTGGAAATCGTCAACCGCGAGACCGAAGCCCGGCTGGCGGTTGCTGGCTGCGCGACGCTGGTCGACCGGGATGCCGAAGGCGTGTTGCTGTTCGACATCGGCGGCGGCTCCTCCGAAATCGTCTGGCTGGACCTGCGCAACCGGGGCAATGCGCGTGGCTACGCCCTGACGCGGTTCATCCGCGCCTGGACATCGCTGCCGGTGGGCGTCGTCAATCTGGCGGAACGCCACGGCGGCATGCATGTGACGCACGAGATCTTCGAGGACATGGTCGATGACGTGTCCGAACATCTGGCCGGTTTTGCGGTCGGCACGGCGCTGAGCGAGGCGATCGAGGCCGGTCAGGTGCATATGCTGGGCACATCCGGCACGGTGACGACGCTGGCGGGCGTGCATTTCGGCTTGCGGCGCTATGACCGGCGCCGGGTCGACGGTGCGTGGCTGGCTGATGAGGACGTGTCGGCGATGATCGAGAAGCTGCGCGGCATGTCCTACGAAGAGCGGATCGGCAACCCCTGCATCGGGGCGGACCGGGCCGATCTGGTGTTGGCGGGCTGCGCCATTCTCGAGGCGATCCGCCGCCGCTGGACCTGTTCGCGCCTGCGGGTGGCGGACCGGGGCCTGCGGGAAGGTATTCTGACAGAACTGATGGCTGCGGACGGCGTCTGGTCGCGCGGCAGCCGGTCCCCGCGGGGACAGAAAGGAACGACATGAGCGAGGGCAAACGCGGATCGGGTGAACGCGGCCTGCATGTGCGCGTCAAGACGGCGGCCAAGCGCACGGTCTCGTCGACGCGCTGGCTGGAGCGCCACCTCAATGACCCCTATGTCCGCCGGTCGAAGATGGACGGCTACCGCTCGCGCGCGGCCTACAAGCTGATCGAGATCGACGACAAGCTGAGCCTGCTGAAGCCGGGCGCGCGCGTCGTTGACCTTGGCGCGGCACCGGGTGGCTGGTGCCAGATCGCGGTCGACCGGGTCGGGTCGTCACCGGATGAACCGATCGTGGTCGGCATCGACTATCTCGACATGGACCATATCCCCGGCGTGACCTTCCTGAAGAAGGACTTCCTCGACGAGGACGCGCCGGATGCCCTGCTGGCCGCGCTTGGCGGCCAGAAGCCGGATGTGGTGCTGTCGGACATGGCGGCGCCCACCACGGGGCACCGGCAGACCGATCATCTGCGCACGACTCACCTGTTCGAGGTGGCGATCCAGTTCGCACTGGAGAACCTTGCCCCTGGCGGCGCTTTCCTGGCCAAGGTGTTTCGCGGCGGCACGGAGAACCAGTTGCTGTCGCTTCTCAAGCAGGATTTCACGTCGGTGGCGCATATCAAGCCGCCGGCCAGCCGCAAGGAAAGCCCGGAACTCTATGTTGTCGCGAAGGGATTTCGCGGCCGGCGGGCACCGGGCAGCGTCTTTGGCCAGTCGCACGACAGCGACGACTGAGGCGGTGAGGGGCTGTCCCCGGCTTAACTGCAAAAACAGCCTGTGGACGCTTTGATCTTTTCAAGGTGTCACCTGCGTGTTATTCACCCGCGCCAACTTCTCCGGCATCGCCGAAGCACTATTCGTCGCCGCCATCCCCGCCATGGGGTGGCGGATTTCGGGCTTTCTCAACAGGGGAATTGGCAATGGCCACTTTTTTCGTTCCGGCAACCGGCGCTGAAGCGCTCACCTTTGACGACGTGCTGCTGATCCCCGGTCATTCCGAGGTGATGCCGGCCCAGACCGACCTGCGCACCCGCGTGACGCGCTCGCTGGAGCTGAACCTGCCGATCCTGTCCTCCGCCATGGATACCGTCACCGAGGCGCGCCTTGCCATTGCCATGGCGCAGGCCGGCGGCATTGGCGTCATTCACCGCAACCTCAGCCTTGACCAGCAGGCCGAGCAAGTGCGCCAGGTGAAGAAGTTCGAAAGCGGCATGGTGGTGAACCCGGTCGTCATCGGCCCGGACGCGACCTTGAAGGATGCGCTGGACCTGATGAAGGCCTATGGCATTTCCGGCATTCCGGTCGTGGAAAACGGCGGGGCCGGGGGTCAGGTGACTGGCCGTCTGGTTGGGGTTCTGACCAACCGTGACGTGCGCTTTGCCACTAACCCGGATCAGCGCGTCTATGAGCTGATGACCCGCGAGAACCTGATCACGGTGCGCGACACGGTGAGCCAGGACGAAGCCAAGCGTCTGCTGCATCAGCACCGCATCGAGAAGCTGCTGGTGGTGGACGATGCGCTGAACTGCGTCGGTCTCGTCACCGTCAAGGACATCGAAAAGGCACAGCTGAACCCGAACGCCTCGAAGGACGACCAGGGCCGCCTGCGCGTTGCCGCCGCCACCTCGGTGGGCGATGAAGGCATGCAGCGCGCCGAGCGCCTGATCGATGCCGGCGTGGACCTTCTGGTCGTTGACACCGCCCATGGCCATTCGGCCCGCGTGCTGGCGATGGTCAACGAAGTGAAGAAGATGTCGAACACCGTGCAGGTGCTGGCCGGCAACGTCGCGACGCGCGAGGCGACCAAGGCGTTGATCGATTCCGGCGCGGACGCGGTCAAGGTCGGCATCGGGCCGGGCTCGATCTGCACCACCCGTATCGTCGCCGGTGTCGGCGTGCCGCAGCTCACTGCCATTCTCGAGGCCTGCGATGAGGCGGCCAAGCATGACGTGCCGATCATTGCCGATGGCGGGATCAAGTATTCCGGCGATCTGGCGAAGGCGCTGGCGGCAGGCGCTGCCGGTGCCATGATCGGCTCGCTGCTGGCTGGCACCGAGGAAAGCCCGGGCGAGGTTTATCTGCACCAGGGCCGGTCCTACAAGTCCTACCGCGGCATGGGCTCGGTTGGTGCGATGGCCCGTGGCTCGGCGGACCGCTACTTCCAGGCGGAAGTGCGTGACTCGCTGAAGCTGGTGCCCGAAGGTATCGAGGGTCAGGTTCCCTACAAGGGCCCGCTGTCCAGCGTGCTGCATCAGCTGGCCGGTGGCCTGCGCGCGGCGATGGGCTATGTGGGCGCAAAGACGCTGCCCGAGTTCCAGGAAAAGGCGCGGTTCGTGCGCATTTCCGGCGCTGGCCTGCGGGAAAGCCATGCCCATGACGTGACAATCACGCGTGAAAGCCCGAACTATCCGACAAATATCTGACGGGTAGAGCCACAGGTGACCGGGTCGGGCGCCGTGGTGCCCGCCTGAAACACTGGAGCAATGACATGAAAGATGGTGGACGGATCGCCGCGGCCATCGAAGTGCTGGGCGAGGTGGAAAGCCGCCGCCGTCCGGTGCAGGACGCGCTGAAGGACTGGGGCAACGCCCACCGTTTTGCCGGGTCCGGAGATCGTACGATCATCGGCAACCTGGTGTTCGATGCCCTGCGGCACAAGCAGAGCCTCGGCTGGCAGATGCAGGACAGCAGTGCCCGTGCGCTGGCGCTGGCGACCTACGCGCTCAACTGGCAGCAGGGTCTGGCGCGGCTGGAAGAGGTGATGGCTGACGACCGGCATGCGCCGGAGGCGTTGAGCGAAGCCGAAAAGGCCGCGCTGACCACGCCGCGGGCGGACGCGGCGCCCGATGCCATTGCCGCCGACGTCCCGGAATGGCTTTGGCCGGCCTTTGCCGCAGCGCTTGGCGGCAACGCCGTCGCCGAAGGCAAGGCACTGGCACGCCGGGCCCCCATCGACATGCGCGCCAACACGCTCAAGGCGTCGCGTGACAAGGTCCTCAAGCGCCTCGCCCATATCGAGCTGAAGGAAACGGCGCTGTCGCCCTTCGGCCTCAGGGTCGAGCCGAAGCCGGGTGCGGCGCGTCTGCCGCATGTGCAGGCCGAGGAAGGCTATCGCAAGGGCTGGTTCGAACTGCAGGACGAGGCAAGCCAGATCGCAGCCCTGGTGGCCGGGGCAAAGCCGGGCGAACAGGTGCTCGATTACTGTGCTGGCGGCGGCGGCAAGACGCTGGCTCTGGCCGCGCTGATGGAAAACCGTGGCCAGATCTACGCCTATGACAACGACCGGCTGCGGCTGGCGCCCATCCACGAGCGCCTGGCGCGTGCGGGCGCGCGCAACGTGCAGGTGCGTGATCCGCAGACCGGATCGCTGGAGGATCTGGATGGGCAGATGGATCTGGTCTTTGTCGATGCGCCTTGCACCGGCACCGGTGTGTGGCGGCGGCGGCCGGATTCCAAGTGGCGGCTCAGCGAAAAGGCACTGGCTGACCGGATCGAGGAACAGGCGCGGGTGCTGGATGCAGCGGCGCGCTTCGTGAAGCCCGGCGGACGCCTTGTCTATGCCACGTGCTCCATCCTTGACGCCGAGAACCGCGACCAGATCGAAGCGTTTCTGGCTCGTGACACGCGCTTTGCCCGCAAGTCGGCGGCAGACGCCTTCGCGGCCGCCCTGCCGGGCAAGCCGAAGCCGGTGCATGTCAGCCCTGAAGGCCATCTGATGCTGACCCCGGCCTCGACGGACACCGACGGCTTCTTCCTGTCCGTCGTCACCCGCGTAAGCTGACGCGCCTGACGGACGAACAATCCGCAAACTGAAACACCGTGCTGTCGCAAGACCGCACGGTGTTTTGTTTTCGCAAACGATGATCAGCCGATCTGGCTCTCGGGCTCAGCGCCGGAGACGCGTTGCTGATCAGCACTGTCATTGGGCGTCTGCGGATCCTCTGCAGTGGCGTAATCACTGTCTTCAGCCGATCCGGCGAGCGCAGCGTCCGCTGCGGTCTGGATCGCGGCAGGCTGGGCTGAGGGCGATTGAAGCGGCGCATGTGGCGACCAGACGAGGTCGGGCATCGGCACGGTGCGATGTTTCTCGATCACGTCGCGCACCCAGTCAGGAACCGGGCGGCCGTTGGCCATGGCAGTGAGGACCTCGCGTGCGGCCAGCCGTTCGCCGAGGGCGGCGAGGGCCGCGCCAATGGCATTGCCGGCCTCGCGGTCGTCAGCCCGTTCGGTCCATGCATCATCGGCGTGGCGGAGCGCCGCCTTCAGGTCGCCAGACTTGCGCGCCAGCAGCGACAGGCGGACCTTGATGTCCGTGTCGCCGGGGCTAAGTCCAAGCGCGGCGTCATAGGCCTCGCGCGCGGGGGAAAGCTCACCCAGCGCGGCCAGGGCATCACCAAGACAGACGAAGGCGGCGACCGATTGCGCATCCTCAGTAAGGGCCCGTTCGGCCAGATCGCGCGCTTCATCCAGACGATTGCGCTTCAGCAGGAGGCGGGACAGGCCGATGAGGGCAGGGGCGTAAGCGGGATCAATCCGCAGCGCCGCCCGATAGGCAGCAATCGCCGTACCTGGACGCGGATCCGAAGAGGCGGCATCGCCCAGCAGGGTCTGGGCCGGGGCGCTGTCCGGCATCAGCGAACACAGCCGCCCGGCAAAGCCTTGCGCTTCTTCGAGGTTGCCCTGCTGGATCAGGATCGAGGCAAGACCGTAAAGGGCGTTGTGGTTCTCCGGCGTGTCGGTGAGCACGGCACGGAACGAGCTTTCCGCATTGGCCAGATCGCCCAGCAGGAACTGGCAGTTGCCGAGATTGGCCCTGGCCCGGCCGTGGTCGGGGTGCGTGAACAGGATTTTCCGGAACTGGGCGGCCGCCTCTTCAAGTTGGCCCGCGCGCATTGCCGCGGTCGCCTGCGCGAAGGCGTCTTCCACCTCCTCCTGCGACCGGCGCGCGTTCTCGAGGCTTGGCACCGGCGGCATCAGAGAGGGTGCGCCGGCATCACCGGCCGGCGTGTCGCCCGAGCCTGCCGGGCGTGACAGATCCATTCGGGCGGCCGCTGCGGCTGCGGCGACCGTTGCCGGTGTAGACATGGTATCGTCGGCCGTCGTCATGGCGGAGGACCGTTTCCCCTCTGCGTGGGCCTCTTGCCGCCCTGTCGGCCAACATCCGCGGATGCTGGCGGCGGTGATGCGGCTGCGAGCCCCGGTTGGCGGATGCTTTCAACTGAAATGCAATCCGAATCATCCTTGCCGAACATGGGTTAAGCTTACCCAGTCCGGGGGCCCGGGTCAAAAGCCGCTGCCGGCCGCGGGGTGGTGACGCGGCTGGCTGCAACGGAAACCTGTGGAGGAGCGGCTTTAACCTTGCCTGCCGATCTTTTCACTTGAAGTGAAATTGATATGACGGGGCATGTCCGATGTGTCACCCGGCAGGATGACTGGCGATGCACACGGCCCCAAGATCCTGCGGCGCCGTCACAGGACGGCAGGAGAGACCCATGGCAGCCAGAGGCAACAAGGCGGCACAAGCCGCAACCGCTCCCGCACAGGTCAGCCTGTTCGACAGCGAGCCGGCGATCGGGCTCGACAACTTCCTGCCGCTGAAGATCCTGGCCGCCGCGCGGCTTGTCGAGCGGCGGCTGGTCAAGGCGCTGCAGAACGAGCACGGCATCGCGCTGCCGGAATGGCTGGTGCTGTCGGCGCTGATCGAGGCGGGCGAGGGTTCCGTGCGCGATCTTGGCGCGCGCACCGGGCTGGACGCGGTGGCGATCAGCCGCGCGGCCACGCGGCTCACCGATCGCAAGCTGCTTAAGAAGTCCGAGAACCGGCAGGATCGCCGCCTTGTGGTGCTGAAGGCAACGAAGGCCGGGCGCGATCTTGCCGAGGGCATCGGCGGCCGGCTTGGACCGCTTGAGACCGAGATCTTCAAGGGGCTTGGCGCTCCGGACCGCATCCGCCTTGCCAGCCTGCTTGGAGCGCTGCAGACCAAGGACGGTGCCTGATCCAGCTTCCGCGTCACCCCGCCGCGATGTCGCATGCGAGCGCAAAACGAACCAGCTGCGCCCAAAGAATCCGGTTCAAATCCGTCAGATGTCAGAGTAGAAGCTGCCCATGACACAGCATGATCGCCTCCTCATCATCGACTTTGGCTCCCAGGTGACGCAGCTCATCGCCCGGCGTCTGCGCGAGCTGAATGTCTACTGCGAAATCCATCCGTATCAGAAGGTCACCGACGCCTTTCTCGCCGCGTTCGCCCCGAAGGCAGTGATCTTCTCGGGCGGGCCGGATTCCGTCACCCGCGCGGGCTCGCCCCGTCCGCCGCAGTCGGTCTACACGCTCGGTGTGCCGATCCTCGGCATCTGCTATGGCCAGCAGACCATGATGCAGGACCTCGGCGGTATGGTCGAAGGCGGCAAGATCTCCGGCGGTGGCGGGACAGCAGAATTCGGCCGTGCCTTTGTCACGCCGGCCGGCGACAAGCTGCCGCTGCTTGATGGCTGGTTCGAGGGTGAGCGCGAGCAGGTGTGGATGAGCCACGGCGATCACGTCAGCAAGATCGCGCCGGGCTTCGAGGTCTATGGCGTGTCACCGAACGCGCCCTATGCCATCACGGCCGATACCTCGCGCAATTTCTATGCGGTGCAGTTCCATCCGGAAGTTCACCACACGCCGAATGGTAAGAAGCTTTACGAGAATTTCGTCCGTCTGGCCGGCTTCACCGGCGACTGGACAATGGGCGCCTACCGCGAGGACGCGATTGCCAAGATCCGCGCCCAGGTTGGCGACAAAAAGGTGATCTGCGGCCTCTCCGGCGGCGTCGACAGCTCGGTTGCGGCCGTGCTGATCCATGAGGCCATCGGCGACCAGCTGACTTGCGTCTTCGTCGATCACGGTCTTCTGCGCCAGGGTGAGGCGGAAGAAGTCGTCACCATGTTCCGGGACAACTACAACATTCGCCTGATCCATGCGGATGAGCAGGAGCTGTTCCTCGGCGCGCTGGAAGGCGTGTCCGACCCGGAAGTGAAGCGCAAGACCATCGGCAAGTTGTTCATTGACGTGTTCCAGAAGCACGCCAACTCGATTGATGGCGCCGAGTTCCTGGCGCAAGGGACGCTCTACCCGGACGTCATCGAGAGCGTCAGCTTCTCGGGCGGCCCGTCGGTGACGATCAAGAGCCATCACAATGTCGGCGGCCTGCCGGAAAAGATGGGCCTGAAGCTGGTCGAGCCGCTGCGCGAGCTGTTCAAGGACGAGGTTCGCGCCCTCGGCCGCGAGCTGGGGCTGCCGGAGAAGTTCATCGGCCGCCACCCGTTCCCGGGGCCGGGCCTTGCCATCCGCTGCCCGGGCGAGATCACCCGCGAGAAGCTCGCCATCCTGCGCAAGGCGGATTCGGTCTATATCGACCAGATCCGCAAGCACGGTCTCTATGACGAGATCTGGCAGGCTTTCGTCGCGATCCTGCCGGTGCGCACGGTCGGCGTGATGGGCGACGGGCGGACCTATGACTTCGCCTGCGCGCTCCGCGCCGTGACCTCGGTCGATGGCATGACGGCGGACTACTACCCCTTCAGCCACGAGTTCCTCAGCGAGACCGCGACCCGCATCATCAACGAGGTCGAAGGCATCAACCGCGTGACCTACGACATCACCTCGAAGCCCCCGGGCACCATCGAGTGGGAATGACCGCGCTTGCCTTGAGCGCAAGTCGGCGGCGGCCCCTGGTGGGCCGCCGTTTTGTTTTCAGGTCATCGGTGAAAGCGCAGCATTTCGGCCAGGGCGGGATTGCTGGGACCCACGCAGCCGCTATCGCGTGGTGGAACCTTGAACAAACTCGGCCTCGAGCTTCAGCCTCACGGGTGACGTCACGCCTGCGCATCGCGCAACAATTGCCTTCGCGGCCAGGACTCCAATCTGTTCGCGCGGCGTGCGCATGGTCGTGAGTTTGACCGGCAGCACATTCAGCAAACCCAGGTCGTTGAAGCCGACAAGCCCGATCTGTGCTGGCACATTGATGCCCTGTGATTGCAAATGCATCCAGGCACCATAGGCCACGTGATCGTTGAGACCGAAAATGAGGTCAATGTCGGGACTGCTGGAGAGCAGTTCGGCGCAACCGTCATATCCCAGCTGGAATGCATTGCGCGACGCCGAGCGTCCGGCAGGTATCTCCTGATCAAAGGCCTGCATCAGGCCTCTCAGGCGCGCTTCGGCGCGCGGATCCAGTCCTTCAGGGCAGCCAACAAAGCCGGGTGCGCGATAGCCGGCAGCTTTCAGCTTGCGGCCCAGCGTCAGCCCGATGTCCTGGTGATCGAGACCGACGCACATGTCGATCGGGTCCGGCCTCCAGTCCCAAATCTCGACGACGGGGATTCCGGTTCCCGACAACAGACCGATCAATTCGTCTGCATGGTGGCTGCCGGTCAGCACCATGCCGGCGGGGCGCCAGGCGACCAGGCGCTCGGCCCAATCCAGCTCCTGCGTGGTGCTGTAGTCCGACGTGCTGACGATGGTTGCGATCGACTGACGCTCGAACACGCTGCGCATGCCCTGCAGCATGTCCGCAAACACCTCGTTGAAGAGCGTCGGGAAAGAGATGCCGACAAGGCCGGAGTTTGCTTCGGCCATCGCCTTGGCAGGCAGATTGGGCAGGTATTTCAGCGCCTTAGCAATTTCCTCTATCTCGGCCCTTTTGGCCGATGACACGCCTTCTACGCCACGTAGGGCTCGGCTGACCGTCATCGTGGACACGCCCGCACGGCGGGCAATGTCTTCCAGACGCGTGAGATCTGATCTTCGGCTCACTGGTATTTTTCCCAAAAGGAACGTTATCGCTAACGTAGTTTTACACACCAACCGGCTTCACCTCCACCCCGGTCTCCACTTAAGACTGGAAGACGAATTGGGGAGGAATACAGGTGCCAAAGATTACGCTTGATGGCGTGACCAAGCGCTATGGTACGCTTGAAGTTGTGCCGCCACTGGATCTGCATCTGGAAGATGGAGAATTCACGGTTCTGGTCGGGCCGTCAGGATGTGGCAAATCAACAACCTTGCGAATGCTGGCGGGCCTTGAGTCAATAAGCGGCGGCGAGATCTATTTTGACGGTCGTCCTGTCAGTCGTCTTGAGCCAAGAGACCGGGATATTGCCATGGTCTTTCAGGACTATGCGCTTTACCCGCATATGAACATTGCGCGCAACATGTCCTTTGCCCTGCGTCTTGCGAAGGTCCCTGCGGCAGAAATCGAGACGCGGGTGCAGCGGGTGGCTCAGATGCTGAACATCGGTCATCTGCTGCAGCGAAAGCCTGCCGAATTGTCGGGCGGACAGCGCCAGCGCGTTGCCATGGGGAGAGCACTCGTTCGCGATGCGTCCACGTTCCTGTTCGATGAACCGCTCTCGAATCTCGATGCAAAACTCCGCGGCAAGATGCGCACGGAACTGGCTGAAATGCGCGGCCAGCTTCGCAAGAACATGGTCTACGTCACCCATGATCAGGTCGAGGCCATGACGCTTGGCGACCGGATCGTGGTGATGAACGAGGGCCGGATCCAGCAGCAGGGCACGCCGGAGGAGCTGTTCAAGAAGCCGGCCAATTTATTCGTGGCCGGGTTCATGGGAAGCCCGACCATGAATTTCATCCCCGCAGACCTGCAGGACGTCGGCGGAGCAGTGCACGCGGTCTGCGAGGGGCTGCGTGTGCCGGTGCCTGCGGCCATTGCCGCGGCTGCAAAGGGCCGGGAGATCATCATCGGCGTGCGTCCATCGTCCATTCATGTCCAGCGGGAAGGGGGAGTTCCGCTCAAGGTGCGCGTGGTGGTCGCCGAATATCTTGGTGCCCAGACGGTGCTGGCCACCCGCCTGCAGGACGGAACGGAAGTGCTGGCCGAATTGCCGTCAGGCAGACGCTTCAGTGCTGGCGAAGACCTGACGCTGCAGGTTGCACCGGAAGAGGTCCTGCTGTTCGACCGGGGCACTGGCGAACGACTTTGAATTCGCGGCAGCGGTGACGCGCAGCATCACAGCACCGGAATGCTCATGCGCCCCGGCCACCATCATGGTGGGCCGGAGAGGAGGCGCATTGAGGCTTGATACCACTTGGGATCACACAGGGAGGAGCATATGAGAAAGACAACTGCAGCAATTGCCGCATTGCTGCTGTCGGCCGCCGCGGCTGCCGCCAATCCTTACAAGCCTTATGAAGGCACCACACTTGTGGTGAACTTTCCTGCGCATCCGCACTACGATGCCGTGATGAAAGTTCTTCCGGACTTCACGAAGGAGACCGGGATCGAGGTGGAAGTCGACCAGCTTGAATACCTGAAGATGCGGGAAAAGCAGACGCTTGAGCTGACCAAAGCAGAGGGCGACTACGATCTGATTTCCTATGTGGTTTTTTCCAAGGCGGATTACGTTTTCGCGGACCAGCTGGAAAACCTCGCAAAGTACTTCATGAACCCAAAGCTGGCTGATCCCAAATGGGATGCATCCGATATCATTGACGGTTACATGCAGAATATCGGTGTTGCCGGCGGCGAGAAAGGCTATCTGCCCGGCAAGACCGGTTCCCTGTTCGGACTTCCTTTTGGGGCCGAGACATCCGCACTTGGCTATCGCACCGATATTTTCGAAAAGCACGGGCTTCCGGTGCCCAAGACCTATGACGACATGATCGAGTTGGCCTGTCTCATTCCCCAGCTTGAGCCGGGCATGGGCGGCCTTGCCAGCCGGGCGGCCAGCGGCCAGCACGCCAGCCACGCCTTCCTGCTGCACCTTGCACCGCTTGGCGGCAAGATCTTCGACGATGCCTGGAACCCGGTCATGAACAGCGAGGCAGGCATCAAGGCTGCCGAGACGTTGAAGAAGATCGTCGATTGCGGTCCGGAAGGCGCCAAGTCCTTCGGTCAGGCGGAGGCGCTGGCGTCCTTCCTGCAGGGCAAGTCGGCGATGTATCTCGACACCACGGCCATCGCCGGCCAGGTGAATGACCCATCGCGCAGCCAGGTCGTCGGCAAGGTCGCGTGGGCACCGCATCCGGCCGGCGTGCGCCAGGCCAGCCAGACGGGCGGCTTCGGCATTGCCATTCCGAAAAACGCCAAGAACAAGGAGGCGGCGTTCCTGCTGATGCAGTGGCTGACGTCGGCGGCAACGGACAAGAAGATCGCCCTCGCTGGCGGAAACCCGATCCGCTACTCCACGCACAGCGACTCGGAAGTTTTTGCGAAGATGCCATGGATGGGCGAGTTCGGCGTCGCTGTTCAGAACGCGGATCCCGACTGGCGCCCGATCATTCCGGTCTGGGGCAAGATCAATGCTGATCTGGGAACCCAGCTGTCCAAGGTGCTGACCGAGGGTCTTGATCCCAAGGAAGCACTGGATGGTGTCGCCGAGCGCACGCGCACGATCATGAAAGATGCTGGTTACTACACCTGGTCCGAATGACCTGCAGTTGTTCGCCGCTCTGCTTGCGGGCGGAGCGGCGAACAACGCTGGACCTGCATTGACGCCACGTTGCGTTGCAAGGGATCTTCCATGAACGCCAGTACCTTAAACAGGGCAACGCCTTATCTTTTCCTGCTGCCTGCCGCCCTTATCCTCTGCGTCGCGCTGATCTATCCGGTCGGATACATGGTGTGGGCGAGCTTTCTCAACTGGAATCCCAGCCAGAGAATTGGCGATGCCGAATTCGTCGGGCTTGCCAATTATGTGCGGCTTTTCTCGGATGCGCAGTTTCACGAGAGCTTCGCGGTGACGCTGGCCTTTGCAGCGACAGTGGTCAGCATCGAGCTGGTTCTGGGGGTGGGGCTTGCCATGCTGCTGGACCGCAACATCCGTGGCATGTCGGTGCTGCGCACCCTGTTCATCCTGCCGATGATGATCGCGCCGATCGTTGTCGGCCTGATGTGGCGCTACATGTACCACCCGACAGTTGGGATCTTTAATCGCACCCTCAAGGCAGCCGGTCTCGATCCGGTCCCCTGGCTGTCCGATCCCGGTTGGGCGTTCGTTTCCGTTGTCATCGCAGACGTCTGGCAGTGGACTCCGTTTATTTTCATCCTGTCGCTGGCTGCCCTGCAGTCTCTGCCCTCGTCGACCATGGAAGCGGCGCGTGTGGACGGGGCGACTCCCTGGCAAACTATCCTCCATGTCAAGCTGCCGCTGATGATGCCGGTTCTGATCGTGACAGCCCTGCTGCGGCTGATCGATGCGTTCAAGGTGCTGGAAGTGATCCTGGTGCTGACCAATGGCGGGCCGGGCCTGTCGACCGAAATCCTGGCCTTGCGTATTTCCCGAACGGCCTCCGAGTTCCGGGAGCTCGGCGCGGCAGCAGCCATGTCCAACCTGCTCCTGGTCCTGCTGATGGCCCTGACGGCGATCATGTTTGTCTATTCGAAGATCACGGAACTGCGTAACCGGAGGCAGGCAGCATGACCCGCGACAAGACTTCTCCGACCTTTTTCGTGCTGCTGGTCATTCTGGTCCTCATGTCGACAGGGCCGATCATGCTGATGCTGGTCACGTCCTTGCGACTGAATGTCGACATCATGTCCGAGACCTCCAGCCTCCTGTTCCTGCCGACCTTGCGCAACTACGAGACCGTGCTTTGCAATGTTTTGTGGTATACGCCCGAGCATCTCAGCCGGTGTGACAAGACCTTTGGCCGTGCCTTGGGCAACTCTCTGGTTGTCTCCATCACGGCAACCGCGCTGACACTGGTGATCGGCTGCATGGCGGCCTATGCCCTGGTCCGCTTCCGGTTTTTCGGCCGCGATGTCGTGTCCTTCTCCACGCTGATCTTGCGCATGATCCCGCCGGCGGTGCTGCTTGTGCCCGTGTTCGGCATCTGGACCTATCAGTTCGGCCTCGATGGCACGCTGTCCGGCGTTGTGCTGGTCTACGTGGCCATGAACCTGCCCTTCGTGATCTGGATCCTGCAAAGCTTCATCCGGCAGGTGCCCTTGCAGCTGGAAGAGGCCGCCAGGATCGATGGGGCAGGGCCCTTCGCCATTTTCTTCCTGGTGGTGCTGCCGCTCATACGGCCGGGCCTTGCTGCGGCTGCCATCTTCACGTTCCGCATCGCCTGGAATGAGTTTTTGCTGGGCAACGCACTGACGGATCGCAGCACGCGAACGGTACCGGTGACGATCGTCAATCGCCTGACGGAATACGACATCGACTGGGGGGTGATCATGGCAACCGGGATGTTGCTGGCCGTGCCACCCATCATCTTCACGCTGCTCGCCAGCCGCCAGATCATTACCGGCATGACGGCGGGAGCGGTAAAGGGATGATCGAATGGCTGCTTGGCCCCATCGACCCAGCCCGCATCCACGACGTGGGCCTGCATGTGTCGTGGCATGCCCGCACGATGGTGGTTGCATGGGGTGTGCTGGTGCCCGTCGGCGTGCTGGCGGCTCGCTACTTCAAGGTCTTTCCCGGTCAGGATTGGCCGCGCAAGCTGGATGATCGCCGCTGGTGGCATGCCCATCGGCTTGCCCACATGTCGGCAGGACTGTTGATGTTGGCCGGTCTTTGGCTGATCCTTTCGGTCGATGGCCCCGTTGCCAGCCTGACGCACCTGGCATGGCTTCACCATGCATTTGGCTGGAGCGTCATTTGCCTCAGCGTGACACAGTTTTCGTCCGCCTGGCTGCGCGGCAGCAAGGGTGGACCAACCGCACCGGCGGCAGATGGAAGCCTGAGAGGCGATCACTTCGATATGACGCCGCGCCGGCTGATCTTCGAAGCGGTGCACAAGACTGGCGGCTTCCTGGCTCTCGGGCTCTCGGTTCCTGCAGTTCTGACAGGTCTTTGGCAGGCCAATGGACCGCGATGGATGTGGCTGGTCTTGGGGCTCTGGTGGCTGGCGCTGCTCGTCCTGACATGGGTTCTGGAACGGAGCCGGGGGGCGTTCGACACCTATCAGGCCATATGGGGCGCTGACGAACATTTGCCGGGCAACGGCAAGGAGCCGATCGGGTACGCGGTGCACAGGCATTCTGCACGGCTGCGATCATCCGGCACGCCGCATCCTTGAAACTGGACAAGGTCTGGCAAGGTCCGACTGTTGCCAGGAACCAGCGGGCGGAATGATCTCACGCGTCGCGAGTGCAGAGGGTTTTCTCGCTGCGACGCACGGGAGGCCACAGGGGTTTCGCGATCCGACTGATTTACGGGCTGGATTGGCGCCGGATCAGGACGGGCTTGATCGCAATGGCAGCGGAGCCAGTCTGCTTGCCATCAAGCACATCGAGGATCAGCGAGGCTGTGCGTTTGCCGATCTCGTCTGGGAACGGGTTGATCGTGGTCAGAGACGGAACGCAAATCCCGGCAATTTCGTAGTTGCCGAAGCCTGCCACAGCGATCTGGCCGGGGACGCTGACCCCGCGCCGCTGACATTCCGTAAGGGCGCCGAACGCCGACAGGTCGGACACGCAGATGACGGCCTGTGTATCCGGCATGGTGTCGAGGAGGCGGCCCATGGCGTCGGCTCCTTCCTTCATCGAAATCGGCGGTGTGCCCGCAGCAATCAACCGACCAGCATCCAGGCCATGGGCGCGCATAGCCGAGATGAAACCCGCGCGGCGGTCCGTGCCACGGGTGTCGCGGTCGGCGTCGCCGCCGATGAAGGCGATCCGCGTGATGGCCAGCGAAACGAAGTGATCCACCATTGCATGGACCGCGGCAGCGTTGGAGAAGCCGACGACGTGACCGACAGGTGCAACCGGCAGGTCCCAGGTTTCGACGACCGGAATGCCTGAGTTCTCAAGCAGGCGGCGGGTGCGCGGGGTATGGTGGCCACCGGTCACGACAATCGCTTCAGGACGGCGGCGCAGCAGTTGCTCGACCAGCCGCTCTTCCTCCCTGACATCGTAGTCCGTGTAGCCGAGCAGGATCTGCAGTCCTCGCTCTTTCAGTCCCTCTGACAGGCCGCGGACCGTATCGGCGAAGTTGGCGTTGTTGATCGAGGGAATGGTCACGGCCACGAAATCCGTGCGCTGTGAACGCAGGTTCGAGGCCGTGCTGTCGAAGACATAGCCGAGGGCATCGGCGGCTTCGAGGATCGCGCTGCGGGTTGCGTCGCTGACGGACGCATCCCGCTTGAAGGCGCGGCTCACCGTCATGGGCGAGACGCCCGCAACGCGCGCGACGTCGGCCATGGTGGGGGCTTTACGAGAGGTGCTCATACCCCATTGTTATCGATATCCAGGGGAAGAATCCAGTCTCGCGCAGACGCACTCAAGACGCGCCGTACTCGTGCGCGGTCGTCACATGGTGATGGATCTTGCCCGTAAAGAACCGTGACAGGACAGCTTCGGTCGCGGCGCGTGCTTCGGTTCTTGCGGGGCTAGCAAGGGCGGCCTCCACGCTGGCGAGATCGGGGTAGTTGATCGCCAGGATCATCGGGTATTCTGGTGCACCGTCATCCCGGCTTTCGGCAAAGGTGACGCGGACGGAGAGCGCGCCGGGAAAGGCCTGCCACTTCGGCAGGATTTCGGCGAGGACGGCCGCGCGGAAAGCCTCGGACTGGCCATCGCGGATCTGGCCTTCGAAAAGGGCATAACGGGTAATCATGGGGCAAGCTCCTTGTTGGGTCCCTTGAAGAATTCCATCAATGCGGCCTGGTCCTCGCCGCCGAGGCCTGCGGCCGTCAGCATGCGGTGGACCTCGGCGCAAATCGCTGTCAGCGGCATCGAGGTGTTGGTCAGCCGCGCCAGGTCCTGAGCGGCATTGAGATCCTTGACCATGTTGTCGATGCGTCCCGTGCGCCGGTAGTCGCGGGCCGCAAAGCGCGGCATGTACTCCTGCAGCAGCGCGCTGTCAGCGCGGCCGCCCTTGAGGGCCATCGGGATCTTGTCCACATCAACGCCCGCGGCTTCCGCCAATGCAGTCGCTTCGGCCACTGCGAGAAAACCAAGGCCGCAGAGCACCTGATTGATCATCTTGGTCGTCTGGCCTGCGCCTGGGCCGCCCATGCGGGTCTGGTTGCCGGCAAGATCCGACAGGATGGCCTGGGCGTCCTCAACGTCGGCTGCCGCACCGCCTTGCATCAGGGTCAACTGGCCAATGGCGGCCTTCGGGATACCACCGGAGAGCGGACTGTCCACCCAGCGCAGCCCGCGCACAGCGCACTCCGCCGAGAGTGCCTTTGTCGTTTCCGGGTCGATCGAGGACATGTCGATGATCAGCGTGCCCGGTCTGGCGCCCTCGGCAACGCCCTGCGGCCCGAGCACGGCGGCGCGGACGATGGCTGCCGAATTGAGCGAGAGGATCGCAGCCTTTGCCTCGCTCGCAGCGTAAGCCGCAGACGAGGCGGCCGAAGCTCCCCTGGCAACGAGGGCGGCCATCTTTTCCGGATCGCGATCGTAAACGATGAGATCTGTCCCGGTCGAAACGAGGCGGGCTCCGATAGCGCCGCCCATGGCGCCGGCCCCGATCAGGGCGATCTTGTCACTCATGGCCTTACGTCTCCGAGGTTGGACAGGATTTTCGCGACAACCGCGTCCATCGGTTGATCGATCGAGATTTCGATGGCCTCGTCCGGGCCGGGACGTTCCAGCGTCGCGAACTGGCTGTCGAGCAATGACAAAGGCATGTAGTGACCACTGCGTGATGCCATGCGGGCCGCGATGAGGTCACGGTCGCCGGCCAGATGGATGAAGGTCACGGGGCCGCCGGCTGCAGAGCGGATCCGGTCGCGGTAGGCGCGCCTGAGCGCCGAGCAGCCGATGATCAGTGGCGCTTCCCGGTTCAGCACTCCTGCTATCCGGTCGAGCCAGGGCCAGCGGTCGTCATCGTTTAGCGGTATGCCGGCCCGCATCTTCCCGACGGCATCGGCACTGTGAAGATCGTCGCCGTCCCGATAGGGAATGCGGAGTTGTTCGGACAGGGCCGCGCCAACCGTGGACTTGCCGCAGCCTGCCACGCCCATGATGACCAGACGCATGCTCATAGCGATGCCGTGATGCCGCCGTCGACATAGAGGATATGTCCGTTGACGAAGCTGGAGGCGTCAGAGGCGAGGAAGATGCAAGCGCCCTGAAGCTCCTCGACCTTGCCCCAGCGGCCGGCAGGCGTGCGTTTTTCCAGCCAGGCCGAGAAGGCCGGGTCGGCAACGAGAGCGGCATTCAGCGGGGTGTCGAAGTAGCCCGGTGCGATCGCGTTGCAGTTCAGACCGTATTTGGCCCAGTCGGTGGCCATGCCCTTTGTCAGGTTGCCGACGGCACCCTTTGTGGCGGTGTACGGGGCAATCGAGGGGCGGGCGAGGGCGGTCTGTACGCTCGCAATGTTGATGATCTTGCCGCGACCCCGGCCGATCATGTGGCGGGCAACGGCCTGACCGACATGAAAGACGCTGGCGATGTTGGTCTGCAGCAGCCTTTCGAACGCGTCTGCAGGGAAATCTTCCAGTGGCGCGCGATGCTGCATGCCGGCGTTGTTGACCAGGATATCAATTGCCTTGCCGGACGCCTCATAGGCATCGACCGCGGCGCGGACGGCTGACGAATCGGTCGCGTCGAATACGAGCTGCTCGGCGCCCTCGATCCGGAGGGTTGCGCCTTTCAGTTTTTCCTCGTTCCGACCGTTCAGGACAATCTCGGCACCGGCGGCCTTGAGGCCTTCGGCCAGGGCAAAGCCGATTCCTTGCGAGGATCCCGTGATCAGGGCGCGCTTGCCCCTCAGGTCGAACAGGTTCAGTGCCACGGTGTGCTCCCTTCAGTTTCGCTCTCGACAAGCGCAAGATGATTTGTATATGTTATCGATAACAAATGAATGTCAAGCGCCGTTGAGGAGGCATCATGACCAAGCCCGACATCCTGCAGATTGGACCCTATCCCGAATGGGACCAGGTGCCGCTGGAGCAGAACTTCCACATGCACCGCTACTTCGAAGCGGCTGACAAGGCTGCGTTTCTGGCAGAGGTCGGCCCAGGGATTCGCGGCATCGCCACGCGCGGTGAGCTGGGCGCCAACGCAGCAATCATCGAGGCATGCCCCAGGCTCGAAGTCATTTCTGTTTACGGGGTCGGCTTCGATGCGGTTGATCTTGCCGCCTGCCGGGCACGGGGGATCCGGGTGACAAATACACCCGACGTCCTGACCAACGACGTCGCCGATCTGGGTGTCGCGATGATGCTGGTCCAGTCGCGCGGAATGATTGGCGCGGAAACCTGGGTCAAGGACGGGTCCTGGGGAGCCAAGGGGCTGTATCCGCTCAAGCGGCGGGTCTGGGGGCGCAGGGCAGGGGTGCTCGGTCTGGGGCGGATCGGCTTCGAGGTGGCCAAGCGCCTTGCCGGCTTCGACATGGAGATCGCCTATAGCGATGTTGCGGCGAAAGAGTATGCGCCTGATTGGGAGTTCATTGCCGATCCTGTGGCGCTGGCTGCACGCTCCGACTTCTTGTTCGTGACGCTCGCGGCATCGGCTGCGACCCGTCATATCGTCGGTCAGACGGTGATTGAGGCGCTTGGGCCGGAGGGCATGTTGATCAACATCAGCCGCGCCTCGAACATCGACGAGGACGCTCTGCTCAACGCGCTGGAGACCGGCAAGCTCGGCTCGGCAGCCCTCGATGTCTTCGAAGGCGAGCCCAATCTCAATCCGCGTTTTCTGTCGCTGTCGAACGTGCTCCTCCAGCCGCATCATGCCAGCGGGACCATCGAGACCCGCAAGGCCATGGGCAAACTCGTCCGCGACAATCTCACCGCGCATTTCGCCGGTGAAGCCCTCCTCACTCCGGTGCTCTGATGAAAGCCATCGTCATCCACGCAGCCCGTGACCTGCGCATCGAAGATCGTCCCGTGGAGGAGCCTCAGGCAGGCCAGCTCCGGCTCAGCCTTGCGACGGGGGGGATCTGCGGATCGGACCTGCATTACTACAATCACGGCGGCTTCGGCGCCGTCCGCTTGCGTGAACCGATGATCCTCGGTCATGAAGTCTCGGCCAGGGTCGAGGCGATTGGCGCTGGCGTGTCGGGGTTCGAACTCGGGCAGCTCGTCGCTGTTTCGCCGTCTCGCCCCTGTGGTCATTGCCGCTATTGCGGGGAGGGGCTGCAGAACCAGTGTCTCAACATGCGCTTCTATGGCAGCGCTATGCCGTTCCCCCATATCCAGGGGGCGTTCCGCGAAAGCCTGGTGGCGGAAGCCTATCAATGCGTCGACGCGACCGGTCTTTCCGCCGGCGAAGCAGCAATGGCGGAGCCGCTGGCCGTTACGCTGCATGCCACGACGCGGGCGGGAAGCCTGTTCGGAAAGCGTGTTCTTGTCACCGGCTGCGGACCGATCGGCGTGCTGTCCATTCTCTCGGCGCGCCGGGCAGGTGCGGCCGAGATCGTTGCAACGGATCTTTCCGATTTCACGCTGGCGCTTGCGGCAAAGGTGGGTGCGGATCGCGTGATCAACACGGCCAAGGAGCCGGATGCCTTAGCGGTCTATGCCGGCGACAAGGGCACCTTCGATGTGCTCTATGAGTGCACGGGTGTCGCTGCGGCCCTGGCGGGCGCCATTCCAGCCCTCAGACCGCGCGGCGTCATCCTGCAGCTTGGCCTTGGCGGCGACATGACACTGCCGATGATGGCGATCACGGCGAAGGAGCTCGAATTGCGTGGCTCCTTCCGCTTCCATCAGGAATTTGCCATTGGTGTGGAGCTGATGCGCAAAGGCTTGATCGACGTGAAGCCGCTGATCACGCATACCGTTTCGCTGGCCGAGGCGGAAAAGGGCTTTCTGCTTGCCTCGGACCGCAGTCAGGCGATGAAAGCGCAGATTGCGTTTTCCGCATGAGTGCCGGCGCGGATCCGGGAGGAGTTTCTGCCATGTCGTTTTTTGAAGTCATCGATCCGCTGTTCGCCACCTACGTTCTTGGCAATGCGCCGGTGAAGCGGCTTGCGACCGGGTTCGACTGGACCGAGGGGCCGGTCTGGTTCGGCGATGCCGGTTGCCTGTTGTTTTCCGACATTCCCAACAACCGGATCGTTCGATGGAGCGAGGACGGTGTCACCACTTACCGCCAGCCGTCGAACTACGCCAACGGCCATACCCGGGATCGTCAGGGGCGGCTCGTCACGTGCGAGCATGGCACGCGCCGCGTCACGCGCACCGAATGGGACGGCTCCGTTACGGTCATTGCGGACAACTATCAGGGCAAGCGGTTGAACAGCCCGAACGACGTCATCGTCGCGCCCGACGGCGCGATCTGGTTCACCGATCCGCACTACGGCATCATGACGAATTACGAGGGCTCGAAAGCGGAGCAGGAATTGCCCTGTTCGGTCTATCGCGTGTCTGCGGATGGTGCGATCGAGGCTGTCATCACCGACATGCAGGGGCCGAACGGCCTCGCCTTCAGCCCGGATGGAAGCCGTCTCTATGTCGCCGATACGGGGCGCATGTTCACATCCGACCCGCGCCATATCCGGGTTTTCGACATGGTCGGAGGCCGGCCAACAAATGGCCGGATCTTCCACGTGATCACACCCGGTTGTGCCGATGGCATGCGGGTCGACAGTGATGGTAACGTCTGGTCGTCAGCCGCTGACGGGGTGCATTGCATCTCGCCCGACGGGCACTTGATGGGCAAGATCCTGGTGCCGGAGCTGGTCTCCAATCTCTGCTTCGGCGGCCAGGCGAAACACCGACTGTTCATCACCGCAACAACCAGCGTCTATTCCGTGGTGCTCAACCGTCGCGGCATCCAGGCGCCCTGAGGCATCCAGAAGGGGTCAGACCGTCTCGCCCGGCACCAGCCGTGTCGGAACGATGGTGACGGTCTGGACCGGTTCTCCCTTCAGCTTGGCAACAAGTGCTTCGGCGGCCGCCTTGCCAATGCTGGTGGTTGGCACGACGGTCGTCGTGAGGCGCTTTTGCAAGATGGAGGCTGCCTCCATACCGCCCCAGCCGGCGATGCCGATCTCTTCCGGTACGCTGAGGCCACGGGACTGGCAAAAGGCAAGGCCGCCGATTGCCATCTCGTCATTGTGAAAATAGACGGCGTCGACGTCGTTGTTGCGGCTGAGCATCGTTTCGAGGCCATAGTAGCCGGCATAAAATCCAGGCGTGTCTTGCAGCAATTCGGCGTCGACCAATGGATGGCCGGCCCTGACAAAGGCATCCCTGAATCCTTCGAAACGGGCCTGGCCCATCACGTCAGAGCGGGCAAGAGCACCCACATAGCCGGCCTTGCGGTGTCCGCGCGCAAGCAGATGACGGGCCATTTCGGTGCCGCAATCGGCATGGGAGAAGCCGACGGCCATGTCGATCGGGCTGGTCGTCAGGTCCCAGATCTCCACCACCGGAATGGACGCGCTGCGCAGGAGTTCGATCGTGCCGGCGGTATGGTGGCGGCCCGACAGGATGAGCCCCGCCGGGCGCCAGCTCACGACCTGCCTGATCCAGGCCTCTTCTGCATCAATCGAATGATCACTGGCCCCGATGATCAACTGGAATCCGAGGCGGCCCAGCGCCCGGTCGACGCCGTCGAGCACGTGACCAAACAAGCCTGACGTCAGCCGTGGCACGCACATGCCAACCAGGGTCTCAGCCTGATCGGATCCGAAGGCAGCTGCAAGGCGATTGGGTACATAGCCAAGCTGTTCGGCGATCTCGATGACTTTTTGCCGTGTCTGGTCCGAGAAGCCGGAGCCATCGCGCAGCACACGGCTCACGGTCATTTTCGACACGCCTGCTGCGCGGGCAATGTCTTCGAGCCTGGCTTTCATCGGGGCATTTCCGCGACCGCGACGCTGCGGCTGGATGGGTGCATGTTATCGATAACTTTCTTCTTGACTTGGAATAGCACGCGGGTACGTTAAATACGTTACCGGTAAATCAGACGCAAGATCTGCTCTCCGGACAGGGAGGAGAAGCATCATGCAACCGTCCGCAGACGGCCTGCTGTTTGATCGCATCGTGAAGTCCTTCGGGGGTACCCAGGCCCTCAGAGGTGTTTCACTCAAGGTCGAACGTGGAGAAATCGTCGCGCTTCTCGGTGAGAACGGCGCGGGCAAGTCAACGCTCATCAAGGTCCTCGGTGGCATCCATCGCCCTGATGGCGGGTGCGTCTTTATCGACGGACAACCCTACGCGCATGAAGCCGGCAAGGCGGGCGGGCAAAAGGTCGCCTTCATCCATCAGGACCTGGGTCTGATCGAATGGATGAGCGTGGCCGAAAACATTGCCCTGTCCCTCGGCTATGTGAAAAAAGGGCGGCGCATCGACTGGGCGGCAACCGAAGCTGCTGCAGACCGGGCGCTGGCGCTCGTCGACGCGGATTTCACGGCGACCGCCCGTGTGTCCAGTCTGACCCGCACGCAAAAATCATTTGTTGCCATCGCCCGGGCGCTTGCAGCTGATTGCGATTATCTGGTGCTCGATGAGCCAACCGCGAGCTTGCCGGCCGACGAAGTCGAACGGCTGTTCACAGCGCTTCGCCCACTGAAAGCCCGCGGCGTCGGCATGATCTATGTCAGCCACCGCTTGGACGAGATCTTCCGCATCGCTGATCGGGTCGCGGTGCTGCGCGATGGTCAGATGGTCGGACTGCGCGCGACAGAGCACACAACGCCGGAAGAGCTGGTCGGGCTCATCGTCGGTCGGAAGGCGCGCGAGATTGCCCGGCCGGCCATCCTCGAAGGGCCATCAATCCTGAAGGTCGAGGGTCTTGCAACAGGCGCGGTCGGTCCTGTGAGTTTCGAGATCCGGCGCGGCGAGCTTCTGGGGCTTGCAGGGCTTCGTGGCGCGGGTCACGAGGATGTCGGCCGGGCGCTCTTTGGTCTGATCCCCCATGCCGGCAAGATCACGCTCGGCGGCGCAGCCCCGGACCTTCGCGATGCGGGCGCTGCCATGCGCTCGGGAATTGGTCTGGTCGCGCGCGACCGTGTTGCCGAGAGTGTCGCGCCGGGCCTGTCCATTCGCGAAAATGCATTCCTCAATCCGTCGGCCACCGGGCGGCATTTGCTGAGCCTTCTGTCTCCGACTGTGGAGGGCAGGGTGGCTCGCGAGCTTGGGCGCCGTGTCGGGCTCTCGCCCAATGATCCTGCGCTGGCCATCGAGGCGCTCTCGGGGGGCAATCAGCAGAAGGTTGTTGTGGGACGCTGGCTTGATTCCGGCCGCCGCCTGCTGATCGCAGAGGACCCGACTGCCGGCGTTGATGTCGGGGCCAAGGCCGAGATCTATCACCTGCTGTACCAGGCGCTCGCAAGCGGCATGGGCGTCCTCGTGGTCTCGACCGACTTCGAGGAGACCGCCAACATCTGCCATCGCGCGATCGTCTTCAGCCGCGGCCAGTCTGTCGCCGAGCTGAGCGGTGTCGAACTTTCAACTGAATCCCTGATCCAGGCCGCATCGGCCGGTGAAGCCGCCTGAGGACTGCCATGCCCGGTATCCAATCCAACGCACTCGAACCCACCAAGGACGAACTGAGGGGACTGCCGCCCTTGCGCAAGCTGCTGCGCCTGGCACCAAGCTATGGTCTCGTCATCCTGATGTTCGGGTTGATCCTGCTGTTCTCGGTCCTGCTGCCGGCCACATTCCCGACCATGCTCAACCTGCGGGCCATCCTGTCCGACAAGGCGATCATTGCGCTCCTGTCGCTGGCCGCGATGATCCCGATGGTTGCCGGCCGGATCGATCTGACGGTCGGCTATGGCATCGTGCTCTGGCATATCCTGGCGATCAGCCTGCAGACGATCTACGGACTTCCCTGGCCTGTTGCCGTCGCGATCGTCCTGGTGCTTGGCGTGTTGATCGGTGCTCTCAACGGCTTGCTTGTCGAGGTCGCCCGCATCGACAGTTTCATTGCGACGCTGGGAACCGGAACGATCCTTTATGCCATCGCGCTCTGGCATACGGGCGGTCGCCAGATGGTCGGTGCCCTGCCTGATGCCTTCTATGCCATCAACGGTACATTCGTCTTCGGCCTTCCGATCACGGCGATCTATGTGCTGTTCGTCACCGTCGTGCTCTGGATCGTGCTCGAATACACGCCGATTGGCCGATATCTCTACGCCATTGGCGCCAACCAGCGCGCGGCCGAGCTCAATGGCATTCCCACGCGCAAGTTCGTCATCGGGGCCTTCGTCACATCCGGACTGATGACCGCGCTCGCCGGCGTGCTGCTGGCCTCGAAGCTGCGGATCGGCCAGGCCTCGGTCGGTCTGGAGTTCCTGCTGCCTGCACTCGTTGGCGCGTTCCTTGGCTCCACCACAATCAAGCCCGGACGGGTCAACGTCTGGGGCACCATCGTCGGCGTGATGATCCTCGCCGTCGGCATTTCCGGCATCCAGCAATTCGGTGGCAGCTTCTGGGTCGAGCCCCTGTTCAACGGCACGACCTTGCTGATCGCCATCGGGATCGCCGGTTACGCGCAACGCAAGAAGGGCGCGACATCCAAATAGTTCTTTCAGCGACATCGGGAGGAAACCATGCTGAAGAAAGCTCTAGCCGTATCGATCCTGGCGTTGACGGCCGCCATGCCTGCCCATGCGGATGCAGTCTCGGACGCGATGGCCGAGGTGCAGAAATACGCCGGCGCAAAGGCGACCTGGGATGGTCCCACAACCGGACCAGGTGCGGCGGCGGCCAAGAAGATCGTTGTCCTGGCAGCTGACATGAAGAATGGCGGCATTCTGGGTGTCACCAATGGCATCCAGGAAGCCGCAGCGAAGATCGGTTGGGAGGTGACCGTTCTCGATGGTGCGGGCTCCGTCCAAAGCCGCGCCGGCGCATTTGGCCAGGCGCTTGCACTGAAGCCGGATGGCATCATCATCAACGGCTTCGATGCCGTCGAGCAGCAGGCTGCCCTCAAGCAGGCTTGCGACGCCGGCATCCCGATGGTCAGCTGGCATGCCGGCCCGGTCATTGGACCTGATCCGGCCAATTGCCTGTTCGCCAATGTTTCGACCGATGCCATGGAAGTCTCTGCAGCGGCCGCCAAATGGGCTTTCGCCGATGCAGGCGGCAAGCCGGGGGTCGTGATCTTCACGGACTCGACCTATGCGATTGCCATCGCCAAGGCCGACAAGATCAAGGAAACGATCGAAAAGCTCGGCGGCACCGTGCTTGAATATGTCGACACGCCGATCGCAGACACGTCCAGCCGCATGCCGACGCTGACGACCTCTCTGCTGCAGAAATATGGCGCGAACTGGACGCACGCCCTGGCGATCAACGACATCTATTTCGACTTCATGGGCCCAAGTCTCGCGGCGGCCGGCGTTGCCGGCGACGGTGCACCAAAGGCAGTTGCTGCAGGTGACGGGTCGGAATCCGCTTACCAGCGCATCCGGTCCAGCCAGTATCAGGCCGTTACGGTCGCCGAGCCTCTCAATCTTCAGGGTTGGCAGCTGATCGATGAGCTGAACCGCGCCGTCAGCAAGGCAGAATGGTCAGGCTACACTTCGCCGCTGCATGTCGTGACCAAGGCGAACATCAGCTCCGATGGTGGCGACAAGAATGTCTTTGACCCGGGCAATGGCTACCGCGATCACTACGCGAAGATCTGGGGCAAGTAAGACCATCCGTTCGCGGCCGGCGCAGTCTTTGCCGTGCCGGCCGCGCTATCTTCATTCATGAACCAGGGAATGCGTCCATGAGCGGCTTCTTCGAGCCTTCCGCGCAGCTGAGCGACAACGGTGTGCTTGCCATGCTCCAGGCCGCCATCGAGAAAGCCTCCGCGATGGGGCAGCCACAATGCATCGTGATCGTTGACCAGAGCGGGGTCGTGCTCGGGTCCTTCCGGATGAAGGGGGCACGCTTTCTGTCTCTCAAGAGCGCGCTGGCCAAGGCCCGAACTGCGGCATCCATCAACGCGCCCTCGACGGCCATTCCCGAACAGGCGCGCCTGCTCATCGCCGGTGCCACCCAGGGCGCGGTGACAGGCCTCAAAGGCGGGCTGCCGATCCGGATAGGCGACGTCCTTCTTGGCGGCATCGGGGTCGGGTCCGGCAGTGGCGACCAGGATGAAGAGGTGGCCCGGGCGGCCTTGGAGGCCATTGGTGCGATCTGACCCGCCGCTGTAAGTGTCCTGCTGAAGCCGGCGTTCTGGTCAATCGCGTAGATGGCCGGATGCAGCCATGTTTCGACGGGGTATCAGCGGGTGCTGGCGGGGTCCAGCTGCGTGCTGGCGACGTCACTGTGTTCCTGTTCAGCGAAGAGATGCATGTGGGCATCACCCCATTGCTTGAGGGCGAGCAGGGCCGGGGCGAGGGACTGGCCGCGGTCGGAGAGGGCATAGTCGACCCTGGGGGGCACCTGGGCGAAGACCGTGCGGATGACGAGACCGTCGGCCTCCAGCTCGCGCAACTGCGTCGTCAGCATGCGCTGGGTGACCTTGGCGAGCTTGCGCCGGATTTCATTGAAGCGCATCGGGCCGTCCAGCAGGTGAAACAGGATCACTCCCTTCCACTTGCCATCGATCAGGCTGAGCGCTGCTTCGACGGAACATCCCGGCGCACAGTCGTAGCTGAGGTGGCGCTGACGGGTCATCACGGTATCCTTTTCGACACTATGTGCTCAAATTGTGCGTTCTTGCAGCTTTAGATTATACAGCACACATTGGCTCGTATCAAACCAAGGAGGTTTTCATGCGTGCCGTTGCCTATCAATCCCCGCAACCCATCAGTTCTGCCAGCGCGCTGGTTGACGTCGACCTGCCAGTTCCCGTCGCCACGGGCCAGGATCTTCTCGTCGAAGTCCGGGCCGTCTCGGTCAATCCCGTCGATACCAAGATCCGCAAGTCGGTGGCTCCGGCCGAGGGCGAGTGGAAAGTGCTGGGCTGGGACGCTGCCGGCGTGGTGGTGGCCACTGGACCGGACGTCGCCGCCTTCAAGCCGGGGGACGAGGTCTATTATGCCGGCGCGATCCATCGCCCTGGCACCAATGCCCAATTTCATCTCGTGGACGAGCGCATTGTCGGGCGCAAGCCGAAGAGCCTCGACTTCAAGGCAGCGGCTGCCTTGCCGCTGACGGCGATCACCGCCTGGGAGATGCTCTTCGACCGGCTTGACGTTGCCAAGCCGGTGCCTGGGGCTGCGCGTGCCATTGTCATCATCGGCGGCGCCGGCGGCGTCGGGTCCATCGCCATCCAGCTGGCCCGGGCGCTGACGGACCTGACCGTCATTGCGACGGCCTCACGGCCGGAAACCCAGGCCTGGGTGCGGGAGCTTGGCGCCCATCACGTCATCGATCACCGGTCGCCGATTGCGCCGCAGGTGGCAGAGCTCGGCCTCGGCGCGCCCTCCTATGTGTTCTCGACCACCAACACCGACGACCATATGGCCGACAGCATCGACCTCCTGGCCCCGCAGGGCCGCTTCGGTCTGATCGATGACCCGAAGGAGCTGAACGCGCTGCCCCTGAAGCGCAAGTCGCTGTCGCTGCACTGGGAGCTGATGTTCACGAGGTCGCTGTTCGAGACGGCAGACTTGGCCCGGCAGCACGAGCTTCTGACCCGGGTGGCAGAACTGGTCGATGCCGGCCAGCTCCGCACGACACTGGCGGAAGACTACGGCACGATCAGCGCCGCCACCCTCAAGCGCGCCCATGCCCTGATCGAGAGCGGCAAGGCCAAGGGCAAGATCGTCCTGAGCGGATTCTGACCAAGCCCCTGGTCAGGCCCGCCGAGAAATCGGCGGGCCTGTGATTGCCACGATCCGGTCTTGCGGTCTTGATTGCCCAGTCCCTAAACGGATCCGGGGCTGTATCTGAGGCGGGAAGTCAGGTATTCGCAGACGGCAGGTCGCCAGCGGCCTGTTGCGGCCTGTGGAGGCTGGCTACGTGGCTGGCGGGCCGGGTTCAGGGGGCGACGGGTTCATGGCAGGAGAACGAGGCGGGCGGGCAGGTGGACGCGGATTTCAGCGGGCCATGATGCGCGGCCAGGGAGTTGGCGGGCATCTAGCGGCCAGCTTCAGCAGTCTGCACCGGCTGCCGCAGCTGATCGGCTCGCTGTGGCGGGCAGGGCCTTCGCTGGCCGTCGCGATCATTGCCTTGCGGCTGCTCCGGGCGCTGCAGCCGCCGGCCGTGCTCTATGTCGGCAAGCTGATTGTCGACGAAATCCTGTTGCGGGGCACAACAAGCGGCGCCTTCGTGCCATCTGACCTGCTCCGGGCAGATGGGCTTGGTCCGCTGTATGGGCTGATCCTCACGGAATTTGCGCTGGTGGCCGGAGCGGCGCTCCTGTCCCGGCTGGACGGGCTGATGGAGCAGATCCTGGGCGAGCGCCACTCCAACCGGCTCGGCGCGGAGCTGATCCTGCACGCGAATGCACTTGATCTGGCGCAGCTGGAAACCGGCGAGATCCAGGACCGCCTGCAGCGGGCCCGCTCGCAGACCCTGATGGGCAACAGCCTGCTCGGACAGATGCTCAACCAGGTGCAGGATGCGGTGACGCTGCTGGCCCTCATCGGTGGCATTGCGGTCTATGCGCCGGTGCTGATCCTGTTGCTGGCCTTTGCCCTTCTGCCGTCGCTGCTCGGGGAGGCCTATTTCAACTCCTTGCGCTATGGCATCGACAAGGCCGCAACCACCCGGCGACGGGAAATGGAATATGTCCGCTTCGTTGGCGCAAATGCGCGCACAGCTAAGGAAGTGAAGCTGTTCGGCCTCGGTGCCTATCTGGCGCAGCGGTTTTCCGATCTTGCCGGTGCAATGCACCGGGACAACGTCGCTCTGGCGACGCGGCGGGCGCTGTGGGGTGCGGTCTTTGGCGCGCTCAGCGCACTGTCCTATTATGCCGCCTACGGCTACATCGCCTGGCAGACCGTTCAGGGCACGATTACCCTCGGCGACCTGACCTTCCTCGCCGGGGCGCTGATGCGGCTCAACAGCCTGTTCGAGCGGCTCATGCTTGGTCTGACCCAGATCGCCGACCGGGCGCTCTATCTGGAGGATCTCTACTCCTTCCTCGAGCTTGCGCCGACGCTGACCAGTCCGGCTCAGCCGCAGAAGTTTCCCGACAGGCTCCGCTCGGGTGTGGTCTTCGAGGGCGTCGGTTTCCGGTATCCGGGCAAGGACGACTGGGTCCTGCGTGATCTGAGCTTCGAGATCCGGGCCGGTGAAACGGTGGCGCTGGTCGGGGAGAACGGCGCGGGCAAGACAACGATCGTGAAGCTCCTGTCCCGGCTCTATGATCCGACCGAGGGGCGGATCCTGATCGACGGCGTGGATGCCCGTGCCTATGCCATCGAGGACCTGCGCAACCGCGTCGGTGTCATCTTCCAGGACTTCGTGAAATACAATTTTGCCGCCGTGACCAACATCGGCGTCGGCCGGATCGATGCGGCCGAGGATCGCCAGCGCATCGAGGCCGCAGCCGATGCCAGCCTTGCCAGCGATGTGATCGCCCGGTTGCCGGGCGGCTATGATCAGGTCCTGGGGGACATGTTCAACGCCGGCATGGAGCTGTCCGGCGGTGAATGGCAGCGCATCGCCATCGCACGCGCCTACTTTCGCGACGCGGACCTGCTGATCCTGGACGAGCCAACGGCTGCGCTGGACGCCCGGGCCGAGGCGGCGGTCTTTGATCGTTTCCGCGACCTCAGCCGCGACCGGACGGCGGTGTTCATCTCGCACCGCTTCGGCACGGTGCGGCTGGCGGACCGGATCATCGTACTGGAACGGGGCAGGGTCCGCGAAAGCGGATCCCACGCCGAACTCCTCGCCGCTAATGGCCAGTACGCCAGCCTTTTCCGGCTGCAGGCCGAGGCGTTTCAGTGATGGGCAGCGCGGCAGTCCCCATGGCCACGGATCAGGGAATGGGCTCGGCAGCGCCCGTAAAGCATACGCCGATCTGGTCGGCGGTGCGCCAGACGACCTTGACCGGGCGCCGGATCCGGTCGGTGTCGATGTAGAGCAGGAACTCCTCCGGCACCTGGTGCGTGTTCGGAACCCTCAGAAGAGCACCTCCCTCGGACGTGTTCCGCACCATGCAGTCATAAACCTGCGTTCCATTGTGGATGACAATGCGGCCAGCCTTCAGCGTTCGCATGCGCGGTGCGCGGCGGCGTTCTTCCATTTGGACCTCCTGAAGGCCGTCCAAGTCGCTGACGGGTTTCAACGGTGACAATACGTCAGGGTCCTGAATGAAGTCTTGCGCCGATCGCTGAAAGTCGGGCACATGCTTGGGAGTAAGGGTTGTGCGCGCAGCCTGGCGTGAGGGAGAGATGACAGCATGATCTATTTGCTCGCAGGACTAGTCCTGTTCTTCGGCTGCCATGCGGTGACCATGAACCGCGGCCTGCGCGGGAACCTGATCGATCGGCTGGGCGCAGGCGGCTACAAGGGGTTGTACAGCCTTGTGTCCCTGGTCGGGCTGGCCTTGATCATCTACGGCTACGGCGAGGCCCGTTTCGAGGGCGCACCGCAGCTCTACGAGCCGCCGGTGTGGCTGAAGCATCTGGCCTATCTTCTGCTGTTGCCCGTATTTGTCTTCCTGATCGCTGCCTATGTTCCAGGCCGGATCAAGACGGCCCTGAAGCATCCGATGCTGGTGGCCGTGAAGCTCTGGGCACTGTCACACCTGCTGGTGAACGGCGATCTTGCCTCGGTGCTGCTGTTTGGCAGCTTCCTTGTCTACGCCGTCGTCGACCGGATCTCGCTCAAGCGCCGGGTTGTCGATGGGGCAGGCGGCCCGCCGGCGGTGAACCTCGGAGCGGCTGGCGATATCGTCGTCATCGTGGGCGGACTTGCGCTTTACGGTCTCTTTGTCTGGAAGCTGCACCTGTGGCTGATTGGAGTCGCGCCCATGTGAGTGACGCCAATGTGCGTGATTCTGTCGGCGTGACCCTGTTTCTGCCTCACTTCAGCCATCAAGTCCTTGAAAACAGCGCAAGACAGGCGTTTGCCACGACGCGGGTGACACTGTAATGTGGCGCGCGCCGTGCGGGCTTTGTTTCGCGCCGCATACGCTCAGACAGTTTTCAGGAACCTGGCTCGCATGTCCGACATTTTCCGCGAAGTCGACGAGGATATCCGTCACGAAAAGTACCGTCGTCTTTGGGACAGGTTTGGTATCTATGTCATCGCTCTGGCCGTGCTGGTCGTGGTCGGCACCGGTGGATACCGCGGCTGGCTCTATTGGCAGGAGCAGCAGGCGCAGGCGGCTGGCGACACCTTCCTGAAGGCCGTGAGCCTTGCCAACGAAGGCAAGGCGGACGAGGCCGCGCCGCTGTTTGAAAGCCTGACGACGGCGACCGGCGGCTACCCGGTGCTGGCGCGGCTGCGTGCGGCCACCGATCTTGCGACGCAAGGCAAGGAAGCTGAAGCCATCGAGCGCTTTGACGCGCTGGCGAATGACACGTCGGTTGATCCGCTGATGCGGAACCTCGCCGCCGTCCGCGCCGGCTATCTTGCCATGGACAATTCCGATTATGCCGCGCTGGCCAGCCGGCTCGAGCCGATTGCAGCCGAAGGCAACGCCTGGCGCTTCGCGGCCCGCGAGATTCTCGCTTTCAGCGCGTGGAAGGCTGGCGACATGACCGCCGCCCAGGGCTGGGTCGACAAGATTGCCGGCGACACCGCCGCCCCGCGTGACATTGCTGGCCGTGTTGGCCTGCTTGATGATCTCATCCGTGCGGCCACGGGCAAGGCCCCGGCCGGCCAGGGAGTAAGCAACTGATGCTGCGCCAGCGTTCCTTGCGTCTTGCCGCCTTTACCAGCCTCACCGTCCTGATGGCGGCGCTGCAGGGCTGCAGCTCCGTGTCGGAATATACCGACGCGATCAACCCTTTCGCCGAGCGGGAGAAGGTCCTGCCCGGTGACCGGCAGCCGGTGTTTGCTGAAGCCGATCCGCTGGCATCTGCCTCTGGCAAGGCGGCCAGCATCGGCTCGGCAACCGGTGGTCAGAGCTGGCCCCAGGCTGGCGGCCCGGAAAGCAACGACCCGGGCAACGTTTCGGTATCGGTCAGCGGTCAGCGCGTCTGGCGCGCCTCTATCGGCAGCGCCGGCGGCGGCCTCACATCGTCGGGTCTGCGCGCTGCGGCCCGGCCGGTCTCGGATGGCAGCCGGCTGTTCGTCTACAAGCCGAGCGGTGAAGTGATCGCCTTCTCGACCGGCGGGGCGCGTGCGTGGACGCGGGACCTGCGTCCCGAGGGCGAGGACGATGTGGCTGCAGGTGGCGGCGTTGCCGTCGCCAATGGCCGCGTGTTTGCGGCCACCGGTTACCGCAAGTTTGCCGCGCTTGACGCAGGCTCCGGCCAGGTTCTGTGGTCGATCGATCTCAACACCCCGGCGCGTGGTGCACCCGGCGTGGGCGGCGGCTATGTTTTCGTCGTCACGCAGAGCAACGAAGTCTACGCCATCAAGCAGGACGACGGCACGGTCGCCTGGACCTATTCCGGCATCGAGGAATCCGCGGGTCTCCTGTCCGCATCCTCGCCGGCGGTTGTCGGCGGCACGGTTGTCGTGCCGTTCTCCTCTGGCGAGATTATGGCCATCGACATCAAGAAGGGTGAGCCGATCTGGGCCGAGGGCGTTGCCCGCGCCTTCCGCACCCTGACCCTGTCGACCATCGCCGATGTGTCGGCAAGCCCGGTGGTGGCGGGTGGCACGGTGTTTGCGACCGGTGTTGCCGGCCGCACCATCGCAGCCTCGCTCAAGACCGGTCAGGTCGAATGGGAACAGGACGTCGGCAGCGTGCACACGCCGGTGGTTTCAGGCTCCGCCGTGTTCATGGTGACGCTGGATGACCGCATGGTGGCAATGGACCGCAAGACCGGACAGGTGTTGTGGCGCGCCGAGCTGCCGCAGCTCGAAAACAAGAAAAAACGCCGAAACTGGGCTGGTCCCGTGCTTGCAAACGGCACTTTGGTCGCTTTCTCCAACGATGGACGCATTGCACTGGTTGACGCCACGTCCGGAAACGTGCAGAGCGTGAGAGATGTCCAGACCAATGTGTTCGTGACGCCGATCGTGGCCGGAGGCCGCGTGATTGTGCTTGAAGGCGACAGCGGTCTGGCGGCTTTCAACTAAAGACATGAAACGGCCCGGATCTGACGGGCCGGCAGGAGATGCAATTTGGGTGCGACCGTCGCCATTATCGGCCGGCCGAACGTGGGCAAGTCGACGCTGTTCAACCGGCTCGTGGGCAAGCGGCTGGCGCTGGTCGACGACACACCGGGTGTGACGCGTGACCGGCGGCCCGGGGATGCGCGCCTCGGCGACTTGCGCTTTACCGTCATCGATACGGCAGGTCTGGAGGACGCAGACGCGGCCAGCCTCGAGGGCCGCATGCGCGCCCAGACCGAGGAAGCGATTGCGGAAGCCGATGTGGTGCTTTTCGTCATCGATGCCCGCGCGGGTGTGACGCCGCTGGACGCGCATTTTGCCGCCGTGGCGCGCAAGACCGATACGCCGGTGATCCTTCTGGCCAACAAGGCCGAAGGACGGGCAGGCGAGGGCGGGCTCTACGAAGCCTTTGCGCTTGGCCTTGGCACACCTGTCGCGATCTCGGCCGAGCATGGCGAAGGACTGGCAGATCTCTACGAGGCGCTGCTTCCCTATGTGGAGCGGGTCGAGGAAGAGGAACAGGCTGCGGCTGATGAGGCCCGCATTGCCATCGAGCTCGACGAGGAAGGCCAGGATCTGGTTCCCGAAGAGCCCGTCGGCACGCGTGAGCGGCCGCTGCGGGTCGCCATCGTCGGACGTCCGAACGCCGGCAAGTCGACGCTGATCAACCGCATGGTTGGTGAAGAGCGCATGCTGACCGGCCCGGAGGCCGGTATCACGCGCGATTCCATCTCGGTCGACTGGCTCTGGCGTGATCATCACATCAAGCTGTTCGACACGGCTGGCATCCGCCGCAAGGCGCGCGTGCAGGAGAAGCTGGAAAAGCTCTCCGTTGCCGATGCCCTGCGCGCCATCAAGTTTGCCGAAGTGGTCGTCGTGGCGCTGGATGCCACCAATTCGTTTGAAAAGCAGGATCTGCAGATCATCGAACTGTGCGCCCGCGAAGGCCGCGCCATCGTTATCGCGATCAACAAGTGGGATCTGATCGAGGACCGGGAAGCGGCCTGGCAGGCGATCCGCGATGCGCAGGACCGCTACCTGAACCAGATCCGCGGCGTCATGATCTGCACCCTGTCGGGCCTGCAGGGCCAGGGTATCGACCGGCTGATGGAAGCCGTGCTGGGTGCCTATGACGTGTGGAACACCCGCATCTCTACCGCGCGGCTGAACCGCTGGCTGACGGGCATCCTCGCCCACCATCCGCCTCCGGCCGTGCAAGGCCGCCGGGTCAAGCTGCGCTACATGACGCAGGCAAAGACCCGTCCGCCGCATTTCATCGTGTTCAGTTCCCGCCCCGAGGAATTGCCCGAGAGCTACACGCGCTACCTGACGAACAACCTTCGTCAGAAGTTCGAGATGCCCGGCACACCCATTCGCCTGTCCTATCGCAAGGGGGACAACCCCTACGCCGCGAAGGCCAAGCAACGCTGATCGAGATGTCCCGGAGGCAGGGCTGCCTCCGGGATTTCTTTTGCCCGCCAGTTGTTTCTATCCTGCCTCATCCTGGAGACCCGTCATGGCCGGTTCGCGCCTTGAGTTCGCCCTTGCCCTTGCCGAGCGCGCCGGTGCGCTTGGTCTTGAGTATTTCCGCCGCCTCGAAACCCTGACCGTCACCGCCAAGGGCCATCAGGACCTCGTGTCCGAGGCAGACCGCGACGTGGAGACCCTCGTGCGTGCGGCTCTGGCCGAGGCCTATCCGGATGATGGCATCGTCGGCGAGGAGCATGGCCGGCTGGCTGGCACCTCCGGCTACACCTGGGTGATCGATCCCATTGATGGAACGGCGAATTTTGTCGCGGGCATTCCGCAATGGTGTGTGGTCATCGCCTGCGTCAAGGACGGCGAGACCGTGATCGGCATCACCTATGACCCGGTTGCACGCGAGATGTTCCATGCCGAGAAAGGCTCTGGCACGTTCGTCAACGGGCGGCCGGTGAAAGTGTCGTCCAGTGACAGTCTCGGTCGCGGCTCGGTCGGTGTGGGCTTCAGCGGACGCAGCCACGCCTGCGGCGCCGTGCAGGTGATCGACATGCTGGTCGCCAAGGGCGGCGTGTTCTTCCGCAACGCGTCCGGCGGCCTGATGCTGGCCTATGTCGCCTCAGGTCGTCTGATCGGCTATTGCGAGGCGCACATGAATGCCTGGGACTGCCTGGCAGGTCTTCTGATGATCGAGGAAGCCGGCGGTTTCGCCGTGGCCTATGATGCCGAAGCCGCCTTGACCGCGGGCGTACGCGTCATCGCCGGCGGCAAGGGCATCGAAGCCGACCTGATCGCGATCTGTGACGCGTCATTCCCCAAGATTGCCTGAGGCACCCAAAAAAAGTCCGAGGCGACTGCCACGGCTCAGCTTGATGACAAGCCTTCAACTGGGTCACGACTCGCTCGGGGTCACCCCGGGCGAGAGCGAAGCGGAGACCCGGGGCCTACTCGTTCGCAGAGCGATCATTTGGCGGCATCACAGTCGCACTTCGGCGGTTCAATGTTACGACGCATCGAAAAAAGCAAGGCTCTGCAAGTGAGTAGGCCCCGGCTTTGCGCTGCGCTTGGCCGGGGTGACGCCGAGGACCTGGTCGGCAAATAAAAAAAGCCGGGGCATCTGCCCCGGCTTTTTTTATTGGCTCTGTTCATGCGCCGCGTCAGACGACGAGCGGCACGTAGTCCTTGAAGCTTGCGGACGGGCGGTCGTACAGACGGCCGGTGTCGGTAAACTCTGGCCGCAGCATGGCGATGATCTGCGGCGCGACCTCGGAGGCATGCGGCAGCGTTTCCGGATCCTCGCCCGGCATGGCCTTGGCGCGCATGGCCGTGCGCATGGCGCCGGGATTGAGCAGGTTGACGCGGACGCTGCCCGACTGGGTCTCGGCCGCGTAGGTGCGCACAAGGGCCTCGAGTGCCGCCTTGGAGGCCGAATAGGGGCCCCAGAAGGCCTTGCACTTGTGGGCGGCGCTGGAGGTGAGGAACACGGCGCGGCCCGCATCCGACTGGCGCAGCAGCGGATCAAGCGAGCGGATCAGGCGCCAGTTGGCGGTGACGTTCAGCGCCATCACCTTGTCGAAGGTCTTGATGTCGACATGGCCGAGAGGCGACAGGCCGCCGAGCATGCCGGCATTGCCGACCAGCATGTCGAGCTTGCCCCAGCGCTCGAAGATGGCTGCGCCGAGACGGTCGATGCCGTCATAGTCCATCAGGTCCAGCGGCACGAGTGTCGCGCTGCCGCCGGCGGCCTTGATCTCGTCGTCGAGGTCCTCGAGGCCGCCAACGGTGCGCGCGACCGCGATGACATGGACGCCTTCGGCGGCAAGGGCCTTGGACAGGAAATAGCCAATGCCCCGCGAGGCGCCGGTGACCACACAGACGCGGCCTTTAAGTGAAGTCTCGGTCATAACGGACTGGTCTCGTTCCAGATTACCGGATTTCCACCAGCCGCGGCGGCTTGCGGAAGTCGACATCTTCCGCCAGATCGGTCAGCGGAGTGGGATAGTCGCCGGTGAAGCAATGGTCGGTGAACTGCGGGTTGGCATCATCGCGCCCCTCGTAGCCCATGGCCTTGTAGATGCCCTCGACGGACAGGAAGGCCAGGCTGTCGGCGCCGATGAAGGCGCGCATTTCTTCAAGGTTGTAGCGCGCAGCCAGAAGCTTCTCGCGCACCGGCGTGTCGATGCCGTAGTAGTCGGAATACCGGATCGGCGGGCTGGCGAGGCGGAAATGCACTTCCCGGGCGCCGGCATCGCGGATCATCTGCACGATCTTCACGGATGTTGTGCCACGCACGAGGCTGTCGTCGATCAGGGTCACGCGCTTGCCCTCGATCTGGGCGCGGTTGGCCGAGTGCTTCAGCTTGACGCCGAGCGTGCGGATCGACTGGGTCGGCTCGATGAAGGTGCGGCCAACGTAGTGATTGCGGATGATGCCGAGTTCGAAGGGAACGCCGGATTCCTGGCTGTAGCCGATGGCAGCGGGCACGCCGCTGTCGGGAACCGGAACGACGACATCGCTTTCGACATGCGACTCGCGCGCCAGCTGACGGCCCATCTCGCGGCGCACGTCATAGACCGAGCGGCCGCCAACGACGGAATCGGGCCTTGCGAAATAGACGTATTCGAAGATGCAGGGCCGCGCCGGACGGCGGCCGAACGGGAAGTAGCTCTCGATGCCGGAGGTGGTGCAGACGATGACTTCGCCGTTTTCCACTTCGCGGATGAATCGTGCGCCGATGATGTCGAGGGCGCAGGTTTCGGAGGCGAGGATCGGCGCGCCGTTCAGGTCGCCCAGCACAAGCGGACGGATGCCGAGCGGGTCGCGGGCACCGATCAGCTTCTTGCGCGTCAGGGCCACCAGCGAGTAGGCGCCTTCCATCTGCTGGATGGCTTCGATGAAGCGGTCGACGATCTTCGGCTGACGGCTGCGGGCGACGAGCTGCAGCACCACTTCCGAATCCGAGGTTGACTGGCAGATGGCTCCGTCGCGGATCAGCTGGCGGCGCAGGGTCAGCGCATTGGTGAAGTTGCCGTTGTGGCAGATTGCAAAGCCACCGCCATCGAGCTCGGCAAACAGCGGCTGCACGTTGCGCAGGATTGGCTCGCCGGTGGTGGAATAGCGCACATGGCCGACTGCGGCCGAACCAGGCAGGCGCGAGATCGTGTTGGCGCTGGAAAAATGGTCGCCGACGAGGCCCAGATGGCGCTCGGCGCGGAACTGGTCGTTCTCGTCATAGGTGACGATGCCGGCCGCTTCCTGGCCGCGGTGCTGCAGGGCGTGCAGGCCAAGCGCCGTCAGGGCGGCGGCATCTTCATGCCCCAGAACGCCGAACACGCCGCATTCTTCGCGCAGCGTGTCGCCGTAGAGGTCGTCGGTCTGGTCCTGCAGGTTGGTTGCAGCGCGGTCCGGGTGATGGGTCGTTCCGGTCATGGCGATGTCCTTGGCTCTTCACGGGACCGGGCGAAACCGGCCCAACCTGGCTCAGTTTCCGGTGCCACCGGTTGTCAGTTGATCAATGCCCTGGCGTTCGGCCGGGGAATAGCCGGTGTTCTCGTTGCCCGTTGCCGGAGCTGCACCCGTCGGGGCTGCAGGCTGTGTTCCCTGACCCGACCGGATCCGGTTGAGGATCGCAGCTTCGGGATCTTCCGGCAATGCGGCGACCAGCCGGTCACCAATGTGGACGAGAAGGTCGCGGGACTTGGCCTGCGCCACCCAGGCCGGCTGACGCTCGGGGGCAACAAACCAGTTGAAGAACAGCATCGCCACGACAACGAGGAGCAGGCCACGGGCCGCGCCGAAGACAAAGCCGAGGGTGCGGTCGAGCGCGCCGATGCGGCTGTCGAGCACGAAGTCGGAAATGCGCATCGTGATGTAGCTGACGATGATCAGGGTCAGCAGGAACACGCCGGCAACGGAGGCGCCGAGGGCGACATATTCGTTGCTGATGTACTGGCGCGCGAAGGGCAGCACATGGCCATAGAGGAAATAGGCGCTTGCGGCGGCCGCCACCCAGGAGGCGATCGACAACACTTCGCGCACGAAGCCGCGCACCATCGCCAGGACGGCCGAGATGAGCATGATGACGAGAAGTATTCCGTCCAGTAGCGTGATCGGCATTGCTCGGTCTTGTCCTCATGTCCCGCGCGGCGAACCGGACATAGGCCGGTTGCGCCTTGCGCGCAAGGTGCGGGTCAAATTCCGTTCCGGCTAAGTGCTTTTTCGCGTCTCAATCCGTTTGTCTTGCCCGGTTTCGGCCTTGCGGGTTCCCCCTGCCGTGATCCGGGCAATGAAGGCGGCAAGGTCCTGGACCCCATCCGCCGCGATCTCCGCCTTGCCCCCGTCCTTGACGGTGCCATGCGGACAGATCGCCCGGTCAAAGCCGAGTTTTTGCGCCTCTTTCAGCCGTGCCTGACCCTGCGCGACCGGTCGGATCGCCCCGGACAGGCTGACCTCGCCGAAATAGACGCAATTGGCCGGAAGGGCAAGACCGCTGAGGGAGGAGACAAGGGCTGCAGCGACGGCAAGATCGGCGCCCGGCTCGTTGATGCGCAGGCCGCCGGCCACGTTGAGATAGACGTCATGCTGCGAAAACCGCACGCCGCAGCGCGCTTCCAGCACGGCCAGGATCATCGACAGGCGGGCACTGTCCCAGCCGATCACCGCCCGGCGCGGCGTGCCGAGCGAGGAGGGAGCAACCAGCGCCTGGATCTCGATCAGCAGGGGACGAGAGCCCTCCAGTCCGGCGAAGACCACGGATCCGGGGGAATTGGTGGCCCGGTCGCCGAGGAATAGCGCCGACGGGTTGGCGACTTCCTGCAGGCCCGCCCCGGTCATCTCGAAGACACCGATCTCGTCCGTGGCACCGAAGCGGTTCTTCACCGAGCGCAGGATCCGGTACTGGTGCGCGCCGTCGCCCTCGAAATAGAGCACGGCATCGACCATATGCTCGACGACGCGGGGGCCGGCGATCTGGCCGTCCTTGGTGACATGGCCGACGAGGACCATTGCCGTGCCGGACTTCTTCGCATAGCGCACCATGGCCTGCGCCGAGGCCCGAACCTGTGTGACCGTACCGGGAGGCGAATCGGCCTGTTCCGTCCACAGGGTCTGCACGGAATCGAGGATCAGCAGGGCAGGGGGAGGACCGGCCTCCAGCGTGGCGAGGATATCCTCGACGCTGGTCTCGGCGGCGAGCGCCACGGGCGCGGCGGACAGGCCGAGGCGTTCGGCGCGCAGGCGCACCTGGTCGACGGCTTCTTCGCCCGAGATATAGACCGAACGCAGGCCCTTGTTGGCCAGCGCTGCGGAGGCCTGGATCAGCAGGGTCGACTTGCCGATGCCCGGATCGCCGCCCACCAGCAGGGCCGAGCCGCGCACGAACCCGCCACCGGTGACCCGGTCGAGTTCCTTGATGCCGCTCTGGAAGCGCGGGGCTTCCTTGGCCTCGCCCGACAGGCCGACGAGCGGCACGACACGGCCCTTGGCGGGCTTGCCCTTTGCCGGGCCGCCACCAATGCCGCTGTCCACCTGTTCCTCGACAATCGAATTCCATTCGCCGCAGGAATCGCAGCGGCCGGCCCACTTGGAGCTGACCGCGCCGCAGGACTGGCAGACGAAACTGGTCGACCGGCGCGCCATCTCACCAGTCTCCCTGGACGGCAGTGCCGGAAAGGGGGCCGTAGACGCGCAGGGAGCGGCGGCCGAGTCCGGTCAGCAGCTCGTAGTCGATGGTTTCTGCCGCACTGGCCACCTGTGTCATGTCCATGTCTGGTCCATAAAGTTGTACGTAGGCGCCGCGGCGGGCGAGATCCTGGGGCACATCCGTCACATCGACGGCAATGAGGTCCATCGAGATGCGGCCGAAGAGTGGCACGGCATGGCCGGAAAGCCAGGCCTTCGCGCCCGGTCGTATGTCGGAACTGCCGGCGCGGCGGTGATAGCCGTCACCATAGCCTGTCGAGAGAATGGCGAGCCGTGTCGGCCTGTTGGTCACCTGTGCCCGGCCATATCCGACGCCTGCACCGGCAGGCACATGCCGGACCTGCAGGATGCGGGCTTCCAGCTTCACCGCGGGCCGCAAGCGCAATGGATCGCTCTCCAGGATCTCGCCGCCGTAGAGCGCAATGCCCGGACGAACGAGGTCGAGATGATAGTCGGCCCCCAGAAACACGCCGGCGGAATTGGCCATGGATCGCGGCACGCCCGGGAACAGGCCATCAAGGGATTTGAACCGGGCAAGCTGCTCGCGGTTGAAAGGGTCTTTGGGCGTGGCGCCGCAGGCAAGGTGGCTCATGACCAGAGACAGCCGGAAGGTTGCCAGCATCGCCGGATCGGCAGCGATGCGACGGGCTTCCTCGACCGTTACACCCAGACGGTTCATTCCCGTGTCCACATGCAGGGCGGCCTCCAGAGCGACCTTGCGGCTGCTGCAGAACACCGCCCATTCCTCCACCTCGGCCAGCGAGCCAAGGACCGGCCGCAACATGGCCTCGGCGTAGTGGGCGGCGGCTCCGGGAAGAAGACCGTTGAGGACATAGATGGTCGCACCGGGGACTTCGCGGCGAACAGTGGCGCCTTCCTGCGGCAGGGCAACGAAGAAGGTGCTGCACCCGGCGGAGGCCAGAGCCCGGACGGTCGGTGCCAGGCCGCAGCCATAGGCATCCGACTTGACGGTCGCCGCGCAGACAACGGCGGAACCGACCCGCTCGCGCAGGGTCTGCCAGTTGGCAGCGATGGCGCCCGTGTCAATGGTCAGCCGGCTGCCGCAGGCCGCATCCTGGGCCTCCTGTGCCGCCTGCAGATCGGACGCGGCGAGCGTGTGTCTCGTGTCTTTTGATCCTGGCGCCATGCTTTGCAGTCTTGTCTGGCAACGCGACGGCGAACGAGCGAATCGGCGCTCCCGTCCCACGACGCCATAATAGAGGCGCGTGTGCGGAAATGCGCCCGTCGTGAGTAGGTCTATTCCATCCGCTCGGGCAGATACTGGTCTTCGGCCAGATCCGAGAAGCGGGTGAATTCGCCCTGGAAGTGCAGCTGGGCCGTACCGGTCGGGCCGTGACGCTGCTTGGCGATGATGACTTCTGCCTTGCCCTTCAGGCGGTCCATCTTGTCTTTCCAGACCTCATACTCTGGCGTACCTTCCTCCGGCTCAGTCTTGCTCATGTAGTATTCTTCGCGGAACACGAACATGACCACGTCGGCGTCCTGTTCGATCGAACCCGATTCGCGCAAGTCCGACAGCTGCGGGCGCTTGTCTTCACGCGACTCGACCTGACGCGAGAGCTGGGAAAGAGCAATGATGGGAACGTTGAGTTCCTTCGCCAGAGCCTTCAGGCCCGTGGTGATCTCGGTGATTTCCTGGACGCGGTTGCCGCTGTTCTTCTGCGAACCGGACAGCAGCTGGATATAGTCGACGATCAGCAGATCAAGGCCGCGCTGGCGCTTGAGGCGGCGCGCGCGGGCGACCAGCGAAGCGATGGAAATGCCACCGGTCTGGTCGACGTAGAGCGGCACGGTCTGCATGTGCTGGGCGCAGGCGGCAAGCTTCTCGAACTCCGCTTCCGTAATGTCACCGCGGCGGATCTTGGACGAGGAAATCTCGGCCTGTTCGGAAATGATACGGGTGGCGAGCTGCTCGGCCGACATTTCCAGCGAGAAGAAGCCGACGACACCGCCATTGACCGTCTTCATCGTTCCGTCCGGCTGCTCCTCGGCCATGTAGGCCTGGGCAACATTGAAGGCGATGTTGGTGGCGAGCGACGTCTTGCCCATGGCGGGACGTCCGGCGAGCACGATCAGGTCGGAATGCTGCAGGCCGCCCATCAGCCGGTCGAGATCGGTCAGGCCCGACGAGATGCCGGACAGCGCGCCTTCGCGGTTATAGGCGGCATGCGCCATATGGATGGTTTCGGTGAGCGCATCACCGAACGAGACAAAGCCACCTTCGCTGCGCCCCTTTTCGGCCAGCTCGAACAGCCGCCGCTCGGCATCGTCGATCTGCTGGTTCGGCGGCATGTCGATTGGCGCGTCGAAGGCGATGTTGACCATGTCCTCGCCGATGCGGATCAGGTTCCGCCGGACGGCGAGGTCATAGATCGTGCGGCCATAGTCTTCGGCATTGATGATCGAGGCTGCGTCGGCGGCAAGGCGCAGCAGGTACTGCGTGGCGCTGAGATCGGCGATCTTGGTGTCGGCCGGATAGAAGGTCTTCAGCGTGATCGGGGAGGCGGTCTTGCCCGCCCGGATCAGCTGGCCAATCTTCTCGTAGATGTCCTTGTGCGGGGGCAGGAAGAAGTGGTGCGCTTCCAGAAAGTCCGAGACGCGGTAGTAGGTCTCGTTGTTGACGAGGATCGCGCCGAGCAGCTGGCGTTCGGCTTCCGCATTGTGCGGAGCGACGCGCAGGCTGTCGCTGGCCGCCTCGATTTTCTGGATGTTGCCTTTCATCGGATCCCCCGCCTGTCGCACCCCCTCGTTTAGCGGGCTTGGGGGGCAAGGAAAAGGCGGGAATGAACGATCTGTTAATATCGGGGCAGCCGCCAAAATCAGCGGGGACAACCCTTATTTTCGCCCTTGACTACATAGGCGCCCGCGCGCCGGTCCAGGGCAGCCGGCAAAGAAAAACGGCGCCCCCGAGGGAGCGCCGTTCCAAGATATCCACGCGGGCTGCGAAGGGCTCACGCCTCTTCGTCTTCGCCCTCGTCTTCACCTTCTTCAGCTTCGTCTTCTTCGAATTCGAAGACGTCCTGCTCACGGCCGGTCAGGTCTTCACCAGCAGCCTGGCGCTCAGCTTCGTCAGCCGAACGGGCAACGTTGATGGTGATGGTGACTTCGACTTCCGGGTGCAGCGCGACGATGACGCTGTGCAGGCCGATGTTCTTGATCGGCGAGGACAGGTGTACCTGGGTGCGCGCAACGGTGAAGCCGCCAGCGGTCGCAACTTCGGCGATGTCGCGGGTCGAGACCGAGCCGTAGAGCTGGCCGGTTTCGGCAGCCGAACGGATGACGGTGAAGGACTGACCCTTCAGCTTCTCCGAAACAGCCTCGGCGTCCTTGCGGCGCTCCAGGTTGCGGGCTTCGAGCTGGGCGCGCTCGGCTTCGAACTTGGCAAGGTTAGCCTTGTTGGCGCGCAGCGCCTTGCCCTGCGGCAGCAGGAAGTTGCGGGCGTAACCGTCGCGGACGCGAACCTTGTCGCCCATCTGGCCAAGCTTGGCCACGCGTTCAAGCAGAATGACTTCCATTGGACTTCTCCAGTCGGTCTGTCCCATCCAGGCCAGCGGCAGGGATGGTTAGAGGCCGAGCATCAACCCGTCGGCCCCAATCCGGGATCGTCAGTGTTTGAAACTGACAAGGCCGCGGCCGGATAGACCCGCCGCGGCCTGTTTCGGGTCAGACCCGAAATTACTTGATGACGAAGGGCAGCAGCGACAGCAGGCGGGCGCGCTTGATGGCGCGGGCCAGTTCACGCTGCTTCTTCGCGGAAACCGCGGTGATGCGGCTCGGAACGATCTTGCCGCGCTCGGAGATGTAGCGCTGCAGCAGACGGATGTCCTTGTAGTCGATGACCGGAGCGCCGTTGCCGGAGAACGGGCAGGTCTTGCGACGACGGAAGAACGGACGACGGGCGGAAAGCTGGGCGATTTCGGACATAGTCAATTACTCCGCATCTGCACGACGGGGACCACGCTCGGGGCGGTCACCACGGGCCGGACGATCACCACGCTCCGGACGGTCGCTGCGCTCGCCACCGAAACGGTCGTCGCGACGACGGCGGTCGTCACGGTCACGCTTCTGCATCATGGCGGACTGTTCTTCGTCATGGGCTTCGACCTTGAGGGTCATGCAGCGCAGGACGTCTTCGTTGAGGCCCATCTGGCGTTCCATCTCGGCGATCGCGGCGTGCGGCGCATCGATGTTCATCAGGGTGTAGTGAGCCTTACGGTTCTTCTTGACGCGGTAGGCGAGGGAGCGCAGGCCCCAGCTCTCGATCTTGCCGACCTTGCCACCGTTGGCTTCGATAAGAGCCTTGTACTGCTCGACGAGCTGCTCGACCTGCTGGGTCGACACGTCCTGGCGAGCCAGGAACACGTGTTCATAAAGCGGCATGTTGTGATTGCCTTTCTGAGTGTCTATCGGACGGAGCCTGGCGCAAAGCCTCAACGTGCCTACGGAAAGGTACGTATAAGTCCTACGAGAGCGGAGACACGGGAAGGCGGATCCCTTACGATCCTGATGTGCCGACAAGGCACATCCTTCCGTTCAGCCACCAGCCAAGGCTCCGGACGAGCAACGCTCTATACAGCAACTTCGCGCGAATGCAAGGCGAATGGCGGCGGGCTGGTCGAAAACATGCGGCCGGATGGTTTTCAATGTCTTTGTAGCCTCGCTTTTGCGGGGCATTTGATGGAACAGTCTGGCGTCACCCTGTATGAGAAGACGTGAAAATCGCGGAAATCCCTGCGTCCGCCGCAGAGCTCCCCATGGCGAAGGCTTGACATCAGCCGGTTGCTCGGACCATAGCGGCGCAAACAGGGGCTGCGGCAGGCCGGACAGGCCACTCGGCTCTGCCTGGTCGCATGAGCCGGCCGGCTATAGAGATAAAGACAGACCTGCGGGGCGTGAGCGCCTTGCAGAAGCGGAGGCACTGGCATGAGCGTTGCTTTCATCTTCCCGGGACAGGGCAGTCAGGACATCGGCATGGGCAAGGAACTTGCCGATGCGTTCCCGGAGGCACGCGCTGTCTTCGCCGAAGTGGACGACGCCCTCGGACAGAAACTCTCCGAGCTGATGTGGACCGGCGAAAAGGACGAACTGACGCTGACCGCCAATGCGCAGCCGGCCCTGATGGCCGTCAGCCTTGCGGCCCTGCGCGTCATGGAAGCCCGCGGTATCGACCTGAAGGCGTCCGCCGCCTATGTTGCCGGCCATTCGCTCGGCGAGTACTCGGCGCTTGCGGCCGCCGGCAGTCTCAGCATTGCCGATGCGGCGCGCCTCCTGCGCCTGCGCGGCAGCGCGATGCAGGCTGCCGTTCCGGTGGGCGTCGGCGCAATGGCGGCGCTACTGGGTCTGGAATTCGATGTCGCCCGGGAAGTTGCTGCCGAGGCCAGTGCGCCGGGCGAAGTCTGCGAAGCGGCGAATGACAACGCGCCGGGGCAGGTGGTCGTGTCGGGCCACAAGGCCGCCGTCGAGCGCGCCGTCGAGATTGCCAAGGGCAAGGGCGGCCGCCGCGCCGTGATCCTTCCCGTGTCCGCACCATTCCATTGCTCCCTGATGCAGCCGGCAGCCAATGCCATGGCTGCGGCGCTGGCCGATGTCACCATTCACGCGCCGGTGGTTCCGCTGGTCGCCAATGTGCTGGCGCGTCCGATCAGCGATCCGGCCGAAATCCGTACCCGGCTTGTGGAGCAGGTGACCGGCACCGTGCGCTGGCGCGAGTCGGTCGAATGGCTGTCGGGCGAAGGCGTCGATACCTTTGTCGAGATTGGCGCAGGCAAGGTTCTCTCCGGCATGGTCAAGCGCATCGCCAAGGATGCTTCGGGCCTTGCCGTCAATGTGCCCGGCGATGTGGATGCCATGCTTGAAAAGCTGAACGGCTGATCGCCATCTGACTGGCGAAGCACGCAGGAATTCCAACAAGGAAGGAAGAGGCAATGTTCAACCTGACCGACAGGACGGCCCTCGTGACCGGCGCGACCGGTGGCATTGGCGAGGCCATTGCCCGCGCGCTGCACGCCCAGGGCGCTGTGGTGACCCTGTCCGGCACCCGCGCCGAAAAGCTTGAGGCCCTTGCTGCTGATTTGGGCGAGCGGGTCCACATCGCACCGTGCAATCTGTCCGACCGCGCCGCGGTGGAAGGGCTGATCCCGGCTGCGGAAGCGGCCATGGGACGGGTCGACATTCTCGTCAACAACGCCGGCATCACCCGCGACAACATCTTCATGCGCATGAAGGATGAAGAGTGGGATCAGGTTCTGGAAGTGAACCTGACGTCCAACTTCCACATCTGCCGTGCCGCCATCAAAGGCATGATGAAGCGCCGCCATGGCCGCATCGTCGGCATCACGTCGGTCGTCGGCGTGACCGGCAATCCGGGCCAGGCCAACTATGCTGCGGCCAAGGCGGGCATGATCGGCATGTACAAGTCGATCGCCCGCGAGATCGCCAGCCGCAACGTTACGGTCAACACCATCGCGCCCGGCTTCATCGAGACCGCGATGACCGATGTGCTGAACGACAAGCAGAAGGAATCGATTCTGGGATCCGTGCCGGCCGGCCGCCTTGGCACTGCCCAGGAGATTGCCGCTGCCGCCGTCTATCTGGCCAGTGACGAAGCTGCCTACATGACGGGCCAGACCCTTCATGTGAACGGCGGCATGGCCATGATCTGACAGCTGAAATTGCCGGTGGACCAAGCCGTCCACCGGCGTTCCTAGCCCCGGTTCGGTGTCTGGTAATGCGTTATAAAGTGTGATACCTAGCCGCCGATTATTCTGGAAAGTACAAAGGGATGGCTTGCCTTCGGCGGTCAGACCAGCGTTCAGTCCGGATAACGTCCGAGCCAGCTCTTGTGGATTTCTGAAATATGCCCAAGATGCGGTTGCACGGGTGACCGGTTCGTAAAAACCACCGAGGTAAGTAAAATGAGCGATATCGCGGAACGTGTGAAGAAGATCGTTGTCGAGCACCTGGGCGTCGATTCCGAGAAGGTAGTCCTGGGCGCGAGCTTCATCGACGACCTCGGCGCAGACAGCCTGGACACCGTTGAGCTGGTCATGGCTTTCGAAGAAGAATTCGGCGTCGAGATCCCGGACGATGCAGCCGAGACGATCCTGACCGTCGGTGACGCTGTCAGCTTCCTGGAAAAGAACGCCGGTTAATCCGGTTTCCCCCTGACCTTACGGGCGCAGCGTTCGCGCTGCTGCTCGAACCATGTGCGGGCTTATGAGACGAGTCGTCGTTACCGGTATGGGCATGGTCACTCCGCTTGGATGCGGAGTTGACGTGACCTGGAAGAAGATCCTCGAAGGCCAGAGCGGTGCGCGTCGCGTCACCGGCTTTGAGATCGACGATCTTGCCTGTCAGATTGCGTGTCAGATCCCGCGCGATCCTTCGGTCGAGGGGGCATACAACCCGGATGACTGGATGGATCCGAAAGAGCAGCGCAAGGTGGACGATTTCATCGTCTATGCCATGGCTGCCGCGGATCAGGCCTTGGCCGATGCCAACTGGAAGCCGACCACGTATGACGAGCAGACCCGCTCGGGCGTGCTGATCGGCTCCGGCATCGGCGGCCTCCAGGGCATCGAAGAGGCGGCCAATGTGCTGCGGGACAAGGGCCCGCGCCGCATCAGCCCGTTCTTCATCCCCGGCCGCCTGATCAACCTGGCCGGCGGCCAGGTCTCGATCCGGCACGGTCTCAAGGGTCCCAACCATGCTGTCGTGACGGCCTGTTCCACTGGCGCCCATGCCATTGGTGACGCCTCGCGTCTCATTGCCTATGGCGATGCGGATGTGATGGTGGCCGGCGGCACCGAATCTCCGATCTGCCGCCTGTCGCTTGCCGGCTTTGCCGCGTGCCGCGCGCTGGCAACGATCTACAATGACCAGCCCACAAGGGCGTCGCGTCCCTATGACAAGGACCGCGATGGCTTCGTGATGGGCGAGGGCGCCGGTGTTGTCGTGCTCGAGGAATACGAGCATGCGGTCCGTCGCGGCGCCAAGATTTATGCCGAAGTGATCGGTTATGGCCTGTCGGGCGATGCCTATCACATCACGGCTCCGTCCGAGGATGGCGATGGCGCCTATCGCTGCATGAGCGCGGCGCTGAAGCGCGCCGGTATCATGGCGAGCGACCTGGATTACGTGAACGCCCACGGCACCTCGACCATGGCCGACACGATCGAGCTGGGGGCTGTCGAGCGCCTGGTCGGCAATGCCGCCAACCGCCTGACGATGTCCTCGACCAAGTCGTCGATCGGCCATCTGCTGGGCGCTGCCGGTGCGGTCGAGGCGATCTTCTCGATCCTGGCAATCCGTGACAGCATCGTGCCGCCGACGCTCAACCTCGACAATCCGTCCGTCGAGACGGAGATTGATCTGGTCGCGCACAAGGCAAAGCCGATGAATGTCGACATTGCCCTGTCCAACTCCTTCGGCTTCGGCGGCACCAACGCGTCGCTGGTGTTCCGCAAGGTCGCAGCCTGAGACAGGCTTGAGGCTCGTCCGGGCGGATCGCAGACAGATCGGCCCGGACAGACCCTGCATCGCGGTTTTGCCTCAATCGGAGGGTTTAACCGCACCGGGACGTGGCCCGGGACCCTGGCCCCGCCAGCAGATTCACGCGACAGGACGCCTGCCTCCCGACGCCCGGTCCGAGCTTTCGGGATGCGGCTGACGAGCAGAGCGGCGGACCGATCCGGAGGAACGAGCGCGCTATGCGACTGAAGCCGAAAAGCCCGCGCGAGGCCATTCAGCCGGACAGGGCCCCTGAGCCGCCCGCCCGCTCGCGCCATGTGCGCAACCCCTTTGTCATCCTCATCAATCTGATCCTGAGCAGCGTCGTCCTGATGATGCTGGCCGCCGGTGCCGCGCTCTATTGGGGCAAGACCCAGTTTGATGCGGTCGGTCCGCTGACGGACGAGCGCACGGTGATCATCTCTTCAGGTCAGGGGCTTTCGACCATCGCCGAGACGCTGGAGGCCAACAAGGTCATTTCCAACGCCTGGGTCTTCGACGTGGGCGTGCGCGCCTACAAGAACGCGGGCAAGCTGAAGGCTGGCGAGTATGCGTTCAAGTCCGGCGTGACCATGCATGATGTCATGCGTGATCTCGTCGAAGGCAATGCGGTGACCCACTCCGTGACGATCCCGGAAGGCTGGTCGACGGCCCAGATCATCGCGCGGCTGCGCGAGAACGACATCCTGACCGGCGAGCTCACCAAGATCCCCGCGGAAGGGGCGTTGCTGCCGGAGACCTACACCTTCACCCGCGGTGCGACCCGTCAGCAGGTGCTGGACCAGATGGTCGCAGCGCAGGAAAAGCTGCTGAAGGAAGTCTGGAGCCGGCGGACGGAAAACTTGCCAGTCAAGACGCCGGAAGAGCTGGTGATCCTCGCCTCGATCGTCGAGAAGGAAACCGCCCGTGCCGACGAGCGGCCGCGCGTGGCCGGGGTCTTCGTCAACCGGCTCAACAAGTCGATGCCGCTGCAGTCGGATCCGACAATCGTCTATGGCATCTATGGTGGCGACGCCTGGACGCAGGACCGCTCGGCCATCACCCGGGCTGATCTCGACCGGAAGACGCCCTATAACACCTATCAGATCCCCGCGCTGCCGCCCGGGCCGATCGGCAATCCCGGCCGCGCGGCCATGGAGGCCGTGGCCAATCCGTCCCGCACCAAGGATCTTTACTTCGTTGCGGATGGCACGGGCGGTCATGTCTTTGCCGAGACTTACGAGCAGCATCAGGCGAATGTGCGCAAGTGGCGCGAGGTGGAGCGCAGCCAGCGCAACCAGCAAGGCCAGCCTGCCGCTCCCGCGACGTCCAACTAATCAATCCTGCCGGCACCGCCCTGACCTGGGCGGTGTTCTGGCATCTTGAAGGAAGACCACATGGCGCTGGCCAGCATGACCGGATTCGCCCGGGTCGAGGGCTCGGAAGGGGATACCCGCTGGACGTGGGAACTGCGCTCCGTCAACGGCAAGAACCTTGATCTGCGGCTTCGGCTGCCGACGGGCATGGAAGAACTGGAAGGCGAACTGAAGGCGCGTGCCGCCCGGGTCCTGTCGCGCGGCAATGTTTCGGCCAACCTGTCGCTGCAACGGGCACAGGGCGAGGCCGTGCTGAGCGTCAACGAGGCGGCGCTGGAAGCGGTCCTGCGCGCCATCCAGGTTCTTCACCGCCGGATGCCGGACGCAGCGCCCGCGACGCTCGACGGCATCCTTGCGCACAAGGGCGTTCTGGAGCTGAAGGAGCCGGAAGAGGACGAAGCGGCACAGCAGGCGCTTTTGCGCGCGGTTGCAGCCAGTTTCGACGTAGCCCTGTCGGCGCTGGCCGACATGCGCGCCCTTGAGGGTGAGAGCATCGCACTGGTGCTGAGCGCCCACCTCGACACGATCGAGGCGGCAACCCGGGCGGCCGAAGCCTTGCCGGCGCGTCAGACGGAGGCGATCAAGGCGCGTCTGAAGGCGCTCGTTGAGGAGCTGGTCGACGCTGTTCCGGCTCTCGATCCGCAGCGTCTGGCGCAGGAAGCTGCGCTTCTGGCGACCAAGGCTGATGTGCGCGAGGAACTGGACCGGCTGGTCGCCCACGTGTCTGCCGCGCGCAAGCTCATCGCCGATGGCGGCCCGATCGGCCGCAAGCTCGATTTTCTCGCGCAGGAATTCAACCGCGAAGCCAACACGCTGTGCTCCAAGTCGAATGACGTCGCCCTGACGGCGATCGGGCTGGAGCTGAAGGCCGTGATCGACCAGCTCCGCGAACAAGTTCAGAACCTGGAGTGATCCGATGGCTGACCAAGGCAAGCCGCAAACCGGGACCGTCGTTACCGCCGATGAGGCTGAATCCCACCGCCGCGGGCTGATGCTCGTGCTGTCCTCGCCGTCTGGCGCCGGCAAGTCGACCATTGCCCGGCTGCTGCTGGAGCGGGAAGACAATCTCGAACTCTCCATCTCGGTGACGACGCGGCCGCGCCGCACCAGCGAGATCGATGGCGTGCATTATCACTTCATCACGCGCGAGCGCTTCGAGCAGATGCGTGATCGCGGCGAGCTGCTCGAATGGGCCGAGGTGCATGGCAACTACTACGCCACGCCGCGTGATCCGGTCGAGAAGGCCCTCGGTGAAGGCCGCGACGTGTTGTTCGACATCGACATCCAGGGCACGTTCCAGCTCTATGAACGCATGCGCGACGATGTCGTGTCGGTGTTCATCCTGCCGCCCTCCATCGCTGAAATGAAGTCACGCCTGCACCGCCGTGCCGAAGACACGCAGGAGGTCATCCTGCGCCGTCTCAAGACGGCTGTCGGCGAGATGCGTCACTGGACAGAATACGACTATGTCGTCGTTAACGAGGATCTGAGCCGCGCCTTCGAGGCGGTCCGGGCAATCCTGAAAGCCGAACGCCACAAGCGCGCCCGCTCGGCCGCCATCGGCCCGTTCATCGAGGGCATGGTCGGTGACCTTCAGGGCGAGCTGGCCGGCGAGAGCTGAGCGCCGCGCCTAGTGAAGTCAACAAGAAGCCCGCTGCCGGTCCCGGTGGCGGGCTTGTTGCTGCCGGGATCAAAGCAGCCAGATGCCGTTTTCGATTGCTGGACCGACAAGGGCCTTGTTCTCGGCGCTCTCGGAGAAGCCGATGAGGACACTCGCCCGGTCCCATGTGCCGGATGACAGTCGCTCGATCCAGCCTGCAAGCCCAGCACTCTCTGCATCTCGGCCAAGGACATTGTTGTAAAGGGCATTGATGTAAGCGCTGTCGGAAGTGTTTCTGCCGTAGCGCTGGATGAATTCTGCTGACCCCAGAAAAGCAGATGACATCTGGTTCATTGTCATCCCGGCATCCACCAGCTTTACATTGTGCCTCAGTCCGTCAGTATCGGGTGTGCGGGCAAAGGCAGCCTGATAGAGGCGATAGGTCTGACCGGCGGCGCCCTCGAGATCGAACGCAAGTATTTTTACGCCATAACATGTAAACTCGACCCGCTCTACGCTGACCAGTTCAGTTGATTGTGGCGTCACCGATCTCTCAAGACTTATCAAGTGACCATTTGCGGTCTTTTCAATCTTGTAGGCTGGTGGGCAGCCTTGAATGCGAACAGTATCGAGGCCGCCTCTGCCGTCAAAGTAATTCTTCCCTGATCCCAAGATTGCAATATTGTTAAACTGATTTCCGAAGACTGGATCGTCATTGTACTGGGCCGATACAACATTAAATTTTTTATAGGTATTCTCAATTTGCCGCTCTTCATAAACGCCACGATAAACTCCACTCTCCATGTCAAAGTAGCGGATCTGGGAGTTCCCCGTAGCTCCTAAGCTAATAGCGCCGTTGCCGATCACAGTGGAGTTTGAACTGTAAACATACACAGACGTTCTTATATTTGCTTCGGAAAAATCGACAAATACCGGCCTGCCAGCCATTCCGAACGCAAAGTTTTGTGCTTTTTGCCAGGTGCCATAGAATTCAAATCGTTCTACATTATCGACGTTGCGTTGCGTCAGAAATGCGACATTTATCCTTAAGGTGTCATAGCCATCGCCGCCATCTAAATTGAATGATTCTATATTTGAATTATGATGGAAAAAGTCATTGTCGGTCGTCCCGAAATTATCACCCTGTTTGATTGTAAATGACGCCATTGAGATCACCTTGCTCAGTGAACGATTTGAGGTGTCACTGATAGATTTCGCAAGGGGAAAGTGCAAGCATGAGATGCGGTTCTATGGGCAGTACACGCTGACTATGCCCTCAGCTCTCCGCAAATCGCGAGGCCAGCTTGACGAAGCCGGGGATGTCGATCTCTTCGGCGCGAGCGGTGGGGGCGATGCCGCAGTCGGCGATGCGCTGTTCAGCGTCTGGCTTCACGCCTTTCAGAGAGGCGCGCAGCATCTTGCGGCGCTGGCCGAAGGCAGCAGCGGTGAGCCGTTCGAGATCGGCCAGTGCGCAGGGCAGGGGCTCCGGATTGGGCTCAAGATGCACCACGGCCGAGGTGACTTTCGGCGGCGGGGTGAAGGCCTGCGGCCCGATGTCGAACAGGATGCGCGCACGGGTGCGCCAGCCGGCAAGGACGCCGAGGCGGCCGTAATGGTCGTCATCCACGGTGGCGGTGATGCGCTGGCCGACTTCCTTCTGGAACATCAGCGTCAGCGAGGCCCAGAACGGCGGCCAGACCGGCGTGGTGATCCAGTTGAGCAGCAGCTGTGTGCCGACGTTATAGGGCAGGTTGGCGACGATCTTGACCGGATAGCCTTCGCTGAGCGCGGCGACATCCACCTTCAGCGCGTCGCCCTCGATCACCTCCAGCCGGCCTGGATAGCGGGCGCTGACTTCGGCCAGCGCCGGCAGGCAGCGGCTGTCCTTCTCGATGGCAATGACCTTGCGCGCGCCATTGGCGAGCAACGCACGGGTCAGGCCGCCGGGACCGGGGCCGACTTCGACGACCGTGGCGTTGGACAGGTCGCCGGCAGCGCGGGCAATGCGGGAGGTAAGGTTGAGATCGAGCAGGAAGTTCTGGCCGAGAGACTTCTTGGCATCCAGCCCATGGGTGCGGATGACATCGCGCAGCGGTGGCAGGTCGTCGATCTGGCTCATGCCGTCAGGCCTTCGCTCGTCAGGGCTCCGGCCATGCGCACGGCGGCGGCAAAGCTGTCACAGCGCGCCGCGCCGGTGCCGGCAATGGCAAAGGCCGTGCCATGGTCGGGTGACGTGCGCACGAACGGCAGGCCCAGCGTGGCGTTGACCGTATCATCGAAACCGATGGTCTTCACGGGGATCAGCACCTGGTCGTGGTACATGCCGAGCACGACGTCGTAGGTGGCGCGGGCGGCATCGTGGAACAGAGTGTCGGCGGGCCAGGGGCCACTGACATTGAGGCCTTCGCTTTTCAGCACCTCGAGAACGGGCGCGATCAGGTCGCGGTCCTCGGTGCCCATGCTGCCGCCTTCGCCGGCATGCGGGTTGAGGCCGCAGACAGCGATGCGCGGCCGTTCAAGGCCAAAGCGGGTGACCAGATCATGGTGGACGATGCGGGCTGTGCTGGCGAGGAGGTCCGCCGTCAGCAGTCTTGGCACCTCTGCCAGCGGCACATGGATGGTGACCGGCACGACCATGAGTTTGGGGCCGGCGAGCAGCATCACCGGCAGAAAAGGTCCCGGAGCAAAGCGGGTCGCAAGCTCGCCGAGATACTCGGTATGGCCCGGATGCCGGAACCCGGCGTCGTAGAGCACCTTCTTGGCGATCGGATTGGTCACCACCGCGCTTGCGCGGCCCGTGCGTACGTCTTCGACACAGGCGTCGATCGAGGCGATGACCGCAGCGCCGGTTGCCGGCGTCGGGTCGCCCGGATGATCCGCGATGGCAGGTCCCGTCGGCACGACCGGCAGGGCCTGGCCGAAGACCAAGGCGGCTGTCTCGGGTGTCACTTCCTCGATGGGAACGTCCAGAGACAGGCGACCGGCTCTGGAGCGCAGGAAGGCGGGATCGGCGCGGACATAGAAGGTCGGCAGCTCCAGCTCGTCCCGGCGTGTCCAGGCCGTCAGCGTGACATCCGGGCCAATTCCGGCAGGCTCGCCGCAGGTCACGGCGAGGGCGAGGCGGGGATTGGCCATGGGTCTGTCCTGCTTACTTGTAGACGATCACGGCCGCGCGGCGCAGTTCCTGGATGTAGCGGCGGGAAAGCTGGTCGCCTTCCTTCTGGCGCAGATCATCCTCGATGGCCGTCCGGGCCGAAATGTCAGACTTGATCTCGCGCTTCTTGCAGACGGCGATCATCTGGATGCCACGTTCGGAATCCACCGGCGGTGTCAGGCGGCCGACTTCGGTCTTGCCGATGACGTCCTTCATGTCCGGCGGCAGTTCCGTTTCAAGGCGGAAACCGATCGACTTGACCACGACTTCCGACAGGGTGCGGGCCTGGGGGACGCCCTGTTCGCAGGACGTGAAGCTCTTGCGCAGCGTTTCCGCCTCGCGCTTGCGCTGGGTCTTGAAGGCACCGGTCGACTTGGCCGGCACGACAAAGATCACCTGCTGCAGCTCGTACTCGATGCTGACGGCAGGCTGGTTTTCCTTGTCCTTGCTGTCGGCCTTCTGCTTCTGCAGCGCGTTGACAATGTCCGTCTCGCTGATCTGCACTTCCGTGCGGAAACGCATGCGCACCAGCTGCTGCCAGGCGAGTTCTGCCTTCAGGCGATTGCGCAGGGTTTCCGGATCAACGCCCGCCTGACGCAAGGCTCCGGCAAGGTTCTGAGGCGAAAGTTTCACCCGGGAGGCGATGCTGGCGAAGGCTCCATCAACTTCCGACTTGGACACGCTGATGCCCATCCGCCGGGCTTCGCGCAGCTTGAGAACCTCGTCGATCAGCTCTTCCTGCGCTTCGCGGGTGGCTGCGCCGCTGTTCTTGCGCTGGGTCAGGGTGATGAGACGGGCGCGCTGGCCAATGTCATAGGAGGTAACCGCCTGGTCGGCGACAATGACCTTGATCGACGACTGTGCCGCAGCGCGTGGCACCGGAACTGTGGCCAGAAGCATGGCCATGCATGCGAGGAGAATAGACGTCTTCATGTTCTGACCGGTCGGACGCTGGTGTCCGACTCCTCCCTTGTGCCGTACTGGCCAACTGCCGATCTGGTCCGGTTGTGCCACACCGTTCCGGATCTGTCGCGGTGACCACCGCAAAACCTGCTCTCTGGCCATGACGACAAACCATGGCCAAAGTAGGGTAATCCGCCGCAGGGCTGGCAGTCTGATCACAGACCGCCGGTCGAAACCTGCGTATCGCCAATGGTCCGCAGGCCGAACCGGAAGAACACGGTCCGGTCGACCGGTTCCTTGTTGTTGCGGCTGCGGTCTTCCTGATAGGCGACCGAGAGCGAGAAACCTTCATCGTCGTAGCCGACGCCAAGGCCATCCTGCACGACGTTGCGGTTTTCCATGTCGTACCGCAGCGAGCCGAAGATGCGCCAGTTGTCGCTGAGGCGCAGGCTGGCGGCGCCCAGGACCTCTTCACGCGGCTTGTCGATGCCGAGATCCGGCTGCGCTCCGAGGAAGGCATAGGCGAGCGTGCTGACCACCGGGCCATAGGTCGCTGTGCCCTGCGCCTGAAGGCGCCGCACAGCGAAGGTCTTGTCGTCAAACCGCGCCTGTGCGCCGAACTTCACGCCGTAGCGCGTATCGAAATAGGCACTGCCGACGTAGTCGGAGCGGCCAGTCTCGAGACCCGAATTGCGCGTTGCGCCCAGAAGATCAGTCTGGGAATAGGAGTTCTTGCCTGCCAAGTGGAACGAGCGACCGAACATGGTGCTCAGATACTGGCCGCCGTCGAACTGCAGCTTGTAATTCAGGCCGATGTTGGCCCGCGTGCCGCCTTCGGCGCGGTCAAAACCGGAGAACTTGTCATAGTCGAACAGGGTCGACGCATCAAACACGAGGCTCTGGGCGTCGTCATTCGGCAGCTGGCCGATGCGCTGCTCGTCCGGACGCACGATGATCTGGGCGACCGGCTCGATGATCTGATTGCCGCCGTCGAAGGTGGCGACAAACGGATAGCGGTACTCAAGACCGGCGGCCGGCATAAAGCGGCCGGCAAAGGCATCGCCGGTGAGCGCGGTCACGTTCTTGTCCTGGGAGGCCAGGAAGAACAGGTCGCCGCGAACATAGGCAAAGGGCGTGAAGACCTGGCCAATCGGATCGATGACCGTGCGGCGCCAGTCGGTCTGGACCGTCAGGCGGGAGAAAGTCCCGTCAATACCGCGGAACCGGTCTACGCCATTGAAGGCGAAGGCATCGGTCTTGTTGCGCGTCAGGCTGGTGAAGTTGCTCGACAGCGACAGTTCACCGCCCGCAATCGGGTTCTCGAACACGTAGTCATAGTCGATGACCGGCAGCACGTATGGCTGCTTGTCCTGCAGGCTGCTGCCGACCTTGGCGAAGGGGCCGATCGGGTCATGACCATCGGGCGCGGAGTTGTAGTCTTCCTGCGAGATCTGGAAGGCATAGGCCTTGACGGAGAACGCATTGCGGCGCGTCTCGCCGGCCAGATAGATCTGGGAGACTTCGTCACTCTTGGCGAAGCTGACGCTGTCGTAGTCACGCAGGAACGCGCGGTCGGTCTTGTGGGTGAGGTCCCAGCCCCATTTCCAGTCGCGCGAGATGCGGAACTCACCATCCGTGTGGATGGCACCGCGCCAGCGGCGGTCACCGGACGTGCCCCGGAATTCCGACGGCTGCGACTGGAAGATACCGGCTGCGGCGACACGGTAGGAACCGGACACGAGACGCTGGCGCCACAGGGCTTCGCTGAGCACGCCCTGCTTAGACATCGGCGTCAGCGTTGCCGTGAGGTCGTAGCTCGGGTCCAGCGCCCAGTAATAGGGCAGGGCGACGCCCACGCCGGTGCGCTGCGAATAGACGCCTGATGGCATCAGGAAACCGGTCTTCCGCTTCACGCTCGGATCCGGCATCGACAGATACGGCATATAGGCGATCGGCTGGCCGAAGAACTCCAGCGAGGCGTCCTCGAAATGGACGACCTGTTCCTGCTGGTTGTGAATGATCTTCTGGGCGCGCAGACGCCAAAGCGGCGGCTTGTTCGCCGGCCGGTTCGGATTGGTGTAGACGGTGTAGAGGCCGTTCTCGAAGGTCGTCACGTTGCCGGCGCTGCGCGTGGCGCGGTCGGCAATGAAACGGGTGCGCTCCGGCGTGTCGAGCTGCAGCGAATTGGCAAAGCCCTCGGCGAAATCATCCGACAGCTGCATCTCGTTGCTGGTGACGACGTTGCCGTCCGGCTCGGTGAAGCGGACATAGCCCTTGGCCACCATCTTGCCGGCCTTGCGGTCGAAATCGACCCGCTCGGCCTCGAGGGTAAACCCGTCATAGAAAATCTCGACCTTGCCAATCGCGGAGATCACGTCGCGGTCGAAATCATAGGTGAGTTCACCGGCCTCAAGCAGCATCTGCGCGTCAGGATTGACGCGGGCCTGCAAGGCGCTGGTGAGCGAATCCTGCGCGCTGGCCGGCAGCGGCGTGGCCGCGGCAACAGCCAGACTGCTGGCAATGACGAGCCCGAGGCCACGGACGTAAAGTCCGCGTGCCGGGCGCACAGCGCCTTGCGTCAGGAAAGAGGGGGCGACAAGCGGGGTCTTCGCCATCAGCCGTCTTCCTGATTGAGCAGGATCGTCAATCCCATGAGAACTCCAAACACTCCCGGAGCCCAGGCGGCGATCAACGGCGGTACGATACCCGCTCCACCGAAATCACGCGCAAGCTCCGACAGAACGTAAAGCACGAAGCCAGCAAGGATTCCACCCAGAATCATCCGGCCAAGCCCGCCAAAGCGAGAAACCTTCAGGGAAACCGCAGCGGCGATCAGAACCATCGCCAGCAAAAGCAGGGGACGGGCCAGAAGCGTCTGATATTGAAGCGTATATCGATAGGCCGGAAGGCCGGCGCGGCGGGCGAGTTCAATGAAACGCGGCAGTTCCCAGAACGAAATTGATTCGGGCGCGCCAATGCTTTCGCGCACTTCCGTTGGCGTCAGGAACGTCGACACCTTGTAGGCACCATAGCGCTGCGGATCGGCCTCTGTGGTGTAGACGATGGCGTCTGCGAGGTTCCAGTATTCCTCGAAGAGACGCGCCTCGCGCGCCTCGATCCGCTCCTGGAACGTGCCCTTGTGGTCAAAGGTGAAGATCGTCACCCCGCGCAGCACGGTGCCCTGTCCAAGCAGCTGCTCGGCGTGCAGGACCGATTCGCCGTCGACCCCGTCCTGGCGCAGCCAGACCGAATTGGTGGTCTGCAGCAGGAATGTTTCTTCTGACCCAAAAATGCCGGCGGCCAGATCGTCGGAGCGCTGCTGCATCCAGACGGCCATCGGGTTGTAGGCCGTGACCGACAGAACCCCCAGAACCAGCGCGACGAGCGCGGCCGGGGCGCCGAATTGCCAGACCGAGATGCCAGCCGCGCGGGTGATGACCAGCTCGAGGGCCCGGCTGAGCGTGACAAAGGCGAGGATGGCGCCAAACAGGACCGCGAAGGGGATGACCTGCTCCAGCAGCAGGGGAACACGCAGAAGCGAGATCAGGCTGACCCGCAAGACGGAGGCATCGCCCCGCTCGCCCGCCCGGCGGAGCAGCTCGAGCACGTCGAACAAGTAGATCAGCACAGCGGCGAGCAGGAACAGGCCGAGGATGGCCTTCAGGAAGCGCGCCGAGAAATAGACGGTGAGGGTCCGGCCCAGCATCTCAGGAGGCCCCTCCGCTCATGCGGCCCTGCAGGCGCTGTTGCAGCGCTTCCATCAGCTCGCTCGCCCGGTCGGCGGCGCGTGTCATCCACTGCGGTGCGGCCTGTTCGGTGCGCAGGATCGCCCAGATCGCGAGGGCCATGCCACCGAATGGCACGAGGTAATAGGTCGCCATCATCGCATCATCGCCGGCCGTCAGCGACGTGACGCCAAATCCGGCCGTGCGCAGCAGGATGCAGGCGGAGAGCGCACCAAGAATGGCCATGCCGCGGCTTTGCCGGGTGGTTCGGGCCTGTCCGAGGAAGGCAAAGACAATCAGCGAGAACGCAAGCGGATAGAGCGGTTGGCTCAAGCGGTTGTGCAACTCGCCGATCAGCCGTTCCCGGTTGCCTCTGGCGTAGTCATCAATGCCCCGTTCGAACATCAGCGCATAGGTCGAGCGCTCGGAGGCCTTGTAGACGGGTTCGCTGGCCTCTGGGATCAAGCTCGAAAGATCAAAGGCGTAGGACTGGAAACGGACGATGGAGATGTCGCCCTGACGCTTCGGCCGGCGCTGGATCGTGCCATTCTGCATGATCAGCAAGGTGCGCCCTGCGGCCTCGACGATGTTTCCCTGGTTGGCCTGATAGGTGAAGATCGTCTCGGTGTCGCGCGTGTCATGCAGCAGGAGGCCGTCGAGCTTGCCGTCCCCGCTGCGGTTGCGGATGTGGAATGTCAGTCCGTCCTCGACCGTGATGAAACGGCCTGGCCGGACGATATTGGCAACGAGGTCAACGCGGACACGGGCGATCTCGTCGCGCAGCTGCGACAGGCCGAGCGGAGCGACATAGAGCGAAAACAGGGCGGTTGCGGCCGTCACGCCGAGGGCGAACAGAAGCACCGGCTGCAGCACCAGCCAGCGGGAGCCGCCGGTGGCGTTGATGACGATCAACTCGCTGTCACTGGACAGGGCGTTCAGCACCAGGATCAGCGCGATCATCAGGGCAAAGGGCGCGACAATAACCACCAGGAACGGCATGGCCAGCATTGTGATGGAAATGAACTGGACGATGGTCTGCCCCTTGGAGGTGACCAGATCGAGCTGCCTGAGTGCCTGAGTCGCCCAGACAACGCCGGTCATGGCGGTGAGCGTCATCACGAACACGAACAGGGCACGCCGGATGATGTATCGTTCTAGCGTCTTCATCTCGATCAGCCGAAGCGCCCTTTCAAGCACGAGTTGTCCAAAATTCCATGCCCCGGTCCACGCCCCAGGCTCCGATTAGCACGGAAGGGAATGAACAGCACGCAAACAAGCGGACGAATTTGACAATAATTTTAGCAAGGCTTGCCGTCGCACCATCTGCAAGCCATGTTGCCTCATCACCCATTCAACAGTGAACAATCAACAGCACGTGGGACCTCGATCCATCATGAGCAAGCTTACAAAGATCCAGTTCGGCAAGGCCGTTGCCCAGCCGGGCGTTGTTGTCATCCTCGCAGACGAAGCCCTTGCGAGCGGCGCGCTGGGAACCGGTGTTCTCGAAAGCCTTTCGGGCGGCCTGACCCGTGCAGCCAAGGCGGGCTCCTTCACGGGCAAGCGCGGCAGCAAGCTGGATCTGATCGCGCCCGGCGGGCTTGATCTCGACCGTGTCATCATCGTTGGCCTCGGCAAGGCCGCAGAGATGACCGGCATGGACTGGATGAAGCTTGGTGGCTCCGTCCAGGCCGCCGTCGCTGCAGCCAAGGCAAGCCAGGCACTGGTCTATCTGGAGACCGCAGCTGGCGATGTCAGCGCCGAGCATGCCGCCGATTTTGCCCTGGGTGCAGTCCTGCGCAGCCACACGTTCGACACCTACAAGACCAAGGTCGACGAGGATGCCGCTCCGGCCGAAATCACGCTGAACATCGCCGGCGTTGACCCCAAGGCTGCCAAGAAGGCCTGGACCGCCAAGGAAGGCCTTGGCGAGGGCGTGCTTCTGGCCCGCGACCTCGTCAACGAGCCCGCCAACGTGCTCGGTCCGGTCGAATTCGCCGATCGCGCGGCCAAGCTCGAAAAGCTCGGCGTCGAAATCGAGGTCCTGACCGAGAAGGAGATGAAGAAGCTCAAGATGGCCGCGCTGCTGGGCGTGGCCCAGGGCTCCGTGCGCCCGCCGCGCCTGGTCATCATGCGCTGGAACGGGGGCAAGAAGGACGAGGCGCCGGTCGCCTTCGTCGGCAAGGGCGTTGTCTTCGACACTGGTGGCATCTCGATCAAGCCGGCTGCAGGCATGGAAGACATGAAGGGCGACATGGGCGGAGCTGCCGCTGTCACCGGTCTCATGCATGCGCTGGCCGCGCGCAAGGCCAAGGTCAACGCCATCGGCGTCATCGGTCTGGTCGAGAACATGCCCGATGGCAACGCGCAGCGACCGGGTGACATCGTGCGTGCCATGTCCGGCACCACGATCGAGATCCTCAACACCGACGCCGAAGGCCGCCTCGTGCTGGCCGATGCGCTCTGGTACACGCAGGACCGTTTCAAGCCGAAGTTCATGATCGACCTGGCGACACTGACAGGCGCCGTGATCATTGCCCTCGGCACGCAGAACGCCGGGCTCTTCTCCAACAACGACGATCTGGCGCAGAAGCTGACGGCCGCTGGCCTCAGCACTGGCGAGACCGTCTGGCGGCTGCCGCTGTCCAAGGCCTATGACAAGCTGATCGACACGCCGAATGCCGATGTGAAGAACACCGGCGGCCGCACGGCAGGCTCCATCACGGCCGCCCAGTTCCTGCAGCGCTTCGTCAATGATTTGCCGTGGGCGCATCTCGACGTCGCCGGCACCGCAATGGGCTCCGACAAGACCGAGTTCAGCCAGGGCTGGGCCTCGGGCTTCGGCGTCCGTCTGCTCGACGAACTGGTGCGGGCAAACTACGAAGACTGACAATCGCGCCGGGCTGCGGCCGCACGCTGCAGCCCGATGTGTCCGCGACTGGCACTGTCGCCCCCGGCGGCACTGCCAATCGCATGAAGGGCATCAGCTCCTGAGGAAGGTGAGGGGATGTACAATCCAGGTCATTTTACTGAATCCGACCCAGACGAGATTGGCCGCATCCTCGAGGATCATCCGCTTGCGACACTGGTGGCCTCTTCCACCAGCGGGCTTGTTGCCAATCATCTGCCGCTTGTCCTGCGGGACGCCTTGCTTTTCGGGCATGTCGCGCTTGCCAATCCCTTGCATGCCGACATCGCCAATGGTGCGGCCGTCCTGGCAATCTTCCAGGGCGGAAATGCCTATATCAGTCCGAACTGGTATCCGACCAAGACCGCAACGCATCGTGTCGTGCCGACCTGGAACTATCAAGTGGCGCACGTCCATGGCCGGATCAGGTGGCTGCATGAGCCGGCCGCAAAGCGCCGAATCGTGAGCCTGCTGACCAATCGGCACGAACGGGCGTTGAATGGACCAGATGCCTGGAAAATGGCTGACGCTCCGGCAGATTATCTTGCTGAAATGATTGACAAGATTGTCGCATTCGAGATTGCGATCGAGCGGATCGAGGCAAAGTCGAAGCTGAACCAGAACCACCCTGCGGAAAACCGTATCGCGGTCTCGAACAAGCTCGCGGCGCTTGGTGCAACCGAGCTGGCGCAAGCGATGGGACGCTCTTTGCCCGAATGAAATGGCGGGTACTTTCCCGCAGCTTCTCTGTTCTGAACACAAAAAACCCGCCGGGTGTCCAGCGGGTTTTCAACAGCTTCTGCAGTGTGCGGGGCAAGGGTTATCCCCAGCCGCGCGGCCACGCCCTCAGCAGGCCTTGTAGGCCTGGCAGGCTGTCGCCGGCTCCGTCACGATAAGGCCGAGGCCTGCGGTTGCACCGGCAAGCCCGAGAACCAGCGTGAAGAACAGCGCAACGCGAACAACCATCATCAACCCCCGAGAACCCTGCGTGTGAAACCCTGTCGCGCGCGACGCCGGTTAACGAGTCGCTGCGCACATCATCAGAAAATAGGGCCTGCAAATTTGTGTCCGGTTAATGCTAGGAGTCCGGGCATCTGTCCATGCGTTATTTTTTGCGCCGCACATCTTTGCCCGGGGATTGTTGCCTTGCCGCATCACCCGACGGGACCGAGCCCGGAGAGGAAGCCACGTGGCCACCGAAGTTCTGTTCTACCACCTGATGAGCCAGTCGCTGGAGGCCGTGCTGCCGGGCCTGCTGCTGAAATGTCTCGAGCGGGACTGGACCGTGGTCGTACAATGCGGATCGGACGAACGGGTCGCGGCGCTGGATGCGCATCTATGGTCGTTCTCCGATGATGGGTTCCTGCCGCATGGCACGGCGGCCGACGGCTTTGCCGAGCACCAGCCGGTCTATCTGACCGCGGCTGAGGACAATCCAAACGACGCGCAGGTGCGATTCCTTGTCGATCGGGCAAGGCCAGGTAGCATCGAGGGCTACGCCCGCATCGTGCTGATGTTTGATGGTCAGGATCCGGAAGCTCTGGCGGACGCGCGCCTGCACTGGAAGACCTTCAAGGGCCAGGGGGCTGATGTCACCTACTGGCAGCAGAAACCGAACGGCGGCTGGGAGCGCAAGGCCTGACCGGTCAGGCTTGCCAGCGATCAAACCTGACGCCTTTTCATATTGTTCAAAGATACCGCTTCCAGCTTTCAAGTTGTTGCAGGCGTGTAATGGTTTTGATGAGCCGGCTTGATGTGACTGCCGTTGCATTGGTGTTCTGGCGGTAAATCTTCGTCACGAATCCTTGCAAAGTCTCGCAAGCGCAGCCAGCCGCATTACATGAGGGGGGAGGGCGGTCTTTGTTGTAGGCTGCCTTGCGAACGCTGCGCGGCTTTGGGCCGTCAAGCGTGAAATTTTAATCAAGGGACCCGATTTTCATTGTGCCCGGGGGGTAAAGGGGGTAACAGGCCCCCCTGACTGGGTTCCCTCCCTGTTTTATTCAGGATGGCGGAAGGGCTAAACATGATCCCCACTCCCTATTATCTCATCGACAAGTCGAAACTGCTCCCCAACATGGAGAAGATCGCGTGGCTGCGAGAGACCTCCGGCGCCAAGTCGTTGCTGGCGCTGAAGTGCTTTGCCGCCTGGTCCGTGTTCGACTTCATGTCGCACTACATGGACGGCACCACGTCGTCGTCGCTCTACGAGGTGAAGCTCGGCCGGGAGAAGTTCCCGGGCGAGACGCATGCCTATTCGGTCGCCTACGCCGATGACGAGATCGACGAGGTCATCGCCTCGTCCGACAAGATCCTGTTCAACACGATCGGTCAGCTCGAGCGGTTCGACGCCCAGTCGGCCGGTCATGTGCGTGGCCTGCGCGTCAACCCGGGCGTTTCCACCTCCGGCTTTGACCTTGCCGACCCGGCGCGTCCGTTCTCGCGCCTTGGCGAGCATGACCCGGAGAAGATCGCGGCCGTGGCCGACCGGATCTCCGGCTTCATGTTCCACAACAACTGCGAGAATGAGGATTTCGACCGCTTCGACGCCATGCTCGGCCATATCGAGCAGCGCTTCGGCTTCCTGATCCGGCAGATGAAATGGATTAGCCTGGGCGGCGGTATCCATTTCACCGGCGAGGGCTATCCGCTGGAGAAGTTCGCCGAGCGGCTGAAGCGCTTTGCCGGCGAAAACGAGGTGCAGGTCTATCTGGAGCCGGGCGAGGCAGCGATCACCAAGTCCACCACGCTGGAAGTGACCGTTCTCGACACGCTCTACAACGGCAAGAACCTCGCCATCGTCGACAGCTCGATCGAGGCGCACATGCTCGACCTGCTGATCTACCGCCTGAATGCCAAGATGGAGCCGAATGCCGGCGACCATGAATGGATGGTCTGCGGCAAGTCGTGCCTGGCTGGCGACATCTTCGGCGAGTTCCGCTTCCCCGCGCCGCTGAAGGCCGGCGACCGGCTCTCGGTGCAGGATGCGGCTGGCTACACGATGGTCAAGAAGAACTGGTTCAATGGCGTGAAGATGCCGGCGATCGCGGTGAAGGAGCTGGACGGCGCGGTGCGCCTTGCGCGCGACTTCACCTATGCCGACTTCGCAGCCGCCCTTTCGTGATCCCGCTGTGATCCTGCTGTGATCGTGGTGTGACACGTTCCTGAACGTGGGCCGGCAGCTCCGGCCCACGCATTGCCCCTCAAAGACTCAAGGAGGACTATGGGCGAAATGAAGCGCAACATACTCATCATCGGCGCCGGTGGCGTAGCGCAGGTTGTCGCGCACAAATGTGCGCAGAACAACGACCTGCTCGGCGACATTCACATTGCTTCGCGCAATCCCGCGAAGTGCGAGCGGATCATCGACAGCATCCGCGAGAAAGGCAGCCTGAAGGTCGAGGGCGCTCTTGAAGCCCATGCCCTGAATGCAATGGACACGGCGGCGGTCGCCGCGCTGATCCGCAAGACCGGGTGTCAGATCGTCATCAACGTTGGCTCGTCCTTCGTCAACATGACCGTTCTGGATGCCTGCATCGAGACGGGCGTGGCCTACATGGACACGGCCATCCACGAAGATCCGAAGAAGATCTGCGAGACGCCGCCCTGGTATGGCAACTACGAGTGGAAGCGCCGCGAGGCCTGTGCCGACAAGGGCATCACCGCGATCCTCGGCGTCGGCTTCGACCCGGGCGTGGTCAATGCCTATGCGCGCCTCGCCATCGACGAATACGTGACCGAGCCGGAGTCGATCGACATCATCGACATCAACGCCGGTTCGCATGGCCGCTGGTTCTCGACCAACTTCGACCCGGAAATCAACTTCCGCGAGTTCACCGGCACGGTCTATTCCTGGCAGAACGGTGGCTGGCAGGAGAACAAGATGTTCGAGGTCGGCAAGTCCTGGGACATGCCGCTCGTGGGCCCGCAGCAGACCTATCTGACCGGCCATGACGAAGTGCATTCCCTGTCGGCCAACTATCCGCAGGCGGACGTGCGCTTCTGGATGGGCTTCTCGGATCACTACATCAACGTCTTCACCGTACTGAAGAACCTTGGCCTCCTGTCCGAACAGCCGGTCAAGACGGCCGAAGGGCTTGAAGTGGTGCCGCTGAAGGTGGTCAAGGCCGTGCTGCCGGATCCCTCGTCGCTCGCCCCGGATTACACCGGCAAGACCTGCATCGGCACGCTGGTGAAGGGCAAGAAGGACGGCAAGCCGGCCGAAGTTCTGGTCTTCAACATTGCCGATCACAAGGATGCCTACAATGAAGTCGGCTCGCAGGGCATCAGCTACACCGCCGGCGTGCCGCCGGTCGCCGCTGCCATGCTGATTGCCGACGGCACGTGGGATGTCGGTGCGATGAAGAACGTCGAGGAGCTTGACCCCAAGCCCTTCCTCGCGCTCCTCAACCGCATCGGCCTGCCGACCGAGATCAAGGACGCCTCCGGAACCCGGCCCTTTGTTGGCTGATCTCAACAGCGCATGAGTGTTGGAAACCCCGGATCGACAGCTCCGGGGTGAGGTTGATGACAAACCCTCTGTTGTCATCCCGGACGCAGCGAAGCGGAGATCCGGGACCGGAGAGCCACGGTCTCTCCGGTCTTAACTCATTGAATTATAGAGGCCTCGACTCTCCGGTCCCGGCTCGGCGCTACGCTTGGCCGGGATGACTTCGGGGAGGTCGAGGTTTGTCAGCAGTCTGACCCCGGATCGAAAGGTCCGGGGTTTTTGTTTGCGGGCTGTTTCTTTCGCTCGCTGCCGCTCACCTTGTCCGGAATGACGGCGCAAAATTGGTCGTGCGCTTCAGTGTCTGTCGTCAGAGCGGTTCGGTCCGCACTGCAACCTCCCGGAGCAGCCGGTCTTTTGTCTGGGCATCGAGCGCCCGCCAGTCGATGTTCAGAAGCGCTGCCTCCATCGCGTGCAGGGCGTTGAGGCTGATCTGTCTGCCAAATGCGAAACGCAGCCGGCAATAGCATTCAACCGCCCCGAGCGCCCGCAGCTCGGCTTCCGTCCCGACGCCGATCTCGCCAAGCATCGCGGCGGTCTTCGGCCCGAGATTGCGAAGGTCGGCTATGCGGCGTGTCATGGGCAAGCCCCTGTTGACGTGTATGAATGCGGGAGAACGACTCGTGTCACGGGTCACGCCATTTATCATGCCATCATCCCATCCGGAGCCCGACAATGTCCGATGCCCGCTACCGTGTCGATGTGTTCAGCGCCAAGCCCTATGACGCCCGGTCTCTGGATGCGGCGGCAGCAAGGGCGGAGGCGCCGGTCAGCCTCGTTTATCACGACATGCGCCTCACGGAACGGACCATGCCGCTGGCGCGCGGGGCGGATGTGGTCTGCGCCTTCGTCAATGACACGCTGTCGGCGCCGGTGCTGGACGGACTGTCGGATTACGGGGTGAAGCTCGTTGCGCTGCGCTCGGCCGGCTTCAATCACGTGGACCTCAAGGCCGCAGAGGCCTGCGGCATTCAGGTGGCCCGCGTGCCGGCCTACTCGCCGCATGCGGTGGCGGAGCACGCGGTAGCCCTGATGCTGACGCTGAGCCGCAAGACCCACCGCGCCTACAACCGGGTGCGGGACGGTAATTTCGCGCTGGACGGGCTGATGGGGTTCGACTTCCATGGGCGCACGGTCGGCATCATCGGTACGGGTCTCATCGGCGAGGTTCTGGCGCGGATCATGACCGGGTTCGGCTGCCGCGTGGTGGCGCATGACCCGGTGTCGAACCCGGCCTGCCTCGCGCTTGGTGTCACCTATCTGCCGCTGGCCGAACTCTTCGCCGCCGCTGACATCCTGTCGCTGCAGTGCCCGCTGACGCCAGCCACGTTTCATCTCATAAATGATGAAACGATTGCGCAGATGCGCCCCGGCGTCATGCTGGTGAACACCTCGCGCGGGGCGGTCATCGACACGGCAGCCGTGATCCGGGGGCTGAAGAGCGGCCAGATCGGCGCCCTCGGGCTCGATGTCTACGAGGAGGAAAGCCAGCTGTTCTTCGAGGATCTGTCGGACCGGATCATCCCGGATGACCTCTTTGCCCGGCTCCTGACTTTCCCGAATGTGCTCATCACCGGCCACCAGGGCTTCTTCACCGAGGACGCGCTGACGGCCATCGCCGAGACGACCATCGCCAATGTCACGAGCTTCCTCTCAACCGGCGCGCCGCTGCATCCGGTGAAGGCACCCTGACGCAAACGCCAGTCAGGCCGGCCCGAACAGCGCCGGCAGGTCCGTGAGGCTCTTGAGCTGGATCGCTTTCGGATGGCCATCGGGGAAGTCGGCCGCTTCCAGCGCCCAGAGCAGCGGGTAGGGCACGTGAATGGCTGTCGCTCCCAGTTCAAGCACCGGCAGGATGTCGGAGCGCACCGAGTTGCCGATCATGACCACCTTCGACATGTCGTCGGTGTAGCGGGCAAAGATCCGGGCGTAGACCTCCGGGCTCTTCTCGCTGACCACATCGACGGCAGTAAAGTGCTTCTGCAGGCCCGAGGCGGCGATCTTGCGTTCCTGGTCGAACAGGTCGCCCTTGGTGATGAGGATCAGCGGGGCGATGCCCCGGATGGCGGCAAGGGCCTCGCGCACGCCGTCGAGCGGCTCGACCGGGTGGCCGAGCATGTCCTGTCCCGCCGCCAGGATTTCACCGATCACCGTCGCCGGCACCTTGCCGTCAGTGACCTCGATCGCGGTCTCGATCATCGACAGGATGAAGCCCTTGATGCCGTAGCCATAGTGGTGGACGTTGCGCCGTTCGGCGGCCACCAGCCGTTCCTCGATGCGGTTCTTCTCGCAATAGGGCGCGAGCAGTTCGGCGAAGCGGGCTTCCGTCAGTTTGAAGAAGCTCTCGTTGTGCCAGAGCGTGTCATCTGCATCGAAGGCGATCACGGCGGGAGACTGCGGCAGCTGCATGGGCGGGCTCTCTGTTGATGGTGACAGGCAGGCTCAGGGCCATTGCCGGGCGCCATGAAGCAGGCGCAGGATGAGGATCGAACCGGGCTGTTCGGTGTAGATAACGATATAGGTCTGCCGAACGACCAGCTCTCGTGTTGTCGCGACACGGCCCGGGCGGCCGAGGTCAGGATGACGCATCAGCGTTGCAACGCGGGCTTCCACATCTTGCTTGAAAGCCGTCGCGGCGGCCGGATTGTCCGCTGCGATGTAGTCGATGATCGCAAGAAAGTCCTGCGCTGCCAATGGGTGCCATGCCAGCCGCACCGCAGACACCCTCAGACGCCACTGTCAATTCGGCCGCGTGCAATCCGCCGGTCTGCCGCCGCCATGACATCCTCGTGCGACAGCGGGGCCGAAAGGTCGTTCAGTGCCTCGGCCACCTTGTCCCTGAACCAGGCATCATGGGCTTCAGTGTCAAGCAACAGCCCCGGGGGAAGGACGCCGTCCTGTGCGATCCGGGTCACGAGGATACGCACCGCATCCGACAGGGACAGCCCTGTGCCATCCAGAGCCGCCGCCGCGCGCGCTTTTGTCTCGTCTTCAATCCGGACATGCAGCATGCTTGTCTTTGCGGTCATGACAAATCTCCGGGGAAGGCTGTCCGCTCCAGTCATGGATGATGAGTGTACCTCATATGAGATACACTCTCAACTTGCCCCTCTTCCAGCTCCACAGACAGCATCAGCCAATCTTCCTCCGTGGTGACGAGCTTCTTTTCGCAGAAGGCGCGTTCCTTGGCGAACTTGGCGGCCCGTTCGGGATCGCGGGTGAAAAAGTCGGGATCGGACATCATCTCGTCGATCTTGGCGAGCTTGTCCTGCAGGCGCGCCATCTCGGCTTCGGCGGCTTCCAGTTTTTTGCGCAAGGGCGCGTTCTGGGCCCGCTTTACGGCCGCCTCGCGGCGCTTGTCCTGGGCATTGGCCGCACGCGCTTCCTCTTCGCTCGCCTTTCGGACGGCGTCCGGACCCTGCAGGATGTAGCGGCGGTAGTCTTCCATGTCGCCGTCGAAATTCTTCACGCCGCCATCGGCGACGAGCCAGAGCTGATCGGCGCAGGCTTCCACCAGATGGCGGTCGTGCGAGATCAGCACGACGGCGCCCTCGAACTCGTTCAGGGCCTGAACCAGCGCCTCGCGGCTGTCGATATCGAGGTGGTTGGTCGGCTCGTCGAGGATGATCAGGTTTGGTCCGTCGAACGTGGCAAGGCCAAGCAACAGCCGGGCCTTCTCGCCGCCGGACAGGTCCTTGGCCGGCGTGTCCATGCGGTCTGTCGGCAGTCCGAACCGCGCAACCCGGGCGCGGACCTGTGCCTCGGCCGCCTGCGGCATCAGGGTGCGCACATGGGCGACTGCGCTTTCGGCCGGGCGCAGTTCATCGAGCTGATGCTGGGCGAAGAAAGCGATCTTCAGCTTGGACGCGCGCGTGATTTCGCCGCCCTTCGGAGCAAGACGCTCGGAAATGAGCTTTGCGAAGGTCGACTTGCCGTTGCCGTTGGAGCCGAGCAGGGCGATGCGGTCGTCGGTGTCGATGTTGAGGGTCAGGCGTGACAGGACAACCCGCTCGTCGTAGCCGACCGACACATTCTCCAGCTTCAGGATCGGCGGAGCGAGCCGGCCCTGGGGCGAGGGGAAATGGATCGGCTTGGCGCTTTCCTCGGTGAGCGGCACGATTGCATCCATGCGCTCCAGCATCTTGAGGCGCGACTGGGCCTGACGGGCCTTGGAGGCCTTGGCACGGAAGCGGTCGACGAAGGCCTGCATGTGCTTGCGCTGCGCGTCCTGCTTTTCCTTGGCCTTCTGCTGCAGGATCATGGTCTCGCGCCGCTGCCGGTCGAAACTGTCATAGCCGCCGCGGTAGAAGGTCAGCTTGCCCTTGTCGAGATGCACGATGGAATCGACGGCCTTGTTGAGCAGGTCACGGTCGTGCGAGATCAGCAGCACCTGATGCGGATAGCGGGAGATGTAGGTCTCCAGCCACATCGTGCCTTCCAGATCGAGATAGTTGGTCGGCTCATCGAGCAGCAACAGGTCGGGCTCAGAAAACAGCACCGCAGCTAGCGCCACACGCATGCGCCAGCCGCCGGAGAACGCCGAACAGGGCCGGCGCTGAGCCTCGGCATCGAAGCCAAGGCCGAACAGGATCGCAGATGCCCGGGCCTCTGCCGTGTGGGCGGAGATGTCGGCAAGGCGCGTATGGATGGCGGCGATCCGGTCCGGATCGGTCGCCGTCTCGGCCTCCGCCAGAAGGCGCGCACGCTCGGTATCGGCGGCCAGCACCACTTCAATGAGGCTTTCCTCGGTGCCCGGCGCTTCCTGCGCCACCTGTCCGATCCGCGATCCCTTCGGGATGGCCACCGAGCCGGTCTCGGACGTCAGATCGCCGGTGATCAGCTTGAACAGGGTGGACTTGCCCGTGCCATTGCGGCCGACGAGGCCGGTCTTGGTGCGGGCGGGCAGGGTGACGCTGGCGCCGTCGATGAGGAGGCGGCCAGCGATGCGATAGGTGAGGTCGGTAATCTGCAACATGGGGCGGAGTTTTGGGGGAGGTCGCGCCTTATTGCAAGTGCTGCCTGCACCCAGCCCCCTTGCGGTTGGCGCGGGGCAAAGCTATAGGAACGCGCGAGTTTCCGCGTGGGAGAGCAGCTGCCCGCCCCGCGAGCGATCCCGCCGCCGCAAGGCGGCGTCCTTTCCTCTGGCAGCCCGATCCGGGCCGCCGGAAAACCAGATAGACCAAGGATATCGAGACATGGCCATCGAGCGCACTTTCTCCATGATCAAGCCGGACGCAACCAAGCGCAACCTGACTGGCGCCATCACCGCCAAGCTGGAAGAAGCCGGTCTGCGCGTCGTCGCTTCCAAGCGCGTGTGGATGAGCCTGCGTCAGGCTGAAGCCTTCTACGCCGTCCACAAGGACCGTCCGTTCTTCGGCGAACTGACCGAGTTCATGTCCTCGGGCCCGACCGTTGTCCAGGTTCTGGAAGGCGAAAACGCCATCCTGAAGAACCGTGAAGTGATGGGCGCCACCAACCCGGCCAACGCCGAAGAAGGCACCATCCGCAAGCTGTTCGCCCTGTCGATCGGCGAGAACTCGGTCCACGGTTCCGACGCTCCGGAAACCGCTGCAGAAGAAATCGCGTTCTGGTTCGCCGGCAACGAGATCGTCGGCTAATCAGCTGACATTTCTTTCGTGACAAGAGCCGGCTCCGCGAGGGGCCGGCTTTTTTCATGCTTGCACCAAGATGTTTTCCGTCTGCGACAAACGGATACGGATTGCGACAGCATGGCGATAGGGCCGAGGGACAAATCGAGCTAGCTTGATATTGCAAATATTCGAAACAACGAATGGAGTCTTGCAATGTCGATCATGCGCGACCTGACCTGTGCCGCCGCCCTTGCTGGTCTGGCCATCTGCGGCGCGCTCGCGCCCGCACTTGCCGCTGGAACCGGTGCCGGGGCGATGAAGCCTGGCCACCATTTCCTCGAGAACTGGGACCAGAATGGCGATGGCCAGGTGACCGTTGCGGAGGCGCAGAGCCGCCGGTCTGATGTCTTCGCCTCCTTTGATGCCAACGATGATGGCATGCTGGATGCAACGGAATATCTGACCTTCGATGAGGCTCGCGCCAATGATCAGGCTAACAATGGCGGACAGATGGGCAAGGGAAGGGCCGATCCCGCCGAAGGGATGCGGCTCGAGGCCAATGACATCGATGGGGACGGCAAGGTCTCCAAGGATGAGTTTCAGGCGCGTGCTGCGGACTGGATCGCCAGCATTGACCGAAACGGCGACGGAGTGGTCACGCAGGCGGATTTCGGTCCGCGCAGTTGATTGGAGCCGTCAAGTCTCCAGCCGGCAGCCAAACTGGCACCTCGATTCTGCGCCGTCTGTTGCTTGACTTCGCTGGCACAAGGTCTGAAACCTCGGTCAACGTCGCCTGATCGGAGCTTTCGTCCGCTCAGGCACCAGCCAGCGAGTGTTTCATGAACAAGCCCGCCACCATCACAGCCTTTTCCGCCTGCCCGCACGACTGTCCCTCGACCTGTGCGCTCGAGGTGGAGGTGACGGCGGAGGGGCGGATTGGCCGCCTGCGCGGGGCGCCGGACAATGACTACACGGCCGGCGTCATCTGCGCCAAGGTGGCCCGCTACACCGAGCGGCTCTATCATCCCGACCGGTTGACCCGTCCACTCCGCCGGGTGGGAGCCAAGGGTGAGGGGCGGTTCGAGCCGATCTCCTGGGACGCGGCGCTCGATCTCATCGCCGAGAAGTTCCTCGACGCCGAGGCCCGCTTCGGCACCGAGACGATCTGGCCCTATCATTATGCCGGGACCATGGGGCTGGTGCAGCGCGACGCCATCCACCGGTTCCGCCACGCAAAAGGCACCTCGCGCCAGTTCGACAGCTTCTGCACCAACATGGCCTGGACCGGTTATGTTGCCGGCACTGGCCGGCTGTCCGGCCCCGATCCGCGCGAGATCGCCCGCGCCGACCAGGTGGTGATCTGGGGCACCAATGCGGTGGCGACGCAGGTCAACGTGATGACCCACGCGATTGCTGCCCGCAAGCAGCGTGGCGCGCGGATCATCGTCGTCGACGTCTACCGCACCGAGACCATGAAACAGGCGGATGTGGGCGTGATCGTCAAGCCGGGCAGCGATGCGGCGCTCGCCTGCGCCATCATGCATGTCCTCTTCCGCGACGGTCTTGCCGACCGGGAGTATCTTGCCCGCTACACCGACTGTCCGGATGCGCTGGAAGCGCATCTGGCGAGCCGCACGCCGGAATGGGCGGAGGCCATCTGTGGTGTGCCTGCGGCTGACATCGTCAGCCTCGCCCACATGATGGGCCAGGTGAAGAAGACCTTCTTCCGCCTCGGCTACGGCTTCACTCGCACGCGCAACGGCGCGGTGTCCATGCATGCAGCCGCCAGCATCGCCGCGGTGACGGGCTGCTGGCAGTATGAGGGCGGCGGCGCCTTCCACAACAACGGCGCGATCTACCAGCTCAACAAGGCGATGGTGGAGGCTCCCGAGCTGAAGACGGCAACACGCCTCCTCGACCAGAGCCTCGTCGGCCGGGTGCTGACCGGTGACCGCACGGCGCTGGCCGGAGGCCCGCCGGTGACGGCCATGCTGATCCAGAACACCAATCCGGTGTCCGTAGCCCCGGAGCAGCGCAAGGTGGTGGAAGGCTTTGCCCGCGAGGATCTCTTCACCGTCGTGCATGAGCAGTTCATGACCGATACCGCGCGCCATGCCGACATCGTGCTGCCGGCGACGCAGTTCCTCGAGCATGACGACATCTACAAGGGCGGTGGCCACCAGTATCTTATCTTCGGTCCGAAGCTGACCGAGGCACCGGGCGAGGCGCGCGAGAACCTGTTCGTCATCAACGAGCTGGCCCGCCGGATCGGGGCGAAGGATCATCCCGGGTTCCACATGAGCGCACGCGAGCATGTCGACTGGATGCTGGTCAACTCCGGCTATGGCACGCTCGCAGACCTTGAGGCCGGGCGCTGGAAGGACATGCAGCCTGAATTCGACCAGGCGCATTTCCTGAAAGGCTTCGGCCATGCGGACGGCAAGTTCCATTTCCGCGTCGACTGGGCTGCGACGCTGGCCCCGAACCGGCCCGAGGACGGCAAGGCGCTCGGACCGGTGGCCACCATGCCGGAGCTGCCCGACTACTGGGATGCGGTCGAGCGGGCTGACATCGACCATCCCTTCCGCCTCGTGACGGCACCGGCGCGCTCGTTCCTCAACTCGACCTTCTCCGAGACCCCGGGCTCGGTGAAGAAGGAGGGGGGACGGCCCGAGGTCTGGCTGACGGCACAGGACGCCGCGAAGGCCGGCGTGGCCGACGGCGACAAGGTGGTGATGGGCAACGCGCGCGGCGAGGTCGTCCTGCACGCCCGGGTGATCGAGGGGCTGGTGCAGGGGACGGTGATCTCTGAAGGGTTGTGGCCCAACTCCGCCTTCGAGACCGGCTGCGGCATCAACACCCTGACGGGCGCCGACCCGGTTGCCCCTTACGGCGGCGCCGCGTTCCACGACACAGCTGTCTGGATCCGCAAGAAAAGCTGACTTCAATGCGAATGAAATAATATCAATTGCAATGATATATTCTCATTGCAATTGATATGATGAACTGTTGATGTTTTTCAGGTTTTTAGGCTGGTGATAGCTTTGTCTCTTCGGGCGTGTTTTCGTATGACTCGCGGAGTGAAGGGCTTATCGGCTCATTCCGTTCAACGGCTGTCTGTCGATATCCGCATGCTCTGTGCGATCCCGGCAAATCGCTCCGGGTCATCCAGTTGCAGGATCGGCTGGTTGCGCTTGCGGAAATAGGGCGGCTGACGCAGGTAACGGACGTCAGATCCCTCAATGTTGACGTCTCCCGCGCCGGCGAAGGCGGGTGGAAGCAGTGTCATCTGCTGCGCAAGGGAAGGATCCTGGTCAAGACTGTCCCGGACTGCCCGCGTGAACATGCCCGGTCCGGTCAGCTGCAGGATCGCCGACTTCGGAGTGCTGAAGGAGCGGTTGGCGTAGGCGTCGGCAAACTCGCAAATGTAGGCGATCGTACGGGCCAGGAACGGATGCTGCGGGGCAAATCCGAAGGCCCATTGCGCGATGTAATGTCCGGGCAGGGGCATGAGGTCCAGCGTCTGGCGGCTCGGCAAGACCGTGCATTCGCTGTGCTCATGCGACAGGAAGGCGGTGCTGTCCGGCGCGTGAAGCGAGCGGATCGGGACGGTCACGGCCTTGTTGATGTCGAAGTAATAGCCGCCGCGTTCGTGAAGAAGGCAATAGCGGAAAATGTCAGCCCGCATGGGACCGAACTGCGCACCGCGGTAGATCGCGTGGACGGGATGATGCCCCCAGCTCTCTGCCATGTAGGCATCGCGCTCGGTGCGGTCCATCAAGACAAACCGAAGGTCTTGGTTGTCCTTACGAAATCTTTCGAGCGCCCGCAGGTGCCGCCGGCCGAACAGGTTTTCTTCCCAGGTCTGGTAGACGACCGGAGGTATGCTGAACTCCTTTGCGGAAGCCGCGGCTTTTGAGTTGGAAACGACATCGGAAAGCGGAGCTAACGGGTAGTCAAAAACTCGGGCTCTAATGTATTTTGTACGCTTTAATAGGGATTGCTTGAATCGCATTTCGGTCAATCTGGTTTATTGATGGATCAAGCCATGGTCCGTAACCAGATTGGTTTAGTATTACGGAAGCATAACCTGAACAGGACGTGGAAATGCCTGCCCAAGTTGACCGGAATGTGGCAGCGACAACGCGCTTGGGGGGGGATCGACCTAGAGCTCGAGAATATCGACGGTCGTGCCCGCCGCCAAAGCAGGTGCATGGGGTGGCCGGATGATCAGGGCGCCGGAGGCGGCCAGAAGCCCGAGCATGGAACTGTCCTGCCGGTCAAAGGGCGTGACGCTGCGGGTGCCGTCGGGATGGGTGGTGAGACGGGCACGCAGGTAGTCCTGGCGCTGGTCATTCGCCGGCACGGGCGCGGTCAGCGTTGCCGTCGTCTGGCCCGTGCCGTCCGGCTGGCCTGTCAGGCGATAGAGCAGAGGGCGCAGGAACAGGAGCGCGCAGACAAGGCTCGACACCGGGTTGCCCGGCAGGCCAAGCACTTTCGTGCGGCCGAGATGACCGGCCATCAGCGGCTTGCCCGGCCGCATGGCGATCTTCCAGAACGCCAGCTCCATGCCCTCGCTGCCCAGCACCGACTGCACCAGATCGTGATCGCCGACGGAGGCGCCGCCGAGCGTCACCAGCACATCGGCCCCGGCGGCGATGCCCTCGCGCACCTTGAGGGCGATGGCAGTCGGGTCATCGGCGGCAATGCCGAGATCCAGCGGGCGGCCGCCGCAATCCTCGACAAGAGCGGCGACGCCGCAGTGGTTGGAGGCGATGATCTGGTCCGGGCCAGGCGTTTGCCCGGGCGGCACCAGCTCGTCACCCGTGGCAATGATGGCGACCAGGGGCTTGCGCCAGACGGGAAGGGCGGCGTGGTTCATGGCGGCGGCCAGTGCCAGTGCCTTGAAGTCGAGCCGGGTTCCGGCACTCAGCAGCACGTCGCCTTGCGAGAAGTCGAGACCGGCCGGGCGCACGAACTGGCCAGCGCGCACCGGCTCCAGAACCGTGAGGCTCGCCTCGCTGCGGCTGGCGTTTTCCTGGATCAGGATGCTGTCGGCGCCAGCGGGAACGGGAGCGCCGGTGAAGATCCGCACCGCTTCAGCCGGACCGACCGTGCCGGAGAAGCCGTGGCCGGCGGGGGCCTCGCCGATGACGGTCAGCCGGGCGCCTGCGGCGGCCGCATCGGCGGCGCGCAGGGCATAGCCGTCCATGGCGGAAGCCGGGAAGGGGGGCTGGGTGCGCCGGGCCGCCAGATCGGCCGCCAGCACCCGGCCGTTGGCCGCGGCAACCGGCACAGGCTCAACACCGAGCGGCACGACGCCGGACAGGAGTTTGGCGCGGGCATCCTCAACCGGCATCAGGCTCATGGCGTCAGCTCCTCGCGAGGGGTGGGTGCCCTGTGCAGGGGCAGGTCAGGTCTCGTCGGCGCGCCAGTCGCCGGAGCGTCCGCCGCTCTTTTCCATCAGCCGGATGTTGCCGATGACCATGCCGCGATCGACGGCCTTGGCCATGTCGTAGATCGTCAGGCAGGCGACGGAACACGCGGTGAGCGCTTCCATCTCGACGCCGGTCTGGCCGGTGACGCGGACCGACGCGGTGACGACGAGGCCGGGCAGGGAGGGATCCGGCTCGATGTCGACGGCAACCTTGGTGATCAGCAGCGGATGGCAGAGTGGGATCAGCTCATGTGTGCGCTTGGCGGCCATGATGCCGGCAAGCCGCGCCGTGCCGATGACATCGCCCTTCTTGGCGTTGCCGTCGAGGATGAGCTGCAGGGTTTCCGGCGCCATGCGGATTTCGCCCTGCACCCGCGCCTCGCGCCGGGTCACGGCCTTGTCGGCCACATCCACCATGTTGGCGGTGCCGGCCGCGTCAATATGGGTCAGGTGATCCTGGTCGCCGGCCATGGGTCAGGCCGCTTCCGGGCTACGAGCCAGCAGCGTGCGGGTGGCGCTTGCCACGTCTTCCTGCCGCATCAGGCTTTCGCCGATGAGGAAGGTGGAAATGCGCGCCGCCCTCATGCGGGCAAGGTCCGGCGGGGTGAACAGACCCGATTCGCCGACGATGATCCGGTCGTCCGGGATCATCGGCGCCAGGCGTTCGCTTGTCTCCAGCGACACCTCGAAGGTCTTCAGGTTGCGGTTGTTGATGCCCATCAGCGGCGAGGCAAGCTTCAGCGCCCGCTCCAGCTCTGCCTCGTCGTGGACTTCCAAAAGCACGTCCATGCCGAGGTCGAAGGCGGCATCCTCGAGATCCTTCGCCAGCGCGTCATCGACGGCGGCGAGGATGATCAGGATGCAGTCGGCACCCCAGGCGCGGGCCTCGGCCACCTGATAGGTGTCGTAGAGAAAATCCTTGCGCAGCGCCGGCAGCGTCACGGCCGCCCGGGCCGCGGTGAGATAGTCCGGGTGGCCCTGGAAGGAGGGCGTGTCGGTGAGCACCGACAGGCAGGCCGCGCCGCCGGCCTCATAGGCGCGGGCCAGCGCCGGGGGATCGAAGTCGGCACGGATCAGGCCCTTCGACGGGCTTGCCTTCTTGATCTCGGCAATGAGGGCATAGTCGCCGGCGTCGAGCTTGGCCCGGATCGCCCGGGCAAAGCCGCGAGGGGCCTCGACGGTGCTTGCCGCATCCAGCAGGCTGGCGAGCGGGCGCCGAGCCTTGGCGGCGGCGATTTCCTCGCGCTTGTAGGCCTCGATGCGGGTGAGAATGTCAGCCATAGTCTTATCCGTTGGAGACGGCCACGAGGCGCTCGAGCCGGTCGAGCGCGTCGCCGCTGTCGAGCGAGCGGGCGGCCAGTGCCACGCCTTCAGGCAGGGTCGCGACCTTGCCGGCAACGATCAGCGAAGCGGCGGCGTTGATGAGCACCACATCGCGGTAGGGGTTTTTGGCCCCGGCGAGCACGGCGCGCAGGGCTGCCGCGTTTTCCTCCGGCGTGCCGCCCTTCAAGTCCTCGAAGCGGGCGGCCGGCAGGCCGGCATCGGCCGGGGTGATGGTGAAGGTCCGGACCACGCCGTCCTTCAGCTCGGCCACCTCAGTCGGGCCCGTCGTGGTGATCTCGTCCATGCCGTCGGAGCCATGCACGATCCAGACATGCTCGGAGCCGAGGTTCTTCAGCACATGGGCAATCGGCTCAACCCAGCGGCCGTCGAAGACACCCGTCATCTGGCGCTTCACGCCGGCCGGATTGGAGAGGGGGCCGAGCAGGTTGAAGATCGTGCGCGTGCCCAGCTCAATGCGGGTCGGCCCCACATGCTTCATAGCTGCATGGTGCAGCGGGGCAAACATGAAGCCGATGCCGGCCTCATTGACGCAGGCCGAGATCCGCTCCGGGCCGATGTCGATGTTGACGCCGAGCTGGACGAGGGCTTCGGACGAGCCGGACTTGGAGGAGAGCGAGCGGTTGCCGTGCTTGGCCACTTTCACCCCGCAGCCCGCGACGACAAGGGCGGCGCAGGTGGAGATGTTGTAGCTGCCCGTGGCATCGCCGCCGGTGCCGACGATGTCGATGGCATCGGCCGGGGCTGCAACCGGCAGCATGCGCGCGCGCATGGAGGCGACGGCGCCGGTGACCTCGTCCACCGTCTCGCCGCGCAGGCGCAGGCCCATCAGGAAGCCGCCGAGCTGCGAAGGGGTTGCCTCGCCCGACAGGATGACGTCGAACGCGGCCCTTGCGTCTTCGCGCGAGAGCGCCTCTCCGTCAGCGATCCGGGCGATATAGGCCTTGAAATTGCTCATGAGTAGGTCTCTCGGGCGAAAGCGTGTTGCGGCTGTTACTGGGTCTGGCTCGTGCCGATGACCTGCTGGATGCCGGCCTGGTTGATTTCGACGCCCTTGGCCTTCTGGACTTCGGCCACAAGCTGGTTGAGCAGCGAATCCTGCAGCTGCCGGGTGATCTGCTCGTCGATCGGTTTGATCTCCTCGGCCTCGACGAAGAACGCCGGAGTGGCGATGCTGTCGACCACGAGGACGATGCGGTTGCCGTTGGTTCCAGCAGCTTCCACCACCGTGCCGGCGGGGCCGGCAAAGGCTTCGCTGGCGGTCGCGGCGGGCAGGTCATCGGTTGCCAGATTGCGCTTGATCGCGGCGTCGGTCTTGATCGCAAGGCCCTTCTCGGCGGCAATCGCCTCCAGCGTCTCGCCCTTGCGCAGGCGGTCGGCATAGGACAGCGACAGTTCGCCGAGCAGCTTGTCCCGTTCGGCGGCAAGCCATGCCGAAACGACAGCGGGACGGACTTCGGCAAGGTCACGGTCGCGGGCCGGGGTCACGCCGGTGACTTCGAACCAGAGATAGCCGCGCTGGCCGGAAGCCAGGACGTCGTTTTCCATGCCGACGTCGCTCTCGAAGGCCTTGGCAAGAAGCTCGGGGTTCTCGGGCAGGGTGACGGCGGTGCCGCTGGCATCCTTGCCTGTGCTGTCGACCGCAGCGATGGTGGTCGGCGTCAGGCTGAAACGCGTGCCGATCTCGGCGAGGGTGGTGCCTCCGGCCCGGGCGTCTTCGATTTCGTCATGCAGATCCATGACGTCTTCTTCAGCTGCGGCAAGCGCAAGGGCGGCCTTGATCTCGGCCTTGACCTCATCGAACGGCCGGGTTGCTGCCGGAACGATCTCGGCAACCTCGAGGATGAGGGTGCTGAACCGGCCCTTGACCGGCTGCGGCAGAACGCCCTGCGCCGCGGCGAAGGCCGCTTCGGCGACTGCCGGGTCGAGGAGCTTGTCCTTCGCCAGCAGCCCAAGGTCCACGTCGGTGTCCTTGAGGTTCCGCGCGGCCATCAGGTCCGCGAAGGTCTTGCCGGCCGCAAGTTCTGCAGCAGCAGCTTCGGCAGCGGCCGAATCGGTGAAGGGGATCTGGCGCACCCGGCGGCGTTCGTCGGTGCGATAGCGGGTGATCGTGCGATCATATTCGGCACGAGCCGCCTCGTCGGTCACCGCGTCGGCCTTGGCAAGGCTTGCCGGGGTCAGTTCAAGCAGCGTCAAGGCGCGCAGTTCCGGCGCCCGGAAATCGGCCTTGCGCGCTTCGTAGAACGTGGCAAGGGCCGCGTCATCGGGCTCCGCCAGTACGCCGAGGCTTTCCGGGGTCAGAACCAGATAGCGTGCCGAGCGGGTTTCGTTCTGGAACACGTTGACGGCTTCCAGCATGGTCCTGGGCGCTGACATCGCGCCGGAGATGCCCTCGGCGATCTGCATGCGCTCAAAGGTCAGGCGCTGGTCGGTGACGAACTGCTCTTCGCGGATTCCGTTGCTGCGCAGGAGTTCCAGCAGAAGGTTGCGGTCATATTTGCCGCTGCGCTGGAAACTCGGGTTGGCCTGGATCGCCTTGGCCAGCTCTTCGTTCGACAGGCCGATGTTCATGGCATTGGCTTCGTCGTTCATGGCCGCGTCGGCGATGAGACGTCCAAGGACTTGCTGCGGAATGCCGAACTGTGCGCCTTCCGTCGTGGACAGCGGCCTGCCGATCTGACGGCCAATACGGTCGAGTTCCTGGCGGTAGGTCCGCTCGAATTCGATCAGGGAAACTTCGGCATTGCCGACCTTGGCAGCGGTCGTCGTCTGGAAGCCACGGAACACGTCCGCGATCCCCCAGGCAGCAAAGCTGAGGACGAGGACGAACAGGAAAATCTTGGCAACCCAGGTGCCGGCGCCCTTGCGCAGCGCGTCGAGCATGTTGTCTCCACTGGTCAATAAGCATGCGGCCCGGCGTTTCCGCCCGGCGGTTGTCCTGCATAGCCCGTTGCAGGGCAGCGGACAATAGGGGCAAGACAAGCAGGTGGCGAAGCGCACTTGCGCTTTGCGCCCCGGCCCGTTAGCGAAGATGACAAAGCAGCATTCGAGCCAGGCGGCTTCAGACCGGCGCTGGCTTGCAGAGGGAGCGACAGATGACCGCAACAAATCCCACTTCGATCCGCCCGCTCGTGGCCGGGAACTGGAAGATGAACGGCGTTGACGCAAGTCGTGCCGAGATCAAGGCGCTGTCCGCTGCCCTCTATCCCGTGCTGACCCAGAAGGTGGATGTGATGATCTGCCCGCCGGCGACGCTGCTGTCGCGTCTTGGCCAGGATGTTGCGGCCACCAAGATCACGCTCGGTGGTCAGGATTGCCATGCCAATGCCAAGGGCGCCCACACCGGCGACATCTCAGCCGAAATGCTGAAAGATGCCGGTGCCATTGCGGTCATCGTCGGGCATTCGGAACGGCGCGCCGACCACGGCGAAAGCGATGCCGTGGTCCGGGCAAAGGCAGAAGCTGCCTGGCGCGCGGGCCTTGTTGCCATCATCTGCGTTGGCGAGACCGAGGCCGAGCGCAAGGCCGGCAAGACCCTCGAGGTTGTTGCAACCCAGATCGCCGGCTCCATTCCGGATGGCGCGACAGCTGCCAACACGGTCATTGCCTATGAGCCAGTCTGGGCCATCGGCTCGGGTCTGACGCCAACCGTCGGCAATGTCGCCGAGGTCCATGGCGACCTGCGCAACCGGCTCGCCGTACGCTTTGGTGCAGAAGGGGCTCAGATGCGACTGCTTTATGGTGGCTCGGTGAAGCCGGCTAATGCTGCCGAATTGTTGGCGGTGCCGCATGTGAACGGGGCACTGGTTGGCGGGGCCAGCCTGAAAGCCGCAGATTTCCTCGGCATTATCGCCGCTTATCGTTGACCCTTCAGCGCGGGGCTGCTTTGCCACAGGCGCAAGGCAGCTCTTTTGCTTCTAGGGTGGAAAGCCAGTCGCGTCTGGTGTAGAAGGCGCCAATCGTACAACAGAGTTTCGGTCCCAAATGGAAACGGTGGTCATCGTCATTCACCTGATGGTCGTGCTGGCACTGGTGCTGGTCGTCCTTCTGCAGCGCTCCGAAGGCGGCGCGCTTGGCATGGGCGGCAGCGGCGGCGGCTTCATGACGGCACGTGGCACTGCCAACGTGCTGACCCGCGCGACGTCCCTGCTGGCTGTGGCCTTCTTTGCCACGTCCATCGCGCTCAGCCTGATCGCCAAGATGAACGACAGCCCGGCCTCCGTGCTGGACAGCCTGCCGACGTCGCAGACCCCGGCAACGCAGCAGAACGGCGAAGCTCCGGCCCCGGCAACGGGTGGTGGCGTTCTCGACGCCCTGAAGCAGCAGAGCCCGCAGCCGACCGGTCCTCAGGTCCCGGCCGCGCAGTAAGCGACATCCGGCTGAGCCGGATCCGAATTCTGAATTTGCCCTGCGGCACCAATCGCAGGGCATTTTTATTGTGTCTAACCGCAAGACCCATGTGGCCGACCTGGCCCTGGTCCCGTTAAGGTGTTGCTCCATGGCGCGATACATTTTCATCACTGGCGGCGTGGTTTCCTCCCTCGGCAAAGGCCTTGCCTCGGCAGCCCTCGGCGCACTCCTGCAGGCGCGCGGTTACACCGTCCGTCTTCGCAAGCTCGACCCCTATCTCAACGTCGATCCGGGCACGATGAGCCCGTATCAGCACGGCGAATGCTTCGTCACCGATGACGGGGCCGAGGCCGACCTTGATCTGGGTCACTACGAGCGCTTCACCGGCCGTCCCGCGACCAAGCAGGACAACATCACCACCGGTCGCATCTATCAGGACATCATCGCCAAGGAACGGCGCGGTGATTACCTCGGTGGCACGGTGCAGGTGATTCCCCATGTGACGGATGCCATCAAGGCCTTCGTCCTGGACGGCAATGACGACGTTGACTTCGTGCTGGTGGAAATTGGCGGCACGGTCGGCGACATCGAGGGTCTGCCCTTCTTCGAGGCGATCCGCCAGCTTGGCAACGACCTGCCGCGTGGCCAGGCGATCTACATCCATCTCACCCTGATGCCGTATATCCCGAGCGCGGGCGAGATGAAGACCAAGCCGACGCAGCACTCGGTGAAGGAACTGCGGTCGATCGGCATCCAGCCGGACATCCTGATGATCCGCTGCGACCGCAAGATCCCGGACACCGAACGGCGCAAGCTGTCGTTGTTCTGTAATGTCCGTGAAAGCGCGGTGATCCCGGCCTATGACGTGGCCTCGATCTATGATGTGCCGATCGCCTATCACAAGGAAGGCCTCGACAGCGAGGTTCTGGCCGCATTCGGCATCACGGGTGCACCGGCGCCGAAGCTGGATCGCTGGGAAGAGATCTCCCGCCGCATTGCCAATCCGGAAGGTGAAGTGACCATTGCCGTTGTCGGCAAGTACACGGTGCTGAAGGATGCCTACAAGTCGCTGATCGAGGCGCTGGTGCATGGCGGCATCGCCAACAACGTCAAGGTGAAGCTCGAGTGGATCGAATCGGAGACCTTCGAGAAGGAAGATCCGGGTCTCTATCTCGAGGGCGTGGCCGGCATTCTGGTTCCCGGCGGCTTTGGCGAGCGCGGTGCTGAAGGCAAGATCGCTGCGGCGCATTTTGCCCGCACGCGCAAGGTGCCGTATTTCGGCATCTGCTTCGGCATGCAGATGGCGGTCCTTGAAGCTGCCCGCAATCTCGCCGGCATTGCCAAGGCCAGCTCGACGGAATTTGGTCCGTCGTCGGAGCCGGTCGTCGGCCTGATGACCGAGTGGGTGCGTGGCAATGAGGTGGAGACGCGTGCGGACGGGGATGACCTCGGCGGCACGATGCGCCTCGGTGCCTATCAGGCTGCGCTGAAGCCGGGCTCGCGCATTGCCGAGATCTACGGTTCGACGACGATTTCGGAACGCCATCGTCATCGCTACGAGGTGAACATCGCCTACCGCCCGACGCTGGAGAACTGCGGCCTCAGCTTCGCCGGCACCTCGCCCGATGGCGTGTTGCCGGAGACGGTCGAGATTGCCGACCATCCCTGGTTCATCGGCGTTCAGTATCATCCGGAACTGAAGTCGCGTCCGTTCGAGCCGCATCCGCTGTTCGCCTCGTTCATTGCCGCTGCCGTTAATCGCAGCCGGCTCGTCTGACAAGGGACGGGGAGGGGACGTGACCCGGGGGATCGATCATCTGGTGGTGGCCGTGCGCGATCTGGATCGCGCCGCGGCGGCCTATGAGGCCAATGGCTTCACCCTGACGCCGCGGGCACGCCACCCCTGGGGCACCGAGAACCGTCTGGTTCAGCTCGATGGCGCGTTCATCGAGCTGCTGACGGTTCCTGCTGGCGTCGACATCGCGGCGCCGGGCAAGGGCAGTTTTTCATTCGGCGGCTTCAACCGCGACTTCCTGAGCCGGCACGAAGGCGCGTCAATGCTGGTGCTGGACAGCGTGGATCCAGTGTCCGACCGGGCGGGATTTGCTGCCGCCGGCCTGAAGGTGTTCGAGCCCTTCGGCTTCGAACGGGAAGCCATCGGGCCGGACGGGCAGGTGCGCAAGGTCGGCTTCGACCTGACTTTCACTGCGGATCCGGATGCTCCGACGCTCGGGTTCTTCACCTGTCGCAACCGGTATCCCGAGAACTTCTGGAAGCCTGAATATCAGACACACGGCAACGGCGCGCAAAGCCTTGCCGAAGTGATCCTGGTGGCCGGTGATCCTGCCGATCACCATGTTTTCCTCGAGGCCTTTACCGGCGTGCGGGAACTGCGGGCGACCAGTCTGGGCATCGAGTGCAAGACGGCGCGCGGCCTGATCTCGATCCTGTCGCCGGTTGCCTATGAAGGCCTTTACGGCCTGTCTGCGGGGCCTCGGGCAGCGTTGCCGCGCATTGCGGCATTGCGCCTGACGGGTGGTTCTGTCCCGGCTCGCCGCATCGTCCCGGCGGCCGGCAATTTTGGTCTCGACCTCATTCTTGACCCGTCTGCTGCGGCAGGCTGAGATCGCTACGATCGTCAGCAGGCACCATTTACCGCCTCTTCATGGGCTTTGGTCAGAATGACCTCCGTGGATAGGATGCGGCTTGTGTGATTTTGTGGGTTGCGCACCGCGCAAGTTGGACATAAACACACCGCCAACGCGGAGCTTGGCTCCGTGTTCCCTTTTTGGGAGCGAGTAGCTCAGTTGGTAGAGCAACTGACTTTTAATCAGTTGGTCCAGGGTTCGAGTCCCTGCTCGCTCACCATTCCCCCCCTTTAAATCCAGACGAATGCCCCCGGCTATCAGGCATCGCCATGCTGTCGCGCGCCTTTTCATTTTGCACAAAGTAGCGCTCGCGATTGCACAGTTGATTGTTCACCGTGCTGACTTTCGGCATTTACGAATTCCAGCGCCGCAACGATGGCATTCGATTTGGCAGGCACGCCTCGGGTACGGGCTTAAGTGAGCAGGGGGCAAGGAGCTACCCGCATCTGAAATCCTTCATTTCAACCTATCGACGACTCAGCCACACTTTCACGGCTCGCGCGTGCGGCAGGTGCGATGGCTGTCCCACTTAGCTGGTGCGCTGGCATCAATATGGCGACTGAGGCCTGCTGCCCGGAACCGCTTGTTCCTGGGCGCCCGCCATAGGGCTGGATCTTGATGGTGTCGAACAAATCTCCTTCCAACGAAAATCAAGCCCCCGGTCCGAAGCCGATTTCCGAATGGCCTTCCAAGAACCCGAACCAGTGGTTTGCTGTCGGAGTTGCGGCGGCCATCTTGCTTGTAATCGGCATGGCCGGGCTCGCAGTCTATATCCTGTCATTGCCGTACGCTTGGGCTGAACGAGGCCAAGCCATGCAGGTGTTTCAGCCGTTCCTTGTCGGAATGGCTGGTATCGTCACACTCTGCACAGTGGTCTGGCGCGGACTGATCAATGAAGCCCAGGCCAATGAGCAACGGCGGCAGAACGATGCGAAGGACATGGCGGATGTTGGCCTGTTGCTGGAGAAGGCGGGAGCCCTTCTTGCAGACGAGTCGCCTTTGAAACGCGGCGTTGGCTTTGCGATGCTCAACACGGTAATCACAACCCCTAAGAGCCCCTATGCCCAGTATGCCTTCGAGACGGTGTGTGACGAACTGGCAGCTCGGTATCTATTCGAAACGACGGACAATAAGCCGATCATCGATCAAATACGGGCTATTTCAGGCGCTGCCGATAAACTGGGTATCCGTACGACACGGTGGCGGCCTTTCAACCAACGACCTCAATCCGCTGATGATGAGTTCGACATAAAAATTTGGAAAGGATTTCCGCAAGGTTCTTTTCACAGGCAGGTCATTTTTGTTGATGAATCGCTTTTGGGACTGCTCCGGTATCGTCCAAACGATTTTAAATTTTACAGCTGCCACTTTGGTACATCATCGGAGAGTTCGCTCCATGCAATGGCGCGGATGAGTATAACAGAGAAATTTTTTGAATGTTCCTTCAAGAATATCAGTGTCGAGGCACTAGGTTGGTCCTCGGCAACTGTATGGGGAAGACGAACTCATCATTTTGACAGGTGCGACTTTTCGGACGCGTTGATTTATAGCAAGCACGATATCTTAGACGCGACGCTGGAAGAATGCAGCTTTGAGCGTGGACGCCCGCCGCGAGTTGAAGGTCTCAGTCATGAGGAAACAGTGGACCTCATTCGTTCGAAGCACGGCATGTTTGTGGAGTATGAACAGCCCGTCTTGCTTCTAACGCACGATCAAGCATAGCCAGTTCGTCGTTCTATCGACCGTTCGCTTTCTGCCATTCATGCCTCCACAATGTCCGTGCTGCTTAGCCCGGACAGATCGTAATCCGTGCCCATCCACATGGGCGTGATGCGTTTTCGCAGGGTTTCGAGGGGATAGTCCGGATTGATGTAGAGCACGAAGGGCTGGCCGGCCTTTCTGCGTTCGGCATCCGATGCTGCAACCAGCCCCGGAAGGTTGGCAAGAAATGCGATGGACCGGACCGCCAGCCAGATGCCCGGCGCTTCGACCCTCGGTTCCACTTCCAAGCCATCGGCGTCATGCACCGCATCGGCCGCGATCACGTAGACGCGGCGTGCGGCAACTGCCGAACCCTCAAACACGCCAGCCTCCGCCCGGTTCTGGAGATCAGCCAATGTAACAGGCGGCTCCCCCTCGCTTGCAACGACCCCAAGAGCGGCAAGGTCGACCGCTTCGGGACCGGCGAAATGCAGGATATGGTCAATCGTGCCTGTCATCGAGCCACCACATCATAAAGGGCCTGCGCATCTGCCGTCGAAAAGCTGTCAAACGCTCCGATCGCGGCCAGCTTGTGCGTGCCGTTGACCCGGCCCCGGCCATCCGTCGCAGAACAGCCAACGGAAATGCCGTCGAGGACGCCATTGAACATCGGGCGGGAGCCCGTGAAGATGCCCGTTGCATCGACCGTGAGCCATGTGCCGTCCGGCCTCCAGGCCACCACGAAGGCCTGCTCGGATCCAAGCGCACCGGCCAGACCGCGCGTGCTGGTCCCGCTGCCGCTGTTCAGGTCGAGACGGTAGTTCTGATCCTTGCGATACTGCAAAAAGAGGTTGCCGGCACTGCTTCGAGCCTGCAGCAAATGGGCGAAGGTGACGGAACTTTCAGTCGCCGTGCCGCGCCAAACCATGACAAGGGTCTTTGCGTCGGCAACCGGGTTGAAAACCAGGCCAGCGTCCGCCGCAGAGATCACCAGACTGTCGCCATCAACACTGCCTGCCCCCCACGGCATCTGGTACGGCGTGGGCGTAACCTGTCCGGCGATCGCCACGACGTCCTGGCCAGGCGTGCCGATGTTCGGGCCGATCTCGAACGTCACATTGATCGGCTCATGGGCGGTGAACGTGTACTGAACTTCGTACAGGCCTGCCCCGTAACTGATGTTCCTGACCGCGTTGATGGTCACCATCGTTGTGGCTCCAGCTATGGCAGCTGCCCCGACCGGGCCAGTTACCAGCGACGCCCGATTGGACTCGGCCGCAGAGCGAATGCCGGAGCGCATCTGAGGTGACGAGCCGGCCGCGTAGAGGGCTCGCGCCGAATACACCTGACCGACAACAAGTGGTACATCCAGCAGGGACTGCACCCGCCCGTAAGTCAGTCCCTGCGAAGCCACACGGACCGCGCTCGACATGCCGAGAAAGTTTCCGGCTTCGGCGGTATTGTTCGTGTTGACGATGGTCCAGGCGCGCGGATTGAACGGGTTGGGGACAAGGTTCGTCCAAGGTTCCCGGCTGTCAAAGCCTCTATCCGTCAAGGCCATTGCGCCATCACTGAACTCGCGTGACACGCCGGATGTGTCTGCGGCGCGGCGAACCGAAAGACGCGTGTGTCTGGCGTCGATCTCAGCCATCGTCACGCGCCGCCCGCCGATCAGCGCATGCCCCTTGATGAAGTCTGCCGCGAACTGGAACCGGCGCATCCAGAATGGATACTGTGTTGCGATGGCTCGGGCCGAACAATCGCAACTGATCAATGGCCTGATCCCGAAGTCAGACGTTCCGGCGGACATGATTGCAAGCGGTCTCGGGACGCCCATCGTCAGTCGCTCCAGACCCTGACCGGCAACCCGGTCGGATTTCGGCTCAGGATCTTCACTTCGGTGACCGCATCCATGCGCAGGATGCGGGCGCCACCCTCCCGGATAGCGCCCATGATGACCCATGGCGCATCAGTTGCGAGCCGGGCATGGATTTCGACGGTCGTCCGATCCGGCTGGTCAACCTGCAACAGGAAGTCGCCGAGCGGGGCCCACGGGGCACTTTCGGCAAGACTCGCAGAACTGTTCAATCTCAGCATGCCCATGTCTCCCGCTGTCACACCCGTTCGCGCCGTCTCAGGGCGCTGTTGCCACCTTCGTCAGGCTCGATCGAGGCCAGCCAGTGCCGCCGCACCATCGCCGGCCACGGCACACGGGCGGCCCAGCCTCCGGCATCGATGGACTTGCCGATCCGGCCCGACAAGCTCTCGTCCGGATCCCCGCCGAGCAGCGTGTTCGCCAGCTGCGACAGCGCCACGTGCAGATTGTAGATGTAGTTGAGCAAGGTCCTCACAGCGGCGCTCCCAGTGCGATTTCTGCCGCCCGCGCCTGGGTGATCAGGCCTTTGGAGGCAAGGTAGGCAAGGCCGTCCAGAGTGGCCGGGCGCGAGACGTCGACTTCGGAAAGACGCGGATCCTCAAGGATCGCCAGCCAGTCCGCGACGACAGGATCGCTTGCCCTGGCTGTGCGAATAGCGATGCGTTCTGACGCGGTGAACAGCAGAAGAAACTCCGGAGGCGTCACGACGGTCTTGCGGGGGATGGTTGCCGCCGCAGGTGTTGCCGCTGTCGCCGGAGCAGCCCAGACGGTCCCGGTCCGGTGCCATCCCCGTTCAACATTGTCCGGAACTGGCTCGAACTGGGCAGCAATTTCCGGATGGAACAACGCAGTCGGGTCCTGGGTCACCACATCCACGGCGACCGCCTCAATGATCCGTGCAAATCTGGTCATCTTTCCGTTCTCCGTTTCACCATTCGACAATCACGAAGCCGTTGCCGCCGCTTCCGCCGTCACCGCCGTTGGATGATTGCGAAGAACCGCCGCCGCCCCCGCCGTGACCAAACAAAGCGTTGCCTCCGGCCGCGCCGACATAGGTCGCGCCGCCAGCGCCGCCGCCGCCTGCGCCCCCGCCACGGCCTTGACCGCCGGATGTAGGAGGATTGCCGTCCGCGCCGCGGCCGCCGCCCGATCCGCCACCCGCGTCCGCAGTTGCACCCGCTGTCCCCGGCGCGGCTGAGCCATAGCCACCTGAGCTGCTTTCAAGGTCGGTCTCAAAGCGGGGAACGTAGCCCCGGGCAGCACTGACGCCAGCGCCTGTTGCCTGGACGATGCCGTCGGCATTCGGACCGGGTTGAGGTGAAGGCAATCCAGGTCCGCCAACACCGCCCCCGCCGGCCCCGCTGGTGCCGGATGTGGCATTGACGCTGCCTGCCGGCGTTTGCGGCCGCGCCGCCGCCACCGCCGCCGCCGCGCGTGTTTGTATCTGCAGCGCCATTGCCGCCAATGCCCCCGGCGCCAAGCGGACTTCCTGCCGCGCCGCCACCGGCACCGGATCCGCCAGCTGCCGAACCGCCGTTGCCACCTGCGCCGCCTGGAACATTGACCTGGCCGCCGACAGAGGCGCCGCCCGCGCCGCCAGCCCCCGTTGTTGCCCCGCCTGTGCCCCCGGCGCCGCCGGTGACTGAGAGCATTGCACCAAAGCTCGTCGTGCCCCCGGCCGTGCCATTGCCACCGGTTGCCCCTGCGCCCCCGGCGCCGCCCGCGCCGATGGTGACGGTGATCGACTGCCCCGGCACAACGGTGAAGACGCCCGTACCAAATCCGCCGCCGCCGCCACCGCCACCGCCGCGCGTGTTGTTCCCGGTCTTGCCGCCGGCACCACCGCCGCCGCCTGCGCCCCTTGCCCGGACCCGCAAGCTGGTCACTCCCTCAGGAACAACAAATGCGCTGGTCCCAGCGATGACGCGATACTGACCGATACCGAACACGTCCTGGCCAAGCCCGGCAGACCTGGTGAGTGTCAAAAGCGAAATGCTACCGTTGCTGCCACCAGCAAGGAAACCAGGCGCGCCCTCTGCTGCCTGACCGGCGGCCTTGCGAAGAAAGCTGCCACGCGGAAAGCCGTTCAAACCGAAGTTCGCCATCAGAATGCCCCCCCAAACGCCGTCAGATGGAACACTTCCGCCAGATGGGTGGATGCTCTCAACGAGTGACCAGCCGGCAGAACCAGGCCATAGGCGCTGGCCGATGAGGTCGAGAAATCGACAACGCATTCAAACGAGGCAACCGTCGCACTCACCGCAATTGCCGGAACCGGGATCTCGGCGATGCAGCGGGCGGATGTGCCGTCGTGCACGAACAGGCGAACCATTCCGGCCGTGGTGTTGCCTGTCGCCTTGATGACAGCGCGATCGATGCGGCCACCGGATACCGGCATGGTCAGGATGGTCGCGAGTGTACCGCTACCGTCACGGTTGGTGTTTGCGGTCGACACGACGGCCGCACCGTACAAGGGCACACCGGTAAACTGGGGGGATGTGGCCATGAAGGGCTCCTCAAGCCAGAGGGAAACAAGGAGTGAAACAGGGGGTTAAGCCAGGGTCTCGAAGCGGTAGAGCGCGTCGCCCGGGTCCGGCAGCGCGGCAAGCGCTGCCGCAATCATCTGTTTGACACCGGCCGGATGCGCCGCCTTGGTCGCAATCTCGCCCGCGCTGTGTTCGGGCAGGGTTGCAAACTCCAGCACGGTGTCGTCGGGCAAGGCGCTGATCGCATCCGCGATGCGCTGATCAATCTGCAGGGCAGCGGACAGGGCTGCCGGCGTCAGCTTTCGCGGGGCAGCGGCGGACGTGTCATGCAGGATCAGAAGATCAGCTGCCAGGTCAACATTTGCGCCCGTGATTGGCGGCAGTCCAGGGACGTCCAGTTCATGCGTGCGATCCTGCGACAGATCACCGCCACCCTTCAGGCCTGTGCCCGTATCGACGCGGCGTTCGGCCGCCACAAAGGCGTTGATCGCGTTGATCCGGATCACCAGATTGGCAAGGTCGGAAAACACCACATGCGCCCGCATCAGGGCTTCGACGGTCTGGCCGGATGCCGGCACCGGCTTGTTCACCGGCGGATCGTATTTGATGATGGCAATCAGGTCGCCATCCTGGTCGAACAATCCCCCTTCGCGGATCGTGTAGGGACCGTCTTCCGCCTCCAGCAGGCAATCAAAGAACGCCGTGTTCGGCGCGCCATTGACAGTCCCGGAGGCCTGCACCGGCTTGCGCACGACCTCGCTCTGCAGGCTGGTTTCACCGCCGGTCGGGGCGTAGTCGCCATTGCCAAACGCCAGATGCGTGACGACCAGCGCCGTGCCGGTCGCCAGCGCCTGCGCCTCCTTGTTTTTGCCCCTGGTGGTCAGAATGGAATAGGTCGGCATGTTGCGTCCTCAGGCAGCGCGGGCGATGATGGAAAGGCGGGTCAGAGGCGAGACGCCGGCGCGCAGGTGCCCGGAGGCAACCGGCGGATCGAAAACAAACGGCAGGGCCACGACATTGATCCGCGTCATGGGAAAGACGGCGGCATAGGCGGGTGCCCGTGCGGTGGCTGCCATCTGCAAGCCGGTTTCCTGGCTCCAGCGTTTCATGGCATCGACAACCCGCCAGACCTGGCGAAACACCCGTCCTGCCCACAGATCACCGTCGCCGAAAATGTCCTGGCTGGCATCGACCGTGATCGTATGCGTGTCATGCGGTCCGGCCGGGGTCCGGTCGAACCATTGCAGGATTTCGGCATCGAGGCCGAACGCTGCCAGTGCAGCCAGAACGCCCGCATCCGTGCCCTTGGTTTCGTGCAGCACAAAGGCCAGATCGATCAGTTTGCGGACAGCCGGTTCCGGACTGCCGTCAGGGTCAAGGAATTCTTCGAGCGACCGTTCGGCGATCGCCAGGGGCAGGACCTCTGCCGGCATTTCTCGGGACTGACGCATCAACAGGCGAGCGAAATCAAACTCGCTGGCCATGGTCTCGAAAGCGCCAAGGATCGCGCGCGAGCGCTCGTCATTGATGCCCGGCGGGATCAGGCTCTCGGGAAAACGGCGCTCTGTCATGGCGAGCCTCCGCCCGCCGGCCCGGCTGCCTGCATCGTCAGGCTGACACCGGTCAGAACCGCAAACTGATGTTCGGCCAGTTGGCGGGCTGCCGGGCCGCTGCCCGGCAAGCCTGCGAAATCGAGGTCCACATCGGTGATGCCCTCAACGGCACGCGCGGCACAGGTCAGCGCGGACAGGGCCATGTAATCGCCGAGCTTGCGTGACCAGATGGCGGCGGCTTCCGTGAGCCTGGCTTCCAGCCGGCTTCGCGCCTCGCTCAGCTCGCCAGCGGCCCGGCCCGTCCCGGAGATCGAAAAGGTGACAGCCTCGGCGGCAAAGACAGACAGGGCATCGCCCTGCGGCCGCTTTTGCAGCGGATCGAGCCAGTTCTTCAGCCCGTCCAGAAAGGCCGGCGCCGGCACGCCATCACTCATCAGCACGTAAAGGTGGATCTGGCCCGGCGCCGGACGGATCACGGCAACATCTGCAATCGCGGGCGAATAGGCCCGGGCCTGCTGACGATAGCTTTCACGGGGGCCGGCCTTGGAGATCCGCTCATGTGCGTTCATGGCACGTTCGCGCAAGGCCTCGTCGCCTTCCTCCTCTGTCCCGCCAGCTGTTTCACTGATGTTGACCAGGTCGGCATTGCCGAGCCCGCTTGCCGCAGCACCACCGGTTGCACCGCTACCCGGAAGCCGGATCTGGCCGCGCACCTGGCCGGGCAGGAACCCGTTTCCGGTAACGCCGGGAACCTGCGCCGTGGCGATGGCTTCCCCCGCAGTCTGGCCGGCTGCAATGACGATCGCGCTGTCGAGCCTGAAGACGACAGTGCCGGCGGCAAGCGTGTCGCCGGCCTTGCCAATCAGGGTCTGGGCCAAGGCAGGGGCGCTGAGCGTGGCGCGAACACGGCAGGTCGCCGGCTGGGCCTTCAGCCTGAACGTCGAGTTGTTCGCCGCAGCCACGTCCAGATGTTGGCCGACTGCGAACAGCAGCCACCGTTGTTCGGATGCAAACTGCGCCTCGCGTCCCAGAAGGGAGAAGCCGTATGACAAAAGATCGATCAGCACCTGCTCGACCTGGGCAGGATAAAGCTTGCGCCGGGGTCCTTGCGGATCGGTCTCGAACCAGGCGACCAGCTTTTCCTTCCAGTCCTTTGCAGACGTCAGAAACAGCTTGGGCGCACCCCGGGCAATCAGTTCGCGCGGCGATGTGCTTTTGACCAGGTCCACCATCACGCCGCCTCCCGCAGGATAACGTCCGTGCGCCGAAGGTCTGCCAGCACGTCTTCACGCGGCCGCCAGAACACGGGAACCTTGAAATGATGAAATGCCACCGCCTCGACCTCGACACGCTCGACCTTGAGGCGCGGCTCCCAGCGGGTCAGGCTGTCGAAGATTTCCTGTGCGATGCGCGGAATGGCAATCGCCGGCGGGCGGTCGATGAAGGCCAGCGCATCGCAGAACTTGTCCGGCTCTGTTGGCACCGAAAGTCTCGGCGTCAGCGCGATGATGCGGATGGCCTGTTCAAGATCATCAATCCCGGTGACCACTGTTCCCCATGCCCCGGCCGGTCCAGGTTGCACCCGGTGCTGCCAGTGAAGGTCATTTGGGCGAAGGGGAGCGTTTGAAACAAACATGCCGACAAAAGCCCGCGCAGGAACTGATGTCGGCACAATAGAAAAGGCTGGTCGGTGAAGTTACGGAACAGTTCCGTGTTTCGAATCGCAAGCTGGACACAATCGAATCGTGCTAGAAGCGACTATTGATTGCAATGATCGAGGTTGCCAAGCGATGAAACGCGACATGGACCTTATCCGCAAGCTCCTTCTGGATATCGAGTCGGGCACTTGCACTTTTGAGCTTCGCGCGGATGATGTCAGTCGGGCCTTGATGATCGATGAGCTAGGTATGGACCAAGACGAAGTAGATCGCATGGAACACCACCTGCAACTACTCAGCGATCAGGGTTGGGTGGAGTTTGATAGCACAGACGGCGTCTGGATAGTTGGACGTATCACTTGGGCTGGCCATGATTTCATCGATACAGTTAGAGATGATGAGATTTGGGCTCTTACGAAATCCGGCGTGAGTAAGGCTCGCGGATTTACGTTTGACCTCGTCGCGGCTCTGGCAAAAGGGCTACTGCGAAACAAGATCGAACAACACACCGGGGTGAAGATCGACCTTTAGAGGCTTGTCACCCACATCTTATTTGCCAACCCAACTCAAACCGGCGGTCCCGGAGGGCCGGGAGGCGCGGTGACATGCCCATGGGTGTCGCCAACATTCTTGCCATTGTGCGTTAGGCTGTCGCCCTCGATCGCCACCGGCCCTTTCAGCGTAATGCTTGCTGCCTCCAGCGTGATGCTGGTGGCGACAACGCTGACGGTCTTGGCGCCCTTGACCGCAATGTCGCCGCTGGCCTGGTTGACAGAGACCGACAGGCCGCTGGCAAAGGCCATGTACATCGTCTCGCCGTCGCCGGTCGGCGTGCCGTCCTTGTCGGACCAGATGGCGCCCAGAACTGCCCCGTCCTCACCGTCCCAGTCCATCAGGCAGACCACCTGGCTTGCCTCGTCCGGCATGCGGTAAAACTTGTTGGCGCCGGTGCCAGGCTGGCAGACATGGATCCAGCCGCTTTCGTCACCTTGCTCGTCATCGAAGCGCACGCGCACCCGTCCTTTTGCCGGATCCCGTTCGATCACTGTGCCCCGGCGGTAGGGTGAATTCTGGCCGCTGTCGAGCAGCCGGCGGGAAGACCTGTCAGACACCTTTCAACTCCAGTGCTGTCGTGTAGCTGCCGCGCTTCAGCACATGGCGCGCGCTGTGAATGAGATAGCGGCCGGCGAACTTGCCAAAGCCGCCGCCGAGGGCGACCACTTGGCCAGCAATCAGCAGCGGGTCACCGATGACGGTGAGGCTTGCCGTCCGCCGGTCTTCGTTGGCTTTGGCAAGGCGGCTCTTGGCGAGTTTCTGTGCGGTTTGCTCATCCTCGACCCTTTCGTCGATTTCCAGCACATCGCCTGTTCTGGCGGCCAGATCCTGTACCTCGCCCTGGATCAGCCGCTTTTCCTCGCCCTTGAGATATGTCACCCGGGCCTTCGAAAAGGTCCTGTCCGTCTTTTCGCGGGCAGACCAGTCCGTCACGGGCGTACCGCTCGCCAGGTCAAAGCTGCGCACCGGGGCCTGTGCCTCGATCATTGCCCGCTGGAAGAACACCAGCGCCTGATCCTTGATCGAGACGAAGTGGCCAAAATCCTCGGCAAGCCGCTTGATGAACTCAAGGTCGCGCTCGCGTCGTTGCCGCTTGTAGGCAAAGGGCACATCGTCGATTTCGCCCCGGACTGCCAGTCCGTGACGGCCTGCCACATCTGTCACGATGTCCTTCAGCGTGGTGTCGGCAAAGCCTTTCGACTTCTTGCTGCGCTGGTCGGTTTCGGCAAATGCAGAGGTCGCGCGGAAGCTCAAGGTGTCATTCGCCCGCGATCCACTGGCTTCCGGTATGTCCACCTGGAAGACACCGGCGGCAACAGTCATCCCGCCCTTGTACCCGAGTGCCGGGACCGCAACGATGTCCCCCTGTTCCGGCCGCCAGGCGCCGCGCCACAGCCCGGCATCGTCGCGCAGCTTGACCGCAATCTCGTCCGCCTTGCCATGCAGGTTGTCGGTAAATGTGAAGTCCAGGAGATAGGGGGCCAGATCGCTGCCGACATCGACACCGTTGACGAACAGGGACACGAAGGGTTCGGGCAGGCTTGTCATGATAATCCTTGCTCACGGCCGTTTCGGGCGCGCTGCGCCCTGGCCTGCGCTGGCGCGGGCTGATCGCCCGACGGCCATTCGGCCTTGCGGCGCGCCGCGCCGGGATCGACACCGTTGACGAACATGGACACGAAGGGTTCGGGCAGGCTTGTCATGACTGCCTGCGCTTCCAGGGCGGCAACAGGGTCTCGTCAACTGCAGCCTGCTCAATGACCGGGATCCGCAGAACGACGCCGGCCGGCAGGACTGTCGGCAGCGGGGTCAACCCTTCCAGGAACACCCCCTTGTTGGCGTCGATGATCAGGCCCATGCCTTCCGGATCCCGGTAATATCGCGTGGCGATGGTGTCCCAACGCTCGCCGGACCCGGTCCGGTGTTCAAGAAACTCTCCTGTCTTGACAGCCGTTGCCATAAGACGTGCCCTTCCTCATGTTCGTTTCGCCGCGCCACCTTCGATAGGCCCCTGTCTTCTAGGTTCCTGTCTTCTTGGTCCCTGTCTTCAGGGGCGCTTCGTGAGGGGATTGAGGATCGCCCGCGCCAGACTTGCGGCGCCAGAGCCCAGAAGACCTATGCCCGAGGCCGCCCCCGGACCGGCGCCAGAGCCCAGGCTCGTCGCGCCATCCGCCACCTCGATCAGTTCAAGTGTTGCCTCCAGCCGGACGATGCGGCCTCCCGGCGGTCGTCTTCTGCAACGTGACGGACACCGATTTCGGCCAGTATTTCTTGCCGTCATAGCCGGATGTTCCGAACACCAGCGCCGCTGCCTTGCGCTCCCGGACAACCGATTTCAGCGTTTCGTAGGCGTCTTGCGGATCGCAAAAGCTTTCGTCGAAGAAAAAGGAGAAGCTGCGCTTGTCCAGATCCTCGCCGCCGTCTTGCAAGATAGGCTTGCCGCGCAAGACCTTGTGCTCATGCGCCGTGTTTTCGAGGGCCTCTGTTGCTGCGGATGGTCCCGTCATCACATTGGGAACGCCCATCGCAAGTTCGCCAAAATAGGCAAAGGCAGTCATCAGAACTCAAGCCTCCCGTCTTCGTCCAGCCGGCGCCGGATGAGCGCGACCAGGTCATCAGCATGGTCGTTGAGAACGGCAAGCAACGCGTCCCGGTCCGCAGCAGCGCCGCCGGCGATCGTCACCTGCGGGCTGTAGGTGATCTGGATTGAAGATCCGCCCCCGCTCTGGCTGGCGCCAGGCCCGCTAAAGCCAGAGCCAGAGCCGCGCACGACCGCGCTCTGGCTTGTGGCCAGCGGCTGTGGCGAAGCGCTTGCCATGGCAGGCAGGGCCGGGGCGCCCAGAGTTGCAGCCGCAAGCGTGGCGGCAGCTGTGCGGCGCATGGCATCGACCATCGGTCCGGGCCGGATCGATTGGGCCATCGTTTCAGAGAACTTCAGCCGGTGGATGTCAGACAGCGGCCCGACCTTGGCTGGCGAGGACGGCAGGTGATCACGCAAAGCCTGGGTCATGGCCCGCATTTCGGTAACGACCACATGTGCCCTGGCTCGCATGCCCGCCGCGATCGTGTCCATCATGCGCGCGCCGTGAACAGAAAAATCCAGCGCTTCGAGATGTGTTCGCGCGGCCGATACTGCCGTTGCAACAATGCCTGGCAGCGCAGCTGCCGCCACCTTGATGGCCGTGATCATCGCTTCGGTTGCAGCCATTGCGGATGGATCGGGCACACCAGGTCCGGCAGGCTGTGCCGTTGACCCAGGCGCGGAAAACGCATCAAGCCGGGCTGCCGCATCCAGCATCTTTTGCGCGGTCTCGGCAAAGGCTCCGCCGCCGGCCACGACCTTGGCCAGTTCCTCGCGGTAGGTTGCAAGGCTCATCTGGCCGGCCTGCAGGGCTTCCGTCAGCGCATAGCCCTGGTCGAAGTCCGATCCGAACGGATTGAGGGCCGAACTGGTGTTGGCCAGCGCCGACAGTTCGCCGTAAATCCGGTCAACGCCACGCGCGCCTTTTAACGCGTCGAAGGCGGAACGGGCCGCGTCGACGGCCCCGCCGACCACGTCGCTGAGCGCTGCGCCAAGACCTGCTGCCGCCTCCTGCATGGCTGTGAAGATCGCTTTCAGCCGGGACCAGCCGTCCTCGGCGACGCCCACCAGCCGGTCGAACGCCGATGCGACCCAGTCGGAAAAGCCATCGGGAAGGCGCGGAATAGGCAAGGTCAGATCTGGCCACTTGAATTCTGGCCACTTGAAATCGGGCCACTCAAAGACAAACAGCGCCTTGATGCCGGCCCAGGCCTCGGCAGCACGGGCCTTGATGCCAGCCCACAGCTCACTGAAATAGCCTGACAGCTGATCCCAGTTGTTCGCAATCAGTGCCAGCGGGTGCCAGGAAAGGTTCTCCTTGAACCAGGACCAGGCGCCGGCGGCCGCCGCCAAGATCCCGTCAAAGGCGGCCATCACCCGCGACTTGACCCAGTCCCAGGCCGCGCCGAACCAGGCGGTCACCTGATCCCAGTTCTGATAGACATACCAGGCGCCGGCGGCGAGAAGGGCGACCCCGGCAAGGACGGCGACAAGGGGAAGCGACAGGGCGGCAATGCCGCTGGCCAGCAGCATAAAGCCGGAGACGAGCTGGACCACGCCGGTGACGACACCCATGATCGTGCTGGCCAGTGGCAGGGCAATCAGCACCATGGCGAGGTTGTTCCATCCGCCCAGCATGTCGGCGGCATAGGAGAGCCACTCGGCGAGGATCAGGAACGTGTTCCACAGTCCCGTGCCGAAGGTCCAGATGGCTTCCAGCGTCGCGATGATGTTGCGGGAAATATCTTCCGCCCAGGCCTGAAGCGTTCCGTCCGCTTCCATCTGGTTGAAGGTTGTCAGCAGGCCTTGCAGCTTGTCCTTGGCCCAGTCGAACAACCCGGCATCGGCGATCATCAGACGGAACTTGAACCACATGTCCGACATGTTCGAGACCATGCCGTCCCAGGTTCGGGACAGCTTTTCAGAGGCTCCGGTTGCCCGTTCGCCCATCAGTTCGACCAGCTTGGCAATGACATCGCGGCCAAGCTTGCCCTTCGACGCAAGGTCCTGCAGCTCCGCTGCCGATTTGCCCGTCGCTTTCGACAGGAGATCCCAGACCGGAACGCCGCGTTCGAGCAGTTGAAGCGCTTCTTCGCCCTGGAGCTTTCCTTTGGTCCAGGCTTGCCCGACCGCCAGGACAATACCTGACAGGTTTTCCGCTCCGCCGCCGGACATGGCCATTGTATCAACCATCGCCTGAAGGGATCCGTTGGTCGGATCGATACCGAAGGTCTTGAGCTGGCGATAGGCTTCGACCACTTGCGGCAGCTCCAACGGGGTTTTTGCTGCAAAGTCGGTGATCCATCCCATCGCAGTCTTTGCCCGTTCGCCCGAGCCTTCAAGGCTTTCGAGCTGGACCATATAGGCTTCCATCTGCGCTGCCGGGCCGATCACCATATTGGCAGCACCTGCCGCCAGGCCACCGGCTCCCAGAGCCAGGCCGCCGGCAACGGTTGCCCCTGTTGCGATCCGTCCCAGGCCCTGACCCATCAGCGAAGCGCCCTGGCGCGCCCGGTCCAGCGCCGCGCGCAAGGAGAACGCCTTGCGGATGGCTGTTGCGATCTGGCCGGAAAAACGGGCCATAGCGGCACCCGCCTGGATGATCGGCGCCGAGATGCCGGCCGCCGACGTGCGGACCTGGACCATCAGCCGCGCCATCCGGTCTGTCGCAGCGGCCAGGCGTGTCTGGGCGGCAAGTTGCGGCCGGGCGAGATTTGCACTGGCCCGGCTGGCCTGTTCCAGTCGCTGGTTGGCACGCAGCAGTTTCGTCAGCCGCTGCGACGCCCGGTCGGTGAATTCGGCAACAATGCCAAGGCGCATGTCCGCCATTCAACGCGCTCCCTTGAGCCCCCTGGATCCGGCTGCGGACCGTTCTGCCGCGCGGCGCTCAGCCTCCGCGCGCGCCTCGTCAAAGGCGATCTGGTCTTCGTAAATTGCGAGGAACTCGTCCTCGGACAGATCGTCGAGGTAGCCCGGCGGCCAGCCCCGGTTGACGAGGTAGGTCTGGCATTCCAGCGAAGACAGCCTCAGGCCGTCTTCGCCGTCCGCTTTCCCTCGCCCTGGGGCTCACCCGCCTCATCGTCATCTTCGGCAGAGGCACCGCCAAAGACTTCCGCCAGCAGTTCGTTGGCATCCTGCATCGGGATGTAGGCACTGAAGTCAGCCTCGGTGATGGTCTCGCCATCGAAGCGCGACACACGGCAGATGTAGAGGATCTGCGCTTTGGCCAGATTGTTGCGGGCGAGCCGAAGGCAGCTGACCCAGGTGCCATGCTTGCGAAACTTCGGGAAAGACACCGTGACGCCGGTTTCGGGCAAAACGAAACGCTCATCGCCCTCATGAGCTGCCCGATAGGCTTTGAGGCGGTCAATGACGCCCGGGGCGGCCGGACCACCTTCGCCGGAGAAATGGTGCGGGCTGGCAGGAACGGCAGAATGGGTATGCGAGGGGGAAAAATCGTGATCGGACATGCTGGCCTCCGTGGCGCGGATTGCGGGTCCGGAGGGTCAGCCAGTCCGGACAGGTCAGGCAGATCGGTTCTGCCGGGCCTGTCCGGGTAAAGAGGGGGCGGCTCCAGACCGCCCCACAGTCACATCATGCGGTCCAGATATCGCCGGAACTGTTCCGGGCGGTGTTCGCGAAAACATCGATCTCGAGCAACGTCCGGTCACTGTCGTGGACACGCTGCGCCAGGCGAGAGCACGTGAACTCATAATCGATCTCGTCAAGGTCGCCGAGCTTGGCACCGCTTGCATCGGTCTTGAAGAAGCGTGCACTGACGATTGTAATGAGGGTGCAGGAGCGTTCCCGGTCGTGACCATCCGGACCGTTGACATCAAGACGCTGGTGCAGTTGCAGCTTGTGCGAGATCGTCGGATTGTAGAATTCCTCGGCAAGTTCCGGCTCCAGGGCCTGGAACTTCATCGATCCGGTCAGGGCTTCCAGGACCCGGGTGGGTGTCTTGTAGACCGCGACCTGTCCAAGGGTTTCGATGTCGACCGTCTTCCATTCGATGGACGGGATCTTGAACTCGCGCGCGATGCCGAGAAGGGAATTGTCTTCCTTGTAGACCTCGGCGTTGACGATTGAGGCGAACCGGCGGTAATCGGCCATTTTCTGTGTTCCTCGTTCCTGGAACCGGCCTGACAGACCGGCATCAGTTGGGCATTTTCATCCCCTGCCTGCGGGCCGCAGACGCACATGCGCGCCGTCAGGCCACCTGCGGGTCTGTCGTCGTGGCAAGGCCAAGCGCGTTGCGGATCAGGTCGATGTTGATCGACCGCTCGACCGTCAGCCGCTCCATCAGGCCAACCGGCGCATAGTCCTGGCGCCAGTACAGCCAGCCATCTGCGATGCTGGCGGGCGTGGTCTTCTTGCGGTCAAAGGAAAACCGGAAATCATAGAGCGCCGGATCCTTGCCGACCGTCTTGGACAGGCCGTAGGCGTTGATCCGGTCCTCGACCTTTTCCAGCGAAGCCGGGTTTGCGTTGCGGTCCTTCCACTCGTCGAGGAAATGAAGGATCGCCTCGTCCATCACGTCCTCAATGAATTGCACATGGATGAAGTTGCGCATGTCCGTGACGGTCGGATAGGCAGCGGACCTGTTGCCGGAAACATGGGGCCCTTTGCCCCAGCGCTCCTCGACCGTGACGATGCCCGCACCGCGCAGTTCCTGGACGTCCGACGTCTTGTCTCCGGGAATGTACAGCACCTGCTGCGCGGCCTCCTCAATGCCGGCAATCGGCCTGTTCGAAGGGGAATGGTGGTAGCCATATTCCATGACACTCGACAGCATGACGCCGGCCAGATGTGCGGAATAGGCGTCAGCAATCGGCTTGCCGGCGGTTGACGAAGCCGGATCAAGGTTCACGACCTTCATATGCGGCCAGCACAGGATCGCGCGGCGATCGCTGGTCTGCCAGTCAAAGCTCCCCGACGGCCCGCGGGCTTCGATGACCTGCTGCACGGTGACGCCGAGCGGCGCGTCCAGAAGATAGCGCGCCCGGATCCGTCCGGCGATCACACCAAGTTCTGCCCGCACACCGCTCAATCCGTCGAAGCCTGTTGCCAGCAGGATTTTGGGGAACCAGCCATAGGCCTGATAGCACGAATAGGCGAGCTTCAGGCCGGACGGATTGCCGGCCGCGTCGAAGGTCCCGATGATGTCGAGGGCAGTTACTCGCGAGGGATCGGGCGTGTTGGCTCCGTCCTTGTGCACCGCAGGATCAAAGACGTTGACCACACAGATCGTGCCGATGCCGGCGGTTCTCGCCTTGGAGAACATGGCGTTCAGCTTCTGCGGGATCGTGTAGCCGTCCCGCACCGGGCCGAAATGCCGGGTGATGTCGGACTGGCGCCGGATCAGGATCGGCTTGTTGATATAGGCCGCGCGCGCCGCCGGGGTTGCGTGGACTTCATGGATCGGTGCTGTACCGATCAGAAACGCGGTCGCCGCTTTCAGTTCGCGGACGAGAAGGCCGCCTTCGTCGACATCGACGACTTCAGGTCCGAAGTAGCGTTCCGAGCTTGCCATGTTACGCGTCTCCGTTGCTTGCCTGGTGGGCCGGCATGATGAGGTTCAGGGCTTTCCAGCCGGCGACAGCCGCATGCCCCTCCGGCAGCAGGTAGTCCTGTCCGGGGCACAGCGTTTCTTCAAAGAATGTGACGGTGTTTCCGTCCGTATCCTTGCCCCGCAGGGAGACGGACTGGACCGGACCAAGATACGTGTAGGTGGCAAAGCTGTGGGTCGGTTTGGCAGGCATGGCCTAACCCTCCTCCTGAAAGCGGGTGAGCGGGATACGGGGGCGCGCCGGCGATTGCTCGGCGGCAACGGATGCGACAACGCAGGAGACGTCCACCTGCCATTCCCATTGGCCGGCGGCCTGGTCGGTAAGCCGTTCGCTCATCATCTTGAGCGGCGTTGCCCCTTCCAGGGCTGTGTTCTGCAACCACTGGCGCATCGTATCGAGAATGGGATAGGCGGCAGCGCCGCCATTCAGGTCGCCGAGGTAAAGGACGATGGTGAACCTGAGTTCGCGCGATTGACGGGCAAGGTCCATGCCATTGCCCTCGCCATAACGTGCGCCGGAATAATGGACCAACGCAGCCGCGCGCATCTTCGCCGGGTCGAAGGCTTCCGGGTTACCCGGAAAGCTAAGCCACGTAGAACTCCGATGGCAGGCACCGTTTCAGCCGGGCGATCAGCTGCGTTTCGATGGACTGGATCACGCTCACCGCCAGCCCTCCAGCATGGACGGGGCGCGGGCAGCGGGGAAACTGCTAGGCGATCCGGTCTGTCTGTCCCGCGCCGCCGCCAGGCAAGCCGCCAAGCCCGTCGCGCCCGGGCCCGAGGTCCGTCTTGCCGTCGCGGATGCCTTTCAGGAAGTCCATCACGTCCAGGTAGCGGGCACGCGTCACGTCATCCACTGCGCCTCGATCGGCAACACGGTCGCGCAGCCAGTAGACGACGAGATCCGCCGCCGCACCTTTCAGGCTCGCGGGCATATCCGCGCAAGGCACCGCGCCAAGCGCTGGGAAGCGGTTCAGCACATGTCCGTCTATCAGGCTCTGGGCACGCCGGATCTGCGCGGACAGGCGGTCCCGGTCGAGGGTCCGGCCACCTGCGGAGTTGAACCCGCCAATGCCGGCCAGGGCGATGAGATCTTCCTCGCTGTTGAGCGCGATCAGCTCGTCCACCGTTAGATAGCTGCCTGTCGTCATCGCTTTTAACGCTCCCAGGTCCCTGGACCGGACGCCTGATTGTCCGGATCAATCCGGCTTCTGTGCTTTTGCCGTACGCTTGCCGGATTTCGTCAGCGCGTCAGCTGCGCGCGCCGGTCCATCGTGATCCGGTCCGGCTTCATCATCGCCAGCTTCATCAGGGCCAGCTTCATCAGGGCCAGCATCAACAGGGCCAGTTGCATCGCCAGCCGGGACATCATCGGCAGGGACATCATTGACCTGGACAGGTGTGACGGGCTCCCCGATCACCTTGAGCATCAGCAGCGGTCTGGCCTCTACAGGCGCCAGGTCGATGGTGTTGTGATCGGGATCATCCGGCGCATAGCGGACCCGGTTGTGCCGGACGGCAGCCAGGACGGGATAGGTCAGCGTATCGGTCATGGTCTCAGCTCCTGGTTTGAGGGATCAGGCCGCATTGCGGATCAGGAAACCGGCCCGGTTGGCCACGATCAGCTCGCGCACTTCCTCGCCGGAACGGACGAGCTTGCCGCCCCGCAAGCCCATGTTGGCCGGAAGCGTGCCGGCGATCTTGGTACCCAGCTGAGCGGTGTAGCCGAAGGTCAGTCCACCGGTGGTGTCAGCCGTCCGGTTGATGAACTGGCCTGCAACGATATTGTCCCAGACCCGGGCCAGAACCGGCGCCTCGCCTGGACGCTTGATGTTGACGCGGCTTTCGCCCACCAGAACACGCTGGACCTCCAGGAGTTCGGCAATCTGCTGCCGCGTTGCCCGGCCCTGGTCGCCGGAGTTTCCGTGCACGGCCTTGACGACCTTCGGGTGCTTGCGCAGGGCACGCCAGGCGCTGAAGCCCAGTGTCAGCTGGTTCGGCCGCTGCCAGCAGGTCGCCATCAGATCTTCGATCACCGTGATCGGATCGCTCGCAGGGTCCGTGAAGATGTCGGCACCGGCCAGGGTCTCGACGTGGTCGGGGTGATAGTTGGCCGGATCCTTGACCAGACTTGCCGTACGCACTTCGCGGTCGAGCAGGACAATGTCCGCCGCCCGTTCGGTCGCCCGCTTGTCCGGGTCCCACTTGTTGCGCTGAGCCTCGGCGATGGTCTTGTTGTCGAGCGGGATGTCGATGCCATATTCCTCGGTACTGGCCTCCCGCTCGCTGCCGGAGATCTCCACCTGGTTCGGCGCCGAGCGGCGTCCGACGCGGGTGTCGGGCAGTGTGAAGGCTTCCGCCTCGTCGTAGACCTGATACTTGAAGGTTGCGGCCGGCGCGGGCACCCGGGGCAAGACCTGGTCGGCGATCAGGTTGTAGTCCGGGTTGGAATAGGCGATGGCAATCGCGGTCAGGACCGCGCTTTCGGTAAACTGGTCAGTGGCGCTGGACATGGCTGCTTTCTTTCAAAGAAGGTTTGGGACTGCAGGGAGCGCTGCGGCCAGCGCGGTCAGGACCGCGCTTTCGGTAAACTGGTCAACCGCGCAGCGTTGCGGGCTGGATCAGGACATGACCGATGACGCCGAGACCACCGGCGCTCATCGCGCGGCCAATGATTGGCAATGAAGCGCCAGCCCCTGGGGCAGCCTTGATCGCGCGGCCGTTCGCATCACTGGTGAGCGGGTCGCCATAAGCCACCGTGCCTCCGAACTCGACTTCACGGATGTGATCGAGACAGACGTCAATCCGCTCGCCGGTGCCAGCCGCGCCCCTGATTGCGGTCGTGCCGAGCAGCACCGCCCCGATGCCGGCGAGGGCAACGCGGCCTTCCGCGCTGCCGAAAGTCACAAGACGCCGCTTGCCGATCGGGCCGTCTGCGGTGAAATTCTTGATCAGACCAACATGCATGCTGGTGGCTCCTCATTGACAACAGAGCGGCTGGACATCAGCCGGATATCAGACAGGGTGGGCCTCAGGTCCTGAGGCCTCGCGTCTTCTCGACATGGGTGACGGCATCGGCTGCCGAGACGGTGATGCCGGCGGCCCGCTGCGTTGCCTGGAAGGCAATTGCTTCGCGGGCGAGGTTTTCTGCGTCATTCGCAGACGCTTCCGGGGCATCCCCCATGTCCGTCTCGCCGAACTCGACGATCTTCGGAGCGGTCTCGAAAAGCGACTTCGCCAGATCAACGAGACCCGTGGTGACTTCGGATCCGTTTTCGGAAAAGGAGATTGCAGCGGACGACGCACCGGCGAGGCCATCCAGAAGCGCCACCAGCTTGGCCTTGTGGCCAGTGGCAAGCTGCCCTGAGGCGATCAGGCCCTCGGCAAAGCTGACATTTGCGCCGTGACGCTGTTCGGTTTCGCGGGCATTGAGCGCATCTTCCCTAGCCCGGAGGGCGGCTTCGCGGGCAGCCAGATCCGCATCGGGGGCGGGAGCGGATGAATGAGCGGGCGGTGTGGTGGTGGACATGATCGGTTCCTGTGAGATCGAAACGGTTTCAGGACTTGCGGCAAAGGCGGCTGGCTGCGGCGCCGGCAGCGTGCCGGCCTCGTCGATCCAGCGGATCGTGTAGTCCGGCATGACCTTGTCGGCGGTCTCTGCATCGCGTGTCTCGATCAGCCATTCCCTGAAGCGGCGAAAGAGGCTCGCCACATCGCGGAAGGCTGGATCAGCAAAGGAGACCACCTCGACCGTGATGATGTCAGCGGCATCTGTGAAGGACACCGGCTTAAGGCCCGGCACGGCGGGGGCGGCCCCCCCTAGAAACCCGACATGTTTGGGGTAAAGCGCATCGCCGGCCGGGTTGGACGGGGCGCCTGGCACATGGAACGACATCGAGATTTTCTTGTAGCGGCCGTCGGACACTGCCGAGGCAAATCCGGGTTCCAGTTCGCCGACTTCTGCGATCAGCCGCTCAGCGTCCGCGTCATAGGTGAAACTCTTTACCCAGCCATAGGCAGGCGCATCCGTCCTGGGATGGCCAACGACCACCGGGACTGGATTGTTCTCGGCATCATACCGGTCTGCCAGCGCCGCCAGGTCGCTGGCACTGGCGGTAAAGGACGCACCGGACATGGCCGTGAACGTTCCTGGACGGAACACTTCGATCTTGCGGGTTGAGGTCGCCTGCGGCACGGGCCGTCGCTCCGGTTTTGGTCAACTGGAGCGACATTGTCAGTGGCGGGAGGGATATGCGCCGGAACTGTTCCAGAGGGCATCAGGGACACGTCTGATGCTGAACATACGGTCAGGTAAGCGGCACCCTATCCGGGAGCCAATTGATGCGCAACCGGCCGGAGCCTGGCGGGTGCCATCTGAGGACCGCCATCTGCAAAGGCAGGACAGAAAGCCAAAGGCCTTTTCCCGGGCTTCTAACGCGGCCTTAACGGCGGGTGCGCCGATGGGGCGGAAGGCAGCCTTCGCGAGCGGCCTTTACGAATGCTGTGCCGCCGGATCCAAAGCGGTTGACACTACACCAGCAGGTTGGTTTCTATCGCCAGAATTCAACCAAAGGGGAAACTCATGAATCTTTTTGACGTTCTTGCATTCCTGGGCGTTCTGATCTTTCTCGTCGGGCTGTTCTACGTCTTTTTCATGACAGGGAAGCGCCTACGCGGCGTCGGCATCATCGTGATTTCACTTGCAGCCCTTGCTGCGGGTGCATCCATGTCGGAGAACAAAAGGGCACAAGATGCCGGCTTTGCCGATGCAAACGACCTGCGCCTGGCGACCCAGGCTGGCATAACGGATCCCAAGGTGTTCGCCGACAGGAAGGCGCAACTTCTTGCCGATGAGGCAGCTAGACTTGCCGCAGAGAAGGCGGACAAGGAACGGCAAAAACAGGCCGAAGCTGAAGCCAGGCAGAAGGCTGAGGCGGAAGCCTCGGCAGAAGCTGCGGCAAAGGCCGCAAGAATGGCGGCAGAGAATGAGTTCTTTGCTCCCCCAGCCGAGCAGGTGGCAATGATTGCCGCCATTGAAACTGCAAAGGCTCAGTTCCAACAGGCGACAAACGACCTTGCCAAGGGTGGGGTGCGTCGAGAACGGGCCAAGGCAATTTGTGCTGCGCAAACATCGCGCAAGATCAAGAACTGGTCTGGTACCGTAGATCAGCTAACGACCAACGGTGATGGTTTGGGTGTTATTTCGGTGAAGCTGTCTGAAACTGCGGCGGTGAAGACCTGGAACAACTCACTCAGCGATATTGGGAGTAACACGCTGATCGATCCCGATACAGCGTTGTTTCAAAAGCTCTCTAATCTAAAGGAAGGTACCCGCATTCGCTTTTCCGGTGAGTTTGTGAAGCCAGCAGAGAAGACGGACTGTTTCTGGGAAAGCAGCATGACGATGTATGGTGCGATGAGTGAGCCGGAGTTCATCTTCCGCTTTACAGACATACAGACCATGCCGGAGTGAGTTTGCGATCCGCTGCATTTCTGCGCGGGGCGCTAGGGCTAAGGCGCGCGACTTGAACTGCGGTCTTTCACGCCTCGAGCCAGGCCAGCAATGCATCTCTGACAGCTTCCTCATCGCCCCGGCCGATCCCGATATAGGGCCGGGGCGGAATGACGGCCTTGCGAATGAATGCGGGCCTGTTTCCGCCGCGTCCCATGGGAACGGCAAGCACGGACGCCCGGCGCGGCCGGATCGTGGCACCAGACTGCATCACCATCACCTTCGGATGATTGAGGCGGGTACCGACTTCGGCCCGCGTCGCATTGTGGACCTGATGGATCGAGCCGAACAGCTCGCCTCGGTCCCGAAGGATGCCGCGCTTGTTGCGGCGGCTGGAGAGCGTCAAAGGGGAGAGCGGGGCCCAGGGCGTGCCATCCGGCGCTATTTCCCTCTGAAACCGGTCGACAGTCTGATCATAGAGCGTCAGTCCGATGATCCGATGCGCCGCGGCGCGGTCACCAGTCTTGCCGATCAGGGCCTCAATCTCTGGCCCGATCCGGCTTGTCTCGAAACGGAAGGTCAGCACTTGAGTTTTCCTCCGCAGTACCTGGCTGATTGCGGCTGAAGCAAAGAGCCTGTAAACTTGGTTTTGCGACAGGAACGTGGGCCGGCGCAGGCCTCCTTTCCGTTCCTGCGCCGGGCGGTCTGCGTCGACCGCCCTTTCTCATTCCCCGGTGTTGCTCTTGTCTGTTTCCCTTCGGTACAGAAGCACGCCATGCCGCCAGGTTTCGATCTGGTTGAAGTTCGGCCGGCGTTTGCCTGACTTGCCAGACTCCGCGTTGTAGGCTGTGGTGCCCCGCCATCCGAAGCGGCTCCATTCGAAAATGATCAGACCGGCAAGATCTGGCGCGGCCCGAAGGTAGCGGCGTTTCAGGATCCAGGCGTTGCGGGCGGCATGCCATTCCCAATCAATCCAGATCTCGTCCGGATCTTTTAGGGCTTCCGCCAGTTGAACGAGGGCTGTGGCCCGGCTCGAACTTGGCAAGCCACGCGGATTGACGAGCTTGCTTGTCCCATCTGGCCGGCGGAACAGATCGTCAGAGATCACAACCGCATGCCCTGCCTTGTCCCGGAACAGTTCCGGTGTGTCGGGACCGGTGTCAAACTCGGCAAGGAAGGCTTCCACATAAGCCTCTTCGGGAAGTCCGGAAGCAAGCTTGCGCGTCTTGAGAGGCCGGGCGATCGAAGCCATCTCTGGCAGCTGGACAATCCCTGGCAGCTGCATCTGTGTGCCGAGGGGCTGTTGCAGTTCACGCGGCACCAGGCCGCTCGCCCAGGATCGTCCAGGCGCATAGGCCCAGCCCATGTCGACGCCCTTTGGATAGTCCAGGATCTGCCCGGTTGCCGGATCCGGTCGGCGTTCGGTCTCGATTGGCGGCGAGGGGTCGGGCCCGTCCTTGCCGAGCGTCTTCAGCTTTGCCCGCGAGACAGGCCGCACCCCGCAGCCGCATTTCCAGCCATTGGGCGGATAGTAGGTCTGCCACCATGGATCATCTGCCGGCAGGACAAGTCCGCTCCAGGCTTCGTGATCTTCGCGCGGCGTATCGGGGACCCGCGCCAGGCCATGGACATACTCCCAGTAAGGATAAACCTTCAGCACATCCGGATCGGTCATCTGACGATAGCGGCCGGCGGCATGGGCAGATTTCAGGTTCGTCTCATAGATCACCCGTGCCCGCCATTCACGCCCGCCCTTGTGATCCCATCCGTGCCGGCGGACGATCTCGTCGAACCGGTCAATGAAGCCTGGCTGGTGAACGCCCGTCTTGTCGAGCCAGCCATTGAACGGCAGGCCTTTGGCAAGGGCGTCATCGATCGCGGCCTGAAAGTCCTCGATCAGGGCGTCCCGCGTCGCACCGGCAACAACGAAGGCACGGTCGTGGGCATGGTGCAAAAGATCATGCCAGTGGTTGGTCGGCAACCTGATCTTCTGCCGATGGAAAGCGATGGCATCAGCAAGCGGGCCATGATCGCTGTTGCCGTCATCGGCAAAGCTGGTGCTTCGCGCCTCCGCAGCACCCGCAGGTGAGGACGTCAGAAGTTTTTTTTTAGCCTTTGCCGGCGGCGGTAAACGACGGGAGAACGCCGGTCTCGTCCTGCACATCGGCCCGGCCGTTCAGCTCTGCCAGGGCAAGTGCATCGCCGAGGATGTTGCCCAGTGGATCCGGCTGAAGCCGGCCATATGCCTCCAGCAAGGCTTGCGATGCGTGACTGTAGTCCTTTACCCCCGAAAGGGTCTCGCGCAATGTGCCGATCCACCCGGTCAGGGCCGGTCCGGCGAGATCGGCGACCTGGTCGACAAGATAGGATGTAGGGTCACCCTCACGTGCGGCCGCAGCGTCGGCAAAGGCAGTCGTCAACGCATCCGCGCCAGGGCTGGCCGCAAGGTCCTGGCGGGAAAAGCCGGTCACCGGCGTTTCCATCACATCTGCCAGCCAGGCTTCGACATCATCGGGCTCAAAGCCCTCACGGCGCAACTCGTTGAGCAGACCGACCGCACCCCGCTGGCGCTCGTGCCGCGACTTTTTGAGGGCTTCCTCGTCCTTTTCATTGCTCGGACGTGGCCGCCAGACAGACGGGGGCGTGGCGCCTGGCCAGTTCAGTTCGGTGATCCAACGGATCAGGGTGTCATTGAAGGTTTCCGACAAGGCATCGGCGTCATCGTCAATGATGGCTTCGGTTTCGTCCGCATGGGTTTCCGACGCGGCCCGGGCGCCTTCACCCTTGACGCTTGTGGAGAGCGTGCTGCCAAGCACGACTTCCGAGGTCTGTTCGTCCCAGTAGCGCACCCAGGCTTCATAGCTGGCGTCACCGCTTCGTTTTGCTTCCAGAAACTCGACTTCAGTGCCGATCGGTGCTGCCAGCGCGCCATTGGAAACGAGATCGCGCAGCAGCAGAAGTAGACGATCCTGCTCACTTGCGGCCGTTCCGGCCGGAAAACGTCCGAAAGGCGTGGGGGCAGCGAACTTCTCAAGCAGAACCATCCAGGAGGCGACACCCTCACGCTTGAACAGCACATGCCAGAACAATGTGGAGCCAAGCCCGAGGCCGTAGGGATTGTTTCCCTCGGCATCATACCGGTGAACGATGAACTTGCGTTCCGGCAGCTCGATCCCTTCAAGTCCGCTTTCCCGGGTCAGGAGCCGTGGACGCCAGTCCGGGGCAAAGCGGAAACGAGCCTGGTCATGCGCCTTGATGGCCTTCGGCGCGATCAGTCCGTCCTGGTCCAGGTGCCAGATCACTTCCGCCACCGCATAGCCCTTCAGGATGGCCTTGAGCAGATGCTTGCTGATCCCGTCGAAACCGATCCGCTTGAGCATCCTGGTGATCGCCTCGGCAATCTCCAAGTCGAGAGGTTTATCTGGATCCGCCGTCGTGACGTTCCAGCTCCGGCGCGTCACTTTGGTAAAGCGCTTGCCCAGGACCGTGCGGACACGGCCATCCCGCAAGACCTCATCATAGAGCTTCAAACCCTTGGCTGCGCCCTTTTCCCGGATAGTTGGGTCCTGAGGCTCCAGCACATTGGAAAAGAACGGAATGGTGACATCATTTGCGGGCGTTGCGATGAACTGTCCGCCCTGCGGCGGCACAGCACGCGCGCCAGCGGGGATCCCGGCAGACTTACCTCGAGCCATGTCTTTTTACTCCTGTTGCAGGAACAGTGCGGGCGAAATTGGCTCCTTGCGGCCGGTCACTTTGCGGCACTTCACAGCCGGTACCCCCCGAAGCGTCCGGACGCCGGTCCTGATATCGAGCCCGCCCCTCCAAAGGCCGATGCCGACCTGGAGCTTCCTGGAGCCGTTCTAAATGTGTTGGCAGTCAATGCGCTGGCGGCTTTTGCGACCGCATTGCTCCAGAGCATTTCCAGACAGTCCGGACCGTCGTCGTGATCGGCGTCCGGCCACTGTTGCAGCTGATCGACCAGAACCTTGTGCGCTGCATTGAAACGGATGAGACCCGCATGGACCGGCGGTTGCAGCCGTTCGATCCGCAGCGCCTTGTCCGCAAGCGGAACAATGGGAACGCAAGGCATGGCAAGCCCGGCACGCGCTGCAGCCTTCATCAGGTCGGTGCGCAACAGTTCCTGGAACTGGACACTTTCGACAAACCACAACTGACAGGCATAATCCCGCTGCAACGCAATGGCATCGGCAATGATGACGTCCGGCAAGCGGCGGCGGATCGAAGCCTCGACCACATCCAGCACCTGTGTTTCACGGTCATAGCCGCCGATCAGGATTGCCGAGGGATCACGATGCCGGTTGTTTTTGCCAAGCGAAGGGTCGATTGCACCGAAGAACAGCCAGTCCCGCTTCTTTTGCACCCACCATGTCAGATCCTGGAACGGATTGTCCCGGGACACGGGTTTGTTCTGATATTCGCTTTCGAACGCGGAATGTTCGCCGGCCCGCTCGCGCATCAGGTAGAGCAGCGTGTGATTGTCGGGCCAGTTCAGTTCGGCGCCACGCTCCATGTCCTTGGCGTTCGCCTGGTACCATTCGTCTGCAGCTGGCTCATCGGTGAGATACAACTCTTCCCAACGGTCCCAGAGGTCCATGCGATCCGGCCATGTAAGGATGGCTCGAAACTCTGTGGCCTGCCATTGTGGCTTTCGGGAAAACCGGACGATGACGGCATCATGGTGCAGGACGGTTCCGGCATAGAGCACGTCCATGGAACCGTCAGGGGGCCCAAGTTTCAGAACAGCCTTGGAGATCCATCCTTCCAGCTTGTCGCGCTGCTTGGGATTGGCGACATTCTCGTCGTTCTCGACATCGTCCAGGATCGCAAGATCCGGGCGAAACGGGCCATGACGACGGCCACGGATCTTTTTGCCTGTCCCGAACCCTTCGATCTTGACGTTGTTGCGCGTGACGATGTCGCCCTCGCGCCAGACACGACCCTGGCCGAAGACGTCGGGAAAATCGTATTTCAGCCTGGGATTGACCTCCAGTTCGGCCTTCAGCGCTTCGAGCATGACGGCAGCCTGTTCGAAGGCATCCATGATCAGGACAATGTAATGCTTCAGGCCGCGCACGACGCACCAGAGCGGGAAGATCAGGGAAATATGGGTCGACTTGGCTGAGCCGCGCGGTGCGATGACCAGCTTGCGTTGACCATGAGCGGTTTCGACCATTGACGGCAGGTCGGCATAAAGATGATCGTGCAAGCGGCTGGCAGGTTTCGACAGATAGTGCGGGAAATAGGTTTCGGCAAAAAACCTGTAGCCGGTTCCGTCCGCCTGAACTTTGGCCAGCCGTTCACGCCGTCGTTCCGGATCTGCGGGAAAAGCTTCGACCTCAAGTTCGATCTTTTGCCGGAACAGATCCGCAATCTCGGCGATGCTTTTCCGGAACTCGTTTGCCTTGAGCGGCGCGCCGGGGCCATGCCGTGGCGAGATCATCCGTAAACCTCCGCAAGCCGGTCTCCAAAGGGTTCGAGGATTTCGACGAACGCCGACGAATGCTGCGGAAACTCGATCCGGACAAACTCCGCCAGACGGGAAAGCACGTCATTGGCAACGCCCAGCTCGGACAGCTTCGGCGCAACGCGGCCGGCTGACGAGACCATCTTGTTGAAGGCGTCAGATAGCGATGCCATCAGCTTGACGCGGTCTGCGGCCTGGAGCGTTTCGGAAGACTTGACGTCTTCGACGGTCGCTTGGAACAGGATGACGAAATCCTCGACAACGGATGCGACCACTGTCTCAAGGCCCTCGCCGGCGAGCATGGTTGCGGAACGGGCAACGTCCCAGTCATCCCCATGCTGTCGGGCATCCTTCTTCCAGCGCCGCAATGTGCTGTCAGAAATGCCAAGCGCCAGGCAGATGGTCGGCACAGACTGGCGCTCGAAGATGAAGCGTTTGCGAGCCTGCCGTTTCTTGTCTTCATCCCGTGCCATCAAATGCCAATCCCGTGGTATCAGGCCTGTCACACACCGATCTTGTCCTTGACGAAGGCAATGCCGATCGAGATCACACCGGAGGCGACAACCGAATTGGCAAATGTGCGCCGTTCAACGGTGCGCAAGCGTTCGTCCTGGCGCGTAATCTGCCCCTCAAGACCGTCGACCTTCTTGTCGATCCCGATCAGGAGGCCTTCGATCTTGCCGAGGCGCTGGCTGATATCATCGCTCATCATCAGGGCTCCTGGATCAGCGGGCGTTAAGCCGGAGCCGGTCTAACGGCCCAAAGCTGATCGTTGTTAAGAGGCGCTAGCGCCGGCTGTGAAAGAAGCCGCGCGCAACCTTTTCCATGGGACGGGTGAGGAAATACGCAGCGACAATCCAGCCTGCCCATTCGTCGAGGGGGGCGGGCAGAGCTGCGACGTTCCAGGTGAAGTGAAACAGGCTATCTGCGACAACAGCGCCCGACCAGATAGCAATGGGCCAGGCGAAGGCTGGCCGGATCAGGGCGGTGACCCACCAGCCCTGTTCGGCCAGGACTATGTCGCGTGCTGCCTGCCGGACCGCCAGTTCCGACCGGACGGTTTCTACGGTCACTTCGGCGCGCAGCTTGTCGCGGCCGTTCTCGATATCGGCTTTGCGTTCAAGATGGCTGAGGATGCGATCGGCAACGCCACCACCAAGGCTGCCAACGAGCCAGATGCCAAAACGGAACAGGAGCGTCATCCGACATGCCTCCAGGTCTTTGCGTCCTCACGCCGCCGGCGCTTGATTTGCCAGGCGATAACAATGACGGCGAGGCCGGTCAGCGCAAACACGGTCCATGTGTTGCCGGTCACCAAGTCGAGAAGCGGTTGCACGTCTGCGCGAATTGAACGGATGAGATCGATGCCGCCGGAGACCTGACCCGCCAGGTCAGAAAGAAAGCCGCGCTCGCCACTCTCAAGTCCGCCGGCTGCCGCTCCCGTGCCGGTCAGTGCCATGCCGATGCGCGACAGCCAGTCCGCCTTGCGAACCGTCTGTGATCCCTGGCGGCGAAGGTCCTGGACAGTAAGCCCCTGGCGTTCAGCATTCGGTTCGACAAGGCCGGATGCCTTGGCGAGCATTTCTTCCGTCTTTGGACCGACAATGCCATCAGCCTTGAGGCCATGCTCGACCTGGAACGAGACCACCGCACGACGTGTCGCTGGCCCGAAGTCGCCATCGGCCCTGACCACGAACCCCAGTTCTGAAAGGCGGGATTGCAGGGCCTTCACGCGGTAACCGTCTGCGCCAAGGCTGAGCGACGAGGGGCCTCACTTGCGGGTTCGCTCGCGCCGGCTGCAGCGCACAGCTCATTGTAGGCTGCCACCATTCGCCCGGCATAGTAATCCACCTGTCCTGGACCGTTGTAGCGCCGTGCGACCGCACGAAAGTCTTTGGTTCGCAGCGCCTCGGCAAGCCCGCTGCGAAGCAGGAAAGTCAGAAAGGCATCGATCTGGGAAGCTTCGCTCGCAGCCATTGCCTGGACGAAGGCAATCACTGAATCAAAGCCACAGATCTTGTGATTGAAGCCCATGATCTGGGCTGATCCGAAGCTGACCGACATCAGCGCGGCTCGCTCATCGAGCGCGGCCATCTGCTCCAGGCGGTCCCAGCGCTGGTCAGAACCAGCGCCTCCAAGTCCTGCATAGTTCGCCTTCGACCATTTCGGTGAGGCGAGCCCCATGGTCATCGCCCTGGCGCATTTGGATTTCGGCAGTTCGCGCCAGAAGACGTGACGTTCTGGCAGAATGATCAGCCGCCCCTGGGCATCGAATGGCTCTCCGCCGCTTTCGACGTCGAGGATTGCGTGAAGGACATT
>NZ_JAPPRC010000004.1:0-237500 GCF_026672425.1 Pannonibacter sp. SL95
AGCAATGCATCTCTGACGGCTTTCCTCATCGCCCCGGCGAATCCCGATATAGGGCCGGGGCGGATTGTCGGCTTTGCGAATGAATGCCGGCCTGTTTCCGACGCGTCCCATGGGAACGGCAAGCACGGACGCCCGGCGCGGCCGGATCTGGCACCAGACTGCATCACCATCACCTTCGGATGATTGAGGCGGGTACCGACTTCGGCCGCCTCGCGTGCGGACCTGATGAGATCGAGCCGAACAGCTCGCCTCGGTCCCGAAGGATGCCGCGCTTGTTGCGGCGGCTGGACCCGGTAAAAGGGAGAGCGGGGCCCAGGAGCGTGCCATCCGGCGCTGGCCCACTCTGAAACCGGTCGACAGTCTGATCATAGAGCGTCAGTCCGATGATCCGATGCGCCGCGGCCGCGGTTACCAGCCTTGCCGATCAGGGCCTCAATCTCTGGCCCGATCCGGCTTGTCTCGAAACGGAAGGTCAGCACTTGAGTTTTCCTCCGCAGTACCTGGCTGATTGCGGCTGAAGCAAAGAGCCTGTAAACTTGGTTTTGCGACAGGAACGTGGGCCGGCGCAGGCCTCCTTTCCGTTCCTGCGCCGGGCGGTCTGCGTCGACCGCCCTTTCTCATTCCCCGGTGTTGCTCTTGTCTGTTTCCCTTCGGTACAGAAGCACGCCATGCCGCCAGGTTTCGATCTGGTTGAAGTTCGGCCGGCGTTTGCCTGACTTGCCAGACTCCGCGTTGTAGGCTGTGGTGCCCCGCCATCCGAAGCGGCTCCATTCGAAAATGATCAGACCGGCAAGATCTGGCGCGGCCCGAAGGTAGCGGCGTTTCAGGATCCAGGCGTTGCGGGCGGCATGCCATTCCCAATCAATCCAGATCTCGTCCGGATCTTTTAGGGCTTCCGCCAGTTGAACGAGGGCTGTGGCCCGGCTCGAACTTGGCAAGCCACGCGGATTGACGAGCTTGCTTGTCCCATCTGGCCGGCGGAACAGATCGTCAGAGATCACAACCGCATGCCCTGCCTTGTCCCGGAACAGTTCCGGTGTGTCGGGACCGGTGTCAAACTCGGCAAGGAAGGCTTCCACATAAGCCTCTTCGGGAAGTCCGGAAGCAAGCTTGCGCGTCTTGAGAGGCCGGGCGATCGAAGCCATCTCTGGCAGCTGGACAATCCCTGGCAGCTGCATCTGTGTGCCGAGGGGCTGTTGCAGTTCACGCGGCACCAGGCCGCTCGCCCAGGATCGTCCAGGCGCATAGGCCCAGCCCATGTCGACGCCCTTTGGATAGTCCAGGATCTGCCCGGTTGCCGGATCCGGTCGGCGTTCGGTCTCGATTGGCGGCGAGGGGTCGGGCCCGTCCTTGCCGAGCGTCTTCAGCTTTGCCCGCGAGACAGGCCGCACCCCGCAGCCGCATTTCCAGCCATTGGGCGGATAGTAGGTCTGCCACCATGGATCATCTGCCGGCAGGACAAGTCCGCTCCAGGCTTCGTGATCTTCGCGCGGCGTATCGGGGACCCGCGCCAGGCCATGGACATACTCCCAGTAAGGATAAACCTTCAGCACATCCGGATCGGTCATCTGACGATAGCGGCCGGCGGCATGGGCAGATTTCAGGTTCGTCTCATAGATCACCCGTGCCCGCCATTCACGCCCGCCCTTGTGATCCCATCCGTGCCGGCGGACGATCTCGTCGAACCGGTCAATGAAGCCTGGCTGGTGAACGCCCGTCTTGTCGAGCCAGCCATTGAACGGCAGGCCTTTGGCAAGGGCGTCATCGATCGCGGCCTGAAAGTCCTCGATCAGGGCGTCCCGCGTCGCACCGGCAACAACGAAGGCACGGTCGTGGGCATGGTGCAAAAGATCATGCCAGTGGTTGGTCGGCAACCTGATCTTCTGCCGATGGAAAGCGATGGCATCAGCAAGCGGGCCATGATCGCTGTTGCCGTCATCGGCAAAGCTGGTGCTTCGCGCCTCCGCAGCACCCGCAGGTGAGGACGTCAGAAGTTTTTTTTTTGAGCCTTTGCCGGCGGCGGTAAACGACGGGAGAACGCCGGTCTCGTCCTGCACATCGGCCCGGCCGTTCAGCTCTGCCAGGGCAAGTGCATCGCCGAGGATGTTGCCCAGTGGATCCGGCTGAAGCCGGCCATATGCCTCCAGCAAGGCTTGCGATGCGTGACTGTAGTCCTTTACCCCCGAAAGGGTCTCGCGCAATGTGCCGATCCACCCGGTCAGGGCCGGTCCGGCGAGATCGGCGACCTGGTCGACAAGATAGGATGTAGGGTCACCCTCACGTGCGGCCGCAGCGTCGGCAAAGGCAGTCGTCAACGCATCCGCGCCAGGGCTGGCCGCAAGGTCCTGGCGGGAAAAGCCGGTCACCGGCGTTTCCATCACATCTGCCAGCCAGGCTTCGACATCATCGGGCTCAAAGCCCTCACGGCGCAACTCGTTGAGCAGACCGACCGCACCCCGCTGGCGCTCGTGCCGCGACTTTTTGAGGGCTTCCTCGTCCTTTTCATTGCTCGGACGTGGCCGCCAGACAGACGGGGGCGTGGCGCCTGGCCAGTTCAGTTCGGTGATCCAACGGATCAGGGTGTCATTGAAGGTTTCCGACAAGGCATCGGCGTCATCGTCAATGATGGCTTCGGTTTCGTCCGCATGGGTTTCCGACGCGGCCCGGGCGCCTTCACCCTTGACGCTTGTGGAGAGCGTGCTGCCAAGCACGACTTCCGAGGTCTGTTCGTCCCAGTAGCGCACCCAGGCTTCATAGCCGGCGTCACCGCTTCGTTTTGCTTCCAGAAACTCGACTTCAGTGCCGATCGGTGCTGCCAGCGCGCCATTGGAAACGAGATCGCGCAGCAGCAGAAGTAGACGATCCTGCTCACTTGCGGCCGTTCCGGCCGGAAAACGTCCGAAAGGCGTGGGGGCAGCGAACTTCTCAAGCAGAACCATCCAGGAGGCGACACCCTCACGCTTGAACAGCACATGCCAGAACAATGTGGAGCCAAGCCCGAGGCCGTAGGGATTGTTTCCCTCGGCATCATACCGGTGAACGATGAACTTGCGTTCCGGCAGCTCGATCCCTTCAAGTCCGCTTTCCCGGGTCAGGAGCCGTGGACGCCAGTCCGGGGCAAAGCGGAAACGAGCCTGGTCATGCGCCTTGATGGCCTTCGGCGCGATCAGTCCGTCCTGGTCCAGGTGCCAGATCACTTCCGCCACCGCATAGCCCTTCAGGATGGCCTTGAGCAGATGCTTGCTGATCCCGTCGAAACCGATCCGCTTGAGCATCCTGGTGATCGCCTCGGCAATCTCCAAGTCGAGAGGTTTATCTGGATCCGCCGGCGTGACAGTCCAGCTCCGGCGCGTCACTTTGGTAAAGCGCTTGCCCAGGACCGTGCGGACACGGCCATCCCGCAAGACCTCATCATAGAGCTTCAAACCCTTGGCTGCGCCCTTTTCCCGGATAGTTGGGTCCTGAGGCTCCAGCACATTGGAAAAGAACGGAATGGTGACATCATTTGCGGGCGTTGCGATGAACTGTCCGCCCTGCGGCGGCACAGCACGCGCGCCAGCGGGGATCCCGGCAGACTTACCTCGAGCCATGTCTTTTTACTCCTGTTGCAGGAACAGTGCGGGCGAAATTGGCTCCTTGCGGCCGGTCACTTTGCGGCACTTCACAGCCGGTACCCCCCGAAGCGTCCGGACGCCGGTCCTGATATCGAGCCCGCCCCTCCAAAGGCCGATGCCGACCTGGAGCTTCCTGGAGCCGTTCTAAATGTGTTGGCAGTCAATGCGCTGGCGGCTTTTGCGACCGCATTGCTCCAGAGCATTTCCAGACAGTCCGGACCGTCGTCGTGATCGGCGTCCGGCCACTGTTGCAGCTGATCGACCAGAACCTTGTGCGCTGCATTGAAACGGATGAGACCCGCATGGACCGGCGGTTGCAGCCGTTCGATCCGCAGCGCCTTGTCCGCAAGCGGAACAATGGGAACGCAAGGCATGGCAAGCCCGGCACGCGCTGCAGCCTTCATCAGGTCGGTGCGCAACAGTTCCTGGAACTGGACACTTTCGACAAACCACAACTGACAGGCATAATCCCGCTGCAACGCAATGGCATCGGCAATGATGACGTCCGGCAAGCGGCGGCGGATCGAAGCCTCGACCACATCCAGCACCTGTGTTTCACGGTCATAGCCGCCGATCAGGATTGCCGAGGGATCACGATGCCGGTTGTTTTTGCCAAGCGAAGGGTCGATTGCACCGAAGAACAGCCAGTCCCGCTTCTTTTGCACCCACCATGTCAGATCCTGGAACGGATTGTCCCGGGACACGGGTTTGTTCTGATATTCGCTTTCGAACGCGGAATGTTCGCCGGCCCGCTCGCGCATCAGGTAGAGCAGCGTGTGATTGTCGGGCCAGTTCAGTTCGGCGCCACGCTCCATGTCCTTGGCGTTCGCCTGGTACCATTCGTCTGCAGCTGGCTCATCGGTGAGATACAACTCTTCCCAACGGTCCCAGAGGTCCATGCGATCCGGCCATGTAAGGATGGCTCGAAACTCTGTGGCCTGCCATTGTGGCTTTCGGGAAAACCGGACGATGACGGCATCATGGTGCAGGACGGTTCCGGCATAGAGCACGTCCATGGAACCGTCAGGGGGCCCAAGTTTCAGAACAGCCTTGGAGATCCATCCTTCCAGCTTGTCGCGCTGCTTGGGATTGGCGACATTCTCGTCGTTCTCGACATCGTCCAGGATCGCAAGATCCGGGCGAAACGGGCCATGACGACGGCCACGGATCTTTTTGCCTGTCCCGAACCCTTCGATCTTGACGTTGTTGCGCGTGACGATGTCGCCCTCGCGCCAGACACGACCCTGGCCGAAGACGTCGGGAAAATCGTATTTCAGCCTGGGATTGACCTCCAGTTCGGCCTTCAGCGCTTCGAGCATGACGGCAGCCTGTTCGAAGGCATCCATGATCAGGACAATGTAATGCTTCAGGCCGCGCACGACGCACCAGAGCGGGAAGATCAGGGAAATATGGGTCGACTTGGCTGAGCCGCGCGGTGCGATGACCAGCTTGCGTTGACCATGAGCGGTTTCGACCATTGACGGCAGGTCGGCATAAAGATGATCGTGCAAGCGGCTGGCAGGTTTCGACAGATAGTGCGGGAAATAGGTTTCGGCAAAAAACCTGTAGCCGGTTCCGTCCGCCTGAACTTTGGCCAGCCGTTCACGCCGTCGTTCCGGATCTGCGGGAAAAGCTTCGACCTCAAGTTCGATCTTTTGCCGGAACAGATCCGCAATCTCGGCGATGCTTTTCCGGAACTCGTTTGCCTTGAGCGGCGCGCCGGGGCCATGCCGTGGCGAGATCATCCGTAAACCTCCGCAAGCCGGTCTCCAAAGGGTTCGAGGATTTCGACGAACGCCGACGAATGCTGCGGAAACTCGATCCGGACAAACTCCGCCAGACGGGAAAGCACGTCATTGGCAACGCCCAGCTCGGACAGCTTCGGCGCAACGCGGCCGGCTGACGAGACCATCTTGTTGAAGGCGTCAGATAGCGATGCCATCAGCTTGACGCGGTCTGCGGCCTGGAGCGTTTCGGAAGACTTGACGTCTTCGACGGTCGCTTGGAACAGGATGACGAAATCCTCGACAACGGATGCGACCACTGTCTCAAGGCCCTCGCCGGCGAGCATGGTTGCGGAACGGGCAACGTCCCAGTCATCCCCATGCTGTCGGGCATCCTTCTTCCAGCGCCGCAATGTGCTGTCAGAAATGCCAAGCGCCAGGCAGATGGTCGGCACAGACTGGCGCTCGAAGATGAAGCGTTTGCGAGCCTGCCGTTTCTTGTCTTCATCCCGTGCCATCAAATGCCAATCCCGTGGTATCAGGCCTGTCACACACCGATCTTGTCCTTGACGAAGGCAATGCCGATCGAGATCACACCGGAGGCGACAACCGAATTGGCAAATGTGCGCCGTTCAACGGTGCGCAAGCGTTCGTCCTGGCGCGTAATCTGCCCCTCAAGACCGTCGACCTTCTTGTCGATCCCGATCAGGAGGCCTTCGATCTTGCCGAGGCGCTGGCTGATATCATCGCTCATCATCAGGGCTCCTGGATCAGCGGGCGTTAAGCCGGAGCCGGTCTAACGGCCCAAAGCTGATCGTTGTTAAGAGGCGCTAGCGCCGGCTGTGAAAGAAGCCGCGCGCAACCTTTTCCATGGGACGGGTGAGGAAATACGCAGCGACAATCCAGCCTGCCCATTCGTCGAGGGGGCGGGCAGAGCTGCGACGTTCCAGGTGAAGTGAAACAGGCTATCTGCGACAACAGCGCCCGACCAGATAGCAATGGGCCAGGCGAAGGCTGGCCGGATCAGGGCGGTGACCCACCAGCCCTGTTCGGCCAGGACTATGTCGCGTGCTGCCTGCCGGACCGCCAGTTCCGACCGGACGGTTTCTACGGTCACTTCGGCGCGCAGCTTGTCGCGGCCGTTCTCGATATCGGCTTTGCGTTCAAGATGGCTGAGGATGCGATCGGCAACGCCACCACCAAGGCTGCCAACGAGCCAGATGCCAAAACGGAACAGGAGCGTCATCCGACATGCCTCCAGGTCTTTGCGTCCTCAAGCCGCCGGCGCTTGATTTGCCAGGCGATAACAATGACGGCGAGGCCGGTCAGCGCAAACACGGTCCATGTGTTGCCGGTCACCAAGTCGAGAAGCGGTTGCACGTCTGCGCGAATTGAACGGATGAGATCGATGCCGCCGGAGACCTGACCCGCCAGGTCAGAAAGAAAGCCGCGCTCGCCACTCTCAAGTCCGCCGGCTGCCGCTCCCGTGCCGGTCAGTGCCATGCCGATGCGCGACAGCCAGTCCGCCTTGCGAACCGTCTGTGATCCCTGGCGGCGAAGGTCCTGGACAGTAAGCCCCTGGCGTTCAGCATTCGGTTCGACAAGGCCGGATGCCTTGGCGAGCATTTCTTCCGTCTTTGGACCGACAATGCCATCAGCCTTGAGGCCATGCTCGACCTGGAACGAGACCACCGCACGACGTGTCGCTGGCCCGAAGTCGCCATCGGCCCTGACCACGAACCCCAGTTCTGAAAGGCGGGATTGCAGGGCCTTCACGCGGTAACCGTCTGCGCCAAGGCTGAGCGACGAGGGGGCCTCACTTGCGGGTTCGCTCGCGCCGGCTGCAGCGCACAGCTCATTGTAGGCTGCCACCATTCGCCCGGCATAGTAATCCACCTGTCCTGGACCGTTGTAGCGCCGTGCGACCGCACGAAAGTCTTTGGTTCGCAGCGCCTCGGCAAGCCCGCTGCGAAGCAGGAAAGTCAGAAAGGCATCGATCTGGGAAGCTTCGCTCGCAGCCATTGCCTGGACGAAGGCAATCACTGAATCAAAGCCACAGATCTTGTGATTGAAGCCCATGATCTGGGCTGATCCGAAGCTGACCGACATCAGCGCGGCTCGCTCATCGAGCGCGGCCATCTGCTCCAGGCGGTCCCAGCGCTGGTCAGAACCAGCGCCTCCAAGTCCTGCATAGTTCGCCTTCGACCATTTCGGTGAGGCGAGCCCCATGGTCATCGCCCTGGCGCGTTTGGATTTCGGCAGTTCGCGCCAGAAGACGTGACGTTCTGGCAGAATGATCAGCCGCCCCTGGGCATCGAATGGCTCTCCGCCGCTTTCGACGTCGAGGATTGCGTGAAGGACATTGACCTCACAGCCAATCCGGGCCGCCGCCGACTTGATCTGGGTCGCGCGATCTGTCCGCTTGCCCTGGGCTTGGCGCAGGTGCTGCACAATCGACATAGTGGCTCCTCACGGAATGCGTGTCGGAAACCACTTTGGATGTCGGAATAGGGGAATGCGCCGGAACAGTTCCTGCGGATCGGGACTTAGGTTGCCGGGAACCCTGCGCGGATTTTCGGCAACGAGCCTTCCACGATCACAACTGGTGCTGGGCCCCTGTCTTGGGGTCAGCATTTGACAACCAATCTTCCAGATCGATCTGGCGTTCGTCAACCTTCACACGCTTGGCAGGCCGTTTCCGATCGGCAAGAAGGATCCGGACATAGCGTTCGGAGACATGCAGGGCCAGGGCAATTTCGAGGCTGCTCTGGCCTTCGCGGTTGAGCCGCCGGGCCGCCGCTTTCGTATCGATCCGCTCCCGGCGCGTCGGCACATAGAACTTGTTCCCGGCAAGTTCTTTGATGAGAAGATCCGCCGTTTCCCGCTTGAGCCTGGACAGCGGATTGTCAGGGCTGAATGTCAGGGGCACCTTGATCTCGACACCTGGCAGGACGGACAGCAACTCAAGCGCAACTGCCTGACCGCAGATGTCGGCAATGTCCGCCATGTCCTCGGAAAAGAACGATCTAGCCATGGCAGTCGCCCCTCATGAACGGTGTCTGAGGTGGCAGCAAAGCGATGTCCTGACCAGAACTCGTCCTTTCTTTCAGCGCCATTCTTTTGCTGGACAGAAGGACAGTGACGACGGTGCGGTTCAGGATCACATAACGAACACCATCTCGAACGACGGCGCTTGCTCCGGCCGCGATCGCGCGTTTCGTTTCGCTGAGGATCAGTCCGCGCACGGCCTCAACATCCAGATCAAGGACGCGCTCCAGATAGCGCAGCACCGCGTGATCCGAAACTGCGGCTTCAGGCACACTGGGGCGAGACGTCATCCGCATTTCAGCCTCCGCTCGATCTGTTTCAGAGCCTCGATCAAAGGCGCGGCTTGTTCGGATGTCAGCCATTCGGGGTTTTCGACGCCAGTTTTCTCGGCAACGAACAACTGCAGCGCCTTTTTGTAGGGGTGCCGCCAGTAGCCCAGCTCGTCGATCGATTTGGCGAGGGCAAACAGACGGCGCACGAAAGGCTTCTGGGATCCGGCGCGCCAGGACTTGCCCGCTTGGTCCTTGAACCCAAGCCCGCGCATTTCTGCAAGGATCGCTAGCAGCTCGCGGCCGTTCATGTCTTTGGACGACGCTTTGCCAGTGATCCGAACAAGCAGCGCACGATACGTCTCGTCATCAAGACCCAATTGCGCTTTGGCAACATGAATGGCAGCGATGCTCATGCCATCAACCTCCGGAGTGCGGCGCGGAAGTCGCGCAGTAGCAACTGGCAGGCTGCGTCGGCGACCTGCTCACGCCCGGCGTCATCAAGCCGGGCGGCTGCATTGGCCATTCGCATTCCAAGAACAACGGTCAGCAGCCCGAGCCCGTCGACAGGGCTTTCGAGCGCGCTGATGGCCATGGCGACTGTGTTGCCCTCAGTCAGCGTCCTCGCGCCACCAGTAGCGCGATCCACTGTATGATCCATCGCTTGGACAATCGGTGTGCTGGCCTGAACCGTGATTGCATCCATGGGTGTTATCCTTTGCTACCTGGCGAGCCTCAAGCTCAAGCCGCATCAGACGTGTGGTGATCGCAGTCAGTTGTTGCTGCAGGTCCGGCATCCGGTGCGCCCGCCAGCGCCGGCGGTAAACGATTGCCAGCAGGTCACATCGCTCTTGCCTCAGGCGGTCCGCCTCGTCGCTCAGCTCGCGCGGATCGTCGAGGCGGGCCATGTCAGTTCCGACCACGCAAATCTTCGATCATCAAGGGCTTCGCACGTTTGCCTTTTTCGGACTTGTCGGTCACGGTGGCCTGCCTGACCGCCATGTCATCAAGCTCGCGGAGCAAGCTGTAGAGATCGAGAGCGTCCAAGCATTCGATCTCTACACGGACAATCGACTTGCTACCTTTGACCACTGCGCTGTGACTTTTGAGCCGGCTCTTTTCGCCGACGTAGATCATGGGCATGACGTCACCTCACACGCTTGCGATGTCGAGGGAGACGGGCAGGCGGTCTTCACGAACCGGATCGCGCTCATAGACACGCACATATGCCTTGGTGCCGGTCACCCGTACCGCATCCGCGATCGCATCCATGGCCCGATGCCAGTCAGCATCCTCGATCGCAAGCCGCCGCAATCCGAGAACCCGTCCTGTCGAAATCTCACCGGCCTTGTCGACCTGGAAGGCTTGGTCAACAAGCGCACGCAGATTGGCATTTGCACCTTCGGACCAGCGGTGAATACAGCGGTCAATCAGTTCCTTCGCGGCTTCAAGCTCGCTGCCGAACGAAACATGATCAGCGACAGCAACCACGACCTGCATCGACCCGTCGAATGTGCTGAGGGTGACATTGCCCTTTTTGCCTCCGCGCGAGACGCCATATTTTTCCGCGATCAGGTCCCGGAATGCCTGCACATCGCCAAATGCGCGGGATTTGAATGCGGCAAGCCGCCGGTTCAGCTCCTTGGCCTCTGTCACCAGCGATTTGACCAGAGCGTCTTCTTCCTGATGCTCCGGTTTGATGTTGCCGATCGGGATCAGCGCGCCTTTGGCGTCCTGCCAGTAGCCATCGGGCAGGTTGGATTCAGTGCTCATTTGAAATGTCCTTTTGTGCTGAGATTTTCGGGAGTGAGATGGTCCTCAGGCAGCGCTCGGCATCGATCAGCTGACGTCGCTCCGGCGGCGGATCGCCCATCAACAGGGCGGTCGTGTCGCGGCAGGCCGGTGCGGCCAGATCGTCGAGGTCGATGTCCCGGCGGATTGTGTAGCGCCGCAGCACCCGTGCCTTCGGGACACGCTTTTCGACTGCCTTGGCCGGTTGTGGGGGCGCCAGCAGCGGCCCCACCCAGTATTCGTTGCGGCACAGATTGCGCGCACGGCGTAGCGTCGCCGCCACATCGTCATGCCGGCGATCGAGCGCGACGGCGATGTCCATGATGCTCTCGCCGATGACACGCAAACCGATGGCACGGGCAAGATCGTCGAGTACCCAAGCGCGGTTGAAATGGTTCATGCCATACCTCCCGGTCCGTCGACCTCTCCCGCAAGGCTCGCTCGAGCGCGCGGGGTGAACAGCACCACGTTCGATCCTGCGAGCTGCTCAGCGGTAAGTTGCGCAAGCCTTGCTGCCTGTTCCGCCTCCAGGTCCTGAGCTGCGATGATGCAGCTCGCCAGCGCCCGATCGAGCAGATCTGCGAGGGTTGCGTGCATAGACAAGGAGCCGTCGCTGGAGCGGACGAAAGCCACGCTATTGCGTACGATCAGCAGGTGATGGCTCAGCATGCCTCATCCTCCTTTGCGTGATTGGGATTGAGTGGGCAGCCCTTGCAGGCGATCCAGTGCTTCAGGGCTTTGGCGTCTGACATCGGCATGGCCAGCTCTGCATGCGACCTGCAGATGTTGCGGCTGATATCCAGCTTCAGATGCGGACAGCGGACGCGGTCTGAGAACACCGAAAGGGCGCGGTCCTCGAACCTGTCGACACGGCCTCCGACCGCCGCATAGCGGCCCGAAAGATAGAGGCTCACCATCGTTCGGCTGACGCCAAGAAGCTCCGCAACGGCCTTTTTCGACCCAAGCCGTTCGACCTGTTCAGCAACAAGGTCTCTGACAGTCAGGCTCATCGGCATGGCACAACCTCGCCGGCATCTCCAAGATTATGGTCAAAGAGATCGTGCTTCGAAGGTCGCCAGACAGGAGCAACCGGACCGGTATCCCGCAAGAGCCGGTATCGCTTGAACCCGTTGGATGTCTGCTTCGTGCCGCGTGCGCGGACAGGCAGTTCCGCGACATAGCCCGCCCGGACCAGCGACTTCAGATATCTTTGCAGGTTGCTAGCGGCGTTTTTCTCCGAGCCGTCGCAACCGGCCATTACGAGGTCGCCGATTGTGAAGGCTCCGCCCATTCGCATGGCATTCCAGGCGCGTTGCCGCAGCGTGCCCGTTTGTGGGGCCCGGCATCTCCCTCGATCCGGCCGGATCGGACCGGAACTGATGACGCGGCCGCTGGCAGCAGCCGCGCGCCCATCGGCCGTCAGCTGATAACAACCGACTTCGATACGCTCCATCAGGCCGCGCATGATCAGCATGCCAGCCCCATCCGAGATCTGGCGCCGGGAGAGGGGCAGCCGCGCATCAAGGTCGTCGATCGTCCGGCAGGCACCATCGCCAAGAGCGTGCAGCAAGGTCGTTGGAACTGTTCCTGGGACCATCACAGACCTCCCGGAACACGGATCGGCCGGTTGGAGGCACGGTCATTCAGGATCACTTGCCCGGCCATGTCTGCGATCCCCAGCCCCCGGGACCTGGATCATTGCGCAGGCCGAACCGCTCGATGTTGGCGATGGCTTCAAGTATTTCCCGGTTGAACCCCGAGGACGCCTTGAGCACGAAGTCCAGCAAGTCATCAGCGACCGCCACTTCACAGCGCAACTGGATCAGCGCGCGGACATCATCGCGGCTGGCCTTCTCGAAACGGACTTTCTGAGACACGCGGCTGGCGACCTGGGGGAAGCGGGCCAGATTGTCATTGACCTTGCCCATGCCAACAAGGATTGTCGGCAGCTCGATCATGTCCGAGATGTCGCGGATGGTCTCCAGGATGGCGGACTTCGACGACACATGATCCGCCTCGTCGATGACGAGGCCGAAGCTCATGTTCTCAAGCGCAGCCGACGCTTGCCGTCCGGCGAGTTCTTCCAGCGCCTTGGCGTATTTCTTCTGAAACGCATGGGGAGGGTTGACCCGCAGCGTATCCAGAAGCTCGTTCATGAACCAGCTTGGCGTCCATTCCTTCTTGGCCCTCAGATACACGCTGCCCGTTCGCGCAACCCAGTGTTTCAGGGTTGTTGTCTTGCCCAGCCCTGGCAGACCATCGACGACCACCAGACAGGCCTCATCAGCGCCGCGCTGGTTGAGTGCTGTCAGGGCAGACAGAAACCGCTTCACGTTGTCGGTCTCGACAAAGACATTCCGCATCTGCTAACTTCCTTGTTGTAAGTGTTCAGGTTTACCTGTCAGGCAGCGGCGCGCAGCACATCCCTCAATGCGTCCACGTCGACACCTGACAGGCGGAACAGGTCCAGATCAGTCCTGCGGGAGAGGCATCCCCGCAGGACTTTTTTCTGGTTTTCGGTAAGGCACTCGGGGCTCTCGACGGCAAACGCAGCCAGGTCGACGTCGCTTGCAAAGACCCGTCGTTTTGCCGGCCCGGCAGGTTGCTCAACCTCCGGCGCGCCTTCGATCAACACCAGACCGCGATCATCTTCCCGCTTGTTGGCCTGACCATCGACTAGCGGTTCGCGCCATTCACTGCCTGCTGCTGTGCAGGGCAGTGTCCGGGAGGACTGATCATCGGAGGCTTCAAGAAGGAGCGTCGACCGGAGCTGTTGTTCGATGCGGTCTGCTTTCTGGCCAACCAGGCGCAGCTGGGCGTTGGCACGCCGCTCGATGGCCGCATCCTCAAAGGACTTGGGCACATAGCGCGCTTCATTGCCGGCAAACGCCGCGACGCAGATCAAGCGGCCCGGCAATTCAGTGCCGTCGACCTTGTCGATTTCCCGGACCCAGACCTTGGAACCGTCCTTGATGTCGATGCCGACAGCGACCTTCATCCCGTGATAAGGGGTGAGATCCAGGTGGAAATACGTGTTTGTGTTCCACTCGATCAGGCAGCGGCGGACCGTCCGCACGACATGGGGCCGGAACAGTTCATCAGCCTCACCATGCGCCACATGGACCGGTTCAAACCCTTGCTCGATATGGCGCTGCCAGCATTCGTTCGGCGACATGTGCCGTTCACGGCCTGTCTCCGCGTCGCGGATCTTGGGCAATCCGGTATGGGGCTGCTCGTTGTAGGCATCAATGACCGCTTGGCAGACCTCCAGGAAACGCTCCCATCCCATCAGGTCAGGACTTGAACCGGACGTGGCCACGTCGCGGCGTGTCGACGTGAAGACGCGTTTGCGCGCCTCCCGGTCCATGTCCCGGCCCACATAAGTAGGCAGCTTACGGGCCAGCGGGTTCCACACGGACCCGTTGAACCGTTCGATGATGCCGCGCGCCTGGCTATTGTAGGCGCGTGAGTGCATCTTGGTGATCCCGAGCTGCCCCAGCATCCCGGTCACATCGCCGTCCAATGTCTTGTTCTTGTAGCCCGGCCCATTGTCGACGTAGAAGATCGCCGGAATGCCGTGCGCGCAGGACGCCATGCGCAGTGCATCGGCAACGGCAATGCAGTTCTCCTTCAAGGACACGGAAAACCCGACGCATTTGCGCGTGGCCACATCCAGCACCGAAGTCAGCTCCGGGCGGAAAGGCTGTCCTGTCAGAAGATGCGCGATCTCGGCATCAAAGGTCTTTCCATCCGCCGTGTAGACGGACGTCGGCATCAGATCATCGGTGCTGCGGCTGACATAGGCGAGCCGGGCTTTAAGCGCCTGCGCACCCTCTCGCCCGCGATGACGATCTACGGCACCAAGTTTCGCAAGTGCTGTCCTTACCTGCTTTGCGCTCGGCGCCAGTGACGGATCGGCAAGGGTCCGGGTATAGTCAGCAAGAGCCTCTGCAACTGTTGGCTTCGCCGGACGCGCATAGAACTTCAAGAACCCTGGAAACCAGGGCAGGTCCTGGATCGGCACCGCCGCCTTCTTCTGCTTGGGCGCAAGCGCGCGAATGCCGTCCTGCCTCGCCGAGAACCACAGATACAGCGTTCTGAGCGACAGGCCGCTCTTGCGGTCAAGCGCAAGGCCGCAAGCGGTGATCAGGGCAGGATAATCAGCCTCATGCCGGTCGCCGGCGTCACTCGTCGCCATACCCTTGCGGGCAAGGTCCAGGTCCGACAGCAACTGCAGTGACGCCTGCCGTTGTGTCAGGTCATGCGCAATCATACGGCGCTCGATTTCCATGAGCAGGCTGGCCCGCGCCTGCATCATCAGGATCTGCCGTGCGTTAGGTGCGACCAGGGCGCCCGCCGGCTCCCCGGTCAGTGCCCCTTGATTTTGCACAGCCAGTGCCTCCAGCGCCCGGCTTGCCTGGCGCCGCTCCAGCTCTGCCCTTGCGGGCTCGGGCAACACGGCGACGCTGTACTCGAAACCGCCACCCCGGCCTTCGCGCTGTCTTGCGCAGCCGTCCAGCGCCGCCCAATTCTCCCGTGCGGCGAGGTCGTTGATTTTTTGTTTCGTACTTGGCAATCCCGGCAACGCCAGCTCCGCCAGTTCCCGCGCGGTGTACCAGCTCATGACCGGCCTCCACGGCGCAGACGGTAGACCCACAGCACGAAAGGATGATACGGAATGGCACTCGGCGGCAGGTCGCCCTTCAACGCCGCTTCGAGGTCATCCCATGTATGTATCAGCGTCCGCAAATGCCGCCGCAGGCGTTGCACATGAACTGCAAGACCTGCTTGCCAGAGAAGAGTTTCAACCCTTCCTGGCCCCTCTAGGGGCAGCAGGTTCAGCCGCCGCCGCGCAAGGTAGTCTTTACGCCACCTTTCGATCACAAGCCCCTCTTCTGAAAGAGGTTCTGGGTGCTCCGCCGCCCGGTCGAACGAAGCGTCTTGCCCGGCTGCCCCTTGAACAGCGGTTCTGGGTGATTGCGGCCGCGGCTGAAATGGCGTTTCAGGCTGCAGATGTCCTGGAGACACTGCACCGGACAGAGATCTGTCATCCGCTGAAACCGCGCGCGGACCTGATTGCAGCGGCATATGATGTGATGACAGCGCCGTTGCGCCGCAGGCATTACATGTGGCCGTTCCCGTGCCCCTTGCCGGGGGAAGATGAGTGAAGGTCATTTCCGTGATCTCCATTCCGCATCGCTTGCCGATATGAACCGGTCCAGCCGCTCGCGTGTCTCGATCGCCAGCTCCCGTTCGATCAGCGACCGGTACTTGCGGTCGACAACGAGGAACGGCGTATCGCTGAGCAGCTCGTTGAGCATTTCCGGACTGTTCAGGAGCTTCACCAGCGCAATCAGGCGGTAGGCGCCGATGTTGCTCTTGTCCCGGGCCTCCGAGGCCCAGGCATCCAGACTGTCCCGGCTGATGTCTTCGCCGAGATAGGCCGAAAGCTCTGCCGCGATCTCGTCGCGGCTCCGCCCGTCTTCCTTCATCGCCTCGGCAAGCACCCGGCAGACCTTGCCTGCCAGTGTCGCAGCCCGCACACGCTGTGCGTCAAACCGGGCCTCGACCTGCGGCGGCTCCCAGGACAGAAGATCCACTGTCAGCGTGTCTCTCCGTGCTTTGGCCATGGCTCAGCCGCGCCTCCGCTTGTTGCTAAACTGCGGAACATTTCCGTTAGCCATGTCTCGCGAATCGCAGTCAGCTAATCGGGCTCGGTCGCGGGGCCAGTGACAGCCGGCCCCGTGACCTGTCACATCCACGCAACCGACATACGCGGAGTGAATTCCGATGAAGACGTTCGAAAGCCACATGAAACTGTTTGGTGTGTCCGTCGACTTTCCCGGTCGGCCATATCCTGATGAACGGCAGTTCAGAAACGTCCGTGTCCGCGTCCAGCTGATCGACGATGCCGATCCGCAGAAGAACGATGGGACGCTGACAATCGAGTTCCGGATGCATATCGACGACGCAATGCCAGTAGTCGATGCGGAAAGGAACGCAATGGAAGTCGCGGCGCAGCACATGATCAAGGCGGGCGAAACGATCATTAAAAGTCCAGCCTCCGGGCTTCTGCGGCCGAAGACAGCCTCGCAGAGATTTGGGTGACCTGGAGCTGAAGGCGCGATAGCATCCTCATGATCTCATCGGTGTTGCACCCTCGACCGGCTTCGGACTGGCATGACCCTGCGCCCTGATCAGATCCCCACCCTAACCCAAACCATGTCTGAAGCTCTGAATGAGTTCCTTCAGGAGCACGGTCAGGCGCGGCATTGATCGAACCGGCTTCGAGGCGCTCCAGCTTCATCAAGAGGACCTCGACCCGCCGCCAGTCGGCGCTCGTCCGGATACCCAGTCCGTCAGAGATCTCGATATGCCTCCTCACGAAGGCAAGGGCTTTGGTGATGTCAGACATCTGCGCGCTCCACGGTCCATTGGGCACCGCCGATACCCCAGAGATTGAGGCCTCGCCCGGTATCGCGGGCGTCTTCCAGGCTGTCGAAAATCTGCGCATCGCCTGGCAGCAGCCCGCCGCGCGAAACCACGCGTTGGCAGGTCTGCCCCGTCTGGACATCCACAGCTTCGATTTGGTCCACGGCACCGGAAAAGTAGTAGCGCCGCCCCTGTTGGCTCACCTTGACAAGGCGGAAGCAGGCCCGGACCTCTGTCTGGCAAAGCGGCATCATCACGGCGCAATGCTTGTCAGCGATGGAAGGAGTGACTGACAGCTGGCCCATCATGCCGCCTCCGCCCTGTCAGCCGGAGCAACACGCTTCTGACTGGCGCCGGGTCCGTGTTTACGGATATCGTAGATTCGATGCGAGGTGATCGGATACCGGTCCGGCCAGAGTTCGGCTGGATCGGTTTCCAGGAAATCGGCAATGACGGCTTCGGCTTTGCGGACAGTCCGCGTCCAGACATGCCCGAACGAGTTGGGGCGCATGTCAGCGCGGCTTGCCAGCTCTGTCAGGGTCATGTTCTGACGCCTGATTTCGCCGAGAATAGAATGGCGGTCCCAGCCCTCCGGCGGGGGATTGTGCGGCTTGGCCATTGATGCCTCTCGATTTGAAAACGGCGCGCTGCAACGCGCCGTTTTCTGGGTACTGTGTGTGACTTTTCGGCGCGATCTTGCGTCCCGATGAATAGGAGATAAACGACGTTTGGTGTTTTGTAAATACCAAACGTCGCTTTTGAACGTGGCTAGACCTGAGAACGAACCCAAAACCCCACTAGCGCGCCGACTGCGCGAGATCAGGCGCCTGATAAACGACATGGATCGGGCGGATTTCGCTGAAACGCTCGGTATAAGCCTCGGCGCGCTTGCCTACTACGAACGGGGTGACCGAACGCCTGATGCAGACGTCTTGTTGCGGTATAGGCTGAACTTCAACGCCAATGTAGATTGGCTACTGACCGGGCAAGGAGATGTGTTCTCTGATGCCAGTATGGCTAAAGCGAACGCTGCGCCTGCACAAATCAATAAGGACGTCTTCAAGCATGTTGGACGCCTTGTGCTGCAGCTTCATAAAGAGGAGGGGATCAGGCTGCCGCCGGACGCTGTCCTGGAAGCACAGTCGAATGCTTACAACGACCTGCTTGCCCGCGCCGAGGATCCGCGCGACACCGCCGAACTGACCGCTTTGTTGCCCTGGTTGGAGGCGCGCCTGCGCAAGGCTCTCAAGGCGGCTGTCGCTGAACCCGGCACCGGTAAACGGCAGGCCTGATTGTAATCGGCCTCGCAACGCTACTTCTTGATGCGCAATTACTGGTTAAGGCCGTCTTTCATTGCCCTTTTGAATTTAGGTGGCCGGTACAGCTGCTACGATTGCGAGCAGTCTTCGATTGTCACACAGGATGCGATGCGCGTTCCGAGTTAAGCAGCGGATCGCGCGATTGCGTCTTTGAAAATCCTATTTTCTTCAATAGCTTAATTGAACTCGGAACGCTGAAACAAACTCGGAAGTCGATTTCCGAGTTCTTGCGTCATTTTGAACCGTTTCCATTTAATGAACAATGCACTTGTGACCAGATGACGCACCGCTTCGGGTGGGAAAGGCGGCGGAATTCAGCGCTTTTCGCGCCTCCGAGTGCGACCCAAGAGATGTTTGATGTGCACGTCTACTGCGCGAAAATGCGCAAAAACTGGCGCCCAATTGCGCGGTTTTCGCCGCTCCGTGTGCAAAAACCCCTAAAAGCCGCAAGTCAAGAAATCAATTGTGAAATCAGTGTTTTAGGTCGGATTTGAGGGTGCCTTGATTTGTGCAATATGACAGGTCCCCCCACACACGGGCGCAGCACCCAACGCAAAGCACAGTCTCGCCCTGACCGGCAAAACATGCTACAGGCGATTTCGGCTGGTCCCGTAGCTCAGCAGGATAGAGCATCAGATTCCTAATCTGAGGGTCGCGCGTTCGAATCGCGCCGGGATCACCATTTTTCTGGTTCAGGACGGTGATGTTGAGCGGCGGCCGAGCATCCGGACAGTCTTCAGTCCGAATCGTCAAATGATCCTGACGCTCTTCAATCGTCATCAAGGCCATAGTAGGAAAACGAGAAAAAGCAATCTAGAGCAAGATCAGCCAGCCGGCTGATCTGGTCCGGCTCAAGGATTGGTCCGCCATATCCCGAAGCCGACCACCAGTAGCAGTTCAATTTAAAATTCTGCACGCCGTCATCTCGCAGAGCTTGGATCTTGCCCTGCAGGGGATGGATCTGGTCCAGCATCCAGTCCATGTGCAAGCGGAATTCTTTCGACAGGACAACCGGCTCGGAAGACAGGAACCAGGCGTTCAGCGGGTTCGTTCTCACCAATCCCAGACTGTTGGTTACGGTCCGGCCTTTTTGGCAAGTGGATGTCGGCACAGTGCCGAGAACCTCCGTCACATACGAAGGATCGAATGCGTCCAGATAGATGCAGAGGTGCACGTCCGCTCGCTCACACCGAGGATCATCAGCGCCGCGGGGCAAAGGCGCGGGAGGCTGATATGGCCAGCAGCGAGCCGCAAGAGCTGTCATCACGGGATCACGACCGGGCGCCGAGCAGATGATATCAAACTCCAGCCCAACACCCAGTTCCTTCAGTTTTGATATCTGTTGCGATGTCAGGTCAACAAAGGCGCCGCCGTCTGCCGACCAGATCGCGCATGTTATCGTCGTCGCCCGCGCACCGGCCTGCCTCAGTTGCCGCAACGCCCCTTGCACCGGGCAAAGCGCCTCTATCAGCCAGTCGATATGCTGCGCCATGTCTCTGCCGGAAACGGCCTCCTCGGATGACAGGAACCAGATATCCTGTCTTGCAGGCCTCTCGCCAGCGTCATCTGCTTGGAGATGCGCGTCGTGAGCGTCACCCGATCGAGTGGGCCGAATCCCAAGGACAGTCGTTGCCTCTTCGAGGCTCAATGGTCCAAGATCGATGCGCAGCTCGGCCAGCACGCGATGCAATCCATTTTCGTCTTCTTCAATGGCGATCAAGGCACCTCGCTTAGCGATCTTTCGGCATCATTTTGTCGAACCCAGAATTGTCACCTTTGGGCAGCCAACCGATGCGATCTGTCCGTTTGCTGGGTCCGATGGACTGCTTCCCTTACATTAAGCCGCAGCAACAAATCGACCATAGGCATGTTTCATGATAGCCATACCCGCAATGATGGAAACCCATCTGCGATAATCGGTTTGTGATATGCCGGAACTTCCCGGCCAGGCTACCGAGCTCACGAAGGCGGGAATAATGGCAAAGACATCCACCGAGCTCAGCAAGTTCCTGAGCTTTGTTCTCCGGCACAAGCCGGATGCTATTGGTCTCAGGCTGGACGCGCAGGGCTGGGCGGACGTTGCCGATCTGATCGAACGGGCCAATGCGGCAGGCACACGGTTTGAACTTGCCGATCTTGAGGCCGTCGTCGAAACGAACGACCAGAAGCGCTTCACCCTTTCGGACGATGGCAAACGGATTCGGGCGGCTCAGGGGCATTCGGTCACAGTGGAGCTCGATCTTCCCCCGCAGACGCCGCCAGACATCCTCTACCATGGCACGGCCGACCGTTTCCTGCCGTCGATCCTGTCGCAAGGGTTGACGCCACAGGGGCGGCATCAGGTGCATCTGTCACGTGACCGCGCGACCGCGCATGCGGTCGGACAACGCCATGGCAAACCGGTCATCCTGAGTGTCGATGCGGCTGCGATGCAGTCTGCGGGCTTCACCTTCCATGTTGCCGACAATGGTGTCTGGCTGACCGATCACGTTCCGCCAGCCTTCCTCACAATCGCCGAAAACGGCACCGGCTGATATCGACGCACTCAACCGAATGCGGAAGATGGCGCCTGTGCGATGTCCGGACAGTGTCGCCACACCGCGTTTAATGGCAACCAAGGGTGCGAAGCCAGTCCGCGCCGGGCCGCTGCCGTTCTGCTTCCGCGTCAGGAGCAAGGTCCGACACCTCCGCCAGCGTCCCATCTTCGTCCAGCAGCCCGGCAATGCACACGTGATACGGCTCGTCCGGATCCGAATGATCAACACCGCCGCAAAGAAACTGCCAGTCCGTCCCGTCCCGCACCACGAGCAGCACTGCACGCTCACGCCGGAAGACATGACCGCAGCAGTAAACACCCAAACGGAGATCATCGAACATTGCATTACCACTCGAAACTGATTGCACACTCAGATGATCAATGCGATCAATGCCTCAATATTTAGATGAAATTTGAAAAGTCATTTTTCATCTCTAACTACATTAAGGAACAGATAAACTCTTGAGTAGAACTCCCAATTTTCTCTCATTTCTTGCTCGCTCCGGCATGACCGGAACACCGCAACAAACCGGTTTTGATGAGGAACAGGGATTGCAACTGGCCTGCGGTATTCCTCCCAGTCCTCATGAAAAATCTGCGGATCCCGACACAAATACAAGGACGGAGGCTCAAAAGTTGTCCCTGCCTTCTGCCAAAGCTCAGGACTCCAGGTCAGTATCTCATCTGTTATGTCGAGAGGGATACTGACGAAGATTCGTTTTGCACGCTGCTCATCGAACGCTCTCTCTAACTGCAGCGCCACTGCATTCAACATTGTCAGTGCATGGCTCACGAGAGCTTCGCCGGTCACGCGCAAGGACGAGGTCTCAATCAACTCGTCGAAATGGATCGAATCAAATTCCTTATCCGAACTTAAAAATCCATTGACCCACTCTTCCAATCTTTCTGCTCTGGGCATCTTGAAAAATCCTTGCGACAACCGCCACCAATCAAAATTTATATTCGTCAGAAAAGGATAACTGTATCAATCTGACAAATTCACTCGATCCAGCTCGCAAAATACTTAAGAAATTGATCATGTCAGCTATTACGAGCTTGTTTCCCGCACAGAACAGCCTCAGCCCCCACTCCGGCACCAAAGCAGCGCCGGGGCGAGGGGGAATCTTTTGCTCTTAGGTCAGGTCCGGCCGGCGGTGACGCCGCCGTCGACGGGCAGGACGGTTCCGGTGATCCAGGACGCCTGGTCGGAGGCGAGGAACAGGATTGCTTCGGCGACGTCCTGCGGCTGGCCGTTGCGGCCAAGCGGGTGGAAGGCGTTGAAGGTTGGCAGCACCTCGCGTACCTGCTCGTCCGACAGGAAGGTGTTGTAGACCGGGGTTTCGACCACGGCGGGCGCGACCGCGTTGATGCGGATGCGATGCGGGGCAAGCTCGATCGCCAGATTGCGGACCATGGCGTGAACGCCGGCGTTGGCCGCCGAATAGGCCGCTGACGGCGTGGCGCCGATGGCCTGGATCGCCCACATCGACCCGGTCTGCACGATGGCGCCGCCCTTGTCCTTCATGGCCTTGGCCGCCGCCTGCGCAGTGAAGAACTTGCCCTTGAGGATCGTGTCCAGATACCAGTCATAGTCCGCCTCGGTCAGTTCGAGGAACGGCTTGGGGTTGAACACGCCGGCGTTGTTGACGAGCACATCCAGCCCGCCGAAGCGCGACACGGCAGTCTCGACCAGCCGCGCGCCCGTGGCCGGGTCGGCAATGTCACCCGCCAACAGGGCGACGGACTGGCCGGACGGGTCGATGTCCCGTGCCGCCTGGTCCAGCTTGCCCGCATCGCGGCCATTGAGCGCCACCTTTGCCCCTTCGGCGAGGAACCGCCGCGCCGTTTCCTTGCCGATCCCCGAGCCACCGCCAGTGATCGCAACAACCTTGCCTGCAAATCGCATCGTCATCTCCTGTCGTTATCTATCTACTGATAGGTAGACGATGCCGATATAGTGATTGCCTTCACTGAGCGCAAGGCCTATCTATCGATTGATAGAGAGGGCGCACGATGAGTGACACCGCACAGGCAATCCTGAACGCTGCCGAAGAGCGCATCCGGCAGGCTGGCTACAATGGCTTCAGCTTCCGCGACATTGCGGCTGACACGGGCGTGAAAAGCTCCAGCGTCCACTACCACTTCCCCACCAAGGAGAAGCTGGCGGCCGCCGTTGCTCGCCGCTATACGGATCGCTTCATGGCCGCCGTCGAGGATCACATCACCGCAGGCGATGATGTCACGTCCGCCTGGCGGCGCGCCTTTGGCGAGGCGCTGGACCGGGATGGGCGGATGTGCCTGTGCGGCGCGCTGGCCGCGACGGCCCATGATCTGGCGGATGAGGTGCGCCAGGAGGTCAAGCGGTTCTTCGTTCTGGGGATCGACCGCCTGATGGCCACAGGCTGCTCGCGCGACGCGGCGATCCGCATTCTTGCGACGCTCGAAGGCGCGATGCTGACAGCCACCGTGCTCGATGACCGGTCGGCCTTCGACAGCGGGACAACCGCACTGGGCTGAGGCGGCCCGGCATTCGGCTACGCCACTTTGCGTCACTGCCTGGCGCAAGGCGTCAAAAGAACCACCCATTTATTGCCACGCCCCCCTCCTTGCGAACACAGCGCCGCCATGAGATTCCTCATATGTGCCCTTGTGGAGACCACGTATGACGACCTTTGTTACTGTTGGGCAGATCCCGACCAATCCTTACATCGCCGGCCTGCTGACCGAGCCGGAGAACCCCAATCCGGTTCGCTGGGACAATTCCGCACCGCTCAAGGTCTTTTTTGATGATTCCGGCATCCGCGCCTGGTCGCAGGCCGAGATCCAGCGCAACATGGCTGGCTTCAACGAGTGGTCGCGCGTTGCCAACATCGACTTCGTCCTGACCAACAACAAGGCCGAAGCGCAGATCATCTCGATCCTGCGCACGACGATTGATGGCAAGGACAACCTGCTCGGCCAGACCACCGCCCCGTCGGGCGGCCTCAACCCGATCACCATCGAATATTCGGTGCGCGGCGCCAATTTCGACAATCTGGCGCTGGGTGGCGACAGCTACCACACCGTCGTGCACGAGATTGGCCACACCCTTGGCATCTATCATCCGCATGACGGCACCCTGTTCCCGGGCGTGCCGAACGGCGCGGATGACAACACCGGCACCAACGGCCAGAACCAGGTCATCTTCACCGTGATGTCCTATGTGTCCGGCTGGACCGGCGAGCCGGTCACCAGCCCGACCTTCGGCACCGCCTCGTCCGCCATGGCCTTCGACATCGCGGCAGCCCAGTTTCTTTATGGCGTGCGCGCGGCCGAAACCGGCAACAATGAATACCTGCTGCACACGGCCAATGGCACGGGCGTCAGCTGGCGCTCCATCTGGGACACCGCCGGCTCCGACACCATTTCCGCCAATGGCGCCACGGCGGATGCCACGATCGACCTGCGCGCGGCTCCGCTGACCGGTGAGAACGCCGGCGGCTACGTGTCCTGGGTCAAGGGCGTCAAGGGCGGCTACACCATCGCAAACGGCGTCACGGTCGAAAAGGCCATCGGCGGCAGCGGCAACGACCGCCTGATCGGCAACGAAGCGCACAACGTGTTCCTCGGCAACGGGGGCAATGACAGCATCGACGGCATGGGCGGCCTCGATATCGCCCAGTTCCTGACCACCCGCGAAAACGTCCAGATCGAACGTGGCCCGAGCGCCATCGTCGTGAATGCCAACAATGCGGGCCTCGGCACGGACACGCTGACCAATGTCGAGCGTGTGCATTTCACCAACGGCGTGCTGGCCTTCGACACCGATGGCGGTTCCGCTGGTCAGGTCTATCGCCTGTATCAGGCAGCCTTTGCCCGCACCCCGGACAAGGTCGGCCTGACGCACAACCTGAACCTTGTCGACAACGGCCTTGGCATCAAAACCATGTCGTCGGCCTTCATCGGCTCGGCCGAGTTCGTCAACCGCTATGGTCAGAACACGTCCGACACCACCTTCATCAACGCCCTGTACCAGAACGTGCTTGGCCGCAATGCGGATTCGGCCGGTCTCGCCGGCTGGCAGCAGCGCCTGGCGGATGGCTCCTGGAACCGCGCCGACGTGCTCTTCGGCTTCTCCGAGAGCGGCGAGAACAAGACCCTGGTCGCCAACGCGATCAAGGACGGCATCTGGCTCGATCTGGTCGCCTGATCGGCAGATCGACGGATCTCTCAACGAAAACAAAAAGGCCCGGGCGATCCGCCCGGGCCTTTTTTGCATCTGAACACTGCTTCAGAGCGGCGACACGTTCGCCCAGCCGCCGTCGCGCTCGGAGCGGAACAGCGCGTCGAGGATTTCCATGTTGCGCACTGCGTCCTCGGCAGCATAGGGCGCCGGCACCTCGCCCAGAACGGCGCGGCCAAAGGCGTCTGCCAGTTCGGCATACTGGTCCGAAGGCGCGATCTCGAGCACCTCGGCGGCTGCATCGCCAAGCTTCGCGCCACTGTCCAGCTTCAGGCTGACGCCCTCGCCCTGCGGCGCATTGAAAGGAATGGTGATCTCGAGCCGGCGCTTTGTGCCCACCAGCTGCAGCCGCTGGAACGGCGCCAGCTGGGTGGACACGGTGAACTCCAGCCGCCGTCCGTCGCCGAAATCCATCAGCCCGCTCGCCAGACGATCCGTGCCGAAGGCCGGGTCGCGGTCGATCAGCGAGACCACCCGCAGCGGCTCGGCATCGAAGAAAAAGCGCCCGGCCACCATCGGATAGCAGCCGATGTCCATCAGCGCGCCGCCGCCGATGTCGGCCTGGTTGCGGATGTTGCCCGGGTCATCGTTGAAATAGCTGAAGAACGCCTGCACGGCCTTCAGCTCCCCCAGCTCGCCCGAGCGAACGATCTCGCGGGCCTTCAGCCACTGCGGATGCCAGCGCACCATGAAGCCCTCGGCAACCAGCTTGTCCTTGGGCAGGTCAAGCAACTGACGCGCCTCGGCCGCCGTCAGCGCGATCGGCTTTTCGCACAAGACATGCTTGCCGGCCTTCACGGCGGCAATCGTCATCGGCACATGCAGGTGGTTGGGCAGCGGATTGTAGATCGCGTCGATGGACGGATCGGCCAGCAACGCCTCATAGCTGCCATGGGCCACCGGAATGCCCAGCGCGCGGGCGGCCGCATCGGCGCTGTCCTGGCTGCGCGAGGCAATCGCCGCGACCGTCCCGGTCTTCGAACGCTGGATCCCCGGGATCACCTTTTCCCGCGCGATGCGGGCCGTCGACAGCACGCCCCAGCGAACCGGCTTCGCAGTTTCAGTCATGATGTGCGCTCCTCAGAACAGGCAACAGGAGAACGGTGGCACATGGTCAGCCGGTGCGGCGATGGTGCGACCGTCAGGAAGGGAGTGCACATTGGCAGGCTTTTTCGCTCCGTTCCAGTCCCTCGTGAGGGACTGGAACGGCCTGAACACCCCGGATCAGTCCGGGTCCAGCTCCATGAAGCGGATGCGGTTGTTGAATGGATCGATAACCTGCATTTCGGTACGTCCGTCAGTCTGCTCCAGACTAGGGCGCATGTAGCGGTAGTTCTTCGCTGTCAGCTCGACGTGAAAAGCCCTGATCCCCGCCATGTAGACGCACATGTTGCCTCCGGGCGTGGCATCTCCGGCATGTTCGGACAAATGCAGCTTGAGCTGGCCACGCGACACTTGCGTGTAAAGCGGAAACTCCGGCCCGTAGCGATGCTCCCAATCGACCGACATACCGAGAAAGCCAAGATAGAATTCATGGGCCTTCGTCACATCGAAAATGCGCACAATCGGAACTGTTTCAAGAAAGCCGTCTGTTGCCTTCTGGCTTGCCAGTGCGGTCTGCGTCGCATCCTCGATCTTTGCAGACAGAACATTCCACGTCGCCAGACCAAGCTGTCTGGCCACGATCTCAAGAGCGTCAGATTGGGGAAGTGTATGGCCGCGTTCAGCCAGTTGCTCGCGCAAGGCCTTGGCCATGGCCTTGGCATTCATGAAGTCGCGCATGTCATGCTCCGCAAGGACGGTCCAGTCGTCAGTGTCCGCGTTACTGACTGCCCCGTCCGGTTCGGAACCATGACAGAGACATCTGCGAAGCTTTCGCCATACCCTTGAGGGCGCGGACTGCCGGCAGCTCCTGCCGTGGCTCCTTTGTCGCACAGAGCCACGGCCAGGTCACGTCTGTTTCAGTAGCGCTTCGGCACGTACAGTTCTTCCGGCAGCGTCATGCGCTCGTAGTCCGGGTTGAACACGCGATCCGGCAGCTTGATCGGATCATGCGGGATTTCCTCGTAAGGAACCTGCGACAGGAGATGCGAGATGCAGTTGAGGCGCGCCGCCTTCTTGTCGTTGCCCTCGACGATGAACCAGGGCGCTTCCGGAATGTTGGTACGCGCGAAGGTTTCTTCCTTGGCCTTGGTGTAGGCCTCCCAGCGGATGCGCGACTGCAGGTCCATCGGCGACAGTTTCCACTGCTTCAGCGGATCATGGATGCGCATCAGGAAGCGCAGCTGCTGCTCCTGGTCCGTGATCGAGAACCAGTACTTGACCAGCTTGATGCCGGAGCGGGCCAGCATGCGCTCGAATTCGGGAACGTCATGGTAGAATTCTTCCACCTGCTCGTGCGAGGCAAAGCCCATCACGCGCTCGACGCCGGAGCGGTTGTACCAGGAGCGGTCAAACAGCACCATTTCGCCAGCCGCCGGCAGATGCGGCACATAGCGCTGGAAGTACCACTGGCTCTTTTCGCGTTCGGTCGGAGCGGGCAGAGCGACAACGCGGGCCGCACGCGGGTTGAGGCGCTGGGTGATGCGTTTGATCACGCCGCCCTTGCCGGCGGCATCGCGGCCCTCGAACAGAACAACAAGCTTGTAGCCGGTGTGCTGGATCCAGTCCTGCATCTTCACCAGCTCGGCCTGCAGCCGCAGCAGTTCGTGGAAATACACCTGACGGTCGACAGTCGACTTGTGCTTCATGTCGGAAATGAAGGCCAGCTCGCGCGCCAGTTCCGGCGACATCATCTGGTCGTCGATTTCCATTTCCAGCTCTTCGTCGAGGCTGTCCAGCCACTCCGCCTCGACCCAGCTCTGCTCGCGTCTGTTCTTCTGCTCGTTGCCGTCCATGATCACGTCCTTTCATCGGGCGGCAATGCACCACCCGGAATTTGCCACCGGCAAATTACACGGCGATTGCGACAGCTTGCCGAAGCCCTGGCAAGATGTGGCGATCACGGACAAACCGCGCAAGACGGACCTTCGCGGCCTGTCAGCTCCACGCAGGCTTGCGCTTGTCGAAGAAGGCGGAAATGCCCTCGTGCGCTTCCGGGTCTTCCCAGCAATCGGCCAGCCGCTCGATGGTGGCGGCAATCACTGCCTCGGTGATCGGCGTGCCAAGCGAGCGGGCGAGCGCCTTGGCGCGGGCGACCGCGCCGGGGGCCGCCGCCAGATAGGGCTTCACCTCGCGCTCGACCGCCGCATCCAGCTCCTCGGCCGCCACAACCCGGGCGACGAGATCAAGGTCGCGGGCTTCCGCCGCATCGAACAGGCGCGCCGACATGAACACACGCCGTGCCTTGCCCTCGCCCATGCGGGCGACGACATAGGGGCTGATGGTGGCCGGGATCAGGCCAAGGCGCGTCTCGGTCAGGCCGAACTTCGCGCCGTCCACGGCAATGCAGACATCGCAGACGCTCATCATGCCGATGCCGCCGCCGAAGGCCTGGCCCTGCACCCGGCCAATCAGCGGCTTGGGCAGCTCGTTCAGCGCCTGCAGCATCAAGGCCAGCTTGCGCGCCTCGGCGATGCGCGTCGCCCGGTCGGCGGTGAACTGCGCCCGCATCCAGTCAAGGTCCCCGCCGGCGCAGAAGCTTGCCCCCTCGCCGGTCAGGATGACCACGCGCACGGCTGGATCAGCACCAAGTTGCTCCGCCGCCGCCGTCAGCTCGGCGATCATGGTCGCAGACAGGGAATTGTGCTTCTCGGCCCGGGCCAGCGTCAGCGTGGCGACCCCGCGCGGGTCCGTTTCGATGCGAATGGTCTCAAACATCTCACGCCTCCTCACGCAGGGACCGGGCAAAGGTCGCCGCCTCTGCCAGCTTCTCGAGATCCAGCCCCGTCTCATAGCCGTGGTCGGCCAGTAGTCTTGCCACGGCCTCGGTCGCGACATTCCCCTTCGCGCCGGGGGCATAGGGGCAGCCGCCGAGGCCGCCCACGGCAGCATCGAAGGTCCGCAGCCCCTTCTCGAGGCTGACCTCGATGTTGGCGAGCGCATTGCCGCGCGTGTCGTGATAGTGCCCGGCGAGGCGATGGGCCGGAACCTTTGCGAGCACCGCGTCCAGCATGCGGCCGATGCTCTCCGGCGTGCCGGCGCCAATCGTGTCACCGAGCGAGACCTCGTAGCAGCCCATGGCAATCAGCTCGGCCGCCACATGGGCGACGCTTTCGGGCGGCGTCGGCCCGTCATAGGGGCAATCGGTGACGCAGGAGACATAGCCACGCACCGGAATGCCGTCGTCCAATGCCTTGTCCAGCAGCGGGCGGAAACGCTCCAGGCTCTCGGCGATGGAGCAGTTGATGTTCTTCTTCGAGAAGCCCTCGGAGGCCGAGCCGAACACCGCCACCTCGTCGGCGTGGGCGTTGCGCGCGGCGGTGTAGCCCTTCACGTTCGGCGTCAGCGCCGTGTAATGCACCGACGGCTTGCGGCGGATGCCGGCCAGCACCTCCGCCGCATCGGCCATCTGCGGCACCCACTGCGGGCTGACGAAGCTGGTCACCTCGATCTTGACGAAGCCGCAGTCGGTAAGCATGTCGACCAGGCGGATCTTGTCCCCGGTCGCGATCATGCGCTTCTCGTTCTGCAGCCCGTCGCGCGGGCCCATCTCGAACAGGGTGACGAAGCCGGTCATGGGTGGATTTCCTTGCTTTCCTCGCTGGCGCGCTGGCGCAGCTCGCGGCGGATGACCTTGCCGGTGGTCGTCATCGGCAGGGCATCGACGAAATCGACCTCGCGCGGATATTCATGCGCGGCGAGGCGGGTCTTGACGAACAGGGCGATGTCATCGGCCAGCACGTCGCTGGGCTCGACCCCGGCCTTCAGCACCACATAAGCCTTCACGATCTCGGTGCGCTGCGGGTCCGGCTTGCCGACCACGCCGGCCATGGCGACGGAAGGGTGGCGCAGCAGGCAATCCTCGATCTCGCCCGGGCCGATGCGGTAGCCCGACGAGGTGATGACATCATCGTCGCGGCCGACAAAGCGCAGCCAGCCGTCGGCGTCGCGCACGCCGGTGTCGCCGGTCAGCAGCCAGTCGCCGAGGAACTTGGCCCTGGTCGCCGCCTCGTTGTTCCAGTAGCCGAGGAACATCACCGGATCGGGCCGCCGCACGGCAATGAGCCCCTGCTCGCCGTCAGCGGCAATTTCGCCTGCCTCCGTCACCACGTTCACATCATGGCCGGGCACCGCGCGGCCCATGATCCCGGGCCTTGCGTCCATCACGGCGGCGCAGCTGGAGACGATCATGTTGCATTCGGTCTGGCCGTAGAACTCGTTGATGGTGAGCCCAAACACCTTGCGGCCCCAAGCGATCAGCTCGGCCCCGAGCGTTTCACCGCCCGAGGCGACGGAGCGCAGCGACAGGCTGTAGCGGCTCTCGGGGCTCTCCACCTGGCGCATCATCTTCAGCGCGGTGGGCGGCAGGAAGGCGTTGCGGATGCCCTGAGCCTGCATCAGCTCGAAGGCCGCCTCGCCGGTGAACTTGCGGAAGCGGCAGGCCACGACCGGAATGCCGTGATAAAGCGCCGGCATCAGCACATCGAGCAGGCCGCCGATCCAGGCCCAGTCGGCCGGGGTCCAGAAGCGGTCGCCGGGACACGGCAGGAAATCATGGCTCATCTCCACACCGGGCAGATGGCCGATCAGCACCCGGTGGCCGTGCAGGGCCCCCTTCGGCTGACCTGTGGTGCCCGAGGTGTAGATGATGATCGCCGGATCGTCTGCGCCCGTGTCGACGGGCGTGAACTGCGTCTCGTGGCCGGTCATGGCCCGCGCCAGATCCTCGGCGCCATGCATGGCTCCGTCGATGCAAAGCACGGTCGTGAGCGCCGGCAGTGCCTCGCGCAGGCGGGAGAGTTTGGCCGCCCCCGAGGCATCCGTAACGACGACCTTCACCCCGGCATTGCCGAGCCGGTACTCCAGCGCTTCCTCGCCGAACAGCGTGAACAGCGGGATCGTGATCGCCCCGCATTTCAGCGCGGCGATATGGGCGGCGGCCGTCTCGATGCTTTGCGGCAGCAACACGCCGACCCGGTCGCCCCGCTCCAGCCCACGGGCCCGGAACAGGTTGGCGAGGCGGTTCGACAGCGCCTTCAGCTCGCCGAAGCTGACGCGCGTCGCCACACCATCCTCGGCCACATAGGTGATCGCCTCGCGGTCCGGCTCCACATCGGCCCAGCGGTCGCAGATGGCAACGCCGATGTTGAAGCGCTCGGGCACGCGCCAGCGGAACCCGTCCCGCAGCGCCTCGTAGCTGTCGGCGGAAGGCAGCGCCGGGTCAGGCTGCATCGGCCGTCTCCTCGGCAAGGGCCAGCAGCAGTGTGCCGTCGGTCACCTGCTCGCCAGCGGCAACGAAGACATCGGCAATCACGCCATCGCGCGGGGCGGTCAGCGTGTGTTCCATCTTCATCGCCTCGAGGATGACGAGCGGCTGGCCCTTGGTCACAGCCATGCCCTTCTCCGCCGTCAGCACCTTGACGAGGCCCGGCATCGGCGCAACCAGCTTGTCGCCGGCCGCATCCCCCTCGTCGTCTCCGGACAGGACATCCGCCCGGACAAACTCGAAGGCCTCGCCGGCGTAGAACACGGAAAGGCCCTGGCCCGTCTCGGCCAGCCGTGCCTTGTCGCGGTGGCCGCCCGTGTCGAAGCGGATTTCGCCATCGCCCACATGGGTCAGCTCCAGTTCCAGCACCTCGCCGGCAAGATGCACGGCAAAGCGGCTGCGGCCAAGGCTGCGCGCCTCGATCTCGTGCCGCGCGCCCTTGTGGTCCAGCACGGCGAACTGGCGCGAGGCGCTCCAGCCGCGCCAGCCGACGAGACGGTCCCAGGGATCCGTCCCTTCCGCCGGGCGCAGCAGCCCGAGGCTCGCCAGCGCCGCCAGTGCCATCACGGTCGGCGGCGTCTCGCCCTGGGCGATGAGCGCGTCCTGGTCGCGGCCGATGAGGCCCGTGTCCACGTCGCCTGCGGCAAAGCCCTCGTGCCGGCACAGTGCCGCCAGGAAGGTGGCGTTGGTGACGGATCCCGCCACTTCCGTTGCCTCCAGCGCGGCCAGCATGCGGGCGAGCGCTGTCTTGCGGTCCGGGCCATGCACGATGATCTTGGCGATCATCGGGTCATAGTAGGGGGTGATGGTGTCGCCCTGGCGCACGCCGGAATCCACCCGGGCGATGTGTCCGGGCAGACGCAGATGATCAAGCGTGCCCGTCGCCGGCAGGAAGCCCTTTGCGGCGTCCTCGGCATAGAGCCGCGCCTCGAAGGCCCATCCGTTGATCGACAGCTGGTCCTGGCTCAGCGGCAGCTTCTCGCCGCTCGCCACCTTCAGCTGCCATTCGACGAGATCCTGCCCGGTGATCGCTTCGGTTACCGGATGCTCCACCTGCAGGCGGGTGTTCATTTCCATGAAGTAGAAGCGGTCTTCCGACAGCCCGTCCGACACGTCGGCAATGAACTCGATGGTGCCGGCGCCCGAATAGTTGATCGCCTTGGCCGCCCGCACGGCGGCAGCGCCCATCGCGGCGCGCATTGCTTCCGGCATGCCGGGGGCCGGGGCCTCCTCGATCACCTTCTGGTGGCGGCGCTGCAGCGAGCAGTCGCGCTCGAACAGATGCACGGCATTGCCGTGGTTGTCGCCGAAGACCTGGATCTCGATGTGGCGCGGCTTGGTCAGGTACTTCTCGATCAGGACGCAAGGGTCGCCGAAGCTCGCCTGCCCCTCGCGCTGCGCGCCTTCCAGCGCAGCGAGGAAGTCGATCGGATCATCCACCCGCCGCATGCCCTTGCCGCCGCCGCCGGCCCGGGCCTTGATCAGCACCGGATAGCCGATCTCGTCGGCCCGGGCCTTCAGGAAGGCAGGGTCCTGGCTTTCGCCGTGATAACCCGGCACCACCGGCACGCCGGCCTTCTGCATCAGCGCCTTGGCCGCGTCCTTCAGGCCCATGGCGCGGATCGCGTCGGCGCTGGGGCCGATGAAGGTGATGCCGGCAGCCGTCAGCGCATCGACGAAGCCGGGGTTCTCCGACAGGAACCCGTAGCCCGGATGCACCGCTTCCGCCTTGCTGAGACGGCAGATCTCGATGATCCGTTCGACCTTCAGATAGCTCTCGGCCACGGGCGCGGGGCCCAGCCGCCAGGCCTCGTCGGCCAGCGCAACGTGCTTGGAATTGGCATCGGCGTCGGAATAGACCGCAACCGTCCGGATGCCCAGCCGCCGCGCGGTTTCAATGACCCGGCACGCAATCTCGCCCCGGTTGGCGATGAGGATTTTCTTGAACATCACTGTGCCTCCCCGGCCAGATCTTCCACGACGCGGAACCGTTCGCAGACCAGTTCCATGTCCGGCGAAAAGCCGCCGTTGCGTTCAAAATAGGCACCGTGGTCCCGCTGCCAGCCGGCGAGATCCTCGTTCTCCCCCTCGCTCAGGGCAAACTCGGCATCGACATCGCAGAAACGGCGGATCGCCACGGAGCTGGTTTCGATGACGAGGGCAGGCGTGCCGTCCCAGTTGAGAACGATGTCCCGGCGTCCGGCCACCGGCAGCGCCTCTCCCCCCTCGGTGAAGTCTCGCAGCGCTCCGCAGGTGCCGGTCTTGCGGCCACTGCGCACCAGGGCAATCAGCTCTGCCGACAAGCGCTCGCTGTCGCCGAACTTGAAGGTAACGGCGCCAGGATACTTGGCTTTCAGTTCATCAAGTGTCTTGTCCATGGCATCACATCCGGAACAGGCCGAAGCGGGTGTCGTCGATCGGCGCATTGAGCGCGGCCGACAGGGACAGGGCGAGGCAGTCGCGCGTCTTGCGCGGGTCAATGATGCCGTCGTCCCACAGCCGTGCCGAGGCATAGAGCGGATGGCCCTGCGCCTCGAACTGGCCGATGACCGGCTGCTTGAAGGCCTTCTCTTCCTCCGCCGACCAGCTGCCGCCCTTGCGCTCGATGCCCTCACGCCGGACGGTGGCCAGCACGCCGGCGGCCTGTTCGCCGCCCATCACCGAAATGCGCGAGTTCGGCCAGGTCCACAGGAAGCGCGGGGAATAGGCGCGGCCGCACATGCCGTAATTGCCCGCCCCGAACGATCCGCCGACCAGCATGGTGATCTTCGGAACGGAGGTGGTGGCGACCGCCGTCACCAGCTTGGCGCCGTCCTTGGCGATGCCGCCGCTCTCGTATTTGCGCCCGACCATGAAACCGGTGATGTTCTGCAGGAACACCAGCGGGATCTTGCGCTGCGAGCACAGCTCCACGAAATGCGCGCCCTTGACCGCGCTCTCGGAGAACAGCACGCCGTTGTTGGCAATGATGCCGACCGGCATGCCGTAGATATGGGCAAAGCCGCAGACCAGCGTCGTGCCGTAGCGCGCCTTGAACTCGTCGAAGCGCGAGCCGTCGACCACGCGGGCGATGACCTCGCGGATGTCATAGGGCGTCTTCAGGTCCGCCGGCACCACGCCGAGGATTTCCTCCGGGTCGTAGAGCGGATCTTCCGGGCTCACCAAATCGAGCTGCGCCGGCTTCAGCCGGTTCAGATTGGCGACCGCGCGGCGCGCCAGCGCCAGCGCATGGGCGTCGTCACGGGCCAGATGATCGGCCACGCCGGACAGGCGCGTGTGCACGTCGCCGCCGCCCAGATCCTCGGCGGTCACTTCCTCGCCTGTCGCCGCCTTCACCAGCGGGGGGCCGGCGAGGAAGATGGTGCCCTGGTTCTTGACGATGATGGTCTCGTCGCTCATCGCCGGCACATAGGCGCCACCGGCGGTGCAGGAACCCATCACCACGGCGATCTGGGCAATGCCCCGCGCCGACATGTTGGCCTGGTTGAAGAAGATGCGCCCGAAGTGGTCGCGGTCGGGGAACACCTCGTCCTGGTTCGGCAGGTTGGCGCCACCTGAGTCAACAAGATAGACGCAAGGCAGGTTGTTCTCGGCAGCGATCTCCTGCGCGCGCAGGTGCTTCTTCACCGTCATCGGATAGTAGGTGCCGCCCTTCACCGTCGCGTCATTGGCGACGATCATCACCTCGCGGCCTTCGACCCGGCCGATGCCGGCGATGACACCGGCCGATGGCGAGGCATTGTCATACATCTCATGCGCGGCAAACAACCCGACCTCAAGAAAGGGCGAGCCCGGATCGAGCAGGCGCGACACCCGCTCGCGCGGCAGGATCTTGCCCCGGGCGGTGTGGCGCTCGCGGGCGACGGCCCCGCCGCCATCAAAGGCGGCCTCGGCCGCGCGGCGCACCTCGGCCAGCGCGGCCTCATGGGCGGCGCGGTTCTTCTCGAAGGTCTCGCCGCGCGTGGCGACGTTCGATTTCAGAATGCCCATGGGCGGTTCGCTCCCTTGCGGTCTCAGGTGACGCTGCCCGTCACCATATTCAGATAGATGGTCTCGATGTCGGTTTCGCTGAGGCGGCCACCGGGCCGGTACCAGGTGCCCAGACCCGTCAGCATGGCAATGAGGGCACGGGTCACGACGCGCGGCTCGCTGACCTTGAACTCGCCCGCCGCCGCCCCTCGTTCCAGGATGCGGGTCAGCACGTCCTCATAGGCGCGGCGCTGCGCCTCGATACCGGCAAAATTCTCCGGCTCCAGGTTGCGCAGCTCCATGTAGGAGATGAACACCGCGTCAGTGCGGGCGAGGTGATAGCGGATGTGAAAGCGGGTGAACCGCTCCAGCGCGCGCTTCGGCGCCTCGTCCGCCGGGGCCGTCGCCGCTTCCTGCTCCCAGGCGGCCAGCAGCGCGGCCATATGGCCGGACATCAGGTCCTTCAGGAGATCCTGCTTCGTGGGGAAGTGATTGTAGAGCGCGCCGGGCTGGACACCGACGTCAGTCGCGATCTGGCGCATGGACACGGCCGCATAGCCCTGACGGGCAAACAGGCTGAGCGCAGCCGCGCGCACGCGCTCCGCCGTCTCCTCGCCCTTCGCTCCGCTCGGTCGCGCCATATCCCCTCCCCAAATTAAATGAACGATCATTCATTTTTTAGAGAGAGTCAACACCCTCAGGTCCCGAAACAGCAACGCCCGCCGCCGTCTCCGGCAGCGGGCGCTGAAGCTGCAGCCCGGCCGCAGTCAGAACGGAAAGAAGATCGGGATTACCAGCACCGCAATCACCGCGAACAGAATGTTCAGCGGCACACCGACGATGAGGAAGTCGCGGAACTTGTAGCCACCTGCCGTGTAGACGAAGGTGTTGGTCTGATACCCGATCGGCGTCGCAAAGCTCGCGCTCGCGGCAAACATCACCGCCATGATGAAGGGTCTCGGATCCAGCCCCAGCTGCTGCGCCAGCGCAATGGCAATCGGCCCGACCAGCACGGCCACGGCGTTGTTGCTGACGATTTCCGTCAGGGCCGACGTCAGCACATAGACGACCGCGAGGATCAGGATCGGATTGGCCTGCCCGATCAGGCTCATGGCGCTGTCGACGATCAGTTCCACAGCACCGGTCTTCTCAAGGCCGATGCCAAATCCGAGCATGCCATAGATCAGGAACAGGATGCGCCAGTCGACGGATTCAAACGCGTCGACCGGATCGATGCAGCGCGTCATCATCACCACCACAGCACCGATCACAGCCAGCCCTTCGATCGGCATGACGCCGAGCGCGGCCAGAACCATCACGCCAATGATCACCGCCACGGCAATCGGCGCCTTGTGCCGGCGGATCGCACGCTCCTGCGGCGCGGACAGGTTGATCAGGCCCTCGTCTTCCGCCAGCCGCTGCAGCCCGTCCGCCGGCCCTTCCAGCAACAGCGTGTCGGCGAACTGCAGGCGCAGATGATCAATCTCGTCCGAGATGTTCCGGTCCTGCCGGTGCACGGCCATGACATAGACGCCATAGGTGCGGCGCAGGTTCAGCGCGCTGAGCGACCGGCCAATCAGATGCGAGTTCGGCCCGACGCTGGCCTCCAGCATTAAGGTCTGGTCCGCCGCGACCGGCTCGAAGCCCTGATCCGACACATCGCGGAACTCGACCTGACCGTTTTCCTTCAGCGCAAGAATCTCGCCCGTGCCAGTCTTCACAACGATGCGGTCACCGGCGATCAAGGTCAGATCGTCCAGCCGGTGCCGCATGGAAAGCTCGCCGCGCAGCACATCGAGGATCCGCGTGCCCGCGCCGTTGAACGGCAGATCAGCCAACGACTTGCCGACATAGCGGGAGCCTGCCGGAATCAGCAACCGCGCCATGAACCGCCGTGTCCCGCCCTGACTGAGCAGCCCAGCCATCGACTGCCGTTCGGGCAAGAGATAGCGCACGGCGAACAGCATGTAGACCAGCCCCACAGCGGCAAAGATCAGCCCTGGCCCGGTCATCTCGAACATGCCGATTGGCGCAAGTCCGGCCTTAAGGGCGATGCCACTCATCAGAATGTTGGTAGAGGTGCCAACCAGCGTCAGGGTTCCCCCAAGGATCGCCGCATAAGACAAGGGAATCAAGAACTTGGACGGCGTCGTCCCGAGGCTTCCGGCAACGGCAATCATGATCGGCGCCAGCAGGATGACGACAGGGGTGTTGTTCATGAAGGCCGACGCAGTGACCGCAAAGGCCATCATGATGAACACCGCCCGCAGATAGGACCCCTTCGAGTACCGCTCCAGCACGTCCCCGATGATCTGCAGCACCCCCGTTCGCTCCAGCGCGGCACTGATGATGAACATCATCGCAATGGTGATCGGTGCGCTGTTGGAAAAGACACCGAGGAACTCCTTGGTGTCGACAATGCCCACCGCAATCAGCACGGCCGAGGCAGCCAGCGCAGTCAGCTCCGGGGGATAAATTTCCTTGATGAATCCGAAAAAGACGAGGCCAAGCAGTGCAAAGACAAGAATTTGATCAAAGGTCATGTCTTGTGCGCCGCCTCGTTCGTTCGCCCTCACCCAGACAGGACAGTAGCATTGACTGAAAGGCAAGATGAAGCAATCCGCGCCCACCATTCGTCGCAATTGCGCAAACGGATGCCCCGTCCGACCTCGGCACGGAAACAATCCGCCAACGGCGATGTCGAAACAGACGGCTGCCGCGATCCCGCGCCCCGCTCAGCGCGGACGCCGCATCCGGTCCTGACCAGCCGCCGCAGGGGCTTCCTCGACCTTGCCCCAGCGCTTTTCGCGGACGCGGCGGATGCGTCGGCGGCCGAGATCAGACAGGCCGCGCGGCAGCTCCACGCCGGCCCGGTCCATGTCGACAAACACGCGCTCCAGATCCGGGATCGCTTCCGTCGCGATCACGAACACCGCGCCCGCCTTGGTCGTCAGGCGCAACGCCTTCGACGGCGCTGATCCGGCCACCAGCGTCACACCATGCCGCCGGTCGAGAAAAGGCGACAACAGGGACAATCCGCGTGGCAGCTGCCAGATGCGGATCTCCACACGCGCAAGGTCGGTGTAGCGCTGGCGCATGGTGAGGCCAAACTCGGTCACTTCAAAGCCATTGCCGAAGAACCGGGCATGGGACGTCGCCTGCCGCGCCGAAAGATAGAAGATCGGGATGCTGAGCGCCGCCGGAATGAAGAACAGCATCGACACGGCCGCAACCGAACCCGGCACATAGGCTGCGGCCACCAGGGGCAGGCTGAAGAACGGGATGCCGACCGCGAAACCGATCGCGTCCGACATGGCAATCGATGGCGACCACTCCGGCTGCACGGACCCTGCTGGTGGCGCCTGGTAGGGCAGCCCGACATAGACGCCGACAGCTGCCGCAAGGCAAACCAGCCCGGTCAGCGGCGAGAACACGGTGAGACCACCGGCAAGGCCCAAGACGGCCAGCGCCAGCGCCGCCAATCGCCGCATCAGCTCGATCAGACCGGTCTCACCCATTTGCCTGCGAAATCCCCCCGCGAATCACCCCTTGATGCCGATCAAGGATGATTGCGCCGAGCACAAAGCCACGGTCAAGCCTTTGCACGAACGAGGCACAAGCCTGCTGTGGCTGATGAATATCTGGAACGTTGGGAAGTGGTGCCGCTGAAGGGACTCGAACCCCCGACCCCATCATTACGAATGACGTGCTCTACCAACTGAGCTACAGCGGCAATCCGGTTCCGGTGGCCGGAACGGGCCTGCGGGTAAGGCAGGCTGGCCAAGGGACGGTGTCCGTCGTGCTTGGATGGTGGGGGTGATAACGGAGAGACGCGGGGGATGCAAGCCCCTTGCTGCATTTGTCACAGCCATGGACAGGCATATGCCCGGCCCATAGCTGTGATGTTGCTGTCCGGGCGGGCTATGCCCGCGCCGTGCCGCCGCTTCAGCCGAAGAACGCCGCCCCCGGTTCCCGCTGCTTTTCCTTCTCATCCGCCGCGTCCGGCCCCGGATCATCCGGCATGCGCTTGAGCGGAAAATCCGGTGACGCCGGCGCAACTGTCCGGGCGGCGGCCTGAGACGCAGTCGCGGGCGGTGCCGGCGGTGCCGGTGGCGCTGGCGGCGGGCTCGCCACACCGGCCGCAGCCGGCTTCACAGTGGGCTTTGCGGGGGTCGCTGCGCCGGGAGCTGCCGGAAAGACGGTCGTGGCGGTGCCCGCGTTGCCTGCCGGCTTTGTCACCGTCGTCACCACTTCCGCGTCGACCACATCCGTTGCCTGCGGCTTTTCGGGCCGGGTGGGCTTGGTCTCGCTGGCCTTGGCCGCGGCTGCCAGCACGCCCGCGGTTGTTGATGCTGCCTCGGCTGCCGCCTCCAGCCGGGGCGCATCGAACAGCGCATCGGTGATCAGCGCCGCGTCGGCTTCTGGCCCCTGCGGCCGGATCCATTCAAATGCATCAAGCCGTCCGGTGAGCGGTGAGACCGGCTTCCAGTCCGCAGACACGATGCCATCGGCCACCCAGGCCACGTCGGCCGGTGCCTGGACGGCGCGGGCCAGCCATTCGCGCATGCGGCCCTTGTCGCCATGCTCGGCCTCTTCCAGCTCGGCCATCATGACGAAGGCGCCACGGCTGGGTTCGCTGGTCAGGGCGAATTTCAGCTGCTCGCGCGCTTCGGCAAAGTCACGCGCCTCCATCGCGGCACGGGCAACGGCCAGGGCGCCGGTTGCCGAATGGGCACGCATCAGGGCCAGCGCCTTGACGCGCTTCAGCCGGTCCTGCGCGGAATCGCCAATGCGGGCATGGGCATAGGCCTCGGCCAGATCAGGATGCGGCGACAGACGCCAGGTCGCCTCGATCAGCTTCACCGCCTTGCGCACATCGCCCTTGCGCGTCGCTAGCCGGGCGCCGACAACGGCCGCCGGCACCAGATCGACGGCAAGTCCGTGCGCTTCCTTGGCCAGCGTCATCGCCTGATCCGGATCCCGGTCTTCCATCTCCAGCGCCCTTGCGGTCAACAGCACGGCGCGGTGGCGGCGATAGGTCGGCTTGTCGATCAGCTTGGCGGAAAAGTTGCGCTCCAGCGTGGCAACAGCCGCCTCGAAATCATTGGCCACCGCCTGATACCCGAGCACCGCGCGCCCGGCCCAGTCCAGGCCCGGCTGCGCCTTCAGCGCTTCTTCGGCATAATGGCGTGCGGCGACGGGCTCGCCCTGCCGCTCAGCCTCGACAAACAGGCCATGCAGGCCAAGCGCCCGCGTCTGCGGATTGTCCAGCATCGCCTCGAAGCGCTGCCGCGCCTCCGAATGCTGGCCGGACAGCTGTGCTGCCTGCGCCAGGAGAAGCTTGGCTGCCGGCTCATGCGTCAACAGCTTGTCCGCCTCCAGCCCGAGCTTTCGGGCAAGGCGCGCATTGCCGGTGCCCAGCGCGATGAGGCCCGAGGACAGCGCCTGATAGCCCCGGTCCCGCCGCCGGCGCCGGAAGAACCGGCCGGCAATCTTCGGCGAGCGCAGGATCGTCAGCACCAGCCAGACGGCCCCGAGGAACAGCGCCAGAAACACACCCAGCAGCAGCGCCGCCACGATCGGCGGCTGCTCCCAGGCATAGCCCTCCCAGCCGATGGAAATCACACCGGGCAGATCCGCCATCCAGGCAAGCCCGAGGGCGACAACGAACAGCAGGGCGAAAAAGACGAACGCACGGATCATGCCGCTTGCTCCCGGTTCGAGGTCACCTCAGTTGCCCTTGCGGGCGATCGCGGAGAGAACCGCGCTGGCCGTCTCGCTGGTCAGCCGGTCCACCGCGAGGCGTGCCCGGGCGGCCTTGGCCCAGCCATCGGGCAAGCCCGCGCGCGGCCTCTGGCAAGGCGTCATACGCCACCAGTGCCGCCGCCAGATCCCCCGCCTTGACCGCGTTTTCCATCTGCCGCAGCGCCGCCTCCGGCCCTGTGCCACTGGCGTCTCCCGGCCCGCGCACCGCGACGAGCGAGGCCGCACTGCTCAACAGGCTGTCGAGCACGCCGGCCTCCGGGTCCGGCTGCACCAGGGTGGCATGGATCGCCCGGGCAATCGGAGGGAACTGCGCCATCAGCGTTGCCGTCGGCGCAATGCCCTCTGCCGCTTCCGCCTCAAGGGCGGCCATGTCGCCGGCTGCCGTGTCACCCAGCGCGGCCTTCACGGCCGCCAGTTCGGTCACAAACGGGCGCCCGGCATCCACCGCGGCCCGCAGCGCGGAAACCGACAGGGCCCTTGCCGCCATTTCACGGGCAGAGGCATCACCCATCATCTCTTCGACCGCAGCAAGCCGCGCGGCCATTTCGCCGGCAGCCGTTTTCAGCTCGGCAACAGCGGCGTCGCCGCGTTGTGTCAGCTCGCTCAGCTGCGCCACCGCATCCGCATCGCGCACCTGACCATCGGCAAGGCTCTTGAGAGCCGCATCCGAGGCCGCCGAGGCCGCCTGCACGCTTGCCAGCGCAGAGGTCATCGCCTCGACACTGCCCTGCAAGCCGTCCACACGGGCGGCAAGGCCCCTCGCCGCGCCGGCATCCGCCGGTGCAGTCGCTGCGGGAGCTGCCGCGCCTGCAACGGGTCCCGGCTGCGGCACACCCTGCCGGACAGCATCAAGCTGCGCTGCCAGATCTGCCAGTTTCGACTGATTGTCACCGCGCAGCGAATCCACCATGGCCGTCAGCCGGGTTTCAAGCTCGCGCAAGCCTTCGGGCGAACCCGGCGCGGCATTGGCCGCGACTGTGGCTTCCGCAGCCGCCAGTTCGGCAAACCGCCGCTCCAGCGTCTCCAGCCGGGCCCGATCGGCCAGCATGTCCTCGGTGACCAGCGGGCCATTGCCCTTCAGCGGCAGCACGCCGGTCTGGTTGAGTGTGTAAAAGCCGCCGAGCAGCGCCACACCGACCAGCAACGCGGCAGCCATCGCGCCGCCAAAGCTGACGCCCTGCGGCGGCGTCTGTTTGTCGGAAGCTGACGGCGAGCCGGCGAAGCTCGATGCGGGCTTGGCCGTGGAGGATGTGGCCGATGCGGCCATGCGGCTGTGCGCCTGTCGGTGCAGAGGCCGTCGGCGAACCTGTCGCGGAGGCCGCTCCCGAAGATGTTGCCCCCGCCGATGCCGGTCCGGCGGAACTGGGCCCCGCCGACGCCGCGCCAGCCGAGGAGGATGCGGCCGAAGATGATGAGGCCGACGAGGCGGCGCCTTGAGGGCTGAAGGGGTTCGATCGCTCAGGCAAAGGCGCGCGCGCTGCGCCGCTGTCCGGCGCGCCTGCGGGCTTGGCGGCAGACGTCTCGGCGGCCTTCGGCTGACTGCTGGCCGCAGACGAAGCCCCAGCTGCGGACGTGGCCGGCGCTGCCGGTTTCGCCTGTGCCGCCGCAGGCTGCGCTTTCGGCTGGGACGCGGCTTCGGCCTTTGCCTCGACTTTTTCCGGCACGAGATCAATGGTCACCGGACGGCGGCCGCCGGTCTTGCCTGCCTCGGCACCTGGCCCAGACCCGGCACCAGACCCGGCACCGGCACTGGGCTTGTCCTTGCCGGACTTGTCCTCGTCGGAGACCATCGCGTTTCCTCCTCTTGCCGAAAAGCGGGTGACCGCTTGCGACTATACACACTGATCGCTCGGGCGGCACCGCGACCAAAGGTCGAGGCCGCACCAAGGACTCGCCTGCCGCAGTTAACAGCCGGTGAAGGCGCGCGCGAACAGGGCCGGTTCATCCGGCGTTGCGGCCCATTCCACCGGGCCGAGCGCCGACAAGGGTGCCCCGGCCTTGGCCGAAAGCGCCACGATGCGCGGAAGCACCTTCGGCGCCGTCTGTTGCAGCAATGTGGCGCAGACTTCGGCTGTCCGCGCCGAATAGACCAGGATCGCGTCGATCTCCTGCCGGCGCAGCATCTCGTCAACGCCCACGGGCCAGTCCACAACCGGATCGGTGCGATAAAGTTCCACGACCTGGCAGAAGATGCCCGAGCGGCGCAGGTGCCCCTCCAGATCCCCCGCCCGGTCGCGTCCTGCACCATAAAGCACGACGCCGCTGCCGTGACTGATACGGATCAGGGCCGCCAGATCGCTGGAATCGCCGTCTGCCGAAAGCACCTGCCGGAAACCGGCCTGCCGTGCGGCGGCAGCCGTGCGCGCACCAACGGCGTAGAACGGAAGTCCCGCAAGCTTGGGAAGCTGCGGATGGCGCGCCAGCACTTCGACCGCCTGGCCACTGGTGACGGCCACTGCCGTTACGACATCAAGATCCATCTCGTCGGGCGGCGTCTGCACGATTGTCAGCAGCGGCGCTTCCAGCGCCACATGCCCCATCAAGCGCAGCCGGCGCGCCGTTGCAGCACAAAAAGGTTCCGGACGGGTGACGAGTACGCGCATGCCCCCTCCCCGTCAGACCGCAAAGAAACCGGGACCGCCCAGCGCCTTCAGGCTGCGGCCCGCCTCACGGCCAATGGCCTCGGCGTCATCGACCGAGCCTTCGCGCATCAGCTCATGCAGCTCGCTGCCATCCGGCTTCAGGATCAGCCCGCGGAACGACAGGCGTTCGCCGTCAATCAGCGCCAGACCGCCGATCGGCGTACGACAGGAGCCGTCCAGCTCGGCCAGGAACGCGCGTTCGCAGGTGAGGCGCAGCTCGGTTTCGCGGTGATGGATGGCGGCCAGCATATCCAGAACTGGCTGGTCAGCCGCCCGGCTCTCGATGCAGATCGCCCCCTGACCGACCGCCGGCAGGAACGTGTCCGTCTCCAGCAGGCTCGTGACCACGTCTGCAAGGCCAAGACGCCGCAATCCGGCATAGGCCAGCAGCGTGGCATCCACCTGCCCCTCTTCCAGTTTCTTCAGCCGCGTCTGCACGTTGCCCCGGTACATCACCACCTGGATGTCCGGGCGCAGGCGCTTGATCATCGCCTGCCGGCGCAGCGAGGACGACCCGACCACAGCGCCCTGCGGCAGGTCTTCCAGTCGCTTGGCCTTTGGCGAAATGAAGGCATCGCGCACGTCTTCGCGCGGCAGGAAGGCGGTCAGCGCCAGTCCGTCAGGCAGATGCGTCGGCATGTCCTTGGATGAATGCACCGCGATATCGATACGTCCGTCGAGCAGCGCTTCCTCGATTTCCTTGGTGAAAAGCCCCTTGCCGCCCGCTTCCGACAGGGGCCGGTCCTGGATCTGGTCGCCGGAGGTCTTGATGACGACGATGTCGAAATCCTGTTCTGCCAGACCATGGGCAGCCATCAGCCGGCTGCGGGTTTCATGGGCCTGAGCCAGAGCAAGCGCGCTGCCGCGGGTTCCGATACGCAAAGGTTTTGATTGCAAGACAAACGATCCGGGTGTTAGGGGCAGTTTTAACGGTTTGAAGCACAATAGGCGGTCACGCGCCACAGGCCAATGCGGCACTATCCCGGATGTTGATCGGCAAGCCCGTGCGATCGGCTTGCTCCTCGCCATGGCCCCGCCTGATCTTGCGTCGATCTGCAAAACCACCACTGGATGAGCCAATGCTGCCAGACTTGCGCGATTTCACTGTCCTGGGAATCGAGACCAGCTGCGACGAAACGGCGGCCTCTGTCGTGCGCAGTGGCAATGGGTCCGGCACCGGGTCGCGCATCCTGTCCAACGTCATCCGCTCGCAGATCGACGAACACACCGAGTTTGGCGGCGTGGTGCCGGAAATTGCCGCCCGGGCCCACATCGCCGTGCTCGACCGCATCGTCGCCGAGGCCATGGCCGAGGCCGGCGTCAGCTTTGACGAGATCGACGCCGTTGCAGCCACCGCCGGCCCCGGACTTATCGGCGGCGTCATTGTCGGCCTGATGACGGCCAAGGCCATCGCCATGGCCGCCGGCAAGCCGCTTCTGGCGATCAACCATCTCGAAGGCCACGCCCTGACCGCGCGCCTGACGGATGACCTGGCGTTTCCCTATCTGCTGCTGCTCGTCTCCGGCGGCCACACCCAGTTCCTGCTGGTAAAGGGCGTCGGCGACTACGAGCGCCTCGGCTCCACCATCGACGATGCCATCGGCGAGGCCTTCGACAAGACGGCCAAGCTTCTCGGCCTGCCCTATCCCGGCGGCCCCGCCGTCGAACGCATGGCCCGCGAAGGCGATCCGAAGCGCTTCGCCCTGCCGCGCCCGCTGCTTGACCGGCCCGGCCTCGACATGTCCTTCGCCGGCCTCAAGACGGCCCTGCGCAATGCGGCCGAAAAGGCCCAGCCGGTTGACGAACAGACCGCGCGGGACCTCTGCGCCGGCTTCCAGCGCGCCGTCTCGGATGTGCTCGCCCATCGCACCCGCGCGGCCCTCAGCCTCTTCGCCGAGCGCTTTCCGGATGCCGAAAAGGTTATCGTTGTCGCTGGCGGCGTCGCGGCCAATTCAGAGATCCGCGCCGCGCTGGATGACGCCTGCCGCACTGCTGGCGCCCGCTTCGTCGCCCCGCCGCACCGCCTGTGCACCGACAACGCCGCGATGATCGCCTGGGCCGGCATCGAACGGCTCGATATTGCCGCCCGTGCGGGAGAGATCCTGGACGACCAGTCCGTCGCCCCCCGCCCCCGCTGGCCCCTCGACGAAACCTCCGCCAGCCTCCTCGGCGCCGGCAAGAAAGGCGCGAAGGTGTGAGAAGCACAGTCACCCGTGCAATCGGGCGACATTCGCCGTACACTCAGGGCTGAGACAAACTGCAGACAGGCTCGACCTCTCCTTCGTCATCCCGGCCCAGCAACGCGAGAGCCGGGACCGGAGAGCCAAAGTCTCTCTGCGTGTACTTCGTTGAAATATCGAGGCCTCGACCCTCCGGTCCCGGCTCTGCGCTTCGCTTGGCCGGGATGACGCAGGCAACTTTCTCAACGGGATCAGGCAGAAGCACCATGGTCCACACGCCCAATGACACCACCTGCGAAACGCACCATTCCTCTATCACCGCACAAGGCGCAGAGATCATCGCGCGCGTGGAAAAATGGGTTAGAAGCCACCATGAAGCGCAAAACTGGTACCGTGCCTATCCGATCCCTGCTTTCGGAGACCGCACTGCAGAATCTCTGGTAAAAGCTGGAGAGGAAGAAGCAGTCCGCAATTACGTCATTGCTGTCGCCTCCGGCGCATTTGCCTGAGCGCAGCGGGTTCTCACCAAGGCAATTTATCCTGCAAGATGAACCGATGCAGGCCGGAACGCCTTCCTATAACCGCCAGACGCCACATGCCCGGTTCACAGCTGCCCGCGAACTTGCTAGGCAGGGGGCCCTCGTCGTTCCGGATGCCCTTTCATGCGCGTGCTTCACAAGGCCTATGTCTATCTGACCTGCGGCCGCAAGCTCCTCGTGTTCAGCCAGCCTGATCAGCCGGATGTCGGGCTTCAGGTCCCCGGCGGCACGCTGGATCCGGGCGAAAGCCATCTCATCGGCGCGCGGCGCGAGTTTCACGAGGAAACCGGTCTTGTCCTCGATGGTGCGCTTGACCACCTCGCCGACCAGGACCACCTGTTCGACAACGGCCGTGGCCGCGACCTGCATCGCCGGCGGCATTTCCATGCCCGCGTGGCCCGGATCGGTCGAGACGAGTGGGAGCATTTCGAGATGACGCCGAATGACGGCGGCGATCCGATCCGTTTCCGTCTGTTCTGGCTTGATCTTGATGGAGAGATCGATCCTGCGGCGTTCTACGAGGGCTTTGACGCGCAGCTGCCCCTGCTGCGCCAGCGCGTGACCGGAGGCTGACCATGCCAAACTACGACAGCATCGGTGTGATCGGTGGCGGTGCCTGGGGCACGGCCCTTGCGCTCTCCGCCGCCCGCGCCGGCCGGTCCGTCACCCTGTGGGCCCGCGACACCGCGCTTGTCAGTGAATTGCGCAGCCGCCAGAGCAACAGCGCCTATCTGCCCGGCATCACCTTCGACGAACGCCTCACCGCCACCACCGATCTCGGTGAGGCCGCTGACGTTGACGCCCTGCTGCTGGTCACCCCGGCCCAGACCACCCGCAGCCTCGCCGCCAGCCTGAAACCGCATCTGAAGCCCGGCACCCCGGTCGTCCTCTGCGCCAAGGGCATCGAGCGCGGCACCGGACATCTCCTGTCAGAAATCCTTGCCGAAGAAGCGCCTGAGGCTCATCCGGCCGTTCTGTCCGGCCCGAGCTTTGCCATGGACGTCGCGCGTGGGCTGCCCACGGCAGTAACAATTGCCGCCGGCGATGGCGATGTCGCCGATGCGCTGGCACGCGCGCTTGCCTCCGCCAGCTTCCGCCCCTACGCCTCGACCGACATCATCGGCGCCCAGATCGGCGGTGCTCTGAAGAATGTGCTGGCGATTGCCTGCGGTGCCGTCGTCGGCCGAAAACTGGGGGCCAGCGCCCAGGCAGCGCTCACCGCACGCGGCTTTGCCGAACTGTCGCGGCTGGGCAGTGCCATGGGCGCAAGGCCCGAGACGCTGACGGGCCTGTCGGGCCTTGGCGATCTCGTTCTCACCTGCTCCTCGGCCCAGTCACGCAACTTCGCCTTCGGCCAGAAGCTGGGCGAAGGCCGCACGCCGGGAGATCTGATCGCCGCAGGCGAGAAACTTGCCGAAGGCGCCCACTCCGCCCGCATCGCCGTTGAACTTGGCCGCCGCCACAAGGTGGCGCTTCCGGTGTGCGAGGCCGTTGCCGGCGTGCTGGACGGCCAGATGACCATCGACGAGGCCCTGACCGCGCTGATGAACCGCCCCTTGAAGCGCGAGGCGAGCAGCGATTGAGTTCGCGGCCAAGGCCGCATAGGTTGCCTCGACCTGCCAACGCCGGAGACCCCCGCATGCTGTATGCCCTGATCTGCAAGGACAAGCCGAATTCCCTGCAAGTCCGCCTCGACACCCGCCCTGCACATGTGGACTTCCTGAAAGGCCTGGGCGACCGCCTGAAGGCCGCCGGCCCCTTCCTCGACGATTCGGGCGCCATGACCGGCAGCCTCGTCATCATCGAGGCGGCCGACCGCGACGAGGCTCTGGCCGTGTCGCAGCAGGACCCCTATGCCCACGCCGGCCTGTTCGAGAGCGTCGAGATCAAGGCCTGGAACTGGGTCATCAAGAACCCGGAGGCCAAGTAACTTGCGCTACTGGCTGATCAAGTCCGAGCCTGATGTCTGGTCCTGGGAGCAGCAGAAGGCCAAGGGTGCCGCCGGCGAGGAATGGACCGGCGTTCGCAACTATCTCGCCCGCAACAACATGCGGGCGATGCAGCTCGGCGACCGTGCCTTCTTCTACCATTCCAACATCGGCAAGGAAGTCGTCGGCGTCGCCGAGGTCTGCAGCGGCATCGCGCCCGACAGCACCTCGGAGGATCCCCGCTGGGACTGCGTGCATTTCCGTGCCGTCTGCGACGTTCCGCTGCCCGTCAGCCTGGCGGCCGTGAAGGCCGAGCCACGCCTTGCCCAGATGGCCCTCGTCACCTCCATACGCCTGTCGGTACAGCCGGTGACCGAGGAGGAGTGGAAAGTCGTCTGCGAAATGGGCGGGCTGGATCCGGACGTCTGACCACCGTGCCTGCGACTGGTCTGCGGTGAAGCCCTCAGCGCCGGCCCTCTGCCTCGAACCCGAAAGGCCTCCCCTGGTGGCTGGCATATCCGATCCGAAGGACTTCATCCGCAGCAACACCGAGGTGCTGCCGGTTCCCCATGCGTCCGAGATCCGGCTGCATCTGGCCTCCGAGGCCATGGACCTGTGGCAGAAGACGGAGGATGAGCTCGGCGAGATCGGCCTGCCGCCGCCGTTCTGGGCCTTTGCCTGGGCCGGTGGCCAGGCCCTTGCCCGCTACATCCTCGACAATCCGGACCTGGTCGCCGGCAAGCGCGTGCTGGATTTCGCCGCCGGTTCCGGCGTGGTTGCCATTGCAGCCAGACTTGCCGGCGCCCGTGAGGTTCTGGCCGTCGAAATCGACGCCTTCGCCATTGCGTCCATCGAGCTGAACGCCGCCCTGAATGGTGTCGAGGTCGCGACCCGCCTGGGTGACATCACCGGCGAGGCCCCGCCCGAGGTCGAGGTTCTCGTCTGCGGCGATGTCTTCTACGAGTTGCCGATGACGAAGCGCATCCTTGAATGGCTCGGCCGCATGGATCCGGCGAGGAGCATCATTCTCGTTGGCGATCCCGGCCGCTCCTATCTGCCGAAGGACCGCCTCGATCATCTGGCCACCTACACCGTGCCGGTGATCCGCAGCCTGGAGGATTCTGAGGTGAAAAAGACCAGCGTCTATCGCTACCGCGCCCCTGTGGAGCAAAAGCCGCCAGCTTGACGCCTCCGACAACCAGCTGATGCACCAATCCGGCTTGCACTTTGCTGGCCAAACCCGTCCAATGAAGACCTGTTCCGCCGGCGCGCCTGAAGGCCCGGCCAACCGTTCGGGAGTTGTGAATGCCGATCGTCAACCGCCTTGCCGATCTCACCGATGAAATTGCCACCTGGCGCCGCGATTTCCACGAGAACCCGGAAGTGCTCTACGAAACCGTCCGCACCGGCGCCCGTGTCGCCGAACTGCTGACGAGCTTCGGCCTCGACGAGGTGACGACCGGCATCGGCAAGACCGGCGTCGTCGGCGTCATCAAGGGCCGCAACGGCGGCGCTGGTAAAGTCATCGGCCTGCGCGCCGACATGGACGCGCTGCCGATCGAGGAAGCAACCGGCCTTCCCTATGCCTCCAAGGTTCCCGGCAAGATGCACGCCTGCGGCCACGACGGCCACACCTCGATGCTGCTGGGCGCGGCCAAGTACCTCGCCGAAACGCGCAATTTCGATGGCACTGTCGTCGTCATCTTCCAGCCTGCCGAGGAAGGCGGGGCCGGAGCCAAGGCCATGATCGACGATGGCCTGATGACCCGCTGGGCCATCGACGAAGTCTACGGCATGCACAACATGCCCGGCCTTCCGGTCGGCGAGTTCGCCATCCGCACCGGCCCGATCATGGCCGCCACCGACGAGTTCAAGATCGAGATTTCCGGCCGCGGCGGCCATGCCGCAAAGCCGCAGGAAACCATTGATCCCATCGTCATCGGCAGCCAGCTCGTCAGCGCCCTGCAGACCATTGCCAGCCGCACCGTCAATCCGCTGCAGTCGGTCGTCGTCTCGGTCACTGTCTTCGAGGCCGGAAGTGCCTTCAACGTCATTCCGGAAACCGCGACCCTGCGTGGCACCATCCGCAGCCTGACGCCGGAAACCCGCGCGCTTGCCGAAGAACGCCTGCGCCTGATCACCGGCTCCGTCTGCGCTGCCTTTGGCGCCACGGCCGAGATCCAGTTCCGCCGCGGCTATCCGGTCACCTTCAACCACGAAGCCGAGACCGAATTTGCCGCCAGCATCGCCGACGAGATCGCCGGTCCCGGCCGCGTCAATCGCAAGGTCGAGCCGATGATGGGCGGCGAGGACTTCTCCTACATGCTGCTGGAGCGTCCCGGTGCCTACATCTTCGCCGGCAACGGCGACAGCGCCGGGCTTCACCACCCGCGCTACGACTTCAACGACACCCTCATCCCCGTCGGCAGCTCCTTCTGGGTCCGCCTCGCCGAACGCGCGTTGGAACGGGCAGGCTGAGATACCGGGACAGCGCTGTGAGGGCTGACAGGTAGGAGCAGCGAAAGCTAACCCACCGGCCAAACAAAAAGCCCGGGCGCTCACGCACCCGGGCTTTTCTCATTCAACGATGAACCCGATCAGTTCAGCTTGGCAGCATCGCCGAGCATGAGGATCTTGGTCTCGCCCGGGGCGTCATCGACGCCGTCGTTGTCGGTGACGAGGATCATCTTGCCATCGGCGGTCACGGTGAAGCCTTCCGGCTTGTCGAGCAGCCAGCCATTGCCTTCGGCCAGGGCCGGCAGCACGTCGAGCTTCACAGCCTTGGTCACCACCGGCAGGGTCTCGCCCGCCTTGGCCGGGGTCACGCCGGCCAGGTCAATAACCGTGATCTGCTTGATGGCAGCCATCTCGCCACCCTGGTTGTCGCGCTCCAGCACGGCGAAGCGCTCGCCACCCAGATGCGTGATTTCCGACAGGCCGACCCAGCCGCCAGCCGGGCTCTTGGCCTTGTCGAGCGGGTAGTGGACGAAGCCCCAGGACTTGTCAGCCGGGTTGTAGAGCGCCAGCTTGACCATGCCCTTCGGGTCATCACCCCATTCGCGCTGCACGGCGACGATCACCATCGTCTTGCCATCGCGTTCGAATTCGGCAACGCCTTCAAAGGCAAAGCGCTTGGACTGGGCGACAACCGCTTCCGGCAGGGCGATCTCTTCGAGCACCTTGCCATTGGCATCCGTCTTCACCAGCAGGTGCGGAATGCCTTCCTTTTCCGGGTTGCCTTCGCTGGCCAGCCAGAAGCCGCCGTCCTTGGCAAGCGCGATGCCTTCCATGTCGAACTTCTTCGGCGTACCGCCAGTGACGTTGACATAGGAGACGATCTCGACCGGCTGCTTGGACACGTCCAGCGTGAAGATGCGGGCCTTGTCGTAGAAGCTGTCGGAAACGGCATAGACCTTGTTCGGGTCGGTCTTGTCGGCAGCCAGTGCAGACAGGGCGCCCCAGCCAATCGGAGCCTTGGTTTCCGGATCGGTCTTCGACACGATCATCGGATAGGCCGGCTTGGCCGCACCGAACTCATAGAGACCGATCTGGGCGCGCACCGGGGCTTCCGCGTCATCCACCTCGTTGGCAACCACGAACAGGTTGCGCGACGGGATCACCAGAACGCCTTCCGGACCGACGTGGGTCGGCAGCACCTGGACGAATTCCGGCTGAGCGCCGGTGTCCTTGTAGACCGACACCATGTTGGCGCGCTCGGAGTTGACGAAGATGTACTTCTGGCCGCCAAAGGTGCCAACCGTCACGCCTTCCGGCTCGGTGCCCTTCTTGGAGGCGCGCTTGGCCGGGTAGTGGCCATTGGCCATGGCGATATGTTCCAGCTGGTTGCCGCTGTCGAACAGCACTTCGCCCTTGGTGTTGAAGATGGTGAAGCCGCGCGAGCCACCCTCGTAGTCACCCTCGTTGGCGGTGACAAAACGGTCAGCGTCAAGCCAGGCAACCGCATCCGGCTCACGCAGGACGTTCTCGGTGCTGCCGGAAGCGTCGGAGCTGACGCCCTTGGCCACCGGAATGGCCTCTGCACTGGCGGCACCAGCGGAGAAGTGATTGGTGACCTTGCCGGATGCCAGATCAACCAGGGCGATGTGGTTGTTTTCCTGCAGCGTCACGACAGCCACATTGGCAGCGTTGACGGAAACGAATTCCGGCTCCGGATCCTCACCGGCGACACCGGCCAGACCGGTCATCTCGACGATGCGGGCAGCGTCGCAGTTCACCGGCTTGCCATCGGCGTCGAGATCGAAGATCGCGACATGGCCGGCCGGCATCTGCGGAATGACGCCCTTGTTCAGCTCTTCGTCGCGCTCGTTCTCGATCGCAATGACGAGGAACTTGCCGTCGGCAGAGATGGCGACCGAGTCCGGCTGTCCCTTGACGTCGCAGGTGGCGGCGACAGCCTTGGTCGCCAGATCGACGACAGCGACATGACCCGACGGCTTCACCTTGCTTTCGCTGGTGTTCACGCCAGCCAGGGCAAACTTGGCCGAGGTGGTGACCGAGGTCGGCTCACCGCCCAGCTCCAGACGGCCAGCCGACTTCGGCGCCGACGGGGTGGCGATGTCAACGAAGCCCAGCGCCTTCGACGGGCTGTCGGTGAAGACCAGCATCATGCCATCCTTCGTGGCAGTGATGATCTCGGCCGACGTCTGCGTCGCCGGATCGACGCCTTCGGCGAGCGTCTTGTAGACGGGCAGCGTCGCGATGCGGTTGAAATAGGCGTCAGCGGCGTGGGACGTGCCGGTGGTCGCGACGAGGATGCTGAGGCTCGCCAGAAGCTGGCTGCGCAGAGAACCCATGAATGCCTCCCAGGGGATGAACAGGGCGATTGAAATGCGCTGGGACGCTAGTTGAGGTTGGATGCACTTGAGGTGACGGATTGATGAAGTTTTGATGACGTCGCCGCGTTTCCAGCAGGCTGTTGACCCTGCCTTGCCACTGTCAACAGCGGCAAGGCGTCAGGTGAGGCGTCAGTTCAGCTCACGCTGCACGAACATGAGCAAGGAAATTGGCGACTTCCTGCTTCAACCGGAGCGCCTCGGTCGACAAGCCCTCGGCCGAGCTGCGCATCTGGTTCGAGGCGGCAACGGTTTCCTGTGTTGCCCCCGTCACCAGGCTCATGTCCTGCGAGACAGCGCGCGATCCAGCGGCGGCTTCCGCGATATTGCGGGCCACATCCCGGGTTGTGGCCCCCTGCTCGCTCACAGCAGCAGCAATGGCCGATGACATCTGGTCAAGATCACGAATGACCTCTCCCACGTCGCCGATGGCCGTGACAGCCAGGCGCGTCTGCCCCTGGATTTCACCGACCAGCCGCGAAATGTCATCCGTGGCCTGTGCGGTCTGGCTTGCCAGTTGCTTTACCTCCGACGCGACCACGGCAAATCCCCGTCCAGCCTCTCCGGCCCGGGCGGACTCGATGGTCGCATTGAGCGCCAGCAGGTTTGTCTGCGCTGCGATGTCCGAAATCATCGAGATGACTTCCCCGATACGGTCCGCCATGTCAGCCAGGGACAGGATCTGGCGCGATGTTGTCTCGACATCGCCGGCCGCGCGCTTCGACACTTCGGACGCCTGCGACACACGTCGTCCGATTTCCTCCACCGAAGCTGAGATTTCTTCCGTGGCAGCAGCGACCATCTCGACATTCGAAGTGGTCTGGGCAACTGTCGCCGAAACACCGAGCGCGCGATCCGACGTTTTGGCGGAAACGTCCGACATGTGGCCCGCCGTCTGGGAAAGCTCCTGCGAGGCAGATTGCAGGGCATTGACGACAGCCCCGACGCTTGCGTCGAACTGGCTGGCCACATCCGCCATCAGTTCGCGGCGCCTGGCTTGCAGCTGTTCTTCCTCCGCCCTTGCATGCTCTTCGGCAAGTCGCTTGTCGCGCTCGGCATTGTCCTGCAGCAGCGACACCGCACGGCTGATCTGTCCAAGCTCGCTGCGCGCACCAAGGCTGGGAAGAGCAATATCCGTCTGGCCTTGCGCCATGCGGTCAAGCGCAGTCGTCAGTTGCTTCAGCGGACTGGTGATGCTGCGCGACACGGCATATCCAGCAATTCCCGCAGCCAGTGTGGAGACGACCGAAATCGCGATAAACAGGTGCTGCATCTGCAGGCGCGTAGCAGCCAGCTCCTGGCCGATTTCATCCTGGCGAGCATCAACCAGCGTGTAAACACCGGCAAAGCGCGGTTCGAGCGCCTTGAAGAACGCGTCCTGCTGCGCGATCAGCTTGCGCATTTTTGTTGCCGTCTTGGCGTAGTCGCGAAAGCTCTGGTGATAGGCATTCATGTTGCTTGTCAGGGAAGCCTTCCGCGCCTCCTCGATGCTGGCAGCATTGAGGGCTGCATCAAACTCGGCCCGGCGCTCGTCCAGACTGGCGACATACTTGTCGCTTGCACGCAGGAGGAAATCCTTTTCGTGCCGGCGCATCATCAGCATGAGGATGGTCAGGTCATCCAGGCCGGCGGCATTGATTTCCTCTTCCACTGCGTGAACCGCGCTCCGCAGGGCACCCTGAAGCCCTTCCTTTTCTGTCATTCCAAGCTTTTCCTGCAAGGTGACGATCTCGGAGAACTGGTCCGTCCCCATCTGCAGCCGCTCTTCCAGACTTTCGAGTTGCGGCAGAAGGGCTTCCGCCGCCGGCATCGCCATCGTCTGGTCGATAAGGTCAGTCGCCTCCCGGACGTCCGTCAGGTACTGCTCGGCGATCTCCTTCTGCGGCTTCAGCAGATAGGCTTTCTCATCCAGACGCAGCTGCATGGTACGGGCCTTCAGCTCCTGAACCTTGCTGACCAGGGCCGCATATTCGACTTGCCGCTGCGCCGCCTGCCGATCAACCCAGTCACCGTAAAAGTACACCGCAACCAGCAACAGCACCGCGCCGACGGCGATTGCTGTCAGAAGAAACAGGCGGGCCCAGACATTCAATCCGGCCGATGCACGTGCAACGATCCTGGCCACAATGGCTTCTCCATTCGTAAATGTAACAAGGATAAAAATATTGAATGCGTTAAAGATCATCTAACGCTAGGAAAGATTTTAAGTCGTAAACATCTGATTTTTCGGATGAATCCTGAAACCCGCAACAACATCACCGACTCCTGCCCTCGTCAAAAAGTCGAACATTCAAACAGTGACGGTATGTTGGAAGAACTCGCCGTGCTGACCGGTACGGCAGTCGCCGCGCTGCAACACCCGTCGCAGAATGGGGAAGACCCGCTGGATTTGCGGTCGACAGGCAGAGATTTTCAGGGTTTCCTGAAAATCACTCCTGTCGCGCGCCTTGCGTGCCCCCTTTTCAATGGACATCCCAGATGCAAATCGGCTTCGTTCGCTCGGCCGTCGTGCTTGGCCTTTTGGCATGCGTCGGCCCCTTCGCGGTGGATCTCTATCTGCCGGCCCTGCCACAGATCGCTGACGACCTCGGCACGACGATCGCTGCGGCCCAGTTCACGTTTACCGCCTACTTTCTGGCCTTTGGCGTCGCCCAGCTCGTCTATGGTCCGCTGGCGGACTGGGTTGGCCGCAAGCCGCCGATCTATGCCGGACTGATCATCTTCATTGCCGGCTCGGCTGTCTGCGCCTTCGCGCCGGATATCCTCTGGCTCACGGTTGGCCGGTTCATTCAGGCTCTTGGCGCGGCCTCGGTCATGGTCATACCGCGTGCAGTCATCCGCGACCTGCACACCGGCACTGACGCGACGCGGCTGATGGCCCTGATCATGCTCGTGATCAGCATCTCGCCAATGCTCGCCCCGTTGACAGGGTCCGCGATTATCGCCGTGGGCAGCTGGCGGCTGATCTTCGTGGCGCTGGCTGGCGCAGCCATCATCGCGATGGCACTCACCGCATTCCAGTTGCCCGAGACCCTGGCACATGACAAGCGCGTGCCCATGCGCGGCGGTGCGATGCTGCGCGGATGTATCGACCTCCTGAAGGACGGCCGCTTCCTCGGCCTCACCTTCATCGGCGGCTTCGGCATGGCCAGCTTCTTCGTCTTCATCGCCTCGGCCGCCTTCGTCTACATGACGCACTACGGCCTGTCGCCCACCGGCTTCAGCCTCGCCTTCGCACTCAATGCCATCGGCTTCTTCGCCACCTCGCAGATGGCCGCCGGCATGGGTCAGCGCTTCGGCATGGCCCGCGCGGCCTTCTTCGCCGTGCTTGGCTTTGCCGTCACGTCCTGCCTGCTGCTGGTGCTGGTTGCCCTTGGCAACGACAGCCTCTGGCTGGTCATGGCGCTGCTGTTCCTCGGCAACGCCTTCATGGGCCTGGTGATCGCACCCACCATGGTGATGGCGCTTGACGATCACGGCGAGAATGCCGGCCTTGCCTCGTCGCTCGGCGGCACGCTGCAGATGGTTGCCGGAGGCCTGATGATCGTCGCCAGCAGCCCGTTCTTTGATGGCACGGTGCTGCCGATGGTCGGCGCCATCGCGCTGTGCTCGGTCCTGTCGCTGGTCTTCGCGGCCCTGACGCTTGGGCCAGACCTCAAGAACAGCACCCCGGCCTGAGGTCCGCAGACCGTCAGAACCAGGGCACCTGAGTTGCGCAGATATAGTCCGCGCGGTTACGCCGCGCGGATCGTTTCGAGGAAGCGGCTGACTTCGCTGCGCAGCCGCGCGGACTGGGCGGACAGACTTTCCGCCGAGCTGTAGAGCTGGGAGGAGGCAGCCTGGGCTTCCTGTGACGCACTGGTGACTGCCACCATGTTCTGCGACACGCTTTGCGCGCCCGTCGCCGCTTCGGCGATGTTTCGGGCCACTTCGCGGGTGGTTGCCCCCTGCTCGCTGACCGCCGCGGCGATCGCCGAGGCCATTTCATCCAGCTCCCGGATCACGCCGCCAATGCCGTTGATCGAATCCACCGCATTGCGGGTCCCGCCCTGGATGGCCTCCACCAGCTGAACGATGTCCTTGGTCGCCTCGCCGGTCTGGTTGGCCAGTTGCTTCACTTCGGAAGCAACCACGGCGAAGCCCCGGCCAGCCTCTCCCGCCCTTGCGCTTTCGATGGTCGCGTTCAGCGCCAGCAGGTTGGTCTGCTGCGCAATGGCTGAGATCATCGACACCACCTGCCCGATCCGGTCAGCACGCTCGGCCAGCGTCGACATTTCCGTTGCTGATTGGGCGATGTTCGTCGAAGCCTTGCGCGCAACGTTGGACGCGCGCTCCACCTGCACGTTGATCTCCGCAACGGAGGCCGCCATTTCCTCGGTTGCACTTGCCACCATCTGGACATTGGAGCTGGCCTGCTCGGCTGCGGCCGAAACCGTCACCGCGCGTTCGTTGGCATTGGCCGAAACGGTCGACATGGCGCCAGCTGTCGCAGACAGCTCGGTCGAGGCAGCTGACACGATGCCGACGATTTCCCCAACGCTCGTCTCGAATTCCCTGGCCAGGCGCTGCATCAGTTCCTTGCGGGCAGCGGCCGTGTTTGCCGCCGCTTCCGCCCGCTTCTGTTCTGCTTCCAGCTCCCGGTTGCGGATCAGGTTCTCGCGGAAAATGCGCAGGGTTGCGGCCATCATGCCCAGTTCCGTTCTCAGGGGATAATCCGGCACCGCGTCATTGGTCTCGCCCTTCGCCAGACGTCCCATGAGCGATGTCAGGACGTTCAGCGGACGAGAGACGCTTGCCGAAATCACAAGACCGAGCACCAGCGCAAACACCACGGTTGTGCCTGTCACGGCAGCGAAGAGGAGACTGATCTCCTTCTGCCGCAGCAACATCTGCTCATCCAGGCCGGCCCGCCCAGCGGCCGCAAAGGCCAGCACCTGATCGAACATGGGTTCGACCGTCCCATAGATCTCGCTCAGCCGGGATACAGCCGCCCCGAAGGCCGAGGCCTGCTCGGCGTAGGCGAGGAAGCCGGCATGATAGGCAGCGATCCGCTCGCCAACCTTGGCCTGCAGATCCTCAGGCAGCGCAGACGCCTTCAGCAGAACGTCGAACTCGGCTTTGCGTTCTACCAGGCTTGAGACGTATTTCTCGCCGCCCCGCAGCATGAAGTCCTTCCCGTGCCGCCGCATCATCAGCATCTTCGCGATCAGCGCGTCCTCGCCGAGATCCGCGATCGATTTCTCGGCCTCATGGACGGCTGCCCGCAAGGCGCCTTGCAGTCCATCCGTTTCGTTGAGGCCAAGTGCCTGCTGCAACGCAACCACGCTCTGGAACTGGTTGGCAGCTTCCTGCACACCGGCCTTCAGCTTTGCCAAGTCATTCGACATGGGCGCGGCAAACCGGATCGCCATGATGGCATCAGCCGTCTTGAGCACCTCCGTGACTTTCTGCCGATACTGCTCGGAGTACTTCATATCCTTGCGCAGCAGGAAATCCTTCTCGCGCCGGCGCATCTGCAGTGAAGCAGACTGCAGCAGCTGCGTCTGCGCCGCCAACTCGTCGAACTGCGCCTTGTCCTCCAGAATCCGCGCCTGTTCGGCTTCACTGACGAAATGAGCGGATGCGAGCACCCCTGCCGACACCATCGTGATCGCCACCAGAAGCAGAACCCTTGCGCGAACGCGCAGTCGTCCAAGCACGCTAGTCATCGCCATTCCCCTCCAGGCCAACGTCAGAACCCTGGCGAAAAGGATTTGCCCGGATGGTTAATGGCGCATTAATTCATTCGCAGGAAAACACCCAAAAGTGGCAGCAGCGCGTAAATACATCTCCCGTCAAAACTGGCAGGAGCCCAGTCTTGTTAGGGCCCGACCTAAAGAACAACGCCCCGGCCTGAGGTCCGCAGACCGTCAGAACCAGGGCGCCAGACTTGCTCGGATGTAGGCCGCTCAGTTAAGCCGCGCGGATGTTCGCCAGGAAACGGCTGACTTCGAGCTTCATGCGCAACGCCTGATCGGACAGGGATTCAGCCGAACTGCGCATCTGCGTCGAGGCGGCCATCGTCTCTTGCGCCGCATCGGAAACGGCATTGATGTTCGCCGAAACATGCCGCGTCCCGCCCGCAGCTTCACTCACGTTCCGCGCAACCTCCCGCGTGGTTGCCCCCTGCTCGTTGACGGCCGCTGCAATGGCTGCCGCCATTTCGTCCAGATCGCGGATGACCTGGCCGACGCTTCCGATCGCCTGCACTGAGGTGCGGGTCTGGCCCTGGATTTCGGCAATCAACTTGGAGATATCATCCGTGGCGCTGGCCGTCTGATTGGCCAGCTGCTTCACTTCGGAAGCAACAACGGCAAAGCCCTTGCCAGCCTCACCGGCGCGCGCAGATTCGATGGTCGCGTTCAGCGCCAGCAGGTTGGTCTGGGCCGCGATATCGGAGATCAGGGAGATCACCTCTCCGATGCGATCCGCCATCCTTGCCAAGGCTTCCATCTGCTCGGCAGTCCGCGCGACATCCCCGGATGCGCGCTTGGCCACGACCGATGCCCGCTCGACCTGGGCATTGATCTCGTTCACCGAAGCCGACATTTCCTCGGTCGCCGAGGCCACCATCTGGACGTTTGCGCTGGCCTGCTCGGCGGCTGCCGAAACGGTCATGGCCCGCTCATTCGTTGCCGACGACACTTCGGCCATCGCTCCCGCGGTTGCCGAGAGTTCCGTTGAAGCCGCCGACACGGTCTCGACAATCTCGCCGACATTGGCATCAAACTCGTCCGCGATGCTCTGCATGAGTTGCCGGCGCTCGGCGGCGGCCAGCTGATCGCGGCGCGCCTGTTCGGCTTCCAGCTCGCGATTTCGGATTGCGTTGACCCGGAAAACCTCGATCGCCCGCGCCATGCGCCCCAGTTCATTGCTGGAACTGGTGTAAGGCACCTCAGCAGAAGTGTCGCCTTCGGCAAGGCCGGACATCGTCCCGGTCATGCGCCCAAGCGGACCGGTGATGCTGCGCGAGATGAGGAAACCGAGCAGCAGGGCAAGCGCCAGACTGACGCCCAGAGCCCCCATGAAGAAGCTCCAGACCGCAGACCGGCTCTTGGCGAACTGCTTTTCGGCAGCCACCATTCCTTCAGCTGCAAACTGGAATACGGCCTCAAGCGTTGGCTCCATGCCGGAGAACAACTCGCTCAACCGGCCGGCTTCACTGCCCAGGACCTCGGCCGTCTTGGCATAGTCGCGGAAGCTGGACTGATAAGCGTCCATTTCCGATGAGAGCTTGGCCTTTGTTGCCGCGTCAAGCGACGTCTGCGCCAGCAATGCGTCAAATTCGGCACGTCGTTCATCGACGCTTTTGATGTACTTGTCGCCGCCCCGCATCATGAAGTCCTTTTCATGACGGCGCATCATCAGCATCTTGACGGTCAGGGCATCCAGACCGGCGGCGTTGATTTCCTTTTCGACCGCATGCACCGCCTTGCGGAGCTGCCCCTCAAGGCCTTCTGTCTCCGTCAGACCAAGCGTCGTGTTCATTTCGACAACGCGATCAAATTGCTTGCGGGTCTCGCCAAGGTCCTGCGCCAGCTTGGTGAGCGCCTGTCCGATTGGCGCAGCGCTCGGCAGCGACTGGAGATCGGCCAATGCGGCGCTGACCTGCTCCGCCTCGGCCTGATATGCCTTTGCGTAAGACAGATCCTTGCGCAGCAGAAAATCCTTTTCGCGGCGTCGCATCTCCAGCGTGCCGACCTTCAGGGCGTCCGCCTTGTCCGCAATCACTTCAAATGCATCTCGGCGGGCAAGGGAAGCGGAGGACTCCCGGTCACCCAGCAGGTAGACACCGCCAAGCACCACGGCGACGGCGACGGACAAGGCAGCAAGGCCCAGCACCCGGAGCCTGACCGAAACCGAATTTGTTGTTGCACGAACGTCGCGCTGCATCACCGACCCTCATTAGGGATTGAATTTTTAAAGTATATTCGTTTAACTTCTCTGATAAATCGTTAACTCAGATCGATAATCGAGATCAGAGAAAGCAAGACATCAGCAATAAAATTTAAATTACCATGTTAATCACTGCGTTTTTCACTGTAATTTCTGACGATATTTTGCATGACTTTACATTAAATAAAGTCATCCGAATGAGTAATTTTTCTTTATGGCAACTGCTCATATCGATTACATCGACAATCCCGGATTGAGCGGCATGTGCCTCTTGCCATCTGCGGGCGCAACACACGGCTGATCGAACGCAGTGCCACTTCCCGCACCGCGCAATGAAATGTTGACAAGACGGGTGTTCCCGGTCACAACCTTGCCCGTCTCGGACAGGAAAGACGAGTTATGAGCATTCGGCGCAACGCCGACATGATGGGCATGATGACGATGGCAACCGCCGTCGCCGCTCGCGCTGGCACGCTCGTCACCGCCACCAAACTCACCAAAACGACTACCAAAACTACCCGTTAATGGTGCCTCTCGTCCCGCTCTCCCCCGGGATGGGGAGCGCCAGAGAGCCAGGCAGTCGTGATGTGTCGCGGCGCCGGGTCTCGGGGAGACGGATGAGGAACACGATCATGGGTTACAAGGTTGCGATTGTTGGCGCCACGGGCAATGTGGGCCGCGAAATGCTGGACATTCTGGCCGAGCGCGGTTTCCCGGCGGACGAAGTCGTCGCGCTGGCCTCGCGCCGGTCGCTTGGCACGGAAGTGTCCTTTGGCGACAGGACGCTGAAGGTCCAGGCCCTCGAGAACTACGACTTCTCCGACACCGACATCTGCCTCATGTCCGCAGGCGGCAACGTCGCCAAGGAATGGGCGCCGAAGATCGGTGCGCAGGGCTGCGTTGTTATCGACAACTCCTCCGCCTGGCGCTACGACGCGGAAGTGCCGCTGATCGTTCCGGAAGTGAACGCTGACGCCATCACCGGCTTCACCAAGAAGAACATCATCGCCAACCCGAACTGCTCGACGGCCCAGCTCGTTGTCGCGCTCAAGCCGCTGCACGAAGCGGCCGGCATCAAGCGCGTTGTCGTTTCCACCTACCAGTCGGTGTCCGGCGCCGGCAAGGAGGCGATGGAAGAGCTGTTCAACCAGACCCGCGCCATCTTCGTCAACGACCCGGTCGAGAACCAGAAGTTCACCAAGCGCATCGCCTTCAACCTCATTCCGCACATCGACGTCTTCATGGAAGACGGCTACACCAAGGAAGAGTGGAAGGTGATGGCCGAGACCAAGAAGATCCTCGACCCGAAGATCAAGCTGACCTGCACCGCCGTCCGCGTGCCGGTGTTCATCAGCCACTCGGAAAGCGTCAACATCGAGTTCGAGCGTCCGATCACGGCCGATGAAGCCCGCGACATCCTGCGCGAGGCTCCGGGCTGCCTGGTCATCGACAAGCACGAGGACGGTGGCTACATCACGCCTTACGAAACCGCCGGTGAAGACGCCACCTACATCTCGCGCATCCGCGAAGACGCGACCGTCGAGAACGGCCTCAACATCTGGGTGGTCGCCGACAACCTGCGCAAGGGTGCCGCCCTCAACGCGATCCAGATCGCCGAAGTGCTGGTCAACCGCCGCCTGCTCACCCCGAAGAAGCAGGCCGCCTGATCCCGCGCGATCTGAACATCTGACTATCATCCCGGGGCCCAGTGCCCCGGGATTTTTGTTGCTGAGCTGTCAGAGCCTCAAGGCCACTGCAGACGTCGTCTCTGCCTCGTGAGGCGGTCCGGCAGCTCAAACGGGTGAGCGCTCAAGCCGGGTAGTAGGGCGAGGCCATCCCGCGGCTCGCCGCTTCGACCACATCACCATCGAAGAGCTTGACCGTCAGGCTGGCATTGGCGCCCTTGGCAAACTCGGACAGCATTCCTGTCGCGTAAGTGCGTGCATTCTCAACACTGTCAAAGGCGTAGAAGCCGCCGACCGAGTGCGTATTGATCCCGCTGAGCCAGGTTTTGCTGATAAGGCCCGGGACGGTCTGCATCATGGGATTGGCCTCTTTCCAAACTGCTTCCGTAAACGGCATCGACGTTTGGAACTCGGCATAAAGGTAGACGCGGCTCGGATTGGACATGATGTTCTCCTGAAAGCATGGCTTGCTGCCAGGGCCGATATGGCGTAAATATTTCCAAACGAAAAGTACGCACCTTTTGGTAATAATTGAGAATGTTCCTTCCAGCCAACCCTTACGACATGAACTGCCCATCGCGGGATATGCTGGACTTGATCGGTGGCAAATGGGCGATCCTGATCCTGTGCTGCCTGCAGCAAGGCCCCCTCCGCACCGGATCGCTGATGCGGCAGATCGGTGGCATCTCGCAGAAGATGCTGACTCAGACCTTGCGAGATCTTGAAAGCGATGGCTTCATCGAGCGCATCAGTTACCCTGAAGTTCCTCCTCGCGTCGAATACCGGTTGACCGATCTGGGCCGGTCCTTGAGCGACCTCGCCCGGACCATGGAACAGTGGGTCGTCGCACACTATGAGGCAATCCTCGAGCACCGGCAAAAGACAACGCCTTCCGCTTGACCTCATCCTTCCTGACGCCAGGTCCTGTCATGACATCGCCCCGCACCTTTGCTGGCTTTGCAGCCGCTCATCCCGATGCCCGCTTCTCTGACTGGCTGGTTGCGCAAGCGGACGACAGATGGAACCAGGCCTGCGGCCATCCTTTCACCGTCGCGATCGGCAACGGCTCGATGCCGGAGGCGGCCTATGTCCGTTACCTGATCGAGGACTACACGTTCATCACCGATCTCGCCTCGGTCCTCGGCTATCTCGTCGCCAAGGCACCGGACATGGCGGCAAAGCGGCGGCTCGCCGGCTTCCTTGCCCTGCTGACCTCCGAAGAAAATGACTATTTCCTGCGGTCTTTTGCAGCATTGAACGTGCCATCGGAGACCTATGTGGCCGCAGCCCAGGGTCCGGTCACCCGCGCCTTTGCGCAGCTGTTGCTCGACAGCGCCGGGGCGGGCACCTACGCCGAGGGCCTTGCCTGCCTGCTCTGCGCCGAATGGGTCTATCTCACCTGGGACGAACGGGAAGCGGCCCACCCGCGGCCCGATGCCTTCTGGCTGGCGGAATGGATCGATCTCCATGCCGGACCGGGCTTTTCAGGCTTTGTCGGCTGGCTGCGCGAGGAAATGGACCGGGTCGGCCCGGCGCTGTCGCAAGCCGATCAGGCGCGTGTTTCCGCCATTTTCTCCCGCATGTGCGAACTGGAATTCGCTTTCTTTGAGGCCGCCTGGACTGGTAAGCCTGTGCTCCCTGCCTGATTCCGCGCCAGTCGGGTGAGGCCCAGCACTGCCTGGACCTCATTCGCCACGCTCCACAGTGTGTGTTCATGTACGTCTATGAAATCGCGGCCCTGGCCGCAGCTGCCCTGTGGGCCGTCACTGGCCTCATTGCCACCACCCCGTCCCAGCACCTCGGTGCCATTGCGTTCAACCGCTACCGGATGCTCATGGTGTTTGCGGTGCTTGCCGCCTATGTCACCGTCGTTCCCGGTTGGGGCTCCATTGGCAGCGCGCATCTGCTGCCTCTGATCCTCTCCGGGTTCATCGGGATATTCCTCGGCGATACGGCGCTGTTTCTTTCGCTCAACCGGCTCGGCCCGCGCCGCACGGCGATGCTGTTCTCGCTCAATGCGCCGATTTCGGCCCTCCTCGGCTGGATCATCCTGGGTGAGACGCTGTCCGGTCAGGCGCTGGCCGGTGTGCTCGTTGCCTTTGCCGGCGTCATCCTCGCCATCGGCTTCGGCAAGAGGCGGTCACAGCTGCACCAGTGGGAGGCGATCAAGGGACCGCTCTGGATCGGTCTCGTCCTGGGTCTGGCCGCTGCCCTGTCGCAGTCCGTCGGCTCGCTCATTGCCCGCCCCATCATGGAAGCCGGTGTCGATCCGGTGGCAGCCTCCGCGTTGCGCATCGGCGTGGCGGCCTTCGGCCTGACGCTGATCGCCGCCCTGCCGACGCCCATGGTGAAAGCCCAGAAGCCTATGACGCTCGGTGTCGGCATTGGCGTTGCCATGACCGGCATCATGGGCATGGGCATCGGCATGACGCTCATCCTCTTCGCCCTGTCCGGCGGCGAGGTCGGCATCATTTCCACCCTTTCGGCAACCACACCCGCAATCCAGCTGCCGCTTCTGTGGGCCCGCACCCGGGAATGCCCCGCGCTCGGTGCATGGATCGGTGCCGCCCTGGTGGTCATCGGCTGCGCCCTGATTTTCGGCGTGTGATCCTGCCGACGGCATGGCTCACACCGACCACAGCCAATATTGCATACACTTGCATACAAAAATGAGGCGTGCGATAACAGGTCATCCTGACAAGGAGCCCAGCGCATGGACCTGCTTGCCCTTCTTCTGCCGGATCAGCTCCCGGTCTGGTCCTCGCTTGTGCTCATCCTCGCCAGCTTCTTCACCTCGGCCCTGACGGCTGCAGTGGGCCTTGGCGGCGGCGTGGCCCTGCTGGCGCTGATGGCAAACCTCATGCCGCTGGCCGCCCTCGTTCCGGTGCATGGGCTGGTGCAGCTCGGCTCCAATGCCGGCCGCGCCATCGTGCTCGTCCGGCACATCGCCTGGGACCTCATGGCCTGGTTTGCCGCTGGCGCCGTTCTGGGCGCCCTGGTCGGCGGCCAGATCGCCATCACCCTGCCCGAGGTCTGGCTCAACATCGGCATCGGGCTGTTCCTGCTCTGGACTGTCTGGGGCAAGGCCCCGCGCTACCGCCACACGCCGAAGCCGGCCATCGCTGTCGCGGGCTTCGTGTCCACCGTGCTCAGCATGTTCTTCGGCGCTGCCGGGCCCATCGGCGGAGCGGTTCTGTCGGGCCTCGACATTCCGCGCCAGAGCTTCGTTGCAACCCAGGCCGCAACCGCATTGACCATGCATGTGTTGAAAATCGCTGTCTTCGGCCTGCTCGGCTTTGCCTTCGCGCCGTGGATCAGCTTGATACTCGCGATGATTGCAAGTGGATTCCTTGGCACGCTTGCCGGAACTCGTCTCCTCGGCCGCATGCCGGAAGCAAGATTTCGCTTTGCATTCCGTTTGGTCATGACACTTTTGGCTATAAATCTCCTGTGGCGGCCGGTCAGCGAACTCCTTAGCATATAAGGCAGTTTGTCTGACTGGACAGGAATATGCCAATTACAGCTGCGGCCATCGAGGCCGCTTATGACCGCATCACGCCGCACATCCGCGTTACCCCCCTCTTGCAACTGCGCAAGGGCGATCTGGGCCTTCCCTTTGCTGCCTCGCTGAAGCTGGAATGCCTTCAGCACAGCGGCTCCTTCAAGGCACGCGGCGCGTTCAACTCGCTCCTCAGCCTCAATGTGCCGCTGTCCGGGGTCACTGCGGCCTCTGGCGGCAATCATGGCGCCGCCGTTGCCTACGCGGCGCGTGTGCTGGATATCCCCGCCCGCATTTTCGTGCCGGAACTCGCGACCCCGGCAAAGATCGCGCGCATCCGCTCCTACGGCGCAGACGTCGAGATCACGGGCGCGACCTATGCCGAGGCACGCAAGGCCTGCGAGGACTGGCAAGCCGAAACCGGCGCCCTCGACATCCACGCCTATGACGCCGAGCCGACAATCATCGGCCAGGGTACCCTCGGCCTCGAGTGGGAGGGCCAGAGCCGCGGCCTCGATACGCTCTTTGTCGCGGTCGGCGGCGGCGGCCTCATTTCCGGCATCGCCACCTGGTTTGCCGGCAAGACCCGGGTCATCGGCGTCGAACCATCGAACTGCCGCTCCCTGTCTGCCGCCCTTGCCGCCGGTTCGCCAGTCGATGTGGATGTGAGCGGCGTGGCCGCCGACAGCCTGGGTGCGCGCCGCTGCGGCGAACTGGTCTATGACATCTGCCGTGCTGGCGTGGACGACGTCATCATCGTCTCGGACGACAACATCCGCGACGCCCAGCGCCGTCTCTGGCGCGAGGCGCAGATCGTGGCAGAACCTGGCGGAGCGGCCGCCCTTGCCGCTCTCACCGGCGGCCACTACACGCCCCAGCGCGGTGAACGCATCGGCATCCTCGTCTGCGGCGGCAATGCCGATCTGGCCAGCTTGTCGGCACCGGTCCTCACCAGCCTCACTTGACGTTTCTGCGCGGCTCGCTTGAGCAAACGCCCTTCGGCGCGGCTTGAAAACCCCGCGCCAAGCGGCTACCGCATGATCAGCATTCCACACAAGATCGGGACGGGAACACCATGGCCACCCACAAGCTGCTTCTTCTGCCGGGCGACGGCATCGGTCCGGAAATCATGCCCGAGGTGACGAAGATCATCGCCTGGTTCAACGCACGCGGCGGCGACACCTTCGAGACAGACCAGGGCCTGGTTGGCGGCTCGGCCTATGACGCCCATGGCAAGTCGATCTCCGAGGCCGACATGGCCAAGGCAATGGCGGCCGATGCCGTCATCTTCGGCGCCGTCGGCGGCCCGAAGTGGGACAAGGTGCCCTATGACGTGCGCCCGGAAGCTGGCCTCCTGCGCCTGCGCAAGGACATGCAGCTCTTCGCCAACCTGCGCCCGGCGATCTGCTACCCGGCCCTGGCCGATGCCTCGTCGCTGAAGCGCGAGATCATCGAAGGCCTCGACATCCTGATCGTGCGCGAGCTGACCGGCGGCGTCTATTTCGGCGAGCCGAAGGAAATCATCGATCTGCCGAATGGCCAGAAGCGCGGCATCGACACCCAGGTCTATGACACCTACGAGATCGAGCGCATCGCCGCCGTCGCCTTCGAGCTGGCCCGCACCCGCCGCAACGAAGTCTGCTCGATGGAAAAGCGCAACGTCATGAAGTCCGGCGTGCTCTGGAACGACGTTGTCACCGCCACCCACGCCGCCCGCTTCTCTGACGTCAAGCTCAGCCACATGCTGGCCGACGCTGGCGGCATGCAGCTGGTTCGCTGGCCGAAGCAGTTCGACGTCATCGTCACTGACAACCTGTTCGGCGACATGCTGTCGGACGTCGCGGCGATGCTGACCGGCTCGCTCGGCATGCTGCCCTCCGCCTCGCTCGGCGCACCGGATGCTGCAACGGGCAAGCGCAAGGCCCTGTACGAGCCAGTGCATGGCTCGGCCCCGGACATCGCCGGCACGGGTGCTGCCAACCCGATCGCCATGATCGCCTCCTTCGCCATGTGCCTGCGCTACTCTTTCGAGAAGGTCGCCGAGGCTGACCTGCTCGACCGCGCCATCTCGGCCACCCTCGACAAGGGCCTGCGCACCCGGGACATCGCCTCGGAAGGCTCGACCGTCATCGGCACCACCCAGATGGGCGACGCCATCGTGGCCGAACTGAACGCCCTGAGCGCCTGATCCCTGGCATCTCCGCAAAACTCGAAGGCCGCAGCTTGCATCCCGCAGGCTGCGGCCTTATCCGTTCCGGCCAGAACAGGCCGTCAAGGCTGACGATGGCACAGGAGCCCCCCCATGACCGACCCGCTCAAGCGCTTCTTCGGCACCTGGATTTTCGACCGGGACGAGAGCGAATTCGACCACGGCGAGCTGCCCCAGAGCGCCACGCTCACGATCGAGGATTTCTTCGGCACGCTGAAGTTCACCATGACCAGCGTTGCCGCCGATGGCACCAGCCAGACCGACAGCTTCACTGCCCTGCCCAACGGGGCCGAAACGAAGCTCGGCAAGAGCGGTCTCGCCGACGCCATGCGTCACGGCCTGCGCGGTGACAGCAACCTCGTCAGCGAAGCCCTGCGCGGCGGCGCCGTGATCATGACCGCCGACCGCGAGATCTCCCCCGACGGCCGCACCCTGACCGTCACCCAGACCGTGCACATCACGGAAACCGAAAGCTTCATCAACTCCTCGGTCTACCGCAAGGCGCAGTAGGCCGCAGCACCTCACCTTGCGGAAGCGACGCGATGTGTATAGATTTGGATGATCATACACATCGCAGGGAGCGCAGCATGCGCACCAACATCGATATCGACGACGACCTCATGACCAGGGCAATGGCTGCGACAGGCCTGCCCACCAAGAAGGCCGTCGTTGAGGAAGCCCTGCGCCGCCTCATCAAGGACGAGGAGCTTCGGTCCGTGATCCGCAATTCCGCGGGTATCGGCTGGGATGGCGATCTCGACGAGATGCGCGATGGCTGGGGACCACCGGAAGATTTGCCTGAGCTGCTGGACAATGACCGTCTGAAGCCCGACGCAGCATGATCGTAGTCGACAGTTCGGTCTGGATCGATCATTTCGCCGGCAGATCACAGGAACCTGCTGTCCAGATCCTTCGCACGATCCGTGCACCGCGTCAGATTCTGGTCGGCGACATCATCCTGCTTGAGGTGCTGCGGGGCGCAAGAAACGAACGGCATGCAGCAGCCTTGGCGAGCGTACTGGAGAGCTTCTCTGTAACGGCTATGCTCTCGCCGAACCTGACCTATATTGCGGCCCGATATTACCGGGACCTGCGTGCCAAGGGCATCACGATCCGAAAATTCCCGGACCTCGTGATTGCAGCATTCTGTCTTGCAAATGACCATCGGCTGCTGACGCGCGACCGCGACTTTCAGCCCTTCGCCGCCCATTTCGGCCTGCGCTTGATGTAGCCTTGCCCCAACCCGCCCCCCCCCGCGCCGTCCCGGCCTTGTGCCGGGACCCGTCAGGATGGCGCCGCAGTGCAACTGTCCGGCAACGGCTGGGGGACGATGAACAGGTCCCGGCACAAGGCCGGGACAGCGCGACAAAAATTGCAGAACAGGAATAGGCCCGAAAGCGCGCCCGCTCCGGCACAGCGCAGCGTAGGGGCCTTACAAGCGTGCCTCCAGTGACAGCAGGCTAAGTCAGCCTCCTCACGCCGCTTCCGCGCCGCGTTCGCCGACGATCCGGACAACATCGGCCATGATGTCGGTCAGCTGGAAGTCCTTCGGCGTGTAGACGGCCGCAACACCCATCGCCTTCAGCGCACGAGCGTCCTCGTCCGGAATGATGCCGCCGACGACGACCGGAACGTCGCCGATGCCGGCCGCGCGCAGGCGCTCCATCACATCGCGCACCAGCGCCAGATGCGACCCGGACAGGATCGACAGGCCGATGACATGCACGCCTTCTTCCAGCGCGGCATTGACGATCTGCGCCGGGGTCAGGCGGATGCCTTCATAGACCACTTCCATGCCGCAATCGCGCGCCCGCACGGCGATCTGCTCCGCGCCATTGGAGTGACCGTCCAGTCCCGGCTTGCCAACCAGGAACTTCACCCGCCGGCCCAGCTTGCGCGACACGGCTTCCACGCTCTCCCGAACGGCGGTGAGGTCACCGGCATCGTCCCGTGCCGCGCGGCCAACACCCGTCGGGGCCCGGTACTCGCCGAAGACTTCCCGCAAGGCCGCGCCCCATTCGCCGGTGGTCACGCCCACCTTGGCAGCCGTGATCGAGGGCTCCATGATGTTGCGCCCCTCGCGCGCGGCAGCCTTCAGCCCGGCAATAGCCGCCTCGACAGCAGCCCCATCCCGCGCGGCGCGCCAGGCCTTGATCCGCTCGATTGCCTCGTCTTCCACATGCTCCGGCACGGTGAGAATGCCGCCATCCTCACCGGTGGCCAGCGGTGATGGCTCGCTTTCGGTCCACCTGTTGACGCCGACAACGATCTGCTCGCCGGTTTCAATTCCGGCCAGCCGGCGCGTGTTCGCCTCCACCAGTTTCTGCTTCATGTAAGAGGATTCCACCGCAGCCACGGCACCGCCCATGGCGTCGATCCGCGCCAGCTCCTCGCGTGCCTCGGCCTTCAGCTCCTCCACCTTGGCGGTGATCACCGACGAGCCATCGAAAATGTCATCGAAGTCCAGGAGGTCCGTCTCATAGGCCAGGATCTGCTGCATGCGCAGCGACCACTGCTGGTCGAAGGGCCGCGGCAGGCCCAGCGCCTCGTTCCAGGCCGGCAGCTGCACGGCGCGGGCGCGGGCGTTCTTGGACAGGACCACCGCCAGCATCTCGATCAGGATGCGGTAGACGTTGTTCTCCGGCTGCGGTTCCGTCAGGCCCAGCGAGTTGACCTGCACGCCATAGCGGAAGCGGCGATAGCGCTCGTCGGTGATGCCATAGCGGTCACGGCAGATCTCATCCCACAGCTCGGTGAAGGCGCGCATCTTGCAAAGTTCGGTGATGAAGCGCATCCCCGCATTGACGAAGAACGAGATGCGCCCGACTGCCTGCGGAAACTCAGCTTCGGGGATCGCCCCGCTGGCCTTCATGCCGTCGAGGATCGCCACCGCCGTTGCCAGTGCGAAGGACAGCTCCTGCACCGGCGTCGCCCCGGCCTCCTGCAGGTGATAGGAACACACGTTCATCGGGTTCCATTTTGGCATTTCGCTGTAGGTCCAGGCGATCACGTCGCCGGTCAGCCGCAGCGATGGCGCGGGCGGGAACACATAGGTTCCGCGCGACAGGTATTCCTTGATGATGTCGTTCTGCGTCGTGCCGGCCAGAAGCTTGCGGTCCGCGCCCTGTTCATCGGCGGCCGCCACATACAGCGCCAGCAGCCAGGGCGCGGTGGCGTTGATCGTCATCGACGTATTCATCTTCTCGAGCGGGATCTCGTTGAACAGCGTCCGCATGTCGCCCAGATGCGCCACCGGCACGCCCACCTTGCCCACTTCGCCGCGCGCCAGCATGTGGTCCGGGTCATAGCCCGTCTGCGTCGGCAGGTCGAAGGCGATGGAAAGGCCGGTCTGCCCCTTGGCCAGGTTCGTCCGGTACAGCCGGTTGGAATCCGCCGCTGTGGAATGGCCCGCATAGGTGCGGAAGATCCAGGGCTGGTCGCGCCGGCGCGGTGCCTTGGACGATCCGGTTTCTGCTGCCTGGCTCATGTCTCACTCCTTAACGCCTGCCCCGCCGCCAAGGGCACTCACAGGTCTCGCCTATGTGCGATGCAAAAAGCACCTGCCGGGTAAATTCAAGTTACGCAATAGTCGTATAGATCGGAAGCGATTTTGGTTTGATAGTTGCGCAAAAGGACGAGTGCGACCGTCAAGGAGTGTTGCGACGCAGCACCACGACCCGCACGGGGTCCCGCCCGGACCGGCGCCTGCGACAGGAGCAGCGTCAATCCGGGAGAAATTGGTGAGGCCGGACAGCGGGATGGGCGTCCGGTCAGTTTTCGGCGCATGGAGGGGAAGGACACGGCAATGAGCGCGGCGCTGCAGGCAAATGACAACCGCCAGACGGGAGACACTCCCTTGAAAGACCTTTACGAGATCGGCGAGATCCCGCCGCTCGGCCATGTGCCGAAGAACATGTATGCCTGGACGATCCGTCAGGATCGCCATGGCGCGCCGGAAGACGCGATGAAGATCGAGGTCGTGCCGACCTGGGAGCTGGACAGCCACGAAGTTCTCGTGCTCGTCATGGCCGCGGGCGTCAACTACAACGGCGTCTGGGCGGCACTTGGTGAACCGATTTCCGTGTTCGGCAGCCACAAGAGCCCCTACCACATCGCCGGATCCGATGCCTCGGGCATCGTCTGGGCCGTCGGGTCCAAGGTGAAGCGCTGGAAGGTCGGCGATGAAGTCGTCATCCACTGCAACCAGGATGACGGCGACGACGAGGAGTGCAATGGCGGCGATCCGATGTTCTCGCCGACCCAGCGCATCTGGGGTTACGAAACGCCGGACGGTTCGTTCTCGCAGTTCTGCCGGGTGCAGTCGCAGCAGCTGATGCCGCGGCCCAAGCACCTCACCTGGGAAGAAGCCGCCTGCTACACCCTGACGCTTGCCACCGCCTACCGCATGCTGTTCGGCCACGCGCCGCACCAGCTGCGTCCGGGCCAGAACGTGCTCGTCTGGGGCGCCTCCGGCGGTCTTGGCGTGTTCGGCATCCAGCTCGCGGCTGCAGCCGGCGCCAATGCCATCGGCATCATCTCGGACGAGGACAAGCGCGACTACGTCATGTCGCTTGGCGCCAAGGGCGTCATCAACCGCAAGGACTTCAACTGCTGGGGACAGCTGCCAAAGGTCAACTCGCCCGAGTTCAACACCTGGACCCAGGAAGCGCGCAAGTTCGGCAAGGCGATCTGGGACATCACCGGCAAGGGCAATGACGTCGACATGGTGTTCGAGCATCCGGGCGAACAGACCTTCCCGGTCTCCTGTCTGGTCGTCAAGCGCGGCGGCATGGTCGTGTTCTGCGCTGGCACAACCGGCTTCAACATCACCTTTGACGCCCGCTATGTCTGGATGCGGCAGAAGCGCATCCAGGGCTCGCACTTCGCCCACCTGAAGCAGGCCTCCGAAGCCAACAAGGCGGTGATCGACCGTCGCATCGACCCTTGCATGTCCGAAGTGTTCCCCTGGGACCAGATCCCGAAGGCGCACACCAAGATGTGGAAGAACCAGCACGCCCCCGGCAACATGGCCGTGCTGGTGAACTCGCCGATGCCAGGCCTCAGGACCGTCGAGGACGTTCTGGAAGCCAGCAAGCGCTGACCAAACCCAGGCCGGCCGCCCGTCAAGGGCGGCCGTTGCCAGTCTCGCCGGAACCAACCGTTCCACGCCTGCCGCGCAAGACCGGGACCGATACCCCTGGCATTCCGCCCTGCGCATGCCTAGGTTAGGGCGATTGTCAGAGCAAAACGCCGATCCGGTGGCTCTGGCTGAAAGTGGCCGGATACCTCCGGACCGGCTGGAACGGGAATGACCACGCACAGCATCAGCCCCAAGACAGACCGCAAAGCGGCAAGCGCCTGGCGTTTGGCGCCGCTTCTGCTCAAGCTGTTGCTGCTTGCCTTCGTCGTCCAGCTTCCCCTCGCGCTCCAGCCGCAGATCACGGGCCTTCCCGTCCCGGCCAGTGCGTCAGATCTGGAACGCCACCCGGTCGTTCTTGGCGCAGCCGTCCAGAACGCCCAGCGGATGCGCGAAAGCGCGCGGGCAGCCTCTGCCGAATGGCACCGCCTGTCACCGGATCGCAGCATCGCCCCTCCGCCGCTGGACCGGGATCCGCATGCGCTTGTTGCCCTCGCAGCCACCTTCATTGTTGCGCCTGCGGGCTCTGCACCAGTTGCAACGGTTGGGACCGTCGCGCTGCAAGCACAGCGCCAGGGCTTCGACGCGCGCGCGCCACCCGTAGCGCTCTGACGGGCATCCAGCCCTTCTGATCCGACCTTCCGTTTTGCTCCGGCTGCCGGCCGCGCGGGCTCTGCCTCGCGCTGGCGCGCCGTTTTCTGGACCTGTCACACCATGCGTCAATCCCGCTGGGTTCTTGCGGCCTATCTGGCCGTCATCCTGTTTGGCCTTCTGGCCGCCTTGCCGAATTTCTTGTCCACGTCGCAGCTCGCCAGCCTGCCACGCTGGTTGCCCAATCAACCCGTCACCCTCGGCCTCGACCTGAGGGGCGGCTCGCATCTCGTGCTGGAAACAGACACCAAAGCCGTTCTCCGGGACCGGGTCGATGACCTGCAGCAGCAGGCAAGGCAATCCCTGTCGGCCGCACGCATCGCCACAAGCGCGATCCGCCCGGCCGAGGGCGCCCTCACGATCCAGCTGAAGGATCCGGCCCAGCGCGCCGAGGCGGAGAAGACCCTGCGCCCCTTGATCAACGCGGCCGCCGGGCTCATGCCGGGGCTGGCAACCACGCCGGATCTCACGCTGACCGCAACCGGTCCGGCGACGCTGGAACTCAAGCTGACCGAAGACGGCATCCGCGACCGCATCAATGGCGCCGTCGCCCAGAGCCTCGAGATCATCCGCATGCGGATCGATCAGGCAGGTGTTGCAGAGCCTGTCATCCAGCGCGCCGGCGGCGACCGGATCATGGTTCAGCTGCCGGGCGTCCAGGACCCTGCCCGTATCCGCGAACTTCTCGGCAGCACGGCCAAGCTGTCGTTCCACATGCTGGCCAATGTCACGTCAGACGGACAGCTTCCCGCCGGAGCACGGATGCTCCCATCGGCCCAGGGCTCCACGTCCTATCCCGTGGAAACCCGCGTCGCCCTGTCCGGCGAGCGCTTGGCCGACGTGAAGGCAGGCTTTGACCCGCAGACGCGCGAGCCGATCGTGCAGTTCCGTTTCGACAGCAGCGGCGCACGCCAGTTCGCGGCGATCACCTCGGCCAACATCGGCAAGCCCTTTGCCATCGTGCTGGATGGAAAGGTGCTGAGCGCCCCGGTCATCCAGCAGCCGATCACGGGCGGCTCCGGCCAGATCAGCGGTACCTTCACCGTCGCCGAGGCCGCCGACCTTGCCGCCTTGCTGCGCGCCGGCGCGTTGCCCGCGCCGCTCACCGTCATCGAGGAACGCACGGTCGGCGCGGATCTCGGCGCCGACGCCATCGAACGCGGCGTCGAGACCGGCCTTGCCGGCTTTGCCCTCGTCTTCGGCTTCATGATGGTGCTCTATGGCCGCTGGGGCCTGGTCGCCAATTTCGCGCTGGCCCTCAACGTGCTGCTGACGCTCGGCGCACTCAGCCTCCTCGGGGCGACGCTGACCCTGCCGGGCATCGCCGGCATTGTGCTCGGCATCGGCCTTGCGGTGGACGCCAACGTGCTCATCAACGAGCGCATCCGCGAGGAAACCCGCAAGGGTCTCGGCGCTGCGGCCGCACTCGACGCCGGGTTCAGGCGCGCCTACGCCACCATCGTCGATTCCAACGTCACGGCTCTCATCGCCACCTTGCTGCTGTTCTGGTTCGGCACCGGCCCGGTACGCGGCTTCGCAATCACCATGGCGCTCGGCATCGCCATTTCCATGTTCACGGCCGTCTCCATTGTCCGCGTCATCATGACGGCCATCGTCCGGCGCTGGCGGTTGAAGACTCTGGTCATCGAACCGCTGTTCGGGATCAGACTGATCCCTGACGGCACCAGCATCCGCTTCATGCGTGGCCGTTTCATCGGCATCGGCGTGTCCGTCCTGCTCTCGCTTGCCTCCATCGGCCTCCTGATCAAGCCGGGCCTCAACCTCGGCGTCGATTTCAGGGGCGGCATCCAGATGGAGGTGACGACAGACGCGCCGGCCGATCTCGCGGCCCTGCGCAGCCACCTCGGCGCGCTTGGCCTTGGCGAGATCACGCTGCAGCAGTTCGGCAATGACGCAACGGTCCTGATCCGGGCCGAGCGTCAGCCGGGCGGCGAGGAGGCGCAAACGGCAGCGGTGCAGTCGATCCGCACCACCCTCGCCGACATCGCGCCAGGCGCATCGGTGGAGCGGACGGAAGTCGTCGGCCCGAAGGTCAGCGGCGAGCTCGCCACCGCCGGCATTCTCGCGGTGGTGCTCGCCAGCCTTGCCATGCTGCTTTACATCTGGGCGCGCTTCGAATGGCCCTTTGCCATCGGCGCGATTGCAACTCTCGTGCTGGATGTGACCAAGACAGCCGGCTTCTTCGCGCTCACGGGCATCGACTTCAACCTCACCGCCATCGCCGCCCTGCTGACCCTCGTCGGCTACTCGGTGAATGACAAGGTCGTGGTCTATGACCGGATGCGCGAGAACATGCGGCTCTACAAGCAGATGCCGCTGCGCGACATGATTGACAGGTCAATCAACGAAACCCTCGGCCGCAGTCTCTACACCTCGATAACGGCCTTCCTCGCCATGCTGCCGATGGCCATCTGGGGCGGCAGCGCGGTGGAAAGCTTCGCCGTACCGATGGTCTTCGGCATCGTCATCGCCGCAAGTTCCTCGGTCTTCATCGCCGCGCCGATCCTTCTGTTCCTGGGCGACTGGCGCAAGCGGCGCCAGGCCCGCCGACCGGACACCGCACTCCCTGTGCCAGCTGCCGCAGACAAGGCTTGACCACAAACACGAAGGCCCGCCGGTTCGAACCGGCGGGCCTTCGTGGATCAGTCCGAGACTGTTTCAGGTCATCGCGAACATGCGCACCTGTTTGGAGAAGTGCGAATGCCGCAGACCGAACAGGTGATGCAGGATGCTGTCCACATCATCCGGATAGAACGGCTTGCGCAGGAACGCACGGGCCCGCACGCGCTCCGCCGCCTGGTCCAGCGTCGTGTTGTATTCCGTCGACATCAGGATCACATCCGAGGCCCGTGTCAGGCCCGCCAGACGCTCCGCCAGTTCCAGACCGGTCATGTTCGGCATGTTGAAATCGGTGAAGATGACGCGATACGATTTTTCGCTCACCCGCTTGATCGCCGTATGTCCGTCTTCCGCCTCGACGATGTTCAGCTTGAAGATCGACCGCTCCAGCACCTTGCGCACGATGCGCCGCACCGTCGTGGAGTCATCCACGACCAGGACGTCGAACGGCATGTTGATGGTCTCGTAGACCTCGATCACATGCCGCACCTGGCTGGCGCTGAAGGGCTTGGTCAGGAAATCATAGGCGCCAAAAGACTTGAGCTTCTTCTCGGCCTCTTCCGCCAGACCATCCGACATGGACACGGCAAATGTCTTGGAGCCCATCACATGGATGGCCGCCATCACCTCGACGCCGTTGAGCTGCGGCATGTTGATATCGAGGAAAGCAATGTCGAAGGCCTGACGGCTCAGCTTCTCGACAGCATCCTTACCGTCGGCCGCCATTGTAATGTCAAAGCTTCGCCCCGTCGCCAGCAAAGCTTTTTCTATGAACTTCCGCACAGTGCCAGAATCATCCGCAATGATCACCTTGATGGTCTTTTCGGCCAATTCATCCTGCACGACCCAGCATTCCCCTCGACTATTGAGCTCTCTTTGCCCGGTTTATATGACAGGAGGGTAAACATAAGTTCAATAGCATGTAGTTTTAACGATATCCCCCAAGGGAAGATGAAAACGATTTCAAGGACGTGACAGCCAGGCATCTCCTCGTTCCGCAGCGCTCGACATGGCGCATTGCAGCGAAGCGGCCTAATCTCGCCGCTGATTCGCGACGGCGTGGGGCTCAGCAGGAAAGTTCGAGACATGACACTGAAGATGACAGGCCGCCTGATGCGCAACGGCCGGCGCCTTGCCGCGGTTGTGATGGCCGCAGGCGTTCTGGCGCTTGCCGGCTGCCAGACGGAAAAGCCCGTCGAATTGCCCCCGTTCTACCGGGATCTGGCGAGGGTAAACGCCCATGTCGACCAGCAGGCCGCCCTGCAGATGATCAACCAGTACCGGCAGAACAACGGCCTGCGGCCGCTGATGCTGGATCCGGTCCTCGGCTCCATCGCCCAGGCGCAGGCCCAGGCCGTCGCCAGTGCCGACAGCATCCGCGCGGCCCTTGAGCCGCAGAACCAGCTGAAGACCCGCTTGAACGCCATCGGCGAGACCAAGACCAACGGTGTCGAGAACGTCAGCGCCGGCTATCGCACTCTTGCCGAAGCCTTCTCCGGCTGGCGCGAGTCGCCGGGCCACAACAAGGTGATGCTCGACCCGCAGGCCACCCGCATGGCGATCGCAACCACCTACGCGCCGAACTCCAAGTACAAGGTGTTCTGGAGCCTCGTGCTCGCCTCCCCGCGCCAGTGACATAACGCGAGGCTCCCGACAAACCCTCGATCGTCATCCCGGCCAAGCGAAGCGCCGAGCCGGGATGACGGCTGTGAGGTCTCGGTTCGTCTTCTACCTGACAAAGCCCCGGACATCGGCAAAGGACCCAAGGGTCCCTCCGCCTCTCCGCGCTGTCCCGGCCTTGAGCCGGGACCTGTCAGGGACGAAAACCGTCCCCTCACTGTTCAGCTGGCTTCAGCTTCGCTGACGAAATTCTCCGGCGCGCAGCTTTCGAACTTGCTCGTCTCCGGATCCATGATCCTGAGATCGCCAGAACCGATGTCGAACCAGGCGCCGTGCACCTTCAGGCCTTCGTTGCGCATGGCCTCGTCGACAAAGGGAAAGGTCGCAAGGTTTTTCAGCGACTGGCGCACCCCGGCATATTCCATAGCCAGCTGCGGATCATCGAGCTTGTCGACCGGCATGCAGGCCATGGCGATCGCCGCCGGTTCCAGCAGCTTGATCCAGCGGCCAATGAAGGCGCCGGTGGCCAGCGGTGCATTGGCGTTTTCGCGGAAGGCATGGACGCCGCCACATTTGGCGTGGCCCATGACGACGATGTGCTTCACCTTGAGCACCCGCACGGCATATTCAATGGCCGCGCTGGTGCCGTGTTGACCGTCGGTTTCCTCATAGGGCGGCACGAGATTGGCGACGTTGCGCACGACGAACAATTCGCCTGGTCCCACATGGAACACGCCTTCTGGCGTGACGCGGCTGTCGCAGCACGAGATCACCATCACATCCGGTCGCTGGCCATAGATGGCAAGCTGTTCCTGCGTCTCGCGATGCCGGACATAGCCCTTGCTGAGATAGCGGCCATAACCGGCGACCAGATGATTGGGGAAGTCATGTGCCACGTATGTGTGTCCTCGCCAGCATTCAAGGTTCGTCTCGCGGGCGCAGACAAAGCCGCCCCGGTGCTGGGGCGGATACAGTCATGGAATGCCGTCTGCGGTCAACCCGGCAGAACAGCGGACCGGCTAAAAGGCAGACAACCCGACCAGTCGTCAGAACCGCTCCGCCCGCAGCACCTCGCAATCGGTGATGCTGACGACGCCAATATGCTGCTGAACCAGCGGCATCGCCTTCTGCAGCAGGTTTTCGAGCCGTTCCTCTTTCACGATGCAGATGAAGGCCACCATGCCACCGGCCAGCGACACCTGACCCTCTCGGCTCCAAAGCCCCGAGCGGCCGCTGCCGCCCAGCACCGGAAGGATGGTGAAGCCGGTCACGCCAGCCGCCGTCAGGGCCTGCGTCAGGCGCCGCTCCATCGGAGCCTCGATGATGATCTCGACGCGCTTTGCCTTGGTCGTCTGCATGCCCTTACCCTCCGATGCCCAGCCCGGTGGCGATTGCGATGTAAAGCGGAATTCCGACAGTCAGGTTGAACGGGAACGTGATCCCGAGCGACACCGTCAGGTAGACGGACGGATTGGCCTCTGGCAGCGCTACACGCATCGCCGCCGGTACGGCAATGTAGGAGGCCGAGGCGCACAGCGTCATCATCAGCACCACGCCGCCGGTGGACAGGCCCAGCACGGCGCCGGTCCCAAGACCCGCCAGCGCACCGATCAACGGCATGAGGACGCCGAACCCGACCAGCCCCGGCGACAGGATCCCCCGCGCCGCGCGCAGGCCACGTCCGGCAACCAGTCCCATGTCCAGCAGGAACAGGCACAGCACGCCCTTGAACGGGGCAACGATGAAGCTTTCAATCTCGCTCAAGCCCTTCTGCCCGGTGATCATGCCGATGAAGAACGAGCCCACCAGCAGCACGATGGAACCGTTGAGCAGGATTTCGCGCATCAGGCCGCCGTCATGCTGATCGGCTGCGGCGCCGGGTTGCGGCTTGCGCGAGCGGCTGGCCAGCCAGAGCGCGGAAAGGATCGCCGGAGCCTCCATGGCAGCGGCCACCGCCACCATGTAGCCTTCTCCCGGAATGCCGCTGCCCTGCAGCACGGAGCTTGCCGCCACGAAGGTGACGATGGAAATCGACCCGTAGTGACCCGCCACGGCCGCAGCATCCAGCGCCGACAGGCGCGTCAGGCTGCGCACCAGCCCATAGGCTATGAACGGCAGGACAAAGGATAAAAGCACGCCCGCGACAAGCGACAGGCCGAGACGCGCGTCGAGCCCGTGTGACGACACGCTGACACCGCCCTTGAAGCCGATGGCGAACAGCAGGTAGATCGACAGCGCCTTGGCTGCGGCCTCCGGCACCGACAGGTCTGATCGCCCGAGTGCTGCCGCCAGCCCAAGCGCGAAGGACAGGATGATCGGCGACAGCAGGTTTTGCCCGGCCAGGGCGAGTAGGTTTTCCATTCGCTTTACCCCGACATGCCGACACCGGCACGATGCGACCCGACTGCGAGGCCCCAATATACGTGTTTGTTCGTAGCCGCCGATGTAGGTTGTGCCATCGCGCATGACAAGCCGCACCTCCGACAAAGGTCCCACTTGCTTCGCATTGCAGCAACAGGTCAAAGTCGCGGGCAGAAACAGGTCGGTGGCAGTGGGAGTTCAGGCGTGACCAAGACGAACCCGGGCAATTTCTTCGAGGATTTCTACGTCGGCCAGGTGATCCGCCATGCCACGCCGCGCACCGTCACCGAGGGCGACGTCGCCCTTTACACCGCAATCTACGGCCCGCGCTTTGCCGTGCAGTCGTCGGATGCCTTCGCCCGCAAGCTGGGCTATCCGCGCGCGCCGATCGATGACCTGCTGACCTTCCACATCGTCTTCGGCAAGACCGTTCCGGACATCTCGCTCAATGCCGTGGCCAATCTCGGCTACGCTGGCGGCCGCTTCCTCGCGCCGGTCTACCCGGGCGACACCCTCTCAGCCGTGTCGGAGGTGATCGGCCTCAAGGAAAACTCCAACGGCAAGACCGGCGTCGTCTATGTCCGCTCCACCGGCTACAAGTCCGACGGCACGGAAGTGCTCGACTATGTGCGCTGGGTCATGGTCAACAAGCGCGAGCCGGGCAGCCCTGCGCCGGCTCCCGTTGTTCCGACCCTCCCGGAAAGCATTGATCCCGATGCACTCGGTGATGCCTGCCCGATGCTGTCTGCCCATGCCTGGGACGCTGCCCTCGCCGGCAGCCGCTTCCGCTTTGCCGACTATGTTGCCGGCGAGCGCATTGACCATGTGGACGGCATGACGGTCGAGGAAACCGACCACATGCTGGCCACGCGCCTCTACCAGAACACCGCGAAGGTGCATTTCAACCAGCACACCGAAGGTCAGGGCCGCTTCGGCCGCCGGCTGATCTATGGCGGACACGTCATCTCGCTGGCACGCGCCCTGTCCTTCAATGGCCTCGGTTCGGCCTTCCACATCGCAGCGATCAACGCCGGCCGCCATGTCGCCCCGCTCTTCGCCGGTGACACGGTCTATGCCTGGTCGGAAGTCATCGACACCGCCCGGATCGAAGGCCGCAACGACGTCGGTGCCCTGCGCCTGCGCCTCGTCGCCACCAAGAACCGCCCCTGCGCCGATTTCCCCTATTCCGATGACAACGGCGTCTATGCCGAAAACGTCATCCTCGACTTCGACTACTGGGCGCTGATGCCGGTGTGAGCCACCTTGCCCCTTGCGTAAGCTGCAAACTCGCTTGCCTGAACGTGCAGGTAGACGAGCTTTGCGTGCCGTTGCACGGCGCTTGTGCTTGACTGCGTCATTGTCGTGGGTGGAGCTTGTCTGCTCCCGGAAACGACGGCCAGAGGGCACCATGCGCGAGATGACCATTTCCGACCTTCAGGCCGCCCGTGCGTCCGGCAGCCTGACCACCACCGCTCTTGTGGCCACCTTGCTGGAGGCTGCGAAGGCGCGGGCAGGCGACAACATCTTCATCACCCTCGACGAAGCCGGTGCACGCGCGGCCGCAGCCGCGTCTGACGCGGCGGGTGCTGCGCCTTCCGGCCCGCTGCAGGGCGTGCCGCTGGTGATCAAGGACAACATCGCCGTCGCCGGCCTGCCCAATACCGCCGGAACGCCGGCGTTGAAGGACTGGGTGCCGGCAACGGATGCGCCCGTGGTCGCGCGGCTGCGCGCCGCCGGGGCGATCATTCTCGGCAAGACCAACATGCACGAGCTGGCCTTCGGCATCACCTCGAACAATTCCGCCTTCGGTGCCGTCGCCAATGCCTATGCACCGGACCGGATCGCCCGGCGGCTCCAGTGGCGGCACCGGCGCCGCCATCGGCGCGCGCCTCGCCCCGGCCGGTCTTGGCACTGACACCGGCGGTTCGGTCCGCATTCCTGCAGCCCTCAACGGCATCTCGGCTCTGCGCCCCACCGTCGGCCGCTATCCGGGGGCAGGCATCGTCCCGATTGCCCGCACCCGTGACACCGCCGGCCCGATGGCCCGCAGCGTCGCCGATCTTGCGCTTCTCGATGCGGTCATCACCGGCGCAACCGTCGAGCTGCCGGACGTCGCCCCGCAGTCGATTCGCCTCGGCCTTGCCGCTCCCTTCACGCAAGGCCTCGATCCGGCGACAGCCGCCGTGTTCGAGACTGCACTCGACAGGCTGCGCCAGGCCGGCGTAACCCTTGTTCCTGTCGACCTGACGGACATCCGCGACCTCAGCGACCGGGTCGGCATCGCCATCGCGCTCTACGAGATCCGCCGCGACATGGCGGAGTTTCTCGCGGCCAATGAAACTGGCGTCACGCTCGAGGGCCTTGCCGCCGCAATCGCCAGCCCGGACGTCGCCTATGTCTTCTCCGAGTATGTGACTGGCGCCGGCGCGATCCCCGATGCGGTCTATCAGGAGGCGATGCAGGATCTGCGGCCCCGGCTTCAGGCCGCCTATGCAGAAGTCTTCGCGCGCGAACGGCTTGATGCGCTGGTCTTCCCGACCGTGCCGCTGGCCGCCACGCCGATCGCCACCTCCGACCGCACGGTCCGCCTCGATGGCGTCGAGGTTCCGACCTTCCCGACCTTCATCCGCAACACGGATCCGGGATCGAATGCCGCCATCCCGGGCATCTCGCTGCCGGCTGGCGTAACGGCGGACGGTCTGCCCGTTGGTCTCGAAATTGACGGCCCGGCCCATTCCGACCGGCATCTCCTCGCCGTTGCCCGGACCCTCGAGACCCTGCTGCCGGCAACGCCACCGCCGGCCCTCGCCAGGTCCCGCTGAGCCTCAGGCCTTCGCAAGCGGGTGATGTGTCTCGACGAGATCGCGCAAGCGCTCGTCGAGCACATGGGTGTAGATTTGCGTCGTCGAGATATCGGCATGCCCCAGAAGCTGCTGCACCACACGCAGGTCCGCGCCGTTCTGCAGCAGATGCGAGGCAAAGGCGTGCCGCAGCACATGCGGCGACACCTGGTCGGCCTGAAGCCCGACGCCCACCGCCAGCGCCTTCAGGTCACGGGCAAAGGCCTGCCGGGTGAAATGCCCGCTTTCCGAATAGGACGGGAACAGCCAGGGGCTCTCGGCGAAGGCATCCTCGGCCTTGCGCAGCGCCACATAGGCCCGCATCGCCTCTTGCGCGCGCGGGCTCAGCGGCACCAGCCGCTCCTTGCCGCCCTTGCCGCGGATCTCGATCAGCCGCGCATCGCGCAAGGCCGCCCGCACCGGCAGCGCCACCAGTTCGGACACGCGCAGCCCCGAGGCATAGAGCACCTCCAGCAGCGTGTAGAGCCGTGAGGCCCTGAGCTGCCGCCCAGGCGTCTCGTGCACCTGCACCGCATCGAACCGAGCCGCCTCGATCAGGCGGTCCACCTCGGCCACGCTCAGCACCTTGGGCAGCGCCTGCCGTTTCTTCGGCGCCGACAGGATTCGCGTCGGCTCGTCCTTGCGCCGGCCTTCCGCAAACAGGAACTTGAAGAACTGCCTGAGCGCCGACAGCCGCCGGGCTTGCGAGGACGCGGCAAAGCCACGCGCCGTCAGGTCGCTAAGATAGGCGCTGACATCGTCCTGGTCCGCGTCCGAGACGCGCGTCGACCCCAGAAACTCGGCAAAGTCCTCCAGATCCCGCCGGTAGCTTTCCAGCGTGTTCAGCGCCGCGCCACGTTCCGCCGCCAGCATTTCCAGAAAGGTCTCGATGCCGGAATCACCCGCCATTGCTCCAGCCCCCGCCGCGCCGCGCTATCGCGCGAACCCGTCCTTCTGCACCCGGACCGTGATTTCCCGCTCGCGCGGCTCGACCAGGTTCGCCAGCGCAAACACCGCGCCATAACCGAGCCCCGCCAGCACGAGCACGGAGACAATGAGACGGGTCAGCGTGGGCACGGCTTCGGCAACTCCTTGCATCGACTCAATTGCGACGCGCTTGCATTTTGTCGGAATATGATAAAAGGCCCGGTAACAGACACAAGGGAGGACAGCCGTGGGGGCAGCCGGATCGGGCACACTCATCACCGACGAACGCGCAGCCCGGCTCGTTGCGGCCCTTGGAAGCCGCTGTCTGGTGCTGGTCGGCATCATGGGCTGCGGCAAGTCCAGCGTCGGCCGCCGTCTTGCCCAGCGCCTCGGCCTGCCCTTTGTCGACGCCGACACCGAGATCGAGACCGCTGCCAACATGACGATCTCCGAGATCTTCGCCGTGCATGGCGAACCGGAGTTCCGCCGCGGCGAGGAACGCGTCATCGCCCGCCTCTTGCAGGAAGGGCCGATGGTTCTGGCCACCGGCGGCGGCGCCTACATGAGCGAAGCCACCCGCAAAGAAATCGCCCGCACCGCGGTCTCCGTCTGGCTGCGCGCCGATTTCGACACGGTCATGAGCCGCGTGCGCAAGCGGCCGACGCGGCCGCTGCTGCAGAATGCCGACCCGGAAGGCACCATGCGCGCCCTCCTGGAAAAACGCGAACCCGTCTATGCCCTGGCCGATCTTGCGGTCTGGTCCCGGGACGTGCCCCATGAAACCGTGATGGAAGACATCATGCTCGCCCTTGAGGACCATCTGTCCCTCGGGCCGGACAAGACCTCCGAGTGACCATGACCCTGCCGACGCACACGCCGCCCATCACCGTTCCCGTTGACCTGGGGGACCGGTCCTATGACATCCTCATCGGCCGCGGCCTCCTCGCCTCTGCGGGCGAGCGCATTGCCGCGCTGATGCCGGGCGGCCGGCTCGCCATCATCACCGATGCCACCGTCGCCCGGCTGCATCTCTCCACGCTCACCGCAAGCCTTGATGCCGCCGGCGTCGGCTACACGGTGATGACCGTCCCGCCGGGCGAGCAGACCAAGTGCTTTGCCGAATACCAGCGCCTGTGCGACGAGGTTCTGGCTGCCCGCCTGGAACGCGGCGATGCGGTGCTCGCCTTCGGCGGCGGCGTCGTCGGCGATCTGGCCGGCTTCGTGGCCGCTTCCGTGCGCCGGGGCATGAGCTTCATCCAGATCCCGACCACGCTCCTGTCCCAGGTCGACAGCTCCGTCGGCGGCAAGACGGGCATCAACTCCCGTCATGGCAAGAACCTCATCGGTGCCTTCCACCAGCCGGATCTCGTCCTTGCCGACACCGCCCTGCTCGACACGCTGAGCGAACGCGAATTCCGCGCCGGCTATGCGGAAGTGGTGAAATACGGCCTCCTCGGCGATGCCGAGTTCTTCGCCTGGCTTGAGACCAACTGGCGCGATATCGTCTCGGGCGCACCGGCCCGCGAGGAAGCCGTCGCCCGCTCCTGCTTGGCCAAGGCGGCAACCGTGTCCGCCGACGAGCGCGAGGCCGGCCAGCGCGCCCTGCTCAACCTCGGCCACACCTTTGGCCACGCGCTGGAATCGGCCGTCGACTACGCCAACGAGCGCCTGGTGCATGGCGAGGGCGTGTCCATCGGCATGACCCTAGCGCATCAGTTCTCTGCCCGCCTTGGCCTCATCGACGATGCCGTCGTCGACCGGGTCACCGCGCATCTCGCCGAGGTCGGGCTGCCGACGCGCATCGGCCAGATCCCGGGCCAGATGCCACCGGCGCAAACGCTGCTGGACATCATCGCCCAGGACAAGAAGGTCAGCCGCGGCGCGCTTACCTTCATTCTCACCCGTGGCATTGGACAGGCCTTCGTCGAAAAGGGCGTTGACCCTGCTGCCGTGCTCACCTTCCTGGAGGAGAAGCTGCGATCATGATCGAAACGACGCTTTGGGTCACGGCAGGCGCCATCCTCTGCCTCCTGGTCATGTCGGCCTTCTTCTCCGGCTCGGAGACGGCCCTGACAGCCGCCTCCCGCGCGCGCATGCACCAGATGGAAAAGGCCGGGGACGGGCGGGCCGCACTGGTTGCTCGGCTGATCATGACGCGCGAGCGCCTCATCGGCGCGCTGCTGCTCGGCAACAACATCGTCAACATTCTCGCCTCGTCGCTGGCCACCAGCCTGTTTCTCGGCCTGTTCGGCGAGGCCGGTGTCGCCATCGCGACGCTGGTCATGACGGTGCTCGTCGTGGTGCTGTCGGAGGTTATGCCCAAGACCTGGGCCATTTCCAACCCGGACCGCTTTGCCCTCGCCGTTGCGCCGCTGGTTCGGATCCTCGTCGCGGTCTTCGGCCCGGTGGTGATCACCATCGAATGGATCGTGCGCTTGATCCTGCGCATCTTCGGCGTGCGCGTTGACGACAACGCGGCAGTGCTCTCCGCCCATGACGAGCTGCGCGGCGCCGTTGACCTGCAGCATCTGGAAGGCGGCCTCGTCAAGGCCGACCGCGACCGCCTCGGCGGCCTGCTCGACCTCGCCGAGCTCGAAGTCTCCGACGTGATGGTCCACCGCACCAACATGATGGCCCTCAATGTCGATGAGGACGTGTCAAAGCTTGTCGATGCTGCCCTTGCTGCGCCCTACACCCGCATGCCGCTGTGGAAAGGCGAAAGCGACAATTTCGTCGGCGTCCTGCATGCCAAGGATCTGCTGCGCGCCCTGAAGGCCGCCGATGGCGACTTCAGCCGGCTGGACGTGATGAAGATCGCTACGCCGCCCTGGTTCGTGCCCGACACCACCAGCCTGCAGGACCAGCTCAACGCCTTCCTCAAGCGCAAGTCGCATTTCGCCTTTGTCATTGACGAATACGGCGAGGTGCAGGGGCTGGTGACGCTGGAAGACATTCTCGAGGAAATCGTCGGTGAGATCGCCGACGAGCACGACATCGAACTGACCGGCGTGCGGCCGCAGGCCGATGGCTCGGTCATTGTCGATGGCTCGGTTCCCATCCGCGACCTCAACCGCGCCAACGACTGGAACCTGCCCGACGACGAGGCCACCACCATCGCCGGCCTCGTCATCCACGAGGCCCGGATGATCCCCGACGAGCGGCAGATCTTCACCTTCCACGGCTTCCGCTTCACCGTCCTGCGCCGCGAACGCAACCGCATCACCCGCCTGCGCATCATGCCGCTCAACGCCAAGGACATCAAATCCGCCGCCAAGGCCCAGGACGCAAGGGCGGAGAAGCAGACCGCCACGCCAGCGAAAGTGGGTTAGTCCGTTTTGGGGCAGGGAGCCAAGAACCGGTCACGGCCCCCTCCCCTCGTCGCTCCTGCGAAGGCAGGAGCCCAGTACCCACGGTGCACTTTGGGATTTTCAGCGGGAATCCAAGCCAAACATCAGCACGAGGCACCGCCAGTGCCCACCGCCAACCACCTCGGTTACTAGGCTCCTGCCTGCGCAGGAGCGACGAAGGTGAGGCTGCCGGGACAGCGCGGAGGGTGTTACCCCTCAAACCGCTCCGCTCACCCGGGCAGCGCGCGGGTCCGGCTCGTCCGGGGACCGAACTTCGATGGCCAGCGCATGCACACCGGCGGCGAAGCAGGGGGCAAGCACGCCGTTGATCGCCCGGTGACGGTCGACCCGTCCCTTGCCGGCGAAGGCCTCGGCAACAATGCGGACACGGAAGTGGGTTTCCCCGCCCTCGCGCCAGCCACCATGGCCCTTGTGCTTGTCGGATTCGTCGATGACCGTGAGTTCGCTCGGCGCGAAGGCATCGGTCAGGAGGTCGGTCATCTGCTGGCGAATGGTCATGCACTATGTTCTGTCCATATGCCCCCCGCGCGTCAACCCTGTTGCAAGGATGCCCGCCGGACGGAAACCCTTTCTTTTATTCCCCCCGCTAACCTTGTTCGTTCGAGCCACCCTCTCCATAATCGGGCCCATGAAACTGGATTCCAAACTGTTCGACCGGATCCGCGTCAAACCAGACAAGGACCGGGTCGATGAAGACATCTTCCCGCCCTGCCAGCACCCCGGCTGCGCGCGCCCCGGCACCCACAAGGCGCCTCAGGGCCGCGACCGCGAGGGGCAGTACTTCTTTTTCTGCATCGATCACGTGCGGGACTACAACAAGACGTACAACTACTTCACCGGCATGGATGACGACGCGGTCCGCATCTACCAGAAGGACGCGCTGACCGGACACCGGCCGACCTGGAAGATGGGCGTCAACAAGGAGGCCGCACAGGGGCCTGATGGGCATGATCCACGCACGAACGCCCGGCCCCGCGCGTATGCCCGGCATGGCGGAACGACGCACACGCGGGATCGCAAGCTTCTCGCCCTTGAAAAGCGGTCGTTTGATGTGCTCAATCTGTCGGAGAAGGCGCGTGGCGACGAGATCAAGGCGCGCTATAAGGAATTGGTGAAACTCAATCATCCGGATGCCAATGGTGGTGACCGGTCGTCCGAGGATCGCCTGCGGCAGATCATTCAGGCCTATAACGTCCTGAAGAAAGCCGGTTTCTGCTAGCTGGTGCGTTCGCGCCGGCTTTCCCCACATGACCCTGACCCCGGCCCGGCCGAGGCAGCGGAGGACCGATGACTGACAAGATGACCGTGGCCGAAGGCATGCCCGACACCGAAGTTTCCGTCGAAGAGGTGTTCGGCTTCCGCAGTGACCTGAAAGTGCCTGCCTACAAGACCCCGACCGAGCATGTGCCGGACGTGGATCCTGATTACCTGTTCGACCGGCCGACGACGCTGGCCATTCTCGCCGGCTTTGCGCGCAATCGCCGTGTGATGGTGACCGGCTATCACGGCACGGGCAAGTCCACCCACATCGAACAGGTTGCAGCGCGCCTCAACTGGCCCTGCGTCCGCGTCAACCTCGACAGCCATATCAGCCGTATCGACCTGATCGGCAAGGACGCGATCGTCCTCAAGGATGGCAAGCAGGTCACCGAATTCCGCGATGGCATTCTGCCCTGGGCCTACCAGCACAACATCGCGCTGGTGTTCGACGAATATGACGCCGGCCGTCCGGACGTGATGTTCGTGATCCAACGCGTGCTGGAATCCTCCGGCCGCCTGACCCTGCTCGACCAGAGCCGCGTCATCCGCCCGCACCCCTGCTTCCGCCTGTTCGCCACCGCCAACACGATTGGTCTCGGCGACACATCCGGCCTCTATCATGGCACGCAGCAGATCAACCAGGCGCAGATGGACCGCTGGTCGATCGTCACCGCGCTGAACTATCTACCGCATGACAATGAAGTCGGCATCGTGATGGCCAAGGCAAAGCACTTCCAGGGTGCCGAGGGCCGTGCGACCGTCTCGAAGATGGTGCGGCTTGCCGACATGACCCGTTCCGCTTTCGTCAACGGCGACCTGTCGACGGTCATGAGCCCGCGCACCGTGATCACCTGGGCCGAAAACGCCGAGATCTTCGGTGACGTCGGCTTCGCGTTCCGCCTGACCTTCCTCAACAAGTGCGACGACACCGAGCGGTCGCTGGTTGCGGAGTTCTACCAGCGCTGCTTTGGCGAGGAACTGCCTGAGTCCTCGATCAAACTGGTTATGAGCTGAGCACCATGGCAGGTCCAGGCAGCAACAGCGGCGGCGGCACCAAGGGACAGGCGCCGAACGAGCCCTTCAAGCAGGCCGTTGCCGGCACGATGCGCGCCATCGCCGGCACGTCCGAGCTTGAAGTCATCTTCTCCGGCGACCGTCCGGCGCTGGCGGGCGGTTCCGCCCGTCTGCCCGAGCCGGCCCGCAAGCCATCGTCGCGCGACATCGCCATCACCCGTGGCCTGTCGGATTCGATGGCGCTGCGCCTTGCCTGCCATGATGCAAAGGTCCACCAGAAATCCATGCCGAAGGGCGGCGACGCGCGCGTCATCTTTGACGCCGTCGAACAGGCCCGCTGCGAGTCCGTCGGCGCGTCCCGCATGCCGGGCGTTGCCGATAATCTCTCGGTCATGCTCGACGACCGCTACACACGTCAGGGCGCGATGGACGTGTCCCGGCGCGAGGATGCGCCGCTGGTTGATGCCCTGTCGCTGATCGTACGCGAGCGCCTCACCGGCGCGCCGCCCCCGCCGGCGGCCGCAAAGCTCGTGTCGTTGTGGCGCGACTGGATCGAGCAGAAAGCCGGCAAGGATCTCGACCGGCTGGTCACCCGCCTCGACAATCAGGCCGCCTTCGCCGGCCAGATGCGCAGCGTCCTGACCGCCCTGGACATGGGCGAGGACTTCGGCGACGAGCCCGACAAGACCGAAGACCCGGAAGAAAGCGACGACAGCGGCCGCAACGAGGATTCCGAAACCGGCTCCGACAACCAGGAGCAGGAAGGCGAGGAAGAAACCGCGCCGCAGGAAACCGAAGTCACCGGCGAGGAAATGGCCGCCGGCGAGACCGAAGCTGCTGACAGCGACAGTTTCGACATGGAGGACCAGGACCTCGACATGGAGGCCGAGGAGCCGGGCGAAAGCCAGCGCCGCGAGCTGCCCCAGTCGAACAAGCCGGTCACCGACTACCGCGTCTACACCACCCGCTTCGACGAGGAAGTCTCGGCGGAGGATCTGTGCGACGTCGCCGAGCTGGAGCGCCTGCGCGCTTTCCTCGACAAGCAGCTCGTCAACCTGCAGAGCGCCGTCGCCCGCCTTGCCAACCGTCTGCAGCGCAAGCTGATGGCGCAGCAGAACCGCTCCTGGGACTTCGATCTCGAGGAAGGCATCCTCGACACCGCCCGCCTCACCCGCGCCGTAATCGACCCGATGCAGCCGCTGGCGTTCAAGCAGGAGCGCGACACCAACTTCCGCGACACCGTGGTGACCCTGGTGCTGGACAATTCCGGCTCCATGCGCGGCCGCCCGATCACCGTCGCCGCCGCCTGCGCCGATATTCTTGCGCGCACGCTGGAGCGCTGCGGCGTCAAGGTCGAGATCCTCGGCTTCACCACCAAGGCCTGGAAAGGCGGGCAGTCGCGCGAGGCCTGGCTGGCCGCTGGCAAGCCGGCCCAGCCCGGCCGCCTCAACGACCTGCGCCACATCATCTACAAGGCCGCCGACGCGCCCTGGCGCCGCTCGCGCCGCAATCTCGGCCTGATGATGCGCGAGGGGCTCCTGAAGGAGAACATCGACGGCGAGGCGCTTGACTGGGCCCACCGCCGCCTGCTCGCCCGCCCGGAAAACCGGCGCATCCTGATGATGATCTCCGACGGCGCGCCGGTGGACGACTGCACCCTGTCGGTCAACCCGGGCAACTATCTCGAGCGCCATCTGCGTTTCGTCATCGACGAGATCGAGAACCGCTCGCCGGTGGAACTCATCGCCATCGGCATCGGCCATGACGTCACCCGCTACTACAGCCGCGCCGTGACCATCGTTGACGCGGAGGAACTGGCGGGCGCCATGACCGATCAGCTCGCCGACCTGTTCGAGGACACCTCGCAGCAGGCCACCGGTGGCCGTGGCGCAGGTCGCGGCAGAGCAAGACGGCGCGCATGACCGGCCGGTTCCGCTGGGCCGGCCTGTCAGCGCCAGGCCTCGGTCTGGCGCTGGTCCTGAGCCTTGCCACGCCGACGCTCGCCGTCGGCCCGCTGTTGGCCGATGGCACGCCGGTCGCCATTTCCGCCGCGCGCATCGAACGGTTCCAGCAGGGCAGCGATGCCACCGGCTTCGGCAGCCTGACGTTCCTCGGCGGCCTCGACCTCACCTCGTCGAACCGCGATGTCGGCGGCCTCTCCGGCCTGATCATCCTGGACGGCGGTTCGGACATACTGGCCGTCACCGACAACGGCCTCTGGTTCGCAGCAGGCATCCAGCAGTCGCCGGACGGCGCGCCCATGGCCCTGCGCAATCCCCGCTTTGCCCCCATGCTCGATGCCAAGGGCGTCGAGCTGCGCAAGACCAGCTCCAGCGACACGGAGGCCGTCACGCTTGGCCGCAATCGCGGCAAGCAGGAGCTGTTTGTCGCCTCCGAGCGCAGCAACCGCATCCTGCGCTTTGCCTGGCCGCTGACCAGTGGTTCCAGCCGGCTGATCTCCGGTGTCGAGACGCCCAAGGCCCTGCGCGAACTGCGCGGCAACAAGGGCATTGAGGCCCTCGCCGCCGCTCCTGACGACGGCCCGCTCGGCGGCGCGCTGGTGGCCATCGGCGAGCGCGGCCAGAGCCAGGCGCACAACCTGCCCGGTTTCATCATCGGCGGCCCGCGCGCCGGCAGCTTCGAGATCGAGCGCTCCGACAATTACGACGCTACCGACGCCGCCTTCCTGCCCGGCGGCGATCTGCTGCTGCTGGAGCGCCGCTTCAACCTGCGCGACTGGGTCGGCATGCGCCTGCGCCGCTTTGCCGCCGCCGAGGTAAAGCCCGGTGCCGTGCTCAAGGGGACGGTCCTGATGGAAGCCGGCCCGTCGCACCAGATCGACAACATGGAAGGGCTGGCGGTGCATCAGGACGCTGCAGGCCGCACGATCCTGACGCTGCTCTCCGACGACAACCGCTCCCTGCTCCAGCGCACCCTGCTGTTGCGCTTCCGCCTCAACGACTAGACCGCCGGAAGCAAGAAGGCCCGGATCAGACAATCCCACCCGCGTCATCCCGGCCCAGCCGAAGGTGAGCATCTTGCTCCGTGTCACCCCGGCCGAGCACCGCGAGAGCCGGGGCCAACTCGTTTGCAGAGCCGAAGAGATGAGCCGAGGCGCAACGGCAGCCGCGTGCCTGGCGCTGGAGCGAACCCTGCTGCTCTGTAAACGAGTAGACCCCGGGCCTCCGCTTCGCTGCGCCCGGGTTGACGCCAGCTACACGTAAAAAAAAGCCCCGGACCATCGGCCCGGGGCTTTTTTCGTTTCATCGCAAGCCGTGCTGTCAGGCCGCGCTCTGCTGCGGCGCGGGCATGATGATCGCCATCAGCACGCGGTACGGCGCAAGCAGCGCGATCGCCACCAGCATCTTCACCGAGAAGTCACCCAGCGCCCAGGAGATCCAGCGCGGCACGTCCGTGGCAAACACGCCGAACAGCGGGGCCAGCTCCAGCGCGAAGGCGTCATCGCCACCGAACAGCGGCGAAAAAGCGATCGAGAAGAAGATGATCGTGTCGATGATCGAGCCCAGCAGCGACGAAATGAACGGCGCCTTCCACCAGGTTGCCTGACGCAGCCGGTTGAACACGGTCACATCCAGCAGCTGCGCCACCAGGAAAGCCGTGCCGGAGGCAATGGCAATGCGCGGCGTCGCCAGCCAGATCGACAGGGCCACCGCCAGCACGAAGCCGGCATAGACCACCTGGCGCGCGGCCTTCGGGCCAAAGCGGCGGTTGGTCAGATCGGTGACGAGAAACGCCGCCGGATAGGTGAACGCACCCCAGGTCAGCAGATCGGCCAGCACGATGCCGCCGAGCGTGCCCTGAACCGGGAACTGCACCAGATAGTTGGACGCCAGAACGACAATCGCCATCGCAGTGACTGCGATGGCGATCCGTCCGGCAGAGAAAGTCTCGGCCTTGTTCATCATGTCACCCTTGGGGTGTGGTCTCACGCAGCTTCAGCCTGACGACGCTTGACCTCTGCCTTGATCAGGCGGGCCTTGTCGGACAGTTCACCATCGGAAGCCTTGACGAGGAAGGCATCGAGGCCGCCACGATGCTCGACCGAACGCAGGGCGTGCGCGGAAATGCGCAGCTTGAAGCTGGCACCCAGCGTGTCGCTGATCAGCGAGACGTTGCACAGGTTCGGCAGGAACCGGCGACGGGTCTTGTTGTTGGCGTGAGAAACGTTGTTGCCGGACATCACGTCCTTGCCGGTCAGCTCGCAGCGGCGTGCCATGGGATCACCCTTTATACTTCTGTCCGGGCCACAAGGGTCCCGGGATTGTTACAGCCGATTTGCGGCGGACCGCGAGGTCCGGCAACGTCACCACCGGCCAATTTCGGAAAAATCGGGGTTCGTATACTGGCCTGGACGGACAACGTCAAGGCTTCGCCGACGAACGAGTACCAAACAATGGTTTTTGGTGGCGAAACGCGATATTTTAACCAAGCAGTTACCAAGCTGCCCGGAAAATCACCGTGTCGAGCCAGCGCCCGCGCCCTTTGCCGTGTCGCCGGTCTACCCAAGTTTCCGCCGGTTGTCGTCACGCGCCTGAGTGACAATGCCGGTCAGCCCTGAGTAAATCGCACCGGACCCGTCAGGATGGACGGGACACCGAGGAGGACATGTTGTGTCGAGGATGACGAAAGCCGGATGGCGCGTGACCATCTCTGCCGGCGCAGGCCTTCTTGCGGCCGCGCTGGCCGGTGAGGCTGCGCTCGCCAAAAGCACCAAGGTCGGCGGCCTCTACGACATTACGGTCGCAGGCCTGACGGTCGGCCGGGGCACCATGTCGCTCGTTCTGCAGGGCAACGCCTACTCGGCGAAGGTCGGCATCGAGCCGGCAGGCATCGGCAGTGTCTTCTCCACCGGCAAGGGCGGCGCTGAGGCCTCCGGCTGGCTGGTGGGCACCAAGGTGGTGCCGTCGAAATACACGATGACCTCCCAGGCCGCGAGCCGCGACTTCTACGTCTCGCTGCTGCAGGGCTCGGGCAGCATCCGCGACTACGAGGCAACGCCGGCGTTCAAGCCGGTGCCGGATCGCATCGAGGTCACCAAGAAGCATCGGCAGAACGCGATGGACCCGCTGAGCGCGGCCCTGATGCCGGTGTCGTCCGGCAAGGCCGGGCTCTCGCCCGCAGCCTGCAACCGCAAGCTCCCCGTCTTTGACGGCTGGACGCGCTTTGACATCCAGCTGAGCTACAAGGAAACGCGTGAGGTTTCCGGCCGTGGCTACGATGGCCCGGTGGTGGTCTGTTCCGCCAAGTGGATCCCCGTTGCCGGGCATCGCCCGGGCCGTGAGCAGGTCCAGCAGATGGCCAGCGCCGATATCGAGACCTGGCTGGCTCCGATGGGTCGCAATGACGTTCTGGTCCCCTACCGCATCTCGATCCCGACCAAGAGCGGTCAGATGATCGTGGAAGCTGCCAAGCTGAAGCTCGATGGCTCCGGCACGGATCAGGCCGCCCGTTAAGGCCGCAGCCTGTGCCTTGCTGTCCCGGCCTTGAGCCGGGACCGGGGTCCCGCCTGACGAAACACCTGCCTTGCACCTCGACAGGTCACCTGTTACAGCGCCCGCTTGACTTGAAAGGCCTTGCTGTCCAGTGTCGCGCCACGACATAAGGCCAGTCCCAAACGATCGGCCGAGGCGAATGAGCGATGCTCGATCCGTCTGCGGCTTTCAGGTAACCGGTTCATGCACAGCTATCTCGAGTTCGAAAAACCCGTCGCCGACATCGTAGGCAAAGCCCAGGAGCTCAAGGCTCTGGCCGCCTCCGGCGAAGCCGTCGACGTCGATGCCGAGGTCTCCCGGCTTGATGCCAAGGCAAGCCAGACGCTCGCCGACATCTATGCCAAGCTGACACCCTGGCAGAAGACCCTGGTCGCTCGTCATCCGGACCGGCCGCACGCTGCCCACTACATCGCGGGCCTGATCGAGGACTTCACTCCGCTGGCGGGCGACCGCCATTTCGGCGAAGATCAGGCGATCATCGCCGGTTTCGGCCGCTTCCGCGGTCAGTCGGTCGCAATCCTGGGCCAGGAAAAGGGTTCGGACACCGAAACCCGCCTGCGTCACAATTTCGGCATGGCCCGTCCGGAAGGCTACCGCAAGTCGGTTCGCGTGATGGATCTGGCCGAACGCTTCGGCATTCCGGTCATTTCGCTGGTCGACACGGCCGGCGCCTATCCGGGGAGCGGAGCTGAAGAGCGCGGCCAGGCGGAAGCCATCGCCCGCTCCACCGACCGCTGCCTCAGCCTTGGTGTGCCCAGCATTGCCGTGGTCATCGGCGAAGGCGGCTCCGGCGGCGCGATCGCCATTGCTGCCACCAGCAAGGTGCTGATGCTGGAACATGCCGTCTACAGCGTGATCTCGCCGGAAGGTGCCGCCTCCATCCTGTGGCGCGACAGCGCCCGGGCGCAGGAAGCGGCCACCAACATGAAGATCACGGCGCAGGATCTCCTGAAGCTCGGCGTTATCGATGGCATCATCGAGGAACCGGTTGGCGGCGCCCATCGCGCACGCGAGATCATCATCGACCGGGCCGGAACCGCCATCGAGCGCGCGCTGGCCAGCATGGCATCGCTGTCGGCGGACGAGATCCGTCGTCAGCGCCGCGACAAGTTCCTCGCAATCGGCCGCTCACTTTAACGCCACTGCCGTGGCTTTGCCGCATTTGCAGGGATCAATCCCGCTCGGGCCGAAAGGTCCGTCAGGTCGATGGCAAACCCTGACCTCACCGCCGTCATCCCGGCCAAGCGAAGCGCCGAGCCGGGACCGGAGAGCCGAGGTATCTATGTTTCGATGAGCTGGAAGCCGAAAAGCTTTGGCTCTCCGATCCCGGATCTGCGTTTCACTGCGTCCGGGACGACGATCAAGGGTTTACTGGCAGTCTGACGGGCCGAAAGGACCGGGTCTGTCAGCGATGCGGCGGGCGTCAAGGTCTCGTAAACCATGGGCCAGTAGGCTTAGGCTGAGGTGTGCCAGATGGCTGCTGCGCAGTGCATCTGGAGCATTTCAGGCTAAAGCGAGAGCCGGTTTGCGTCCGGAATTGCGTGAGAACAACGGGTTGGAGCAGGTTCGGCGGCTCCGTTTTCGCCGGAAATGCTCAAGTTGGGTGTCGTGGAAATGGGCAAGGCCGAGCGAAAGTCCTTCATGACCGGGCGCATGGGGCGCAGTCTTGCGGCCCTCGTGCTGGCTGGCGTTCTTGTTGGATGCCAGGCGGACGAAATGTACATGGGCACCGGCCCCAAGCACCTGCGCGAGGTCTCGCCGCAGGTGAAGGCCAAGCTTGCCGAACTGAAGATGGATCTTCAGTCGCCCATCATGATCCGTATCTTCAAGGAAGAATCCAAACTCGAGGTCTGGAAGCAGACCCGGACGGGGCGCTATGCGCTGCTTGAGGATTTCGACATCTGCAAGTGGTCCGGACAGCTCGGCCCAAAGATCAAGGAAGGGGACCGGCAGGCGCCGGAAGGCTTCTATCAGATCACGCCCGGCCTGATGAACCCGAACTCCAGCTATCATCTGGCATTCAACATGGGCTTCCCCAATGCCTATGACCAGTCGCACAATCGCACGGGCTCGGACCTGATGGTCCATGGTGCCTGCTCGTCGCGCGGTTGCTATGCGATGACCGACCAGCAGGTCCAGGACATCTACGCCCTTGCTCGCGACAGCTTCAAGGGTGGCCAGAAGTCGTTCCAGGTCCAGGCTTTTCCGTTCCGCATGACCGCCGAGAACATGGCGCGCCATCGCAAGAGCCCGCACATGGACTTCTGGCGCATGCTGAAGACCGGCTATGACCACTTCGAGATCACCAAGGTGCCGCCGAAGGTCGACGTCTGCGAAAAGAAATACGTTTTCGATGCAACTCCGCTTGTTGCCGGCGTTCCGTTCCGCGCTTCGGCCCAGTGCCCGAAGTTCGATGTCCCGGACGCCGTCGAGGTCGCCGTCGCGACCAAGCAGAAGCAGGATGAGGCAGTCTTCCAGACCCAGGTTGCCGCGCTCGACGAAAAGGAAGCCCGCGAGAAGCGCTGGAAGGAAACCCAGACGCAGATCGCCTCTTTCGTTGGCAACAAGGATTTCAACGCCGAAGGCGAGGCCCCGGCCACGGAGGGGGCTGCCGCAACTGCCGTTGCCGCAGCCACACCCGCCGGAGCACCCACTCAGGCCGGCACTCAGGCCAGCACACCGTCTGGCGCTCAGCCGGGTGCAATCACGCCACCGGTGGCAACACAGGCTGTTGCAGCTGCGGCATCCGGCGCCAACGCTGCCGGTCAGACCCCGCGGTCCGGTGCGGATCAGGCAACGCCGCGCCCTAATGGCGCCTTTGCCAGCCTCTTCACAGGCGCTTCGGACAGTGCTCCGGCCAACGCGCCTGCCGGCACCGATGTCGCTGCAACCGCCTTTGCAGCAGAGGGCGAAGCACCGAACGGCGAAAAGAAGGGCTTCCTGAAACGCTGGTTCACCTTCGGCGGCGAGGAAGAAGCCGCCGGCGACCTGCCGCCGCTGACCCCGGAAGCCGCTGCCGCCGCAGCGACAGCCCAGGCCCAGCCTGCTGCCGTGCCTGTCTCCAAGGTTCCCGCAGCCAAACCCTGAAACGCCTCAGACCAACTCTCGGTGAGCTGGACTCACCGAGAGTTGGTCAAGCCCGTGTGGCGATTGAGCATTTTCAAGGCGTGATGCGTCAGCATCTCAGCGCCTTGGTAAGAGTGGCTTCAGGCCCAGATCGCCATCCTCAGGCCGCGCGCGTCGCGGCCTGGTTCGACCGGAAAAGGCCGCGCCTCGCCGCGCAGGATCCGCCCGGCGATCAGCAGGTTGACACTCGCATCCAGAAAATCATCCGCCGCCGCCCCGCGTGGAGCCGGTTGTTCCAGAAAGTTGCCCGGCAGTCCGAACCGGCGGAGCACGTCCCGGCGCTCGGCCATGCCGTCCGGGTTGACCCTGCCCTTGATCTTCTTCGGCAGACGCATCGCCGCTTCGCCATTCAGGCGCCAGAAGGCAACTTCGGGGTGCACCTCAAACAGCCGCGCTTCCTCACCGGCCAGAAGCAGCGCATCCAGTTCGCGGATCTTGGGAAACAGATAGAACGCCTGCTTCGACACCTTGCGCGGCGGTTCTGATGTTTCCAGCGCCTCGGCACAGGCTTGCCGGTACTCCTGCGCATAGACCGCCCGGCGTGAGGGGATCGAGAAGACGGACGACTGTCGCTCGCCCAGCAGGGGCCGCACGGCCGATTCCGGACCTCGGCCTCCCGGACGGGTCAGCTCGGGCAGTCCCATCGGCATGTCGACGGCCAGAACATCGAGCCGTGGCTCAGCGGTCATGAGATCGGCCAGGGCCGGCACGATCCGCACCTGCGGCCGGGACAGGTCGTTCTCGGGCGCCATCACCGCGATCCAGCCGGCCGGACACCCGTCCACCCCGGCGATCCATCGCGGAGCGCCCATCATCTTCAGCGCGCCGTCGCGGTTTCCAGCACCCGCCGGGTGCTGACCAGAGCCATCGGCCGGGCAACCGCCTGCTGCTCCGACGGATAGAGCAACTCGCTCGAGCCCTTGCGCACGCTGCGGGCCACCATCTCGAATGTGGACCCTGCTGCCCTGACCAGCGCTGCCTCGTCCTCCAGCCCTTCCAGGTGCCGGGCAAGGAACAGGGCGGACAGGAGGTCGCCGGTGCCATGCGGCGGGTTTTCGATCGTGCCATGTTCGGCAGCGATCGCCCCGCGCGGTCCGACCAGGAGGTTGGAGATCGAGTTGCGGCGCAGCGCCGGTGCGGAGGTGACGATGACCCGCTCCGGGCCGAGCCTGCGGGCTGCCGACAGGGCCTGCAGCTCGGTCTCGATGTCCCGCCCGGTCAGCCAGGCGAGTTCGTAGCGATTGGGCGTAGAAATGTCTGCCAATGGCAGCAGATTGTCGCGAATTGACCGCGCAGTCTCCTCAGGCACATAGAGCCCGCCAAGGTCGCCGATCACAGGGTCGCAAAGGTACGGAACTTCCGGCGAAACCTTCTTCACGGCCTTGACCAGCCCGGCGACGGCCTCCGCTTGCGCCGGATGCCCGAGGTATCCGGACAGGATGCCACCGATCTCCGGCAGCTTGTCGGAGCCCGCAAGATCCGCACAAATAGCGCTGAAATCCGCCGTTTCCGAAACGATCCGCGTTCCCCGGCCCTGCCCCGGATGCCAGGGCAGCAGCACGGTTGGCAGGAACCAGACCGGGAAACCAAGCCGCTCCAGCGCAAACACCACGCCACGTCCACCGATCCCGCCACGCACGACCTGCGATGTGATCACCAGAATGGCCGGACGGTCGGCCTCACCTTCGCTCGGGGCATGGGCCATGATCGCGGAGCAGTCCTTCTTCAGCTGGCTGACGTCTCGATTTCCGGAACGGCTTTCGCCCCGCGCCCGAAACGCCGCTCAATGTAATCCAGCACCATCGCCTTGAATTCGCTGGCAATATTCGGCCCACGCAAGGTGGTCACCTTTTCGCCATCGACAAAGACCGGCGCCGTCGGCGTCTCGCCGGTTCCCGGCAAGGAGATCCCGATGTCGGCAAACTTCGATTCGCCCGGGCCATTTACAATACAGCCCATGACAGCAACATTAAGGGTCTCGACACCCGGATATTTCTCCCGCCATTCCGGCATGGAATCGCGGATGTGATCCTGAATATCGCCCGCAAGCTCTTGAAATACCGTGGAAGTTGTCCGCCCGCAGCCCGGGCAGGCCGCCACCACCGGCACGAAGGCGCGGAAACCCATGACCTGCAGCAATTCCTGGGCAACCTGCACTTCCCGCGAGCGATCCCCGCCCGGCTCCGGTGTCAGCGACACGCGGATCGTATCGCCGATGCCCTGCTGCAACAGGATGCCCATCGAGGCAGACGAGGCAACGATGCCCTTGGTTCCCATGCCGGCCTCGGTCAGTCCGAGATGCAGCGCATAGTCGCAACGGCTTGCAAGATCAGCATAAACGGCGATGAGGTCCTGCACCTGGCTGACCTTGGCCGACAGGATGATCTTGTCCCGGCCCATGCCCAGTTCCTCGGCGCGGGCAGCGGACAGAAGGCCGGACTGGATGATCGCCTCGCGCATCACGGCTGCAGCCGAGATCGGATTGGCGCTGACGGCATTCTCGTCCATCAGTTTCGTCAGCAAGTCCTGGTCGAGCGACCCCCAGTTGACGCCGATGCGCACCGGCTTGTCGTATTGCATTGCAATCTCGATGATCTGCGAGAACTGGGTATCACGTTTTCCCTTGAAACCAACGTTACCGGGATTGATCCGATACTTGGCAAGAGCTTCAGCGCAAGCCGGATAATCAACCAGAAGCTTGTGACCATTGTAATGGAAGTCACCGATCAGCGGTACATTCACGCCAATCCGCTCCAGCCGTTCGCGGATCCTCGGCACCGCCGCCGCAGACTCGTCCCGGTCCACCGTGATCCGCACCAGCTCGGACCCCGCCCGGGCCAGCGCCGCCACCTGCGCAACGGTGGCATCGGCATCGGCCGTATCGGTGTTGGTCATCGACTGCACGACGACGGGGGCATTACCGCCCACCAGGATATGCCCCACCTGAACGGCAACAGACCTGCGGCGCGGCAGGCGCATGGGTGTGTATTCGGTCATTGCACAGGCCAACCTGTCTTAATCCGCGCGGGAAAACGCCCCTCACGCCCCCGCGTCTGCTTAATTTGCCTTTGGCAAAAGGGCAATCAAGAAGCGCACGCAAAGAAACTGGGACAAAGTCTCACGAGGGAAAGGGCAACGCATTGTCAAAATATACACCTATGGGATGTATCAAAACCGCAAACTCGCCCTGAAGCGAATGCCATCAATTGCAAGGCTCCTTGAATGTATCGCTCCATTCTCTCTGAAATGTACACGCTTGTCGTCGGCAACATCGGGACCACGTTCCGCATTGCTGGCACATGGATGGCGGTCGTTGTCGCCCTCAGTCTTGGCGAAGAACTGACAGAGGGCAGCGCGACGTCCAACCTGTTCGGGATCGCATCAGCCATCGCCAGCCTGCTCTCCTCCGCCAGCATTGCAACTGCATGGCACCGGTTCGGCCTCCTCAATGAACGCCCGAACCTCATTCATCTTCGCTTCGGACGGCTCGAGCTCCGGGTGCTCGGCAAGGTGCTGCTGGCGGGACTGGCCGCCCTGCCAGTTGTGATCCTCGGACTGATGGCCATTATCTTCGTCGCCAGTATGTCGAATGGAATGTCCAAAGAAGCGCCGCTGCCGCTCTGGGGCGCCCTGGCAACGTTCGGGATAGTACTGCTTTACCTGTACTTCTATTTTAGAATTTCTTTCATTATCCCTGGTGCAGCCGTTGGACACCGTGTGCGTATGAAGACGTCAATTCGTCTGTCAAAAGGCTACTTCTTGCCTGCACTGGCGGCAGGCCTAACCATTGAAGTTCCTGTGATCATCGTTTGCGGCCTCCTGGTCGGTCTGCTTCACCTTCTGGGACTGCTGGCAGGACCTGACGGATTGGTGCTGTTGGCAATTGTCCTTTCGGCCTTCGAGATCTTCTTCATCAGCGTGACACTCGCCGCCGTGACTGTTGCCTATCGCCGGGCAATCGAGACGCTCTGGGCAGAAAACCCGAACGACCCTGTTTTTGCGGCGAGCTGAAATCCCTATCTTGGGGGCGATACCGCATCACTGGAGGCCGTCATGATCCTGTCCGTGCTCGAAAGAGCTCTCGCGCTCGCCTTCGGGCGGATCGGAACGTTGCTGGCGGCCAGCTGGGGTTACATCCTGCTGATGGCCGGACTGAACCTTGCGCTCAGCGGCCAGCTGCTGCCCGGCGATGGTTTCACCACAGTTTCCTACATGACGGAACCGGTCGTGGCCGCCGACGATGGCGCGCTGCGTCTGGTCGCAGGCCTCGCAAACATCCTGCTCGGCTTTGCTGCGGCCACGGCCTACATGCGGCGCATCCTGATCGGAGCGAGGGACTTTCCCTTCTCGTTTGCCCCGCGCGTGCTGAAGGTGATGGTGAAGCTGTTGCTGCTCCTGCTGCTGGGCGCGCTGATGCTGGTGCCCTTGTTCGCCATCGCCGGGATCATCACGGCAGTAACCGCAGGCTTTGGCATCATCGCCTTCATCGCCGCGCCCTTCGTTGCCCTCATGCTCATGCAGAAACTGTCGCTGATCCTGCCCGCCGCCGCGCTGGAGGATGACCTGACATTGCGCCAGTCGTGGAGTGCGAGCGCAGGCCTCGGCTGGGCGATGGCGTTCGCGGCGCTGGTCGTTGGGCTGCTGTCGGTTGTCATGACGCTGGCCTGGACCTGGATCCTGAGCCTCCTGAAGGCCGCCTTCCCAGATCCGGTCGTCGCACTTGCGATCTCGGCAGCGCTGCCGCTTGGCAGCGTCGGCGTCAGCGTCTGGCTCTTCGCCAGCCTGCATGCGACCTGCTATGGGCTGGTGCGCGAGCGATATGCCGAAAGGGTCGGGCTTACCTCGAGCCAGACGGAAGAAGCACGCACCCGCCATGATGCGGCGGAGGCCATTGCCAGGGTCAAGAGCCTTGGCCGGCGCTGATGGCCGCCCCGACGAACCGTTACAGAAACATCATCTTCTGCCGTGTTGCAGTGCAAGGTGATTCCATGGGAAGCTCCGGCCAACTGCTGAACAGGAGTGCCTTTGCATGCTGAAGAACAAGACCGCCGTCATCACCGGATCGACCTCTGGCATCGGCCTTGGCTACGCCCGCGCGCTGGCGGCACAAGGTGCCAACATCGTCATCAACGGCTTTGGCGACGCCGCAAAGATCGAAGCCGAGCGCAGCTCCATCGAAAAGGACTTCGGCGTCCAGTGCGTGTACTCGGCCGCCAACATGATGAATGGCGAAGAGATCGCCACCATGATCCTCAATGCCGAGAACGAATTCGGCTCGGTCGATATCCTGATCAACAACGCCGGCATCCAGCACGTCTCGCCGATCGACGAGTTTCCGATCGAAAAGTGGGACGCGATCATTGCGATCAATCTGACGTCGGCATTTCATTCGATCCGCGCGGCCCTGCCGGGCATGAAGAAGCGCGGCTGGGGCCGGATCATCAACACCGCGTCGGCTCATGCACTCGTCGCCTCGCCGTTCAAGTCGGCCTATGTCGCAGCCAAGCACGGCATTGCGGGCCTGACCAAGACGGTGGCGCTGGAAGTTGCCGAACAGGGCATCACCGTGAACGCGATCTGCCCGGGCTATGTCTGGACGCCGCTGGTCGAAGCCCAGATCCCGGACACGATGAAGGCGCGCAACATGACCGAAGAGGAAGTGAAGCGCGAAGTCCTGCTCAAGGCGCAGCCGACCAAGGAATTCGTCACCGTCGAACAGGTTGCGGCCCTCGCCGTGTTCCTGTGCTCGGATGCCGCTGCCTCGATGACCGGTACTGTCCTGCCGATGGACGGTGGCTGGACCGCGCAGTAAGGCATGACAGACAAGACCAGCACAGCGCCCGGCCACTCATCGCAGCCCAACCGCAAGCGGATCAATCTTGCCCTGCAAGGGGGAGGCGCCCACGGCGCCTTCACCTGGGGCGTGCTCGACTGGCTTCTTGAAGATGACCGGATCGACATCGACGGGATTTCAGGCACGTCAGCGGGCGCCATGAATGCGGTCGCGCTTGCCAGCGGATATCATGCCGGTGGCAGCGAGGGAGCAAGGGAGGCGCTTGAGCGGTTCTGGCGACGGGTCAGCGAACACGCGTTTCTCAGCCCGATCAAGCGTTCACCGCTGGACGTGGCGCTCGGTCAATGGAGCCTTGATTTCTCGCCGAGCTATCTTGCTTTCGACCTGATCTCGCGTTTCGCCTCGCCCTATGAATTCAACCCGCTGAACGTCAACCCCCTGCGCGAGGTGGTGGAGGAGACGGTCGACTTCGAAGCCGTGCGGGCATGCGATGGCCTGCGGCTGTTTCTTGCGGCCACCAACGTGCAGACCGGCAAGATCCGGGTGTTCTCCGGCAAGGAAATCACGCTGGATGCCGTCATGGCCTCTGCCTGCCTGCCGCACATGTTCCAGGCCGTCGAGATTGACGGTGTGCCCTACTGGGACGGCGGCTACATGGGCAATCCGCCGCTGTACCCGCTGTTCTATGAAACGGGAACGCAGGACACTGTTCTCATCCAGATCAATCCGATCGAGCGGGCGGAAACCCCGCGCACCGCACGCGAGATCCTCAACCGGCTGAACGAGATCACCTTTAATTCCACGCTGCTGCGGGAAATGCGGTCGATCGATTTTGTCAGCAGGCTGATCCAGGAAGGCAAGCTGAGCGCTGAAAAATACATGGACGTGCGACTTCACCGCATCGACGGCGAAGCACTCAAGCCGCTGCAAGCCTCCTCGAAAGTGAATGCGGAATGGGCCTTTCTGAAAGAGCTGCATCGGATTGGCCGCGAAACGGCTGCCAGCTGGGTTGAGCGCAATTTTGACCACATTGGCAATCGCTCTACCGTTGATCTTCGCGCAGAATTTCTCTGAGCAATCTCCGCGACAGCATTTGGTTAACAACAATTAACTTCGATTTCGCAGAATGCGATGCATAACGCGACCACGCAACAACATATACTTTCGAATACATTAATCTGATCGGCGCAACTGAAACAAAACAAAAAATACATCGAAAACCATTTGGCAATACATTTGCCCTAGTCTGAACATGCTGATTGTCAGGTTGTGCGTCGTCAGCGCTTTTGGACGGAAGAAAGTGGCACCTGCGACCCCGCCACTTTCTTCCGTGCCGCTTTTCCTCTCCCTCTGCAAGCTCCCACGCCTTCTGAGACCCACTGCCTTGCTGGCGCCTGATTGCGCCTTGCAGATGTCGTGCAAAGGTCTAGATATGCGAGAGCACAAGGAGAGCCGACATGGCAGCAACCGCCCAATTGCCCCGCTTCACGTTCACCTTTGCCCTGTCGCGGATCACAGCAACCGCTGTGCTTCTTGGCGCGATCGCAGTTGGCCCTGCGCTGGCTCAGGACGGCGCGGCTGACCTGCTCAAGACCCGCGCCTGCGCCGGATGCGACCTGCGGCTGATCTCCCTGCGCGGCCTGCAGCTTGGCGGCGTGGATCTGACCCGCGCCAATCTGCGGGAAGCGGATATCAAGGAAGCGGACCTCTCGGGCGCCAAACTGGCAGGTGTTGACCTGCGGCGCGCCGAACTGGAGCGGGCTTCGCTGGCCAATGCGGATCTGACCGGTGCTTCTATGCGCGGGGTCGATATGGAAAAGGCCAATCTCGCAGGGGCAACGCTCGCCAAGTCAGATCTGCGGGATGCGGATCTGAACGAGACACGTCTTGAGGGTGCGGATCTGTCGGCAACGGATTTGCGAAACGGCTCGCTGATCCGGGCTGCCGCGATGGGTGCCTCGTTTGCCGAAGCGAAGATGGATGGGGTCGACCTCGAGCGCGCCGATATCAGCGGCGCAAACTTCTCCGGCGCGCGCCTGATGCAGGCGGATCTCGACCGAGTAATTGCGCGCGGGGCAGACTTCCGCGGCGCAGACATGACGGGGGCACGGCTGAGCAGCGCGGACCTGTCTGGCGCGAACCTTACCGACGCCGATCTCACCGATGCCCTGCTGCGCAACACGCGCTTGCCCGGGGCAGATCTCAGCACGGCGCGCGGCCTGTCGCAGGACCGCATCATCAACGCTTGCGGCGATGCAAGCACCCGCCTGCCGGATGGCATCACACTGAAGCCCTGCTCCTGAATGCAAAAAGGCCGGACAGGTGTCCGGCCTTGCAAAGAGTCTTGAGAACCGCGTCGATCAGAACACGTCGAACGAGAAGCGGTAAGTCAGGCCAGTGCCAATGTTGAACTGGTCCTTGCTGCCGACCTTGCCGACCAGCGGGCTCTTGCCGGCATCGCCGATCAGCCGGTCATATCCGCCCTGCAGGTGCAGCTTGACCTTATCGTTGAGGTCATAGGTGAAGCGGGTTTCAACGCCGATGCTCTTGAAGCCGCCACCGGCCTTGAAGCGGGCCAGGCCGCTGGCTGCCGATTCGGCCGCCGAGACGCTGAAATAGGTGTTCATGTACTTGGACGAGGCGAAGCCGACGCGCGGGCCGATGCTCCACTCCAGACGGTCCATCGGACGGGTGATCAGATCCGCACCGAACTGGCCGACCTGGCCCTTGTGGCCGTTGAAGCCCTGACGCACTTCGGCGAAGACGCGGAAGTTCTCGCCCTGGAACCCGGCGCCGAGGCCTGCTTCCAGCGCCCAGTTGATCTTGCGGGTGCCGCGCAGGTCCTTGTCGTCCGACGGCTTGCGCTCGCCAACGAAGTTGAACGACGGGTAGAAGAACACACCCATCTCCTTCTTGCCGTCCGCAACCTGGCCGAGGCCCGGGATGTAGAAGCGACCGACAGCGATGATCGGCATCGGGGAGAAGAGATAGGAATCGGATCCGTCATAGCGCGGCTTGGCCATGACACCAGCGCCGAGATCCAGCACGTACTGGGTCTGGGGCATGGCATCCTGCGCCACCGCAGGAGTTGCGGCGAGGAGGAGTGCCGCGGTGGAGCCGAGGAGAATCAAGCGAGACGGGAGCATCTGGACGGTTCCGGTTGAAACGGGAGGACTGATTGCACATTACACGAGAAAAACGACCGTCTGGTTACCATCTGGTCAATTTTGCCGGACTGTGACGCGGGCGACACGCTTACCTACGTCGGCCGCGCCGGACGGTTCACTTCCGTCTACGTAACGCGCATTCAGCTTCCTCAACGCCGAAGCGAACCGATGTAGGTCGCGAGGTCCCGGATCTCCAGGTTGGACAGGCCCATGTCCGGCATCCGTGGGTGCGGATCGGCGAGGAATGTCGCGATCTTGGCCTCGCTCATGTCAGGGTTGGCGGCGATGTCGAAGAAGGAGGGAACGCCAATCGTCGCCGCACGGTCCTGCGCCTCGGCCACGACGTGACAGGCCGCGCACCATTGCCGCGCCAGCTTTTCGCCGGCAGCCACGTTTCCGGATCCAGCGTGCGCGGCATCGGCAGGCGCCAGCAGCATGACAGCAAGGCAGAACAACAGGGTCAGGCGCATCTGAAAATCCTCCACGACCAGCCAAACCTGCCCAGAATCACCCGGCAGCGGCCTGCGCGATCAACGCGCGTCCGACCGTAGACAGGGCCGGTCACCTGCGCCTTGCGCAGAATCAATCCGGCATCGTGTGACTTGCAAGGATCCGGTCCAGGAGATCGCGGAAATCCGAGGGCGGTGTCGGGCCTATGCCCTTGCGCCAGGGCGCACCGAAGCCGAGGACCGCATAGCCATGAACCAGCGACCAGACCGCTATCTCGAGGGTTTGATCCGGGTCCGGCGCGACGCGGGAAAACGGCAGACAGGCGAGGCGCAACTCGGCATAGGCGGCTTCCGACGTCCGGAGAAAGTGAGGGTCGCTCCGATCAACATCGGCCGACAGGAACATGACGTGGAACAAGCCGGCGTGCTCGTTGGCGAACCGGATGTAGCCGGTGCAGATCCCCTCCAGGCGGGCACGGGCATTCTCGCCGGCATCCTGGCGTGCGTGGCGCATGGCCGTGGTGAACAGCTCGAACGCACGGGTGGCAACCGCGGTCAGAAGATCCGCCAGTCCGGCAAAATGATGTGCCGGCGCCGCGTGCGAGACGCCTGCCCGCGCCGCTGCCTTGCGCAATGTCAGGCCGGACGGCCCGTCGGCATTCAGAAGATCGATCGAGGCATCGATCAAGGCAGACTTGAGATTGCCGTGGTGGTGCGGACGCACCGGGTCGGGCGGCGCCTCTTCAGGAATGGCTGATGGGTCAATGCAGGTCGACATGACCGAAGTATGCGAGGGATCTTGACACTGTCAAGAAAATACCTCACCCTTCATGAACTTTACACTGTCAAGGAGCTTCTTCCGATGTCGCGTCTCTTCCAGCGAAGCAATCCGTGGTTCCTTGTGATGAGCCTGTCCTGCGTCCTGATCGCGCTGTCGTCATGGCGCGGGTTTGTCGCGCCGTTCGAGGTCGTCATGGCGCATCTTGTGCATTATCTGCAGGATTACAGCCTGCCCCTTTATGCGCATATCATCTTCGGGCCACTCGCCTTGGCGCTCGTGCCTTTCCAGTTCTGGCAGGGCTCGCGCCACCGGCCCGTGTTGCATCGCTGGTCAGGCCGGCTTTATGTCCTGAGCATCCTGGCAGCCTCTCTCGGATCTCTGGCCATGCTGCCGGGCTATCAGGGGTCGTCGTGGACGGCGGCCGGTTTCTTCACGCTCGCCCTGCTCTGGATCGGAACGACCGGCATGGGCCTCGTCCGTGCGCTGCAGGGACGTTTCGCCGAGCATCAGATCTGGATGCTCCGCTCGGCAGCGCTCACCTTTGCGTCCGTGACCCTGCGCGTGATGATGGTCCCGCTGATCATTGCAGGCCAAACCCCGCTCGAGACGTATGATGTCACGGCATGGGGCAGCTGGCTGATCAATCTGGTGGCTGTCGAGGCCTGGCTGGTCTGGCGCGGTCGCTGGCGGATGGCGTGACCGGCCTCAGCGAGGACCAAGCTCCTGAAAAGCAAAAAGCCACCTTGCGGTGGCTTTGTTGTTGCTCTCGCTTGCGAGAAAATGGAGCGGGCGAAGGGATTTGAACCCTCGACCCCAACCTTGGCAAGGTTGTGCTCTACCCCTGAGCTACACCCGCATCCTGACTACCGGTGGGTATCCGATAGCAACCTCTCGAACCACATCCTGCCCTTTGTGACCGGTCATAGACCATGTCCTGGGAGGAGAATGGAGCGGGCGAAGGGATTTGAACCCTCGACCCCAACCTTGGCAAGGTTGTGCTCTACCCCTGAGCTACACCCGCATTTTCCGGCGCCCGGCATTGCCGCCCGCCGTCGAGGTGGGGTGTATATGAACCAAGCCGGTTCAGATTGCAACAGGGTTTTTTGCGCCTTTTTCAGGCTTTTGCCCCTGCTGTGGACGACCTGTGGACAGCGCCCGGGAACCTCACCGGCTTATCCGTTGCGGTCAAACGGGGGCGAGCCGCACCCAGGCGCATCCGCGTCGCCTGCCGCCTTGAGTGGGACGCTGGCGTTCGGCTAGAACTCTGCCAAGCAAAGGATGCCGGCAATGCCCGGCCGAAATCTGGAGACATGCATGCCGGCAACCCGCGACGACCTGATGGCCTTTTTCGACCGGCTCGGCATTGAAACCAAGACGGTTGATCACCGCCCGGTCTTCACCGTGGCAGAGGGCGCTGACATCCACGCGATGATCCCTGGAGCCCATACCCGCAACCTGTTCGTCAAGGACAAGAAGGGCAAACTGTTCCTGATCGTCGTCCTGCACGATGCCACCGTTGACCTGAAGCAGGTTCACACGCTCATCGGCGGTTCCGGCCGTGTGTCCTTCGGCTCCCCGGATCAGATGATGCAGTACCTCGGCGTTGTCCCGGGATCCGTCACCCCCTTCGGGCTGATCAACGACACGGGCCAGGAACTCGTCGTGGTGTTCGACGCAGCGATGATGCAGCACGAGGTGCTGAACTTTCATCCCTTGTCGAACGACGCCACCACGACAATTTCCCGCGACGGCCTGCTGACATTTGCGCGCGGTTGCGGCCACACGCCGCTGGTGATTGCGGTGACTGAAGAGGCAAAAGCGCAGGGTTTGTAATTCGCAGCTGGCGCGTCCATGTTATGGACAACGCAACGCGGCATTGGCGGATCCTGCCGGCCGTTCCGATAGCATTTGGCCGTGCTGCACGGCCAGGACTTAAAAGGGCCAGGACATCATGAGCACGGGTAGCTATTCCATGGGCGGCCAGATTGGCGGCGGCTTTGGCGGCAGTTTCGGCGGCGGTGCAAAGCCGGCAGCGACACCAGCCCCCACCGGCGGCGATGATCTGATCAAGGATGTGAGCACCGCAACGTTTGCCCGCGATGTGCTGGAAGCCTCGCGACATCAACCGGTTCTGGTGGACTTCTGGGCGCCCTGGTGCGGCCCGTGCCGCCAGCTGACGCCGATCATCGAAGGCGCCGTCAAGGCCGCCAAGGGCGCGGTCAAGCTGGCCAAGATGAACATCGACGAGCATCCGGAAGTCGCCGGTCAGCTCGGCATCCAGTCGATCCCGGCCGTGATCGCCTTCAAGAACGGCCAGCCGGTCGATGGCTTCATGGGCGCGCAGCCGGAAAGCCAGGTCAAGGCCTTCATCGAGCGGCTCGGCGGCCAGGCCCCGGCAGCTGGGCCAGACGACCTTCTCACCGAGGGCGAGGCACTGCTGGACGCCAAGGACTATGGTCACGCGGCGCAGATGTTTGGTGCCGCCCTGCAGATGGATCCGGAAAACACCCGTGCGCTGGCCGGCTTGTCCCGTTGCTACCTCGGCGCGGGCGACCTTGAACGGGCCCGACAGGCGCTGGACATGGTGCCGGAAGCTGGCCGCAAGGACGCAGCCTATGGCGCGGCACAGGCAGCGCTGGCCCTGGCTGAACAGGCCGAACAGCTCGGCGATCTTGCTGAACTGGAGGCGCGGATTGCCGCGGATCCGACCGATCATCAGGCCAGATTCGATCTGGCACTTGGCCTTGCCGCAAGGGGCGACAACCAGGGCGCGGTCGACCATCTGATCGAGATCGTTCGCCGCGGCCGCGACTGGAACGACGACGGCGCACGCAAGCAGCTGCTGCAGTTCTTCGAGGCCTGGGGCCCGAAGGAGCCGGCAACCAATTATGGCCGGCGCAAGCTGTCGTCCGTTCTGTTCTCCTGAGCGTATAAGGCCTGCGGACCGGACTGGCCGGACCGCAGGCCCCGTTTTCAAGGATCAGGATATGCAGGCCGGGAATGCGCACTACCGCACCATCGATGACCTTCCGGCGACGTTGCCCGTGTTTCCGCTGACGGGCGCCCTGCTGTTGCCACGCACCCAGCTGCCATTGAACATTTTCGAGCCGCGTTACATCGCCATGGTGGACGCAGCGCTCGCCAGCCATCGCCTGATCGGCATGATCCAGCCGGCGATCAGTGAAGCTGACGGGGCACGCAAGCCCGCGTTGGCACGGGTCGGCTGCGCCGGCCGGATCACCAGCTTTCAGGAAAGCGGCGACGGCCGCTATCTCATCACGCTTCAGGGCGTGACGCGGTTTGGCGTGGCCAGCGAGCTGGACAGCATCACCCCGTTCCGCCAGGTCGCCACGGATTTCGCGCCTTTTGCCAATGACCTGACACAGGGAACCGGCGAATCGGACGTTGATCGCCCCGGACTGCTGAAGGCGTTCCGAGCCTATCTCGACGCCCATGGCATGGAGGCCGACTGGGACAGCGTCGACAACGCAGAGACGGAAGTGCTGGTCAACGCGCTCTGCATGATGAGCCCCTATGGCGCCGCCGAAAAGCAGGCCATGCTGGAGGCTGTTGACCTGAAGACCCGCGCGGAAACGCTTGTCGCCATCACAGAGATTGACCTGGCGCGCAATGCGGGCAATGACGGCGGCTCCACGCTGCAATAACCCGACAGGACAGAACCATGACCGAGGACAGCCCGCGCAACACGGACCGCCGGATCGACCGCAAGATGCTGGAGCTTCTGGTTTGCCCGGTGACCAAGACAACGCTGGAATATGACGCAGCCCGGCAGGAGCTGATCTCCCGCGTTGCCAAGCTCGCCTATCCGATCCGGGATGGCATCCCGATCATGCTGGTTGATGAAGCCCGCAAGCTGGAAGACTGACCTGATCAGCCTTTGGACGCAGCGCCGAGCAGGGCCCGCACGCGCTCGGCAAGCTCGGCAGCGTCCCCGCTGACGCGCACCTGCTTCAACCGGGCGGTTGCCCCGCCCTCGACCGAAACGAGGCTCTTGCCAACGCCCAGTGCCTTGGCAAGCAAGGCCTCCAGTGCGGCATTGGCCGCGCCTTTTTCCGGAACCGCCCGCACGCGGGCAAGCACAACCAACCGCCCATCCGACAGGGTGCCCAGCCCGTCAACGGCATCCTTTGCTGACTTCGGCGTCAAGCGCACGGCAAGAACAAGCCCTTCCCGGTCCAGGCGGAAAGGCATGTCCGCACTGGCATCGGGCTGAGGCGCCGTTCCATCGAAGCCGGCCATCGAAGCCGGATCAGAACACGTGCGGATAGACGTAGCGGATGATGACGTTCTGCAGCAGGAAGATGCCGAGCAGGAGCACGATCGGCGACAGGTCCAGCCCGTTCAACGACGGAACGAAGCGACGGATCGGACGCAATGCAGGCTCGGTGAGATTGTAGAGGATCTGGCCAATCGTCGCGATGAACTGGTTGCGCGGGTTCACGACGTTGAAGGCATAGAGCCACGAAAAGATGGCGCTGCCGATCAGCACATAGGTGTAAAGCGAAAGCACCAGAAGAATGACGTCGAGAATAGCACGCATCGTTGTGTCCGTGTCCGCGGTTGGCCGTGTCGCATGATGTAGCGGCCGCCCTGCCCCGCCGCAAGACGCGATCTGCAAGTAGGCTTAAGCGAAGTGCTTGACAGGTTTACGGAGGCACTCCTAAATTCCGCGACCTGACTGGGGCCGTAGCTCAGATGGGAGAGCGCTGCAATCGCACTGCAGAGGTCAGGGGTTCGATTCCCCTCGGCTCCACCAGACTTTCCCGCGAAAACGCATGCCTGATCGTCTCTGCCTGCTGCCATTCTGCTGCAAACACTCAGCAGGTTGCGCTATCCATAAGGCATGAGCACGATGACCATCCCTTCCCCGACCATGCCCTGCCCTTGTGGATCCGGGCAGACGCTTGACCTGTGCTGCGGACCCGCGCTTGCGCGCAAGACGCCGCCCGGGACGGCCGAGGCCCTGATGCGGTCGCGCTACAGCGCTTATGTCCTGAAGGACATTGCCTATCTGAAGGAAACACTCTGGCCGAAGTATCAGGCCGGCTTCGACGCGGACGCAGTGGACCGCTGGTCCCGGGAGAGCAACTGGACTGGCCTGACAGTGCTGGCAACCGAGAAAGGGGACGGAGCTGCGCGCGAAGGCAAGGTCCTGTTTGTGGCGCGCTATCTTGCCGGGGCGAAGCTTCACACCCACCGCGAACTCAGCCTGTTCCGCAAGTCCGGCGGACGCTGGTATTACGTCGAGGCGCTTGACGAAACCTGACAGGCTCGGGAGGCCAGAGCAAGCTGGTCATCTGTTGGCCGAATCCTTAAAGCCAGTCATGGCATAGAACATGCGCAACCGCCGATCAGGCATGGAGAATTGAGTGGCCGAGCAAGGCACGGCAGGCCGTCAGGCAACGACCACGGGACAGCAGCCGTCGCGGCTGGCTGGTCTTCTGGCCGTGGCGAACGACCAGCTCCGCCAACGCCTGGCCACTGGCGCCGGCCGCATGGCGCTGACGGTGCTGGGCATCCGGATCGCCGGAGCAGGTCTGGCCTATCTGTCACAGGTGCTTCTGGCGCGCTGGATGGGGGCGGACGATTATGGCGTGTTCGCTGTGGTCTGGACCCTGGCTCTGGTGCTAGGCCTTCTGGCAAGCCTTGGCTTTTCTGCAAGTCCGGGCCGGTTCGTACCGACCTATCTTGCGGCCAACCAGATGGACCGGCTGCGCGGCTTTCTCAGCGCCAGCAGGCTGCTTGCGCTGTTCACAGCCGGTCTTGCGACGCTGATCGGGCTCGAGATCCTGTGGTGGAGCCGCGCGGTCATTGACCCGGTCTATGTCTGGCCAGCGGCGATTGCCCTCCTGGCGGTGCCATTCTTTGCCTTGACCGGGGTGCAGGACGCGATCGCCCGCAGTCAGGACCTGCCCGCGCTGGGACTGCTGTCCAGTTTCATCTACCGGCCACTGTTGCTTCTGGCGCTGATCCTGCCGCTTGTGCTGGCCGGACAGCCCGTCACGGCAGCGATTGCTGCGATCCTGGCCGTGGCGGCGCATTTTCTGACAACGGCGCACCAAGCCTGGCGTTTGCAGCGCCAGCTCAACGCCCGCGTTCCCGCCGGTCCGCATCGCTACGAGCTGAAGCTCTGGATCGGCGTGTCCCTGCCTTTGCTGATGGTCGAGGGGTTCCTGCAGCTGCTGAGTAGCGCAGATGTCATCATGGTCAGCTTCTGGCAGCCACCGGAGCAGGTCGCCGTCTATTTCGCGGCCTCGAAAACCCTGGCGATGGTGCATTTCGTGCATTTCGCGGTCCGGTCTGCCTCGGCGCATCGCTTTGCGGGTCTTGCCGCTGGCCGGGACCAAACGCATTTGGCCGTCTACGCGCGACAGGCAAGCCGCTGGACCTTCTGGCCATCTCTGGCCGGTGGACTGGCCCTGCTGCTTCTGTCGCCGCTGCTGCTTGCGATGTTCGGACCACAGTTCGTTGAAGGCGTGCCCTTGATGGCGATCCTGCTGATCGGCGTCCTGGCCCGCGCCAGCATTGGCCCCGCGGACGCGCTGCTGGGCATGACCGGCCATCAGAAAAGCTGTGCCTTCGTCTATGCCGGTGTCTTCGCCGTGAATGTCGCCTTCAATGCCGCGCTCATCCCCGCCTACGGCCTTGTCGGCGCCGCTGTCGCCACGACGCTGGCGATGATCGCCGAAGCCATTGCGCTGGCGGTGGTCAGCCGCCGCAAACTCGGTTTCATTCCCTTCGCCCTCGTGCCGAACAAGCGGTCAGTGGTCAGCAAGGCGGGAGCACAATGACCCTTGTTGGAACCCTGAGGGCAATCAAGCCCGAGGCAGCCTGGGACCGCCTGTTTGACGCGGCGACGGAGCCCAACCCTTTCTTTGGCCCAGGCTTCCTCCTGCCCTACAGCAGCAATATGGTGCCGGGCCGGCTTGCGCTTGCCGTTGTCGAAGATGCCGCGACCGGGCAGTGGTTGATGGCAGCGCCCGTCGGACGGAAGCGCGCGGGGTTCCTTGTACCAACAACGACCCTCTGGGCCAGTGAATATGGCCCACTCGGCACGCCGCTCATTCATCCGGATTGCCCGTCGGAAGCTGTCCCGGTGTTTCTTCGCGCGGCAAGCTCGATCGTGACCCTGCCGGGAGCCAGCAGGCTCGACATCCCCTATCTGCCGCTGACCGGACACGCCGCAGCTCTGCTGCGGGCCGAAGCCAAGGGCTGGGCGATTGCAGAGGACGGCACTGCCGCCCGCGCTGCGCACTCTGGAGGCGTAGAGGGCGCGGCCCAGCTCGCCGAGGCCTGGACACCCAAGCGGCGCAAGGAGTTTGACCGGCTGGCCCGGCGGCTGGCCGAACTGGGTGATGTCATCGAGGAGAGCCATCGCGGGCCTGATACGCTGGACGCGTTCGAGGCGTTTCTCCGGCTGGAGGCCTCCGGCTGGAAGGGACAAGGCGGGACGGCGCTTCTCTCGACCGAGCAGACGGCTAACTTCTCAAGAAGCTTCATCGCCGCCATGGCGGCTCAGGACCGGCTGCGCATCGACCTGATCCGGTTCAAAGGGGACGCGATCGCGGCGCTCGTGCTGGTCGAGCATCAGGGACGCAGCCACGCCTGGAAGATCGCCTTTGACGAGACACTGGCGCGGTTCTCGCCGGGACAGCGCGTCACCCTGCAGGCCCTGCGCACAAACATCGGGGACCCGCGCCTGACCGCCGGCGGTGATTCCCTGGCCGTACCCGGTCATCCGATGATCGAGCCGCTCTGGCGCGGACGCATGGCCTACACGACGCTGCGGCTGAGCCACGGCCCGTTTGCCGCACCACTTGGCGCGCTGCAGGGGATGGACCGGATGGCATATGCCAGTGCCAAGCGGCTGTACCATCGACTGAGGCGGCGTTAGGTCGCCTGGCCTTCGGCCTTCGCCCGGTCCCGCAGTTCGCGTCGGATGATCTTGCCGGTGGTTGTCATCGGCAACTCCGCAAGAAAGTCGATTTCGCGCGGATATTCATGGGCCGACAGTCGGGTGCGGACATGGGCACGGATCTCCTGTGCCAGGGCATCGCTCGCTGTGAAGCCGTCCGCCAGAACCACGTAAGCCTTGACGATTTCAGTCCGCAGCTTGTCCGGCTTGCCGATGGCGGCGGCCAGCTTCACCGCGGGATGGGTGAGCAGGCAATCCTCGATCTCGCCCGGCCCGATGCGATAGCTGGCCGAGGTGATCACGTCATCGTCGCGGCCGATGAACTCGACATAGCCGTCGTCGTCCATCACACCCTGGTCACCGGTGGTCATCCAGTCACCTATGAATTTTTCTGCGGTCGCATCCGGCTTGTTCCAGTACTCCAGGAACATGACCGGGTCCGGCCGCCGAACGGCGATCTGCCCCTGGGTGCCACGCGGCAACACAATGCCGTCGGGTCCGATGATCGCAACCTCATGCCCGGGAATGGCGCGCCCGATGGCGCCCGCGCGCGAGACGCCTAGACCGGCACAGGAGCCGAGGACGGCGTTGCACTCTGTCTGGCCGTAGAACTCGTTCACCGGCAGGCCCAGTTCGGCCCGGGTCCACTCGAAGGCCTCGCGGCCGAGCGCCTCGCCGGCCGAGCCGATGCTGCGCAGCTTGAGGTCAAAGCGCCGTGCCGGATGTTCGACCGCGCGCATCATCTTCAAAGCGGTGGGCGGCACGAACACGTTGCGCACGCCCTGCGAGGCGATCAGGTGGAACGCCTGTTCCGGATCAAACTTCTGCGCCGAGAAGGCAATGACCGGCACGCCCTGATGCAGCGAGGGAAACAAGGCATTGAGCAAGCCGCCCGCCCAGGCCCAGTCCGCAGGCGTCCACAGCAGATCACCCGGCTGGCCGAGAAATTCCTGCGACAGTTCGATGCCCGGCAGATGCCCCAGCAGCACCCGGTGGCCATGCAACACGCCCTTCGGCTGGCCGGTGGTGCCAGAGGTGTAGATCATCAGCGCGGGATCGTTGAGCCCGGTATCACGGCATGTGAAGCGGTCGCTTGCCTTCTGCATCAGGTCAGCAAACCCTAGCGCTCCCTCGCCCGGCCCGTCGATGCTGACAACTTCGGCCAGTTGCGGCAGGTCCGCGCGCAAGGGCGCGACCTTGGCAAGGCCGGCGGCATTGGTCACCAGCGCCCGCGCACCGGAATCGGTCAGCCGGTAGCGCAACGCATCCGACCCGAACAGCGCGGCCAGTGGCACGGCGATGGCGCCAAGCTTGTAGACGGCCAGATGGACGATTGCCGTCTCAGGCGCCTGGGGCAGCAACAGGGCCACCCGGTCGCCCGGCTTTATGCCCAGTGCGGAAAGCGCGTTGGCAAACCGGTTCGAGGCAGCAGCAAGCGCGGCGTAACTCCAGTCATGATGGCTGCCATTGGCAGACACGTGACGGATCGCGAGCCGGTCGGGCTCCCGCGCTGCCCAGTCATCACAGACCGATCGGGCGATGTTATAGCGCTGCGGCAGGGTCCACGCGAACCCTGCGCTAAGGCTGTCAAAGTCTGCCGCCCGGCTGAGCATCGCTGGACCCTTTCACCGTTTTCAAGGTGGCAGAGCCTAATCAGCCGCGTGCTGCAGCGCAATAGACGGCAAAATTCCCGGCTGAACCCGGGAAATTTCTCAGTTCAGCGCAACAAGGCTGGCATTCAGGGCCGAGGCGTAACCGACCCAGAGGGCATAGGGCACAAAAAGCCCGGCAGCGACACGATCCTGCGGCCAGCTCACCCAGATGAACAGAAGGATCGTTGCCAGCAAGGCCAGGATGATGCCGAGACCGAAGTCGAGCCGATGCAGGGTAAAGACCACAGGGCTCCAGGCGAAATTCAGCACCAGCTGCAAGGCCCAGAGCCGGAACGGCGCGCGCGTCGCACCGAGCGCAAGGCTGCGCCAGCCCGCTACGGCAATCGCCACATAAAGCACCGTCCAGACCGGCGGGAACAACCAGTTGGGCGGCGTGAAGCCAGGCTTCTGAAGGCTGGCATACCAGTCACCGGGAAGGTTGGTTGCCCCGATGAACAAACCGCCGCCTACGACGACGACCAGCAGCACACCGAGTGCGAGGAAGGAGGAACGCGACATCCATGTCTCCAGCAAGACGTGTACGGCTGAAGCCGCCACCAAGTGATGCCGGCGCCCTCACGCCAGCGGATCCGCGTCCCTTGTCCCGGCCCGTCACATGACGGACGGCGGGGTCAGTCCTCGAGCTTTTCGGCCATGACGCCGATGGTCTTCACATAGACCTCGGCCTTGTTCCATTCACGCAGCACAGCCTCATTGGCGCTGCCCGGACCCCAAGGCTGACCGGCGCGCCAGCCCTTCTGCTTCAGATAGTTTGCCGTTGAGGCCAGGACATCGGGAACAGACCGGATCAGATCGCGCTTGCCATCGCCGTCATAGTCGACGGCATAGTTGACATAGGAGCTGGGCAGGAACTGGGTCTGCCCCAGTTCGCCGGCCCAGGCACCGCGCATGTCTTCGGGGGCCTTGTCGCCATTTTCGATGATCTTCAGCGCCGCAACCAGTTCGCGGGTGAAGAACGCGCTGCGGCGGCAATCATAGGACAGCGTTGCGAGCGAACGTACGACCTGCATCTTGCCGGAGCCGGAGCCATACCCTGTCTCAAGGCCCCAGATCGCAAGGATGATCTGCGGCGGCACGCCGTAGTCGCGTTCGATCCGCGAGAACAAACCACCGTATTGTGCCCAAAGCGTCTGGCCGCGCTTGATCAGCGCGTTGTTGACGCGGCGCTTGTAGAATTCATCGAAGCTCAGCTTGAACGATTTCTGGCCGCGGTCGAGCTTGATGACCTGCGCATCGTAGGTGACCCCGGTCAGGGCGGATGCAACCGTGTAGGAGCTGAGGCCATGAGCCGAAACCGCCTCCTGCTTGAAGTCCTCCAGCCAGGCATTGAACCCGCTTGAATCGCTGCCGCATTTGGCTGCGGCCATTGCCGCCGTCGCGGCAAATGTCACCGCGGAAAAACATGCAACAGCAGTGAACGAGCGCAGAGCCTTGCGCATGGAACCAGCCTCCAGACCGGGGAATCGCCACCTGGGCGACCGGAAAAACAATGTCGCGACTTCAAACGCCGGAAAGCGGCACTCATATGGCAACGCCGGCAGATTATGGCGCATTTGCGAATGATTTACCCTGCTGGCAAACAAAAAGCAGACCGCAAGCCTTCTGCAACCAGTTGAACGCACAGTGAGGGGCATCAACCCGCGCACATCCAGGGTGTGCGGCGGACGGACGGCACGGGAGGAAGGCATGCGCGAAACTGAACCGCACATCCAGACAGACTTCGAGCTGGAACGCTACATCATCGAACACCGCGATCCTCGGGACAACACGCCCGGCACCGCGCCGCATCCCGGCATGCTGGCGATGCACTACCTGTTCACAGACGGACACCTGAGTTCCTGCGGTTTTTCCGCCGAAGCCGGGCAGCCGGCCATGCTGTCGATGGACCAGCTGGCTGACATCCAGGCCGGTGCGCTGCGTGCGACCCTGACTGCAATGCGCGGCGCCCAGCGCGATGCGCAGGACAGCAAGATCGTGCAGGCAAGCTGAGCCCGAAGATCTGCACCGGGGAGCGCCTGAACGGACCGTGCAACCCGGTGCGGAGCTTGCCGGCGACTATGCCGCAGGCACGTTCGATCGGATTTGGCCTTTTCAAGGGTGTCCTGGCTGTGTAGCCATGAGGCTGACGAGGATCAGACCTCATGGAGAGATCCCAGCATGTCCCTGGATGCCGATGCCATTGTTGACCGTCGCCGCCTGCGCCGGAAGTTGACGTTCTGGCGGATCGCCGCCTTCGTGATCCTCGCCGTCGCGCTTGGCGCGGCTATTCTGGCCGTAACAGGCCTGAACGCGCCCTCGCGGCGCTCGGCCCACATTGCCCGCATTTCAGTCGAGGGTGTCATCCTCGATGACCGGCAGCAGCTGAAGATGATCCGGGACATCTCGGAATCGACGGCTGTGAAGGGCGTGATCCTGTCGATCAACTCTCCCGGTGGCAGCACCACGGGCGGCGAAGCCCTGTATGAAGCGCTGTCAGAACTGGCCAAGAAGAAGCCACTCGTGGCCGAAATCCGCACTGTTGGAACCTCGGCAGGATACATGATCGCGCTCGCCAGTGACCATGTGGTGGCGCGTTACAATTCGATCACCGGCTCTATTGGCGTGCTGTTCCAGTATGGCAACATCGAAAAGCTGCTGACCACACTTGGCGTCGAGATGGACGCGGTGAAAAGCTCGCCGCTGAAGGCCGAACCCGATTTCTACTCCACCACCAGCCCGGAAGCCCGGCAGGTGCTGGAGACGCTCGTTGGCGACAGCTATGACTGGTTCGTCCGCCTTGTCGCCGAGCGCCGCAAGCTGGACGAGCCGCGCGCCCGCGAACTGGCCAATGGCGCGATCCTGAGCGGATACCGCGCAAAGGAGGCCGGCCTGATCGATGCCATCGGCGGCGAAGACACTGCCATCGCCTGGCTGCGCACGGAAAAGGGCGTCGCCGCCGACCTGCCCGTGGTGACGTGGAAGGTACCGGCCGAGCAGGAAAACCTGCCGTTCTCCATGCAGATCGGGCGCAGCCTGGGAGAAGGTGCCGCCAGCACCCTCCTGAACCACCTCAGCAACGCAAAAGGATTGATTTCCCCGAGCCTTACGCTTGACGGACTGGTCTCCGTTTGGCACGCTCCCAACGCGGCCGAGACAGAAGCAAGACGAGGGGGCGGGGAATGATCAAGTCCGAACTGGTTCAGCGCATCGCCGAACAGAACCCGCATCTCTACCAGCGGGACGTCGAGAACATCGTCAACGCCATCCTCGATGAAGTGACTGAAGCCCTGATGCGCGGTGATCGCGTTGAATTGCGCGGCTTCGGCGCCTTTTCCGTCAAGAACCGCCCGGCTCGTGTCGGCCGCAACCCGCGCACCGGCCAGAAGGTTGACGTGGATGAAAAATACGTGCCCTTCTTCAAGACGGGCAAGGAAATGCGGGAACGCCTGAACGACGGCGTTGACCACGGCGAAGACGACGACGACTGATCGTTCGTCTTCAAGCGAAAGGCGTCAGATTAGTGACACGGTTCCTGAAGAACATCATCCTGTTCGTCATTGCGCTCGTGCTGTTGCCGCTGTCTGTTGCCAACCGCCACGGCGTCAATATTTCGCTCAATCCATTTGATCCGCAGGATCCGCGCCTCACCATCACCGATGTGCCGCTGTTCTGGGTGATGTTCTGCGCCATTCTCGCTGGCATCGCCATTGGCGGGCTCGGTGCCTGGGCCAAGCAGGGCAAATGGCGCCGGGAAGCGCGCGTGAAGCGCAATGAAGCCGACAAATGGCACCGCGAGGCCGACCAGCTGCGGGCAGCCGTTGCCGACCAGGCAGCCAGCAATGGCCCGGCGCTGCCCGCCCCGGGCAAGGACAGCCGCGCCGCCTGAAACAGGCAAGACGCGACGTCTTTATCTTGCAAGGTCAGCTGCCGGTTTGTTCGCTGCCGGCTTCCGGGGTAATCCAGCCAAGCACTGCGCCTGACGGATCACGGACAATCGCAAGGCGTCCGGCACCTGGCGCGTCAAAGGGCGGACGGATCAGATCAGCCCCGGCCTTCACCGCCTGCCTCACGCGTGCATCGACATCGTCCACCGCCAGGTAGGAGAACCAGTGCTCCGGCAGGCCATCAAAGTCCGGGCTGGTCATGGTGAAAATGCCGGCGACAGGGCAGCCATCCATCATGGCGACCCAGTAGACGCCTTCTTCCATTGGCATATCCGAGAACGTCCATCCGAGAGTTGCGCCATAGAAGGCCCGCGCGAGGTCCGGATCGCGGGTGTTCAGCTCGTTCCAGTGAAAATGCCCGTGCTTTGTCATGCTGTCCCTCGCGGCTGTCGACGCCAAACGGCTGGTCTGACAATGGCAGCATGGTCCCGTGAAATCTACGGACCAGCATCCAACCTTTGCGCGGTCGGACGCGGCAAGGTCACTTGCGGGACGCCGGCGGACGATAACCTGGCAAAGTCCAGCCGCGTGCAATGGCCCCCGCGCGAAGGACGAAAGCTGCCGCCGCGCCGAGGAGCGCCGCTGGCCAGAGCGCGAGACCGACGACTGTAAGGACGACAAAGACCGTCGACCCGATCACTGCTGCCGAGATATACAGCTCCGGCTTCACGATTGCAGAAGGATCTCCGACAACGACGTCGCGCAGGACACCGCCGAAGGTCGCTGTCAGCACCCCCATCAGGACAGCCACGACTGGCATGTCCGAGACGGACAGCGCTTTCGCCGACCCCATCACGCAATAGGCAGCCAGACCGACCGCGTCCGCCCAGCGCAGGGGCTTGCCCCAGCCTTCCACCACATGCGCCCCGAACCACATCAGCACGCTGACACAGAGACAGACGAGCAGATAGCCTTCCGACTTCGTCCAGAACACCGGAACGCCAAGGAGAAGATCGCGCAAGGTGCCGCCGCCGATGCCGGTCATCGTGGCGAAGAACAGGAACGCGATGAGATCCATGTTTTTGCGCGAGGCAACAATGGCGCCCGTGACGGCGAACACGGCGACGCCGAGATAATCCAGCACCCGCAGGAAATTCAGCAGGGGGTCGATCGGCAGGTCCAGAGTCAGATCCATGGGCACTCTCGATTTGGCGCGGCCGGATGGGCCGGACGGTAGCACAGCAGCGCCGCGCTGTCCGGGCACCTGAAACAAACAAAAATCCCGGCGCGATCATCGTCGCGCCGGGATCGTGTCAGACAAAGTCGGGCGATCAGCCGAGCTTGTTGCGCTTGGCGAGCGTACGCAGACGCAGAGCGTTCAGCTTGATGAAGCCGGCTGCATCCTTCTGGTCGTAGGCGCCCTGGTCGTCCTCGAACGTCACCAGCTTGTCGGAGTAGAGCGACTTCGGGCTCTCGCGGCCGGTGACCATGACGTTGCCCTTGTAGAGCTTCAGGGTCACTTCGCCCTCGACATGCTCCTGGCTCTTGTCGATGAGAGCCTGCAGCATCTCGCGCTCCGGCGAGAACCAGAAGCCGTAATAGATCAACTCGGCATAGCGCGGCATGATCTCGTCCTTGAGATGCGCGGCGCCACGGTCCAGCGTGATCGATTCCATGGCCCGGTGGGCGGTGAGCAGGATGGTGCCGCCCGGGGTCTCGTAGACGCCACGGCTCTTCATGCCAACGAAACGGTTCTCGACGAGATCAAGACGGCCGATGCCGTTGTCACGGCCATAGTCGTTGAGCTTGGCCAGCAGCGTTGCCGGCGACAGGCGTTCGCCGTTGATCGACACGGCGTCGCCGCGCTCGAAGCCGATCTTGATGACGGTGGCCTTATCCGGGGCAGCTTCCGGAGAGATCGTGCGCATGTGCACGTATTCCGGGGCTTCCATGGCCGGATCTTCCAGCACCTTGCCCTCAGAGGACGAGTGCAGCAGGTTGGCATCCACGGAGAACGGAGCCTCGCCTTTCTTGTCCTTGGCCACCGGAATCTGATGCTTCTCGGCGAAGTCCAGGAGGTCAGTGCGGCTCTTGAAGGTCCAGTCACGCCATGGCGCGATGATCTTGATGTCCGGGTTGAGCGCATAGGCCGACAGCTCGAAGCGAACCTGGTCGTTGCCCTTGCCGGTCGCACCATGGGCGATGGCATCGGCGCCGGTCTTCTTGGCAATCTCGATCAGATGCTTGGAAATCAACGGACGGGCGATCGACGTACCCAGCAGGTAAACGCCTTCGTAGACGGCGTTGGCGCGGAACATCGGGAACACGAAGTCGCGGACGAATTCCTCGCGCACGTCTTCGATGAAGATTTCCTTGATGCCAAGCATCTCGGCCTTCTTGCGGGCCGGTTCCAGTTCTTCGCCCTGGCCGAGGTCAGCGGTAAAGGTCACCACTTCGGCGCCCAGCTCCGTCTGGAGCCACTTCAGAATGATGGAGGTGTCGAGGCCGCCGGAATAGGCAAGCACGACCTTCTTGATGTCGCCATGGGCCATGAGAAATGTCCGATGCTGTTCTGCGAGATGTTCCTGGCGTCCGGCGCAGTCTCCGGAAGCCCTCAAAAACCGGGGGCACTCTAGTCAGGACGGTGCGGGCTGGAAAGTCCCTTTTGTGAGACGGCTTCACCTTGTTCAAAAATGGCAGGTCCTGCAACGATTCTGCCGCTTGCGGGGTTCATGACGCAGTTGTATTTTCCGCCGCCGCCTTGTGGGGAGGCAGAACGTGCCCCCCTGCAGCTTCAGGCGCCTTTGCCACAAGGGTGACCCATGCGTTTCATCGCTTCCTGCCTTCTTCTCCTTGGAATTCTCGCCGCCCCCGCCCTCCCCGCGGTCGCCGGCGACCTGTCCGCCAAGCGCGGCCCAGCCGAACCGTTCAGCTTCGACGCCGTGATCGATCAGGCAAAGGCACTGGGGTCCAAGCCCTATGTCGAGCCGCGCAGCCGCGCAGCCGAGACGCTGGAAAAGATCGACTTTGATGCGCACTGGAAGATCCGCTTCGATGCGGACGAGACCGTGAACATCTCGGACAAGGCTCCGGTCCAGTTCTTCCACCTCGGCCGCTACTTCAAGCAGCCGGTCAAGATCTACGAGGTCAACAGCGGTGTTGCCCGTGAGATCCTGTACGATCCGACCTATTTTTCCAGCCCGGACAACAGCCCGGCGCGTGATCTGCCGGCCGACATCGGCTTCGCCGGCTTCCGCATCATGCGCGGCAACCTGAAGACCGACTGGATCTCCTTCCTTGGCGCGTCCTACTTCCGCACGGACGGCCAGTCCAACCAGTACGGCCAGTCTGCCCGCGGCCTGGCACTGAACACCGGCATGTCGCAGCCGGAAGAGTTCCCGCGCTTCACCTCGTTCTGGCTGGCGCCGGGCGAGAATGCCGACGAAACCATGATCCTCTACGCGCTGCTCGACAGCCCGAGCGTTGCTGGCGCCTACAAGATGACCATGCGCAATGCCGATGGCGAAGGTCAGACCATCGACATCGACAGCCGCCTGTTCTTCCGTGCCCCCGTCGAACGTCTTGGCATCGCTCCGCTGACCAGCATGTACTGGTACTCGGAGACCAACCGCTCGATGGGCCTCGACTGGCGTCCGGAGGTGCATGACACCGACGGCCTGTCCATCGTCATGGAAAACGGCGAGCAGATCTGGCGTCCGCTGAACAACCCGAAGGGCCTGCGCACCTCGACCTTCCAGGCGTCCAACCTGAAGGGCTTTGGCCTTGCACAGCGTGACCGCGCTTTCGTCAACTATGAAGACGATGGCGTGTTCTACGACAAGCGTCCGTCGGTCTGGATCGAGCCGCAGGCTCCGTTCGGTGAAGGCGCTGTCCAGCTGGTCGAAATCCCGACCGATGACGAGATCTACGACAACATCGTTGCCTACTTCCTGCCGAAGACCCTGCCGGTCGCCGGCGAAGAGCGGCGCTTTGCCTATCGCATGTACTGGAAGGACCACCATCCGCTTCCGGGCGTGGGTTCGCGCACCGTTGCAACCCGCGTCGGCCAGGGCGGTGTCCCGGGCCAGCCGCGCCCGGCAGACCAGATCAAGGTGTCCATCGACTTCGAAGGTCCGGCTCTCAAGGGCCTCGGCCAGGGCGATGGCGTGAAGCCGGTTGTGGAACTGTCGCGCGGCGAAGCCATCAACCCGTACCTGCTGCCGGTCGTCGGCACCGACCGCTGGCGCCTGATCTTCGACGCCAAGGTTGCCGATCACGACCCGATCGAGGCCCGCGTCTACCTGAAGAAGGGCGACGATGTGGTCAGCGAAACCTGGCTTGGCCAGATCACGCATGAACTGGTTGCGCGCCTGCAGTAAGCTGCAAGCCTGTCAGATCCAGACAACAAAACGAGGGTCGGCCAAACGGCGGGCCTGAGCTTGATGGCAAGCCTCGACCTCTCCGAAGTCATCCCGGCCAAGCGTAGCGCCGAGCCGGGACCGGAGAGGCGAGGTCTTTATACTTCAATTAGCCAACCCGGGAGAGACCTAGGCTCTCCGGTCCCGGATCTCCGCTTCGCTGCGTCCGGGATGACGATAAAGGGTTTGCCAACAGTCTGGAGGGCCGGCCAACGCCGGCCCTTTTTTGTTTCCGGAGCGTCTCAGGCAAATGCCTTGATCAACAGGGATACGGCGTCATCGACGATGGCTTGCATCGTTTCGCGGTCAGGCGCGCCGCCCGTCATGAGGTAGGGGTAGAACCCGCGCGCCTTGATCAGGCCCATGAACTGGGTCGCAGCAAGCTCTGGCGTGCCCTGTGTGAGCGCGCCTTCGGCATAGGCGGCATCCATGAACGCGCCAAAGGCGCGCATCTTGTCGACCTGCTGGGCAAACTCGGCCGCGAGCGCCGGATGACGGATGGTTTCGCCCATCAGCATCCGCGCCATGCGCATGAAACAGGGATCGATGAGGAGATTTCCTTCGGCCCAGCCGAGACGCAACAGCTGCGTCCGGAAGTCTTCACCCGGAACATAAACCACATCAAGCGCGGCCAGCATGCGGTCCGTCAGACAGTCGATAATGGCCCGGAACAGCACATCTTTGCTGGCGAAGTGATTGTAGACCGTGCGCTTGGACACGGCGGCACGATCGGAGATGCGGTCCATGCTGGCCCCGGCAAATCCCCGTTCCTGAAACTCAGCAATCGCTGCCTCAATGATCTGTTTGCGCTTCTGGTCGCTGACAGAAAGGCCCTGACTTTCGCTCATGGGGCTTTGATCTCAAAAAACGCTCCCTATGTAAACTCGGGAGTTTACAGATCGCGCAAGGCGGATGTAAACTGCACCGTGTAGTTTACTCCTTCAGCCAGGTTTTAGCCACGGGAGACGTGACATGGCAACTTCCCTCACCTTGAACGGGGAGGCGCGCGTTATTGACGCGGATCCTCAGACGCCCCTTCTCTGGATTCTGCGCGACACGCTCGGTCTCACTGGTACAAAATTTGGCTGCGGCGTTGCCCAGTGCGGTGCCTGCACCGTTCATCTCGACGGCACCCCGGTCCGCTCCTGCCAGACCGTCCTCGGTGACGCGGAAGGCGCCAGCATCACGACCATCGAAGGCATTGAATCGCCGGCTGCGGCCGCCATTCGCGCGGCCTGGACGGAACTCGACGTACCGCAATGCGGTTATTGCCAGTCGGGCCAGATCATGGCAGCGACGGCGCTCCTGACTGAAACACCGAAGCCGACGGATGCAGACATCGACGCGGCCATGGACGGAAACGTCTGCCGCTGCGCCACCTACGCCCGCATCCGCTCCGCCATCCACCTTGCCGCCGAAAAGATGGAGGGCTGACAATGCTGCATCATCTCACCCAGCCGATTGCGGCAGCCGCTCCCAGCCGGCGCACATTCCTCAAGCTGACCGCAGGCGCGGCCGGCGGCCTGCTGCTGGCGCTGCGCCTTCCGGGCCAGCAGGCCCTGGCGGCTGCCGGCGACAGTTTCGCCCAGCCGTTCGTGCATATCCGCGCGGACAACACGATTCTTGTCCTGTCCAAGCACCTCGACAAGGGGCAGGGCATCGCCACGGGTCTGGCGACGCTGGTCGCAGAGGAACTGGATGCCGCCTGGGAACAGGTCAGCGTCGAGTTTGCCCCCGCGAATGCCGAACTCTACAAGAACCTGTTCTTCGGCATGCAGGGAACCGGCGGCTCGACGGCCATGGCCAATTCGTTCCAGCAGTACCGGCAGGCCGGTGCAACCGCCCGTGCGATGCTCGTCTCAGCCGCAGCAAAGGCGTGGAGCGTCCCTGCCGCGGAAATCAAGGTATCCGCGGGTACTCTGTCGCACGCCTCCGGCAAGACAGCTACATTCGGCGAGATGGCCGGTGCGGCAGCAGCCGAGGCAATTCCGCAGGACGTGACACTGAAGACCCCCGACCAGTGGGTTTACATCGGCAAGTCGTTCCCCCGGGTCGACACCAAGGCCAAGACCCGCGGGGCAGCCGGGGCATATGGCATGGACCAGCGCTTCGACAACATGCTGGTTGCCGTCCTTGCCCGCCCGCCGCGCTTCGGTTCGACCGTTGCCACCGTCGATGATGCGGCAGCGCGCGCCCTTCCCGGTGTGGTCGATGTCATCACGGTCCCCTCTGGCGTAGCGGTGCTGGCAACCGGAACCTGGGCGGCGATGCAGGGCCGCGATGCCCTGACCATCACCTGGGACGACAGCGCAGCCGAGATGCGCTCCACCGACGCCATGGAAGCCGAGCTGGCCGATCTCGTCGCAAAGCCAGGCCTGAAGGCCCACGGCCATGGCGATGCCGCCGCGGCCATGGCGAAGGCTGCCCGGGTCATCGAGGCGGACTACCAGTTCCCCTACCTCGCGCACGCTCCGATGGAACCGCTCGACATCACCGTCCTGTTTGACGGATCGAGCGCGACGTTCTGGACCGGATCCCAGTTCCAGACCATCGACCAGATGGTTGCCGGCCAGGTGCTGGGCCTCACCCCGGACAAGGTTGCGATCAACACCCTGTGGGCGGGTGGATCCTTTGGCCGCCGCGCTCAGCCGGACAGCCACTACTTCGTCGAGGCGGCACTGATCGCCAAGACACGCCTGGCCGCCGGTCATGCGCCGCAGCACATCAAGGTTGTGTGGACCCGCGAGGATGACATCCGCGGCGGGTACTATCGCCCGATGATGCGGCACAGGGTTCGCGCAGGGCTTGATGCCAACGGAAACCTTCTGGCCTGGGAACACCGGATCGCCGGCAAGTCGATCATGATCGGCACGGCAATGGAGGCCTTCGTCGTCAAGAACGGCATCGACGAGACCATGGTCGAGGGGGTTTCAAATACCACCTATGCCCTTCCGGCCTTTGCGCTGGAAGTACACGCAACCAAGACGCCGATTCCGGTTCTTTGGTGGCGGTCGGTCGGCCATACCCACACGGCCTATGTGATGGAAACGATGATCGACCGGCTGGCCAAGGAGGCGGGACAAGATCCCGTTGCCTATCGCGAAACACTCCTGAAGGACGATCCGCGCAAGCTCGGCGTGCTCAAGCTCGCCGCAGAAAAGGCCGGATGGGGCGCTGCATTGCCGGAGGGCAGATACCGCGGCGTCGCCGTACACACGTCCTTCAACAGCCACGTTGCGGAAATTGCGGAAATCTCGTTCCGCGAGGACGGCACCGTGAAGGTGGAAAAGGTCGTCTGCGCCGTCGATTGCGGCATTCCCGTCAATCCGGACGCGATCCGAGCACAGGTCGAGGGTGCGATCGGCTATGGCCTCGGGGCGATCCTGCGCAACGAGATCACCTTCACCGACGGTGAGGTCGACCAGGCGAACTTTGATACCTACCAGCCGCTGCGGATGACCGACATGCCGCTGATCGAGGTTCACATCGTGGCCTCGGCAGAAGCCCCGACCGGTATCGGTGAACCAGGAACGCCGCCCATCGGACCGGCCGTTGCAAATGCGATTGCGGCAGCCAAAGGAGAATGGGCTGCAACCTTGCCGTTGTCTCGCAGCGGGCTCGCCTGACATCCGGCATCCTGCCAGCCTGACATTAGAAGGCCGCCATCTGGCGGCCTTTTTCTGTTTGATCACGCTGCACCGGGCGCCGAGCGAAACCACATCGCGTCCGAAGAAATAACAGCTGACGAATATCAACCACAACCCAAGGAAGTGACGCTGGCGAAACAAGCAGACACATCTGTAACGCTACAAAGGAATAAGCACCAAGCAGAAAGCAAAATTTTTGTTTACTTAAATTGCATTTTCAAAGCCAAACAGAAAAACGAACGGATCGAATCTTCCCCAACGCGAGAAAAGGAAAATGACTTTAGATGTTTTTTAAACGAGCCGGCGCTTAGTTGACTCATTAGCCGACCTGTTGAGTAGGCTTGGAGGACTGAAATGGCATTGTCCCTTGCTCGCCTAAGCGTACGCATCCCCGCGGCACTCGTCGGATGTGCATTGATGACCGGAGCCCTGATCGGGCTTCTGTCTTACACGAGCAGTTCCGACGAGCTGCTCCACGATGCGGAGACCAAGCTTGAGGCACTGGCAGAAGCCCGCAAGGCCGAGCTGGATCAATATCTTGGCAGCATCGTTGAAGATCTTTCCGTCATCGGCCGCAGCCCGATGATCGCAGAAGCCCTGACGGCTTATGATGGCGCGTGGCAACAGATTGGTCCGAACGCCGGTACCGACCTGCAAAAAGCCTACATCCATGAAAATCCGAATCCGATCGGACAAAAAGATGCTCTGATGAGCGCCGGCAGCAGCGTGTATGATACTGTGCATGGCACCTATCATCCGTGGCTCCGCGACTTCCTGAAAACCCGCGGCTACTACGACATCTTCCTGTTCAACCAGTCAGGTGACCTTGTCTACACCGTCTTCAAGGAACTCGACTTCGCCACGAACCTCAATGGTGGTCAGTGGAAGGACAGTGATCTCGGCAAGGCCTTCCGGGCTGCGTCGAGCGCTCCGGCCGGGTCGGCAAGTTTCTTCGATTTCCAGGCCTATGCACCCAGCAATGGGGCTCAGGCGAGCTTCATTGCCACGCCCGTGTTCCGGAACGGCGAGCGCATCGGCGTCCTTGCGTTCCAGATGCCGGTCGATCGCCTGAACTCGATCATGGGACAGACTAGCGGCCTTGGCGAAACCGGCGAGACCGTCCTGCTGGGGAACGACGGGCGCTTCCGGGCTGATTCGGCAAAGACGCCTGATGTGAATGACATCCAGACGACTGAGCTCAAGGGAGACCTCGTAGCCGCAGGCATTGGAGGCAAGAACGAGACTGGCGAAGTTACCGGCTATCGCGATACAACCTTTGTCGCTGCTGTCCTGCCTATGGAATTCCTCGGAACTCGCTGGACGGTAGTGGCCATCCAGGATCATGACGAAGTCACCGCGCCGGCCCGGGCACTCCGCAACGCCATCCTGCTGATCTTCTGCGGCGCCGCTGTCGTCGTGACACTTGTCGGCCTGTTCATCGCACGCGGCATCATTCGGCCGATCCAGGGCCTTGTCCAAGATGCGAGGGACCTTGCCGGAGGCAATGTCGATGTTGCCTTCACCGCTGCAAGCCGCAAGGACGAGATTGGTGACATCGCACAAGCGATTGCCGGGTTCCGGGATACGGTCGCGGAGCAGGCTCGCCTCGCCGCTGCCGAAGCCCGCGAGCAGGAAGAACGGATGGCACGCCAGAAGCGCATCGAAGATTTGCTCGACCAGTTCCGTTTCCAGTCCGAGGAGGTCCTCGGCTCGGTGTCGGCAAACATGGAGCAGATGCAGACAACGGCGCGGAACCTGATCCGGATCTCGACGTCAGCCGCCGAAACTGCCGGAAGCGCATCCCATGCAACCACGACGGCGTCCGAAAACGTCCAGCTGGTCGCGTCCGCTGCGGAGGAACTTTCGGCATCGATCACGGAGATCGGCGGCCGCGTCAACGAGACAACCATGGTCATTCGTGACGCGACGCAGCAGGCGACCGAAAGCAACGAGAAGATGACCAACCTCGCCACGGCCGCACAGCGGATTGGTGAAGTTGTTGATCTCATCCGCGCGATCGCCGAGCAGACCAACCTCCTGGCGCTGAACGCCACCATCGAAGCCGCACGTGCAGGCGAAGCTGGACGCGGCTTTGCCGTGGTGGCAGCAGAGGTCAAGGAACTTGCCAACCAGACCTCCAAGGCCACTGAAGAGATCAGCGGCCAGGTATCGGAGATCCAGCCCTGGACCGGCGACGCGGTTCGCGCCATCAGCGGCATCGCCGAAATCATGGACAAGGCCAATCAGTACACGAACTCGATTGCCGCCGCTGTGCAGCAGCAGGACGCAGCAACGCGGGAAATCAGCCGCAGCGCCAGCGACACCTCAGCAAGCACCGTGGCAGCGGCCCGCAACATGGGTGAGGTCACGGGCTCCGTTGCCGAAACCAGAACCTGTGCCAACGAAGTCGACACGGCCTCCAGCTCTGTGGCCGGTCGCGTAACTGAACTGGGATCACTGGTCAGTTCGTTCCTGCGCAACGTCGCAGCTGCTTGATAAACTTGCCCCATCACCAACAAAAAAAGCCGGCGCACTGCGCCGGCTTTTCGTTTTGGTGGAACGGCAGCTGATCAGGCAGCGCCCTCGAGAGCGTCCCGGTCCTTCTTGCGCATCCGCTCGGATGCCGACTTCAGCTGGCCACAGGCTGCGAAGATGTCGCGGCCGCGCGGCGTACGGATCGGCGAAGCATAGCCGGCACGATTGACGATGTCGGCGAAGTGCTCGATGCGCTCCCAGTCCGAGCACTCGTATTCGGAGCCCGGCCACGGGTTGAACGGGATCAGGTTGATCTTGGCAGGAATGCCGGCCAACAAGCGCACCAGTTCGCGTGCATCCGCATCGCTGTCATTGACGCCCTTGAGCATCACATATTCGAACGTGATGCGCTTGGCATTCGACAGGCCCGGATAGCGGCGGCAGGCGTCGAGCAGATCCTTGATCGGCCACTTCTTGTTGATCGGCACAAGCACATCGCGCAGGTCGTCACGGACGGCATGCAGCGAGATTGCGAGCATGCAGCCGATCTCGTCGCCCGTGCGCGCGATCTCGGGAACCACGCCGGATGTCGACAGGGTAATGCGGCGCTTCGACAGGGACAGGCCTTCGCCGTCCGATGCAATCAGCAGGGCCTGCTTCACGTTATCGAAGTTGTAGAGCGGCTCGCCCATGCCCATCATGACCACATTGGTCACGAGCCGGCCTTCGGAGGGAACAATCGCACCCTGCGGTGTCGCGGCATCCGGGAAATCGCCGAGGCGGTCGCGCGCCAGCAGAACCTGCGACAGGATCTCTTCCGACGTCAGGTTGCGGACCATCTTCTGCGTGCCGGTGTGGCAGAAGGTGCAGGTCAGCGTGCAGCCGACCTGGGAGGAAACGCAGAGCGTGCCGCGTCCTTCTTCCGGAATATAGACGGTTTCAATCTCGACGGGACGTCCTGCGCCGCGCGGCGGGAAGCGGAACAACCACTTGCGGGTTCCATCGACGGAGATCTGCTCGGACACGATTTCCGGACGGGCGATCGAGAAATGCTCATCGAGCGTTGCCCGCAGATCCTTGGCGATATTCGTCATCTGGCCGAAGTCAGAGGCCCCGCGCACATAAAGCCAATGCCACAGCTGCTGGGCGCGCATCTTGCGCTGCCGCTCGGGGATACCGATGCCGGCCATCGCTTCGGCGAGACCTGCACGGTCAAGGCCGACCAAGGTCGGCTTTTCCGGAGCAGCCACCATGGTCGGGACTACGGAGGCAGGCACTGAATTCGTTGTGTCCGCGCGCTGCGCAAGGTCAAGCGTGATCGCCATGTCGGTCGCTACTGTCCTGGTTCAAGCAGTTGGGCGCATCCGGCCGCTTCGGCACAAGCGCCGCGCAGCAGCTCGCTCACAAGCTCCGCGCTTCCAACAAAAATGGCGCGGCATCCTTGCGGAGCCACGACCGTTGTGGACGAAGAACCACAAAACCCGGAAAGAATCAACCGCGACCGGGAGCGTGCAGCCAGCGGCGGTCATCCTCTGGTCCACGCGGGCCCCTCGGGGCCCGCAGGACACATCGTTCAGCGGCAGGCTTTGGCTGCAGTGTCGACTGCGGCAGAAACGCCAGCCAACGAGAACTCGTAGCTCGTTCCGGTTCCGCGCGCAGACTGCGCCTTGACCGCCATCTTCTTGCCGGCCTTCATCGCAGCCACGAGCTGCTGTTCGGCCGCTGCATTCTCAACCCAGGCGCCATCGCCCTTGGTGAACATGTTGAAGGTCTTGCCGTCGATATCGACGACAACCGGCGTGCCTTCCTTCAGCGGGTAGCCGACCTGGAAGCTGGGCTCGTTGGCAACGCCTTCGGCCTTGCGGGTCGACACGAAGAAGAACACTTCTCCGTGATTGCGGTCGCTCGGTGCCATCACCTTCGGCCGGGTCAGGGCAAAGCAGACCTTGCCGCCCCCGCTCGAATGCGTGAAAGCAGCCCAGTCTTTGCTCGGTTCACCCAGTGGCGTCGGGGCCTGGGCGAAGGCGGCAGCACCGGACAGGCCCAGGAACAGAGCGGCGGTAACCAGTGTACGTGCTTGCATCATCTCCACACCGTTTCCTTGCGCGTTATTCGCTTCGATTTTATTCAAACGCCTACCGGCTTATAAACAGTGGCTTAAGCCTAGCTTAAAGACGGTTACGAAAGGGTTGAAAGCCAATCTCCCGGATGGCGCTTGTCGTCGCAGTCGGTATTTTCGGCTCGCGATGACAGCACGCTGGCTGCATAAATCGGGCGAGAGTGTGACGCCAAAACCGGCTACACCGGTATGGCATGCAAGCAAGACACAAGGTCTGGGAGTGAAGTCTGCGGTGGTTCAGGCGCAGTATTTTTCAAGTCTGATCGAACGGGTCGCGCAGTCTCAGGACCAAGCCGCTTTTGCGGAGCTGTTCGATCATTTCGCGCCCCGCATCAAGGGTTACCTGATGCAACAGGGCAGCGATGCCGCCTCGGCTGAGGAAATTGCGCAGGAGGCAATGGTGATCCTCTGGCGCAAGGCCGCCCTGTTCGACCCGACAAAAGCCTCGGCCAGCACCTGGCTGTTCCGCATTGCCCGCAATCGCCGGATCGATGCACTGCGGCGCCAGAAGTCCGGCGCGCTTGATCCCGAAGACCCGTCCCTGCACCCTTCCGCCCCGGAGGACATCGATGTGCAGATGGACTCGGGCCTGCGGGAGGAGCGTGTCCGTGCCGCCATCAGCCAGTTGCCGGAAAACCAGCGCGAGGTAGTCAGGCAGGCTTTCTTCCTTGGCCTGTCACACAGCGAAATCGCCGAGCGCACGGGACTCCCGCTGGGCACCGTGAAGTCTCGCATTCGTCTGGCGTTCGCGCGCCTGCGCCAGCTTCTGGAAGCCGACAGCGCCGTCGACATCGACTGACCGCGTCCCGGTCATCTTGCCTTGTCAGGCCTCCGGGTCACCGGCTGCATCGCCGGTCACAGCCCGTTCCCACCCAGGCACCTGACGTCCGGTCCTGAAGATCGGCCCTCCATGGGCATGGGCAGCGCGATCCTCCTTGGGCCCGCCTGCGGTTACCGGTCGATCAGCATAGCGGCCAAGCGCGCGGTGGCGGTCATAGAGAACAATTGCCCCGGCAGTCGCGACATTGATGCAGAACTTGGTCGGAATCCGGATCACATGGTCACAGCGGGCTAGCATTCCCTGCGACAGCGACCCCCGCTCCGGTCCAAGCACATAGGCAGCCTGCAAGGGATGCATGAAGCTGGGCAGGTCAATCGCATCATCGGTCAGCTCCACGCCCACCAGCTGGCACTTCGCCGGCAGGTCCATGGTCTCGACCGTATCCCAGGCAAAGACCGGCAGGTGATCGGGACTGTTGGACGTGTCGGAGCGCGGTGCACGGCGAATGGCTGGGCCAGCATCGACAGTGAAGAAGAAGCTGGCGCCAAAGGCGTGTGCCGAGCGCATCAGGCTGCCAAGGTTCATCCGTTTCGACAGCCCTTCAGCCCCCACTGCAAAGTATCCGCGCATCACTCGCCTGCTTTCCTGACTTCTCGTTTGACGGCCCCGCTCGAGGCGGTCCGCCCAGTTCCATTCCGGTCGCCTGTTTGCCCCACGTTCCAAGCAGGTTCAAGCGTCACCCTGTTATCTTTCGCAACGCAGAAACTTTCCGCAGCGCCCATGTCATGCTAGGCAATACGCAGCGTAATTGGGGATTCTCGGGGGAGAATGATCGTGAAAGCCGTTCTGTGCCGCAGCCTTGGACCCGCGTCCAGCCTGACCCTCGAGACATTGGACGACCCTCATCCTGGCCCCGGCGAAGTGAAAGTTCGGGTCAAGGCGTTTGCGCTAAACTTTTTCGACACGCTGATCATCGAGGGCAAGTACCAGATCCGCCCCGAATTGCCCTTTTCGCCTGCCGCCGAGTTTTCCGGCATCGTTGAAGCAATCGGAGACGATGTCGACCGGTTCCGGCCAGGCGATGCGGTCATCGGCTACATCCGCTTTGGCGCGGCGCGTGACGTGGTGATCGCGATCGAGGATGACCTCATTCCGATGCCGGACGGCATCTCCTTCGAGGCAGCCGCCGGTCTTTCGGTCACCTATGGCACGACGCTGCATGCCTTCCGGGACAGGGCAGGCTTGCAGGAAGGCGAAACGGTCGCCGTACTGGGTGCCGCTGGCGGCGTGGGTCAGGCGGCGGTTGAGATCGCGACCATCATGGGTGCTCGCGTGATCGCCTGCGCCTCGTCGGACGACAAGCTGGCCTTTGCCCGCAGCCTCGGCGCCACAGAGACCATCAACTATGCCACAGAGCCGCTCAAGGACCGGCTCAAGGCGCTGACAAGCGGTATGGGCGCCGATGTGGTCTATGACCCTGTCGGTGGTGATCTAGCCGAACAGGCCGTTCGCGCCACCGCCTGGGAAGGCCGCTACCTTGTGGTCGGGTTTGCTGCTGGCGAGATCCCGAAGATCCCGCTCAACCTGGTGATGCTGAAGGGCTGCGACATCCGCGGTGTATTCTGGGGCGAAGCGATCATTCGCGATCCGGAGAGCCACTGGTCCAACATGACCCAGATCCTTGACTGGGTCCGGCAGGGCAAATTGAAGCCGCACATTCACGCGGTCTACCCGATGGAGAGGACAGCGGAAGCGATACAGGAAATCGCAGACCGCAAGGTGCGCGGCAAGATCATCGTGACGCCCTGAAACCTGCGAAGTCCAGGGTGCCACAAGGCGACTGCCGGCCCCTCATCAAGCCTCGAGCACGGCCAGGACCGGCACGTGGTCGGACGGCTTGTCCCAACCGCGTGCCGCGCGCAGCACAGACGTTCCCTTGAGAGCGCCCGCAAGCGGGCGTGACAGCCAGACATGGTCCAGACGGCGGCCCTTGTCCGCAGCATCCCAGTCCTTCGCGCGGTAGCTCCACCAGGTGTAGAGCTTTTCCGAGGCCGGAACCGTCTGGCGCATCGCGTCGACCCAGTCGCCGCCGGTCCGGATCGCCTCGAACAGCTCCGTCTCGACCGGAGTGTGGGAGACGACCTTCAGCAGCGCCTTGTGCGACCAGACATCGTGCTCATAGGGCGCGACATTGAGATCGCCGACGACGACTGCCGGACGACTGGCCTCGCCATCGGCCAGCCAACTCTTCATTTCCGCCATGAAGTCGAGCTTGTGGCCGAACTTGTCGTTGATCTCGCGATCAGGTTCATCCCCGCCTGCGGGAACGTAGAAATTGTGCAGCCTGAGCGCAGCGCCGGCAAAAGGCAGGCTGACAGCGATATGGCGTGCATCGCCCTTGGCGCAGAAGTCTCGGCGTTCCAGATCGGACAACGGACGCTTGGAGGCAATCGCAACCCCGTGGTAGCCCTTCTGCCCGTTGATCGCGAGATGCTCATAACCAAGCTTGCGGAACGCGCCTTCCGGAAAATTCGCATCCGGGCACTTGGTTTCCTGCAGGCACAGGACGTCCGGCGCCTGTTCGGTGAGGAACTTCTCGACAATCGGCATGCGCAGCCGAACCGAATTGATGTTCCAAGTGGCAAGGGTCAGGCGATCAGTCATCGGCGAATCCACAAGGTTCAGACAGAGAAAGCATTCATAGGGGCCCCGGACGGGCAAGCCTAGCGGGATTTCCGGCTGTGACGGTCCAGAGCACGGGGCCTGAGGGATGCATTGAGGATCAGCCCATGATCTCCAGCGGGGCGCGATATCCCGGCAACGCGCGGATCCTCTCCAGCCACGCCATCACGGCCGGCCAGCGGCTCATGTCGAGGCCAACGTCATCTCCGTAGAGGAGATAACCGGCAAGCGAGAGATCCGCGATGGTGGCATTGCCAAGAAGGAATGGCCGGTCGGCCAGCTCCTGCTCCATGCGGTCGAGGTCGGTGATCGCCGTCTCCTCGAACCAGCGGACGAGAGCCGGGTCGCCTGTACCGTCAAACCGGCGATACCAGCGCAGATTGGGATAGGACCGGCCGATCCGGTTGGCTTCCCAGAACAGCCAGGACGTGATCGCCGTCCATCCGGCCTCATCCGAGGCACCAAGCACTCCGGTCTTTCGCGACAGATGCAAAAGCAGGGCGTTGGACTGGGCCGTCGCCCTGCCCGCCTCGACCAGCACCGGAACCTCGCCAAAGGGGGAAACAGCGCGAAATTCCGCCGGCCGCTCCGCGCGAGGCTGGCCAATGTCGATGGCGACATAGCGATGCTCGACCCCTGCCATCAGCAAGAGAAGCCTGACCTTGAACGAGTGTCCCGAATTCAATGCGCCATACAGCGTCGTATCAGTCATCATGTTGCTCCTGACCAGACCACCATGGCTATTCTGACAAGGTCTGACTGGCAACAGCGCAGTTGAGTGCAAATGCCCCAATCCGGCCATGATTTCTCTACGATCCGTTAGGGAATTTGCCGCATTTTGAAGTGCAGTTTTTGTATTTCGTTAACCTGTGGGGTTCCCGTGATCGCGTTCACGCGCCGTCTTGCCGTCTTCCTGCTGACCTTCTCGCTCACCGCCTGTGCCTCTTACGAGGATCGTGATCCCGTCCCGACGGATTTCCCGATCCACGGCATCGACGTGTCACGCTGGCAGGGCGATATCGACTGGAACACGGTGCGCAAGGCCGGAACCCAGTTCGCCTACATCAAGGCAACCGAGGGCGGCGATTTCGTCGATCCGAAGTTCATGGAAAACTGGAACGCGGCCAAGGCCGCAGGCGTACCGCGTGGCGCCTATCACTTCTATTATTTCTGCCGGCCGGTCGAAGAGCAGATCTCCTGGTTCATCCAGAACGTTCCGGTTGATCCCGCGGCCCTGCCACCCGTCCTGGACATGGAGTGGAACGGCGTGTCCAAGACCTGCCGGACCCGTCCTCCGCAGGGCAAGATCGTTGCAGACATGAATGTCTTCCTCGATGCGCTGCAGGCCCATTACGGCAAGCGCCCGGTCGTCTACACGACGGTCGACTTCCACCGCGAGATCCTGGTGGGTCACTTCACGGCGCATGACTTCTGGATCCGTTCGGTCGCACGCCATCCGATGCACATGTATTCCAAGCGCGATGACTGGGTCTTCTGGCAGTACACCGCCGAAGGACGCGTCCCCGGCATCAAGGGCGACGTCGACCGCAACGTTTTCTTCGGCACCAAGCGTCAGTGGCAGCAGTGGCTGCGCGGCGAGTTGCCGAACCCGTAAACCGCGCAACCAGCGCCCGCATCTATGGGCGCTGGGTCTTCCTTTTGCCAAGGCGCTAAGATGCTGACGCATCACGCCTTGAAAACGCTCAGACGCCGCACGGGCTTGACCAACTCTCGGTGAGTTCAACTCACCGAGAGTTGGTCTTAGTCCTCGAGGCGAACAACGCCGTCGCGGTCGGGGCAGGATGCAAGCGCCTGCGCGACAGTAAGCCCGCCAGCAATGCGGGCCTCTGGCCAGATATCCGCGAGCGGCACCAGCACGAAAGCCCGTTCGGCCATGCGCGGATGCGGGACAGTCAGCTCGGGATGATCGAGCTCGGTGTCTTCATACAAGAGCACATCGATATCGATGAGCCTCGGCCCCCAACGCACATCTCGGACCCGGCCCATCTGCTTCTCCACTGCAAGGCAGCGGCGCAGCAGGTCCACGGGCGCAAGCGTTGTCTCGATGACGAGGCAGATGTTGCGATAATCATCCTGCGGCACCGGTCCCCAGGGCGGGGTCCGGTAGGCCGGTGATATCTCCAGCACACGAATGCCGGGGCTGGTATCCAGCAGGGCGATTGCCTGTGCCAGATTGGCCTTGGGGTCGCCCATGTTCGAGCCAAGGCCCAGCGCTGCGCGCTGCGGCCGGGCTGCGTGGCCCGTGTCATTCTGAAGCATCAACGTCCCGCCTCTGCCGGCACCAAAGCAGCCCGCTCCCGCCGCATCGCTGCCTGGATCGCAAGCGCTTCGACATGCGCCTTCACGTCATGCACCCGCAGGATGACCGCGCCACGCTCGGCGGCCAGCAGATGCACCGCCAGCGAGCCAAACAGCCGCTCGTCCGTCGGAACGTCCAGAACGGCGCCGATCATCCGCTTGCGCGATGCGCCCGCAAGAATGGGCAAGCCATGGCGGGCAAGGTGGTCAAGCCGGTTCAGGACCAGATAGTTCTGGTCCATCGTCTTGCCAAAGCCGAAGCCGGGATCGAGGATCTGCCGCTCACGGGCAATTCCAGCCTGATCCGCCAGCTGCATGGACCGTTCAAAGAAGCGATCCATGTCGGCAAGGATATCGATGGAGGCGTCGGCCTCGACCCGGTTGTGCATCATCACGACCGGCACGCCAGCAGCCGCCACGACGTCTGCCATGCCCGGATCCTTCTGCAGGCCCCAGACGTCATTGACGATTGCCGCGCCCAGCACGCAGGCACGCCGCGCGATATCCGCCTTGTAGGTGTCGATCGACACCGGCACCCCGAGCGCGATGACGGGAGCCAGCACCGGTTCAAGCCGCGACCATTCCTCGGCAGCATCAACAGCCGCCGCGCCCGGACGGGTGCTTTCCGCGCCGATGTCGATGATGTCCGCGTCCTCTGCGATCATGGACTTGGCATGGGCGAGAGCCGCATCCGCAGCAGCATGACGGCCGCCATCAGAAAACGAGTCCGGCGTGACATTGAGGATGCCCATGACATGCATCCTGCCCCCGTTGGTCTCGGGAGCTGGCAAGGAGTAAGGCGTGGAAGCCATGGCCGGACGGGTTTCCCTTCAGCGACAGACCAGCAGCTCTGGCGGCCGGGTCAAGTCGTGGGTCATCGCGTGTCACACCGGCAAGGTCAAGCCTCTTGCCCGGCAGATGGCAGCCGCAATCCGACCTTCCTGCCCTATTTGGCCCGTACCAGCGGCGTCAGCGCCAGATAGGACAGGACGGCCAGCATGGGCATGCCAGGTGCCACGATCAGCATGGCAAGGGAAGGATCGCCAAGCCAGGCCGCCAGAGCGCTGCCCAGAATGCCCGTGCCGAACTGCAGGAAGCCGGTCATCGAGGCCGCCGCCCCGGCCATCTGCGGAAACCCCTGCAGGGACGTGGTCATGGCCGCCGGAAGCACGGTTGCGAGGGAGAAGGCAAAGAGGCCAACGGGCAGCATCACGGCGAGGAACGACATCGGCAGCAGCTGATGGGTGGCCACCATGGCGGTCGACGCGAGGACAAGACCTGTGAGGCCATAGGGAATCAGGCGGTCCGCTTCAACGCGACGCAGCAAACGTCCGGTGACCAGCGTCCCGCTGATGAAACTGCCGGACTGGACCATCATGCCGAAGCCGAACTGGCTTGGTGACAGGCCCAGCTGATCGATCAGCACGAATGGCAGGATCGTCGCCAGCGTATAGATCGAGCCGATGCCGAAGCCGACCAGCAGGCTTGGCCGCAGGAAGCTGGGATCGCGCAGAAGGGTGATGTAGTTGCTGACCAGCCGCGCGGGACGCAGGTTCGCCCGGTCAATGAAGCGGTTGGTTTCAGCCATCCAGAGCGCGACGGCCAGCATCAGGACCACGCCATAGACGACCATGAACCAGAAGATCTCGCGCCAGCCGAAAAGCTCCAGCGTCAGTCCGCCGATGGTCGGCGAAATGGCGGGACCAATCGCCAGCATGGTGCCGATTGTGTTCATGATCCGCGCCGACGTCTGTCCGGTGAACTGATCGCGCACGATTGCGCGCGACACCGAGATGCCGACAGCAGCCCCGATGCCTTGCAGCGTGCGGGCAACAATCATCCATTCGACTGTCGGCGCAAAGGTGGCGAGCAGGGTTGACGCCAGATAGAGCAGCAGGAAAGCCAGTGTCACCGGCCGGCGGCCAAAGGCATCCGTCAACGGACCACAGATCAGCTGGGTCAGCGCGAAGCCGGCGAAGTAGGCCGTCAATGTCAGCTTGATCATCGAGCGGCTGGTATCGAAAGCCTCCGCCAGCACCGGCATGGCCGGTGTGTACAGGGCCATGGTAACCGGACCAATCGCGACCAACGCGGCGCCAAGGGCCGCCGTGCGCCGTTCGCTCATCAGGGAAGGGATGGATTCACGCATTGCGGACCTTCAATCAAACGCTTGTACGTAGAGACGATGGCCGTGCATCGGCGTCGCACAGGCTGGACAGAACATGCAGAAGCAGCCCATGCAGCTGCGCCGCCTGGGTATCATCGAGGCCGGCAGTCAGTTCTGATCGCACCTGAACGAGCGCCTCGTCGATGCGCAGCAGGACAGGCCTTGCCGCCTCGGTCAGTTCGATGATCCTGGCGCGCCGGTCTGCCGGATCCACGACACGGCGAATGATGCCGGCCCGTTCCAGACGGTCCAGATGACCGACAAGCGTCATCGGCTCGATCCCCATCAGTTCCGCCAGCACCCCCTGCCGCCGGCCGGGCATGCGACGAATGATGTTAACGGCCCGCGCCTCGGCCGATGTCAGCCCTGTGTCGACCTGCTCGAGGGCAGCTTCCAGCCTGCGGCGCAGCAGGCGCGCGACATCGGTGAGCAGCAGACCGAGCGGTGGCTGCAATGGTTCTGGGATCGATGAGAAGAGAGCCGGTTCGGTCATTTTGATAAGGAGCGCATATAATAAGGTTTCCTTATTAACTACACTCAGCTCCACCTTGCGTCAAGTGAAGCTGCCGCGTTGCACAAATCCGGCTTCCACACTATACAGGGCGCAACTTACCGTCCCGCCGCTCGCCGGTGGGCTGCCACTATGCAAAGACACGCGACTGCGGGCCCAGCGCCCGCAGTGTCTTTTGGAGCCATTAATGAAGCTGCGCAACATCGCCATCATCGCCCACGTCGACCATGGCAAGACCACCCTGATCGACGTTCTGCTCAAGAAGTCGGGCTCGTTCCGCGAGAACCAGCGCACCGAAGAGCGCATGATGGACTCCAACGACCTGGAGCGTGAGCGCGGCATCACCATTCTGGCGAAGGTGACTTCGCTGGTCTGGAACGACACCCGCATCAACATCGTGGACACCCCGGGTCACGCCGACTTCGGCGGTGAAGTCGAGCGCATCCTGCACATGGTCGACGGCGTCGTCCTGCTGGTTGATGCCGCTGAAGGCCCGATGCCGCAGACGAAGTTCGTGCTTGGCAAGGCCCTGAAGCTGGGTCTCAAGCCGATCGTCGCGATCAACAAGATCGACAAGCCCGAGCAGCGCGCCGAAGAAGTGCTGGACGAAGTGTTCGACCTCTTCGCCGCCCTCGACGCCAACGAAGAGCAGCTCGACTTCCCGGTCGTCTACGGTTCTGCCAAGCAGGAGTGGATGGCCAACGATCCAACCGGCCCGGCCGAGTCGATGGGTCCGCTGTTCGACCTCATCATCAGCCACGTCCCGGCTCCGACTGCCGAGGAAGGCTCGTTCCGGATGCTGGCGACCACCATCGAAAGCAACCCGTTCCTGGGCCGCATCCTTACTGGCCGCATCGTTGCCGGCGAAGCGATCCCGAACATGCCGATCAAGGCGCTGTCGCGCGATGGCAAAGTCGTCGAAACGGGCCGCATCTCCAAGGTTCTCGCGTTCCGCGGCCTTGAGCGCCAGCCGATCGAAAAGGGCGAAGCAGGCGACATCATCGCCATCGCCGGCCTGCAGGAAGCGACCGTCGCCGATACCCTGTGCTCGATGGACATCAACACCCCGATCACCGCACAGCCGATCGATCCGCCGACCCTGTCCATGACCTTCTTCGTCAACGACAGCCCGCTGGCCGGCACCGAAGGCGACAAGGTGCAGTCGCGCGTTATCCGCAAGCGCCTGATGGATGAGGCCGAAGGCAACGTTGCACTGAAGATCGAAGACACCGCAGAAGGTGACGCCTTCATCGTGTCGGGCCGCGGTGAACTCCAGCTCGCCATTCTCATCGAAAACATGCGCCGCGAAGGCTTCGAGCTCTGCGTCGGCCGTCCGCGCGTGGTGTACAAGTTCGACGACAAGGGCAACCGCCTGGAGCCGATCGAAGAAGTCACCATCGACGTGGATGAGGAACACTCGGGCGTCGTCGTGCAGAAGCTGTCCGAGCGCAAGGCCGAGCTGCGCGAAATGCGCCCGTCCGGCGGTGGCCGCACCCGTCTGCAGTTCCTCGCCCCGACCCGTGGCCTCATCGGCTATCAAGGCGAGCTGCTGTCCGACACCCGCGGCACGGCGATCTTCAACCGCGTGTTCTATGAATACGCCCCGTACAAGGGCGACATTCCGACCCGTCACACCGGCGTACTGATCTCGAACGGCGACGGTGAAGCGGTGGCCTACGCCATGTTCAACCTGGAAGACCGCGGCCCGATGATGATCGAGCCGGGCGTCAAGGTTTACCAGGGCATGATCATCGGCGAGCACACCCGTGGCAACGACCTCGAAGTCAACGTCCTGAAGGGCAAGCAGCTGACCAACATCCGCGCCGCCGGCAAGGATGAGGCCGTGAAGCTGACCACCCCGATCCGCCACAGCCTTGAGGCCGCGCTGGCCTACATTGCCGACGACGAGCTGGTGGAAGTGACGCCGAAGAACATCCGTCTGCGCAAGGCCCTTCTGGACCCGAACGACCGCAAGCGCGCCGAACGCGCTGCTGCCAAGGGCACCTGATTACTGCTTGTTGCAGCACCAAAAACGCAAAGGGCCGCCCATTCACCGGGCGGCCCTTTTGTTTGATGACCTTCGACCTAACCATCATCATCCCGGCCAAGCGCAGCGCCGAGCCGGGATGACCATCAAGGCTCGTCACTTGGCCGAAGGCTGCCAGCCTTCGGGGGCCATCTCGAACGTGTCAAAGATGAAGCCGGGCGCCACAGTGCAGCCGACCAGCGTGTAGTCGCCCAGGCTCTGCGCCTGTTGCCAGGCATGGCGGGGAACAATCGCCTGCGGATGCTGGCCACCCGGCAGGTCATCGCCCAACGTCACCAGCTGTGTCGTCTGGCCGTCCTCGCTCACCGACAGCTCGAGCGGCGCGCCGCCATACCAGTGCCAGACCTCGACCGCATCGATCCGGTGCCAGCGCGACACCACACCTTCCGGCAGCAGGAAATAGATTGATGTCGAGACAGGCCGGCCCGTCTCGTCGGTCTCGCTGTCACGGAACGCCTCGACATAGAACCCACCCTCCGGATGCGGCTGCATGCCCAGCTGGTCGATGATCTCGGTGAGGGAAAGGTCGGTGAGATGCATGGTTCAGAATGTGTCCTTTGCACTGCGCAATTTGGCGAAAACCTCGGCTGGCGACGCCCCGGCCAGTCCCAGGCGAGCCGCGAGCGCGGGGTCACCAGAACGCAGAAACGGGTTGGCGGCCTTTTCCCGGGCCATGGTGGTGGGCAGGGTAGGCAGATGTTCCGCCCGCAGACGGTCCACTTCCTGCGCCCGCTGGCGCAGGGCCGCATTGTCCGGATCCATGGCGAGCGCGAAACGGGCATTCGACTGGGTGTATTCATGGCCGCAGTAGATGACGGTTTCGTCCGGAAGATGCCGCAGCAGACGGGCCAGCGACGCCCACATCATTTCCATGTCCCCTTCGAACACCCGGCCACAGCCAAGCGAGAACAGGGTATCACCCGTATGCGCGATGCGCCCCTCGGGAAAATACCAAGAGATCTGATCCAGCGTGTGCCCCGGCGTTGCCAGTGCCTCCACGCGGGTGCCACCCAGATCGAGCACATCGCCGTCTTCGACGACATCATCGAGATCCTGGATCTTGTCGCGCGACAAGGCCGGACCGATCACGCGAGCCCCGGTCGCTTCCTTGAGCGCGCTGAGGCCCTGCACGTGATCCCAATGGTGGTGGGTGATCAGGATATGCGTCAGACGCCAACCGGTTTCGCGCAGCTCCTGCAGATAGGGCGCGGCATCCGGCACATCGATGGCCAGAACGGTCTGGGTGACCTCGTCCTTGAGCAGGACGCCGTAATTGTCGGACAGGCAGATGAACTGCCGCTGGGCAAAGCGGGGCATGAGCGTTTCCTCGGCCGTTGGGTTGGGCGGAGAGTGGCAAGCAATCACGGTCAGAGCAAGCGAAAGCGCGACCGCAAGACAGCTTGCGTTCAGCGGCGATGCAAGGTTCAATCGCGCCGACCTGAAGCGGATAGGCCATGTATCTCGACGTCGGCGATCTTCGAACCTTTTACGACCTCCCGCTTGGCCGCCTCTTGCGCAGTCTGGTTGGTGCCCGCATCCGCGCGCTCTGGCCAAGTGCGCGGGGCGAATCGCTGCTTGGTCTCGGCTATGCCGGTCCGTTCCTTCGCCCCTACATGGATGAAGCAGGGCGCTGTGTTGCTGCCATGCCGGCACAACAGGGCTGCGTGCACTGGCCGCGCGAGCGCGCCAACGGCGCGGTCCTTGTCGGTGTGAACGACCTGCCGTTCTCAGATGCCGTCTTCGACCGGGCCATCATCGTGCATGCGCTGGACTTTACCGGCGATCCGGCAGCCATGCTGCGTGAGGCCTGGCGGGTGCTGGTTCCCGGCGGCAAGCTGATCGTCATCGTGCCCAATCGCAGCGGCTTGTGGTCCCAGTCGGAAACATCGCCCTTCGGCTACGGCCGACCCTATTCCAAGGGTCAGATCCAGAGCCTGCTGAAAACCTGCCAGTTCGACGTGGTGGCAAAGGAGGAGGCGTTGTATCTGCCGCCGACACGCTCCCGCTTCATCCTGCGCAGCGCACGAACCTGGGAGGCGCTTGGACGCGCGCTCTGGCCAGCCTTCGGGGGTATCCTGGTGATCGAAGCCGAAAAGCGCGTCCACCGCGGTGTTCAGACGGAAAACGGCAAGAGCATGCTGCGCATCCTGCGGCCGGTGTTCGTGCCGGAGGGCGTGACCACAGGCATGAAACCGGCCGGCCCGGGCTCCGCCCGTCGCACCACCTTGTCAGGCAAACGGCGTCGCGGCTGACGCTCAGCGCTTGAGCAGGAACACCGCCTGTTCGCCAATCAGGTTCCACAGCCACCAGGGCGCTGAAAAGCCGATACGATCGCCCTGACCACTCAACGCGACTGCCTTGACCACGGTGGCATCCATCTCCTCCACCAGCGCGACGAAATCGCGAATGGAGCAGAAGTGGATGTTTGGCGTGTCGTACCACTGGTAGGACAGGTACTTCGTCACCGGCATGCGTCCGCGCCAGAGCAGCTGCATCCGATTGCGCCAGTGAGCGAAATTCGGGATGGACACGATAACCTGGCCGCCGATGCGCAGGAGCTGCTCCAGCACGCCCTTCGGGTCCCGCGTTGCCTGCAGGGTCTGGCTGAGGATGACAACATCGAAGGCATTGTCCGGGTAGTCGGACAGATCCATGTCGGCGTCGCCCTGCACCACAGACAGGCCTCGCGCCACGGCCTTGTTCACGCCGCTCTGCGACAGCTCGATGCCACGGCCATCGATGTGGCGCCGCTCGGTCAGGAGCTGCAGCAAAGCACCGTCTTCGCAGCCGACATCGAGAACGCGCGCGCCCTCCGGCACCAGATCGCAGACGACAAGGTGATCGCCGCGAATGGTCACAATGCTGCTGGATGGGGTTGCAGGGGTCATCAGGCAGCTCCTCCAGGGGCAGGAATTCCGCGCGCACGCGCCGCGCCGGTCAGGAAGCCGCGCACGGTGCGGAACATCTCCGGCTCATCCAGCAGGAAAGCGTCATGGCCCCGGTCACTGACCACCTCGACAAAGGAGACGTTGGCGGCGGCCGCATTCAGCGCGCGCACGACAGCCTTGCTCTCTGAAGTCGGGAACAGCCAGTCCGTGGTGAAGGAAATGACGCAGAACCTCGTGTTGGTCCGCAGGAATGCCTTGGCCAGTGATCCGCCGTGCTCGGCGGCAAGATCGAAGTAATCCATGGCGCGCGTGACATAGAGATACGAGTTCGCATCAAAGCGGTCGACGAAGGTCATGCCCTGATGCCGCAGATAGCTCTCGATCTGGAAATCGGCATCAAAGCCGAAGGTCAGCGCTTCGCGGTCCTGCAGGTTGCGCCCGAACTTCTGGTGCAGGGAGGTGTCCGACATGTAGGTGATGTGGGCCGCCATGCGCGCGACCGAAAGGCCCTTGCTCGGACGCTTTCCGGCCTTCAGATAGGCGCCACCGCACCAGTCCGGATCCGCCATGACGGCCTGCCGTCCCACTTCATGGAAGGCGATGTTCTGGGACGAATGCCGCGCGCCGGTCGCAATCGGGATGGCCGAGAACACTTTCTGCGGAAACAGCGAGGCCCATTGCAGCACCTGCATGCCGCCCATCGAGCCGCCAATGACAGAAAACAGCGTGTCGATGCCCAGATGCTCTACGAGACGCGCCTGCGCCCGGACCATGTCGCGGATCGTGACCAGCGGCAGGGTCAGCGCATAGGGCGCGCCCGTTGCCGGATCGGTCGACGCGGGGCCAGTGGTGCCCATGCAACCACCGAGCACGTTCGAGCAGATGACGAAGTAGCGGTCCGTATCGACCGGCTTGCCCGGGCCGACCAGCATCGTCCACCAGCCGGGCTTGCGCGTCACCGGATTGGTCGAGGCGACATACTGGTCCCCCGTGAGGGCGTGACAGATCAGGATGGCGTTGGACCGGTCGGCATTCAGCGTGCCGTAGGTTTCATAGGCAATCTGCCACGGGGACAGGATGACACCGGAATCCAGCGGCAGCGCCTCCTCCGCACCGCAACGCATGCACTTGCTGCTGGGCGTGTCGATTTCGCGCCGTTGCGCCAGTTCAAGATCCGCCGGAGTAAGGCCGGCGGTGACCGGGCCGTCCTGGACTGGTGTGTCGGTCATGGTCCGCAGCAACGTCCCTGTTCTTGAGCTCCAATCAATGGAGCCGTTCCGCGCCTGTCTTACAGGGGATGGTCTGGCCAAACCACCCGTTTCAAGGGGTTGTTAGCTAGGGTTGCACCCCCTGTGGTGTCAATGTTTTCTTTTGCTTTCCCGGTTGCTCCTGCCTATGACTATCCGCCGCGACGACAGCAGTTTCAGGAAGGCCCATCCCGTCATGACCAACGACCAGGCCCCCTCATCGGCCCTCGACGCCCTGCGCCAGCGGATCGACACCATTGATGCCGAGCTGCACCGCCTGCTGCAGGAGCGCGTGCGGGTGATCGATGGTATCGTAGCCGCCAAACGCGCCAGTGGCAGCGACGGCGTCATGTTCCGCCCCGACCGCGAGGCTGACATGATGCGCCGGCTCGTCGAACGACATTCGGGCACCCTTCCGCTCACCACCGTCGAACATATCTGGCGCGAGATCATCACGTCCTGCACCCGCCTGCAGGGCGAGTTTGCCGTGCATCTCGACGGCGGCGCGGATGTCGCCGATATGCGTGATCTGGCCCGCTACTATTTCGGCTTCTCCGTCGACATGGAATCGCCCGGCGACGCGGCCGACGTAGTTGGCACCGTGGCGGCCTCGCATTCGGACCTTGGCCTGATCTCGCTGGCCGAGCGGGCGGAAGTGCCGTGGTGGCGCGGCCTCGGCGTGGACGGTGCGCAGGTCATCGCCCGCCTGCCGTTCTTCCTCGCCCACGAACGACCGGCCGATCTCGATGCCGTTGTGATCAGCCGGCCGGTTCCGAACGCCGGCGTGCCCGACACCGCCGTGTTTGACGCCCGCTGGACCGGCGTTCTGCCGGGCAGCCTCATGAACACCGGCATCGAGGTTCTGAGCTTCTTCCGCACGGCAGATGGCGTCGACGCACTTCTGGCCGCCTCTGGCGACATGAGCGAAGACGATGTCCGCGCGCTGTGCACGGCTGCGGGCGCCGAGCCGGATGTCATCCGGTTTGTCGGTGGCTACGCTGCACCGATCGACATCGAGATTGGCACTGACAGCGATGACGATTTCGCGCCGGATGCTGACTGATCCGACGCAGACTTGGCTTCAGGGCCGGACCGACGGCCAGACATGGATTTGAGTTGAGGACCTGACATGAGCAACAGCACCAAGAGCCGCCCGACACCGCGCGCAGGCATCCTGGACATCGCGCCCTACGTGCCCGGCAAGTCGAAGGCCAGCGGCGGCGCAAAGGTTTACAAGCTGTCGTCGAACGAGTCGCCGATCGGCGCGAGCGAAGCTGCCAAGGCCGCTCTGGCCGAAGTTGCCGGCAAGCTTGAACTCTACCCGGACGGATCGTCCAGCGCGCTGCGCGAGGCTATCGGTGAAGTGATCGGCATCAACCCCGATCGCATCATCTGCGGCGCCGGATCGGACGAGATCCTGTCGCTGATCGCCAACACCTACCTCGCCCCCGGCGACGAAGCGATCTACTCCGAATTCGGCTTCCTCGTGTACCCGATCGCCATCCGGGCAGCCGGGGCAACGCCCGTGGTCGCACCGGAAAAGAACATGACGGCGGACGTGGATGGCATCCTTGCCCTCGTCAACGCCAAGACCAAGATCGTGTTCCTGGCCAATCCGAACAATCCGACTGGCACCTATCTGCCGTTCGACGAAGTACGCCGCCTGCACGCCGGGCTGCCGGGACATGTCGTGCTGGTGCTCGACGCGGCCTATGCCGAGTATGTCCGCCGCAATGACTACGAAAGCGGGCTGGAGCTGGTGGCGACGTCCGACAACGTGATCATGACGCGCACCTTCTCGAAGATCTATGGCCTCGCCAACCTCCGGCTTGGCTGGTGCTTCGGTCCGGCCGAGATGATCGACGCCATGAACCGCATCCGCGGGCCGTTCAACGTCTCCGGTCCGGCCATGGCTGCCGGCATTGCCGCGATCCGGGACCGGGCCTTTGTCGAGAAGGCCATTGCCCATAACGAAGAGTGGCTGCCCTGGGTCACGTCGCAGCTGGAAGCCCTCGGACTGCAGGTCACGCCGAGCGTCGGCAACTTCGTGCTGGTGCATTTCCCCGATACCGACGGCAAGCGGGCCAAGGATGCTGACGCCTATCTGTCCGAACACGGCTTCATCCTGCGCGCGGTTGCCAACTACGGCATCCCGGGTGCCCTGCGCCTGACGATCGGGACGGAAGAAGCCAACCGCGCCGTGATCGCCGCCATTGGCGATTTCCTGCGCGCATAACTCCGCTTCCGGCTGCACCGCCTCTCATCGCGGGCAGCACCTTGAATCTGGCCTGGCAGACATCTGCCAGGCCCCGCAACTTTGCAAGACCAGAGCATGTCCAGCGCCCATTTTGACCGCATCGCCCTGATTGGTATCGGCCTGATCGGATCCTCGCTTGCCCGGATCATCCGGCAAGAAGGCCTCGCCCGTGAAATCGTGATCTCGACCCGCTCGCCGGAGACGCTGGCCCGCGCGGAAGAGCTGAAGCTCGGCGACCGATATTGCACCGATGCCGGCGAAGCGGTCGTGGATGCGGATCTGGTGATTGTCAGCGTCCCCGTCGGCGCCAGCGAAGCAGTTGCCCGCGCCATCGCTTCGCACCTGAAGCCGGGCGCGATTCTGACGGATGTCGGGTCCACCAAGGCTTCGGTCGTATCCCAGATGGCCCCTCATGTTCCCGAGGGCGTTCACTTCATTCCAGGGCACCCGATTGCAGGTACGGAACACTCCGGCCCGGACGCGGGCTTTGCCAGCCTGTTCCAGAACCGCTGGTGCATTCTGACCCCGATCGAGGGCACCGATCCGTCGGCTGTCGACCGCCTTGCGGCCTTCTGGACGGCCTGTGGCTCGAATGTCGATGTGATGGACCCCCAGCACCATGACCTGGTGCTGGCGATCGTTTCCCATCTGCCGCACATCATTGCCTACAACATCGTCGGCACGGCGGACGATCTCGAAACCGTCACCAAGTCGGAAGTGATCAAGTATTCCGCGTCGGGCTTCCGTGATTTCACCCGTCTGGCCGCCTCTGACCCGACGATGTGGCGCGATGTCTGCCTGCACAACAAGGATGCGATCCTCGAGATGCTGTCACGGTTCTCCGAGGACCTCGCAGCGCTTCAGCGGGCGATCCGGTGGGGGGATGGTCAGGCGCTGTTCGACCTTTTCACCCGCACACGTGGCATTCGTCGCTCGATCATCGAGGCTGGACAGGAAACGGCAGCGCCGGATTTTGGTCGCCAGAAGTCCTGAACGGTAACGGTTTCTTATGCATGTCGCGAAGCGGCATGCAAATGATCAGAATATCTTAGCATCTGACTGTGCGTAATTCCCTCTGGAGCAGAGAGGGTAACCATGCGGGTATTTCCGGGGCACACTGATTTAAGGCTGATTGCGGGTGTCGTATTTGGCGCGCTGGCGTTTTTTGCCGGCGCCTTTTTTGTTACGGGCCTGGCCGTCAATCACTGGATCGAAAAGGATTCCGCGACTCACTCGAAGTTGTGGGCCGAAACACTCGCCAGCCATATCCCCGACCTGCAGCAGATCGCGGAAGGCGTTCCGCCGTCGACCAAGGCGCTTGACCAGATCGAAATGGCCAAGGGCATGGGCAAGGTGTTCCGCTTCAAGGTCTTCGATCGCGACGGCCGCCCGCGGCTGGTGTCCGACGCCACGGGCACAAGCGTTGCAACCGAACAGATGCTGGCAACCCACAATCCGACCGCAGCGCAAGTGGTCGCCACCGGCCAGACCTTTACCATTGTGCGTGATGGAACTCCGGAAGGTCGCCCCGCAACCTATGCCTCGACATATTTGCCCATCATGCGCGATGGACAAATGATTGCGGTGATCGAGACGTATGTCGACGAGTCCGAGACCGCAGCGCTGTTTCGCCGGGAGCTGACAACCGCCGGGATTGGTATCAGCCTTTTGCTGGTCGTTCTCGTGATCTTGCCGTTCATAGCGTTGCGCCATTTCGCCCGTGCTCGCGCCCTCAGTGACGCGCGTGCATCCTTTCTGGCTCAGCATGACAGCGTAACGGGCCTGCTCAACCGGCCGGCGTTTCTGAACAAGCTGGACAAATGCATTGGCACAGGGACAGGCGGCGCAAATGCACTTGCGATCCACCATATCGATATCGATGGCTTCAAGGCCTTGAGCGAGGATCTCGGGCCGGATCTCACGGACGCTCTGGTCCGGATGGTCGCGCTCAGGGCGCGCGACATGGTGCGTACGCATGATTTCGTCGGCCGGCTGGGCACTGATGAATTGCTGGTCGCTCAGTGCGGCATCAAGTCCCGGGATCAGGCCGAGGCGATGGTCCGCCGTCTTCAGGCGCGCCTGAGCGAGCCTTATGCACTCGATGACCGCGACATTCGGCTGTCCTTCAGCATCGGCTCTGCCCTGGCACCAGACGATGCTGCTAACGGCCGTGACCTCGTCCATAAGGCGGGACTCGCCCTGATGTTCGTGAAGAACGCCGGCGGTCAGGACTCCGGCTTCTTCCGCGACACGATGGAAGACGACATGCAGCGCCGGAGGACGCTGGAGCGCCGCCTGCGCCAGGCGACGCGTGAACAGGACTTCGTCTTGTACTTCCAGCCGATCATGGGCGTCGCGAACGCGCGCGTAACAGGCTTCGAGGCTCTGCTGCGTCTGCCGGACGGCAACGGCGGCCTGATCATGCCGAACGAATTTCTGCCGCTGGCCGAAAAGCTGGGCCTCCTGCCGCAAATCGGCGACTGGGTGCTGGCGACCTCCTGCGCTGCAGCCACGCAATGGCCGGACGGCATCGCCATCGCCGTCAACCTGTCGCCATCGCAGTTCGCCGAGGGCACATTGCCGGCGCGCGTTGCGGCTGTTCTTGCGGAAACCGGCCTGGAACCTGCCCGGCTGGAACTGGAGATCACCGAAAACCTGCTGCTGCGCGACGACGCCTCGGTGATGGCCCAGCTGGCTGACCTCAAGGCGCTCGGCGTCAGCATCGTCATGGACGACTTCGGTTCGGGCTACTCAAGCCTCAGCTACCTGTGGCGTTTCCCGTTCGACAAGATCAAGATCGACCGCAGCTTCATGGCCGCCTACACCAACTCCGCCGAAGCGATCCAGAAGATCCTCTCGGCGACCGTCGCCCTCGGCCACGCACTGAACATGCAGGTGACGATCGAGGGCGTGGAGACCGTCTTCCAGGCACGGGCGCTGGAAACCGTCGCCTGCGACCGGTTGCAAGGCTACCTCTTCGGCAAGCCCATGGCCGATATCGAAATTCCCGCAAGCCTGTTGCGGGAGTTCCTCCACACGATCAACCAGTTGGCCGAGCAGGCAGAAACCAGAACTCAGGACCCGGCAGTCGCCATGTAAGTGGCCTCCGCTGAGGCATCCGGCCTGTCGGGCTCAATGGCCCCGGAACGCAACAAAGGCAGCGATGTCTGACAGGCGTTGACCGGCATCGCCGAGTTCACCTACGAGGCTGGCGGCCTCATCGACCAGCTGGTGGAGGATTGCCCGCGTCTTGTCTGCGCCATAGAGACTGACGAGCGTTGCCTTGCCGGCATCGGCGTCTTTGCCGGTGGCCTTGCCCATTGCTTCTGGCGTCGCCTCAAGATCAAGCAGATCATCGGCGAGCTGGAACGCAAGGCCAATCACCTCGCCATAGCGCCGCAGCCGCATCACATCAGCGTCGCCGGCATCGCCGAGCCGGGCACCGGCCTCGCAGGCATATCGCAGCAACGCCCCGGTTTTCATCGCCTGAAGCGTGCGTATCTCCTGCTCCCCGAGCGTCTTGTGCTCCGCCTGCAGATCGAGCATCTGCCCACCCGCCATGCCGCCCACACCGGCCGCGCGGGCCAGATCCCGCGACAGGGTCAGCCGTACGGCAGGATCGGGATGGACGGCCGGGTCAGCAATCAGATCGAAGGCCAGCGTCAGCAGGCTGTCACCGGCCAGAATGGCGGTCGCCTCGTCAAATGCCTTGTGCACGGTCGGCAGGCCGCGGCGCAGGTCATCGTCGTCCATGGCAGGAAGATCATCATGCACAAGCGAGTAGCTGTGCAGGCACTCGAGTGCCGAAGCAGCGACCAGCACGCCGTCATCCATACGGCCAAACGCGCGGGCGCATTCCACCATCAGCAACGGGCGCAGGCGCTTGCCACCATTCAGTGTGCCGTGGCGCATGGCGGCCAGAAGCCGTTCAGGCCTTGTCAGTTCACCGGGGCGCGGCTCCGCCGACAGGGCCTGACCGATGGCCTGTTCCATTTGCCGGCCGATGTCGCGAAGCGCGTCTTCGAGCCAAGTCACGCCGATGCCGTTGCCCATGCCGATCCCGTCCCGTTCGATGTCCCTGCCCCGTCTCATCCAGCTGGAGGCACAAGGCGCTGCTTTGGCCTTGGGTGTCCGGTTTTCCGCGTTGCGTCAAGGCTCTTGCCCCGACTTGGACGGCCGGCCACTTTGACGCAGTCGCCCGGCGCATGTAGAACGCTTGCAAGAGCGCCACATCCGGCAAACGATCCGGCTTGCGGCACAAGGGGCGGCTGGCTGCAAAATGTTTGAACCTGTGGCAGGAGACAGCCGGCGGGATGATCCCTCTGGCGCAGAACCGGAACTGGAGCCGGTCCAGCCAATGGGGGAACGCCGACAGCGCAAGGGCCTTGGCCGCCGTCTCGCCCGGGCTGTGATGATCGGCTTGCTGGTCCTCGTCCTGGCACCACCGGTGCTGACGCTCATCTACGCAGTCGTACCTCCGGTCAGTACCCTGATGCTTGGCCGCTACGTTCAGGGCCTCTGGGTCGACCGGCAGTGGCGATCTCTGGACGAGATCTCCCCCAATCTGGTGCGCGCGGTGATCACCTCGGAAGACAGTGCGTTCTGTTCGCACGACGGTGTGGACTGGGATGCGCTGGAAGGCCAGATCGAACGCCTCAACGCCGGCAAGGACGCGCGCGGGGCCAGCACCATCACGATGCAGCTGGCCAAGAATCTTTTCCTCTGGGGCGACCGCAGTTTCATTCGCAAGGGCATGGAACTGCCCCTCGCCATGATGCTGGACCTGATGCTCACCAAGCGGCGGATCATCGAGCTCTATCTCAACATCGCTGAATGGGGCGAAGGAATCTTTGGTGCGGAGGCCGCTGCCCAGGCCTGGTTTGGCAAGCCGGCCGCCAAGCTGACGCAGGCCGAAGCTGCACGTCTGGCGACCGCACTGCCCAATCCATTTCTGCGCAATCCCGCCAAGCCGGGCCGTGGACATGCCCGGCTTGCGCGGACAAACGAGACCCGTGTCGGTCAGGCAGGAGACATTTTTTCCTGCGTGCTGACACGTCCTTAAGCGGGATAAGAAAAATTCTGCTTTCCTCTGGCAAAGCCCGGCCTTTGCCTGTATAAGCCCCAACATTCCGACACGCTGCGTGGTACCACGCCCCGGGCGAACCCGGTCCGGGCCGCGTGAACTATGGACTACGGAGAACAAGAACATGGCCGTTCCGAAGAGAAAAACCTCGCGCATGAAGCGCGGTTTTCGCCGTTCCGCGGACGCCCTGAAGCAGCCGACTTACGTCGAGGACAAGGATTCGGGCGAACTGCGCCGCCCGCATCACGTCGACCTCAAGACCGGCATGTACCGGGGCCGTCAGATCCTGCAGGTCAAAGACGACGTCTGATCCAGGATCGCTGCGGCGACTGAAATCCTGATCAAGGCCGGCGGCAACGCCGGCCTTTTTCATATCTACTGCTTGCTTGAGACATTTCAGTCCGGCGATCAGGATATGATCCTGGCTATGCTGGGGCGAACCGCGCACAACACCGCTGGTTCCATCCTGATCCTGCCGCCTGTTACAGGAGCACACCCATGCCGATGCTTCTCTCTGTTCCGCTGACGCTGGTGCCGCTGGCACTGTATAATCTCGTCGCCTTCGGCTGGTTCGGACCGATTGCCGGCGACCCATGGTTCGCACCGGTCCTGACGGTGGAAATGGTCTCATCAGCCCGGTTCACGCTGGTTCTTGGCGACATCATGCTGAGCCTCGCACTCGGGCTGCTGTTCATCGAGATCCTGAAGGCAACCCGCACCGGCGTTGCCGTGCTGTCCGATCACATCCTGTCGATGCTGGTCTTCGTCGTCTTCCTGATCGAGTTTCTGACCGTGCGCCAGGCTGCCACGTCGACATTCTTCCTGCTGATGGTGATCGCCGCCATCGATGTCATCGCCGGTTTCACGATCACGATCACCGGCGCGCGGCGCGACGTCAGCTTTACCGGCAACGGCGATTGACCGACGCCGGGCGGACGCAATTGCCCGCCCGCGTCTCCAAGCTCACTCGGACTTCTGTGCCGCTTGGTCGGAAGGATCCGGCAGCGAGTGCCGCTGGATCAAAGGCAGCTGGAACAGCGTGAACACCAGCGTCATCGGCATGATGCCGAAGACCTTGAAGCTGACCCAGAAGTCGGTCGAGAAGCTGCGCCAGACCACCTCGTTGACGCCGGCAAGGAACAGGAAGAACAGGCCCCAGCGCAGCGTGAGCACTCGCCAGCCTTCATCGGTGAGGCGGAACGCGCTGTCGAAGACATAGCCAAGCAGCGAGCGCCCGAACAGGAGGCCGCCCAGCAGCACCGTGCCGAACAGGGTGTTGATGATCGTCGGCTTCAGCTTGATGAAAAGCTCATCGTGCAGCCAGAGCGTCAGCGCGCCAAACACCAGCACGATGATGCCGGACACCAGCGGCATGATCGGCAGGCGCCGCGTCAGCCACAGGGACACGCCCAGCGAAATCGAAATCGCCACCATGAACGCCGCAGTGGCAAGGAAGATCGGTCCGCCAACGACGGCGAGCCCCGGAAATGCAGCCTGGATCTGCTCTCCACGCGCGTTGAAGAGGAAGAACACTCCGAGCGGACCGAGTTCCAGTGCCAGCTTCAGCAATGGCGGCATGTCCTTGCCGCCCATTTCCTTGAGCCGCTGCGGGTCATTCGGGGCGCGTTCCAGATCCATGTGGTCTCCAATGGCGGCTTGGCCGCGAGCTTGATGCTTATTCGCAGATAGGAACAGCGTGTGCTCCGGGTCAACTGCAAAGGCCCGGATTTTCCGGCAAAGAACCATTTGCGCGCCCGAAACAAAAAGGGCGCCCGTAATGGGCGCCCCGAAACACCGACCCGGAAACGGATCAGCCGTTGGCGATGTACTGGCCGCCGTTCAGTGTCAGCACCGCGCCGGTCATGAAGGCAGCGCTGTCAGCTGCCAGGTACACAACCGCCTGAGCCACTTCCTCCGGATGGCCGAGACGGCCTACCGGAATGCCAGCCACGATCTGCTGCAGCACCTTCTCCGGCATGGCCGCGACCATGTCGGTGTTGATGTAGCCCGGGCAGATAGCGTTGACGGTGATGCCCTTGAACGCGTTCTCCTGCGCCAGAGCCTTGGTGAAGCCGATGACGCCTGCCTTGGCGGCGGAGTAGTTCGCCTGGCCCATCTGGCCTTTCTGGCCGTTGATCGACGAGATGTTGATGATGCGGCCGAAGCCACGGTTGCGCATGCCTTCGATGACCGGACGGGTCATGGTGAACATGCTGTCGAGGTTGGTCGACAGCACGGCGCGCCACTGGTCGAAGCTCATCTTGTGGAACATACCGTCGCGGGTGATGCCCGCATTGTTGACCAGGATTTCGATCGGACCGAGTTCGGCTTCAACCTGCGCAATGCCCTTGGCGCATTCCTCTTCGTGGGCGACGTCCCACTTGTAGACGTGGATGCCGGTGGCCGCCTTGAATGCTTCTGCCTTTTCGGTGTTGCCGGCGTATGTCGCGGCAACAGTGTAGCCCGCTGCCTTCAGTGCGAGGGAGATGGCCTCGCCAATGCCTCGCGTTCCGCCGGTAACCAGTGCGACCTTGCTCATGCTCGTCTCCCCAATGCTTCGGGCCTTGTGACACGCGGCCCCGTTCCCTTCCTATTCCCCATTCCAGACGGTGATCGCAATTCGCCTTTCGGCCGGGATCCTGCCGTCATTTCGGCTGCGGGCAAGCAACTGGCGTGCTGCCCGCAGGAAACGATCTCGCTGCCCGTGCTGGCACGAGTGCCTGCACGGGCGATGAACATCTGACGGATCGATCGTCGGTCAGGCGCGCTCGAGGCACATGGCAACGCCCATGCCGCCGCCGATGCACAGCGTGGCAAGGCCCTTCTTCGCGTCGCGGCGGCCCATTTCGTGCAGCAGCGTCACGAGGATGCGGGCACCGGATGCGCCGATCGGATGGCCGATGGCAATCGCACCACCATTGACGTTGACGATGTCCGGGTTCCAGCCGAGGTCCTTGTTCACGGCACAGGCCTGGGCGGCAAAGGCTTCGTTGGCCTCGACCAGATCCAGATCGGCAGCGGACCAGCCAGCCTTTTCAAGCGCCTTGCGCGAAGCCGGGATCGGACCGGAGCCCATGACGGCCGGATCAACGCCAACGGTTGCCCAGGAGGCGATGCGGGCGAGAGGCGTCAGGCCACGGCGCGCGGCCTCGGCAGCGCTCATGACGACCAGCGCCGCGGCACCGTCGTTGATGCCCGAAGCGTTGCCAGCGGTCACCGAACCGTCCTTGGTGAAGGCCGGGCGCAGCTTGGCCATGCTGTCCAGCGTCGCGCCATGACGGATGTACTCGTCATCCTCGATCACCTTGTCGCCCTTGCGGTCGGCAACAGTCACCGGGGTGATCTCGTCCTTGAACTTGCCAGCCTTCTGCGCGGCTTCGGCCTTGTTCTGAGACGCAACGGCAAAGGCGTCCTGTTCGTCGCGGGAGATCTGCCACTTGAGCGCGACGTTCTCGGCGGTCTGGCCCATGTGGTAGCCGTTGAAGGCATCCCAGAGACCATCCTTGATCATCGTGTCGATCATCTTGTAGTCGCCCATCTTGTAGCCGGCGCGCATCGGGGCGCAGTGCGGCGAGAGCGACATGTTTTCCTGACCGCCGGCAATCATGATCGTGGCGTCGCCGCACATGATCTGCTGCGCTGCGACAGCCACCGTCCGCAGGCCGGAGCCGCAGACCTGGTTCAGCAACCAGGCGGTGGAGCCTTCGGACAGGCCGGCTGCGATCGCCGCCTGACGGGCCGGGTTCTGTCCCTGACCTGCGGTCAGCACCTGGCCAAAGACAAGTTCATCGACTTCAGCAGCCGCGACACCCGCCTTGGCGAGCGCGGCCTTGATCACCGTCGCGCCCAGTTCATGGGCAGGAACGTTGGCGAAGGAACCGTTGAAGGAACCCACTGGGGTACGGGTAGCACTGACGATGACGACGTCGGTTGAAGCGCTCATGAAGACCTCCGGATGACTATTTCCCCCAAGGACACGGCAGATCCCCCTCTGTTTTTTTCGGATCCGGCGCCCCCTACTCGACCCCGACTAGAAACCGCCATCCGGCGCAAGTCAACCAGTCTGGCCGCTGCTATTGCAGTGCAAACCGTCATCCTTTCGTCAAGCAACATGAAAGGGGTGGCCAGACACGCAAAGATTGGCATAGTCTCGGTTCCGGAGGAACGGTGGCGGGTCGAAAGGCTTGGCACCAAACAGGAACTTGCCGCCGCGGCGCGTGGACCAGAGCATGGTCCGCCTGCGGTCTGCCGGGAGAATAAGACAAGATGGCAAAGACCAGCGAGCCGACGATCATCAAGAAATACGCCAACCGTCGGCTCTACAACACCGGCACCAGCACCTACGTCACTCTTGAAGACCTTGCGGTCATGGTGAAGGGTGAAGAGGACTTCGTCGTGTTCGATGCGAAAACTGGCGAAGACATTACCCGCGCTGTCCTGACCCAGATCATCGTGGAGCAGGAGGGCAAGGGCGGCCAGAACCTGCTGCCGATCACGTTCCTGCGTCAGTTGATCCGCTTCTATGGCGACAGCATGCAGGGGCTTGTACCCAGTTACCTTGAATTCTCGATCTCATCGCTGACCAAGGAACAGGAAAAGCTGCGCGGTCACATGACCGAAGCCTTCGGCTCCTCGGCACTGGAAGCCATCGAGGAGCAAGTCAAGCGCAACACAGAGATGTTCGAACGGGCCATGAAGATGTTCATGCCGTTTGGCATCGGCGGCACCGGAACGCAGACGAGCGCAGACGCCGCGCAACCCGCCGCACAGCGCGCGGCACCGGCCAGCAGCTCGGACCTGGATGACCTGAAGAAGCAGCTCGCGGCAATGCAGAAAAAGATCGACGCGTTGGGCACCGACAAGTCCTGATATCGCCCCCGACGCAAGCAGCTTGCGTCGGGGACAGTCTGTTTCGCGTCCTTGTCAGCCGCAGTCGGACAAAAGTCCGGCTGCCATGACGCCAGCGACGGCACAGGCTTCGTCATTGTCCGACGTGTCGCCGGTGATCCCGACCGCACCGATGACTTCTCCATCCTGATCCTTGACGAGTACGCCGCCCGGCACCGGCACAATCGCGCCGCCAGATGCTCCATTGAGCGATTGGACAAAGTGCGGTCGCTTCTCCGCCGCTTCATGCAGCCAGCGTGATCCGGTCCCGACCGCCAGAGCCCCGTAAGCCTTGCCGCTTGCGATCTGCGGTCGCAGGATCGATGAGCCATCCTGCCGTGCCATGGCGACCATATGTCCGCCAGCATCAAGGACAACCACGGTCAACGGCTTCAGCGACAAGCTGTCCGCTTTTTCGAGAGCGGCAGAAATGATTGTCTGTGCTGTCGCAAGTGTCATCTTTCCCATGGACTGGAATCTCCGCTAGAACTTGGATCCGACAACAATGGGCTAGCACGACGCTCCGGCAAAACACAGAAAGCCCACGCGGAAAACACTTCCGCCGGAGCGGAACAAATTCATTCGGGGGAACAGCCAATTGGCTCGCAACTTTGACTTGCCCGGCCGCTCGCCGGTCATCGCGTCCCGCGGCATGGCCGCCACGTCTCATCCACTGTCAACGTCGGCAGCAATCGAGATCCTGCAAGATGGCGGCAACGCCGTCGACGCAGCAATCGCGGCCGTGGCTGTTCAGTGCGTGGTCGAGCCGCACATGACCGGGCTTGGCGGCGATTGCTTTGCCATCGTGACTGAAGCAGATGGCCACATGGCCGGTTTCAACGGCTCGGGTGCAGCCCCACGCGCGATCAGCACGGCTGCCCTCCGCGATCAGGGGCTGAGCGAGATCACGCCGGACAGCGTGCACGCCATCACCGTGCCCGGAGCCGTTCGTGCCTGGGAAACCCTGCTCAAGGCCCATGGCAGCAAGCCGCTGAAGAAGCTGCTGCGCCGCGCCATCTCCTACGCCCGCGACGGCTTCCCCGTCGCCCCTCGCGTTGCCCATGACTGGGTGCACAGCGTCGGAAAGCTCGCGGCAGATCCGGCCAGCGCGAGCACCTATCTCGTCAACGGCGAAGCGCCGAAGGCTGGCGACATCCTGCGCCTGCCCCGCCTCGCCGACACGCTGAGCGCGATTGCCAGTGGCGGTGCCGACGCGTTCTACACCGGCGACATCGCGCAGGACATCGTGGCGACGCTCAGGGCGCGCGGCAGCTTCATGACGCTGGATGATCTCGCCGCCTGCCACACGACGGCCGTAGCCCCTGTTCTCAAGGACTATCGAGGCCACACGATCGCCGAGCTGCCGCCCAATGGTCAGGGGCTGGTTGCCCTGATCATGCTCGGATTGCTGGAGCGTTTTGACGGTGCTGCGCTTGATCCGATGAGCCCGGAGCGGCTGCATCTCCAGATGGAGGCCGCCCGGCTGGCCTACGCGATGCGCAATCGCTTCATTGCAGATCCAGGCCATATGGATGTCTGCCATTCGGCCCTGATCAGCCCGGAGGCGCTCGACCAGCTGGCCGCGCAGATCTCGCCGGACAAGCGCAATGATGCCATCGCAGTGCCAAGCCTCGCGCCGCAGACGGACACGGTCTACATCAGCGTCGTCGACAAGGACGGCCTTGCCGTGTCCTTCATCAACTCGATCTTCAAGGAGTTCGGATCCGGCGTGCTCGCGCCGCAGTCCGGCGTGCTGTTGCACAATCGTGGCTGCAGCTTCCGCGTCGAACCCGGCCATCCGAATACCATCGAAGGCGGCAAGCGGCCGATGCATACCATCCTGCCGGCCTTTGGCCTGAAGGATGGCGCGCCCTGGATGTCCTTCGGCGTCATGGGGGGCCACTACCAGCCCTGCGGGCACGTCCATGTGCTGACCAACATGATCGACCATGGAATGGATGTGCAGGAGGCGATCGACGCCCCGCGCCTGTTCCTTGATGACACATTCACCAAGCTTCAGGTCGAAAGCGGGATTCCCGAGGCAGCTGTCGCTGGCCTTGCCGCGCGCGGACATGATGTGGTGCGCGCAAGTGCACCGATCGGCGGGGCGCAGGCAATCCAGATCGACCGCAAGCGCGGCACACTTACAGGCGGCTCCGATCCGCGCAAGGATGGCCACGCCGCAGGGTATTGAGCACTTCGCCCGGACCGTCACGCGCGGTTCGGGCGACCTTCTTTCTGGCTGACGCCAGAGTTCAACGGCTCAGAGCTGTGTCGAAATGACATGTCCGGGCGCGCGGCGGCGCGGCGATGCGGCAACGCTGCGGTAGCTCAGCACACCATCCAGCGCCTCTTCCGGTCGCGCCTTCAGCGTCAGCACGTCAAGGTCGCGCATGGCGATCAGATGCGCCAGGAACGCCGCATCGGGACGATAGAAGCCGTAGCCCGGCTGCTGCTCCTCCGGACCCGACACCATCGGAGCCGGCAGATCGATCGGCGTGCGGGCAACCTCCTCGACATCCTCGGCAGTGGCGGCGCGGGCGCGGGCCTTGGCACGCACCTGTGCCCGCACCTGCGCCTTACGGCGGTCAGAGTATCGGTCAAACGGACGGAATGGATCGATACGCAACGGATCTGCCTCTGTCTGTTCCGGATCGGGACGCCGGGGATGAACACACCCCCTGCTTCGCAATCACCATGCCAGACAGCAGGGCGCGTTAAGGATTTGTCTCTGATTTCATTTGCTTTTCAGCCAGAATGGTTAACGCGGGCCAGATTGTTTTAAACAAATGCCACTGGAGATGCCGTCAGCGCGGCCGGCCGCTCACGACCTTGGGCCGCGCAAACAAAAAAGGCGCCTCCGGATGGAGACGCCTTTTTCAAACGGACGAGCCGTCAAAAGAACTCAGGCAGCCAGAGCGCCCTGTGCCTTTTCGACCAGGACCTTGAAAGCGGCCGGCTGGTTGATGGCGAGGTCCGACAGAACCTTGCGGTCGACTTCGATGCCAGCCTTGTTCAGGCCGTCGATGAAGCGGCCGTAGGTCAGGCCATGCTCACGGGTGGCAGCGTTGATGCGCTGGATCCACAGCGAGCGGAAGTTCCGCTTCCTGACCTTACGGTCGCGGTAGGAATACTGAGCGGCCTTCTCGACGGCCTGCTTAGCAATGCGGATGGTATTCTTGCGGCGGCCGTAGTAGCCCTTGGCAGCCTTGATAACCTTCTTATGACGGGCATGGGCCGTTACGCCCCGCTTGACACGCGCCATGGGTAAACTCCTTGATTGTCAGGTGGTTATGCGTTGGGCATATACTGCTTCACGATCTTGGCGTCCTGCGGTGCCAGCGTGGTCGAACCACGGGCGTTGCGGACGAACTTGGCCGTGCGCTTGATCATGCCATGACGCTTGCCAGCCTGACCGGTCTTCACCTTGCCGGTCGCGGTCAGCTTGAAGCGCTTCTTCGCTCCAGACTTCGTCTTCAGCTTGGGCATTTTGCATCCTTTCATTGGTGCGGGAGGTTGAACCGCCCGCTCGTTTGTTGGTGCATCGAGAGGTCGCCACGGCATGCCCTGGTTTCGCGGATGTCGATCAAGGATGAAGACTGGCTTCAGACAACAGAATGACGTGTCCGCAAAGAGCCGGACGACTCTGGACCGGTGGCTTATAGGGACAGGCGGCCTTGAAAGCAACCTGAATCCGCCCTCGCCGGCGTCAGAATGCAAAACAGCCCGGACGTTGGGCCCGGGCTGCCAGATTGCACATGCGCGACCGAGGCCGCTTTACCGTTCTTGAGGCTCGCGAGAATCCGCTCCGGCGCGTCAGCGCTGGATTGGTGCCAGGACCATGACCATCTGCCGGCCTTCGAGGCGCGGAGCAGATTCGATCTTGGCAACGTCAGCCGTCTCGTCACGAACCTGCATCAGCAGCTTCATGCCAAGATCCTGATGCGCCATTTCACGACCACGGAATCGCAGGGTTACCTTGACCTTGTCGCCTTCCGAGAAGAAGCGCTGAATCGCCTTCATCTTCACCTCATAGTCATGGGTGTCGATGTTCGGACGCATCTTGATCTCCTTGATCTCGACGGTCTTCTGCTTCTTGCGCGTCTCGGACGCTTTCTTCTGCGACTGGTACTTGAACCTGCCGTAGTCCAGGATCTTGCAAACCGGCGGTTCCGCATTCGGCTGAATCTCGACCAGATCCATTCCAGCTTCAACAGCCAGATCAAGGGCCTCCTGCGTCGGGACGATGCCCCGGTTCTGACCCTCGTGATCGATCAACTGGACTTCGCGAACGCGAATTTCATCATTGGTGCGCGGGCCATCCTTTGTAGGAGGCGGGGCGCGGAACGGACGGCGAATGGTCGCTATCTCCTCTGTCGTTGCAATCAGGCAGCTCTGCCTCAGGCCGCGAATGCACCAAAAACCCCGAACGCGAACGCCGAGGGCGATGACCACACGCTGTTGGTCTGAAGCCCCTACAAAATCCGCCCATCCTGCCGGAAAGTCAACACCGGAAGCGGCGGAAAGCCTCAGGATCGCTTTGCCGGCGCGTGGTTGATCAGCCTGGCGTAGGTTTCAAGCGTCGCTGCACACATCGCCTCGACGGTGAAATGCGCCGCGACGTGGCGGGCAGCGCGGGCGTTCAGGTCCGCGCGCGCCTCTGGCGTCAGCGCCAGTACCGTTTCAATCGCATCGGCGAGGGCCTTTGCGTCCCCCGGCGGCACGCGCCAGCCGGTCCGCTCGGCCTCCGTCACCTCCGGCGGCGCAAGCACGGTTTCAGGCACCGCCCCGAGATCAGAGACGATGACCGGCACACCCGCTGCCTGCGCCTCGACGGCTGCCCGACCAAAGGCCTCCGGCTCGGTCGAGGCGACGACGCTGAGCGTGCTCACGGCCAGAGCGGCCGGCACATCCGCGCAGTGTCCGACAAGGCGGATATCATCCTCCAGGCCGTGATCCGCAATCGCACGCAGCAATTCCGCCCGATAGCCCTCGCGGCCCTGGTCATCACCCGCCAGGATGGCCAGTGGCAGTGCCGCCCCGCGCCGCTTCAGCTCCGCCATGGCCGCAACCACGACCCGTTGCCCCTTCCAGCCGGTCAGTCTGGCAAGCTGCAGCAGGACCGGCCGGTCGCCAGCGCTGCCAAACTGCTCGGCCATCCCCGCCCGGCGCTGCGGCGTCACCGCAACCGGATCCAGCGCCCGAAGGTCCGATCCGCGATGGATGACCACCAGACGGTCACGGGCAAAGGCATTCCGTGCTGAAATCAGATAGGCCGTGTACCGGGAGTTGGCGATAACGAGATCACCGCGCGCCATGACCGAATTGTACCAGGCTTTCAACGCGTTGGTCTGCTTGTAGATGCCGTGATAGGTCGTGACCAGGGGCAGGCCCGCCCAACGCGCGGCTAACAGCGCGGACCAGGCGGGCGCACGGCTGCGGGCATGGATCAGGGCGACGCCTCTGACCCGGGCAAGGCGCCGAAGCCGCCACGCATTCGCCAGAATGGTCAGCGGATTTTTTGAGGCGACCGGCAGCACGATGTGCTCAGCGCCACACGCTTCCAGCTCCTGGACAAGCCGGCCACCCTCGCTGACCACAAGCGCGCGCCATCCCCTTGCAACGATCGCGGCGGCCACATCGACCGTCGTGCGCTCGGCACCGCCGGTCTCAAGATCCGGAATGACCTGCAGGACGAGCGGGGAATGAGATCGTGTGGCCAAGAGCGTCTCCGGACGCAACAGCGCCTTTAGTCCGCCGCCGGTCTGTGCCAAACCGGCGGGCATGATTGAGTTGTCTGGAGCCATACAATGACGCCGTCTGCGCCGCAATTCCTCACCGTCGGCAAGGCGGGCGATGCCCGTGACATCGCCTATCTCCGTCAGGAGGGACGCCAGCCCGGCCTGATGTGGCTGTCGGGTTTCAAGTCAGACATGCGCGGCAGCAAGGCCGAGGCACTGGCAGAGTGGGCAGACACATCCGGGCACGCCCTCACGCGGATGGACTACTCCGGCCATGGCGCATCGGGCGGCGCATTCACGGATGGTACGATCAGCCGTTGGCTCGAGGAAGCCAAGGCGGTTTTCGACAGTCAGGCACCGGGCAGCCGCATCCTCGTCGGATCGTCCATGGGCGGTTGGCTGGCCCTGCTGTTGACGCTGGCCCATGTTGCCGAGGTCGGCCTCAGCGCGAGCCGGATCAAGGGACTGGTTCTGATTGCCCCTGCCGCCGACTTCACCGAAGCACTGATGTGGCAGCATCGGTTCGATGACACGATCCGCGCGGAGATCATGGAGAAGGGTCGCTATGAACGCCCCTCAGCCTACGGTGACGGCCCATATGTCATCACCAGAGCCCTGATCGAGGACGGTCGCAATCACCTTCTGTTGAACCGCAGCCATCGCCTTGGCTGCCCGATTTCGATCCTGCAGGGGAGACTGGATCCCGATGTGCCCTGGCAGCACGCCCAGCGCCTTGTCGAGCGCCTCCCGTACGACGACGTGTCGTTTACCCTGGTACCCGACGGTGACCATCGCCTGTCGCGAGCGCAGGACATCGCTCTGCTGCAAAAGTCGGTAGAGAAAATAGTCGAACAAAATCTATGATTGTAAATACGTAGAAACATCGAGAAACATAAGTTCTCCTACGTATACGCGGCAATTTACTTCATGGAATATTATTCCACAATAAAGGAAGTATACATGGGTTAACATTAAATTTAACGCTGAGGCGCATTGAAGAGGCGTTGTTATTGTTAGGAAATCGAATCATGCGCCTGCAACTATCGAGCGTCATGCTGGGAATATTCGCGCTGATCCTTGTGGCCCTGGCTGGCGTCAGCCTGACCGCGCGCTCCGGCGTCGTATCCGTTAACGACATGACGGCAGAAATCGTCGATATCTGGCTCCCCAGCGTTTCGATCAGCCAGTCGATCGAAGCACTGAGTTTCAAGGTTCAGGCCGAACTTCTCATGCATGCGGCAGCCACAACCGATGCGGAACAGTCCGCCATCGAACGGGACCTGACGTCGATCCGGCAGGAGATGACTGGCCTCTTTGCCAGCTACGAAAAACTGATCGTCAGCGAACGCGAGCGCGGGCTGTTCAATGACCTGACTTCAAAATGGGCCGCCTTTGATGCAACCGCCGCCAAGGTGATCGCGCTGTCTCGCAGCGGCAGCAAGCAGGAGGCAATCGCGTTGTTTGCCTCGGACGGCAAGCAGTTGTTCGCGCGGGCAAACGAAGCCCTCGACGTGATCGTGAAGCTGAACATCGATGGCGCGGCCGATGCCGGCAAGTCCGCTGAAGCAACCCAGGCGTCCGTCGAAACCTCGCTCATCGTGGCTGCATCCGCAGTGCTTCTGATCGTCGTCGGGGCCATGGCCTATGTGCTGATGCGCCTGACCGGCCCGATCAAGGCACTGACCCAATCGATGCAGGCCGTTGCAGGTGGCAATCTCGATGTTCGCATCCCGCATGCGGCCATGCGCAACGAGATCGGGGACATGGCCCTGTGCCTGGAAGGTTTCGTCTCTGATCTGCGCGCCGGCCGCAAGGCTCAGGCGGAACAGGCCGAAGTCGAACGTCATGCAGCCAAGCGGATGGCAGAAGAGCGTCAACGCATTGCCGACGCCTTCGAGCAGAAAATGGGAACCCTGGCCGAACAGTTTCTGGCAGCTTCAGATGCGCTGGCAGGATCGGCACGCAATCTCTCTGACACGGCGGAAGAAACAGCCCGCCAGACCCAGGTCGTCGCCGGCGCAGCCGAAAATGCTTCGGACAACGTGCAGACTGTTGCCGCAGGGACAGAAGAACTGACGGCGTCCATCCGCGAGATCAGCTCGCAGGTCTCCCGCTCAAGCTCGATCACGGAAACAGCCGCCCAGGATGGCGCCGCCGCCAGCAGCAACATCAGCGCGTTGTATAGCTCGGCCCAGCAGATTGGCGAAGTAGTGGAGCTGATCAGCGACATCGCGGCGCAGACCAACTTGCTTGCGCTGAACGCCACCATCGAAGCGGCGCGTGCCGGCGAGGCCGGGCGCGGCTTTGCTGTCGTGGCTTCTGAAGTGAAGCAGCTTGCAGCCCAGACGTCCGGCGCCACGGAAGAGATCAGCCGCAAGATCGGCGAGATCCAGACGGCGACGTCCGGCTCGGTCGACGCAATCCGCCGCATGGTTGCGACGATCGAAGATATCCGTGCCCTGACTTCAAGCATCGCGGGCGCTGTCGAGCAGCAGACGGCGGCCACATCGGAGATCGCAATCAACACCCAGCGCGCTGCGATGGGTGCGGGCGATGTCAGCCGCAATATTGCCAGCGTTGGCACAGCAGCCGAAATGACCGGCGAAGCGGCGACACAACTGATGAGCCTGTCAGGAAACCTGTCGTCGCAGTCCACGGCCCTTCGCGAGGAAGTTCGCGGCTTCGCTCACAGCCTGCGCAACGGCTGAGGCAAAGGCCCCAGGCAACATGGAAGGCCGTGCCCAATGGGCACGGCCTTTTTCGTTTCAGCGGGCGAAGACGATGGTCTTGTTGCCAACGATCATCACCCGGTTTTCCAGGTGATACTTGACCGCCCTTGCCAGCACGCGGGCCTCGATATCGCGGCCACGCGCCACGAAATCATTGGCTGAGAGCGAATGATTCACGCGCTCGGCATCCTGCTCGATGATCGGACCCTCGTCGAGGTCGGCGGTGACGTAATGCGCTGTCGCACCAATCATCTTCACCCCACGCTCATGTGCCTGGTGATAGGGCCGCGCGCCCTTGAAGCTCGGCAGGAACGAGTGATGGATGTTGATGACCTTGCCGAAGAGGCGCTTTGACAGGCTGTCGGACAGGACCTGCATGTAGCGGGCCAGAACGACAAGATCCGCTCCCGTTTCCTTGACCAGCGCCAGCAGCTTCTCTTCCTGCTGCGCCTTGTTTTCCTTGTTCACCGGCCAGTAGTGGAAGGGAATGCCCTCGATATCGGCAGTCCGGCGGCTGTCTTCATGGTTGGAAACAATCGCAACGACGTCTGCATCCATCCAGCCCACGCGCATCTGGTAGAGAATATGCAGCATGGCATGGTCGAACTTCGACACCATGATGATGATTTTCTTGCGTTGCGACTGGTCCGTCAGCTCGGTCTTCATGTCGAACCGGGCGATGGCCGGTGCCAGAGCCTTGGAGATCGCGTCCTTCGTCAGCGTATCAGGCGCCAAAAAGGCAATGCGCATGAAGAAGCGGTTGGTGACCTGATCCCAGAACTGATCGCTCTCGGCAATGTTGGCCCCCATGTCGGCAAGCTCCGTGGTCACCGCCGCAACGATGCCCGGCCGATCCTCACAGGACAGGGTGAATACAAAGGATTTCATCGACAAGGCGGGTCCCTTTCGGTTCGTGGGGGCGTGTCTTTTAGCACAGCGGCAACCGGATAAAAGCCGAAGTCTGGCGGCGGAGCGCCGCAGCCCAATCCAGGAGCGTCATGGCTTCCAGACATAGTCTTGCCTTTGGCCATCCCTCCTCGCCCAAGGGAATCCGCCACCGTTCCCCTGATTTGCGACATGGCCAACCAGAGTGGAGCGTCTGCCTCGCCGGCCGCACCCCCCTGTTAAAAACATCACCAGTCAAATTTTCGATATTCGCCTGCATGACGTCGCCGATTATTTCGAACAAAGCAAAAGCTAACTCCGAGTTGCTTCATTAACACTCAGAATAGCGCAAGTTAACTGACGATTTACCGCATCCTGCAACGTCAGAAAGATTTCGTTAACCATTTGAGGAACACTTATTAAGTGCATTACGGAGTCGATTCGCCATGAGGTATCTGACCTTCGCTTTCGTTGTCCTGTGCATTGCGTACCCCAAATTCCTGTCTGCAAACGAGTTTCAGTCAGAACTTGAAGCACTGGCGAACAGCCGCGTCCTTTCGCTCGCTGCAGCGCCTGAGGTCATTTCGGCCCTGATCGAGCACAACCAGGCACATGCAGGCCTGGACCAGGACGGGATCGACAAGCTGGACAAGGCTTGGAGATCCGAAGTCGCCTCGATCGATCAACCGACAATCGACGCGGTCATGGATAATCCGCTGTCGAGATTTCTTATCGCCCAGCAAGACGCCAGCGGCGGTCTGTTCACGGAAATCATCGTCATGGACGCAAGAGGGCTGAATGTCGGCCAGAGCGAACTGACAACCGACCTGTGGCAGGGGGATGAAGACAAATGGACCGAGACCTTCGCCAAAGGCCCGGGCTCCCTGCACATCAGCGACATCGTTCAGGATGAATCGACCCAGGTCGTACAAAGCCAGATCAGCATGCCTGTTATCGATCCGGGAACAGGCAAGCCGATCGGGGCCGTCACGGTTGGCGTGAACATCGAGCGACTTTGACCGGGCACAGCCCGGCGTGATCCTCCAGGAAGGTGGAACACATGCGGATTTCCAGAAAGCTTCCAGCGATGATGATCGCGCTTGGCCTGCTCTGCTCGGCCGGCGTCGGCGTCGCCAGTTACTTCTCGGCTGCCAGTATGATGCTGACCGAAGGCGAGGAACGGCTATCTGCCCTTGCTGAGGGTGAGGCATCCGAAGTCGAGGCGTTCTACAGCAGTGTCACGTCCGAGGTGACGGCGTTTGCTGACAGCTCCACCGCTCTGGCCGCCTTCCGCGGCATGCGGGATGGCTGGTCCAAATACGGATCCGAGGCACCATCCGTGCTGCAAGCGAAATATGTCGCCGCCAATCCCCATGCCGCCGAAGCGCGCGATGCGCTGGTGAAAGCAGGGCACAAGCCTTACGACATCGCCCACAAGACATTCCATCCTGTTTTCCGCCGGTTGGCGCAGAATTCAGGGTTCGGCGACATCTTCCTGATCTCGCCCGAGGGCAAGGTCATCTATTCGCTCAAGAAACGGGATGATTTTACCGCTGACTTGCGGTCGCCCGCATGGTCTGCTTCGCCGCTCGCCCGAGCCTTCGAACTGGCAGCAGCGGGAAAGCCGGATGAAGCCTTTATCGAAGATGCAGCCCTTCACCCGGCGCGGGGCCAGAACCCGACCGGGTACATCGCCACGCCGATTTCGATCGGGCGCAAGTCAATCGGCGTGATGGCGGTCGAAATGCCATTCGGCCGCCTGGACGCCATGCTGGGGCACTACGACGGTCTGGGCGACACCGGCAACATCTTCCTCGTCAACGACAAGGGCGAGGCACAGAACGACAGCAATCGCACGCCTTCGGCAAGCGAGCGGATGACCGCGGTCATCAGCCCGGAGCACATCAACGAGTCATTGTCGGGCGGCGAGACCCTGCATCAGATCTCGGATCCTGAAAACGGTGACCGTGACGCGGTCATCGAACCAGTCGAGATCGCCGGAAAACGCTACGCGATCATGATCGTCCAGAATGTCGACGAGTTGCTTCATCCGCTGGTCGGTCTGCGCAATTGGGCGATACTCATCTGCGTCATCGGTGGCCTGTCAACGGCAGCCGTCGCTGTCCTGTTCTCCGGCCGACTGGCGCGCAGGATCCGCCGTTTGTCCAGTTCCATGGCCGATCTCGCCTCCGGCAAGGTGGACGTGACATTGCCCGAGGATCGCCGCTCGGACGAAATCGACGACATGACCCGTTCAGTCATCGTCTTCAAGGACAACCTGATCCGCCGCGCCGAGCTGGAAGAAGGCGCAAAGGTGGAGCGGGAAAAGGAACGGCACCGTCAGGCGCATGTGGAATCGATCATCCTGAAATTCAGGGAACTGATCGGCGAGATGGTTCGCAAGGTCGAGAGCCGGACCGGAAGCCTGACCATCAGTGCAGGCAACATGAACCGCGTTGCACTGGACGCCGCGCAGCAGGCGAACTCAGCCAGCCACGCGTCCGCCCATTCTTCCGAGAACGTTCAGACCGTTGCAGCGGCAGCGGAGGAACTGACAACGGCCATCTCCGAAATCCTCAACCAGTCCGCCCGCGCGGGGGACATTGTGTCGACGACAACCACTGTCGCGAAAGACACCAACCAGGAAGTCGCCAGCTTGGACGAAGCCGCCGAGAAGATCGGCGCCGTGGTCGGCATGATCCGCGAGATCGCGGAACAGACCAATCTCCTGGCACTCAATGCCACCATCGAGGCCGCTCGGGCCGGATCGGCCGGAAAGGGCTTCGCCGTCGTCGCCGCGGAAGTGAAGGCGCTGTCGGATCAGACCGCGCGAGCGACGGAACAGATTGCGCTGCAGATTACCGGTGTGCAGCGCCTGACAAAAAACGCGATCGGCTCCATTCGCCGCATCTCGGAACAAATCGAAAATGTGCACGTGGTCACCGGAGCCATCACCTCAGCCGTGGGAGAGCAACGCAAGGCGACGCAGGAAATCACCCAGAGCATTGCGCTCGCGGCAAGCGGGTCAAGCGAAGTGGTCACCAACGTGGCTCAGGTTTCCGAAGCCATCCAGGTGACCCTTCGCGAGGCCGGATCCGTCGACAAGGTCAGCGGCGAGGTCAAGGACGTGTCCAACGACCTTATGCAGGCCGTCGATGACTTCCTGACCGAGATGCAGAAGGACGTGGCCGAACGCCGCAAGGCGCTTCGGGTGCAGGCCGGCGAGGAAACGGTGACGGTGGACAGCCAGCGCGGTACGTTCGAAGCCGAAGTGCGCGATGAATCGCCCGTCGGGCTTGGTCTCTACCCTGCTCCCGGTCTGGTTCCCGGGCTTACAGTCACCATTCGCCGGGCTTCGGGGCGGCGGCAAACGGGACGTGTGGCCTGGTCATCGGACAAGGGCGTCGGAATTTCCGATCTCGCTGATCTGGCCTGAGCAAGAGCAATCCCTGATCACTTTCGCGCCAAGGGCGGCCTGTCGCATTGACGACGGGCCGCCGGTTTCGTCTTGTCATTCGATCCCGTTCTGGGATCGAAAGGACTTGGAACATGCAGGAACTGGTGCTGGGTCACGAACAGACCTTGCGGCTCTCCGCCTTTCTGGGCGTCCTGATCGCGATGGCACTGTGGGAGCTCGCGTCCCCCCGCCGCCGGCTCGAGGCTCCTCGCGTGCTGCGCTGGTCCAACAACCTGTTGCTCGTCGGTCTGGACACGGTGATTGTCCGCTTGGCTTTCCCGGTTCTCGCAGTTGGTCTCGCCCTGAAGGCGGAGGCTGGCGGATGGGGCCTGTTCAACGCGCTCGACGTGCCGGGCTGGATTGCTTTTGTCCTCAGCGTCGTGTTGCTGGATCTGGTGATCTATCTGCAGCACGTGCTGTTTCACTTCGTGCCAGGCCTGTGGCGTCTGCACCGGGTGCATCATGCGGACCTCGACATTGATGTGACCACTGGCCTGCGGTTCCATCCGGTCGAGATCCTGTTGTCGATGGTCTTGAAACTTGGTGCCGTGGCAGCGCTCGGAGCGCCTGCCGCAGCCGTTCTGGTGTTCGAGGTGCTGCTCAACGCCTGCGCGATGTTCAACCACTCGAACATCCGGCTGCCCGCAAGCGTCGATCGCGTCCTGCGGCTGTTCCTGGTCACGCCGGACATGCACCGGGTCCACCATTCCGTGATCCCGCGCGAGACGAACTCGAACTTCGGCTTCTCCCTGTCGTGGTGGGACCGGTTGCTCGGCACCTATATCGCGCAGCCGGCTGAGGGACATGAGGGCATGCGCATCGGCATCCCGCAGTTCCGCACCCGCCGCGATCTCTGGCTGGACCGGATGCTGTGGCAGCCCCTGCGTGGCCCCGCCTATGGCTCCCCCCGCGGCACCGACGACACGGGCACGGCCAGGACAAAACCGGAGGCCTGAGGCCTCCGGTCGGGTTTCAATCAGCGGGAAATCACGCGCGAAGCTGGATCGGTCGCCCCTGCGTGATCCGTGCGGCAGCAGCCACGATGGCATCCGCATCGATGCCGAAATGCCGGTAGAGATCGGCAATCGTGCCGGTCTGGCCGAAATGCTCGACCCCGAGCGGGATGGTCCGGTGACCAGCCACCGCGCCGAGCCAGGACAGCGTCGCCGGATGGCCGTCGATCACGGTGATCAGCGTGCAATGCGGCGGCAGCTGGCCCATCAGCCGTTCGGCAAGGCTCGTCGCCGTCTCATGGCCCCGGGCCCGCGCCCGCCGCGCCGCCGTCCAGCCGGGCGTTGAGCCGGTCGGCGGAGGTGACCGCCAGCACGCCGATGTCACGCCGCGCGCCCATCATGCGGCCGGCCGCCTCGATGGCCTCGGTTGCCACCGTGCCCTGATAGGCAATGACGACTTCGGCATTCGGGCCCGGCTCGCGCAGCCAGTAGGCGCCGTCGATGACGCCCTGCTTGAACCCCGGATCCGGCCGGCGCAGCACCTGCTCGACCGGACGCGTCGACAGGCGTAGGTAGACTGAACCGCCGGTCTCCTCGCGCAGCCAGGTGCGCTCGTCCAGATCGCCCTTGCCTTCGCGCTGCATGTAGTCGAAGGCCCAGTCCATGATGATCGCAAGTTCGTCCAGATAGGCCGGCTCGAAACTGGCAAGGCCATCCTGCGACATGCCGATCAGCGGTGTGCCGATGGACTGGTGCGCCCCGCCCTCCGGTGCCAGCGTGACACCGGACGGCGTGCCGACCAGCAGGAAGCGGGCATCCTGGTAACAGGCATAATTCAGGGCATCGAGACCACGCACGACGAAGGGATCGTAGACGGTGCCAACCGGGATCAGGCGCTCGCCGAACAGACTGTGCGACAGCCCCGCCGCCCCCAGCATCAGCATCAGGTTCATCTCGGCAATGCCGAGTTCGATGTGCTGGCCCTGCGGCGAGAAGGCCCACTTCTGCGCTGACGGAATGCGCTCGTCGCGGAACGTGTCGCCACGTGGATCACGGGCGAACAGCCCGCGCCGGTTGACCCAGCCGCCGAGATTGGTCGAGACGGTCACGTCCGGCGAGGTGGTGACGATGCGGTCGGCGAGCGGGCCACCCGCGCGCGCGATCTCGTCCATGATCTTGCCGAAGCCGGCTTGCGTGGACAGCATCTTGTCGGACAGCGCCACGACTCCCGGGGCCGGCAGGGTCTCGGCGGTGTAACGCCGGCGGCCCCGGGCAAAGAACGGCACCGTGCCGAGGAAGGCCTTCAGCCCGGCTACATCCTCGACGGCGGCAAAGGGCTCCCACTCCGCGCCGTGCGGCACGCCCATGCGGCCGCGGAATTCTTCCATCTGCGTCGGCGTCATCAGGCCGGCGTGGTTGTCCTTGTGCCCAGCCAGCGGCGTGCCCCAGCCCTTGATCGTGTAGGCAAGGAACACGGTCGGCCGCTCGTCCTGCGCACTGTCGAAGGCGTCCTTCAGCGTGTCGAGGCAGTGGCCGCCGAGGTTTTCCATCAAGGCGGCAAGCTCTGCATCCGAGCGGCGGTCGATGAGCGCGGAGACAACCCCCTGATCGCCGAGATCCGCCATCAGCCGCTCGCGCCAGGCAGCCCCGCCGCGGAAGGTCAGCGCGGAGTAGAGCGCATTCGGGCAGGCGTCGATCCAGGCACGCAGCTTGTCGCCGCCAGGCTCGGCGAAGGCGGCCCGCTGCAGCGCGCCGTGCTTCAGGCGCAGCACGCGCCAGCCGAAGGCGTCGAAGATCTGCTCCATGTGAGCCCACAGGCCCTCGCGGACGACGCCGTCAAGGCTCTGGCGGTTGTAGTCGATGATCCACCAGACATTGCGGACCTCGTGCTTCCAGCCTTCCTGCAGCGCCTCGTAGATGTTGCCTTCATCCAGCTCGGCGTCGCCGATCAGCGCCACCATGCGGCCCTTCGGCTGCTTCAGCCAGCCGTGGCCTTCGAGATAATCCTGCGTCATCGAGGCGAAGATCGGCAACGCCACACCGAGGCCGACCGAGCCGGTGGAGAAATCGACGTCATCCACGTCCTTGGTGCGCGAGGGATAGCTCTGCGCCCCGCCATAGGCGCGGAAATCCTGCAGCTTCTCCAGCGTCTGGTTGCCCATGAGATACTGGATCGCATGCAACACCGGCGAGGCATGCGGCTTCACCGCCCCCCGGTCTTCCGGCTTCAGCGCATGGAAATACAGCGCGGTCATCAGCGACACCATGGAGGCGGAGCTGGCCTGATGGCCGCCGACCTTCACATCGCCGTCGCCCTTGTCGCGCAGGTGGTTGGCGTTGTGCACCATCCAGCAGGCCAGCCACAAGAGCCGCTGCTCGATCACCTTCAACTGGTCCATCATCCTGTCTCCTCGCCACGAACCGTACCGTTCGGTACCGCTTCCAAGCCCAAGTCATGCCAGCATTTCACAGCAAGATGTTACCGGATCGCGCGCTCTTCAACGCCCGAACCGGAACACCATTTCGCAATTCTGCTGCCGAGAGGTTTTTCTTCACCGCTTGCAGCGAGGGGCAAGGAAATCAGGCTGCCGCTGCGTCCCGGGCCGCCAGAGCGCTGTCCAGATCGCCGAGGATGTCGGCGACGTCCTCAAGTCCGACAGACAGGCGGATCAGACCTTCCGCAATGCCATGCGCGGCCCGCTCTTCCGGCGTGTAGGTGGAATGGGTCATCGAGGCCGGATGCTGGATCAGGCTTTCGCAGTCACCGAGCGACACCGCACGCCGGATCATCATCAGGCGGTTCATGAGGGCGGAGCCGGCGGCAAAGCCACCTTTCAGTTCAAAGGCGATCATGCCGCCGAAGCCCGGCATCTGGCGGCGGGCCAGATCATGCTGCGCGAAGCTTTCGAGGCCCGGATAGTAAACCTTGGCCACCGACGGATGCGCCTCCAGGAACCGTGCCACCTCCATCGCGGACGCACAGTGGCGTTCCATCCTCAGCTTCAGCGTCTTGAGGCCACGCAGCACCAGATGGGCATTGAACGGCGCCATCACGGCCCCCGTCATGTCCTTCATCCCGACCAGACGGATCTGCTGGATGTCGGCCCCCGGACCCACCGCAATGCCGCCGATCAGATCGCCATGGCCGCCCATGTACTTGGTCGCCGAATGCACGACGATGTCGGCACCCAGCTCGATCGGGCGGGTCAGCACCGGCGTTGCATAGGTGTTGTCGACTACGGTGCGCGCACCCGCCTTGCGGGCAATGGCGGAGATGGCAGCGATGTCGACGAGCCGCATGTTCGGGTTCGCCGGCGTCTCGAAATAGACGATCTTCGTCTTGTCGCTGATCGCCGCTTCCAGATCGGACGGGCTCGTCAGGTCCACATGGGTGATGGTGATGCCGAAGCGGGCAAGGCCGTGGCGCAGGAAGGCAAAGGTGCAACCATAGAGCGTCTTGTCGGTGATGACCTCATCGCCCGGCGAGAGGAACGTCCACAGCACCGAGGTGATCGCGCCCATGCCGGAGGCCAGCGCAAGGCCAGCTTCCGCCCCCTCGAGCACGGCGCAGCGCCGCTCCAGCAGGTCGAGCGTCGGGTTGGAAATGCGCGAGTAGAAATAGCCGCCCTCACGGCCGGCGAAGATCGCAGCACCCTGCTCGGCGCTATCGAAGGCAAAGGTGGAGGTGAGATGCATCGGCGGCGTCAGCGCGCCCTCGTTCTCCATCGGGTCATAGCCGTGATGGATGGCGCGCGTTGCAAAGCCGGCGTTGGACTTCAGGGTCATGGGCAACTCCTCCAGATCAGATGATGCAAGGAGAGTACTGCTGACGGGCTGGCATGTGCTTTCAAGATATGCCACGCTGGCGAACCATATTAGCAGATACTGCCAGAGTCAGCCAGAGCCACGACCATTGATGCCACAACTGGATACCAAGGATCGCCAGATCATCCGTGCCTTGCAGGAGGACGGCCGCCTCACGAACCAGGACCTCGCCGAGAAGGTGAACCTTTCGCCCTCCCCCTGCCTGCGCCGGGTCCGCTTGCTGGAGGAGCGCGGGGTCATCACCGGCTATGCGGCCAAGGTTGATCCGGCGGCCTGCGGGCTGGAGATCACGGCTTTCATCCGCATTTCCCTGCAGCGGCACGAAGGCGCGAATGTCTCGGACTTCGAGGCCCGCATCCGCCGCATCCCGGAAATCCTCGCCTGCTATCTGATGACTGGTGAAGCCGACTACTTGCTGCGCGTCGTCGTCGCAGACCTCAAGGCCTACGAGGCCTTCGTGCGCGACCAGCTGCACCACATCCCCGGCATCGCGTCGATCAACACGAGCCTTGTCTATGGCGTGGTCAAGGAAACCAGTGTGTTCCCTTGACCACCGAACCGCAGCTGGCACCTCAAAATTTCAGACTGCCGCTGAGCCTGATGCTCCGCCCCATTTCATTCAGTGTCGAGGTACCACCCGAGACATAATAGGGTGTGGCATGATCGAGGTAGGTTTCATCGAAGATATTGGTGATCGCGAGACCGAACTCCTGTGCGGGCGTCGGGGTCCAGACCAGCGCGAGATCATGTACGTCGTAACCAGGCAGTTTTCCGGCGGTAAAGCTGGCGGGCAGGTCCTTTTCTGGCAGGACCACTGTGCTGGTCCAGTCGACCCTCAGGTTCTGGTCTATGAAAGTATAGCCAAGATGTCCAACAATCTTGTCGCCTTGCACCGCCACACTGCGCAACCAGTCACTCGGGCTCACCCATTGCCCGTTCTGCTTCACATCCGAATGGGCATAGCTGAGGTCTGCCGACCAGTTGTTCCAATCCCGGCCGAGGCGGGCGGTGAAGCCAGTGACGTCGACATCTCCGGCATTGCGCCGGGCAAAGGGCAGGCTGCGACCCTGCCAGTTGAGGATCGTGTTCTCAAGCAAGGTTTTGTAGCCGGTAAAGCCTGCGCGCCAACCGTCCCGCTCGAACTCGACACCAGCTTCGGCCGTGCGGGCAACTTCGCCTTTGAGCGTCCGATCCGTCTTCACCCGGTCGATGCCCGGGCGATGGATCAGTGTCAGCCCCTCGATCGGCCGCACGCCTCGAAACGCCTCGGCCCACGACGCAAAGAACGTCAAACCGTCGATCGGTTCGAAGTCGATCCGGGCGCTCGGATTGAGGCGTCCGTTGCCATAGTGATTGCCGGCCAGATCTGTCAAATGCGCCCGGTCATACCGAAGCCCGCCCTGCAGCGAGAGGTAGTCGGTTACCGCGTAGTCGGCCTGGACATACAGCCCATGCGTCTGGCCGGTTTCGGTCCCCTTGCGGCCTGACGCCAGCTCGCCGCGTGACTGCTCCCAAGTGTAGTCATAGCCGTAAGTCAGCGCGAGGCTGCCGAACTCAGACCGGTTGCGAATATCAACCCCGCGTGTCAGCCAAGAAGATGTCTGCCGGTCGGCGATCAGGCGGGTCAACGAGCTCTTGTTGTCATAGACGAACAGTCCAAAGTTGATCAGCGGATTGTCCGAAGGATCGAAGCTGTAGCGGAGACTTGTGGTCCTGCGGGACATCTCCTGATCCTCCGCAATGAAATCCACATGGCTCGGCGGCACGCCGAAGTTCGAGCGATAGGCGCGAAAACCGTTGTCTTCCTGATGGTCGGCGATGACCTTGATCTGATGCCCATCCGCCGGGCGAACCGTCAGCTTGGCTAGGCCGTTCAGGGGTTCGTTGTCGGAATCGCTGACATCCCGTCCTGCTCCATCCTTGTAGTCGCGCGCCCAAGTCTTCGAGCCATAGAACAGATAGCTGAAGTACTCATTCGGCATGCCATAGGTGGCAACGGAGGGCTGGACCCTTGATCCATTGGTGCCAGCGGAGATCTTGACCATCGAGCCGAACCTGCGATCCGGCAGCAGCAGATCCTCGGCGTCCTTCGTCTCATAGCGGATCGTTCCGCCAAGGGCACCAGGACCGGCCAGTGCTGCACCGGTCCCGGCTCCGATGTCCACCCGCTTCAGGATCCCCGGGTCGATCAGCATGTTGCCCATGTGCGCATAAAGGTTGCCGGCCTGCTTCGCCCCATCAAGGGTCACATTCAGGTTGGTCTCCTCAATACCCCGGACGTAGACTTTCTGGGCTGCCGTCCGGTTGCCGCCGGCAACGAAAACATCCGGCGTCGCGGCAAATAATTCGCCGAGCGTCACGGGTTGCAATTGCCTGATCTGCGCCGCGTTGATGGCATCCGTCGTTCCCTTCTGCTTCCCAGAAGAAACGACGATCTTTTCCAGAGTGGTGACCGGCTTGTCATCCGCGCGCGACACAGATGGCACTGCAACAGGCAGCAGCAACAAAACCCAAGCCAACCCCTGGCTGGACACACAACGAAACCCGACCATTTTCACCCCCGACACAGTCAAGAACTGTTCCAATTTCAATGACTTGCCAGTCAGAAATTGAGCGGGGCAGGTATAGGCCGCGACCGGGCAGCGGGACCAATCGAAATATCTGAGATCTATACTCAGCTTTTACGAAATGAGCATTCAAGACAGACGCGGGTCGCTATGGCGGGCTGGTGCAGATCCGCAAACCTCACGAATGCAGGCGCGCAGCCAGCGGTGGATCGGGTCGGCATCCTGCCTTGGATGCCAAAGCAGCGAAACAGTCAGCTCCTGTGGCGGCAGAGGCAGGTCAAAGCTGAAAAGCCCTGCCCGCAGGTACCCGGTATGGCGCTCGGGAACGGTAGCAACGAGATCTGTCGTGCGCGCCAGGGAGACGGCTGTTGTGAAGCTGCTGACGATGACGCCAGGCTGGCGTTCGAACCCAAGGCCGGCAAGCGCCTCGTCAATCGGGCCCCTGTCCTGCCCTCGCCGCGTGACAAGCACATGGCGTGCGCCGAGGTATCGGTCGAGAGTAATCTCGCCTTCTGCCAAGGGGTGACCAGACCGAACGACACCAACAAATCGGTCCCTGAACAGCGCCTGTGCCCGCAATTCGGGTCCGGTCGACTTTCGAATGACGCCGATCTCGATGTCGGCCGTTCCATCTCTCAGGGCTCCCGCGTCACGATCGGGCTTCTGGACACAGCGCAACTGAATGCCGGGTGCCTCTTCGGCAATGCGGTCCAGAAGCGGCGGCACAAAATTCTCGAAAAACCCGTCACTTGTCTGCAGCGTAAAGCAACGCGTTATGCTGTCGAGGTTTGGAACGTCCATGGGACGCAGGATGGATTCCGCCTCAAGTACAAGGTTTCCCACCCGCTGGCGCAGTTCCAGCGCTCGCGGTGTGGGCACCAGCTCGCGCCCTGCCCGCACCAGCAACGGATCGCCTGTCGTTGACCGCAGGCGGGAAAGCGCACGGCTCATGGCGGACGGACTGAGGTTGAGCCGGTCAGCAGCACGCGCGACATTGGCCTCATCAAGCAGAACATCCAGTGCGACCAGAAGATTGAAATCGGGCGAGCTCATGCCGTTCCTTTCTGCCTTGGCCGGGCGCACTCACCACATGCAAGGACTGATTGCATGGAACGCGCATTCCGGACTTGGTTGACACCCGGTACAGTCAAGTTGCTCGAAGATGAGGCTTGGCAAGCTGAAGCAATGACCGATCTTCGTGCGCAGCTGGACCAGTGCCCGGGCAAACCCCGAGCCCATCGATTTTATGCACTGCACCTAGAAAATGTCCCTTCGCAATTCTTGAGATCTCACCTCAGGAATCACGATTTGCAGGATGCTTCAGGATCGCCCTAGCGTTGCGGGACGCATGAACCTGACACCCAAACAACAGCCCTTCGCTGACTGATTTGGCTCGTCCTGCTGTGGATCGATCCCATGTCCTGCTCCGTCCTCAACCGAATTTCGGTCGCAATTTTGCTTTTGAATTCAGCTCTGTACGCAGTTCCTACGAGGGCACAGACTGCTGCGGATACGCGCCCGCTGGTGATCGCCGACAGTCGCGGCGACTACGGCCTTCTTGCCCCGTTTGCCCATATGAAGAACGGCCCCGCGTATCTTTACACGAGCTATGTTTTCGACACGCTGGTCGCTCAGGACGCTCAAGGAAATCTGGTCCCTGCGCTCGCGAAGTCATGGAGCAGAAGCGCGGATGGACTGAGCTGGGGAATTGAACTGGACCAACGGGCCCGCTGGCACGACGGTACGCCAGTCACGGCCGGGGATGTTGCCTTCACGGTCTCCTACATGGCGGAGCATCCATATGTCTTTGCCAGCACCGCCGGCATAGCGGGAGCCGAGGCTGTTTCAGCTACACACCTGAAACTGCAATTGAAACAGAGTGATGCCGGCTTTGTGTCGGGCACTTTGGCATCTCTGCCGATTCTGCCTCAGCACATTTACGGCACTATTTCGGATCCCGAGACATTCACCCAAAAGGCCGCAGCGACGGGCAGCGGGCCGTACATCCTCGACACCCAGGACAAGGCGCAAGGTCGTTACCTGCTGCGCCGCAATGATGCCTACTATCGAGGCGCCCCGAAGTTCCCGTCCATAGCTATCGTCAAGATGCCGACCGATGCTGCCATCGTTGCGCTGAAGAACAGCGAAGTTGATGTCATCACCGATGTCCCGCTGGACCGGGCTGACATCATCCGGTCAGCAGGCTTGAAGGTCGTCGAGGCGCCAAGCAATCATCCGATGCGCTTGACGTTCAACCATGCAGGTCCCTTTGGTGCAAAGGCAGCACGTCACGCGCTCGCCCACGCGATCGATCGCCAGGGGCTCGTCGATGTGGCCTATCGCGGTGCAGCTGTCGTAGCGGAGCCAGGGTTCTTCCAGAAAGGCTCTCCATGGCGCGCCCCGACGGTTTTGGACGGCTATCCAACTGATATTGCAAAGGCAAAATCGCTTCTGACAGGCTTGGGCTGGTCCCAGGGCGAAGCGGGCCGCTGGTCACGGAGCGGGCAATCCGTCACCTTGCGCCTTGTCGCAGCACCGCAGGCAAAGGCGGTCGCCACAGCGTTGACGGATCAGCTGGAGGCATTCGGACTGGCAATCGAACTCCGGCTGATGGAGCCCGCGCAGCTACAGGAGCAGATCGAATCCGGCGCATACGAACTGGCCCTGTTCTCCTCCAGCACCATGGGTGATCCTGGATCCCTGATGCGGAAAGTCTTTGGTCCGGCCTTCAACAGCGACCGGTTTCCGGATCACGCCGAACTTCGCAACTTGTTGATAAAGCAGGCTGTATCGACCGACGCGACCGAACGGCTTCGCATCCTGGAGAAGGTCCAGGCGATCTATGCGGAGGAGTTGCCCTCGCTGCTGCTGGTCAACCCGATCTGGGCGACCGCGCACAACGACCGCGTCACCCCGACATTCCTTCCCGACGGCGTGGCAATCGGCATTCCGATGGCGATGCACAAGGCGGTGCTTCTGCCCTAACCTGCTGCATCGGCTGAGGTATTCCTTGCATGACTGGACAATCGATCACCCGGCACATGTGCTTGGGGCTGCTGGACCGGATAGTCGTTTTCCTGCTGCTCGTCGTGCTGACATTCGTGTTGCCGCGGCTCATGCCGGGGGATGCGCTGGACCTGATGCTCAGCTCCGACATGGCCCGCTCGATGAGCCGCGCCGAAACCGACAATTTGCGCCAAAGCATGGGTCTTGATGCGACAATTTCCACCCAATTCCTGACCTATGTGACCAATCTGGCGCAGGGCGATCTCGGCCGGTCGATCCAGCATGCCGCTTTCGTCTCCGACCTCATTGGACGCGCCCTGCCCTGGACGCTCCTGCTCGTCCTCGCCGCGCTTCCGGTCTATCTCGGCATCAGCGTCGTGATCGGCATAGAGGCCGGGCGGGAGCCCCACGGCAAGACCGACAGGGCGTTCACAGGGGTGATGACGCTGCTTGCCAGCGTGCCGCCCTATTCGGCTGCGGTCTTCCTGCTGCTCGGCTTCGCTGTGCTATGGCCCCTGTTTCCGGCGAGCGGCGCCGAACCCCTGTTTCCCTCGCCCGATCCACTCAGTCGCAGCCTTGCCATTGCGCGCCATGCGGTCCTGCCTGTGCTGGCCTTGTCGCTGCACGAGATTGTCCGCTTCTACTTCCTGACCCGGGGCGAAGCCGTCGGTCTGTCCGGCCGGCCCTTCGTGCTCAACGCCAGGGCGAGGGGTATCGGAGGCTGGCGGGAGCGCGTGAACTACTTTGGCCGCAACCTCCTCGCCACCCTGCTGGCGCGCATGACCGACTCGGTGGCGGCCCTGTTCGGCGCGGTGATCTACATCGAAATCGTCTTTGCCTACCCGGGCATCGGACTTCTGCTCTACGAGGCAATCCTGAGCCGTGACCATGTGCTGCTGCAAGGCATCGTCCTGACGATTTCTGCCCTGTTCCTGACCGTGAACTGGGTGCTGGACGCGGCAAGTGCCAACCTTGCAGCCAGAGGGTAAGTGATGCGACTCCTGTCCTGGCATCCCTCTCGAGCCGCGACTGCAACAGCCGCCGTCTTGGCCCTGTGCCTCATGCTGCCGGAGCTGCTCCCACCCTATGTCACAACGCGGGACGTCCTGCAGCCGCCGGGACCAGAGCATTGGCTCGGCACCAACGACATAGGCCAGGACGTGCTGACCGGCCTGCTGCGGGCGGCCCCCAACACGGTGCTGATCGCTCTGCTGGCGGCCGCAGCGGCGCTGGCGTTGTCGATCCCCTTTGCCAGCCTGACAGTGACCAGCCCTCGCTGGCTGCAAAGAACGCTGATGCGCGTGGTCGATGTGTTGCAGATCGTTCCCTCTGTCCTGGTCATCCTGCTCATTGCCGCCTGGGTCCAGCCGGGCCTCGGTGGGATCGCGCTGCTGCTGGCGCTGACGATCTGGCCAGACGATGTCCGCGTGCTCAGGACTGCATTCCGCCGCGAAATCGCGCGGGAAAACGTTGCAGTCGCGCGCCAGCTTGGTGGCTCCTGGACCTATTGCATCGGACGGCATGTGCTGCCGGCGATGGGACCCGTGCTCCTCGGGCTGTTCCTGCAGCATGTCCGCCAGGCGGCGCTGAAGACGGCCGGACTTGGCTTTCTTGGGCTCACCGATCCACGGCTTGTGACCTGGGGCAGCATGATGCAGGACGCGCTGGACCATCTGCACACGAGCGCCTGGATCTGGCTGCTGTTGCCACCTGCTGCCTGCCTGACCCTGTTCCTGCATGGCGTGCTGCGGGCCGGTGGACGGCTGGAACGCAGTGGCCAGACCCTGACAACGGGGCTGGCATGATCCGGATCGACAAGCTCAGCCTGTGGGTCGGCGACCAGACAATCCTCGCTGATCTCTCGCTGGAAATCAGGCCCGGAGAGACCTTCGCCCTCATTGGAGCATCGGGCAGCGGCAAGACCAGCCTCGCCCGGCTGCTGACCGGCTTGATCCGCCCTGGAAAAGGCAGGGCGTTCCGCGCAGCCGGCACGGTTGAGGTTGCCGGCTTCGACATCCTCGCGGCTCCCGAAAGCACAATGCGGCGCCTGCGCGGTCATCGCATTGGCCTCATCATGCAGGCACTGGCCGACGCGCTGAACCCGCAGATGAGCGTGCTCGACCACATGCGGGAACTGCTGCGGGTGCGCGGGGCCGACGCCGGGACTGCAGAACAGATCTATCTCGACTTCAACGTACCCGCCCGGCTGCATCATCGCCGGCCAGCCTTTCTGAGCGGCGGCGAGATCCAGCGCGTGCTGACCGCCCTAGCCCTTGCTGGCCGGCCAGATCATCTGGTGCTGGATGAACCGACGGCGGCGCTGGATGCGGAAAGCCGCGCGCTGGCGCTGGCCGCGTTCAAGAACGGAGCAGGCGAGCGGGCACAACTGCTCATCACGCATGATCTGGCCCTTGCCAGAGCCCTGGCCAACCGAGCGGGTTTTCTTGATGGCGGCACGCTGGTGGAAACAGGTCAGGCGGAACAACTCCTGTCCCGGCCGGTTCATCCTGTCGGGCGACTGTTGATCGGCTGCAGCACAGGAGCGACCGACAAGGCCTCGCCGTCCGGCATTGCCGCGTTTGCAGCCAAAGGCGACCCACAGGGCCGGCCGGATACCGCAGGCGCGACAGCCGTCACCGGTTTGCAAGCCATTGAGTTAAGCCACGGCTTCGGCGCCTGCCAGATCCTGGATGGACTTTGCCTGCGGGTCGCCGAAGGAACCTGTGCTGCAATCCTGGGACCGAGCGGCTGCGGAAAATCGACATTGGCCCGAATTCTCGCCGGTTTTGAACCTCTGCAGCATGGGAAGCTGGTCTGGGGTCATGAGGGGACGCGGACGCCATTGGCGCATCCGCCGTCCCTGATCTCGCAGCATCCGCACCGCGCGCTGGCCCGGCATTTCAGCGTCAGGGACGTCCTGATGGAACCTCTGCTGCTGGCACGCCCGCAACGATGGCCGAGGGTCTGGCGCGCGGAAGGCGATCAAACGGAACAGGTCGCGGCACTGCTGTCTGACGTCGGTCTTCCGGCTGACGAAACATTCCTGCGGCGCAAGACGGCCATGCTGTCGGGTGGCGAGGCCCAGCGCCTCGTCATTGCGCGAGGGCTGGCCATGCAATCGCGCTGCCTGGTCGCCGATGAGCCGACCTCCGCCCTGGACCTGTCAGCCCGGACCCAGATCATCGCACTGCTCAACCGGCTCAAGGCTGACCGGCGCCTGACGCTGGTCCTGTTCACCCATGACCGGTCGGTGGCCGAAGGACTGGCTGACAGAACCTATCGCCTTGCCGGCGGACGGCTGGTAGCGGAGGTTTGACGGAACTGCCTGTGAGCAGCGGACACTGCCTCGGGTGAAACAATTGCAGATGTTCCGGCCCACAGCCTTGCAAGCCGCTGGCCCCCTTCTTCTGGATCATCCCCGCCTAGTGCGGGGATGACCCGGAGTGTGGGTCTGGCGCTGTTCCTAGGCTGACAAGCAAGGGCTCAGCACTGGTAGTCACGGAACAGGGGTTGAACCGTACCATTCCACGGGCCATGGAACTGGGCGAGCATGTCGTCTGCGAGGGTCGCACCGCGCTCGAGCATGTCATCCAGCGGAGCCAGGAACATGCGCTCGTCCCGATCATCATCATTGAGACGGGCGCGGTTCTTCAGGCCAAGGCGGGAAATGGCCATGATCTCCCGGGCTGTCTCCAGCAGTGGCCGGCCGCGGAATGAGGCCTGCAGCGCGTGTGCGGGCACAGCGTTTCGCAAGGATTCGACCTCGGCGACGGTCCAGTCAGCGGTGGCGTCATGCGCCGCCGCCAGCGCCTCGTCATCATAAAGAAGCCCGACCCAGAAGGCCGGCAGTGCACAGATGCGCCGCCAGGGGCCGGCGTCTGCGCCGCGCATTTCCAGAAACCGCTTCAGGCGCACATCGGGAAACAGCGTCGACAGGTGGTTGATCCAGTCACCCACGGTTGGCTGCCAGTCGGGCAGCTGACCTTTCAGTCCCCCGGCCATGAACTGGCGGAAGGTCAGGTGCGTGCAATCATGGTACCGACCCTCGCGGATGACGAAATACATCGGGATGTCGACGGCCCATTCGGCGTAATCGGCAAAGCCGAAAGTATCGCTGAACACGAAGGGCAGAAGCCCGGCGCGGGCATTGTCGGTGTCCCGCCAGATATCGCCGCGCCAGGATTTCAGGCCATTGGGCCGGCCTTCGGTGAACGGCGAGGCGGCGAACAGGGCTGTCGCCAGGGGCTGCAGTTTCATAGAGACCTGCATCTTGCGGCGCATGTCGGCCTCGCTGGAGAAGTCGAGATTCACCTGAATGGTGCAGGTGCGATACATCATGTCGAGCCCCTGGCGTCCGACCTTGGGCATGTAGCGGGTCATGATGTCATAGCGCGACTTCGGCATGCGCGGCGTCTCGTCGATGCGCCACACCGGGCTGCCGCCAGCGCCGAGAAAACGGATCCCGAGCGGTTCGGCGATGGCCTGGAGATGGACGAGATGCAAGCGGGACTCGCGGCAGGTCTGATGCAGATCCTCCAGCGGCGCGCCGGACAGCTCAAACTGTCCGCCAGGTTCAATCGAAATCGCCCCCTGCCCGTCGGTTGACGCAAGGCCAATCACATGACCTTCGTCAAGGATCGGTTCCCAGCCAAGCCGCTGCTGCATGCCCTCCAGAAGTGCGGAGATGCTGGCCGGGCCATGGTAGGGCACGGGGCGATTGCCTTCGGCAAAGAAGGCGAACTTCTCGTGCTCCGTACCGATGCGAAAGGCGGCAGCGGGCTTGCAGCCCTCCGCCAGATAGGCGACGAGCGTGCCGAAATCCTCCAGCGGCGCGGCGTTGGTGGTGTCACGAGCCATGGATGATCTGACCTTCTGCTGAAACGCTGCACTGACAAAATGCGCTCATGCCGCCACCGGCCGGGCCGGCACGGCGCTGCGACCAGCGCCGTCGTAAAGGTCGAGGCAACGCTCGAACCAGTCTGCAACCCGGCTGCCCTGCGGCAGGACGGGTGTTTCAAGGCAAACCCTGGCCCACTGGAAGGCCCCGAAGACCACATGATCGCAAAACAGGGGGGAAGCTCCGCCAAACCACGGCTGCTCGCCCAGAACGTGATTGAGCGGGGCAAGCCGCGCCTCGAAGTCCGCCATCGCCGCATCGCGGCCGGCGTAGATTTCCTCGATGCTCTTGCCGAAGCGCTTCTGGCGAACGGCCGTGAAATGCACCTGATCCGCCGGTGACATCATTGCATGCATGTTGCGCACCGCCGCGGTGGAGACCGGCGGATGCAGAACAGTGTGGCAATAGGCTTCGAAGAAGCGCGCCATGGCAATCCCTCCAGTCCCGCCGAAGAGAGACGGCGCATCGGGATAGGCCTCGTCGAGGTAGACCGCGATCTTGAAACTATCGCCTTCCAGATGGCCGTTGTCGTTGAGCACCGGCACGCTGGTGAATGAACCGTCCTCGATCCGGGGAATATCGCCAAAGGACAGCGGAACCAGCTCGAAATCGAGACCCTTGTGCCGAAGCGCGAGGATGATCTTCCAGACATGCGGCGAGAAATGCCGGGTGCGTTCGGCGCAAGCAAGACTGTAGAGACGTCGCGGCATGGCGAACCTCCTGATGGACGGGTCGAACGGTGGATTTCTTGGCTATTCCCGCCCCGGCCAGGACGCCAATCTCAGGCCGGAGCGGGCTGCGTTCAGGCGACTGCGGCCTGAACTGGCACCGGGGACGGCTTCGCCTCCCGATCAGGATGCGCCGGCTTCACGGCACGATCAGACACGGCGCCGGCTTTCGGTGCCAGCCGGATCATCTGGTTCATGATGTTGCGCCGATGCATCTCGTCAGTGCCGCCAACTGCGCAGAAGGCGAGCGCGTTGCGCAGGAAATCAGTGACAGGGCCCTCATGGTAGCCCTTGCTGCCGTAAAGACGCAGCAGATCCAGCGCGCTGTCGACCACGGCATCCGCCCCGACGAGCTTGGCGATGGAGCAGAGCATCACCGAGTCTGGCGTGCCCGCGAGCAACCGGCTGAGCGCGCCATAGGCGACCCATTTGCCGCTCTCCATGCCGATGCAGATATCCGTCAGGCGGCGCTGCACATGCTGATGCTCAAGGATCGGAACACCAAAGGTTTCGCGCTGCTGGGCATAGGCCAGCGCCTCCGCCAGCATCGGCTCCAGCATCGCTGCCGCAACGAGGCCGTAATAGAGCCGGCCGAGCGAGACGATGTCGACCAGATTGCGCAGCCCTTCGCCCGGAACGCCGAGCATATGGCCGTAATCGAGCCGGACATCTTCAAAACGCAAGGAGCCGGTGGGCAGATCCCGGTTGCCGAGCTTGTCATCCCGCGGGCCGGCATGGACACCGGGCATCGAAGCATCGACCAGCGCCAGGGAGATGCCGCTGCGCTCGTGATCATCGAGCTTGCAGATCACGAGGATAAAGCCCGCCACCGGAGCATGGGCGATGTTGTACTTGGACCCGTTGAGCGCGAAGGTTTCGTTGGCCTGCGGCGTCAGGATCGACGAGGTCGCGCGCACATCGGTGCCCGTGTCGGGATCGGCGATGGCCGTGGCTGTCAGTTCCCCGGCGAGAATGCGCGGAAGATAGTGTTTCTTCTGCGCCTCGGTGCCGAAACGGTCGAGCGCCCGCACCATGCCGGCCTGGGCGATGATGGACAGAAGGATGCCCGGCGCGCGCAGGGAGGAGGCAAGCCCCTCCAGTGCAGACGTGAAGCCCCACCAGTCACGGCCATCACCGCCGAGCTCGGCCGGGACGATCAGCCGCCAGAGGCCAGCCGCGCGGACAGCGTCCCAGGCCGACTGGTCAAAGGCGTCGGTTGCCCGCGGACGGACAGACATCTCGCGTCCGATCTCCCGGTACAGGCCACGCAGGCGCAGCTGGTCCGGCGTCCATTGCAGTTGCATCGTCACCTCCCCTGAGGATCTTTCGGGAAAACCGGTCAGAGCGAGCCCTGGAAGGTCAGGATCTTGTCCTTGAACTCGTCCGGAACCGGATAGGTGGCCTGTTTGGCGTAGTCGAACATGACATGCACGGAGCTGCCACGGGCAACGACCGGCCGGTCCTCGTCATCGAGGTGCATGACGTGTTCCATCTCGAAGCTCTTGGTGCCGAACTTGGTGATGTGGCTGCAGATGACGATCTTCTCGCCGTATTTCGCCTGGGCGACATACTCGCAGGCTGTCTTCACCATGATGTGCGGAAGCTTTTCACGCTTCGGCGTCTGAAGGATCTCGTGCATGTATTCGAGATAGGCCGACTGCAGATAGTCGTAATAGACCGGGCTGCTGACGTGACCCATGGAATCGGTGTCGCGATAACGGATCTCAACGGCGGTTTCAAAGGACTGACGGGTCATGTTCTTTCCTCATACACTGCGATTGCACGAAAGAGCCTGGCCTGCGGCACAGGTTGCGCGGTCCGCATCCGCGGCGGAATGGGGGCCGTGGATGGTGAAGGCCATCGGGACGGAGCCGAAACTGCGCACGATCTTCAGGTCGAAGCGGTCGACCGCGCGGCGGGTGGTGATGCATCCATCGGCAAGACCCTTGATGCAGTCCTCTGCCGCCGAAACATTGCTGGATGAAAAATGCCGGGCCATGCCGGGCGGCAGCAGCCGTTCCGGCGCCGGATGGGTGGCGCAGATCTCGGGCATCGCTCCGGTTCGCGAGGCCAGCACCATTTCGTCGGTGTTGGCGATGAACACATCGAGAATCCGCAGCAACTGGATATGGCCGTAGATGACGGAATGCAGATGCGGATATGCAGCGACGCCGACGAAAACCGCATCCTCCCGCAGTGCAACGCATTCGGCTGCCGCCTCAATGGAGAGATGCAGGCAAATCTCGGCGGCGGGGCATTTCCGGCGCAGCCAGTGCTGGCCAGCGCGCTCGCAATTGGTGCCGCTCGGGCCAAGCGTATGGACCTGACGGACCCAGGAGAAGGACGAAATAACATCTTCAAGTTGTGGAACATACGGCGGGCGCTCGCTGCCCGGATAGGAAGGCTCCGCAGGTTCGGGCCAGCTGCTGCTCATCGCCGTTCTCCTTGAATCGTTTAGGCGACAGCGCGCGGCACTTGGCGCCAGCCTAGAAATCTGTGAAAAAACGTCGGCTATCGAGGCTCCTCGCGAGCCCCTCTTGATCAATGCGCGATGAGCTTACGCATCGTCCGAACCGTCCTGCAAATCGCATTTCGTGATCGCTGGCATCAGAACATGTGAGGCATGCATTATAACGATACACGCAAAACGAGAGTTCCGGATTGAGATGAGGCAGCAGCTGAAAAAGACCTGTCCTAAACTGCACAAAGAAATTGCATCGTCAAAATATCGTTCGCTGCGATGCAGCACGAACCGGCAGGGTTTCCGGGCGTTTTGCTGCCGTGACGCCATGCGGCGCATCTCATGATTGCATAAGAGGGTGGTGGACAGGGCTGGCTTGATGCGCCAAAGGTTGACCGGGCGCGACACCTGACGTAGCGGGAAGTCAAGATGGATTTTCATCAGCTGAGGACATTTGTCGCCGTTGCCCGCGAGGGCAGCATCACGCGCGCTTCGGAGCGGCTCTATCTGAGCCAGCCCGCCGTCAGCGCGCATATCAAGGCCATTGAGGACACGTTCGGACTGACCCTGTTCGACCGGACGTCGCGCGGAATGTCCCTGACCAGCGACGGACAGAAACTGCTGCTCAAGGCTGAACAGACGCTCGTCGCCCATCGGGATCTCATCGACGAGGCATCCCGCATCAAGGGAAAACTCTCCGGAAGGCTGCGCATCGGCGCAGGCAGCAGCATGGGCATGGAAGCCGTTGGCCAGCTGCTGATGAACCTGTCGCGGCGCTTTCCGGATGTCGAGGTGACGTTGCAGCATGGCACGTCGCCGGAAATCCTTGCGGGATTGCGCAGCGGGGCGCTGGATGCCGGCTTTTACAACGAGGCCGGCGAACCCGAAGGGGACCTCGACTGCCACGACGTCGCCGAGTTCAGCATCTATCTGGCAGCCGCTCCCAATCTGGTGCCTGAGTGTGACAAGACGGACTGGCAAGCGTTGGGGGAGCTTCCCTGGATCTTTCCTGCCGGAGGCACCTGCTGCGGGGTGGCTGCCGAGAACCTGTTCAGGCGTTACCAGTTCCGGCCGCGCCGGATCATCAGCATCGATCGGGAGAGTATCACGCTGACCCTTGTCACGGGCGGTATCGGCCTTGGCCTGCTGCATGCGACGACCGCGCTGGAGGCTCAGGAGCGCGGCGAAGTCGAGCTGATCGCCGAGGTACAGTCGACCGTGCGCGTGCTGTTTGCTTCCCTTGGCAGCCGCAGGCAGGACCCGGTGATCGCAGCCCTGCGACTGCTGCTTCAGGAGTGCGCAAACGGCGCCGCGACCTAAGAACAGCGCGGCGAGCTGCGCTCATTCCGGACAATCAGCCGGTGAGATTGCCCATGCCGTGCGAAGGTCATAGCGGGCGACAACCTCCCCCTCGCCCCGGACGATGGCGCAGTCCCACCAGACCTGGTCGGGCGCTCCGTCGACTGTGCGCGACACCTGGCGCGCCGTCAGAACGACATGCAAGTCATCGCCCGGATACACTGGACACGAGAACCGGAGTGACTGGACCTCGAACCGTTCCAGACGGGCTTCCTGACGCGTTGCCAGAAGAACGCCGGCCGAAATGCTGAGCACAAGAAACCCGTGCGCCACGCGGCCGTCAAAGAACGGATTGGAGCGGGCCGCAACCTCGTCCATGTGCGCATAGAACCGGTCGCCTGTGCGCGCGGCGAAGTTCTCGATGTCAGCCACCGTGATCCGGCGCGCTGGTGTCACGATCGTATCACCCGGTTGAATGCCGGAGCCAGCCCCGGCAAGCGCATGAGGCTGGGCGTCACGGCGCATTGCTCCGGGCACCCATCGCCCGAGCACCGAGGCCAACATCTCCGGGGATCCCTGGAGAGCAGACCGTTGCATGTAGTCGCGCATCAGCGACACGAGGGTGTCTCCATGGGCATAGTCCGGCAACGGTGCGGCCCGAACAGACGAATCCTGCCGAAGATGCGAGGTATCGCGCAGGCAGTCAGGGCCTTGCGAGGCCAACGTCGGCTGCAGTCGCACTGCCGGTTGCAACAGATGGATGCCGGCACCGGACGCGTCGTGACAAAGCACACGGCGGTGCCTTGGAGCCAAGCTCCGGCACAGACGGTCAGCAAGCGCGACTTCCCCAGCAAAGACATGTGCCACCGGTGCTGGCGCTAGGCTCGCCAGACGGTCGGCAAAGCTGACCTGGGACCCATAGGCCATCAGGGCGATGACTGGCCCATCGGCTTCAATCCTGGTCAGAACGGATGCATCGACAGCCGTTTCAAGGCAAATCACCCGCGACCTCGGATGATCCGACGCGCTGGCGGGAAGCGGCTTCATGAGGTGCTCGCACAGCACAGCCACTCGCTCTGCCGGCACCAGAACCTGACAGATCACCCCCTGCCGGTCCGAGGACACCTGGACCTGCCGCAAACGATCCGCGCAGGCAGCAAACAAGGGATCCGTCGCGCAGATATCCTGCGCGAGAACGAACGTGCTGGTGCCGCAATCCTCGACAAGTAGACGAATAGAGGCAGCAGCCAGGAGCGGATCGGCCCGCAGGGCGCGTCCCTGCGCTGCCGAGCCTCGGAAGGCAACGACATCCTGACTGCCGAGATGGCAGAAGACGCTTTCACGCGGACCGCTGAAAAGTTGCAGCACCGCATCCGGCAAGAGGCCGGTCGCGAGGGCATCACGGACAAAGCGCGCAGCAAGCGCTGCGCCTGGCAACCCGGGCAGGACCAGCACCGGAAGACCGGCAAGCAGCGACGCGCCAATCCGCTCTGCCAAATCAGCAAGTGGCAGATCAAAGAGCTGCAGATCTGGCCCGGAGAGAAGAACGGCGACGCCACGCCGTGAAACCAGAACATGCTGACCAAGGAACGTTCCGTCCGCTGCAAGCAGTTCCGGCTCGCCGTCTGCCAGATGCGTGGTATTGGGGAGGACCGACAGGGCGGCCCGCGCCATGGCCCGCAATGTGGCGACGGCTGTCTCAAGATCCAGCCGGCGCGCGGACACCGTGCGAGCGGGATGCACGCCAACGGACAGATATGCGGTCTGGCGTTCCTCCAGCCGGTCGGCCAGGGATTGCAGCAGCGCTGCACGCGCATGGAACGGCTGCCGCCGCAGCGCCGCCCCGCCGGCACCCCGCGCCAGCGTCAGAGCCGTCTGGATGTCTGCCGGCACCGGTTGGCTAAAGGCATCTGGCAGGATGGCATCAGCGAACACTGAAGATTGCAGTTCATGGCGGCCCCGAACATCGCGGGCGCATGACCGGGCATCCATGGCGATGTGCTGGCCAGCCTGAGGAACAGCCTGGGGATCAGATCCGGATCGAAAGCCCTCACCGGGACGCCAGACCCCGGCAAGATAGCTTGGAGGCGAGCTGCTCAGAAACCTGTCCTGCATCGATCTGCTTCCCGGTTCTGGAGGGTCATGGGCGCGCCGGACGACGTTGCCTGTCAGCAATCCGCAGGTGGACCGGAACACCGGCCCACCCTCAGGTTTTCAATCATGGTCAGTCCGCGCAACGATCTGCCAGCGACGTTCCAGCTTCAGCCTGGGCAATCCGCGGCATCATCGCCGTGCTCAGGGTGTGCGCAGCCACCTGCCGCCCGAGCGCCTGGCCGGTGATGTTTGACCAGCGGAAATGCACTCCGGCATAGATGCGCGAGAGCGCCTCTTCCTCGGCATATGCACGGAAGCTGTCGTAACTGCGCGGCTTGCCGGGTTCGTTCTCGATCGTGAAGGCGTACAGGCCAGATCCAAGCTCTGCTTCCAGAACGGCCTGCGCTGCCGCGCCATTGCTGCAATGCTGGCAGGGATACTCGGGATGCATCGGCGCCTGCAGGACAGACGTCCATTGCGGATCTGCCGCAAGCTCCGGCTGACCGAAGCCCGACCCACCGGCGCGGATCACCGTGTACGGGCGCCAGAAGGCGTAGTCATACTTCGCCTTGAACCCGGCAATCACCGAGTCCTGAAGGGCGACATTGAGCAGGGCAAGCACCCTTGCCTCCTCCAGCGTCGTAGCCTGGCAGTCCGCCAGCCGCTGACGGGCAACCTTGTTCCACGGGAAAAGACCGTTGCCCGCATGCGATTTCGCGATGGCGAGCTTTTCCGGGTCGGTCTGGGTCAGAACACCACCCTGAAGCCTGGTTTCCTCGATATCGCGCAGGTGCTGCGCGCTGCCGACAGGCGGGGGTGGCGGAACCTGGAACTGCCCGGCAGAGGCCAGCGAAAATGGCTTCAGGTTTTTCATGCGCGGGCTGACCATCGGTGCATCGGAAGTGGGCTGATAAACGCCCGGCCCAGCCGCGGCCTGAGTGTAATCCGGTGTAAAATCTGCGCCGTCATTGTCTCGCAGCGCGAGGATGGCCTTGGCCGCGCGGTCCCCAAGAGCGACCCCGGCATCGCGGGCAGCAGCATCGGAAATACCGGCAAGAACTTCGGCGTTCGCCTTGCGCAGATCCGGTTCCTTCTCGGGAACGAAGGTGACCAGCACCTGATAGGCAGCCTGTGAGGCGGCAGCGCGTTCTGAAGCGCTGGATGGCTCGACATTGCCCAATGCGTAGGGCGCATAAGTCCCCGTGACAGCGTTTGCAGCGTCAAACATCGCAACATGCAGAATTGTCAATCCGCGCTGCTGCCGTTGATTGGTCCACTTTGCTTCCTTCAAGGTCTTGAGCGCTAAAACTTGCCAGTCAGCTGCCACATCAGCCTTGGCCGGATCAGATGAAAATAAACTCATCAAAACTGCGGCGCAAACCGTTGTTTTAAGACAGATAAAAAGAGAATAACTATTACGCTTCATCGCAAAACCCCCTATCAACTGGAGATAATTTACGCAAAGAAACTCAATCCAAACAATTCGATTTTCCAGATGACTGCCCTCACGATTGCGGATGGGCAACCAGGATTGAAGAGCAAGCCCCAACCGCACCCACGGGGGGACGGCGCCGGGAGACGGCTGACGGAACGGAAAAGCTCAAGTTCAGGCGGCGACTGTCGGTTGTGCGGTCAGTGCACCCATCTCGCGCCGGATCCTGTGAAGACCGTTGTCGGGGAGACCGAGGTGGTCGAGATGCTCGACGGTGTTGTGGAAATATTCGGCGCAAGTGCCCAGCGGTCCCCGGGCCGTCGCAAGGCAGCTTGCGATCTGCGCCGTGGTCAGGTCACGGACGTATCGCTCGTGCGAGCGATTGGCAACGAATGTCAGTCCATCGGTTCGCCGGCCATCGGCAAGGCGCAGACTCGCCCAGCGCGCGTCATACACGCCGCTTGCCATCTCCCGCCGCCACAAGAGCAGCAACTCCTGCCCGGTCTGTTCAGCCGGGATGCGGAAGGCGACACCGCGACATGCGCCGCCCCGGTCCAGCGCGAGTGTCAGACCCGGCCGGTCCGGTGTTCCCCGGCCGGTCCGCGTCCAGATGCAGAACCGGCGATGCCAGCCCTTCGTGACGGCGGCTTGCTGCTCGTCGAAAAGAAATGTCGGGTTCCAGATCAGCGAGCCATATCCGAAGACCCAGACATCCGCTCCGCGGTTTCCAGGACGCCGGGATAGCGCATCTGCAAGCGATGCCTCGATTTCGGCATCGCTGCGAAGGGGCGCTCCCGGCAGCGCAGCGGCCCTCCACTCGGCGAGCAGCGAGCCATCCAGCAACCGTTCCCGGGTGATCATGACAACCTCCGCCGGTTCAGGCTGCCAGACGCAAAGCCAGATGTTCACGAATGGCCGAAACGACGTCTTCGGGTTCCGGCAGCGTGTAGTGGCCGTACATGCGACCGTAGTCCGGCTCGTACTGTTCCTTCCAGGCCGGCTCGATGACCGTATGGCCGTCGGCGCGCACCATCTCGACGTTGCGGCGAACAACCGGCTTGGTCCAGATGGTCGGCCCCATGACCGGGAAGAACAGGATCGGGAACGTCGCAACCAGAAACATCATGGTGAGACGGTTCTGCGCCGTGCCGTGTGCCGCTGCCGCCAATGTGTTGGCGGTGGCCGGAAGAACGATCATCAGATCATGATCGGCAGCGATCTTGCCCGGACGGTCCGTGTTCCAGTCCTTCGGGTCCTCACCGCAGATTACCCGCTCGACGATCAGGCCGATGCTGTCGGCGTTGACGAAGGTGAGCGCTTCCGGGGTCAGGATCACGCTCATGCTGCAATCCATCAACTGGCGGATACGCCGGATGTAATGCGGCAGCAGCATTGCATCGACCGATCCGGTGACGCCGACAAGAATGCGCGGCTTTGCAGGTTCAGCAGGTTTCAGCTTGTCCATGACGACAGATCCTCGGGTCGCAGATGGCAGTGGGCGGTATCGGGGGGACGGGAGCCGGCAGGACAAGCCGCCGGCCCCGCGAATACAAGGTCAGGCCTTGTCGGTGGCGGAGGTCGGCCAGGTCGTGTTGGTTGCGCGGCGTTCCAGCGTTGCCTCGTAGGAATAGATCCAGCCGCCGAGCAGCTTGGCGATATCCGGGCGGCTTCCCTTCTGTGTCACCGCGATCCATTTCTGGTTGAACGGATGCGGCCAGTCGAAATGCTGGCATTCGACGCCCGCCTCATCAGCAATTGCGCTGATCGTTTCCTTTCGGTAGCGAACGATATCCGGATAAAGCCAGTCGTTGCCGGTGTAGTCGGTTCCATCCAGGCTTTCGAAGAACGTGGCGAGGAAGATCGACTGCGGCACCATCACCTTCGCCGCCTCCTCAAAGCAGAGCTTGATCTGCCAGGTTGGCGCGTGGGTGAAGATGGAATGGGCCATCAGGAAGTCGAACTTGCGCTCGAACCGGGTGAACTCGAAGTCGCTGTTCTTGATGAAGGTCGGGCGCTTGCGATTGGCAAATTCCTCGCCGAAATGGCTCTGCAGGCCATCCTGAACCGCCCAGTCCTCCGGATCGATACCGAAGTACTTGCCGGGGCGCAGGTACATGATCGCGAAACGGCCGCCACGCAGCGAGCCGCAGCCGATATCCAGCAGCGTGTTGGTCTCGCGCATGCCCATCAGCGTCAGAAGGTTGAACTGGGTGACGCCGATCAGGTCGTAGTAGTTCGGGGGGCCAACCCAGGCCCGGTAGTGATCACCGCCAATTTCTGCGTCTTCGCCGAACTGCTCATGCAGCCCCTGCTTTTCCGAAAGGACCAGTTTCGTCATGCTTGGCTCCCGCTTTGTGTGAGATCGGAGGTAGGCTTCATCCCTCTGCGCCGGTGCTGGCGGGGGGACGTTTCGCACGCGCCGCGATGCCGCTGGCAAAGGCGACCAGAAGCGCAAGCAGGGCGAGCGCGGCGGCGATGCAGAAGGTGACGGTGAGGCCAAAGCCGGCGGCCTGCGCCGCGTCGGCCGTGTCCAGCGGCCCGGACACACGGGCAAATATCGCGCCCATCAGGGCCGCCCCCGTGATGAGGCCAAGGTTCCGCGACAGGCTGAGCAGGCCGGAGATGACGCCGCGCCGGCCCGCGTCAACGTCCATCATCACGGCCGTGTTGTTCGCGGCCTGGAACAGCTGGTAGCCCGGCGTCAGCAGCGCGATGGCGACGACATAGCCAGGCAGTCCGAAGGCGACCGGAGCAAAGGCGAGGGCCAGCGCACCGACCATCATCTGGAGGAGACCGGCGGCCACGATGGCGCCTGCACCGAACCGGTCGACGATCCGCCCCGCGGGAATGCCGCTCAGCGTCGAGACGAGCGGACCAACGGCGAGCACCAGCCCGACTGCCGTAACCGACAGGCCAAGGCCGATGGCGAGAAAGAAGGGACCGACGACCAGCGTTGCCATCATCACGGTGGAGACGAGGATGTTCATGACCAGGCTGGCAGAGAGGCGCGGATCCCGCAGCGCCGGCAGCGACACCAGCGGCGAACGCACGGCCGTTTCGGCAAAGAGAAACAGGCCGAAGCCGATCAAGGCGGCGAGGATCAACGCCGGCGTCAGCCCGGTCAGCTCACCGCCGCCGCCCGTCACCGCCAGCGCATAGGCCCCCAGAGCCAGGGCGAGGAGCAGCGTGCCAAGCGGATCAAAGCCCTCACTTGCCCCGCGCGGACGATCGGCGGGAAGGAACCGCAATGCCAGCAGCGCCGCGAGCGCGCCCAGCGGCACCATGAGGTAGAAGATCGAAGGCCAGCCGGGACCGGCGACCAGCAGGCCACCCAGCGAGGGGCCAAGCGCCGTGCCGATGGCCGACATGGTGCCGAGCAGCCCCATGGCGCTGCCCGTCTTTTCCTTTGGCACGGTGTCGCGCACCATCGCGACGGTCAGCGCCATCAGGACGGACGCTCCGGCCCCCTGCAGCGCCCGCGCCCCGATGAGGACGGGAAGGTTCGGAGCAAGGCCGCAGAGGAGCGAGGCCAGGGAAAGCACCACCAGACCGCCAATCAGCACCCGGCGGTGACCATAAACATCGCCCAGCCGCCCGGCGCTGACGATCAGCACGGTGACCGCGAGAAGATAGGCGATGATGACCCATTGAACCGCCTGGAGCGGCGCGGAAAAGGCTGTCGCCAGCTCTGGCAGGGCGACGTTCGGGCTGCTGATGCCGAGCGACGACAGCAGCATCGACAACGCCAAGGCAGTCAGTGGCAGGACAAATCCGGTGGTTGCGGCATCCCGAACGGATGCCTCGCCGTCCGGGGACGTGCTGGGGGCGGCGGGCGTTTCGGCGGCTTGGGTCACAACCTTGGTCCATCTGAGGAACGATCGGTTGCAGCCTAGTCTCAGCCCCCCTGCGGCAGAAGGCGCGTCGGATGCATCTGAGCCAACCGCCTCCTGCACGCCTGGCGCAGGCAGGCGAACGCTATCGGGCAGGCACGGCCGGGTCGAAGGCTTGCCTGCCGGACTTGTGCTAGCGCGTGCGCCAGGCCTGGGTCGACGCCAAGAGGTGCCGCGACACAAGCGCATGAAGCAGGCGGGCGGCGACGTTGGTGTAGAAGATCATCATCCCCATCGCCGCAGCCGGCGCGATGTCGCCCGCATCGTCCATGTTGAGCACGGCGATGGACGCGAGCGCGGTGTGGGTCGAGTACAGGAACACCACCGCCGAGACCGTCGTCATCGCATTCACGAACAGATAGATCATGATGTCGAGGATCGAGGGCAGGCAGATCGGCACCGTCACCCGGGCAAACAGCCGGTAGAACGGCTGACGCATCGACGCGGCAACCGGCTCGAACTCGGCATCGATCTGCTTCAACGCGGTCAGTGCCGTCAGGTGCCCGACGGTGTAGAAGTGGGTGACCGTGGAGATGACGAGGATTGCCATCGTCCCGTAAAGCCCGTGCAGCGGGTTGTCCGGATTGTTGAAGAAGAAGATGTAGGCCAGGCCCAGCACCATGCCGGGGATCGCCATCGGCAGCATCGCCAGGAACTGGAACAGGCCGCGGCCGAGGCGGAAGCCGTCGGTCTTCTCGACCATATAGGCACCACAGAAGACGATGGCGGTTCCGGCCACTGCCGTCAGAGCCGACAGCCAGATCGAATTCCAGTAGGCCGCCCATCCGCCGCCATCCATCTTGTTGAAGGCGAAGTTGCCAAGGGTCAGGCTCATGTCATAGGGCCAGAACTTCACCACGGCCGCCAGCTGGCAGACACCCATCATCGTCAGGATGAACGCGGCAATGAGACCGCACCAGGCAAGGCACAGCGCATCGAACCGGCGGTTGGGCTTCGGCTCGAACGGCACGGCGCGGGCCGACAGCAACGACACCTGCTTTCTCTGCACCTGGCGGTCGACAAAGAAGGCGAGGATCGCCGGAACCAGAAGCACGACGGACACCACCGCACCCATCTCGAAATTCTGCTGGCCAATCACCTGCTTGTAGATGTCGATCGCCAAAACACTGAACTGGCCACCGATCACCTTGGGCAAGCCAAAATCGGTGACGACCAGGGTGAAGGTCACGAACATCGCGGAGATCAGACCATACCGCGCACCGGGAACCGTCACGGTCCAGAAAGTGCGCCAGCGCGACGCACGCAAGCTCTCGGCCGCCTCGTAGTGGCGCTGGTCCGCGATGGCCAGCGCCGTCGAGATGATGATGAGGGCGTGGGGGAAGGTGAAGAACACGGAGCCGATGACGATCCCGAGCGGACCATAGATCGACTGCCCCATCAGCAGATCCTTGAGCAGGCCCTGATTGCCGAACAGATAGATCAGCGCGATGCCCGGAAGCAGGGATGGCACGAGGATCGGCATGGTCGCGATCAGCTTCATCGCCCCCTTGAACGGCATGCAGCTGCGGTGCAGGGCATAGGCAAAGCCGAAGGCGAAGGGCACCGTCAAGGCGGTGCTGACCACGGCAATGAACAGGGAGTTCCAGATCGACTGGAACAGCGCCGGATTGGAGAAATACGAGACGTAGTTCTGGATGCCGTAGGACGGAACGGGACGCAGTGTGATCCGGCGCAGCGTGTTGCTGTCGTATTCCAGCCAGTCGCGGCTGCTCACCCTGTCAAGCCCGACGAGCCAGGTGCCGCGATCATCCACGGCGCGAATCCGGTAGCGCACAGGGCTGCGGAAACTGAAATCCGGCAGCAGCTCGGCAACGGCCAGACGGCCATCGGAGTTCGTCTTCATGTCCTGCGGCGTATAGCGGCCAGACCGGGCATTGAGGTCAACGAGACTGATAGCAGGACCGAAGTTCGTGCCGGTGGCATCGCTGACCTGCAGTTCGAATTCGGAGAGATCGAAACTGTAGGTCACGAATGACTTCGACAGCATCGTGTAGAGCGGCAGCGCAAGGGTGACGATGAGATAGAGCGCGATGACCAGCATGAAGCCACGCTTGATCAGTCCGTCGCCATCCATCCGCAGACGTGTTTCACGCCCGCTCGGGATCCATTCAGTGACAGCCATGATCACCTCGCTGCCGGAAAGACGAGAACACGGTCAGCGGGCAGTTCGACGGTCAGGTCTTCCCCCTCCGCAAGCGAGAACCGGCGCACGGCATTCATCGAGAAATTGGCAACCAACGGCGTTCCGCCCAGTTCCGTGCTGCGCAGATGCACGCGCCAGAAGGACCCGAGAAACTCCATCGCGGTGATTGTCACCGGCAGATGATTGGGCTGGGCCAGCTGCTCGTGCCCTCGGGCATGCGGCAGGATATCTTCCGGGCGCACGGCGACGGTGACATCCGCCTCATCGGCAAAGCCGGTCACAGTGGTTTCCAGGAGAGTTCGGCCAATCGTCACGATGCCCCTGGAGAAATGAGCCTTGATCCGGTTTGTCTCGCCGATGAAGTTGGCGACAAACAGCGAGGCAGGATGGCGATAGACGTCAATTGGCGTGCCGACCTGCTCGATCACGCCGTGGTTCATCACGACGATCCGGTCTGCCATCGCCAGGGCTTCTTCCTGGTCATGGGTCACCATGATGGTAGTGACCTGAAGCTTGCGCTGAAGTTCCTTGATCTCGTGCCGCAGATGGACGCGGACCTTTGCGTCGAGCGCAGACAGCGGCTCATCAAGGAGCAGCAAGCCCGGATTGATGGCAATCGCACGGGCAAGCGCAATGCGCTGCTGCTGCCCACCCGACAACTGGGACGGATAGCTTAACGCCTTGTCCGGCAGACCAACCAGCTCAAGCAGTTCCTTGACCCTGGACTTGATCTCGTCCCAGGGACGGCCGGTGTTTTCAAGGCCAAAAGCGATGTTGGCGGCGACCGTCAGATTGGGAAACAGCGCGTAGGACTGGAAGACAATGCCATAATCACGCTGCGAGGCCGGAAGGTTCGAGATGTCGCGGCCAGCCTGACGAATGGAGCCGCGGCTTTGCGGATCGAGCCCGGCAATCGCGCGCAGCAAGGTCGTCTTGCCGCATCCCGATGGCCCGAGAAAACAGATGAACTCACCCTGTTGAATGGAGAGCGAGATGTCGCGCAAGGCGACAAAATTGCCATAGGCCTTCCAGACATTCTCGATCTCGAGATAGCTGGTCCGGAGGGCGGCAGGTTGCAGAGAGTTGGGGATGATGGCGTTCATGGCGCTCACTCCGGACTGCTGATGTCGGCTGGCGGCAGACCGAGGGGCGCGGCAGCACCCCTCGGGAGATCAGATCAAGACTTCGGTTCGCTCTTGGTGTCGTAGCGCTTCGACCATTCCTCGAGGATGGACTTGCGGTTCGTCGCGGCCCATTCGAAGTCATTGCGGATCATCTTGGCTTCAGCATCGGCCGGATAGTTCGGCACCGGCTTGGCAACGCCCGGTATTGCGAGGACCGCATAGCCAACGTTGTATTGTTCCATCGCTGCAAGGCTAATCGACCAATCCATCAGCGTCTTGGCAGCATCAAGATTTGGCGTTCCTGCAATGATTGCAGCGGCTTCCAGATCCCAGCCGGTGCCCTCCGAGGGAATGATCACTTCGATCGGCGCGCCATCGGTCTTGGATTTTGCGCCGCGGAACGCAAAGGAAATGCCGACAACGGTCTCGCCGGCTGCTGCCATCTTGCAGGGTTTGGAACCCGAATGGGTGTAAGAGGCAATGTTGGCATGGAGCTTGTCCATGTAGTCCCAGCCATCACCGCCGAACATCTGCAGCCAGGCTGAAACGTCCAGGAAACCGGTACCGGACGAGGCAGGGTTTGGCATGACGATTTGGCCGGCATATTCCGGCTTGGTCAGGTCAGCCCAGCTCGTGGGCTGCGGCACACCGCGCTTCTTGCCTTCCACGGTGTTGTAGCAGATGGCGCCCAGCCAGGCGTCCAGACCGACCCAGGTTGGCGGTGTGTCGCTGTCGACGTAGCGCGGATCAAGCGCCTCGATGCCCTTGGGCGCGTAGGGCTCGAGCATGCCTTCGGCCTTGAGCATCAGCAGCGACGATGCTGCGAGGCTCCAGACAACATCCGCCTTGGGGTTGTTCTTTTCTGCCAGCAGTTTGGCTGTAACAACGCCGGTGGAGTCCCGCACCCAGTTGATCTTGATGTCCGGGTGATCCTTGTTGAAGGCCGCAGCATAGCGGTCAAGAAACTCGGCTTCAAAAGCGGTGTAGACGGTCAGTTCCGTTTCTGCTGCAGCGGACATTGAGCCGGCTGCCAGCAGAGCGGCAGAAAAGAGAAGGGTCTTTCCGAACATGTTGGTTCCCCGTTGGTCAAAACTACGTTCGACTGTGCCTGGCCGCGATTTCCCTTGATCGCGCAGGACGTGCTGGAAGCGGGGCCGATTTCTTTATGACCCTGTGTCGGGTTCTGATCGGCTCACCGTAAGACTGACTTTGGGAACGAGCGTTGAATAAGTAAAATCTATTAATTTTATCCAATCATAGATTTTACTGGGATCAACCTGCGCTATGTCATAGCCAATGCTGCAACGCCGGCCGCAACGACGGCCGAGGCAAAGAGGCGAGACAGGATCGGGCGTTCCCGAAAGGCGACAATACCGATGAGGGCCGCAAAGATGACGCTGGACTCGCGCACGGCCGAGACCGCGCCAAGCGGGGCTATCGTCTTGACGTACAAGACAATTCCATACGCCGTGACGGCAGAGACGCCGCCAAGGCTGCCCAGCAGGATGACCCTTGGCCTGAAATGTCCGCCCCGCAGGCGCCGGTTCAGCGCGATGACGAGCGGCACGGGAAACTCGAGCAGGAACAGCCAGCCCATGTATCCGAACACGGACTGCGACTGCCGCACCCCAAGACCATCGGCAACCGAATAGGCGGCGATGAGCAGACCCAGGGCAACAGCAAAGCCGATAGCCCCGGGCGATGACGGGTTGCGCCGTACGGCCAGAAGGCCAATCCCGGCACAGACACAGGCAAGCCCGACCCAGCCGGCCGGCGGCAGCTGCTCGCCGATAAGAGCCGCCGCAGCCAGCGCGACGGCGGCCGGCGCGAGCCCGCGCGAGATCGGATAGACCTGGCTGAGGTCTCCAAGCCGGTAAGCCCGGAACAGCAAGGCGTAGTAGACGTAATGCAACAGGGCCGAGGTGGCGATGGCCGGCCAGCTTGCCGATGCCGGCACGGGAGAGACCAGCACGAGGCAAAGCCCCAGCACCGCATGTGCGGCAGATACTGCCGCAAGCACCCCGGCCCTGTCATCGACAGCCTTGATCAGCGCATTCCAGCCCGCGTGCAGCAGGGCTGCCAGGAGTACAAGACCCAACGCGCCAAGGCCCATCGACCGAATTCCTTGATCCTGCGATCCGGAAGCAGCCAAGCCCCGGAAAAAAGAGAGGCGAGCTGCAGCAGCCCGCCTCCAGTTCAGCGATGGGTCAGGGGAGGCCTCATGCCCATGGCAAGGAGAAGGTCTTGACGTTGGTGAAGCTTTTCATGGCCTCGATCACGCCTTCCTTGTAGCCGTTGCCGCTGTCCTTGATGCCGCCGAACGGGGACATCTCGATCCGGTATCCGGGAACCTCCCAGACGTTGACCGTGCCAACCACAAGGCCACGGATATAGGACTGCATGCGCCGGTAATCGTTGGTGCAGACACCGGAGGAGAGACCGAAGGGCGTCGAGTTGGAGATCCGCATGGTCTCCACGTCGCTGTCCGGCACCCGGACGATGGGAACCACGGGGCCAAAGGTCTCCTCCATCACCAGTTCGCTTTCATGCGGGACATGGTCGACCACGATGGGCGGCAGCAGCGCGCCCTGGCGGCCGGGGTGATAGAGGATCTTCGCGCCCTGGGCCTCGGCCTTGAAGACACGCTCCTCGAAGACCTCGGCAGCGCGTTCATGCACGACGCAGCCCAGTTCCGTGGCCGGATCCATCGGATCGCCGAAGCGCAGGGCCCTGGCGCGCTCCAGAACCATCGGCACGAACCGGTCGGCCACACTTTCCTGGACCAGAATGCGCTTCACCGCCGTGCAGCGCTGGCCGGAGTTCTTGGTGGCGCCAGCAACGGCGAGGTCGGCGGCCCTGGCCAGGTCCGCATCACTGAGATCATTGCAGATGATCAGCGGATCATTGCCGCCAAGCTCCAGAACTTGGCGCTTGTAGGCCGCCTTCGCCGCGATCATCTTGCCCACCGGCACGCCGCCGGTGAAGGTGATCAGGTCGAAGTCCGGGTTCGTGATCATCTCGTCGCCGATGTCCTTCGGCCAGCCGGTGACCACCGACAGCATCTGCGGCGGGAGCCCGGCCTCGTAGAGCGCATCGGCCAGCCACAGCGCCGTCAGGGGCGTCAGCTCGGTCGGCTTCACCACGATGCAGTTGTTGGTGGCGATGGCCGGCGCGATCTTGTGGCTCACCATGTTCAGCGGATGGTTGAACGGGGTGATGGCAGAGATGGCGCGCAGCGGTTCCCGCGTGGTGAAGATCTTGCGCGCCTTACCATGCGGGGTCAGGTCGCAGGAGAAGATCTCGCCGTCGTCATGAATGCACATCTGGCCGGCGAGCGTGTAGACATCATAGGCCCGGCCGCATTCATACATCGCATCGGCCAGCGAGATGCCAAGCTCCGCCGTGATGATCGGCGCCAGTTCGGCCTTGCGCTCGGAAATGATCCGGGCGGTGTTGAGCAGGATCGTCTGGCGCTCGTAGCGGGTGAGACGCGGCTCGTAGGCGGCGGCGATGGCAAAGGCCTCGCGGGCGTGTTCGGCGGTGCCGGCCGGCACCGAACCGATGACCTCGTTGGTCCAGGGATAGTGGACCGGAACCCGGTCCACCGTATCCACCTTGCGGCCGGCGATCCGCATCGCCTCGTGCCGCATCGCGATCGGAGGAGCTTTCTTCAGCATGGTTGCACCGCCGCCGTGCAGGCATAGAAGAAGGCGTCGAAGTTGCGCAGCACGGGGGCGGCCGGCAGATCAATCACGCGGTTGACGATGAAGGGAACTTCCTGCTCGGTCAGGCCGCCATGGCTGCGCAGCGGCTCGTTGAGGGCGGCAAGGTCATGGCGGTGGGCGCTGGTGCCGAGGGTCATGTTCTCGCCGGAGATCATGACGAGATCACCGATGCGGTCACCCGGCAGCTCGAAGCGGCGGATGGCCTCATCCTTGTCCACCACCAGCAGCATGTCCGGCACGGCCTTGAGCCGGCTAATGATATCGGCGCGGTCGGCCCCGGCCGGCAGGTAGGCAGTTGCAAACGAGCCCAGCGCGCCGTGGTGCACGACGTAAGGGTCGGTGATCGGCAGGATCACGCGGGCCGCATCCTTGCCGAGCCAGCCGTCGAGGAGATCCTGCACGTAGATCACGGCCGGTGAGCCATCGGCCAGATGCTTCGGCTTCATGCCATGGTCGGCCGTGACGACGATCGCGGCGCCCAGCGCGTCAAGCTCCGTGAGGTAGCGGTCGAACATCTTGTAGAAGCTCTGCGCGTCAGCATCTTCCGGGGCATACTTGTGCTGCACGTAGTCGGTCGTGGTGAGATACATCACGTCCGGCTTCCACTCCTTCAGCAGGCGCACACCGGCAGCAAAGACGAACTCGGACAGGTCCGCGGAATAGACTTCCGGAACCGGACGCCCGAGCCAGGCGCTGGCGTTGTTGATGCCATTTTCGGCCATGGTCGTCGCATCGGACTTCTCGGACGAGAAGCAGATGGCCCGGCCTTCATCGAACTTCAGACCGGCGCCCAGCAGCGCGCGCAGCTTGTCCTTGGCCGTGACCACGGCGACGCGGGCACCGGCAGCATAGAACTGGCTGAAGATGGTCGGCGCACGCAGGAAGCGCACGTCGTTCATCATCACTTCCTTGCCGGTCTCCGGCTCGTAGAGGTAGTTGCCGCAGATGCCATGGACGATGGGCGGGCGACCGGTGGCGATGGACAGGTTGTTCGGATTGGTGAAGGACGGGATCACCGAATGGGCGAGACGGTCGGTGCCGGTCTCGCGCATCCGCTTCAGCGTCGGCATCAGCCCCTTGGCGATGGCAACATCCAGATAGGCCGGTTCGCAGCCGTCCAGGCAAATGGCGATGGCTGGCACCTTCGGCCAGGGATAGGTGCGGTCGTTGGCGACGATGGGCGTGCGGGCGTGAGCGTTCATGGCAGGTCTTTCGATTGGCAGGATCAGGATCAGGCGGCGAGCTTGGCGCGCTCGGCAATGGCGGCGGCGGGCGGAGCGGCGCTGTCGACGCCCATTTCGGTGAGCGCCTCGGCGGCGGCGGCAACGACACGGCGCATGACGTGTTCGTCCATCCGGCCAATGCAGCCGATGCGGAAGCTGTCGACCGCGGTGAGCTTGCCCGGGTAGATGATGAAGCCCCTGGCCTTCATCAGCTCGTAGAACCGGTCGAAGACGAAGTTCGGATGGGCCGGATTGAAGAAGGTGACGATAATCGGCGACAGCCAGCGGTCGGCGAGCAGGGTCTCGAAGCCGAGCGCACGCATGCCGGCGACCATTACGTCGCGGTTGCGGGTGTAGCGCGCGCCACGGCCGGCGACGCCGCCCTCCAGACGATGCAGGCGCAGCGCCTCGAGGAACGCGGCGACCACATGGGTCGGCGGGGTGAAGCGCCACTGGCCGGTCTTGACCATCGCCGTCCACTGCGCCGCCACATCGAGGCTGAGCGAGTGGGCGTTGCCCTTGGCAGCTTCCAGCGCCGACTTGCGGGCGATGACGAACCCGAAGCCCGGCACGCCTTCAACGCACTTGTTGGCCGAGGACACCATCGCCTCGTAAGGGATCTGGCGGACATCGAGCTCGACCGCGCCAAAGGCGCTCATGGAGTCGATCAGCAGCTTGCGGCCCCGCGAGATGACGGCAGCGGCGATTTCGGCAACCGGGTTGAGAATGCCTGACGATGTCTCGCAGTGGATGGCGATGACGTGGGTGATGGCCGGATCGGCATCAAGAGCCATAGCCACCTCGTCGCCGCGCGGCGGCAGGTAGTCGCCCTTGTTGATCAGGGTGAAGGCACGGCCCATGACGCGGAGCGTTTCGGCGGCACGCAGGCCATAGGCGCCGTTGGCAAGAACAAGCACCTTGCCGTCGCGCGGTACCAGCGTGCCCAGCATCGCCTCGACCGAGAAGGAGCCCGAGCCCTGCATGGGGACGCAGGCATAGTCGCCAGCCGTATCCCCGGCCATTTCGACCAGCTGATCGCACAGCGACTTTGTCATGGCGCGGAAGTCACCATCCCAGGAGCCCCAGTCGCGAAGCATGGCTTCCTTGACGCTGTAGGCGGTCGTCAGCGGGCCCGGCGTGAGCAGGAACGGCTCTCCCATCTGGGGATCCGGAAATGCGTTTTCGGCTTTGGTCATGGCGTTCCTCCCTGTGGATTGGCCTTCGATGACTGATCGTCACACGCAGCAATTCATCTGTAAAATCGTTATTTAAGATCAGATAATCGATAAAATCGATGTATCAGACGTGCTCGACCAGACGCGTGTCACGCAGGTATCCCTGCTCCGACAGGATGGGATAGGCGACCTTCACCAGCAGCGAGTTCACTTCCTTCAAGGCACGCACCACCTCGAGGTGGATGTCGCTGGTGTCGAGCGTTTCCGCAGCGCCGGCGCGCAGGCGTGCCAGATGCCGGTCATGGCTTTCCCGCTCCATCCGGCGCAGAACGGATTTTTCCGCAGCCAGTTGCCGCGCGCTCTCAAGGTCGGAGGACACGAGGACATTCAGCGCCATGTGCATGTTGACCAGCACGCGCGCATGCAGAGCCTGGATCTCACCCCAGCCTTCCCGCGAGAACCGCAGCCGCAGACGGGACATTTCCTCGGCCTGGGTCAGGAGGTTCTTGGCGATGATGTCTCCCATCGCCTCGAAATCGATGGCAAGGCTTGCAAGCTCCAGGCTACGGCGGGCCTCGTCAGCACTGAGGCTGCCCCGGTTCACATCAGCGATGAACAGCTTGATGTCCGTATGCCGGCGGTTGACCTCCTGATCCATGGCCCTGAGGCGGCCGATCTGGAGCGGATCGCCGGCGTCGAGCATGTCGAGGACCGGCCGCAGCATGGCTTCGACGGCCTCCCCCATGCGCAACAGCTCCCGCTGGGCGCTGGCCAGAGCCAGAACGGGCCGGGCCGTTGTCGAGCGGTCCAGAGCACTGCGATAGGTGGCCGTTTCTTGCATCTCCTGGGCCGGAACCGGCCAGAGGCGGGCCGTCAGCCGTTCCATGGGCCGGATGAACGGCAGCGCGGCCACCACAAGGCACAGGTTGAATGCAACATGGAAATTCACCAGTTGCACGGCCGGACTGCCCCCCAGCCCGCCAAGCAGCGCTGGAAACAGCTGCAACGCGACCAATGCGATAGCCGCCGCGACACAGCGGAAGATGAGGTTGCCAAGCGGGATCCGCCGGGCGGGCAGCGCTGCACCGCGCGTAAGCCAGACCGCAACGAGACCGCCGCCGACGTTCGCGCCGAGCACCATTGGCGCGGCGGCCTCAACGGGCAGAACCCCGTTTGCCGCAAAGCTGGCAAACAGGATCAGTGTTGCCACCGATGAATGCAGACCCCAGGCAATGAGGGCGGAAACGGCCAACGCCATCAGCGGGTCTCCCGCCAGATAGCCGGCAATCTGAGGCAGCACCTCGCTCTGCCTCGCCGGCGCGGTTGCCTGCCCCACCAGCTGCAGCGACAGGAGGATGAAGGCAATGCCCAGCGTGATGCGCCCGATCTGCCGCACCTGCCGGCTTTCGAACTTCAGGAACAGGGTGGCGCCGACCAGCATCAGACCCGGGATCAGTTCACTGAGGTCGAACGACAGAAGCTTGACGACCAGGGCGGAGCCAAGATCGGCCCCCAGGAGCGCCGCAATTCCGGTGCCGACACCGATGATGCTGGAGGCGCAGAAACCGACCGCCAGAACGCCGACGGCCGTCGCGCTCTGCAGCACGATGGCCAGAACGACGCCAGCCGCAGCCATACCAGGGGTGCCGCCCCTTGCATGGCGCATTGCATTGCGTAGCGCGGGCCCATAGGCGCGCTCGATGCCCGTGCGCACCATCCTGACCGCCCAGAGCAGCAGCATGACGGCAGCGGCGAGATGCAACAGGATGAGGAAGGGATGCATGGCGGCGCTCCAGATGATGATCTCTCAACAAGCGCCGTTGCCATCCATAAATCAAATCGTTAGATTTGATGCTGTCATCAGTTTTGAGGGGGCTTGATGCGCTACGTTCAGCTGCGCGCGTTTCATTATGTCGCGATCTGCGGCGGGTTCTCGCGGGCTGCCGAGGAACTGCTTCTGACACAGCCGGCGATTTCCGATCAGGTGCGAAAGCTTGAAGAGGAATATGACGTGCTGCTGTTCAACCGGATGCGCAAGCAGGTGACGTTGACGGCCGCCGGAGAACAGCTGCTTCAGGTCACCCGGCGCCTGTTCGACTGCGAGCAGCAGGCACTGGAATTCCTGTCGGAAAGCCGGGCGCTGCAGTCGGGCAACCTGCGGATTGTCGCCGACAGCGCGCATCACCTCCTGCATATCCTGGCCGCGTTCCGGCAGCGCTATCCCGGCGTGCATATCTCGGTACGCGCGGGCAACACCGAAACGGTCGTCACCTCCCTGCATAACTATGAAGCCGACATCGGCGTTCTGGGCGAGCGGCCGACGCTGAAGAACTTCGACTGCGAATTGCTCAGTTCCTCACCGATCATCGCGTTTGTCGCCAAGGATCATCCGCTTTCCGGCGCGAAGCAGGTGACCTTCGCCGAACTGGCGAAACTGCCGCTGGTGTTTCGCGAAAGAGGCTCGAAGACCCGCATGAAGCTGGAGGTCGCGGCCCGCGCGGCCGGGGTCGAGCTGAAGCCGGTGATCGAGGCGGAGGGCCGCGAGGCCGTGCGCGAGATCGTCGCTTCCGGTGCCGGAGTCGGCTTCGTCTCGCTCGCCGAATTTGGCGAAGACCAGCGCCTGGTCCGCATCCCCCTGTATCCGCAGGAAGAAATGATGATGGACGAGGCACTGATCTGTCTGCAGGAACGGCGCCAGGCAAAACTGGTCAGCGCCTTTTTCGATATCGCCCGGATGAGCGCCAACGCCAATTGAACCGCAAGGCTGCATATCTTGGTTGCAGGCCCGATGGGCCACGCTGGGTGGCACAAGATTTGACCAGGGCGCACAAGGTCACATGATTTCCTGCTGGATTTGATCCGCACGGCTGCCGTGTCCTTCTGATGGTCTGAAACGTTGATCCATCCGAACCCAACTGGAACTTCAGTGCGCGAAAATAAACTTGCTTGGGCCAGCCAGCGCAGGATCTTTTGACCCTGCATCAAGACAGCAAGATCTGCATCTGGCGCGATGCGGAACCGCGCTGATTGCTGCAGGGCAGCATCCCGGCGCGTTTCTCGACCCGACTATGGGCGTCTAGACCTCTTTTAGAGGTGTTGCGGGCATTTTTGGCGCTCCCTAGGCTTCGTTCGACCCCTCCAGTGGAGACGAACGCATGTCCCGCATCCCGATTGTCGCCGCCGCAGGCCTCTTCCTCGGACTGACGGCTGCAGCTCAGGCAAATGACTGCCAGACTGTTGCTGATGCCTATGATGCGCTTGGCAAGGTTGCAGCCTATCGCCAGACAGTATCGCTGAACGGAGCGGTGGTGCTGGAGGCGATTGCAGTTGGCGACAAGCTGTACCGCAAGGATGGCGACAGCTGGAGTGCGATGGATCTTGGACCCGGCGGACGCGCCGCCATGCAGAAGCAGGCGATCCCCGGCGCGGACAGCCTGAAGGATTGCACCAAGGTCGGCCCCGACACCCTTGATGGGGTGGACGCGGTGATGTTCGACTATATCCCCCCGCCGATGGCTGGAGCTGGCGTTCTTGTCCTGCAACGGGTCTGGATCAGCAATGGATTGCCCCTGCGCATGACCACCGAACAGCCCAAAACGGACGTCCGGATCTTCTATGACAATGTGACAGCCCCAACACCATGACAGGACGCCAGAATCCCGCACTGCGGCTTGTGCCGCAGCTGGTCTTCAGCGCGGTTGCCGGCTTTCGGCAGCTGGCCAGTGTCGCAGTCCTGATCGCGACCTTCCTGTTGCTGCCAGCTGTGGCTGCGGCAGGCGATGCGGCAGTGCTGATCATCGATTCTTCCGGCAGCATGTCCGAACGGCAAGGCACCGAGACGCGACTGGATGCAGCAAGGGCCGTGATCCGCAAGGAAGTGGAGAACTGGCCGGAGGGCCGTGAACTCGGCCTGATCGCCTACGGCCACCGCAAAGCCCGCGACTGCCGTGACATCGAGACGCTTATCCCGCTTGGTCCGGTGAATCTGAGTGCCGTCAAACAGGGGCTGGACAGCCTGCGCGCGCGTGGCAAGACCCCGCTCTCGGCGTCCCTGCGACAGGCGGCTGGCCTGTTGCCTCCTGAAGGCGGCAGCATCTTGCTGGTCAGCGACGGGCTGGAGACCTGCAACGAGGACCCCTGCGCTGTTGCCGAGGATCTGCGCAAGGCCAAGGCGGGCCTGGTGATTCATGTGATCGGCTTCGGCCTGTCCGAACAGGACATGCAGTCGCTCGCCTGCATCGCTGGTTCGAGCGGTCTTTCGATCGGGACCGGCGACCGGCAGACGCTGTCGGAGGCACTGTCAAAGGCTGGTGAGCAGATCGCGGCAGAGCCAGTTGCTACTGAAATCAAGATCGAACCTGCCGCCGCTGAGCCAGCGCCCACCGAGGAGGTGCCGCCAACCACGCCACCTGCCCCGATTGTTGCTGCAGCGGTTCATCTCGTCGCTGTCGTGGGCGATGAGCCTGTACCAGGTGCCGTGCGATGGCAGCTCACCACCGCGGACGGAACCGAAGTGTACGAAGGCGAGAGCCGTGCCGTCGATCTGGACCTGAACCCCGGCCAGTACCGGGCCGCCATCGCTGGCTCCAATGCCACGGGATCGGCAGACATCGTGGTGAAGCCGTCCACGGACGGAAAGCCGGCCGAAATCCGCGTGCCGATCGAGGCTGGTCTGATCCAGCTTTCGATGGTCGCCTCGAACAGTGAAGAAATCTCGGCCGCGGATATCAAGGGTGTACCGGTCTATCGCATCGAGCCGCTGGACGGGCAACCACCGGCAACCGTTGCCGACGCGGACAAGGCAGAGGCTCTGCTGAAGCCGGGCCGCTACCGGATCACCGGATCATTCGGGTCTTTTGCCGCCAGCCGCGACATCACCGTCGCAGCCGGCAAGCAGAGCGAGGAAGTCATCGATCTCGGCCTCGGCCGCATCACCCTGGAGGCCGCTGTCGAGGGAGCGAAAGAGCCCGTTGCAAGCGGGTCGGGCCTCGACTGGAGCCTTGAACCCGAGGCCGCAGGCACCGCCACCGACCTGCGCCTGGAGGCCAAGGCCACGGCCCGGCCGACCATCCTGGCACCTGCCGGACCCTACACCGCGAGCCTGCAGGTTTCCGGGGCACGGATCAACCAACCGGTCGAAGTGGTGGCCGGAAAGACCGTCACCGCCCGCCTGCCTCTGCCCTCCGCCACCTTGACCCTGGAAGCGGCACTCAGCCCCAACACGCCCGCCTTTGACGATTGGCGCGACGCGATCTGGAGCGTTGTGCCGAAATCCCTCATCGGCGGTATCGCGGCCGGGGCGGCGCTGGAAAACAACCTCGTCGCCCGGCCGGTTCTGACGCTGACGCCCGGCACCTGGATCGTTTCGCTCAGCTCCGGCCAGGCCAAGGCCACGCGCGACATCGACATCGCACCGGGGGCGAAGGTCACCGAGCGGCTGGACCTGTCCGCCGGACGGCTGACGGTGATCGCTGAGCCAAACGCTGGCCAGGCGCTGCCGATGAATGTGCTCGTTTCGATCTTCGCCGGCACCGGCGACGGCGGCTTCGACGAAAAGCCCCTGGCGCAAGGTGGCACGCGGCGGGATTTCGGCTCGGTCCTGCCAGCCGGCCGTTACCGCGTGACCGCGCTGGATGAGACCGGCCGGGCGGCGGAAGTCCCCGTCGACCTCGCCAGCGGCCAGAGCCTCGAACTCAAGCTTGTCCTGCAATGATACCGGCGCAGCGCCTGCGCCCGACGCACAAGGAACCGATGATGCACCCGTTGCTTCGCCTGCCGGTCACCGCCCTGCTGCTGGGGCTCTCGCTGCAGACCGCCGCCGCCCAGACAGCGCCAACGCCCGGGCAGGCGAAAGAGGTGATCGATGCGGTCAAGAACCTGCCCGATCAGGCCGCCGACAAGGCTGCAGATCTGGCCAAGCAGGCCCTGCCACCTGAACTGGCCCCCCTCGCAGACACCGCCGCGACACTGGGCAAGACACTGGCCAACGTCGCCGACGGCAAGATCATTGCTGATGCGGTTGGCACTGCCTTCGACAAGTTCGGCGGGGTGATGGCCGAAATCCTGGGCAGCGGCCAGGAACTGCGCGCCCGGCTTGACCGCCTGGAAAAGGAAAACACGGAGAAGATGATCGAGATCGAGCATTCGAAGGCCAGTCTGGCGGCCCTCGACCAGAAGCTCGTCTCGACGACCGCCGCGCTGACGGAACTCCTTGAGGCGCACAACAAGCGTTTGACCGAACTGGAAGCCAGAGTGGCAAAGCTGGAGGCCGAGCGCGGGGTGTTCAAGGCTCCGTTCAAGGTCGTCAATGCCAGCGGCGCGGTGTTGTTCAGCGTCGCAGCCGACGGGCGCACCGTCGTCGGCAGCGAATCCGGCGCATCGATTGCAATGAAAGCCTCGGGCGCGGACAGCGCCTTCATCCAGCTGTCGTCGGGCGCCAAGAAAATTCTGCTGGGCGCGGACAGCGGCGATGCCTCGATCCTGCAACTCAACGACGGCGCGGACGCGGTGGTCAAGCTGTACGCCGGGCAGGGGGACAACGCCTTCCTGCGCGTCGCCGGCGGCACCTCGAACGCCATCATCAACGCAGACCCCAGCAACGCCGCTCTCATGCAGCTGCAGGCTGGCCAGGACGGCGGGCTGACCCTGTCCTCCAAGGCAGAGGATCTCGGCCTGATGATCCGCAAGAGCGGACAGAACGCGGCCGGCCTTGGTGCCTCCGCTGGCAAGGGCGTGGCGCTGCGGATCTTCAACAGCGCCGGTCAGCCCATTGTTGCCGGCGGCGAGAACCCCGGCGGGGCCGGAACCGGGATCCTGTATGTGGGCGACGGGACCAGCAACAAGGCCGCGCTTGCCGTTGACACGGCCCAGGGCGGCCTCGTGTATGCGTTTGCGCCTGATGGCACCGTTGGTGCCGGCCTTGTCGGGGCTGACCGGGCGGCCGTCGCCTTCAATGCAGCCGGCGCCCCTGTGGCAACCATCTCCAAGAGCGACAAGAGCGAAGGCGGCACTGTCGTGGCCCGCAACCCCGCCGGCGAAGGGATCTTTGCCGCCGGCTTTGCCGCCGAAGATGGCGGCGGCGAGGCCTGCGTCTGGCGCGCCAAGCGCAGCAACACCTTCTGCCTGGGGCTCGGAATGCCCGGAATGGGTGTCGGCAAGTGAGCGAGGATCAGCCCGGTGGGGAACCGGTCAGATCGCGCCGGGAAGGCCATGCGAGCCTCTGGGTCTTTGTGCTGGCCGGCCCGCTTTTCGGCGAGATTCTGGTGCTGTGGGCGCTCGGTGCGGGACCATTGACCCTGCCGCTGCTACTGGCCGGGCTGCCGCCAGCCTATGCCATCGGTCTGGTACCGGCCCTGCTGGTTGGCGTGCTGGATCAACGACTGGCGCGGGGCGGCTTTACGGCCCTTCGACGGCTGGTCAGCGTTGCAATCGCCGGCGCGGCCGCAGGACTTGCGGTGCTGCTGCCGCTTTATGGCGCCGGGCTGATCCATGGCGCCGATCCCCTGATGCTGCCGCTGGTCACGTCGGCAAGCGCCAGCCTTTGCCTGGTCCTCGTGCTGGCCTGGCACCGGCTGGCGGCCTCCTGAGGGCCGCCCCTTTTTTTATATGGAGATCGGGATGCGCATCAGTCTGGTTCTGCTCGCCGCCTGCCTTGCAGGGCCCGTCGCACTGCCAATGCCGCAAGCCAAGGCTGCCATGGAATGCCTGCCGCGCATGGCGGCGTATCCCCCGGCTGCGCCCGAACCCTTGCGCGAGGAGCGTCCCTGCCCCAGCGCTCTGCTGTTCAACTTTTTTACCCGCCAGACCCCGCCCCTCGGACATGAATTCGAAATCGTCGGGTCTCATCTCTTCACGAGCAGCCATGACGGGTCCTACCAGGCAATCGTCGAATTCCGTCTGATTGCGCCCAACGGCCAGGGCTATGGTCCGGATGGCCGGATCTGCCCGCAACCGGCGGCGGCTGCCGACATGCAGGTGCAGTTCGTCTATGATGACGTCGAGCAGCGCTGGCTTGACCTCGACAGCCGCGGCAGCATGGATCCGGCGACACTGTGCCAGACGCAGATCCTCTGGAGCGATCAGGAGATCGCCGACCTGATCCGCAAGCCGCGCTTCGCGAGCCTTCCGCCAGCCGAGCGCGGACGGGTCTACGAGGTCGCGCGCGGACCGGAGCGCCGGGCGATCCTGGATGCGGTGCGCGCCGCCAACGCCGATCTCAATGACCGCGTACCCATCGTCTTCGTCGTCGATATCCTGCGCGCCGACGGCACCAACGCCTATTTCCGTGGCAAGGTTCGCCTGCGCGACGGCGGCGGGCCGGTGAGCGCGGCGGATTGGGGCGCCTGTGAACAGGAGCCCGAGGACGCTGTGCTTGAAGCCTTGCTGGAGCGCCGGAATGGCGTCTGGACTGCCGTCAAGGCCAACCGCTGCGCCGATGATGTGTTGCTTTCAGACGAGGACCGGCGCCGGTTCCGGGCGCTGGTGATGGAAAACTGATGCCCTCTGCCCGCCTGGCCGGGCCGCCGGAGGTCTGAAGCTTTGGCGCTGACCCAGCGTTCTGAGCCCATTGCAATGCAAGATGGCCAAATTATAGTGACCGGCGGTGCCGCATAAGCGCGCCGCCGGGAGACGGGGCATGGTTCTTCCCTTTCGTGCCAAGACAGCGCTGGATGCCGGACAGACCGGTGTCGGGTTTCACGAGCTGTGCGATGTCTATGGCCGGATGATCGGGCACCGGTATTCCGATCTCGCAGCGGAGGACGAGGGCAAGGTCCGCCGTTTTTCGAACATCTCCCTGCCCGAGGCCTGCGCCACGTCCTTCAATCAGGGCCTGTCCCGGTTCTCGATGTCGGACAACCAGAACGGTCTTGATCTGGTGATCGTGTCGATGCCCGAATGCGGCTCCGAGCTGATCTATGAACAGCGCGGCTCGGCGGTGGTGGCGCGCAATGGCGACGCCATCTTTCATGCCACCTCCGAGCGGCTGATTTCGCACACGCAGCGTGTCGCAGGCATTCTGGCGGTCGCCCTGCCCCGTCGAAAGCTCGCCGCTCTGGCCCGGCTCGATGACTGTGGTCCCATTGGCCGTATTGCGGCCGAAAATCCCGCATTCCGGCTGTTTCGCTCCTACGCAAGTTCATTGCTGACGCTTGAGAACGACCCGGACTTTCGCCTGGCAGACCGGATCGGCGATCAGCTTGCGGAGCTGCTGGCGCTGGCTATCGGCGCCAGCCGGCACGGGCAGGACGTCCTGCGTGAAGGCACGGCCTTGCCCGACGCGCGCTTTCATCAGGCAGAGCAGATCATCAAGCGGCACCTTTCGGAACCAGAGCTGAACGAAGCCCATATCGCCCGTGCCTTGCTGGTGTCGCCCAGCACCGTCCGTCAGGTCTTCGCCCGGCGGGGGCTGTCTGTCGCCAGTTTCATCCGCGAGGCGCGCCTGGCACGCGCGCATGCAATGCTGAGCGGGGCGGACGGCCATGACCGGCGCATCGTCGATATTGCTGCCGACTGCGGCTTTAACAGCATGTCCGCGTTCTACGCCGGCTTCCGCGCCGTCTACGGCTGCAGCCCGAAGGATATTCGCGGTTCCCTCTGACCTTATTCAGCAAAATTGTCAGATAACGGACAGGTCCTTGACGGAATCCGGACGCCATTGCGATGCCGCCGCGCGACAGTGCACGCGGGCAGCAGCACGAGGTGGCCAGTTGGGACTGAACCGCAAAGATCCTGCCATGCAGGTGCACATCCGCGCGCGCATGGGCAAGCCAGAGGACGCAGACGCCATCCTGTCCCTGCTGGCAACAGCCGATGCCGCGCTTGGCGGCCATGCCTTGCGCAATCCGGGTGTCTTCGCCGGGCTGATCAAGGCCGGAAAGATCATGGCGGGCTGCATCGAACTGCATCAGCCCGGTGGCGGCTGGGCACTGGGCGCGGCGGGGGTTTCGGCCTTCATCGGCGAAGCCGAAGCTGCTGCCTGGGCAGAGGCGCCCTCGCCGCATTTCGCGGCACAGCTTCTCGATCTGGAGGCCGCCGGATCATCTATCCTTCTGGCACCGCCGGCCATCGGATGCGCCAATGCGGGTGGCGGGCTCAATCTATTCGTCCTTGGGTTTGCCTGTGCCTTTGCACCGGGTTCGCCGCTGGTTCCGCCGCTGCTGACGCGGGCGATCGAGCATTTTGTATCCTGCCATCGGGGCTACTACCTGAAGCGGCTGATGCGTGAGGACCCTGCCCCGGTCGCAGAAATGTTTGTGCGCTCGGGCATGCGCAGCATCGGCAGTTTCACGACGGCGGACGGATCACGCGTGGCAACGCTGATGGAGCGGTCAGATACGTCCCCGCTCTTCCCGCATTCCCCGGCTGCAATGCTGTTCCAGTTCCTGCCACCGCTAATCGGCTTTTCTGCCTCGGAGCGGCGTGTGCTGGAGCTGGCGCTGGACGGACTTTCGGATGGCGAGATCGCAGCCGAGCTGTCGCTGTCGCCACATACGCTCAAGCGTCTTTGGCGGCTGGTATTTTCCCGGTGTGCCGAAGCCTTGCCGGACCTGTTTGAAGACTGCGGCACGATCAGCGGCGTCACCGGTGTCCGCGGCCCGGAAAAGCGCGGCCATATCCTCCGCTATGTCCGCCACCATCCGGAGGAACTGCGCGCCTATCGCATGGCCGTACGGAATTGATTGTTGAGCGATACCTTTGGGTTTTGTCCCCGCGTTTGCGGGGAGCACACGCATGGCCCGGGCACCAAGGCCCGCCTCGCCGGTTCATCCCCGCGTGTGCGGGGAACACACCACAGCTGAATATGTCGAGGAGTTTGGCCTCGGCTCATCCCCGCGTGTGCGGGGAACACGTGCTGTACGGGGAAAGCAACGTCGGCAAGACCGGTTCATCCCCGCGTGTGCGGGGAACACCCGCCGATCTCGTTGGCGATCTCAAGCGCGGTCGGTTCATCCCCGCGTGTGCGGGGAACACCTGCCGCTGATATTCGCCGATCCGGTTCAGATCGGTTCATCCCCGCGTGTGCGGGGAACACACAGCGCCGCCGCCAGCCGGGCCAAGCCCAAGCGGTTCATCCCCGCGTGTGCGGGGAACACCCGTCGCTGCCTTTGCCGGATATGCGAAAGTGCGGTTCATCCCCGCGTGTGCGGGGAACACTTTGAACGCAGCTCGCGGAGGCGCATCACCGCCGGTTCATCCCCGCGTGTGCGGGGAACACAGCGCAGACCACGGAGACGCGCAGATGGCCAGCGGTTCATCCCCGCGTGTGCGGGGAACACGGCATGGCCACCAGCGTTCTGCGGCGTCATGGCGGTTCATCCCCGCGTGTGCGGGGAACACCTTTGGCAACAAATCCGGCTCCGGATCGGTCACGGTTCATCCCCGCGTGTGCGGGGAACACGCTGTCTCGATGCGATAAGCCTTGTTTTCCAGCGGTTCATCCCCGCGTGTGCGGGGAACACCACTCTTGCGCGGGTACGTCCCAGACAACCGCCGGTTCATCCCCGCGTGTGCGGGGAACACAGGGATGTTGAGCTGACGGGCAACCGGTGCAACGGTTCATCCCCGCGTGTGCGGGGAACACCAGGAACTCCTCAAGCCACAGCTCATAGACATCGGTTCATCCCCGCGTGTGCGGGGAACACGGTATCGACCGCCCCGATGGCGTAGCCCTCGCCGGTTCATCCCCGCGTGTGCGGGGAACACCCGGACGCCAGATTGTAAAGCAGGGTGGAAACCGGTTCATCCCCGCGTGTGCGGGGAACACGATAGGCCGAATTGCATCATCGATGGGCCGGGCGGTTCATCCCCGCGTGTGCGGGGAACACATGGCGTCGGGAACGGCGATCCGGTCCTGAACCGGTTCATCCCCGCGTGTGCGGGGAACACGGTTCTTGCCTATGACGCACGCGGCCGATTGGCGGTTCATCCCCGCGTGTGCGGGGAACACCGATGGCGGCTTCAGGAGCGGCCTCCAACGAGCGGTTCATCCCCGCGTGTGCGGGGAACACAACGCAATCCGGAGTATGTGAAGCCGTGACGCCGGTTCATCCCCGCGTGTGCGGGGAACACTCTTCCTGGAGAGCGTTGAATATGCTGCAGAATTTCAAAGAGCAGAATGCTACCGATTTTTTGGCGTGTTTCAGGTCAGGTCGAGCGGGATCCATTTTCGCCCGGCGGATGAAACGCTACTAGCTTCAGGCCGTCGAAATCAACTGGCATCCGGCGGTTCCGGCCGCATGTCTGGAAGTCGAAGCCGGCGTCATTCGGTGCGGCCCAGGCGATGACCGCATCACCGTCTTCGATCATCAGGGTGACCTGTTCGGCGATCATCTCGCGAGTGCGGGCGGAATAGGTGCCGATGTAGACGCCGGCCCGGACTTCCAGCAGCCACACCGCAAGCCGGCCGCGCAGGCGCGGCGGGGCGTTATTGGTCACAACCACCATCATGATCGATGTCCTGCATCGCCCGACGCGGCGGGGTCCGGGAAGGCCGGCCCGACTGCATCAGCGGGCGGTTCAGGTGGCGGCAGATCGCCGGCGAGAAGGATGTCCTCGATCGCCGGGATGAGGCGCCCCAGCAGATTGCTGCGCCGGAACACATCGCGGCACGCTTGCCGCACCTCACGATCAACCGGGCCGGACAACTTGCCCTTTGCGTGCTGTCCGGCAATGCGGAAGGCTTCGGGAACAACCGTCTCGAACTTGAAGATGTCAGCGATGTCATAGACAAAGGAGAGAGGCTTGCCCGTGTGAAGAAAACCGACGGCCGGGGCATAGCCGGCGGCGAGGATCGCCGCTTCCGTTAGGCCATACAGGCAGGATGTGGCCGCAGACAGGGCGCGGTTGGGCGTGTCGGATATGTCCCAGTTGTCGGGACTGTAGTTGCGCCGCGTCCAGGAGACGCCGAACTGCCGGGCAAAGCCCTCATACAGGGCCCGGACGCGCGCGCCTTCGATGCCGCGCAACTGGTCCACCGACCGCTTCTCAGGGGCCGGCTCGGAGAACCGCAGCTCGAACATGCGCCGGACAATCCTGAGCCGGGCCGCTTCGTCCATGGCGAGCCGGCATTGCCACAACAGCCGGTCGGAGCGGGCGCCGCCGGGCTGGCCCGAGGCATAAACCCGAACGCCTGCCTCGCCCACCCAGACCAGCAAGGTCCCCGCCCGGGCGGCCAGGGAGACGGCGGCATGGCTGATGCGCACACCTGGTTCAAGCATGATCGCCGCCAGCCCGCCGACCGGAATATGCATGCGGATTCCGTTGGCATCGACCAGCACGAAGGCGCCGTCGATGACATCCAGCTGGCCGCGTTCGACAAAGATGATCGAGGCCCGATCCTTCAGCGGGATCGGACGCGGCGGCGGCGCGCCGGGAAGAGACGTGTCGCCGCTCACGCGCGCCGGATCAGCATCAATCCGCAGCCGAATGCCCGGGCGCGGCCGAAGCCAAGGGCAAGCCGGGTGAGGAAAGCGGCAGGATCCGTGACGTCCAGCAAGCCCTGGACATCCAGCACGCCGAACCTCGCCGGCCTCTCGCGCTGACGGGGAACGTCCTCAACCGTGTAGCTGTCGACCTGGACGGCCGTGAGGGTGAAGCCGTTCGCCTCTCCCTGCCGGGACAGCCAGTCGCGCGCGGCAACATCCGCCAGCGCATCCCGCAGCCGGGCGCGCGGCCGGGGCGCCGTCGCGGCCTCCTCCTCGCTGCGGATCAGATCCATCGTCACATCGCACCGGCGGCGCAGGGCACGGCCATCCGGCCCTGTGCCGACCTTTCGGTTGACGGTGGCATTGACGCGCAGCTGGAACGCCAGCCGGTCCCCCGCAGACAGGTCCGGCGCGAACGGACGGGTCTCGACATCAAAGAACGGCGAGCCGTCGGCGGGCTTCGGGCCGAGGACGAAGTACCGGCTCAGGTCACCATCCCGCCGCCAGAGGAACCGGGGTGCCGTGCCATCCGGATCTGCTGCGATCCCGTCTGCCTGAGCGGACGGCATGACCGTCCACAGCAGCCGGTGGTCGATGCTGATCCGCGCGCCGGGCTGGTCCGGATTGAGCACGGCAATCAATGGCGCGACGGCTTTCGCATCCCGCCGCAGGGTCAGTCGTGACAAGTGGAGCTCACTCATGGCAACGCCTCGCCCTGCACGGCCAGCCTGATCCGGGTCACATACTCGGACCTGGACGAAAACTGCCATGACACCCGGCTGGCCGGGTCGTCACGGCGGGAATGAACGCGCATGCGCGCGCCCTCTCCTGCCGCGTCAGCCCCAAGATCCTCGGGACATTCGGCCGACAGGACCCCGTGATCAAAGCCGAAGGACCGCAGATGCGGGTCAGCCGACAGATAGGCCTGGAACGCCGCCGCAGCGGACGGCACCGCCAGCACCTGCGGATTGAGCGGACGGGCGAGCGGGCACGACTTTCGCCCCAGCCACAGGGCGAAGCGGGGCCGGCGAAACGCCTCGGCCAGTGACGGCAGAAGGTCGGATCCGTCCTGCACCGCAAATCCCGCCAGATAGAACACGTCGGACCTGTACTCCCGCCGGGTGATCGAGGTCTCAAGGCTGGCACGCCGCTTCAGCGCCTCCGCCCGGGTCGACGGCTGGCCGGCCGGGCCGGGCAAGGTCTGGAACGTATGGAAATCGGTGATCAGCTCGCCCGGGCGCAAGGTCAGGCTGGCGATGCGCAGCGCCGAGGCAATCTGCGCCTGCCCGGCCGCATCGTCCCGCCGGACACCGAGCGCGGCACCGGCGAGGCCGATGAGCGCCGACCGCGAGGGACGCTCCGCCGTGCCCCGCTGGGCGTTGCCGCCCGCCTCGCCGAAGCTCGCCAGTGGCGCGGCCAGCGCGATGACAAGCCACGCCCCGGCGGCATCCGCTGCCGGTCCCTCCGTCATTCCGGCACCGGCCAGTGCCCGCTGGCCGCAAAGCGCGCCAGATCATCCAGCGTGGCGCTGTCCGACGCGCCAACCTGCAGCACGCGCTCCTCGCTCCAGTCCTTGCCATAGGCTGCGGTGAACTCGTCACGCTTCGCCCGAAGGGCTTCGATGGAAGCAGCCGTGTGGTCATCGCCGGAGACGGGACGGGTGAACGCGCCGGCGAGCGTGCGCGGCTGGCCATCGCCCAGTTCCGCCAGGATGAACTCGGCGCGGACGTGGTTGGCATAGCTGTTCTTCTTGCCCGACGGCGAGGCGACGGCTGCCGCCCGCACCAGCGCTTCGACGGACCGCTGTGCCAGGGCAGTATCGCCGTCGAGGTTTTCCGCCAGCAGCACGCGGTCGACGCAGATGTAGAGATAGAAGATGCCCGCGCCGAAACCGGACTCGCCGATGAAGCCGGCCCCGGCGTCCTCTTCCGCGCGTTTCAGATCGTCGACGGCGGTGTAGAAATCATCCTCGACGGAGACACGGGCCGTGGTGAAGGCATGTGCCACCTGGACGGCGGCATCCCGGTTGAACTCCGGACTGTCCGCCAGCATGCGGCCGAACATGGCAATGTCGGCAGCACCGTCGGCCTTCAGCAGCACCTCCCTGGCGAGCTCCTTGTCCTTCGGCAGTTTCTCGCCCTTCAGCTTGCGCTCGGCCAGATCAAAGGCAAGTGCGCGCTCCTGCGGCGAGATGAAGGCCAGCTGCTCGATATAGGCGGGGTCCTTGTCCTTCTCGCTCTTGATCTTGCCGAAAGCGCCGGCAATCTCCCGGGCATAGGTGAGCGCTTCGGCCTCCGGTGCGCCCTGAGCCAAAAGATGGTTCTGAACCTCAAGCCCGAGCCGCTGGGTGCGGCTGCCGACATGATCCGTCAGCGCCAGGGCGAATGCGGGGTGGGTGCGAATGGCCCGCTTGATGGCCTGGCTGGAAATGCGCATCCGCGTCACCCCGCCCAGCGTCACGGTTTTCGGACGGCCAAGATCATCCCGGTTCGGATTGGAAGCCGGATAGGGCGTGAGGATGTGCAGTTGCAGGAAACGGGACATGTCAGTTCTCCTCAAGCTCTTCGGTCGCCTCGGCAGACGCGCTGGCAACGGCCGCCAGATCGCTGCCGTGGCCGCAGTATTCGAAGGTCCAGCGGCGGCGGACCTCGTCGTCAAACCCCGCCACCGAGCGGATAAAGTCGGGCATCTGGAACGGTGTCCGTCCGACGATGGCGATCGCACGCCGCGCCTGGCGCACGAACTGGTCCGGATCATCACCGGCGCGCAGCAGGGCGCTGAACCTGAGGGGGGAATACCGCGGCTTCTCGTCGGATGCCGACCGCGATCCACTGGCCGGCGTTCCAAGCAGGTCGGCAAATCGCACCATGGCCCCGCCGGCCGGATCGCCCGGACGCGCTGATGCAAGCAGGATGGCCAGCCCGGCCAGACGCAGTGTCGCCGCCGATGCCGCCGATTTGCCCCTGGGCCAGGCCGCGCCTTGCGCCTTCGTCACCCGGCTGATCAGCTCCAGCGTGGAGGGCAGAAGCAATGCCTCAAGCGGCCCGTCGGCCCGGCGCAGCTGCGCCCGCTGGCTGCGGTCCCCATCATGGCCATGGACGTCCGGATGCAGGGCCCGCCACCAGCGCAGGATCTCGGAGACGGCCTCATCCGTCAGATACAGCGTCATGCCAGTTCCCCCTCGCCGAGCGCCTTCGCCGGTTTCCGCGTCTTGCCGGATGCGGAAGGTTTGACCTTCGGCTCCGGCTTCGGCAGACCGAGCGCCTCGTAAAGCCGGCCCCCCGCCGCGCGGTAGCCCAGAAACACCCCCAGCAGGCCGTGGCGCGCCTTGACGAGCCGCTCCGCTTTTTGCGGATCAGCCAAAGGAATCGGTGCATGGAGATCGAACTGCGCCAGTGCCGCCCGCTGGATCGTGCGCAGCCAGGACTGGCGCAGCGGCGCCATGTCGTCGGGTGTCGCATCCGCCGGCAGCAGCAGCACCTGCGCCGTGATGGCGTGGAACGGCGCTTCGGTTGCGGCAAAGAACGCCGACTGCGCCTGCGCGAGCACGCCCTTGTCGCCGTCCGCCTTCGACGCCTCGCCGAGCACAGCCACACGCACCGCCTCGCGCAGGGCCGAAGCCGCCTCGCCCCCTGCCGCGGCAAGGCTGCGGGCAAACTGCGTCAGCTAGGCGCGCCTGATCTTCCGTCCCCGCCAGATGCATCGGCTGCTCGGCCGACAGGAAGGCCATCGCCTCCATGTTGTTCATGGCCCAGCCGCCAACCCGCAGCAGCGGATCCCGGCCAGAGGTGAGCAAGGCGGCAGCGCGCGCCTTGCGCGCCTGGGCAACCGTGCGCGGCATGTCGGCCAGCACCCCTTGCTCGGAGCCAAGCGCCACCGAAACCCAGTCGCGATAGCCGAACCGGCCGGACTTCGGCTTGACGCTGTAGGGCTCGCCATCCTTCTTCAGGCGCCGGTACGGCGTCAGCGGATGCTGCCACAGGCCATAATCAAGGCCATGCGGCTTCTGGACAAAGCCCGTCACCACAGGCCCCTCGCAGCCGGTCAGCGCACAGCGCCCGGCGGCAGGCCCCGGAACCAGCCGGATCCGGCGCGGCATGCCGAAAAACGCCTGCAGCGGATGCGCCCCCTCGGCCGGATCGGGATGGATCTTGCCGCCTGTGGCATCTGTGGCATCTGCGCCCTCCGGCGTCGCACCTTTCGCACCTTTCTGGTGGACTGGCGCGAGCCAGGGCAGCGCCGAGGCCAGACGCGCCGCCTTCAGCCGATTTGGCTCGGGGGTGACATTGGCCAGCAGCCGGCGCCACAGCGGCACCGGCGCAGACCCTGGACGCGCCTGCGGAATGACCAGCACGCTGAGCGGCCCGCCACCCCGCAGCGAGGTGCGGATGCCGGCCCCGCCAGCAGGAGCGAAGGCCTGCAAGGCATAAAGTGCCATGGCTGCGGCGGGCAGACCCAGCGCCGGATAGCGCCCGCGATGGGTCAGCACATCGGCGTTTTTCTTCTGGCCGTTCTGTCCCGGCGTGTCGATGAACAGGGCCTCGACATCCCACTGCGCGGCCGCAGCAACCCCGGCCTCGAAGGGCTCCGGATCCTGCAGGAACCGGGGACCATCACCGGTCAGCTCGAACGCGAAAGCCAGCGGCTGCAGCCTTTCGGCAAACTCCGGACCGGTCATCGCCCCGCGCCAGAGCGCGGCCCAGTCGTCCTCATCGCGCACATCAAGACAGATCTGGAGAAGGCCGATGCACAGCTCGTGGCACGCCATGTCGAGATCCGGCCGCCCCCAGGCAAATTCCACGGCATAGTCAGGGGCACTGCCGGACGGCGCCGGCACTGGCGCGACCAGACCGGGCAGGCTGACCCAGGCCTTTGCACCAGACCGCAGGAGCACGGGGAGCCACGCATCCGTCAGAAGATTGAGCCTCACCCCACCCCACAATCCCGCCTCGAAAGGCGGTTACATCCTGCAATCATTGCGAGTTTCATCGCAAGAAATGCACGCCAGAGCGATTGCGTCAAGACCGCATGGTGGCGCTAGCCATGCGGCCTTGACGCTGATAGGTTACATGGGGTTTTGAGACCGCATTGATTGGAAGCCAGCAGCGCTGGGATCCTGCCTCCGCGGCTCATGCGCCCGAAATACAGGTCTGATCATCATCGATTGCACCTCCTGTCGTATGAGAGTGAAGGTCAGCGACCAAACCGGCTCCACTCTCGGTCACGCTTGGCGCTGAAGTCGGGCCACCCCGACTTCAGCTCAAGCTTAGGTAGCATGCCCCGACGACTAATAGATGTCAAGGCCAGTTAAGACCAACAACAAGATACTTATTCTGTCTGAAATCCCCGCGTTTGCAGGGAACGCAGTACGCCCGACAACGAGATACGGCTCATCCCCTCATTGAAGGGGACATTGACCAGAAACACCAACCAGAGCCGATGTCAACATTCTGAGAGTGCCTCCAGCCAGGAAGTGCTCAAACACCCCGCATATGCGGGGAACACGCTCCAATGGGCAGCCCTTGCCCGGAGATAGCCGGTTCAACTCCGCGTGTGCGGGGAACACTCCGGCGTGCCCAGCTCGATCACCTGTTGCGGCGGTTCATCCCCGCGTGTGCGGGGAACACATTACAGAATGATGATTCAAGCGGGACGGCTCCGGTTCATCCCCGCGTGTGCGGGGAACACAAACGCAGGCCCTTCTGTCGCCGCCCTGCCGCCGGTTCATCCCCGCGTGTGCGGGGAACACTGATCCACTTCATGGATATCGACGCCGGCCGCCGGTTCATCCCCGCGTGTGCGGGGAACACTTCGCGGCCCGCTCCTGATCATCCCGTCGTCGCGGTTCATCCCCGCGTGTGCGGGGAACACCCACATGGGCCGATCTCCTTGAGCAAATGAGCCGGTTCATCCCCGCGTGTGCGGGGAACACCGCCCGGAGCATAGTCAGCGCTTGGTCGCGCACGGTTCATCCCCGCGTGTGCGGGGAACACGGCCGAATACGGCGCGATCCCGCAGCGTTCGCGGGTTCATCCCCGCGTGTGCGGGGAACACGCCTTTTGGAAGTGCCTGATTGCATTTGATAATTTCAAAGAGCGAAAAGCTACCGAAAAAATGCGCCGCGCGGAGCCTGTTCGAAAGGTGCCTGAAGCACGGACCCGTGGCAAGTGTGGCAGCCGCGATCTGGCGGGTCATTGCAGCAGGCGCTGGCGTCTCCCGAGGCGTGGCAGCGGCGGGTGTTGCGTTGCGCCGCCGGTGTTGCGCGGCGGCGCGTGAGTGCCGCCCGTCACGGCAGCAGGGGCCAGCCCGGCGGCCAGAGCCCAAAGCAACGCTGGGTCAATCGGGTCTGGCGGCGCGGCGCAAGCCGGTGCGCGCGTCATAGGAGAGGGCACGCGGCGGGGCACCCGGCACGTCCAGACGCCCGTCCTCCCTCAGGATCGCCACGACGATGGACTGCTCCCACTCCGGCCAGGACTGTTTCAGCCGCTGGCGCTGCGGATCGTCGCCCGCATCCAGCGGGCCAAGCCAGTCCCTGCGGCAACGCAGTTCGGACAGGGCCCAGGCCTCGACCAGCGCGGCGTTGTCCAAGGCCGCGCTGGCATGCGGCATCCCGGCGGATCGGGCGGCGACACTTGCGCCGTCCGTGTGCGGGCCGTCCGCATAGGGAACAAGATCATCGCCGTGCACACGGGCGAGCCGCACCGTCACCGTCTCCTCTCCCAGGCGCGTGCCGATGTCTTCTTCGTCCGACAGCGTATCGGGCAGCCCGCCATACCCATCGGCAACCTTGATGACATTGAAGCCTGCAAGGCCGCGCGCGGCCAGCTGCTGACCTCTCGCCTCCCGGCGCGCCTGCAGCAGGGGGGGCGGGATGTCGTCCTCATTCGCCGCATAGACCGATTCGATCAGCGGCCGCAGGTCGTCCGGCACCACCAGGGCGGGACGGGCGAACAGGTCGCGCGCGCTGCGCCACAGCACAGCAGGATCCTGATACGTATAGGCTGCCGGGCCAAGGGTTGCCTGCGCCCAGGCGGCCGTCTGCACATCGCCTGGGTCAGGTGACAGGATCAGCAGCTCCGGGCGTGGCAACGGACGGCTCGACGCGGGCCGAAGCTCCATGTGGCGCCACAGCCGGCCAGCCCGCTGCACCAGGAGATCGACGGGGGCAAGGTCCGAGAGCACGAGGTCGAAATCAAGGTCCAGCGATTGCTCGATCACCTGGGTCGCCACAACGATCCGCCCGGCCCTGTCCTGCGCGCTTGCCCCCTTGCCGAAGCGGGCGAGCACGTCCGCCTCGATGCTCTGGCGGTCGGCCTGCGTCATGCGGGCATGAAACAGGTCCACGGCGACCGGGGCGCCGGCTTGTCCAGGCGCCGCTTCGGTGCCGGCCGCTTGCCGGTGCAGCGCCTCGGCCATCTCGATGGCGGTGTCGACGGCGTTGCTGATAATGGCCACCGCCGCGCCCTTGCGCGCCGCTTGCAGCGCACGCGCCATCATCTCCTCTCGTGAGGCAAGGCGGGACAGATGAACTGTCCGCGCGAGGCGCGGATCAAACCCCGGCGCCTCTTCCCGCGCGCCACGTTCATCGACCACCGTGATGAGGGGATAGGGCACATCGCCGGACGCCAAATCGTTTGTGTGATCATCCGGATCCCGCTTGCCGAGACCCCGGGCGAAGGCTTCGGCGATGCGCTTCTTCTGGGCTGCAGACAAGGTCGCGGAGAGGATGATCGCAGAACCGCCGAGGGTGGCGTGGAGCTGGAGCAGTGTGGCCAGCTCTTCGCCCATATACGCATCAAAGCAATGCGCTTCATCGACCAGCAGCACCTTGCCAGCGAGCCCAATCTGCCGCAGCGCCAGATGCTTCTTGCGCAGGACGGCAAGGAAGGCCTGGTCGATCGTTGCCGCCCCCACATCTGCAAGCAGCGCCTTGCGGCGGTTGTCGGCCAGCCAGCGGGCGCAGAACGCGCCGGCACTGGTGGTGTCGGAGGCCGGCGCTTGCGGCGGGGCATCGGCGGGGGCGATGCTCTCCTGAAAGCGGGACGCAAGCTTCGACTGGCCATGCGCCAGCACCAGCGACGGCTCTGCGTCATCGGAAAAGAAGGCGCGGTAGACAGGCGCAAGGCGGGCGTACATGGCATTGGCCGTTGCCATGGTCGGCAGCGCCAGGAACACGCCTTCCGCCTTGCCGGCCGCGATCATGCGTGCCGCCAGAGTGAGCCCGGCTTCCGTCTTGCCGGCACCGGTCGTGTCCTCAAGGATCACAAGCACAGGCCCGGGCGGCAAGGGCAGGCTGTCAGCCCGCGCCTGCAGCGGCCTTGGCGCGGCGGCAGCCGCCGGGGCAACGCGGCTCAGTCCCGGGGTGCTGCAAGCCTGGCCCGGGCAGAGGCCCTTGCGGGCTAGCGCCGCCTTCGCCGCCGTCCGGGCCAGGGGCCAGTAGTCCGGCGCCGGCATCTGCGGGTCGAGAAACGGGAAGTCGTCGCTGTCGGATCCGACCCAGTCCGCCAGCGTGACAAGCCCGGCCAGTGCCCAGGACAGGCCGTGGAGCTGCGCCTTGCGGTGAACGCTCTCGAGCGAAGACGGCTGCAGGACCGTGTGGATCTGCCGGGCAATATCGGCAGCAGCGGCGACGCAGGCCGGGCCGAGATCCGGATCCGCCGCAGCATCCTGCGGGCTGGCGTTGGTCTCGGTTTCCGCCTTTGGTGGCCGACCATGATGGCCTGCAACGGCGGCGACCAGCGGGGCAATCGCATCAGTGTCATAGGCGTCGGGGGTGTTCGGGTCCGCCGGTGGGAAGGCCGGGAACAGGCCGCAGATCAGGGGCGCGACGGGCGCTGACCGCAACAGAAGCGCGCTGTTGCGCCAGTGGCGACGACCGGGCACAGGGACAAGATGCCCAAGCAGATCCTGTGGCCACAGATCCGGTTGCAAGGCCTGAAAACTGCGGGAGATCTTTCCAAGGTCATGCAGCGCGGCGAGAAAGACCAGAACAGGTCGAAGCAGATCCTGCGACGTGTTGAGACGCTCCGCCAGCCGGGCGACCAGCGCAGGACGAAGCGCGAGGTAGCAGTCAGCTGCGGCTGCGACATCGAGTGCGTGATGTAGGACAGTTTTGAACGGGAAGGTAACTACCACCCGCTCGGCCCCCATATCTTGGGTCTTTGCCCAGAACTGCCAGCTCACCGACTGCCTCCGTTCGACTGGTTGCATGCGCGAGTGAAAGCCGGAACGGCCGCCGATGCAAGCAAGAGATGTATCCGGCAAGCGGGCCGCAGACGTCGGGCTTGTATTGGCGTGTGAGCAGCTCGATGAGGCACGCCCGCCGCTTATGTTCCTGTTTTGTTCTATCTTGGCGATATTCTAATGCGCTTGAAGGGTTGTTTTATTTTAGGCTGATTTGGTTGCGGGGGCAGGATTTGAACCTGCGGCCTTCAGGTTATGAGCCTGACGAGCTACCGGGCTGCTCCACCCCGCGTTGAGGTGTTTGGCGGATTTTCCGCGGGTGTTATGTCTTGAGTGTTGAGAGGTTTGTCTGGACTTTGCAGGCCTGGCGGCGACCTACTCTCCCGCGTCTTGAGACGAAGTACCATTGGCGCTGGGGGGTTTCACGGCCGAGTTCGGGAAGGGATCGGGTGGGGGCCCCCGCTGGGGCCACCAGGCCGGCGAAGTGCAGACAGATGAGGAACTGGTCTTTTTGCCTTTTGAGGCATCGATGATTTTGGCGCATTTCCCTGACTATCGAGGGACTTGACGGACCGAAGGTCCGCAAGCGCGACGCGCGCCGGCCACGTTTGGCCGCCCTCGCGGAGGGCAGCGCCCGTGAGCGCTTTAGAATGGAATGGACATTGATTAATGAGAGTGATCAAGCCGAACGAGCTATTAGTAAGGCTCAGCTTCACGCGTTGCCGCGCTTCCACATGCCTCCTATCGACGTGGTGGTCTACCACGGCTCTTCAGGGAGAACTTGTTTTGAGGTTAGTTTCCCGCTTAGATGCTTTCAGCGGTTATCTATTCCGAACATAGCTACCCTGCACTGCGGCTGGCGCCACAACAGGTCCACCAGAGGTTCGTCCATCCCGGTCCTCTCGTACTAGGGACAGATCCTCTCAATTCTCCTACACCCACGGCAGATAGGGACCGAACTGTCTCGCGACGTTCTGAACCCAACTCACGTACCGCTTTAAATGGCGAACAGCCATACCCTTGGGACCTGCTCCAGCCCCAGGATGCGATGAGTCGACATCGAGGTGCCAAACAACCCCGTCGATATGGACTCTTGGGGGTCATCAGCCTGTTATCCCCGGCGTACCTTTTATCCGTTGAGCGATGGCCCTTCCACGAGGGACCACCGGATCACTATGGCCGACTTTCGTCTCTGCTCGACTTGTCAGTCTCGCAGTCAGGCAGGCTTATGCCATTGCACTCGACGACCGATTTCCGACCGGTCTGAGCCCACCTTCGCGCGCCTCCGTTACCATTTGGGAGGCGACCGCCCCAGTCAAACTACCCGCCACACACGGTCCCGGATGCTGTTACATCGCGGTTAGATATCCATGACGACAAGGGTGGTATTTCAAGGATGACTCCACGAGAGCTGGCGCCCTCGCTTCAACGTCTACCACCTATCCTACACATGTCGACACGAATACCAGTGTGAAGCTGTAGTAAAGGTGCACGGGGTCTTTCCGTCTGACCGCAGGAACCCCGCATCTTCACGGGGAATTCAATTTCACTGAGCCTATGCTGGAGACAGCGGGGAAGTCGTTACGCCATTCGTGCAGGTCGGAACTTACCCGACAAGGAATTTCGCTACCTTAGGACCGTTATAGTTACGGCCGCCGTTTACCGGGGCTTCAATTCGGAGCTTGCACACCTCCTCTTAACCTTCCGGCACCGGGCAGGCGTCAGACCCTATACGTCGTCTTGCGACTTCGCAGAGCCCTGTGTTTTTGATAAACAGTCGCCACCCCCTAGTCTGTGCCCCTCCTGGCTGGTTGCCCAACCAGAAGGCTCCCTTCTCGCGAACTTACGGGAGCAATTTGCCGAGTTCCTTCAGCATAGTTCTCTCAAGCGCCTTGGTATGCTCTACCTGTCCACCTGTGTCGGTTTAGGGTACGGTCTATACGCGGGGGCTATTTCCCGGGACACCTTCACCGCATCCCCAATCCAGTAAGGGGATACGATACACGGCATCCGTCACCACCCGCAGGCTGCAGAATATTAACTGCATTCCCATCGACTACGCCTTTCGGCCTCGCCTTAGGGGCCGGCTAACCCTGCTCCGATTAACGTTGAGCAGGAACCCTTGGACTTTCGGCGAGCGGGTCTCTCACCCGCTTTGTCGTTACTCATGTCAGCATTCGCACTTCCGATACCTCCAGGAGCCCTCACGGGTCTCCCTTCACTGGCTTACGGAACGCTCCGCTACCGCGCACTTACGTGCACCCGCAGTTTCGGCACATGGCTTGAGCCCCGTTACATTTTCGGCGCGGAACCCCTTATTTAGACCAGTGAGCTGTTACGCTTTCTTTAAATGATGGCTGCTTCTAAGCCAACATCCTGGTTGTTTTGGGAGTTCTACATCCTTTCCCACTTAGCCATGATTTGGGGGCCTTAACTGGCGGTCAGGGTTGTTTCCCTTTTCACAATGGACGTTAGCACCCACTGTGTGTCTGCCGACTAGTACTCCTCGGTATTCGGAGTTTGGTTAGGATCAGTAAGACGGTAAGTCCCCATAGCCCATCCAGTGCTCTACCCCCGAGGGTATTCGGTCGACGCTCTACCTAAATAGATTTCGCGGAGAACCAGCTATTTCCGAGTTTGATTGGCCTTTCACCCCTAGCCACAACTCATCCCCGACTTTTTCAACAGGCGTGGGTTCGGTCCTCCAGCACGTGTTACCGTGCCTTCAACCTGGTCATGGCTAGATCACCCGGTTTCGGGTCTAATCCAACGAACTAAGTCGCCCTATTCAGACTCGGTTTCCCTGCGCCTACACCTATCGGCTTAAGCTTGCTCGTTAAATTAAGTCGCTGACCCATTATACAAAAGGTACGCTGTCACCCTTTCGGGCTCCAACTGTTTGTAGGCATCCGGTTTCAGGAACTGTTTCACTCCCCTCGTCGGGGTGCTTTTCACCTTTCCCTCACGGTACTTGTTCACTATCGGTCGACAAGGAGTACTTAGGCTTGGAGGGTGGTCCCCCCATGTTCAGACAGGATTTCACGTGTCCCGCCTTACTCGAGGACCTAGTTTCTTTCTACCCGTACGGGGCTATCACCCAATAATGCCCGACTTTCCAGACGGTTCCGGTTCTTAAAACTAGGCCACTGGCCTGGTCCGCGTTCGCTCGCCACTACTAGCGGAGTCTCTGTTGATGTCCTTTCCTCCGGGTACTGAGATGTTTCAGTTCCCCGGGTTTGCCCCCTTGCGGGTACTCCATACGGAGTGGGTTGCCCCATTCGGAAATCGCCGGATCAAAGCTCATTCGCAGCTCCCCGACGCTTATCGCAGCGTATCACGTCCT
>NZ_JAPPRC010000004.1:242500-924073 GCF_026672425.1 Pannonibacter sp. SL95
CCGACGCGCCATAGAATTCGGCAAGACGGGTGGCCGGCAGACTGGCCCGCAGCGCCGCCTTTTCGCCCGCGCCCCAGGCCGAACCGCTGACCAGGCACAGGCGCAGCAGGGGAAGGCTGAGCTGGCGCCGATCGATCTCGCGCTGCATCAGCACAAGCTGGGTCGGCGTTGCATAGAGAATGGTGATCTCAGCCGATGCCAGCAGCCGCGCAAGCCGCCCTGGCTGAAACGCCTCGGCAAGGCTCACCCTTGCTCCAGCCTCCAGGGCCTCGACAGCCCCGTAAAGATGCAGCGAATGGGCAAGGCCACCGGGCACCAGCACGTGATCCTGCGGGCCAATGGCAAAGGTCTGCTGGCTGAGGGCGAAGCTTTCCGTCCACGAACGGTGGCTGCGGGCATAGCCCTTGGGCTCTCCGGTCGAACCGGAGGTAAAGCCGGCATAGAACAGATGCTCGGGAGCAGGATCGGCAGGCAGAGACGCTGTGACGCGTCCGGTGGCAAGGGCGCCGAGCGCGTCCGCGTCCAGAACCAGCGCCGGAGAGGTTGCGGCGCGCACCGCCTGCTTGCGCTGCGGCGTCCAGGCAGGATCGAGCACCAGAGCGACGGCGCCAGCACGGGCAACGGCGAGAAAGGCAATGAGCAACGCGAGCGGATCGCTGAGATCCAGCGCCACACGGGGTTGCCGGACAAGCGGCTCGCGGCCGTCGAAAGGTAACGGCGCGCCAGATGCGGCCAGGGCGCCAGCCACGGCCGTGGCAAGCGCCCTGATATCCGTTTCCAGCGCCGACCACGTGAACTGACGTTCACCACAGGTCAGCGCCAGGGTGTCGGGCCGGGCCGCCGCATGGACAGCAAGCGCGGCGCCGACGTAACTCATGCGCGCGACACCAGCGCCCGCGGGAAGCCGCGTGACACCGTCTCGGCAACAACGGCTGTGATCGCCACCTTGATGAGGTCACCGGGGATATAGACGGCGCTGCCGAGGAGTGCCTTGTCGATCGGCAGGCCGGCCATCAGGGCCAGGCCCGGAACGCCGAACAGATAGACGACGCCGATGCCACCGACGATCGCCGAAAGGGCAGCCGCCGGAAGGACGGCAAGCTTGCGGCTGCGCTGCATCAGGAAGCCGGCGACGACGGCACCAACCGGCCAGCCAATCAGGAAGCCGACCGAGGGACCGGCAAAGACGGCGAGACCACCACGGCCACCGGCAAGAAGCGGGGCGCCCAGCGCAACCAGGAACAGGAACAGGCAGACGGCGAGGCCACCCCGCACCGGCCCGAGCATGACGCCAGCCAGCATGACGCCAAGCGTCTGGGCAGTGATGGGAACGCCGCCGAGGAAGGGGATGGCAAAGGGCGGCAACAGACCCAGGACTGCGATCAGCGCAGCGTAGAATGCGATCTGCACGAGGCTGTGGTCGCGGGAATCGGACATCGGTTTCTCCATGTCGGGCGTTCGCGCGGCAGGACAGGCCGCGAAACGGCACAGCCACTGGCACCAGGCTTGTGGCTGGAAAGGCGTTTCATACCGGCAGTTGCCACGCCGCGCAAATCGGCAAAGAGGCCGAGACCCGCAGACCGCTCAACACGCGGGCGTGCAGGGTCAAGCTCAGCCCGCCTTGCCCGTCCGTCGCCCGAGCCCATCCGCACCGCCCCGGGCAATAAGCGCTTCGGCCACATGATCCGACAGCATCAGTGCCTGCAAGGCGAGGGGCGCTATCAGCCGCCAGCTGGTGGTGCGTCCGGTGCGCGCGCGCCAGGCCTCGGAGAGGCCGGCAAAGACCGCGAGCAGGACGGGCACAAATCGAAGGACCAGCGTGACGGCCAGAGCCGGCCGGCGCGGGGACAAGCCGAACAGGGCCAGCGGGCGGAATAAGGGCGCGATGGCAGCCAGCATGTCGTCCATGCGCGTCGTCAGCGTGACCAGATTGGCGAGCAGCACCATGGCAAGAAGGCGCAGCGCCACCGTGGCACCCTCCGCCATCGTGCCGGTGAGACCGTGCAGCGCGATGATGATGGCAAGGATCGGCAAAAGCGGGCGGATCAATCGCAGCTGGCGCAGCCCCTCCCGTCCAAGAGCCGCGTAAAGCGCCAGAGCGGCGGCGAGCACCAGTGCAAGGATGACTGGATTGCTGACCGGCATCAGGGCAGCGCTGAGCAGGGCAAGCAGAATGAGCTTCAGCCCGGCCGGCAAGCGGTGCAGCAGACTGTCGCCGGGAATATAGAGAGAGACCATCCCGCCACGCCTCAGCCAATGTCCGAGGCCGCAGCCCGGCGCTCGATGTCAGCAACATAGGCCGGCAGGACAGTGCCCGGTTCGCCGTCCATGCGCAGTCGGCCAGCCTCGATCCACAGCACCCGGTCGAAGCCCTGGATGAGCTGCAGGTCGTGACTGACCATCACCAGTTTCTGCGGCAGGCCGGCAAGCCGGCGCATCAGCTGCCGGGTGGCCAGTCCATCGAGACTGGAGAAGGGTTCGTCGAGCACGACAAGGTCGGGTCGCATCACCAGGACCGCGAGGATGCAGACGAGCTGTTTCTGCCCCTCGGACAGATCATGGAACGGCCGGTCGGCAAGCGCGGAGCAGCCATGCTGGGCGAGAAAGGTCAGCGCGCCCTTGCGAGCCGAGGCGCGATCTTCGCCGAGCTGGGTCAGGCCAAAGGACACTTCCTCGGCCACCGTTGGGAAGATCGCCTGATGGTCCGGGTTCTGGAACACGAAACCGACGTGGCGCGGCAGATCAGGCCGGACATCGCGCGTGTTTGCGCCGTAGATCCGGACCTCGCCGGCATCGGGCAAGAGAAGACCATTGATGAGTCGCACGAAGCTGGATTTTCCCGAGCCATTGAGACCGATGACGGCGATGCGCCGCTCGCTCAAGGGTGACATCGAGATCCGAGAGCACGGTCTTGCCGCCGCGCAGCAAGGAGACTCCGGAGAAGATGGCAAAGTCGGCGCGGCGCGGATCGCAGGTGGCGGAGCGGGCAGCAGTTCCTGTTCGTGACCAGAATGCCATGTCGTATCCGTTCTGGCGCGCCTGCCCCGGAACAGGGCGCATCGTGGCTGCGGGGTGCCGCCGCCGGCCGCTTATTGCTGCGGCTGCAGGCATTGTCAAAGCCCCAGCGGATGGACCTGGTCTGGCAACGCCCGCTCAGGTCTGGACAGGCAGCGTTTCCTTGCCGCCCCGGGTGGCGGCGTAATAGGCCCAGAACAGGCGCGCGGCGACCCCGCGCCAGGGCGCCCAGACCTCCGCGATGGCATCCAGAGCCTTCGGGTCCGGCCGGGTCTCGAAGCCGAAGGCATCGCGGACCGCATTCTGCAGGGCAACATCGCCACTGGGGAAGATATCCGGATGGCCAGCACAGAAGAGAAGAAAGATGTCCGAGGTCCAGCGGCCGATGCCCTTGATGGCACAAAGCTGTGCCTCGGCATCAGCGGCAGGAACGGTGGCCAGATGCGTGAGATCCAGCCCCGCGGCAACCGCTTCGGCCATGGCACGAACGGTGCGGATCTTCGGCCGGGACAGGCCGGCACCCGCCAGATCCTCATCGGAAAACCGGCTCAGCGTCGCCGCTTCCAGGGGTGACACCAGAGCTTCCAGCCTTGCCGAGATCGCGCGGGCGCTGGCAACCGACACCTGCTGCGACACGACAATGCCGACGAGCGCGGCAAAACTGGCCTCCCGGCGGCGCAATGGCACGTCGCCGGCAATCGCGATGACCTCGGCCAGTCGGGGGTCCAGCACCGGCAGGGCTGCAAGCCCCTCGGCCATGTCTTCCAGCGATTCGATCGGTCGCACGCTCGCCTCCGAGATTTGCAAGGCAGGAGCTTCCGCGATTTGGACGGGAGGAGCAACAGCCCGTCCGGCTGCGCAAACGCGGAACTGACGGCAGCAACGGGGAAGCGCTTGCAAAGCGTAGCCGGAGCAGAACAATGCGCGCATGACCGCGACGTTCCGATTTGCCCCCTCCCCCAATGGCCGCCTGCATCTGGGCCACGCCTTGTCGGCGCTGCTGAACCAGGACATGGCAAGGGCGCTGGGTGGCAAGGTGCTGCTGCGCATCGAGGACATCGACACCGCGCGCTGCACGCCGGAGCTTGTGACGGCGATGCTGGAGGATCTCGACTGGATCGGGTTCGCGGCGGAACCGCCCCACCGCCGGCAATCGGAGCATTTCGCCGATTATGATGCGGCGCTGACCCGTCTGAAGTCGATGGGCCTTGTCTATGATGCCTTTCTGACCCGCACAGAAATCAGGCAGGCGGTGGCCCTCCGGGAAGCCAGCGGAACACCCTGGCCGCGCGATCCAGACGGGGCGCCGCTGTATCCCGGCGACGCGGCGCTTCTGACAGCGGACCAGATCGAGGCGCGACGGCGCGGGGGCGAGCCGTTTGCCGTGCGGCTCGACATGAGCCGGGCGGTTCAGATGGCAGGCCCCTCGCTCAGGTGGCAGGAGACGGGATGCGGACCAGCGGGCGAAACCGGCGAGGTTCCGGCTGATCCTGCCGCCTGGGGCGACGTGATCCTGGCGCGGAAAGATACGCCGACCTCCTACCACCTGTCCGTTGTGATCGACGATGCGTTGCAAGGCGTCAGCCATGTGGTGCGTGGACAGGACCTGTTCCATGCCACAGCCGTGCATCGGCTGTTGCAGACGCTGCTGCAGCTGCCGGTGCCGGTCTACCATCACCATCGTCTGATCGCGGATGCAGACGGGCGGAAACTGTCGAAGTCCGCTGGCGACACCGGCCTTGCGGATCTGCGTGCCGCTGGATGGACGGCGGCTGACGTCAGAGCCCGGATCGGCCTTGGGAAAAGCTCAGCCTGATGCCAGCGGGATCAGGCCGAGCCAGTCGAGCACCATCACCCACAAGCCGCAGGTCAGCACGGCGGCGGCGGTCGTCAGGGTGATCGCGTTGGCGGACATGGCATGGCCGGTGCCGTAGCGATTGGCAAAGATGAAGGCGTTGACGCCCGTGGGACATGCCGCCGTCAGGGTCATGACAGCAACCCACAGCGGCGGCAGGGCAAGCACATAAAGCCCGAGTAGCAGTACGACCGCCGGCATCAACGCAACCTTGACCAGGCTGAGCAGCACGCCCGGCAGAAGATTGCCGCGAATACCGTAGAGCACCATGCTCATGCCGAGCGACAACAGGGCAAGCGGCAGGGACGTGGAAGAAATCCGGTTGAGGACGTCCTCGAAGATGCCGGTCAGCGGCAAACCGGTCAGACGCCAGACGACCGAGCAGAGGATGGCGATGACGATCGGGTTCTGCGCGAGGTTGACGAGGATGGTCCGGATCACCGCCAAGGGCGAGCGCGCTTCCGCCATGCCATCCACGGCCGCCGCGCGTTCCATCAGGATGGCGGTGACGATAGTCATCACCGGCAGATGGACGGAGATCAAAAGGATCAGCGGCACCAGGCCCGGCTTGCCGAACACCGCCGAGACGAGCGGAATGCCCACCATCACCGTGTTGGCAAAGCCTGCCGAGATGCCACCGATGACACCTGCCCGCGCCTCGCGCGCAAAGAGATAGCGGATCAGCAGGGTGCCCGATGTCCAGGCCACGGCCACGCCGCCAAAATAGGTCAGCCACATCGCCCAGGGCGAGGCATCGCCCAGTGTGACGACGGCGAGCGTCTTGAAGATCAGAACCGGAATCGCGATGACATAGACGAACTGGCCCAGCGCCTCGCCAACCGCTGCAGACAGGATCCCCGTGCGGGCCGTCGCATAGCCAATGCCGACCAGCAGGAAGACAGGCAGGACGATGGTGAGGACTTGCGCGAACATCGAACCCTGCATCCGGCAGAACTTGTGAGGATTTTCTGGCGTGCCGGCCGGCAGCGTGGACCCGGAGAACCGCCCGTGCGACACTTCGCAGACGTGCGAAGCACCGCAAAACCTTAAAGGACGCCCCTCTTGCAGGTCAACCGGACCGGCAATGCGCGCCAACCGGATCAGCCACGGCATGACAGACGAGGGCACAGAAGCGGATCAGGCCGGACGCGGCACGGAGGCCGAGCTGGCGCTTGTGGCCCATGATCTGCGCACACCGCTCAACGCCATGCGCCTGACGGCTGAGCTGATCGCACAGGGACCGCTGCAACCCCAGCAGCAGGAGAGGCTCGGCATTCTGCTCGACGCCATCGATGCCCTTGCCGCCATGACCGGGGATGTGATCCAGCGCGGACGGCCGCGGCCAGGGCCGGCTCCCCGGCGCCCCGGACAAGATGCAAGATTGATCCTGCAGAGCGTGCAGGACCTTTTTTCCGTGATCGCGGAACGCAAGCGACTGGATCTGGTGCTCACCCTGACGGAAGCACCGCTGATCGTTGACCCGGACGTCGCCATTGCCTTTCGCAGGATCGCGACAACCCTGCTGGACAATGCGCTGAAATACACCCAGCGCGGCAGCATCCGGCTGGATGTCACAGCCACTGCGGACAACAGCCAGCTGCGGCTGACCGTAACGGACACGGGACCGGGTATTGATGTGCTGGAGCGCTCGCGCCTGTTCCGCCCGTTCACGCGGGGCACGGCCGGGCGCGCGGGAGGCAACGGAACCGGGCTTGGCCTCTGGGGCGCCAAGGCGATTGCCGAACAGGCGGGCGGTTTGCTCGACCTCACGACGGCACCGGGCGGCGGTTGCCGCTTTGTCATTATGCTGCCGCTGGCCGACCGGGGGCTGAACGAGGCAAGCAGCGGACGGATCGATGAGGTCGAGGCGCATGTGCTGATCGTCGACGACAACGACACCAATCGCCGTCTCCTGTCGGCATTGCTCGAATCCTTTGCCATGACCAGCGACCAGGCGCCGAACGGACCGGCGGCTGTGGCAATGGCAGCGCGGACGCCCTACGACGCGGTCCTGATGGATCTGCACATGCCGGGCATGAGCGGTATCGAGGCCGCCGAAGCGCTTCGCAACGGACCCGATGGCGGCCGCCTGCCGATGATTGCAGTGACGGCAGCACTGGAGGCGGTCGGCGACCGGCGCTTGCGTCAGGCCGGGTTTCAGGAAGTGCTGGCCAAGCCCCTGTCGCCGTCCCATCTCTATCAGGCGCTGGATCTCGCCCGGCAGCGGCGCAAGCTCCGGCAGGCGGAACGCAACGTGGATGCCTGAGCGATCAGGTCAGGTCACGATCCGCAAGGCCCATTCAACCGCATCTTCCAGCCGGTCATTGCCCCAGTAGAGCTCGCCGTCTTCCGTTACGAAGCTTGGCGCACCGAAGATCCCGAGGGTCTCTGCCTCGGCCACGGCTGCCCGCAGGCCGATCTTGACTTCAATACTGTCCGCCGCCGCCAGCACGGCCTTGGCATCCGCGCCAATGTCGAGCAGCAGGCCGGCGATCAGGCCAGGATCCGAAATATCACGGCCCTCGCCGAATTCTGCCATGAAGACCGCACGGATGAAGGCTCCGGCCCACTCCGCCTTGCGGTTGGCATGGGCAATGCGTGCGGCAATCAGACCGTTTTGCGGAAACGGATCTGGCTGCACAAGCGGCAGGCCGGCCTCCTCGGTCAGGCGCTCCATCTCGCGCCACATGTAGCGGCCCTTGGCCGGAAAGACGTTGAAGGGCGACGTGGTCCAGCCCTGACGGCTGAAGATCGGGCCAAGCAGAAACGGCCGCCAGTCCAGGTCCAGCCCCCGGTCCCGGGCGACGGTCTCGATGCGCATCGCCGTGAGGTAACTGTAGGTCGAGGCAAAATCGAACCAGAAGGAGAGTCTTGGCCGTTGCACAGTCATGCTTGCTCTCCCACATGCGGGGCCGGAACGGCGCGCTCGCCGTCATCGCAGATTTCGGCTATTGAGGCCCAATGTCAGACAGATTCCGGATGTACCGCGAAAACGTTGGGCGCGGAATGGCCCGTTTCGGTGGATGGGCAATCCGCCATCCCTTTTACGCGACCCTCATCTACCTCGCCGCGGTTTCGCTGATCTTTCTGGTTTTCCCGGGACTTGATCTTGCGGCCAGTGGCATGTTCCACGATCCGGCGCTTGGCTTCTTTGCCCAGAGCGAGCCCTTCCTGCGCAAGCTGCGCTATCTCGGCCCCTATATCGTCCAGATCATCGCCATCGTCAGCATCCTGACCCTGCTGCTGAAACTGCTGCTGCCTGGCCGGGCCCCGCTGCTGCCGCTGCGCATGCCGGTTTTTCTGCTGACGACGCTGATCATCGGCCCAGGTCTCGTGGTCAATGCACTGTTCAAGAACAATTGGGGCCGGCCACGGCCCGTGATGGTGGAACAGTTTGGCGGCGACATGCCCTATGTCCCGGTCTGGCTGCCCACCAACTGGTGCGACACCAACTGCTCCTTCGTGTCGGGCGAGGCCTCGGCCAGTGTCTGGCTGCTGACCTTGGCCTTCATCGCGCCGGCCGCCTGGCGCATGGCCGTTCTTGCCGTGACGCTGCCGCTAATCCTTGCCCTGTCGGTGAACCGGGTGGCCTTTGGCGGTCATTTCCTCTCGGACACGTTGCTGTCCTGGGGCGTGACATTTCTCGTCATCCTCAGCGTCCATCACCTCCTGTACCAGCGCCCCGGTCGCTGGCTGACGGATCGTGGACTGGACGAGGCCCTGACAAAGGCAGGTCGCCGGTTGCAGGGTCTGGTCACCGGGGCAGCTTCGGCGGGTGCGATCCGGATGCGGGCCTTCTTCGCCAAGTTCCGCTGAAGCGGACTGTCAGACGGGTATGCCGAGCTCTTCGGCCACCCGCCGCGCGCCTTGCTCGACCATGGCAAACACCGCCTCGAAACCATCCGCTCCGCCATAGTAGGGATCGGGAACATCACGAGGCGGCGCATCCAGAAACAGCCGCACCTTTGCCGTTGCCCGTGCCGGGGCCATGCGCCGCAGGTCGGACAGATTGCTGCCGTCCATGGCCAGAATGACGTCGAAGCGGGTGAAGTCCGCAGCAACGACCTGACGCGCCCGCTGACTGGAAATGTCGATACCATGGCGCGCGGCAACCGCCACGGAGCGCGGATCGGGGCCTTCGCCCTGATGCCAGGCGCCCGTGCCGGCCGAATCGATCACCAGCATCTCGCCGGCATGGTGCCGGGTGAGATGGCGAAAGACGCCCTCGGCCAGGGGCGAGCGGCAGATGTTGCCAAGGCAAACGAAGAGAACAGCAGGCATGGGAGCCCCCGGCTGGCAGGCGGTGGTGTCGGGCCCTATATTCGACCGGGCCACTGACAAATGGCAACCGCAAGCCGCACAAGGACCGACGACGATGGCGACCCGCCTGACACCTGACGCAAGCTCCGCAGCGCTGAGCGGATTGACTGGCTGGACTTTGGCCGATCCACGGGAAGCCATCAGCCGCCGCTTCGTGTTCTCCGACTTTACCGCAGCCTTTGCCTTCATGACCCAGGTGGCGCTGGTGGCCGAAAAGATGGACCACCATCCAGAATGGTCAAATGTCTACCGGACTGTCGACATCACGTTGACGACCCATGACGCGGGCGGACTGACCGAACTGGATGTTGCGCTGGCAAAGTCGATTGACCGGATCGCTGCCGCCCACGGCGCGCGCTAGGCCGAGCTGACGAAGAGTCAGCTGCGCTCACCACGGGCAATGACAAAGCGCGCCAGGTCCTCGAGCCTCTCGACCGAGACGAGGCGATGGCCGTCCTCGTTGCACATGTGCGGAATGTCGAGCACCGCCATGGGATCATTCGCCTCGACGACGAGCAGCGCGCCAGGCGCCAGCGCCTTCAGCGCCTGGCGCGCGCGCAGCACGGGAAGCGGGCACTTGAGCCCCTTGAGATCGAGAACGACTTCAGCTGTCATGCGCCTGTTCTGGGCAAGCACTCCGGCCCCGTCAAGCATCTGCACAAAAGGAAACCTGCATGTCCACGTCGCCAACTGCCGCCAACCCGATCGATGTGCTGGATTTCTGGTGGCAGGCAGGGCCGGAAAAATGGTTTGCCCGCAGCGAGGCCTTCGACACAGCCATTCGCGAAAGGTTCCTGGCGCTGATGGAGGCCGCAAGGGCCGGCGATCTGGATGACTGGGCCGGCACACCGCATGGCGCCCTCGCCCTGCTGATCCTCACAGACCAGTTCCCGCGCAACGTGTTCCGCAATGACCCGCGCGCGTTTGCGGCGGATGCGAAGGCCGTTGAGCTGGCAGACCTTGCACTGGAGCGGGGCTTTGACCGCGCCTTCCCGAAAGCCGTGCGGGTGTTCTTCTACCTGCCCTATGAGCACGCCGAGGACATCGGGCTGCAGGAAAAGGCCGTTGACCTGTGCCGGCGCACCGGAGAGCAGACCTATTTTCATTATGCCCTGCTGCACATGGATGTGATCCGCCGCTTCGGCAGGTTTCCCCACCGCAACGCGGTGCTTGGACGCGCGACGACGGATGCAGAAGCCGCCTATCTCGCGGATGGCGGCTTCTCTGCGTGAGCGTGGGATTTCGCCCAAATCTTGAGCACGCATAAAGATGATTCATCGTTTGATGAATTTATAGGCAGTATTGGTCGCTTGATCTGGTGCCTGGCACCCGCCGGCAATCCGCCGGCGGATTGCCGGAATGAATGCATCCAGTGGACAATCTCTGCGTCGGTTCAAAAGCTTAGATACGGTTTCACTGTCTCGGACAGCCCGCATACGTGGTCTCTTTTGCGCGGGAACCAGGATCCTGCATGGTGAATACCGACGGGATTCCTGCCGCTGCTTAGAAAAAAAGCACGCCACCTGCGCCATTCTTTTGCAATGCAACAGACCGCACACCTGCGCATCGCCAAGCTGCGCGTCAAAACCCGCAGAAACCCTCACCTTTTCCCCTCTCCCGGCAAAGTGGCACGGTCCTTGTTTAAAGGAAGATGAAGCCGGCCCGACCCTGGGTGGCTGTCGAGAGGCAAAAGCCCGCTGACAGTCCCCGCCCCGGGCCCGGTGGCCAAGCCGCGCATCTGGCGCGGCCTACGAGGGGAAACGGGAAACGAGCATGAAAATCGTTATGGCCATCATCAAGCCGTTCAAGCTCGACGAGGTGCGCGACGCCCTCACGAGCATCGGCATCCAGGGTCTGACTGTTACCGAGGTCAAGGGATACGGCCGCCAGAAGGGCCACACCGAGATCTATCGCGGGGCGGAATACGCCGTCAGCTTCCTGCCGAAGCTGAAGGTCGAAGTCGCCGTGCCGAGCGAAGCTGTCGACAAGGTCGTGGACGCGATCACGTCTGCCGCCAAGACCGGCCAGATCGGCGACGGCAAGATCTTTGTCTACTCCATCGAACAGGCCGTGCGCATCCGCACCGGCGAAACCGAGAACGAGGCCCTGTGACCTGAGGCGGCCGCAGCGCGGCCGCGCATCGTGGCTCGCAGCCGGGGGGCCGGACGAGCCGACCGGGACCGACCCACGCAACGATACACTTTCGAGAGGATCTCCATGAAGTACCTGAAGCCTCTGTTTGCAGCCGCGCCACTGGCGCTGATGGCTGGCGCGGCCTTCGCGCAGGAAGCCGCCGCTGCTCCCGTGCCCGACAAGGGCGACACCACCTGGATGCTGGTGTCCACCATCCTCGTCATCCTCATGACCATTCCGGGCCTGGCCCTGTTCTACGGCGGCCTGGTGCGGGCGAAGAACATCCTGTCCGTGCTGATGCAGGTGTTCATCGGCTTCTCGCTGATCTCCATCCTGTGGGTCGCCTTCGGCTACTCCCTCGCCTTCACCGGTGCAGCCACCTCTGAAGAAGTCGGCTTCCTGACCCCGTTCATCGGCGGCCTGTCCAAGGCGTTCCTCGCCGGCGTTGACGAGACGACCGTGGTGGAAACCTTCTCCCAGGGCGTCGTCATTCCGGAAATCACCTTCGTGATCTTCCAGCTGACCTTCGCAGCCATCACCCCGGCCCTCATCGTCGGTGCAACCGCCGAACGCATGAAGTTCTCGTCCGTGCTGGTGTTCCTGACGATCTGGTTCATCTTCTCCTACCTGCCGATGGCCCACATGGTCTGGTGGTGGGGCGGCCCGTCGGCCTATGCGGCTCCGACCGGTTACCTCTTCGGCGTGGGCGCAATCGACTTCGCCGGTGGCACCGTGGTGCACATCAACGCCGGTATCGCCGGTCTGGTTGCGGCCATCATGGTCGGCCCGCGCGTTGGCTACGGCCGCGAGAACATGGCTCCGCACAACCTCGTCTGGACCCTCGTCGGCGCTTGCCTGCTGTGGGTGGGCTGGTTCGGCTTCAACGCCGGCTCCAACCTGGAAGCCAACGGCATTGCCGGTGAAGCCATCCTGAACACGATCGTCGCGACCGGCGCTGCCGCGATGACCTGGTGCTTCATCGAATGGCTGACCCGTGGCCACGCTTCGGCCCTCGGCGCTGCCTCGGGTGCGGTTGCTGGTCTGGTTGCCGTCACCCCGGCCTCCGGCTTTGCCGGCCCGATGGGCTCGATCGTCATCGGCGTCGTTGCCGGCGCCGTCTGCCTGTGGGCTGTGGTGTGGCTGAAGGCCAAGCTGAAGTATGACGACAGCCTGGACGTCTTCGGCGTGCATGGCGTGGGCGGCATTGTCGGCGCAATCCTCACCGGCATCTTCGCGGCCCCGGCCCTCGGCGGCAACGGCATTATGGACTACTCGGTCGTCCCGGCGGTCGTTGCCCCGTATGACATGGGCGGCCAGGTGTTCAAGCAGGTCTGGGCTGTGCTCGTCTGCGTGATCTGGTCCGGCATTGTCTCGGCTGTTGCTCTGACCATCATCAAGTCCACCATGGGCCTGCGTGTTGCGGAAGCTGCCGAACGCGAAGGTCTCGACATCACCACCCACGGCGAACGCGCCTACAACTGACAAGGCCCGGGGCAGCCTGACAGCTGCCCCGTCCCTCCGCATGGCGGACAGAATTTACCTCCCAAGCGAATGGTCGCTAGCCGACCTCACCTTGAACCCGGGGCCCGCCCCGGGTTCTTTTTTGGCAGGCCTGGTCGGACGGGCACAAAGCCAGCGGCAATCCGCAAAGCAAAAAGGCCGCCCCTTCCGGGGCGGCCTTTGTCGTTGTGAACCGGCTTGCGCTCAGCTGCGGACGAGGTTGCGCAGGACGTAGTGCAGGATGCCGCCGGCGCGGATGTATTCCAGCTCGTCCAGCGTATCGACCCGGCAGAGGCACTCGATGACGAAGGACGTGCCATCGGCGCGGGTGACGTCGACAGCCATCATCTGGCGCGGCGTGATGTCGGCGATGCCCTTGATGGTCACGCGCTCCGTGCCGGTGATGCCGTGCGACTGCCAGCTCTCGCCGTCCTTGAAGGTCAGCGGGATGACGCCCATGCCGACCAGGTTGGAGCGGTGGATGCGCTCGAAGGACTGGGCGATAACCGCGCGGACACCCAGAAGGTTGGTGCCCTTGGCCGCCCAGTCGCGCGAGGAGCCGGTGCCATATTCCTTGCCGGCGAAGATCACCAGCGGCGTGCCCTCGGCCTGGTATTCCATGCAGGCGTCATAGATCCACTTCTGCTGGCCGTCCTTCATGGTGACGCCGCCCTCGACGCCCGGCACCATCTGGTTCTTGATGCGGATGTTGGCGAAGGTGCCGCGCATCATGACTTCATGGTTGCCGCGGCGGGCGCCGTAGCTGTTGAAGTCGGCCACCGCCACCTGATGTTCGGCCAGGTACTTGCCGGCCGGGCTGCTCGCCTTGATGTTGCCGGCCGGCGAGATGTGGTCGGTGGTGATCGAATCGAGGAACAGGCCCATGACGGCTGCATTCTCGATGTCGGTCAGCGGCTTGGGCTCCATGGTCATGCCCTCGAAATAGGGCGGATTGGCCACATAGGTGGAGGCAACCGGCCACTTGTAGGTCATGCCGCCTTCGACCTTGATCGCCTGCCAATGGGCATCACCCTTGAACACATCCGAATAGCGCGAGCGGAACATGTCATCGGTGATCGAGGTCCGGATCAGCTGGGTGATCTCCTCGGTCGTTGGCCAGATGTCCTTCAGATAGACCGGGTTGCCGTCCTGGTCCGTGCCGAGCGGATCGGTGGCGACGTTGATGGTCATGCTGCCGGCAATGGCATAGGCCACCACCAGCGGCGGCGAGGCCAGGTAGTTGGCGCGCACGTCCGGGTTCACGCGGCCCTCGAAGTTGCGGTTGCCGGAGAGAACGGCAGCGACGACGAGGTCATTGTCGGAGACGGCCTTAGACAGTTCCGGCGCGAGCGGTCCCGAGTTGCCGATACAGGTGGTGCATCCATAGCCGGCGAGGTTGAAGCCGAGCGCATCGAGATCCTCCTGCAGGCCGGCCTTGGCGAGGTAATCCGTCACCACCTGCGAGCCCGGTGCCAGCGAGGTCTTGACCCAGGGCTTCACGGTGAGGCCCTTGCGGCGGGCGTTGCGCGCGACCAGCCCCGCGCCGATCAGCACGCTCGGGTTGGAGGTGTTGGTGCAGGAGGTGATGGCAGCGATGACGACGTCGCCATGGCCAAGGTCATGCGCCCTGCCCTCGACGGCGACACGCCGGCCCATTTCCTCGGCCTTCTTGAACTCGTCCGCCATGGTCTTGGCAAAACCGGTGGCAACGGCATCCAGATTGACCCGGTCCTGCGGCCGCTTCGGGCCGGAGAGCGCCGGGACGACGGTGGAAATGTCCAGTTCCAGCGTGTCGGTGAACACCGGCTCCGGCGTGGCGGCGTCGCGGAACATGCCCTGTGCCTTCGCATAGGCTTCAACCAGGGCGACGCGCTGCGGATCGCGGCCGGTCGCCTTCAGATAGCCAAGCGTCTCCCGGTCCACGGGGAAGAAGCCGCAGGTCGCGCCATATTCCGGCGCCATGTTGGCGATGGTTGCCGCGTCTTCCAGGCTGAGATTGTCGAGGCCGGGGCCGAAGAACTCCACGAACTTGCCGACCACGCCCTTCTTGCGCAGCATTTCCGTGACGCGCAGCACCAGGTCCGTGGCGGTGATGCCCTCGTTCAACTTGCCCGTCAGCTTGAAGCCGACGACTTCCGGGATCAACATCGAGATCGGCTGGCCAAGCATGGCGGCTTCCGCCTCGATGCCGCCGACGCCCCAGCCAAGAACGGCGAGGCCATTGACCATCGTGGTGTGCGAATCGGTGCCGACGAGCGTGTCGGGATAGGCGACGGTTTCGCCTCCCTCATCCTTGGTCCAGACGGTCTGGGCCAGGTATTCCAGGTTAACCTGATGGCAGATACCGGTGCCGGGCGGAACGGCGCGGAAATTGTCGAAGGCGGACTGGCCCCAGCGCAGGAACTCGTAGCGCTCGCCGTTGCGCTGGTACTCCAGCTCGACGTTGCGGGTGAAGGCGTCACGCGTGCCGAAATAGTCGATCATCACCGAGTGGTCGATGACGAGATCGACGGGCACCAGCGGGTTCACCTTCTTCGGGTCGCCGCCGAGCTTCACGGCCGCATCGCGCATGGCAGCGAGATCCACAACGGCCGGAACGCCGGTGAAGTCCTGCATCAGGACGCGGGCCGGACGATAGGAAATCTCGTGCTCTGACGTGCGGGTCTTCAGCCATTCGGCGCAGGCCAGAATGTCTTGCCTTTTCACCGTCCGGCCGTCTTCGAAGCGCAGCAGGTTTTCCAGCACCACCTTGAGCGAGGCTGGCAGGCGCGAGACGCCGGCAAGGCCGTTCTTCTCGGCCTCGGGGATCGAGAAATAGGTGTAGGTCTTGCCATTGACCTCAAGGGTCTTCTTGCACTTGAAGCTGTCGAGGGACTGGGTCACGACGTGCGCTCTCCTCTCAAGTCCGGCACAGGATCGGGAGTGAGCCTGCCCGGCGAACAAAGATCTCTGGTTCCCCGGTCCTTGCCGGGTTGATCTGGCCTCTTGTCGGGCCTTGCGCGCTTTTGCGCTGCGGACATATCTGGGCGCATCTTGCGCGCGCAACAAGGTGAATGCCACCCTGTCCCTATAGCGAATTTCCGCTGGAGCGGCCAGCATCCGGCATTTGACTGCGCCGCCCCGCCCTGCCGGGGCGACGCACCCATGTCATGCTTTTTTCAGATATTTAGGGCTCAGTTTTTCTGAACAAACCCGATTCATGCAGAAGGAATGCAATCAGGCGAGATCGGCGGCAAACGGTCGAAACGATATTGCATACGATTGTATACGGCCTTAAAATCGCAGCAACCCTACCTGCCCTGGCTGGCACGCCAACGGGGGCAGATCCCAACAATAATCAAAACTCCAGGACCATCATGAGCTTGTACAACGACTACCTGAAAGAGATCGAAGCGCGGAAGGCCCAGGGCCTGCATCCCAAGCCCATCGAGGACGCCGCGCTGCTCAGCGAAGTGATCGGCCACATCAAGGATCTTGGCAGCGAGCACCGCGCCGATTGCCTCAAGTACTTCATCTACAACACCATTCCCGGCACCACGACCGCGGCTGGCGAAAAGGCGGAGTTCCTGAAGCAGATCATCCTCGGCAGCGAAAAGGTCGCCGAAATCTCCCGCGCCTTCGCCTTCGAGCTGCTGTCGCACATGAAGGGTGGCCCGTCGATCAAGGTGCTGCTGGATCTGGCGCTGGGTGACGATGCCTCGATCGCCCGCGACGCTGCAGAAGTGCTGAAGACGCAGGTCTTCCTCTATGCTGCCGACACGGACCGCCTGAAGGCGGCGTTTGATGCCGGCAACCCGGTCGTCCGGGACATCCTGGAGAGCTACGCCAAGGCCGAATTCTTCACCAAGCTTCCGGAGATCGAGGACGAGATCAAGGTCGTGACCTATATCGCCGCTGAGGGCGATATCTCCACCGACCTCCTGTCGCCGGGCAACCAGGCGCATTCCCGCTCTGACCGCGAGCTGCACGGCAAGTGCATGATGACCGAGGCCGCGCAGGCTGAAATCCGGGCGCTGCAGGCGCAGCATCCCGACAAGCGCGTCATGATGATCGCCGAAAAGGGCACCATGGGCGTCGGCTCCTCGCGCATGTCCGGCGTCAACAACGTGGCGCTGTGGACCGGCAAGCAGGCCAGCCCCTATGTTCCCTTCGTCAACATCGCTCCGGTCGTCGCCGGCACCAACGGCATTTCGCCGATCTTCCTGACCACGGTCGACGTGACCGGCGGCATCGGCATTGACCTGAAGAACTGGGTCAAGAAGCTGGACGAGAACGGCAATCCGATCATCGACAACGCCGGCAACCCGATCCTGGTGCAGAAGTACTCGGTCGACACCGGCACCGTGCTGAAGATCAACACCAAGACGAAGAAGCTGCTGAGCGAAGACGGCAGCGAAGAGCTGGCCGATGTCGCCGCCTCGTTCCGTCCGCAGAAGGTCGAATCGATGCGCGCTGGCGGCTCCTACGCCATCGTCTTCGGCAAGAAGCTGCAGACCTTTGCCGCCCAGACCCTCGGCATCGAGGCACCGGTCGTGTTCTCGCCCGCCAAGGAAGTCTCCCATCCGGACCAGGGCCTGACCGCCGTCGAGAAGATCTTCAACCGCAATGCCGTCGGCGTTGCGCCGGGCAAGGTGCTGCATGCCGGCTCCGACGTGCGCGTGCGCGTCAACATCGTCGGTTCGCAGGACACCACCGGCCTGATGACGGCGCAGGAACTGGAAGCGATGGCCGCCACGGTCATCTCGCCGCTGGTGGATGGTGCCTATCAGTCCGGCTGCCACACCGCATCGGTCTGGGATCTGAAGGCGCAGGCCAACATCCCGAAACTGATGAGCTTCATGCACAAGTTCGGCCTGATCACCGCGCGTGACCCGAAGGGCGCCTATCACTCCATGACGGACGTGATCCACAAGGTGCTCAACGACATCACCGTGGATGACTGGGACATCATCATCGGCGGCGATTCGCACACCCGCATGTCCAAGGGCGTCGCCTTCGGCGCCGACTCCGGCACCGTGGCCCTGGCCCTGGCGACCGGCGAGGCGACCATGCCGATCCCGGACTCGGTCAAGGTGGTGTTCAAGGGCACCATGAAGGACCATGTCGACTTCCGTGACGTGGTTCACGCCACCCAGGCCCAGATGCTGAAGCAGTTCGGCGACAACGTCTTCCAGGGCCGCGTCATCGAAGTGCACATCGGCACGCTGCTGGCCGACCAGGCCTTCACCTTCACCGACTGGTCCGCCGAGATGAAGGCCAAGGCCTCCATCTGCATCTCCGATGACGCGACCCTGATCGGCTCGCTGGAGCTGGCCAAGTCGCGCATCCAGGTGATGATCGACAAGGGCATGGACAACGACGCGAAGGTGCTTCAGGGCCTGATCGACAAGGCCGACAAGCGTATCGCCGAGATCCGTTCCGGCGAAAAGCCGGCCCTGGCTCCGGACGAGAACGCCAAGTACTTCGCTGAAGTTGTTGTCGACCTCGACCAGATCGATGAGCCGATGATCGCCGACCCGGACGTCAACAACCCGGATGTGTCCAAGCGCTACACCCACGACACGATCCGTCCGGTGTCCTACTACGGCGGCGAGAAGAAGGTCGATCTCGGCTTCGTCGGCTCCTGCATGGTGCACAAGGGCGACATGAAGATCGTCGCGCAGATGCTGAAGAACCTCGAGAAGGCCAATGGCAAGGTCGAGTTCAAGGCTCCGCTCGTCGTGGCCGCGCCGACCTACAACATCATCGACGAGCTGAAGGCCGAAGGCGACTGGGACGTGCTGCAGAAGTACTCCGGCTTCGAGTTCGACGACAACGCGCCGAAGAACAAGGCCCGCACCGAATACGAGAACATCCTGTATCTCGAGCGCCCGGGCTGCAACCTCTGCATGGGCAACCAGGAAAAGGCCGAGAAGGGTGACACCGTTCTGGCCACCTCGACCCGCCTGTTCCAGGGCCGCGTCGTCGAAGACACCGCCGAGAAGAAGGGCGAGTCGCTGCTCGCCTCGACCCCGGTCGTCGTGCTGTCCGCCGTGCTGGGCCGCACCCCGAGCATCGACGAGTACAAGGCGGCCGTGGAAGGCATCGACCTGACCAAGTTCGCTCCGCCGCGCGAGAAGCTGGCAACGGCCCGCTCGGTCCACTTCTGACCGGACTGACAGTCTGACCCCGACTGCGGCCGCCCACCCGGGCGGCCGCAGGTGTTTTGGGGATGAGGCCGCAGTCCCCTCTCCCCCCTTGAGGGGGAGATGTCTGCGCCAGCAGACAGAGGGGGGTGTCAGCGCTTCAACGCAACGCCACCTTTGTAACCTGGGAAAGGCTCATACCCCCCTCTGCCCCCTGCCGGGGGCATCTCCCCCTCAAGGGGGGAGAGGAGTTGGGGCCAGACAGATGATCCAGCGCAAATGCTGCCCGCGAAACAATGGGCGATCAATGATGCCGCCTTCCCCTCTACGCAATACTCGCTGCTTGCCATCGTCCGGAGCCCACCCTAACAAGGATGGAACCAACCAGCGGAGCGCTCCCCTGAAGCTGATCGCCGAACATCTTGCCGTCGACCGGGGCGGACGACGGGTTTTTGCCGGGCTGGGCTTTACCCTGACTGCCGGCCACGCGCTGGTGATCACGGGAGCCAATGGCGTTGGCAAGTCGACGCTGCTGCGCACGCTGGCAGGGCTTGTCCCGGCGGGCGAAGGCGGTCTGACGCTGGAGGGCGGCGAGCCCGAGCGCAGTGTTGCCGAGCATGCCCACTATTTCGGCCATGACAGCGCGGTCAAACGCGCGCTGACCGTGCTGGAAAACCTCGAGTTCTGGCGCGAGTTCACCGCTCCGGCGCGGCCTCTGGGCTTTGCGGGCAAGGCGCTGGCCTCGCGCGAGATCCTGGACCGCCTCGGGATCGGCCACACGGTAAACCTTCCGGCCGCCTATCTCTCCGCCGGACAGACACGGCGCCTGGCGCTGGCCCGGCTGTTCGTCTCGCCGCGCCCGATCTGGCTGATGGATGAACCGACGTCCGCGCTGGATACGGCGTCGGAAGCGCAGTTGCTCGGCTTCATGAACGGACACCTTGCCGACGGCGGGCTGATCATCACGGCCACGCATTCAAGGCTGGCGCTGTCTCCCGCAGCGGCGTTGCACCTTTCGGCCGCAGTGGCCCCGGATGCACATGAGGACACAGAGGAGGAACCGGCATGAGTGGCTGGTTTTCCGCCCTCGTCGCCCGTGAACTGAGGCTGGCGCTTCGGGTCGGCGGCGGCGCGCTGATCGGGGTCCTGTTCTTCCTGGCGGTGGTCACGGTCGTGCCTTTCGGCATGGGGCCGGATCTCAATCTCCTGTCCCGCGTCGGCCCGGCGATCCTTTGGATCGGCGCGTTGCTGTCGACGCTTCTGGGTCTCGACCGGCTGTTCCAGGCAGACCGGGACGACGGCTCGCTCGACCTCGTCCTGATGGCAGGGCGGCCGATGGAACTGGTGGTGCTGGCCAAGTGCCTCGCCCACTGGGTGGCGACTGGCGTGCCGCTGGTGCTGGCCGCTCCCGTGCTCGCCGTGTTCCTGAACCTCGACCCTGTGGCCATCGGCGCCGTAACGCTGACGCTTCTCGTCGGCACGCCGGCGCTGACGCTGATCGGCGCGATTGGTGCCGCGCTGACCGTGTCGCTGCGGCGCGGCGGGTTGCTGCTGGCCGTCCTCGTCGTGCCTCTGGCCATTCCGGTGCTGATCTTCGGTGTGAGCGCGGCCGATGCCGCTGTCAGCGAGCCGATGCCGTTCATGACGCCGTTCCTGATCCTTTGTGCCCTCAGCCTGATTTCCGCTGTGGTGGGACCGGTTGCCGCAGCCGCCGCACTGCGTTTTTCCGCCGATTGACGGGACCATGTGTTTGATTCAGGACAAGGCGCGCCTACATCGCCTGCGCAATGAAGTGAAAGCTGCGCCAATGGACGCAAGCTGGCTTCCGGTTTAGAACGGTTACATGGCACTCATCGATCTGGCGAACCCGACCCGTTTCCTGTCTCTCAGCCGCAGCTTGCTGCCGTGGTTGACGGGGCTTTGCGTGCTTGCCTTTGCCGTCGGGCTCTACATGAGCTTCTTCGTGGCACCGGAGGATTACCAGCAGGGCGACACAGTGCGGATCATGTACATCCATGTGCCCGCGGCCTGGCTGGCGATGATGTGTTACTCGATCATGGCCCTGTCCTCGCTCGGCACGCTGGTGTGGAAGCACCCGCTCGCGGATGTATCCGCCAAGGCTGCTGCGCCGCTGGGGGCTGCCTTCACCTTCATGTCACTGATCACCGGCTCCCTGTGGGGCAAGCCGATGTGGGGCACGTACTGGGTCTGGGATGCGCGCCTGACCTCGGTGCTTGTGCTGTTCATCATGTATCTGGGCCTGATGGCCCTGTGGCGCACGATGGAAGACCCGATCAAGGCCGGCAAGGCCGCAGCTGTCCTGACCCTGGTCGGCGCGCTGAACCTGCCGATCATCAAGTTTTCCGTCGACTGGTGGAACACGCTGCATCAGCCCGCCAGCGTCATGCGCATGGACGGCCCGACCATTCACCCGGATATCCTGTGGCCACTGCTGGTGATGGCCCTGGCCTTCACGCTGTTGTTCTTCGTCTTGCACCTGATGGCCATGCAGAACGAGATCCTGCGCCGCCGGGTGATGGCCCTGCGCCAGCGAGCTGCCGCCATCCGGCCGGCAACGGCGACGGCGTCCACCGCTTCAGCCGCTGCGGAGTAGCCCCATGGACCTCATCGCATTTCTTGACCTTGGTCCACACGCGGCCTTCATCCTGTGGTCCTACGGCATCTGCGTTGCCGTCGTGGCGGGACTGATCGCGTGGGTTCGGGTTGATCGGGCACGGCAGGACGCCGCCTTGCGCGAACTTGAGGCGCAGGGCATTGGCCGCCGGTCCACGCAAAGGACGGACGCATGAGCGATCCGCAGCATCTGGAAACCGGCGCAGAAGAGACCGCTCCTCGCCGGCGCATTCCGCTCTTCGCCCTGTTGCCCCTCGTGGTCTTTGTCGCTCTCGCCGGACTGTTCCTGTTCCAGCTTGTGCTGGGGCGCGATCCGCAGACAATCCCCTCGGCGCTGCTGGACAAGCCCGCTCCGGACATGAGCCTTGGCCCCGTCGAAGGGCTCACACAGGATGGCCAGCCGGTCCCGGGCTTTACCGGCGCCGACCTCAAGGGCGCGGTGACCGTGGTCAATGTGTTCGCATCCTGGTGCGTACCCTGCCGTCAGGAGCATCCGATGCTCGAACAGCTTGGCAAGGATGACCGCGTCCGCCTGTTCGGCATCAACTACAAGGACGAGCCCGAGAATGCCCGCCGCTTCCTCGGCAGCCTCGGCAATCCCTACGACCGGATTGGCGCGGATGACACGGGCCGCGCCGCCATCGAATGGGGTGTCTACGGTGTGCCGGAAACCTACATCGTCGATGCGGCCGGCATCATCCGCTTCAAGTATATCGGCCCGCTGACCCCGGACAGCTACCGCAGCGTCTTCATGCCTCAGCTGGAACAGGTGCTGTCTCTGCCGCGAAACTGACATGCCCCAATCACGCGAACCCTGCAAAAGCCTCACCCTGACGTGACTGGACAGGAGGCGGCAACGGCCTATGGTCGACTGTGGGGTGCATGGGCAGTGGGTGTAGCGGCAATGAAAGCCACAATGATCAATGACGACGACGCCGTAAGGCGCCGCAAAACAATGCCGATGTGGCGTGCATTGCTTGCCCTTGGCCTGTTGTGGGGCCTCCAGCCGAATGATGCCCTTGCCGGTCCGGCCAAAGTCGTCGAACTGTTCACCAGCCAGGGCTGCTCGTCCTGCCCGCCAGCCGATTCCATCCTGACCGAGCTGGCATCAGACCCCTCGCTGCTGGCACTGACTTTTCCCGTCGATTACTGGGACTATCTTGGCTGGAAGGACACGCTGGCCTCCCCGGAAAACTCTGAGCGGCAACGCTCCTATGCCGCCCGGCGCGGCGACCGGTCGGTCTACACACCGCAGGTCGTCGTCAATGGCGAGCAGCATGTGGTGGGCTCCAACCGGCAGGCCATCGCCGATGCGCTTGAACGCGCCGACCCGATGACGGCAGAAGTGTCGCTTCGCTACACGGCAGACGCTCTGGAAGTGACCGTCTCCGGCGCGTTGCCCAAAGGCGCGCGGATGGCAAACGTCCTCATCCTTCAGGTCAGCCCGCGCGAGGAGATCGAGATCGAACGCGGGGAAAACAGTGGCAGGACGGTGACCTACACCAACGTTGTCCGCCGACAGCAGACCATCGGCATGTGGTCCGGCGGCAACGAAACACTGCGCATGCCACGGATGGAACTGAAAAAGACCGGCGGCGAGAAATGCGTCGTCGTCGTCCAGCTGATCGGCGAAGACGGGCCCGGACGGATTGTCGGGGCGGCCGGTATGCTGTGGGATAACGGGATGTAATCCGGCTCGTCGCCACCCGGTTCTTGTTTCTTCATCGAAAGCTGCTAGGGCTGTCCCCGCCGAGAGGCAATCTGGCGTGCCGGACCCCATCGAGGTTCTGGTGCCGTCCTTTTCGCAAGCCTGCAAGGGGGACCCATGAGCCTGCGTATGCGCATCGCCCTGGGCAGTGTCCTGGTTGGACTTGGCGTGCTGGGACTCAAATACCTCGCATACGCCCTGACCGGTTCCGTCGCACTCTATTCGGACGCGCTCGAGTCCATCGTCAACGTGGCCTCATCGGTCGCGGCGCTGGTGGCTGTCTGGTTTGCCTCCAAGCCTGCAGATTCGAACCATCCCTATGGTCACGACAAGGCGGAGTATTTCGCTGCCGTTCTGGTCGGGGTGATGATCGTGCTTGCGGCGCTCGCGATCTTCGAGGCCGCCTGGCGCGGCTACACCAGCCCGGTACCGGCGGACTACACCTGGCAGGGTCTGGGCGTGAACGCGGTGGCCAGCATCATCAACGCCGGCTGGGCCCTGTTGCTGGTGCGCTTTGGCAAGGGCAACGGATCACCAGCGCTGGTGGCCGATGGCCGTCACCTGTTCACAGACGTCGCGACGTCTGTCGGCGTCCTGGTTGGTGTGGCGCTGGTCTGGCTGACCGGCTGGCAGAAGTTCGATTCCCTGCTTGCGGGCCTGGTCGGCTTGAACGTGCTGTGGTCCGGCTGGATCCTGATGAAGGAGTCCGTCAGCGGTCTGATGGACGAAGCAGCCTCAGGCGAAGTGCAGGACCGGCTGCGCGGGCTCATCTCCGAGCATGGCGAAGGCGCGATCGAAGCCCATGATCTCAGGACCAGGCTCGCCGGCAAGCTGACTTTCGTTGATTTTCATCTGGTGGTGCCCGGCGACATGAGCGTTCTGGCGGCCCATGACATCTGCGACCGGATCGAGCAGGCCATCGGCGCCGCCCTGCCCGGCGCCCGCGTCACCATCCACGTTGAGCCTGAGCACAAGGCCAAGCACTCAGGCATCGTCGTCCTTTAAGCCCCCGTATCTTCGGGGGCGACAGGTCAGGCAGACAGGCGCTTGGGCTCGCGCACCGTACCGGTCAGCGCGTCACGAACGGCCTGGCGGATATCTGCCAGCGAAAACGGCTTGGTGACGACATCATGCACCAGTGCGTCGAGACCATTGGCGCGCTCGCGCTGATCGGCAAAGCCGGTCATCAGCAGGATAGGCAGGGCTGGCCAGTCCCGCGCGGTCGCCAGAGCCAGGGCAATGCCGTCCATGACGGGCATCTTGATGTCCGACAGAAGCAGGTCAAAGCGTCCCTTTTCGTGGGTCAGCACTTCCAGTGCCTCGCCACCATCCTCGGCAGCAAGCACTTCGTGCCCATCGAGCTCCAGGGCGCGCTTCACGAATGCGCGGACGGCGTCGTCATCCTCTGTCAGAAGAATGCGGGCCATTCTCACCCTCCCGTTTTCTTGTCCTGCCGCGGCTCTTCGTCCACGACAACATATCCGATATAGGGCAACTGCCGCCAGGCGTGGCCCATGTCCATACCAAATCCCACAACGAACTTGTCAGGGCAGACGAAGCCGACATAGTCCGCCTCGATGGCGGCTTTTCGGTGATCCGGCTTGTCCAGCAGCGCCGCGATCTTCACCGACTTCGCGCCCCTTGCCAGAATGCGCTCCTTGGCGAAGGACAGCGTACGCCCGGACTCAAGAATGTCGTCCACCAGGATGATGTCGCGGCCGCTGACATCGCTCTCGACGTCACGCAGGACCTTGACCTCGGTGCTGGTCGTGCCGGCGCCATAGCTCGACAGATGCATGAACTCCATCTCGAGCTGCTGGCCGACACGGTGCAGCGCGCGGACAAGATCTGCGGCAAAGATGAAGCTGCCCTTCAGGACGGCCACGACGAGCAGGCGATGCGGCGCATCAGCCGCGATCTCCTGCGCCAAGGTGCTGACGCGCTGCGCGATCTGGGCTTCGTCGAAAAGGGTGTTGATCTGGGGCGTCATTGGTTCTGAAGCGTAGCCTGTTGTCGAGACCGGTCAATAAACCGGACCTGAATGTCTGCGGCCGTCTCCGGAGGATCGGCAAGCCGCGTGCGAAACCGGGTGCTGGCGAGGGCTTCGAGCGACACAGCGCGCGGCACCAGCGTCCAGGCGTAAATCTCCTGCTGGTCCTCGCCGCGCAATGCAAGGCGCACGGCAGGCACCGCAACCGGGGCCTCGCCGATGTTCTGGATGGTGCCTTCCACCACCAGAACGGCAGCGCCGCCCTCGATTTCCCGGAATGTTCTCAAATCACGGAACTCAAGCCCGCGCAAGTTCACCTCGTAGCCGATCACCTCGAAAAGGCTGGCGAGATCCGGTGCCTGCTGCACGACCAGAGCGCGATTGAAGAAGAGCCAGGCCCCCGTCCCAAGCGACAGCAACAGGATCATCACGCCGCCGGCCCGGCGCAAGTTCTGGGCGTTGACATACCGGCGCACCTTCGACCAGTCGCGCCGCTTCTTCATCTTGTTCGGGTTAACCTTGATCTTCTTGCGCTTGGCAAGGGACTCGATGTCGATCGTGCGACGCGCGGCAGCGCCACCATCGCCATCCTCCTGACCATCCTCGCCGTCGCCATCCTCGCCCGCATCGGCAGAAGCGGGGTTGCCGCGTGCGAAGGCTGCAGTCGATGACTGACTGGCGGCATCATCTGCGGCATCCGCCTCGAACGCAAAGGCATCTGCATCATCGGGATCGGCATCGTCCTGCGCAGCGGCAGCCTCGCGTGCCCGGGCTTCGGCGCGGGCGCGTTCATCGGATTCTTTTTCCTGATCAGACCATGCATCGGGATCGCTCTCGTCGCCGTTGATTGCACTGGCCCAGTCGTCGTCCTTTGGTTTCTCAGCCTTGGCCTTTTTGGGCGGCTCGATACCCCAGTCGTCGTCCTCGTCTTCCGGTTCAGCCGCAGCGGCAGCCGCTTTCGGCTTCGCCGCCGGCTTGGCGTCGACAAGCGTCTCCTTGCGCGGGCTGATGAACCAGCGGTTGCCGCAACGGGCACATTTTACGCTCCGGCCTTCGGCGCCGACGAGCTCCGCCTTGATTTCATAGGAGGTGTCGCAGTCCGGACAGGTGATCTTCATGGGACGATCGCTCTCGCTCCACGGTCTGTGAGCCGCTTCAGGCCTTGATGATATCAGTCCGGCATTCTTTTGCGGGGAACAAAGGTCGCGCGCGTTTCCCCGAACTGGTTAAGAGGACATTCATATGTTTAATGAAGCGTTAACAAGGTGGGGGTAGGGTGACCGCCATCCACGGAGGTTTTGCGTGATCCGTTTCGAGAATGTCGGGCTGAGATACGGCATGGGACCGGAAATCCTGCGCGATGTCACCTTCAACATCGAGCGGCAGTCATTCCAGTTTCTCACAGGCCCTTCCGGCGCCGGCAAGACCAGTCTGATCCGGCTGCTGTTCATGTCGCTGCGGCCGACGCGCGGCCTGATCCATGTCTTCAACCGTGACATGGCAACGATCAACAACAAGGAACTGCCGGAATTGCGCCGCCGGGTCGGCGTCGTGTTCCAGGACTTCCGCCTGCTTGACCATCTGACGACCTACGAGAATGTCGCTCTTCCGCTGCGCGTTCTCGGCAAGGAGGAAGCCGAATACCGCTCGGATGTGATTGAATTGCTGAAGTGGGTGGGGCTTGGCGAGCGCATGCATGTGCTGCCGCCGGTTCTGTCGGGCGGGGAAAAGCAGCGCGCAGCCATCGCCCGCGCGCTGATCACCCGGCCGGATCTGCTGCTGGCCGACGAGCCGACCGGCAACGTCGACCCTCCGCTGGCGCGCCGGTTGCTGCGCCTGTTCATCGAGCTGAACCGGCTCGGAACTTCGGTGGTCATTGCCACCCATGATATTACCTTGCTGGAACAGGTCGAGGCGCGCCGCATGGTGCTCGCCGACGGCCGGCTCAGCGTGTTCGACTGAGCCTGCGGAACCGGACCCTGAACCATGGCCCCGAAGACCCCGACCAGACCCCCTGACGCCGGCCCTGCAGCCGATGCTCCAGCAAACCCGTCGCCCGCGCGTGCGCCGTCGGTCGAGCTCGGAACGGCGCGGCCTGGCACGCGTCCGGAGAAGCGCACACCGAAGGGCAAGGCAGCGGATCCCGTCACCAAGACAGGCAAGATGGCGGATGCTGCAAGGGCGGCCGGAGATTTTGCCTCCCGCATGTCCTTGCCCAAGCCGCGTCTGCCCCAGCGGCTGAAGCGCAAGGACCAGCAGGCCGGCGGCGACCGTCTGCGCCCGAGCGCACCGATCGTGCCGCCGCAATCCGTGGCTGGCCGCGCACTGACGCTGGTCGTGGCGATCATGAGCTATCTCGCCTGCCTGACTGTGGGTTCCGTCTCCGTGGTCTGGGATGCCGCCCAGGACTGGAGCAACGACCTCGTCCGCGAGGTGACAATCCAGATCCGGCCGGCCGACGGCGTCGACATGCTGCTGCAGATCGAGAACGCCGTGACGATCACGCAGCGCTTTGCCGGGGTTGGCACCGTGCGCGCGATGTCGGACGAGGAGACCAAGGCACTGCTTCAACCCTGGCTTGGATCGGGCCTCGACCTCGACACGCTGCCAGTGCCCCGGCTGGTTCAGGTCACCGTCGACGATCCGTCGGCGCTGGACCTTGCCGGTCTGAAGCAGCGGATCGAACAGGACGTCAAGGGCGCCAGTCTGGACGATCATTCGGTCTGGACGTCGCGCCTTGCGGCGATGGCCGGAGCGGTGGTCGCCGGTGGATTCGGCATTCTCGCGCTCGTGCTGTTCTCGATGGTGCTCAGCGTCGTGTTTGCGACCCGGGCGGCGGTTGCCAGCAACCGGGACGTGGTCTCGGTGCTGCATTTCGTTGGCGCGGAAGACGGCTTTATTGCGCGCGAATTCCAGCGCCATTTTCTCGTGCTCGGCCTGCGCGGCGGGATCGCTGGCGGTGTGTTCGCCTGCATCTGCTTCCTGCTGCTGGAAATGTTCACGCGGCAGACCGCAGGACTGGCCGGATCCGACCAGATGTCGGCCCTCTTCGGGCCGGTCGCCGTCAGCACGCCGGGCTATCTCGGCGTGATCGGCGTGGTGTTCCTTGTCGCCGTGTTGACGGCGCTTACTTCCGGTCTTGCGGTGAAGTCGCAACTGGCACGGATTGACTGACGCAGCCGACCGCCAAAAAATGAGCCGAATCGGGTAGTATCCTGCAGGAATGACGCTTGTGACCAACGATCCGCGGCCCGATGCCGATCCGCAGTCCCGCCCCAAGGCCAAGGAAGCCCGGGCAGGCCAGGAGCCGTTTGCGTCATCCGAATACACCTCACATGACGGCGGCACGAGCGGCAAGCGCCGGTTTCGCAAGCGCTGGTGGATCACAGGCTGCCTGCTGAGCGCAGCCGCGCTGTGGCTGGTTGTCTCGTTCCTGTCCTTCGCCGACCGGGTGGCAAGCATGCGCCCGCCGGCTGACCCCCGCGCCGATGCCATCGTTGTCCTGACCGGTGGGCAGGAGCGCATCGAGAAGGCCGTGGCCCTGCTGGAAGAACGCAGGGCCCAGCGCCTGCTGATCTCCGGGGTCAATCCCGGCACCACCGCGCGCCAGATCAGTGCCCGCACAGCGACCGCGAAGGATCTGTTTGCCTGCTGTGTCGATCTCGACCGCAAGGCGCTCAACACCATCGGCAACGCCAGCGAAGCCGCGCTGTGGGCCAAGGAACATGACTTCGGCTCGCTGATCATGGTGACCAGCGCCTATCACATGCCCCGGGCAACGATGGAGCTGGTGACCGCGATGCCCGAGCTCGAGGTCGTGGCCTACCCGGTCGTGGCGGAAGAACTCCAGCTGGAGGACTGGTACCTGCGGCCGCAGACAATCCGCCTTCTCTTGCGGGAGTTTGTGAAGTATACCCTCGCCCGGGCTCGGGTGAGCACCATCGGCCTGCCGGACGGGGGCTAAGCCTCCTGTCTGCCGCACAAGACAGTCGCCCGGCCAGCACGCATCAAGCTGTCCCTCCAATCGGCCGGTTCTCTCGCCTCATGCTGTTCCTGCGCTCGCTGCTGTTCCAGATCGCCTTCTATGTCGGCACGCTGATCATGATGGTCGTCTTCGCGCCCTTCGTGTTTCTCACGCCGCGCCGGATGGCCTGGATCGTGGTTCCGTTCTGGGCCCGCGCCAACCTGTTTTTCCTGCGCTGGATCGCCGGGGTAAAGATCGAGATCCGCGGCGAGGAGAACATTCCGCAGGGCGGCTTCATCGTTGCGGCCAAGCATCAGTCGGTGTGGGAAACCTTTGCGCTGATCCCGCATTTCCGCGACCCGACCTACATCCTGAAACGGGAGCTGCGCTGGATCCCGATCTTTGGCTGGTACACCGCCAAGATGAAGCAGATCCCGATTAACCGGGGCAAGCGCGCCGCAAAGCTCGCCGCGATGATGGAAGCGGCCAAGGAAGCTGTCGCTGAAGGCCGGCAGATCCTGATCTTCCCTGAAGGCACGCGCCGTCCAGCAGGAGGCGAGCCGAAGTACAAGTTCGGTATTTCGCATCTCTACCGTGAACTGGATTGCCCGGTGCTGCCCGTCGCCCTGAATGCAGGTCTCTATTGGCCGCGCCAGAGCTTCTTCATCTATCCGGGCACCGTGATCCTGGAATTCCTGCCGCAGATACCGGCCGGGCTGGAGCAGACGGAATTCTTTGACCGGCTGACCAGCGAGATCGAGACCGCCTCCGATCGCCTGATCGAGGAAGCCCGCGCCTCCAAGGCCCCCTCCCCGGTGCTTGACGGCATTCCGGTCCGCGTCCCGGCCTGACCGGCCTCGAAGTACACTAGCTCAGCACGCCAGCCTGTCGGCAAGCCAGGACACCCGGGCATCGTGAATGCCCAGTTCGCTCAGATGGCTGGCGGTGTTCAGCACATATTCGGGATTGGCGCCAGATTGGCCAACAGCGCCCTGAACCAGCTCCAGCTGGCGATCCAGCGGCAGCATGCCGGCATACTGGGCGTGGCCGCGGTCCACCACATAGGTGACGGCGGTGGCCGTGGAGCCATCGGCGAAGGCGATCCGGCGATGGGCTTCAAGATAGACCATGGTGACCTGCTCGCGCTCGCGCAGGTATGCGACGGTCGCCTCTGCACGGTCAGACCGCACCCGGAACGCCATGCCGCGACAGGCGCCGCCGCGATCCAGCCCGAACACCAGGCCCGGCCGCTCCTGCGTGCCCCGGTGGACCCAGGAATAGACGCAAAGCGAGCGGTGCGCGCCACGCAGCAGGGCCTGGCGCTTTTCCTCGTACTCAAAACCCGGCTTCCACATCAGGGAACCGTAGCCAAAGACCCACAAATCGCCCATATCGGTCATGAAACTCTGCCCTGACGAACAGTCGGGCAATAACAACGGCGAGACCAACTTGCAATGCCCGGCAGGGAAAGCAGGCCCGCCCGATGAGGAAGTTGATGACGAGCGATCAGTCCGGTTCCACCCCCGGTGCTTCGGCCCAGAAGCGTTCGACACGGAAATATGTGGTGCTGGCCTCGGCGGTCGCCGTCGTGATCGGCGGCTGGAGCGCAGCCTGGTTTACGGCCCGCAGCTATCTTGACGCGGAAATCACCAGGGTTATGGAAACAGCCGCCGCCAATGGCGCGGAACTCGCTTGCCTCGAGCGCAAGCTGACCGGCTTTCCGTTCCGCTTCGAGCTGACCTGCAAGGATTTCGTCCTGCGCGATCCGCTCGGCGGGTTCTTCTCGGTGGCCACCCTGCGCGCTGTCACGCTGGTCTACAATCCAATGCATGTGATCATCGAGGCGGACAGCCCGATGGCCGCCTTCCGCTCCGGTGATTCGCCCATCCAGGAGGCGACGTGGGGATCGTTCCGCTCAAGCGTTCGTTTCAACACGCAAGGGCTGACCAAGCTTGATGCGGTCATCGAGACGCCGCGCTTCTTCTCGTCTGACAACCCGGCCCAGGGCGAGGTGACGATGACCACCGCCGAGCTGCATCTGCGCCCGACGCCGGACCAGCCGGCAAACCTTGACATTGCCTTCTCGTTTACCGGACTCAAGACCGGCGATCCGGCGCATCCGGGCACGGACGGCGCACTGGTCGGCAAGGTGTCGGGCGCAGCGCCGCTGCTGGGCGGAACAATACCGCTGGATCTGTTTGCCGACACGGATGGCGTGCCGGCCATTGCGCTGTCGCAGCTGCGTCTTGCCTCGGGCGACGCGTCCCTCAGCACGTCCGGCACGCTGAAGCTGCCGAGCGACGGGTACCTGACCGGCGAGTTCCCGCTTGTCGCGATCCAGCCGGACAAGGCCGGTCAGGTGATCGCCCCGCTGTTCCCGCCGGCAACGCCGTTCCCGGAGGCCCTGCAGGGCGCGTTGGTCAGTTTCGGCAAGAAGACAGAGCGCGAGGGCAAGCCTGCCATCGACGCCACGCTTTCGCTGGCCGCAGGCACGGCACGGATCGGCATCCTGCCTGTGGCGCAGATGCAGTCGGTTTACGGCGAACAATAAGGCACGACTTGCGCCGGCAGGGACGGTCAGTCGTCCTTGCTGCCGCGCAGTGCAGCGGCATCTGCGATGTCGCTCAGCTCCTGGAGCTTGTCGCCGATCGGCGTGAGCGCTGCGACAGTCGCCTGGAACCGCGAGGCGTGAACCTCGAACAAACGGCGGGCCAGTTCCGGAAATTCCTGGATCATGCGCTTGAACAGCGCGCGGCGAATGCGGATGACGCGAACCGGCCCGATGCAGACCGCACGGGCCGGACGCCGGGTTTCCACCAGCATCGCGGTTTCGCCCAGCAGCACGCCGGGACCGGCGCTGTCGACTTCCTTGAAGCCGTGCGGCCCGCGCACCTGCAGGCTGACATTTCCCTTGGCAACGACAATGCCGCTATCGGCCCGCTCCCCTTCATCGAAGAGGAAGGACCCGGAAATCAAGTCCATCGCCTCGGCGCTGAAGGCAAGCAGGCGCAACTGGTCGTCGGAGAAATCCGACAACATGGGAATCTGGCGCAGAATCGCGATGTCCTGGACGAGGCTCATGGCTCAAGTGTTAAGCCGCAAACCCCTCAGGGCACAAGCTTGTATCCACCGGCTTCTGTCACCAGAAGCTCTGCATTGGAGGGATCTCGCTCGATTTTCTGCCTGAGGCGGTAAATGTGGGTCTCCAGCGTGTGTGTGGTGACGCCAGAGTTGTAACCCCAGACCTCATGCAGCAGCACGTCGCGGGTCACCGGCTTCTCGCCGGCCCGGTAGAGATACTTGAGGATCGAGGTTTCTTTTTCCGTCAGCCGCACCTTGGCACCGCGCTCGTCAAGCATGAGCTTCGCCGCCGGACGGAAGGAGAAGCGGCCGATGGCGAAGACGGCATCCTCGCTCTGTTCATGCTGGCGCAGATGGGCGCGCACGCGGGCGAGGAGCACCGCGAACTTGAACGGCTTGGTGACATAGTCATTGGCGCCGGCCTCGAGGCCGAGGATCGTGTCGCTGTCCGTGTCGTGGCCCGTCAGCATGATCACCGGCGACTTGAACCCGGCCTTGCGCAACAGCTTGACCGCCTCGCGCCCGTCGATGTCTGGCAGACCCACGTCCATCAGCAGCATGTCGACATGCTCGGACTTTGCCTTGGCGATGCCTCCGGCGGCAGTATCAGCCTGCAGCGTGGTGAACTCGTCATAGAGCGAAAGCTGCTCGACGAGTGCTTCGCGCAGATCCTTGTCGTCATCGACGATCAACAGGGTACGGGCCGTCATGTCATTGTCCTCGCCAGTTTTCCGTATCATGCATCTAGAGCACTATCTGAGAAAGCAGAGTCCCCTCGCAAATGCTCTCGGGCGGCTTGCGGCACATTGCAGGCTTCCGCCATGCTGCGCGAGAGAAATTGATCGTAAACATGCGCAGCGCCTGTCAATTTTGCATCACGGCGCGGTTATCCGGGAGTGAAATCCGCATGTCTGGCGGCACCAACAAGGCAATATCCCCCTCGCGGCAAGTGCTGACGGTGCGGGCAAGACCGGGACAGCGCAGCCGGGGCATCCTCAGCCTCGGCAACCTTACCCTGCCCTGCGCACTTGGACGTGGCGGCATCACGCGCCGCAAGCGCGAGGGCGACGGAGCGACACCCGCAGGCCGGTTCGAGGTGCTGGACGTCTATTTCCGCGCTGATCGCGGCCGGCGGCCGTCAACGGGCCTGCCCGTCGCTGCGCTCCACCCGGAGGATGGCTGGTGCGACGATCCCAAGCATCCGCGCTACAACCGGCCTGTCACCCTGCCCTTCCCGGCCAGTCACGAGAAGATGTGGCGTGAGGACCGGCTCTACGACATCGTCGTGTTGCTCGACTGCAACCTCCATCCGGCGGTGCGCGGACGCGGCAGCGCCATCTTCTTTCATATCGCACGCGAGGATTGGCGCCCGACGCTTGGCTGCGTGGCCCTTTCCCCGTTACATATGAGACAGGTGCTGGCACGACTAAGGCCTGGCGCGGTCATGGAGATCCGCTAGAAACGCGGATATTCTCACGCTAGGGCACGGATCAGGCCCGGGGAGACTGCAATGCGCTGGAAGGGCCGTCAGGAAAGCAGCAACGTCGATGATCGCCGCGGCGGTGATGGGGGCGTTCCCCGGCGCGGCGTCAAGGCGGGAGGCAGCATCGGCATCGGCGGTGTGGTCGTCATTCTGCTGGTGTCTTGGGTGACAGGCATTAGCCCGCTCGAACTTCTGGGCTCCATGGACAGCGCGCCGCAGCAGACGGGACAAAGCCAGTCGTCCGGCTCGCGTCCGGCTGTGGAGGATGAACTGGCAAGTTTCGTGTCGGTGGTGCTGGCCGATACCGAAAACACCTGGACGCAGCTGATGCAGGCGGAAGGGCGCGACTATCCCGAGCCGCGTCTTGTCCTTTTCACCGACTACGTCCCCTCGGCCTGCGGCCAGGCGAGTTCCGCCACCGGGCCGTTCTATTGTGGCGCTGACCAGCAGATCTACATCGACCTGTCATTCTATCGCCAGCTGTCGCGTGAGCTTGGCGCACCGGGCGATTTTGCCCAGGCCTATGTGCTTGCACATGAAGTCGGACATCACGTGCAGAACGTGCTTGGCATCCTGCCGGAATACCAGCGCGTCCGCCGGTCCCTCAGCGAGGCGGACGCCAATGCCCTGTCCGTGCGCGTCGAACTGCAGGCAGACTGCCTTGCCGGCGTCTGGGCCCATCACGCCGCCCGGCAGCAGGGCTTTGTCGAGGACGGCGATGTCGAGGAAGCGCTGAATGCCGCCTCCCGCATTGGCGACGACACGCTGCAGCGTGAGGCCCAGGGCTATGTGGTGCCGGAAAGCTTCAACCATGGCACCTCGGCACAGCGCGCGCGCTGGTTCCGCGAGGGCTTCCGCTCCGGCGACATGGGCAGCTGCGACACCTTCAACGCCCGTCGCCTTTAGCGGCATCAGGCAAACCGGGGCAGGCTGAAACCATAGGACAGGGTGACTGCTGGTATTTTGGCAGCTTTTCCGCCATATAGTCCGGATGCAGGCAGCAAACTGCCCCTGACACCCCCTCAGCCCTCCGCGGATCCGACATGCGCAGATCGTTTTTGAAGATGAATGGCCTTGGCAATGACTTCGTCGTGTGGGACGCCCGCACGGAGAAACTTGCCCTGACGCCGGACGTCATCGCTGCGCTCGGCAACCGCGAGACCGGCATCGGCTTCGACCAGATGATCACGGTCGAGCGCTCGCCGTCCGGAGCTGACGTCTTCATGCGCATCCACAACTGCGATGGCAGCGAGGTGTCGGCCTGCGGCAACGCCACGCGCTGCATCGGCCGGCTGCTGATCGAGGAAACGGAGAAGGACGCCGTGTCCATCGAGACCCGCGCAGGCCTGCTGATCGCCCGCAAAGCCGAAGCGCCGCTCAGCGTCACCGTCGACATGGGCAAGCCGCGCTTCGCCTGGAACGAGATCCCGCTGGCGGAAGAGTTTGCCGATACCCGCGCGATCGAGCTGCAGATCGGCCCCATAGACGCGCCGATCCTGCACACGCCGGCTGCCGTGAGCATGGGCAATCCGCATGCCATCTTCTGGGTCAAGGATGTCGATGCCTATGATCTCGGCCGCATCGGGCCGCTGCTCGAACACCATCCGATCTTCCCGGAAGCCGCGAATATCTCGCTCGCCCATATCTTTGCCCCGAACCAGATCCGCGTGCGGGTCTGGGAGCGTGGGGCTGGCCTGACGCGAGCCTGCGGCACCGCCGCCTGCGCCGTGGCCGTGGCTGCCGCGCGCGATGGCCGCGCCGGGCGCAGCTCGGTCATCCATCTGCCCGGTGGTCCCATCGCGATCACCTGGCGTGAGAGCGACGACCACGTCCTGATGACCGGCGCCACCGAAGTCGAATTCGAGGGAGAGGTCGATTTTGACAGCCTCACCTTCGTCAAGACAGGGCCGGGCGACGCGGACCTGCAGGCAGCCTCGCTGGAGGTTGCCCAGTGAGCATCGACGTTGTGACCTTCGGTTGCCGGCTCAATTCCTACGAGTCGGAAGTGATGAAGCGTGAGGCGGAGGCCGCCGGCCTCAAGGACGCGATCCTGATCAACACCTGTGCCGTGACGTCGGAAGCCGTGCGCCAGGCGCGTCAGGCCGTGCGCAAGGCCCGCCGCGACAATCCGGACGCCAAGATCATCGTCACCGGCTGCGCCGCCCAGACTGAGACCTCGAAATTCTCCGAAATGCCGGAAGTCGATCTCGTCCTCGGCAATTCGGAAAAACTGGAGCGCGCGTCGTACGGCCGTGTGGCCCAGTTCGGGCTGGATGCCAGCGAGAAGGTCCGCGTCAATGACATCATGAGCGTGCGCGAGACCGCCAGCCATCTCATCGACGGACTGGAAGGCCGCGCCCGCGCCTTCGTCCAGGTGCAGAACGGCTGCGACCACCGCTGCACCTTCTGCATCATCCCCTTCGGCCGCGGCAATTCCCGCTCGGTGCCGATGGGCGTTGTCGTCGATCAGGTCCGCCGGCTGGTGGAGAATGGCTACAACGAGATCGTCGTCACAGGCGTCGACATCACCTCCTATGGCTCGGACCTGCCCGGCACGCCGAAGCTCGGCACGCTGGTCGCCAAGATCCTCAAGCTGGTGCCGGAGCTGAAGCGCCTGCGCCTGTCCTCCATCGATTCCATCGAGGCCGATCCGGAGCTGATGCGGGTCATCGCCGAGGACGAGCGGCTGATGCCGCATTTCCACCTGTCGCTGCAAGCCGGCGACGACATGATCCTGAAGCGCATGAAGCGGCGGCACCTGCGCGCCGACAGCATCCGCTTCTGCGAAGAAGTCCGCGCAATGCGGCCGGATGTGGTCTTCGGCGCCGACATCATCGCCGGCTTCCCGACAGAGACGGAAGAGATGTTCGCCAACACGCTGGCGATCGTCGACGAATGCGGCCTGACGCATCTGCACGTCTTCCCCTTCTCCCCGCGTCCGGGCACACCGGCCGCGCGCATGCCGCAGCTGGAAAAGGCTCTGGTCAAGGAGCGCGCAGCGCGCCTGCGTGCCAAGGGCGAGATCGTTCTGGCCGCGCATCTGGGCGCCGAGGTTGGCCGTCTGCGGCCGATCCTCATGGAGCGCGAAGGCCTTGGCCGGACTGAACAATTTACCCAGGTCGAGGTGGAAGGCGGCGAGGCCGGCCAGATCCTTCAGACCCGGATCACCGGACACACCGGCCGCCATCTTCTCGGCGCGCTCGTCTCCCAGGCTGCCTGAGACCTGAAGGCCGCAGGACCCGACACCATTACGCAGGACGCGACACGATGAGCGAGAAGAAGCGCGGGTTTTTCGGCCGCCTGTTCGGTGGCAAGGACGCGGACGAGGCGCAGGTCGGGCAAGGCGCAGAGGCTTTGGCCACGGATCTTGAAGCAATCATCAAGCCGGAGGCCCTGCCAGAACAGCAGCCCGACGCCGTGGAACCGCCCGAACAGAGTGAACCTGTGCTGGTTGAGGCGGCGCCAGACGCTCCGGTTGCGCCTACCAAGGTTTCCGTTCCAGCCCCTGCGGTCGAGACACCTCAGCCGGCAGAAAAGCTCACCTGGTTCCAGCGTCTGCGCCGGGGTCTGGCCCGGTCGTCGTCGGCGCTGACCGAGGGCATTTCCTCGATCTTCACCAAGCGCAAGCTCGACCAGTCGATGCTGGACGAGCTGGAAGACATCCTGCTGCAGGCTGACCTGGGGCTCGACACCGCCAGCTCGATCACCGAGCGGCTGGGGTCCGGGCGCTTCGACAAGGAAATCTCGCCGGAGGAAGTCCGCGCCGTTCTGGCCGAAGAGGTCGAAAAGGTTCTGGCGCCTGTGGCGAGGCCTCTGGATCTCGACCGGGGCATCCGGCCGCATGTGGTGCTGATGGTCGGCGTCAATGGAACCGGCAAGACCACCACCATCGGCAAGCTGGCCTCGCGCCTCGCCGCCGATGGCAAGACGGTGATGCTGGCCGCCGGCGACACGTTCCGCGCCGCCGCTGTCGAACAGCTGAAGATCTGGGGCAGCCGCACAGGCGCGGAAGTCGTTGCACGGGACGCAGGAGCGGATGCGGCCGGCCTTGCCTTTGACGCCATGCAGGCGGCCAAGGACAAGAACGTCGACGTGCTGCTGATCGACACCGCCGGCCGGCTTCAGAACAAGGCCGAGCTGATGGCGGAGCTGGAAAAGGTCATCCGCGTCATCCGCAAGGTCGATCCGACCGCGCCGCATGACGTGCTTCTGACCCTTGACGCCACGACCGGCCAGAACGCCATGAACCAGGTGGAGATCTTCGGCAAGGTCGCCGGGGTCACCGGTCTGGTCATGACCAAGCTGGACGGCACCGCGCGCGGCGGCATTCTCGTCGCCATCGCCGCCAAGCACCGCATGCCGGTGCATTTCATTGGCGTCGGTGAAGGCATCGACGATCTTGAACCGTTCTCGGCCCGCGACTTTGCTGAGGCGATTGCCGGACTGGCCTAAGGCAGCGCCCGCGCAGACCGTTCGGCGTCAATCCCTGTCAGCGTGGCCATGACGCCGTCAGGTGGCCAGATTGATCGCGTGTGTCTCGATGCGGCCGCCGTGGTCCTCATAGGCGTGACGAACCACATCCGGCGGGCGCTTGTCGTTGGGAACACGGGCGGTCACCAGCGCTGCGCGCGTGATTGCCTGCCCGAGGGCTGCCTCCGCCGTTGCCTTGTAGGCGGCAACACCGTCCAGCTCATGATGCTCGATGTGGTGGGTATCGAGAACGACTGCCGGCTCGTCGAGTTCAACCTTGAACCCGGGCGCTGGCTGGCCTTGGGAATGCCCGCCACTGCCGCCCTGTCCACCGGGCTGCTCCCGGTCACGGCGGTTCTGCTCGCTGTACTCGTTCGTCGGGGCGATGCCCTGGGACGATAACACTCGGTCCAGACCTGTTGCCATGCGGGCCTCCTGGCCGTTGGCGGCCGGGCCTTCTGGTCCGGCGCACAAGCGTGACCGGACCTTCCGATCCGGGATGGATCGAATCGTGACAACGAATGATTAACAAATCTTTACGCTAGGTAAAGATGCTGACTGAATATGGCACAGTCAGACAACAGGTGGCCGCGAAGGCCATCTCAGACTGCTGACAAGCTCGACCTCACCGCCGTCATCCCGGCCAAGCGCAGCGCCGAGCCGGGACCGGAGAGTCGAGGCCCCAATATTTCAATCCGGCAACCCCGGAGAGACCTTGGCGCTCCGGTCCCGGATCTCCGCTTCGCTGCGTCCGGGATGACGATAGAGGGCTTATCATCAACCTCAGGTGGCCGCGAAGGCCACCTGAGCGTTTCGAACAGCCGTGCCGGATCAGCCGGCGATGCGGTCGATGCGGATGATGTAGCTCTTGTGATCGTCCGGTTCGGCGATGCGGTCATACAACGCGAGCGCCGGTGCGTTCTTGCCCGGGACCATCCAGCGCAGCTGCAGCCAGCCGCGGCTCTGGCCCTCGGTCACCAGGGTCTCGATCATCTTGCGGGCAATGCCCTTCTGGCGAGACTGGGGCCGGACATAGATATGGTCCATCTGACCTGCGCGCAGACCGGTGATCAGCTCGGGCAGATCGAAGAACACGGCAAAGCCGACCAGTTCCCCGTCCTCGAAGGCACCGATCACTTCGGCGCTGCGGTCGCCCAGGATCTTTTCCGCATAGAACTGGTCAGGACGGCGCGGCGCACCGCGCTTCAGAGCCTGCGCGTTTTCCGCGATCAGCGGGGCGAGATGAAGGGCGTCGTCAGGGCCAAGCGCCTTGATGTCGAGCTTGCTCAATTGGATCTCCGCGAAGCAATCAGTCCGTTACACGGGATGCACCATGTCCAAAAAACCGGCGTCCGACAAGCACATCCTTGCGCGGCAAACCGACCGGGGGAGTGCAGGCCGGATTGTGCTCCTAAGGGACCGCAAGGCGATGCCGCATCACGGCTTGCCGGCCTGAAGCGGTTGCGGCACAAAGACGGGAGCATTTCCTTACCGCATTACCGCTGGCAGTCCTGCCAGCCGCCGGTGCGGCCTCATCCCGGATCACGAGCTGATGTCTGGCCAGTCCCCCAACGCCACCCGCACCCGTGCCACGCTGATCGGCATGACGGCCATCCTCATGTGGGCGACGCTTGGCGTCTTCGGCGCGGGGTCTGGCGCGGTGCCGCCGTTCCTGCTCAATGCGCTGTGCTTCGGCCTGTCCGGGGTGCTGGCGCTAGCCTGGCTCGCCAGCCGGGGCGAGCTCCCGGTGCTGGCACAGCCGCTGCGCGTCTGGGCCTTTGGCACCATCGGCTTGTTCGGCTTCCACTTCTTCTATTTCACGGCCATCCGCAACGCGCCGCCGGTCGACGCCAATCTGATCAACTACACCTGGCCTCTGCTGATCGTGGTGTTTTCCGCGCTTCTGCCCGGCGAGCGGCTGAAGCTGCATCACGTCATCGGCGCGGTCCTGGGCCTTGCCGGTGCTGCGCTGCTTGTCACGCGCGGAGGATCGGTTTCCTTTGATCCGGCCTATGCCCTTGGCTATGGCGCCGCTGTCGCCTCCGCCCTGTTCTGGTCGATCTATTCCGTGCTGTCACGCAGGCTCGGCGAGGTTCCGACCGGCGCGGTGGCGGGCTTCTGCCTGATGACAGCAGTCCTGTCGCTCGCCTGCCATCTGGCGCTGGAGGAGACTGTCTGGCCGTCCGGCGTGATCCAGTGGGGCAGCGTCGTCGCCCTCGGCCTGTTTCCGGTGGGCCTTGCCTTTTTCACCTGGGATGTCGGGGTGAAAAAGGGCGATATCCAGGTGCTGGGGGCGGCCGCCTATTCGGCCCCGCTCCTGTCCACCCTGCTGCTGATCGCCTTCGGCTTCGGGGCCTTCACCATCACTGTCGCGCTGGCCTGCCTGCTCATCACCATTGGCGCGGTGATTGCTAGGACATGATCCTGCGCAAGGCGGCCTGATCCCTTACTTTGTCCCTTGGGCCTGATCCTAAAGACGAGTGGAAAATCAGGACGGCGGCCACTAGCCTTGCCGCACTGCACCCAACGCCTGCAAGGATCCCGTGATGAGCCAGACATTCCGCCCGCGCCGCTCTGCCCTTTACATGCCCGGCTCCAATGCCCGTGCGCTGGAAAAGGCCCGGACGCTCGACGTCGACTGCCTGATTCTCGATCTGGAGGACGCTGTCGCCCCCGATTCCAAGGACACCGCCCGGCAGCAGATCGTCGAGGCTGTGACGGCCGGTGGCTATGGCTCGCGCGAGGTCGTGATCCGGGTCAATGGGCTCGATACGCCCTGGGGCGAGGCCGACATTGCAGCGGCCGTCACCGCAAGACCGGATGCCATCCTGATCCCGAAGGTCAACAGCCTCGCCGACCTGGAGCGCGTCGCGCACAGGCTGGCTCTGTCCGGCGCGCCGCAGTCGTTGAAGCTGTGGGCGATGATGGAGACGCCGCAGGCCATGCTCGATGCAGCCTCGATTGCTTCCGCCGGACGCGATCCGAACGTGCGGCTGTCCTGCTTCGTCATGGGCACCAATGATCTGGCCAAGGAAACCCGCGCCCGCCTCGTCAAGGGCCGGAGCGTGATGCTGCCCTGGCTGATGACCTGCGTTGCCGCCGCCCGCACCGGGGGCATCGATATCCTCGACGGCGTCTACAACGACTTCAACGATCTTGACGGGTTCGCAGCCGAATGCGCGCAGGGCGCGGAGATGGGCATGGACGGCAAGACGCTGGTCCATCCCAAGCAGGTGGACGCCTGCCATGCCGCCTTCAGCCCTTCGGAGACCGAGATTGCCTGGGCGCGGCGCATCAACGACGCGTTCGCCTTGCCGGAAAACGCGGACAAGGGTGCAATCCAGATCGACGGGAAGATGGTGGAGCGGTTACATGCCGACATGGGCCGGCGCGTGCTGGCGATTGCCGAGGCGATCGCAGCGCGCGGCTAACCTGCCCCGACGCTTGATGAGGAACCGCAAGACATGAAACTCTACCGCTTCATCACCGGCCCCGATGACAGCCAGTTCTGCCACCGTGTCACCCAGGCGCTGAACAAGGGCTGGGAACTCGCCGGTGCACCGCAGCTGACCTATGACGCCACGCGCGGCCTCACCATCTGCGGCCAGGCCGTCACCAAGGAAGTCCCGGGCGACTATTCCCCGGACATCAAGCTCGGCGACTACTGAGCTTGATGACAAACCTCGACCTCACCGACGTCATCCCGGCCAAGCGCAGCGCTGAGCCGGGACCGGAGAGTCGAGACCTCTATATTTCGATCAGCTAACCCGGGAGAGACCTTGGCTCTCCGGTCCCGGATCTTCGCTTCGCTGCGTCCGGGATGACGATACAGGGTTTGTCAGCAGTCTGAGCCCCGGCCCATACGCCGGGGCTTTCTTTTGCGCTCAGCGCGGGGAGAAGCCGGAGATTGCCAGCGGATTGTCCATCATCGCCTGCGCGTCCGGCGTATCCGGCTGCAGCGCGCCGGTAAAGGCATCGAACAGGCGGCGGACAAAGCCTTCCGGCAGATCGGACGTGATGAAGACAAGCCGCGACCGGCGGTCACCATCCGGCCAGGCCGGCAGGGTGACGGGCGGATGGAACACGTGCTGCACGCCGTGAATGACCACAGGCCGGTCCGGATCCTCGGCAATCTGGATGATGCCCTTCACACGCAGCAGCTTCGGGCCATGCGCCGAGCGCAGCAGGTCAATGAACATTTCCAGCGCCGCCGCAGGTACCGGGCGGCTGGCCGCCAGGGTGAAGGCGCGGATCTTGTCGTCATGACGGTTCACGTCATGATGATGGTGGTGCCCGTGATGGTGGTGCCCGTGATGATCGTGGCCGTGGTCAGCATGCCCATGATCATGGTCATGCCCATGGTGGTGATGGCCGCAGTTTTCATCATGGCAATGCGCAGGGTCGTGGTCATGATCGTGATGATGACCATGCCCCGTTGCCGGCTTCGGTTCATAGGCTTCCGCGTTCAGCCAGCGCGCGACATCCGGGATCTTCGTTGCAGGATCATAGAGCCCGGCATTGAACAGGCGGGCTGCGTCCGCCTCTCCGTTTGCCGCATCGAGCTGTACCGCGCCGGGATTGAGCGTCTTCAGCCGCATCCGCAGGGCGGAGAGCGAAGCCTGGCCTTCCGGCCCGGTCAGAAGATCCGTCTTGGTGAGGACAAGCCGGTCCGCGACCGCCGCCTGGCGCACGGATTCCACATGCTCGTCCAGGGTCGACATGCCGTTGACCGCATCCACCAGCGTGACCACGCTGTCGAGCCGGTAGCGCAGCATCAGGTAGGGATGCAGCATCACCGTGTGCAGGATCGGCGCGGGATCGGCAAGACCGGTGGTCTCGATCACCACGCGGGTTAGCTTTTCCATCCGGCCGTTGTCGAGCCGCCGCAGCAGGTCCTCGAGCGTGTTGATGAGATCACCGCGGATGGTGCAGCACAGGCAGCCGGAGGACAGCTCCATCACGCCATCGTCGGACCGGTCAACCAGCAGGTGGTCAAGACCGATGTCGCCGAATTCATTGATGATGACGGCGGTGTCCGCCATCATCGGGTCCTTCAGGATCCGGTTGAGCAGCGTCGTCTTGCCCGCACCGAGGAAGCCGGTGATGATCGACAACGGAATGGGCGGCTTGGGGCCACGCGGCTGCGCGGCAGACGGATCGGCGGACATCGGGGTTCCTTCTTGCCAGCCCCGCCTCAGGGCTTGGGGGCTGGCTTTGCCGGGGAATTCATCGGTTTGAATATGGCACCTGGCGCCGGTTCGGCAACCGCACCTGGCACAATCCCGGCGGGGCGCAGGTCGAGCGGCTTGGACGGCGGCAGCTTGATGCCCGGTTGCGGCGAACCGGCGACTTCGGACAGGGTTGCCGCAGACGGCGCGACCGGAACCTGCGGAACGGCCGGAGCAACCGGAGCGGCGGCGCCCTTCGGCAGACCGATGGACACGGTGACGGGCGCATAGGCGACCTGCTCGACCCCGACGGTGCGGTCGAGAATCATGTTCCAGTCAATCTTGCCCTTGCCCTTCCCAGCCGGGACATCTTCGCCATCCTCGCCCGGTTCACCGCCGCCCTGCTGCGGGGTTCCCGGTACAATCGGCTTGCTGTCATCCAGATTGCTGAGTGCCAGCGCGAGAGAACGGGTCTTCTGCGGATTGGCCATGTCGAACCGGGCCAGGATCTCATCAGGTCCGGGCTTGCGGTTGCGCTTGCAGTAGCCATCGGCCGGGGGCGGCGTGCCGGCGCGCGGCAGCATGGTGACCGTGGTGCTGGATCCGCGCGTGCGGAAACCGCGATCGATCACCTGACGCGAGAAGGCCGTGCGCTCCAGCCCCGAGCCAGCGCCCAGAACAATGGCGATCACGGTGCGGCCATTGCGCGTGGCGGACGCGGCAACGTTGTAGCCGGAATTGCAGATGTAGCCGGTCTTCAGCCCGTCTGCGCCGGGGACGCGCTGCAGGAACTCCCGGTTGGCCGAGCGCAGCAGCTTCTTGCCAAACTTCAGCCCCGGGTGGCTGTAGAAGTGATGGGCCTCGGGAAAGTCGCGTTTCAGCGCCATTGCCAGCAGCGCCAGATCGGCAGCGGACGAGATCTGGCGGTTGTCCGGCAACCCGTGCGGATTGACGAAAGCGGAATCGCGCATGCCGAGGCGACGGGCTTCCGCATTCATCATCGCGATGAAATTCGCCTCGGTGCCACCGACGGCTTCGGCGACGGCCACCGCGACGTCATTGGCCGACTTGACCATCAGGATGGTCAGCGCGGTTTCGAGCGTCATCTGCGTACCGGCCTTGAACCCCATCTTGCTGGGCGGCTGGGCGAGCGAGTTGGCCGACTGGGTGACGGGAGACTGCATCGTCATGCGCCCTTCGCGCACGGCGCGCAGGGCAACATAGGCCGTCATCATCTTGGTCAGCGAAGCTGGATACCACTGCCGGGTCGCTTCATGCTCTTCCAGCACGGCGCCCGTGGCAGCATCGATCACCAGATAGGGACCGATATCCGCCCGCACGGGGGTCAGGGTTGCCGAAAAAACGCTGAGGCCGGCCAGCGCCGCAAAGCCCAGCGCACGCGCCTTGTAAAATCCACCGAGCACGATGCCCTCGTCGTGAAAGAATGCCCCGCAGGCCCGAAGGCCACACCCCGAAACTCAATAAACGATAGAGGTTAAGGATTGCAAAGGATATGCCCACGCGTCCCACAACATCCAGCCTGACCCGGCCCCTCGCACGGGCCACGCCTGCCTCAGGAACAGGCAATCGCCATCAATTGAGGCAAGCCCAACCCGGCGCGCTGCCCGCGAACCGGACATCGTCTGCCACGATCCGGCAGATGGCCCGCTGCTTGCTATGCAATGACGATCAGCAGACAGGCAAAGGCATTGCCTGCAACTGGGCTCTTGCATGCGCGAGTGGCAAGCGACCATGATCACGGCTAGATGGAACCGGGGGGCACGGTGCAGTGAAGGACGTCACGCAGGCAAAGCTTGCATTGGTTGAGACGATGCCGGAGCCAGCTCCGCGCCTGCAACGCGCCCATGGCGCGGCCGCCGTGCATTTTGCCTGCAGCACCCAGACCGACGGCCAGACCAGAACAACACTCGCTCGCCTCGGGCAATCCGGCTCGGCCAAGATCCGCCTGCCCAAGGTCTATGACGATGTGCCTGTTGCTGTCATGCTCAACACATCCGGCGGCATAACCGGCGGCGATCAGCTCTCGTTCGAGGCAAGCGTTGCAAGCGGCGGGCACGCCATTGTCACCACCCAGGCGGCCGAGCGGGCCTATCGCAGCACGTCCGGAGCGGGTGAAGTCCGCAACCGCGTCACGGTCGGCGATGGGGCAACGCTGGAATGGCTGCCGCAGGAAACGATGCTGTTCGAGCAGTCGCATCTTCGCCGCAGCCTGCAGGTGAACCTGACCGGCAGCGCCCGTTTCATGGGGCTTGAGATGGTGGTTCTCGGCCGCGAGGCCATGGGCGAGACCGTCACCACCACCTCGTTCCGCGATGCCTGGACCATCCACCGTGATGGCCGGTTGCTTTATGCGGACACGGTGCGGTTCGGCCCGGATGCAACGAGCCTGCAGGCGCTGGCGACCCTCAATGGCGCCCGTGCCTTTGCCACCTTCATCGACTGCGGGCCGGATGCGGAGATGAACCTCGTCCGGGCGCGTGGCCTCATCGACGCCCTGCCGCTGCGCGCGGGTGTGAGCGCCTGGAACGGCCGGCTGCTGGCGCGCTTCCTAAGTCCTGACAGCCGTGCCCTGCGCGACGGCCTCATTGCCTTTCTTCAAGCCTATCGCGGCGCGCCCCTGCCCCGCGTCTGGCACTGCTGACCCATGACCAAAACAGACGGAGACCACCGGTGAACCTGACCCCGCGCGAAAAGGACAAGCTGCTGATCGCCATGGCCGCCATGGTGGCCCGCCGGCGGCTGGAACGCGGCGTGAAGCTGAACCATCCCGAGGCGATTGCCCTGATCAGCGATTTCGTTGTCGAGGGCGCCCGCGATGGCCGCACCGTTGCCGAACTGATGGAGGCCGGAGCGCATGTCCTGACCCGCGATCAGGTCATGCCCGGCATCGCCGAGATGATCCACGACGTGCAGGTTGAGGCAACGTTCCCCGATGGAACGAAGCTCGTCACCGTGCACCAGCCGATCCGGTGAGGGGGCACCCATGAAACGGATGCAGAGCCTCTCTCTTGCCGCCTTCGTCTCAACTCCGGCCTTCGCCCAGGAGACCGGATTGGCGGGCGGACAGGGGGAAACGCTGTTCACGCCAACGGTGATTGGCGTTGCCATTGCAGGTCTGGTGCTGGGCGGGGTGGTCGGATTCATCCGCCGCCGCAAGGAGATGAAGAAATGATCCCCGGAGAACTCTTTCCCGCCGATGGCGACATCGAGCTGAACGCCGGCCAGCCGTCAATCGAGATGGATGTGGCCAACACCGGTGACCGTCCGATCCAGGTCGGCAGCCACTACCATTTTGCCGAGACCAACGGCGGACTGAGCTTCGACCGGGACGCGGCCCGTGGCATGCGGCTCGACATTCCGGCGGGAACGGCCGTGCGCTTCGAACCGGGACAGACGAAGCGCGTGCGTCTGGTTCCCTATCGCGGAGACCGGATCGTCTACGGCTTCAACCAGAAGATCATGGGGGCGCTGTGATGCGGATGCACCAGGTTTTCACGGTAGGTTCCCTGTTGCTGGGCGTGACGGCAGGTCTGTTGACCGGTCACGCCTCCCTCTTCGTTGCTCCGGCCTTCGCACAGGACAACATCGACTGCGCGAAGGCTGAGGCGCAGATCGAGCTGACCTATTGCGCCGAACAGGACTGGATGGCAGCCGACAAGGACCTGAACGCCATCTACAAGAAGGCGATCGCTGCGGCGAAGGCAACTGACGTCAGCCTGAAAGAAGTGACGCCGGACCTCGTGGGCGCCGAGACGGCCCTGCGCGACGCCCAGCGCGCCTGGGTCGCCTACCGGGACAAGGCCTGCGACGCCTACGGCTTCACGGCCCGTGGCGGCACGCTGGAACCGATGCTGATCTATGCCTGCCGGGCGGACATGACACGGCAGCGCATTTCCGATCTCACCGAACTGAACGACGCGCTCGGGTCCAACTGACACCCGCCGGCGCCCTGACGACCCGAACCGCGACACGCGAGGAAACCGATGCCATTCAAGATGTCCCGCGCTGCCTATGCCGACATGTTCGGCCCCACCACTGGCGACCGACTGCGCCTGGCCGACACCGACCTGATCATCGAGGTGGAGAAGGATTTTACCATCTATGGTGAGGAGGTGAAGTTCGGCGGTGGCAAGGTCATCCGCGACGGTATGGGCCAGTCGCAGCACCCGCGCTCGGCCGGCGCGGTGGACACGGTGATCACCAACGTGCTGATCATCGACCACTGGGGCATCGTAAAGGCCGATGTCGGCCTCAAGGACGGGCGGATCGCAGGGATCGGCAAGGCGGGCAATCCGGACGTGCAGCCGGGCGTAACGATCATCGTCGGACCGGGCACGGAAGTGATCGCCGGGGAAGGACGCATCCTGACGGCCGGCGCGCTGGACGTGCACATCCACTACATCTGCCCGCAGCAGATCGATGAGGCGCTGATGTCGGGTGTCACCACCATGCTGGGCGGCGGCACCGGCCCGGCGACCGGTACCAACGCCACCACCTGCACCCCCGGCCCCTGGCACCTGGCGCGCATGCTGCAGGCCGCTGACAGCTTCCCCATGAACCTCGCCTTTGCTGGCAAGGGCAATGCCTCCCTGCCCGCCGCGCTGGAGGAACAGATCCTCGCCGGGGCCTGCGCCCTCAAGCTGCACGAGGACTGGGGCACGACGCCGGCCGCGATCGACACCTGCCTTGCCGTCGCCGACGAATACGACGTGCAGGTGATGATCCACACCGACACGCTGAACGAGAGCGGCTTCGTGGAAAACACCAAGTCCGCCTTCCGCGGCCGCACCATCCACGCCTTCCACACCGAGGGTGCGGGCGGCGGCCATGCGCCGGACATCATCAAGGTGGTGGGCGAGGCCAATGTGATCCCCTCCTCCACCAACCCGACGCGGCCCTACACCCGCAACACCATCGACGAGCATCTCGACATGCTGATGGTCTGCCACCATCTCGATCCGTCGATCCCCGAGGACGTGGCCTTCGCCGAGAGCCGCATCCGCCGCGAGACCATCGCCGCCGAGGACATCCTGCACGACATGGGTGCCATGTCGATCATCTCCTCCGACAGCCAGGCCATGGGCCGCGTCGGCGAGATCCTGATCCGCACTTTCCAGACCGCGCACAAGATGCGCGTCCAGCGCGGCCGCCTGCCCGAGGAATCCGGCGACAACGACAACATGCGCGTGAAGCGCTACATCGCCAAGGTTACGATCAACCCGGCCATCGCGCATGGGCTGGACGAGCACATCGGCTCGGTCGAGGTGGGCAAGCTGGCCGACCTGGTGCTGTGGTCACCGGCCTTCTTCGGCGTCAAACCGGACATGATCCTGAAGCTCGGCACCATTGCCGCCGCGCCCATGGGCGACCCGAATGCCTCGATCCCGACGCCGCAGCCGGTCCACTATCGCCCGATGTTCGGCGCCTTCGGCAAGGCAATGACGGCAAGCCGGGTCACCTTCGTGTCGAAGGCCGCGCATGAGCATGGCATCAAGGACCGGCTGGAACTGGACAGCCTCGTGCTGCCGGTGAAGAACACGCGGTCGGGCATTTCCAAGCGCTCCATGATCCACAACAGCGCCCTGCCCGTGGTCGAGGTGCATCCGGAAACCTATGAGGTGCGCGCGAACGGGGAACTGCTGACCTGCGAGCCGGCGGATGTGCTGCCCATGGCCCAGCGCTATTTCCTGTTCTAGGTTAGCACTGACGCCGGCTGGAAATTCAGCTCGCGCGAGGAGAGACACGGGGACATCATGTACAAGGTCATTGGCAGTCCGCGCAGCCGCTCGGCTCGGATTTACTGGATGCTGGAAGAGCTGGGCCAACCCTACGAGATCGTGCCGGCCAAGCCGCACAGCCCTGAAGTCGTGGCCCTCAACCCGGGCGGCAAGATCCCGATCCTGATTGACGGCGACTCGGTGCTGACCGACAGCGTCGCCATCGTCCAGTATCTGGCCGACAAGCACGGCGCTTGCACCTTTGCTGCCGGGACCGTGAACCGCGCAATCCAGGACAGCTTCACCCAGTTCTGCGTCGACGAGGTGGAGGGCGCGCTGTGGACGGCTGCCAAGCAAGGCATTCTCTATGACAATTGTGCGCCGCAGATTGTCGAGGTCTGCCACAAGGAATTTTCCAAGGCGATGGAGACCCTGGCGCAGCGGCTGGGCGACAAGCCCTATGTGATGGGTGACACGTTCACGGTCCCGGATCTCATTCTTGGCCATTGCGGTGGCTGGGCGGCCATGTCCAAGTTCCCGATGCCGAAGGACGGCCTGCTCTACGACTACTTCAAGCGGCTGCGCGAACGTCCGGCCTATCTGGCCATGGGCAAGCGTGTGGCCGAGGCTTTGAAATGACCGCGACCCTGCGCGCCGGTCTGGTGCGTCCGGCTGGCACCTGGCCGAACTGGTCGCTGGACACGATCACCCTCGACGGTGAGGACAGGCATCGCCGCCGGGCGGTGCTGACGACGGACGGCGGCACGGAGTTCCTGCTGGATCTGCCCGATGCGACCTGGCTGCGCCATGGCGACGGGCTGCAGCTGGACGACGGACGCATTATCAAGGTGCAGGCCGCGCCGGAAGACGTAGTGGACATCACGGCGGCCTCGCCGACAGCGCTCGTCCGCATCGCCTGGCATCTCGGCAACCGGCATCTGCCAACCCAGCTGCTGGACAATGGCCTGCGCATCCGCCGCGATCACGTCATCGAGGCCCTGGTCGAGCTGCTCGGCGGGACGATGGAGGCCAAGTCGGCACCCTTCGATCCCGAGGGCGGCGCCTATGGTCATGGACGGACACAACCGCACGACCATGGTCATGGACATGACCATTCCCATCATGATCACGGGCACGGGCACACCCATGACCATCACCACGGACATGGGCATGGGCATGGGCATCGTGGACACACTCACGGCGACGGACATTCCCATTGAGAGGGCAAGCCACCCCTGATTCATGTGAAACATCTGAGCCGGCTGCGGATCTGCAGGTGGCACCGGACGGGCTGGACTGCACCGGCCTGTACCGGCTGATGGCTTTGTTGTCGCCGGCCTTTCCCATCGGTGCCTTCACTTACAGCCATGGTCTGGAACAGGTCATCGAGGACGGAGATATCCGGACTGCGGCTGATCTGGAGGCCTATTTGGTGGCCCTGTTCCGCCATGGCAGCGGCCGGACCGACGCGATCCTGCTGCGCGTTGCGCATGCCGCCGCCATGGCCGGTGATGATGACGCAGTGCTGGTGGCACGCGATCATGGCCTCGCGCTTGCCCCGTCGCGCGAGCGGCTTTTGGAAACATCGGCGCAGGGGACGGCCTTTCTCGACACCTGCCGCAAGGCCTGGACGCCGCCGGCGGGCCGTGATGGTGCAGCCGTCTTCTCGCGCCTGGTGCCGCAGGAAAGTGCCGTTGATCCCTGGCCTTATCCTGTGGCGGTCGGACTGACGGCAGCCGCCTGGTCGATCCCGGTGCACCTGACGCTGACGGCCGCGTTGCAAGCCTTTGCGGCGTCACTCATCTCGGCGGCCATCCGCGCAGTTCCGCTTGGCCAGACGGACGGACAACGCGTGCTGCACCGTATGGAGCCTGTGATTGCTGAGCTCGTCCGGTCGACTGATGCGACCACGCTCTCCGATATCGGCAGTTCGGCGTTTGGGGCTGACATTGCCTCCATGCGTCACGAAACCCAGTACACGAGGTTGTTCAGAACATGACGTCCCCCAATGGCCCGCTTCGCGTCGGCATCGGTGGCCCGGTGGGTGCCGGCAAGACCACGCTGACCGACCGTCTCTGCAAGGCGCTGCGTGACCGCTACTCGCTCGCCGTCATCACCAACGACATCTACACGAGCGAAGACGCCGAGGCGTTGATGCGGTCGCAGGCGCTGCCGAGCGAGCGCATCCGCGGCGTCGAAACCGGCGGCTGCCCGCACACGGCGATCCGCGAGGACGCCTCGATCAATCTCGCCGCCGTACATGACCTGACCCGCGCGTTTCCCGACCTTGACCTGATCCTGATCGAATCGGGCGGTGACAATCTGGCCGCCACCTTCTCGCCGGAACTGGCAGACCTGACGATCTATGTGATCGACGTGGCGGCCGGCGAGGAAATCCCGCGCAAGGGTGGCCCCGGCATCACCCGCTCCGACCTGCTGGTGATCAACAAGACCGACCTAGCGCCCTACGTCGAGGTGGACCTGTCAGTCATGGACCGGGACGCGAAGCGCATGCGCAAGGAACGGCCCTATCTCTTCGCCAACACCAAGGCGGGCAAGGGCGTCGGCGAGATCGCGGACTTCATCGTGCGCAAGGGCGGACTGGGGAGCTGATCCACGGTCTCAGTGCTGCGACCAGAAATACGGGCTGAACACCAGAAGGCCGCCGATCAGTTCCAGCCGGCCGAGGATCATCTGGAATGCCAGCAGCCATGTGACGGTGTCCGGCAAGGAGGCAAACGTACCTGCCGGCCCGATGGTCGGTCCAATTCCGGGGCCGACATTGGCCTGCGCCGTGATCGAAGCGCTGAGCGCTGTTTCGAGATCAAGGCCGAGCATCATGTAGATGAAGGCGAAGCCGGCGAAAGTCGCGGTGTAGAGCACCGAGAACACCAGCACACCTTCCAGAACGCCGGGAGCAACGGGCGTTCCGGCATATCTTGGCTCGATGACCCGGTTCGGGTGCGCTGCGCGCTTCAACATTGCGCGAATCCCGCTGAGCAGGATCTGAATCCGGAAGATCTTGAACCCGCCGGACGTCGAGCCAGAACAGCCGCCGATGAAGGTGGTGAAGAAAAACACCGCGATGGCAAAATTACCCCAGAGTAGATAATCGCCTGCGGCAAATCCCGTTGTCGTGATCACAGAGACAATGTTGAAAGTTGCCCTGGTCAAGAGAGTAAAGGGGTCCCCATCGACTTTTCCGTTGATCGACAGGAACACCAGAAAACTGATAGCTGCGGTCAGACCAATGAAAAACCGCACCTGCCCGCGGTGCGGATTGTCGCGCATTTCCGCCACCCGGATCAGATACAGGAATGGCATGCCGGACAGCATCATGAAGGTAATGCCGATCCACAACATGTGGTTCGCCGGATATTTTGCCATCGAGTTGTCGGAGGTCGCAAAGCCGCCGGTGGACACTGTTCCCATCATGTAGTTGATGGCGTCGAACGCGGACATGCCGGCGAGGAAATAGGCGAGCGCGCAGAACAGGCTGAGCGTCATGTAGAGCATCAGCAGACGCGCAACGAAGGGTTCCACGCGGCCATAGGGCTTGTTCATCTTTTCAGACGATTCGATGGCAAACAGCTGCGAACCACCGATGCGCAGGCCCGGCAGCAGCCAGATGCCGATGACGACGATGCCGATCCCGCCGATCCACTGCAGCAGCGAGCGCCAGAGCAGGATGCCGGGGGGCTGCGTGTCGAGACCCGTGATGACGGTCGATCCGGTGGTCGTCAGACCAGAAGCCGTTTCAAAGAAGGCTTCAGCATACGTCAGACCGAGGCCGCTGGCGTAAAACGGGATTGCTCCGGCAAAGCTGAAGACCAGCCAGGCCGCATTGACGAACAGAAACGTCTCGCGCGGCCGGAACTGAAACTGTTGGCCTTCGAGAGCTGCGGAAATCAGCGCGCCAATGGCGCCCAGAACCAGCGCTGTCGCTGCGAATACTGACCAGTCGCTGTTGCCGGCAATCAGATCGGCGCCGGCTGGCAGCAGCATGAAAAGGGCAATGATGATCAGCAACCGGCCAATGGGCAGAATGACGGCACGAAAGTTCATCGGGTCTCTTTCGCCGGCGCGCCAGATTTCTCAACCTTGCGCTCCAGTCTGAAGCTGCGCGAGGGCATGGCGCAACGCACCCACTGCCCTGCGCGCATGTTCCCCGTTCCGTCGCCGATTGCAAGCCTCCGGCTGACGACAAAGGCTCGCGAGCCGGTCTGGCGCGGCTACTCGACGCGCGATCAGCCGTTGAACACGACGGCGATCTTGTTGCCAGTCGCATCGCGCATATAGGCCGCGTACCAGGTTGGACTGTAGTCAGGGCGGGGACCAGCAGGTCCTTCATCCTTTGCGCCGAGCGACATGGCAGCAGCATAAAAGGCATCAACCTCGGCCGGCGATGCAGCGGGGAAGGCGACCATCGTTCCGTTTCCGGCTGTCGCTTCTTCGCCATTGTACGGCGCGCAGACCCAGACCGTGGCGCCCTTGCCGAGACCGCCCGGCGAGTAGCCGCGCCAGCCCGGGAAACTGGCATGTGATGACCAGCCGATCGTGGCCAGCACCTTGTCATAGAAGGCATGTGCGGCCTCGGGCTCACGTGCCCCCAATGTCACGTACAATTCCATGGTCATGCTCCTTGCTTGAATCCGCTGTCAGGCTAGCTCGGCAATAAGAACAAATAAAGAACAAATTGCCTGAACCGACGAGCTGGCCGCACTCTGCGCCATCGGCATACCGCTGCAAACCGGCCTGTTCCTTGACTCCGGTGGCCATCTTGATGTATGTCCCGCCCACTTCACGAAAGTGACGACAGATCCGACCAGCCGACCGGGACCCGCAAAGGTATAAAGAGAGCCCGGAGGTCAACACCCGACAGCGCGTTGCGCCCTCGGGTGCAAAACTGCTTTGCGCGCGGGCTTTCGCGCTGCATTGCGGCTGGACCAGGACCCGGCGCCACCCCAGATGAAGGGGCACCGGCCATGCGGCCGGCTGTCAGGACCCAACCCGGAAGGACCCGCGCATGTTTGAAAGTCTGTCCGAACGCCTCAGTGGCATTCTCGACAAGCTCACCGGCCGTGGCGCGCTGTCCGAGGCCGATGTCAACGAGGCGATGCGCGAAGTGCGCCGCGCGCTGATCGAAGCCGACGTTGCTCTTCCGGTCGTCCGCTCCTTCACTGACAAGGTTCGCAACCGCGCCGTCGGCGCCGAGGTGGTGAAGTCGATCACCCCGGGCCAGATGGTGATCAAGATCGTCCACGATCAGCTCGTGGAAATGCTCGGTGCCGATGCCGAGCCGATCGACCTGAATGCGCCCGCGCCTGTCGCCATCATGATGGTCGGTCTGCAGGGCTCGGGCAAGACGACGACGACGGCCAAGATCGCCCGCCGCCTGGCCACGCGCGACAAGCGCAAGGTTCTGATGGCCTCGCTCGACACGCGCCGTCCGGCTGCGCAGGAGCAGCTGAAGGTTCTCGGCGAACAGAACGGCGTCGACACGCTGCCGATCGTTGCGGGTCAGGGCCCGGTCGAGATTGCCAAGCGCGCCATCCAGGCTGCGCGCCTCGGTGGCTATGACGTGGTCATGCTCGACACCGCCGGCCGCATCCACATCGACGAAGCGTTGATGCTGGAAATGGCCGAAGTGAAGGCCGCGACCAATCCGCATGAAATCCTGCTGGTCGCCGATTCGCTGACCGGTCAGGACGCCGTCAATCTGGCCAAGAGCTTCGACGAGCGCGTCGGCATCACCGGCATTGCACTGACCCGTATGGACGGCGACGGCCGCGGCGGCGCTGCCCTGTCGATGCGGGCCGTCACCGGCAAACCGGTCAAGCTGATCGGTACCGGTGAAAAGTCCGACGCGCTGGAGGATTTCCATCCGCGCCGGATCGCCGACCGCATTCTCGGCATGGGCGACATCGTCAGCCTGGTCGAAAAGGCCGCCGAAGCCATCGACGCGGAAAAGGCGGCCAAGATGGCCGCCAAGCTGCAGAAGGGCAACTTCGACCTGGAAGACCTGGCCGAACAGCTCAAGCAGATGGAAAAGCTGGGCGGCATGTCCGGCATGATGAGCATGCTGCCCGGCATCGGCAAGATGAAAAAGCAGCTGGATGCGGCCAATCTCGACGAGCGCATGTTCAAGCGCCAGGTCGCCATCATCCAGTCGATGACGCCGACCGAACGGCGCAAGCCGGACCTCTTGAAGGCAAGCCGCAAGAAGCGCATCGCATCCGGCTCGGGCGTCGACGTGTCCGAGGTCAACAAGCTCCTCAAGATGCATCGCCAGATGGCCGACGTCATGAAGATGATGGGCAAGAACAAGGGCATGCTCGGCAAGATGATGGGCATGCTTGGCGGCGGCATGGGCGGAATGGGCGGCGGCATGCCGAACATCGATCCCAAGCAGCTGGAGCAGCTGGCCAAGAGCGGACAGCTGCCCGGCGCGGCCGATCTTGCCAAGGGCCTGCCCGGCGGCCTTCCGACCGGCCTTCCGGGCGGTTTCCCGGGCCTTGGCGGTCCGAAGCTTCCCGGTCTTGGCGGCCTCGGCGGCCTGCCCGGCTTTGGAAAGGGCAAGAAGTGATGACCGACGTCCGCAAGACCGAGGCCGACACCCAGCTTGGTGACAGCGCCGCCATGGTGGAACTGCGCGCCCTGCGTGCGTCCATCGACAACATCGACGCTGCCCTCGTGCACATGCTGGCCGAGCGCTTCAAGTGCACCCAGAAGGTGGGCCACCTCAAGGCGACCCACGACCTGCCGCCGGCTGATCCGGCGCGCGAACAGATTCAGATCGAGCGCCTGCGCCGCCTTGCCGTCGACGCAAACCTTGATCCTGACTTTGCCGAGAAGTTCCTGGCGTTCATCGTCAAGGAAGTGATCCGGCACCATGAAGCCATTGCCGCAAAGACCGGCAACTGAACAACTGGAGAAACTGAAATGGCTACCAAGATCCGTCTCGCCCGTGGCGGCGCCAAGAAGCGTCCGTTCTACCGCATCGTCGTGACCGACGTCCGCGCTCCGCGCGACGGCCGCTTCATCGAGAAGGTCGGTTCCTACGACCCGATGCAGCCGCAGGAATCGGCAACCCGCGTCGTTCTCGACGTCGAGCGCGTCAAGTACTGGCTCGCCAACGGCGCAACCCCGACCGACCGCGTGCACCGTTTCCTGAACGACGCCGGCCTGCTGACCCGCGAAGCCCGCAACAACCCGAAGAAGGCCGAGATGGGCAAGAAGGCTGCTGAAAAGGCTGCCGCTGCCAAGAAGAAGGCCGAAGAAGCCGCCGCTGCGGCCGCTGACGCGGAATAATCCTGTGATGCCGGCAGCCTTCACGACAGACATCCGGACCTTGGCGACAGGAGCACAGGCATGAGCAGCGCTCCCTCGGACAAGATCCTGATGGCCGTTGTGGGGGCTGCCCACGGCATTCGCGGTGAGGTGCGGGTCAAGCCCTATGGCGATGACCCGTTGTCCTTTACCGATTATGGCGCGCTGGAAACTGCAGACGGGTCCCGCCGGTTCACGGTGGTCAATGCCCGAGTGCAGAAGACTGTTGTCGTAACGAAATTCAAGGGGATCAACGACCGCAATGCTGCCGAAGCGTTGAACGGGCTTGAACTGTACATCCCCCGCGACCGGCTGCCTGAGCCGGAAGAAGACGAGTTCTACCACACCGACCTGATTGGCCTGACAGCGGAAGACGAGAGCGGGACATCTCTCGGCCGCATTGTCACGGTGCAGAACTTCGGTGCTGGCGATCTGATCGAGATCCGGCCGCCCAGCGGAAAGTCCTATTACATTCCGTTCACGCGCGAGTTCGTGCCAACGGTGAGCCTTGCCGAAGGCAAGGTCATTTGCATCCTGCCGCCGGATTACCTGTCAGAGAGCCCGCGCGACGACGGCAACGACGACGCGACCGCCGGCTGAACCCGGACCCGGTTGAGCACCGGCTCGACACGCGACATCAGTTTTTCGTAGTTTTCGGCTTCCGCCTGGGCGCGGCGCTGCTCGGAGCGCCAGAGCGCAATCCCGAACACGACCAGCGCGACGCCAATCCCGTTTGCCGCAGCATCCAGCATCGACGCCTCGCGCCCAGGGATGAACGCCTGCAGGATCTCTCCGCCAATGCCGAAACCGAAGGCAACAAGGGCCGAAATACGCAGACGGCAGCAGAAGAAGGCGTGAATGGACAGGGTCAGCAGGCCGTAGAAGGCGACATGCAGCACCTTGTCGAACGGATGCGCCAGTCCGTGATTGAACACCACACCCACCGCCAGTCCGAAAACGATCAGCACACCGAGCGGCAGCACGCGGCTGAGCGAAATGTCGATGTAATGGGCATCGACATGGCGGCGGACAAAGGCAGGCAGGTGAAAGCGGATGGACGGCACGGGAAGACTTCTCCTTGGATCTGCCGTCAGCATCGCGGTTCGAAGTTAAGCCGGAGTTAGATCGAGAGATTGGAGAGATGAGAAATTCATGTTTGATCTCATATAGTTAAATGATCACTAGCTAAATCTGTCGAATTTTACCGATCTCGGCACAGCTTTCCTTTTTCCATCGTGTCGCCTATGGATCGACCAGATGGCCGGAGCCAGTTTGATGACATTCGCCGCGACAATCCTGACCCTCTATCCCGACATGTTTCCAGGGCCGCTCGGCCAAAGCCTGTCCGGCCGCGCCCTGAGCGAGGCAAAATGGTCATTGGAGGCGCGGCAGATCCGGGATCATGCCACCGACCGGCACCGGTCCGTCGACGATACGCCCGCTGGCGGCGGCGCAGGTATGGTGCTGCGGGCTGACATTCTCGCAGCTGCGATTGATGCCGCCACGTTGCCCGACGACCCACGCCCCCGCCTGCTGATGAGCCCGCGCGGCAAACCGCTGACCCAGGCACGTGTGCGGGACCTGGCGGCCGGACCCGGCGCGATCATCGTCTGCGGCCGATTTGAAGGCGTGGACCAGCGCGTCATCGAGGCGCGCGCGCTGGAGGAAGTCTCGATCGGCGACTACATCCTGTCGGGCGGCGAGATCGCAGCGATTACGCTGCTGGATGCCGTGGTCCGTTTGCTGCCGGGTGTGATGGGCAATCAGGAAAGTGGCGAGACGGAGAGTTTCGAGACCGGTCTGCTTGAGCATCCGCATTACACCCGCCCTGCCGAGTTCGAGGGCATGGGAATCCCCGAGATCCTCACCTCTGGCAATCACAAGAAGATCGCCGAATGGCGCCAGCAGGAGGCAATCGCCCTGACCGCACGGCGGCGGCCTGATCTATGGGCTGCCTATGAGGCAGCCCACCCACCCAAGCCCGTCAAACGGAAGCGGGTGAAGGCACCTCGTCCAGCGGGCAACGAACAGGGCGAAACCTGAGGCGAACGGCCAGAATCCACATGACAATGCGGTGAAGATGCTGTATGTCCCCGCTCGCGTTCAGTGGAATTGGCCCGAAGGCGTGCTCCTGCATGCCCAGGCGAACTCCGAGAACCGCCAGCTCCCGATGCCGTCGCCTCAACAGGCTGACGAAACCTGAAGCTGGCAGGCCCTAATCCAAGGCCATGGCCAAGACGGTGTATCCGTCCTGAAGTCTCCCCGAAAGGGCGAGACAGCAGGACGCTCTGACCGCAAAATTGAAAAGGAAAAACTGCCATGAACATCATCGAACAGATCAACGCCGAAGAGCAGGCCAAGGTCGAAGCCGTTCGCAAGCTGCCGGAATTCTCGCCGGGCGACACCGTCAAGGTCAACGTGAAGGTTGTCGAAGGCACCCGCACCCGTACCCAGGCCTACGAAGGCGTCTGCATTGCCCGTTCGGGCGGCGGCATCAACGAGAGCTTCACCGTTCGCAAGATCTCCTACGGCGAAGGCGTTGAGCGCGTGTTCCCGACCTGCTCGCCGCTGATCGAAAGCGTCGAAGTCGTCCGTCGCGGTAAGGTTCGTCGCGCCAAGCTGTACTACCTGCGCGACCGTCGCGGCAAGTCGGCCCGTATCGTCGAGGCAACCAATGCCCGCGCCAAGCGTCTCAACGAAGACGCCCGCGCCGAAGTCGTGGCTGCCAAGGCTGCTGCTGCTGCTGCCAAGGCTGCTGCTGCGGAAGGCGCCGCCGAGTAATCGGACGCACAAACCGGATTTCGAAAGGCGGTCCTTCGGGCCGCCTTTCTTTTTTCGGCGGCCTGTTTCCCGCTCACTTGAAGAAACCTCAAGTTTGCGCGCTGTCGAACGCGCTTGACCCCTGCCCTGCCTTCGAGGCATTGAATCAGGCAATACCGGAGCCGGCAAACCGCCGCCCGGAAGCGCAAACGAGGACGGCGGCCATCACAGTGGCAAAGGCGCGACCCGGCCAGGTTTCAGGAGACTTCCCATGACGAAAGCGCGGACCCTTTACGACAAGATCTGGGACGACCACGTCGTCGAAACCCAGGAAGACGGCACGAGCCTGCTCTACATCGACCGCCATCTCGTCCACGAAGTCACCAGCCCGCAGGCCTTCGAAGGCCTGCGCATGACCGGCCGCAAGGTCCGTCAGCCGGAAAAGACCCTGGCCGTTGTCGACCACAACGTACCGACCACCGACCGCAGCCACGGCATCGACGATCCGGAATCCGCGCTGCAGGTCCAGACCCTCGCTGACAACGCCGCCGAGTTTGGCGTCGAGTATTACAGCGAGCTGGATCACCGCCAGGGCGTGGTGCACATCGTCGGTCCGGAACAGGGCTTCACCTTGCCCGGCATGACCATCGTCTGCGGCGACAGCCACACCTCGACCCACGGCGCGTTTGGCGCGCTGGCGCATGGCATTGGCACGTCCGAAGTGGAGCACGTTCTGGCGACCCAGACGCTGATCCAGAAGAAAGCCAAGAACATGCTCATCCAGGTGGATGGCAAGATCCCGGCCGGCGTCACTGCCAAGGACATCATCCTCGCCGTCATCGGCGAGATCGGCACCGCCGGCGGCACTGGCTACGTCATGGAATATGCCGGCGAAGCCATCCGCTCCCTGTCGATGGAAGGCCGCATGACGGTCTGCAACATGTCCATCGAAGGCGGCGCACGCGCCGGCCTGATCGCACCGGACGAGACCACCTTCGCCTATATCCAGGGCCGTCCGAAGGCTCCGAAGGGTGCTGCGCTCGAGCAGGCGATCTCCTACTGGAAGACGCTGCACACCGATGAAGGCGCGCATTTCGACAAGGTGGTGAAGCTCGACGCAGCAAACCTGCCGCCCATCGTCACCTGGGGCTCCTCGCCGGAGGACGTGGTGTCCGTGACCGGCGTCGTGCCGAACCCGGACGAGATCGCCGACGAAAACACCCGCAAGTCCAAGTGGCGCGCGCTGGAATACATGGGCCTGACGCCGGGCACGAAGATCACCGACATTCCGATCGATGTGGTCTTCATCGGCTCCTGCACCAACGGCCGCATCGAGGACCTTCGCGCTGCAGCCGCGGCCATCGGCAATGGCAAGGTGAAGGACGGCGTCAAGGCCATGGTCGTGCCGGGTTCCGGCCTTGTGAAGGAACAGGCAGAAGCCGAAGGTCTGGACAAGATCTTCAAGGCGGCCGGGTTTGAATGGCGCGAGCCGGGTTGCTCCATGTGCCTGGCCATGAATGCCGACAAGCTCCAGCCAGGCGAACGCTGTGCGTCGACTTCGAACCGCAACTTCGAAGGCCGCCAGGGCTTCAAAGGCCGCACGCACCTCGTCTCGCCGGCCATGGCCGCAGCCGCGGCAATCGCTGGCCGCTTCGTCGATATCCGCGAGTGGCAGACCGCCTGATCGGCTCAGCCAATGCTGTGAAATGATTCGCAAGCCCCCGGCCGGTCCGGGGGCTTTCTTTTTTGCGGCGAAGCAGTCGTGAGCTGCCGTGCACCGCCACATTTCACGGCTGCGCGACCTGGACAACAGGGGAAAAACACGAGGTCGAGTTTCGTTTTACACTGTGCCGGCAACGCTGATTGCTGATTGAATTCAGGGACATGTCATCTCATTTTCCGCTACGGGACAACGGCGCAGCTACCTGCCACCTCATGTATTTTACGGGCTTCACAAGACTGTCACCTCGGCACTACTATATGAACAGCATGTTAAGGTAGTACCCGGCGTCGGGTTGCCGGTGCCGGTCCTGGTTGTGATGACAAGGATTGAAAAGGCAAGGAGCCGCAGGTGACGATTGCCGTACCCTCGGGCGCCCATCCGGCCTTGGTGCTGAATGCGGACTACAGGCCCTTAAGCTACTATCCGCTGTCCCTCTGGTCGTGGCAGGACGCGGTAAAGGCGGTCTTTTTGGACCGCGTCAACATCGTATCGGTCTATGATACGGCGGTGCGAAGTCCGAGCTTCGAGTTCCAGCTTCCGAGCGTGGTTTCGCTCAAGACCTTCGTAAAACCGTCCCGATACCCCGCCTTCACCCGCTTCAACGTGTTCCTGCGTGACAGGTTCCAGTGCCAGTATTGCGGCTCGAAGGACGATCTGACCTTCGATCACCTGATCCCCCGCTCCCGCGGCGGCCAGACCACCTGGCAGAACGTCATCACGGCCTGTTCGCCGTGCAACCTGCACAAGGCCAACAAGAGCTGCGAGCAGCTGGACATGTGGCCGATGCACATGCCCTTCCAGCCGACGATCCAGGATCTGCACAACAACGGCCGGGCTTTCCCGCCGAACTATCTGCACGACAGCTGGCTCGACTTTCTCTACTGGGACACCGAGCTCGAACCTTAACAGTCATTAACGGAATTCGGCAGCATCACTTAAGGCTGCATCAACCAACGCCGAAGATGCCGTAGCGATTTGTGTCGAATTTTAGTGATTGGAAAGAGGATTTGCCGATTAATCCCTCCAGTAATGAAACTGGAGTGATGCCATGCGTTCCCCGTTCCTGACGCGACTGGTTCGAAAGCTGCGCGGTTTTGCAGGTGAAACGCGCGCGTCCATTCTTCCCCTGTTTGGCGTCCTCATCCTTTTGATGATCGTCATCGCCGGCGCTGGCATCGACTACGGACGGGCCGTGATGGCGCGTTCGTCAATCGCCCACGCCCTGGACTCGGCCGTTCTGACTGTTGCTCGTGAATTGTCGGTCAAGCTGATGACCGACGCCGAAATCGCCACCGCGATCAACAAGACCTTTGCTGCAAACCTCGAATCTGGCGGTCTGACCGGGATCAGCGTCGCGCCGATCACCTATTCGATTGACCCGACCGAAGGGCTCGTCACGGCGCAGACGACCGCGAATGTTCCGACAAACTTCATCTTCATGGGTGGCATCGGCCCGGACACAATCCCTGTCAGTGTCCAGGCACAATCGACCTATTCGCTGTTTGACATCGAACTCGCGATGGTGCTTGACGTCACTGGTTCGATGAGAAACCAAATGGTCGCACTGAGAACCGCGGCAACTGCAATCACGGACATCTTGATTCCACCGGGCACGAAACCAGACGAGTCAAAGGTTCGAATGTCAATGGTTCCCTATAGCCAAGGTGTCAACCTTGGAAGCTATGCGACGACCGTTACCAGCGGAGCGACCTCAGGCGGAAACTGCGTCACTGAACGATATGGTCCGCAGAAATTCACCGATGCGACTTATAATTATGCTGGTGCATCGTCAAATTTCTTCGGTGGTGGTTCGACGGCTTGCCCTCCGTCGACGTCGAGTATTGTTCCGCTGACTGCCGATTCTTCCAAGCTCAAGACCGCGATCAACGCGCTGAAAGATGGCGGTGGCACCGGCGGCCAGATGGGGATCGCGTGGGGCTGGTATACGCTTTCGCCAAACTGGAACAATCTGTGGCCGTCTGCCTCCCGCCCGGTTGCTTACAAGACAGACAAGATGAAGAAAATCGCGCTCATCATGACGGATGGCGATTTCAATGATTTCTATGACTTCACCCCGCTTGATGAGGCCACCTGTAAAAAAAGAGCCGGTTTCAGCTATGGAACCTATCAGGGGCAAAGCAATCACGACCAAAGAAGTGGCTACTATTGGCTACCTGACGCAAAAAAATCTGGCTGCGCGAAGGGAACAAAAAACTACTGGCTCGGCCAGTATTTCACAAACGGAAATTACGAAGATCCGCCCTCGGTACGCGCAAGATCCTTCTGCGACGCAATGAAATCTAAGGACATTGCCGTCTATACGGTACTATTCACGTCCGGCGTTGGATCAACGGCAAATGCAGAGAAGCTGATGAAGTATTGCGCATCATCCAGCAGCACATACTTCAAGGCAACAGATTCAGCCGCGCTGATCTCTGCGTTCCAGAAGATCGCCAACCAGATCCAGGCGATCTACCTGTCGAAGTAAGCGCGCGATACCTGCCGCTTGAATGGCCGGACGAGGTCAGCCGCTTCCTGGCGGGGACATCGTCCGGTCAGTAGTTTTTCAGGAGACGCTCGAGGTAGTCGAGTTCGAGCCGCGGACGCCCCGGGTCGGAGAAGCGACGGCGCAGCTCATCAAGAATGCGGCGCGCACGCTGGACATCGATCTCGTCCGGCACCTTCACCTGACTGCCGAGATCCGGCCCCTCGGTGCGACGCGGACGGCCGAGCGGATCTTCGTTGAGCGGCGAGCGCTGCTGCGCCATGCCAGGGCCCTCGCCCTCGCCCATCATCTGCTCGCCCAGCTGCTGCGCACCACGGCGCAACGCGTCCAGCGCATTGCCCTGCTGCCCGGCCGCCTGCTCGCCTTCGCCTTGCCCCAGCGACCGCTGCGCCTGACCCATGGCGTCACCGGCCTCGCCAAGGCCGTCATTCTCGCCCATGCCGTTGCGGCCCATCTGATCCATCAGCTGCTGCAGCTGCTGCGCCAGATCGCCCTGCCCCTGCTCAAGCTGCTCCAGAAGCTCGCGCAGTTGCTCGGCTGTCATGGGTTGCTGCCCGCCCTCGCCCGGCTGGCCCTGTTCGCCAGGCTGGCCTTGCTGACCCTCTTGTCCCTGTTGCTGCTGACGCTGGTCGCGGTTGAGGCGATTGGTTTCGTCCATCAGCTCCTGCTGGCGCTGGATCATCTGGCCGAGCTGGTTGAGCATCTCCATCATCTCGTTGGTGAGCCCATCGGGTGCCATCTGCGGACGGCCGGTTTGCAGGTTCTCGAGCATGCGCTGCATCTGGGCCAGCAGCTCACGCGCGGCATCCCGTGAACCTGTCTTGGCCAGTTCCTCGATGCGCTTCAGCATCTCTTCGAGATCCTGCGGCTTCATCGACTGCTGGTTGGGATTGAACGGCTGCATGGCCTGCGGGTTCTGGCGCAGTTGTTCGGCCAGCGCCTGCATGTACTCCTGCAAAGCCTTGCGAAGCTCGTCTGTCAGGCGGGCAATTTCCTCATCGGAGGCCCCCTCTTCCAGCGCCTTGCGCAGGTTTTCCTGTGCCTCGCGGAGCGCCCGTTCAGCCAGCGACAGGTCGCCGTCCTCGATCGTCAGAGCCAGATCCCAGAGCAGCGGCAGAAGCGCCCGAAGATCGTCATCGGACCTGGCAGCAACGAGATTGCGGTAGGCAAAGGACAACCCAAGATGCGCCTTCGGCCGTTCTTCGAACACGTCAGGTGCAAGCAACAGGGCATCGAAGGCGGTGATGACACGGCTGTGGGAATTGGCATCCAGCGCCAGTTCGCGGCGCTGCTCGACCACGGCACGCGCCAGCGGCTTGGAGAACGCGCGCTGCGGCAGGGTGAAAGGATGGGGAGCAGACTGACCCACCTGCCCGGCCTCGTCACGGGCGGAGAGCGTCAGATCAACTTCAGACCCGGCCCAGGCATGAGAGGTCAGATCGCGGATCGTCTCGGCATTCTGCGTTGCAGCGCTGCGCGGAGGCAGAGACAGGGGAAACTGCGGCGCTTCGACCAAAGGTCTTGGCGGGTGCTGGCTTGCGGCGCCGGCTTTCGGTGCCGGTGCAATGGAGGCATCAGCCGACAGCACACGGTAGTCATCCGCAGCGAGATAGCTGAGCTTCAACGCGCCGCTGAGCTGGGTTTCCGGATCATCAAGCAGGCGAATGGTGGGCGGTGCGTCCGGATCGACCTCGAACATCCAGGCCGCAACTTTGCCGCCCTCATCGGCCAGGTCCACCGGACCGCTCGCGGACAGGACCAGCCGCGTCTCGAAAATGCCTTCAGGGGCTGGCGTGGCCACAGCCGGCGCCGTCGCGGCTTGCGGAGTTGCAACAGGAGTCGCGGCAGGCGCGGAAACGGTAAAGCCCGGATGGCCCTGCGCCCGGATGATCAGTTCGCTGCCGGCCGGAACCCGGATCGGTGCAAGCGGATCGCGCAGCGCAGCGGTTTCACCGGTCAGATAGACAGGCGGACGCCCCGTGTAGACAGGCGGTGTGACCCAGACATCCAGCCGGGTGGCGATCTCGACCGTTTCGAGCGGGCTGCGGAAGGCAGAAGTCAGCCGGTCAAGCCGGTCACCCGAGGCAACGGATGCGCCGACGATCAGGCTGAGAAAGGCAACGACGCGCAGCGCATAAGGATCGCGGCGGAACGCCTCGGGATGTGCGAGACCTGCCCGCAGGTTGCGCAGAGCCTCGGCCATGCGCTGCTTGTGCAGCTGCCACAGGGCCATGGTCACGGGATCTGATGACGGCTGCGGCAGATCGTCGATGAGCGCGGTCAGCGGGCGATGGTCATAGCCGCTGGACAGTTCCACCCGGTGCAGGGTTTCGGCAGCAGAGGGCATGCGAACCCGGGCAAGGCCGCGCAGGCTGACGATAAACGCCAATGCAAAGGCGGCAACCCCGGCGAGCCGCGCCCATCCAGGCAACGCAAGCCAGAGCCCGAGCCAGGAGACCCCGACAAACAACGCGGTAATGATGAGGGGCTGATACAGCTCCGGCCACAGCCGTTCCCACAGCAAGGCCAGCCGGCTACGCCCGAGGACCGACCTCAGACGACGTTCAGCCTCGGCCTTGCCGGGCACCTGATCGACGGCCGCCGCCGCCCTGTCTGTCTGCGCCAAGCTGCATGCCTCCGCGAACCGCCAGTCCAGCCTTGAACTTAAGGTGCGGCAAGAGCGTCATTCCGGCAAGCTGTCGAAACCACCAAATGACGTGTGAGACATCACTCTTTGGCGAGCCAGTCCGGCAAGCGATCGAGACCGATCAGGTCGTCATAGCTGGGACGAGGCCGGATGACGGCATATTCCGGACCGTTTACAAGCACTTCCGGGATCAGCCGGCGCGTGTTGTAGGTGCAGGCCTGAACCGCGCCATAAGCTCCGGCCGAATAGACCGCCATCAGGTCCCCGGCAGAAACGGCCGGAATTTCACGCGACAGCGCCAGATAGTCACCGGTTTCGCAGACCGGTCCAACCACATCGGCGATGATTCGAGATGCGTCAGGTGAGGCTTCGACAACGGGGCCGACTTCGTGATGCGCCTCGTACAGCGTCGGGCGGATCAGGTCGTTCATGGCCGCGTCAACGATGACGAAGGTCTTGCCCTCGCCTTCCTTAACGTAGACCACTTCCGTGACGAGGATCCCGGCATTGCCGGCAATCAGTCGGCCTGGCTCGAAGATGATGCGGCAGTCGAGCTCGCGAACGTGACGCTTCACCACCTCGGCATAGGCATCGGGATGCGGCGGCGGGGTGTTGTTGGTGACATAGGGAATGCCCAGACCACCACCCAGATCGACATGCTCGATGTGATGACCGTCCGCGCGCAGGTCGCGGATCAGATCACCCAGACGCGAAAACGCGGCATCGAACGGGGCCAGCTCGGTGATCTGCGAGCCGATATGCATGTCGATGCCGGACACCTCGATGTTCGGCAGCTTGGCAGCTTCGGCGTAGACTTCCCGGGCGCGCTTCCACGGAATGCCGAACTTGTTTTCGGACTTGCCCGTCGAGATCTTGGCGTGGGTCTTGGCATCGACATCCGGGTTGATGCGGATGGAGACGCGGGCCGTCTTGCCCATCGACTGGGCGACAGCGGACAGCTGCCAGAGTTCCGGCTCCGATTCGACATTGAAGCAGAGGATGTCTTCAGACAGGCCGAGCGCCTGTTCGGACCGGGTCTTGCCGACGCCAGAGAACATGATCCGCTCGCCCGGGACCCCGGCGGCGCGCGCACGGCGCAGCTCGCCCTCGGACACGACGTCCATGCCCGCGCCAAGGCGTGCCAGGGTGGTCAGGACGGCCTGGTTCGAGTTGGCCTTCATCGCATAGCAGACAAGCGCGGGAATATCGCCAAAGGCCGAGGAGAAGACGTTGTAGTGACGGGTCAGGGTCGCGGTGGAATAGCAGTAGAACGGCGTACCGACCGCACGGGCGATCTCGGTGACATCGACGTCCTCGGCATGAAGCATGCCGTTCCTGTAGGCGAAATGATGCACGGCGGAAGACCCTGACCTGAGGCACCCGGACGGGCGCGATTACTTGATGAGTGCGTCGAGGAAGAAATGCTCGGTCATCGGCTTGGCTTCTGCCGCCGCCGTGCCCGCGGGCGCGGAGACAGAAGGCGTGGCCGCAACCGGGCCGGTCGCAGCTGAGGGGGGCTCAAGCGGACCGCGGCGGCCGCAGCCCGAAATCCCGAGACCGACACAAAGACCGAGGGCCAGCACGGCCCACTGACGGGATGTAAACTTCATTCCGGCTGAACCCCTGCTTGCGGCACGGCACTGTCCTGACGTTGCCACCCACTCCTCGCATGACCCACGATTTCGGGCAAGGGCGGATACGCCCCGCCAGCGCGAACCGCCCGGACCCTGCCCGGGCGGCGCTCAAGATCAGGCCTTGCCGAGGATCTTCAGCCAGCGGCGCGCCTGCTTGCGCACATTCGCCGGCGCGGTGCCGCCATAGCTGACGCGGCTCTTCACCGACTTGTCGACCGTGAGCACGGCATAGACGTCCCGGGTGATGCGCGGTTCGATCTCCTGCATAACGGCAAGCGGCACCTTGTCGAGGTCGATGCCCTCGGCCACAGCATGGCCGACGATCTTGCCGGTGATGTGATGCGCATCGCGGAACGGCACGCCAAGCACGCGAACCAGCCAGTCTGCCAGATCGGTCGCCGTGGCATAGCCGGCACCGGCCGACTTCTTCAGGCGCTTCACCTGCGGTTCCATGTCCCGCACCATGCCGGTCATGGCGGCAAGCGCCAGCGACAGGGACGACAGGGCGTCGAAAGCCTGTTCCTTGTCTTCCTGCATGTCCTTGGAATAGGCGAGCGGCAGGCCCTTCATCATGACCAGCAGCGCCATCATGCCACCATAGATGCGCCCGGACTTGGCGCGCACCAGCTCGGCTGCATCCGGATTTTTCTTCTGCGGCATGATCGACGAGCCGGTCGAGAACTTGTCCGACAGCTTGATGAAACCGAACTGGGCCGAGCACCACAGCACGATTTCCTCGGCAAAGCGCGACAGATGCATCGCGCTGATGGAGGCTGCGCAGAGTGCCTCGATGACGAAGTCGCGGTCGGAAACGCCGTCCAGCGAGTTGGCCATCGGCCGGTCAAAGCCAAGCGCCTTGGCCGTCATCATCCGGTCGATCGGGAAGGAGGTGCCGGCAAGCGCGGCGGACCCGAGCGGACACTCGTTCATGCGCTTGCGTGCATCGGCAAAACGGCTGCGATCGCGGGCAAACATCTCGACATAGGCCATCATGTGATGACCAAAGGTCACCGGCTGCGCCGACTGGAGATGGGTGAAGCCCGGCATGACGTCGCCGGCGTGCTTTTCTGCCTTTTCAGCCAGCGCCAGAAGCAGGTCGGCGAGCTGGACGTCGAGCGTGTCCAGCGTATCGCGCACCCAGAGCCGGAAATCGGTCGCCACCTGGTCATTGCGTGAGCGGGCGGTGTGCAGGCGTCCGGCGGGCGCGCCGATCAGTTCGGCAAGCCGGGCCTCCACGTTCATGTGGATGTCTTCAAGCGCACGGGAGAAGGTGAACTGGCCAGCTTCGATCTCTGACAGGATCGTGTCGAGACCGTGAGCGATCTTTTCGGCATCCTCGCCAGCGACAATCTGCTGCGCCGCCAACATGCGAACATGGGCCTTTGAACCCTCGATGTCCTGCTTATATAGCTTCTGGTCGAAGCCGATGGACACGTTGATCTCTTCCATGATCGCGTCCGGGCCTTCGGCGAACCGGCCGCCCCACATGCGGTTGCTCATTGGATTGCCCCTTGGTAGACGCCCCCGGACGAGGTGCTGTTGGCAGGTGAACACAAGATGACGACGCCGAATGAACCGCGGGCCAGAACCGCCAAGCCGCTTGTGCTCGCCAGTGTTGCCGGCATTCTCGCCGTCATCGGGGCGGTATACGTGATTGGCGTGCCTGGTGGCAACTCGCCAGCCGGGGAAAGCTGCAAGGCGAGCCTCGAAACAGCTCAGACACTCAAGGATCTGGCAAAGGGGGAAGTCGCCGCATTCCTGCCAGCGCAGAAGCCGCTGTCCCTGTCGGAGCTGACTTTTCTTGCGCCCGATGGATCGAATGTCTCGATCAGTCAGATGAAGGGCAAGACACTGCTGGTCAACCTCTGGGCAACCTGGTGTGCCCCGTGCCGCAAGGAAATGCCGGCGCTGGATGAGCTGCAGAAGGAGATGGGCAGCGACAAGTTCGAAGTCGTCGCAGTCAACCTGGACCGGGGCGGTCCGGAAAAGCCGAAAGCCTTCCTCGAGGAAATCGGCGTGGCGAACCTCGCCTATTACTCCGACGCGACGAACAAGGTCTTCAACGACCTGCGGTCAAAGGCCCGGGCGACGGGGCTGCCGACCACCCTGCTCGTCAGCCCGGAAGGCTGCGAACTCGGGACGCTCTATGGCCCGGCCGAGTGGGCATCGCCGGACGCCAAGGCGCTGATCACCGCCGCCCAGCCGAAACGCTGAACGCGGCGGTCATCGGACGTGATTGCGCGCTGGCGCAGTTAGGCCGTGATATCGACGGCGTTGCCGAGACCCGGGATCTTGCGGGCCTCGCGGCGTTCGGTCTCGCGCGGCACGTCCTTGCGGTCGGTTTCGACCTGCTGACGGCTTTCCTGCGCCTTCGTTTCGCGCGCCTGCGCAGCCTGCTGTGCCTGCTCCTCGCGCCGTGCCGGCGCGAAACGATCGGCTGACACTGTCCCCTGAATGGCAGTCATGGTCTGCTCCTTTTCTGCCTGTCCCGGTCGCACACCCTGTGGTGCGACCGTGGTGCCTTCGGTCAGATCGAAATGTCGACGCGCCCACCAAGTCCGCCGGACCTGGCCTTGTTGTCGATGCGTTCCGCGTTCAATTGCAGCTCTTCAGCCCGGTTGGCCTTGATTTCGGCCTGCTGGCGCACCGCATCTGCCTGCGCTTCGGATCTGTTCTGGTTGACCTGCTCAAGCCGGGCGTTGCGGCGCTCGGCGAGACTGCGGTCAGCATCCAGCGCGGCAGGAGCGCCGGTGCGATAGGTGGTGATTTCCGCCATTCTGGCCTCCTTCCCTCCCAATTCATGGAAAGACACCGCCAATAGATAAGCGAGCGAAGGATATTATGTGTAAACGTCCAGATTAATCTAAGAATGAAGATTGCGAAGACTAAAGATTACGCAGAGATGTTGATTCAAAATTTAGTCGAGTTCGCTCTTGATTGATCAACCGGTCATGCCTGGCCTTTGCCAGACAAAACAAAAAACCCGCGCAAAGCGCGGGTTCAGGAGGCTGCCACGGCGAGGACCAGGCAGCGGGGATTGGCTGGGATCAGACGCTCACGTCGAGGGAACCGCCCATGCCGGCGGGGGCAGAACGCGCCGCGCCGCTTTGAGCAGCCTGGTCGAGCAGGGCAACGATGGCCTGATCAGACTGAAGCGCCATCTTCGTCATCTTGGTTTGCATCTGGTCCCGGGTCTGGGCCTGCTGCGCGGAGACGAGCGAAGTGGCGATCGAAACACTATCCATGACACCACCATGTGGTTGCAGATTGCCTCAGTTTCGACCAATCGGGTTAACACCCGGTTAACTGTTCTGCAGACGGCGGCGTTGCAGCTTGCCAGAGGGCGTGTGCGGCAACTCGGCAACAAGCCGGTACAGCTTCGGCCGTTTGTATTCCGCAAGCCGGTCGGCCGCGAAGGTGGCAAGATCGCTCTCGTCAGGCGCAAAGCCCTCGCGGGCCACCACGAAGGCCGCGATCAGGTCCAGCCCCTGGCCGCGGGTCAAAGTGGTCACGGCAACTTCCGCTACCGCAGGATGGCTCGCAAGCACCCGTTCCACCTCCTCCGGCGCAACACGGTAGCCAAAGGCGTTCATGACGTCATCGGCGCGCCCTTCGTACCAGAGATAACCCTCCGCATCGAAGCGCGCACGATCGCCTGTCAGGAACCACTCGCCCCGGAATGCGGCCTCCGTCTCGGCCCTCCGGCCAAAGTAGCCGAGCATCAGTCCAGGGTCCGAGCGATGCACGGCAAGAAGCCCGACGTCGCCGCCGGGCAGGAGCCGCGCCTCATCGCTGGCTTCGTCGAGCACGGCAACACGGCGGCCGGCCTGGGGCTTGCCCGGGCTGCCCGGCCGTGTCGGCACCCGAGGTCCGCTGGAGACATAAGTGGAGATCTCGCTCATGCCGAGCGCCTCAAACAGTGGCCGTCCTGTCCTCTCGCACCAGTCTGCATGAAGGCTCGCGGACAGGGCCTCGCCCGCCGTCAGGCCATGGCGCAGCAAGGGAAATGACTGCGGGGTCACCGCGCCATACTTCAGCACACGCCGGTAAAGGCTGGGCACTGCGGCAAACAGCGTCGCCCGGCAGCCCTCCAGGACGCCGGGCCAGACGTCAGGATCGCGCGGTCCGTCATAGACAATGCTCGTCGCACCATTCGCCCAGGGATCCATGAGCCCGACGCCGAGCGTGTAGGTCCAGTTGAACGCGCCGGCATGCAGCAGCCTGTCTTGGCGCGTCATGCCGTACCAGCCGCGGTCCATCGGACGGCGCCCGAGTGCGGCACGCTGGGCATGCAGCACGCCCTTGGGATAACCGGAGGTGCCGGACGTGTAGATCAGAAAGGCCGGATCATCCGGCTGCGTCTCAGCATAGGTAGCGGCAGGTGCCGCCTTCAGATCGGTTAGCACATCCGGCCCGAGAAAGCGGACGCCGGTGCGTTCGGCGGGCAGGCTTGTCGCCCCGTCATGCAGCACGCAGACCGCGCCGCTGTCGGCAAGGATCAGGTCGCATTCCGAAGCTGTGAGCAGCGCGGAACTCGGTACCGGCACGAAGCCTCCGGCGATAGCGCCGAAGAAAGCCAGCGGAAAGTCGCTGGAATGGCCGATGCGGAGCAGAATACGGTCACCCTGCACCAGCCCAAGACGACGAAGGCCGCCGGCGACACGCAGGATCGTGTCTTCCAGGCGGCCATATGTCCAGGTCTCGAGCGGAGCACCCGCTGGCCCCACCACCTCCAGCGCGACATCCGTGGCAGCCGGCGCAGCGTTGGTGAGGCAATAGCGGGCGAGGTTCATCGCGTCAGCGGGTCGGAACCGGAATGTCGCCGCGATAGTCGTAGAAGCCACGGCGGGTCTTGCGGCCCAGCCAGCCGGCCTCGACATACTTCACCAGCAGCGGGCACGGACGGTACTTGCTGTCGGCGAGGCCCTCATAGAGCACCTGCATGATCGACAGGCAGGTGTCGAGACCGATGAAATCGGCCAGCTGCAGCGGGCCCATCGGGTGATTCGCACCGAGCTTCATCGCCGTGTCGATGGCCTCGACCGAACCGACACCCTCGTAAAGCGTGTAGATCGCCTCGTTGATCATCGGCAGCAGGATGCGGTTGACCATGAAGGCCGGGAAGTCCTCGGCAACGGCGACCGTCTTGCCAATGCGCGAGACGAAGCCCTTGGCCGCCTCGAAGGTTTCGTCTTCGGTGGCGATGCCACGCACCAGCTCGACCAGCTCCATGATCGGAACCGGGTTCATGAAGTGGATGCCGATGAAGCGCTCCGGCCGGTCCGTGGTGGCGGCAAGGCGCGTGATCGAGATCGAGGAGGTGTTGGTCGCCAGCATGGCTTCCGGCTTCAGCACCGGGCAGAGCTGAGCGAAGATCTTGCGCTTCACCTGCTCGTTTTCGGTGGCGGACTCGATGACCAGATCCACATCGGCGAGCATGTCGAGGTTTTCGGCGCCGGACAGACGGTCAAGCGCGGCCGAGCGCTCCTCTTCCGAGATCTGGCCCTTGCTGACCTGACGCGCCAGATTGCCATTGATCGAGGCGAGGCCGGATTCGATCCGGTCGCGGGACAGGTCGTTGAGCTGGACCTGATATCCAGCCAAGGCGCAGACATGAGCAATGCCGCTGCCCATCTGGCCCGATCCGATCACGCCGATTTTCTTGATCTCGACCACCATCGTTCAATCCGATTCTGTTGCAAGCCACGGTCAGTCGGGCAACGGCCGCTTCGGACCCCCACACGAACCGCGCTATTCTTTACAAGACTGGCGCGCCGCGGCAAGAACTCCGGGCGGAAAAGCTGCCCGCCCCGAAGTTTTCGTTAAGTTGTGTGTCGTGGCTGTGGCACCGGCGGACAAAAGCCGGATGCCCAGACACAAATGGCCCGCGACAGCGTTCTGCCGCGGGCCATCCGGTTATGCCTTTTCCAGCTCGGCCTTGAGCTGCGGCAGAATGTCAAACAGGTCGCCAACCAGGCCGTAGTCCGCCACCTGGAAGATCGGGGCCTCTTCGTCCTTGTTGATCGCCACGATGACCTTGGAGTCCTTCATGCCAGCCAGATGCTGGATCGCGCCGGAAATGCCGCAAGCGATGTAGAGCTGCGGGGCGACGACCTTGCCGGTCTGACCCACCTGCCAGTCGTTCGGGGCGTAGCCCGCATCGACGGCGGCACGGGACGCGCCAACGGCTGCACCCAGCGCATCCGCCACCGGCAGGATGACTTCCTGGAACTTCTCGGAGGACCCAAGCGCGCGACCACCGGAGATGATGATCTTCGCCGAGGCGAGTTCCGGACGGTCAGACTTCGACAGCTCTTCGCCAACGAAGGACGACAGGCCGGCGGCTGCCGGAACAGCTGCGTCTTCAATCGCCGCCGAACCGCCCTGGCCGGCCGCCGCGAAGGAGGCCGTGCGAACGGTCAGGACCTTCTTGGCATCGCTGGACTTGACGGTCTGGATGGCGTTGCCGGCGTAGATCGGGCGCTCGAACGTGTCGGCGTCGATCACGGCGGTCACTTCAGAGATCTGCATCACGTCGAGCAAAGCTGCAACGCGCGGCAGGGTGTTCTTGCCGTTGGCCGTCGCCGGCGCAACGATGGCGGAGTAGCCGCCAGCGAGCGAGACGATCAGGTCAGCCATCGGCTCGGCGAGCTGATGCGCGAGAGCATCGCTTTCGGCCACGAGAACCTTGGCAACGCCGGACAGCTTGGCAGCTTCAGCGGCAACCGCGCGGGCGCCGTTGCCGGCCACCAGCACATGGACATCACCGCCAAGCTTGGCAGCGGCGGTCAGGGCCTTCGCGGTCGCGTCATTCAGCGCGCCACCGGCATGTTCGGCCACGAGAAGGGTGGTCATGGATCAGTTCCTCCTGCGACGGGTCCCTCAGAGGACGCCGGCCTCGTTCTTCAGCTTGGCTACCAGTTCAGCGGCGGAGCCGACCTTGACGCCGGCCTGGCGCGACGCCGGTTCGACGGTCTTCAGCACGGTCAGGCGCGCAGCGATGTCGACGCCGAGCTCTTCCGGGGTCTTTTCGTCGATCGGCTTCTTCTTGGCCTTCATGATGTTCGGCAGCGACGCATAGCGCGGCTCGTTGAGGCGCAGGTCCGTGGTCACCACGGCCGGCAGCTTCAGCTTCACGGTCTGCAGGCCGCCGTCGACTTCGCGGGTCACATCGACGGTTTCGCCGGCAAGGTCGACCTTCGAGGCGAAGGTGCCCTGGCCCCAGCCGAGCAGCGCAGCCAGCATCTGGCCGGTCTGGTTGCAGTCGTCGTCGATGGCCTGCTTGCCAACGATGACAAGGCTAGGTGCTTCCGCGTCAACCAGCGCCTTGAGGATCTTGGCAACGGCGAGCGGCTCGGTGGTCGCATCGGTCTTCACGAGAATGCCGCGGTCAGCACCCATCGCCAGCGCCGTGCGCAGGGTCTCGGTCGCCTGGGCCGGGCCGACGGATACGACAACCACTTCGGTTGCCTTGCCGGCTTCCTTGAGGCGAAGGGCCTCTTCAACGGAAATCTCGTCGAAGGGATTCATCGACATTTTCACGTTGGCAAGGTCCACGCCCGAGCCATCCGGCTTTACACGTACTTTGACGTTGTAGTCGATCACCCGCTTCACGGGCACAAGGATCTTCATCGGTTTTATCCTCCCGCTCGGACGGCGTTTCTGCCGCACCGCATCAATGGATCGAGCCGGCTTACGAACCTTCCCGGAAAACGGCGGGTTTCGGCCAAACTCTGCGTATGGCGGGCGACGGTAATCACCCGCACGTCAGGTGTCAACGATGGCGCAAGGGAAGCGGCATCCGCTATTTGCTGCATTGCAGGAGCCAGCATCATCCCTTTGGCTAGGTCATTCGGGCCCGTCTCAGAGCCCTTTGTCGAACAATGGCACACCGCGCCGCCTGAGCACCATCACCAGAACGGCACCGGCGACAATCCCACCGACATGGGCAGACCAGGCCACCTGACTGTCGCCGTCCGTCAGGAGATTGAAGAACTGCAACCCGATCCAGGCCCCCAGCGCCCAGAGCGCGGGGATCGGCAAGGGAATGCGGCCCAGCACCAGAACCCAGACGCGCACGCGCGGATGCAACATCACATAGGCCGCCACGATCCCGGACACCGCTCCTGACGCGCCGATCAGCGGCATGTCGGAATCAGGCGACAGCAGCGCATAGGCGAAACCGCCTGCCGCGGCCGACAGCAGGTAGAACGCCAGGTACTTCACGTGTCCCATGGCATCCTCGACGTTGTCGCCGAACACCCACAGGAAGAGCATGTTGCCGCCCAGGTGCCACACGTCGGAATGCAGGAACGCATAAGTCACGAGCGTGGCGTTTTCCGGCACCGCGATCAGCTCAGGCGACAGGTCCCGGATGTCGAACAGGACCGACGGGATAAGCCCGAACGAAAACGCCCCTGCTGCGACGGCCTCTTCACTGCCTGCACCTTGCAGAAGAACATAGGTCAGTACGTTGGCGAGGATCAGCCCCCATGTGACATACGGCCGCAGCACATGGCGCAGCGGGTTATGGTCGTGAAGTGGAATGAACATACCCGCCGCAGCTCCGTACCGGCCGAAACGGCCTTACCGGTTTTTGCCCGGCACCCACAGAACGTCAAGCGCACCCTTGTCATTAAGATAGCGCGAGGCGACGAAGAAGAAGTCCGACAGGCGGTTCATGTAGCGCGTGGCGGCGGGATTGACCTGTTCCCGGTCCGCGAGTTCGACCATCAGCCGCTCGGCACGGCGTGACACGGTGCGGGCGAGATGCAGATAGGTCGCCGCCGGCGTTCCGCCCGGCAGCACGAAGGAGCGCAGCGGTTTCAGGTCGGCATTGAGCAGGTCGATGGCCTCCTCGATCGCGGTCACCTGGTGATCCGTGATGCGCAGCGGCTCATAGCCAAGGTCCTGGCCGGTATCCGGTGTCGCCAGATCGGCGCCAAGATCGAACAAGTCGTTCTGGATCCGCGACAGGATGCCATCCACCTGCGGATCTGATTCGCCAAGGGCAAGGCGCACAAGCCCGACCACCGAATTCGTCTCGTCGACGGTGCCATAGGCCTCGATGCGCAGGTCATACTTCGGACGGCGTTCGCCGGACCCCAGCGCGGTTGTGCCGTTGTCACCGGTCTTCGTGTAGATCTTGTTCAGGACAACCATGTCTTCCCCCTGCCCTTCTCAATGCTGACGATCAGGGCTTCGGCCCGAGGAAATAGAGCGTCGCCATGATGATGACGATGGCAAGAAACTGAAGGCCAACACGCCAGCGCATCAGCTGCTGCGACTTGCTCGCAGAGCCACCGCGGAACATGTTCCACAGTCCGAGAAAGAGCACGACTGCGACCGCGCCCACCGCGACCGGAACAAGATTGTAGAGAATGTTGCCCATAATGGTTCCGTCCTGTCGTCCGCCACAGCCCCGGCAGCGGATGTCGTCTTACGCCGGCGCTGCGCCGGCAGACCTCATTGATTGATCATTCTTGCTTGTCGGCCGCATTCATGAGCATGCGGTCCAGCGCCCTGGTCGAGAGCAGGCGCTTGAGCACCGTCATGACCTTGGTCGGAACCGTCGTGCGATAGCGCGCCTTCGGGTGAGGTGACTCGATGGCATGGATCAGCTGCTCGACAACTGCTTCCGGCTGCAGCTTGAACCGGCCCGGTTCGCCGTTTTCCATGCGCTTCAGCCGCCGTTCATAGGCTGCGCGATGAACAGACGCTTCCAGGCCTTCCCGCCCGATCCAGCGATGGAAATTGGCCATCGCATTGGCCGTGAAGGCGGTATCGATCGGCCCCGGCTCGATCAGCGCCACATGGATGCCCGTGCCGTGCAGCTCGTGCCGCAGGGTGTCGGAATAGGCCTCAAGGGCAAATTTCGATGCGGTGTAGGCGCCCCGGTACTTCATCGCGATAAAGCCCAGGATCGAGGAACACTGCACGATGCGCCCCGCCCCTTGCGCCCGCATGACGGGCACGACCTGACGCGTCAACGCGTGCCAGCCGAAGAAGTTCGCCTCGAACAGGCCGCGCAGCGCGTCCGTCGGTAAGTCCTCCAGCGCGCAGGGAACGGCATAGGCGCCATTATTGAACAGCGCATCAAGACGGCCACCGCTGCGCTCGAGGATTTCGCCCAGCGCAGCGTGAATTGTCGCTTCGTTCTCGTAGTCGAGAAGGAAGGCCTCGAAACCCTGCGCCTTCAGCTCGGCAACGTCTTCAAGCCGCCGAGCCGTGGGAAAGACGCGCCAGTTGCGGCCGCGCAAGAGCCGCGCCGCCGAGGCACCGATACCGCTGGAACAGCCCGTGATGAGTATGCTGCGAGCGGCCGCGCTGCCCGGTTCTGCAAGGTCCGTCATAAACGAAGTTCAATCCTCAAGCGTCAGATCGGCTCGCCGGTCAAAAGCTTCGGCGCAGGACCGGCAAATCCCGCCGCTTCGCGGATGAATCCGGTTTTCAACCTCGGCATCCGCTCGACGAGACCGAGGCCAAAGTCGCGGATTCCGCGCAGGATGTCGATATCATTCGAGAACAACCGGTTGAGCACATCCGTCACCACACCCATCTGGAACGCATCGAAGCGACGCCAGGTCTGGTACCGCTCCAGCACATCGAGCGCGCCGATGTCCTGGCCCAGGCGGCGGGCCGTCACCAGCACTTCCGCCAGCGCCGCCACATCCTTGAAGCCCATGTTGAGCCCCTGTCCGGCAATCGGGTGAATGCCATGCGCCGCATCACCGGCAAGGGCAAAGCGCGGGCGGATGTATTCACGCGCAAGGGTCAGCCCCAGCGGGTAAGCGTGGCGCGGGCCATCCAGTTCCAGTTTGCCGAGATGGTGGCCGAAGCGGCGCTCCAGCTCGATCTCGAAGGTAAAGTCATCGCCGCGCACCAGGCGGTCCGCATCGGCGGTGCGCTCGGTCCAGACCAGCGAGGAGCGGTTGCCGGGCAGCGGCAGGATGGCAAAGGGGCCAGCAGGCAGGAAATGCTCCTCGGCGCGGCCGTTGTGCGGCCGCTCGTGCTTGACCGTCGTCACGATGCCGGACTGGCCATAAGCCCAGTGCACCGTCCGGATGCCGGCAAGGTCGCGCAACCGCGACTTCACTCCATCAGCGGCAACCAGCAGCCGGGCCGACAGGGTCTTGCCGGAGGCCGTGTGAATTTCAACCCGGTCAGGAGCCGTGCTGAAGTCCCGGGCGGTATCGGGGGCGTGGAACACGACGCCCAGCGCCGCAGCGGCCGCATGCAGCGCCGGAAGCATGACGCCATTCGGCACCATATGCGCAAAGGCTTCACCCGCCTGCCGGTCACCGGCGAAGGTCAGATAGACGGGCCGAACCGCATCGCGCAAGCGGCTGTCCGTGACGATCATCTCGTTGATCGGCTGCGCCTTGGACTTGATGTCCTGCCAGATGCCGAGCTGGTCCAGCATGCGGCAGGCGGCAGCGGCAATGGCGGACGCGCGGGGATCCTTGCCCAGCGTGTCCATGGGCTTCGGATCGATGACGGCGACCGACATCGACGGATCCGCCTGCTTCAGCGCCAGCGCCAGCGACAGCCCGACATAGCCGCCACCGGCAATCGCGACGTCAATCCGCTCGGCATCCGCTTCGGACACGCCCATGGTCTTCTCCTTCAGAACTCGCAAGACGGCACCTTGATATGGGGCGCCCCCTTCCCTTTGGACAGCATTGACTTGTGGTCCCGGCGCACGTCCAAGTCAGATAGAAACGTGCGGTGGCCGGCCGGTCACCGGCATCCCCACACCCTCACGGGCTGCTGCAGCCCAAGGACCATGTAGCAAGGATTGCGGCGATGAACACGGCCATCGAGACACTTTTGTCCATTCTCGACCTCGAACCGCTGGAACACAATCTGTTTAGAGGTCGCAGCCCCCAGGTTGGCTGGCAGCGGGTTTATGGCGGGCAGGTCATCGGCCAGGCCCTGGTGGCGGCCTCGCGCACGGTGAGCGAAGACCGGCACATCCATTCCCTGCACGGTTATTTCCTGCGTCCGGGCGATCCGGCAGTGCCGATCATCTATGACGTTGACCGCATCCGTGATGGCGGCAGCTTCACCACAAGGCGCGTCGTCGCCATCCAACATGGCCAGGCGATCTTCTCCATGTCCGCCTCGTTCCAGACACTGGAGGACGGTCTGGAGCACCAGGTGGAGATGCCGAACGTCCCGATGCCGGAAGACCTGCCCAGTGAGCAGGACCTGAAGGAAAAGCTGCTGCAGGTGGCCCCGCCCAATGTCCGAAAGTACTGGGAACGGGAACGGCCGATCGAGCTGAGGCCCGTCGACCTCACCCACTATTTCAGCTCCAAGAAGCTGGATCCTGTCCAGCATGTCTGGGTGCGCGCGACAAATCCGCTTCCGGATGACCAGCGCATTCACCAGTGCGTGCTGGCCTATGCCTCGGACATGACCCTGCTGGACACGTCCCTGTTCCCGCATGGCAAATCGGTCTTCAGCCCGGATATCCAGCCGGCAAGCCTTGACCACTCGATGTGGTTCCACCGCCCTTTCCGGGCCGACGAGTGGATGCTCTACACGACCGACAGCCCGTCATCCTCGGGCGGGCGCGGCATGAACCGGGGCACGCTGTACAGCCGCGACGGCCAGCTCATCGCCTCCACCGCTCAGGAAGGGCTGATCCGGCTGAAGCGGACCTGAGTCAGCCCGGCGTGAGATCCTTGGCAATGGCCGCAAAGACGTGCTCATAGATCAGCTCGACCTTTGCGGCCTCGGAAGCGCCAAGCCGGTGAAAATGGCTGAGCCCCGGGGCAGCGTTCAGTTCGAGAATCCGGTAGCCCTCGGCCGAAGCGATATCCGGCACGATCAGGTCAAGGCCGTAGAAGCGGAGACCAATGGCCCGGCCGGCCTCGGCGGCGATGCGCGTCAGCTCCGGCGCAATCCGGTCGCTCACATCTATTGCCGTCCCTCCGGAGGACAGGTTCGAATTCGGCAGCAAGGAGATGCTCTCTCCCGCACCCGGCACATGGTCGAGGCTCAGGCCACAGGCGGTCAGATGCGACAGGATCCGGGGATCATCGGCCCCGATCTTGCGGCCCTTGCCATCGGCGGCAAATCCCGCCGTCTCGCACAGGATGAGATCCGCTATGCTGCTGGAGCCATTGCCGGTGACCCGGAACGGCCAGCGTTCGAACACCGCAAGACACACGCCATCAAGCATCAGGATGCGGTAGTCCCGCCCGCGCGCTTCCTGCTGCACCAGCAGCCGGTCATAGTCACCGCCCAGAAGGTCCAGCGCCCTGACGAGCTGTTCCGGAGTTGCGGCCCGCAGAACGCCGCGCCCCTCGGACTCCTCGTTCGGCTTGACGAACACGGGAAAACCGGTGCGTGAAGCAAACTCCAGCGCCGCATCGGGACCCGCCAGACGATCGGCAACCGCCGGGTTCTTCATCCGGATATCGGCAATGAAGCGCGGCGTTGCCACCAGCAGGGTTTCAGGCACCTGCAAACCGGCCTCGCCGAGGAAATAGGCGCTATAGCCCTTGTCGCGGGCAATGGCCGCTGCGCCAGCGCCATTGAGATCAAATCCGGCGCCCTTGAAGAAATGACGCTGGCCATTTGGAGCCTCGACGTAGCCGGCATAGCCATATTGCGGCTCAGCGACGACACTGAACCCGTGGCCGGCACAAAACCGCCGCAACAGTTGCAGGGCCAGCGGTTCGCGGCGGCCAGAAGTGGGCTGATCAGCCATGGAAGTCGCTGCAGGCAGCAAACTTAGTGAGCGCTGTTCTGGCGCGCATTGGCCAGATAGTCGATCACGAACAGCTTCGGGTTCGAGGGACCGTTCGCGGTGATGTTGTAGATCGCGACGGACGTATCCATCCCCTGCGCGTCGGTCACGGTCCACTGCTTCAGGTCGAAGGTCTGCGCGTCGAAGATGAGCGTCAGCTTGCCCGAGTTGAACGTGGTCCGGTCCTCGACAACGATGGTCACGAGATCGGTTTCCACGACGACGCCGACCACATTGGTGTCCTTGGTCAGGTCGATCTGGTCGGCGAGCAGAAAGCGCAGCGGCGTTTCATTCAGCGGCCAGATGTCCTGGGTGTTGAGCTTGCGGTCCTTCACCGAAACGGACTTGCCATCGGCAATGATGTCCAGCTGCGCCGGCGGATTGTAGTAGAAACGGATCTTGCCCGGCCGCTCGAGATAGAACTTGCCTTCAACCTGGTCGCCATCGGGACCGAACTGCACGAAATCGCCGTGCATGGTCTTCACCGAGTTGAAGTAGGTGTTGATCTCGCCCAGCGTTTCCTGTTCGGCCGGTGACAGCTGTCCGGCCGGCGTTCCGGCTGCCATCAGCGGCAGCGGCGCAAAGGCAGCAGCAAGGGACAGCGCGAGAGCAGCGATATTGGCGCGCAGCCGGGGCAAACGGGAAAACCTCATGATCGGGCGCAGCTCCATCTAGCAGGCAAGGCATGGTCACTGGACATCATGCCCGGCCCTTCATCGCATCTCATCTAGTTCCTGCTTGTGGCAAGGTTGCGGCAGGGGTCAAGCCCCTGGCCCGCTCAATAGTCTTCATCAACGCCGTTCTTGACCAGAAGTTCTCGCTTGCCCGCGTGGTTGGCGGCGCTGATGAGACCTTCCTTCTCCATACGCTCGATCAGCGACGCAGCCCGGTTGTAGCCGATACCAAGGCGGCGCTGGACGTAGGAGGTGGAAACCTTCTTGTCGCGCAGGACGACAGCCACCGCCTTGTCATAGAGATCGTTGCTCTCGTCCCCGCTCGACACCGCGTCATACGGGCTTTCGGACAGGTCCTCTTCCTCGGTCACCGCCTCAAGATACTGCGGCGAGCCCTGAAGTTTCAGATGCGCGACGATATGCTCGACTTCCTCGTCGGCGACGAAGGGCCCGTGCACACGCTGGATGCGTCCGCCACCAGCCATGTAGAGCATGTCGCCCATACCGAGGAGCTGCTCGGCCCCCTGTTCGCCAAGGATGGTGCGGCTGTCGATCTTCGACGTCACCTGGAACGAGATACGCGTCGGGAAGTTCGCCTTGATCGTGCCGGTGATCACGTCGACCGAGGGACGCTGCGTTGCCATGATGATGTGGATGCCGGCGGCGCGGGCCATCTGGGCAAGGCGCTGGATCGCGCCTTCGATGTCCTTGCCGGCGACCATCATCAGGTCGGCCATCTCGTCAACGATGACGACGATGTAGGGCATCTGCTCCAGCGGCAGATCTTCTTCCTCGTAGATCGGCTGGCCGGTCTCGCGGTCGAACCCGGTCTGGACGGTGCGGGAGAAGCTCTCGCCCTTCTCAAGCGCCTGCTTCACACGCGTGTTGTAGCCGTCGATGTTGCGGACGCCCATCTTGGACATCTTCTTGTAGCGCTCTTCCATCTCGCGGACGGTCCATTTGAGCGCCACGACGGCCTTCTTCGGATCGGTCACGACCGGCGTCAGCAGATGCGGAATGCCGTCATAGATGGAGAGTTCCAGCATCTTCGGGTCGATCATGATCATCTTGCACTGGTCCGGCGTCAGCCGGTACAGCAGCGACAGGATCATGGTGTTGATCGACACCGACTTGCCCGAGCCGGTGGTGCCGGCCACGAGCAGATGCGGCATGCGGGCAAGGTCGGCAATCACGCTCTCGCCGTTGATGGTCTTGCCCAGCGCCATCGCCAGCTTGTGCTTGCTCTTCTCGAAGTCCTGCGCGGCCAGCAGCTCGCGCAGATAGACGGTCTCGCGCTTCTGGTTGGGCAGCTCGATGCCGATGGCGTTCTTGCCCGGAATGACGGCCACGCGCGCCGAGATGGCGCTCATGGAGCGGGCGATGTCGTCGGCAAGACCGATGACGCGGGACGACTTGATGCCGGGTGCCGGCTCCAGCTCGTAAAGGGTCACGACCGGGCCCGGGCGCACCTCGATGATCTCGCCGCGCACGCCGAAATCCTCCAGCACGCCTTCAAGGATGCGGGCATTCTGTTCCAGCGCGTCCGGCGACAGGCCGGGTGACTTCCCGGCAGGCTTCGGCTCGGCCAGAAGCCGCAGCGGCGGCAGCTCATAGACCTCAGGGGCACCGAGCAGCGAGGCCTGGGCTTCCTGCTGGATGCGCTTGCCGGGCTGCGGCCGGGCGGCTTGCGGCACAACGCGGGCGCCTCCCTGTGCGGCCGGACCGGCAGGGCCGCGCGCAGCCGGGCCGCGGCTGGGAGCAGCGCCAGGAGAAGCTATGCCGACCGGGCGTGCCAGCGGCGTACGATCCAGCGGCGCACTGTCGCGGCCATGATCGCGCGCTCCGCCGCGGCCATCGCGGCCATGGGCAAGCCGGGCATCCGCCTCATCCTCGTCGTCGAGGTCAAAGGGAACATCGTCATAGGCGGCATTATAGCCGTCATCCGCATCATCACCGGCGTCGGCATAACCGTCGGTTTCATCGTCATCATAGTCATCGGGCGCGTGACGTCCGCTGCCCGTGATGCGCGGCCCGGTGACGGGCGGACGGCCGTGCTCGCGCACCGTATCGCGGCGGTTGCCCTCGGCCGGATACAGCTCATCCAGGCCATCGTCTTCTTCGCCCGGCAGAAGACGCCCGACAAGGCCGCGACTGAGCGCGCCAATACCGCGCCGGCGCGGTGCTTCCTCGTAGTCTTCCGCGTCCTCGTCTGCATCGTAATAATCGGCGGCTTCGCGCGGGTTGCGTCCGGATGGACGGCCAAGCCCCGTCACGCGCTGCAACGTCGACTGGATCTGCAGGCGCCAGTGGCCTGCCGCACCCATCAGGGCCGAGAACCGGGACGTGTCGTCCTCTCCGTCGTCGTCCTCGTCGTCGAACAGCTGCTGCTGCACCGGTGTCCGCTTGCCTTTCACCTGCTTTGGCAAGGGCAGATCGTCCTCGTCGGCGCGCGCCTTGCCGAACCAGCCACCAGCTGCGATCAGCAGGAACACAGCCGGCAGGCCGAGACCGATGGAGCCGATGATCATGGCCGTGCCGGGGGCCATGTTCTGCGTCAGCTTCTGCGGCAGGTAATGCACGGCATCGCCCATGAAGCCGCCAAGGCCGGTCGGCAGCGGCCAGGTGTCCGGCACCGGCAGCGAGGCAACCGCACCTGCAGCCAGCAGCGTGCCGGCGAACCAGAACAGGATCCGCCGCGCGGCAATACGCATCGGCTTGCCGGCCAGCAGGCGCCAGCCCCAGAGCACCACCGGAACAAGAAAGACAGCCGTGGCAAGGCCGACAGACTGCATCAGGACATCGGACAGGATTGCTCCCGGCGTGCCCAGCGCGTTGCGCACAGGCTCGGTCGTCGCATGATTGAGGCTGGGATCGGTGACCGACCAAGTCGCCAGGGCCGCAGCAAGAGCTGCCGCGAATGCGATGACGCAAAGCCCGGCCAGTCCCACCAGATTGCGGCGCAGGAAACGCTTCAGCGGGCTTTCCGTGTCAAGCATGTGGGCGGCTCCGCGACCGGAGCCCCGCGTTGCTGTGGCGCGTCTCATGCGTTGTCTCCGAGCCACTTGGCGAGCCTCTCCATCGCGTCACGCGTCAGCCCGACCGGCGCGCACAGACTGATGCGGATATAGGGATCGCCGGGATTGCTGCCATCAGGGCCGGACATTGCCAGATAGGCCCCCGGAATGACCTTCAGACCGGCCTCGCTCCAAAGCCGTTTGGTCACCTCGATGCCAGCGCCCCAGCGGCTGACATCCAGCCAGAGGAAGAAGCCTCCCTCCGGCGTCACCGGTCCGAGGATCGGCGACAGAAGCGTTTCGGCGATGGCGTATTTCTCGTTGTAAAGCCGCCGGTTCTCGGCCACATGCGTTTCATCCGCATAGGCGCGGGCAGCCACAGCCTGGGCCGGAAGCGGCACCTGCGGCGCGGCAAGCCCACGGAACTTTACCCAGCGGCTGAGGAACTCCGGATCGCCGGCCGCAAAGCCGCAGCGCAGGCCAGCCAGGTTCGACCGTTTCGACAGCGAGTTCAGGCTGATCACGCGCGAGTAGCCCTCGCCCATGGCGTGGGCCGCTTCCAGAACGCCGGCGGGCGGCGTCTGGCGATAGATCTCCGAATAGCACTCGTCGGCAAAGATGAAGAAGCTGTGCTTGCGCGCCAGGCCTATCAGCTGCTGCCAATAGCCAAGGCTTGCCACCGCACCTTGCGGATTGGCCGGCGAGGCGATGTAGAAGGCGATAGTGCGGTCGAGTAGATCTGGCGACAGCTTGGCAAGGTCCGGCAGGAACCCGGTCGATGCGTCGCTGTCGAGCAGGACCGCCTCGGCTCCGGCAATATGCGCCGCCGCCGCATAGGTCTGATAGAACGGATTGGGCAGGATCACCGCCGGGCGGGCAACGTCCTTGGCCAGCTGGTCGCGCGCGGCAATGGCACCGAAGGACAGCCCCTCGCGCGACCCGTTCAACGGCAGCACGCCACGATCCTTGTCGATGGTGTTGCCAAGACCGTAGCGCCGGTCGAGCCAGCTGGCGATGGCGGCGCGGAACATCGGACTGCCTTCGATCGGCGGATAGCGCCGGAAGTCAGCCAGATTTTCCATCAGCACCTCACCGGTGAACGACGGCAGCGCATGCTGCGGCTCACCGATGGTCAGGATGATGGGGTCAGCGCCCGGCCGCGTGTCGCCGAGCAGCGCAGCCAGGCGCTGGAATGGATTGGCGTCGGGCAAGGCCTGAGTATGGGCCAGCGCCCCGGCAGCTTCATTGGACGTCATCACGCGTTCCGGACAAGAAATCAGACAATCGCCTGACCCTAGCCTGCCGTTGGTAAAGCTCTCATTAACCAACGGCGATCCGGCCTGCCCCGGCTCAGAAATCCACCGTCAGGCCCTTGATTTCCCAGTCTTCATACCGGGTTGGCTCAAGGCCGCCGCGCCCGGCAACCTCTGCTTCCATGGCCTCTTGCCGGGCGTCGATCTCGGCACGGCGCGCTTCGGCTTCCTTCAGCGCGCGCTGCGCAGCCGGCGGAAGATCCTCGAATCGACGGCGTGGTTCGGGCGCTGCCTCGGCCTCGTCAGTGGTCACGCGCACCGTCCGTTCCGGGAACGGCAGCACGACGGCGCCCGCGCTTGACGCAGCACTGGCGCCGCCCAGGTCCTTGGCGGTCGTGTGGGTCTCGTCGTGGCTATGATCGTCATGCATCGTCTGAACTCCTGCGGGCGGCACCCTGCCCTGCCTGTCCACTTGCGGCGGTTGGTCTTGCTCCCCATCATATAGAACAGACCGTCCACCTGGAAACCTCTGGACTTCTGCGACAGGAACCCGAACCGATGAACTACTTCCGCACTGCCATGCTTCTGGCCGCGCTGACGGCGCTCTTCATGGGCGTCGGTTATGTCATTGGCGGACAGAGTGGCATGATGATCGCGCTGGTCATTGCCGGGGCGATGAACATTTTCAGCTACTGGAACTCCGACAAGATGGTGCTCTCGATGCACCATGCGCAGGAGGTCGACGAACGCTCGGCACCGGAGCTGTTCCAGATGGTGCGGCAGCTGGCGGCCAATGCCGAACTGCCGATGCCGAAGGTCTATATCATCAACAACCCTCAGCCGAACGCCTTCGCAACAGGCCGCAACCCGCAGAACGCAGCCGTCGCTGCCACCACCGGCCTTTTGGAAACGCTGACGCAAGAGGAAGTCGCCGGCGTGATGGCGCATGAGCTGGCGCATATCAAGAACCACGACACGCTGATCATGACGCTGACGGCCACCATTGCCGGCGCGATCTCCATGCTCGGCAATTTTGCCTTCTTCTTCGGCGGCAACCGCGAGAACAACAATGGCGTCGGCATGATCGGCACCATCGTGGCCATGATCGTCGCCCCTCTGGCAGCGATGCTGGTGCAGATGGCGATCTCCCGCACACGCGAATACGCAGCCGACCGGATGGGCGCTGAAATCTGCGGCCAGCCGATGTGGCTCGCCTCGGCCCTGGCCAAGATCGCCGACGGCGTGGAGCACATTCACAACCCGGACGCGGAGCGCAGCCCGGCGACCGCCCACATGTTCATCATCAATCCGCTGTCCGGTGAGCGGATGGACAACCTGTTCTCCACTCACCCGGCAACCCAGAACCGCATCGCCGCACTGCGCGAGCAGCAGCAGCAGATGGGCGCAAGCGGATACACGGCGACGGACGCTTCGCGCTCCTCCTCCGGCTCGTCTTCGCGGCCCGCCGCAAGCCCGACCGGCCCCTGGGGCGGCAGTGGCTCGCGCGGCGGCGGCACTGAAACCCCGCCTCGCAAGGGTCCGTGGGGCTGAAAAAGTCGCTGGAGTGACCGCTTTGTCGCCCCTGCGGCAGGCCCGCAACCGCTTGTGGACGCCGGTTGCACCCTTCGCAATGGGACTTGATAGATCTTTCGCCAACGGTAAATGACAGTTAACACTTGGATGACTACGCCGCGAGCTGGAGACGGTTCGCGGCGTTTTGACTCATCAGGCCAGTTCTGGCCCGCAACGGAAGAGACCGCGCAGTGACCGATACCCCGCAGAAACCGCCGCGCCGCCGTCCCTCGCCCGACAAGGGGCCGGGGCCAGGAGCGCCGGTACCCGGCATGGCCGCGCGCCGTGCGGCGGTGGATGTGCTGGGAAATGTGGTGCACAAGCATCGTCCGCTGGACCTGGAGCTGGACCCTTCCGGCGGCCATCCTGGCTTCCGGGCGCTGGAGGCCAAGGACCGCGCACTGGTGCGCGCCATCCTCGGCGCAGCGCTCCGCCGTCGCAGCCAGATCGAGTCCATCCTGCAGACCCTGCTCGATCGCCCGATCCCGGAGAAAACCGGCCGGGTGATGGACATCCTGCATGTCGCCGCCGCGCAGATGCTGTTCCTCGACATCCCCGACCGCGCCGCCGTCTCGCTTGCAGTCGACATGGCCGCGGCCGACAAGCGCGCCCGGCTGTACAAGGGTCTGGTCAATGGCGTCCTGCGCCGGCTCGGCCGCGAAAAAGAAACGTTGCTGGCGCAGCCGGTCGCAGGCGCGGCCGGTTTGCCGCTGTGGCTCGCCACCCGCTGGACCGAGGTCTACGGTGAGGCCCGGCTCGGCGAAATCCTGGCGGCACAGGCCAGCGAACCTGCGCTCGATCTCAGCGTGAAGTCCGATCCGGCCGGCTGGGCCGAGCGTCTTGGCGGCCGGGTCGTCGCCGCCGGATCCGTGCGGCTTCAGCGCAAGGGTGCGGTCGAGGATTTCGACGGCTTCGGCGACGGGGGCTGGTGGGTCCAGGATGCGGCAGCGTCCCTGCTAAGCCCGCCTGCTTGGCGACATCGCCGGCAAGCGCGTCATTGACCTCTGCGCCGCCCCTGGCGGCAAGACCGCGCAGCTGGCCGCAGCTGGCGCCGAGGTGACGGCCCTCGACATCTCCGAGAAGCGCCTGGGCCGCGTCCGGGAGAATCTCGCCCGGCTTGGACTGTCAGCGGAAGTGGTTGCGGCGGACGTGCGCGCCTATACGCCTGACGAGCCGTTCGATGCGATCCTTCTCGACGCGCCCTGCAGCGCCACCGGCACCATGCGGCGGCATCCGGACGTGGCCTGGACCAAGCGGCCCTCTGACATCGTCACCCTCGCCGCGCTTCAGGGCGAACTGCTGCGCCGCGCCTCTGGCTGGCTGAAGCCCGGCGGGATGATCGTCTTCTGCACCTGCTCCATGGAGCCGGAAGAAGGCGAAGCGCAGATCAGTGCCTTCCTGTCCGATTGTCCGGGCTTCGAACTCGTTCCGGTCACTGCCGGCGAGATCGGCGGTCTCGATGAGTGCATCACGCCGGAGGGCTATTTACGGACCCTCCCCTGTCATTTTTCTGGTGGAACGGCCCCCGACGGCGGTCTGGACGGCTTTTTTGCCGCCCGTCTGCGCCGTCTTTAACGGCCCCGTAACCGTTCTGCCGCGCAATTGAGCAACACGTCGCTAACCCTAACAAATCGTTACGTTCAAAGTTCATACGAGGGCATTTCCATTTCCAGTCGGCAACGGCGCATCAAGGGCAGGAGCCCGGCATGGCCCTGAAGACGGTCGGCGAACAGGGGCGCATCATGCGCCTTCTGGGTCACCATCTCTGGCAAACCAGCCTGCGATGGCTGCACGGTGGACCTCTGTTCCGCCTGCAACCCTTCGCCGGAACGCCCTCCCGTTTGCTCATCGCACCGCAAGACCTGCGCACGGCTGACCAGACCAATGCCATGGACATCTACGGCGGCCGCTTCCTGTTCAGCGGACAGGTGGTGGAAGCCAGGGGCCGCTCGCCCTTTGAGCTGAAGGGCGAGGACGACGGCTGGCAGCGGGAACTGCATTCCTTCGGCTGGCTGCGCGACCTGCGCGCTGCCGAAAGCAAGGTCGCCCGCCAGAACGCCCGCGCGCTTGTCGATGACTGGATCAAGCATTGCGGCCGCTGGCACGACATCGGCTGGGAGCAGCCAGTCGTCGCGCGCCGTGTCCTGTCCTGGCTTGCCCAGTCGCCGCTGGTGCTGGAAGAAGGTGACGCGGAGTTCTACCGCCGCTTCCTGCGCTCGCTCGGCCGCCAGGTCCGCTTCCTGCGCCGGACGATCAACGAAGCGCCAGACGGCGTACCGCGCCTGCAGGCCGCGCTCGCTGTCGCCGCCGCCAGTGTCTCCATGGCCGGCCAGGGCCGCTTTGTTCGTCAGAGCATGCGCCGCCTCGAATATGAACTGCAGCGGCAGATCCTTCCGGATGGCGGCCATGTCTCCCGCAATCCGCGTGCGATCCTCGATATCCTGACCGACCTGCTGCCGATCCGGCAGGCCTTTGTCACACAAGGCCTCGAGACACCGGCCGGCATGATGCAGGCGATTGACCGCATGATGCCCATGGTCCGGTTCTTCCGCCATGCGGACGGCGCATTCGCCCACTTCAATGGCATGGGGTCGACGCCGACAGATCTCGTGGCCACGATCCTTGCCTATGACGACGCGCGCGGCGCGCCTCCCGGCAATGCCCCGCATGCGGGATACCAGCGCCTGTCCGGCGGCGAGACCGTTGTTCTGATGGACACCGGCGTGCCACCGCCTGTCCATCTCAGCGAGGCAGCCCACGCCGGGTGCCTGTCGCTGGAACTGTCGTCCGGCCGGCACCGTATTGTCGTCAATTGCGGCGTATCCAGCCGGGCCAGCGACGGCTGGCGCCAGGTGGCGCGGTCAACAGCCGCCCATTCCACCGCTGGCATCGAGGACAGTTCGTCCTGCCGGTTCCTCGCTGACAAGCCCTTTGGCCGCTGGCTCGGCGCCCCGGTCGTTGCCGGCCCGACCAGTGTCCCGGTCGAACGGATCGAGGATGCGATGGGGACGCGGGTGACCGCCTCCCACAACGGCTATGCCGCGCGGTTCCACGTCCTGCATGAACGCGACATCCGGCTTGCCTCTGATGGCTCCGTGCTGGACGGACTGGATCTCTTCACCAGTTCCGGTGCGCTCAGCGAGCAGGATCATTTCACCCTGCGGTTCCACCTGCACCCGCTCGTGAAGCCCGAGCTGCTGCGCGGCGGATCCGGCGCAGAGCTGGTGTGCCCGGATGGCGAGACCTGGGAGTTCGACGCCAGCGGCGGCGAACTGGCACTCGAAGAATCCGTCTATCTGTCTGACGTCTACGGCCATCGGCGCACGCAGCAGCTGGTGATCTATGGCCGGATCAGCCAGGCCAGCCAGATCGCCTGGCAATTCCGTCGCACCGTCCTCGCCCGCCCGCAACGTCGCTTCCGTACGGACGAGGACGGGCTCTACCCACCGCTCGACGACTGATTTGCCGGCTTGCGGACCTTGCGTCCTTCCGTTGCGCCGTCATTCGTGTTAGGGCCACGGCCACTTCCCAACCTCTGATCTGCGAGGCAAGGCCATGGCCGTGGTGTCCAAGGGGGTTCCCGTTCCCCCGCTCGTTTCCGTCAAGCGCGCGCTTCTTTCCGTCTCCGACAAGACCGGACTGCTGCAATTCGCCAAGGACCTTGCCGATCGCGGCGTGGAGCTGATCTCCACCGGCGGCACCCGCAAGACACTGGCCGATGCCGGCCTGCCGGTAAAGGACATTTCCGAAGTCACCGGCTTCCCGGAAATCATGGATGGCCGCGTGAAGACGCTGCATCCAATGGTGCATGGCGGCCTTCTCGCCATCCGCGATGACGCGGACCACACCGCAGCGATGCAGGCACACGGCATCGGCAGCATCGACCTGCTCTGCGTCAATCTCTATCCCTTCGAGGACACGGTCGCCTCCGGCGCCGACTACGCCACCGGCGTCGAGAACATCGACATCGGCGGCCCGGCCATGACCCGCGCTGCCGCCAAGAACCACGCCTATGTCACCGTGGTCGTCGATCCGGCTGACTATGCCGCCGTCATTGCGGCCCTGGACGAAAACAACGGCCAGTCGCCAATCGACCTGCGCAAGCGTCTGGCGCAGAAGGCCTTCGCCCGCACCGCCGCTTATGATGCCGCCGTGTCGAACTGGCTCGCTGCCCAGATCGGCAACGAGGCTCCGGACTACCGCGCCATGGGCGGCAAGCTCGCCGAAGTGATGCGCTACGGCGAGAACCCGCACCAGTCGGCCGGCTTCTACACCAATGGCGAACGCCGCTTCGGTGTGGCAACCGCGCGTCAGCTGCAGGGCAAGACCCTGTCCTACAACAACATCAACGACACCGACGCGGCCTTCGAGCTGGTCAGTGAATTTGATCCGGCGCGGACCAAGGCCGTGGCCATCATCAAGCACGCCAACCCCTGCGGCGTTGCCGAAGGCGCGTCGATCAAGGCCGCTTACGAGCTGGCGCTGCGCTGTGATCCGGTCTCGGCTTTCGGCGGCATTGTCGCGCTGAACGACATTCTGGATGCCGATGCAGCCGAAGAGATCGTCAAGATCTTCACCGAGGTAATCATCGCCCCGGCAGCGACCGACGAGGCCGTCGAGATCGTGGCAAAGAAGAAGAACTTGCGTCTGCTGGTCACCGGTGGTCTCGCCGATCCGCGCGCTCCGGGCCTCGCTGTGAAGTCGGTCGCCGGCGGCCTGCTGGTTCAGTCCCGCGACAACGGCGTGGTCGACGACCTCGACCTGAAAGTCGTGACCAAGCGTGCCCCCAGCGCCCAGGAACTGGCTGACCTGAAGTTTGCCTTCCGCGTTGCCAAGCACGTGAAGTCCAACGCCATCGTCTACGCCAAGGACGGCGCGACGGTTGGCGTTGGTGCAGGCCAGATGAGCCGGGTCGACAGCGCCCGCATCGCGGCCCGCAAGGCTCTTGATGCGACTGAGGCCGCCGGTCTTGCTACGCCGCTGACCAAGGGCTGCGTCGTTGCCTCGGATGCCTTCTTCCCGTTTGCCGACGGCCTGCTGTCGGCTGCGGAAGCCGGCGCCACGGCGGTGATCCAGCCCGGCGGCTCGATGCGCGATGACGATGTCATTGCTGCCGCAGATGAAGCTGGCCTTGCGATGGTTCTGACGGGGATGCGGCACTTCCGTCACTGAAGTGTCACATTGAACAACTTACAATCTTAAATTGAATCTGAAGGCTTCCGTTACGTCGAGTAGCGACACAACCGGAAGCCTTTTTTAATACTGAGCGTGTTTACTTCGATGCACTGCAATAGCGCGCCAGAAGGGCGTCGCGAATTTTGACGGGCTAGTCGGAGAGCACCGGATGTTCAAGAACGCCAAGGTAACGACCAAGTTGGTCAGCGTCAGCATTTCGGCGCTTGCCGCCGTGCTGGTGTTAGGCATCGGATATATCGGCTGGAAAGCCTCGGATACGACACACGAGCTGGCCTTCGAGCAGGCAGAAGCTGTCGCACGCGAGCAGGCCGAATATGTCCGCAGAACCATGGAACATGGCCTGACGGTTGCCCAGAGCCTTTCCAACACGCTGAACGGCCTGAAGCGCAGCGGACCGGTTGATCGGCTTGCGTGGATCAACATCGTCGAAGACGTTGCGGTGAAAAACAAGGAGCTTTCCGGTGCGTGGGGCATGGTTCTTGACAACCAGCTCGACGGCCGCGACGCCGAGTTCGCCAATGCCGAAAAGCATGACGCCGGCGGCGCGTGGCGCCCTTACTACTACCGCCTGCCGGACGGCAAGATCGGCTATCGCGCGATTGAAGCCGTCAATGCAAGCAGCCCGGCCGATGCCTGGTTCTTCGATGCCTACACATCTGGCAAGGACCGCGTGACCGAACCCTACAGCTGGGAAGTGGAAGGCAAGCAGATCACCGGCGTATCCTTCAGCGTGCCGCTTCGTGACGGCAACAAGGTGATCGGTGTCGTCGGCACGGATATCATCCTGACCGCCCTCTCCGACACGCTCGCCAACAACAAGCCGCTCGGCACCGGTACCGTATCGCTTTTGTCGCAGGCCGGCGTGTGGGTCGCCAACGCTGATCCCGATGCTCGCGGCAAGCCGATCACCGAGGCCTCCAACGGTCAGCCAGCGGACGTGGTCGCCAAGGTCATGAACGCGGTCAAGTCGGCACAGCCCTATTCTTACATGGCCTATTCGGCCCAGGCGGGCGAAGATGTGATGAACATCATCGTGCCGGTGAAGATCGGTGACACCGGTTCGAGCCTGTCCGTTGTCGTCTCGGTTCCGACTTCGACACTGAACGCGACATCGACATCGATCATCACCACGATTGTCGGCGTTGGCGTGGCACTTCTGGTCGTCGTTGCTCTCTCCATCCAGCTGGTCGGCAATGCCATCGTCCGCCGTCCTCTGGAACGCGCCGTCAGCACGATCAATGCCCTCATCGATCGCCGTTACGACGTGCGCATTGCTGACACCGACCGCGGCGACGAAATCGGCCAAATCAGCAAGGCACTGGAGGTGTTCCGCGACAAGGCCCGCCAGGCCGAAGAGCTGGCTGCCGAGCAGGACGAACAGCAGCGCGCCCGCGTTGCCCGGGCCGAAACCATTCGCGGCGTGTCGCAGGATTTCGACGCCAAGATTTCGCGTCTGACCGACACGGTCTCCTCGCTGGTGGCCGACCTCAACTCCGCGTCCGTTACGCTGACGCGCGGTGCCGATGACACCAGCTCCAAGAGCACGACCGTGGCTGCTGCCTCGGAAGAAGCCTCGTCCAACGTGGAAGCTGTCGCTTCCGCCGCCGAAGAACTGCTGGCCTCGGTTGGTGAAATCGGCCGTCAGATGAGCCAGTCGAGCGAGATTGCCCGGCAGGCCGTCGCGCAGGCGCACCAGACCAACGGCAAGATCGAAGCCCTTGCCGGGGCAGCGAGCCGCATCAACGAGGTGGTCAGCCTCATCCAGGCGATTGCCGAACAGACCAACCTGCTCGCCCTCAACGCCACCATCGAGGCCGCCCGCGCCGGTGAAGCCGGTCGCGGCTTTGCAGTCGTGGCCGCTGAAGTGAAGGAACTGGCCAACCAGACGGCCAAGGCAACTGAGGAAATCTCGACCCAGATCCAGTCGGTTCAGGCAGAAACCGACGGTGCCGTCGAAGCCATCAAGGGCATCTCGGCAACCATCGAACGGATGAACGAGATCTCCGGCGGCATCCAGGTCTCGGTCGACCAGCAGGGTATCGCCACCCGCGAGATCGCCCGCAACATCCAGGAAGCCTCGAACGGCACCCAGGAAGTGGCGCGTAACATCGTCGCCGTGTCGGCTGCCGCAAATGACACGGGCGAGACAGCGCGCAAGGTCAGCTCTTCCGCCGCTGTGCTGCAGAAGGAAGCCGAACAGCTGCGCAGCGAAGTTCAGGTCTTCCTGTCGAGCGTCCGCCAGAGCGCCTGATCTGCATCACACAGTCTGTGAAACTCGAAAAGCCGGCCCAGCGCCGGCTTTTCTTTTTTCCGGATCACGGTTGACGCACACCCGACAGGACCAGCGCACCGAGCCCGAAGAAGATCAGGATCACCGCCATCCCGGCCGCCTGACTGCCCGTTGCTGCCGTTACAAGAGCTACGGACAGGGGGGCGAAGAAACTCGTGACCTTGCCGGACAGGGCGAACAGCCCGAAGAACGCACCCACCCGCTCCGGCGGGCTGAGATGCACCAGCAGGCTGCGCGCCGATGCCTGCAATGGTCCGGCCATCGCACCGATGACACCACCCAGAACGAGGAACATCAGGTCCGGTGCCGAGGAGAACAGCGCGCCCGGCGTCGCCGGCGCGACGTCGATACCGAACAGGATCGTGTCGCGGTCGACCGAAACGATGCCAAGGCCGCACAGCAGTAACCCGCCCAGCGCGCCCAGGATGACCGGCTTGGCACCGATCCGGTCGTCCAGCCAGCCGCCGATCAGCGCCCCGGCCGTGCCGGTGATGGTGAGCAGGATGCCGAAGGTGCCGATCTGGATTGTCGTCCAGCCCAGAACCCCTGCAGCATAGATCCCGCCAAAGGCAAACAGCGCCACAAGCCCGTCGGCAAAGATCATGTTGGCGAGAAGGAACCGCCCTACCCCCGGCACGCGGCGTGCTTCCATCAGGGCCGCAACGAGACGTGCACGGCCCTGCCGGATCGCTGCGCCATAGGCCATGCGCCGGGGCACGTCAGGCGTGAACAGGAACAGGGGCAGCACGAAGACAACAAACCAGAGCGCCGACAGCGGACCTGCCGCCCGGTCACCGGCTCGGGTTGCCGGATCCAGCCCGAACAGCGGCTCGAAACCCAGCAACGTCCGGCCCGTATCGGGACTGGCCGCCAGAAAACCAAGCGTCAGCACCAGACTGGCAAGCCCGCCCGCATAGCCCATCGCCCAGCCGGTTCCAGACAGGCGCCCCAGCCGGCTGCGCGGCACCAGATCCCCCATCATCGCGTTGTTGAACAGCGTTGCAAATTCGATGGCCACCGTTCCGATGGCAAAGGCGGTCAGCGCGATCACCACTGACAGCGGCTCGCCCGGCGCCGTGTACCAGAGCGCAACACAGGCGATGAGATAAGGCACGGCAAAGCCGGCGATCCAGGGCTTGCGTGCACCGGTGGCGTCAGCGATCGCCCCCAGCAACGGCGCCAGCAGCGCTGTGACCAGCCCGGCCGCTGCCGTGGCATAGCCCCACAGTTCCTGCCCCTCCGCTGGCGTTGCGGCCAGGCTTGCAGCAAAGAACGGGGCAAAGACGAAGGTCGTCACCAGCGTGAAAAACGGCTGGGCAGCGCAGTCAAACAGCACCCACCCGAACAGGCCGCGCCTTGTCGTTCGCTGATGATCGTGCAAGGCGCATTTCTCCTGAGTTGCTGTAGGGCCAGACCGGCCCAAATTGCTCGCAAAACAGAAAGTTGCGCAAGACGGTCACGGTCGGACCGGCGGTATTTTCAGCGGATTGCCCCGCCCTGAACGGGCGGGGCAATCCCGTTGTCTCGATCAGCGGGCGACTTCAGCCAGAAGGCTGGCCGCGACGGAGAACTTGGACACGCTGATCGCGCCTTCCAGGATCTCGCCAACGGCGCGGGTCGTGCGCGTCACTTCTGCCTCATGCGCGCCCAGCCAGTTGCTGAAGCCACCGGCTTTCACAGCCGCAGCGGTCAGGTCGCGGTGGGCATTGGCCAGGGTCGCGCGGGCCCGGTCCAGCGCCAGTCCGTCGTAATAGTCGGAGATGGTGAGATCCCGGGCGAGCGCATCCATCGCGCCGATGCGGAAGTGCTGGGCAACCTCGAAGAAGGTCTTTGCAGCGGTTTCAAGCGGAGCACCGACATCGCCGGCGACCAGGACGATATCCGGGATGGTGGCTTCGACCGGCAGGAAGGCGATGCGATGCGCCAGATCCTGCGGCACGCCGCGTTCCGCGAAGCTCGCCGCCCGTGCCAGCAGAACTTCTGCCTGCGCCGGCGTCACTGCATCGGCCAGACGCTGGCCGAGCGCCGCAATGCCATCCGAGAACCGGTCAACCACCGCCGCGATACCATCGCGGAACGACACATGCCGCTTGAACCAGAGCACCTGCTCGAGGAACAGGTCCTGCACCTCGGCATAGAGTTCCAGCTGCAGGCCGCCATCGATGCGGGCGTCGAGCGCATCGATCGCCTCGTTGAGGCCGGTCAGGCCGAAGGAATTGCGAACCGCGACAAAGCAACGGGAAATGTCTGCCTCGCTGGCTCCCGTCTGGTCTGCGATGCGGGTCACGAAGGTCGGCCCACCCCGGTTGACCATCGAGTTGGCCAGCATGGTGGCGATGATCTCGCGCCGCAGGCGATGGCCACGGATCTCGTCAGCAAACTCGCTGTCCATCCGGTCGGGGAAGTAGCGGAACAGCTCCAGCGACAGGTAGTCATCATCCGGAACATCGCTGTCCAGCAGCGCGTCATAGAGTGTGATCTTGGCATAGGCGAGCAGCACGCCGAGTTCCGCGCGGCTGAGGCCAAGACCGGCCTTTTCCAGTTCGGCAATCGCCAGGTCGTCAGGCAGGTACTCAACCTGACGGTCGAGATGCCCGGCCTGCTCCAGCTGGCGCATCATGCGCACCTGATAGCCGAAATCCTCGAGCCCGCGCCGTTCCGTCATGGAGATGGCCAGCGTCTGCAGGTAGTTGTTCCGCAGCACAAGACCGGCCACCTCATCGGTCATTTCGGCCAGGATCACGTTGCGGGCCGGGATGTCCAGCTTGCCCGCCTGCACCGCCGCGCCGAAGGCGATCTTGATGTTCACCTCCATGTCGGAGGAGTTCACGCCGGCGCTGTTGTCGATGGCGTCGGAGTTGGAGCGGCCACCCTTGCGGCCGAACTCGATGCGCGCACGCTGGGTCATGCCGAGGTTTGCGCCCTCGCCGATGACCTTGGCGCGGACATCCTTCGCCGTCACGCGGATTGCGTCGTTGGCGCGGTCGCCGGCATCCGCATCGGTCTCGCTGGAGGCCCGGATGTAGGTGCCGATGCCGCCAAACCACAGGAGGTCAACGTCGAGCTTCAGGATCGCGGTCATCACCTCCTGCGGCGTTGCCTTGGCCTTGGCGAGACCGAGCAGTGCCTGAATCTCGTCGCTGAGCGGGATCGACTTGAGCTGGCGCGAGAACACGCCGCCACCTGCGGAGATCAGCTCGCTGTTGTAGTCCGCCCAGGACGAGCGGCCCATGTTGAACAGGCGCTGACGCTCGGCAAAGCTGACGGCAGCATCCGGATTGGGATCCAGGAAGATGTCGCGGTGATCGAAGGCCGCCACCAGCCGGATCTCCTTCGACAGCAGCATGCCGTTGCCGAAGACGTCGCCGGACATGTCACCCACGCCGGCAACGGTGAAGGGCTCGGTCTGGATGTTGCGGTTCATCTCGCGGAAGTGACGCTTCACCGCTTCCCAGGCACCGCGCGCGGTGATGGCCATCTTCTTGTGGTCATAACCGGCCGAGCCGCCCGAGGCGAAGGCGTCGCCAAGCCAGAAGTCACGGCTCGTCGAGATGCCGTTGGCCGTATCGGAGAAGGTTGCCGTGCCCTTGTCGGCGGCGACCACCAGATAGGGATCATCCTCGTCATGCCGCACGACTTCCAGCGGCGGGATGACATGATCACCCTTGAGGTTGTCCGTCACATCGAGCAGCGAGCCGACGAAGATCTTGTAAGCTTCGGTGCCTTCGGCAAACACGGCTTCACGATCCCCGCCCACCGGCAGGCGCTTGGGCACGAAGCCGCCCTTGGAACCGACCGGAACGATCACGGCATTCTTCACCTGCTGTGCCTTCACCAGGCCCAGCACTTCGGTGCGGAAATCCTGCGGGCGGTCAGACCAGCGCAGGCCGCCACGCGCCACCTTGCCGAATCGCAGGTGGATGCCTTCGACGCGCGGGCTGTACACCGAGATTTCACGGAACGGGCGCGGCTGCGGCAGATCCTCGATGGCCCGGGAGTTGATCTTGAAGGCAAAGGTCGGCTTCGGCTTGCCGTCCTGGCCGAGCTGGAAGAAGTTGGTCCGCAGCGTCGCGTCGATGACATTCTGGAACCGGCGCAGGATGCGGTCATCGTCCAGGCTGACGACGGCATCGAAGGCCGTGGTCAGTTCATCCTCCAGCTTGGCCGTCTTCAACGTGCGGTCGCTGTCGGACAAGGCCGGATTGAAACGGATGTGGAACAGCTCGACCAACGCCGCAGCAATCGCCGGGTAGTTGTTGAGTGTCGTCCACATGTAGTCTTCGGAATAGCGGATGCCGACCTGACGCAGATACTTGGACAGGGCGCGCAGCATGGCGATATCCCGCCAGGCAAGGCCCGCGCTCAGGACAAGCGCGTTGTAGCCGTCGTTTTCCGCCTGCCCCAGCCAGACTGCCATGAACAGCGCCTCAAGCCGGTCCTTCAGGCCCGCCGTCAGGTCGAAGTCGGAGCCACGGGTCGCTTCCAGCGTCATTTCATGCAGGTAGTAGAGCGGCATGTCCGTCGGCGTGATGCGATAGGTGCGCTCGTTGATGACGCGGAAACCCATGTTTTCCAGAAGCGGCACGCGCGCGGACAACGGGATCGGCGCACCGAGATTGTAGACCTTCAGCGACAGCCGGTCCGCCTGGCTGGCAGAGGCACGGGCAAAGGTGATGCTGGTCTTGCGCTCTTCCGACAGGGTCTCGATCTTGACCACGTCCGCCAGCGCCATCTCGGCCGAATAGACTTCCTTGTACCCGCCATGGAAAGCCAGTGCATAGCGTTCGGACAGGCGGTGCGCGGTTTCAGGGTCAAAGCGCTCCTTGAAGGCGTCGCGCAGGCCATCCGGCCAGGTGCGCACCATGGAGGCGACAGCCAGTTCCAGGTCCTCCTGCGCCACGACCGGCGTCTTGCCCTTGTCGCGGCCGATGATGAAGTGCACGCGGGCCAGCGGACCTTCCGGATAGGTCACGTACCAGGCCGACAACCTTCCATCAAACACGGAGGCAAAGTAGGTCCCGACGTTGAGACGGACTTCGGTCGTGTAGCGGTCACGCGGGATGTAGCAGAGGATCGACACATAGCGGTCGAACTTTTCAGCGCGGGCCAGCACGCGGATGCGCGGGCGTTCGTCGAGCTGCAGGATCGACATGGCGAAATCGTAGAGCGTTTCCTGGTCGATCTGGAACAGCTCGTCGCGCGGGAAGGTTTCCATCACATTGGTGAGGGCGCGGCCGGAATGACCGTCAGGATCAAGGCCTGCCTTCGCCAGAACACTGGCGACCTTGCGGCGCAGGAACGGGATCTTGCCGGTCGGCTCATTGTAGGCGGTCGAGGCAAACAGGCCGACGACCCGCAGCTCACCGACCATGGTGCCGTTTTCGTCGAACAGCTTGGTGCCGACATAGTCCATGTAGACCCGGCGGTGCACCCGGCTCTTCACGTTCGCCTTGGCGATGATCAGCGGATCCGGACGCTTGAGAAACTCGCGGATTTCCGGGGTGATCTGGACGAATTCCGTACCACGGCGCAGAACGCGGACATCGGGATTGGCAAGCGTACCAAGACCGGTCCCGTCGACCGGGATCAGCTCGCCGTCCTCGACGCTGCCATTGAACGTGTACTCGCGCATGCCGAGGAAGATGAAATTGTCATTCGCCATCCACTCCAGGAAGTGGATCGCCTCCCACAGTTCGTCGCGGCCGTTCACGACAGCGGTCTTGTAGGTGTTGATCGCGGTGTTCAGCCGCTTGCGCATCGGCTTCCAGTCCGTCACCGCGGAATGCACATCGGCCATGATCAGGTTCAGCCGATCGGCGAGCGCCTTGCGGGCTTCTTCCGATCCGATGCGGCTGACGTGAATGTGGATGAGGCTTTCCTGGTTGTCCTCGCGTGCGCTGGCCTGCTTGCGTCCGGCGACGGACACCAGCTTGCCGCCGGCATCGCGCTCGACCGAATAGATCGGGTGCAGCACCAGATGCACTTCGAGGCGGCTGTCCTGCAGTTCGGCCATCACCGAATCGACCAGGAACGGCATGTTGTCATTGACCAGTTCGACAACCGTCACCTCACCGGCCATCTTGCCGGCGGCCTTGAAGGCCGGATTGGTCACGCTGACGCGATGCGTGCCCGCAGCGTGAACTTCAAAGCCGGCATAGGCTGCCTTGGCGAAGCCTGCGAGCTCGTCGGCGCTGTAGGCGACAAGATCCTCGGCCGCACCCCGCAGGTACAGTTCCTCGGCAAAGTCCGCGAGGCCCGGATGTCCGCTTGCCAGTGCCTGCCGCACCTCTGCAATCAGTTCGGCTTTCCGGTGTTCCCTTGCGTGCGGCATCTTGTTCCTCCTGGTCCGCGACTCAGTGGCGAGCATGCTAGATTAGCGAACTAGCCTAAAAAATGACGATAACCGGGAGGGATTACAAAATGTCGAATGCGCCAGTGATTGCCCTGAACCTGCAAGGCTCCGCCGAATTCAGCGAAACGACGCAACGGTATTTCGAAAAATGTCAAGAAAAGCTCGGACTTGTTCCGAATGTTTTGATTGCCTACGCTTTTGACGACACGAAATTGCGCGCCTTCACTGACATGTACAACGACCTGATGCTTGGCGCCTCGGCCCTCAGCAAGCTGGAGCGCGAGATGATTGCGGTGGTCGTGTCATCGGTAAACCGCTGTTTCTATTGCCTGACTGCCCATGGCGCCGCCGTAAGGCAGCTGTCTGGCAACGCAATGTTTGGCGAGATGATGGTGATGAACTATCGGGCCGCCCCCCTCTCCCCGCGCCAGAAGGCCATGCTGGACTTCGCGCACAAGCTGACCGAGCGCCCGGCCGAGATCGAGGAGCATGACCGCCAGGCGCTGCGCGACGTCGGCTTCAGCGACCGCGACATCTGGGACATCGCATCGGTCACCGCCTTCTTCAACATGTCGAACCGGGTTGCAGCTGCCGCCGACATGCGGCCGAATGATGAGTATCACTCAATGGCCCGTTGAGTTTCTGCCCGGACTGAAGGGATGCGCGTGCCGTGACAGGGTGGCCGTTTGCGTGTAAAACCCGGCACGTTGCGATGCGCGTATCGCAGTCCAGACATTCGACATGAGGGAAAGGAACAGGCCCATGGTGGCGCGGGTATTCATTGATGGTGAGGCTGGAACGACGGGTCTGCAGATCCGCGAGCGCCTTGCTGAACGCCGCGACATCGAGCTGCTCTCCATTTCCCAGGAGCGCCGCAAGGACCTCTCCGCCCGCGCCGAACTGCTCAACGCCGCCGATGTAGCCATTCTCTGCCTGCCAGACGAGGCGGCCAAGGAAAGCGTGTCGCTGATCACCAACGACACCACCGCCGTCATCGACGCATCGACCGCCTACCGCGTGGCCGAAGGCTGGACCTATGGCTTTGCCGAAATGGACAAGTCGCAGCCGGCCGCCATCGCGGCCTCCAAGCGCGTGTCCAACCCGGGCTGCTGGCCGCAGGGCGTGATCGCGGCACTTCGGCCGCTGATTGCAGGCGGACTGGTTCCTGCCGACTTCCCCGTCGCCGTCAATGGCATCTCCGGTTATTCCGGCGGTGGCAAGTCGATGATCGAGGACTACGAGGCAAAGGGCGATGCGGCCAACGTCTTCCTGCCCTATGGCCTTGCCTTCAATCACAAGCACCTGCCGGAAATGCAGCGCTACAGCGGCCTGTCATCCGCGCCGCTGTTCGTGCCGTCGGTCGGCAACTACTACAAGGGCATGATCACCAGCGTTCCGCTGAACCTCGCCCTCCTGCCGAAGGTGCCGTCCGGCGCAGAGATTCACGCCGCCATCGCCGACCATTTTGCGGCCCAGACCGACGGGTTCGTCGAGGTCGCGCCGCTGTCGCCGCTTGACCGGGCATCGGAGTTGAACCCGCAGGCGCTGAACGGCACCAATGCGATGCGGCTCTATGTCTTCGCCAATGATGCGCGCGCCCAGGCCGCGATCATTGCCGTCTATGACAACCTCGGCAAAGGCGCCTCGGGTGCCGCCGTGCAGAACCTCAACATCCTGCTGGGCGTCGCCCCGGCAACAAGCCTCGCCGCCTGACGGCGGGGCCACAAGAACAAAAGACCAGAGACCTTGGAGTAACGCCTTGCAGAAGTTCACCACGCTCACGGGTGTCGCCGCACCGCTGCCGATCATCAACATCGACACCGACATGATCATCCCGAAGCAGTATCTGAAGACGATCAAGCGCACCGGTCTCGGCACCGCGCTGTTCTCGGAAATGCGCTACAACGAGGATGGCTCGGACAATGGCGACTTCATCCTGAACAAGCCGGCCTACAAGGGCGCATCGATCCTCGTCGCCGGCGACAACTTCGGCTGCGGCTCCTCCCGCGAGCATGCCCCGTGGGCACTGCTCGATTTCGGCATCCGCTGCGTGATCTCCACGTCCTTCGCCGACATCTTCTACAACAACTGCTTCAAGAACGGCATCCTGCCGGTTGTCGTCAGCAAGGAAGAGCACGACAAGCTGCTCGACGACGCCTCGCGCGGCGCCAACTCGACCCTGACGGTTGACCTGGAAACCCAGGAAATCAAGGGCCCGGACGGCGGCGTGATCCGCTTCGAGATCGACCCTTTCCGCAAGCACTGCCTGTTGAACGGCCTCGACGATATTGGCCTCACCATGGAAAAGGCCGCCTCCATCGACAGCTTCGAAGCCAAGGCCGCCCAGTCCCGCCCCTGGGCCTGAGCTGACCCTTTTCAGAGCGACAAAAACTCAAGCCCCGGTGCATCGCGCCGGGGTTTTTTGTTGGCCCTGCCAGTGCTTTGCCAAGACTGGGCATGAGCCATTGCCACACCCACGGACGTCATCCCCGCCCCCGTGCGGGGATCTGACCCGTTCACCTACCCCCCACCTGGATCATCCCTGAAAATCTGGATCCCCGCACGGCGGCGGGGATGACCGGAGCGGGTGGTGTTTCAGTCAGAAAACCGGGTGCTGACGCGACCAGCCAAAACAAAAGGCCCGCCGTTTGGCGGGCCTTTCGGGATCAGCATAGGGGCCGGATCAGTCGCGGTTCTGGCGGTTCTCGATCAGGTCCTCGACCACAGTAGGATCGGCCAGCGTCGAGGTATCGCCGAGGTTCTCGAAGCTGTCCTCGGCGATCTTGCGCAGGATGCGGCGCATGATCTTGCCGGAGCGGGTCTTCGGCAGGCCGGGCGCGAACTGGATCAGGTCCGGCGAGGCAATCGGGCCGATTTCCTTGCGGACATGGGCCACCAGTTCCTTGCGCAGCGCCTCGCTCGGCTCTTCGCCGGCCATCAGCGTGACATAGGCGTAGATGCCCTGCCCCTTGATGTCATGCGGATAGCCCACGACAGCGGCTTCCGACACCTTCGGATGCGCAACCAGGGCGCTTTCCACCTCGGCCGTCCCCATGCGGTGACCGGACACGTTGATCACGTCATCGACGCGGCCCGTGATCCAGTAATAGCCATCGGCATCGCGGCGGCAGCCGTCACCCGTGAAATACATGCCCTTGTAGGTGGCAAAGTAGGTCTGCACGAAGCGCTCGTGATCGCCATAGACGGTGCGCATCTGGCCGGGCCAGCTGTCGACGATGACCAGGTTGCCCTCGGTCGCACCCTCGAGGATGTTGCCTTCCGCGTCCACCACGGCCGGCTGGACACCGAAGAACGGCCGCGTGGCCGAGCCCGGCTTCAGCGCCGTCGCGCCCGGCAGCGGCGTGATCAGGATGCCGCCGGTCTCGGTCTGCCACCAGGTGTCGACGATCGGGCACCGCTTCTCGCCGACAACGTTGTAGTACCACATCCAGGCTTCCGGATTGATCGGCTCACCCACCGAGCCCAGCAGCCGCAGGCTCTTGCGCGACGTGCGGGTCACGTGCTCGTCGCCGGCGCCCATCAGCGAGCGGATCGCGGTCGGCGCCGTGTAGAAGATGTTGACCTTGTGCTTGTCGACCACATCCCAGAACCGGCCCGCGTTCGGGTAGGTCGGAACGCCTTCAAACATCAGCGTGGTCGCGCCATTGGCCAGCGGCCCATAGACGATGTAGCTGTGGCCGGTGACCCAGCCCACGTCCGCCGTGCACCAGTAGACGTCGCCGTCGTGGTAGTCGAAGACATACTGATGCGTCATCGAGGCATAGACCAGATAGCCGCCGGTGGTGTGCATCACCCCCTTCGGGCTGCCGGTGGAGCCGGACGTGTAGAGGATGAACAGCGGATCTTCCGCGTTCATCTCGGCCGGCGGGCAAACGTCGGAAACCTTGGCCACTTCCTCGTGGTACCAGACATCGCGGCCCGGGGTCATGGTCACGGCACCACCGGTGCGCTTGACCACGATCATGGTCTCGATCGGAGCCTTCTCGACCGCTTTGTCCGCATTGGCCTTGAGCGGCACGCCGCGGCCACCGCGCAGGCCTTCATCTGCGGTGATGAGACAGGTCGACTTGCAGTCGGCAATGCGCTGCGCCAGGCTGTCCGGCGAGAAGCCGCCAAACACGATCGAGTGGATCGCGCCGATGCGGGCGCAGGCCAGCATCGCGTAGGCCGCTTCCGGGATCATCGGCAGATAGATCGTGACGCGGTCGCCCTTCTTCACGCCCTTGGCGAGAAGCACGTTGGCGAAGCGGTTCACTTCCCGCGACAGGTCCTTGTAGGTAATGATCTTGTGCTCGGACGGATCATCGCCTTCCCAGATGATCGCAGGTTGATCACCGCGTGTCGCAAGATGACGATCAACACAGTTCGCGGCCACGTTGAGCGTGCCGTCTTCGAACCACTTGATCGACACGTTGTGATAGTCATACGACGTGTTCTTGACGCGAGAATAAGGTTTGATCCAGTCAAGGCGCTTGCCGTGTTCACCCCAGAACGCATCCGGGTTGTCCACTGACTGACGATACATTTCCTGATATTTCGCGTTGTCGACGAGGGCGTGCGCCGCCACTTCCGCCGACACCGGGAACACGTTGTCAGACATGCCTTCCTCCCTACAGACTTCCGGATGGTTTCCCCAAGGGAACCCCGTTTCGGCGGCATTATGCTCAGCGAAGCGGGGAACGTCCATTAGGGATAAGTCGAACTTTCGTAGACAGATTCGGTGCTTAGGTCACCCGACAAGTCCGATCACGGCACCCTGAATCAAGAGAACACCCAGCCAGTGCCCACCGTCGATCAGCAGGAGGAGCGGGCTAGTCTTTTGATGCCGATGCGACACAACCAGCGATGTGAGGAAAAATCCGGTCCAGATCATGCCAGCCGAAATCAGGCCACTTTTCACGCTGAGGCCGCCAGCATGATAGATCACGCCGGCAAAGATGAAGGCCATCAGCAGCTCGGCAGCGAATGTCACCAGCATGGTGATCGGGCCCGGCCGCGCCGCATCGGCCGACATTCTGGCCGCACGCTGCCACGGCCGTCCGAGCAAGCCATACCACAGCGCGCCGAATGCAAAGCTGGCAACGGCCGCAAGGGCCACACCGACGAGGTTGATGCCGTCAAACATCATGGCCGATATCTCCCGTGTCGCCCGTCTCAGCCGCGGCCGCCGAAGATGGCCGAACCGACCCGCACATGCGTCGCCCCGAAGGAGACGGCGGTTTCATAGTCGGCAGACATGCCCATCGACAGCTGCGACAGACCGTTGCGCTGCGCGATCTTCTGCAGCAGTGCGAAATGCGGTCCCGGCGCTTCCTCGACCGGCGGAATGCACATCAGGCCGATCACGGTCAGGCCGATGTCCTCCCGGCACAGGCGAATGAAGGCATCGGCCTCTTTCGGCGCGATGCCTGCCTTCTGCGGTTCCTCGCCGGTGTTCACCTGGATGAAGCACGGCAGATCCCGGCCCTGCGCCGTCATTTCATCTTTCAGCGCCCGCGCGATCTTTTCCCGGTCGATCGTGTGGATCACGTCGAAGGTTGCGACCGCTTCCTTCGCCTTGTTCGACTGCAGCGGTCCGATGAGATGCAGCTCGATGCCGGCAAAGTCCTGCCGCAACGCCGGCCACTTCCCCATGGCCTCCTGCACCCGGTTCTCCCCGAACACACGCTGACCAGCCACAAGCACTGGCCGGATGTCATCGGCTTCGAATGTCTTGGAAACAGCGATGAGCGTAACGGCGCCCGCTTCGCGGCCGTGTTCGGCCTCGGCACTCCGGATGTCGGCGATGACCGTTGCGAGACGATCTGTTGCTGTGTCGGCCATGGTGTAACTCCGGCAAATGCGGACCGGATCGGTCCCTGACAGCCCTGATACGGCGGCAAGCCTGTCCGGTTCAAGCCACTGCGTTTCTGGGCAACGGTTCAGACAGTGCTGCAGGCGCGAAAAGCGCCGCAATTTCAGCCAATCATGTTGACCCTTGCGGGAAATTCTGGTGACAGTCCGGCAGATGTTTGTTTGATGCGCCTGCTTTGCGGGCGCCAGTGAAATGGCGAATTTGATGGCTACGGAACGGGAACGCTACAACGCACGCGACGTCGAAGCGCGCTGGCAGAAGGTGTGGGACGAGAAGGACGTGTTCAAGACGTCCAATGACGATCCGCGCGAGAAATATTACGTGCTGGAGATGTTCCCCTACCCGTCCGGCCGCATTCACATGGGCCATGTGCGCAACTACGCCATGGGCGACGTGGTCGCTCGTTACAAGCGCGCAATGGGCCTGAACGTGCTGCATCCGATGGGCTGGGATGCCTTTGGCATGCCGGCCGAGAACGCGGCCATGCAGAACAACGTCCATCCGAAGGACTGGACCTACGAGAACATCGCGTTCATGCGCGGCCAGCTCAAGATCATGGGCCTGTCGCTGGACTGGAGCCGCGAGTTCGCGACCTGCGACGTGGAGTACTACACGCAGCAGCAGCGCCTGTTCCTGAAGTTCCTGGAAGCCGGCCTCGTCTACCGCAAGAAGTCGAAGGTCAACTGGGATCCGGTCGACATGACCGTGCTCGCCAACGAGCAGGTGATCGACGGCCGCGGCTGGCGCTCCGGCGCACTCGTCGAGCAGCGCGAACTGACCCAGTGGTTCTTCAAGATCACCGACTATTCCGAGGATCTTCTGGAAGCGATCGACACGCTCGACCGCTGGCCGGAAAAGGTCCGCCTGATGCAGAAGAACTGGATCGGCAAGTCGGAAGGCCTGCGCGTCCGTTTCGAGTTCACCGCTCCGGCCCCGACGGGCGACAAGACACTCGAGATCTTCACCACCCGCCCCGACACGCTGTTCGGTGCCTCGTTCATGGGCCTGTCGCCGGATCACCCGATCTCGGTGAAGCTCGCCGAGAGCAATCCGGATCTGGCCGCCTTCATCGAGGACTGCCGCCGCATCGGCACCTCGGCCGAAGCCATCGAGACGGCCGAGAAGAAGGGAATGGACACAGGCCTGCGCGTGAAGCATCCGCTGGATGCCTCCATCGAGCTGCCGGTCTATGTCGCCAACTTTATCCTCATGGATTACGGCACCGGCGCGATCTTCGCCTGCCCGGCGCATGACCAGCGCGACCTCGATTTCGCCCGCAAGTACGGCCTGCCGGTCAAGCCCGTCGTGCTGCCGAAGGATGCCGATCCGGCCGCCTTCACCGTCGCCGACGTCGCCTACACGGATGATGGCACCATCTTCAACTCCGGTTTCCTCGACGGCCTCAGCATCGCCGATGCCAAGGAGACGGTCGCCCGCAAGCTCGAGGCCGTGATCATCGACGGCGCGGCGCAGGCCACCCGCCAGGTGAACTATCGCCTGCGCGACTGGGGCATTTCGCGCCAGCGCTACTGGGGCTGCCCGATCCCGGTCATCCACTGCGACGACTGCGGCGTGGTTCCGGAGAAGGACGAAAACCTGCCGGTCAAGCTTCCGGACGACATCAATTTCGAAAAGCCGGGCAACCCGCTCGACCGGCACGCCACCTGGCGCCATTGCTCCTGCCCGAAATGCGGCAAGCCGGCGCGCCGTGAGACCGACACCATGGACACCTTCGTGGACAGTTCCTGGTACTTCGCCCGTTTCACCGCTCCGCACCACGACCAGCCGACCGACCCGGCAGCAGCCAACGGCTGGCTGGCTGTCGACCAGTACATCGGCGGCATCGAGCATGCGATCCTGCACCTGCTCTATTCGCGCTTCTTCACCCGCGCGATGCAGAAGGTCGGCGCGCTGGACCTGAAGGAGCCGTTCAAGGGCCTCTTCACCCAAGGCATGGTTACGCACGAGACCTACAAGAGCGTGGAAGGCAAGTGGCTCAGCCCGGCCGAGGTGCAGTTCATCGAAGGCGAGACCCGCTCTGCCATCGAGATTGCCACCGGCGCTCCGGTGACCATCGGCTCCATCGAGAAGATGTCGAAGTCGAAGAAGAACACGGTCGACCCGACGGACATCATCGCCACCTATGGTGCCGACACCGCGCGCTGGTTCGTGCTGTCGGACAGCCCGCCGGAGCGTGATGTCATCTGGACCGAGGAAGGCGTTCAGGGCTCCTGGCGCTTCGTGCAGCGCGTCTGGCGTCTGGTCGGCGAAGTTGCCGCCACGCCGAAGCGCAGCACCGAGGCCCCGCAGATGGGCGATGCCGCGCTTGAGCTGCGCCGTGCCACCCACAAGACGCTGGCTGCCGTGTCGCGTGACATCGAAGGCCTCGGCTTCAACCGTGCCGTTGCCCGCATCTACGAACTGGTGAACCAGATCGGCAAGACCGTCCACAACGGGCTGGCCGACGCCGATGCCGCCTGGGCCGCCCGGGAAGCCTGCGAATACCTTGTCATGATGATGGCACCGATGATGCCGCATCTTGCCGAGGAATGCTGGACCGAGCTTGGCCAGTCCGGCCTCGTCGCCGAAGCCCGCTGGCCGGTTCTGGATGAGGCGCTGCTCGTCGAGGACAGCATTGTCCTGCCGGTGCAGGTCAACGGCAAGAAGAAGGGTGAGATCACCGTGGCACGTGATGCCTCGACGGCGGACGTCGAAGCAGCCACAGTGGCACAGGACTTCGTTCAGCGGGCGCTTGAAGGCCGCGCACCGCGCAAGATCATCGTCGTGCCGCAGAGGATCGTGAATGTCGTTGGCTGACGCTTGGGCGCGCGGGCGCCGCACCTCTTTCGGGATTGCTCTGGTTCTGGCCAGCGGGGTTCTGCTGGCCGGCTGCCAGGTGCGGCCGCTCTATGGCCAGCTGCCAACCACGTCCGGCCCGGCCGGGGAAACCGTGCAGGGTGAACTGGCGGCGATCGAGATCGAGAAGATCGACACCGTCAATGAAACCCGGCTCTCCGATGCCCGGCGCGTGCTCTACAACGAGCTGCTGTTCGGCTTCGAGCGCGGCACCTATCCGCCGGCCAAGAAGTACCGCCTGCGCATGGTCATGAACATCGGCGTTGCCGAGGTCGGTGTGGAGCGTCTTGCCGACGTGCCCTCGGCCTACTCGACGACGATGAACGTGACCTTCGTGCTGGCGGATGCGGCCGACAACCGGACCCTGATGACCGGCAAGTCCTTCGCAACCGCCTCCTACGACTTCTCCAGCCAGCGCTTCGCCAACCTGCGCGCCCGCCGTGATGCGGAAGAGCGGGCGGCGAAGGTGGTGGCGCAGGACGTCCAGGCGCGCATCGCCGGTTACTTTGCCACTCGCAAGTGAGGTGATCCCGTGGTCGCGCTGAAAGCCGGCGACATTGATCGTTTTGTCGCCAAGCCGCCGGCGAATGTCCACGCGATCCTGGTCTACGGACCCGATACGGGGCTTGTGTCCGAACGGGCACAGGCCCTCGTTGCCGCCTACAGCGCCGGCAACGACGACCCCTTCAGCCAGGCAAAGCTCGATGCCGGCGATCTCGTTTCAGATCCGAATCGGCTGATCGACGAGGCCCTCACCATTCCCCTGTTCGGCGGCCGCCGCACCATCTGGGTCAAGGATGCCGGAGGCCGCAACCTGCTGCCTGCCGTCACTCCCGTGGTCAACCTGCTCGACTGCCCCGCCGTGGTGGTGATCGAGGCCGGCGATCTGAAGAAGGGCACAGGCCTGCGCAAGCTGTTCGAGAACGACAAGCGTGCCGTCGCCGTGCCCTGCTATGCGGACACAGCCAGGGACCTGGAAACGCTCATAGACGAGGAAACACGGGCGGCCGGGCTCACCATCACCCGGGAAGCCCGCGCGAGCCTGCACGGCCTTCTGGGCGCCGACCGTATGGCCAGCCGTGGCGAGCTGCGCAAACTCTGCCTCTATGCCCACGGCAAGGGCCGCATCGACACGGATGATATCGAGGCGATCATCGGCGATGCTTCGGCCTTCGAACTGTCCGAGCTGATCGACGCGGCAGCCGGTGGCGACTTGCCCGCCCTCGACCACGGGCTTGAACGCCTGGATGCAGCAGGCAGCAACGCCTCCGTGATCGCCGGTCAGACCCTCGCGCATTTCCAGTGGCTGCATCGCCTGCGCGCCGACGTTGACAGCGGCACCCCGGCCGCGCAGGTCATCGAAACGGTGAAGCCGCCGGTGTTCTTCAAGCGCAAGCCAGCCCTCACCCGGCAGCTGTCGATCTGGAACTCCCAGGACCTGGAGAAGGCGATGGACCGGCTTTACGACGCCATGCGCATCGCCCGCCTTAATGACCGCATCGGCATGCCGGTCCTGTCCGAAGCCCTGCTGACCCTAGCCCGCGTCGCCACAGCCCGCAGCAGATCTCGCAGATAAAACAAAAGCGGCCCGGAAAATCCGGACCGCTTCCGATTCGAAAATCCTAACGAACCCTTAACGGGTTTCGATGCCCAGCTTGCGGCACAGCTCGTCGAGCTGCTCCAGCGAGGCATACTTGATCTTCAGCTCGCCCGAATCCTTGCCTGCCTTGTGGCCGATGGCGACCTTCAGCCCGAGGCTGTCGGTGAGGCGCTTTTCCAGGGCGCGAGTGTCCGCATCCTTCTCCACCTTGGCCGCAGGATCCTTGCTGCCGGACAGCTTTGACAGGATCTCCGGATCCTGTGCCAGCTTCTCCGCCTCGCGCACCGACAGACCCTTCTCGACGATCAGCTCGGCCAGCGCCGACGGATCCTCCAGCGTGATCAGCGCGCGCGCGTGGCCCGCCGTGATCAGCCCTTCCGACAGATAGTCTTTCACGGCATTCGGCAGCTTGAGGAGGCGCATGGTGTTGGCGACATGGCTGCGGCTCTTGCCGATCAGGCGCGCCAGATCATTCTGGCTGTAGTTGAACTCGGCCGTCAGCTGCTCATAGCCGAGCGCCTCTTCGATCGGGTTGAGATCAGCGCGCTGCACGTTCTCGATGATCGCCAGCTCAAGCGCTTCCTGGTCGGTGATCTCGCGGATCAGCACCGGCACGTCATGCAGGCCCGCCCGCTGTGCGGCCCGCCACCGGCGCTCACCGGCGATGATCTCGAAATGGTTCGGCTTGCCCGCGGCCGGACGCACCAGGATCGGCTGGATGATGCCCTTCTCGCGGATGGAGTCGGTCAGCTCCGTCAGATCCTTCTCGTGGAAGGTCTTGCGCGGATTGCGCGGGTTCGGCTCCAGAAACTCGATCGGAACCTTGCGCGTGTCGCGCGGCGGGGTCTTGTCCGCCTGCACTGCCGCCTGATCCTGCGAGGCCGGAACGATGCCCGCATCTCCGATCAGTGCCGCAAGGCCCCTGCCCAGCCGCTTGTTGCGTCCACCGTCTTCAGCCATCGTGTGTCTCCGCTTGGCGCTCGTCATATCGTCAGAATGGAAAACGCGGCGCTGCCGCCGCGTTGGATATCATGCTTTGCAAGCCCTCGCGGGCCAACCGGTCTCAGGCCGCGACGCGGCGCAGTTCCCGCTCACGCTGAATGATCTCGGAAGCAAGCCGCAGATAGGCCTGGCTGCCGGAGCACTTCAGGTCGTAGAGCAGCGCCGGCTTGCCATAGGACGGCGCTTCCGAAATGCGCACGTTGCGCGGGATGATGGTCTCGTAGACCGCATCGCCCATCGTCTCGCGCACGTCGGCCACCACCTGGCTCGAGAGGTTGTTGCGGCTGTCGTACATGGTCAGCACGATGCCGTGGATGGTCAGCTCGTTGTTGAGCGCGTTGCGCACCTGCTCGACCGTCGACAGCAGCTGCGACAGACCTTCCAGCGCGAAGAACTCGCACTGCAGCGGCACCAGGATCGAGTGCGACGCCGACAGCGCGTTGATCGTCAGAAGGTTCAGCGACGGCGGGCAGTCGACCAGCACATAGGAGAAGCCCATCTCGCGGAACAGCCGCGACGAGGCAAACTCGTCGATGGCCTTGCGCAGGCGATAGGCGCGATCGGCGCTGGAGGCAATTTCCAGCTCGAGGCCGAGAAGATCCATCGTCGACGGAGCGACCCAGAGACGCGGCACCGCCGTCTCCTTCACCGCCTCTTCCATGCTGCAGTCACCACAGAGCACGTCATACGTCGACAGCGCCCGGTCGCGGCGATCGATCCCGAGACCCGTCGAGGCGTTGCCCTGCGGATCAAGGTCGACGACCAGCACTCGCTCGCCGATGGCGGCAAGAGCGGTACCAAGGTTGATGGCCGTCGTCGTCTTGCCAACGCCACCCTTCTGGTTGGCCAGCGCCAGAACGCGCGGGGTTTCAGGAAGCCTGTTCATCAGCGGGAACCTTCCTCGTCAGATCGGGCCGTCAGGTTGGAGAGGATCAACATGCGGCTCTCGGGATCAATGAGACTGGCCTTTTCTACCAGATCAAAGGCCCATGCGTGAGACGCTTCATTAACCTCACGCTGAAAATCGCGCCCTTTGTGGAAAACAGCCACCGCGCCCTGGTCCATGAACGCCCGGGAAAACCCCAGCAGAAGGTCCAGCGCCGCCAGCGCACGCGCTGAAACCGCATCCACCGGACCATGCGTCCATTGTTCCGCAACCGACTCGATCCGGGCCGGAATGACGGTGCCACTCGATCCGGTCTCGCGCAGGGCAGTGCGCAAGAACGCCGCCTTGCGCTGGTTGCTCTCGACGAAATAGACATGGGCGCCCGGAGTGTCGGCAAGGAGGATCGCCGTAACGATCCCGGGGAACCCCGCCCCGCTGCCGAGGTCCACCCACCGTTTCGCCTCCGGCCGCACCAGATACGGCTGCAGGCTGTCGGCCACGTGCCGCCGCCAGATCTCCGGGATTGTCGCCGGTGAGATCAGGTTCTGGGCCGGCTGCCAGCGCAGCACCAGATCCACGTAGGTTTTCAACCGGGCTTCAGTTTCACGTGAAACAGAGGCGTATTCCCGCAGAACATGCGGGCCATCGAGGGGGTTTGTCCCAGCCATATTCACAGGTCCTTCACGCCGCCCCGCGCCGTTCCTGGCGCTTGACCTGAGACAGCAACAAGGTCAGGGCGGCCGGCGTCATGCCGTCCATGCGCGATGCCTGGCCAATCGTCGCCGGCCGCACCGTTTCGAGCTTTTGCTTGATCTCGTTCGACAGCCCGGCCAGCGCAGAGAAATCGAACGCATCCGGAATGGTCAGAGCTTCATCGCGGCGAAGAGCAGCGATATCGGCCGCCTGCCGATCGAGATAGACCGCATAGAGCGCATCCGTCGCCACCTGCTCCGCAATCGAGGCCGGAATGTCGGCCAGCTGCGGCCAGACCGGATAGAGCTGATCCACCGTCATGTCGGGATAGGACAGAAGATCAAAGGCGCTGCGCCGGATGCCGTCCTGGTTCAACGGTAGGCCCTGTTTCACCGCCTGGGCCGGTGTGATCGACAGACCCTGCATGAGCGCCCTCGCTGCATCGAGTTCCTGAAGCTTTGTCTCGAACGCAGCCTGACGGGAAGACCCGACACATCCAAGCGCGATGCCCGAAGGTGTCAACCGCTGATCGGCATTGTCCGCCCGCAGCGACAGACGGTATTCGGCGCGGGACGTGAACATGCGGTAGGGCTCGGTGATGCCGCGCGTCACCAGATCGTCGATCATGACGCCGATATAGCCCTGCCCCCGATCCACGACGAAATCCCGGGCCGATCCGCCCGCGCGCAATGCGGCATTGAGGCCGGCAACCAGCCCCTGCGCCCCCGCCTCTTCATAGCCAGTCGTGCCGTTGATCTGGCCGGCGAGGAACAGCCCCTTGCAACGCTTGGCCTCCAGCGTCGTCGTCAGTTCACGTGGATCCACGTGGTCATACTCGATGGCATAACCCACCTGCAGCACCGACACGTTTTCGAGACCCGGAATGGTCTTGAGAAACGCCAGCTGCGCATCCTCCGGAAGAGAGGTGGAAATGCCATTCGGATAGACCGTATGGTCGTCGAGCCCTTCCGGTTCCAGGAAGATCTGATGTCCGTCGCGATCTCCGAAGCGGACGATCTTGTCCTCGATCGACGGACAGTAGCGCGGCCCGCGCCCCTTGATCTCGCCGGAATACATCGCCGACCTGGACAGGTTCTCGCGAATGATCCGGTGCGTCTCATCCGTTGTGCGGGTGATGTGGCACGAGATCTGCGGCGTCGTGATTGCAGTCGTCATCGTGGAGAACGGTACCGGCTCGTCATCCCCCGGCTGCTCTTCAAGTTGCGCCCAGTCAATGGTGCGACCATCCAGACGCGCCGGCGTTCCGGTCTTGAGGCGCCCGAGTGCAAAGCCAATGTCTTCGAGCGACGCCGACAGACCCAGCGCCGGACCCTCACCGACACGACCCGCCGGGATCTTGCGATCACCGATATGGATCAGCCCCCGCAAGAATGTCCCCGTCGTCAGCACCACGGAACCGCAGCTGATCGCGCGGCCATCCTTGAGCGCCACACCGCAAATCACGCCATCCTGGCGCAGCAGCTGATCCGCCTCTCCCTCGACGACTTCGAGATTTGCCGCAGACCGGATCTCCGCCTGCATGGCTTCGCGATAGAGCTTGCGATCCGCCTGGGCGCGCGGCCCACGCACCGCCGGACCCTTGCGCCGGTTGAGCATGCGAAACTGGATACCCGCCCGGTCCGCGACGCGCCCCATCAGACCATCCAGCGCATCGATCTCGCGCACCAGATGCCCCTTGCCCAAACCACCGATGGCCGGATTGCAGGACATGACCCCGATGGTCTCGAACCGATGCGTGACAAGAGCGGTGCGCGCGCCAAGCCGCGCCGCAGCCGCAGCCGCCTCGCAGCCGGCGTGACCTCCACCGATCACCACAACATCAAATCGCAACGACTCAGTCATCCGCACCGCACCCATTCGACGCAGACCAATGCCTGCCCGTCACCGTGTTTCAATTGGAAGGAACGCCCGGAACCTGACCTGGCTACCCGCCTTGCGGACAGCGCGACTCTCCGGCCAAACCGGTTCACGTATTCGCTTCCTTATAGGGAATCCGACCTGCTTTGGTCAAAGTGATTTCACGTGAATCAACCCGGACAATTACCAAGGCGACACGGATTCACGTGAAACACCCGCCGCCTGATCCACGCATTACCGGGCCGCTGATTCACGTGAAACAAGTTGCGTCGAACCTGAAATGATTCACGTGAAACATGGGTCGGTTCGACAACGAACCGGATTCACGTGAAACATTCACTTGCCGATACAAAACTCGCTGAAGATCACATCGAGCAGATCCTCAACGTCGATCCGCCCGGTGATCCGGCCCAGGCTATCGCCGGCCCGCCGCAAGTCCTCTGCCCTGAGTTCCACCGGCAGATACGTCTGACGAAGAGCTTCATCGAGACCATCGAGACAGGATCGGAGGTGATGCTGGTGTCGCTGCCGCGTCGCCACCAACGTCTCACCCCGCCCAAACATCTCGCCAGCAAAATGAGAAAGCGCATCCAGCAACCCGGCGAGCCCCTCCCCTTTTGCAATCGACAAAGCAAAACCAAGCTCTGTTTCGGATGAGTCTCGTTTCGAAGGAGTCTCAAGATCGGTCTTGGTCCGAACCAACCAGACCGGAACCGACTCAATCCTGATGGCATCGGGCAGTCCATTGTCCCGATCATCTGGTGCCGGTCCACCTGGTTCCTGCAGCCAGAGAACAAGGTCGGCAGCACGCCCTCGCTCGGTCGCCCGGCGGATGCCTTCCAGCTCGACCCGGCCCGCATCGCCTCGAAGTCCCGCGGTGTCCGCCAGCGTGACAGGATAGCCACCAAGATCCAGATGCACTTCGATCACGTCGCGAGTGGTCCCCGCCTCCTCGGTGACAATGGCGACATCCCGGCCGGCAATGGCATTGAGCAGGCTCGACTTGCCGGCGTTGGGCGCTCCCAGCAGAACGACCTGCAACCCTTCCCGCAAACGTTCACCACGCGGCCCGGCAGCCAGATGGGCAGCCACCTCATAGCGGAGCGCGCCCGCCTCCCGCCAGACCTCATCGGCAACACTGCCGGGAACATCGTCCTCATCGGCGAAGTCGAAGTCCGCCTCGATCATCGCCCGCATGTGCAGGAGACGTTTGCGCCAGCCCTCATAGAGCCGGCCGAGCGCGCCATCCATCTGCCGATAGGCCTGACGTCGTTGCGCCTCGGTCTCGGCCGCAATGAGATCGGCAAGACCCTCGACCTCTGTCAGGTCCATCCGTCCCTGTTCGAAAGCCCGGCGGGTAAACTCCCCGGCCTCGGCAGGACGAAGGTCAGGAAGCCGTCCAAGCGCTGCCAGCACCGCCGCAACGACCGCCCTGCCACCGTGGCACTGCAGTTCCACCACATCTTCTCCAGTGAAGCTCGCTGGTCCTGGGAACACGACGACAAGGGCCTGATCCAGCACCTCGCCGGTCTGCGGATCCTTGAGTGTACTGAGGCTTGCCTTGCGCGCTGGAAACGACCGGCCAGTCAGCGCCGACAAGGCCGCCAGCGCCGACGGGCCACTAAGGCGGATCACCGCAACGCCGGACGGCAGCGCACCACTGGAGAGGGCATAGATCGTGTCATGCATCGAACTGAACCGAACCTGACTGCAACAAGCGAAATAACCTGACCCAGCCGCATACAGGCTTCTGCAGCGGATGCCTAGTCATGCGCCGTGATCGATGCGCAGCCGATTCGATCCGGCGCAGACGACATGCCTCGTCCCGTGTCACTGCCCGATCAATCCGCCGCCGATTCAAATGGAGGTCAATTTTCGGCGCTGCCACGGCTGCTGTTTCACGACCGATGTTTCACGTGAATCGGGGATGTCGTCGCTGATCCCTATGTCCGCGCCAGCCGATACAAAACATGCGGAGCGAGCAGATGATCTTGCGCCAGCATCGGATGCAGAAAATCGTCCGCCGGGTCGCGGACCATTCCCAGCCGCTGCATCACCTTCTGTGACGGGATATTGGTCACGGTGGTGAAGGCAACGATCTCGTCAAGGCCGAGTGTTTCGAAACCGAATCCTATCCAGGCCCGGGCCGCCTCGGTGGCATAGCCCTGCCCCCACGCTGATCGGACCAGACGCCAGGCGAACTCGACGCAAGGATCGAACGGCAAGGGCTTGTCGTAGGATGGCCTGTTGAGCCCCACGAAGCCGAGGAAGGCACAGTCCGCCTTCCGCTCCACGGGAAACACGCAAAAGCCGTCAGCGGCCAGTTTTGCCCGCGCACGCTCCATCATGGCAGCAGTCCCGTCCCGGTCCATCACCGACGGAAAATATCGCATGACCTCCGGATCGGCATTCATCGCTGCAAACGCGTCGAGATCCCTGTCTTCCCAGGGGCGGAGAATGAGGCGCTCTGTTTCAAGACGGATCATGGGAATGCCTTTCGATACGCGTCCGATTCAAATCCAGTGAGGGGTAGCTGTCAAAACGAAAGGCGCCGGTGTTGCCGCCGGCGCCTTTGAAACTGAACCGGATCCGATTCGGATCAGGTGTTCATGCTGTCGAAGAAATCGTCGTTCGACTTGGTCTGCTTGAGCTTGTCGAGCAGGAACTCGATCGCATCGACCGTACCCATCGGGTTGAGGATGCGGCGCAGGACGAATGTCTTCTTGAGACGTTCCTGCGGTACCAGCAGCTCTTCCTTGCGGGTACCGGAGCGCTGAATGTCGATGGCCGGATAGACGCGCTTGTCGGAGATCTTGCGGTCCAGGATGATTTCGGAGTTACCCGTTCCCTTGAACTCTTCGAAGATCACTTCGTCCATGCGGCTGCCAGTGTCGATCAGCGCGGTCGCGATGATGGTCAGCGAACCACCCTCTTCGATGTTACGTGCGGCACCGAAGAAGCGCTTCGGGCGTTGCAAGGCGTTTGCATCAACACCACCGGTCAAGACCTTGCCCGAAGACGGCACGACGGTGTTGTAGGCGCGGCCGAGGCGGGTGATCGAGTCCAGCAGAATGACCACATCGCGGCCATGCTCTACCAGGCGCTTGGCCTTCTCGATGACCATCTCGGCAACCTGCACGTGGCGCGTTGCCGGTTCGTCGAAGGTGGAGGACACCACTTCGCCCTTCACCGTCCGCTGCATGTCCGTCACTTCTTCCGGACGTTCATCGATCAGCAGAACGATGAGGTAGCATTCGGGATGATTGGTGGTGATCGACTTTGCGATGTTCTGCAGGAACACCGTCTTGCCGGTGCGCGGCGGCGCGGTGATCAGGGCGCGCTGGCCTTTGCCGAGCGGCGCAACAAGATCGATGATGCGCGACGAGAGATCCTTCGAGGTCGGATCGCCCATTTCCATCTTGAACCGCTCATCGGGATAAAGCGGGGTGAGGTTGTCGAAGTGGACCTTGTGCCGGGTCTTCTCCGGATCCTCGAAATTGATGGTGTTGACCTTCAGCAGCGCGAAATAGCGCTCGCCTTCCTTCGGGCTGCGGATCTGGCCTTCGACGGTGTCGCCGGTCCGCAGGGAGAAGCGGCGGATCTGTGACGGCGAAACATAGATGTCGTCAGGGCCCGGAAGATAGTTCGCATCCGGCGAACGCAGGAAGCCGAAGCCGTCCTGCAGGACCTCGACCACGCCTTCGCCGATGATCTCGACATCCTGCGCCGCAAGGTTCTTCAGGATCGCGAACATCAGCTCCTGCTTGCGCATGGTGCTGGCGTTTTCAACTTCAAGCTCTTCCGCGAAGGTCAGAAGCTCGGTCGGGGTTTTGGCTTTCAGGTCTTTGAGTTTCATTTCCCGCATAAATTGGGGTCGTTCTCTGTTGGGTGGGAGATGAGTACGCGGAAGGACGCTTCTGATTTCCGAAACGCGATTGAAGATCGGCTACAGAAGTGAAGTCTCGGCGTGTGCCGGCGTGAGGGATGCCGACTAGCTTCGCCCTTGGGCTCGTTTCGGGGGTGCACCCCGCGCGCCTTTCGTGAAGTTGGCAGCGAACATAGCTGCTTCGCCCAAGTCCCGCAAGAGCGTTATCGCGCCAGCGGAACCTGGAAGTTCGTGTATACGTAGCGGCACTTAGAATGGCTTGACGATAACCAGGATAACAATGCCAATCATCAGCAGCGTCGGGACTTCATTCAGGATGCGATAGAACCGTGCAGGCCGCGTGTTTTCGTCGCGCGCAAAGACCTTCACGCAGCGCGACAGGTATCCATGCACGCCGGACATCAGAAGCACCAGCGTGAGCTTGGCGTGAAACCAGCCATCGCGAAACGCATCCAGCTCATAGGCAAGCCACAGTCCGAGGATCCAGGCCACGATCATGGCCGGATTGATGATCGCCTTCAGCAGCCGCCGTTCCATGACCTTGAAGGTCTCGGACTGCGGTGACCCGACCGGAACATCAGCGTGATAGACGAACAGCCGGGGCAGATACAGCATCCCGGCCATCCAGGCGATGATGGCGATGACATGCAGCGACTTCAGCCAGAGATAGAGATCCATCGTGTCCTCCTCATCCCTGCCGCACGCGCTCGACCATCCGGGCCACATGCGCCGGATCAGTCTCTGGCGTTACGCCATGGCCAAGATTGAAAATCAGCGGACCCTGCCCCAGCGCCTCGAGCACATGGGCGATGCCATCGTCCAGCGCCGCGCCACCGGCAACCAGTCGCATCGGATCGAGATTGCCCTGGATGGGTACCGACTTCTGGATCGACTGGGCGATGTGATCCGGCGCGGTCCAGTCAAGGCCCACAGCATCCACACCTGTGCCAGCCACATAGGCCGCCAGGCGGGCTGACGATGCCTTCGGGAAGCCGATGATCCGCGCATCCGGCCGGGCTGCCTTCACGCCGGCAACGATCTGGCGGGTTGGCTCGATCGACCAGCGGGCAAAGCCGGCATCGTCGAGAACACCCGCCCACGTGTCGAAAATCTGCAGGGCGTCGGCGCCGGCATCGAGCTGGCGGATCAGATAGGCGATGGATGCGACGACAAGCTCGTCGATGAACCGCTGCATCAGGGCCGGATCGCGATAGGCGCCAACCCGGGCGGCTGTCTGGTCCTGCGTCGTATGACCTGCGACCGAGTAGCAGGCAACGGTCCAGGGGGCTCCGCAGAAGCCCAGCAGCGTGGTCTCTTCCGGAAGCTCGCGGCGCAGACGGCGGACCGTTTCGATCACCGGCGCCAGATGAGCCTCTGCTCGTCCCTGCTCAAGCCGGTCCAGCACATTCTGCGACAGAGGTTCGAGAACAGGTCCACGCCCTTCCTCAAAGCGAACCGGATAGCCGATGGCATCCGGAACGACGAAGATGTCCGAGAACAGGATCGACGCATCAAAGCCGTAACGGCGGATCGGCTGAAGCGTCACTTCCGTTGCCAGATCCGGATTGTAGCAGAAGTCGAGGAAGTTCTTCGCCTTGGCCCTGGTCTCCCGGTACTCGGGCAGATACCGCCCTGCCTGTCGCATCATCCAGACCGGTGGCGGGTAGAGCCTTTCACCAGCAAGTACGCGCATGACGGCCCGGTCGTTCGATTTCATGGCTCGGTCCTTTTTCCCGTCAGGGCCCCAGTAAGGGAGTCTCGGTAGATTTGAATCTGTTTCTTATTCTTAAGGGTGGATTACCGGGATCATTCGTTGTCCACAATCCATCCTCTGACTTTTCGCGCCGGGATGAATCGCCGCGCGGTCTGGACAAGCATCGGGGATTGAATCCGGCTGAATCAAAAAAAGAAGCGAAAACAAAAGCTTGGCCTGTTGTTAATGCTTCCTTAAGACTTGTGGCCGAAGTGGATAAACTGAGGGTGAGGCCGGAAGGCCCTGTTGATCCACATGAGTGCCGAACCGTTTCGGCATCGGTTGCCGCGATTTTACGATCTGTTAATGAAATCGGCTCAGCGGGGATGACTTTTCCTGCCTGGAGCTGGAGAGGCCGGGTTGTCCCCCGCCATCCACATGCGAGAGGATTTGTTGTGGGAAAATCCAGACACTACTTCCACCTCCATCTCGTGTCCGATTCGACCGGCGAGACGCTGATGACCGTGGCGCGTGCCGCGACCGTTCAGTACGAGGCGGTGCAGGCCATCGAACATATGTATCCGCTGGTCCGCACCCACAAGCAGCTCGACCGTGTCATCGGCCAGATCGAGCAGGCACCGGGCATCGTGCTCTACACTCTGGTCGACAAGGAGATTGCCGAGCGGCTGGAACGGTTTTGCCGCGAAATTGGTATCCCTTTCGTTAACATCCTCGATCCTGTCTTCGCTGTTTTTCAGTCCTACCTCAATGTGCCCTTCACCCGGCGTCCCGGCGGGCAGCACGCGCTTGATGCCGAGTACTTCAAGCGCATCGATGCGCTGAACTACACGATGATGCATGACGACGGTCAGATCGCGGATAACCTCAATCAGGCCGACATCGTTCTCGTCGGCATCAGCCGCACCTCGAAGACCCCGACCTGCATCTATCTCGCCAATCGTGGCATCAAATGCGCCAACGTCCCGATCGTCCCCGACATTCCCCTGCCTGAGGATCTGACCCGCCTGACGCGCCCGCTCGTTGTTGGCCTGATTGCCTCACCCGAGCGCATTCAGCAGATCCGTCAGAACCGTGTGCTCTCGCTTAATTCCGAGGGCTATAATGATCTCTACATCGACCGGCGCGAGATCGCCCGGGAGATCGCGGCCACCCGGCGGCTGTGCGTGGAACAGGGCTGGCCCTTGATCGATGTCACCCGCCGCTCCATTGAAGAGACGGCGGCAGAGATCATGGAACTCTATCGCCACTTCAGGAACGCCGGAGAGGCTCAGTCCCTCGCTTGACCGGCCCAGCAAACGGAAACTCTCATGGCCCTTGTGCTCGCCAGCGGAAGCCGGATTCGCGCCACTCTGCTTGCAAATGCCCGGCTCGATTTCACGGTCGACCCGGCAACCGTTGATGAACGCGCCGTTGAAGCGCCGCTGCTGGAGGCAGGCTTCCCCCCTGAGGACATCGCCCAGGTGCTGGCGGAGGCCAAGGCCCTCGACGTCGCCGGCCGCCGGCCGCAGGATCTGGTGATCGGCGCGGATCAGGTGCTTGGCCTTGGCAATGCGCGCTTCACCAAGCCGGCTGACATGGAAGCAGCCCGCCGCCAGCTGCTGGGCCTGTCCGGCAAAACTCACGAGCTGCATTCTGCGGTCGTTCTGGCGCGCGGTGATGAAGTCCTCTGGCGTCATGTCTCGACCGCCCGGCTGACGATGCGAGCTCTGTCCCCAGCTGAGATTGGCCGGTATCTGGCGCTCGCCGGGGATGCGGTCCTGTCCAGCGTCGGCTGCTATCAGCTGGAAAACGTCGGCGTCCGGCTGTTCGAGCGGATTGAAGGCGACTATTTCACCATTCTCGGCCTGCCCTTGCTGCCGCTGCTGGGCGAGCTTCGCGCCCTTGGGGAGACCGACGTATGACCGACCTCCGCCGATCCGCGATCACCGGCTGGCCCGTCGCCCAGTCACGCTCCCCGCTCATTCACGGTTACTGGCTGAAAAAGCATGGCATTGCCGGCGACTATGGCCGCGTGGCCGTCGCACCGGAAGATGCCGAACGGTTCTACCGGGATCTGGCCGCATCCGGGCTCACCGGCTGCAATGTCACGGTGCCGCACAAGGAGCTGGCGGCATCGCTTTGCGACTGGCTGGATCCGGCGGCCACGGCCATGGGTGCGGCCAACACGCTTTGGCTGGACAATGGCCGGCTGTGCGGCGCCAACACCGATGGTCTCGGCTTTCTGGGCAACCTCGACGAGGCTGCGCCGGGCTGGGACAAGACCAAGGGGGCGGCCGTGGTCCTGGGCGCAGGCGGTGCTGCGCGGGCGATCGTCTGGGCCTTGCTCTCGCGCGGCTTCGCTCCAGTACACGTGATCAACCGGACCGAGGAAAAAGCCAAGGCAATCGCAGATCATTTCGGCAGCGACGTTGTGGCTCATGCGTGGGACAAGCTGGGGACTGTGCTTGAACAGGCCCGGGTTCTGGTCAACACTACATCGCTCGGCATGATGGGCAAGCCCGAGCTGGACATCGACCTTTCCGGATTGCCGCAGGATGCCCTGGTGACCGATGCGGTCTATGTTCCCCTGGAAACCGGCCTCCTGCGCGCGGCAAGGGAGCGGGGCAACGTTTCCGTCGATGGTCTCGGCATGCTGCTGCATCAGGCTGTAAATGGCTTTGAACGCTGGTTTGGTTTTCGGCCGCAGGTTGATACAGAGCTGCGCAACCTGATCCTCGCCGATCTGGATGCCGCCAAATGATCCGTCTGGGTCTCACCGGCTCGATTGCCATGGGCAAATCGACCACGGCCAAGCTGTTTGCCGAGGCCGGGGTTCCGGTGCACGACGCCGACGCGACGGTGCATGCGCTGTATTCTGGTCGGGCTGCGCCACTGATCGAGGCCGCCTTTCCGGGTACCGTCGCTGGTGGCATCGTCGACCGGACACGCCTTGGAAATGCAGTGCTCGGCAAACCCGAGGCCATTGCCCGTCTCGAGGCCATCGTGCATCCGCTCGTCCGCGAGGAGGAACTGGCGTTTCTGGACAGAAGCCGCAGGGAAGGACGGCGGATTGTCGCCCTCGACATCCCCTTGCTGTTCGAAACGCGCGGCGAGCACCGTGTCGATGCCGTCGCGGTCGTTACAGCCAGGCCCGAAACCCAGCGTGCGCGTGCGCTGGCACGGCCGGGCATGACGGTTGAACGTTTCGAGGCGATCCTCGCGCGGCAGATGCCGGACGCCGAGAAGCGCCGCCGGGCGCATTTCCTCGTCGAGACTGATCATGGAGTGGACGCCGCGCGGCGCTCCGTCGCCAGCATCCTGCGTGCGCTGGCCGGTCGGGGCTAGAGCCCCGGCAGCCAAAGGCCGGGCACCGCTGGCAAGCAAGGCAGGATAACGATGTTTTCGGATTGCATGGCCGCCAGTAAGAAGCGAGTCTTGCCCCTAGCCCTGCCCGACCATTCGGACCCAGCCCATGCGTGAAATTGCCTTCGATACGGAAACCACAGGACTCGATCCGCGCAACGGCGACCGCCTGGTTGAAATTGGCGGCGTCGAGATGCTGAATCACGTCCCGACCGGTCGCACCTACCACGTCTACATCAACCCGGAACGGGATGTTCCGGAGGGCGCGTTCGCGGTGCACGGCCTGTCGACCGAGTTCCTGTCGGACAAGCCGAAATTCGCGGCCGTGGTCGATGATTTCCTCGCCTTTGTCGGGGACTCGACCCTCGTGATCCACAATGCGTCCTTCGACATGGGCTTCATCAACATGGAGCTGAACCGTGTCGGCCGGCCGCCGATCCCGCGCACCCAGGTCATCGATACGCTCGAACTGGCCCGCCGCAAGCATCCGATGGGGCCGAATTCGCTCGACGCGCTCTGCTCGCGCTATGGCATCGACAATTCGCGCCGCACCAAGCACGGCGCCCTGCTCGACAGTGAGCTGCTGGCCGAAGTCTACCTTGAGCTGATCGGCGGACGGCAGCGGGCGCTGGGATTTGACATCGACCAGGCCGGATCTGGCGCACAAAACCGGGGTGACAGTGGCGCAGACGGCCAGATGACGTCCGCCCCGGCTCGCCCTCGCCCCACCCCCCTGCCCTCGCGCCTCACCGCCGAGGATCTCGACCGCCACGCCGGCTTCATCAAGGGCATGGGCGACAGCGCGATCTGGAAGAAATACGAGGCAAAGGAAGCTGGCTGACGGCAGGCAAGGTGAGAAACCTGCCTTGCCTCAAGCGAGAACCGCTGCAGCGCTGGTGGAAAGACCTTGCAGACAAGCCCCGCCCCCAGTGGTCATCCCCGCCTCGTGCGGGGATCCAGCTTCTAGGCCTCAAGCCAGGGCGTACCAATAGCTTCTGAAGGCGGTCCATGGAGCATGGATCCCCGCACAAGGCGGGGATGACTGCGGAGAACAAAAAACGCCGTTATGCCAAGCCCTTGCTCCGTGTCACCCCGGGCGCAGCGAAGCGGAGACCCGGGGCCTACTCGCTCCCAGAGCAAACGCTGTTGCGAGGCTCTTTATGCACTTCAGCACATTGCTTTGCTCTGCAAACGAGTAGACCCCGGCTCGGCGCTGCGCTTGGCCGGGGTGACACCGTTGCGTTCGTCAGTTCAAAGCATCGACGGCAGGACGCGATCCGGCGGGCGGTGGCCGTCCATGAAGGTCTTGATGTTGATGATGACCTTCTCGCCCATCTCGATACGGCCTTCGAGCGTCGCGGACCCCATGTGCGGCAGCAGCAGCACCTTGTCCATCTGCGCCAGCTTCGGGTTGACCGCGGGCTCGTGCTCGAACACGTCGAGACCCGCACCAGCGAGCTCGCCTGCTTCAAGCTGACGGATCAGCGCGTTTTCGTCGATCACCTCGCCGCGGGCCGTGTTCACCACATAGGCGTCCTTCTTGAGGAGCTTCAGGCGGCGGGCCGACAGCAGATGATAGGTCCCCGGCGTATGCGGGCAGTGGATCGACACGACGTCCATGCGGGCCAGCATCTGGTCGAGGCTTTCCCAGTAGGTGGCCTCGAGGGATTCCTCGATGTCGGAATGCAGCCGGCGGCGGTTGTGATAGTGGATCGACATGCCGAACGCCTTGGCCCGGCGTGCGACTGCCTGACCGATGCGGCCCATGCCGATGATGCCGAGGCGCTTGCCCCAGATCCGGTGGCCAAGCATCCAGGTCGGCGACCAGCCGGACCATTCACCGGTGTTCATCACCTTGATGCCTTCGGCGAGACGGCGCGGCACGGCCAGGATCAGCGCCATCGTCATGTCGGCGGTGTCTTCGGTGAGGACGCCAGGCGTGTTCGTGACGTTGATGCCGCGGTTGTTGGCGCTGACCACGTCGATGTTGTCGACGCCATTGCCGAAGTTGGCAATGAGCTTCAGGTCCGGACCGGCCTGCGACAGCAGCGCCGCGTCGATGCGGTCGGTCACGGTCGGCACCAGGACATCTGCGGTCTTTACGGCCTCGACCAGTTCGGCCTGGGTGTAGGGCCGGTCACTCTCGTTCAGGCGCGTCTCGAACAGTTCCCGCATCCGCGTCTCGACGACGTCCGGAAGTTTGCGCGTGACGACAACCACAGGCTTCTTCTTCGCCATGCCACTTGCCTTCTGCGTTGCGTTGAGGGCGCCTTAACCCTAACGGAATTACACTTCAGCCGGATGGCGTCGGCACCAACCAGCCTCTCCCGTTCTCCTTACCAGATGGTCCGCCAGATACAAGGGGAGCCAAAAGGCGCAGGGACCCGACATTGGTCGGGTATCCGGTGTCCGGCGGATCTGCGTGATGGCTGGGCAGAAGCCGGCAATCCGGCCAGGGCAGATCTGGAAACCATCCCGCGAACCCGTTAAACGGGGAAAAGGCAGAACAAGAGGAAGGCATGAACAGGCAATCCAAGCCCCGGCGCAACAGGACGGTTTCTTGCGGCCTTGGCGCCCTTCTCGCGCTTTCGTTGATCCTGATTGCGGCTCCCCTGGTGCAGGCGCAAACCACCCGCACCGGCAGCAGTGGCCAGCCGATCCCCCGCTTCGTCAGCCTCAAGTCAGACCGTTCCAACGTCCGTCTTGGCCCCTCCGACGGGCACGAGATCGCCTGGACCTACGTCAAGTCGGGCCTGCCGATCGAGATCACCCAGGAATTCGAGAATTGGCGCCGCGTCCGCGACTGGGAAGGCAAGGAAGGCTGGCTGTTCCATTCGCTCCTGTCCGGCCGCCGCACCGTGCTGGTGACGCCCTGGGATACGAGCGGAGAGAACACGCCGCTTTACGCTCAGGCCGATGTCGATTCGGGCGTCGTTGCCTATCTCGCGCCGAAGGTGCTGGCCAATGTGAAGTCCTGCGCCAAGGGCTGGTGCCGCATCGAAGGCCGCGACTATGATGGCTGGGTCGAACAGACCCGCCTCTTCGGCGTCTATCCCGATGAAGTGATCGACTGAAACGACAAAGGCACCGGATCTGACGATCCGGTGCCTTTTGGTTTCGCGCGTCTGATCCTGTGATTACAGGTCGAAGCCCAGCATCTTGCCGACAGTGAACACGTCCTTGTCGCCACGGCCGCACAGGTTCATGACGAGGATCTGATCCTTGCGCATCTTCGGCGCCAGCTTCATCACCTGGGCCAGTGCATGCGCCGGCTCCAGCGCCGGAATGATGCCTTCGATGCGTGTCAGCAGCTGGAAGGCTTCCATCGCCTCGTCATCGGTGATCGGCACATAGTTGGCCCGGCCGATTTCCTTCAGCCACGAATGCTCCGGTCCGATGCCGGGATAGTCGAGGCCGGCCGAGATCGAATGGCCTTCCAGGATCTGGCCGTCGGCGTCCTGCAACAGATAGGTGCGGTTGCCATGCAGCACGCCCGGCTTGCCGGCGTTCAGCGAGGCGCAATGCTCGTTGCCCTCAAGACCACGTCCACCAGCTTCCACGCCCCAGATCTCGACGCTCTTGTCGTCGAGGAACGGATGGAACAGGCCGATCGCGTTCGAGCCGCCGCCGACGGCAGCAACAATCGCGTCCGGCAGGCGGCCTTCAGCGGCCAGCATCTGCTCGCGGGTTTCCTTGCCGATCACAGACTGGAAGTCGCGCACCAGCTCCGGATACGGATGCGGGCCAGCGGCGGTGCCGATCAGGTAATAGGTGTTGTCGACATTGGTGACCCAGTCGCGCAGCGCCTCGTTCATGGCGTCCTTCAGCGTGCCAGCACCGGCGGTGACCGGAACGATCTCGGCGCCCAGCAGCTTCATGCGGAATACGTTCGGCTTCTGGCGCTCCACATCGGTCGCGCCCATGTAGACGACGCAAGGCAGGCCGAAACGGGCGCAGACGGTGGCAGTTGCCACGCCGTGCTGGCCGGCGCCGGTTTCCGCGATGATGCGGGTCTTGCCCATGCGCATGGCCAGCAGGATCTGGCCGAGGCAGTTGTTGATCTTGTGGCTGCCGGTGTGGTTCAGCTCGTCGCGCTTGAAGTAGATCTTGGCACCACCCAGATGCTGGGTCAGGCGCTCGGCGAAATACAGCGGCGACGGCCGGCCGGTGTAATGGGTGTTGAGATCGTCGAGCTGCGCCTTGAAGGCAGGATCCGCCTTGGCGTCGTTATAGGCCTTCTCGAGGTCGAGGATCAGCGGCATCAGCGTCTCGGCCACGTAGCGGCCGCCGAAGATCCCGAAGTGGCCGCGCTCGTCCGGTCCCGAGCGCAGGGTGTTGGCCATTGTGGTCACGTCTCGTCACTCCTTCACATCTTCCGCCGATCGAACGGCCGCCATAAAGGCGCGGATCAGATCGCTGTCCTTGACGCCCTTGGCGCGTTCCACGCCCGAGGACACATCTACGGCCGGCGCCCCGCTCATGGCGATGGCACGGCCCACATTCTCTGGATCGAGCCCCCCGGAAAGCATGAAGCGGCGCGGCAGGTCAAGCGCCTTGAGGATCGTCCAGTCATAGGGAACCCCGTGACCCCCCGGCACATCCGAGTCCGCCGGCGGCTTGGCATCGAACAGGATCCACTCGGCCACCGTGACATAGGGCAGTGCCTTCTCGGTGTCAGCCTTCTCCCGCACGCCAATCGCCTTGATGATGCGGGTGCGCAACATGATCCGCGCCGCAGCACAGGCTTCCGGCGTTTCCGAGCCGTGAAACTGGAACAGGTCCGGCTTCACCAGCTCGTTGATCCGCTGCAGCCCGGCCAGATCCATATCGACTGTCAGCGCCACGATCTCGGTCTTGCCGCGCGCCATATCCGCCAGGCGGCAGGCATCACTCAGGGACACATGCCGCGGGCTTTTGGGAAAGAACACCAGCCCGATCATGTCCGCACCGGCGTCAATCGCCGTCTGCAGGGTCTCCTCGGTCGAAAGACCACAGATCTTGACTGGAATTCTGGACATGACTGCCTGACGTTCGTTCAACCGCAAGGGCTATGGTCCCGATGCGCGAGCGGCGAGCCTATAGCCCGGTCACGCCGGCTGGAAGCCCAAAAAGAAGGGCAGCCTTGCGACTGCCCCCCAAACAATTCCGATGCGCTCCGGCGTCGCGTCAGACGCGGCGCTCCACCAGCATCTTCTTGATCTCTGCGATGGCCTTGGCCGGGTTCAGGCCCTTGGGGCAGGCCTGGGCGCAGTTCATGATCGTGTGGCAGCGGTACAGGCGGAACGGATCCTCGAGGTTGTCGAGGCGCTCGCCCTTGGCTTCGTCGCGGCTGTCGATCAGCCAGCGATAGGCCTGCAGCAGCACTGCGGGGCCGAGGTAGCGGTCGCCGTTCCACCAGTAGGACGGGCAGGAGGTCGAGCAGCAGGCGCAGAGGATGCACTCATAGAGGCCATCCAGCTTGGCGCGGTCCTCGTGGCTCTGGCGCCATTCCTTTTCCGGGGCCGGCGACACGGTCTTCAGCCAGGGCTCGATCGAGCGGTGCTGGGCGTAGAAGCGGGTCAGGTCCGGAACCAGGTCCTTGATCACCGGCATGTGCGGAAGCGGGTAGATCGCAATCGCGCCCTTGCCCACCTCGTCCATGCCCTTGGTGCAGGCAAGGGTGTTGGTGCCGTCGATGTTCATCGCGCAGGAGCCGCAGATGCCCTCGCGGCACGAACGGCGGAAGGTCAGCGTCGGGTCGATCTTGTTCTTGATGTAGATGAGCCCGTCCAGGATCATCGGACCGCAATCGTCGAGATCGACGAAATAGGTGTCCACGCGCGGGTTGCGGCCGTCATCCGGATTCCAGCGGTAGATCCGGTATTCGCGCAGGTTGGTGGAGCCCTTCGGCTTGTCCCAGACCTTGCCCTCGGTCACCTTGGAATTCTTTGGAAGCGTCAGCTGAACCATTCTCGTCGCTCCGCGTTACGGCGCCGGATGGATGTCCGGGCCAATGGGTTCCCCGTCAGGCCTTCAGGCTGAACAGGATGTTGTCTCTGGTTTCGCCGGCCTGTTCATAGCCAAGGCGCGTGAGCAGGCTCAGGCAGTCCTCGGTCCAATGCGGCCGGCAGTTTGTTTCAAGCAGAATGGCGCGGGGCCAGAGGTCCCGGCTGGTGGTGGAGAGATAGGGCACCAGCACACGGTCCTCAAATCCCTCCACGTCGATCTTCATCACGTCGATCCGCGTCAGTCCGGCCTCGGCCACCACATCGGCCAGGGGGCGCACCGGCACGCGGAAAGCGCTCCAGTTGCCGGCCCACTCGCCCTGGGTCAGGTCTTCGACCAGCGTCGCAAAGCCGGCGTTCGAGGGCTCGCGCCACAGCGACAGTTCGCCGTCCTCAGCGCCCACGGCCGTGCGGGCGATGCGGACATCCGACGCGCCGTTGGCAGCGAGGTTAAAGGCCAGCTTGTCGGCCGTGTCGGGGCTCGCCTCGACGGCCAGAACCTCGGCTCCGCTTGCGGCGGCAAACAGGCTGTAGGTGCCGATGTTGGCCCCCACGTCGACAAAGACACGGTCCTTGCCGAGCAGAGGCGCAATCAGCCGGTGTTCTGCCTGTTCGGGCAGGCGGCCCTTGGCCATCATTTTCCGGTCATCGTAATTGCCACCGGGATAGAGGCGGAACTTCAGTCCCTCCACCACGGTGTCATAAGGGCCGGAAAACACCCGGGCGACGAGGCTGCGGATCCGCTTGCGCAGGAAGGCCGACAGGTCGTGCCGGTCCGCCAGCGCCCAGGCAAACTTCACCAGTCCCTCGGCACGGTATGTGCCGAAGGGCGAGGTGATGTCAGGCCGGGCGAGAGCGGCAACCATGGACAGTCCTTAGTAGACGCGCGCCTTCGGGGCGATCTTCTTCGGGTCGATGCCGCCGTCTTCGTAGCGGGTCAGCGGCTCGGTGATCACGGCGCGGTAGTCGAGCTTGACGGCACCGGCTTCGTCGACCCAGGCCAGCGTGTGCTTGCGCCAGTTGACGTCGTCGCGGCCGCCGAGCGGACCATCCTTGTAGTCCTCACGTGCGTGGGCACCACGGCTTTCCTTGCGGGCCTCGGCGCCGTAGACCGTCGTGATGGCGTTGGCCATCAGGTTCTGCAGCTCGAGGGTTTCGACAAGGTCCGAGTTCCAGATCATCGAGCGGTCGGTGACCTTGATGTCGGACATTTCGCCCCAGATCGCGGACAGGCGCTTGCAGCCCTGTTCCAGGCTTTCCTGGGTGCGGAACACGGCCGCGTCTTCCTGCATGGCGCGCTGCATCTTCTCGCGGAGCACGGCCGTCGGCGTCGAGCCGCTGGCATGCCGCGTCTTGTCGAAGCGGGCCATGATTTCTTCGCAGGACCGCTCGTTCGGCGTCGGCACGGCGCTCTTGGGATCCACGACCTCGCGGGCACGGATGGCAGCAGCGCGGCCGAAGACGACCAGGTCGATCAGCGAGTTGGAGCCGAGGCGGTTGGCGCCATGCACCGAGGCGCAACCCGCTTCACCCACGGCCATCAGGCCCGGCTGGATGCGGTTCGGGTCGCTCGCCGTCGGGTTCAGCACCTCGCCCCAGTAGTTGGTCGGGATGCCGCCCATGTTGTAGTGCACGGTCGGCAGGACCGGGATCGGCTCCTTGGTCACATCGACGCCGGCAAAGATCTTGGCCGATTCCGAGATGCCCGGCAGGCGCTCGTGCAGAAGCGCCGGATCCAGGTGGTCGAGGTGCAGGAAGATGTGATCCTTGTTCTTGCCGACGCCGCGGCCTTCACGGATCTCGATCGTCATGCAGCGCGACACCACGTCGCGGGAGGCAAGGTCCTTGGCCGACGGGGCATAGCGCTCCATGAAGCGCTCGCCTTCGGAGTTGACCAGATAGCCGCCTTCGCCGCGCGCGCCTTCGGTGATGAGGCAGCCCGAGCCGTAGATGCCGGTCGGATGGAACTGCACGAATTCCATGTCCTGCAGCGGCAGGCCGGCACGCGCGACCATGCCGCCACCGTCGCCGGTGCAGGTGTGGGCGGAGGTTGCCGAGAAATAGGCTCGGCCGTACCCACCGGTCGCCAGCACCACCATTTTGGCGGAGAAGCGGTGGATGGTGCCGTCATCGAGGTTCCAGGCGATCACGCCCTGGCACACGCCGTCATCCGACATGATCAGGTCGAGCGCGAAATACTCGATGTAGAACTCTGCGTTGTTCTTCAGCGACTGGCCATAGAGCGTGTGCAGGATGGCGTGGCCGGTGCGGTCGGCTGCGGCGCAGGTGCGCTGCACCGGGGGGCCATCGCCGTAGTTCTGCATGTGACCGCCGAAGGGGCGCTGGTAGATGCGGCCGTCTTCGGTGCGCGAGAAGGGCACGCCGTAGTGTTCCAGCTCGTAAACGGCCTTCGGTGCCTCACGGGCGAGATACTCCATGGCGTCGGCATCGCCGAGCCAGTCGGAGCCCTTCACCGTGTCGAACATGTGCCATTCCCAGCAGTCCGGCGTCATGTTCTTCAGCGAGGCGGCAATGCCGCCCTGTGCTGCAACGGTGTGCGAGCGGGTCGGGAACACCTTGGTGATGCAGGCCGTGCGCAGGCCCTGCTCGGCCATGCCGAGCGTGGCGCGCAGGCCGGCACCGCCGGCACCGACCACCACCACGTCGAAGGTATGTTCGACGAATTCATAGGTCTTGGCCATGTGGGTCAGCCTCCAAAGCCGATCTTGATAACCGCGAACACCGAGCCGAGCCCGACGGCGGCACAGAAGAAGATGTTGGCCATCAGCGCGAGGAACTTCACGCCGTCACCATGGACATAGTCTTCGATGATGATCTGCATCCCGAGCTTCATGTGATAGACGCCGGACAGGATGACGAGCAGCAGCAGGATCGAGATCAGCGGGTTCTTCAGCGCCGCGACCACATCCGCATGGCTACCGCCCTGCAGGGAAATCACGAGAACCACGAAGAACGAGATCAGGAACACGTTGGCCACCGCGGTGACGCGTTGGCGCCAGAAATGCTCGGTGCCTTCCTTGGCCGAGCCGAGGCCACGGACCTTGCCGAGCGGAGTGCGCATATCGGTCATTCGTGTCTCCTCAGCGAACCATGTAGCCGATGACCCACAGCAGGATCGTCAGCGCAACGGAGCCAATGATGGTTGCCCGGGCCAGCCATTCGCGCGCTTCACGTCCGAAGCCCGCGCCCATGTCCCAGACGAAATGGCGCAGACCGCCAAGCATGTGATGCACCAGGGCCCAGGTGAAGCCGAACAGCACCAGGCGGCCGAGGATCGACCCCATGAGGTCATTCACGAAATCGAAATAGGCCGGGCCGCTGGCGGCGGCAATGAGCCACCAGGCAAGAAGCAGCGTCCCGAAGTACAGCGCTGCACCGGTGATGCGGTGCAGGATCGACATCACCATCGTCAGGATCGGCTTGTAGATCTGAAGATGGGGCGACAGAGGGCGGCTGCCCTTCATATCGACATCCGGCATGGACTTTCTCTCCCGTCCGACGCCAACCTTACGTTTGCGTAAACGTAAGCATCAGCTGGCGTTGTCTAGAGGCGTAATAGCGCCAACGAACGGACGCGTCAAAGTATCCTAAGGGTGAAATCTGAAAAGGTCTTCACCGCCACGGACAAGGATCAGACCCGTTCCGGGACAAAATCGATTAGATCAGCCGTCGAAATTAACCTGAGGGTGAAAGTCAGCAAACTGCAATCACCTGCGACGCAATGTCCTCTTCATGACATGCATCATGAAGATGGTCGCAAAGACCGGTGTCACGAGGTTGAGCACAGGGACAGCCAGAAGGCCGGCGATCAGCAACCCACCCATGAACACTGTTCCGGAGTGCGCCTTTCGCAGCGCGCGGGCCTCGACGGGGCTCATGAAGCGCGTGGCGGCAAACTCGAAGAACTCGCGGCCGAGCAGGTAGGCGTTGACCACCAGAAACGCGATCAGATTGACGCCGGGAACCAGCAGCAGAACCAGCGCAACAATATTGCCGAGAATGACAACACCGGTGAACTTGACGGTTGCGGCAAGTGAAGCACCCAGCGGCATGGCACGGCCAGGTTGTTCGTGAGCGTAGTTGGTCTGCTCGACAATCGCTGCCACATCGTCCTGGAACAGTCCGGCAAACAGCGCCGTCACTGGAGCAACCAGGAAGCCAAGGACAAAGATCGCGCCGATGCCGGTCAGGATCGACACCACCGTGTCGAGCCAGGGATAGGGCAGCTCGACATAGCCGGCGACAACGCCCTGCAGGGCGATCCAGATCACCGCGAGAACCGCAATCGAGAAGGCCAGCGACTTGATCAGGATGGTGCGAAAGGCGGGTTCAAACACCTGGCCAAAGGCCCGCAGCGCATCAGACAACATTCGTCCTGGTTCCTTCATTTCGGTCACCGCCCTCACATAGGCAGGCCGACCGGCAATCGCAATGACCGCTCAGAACCGGGTTCGCGCCTTCAGCGCCTGCATCAGCGTGCCTTCATCGAGATGGTCCAGCTCGCCGCCCACCGGCACGCCATGCGCCAGCCGTGTGACGGTGACATCAAGGCTGGAAAGCTGATCGGTGATGTAGAGTGCCGTGGTCTGGCCCTCGACCGTCGCATTCACTGCCAGCACCACCTCGCGGATCGATCCCGCCTCGACGCGGGCAACCAGCGCGGCAATGTTGAGATCTTCCGGGCCAATTCCGTCCAGCGGCGACAGGGTGCCGCCCAGCACATGGTAGCGGGCGTTGATGGCCCCGGCGCGCTCGAGCGCCCACAGGTCCGCGACATCTTCCACCACGACCAGAACGGTTTCGTCCCGGCCATCGTCGCAGCAGATTGTGCAAGGGTCGCAGGTGTCGACCGTGCCGCAGACCGAGCAGATGCCAACCTTCTCCACCGCCACGCCCATGGCGTCTGCGAGCGGAACCAGCAGCTGCTCCTTCTTCTTGATGAGATGCAGGGCCGCGCGCCGGGCCGACCGCGGCCCGAGCCCGGGCAGCCGTGCGAGCAGCTGGATCAGCCGTTCGATCTCCGGACCTGCGACCTTGCGCCCTGCCATCTCGTGTTCCCTGTTTTCTTGTCCGCACGCGGGCCGGCGCGCTGGCGCCCGGCCCGCAGCCGGTCTGTCAGAACGGCATCTTCATGCCGGCCGGAAGCCCCATGCCACCCATCAGTTCCTGGGTCTTTTCCTGCATCAGGGTCTCGGCCTTGATCCGCGCCTCGTTGTGGGCCGCGATGATCAGGTCCTCGAGGATCTCGGCCTCTTCTTCTTTCAGCAGCGACGGATCGATCTTGATACCGCGGATCTCGCCCTTGCCGGCAATGGTGATCTTCACCATGCCGCCGCCTGAGCTGCCTTCGGTCTCGATATTGGCAAAGGCTTCCTGCAGCGAGCCCATCTTCTCCTGCAGCTGCTTCGCCTGCTTCATCATCTTCATGAAGTCCATGGACTGTCTCCTTGTCCGGTACGTGGTGCGATCTCACCCATATGGGGTCGATCCGCTTACCTCACATCCAGAAAGCCGATGATCTTGCGCATGTCGCGCAGCACCGGCTCGGCGATGGCGGAAGCCTGTTCGGCGCCGTTCTTCAGGACGGCGTCGATTTCCGCCGGATCGGCCATCAGCCGGCGCATCTCGGCGTTCAGCGGCGCAAGCCGCTCCACGGCAAGCTCGGCCAGCGCCGGCTTGAACACGGAGAACGGCTGACCGCCGAATTCGGCGATGATCGCGTCCTTGGTCTTGCCGGCGAGCGCGGCATAGATCGCGACCAGGTTCTCGGCTTCCGGCCGGCCCTTGAGGCCTTCCAGTTCACCCGGCAGCGGCTCCGGATCGGTCTTGGCCTTCTTGATCTTCTTGGCGATCATGTCGGCGTCGTCCGCCAGATTGATGCGCGACAGATCCGAGGGGTCGGACTTCGACATCTTCTTCGTGCCGTCGCGCAGGCTCATCACGCGCGGCGCGGGGCCGGCGATCATCGGCTCGGGCAGCGGCAGATAGATCTGCTCCGGGCTTTCCGGCGACGGCGTCGGGTTGGGCGAACCCAGCCCCAGTTCCTTGATCCGCTCGGCAAAGTCGTTGTTGAACTTCTGCGCGATGTCGCGGGTCAGCTCCAGATGCTGCTTCTGGTCATCGCCCACCGGAACATGCGTCGCGCGGTAAGCCAGAATGTCGGCCGCCATCAGGTTCGGATAGGCAAAGAGGCCGACCGAAGCGTTCTCGCTGTTCTTGCCCGCCTTGTCCTTGAACTGCGTCATGCGGTTCAGCCAGCCCATGCGCGCCACGCAGTTGAAGATCCACGCCAGCTCGGCGTGTTCCTTCACCTGGCTCTGGTTGAAGATCACCGAGCGCTTGGGGTCGATGCCTGCGGCGATGAAGGCGGCGGTGACTTCACGGGTTGCGTTGGTGAGGTCCTTCGCATCGGGGAAGCCGGCCGTGATCGCATGCATGTCGACGACGCAGAAGATCGTCGGCATCAGATCCTGCATCGGCACCCAGCGCGAGACAGCGCCGAGGTAATTGCCGAGGTGAAGGTTGCCGGTCGGTTGAACACCGGAGAAGCAGCGGGGCTGGAGCGCTGTCATGTAAAATCCCTGAAACAGTCGGCCGGTTGGAAGGGCCTGAAATTGGGAAAGGCAGGATGCCGCTGGACTTATGGCGTGGCGCCCGCAGCAAGGCAAGCGGCAGCAACGCGCCTCATGCCCCGGTCTTGCGCCGGCGGATCATCCGCGCAAGGCCAATGAGGTCGGCCGCGCCGGTGACCTGCGCCAGACCGGCGAAGACCGTGACCCCGCCGGCCACCAGCACACCCAGCGCGGCCACACGAATGCCCAGCGATGGCCCGCCCAGCGCGCCCGCCAGGGCCTCTGCCCCGAGATGAACGCACACGCCCATGACGGCGCTTGCCACCGCCAGCAGCCCGATCTTGCGCAGGACTACCAGATCCGGCTCAAAATGCCCACGTCGCCACAACACCACCCCAAGCGCCAGCGCGTTGACCCATCCGGCAACCGTCGTCGCCAGCGCGATGCCCACATGCGCCAGCACCGGAAACAGCAGCAACGACAGCACGACATTCATCAGCGCACTGAGTCCGGCAAACCACATCGGTGTCTTCGTGTCCTCGCGGGCGAAATAGCCGGGCGAGAACACCTTGTTCAGCACATAGGCCGGCAATCCAAAAGAAAAAGCCGCCAGCGCCGCCGCCGTTCCGCTCACCGCCGCCGCATCGAAGGCCCCGCGCCCGAACAGCACCGAGACGATTTCATCCGGGATCACCACTAGCGCAACAGAGGCCGGCAGCGTCAGGGCGAAGGACAGTTCCATCGCCCCGTTCAGCGTCTTCTGGAACTGCGCATCCTCGCCGGCCCGCAGCTGCCGGGTCAGGCTGGGCAGCAGCACGACGCCGATGGCAATCCCGATGACCCCGAGCGGCAGCTGATACAGCCGGTCGGCGTAGTAAAGCAGCGCATTCGCGCTCGCCTGCGCCGACGCGATCACCTGGCCGACGACGATGTTGATCTGGGTGATGCCACCGGCAATGAGCCCGGGTACGCCCAGCGTCACCAGCCGGCGCACCGCCGGCGTCAGGCGCGGCCGTGGCAGGGTGAGGCGAAAGCCCAGCCGTTTCATGTCCCACAGCACGACAGCGAGCTGCGCCACCCCGGCAACGGAAACGCCGAGGCAGAGGATGAGGCCGATCTGCCGTTCCTCGATCACACCGGAGAGGACGATGCCCGCCAGCACGGCAATCATCACCACATTCAGCATCACCGGGGCAAAGGCAGCGGCGGCGAAGCGGTGATAGGTGTTCAGGATGCCCGCGATCAGCGCCAGCATCGACATGAACACCAGATAGGGAAAGGTGATCCGCGACATCAGCACGGTCAGGTCAAACTTGGCCGGATCCTCCAGAAAGCCCGGTGCGAGAACCCAGACCACGGCGGGCATCGCCATTTCGGCGATGGCCAGCAGGATGAGCAGCACGAACAGCATGCCGGACGCGATTTCGCCGGCCACCTGCCGCGCCCTCGTTTCGCCCTCCTCCTCCAGCGCCCGCCCGAACAGGGGCACGAACGCGGAGTTGAAGGCCCCTTCGGCAAACAGCCGACGGAACAGGTTCGGCAAACGGAAGGCCACAACAAAGGCGTCGGCCACCGGTCCGGCTCCCAGCACGGCCGCCAGCATGGCATCACGCACGAAGCCAAGAATGCGGCTGGCAAGCGTTGCCGCACCGACCGTTGCAAAGTTGCGGATCAGGCTCATTGGCGTTCCATCAGCCAGACGTTACAGGGGCAGGCTCCGGCTTTCCTTCCACCGCCTCGGTCAGCCGCTCGCGGATCGTCTCCTGACGGCTGATGTTGGAGATTTTCTGACCCGTCAGGTCGGTCACGTAGAACACGTCCACCACCCGCTCGCCGAAGGTCGAGATATGCGCGGAGGCGATGTTGAGGTTGAGCCCGGCAATCGCCCGGGTCAGCTCGTACAGAAGTCCCGGCCGGTCCAGCCCGCTGACTTCCACGACGGTGTAGCTGTCCGACCAGGAATTGTTGACCAGCACCTCGGCCGCCACCCGGAACGCCTTCATGCGCCCCTTCATGTTGGCCTTCTTGGCGATGTGTTCCGGCAGAGGCATCTCACCGCGCAGGGTTTTCAGGATGATGTCGGTGATGCGTTCGCCGCGCCGGCGCTCGTCGGCATCATCGGGCAGCTCGCGGCCAACGAAGATCGAATCCAGCGCGAAGCCATCCGTCGTCGTGTCGATCTGCGCATCGACGATGTTGGCGCCTGTGACGAAACATGCCCCGGCAATCGACGACAGCAGGCGCGGATGGTCCGGCGCAAGGATGGTGATTTCCGTGACGCCCTCGAAGGCATGCGTGCGCACCTCGGCGGCAAATTTCTCGTTGCGCGCGTCGGCCCGGCGGATCAGCTCGGCATGGGCAATCGCCCGGTCGATTTCCGCCCGCATCCAGTAGGCGGGATAGTGCCGGCCGACATAGGACTGGCGTTCGCTCGTGGTCCAGTGGGTGAGCTTTTCCAGGAGCCGTTCCTTGGCGTCGGTCACCACTTCCTTGCGGCTCAACTGGCTGTGTCCGCCGGTCAGGTGCGGCTCGCATTCGTAGTAGAGCGTCCTCAGCAGCTGGCCTTTCCAGCCATTGAAGACCCCGGGACCAACGGCGCGGATATCGGCAACCGTCAGGATCAGCAGCAGCTTCAGCCGCTCCAGGCTCTGCACGATCTGGGCAAAGTCGGTGATCGTCTTGCGGTCGGAGAGATCGCGCGACTGCGCATAGGTGCTCATGTCGAGGTGATGCTCGATCAGCCAGGCGACCGTATCTGTCTCGGCTGCGCTGAGGCCGAGCCGCGGGCACAGCTTGCGCGCGATCTTTGCACCGGCGACCGAGTGATCCTCGGGGCGCCCCTTGGCAATGTCGTGCAGGAACATCGCCACATACAGCACGCGCCGGTTCTGGATCGACTTGATCAGCTGGCTGGCGAGCGGATTTTCGCCCTCGGCTCCGCCTCGTTCAATCTCGGCCAGAACGCCGATGGAGCGCAGCAGGTGCTCGTCCACCGTGTAGTGGTGGTACATGTTGAACTGCATCATCGCCACGACCTTGCCGAAGTCCGGCACGAAGCGGCCCAGCACGCCGGCCTCGTTCATGGCGCGCAAGGTCGCTTCCGGCTGCGATCGCGATGTCAGGATCGACACGAACAGCCGGTTGGCTTCCGGATTGTCGCGCAAGGCGCTGTTAATCAATGACAGCGAGCGATGGATCAGCTGCATCAGCTCCGGATGCAGGATGTAGTTCAGCCGGTCGGCCACCTGGAACACGCGGATCAGGTTCACGGGATCTTCCCGGAACACCATGTCGCTGGCCGCATTGATTCGCCCGTTCTCGGCGACAAAGCCCGGCGCCTCGCGGATCGGCTGCGCGGCCGGACCGCGCGGGCTCTTCAGCCGCAGCATCAGGCCGGTGAACCCCGTGCCATGGGGCGACTTCACATGCTGCGCCTCAAGGGCCGAACACAGGATGCGCGTCAGGTCGCCCACGTCCTTGGCGACCAGGAAGTAGTGCTTCATGAAGCGCTCGACGTCCTTCAGCCCGGGATGCTGGGTGTAGCCAAGCCGGATCGCGATCTCGCGCTGGACGTCAAAGGACAGCCGTTCTTCAGGCCGCCCGGTAAGGAAATGCAGATGGCAGCGGACTGCCCACAGGAAGTCCTCGCATTTGACGAAGAGATTGTATTCCGACCGGGACAGGACGCCTTTCGACACCAGCTCCGACTGGCGCCGCACCCGGTAGTGATATTTGGCGATCCAGAACAGGGTGTTGAGGTCGCGCAGACCGCCCTTGCCTTCCTTGATGTTCGGCTCGACCAGATAGCGCGACATGCCCTGCCGCTTGTGGCGCTCGTCGCGTTCGGCAAGCTTTGCGGCAATGAAGTCGGAGCTGGTGCCGGCCACGACATCCGCGTCGAACCGCGCCTGCAGCTCCTGGAACAGGGTCTCCTCACCCCAGACGAACCGCGCTTCCAGCACGGCCGTCCGGATGGTCATGTCGGACCGCGACAGGCGGATGCATTCCTCGATGTTGCGGGTGGCATGGCCGACCTTCAGGCCCAGGTCCCACAGCATGTAGAGGATGTATTCCACCACCTGCTCGCCCCAGGGGGTCTGCTTGTAGGGCAGCAGGAACAGGAGATCGACGTCCGAGCCGGGGGCCAGCGTGCCGCGTCCGTAGCCGCCGACGGCAACCAGAGCCATGCGCTCGGCCGTCGAGGGATTGGTGATCCGGTAGACATGCGCCAGCGCGAAGTCATAGACGACGCGGATAAGCTCATCCTGCAGATGGCTCAGCCGCCGGGCGCAGGCAAGGCCGCCGCCTTCGCGGCGCAGATGCTCCTGTGCCACCTCACGGCCAGCGCGCATTGCCGCCTTCAGTTCGGCCAGAACCGCCGCCCGGACCTTGAAATCCGTCCCAAGTCCGTCATGGGCCGCCGTCAGGCTGGTCAGCTTTGCCCGCAACGCCTCGGCATCGATCAGGTCGGAATAGTCGGAAGGATGGTGGCTCATGGTCCTTTGCGGATCCTTGTCTCTCTGGAAGGGCGGCTTTCGCCACCATGTTGCGGGACAATAGCCCCATGACAGGCCGGTACAAGCTCGGCATCACACCTTGTCGCGGGCCGCGACCACGCGCAGCTGGTGCAACAGATGTTCGAGGGACTCAGGACTGAGCCCGCCGATCTTGCGCTCCAGCAGGTTGGTCAGCTCGGTGGCCCGGGGATCAAGGCCGGAGGTGTCGAGCGTCACCTTCGGATCCGACATCTCGGCAAGACGCTGGATTTCCTCTGCTTCATCCCAGATCACGTTGAAATAGGCGATGATGCGTTGCACCAGGAACCAGGTCGGCTTGCCCCGCTTGCCATGTTCCAGCGCGGACAGATAGGCGCTCGAAACGGCGAGGCCTGCCGCCATCTCCTTCAGCGAGATGCCGCGCTTTGCCCGCATCTCCCGCAGTTTTGCCCCCAGCGGTGTCATGCCCGGTTCCCTCAGATCAGCGGATGGCCCACCGGCGCGGGTTTTCCATCCGGATGCTGGTCAGTCTTCAGTTGCAGGATCACCCCGCGCGCTCCGGAACGCAGGATGCTCTAGCTGTCCTTCAGCTTGCGCAGCCGCACATACAATGCACCCGAGCCCCCATGGGTCAGATGCGCCTCCTCGAACCCCAGAACGATGGTTCGCAGGTCTGCCATCGCCAGCCACTGCGGCACGACACGGCGCAGGATGCCGCGTTCGTCCATGTAGGCCGCCATGGCGCCGGAACCGCCCTTGCCGGTGATCACAAGCACGAATGTATGGCCTTGCTGCTGGGCCAGACGCAAGAACCCGCGCAGCCGGTCATGCGCCTGATGTTGCGTCAGGCCATGCAGGTCAATGCGCGAGTCGATGCGGCGCTGGCCACGCACCACCTTCTGCCGCACCCGGCGCTCGATCGGCGCAAGCGGCGGCGGTCCTTTCGGCTGCGGTGCCGGGCGCATCGCCGTTTCTGTGGCCGGGGGGGATGTGGCAGCGCTTGTTGCACTTGTCTCGTCAGCGGCGGGCTGCGGCTGCGGTGGCGGTGGCATGTCGGGCGGCGGCCAAGCTGTCGACTTCAGCGGCGTCGCTGTCGAGGCAACCTTGCTCCACAGCTCGCGCTCTTCGCCCGACAGGTTGCGTGGCCCCCTGCGCCGTCCGCCGCTCAAGAGCGCGGCTCCAGCAGGTGAACCAGCCGGCGCGGCCACAGCAGCACCATGGTCGCCGGATGCCGGACGGCCCCGGCAATTGCCCCGGCTTCAGCACCGGACCCGATGAACAGATCGCCGCGCGCTGGGCCCTTGATGGCCGAGCCGGTGTCGTCGGCAATCATCAGCCGCTGCCAGCGCGGATCGGCAAGTCCGGATCCGCCGAGATCAGCATCAACAAAGACCGGCATGCCATAGGTGTGCAAAGTCCGGTCCATGGCGATGCTGCGACCGGCAATCAGCGGGACGCCGGCAGCACCAATCGGGCCTTCGGCAGGATCAATGTCGTCGATCGCGCGGAAGAAGATGAAAGAGCGGTTATGCGCGAAGAGCCAGTCCATCCGGTCGGGATTGCGCGCCAGCCAGGCTCTCAGGCCGGTCATGGTGAAGTCTTCCGGCGTGCCCTCGCCCGCCTGCACCAGCACCCGGCCGATTGCCGTGTAGGGATGCCCGGTCTTGCCGGCATATCCCACGCGCATCACCGAACCGTCTTCAAGCCGTACGCGGGCCGAGCCCTGCACATGCACGAAAAACGCATCAACCGGACTTTTCAGCCAGATCAGCTCCAGCCCCTTGCCCTTCAACGCGCCTTCCATGATGGCCGGCCGGTCCGGCATCGCTTCCATCTTGCCGCCCCGCATCACCCCATGGGTGACCCCCTCCGGCCATCCCTTCGGCCGGTTGCGGTCGTTGACGAGCGTCAGCCCTTCGGGGGCAGCATAAAGCGGCGTTGCATAGGTGGCCGACGGGCGGCGCGACCCCTCGACTTCGGGCTCATAGTAGCCGGTGACAAAACCCGGCGCGTCGAACCGGGCCGGAACAAACGCTTCCTCAAAGAACGCACGCGCCGTCTTTGCTGATGCTGTTTCCGGTGCCCGGTCACAGATCCGCTTTAGTTCGGCCAGCAGCATTTTCTGCGGCTCGGCCGTCGCCGGCGCGCCCGGCTGGGCGTCATCGCGGATGTCGCAGAGGCGTCGGAAGGCAGTGAGGGCCGCCGCATGGTCGTCCTGGTCCCAGCCGGGCATGTCAGCGAAGGAACCGGCAGCAAGGCGTGATGTCAGATCATCGGACACGGACGCTGCTTTCCCCGGTTTTGCAAATGCGCCGCCCGGAGCAGGGCTCAGGGCGGCGGTCAGGATCATGAACAACGCGCCGAAGCGCGAAACGAGAGGCGTCATTCCGCCGATTCGGTCGCGACCAGCTTCCAGTTCGGGTCCCGGGTGCCCGTATCACGGGCAAAGGTCCAGATGTCGACGACTTCGCTGACCTTGGTCGGGTCGCCATCGATGACGTGCCCGTCGCGGTCGCGGGTGGCGGAAATCAGTTCGCTCTGCAGCCGCACCGTGACCTGAGCGGTCGAGCCCTTCAGCGCCGCTTCCACGATCTCGGCCTTGTTGATGCCGACGAACGTGGACTCGACCACCTCGCCGCGCGTCTCGCGGTCGTTGATCGCAGTCACGAAGCCTTCGAACACGTCCTTCGACAGGAGCTGCTTCAGCGTCTTGCGGTCGCCTTCGGCAAAGGCAGTGACGATCATCTCGTAGGCTGCCTTGGCACCCTGCAGGAACTGTTCCGGCTCGAAGGTCCGGTCCACCGACAGGATCTGGCGCAGCGCAGCGTTGAGGGCGGTGCCGGAGGGGGCGACCTTGTCGAGGACGACATCGCCGGCAACCGGCTCTTCCGGCGCAGGACCTGTCTGAGCGCCTGGCAATGGGATGACATTGTCGCGCGAAGGCTTGGAATTGTCGCGGTCTTCCCGGTCCTGGGAAGGCTTGGAATAGGGGTCAAACGGCGGCCGCTCGCTGCCCGTCCGCTTGCCCAGAACCGAGCGCAACTTGAAGAACACGAAGACAGCCAGTGCCAGGAGGATGATGTTGTAGATGTCCAGAACGTCGCTCATGGGTGCTACCGGCTTGTGATCCCTGACCTGATGTCCGGATGCCGTCGGCGCACCCCGGATCCACCGGTCAGGTTCCTTTGAATGTAGGGGTTCTTGAACCAGCATCCAGTGCCAAGAGCAAGGCGATTGTTGGACGCCCCCGGCTGGATACTCGCAATCCCGTTCAAGGCACCTTATCTTGGGCGGGTTAGCCAACAGTCAACGTCAGGTATTTCGTGGCCTTTCTGGTTCTTGCCGGTCTCATCCTTCTCCCGCTGGCGGAGATTTCCGTCTTCATCATGGTCGGTGAGGAGATCGGAATCCTGCCGACTGTCCTCCTGACAGTCGCCACCGCCGTCGCCGGAACGGCCATGCTGCGGCACCAGGGCCTGTCGCTTGTCCGCAAGATGCAGGGCGAGCTGGACGCTGGCCGGGTGCCGGGCGAGGAAATGATGCATGGTGTGCTGATGGTCACCGCCAGCATCCTTCTGCTTCTGCCGGGGTTCATCACGGATACGCTCGGCCTGCTGCTGTTCATTCCGCCGCTGCGCAGCCTTCTGGTCCGGCGCATGGCCAGCCGCGCAACGATCATCGCTGCCAAGCGCTCCGGAACCCGTGGTCCGACAGTCGTTGACCTGGACGCACAGGACTGGCACCGGGAAGACGCAACCCCTTCAGAAGACAGCACTTCTTCAAACCGTCCCGCGCTGGGCAGCCCTTGGCAGAAGCCGGACGACCGGAACAACTGACGACCGGAAGCCGCGGCTCGGCCTTCACAAGCTTGTGACCGCAACCTCGTCAGATGTGACAGTTTGCGCTGCAACGTTAACCGACAGCGGCCAGCAATTCGCGCTATGGTTGGACCATGACAACCGACACGCCCTCCGACATGCGCTCAGCCCGACCGCCCCGCATCGACTGGATCGATCACGCGCGCGGGATCTGCATCGTGCTGGTTGTCATGATGCACAGTGTTCTGGGGATGGAATTTGCCGCCGGTGAAGCCGGCTGGATGCATCCGGTTGTCCTGTTTGCAACCCCGTTCCGGATGCCGGACTTTTTCCTGATCTCCGGCCTGTTTGTCGCCAATGTCCTCGACAGGGACTGGCGGCTCTATCTGGACCGCAAGGTCGTGCATTTCCTGTATTTCTACATCCTGTGGCTGACCATCCAGTTCGCGGTCAAGGCGCCCGGCATGATTGCGTCAGAGGGTGTCGGGGCAACAGTGGGTGAGTATTTTTTCGCCTTCGTGCAACCGTTTGGCACGTTGTGGTTCGTCTACCTTCTGGCAATCTTCTTTGTCGTCACGAAAATTCTGCATGACCTCAAGATTCCCTGGCAGTTGACACTGGGCGTTGCAGCCTTGCTGCAAATAACTTCCATCGAAACCGGCGTCTACATCGTCGACTATTTCGCCGAGCGCTATGTCTTCTTCTTCGCAGGCTACATTTTTGCGCCGCGCCTGTTTTCCCTCGCCGCCTTTGCGACGGAAAGACGAGCGGCCGCCTTGTCTGCAATCGTCATCTGGGCTTGCCTGAACGCGGCATCGGTTGCGACCGGCATCTATCAGCTTCCTGGCCTGTCACTGGCCCTGGGTGCTGCAGGCGGTGTCGCTGTGGTGCTCATCTCCAGTCTTCTTGCCTCGTCAGGCCGGCTTGCCGGGCTGCGCTGGATGGGCGCGCATTCCATCGTCATCTATCTCGCTTTCTTCTTTCCGATGGCGGTGGCGCGGATTCTGCTGCCCAAGCTGGGACTGTTCGATACCGGTACACTGTCCTTGCTGGTTACGATTGCCGCCGTGACCGGACCGCTCATCCTCTATTTCGCCGTCAAGCGCACAGGTTACGGCTGGTTCCTGTTCAGGCGCCTTGCCTGGGCGCATGTCACACGGCAAGTCGCACACAAAGAAGCAGGCGCGGCGGCGGAATGATCAGCCCCCTGGGCAATGCTGCGGACGCACATTCGCCCTTTCATCCTCCGGGCCAAGCGGGCATGATCCGCGCCATGTCGAACGATGCTTCCTCCCCCGCGCTCACCGCTGACGACCACCTCATTCTGGTCGACGGTTCCACCTTCATTTTCCGCGCCTATCACGCGCTGCCACCCCTGACTCGCAAGTCGGACGGGCTGCCGGTCGGCGCGGTCTCCGGCTTCTGCAACATGCTGTGGAAGCTCTTGACCGAAGGTCTGACGCCGGAGAAGGGCGATGAGCCGACCCATTTTGCCGTCATTTTTGACCACTCCTCGAAGACCTTTCGCAGCGAGATCTATCCGGCCTACAAGGCCCAGCGCCCCGAACCGCCGGAAGATCTGATCCCGCAGTTCGGCCTGATCCGCACGGCCACCCGTGCCTTCAATGTGCCCTCGATCGAGCAGGAAGGCTTTGAAGCTGACGACCTGATCGCCACCTATGCCCGCCAGGCGGCGGAGATGGGCGCGCGTGTCACCATCGTGTCCGGCGACAAGGATCTGATGCAGCTGATCGGTCCCCGCGTCGGCATGATCGACACGATGAAGAACAAGGTCATCGGCGAACCGGAGGTGTTCGAGAAATTCGGCGTCGGTCCGGACAAGGTCATCGAGGTCCAGTCGCTGGCTGGCGACAGTGTCGACAATGTGCCGGGTGTTCCCGGCATTGGGCTCAAGACGGCAGCGCAGCTCATTCTGGAGTTCGGCGATCTGGAAACGCTGCTTGCCAACGCGCACACCATCAAGCAGACCAAACGCCGTGAAAATCTGATCGAATTTGCCGAACAGGCCCGCATTTCCAAGCAGCTGGTGACGCTGAAGACCGATGTCCCGGTCCTCATTCCCGTAACGGATCTGGCCGTGGAGCCGGTGAACGGGCCCCAGGCTGTCGGGTTCCTCAAGGCGATGCAGTTCACCACCCTCACCCGCCGCGTCGCCGATGCGACAGGGGCCGAGGTTGCCAATATCGAACCGTCCGAGTTCGAGATTGCCGGCTGGCACACACCTGATGCGAAGGGCCGCCAGATGGAGCGCGGCGACGCCCCAGCATCCGTCGATCTCCCGGACGCCTCGGCAAGCCCTCGTTCCGCGGCTGTCTCGGCCGACGTTCCTGCCGGACTGATGACGGCCCGCGCGCTCGTGGATGCGCGGCAGCAAGAAGCCCGCAGCCTCAAGATCGACCACGCGGCCTATGAGACCGTCCGCGATCTCGACCGGCTGAAGGCTTGGGTCGCCGAGGCGACCGAAGCTGGTCTCGTTGCCTTCGACACGGAAACCACCTCGCTGGACGCGATGCAGGCGAGCCTCGTCGGCGTGTCGCTGGCGACAGGGCCTGGCCGTGCCTGCTACGTGCCGCTTGGCCATGTCGACGGCGAAGGTGATCTACTTGGCGGCGGCGGTCTGGTTCCCGGTCAGATCCCGATGCGCGAGGCGCTGGATGTGCTCAAGCCGCTGCTGGAGGACGCCGGCGTCCTCAAGATCGGCCAGAACCTCAAGTATGACTATCTCCTGATGCTGCGCTACGGCGTTGCCATCGGCCCGCTCGACGACACCATGCTTCTGTCCTACGCGCTGGACGCGGGCAAGGGCGGCAACGGCATGGACGAGCTGTCGGAGCGCTGGCTCGGGCACACGCCGATTTCCTTCAAGGACGTGGCCGGCTCGGGCAAGTCGATGATCACCTTCGACAAGGTGGCGATCGACAAGGCGACAGCCTATGCCGCCGAAGATGCGGACGTGACCCTGCGGCTCTGGCGCGTGCTGAAGCCGCGTCTGGCCGCCGAGGCCATGGCCACGGTCTACGAGACGCTGGAGCGGCCGATGGTGCCGGTGCTGGCCCGCATGGAGCGGCGCGGCATTTCCATCGACCGGCAGATGCTGTCGCGCCTGTCCGGTGAATTCGCGCAAGGCATGGCGGCCGTCGAGTCTGAGATCTACGCGCTGGCCGGCGAGACGTTCAACATTGGCTCGCCGAAGCAGTTGGGCGACATTCTGTTTGGGCGGATGGGCCTACCCGGTGGCAAGAAGACCAAGACGGGCGCCTGGTCCACCTCGGTCTCCGTGCTCGACGATCTGGCAGCTGAAGGACACGAACTGCCGGTCAAGATCGTCGAGTGGCGTCAGCTGGCCAAACTGAAGTCCACCTATACCGATGCGCTGCCCGGTTACATCAATCCCGAAACCCGGCGCGTCCACACATCCTACTCATTGGCCTCGACGACGACCGGCCGCCTGTCCTCGTCGGAGCCGAACCTGCAGAACATTCCGGTCCGCACTGAAGCTGGTCGCAAGATCCGCAAGGCGTTCGTGGCAGACAAGGGCCGCAAGCTGATCTCGGCCGACTACAGCCAGATCGAGCTGCGCGTGCTGGCCCATATCGCTGATATCCCGCAGCTGAAGAAGGCGTTTGCGGATGGTCTCGACATCCACGCCATGACGGCGAGCGAGATGTTCGGCGTGCCGGTGAAGGACATGGATCCGATGGTCCGCCGCCGCGCCAAGGCGATCAACTTTGGCATCATCTATGGCATCTCGGCCTTTGGCCTTGCTGCCCAGCTCGGCATCTCGCGTGGGGAGGCGAGCGATTACATCAAGATGTATTTCCAGCGCTTCCCCGGCATCCGCGACTACATGGAAGCGGTGAAGCGGGAGGTGCATGACAAGGGCTATGTCACCACCATCTTCGGCCGCAAGGCGCACTATCCGGACGTAAACACGTCCAATCCGTCCATGCGTGCCTTCTTCGAGCGGGCGGCGATCAACGCGCCGATCCAGGGATCGGCCGCCGACATCCTGCGCCGGGCGATGGTGCGGATGGAGGGCGCGCTCGCCGCTGCCAACTCATCTGCCGACATGCTGCTGCAGGTTCACGATGAACTTATCTTCGAGGTGGATGAGGCCGGCGTCGATCAGGCCATTCCTGTCATCCGCCATGTGATGGAGACAGCCTGCGAACCATCCCTTCGCCTGACGGTGCCGCTGCAGGTCGACGCCCGCGCTGCCGATACCTGGGATGAAGCGCATTGAATTGCTCAGGGCCGGTATAGGGCCTGCGCTTCAGCCCATCTGCAGTACAGGCCCCGTCAGTCCGGCTTCCCAGCCGAGGATCGCCCGCTTGCGGGTCAGGCCCCAGTGGTAGCCGCAGAGGCCGCCGGTGCGGCCGAGCACCCGGTGGCAGGGCACGACGAAGGAGATCGGGTTGCGCCCGACCGCCGTGCCCACCGCCCGCGCCGCGCTGGGCTTGCCGAGGCTGCGGGCGATGTCGGAATAGGTGGTGGCCCGGCCCATCGGGATCTTCAGCAGCGTCTGCCACACCCGGATCTCGAAATCGGTGCCGATGAAGACGACATTGAGCGGCGTGTCGGACGCCCAGGCCGAGGGATCAAACACCCGCACGGCATAGGGCAGCGTTGCCTCCTGGTCGGCGACGAAACTGGCGGCCGGCCAGCGGCTGCTCATGTCCTCGAATGCTGACGTTTCCTCTCCCGGATCGGCAAAGGCAAGGCCCGCGAGTCCCCGCTCGGTGATCATCAGCAGCACCTGGCCGAAGGGACAAGGGTGGAAGCCGTAGCGGATGGTGACGCCGGCGCCGCGGCCGCGGTAGTCGCCCGGTGTCATCGCCTCATGCGTCACGAACAGGTCGTGCAGCCGGGCGGGACCGGACAGGCCGACCTCGTAGGACGTGTCGAGGATGCTGGCCGCATCGCGCAACAGCGCGCGGGCGTGGTCGAGCGTGATCGCCTGGACGAACTGCTTCGGTGTCAGCCCGGCCCAGCGAGAGAACACGCGCTGCAGCTGGATCGGCTGCAGGCCCACCTGCCGCGCCAGATCATCAAGCTGCGGCTGGTCGCGCCAGGTCTCGGTGATGCGCTCCAACGTCTCGCGCACGACCTGATAGTCGCGCGCTGCATCCTCGCCGGTGGCGATGGCAGGGATCAGCTCGGCGCTAACCGCATTGGCGCGGGCGGTCGCCAGATCGGTGGCGGCAAACAGGTCGGACTGGGAGGCATTGGCCATCTGGATCACTCGGCAAGGTCGGGCATTGAATACTGCCTGACCTTACCCCGCCCTACCCCGGTTCAGCCACCCGATATGCGAGGGCTCAACCGGCCTTGCGGAACCGCGCGGTGCGCGGATCGCCGACATAGAGCTTGGCCAGTTCCTGGCCGTCGCGGGCCAGCTGCGCCACGCTCTCATGAATGAAGCGCGCGGTGGCATCGTCCATCAGGTAGCTGAAGTTGAGCCGTGTCCAGCCCGGCTTCTCCATCTCCTCGCCCGCCTGGATCGAGGCGCGAAGCTCTTCCGAGCGCGTCTGGTCGATGCCGAGCAGCCGGTGTGCGTAGGGCCCGGCGCAGGCGCAGCCGCCGCGTGCCTGGATGCCGTGGAAATCCGACAGCATCCGTGTGAACAGCTGCGGATGCACCCGGTTGCCGGCCGCATCCTCGATCTGGAAGGCGAAGATCGGCAGCCGGTCCTGCTTGTCGCCTGCGAGGATCTTCAGGCTCGTGTGTCCGGCCCAGGCCGCGAAGGCCATCCGGGCGAGGGCCTTGTCGCGGGAGAGGATGAAGTCCTCGCCGACCGTATCCTTGATCAGGAAGGCAAGGCCGGCGCGGATGTCACCGATGACATTGGGCGTGCCGGCTTCCTCACGGGCCGCCAGTGAGGCGGAATAGTCGTGCCCCCAGGGCGAGACGAAAGACACAGTGCCGCCGCCCGGCCAGGTCGGCTTCACCGCCCGGACGGCCGAATTGCGGATGATCAGGATGCCCGAGGCGCCCGGTCCGCCGGGGAACTTATGTGGCGAGACAACGATTGCATCCCTGGCACAGTCGCTGCCGGAGTTCATGCGGATCGGCAGATAGGGGCCGCCGCCGGCATAGTCCCACAGCGCCAGCGCCCCATGCGCCTTGAGCAGCCGCGTCACTGCGTCCACATCGGTCAAGAGACCGGTGACGTTGGAGGCGGCGGAAAAGGCGCCGATGACGAGGGGCCGGCCGGCCAGACGGATCAGCTCGGCCTGAAGCTGCGCCATGTCGGGGCCGCCCTCGGCCGCCTCGGCGATCTCGATCACCTCGGCGCCGCTCTCGCGCCAGGGCAGGATGTTGGAATGATGCTCGTAGGGGCCGATCAGGACCGCCGCCCGGTCGTCGCCTGTCGTGCCATGAAGGCCCGCGACGCCGAACAGGTTGGCCGCCCGGTTGATTGCCGCCGTCGCGCCCGAGCCGGTGAAGATGACGGTGCAGTCCTCGCCCGCGCCCGTAACCTCTGCGATCAGGGCCCGCGCCTCGCGCCGCAGCTGCGTCATGCGCGCGCCGCACCAGGACGCTTCCGTGTGGCTGTTGGCGTAATAGGGCAGCACCTCGGCGAGGATGAACTCCTCCACCTGCCGCAGGGCCCGGCCGGAAGCGGTGTAATCCGCATAGACCAGCTTGCGCGACCCGAACGCGCCTTCGATCTCGATGCCTTCGCCGATCAATCCGGCGCGCAGCGTATCAACGAGCGATGGGTTTGCGGCCAGGTGGTCACGGAAATCGGCAAGGGACATCGGCATGGCGGGCATCCTGCAAAAGAGCGAATTCGGAAGAATTTATGCGATGCCTCTTGAGATGAATTCCAAAATTTCACACTCTGGAGATCAATGACCTGAAATTTGTTCGATGGAACCCGGGAATGATTGACCAGTTCAACAAGGCCATCCTGAAGGCCCTGCAGCAGGATGGCAGCCTGACCCAGCGCGAATTGTCAGAGAAGGTGAACCTTTCTCCCAACGCCTGCTGGAACCGCATCCAGACCCTCAAGAAAGAGGGCGTGATCACCGGCCAGACCGTGCAGCTTGACCGCACCCGTCTCGGGCTTGATCTGGTGGTGTTTGCCATGATCCGTACCCGGCACCATTCGGCCGAATGGCTCGAGACCTTCCGCCGCCATGTACAGACCATTCCCGAGGTCATCGACTTCTTCCGCATCGGCGGGGACTACGACTACCTGCTCAAGGTCGTCACCCGGGACATGGCCAGTTACGATTCCGTCTATCGCCGCCTGATTGCAGGCGTCGAACTGGATAGTGTGACCTCCTATTTCGCGATGGAAGCCATCGAGGAACAGCGGCCCTTGCCGATCCAGGAAACGCGCGAACGGTAAACTGGGCAGAAATCGTGATCCCGGTCACACATGTCCAAAAGGGTCACAGCGCCGCCGCGAAGAATTCTCCAAACCATCATCTGAAACGCCAAGATCAGGCGCCTGATCATACTGCACTTCCATTTCGAGAAGGCTTTTGATCATGACGTTTGCGCAATTCTGCATGGCCCTGCTCGGTGCATTGCGCCGGGTTCTGGCGTCGCCGGCATTCAAGGCCGGAATCATTTCAGTCCTGACCCTGTTTCTGCTCATTCCAACCGTGATGGTGTCCAGCCTCGTTGACGAGCGGCAATTCCGGGCCCGCGATGTAGCCGAGGACATCGCGGCCGGCTGGGGTCGCAAGCAGACAGTCATCGGCCCGGTTCTGGTGTCCTATTTCATCGAGGAGGTGCCTCGGGAGGAGACCGTGAACGGCGAAGTGCGCCGCCGCACGGAACGATACAGGCGCTGGGCCGTGTCGCTTCCGCGCGACCTCGACATCCGTGCGAAGATCGCAACGGAAGACCGCAAGCTGTCGCTCTACAGCCTGCCGGTTTACCGCGCCGACATTCGCCTCACCGGTCACTTCGCGCCGATGACGGCGGACAGGGTGCCGCCCCGCCACGGCGGCCAGGTTCGGGCGTCCGATGAACAGCCGCGCGTGATCGCGTCCTTGAGCGAACTTCGCTCCGTGAAGTCGGAAATTCTCCTGGTCGTTGATGGTGGCAAGCCGCGCGCCTTCGAACCGGGGACTGCCGGCACGGGCCTGCCCGGCAACACGGGCTATGCGATCAACAGCACCGTGACGCCGGCTGAAGCCACCAGCGGCTTCGGCTTCGAGATCCCGATCGTGCTGAACGGGTCGAGCGCCTTCCATGTTGCGCCGATGGGACGGACAACCCAGGTGAGCCTCACGTCGAACTGGCCACATCCGGGCTTTGCCGGTGGCCTGCTGCCGGATCAGCGCGAGATCACGGCGGACGGGTTCACGGCCAGCTGGTCGCTGCCGAACCTTGCCCGCGGTCTGCCCGATGTCGAGTTCGATGGCAGGCTGCCGTTCGAGCTGGGTACGCTCGGCGTCAACCTCGTGCAGCAGGTCGATCTTTACCAGACCATCGACCGGTCGGTGAAATACGCGATCTTCTTCATCACGCTCACCTTCCTCGCCGTGTTTCTGATCGAGATGCGGGCGCCGGGGCGCGTGCACTGGACCCAGTATGGCCTGACGGGCCTGGCGCTGGTCGTGTTCTATGTGATGCTGCTCGCGCTGGCCGAACACGTCGGCTACGACATCGCCTATCTGGCGGCATCCACTGCGGTGACCCTGCTCATTGCGATCTACATCGGGCTGCTGGTTGCCAGCCGCCGGGCTGGCCTCGTCATGGGTCTGGTGCTCGCCAGTGTCTACGGCACGCTCTACCTGCTGATGCGCGAGGAAGACTATGCCATGCTGGTCGGCTCGTTCATCGCCTTTGCGGCCATTGCGGTGACCATGTTCGCAACCCGCAAGCTGGACTGGTCAGGTGCGGGGCCGGAGCAAGATCCGGTCCTGAACCTTGATGCAGGCGCAATGGCAGAGCCCCGCACCTGAGTCTCGATGGTCCCGAGGATCACAGCGCCGAGGCAATCTCTTCGACGATGGCCTCGGCGGCCCGGCGCGGATCGGCAGCCCGGCTGATCGGCCGGCCGATGACGAGATAGTCGGACCCCGCGCGGATTGCGTCCGCCGGGGTCATCACGCGCTTCTGGTCGCCGTGGTCGCTGCCGGCGGGGCGCACGCCCGGCGTCACGATCACCAGCTCCTCGCCAACCAGCGGCCGCACCAGCGGCGCTTCCAGCGGCGAACAGACGAGGCCACCCATTCCGGCGGCCCGGGCATCGGCGGCCCGGCTGGTGACGAGATCGCGCACCTGCTTGCCGTATCCGGCGGCAGTCACGTCCGCCTCGTCCATCGAGGTGAGCACGGTAACGCCGAGCAGGCAGAGATCGGTGATGCCTGTGTCCTCAAGCGCGGTCACGGCGGCGCGCATGGTCTTCGGATAGGCATGCAGCGTGACGAAGCGCACGCCCATGCGGGCGATGTTGCGCACGGCGCTGGCGATGGTGTTGTCGATGTCGAGCAGCTTCACATCGAGGAACACGTCGATGCCCTCGCCCGCCAGTTCGCGGGCCAGCTCCAGTCCGCCGGCAAACTGCAGCTCCATCCCGATCTTGTACACGCCGACCGCCCCCTTGGTCGCCGCGATCAGATCCCGCGCCTCGGCAACTGTCGGCACGTCCAGGGGCAGCACGAGCCGGCCGGTGGCAGACTGCGGGGCAAAGGGACTGCGGCGCGTCATGGGAGGCTCCATTTGACAGGGCGATGGCACGTTTGGTGTGGCGGTCTAGTACCAGCAGCCCTGCGCTTCCGCCAGTCGTTTGCGTGCAGCAGCAGGGAAAGCAAGCCGGTCCTTTCCGGTTCTTGCGGCCAATGGACCGGTCAGTCCATTTTTGTTTCAATGGCTTCCCGCGCCTGCTAAAACACCGCGGTTTCGCCGGTGCTCCTCACCGGCCGAGGGAAGGACGACAGATGCGCACAGCGACGATCTCGCGCAACACCAAGGAAACCCGCATCGAGGTGGAGATCAACCTGGACGGCACCGGCGCCTATGACGTGGCGACGGGCGTCGGTTTCTTTGACCATATGCTGGAACAGCTTGCGCGACATTCGCTGATCGACATCAAGATCCGCGCCGAGGGCGACACCCACATCGATTTTCATCACACGGTCGAGGATGTCGGCATCGCGCTCGGTCAGGCGCTGTCGCGGGCGCTGGGCGACATGTCCGGCATCACCCGCTATGCCGACACCCATCTGGCCATGGACGAGGCGCTGACGCGCTGCGCGCTGGATGTGTCGGGCCGGCCCTTCCTTGTCTGGCAGGTCGAGTTCCCGCGCCCGAAGGTCGGGGACTTCGACACGGAGCTGTTCGAGGAATTCTTCCGCGCCTTCGCCATGAATGCCGGGATCACCCTGCATATCGCCAATCTCTACGGTTCCAACTGCCACCACATTGCCGAAACCTGCTTCAAGGCGGTGGCCCGGACCCTGCGCAAGGCCATCGAGGTCGATCCGCGCCAGGCCGGCCGCGTTCCCACCACCAAGGGCCAGCTCGGCGGCTGAACGAGGCGAGACATGAGCGTTTACATGGTGATGCTTCCGCCCGAAGCGGATGCGGTCGCGCCGTCCGGCCTGCCGTCGCCGCGTGCGGCGGAGCGGGTCGTGTTCGTGCGCGACGGGTTTTCGGCCCCGGCCTTCGTCTTTTCCGGGCTCTGGATGCTGTGGAACCGGCTTTGGCTGCCGTTTCTCGGGTATCTGGTGCTGACGCTGGGCCTTGAGCTCGGCACGCTGGCGCTCGGCAATTCTGTTCCTGGCATTGCGGCCTTCTGCGCCAGCCTGCTGATCGGCTTCGAGGCCGGCACCCTGCGCCGCTGGCAGCTTGAGCGGCGCGGCTACCGCTTTGCGGCGGTCGTCGCCGCAGACACCGCCGAGGAAGCAGAAATCCGCTACTTCATGGGCACGCAGACCCCGCGTCCCGTTTCCCCCCGCCCGTCTGCGCCTGCTGGCGGCATCGTTCCGCGCATCGGCACCCAGCCGGTCGTCGGTCTCACGCTTGGCCAGGGAGGCATCCGTTGAGCGTTGCCATCATCGATTACGGTTCCGGCAACCTGCGCTCCGCCGCCAAGGCTTTCGAGCGCGCGGCCCGAGAGCACGCGCGCGTGCCGGATGTGTTCGTCACCGCCGATCCGGACCGGGTCGCGAAGGCGGACCGCATCGTGCTGCCGGGCGTTGGCGCCTATGCTGACTGCCGCCGAGGTCTCGACGCTGTTTCTGGCATGACCGAGGCGCTGGAAGAAGCCGTCCGCAGCAAGGGGCGGCCGTTCCTCGGCATTTGCGTCGGCATGCAGCTGATGGCCTCGCGCGGGCTCGAGTTCGAGACCGTGGCCGGCCTCGACTGGATCCCGGGCGATGTCGCGGCCATGCAGCCCTCAGACCCGGCGCTCAAGATCCCGCATATGGGCTGGAACACGATTGCCGTTCGTCCGCAGAGCCATCCGGTTCTCAAGGGTCTCGATGTTGGCCCCGATGGCCTGCACGCCTATTTCGTCCACTCGTTCCATTTCGCCTGCACGAAGGACGAGCATCGGCTGGCCACTTTCGACTACGCCGGCACCTTCACCGCCATGGTGGCACGCGACAACATGGTGGGCACGCAGTTCCACCCGGAAAAGAGCCAGCGGCTTGGCCTCGGCCTGATCGCCAATTTCCTGGACTGGGCGCCCTGAGGCGCCCAGTTGGGATTTTCTTACTCGAACAAATCTAGCTGATCACGGTCCTGAGGTATCGCCATTACCTTAAATCTTGGCTTGCTTGGACTCGGATTTATGGATTTAGAAAGCGTAGGGTCAATTTGGCAAAGCTTTTTGTATGCTTTTGGAAGCGCTTCAGGGTGTACTTTCCCTTGCCAAACCTCATACCAACGGCGCGGATCAACTCCGTACTTGGCGACAAGCTCACGGACTTTTCTCCCTTGCCATCGTTCAATGGTACCCGCTATGGCTTCATCTTCAGTCAACTTACCAGCACTCATATGCTACCTCGTATTCTGAGCCAGGGCACTGGAACCAAGTTGCATACAATTTCCATATTGACGGCCCGAGATGGGTATGATTCCGTCATAGACGCATTTACAAGTGCAACGCCCGCCAGTGCTCTTATGTTGGTCGGGCAAGAAAAGTCGGGCCGGAATCCCGACTTTTCTTTTGATTTCTACAAACTAAGATCATATGGCGAGTCGGTCGCGATGCCTATACTGAAAGCCTTCATGCAAGGCAGTAGGGCATCAGCGGGAAATTATAATATTTTCAAATATTTATTCAGATTTCGATTGCAGCGTATTTTCTGCGGTTGTGGAAAAAGCCGGTCAAAAAGAACAAAAGAGGCACGGAGCGTAGTATGATTCTCTTCCCCGCCATTGACCTCAAGGACGGCCAGTGCGTTCGCCTGAAGCTCGGCGACATGAACGAGGCCACCGTCTTCAACGACAATCCCGGCGCCCAGGCCAAGACCTTCGAGGACCAGGGCTTCGAATGGCTGCATGTGGTCGACCTCAACGGCGCCTTTGCCGGCGAGAGCCGCAACGGTGACGCCGTGGACGCCATTCTGGCTTCAACGAAGAACCCGGTGCAGCTTGGTGGCGGCATCCGCACGCTGGCCCATGTCGAGGCCTGGCTTGCCAAGGGCATCGCCCGCGTCATCCTCGGCACGGTGGCCGTGCGTGATCCGGAGCTCGTCAAGGCGGCCTGCAAGGCCTTTCCGGGCAAGGTTGCCGTCGGCATCGACGCCCGCGGTGGCCATGTGGCCGTCGAGGGCTGGGCCGAGACTTCGGAACTCACAGCCGTCGATCTCGCCCGCCGCTTCGAGGACGCCGGCGTGTCGGCGATCATCTACACCGACATCGACCGCGACGGCGTGCTGAAGGGCCTCAACATCCCCTCGACGCTGGAACTCGCCCGCGCAGTCTCTATCCCCGTGATCGCGTCGGGCGGGCTTGCCTCCATCGACGACATCCATCGCCTGCTGGAGCCCGATTGCGCGATCCTCGAGGGCGCGATCTCCGGCCGCGCGCTCTATGACGGCCGGCTCGACCCGGCCGAGGCGATGCGGTTGATCCGGGCGGCAAGGGAAAGCTGAATCAGATGAAGGGGTTGGAACTGTTTGCTTAAGTCTATGAAAAGGCTTGACAAAATCTGAAAATCCCTTATCTTTGATCCAAATGGATTGGGGGTTCCCGGTCGGCGTCAGGCTCTGGAGTAATCCGGGGCCTTTCGCTTTTCAGGCGAAGGTTCCACGTCCCTTCGCATCCAGGGATATGCCGCCGATCATCTTTTGGGACAGGATCTCGAAGGCCCGGTTCGGCTGATCCTTGCGGAAAACGCTGAGGGCCAGGGGCCGGGCGGTTAGATCGGCAATCTGTAGACCCGTTGAATTGGATTTCTTGTCGAGAAAAATCACCTCAAAGCCGGGCATTGGCTTCCGGATCTGGTTGTCTCCGGCAATGATCCGGCGAAAGGCCAGTTCCAGCTCCTGATCCTCACGTGCCCCGCGCTTCTCGAAGATGAAGAACGTCCGCCTGCCGGCTTCCTTCTTCGCCTTGAGAAACTGGTAAACCTTCACAAGACAGACCCCGAGAGCGATGGCGTAAGGATTGTCCGGAAAGAAATCCAGCTTCAGCTCACTTTTCAGGATGACGCATCCGGCGATCCGGAAGGACGAAGCCTCGATGCAGTCTGACACATCTTGCAGGAAGCTTTCGCGCAGCCTCTGATCAGTGAAAAGCCTGAAATCGCCCTTCTGCTTTCTGATCTCGTGCTCGTGCAGAATGACCGCATCATGGCCGAAATAGCGGAACTTGATCCGCTGGAAGCGGGGAACGATCTGGTTGCAATAGCTTGATTTTTTGAAGCCACAGAGCGACAAGGCAAAAACTGGAAAGTTCACGTCGATGGACGTCAGCGAATGATCACCGCTTTCGTCTGCATAGAAGATGTAAGAGCTGTCTGCCTCTGCCATTCAGATTCCATATCTGCGTGGCCATGAAAATGCAAAGGCCCGCGCATGACCCTCAAGGCCCGCATCATCCCCTGTCTCGACGTCAAGGACGGCCGCGTCGTCAAGGGCGTCAACTTCGTCGATCTGGTCGATGCCGGCGATCCGGTGGAGGCCGCCAAGGCCTATGACGCTGCCGGCGCCGACGAACTCTGCTTCCTCGACATCACGGCGAGCAGCGACGGCCGCGATACCATCTATGACGTGGTGCGCCGCACCGCCGAGGCCTGCTTCATGCCGGTGACTGTCGGCGGCGGCGTGCGCAAGGTGGAAGACATCCGCAAGCTGCTCAACGCCGGCGCGGACAAGGTGTCGATCAACACCGCTGCCGTCACCAATCCGGACTTCGTGCGCGAGGCGGCCGAAAAGTTCGGTTCGCAGTGCATCGTTGTCTCCATCGATGCCAAGCAGGTCAGTGCCGAGGGCGAGCCGTATCGCTTCGAGATCTTCACCCATGGCGGTCGCAACGCCACCGGCATCGACGCGGTCGAGTTTGCCCGCAAGGTCGTGGAGCTGGGCGCCGGCGAGCTGCTGGTGACCTCGATGGACCGCGACGGCACCAAGGCCGGCTACAACATCCCGCTGACCCGCGCGATTGCAGATGCGGTGCCAGTGCCGGTGATCGCCTCGGGCGGCGTCGGCACGCTTGATCATCTGGTAGACGGTGTGCGCGATGGCCACGCCACCGCCGTGCTGGCCGCCTCGATCTTCCACTTCGGCACCTACACCATCGCAGAGGCCAAGGCGCATATGGCTGCCGCTGGGATACCTATGCGAATGGATACCTGATTTGCGAAAAGATCCGGTGTAAGACTTTCCCAAACGAGAAAAGACGCTGATCAGATGACCGCCTTTACCCTGGCCGACCTCGACGCCATCGTTGCCACCCGTGCGGCCAGCGAGGACGAGGCGTCCTACACCCGCAAGCTGGTCGGCAAGGGTGTCGGCAAATGCGCCCAGAAACTGGGCGAGGAAGCCGTGGAAGCGGCGATTGCTGCTGTCCAGGGCGACCGCGAGGGCCTGACGGGGGAGGCAGCCGACCTGCTGTACCACCTGCTCGTGGTGCTCAAGGTTTGTGATGTGCCCCTGTCCGCCGTCATGGCGGAACTGGCCTCGCGGACCGGACGCACCGGGCTTGAGGAAAAGGCATCGCGCCCGGCGGACTGATTCCTGTCGCGGGAAGTCCGCAGCAACCCCGGACCGCTGGCCCGGGACACGGCCATGAACCCGTACGATACATACGCCTGAAACCGGAACTTGCGATGGACCAGACCGCCCCCCGCGCTGACAGCATGGACCTTTCGCCCTACCGGGTCTTCACCAAGGACGAGTGGTCGCATCTGCGCGCCGACACCCCGATGACCCTCACGGCCGTCGAGGTCAACGAGCTGCGTGGTCTCAATGATCCCATCTCGATGGCAGATGTCGAAAGCGTCTATCTGCCGCTGTCGCGTCTGCTGGCCTATTACGCTGAAGCCACGCTGATCCTGCATCAGGCGACCAAGCGGTTTCTCGACGTTGAAGAGGGCAAGACGCCCTTCATCATCGGCATTGCCGGATCGGTTGCCGTCGGCAAGTCGACCACATCCCGCATCCTGCGCGCCCTGCTCGCGCGCTGGCCTGCGAGCCCGAAGGTCGATCTGATCACCACAGACGGCTTCCTGTTTCCTAATGCGGTGCTGGAACAGGAAGGCCTGATGCAGCGAAAGGGCTTCCCGGAGAGCTTTGACCGTCCGGCGCTGCTTAAATTCCTGTCGGACATCAAGGCAGGAAAGCGAAACGTTTCGGCGCCGGTCTATTCCCACTTTTACTATGACGTGATGCCCGGACAGACCGTGACCGTCGACAAGCCGGACATCCTGATCGTCGAGGGGCTCAACGTGTTGCAGACGCGCGAACTGCCAAAGGATGGCCGCGCCGTGCCCTTCGTCTCCGACTTCTTCGATTTCTCGGTCTACATCGACGCTCCCGAGGACATCCTCGAGAAGTGGTATATCGACCGCTTCATGCGCCTGCGCGAAACCGCGTTCCGTGACCCGAATTCCTATTTCCATCGCTATTCGCGCATCACGGATGACGAAGCGCTGGCCAAGGCCAAGAGCATCTGGACGAACATCAACCTCCAGAACCTGCGCGAGAACATCTTCCCGACCCGGCCCCGCGCTGACCTGATCCTGACCAAGGATGCAAGCCACGGCATCGCCAAGGTCGCCCTGCGCAAGATCTGACTGCTGACCTCAACCCCGATAGCAAAAGCCCCGCCGGTGTCATGCCGGCGGGGCTTTGTGTTTGAGGCGGTATGGTTGTCAGGAAGCCTGGCGGCGGACGCCGCCAAGGAAGTCGGCAACCTGGCGGCGGAGCTGGCCGGCATTCTGTTCGAGCTGCTGGGCGGCGGCATCCACCGTGCCTGCCGTCATGCGGGTGGTTTCAGCCGCGCGCGAGACTTCCGAGATATTGGTGGTCACTTCCATCGTGCCGCGCGAGGCTTCGGTGGCGTTGCGGGCAATCTCGGACGTCGCCGCGCCCTGCTCTTCCACGGAAGAGGCAATGGACCCTGCGATTTCGTTCATCTGGTCGATGATCTGTGTGACCGACGAGATCGCATGCACGGCTTTCTCGGTTTCCGACTGGATCGCGGAGATCTGGCTGGAGATTTCCTCGGTCGCCTTGGAAGTCTGGTTGGCCAGCTCCTTCACCTCAGCGGCCACGACGGCAAATCCGCGACCGGCTTCACCGGCACGTGCCGCCTCGATAGTGGCGTTGAGCGCGAGAAGGTTGGTCTGCTCGGCGATTGCCTGGATCAGGTTGACGACTTCGCCGATGCGGCCAGCAGCTTCCGACAGGCCGTTCATGCGCTTGTTGGTGGAGCTGGCTTCCGATGCGGCTTTCGAGGCGATCTGGGTCGACTGCTGCACCTGGCGGCGGATCTCGGCGACGGAGGCAGAGAGTTCCTCAGCTGCGGCGGCCACGGTCTCGACGTTCCGGGCCGCCTGTTCGGAGGCCGATGTCACCGAGCCAGTCTGACGGGTGGTCTGCTCTGCGCCGCGGATCATCTCGTGCGAGGCGTCTTGCAGCTTCTTCACCGACTGTTCGATGACACCCATCATGGCGGTGATCTGGCTGTCGAAATCGGCGCTCAGGCGCTGGACTTCCGACCCACGGCGGGCAGCATCTTCCTGGCGGGCCAGCTGATCGCTTTCCAACGCCTTGCGAGCCTGCTCGTTGCGAACAAACACTTCCATGGCAGCTGCCATCTGGCCGATTTCGTCGCCGCGATCCGAGCCTTCGATGGAGATGTTGCTTTCCCCATCTGCAAGTCGGCGCATGTTGGCCGTCAGGTTGGCAATCGGACGACCGATGCTGCGCACTGCAGCGAAAGCAATCAGTCCGGCGACCAGCGCACCGATTGCTGCAATCGCGACGATCACCATCGCCTGGTTCCAGAATGCTGCATCCAGATCGTCAACGTAAACGCCGGTCCCGATCATCCAGCCCCAAGGCGCAAAACCTTCGGCCCAGCCCCACTTGTCGATAGCAACATCGCTTCCTGGGCGCGGCCACGGATAGAGAAGTGATCCACCGCCCGCCCGCGCAGCCTTGACCAGCTCCATCACGATCCGGGTGCCGTTCTGGTCCTGGACGCCACTCATGTCGGTGCCGATGAGCTTTGCATTCACATGAACGAGGTTCTTGCCCGTCTCGTCGTAGACAAACATGTAGTTGTCGCCGTCGAACCGAATTGCACCGATGGCCTGCTTTGCCGCTGCTTGCGCCTGGTCGCGGGTTAGCTCACCGCTTGTTTCCTTTGCGTGATATGCGCCTGCAATGGCCTGCGATGCCTTGGACAGCTCGCGGATTGAATGCAAACGCTCATCCAGCATTGCTTTGCTGAGCGAATTCAGGCTGACGAGGCCGAGAACAACCGTGAAGGCAAAAATAGTGACGATAGGTATGGAGATCTTCCAAACCAGCGGCAGGCGCGTAAAGGACATCTTCGTGGCTTCCGAGTCGTTTCTTCCCTAGAAGAACTCTCGGTGTCAGAGGTAAATACTTCCTTTCTTATGGAAAAGATAAAGATGCGACTGATCGTTAGCTCGCATCTAGTTTCGACCACAGAATGCGTCATAGAGGCCTGGCCGCGACCAGGTCGCGTTGTCGCGTTGCCCGGCGAAGCTATAGCCATTGCTTTCGTAGCGGAATCCGGATCCGCTCGGAACGCGCGGCAACGTAACCGAGATCTGGCCGAACTCGGTCACTACGGCAACATCTCGTGTGCCGTCGAACAGCACCTGAAGATCGATCCCGGCCGTGCAGAGATAGTTGACAGGGTCGACACCGCCGACCGGCGCAGGCGGAAGCGGGCCAGTTGGCAGCGGCGCCGGAAGGGTGGCTGATGTGTTGGCACCACCGGACGCACGATTGCCGATCACGACATCCTGACGCGGCGCGCGGCTGACGTAGAGGCCAAGGCATTGGCCACCGGCATTTGTGACCAGCCACGCGTTGGACAGAATGGACTCCTGGTCCAGCACCTGTCCAGGAAGCAGCCTTGCATAGAAACGCTGGCCGCCGGAATAGTCGATCCAGGAGACGTCCACCGGTTCCGAGCGCGCGTTGCGGAACACCATGCGTCCACGAAAACCGCCGTCCAGCGAGCGGACAGATCCATACTCCGCGCAGGACAGTTCGCCTGCCCCTGCGAGGGCCGGATCCTGGCTCTCCTCAACGATCTTTTGCGGTTCGGCGCAGGTTGCCGTGAAGAGGCGGACGGGTTGCGCACTTCCCTTCAGTGAGATCGCCTCCGTCTGGCCGTCGATGATGACTTCCAGCTGCGACTTGCGCGCCATGGCATCCCACAACGGATCGGTGAGGCTCACGGTAAACTCGGGCCAGCTGCCGGCGCCATTACCAGGCGTGGTCCCGACCGCGTCATAGGTGGCATAAAACTCTTCCGCCCGGATCGCGACCGGTACCGTGCTGCCGGGCGTGATGCGCGGCGAAACCCTGGCCACACGTAGCGTCGCAAAGCCCGACTGCGGCGTGCAGCTGGCCTCAAAGTCACGGTCCGTTCCCTGCGCTGAGGCGTGAAGCAGGCCTGCGGTCTTCGAGCCAAGCTGTGTGCCCGTTGTGCTCCATATGCGTTCGACCGGCGCAATTGGAACGATTGGTGCGGCGCCCGGAATTGTTGCTGGCAGGGCGCCAACCGAGGGCTGCTGCGCATCCGGTTGGCGTGTGAGGGCTTCGGTGACAACGGAAGGCACCTGCCCCGGTGCCTGTGCCTGAGACTGTACCTGTGACTGGGCCTGTGCGGGCGCGGCTGGAGCCGTCGGCTGGGCAGATTGCTGGGCAGGTGCCTGGGCTGGCTGTTGCACAGTGACAGCCGCCGATCCGGCTTCCGCGGGTGCCTTTGACTGGGCAGGCTGTGTTGCAGGCTCTGCAGGCTGGCGCGTGGTCGAGGCGGCAGCGGGCTGAGACGGTGCCACCGGCGCCGCATCTGTGCCAACGACGCGTGGCCGGCCGAGGCCTGGGTCCTTGTTGACGTCGACAACAACCGTACCGCCAGAGCCGCAGATGTCGGCAGCCCGGCGCAGCACGCGGCTGTTTTCAAGGGTAATCTCGAGATCGACCTGACAGCCCACTGTGCCAGGATCGACGTTGCCGGTGACGGTCTCGACGACGGCTCCTTCGATGCCGCGTGAGATGATCGGGCGATAGCGCTTGTTGACGAGGATCGAGCGGATGCCCGGCTCGGCCGGTACGACCTGGACTCGCATCTCCTTGGGCGGGGTTTGGGCGATGGCCGTTCCTGTCGAACACAGGATCACGGCAAGCACGGCAGTGAGCCCGGCCTTGGCCGGGGCGAGCCGCCCGCGCGCCAGAAACGTCTGCGAATCCAGGTTCGTCGTTGCGCAGTAACCGTTCAACCGCATCCGCCCCTCACACCAAATCCGCACGGATTTCACCATCGCTTGAACCCGCGTTTCCTGTCGCGGCATTTAGCCGCCGGGCACAAACAGACGCAAGAACACATGCAGCAGGACAAGCCCGATACATGTGATTGCCGCGCTGTAAAATCAGAACGTGGCGAGCATTTGGCGGCAGGGTTACCGGTCAGGCTGGCGCGAAGCTTGCGGTCGCGCCCTGACGGTCATCGGGGCGCGCGTTTGGCGAGGATGCGCTGAAGCGTCCGGCGGTGCATGTTGAGCCGGCGCGCCGTTTCAGACACGTTACGCTCGCACATTTCGTAGACCCGCTGGATATGCTCCCAGCGCACACGGTCCGCGGACATCGGGTTTTCCGGCGGGATGGCCTTTTCGTCGCCTTCGCGGGTCAGCGCCACGAACACGTCATCCGCGTCGGCAGGCTTCGACAGATAGTCAATTGCCCCAAGTTTCACCGCCGTGACGGCGGTGGCAATGTTGCCGTATCCGGTCAGGATCACGGCCCGGGCATCCGGGCGGTGCTGGCGCAGGGCCTCGATGACGTCCAGTCCGCTGCCATCACCCAGGCGCATGTCCACCACGGCGAAAGCCGGAGCAGATGCCGCAATCTTGGCCACCGCTTCGCGAACACCTTCAGCGGTGTCGGTGAGAAAGCCTCGTTTTTCCATGGCCCGGGCGAGCCGGGTCTGGAAGGCCTTGTCATCGTCAACGATCAGGAGGCTCTTGTCGTCAGCCTCGATCTGGCGAAGCTCGGGGTCAGTCATGGGTCCTGCGATCCTGTTGTCTGGGTTTACGTAAGCAACGTCCTCCCGGTTCACGGCAGCAATGTGCCGGGACCATGAAAGCTGTTATGGCCGGAATCCGAAGCCGGGTCCATATTGCGCTGTGCCTCGATGCTGGCGCGCGGCCAGGTGATGCGCACGATGGCGCCGGTCTCGGGCGGGGCTCGGTTTTCCATCGACAGCCGTGCACCGGTCCGTTCAAGCAATGTTTTCGCGATAAAGAAGCCAAGTCCGAGGCCGCCACCGGGATGGTTGACGGCACTCCGCGCGCCGCGCGCCGAGATGTAAGGCTCGCCGATCCGCGACAATACGTCCGCGGAAAATCCGGGTCCGTCGTCAGTGATGATGATGCGCGCGGTCCGGGAATCCCAGCTGCAGGTGATCTGGACGGTCGATTTGGCAAAGTCGACGGCGTTCTCGAGCAGATTTCCAAGGCCGTAGCGGATCGCCGGATTGCGCGAGCCTACGGGCTCGGAGCCTTCCCCGCTCATGGCGACCTTGATTGCGATTCCGAAGCCGCGATGCGGCTCGACCACTTCCTCGATCAGCTGCGACATTGGCATGCGCTGGAAGTGCATGTCCTTGTCGCTGGACAGGGTCGTCAGCTGGCGCAGGATATCGCGGCACCGTTCGGCCTGCGAGCGGATCAGGGCAACATCCTCGGCGCGTGGATCACTCGGCTCGAACTCGCGGCTGAGTTCCTTCGCCGTCAGGAAGATTGTGGCGAGCGGCGTGCCAAGCTCGTGCGCGGCGGCGGCGGCAAGGCCATCCAGTGCGTTGAGATGCTGCTCGCGCGCCAGCACCAGCTCACTGGCGGCCAGGGCATCGGCAAGCTGGCGTGCTTCGACCGCCACACGGAAGGCATAGGCCGCCATGAAGGCAAGCGAGCAGACCAGCGCGATCCAGATGCCGACCGAATAAACAACAGGCAGCGCAAAGACGGCCGTGTCTGGCCAGGGCAGCGGCAGGTGGAAAAATGCAATCGCTGTCGCGCATGCGGTCGCCAGCAGGCCGAGTGCAAGGGTCAGGCGGCCGGACAAGCCGGTCGCCGATACCATCACCGGGGCAAGCAGCAGGAAGGCAAAGGGATTGCCCAGACCGCCTGTGAGATAGAGCAGCCCGCACATCTGAAGGATGTCATAGGCAAGCTGGACAGCGGCGGAGCGGTCGGACAACCGCAGCGCCGACGGGGAACGGATTTTCAGGAACACGTTCACCCAGGCGGACAGCGCCACAAGCGCGAACGCAGGGGCAACCGGCAGCGGGTAGCCGAGACCGAGATGGACAATCAGCAGGGCAACGGTCTGTCCGGCCACAGCCAGCCAGCGCAACCGCACCAGGGTGTCGAGTTTCAGCCGGCGGTGGGCAAGGAGAAATCCGGGTTCAGCAGGTTCTGTCATGGATCAATACCTGTGCCGGATTTGCTGCCATGGCAAGGCCTGTCCTCTTGTCTCGCCGGTCTTGAACGTGCTAGCCACCCGAACAAGATCTTCTGCCGGCTCCCCGCCGCAGCGGGCAAACTCAGGCGCCACCCCGGTCGGGGTGGCAGGCGATAGACGGAACCATTGACGATGACCGACATCAATGACGGCGGCGCCGCCGCACCGGAAGACAACAACGGCATTCCGGGCATGAACATCCTGGCCCAGTACATCAAGGACCTGTCCTTCGAGAACCCGAATGCTCCGCGTTCGCTGGCCCAGGGCGACCAGCCCAAGCTCGACATCGCCGTCAACGTCAGCGCCCAGCCGATGGGCGATGGCCAGTTCGACGTCGTCCTGTCGCTGAACGCCCGCGCCGAGCGCGATGATTTCCTGATGTTCAACGTCGAGCTGGTCTACGGCGGCTTCTTCCGCATCACCGGCGTGCCGCAGGAGCACCTGCATCCGTTCGTCATGATCGAATGCCCGCGCATGCTGTTCCCGTTTGCACGCCAGATCCTGGCTGATGCGACGCGCAACGGCGGTTTCCCGCCGCTGATGCTGGACCCGATCGACTTCGCCCAGCTGTACCGCCAGAACATGTCCCAGGAAGCGCCGCGCGCCAACTGAGCTCGACAGTCCCGCTGAAAATGAAAACCCCTCCTCGGGCGATGACCTGGGGAGGGGTTTTTGCTGTCTGATGCCGCTGCTTCAGGCTCCGCGCATCATGTGCCGGGCAACACTCGGCGAGAGCCGGTTTATGGCAGCAAGCAGTTTCACCTTTTCCACCAGCACCTCTTCCCGGCCTTGGGCGATCGCCTTCAGGACATCGCTTGCGGCGGCTTCCGGTGCGTATTTCCGCATCTTGTTCGGACGCGACAGCGTGGTGTCGACGAGTGTCATCAGCACATCGAACACCCGGATCTTCAGGTGCCTGGCCCGGCATTGGTCCCTGAGGGCGCGCGAGAAGTGCGACAGGGCTGCCTTGGTGGCGCAATAGACCGCCGCATCCTTCTTGGGGGCGATCGCCAGTCCGGACGAGATGTTGACGATGGCCCCACCCCGCGGGCAGCGCGCCAGCGTTGGCAGGAGCAGGCTGCTCAGTTGCAAAGGCGCTGTCAGGTTGATGGCGATCTCTTCGGCAATGTCGCTTGCCCGCGTTTCGGCAGGTTCGGTGAGATCATCATGACGCATGATCGCGGCGTTGTTGATCACGACGCTCAAATCCGGATGCTCTTCCCTGACCCAGCCCGCGATGGCTGTGGCAGCTCCGGGATTGGCTAGGTCCACATCCAGCGTGAAAACCTGGTCCGGGTAGAGAGCCGCCAGCTTCTGGAGCGCATCGGCATTGCGGCCGACAATCAGAACCCTTGCGCCATGACCTGTCAGTTGACGCGTCAGCTCGCGGCCGATCCCGCGTGCTCCGCCGGTGACCAGAACCGTGCGATCAGACAGATCGAACATCTCAAACATGCAAGCCTCCTGTAGCCTTCGGTCCGGCGCGGCCATTCGTGCTGGACACCTGCCACTAGAAATGTGAGTAATTACTCACTTTTCTCAACTCGCAATCGGGAGCGATCTTGAGCACGGCCTTGAAGCCCAGAAAACAGCCGCGCCAGGATCGCAGCCGAGCAGACGTGCGACGCGATCCACGAGGCTGCAGCTCGCATTCTGGAAGAGGACGGGACCGCCCGGTTCACTACGAACCGCGTCGCAGAACGCGCTGGCGTGTCGATCGGCTCGCTGTATCAGTACTATCCATCCAAGGAGGCCATCCTTGCCGGATTGATCCGTGCCTTGCGCGCCGAGTTGCTGGAAGATCTGCGGGGTGCGATCGATGGAGCAGCCGGGCTTTCCTTTGCAGCGGCTGTCGAAGCTGTGCTGAAGGCAAGCCTCTACCATCACACACGACGGCCTCAGCTGGCCCATGCCCTGGAGCAGCTGGAAACGGGTTTGCCGCTCGACGCGGAGACACTGGAGCTGAAGCAGCGCATTCGCGTTCTGATCACGGGCTTGCTGCAGGAGTATGGTCTGGAAGACGTCGACCAGACGGCCTTTGACCTGATCGCGATCACGCATGGCCTGGCGCAGGCGGCAACGATGTCGGGCGAGACCGACATGGACGCTCTGTTCCTGCGCCTGCGGCGGGCGGCTTTCGGCTATCTCGGACTAGACTGGCGCACACCGCCGGCCTGAGCTCCGCTGCGCGGCAGTCTTCTGTCCTTCCATCAAGACACAGACCCGGTTCCCTCGAGAGCGGGTGGGTCTAGCGGCCGCCAAGACCGCCGGCGAGCATCGCCGAAAGATAGACTTCGAACTGGCTTGCCCTGGGTTCATTGCGCTGGCCGCGCGGCGTCGCGGGCAGGCTGTCGCCTGCATGATCACTGAAAATGCGCCCGATGCGGGCAAGACGGGCGGAAACGGGTTCGCGCATGACATGCTCCTTTTGGGGATATGAGGCCCGGCCGGTGCCTCTTCAGGCCGTTCGCCGGAGCCAAACCGGGACGGACCATCGCCGTCCCCTTGTTAGCCAGATAATCACGCACTGAGTGCGTTTGCACCCCTCGACAATGAGCGTCTGGGCAGCGTTGCGTGCATGGCTCTGCCGTGCCTGGCCACAGTTGGCTTGCCATTTCTTCAGCACCATGGCGGACTCGCGTTGACAGGAGCCCCGCCCGCCCCCTACATCCAAGCCCCGGACCTTGCGCGGCAGCCGGTTCCTGTGCGGCCGCGCTCAAGCTCAGAACGGGCGCAACCCGCAGCGGGTGGCCCGCCACAGGATGGAAAGCCGTATGACCGAGACGCGCATCGACCGCCGCTTCAAGGCCTGCGCCGAGAAGGGCCGCCCGGCCCTGGTGACCTTCATCACCGCCGGTGACCCTGACCTCGCCACGTCGCAGGCCGTGCTGGACGCTCTGCCCGCCGCCGGTGCCGACGTGATTGAACTGGGCATGCCCTTCTCCGATCCCATGGCGGAAGGCGTTCCGATCCAGCGCGCCACGCAGCGCGCCCTGGCCGCCGGCCAGACCATGGACAAGACCCTCGACATGGTGCGCAAGTTCCGCCAGTCGGACCAGGACACGCCGATCATCCTGATGGGCTATTACAACCCGATCTATGTCCGCGGCCCGGAAGCCTTCGTGGCGGAAGCCAAGGAAGCTGGCGTCGACGGTCTCATCATCGTGGATATTCCGCCGGAAGCCGATGACGAGCTCTGCATTCCGGCGATGAAGGGCGGGCTGAACTTCATCCGCCTCGCCACGCCGACCACCGATGACCGCCGCCTGCCGGCCGTTTTGAAGAACACGTCCGGTTTCGTGTATTATGTCTCGATCACCGGCATCACCGGCACCGCCTCGGCGGATCCGGAGCGCGTTGCGGCGGCTGTCGGCCGGATCAAGTCGCACACGAACCTGCCGGTCGCCGTCGGCTTCGGTGTGAAGACAGCGGATCAGGCCGCAGAGATTGGCCGCAACGCCGATGGCGTCGTGGTGGGCTCGGTGCTGGTCGAGGCGATCCGCGAAAGCCTGGATGCAAACGGCAAGGCAACGGACCGCACCGTTGCAGCCGTCACTGACCTTGTGTCGTCGCTTGCCGGCGGCGTGGCTCGCGCCCGCTGAGGCAGGACCCAAAGACCGATCAACAACGGACGGATTTTGCCGTGAACTGGATCAACACTGTCGTTCGGCCGAAACTGCGCAGCTTCCTGTCGCGCCGCGAGATGCCGGAAAACCTCTGGATCAAGTGCCCGGAAACGGGCGAGATGGTGTTCCATCGCGATCTGGAAGCCAATCTCTGGGTGGTGCCGAATTCCGGCTTCCACATGCGTATGCCGGCGCGCAAGCGCCTGGACGCTTTCTTCGACGGTGGCAGCTACGAGCGCATTGCGACGCCGGGCGTGACCGTCGATCCGCTGAAGTTCCGCGACACCAAGAAGTATGTCGACCGCCTGAAAGAGTACCGCACCCGCTCCGGCGAGGAAGACTGCGTCTATGTCGGCCGCGGCAAGGTTGAAGGCATGGACTTCACCGCTGCCGTGCAGGATTTCGACTTCATGGGCGGCTCGCTCGGCATGGCGGCCGGTGAGGCGATCTTGACCGGCATGCAGGCAGCTGTGCAGGCGAACACGCCCTTCGTGCTGTTCGTCGCCTCCGGCGGCGCGCGCATGCAGGAAGGCATTCTGTCGCTGATGCAGATGCCGCGCACCACGGTCGGGGTCCAGATGCTGCGCGAGGCGCGCCTGCCCTATATCGTCGTGCTGACCAACCCGACCACGGGCGGCGTGTCGGCCTCCTACGCGATGCTGGGCGACGTGCACATCGCCGAGCCGGGCGCCGTCATCGGCTTTGCCGGCCGCCGCGTGATCGAGCAGACGATCCGCGAAAAGCTGCCGGAGGACTTCCAGAGCGCAGAATACCTGCTCGACCACGGCATGGTCGACATGGTGGTGAAGCGGCACGACATGAAGTCGACCATTGCCCGTCTCGCCGGCATCCTGATGAAGCGCCAGATCGAGCTGCCGGAAATGGACGGTCCGGCGACGACCGAGGCCGCCTGACGCTCCGGATGACCTGAAATCCGGGACGGCCCGTCGTGAATTGGACACGGCGGGCCGTTCCCGTTTCTGCCGCTTGTCAGGACCTGTGCGCCTCTATATGCGAAACCTGTATCAGGCCTCTCCTGGGTTGAACGGCCAGGGGACGTGTTGAAGCCCAAGGGGCACCATGGACCAGATTACCGCCATCCTTGACCGTCTGCTTGCCTTGCACCCGCTGCAGATCGACCTGTCACTGGACCGGATGCACCGGCTGCTTGCGGCGCTGGGCAACCCGGAGCGCGCCATGCCACCGGCAATCCATGTTGCCGGCACGAATGGCAAGGGGTCGGTCACCGCGACCATGCGGGCGATCCTGGAGGCCGATGGCAAGCGCTGCCATGTCTACACTTCGCCGCATCTCGTCCGCTTCAACGAACGCATTCGCCTCGGCAGCACGGGTGAGTTCGTCGATGATCCGCGCCTCATCGCTGCGCTCGATCGCTGCGAGCGGGCGAATGACGGCAATCCGATTACCTTCTTCGAGATCACCACGGCGGCCGCGCTGCTACTCTTCGCCGAGGAGCCTGCGGATGTTCTGCTGCTGGAGGTTGGACTGGGCGGCCGGCTGGACGCGACAAATGTCATCGATGCGCCCTTGGTGTCGGTCATCACGTCCATTTCCCATGATCACGAGAAGTTCCTTGGCAACACGCTGACGGAGATTGCCGGCGAGAAGGCTGCGATCATCAAGCCAGGCTGCCCGTCCGTTTCGGCCGAGCAGGTGGACGAGGTCTCGCGGGTCATTGACCGCGCCGCCGCCCGCGCAAAGTCGCAACTCGGCCGGTTTGGCCAGGAGTTCACGGCGCTGGCCGACAATGGCCGCATGGTGTTCCAGGACGATGAAGGCCTGATCGATCTGCCCTTGCCGCACCTGCCCGGTGCCCACCAGATTGGCAACGCGGGTCTCGCCATTGCGGCGTTGAAGGCGGCCGGTCTGCTGCCGACGCCGGAGGTTATCGCCCGGGGCCTGAGGGAGGTCCGCTGGCCGGGCCGGCTGCAGCTGCTGCGCCAGGGTCCGCTGTTCGAGAAATGCCCGGCTGGCGCCGAGGTCTGGGTCGATGGTGGCCACAATCCGGGCGCTGCGCTCACCATTGCTGCCTATATGGGGGAGCTGGAAGAGAAGAGCCCAAGGCCGCTCTACATGATTTCGGCCATGCTCACGACCAAGGATCCGATCGGTTTCTTCCGCGCCTTCGAAGGGCTCGTGCGGCATGTGGGAACGGTGCCGATCAATTCCACCAATGCCGCCCGGGATCCGTTCGAGCTGGCCGATTTTGCCCGCACGGCAGGGCTGGAAGCCACACCCTTTGACAGTCTCGATCTGGCACTGGCGGACATCCGGGCCTGCGCAGCCAGGGATGGCGAGCCGCCGCGCATCCTGATCTGCGGCTCGCTCTATCTGGTCGGGGATGTTCTGGCCGCAAACGGCACCCTGCCCCGCTGACGCGGGACAGGTCTGCTTGGGCGGCAGCTCAAGGCAACCGCTTACGCCGCAAATTGATAGTAGGACATCGAGAGCGTGCCATATTCGTAGCTGCGATGCAGAAGCTCGCCCTTTGCGCCGGCACCACCCGCGCCAAGGGCAAAGAACACCGGCAGCAAGTGTTCTTCCGTTGGATGCGCCAGCCGAAGCTGCGGATTGGCTGTCAGGTCCGTGATCTTCTCCGGCGTGCCAGTCAAGAGCCCCTGATCCAGCCAGTCGTCGAAGGCAACGGCCCAATCGGCAGCCGGTGTCGTCTTCGGCATGATCATCCGCAGGTTATGCGTCGTGCTGCCGGTCGCGAGGATCAGCACACCTTCATCCTTCAGCGGGCTCAGCGCCGCGCCAAGCTCCAGCATCTGTTCCGGGCCATAAGTCAGGGGCAGGGACAGGGCGACGACGGGAATGTCAGCATCCGGGAAAGCGAGGGACAAGGGAACCCACGCCCCGTGATCCAGTCCCCACGACGCATCCACAGACGCCGCGATCCCTGCTGTCGTCAGCCGTTGCATCACGTCGGCAACCAGTGCTTTCGGTGCGCTCGCCGGATACTGGATTTCGAACAGCGCCCTCGGAAAGCCGCCGAAGTCATGGATGGTGCGCAGCGGACCCGGGGCGGACACGCGCAGGCCTTCGGTTTCCCAATGCGGCGACAGGACGATGATCGCCCGCGGCCGTGGCAGGCTGTCGCCCAGCGACTTCAGATACTGATGCGCAGCGCTGTCTTCGATGGCCAGCATCGGAGACCCATGCGCCAGAAACATCGGGGCAAAGGTGGAAGCTGAATGGGGGGTAATCGCAGACATGACAGACCTCGGGGTCAACAAGCATGGGCCTAAGGTAGTTCGGCGTCAGGCGTGAATAAATACCCGTTTCTGCCAACTGATCGTTCACTAGACGAAAACAGTAGTGCCGATCTGGGCCGCGCCGGCGCAAGCGTCTGATCGATCCTTCGTGTTCGCCCTCTTGCACTGGGGCGCCCGACCTGCCAGCAAGGCGGAAACACATCATATGGAGCCCCTTGATGACCGTATCGGTTCAGATCCAGCGCCTTGCCCATGGTGCTGACCTTCCCCTGCCCGCCTATCAGAGTGCTGACGCGGCGGGGTTTGATCTCAGCGCGGCCGTCGAAACGGACCTTGTGCTGGCGCCGGGAGCCGTAGCGCTGGTGCCTACGGGCCTTGCCATGGCCATTCCGCGTGGCTTTGAAGGCCAGGTTCGCCCACGGTCAGGCCTTGCCGCCAAGAATGGCGTCACCGTGCTGAACACCCCCGGGACCATCGACGCGGATTACCGCGGCGAAGTAAAGGTCATCCTGATCAATCACGGCAGCGCCGCCTTTACGGTGACGCGCGGTATGCGCATTGCGCAAATGATCGTCGCGCCGGTGCTGCAGGCCGCGCTGGTCGAGGTTGGCAGCCTCGATGAGACGGACCGTGGCAGCGGCGGTTTCGGATCCACCGGCACAGCCTGAATGGTCCTTGCCATGCCTTGCTCAGGAGCACGGCATTTGCCGAAGACCGAAAGCGGCGGGATGAACATTTCCTGCGCCTTGAAACTTTGGAACGAGCCTTCTCGCCTTGCCTCAGCGTTGCGCCTAGGCTCTGATCACAGTCAGAGGCAGCGCGCCTGGCGCGCAGGTCCCTGCATCAGGAGAAGATGATGTCCGACAAGAAGCCCGGCCGCGGCCGAATCTATGGTTCGATCACCGAAACCATCGGTGATACCCCGATCGTGCGCCTTGACCGCCTCGCCGAAAAGCACGGCGTAAAGGCCAACCTTCTGGCCAAACTTGAATTCTTCAACCCGATCTCGAGCGTCAAGGACCGTATCGGCGTTGCCATGATCGAGGCGATGGAAGCCGACGGCCGCATCCAGGCTGGCAAGACGACGCTGGTCGAGCCGACGTCCGGCAACACCGGCATCGCGCTGGCCTTCGTCGCGGCCGCCAAGGGCTATCGCCTGATCCTCGTCATGCCGGAAACCATGTCGGTCGAGCGGCGCAAGATGTTCAAGATCCTGGGCGCGGAACTCGAGCTGACCGAGGGCCCGAAGGGCATGAAGGGCGCCATCGCCCGCGCGCAAGAACTGGTGGACGAGATCCCAGGCGCTGTCATGCCGCAGCAGTTCGAAAACGCCGCTAACCCTGAAATCCACCGCCGCACCACGGCCGAGGAGATCTGGAACGACACCAACGGCGGCGTTGATGTCTTTGTGTCCGGTATCGGCACCGGCGGCACCATCACCGGCGTCAGCCAGGTGCTCAAGGCGCGCAAGCCGGGCCTGCATGTGGTGGCCGTCGAGCCGGCCGACAGCCCGGTCCTCTCCGGTGGCAACCCGGGCCCGCACAAGATCCAGGGCATCGGTGCCGGCTTCGTGCCGGGCGTGCTGGACACATCGGTCTTTGACGAGATCGTCAAGGTCAGCAATGACGAGGCCTTCGCCATGGCTCGCGAAGTCGCCCGCACCGAAGGTGTTCCGGTCGGCATTTCCTCCGGCGCGGCCCTGACCGCCGCCATCAAGGTCGGCCAGCGCGACGAGTTTGCCGGAAAGACCATCGTGGTGATCATCCCATCCTTCGCCGAACGCTATCTGTCGACGGCACTGTTCGAAGGTCTGGAGTGAGAGAGTACAAACCTTCGCCTCGCAGTTTCGCGTGGCGAAGGTTTGCCTAGGAAATCAAGCAGCAGTTGGCGCCGGGGACAGTTTTTCAGTCCAGCTGCGCCAGCAGGCGTCGGCTGTCTCCTGCCGGTCCCTGTCGACCTCGACAGCAAGGCGCCAGTGGCCCGCGTTCTCGTAGGCCTTCATGGCGTAGTCTGCGAGCACTGGGGGAATTCGGCCCTCACCCAGCTCCCGTGTCGTTGTCTTTTTCTCCAGCAACGCGTCGATTTCGTCGCTCGCATCTGACGGGATCGCGATCCCGGCGCGCAGCTCATGAAAGTTCATTGGTGGGTAAACAGCATCTGGATGCGTATCCAGCCACTGAACAGCAAACAGCGGACGCAGCATGTAGAATAGTTTCTTGAGAGCGGTTGATTCCGGGTCCTTGAAGCACCGTTCCACATGTTCACGGCAGAGGTAATAGTAGTGACGGCCAATCAGGTTGCGGTCGCCAATTTCCTTTGCGAGATCGAGCATTTGCGAACGGAAGCCAGACAATTCGCGATAGGCGAAGGGCGAGTTCAACCACTCGATGATAACGGCATTGCCCTTGAGCAGCAGCCGGATTGCTTTTGCCAGCTCCCATCCATTGACATCAAAAATCGCGGTTAAAGGGTCTTCAATGACATCGCGTTTGGGAAAAAGCGTGAACGTCTCCGCAACTGGTCGGACAAAAACAAAACGGCAGTCATAGTCGCTGTCCGGCGACGGGAAGCCCCAAGCCCTGCTGCCGCTTTCTATCGCAAATGGGATCGAGACGTTCTCGCGTTTGACGATCGCATCCAGGCGCGCTTGGATTTCGGTGACGATACTCTCGTCCATTGAATTGTTCCTGTGTTCCTGACGCGGTGATTGGCAGGACTTTGTTTCGCCACCCTCAATTCCAAGAGTGGCGAAACAGACTCTCGAACCGGCCAGCGCCGGAAAGCTCACGTCACATTATACGCGGCCACTGCTGCCATGTTGACGATGTCGCTGTCCTTGGCGCCCATCGGCACGATCTGCACCGGCTTGTCGAAGCCGACGAGCAGGGGGCCGATGACGGTGGAGCCACCCAGTTCCTGCAGCATCTTGGTCGAGATGGATGCAGAGTGGAACGCGGGCATGATCAGCACGTTGGCTGGACCCGTCAGGCGGCAGAACGGATAGGGCGCCATCTTGTCCATGTTCAGCGCCACGTCGGCGGCCATTTCCCCGTCATACTCGAAGTCGACGCGGCGACGGTCGAGGATGCGCACGGCTTCCTGCACCCGCTCGGCACGCTCGCCCTTCGGGTGACCGAAGGTGGAATAGGCCAGCATGGCCACGCGCGGCTCATAGCCAAGGCGCCGGGCCACATGGGCTGCTTCCTCGGCGATGTCCGCCAGCTCCTCGGAGTTCGGCATGTCGTGCACGGTTGTGTCGGCGACGAGCACCGTGCGGCCGCGGGCGAGCACCAGCGACACGCCGATGACGCGGTGGCCGGGCTTGGTGTCGATGCACTGGCGCACAGTGTCGAGGGCGACGGAGTAGTTGCGGGTGATGCCAGTCACCATGGCGTCGGCATCGCCGCGCGCCACCATGATGGCACCCCAGTAGTTGCGGTCGTTGTTGACCATGCGCTGGCAGTCGCGCAACAGATAACCCTTCCGCTGCATCCGGCCGTAGAGATACTGGGCGTAATCGGCATTGCGGGTCGAGTTACGTGCATTCTGCAGGCGGATGCCGGGGCGGTCGATATCGATGCCGGCACCCTGGGCCGCTGTCCGGATCTCGTCTTCACGGCCAATCAGGATGGCTTCACCGAGGCCCTGGTTCACGAAACTCACGGCGGCGCGGATCATCGGCTCCTCTTCGCCCTCGGCAAAGACAACGCGCTTCGGCATCTGGCGAACGCGGGTGAAGATGCGCTGCAGCGTGCCAGCCACAGGATCGCGCCGTGCCGACAGCTGGTGCCGGTACTGATCCATGTCGATGATCGGCTTGCGCGCCACGCCTGAGTCCATGGCGGCCTGGGCCACGGCCGGAGGGATCGTCGAGATGAGCCGGGGATCGAACGGCACCGGGATGATGTATTCCGGCCCGAACTTCGGCCGGTTGCCGCGATAGGCCGCCGCTACCTCGTCCGGCACTTCCTCGCGTGCGAGTTCGGCCAGAGCCCGGGCACAGGCCACCTTCATGTCCTCGTTGATTGTGGTGGCGCGCACATCCAGCGCGCCGCGGAAGATGTAGGGGAAACCGAGGACGTTGTTGACCTGGTTCGGATAGTCGGAGCGGCCGGTGGCGACGATGGCGTCATCTCGGATTGCGGCAACCTCCTCCGGGGTGATCTCCGGATCCGGGTTGGCCATGGCGAAGATGATCGGGTTCGGTGCCATGGCGCGGACCATGTCCTCGGTCAGCGCGCCCTTGACGGAAACGCCGAGGAACACATCCGCGCCCTTGAGGGCCTCATACAGCGTCCTTGCGTCCGTGCGCACGGCATGGGCCGACTTCCACTGGTTCATGCCCTCGGTGCGGCCCTGGTAGATGACGCCCTTGGTGTCGCAGAGGATGACATTCTCATGCGGCACACCCATGGCCTTGACCAGTTCGATACACGCAATGCCGGCTGCGCCCGCTCCATTGCAGACCACCTTGACGGTCTTCATGTCGCGGCCGGTCAGATGCAGCGCGTTGATCATGCCGGCAGCGGCGATGATCGCGGTGCCGTGCTGGTCGTCGTGGAAGACCGGGATGTCCATCAGTTCGCGCAGGCGCTGCTCGATGATGAAGCAGTCCGGCGCCTTGATGTCCTCAAGGTTGATGCCGCCGAAGGAGGGCCCGAGATAGCGGACCGAGTTGATGAAGGCGTCGACTTCCTCGGTATCGACTTCCAGGTCGATGGAATCCACGTCGGCGAAGCGCTTGAACAGCACGGCCTTGCCTTCCATCACCGGCTTGGAAGCCAGTGCCCCCAGATTACCAAGGCCGAGGATGGCCGTACCGTTGGAGATGACGGCAACGAGATTGCCGCGCGTGGTGTAGTCGAAGGCACGGCTCGGATCCTCGGCAATGGCGCGAACCGGAACTGCAACGCCGGGCGAATAGGCCAGCGACAGGTCGCGCTGGGTGGCCATCGGCTTGGTCGGGGTGATTTCCAGCTTGCCGGGTTTGCCTTCCTGGTGGAACAGAAGCGCTTCCTGTTCGGTGAAACTGATGCCGGTCTTCGGTGTCTTCTTCTTGTCGGACATGGCCTTTGGGATCCTCTGGAGCATGCGTCGGGCTGCGGGCGGCCGGGCATAGCCACGCCGGGGGGATGCAAACCTTATCCCCTGAAAATTACCGGCTCAAGGCAGCACAAGGCAGTAGTCGCCATGAAAGGACGGATGCCCTTTGCTACGGTCCGGCCATGTCATTTGAACCGACCCAGGATACTTCAGCCGACCTGTCCGCGCCTGACACCTCAGGGGCGGACCAGCGCGTCACGCCGATGATGGCGCAGTTCATCGAGATCAAGACCGCCAATCCGGACAGCTTGCTGTTCTACCGGATGGGGGACTTCTACGAACTGTTCTTCGAGGATGCGGAAATCGCCTCCCGCACGCTCGGAATCACGCTGACCAAGCGCGGCAAGCACCTTGGCGAGGACATCCCGATGTGCGGTGTGCCGGTGCACGCTGCCGATGACTACCTGCAGAAACTGATCGCCTTTGGCCACCGGGTGGCGGTCTGCGAGCAGATGGAAGATCCGGCCGAGGCCAAGAAACGCGGCTCCAAATCTGTCGTCCGGCGCGATGTCATCCGTCTCGTGACCCCAGGCACGCTGACCGAAGAACGTCTGCTGGATGCCGGAACCAACAATTTCCTGCTCGCTCTCAATCGCCTGCGCATTGGCTCCGGCCCGGATGACGCCGTGTTCGGTCTTGCCTGGATCGACATGTCGACCGGCAGCTTCCAGGTTGGCGAGAGTGACCTGCCCCGTCTTTCGGCCGACCTTGCCCGCATCGATCCGCGCGAAATTCTCGTGCCTGACGCGTTGTTGCAGGAACCGGACCTCAGACACATCGTGGAAGGACAAGGCGCAGCCCTGTCGCCGGTGCCGCGTGCGTTTTTTGACAGCGCCACGGCCGCTGATCGCCTGGCCCGGTATTTCGGCGTTCGGACGCTGGACGGGTTCGGCACGTTTTCGCGCGCCGAGCTGTCGGCCGCCGCGGGCGTACTTGCCTATGTCGAGAAGACGCAGCTGGGCGAGCGCCCGCCGCTGGACCCGCCCGTACGCGAGGCCGCAAGGGGGCGGATGCTGATCGACCCGGCAACCCGGGCCAATCTGGAGCTGATGCGCACGCTTGGCGGCGACCGGCAGGGCAGTCTGCTGTCGGCCATCGACCGGACTGTCACCGGCGCCGGCGCGCGCCTGTTGGCGAGCCGGCTCGCCGGACCGTTGACGGACCCGGACGCCATCAACGCCCGCCTGGACTCCGTTGCCTACTTCCTCGACGAGGAAATCCTGCGCGAGGGGCTCAGGCGTGAACTGGCCGCAGCGCCAGATCTTGCCCGCGCCCTGTCGCGGATTGCCCTTCAGCGCGGCGGACCGCGTGACCTTCTCAGCATCGCGCAGGGTCTGGCTGCGACCCGGTCGATTCTGGCGCTGCTGGAGCGCGGGGCCGAAACGCCGGTGGAGCTCTCGGCCGCGCGGCATGATCTTGCCGTCGCACCGCATGCGCTGGGCGAAGAGCTGTCACGCGCGCTGTCGGATGAGCCGCCACTGCTGAAGCGAGACGGCGGCTTTGTTGCCGAAGGCTATGACGCCAATCTCGACGAGCTGCGCGACCTTCGCGATGCCTCGCGCAAGGTGATCGCACGGCTGCAGGCCGAGTATGCCGACGAGCTGGGCCTGCGCTCGCTGAAGATCAAGCACAACAACGTGCTCGGCTGGTTCATCGAGGCTCCAAGTGGCCAGGCTGACCGGATGACGGCCGATCCGGCCCGTTTCATCCACCGGCAGACGATGGCCGGCGCGATGCGCTTTACGACGACCGAGCTGGCTGACCTGGAATCGAAGATCGCCAGCGCCGGTGAACGGGCGTTGGCGATCGAACTCGAGATCTTCGACCGGCTCGCCGCCGCTGTCGTCGCAGCTGGCGAGGCGATCAAGGCGGCCGCGCGGGCGCTGGCCGTGCTGGATGTCTCGGCTGCACTGGCCAAGCTGGCGCAGGAGGATGGCTACTGCCGGCCTCAGGTGGACACGAGCCTTGCCTTCACCATCGAGGGTGGCCGCCACCCGGTGGTCGAACAGGCGCTGCGGCGCTCGGGCGGCGACAGCTTTGTCGCGAACGACAGCAATCTCGGCCCGGCCGATGACGCGATGGCGCATGGCCGCATCTGGCTGATCACCGGTCCGAACATGGCCGGTAAGTCGACGTTCCTGCGCCAGAATGCGCTGATTGCCGTGATGGCGCAGACGGGCGCCTATGTGCCCGCGCGCTCCGCGCATATCGGCATGGTCGACCGGTTGTTCTCCCGTGTCGGCGCGGCCGACGATCTGGCGCGCGGCCGCTCGACCTTCATGGTGGAGATGGTGGAGACGGCCGCCATCCTCAATCAGGCGGGTGAGCGGGCACTGGTGATCCTGGACGAGATTGGCCGTGGCACCGCGACCTTCGACGGCCTGTCGATTGCCTGGGCTGCGATCGAGCACCTGCACGAGGTGAACCGCGCGCGTGCCCTGTTCGCCACGCACTATCACGAGCTGACGGCCCTGGCCCAGCGCCTGCCGCGACTGACCAACGCCACGGTGTCGGTCAAGGAGTGGAACGGCGACGTCATCTTCCTGCACGAGATCGTGCCCGGCGCCGCCGACCGGTCCTACGGCATTCAGGTGGCCAAGCTCGCCGGTCTGCCGGCAAGCGTGGTCGAGCGTGCCAAGGCCGTTCTGTCGCAGCTGGAAGAAAAGGACCGCCGCGCACCGGCCGAGACGCTGATCGACGACCTGCCGCTGTTTGCGGCACTCGCACCAGCGCCCCGGCAACCGGCTTCCCGCGCGGCACAGGCCACTGCTCCAGCAACGCCGGTGCCGGATGTGCTGCGGCAGGCGCTGGACGGGCTGGATCCCGATGACATGAGCCCCCGTGAGGCACTCGAAGCCCTGTACCGGCTGAAGGCATTGAAGCCGTAACGGCAGCATCGAACAACTGGTGCAAGGATACGACGGACAAGCCATTTGGCTGATTGCATACCCATGTGCACACCGCATGGGCCAGATTTAAATCCATTCAAAAAACGCACGTGCAAAGCCGGCAAATGGGTCTATTCTTCAAGTCTATTCCCTGATTTGCAGCCTGCCGCCCCGTCCGGCTGCCCCGCCTGAAACCGGTTTCCAGATGTCCTTCGTTCTGCAGCTCCCGCGTCAGGCGGTGCTGATCCTTCTGCTCGTCTTTTTCGGCGCGATGTGCACCTCGTCCCTGATCCCGGTGATGGGCTTTTTCATCGTCGAAGGTCTCGGGCAGGAGCCCTGGCAGATTGCCCTATATGCCGGCGTTGTTGCACCGTTGACGATGGTCGTGAACCGCATCTTCGGCGAGCGCCTCGACCGGATGGTCGCGGTAAAGCCACTCCTGCTGGTGTCGATCATCGCCTATCTGGTCATGGCCGTGCTGCTCGCCAGCCTGCCGCCGTTCTGGTTGCTGATCGCGCTGGGCGCGCCGGTGATGGCGATTGCGAATGGCGCCACTTCGACCGAATTCACCTATGGCCGCCTCTACGCCGAGAAAACCGGAATCGAGATCAGCCAGTATAATGCCTGGCTGCGCATGGGCGTGTCGCTGGCCTGGGTGGTCGGTCCGTCGATGTCCTTCATCATCATCGATCTGGTCGGGTTTCGCGTGGCCTACAGCATTTCAGCCGGCATGGCGGTCATCTGGCTGTTGCTGTGGCATCTGGCTGTGCCGAACGGCTTTCGCGCCGCGCCGCGTCCACCGCGCCCGGCGGACCTTGATGGCATCGACTGGCCGCTGCTTCTGGCCGCATTGGTCTGCACGCTGATTGCCATCGGCAACGTGCTGTTCACGGCCGCCATGCCGCTGTTCTTCGTGCGCGAAGTCGGCCTGCCGGGCTACACGCCGGGCCTCGCCATCTCGGCCAAGTGTGTGGTCGAGGTTGTTGCGATCTTCAGTGCCGCACGGCTTGCGACCCGGTTCGGCCCGCGCGCGGTGCTCGCTGCGGCCGCGGTTCTCGCCATCTTGACGTTTGCCGCCTTCACACAGGTCAGCAGTGTCACCCAGGTGGTCATTCTGGGGGCAATCGAAGGCTACTATTACGGTCTCTTTGCAGGTGTCGCCATTTCCTTCGTCCAGAGCTATGCGCCCGACAAACCGGGCCGGGCGACGGCGCTGTACATGAACTCGCTCTACCTTGGCGGCTTCATCGGCAATGTCTCGATGGGCTTCATCGCGGATGTGTTCAGCTTCCAGGCGGTGATATTTGTGGCTGCCGCCAGCGGGGTGCCGGTGTTGCTGGCTCTGATCTGCCTGCGTCCACCGCGCCAGTGATGAACAAACCGCCTTTGACCCGGTTCAATGACCGGGCCAAAGGCACCGCTTTTATCGGCCGTAGCCGGGGAACAGGCGTGCCGCCTCGGTGTTCACCGCATATTCGGTCGCCTGCAGTTCCTGCTGTTTCTGCAGGATGCGCCAGCGCAGGTCCTGGATCTCGAAGCGGGCGTCGTCGATCCGGTCACGCAGACGGTCCCGGTTGCGGCGGCAGTTGTCTCGGTCTTCCGGTTTCACGCCGTTGCAATCCGTCGTGTTAAGCGAGAAGCGGTCGCGGTCGATCTGGCTTTCCAGCGACCGGGCGCGGTCTTCCAGCTGCCTGACCTCGTTGCGTGCGGACCAGAGCCGATAGCCCAGCTGATAGGCATAGTCGAACGGGCCGCCCAACGCCGGCGGACAAATGTTCGACTTCGACGTTCCATCCCGGCCGAGGTTGAAGCCGTTGAGGGGCGTACAATAGATCTGCACGCCTTCCTGCCAGCCGGCATAATAGGCTTGCGGATCGGGGGTAATCCCGTGGCGGCCGCAGTCCTTCATGATGTCCTCGATGCGTGAGGATGGATGGCCGACCGATGCGTCGGCCCGGCCCAGCGCCACCCAATCGCCCGCCTGGCACTGTTCCTTGGATACGGTTTCACAACCCGCCAGCGAGAGCGCAAGCAAGGCGCCCCCGGCAATTGCCATCCAGACTTTCATGATGCCCCCGAACCCCGAATTCGTTCGCCAGCATCCTAGGAGGATGTCTTTTGGCCTTCTAGAGGTTGCAACGGCATTTTCCGGGTGAAGTTAACCTGGCTTGCGTGCCTGTCAGATGTTCGGATTGCTGGCAAACGGGCGACCGGCTTTTGCCGCAGCGAGCGCAGCGGTGAGCGCGCTGGCAAAACTGGTCCGGTCCGGAGGGTTCAGGAAGTCACCAACCGGCACCGCTTCCCCGCGTGAGGTCAGCAGGATCCGGGTCACGCCCTCGTCCTCCAGCTGGTCGACGGTGAGGCGGACCCAGAACGTGTTGAACCGGAATTCCTGCGCCCGCTTTCCCGGGCCGATCTTCCGGATCACGATCTCGTGAGCATAGACGCTGACCTCTTCACTGGCCTGCGCCGAGGCGTAGTTCATGCGGAAGGCAAACCAGACAAGTGCCACATCCAGCCCGAAGAAGGCCATCACAGGCCAGGCTCCAACGGCAACAAACAGGACGCCATGCACAAGGCAAATCGCACCGGTGCACAGCATCAGCACGAGAAAGCCGTTTTGTCCCAGGGATCTGTACGGAGTAAGAACGGCCGAGAAAAACGGCTGCTCGCCCGTCCCAGCACCCCCGTCCGGCGCGTGTTTCGGATTGTCGCTCGTCATGACCAACCTTTATAGAGGAGACATGAGCGAAGCAAAGACCCCCTCCCCCAAGCAAACGAAGGCCAAGTCGAAGGCCGCAATGGCCTCTGGCGCTGCGAAACCGGGTCCAGCGCGCCGCCGGACTGCCGCGCCGCGCTATACGCGCGCGGAGGTCGACGCGATTTTCGCGCGCTTCCACGCGGACAATCCGGAACCGCAGGGGGAACTGGACTACGTCAATCCCTTCACCTTGCTCGTGGCCGTCGTGCTTTCGGCTCAGGCGACCGACGTGGGCGTGAACCGGGCGACCAAGACCCTGTTCAGGATCGCAGACACCCCGGAAAAGATGCTTGCGCTGGGCGAGGACCGCGTCCGGGAAGAGATCCGCACCATTGGCCTCTACAAGACAAAGGCGAAGAACGTCATTCTCCTGTGCGAGCAGCTCATTCGCGATCACGGTGGTGAGGTGCCCGAAAGCCGCGAGGCGCTGGAAGCGCTGCCCGGCGTTGGGCGCAAGACGGCGAATGTGGTGCTGAACATTGCATTCGGGCATCACACGATTGCCGTCGACACTCATCTGTTCCGGCTCGGCAACCGCATCGGAATTGCGCCGGGAAAGACACCGCTGGCGGTCGAGCTGGCGATGGAAAAGGTGGTGCCTCCGCGCTTTGGCCTGCATGCGCATCATTGGCTGATCCTGCATGGCCGCTACATCTGCAAGGCGCGCAAGCCGGAATGCCAGCGTTGCGTGATCTACGATCTGTGCAAGAGCAAGGAGCGGCAGGAATTGGCGGAGATCCCGGATATCGCGATACGCACGGCCTTGATTGTGCAGCAGGAGGCTGCATCTGCGACCGGAGCAGCGTCATGACGCCGCAACCGGCCAGGCCACGCGGCCGTATCGTGCCCGCTTCCAGCGACCGGTTGTCGTTCCGAATGATCTTGCCAGCCGACGCGGACTTCATGCTGGGCCTGATGAATGACCCCGATTATCACCGGTTCATCGGGGACAGGGGGCTGAAAACTGTCGAGGATGCCCGGCGCTATATTCGTGAAAATATTACGCCGCATCATACAAGGCACGGCTTCGGCCTCTGGCTTGCGTCAACGGCAGAGGGCAAGCCAGTCGGAATCGCCGGTCTTCTGAAGCGCGACCTGCTTGATGCGCCCGATATTGGCTATGCACTTCTGGCGGAAGCTCGTGGGGCTGGTTACGGCCGCGAGGCAGCGGAGGTGATGCTGAAGCACGCCTTTGGGGTGCTGGCGGTGGAATGCCTCTTTGCGATCACCAATCCCGAAAATGTACCCTCAAACGGGCTGCTCGCACGCCTTGGCTTTTCCGTCATTGATCGCACGTTCCGCATGACGCCTGATGCGGATCCGAGCTGCCTGCACAAATTGAAAAGGCCGGACGTCTGACGGACGCCGGCCTTCTGATCTGTGAACAAGTCGGATGTTTCTATCCGGCTCAGCTCTTGGGACGCACGCGGACAACCACGTCGATCCGCACGATTTCCATGCCTTCAGGCGCCTGCGGGATGCGGCCGATGCCAACGCCGTCATTCGGAATGTCGACGACGCGGTTTTCACCCTCGATGAAGAAGTGATGGTGGTCGTGCACGTTGGTGTCGAAATAGGTCTTGGTGCCGTCGATGGCGACTTCGCGCAGCAGGCCCGCTTCCGTGAACTGGTGCAGCGTGTTGTAGACAGTCGCGAGTGACACCGGCACCTTGGCGCGCACGGCCTCCTCATGCAGGATTTCTGCCGAGATGTGACGATTGCCCTTGGAATACAGCAGTTCGGCCAGCGAGACGCGCTGACGCGTCGGACGAAGCCCGGCGTCCCGCAGCATGTCGGTTACGTCCCGGTCGTGTTCTTCGACGTGATGAAGGTGCTCAGTCATATTTCATTCTGATCCGTGTTCGGTCCGTGACTTGTGATCGGGTCTACAGCGACAAATAGGGCGGTCGGGTTTCAACGACGACGCATATTCAGCTTCTGTATCCGACAAGCCGGCTGACGCGGGGCTTTTTCTACCTTTGCCATTTCTTGGCCCCGAAATGCAAGTTTTTCATGCCTCAACGAGATGTGAAGTGATGTTCCCGAATACGGAAACCAAGGAAGACGCTTGGTCCTCTCGGCAAAGCGACGATCTTTCGGAGGAAGGACCACTGTGTTAGGAAGGCCATCGAACCTCTTGAACAAGACCCATCTGGGCGGTTCAGCCACGTCACTGGTTGAACATAGCCAGATAAGAAAAAACGGGAACGGAATGACCGAGCGGCCCTCCAGCTACGACTATGAAGAACTCCTCGCCTGTGCACGCGGAGAGTTGTTTGGCCCCGGCAACGCGCAGCTGCCGCTGCCGCCGATGCTGATGTTCAACCGCATCACGGAGATTTCCGAAACCGGCGGCGAGTTCGACAAGGGCTACGCCCGGGCTGAGTTCGACATTCACCCGGACCTGTGGTTTTTCCCCTGCCATTTCCAGGGCAATCCGGTGATGCCGGGCTGCCTTGGCCTCGACGCGCTGTGGCAGCTGACTGGCTTCTACCTTGGCTGGCTCGGCCTGGAAGGCAAGGGCATGGCCCTGTCGACCGGCGAGGTCAAGTTCAAGGGCATGGTCACGCCGGCCGTCAAGAAAGTAGAGTATGGTGTCGACTTCAAGCGCATCATGCGCGGCAAGCTGGTGCTGGGCATTGCCGACGGCTGGCTGAAGGCTGACGGCGAGCAGATCTACAAGGCAACTGATCTGCGGGTTGGTCTGGCCAAGACCTGATCCCATATAAATGGGTGCGGGCGCGCCACGGGACGCGCCCCTTCATTTTTCTGACGAAATAATGCGGCTATCCTCCCGCGCTTGCAGGACGGGTGGCATCGAAAGACAGGAGACCCCAATGAGGCGGGTTGTTGTTACGGGCATGGGCATCGTGTCGTCGATCGGCGATACGGCACAGGAAGTGCTTGAGAGCCTGAAGTCCGGCCGTTCCGGCATCGTTCGGGCGCAGGAATATGCCGATCTCGGCTTCCGTTGCCAGGTTCATGGCGCGCCGAAGGTCAACCCGTTTGAAGTCCTGGATCGCCGCACCACGCGCTTCATGGGCCAGGGCGCTGCCTGGAACTACATCGCCATGCAGCAGGCCATCGAGGACTCCGGTCTCGAAGCCTCCGATATCTCCAACGAGCGCACCGGCATCATCATGGGCTCCGGCGGACCGTCGACCCACGCCATCGTGGAAGCGGCCGACATCACCCGCGAGAAGGGTCCCAAGCGCATTGGACCCACGGCCGTGCCGAAGGCGATGTCCTCGACCAACTCGGCGACACTTGCAACGCCCTTCAAGATTCACGGCGTCAACTATTCGATCTCGGCAGCCTGCGCCACGACCAACATCTGCATCGGCAATGCGGCCGAGCTGATCCAGTGGGGCAAGCAGGACATCGTCTTCGCCGGCGGCGGCGAGGAGCTGGACTGGACTCTTTCGGTCCTGTTCGACGCCATGGGCGCGATGTCCTCCAAGTACAACGAAACCCCGTCGACCGCGTCGCGTCCCTATGACGCCAACCGCGACGGCTTCGTCATTGCCGGCGGTGCCGGCGTGCTTGTTCTGGAAGAACTCGAGCATGCCAAGGCCCGTGGCGCCAAGATTTATGCCGAGGTCGTCGGTTACGGCGCAACCTCAGACGGCCATGACATGGTCGCCCCCTCGGGCGAAGGCGCCGAGCGCTGCATGCGCCTTGCCCTGAAGACCGTGAACTGCGATGTGGACTACATCAACCCGCACGCGACCTCGACCCCGGTGGGCGACGTCAAGGAAATCGAAGCGATCCGTTCCGTATTCGGCAACAAGATCCCGCCGATCTCCGCCACCAAGGCACTGTCCGGCCATTCGCTCGGCGCTGCTGGCGTGCAGGAAGCGATCTATTCGATCCTGATGATGCAGAACAACTTCATCGCGGCTTCCGCCCACATCGAGACCATCGATCCCGCCTTTGCCGACATGCCGATCGTGCGTGAGCGCGTCGACAACGCCGAACTCAACTGCGTCCTGTCCAACGGCTTCGGCTTTGGCGGCACCAACGCGTCGGTCGTCTTCCAGAAATACAACGGCTAACCGATTGACGGATCGCACCCAACGCCCTGGGCGCGATCCGGCGATCCCACAGGAGTTTTTCATGAACGGGCTGATGAAGGGCAAGCGCGGGCTTGTCATGGGTGTCGCCAACGACCATTCGATCGCTTGGGGCATTGCCAAGACCCTCGCTGACCAGGGCGCCGAACTTGCCTTCACCTATCAGGGCGACGCCTTCGGCAAGCGCATCAAGCCGCTGGCGGAAACGGTCGGTTCGAAGATCCTCATGCCGTGCGACGTCGAGGACATCGCATCGGTGGATTCCGTGTTCGACACGCTGAAGCAGGAATGGGGAACCATCGATTTCCTGGTTCACGCCATCGCCTATGCCGACAAGTCCGAGCTGCGTGGCCGCTACGCCGACACATCGCGGGACAATTTCAGCAAGGCCATGCTGATTTCCTGCTTCTCTTTCACGGAGATCGTCAAGCGCGCCGCAGCGATCATGCCGAACGGTGGCTCCATCGTGACGCTGACCTATGGCGGATCCACGCGGGTGATGCCGAACTACAACGTCATGGGCGTTGCCAAGGCGGCACTGGAGTCCTCCGTGCGCTATCTGGCGATGGATTATGGCGAGCAGGGCATCCGCGTGAACGCGATCTCCGCAGGCCCGGTGCGCACGCTCGCCGGATCGGTCATCTCCGACTCGCGTCTGATGTACAATTTCCAGAAGCGCCACTCGCCGCTGGCCCGCACGGTCACCCTGGAAGAGATCGGCGGCTCGGGTCTCTACCTGCTGTCGCATCTGTCGGGCGGCGTGACCGGCGAGGTTCACTTTGTCGACAGCGGCTACAACATCGTGTCGATGCCGCGACTGGACGAGTTGAAGCGCCAGGATCGCACCGACGACTGAGCCGGACCGGACGGATCAAGCACAGAGGGCCGCGAAAGCGGCCCTCTTTTTGTCTGTGCGCTGCTGTTATCGTGTGTCGCGCTCCCGCAGCTCCGCCCAGGTGAGCGGGGCCTTGCCGTTGAGCGGGTTGGTCGGGGACCAGCGATAGGCGATCTCGTCCATGCGCAGCGACAGCGCGTTGAACATGACCAGGCGGCCAACCGGCCCTTCGCCCGCGCCTGTGATCGCCTTGATCGCCTCCATCGCCTGCAGTGTTCCAAGAATTCCCGTCAATGCACCCACCACGCCCGCTTCGGCGCAGGAGGGAACGACGCCGGGCTTTGGTGGCGCAGGAAACAGGCAGCGGTATGTGGGATTGGGCGTTCCGTCCGGCGCCGTCTCGTGTGGCTTCAAAAGCGTCAGCGAACCGTCAAAACGGCCGACCGCCGCGGTGATCAACGGCTTCTTCCGATAGTAGCAGGCGTCGGACAACAGATAGCGCGTCATGAAATTGTCGGACCCGTCGATGACGAGGTCGTAGCCGCCCACGAGCGACAGGGCATTGTGGCCCCCGAGACGCTCCGGATGCGGTTCGACAGCGACATATGGGTTCAGCCGCGCGATCGCCTCGGCAGCGCTGGCGACCTTGGGCTCGCCCAGATGATCCGTGTCATGGATCACCTGCCGCTGCAGGTTGGACAAGGACACGGTGTCATGGTCGACGATGCCGAGCGTCCCGACCCCGGCTGCGGCGAGATACTGCAACACCGGCGAGCCAAGGCCGCCTGCGCCGATGACCAGAACGCGCGCGGCCTTCAGCTTCTGTTGTCCCGGCCCACCGATCTCGCGCAGGACAATGTGGCGGGCATAACGTTCCAGTTCGGCGGGCGAAAGCATGTGAGTTCCTGACGGCAGGGCCGGTTCGGCGGTGTTGGTTCAGCCGACAAGACGGCTGACGAGACGGGCAGTGTAATCGACCATCGGGATCACACGGGCGTAGTTCAGCCGCGTCGGACCGATCACGCCCAGCACGCCGATGATCCGTTGTTCCCGGTCGCGATAGGGCGAAACCACCAGCGAGGATCCGGACAGGGAAAACAGCTTGTTCTCCGATCCGATAAAGATCCGCACGCCATCCCCGGTCTCCGCAAGGCCGAGCAGCTGGATCAGGTCGCGCTTGTTTTCGAGGTCATCGAACAGCAGGCGAACGCGCTCGAGGTCCTCCGCTGCCCCGACATCGGTCAGGAGATTGGATTGCCCGCGCACGATCAGCGTATCGCCATCACCCGAATCCCCGCCCCAGACGGCAAGTCCGGCTTCGACGATCCGCTGGGTCAAAAGGTCAAGTTCGGCCTGTTCGGCCTCGCGCAGCCGTTCCAGCTCGCGCCGCACCTCGGCAATCGTCCGCCCCTGGATCTGGGCGTTCAGATAATTGGACGCCTGAACCAGCGCCGATGGCGGCAGGTTTGCAGGAAGGTCAATGATCCGGTTCTCGACCGATCCGTCCTCGCCCACCAGCACGGCCAGGGCCCGCAGCGGCTCGATGCGGATGAACTCGATATGCTTCAGGCGTATGTCCTGCTTGTGCGTCAGCACGACAGCGGCGCCGCTGGTCAGGCCGGACAGCAACTGGCTGGCTTCGGTCAGCACCTGTTCGGTGTTCTTGCCGCCGGACGCCCGGACCTGAACATTGATCCGTTCGCGTTCTTCCCGGGAAAGATCGCCCACTTCCAGCAGGGCATCGATGAAGAAGCGCAGGCCCGTCTCTGTCGGCAAACGGCCAGCACTCGTATGCGGCGAGTAGAGCAGTCCCAGATGCTCCAGATCGGCCATCACATTGCGCACCGAGGCCGGCGACAGCGACATGCCGAGGCCGCGCGCCACGTTGCGCGAGCCGACCGGCTCGCCTGTGTCCAGATAGCTCTCCACGATGGAGCGGAAGATGTCGCGAGATCGCCTGTCCAGCTCGCTCAAGCTCACCATTCCAGCCTCTTGCTCACGCGGTTCTCCTGTCGCTTGCGGCATCTGATCCGCCTGCCGATTAAAGATATAGGATCAAATCCGCCGTCAAGCGCAAGCAGACCTTTGCGTCCAGGTGCTCCAACGGTTACAAGCGCGCGAAAGAGCCAGATCCGGGCGCATGCGCCGGGACCAACCCCAAGGAGTTGCCCATGCGTCCATCACGGCGCGCTGCTGACGAACTCAGATCAGTCACGCTGGAGCGCGGTTTTGCCAAGCATGCCGAGGGCTCCTGCCTGGTGAAGTTTGGCGACACGCATGTCCTGTGCACCGCGAGCCTTGAAGACCGGGTTCCGCCCTGGTTGCGCGGCCAGAACCGCGGCTGGGTCACCGCCGAATACGGCATGCTGCCGCGCGCCACTGGCGAGCGCATGCGCCGTGAAGCGTCGGCTGGCAAGCAGTCCGGCCGCACCCAGGAGATCCAGCGTCTGATCGGCCGCTCCCTGCGCGCCGTGGTCGATCTGGAAGCTCTCGGGGAAAACCAGATCACCATCGATTGCGACGTGATCCAGGCCGATGGCGGCACGCGGACCGCGTCCATCACGGGCGCATGGGTCGCGCTGCATGACTGCATCGAGTGGATGCGTGCCCGCGAAATGGTCAAGAAGCCGGTGCTCAAGGATCACGTCGCGGCCATTTCCTGCGGCATTTACAACGGCACGCCGGTGCTGGATCTCGATTACGCCGAGGATTCCACCGCGCAGACCGACGCCAACTTCGTCTTCACCGGCAAGGGTGGCATCGTCGAGATCCAGGGTACGGCAGAAGGTGAGCCCTTCTCCGAAGCCGAGCTGTCCGCGCTGATGGGGCTGGCCAAGTCGGGCATCGCCCGGCTGGTCGACCTGCAGAGGATGGCGATCCTGTGAGGGCTGTGACATGACCCACCGCATGCTCCAGCCCGGCCGCCTCGTCCTTGCCAGCCACAATGCCGGCAAGCTGCGCGAGTTTCGCGAGCTGCTGGCTCCCTATGGCTATGAGGTCATTTCGGCAGGAGAACTCGACTTGCCGGAGCCGGAAGAAACCGGCACCACCTTCGAAGCCAATGCCGAGCTGAAGGCCGTTGCCGCCGCGGCCGCTTCCGGTCTGCCGTCGCTTGCCGACGACAGCGGGTTCTGCGCAGCAGCACTAGGCGGTGCGCCCGGAATCTACTCCGCGCGCTGGGCAGGGCCGGAGAAGGACTTCGCGATGGCCATGCGCAATGTCGAGGAGAAGCTGCAGCAGCTCGGTGCCACCGCGCTGGATCAGCGTCGCGGCTCCTTCGTTGCCGTCCTCTGCCTTGCCTGGCCGGATGGTCACAAGGAGTTCTTCCGTGGCGAGGTCGAGGGCCAGATCGTCTGGCCCCCGCGCGGCGAAAAGGGCTTCGGCTACGACCCGATGTTCCAGCCGGACGGCCATGACCGGACGTTCGGCGAGATGACGTCGGATGAAAAGCACGGCTGGTCGCACAGCACGCCGGGACTGTCGCATCGTGCAAGGGCTTTTGCAGCCTTCTCGAAGGCATGTCTGGAGCAAGAATGATCACGGCACCGGACGGTGGATTTGGCATCTACGTGCACTGGCCGTTCTGCGCGGCCAAGTGCCCGTATTGCGATTTTAATTCCCATGTGCGCCATCAGGCGGTGGATCAGGATCGATACGTCGCCGCTTTCGAGCGTGAGCTGGCGCATTTCGCAGCCTGGACACCTGGCCGCTCCGTCCAGTCGATCTTTTTTGGCGGCGGCACGCCGTCGCTGATGCAGCCACGCACGGTCGAGCGCATTCTTGAGGCGATCGCGCGCCACTGGTCGCTGGACCAGGACGTGGAAATATCGCTCGAAGCCAATCCGTCCTCGGTCGAAGCCGAGCGCTTCAGGGGCTATCGCGCGGCCGGCGTCAACCGGGTGTCGATGGGGGTTCAGGCCCTCAATGATCCGGACCTGCGCATGCTTGGCCGTCTGCATGATGTGGCCGGCGCGCGCCGCGCCATCGAGACCGCCCGCGAGACGTTCCCCCGCCTTTCCTTCGACCTGATCTATGCCCGTCCGGGCCAGACGGTCGCCGCCTGGGAGCGTGAGCTCGCCGAAGCCATTTCGCTGGCCGCTGATCACCTGTCGCTCTATCAGCTGACCATTGAGGAGGGCACGCCCTTCTTTGCCCTACATCAGGCGGGAAAGCTCATCGTGCCGGAACCGGACGTCGGGGCCGAGTTCTACGCCGTGACCCAGGATGTGACTGAAGCACATGGGCTTCCCGCCTATGAGGTCTCCAATCATGCTCGGCCTGGTGCAGAATGCCGGCATAATCTCGTCTACTGGCGCTACGGCGACTACGTCGGTGTCGGACCGGGCGCCCATGGCCGCCTGTCGCTGGGCGCCACCAAGCGGGCAACCGCGATCGAGCGCCATCCGGAGACATGGCTGGGCCATGTCGAGGATCGTGGTCATGGCATGGTCGAAGATGCGCCGCTCAACGATGAAGAGCAGGGCGACGAATACCTGCTGATGGGTCTGCGACTGACCGAGGGCGTGGATCTGCTGCGCTACGAAAAGCTGGCAAGCCGGACCATCGATCCGCGGCGTCTTGATGCGCTTCTTGAACACGGCATGGTTGAAATGCTCGGCAATCACCGCCTGCGCGCGACCCGCGACGGTTTTTTTGTGCTCGATGCCGTCGTCGCTGATCTGGCCGCCTAGGGGCAGACAATCTTCATGCAACTCTTCGTCGCGTTATCTGTGACACTGTCACATTACCCGGCTAAGGGCCTATTTTAAAACGACTTTAGGCTGGCAGCGATGCTGCGGCGCGGCATACTTGGCATTCAAAATAGAAGCCAATGTATTGCTATTTGCGACTTGCCCTTCACGAATAATCAACAGGCAGGGCGCAAGCTATAGACAAACCGGCTATTGAAGATGTGTGAATCTTCGGCCTATCCTGCTGCAATGCCAGAACCTGCGGTGCGACGCGCGCACCCGGTCAGCGAAGAGGATTGGAACTGGTGCCGTTCTATCATCTCTATGAGCTCAATCACGCGGTGATGGCGCCGATGCGCGCTGCTGCCGATGCGACCCGGCTTTACTTTCAAAATCCGTTCAACCCGATGGCACACACGCAGATGGGACGCCAGATCGCCGCTGCCTGCGAGGTCATGGAGCGTACAACCCGTCGCTATGGCAAACCGGAGTTCGACCTGCCAACGACGCTCGTCGGCGGCACCCGTGTCGCGGTGACGGAACGCGTGGTCTGGAACCGGCCTTTCTGCAACCTGATCCATTTCGAGCGCGCGCTGGAACGTCCGCGCCGGGATCCCAAGGTGCTGATCGTCGCGCCCATGTCCGGCCACTATGCCACGCTGCTGCGCGGGACGGTCGAGGCGATGATGCCGCGCGCCGATGTCTACATCACCGACTGGATCGACGCCCGCATGGTGCCGATGGCTGCGGGCAAGTTCGACCTTGATGACTACATCGACTATGTCATCTCGATGATCCATTTCCTCGGGCCGGATACACATGTGGTGGCCGTCTGCCAGCCGTCTGTGCCGGTTCTGGCTGCGGTCGCAGTCATGGAAACCCGCAACGATCCTTACGCGCCGTCGACCATGACGCTGATGGGCGGCCCGATCGACACGCGCGTCGCCCCGACGGCGGTCAATGACCTGGCGATGTCGAAGGGCATCGACTGGTTCCGCCGCAATGTCATCATGACAGTGCCGTTCCCGCATCCGGGCGTCATGCGTGAAGTCTATCCGGGCTTCCTGCAGCTTTCCGGGTTCATGTCGATGAACCTTGATCGGCATCTGATCGCGCATCGCGACTTCTTCCAGCATCTGGTGAAGGGCGACGGCGACAACGCCGAGAAGCATCGCGAATTCTATGACGAATACCTTGCCGTCATGGATCTGACCGCCGAATTCTACCTGCAGACTGTCGAGACAGTGTTCATTGAACACGCGCTGCCGCGTGGAACGATGATGCATGGCGACACGCCGGTGGATTGCTCTGCAATCCGCAACACGGCGCTTCTCACTGTCGAGGGCGAGAAGGACGATATCACCGGTCGCGGTCAGACCCGCGCTGCCCATGATCTTTGCACCAACCTGCCGCAGGACATGAAGGTGCATTACGAGCAGCCGAATGTCGGCCACTATGGCGTGTTCAACGGCTCCCGCTTCCGCGCCGAGATCGCGCCGCGCATGATCGACTTCATCCTGACGCACTCGCAGGACAATCGCGCCCGTCAGGCCCGCGCCGCTGCGGCCGTCTCTGCCGGCACCGCTGCGCCCAAGGCTGCTCCGGCAAAGCCGACGGCTGCGGCTTCTGCCCCTGCTGCTGCAAAGGCTGATCCGCTGGAAAAGATCCTGCTCGCCAAGCCGCAGGGCGTCGCTGACGATCTGAAGGCCATCGCGGGTGTCGGACCGAAGCTGGAGAAGGCCCTGAACGAGGCCGGTATCTTCCACTACTGGCAGATCGCCAATCTGACCGCACCGCAGATCGAGGCGCTTGATACGCGGCTGGATTTCCGTGGCCGCATTTCGCGTGACAACTGGCTCGAACAGGCCCGCCGCCTGTCAGAGACCGTCAGCTGACCGTTCTGCACGGCCGCAATCTTGCCCCTTCGAAGGGCCGCCTCACGGCGGCCCTTTTTGCATTTCGGGGGCGGTCTCCCTTTGGTGAGGCTTCCCTAGCGGTACTCGATATGCTCTTTTCCGCCACCCGGACCGAAGGAGCACCCGTCCGCCATGCAGGACCTCATCGACGAGATCGCCGCCACGCTGGCGGCTCGTACCGATCGCGGCGACGTTGCCGATTACATCCCTGAACTGGCCAAGGTCGACCCGGATCAGTTCGGAATCGCGGTCGCTATGGCTGATGGCAGTCTGTATCTCGCTGGCGATGCCGAGACACCGTTTTCGATCCAGTCCGTCTCCAAGGTCTTCGCCCTCGCACTGGCGCTTGGCCGCGTTGGCGACCAGCTGTGGCGGCGTGTTGGACGCGAGCCGTCCGGCCAAAGCTTCAACAGCATTCTGCTGCTGGAGCGCGAGGAGGGCATTCCGCGCAATCCCTTCATCAATGCCGGCGCGCTGGTGACAACAGACACTTATCTCGCCGGCTCCACGCCGCGCGAGGCGCTGGGTCATCTGCTGCGCTTCGTCCGCACGGCGGCGGATGACGAGGCCATCCACATCAACCAGGCCGTTGCCCGGTCGGAGCTGGAGACGGCCCATCGCAACTTCGCCCTGGCCCACTACCTCGCGTCCTTCGACAATCTGGACAACAGCCCGGACAAGGTGCTCGGCACCTATTGCCACCAGTGCGCCATCGACATGAGTTGCCGCCAGCTTGCCTTGGCGGGCCGGTTTCTCATTGAAGGCAAGAACTTCCCGCGCCTGCTTACCCGTGAACGGCAGCGGCGCATCAACGCCTTGATGATGACCTGCGGCCATTATGACGGCTCTGGCGATTTCGCCTTCCGCGTCGGCCTTCCCGGCAAGAGCGGCGTCGGCGGCGGCATTCTCGCGATTGCGCCAGGCCTTGCGTCGATTGCCGTCTGGTCGCCCGGACTCAACCGCTATGGCAATTCCAGGCTTGGCACGGAAGCCATGGAAATCCTGGCCCGGCGCACAGGCTGGTCGGTGTTCGGCTGATCCGCTCGCCGGCGAGCTTGTCCCGAATTGTAACGGCTCTTGAAGTCCTGCCCTGCACCCCCCACGTGATTCGCTGTTGAGGCAACCGATAGGGAGCAGACATGACCGCAACATCCGTCATCCGCCCGGGCTGGTCCCCGGCGACCATCGCTTTGATGGTTCTTGGTTTCATCGTCTTCTGGCCGCTTGGCCTGGCGATGCTCGCCTACATTCTCTGGGGTGACCGGTTCCAGGCCATGGCCCGGGACGCGAAGGCCCAGTGGAACGCAAGTCCGATGAAGGGAACCTTCTGCAACATGACGACCAACACCGGCTTCAGCCGCACCGGCAACGTGGCTTTTGACGAGTACCGCGAACGCGAGATCAAGCGCATCGAGGAAGAACGTGCCAAGCTCGACGTCATGCGCTCCGAGTTCGACAGCTACCTGCGTGAGCTGCGCCGCGCCAAGGACCAGGAAGAATTCGACCGCTTCATGGCTTCCCGTTCCAACCGCACGCCGGTGGATGTCGCGGGCTGATCCGGGATACGCCATCTGCAGGTTACTGACCGGAAGCGGCGCCAAAAGCGCCGCTTTCGTCATTGAGAACCGCCGATCCCGCCTGTATGCGAAGGAGGCGCTATCCAGCGTGCCACCCTTCGTCGGTTGAACTATTCTTCAAGTCCGATTCGAACCTCCGGAAGCCGATGCTGTTCCGCGCCCGCCGCCAGAAGATACCCGAAGCCATCATCCTTGCGCTGGGCAGTGGCGAGGTCAGCGTCCGGTTGCGGCAGGATCCGCGGGCAAGGCGGTATCTGCTGCGCCTTCCGGCCGACAGCACCGGGCCAGTCCTGACAATTCCGCGCGGTGGATCACTGGAGACGGCTCTGGATTTTGCCACGCGCAATCGCGGCTGGCTCGAAGGACAGCTGGCTGCGCGTCCGGCTGCAACGCCCTTTGCCGCCGGAGCAGACGTACCCGTTAGGGGGAAAATGCACCGGATCGTCGCCAGCGGTCGCCTGCGCGGGGTCGTTAACGCCGCCGATGGCCCGGATGGTCCGGTGTTGCTGGTGCCCGGCGACGAAAGCCATATCAGCCGGAAGGTCACGGACTGGCTGCGCAAGCAGGCGCGCGCCGATCTTACCGCTGCCGTCGACCGGCACAGCGCAACAATCGGCCGCCGCGCGACGGCGATCTCCTTGCGCGATACCCGCAGCCGCTGGGGCTCCTGCGCTGCCAACGGCCGGCTGTCGTTTTCCTGGCGCCTGATCCTGGCGCCACCCGAGATCCTTGATTATGTCGCGGCCCACGAGGTGGCACATCTTGTCGAGATGAACCATTCCGACCGGTTCTGGGCTGTCTGCCGCAGGCTTGCGCCTCAGACCTCGACGGCGCGCCTGTGGCTGCGCGAACATGGTGCATCGCTGCACATGTTTGGCTGAAACCTGGGCCTGCCTCAGTTGCCGAAGATCCGCCCGATCAGATCCAGCGGCCCCGGGGCATTTTCCTGCGGCGGAACAAGCTGATTTCCGGACCCCACCTCTGCCGGCGGCAAGGGAGCATCATCGCTGATCGCCGGACCCGCCTCCAGGATCATCTGCTCGGCGACGCCCGGCAGGGGCGCAACCGGCAGCCCAAGATGCGCCGCCTCCATGGTCTCGCGCCAGATGTCGGCAGGCAGGGAGCCGCCCGTGGCCTTCTTGGTCGGGCTGTTGTCGTCGTTGCCAAGCCAGACAGCTGCAGTCAGGTTGGCCGTGTAGCCGATAAACCAGCCATCTCGGAATTCCTGGCTTGTCCCTGTCTTGCCGGCGGCAGGACGCTTGTCGAACAGAACGGCCTTCTTGCCCGTTCCTGTGACCAGCGTCTGCGCCAGCATATGGTTCATCTGAGCCAGTTGCGTTGGGCCGACGACCTTGCCGGGACCATCGCCCTGTCTTGCGTATAGCGTTCGGCCTTCGGCTGTCCGGATGCGATCGATGACATGCGGCACCACGCCATATCCACCATTGGAGAAGGGAACGAAGGCGGCCGTCAGTTCGAGCGGCGTCACCTCCGACGTGCCTAGCGACAGCGACAGGTTCGTGGCCATCGGAGAGGAAATTCCCATGCGCCGCGCGGTCTTGATGACTGCCTTCGGCCCCAGCTCTGACATGAGACGCGCCGCAACGGTGTTGAGCGACATGGCCAGTGCATTGGTCAGCGTGACATCGCCATAGAATTTCTTGGTGTAGTTTTGCGGCGACCAGCCCTTCACCGTGAAAGGTTCATCCCGGCGCACCGTGTCCGGCGTCATACCGGCCTCAAGCGCGGTCAGGAAAACGAAGGGCTTGAACGCCGAGCCGGGCTGGCGCTTTGCGGCCACGGCCCGGTTGAACTGGCTCTGTCCGTAATCGGCACCGCCAACGAGTGCCTTGACCGCCCCGGCGGTGTCCAGAACCACCACCGCACCTTGGCGGACCCCGAGGGTATCGCCCTGCGCGGCAAGATTACCCCGCAGAGCCATTTCCGCCGCTTCCTGCATGCTGCCGTCGATCGTGGTATCCACGACGATGTCCGCATCAATCGCGCCGACATATTGCGGCAGCATGTCCATGACCCAGTCCGCGACATAATTTGCGCTGGAGCTGTTCTGGATCGACACCACGACTGCGGGCTCGTTCATGGCTGTCTTGGCAGCAGATGGCTCGATGAAGCCGGCATCGCGCATCGCAGCCAGGACCACCTGTGCACGATCTGACGCCAGCTTGGGATTGCGGGTCGGGGCATAACGGGACGGAGCCTTCAGCAGGCCGGCCAGCGTTGCCGCTTCCGCCAGCGTGACCATCCGCGCCGATTTTCCGAAATAGCGCCGCGCAGCCGCATCAACGCCGTAAGCGCCTGCGCCGAGATAGACCCGGTTCAGATACATCTCCAGGATTTCGTCCTTGGAGTAGGTCGCCTCCAGCCAGAGGGCCAGAACAAGCTCCTGCATCTTGCGGCCGAGCGTCCGGTCCGGCTCGAGGAACAGGTTCTTCGCCAGCTGCTGCGTCAAGGTTGAACCGCCCTGCACGAGCTGGCCCGACGACAGGTTCACCGCCATGGCACGCGCAAGACCGATCGGGTCGAGACCGAAGTGGCTGTAGAAGCGCCGGTCCTCGATCGCGATGACGGCTTGTGGCAGGTAGGGGGGCAGCTGTTCCAGCCGCACGGCTTCGCCGCCGGTGTCGCCCCGGTTGGCAAGCAGCTCGCCATTTGCCGCGACGATCTTCACATTCGGCGGACGGTCGGGGACATGCCATTCAGACGTCGGCGGCAGGTGCGCTGCATAATAACCGAGGATACCGACCACCGCGACCGCGCCCCAGATGGACAGCACGAAGCCCCAGTAGACCGTGCGGCGGATCAGCCATCCGAGAAAACTCTGGCGCTTGCGCCGGGGACCAGAACGGTCCTTGCGCGGACCGCGTCCGGCCTTGCGCCGTGCCGAACTGGCTTTCGGGGCAATCTCTTCTTCGTCGTCAAGCGTCTCGGGTTCAGGAGCCTTGCGTTTGCGCCGTGCGGGCACGGATCCGCTGACCCGATCACGAGGCGAGGGCCGCAGGTCCAGGAAGGCTGCGTCTCCACCATCGAAGGTCGGTTCGATTCGTGTTCCGCTTTTGCGCTTCTGCGCCATGATCTCCCGATGGAAACTGCCAGTCACTTCGGCGCCGTCGCCGAACCGGTGTCCTTACCGAAACTAGGGCCTCGGATTTAAGGCGGCGTTAAGTCAAATGGGGCCGGTTCCGGAACAATGGCTCGCGCCACCATCGGAACAGTCACAGGATTCAGCGTTTCATGGTGATGCGGCAGTGGCCTGTCGCCCGGCGCGTCAGGCTCAACGTCGCATGTCGCACCGCTGGACAAGACGGGACCACTCGGGCTCCATGCGTCGAACTGGAACAGAATCGAAAGGGAGCGTGATGGCGAAGGGATACTGGATCGGGCGTGTCGACGTCTTGGACCCTGAGGCCTACAAAGCCTATGTGGCAGCGAATGCGGAACCTTTTGCGGCCTTCGGCGCGCGGTTTCTGGTGCGTGGAGGGGCATTTGAAGCCGTCGAGGGCAATGCCCGCGCCCGCAACGTGGTGATCGAGTTCCCGAGCTATGAGGTGGCGCTCGCCTGCTATCACTCGCCGGGATATGCCCACGCAAAGTCGTTGCGCGAGGCCGCCGGTGTTGCCGACATCATCGTTATCGAAGGGTATGACGGTCCGCAGCCTGGTTAACCGCAAGACGCATGAGTTGAGGTCATTGGCATCTCCCTTTCGGCGGTCCTGCTTGCGGCAAGCGACGTGGCGTGGCGGCCCTGTTGCCAAGGCTGTTCCTCAACACGAGCCCAGAAGGCCAGAATATGGGCTGTTGAGGGAGCGTTCGCCACGCATCCGCCGCAGGCAACTAGGTTCAATGAGAGTCGCGCGCCGGTCGTTAATTCGGCTGGTCGGCTGGATGACCGCGCGACCAGTCTGATGCGGCACCAGTCACTCAGACCGCGCCCGGCTTTGTCCGACCGATTGGGGCGGTCGGCCGATAAGGTCAGTACGGAGATTCAACGCCAAGCCCGTTTCCGGCTTGGGGGTTGATCGCTGCGCTTGGCAGCGACCGCCAGCGCGCCAGACTGTACTGGCACGCGCTCACGGGTAGGCAGCTGGACGCAAGGCATCCAGCCGTTCCTTGCCTAGCTGGCGTAACGGCTCGCGTCTGCGCCGTAGTAGTTCACATAGCGCGCGCTCAGCGATGCAACGGGCATGACGATCAAGACATCTGTGGTGCCGAACTGGTGGTCGATCACCGCGCCGTCGCCGATATAGGCACCAAGGCGCAGGTATCCCTTGACGAGAGGCGGCAGATCCCGCAGGGTAGCCTTTTCGTTCAGGGCTTCCTTGTCCAGACGGTTCATCTCGACGTAGCGCTCGGGCAGGGCGCGGACGCGCCAGTTTTCAGGCGCACGCGCATGATGATGCAGGAATGCCAGCTGGCTTCCGATCCGGTCAGGATCCGTGCCTTCGATCGATGCGCAGCCAATCATCACGTCGATCCGGTGCTGCAGGACATAGGCCCAGATGCCGTGCCAGAGAAGTTCGACCGTCCGCTTGTTGCGATACGGCTTCAGGACGCAGGACCGGCCGAGCTCCAGAAAATTGAGCGTCGGATTGGCGTCGAGCAGTGGCTGGATGTCATATTCGCTGGACGTATAGAACCCGCTGTGTTGATCGGCGACTGACTGGCGCAGCAGGCGATATGTCCCAACGATCTGCGGCTGCAGGCGACCCAGCTTGTTGCGCTTCAGGCAGGCGTGGTCAACGACCAGCATATGGTCACAGATTGCGTCAAACGGATCAACATCCCGCTTGGTTGCCTGGGTTTGCGCGTCACCAATCGCTGACATTTCTTCGTAGAACACGTGATACCGCAAACGCTGCGCGGCCTTGATCTCCTTGCCGGTCCGTGCGAGCCGCACTTCCAGCGACCCGATCCGGCCAAGCGATGCCTGTTCTGCCGTCAGCGCCAGATTGGCTTTGAGCGGTCGCGAGAGGCCCGGAAACCAGCGACCGGCGACGCCGGGATCGCGGCGCAATGGCGTGAACTTCTCGACGAGTTTCTTCGGAGAAAAAATGCCCGACCGCACCATGAGTGTTCGGTCCCCTTGCGTTCTTCGGTCGTTTCCACCGGCACCTGACTTGCGTCCTTGCGGACGGGCCTGGCTTTGTTTTGTCGGCGACGCCCGTGCGGCGGCGCGTTTCTGGTCAAGGCCGACTTTGATTGCCGGCACTCTGTTGTTCTGTCTATCCACCGTGGCGGTCGCCCCGGCAATGACAACGCAACGTTCGCTTCGCAAGCACCGCAACCTGTTTGTCATTGGCGAGACTGTCGAAACGCCGCAACAAACTTGCTCAGGCCCTCGTCAAAGCGTCTTCCCATAGACCACAGCATTTAAACAGTAGCATGACAGGGCCCTGACCGCATCTATTTCGCCTCTGGCGCCGGTGAATTCAAGGGGCGGGCTCGTTCCAAGAGGGCGGAAGGTGGTCGCGCGGTCGAGCAGAAACCGCGTGGTGTTTCTGTAGTTTATCCGACGAAAAAGGCCGGCAGCATCAGCTGCCAACGCAGCGTTCTGTCCGTTTTGTGACGTTCTTCGCGGTCAGATGCGCAACGTCAGCTGACGCAAAGCATCGGCAACTGCCGCTTGGCTCAGCGGTTTGGTCAGATAGCCAAGCACGCCAAGGCCCTCAGCTCTCTCGCGAGCTGCGGGCATGACATCTGCCGTCACAATGAGGACCGGGACCGGGGATGCACCTCGGCTTTTCTCTTCTGCCCGGATTGCAGCAATTGCCCCGAACCCGTCCAGTCCCGGCATATGCAAGTCCATCAGGATGGCATCGAACTCTCCAGACCGAGCAGCCTTTACGGCCTCGGTGCCGTCGGTCGCGAGGAGCGTCTCGTGGCCGAGCTTGCGCAACAAGGCTTCGCCGAGCAGCCGGTTGATATCATTATCCTCGGCAAGGAGCAGGCGAAGCGGGCGGCTCGGCGCAAGGCGATTGGCCTCCGCCAGCTTCAAATGGTCCGGTTCTGCGCCTGGATCAGACGACCTTGCTGTTGATCCCATCCCGTCCCAAGACGCGGATGAGGCCGATGCATCGCCCGCCAAACTGGCGTCACCCTGACCCATCAGCACGGCGTTGACCGTACGCTCCAGCGTCTGACTCCGGACCGGCCGGATGAGATACGCAGCGAAACCGGCCATCCGCAGGCGCTCGAGGCGTTCGCGTTCTGTCGGGGTGATCAACACGATCGCCGGAGATTTGCATCCGGCCGCCCGGGCTCCCGCCAGCCATGCAGCGCCATCGCTGACAGAGGCGTGGTCCAGGAAGACAAGATCGGCGACAGCAAGTGATTCCGCCATGTCAGGATCGCCTGGCAGCAGTTGCTGCAACTGCGCGCCATGGGCGCCAAGATGCCGCGCCAATGCGGATGCTTCGACCCGCCCCGAGGAAACCACTGCGATGCGGCGGTTTGTAAGCACGGGCCACTTTCGCGCAGCAGCGGGTGCCTCCGGAACAGGGAGACGTACCAGGAATCTTGCGCCTTGTCCGGGTGTGCCCTCTGCCGCAATGCCGCCCTGCATCAGGGTGATCAGGCGCTGAACGATTGCCAGCCCGAGGCCCGTGCCGCCATAGCGCCGCGCGGGACCGTGGTCGACCTGCTCGAATTCGCCAAACATCCGGGCGGAATCTTCAGGCGCAAAGCCAATCCCGGTATCGGCCACGGATATAGCCAGCACACCGGTGCCGGAAGGGCCGTGCTCGATGGCGATGTCCACGCTGACACCTCCGGTCTCCGTGAACTTCACGCCGTTTCCGGCCAGATTGAAAAGGATTTGACGCAACCGGCTTGCGTCGACCGTGACTTGTTCCGGAACGTCCGGTGCAAGGGTCAACGAGACCTCCAGCCCCTTGGCCTGCGCCCGGGGTGCCAGCAGCTCGACAACCTGTTCGCACAGCGGCGCAAGTGCAGCCGGTGCTGGATGCAGCAAGAGACGGCCGGCCTCGGCGCGCGAGAAGTCGAGAAGTTCGTCGATCAGCAGAAGCAGCGTTTCGCCAGACGATGTCAGGGCGTCAGCATAGGCCGCCTGCTCGGGTGTCAGGCGCGTGTCCCGCAGCAGTGACGCCATGCCCAGAATGCCGTTCAGCGGCGTGCGGATCTCGTGACTGACCGTCGCAAGAAACCGTGACTTCGCCTCGCTGGCCGTTTCGGCGCTGTTGCGGGCGGCGAGCAGCTCCTCCTCCATGATCCGCCGCTCGGTCACATCGCGCAGCAGGGTCTGAACCAGAGGTGTGTCGCGCGTTCCATCGCGGACCGTCACATCCAGGCGAGAGAACCAGCGTGGGCCCTGCCGCGTCATCAGCATGATGTCACCGAACGCGACGTCGCCAGCTGTAGTCCCGGTACTGTCACGCGTATCGGCAAGCGGCAGGCTCAAAGGCTGGCCAAGCCGCGGCATCGTCTCGGAGGTGAACAGTTCCGTGGCTGCCGGACTGATGTACAGGACCGTGCCGCTCATATCCCGGCGGATCACGACGTCGCCGAGCGCTTGCAGGATGCTGGCTTGCCGCTCCGTCGCCTCCCGCAGCTCCCAGGCCTGGTCCTCAGTTTCCTCGACCTGTTGGCGCAAGGCGCGCCGCTCGGCTTCGAGCTCGACAATTCTGCCATTCAGTCGTTGCCGCTCATCGCGAACCATCAAATGGACGGCCAGTGCACCAGCCAGAAACGCAATCGTGATGGCAGCAACGCGCGAGACCGTGTCTCCGCTGACCAGTACGAGGGCGCAAATCGGGGCCAGAGCGACGGCGACGGTTGGTGCGGCTTGCGCGGCCCTTTCCCGCCACGACGGTCGCGGCGGTACCACAGAAGCCTTTGGATCGACGGCGGCATCCGTCCGCTCCGAATCCCGAGCTCCTCCGGTCAGCGGTGCACCATCGACAGGATCACGCGAAGGGTGAACGCCAGGCTTTTGAACATCGCCCGCAGACTGGGCATCGCTTTCCCGTTCCCCATCCGGATGACGCCCGGTTTCTTCTGGCAGAGCCTCATCGGTCGGGCGCATGACGGACCGCCGCTGATCCTGTCCAGATGTCCGATCGTGTTTGCCCGTCATCGCCGTCTCCGCAGCAGCCTCGCGCGTCGGTCTGCTCTGGTGATTCACTGTCATCGCAGAATGGGCGGCAAACCCTTTCGGAAACCCTTTCGCCGCGCGCCTTTAAGGCACCTGGAAGGCCGTCTGCACAACCTGTCCAATTCAATTGTCAAAGAACTGGCCGCTTCCGGCCCCTTCGCCCTGCAGGTTGCGACCATGCTGGCTGGACGCCGGATCAAGCCGCCTGCCGCAGCACTGCCTCGCCCCGAAGACTGAGCGCTTCTGCCAGATGCAGCCGTGTCACAGGGCCTGATCCGTCTAGATCGGCCAAGGTGCGGCCAAGCTTCAGCACACGGTGATAGCCCCGCGCGCTCAAGGCCAGCGCATTGGCTGCATCTGTCAGGAAGCTGCGGCCGGCCGCATCAATCCTGGTCACCTCGTCCACAAGCCCGGCAGGCAGGCGGGCGTTCGTGCACTCGCCCAGTCCCAGGGCCAGATAGCGCTGGCGCTGGATGTCTCTGGCCCTTGCCACGCGTGTTGCAACGCTGGCTGAGCTTTCGGCCTTTCCGGGGCTAAGAAGATCTGACGCGGTTACCGAGGGGACTTCAATGCGCAGGTCAATCCGGTCAAGGAAGGGGCCGGAAACTCGGCCCTGATACTCGATGGCGCAACGCGGTCCGCGCCGGCAGACGTGCCCAGGTTCGCCGGCGTGGCCGCAACGGCACGGGTTCATGGCCGTGATCATTTGGATCCGCGAGGGATATGTGACGCGATGATTGGCGCGCGCAATGACGGTTTCGCCCGTTTCGAGGGGTTGCCGCAAGCTGTCGAGCACCTGCGGCTGAAACTCGGGCAGCTCATCGAGGAAGAGCACGCCATTATGGGCAAGCGACACCTCGCCCGGACGCGCCCGGAGCCCGCCGCCGACCAGCGCAGCCATCGACGCTGAGTGATGCGGGGCCCGAAACGGCCGGCGATCCGTCAGCTTGCCATCGGCAAGCTCGCCAGCCAGCGAGGCAATCATTGAGACTTCGAGCAGCTCCCGCGGGCTCAGTGGCGGCAGTAGCGAGGGCAACCTGCTGGCCAGCATGGACTTGCCGGCACCTGGAGGGCCGACCATCAGGAGATTGTGGCCGCCAGCTGCCGCGATCTCCAGCGCGCGCTTGGCGCTTTCCTGGCCTTTCACGTCGGCAAGGTCTGGCAAGTCTCCCGCCGGCCCGCGCAACTTCGGCGCTGGACGGGACAGCACCTGCGTACCCTTGAAGTGATTGGCCAGCTGGATCAGGGAGCGCGGGGCCAGGATGCTCATCTCGCCATCAGCCCATGCTGCCTCCGGACCGCAGTCCGCCGGGCAGATCAGGCCTTTACCAAGCGCATTGGCGCCAATGGCCGCCGGCAGGACACCGGCAACGGGCGCAAGCCGCCCGTCGAGGCCCAGTTCGCCAAGCACAAGGTAGTCAGCCAGCATGTCGGCCGGAATTGCACCAATGGCCGCCATGATGCCAAGCGCGATTGGCAGGTCGTAATGTGACCCTTCCTTGGGAAGGTCCGCTGGTGCAAGGTTCACGGTCACCCGTTTGGCCGGAAGCGCCAGACCGGAGGCCAGCAGCGCCGCCCTGACCCGTTCCCGGCTTTCGCCAACCGCCTTGTCCGGCAATCCGACGATCGTGAAGGCCACCATCCCCGGTCCGACCATGACCTGGACATCGACCGGAACGGCTTCGATACCCTGGAACGCGACAGTTGTTACGCGACTGACCATACCCCAACTCCCCGAAAGGTCGAGGAAGACGATACGACAACTTTTTGGAGAGTCAAGAACGTAAAGAGAACATTAATTCATCGCCGGCCTCTTGCCGTTGCCTGAAATCCGGCGCAGCATATTGAGGCTTCAGGGGCAGTCGGGAACAGGGGAGCGCTTTGCAATGTGTGATGCTTGCGTCATGATCGCGGTAAAGAACCGGATGCTGTCTCGCCGGGACATGTTCCGGTTGGCTGCTGCCGGCAGTGTTGCCGCTGCCGTTACAGTTACAAGCTCGGCAATGCCGGCGATGGCCGCCGTGCCTACAAAGGTCAGTGACCTGACGCATGAACTGAGCGAAAGCTTCCCGACGTTTTTCGGCGAACAGCAATTCTTCGCAAACAAGCTGTTTGACTATCAGAAGGACAAGTTCAACCTCTACGAGCTGAGAGTGAACGAACACACTGGCACGCATGTGGATGCGCCGTTGCATTTCTCGGAGGATGGACAGTCGGTGGCCGAGATCCCGGTCAGCAACCTGATCGCTCCGCTTGCCATCGTCGATATCCGGGCCAAGGCTGCCGAAAACGCCGACGCGCAGGTCACGCCGGATGACCTGAAGGCCTGGATCGCAGCCAATGGCGCGATCCCCGACGGAGCCTGCGTTGCCATGCTGTCAGGCTGGGACAAGCACGTTGCCAGTCCGAAGTTCCGCAATCCCGACGACAAGGGCGTGATGCATTTTCCCGGGTTCCACGTCGAGGCAGCCGCGATGCTGATCGAGGAGGCCAAGGTCGTCGGCATCGCCGTCGATACCCTGTCGCTTGATTTCGGCGCGTCGCCGGATTTCGCCACCCATTACAAATGGCTGCCGAGCAACCGTTGGGGCATCGAGTGCATCGCAAATCTGGAGCAGCTGCCCGTGACCGGCGCCACACTCATTGTTGGCGCCCCGAAACACAAGGGCGGCACGGGTGGTCCCGCGCGCATTCTGGCTCTAGTGTAAGCAAAAGATTTCAAGGGTTTACAGGGGAACCGGTTGGCCCGGTCACCCCTGTAAACCCGATCGGGGGTTATCCGCGCCGCCGCGCCTCGATGACGTCCCAGACGCGAATGGCGATGTCAGGGCCGCCGAGGCGCTTGATGGCGCGGATGCCGGTCGGGGCGGTAACGTTGATTTCGGTCAGATTGCCGTCGATGACATCAATGCCGACGAGGAGCAGGCCTTTGGCCTTCAGGGCTGGGCCGATGCGGGCGCAGATCTCGCGCTCACGGTCGCTGAGGTCGGATTCGGCCGGAGAGCCGCCGCGTACCATGTTGGAGCGCAGATCGCCCGGCGCCGGCACGCGGTTGACCGCACCGGCGAATTCGCCATCGACGAGCAGGATGCGCTTGTCGCCATGTTTGACGTTGGGCAGGAAACGCTGGATCACCCAGGGTTCGCGGAAGGTGGCGGCGAAAAAGTCGTACAGTGAGCCGTAGTTGAGGTCGTCCTGGGTGATGCGGAACACCGCGGCACCGCCGTGACCGAACAGCGGCTTCATGACGATGTCACCATGTTCCTCGCGGAAAGCGTCGATCTCTGCCCGGTCGCGGGTGATCAGGGTCGGTGGCATGAGGTCGGAGAACTCGGTGACGAAGAGCTTCTCCGGCGCGTTGCGCACTTCGGCTGGGTTGTTCACCACTAGGGTATGCGGGTGGATCTTTTCCAGCAGATGGGTGGCAGCGACATAGGCCATGTCGAACGGCGGATCCTGCCGCATCAGGATCACGTCGATGCTCGAGAGGTCCATGCGCTCGGGCGCGCCCAACGTGAAGTGGTTGCCTTTCTCGTCGCGCACCGTGACAGGCTCCAGCGCAGCAAAGACCTTGTCGCCGCGCAGCGCCAGGCGGTCAGGCGTGTAGTGATAGAGCGTGTGACCGCGCGCCTGGGCCTCCAGCATCAGCGCAAAGGCGCTGTCGCCCAGGATGTTGATGGACGAAATATGGTCCATCTGGACCGCAACCTTGAGCGACATGCCAACTCTCCGGAAATGGCGCCGGGGGAGGCCGGCGCGGATCGGGTGGGTGATCATGATATGGGATTTCTGGACCGACTTGTCCAGAATGACGATGCCCGTGCCTGATCACGGCTTTTTCACATCAGCTGGTCAGGGCGAAAGGCATCGGTCAGGTGTTCCGGCAGGCGCCACGGCACAATCAGCATGAGATCAAACCGCTGGGTGCTGTCGGCATGGTCCGGGTTCTGGACAAGGAAGATCTGCGCCGCCCGTATGATGCGGCCGCGCGCGGTCGCGCTCACGGCTTCAAGCGCCGCAGTGCGGCTTCGCCGCGCCTTGACCTCGACAAAGGCCAGAACCTCCCCGCGCCGGGCGATCAGATCGACTTCTCCGGCGCCTGACTTGAACCGGCGAGCCAGAATGCGCCAGCCTTTCAGGCGCAGGATCAGCGCTGCCAGACTTTCCGCGCCGTGCCCAAGCCGATAGGCGCGGCGACGGTTGCGCGGCCTGTGATCAGCCGGGGGCAGGGCGGACGGAAAACTCATGGCGTATCGGAAGGATCCGGATCGGGATGATCATCACTTTCGCCGCCCTCCGCCTTTAACGCAAGGGCAAGACGATAGATCTCCGCACGATCCCGGCCTGTCCGCTTGGCGACATCCTTGGCGGCCTGTGCCACTGGCATCTCGGCCAACGCGGCCAGCAGCAGCGTCTCCACATCGGCCGGGTCCACATCCGGCTTCTGTTCGGCTGGCGGGGCGACGAGAACAACGATTTCGCCCTTTGGCGGATTGGCCTCGTAATAGGCGCAAAGCTCGCTCAGGGTTCCGCGCTGGAACGTCTCGAACCGTTTGGTCAGTTCGCGGGCGACAACTGCCTCACGCTCACCGAGTGAGGCGGCCATCGCCGCCAGCGAGGCACTGAGCCGGTGGGGAGATTCAAAGAAGGCCAGGGTCGCCGGAATGGTGGCCAGTTCGGACAGGCGGCGGGCCCGTGCGCCTGCCTTTTGCGGCAGGAAACCGGCGAACAGCAGCGTGTCCGTTGGCAGGCCAGAGGCAACCAGCCCGGCAAGCGGTGCGGAGGCTCCAGGGATCGGCACGACCTTGTGCCCGGCGGCGAGCACGTCGCGGACCAGCCGATAGCCCGGATCGGAAACGAGCGGCGTGCCTGCATCCGAGACAAGCGCGACGACCTGTCCTTCGGCCAGCGCGGCGAGCAGGCGCGGGCGCTGCCTTTCGGCGTTGTGCTCGTGATAGGGCAGCAACGGCGCCTTCAAGCCAAAGCGCTGGGTCAGCGTGGCGGTGACCCGTGTATCCTCGCAGGCGATCACATCGGCCCCAGCCAGTGTTTCCAGCGCCCGAATGGTTATGTCGCCAAGATTGCCGATGGGTGTGGAGACGACGTAGAGCGCGCTTTCCTGGGCCGGAGCGGTATAGGCGTGCTCACCAATGAAAAAACGGCGGTCTGCCGGTGTTTCGGCCATGAGAGTGGTCTTTCAGGTTGGCGCGTCGCGGTGTCGGCCCCAAGGGGCCCGCATTCATTATCATGTTGCAAAGACGACAGGCGACCTTTGCAGGCGTTCACATGGCTGGACAGGAACGTTCTGAATTCGTAATGGTTTTTGATCGCGGATGCGAGGAGGCCCGAGTGGAAAACACGACTGTTGCCGCCACTGCCCCATTTGCCGGCCCGGCAGCCGGATCTTTCGCGCCGCGCGCTGCCTCGCCAGGCGCTCCGCGCCGAATGGTCCAGCGGCTTGCCGGCCTGCTGACCGCAGCCAGCCTTTTGACCGGCTGCATGGGGTCGACCATGGGCACCGCGCCTGATGGACTGCAAACCCTGCCCGCAACGCCGTCCACGCCCGCCGTGACCGGCCAGACCATCGGCAACGGTACCGTGCGGGTTGGCCTTCTTCTGCCGCTGTCGGCTGGAGGATCGGCGACGGCCATCGCGACGACGTTCCGCAACTCCGCCGAACTGGCGTTGAAGGACTTCCAGGGCTCGGACATCCAGCTTCTGGTCAAGGATACAGCCGGAACGGCGGAAGGCGGCCGGGCCGCTGCGCAGTCTGCCATTTCCGAAGGCGCCGAGCTGCTGCTTGGTCCGGTGTTTGCGCCGGCCGTTAGCGGGGCGGCCAGCGTCGCCCGCACGTCCGGGGTTCCGATCGTTGCGTTTTCGACGGATACGTCGGTCGCCGGCCCCGGTGTCTATCTCCTGTCGTTCCTGCCGGCCGGCGACGTCCGCCGCATCATCGGCTATGCCGCGACCCAGAACCGCAAGTCCTATGTCGCCTTGCTGCCCGACGATGCTTATGGCGCCGTCACCGAGGCAGCGTTTCGCCAGGAAGTCGGGCGGACCGGCGGGCGGGTGGTTTCGATCCAGCGCTACAAGGTCTCCGGATCCGACACATCGGACCTGACGGCCAAGACCCAGGCGCTCGTCAGCGTGCTTCCGCAGGCCGATGCGCTGTTCCTGCCGGCGGCCAGTGTTGCGCCATTCGTGATGCAGAGCCTGATGACCCAGGGCGGCAATCTGGCAAACATCAAGGTTCTGGGCAGCGGCCAATGGGACGCAGCGCAGGTGACCAGCAATCCGATCATGGCGGGCACCTGGTTCCCCGGGCCGGAGCGGTCCAGCTTTGATGCCTTGTCCGGCCGTTATCAGGCGGCCTACGGCAGCGTTCCGCCGCGCAATGCCTCGCTGGCCTATGATGGCACCATTCTTGCGGCTGGCCTTGTCCGCTCGGCCGGGCCGCAGCGGTTCTCGCAGCCGGTCCTGACCAACCGCGACGGCTTCCTCGGCATCGATGGCGTATTCCGGTTCCTGCCGAATGGCGAGAGCGAGCGCGGGCTTGCCGTCTATGAAATCGCGCCGACGGGGGTCAAGGTGATCTCGCCTGCTCCCCGTGATTTCCGCGCGCCCTCCTGATGGCTGATGCGATGATGCTTTCGGACAAGCGGATCCTCCTGATCATTGGCGGTGGCATTGCCGCTTACAAGTCGCTGGATCTGATCCGCCGCCTGCGCGAACGGGGCGCGGCTGTACGCGTGATCATGACTGCCGGCGCGCAGGAGTTCATCACGCCGCTGGCCGCGGGTGCCCTCAGCGCCGACCGTGTCTACACCGACCTGTTCGACCGGGAGGCGGAGCAGGATGTGGGGCATATCCGCCTGGCGCGGGAAACCGATCTTGTTCTGGTGGCCCCGGCGACGGCGGATCTGATGGCCAAGATGGTCAACGGACTGGCCGGTGATCTTGCCACAGCGGTGCTCCTGGCGACGAAAAAGCCGGTGCTGGTCGCGCCCGCGATGAACCCGGCGATGTGGAGCCACCCGGCAACGAAGCGCAATGTGGCGCGACTGACGGCAGATGGCATTGCCTTTATCGGTCCGGACAGCGGCGAGATGGCGGAAAGCGGTGAGGCAGGTGTTGGCCGCATGAGCGAGCCGCTGGCGATTGCCGAGCGTGTCGCGGCGATGCTGGTGCCGGCTCCCGGTCCTCTTGCCGGGCGGCATGTCGTCATCACCTCCGGTCCCACGCATGAGCCGATTGACCCGGTGCGCTACATCGCCAACCGCTCCTCCGGCAAGCAGGGCCATGCCATCGCCGCCGCACTGGCTGCGCTTGGTGCCCGGGTGACGCTGGTCAGCGGTCCGGTGACGGTGCCCGATCCGAAGGGCGTTACCACGGTGCATGTGGAGACGGCGCGGCAGATGCTGGCGGCCGTCGAGGCTGCGCTGCCGGCCGAGGCCGCCGTCATGGCCGCAGCTGTCGCCGACTGGCGGGTGGCGGCGGAAGGGGCCGAAAAGATCAAGAAGGATGGCACTGGCCGTCCGCCGGCACTGGCCCTGACGGAAAATCCGGACATCCTGGCGACCGTGGGTCATCTGGGCGATCGGCGGCCGAGGCTCGTCGTCGGCTTTGCGGCAGAAACCCAGAACCTCATTGCCAATGCGCAGGCCAAGCTTGCGCGCAAGGGCGCGGACTGGATCGTCGCCAACGATGTCAGCCCGGAAACCGGCGTGATGGGCGGCGACGCCAACACGGTGCGCATCGTCTCGGCGGCCGGCGTGGAAGACTGGCCGACGCTGGACAAGGGCGAGGTCGCGCGTCGTCTCGCCGCGCGGATTGCCGCCGCGCTGACCTGAGACGACTGTCTAAGCGCCGGGCGTGGCCTGCTTCCGCTCCTTGCTGCCACGCTCGTTGCGGCAGCGGTCGGAGCAATAGCGGACCTCGTCCCACACCTTTTCCCATTTCTTGCGCCAGGTGAAGGGGCGGCCACAGGTGACACAGGTCTTCTGCGGCAGATCGGATTTCTTGCGCATCTTCATGTGATCTGGCCTGCCTGAGCGGGGTCGGGATGGGGCTCCGGGTCGGAGACAGGTTCGGGACCGGCGGCAAACAGGCTGAGCTGTCCATCAGGGGCCGCCTTCGTCCGCCCCTTGCGCGCGGCCGAGACCCCGTCGTTGCGCTGGCCGCGGTTGGCGATGCCGGCCTTGCGGCTTCCGTGGCGGTCCTGGATCCGGTCCGCCTCGCGGTGGAACTCGCGCTCCTTGCGCAGGCCCCAGACCCGGTCGCGGGCCGCACGGGCGGCCGCCAGTGGATCGACGATGGGCTCGGGATAGCGTCGGCCCAGCAGCGACGCCGCGCCGCCCCAGGTCCAGGGCGCATGAAGGAAGGCATCCGGCACCTCGGACAGTTCCGGGACCCAGCGGCGGATGAAGACGCCCTGCGGATCCTGATCCTGCCCCTGCTTGACCGGGTTGTAGATGCGGATGGTATTGATGCCGGTGGTTCCGGACTGCATCTGCACCTGTGGCCAGTGGATGCCCGGCTCGTAGTCGGTGAAGGCCCGCGCCAGATGTTCGCCCGGGGCCCGCCAGTCCAGCCAGAGATGATAGGCGGCCACGGCCATCAGCATCGCGCGCATGCGGAAGTTCATCCAGCCGGTGGCATTGAGCGCGCGCATGGTCGCGTCGACGAAGGGCAGGCCGGTCTCGCCCTCGCACCAGGCCGCGAGCCGGGCGGCGTCGGGCTGCCGCGGGCGCAGGCCGTCGTGGGCGCGGTGGAGATTGCGGAACTCCAGCTCGGGCGCATCCTCCAGCTTCTGCATGAAGTGGCAATGCCAGTGCAGGCGGGACAGAAACGATCCGACTGCGCCCTGCCACTGGCGCGCGGCGCCGCTGTCGCCGCTCTCGACCAGCGCGCGCAGCCGGTCCTCCGCCCGCTGCGTGACCTCGCGCAGCGACAAGGTGCCGAAGGCCAGATGCGGCGACAGCCGCGAACAGGCATCGAAGCCGGTGACCGGGCTGGACATGGCGGCACGATAGGTGCGGCCGCGCTGGGTCAGGAAGCTGCCGAGACAGGCAAGACCGGCCCGGCGGCCGCCGCGCTGACGGTCGGGGCAGGGGTCGGGGGCAAGGCCTAGGTCCTGCGCCGTCGGCAGGGGACCGGGCTCGATGCCGGGCAGCGGCGTCAGCGCCGGCTCGGGCAGCAGCGGCTGGCGCATGTCGCGGTCCCAGCGCTGCGCCCAGCCGTTGCGGCTCTTCAGGCGACGGATGACGCCGGTCTGGCGAGGCTCCTCCCAGGGAATGCCGGCCTCGCGGCAGAAGGCCTTCACGGCCAGATCGCGGGCATAGGTGAAGCCATTGCCGGTTTCCTCGTGCGACCAGAGGGTGGCGATGCCACGCCGGGCGTGCAGGGCGCGCAGAACCTCGACTGCGGCCCCCTTGCGGATGATCAACGGCTGGCCAAGGCGAGCCAGATCCTGCCGCAGCTCGTGCAGGCACTCGGCAAGGAAGGCGTGATGCCGGCCGGAAGCATCCGGCAGCCGCCAGAGATCGGGCTCGACGATGTAGAGCGGCAGCACCGGGCCGCGTCGCGCGGCTTCGACCAGCGGCTGGTGATCAAAGCTGCGCAGATCGCGCTTGAACCAGACGACCTGCAGGGGCGGAAACTCGGACATGGCACCGGCAACGGAACACAGCGGAGGCAGCTCTGCCGCAAGGATGGGGATGCAACCAACTACCGTGCCTCTACGCAGACCGGCCTGAAGAGGATTACCGGGCGCGCGTCAGAGCGACCCCGACTGGAAGCGGGCGTCCGGATCGATCAGGTCGTGCAGCCGCTGGGCTGCGTGCCTCGCAAAGCGCAGGGTCACCGCCTTGCGGGTGGCCGCCGGAAGTGGATGGCTTGGCGCCTCGCGCAGGATGTCGGCCGAAAAACCGTCGGACAGGATCAGGCCAGCGTCTTGCGGGAAAATGTCCTGCGGCACGTCGGGATGGGTGGCGAAATAGAGCCGGTCGCAATGGGCGCGGTAGTCCGGCCATTTGCTGTCGGCGCGGAAGTCGGCGATGGAGGACTTAACCTCGACGATGACCAGCTCCTGCTTCTGGCCGAGCGCGACGAGGTCTGCCCGGCGGCCGGAGGCCAGCGTCAGTTCGGGCAGGCAGACATAGCCCTGCAGGCGCAGCAGCCGGGCAGTGCCGCGCCAGACTTTCAGCGCGGTCTCGGACTGGCGGCCGTCCGTTAAGGGGTCATCGAGGGCAATGCGATTGCCGGAAGAGGGGACAATAGAGGTCATTCTCTATTTGTTCCTCTCTCGTTCACGAAAATCAAGCGCTGTTCCCGGCAATCCTTATCAAGCTTGTTCGGATTTTTCCGGTTTCGGCAAGAGATGTCCGGCGTAGTTCAGCCAAGCCCCGTCTCGGCCGCCGCGCGCAAGGTGTCGATGCGCTCGTCCGGGCCGAAGGTCTCCCGGCAGTCGGCCAGCAGCGCAAGGGCTGCATCCGTCCTGCCGAGCGTCAGCATCCATTCGGCCCTGGCCAGCGGCAGATCCTTGCGCCAGCGCTTCGGCAGGCCGTGCAAGGCGGGATCCCGGGTGATCGCCGCTTCCGCCGCCTGCATCAGGTCAACCGCGTGAACGAGATCGCCGGTGCCAGCGGCCGCCTCGGCCCGCAGCCGCAGCAGGCCGGCGTGGCCCGGTGCGAGCGCGGCCAGCGCGTCAAGCTGCTCAGGCGTCAGCCGTTCGCCGGCAGCAAAGGCCTCGCCGGCGGCCGCAAAGCCCGCGTGAAAGGCACGCGGCAACGGTCGGATCAGGCCCCGCGCCACCAGCTCGTCTTCCGGATCGCGGTCGAAGGTGCGGGTGATCTTGCGGATCACGTTGAGCGTGTAGAGGTGGTCATGGCTGGCGTGGCAGGAGGCGAGATCGAACAGCCGGCTGCCCAGTCCCTGTGCCAGGACCCGCGCGACCCCGGCGCTATCGACCGGATCAAGGTGGCCGAAATAGAGATGAACAGGATGGGCAAGCTCCCGCCGCAGCCCGTCGAGCGCAGGGTCCAGCGCCAGCGCCTCGGCCGGGGTGCCGGGATGGGGCAGGCCATAAAGCGCGCTCTGGCTGCCGGGCCGGCCCAGCTCCAGCTCAGGGCCGAAGGCATGGATTGCCCCGTCGCCCCGGCGCAGGCCGGTGACCAGCGCGGCGTATCCGCCCATCGAGGCGCCGTAATGAAGGATGCGGGCCGGCTGGACCGAGGCCATGGCCGCCTCGATAGCGGCATCAATGGCTGCCTCCTGGCCCAGATACCAGCCGTTGCGCGTGTCGTTGAGAAACAGGCAGGCGTGACGGGTGGCGGAGAACATCCGCTCCAGACCGAACTTGCCGTCCGGCACACGAACCTGCGAATAGACCACGACGAGCAGGCCGCTGCCGGCACCGGGGGCAAGCCGGTGCCGGAGAAAGGACGCTGCGTCCTCGCCGGGTTTATCCGTCAGGGTCACAGGATGAAGCGCGACAGGTCGACGTTGCGGGCCAGTTCGCCCACGTTGGTCCGCACATGATCGGCGTCAATGGCGACAACACGGCCAGCCTGATCGGGGGCGGAGTAGGAAATCTCGTCGAGAATCCGCTCCATCACCGTCTGCAGCCGCCGCGCGCCGATGTTCTCGACGCTGGCATTCAGCTCCACTGCGATGGCCGCGATCTCGTCGATGGCGGCCTCGGTAAAGCTCAGCTCCACCTCTTCGGTCTTCAGCAAGGCCACATACTGCTTGATCAGGCTTGCTTCCGGTTCCGTGAGAATGGCCCGGAAATCTTCCCGCGTCAGCGGCTTCAGTTCCACGCGGATGGGCAAGCGTCCCTGCAATTCCGGCAGAAGGTCTGACGGTTTGGCCACATGAAACGCGCCCGAAGCAATGAACAGGATGTGGTCCGTCTTGACCGGACCGTGCTTGGTCGAAACGACAGTTCCCTCGATCAGTGGCAGCAGGTCGCGCTGCACGCCCTCGCGCGAGACATCGCCGCCAACACGGCCATCGCGGGCGCAGATCTTGTCGATCTCGTCAAGGAAGACGATCCCGGCATTCTCGACCAGAGAAACCGCTTCCCGGATGACCTTTTCCTCGTCGAGCAACTTGTCGGATTCTTCGGCAATCAGGATGTCGTGCGATTCCTTGACCGTCACGCGCCGGCTTTTGGTCTGGCCGCCAAAGGCTTTGCCGAGCAGTTCGGACATGTTGATGACGCCGATGTTCGCACCCGGCATGCCGGGAACGTCAAAGCCCGGCATCTGCGGCGTCGCCCGAACCTGGATCTCGATTTCGCGGTTGTCGAGTTCACCGTCGCGCAGCTTCTTGCGGAAGCTGTCCCGGGTCGCGGGGCTGGCGCTGGCGCCGACCAGCGCGTCCAGCACGCGCTCCTCTGCCAGCACATGAGCCTTTGCCTTGACCTCCTGCCGGCGCACATCGCGCACCAGCGAGATCCCGGCCTCAACGAGGTCCCGGATGATCTGTTCCACGTCGCGGCCGACATAGCCGACTTCCGTGAACTTGGTCGCCTCGACCTTGACGAAGGGCGCGTTGGCAAGGCGGGCGAGGCGCCGGGCGATCTCGGTCTTGCCGACGCCGGTGGGCCCGATCATGAGGATGTTCTTCGGCAGGACTTCCTCGCGCATCGGGCTTTCCAGCTGCTGGCGGCGCCAGCGGTTGCGCAGGGCGATGGCGACGGCGCGCTTGGCGTCCTTCTGGCCGACGATATAGCGGTCGAGCTCGGAGACGATCTCGCGGGGGGAAAAATTGGTCATCGTGTCGATGGTCCTCTCGGGGGCGCGCCGCGTGTCAGCGCGCGCTCTCCAGGCTTTCGATGGTGAGATTGCCGTTGGTGTAGACACAGATGTCAGCGGCGATGGCCATCGCCTTGCGGGCGATTGCCTCGGCTTCCATGTCGATGTCCACCAGCGCGCGGGCAGCGGCCAGCGCGAAGTTGCCGCCGGACCCGATACCCATGACACCGCCCTCAGGCTCAAGCACGTCGCCAGTGCCGGTCAGGACCAGCGAGACATCCTTGTCTGCGACCAGCATCATGGCTTCAAGACGGCGCAGATACCGGTCCGTCCGCCAGTCCTTGGCCAGCTCGACGCAGGCGCGCATCAGCTGTCCCGGATATTGTTCCAGCTTGGCCTCAAGCCGCTCGAAGAGGGTGAAAGCGTCTGCGGTTGCGCCAGCAAAGCCGCCAATCACGCTGCCCTTGGCCAGTGGCCGCACCTTGCGCGCGGTATTCTTGATCACCGTCGGTCCGAGTGAGACCTGTCCGTCGCCAGCAATGACAACGCGGCCGCCCTTGCGGACCATCAGGATTGTGGTCCCGTGCCAGGTGCCCATTCCGTGTTCTGAACTCATGTCCTGTCCGTCTGTCGCATCCGTCTCCGGCATCAGCGCCAGGAGACACCGGCGACCGCAAACATGGATAGCCCGGTCCGGATCGTGTCGATCCGGGCCGATCCGTATCTTCGGTCGCCGCTTCGTTGATCCTTATTTAGGCGTGCAACGGTCAATCGCCAAGCCACGCTTGGTCTAGCCTTGTCAGGCGCGGGCCCTGGTCTCGGAAAGGAACCGCTTCACCATCGCATCCAGCGAGGCCATGCTGCGCTCGTTGCGCAGATCGCCCTTGTCGTCGAAGGCGTCCGCGGCATTGGGTACCATGACCATCTCGGGGATCAGGAAGGCACCGAGCCCGACTTCCAGAATGGTCCGCGTCCCGATTAGCCCGCGAATTCCGCCCAGTGCGCCGGTCGAGGCGGCGCCAATTGCGAAGATGCGGCCCTTGAATGCCGCTGCCGCCGGCTCGCCAGGGTCATTGAGACGGCTGAGCCAGTCGAGCGTGTTCTTCAGCAAAGGTGTAATGGCGGTGTTGTATTCGGGGCAGGCGATGAACACGCCCTGGTGCTCCTGCATCAGCCGCTTCAGCTTGTGTGCAGATTCCGGGGCTCCCTTCTCCCGTTCCTGATCGCCGTCGTAAAGCGGCATCGGATAGTCGGCGAGGGAAATGCGGGTCACGTCCGCGTCGGCCAGCACCAGCTGCTTGGCCACGAACGCGGCCAGCTGCGTGTTGTAGGACCCGCCCCGGATGGAGCCGGAGAAAACCAGAATTCTGGGATGGCGCATGAAAACTCCTCGATCAGCCGCATGGATCTGCCGCGCAGAGTGCGGTCTGAACGAAGAAAGTTCAATGACTTCACCAGAAATGACTGGTCTGGACTACGCCGCTTTGCTCATCCTCAGCGACGCTTCCGCAATCAAGGCCCGGATCATCGCAGAGAGCGATGCGGCTGCTCGTTCATTGGCGAGGCCGCCTGAGGGGTCGAACGCATCGGCAGCATTCGGAACGGCAATCATCTCCGGGATCACAAGGGCTCCAACGCCCGTTTCCAGAACGAGCCGCAGGTTTGCCAATCCGCGGATGCCGCCAAACGGAGATGTCGACGCCGAGCCGAGTGCAAAAACACGGCCCTTGTAGGCGGCCATGCGCGGTTCGGACGGCTCGGAAACACGACTGATCCAGTCAATCACGTTCTTCAGCAGCGGTGTTACACCGGCGTTGTACTCGGGGCTGGCGATGAAGACGCCATGATGTTGCTGGATCAGCCGCTTCAACGCGACCGCGTTCTCGGGCACGCCCTCCGAATTCTCCAGGTCACCATCATAGAGCGGCATGGGGAAGTCCCGCAGGGAAATGGAGCTGACCTCAGCGCCGTTTTCGCCGAGACGCTGCCCGACGAGCGACGCCAGGCGAGCATTGTGGGACCCAGTGCGTGCCGAGCCTGAGAACACGAGAATTCTTGGATGTGCCATGCTGCCTCCAGACGCAAAAACCCGGCAGCGCAACGCTGCCGGGTTCTGTCAATACGGCCGGAAAAAACCCCAAGTCTAATCGCAAGGGCTGAGGTGAGACCTCAGTCAAACAGGGCGTCGGTACACCCAGACACGTGCAGGCGGCAGGTTGGCCCAGATCCAGTCGGTCCGGGCCAGATCGAACAGGCCAGCCTCGGGTTTGACCGGAGGAACCAGCGCGTAGGAGAACTGGATGAACGGCGCGCCTGGCTCCAGCAGTTCCAGCGCCTCGAGAATGAGCGCGCGGCGTTGTTCGACTGGCTTCGTGAACAGGGGCAGGCCCGAGACGATCGCAGCAAGACTGCCATTCGCCACAGGCGCATGCGGCGCGAGTGTGTCGCGCAGCGCATAGGCATCACCCTGTACCGTCGCCATGCCCGGATACCGCTGGCGCAGCAGATGGCAGAAGTCGGAACTGTATTCGATCACCGTGAGGTCGCGCTGGGCGACGCCGCGATCAAAGATCGCCTTGGTCACTACGCCAGTGCCCGGGCCAAGTTCCAGATAATGGCCGCCAGGGCGCACGGGGACAAACGAGGCAATGCGCTTCGCCAGTTCCGGGCCCGACGGGCTGACGGCACCCATGGTCAACGGACTGTCGATCCAGCTCCGGAAGAAACGCAGTTCATCCCGGATCTTGTCGGCAAGTCCCTTGTGCGTGAGCAGCTTGTGCGCGGCCATCGGCTCCGTCCCCTTAACGATGATTATCATCTAGGAAACCAAGCGTGGCGATTTCAAGACCGAACTTGCGTGACGCTTGCGTCACGTGAGGCTAACCGCCGAGATTGTCGAGAAAATCTTTTACCCTGGCAAAGAACCCGGTCGACTCCGGATTGTTCTCGCCGGAGCTTTCCTTCTCGAATTCGGCGAGAAGCTCCCGCTGGCGCTTGGTGAGATTCGTCGGCGTTTCGACGGTCACCTGGATGTACATGTCACCGTGCTGGCTTGCCCTCATGACAGGCATGCCCTTGCCCTTGAGGCGGAACTGCTTGCCCGTCTGGGTGCTTTCGGGAACCTTCACCCGCGTCGTGCCCCCGTCCACGGTCGGGACATCGAACTGCCCGCCAAGCGAGGCCGTCGTCATCGAGATCGGAACGCGGCAGTAAAGATCAGCGCCGTCGCGCTGGAAGAACTCATGCGGCTTGATCGACAGGAAGATGTAGAGATCGCCGCTGGGGCCGCCGCGCAAGCCCGCTTCGCCTTCGCCGGCGAGCCGGATCCGGGTTCCGTCCTCGATGCCGGCCGGAATGTTGACGGACAGGGTGCGTTCCTGCGTCACCCGCCCCACGCCGCCGCAGTTGGTGCAAGGGTCGGAAATGACCTGGCCACGCCCCTGACAGCTCGGGCAGGCGCGCTCGAGGGTGAAGAAACCCTGTGCCGCGCGCACGCGTCCGGAGCCGCCGCAGGTGCGGCAAGTGGTGGGGCTGGAGCCCGGCTTGGCGCCCGAGCCGCCGCACGGCTGACAGGTGATCGAGGTTGGCACTTCGATCTCGACCGTCTTGCCCGCAAAGGCCTCTTCCAGGGTGATTTCAAGATTGTAGCGCAGGTCAGCGCCACGCTCACGACCGCCAGAGCGACGGCCGCCGCCGCTCATGCCGAAGAATTCTTCGAAAATATCCGACATGGTCGAGGCGAAGTCGTGCGAATGCGCACCGAACCCGCCGCCACCGCCGCCGCCGTTTTCGAAGGCGGCATGGCCAAATCGATCGTAAGCGGCACGCTTCTGGCCGTCCTTCAAGACGTCATAGGCTTCGTTGACTTCCTTGAAGAGCGCCTCGGCGGAATCATCACCGGGATTGCGGTCCGGGTGATACTGCATGGCGAGCTTGCGATAGGCGCTTTTCAGCACCTTTTCATCCGCGCCGCGCGCAACGCCAAGGATTTCATAGTAATCGCGCTTTGCCATATTCGAGGTACTCGCTGGATTCCGGAGCGCTTTCCAATCAGGCCGTGGTGACCGGTCGATGAGAAATCGCTCCCAGATCAATGCGTTGAGCTGGTTCCCGAGAACTGCTTTGCCCGCAGCACCCGGTGTGATGCGCCTGCAGACGCATCAACGCCTTCGCTCTTGTGCCTTAAACGGTCTGCATGCAAGCAAAAACCGTCCGGCGCGGCCAGCATTGGGCCGCGCCGGATGAGGTCTTACTTCTTGTCGTCGTCCTTGACTTCTTCGAAGTCAGCGTCGACCACGTCATCCTTGTCGGCATCGCCGCCAGAAGATGCACCACCTTCGGCTTCAGCCTGCGAGGCCTTGTACATGGCTTCGCCCAGCTTCATCGAGGCTTCGGCCAGGACCTGGGTCTTGGCCTGGATGTCGGCGACATCCTCGGTGGCCAGAGCAGACTTCAGGTTTGCCAGGGCCGTTTCGATGGCGCCCTTGTCGGCAGCGCTGACCTTGTCGCCGTAGTCCTTGAGCGACTTCTCGGTGGAGTGCAGCAGGGATTCACCCTGGTTGCGGGCTTCCACCAGCTCGCGGCGCTTCTTGTCCTCGTCGGCGTGGGCTTCGGCGTCCTTGACCATCTTCTCGATGTCGGCGTCGGAAAGACCACCGGAGGCCTGGATGCGGATCTGCTGCTCCTTGCCGGTGCCCTTGTCCTTGGCGGACACGTTGACGATGCCGTTGGCGTCGATGTCGAAGGCAACCTCGATCTGCGGCACGCCACGCGGGGCGGGCGGCAGGCCCATCAGGTCGAACTGGCCGAGCATCTTGTTGTCGGCCGCCATCTCGCGCTCGCCCTGGAACACCCGGATCGTCACGGCGCTCTGGTTGTCCTCGGCGGTCGAGAAGGTCTGGCTCTTCTTGGTCGGGATCGTCGTGTTGCGGTCGATCAGGCGGGTGAACACGCCGCCGAGCGTCTCGATGCCGAGCGACAGCGGGGTAACGTCGAGCAGCAGGACGTCCTTGACGTCACCCTGCAGCACGCCGGCCTGGATGGCAGCGCCCATGGCCACCACTTCGTCCGGGTTCACGCCCTTGTGCGGCTCCTTGCCGAAGAAGGACTTCACGACTTCCTGGATCTTCGGCATGCGGGTCATGCCGCCGACGAGAACGACTTCGTCGATCTGACCGGCAACGAGGCCAGCATCCTTGAGCGCGGCGCGGCACGGCTCGATCGTGCGCTGGACGAGGTCATCGACCAGCGTTTCGAACTTGGCGCGCGTCAGCTTCATGGTCAGGTGCTTCGGACCAGAGGCATCCGCCGTGATGAAGGGCAGGTTGATCTCGGTCTGCGACGCGGACGACAGCTCGATCTTGGCCTTTTCCGCAGCTTCCTTGAGGCGCTGCAGGGCGAGCTTGTCGTGCTTCAGGTCGATGCCCTGATCCTTCTTGAACTCGGTCGCCAGATAGTCGACCAGGCGCATGTCGAAGTCTTCACCGCCGAGGAACGTATCACCGTTCGTCGACTTCACTTCGAAGACGCCGTCGCCGATCTCGAGCACAGACACGTCGAAGGTACCGCCACCAAGGTCATAGACGACGATGGTCTTGCCATCGTTCTTGTCGAGGCCATAGGCAAGGGCCGCCGCAGTCGGCTCGTTGATGATGCGCAGGACTTCAAGACCGGCAATCTTGCCGGCGTCCTTGGTGGCCTGACGCTGGGCGTCGTTGAAATAGGCCGGGACGGTGATGACCGCCTGGGTAACCGTCTCGCCAAGGTAGCTCTCGGCGGTTTCCTTCATCTTCTGCAGGATGAAGGCCGAAACCTGAGACGGAGAATACTTGCTGCTGTTGGCCGCGACCCAGGCATCGCCATTGTCGGCGCGCACGATGTCGAAGGGCACCAGGCCCTTGTCCTTTGCCACGGTCGGGTCGTCATAGCGACGGCCGATCAGGCGCTTGACTGCAAACAGCGTATTGGTGGGGTTGGTGACCGCCTGGCGCTTTGCCGGCTGGCCGACCAGGCGTTCGCCATCGTCGGTGAAGGCAACCATCGAGGGCGTGGTGCGTGCACCTTCCGAGTTCTCGATGACTTTCGCATCCTTGCCGTCCATGACGGCGACGCACGAATTCGTCGTGCCGAGGTCGATACCGATGACCTTTGCCATTTTATCCTCTCTTTCCAGCAAACCGGATGGACCCATGTCGGCGTCGATCCGGTCCCTATTCACGATGAGCCTCCGGCCTCTTGGCCGGGGTCGCGCTGTCCTGTTCAGGGCGGCTTTGGTTCCCCCGTGGCGGGAGGACCCGGCGCAGAAAACCGGAAGCGCGCGGCTTGATCGCTATATAGGTTGAGGTGTGAAGTGCCGCAAGGCACATGCCAATGATGTTCGCCCGCACAGCATGTGGTGGGTAATCCTTCGCAAAGCGTTACTGTGCCGCCGCAAACCCCTTGCTGGCCGCGATTGACCACAACATGGTCAGACCCACGCAAGCCTCGGCACCACAGCAAATCCAGGGAGACGCTGATGCAGGACTTACCGGGTCAGGACGATCCGCTGGCGGCGGACAAGACAGCGGCTTCCGCGCGCCGCAAGGCTGTGCTGCCGCAGGGCTTTCGTCACCTTCCCGGACGGCTGACCCGCGATGACCAGGAAGCGCTCGTTGCGGAGCTGCGGACCATCATTGCCGAGGCACCACTGTTCACGCCGGTCATGCCGCGCACCGGAAAACCATTCTCGGTGCGCATGAGCAATTGCGGCCCGCTTGGCTGGGTATCGGACGTGCGCGGCTATCGCTACCAGCCGCTGCATCCCGTCACGGGCAGACCCTGGCCAGCGATGCCGTCGGTCCTGACGGCGCTGTGGGCGGAGCTTGCCCCCGATGCGCCGCCACCCGAAGCCTGCCTGATCAATTTTTACGCCGCCGACGCCCGCATGGGCCTGCATCAGGACCGGGATGAGGCGACCTTCGACGCGCCGGTTCTGTCGGTCTCGCTGGGCGATACGGCGCTGTTCCGCATCGGCGGACCTGAGCGGAATGATCCGACCGTGTCCCTGAAACTGTCGTCCGGAGATGTGGCCCTGCTCGGCGGCGCGTCCCGCCTCGCCTTCCACGGCATCGACAGGCTTTATCCGGGCACGTCCACCCTGCTGAAAGGAAGCGGGCGGATCAACCTGACACTGAGACGGGTGACCGTTCCGGCCTAAGCCTCAGGTCCAGGCCTTCAATGCCAACGCCGCCAGCGCAATCGCAATGATCCACAGCGCCACGCGGCCGGAGCGGTTGTGCCGGGCCTCCGCCCGGCCGATGGCATCGGCGGTCTCTGCATCGAAGCGGAAGCCCTTTTCGGCCATCCGCTCCATCTCCTGCGACAGGCGGCCGATGCGATCGGCAAAGATCGGCAGATCGGTGGCGATGCGCCCGAGTGCGGTCAAGCCGGTGCCGAGATCACGCAGCCGACCCACGGGTCCGAGATTGCCGGCAATCCAGTGCGAGACGACAGGCTCTGCCGTGCGCCACATGTCGAGGCGCGGGTTCAGCGTGCGCGCGACGCCCTCGACGACGACCATCGTCTTCTGCAGCATGATCAGCTGCGGCTGGGTGCGCATCTGGAACAGTTCGGTGATCTCGAACAGCTGCGTCAGCAGGCGTGCCATCGAGATTTCAGAGGCATCGTGGCCATGGATCGGTTCGCCAATGGCGCGGATCGCCTGGGCAAACACGTCCACGTCCTGATCGGCCGGAACATACCCGGCCTCGAAATGCACTTCTGCCACCCGGCGATAGTCACGCGTGATGAAGCCGTAGAGGATTTCGGCCAGGAACCGGCGTTCTGCCCGTCCGAGGCGGCCGGTAATGCCGAAGTCGACGGCCACCAGCGTGCCATCCGGCTGAACGAACAGGTTTCCCTGGTGCATGTCGGCGTGGAAGAAGCCATCGCGCAGGGTGTGGCGCAGGAAACTCTGGATCACATTGGCGCCAAGCGCCTCCAGATCCATCCCGTCTTCGGTGATGCCGGCGACGTCGGAGAGCTTGCGCCCGTCGATCCACTCCATCGTCAGCACGCCCTTGGCGCTGCGCATCCAGTCGACGGCCGGCACACGGAAGCCGGGGTCCTCAGCGGTGTTCTCTGCCATTTCCGACAGGGCAGCCGCCTCGAGGCGGAAATCCATCTCCAGCGCGACGGAGCGTGCAAGCGTGTCGACCACTGCGAGCGGGCGCAGTCGCCGCGCGGCCGGCACGAACCGCTCCGCCAGCCGGGCGACCAGATAGAAGCTCTGCAGATCGTTGTTGAACCGGCGGGCGACATCCGGACGCAGCACTTTCACGGCCATCTTGCGGACAGAGCCGTCAGGCTGACGAACAAGGGCCGGATGCACCTGTGCCATCGAGGCTGCGGCGACAGGTTCGCCGAACTCGACATAGAGCTCGTCGACCGGACGCATCAGCTGCTCGGCAATCTGGGCGCGGGCCTCTTCCTGCGGGAAGGCGGGCAACCGGTCCTGAAGATGCGCCAGTTCCGCAGCGGCTTCCTTGCCGACCACGTCGGCGCGCGTTGCCAGAAACTGACCGAGTTTCACGTAGGATGGCCCGAGCCGGTTCATGGCGTCCGACAGGCGCAGCCGCGCGCTCTTGTCCTGCACCGACCGGCGTTCCAGCAGGCGCGCAAGCCGGATGGCGAGGCGCGGTCCCGCCGGTAGGTCAGGCAGGTTCACAAGCCCGAACACACCCTCGCGGGCGAGCACGAAGCCGGCCTGCATCAGCCGCAGGGTCGGGCGGATCAACTGCGCCATCGGATCAGAGTTTCCAGCCCGAATGCAGCGCGGCAATGCCGCCGGTGTAATTGCGGTAGGTGACCCTCTCGAAGCCTGCCTCGCGGATCATCTCGGCGAAACGTTCCTGGTTCGGGAACTTGCGGATGGATTCCACGAGATACTTGTAGGGGTCGCCGTCGCCAGTCACGGCCTTGCCGATGGCAGGGATCGCGTGGAACGAGAAGGCGTCAATAGACCTTGTCGAGCATCGGCATCTCGACTTCCGAGAACTCGAGGCACAGGAACCGGCCGCCACGCTTCAACACGCGGTGGGCCTCCCGGAGCGCCTTCGGGATATCGGGGACGTTGCGGATGCCAAAGGCGATCGTATAGGCGTCGAAGGTCTTGTCCGGGAACGGCAGGACTTCGGCGTTGCCCTGCGTGAAGGTGATGAAGGGCGAGAGCCCGGCCTTGTCGGCCCGGTCCTGGCCAACCGACAGCATGGACCCGTTGATATCCAGCACGACCGCCTCGACTTCACGGCCCGAGCGTTCGACGATGCGCGTCGCGATGTCACCCGTGCCACCGGCGACGTCCAGGACACGCCAGTCGCGACCGGGCGTGTGCGGCGGTGCCAGGACCGAGACCATCGCGTCTTTCCAGAGCCGGTGCAGGCCACCGGACATCAGGTCGTTCATGATGTCGTAGCGGGTCGCCACCTTGTGGAACACGTCGTTGACCATGCCCTGCTTCTCGCCTTCGCGCACGGTGCGGAAGCCAAAGCTGGTGGGCATTTCGCGCGGGTCGCGATTGCCGGGGTAGGCGGCGCCTGCCGCAGCGGTCTCGTCAGTCATGCAGGTCTCCTTGGCCACCGGGAAAGGCGGCAGCCCGGGTTCGGTTCGGCGGGACCATAGTACAGCCCGCGTGCCGACGCTATTGTTGCCCCGGCCCTCAGTCCTATGTCATGCGTCTCATATAGGCGAGGCCTCTCGCCCGCCTAGCGATTTTTCAGGGAAGCGCAAGCCCCATGCCCGAGTTGCCGGAAGTCGAAACCGTTCGCCGCGGCCTTGCGCCGAGCCTTGAGGGCGCGCGTGTCCTCAAGCTGGAATGCCGCCGTCCGGAGCTGCGGTTTCCCTTCCCCGAGCGCTTCAGAGAGCGCGTCGAGGGACGACGTGTCGCAGCTCTGTCCCGCCGGGCCAAGTATCTCCTGGCAGATCTCGATGACGGCGAGGTGCTGGTGATGCACCTGGGCATGTCCGGCTCGTTCCGGGTCGAGGATGCCGAAGATAGCCACTTGCCCGGTGACTTTTCCCATGCCCGATCGAAGGACGAGAAGCACGACCATGTCGTGTTCCATCTGTCCGCGCCCGGCTCGAACAGCGACGCTGCCGTCGCCCGGATCGTCTACAACGACCCGCGCCGCTTCGGCTTCATGCAGATGGTGCCAAGGGCGGGGCTGACCTCGCATCCCCTGTTCGCGGCCATGGGGCTGGAGCCACTCGGAAACCGCCTCGATGGCGATGTTCTGGATGGCCTCTTTCGCGACAAGCGGACGCCGCTTAAAGCCGCACTCCTCGACCAGCGCTTGATTGCCGGCCTCGGCAACATCTACGTCTGCGAGGCCTTGTGGCGCTCGGGCCTGTCGCCGCAACGCGCGGCTGGCGAAATCTGCGGACCGCAGCGCGGACGCAAGGTGCTGCGCGAAAAGCTGGCCCAGTCGATCCGCGAGGTGCTGGAAGAGGCGATCCTCGCCGGTGGCTCGACATTGCGTGATCACACGCAGACCGATGGAACGCTTGGCTACTTTCAGCATAGTTTCGCCGCCTACGGCCGGGAGGGCGAGCCCTGCCGCACGCCAGGCTGCGGCGGCATCATCGAACGTCTGGTTCAGTCCGGCCGCTCCACATTCCATTGCCCGAAGTGCCAGCGCTGAAGCCTCAGCCAAAGGGCTGGCGTCCCCGCCCGTTCGCTTGCACGCCCGAAAGGTGTCGGATACCCCTTGAATGACGCGCCCGCGTGCCGATTTCCGGAACGCGACCAAACGGCATTCAGCGCTTGCCGGCAGATCCGGCGTCGATCGCCCGCAAGCGCTTCAAGCGGAGGATCCTGATGGCATACGAGAACATCCTGACCGAAAAGCGTGGCAAGGTTGGCATCATCACGCTGAACCGCCCGAAGGCACTGAACGCGCTGAGCGCCGCCCTGATGGCCGAAGTCGCCGCCGCGCTCGACGCCTATGAAGCGGATGAGCGGGTCGGCTGTGTCATCATCACCGGATCGCAGAAGGCCTTCGCGGCCGGTGCCGACATCAAGGAAATGCAGCCCTTCGATTTCGCCAAAGCCTACATGGGCGATCTCATCACGCCCTGGGACCGGGTCGCCCGCAATCGCAAGCCGGTCATCGCGGCGGTCGCCGGATACGCGCTGGGCGGCGGCTGCGAGCTGGCGATGATGTGCGATTTCATCATCTGCGCTGACAACGCGAAGTTCGGCCAGCCCGAGATTACCCTTGGCGTGCTGCCGGGAGCCGGCGGCACCCAGCGTCTGACGCGGTTCGTCGGCAAGTCGAAGGCGATGGAAATGTGCCTCACCGGCCGGCTGATGGACGCGGCCGAGGCGGAGCGCTCGGGCCTCGTTTCCCGCATCGTGCCGGTTGATGATCTCATGGAAGAGGCGCTGAAGGCCGCTGAAAAGATCGCGGACTTCTCCCTGCCGGTGGTCATGATGACCAAGGAAAGCGTCAACCGCGCCTATGAGACGACACTTGCCGAAGGCATCCGGTTCGAGCGCCGCATGTTCCATGCCGCGTTCGCCACCGAGGACCAGAGCGAGGGCATGGCGGCCTTCATCGAGAAGCGTGCGCCGCAGTTCCGTAACAAATAACGCATGGTTGGGCGGGTTTGGCATTGACGGCTTCGGCCCGCCCGACTATAAGCCACGGCCAATCGGTGGCATCCAGCGTGCCGCCGAATTCGTTTGACGACGAGCATGATCGACCCTAAGGGTACGCGCTCCGATGTTGATCGGGTTTTTAGTTTCACACTCGGACCAGGATTGAGCCAATGGCCAACACTCCCTCGGCCAAGAAGGCGGCCCGCAAGATTGCCCGCCGGACGGCCGTTAACAAGGCACGCCGCAGCCGCATGCGCACCTTCCTGCGCAAGGTCGAGGAAGCAATCGCTTCCGGTGATCACGCTGCAGCAACCGCAGCATTCCAGGCCGCTCAGCCGGAGCTGATGCGCGCTGCTTCCAAGGGCGTGGTTCACGCCAACACCGCGTCCCGCAAGGTGTCGCGTCTGAACGCTCGCGTGAAGGCTCTCAAGGCCTGAGACAAGCTGCCAAAGCCTGTCACGAACCCGGCCCCAAAGGCCGGGTTTTTTGTTAGCCGTTGCACATGAAAGAATTGTCAACCGGCTAACTTCGTAGCCTTTCCAGGGGGATCTGGGCGAGCTGGGTCTGTCACGTTTTTCTCATATATTTCATATGCTTAGCGATATGTTGGGAAAGACGTATGGAGCTTGCCCGGATTCGGTTTGAGTCAAGCCGGACGCAGGATTTTTTTTTTGGGTCTGTGCCTCAAAACCACAGTGCCGGATAAGCACTGCGAAAAGACGTTGAGTCAGAACGGATTTGTCTCGGAAGGGCGGTTTTTGCAGGGCGACTTAACGCTGCGAGAGCCGGAATGTGTCGGTTTTTGTTAACGAGTCACAGTTGCCCCGCCCCATGGGCCTGTGTATGTTCACTCCATCGGGCCAAGCTCGAAACTAAATAAAAAATTACACAGTGCACGGACCAGACAATGATCATGGCAAACTATTCAGAACACCCTCCGCAAAATTCCCGGATTTACTTGGGTGAGAATAGGGTCATTGTCAGTTTCGTCATTGCGAGCTACTGAGCCTACTCAAAATCTCCTCAGCTTTGGTATCGACACAGCGCAGCTGTAAAAAGTTGCGAAGGGGGCATCTTGTCGAATTCTATGGCTTACGCCGGGGACGTTGACGTCGAAGCGGCTTTTCATGCGGTAACATCGAGCCAGGACACAGTTCTGGTTGATGTGCGCACCCGCGCAGAATGGACCTTTGTTGGCACGCCGGATCTCCGGGCGTCAGGGAAAGACGTCCTTCTGGTGGAGTGGCAGGGTTTTCCCGCTGGGGCCGCAGTGCCGGACTTTGTCGAGACTTTGAGTGCCGAGCTGTCTCGGCGGGGCGTGAGCAAGGCTGCGCCAATCTATTTCCTCTGCCGGTCCGGCGCGCGCAGCATGAGTGCAGCGATCGCCATGACCAGTGCAGGGCATAGTCAGTGCTACAACATTGCACACGGGTTTGAAGGGCCAGTCAGCCCTGACGGACACCGGGGCACGGTAGCGGGCTGGAAGGCCAAGGGCCTTCCCTGGGTTCAGGGCTAGAACCCATTTCAGTATCAGCATGACGGGTCGGCGGGGTGGCGCGAGCTGCGTCCCGCGCAGGATCTGTCGACTTGAAATTCTATCGCCGGTGATACGGCGAACCAAAACAAACAGCCGCACAGCGGCAAACCGAAATAGGCAACAGGAACCGGACTGTGGCGGACCGGAACCTGGGTGATGACGGAGGCGAGGCGACATGCATATTCAAGAAGATATGGGCTCCGAACAATGGAACCGTGTCAAAACCCGTCTGCGCGCCGAACTCGGCGATGACGTCTTTACGAGCTGGTTTGCCCGCGTTGATCTGGAAGACAACGCCGATGGCACCGTTCGTCTGTCTGTTCCGACGCGCTTTCTGAAGCAGTGGATCCAGTCCCATTACCGCGATCGCCTGATGGGCCTGTGGCAGCGCGAATGCGAGAACGTGCATCGCATCGAGCTGACCGTGCGTGGCGCCGCGCGTCCGCGCCAGCCCGAAATGCCGATGGCGAGCAGCATGCCTGCACCTGTCCGCCAGGTTGCCGCCCCCATTGCCTCGGAACACCGCCCGATTACCCTCAACGAGCCCAACGCCGTCGCTGCGGCCCAGGCTGCAACGGCCGCGCTTGCCCGCGCCGAAGCCGACAGCAGCGCCCGCGATGTGCTTCAGGGTGCCGCACTCGACCCGAAATACACGTTCGAGACCTTCGTTGAAGGCGACTCCAACGGCCTGGCGCTGGCTGCTGCCAAGCAGGTGGCCGCTGGCGGTGCCGTCACGTTCAATCCGCTGTATCTCCATGCAGCGGTGGGCCTCGGCAAGACGCATCTGATGCAGGCAGTTGCCGCCAAGGCGCGCGCCTCCGGTCGCAAGGTGCTGTATCTGACGGCCGAGCACTTCATGTACCGCTTCGTTGCGGCCCTGAAGGCGCAGTCCGCGCTTGCCTTTAAGGAAACCCTGCGCACGATCGATCTGCTGCTCATCGACGACATGCAGTTCCTGCATGGCAAGCAGGTGCAGCAGGAATTCTGTCACACCCTGAACGCGCTGATTGATGGCGCCCGTCAGGTGATCGTGGCCGCCGACCGCGCTCCGTCCGAACTCGACACGCTGGATGACCGCGTCCGTTCGCGCCTGTCCGGCGGTCTGGTTGTCGGCATTGCCGAGCCCGATTTCAGCCTGCGCCGCAACATCCTGTCGGCCCGCGTTGCTGCAACGCGCAAGTCCTATCCGAACTTCACCGTTCCGGACACCGTGCTCGACTATGTGGCTCGCCACGTCGTCTCCTCCGGCCGCGACCTTGAGGGCGCGCTCAACCGTCTGGTGGCGCACAATCAGCTGACCAACCAGCCGATCACGCAGGAAATGGCGGAGATGACCCTCCGCGACCTGATCCGCTCGAGCGAGCCGCGCCGGGTGAAGATCGAGGACATCCAGCGGATCGTTTCCAAGCATTACAACGTGACCAAGGCAGATCTGCTGTCGGCGCGCCGGACTCGCACCATCGTGCGCCCGCGCCAGATCGCGATGTATCTGGCCAAGGTGATGACGCCGCGCTCGCTGCCGGAAATCGGCCGCCGCTTCGGCAACCGGGATCACACCACCGTTCTGCACGCCGTCCGCAAGATCGAGGAGATGGCCCGCGCTGACGTGGCGCTGGCGCAGGAGATCGAGCTGCTGAAGCGCATGCTGGACGCGTAAGCGGGTTGCGGGAATAACGGGAACATCAGGGGCGTCCATGCGGGCGCCCCTCTTGCTTTTGCGCTGCATTAAGGGCACGTTCGGTGCCCCGTCCCGCCTCTGCGGGGCTAACTGTATCCAGCGCCGAAACGATCACGGCCTACGAGTACATGGACGAAGTGTCATGAAAGCGACCCTCGAGCGGAGCGACCTCCTCAAGTCCTTGACCCACGTTCACCGGGTTGTCGAGCGGCGCAACACCATTCCGATCCTGTCGAACGTTCTGTTGCGCGCCGAGCAGGGTGCCTTGAAACTGAAGGCGACCGACCTTGATCTCGAGGTGGTGGAAACTGTTCCGGCCATGATCGAGACGCCGGGCGCGACAACTGTGCCGGCGCACATGATCTATGACATCGTGCGCAAGCTCCCCGAGGGCTCGCAGGTTGTGCTGGAAACCAACAGCGACGGCTCAACGCTTGAGCTGCGCGCCGGCCGCTCGCGCTTTGCGCTGCAGATGCTGCCAGAAGCAGATTTTCCGGATCTGACCGCTGGCACGTTCCCGCACCAGTTCACCCTGACGGCCGGGGCGATCCGCAAGCTGATCGACACGACCCAGTTCGCGATCTCGACCGAAGAGACCCGCTACTATCTGAACGGCATCTATCTGCATGCCGTCGCGGGAGCCTCCGGCGAGATGGTCCGCGCCGTGGCAACGGATGGCCATCGTCTGGCGCAGGCCGAAGTGCACGCGCCGCAGGGCGCTTCCGGCATGCCGGGTGTGATTGTCCCGCGCAAGACCGTCGGCGAAATCCAGAAGCTGCTGGAAGATCGCGACGCGGAAGTCACCGTCGAGCTGTCCGAAACCAAGATCCGCATCACCAATGGCCCGGTCGTTCTGACGTCGAAGCTGATCGACGGAACCTTCCCGGATTATGGCCGCGTCATTCCGCAGCACAACGACAAGGAACTGCGCGTTGATCGCGACGAGTTCAAGGAAGCTGTCGACCGCGTGTCGACCATTTCCTCCGAGCGTGGCCGCGCTGTGAAGCTGTCCCTGTCGGAAGGGCGTCTGGTTCTGGCCGTGAACAATCCGGACTCCGGCAGCGCGACGGAAGAACTTGCTGTCGACTACGATGCCGACCCGATGGAAATCGGCTTCAACTCGCGCTACCTGCTGGATATCGCAGCTCAGCTGTCGGGCGATACGGCCTTGTTCCGCCTCGCGGATTCCGGCTCTCCGACCCTGGTTCAGGACAACGCGACCGACGATTGCCTGTTCGTCCTTATGCCGATGCGCGTGTGACGCCTGGGCGCTTGACGGGACAAGCCCAAAGGCCAGGTGAGGACCGATGACATCACCGGCGCCCGTGGCCATTGAGCGGCTGCTCCTGACTGATTTCCGCAATTACGCGCGGCTGGCTCTTGCGCCGGCCGCGCGTCTTGTTGCGCTCGTCGGCAACAATGGCATTGGCAAGACCAACGTCCTCGAGGCGATCTCGTTGCTCTCCGCCGGACGTGGGCTGCGCCGGGCCGCCTTGCCGGACATCGCCCGCCGCGATGGTCCAGGAACCTGGGCCGTCGCCGCGACGCTCAATGGTCCTCTCGGCGACGTCCAGATCGGCACTGGCTATACCGGGGGAGACAGCGGCCGCCGGGTGCGCATTGATGGTGCCGAGGCCAAATCATCCGAAGCCTTGCTGGAGCATGTCCGGGTCCTGTGGCTGGTTCCGGCCATGGATGGTCTTTTCACCGGACCTGCCGGAGACCGGCGGCGCTTTCTCGACCGGCTGACCCTGTCCATCGATCCAGCTCATGGCCGCCGCGTCAGCGATTTCGAGAAGGCCCTCAGTCACCGCAACCGGCTGCTGGACACGGGCGCGGCGCCGGCCTGGCTCGATGCGGTGGAGCAACAGTTGGCAGGGTTAGGCCTTGCTGTGGCCGCCGCACGTCGCGAGACGGTCAGTCTTCTGCAGAACCGGATCGACGTGCAGGACGGGCTCGGTCTGCCGTTCCCCCGCGCCGCCCTGGCACTCGAAGGCGAGTTCGAGCAGGCAGCCGCCGGGCTGGCAGCAAGCGATCAGGAGCACTTGCTGCTCCGTCAGCTGCGCGACGGCCGGGCCCGCGACCGCGCCGCAGGCCGCTCCCTGAGTGGCCCGCATCGCACCGATCTTGCCGTGATGCACAGCGCCAAGACCATGCCGGCGGGGCTCGCCTCGACCGGGGAGCAGAAGGCCCTCCTGATCGGACTCATCCTTGCCCATGCGGATTTGACCGCCGGGGTCTCTGGGCTCACGCCAATCCTGCTCCTCGACGAAGTTGCCGCGCATCTGGATCCAGGCCGCCGTGAGGCGCTGTTCTCGCGCCTCGTGGGGCTGAACTGCCAGGTGTTCATGACCGGAACCGATACCCAGTTGTTCGACAATCTCCCGCAATCGGGAGAGATCGTGCCGCTGGCCGAAAGATAAGCCGCCATTCTCGGCAGCGAGCCGCGAAACCGCCAGATTTCCGTGGCTTTATCCACCTTGACCCACCGTGATCCTCTGCCTGAACCCGGGTTTGGTTGAACCTGCGGACCAGTGCCGTATAAGGGGATCCTGACATTCCAGATCGATTGGTGACTGATTCGCATGAGCGACACCCCGACCCCCGACAACACCGCCGCAGAGACCGCCGCCGCCCAGGCCTATGGCGCTGACAGCATCAAGGTGCTGAAGGGGCTGGATGCGGTGCGCAAGCGCCCGGGCATGTACATCGGCGACACGGATGACGGCTCCGGCCTGCACCACATGGTCTACGAAGTCGTCGACAACGCCATCGACGAAGCGCTGGCCGGCCATGCCGACCGTGTCACTGTCACGCTCAACGCCGACGGCTCTGTCACCGTCACCGACAACGGCCGTGGCATCCCCACCGACCTGCACCCGCAGGAGGGCGTGTCCGCAGCCGAAGTGATCATGACCCAGCTGCATGCCGGCGGTAAGTTCGACCAGAATTCCTACAAGGTGTCTGGCGGTCTGCATGGCGTGGGCGTGTCGGTGGTGAATGCGCTGTCGACCAAGCTGGAACTGCGCATCTGGCGCGGTGGCAACGAGCATTTCATGCGCTTCCGCCATGGCGACGCCGAAGCCCCGCTGGTGGTGACTGGTCCGTCGAACGGTCGCAAGGGCACCGAAGTCACGTTCCTGCCGTCGCCGGAGACCTTCACGCGGATCGAATTCGATTTCGCCACGCTGGAGCACCGCCTGCGCGAACTCGCCTTCCTCAACTCCGGCGTCCGCATTTTGCTGACCGACAATCGCGGTGTTGAAGAGAAGAAGGTCGAGCTGTTCTACGAGGGCGGCCTGGAAGCCTTTGTGCGCTATCTCGATCGCGCCAAGCATCCCCTGCTCGAAGCGCCGATCACCATGGTCACCGAGCGCGACGGCATCACCGTAGAGGCGGCGATGTGGTGGAACGACAGCTACCACGAGCAGGTGCTCTGTTTCACCAACAACATTCCGCAGCGTGACGGCGGCACCCATCTTGCCGGTTTCCGCGGTGCGCTGACCCGTCAGGTTACCGGCTATGCGGAGAGCTCGGGCCTGATGAAGAAGGAAAAGGTCCAGCTGACCGGCGACGATTGCCGCGAAGGCCTGACCTGTGTCCTCTCGGTCAAGGTGCCGGATCCGAAGTTCTCGTCGCAGACCAAGGACAAGCTGGTTTCCTCCGAAGTGCGTCCGGTTGTCGAGAACGCCATCAACCAGGCGCTGGCCGACTGGCTGGAGGAGAACCCGTCCAAGGCCCGTTCCGTCGTCGGCAAGGTGGTCGAAGCCGCCTCGGCGCGCGAGGCAGCCCGCAAGGCACGCGAGCTGACCCGCCGCAAGGGCGCGCTCGACATCGCCTCGTTGCCGGGCAAGCTGGCCGATTGCCAGGAGCGCGATCCCGCCAAGTCCGAACTGTTCCTCGTCGAGGGTGACTCGGCAGGTGGCTCCGCCAAGCAGGGACGCCATCGCGAGCGTCAGGCGGTTCTGCCGCTGCGCGGCAAGATCCTCAACGTCGAGCGCGCGCGCTTCGACAAGATGCTCTCTTCCAACGAAATCGGTACGCTGATCACGGCGCTCGGCACCGGTATCGGCAAGGAAGAGTTCAACATCGACAAGCTGCGCTATCACAAGATCATCATCATGACGGACGCCGACGTCGACGGCGCCCACATCCGCACGCTGCTGCTGACGTTCTTCTTCCGCCAGATGCCGGACCTGATCGAGCGCGGGCACATCTACATTGCCCAGCCGCCGCTCTACAAGGTGAAGCGCGGCCAGTCCGAGCAGTACCTCAAGGACCAGACGGCGCTGGAAAACTACCTCATCAGCACCGGTCTGGAAGACACGTCCCTGACCCTTGCCAATGGCGAGGTGCGCATGGGCGCCGACCTGCGTCAGGTGGTCGAGACTGCACGCGCCATCAGCGGCATTCTGGATGGTCTGCATGCCCGCTATGACCGGTCCGTCGTCGAGCAGGCCGCCATTGCCGGCGCGCTCAACATCGAAACCCTGCACAATGTCGAAAAGGCGCAGGAAGCGGCGGCCTATATCGCCCGGCGTCTCGATATCCTTGCGGACGAGTTCGAGCGTGGCTGGACCGCCGAGGTGCGCGACGACGGCAGCCTTGTCTTCCGCCGCACGGTACGCGGCGTCGAAGAGGTGGCAACCATCGACGCGGCCCTGCTCGGGTCGGCCGATGCCCGTCGTCTCGATGCCCATGGCGCGCATCTGCGCGAGATCTACGGCAAGGCGGCAACGCTGCGCCGCAAGGATCAGGAACATGCCATCCGTGGTCCGCAGGCCTTGCTCTCGACCGTGTTTGCCATCGGCCGCAAGGGCATCAGCCTGCAGCGCTACAAGGGTCTGGGCGAAATGAACCCGGAACAGCTGTGGGAGACCACGCTGGACCCGAACGTCCGCTCCCTGCTGCAGGTGCGCGTGCGCGAGGCCGATGATGCCGATGACATTTTCACCAAGCTGATGGGCGACGAAGTCGAGCCGCGGCGCGAGTTCATTCAGGACAATGCCCTGAGCGTGTCCAACCTCGACGTCTGACGCGAGAATCGCACTATCCTGTTCAAGCCCCGCCGGTTCTTCCGGCGGGGCTTTTGCTTTTGGTCCTCCCGCCAGCCGGCGAAGCGCTCTCAAGTCGGTGTCGCCGCCCTTGGGCGCTCGCCACTGCCTCGCGTCAGAATGAACATTGACACCTTGAGGGTCTAGGCATAGAGAGATCCCATGCCTAGACCCTCAATGCTTCCACCCGTAACGCCTGATCTGACCGACCGGTCCTACTGGACCGGCACCATCAAGATGAGCCTGTCCAAGCTGTTCATCTTGCGGGCCTTGTTTCAAGCACCTGCCCACGGCTACGAGATCGCGCGCCGGGTCGCCGAAATGACGCGTGGCTGCTGCTCGCCGACGGAAGGCACGATCTATCCGGTCCTGCGCGATTTCGAGGCTGGTGGTTACGTTACGCGCGCGGACGTTGTCGTCGGGGGGCGTGAACGCAAGGTCTATACTCTGACCGACAAGGGCTGCGATGCCCTGCGCACCGCGCTCATCGCCTGGGCAGAAGCCAGCCAGGCGCTCGAAAGCGCCTCGCGCGATCTGTTTCCGGATGGATATTCAGAACCGTCAGCGGCTGCTGAATGCTGTTCGACCTCCCGATCCGATCCTGCCGGAGCCGATCACCAATGAGCCTTCCGTCAGCGACGGCACTTCGTCGGTCGGCGAGCAGCCGGCATTTCATCACCGGTCTCGGGATCGGTCAGATCTCGAGCTGGGGGACGCTCTATTATTCCTTCCCGTTGATCGGCGAAGCGATGGGGATCGAGCTGGGTTGGAGCAAGGCCGAGATCTTTCTGGCGGCCACAATCGGGCTTTTGCTGGCCGCCCCTGCGGCCTATCCGATCGGCGTGCTGATTGATCGCGGCCATGGCCGGCTGATCCTGACAGGTGGATCTTTGCTTGCCGCAGCCGCGTTGTTGCTGTGGTCGCAGGTGCAGACCTTGCCGGTGTTCTACGCCCTGTTGGCGGTTGTCGGCGTCTTGCAGGCTGCGGTGCTCTATGAGCCGGCCTTTGCCGTTGTCGCCCGGCGCGTCGGACCGGCCAATGCCCGCAACGGCATAACGACCCTGACGTTCTGGGGCGGCTTCGCCAGTACAGTCTTCATTCCGGTGGTACAGATCCTGATCGACAGCCTTGGCTGGCGTGGGGCGCTCGTTGTCCTGGCTGGGGTCAACCTGCTGATTGGCGGTCTCTATGCCCTCGTCATCGACCGGTCGCTGGATCAGGTCGAGCGTCTCGCACCCGATCTGCCGAAATCCGATCAGCCAAAGACCGCCATGCCTGTCTCTGGAGCATCTGCGCCGTCCGCCGCGCCCCTCACAGCAGAGACGCCACTACGCACGGCACTCCGGCAACCGGTGTTCTGGTTGCTTGGTCTTGCCTTCACGGCCTATGCGGCAACGTTTTCAGCCTTCACCTTCCACCTCTATCCCCTGCTGCTGGAGAAAGGCCTGTCGGCCACCGAAGTGGTGACCGCCATGATGATGATCGGCCCGGCGCAGGTGGCTGGCCGACTGGTCATTTGGCGTCTTGCGCCCGGCGCGCCGGTCAGGGTTATCGGCTCGCTCGTCGTCATTGCCTTTCCCCTCGCCCTGGGTGGACTGGACGTGCTGCCGGTTACCCTGGCTGTCGCCATGGCGCTGGTTGGCCTTTATGGCGTTGCCAATGGCATCATGACCATCGTCAGGGGCATGGCCGTTCCCGAAATGCTGTCGCGTTCGGGATATGGCGCGCTCAATGGGGCACTTGCCTTGCCGGGCACCCTCGCGAAAGCCTTGGCGCCGGGCGCCGCTGCTATGCTTTGGCAGGCCAGCGGCTCGTATGACGCGGTTCTGCAGGCCGCGCTTGCCGGTTCCGTCCTGCTCGTCGCCTGTTTCTGGGCAGCAGCTCTCGTCAGTCACCGCAAGGATCAGGACGCCTGAGCGAGGAAACGCCCTACCAGGGTGCCGGTTCGGCGAGATGGTAGCCTTGTGCCAGCGGCACACCGAGCTCGGTCAGGGCCTTCACGGTGTCCTGGTCCTCGACGAACTCGGCGATCAGCTCGGCCCCGAGTTCCCGCGCCACGCAAATGATGCCGCGCAGGACTGCATGCTGAACTGGGTCGTTGACGATCGATCGTGTGATCGTGCCATCGATCTTCAGCCAGTCGAATTGCAGTCGCCGCAGATGCGCCGTTGTCGGCCAACCGCCGCCAAAATCATCGAGCGCGATCTTGCAGCCATGCCGTTTCAGCACGGCGATCATCCTCGCCGCGGCAGGCATGTTCCTGGCCACCGCAACTTCGGAAAGCTCGAAGCAGATCCGCTCTGCAGCGCGGGGGTTTTCCGCAAGACGGGCGTCGACATAGGACTGGAAATCGGCGTCCGCAAGGCTCTGGCCGGACAGGTTCAGCGAGACCGGCACAGCGTCAACATCGTTCGACATCCGGTTCAGAACCGCGTCCAGTACCCAGCGATCGACGGACGACATCAATCCATGTCGCTCTGCCGAGGCTATCATCGCACCCGGACGCAGCAGCCGGTTTTCCTCGCCCTGCACCCGAAGCAGGATCTCCGTCATCACGGGCAGGCCCGTGCCGAGATCAAACACAGGCAGACCAAACAGCCGCAGCTCATCCTCGGCGAGGGCCTGTTCCACACGGGCGATGTTCCCAAGATCTTCCCGCCGGTTCGCAACGAGCTTTTCCCCGACGCGGAACTGGCGCACCTGCCCGCCGCCAGTCGCCTTGCCGGTCAGGCACGCCTCGTCAGCCCAATGCAGGACATCGGCCGCTGTCGCGTTCATCGTGCGGATGAATTGCCGGTCCAGTACGGCGACACCAACGGTGCAGCCGATGCGGAAGCTGGTCCCATTCCAGTCGAGATGCAGCGTTTCGATCGACGACACGATCTGGCGGGCAAGGCGTGAAGCCTCATCCTCGTCAGCGCTGTACCGGACAATCGCGAATTCGTCGCCGCCGAGCCGGGCGACGGTCCCGCTGTCGCCCACGAAGTCGCGCAGCTGATCCGATATCTGGCACAGCATTGCATCGCCGGCGGCGTGACCGCCGCGATCATTGACCGACTTGAAGTCATCGAGATCCAGCGCCAGCAGTGAAATGCCGCCGGAGATCCCGGTGCGGGCCTTGATCAGTTCGTCTTCCAGGACCTTCTGAAAGGCGCGACGATTGGCAAGCCCGGTCAGCGGGTCTTCCATGGCCAGCCGTTCAAGCTCCTTGGCGCGCGCGGGAAGCTCATCATCGTGCCGCAGCACCAGAAGAACCCCCTCGATCGTGCCCAGCTCTCCGCGGAATGGCCGCAGGACGCCATGAAGCTCGTGGCCGGTCATGTTCAGACCGCCTGAGTGGACGCCGCCCTCGACGGCACTCGCCCACAGCAGGCTGTGCAGCAGGTGCCGTGGCAGTGTCACCCGTTCCGTCCGTCCCTTGAAGGTACGGGCGAGCGGTTGTTCGATGTGGCAGGCGAAGGCGTCCGCGCCGAAGATATCGATGAGGTGTTTTCCCTGGACCCGCTCGATCAGTCCTCGTTCTTCAAAACGTTCCGACCCCGACGGCAGGCCGTCCCGGATCCGGCCATCGGTCCCGATCAGCAGGGCATGGTTGGCGAGCGCAAGGAAAGCCTGCTCAGCCAGTCGCAGTCGGGTTCTGATCGGGCCATCTTCAGCAAGATCGCGGATTTCCATCAGCACGCCGGAGATGTCTCCGCGCGTCGTCAGGGGGCGGCACTGCACATGCGCGTAGATTGTCCGGCCGGTGCGGGCGCTGAACATGCCTTCCGTCGAGGTCGGCGCGCCAGCAAGCGCTGCCTCCATCACCGGGCGCAACCGCCGCAGCGCAGCGCGCGCAAAAAGGGAGGGTAGCGGAATGCCACGCAATGCCGTTGCAGCGCGATCAAACATGTCGGCAAAGCCGGCATTCGCAGCAATCACTTCGCCGGAACGAGACAGAACGGCATAGGGATATGGTAAACCTTGCAAGATTTCTTCGACGAAATCTGGAATTTTTTCCGCGTCTTTATCCTGCTCAACTGAGCTATGGCGATAATAAATTGAAGATTTTTCTGTCAATTTCTCGCCCTCGAGACAAATCTTTACTTACAATCCACGGAAAGATCGTCGGATTTAGATAGCGTCGATGGCGATCAGTACCACAAAAGGTGCGTCCGGAATCAGGATTGGTTAAGTTTCCAGAACTCGTTTTCTCGTTTAGGTAAACGAAAGTTAAACATTTTAATTCGGATTCGATGATCCGAGTCTTTCTTGCGTCGCCGGAAGTGCTTTTAGGCGCTTAGGCTGGTGTTTGCCTTGTTTTTGCCGGATTCCCGCTGCGTCACAAAATGGCCCAATTGAGGGGGCACCTGCGCCCAGTGACGAGGCGCTGAACCAGCAATGGTGTATCAGAGGAGACAGCGCCGCTATAGATGGAGGACGGTCCGATAGCTTCCGGTTTTTCGCGTACGGCGCTCAGCATTGGTCAGTCAGGTGGTCTTGCATTCATCTGTCTTGGACTTATCGCTAGTCTTGCACCCGCACAGGCGGGGCCAACCCAGTGCGGCATGGCATCGTGGTATGCGATGACGAGCCGGACAGCGAGTGGAGAGCGCGCCAATCCGAACATGATGACGGCCGCACACCGCAATCTTCCCTTTGGTAGTGTTGTAACAGTTGTTAATCTGGATAACGGCAAGACCGTGAAGGTCCGGATCAATGACCGTGGCCCCTTCGTCAAGTCCCGCGTCATTGATGTTACCCGGCAAGCCGCTAAAGAGCTTGGATTTCTGGGCCGTGGAGTGGCTCGCGTGAAGGTGATTGGCCCGAACGGGGAAGTCTCTGCCAAGCCGGGACGCTGTTAACCAATATTTCGCGACAACAGAACGCAGGGTTATTTTCGACCTGTCTGCGCATTTATCGTGAAACGAATATAAAAATCAGTGATGACAAGCCCCGTGGCAACGGTTAGAGTTCGCCACCGTGGTCGATGGGGCCATGTGCACAAAACTTTGGCCGCGCTGGCGTGTAATCGCTGCGCGGCCTTTTTTATGGGCTCCCCTCTGGCGGTTTCCAGGCAATCAGCCCGGCCAGAAACTCTGCGGCGCTTTTGCGCGTTTCCGTTCGGGCTGTCTCGCCCATCTTCTCCCATGTTGCATAAACTGTTCCGAGCCTCGGGTTTCCGCGAAGCTTGTCGGCGTTGCGGTCGAGAAAGTCCCAGTAAAGGGCGTTGAACGGGCAGGCGTCTCGGCCCGTTCGCTGCTTCACGTCATAGCGGCAGCTTCCGCAATAATCGGACATCTTGTTGATGTAGTTGCCGCCGCCCGCATAGGGTTTCGAGCCGAGCAGCCCGCCATCTGCAAACTGGCTCATGCCAAGCGTGTTGGGCGCCTCCACCCACTCGAAGGCATCTGCATAGACGGCCAGGTACCATTCATGCACCTGCGCCGGATCAATGCCGGCCAGCATGGCGAAGTTGCCTGTCACCATCAGGCGCTGGATGTGGTGGGCATAGGCCTCGTCCCGTGTCTGGCCGATGGCCTCTCGCAGGCAGCTCATGTCCGTCTGGCCGGTCCAGTAGAAGTCCGGAAGTGGGCGCCTGGCTTGCAATTCGTTGACCGAGGTATAGCCCGGCATCTTCAGCCAATAGATGCCACGGACATATTCTCGCCAGCCAATGATCTGGCGGATGAACCCCTCTGCAGCGTTGAGCGGAACTCGTCCGGCGCGGTACTCCGCCTCCACCGTCCGGCAAACGGTCAAGGGGTCCAGCAGCCCGACATTGAGATAGGGCGAGATCACCGAATGATACAGCCAGGGCTCCCCGCGCAGCATGGCGTCCTGATAGTCGCCGAACCTGGGCAGCGCGACGGAAACGAAAGTCGCAAACACCTGTTCTGCCTCCGCCGTCGTGACCGCGAACCGGAACGGTTCCAGCCGGCCGAAATGCCCGGCAAACCGGGCATCGACCAGTTCCATAACCTCTCGCGTCAGGGCGTCGGGTTGCGGCTGGTAGGGCCGGGGCATGAACAGATCCGCCTTCGCCGGCTTGCGGTTTTCGGCGTCGTAGTTCCATTGCCCGCCTTCCGGCTCGTCGCCGGCCATCAGCAGTCCGGTCTTGCGCCGCATCTCGCGGTAGAAATACTCCATGCGCAGCTGCTTGCGGCCGCGCGCCCAGGCGCCGAACTCGGCAACCGAACACAGGAACCGGTCGTCCGTCAGAAGGTCCAGCGAGATGCTGAATGCCTCGGGCCATGCGCGGGCTGCCTCCAGCACCCGCCATTCGCCGGGCTCAGTGAGGACAACACGCCGGACCCCGTGCCTTGCAACCGCGCGCCTAAGTTCGCCGGTAAAGCTGCCACTGTTTGCAGGATCATCGAGCCGGACATAATCGACGGTCCAGCCCTCAGCCCTGAGGTCTTCAGCAAAATGGCGCATCGCCGAGAAAATGAAGGCGATCTTCTTCTTGTGGTGGCGGACATAGGTTGCCTCCTCAGCCACCTCGACCATCAGAACCACATCACGCGCTGGGTCGGCACGCCGCAAGGCAGACAGCCCGCGCGAGAGCTGATCGCCGAGAACAAAAATGAGGGCCGGGTCCTTCCCCTGGCCACTGTCATCGGTCTTTTCGTCAGTCATCATGCGGGCGCCTGAGGCTGGCCGGTTGCGAGTGCAATTTCATCAAAGCTGGGAACCGGCCTTGTGTCGGAAACTGCGCGAAAACACGGAATGAACACTGGCCAGCAGCCCGATTGCGCCGGACATGCAATGATCCTGATTGCCTTACGCTGGCGGGACATCGCTGTATCACCGATCCGCCCAATTTTTTTGAAAGGCGGCGGCAAACCCCGCCATATGACTGGGGATGGCTCCGCCACCTGCTGGCAGGCCGTCAGAAAACCCGTTGCCGATCCTGGATCATTCCTGTATCAGACCAGAGTACGGCAGGCCGCCACGGTCCAAAGCCGAATGCACCCGTAGCTCAGCTGGATAGAGCGCTGCCCTCCGAAGGCAGAGGCCAGGGGTTCGAATCCCTTCGGGTGCGCCATTTTTTCAACGACCTAGACAAGACCAGACGTTGGCCCGGCAGTGCTGGGCAGGTGCTGTATCGTTTTGCCGCATGACGCAGTTTCCGCCAGCTGATTGGCCTGACCACTGCAGATATCCTGCTTGCCGAGCTGGAGTCTGTCGTTCAGAACAACAGGGCCCGTCTTGACGAGGTGATTGCCAGAGCCACCCGGCACGATGGCGTGCCCTAGCGAGCCAGCGGACATGTTTGCGTTCATTCATTCCAGTGACCTGCACCTTGGCAAGCGCTTCGGCAGTTTCTCTGGCGATCTGCCGGGTCGCCTGCGCGAGGCACGGCATGATGTCATCGGCCGGCTCGCCGACCATGCACGGGCGCAAGGAGTAGCGACCGTCCTGCTGGCCGGCGATACGTTCGACACCGAAACGCCGGCCCCGGAGGTCCGCCGCCAGGCACTGACCGCGATGGCGCAGCACGCCGGGATCCGCTGGGTCATCCTGCCGGGCAATCACGATTCGCTGCAGGCAAGCCAGCTCTGGGCGACTGTTCGATCCGAGGCGCCGGAAAATGTCATCCTCGCGCTGGAGCCGCACGTGATCGAGCTGGCGGCTGATGTCATGCTGCTGCCAGCCCCTTGCACGACGCGCCGGGCCGGACGAGACCTGACCGACTGGATGAACGGCGCGGCCACGCCTGAGGGCGCACTGCGGCTGGGTCTGGCCCATGGCGCTATCCAGGGCTTTTCCGAGGAGGCCGTTGCTGCTGATATCATCGCCCCGGATCGAGCGATGCATGCGGGCCTTGCCTATCTGGCCCTTGGCGACTGGCACGGCGCCATCGAGGTCAACGCGCGCACCCGCTACAGCGGCACACCGGAGCCGGACCGGTTCAAGCATGACCAGCCGGGCGAGGCGTTGCTGGTCCGTATTGCTGGCACGGCCGCCCTGCCCGAAGTGACCGCGCTGCCGACTGCTCGCTTTTCCTGGCGCACCCTGCCACTGCACCTGCATGACGGCGATGATCCGGCTGAGGCGCTGGCACGCTTGCTGCCCGAGATGCACAGTCGCAGGCAAACTCTGGCACGGGTGATCGCGACCGGCCGCAGCCGCCTTCCCGCACGTACCGCGCTCGCCGGGGCCATTGCCCATTCCGCGCCGGATTTCGCCTTTCTGGAGCTGGATGACACCGGCCTTGCCACGGAATGCGACGTGACGGACCTTGATCAGATCGATCGCGCTGGCTCCCTGCGTGAGGCGGCGGAAGCCTTGCTGCTGGAAGCTGGCAATGAAGCGCTCTCGGCCGGGGACCGGGAGATCGCACGGGCGGCGCTGGCCCGGCTTTATTCCTACGCGCAGGCGGTTGCGTCATGAAGATCCTGGCTCTTCGCCTGTTCAACGTGCGGCGGTTCGCCGGCCGCGGCGTCGCCATCGAGGGGATCGCGGACGGCGTCAACGTTCTCAGTGCCCCCAATGAGTTTGGCAAGTCGACCAGCTTCGAAGCCTTGCACGCCTTGTTCTTCCAGCCGCATGGCAGCGTTGGCGGCGAGGTCAAGAAGCTGCGCCCCTACAGCGGCGGCAATCCGCTGATCGAGGCGGACATTGCCCTGGGCACCGGCCAGTTCCGGATTGCCAAGCAGTATCTGGGCGGACGCTTTGCCAAGGTGACGGATCTGCAGACCGGGCGCCTGGTGGCGCAGGCGGACGAAGCGGAGAACTTCATTGCTGGTCTGGTGACGGGCGGGACGTCCGGGCCCGCCGGCCTGCTCTGGGTCCGCCAGGGCCTCACGGGTCTGGAAAAACGCGGCAAGACCGAGGAAGAGGGCGAGCGCGAGCTGCGCCGTTCGCTGTTGGAGTCCGTGCAGGGCGAAGTCGAGGCGGTGACTGGGGGGCGCCGCATGGCTGCCATCCTGGCGGCAACGCAGGAGGCGCTGTCGGAGCTTGTGACTGCCACTGGTCGCCCCAAGGCAGGCGGGCGCTATCATGCGGCCATTGAAGACCGCGACCGGCTGGCCGGGCAGGAACAGCGCCTAGCCGGCGAGGTTGCCACTCTGCAGCAGCAGCTGGAGCAACGCGCAAAGGCGGCGAGGCGGCTTGCCGAACTGGACTCTCCGGGCGAGCGGCAGGAGCGGCGCAAGGCCGTGGAGGCGGCGCAGGCGGCGTTTGATGCGGCCAAGGCGCAGACGGACAGGCTGACGGCGGCTGAAGCCGAGTTGAAGCTCGCCCGTGACCGCCGTGACGCTGCGGAGCGTGATTTCCAGATGTTCCGATCCGCCCTGGACCGGGCGGCGGACCTGCGCGGCAAGCTGCAGGCGGCCGAGGAACGCCGCCGGAATGCCATTGACAGCCGCCGTGAGGCCGACGAGGCAATCGGCAGGGCAATTGCCGAAACCGAGGCGGCGGAGGCCGGTGAGCAGATCGCCCGCAATCTTCTGTCCCGGCTGGATGCGGCGCTGCGCGCCCGCGAGGCGTCCGCACGCCTGGCCGAGGTCAAGGATCAGCTCGCACAGGCAGAAGCCGCGCGTCTGTCTCTCGAGCAGGGCGAAGCACAGCTGGCGCTGCTCAAGGTTTCCCCTCGCGCCATCGACGAACTGCAGGCGCTTGAACTCGAGATTGCCAAGCTGCGGGCCGTCAAGGAAGCGGCGCTTGCGTCCGTTATCGTCAGGTACGAGCCTGCCGCCGCCGTCCGGATTTCGATGAATGGCGAAGCGCTGCCGGAGGCTGAAGAGCGCACCTATGATGGTCAGACCCTGTTGTCCGTTCCCGGGATAGGAACGCTCACGCTGCGGTCAAACCACCCCGATACGGGTGATGATCGCCTTCACAAGGCCCTTGAAAAGCGAAAGGCCCTGCTCGCTGACCTAAAGGCAGAAGACCTTGCCGCCGCCCGCGCGCGGCAGGTTCAGGCGCAGCGGCTTGAAGCCGAGCTTGGAGAGCTGCGCGGGCGCTTGTCACAGCTTGCGCCACAGGGCTTGCCGAAGCTGCGCGAAGACGTTGCCGCGCGCGCCGCAGCTGCGGTCGATGGGCCCGACCTGAAAGAGGATCCGGACCAGGTCCGGGCCGTCTTTGCATCCTCGCAAGAGCGGCTCAAGCACGCCCGCCTGTCCCAACGGGAGACAGAACCGCGACGTGCGCGCGCCAATGACGCCTTTGTCGAGGCCGAGACAGCACTGGCGGCGCTGCGGGCTGAACAGACCCATGTCACGTCGATCCTCGGGCCGGAGAACGCACGCAGCCTGCGAGAACAGGATCTCAGAACGGGGCTGGACGAGCGGATGCGTATCCTGGCGGATGCGGAAGCCCATGCCGCGCGGCTGCGTGCCACGATCCTCGACCTCGACAATGCTGAAGCCAGTCTGAGACGGGCAAGGTCAGCCGAAGATGCGGCGACGCTCGAGGCAAATCAGCTTCGTGAAGCTATTGCCGGCCTCAATGCCGAGATCCGGACGCGGTCTGACGAGGCAGTGGAGGAAAAGTGGCGCGAGACGGGAGAGGCTCTCGCTGCCGCTTCCGCGCGCCTGTCGGCCTTCGAGAAGGAAGTGGCCGTCTTGCAGCGATTGCAGGCAGCGCTTGAGACGGCCCGTTCCGATGCGCGGGATCTGTATCTCAAACCGGTTCTCGGCGAACTCACACCGCTTCTTGGGCTGCTCTTTGATGACGTTTCGATCAGTTTTGACGACAAGTCGCTGTTGCCGCAGGTCATCCGGCGCAACGGACTGGACGAGGATATCGAACGCCTCAGTGGCGGCATGCGGGAGCAGCTGTCGATCCTGACGCGGCTCGCCTTCGCGCGAATGCTGGCCCGGGATGGACGGCCAGCGCCGGTGATCCTCGACGACGCCCTTGTCTATTCCGATGATGACCGGATCGAAAAGATGTTCGATGCGCTGCATCGCCAGTCCAAAGACCAGCAGATCATCGTTTTTTCCTGCCGTCAGCGTGCGTTCCAGCGGCTCGGCGGCAACGTCCTGCGGATGTCCGACTGGCAGCCCTAGGTGATTTCGGCGGGCTCGGGCTCGGGGTGAGTGCAGAGTGACGGGCCTTCGAAAATGCTTGAACGGAAGCGTCAGTCGGGGCTCACCCGCGTCATCAGGATGAGAAACAGCCTGACGGCCTGGGCGGCCCATACCTGACAGGTCTCTTGTGAGGGCTGCGCAATGCCGCCGTGCATGCGCCGGATTTGCCGATCTCCGATCAATAGGGCAATGAAGCACTCCGCTGCTTCGCTTGCGCTCGCAAAGGCAGGAGGTAAAGGCTCTCTTCCGAGGCGGCTTTCAAGGAAGGGCAACACGCTGTCGCGCCCATGCCGACGCAGAGCCTCTGCAAGCTGACCCGAAGCGTCCGCAGCGGCGGCACGGTTCAGCAGGATCGCCCTGTCCGACAGGATAGTCTGAAGCAAGACAGATCCAAAGCCCATGAGGTCGTCGCCAAGACTGCCGCCCTCGATCGACGTCTGAAGCCTCTCCACCGCACCAGCACGGTTGGCTTCGATCATGGCGGCGAAGAGCCCGAGCTTGTCGCCGTACCATTGATAGAGGGTTTCGTTCGACGCGCGCGCCTGCTTTGCGATCTCCAGCATTGAGGTACTCGAGAATCCTCGTTCTGCCAGAACCTTGTAGGCGATGTCCTCGATCTCTCTGCGGCGTGTCTGCTTGCGGTCATCCGACATGCGATTCTCCAGACTTGACGTGAACCGTACACATCGATACGGATAAGGGCAAGCGTACACAGATATACGGTTGTTGCCATGGAGCTGTCGTTTACCCTTAACGGCGAACAGCGCAAGGTTGCGCTCGCGGATCCCGAGATGCCCTTGGTCTTTGTCCTGCGCGACATCCTGGGGCTCACCGGCACAAAATACTCCTGCCTCCAGGGGATGTGCGGAGCCTGCACGGTGCATGTGGACGGACAAGCCGCCCGGTCGTGCCAGATAATGGCCCATGAAGTTGCGGGCGCGTCTGTCACGACGATTGAAGGTTTGTCGGAGGATGGGTCGCATCCGGTGCAGCGGGCGTGGGTCGAAGTTCAGGTGGCCCAATGCGGTTGGTGTCAGCCGGGACAGATCATGCAAGCTGCAAGCCTGCTTTCAAGCAATCACCACCCCAGCGAAAGGGAGATCCGCGATGCGATGGGCGGCAACATCTGTCGCTGCGGATCGGGTCCAAGAATCCTGCGGGCTGTCGCAAAAGCGGCAAATCTGTCCAGGGAGACGCCGAAATGACCAATCGACGCAAGCTCTCCCGTCGCGCGTTTCTCGCCTTGTGCGGAACGGGGGCGGTCGTCGTGGGTGGCGGGATGACCGCTTGGGCATTGCAGGCTGAGGCGCCGTTTTCTGGCAAGGCGCTCAATGCCTTTGTGGCAATCACGGCGGGAGGGGACATCGAGATCATCTGTCCGGCGCAGGATCTTGGTCAGGGCGCTCCTCTGGCGTTGGCAATGATCGTGGCAGAGGAGATTGGAGCCGACCTGTCGAAAGTTCGTATCCTGCCAGCACCGCGCGATGCTGCACGCTACGGAAATCCTGAATTCAGCGGCCGTATGGTCACTGCGGATTCAAAAACCACTCTCGGCTACTGGTCGCTCCTGCGTCAGGCCGGCGCAGAGGCCCGTCTGGCACTTATCGAGACCGCTGCAAGCCAAAGCGGCTGGTTGCCAGACGATTGCCGCGCCCAAGAGCACTCGGTCTGGCACATGCCAACGAATACCAAGCTCGGCTTCGCGCAGATCATCGCCGCCGGACACCTGCTGGTGCCTGGCGCGACGGTCGAAGACCACAAGCCGGCAGATCAATTCACGTTGCTTGGAACCAGCCCGCAGCGTCCTGACGCCCTCGACATCGTTACAGGGCGCAAGCGGTTTGGTACCGATCAGCGCCCAGTTGGCGCCGATCTTGCCGTCCTGCGTCGCAGCCCGCATCTGGGCGGAAAAATCGTTTCCTTCGATGACAGCAAGACACGCGCCGTGGGCGGCGTTACCGGTGTTTGTGTTCTCAGGGATCAATCGGCCATCGCTGTAATCGGACGCGATACCTGGTCGGCGATCAGGGGAGCGAAGGCTCTCGAGGTCGTATGGTCTCCGGCCTCCGCGTTCGACAGCGAAAGCGAACGGACAGCCCTCGAGGCCGCCCTGGATGAGAGCGAAACCGAGGCCGTAATTCTTCGCGGGAGCGGTCAACGTCCGGCCCCGGACACTGCCTCAAGGTTCTACGCACCAAGCCTGACCCATGTCCTGCCCGAACCGCTCAATGCCAGTGCCGAGGCGCAGTCGATTGGCTTGGGTGTTGCCGTGCAAAGCGCGACCCAATCCCTGGACCTGGACATGCGCTACGCTGCCCAGACATGGAAAACCGCTCCGTTCTTGGTCGAAACGCGCGGGACTCCATCCGGCGGTGCCTATGGCAGGCGGGTCCTGAACGACACGGTTCGAGAAGCGGCCGAAATTGCCAAGACCCTCGGCCGGCCGGTTCAGGTTATCCGCCCGCAACTGGACGAGATGACAAGAGGACAGGTTCGCCCGGCCGCCGTACAGCGGCTGTCAGCGCAGCTCGACGCACGGGGCGACCTGAAGAACTGGCGGCATGAAATCGCCTCTGATGGAACGCTCACCACTCATCTGCCTTCGTCACTCAAGGGAAGCAATGGCACCGAGGACAACACGGCGACTGATGGTGCCTATCACCCCTACATCTGCGCGGACCAGGAGGTTCGTTGGGTCCGCGTTGCCTCCCTGCCGACACCGGGATTCCTGCGTGGAGTATCGGCCAGCTACACGGTCTGGGCGATCGAGGTCACGCTGGAACGGCTCTTACGTTCCGCAGGGCAGGACCCGCTTGCCTGGCGTCTGCGCCATATTGAGGACGCTCGATTGGCGGCGGTTCTACAGCGCGTTGCGGACATGTCCGGCTGGGGCGACCAAGGGCGTTCCCTCGGATTGGCTGCCATGATCTTCCGGGGAACCCGGGTCGCGTCGGTGGTAGAGGTCACGGGGACAAAGGTCCATCACGTCTGGATTGCCCTCGACGCCGGTCAAGTCATCCATCACGACCAGCTTGTGGCGCAAGTTGAGGGCGGTGCCGTCTGGGGGCTGTCTCAGGCACTCCGTGAAGGATTGAAGTACCGCGAAGGTGCTGCGGATCTTGCCTCGCTGGCGGACTATCCGATGCTTGGCAATGGCGAATTGCCGACCATCGAGGTGTCATTGATCGAGCAAGCAGGCCAAACACCAGGCGGGGCTGGCGAAGTCGGCGTGCCGACGACGGTGGCAGCGACTTGCAACGCGATGGAGGCAGCTACGGGCCGGCGTTTTGATGCCTTGCCGCTGGACCTACGACACCTCCAGCAAGTCGGCATTTTGTGCAATGAACACACATGATCTTGTCATGAGGCCGCCAATTCGCACGGAGACGCAAAGCCGCGGGCGCTTGCAACGGGCAGGATGTCCGTTTCTGGACATGCGGCCATCCGTTTAGCCCAACAGTCCGATCGGCCCTTGCAGCAGGATCCTCGCACGCTGCAGCGATGGAAATCCGTGCCGCCCGACTGTCATGATTTGGACTTGTCATCCGGATGAGCTAAAGCAGATGCACCTTCCCGCTTTGGCTCGCTAGTCCCGGAACCCGTCTGCAATGACCGCGCTGTCCTTCATCGAGCCTGTCGAGCTCGTCATCTTCGATTGCGATGGCGTGCTGATCGACAGCGAGCTGATCAGCGCGGAGATCCTTCTCGGGGCGCTGGAACGGCTTGGCATTGCGGTCGACTTCGCGCATTTCACCCGCCATTTCCTGGGACGCAGCTTTCCTCGCGTCGCCCAGTCGATCCGGGAGGCCTTCGGCGTGGCCTTGCCGGCGGACTTCGAGACCTCGTACCGACGCGACCTTCTTGCCGCCTTCGAGACGCGCCTCGCCCGGGTTTCCGGTATTGGCGACGTCCTCGACCAACTGGCAGTCCGCCGCTGCGTCGCGACCTCCAGCAGCCCGGAACGCGCGGCAAGGTCGCTGGCCATCACCGGTCTTGCCCCGTTGTTCCCCGGCGCGGTCTTCACCGCGTCTGAAGTGGCGAACGGCAAGCCGGCGCCAGACCTGTTCCTGCATGCGGCGTCCCGCATGGGCGTTGATCCGGCGCGCTGCCTGGTCATCGAAGACAGCTTGCCGGGACTGACCGCTGCCCGCGCTGCCGGTATGCCTGTCCTGCATTTTACCGGTGGCAGCCACTACCGTGACGGACATGATCCCTTGCCGGACGACCTGGCGGGTATTCCGCAATTGACCGAATGGCGGCTATTCTTCCACCTCTGCCCGGCGCTGGCCGGCAGCAGCACCGGGGCGAACATCGGGGAGACCGACTGAGATGGCCGGAAAAGGCGACACAGAAACCACGCGCCTTGACGATGCCGCCCGTGCGGGCTGGCTCTACTACGTCGCCGGCAACACCCAGGACGAGATCGCCCGCAAGCTTGGCGTCTCGCGGCAGTCAGCCCAACGGCTTGTTTCTCTGGCCGTCAGCGAGAAGCTGGTGAAGGTCCGGCTCGATCACCCGATCGCCCATTGCATGGAACTCAGCCATCGGCTTGTCGACCGGTTCGGCTTGCGCACCTGCGAGGTCGTCCCGAGTGATCCGGACCAGCCCTCATCCACGGTGGGCCTTGCCCAGGCGGGTGCGGCGGAGATGGAGCGGCACTTCAAGTCCAACCATCCGAAGATCATCACCATCGGCACGGGCCGGTCGCTGCGCGCCTGTGTCGAACAATTGCCGCAGATGGATTGTCCGCAGCACCGCATCGTCTCGCGTCTTGGCAACATGAACTCGGACGGCTCGGCCTCGGCCTACAACGTCATCATCCGCCTCGCCGACCGGGTCAACGCCCGGCACTATCCGATGCCCCTGCCGGTGTTCTCCCGTTCCGTCGAGGAGCGCAGCCTGCTGCATAATCTCGAGCCCGTCCGCAACATTCTGGAGCTGGCGCGGCAGGCCGATGTTACCTTCGTCGGTGTCGGCAACATTGGCGAGACGGCACCTCTGTTCGTGGACGGTTTCGTCACGCGGGACGAGATCCGCGCCTTGCAGCGGGCCGGCGGCGTGGGCGAGATCACCAGCTGGGTCTATGACCGCCATGGCGCCCTCATCGACGGGCTGACCAACGACCGTGTCGCCAGCGCGCCGCTCGGCCCGGCGACCACGGCCAGCGTGGTTGGCATCGCCGCAGGCGAGGCAAAAGTCGCGGCCATTCGCGGGGCGATGACAGGTCGGCTGATCAACAGCCTGATTACCAATGAACACACCGCAGAGCTATTGCTCAACGACTGAGCAAAATTTCAGATAAAGTTTTCCTTTTTTGGCAGAGCGTTACCGCTATGCAGCAAAGAATTGCTGCGTTCCGGAGAAGGGCTGCCATTGACTCCCGCATGTCGTTATGTGAATTTTTGCCCGCTAACATAGCATTTGCTCATTAGAGCATCGGGAGGAGCCCAATGAACCGTTTCGTTCGCGCCTTGCTTGGCGCGTCCGCGCTGTCCCTCGTCGCCATGCCCGCGCTTGCGGAAAAGCTGACCATCGCCACCGTGAACAACGGTGACATGATCCGCATGCAGAAGCTGACCGAGGACTTCACGAAGAAGAACCCCGGCATCGAGCTGGAGTGGGTCACGCTGGAAGAAAACGTCCTGCGCCAGAAGGTGACGACCGACATCGCCACCAAGGGTGGCCAGTTCGACGTCATGACCATCGGAACCTATGAAGTGCCGATCTGGGGCAAGCAGGGCTGGCTGGTGTCGCTGAATGACCTGCCCGCATCCTATGACGTCGATGACCTGCTGCCGGCAATCCGCGGCGGCCTGACCGTCGACGGCACTCTCTACGCCGCGCCGTTCTACGGCGAGAGCTCCATGGTCATGTACCGCAAGGACCTGATGGAGAAGGCCGGTCTCACCATGCCGGACGCCCCGACCTGGGAGTTCATCGGCAAGGCAGCCCGCGCCATGACCGACAAGGAAAAGGAAGTCTACGGCATCTGCCTGCGTGGCAAGGCAGGCTGGGGCGAGAACATGGCCTTCCTGTCGGCAACGGCCAACTCCTTCGGCGCCAAGTGGTTCGACATGGACTGGAAGCCCCAGTTCAACGGCGAAGCCTGGAAGAACGCGCTCACCTTCTATCTCGACCTGATGAAGGACGCCGGCCCTCCGGGAGCCTCGTCGAACGGCTTTAACGAGAACCTTGCGCTGTTCCAGTCCGGCAAGTGCGGCATGTGGATCGATGCCACGGTCGCAGCCTCCTTCGTCACCAACCCGAAGGATTCCAGCGTAGCCGACAAGGTCGGCTTCGCGCTGGCGCCGGATACGGGTCTCGGCAAGCGTGGCAACTGGTTGTGGGCCTGGAGCCTCGCCATCCCGGCCGGGTCGCAGAAGGTGGAAGCTGCCAAGAAGTTCGTCGACTGGGCAACCTCGAAGGACTACCTCGCACTCGTTGCCGAGAACGAAGGCTGGGCCAACGTTCCCCCCGGCACCCGCAAGTCCCTCTATGCAAATCCGGAATATGCCAAGGTTCCGTTCGCCAAGATGACGCTGGACAGCATCAACTCGGCTGACCCGAACAACCCGGCGGTGGACAAGGTCCCGTACGTCGGTGTCCAGTTCGTGGCCATCCCTGAGTTCCAGGGCATCGCTACCGCGGTCGGTCAGCAGTTTTCTGCAGCCCTCGCCGGCACGGCAACAGCCGAACAGGCGCTTGCCAATGCCCAGCAGCTGACTGAACGTGCCATGCAGAAGGCTGGCTACATCAAGTAAGCCCTGCAGTCCCGGGGTCGGCCAGGTCGGCTCCGGGACATGCTGCCCGCAAGAGTGGCGTCAGCCCCAATCTGTCCAGACCGATCCGGTGTCCCATGTCGACCGCCCATTCACGCGCCGCCGCCAAGGCGATGATTTCGCCGGCCGTCCTCCTGCTCCTGTGCTGGATGATCGTGCCTCTGTCGATGACGGTCTACTTCTCGTTGCTCAGCTACAACCTGCTGATGCCGGGCATGGAAGAATGGATCGGCCTGACCAACTATGAGTTCTTCCTTACCGATCCGGCCTTCTTCACCGCCTTGAGCAACACATTGCTGCTCGTCGGCGGGGTGCTTCTGATCACCGTCGTTGGCGGCATTCTGCTGGCGCTTCTGCTGGACCAGCCGTTTTTTGGCCAGGGCATCGTCCGCATCCTGGTGATTGCGCCGTTCTTCGTCATGCCGACGGTGTCGGCACTGGTGTGGAAGAACATGTTCATGAATCCGGTGAACGGCCTGTTTGCCTATCTCGCCAAGTTTCTCGGCTTGGCCCCCTTCGATTTTCTCGCCCATGCCCCGCTTCTGTCGATCATTCTGATCGTGGCCTGGGGCTGGCTGCCGTTCGCGACGCTGATCCTTCTGACCGCGTTGCAGTCGCTCAATCCTGAAGAGCTGGAAGCCGCCGAGATGGATGGTGCCGGCAGTCTCAGCCGCTTCTTCTATATCGTCCTGCCGCATCTCGCCCGCGCCGTCACGGTTGTGGTGCTGATCCAGACGATCTTCCTGCTGTCCGTCTTCGCCGAGATCCTGGTTACCACCAACGGCGGACCCGGCACGGCGTCTACCAACATCACCTACCTCGTCTACGCCCAGTCGCTCTTGCAGTTTGATGTGGGCGGTGGTTCCGCCGGCGGCATCGTCGCCGTCGTCCTTGCCAACATCGTTGCCTTCTTCCTGATGCGGATGATCGGCAAGAACCTGGAGGCATGACATGGCCCGCGCCGTATCCACTCGCCGCAAGCTTGCCGTGACCCTCATCGCCTGGGGCATCGGCATCGCCATCTTCTTCCCGATCCTCTGGACCATCCTGACCAGCTTCAAGACGGAAGCCGAGGCCGTGGCAATGCCGCCCTCGTTCCTGTTCTTCGACTGGACCCTGGAGAACTACCATGAGGTTCAGGAGCGCTCGAACTACTTCCGGCACTTCCTGAATTCGGTGATCATCTCCGTCGGCTCGACGCTGGTTGGACTGGTGATCGCAATTCCCGCTGCTTGGTCCATGGCTTTCGTGCCGGGCAAGCGGACGAAGGACGTGCTGATGTGGATGCTGTCGACCAAGATGCTTCCACCGGTCGGCGTGCTGATCCCGATCTATCTGCTGTTCCGGGACTTCGGTCTGCTGGACACCCGCATTGGTCTGGTGATCGTCCTGACCCTGATCAACCTGCCGATCATCGTCTGGATGCTCTACACCTACTTCAAGGAGATCCCGTCCGAGATCCTCGAGGCAGCCCGGATGGATGGGGCCGGACTCCGGCAAGAGATCCTGTATGTCCTGACGCCGATGGCGGTTCCAGGCATCGCCTCGACCCTGTTGCTGAACATCATTCTCGCCTGGAACGAGGCGTTCTGGACGCTGAACCTGACGGCCGCCGAAGCAGCGCCGCTCACCGCCTTCATCGCCAGCTATTCGAGCCCGGAAGGTCTCTTCTACGCCAAGCTGTCGGCGGCCTCGACGCTCGCCATCGCTCCGATCCTCATCCTTGGCTGGTTCAGCCAGAAGCAACTCGTCCGCGGCCTGACGTTCGGCGCCGTGAAGTAGGACAGATCCATGGGACAGATTTCACTCACACAGGTGACCAAGAGCTTCGGTGCCACGGAAGTGATCCCGCCGCTCGACCTGGAGATCAACGACGGCGAGTTCGTCGTCTTCGTCGGCCCCTCCGGCTGCGGCAAGTCCACCTTGCTGCGCCTCATCGCCGGGCTTGAGGATGTCTCCAGTGGCGCGATCCGCATCGACGGGATCAACGCGACGCAGCTGCCGCCGGCCCGCCGCGGCCTTGCGATGGTGTTCCAGTCCTATGCGCTTTATCCGCACATGTCGGTGCGCAAGAACATCGCCTTTCCGCTGAAAATGGCAGGCTTGCCGGAAGATGAGCGCAACCGGAAGGTCGAGGCGGCGGCCAAGGTGCTGAACCTCACCCCCTACCTTGAGCGCAAGCCCGGCCAGCTGTCGGGTGGCCAGCGCCAGCGCGTCGCCATTGGCCGCGCCATCGTGCGCGAGCCGAAGGCGTTCCTATTCGACGAACCACTGTCGAACCTCGATGCCGCCCTGCGCGTCAACATGCGCCTCGAAATCTCGGAGCTGCACCAGAGCCTGAAGACGACCATGGTCTACGTGACCCATGACCAGGTCGAAGCCATGACCATGGCCGACAAGATCGTCGTGCTGCAGGCTGGACGCATCGAACAGGTCGGTTCGCCGCTGGACCTCTACCGGGCACCGGCCAACCAGTTCGTCGCCGGGTTCATCGGTTCGCCGCGCATGAATTTTCTCACCGGTCCCGATGCGGATGCCCTGGGCGCCGCAACCATCGGCGTGCGTCCGGAACACCTCAGCCTCTCGACGACCGAAGGCCGCTGGAAGGGCAGGGTCGGCGTTGCCGAGCATCTTGGTTCGGACACCTTCCTGCATGTGCACATCGACACCGGCCACAACATGACCGTTCGCCTGACAGGTGAGGCAGCGCTCAAGGCGGGGGACACCGTCTATCTCTCGGCCGATCCGCAGCGCATTCACCGCTTCAACGCCAACGGCCTCGCCATCGCATAGGACATGGAAATGGGACGCTTGAAGGGAAAATCCGCCCTCATCACCGGAGCCGCGCGCGGCATCGGCCGGGCCTTTGCCGAGGCTTATCTTGGCGAAGGCGCGCGGGTTGCCATTGCAGACATTGACATCGCCCGCGCCAGACAGACGGCTGCGGAACTGGGCGAAGGGGCGATCGCGGCCGCACTCGACGTCACCTCGCAGGACTCGATCGAGACCTGCGTCGCGGAGGTGGATGCGGCCTTCGGGGGCATCGACATCCTCGTCAACAACGCGGCCCTGTTCGATCTTGCCCCGCTCACCGAGATTTCGCGCCAGAGCTATGACCGGCTGTTCGCGATCAATGTCGGCGGTACGCTGTTCATGATGCAGGCCGTCGCCCGCGTCATGATCAAGCGTGAGCGTGGCGGCAAGATCATCAACATGGCGAGTCAGGCAGGGCGCCGCGGTGAAGCGCTTGTCGCGGTTTATTGCGCGACCAAGGCCGCCGTGATCAGCCTGACCCAGTCGGCCGGGCTCAACCTGATTTCCCATGGCATCAACGTCAACGCCATCGCCCCCGGCGTGGTCGACGGCGAGCACTGGGATGGCGTGGATGCCCTCTTCGCCAAATATGAAAACCGCCCCATCGGTGAAAAGAAGAAGCTGGTTGGCGAGGCCGTGCCCTTCGGGCGCATGGGCACCGCCGCAGACCTGACCGGAATGGCAATCTTTCTCGCCTCCCGCGAGAGCGACTACGTCGTGGCGCAGACTTACAACGTCGACGGCGGCAACTGGATGAGCTGAGCATGTCCATCAGACTGAATGACAGCGCGCTGGCCGCCCTCCCGGCCGGCGTGAACGGCCCCGGCTATGCCCGGGCATCCCTTTCGGCAGGCATCCTGCACATCGGTGTCGGCAACTTTCACCGCGCCCATCAGGCGGTCTATCTGGATCGTCTGTTCGCGATGGGCCTCGACCATGACTGGGCCATCATAGGTGCCGGCGTGAAGCCCTATGATGCGGCCATGCGCGAGAAGCTGGTGGCCCAGGACTGCCTGACCACTGTTGTCGAACTGGATCCGAAGGGCCTGAATGCCCGCGTCACCGGCGCGATGATCGACTTTCTTGCCGTTGACCCTGAAGCCCTTATCGAGGCGCTGGCACGGCCGGAAATCCGCATCGTCTCGCTGACCGTCACCGAGGGTGGTTACTTCGTCGATGCCCGCACGGGTGGCTTTGACCGGAGCCATCCGGAGATCCTTGCCGACATCGCCAATCCGGGCGCACCCCGAACCGTCTTCGGCCTCCTGATTGCCGGCCTCCGCCGCCGCCGGGCGGCAGGTGTTGCTCCGTTCACCGTCATGTCCTGCGACAACCTGCCGGAGAACGGGGCCGTGACCCGTCGCACGGTCCTGGGTCTCGCCGAAGCGCTGGATGCGGACCTGGCCAGCTGGATCGCCACCACGGTTGCCTTCCCGAATGGCATGGTCGATTGCATCACGCCTGCGACGTCTGACCGGGAGCGTGCCCTGGTGAAGGAGCAGTTCGGCCTGGACGATGCCGTGCCGGTCGCGTGCGAGCCGTTCCGCCAATGGGTGCTGGAAGACCACTTCCCCTCCGGCCGCCCGGCGCTCGAGAAGGTCGGCGTCGAATTCGTCGAGGACGTTGCACTCTACGAATTGATGAAGCTGCGCATTCTCAACGGCGGTCATGCAGCGATTGCCTATCCCGCCGGCCTTCTTGGCATCCACTACGTGCATGACGCGATGGCCCATCCGCTCATCCGCGCGTATCTGCACAAGCTGGAGACCGAGGAAATCATCCCCACGCTCGCGCCGATCCGGGGCGTCAACTTTGCCGACTATCTGACCCTGATCGAGGACCGGTTCTCCAACGCTGCCGTTGGCGACACGATCCCGAGGCTTTGCCTGGACGGATCCAACCGGCAACCGAAGTTCATCCTGCCGACGCTGTCTGATCGCCTGTTCGGGGCCAAGAGCATCACAGGTCTGGCGCTGGAACTGGCTCTCTGGTGCCGCTACTGCGCCGCGACAACGGACGCCGGCGAGGTGATCCGGATTGCGGACGAACGCGCTGACAGCCTGACTGCCGCAGCAATGGCCGCCCGAGAAAAGCCATCTGCCTTCCTGGCGCAGCATGACATTTTCGGACGCCTCGGCGAGGACACGCGACTGCAGGGCGCGTTTGCCGCCGCCCTGTCCTCGCTCTGGCACAAAGGCACCGAAGCAACTCTCGAAGCCTATATCGCGGGCACTCTTGGAGCCTGAGTGATTCTGGCATCTGATTGCTGTTGTGGCCGGTCCGCGCGGTGTGCGGGCCGGTCTTTTTTATTGAACTGCGGCAAGCTCGCGTCCGGCGGCGATCAGTTCCAGGCCAGTCCTGTCATTCAGAAAGATCCTGTTGGCGCCTTCAAAGCTGACGAGACCCTCACGCCGGAAGCGGTTGAGGTATCGGCTGACGGTCTCGAGCGTCAGGCCAAGCCAGTCGGCGAGATCCATGCGCGTCAGGTGCAGCTGGAAGCCATCGCCGGTCTCGTTCGAAAACTGACCGGCAAGATCGATCAGCGCGGTCGCGATGCGCTCGCCCGCCGTCTTGCGCCCGAGCAAGGTCGCATGCGCCTGGGCCCTGCGAAGCATCTGGCGGATCGACTGGTTGATCTCCGCATCCAGCGAACGGCGGACGGCGGTAACCAGTTCGACCTGCGTTTCACACAAGGCTTCTGCGCCACACTGATGAAGGTCGGAAATACCCCGGCCGAACAGCCGTCCTGGCCCAAGGATGTCGACGATCTGGCGCCGCCCATCCGGCAGGAGCTGGAACAGCGCGATGCAGCCTTGGAGGATGCGGAATGTCTCGCTGCGGTCGATGCCGGGCAGGAACAGTTTGGTTCGCGGCGGAATCGTTGCGATCCGGTTTTCAGTCTGGTTGCAGGTGCGGATCAGTCCGTCGAGGGGCACGACCGCGGTGCCGCTGAGCGGCTTTGATGTGGCAAGCATGGTGGTCATCCGGCTGGGTCAGCACGGCAAAATTGGCACGTGCGGACGCTGGCAATCAGTGGCCGGCAGAAACCGGTCACGGCTCAGGCAGGAATCCCGAAGGGAGGCGCGCGTGGCGGGGCATCATCCGCAATTCGCTGGCTCGCGGTCGGCCCGTCGACTGGCGGCCACAGCGGTGCGGCCGCGAAACTCAGCCGCTCCCCGTTCAGATCGACAGGAGCGGGCAAAAGCACCGCGTTGCCGATGCGGCAGGCGGCACATTCTGAAACCGCAACGTGCTTGACCGTGCCGCTTCCGTCATCTGCAAGTGTCAGGCAGAGAACGGGGATCGTCCCGTCTGGCAGTGTGTACTGCGCCAGGTCCGCCTGCGGAATGCCGCGCGCCTGAGTGACCGGCGGATGATGGACGAAACTGAGGGCAAAGACGGCCAATGCGCAAAAAATGCGCAGACAAGCAGCGATGGCTGTCAGCGGTCGCGTCATCAATCTGGCCCCTTCAGGATCTAGATACCTGACCCTGAAGGGTAAAACCATGCGACGCTTTGGCCCCGTCAGAGCCTGTTCTTCAGTCCGTCAGCGCGGCCAGGCCCTTCGACATGCGTGACAGACCAGGCACCAGCGGGAACAGCGCTGCCTGCACCGAATGATAGATGTCCGGCTTGCCCTTGAACTGGGTCATCGCCAGGCTGTCGTCGGCAGCCAGCTCGGGGAACCAGCCACCGCGCGCGTGGTCGATGAGATGCGCCTCGGCAAAGCGCCACAGCCGGGCGTACCACACGTGATCCGACGGCTGCGGATCGAGCTTCATCAGCGTGGCAATGGCCCCGATCGCCTCGGTCACCGGCCACCAGTAACGGTTCGGATTGTCGACCGAGCCGTCGAACTTCAGCGTGTAGGCGAAACCGCCGCGCGCCTCATTCCAGGCGTCCGCCAGCGCCTGCTCGATCAGGCGCCTTGCGCTCGCGGCCATGTCGCCGGCCGGACGTCCCGCCAGATCCCAGTACTGCAGCAACAGCCGTCCGAGCTCGAAGGAATGCCCCGGCGTCGTGCCGGCCGGGCGGAACATCGGATTGCCGGCATAGGCCGCATCAACGCTCCAGTCGGCCTTGTAATGTTCCGGCAGCCGCCAGCCATGGGCAGGGGCGATGCGACCGACGAAGAAGTCGAGGATCCGGCCGGCCCGGGTCAGGAACAGCTGGTCGCCCGTCGCCTCGAAGGCCGTCAGCATGGCCTCGATGCCGTGCATGTTGGCGTTCATGCCGCGGTAAGTCGAAAACGGCGTCCAGTCGCGGTTGTATTCATCGCAGAGAAGACCGTTGTCCTCTTCCCAGAATTGACGGTCGATGATCGCCATGACGTCATCGATCAGCCGCCGCGCATCAGGATGGCCGGCGTCGAGGGCACTGGCCCCTGCCAGCAGCACGAAGACGTGGCCATAAGCCAGCTTCCGCCCATCGACCACGCCCGTGTCGTCCAGCGCCCAGACATAGCCGCCATGGTTTGCGTCGCGATGATGCGACCAAAGATAGCTCATGCCCTGGTCGATGACGTCATCCGAGGTCACGAGCCCGGCCTGCTTGCCAAGCGCATAGGAATGAACCAGACGCGTCGTCGTATGCAGCTCCTGCGGCTCGTCGCGCAGCGGGTGACCCTCATAGTCAAGCGTCCAGAACCCTTCCCCGGATCGCAAGCTGGCATCGAAGAAGGCGAACTGCCGGGCGGCCTCACGGCGCAGGAAAGCGCGATGAACAGGATCATTCAGCCAGTCGGTCTCGCGGTCGGCGCTGGCGTGGGGAATGCGGTCGGTCATGCTGTCAGAACTCCGGGCCGGGCGTTGGGCCGTCTCATGGCGAAATCAGAAGGGGGCGCGTGTCGTGGTATCGCCGGGCGTTTCTGCGGGATCCGGCGGAACTTGCAGGAATTGCAGCGCTTCCGCCGGTTCGCCGGCGATGCGGCGCAGGATGAAATGGCCCATGTGCTCCCCCGCTTCCGTCAGGTCCTCGTAGATGCTGGCGACGCGCGGGCGGACATGGCTGAAGAGTGTCGAAGTCTGCTTGACCACAATATGAAAGTCGCGGCCTGGCACGAGCCCGCTGTCGACCGCCGCCGCGATTGCGGCCAGCCCCGAAACCTCGCCTGCGCAAACAAGCCCATCGGGTGCACCTGGCAGCCCAAGCCTTGCCAACAGCCGCGCCTCGATCTGCTCGCCCGGGCTGTCGAGCGTGATGTCGGTCAGGATCTCATGCGCCACGCCATGCTCGCGCACCGCCGACATGAAGCCGTGCAGCTGATGGTTGGCGAAGGTGAAGCGGCGCGGCGGCAGCAGGATGGCCGGTCGCACGCTTCCGGCTGCGATCAGGCGCTCCGTTGCCTGCCGCGCAAAGGCGTAATTGTCATAGTCGACAAAGGGATGCGGCGTGGCAAGTTCGGAGCGGCCATGGCTGATGAATGGAAAGCCCATCTCCAGCAGATAGCGGATGCGGGCATCATCGGGCTCGGTCCGCGAGAAGATGACGCCGTCGGCCAGATGGTTGCGCACAATGCGGCTGACCTGCTCCATCGGCTCGCTGTCGGCGAAATCCGGCATCACCACGAGATGATAGGGCGTGCCCCGCAAGGCCGCCGTAATGCCGCGGATGATCGAGGTGCCAAAGCCGAGGATTTCATCGTGGGGATTGAGGATCAGGCTGATGACATTGGTCTTGCCGGTTCGCAATCGCTGCGCGGCCCGGTCCGGCGCATAGCCAACTTCATCTGCCAGCTTGCGAACCTTCTCGCGCGTGTCCTGCGCGATGTGTGGATCATCTGCCAGCGCGCGCGACACCGTCGTGACCGCCAGTCCAGACATCTGGGCAATGGTTCGCAGGGTGGGCCGTTGGCTGGCCTGCCGCTTGTTCATCTGTCTTCCACTTCCTGCCTCATAGGCGTCTGCGCAGTCTGCTATGAAACGTTTTAATTTCCAAGGCGGGAAACAATTATTTTTATCAAGGATGAAATAACGAAATAAATCAATAGTATGTTGTTTATCAAGGCGAAAATGGCCTGTTGCAATCCCCCTTGACAGACCCCCAATTTGTAACGTTACAAATACGGTCACCGGGAAGCCGGACTTGGGAGGAAATCAACATGCTGAAGAAATTTGCCGCTGGCGTTGCGCTCATGGCGCTTGTTGCCGGATCCGCACACGCTGCCGAAGAGGTCGAGGTTCTGCACTGGTGGACCTCTGGCGGCGAAGCTGCTGCCCTGAATGTTCTGAAGGACAATCTCTCCGGCCAGGGCGTTGGCTGGAAGGACATGCCGGTTGCCGGCGGATCTGGCGTCCAGGCCATGACCGCGCTGCGTGCCCGCGTCACCGCCGGCGACGCACCGACCGCCGTGCAGATGCTCGGCTTCGACATCAAGGACTGGTCGGCCATGGGCGTGCTCGGCGACCTCAACGAGCTGGCCCAGAAGGAAAACTGGGACATGGTCGTCCCCGCCGCCCTGCAGGAATTCTCCAAGCATGACGGCAAGTGGATCGCCGCTCCGGTGAACGTCCACTCGACCAATTGGCTCTGGATCAACAAGGCCGCCTTCGACAAGGCCGGTGGCAAGGCCCCTGAGTCCTTCGACGATCTGCTCAAGATGCTGGACGCCTTCAAGGCGCAGGGCATCGTGCCGCTCGCTCACGGCGGCCAGCCCTGGCAGGACGGTACCCTGTGGGAGGCCGTCGTCCTGTCGCTCGGCGGCATGGAATTTTACCAGAAGGCCGTTGTCGAGGCTGATCCGGCTGCGCTCGGCGGCGACAAGATGAAGGAAGTCTTCGAGGCGATGAGCAAGCTGCGCGCTTACTTCGACCCGAACTTCTCAGGCCGCGACTGGAACCTGTCCTCGGCCATGGTCATCGAAGGCAAGGCTGGCGCCCAGCAGATGGGTGACTGGGCCAAGGGCGAGTTCCTGCGCGCTGGCCAGAAGCCGGGCGCTGACTTCGTCTGCATCCGCTTCCCGGGAACTCAGGGCACCGTCCTGTTTAACTCCGACCAGTTCGTGATGTTTGACATTGGCAGCGGCGACAAGCGCAATGCCCAGCTGAAGATGGCAGCCGCCGTCATGGACCCGGCGTTCCAGTCGTCCTTCAACGTGGTCAAGGGCTCGGTCCCGGCCCGCGTTGACGTCGCCGACACCGCCTTCGACGATTGCGGCAAGAAGGGCATGCAGGATCTGGCCGATGCCAGCAAGACCGGCAACCTCGCCGGTTCGCTCGCCCATGGCCACGCCCAGCCGTCCGGCGTGAAGAGCGCGATCTTCGACGTGGTCACCCAGCACCTCAACGGCCAGATCACCACGGATGAAGCCGTGAAGCGTCTGCCGGAAGCTGTGGCTGCGGCCAAGTAAGCGAGACGATGGCAAGGCGGCGGGATCCCCGCCGCCCATCGGGAGGCGTGACCGGCAGCTTGCGCGTGCCGGCACGCCTTTCGCCACATTCAGGCAGGAACAGAACCCATGAACGGCTCTTCAAGCGCTGTGGCGGCCCGGCCGCAGGCGCACCGTGGTCTGGCTGACCGGCTTCGCGACGGGCTGCCGCGCCTTGTCCTGGCGCCCTCCTTCGCTCTCATCCTGGTCTTCGTCTACGGGTTCATCCTGTGGACCCTGACCTTGTCCTTCACCACGTCGAAGATTTTGCCGGTCTATACCTTTGCCGGTTTTGACGCCTATATCCGTCTCTGGTCGCAGCCGAACTGGCACATGGCGCTGGGCAATCTGGCGATTTTCGGCGTCCTTTACATGACGGCCTGCATTGCCATCGGCCTGCTGCTGGCGATCCTGCTTGACCAGCGCATCCGCGGCGAAGGCGTTCTGCGGCCGATCTTTCTTTATCCCATGGCCCTGTCCTTCGTTGTTACCGGCACGGCCTGGAAATGGTTTCTCAACCCGGGCCTTGGGCTCGAGAACACCATGCGGAACCTCGGCTGGGAAAGCTTCACCTTCGACTGGCTGGTGAACAAGGACATGGCGATCTACACGATCGTCATTGCCGGCGTATGGCAAGCTTCGGGCTTCGTCATGGCCATGTTCCTCGCCGGCCTGCGCGGCATCGACAGCGAGATCATCAAGGCCGCCCAGATCGACGGCGCCAGCACCGTGTCGATCTACCGCCGTATCATCCTGCCGCTGCTGCGGCCGGTGTTCCTGTCGGCGCTGATCGTGCTCGCCCACATGGCGATCAAGTCCTACGACCTGGTCATCGCCCTGACCGGCGGCGGGCCGGGCAATGCCACCGAGCTGCCCTCGACCTTCATGTATTCCTACACCTTCACCCGGAACCAGATGGCGGTCGGCTCTGCCAGCGCGGTCATGATGCTGATGGGCATCGCCGCGATCATCGTGCCCTATCTCTATTCCGAACTCAGGGAGAAAGACCGTTGAGCGCGCCCGCCGATTCCGTTTCCCCCGGATCCGCCCGCGCGGCCCGGTACTTCATCTACGGCGCGCTGCTGGTCTTCGCGCTGGTCTATCTCACCCCGCTGTATGTGATGCTGACCACGTCGCTGAAGTCGCTCGATGAAATCCGCGGCGGCGACATGATGGCCCTGCCAGTGGCCCCAAGCCTCGACGCGTGGTTCCGTGCCTGGGGTGAGGCCTGCATTGGCGTCACCTGTGGTGGCATCAAGGGATACTTCTGGAATTCGCTGAAGATGGTCGTGCCAGCCGTGGCGATTTCGACGTTGCTCGGCGCGCTCAACGGTTATGTCCTGACGAAGTGGCGCTTTCCGGGCCACAAGATCGTTTTCGGCATGATGCTGTTCGCCTGCTTCATTCCCTTCCAGGCGGTCCTGATCCCGATGGCACGGGTGCTGGGTATTCTCGGCATGTCGAATTCCACGGCGGGTCTGGTGTTGGTCCATGTCATCTATGGCCTGGGCTTCACCACCCTGTTCTTCCGCAACTATTACGAGGCTTTTCCGGACGAGCTGATCAAGTCAGCGATGATCGATGGTGCCGGCTTCTTCCGCATCTTCTGGCGGATCCTGTTGCCTTCGTCCGGGCCGATCATCGTCGTCACGGTCATCTATCAGTTCACCAACATCTGGAACGACTTCCTGTTCGGTGTCTCCTTTGCCTCAGGGGAGGGCGCGCCGATGACGGTGGCGCTCAACAACCTCGTCTCGTCCTCAACGGGCGTGAAGGAATACAACGTCGACATGGCCGCAGCCGTCATCGCTGCCCTGCCGACGCTCTTCGTCTACATCGTCGCCGGCCGCTATTTCGTGCGCGGTCTGATGGCGGGCGCCGTGAAGGGATAAGACATGGCTTTCCTCGAAATTCGCAATCTGGTACGCAAGGCCGGCGCCGTCGAAATCCTCAAGGGGATCAACATCGACCTTGAGAAGGGCGGCTTTCTCGTCCTGGTCGGCCCGTCCGGCTGCGGCAAGTCGACCCTGCTCAACGCCATCGCCGGCCTTCAGCAGCCAACCTCGGGCGAGATCATCATCAACGGCCAGGTGGTCAACGACCTGCATCCGGCAAAGCGCGACATCGCGATGGTGTTCCAGTCCTACGCGCTCTATCCCAACATGACCGTTGAGGAGAACATCGGCTTCGCCCTGGAAATGCGCGGCATGCCCAAGACCGAACGTGCGGAGGCCATCCGCGGCGTCGCCAAGACGCTGCAGATCGAACATCTGCTCACCCGCCGGCCGGCCCAGCTGTCCGGCGGCCAGCGCCAGCGCGTTGCCATGGGCCGCGCGCTGGTCCGCAAGCCGCAGGTGTTCCTGTTCGACGAGCCGTTGTCCAACCTGGATGCCAAGCTGCGCGTCGAGGTGCGGGCGGAAATCAAGCGCCTGCACCAGACCACCCACGCCACGATCGTCTATGTCACTCACGACCAGATCGAGGCGATGACGCTGGCGACCAAGATCGTCGTCATGAAGGAAGGCATCATTCAGCAGGTTGGCTCGCCGTCCGACATCTACAACCGGCCGGCCAACACCTTCGTGGCCGATTTCATGGGCTCGCCGGCGATGAACATGCTGCCCGGCCACATCGATGGCGGCATGGTGCATCTGACCGGCGGCACGCGCCTGCCACTGCCGGGCACCGTGTCGGCTGCCCCGGCCCAGGGCACCGAAGTGCTGCTCGGCATCCGGCCGGAGGCGGTCACCGACCGCAGCCTTGCCGACCCGTCGGCCAAGCACTTGATTGATATCGAGGCACCGGTGGAGCTGACGGAACCGACCGGGTCCGACATGTTCCTGATCCTGCGCCACGGCGGCGAGGCGCTGACCGCACGCGTCAGGGCCGAGGTTGCGGTGGAGGCCGGGCAGATGATTTCCGTCGCCCTCAACCTCGACAAGGCGGTGTTGTTCGAGAAGGGGACCGGTCAGCGGATCGCCTGACCGGCTCAACCTGACAACGGAACAAGGGGCGGTACCGCAGGGTGCCGCCCTTTTCATTTGGTCCAGAGTGTTCGGCGACTTTCCGTTCGTCCTTCTGTATTTTTTCGGGAACCAATCCGAGATCCGGGCGTTTTCCAGATGTCAAACAGATCAGGCCTCGCATTTCCCCGCGAACCTTCGATCGATAAATGAATTCGACACTGACATGGAGAACGCTCATGCTTCGCGCAATTCTTGCGACGACGGCCCTGACGGCTGCACTCTTCACGAGCTCTGCTTACGCACAGACCGCGACGACATCGAAGAGTGACGCGAGTTCGACCGGCTCGCCGATCTTTACCCTTACCCCGCCCGCTGCTGGCAAGGGTGGCGTGACTTACGGCCAGGCAACCGCCGGCCAGATTCTGGCGACCAGCCTGATTGGCAAACAGGTCTTTGCTGACGCGAACAACAAGGCCGACAGCATTGGCACTGTCAATGATGTGGTGCTGAGCCGTGAGGGTGCTGCCGAGGCGCTGGTGATCGGTGTCGGTGGTCTGCTGGGCATCGGCGAAAAGGACGTCGCCGTGTCCTTCGATCAGGTTCGCTGGATCGAGCAGGGCGGCGTCAGCTGGCTCATCGTCCCGCTGACCAAGGCCCAGCTGGAAGCCGCGCCGTCCTTCGACCGGTCGGTTCTGACGGGTCCGACGGCAACGGAAAAGCTGATGAATTCCATGGGGATGGGTGATCCGAAGCCGCAGGCGAAGACCTCGGTTGAAGTGACCACCAGCGGTACGACCGGAACGGTTTCAGGCAGCGACATGATGCTGGTGGACCGCACCACCATTGGCGCTGACGAGCTTCTCGGCTCCTGGGTGAACGGCGCCGCAGAGGCAAAGCTCGGCAGCGTGAGCGATGTGCTGATGTCCGAAGAGGGTATCGTCGAGGCCTATGTCGTTGATGTTGGTGGCGTTCTTGGCATCGGTGCCAAGCCGGTGGCGCTCGCGGCCGACAACCTGGCGATCTATCGCCTCGCCGACGGCAAGCTGCGTGTCGACACGCCCTTCACCGCTGCCAGCCTGAAGGACCACCCGGCCTATACCGCCGAAGCCTACAAGGCTGATCCGGAAGCCTTGCTGATCCGCTGATCCTTCCATCCTGCGAGACTGGGTCGGACCGCGTGTCCGGCCCCCGACAAATCCATGCCAATTCAGGAGACTTTCATGCCTTCCGCCGTCCAAACTGCAGCAAACGACACCAAGACCTCCGGCAGCAAGGAGATCGAGGACAAGATCGCCCGCATCCGCACCGACATCGCCGATCTGGGCAAGGCCGTCGCCGGCTATGGCTCCGACAAGGCCGATGACCTGAAGGCCGCGAGCGAGGATGCCCTGACCCAGCTCAAGAGCGAACTGGCGACCCTCGAACACCAGGTCAGCGCTCATGTGCGTCAGAACCCGCTGCGCTCACTGGCCATTGCCGCCGGTGCCGGGGTCCTGATCGCTCTCCTTGCGCGACGCTGACCATGGGACTGATAGCCTCGATGGCCCTCTCGTCGGTCGCCGAGGTGAGGGAGAGGATTGGAGACGCACGGCGGGGGCTGGTTGTAGCCGCCGCCGTGGCGTTCCTCGGTCTGTCAGCCTGGGCCCTGATCCTGGCCGCCGCCGTTGTCGGACTGATCCGCCTCACCGGTGATCCGTTGATCGGACTGGCGCTTGCTGCCCTGGTCCTGCTTGGGCTTGCCGGAGTGGTGCTGATTGTCGCCACGATCCAGCGTCGAAGAGCGCGCAAGGCCCGTGAGATGCGGCAGGCGCGGCGGGCAATTGCCCTGACCACTGCGTTGGCGCTGATGTCCTCCCGCCGGACCGGATCGCTTGCAACTGTCGCGCTCGCCGTTGCCGGGCTTGGCCTCGCGTTCTGGCCAAGAAGCCGCAGCTAGGTTGTCCAGCTTACAGAGAAGGAAACATGCCATGCCTGACCTTGGATCTGCAGTTGCCGCAACGCCGATGGCTGACCGGATCAACGAAATCCTGAGCGCACCGGGCCTCGCCCGCGCAGGACGCATCGCCGCGCTGCAAGCTCTGCGTGATGACGCAAGAGCCGAGCAACGCGCGGCCAGTGAGAGCGCGATGATCGATGATGATGGGCTGAACAGCACACTGAAGCAACTGGATCAGGCTATCATCCGGCTGGGCGGCGAAGCGCTGGCGGATGAAGAAGAGCGGTCCGCTGCGAGCCTGTAAGGATGCGATGGCAAATGAAATGCCCGGCGGCGCCTGACGCGGCCGGGCTCCGGACTGTCAGGCAACCGGTCGCAGAACCTTCAGGGCTGCCGGCAGGATGCGGATCTGGCTGGTGCTGCGCAGGCTGACCAGCTCGCCGTCGATCAGGCCTTTGCGCCGGCGAATGAAGCGGGTGAGTTTCACGGTCACTTCACGGGCAGGTTCAAAGGCGAGATCGGGCGTGTCGCGCCAGGCGCCTCTTGCAAGATCTGCGGCGAGCCTTGCACCCGCCAGCGGCGACAGGCGGCCCGCGGAGTAGACCCCAAGCAGGCCATCATCAAGCCGGTCGGCATAGGGCATATGCCCCTCGCCATAGACGTTGTTGGAGACGACAACAAAACTGAACCGTCCGCTGCGCTTCTGGCCGTCGACGGTCAGATGGGCACGAAAGGATTTGCGGCGAAACAGCGTGCGCAGATAAGCGCGGATGCTGGCAAATATCTTTGCAAGACGGGAGGTGTGACGGGTCTTGTCGCGTTCATGCACGACATCCGCCTGCAGCCCGATGGACACCTGATGCACGAAGGTCCGGTCGCCGATCTGCCCGAGGTCGCAGTTGGAAACCGGAGCTGTGGCAAGGGCGGTCACCGCATCGAAGAGGGCGAGGGGCACCCCAAGCGACCGGGCGAAGAGGTTCATGGTGCCGGCCGGCAAGACGCCCAGCACCTTGCCCGACCGTGCCGCCATGGCAGCAGCGGCCGAAATCGTGCCGTCGCCGCCACCCGCCAGAACAACCTCGACCGAGGCATCCGTGGCGAGCCGCATCAGCGCAGCGTCCATGTCACTGGAACGAATGACCTCGACGTTGATCTCGTGCCCGGCCGCGCCAAAGGTCTTCGTGATATGGTTGGTCAGAGCTTCCAGATCTGTTGTCTTGAGCGTTCCACCGTCACGGTTGAGCAGAGCAACACAACGCATGCAGGTAGCCTCCGGCAAGCACGATGGTGGTCTCGTGCGGGCAGCATATAGGAAGGGCGGGCCTTTGAAACGAGACCCTGGCACAGCGCAATAGATCAGCCGGCAAACGCCCGGTTGGTGATGGCCGCGGTATCGGGGTCCGGTCCGTAATCCTGTTCACCGGACACCTGGAGCAACTCCTGCAGCCGGTTGCGGGCCCGGTTGACGCGGCTCTTGATCGTGCCGAGCGCGCAGCCACAGATCACAGCGGCTTCCTCGTAGGAAAACCCTGACGCTCCGACAAGAATGATCGCTTCGCGCTGGTCATCCGCCAGCCGGTCGAGAGCCCGGCGAAAGTCCTGCATGTCGAGATTGCCATGCTGGGCCGGATGGACGGCCAGCCGCTCGGTGAAGAGGCCGTCGCTGTCCTGGATCTCGCGCCCGCGTTTGCGGGCCTGGCTGTAAAACTCGTTGCGCAGGATGGTGAAAAGCCATGCCTTCATGTTCGTGCCGGGCTCGAAGCTGTTCTGCTTGGCCCAGGCTTTCATGATGGCATCCTGAACAAGATCATCCGCGCGGTCGGGCTTTCCGGACAGGGAATAGGCGAAGGCGCGCAGGCTCGGCAGGCACGAGAGCATCTCCCGCTTGAACGTCCGCGCAATGTCGTCTTCGGTTGCCTTGTCGCCCGTCATTTCTTGAGGCTCCGTTGTTCTGCCTCGTCGAGGCGCTCAAGAAGGTCGAGGAACTTGTCCGGGATTCCTTCGGCCTGCACTGATTCATAGAGTTGGCGCAGGCGGTCGGTGATTTGCTGGGCGGCTTCCGTCGCCGTTTCCTGCTGTGGTTCCGTGCCGGTCTGACTGGTGCGTTCTCTCATGGGTCTCATGCATCCGTGCTGGTCATCTGAAAATCGTAACGCGGCATCGCAAAAAAAGTTCCCGTGCGACGGAACTTTTTTATCCGCCGTCCGTTGATGTGACATTCGCCCGGCATGCCGGGTATCGGGAGTTCCGGCCGAAAGGCCCATGGACAGGCAAACGGAGCCAACGCATGTCGCTTTCCACCCGCATTGCACCTCACCTGAGTTATCTGCGCCGCTACGCAAGGGCGGTCACCGGCTCGCAGACATCGGGGGACGCCTATGTCGCCGCGACGCTGGAGGCGCTGATTGCCGATGTTGGCATCCTTCCCGAGGCTTCAAGCGACCGGGTCGCGCTCTATAAACTGTTTGCCTCCCTGTTTGGTTCCACCCTCATCAAGGTCGAGCCGACAGCCTCTCCCTATGTCTGGGAGCGCCGGGCGGCCGAGTATCTGGCAGCGATCCCGCCGAAGAACCGCCTCGCTTTCCTGCTTGTCTCGGTCGAAGAGTTCAGTCGGGCCGAAGCGGCCGAGATCCTGTCGGTCGAGCCTTCCGACCTCGATGCCATGGTGACCGAGGCGGGACTGGAGATTTCCCGTCAGGTGTCGACCGACATCATGATCATCGAAGACGAGCCGCTGATCGCGATGGACATCGAACAGATGGTGGAATCGCTCGGCCATCGGGTGAGCGGGATTGCCCGCACGCACAAGGAGGCGGTCGACCTGTTCCGCAAGACCAGCCCGCGCATGATCCTGGCCGATATTCAACTGGCCGATGGCAGTTCCGGCATTGATGCAGTGAACGAGATCCTTGGCGAAATGCTCGTGCCGGTCATCTTCATCACCGCCTTCCCCGAGCGCCTGCTGACGGGCGAGCGCCCCGAACCGGCCTTCCTGGTGACCAAGCCCTTCAACCCGGACATGGTGAAGGCCTTGATCGGGCAGGCCCTGTTCTTTGATCAGGGTGCGAAGGCAGACGCCTGAAAAAATCGACAGTGTGAGGAACAATTCAGACGGTGAAGCGTTCTTACAGCATAGACTTTATAGGAGAGACCCATGCTGTACTATGCTCTTGTCTTCTTTATCGTTGCCATCATTGCTGGCGTACTCGGTTTTGGCGGTATCGCCGGCGCATCTGCTGGCATCGCGCAAATCCTGTTCTTCCTGTTCCTGGCTTTCCTGGTCATCTCGCTCATCATGAGCGTGATCAGGAAGGCCTGACGGGGCACCTGACAATCCGGCAGCCTGAGTTGGCGCTGTTCTTCCGGGAACGGCGTCCACACAGGTGTGCCGGTTTTGCGTTGGAGTTTCGACGTGAGTCATCGTTTGACCTGGCAAAACGCCGGACAGCCTGAAGCGCAGATGCGGGAATATCTCCTGCTGGCGTTGGAGCGCTCTGGCGTCTGCGTCATGTTGCAGTCAGCCAGTCTTGAGTACCTGTATCTCGCCAATCTGCCGGACTGCTGGCATTTCGACAGCGCAAAAGGCGCACCTTCGGACGCGTCGTTGTTCGGGGCCGATCTGGCCAGACGGCTGCGGCTGCTGAAGCAGGAGGTTCTCGCCGCCGGTGAGATGCGTAGCCTCGATGCGGCGACTTGTGAGGATGGGCTGTTCCATTTTCGCGTCGAACAGGTGGCAGGGTTCGGCGCCGAACCTCACCTTCTGACCACGATCGTTGACCTGACGGAGAAAACCCGCCGTGAAAAGGTGCTGCGGGCACTGTTGCGGGAAGTCAGCCACAGGTCGAAGAACCTGCTCGCCATCATCCAGAGCCTTGCGGCGCAAACCGCGCGCCGGTCGACCACGCTCGATCAGTTTCTGGCCAAATTCCGCGGCCGGCTTTTCTCTCTGGCGCAATCTCAGGATCTCGTGACGCAGTCGAACTGGCATGGTGCACAGTTCAAGGAACTCGTGCGCCATCAGGTCGAACGCTACATGCCGCAGAACGGCGCTGCCGTTGAAGTGCTGGGGGAGGACGTGCTGCTTGACCCAAATGCCGCGCTGCATGTGGGGCTGGCCTTGCACGAACTCACGGTCAATGCGGTCAGCTATGGTACCGCCGTGACATCCGGACCGCCGGTCACGGTACGCTGCAGCCGGCTGCGCGAGGACGGTCATGAGATGCTGGAGATCATCTGGCTGGAAAGCGTCACCCCGGGTGCCGCTGAGGATCCGTCAGAACTGCGAAGTGACGGCCAGTTTGGCAGCACGGTGCTGGAGCGCGTCGTGCCGGCAGCGATCAACGGCCGCGCGGAGTATCATCTGACCCCTCGGCTCGTGTCATATCGTCTGGTCTTTCCTGCTGAATGGGGCGAGGTATCGTGAGCGCATACAAGCGACGGTCCGTCAGGTTCCGGTGAGAACGCATGGCCGCGCGGGGTGTGTCCGGCAGATACGACAAGGTTCTGCGCCCAGGTCTGCCGAAGCGGACCTGAGAGCAGAAACCGGAGTGTGGGCAAGGGTGCCCAAGCGTCAGTTGCGCTTGAGCCAGTCGTCGATTTCGCGCTCGGCTTCATCCTGGGCCTTGCCATAGCGTTCCTGAAGAAGGCCCGAGAGCTGCTTGCGGTTGCCGGCGATCACATCCAGCTCGTCGCCGGTGATCTTGCCCCACTGGGCCTGCACTTTGCCCTTGAATTGCTCCCAGTTGCCTTCGATCTGGTTCCAGTTCATTGCGAACTCCTTTGAGGTTGGTTTCGTGTTTACTGGAGCATGCGCGCTGCTCGAAGGGTTAACGACTGGCGAGGACTTTGGTTCCAGTCTGGATCGGCACCTGCGCGCAAATCACGCGGAGGTCTTAGAATTACCTTTTGCAATGAATAGCTTCGCTCTAATGTCAAACGTCCATGCCGCCTGAGGTTCGCTTTCCATCATGAAACGCTATATGCCCGTGATCGTCTTTGTGATCACGTCAGTCATCGGTCTGCTGATGACATTTGTGGTGTTTCAGGCCGAGCGGGCTGCCGAGCAGGGTCGCTTCGAGGTTCTGGCGCACGAGGCCAAGGGGCGCATTCAGGCCCGTGTCGACCAGCGCAAGGCGCTGCTGACCGCGACCCTTTCCTATTTCGAAGCGAACAAGGGGCCGCTGAGCCGGGCGGAGTTCCAGATTTTCGTGCAGGGGCTGGATCTCAGCGAAGAAGGGCGCGGCATGCAGGGCCTGGGTTTTGCCAGGCTGGTGCGGACCGGGGACGAAGCGCGCGCCAGCGCCGAGCTGCTTAAGAACTACGGCATTACCCAGGACGTTTGGCCGGACACTGACCAGGAATGGCGCGCCCCGATCGTCATGCTGGAGCCGCAGGACCCGCGGAACGCCCGCGCGCTGGGCTTCGACATGTTCAGCGAGGAAAAGCGCCGTGCAGCGATGAGGTCCGCCTATGACACGGGTCAATTGCGGGCCTCGGCGCCGGTCGCATTGGTGCAGGAAAACGGCGTCGATCCGCAGACCGGCTTCCTGTTCTACATTCCCTATCGCACCAAGGGGGAAACGGAGGGCTTCGTCTATGCCCCGTTCAGGGTTGGCAACCTGCACCGGATGGCGCTTGATTTTCCAACCCCGCTGCCGGTGCTGGTGGAAAGCTGGGACATCACCGATGGTGGGCGGCTGCCGTTGTTCCGCTCGGAGGGATATGAGCAGGTTGCCGGGCGCCTGCAGGAGCCTGTGACGCGGCAGGTCGAGGTGGGCGGCAGGATCTGGTCGATCTCGGTGGTCGAGCGGACACCGGTCAATGGCGGCATGTCCCACTGGAGGTCCTTCATCCTGGGCACGGTGTCATTGCTGTTCGCCGCTGCACTGGCGGTGTCGATCCGCAACCAGATGCGGGCCGTCGAGGCCCGGCGGGAGGTGGTGTGGATCTCGCAGAAGGCGATCGAGGAGAAAGACCTGCTGCTGCAGGAAATGAAGCACCGGATCAAGAATTCCATTGCCCGGATCCTCGCCATGGCGCGCCAGACGGCTGCCAGCGCCAAGACACTCGATGCCTTTTCAGCTTCGTTTTCTGCCAGATTGCAGGCCATGGCCAACGCGCAGGACCTGCTGACCCGTTCCCGCTGGCAGAAGGCCGCGCTGGGCGAACTTTTGACGCAGGAGCTTGAGCAAGTCTTTGGCAGCGGGCTGCCGGGGGCAACCCTGGACGGGCCAGCTGTCATCCTCGACGAGAAGGCGACGCATGCGCTGGGGCTGGTCACTCACGAACTGGCGACCAATGCACTGAAATACGCCGGGATCGGCGATGGCGGCGGAACGCTGACGGTTGCCTGGCGGATCGAGGCGGAGGGCGCCCGGCGGATGCTGTGCCTCGACTGGCGCGAGGAGGGCAATGCGCCAGTTGCCGCCAGCGAGCGCAAGGGCTTCGGCACACGGCTGATCGATGCGACGGTGCGGGCCGAACTGGGCGGCATGATCGAACGGACGTTTTCGCCGAACGGGCTCGCCGTCCGGCTGCGCTTTGCCATCACCTGAGAGGCACCGCTTGCGGCAGGTCAATCCGCCCGCGCCTTGAACCTGCTAGCTCTGAGGCCAGGCGCGGTTGCGCCGCTGGCGAACGAAGGAGCATCGCATGTCCGTGAGTGATTGGCAGGCTTTCATTTCCGAAACCGACAGCCGCATGGCAGCCCTGCGCGCCGGGATTCCGGGCGTTGCCAAGGGCTTCGGCGAGACCGCCCGGGCGGCCATCGGCGCAGGAGCGCTGGATTCCAAGACCAAGGAACTGATCGCGCTGGCCATCGGCATCACCGCGCGTTGCGACGGTTGCCTCGCCTATCATGCCAAGGCGGCAGCGAAATATGGCGCGAGCCGGGAAGAAATACTGGAGACCATCGGCGTGGCAGTCTACATGGGAGGTGGGCCGTCCATGATCTATGGTGCCGAAGCGCTGGCGGCCTTTGACGCCTTCGCACCCTCCGCCCCCCAGGGCTGACAGACGCAACGCAGGCACTGGCTGCCGTTTGCCCTGCCAGCCTCCCCACCCATGGGGGCAGCAAGGCGAACGGCATGTATGACGCGGTGATCTTCGACCTCGACGGAACCCTGCTTTCCACCGAATCCGTTTCGGTGCGCGGCGGCATGAGCGCGCTCAGGTCGCTCGGACAGACGCCGGAGGAGCACTTGTTCCACCTGCTGGTCGGCAAGGACGATGCCGCAAGCCGGCTTGTGCTGCTGGAGCATCTGGGCGCCGAGACTGTCGAGGCGTTCATGCCGGCCTGGAGCCGCGAGTGCCAGCGCATCTTTGCCGAGGAGGGCATTCCGCTGCGCCCGCGCGTGACCGAGCTGCTGGAGCATCTGGACACAACGGGACTGCCGCGCGCCATCGCAACCTCAAGCCGCCGCGACAGCGCCCGGACCAAGCTGAAATGGGCCGGCCTCGACGGGCGGTTCTCAAATCTGGTCTGTTTTGAAGATGTCGACCTGCGCAAGCCCGCTCCGGACCCGTATCTGCGCGCTGCCGAGCTGCTCGGCGTCGACCCGGTCCGCTGCCTGGCGTTCGAGGACAGCGAAACGGGCGCGGAAGCGGCGATGCGGGCGGGCATGGTGGTCGTGCAGGTGCCGGATCTGCTGCCGTCCGACGGCCGGTTTGCCCATCACCTCGCCGACGACATCTGGCAAGGTGCCAGCAAGGCGGGGCTCGTCTGAGCTGCAGATGGCTTCCGGCACAGGCCGGAAGCCGAAGCGCGTGTCAGGGACGCGTGTCAGGGGCGCGGGACGTGGGCACCGGTGGCCGTGTCCGTGCCGAGATAGGCGTAGCCGGCCGCCTTCCAGGCGGTGAAGCCGCCGGCGACATGGGTGATGCGCTCGAAGCCGGCCTCGATGCAGCGCTCGGCCATGCGGTGCGAGCGAACGCCGGAGCCGCACATCAGCACAAGCGGACGGGGACCGCCGGTCGGCAGCCGCGCCGGGTCAAAACCCGAGACCGGCGCCAGAAGCGCGCCAGCGACATGTTCGTAGGCGTATTCGCTGGGCGTGCGCACGTCGATCAGGATGATCTCGTTGGCGTCATAACGCGCCCGCGCCTCTTCGATGGTCAGGGTCTCGAGGACGGCGGTTCCAATCAGGTCTTCGGTCGGCATGTGGGGGCTCCCGGGTTGATCGATTTAATTCGTATATTCGAAAATTATGACATTACAAGGGGCGCCGGCGTTTCTTGGCGGAGGATCGCAAAAAGACGCCGTAACGTCAGCTTCCTGTCACATGGACGTTGCCACCCCGAATTAAACAGTCCGCGCATGGATCTTCCGATTCGAGAGAAGCCACATGAGCGCTGCCACGGTCCTGTTTGTCTGCCCGGACAACGCCCTGCTTGGTCCCCTGGCAGAGGCTTACCTGAACGCGATCGGCGGCGGCCGGCTGCGGGCGTTCTCGGCTGCACCGACGCCAGTCGGCGCGCTGCATCCGGCAACCCGGCGCCTGCTGGCCGATCATGGCCTGACGGTGACGGGTCTCATCCCGAAGAGCTGGGACATCTTCCTGCTGCCTCACGCACCGCAGCCGGACCGGATCGTCGCCCTGTCGCAAGGCGTCTCCGGCGCGGCGCAGCCGCAGTGGCGCGGCAACCCGAAGCAGACGCTGTGGGACATCGCCGGCAACGGCGCGCGCAACGACAGCCCTGCGGTGTGCTCGGAATATTTCAGGCGGATCCGCCTGTGCATCGACCGGATCCTGCAGGATCCCGCCAGCCTGCGCCAACCGGCCATCGCCTGCTGAGCGGCACAGGTCGACCCCGGGCCTCATGCACCTTAGTGAAACCTTCGCGTGCTAGATACCTGTTGAGCCCCCCAGGGACTGCCTATATGCAGGCAGCAACAGGAGAGGGGCGGCGAAGGCCTTCGCGTCAGAATGCGAAGCGGCGCCGGCCCTATGCCCAGCTTATGCACGGACACACGACTTGACCGAGTACCTGAACCAGATCGTGACGTTTCTGGGCGACAACCCGGAACTGGCTGGCATCGTCGTTTTCCTGATCGCCATGGGCGAGGCGCTGTTCATCATCGGGCTATTCGTGCCCAGCACCGTCGTGCTGGTGGGTGCGGGGGCGCTGGTTGGCCTCGGCAAGCTCGACCCCTGGACAGTTTTCATCTGGACCACGCTGGGCGCAATCGCCGGTGACGCCATCTCCTACTGGGTCGGCTGCATCTACAAGGACAAGCTGCGCGGGCTTTGGCCGCTGTCGCGCTATCCGGCGCTGATGGCGCAAGGCGAGGCCTTCTTCCGGCTGCATGGCGGCAAGAGCATCTTCATCGGCCGCTTTGTGCCCGGTGTGAAATCGGTCGTGCCGGGTATCGCCGGTATGGTCGGCATGAATTTCTGGTACTTCACCTTCGTCAACGTGACCTCGGCCATCGCCTGGTCGATCGTGCATCTGGGTCCGGGCTTTCTGGCCGGAACCGTGCTCAGTGCCATCGGCGAAGTCTCCGGCCGCCTCGCCATGGTGCTCGGCGGGCTCTGCGTCATCCTGTTCGTCATCGTCATGCTGGGCCGCTGGCTGATCCAGATCGTGATACCGCTGTTTCCCGGCACCCACGCCGCAGTCGTCGGCTGGTTCGCCCGGCGTCCGGACCGGTTCTCGCAGTGGGTGGCACGTACTTTCGATCCGGAACATCCCCGCTCGGTCGGCATGCTGGCTTCAGTCGCGGTGCTGCTGGTCACCATGCCACTGTTCTTCTGGCTGATCAGTGAAGTCGGACCGGGCGAAAGCCTGGTTCAGGCTGATGTGGCAATCCGCAACCTGTTCGACACACTGCGCACACCGATCGGCGACCGCATTCTCGTGCCGGTGACGATGCTGGGCGACGGGTTCATCATCTTTCTGCTGACCGTCGTGGTTGCCGGTTACCTGTTCCTGCGCAAGGCCTGGCGACGCGCCACCGGCTTCCTGATCTCGATGACCGGTGCTGCGCTGTTCGTGCCGTTGATGAAGGGCATTGTGCTGCGCGAGCGGCCGATGGACCTCAGCGAGGGTGTGCACGCCTACTCGTTCCCCTCCGGACATGCGACGCTGACAACAGTGCTGTTCGGCATCATTGCGGTTCTGGTTGCCCATGATCGCTCGGCCTGGGTGAAGGCCGGTGTCTTCACGATCACGGCGATCTATGTGCTGACGATGGGCTTCTCTAGGGTCTATCTCGGCGTGCACTGGACGACGGACGTGATTGCAGGCCTGCTGTTCGGCACGGCGATGGTCTCCGTCTTTGCCTTCGTCTTCGGGTCGATCCACAACGAGAAGATCGGCCGCGGCGTGCTGTCCGGTCTTGTGGCGATTGCCCTCACCAGCATTGGTGCCTGGCACATCACCCGAAACTTGCCACAAGCGTTGGTGGTCTACAGCCCGGTCGCCCGCGAGGAAACGCTGGGGCTGGACACCTGGATGACCAATGGCTGGACGCTGGTCTCGGGCCGCCGCATCGGCCTCAGTGGCGAATTCAAGGAACCGCTTGTCATTCAGTACGCTGGCAGCCTCGACGCGCTGTCGAAGCGACTGGAAGCGGAGGGCTGGCGTCGTCCGCCGGACTGGACCGTGAAATCGGCGACCGGATTTGTCGAAGGCAAGACGACGCCGGATGATTTGCCGACCCTGCCCAGGACCCACAACGGCCGTTATGCAGCGCTGGCACTGATGCGGGATGACCCTAACGGGGGCTCTGGCGGCAAGCGTTGGGTGCTGCGTCTGTGGCCAACAAGCTATGTCATCGATGCCGACGGCCGGACGCAGACACTCTTTGCCGGCGGCCTGCTGCGGGAGGAAATCCTGCATCCTCTGGGCGAATTCTCCAGCCCGAAGATCGATCTGCCTGCGCCTTCGCTGTCCGACAATCCCGTTGCGGATCTGCCGGGTGCTGTCGTGCGGACCCGGCCGGATGGAACCCAGACCGTGCTGTTGCCGGATCTCGGCCCGGCGATCCAATAGTTTCGAGAAATCGAAAATAACACTTGGCGGACGCCCAATTGTTTCATATATTCGGAACTAACGGGTTCTACGTATGGGCCCGGCCTTGCATGTGAAGAGGGGTTCACGCATGCCTACTGAATTCACTCCCTTGATGTCGCTGGCGGGCGGCGCCCTGATTGGCCTTGCCGCCGTGGCGCTCATGGCGACGCATGGACGGATTGCCGGGATCACCGGTGTGCTGGGCGCGTTCCTGCCGGGGTCGGGTGAGTCCGACTGGGGCTGGCGCGCCGCCTTCCTCATCGGAATGGTTGCAGCACCGGCCGTCATGATGGTCCTGACCGGGTCCATGCCGCAGATCGAGGTGCCGGTTTCGACCACGGCCCTGGTGATCGGTGGCTTCCTTGTCGGTATCGGTGCGACCTACGGCTCCGGCTGCACCAGCGGACACGGCGTCTGCGGCATCTCACGCCTGTCGCCGCGGTCCATCGTTGCGACGCTCAGCTTCATGGCAACCGGCGGCATGACTGTGTTCCTCGTCCGTCACGTGTTTGGAGGCTAAGCCATGCGGTTCGTTTCTGCTCTGGTCATCGGCCTGGTCTTCGGTCTCGGTATCATGCTCTCCGGCATGGCCAATCCCGCCAAGGTTCTGAACTTCTTCGATATTGCCGGGACATGGGATCCCAGCCTCGCCTTTGTCATGGGCGGCGCGCTGGTGGTGACGGCCATCGGCTATCGCCTCGTGTTCCGCTCGGCTCAGCCGATGTTTGCACCGCGCTTCCTCGTGCCGACGCGCAAGGACATTGATGTCAAGCTGGTCGGCGGCTCCGCTGTCTTCGGCATTGGCTGGGGCCTGTCCGGCTTCTGCCCGGGTGGCCTGGTTCCGGCGCTGGGTATTGGTGACAGCGCGCCCTGGATCGCCTTTGCGGCCATTGTCGCCGGAATGATGGCCGCCCGCGTGCTGTCCAGCCTTCAGGCCCGCCAGAAGCTGGCGCCCGGCGAGTAACTGAAACACGGAGCGGCCGGCCCTGGCTGGCCGCGAGCCATCCGAAACGGAAACCGCCAGTGGCCTTTGACCCACTGGAGCCCCGAATGGAGCACCTGATGAGCGCGTTGTCCTATCCTGTCGACATGTCCGTGAAGCCCGAGGTGACCGCGTTCTTTGATCCGGCCACGAACACAATCAGCTATGTGGTGAAGGATCCGGCATCGGCGTCCTGTGCAGTCATCGACAGCGTGATGGACATCGACTACGCCGCCGGCCGCATCACTTACGACTCGGCGGACAAGATCATTGCTTTCATCAAGAGCAACGGGCTCAAGCTGGAATGGCTGATCGAGACGCATGTCCATGCCGACCATCTGTCCGGCGCGCCCTACATCCAGGGCAAGCTGGGCGGCAAGCTCGGCATCGGTGACAAGATCACGGTGGTGCAGGAAACCTTCGGCAAGATCTTCAATGAAGGCACCGAGTTCCAGCGCGATGGCAGCCAGTTCGACCGGCTGTTTGCCGACGGCGACACCTACCAGATCGGGAGCATGGACTGTTTCGTCATGTATACGCCGGGCCACACGCCCGCCTGCATGACGCATGTGGCCGGCAATGCCGCCTTCGTCGGGGATACGCTGTTTATGCCCGATGGCGGTTCGGCCCGTGCCGACTTCCCCGGCGGCGACGCCGGCGTGCTCTATGACTCGATCCAGAAGGTTCTTGCTCTGCCGGACGACATGCGCCTGTTCATGTGCCACGACTATGGTCCGAACGGCCGCGACATCCAGTGGGAGACCACCGTCGGGGCGGAAAAGGCCCACAACATCCACGTTGGCGGCAGCAAGACGCGGGACGAGTTCATTGCCTTCCGCACCGCCCGCGACGCCACCCTAGACATGCCGAAGCTGATCATCCCGTCGCTGCAGGTGAACATGCGCGCCGGCCAGCTGCCGCCGGCCGACGAGAGCGGCAAGACTTATCTCAAGGTGCCGATCAACGGGCTTTAAGCTGGCAGTGGCCCCGGCGGTCTTGCGGTCCGCAACCGGGGCTGGCACCGTTGCAGTTGCCAAGGCCTGAAGAGGATCGTTCTTTCAAAGGACCGGGGCGAAGGGGACCGGAGCCGCGTGCCATGGACGGGATGGCGGCTCCGGAAACCTCTTGCCAAGCGGGCAGCGGGCGCAAAGCCCCGCGACGGATGGCTGGGCCAGATGAACCTGAAACGCTTTTTCCCCATCCTCGACTGGGGCTCCACCTACACCCGCGACACGGCGACGAATGATCTCATTGCTGCCGTCATCGTGACGATCATGCTGATCCCGCAGTCGCTCGCCTATGCGTTGCTGGCCGGGTTGCCGCCAGAAATCGGGCTTTATGCCTCGATCCTGCCGCTGGTTGCCTATGCGATCTTTGGCACGAGCCGGGCGCTCGCGGTGGGTCCGGTGGCGGTCGTCTCCCTGATGACCGCCTCGGCGGTCGGCGAACTGGCGGCGCAGGGCACGGCCGAATATCTCGGCGCGGCCATCGCGCTCGCCTTCCTGTCCGGCCTGATGCTCGTGGTCATGGGCCTGTTCCGGCTCGGCTTTCTGGCCAGCCTCCTGTCGCATCCGGTCATTTCAGGCTTCATCACGGCCTCGGGACTTCTGATTGCCGCCAGCCAGCTGAAGCATGTGCTCGGCATTGGCGGCGGCGGGCACACGATGGTCGAGATCATGGGCTCGGTGCTGTCGCGGCTCGGCGAGATCAACCTGATCACCCTCGTCATCGGCGTCAGCGCGACCGCGTTCCTGTTCTGGGTGCGCAAGGGACTGAAGCCCTTGCTGATTTCCTTCGGTCTGCGGCCGCGCCTCGCCGACAGCCTGGCCAAGGCCGGGCCGGTAGCGGCCGTTGCGGTGACAACGCTGGCCGCGACGGTGTTTTCACTCGGCGACCTTGGCGTGAAGCTTGTCGGCGACATCCCGACCGGGCTGCCGATGCCGACCCTGCCGCCCTTCGATGCGAAACTCTGGCTGGATCTCGCCGGCCCGGCGCTGCTGATCTCTGTGGTCGGTTTCGTGGAATCGGTGTCCGTGGCGCAGACGCTGGCGGCCAAGAAGCGGCAGCGGATCGTGCCGGATCAGGAGTTGATCGGCCTTGGCGCCTCCAACATTGCCGCGGCCGTCTCCGGCGGCTATCCGGTGACCGGCGGGTTTGCCCGCTCTGTGGTGAACTTTGATGCCGGGGCCGAAACGCCGGCGGCCGGTGCCTATACGGCTGTCGGCATTGCGCTGGCGACCCTGTTCCTGACGCCGCTGCTGGCCAACCTGCCGCAGGCGACCTTGGCCGGAACGATCATCGTGGCGGTGCTGTCGCTGGTGGATTTCACGGCGCTGAAGCGGACCTGGATCTACTCCAAGAGCGACTTCACCGCGATGGCCGCGACGATCCTGGTGACCCTGGGGATCGGCGTGGAGGCGGGGATCACGTCGGGCGTCGTCCTGTCCGTGCTGTTGTATCTGTTCCGGACCAGCCGGCCGCACATGGCCGTGGTCGGCATTGTTCCGGGCACCGAGCACTTCCGCAATGTGCAGCGTCACCGGGTGCTGACCGGCACGAAGGTGCTGAGCGTGCGCGTTGACGAAAGCCTTTACTTCGCCAACAGCCGCTTTCTGGAAGACCGCATCCTCGAACTCGTGGCTGAGCGGCCTTCCCTGGCGCATGTGGTGCTGATGTGCCCGGCGGTAAATGTCATCGACGCCAGTGCCTTCGAAACGCTGGAGGAGCTGAACCGGAGGCTGAAGGATTCCGGTGTCCTGTTCCATCTCTCCGAGGTGAAGGGCCCGGTGATGGACCGGCTGCAGCGGACCGACTTCCTGGAGCATCTGACGGGCGAGGTGTTCCTGACCCAGTATCAGGCCTTCTGCACCCTCGACCCGCACACGGCACATGTGGCTGAGGCGCGCAATCCGAAACAGATGGCGACCAGCGACCTGTGGAGCGGGCCGGAGATCTGAGGCGCGGCACGTTGCCCCGCTTGCGGCAACGGCCCGGCAATGGCAGCATGCGCGCATGGTCGCTGTACGCAAAAGTTTCGAGGAAGGACACCGCCGCAAATTCCTGGTTGTCGTTGACGACACGCCGGAATGTGATCGCGCGATTGTCTATGCCGCCAAGCGCGCCGCCCGCACGGGCGGCGTGGTCGTGCTTCTGTTCGTGATCGCCCCCGGCGACTTCCAGCACTGGCTGGGCGTCGAGGACATCATGCGGGCGGAAGCCAATGAGCTCGCCGAGGCAACCCTCGCCAAGGCGTCTGACCGCGTGCGCTCGGTTGCCCGGACCGAGCCGGAAGCCGTGATCCGCGAGGGCAACAAGTCGGACGAGATCGTGAAGCTGATCGAGTCCGATGCCGATATCGCGATCCTGGTGCTGGCGGCGGGGCTGAGTTCCGAGGGGCCCGGGCCACTGGTCACCCAGGTGGCCGGCAAGGCTGCGGGCCACTTTCCCATCCCGATCACGATCGTGCCCGGCAATCTCGATGACGATGCCATCGCGGCGCTGGCCTGAGGATTTGCGCGGGGCCTCCCCTGTCCCGCTTGACCTCTGGCCATCGGGCCCTATCTAGTTTACAAGAATTCCAACCTGGGGCCAGACCGACAAGCCACATCGCCAGTCGACGCCACGCCGCCCCTTTGTTCGACTGAGGACACCACCGATGTTCATCCAGACCGAGGCGACGCCGAATCCGGCGACACTCAAGTTCCTCCCCGGCCGCGTCGTGCTGCAGGATGGCACCCGCGATTTCCGCTCCGCTGATGATGCCGCGCTGTCGCCGCTGGCGCAGAAGCTGTTCGCCGTGCCGGGCGTGCAGGCGATCTTCTTCGGCCACGACTTCATCACCGTGACCAAGGACGACACCGACTGGCAGCACATGAAGCCGGCCATCCTTGGCGCGATCATGGAGCAGTTCATGTCCGGCCAGCCGGTCATGCTTGCCTCGGCGGGTGTCGAGGACGGTGACGGCGAGGAGTTCTTCGAGGCGGGCGACGCCGAAACCGTGACGGTCATCAAGGACCTGATCGAGACGCGCGTGCGGCCGGCCGTGGCGCAGGACGGCGGCGACATCACGTTCAAGGGCTTCAAGGAAGGCATCGTCTATCTGTCGATGCGCGGGGCCTGTTCCGGTTGCCCGTCCTCGACGGCAACCCTGAAGCACGGCATCCAGAACCTGCTGCGGCACTTCGTGCCGGAAGTCGAGGAAGTGCGCGCGATCTGACGTGCCGTCCCGAACGCCAGTTGAAAGCCCGCTCCGGCGGGCTTTTTGCTGTGTGGCGGAACGTGAGGCTCAGGAGGCGACGAGGCGATTGCGGCCGGCGCTCTTGGCGGAATAAAGGTTCGTGTCCGCCAAGCGCAGCGCTTCAGCAATGTCATCACCGTGGACGCGGGCAAGGCCGATGCTGACCGTGATGCGGAAGCGATGGTCATCGCGGACGACATCGCGGTTGATCAGCTGTTCCCGGAACCCTTCGATCAGGTTGCGCGCCTCCGCTTCAGAGGGGCTGCCAATGACGGCACAGAACTCGTCGCCGCCGATGCGGACTGCAAAGCCGTTCTCGACGGTCAGGCGATTCAGTTCACTGGCCAGCAGCAACAAGGCTTCATCGCCGGCGCCATGACCGCGGCTGTCGTTGATGGTCTTGAATTCGTCGACATCGATCAGGGCCAGCCACACGGGTTCCTGCTGCTGGCTGGCGACGGCGCAGCGGCGCATGCCATCGCCAAACAGATAACGGCGATTGTAGAGGCCTGTCAGGGTGTCGCGCAGACTGCGGTCATTGAGGGTCGCGAAACGGTCGATCACATCCAGGTTCTGCGAGACGCGCAGCAGGAGCTCCTCCGGCGGACAGGTTTTCTGGAGGAAGTCGCTGGCGCCATATTTCAGAAAGCGGATCCGGTTCTCGGTATCGTCGAACCCCGACATCCCGAGAATGGCGAGCTTTTCCCGGCCGTATTTGCGACGGACAGCCTTCAGGAACGAGAAGCCGTCTTCGTCCGGCATGAAATAGTCGACCAGAACCAGTTTAATGTCGGCGTGTTCCGCCAGGATCGCGAGCCCCTCATTGGAGGAGCGCGCCTGATAGACCTTGTAGCGATGGCGCGACAGCGTTTCAGCCAGAATGGCGCGTTCAACGGACGCGTCGTCAATGACCAGAACGCCAATACCGGAGTTCTTGCCCAGGCGCTGCACCAGTTCCCCGAGATAGTCGAGACTGGAGGGGCTGTCCTTGATCACATAGTCGAGCACACCCTTCTGGCGCATGGCTGCGCGCAGGCGGGGTTCGAACCGGCTGGTGAAAACGACCGTCGAGATCTGGTTCTCGATGCAAAGATCGACGATCTCCCCGTCCGGCGCATCGGGCAGGGTCAAGTCGACAAGGGCGAGATCGGGCTTCTGACGCGCGCTGGCAATCACCTGTTTCGCCTCGGCGTAATCGCGGGCGACGAGGACATGATGTTCGCCAATGTCCGTCAGTTTCTTGAGCGCAGCCTTTTCGAAGAAGGAGGCGTCTTCGACAAGAAGGATCGTTTGCATCGGCGCCGGTCACTCCTGATTTCTGGCGCGACACTTGTCAGAAAAACGGAAAGAAACCGTTATGACTCACGTTACGGCAGAAGCTTGAGCCGTCGATTTTGTGGCGTTGCAAGAAATTTCAGCAGCCCAGTTCACAGCTGTGCGACCGGCGTGCCTGCTTTCAGTGCAGGGCTGTCGGCGACCGCATGCGTCAACATCGGCAGCACATCGGCGATTCGCTCGGCGACGAGATAGGGCACCTCGGTTTCGGGCCGGATGAAGGCCTCGGTCCGCATGTGGTCCATCAGTTCCAGCAGCGGGGACCAGAAATTCCCGATGTTGGCCAAGAGAACCGGCTTGCGGTGCTGGCCGAGCTGGGCCCAGGTCATCATCTCGACGGCCTCTTCGAGGGTCCCGATCCCGCCGGGAAGGGCGACAAAGGCGTCGGACTTTTCAAACATGAGACGCTTGCGCTCATGCATGTCATCGGTGACGATCAGATCGGTCACCGAATGCAGCATGACTTCGCGTTTCTCGAGGAATTGCGGGATAATGCCGATGACGTGTCCGCCGGCGGAGAGTGCCGCCTGGGCGACAGTGCCCATCAGGCCGATGGATCCGCCGCCATAAACACAGGTCAGGCCGGCCTCTGCCAAGGCTCTGCCCAGCTGTTCAGCCGCCTCGACATAGATCGGATCGCGGCCCATGCTGGAGCCGCAGTAGACGCAAACGCTGGTAAGGACTGTCATGTGTTCCTGTCTTGCATTGAGTGGACAGTCGCGTCAAGTCTGTCCGAAACCGTTTCAATCGATGCAGACTGCCGGCAAGAAACGGACAACAATCGGCCTTTGCTTGCCGCAGTCAGTAAAGACGTATAAAGCAGCCTGAATGGGTCTTGTCTGAAAATCTGTGACAAGCCCGCGAGTTGACAGGAAAAAACCTTTGCCAGGCTGTATTGTCGGGTGAAGGCGGTCGGAAGGCCGGGCGGTGGTGGGCACCGCCAAGGGTGGGGTCGAATAGATGTCGAGAACCGGTGTTATCTGGAGCCTTGTCATTGCTGCCGTGGTTGGCGTGGCAGCGCTTCTTACGGGCTATCTGAACCTTGGCGGCACCAAGGCACCCGCCCCCGTGGCTGAGGCGCCTGCTCCTGCCGCCACACCGGCCCCGCAGGCAGCTGCGCCTTCCGCAGCACCGGCCGCAGCACCTTCTGCAGCACCGGCAACGCCCGCGCCGCAGCCGTCCACGGCCAGTGCTCCGGCAAACGCGCCGGCTCCGGTCGCCACACCTCCGGCCGCAGCGACAGAGACTGCAACCTCGCCTACGGACGTGCCGAGTTTCGACGTTGTCGGCATCCAGTCGGATGGCGCCGCCGTCATCGCAGGTCGCTCGGAACCGGGTGCGATCGTTGCGCTGCTTGCCAACGGCGCTGTGGTTGGGAAGGGCGTTGCCAACAAGGACGGCGAATGGTCGATCATCCTTGAGGCACCGCTTGCGCCCGGTGACTACGACATGCAGCTGAAGTCCGAGCAGGACGGCAAGTCGATCGAGTCGCAGCAGCGGCTTGCCGTGTCCATCCCGGCTGGCGGCAAGGACAAGCCGCTCATCGTCCTGAACACGCCGGACGCCCCGTCGACGGTCCTGCAGACACCGGAACCGGCTGCCGCTCCGACCCAGGTTGCGGAAGCTCCGGCCCCGGCCCCGGCCCCGACCCCGGCACCGGCTGCCGCCGCTCCGGCGGCCGTAGAGACGCCGAAGGTTGAAACTCCGGCCGCGGCTCCTGCTGCACCGGAAACTCCGGCCCCCGCCGCAGCCCCCGCAGAGGCGCCTGCCGCTACTGCGCCAGCGCAGGCCGCTGCTCCGGCCGCAACCAATGAGGCCCCCGCAGCTGCCCCGGCGCCCGCGGCGGCGACTGCCGAGGCACCCGCCCCGGCCCAGGCGCCTGCTCAGGCAACCGCCGAAGCGCCTGCACCGGCTGCGGCTCCCGCTCCTGCGGCAACCGCAACAGCAGCACCTGCACCGGCCGCCGCAGAAGCTCCGGCGGCGACACCTGCACCTGAAGTGGCTGGTCCGCTGACGGTTGAAGCCGTGGAATCCGAAAAGGGCAAGCTCTATGCCGCCGGCTCGAGCGCGCCGGGAGCCTTGCTGCGTGTCTACGTTGCTGACAAGCATGTTGGCGACGTCGAGGGAAGCGATACTGGCCGCTGGCTGCATGAAAGCCAGACGGATGTTCCGGTCGGCTCTGTCGAAGTGCGCATCGACCACATCTCGCGTACGACCGGCGAAGTCCTGGCCCGTGCGGCAGTGACTTTCCAGAAGGCCGAGGAACAGGAAATCGTCCTGTCCAAGGTCGAGGAAGCCAAGCCCGGCGCCGCAGCTCCGGCTGCGGGTGAAGCCCGGCCGACGCCGAACGTCGTGATCCGCAAGGGCGACAACCTCTGGAACATCTCGCGCCGCCTCTACGGCTCTGGCTATCGCTACACGACGATCTACCAGGCCAACCGGGACCAGATCCGCAATCCGGACCTGATCTATCCGGGCCAGGTGTTCCTGACCCCTGAAGCCGCCCAGTAAGACAGGCGCATCTGATGACAGCAGGCCCGGGCAACGCCCGGGCCTTTTTGCTTGATGGAAACGGTTGGTTGGCATCACGACTGGTCGTCGCGCTTGGCTGGGATGATGGGGGTCAGGTGAGCGGGTCCGGAACAGGCCCCGGCACAAGGCCGGGGCGGCGCGGGTTGGGTGGCGGTGCGTGGTGGCGGTGGCGGTGCCCGGAGCGCGAACAGTAGCCATCGAGATCGCGCGCAATGACGCGAGCACAAGATACGCTCAACCAGCTACACCCCACGCCGTCCCGGCCTTGTGCCGGGACCTGTCAGGGGCGCAGCGTGGAGGCCGGTCGCGTCTGCGCCGACGTTTAGAACTATCGATACCTCGCCGCTCCGGTCCCGGATCTCCGCTTCGCTGCGTCCGGGATGACGGGGGTCAGGTGAGCGGGTCCGGAACAGGCCCCGGCACAAGGCTGGGGCGGCGCGGGTTGGGTGGCGGCAGGTGTGAGCCTTCGGCGCGGCCAATTGGTCGCAGAGGCCGCACACTGCACCGGTCGCGACCTTCCAGAGCGATCGAGCGGCCGGATCGAAGTGGTTGGTGACGGGCATAAGTCGAAAGCCCGGCTCGACAAGCTGGCCTTGGGGAACTAAGCGATAGGCATGATGAGGCTTCTCGCGATCGATACTGCGCAAACAACCTGCGCTGCCGCCGTTCTGGTCCAAGATGGAGACCGGGAGCATCTGGTGCGCCGGACGCAGGTGATCGGCCGTGGTCATGCGGAAATCCTGCTCGACATGATCGGTGAGGTCATGGCGGAAGCTGGATTTGCCTTTGCCGATCTGGACCGGATTGCCGTGACCAATGGGCCGGGCAGTTTCACCGGGCTCCGGGTCGGGCTTTCGGTTGCGCGCGGCTTCGCCCTCGTAACCCATGCGCCCGTTGTTGGCGTGTCGACGCTGGATGCCATCGCAGACGAGCTGCGCGGGCGCAGCAACGGTCATCCGCTGCTGGTCACGCTCTCAGCCCGTGAAAACGAGGTCTATGTCGCCCGGTTCGACGGGGAGGGCCACGCCGATGGCGCAGCGCATGTTGCCCTCATCGAGGATCTTGCGGCCGGCCTGACGCCAGACTACCGGCTTGCCGGATCAGCGGCACCGGCCATTGCCGCAGCTGCCGGACTTGGCGCCGATGTTGTTCTGACAGCTTCGGCGGAGGCCGATATCGGCACGATTGCGCGCCTGGGCCTTGCCGCACCGGCGGATGCCCCGGCGCCTGTGCCGCTGTATTTGCGCCCGCCGGACGCCAAGCCGCAAACGCGGGGAAGGATCGAACGGATATGAGTTTCTGGTGGTTCTGGTCGACCCCGCCGGTGATCGAGCCGGCGCAGATCGACGATCTTCCAGCGCTGGCCGAAATTCACGGCCATTCCTTCGCCCATCAATGGGACGCGGACGAACTGGCGCGCCTCAGCGCCCAGGAGGGCGCGATCCTGCTGCTTGCGCGCCGGGCAAGCCCCTATGGCACGCGGCGTCCGCTTGGCTTCCTGCTGCTGCGGCAGGTGGCGGATGAGGCTGAAGTGCTGACGCTGGCTGTCGATCCGCGCCACCGGGGACGGGGCATCGGCAAGCGGCTGATGCAGGACGGCATGTTCCGTCTCTACGGCGAACGCTGCAAGAGCCTGTTTCTTGAGGTGGATGCGGCCAACCAGCCGGCTCTGCTGCTGTACAAGGCGCTGGGGTTCCGCCAGGTTGGCGAGCGCAAGGGTTATTACCGCGACAGCGCTGGCGGCGGCACCGCGCTTGTCATGCGCGTTGATCTTGGCTAATCGCTGGCAATGAAGCAGGGTGCCAAGAGAAAGGCTCGGGCCATGACGGATGACCGGCAGTCAACGCTTGCGGAACAATGCGCGGCCAAGGGCATGCGCATGACCGACCAGCGCCGCATCATCGCGTCGGTCATCGAGGAGGCGAGCGACCATCCCGATGTGGAGGAGCTCTATCGCCGCGCCTCGGCCCTTGATGCCCGGATCTCCATCTCGACCGTCTACCGGACCGTGAAGTTGTTCGAGGACGCCGGCATCATCGAGCGGCACGACTTCCGCGACGGGCGCTCGCGCTATGAGACTGTGCCGGACGAGCATCATGACCATTTGATCGACCTGCGCAGTGGCAAGGTGATCGAGTTCCGCTCGGAAGACATCGAGGCGCTGCAGGACCTGATCGCGCGCCGGCTCGGCTACCGGCTGGTGGACCACCGGCTGGAGCTCTATTGCGTTCCGCTTGACCCGGCCACCGAGGATGCGGCCGATGATGGGGCTTAGGGGCGCGCTGGCGCTGGGACTGCTGACCATCGTCTCGCTGGCGATGATCCCCCTGCAATGGCTCGCCCTGCGCTTCGACTGGCCGGTCAAGCGCCAGTTGCCCTGGATCTGGCACCGGATCGCAACCCGTCTGATCGGCATCCGGATCCATCAGGTTGGCCAGGCGACGGCGGACAGGCCGCTTCTGATCACGGCCAATCATGCGTCCTGGGTGGACATCACCGTGCTCGGCGCCGTGATGCCCTTGTCCTTCATCGCCAAGTCGGAAGTGGAGGGCTGGCCGGTCTTTGGCCTGCTTGCCCGGCTGCAGCGGACGGTTTTCGTCAACCGGACCCGGCGCAGCGAGACTGGCGCGGTGGCGGACCGGATTGCCGAACGCATCGGCGATGGCGATGTCATGGTGTTGTTCGCCGAAGGCACGTCGAACGACGGCAATGGCGTGCTGCCCTTCCGTTCGGCCCTGCTGGGGGCCGCGACCAAGGCGCTGGCCGATGGCCGGCCGGTGCACGTACAGCCGCTGTCGATCGCCTATACCCACCTGCAGGGCCTGCCGATGGACCGGCGCACCCGGCCGCATGTGGCCTGGTATGGCGACATGGAACTGCCCGGACATTTGTGGGCGCTGGTGCGCGAGGGCGCACTGGACGTGACGCTGACCTGGGGTGAGCCGGTGCGCCTGGAGACGGCGACGGACCGCAAGCAGCTGACCCAGGTGCTGCAGCGTGAGGTGTCGCTGATGACTGCCTCTGCCCTGACCGGGCGTCCTGTCTTGCGCGAGACGGAGGACGAGGGGGCGGCTGGGGAGGAGCTACGCGAGGTTGTTGCGACAACGGCAGGCTGAGCCGGCTATTCTCCAGCTATTCTCAAGCGCGGCAAAAGCCGCTAAAGCAGGGAAAACCGGAGGGACCGCCGAAGGTCTGGCCGGTGTGACGGCAAACCGTCACATGTCTTGCCCTAAACTCCAGTGATCCGCGTGTCGGGCGCGACCGTCTTGCGCTGCGCCGGCACATCGAGGACCCGATGACCGAGCAGTCGTACAGCGCGCCCCTTGTGACCGATCCGCAATCCGCCACCGCCCGTGATATGGGTGGCGAAGGCTCTGACGAGGCCGTCGTCAGCCGCCGCGCCGAGGCTGGACCGCAGGGCGAGAACACCAAGCGCGTGTTTGTGCGCACCTACGGCTGCCAGATGAATGTCTATGACAGCGACCGCATGGCGGATGTGCTCGGCACAGAAGGCTACCGCACCACCGACACGATGGAGGATGCCGATCTTGTCATCCTCAACACCTGCCATATCCGCGAACGCGCGGCGGAGAAGGTCTATTCGGAGCTCGGCCGCATCCGCAAGATGAAGGAAGAGCGGGGGCCGGACGGCAAGCCGCTGATGGTCGGCGTGGCCGGTTGCGTCGCCCAGGCCGAGGGGCGCGAGATTGCGCGCCGCGCGCCGGTGGTCGACATGGTGTTCGGACCGCAGAGCTTCCACCGACTGCCGGACCTGATTGCACGGGCCGGACGCGGCGAGCGCGGTCTGGTCGCGACCGAGTTCGAGATCGACGAGAAATTCGAGACCCTGTCGCGGCAGGCCGATGGCGAGGTAGCGCGCGGGGCGCAGCGGCAGGCGATCCGGCGGGCACCCTCGGCTTTCCTGACCGTGCAGGAAGGCTGCGACAAGTTCTGCACCTTCTGCGTCGTGCCTTACACGCGCGGGGCCGAGGTGTCGCGCTCGCTGGAGCAGATCCTGCGCGAGGCGGAGCAGCTGGCAGCCAGCGGGGTGCGCGAGGTGACGCTGCTCGGCCAGAACGTCAACGCCTGGCATGGCACTGGCGCGGACGGCAAGGCCTGGGGCCTGGGCCGGCTGCTGCGCCGCCTGGCCGAGATCCCCGGGCTGGACCGGCTGCGCTACACCACCAGCCATCCGCGTGACATGGACGATGAACTGATCGAGGCCCATGGCGAGCTGCCGGAGCTGATGCCCTATCTGCATCTGCCGGTGCAGTCCGGATCGGACCGGATCCTGGCGGCGATGAACCGCAAGCACACGCGCGACGACTATTTCCGCCTGATCGACCGGATCCGGGCCAAGGCGCCGGGTCTCGCGCTCTCCGGCGATTTCATTGTCGGCTTCCCTGGCGAGACGGATGCGGATTTTGCCGACACGATGGATCTGGTGCGGCGGGTTGAATATGCGTCCTGCTTCTCCTTCAAATACAGCCAGCGCCCCGGCACGCCGGGCGCGACCATGGCGGACCAGCTCAGCGAAGAGGTGAAGACTGAACGGCTGCTCGAGCTTCAGGCCTTGCTGACAGAGCAGCAGCGCGCCTTCAACCGGTCGCGCGTCGGCATGCGCATGGACGTGCTGTTCGAGAAGACCGGGCGCCGGCCCGGACAGATCACTGGCAAGACGCCCTGGCTGCAACCGGTGCAGGTAGATGCCCCGATCGAGATGATCGGAGGCATCCAAACCGTGGAAATTATCGATGTCAGCTCCAATTCCCTGTTCGGACGCCTCGTTGCAGGGCACAATCATCCGGCAGCCGGTCTCCCGGCCGCCAGCAAGGAGGACGCCATTTGACGCGTGACAGCCAGCCATCGGCTCGCAAGTTCCCGGCAGACCGGGGCGCAGTCCCCGCCTCTGATATGACCCACATCGTGCTTGCGTTCGATGACAACAGGCTGATTGGAGACCTGTTCGGGCAGTTCGACCAGAACCTGGCCTTGATCGAGCAGCGCCTCGGCGTCGACGCCGTCGCACGCGGCAATCAGGTGACCCTGAAAGGCAAGCACAGCCAGTGCGAACAGGCCCGACTGGCGCTGGAGGCCCTGTATCATCGCCTGCAGCAGGGCCATGAAATCCATCCCGCCGACGTTGACGGTGCAGTGCGCATGGCGGTGGCCGCCGATGCGCAGCTGCCCCTGCCGACGCTTGAACCGCGCTCGCGGCTGTCCTTTGCGCAGGTGTCGACACGGCGCAAGACGGTGGTTGCCCGCACGGCGGCGCAGGATGCCTATATCCGCTCCATGGACCGGGCCGACATGATCTTCGGTACAGGTCCGGCGGGCACCGGCAAGACCTTCCTCGCGGTTGCCTATGCTGCGGCGCTGATCGAGCGCGGCGACGTGGCGCGCCTGATCCTGTCCCGTCCGGCGGTGGAAGCCGGTGAGCGTCTCGGCTTCCTGCCCGGCGACATGAAGGACAAGGTCGACCCTTACCTGCGCCCGCTCTACGACGCGCTCTACGAGATGATGCCGCCGGAAAAGGTCGATCGTGGCCTGCAGTCCGGCATGATCGAAGTGGCGCCGCTGGCCTTCATGCGCGGCCGCACGCTGTCCAACGCGGTGGTGCTGCTCGACGAGGCGCAGAACACCACGACGATGCAGATGAAGATGTTCCTGACGCGTCTGGGTGAAAACTCCAAGATGATCGTCACGGGTGACCCGACGCAGGTTGACTTGCCGCCGGGACAGAAGTCGGGCTTGCGCGAGGCGCTGGACCTGTTGACCGACATCGAAGGCATTGCCCACGTGCAGTTCACTGAAGTCGACGTGGTGCGTCATGAGCTTGTCGGGCGGATCGTCAAGGCTTATGACGACGCCAGCCGCGACATGCTGCAGGAACGCGAGCGCCGGATGGATGCGCGGGGAGAACGGGTATGACGGCACAGCCGGATCTGGCCACGGCCGATGACATCGTGATCGAGATCGCCATCGAAAGCGGGGCGTGGCCGGACGAGGATCGCCTGTTCGAGCTGAGCGAGGCGGCCGTTGCGGCCGCCTTTGCCCGCGCACCACTGAAGGCGCTGCCAGACTCCGAGTTGTCGCTGGTCTTCGTGGACGATGCGCGCATCCAGGAACTGAATGCCGAGTGGCGTGGCAAGGATAAGCCGACGAACGTGCTGTCGTTTCCAGGTGGAGACGCGATGAACGGCGTCTTTGGTCCGCTGCTGGGTGACGTGATCTTCGCGCAGGAAACTGTTGCGCGCGAGGCCATTGAACAAGACGTCTCGTTCGATCATCATTTTTCTCACCTTGTTGTTCACGGACTCCTTCATCTTTTCGGTTATGATCACCAGATGGAGGCCGAAGCCGAGGTGATGGAAGGACTGGAACGGCAGATCCTTGCGGACCTTGGTATTGCCGATCCCTATGCCGATGCACCTCTGGTGGCGGACGAACAGGCCGACGACTCATCCGTGGCCAATTGATTGACTGGACCAATGACCGTTTCTGAAAGTCGAAGTATCGAGGCACAACCCGCTCAGTCGGCCGCTCCGGCCGATGCCAAGGAGAGCGCGGATCCGCGATCTCCCGAGCCCCGGAAGTCGGGGCCTCTCGCCCGATTGATCGGGTATTTTACGCGCCTGCGCCGTGGATCGAGCGCGACCTTGCGCGAAAACCTCCAGGACGAACTGGCCCGTGATGCCGGCACCGATGCTGCCTTCTCACCGGAAGAGCGGCTGCTGCTGGGCAATATCCTGCGCCTGCGCGAGCTGCGCGTCGATGACGTGATGGTGCCGCGTGCCGATATCGAGGCCATTGATGACAGCGTCAGCCTTGGCCGCCTGATGGAAGTCTTCCGCGAAAACGGCCATTCCCGCATGCCGGTCTACCACGAGACGCTGGATGATCCGCGCGGCATGGTCCACATCAAGGACCTGATGACCTTCGTTGCCGCCCGCGCCGGTGCCGGCAAGCCGGCCGACGAAAGCGACGGGCGGAACCTGTCCATCGATCTGACCCGCGTTGACCTGACCATGGCCCTGTCCGAGACCGGGCTGTTGCGGCCGCTGCTGTTCGTGCCCCCGTCCATGCCCGCGACCGACCTGATGGCCAAGATGCAGGCCAGCCGCGTGCAGATGGCGCTGGTGATCGACGAGTATGGCGGTACGGACGGACTTGTCTCGCTCGAGGACATCGTCGAGACCGTCGTTGGTGACATCGAAGACGAGCACGACGAAGACGAGGAATCGATGCTGGTCGCCACGAGCGACGGCGTCTGGGTCGCCGATCCGCGCATTCCGCTGGAGGATCTGTCGGAACAGCTCGGCACTGATTTCAATGTGGGTGAGGTCGCCGAGGAAGTCGATACGCTCGGCGGTCTGTTGTTCACGCTGCTCGGCCGGGTGCCGGTGCGCGGTGAGCTGATCGCGCCAAAGGAAGTCACGGGCTTCGAGTTCGAGATCCTTGACGCCGATCCGCGCCGGATCAAGCGCCTGCGCGTGCGCCGTCGCCGTCAGGACAAGACGGCCGCAGATCCACGCCGGCGCCAGAAGCGGGGCGACAAGCCGGTCGAGGACAGCTCTTCTGCAGCCTGACAGAGCCTGAACGCATTCATGGACGGAAACCCGGGCGACCGGGATCCGCTTGACCGCGGACAGCAGGGGCCGCAACTGTAGCCCGATTGCCTGTTCCGGAAAGATTCGCCATGTCCGCCCTGCTGTCTCGCCTGACTGCCCTTCCGGGCCCGTTCCTGCTCGCGCATGGCCTGAAACGCTGGCTGCTCGCATTTGCCAGCGGTGCTGTCTGCGTTCTCGCTCTCCCGCCCTATGGCTATCTTGCGGCCTTTTTCCTGGGCATTCCGGCCCTTGTCTGGCTGGTTGACGGGGCCGCGGGCGCGCCCGGGGCGGTCTCCGGCTGGCGCCGGCTGCGAGGTGGGTTTGCCATCGGATGGTGGTTCGGCTTCGGTTATTTCCTGGCCGGGCTCTGGTGGATCGGCAGTGCCTTTCTGGTCGAGGCTGAACGCTTCGCCTGGATGATGCCGTTTGCAGTGACGCTGCTGCCGGCGGGCCTCGCCCTGTTTCATGGCCTCGCCGTTGCGCTTGCCACGCGGTTCTGGCCCGACAGCTGGTCGCGCGTGGTCGTCCTGGCCGGGTTTCTGTCTGCGTCGGATTGGGTGCGCGGACATGTGTTGACCGGCTTCCCCTGGAATGCGTTCGGATATGTGACGGCCGAGACGTTGCCGCTGGCGCAGCTTGCCAGCGTTGTTGGCGTTTATGGCGTTGGCGCGGTGATTCTGGTCCTGGCTGCCGCTCCCGCGCTGGCGGTCGACGGCCGCCGGCAGGCGATTGCCGGGCCAGGGGTTGCGGCCGTCGGACTGATAGCCCTCATGACCTGGGGGGCAGTGCGACTAAATGACACAGAGGGCTTGATCGATGCGTCCATCACGCTTCGGGTCATACAACCGTCAATCGCGCAAAACGAGAAATGGAAGCCTGAAAAAAGGCTTTCGATCTTTCGAAGCTATCTGGAGTTGAGTTCATCCGCACGTGGAAATGACGAGGCGGCGGCAACTCGCCGTGTGTATGTGTGGCCGGAATCCGCATTTCCGTTCCTCCTGACGCAGGAGCCGGAAGCTATAGCGGAAATAGATAGCATGCTGCAGCCCGGAGAGGTGCTTGTCACCGGAGCAATCAGAGCTGAAAGAAACGCGGATGGTGTAAATTACTATAACAGCATCTACGGCATTTTAGATGGCGGCACGATTGTCGATGCCTATGACAAAGTTCGCCTCGTTCCGTTCGGTGAGTATCTTCCCCTGTCAAATGTACTAGAGGCGCTCGGCTTGCGCGCATTGGTCAACGCGCCCAATCCTTTTCGTGCCGGATACGCGCATACCGTGCTGACAACCGGTGACCTGCCGGCCTACTTGCCGCTTGTCTGCTACGAGGTGATCTTCCCGCAAATTGCCGCAGAGGTTTCTAAGCGACCCAAGTGGTTGGTAAATCTGACGAATGACGCCTGGTTTGGCGATTCCGCGGGCCCGTACCAGCATTTCGCCCAGGCCCGGTTCCGCGCCATCGAGCAGGGGCTGCCCCTTGTGCGCTCCGCCAACACGGGCATTTCGGCGGTTGTCGATGCCTATGGGCGACCGGTGGAAGTGCTGGCCCCCTTCGTGGTCGGGGCCATCGAAACCCCGTTGCCTGCTGCGCTGGAGCCGACCGTGTTTGCCCGCTTCGGCGATCTTGGTTATCTGGCAATAATGCTGTTTTTTGCTTTGATGTTTACTATTACTCGTTTCAACCTCTCCTCGCGTCATAATTGATGTTGAACACGAGAGTCCGCCAGCATAGTGTGTTACAACCGATGCACCACGAAGTGGCATCGGGCGGCTTGGCGGGATAGCCGTCAGGCCTTCGACTGGAAGCAGCCTGTGGGCAAACGGATATCCGGAGTGCGCAGGTCAGCGTCAGACAAGGTGCGGGGGGCGAAAAGCCCTTCGTGAAATCAAGGCGGACAACCGCGGGAACAGCGAAAGACGAGGGCGATGCCCAGCAAGAAAGCACCCAACCCGATTGATGTGCATGTCGGCAGCCGTGTCCGGTTGCGCCGCATGATGCTCGGCATGAGCCAGGAAAAGCTGGGCGAGGCCCTCGGCATCACTTTCCAGCAGATCCAGAAATATGAAAAAGGCACCAACCGCATCGGTGCCTCCCGGCTGCAGCACATTTCGACCGTGCTGAAGGTGCCGGTCGCTTTCTTCTTCGAGGATGCGCCTGGTTCGCCCGAAGACTTCGAAGGTTTCGGCGAATCGCAGCCGACCTCCTATGTGGTCGACTTCCTCTCGTCCTCCGAAGGCCTGTCGCTCAACAAGGCCTTCGTGCGCATTGAAGATCCCAAGGTCCGTCGCCGGATCGTCGATCTCGTTCGCGCCCTCGCTGGCGACGAAGCCTGACAATTGGCTGACTGCCCAGTCTGTTGGCTGGGCAGCGCCGGGTGGGAAGGCGTAACCATCACGCGAGCCTTGCAGCGCGCAGTGCTTGACGCCGCCCGCCCCAATCTGGTTGATGGCGCACTGGAGCGGTGGGTTCCCGCCGTCTCCTGCCCAACTTTCCCAGAAGGACGTCAGGCCATGGCCCGTCAGGATTATCTCTTTACCTCCGAGTCCGTGTCCGAAGGGCACCCGGACAAGGTTTGCGACCGTATTTCCGATGCCGTTGTTGACGCTTACCTGCGCGAAATGCCGGAAGCGCGCGTTGCCTGCGAAACGCTGGCAACCACCAACCGCATCGTCATCGCCGGCGAGACCCGCGGCCCGGCGACCATCACCAAGGACTACATCGCCCATCTCGCCCGTCTGGCGGTGAAGGACATCGGCTATTCCCAGGAAGGCTTCCACTGGGAAAATTGCGACATTGCCGTGTATCTGCACGGACAGTCGGCGCATATTGCCCAGGGCGTTGATGCTGCCGGCAACAAGGACGAAGGCGCAGGCGACCAGGGCATCATGTTCGGTTATGCCTGCCGCGAGACGCCGGAATTCATGCCGGCGCCGATCTATTACGCCCACAAGATGCTGCGCATCCTCGCCGAGGCCCGCAAGTCCGGCCGCGAGCCGGTGCTCGGGCCCGACGCCAAGAGCCAGGTGACCGTTCGCTACGTCAACGGCAAGCCGGTCGGCGTCACCTCGATCGTGCTGTCGACGCAGCACCTCGACGCAACGCTGTCCTCCGCCGACGTGCGCGCCATCGTCGAGCCCTACATCCGCTCGGCCCTGCCGGACGGCTGGATCGATCCGTCGACCGTCTGGCACGTCAACCCGACCGGCGCCTTCGTCATCGGTGGTCCGGACGGCGACTGCGGCCTGACCGGCCGCAAGATCATCGTCGACACCTACGGCGGCGCAGCCCCGCATGGCGGCGGCGCGTTCTCCGGCAAGGATCCGACCAAGGTTGACCGGTCTGCTGCCTATGCCGCCCGCTACCTGGCCAAGAACGTTGTCGCGGCCGAACTGGCTGACCGCTGCACCATCCAGCTCTCCTACGCCATTGGCGTTGCCGAGCCGCTGTCGGTTTATGTCGACCTGCATGGCACCGGCACCTGCGATGAAGCCAAGCTGGAAAAGACGCTGCGTGATGTCATGCGCCTGACCCCGCGCGGTATTCGCGAGCATCTGAAGCTCAACGCGCCGATTTATGAGCGCACCTCTGCCTACGGCCACTTCGGCCGCGAGCCGGATGCCGACGGCGGCTTCACCTGGGAAAAGATCGATCTCGTCAGCGCCCTGCGCAGCGCGGTCGCCTGATCCTTCATAACCTGATGACATCCCCGCGCCGGCCGCTGAAAGGTGGTCGGCGCGGCTGTTTGAGATGCAGCACACGGCGATGACCGACTTCTACGATGGTTCCTTCTATGGCCGGCGCATGGGCAAGCCGCTCACACCGCGCCAGCGCCTGCTGATGGACAGCGACATGCCGCGCCTGCGCCCGGACCTGGGCCAGCCGGCACCCGTCGACCTCACCGCGCTGTTCGATGCGCCGGTGGACGAGGTCTGGCTGGAGGTCGGCTTCGGCGGCGGCGAGCATCTGATCCACCGCGCTGTCGAGAACCCGCGCGTCGGTTTCATCGGTGTCGAGCCGTTCGTGACCTCCATGGCCAAGGCGCTGAGCGAGGTTGTCGACCGCGGGCTGGGCAATGTGCGGCTCTACGATGATGACGCCATCAAGCTGCTGGACTGGCTGCCGGAGGCAAGCCTGTCGCGAGCCTATCAGCTCTATCCCGATCCCTGGCCGAAAAAGCGGCACTGGAAGCGGCGCTTCATCAATCCGCAGAACCTGGACCGCTATGCGCGGGCGTTGAAGCCGGGATCGGACTTTCGTTTTGCCAGCGACATCGACACCTATGTCGACTGGGCCCTGCGTCACATCCGCGATCACGAAGCCTTTGACTGGACGGCGGAAACCGCTGACGACTGGCGTCTGCCCTGGCCGACCTGGCCCGGCACGCGCTACGAGGCAAAAGCATTCCGCGAGGGGCGGGTTCCCCGTTATCTGACGTTCCGCCGCCGATAGGCGCAGGAACCTGGAATCGGCTGCCGGGCCATCCGGCGGCTTTTTCCTTGCGTTTCCGAAGGAAGCGCGTATAAGGACGCCATTCATCTTCTCCAGCGGCTCGATCGGAGCAGTTTGAGAGTGGGCCCCGCGAAGGACCCGCTCTTTTTGGCTTATCCAGGCCGTTGGAACATCCGGACTGGCCCGCGCAAGACGCGGTGCCAAAGCGACAGGAGACTGGCGTGAGCCTGCATGAAGCCCGCATCGTGACCGAAGAGGGTCTGGATGCCCGCGTCGCGGCCATTGTCGAACCGGTCATTACCGACCTCGGCTATCGCCTGGTGCGCGTCAAGATCAGCGCGGCCAATGGCTGCACGCTGCAGATCATGGCCGAACGGCCGGACGGCACCATGAGCGTGCACGACTGCGAGGAAATCAGCCGCGCGGTCTCGCCGGCGCTCGACGTCGATGACCCGATCAACCGCGCCTACCACCTGGAGATCTCCTCGCCAGGGATCGATCGTCCGCTGGTGCGCGAGAGCGATTTTGTTCGCTGGGCCGGGCATGAGGCCAAGGTGGAAATGGCTGTGCCGCTCGACGGCCGCAAGCGGTTCCGCGGCATCCTGACGGGTGTCGAGAACGGCCAGGCCGTGCTCCGCCTGCTGGATGCGCCGGAAGGCGCGGTCAATCCGGTGCTGCTGCCGCTGACCGACATCGACGAGGCACGGCTCATCCTGACGGATGACCTGATCCGCGCGGCTCTGCGCGCCGAAAAGGCGGCGCTGTCCGCCCGCGGCATCGACACGTCCGACCTGCCGGACGAGGACGATGACATCGAATTCGAATACGACGCCGCGGACGAAGACGACGAGGCGGACGAAGAAGAGCGCGGCAGGGCCAACTGACCGGCCACATCCGCGAGACGGGATTGAATGGGATGCGCAGCGAAGACGGCGCGCAAGAGGAGTAGACGAGAATGGCAATCAGCGCGAACCGGCTGGAACTGCTGCAGATCGCCGATGCGGTGGCTCGCGAGAAGACGATTGACCGCGGCATCGTGATCGCTGCGATGGAAGACGCCATCCAGAAGGCGGCCCGTTCCCGTTACGGCACGGAGACCGAAGTGCGCGCCGAGATCAACCCGAAGACGGGCGAGATCCGGCTGCAGCGCCTGCTCCAGGTCGTCGACAAGGTCGAGAACATTTCGACCGAAATCGCCATCATCGATGCCAAGCAGCGCAATCCGGAAGCAATGCTGGGCGACTACATCGCCGAGCCGCTGCCGCCGCTCGATTTCGGCCGCATTGCCGCCCAGTCGGCCAAGCAGGTCATCGTGCAGAAGGTGCGCGAGGCCGAGCGTGACCGTCAGTATGACGAGTTCAAGGATCGCATCGGCGAGATCGTCAATGGTGTCGTCAAGCGCGCCGAATATGGCAACGTCATCGTCGATCTGGGCCGTGGCGAAGGCATCGTGCGCCGCGACGAACTGATCCCGCGCGAGCTGTTCCGCACCGGCGACCGCATCCGCGCCTATGTCTATGACGTGCGCCGCGAACAGCGCGGCCCGCAGATTTTCCTGTCGCGCACGCATCCGCAGTTCATGGCGAAGCTTTTCGCGCAGGAAGTTCCGGAAATCTATGATAACGTCATCGAGATCAAGGCCGTCGCCCGTGACCCGGGCTCGCGCGCCAAGATTGCCGTGATTTCCAAGGACAGCTCGATCGATCCGGTTGGTGCCTGCGTTGGTATGCGCGGTTCGCGCGTGCAGGCCGTCGTTGGCGAGCTGCAGGGCGAAAAGATCGACATCATTCCGTGGAACCCGGATGCGGCGACCTTCATCGTCAACGCACTGCAGCCGGCGGAAGTGGCCAAGGTCGTGCTCGACGAAGATGCCGAGCGCATCGAAGTGGTGGTGCCGGACGAGCAGCTGTCGCTCGCCATCGGTCGTCGCGGCCAGAACGTGCGTCTGGCGTCGCAGCTGACCGGCTGGGCCATCGACATCATGACCGAGCAGGAAGAAAGCGAACGCCGCCAGAAGGAATTCGTGGAACGTTCGACCCTGTTCATGGACTCGCTCAACGTCGACGAGATGGTCGGCCAGCTGCTGGCGACCGAAGGCTTCACCTCGGTCGAGGAAGTGGCTTATGTCGACCTCGAGGAAATCGCGGCCATTGAAGGCTTCGATGACGAGACCGCCGAAGAAATCCAGGAGCGTGCACGCGACTATCTGGCCGAGCAGGAAGCCAAGCTCGATGAAGAGCGCCGGGCCCTGGGCGTTGCCGACGAGCTGCGCCAGATCGACGGTCTGACGACGGCGATGCTGGTGGCCCTGGGCAAGGACGGGATCAAGACGATCGAGGATCTTGCCGGCTGCGCCACCGACGATCTCGTTGGCTGGAGCGAGCGCAAGGACGGCGAAACGAAGCGTTTCCCGGGCACCCTGTCGGGCTTCGAGCTGTCGCGGACCGAGGCTGAGACCATGGTGATGGCAGCGCGCGTTGCCGCTGGCTGGATCAGCGAAGAAGAATTTGCCGCCGCCACTGCCGCACTGGCCGAGGCGGAAGAGCTGGAAGCAGACGAAGAAGAGGAAGTCGAGGACGTCGCCGAGTGATCGGCTGACGCGATCGACGACCGAACAAGGGCAGGGCAGCAGGAGGCCGGACCGGAGTGCCAAGGAAGAATGAGCCGCTAGAACGGCAATGCGCACTTACCCGAGAGGTAAGGCCTGTGTCGGAACTGATGCGGTTTGTGATGGACCCGGACGGCAACGTGGTGCCCGATATCCGACGCAACCTGCCCGGCCGTGGTGTATGGATCACGGCCAGCAAGGAAGCGCTGGACCTGGCCGAGAAGCGGCGGGTGTTCCCGAAGGCGTTCAAGGCCGAAGCTAAGGTCGAGCCCGGGCTGTCAGCCCGGGTGGACGATCTCCTGGTCCGCAGTGCCCTTTCGGCGCTGTCGTTCGCTCGCAAGGCCGGTGAACTTGTCACCGGCTTTGCCAAGGTCGATGCGGCGCTGAAGCGCGATCCGGTTATCGGCCTCATTCATGCTTCGGACGCTTCCGAAGACGGTGTACGCAAGCTCGCGGGTCTTTTCGCGAGCCGATTTGAAGACACAAACGGCGGTCCGGTCGTCCGTTTGTTCGATTCGACTCAATTGGATTTGGCATTGGGTCGGACTAATGTGATACATGCTGCGCTGCTCGCAGGCCGGGCGAGCGGAGGTTTCCTTGCGCGACTACGCGATCTGGAGGCTTTCCGGGCAGGTTCCGTTGCTAAAGACAGCGACGGTGCGAACAGCGTAGCAGGGCAGGACTGAAGGCAAATATGAACGATACGAAGAATCCAGGCGACAAGACGATTATCGTCGAGCGGAAGACCCTTGGCATCAAGCGGGGAGGCGTCGAGCAGGGCACTGTTCGGCAGAGCTTCTCCCATGGCCGGTCTAAGGCTGTCGTCGTGGAGAAGAAGAAGCGCCGTGTGGTGGTCCCCGGCCAGGAAGGACGTCCGGAGGCAGAAGCTGCCGCCGCCGCTCCTGCCCCGGTCGAGCGTCCGCGCGAGTTACGCTGCCGGCTGCCCCGCAGCCCCGTCCGCAGCAGCCCCAGAACCAGCAGCAGCAACCGCAGCAGCAGCGCCGTCCGCAGAATGGCCCTTCGGGTCAGCCGCAGCGGCAGCAGCAGCGTCCCGGCGGCGGCGCAGTCCTGCGCTCGTTGACCCAGGAAGAGGCCGCAGCCCGCATGGCCGCGCTGAAGATGGCGCAGGTGCGTGAGGTTGAGGAGCGCAAGCGCGCCGAAGAGGAAGCGGCTCGCCGCGCCATCGAGGAAGCGCAGCGCAAGGCTGAAGAAGAAATCCGCGCCAAGGCCGAGGAAGAAGCACGCAAGATCCGCGAGGCCGAAGAGGCCGCGTATCGCGCTGCCAACCCGGAGCCGGTCGCCCCTGTCGTCGCGCCGAAGCCGGTCGAGGCACCGCGTGCCGCAGCTCCTGCCGCTGCCGCCCGTCCTGCTGGCAACGACCAGCGCGGTGGCCAGCCGCAGGGCCGCTCGACCGGAAGGCAATGGCCAGGGCCCGGCCCAGGGTCAGCAGCGTCCGGCTGCCAACGCCGCTCCGGCCCCGGCGGCAACGACCGAGGAAGAAGATGAGCGCAAGGGCGGTCTGCGCACCGTCAAGCGCCCGAAGGCTCCGGTTGCTCCGGTCGCCAAGCGTGGCGTTGGCGACGACCGCCGCCGCTCCAAGCTGACCATTTCTGCCGCGACCGGTGGTTCGGACGAGCAGCGCTCGCGCTCGCTCGCCTCGCTGCGCCGTCGCCGCGAAAAGGAAAAGCGTGGCGGCATGCAGGCCGTGCGCGAGAAGATCTCGCGTGAAGTCATCCTGCCGGAAGCCATCACGATCCAGGAACTCGCCAACCGTATGGCGGAACGGTCCGTTGACGTGATCAAGCTGCTGATGAAGCAGGGCCAGATGCTGAAGATCAACGACGTGATCGACGCCGACACGGCGGAACTGATCGCATCGGAACTGGGTCACACGGTCAAGCGCGTTTCCGAGTCCGACGTTGAAGAAGGCCTGTTCACCACCAGCGACATCGAAGGCAGCCTGCTGCCGCGTCCGCCGGTCGTGACCATCATGGGCCACGTCGACCACGGCAAGACCTCGCTGCTCGACGCGATCCGCAACTCGAAGGTTGTTTCGGGCGAAGCCGGCGGCATCACCCAGCACATCGGCGCCTATCAGGTCGAGAAGAATGGTCAGAAGATCACCTTCATCGACACCCCGGGCCACGCCGCCTTCACCCAGATGCGTGCCCGTGGCGCCAAGGCGACGGACATCGTCATCCTGGTGGTTGCTGCCGATGACGGCGTGAAGCCGCAGACGAAGGAAGCCGTGGCCCACGCCAAGGCCGCCGGCGTTCCGATCATCGTGGCGATCAACAAGATCGACAAGCCGGCCGCTGATCCGCAGCGCGTGCGCACCGAACTGCTGCATGACGAAATCGTCGTGGAAGCCATGGGCGGTGACACGATCGACGTGGAAGTCTCGGCCAAGACCGGTCACAACCTGGACCGCCTGCTCGAGATGGTCCTGCTGCAGGCCGAAGTTCTTGAACTGCGCGCCAATCCGGACCGCACTGCCGAGGGTCTCGTCATCGAAGCCCAGCTCGACAAGGGCCGTGGTCCGGTGGCAACCGTTCTGGTTCAGAAGGGCACCCTGCGCGTGGGCGACATCCTTGTCGCCGGCGGCGAATGGGGCAAGGTCCGCGCGTTGCTGGACGAAGACGGCAACCAGGTGAAGGAGGCAGGTCCCTCCAAACCGGTGGAAGTCCTCGGCTTCCAGGGCACGCCGGAAGCCGGTGATCAGGTCGCGGTCGTGGAGAACGAAGCCCGCGCCCGTGAAGTCGCCGACTACCGTCAGCGCCAGAAGCGCGAGCGTCTGTCCGTCCTGAAGTCCGGTTCGCGTGGCTCGATCGAGCAGATGATGAGCCGCCTGCAGACCGGTGGCCGCAAGGAGTTCCCGCTGGTCGTCAAGGCCGACGTGCAGGGTTCGGCGGAAGCCATCGCCCATGCGCTCGACAAGATTGGCAACGAGGAAGTTGGCGCGCGCATCCTGCATGCCGGCGTCGGTGGCATCACCGAGTCCGACATCACGCTGGCCGCGGCGTCCAATGCCTCGATCATCGGCTTCAACGTGCGTGCCAACAAGCAGGCCCGTGAGTCGGCTGACCGCGAAGGCATCGACATCCGCTACTACAACATCATCTACGATCTCGTGGATGACGTTAAGGCGGCCATGTCTGGCATGCTGGCTCCGGAACGCCGCGAAACCTTCATCGGTTATGCCGAGATCCGCGAGATCTTCGACATCACCAAGGTCGGCAAGGTGGCAGGCTGCCTTGTTACCGAGGGTGTCGTCGAGCGCGGCGCGGAAGTCCGCCTCATCCGCGACAACGTCGTGGTCCACGAAGGCAAGCTGGGTACGCTCAAGCGCTTCAAGGACGACGTCAAGTCGGTCGAATCCGGCCAGGAATGCGGCATGAACTTCGAGAACTATCAGGACATGCGCGTCGGCGACGTGATCGAATGCTTCCGTGTGGAGCAGATCGCCCGTTCGCTCTGAGCCGCCTGACGGACCAAAACGTAAAGATGCCGGCGCCGGGGATGAACCCGGGCCGGCGTCTTCATTTCGCAGCCGCCCCGGCCGATCCCGGCGCCGCTGCCTGACTGGATAAACAACATGGCCAAGAGCATGGGAGAGGGCGCCGGCATGCCCTCACAGCGGCAGTTGCGCGTTGGCGAACTGGTCCGCAAGGAACTGTCGGACATTTTCACCCGTGGCCAGTTGTCCGATCCGGACCTGGACGGCGTGATCCTGACGATCCCGGAAGTGCGCATGACGCCGGATCTGCGCCTGGCAACCTGCCTGGTGATGCCGCTCGGCGGCCAGAACACGGACAAGGTCGTCAAGGCATTGAACCGCAGCGCGAAGTATTTCCGCGGTCAGGTGTCGCGCAAGCTGACGATGAAATACATGCCGGACCTGCGCTTCATCCTCGACACCCGCTTCGACGATGACGACCGCATCGGCACGCTGCTGATGCAGCCGGAGGTCAAGCGCGACCTCGACGCCGGCGCTGAGGACACGGCAGACGATCAGGACGACTGATTGTTCCTGCGTCAGCATCTGCGGATGCTAACGCGAACGCTGGAAGGCCCTTCCTCGCGTCATCCCGGGCAAGCGCAAGCGCAGACCCGGGACCGGAGTGCCAGGGCGATGCCGTTGTAAATATTGATTAATTATGACCTTGGCTTACCGGTCCCGGCTCGCGCTGCGCTTGGCCGGGATGACGCCGGGGTGGGGCTAGAGGATTTTTCAATGTCGCGTCCCCAGAAGGTCCGCCGGCCGCGCAACCCCATCGATGGATGGCTGGTGCTCGACAAGCCCTATGGCCTGACCTCCAATGATGCGCTGACCCGCGTGAAGCGCATCCTGCACCCGGAAAAGGTCGGCCATGCCGGCACGCTGGATCCGCGTGCCTCCGGCTGCCTGCCGCTGGCCTTCGGCGAGGCGACCAAGACCGTTCCGATGATCATGAACGGGCGCAAGGTCTACCGGTTCGAGGTGACTTGGGGCTCGGAGACCGACACCGACGACACGGAAGGCGCGGTGATCGCCACGTCGGATGTGCGGCCGGATGCCGCCGCCATCGGCGCGGTGCTGCCGGAGTTTACCGGCGTGATCATGCAGGTGCCGCCGAAGTTCTCGGCCATCAAGGTGGACGGCGAGCGCGCCTATGACCTCGCCCGCGAAGGCGCCGAGGTGGAGCTGGAGGCCCGGCCCATCGAGGTGCACCGGCTGGCGCTCGTGGAGATGCGGGGCACGGACCGGTCGGTGTTCGAGGCCGAATGCGGCAAGGGCACCTATGTGCGGGCGCTGGCCCGTGATCTTGGCCGCCGCCTTGGCACCTGCGGCCACGTGACCGAGCTGCGCCGGCTGCTGGTTGGCCCCTTCGGCGAGGCGGACATGGTGACGCTGGCGGAACTGGAAGCGGCGGCGGAAGCGGCCGGTGATGACGTCGAGCCGCTGATGGACTTCCTGCTGCCGGTGCGTGAAGCGCTTGAGGACGTGACGGAAATTCCGGTCAGCAGCGAGGACGCGGGCCGGATCCGCCAGGGCATGGCCGTGCTGCTGCGTGGCCGTAGCGCGCCGCTCTCCTGTGAGCTGGCGTTTGCGAGCCATGGCGGAACGCCGGTCGCCCTCGGCAGCATCGACAAGGGTCGGTTCCAGCCCTCCCGGATTCTTCACCTTTAGGGAAGGTGGCGGCGTGCTGCGCAAGAATTGACTCGCAATTTCAGCGGCTCTCCGCCATATTCCCGCGCCATCGGGTCTTTCTGGCCCCGATATCCTGTGCCCGACCTTTGCTGGACGACATCCCGGCCCTGGCTGAACGGCAACAGGCTTTGACCCCGGTGGGCGCATGCCGCCCGCCGACCGACATGGATCCGGTTTACCCGGACCCGCAACCTGAAAGGACACACGCGATGTCGATCACTGCTGAGCGCAAGGCCGCTCTCATCAAGGAATACGCCGTACAGGAAGGTGATACCGGTTCTCCGGAAGTGCAGGTCGCAATCCTGACCGAGCGCATCAACAACCTGACCGAACACTTCAAGGGCCATGGCAAGGACAACCACTCCCGCCGCGGTCTGCTGAAGATGGTCGCGCTGCGTCGTTCCCTGCTGGACTACCTGAACCGCAAGGACGCCGGCCGCTACAAGACGCTCATCGAGCGCCTGGGCATCCGCCGCTAATCGGCCTGGTACTGAACGCGGTGGGTGGATTTGCCCGCCGCGTTTGCTTATAGGAAGTCTCATGACAGTCATGGGGCAGGATCGCAGGGCGCTGTTGCGCTGACCGCGTTGCCGGACCTGCAGCCTCCCGCCGTCTTGCCCATGGCTCGTCACCGGTAACCGGCCCATACGGGGCCGACCGAAACCACCCGCGCGCCGGGTGCCGGGACCCGATCCGACAGCGGATCGGCGGACCTCGCGCCGCGCGGGGACGAAGTTTGCAAGGAACTTACATGTTCAACGTTCATCGCGTGGAAGTCGAGTGGGCCGGCCGGCCGCTCGTGCTGGAAACCGGCAAGGTCGCGCGTCAAGCTGACGGCGCCGTCATGGCCACCTACGGCGAGACCAAGGTTCTCGCCACCGTTGTCTCCGCCAAGGAGCCGAAGCCGGGCCAGGACTTCTTCCCGCTCACAGTCAACTACCAGGAAAAGGCCTTCGCGGCCGGCAAGATCCCGGGTGGCTACTTCAAGCGTGAAGGCCGTCCGAGCGAGCACGAGACCCTGACCTCGCGCCTGATCGACCGCCCGATCCGCCCGCTGTTCGCCGATGGCTACAAGAACGACACCCAGGTGATCGTGACCGTGCTGTCGCATGACATGGAAAACGCTCCGGACATCCTGGCGCTGGTCGCCTCGTCGGCAGCTCTGACCCTGTCCGGCGTGCCGTTCATGGGCCCGGTCGGCGGCGCCCGCGTCGGCTACATCAACGGTGAATACGTCCTCAACCCGCTGGTTGACGACATGGCTGATTCCCAGCTCGACCTGGTCGTCGCCGGCACCGCCGACGCCGTGCTGATGGTGGAATCGGAAGCCAAGGAACTCGGCGAAGAGATCATGCTCGGCGCCGTCATGTTCGGCCATCGCGGCTTCCAGCCGGTGATCGACGCGATCATCAAGCTGGCCGAGACGGCAGCCAAGGAACCGCGCCAGCTGTCGCTGCCGGACCACAGCGCGCTCTACGCCCGCATCAAGGACATCGCAGGCGCGGACCTGACCGCTGCCTACAAGATCATCGCCAAGACCGAGCGCAAGAACGCCGTCGACGCGGCCAAGGCCAAGGTCATCGAGGCCGTGATCACCAACGGCGGCGACAACGTGCCGGCTGGCACCGTTGTCGGCGAGCTGTTCAAGAAGCTGGAAGCCGAGATCGTTCGCGGCGCCATCATCGAGACCGGCACCCGTATCGATGGCCGTGACCTGTCGACCGTTCGCCAGATCGTGTCGGAAGTCGGCATCCTGCCGCGCGCCCATGGTTCGGCCCTGTTCACCCGTGGTGAAACCCAGGGTCTCGTGGTCGCCACCCTCGGCACCGGCGAAGACGAGCAGTTCGTGGATGCACTGGAAGGCACCTACAAGGCGCATTTCATGCTGCACTACAACTTCCCGCCCTACTCGGTCGGTGAGACCGGCCGCATGGGTTCGCCCGGCCGCCGCGAAATCGGTCACGGCAAACTCGCCTGGCGCGCCATCAACCCGATGCTGCCGGCCAAGCACGACTTCCCGTACACCCTGCGCGTCGTCTCCGAGATCACCGAGTCCAACGGCTCGTCCTCGATGGCAACCGTCTGCGGCACCTCGCTGGCCCTCATGGATGCTGGCGTTCCGCTGAAGGCTCCGGTGGCTGGCATCGCCATGGGCCTGATCAAGGAAGGCGACAAGTTCGCCGTTCTGTCCGACATCCTGGGTGACGAAGATCACCTCGGCGACATGGACTTCAAGGTCGCCGGCACCGCCGACGGCATCACCTCGCTGCAGATGGACATCAAGATCGATGGCATCACCGAGGAGATCATGAAGGTCGCCCTGGCCCAGGCTCGCGACGGCCGCATCCACATCCTCGGCGAAATGTCGAAGGCGATCACCGAGGCCCGTTCGGAACTCGGCGAACACGCTCCGCGCATCGAAGTGCTGAAGATCCCGGTCGACAAGATCCGTGAAGTCATCGGTTCGGGCGGCAAGGTCATCCGCGAGATCGTGGAAAAGACCGGCGCCAAGATCAACATCGAAGACGACGGCACCGTGAAGGTCGCCTCGGCTGACGGCAAGGCGATCAAGGCTGCGATCAACTGGATCAACTCCATCGCGGCCGAGCCGGAAATCGGCATGATCTACGAAGGCACGGTCGTGAAGTGCGTCGAATTCGGCGCCTTCGTGAACTTCTTCGGCGCCAAGGACGGCCTCGTCCACATCTCGCAGCTCGCTCCGAAGAAGGTGGCCAAGGTCACCGACGTCGTGAAGGAAGGCGAGAAGGTCTGGGTCAAGCTGATGGGCTTCGACGAGCGCGGCAAGGTCCGCCTGTCGATGAAGGTCGTCGATCAGGAAACCGGCAAGGAAATCGAGCGCGAGAAGGAAGAGGACTGATCCTCTCCCGTCTGCGACGAACGAGATCAGGCCGGGGCACATGCCCCGGCCTTTTCTTTATGGTCGAGCTGTCGATCAGGGGCCGAGTTGGCCTTTCGCCCTGCCGTGCCGCCTGTTATATCCGGCGATGATTCAACAGCGGGGTATCCCATGAGTGAGATGCGTCTTGTCGTGGTCGGAGCTGCCGGCCGCATGGGCCAGGCTCTCGTGCGCGCCATTACGGCAATGGAGGGCGTGACCTTGAGCGCCGCCATCGCGCGCGAAGGCTCATTCGCTCTTGGAAAAGACGCAGGCGAGCTTGCAGGCGCCGGGCATCTCGGAATTCCGGTTACCGACGATGCGCTGACGGCCTTTGCCGCCGCCGACGGTGTGCTCGATTTCACGTCTCCCGGCACAACGCTGCAGTTTGCCGAACTCGCCGCCCAGGCGCGCATCGTGCATGTGATCGGCACCACCGGCTGGGTGGGCAACGAACTGCCGCAGCTGAAGGCCGCCGCGCGGCACGCCCGTCTGGTGAAGTCCGGCAACATGAGCCTCGGCGTCAATCTGCTCGCCGCACTGGTCAGGAAGGCCGCTGCCGCGCTTGGCCCGGACTTCGATCTCGAGATCGTCGAGATGCACCACCGGCACAAGGTGGATGCGCCCTCGGGGACGGCCTTGCTGCTCGGCGAAGCGGCGGCTGCCGGCCGCGGACTGGCGCTGGCGGACCACTCTGTCCGCGTCCGCGACGGCCACACCGGCCCGCGCCCGGTGGGCGACATCGGCTTTGCCACCTTGCGCGGCGGATCGGTGATTGGCGATCACACGGTGATCCTGGCCGGTGAAGGCGAACGGGTGGAACTGAGCCACAAGGCAGAAGACCGCCAGATTTTCGCCCGCGGCGCGGTCAAGGCCGCCCTGTGGGCGCGCGACAAGAACCCCGGACTTTACTCCATGGCCGATGTCCTCGGCCTGAACGACTGAAGCAAGCCAAGCCCTGCGAGGAGATCGGCATATGGAACGTCTCTTGGTGCTCGTCCGTCATGGCCAGAGCGAATGGAACCTGAAGAACCTCTTCACCGGCTGGAAGGATCCTGATCTGACCGAGCAGGGCATCGAGGAAGCCAAGGCCGCCGGCGTCAAGCTCAAGGACATGAAGCTGCAGTTCGACATGGCCTATACCTCGGCCCTGACCCGCGCCCAGCACACGCTGAAGCTCATCCTCGGCGAACTCGGCCAGGAGGGTCTCGAGACCGTTCGTGACCAGGCCCTGAACGAGCGCGACTATGGCGACATCACCGGCATGAACAAGGACGAGGCGCGCGAGAAGTTCGGCGAAGAGCAGGTGCACATCTGGCGCCGGTCCTTCGACGTGCCGCCCCCGGGCGGTGAAAGCCTGAAGATGACGGCCGAACGCGTGCTGCCCTATTACCGCGCCGAAATCCTGCCGCGTGTCATGGAAGGCAAGCGCATCATCGTTGCCGCCCATGGCAACTCGCTGCGCTCGCTGATCATGGAACTGGAAAACCTGACACCGGAACAGATCCTCAAGCGCGAGCTGGGCACCGGCGCACCGGTCGTCTACCGCCTGAACGAAGACGGTCAGGTCGTCAGCGTCGAAGACCTTGCCGACTGAGCTGGCTTTCAGAACTTCGGATAAAGAGGCGCCCGGTGGGCGCCTTTTTTGTTGGTTGCGGACGTCTCGGTGCCGTTCTGTGCGTCAACGTGGCTCTCGGTTGTCATCAACTCTGTTGTTGTGCGTTGTGCCTGATCCTTGCGTTGAGGATGACGATGATCTTTCGCATGAGGGCGGCGATTGCGAGGATTGGCTTCTTCCCGTTGTTGATAAGCCTTTGATAGACCTCCTTTAATGGCCCGTTTGCGCGGCTTGCGGACAAGGCGGCCATGAAGAGGGCCGGCTTGACGGTGGAGCGTCCGCCATGCATCCGGCGATATCCCTTGAGGGTTCCGCTGTCCTTGGGATGAGGGGCGACCCCGGCGAGGCTTGCGGCCTGGCGCCGGTCCATCGTTCCCAGTTCCGGCATGGTTGCGGCGAGGGTGATGGCGGTGCGCTTGCCCACGCCCGGCAGGGAGCAGCAGACCTCGATCCGGCGGGCGAGCTGCGGCGAGGCGTCGACGAGCGCCTCGATGGCGGCGTCGATGGCCTCGATCTCGTGCAGGATCGCCCGCAGGATGACCTGGCAGGAGCGGCGGATGATCGCGATGCCAGGTCCCTCTCCGGGGATCTTTGAGCGGTTCTGCTCGGCCACCTTGAGGGCGAGAAGCTCCTGACGGCGGGCATTGAGGCTGGCGAGTGTGCTCTGGGTCTCATCGGCCGCCGTGAACAGGGCGAGTGTCTTCCAGCGCTCCTCGCCATAGCGGGCCAGAGCCTGGGCATCGATGGCGTCTGTCTTGGCAAGACGGCCGAAGGACCGGCTGAATGCCTTGACCTTAACGGTATCGGCCCGGTGGCAGGCAAGGCCTGCTGCCGTCAGTTCGCCCACCAGCAGGCGCTCGTGGCCGCCGGTCGGCTCCAACACGCACAGGCAGTCGGCCGACAGGCCTGTCAGCGCCTTGCGGATGCTGGCGGAGCGGTTGGGGAAGGTCGTGACACGGCCGGTGGCGGTGTCGAAGGCGGTGATGCTGTCCTTGGCGACATCGAAGCCGCAGACATGGGCGGGAGGCTGCTGCAGGGCGGGCATGGCCGTGCTATCCTTGACGTGCTTCGGATTGTTTGCGGGCGTGGGTGTCAGCCAGAGGCCCAATCAACTCTCCAAGCGGGAAAAGGGAAGCGTCAGGGAGCCATGATGACAGCGGGTGAAAACCCGACCCCGGGACGGTCGCCTGACGCTGAAGCTGCGGGTTAAGGGTCGCAGCTTCCCCTTTACCCTAGCACCACGGACAACAAACAACCCCGGCCGAGCAACGCGAGAGCCGGGGCCTACTCGTTTCCAGAGTGGTCCGGTTGAGGCAAGGAACGGGGGGCAATAGGGGGTGCGGCACGACAGGTGCGCCGAAACTGTCGCTCTGCGAATGAGTCGGCCCCGGGTCTCCGCTCCGCTCCGCCCGGGGCGACATCAACAAGTGGCGCATATGAAGAAGGCGCCCGGTGGGGCGCCTTCTGGTCAGTGTTGCGTGGCTGTGTGTCTCAGACCGGGAAGCCGGATTGCGCTGCGACGGCCTTCAACGGACGCTCCGGGCGGGCGCCGACATGGGTGATGACGGTGGAGGCGCAGAGGCAGCCGAGTTCGGTCGAGGTCTTCAGGTCGAAGTCGCGGGCGAGGCCGAACAGGAAGCCGGAGGCGAACAGGTCGCCGGCTCCGGTCAGGTCGACCACTTCGGAGACCTTCAGCGCCGGGGCATGCACGGTTTCCTCGCGGGTGATGGCCATCGCGCCGTTGCTGCCAAGGGTCAGCGCCGTCAGCTTGCAGGTCTCGCGCGCCGCGGCAATGGCCGTGTCGAGATCAGCTGTCTGGTAGAGCGACTTCAGCTCGTGCTCGTTGGCGAACATCAGGTCAACGACGCCATCGCGCAGAAGGCCCTGGAACTCGTCGCGGTAGCGGTCAACGCAGAAGGCGTCGGACAGGGTGAGACCAACCTTGCGGCCGTTCTCGTGGGCGATTCGGGCGGCCTCCAGGAAGGCGCGCTTGGCGGCCGGGGGATCCCACAGGTAGCCTTCCATGTAGGTGACCGCAGACGCGGCCACGACAGCCGGGTCGACGTCCTTCGGGCTCAGCTCGACGCAGGCGCCGAGATAGGTGTTCATGGTCCGCTCGCCATCCGGCGTGATCAGGATCATGGAGCGCGCGGTCGGGGCACCGCCCACCAGCGGATCGGTGTTGAAGTAGACGCCGGTGCCCTTCATGTCGTGGGCATAGCTGTCGCCCAGTTCGTCGCGGGCGACCTTGCCGAGATAGGCCGGCTTGCCACCGAGCGAGGCAATGCCTGCGGCGGTGTTGCCGGCGCTGCCGCCGGAGATGCGCACGGTCTGGCCCATCTTGTCGTAAAGACGCAGCGCCTCGCCGGTGTCGATGAGGCGCATGGATGCCTTGACGAGGTTCTCGGCGACGAGGAAATCATCCTCGACATGCGCGAACACATCGCAGATGGCATTGCCGATGCACAGGGCATCGTAGGTCACATTCGTCATTTGGCCTGCCTTGTGGTGTCTGGCGGGAAACTTACTGTGCGGAGTTCGGGCGCAGGGCGCGGTTGGCTTCCGGCTCGCGGATCTTCTCGCGGAACGGATTGGCCCGGTAGACGCCGAGGATCTTCAGCTCGGCGCAGAAGAAGGCGAGTTCTTCCAGCGCCAGCGCGACGTTCTTGTCGTCCGGGTGGCCTTCGATGTCGGCATAGAACATGGAGGCGAAGAACTGGCCTTCGAGCTGGTAGGATTCCAGCTTGGTCATGTTGACGCCGTTGGTGGCAAATCCGCCAAGCGCCTTGTAAAGGGCGGCGGCGACGTTGCGCACGCGGAAGATGAAGGTGGTGATCACCGGCTGGCCGCTGTAGGCGGCCCGGGCCGGCTCGCGCGACAGGATCAGGAAGCGGGTGGTGTTGTGCTCCGCGTCCTCGACATTGCGCTTCAGGATATCAAGGCCATAGACCTCGGCAGCCATTTCCGGCGCGAGGGCAGCAGCAGTGAGATCGCCCAGCTCCGCGATCTGACGGGCAGAGCCGGCCGTATCCGCGCCGACGATGGCCTTGAGGCCGAGATCGCGGATGATGTTGCGGCACTGGCCAAGCGCCATGACGTGGCTCTGGACGCTTTTCAGGTTCTCGATCCGCGCCCCCTTCGGGGCCATCAGCTGGAAGCGGATCGGCATGAAATATTCGCCGATGATGTGCAGGTTCGAGCGCGGCAGCAGGTGGTGGATGTCGGCGACGCGGCCGGCAATCGAGTTCTCGACCGGGATCATGCCGAAATCGGCTTCGCCCGATTCCATGGCGGCAAAGCAGTCCTCGAAGGTCGCGCAGGGCACGGCCACGTAATCCGGATAGACACTGCGGCAGGCCATGTGCGAGTTCGCACCGGTTTCGCCCTGGAACACGATCTTCTTGCGGTCAGACATCAGCGTGGAAGCTTTCTTTCATCTCGGTCGGGGAGTGATGACATGTGAAGGTTACGGCCTTGTCAAAGCCCCGCAAGGGCCTTGCGGGCGCGTTCGAGGTCCTGCGGCGTATTGACATCCATCGGCGCGCTGTCGACCAGGCTGACGTCGATCCGCATGCCGGCTTCCAGAGCGCGCAGCTGCTCCAGCTTTTCGCGTTGCTCAAGCGGCGACGGTGGCAGGGAGACAAACCGGTCGAGCGCGCTGCGGCGATAGGCGTAGACGCCAATGTGCTGGAACAGCGGGCCAGGACCGGTGGGGGCCGTGGCGCGGGTGAAGTACAGCGCCCGATAACGGGCCCCGGCAATGGCCGTGACGACCGCCTTGACGAAGCTGGGATCCTGCCGGTCTTCCTCGGTGCGGATTTCCGTCATGATGGTGCCGATCTGCACCTCTGGATCTGCAAGCGGCGCGAAGGCGGCGCGGATGGCTGCCGGTTCGATCAGGGGAACGTCGCCCTGCAGGTTGAGAATGACATCGTGGCGCCCGTCCGGGTCGACGAGGCGGGCGGCTTCGTGGATCCGGTCGGAACCGGATTCGTGGTCCGGCCGGGTCAGGACGGCATTTCCACCGTGATCGCGGACGGCTTCCAGAATGCGCTGATCGTCGCAGGCGACCGTGACCGGGCCGATGTCCGCTGCCAGAGCCTGCTCCAGAACCCGCACGATCATTGGTTTGCCGGCAATGTCGGCGAGCGGTTTTTGCGGCAGGCGGGTTGCCGCCATTCGGGACGGGATAACAACAAGTGCGGATGTCACGATCGGCTCCGGGACGCTCTGGAGGGCATCAATACGAAAAAGCAGCGTCTGATGCCGAAATTCAGTGTGCCGCGACTTTTATACCTATGGACAGCGGCGTCAAAAAATTTGTAGGTTCCAGCCAAATTTGATGAAGGCAGATTGTGGTTCGCGCCGGAGAGGGGGCGGGCCATGGGCGCGTTAATCTGGAGCCTTGGCGAATGGATTCCTTTGAGCTGAACAAGGCCGCGGGTGCGGTCTTGATGGTGCTTCTGCTGACGATGGGTGTGGGGATCGTCTCGGATATCATCTTTACCCCGACGATACCTGACAAGCCGGGTTACGAGATCGTGGTCGAGAGCGCCGAAAGCGACACCTCCACGGTTGAAGCTGTGCCGGAAACCGTGCCGCTGTCCGAGCGCCTTGTGGCTGCGACGGTCGCTGGCGGTGAGAAGGTGTCCAAGAAGTGCTCCTCCTGCCACACCTTCGAAAAGGGCGGCGCCAACAAGGTTGGTCCGGGCCTGTGGGCGACGGTCGGCCGCAAGCCGGGCACGCATGAGGGCTTCTCCTACTCGGCAGCCATGGTTGCTTTCGGCGAAGCCAACCCGGCCTGGACCTTCGAGCAGCTCTACGCCTTCCTGGAAAACCCGAAGGCCCATGTCCCGGGCACCTCGATGGGCTTTGCCGGCCTGAAGAAGGGCGAAGAGCGCGCCGACATGATCGTTTACCTGAACAGCCTGTCGGACAGCCCGCTGCCGCTGCAGTAAGGCTTCGATCTCGCTCAGACGAGTTAAACCGCGTCCTTCGGGGCGCGGTTTTTAAATTTTTACGCAGCGTAATAATACATTTTTTGCAAGCGTAGGATATTAAACTGGCGTCGAGTTAGGTCGTTTCCTTTGAGGTGGGGATTTTGTGCCAAATTTTTTAAGCCGGACGCCGGTTCAAAAGAGCTTCTGGCAGGCATTTTGCGTTGCCTTCGTTTCCTTGTTCGCAGGGGTTTCGATATCGACCTTTATGGCGCTCCACATTCGCGAAGCAAATGAGGAGCGCCACAAGGCGAAGGCCGAGGCTGTGCTATCGGAGGTCCGGGCCCGGCTGCTGGGTGCAATAGGGCGAACTGCGTCTTTGGGCGTGGGGCTGATGAATTATGTCGTTGTAAATCCGCAGATGACGGAGGTGCAGTTCCGTCACTACAGTACTGAGATGCTTGTCCGAGACCGGAACATTCGCGCAGTTGTTCTCGCCCCTAACAATGTTGTGCGCTACCTCAACCCAATGCAGGGAAATGAGAAGTCGATCGGATTGCGTTATAAAGATCTACGGGGTCAGTGGCCGAAGATACAAGAGGCTAAAAATGGTGAAGCTATTGCATTTGTCGGTCCCATTTATGCATTTGGAGCTCGGCTTTCGATAGTCGCGCATATACCGGTGTACGTTCACGCTAGTGGGTCAGCTCTGATTGGAGGCAGTTATTTCTGGGGGATTGTGTCAGTCGTACTTGATGAAAAACAACTTCTTGCGTCGGCTCAATTGGAGTCAGAGATGTCAGGATACGAGATTTCTCTCAGAATACCCGGTGACCGTGATAATGAGAATTTGATCATCCTCGGTGATTCTTGGCTCTTCAATGCCGATTCGGTTCGCCTGGACGTTCTTCTGCCCGGCGAAGCACGGTGGCAGCTTGCTGCCTTTCCCAAGGCAGGCTGGACGCGCATGTCGACCGAACTCTGGATGGCGCTGATTGCGGGCTATGGCGCGACCCTGCTTGTGTCCGGCATGGCGTTCTTCGTTATCTTCGAGATGATGCGCGCGCGCCATCTTGCGCAGCATGATCCGCTGACCGGTTTGCCGAACCGCCGGTTGCTTGAGGACCGGATGGGGCAACTGGCCAATCTCAGTGACCGGTCCGGGCTGGGGTTCCAGGTCTTTTTCGTCGACCTCAACGCGTTCAAGCCGATCAACGACCAGCATGGCCATGGTGTGGGCGATGAGATGCTGGTCGAAATCGGCCGGCGGCTGCGCCTGGTGACCCGGCGTGCCGATACGGTGGCGCGGGTTGGCGGGGATGAGTTCGTGGTGTTGACGCCCGGGCTGATGTCCGAGCCCGACGTGGCGCAGTTCAGCCGCCGGTTGGCTGCTGCAGTCAGCGAGCCCGTCGTGATCGACGAGCTGACGATTGCCGTGCGCGCCAGCCTCGGCATCGCGTCCTACCCGAAGGACGCAAACACGATCCGCGAGCTGCTCGATCTTGCCGACACGCGCATGTATGCGCAGAAGAAAGAGCGGCTGACCGCCCTGTTCCCGGGCGTGCGCGCAGCAAACGGATCTTAAATTTCTGTCATCTCTCGTTTTCTCCGGTGACGGAGCGGCCAGCAGACACTTACACTTGTCTGCAAGGCACCGGAATCATTCGCCGGTTTCACCGCTCTATCGGGAGACACTTGATGACAGCAGCCTCGAAGGCTTACAGGGCAGCCGCTCTCGTCCTCGTCGCCGGTCTTTTCCTGGCTCCGACCTTCCCGGCGAGGGCGCAGGCATCCGAACCGGCATGGCACCACGCGACCGCGCTGTCGGGAACGCCGAAATACGGACCGGACGCCAAGCACTTCGACTACGTCAATCCCGAAGCCCCAAAGGGCGGTATCGCGCGGCTGTCCGACACAGGCGGCTTCGATACGTTCAACCCGATCCTGCCGAAGGGCAATCCGGCACCGGGCCTTGGGCTGATCTACGACAACCTGATGGAAACGGCGCTGGACGAGGCGGACATCAGCGCCTCCTATGGCGTCATCGCCGATGCGATGCGCTATCCGGACGATTACTCCTGGGTCGAGTACCGGATCAATCCGAAGGCGCGCTGGCACGATGGCAAGCCGATCACCGCAGCCGATGTGGTCTGGTCGTTCCAGAAGGCCATCGAACTCAGCCCGCCGCAGAAATTCTACTACAAGAACGTCGTCAAGGCGGAGGAACTGCCCGGCGGCATTGTCCGCTTCGAGTTCGACACCAAGGGCAACCGGGAGCTGCCGCATATCGTCAGCCAGGTGCTGGTGCTGCCGCAGCATTGGTGGGAGGGAACGAACGACAAGGGCGAGAAGCGCAATATTGCCCATGGCACGCTTGAGCCGCCACTGGGCTCGGGTCCCTACAAGATCAAATCCTTCGTCGCCAATCGTGACATGATCTACGAACGGGTGAAGGACTACTGGGGTAATGATCTGCCGATCCGTGTCGGCACCAACAACTTCGATGAGATCCGATACTCGGTGTTCCTGGATCAGGCCGTCGAGCTGGAGGCCTTCAAGGGTGACCAGTATGACTTCCGCCAGGAGTTGAGCGCCAGCCAGTGGGCCAAGGCCTATGACTTCCCGGCTGTCCGCGATGGCCGCGTCGTGAAGGAGGAGTTCATCGACAAGGGGACTGGCCGGATGCAGGCCTATGTGCCGAACCTGCGCCGGGAAAAGTTCCAGGACCCGCGCGTGCGCCAGGCGCTCAACTACGCCTACGATTTTGAAACGACGAACGAAATCGTTTCGGCCAATCTGCACAAGAGGATCGGCTCCTACTTCGCCGGTACGGACCTTGGTGCAACCGGCCTGCCGCAGGGCAAGGAACTCGAAATTCTCGAAAGCCTGAGGGGGGAGGTCCCGGAAGAGGTCTTTACCAAGGAATACAAGAATCCGGTGGGTGGAAACCCGCAAAATGTACGCAACAACCTGCGGGAGGCTGTGAAGCTGTTGACGGCTGCCGGCTACAAGCAGGATGGCGGCCGGCTCATCAACGCCAGGACCGGCGAACAGCTCACCATCGAGATGCTCTATTTCGACAAGAGCGCCGAGCGGAATCTGTTGCCCTATTCCAAGAACCTGGAAAGCATCGGCATCAAGACGATCCTGCGCATTGTCGACCAGCCGCAATACATCAACCGGATCAACGCGCGCGACTTTGACATGGCAACGCTGGTCTGGGGGCAGTCACTGTCTCCGGGCAACGAGCAGCGGGACTTCTGGGGCTCTGAAGCGGCGGACCGGGAGCAGTCGCGCAATTACGCCGGCATCAAGAACCCGGCGATCGACAAGCTGATTGACCGGGTCGTGTTTGCCAAGGATCGCGAGGAACTGCTGGCGGCAACCAAGGCGCTCGACCGGGTGCTGCTGTGGAACCACTACGTGGTGCCGCAGTTCTATTCCGACGTGGATCGCACGGCCCGCTGGAACCGCTTCGGCCACCCCAAGACCATGCCGGAATTCACCTTCGGCTTCCCCACCATCTGGTGGTACGACGCAGCGCTGGCGGCCAAGACGGGAGCAGCCAAATGACCGATGCAACCAGCCTTTCGCGCCGCACCGTCCTGAAGCTCTCGGCCGCTGCCGCCGCCAGCATGACGCTGCCGCTCGGCAGCCTTGCCGAGGCGCAACCGGCGTTGAAGCATGGCCTGTCGGTTTTCGGCGAGCTGAAATATGCCCCGGGCTTCGAGGCCTTTGACTATGTGCGCAAGGACGCACCCAAGGGCGGCAAGTTCGCCTTTTCCGCGCCGAGCTGGGTGTTCAACCAGAATGCCCAGACCTTCAACACGTTCAACACCTTCGTGCTGAAGGGGGACGCCCCGCCGCGCATGGAAATGTGTTTCGACACGCTGATGGTGCGGGCGCTGGACGAGCCGGATGCCATCTACGGTCTGGTTGCCTCCGGCGTCGAGATTTCTGCCGACGGCAACAGCTACATCTTCCATCTGCGCCCGGAAGCGAGGTTCCATGATGGTTCGAAGCTGACGGCCGAAGATGTCGCGTTTTCCTTAAACCTGCTGAAGGCGTCCGGTCATCCGCAGATCAGCCAGTCCATCCAGGAGTTCACCGAGGCCAAGGCGCTCGATGACGCGCGGGTCGAGGTTGTTTTCTCGGGCAAGCAGACGCGGCAGCTGCCGCTGATCGTCGCCGGCCTGCCGATCTTTTCCAAGCGCTACTACAGCGCCTACGACTTCACCCAGTCGACGCTGACGCCGCCGCTGTCCTCCGGCCCCTACAAGGTGGGCGCGCATGAGGTGGGCCGGTTTGTCGAGTTCCACAGGGTTGCCGACTGGTGGGCCAAGGACCTGCCGGTGGCCGCCGGTCAGAACAACTTCGACATCATTCGCGTCGAGTTTTTCCGGGAACGGCAGGTGACCTTCGAGGCCTTCAAGAAGGGTTTGCTGACCTATCAGGAAGAGTTCTCGTCCAAGACCTGGAACACGGAATACAATTTCCCGGCGGTGACCGATGGCAAGGTGCTGAAGAAGGAGTTCGAGGACAACCGGCCGAGCGGTGCGCAGGGCTGGTTCTTCAATACCCGGCTGCCGAAATTCGCCGACCCGCGTGTCCGCCGTGCCCTTGGCTTTGCGTTCGACTTCGAATGGTCGAACCAGAACCTGTTCTACAGCATGTACAGCCGCACCCAGTCGTTCTTCCAGAACTCCGGCATGATGGCAAAAGGCCTGCCTGATGCTGCCGAACTGGCCCTGCTGGAGCCCTACCGCGACCGCTTGCCGGCCGAGGTTTTCGGCGAACCTGCCCTGGCGCCGGTGTCGGATGGATCTGGCAATGACCGCAGCCTGCTGCGGCAGGCCGCGCAGTTGCTGGCCGAGGCTGGGCTGACCCGCAAGGACGGCGTGCTGCTCGGGCTCGACGGCAAACCCTTCACCTTCGAATTCCTTGATGATTCGATTGCCTTCGACCGGGTGGTGCAGCCCTTCATCGCCAATCTGAAGCGCCTTGGCATCGAGGCGACCACACGGATCGTCGATCCGGCGCAGTATCAGGCGCGGGAAAACGACTATGACTTCGAAGTGATTGCCCGGCGCTATTCGCTGTCTGCAACGCTGACGGATGATTCCCGCGATATCTGGGGCAGCAAGGCCGCGGACACGCCCGGCAGCTACAATCTGGCCGGGATCAAGGATCCGGTTGTTGACGCGCTTCTGGAGACGGCGCTTGCGGCCAAGACGCGCGAGGACATGTACACCGCCGCGCGGGCGATGGACCGGGTGCTGCGGGCCGGCCATTACTGGATCCCCCAGTGGAACAAGCCCTATCACTCGGTGGCCTTGTGGGATGTCTTCGGCTATCCGGAGAAACCGCCGTTCTATGATTTCCCGGTCGAAACCACCTGGTGGTTCGACAAGGACAAGGCCGCGAAGATCGGCATGGCGGGCTGACCGGGTCCTGCGGGAGCCGATCACGCCGCGCGCGAGAAGGACAAGACCAAACCGATGGGCGCTTACATTCTCCGACGCCTGCTGCTGATGATCCCGACGCTGGTCGGGATCATGGCCATCAACTTCATCATCATCCAGTTCGCACCGGGTGGTCCCGTCGAGCGCGTGATCGCGCAGTTGCAGGGCAACGACGTCTCCGCCACGTCGCGCATCAGCGGTGGTGGCAATGACTTTGGCGGCAGCGCCGGACAAAGCCAGCCGACGGCAGGGGACAGCCTGTCGACGAAATATCGCGGAGCGCAGGGACTGGACCCGGAATTCATCAAGCAGCTTGAGGCCCAGTTCGGCTTTGACAAGCCGCCGCTGGAACGCTTCCTGACGATGCTGTGGAACTATGCCCGCTTCGATTTCGGCAACAGCTATTTCCGTGACATCGGCATCGTTGATCTCATCCTTGAAAAAATGCCCGTGTCGATTTCGCTCGGGCTCTGGATGACGCTGATTTCCTACATGATCTCGATCCCGCTCGGCATCCGCAAGGCGGTGAAGGAGGGAAGTTCCTTCGACGTCTGGACCTCGGGCGTGATCATTGTCGCCTACGCGATCCCTGGGTTCCTGTTTGCCGTCCTGTTGATCGTGCTCTTCGCCGGTGGCTCGTTCCTCGACTGGTTCCCGCTGCGCGGGCTGACCTCGGACAACTGGGCGCAGCTGTCCTGGCCGGAGAAGATCATCGACTACTTCTGGCACATGACGCTGCCGCTGGTCGCCATGGCGCTGTCCGGCTTTGCCACCACGACATTGCTGACGAAAAATTCGTTCCTCGAGGAAATCCGCAAGCAATATGTGGTGACTGCTAGGGCCAAGGGCCTGAGCGAAAGCCAAGTTCTTTATGGCCACGTGTTCCGCAACGCCATGCTGATTGTCGTGGCCGGTTTTCCGGGCGCGTTCATTTCCGCGTTCTTTGCCGGGGCGCTGCTGATCGAAACGATCTTCTCACTGGATGGGCTCGGCCTGCTCGGTTTTGAGTCCGTGATCAACCGCGACTATGCCGTGGTCTTCGCGACGCTCTACATCTTCTCGCTCATGGGGCTGCTGGTGAACCTGTTCTCGGATCTGATGTACACCTGGATCGATCCGCGCATCGACTTCGAAAGCCGGGAGGTCTGACCATGACATCCCCGGATCTCGAAAAGGCAGGCTTCGAAACCATCACCCCGTTGCCCGCAGAAACGGTGCCCCCGCCCCGCCGGCGTGGCCTGTCGCCGCTCAACCGGCGCCGGATCGCGAATTTTACCGCCAACCGGCGGGGATACTGGTCGCTGTGGATCTTTCTCGCGCTGTTTGCGCTCGCCATGTGCGCCGAGCTGCTGACCAATGACCGGCCGATCCTGGTCTCCTACAAGGGCGACCTGCTGGCCCCTGTGCTGATCGACTATCCGGAGGAAAGGTTCGGCGGCTTCCTGGCGGTGACCGACTACCGCGACCCGTATATCCAGGACGAGATCAACGCCAATGGCTGGATGCTGTGGCCGCCGGTGCGCTATTCCTACCGCTCGGTCAACAAGGACATCCCGGTGCCTGCACCTGCACCGCCGTCGTGGATGATGGACAAGGACAAGCGCTGCGCCCGCTATCCGCTTGGCTCTGCAGATCCCAACTGCACCATCGGCAACTGGAACTGGCTGGGGACAGATGACCAGGGCCGCGACATCCTCGCCCGGCTGATCTACGGCTTCCGCATCTCGGTGCTGTTCGGGCTGGCGCTGACGCTTGCCTCCTCGGTGATCGGCATTGCGGCCGGCGCCGTGCAGGGGTTCTACGGCGGCTGGATCGATCTTGGTTTCCAGCGCTTCATCGAGATCTGGTCGGCGATTCCGACGCTTTACCTGATCCTGATCATTTCCTCGGTTCTGGTGCCCGGCTTCTGGACGCTGTTCTGGATCCTGCTTGCCTTCTCGTGGGTGGCGCTGGTTGGCGTCGTGCGGGCCGAGTTCCTGCGCGGGCGAAACTTTGAATACATCGCCGCCGCGCGGGCGCTGGGCGTGTCGAACGGCGTCATCATGTGGCGGCACCTTTTGCCGAACGCCATGGTGGCGACGCTGACCTTCATGCCGTTCATCCTCAACGGCTCGATCTCGACTCTCACGGCGCTGGACTTCCTCGGCTTCGGCCTGCCGCCGGGCTCCGCGTCGCTGGGCGAACTGCTGGCCCAGGGCAAGAACAACCTGCAGGCGCCGTGGATTGCCATCACAGGCTTCCTCGTTGTCTCCACCATGCTGAGCCTGCTGATCTTCATTGGCGAAGCCGTCCGCGACGCCTTCGATCCGCGCAAGAGCTTTGTGTGATAGGGTGGGACGGGCAGGAAGGAGATTGACCGATGAACAGGATCGTCAAATCTGGGTATCCGGTCGAGAAATTGCCGGAGGATCTCAGGGGAGGATTGCCTGCTGGGGTGAAGGTTCAGGTGACGGTCGAGACGGACAGTCCTGCGGCTGCAGTGGGTCAGGCCTCTCCTCTGGACGAAGTGTTCAAGCGCACGCCGGACCGCTTGCGGATGTCATCTGGCGATCTTGCAACCTTGCTGGACCATGACAGGGACGCATGGGGAGGTTGATGCATCTGCTTTACCTCGACACCATGGTGTTCATCAGCGCTATTGAAGGGACTGAGCACGACAGCCTCGCGCAATGCGCGCGCGCCGTCATCCGCAGTGCCGTGAATGGCACCGTCCGGGCAGTGACGAGCGAACTCACCATTGCCGAGGTCCTGTCGTTTCGTGCCAAAGAGCTATCCGGGTCTGAACGAAGCCTCCTGCGGGCAATTTATGAAGAGGTGTTGATCAATCAGCGCGCGATTGCCCTGTGCCCTGTTTCCAGAGAGCACATGTTCATCTCGGCAGACCTAAGTGCGACGCAGTCGGCAAAGGTTCGGCTTCCAGATCGTCTGCATCTAGCGGCTGCCATTGACTCCGGCGCGACGCATTTCGTTTCTCTTGACCAGCGGATCAATCCGCCGGCCCCCATCCAGAAGATCGGCCTCGATGAGGCAACCTACGCCCTTCTCCAGCCCCAGGTGCCTGACGCATGACCGAGACGCCCCTCCTGTCCGTCAAGGACCTCAGCGTTGCCTTCACCCAGAACGGGCAGACCAGCCTGGCTGTTGACCGGGTGAGCTTCGACATCCGGCCTGGCGAGACGCTGGCAGTCGTGGGGGAAAGCGGGTCCGGCAAGTCGGTGACGGCGCTGTCGATCCTGAAGCTGCTGCCCTATCCGGTTGCCTCGCATCCGGGCGGCACGATCCACTTCAAGGACCGGGAGCTGGTCGGCGCGGACGAGGACGCGATGCGCAAGCTGCGCGGCAACGACATTTCCATGATCTTCCAGGAGCCGATGACCTCGCTCAATCCGCTGCACACGGTGGAAAAGCAGATTGCCGAGATCCTGCGCGTGCACCGGGGCATGGGCGAGACAGCCGCGCGCACGCGGGTCATCGAACTGCTGACACAGGTCGGTATCCGCGATCCGGAAACCCGGCTCGGGTCCTATCCGCACCAGCTGTCGGGCGGTCAGCGCCAGCGTGTGATGATCGCCATGGCCCTGGCCAACGAGCCTGACCTGCTGATCGCCGACGAACCGACAACGGCGCTGGACGTGACCGTGCAGGCCCAGATCCTGAAGCTTCTGAAGGATCTGCAGCAGGCGCGTGGCATGGCGATGCTGTTCATCACCCATGACCTCGGCATCGTGCGCAAGATCGCCGACAAGGTCTGCGTCATGACCAAGGGCCGGGTCGTCGAGGCTGGACCGGTGGAAGAGGTTTTCAGCCGGCCGCAGCATCCCTACACGCAGCATCTGCTGGCGGCCGAGCCAAAGGGGCAGCCGCCAGCCGAAGACCTGACGCGCCCGGTTGTCGTCGAGACGAAGGACCTGCGAGTCTGGTTCCCGGTCAAGCGCGGGCTGATGCGGCGTACGGTCAGCCATATCAAGGCGGTTGACGGCATCGATCTCACCTTGCGCGAGGGGCAGACGCTCGGCATCGTCGGCGAAAGCGGCTCGGGCAAGACGACGCTGGGTCTCGCGATCCTGCGAATGATTTCCTCAACCGGCCAGATTGCCTTCAACGGCAACGAGATCTCGAAGTTCTCGTGGAAGGACATGCGCCCGCTCCGGCGGGACATGCAGATCGTGTTTCAGGACCCCTTCGGCGCGCTCAGCCCGCGCATGTCCGTCTCGGACATCGTCGGCGAGGGGCTTGCCGTGCATCACCCGCGCCTGTCGGCGGACGAGCGGGACGCACGGGTGGCTGCGGCGCTGGTCGAGGTCGGTCTCGATCCCTCAACCCGCTTCCGCTATCCGCATGAGTTCTCCGGCGGCCAGCGTCAGCGCATCTCGATTGCCCGCGCGCTGGTGCTCGAGCCGAAGTTCGTCATGCTGGACGAGCCCACTTCGGCGCTCGACATGAGCGTGCAGGCGCAGGTGGTGGAGCTTCTGCGCGAGCTGCAGAAGAAGCGCGGCCTTGCCTATCTCTTCATCTCGCATGACCTGAAGGTGGTGCGCGCGCTGGCCAATGACGTCATCGTCATGCGCCATGGCAAGGTGGTGGAATCGGGCCGTGCCCAGGATGTGTTCCAGGCCCCGAAGACCGACTACACCCGTGCACTGATGGCGGCCGCACTCCATCTGGAGACTGCGGACGTGGGGGCGGTGAACGAGTGAGATCAACCAAAGCCGGTCTGTTGCGGGTCTTTCAGGAGCAGGAGTACGTCGCGGCTTCCGTGCAGCACACGAATGATCTGAAGAGACTGGCCCCGCTGACGGTAGTAGATGACGTGACGCTGGACCACGAATGATCTTACGCCAACGGATAGTTCGGGACGTGCTCGCCCAAGGTGCGGCTGTGCTGCCAGTTGCTCTACTGCTTGGAAAAGACGCCCAAGATATGCATCTGATTGGTGGTCCCCGAACTTATCGAAGCCGTAGCTATAGGCGTCTTCGAGGTCGCCGCTCGCCTCAGCGGAGAAGATGACATCAAGCATCAAAGCCGGCGTCTGTGTACCGCTGCCTTGACGGACGCAGCTGACAGTTGCTTGCCATCTCCCGCATCCAGAGAGCGGATGCCAGCCTCGATATCCTGGCGTAGGGACTGTGATTGCGCTTGAAGGGCAGCATGCAAGCGCAACGCGTCCTCAACGAGAGCATCCGCCGAAGCATACTCGCCAGACTCAAGTTGCTTCTTCACATAGGCGTCGAGCCGGGACGTGACTGTGACACGCATGGGGATCTCCTCTGCGCAAACACACTATCACAGCCACCCGGCCTCACTCCAGCCAGCAGGTCGCCGGGCGGCCGGACTTCTCCTGCATCAGGCCGAGCGAACGGCGGGTCTTGAAGCCGATCAAGCCATCCGGTTTGCCAACGTCGTAGCCGGCCTTCTGCATTTTCAGCTGCAGGTCGCGGACGTCGCCGCGCGAGGCATGCGGGGTTGGCTTCCAGGGGGCGACAAAGCCGGCGTCGGAGGTGTAGCGGTCGGCCAGGTGCCCGACGAAGAGCGCGTAGACGTCGCTCTCGTTGTAGGCCTTGAGGACATAGAAATTTTCGGTCGCCAGGAAGGCCGGGCCGTGACGGCCGGCGGGCAACAGGATGTTGGCCTCACGGTCCAGTTCCCGGTCGGGGAAGGCCTTGCCGCTCGCCCGGGTGACGCCTTCGCGCAGAAAGGCGGAAATCGCCTGGCGCTGATCCGGACCTTCGCGGCTGCAGGAGACGCTCGCTGGCAGGGAAATCTCGTAGCCCCAGTCGCGCCCAGCGACCCAGCCCTTCTGCTTCAGGTAATTGGCAATCGAGGCGAGCGTATCGGGGGCTGAGCGCCAAATGTCGCGGCGGCCGTCGCCATCGAAATCGACCGCATAGGCGAGGAAAGACGAGGGCAGGAATTGCGGCTGCCCCATTGCGCCGCCCCAGGAGCTTTTCAGCTCGGCGCGGGTGATGTGGCCATCGGCAAGGATCTTCAGGGCAGCGACGGTCTCGGCCAGAAAGAAATCCCGCTTCTCGCCCATGAAGGCACGGGTGGCGACCGTCTGGAGCCCGTCATGCGGGATCTTCGCCGCGCCATAGCCGCTTTCCCGCGCCCAGATCGCCAGCAGGATGCGGCCCGGGACGCCGTAGCGCGCCTCGATGGCCTTCAGCGTTCCGGCATGCTTCTGCGCCAGCGCACGCCCGGGGCCAGCAAGGGCAACGAACTGGCTCTCCTTGAAGTAGGCAGCGGGGGCCCGGAACTCGGCCTGGAAATCCACCTTTGCCGGGGCTTCCGGCTTGTCCGGCCGTCCAAGGCCGGGCAGCTCGGCGTTCGGCTTCAGCGTGGCAAGCTCGCGCGTCAGGACGGCATCAGGAACGCCGGCAGCTCGGGCGGCCGGGATCACCTTCTGCTTGAGGAAGGCGGCAAACTCGGCCTCGTAGGCAGCATGGGCCGGGATCGTACCAATGAGGGCGGCGAGCAGCAGGGCAGAGGCAATGGTGAGGGCGCGCATGGAAAATCCGGACTGGAACGACTGAGGCATCGTCGCCTGTGCTGACTGATTTGGCCAGAGCTGGCCAACCGGTTCACACAAGCCTTCAATCAGGGTTCTTGCGCGGCAAACCCAGTCGCGTGGCGTGAAGGAAACGGCATGGATGCCATGGTCGAGCCATGGCATGACGAGGGGTAGGCGGAGTTCCCAATCGGCTACGGAACAAACATGACGCTGTGAGTCGACGGCGCCTACTTCAAAGAGCGGTCCAGCCGAGGGATGTTGCGGCTTGGCGGTCGAGGTCGGCGGGGTCGAAGACGTACCAGTTGCCGCCCGAGGACTGATCGTGCAGGCGGGCGATGGGAACGCCGAGCAGGTGGCACTTGAGCAGCGTGCCGACGCCGCCATGCCCGCAGAACAGGACAGGCTCGCCTGCCGGAAGATGAGCCAGTGTGCCGCGCACCGCGTTGACGATCCGCGTCTGTGCGTCGATCGCCCGTTCCCAGCCGCGGATACTCTCCTGCGGCGCGGCAAAGAAGGCGTTGGCGACCTCCTGGAACTCCGGTGGAGGCAGGAAGCCGGTGGCCGACCGGTCGTTCTCGTGGCTGGCCTCGACAATGGCGACGTCGAGATCAAAGGCCCTGGCGAAAATCTCCGCGGTCTCGATGGCCTTGCGTTCGGCGCTGGAGACGACGTGCCGGATGCCGCTGGCCCAGTCGAGATGCGGCGCGCGGCTTGCCCGTTCGCAGCCGATGTCGGACAGGCCCCAGTCAGGGACGGGCACTGCCGGGTCGATCTTCACTTCCGGATGGGTCAGGTAGACGCAATAGCTCATGCCGCCGTTTCCTTGAGCCAGCCGAGGATCAGGTGGTGGGCAATGGAGATGCCTGGCGGGATGCGATGTCCGTCCGGATGGGTGCCGGCAAGCATGGTCTCGACCTCGGCGCGGCTGTACCAGTGGCAGGCTTCCAGCTCGTCCTGGCCGATCTCGATATCGGTGCTGACGGCCACGCCGCGGCAGCCGAGCATCAGGTTGGCCGGGAAGGGCCACGGCTGGTTGAGGACGATGTCCACGGCCCCGACGCGGATGCGCGATTCCTCATAGGTTTCGCGGCGCACGGCGTCTTCAACGGTCTCGCCCGGTTCCATGAAGCCGGCCAGCGTGGTGTAGACGCCTTCGGCCAGCCTTGGCGGTCTGCCCAGAAGAACCTTGTCCCCGTGGGTGATCAGCATGATCACGACAGGGTCCGTGCGCGGAAAATGCTGCGCCTGGCAGGAGGGGCAGTCGCGCCGGTAGCCGGCCTCCGCCATCTGGGTTTTGGCACCGCAGCGCGAACAGAAACGATGGCTGAGGTGCCAGTGGGCAAGGGCGCGGGCCTGCGCGAGGGCGCCGATATCGGCTTCGGCAAGGTCACGGCGCAAGGCGAGGCTGCGCAGGTCGACGACCTCGAGACCGTCGCGGATTTCGAGGTCGTCCTCGGTCAGGGTGGACGTGCAGGCGAACAGCGGCGCGCCGGTTGGCTCCAGCCCGAGGAACGCTGTTTCCGCCCCGTCCTGACCCAGGGCCTGCGCCTGCGCCAGCGTGTGGCGCATGCCGGCCACCCCGGTGCGCAGCACCAGCTTGCCGGCTGTGGCAACAACGAAGCGGGCATCCGGCTGCGCCATAAGGCGGGCGAGCCAGTCGCTGTCACCGCGCCGTTCGGCGCAGCGATCCAGCGGGTTGACGATGAAACTCATGCCGCCTGGCTGGGTCGCCAGGGCATAGGCATCCTGTGCCATGACTCTCTCCCTCAAGACTGGTTCAGGCGGTGGGCAAGTGTTTGCGCAGGCGATCGATCAGGGCCTCAAGCTCGACCGGATCGTAGGTGCCGGCGGGTGCTGCGCCCCAGACCGGACTGGGCCAGGCCGCATCGGTGCGGAAGCGCGCGATGACGTGCACGTGCAACTGCGGCACCATGTTGCCGAGCGCGCCGACATTGATCTTGTCGCAGCCCGTGATGGTCTTCAGCGCCTCTGCCGCCGCCGCGATTTCTTCCATCAGGCGCAGACGGTCAGGTGCGCTGAGGTCGGTGATCTCGACGAGATCGCTCTGGCGCGGGATGAGCAGCAGCCAGGGATAGTTGGCATCCTTCATCAGGCGGACGGCACACAGCGGCAGATCCGCCACCGGCAGGCTGTCGCCTTCGAGGCGGGGATTGAGGTCAAAGCGGATCATGATGGGTCCGAAGCGGTGAGAATGACGCGACACTACACGGCATGGCCGGGGTTGGCGAGCAAGGCCGGCTTCACAAAAGGCTACGAAATGTCACGAGGTCTTCAAGGCTTGCCAAGCCTCAAAGCCAGCGCCGGACCCGGGCCTTGTAGTCGCGGTACTCCTGTCCGAAGCGAGCCTCGAGCGCGGCTTCTTCGGGCAAGATCTGCAGCCGGGTGAGGACGATCTTGAACAGCAGCGGACCGAACAGGGCGAGCGGATGCCCGAGCCAGACAGCCCAGCCGATCAGCACCAGCAGCATGCCGAGATACATCGGATTGCGGGTGTAGCGGTAAAGGCCGGAGACGACCAGGTGACTGGCGGCCTCGGGCTTCAAGGGGTTGATGGTGGTGCGCTGGCGAAAGAAGCGGGCGACCGAAACGAGATCGATGGCCAGCCCGCTCGCTGCCAAAAGGCCGGCCAGAACGGTCTGGCCCGGAAATCTGACCGTCGGCTCCGGCCAGAGCCAAGCCGCCAGCCACATGATGACTGCCCATCCCAGAGCCTGAACCGGCGGGGGAACGATGGGTCGGGACATCCCGTTCGACTGTGGCTCTTGCATGGGCGTCTTTCATTGACGTGCGGCACATCCTGACCAACATAGCGGGACACGACTTGATCCGCATCTGCGGATCCCCTTTCAGGAGCCGTTCCCTTGCCGATTGCCCTCTGGTGCGTTCTCGTTGCCGCCTTCCTGCCCATGCTGGCCGTTCTGCCTGCCAAGATGTCGAAGGACTTCGACAATGCCCGTCCGCGCGATCCGGCCTATTTCGCCGAAGGATTCCGCGCCCGCGCCCAGTGGGCGCAGGCGAACGGGTTCGAGGCTTTCCCGCTGTTCGCCGTGGCGGTGGTGGTCGGGCTGTGGCAGGGCGGCGATCCGGTCTGGATCGATCAGCTCGCCGGGCTGTTTGTGCTGATGCGGATCATCTACACCGTCTGCTACTGGACAGACCGGGCCAGCCCGCGTTCCCTGTCCTGGATGGTGGCGACCGCGTCCTCGGTCGCGATCTTCACCAGCCCGCTCTGGAGCTGACGGGCAGCGGCTTTCCGGGCCGCTTTTCCGGCGGGTTTTGTGGCGCCATCCACATCAGGTCATTGCCCGGCGCGCGCGAATAAGGGATTGTGCGCCGGACAAGGGAAACCGCCGCAGATGCCGCATCCTCAGGCTCGACAAGCCGACGACTTCATCACTCCAGCAACGTCCTCCGTCCGCCGCGACCCGGCGAAGGTGCTGGCCGACGTGTTCGGCTATGCGTCTTTCCGTGGCCGGCAACGGGAAGTGGTCGACGCGCTGATGGCTGGTGACGACGCCGTCGTGCTGTTCCCGACCGGCGCGGGCAAGTCGCTGTGTTTCCAGATCCCGGCGCTGTGCCGGCCGGGCATGGGCATTGTCATTTCCCCGCTGATTGCGCTGATGAAGGATCAGGTGGGGGCGTTGACGGGCGCTGGCGTGCGTGCCGCAGCACTCAATTCGGCGATCAGCCCGGAGGAACAGGCGCGCATTGCCGCTGACTGCCGGTCGGGCGCGCTGGATCTACTCTATGTGACGCCGGAGCGGGTGGCGACTGCGGGCTTTTCGCGGCTGCTTGATGGGGTCTCCATCTCGCTGTTTGCCATCGACGAAGCCCATTGCGTCAGCCAGTGGGGACATGATTTCCGGCCGGAGTACCTGCAGCTGGCGAGCCTTGCCGAGCGCTATCCCGGCGTGCCGCGCGTGGCCCTGACGGCGACCGCCGATCCGCACACCCGCGAGGACATCGGCGTACGCCTGAAGCTTGAACATGCGCATGTGTTCACGACGTCGTTTGACCGGCCCAACATCCGCTACGAGATTGTCGAGCGCGAGAACCAGCGTCAGCAGCTCCTCGACTTCCTCAAGCGGCACAAGGGCGAAAGCGGCATCGTCTATTGCCTGTCGCGGGCAAAGGTCGAGGATATCGCCGACTGGCTGACCTCGAAGGGCATCCGTGCCCTGCCGTATCATGCCGGGCTCGACCGGGAGATCCGGGAAGCGAACCAGGACGCGTTCCTGCTGGAGGAAAATCTCGTCCTCGTCGCCACGGTGGCCTTCGGCATGGGCATCGACAAGCCGGATGTGCGGTTCGTGGCCCATCTGGACCTGCCGTCGTCCGTCGAGGCCTATTATCAGGAAACCGGCCGCGCCGGCCGTGATGGCGCCCCGGCCGAAGCCTGGATGGCCTATGGCATGGCCGACATGGTGCAGCGCCGGCGCATGATCGCCGAGGGCGATGCGCCGGATGAGGTGAAGCGGGCGGAAACCGCCAAGCTCAACGCCCTGCTCGGCATTTGCGAGACGGCCGGCTGCCGCCGTCAGGCGCTGCTGGCGCATTTTGGCGAGGTGTACCCGAAGCCCTGTGGCAACTGCGACACCTGCCTGTCACCGGTGGAGACCTGGGATGGCACGGAGGCCGCCTCCAAGTTCATGTCGGCGATCTACCGCACCGGCCAGCGCTTCGGCGCCGGGCATGTCATTGATGTGCTGCTGGCCAAGGACAACGAGAAGATCACCCGCTTCGGCCACGACAAGCTGACCGTTTACGGGATCGGCAAGGACCTGTCGCCGAAGACCTGGCAGTCGGTCGCCCGGCAGCTTGTGGCGATGGGGCTGGTGGGGGTCGATCACGCCAGCTATGGCGCACTGGTGCTGACCGAGGAGGCTCGAGCGGTTTTCCGCAACGAGCGCAAGGTGCTGTTGCGCCGCGACCGCGCTGCTGCCAGCCTCAAGTCCTCGCGCGGCGAGCGGTCGTCGACACTGGCGGATGATCTTGATGCGGAAGAGCGGCTGCTGTTCGAGCGCCTGCGCCGGCTCAGGACGCAGATTGCGCGCGAGAATGAAGTGCCGCCCTATGTGGTGTTTCCCGATGCCACACTGATCGGCATTGCGCATGCGCGGCCGGTGACACCGGAGCAGCTGCTTGCCGTCTCCGGCGTCGGCCAGACCAAGCTGGATCGCTATGGCGATGCGTTTCTCGAGCTGGTCGAGGCGTTCGAGGCGGGCGTCTGACAGATCGCGCCGGACGCCGGACCACTCGCGGCGTCAGGAACCAGCCTTGCTGAGGCCCTTGTAGGCTTCGTTGCCCCAGACCCGCTTGACCTGGACATCGCGGCCGCAGGCCCCGCGATAGCCCTTGTAGGCTTCGCTCTGCTTGACATAGCCGAAGCGGGTCAGCGTGCGATCCTCGCCGAGATAGTAGTTCTGATGATAGTCCTCGGCCGCCCAGAACGTGGCCTTGCCCTCGATCGGGGTAACGATGGACTGGCCCAAGGCCTTCTCGGCCTTGGCGATTTCCGCCTTGGCAGCCTTTTCCTGCGCCAGATCAAGCGCGTGGATCGCGGTTGAGTAGCCATGGCCCCGGTCGCAGAACTGGCCGCCCGCATCGGTCACATCGACAGTGCGCAGGAAGATGGCGACGAGATCGCCGTAGCTGACCTTCGCCGGATCGAACGTGACCTCGACCACCTCGCGGTGGCCGCCGTCCTCATAGGTCTTGTAGGTCGGCTTGTCGGTCTTGCCGCCGGCGTAACCGGAGACGGTCGCCGTGACGCCGGGCACCTTGTCCATGTCCGCCTCGACGCACCAGAAGCAACCGCCTGCGAACAGCGCAGTGTCCGCGCTGGCCGGCAGGGGGACGGCAAGGCCAAGAGCAAGAGCGAGAACAGTGGCGCGCACCATGGTGGCAATCTCCCGATAAATGGTCACAGGACCATAGGGCGCGCGTCGGTCACCGTCATCTCACAGTGGCTTGAGCATGTGAGGCACGACAGGGATCAACGCACCACGACTGCGGTTCCGGTCGCGGTGACCATCAGCATCGAGCCGTTCTGGCCGACGGTCTCGTAGTCGAGATCGACGCCGATCACCGCGTTGGCGCCCAGACGCGCGGCATTCTGCTGCATTTCGTCGAGGGCAATCGTACGCGCCTTGGCGAGTTCTGCCTCATAGGCGCCGGAGCGCCCGCCGACGATGTCGCGGATACCGGCAAAGAGGTCCTTGAAGATGTTGGCACCCAGAATGGCTTCCCCGGTGACGAGGCCCTTGTAATCAAGAATCTCGCGGTTCTGCAGGGTGCTTGTGGTGGTGACGATCATTCCGGCCTCCATCGATTGACGATGTGGAACTGGGAATGCGGCGTGGTGATTGCAAGCCTCGGGCGCTGGCGCGGCTCAGATATCGTCGCTGTCGTCGGTGCCGAGCGCCTCGTTGAGCAGCGGATCGGCGAGGTCTGCCTCGTCCTCGTCAGCCGTGACGCGGACGTCCACGATGCGCGCGCCGGGAAACTCGGACAGGAGCGCTGCGACAGTCGGATGCGATCTTGCATCGGAGAGAAGCTGCGCCTGGGTCGCCTCGCGTTCCTCATGGATCGTCGGGCGGCCCTGCTCGCGGCTGACGGAGACGATCCAGCGGGTGCCGGTCCATTCGGTCAGCTTGCGGCCCAGTTCACCGGCGACATCGGCTCCCGCGTCGCGGGTCGGCTGGATTTCGATGTGCCCCTGATCGAACTTGACCAGACGCATCTGCCGCTCGATGGCGACCTTCATCGGAATGTCGCGCTTCTCGGAGGCAAGCGCGGCACAGTCGGCCAGGCTGCGCAGGACAATCGCTGGCCTGGCCGGCGGAACGTCACGCTGCGGCTGGGCCGGCTGCGGTGCCACGGCGGGTTGGGTCATGCCGCCCTGAATGGATGCGAGACGAGGCCGCCCATCTGGCTGCGGCTGCGCGCCAGATAGCGCGGCGACGGGCGCGCCCGAGGGCTGCGGCATCTGGCCCATCTGGCCAGAGCCCATGCCAACGGCCATGGCGCCACCTCCAGACGAGCCTGCACCAGAGGGACCAGCGCCAGAGGGACCAGCGCCTTGGCCGCCACCCGGTGCAGAGGCGCCCTGCGGCAGGGCACCAAGCGCGCCGGAGCGCAGCAGCTTCAGCGCTTCCTCCGGATCCGGAAGATCGGCGGCATAGGCAAGGCGCACGAGCACCATGTCGGCGGCAGCCAGCGGCTTCGGCGCGGCCTGCACCTCGGAAATGCCCTTGAGCAGGATCTGCCAGGCGCGTGACAGGGCCCGCATCGACAGTTTTTCGGCAAACTCCCGGCCGCGCAGACGCTCTGTCTCCGTGACGGAGACTTCCTCGCCCGCCTTCGGCACGATCTTCAGGCGCGTAACGAGATGGGTGAAGTCCGCAAGATCGGTCAGGACGACGGCGGGATCTGCGCCAATGGAGTATTGCTGCGCCAGTTCCTGCATCGCCTCGGCGATACGGCCCGACATGACATGGCCGAACAGGTCGATGACGCGGGCGCGGTCGGCAAGGCCCAGCATCTCGCGCACCTGGCCGGCGTCGATGTGACCGGCACCGTGGGCGATGGCTTGGTCCAGCAGCGACAGGCTGTCACGCGCCGAGCCTTCGCCCGCGCGCGCGATCAGGGTGAGCGCCTCGTCTGAGATATCGATCGTTTCAGCATTGGAAATCCGGCGCAGCAGGCCGACGAGTTTCGGTTGCTCGATACGGCGCAGGTCGAAGCGCTGGCAGCGGGACAGGACCGTGACCGGGACCTTGCGGATTTCCGTGGTGGCGAAGATGAACTTCACATGCTCCGGCGGCTCTTCGAGCGTCTTCAGCAGCCCGTTGAAGGCCGCGTTGGACAGCATGTGCACTTCGTCGATGATGTAGACCTTGTAGCGCGCCGTCGCCGGACGATAGCGCGCCGCATCGGTGATCTCGCGGATGTCGTTGATGCCGGTGTGCGAGGCGGCGTCCATCTCGATCACATCGACGTGGCGGCCTTCCATGATCGAGCGGCAATGCACGCCCTCGCGCGTCAGCTTGACCGTCGGCCGGTCAGCCTCGCCGGGGATCTCGTAATTGAGGCCGCGCGCCAGAATGCGGGCCGTCGTCGTCTTGCCGACACCACGGACACCGGTCAGCATCCAGGCCTGGGCGATACGGCCGGTAGCAAACGCGTTTTCAAGCGTCTGGACCATCGGCTCCTGGCCGACGAGATCGTCGAAAGTCTGGGGGCGGTACTTGCGGGCAAGGACGCGATAGGCTGCAGCCTTGGGCGCTGCCTCTGCCACCACCGCAGGAGCGGCGGCAGCCGTCGGGGACGGCGCATCGCCAAACATGGAGAGGGTCAGATCATCACGGATCTCTTCCGCGCCGGGTTCCGTCATGCCGTCCGGGCTGTCGCCATCGATACCGCTCATGGAAACCCGTCTGATCTGCGCGGGAAAGGGTGGGAGGCTGGCACGGCGACCCGTGCCGATCTCGTTAGGGCTGCTTCCTTCCGGACCTGACCCGGTTGGCGAGTGGCTCGTCCACCACCAACCTCCCGAGCCCCTTATATCAGCAAGGCATGGGCCTTTGGCAAGGCTTTCATCGGATAAAGCCGAAGATGGGTTATTTTCGCTGCGTTTTCAGAGGATTAGCTTCTGAAAAACAAAGAGGGCCGCAATCGCGGCCCTCCCGTGAGATCGGCATGACCTCGTGTCCGGATCAGATCCCGGCGGAAATTCTCGCTGCCAGAGGCTGCTCCAGCATCTCACCCTTCCGCCCAGACATCAGGGCCACGCACAGGGTCTCACTCGACATGGGCTCACCTCCTTTCGGTTGTTGCAGACACATAGAAGGTTAGCGCAGTAGCGAGATCCTGCAAGAGGCAAAAAACGACATGGCTGAATGACGCGCCGTGCCGCCGTCTGGAACTTGCCGTAACGTGAAAAAATTCAATGAAATCAAATTGAAAGACTTTGAGATGACAGTTGGCGCCGGCCGTCGATTGGCCCGGAGACCTTTGCATGACGACGCTCATCTTTGCCCTTCTGACCGCCGCTTTCTGGGTTGCGGCCACCGGCCGGGCCCGGCCGGCCAGCCTTCTGTTCGCCCTTGCGCTGGCCGTCGGCCTTGTGTGGTTCAACCACCACATGACCGATCCGCTCGCCATTTCGCTTTAAGGAGGCCCCGATGTTGACGCCCGCACTTGCCCGACAGCTCAATGCGCTCGGCCTTCTGGCAATTTCCGCCGCACTGGCGTTTGCCTATTACGACCAGTTTTTCGGCGGCGATCTGCCCTGTCCGCTCTGCCTGCTGCAGCGCGTGGCTCTGACGGCGGTCGGATTTGGACTGCTGATGAACGTGGTTCACGGGCCAAGGCCGCGCCATTACGGATTCATGTTGCTGGCTGCCTGCTTTGGCGCTGCCGTTGCCAGCCGTCAGGTGCTGCTGCACATCGTTCCGGGAACCGGCAGCTACGGCGCACCGTTCCTAGGTCTGCATTTCTATACCTGGGCGCTAGTGCTGTTCTGCCTCGTCATCCTGGGCAGCGCGATCCTGCTGCTCATGGACCGCCAGTTCGAGCGCACCGAAACTGCGCCTGGACGCTTTTCTGCGCTGCCCGTGCTCGGCAAGGTTGCCGTCACAGCGATCATCGTGCTCGCGGCCGCCAACACGGTGACGACCTTTGCCGAATGCGGTCCGATTGAATGTGCGGACGACCCGACAAACTACTGGATCCTTGGCGGCGAGCCGTTGCCGGCAGCTGCCCGGTAAGTCCTTCGGTTGATGAAGGTCCAAACGACAAGAGACCGGGGGATGGTCCCACCGGTCCCTTGTCAGAGCGGGTTACACCCATGTGCCCGATGTCCGGACCGGCGCGGTCAGGCCCACCCGGACCTGAGGCCGCACCGGCTCAGTGCACGCTGACCATCAGCAGTTCGGTTTCCAGGGCGTTGGCGATTGCCGCCTCGCGGCTGTCGGCAACGACGATCGGATTGCCGTCCGCGCCGAGCAGGGCCCACAGACGCAGGCCGCGCGCCATTTCCGGCGTATCCGGAAACAGGCGGCGCAGATCGTCGGACGTGATCTGGCGCAGATAGCCGACGTGACCGGCGCCAAGCTGGGCGAAAACTTCAGGCGAGAGTGCGCGCGAAAGGCTTGCGCGTGGATTTGCATCACGCGTCATAGTCGGTTTTCCTTGTTTTCTTGTCTGGCCTGGCCGGGTCGAACCGGTCAGGGGCCTTACTCGCCGGAGGAGATCTCGATCCGGCGGATCACCCGCTCGGGCTCGGGTCGAACCAGATCGATCGAGAGCAGCCCATCCTTCAGATCCGCTCCAAGGATCTCGATCCCTTCCGCCAGCACGAAGGCTCGCTGGAACTGCCGGGCGGCGATGCCGCGGTGCAGATACTGGCGGGCCTTGTCGTCGATCTGGCGTCCACGGATGACAAGCTGGCGTTCCTCGACGGAGACGTCCAGCTGGTCGCGCGTGAAACCGGCAACGGCCAGAGTGATGCGGATCACCTCGCCATGCGCGTCGGTTTTCGGCAGACGCTCGATGTTATAGGGCGGATAGCCGTCACTGGCGGCCTTGGATACCCGATCCAGAACCCGCTCGATATCATCGAAGCCGAGCATGAACGGGCTAGAAAACGCTGACATTCGCGTCATCGTCAAAGTCCTCTTGAAGCGACCTTGAGACCCGGACCCTCTGAGGAGGCATCCGGACCGGGGTGCCTGTCACCCCGTACTGCTTGCGAATATGGCGACTGTACGACAGAGTTTCAAGCAACCGCGCCCCGCCCGATTCCTTGCCCGAGGTTCTTTCCCCGATGACCCGATCCGAGTTCGACGCTTTCTGCGCCAGCCTGCCAGGCACCACGCATGTCATCCAGTGGGGAGGCGCGTCTGTCTGGAAGGTTGGCGGCAAGATCTTTGCCATCTGGGGCGGGGACGACGCCAATGGCCATATCAGCTTCAAGGCCTCGGACCTGACCGGCGAGATGCTGCGCGAGCGGCCACAGTATCAGCCCGCGCCCTATCTGGCGCGCGCGGGCTGGATGCAGCTGATCTCCAGCACCAGCGTCGAAGCCGGCGAGACCGAAGCCTATGTCGCTGCGGCACATCAGCTCATCGCGGCAAAACTGCCGCGACGGGTGAAGCTGGAACTCGGCTTCGCCTGAGCGATTCTGCCGGCAGGCTGCAACGGCTGGTGTGCCAGAGGCTGTCAGCGGGTTGCCGGCGCCGGCTGTGTCAGGACCGGCAGCGGCGTCTTGACGTCGCTTGTGGCGATGGACATGCCAGTCTGATTTGGGTTCACCGAGGTGCTGCCCGGCAGTGGCGTCTGAGCCACCGACATGCTGGTGGGAGCCTTGACCGATTTCATGTGGCCGCAGGCCTGCGCGGCACCGGCAAGGGCAAGACTGCCGGCGAGGCCGAGAGCCAGAACGGTTGCGGACGTCTTCAGAGCGAGCATGCGATGTCCTCCTGCGCAAGGGTCATGATCGACCCGATGACGTAGGGTAATGCATGTAGGCCTGCCGGCAAGCAGCGTGACATCACAAATCGGTGCGGATTATCGCTTGGCGCGGCTCAGGATGTGGCTGGTCACGGCTTCCTGCAACAAGGGATCATAGGGCTTTGCGGTCACATAGGCCTCGATCTGATCGCCGAATGCGCGCATCTCGATGATCCTGGCTCCGTAAAAGCCGTCGAGGCGAACGGTTACTCCGCCTCCGCTGCGCAGGACGGCAGGGGTCCAGCCCCATTTGCAGTCGCGCGGGTTGCAGCGCATGTAGGCTCGGGCGCGGATCTCGACCCGGTCGTCGATGCAGCGGCTCTCGACTTCCAGCCGGGTCAGCTCCTGCATCTTCGCCTTGCGATCGACCCAGATGCCATCCTCCGGCAAGGGGCAATAGGTGCGCGTGCCGGACTGGGCAAAGGCCGGCTGTGCGCCGGCGGCTGACAAGAGAATCGGCCCAAGACCCGCGCCGAGCAACAAGAGGGCAGCTTTGAGGATGAGGTGCATGGGTGCCTCCTTGTCCGGAGGCTAGCCGAAGGCGATTAACCTTGCGTTAACGGTCTGCGATTTGGGCCAATGCAAAAACCCCCGAAACCAGCTGGCTCGAGGGCTATTGCAGGAACAGGAAGACTGTCACCCGAGCGTCAGACGCTCAGACGTCTCAGCGTGCCTTGCGCTTCGGAGCGGCGATCAGGCCTTCGCGCTGAGCCAGCTTGCGAGCTGCCTTGCGAGCGCGACGGACGGCTTCTGCCTTCTCACGGACGCGCTTTTCAGACGGCTTCTCGAAAGAGCGGCGCGCCTTCATCTCGCGCAGCACGCCCTCGCGCTGGAGCTTCTTCTTCAGGACGCGGAGCGCCTGCTCGATGTTGTTGTCACGAACGAGAACCTGCAAGGTAAATCCTGACGTTGGCCCGGCCGGATCCAGCATGGCCGGGTACCGGGGAGTTGAGTACAAGCGCCATATCGGCACGAAAGGTGGCGCAACCTAGCAGGTTTCTGGGAAATTGCACCCCCCTGCCGCGAAAAAATTTCGGCCCCGGACTTGTCCGGGGCCAAGGCGCTCCAGAGGCGGCTCGATCACCCCGCCGGTACATCCGCGGTCAGGGCAATGGCGCTCTCAAGGCGCTAGAATTCAGCTCAGAGGAGCTGCAGGTTGGCAGCTGCGCTGCGGCCCTGACGGTCGGTTTCCAGCTCGAAGCTGACCTTCTGACCTTCGCCGAGGTGGCTGAGGCCCGAACGCTCGACAGCGCTGATGTGAACGAAGACATCGCGGCTGCCGTCTTCCGGCTGGATGAAGCCAAAGCCCTTCTGGCCGTTGAAGAACTTTACGGTTCCGGTTTTCATGTGCAGTACCTTGATAAAGAGTTTCGACGCCACGTTCCGAATGAGCGCGGCGGTCGTTCATCGCAGATTTTTGGAAGAGAGATTGGCGGGTCGATATCGCTGACACCGCGAGAAGCCAAGCCTGGCCCAAAAAGTCGATTGCTTCTTATACGCCAGATATCACGTTTTTCCAAGAACGATTCTGCCAGAACGTGACATCTGCTTTTCGTGGCCTCCGGCAGGGCGCGGTTTTCCTTTTTGCTGACGCGGAAAACCAACCGTAAAACAGCAGTTCGCCGTGATGCCAAGGCGCCGGGATCCTGAGGCATCACGCCTTGAAAGGGGTCACTCCTGGGCGCGGGGATGCGCGCGGTCATAGGCCTCCAGCAGGCGGGCGGCGTCGACCTCGGTGTAGATCTGGGTGGTCGACAGGCTGGCGTGTCCCAGAAGCTCCTGGATCGAGCGCAGGTCACCGCCCTTGGCAAGGAGATGTGTGGCAAAGGAATGCCGCAACGCATGCGGCGTCGCGCTGTCGGGAAGCGCCAGCGCTCCGCGCAGCTTCTCGACCGCGAGCTGCACGATGCGCGGGCTGAGCGGTCCTCCGCGCGCGCCCAGGAACAGCGGCCCATCCATCTCCGGCTGATAGGGGCACAGGCGCAGATAGGCGGCGATTGCCTCGCCGACCGCCGGAAGCAGCGGAACGATGCGTTCCTTGCCACCCTTGCCGGTGATGCGCAGGCTGCGGGTGGTCGGCAAGGGCGCCGCCCGGCGCGTTAGCGACAAGGCTTCGGAAATGCGCAGGCCGCAGCCATAGAGCAAGGTCAGGACCGCCGCGTTGCGGGCCTCGATCCATGGCTCGGCCTCCATGGCGAGGTCACCGGACGTCACGGCCTTGGCGTCGCTGACCGACAAGGGCTTCGGCAGCGACCGGGGTTGGCGCGGCGGCCGCACTGCGCCGGCCGCGGCCGCATTCACCTCGCCGCGCCGTTCAAGGTAACCCAGAAAGGAGCGGATGCCGGCCAGCCCGCGTGCAAGCGACCGGCTGCCCGCACCGGAGTTGCGCCGGCGGGCCAGAAAGGCGCGGAAGTCGGCCGGAGCCAGCTCGCGGATTTCGTCAAGGCCAGGCGCGCCGCCAAGGTGGTTGGTCAGGAACCGCAGGAACTGCGTCACGTCGCGCTCATAGGCAATGAGCGTCTTGTCGGACAGCCGCCGCTCGTCACCCAGATGGTCGAGCCAGGCCCCAACGCGGCGCATCAGCTCGGGCGTCGCGTGCACCAGAGGAGAATCGGTCAGATCGGACATGGCCGCAGCATACAGGAGTTGCCAGCGGCAGGGCAGGGAGCGGGAACTGACAAGAAGGTGCCCCTCCGCCCGCCTTTTCCGGCGCGTGAAGGGGCGCGGCCGGAATGGCAGGCGGAAGGGTATGCGACTGGCTTTGCGCCTTTCCCCGTTTTCAGCGTGGGATGCGTTTGCCTGTAGCCTTGTCGAAGGGGTGGATGCGGTCTGCGGGGGCGGTGAAGGAGAGGACTTCGCCGGGCTGGTGGCGGGCGGCGGCGGGGACGCGGATGACCACATGCGGGGCCGCGCTGTTTGCCACTGTGCCGTTTGCCGCACTGTCACCGCCGATGGTGGCATAGAGATAGCTCTCTGCGCCGACCGGTTCGAGCACGGTGGTGGTGACGGTGAGGCTGAGGTCGCCGGGGTCGGCGGGCCGCTCGCTTGCCGGCACGAAGTGCTCGGGCCGCACGCCCAGCGTATAGCCAGCTCCATTGGCAAGGTCCGGACCGGACAGGCCGCTGCCCCCTGCTGCCGTTTCGCTGTCGAGGGTCGCACGGCCATCCCGCACGCTGACCGGGATCAGGTTCATGGCCGGCGAGCCGATGAAGGAGGCAACGAAGGTGGAGGCGGGCTGCTCATAGACCGAGATCGGATCGCCGATCTGCTCGATGGCCCCGCCATTGAGCACGACGAGCCGGTCGGCCAGCGTCATGGCCTCGAGCTGGTCATGGGTGACATAGACCGAGGTGGTGCCGAGGCTCTTCTGCAGGCGTTTGATCTCGACGCGCATCTGCACGCGCAGCTTGGCATCGAGGTTGGAGAGCGGCTCGTCGAAGAGGAAGGCGGCCGGCTCGCGCACGATGGCGCGGCCCATGGCCACGCGCTGGCGCTGGCCGCCGGAGAGGGCCTTGGGCTTGCGCTCGAGGAAGGCACCGATCTCGAGGATGCGGGCGGCTTCCTTCACGCGGCGGTCGATCTCGTCCTTGGGCACGCCGCGATTGCGCAGGCCATAGGCGAGATTGTTGTAGACGCTCATGTGCGGATAGAGCGCGTAGTTCTGGAACACCATGGCGATGTCGCGGTCGGCCGGATCGATCCGGTTGACGACCCGGTCGCCGATGCGGATGGTCCCGGCGGAGATTTCCTCGAGCCCGGCGATCATGCGCAGGAGCGTGGACTTGCCACAGCCCGACGGCCCCACCAGCACGATGAATTCGCCATCGGCGATGTCCATCGACACACCCTTCACCGCCTCAACACCGCCAGCATAGATCTTGCGGACTTCCTCTAGACTGATCGTCGCCATTTTACTTTTCCGTCTCCACAAGACCTTTGACGAAGAGCTTCTGCATCACGATGATGACAAGCACGGGCGGCAGCATCGACAGGACAGCTGCGGCCATCACATAGTTCCAGTAGGGCAGGCCGTCCGCGACTTCGGCCATGCGCTTGATCGCCATGACGATCGTGTAGTAGCCGGTCTCGGTGGTCACCAGCATGGGCCAGAGATACTGGTTCCAGCCATAGATGAAGAGGATGACGAAGAGCGCTGCGATGTTGGTCTGCGACAGGGGCAGCAGGATGTCGCGAAAGAACTTCATCGGCCCGGCACCATCGACACGGGCGGCTTCCAGCAGCTCGTCCGGAACCGTCAGGAAGAACTGACGGAACAGGAAGGTCGCGGTGGCCGAGGCCAGCAGCGGCACGGTCAGCCCGAGATAGCTGTTCAGCATGCCCAGATCCGCCACGACCTTGAAGGTCGGCAGGATGCGCACCTCGACCGGCAGCATCAAGGTGACGAAGATCATCCAGAAGAAGAACTGGCGGAACGGGAAGCGGAAATAGACGATCGCGAAGGCCGACAGGATCGAGATCGCGATCTTGCCGGTGGCGATGATCAGGGCCATCACCAGCGAATTCAGCATCATCGGCCCGAGCGGCGGGGCGCCCGACGTGGACGCACCGGTCGTCAGCAGCTCCCAGTATGTCCCCAGGGCATGGGGACCGGGAACCAGCGGGATGAGGCCGGACATGAATTCATCCGGTGCCCGCGTCGAGGCGATCAGCGCGACATAGACCGGAAACGCGACGACGATGACGCCGAGGATCAGCACCAGATGCGCGAGGGCAGTAAGCCAGGGTTTGTTTTCGACCATGACGGACCGGTCCTAGTAGGCCACGCGCCGCTCGACATAGCGGAACTGGACGAAGGTGAGCAGGATGACAATGCCCATCAGGATGACGGACTGTGCGGCGGAAGAGCCAAGGTTGAGCCCGATGAAGCCATCGGCATAAACCTTGTAGACCAGGATGTTGGTCGACTGCGCCGGGCCGCCCTCGGTGGTGGCGTGGATGATGCCGAACGTGTCAAACATGGCGTAGACGACGTTCACCACCATCAGGAAGAACGAGGTGGGCGACAGCAGCGGCAGCGTGATCGTGAAAAAGCGCTTGAACGGGCCGGCGCCGTCGATGGCGGCGGCTTCGCGCAGCGACAGGGGGATCGACTGCAACCCGGCCAGGAAGAAGATGAAGTTGTAGGAGATCTGCTTCCAGCTGGCGGCAACGACGACAAGGATCATGGCGTCGGTGCTGTTCAGAGCATGGTCCCAGTTGTAACCCAGCCGCTCCATGATGAACGGCAGGATGCCGATGGTCGGGTTGAACAGGAACCACCACAGCACGCCGGCGATGGCCGGGGCAACGGCATAGGGCCACAGCAACAGCGTGGTGTAGCCGCTCGCCCCCTTGATCAGCCGGTCGACACAGACCGCAAGCAGCAGCGCTAGCCCAAGCGACAGCGCCGCGACGCAGACCGAAAACACCAGCGTGACCTGAAGTGAATTGAGATAGTTCGGATCTTCAAATAGCGCGGTGTAGTTGGCCAGCCACACGAAGGTGGTCTTGAAGCCGAATGCATCTTCGCGCAGGAACGACTGCCAGATCGCCTGGCCCGCAGGCCAGAAGAAGAAGATGCCCGTGATGACAAGCTGGGGCGCCAGCAGGAAGTAAGGCAGAACCTTGTTTGGGAAGATCGTGCGTTTGGTTTGCATCAGGGACACCCGGTCGCGCGACGGACAGAAAGACCCACGCCCCAGCGACCAAAATGGCGACCGGGACGTGGGCGATTTGGATCCTTGAAGGATCAGTTGGCGTTGGCTGCCTCGAACTCACGCAGCAGGGCATTGCCGCGCTTCACCAGATCGCCGAGAGCAACTTCCGAGGTCTTCGCACCGCTCAGGACCTGCTGGAATTCTTCGTCGATGATGTCGCGGATCTGCACGTAGCTACCGAAACGCAGACCCTTGGAGTTGGCGGTCGGCTCGTTCAGCGTGATCTGCTTGATCGAGACGTCTGCGCCCGGGTTCTTGTCGTAGTAGCCCTGCTTCTGGCTCAGCTCGTAGGACGCCTGGGTGATCGGCAGGTAGCCGGTGCCCTGGTGCCAGTCGGCCTGCACTTCAGCGGAGGAGAGGTAGGAGAAGAAGTCAGCGACGCCCTTGTACTCGGCGTCCTTCTTGCCCTGCAGCACCCAGAGGGTGGCGCCACCGATGATGGAGTTCTGCGGCTTCACGTCAGCATAATGCGGCAGCATGGCCACGCCGACCTGGAAGTCCTTGGAGTTCGCCAGAACGCCAGCGCGCGAAGCGGAGGAGTTCATGTACATGGCGCATTCCTGCGAATAGAACTTCGGGGGAGCGTCATTGCCGCCGCCCTTGCCGCCATACTGGAAGATGCCGGCGTCCTGCCACTTCTTCAGGTTGGCCCAGTGCTTGGCAACGAGCGGGTTGTTGTAGGTCAGCTCGGTCTTCAGACCGCCGAAGCCGTTCTCGAGCGTGCCGATCTGCTGGTTGTGCCAGGCGGACAGGTTCTCGGTCTGGACCCAGGAAACCCAGCCGGTGGTGAAGCCGCACTTGGCAGCGCCGGAATCCATGATCTTCTTGGAGAAGGATTCCATCTCTTCCCAGGTCTTCGGCGGAGTGTTCGGGTCAAGGCCGGCCTTCTCGAAGACGGTCTTGTTGTAATACAGGACCGGGGTCGAGGAGTTGAACGGCATCGAGAGCATGTTGCCTTCGGTGTCCGTGTAGTAGCCGACCACGGACGGCAGGAATGCCTTCGGGTCGAACGGCTCTCCAGCGTCCTTCATCAGCTGGTAGACCGGATAGACGGCGCCCTTGGCAGCCATCATGGTGCCGGTGCCGACTTCGAAGACCTGCACGATGTGCGGCTGCTGGCCGGCGCGGAACGCGGCGATGGCAGCGGTCAGGGTCTCCGGGTAGGTGCCCTTGAACACCGGAACGACCTTATAATCGCTCTGGGATTCGTTGTACTTGGTCGCGATTGCCTCGAGCTTCGCGCCGAGTTCGCCACCCATGGCATGCCACCAGGTGATTTCGGTTGCTGCGAAAGCTGCGGTCGAGGTGCCGGCCATCGCCACTGCGGCGATGAGGCTGGCCATGAGATGACGAGTAGCCATTGTGTGTCTGCTCCCAGTTGCTGAGCCGTCTGGCCCGGACAGTGCTTGGAACCGGGGCTTGCGGCCCGAAAGCCGAAAACCCTGTCTGCCCCTGCGCTGCTTATTGTTTTCATATGAACGGCGCATGTCGTTCATATGAAAGTTGTACGACAGTTCGATGACGTCGACAATGGGGACTCGCGCCACCTTGCATAGTGCGGCGCAGCACAATGGCGAAAAACATTGAATTCGCGCGAGCTGCGGGGGTGCGTTTCAATATATTTCACGATATTCCATTGTCACAAACGCGCAACGCACATTCTATTACAGGGCGGATTTTCGAACTTGCTGGCGCCTTGAATGTGTCATTCAACTGTCGTCAAATTTTCGCCTACGCGACATCATGAGTTCACATGAAAACACTACCCAATGCCGGCCCATAGGGCGTGCGGTTGAACAGCTGCGCGCCCGGGTCAAAGGCTCATTCGCGCATTTTTGCCGTTCCACTCAGGGAGTGTTCCATGTCCTTCCGCACCATCGTCGCTGGCGCCGTCGCCGCGGCTGCTCTCGTCAGCCTCTCCGCTCCGGCTTTTGCCGCCACCCAGATTTCCTGGTGGCACGGCATGGGCGGCCGCAACGGCGAGATCATCAATGAACTGGCCACCAAGTTCAACGCAGCCCAGTCGGCTTGCGCGCTGACCCCGGTCTCCAAGGGCACTTACGAAGAAGCTCTCGCTTCGGGCATCGCGGCGTTCCGTTCCGGCCAGCAGCCGAACATCCTGCAGGTGTTCGACGCCGGCGCCGCCACCATCATCAACGCCAAGGGCGCGACCGTTGCCGCCGAAGACCTGATCCGCGAAGCTGGCTATCCGTTCAAGGCGGAAGACTTCATCCAGGGCGTGCGCTACTTCTATGCCGACAAGGCCGGCAAGTTCGTTGGCATGCCGTTCAATTCCTCTGCCCCGATCATGTACTTCAACACCGACGCGCTGAAGAAGGCCGGTGTCGAGGCTCCGAAGACCTGGGAAGAGTTCGAAGCGATCGCTCCGAAGCTCAAGGCCGCTGGTTACATCCCGCTGGTGCAGTCGCACCTGCCGTGGGAAATGGTCGAGAACTTCCATTCCCGCAACAACCTGCCGTTTGCCAACAACAACAACGGCTTCGATGGTGCGGAAGGCGCAAAGCTGACCGTCAACTCCCCCGAACAGCGCAAGATGTTCGAGAAGCTGGTCGAGTGGAAGCAGGCTGACCTGTTCGGCTTCTACGGCGCTGGCTGGAACGAGAACCAGAAGCCGTTCGAAGAAGGCAAGGTTGCCCTGTGGATCGGTTCGTCGGGTTCCTTCGGCGGCCTGCAGAAGACGGCCACGATGCCGTTCGGCGCGACGTTCCTGCCCTACTGGGAAGGCATCAAGGGCGCTGGCACCAACTCCTTCATCGGCGGCGCAGCCCTGTTCGCGATGGCTGGCAAGCCGGCTGCCGAGAACAAGTGCACCGCAGACTTCTTCCAGTTCCTGACCTCCCCGGAGATCCAGTACTGGTATCACAAGACCTCTGGCTACGTGCCGGTCACCTCGGCCGCCTATGAGCTGGCCAAGAAGGACGGCTACTACACCGCGACCCCGGCTGCCGAAGTCGGCATCCAGCAGCTGATGCTGCCGGCTGGTGAATGGTCCAAGGGCTATCGCCTCGGCTTCTACCCGCAGATCCGCGACGTCATGAACCGCGAGTTCGGCAAGGTCTTCGCTGGCGAAGTCAAGGTCGAAGACGCCTTCAAGACCATCGAAGAAGAAGCAAACCAGATCCTCGCCCGCTTCGCCAAGACTGCCGGCTGATCTGATCCTGCCAGTGAGACAACGGCCGGGCCATGCCCGGCCGTTCGTCCTGTCGTCCGTTCCGCGTCCTGCCGGCCCTCCGAGGCCGGGACGCCCGCCAGATCCGCGAGCAAGCCCATGAAGCGCGCCCAGTTTTCCTCGCCGCTGCTGCCCTATTTCCTGCTCGCCCCGCAGCTGGCCATCATCTTCATCTTCTTCTACTGGCCGTCGGCACAGGCGATCCAGTCCTCGTTCTACATCGAGGATCCCTTCGGCTTTGGCGCCACCTTCGTCGGGCTCGAGAACTACACCACGGTGCTGGGCTCGTCCGAATATCTGCGCATTGCCCAGTTCACACTGGTGTTCACCCTGATCGTCACCTTCCTGTCGCTGTCCATCGCCCTGGTGCTGGCGGTGAAGGCCGACGCGGTGCTGACAGGCGCTTCCACCTATCGCAGCCTGCTGATGTGGGTCTATGCCATCGCCCCGCCGGTGGCAGGCCTGATGGGCATCATGTTCTTCGACCAGCACATCGGCCCGCTGGTGGATCTGGCCGCCCTGTTCGGCTGGGACATGCGTGTCGGCGTCAACTATTACGACACCGCCTTCGCCATGGTCGTGATCGCCGTATGGAAGCAGATCCCCTACAATTTCATCTTCTTCCTGTCCGGACTGCAGGCCATCCCGAAGCATCTGCGCGAGGCGGCGGCCATCGACTGCCGCTCGGAACTGCGCCGGTTCTGGACCGTGACCCTGCCGATGCTGGCCCCCACGGCCTTCTTCCTTCTGATCATCAACATGACCTACGCCCTGTTCGACACGTTCGGCATCATCGACGTGGTCACCCGCAACGAGCCGGCCAACAATCCGCTGACGCTGGTCTACAAGGTCTATCTCGACGGGTTCCGGTCCAACGACCTTGGTGGATCGTCGGCGCAGTCGGTGATCCTGATGATCGTCGTGCTCGTGCTGACGATGGCCCAGTTCCGCTTCATCGAGCGGCGCGTGCATTACGGCTGAGGAGAGCACCATGTCCCGGTTCAAGCCGCTCGATCACCTGATCCTCATGCTGGGGGCCTTCGTCATGATCGCCCCGGTGGTGATGGCCTTCCTCACGTCCACCCACTCCGCCGTCGAGATCCACCAGAACGGACTGATGCTGTCCCTGGGCGACGAGTTCCTGTCGACCTATGGCAAGGTCCTGACTCACAAGGGCGGGTTCACCGGCCAGGTCACCGGCATGACCATGCTGATGAACTCGTTGATCCTTGGCGTCGGCTTTGCCGTGGGCAAGATCATCCTGTCGATGCTTGCCGCCTATGCGCTGGTCTATTTCCGGATGCCACTGGCGAGCCTGTTCTTCTGGATCATCTTCACCACGCTGCTGCTGCCGCTCGAAGTGCGCATCCTGCCCTCCTATGAGGTGGTTCAGGGGCTCGGTATGCTGAACAGCTATTCCGGCCTGATCGTGCCGCTGCTGGCCTCGGCGACCGGCACCTTTTATTTCCGCCAGTTCTTCCGCTCCGTGCCGGAGGAGCTGGTCGAGGCTGCCCGCATCGATGGCGCCGGGCCGGTCCGGTTCTTCCTCGACATCCTGGTGCCGATCTCGCGCACGATGATCGCGGCGATCTTCATCATCATGTTCGTCTACGGCTGGAACCAGTACCTCTGGCCGACGCTGATGACCAATGACGAGGGCTATTACACCCTGGTGCGCGGCATCAAGACGATCCTGCTCGCCTGGATCGGTTCCAACATCCCCGAGTACAACGAGGCCTTCGCCCTGACGATCCTGGCCATGCTGCCACCCGTGCTCATCGTGGTGGTGTTCCAGAGCTGGTTCATCAAGGGCCTGACCGAAAGCGACAAGTGAGCGACTGCGATGGCGACGATCAGTCTAGAGGAAGTCCGCAAGATCTATGCTGGCGGTGTTGAGGCGGTGAAGGGTGTGTCGATGGACATCGCCGATGGCGAGTTCATCGTGCTGGTGGGGCCGTCGGGGTGTGGCAAGTCCACGCTGTTGCGCATGATCGCCGGGCTCGAGGAAATCTCCGCCGGGACCATCCGCATCGGCGACCGGGTCGTCAACCGGATCGATCCGGCCGACCGCGACATCGCCATGGTGTTCCAGAACTACGCGCTCTATCCGCATATGAGCGTCTACAACAACCTCGCCTATGGCCTGCGCAATCGCGGCGTGCCCAAGGACGAGATCGACCGCCGCGTGAAGGAAGCCGCCCGCATCCTCGAGATCGGTGCCTTCCTCGAGCGCAAGCCCAAGGCCCTCTCCGGCGGCCAGCGCCAGCGCGTGGCCATGGGCCGCGCCATCGTGCGCGAGCCGGCCGCCTTCCTCTTCGACGAGCCGCTCTCCAACCTCGATGCCAAGCTGCGCGTGCAGATGCGCGTCGAGATCAAGCGCCTGCAGAAGAGCCTCGGCACAACCTCGGTCTATGTCACCCATGACCAGCTCGAGGCCATGACGCTGGCCGACCGGCTCGTCGTGCTCAATGGCGGGGCCATCGAGCAGATCGGCGATCCGATCTCGGTCTATGAACAGCCCGCCTCCACCTTCGTTGCCTCCTTCATCGGCTCGCCGGCCATGAACCTGATCCCGGTCAGCGTGCGGGATGGCCGCGCAATCCTCGACAGCGAAACGGCAGCAGGCGGCGCCGGCCTGTCCGGTCCGGACCTTGGCAATGGCGCTGGCTATACGCTGGGCGTGCGGCCCGAGCACTTCGTGCCGGCAAGCGAGCGGCCCGCCGGCCCCGGCGACCTCAGCCTCACCGTCACCACCACCGTGCTCGAACCGGTCGGCGCAGAGAGCTATCTCTATGCCACCATCGGCGGTGACAGTGCGACAACCGGCACAGTGGCAAACAGCGCGGCCCCGCATGTGGTCATCCGCGTCCCCGCCGCCGCCCGCCACCAGCCCGGCGAAGTCCTCTCCTTCACCGCCCCCGCAGACCGCATCCACCCCTTCGACAAGACAACAGGCAAACGCATCCCACGCTAAACGCGGGGAGGCAGAAACCAGAACCGCCTGAATGACACTCACGCCCCGGCCGCGACCCTTCGCGCGCGCCGGGGTTTCTTCTTGGGCGATGGCGCTGCCATCGCCGCAAATGAACAGCCGGCATTTTCATTTGCCGGCGTAATTTTTCCGTGTGCGACATGCATCTGTCCGAACACGACATTTTCCGGTGCGACACTTAACCTGGCCGCATTCCTGGCGTAGTCGTCGGGCGTGATGTGACGGTTTGATGACGTTCAGCGGTCTGGACGCGCACCGGAGGGCGACCATGCACCCACTCCTGCTTCTGCTGCATCTGGCCGCTGCGGTCATGCTGCTTCTCTGGGCTGTGCGCATGGTGCGCACCGGCATGGAGCGGGCCTATGGCGCCGCCTTGCGCGATGGCCTGCGCAAGGCGCAAGGCGGCGCTGCCGGCATGGCGCTGGCCGGGGCGGTGCTGGCGGTGCTGCTGCAGAGTTCCACCGCCGTCGGCCTGCTCGCCGCCGGGTTTGCTGCGACAGGTCTGCTTGGCGGCGCGGCGGGGCTTGCGGCGCTGATCGGTGCGGATGTCGGGTCGGCGCTGGTGGTTCGGATCCTGTCGATGGATCTGTCTGCCCTCATCCCGGTGCTGATCCTTGTTGGCTGCGTGCTGTTCCTGAAATTCGAAGGCCGGCAGCCGCGGCAGTTCGGCCGCATCGTGCTTGGCATCGGCTTCGTGCTCCTGTCGCTGCAAATGATTGGCGAGGCGACCGCGCCGCTGCGGCAGAGCCAGGTGCTGCCGGCGGTGATCGGGTACCTGCAGGGCGATGCCCTGACCGCCTTCGCGCTGATCGCCCTCCTGACCTTCGGACTGCATTCGTCTGTTGCCATGATCCTGCTGCTGGCGACCCTGGCAGGCGCGGGCGTGCTCCCGCTTGATGCTGCGCTGCCGATGGTGCTGGGGGCCAATCTGGGCGCCGGGTTCATCGCCGTCTGGCTGACCCGCGACATGGCGCCGGCGGCGCGCAGCATTCCGCTGGGCAATCTTCTTGTCCGGGCGCTGGCGGCGTTGGGCGGACTGGTCCTGCTCGCCCTCGTTCCGGTCAATCCGGACTGGCTGGGGACGGGCGGTGCGGCGCAACTGGTCAACGCGCATCTTGCTTTCAATGGCCTGCTGGCGCTCGCAGCGCTTCCGTTCGTGCGTCCGGTGTACCGTCTTGCCGAACGGTTGCTGAAAGAAAAGCCCGTGCCCGAAGTCCTGGCCAGCCAGCGGCCACAAAGTGCCCTCGACCGATCGACGCTGGCGCTGCCGGGCCTCGCACTCGCCTCCGCCAAGCGGGAACTGCTGCTGATGGGCGAAACTGTCGAGCAGATGTTCCGTCCCGTGATGGACCTGATGGCCGGAGCCGACGGCGAGCGCATCGGCGCCGTGCGCGACCTCGATACAGAGGTCAACCGCCGCCACCGCGACATCAAGCTGTTCATTGCCGAGATGACACGTGGCAAGCTGAGCGAGGACGAGGCGCGGCGCGGGCTTGAGCTCACCGACGTGGCCATCAACATGGAGCACATCGGCGACATCATCGCCAAGACCCTGCTGCCGCTTGCCGACGAGAAGAATCGCCTGCGCCTGAGTTTCTCGGATGAAGGCTGGGCGGAAATGCTGCGGCTGCATGCCCGGGTTCTGGCCAATCTGCAGATGGCGATGAATGTGCTGATTTCAGGCGACACCCAGTCCGCGCAACAGTTGATGCGCGAGAAAGAGGCCATGCGCCAGCTCGAGCGCGACAGCCATGCCCGGCACCTGAAGCGGCTTCAGACCGGCAACGCTGACAGCATCGCCACCTCGAACATGCATCTGGAGGTCGTACGGGCGTTCAAGGAGATCAATTCCCTGCTGGTGACCGTCGCGCACCCGATCCTCGAGGAACAGGGGCTGATGCTCAAGAGCCGGCTGGCGGAACCCGGCCAGGAGACAGCGGAGGCGCTGCGCCTCGCCTGAGGCGCGCGCGGCGCCGCAAGATGAGGATCAGTCCGGCAGTCGAATGACGAACAGCTTGCGTGTCGTCTCGACGACCTCCCAGACGCCGGAAAAGCCCGGCTCGATGATGAAGCTGTCACCGGCCTTGAGGTCCCGGACAGTGCCGCTGGCGTCGGTCAGGCGCGAGTGGCCACTGAGGATCGAGCAGAATTCCCACTCGTCATAGGACACGCGCCACGCCCCCGGTGTGGACTGCCAGACGCCGGTGAACTGGCGGTCATTGTCCCGCGTCTCGACCAGCCACGTGGTGAACTGCGGCGAGCCCGACACGATCTTCTCCGGCGCCGGTGTGTCCGTTTCGGCTGTGAGGCGGTCAAGGTCGAAGGGAAGGAAGTGCTGCATGGGATTGTCCTGAACAGGTCGACCGTTCACTTTGCAACGCTTGGCCGGATGTTGCAAATGCGCCCGTGACCAGCGGTGGTACCGCATCCGCATCCGCATCCGCATTTGGCGTTAGCCGTCGACGCGACATGGGGGCCGGAGACCAAGCCAGCCAGGCAAGGGTTGACTTGCGGTGATCGCTGAATCCCAAAAACCAAAAAGGCAGGTTCGAAATCGAACCTGCCTTTTAAGTGGTGGAGCCAATCGGAATCGAACCGACGACCTCTTGAATGCCATTCAAGCGCTCTCCCAACTGAGCTATGGCCCCGTATCTCGTCGGCCGGCTTGGGCAACCGGCATCTTGTGGAGCTGGCTTATAGAGGGGGTATCCGGATTGATCAAGAGCTTATTCGAAGTTTTTTCTTCACAGCCCTGTGGACAATCCGGAAGCACCTCAGCCACCCCCGGCTAACCGCTTAACGGTCTGTATCGTCATCGATTTCCAGAACAATACCCGGAACGGACTCGTCTTCTTCGTCCTCGACGTCGATGAAGACATCATCCACGGCGTCGTCGCCGATGTCAGCTTCTTCATCCTCTTCGAGATCCGGGACAACATCGCCCTCGACCTCGGCATCGGCCTCTTCCAGCGTGACCAGCTCGGGAGCGACCAGATCCTCTTCTTCTTCCTCGTCGTCTTCCTGAGCGACGATGCGCGAGGCCTTGGCAGCGCGCGAGCTCGACACGACGTCGAACAGGGTGCCGCACTTCGGGCAAGTGATCGGGTTGCGGTTCAGGTCGTAATATTTGGCGCCGCAGCCAGGGCACAGACGCTTTGTACCAAGTTCAGGTTTTGCCACCGTGCTTACCCTTTGTTCGAGCTTGAGGGGTTTCAGAGTGCCCTCGCCGGAGTGCGCGGCCCATATCGTCGGCGCGTCGCTCTGTCAAAGGCTAAATGATCGGTCACGTTCTCTGAAGCATTCTCAGGCGGCGTACAAGCAAAAATTCGAGCTGGCCGCCTGCTGTTTGATGACGGACCGGTGCCCCCGTGATAGGAGTGACAACCTTTTTTGACCGACCAGCCTTCGGAAGAGCCCATGTCTCATCATTCGTCGCCCCGTCCCCTGCGGTCTCGCGCCGGTTCGGCCCTGACCGGACGTATCCGCGTCCCCGGCGACAAATCCGTTTCGCATCGCTCGCTGATGTTCGGTGCGCTGGCACTTGGCCGCACCACCGTGACCGGCCTGCTTGAGGGCGAGGACGTCCTGAACACGGCCGGTGCGATGCGCGCCGTCGGCGCCCGCATCGAAAAGACGCCGGACGGCACCTACCTGATCGACGGCGTCGGCCTCGGTAACCTGATGGAGCCCGACCACGTCATCGACTTCGGCAATGCCGGGACCGGCGTGCGACTCACGATGGGCATTTTCGGCACGCATCCGATCGCCGCGACCTTTGTCGGCGATGCCTCGCTGTCACGCCGGCCGATGGGCCGCGTGCTTGACCCGCTGCGCCTGATGGGCACGCAGGTCGTCGCCCGTGTGGGCGACCGTCTGCCGCTGTCGATCCGTGGTGCGGACGTGCCCGTGCCGATCACCTACCGCGTGCCGATGCCTTCGGCCCAGGTGAAGTCGGCAGTGCTGCTTGCCGGCCTCAACACCCCGGGCGAGACCACGGTCATCGAACCCATTGCCACCCGCGACCACACCGAAAAGATGATGGCCGGCTTCGGCGCGGACATCTCGGTGACCATCGATGATGCAGGCGCCCGGATCATCCGTCTGAAGGGCCAGCCGGAGCTGAAGGCGCAGACGATCGACGTGCCGGGCGACCCGTCCTCGGCGGCTTTCCCGATTGTTGCCGCGCTGATCACTCCGGGCTCCGACATCACGGTCGAGAACGTGCTTCTCAACGAGCACCGCACCGGCCTCATCACGACGCTGATCGAGATGGGCGGCGATATCTCCATCGAGAACGAGCGCATGGCGGGCGGCGAGCGCGTCGGCGACATCCGCGTGCGGTCGAGCAAGCTGAAGGGCGTGAGCGTGCCGGCGAGCCGCGCACCGTCGATGATCGACGAGTATCCGGTGCTGGCCATTGCAGCGGCCTTTGCTGAAGGCGACACCTACATGCCCGGCCTCGACGAGCTGCGGGTGAAGGAATCGGACCGTCTGGCGGCCGTGGCGCGCGGGCTGGAAGCCAATGGCATCCCCTGCCGCGAGGGCGAGGCAGAGCTGACCGTGACCGGCGGCGCAAATCGCATCGGCGGAGGCACGGTGGCGACCCATCTGGATCACCGCATTGCCATGAGCTTCCTCGTGCTGGGCATGGCCAGCGATACGGCTGTGACCGTGGACGACGGCGCGGTGATTGCGACCAGCTTCCCGACCTTCACCAGCCTGTTCACGGGCCTGGGTGCCGACATTGCCGAGCTTGAGGACGTCAACGCATGATCATCGCGATCGATGGCCCCGCAGCTTCAGGAAAAGGCACGCTGGCCCGCCGGCTCGCGGCACATTTTGGCCTGCGGTATCTCGATACGGGCTTGACCTATCGTGCCGTTGCCGCGGCGCTGCTGGCGCAAGGGCTGCCGCTGGGCGACGAGGCGATTGCCGTCGACATCGCCCATCGGCTCGACCTTGCGCATATGGACCGTGCGCTGCTGTCGGCCCATGAAACGGGCGAAGCGGCCTCGCGCATTGCCGTGCTGCCTGCCCTGCGCGAGGAACTGGTGCGGCTGCAGCGGGCCTTCGCCAAGGTTCCGCCGGGGGCTGTGCTGGACGGACGGGACATCGGCACGGTCGTCTGCCCCGATGCCGAGGTGAAGCTCTATGTCACGGCTGCGCCGGAAGCGCGGGCCAAGCGGCGCACGGCCGAGATCCTGTCCCAGGGCAAGGAGGCTGAGTTTGCCTCGGTGCTGGAGGACCTCAAGCGGCGCGATGAACGGGACCAGACCCGTGCGGTCGCCCCTTTGAAGCAGGCTGCCGACGCGCACTTGCTTGATACGACCGAAATGGATATAGAGACGGCGTTCCGTGCGGCTGTGGATATCGTGACAGCCTATCGGGCTTCCTGAGCGATTGCCGCAATCGACGCCGTCTTGACGGCCTGCCAGACCGGTAGAGATCCGGGTGGCGGGACGATCTGGTTTCAAAACCAGCATTCGGCCTTGCGACCAGCTGATGCACCGCCTGCGGATGTCTGTCAGCGTGAGTGTCTCGGGGAGCGCGCCAACCCTGGTGGTTGGCCGGCACAAGATTTTCAAGACGAGCAAAACCGCACGTCTTTACTGGAAGACCCGGATCCTCCGGCTTCCGCCCGCCGGCCCATTCCGTCTGCGCTTTGCAGGCTGGATGGCTGGAGCCAGAAACCGGCTCCCGGGAGGTGAAGGATCCGAAACACAACACCAACCCGCCGGCGCCCGCCAGAAATGGCACCAGGAGATTTTATGAGCGAACTGAACCCCTCCACCGCGGATTTTGCGGCCCTTCTGAACGAGTCCTTTGCCTCGAACGACCTCTATGAAGGTTCGGTCGTCAAGGGCCTCATCGTTGCCATCGAGAAGGACCTGGCCGTCATCGACGTCGGCCTGAAGGTGGAAGGCCGCGTGCCGCTGAAGGAATTCGGCGTCAAGGGCCGTGATGGCGACCTGAAGGTCGGCGACGAGGTCGAGGTTTACCTGGAGCGCGTCGAGAACGCCCTCGGTGAAGCTGTCCTGTCGCGCGAGAAGGCTCGCCGCGAAGAGAGCTGGGTCCGCCTTGAAGTCTCCTTCGAGAAGGGCGACAAGGTTACCGGCCAGATCTTCAACCAGGTCAAGGGCGGCTTCACCGTTGATCTCGACGGCGCCGTGGCCTTCCTGCCGCGTTCGCAGGTCGACATCCGTCCGGTGCGCGATGTCACCCCGCTGATGCACACCCCGCAGCCGTTCCAGATCCTCAAGATGGACAAGCGCCGCGGCAACATCGTGGTCTCGCGCCGCGTCGTTCTGGAAGAAACCCGCGCCGAACAGCGTTCGGAACTGGTCCAGAGCCTCGAGGAAGGCCAGACCGTGGAAGGCGTGGTCAAGAACATCACCGACTACGGTGCGTTCGTCGACCTCGGCGGCATCGACGGCCTGCTGCACGTCACCGACATCGCGTGGCGCCGCATCAACCATCCGTCGGAAGTGCTGTCCATCGGCCAGACCGTCCGCGTCCAGATCATCCGCGTCAACCAGGACACGCACCGCATCAGCCTCGGCATGAAGCAGCTTGAGACTGATCCGTGGGATGGCATCGAAGCCAAGTACCCGATCAACGCCAAGTTCTCGGGCCGCGTGACCAACATCACCGACTACGGCGCATTCGTCGAACTGGAGCCGGGCATCGAAGGCCTGATCCACGTTTCCGAAATGTCCTGGACCAAGAAGAACGTCCATCCGGGCAAGATCGTTTCGACCTCGCAGGAAGTCGACGTCATGGTCCTGGAAGTCGATCCGGTCAAGCGCCGCATCTCGCTGGGCCTCAAGCAGACCCTGCAGAACCCGTGGGATGCTTTCGCTGAGCGCTTCCCGGTCAACACGGAAGTCGAAGGCGAAGTCAAGAACAAGACCGAATTCGGTCTGTTCATCGGCCTCGACGGCGACGTGGACGGCATGGTGCACCTGTCCGACCTCGACTGGAACCGTCCGGGCGAGCAGGTCATCGAAGAGTACAAGAAGGGCGATGTCGTCAAGGCCGTGGTTCTTGACGTCGACGTGGAGAAGGAGCGCATTTCGCTCGGCATCAAGCAGCTCGGCGGTGATCCGTTCGAGTCCGCAGCAGCCGGTGAAGTCCGCAAGAACGCCATCGTCACCTGCGAAGTCATCGAGGTGAAGGAAGGCGGCCTGGAAGTTAAGCTCGCAGACAGCGACCTGACCTCCTTCATCCGTCGCGCCGACCTGTCCCGTGACCGCGCTGAACAGCGTCCGGAGCGCTTCTCGGTTGGCGAGAAGATCGACGCACGCATCACCCAGTTCGACAAGAAGACCCGTCGCGTCTCCGTCTCGATCAAGGCGCTGGAAATCGCCGAAGAGAAGGAAGCGGTTGCACAGTACGGTTCGTCCGACTCGGGCGCTTCGCTGGGCGACATCCTGGGCGCAGCCCTGAAGGCCCGCGACGAGGACTAATCCTCCCGCACGGCTTTCCAGCCTGAAACAAGAAAACGGCCCGGGTGCAAACCCGGGCCGTTTTTCCTTTATGTAGGTTGCCGACATTCCCCGTCCGTTAGCTGCGCGTGCCACGATGCTCGTGGAGGACGTCGGCGGCGAAGTCGATGAAGGCGCGGACTTTCGGGGGGACGTGGCGGCGGGAGGGGTAGAGGGCGTTGACGACCACATCGGGGGCCGTCCAATCAGCCATCACCTGGACGAGACGCCCTGCGGCGAGGTCCCCGGCGACATAGGCGCGCGGGATCAGGCTGAGGCCGAAGCCGGCGCGCAAGGCGTCGCGGACGGCAAGGCTGGATGACACCTGATAGCGGCCGCGCACCTTCTGGCTCACCGTTTCACCGCCACGCTGGAATGTCCATTCGTCGGCATGGCCGGACAGGGAGAAGCGGACACATTCGTGCTCCGAGAGGTCCTGCGGCGCTGCAGGCGTTCCCTTGCGGGCGAGATAGGCAGGAGCGGCGCACAGCACGTGGCACAAGGCCCCGACCTTGCGGGTTACAAGCGTCGTGTCGTCCAGCCTTTGCCCGCCGCGCAGGGCAAGGTCGAAACCATCGCGGACAAGATCGACGCGGCGGTCGTTGAGATCCAGATCGAGGCTGATCTTCGGGTAGCGGTCGAGAAATTCCGGGATCCGTTCTGTCAGCAGGACAAGACTTGAGGTCATCGGGGCGCTGACGCGCAGCAGGCCGGATGGTTCGGCATTGAGGCTGGCCAGCTGGTCCCGGGCCTCGTCGAGATCGGAGAGCGCCCGGCGAACCTGTTCGAGATAGAGCGTACCAGCTTCCGTCAGGCTGAGCTTGCGGGTTGTTCTGTTCAGGAGCCGTGTCCCCAATCCCGCTTCCAGCTCGCCAATTGCCTTGCTGACGGCTGCCGGTGACAGGCCAGCCGTCCGCGCTGCGGCAGCGAAACTGCCCTGATCGGCAATGGTGCGGAACAACCGCAAGGCGGAGAGTGTTTCCATGGGTGGTTGATTATTCACTTCAGGTTATGAGTGAAGCGAGAATAGCAGGAATTATCATCTCCGGACATGGCGTCTATCTCTGTTGGCACGGGCTCACGCCGCGAGCCGTACCAAGGATAAACGCCATGCAGATCCATACCCCGGTCCTGATCGAGGCCATCGAAGCCCGGTCGTCGGTCAATTTCTTCCAGCCCGGACAGACCCTGTCCGATCGGGCAATCCTGCGCCTCGTCGATCTTGCCACGCGGGCACCTTCGGCGTTCAATCTGCAGAACTGGCGTTTCGTGGCCGTTCGTTCGCCTGAGCAGAAGGCGAAGTTGCGGGCTCTGGCGTCCGGCCAGGCAAAGGTCGAGGACGCTGCCGTCACTTTCATCCTGTGCGGTCAGCACCCGCGTCAGGGCTCGCTGCCGTCCCTGCTTGCGCCGAGCGTCGAAGCCGGATACATGCCAGCAGCGCTCGCAGCGGACCTTTCGGCTGCTGCCGACGCGTTCTATGGGGGCAATGTTCAGTTGTCCCGCGACGAGGCCATCCGGTCCGCGAGCCTCGCCGGAGCATTCCTGTTGATCGCTGCCGAGGCGCACGGACTGGGCGCCTGCCCGATGGTGGGCTTTGATGCAGACGGTGTGGCCGAGGCCTTCGGTCTCGGCGAGGATGAGGTTCCGGTGATGCTGGTTGCTGTCGGCCCTGCAGCTGATGGAAACTGGCCGCAAAAGCCTCGCCTTGCTCCCACATCGATTGCAAAGCTCGTCTAAGGCAATAGTCACGATCCCCGGAGTGCCGCACGGCCACACTGGCGTCTCGCCTCGACCGCCCGCACTCCGGCTTTCTGAACGGACACGAAGCCCATGTACCGGCTTTCCTTGCTTGTCACCCTGCTCGCCCCGTTGATCTGGGGCAGCAGTTATCTTGTCATCACCGAGTTCCTGCCTCCCGACCGGCCCATGACGCTGGCCATGTGGCGGGCGCTGCCGGCAGCATTGCTGCTGCTCCTGATCGTGCGCAAGCTGCCGCGCGGAGCATGGATCTGGCGTGTCACTGTGCTGGGCGCGCTGAATTTCACCCTGTTCTGGACCTTGATGAACATCGGCGCCTACCGCCTGCCCGGAGGCGTAGCGGCAACGGTGGGGGCGATCCAGCCGCTGATCGTGCTGGGTCTGTCGCGGCTGCTGCTGGGTACTCGCCTGACGGCTGTTGCCGCCGCCGCCGCCATGGTCGGCATCTTCGGCGTCGGCCTGCTGACGCTCAAGCCGCAGGCGGCGCTGGACAGTGTGGGGATTGCCGCCGCGCTTGCCGCTGCCGTGTCGATGGCCTTTGGAACGGTGCTGACGCGCCTGTGGAAGCCGGATGTCTCGGCTCTGACCTTCACGGCCTGGCAGCTTACTGCCGGTGGACTGCTGCTGGTGCCGCTCGCGCTCTTGACCGAACCGGCACTGCCGCCGCTCACGCTGATCAACTGGGTTGCCTTCGCCTATTTCAGCTTCATCGGTGCGGGATTGACCTATCTGCTCTGGTTCCGTGGCATTGCCCTGATGGGGCCGACGGCGGTGGCACCAGTCGCGCTGCTGTCGCCGGCGATGGCCGTGGTGCTCGGCTGGGTCTGGCTCGACCAGTCGCTGGGCTTCTGGCAGCTCGTCGGCATGGGCTTTGTCATCGTCAGCGTGCTGGCCGGCCAATGGGCGGGCATGGCGGCCGGAAAGGCATCGGCTGAAAAGAACGCTTCGGCCGAACCGGCACCGGCGGGCGAAGCAACCGGAAAAGGACAGGCCTTGCCGCCTCAGCCGCAGGCCGCCGGTCCCGCCTGAGCCAAGCGAACCGCTTGCAGCCGCGCACCGCGACGGGTAGTCAGTGGGAAACCCGGAAACAGACGGAGCCCACGCGGTGCGCGTATCCATTGTCTTGCCGCGCGGCATGCGCTTCTCGCCGGAAGGGGCCACCTCCATTGATCTGGTGGCGCGTGACCTCATCCTGGCCAGCCGCTACCGCGAGACGACAACTGTCATCGGCGCGGCCGTGGACAATCCGTTTCCCGATGTGCCGTTCCGCTCCGTTGTGGCCTCGTCCCAGCGCGGCATGGTGGCGGGCTGCGTTGACCGGCTGAAGGTGGCAGAGCCCGATGTGATCGTGGTGCATCAGCACCCCGAAAGCGCCGCTGCCATCGCCCGGGCCTTGCCGCATGTGCCGGTCGTCCTGCACCGGCACGGTCTGCTGAAACGGCAGAAGACCTTCCTGTCGCGCTGGCGCCGGGCGCGGCAGCTGGCGCGCATCCGCCGTGTAATCTTCGTCAGCGAGTTTATCCGCGGCACCTTTCTTGAGGACTTTCCAGGCGTCGCCGATCGCAGCGAGGTGATCCCCAATGGCGTCGACACAGGCCTCTGGCTGCCAGGCCCGAAGGAGCGGCGCATCACCTATGTGGGCCGCGCCCGTGCCGATAAGGGCATCGGCGAGCTGCTGGACGCCTTCCTCGGACTGGACGCACCGGGCTGGACCCTGTCGCTGGTCATGTCGGTGCAGACCGAAGAGGAGGCTGCCTTTGCCCGCTCGATCGAGGCGCGCGCGGGCGGGCGCACCGACATCGAGGTGCACCGCAGCCTGACCATCGACGCGGTGCGCGCCGAGCTGGCACGCTCCGCCATTGCCGCGCTGCCGTCCATCGTGCGGGAAGGCTTCCCGCGTGCGGTGGTCGAGGCCATGTCCTGTGGCTGCGCGGTCATTGCCGGCAACGGCGGCGGAACGCCGGAAGCAGCCGGGCCAGCGGCACTGCTCATGGACAGCATTTCTGCCGACACCGTGCGTGAGGCGCTGGCACCGCTCGTCAGCGATGCGGAAGACTGCCGCGCAAGGGGCGCGGCGGCGCGGGCCCATGCCACCGGGCATCTGGACCTGGCCGTTGTTGCCCGGCGCTATGACGATCTGTTGCAACGGATGGCCGCAAAGGGCCAAAGCAGATGACCGCGACCAGCACGACTCCCCGCCTGCGGGTCGGCATGCTCGTCTGTACGGCGCGGCGGCCGGACATGCTGCGTGCCTGCCTTGAGGCGCTTGGCCGGCAGGTGCTGCCGGCGGATGTCAGCGCCGAGATCTGCGTCATCGAGAATGACAGCGAACCGGCGAGCCGCAGCGTGGTGGACGAGGTGGCAAGCCGCTCGCCGCTGCCGGTGCATTATGCGATCGAGACCCGGCGCGGCATTCCCTTTGCCCGCAACCGCTCGCTGACCGAGGCCCTGGCGCATGGCTATGACTGGATCGCCCTGATCGACGATGACGAGGTGGCCGAGCCGGACTGGCTGGCGATGCATCTGGCGACGGCGCAGGCGCATGCGGCCGAGGTAACCTATGGCTGGGTGAAGAAGCGCTTCGAGCGGCCTGCGCCGGACTGGTGGCCGCCGGAAGTGAAGCGCCCGGATCCGGAGGGAACCATCCTGTCTCGCGCGTCGACCAACAATGTCGCCTTCTCGGCGCGGCTGATCCGGCCCGAGGGCAGCGGCCTCAGCTACAACCCGGTGTTCCTCAATGGCTACGAGGACCTCGATTTCTTCGAGCGGGCCCATGCCAAGGGGCACCGCATCGTCTGGGCGCCGCGTGCCGTGGTGACCGAGGACGTGCCGGCGAGCCGGGTGGAGCCGGAGCGGCTGATCGCGCTGGTGCGCGCGAGCGCCGAGGCGCATGTGCAGGCCGATATCCTGAAGACCGGATACGCCCGCGCCGCCGTGAAGTATCTGGTCAAGGGCCTGCGGCGGCTGGTGGGCGGAGCCGTGCTCCTCACCCTGGCGCGGCTGCAGCAATTGGCCGGAAGCCGGCGCGCCGAGCACCGATACTACAAGGCGCGGCTGCGGCTGGCCCGTGCCTCGGGCAACCTGCAGGGCGTCTTCGGCCACCGGCCGGACTATTATGGCACCATCGACGGACGATAGATGATTGGTCCCAGCATCACCGGAGCGGATCATGGCGGATGAGCGGACACTGGAGCGACGGGTCTTTGCCTTCTGGACGGGCAGCAACCCGATGTCGGAGGACCGGGCGCGCTGCCTTGCCAGCCTGTCGGCGACCGGCGCGCAGGTGATCCTCGTGACACCGGACACGCTGTCCGACTGGCTGGTGCCGGGCGCGCCGCTGCACCCGGCCTATGACCGCCTCAGCGCCGTGCATCGCTCCGACTACCTGCGCCCCTATTTCATGCACCACCATGGCGGCGGCTATGCCGACATCAAGTTCACACGCGAAAGCTGGCTGCCGGCGTTTGACAGGCTGGAGGGCAGCGACGCCTTCGGCATCGGCTACCGCGAGGGCTCGCCCAAGGGCGTGGCGCATATCCACCGGCACAGGCTGGGCGGGGATCTCTACATCGGCACGCGGCGGGCGGGTTCGCTCGCCAACCTGATGCGCTACCGTTATCTGCGGCTGAACTACAAGCGGCTGATCGGCATGTGTGCCTACATCTTCAAGCCAGGCACGGAGTTCACGCAGGCCTGGCTGGATACGGTCAATGCGCGGCTCGACCTGGCGGCGGCGGATCTTGCCCGCAATCCGGCCTCGACACCGCGCCAGGCCAATGACAGCCAAGGGCCGGATGTGACCACAGCCTATCCGCTGCCCTGGTCCTTCATCTGCGCCGACGTGCTGCATCCGCTCGCCCACCGCCACCGCGACCGCATCCTGCGCGAACTGCCGCCGCCGAGCTTCAAGGACTATCTCTGAGGCGCGTCAGGCGAGCAGGCGGTCAAGGCCGTCGGACAGGGCTTCAAGATTGACATCCGTGTCCGCCGTGAAGGCCCGGCCTTCCGGATTGAAGGTGAGCTGGCTTTCGTAGGCAAAGCCCTTTTCGCGCGCCAGCATGAAGTAATGTGGCGAGCCCATCCCGGGGCTGAACAGCTCCAGCACGCGGCACGGCCCTTGCCGGAAGAGAAGATTGGTCAGCCCCGCCCCATGCGCGCCAGCCACCGCCGGCGCTGCGGCAAACAGGGCGGCCTGCTCGTGCAGCGGCAGCGTGCCGGGATCGACGACGCGAAAGCCTTTGCTCCGGCCGAGCGCGGTCACCTCATCCTGATTGCGGAAGCGGCGGCCATTGGCCGCGCCCGACCGGCGCTCCAGAAACAGCGGCTCTCCCTTTGCATCGGCGCTGACGCCGAACCTCGCGGCAATCGCTTCCATCAGCGGCCGGGTCAGGAAGAAGTCGCGCACCACATGGGCAGTCTCGACGGCGATCACCTCGCCGCGCTCCTGCACGAGCAGGGGACGGTTGCCGAAGACCCCGAGCGCTTGCGCCTGCTGGAACCAGGGCGTTGAGGCCGTGCGGGCGTCGACGAGGAACGGGATTGACGGATCGAGCCCTGCCGCCTCGGCGACAACAACCTTGCTCAGCACGAAGAAGAAGAAATGGAAGTAGTTGTCGCCATGCACGTGGTGCAGCAGGATCGCGGCCGGCAGGCGGCGCTGCGGCGACAGGAGGTGCCCGATGAAATCCGGCCCCCTCTCGCGCTCCGGCGTGTCGCTGCTGCGCCAGATGATGCGGCCACCGGCGAAAAGCAGGCCCATCTTCGGGTCGACGGTCACGGGACGGGTCAGGCGCAGGACGCCCTGCTGCTCGGTGCGACCGCCGTGGACGGCGAGCCAGTCGAGCGCCTGCGCCGGCATCGGCGTCATCGGGACCGGCTTCGGCGTGACACGATGGACAAGGCCGGGTGCGACCGCTTCGCTCACCGCCTCGAGCGGCAAGGACGGCCAGAGATGTTCCAGCCTATGGATCAAAGCCTTGCGGGCTGCATGGAACCGGTCACGAAAGGGATAGGTCACTGCAAATGCCCCTGAATTGCGTCCGCCTTCAATACGCGCTGCAGTGGCCTGTGAAAAGACGCATCAACCGGGCAACAGGCTTTCCCGGCTGATGCGCGCGGTCTTTGCCTCGGCCGTCAACCAGCGGCGGAAGGCGGAGACCACCGGACGCAGCGCGCGGTTCTCCGGATAGACGAAATGATAGGCGGAGCGCTCGGCGACCGTGCCGTCGAACAGCTTCACAAGCCGCCCGGAGGCCAGCTCATCCTCGACGAAGAACACCGGCATGATGGCAACGCCCAGATGATGCGCTGCTGCCTCGGCGATCATGCCGAATTGCTCGAAGCGCGGGCCCTGGAAGGCGGTGTCGGTCACTAGGCCATTGGCCTCGAACCAGTCGCGCCAGGCCATTGGCCGGGTGGCGAGCTGCAGGCGCGGCACGCGCAGCAGGTCGGCGGGCTTTGCCAGAAGATGCCGGTCGCGGAAGGGGCGGGAGCAGACGACGATGGTCTCTTCGGGAAACAGAGGCTCGACGATGCCACCGGCCCAGAGCGGGTCGCCGTGGTGGATTGCCCCGTCGAAGGGTTCCTGCTCGAAGTCGAAGGGCCTGAGGCGGATCGAGATGTTGAGCGCGGCCTGCGGGGTCTGGCGCAGGAAATCGGCAAGGCGCGGCGCCAGCCAGCGGGTGCCGAATGTGGGCAGGACCGCCAGATTGAGCACGTCCTGACTGCCGGCAAAGGACATCACCTGCCGGGTGGCGTCGTGCAGATGGTCAAGCGCGCCGCGCACCTCGTGCAGGTAGAGCCGGCCGGCGTCGGTCAGGAGCACGCGCTGCCGCACTCTGGAGAACAGGGCAACGCCAAGGCGTTGCTCCAGATGGCGGATCTGCTTGGAGACCGCGCCCTGCGTCAGGTGCAGCTCCTCTGCCGCCCGCGTGAAGCTCTCGTGCCGGGCGGCCGCCTCGAAGGCGACGAGGGCATCGGCGGGAGGAAGAAAGGCGCGCTTGAGCATGAGATCATTCCGGATCAGCGGAGCTTGCGCAGGAAAGACCTGCACGTTCGGATCAGATTAGCGCAGGGTGATGAGGAATTGGAATGAAAGTTTAACCCTGTCGGAGAGACCTCAAGAGGAGGACCGTGTGGCGGCGGCAGCATCAACCTACCGGCAGACGGGGGATGTCACGTTTTGCGGGGTCGAGCGTCATGGACGTGCAGGCGATCTCTGCCTGCGCATTGCTCCCCCAACGCTCTCGCCGGAGACCCCATGCTGAAATCCATTCTGATGGCGCAGACGCGCCAGTTTGGCCGCCGCTACGCCTATGACACGACCTTTCTGGAAGACCTCGTCGCGCAGGATCTGACCGGTGGCCTGAAACTTGGGCTGGCGATGCCGTTTCTTGATCACCGCTTCGGGCTGCCGGCTGCCGCCTATTTCGCTGCGCGCTTCATCACGGCCGATGCCGGTGGCTGCGGCGACTGCGCCGAGCTGGTGCTGAAACTGGCCGAAGAGGCCGGCGTCGCGCGTCACCGGCTGTTGCCGCTGCTGGCCGGGCAAGTCGAGGATGTGGTCGAGCCGGATCTCTGGCTGGCGGCGGCCTTTGCCCGAGCGGTGTTGCAGGACAGCCCGGATCAACTGGACCTGGGGGAGCGGGTGCTGGACCGGTTCGGCCGGTGCGGCCGCATCGGGCTTGCGGCGGCGATTGCCTCGGAGCAGGTTTACACGGTGATCAAGCGCGGGAGCGGCCATGCGTTGCAGTGTGGCGCCGGGCCTCTTGAGCTCAGACGCAAGGCCTAAGCCCTATCGGCGCAGGAGCAGGAACGCATGACGGTCTGGCTGGAGCAGCAGGAGGTGACGCAGGCGCGGCCGCGGCTCATGCGTCTTGCCTATCGCATGCTGGGCAGCCGGGCGGATGCCGAGGATGTGGTGCAGGACGCCTGGGTGGCCGGACTGGCGCTGCCCGAGCCGCCCGACCGGCCGGAAGCCTGGCTGGCACGGGTGGTCACGACCCGGGCCATCGACCTCTTGCGCCGGCAGAAGCGCCAGCGGGCGGCCTATACCGGCTGCTGGCTGCCGGAACCCTGGGTGGAGGACGGCTCAGATGTACCGGCGATGGTCGAGGCGGACGTTGACCTGTCGATGGCGGTGATGCGGGTGCTGGACCGGCTCAGTCCACTGGAACGGGCCGCCTTCCTGCTGCATGACCTGTTCGGACTGTCGTTCGAGGAGATCGGCCAGACGCTGGGCCGCAGCGGCGTTACCTGCCGCAAGCTGGCCTCACGGGCCCGCGGACAGCTGCAGGCCGAGCGGCCGCGCTTTCCCGCCCGGCCTGAGGACATCGCGCGGCTGACCGCGCTGATCGAGACCTGCGTGCGCAGCGGCGACACGGCCGCACTTGCCGCAGTTCTGGCGGATGACGTGGAGCTGGTGTCGGATGGCGGCCCCAAGGTTGCCGCGGCACGGCGCGTGCTCACCGGGCGGGCCGAGGTGTCCGGCTTTCTGGCCGGCGTGCTCGGGCAAATGGCGCAGGGAACGGCCATCGTGTCGCGCCGGGCGAACGGCGGCACAGCCCTGCAGTTTGCAGAGCCGGGCGCGCCGGACAGCCTGGTGTTCTTCGATCTGACACCGGACGGCCAGCTCTGCGGCATCTACATCCAGCGAAATCCCGACAAGCTGACGGCCTTGCCGCCTCAAGGGTAATCAAGTTCATTCCCTTCTGGAATGATAACGGGAGAAACTGTCCCTTTAGCGCGCCCCCCCTCTCTGTCATGGTCTTTGCCAACCCCGGAAGCCTTGCGGCGTGACGCAGGTCCGGTCGAGACGCAGCGCGGCGGGCTTTGACCCGTTCGCCGACGAGGAGGAAAGAACATGGCGGCCCTGAAGTCTGATCCCACCGGTGGCGGTACCTTTTCCTGGGACGATCCGTTCCTGCTGCGCGAGCAGCTGAACGAGGACGAGATCCTGATCATGGAAACCGCCCGCGCCTATGCGCAGGACAAGCTGATGCCGCGTGTGCTTGAAGCCTATGCGCATGAGAAGACCGACCGCGAGATCTTCAACGAGATGGGCGAACTGGGCCTGCTCGGTGTGACCCTGCCGGAAGACTATGGCTGTGCCAATGCCTCCTACGTCGCCTACGGTCTGGTGGCGCGCGAGATCGAGCGTGTCGACAGCGGCTACCGCTCGATGAACTCGGTGCAGTCCTCGCTGGTGATGTATCCGATCTATGCCTATGGCACGGAAGAGCAGCGCAAGAAGTACCTGCCGAAGCTCGCCTCCGGCGAATATGTCGGCTGCTTCGGCCTGACCGAGCCGGACGCGGGCTCCGACCCGGCCGGCATGCGCACCCGCGCCGAGAAGATCGACGGCGGCTACCGCCTCAAGGGATCCAAGATGTGGATCTCCAACTCCCCGATCGCCGATGTCTTCGTCGTCTGGGCCAAGTCCGAAGCGCATGACAATGCCATTCGCGGCTTCGTGCTGGAGAAGGGCATGAAGGGCCTCAGCGCGCCGAAGATCGGCGGCAAGCTGTCCCTGCGCGCCTCGATCACCGGCGAGATCGTCATGGACGGCGTGGGAAGTGTCCGAAGACGCGCTGCTGCCAAATGTCTCGGGCCTGAAGGGTCCGTTCGGCTGCCTCAACCGCGCCCGCTATGGCATTTCCTGGGGCGCGCTGGGCGCGGCCGAGGATTGCTGGCACCGTGCCCGCCAGTATGGCCTCGACCGGCATCAGTTCGGCCGCCCGCTGGCGCAGACACAGCTGTTCCAGAAGAAGCTCGCCGACATGCAGACGGAAATTGCGCTCGGCCTGCAGGGCTCGCTGCGCGTCGGCCGCCTGTTCGATGAAGGCAAGGTGGCGCCGGAGATGATCTCCCTGGTCAAGCGCAACAATTGCGGCAAGGCCCTCGACGTCGCCCGCCAGGCCCGCGACATGCACGGAGGCAACGGCATCCAGGAAGAATACCACGTGATGCGTCACGCCCAGAACCTGGAGACCGTGAACACCTACGAAGGCACGCATGACGTCCACGCCCTGATCCTGGGCCGTGCCCAGACGGGCTTGCAGGCGTTCTTCTGAGGAACGGACAGGGTGACGCCTGAGCCTGCGTTTCGCCGCTGGCTCAGGGTCTGTTCCGTACTCTGAGGTCATCCCCGCTGTGGGGAGCCTTGCGGCTTTCGGCCTTCTCTCCCGTTCCGGCTCGCGTTGATGCGGGGGCTGGATCCCCGCACGAGGCGGGGATGACCGCGGAGAGGGGCAGGGAGCACGGCGGAGAGGGCAGGGATGCCGGCGGAGCGACTTGAGCGCGTTTGACCACTTCGACCGGACGGCATGGCCGCCCGGTCTTTCGCGTTTTGTGGCGGGGAGGACGCCTTGGCAGACACAGCAGATCTCGTGATCATCGGTGGGGCCGCAATTGGCTCGTCGGTGGCCGCCCAGCTTGCTGCGCGGAGCGATTTTTCCGGCCGGATCGTCGTGGTCGAGGCGGACCCGGCCTACACCTTCTGCGCCTCGGCCCGCTCGGCGGCTTCGATCCGGCAGCAGTTTTCCAGTGCGATCAACATCGAGATCTCGCTCTTCGGCATCGCGTTCCTGCGCGACATCGGCCTGCGGCTTGCTACCCCTGGGGGCGGGCAGGCGCCCGACATCGGGCTGAAGGAGGGCGGCTATCTGTTCCTGGCAACGCCGGAAACGCGCCCGATCCTGGAGGAGAACCACGCGCTGCAACGCCAGCTCGGGGCCGACATTGCTTTCTATGAACCATGTGATCTGCAGCGGCGCTTTCCCTTCCTCAACATCGAAGGCATTGCCGCCGGCTGTCACGGCACGACCGGGGAAGGCTGGTTCGACGGCTACGGCCTGATGCAGGCGTTCCGCGCCCGCGCCCGGGCGCTCGGCGTCGAATATGTCGCCGCACGGGTGATCGGCCTTGAGCGGGGCGAGGCGGCCTGGCGGGTGCGGCTCGACACGGGCGACGTGATCGAGGCGGGCGCGGTGCTCAACGCCGCCGGGGCGTCAGGCGGGGCGGAGATCTGCCGGCTTGCCGGGCTGGAGCTGCCGATCCACCGCCGCAAACGCTTTGTCTTCCCCTTCACCTGCCGGGAGAAAGTCACCGGTGTGCCTCTGCTGATCGACCCGGATGGCACCTATGTGCGGCCCGAGGGCGAGGGCTTCATCTGCGGCGCCGGCCCGGATGACGATCCGGACGTGGCGGCGGACGACTTCGAGGTTGATCACGCCTTCTTCGACGAGCGCCTGTGGCCGAGCCTGGCGAACCGGGTGCCGGCCTTCGAGGCGATCCGCCCCGGCGCGGCCTGGGCTGGGCACTACGACATGAACCTGTTCGACCACAATGCCTTCGTCGGCAGCGTGCCCGGTCATCCGGGGCTCTATATCGCGCTGGGCTTTTCCGGGCACGGGTTGCAGCAGTCTCCTGCCATCGGCCGGGGGCTGGCAGAGCTGATTGCGACGGGAGGTTACGAGACGCTGGATCTTGCGCCTTTGGGGCTCCAGCGGCTGGCACAGGACAAGCCGCTGATCGAGCGCAACGTGGTCTGATCAGACGGACAGGAAATCCGGCAATGGTTCCAGCAGCGTGCGCGGCGGAGCCTTCTGCGCGCCATTGGCCCAGTTGATCAGATCGGCCGAAACGCGGCGCAGGGCCGCGCGGGTCTGCTTCAGCCTCTCCTTGTCCATCTCGAACGGCGGCGTTTCATGCCGGATGTAGGCACGCTGCGCCAGAACGAGCGTGATGACATGCACGCCGTCGCGCGGTTGACCGAACATCTGGGCGATGAAGCCGCCGGTCGTGATGTCATTTTCCGACAGACCGCCGTTCGGGTAGTCCTTTTCAAGGCTGGCGACGATGCTGGTTACGTCCTCGTGGCAGCTGCGGCCTTGGCAATTGCCGATGTTGACCAGCGGCAGCTCGCCCGGGAACCGGCCCTTGATGCGTGAGCGCATGGACTGGATGTTGAGCAGGACCACGCGCCGGTTCTGGCCCTTGAGCCGTTCGATCTGGGCTCCCAGTGCTGTGTGGAACGGCTCGTGGAACAGCCTGCGCCGCTCTTCGATTTCTACCGGCCCCGGATCTTCCTCGGCCTGATAGACGCGCTTGCCGTCCATCGTGGTCAGCGGGCATAGCGCCACGGCCGGATCTGACGGCTGACCATCCGCTTCGCGCACCGGATCGCGGTCGACGTCAATGACCAGGCGTGAGAAGGGGGTGCGCAGGACACTGATGCCAAGCTCGCCGGTAAAGTCGGCCACTTGGTCAAGATGCCAGGACAGATCGGTCTGCAGGCGCCCTGTTGCCGTCATCCGGCGCTCGAGTTCCCTCGGAATCCGTTGGCCAGAATGGGGCAACACAAGAACAAGAGGCGAGGACCGCTCTTCGACCACAATCATTTTCGCTAAAAACCCGCTGAACCCTGGGTGGCAGTGTCCGACAGGTCCTGTCGGCACACAAGCAGGCGCTTGCGGCACACCCAACGAATCATCGCAACTGTGACGACATTGCTGCGAATGCGGTCAGCCAGCCACCGCATGGGGGTGTCAATCCCCAGGAATTGGCAGCAATTTCATTGCTTTCTGGCCGTTGCTGTTTGCCGTTCAACCCGGTTATATCTTTGCTCTCGCCAGATTTTACGATCCCGTAGTCCAGGACGCTTCGAAATGACACTCCGGAACGGCAAGGAATTCCTGATGATCCCCGGCCCGACGAATGTCCCGGACGAGGTGCTCAGGGCGATGCACCGGCCTGCGGTCGACATTTATGAAGGGCCGCTGCTGCGCACCACGGACGCCTGCCTCTCCGGGCTGAAGCGGTTGTTCCGCACAGAGGGAAAGCCCTACATCTACATTTCCAACGGCCATGGAGCCTGGGACGCGGCGCTGTCCAACACGCTGTCGCGCGGCGACAAGGTGCTGGTGCTGGAATCGGGCCGGTTTGCGCTGGGCTGGGGCGAGGCAGCAGCCATGAGCGGGATCGAGATGGAGGTTCTGCCAGGCAGCTGGCATCTGCCGGTCGATCCGGCCGCCATCGAGGCACGGCTCAAGGCCGATACGGCCCACGCCATCAAGGCGGTGCTGGTGGTGCAGATCGATACCGCGTCTGGCGTGCTCAACGACATTGCAGCGATCCGCAAGGCGATGGATGCGGCCGGGCATCCGGCGCTGTTCATGGTCGACTGCATCGCCTCGCTCGGCTGCGTGCCCTTCGAGATGGACGCCTGGGGCGTCGATCTGGCGCTGACCGGTTCGCAGAAGGGGCTAATGGCCCCTCCCGGTCTTGCCTTCGTGGCCGCAGGGCCGCGCGCGCTGGCCGCGCACAAGACCGCCGGCCTGCGCAACAGCTACATGGACTGGACGTTCCGCGACGGGCCTGAGCACTACATGAAATACTGCGGCACACCGCCTGAGCATCTGCTGTTCGCCTTCAACCGTGCGGTTGAACTGATCGAGGAGGAAGGGCTGGAGGCCGTGTGGCGGCGGCACGCACTGCTGGCGCAGGCAACCCGCGCTGCGGTCGAGGTCTGGGGGCAGGCCGGTGCCCTTGAACTGAACATCAAGGTGCCGGAGGCCCGATCCGACAGCGTCACGGTGATCCTGTTCAACGGCGTCGATCCGGCCCCGCTCAGGTCCTTCGTCAAGGATGTCTGCGGTGTCACCGTGGGCGGAACCATCGGCGAGATCGCCGGGCGTGGCATCCGCATTGGCCACATGGGGCACGTCAATGCCGTGATGCTGCTCGGCACTCTCGCGGCGCTGGAGCTCGGGCTGCGCCGCCTTGGCATTCCGCATGGCGCTGGCGGCGTCGATGCGGCGATTGCGGTTCTCGATCATGCGCTGGCCTAAACACGCGCACAGGACGATGTTGGCCTCAGCCTGCTGCGTCAGGTGCCGGACGCCGGTCCGTGTTCCCGTTCGCTGAGGCCCAGCAGGACGCGCAGACGGTCGAATGCCAGCCGTGGCCAGCGGGACGTCGTCGCTGCGGCCTCCACTTCGGCAGGTTGCGGGGCAAGATGGGCGACGACATCGCCGGACTCGAACGTCAGGTCTGCCGAGAACTTGCGCGCCAGCGCCTGCATCGACCGGTTGGTCGCAAGGCAGTTCATGTAGATGTGCTGGTAGCCCTGGGCTCGCGCCGCGATCAGGACGAGTTCCATCAATGCCGTTCCAAGCCCCTGGCTGCGCCAGTCGCTTTCGACGCAGAACGCTGCCTCGCCCGAGGTCGCATCGGCAACGCGGCGCAGTTCGGATGTTGCCCGCAAGGTGTCATCTTCGATATAGCCATAGATGACGGTATCGAGCGAAAACGAGGTCTCGACATAGGCTTCGAGAAACGTATCGCTGACCAGCATGGCAAAACGGCTCCGCTTCGTCTCGGGATCGAGGCGCAGCAGATGATCGCGGAACAGGTGTTTATCGGCGCTGCCCAGAAGGCGGATGCGCCCGTTTGTAGTCAGGTGCGGCATGGGTCCGTGCCTTCAGTTGCGAAGTGACGGCCGCCCTTGGGTCTCCCTAAGACTTGCCCCAAATATGACGTTAACGGCAGCCAGGATCAAGGCGTTTCGTCAAACATCGTGAATTGGCGTTTTGGCGGGGGAGAATTTTCCCGCAGGTACCGGTAGACTGCAGCAGACCTGTGGAGCAGGAAGGACTGATTCGACATGAAACGCGTAGCAACGATCGCAGTTGTGCTTTGCCTGACCGGCGTCGCTGGCTGCCAGCGCTTCGGTGGCGGGAACTATTCCGCTCCCCCGCTGCCGGCGACACCGACAACACCGGTTTCCGGTGGCCAGCTGCAGCCGTTGACCCCGGCACCTGGTCCGGTAACGACCGACCCGATGGCACCGCTGCCCGGCACGCCCGCGGCACCGTCTGCAACCGGGACTGCGCCCGGTGCGGTCGCCTCGCTCCCGGCAGCGCCTGCTCCAGCCGACAGCCGTGAAGTTGGCCGGAACGATATGCTCGGTGGCTGGAAAATCTCGTCGGGCAGCAGCAATTGCATGCTGTTCATGACCCTGACCACCTGGTCTGGCGGCTATCGCGCCAATACCCGTGGTTGCAGCGACGCAACGCTCTCTGGGGTCTCGGCCTGGGATCTCAGCGGCAAACAGGTCGTGCTCAAGGATGGCAGCGGCGGCGAAATCGCCCGGCTTTATGCCACGTCCGGCGAGCGCTTCAGCGGCCAGACCAGCTCGGGTGCCGCCGTCAGCCTCGCCCGCTGATCCTGCATTTCACACCTCCCCTCTGAAACGTTCACGCCCGTTTCGCGGAAATTTCACGCGAAACGGGCAATCGTTTCACGAATAGCAACTTTGGGGAGTGCGAAGGCATTATGGCGAAGTATGATCCGTTGCGCGAACATCTGGCTCGTCTCGATGAGGTCGTATGGGCGGCCAAACTCGAGGATCTTGAGCAGATTCTCGGATCAAATCTGCCGATGAGCGCCCGTGAACATAGAACCTGGTGGGCGAATTCTGGCGGAAGCCTCGTGCATCAGAATTCCTGGCTCGATGCAGGCTGGCGGGTTGATCACACCGATCTGAAGCGCGATCTGGTTGTCTTTCGTCGGTTGCGAATTGGCGGAACGGCACTCGCAAAAGCTGCAAGGCGGATAGAGGCCGAGGCACCGAAGGCGACCGAAACGCCGGCAGTTGATGCGGCGCGCCTGTCGCAGCTCATGCCTGCCTTGCGTGAATCGGTCTCGATCACGGTTCGCGCGGAATGGACCGCCATTGGCGCGCTGGCCGATATTCCCTGCAGCTCGCAGATGTTGCCGGCAGATCCCGGCGTCTACCGTCTGACACGCCTGCGCGAAGGGCGCCCCTTCACATCGATTGTCGATGCCCGTGATCTTGCCGGGTTCCACACGGCCTTGCGCCGCTCGTTCAAGGGCCTCGACCAGGACGAAACACCGCCTGATGCAGTCGGGGGCGTTCGTCTGATTGACCGGTTGGGGATTGATCCCGGATCGGCTTGCGAGATCGACGTCGTCAAGCCCGGCAATGGCTGGATCCTGACCGACGGACGCGGACGCGGTGCTGATCTTGCCAAGTCGCAGGAACGGGAACTGGTCGCACGGCTTCTCGCCATTCAGGAACGGCAGGCGGGGCGCGGCGGCCGGCTGCTGCGCTGGTAAGCCGCCTCAGGAGCGCATGCACGGCGCGGCCGGGCAAGGGCCGCGTTTACGGTCCGGTCGCAACCTCGTGCTAAAAACCAGGTCCTCGACGGATGAAGGGACTTGCGTGGGAATGCCAATCTCCGTATCGCAGCACCGGAAATCACGGGCGTCCGTGCGTGATCGCGCGCGGGCGTGGCCCGGGTCGCAGGACCTCGGGATGCGTCCGGTGCAGGCGGAGAGCCCACGTTGAAGCCGACGACGAAGATGGAACTGCCGGCCAGCCGCGCGCTGGCCAAGCGATACGAAGCGCTGGTTGCAAGTGGAGCGATCAGCGAGGACGCGGCCCAGCTGGCCGCCGTCCGCAAGCTCGATGCCCTCAACGAGCACCTGGCCGAAGTCCGGCTTGCCTCCAAGAAAAGCTCCCTCGGCTGGCTGTTTGCCCGCAAGAAGAACGAGATGTGGTCTGCTGTCCGCGGGCTCTATCTTTGGGGTGGGGTCGGCCGCGGCAAGACGATGCTGATGGACCTCTTCATGGAAGTGACCATCATCCGCCGCAAGCGCCGGGTGCATTTCCATGAGTTCATGGCTGAGACCCACGAGCGGATCCATGCCTGGCGGCAGGCGCTGAAGCGCGGCGAGGTCAAGGGCGACGATCCGATCCCGCCCGTTGCCGACCAGATCGCGCTCGAGACCCGGCTCCTGTGTTTCGACGAGTTTTCCGTCACAGATATCGCCGACGCGATGATCCTTGGTCGGCTTTTCACGCAGCTGTTTGCGCGCGGGGTCATCGTGGTTGCAACTTCCAATGTTGCACCTGACAATCTCTACAAGGACGGGCTTAACCGGCAGCTGTTTCTGCCTTTTCTAGGGCTGCTGGCAAAGCATGTCGAAGTCCTGATGCTGGATTCTCCGACCGATTACCGCATGGAGAAGCTTGGCGGAGCGAAGGTCTACATGAGCCCGCTTTCGCCCGAAACATCGCGCGCGTTCGAGGATCTCTGGCGCTCGCTGACCCATGGCATGCCGGAGCATGCCGAGCATCTGGACATGAAGGGCCGCCGCATCGAGGTGCCGCGCGTTGCCAGCGGGATCGCCCGTTTCAGCTTCGCCGATCTTTGCGCAAACCCGCTGGGCGCGGCCGACTACCTGCGCATCGCCCATGCCTATGGCACGGTTTTCATCGAAAACGTGCCGGAAATGGACCTGTCACGGCGCAATGAGGCCAAAAGGTTCATCAACCTGATCGATACCCTGTACGACAATGGGGTGAAGACGGTCATCTCTGCGGAGGTCGAGGCAGACCACCTGTACCGGGCGGCGTCAGGGGCCGAGATCTTCGAGTTCGACCGAACGATTTCGCGTCTGATCGAGATGCGTTCGGAAGCATATCTGTCGGGAGACAACAGAAGTTCTGCACGCGGTGATATGCATTCCCATTAGGTCATGCACGTGAGCGCGTAAGGAATGGCATAAACTGGGTTCTCGCAGGGGTATATTCTTTTGATTGGCTTGCGTGAGCGGATCAAAGGGAGTAGTGCCATCGCCAGTCATCGGCGGATGGCGTGAGGTTCCATCTTACGTAAAGGGAAACTTTCGGACATGGCGCGCAACAAAATTGCTTTGATTGGTTCGGGTCAGATTGGCGGCACGCTCGCCCACCTGGCTGGTCTCAAGGAGCTGGGGGACATCGTCCTCTTCGACATCGCCGAGGGCATGCCGCAGGGCAAGTCGCTCGACATCGCCGAGTCTTCCCCGGTTGACGGCTTTGACGCCAAGCTCGCCGGCACCAACACCTATGAAGGCATCGAAGGCGCGGACGTCGTGATCGTCACCGCCGGCGTGCCGCGCAAGCCGGGCATGAGCCGCGACGACCTGCTGGAAATCAACCTGAAGGTCATGGAGCAGGTCGGCGCCGGCATTGCCAAGCACGCTCCGAACGCTTTCGTCATCTGCATCACCAACCCGCTCGATGCGATGGTCTGGGCCCTGCAGAAGTTCTCCGGCCTGCCGTCCCACAAGGTCGTCGGCATGGCCGGCGTGCTGGACAGCGCCCGCTTCCGCTACTTCCTGGCCGACGAGTTCAACGTCTCGGTCGAGGACGTCACCGCATTCGTGCTGGGTGGCCACGGCGACACCATGGTGCCGCTGACCCGCTACTCCACCGTTGCCGGCATTCCGCTGCCGGACCTCGTCAAGATGGGCTGGTGCACGGCCGAGCGCCTGGAACAGATCGTCCAGCGCACCCGTGACGGCGGCGCCGAGATCGTCGGTCTGCTGAAGACCGGTTCGGCCTTCTACGCCCCGGCCTCTTCGGCCATTGCGATGGCTGAGAGCTATCTCAAGGACAAGAAGCGCGTGCTGCCCTGCGCTGCTGCGCTGAACGGCCAGTACGGCCTCAAGAACACCTACGTCGGTGTGCCGGTTGTCATCGGTGCCGGTGGCGTCGAGCGCGTCATCGAGATCGACATGAACGCCGACGAGAAGGCCATGTTCGACAAGTCCGTCGCATCCGTCGACGCGCTGGTCGAAGCCTGCAAGAAGATCCAGCCGGCGCTCGCCTGAGTCTCGTGCTGAACTGATAGCCAGAGATACAACCCGCCGCCGGCTCACCGGCGGCGGTTCTCCGAACGACGGGGGAGACCATGAACATTCATGAGTATCAGGCCAAGGCGGTCCTGAAGGAATACGGCGCTCCGGTTGCCGAAGGCGTCGCCATCTTCTCGGCTGACGAAGCAGAAGCCGCAGCCAAGCAGCTGCCGGGCCCGCTCTGGGTCGTGAAGTCGCAGATCCACGCCGGTGGCCGTGGCAAGGGCAAGTTCAAGGAACTGCCGGCCGACGCCAAGGGCGGCGTGCGCCTCGCCTTCTCGATGGAAGACGTCATCAAGCACGCCAAGGAAATGCTTGGCAACACGCTGGTGACCGCCCAGACCGGTGAAGCCGGCAAGGTCGTGAACCGCCTCTACATCGAGGACGGCGCCGACATCGAGCGCGAGCTGTATCTCTCCATCCTCGTGGACCGTTCGGTCGGCCGTCCGGCCTTCGTCGTCTCCACCGAAGGCGGCATGGACATCGAAGCCGTTGCCGAGCACACCCCGGAGAAGATCGTCACTCTGCCGATCGACCCGGAAACCGGTGTGACCGCGGCTGACGCTGCCAAGCTCTGCGATGCGCTGAAGCTGGAAGGCGACGCCCGCCAGGACGGCATGACGCTGTTCCCGATCCTCTACAAGGCCTTCATGGAAAAAGACATGAGCCTTCTGGAGATCAACCCGCTGATCGTCATGAAGGACGGCCGCGTGCGCGTTCTGGACGCCAAGGTGTCCTTCGACGGCAACGCCCTGTTCCGTCACCCGGAAATCGTTGCCCTGCGCGACGTGACCGAGGAAGACGCCAAGGAAATCGAGGCTTCCAAGTGGGAGCTGGCCTATGTCGCCCTCGACGGCAACATCGGCTGCATGGTCAACGGCGCCGGCCTTGCCATGGCGACCATGGACATCATCAAGCTGTACGGCAAGGAGCCGGCCAACTTCTGTGACGTCGGTGGCGGCGCCAGCAAGGAGAAGGTGGCAGCAGCCTTCAAGATCATCACCGCGGACCCGCGCGTGGAAGGCATCCTGGTCAACATCTTCGGCGGCATCATGAAGTGTGATGTCATCGCTGAAGGCGTGATCGCGGCCGTGAAGGAAGTGGGCCTGCAGGTTCCGCTCGTCGTCCGTCTCGAGGGCACCAACGTCGAACTCGGCAAGAAGATCATCTCGGACAGCGGTCTGAACGTGATCGCCGCCGATGACCTCGACGATGCGGCACAGAAGATCGTCGCAGCCGTGCAGGGCGCCAAGTGATGGCGGCCGCACGCAAGGTCGTGAACCGTCAGGCCTTCGGACCGAACGAGACCGACATCAACCTTTGCTACTTCGTGTGCTGGGACAACACCCCCACACCGGAAGATGGCGTGGCCAGCAGCTGGGCGCATTTCACCGACCGTGAAGATGCGTCCGAGTACCTGACCATCAAGGCAAAGGATGCCAAGACCTACGTCTGGCAGGGTGAACTCGGTATCTCGAAGTCCGACGGCAACTTCGACTGGTTCAGCACCAACTGGTCCCGCAACCTTGATGCGCACATGCCGCACAAGCAGGCGACCGGCAAGGGCTATCGTTTCACGAATGACGTCTTCGAGGAGTTTGACGCCCTCGAGTTTGAGGAAGAGGAAGCAGAATAATGTCGATCCTCGTCAACAAAGATACCAAGGTCATCGTCCAGGGCCTGACCGGCAAGACCGGCACGTTCCACACGGAACAGGCACTGGCCTACTACGGCACCCAGATGGTGGCCGGCGTGCACCCGGCCAAGGGTGGCGAGAAGTGGACCGGCTCGAAGGGCGAAAGCCTGCCGATCTACGCTTCCGTCGCCGCTGCCAAGGACGCGACCGGTGCGGATGCTTCTGTGATCTACGTGCCGCCGGCCGGTGCCGCGGCTGCGATCATCGAAGCCATCGACGCCGAGATCCCCTTCATTGTCTGCATCACGGAAGGCATTCCGGTGGCTGACATGGTGAAGGTCAAGGCCCGCCTGGAGAAGTCCAAGTCGCGCCTGCTCGGCCCGAACTGCCCCGGCATCCTGACCCCGGAACAGTGCAAGATCGGCATCATGCCGGGCTCCATCTTCAAGAAGGGTTCGGTCGGTATTGTGTCGCGCTCCGGCACGCTTACCTATGAAGCCGTGTTCCAGACCTCCAACGCCGGCCTCGGCCAGACGACGGCTGTCGGCATCGGTGGTGACCCGGTCAAGGGTACGGAATTCATCGACGTGCTGGAGATGTTCCTCGCCGACGAAGCCACCCAGTCGATCATCATGATCGGCGAGATCGGTGGTTCGGCCGAAGAGGACGCTGCCCAGTTCCTCAAGGACGAGGCCAAGAAGGGCCGCAAGAAGCCGATGGCCGGCTTCATCGCGGGCCGGACCGCCCCGAAGGGCCGCACGATGGGTCACGCAGGTGCTGTGATCTCCGGCGGCAAGGGCGGTGCGGAAGACAAGATTGCCGCCATGGAATCGGCTGGCATCCGCGTCTCTCCGTCGCCGGCCAAGCTGGGCGAGACCCTCGTCCAGGTCCTGAAGGGCTGATGCCACTGCGAGCCGGGCAATTTGTTTACGGTTCGTAAGGCATAACCAAGGAAAGCGGACATCGGCACTCCCGGTGTCCGCGATTTTCGAGCGGGGTCCGTGTCCTGTGGCGCGGGCCCGAACGTGCAACACAGGCCGGCCTCTGGCTGCGCCTGAGAAAAAAGGGCGGAGCGACCCTCCGCTGAACGAGCATGGCCCGGCAGGACGCGAACAATGTCTTCGCGCTGACGTCGTTCCTTTACGGCGCCAACGCAGCCTACATTGAAGAACTCTACGCCCAGTACCAGGAGAATCCCGCTTCGGTTGACGCCGAGTGGCAGGACTTCTTCGCCGGTCTGCAGGATGAAAAAGCCGATGTGCTGAAGGAAGCACGCGGTGCCCCGTGGGCGCGGGCCGATTGGCCAGTCGCAGCCGGGGGCGACCTCATCAACGCTCTCGACGGCAACTGGGGCCAGATCGAGAAGGTGGTCGGGGACAAGCTGAAGCAGAAGGCCGATGCCAAGGGCGCGGCAGCTCCGGTGTCCGCTGGCGACGTGCATCAGGCAACCCGCGACAGCGTGCGTGCCCTGATGATGATCCGTGCGTACCGCATGCGCGGCCATCTGCACGCTGACCTTGATCCGCTGCGCCTCTCGCCCCCGGGCGACCACGAGGAGCTGCATCCCTCGTCCTACGGCTTCACCGACGCCGACTGGGACCGTCCGATCTTCATCGACAACGTGCTGGGGCTGGAATACGCCACCCTGCGCGAGATGCTGGAGATCCTCAAGCGCACCTATTGCTCGACCCTTGGCGTCGAGTTCATGCACATCTCCGATCCGGCCGCCAAGGCCTGGTTGCAGGAGCGCATCGAAGGGCCGGACAAGCATGTCGAGTTCACCCCGCAGGGCAAGCGCGCGATCCTGAACAAGCTCGTCGAGGCCGAAGGCTTCGAGAAGTTCATTGACGTCAAGTACACCGGAACCAAGCGGTTCGGTCTCGACGGCGGTGAAGCGCTGATCCCGGCGCTCGAGCAGATCATCAAGCGCGGCGGCAACATGGGCCTCAAGGACATCGTCCTTGGCATGGCGCACCGTGGCCGCCTCAACGTGCTGACCCAGGTGATGGGCAAGCCGCACCGCGCCGTGTTCCATGAGTTCAAGGGCGGTTCCTACGCCCCGGACGACGTGGAAGGCTCGGGTGACGTGAAGTACCATCTGGGCGCTTCGTCCGACCGGTCCTTCGACGGCAACGAGGTGCACCTGTCGCTGACGGCGAACCCGTCGCATCTGGAAATCGTCAACCCGGTGGTGCTCGGCAAGGTCCGCGCCAAGCAGGACCAGCTGTCGTCGGTTGACGGCCGCTGGCTGATGGACGCGCGCCAGACCGACCGTTCCAAGGTGCTGCCGCTGCTCATCCACGGCGATGCGGCCTTCGCCGGCCAGGGCGTCGTGGCTGAGTGCTTTGGCCTTTCGGCCCTGCGCGGTCACCGCACCGGCGGTTCGCTGCATGTCATCATCAACAACCAGATCGGCTTCACGACGAACCCGCGCTTCTCGCGCTCCTCGCCGTATCCGTCCGACATGGCCAAGGTGATCGAGGCCCCGATCTTCCACGTCAACGCGGATGATCCGGAAGCAGTGGTGTTTGCCGCCAAGATCGCAACCGAGTTCCGTCAGCTGTTCGGACGCCCGGTCGTCATCGACATGATCTGCTATCGCCGCTTCGGTCACAACGAAGGCGACGAGCCGAGCTTCACGCAGCCGGTCATGTACCGCAAGATCCGCAACCATCCGACCACGCTGCAGATTTATGCAGAGCGTCTGATGGCTGAGGGCGTCGTCACAGCCGAGGAAGTCGAGGCGATGAAGACGGCCTGGCGGGCCAAGCTGGAAGCCGAGTTTGAAGCCGGCCAGACCTACAAGCCGAACAAGGCCGACTGGCTGGACGGCAAGTGGTCCGGCATGAAGGCTGCAGACGACCAGGAAGACCCGCGCCGCGGTGCGACCGGTGTCCCGACCGAGCGCCTGAAGGACCTCGGCAAGAAGCTCACGGAAGTTCCGGAAGGCTTCAACGTTCACAAGACCATCGGCCGGTTCCTGTCGAACCGCGCCACGATGATCGACACGGGCGAGGGCATCGACTGGGCAACGGCGGAAGCGCTGGCGTTCGGCACGCTGGTGACCGAAGGCCATCCCGTGCGCCTGTCCGGTCAGGACTGCGAACGCGGCACCTTCTCGCAGCGTCACACTGTCCTGTACGATCAGGAAGACGAGAACCGCTACATCCCGCTCAACAACCTGGCCCCGGACCAGGCCCGCTACGAAGTCATCAACTCGATGCTTTCGGAAGAAGCCGTGCTCGGGTTCGAGTATGGCTACTCGATGGCCGAACCGAACGCGCTGACCATGTGGGAAGCCCAGTTCGGTGACTTCGCCAACGGTGCGCAGGTCCTGTTCGACCAGTTCATCTCGAGCGGCGAGCGCAAGTGGCTGCGCATGTCCGGTCTCGTCTGCCTTCTGCCGCATGGCTATGAAGGTCAGGGTCCGGAACACTCATCGGCTCGTCTGGAGCGCTATCTCCAGCTCTGCGCCGAAGACAACATGCAGGTCGCGAACTGCACGACGCCGGCGAACTACTTCCACATCCTGCGCCGTCAGCTGAAGCGTGACATCCGCAAGCCGCTGATCCTGATGACGCCGAAGTCGCTTCTGCGTCACAAGCGCGCCACGTCGAAGCTGGTGGAACTGGGTGCGGATTCGACCTTCCACCGCCTGCTGTGGGACGATGCGGAGTATCTGGCCGACAGCACCATCAAGCTGGTGCCGGACGACAAGATCCGCCGTGTGGTGATGTGCTCGGGCAAGGTCTATTATGACCTTTACGAAGAGCGCGAGAAGCGCGGCATCACGGATGTCTATCTCCTGCGTGTCGAGCAGCTCTACCCGTTCCCGAAGAAGGCGCTGGTGCAGGAACTGTCCCGCTTCCGCAATGCCGACATGGTCTGGTGTCAGGAAGAGCCGCAGAACATGGGGGCATGGACCTTCGTCCAGCCTTACATCGAATGGGTTCTCGACCAGATCGGTGCGAAGAGCCGCCGTCCGCGCTACGCGGGACGCGCCGCCTCGGCGTCGACCGCAACGGGCCTGATGTCCAAGCACCTTGCCCAGCTCCAGGCGTTCCTGGACGAGGCATTCGCAAACTGATCCCGGACGGCCCGCCAGTCAGGCGGGCCGGACCCCCGATCCGGAACTGGCCAAGGCAATTTTTTAGAGAAGGCGACCATGGCAACCGAAATCCGCGTGCCCACTCTGGGCGAATCCGTCTCCGAGGCAACGATTGCCCAGTGGTTCAAGAAGCCCGGCGAAGCCGTGAAGGCCGACGAGCCGCTCGTTGAACTCGAAACCGACAAGGTGACCGTCGAGGTTCCGTCCCCGGCGTCCGGCACCCTTGAGAGCATCCTCGTCAAGGAAGGCGACACCGTTGGCGTCGGCGCCCTGCTCGGCCTGATCGCTGCTGGCGCCGCTGCGGCTGCCGCAGCTCCTGCCGCCGCTGCAGCCCCTGCCGTTGCCGCCGCTGCTCCGGCACCGGCCGTCGCCGCCCCGGCTGCTCCGACCTCCATGCCGCCGGCCCCGGCCGCTGGCAAGCTGCTGGCCGAAACCGGCCTGTCGGCTGACCAGGTTGCAGGCTCCGGCAAGCGTGGCCAGGTGCTGAAGGGTGACGTGCTGGCCGCCGTGGCTGCCGGCGTCACCGCTGCCCCGGCTGCAGCTGCTGCTCCCGTATCCGTCCGCGCGCCGGTTCCGGCCGAGGACGAGGCCCGCGAAGAGCGCGTCCGCATGACCAAGCTGCGCCAGACCATCGCGCGCCGCCTGAAGGACGCCCAGAACACCGCCGCCATGCTGACCACTTACAACGAAGTGGACATGGGCCCGGTGATGGACCTGCGCGCCGCCTACAAGGACGTGTTCGAGAAGAAGCATGGCGTGAAGCTCGGCTTCATGGGCTTCTTCACCAAGGCCGTCTGCCACGCGCTGAAGGAAATCCCGGCCGTCAACGCCGAGATCGACGGCACCGACGTCGTCTACAAAAACTTCTGCCACATCGGCGTGGCCGTCGGCACCGACAAGGGCCTCGTGGTTCCGGTCGTGCGCGACGCCGACCAGATGTCGATTGCCGAGATCGAGAAGGAAATCGCCAACCTCGGCCGCAAGGCTCGCGACGGCAAGCTCGGCGTTGCCGACATGCAGGGCGGCACCTTCACCATCTCCAACGGCGGCGTCTACGGCTCGCTGATGTCCTCGCCGATCCTGAACGCCCCGCAGTCGGGCATCCTCGGCATGCACAAGATCCAGGACCGTCCGATGGCCGTGAATGGTCAGGTCGTCATCCGTCCGATGATGTATCTGGCCCTGTCCTACGATCACCGCATCGTCGACGGCAAGGAAGCCGTGACCTTCCTCGTCCGCGTCAAGGAAAGCCTGGAAGACCCGCGCCGTCTGGTGCTGGATCTCTAAGGAGCAATCGCCGTGTTTGGTCGCCCGATACCGATTTGGCTAATTCTGGCTTATTTGGGTTACGGCGTGCTGGGCACGGTCCGGAACCTGGGTGCCATGTTGAGTGGCACCCAGAACTATTCAATTTACTCTACTGTTTTCTCCGTAGTCGCTGCTGCACTGTCCCTGTGGCTGATTGCGGAGATCTGGGTACGCGGATCCAGAGTTTTGTGGTTGGCCGGGGTGAATGCTGTCGTCGTCATCGTTGGCTACGGGATCATAATGTTCCCGGTGTTCTTGGCTGGTGATCAGCAGCAGGTCATCGGTCTTTCAGTGATGATTGCTATCATGGCAGCAATCTGGGGGAGCATTTGCCTGTATCTGCGGCGATACCCGGCGCACAAGTAAGCCACGCACTTTCCAGCCTTGCCGCGGTGCCGATCTTGGCCCCTTGCAATTGCAGGAACGGCGGTCAAGCTAGCCCGCGCGGCAACAGGTCGCAGTCGGACACATGGAGCGGATGGGCATGATGACGGGTGTGCTTGAGCGCCTCAGCGCAAACTGGGTCTACGGTGGCTTCATGGCAGGGTTTGTCCTGCTGCTCCTGACCCCCGTGTTCACCGCCGGATGGCCCCAGGCTGAACTCTACGTCTATCTCGTCCTGCCGGTCTACATGCTGCATCAGTTCGAGGAGCATGACCGCGACCGGTTCCGCCAGTTCGTCAATGCCCATATCGGCCATGGCCGTGAGGTGCTGACCCCGGGTTTCGTATTTGCCGTCAACATCTTCGGCGTCTGGTGGGTGGCCGCGCTGGCCATGCTCGCGATGCGCTTCATCGATGCCGGATGGGGCATGGTCGCCGTCTATCTGGTGCTGGTGAATGCGGTGCTGCACATCGTCCAGATGATCGCCATGCGACAGCCAAATCCGGGCGTCTGGACGGCAATCGTCCTGTTCCTGCCGCTGGGGGCCGCCGGTTTTGCCGGCCTCTGGCCGGTCGCAAGCCTGACCCAGCATGTCGTTTCGCTGGTCCTGATCATCGCGCTGCATGGAGTGATCATGGCGCGGGTGAAGGCCGGTCTCGCCGGGAGCGCGCCTGCCGCATGATCTCCCGAAAGCTATGGTGGCTGGCCGCACGCGCGCCGGCTGCCTCAAACTGACCTATAAGAACGTGAGGCATTCCCATGTCCCAGTATGATCTCGTTGTCATCGGTACCGGTCCCGGTGGCTATGTCTGCGCCATCAAGGCCGCCCAGCTCGGCCTGAAGGTCGCGGTGGTCGAGAAGCGCGCCACCCATGGCGGCACCTGCCTGAACGTGGGCTGCATTCCGTCCAAGGCGCTGCTGCATGCTTCCGAGATGTTCCATGAGGCCGGCCATGGCTTCGAGGCGCTCGGCATCAAGGTGGCCAAGCCGAAGCTCGACCTGCCGGCGATGATGACGCACAAGCAGGCGACCATCGACGCCAATGTCGGCGGCGTTGCGTTCCTCCTGAAGAAGAACAAGATCGAGGCCTTCCACGGCACCGGCAAGATCCTGGGCCAGGGCAAGGTGTCCGTCACTGCTGAAGACGGCAAGGTGACCGAACTTGCCACCAAGTCGATCGTCATTGCCACCGGCTCCGACGTGATGCAGCTGCCGGGCGTCGAGATCGACGAGAAGCAGGTCGTCTCCTCTACCGGCGCGCTGACGCTTGAGAAGGTGCCGGATCACCTCGTCGTGGTCGGCGGCGGCGTCATCGGTCTGGAACTGGGCTCGGTCTGGGGCCGTCTCGGCGCCAAGGTGACCGTTGTCGAATTCATGGACAAGATCCTCGGCCCGATGGACGGCGATGTCTCCAAGCAGTTCCCAGCGTCTGCTGGCCAAGCAGGGCATGACCTTCAAGCTGTCGTCCAAGGTCACCGGTGTTGCCAAGAAGGGCAAGGGTCTGGAAGTCTCGGTCGAGCCGGCCGCTGGCGGTGCCGCTGAAGTGATCGAGGCCGACGTGGTTCTCGTCGCCATCGGCCGCAAGCCCTACACGGCTGGACTTGGCCTGGAAGAGGCTGGCGTCAAGCTGGATAACCGCGGCCGCGTCGAGACGAATGGCCATTATCAGACCAACGTGCCGGGCATCTACGCCATCGGCGACGTCATCGTCGGCCCGATGCTGGCGCACAAGGCCGAGGACGAGGGCGTGGCGTTGGCCGAGATGCTCGCCGGCCAGGCCGGTCACGTGAACTATGACGTCATCCCGGGCGTCGTTTACACCTCACCGGAAGTGGCATCGGTGGGCAAGACCGAGGAAGAGCTGAAGGCCGCAGGCATCGCCTACAAGGCCGGCAAGTTCAACTTCGTCGCCAACGGTCGTGCCCGCGCCATGAACCACACCGACGGTTTCGTGAAGGTGCTGGCCGATGCGGCCACCGACCGCGTTCTCGGCGTGCATATCGTCGGCCATGGCGCTGGCGAGATGATCCACGAGGCAGCCGTGCTGATGGAATTCGGCGGCTCCTCGGAAGACCTCGGCCGCACCTGCCACGCGCATCCGACCATGTCGGAAGCCGTGAAGGAAGCCGCCATGGCGACATTCGCCAAGCCGATCCACGCCTGATCGGCTGGGTTCAGTCCCGAATGTCAAGAAGGCCGGAGCGGTGACGCTCCGGCAGAGGTTGATGACGAACACTCTACCGTCATCCCGGACGCAGCGAAGCGGAGATCCGGGACCGGAGAGCCAAGGTCTCTCCGAGTTTAACGGATTGAATTATAGAGACCTCGCCTCTCCGGTCCCGGCTCGACGCTGCGCTTGGCCGGGATGACGACGTTGAGGTCGAGGTTTGTCAGCAGTCTGGGCCGGAGCGGCGACGCTCCGGCCTTTTGCACATTTCGCTATCGCCCGTGCTTCGGTTGGAACCGTCTATGCAGGAAAGCGGGGTGCGGTCATTCCCGACCACTGCCTTTCACCACCACGGTCATCCCCGCCTCGTGCGGGGATCCATTCTGCCTCAACGGTTTCAAGGCGTTGATGCTTGTGCGGCGCAGCTGGATCCCCGCACGGAGGCTGGGATGACGTCCGAATGTGCTTTGGCGTCAGCAGGCGAATGTGCGCCCAGCGGCGTTCAATGGTCGCCGTCACAGAGGGAATGGTCGGCGAGGGCGCGCAGGACGTGGCATTCCGCGACCGTGTGTGCACCGTGGTCATGGGCCATGATCCGCTCCAGTTCTGCTTCCAGCCGCTGCAGGCGAGCGATCTTATCGCGGACAGTGGCGAGTTGTTCGGCGGCGATCCGCTCCGCATCGCCGCAGGGGCGCTCGGGATGGGCGCTGAGATCAATGAGGTCACGGATTGCCTCCATCGGCAGCCCGAGATCCCGGGCATGCTTGATGAAGGTGAGGCGTTCCAGTTCAGCCCGTCCATAGCGCCGCTGGTTGCCCTCGGTGCGCGGAGGTTCCGGCACCAGACCCATCTGCTCGTAGTAGCGGATCGTCGGCACCTTGACGCCGGTGCGGCGGGCGAGATCACCGATGGACAGGTCGGACATGACTGTAAATCCTATAGCTCCAGTGACTATAGAGTGAGATCTTCGCACGATCACTGCAAGAGGCGAGAGGGGCGGGGCGGCCGGAAACGGCCTGCGCAGGCGTGGCTGCGCGGCTGCCGGTTGACACAAGAAGGTCACCCCGGGCGAGAGCGAAGCGGAGACCCGGGGCCTACTCGCTTCCAGAGCAGAAGATGTTGGCAGCGCCGCCAGTGGCTTGACGCTGCCTGTGCTTGTGAAGGGCACCGCGGTGCCCGCATCAACACTCTGGGAACGAGTAGGCCCCGGCTCGGCGCTTCGCTTGACCGGGGTGACCCGGAACGCAAATCGACGATCACAAGGCGTTCAAACAAAAACGGCACCCGAGAGGGTGCCGTTTCAATGACGGTGGCCGGGCGATCAGGCGATCGACTGGCCGGTCTTGGCCCAGTCGGCCAGGAAGGTCTCGAGGCCCTTGTCGGTCAGCGGATGCTTGACCAGCGCCTTGAGCGTCGACGGCGGGATGGTGGCGACATCGGCGCCGATGATGGCGCAGTCGCGCACGTGGTTGATCGTGCGGATCGAGGCAGCCAGGATCTCGGTGGAGAAGCCGTAGTTGTCATAGATCGTGCGGATCTCGCGGATCAGTTCGAGGCCATCGAGATTGATGTCGTCGAGGCGGCCGATGAAGGGCGAGATGTAGGTGGCGCCGGCCTTGGCGGCCAGAAGGGCCTGGGTAGCCGAGAAGCACAGGGTGACGTTGGTCTTGTGACCAGCCGAGGTCAGCGCCTTGCAGGCCTTGAGACCGTCCATGGTCAGCGGCAGCTTGATGACGACATTGGGCGCAATGGCGGCGAGCACCTTGGCCTCGCGCATGATGCCTTCATAGTCGGTCGCGGCAACTTCTGCGGAGACCGGGCCGTCCGTGATCTTGCAGATTTCTGCGATCACATCCTTCATCGGGCGGCCAGCCTTCATGATCAGGGAGGGGTTTGTGGTCACGCCGTCCAGAAGGCCGGTGGCAGCCAGTTCGGCGATTTCTGCGGTATCGGCCGTATCGACAAAGAACTTCATCTGGGTATCAACTCCCCTTGCGCGTTCCCGAAAACAGCGGAACGCTCCCATACGACTGTGAGAGGCGCGGCGGGGAAATATCCCATGCGCCGCTCCGGTCCCCGTCTGTTTAGCGTAGGATCGCGCACCGCAACACCCCCGATTCGCGGAAGGGAGTGTTTTTGCGGAACGTACCTCAGGCGCCCATGCGCGGACCGGAGGCATGAAGGACCGCGCAAGTCACGGTCCTGACCACCTTAACCGCCAAAGCCGGCAGAGGACCGGTCCGGGCTTGGCACAGGAGACACTTGCGGCGTGCTGTTCGACGACCTGCCAGAAACGCGTGAGACGATTGCCAGCGTGCTGGTGCCTGTCGCCGTGCCCGAGCCCTACACCTACCGGGTGCCGGAGGGATCGCGCGTGGTGCCCGGCAGCATCGTGCGTGTGCCGCTGGGCACACGGGAAGTCATCGGTGCGGTCTGGGACACGCAGCCGGATGCGGCGATCAATCCGCGCAAGCTGAAAGAGATCCTGCATGTCTACGACGCACCACCGCTCAACGGGGAACTGAGGCGCTTCATCGACTGGGTCGCCGGCTGGACGCTGGCCTCGCCCGGCATGGTGCTGCGCATGGTCCTGCGCTCCGAAGACGCGCTTGAGCCAGAACCGCCGGTGCCGGGGCTGCGGCTGGTGCCGGATCGCCATCCCGACCGCATGACGCCGGCGCGGGCGCGCGCCATTGAAACAGCAAGCGAAGGCTTTGCCTGGACGCGGGCCGGCCTTGCGGCAACTGCAGGCGTCAGCTCGTCCGTGATCGACGGGCTGACCGGGCAGGGCGTGTTCGAGCCGGTCTTCATGACTGCGACGCCGTTGCCGCCACCGCCGGAACCCGACTTCAATCCGCCGCAGCTGACCCAGATGCAGGCGGACGTTGCCAAGGCGCTGGTTGCCAGTTTTGAGGGGCGCGGCACAGTGTCGCTGATCGACGGTGTCACCGGATCCGGCAAGACGGAAGTCTACTTCGAAGCTGTGGCCGAAGCCGTGCGGCGGGGCGAGCAGGCGGTGGTGCTGGTGCCGGAAATCGGCCTGACGGAACAGTTCCTGCGCCGCTTCGAAACGCGGTTCGGGGTTGCGCCGGCCGAATGGCATTCGGAGATCACGCCGAAGAAGCGCGCCCGCGTCTGGCGCGGGGTGGCCAGCGGCGAAGTGCCTGTGGTGGTCGGGGCGCGGTCAGCGCTGTTCCTGCCTTTCGCCCGGCTTGGGCTGATCGTTGTCGACGAAGAGCATGACACCGCCTTCAAGCAGGACGACCGGGTGTCCTACAACGCGCGCGACATGGCGGTGGTGCGGGGGCATCTCGGCAAGTTCCCGGTGATCCTCGCCTCGGCGACGCCCTCGGTGGAAAGCCGGGTCAATGCGGATGTCGGGCGCTATCAGCGGCATGTGCTGCCGGAACGCGCCAGCGGCGCAAGCCTGCCGGATCTGTCGGTCATCGACATGCGCATCGAAGGGCCGGAGCGCGGCCGCTGGATCGCGCCCGGCCTCATCATGGCCATGCGCGAGACTTTGGCCCAGAAGGGCCAGTCGCTGCTGTTTCTCAACCGGCGCGGCTATGCCCCCCTGACACTCTGCCGCTCCTGTGGCCACCGCTTCCAGTGCAGCCAGTGCAGCGCCTGGCTGGTCGAGCACCGGATGAAGGGCAAGCTGGTGTGCCATCACTGCGGCCACAGCGAAGCGATCCCCCGCGCCTGCCCGGCCTGCGGCACCCAGGATGCGCTCGTTGCCTGCGGACCGGGGGTCGAACGTGTGGCCGAGGAAGTGGAGGGGCTGTTTCCGGATGCCCGCGTGCTTGTCCTCTCCTCGGACCTGATGGGCGGACCGGAGCGTCTGCGGCGGGAAATGAAGATTGTCGAGGATGGCGGGGCCGACATTGTCATCGGCACGCAGCTGGTCGCCAAGGGACATAACTTTCCGCTGATGAAGCTTGTCGGTGTCGTGGATGCCGATCTTGGGCTCGCCCACGGAGACCCTCGCGCGGCCGAGCGGACCTTCCAGCTGCTGGCCCAGGTGACGGGACGTGCCGGCCGCGTCACTGGCGGTGGGCGCGGGATCCTGCAAAGCTACTCGCCGGAGCACCCCGTGCTGCGCGCGCTCCTGTCCGGTGACCGGGAAGCATTCTACCACGCCGAGATTGAAGCGCGCCGGGTGGCCGGGCTTCCCCCGTTCGGCAGGCTGGCGGCGCTGGTGATCTCTGGCCCGGACAAGCCAGCGACCGAAGCCTACGCCCGTGCAGTTTCCCGCGTTGCGCCGCCGGACCGCGCAGTCACAATTCTTGGGCCGGCCGAGGCTGCCCTTGCGATGGTTCGCGGGCGCTACAGATATCGTTTGCTGGCTATGGCTCCACGACAGACAGACCTGCAGGCCTATCTGAAGCACTGGATGCACCTCTGTCCGCCTGCGCGCGGCGGTCTGAAACTGCAGATCGACATCGATCCGCAACAGTTTTTGTGACAGCAATTGTGACAGGGGAGGGGCCGGACTCTCAGAATCCTTCGCAATTGCGCCTATTGTCCGGTCTTGTGAAGTTGCACACCACAACAGCCTGTGTTATTCGAGGCGCGGCTTCTGGGGGCGCGGTTCTGCCGTCAATCCAATTGACCCTGAAAACCCAATAAATTTCAAGGCATTGCGGCGGATAGTCCGGTGCGGCACCTTGGAATTATGTCAGAGAGCTCGGATCAGGTGACTGACAACACAACTCTCGTTTCCGGCGTGGCGAAGCGGTATGCTGCTGCCCTGCTCGAACTTGCCGAAGACGGTGGCGCGACCCTGGCGGTCGAGCGTGACCTTACCGCTTTCGAGGCCATGCTGGCGGAAAGCGCGGACCTCGTCCGCCTTGTGCGCAGCCCGGTTTTTACTGCCGATGAGCAGCTGGCGGCGCTTGACGCCCTGCTTCCGAAGGCCGGAATTTCCGGTCTGGCAGCCAACTTCGTGAAGCTGGCCGCCAAGAATCGGCGTCTCTACGTTCTTCCCGACATGATCAAGGCCTTCCGTGCCCTGCTCGCTGAAAAGCGTGGCGAGGCGACGGCTGAGGTTGTCTCCGCAGCGGCGCTGTCGGATGCCCATGTCGCGGCGCTCAAGGAAGCTCTCTCTGCTTCCACGGGCAAGAAGATCAACATCGCTGCACGCGTCGACCCTGCTCTCATTGGCGGCCTTGTCGTCAAGGTTGGCAGCCGCATGGTCGATACGTCGCTGCGCACCAAGCTCAATTCTCTTAAGTTCGCAATGAAAGAGGTCGGCTGATGGATATTCGGGCCGCGGAAATTTCCGCTATCCTCAAGGACCAAATCAAGAGCTTCGGCCAGGAGGCCGCGGTGACTGAGGTTGGTCAGGTGCTGTCCGTCGGTGACGGCATCGCCCGCGTCTACGGTCTGGACAATGTCCAGGCCGGTGAAATGGTCGAGTTCCCCGGCGGCGTGCGTGGCATGGCGCTGAACCTTGAAACCGACAACGTCGGCGTCGTGATTTTCGGTTCCGACCGTGAAATCAAGGAAGGCGACACTGTCAAGCGTACCGGCGCGATCGTGGAAGTCCCGGTCGGCAAGGGCCTGCTGGGCCGCGTTGTCGACCCGCTGGGCAACCCGCTGGACGGCAAGGGCCCGATCGAGTTCACCGAAAAGCGTCGCGTGGACGTCAAGGCTCCCGGCATTCTGCCGCGCAAGTCCGTGCACGAGCCGATGTCCACCGGCCTCAAGGCAATCGACGCCCTGATCCCGGTTGGCCGTGGTCAGCGCGAGCTGGTGATCGGTGACCGCCAGACCGGCAAGACCGCGATCATCCTCGACACCTTCCTGAACCAGAAGCCGCTGCACGCCGGTAACGACGAGAGCAACAAGCTGTACTGCATCTACGTTGCAGTCGGCCAGAAGCGCTCCACCGTCGCCCAGTTCGTAAAGACCCTGGAAGACAGCGGCGCGCTGCCGTACTCCATCGTCGTCGCCGCAACCGCTTCGGACGCAGCTCCGCTGCAGTTCCTGGCTCCGTTCGCTGGCTGCGCCATGGGCGAGTTCTTCCGCGACAACGGCATGCACGCCGTGATCGGTTATGACGATCTGTCCAAGCAGGCCGTGGCTTACCGCCAGATGTCCCTGCTTCTGCGTCGTCCGCCCGGACGTGAAGCCTTCCCGGGCGACGTGTTCTACCTGCACTCCCGTCTGCTGGAGCGTGCGGCCAAGCTGAACGATGCCAACGGCAACGGTTCGCTCACCGCTCTCCCGGTCATCGAGACCCAGGCGAACGACGTGTCGGCCTACATTCCGACCAACGTGATCTCGATCACCGACGGTCAGATCTTCCTTGAAACCGACCTGTTCTACCAGGGCGTCCGCCCGGCAGTGAACGTCGGCCTGTCCGTGTCCCGCGTGGGTTCCTCGGCTCAGATCAAGGCGATGAAGCAGGTCGCAGGCCCGATCAAGGGCGAGCTGGCGCAGTACCGCGAAATGGCGGCATTCGCCCAGTTCGGCTCCGATCTCGACGCCACCACCCAGCGCCTGCTGAACCGTGGTGCCCGTCTGGTCGAGCTGCTGAAGCAGCCGCAGTTCTCGCCCCTCAAGACCGAGGAGCAGGTTGCGGTGATCTATGCTGGCGTGAACGGCTACCTGGACAAGATCCCGGTCGACCGCGTGCGTGCTTTCGAGGCTGGTCTGCTGCTCTCCCTGCGTGGTGAGCACAAGGATCTCCTCGACGCGATCTGGCAGAAGAAGGCCCTGGACGACGAGCTGACCTCCCGCCTGCGTGCGGCGATCGACGCTTTCGCCAAGAGCTTCTCTTAATCCCCGGAACGCTGTCTGAGAAGGAGCAGGGGCGGCCATGCCGAGCCTGAAGGACCTACGAAACCGTATCGCCTCGGTCAAGGCGACGCAGAAGATCACCAAGGCCATGAAAATGGTGGCCGCGGCGAAGCTGCGTCGCGCCCAGGAGGCTGCGGAGGCTGCCCGGCCCTATGCGGAACGCATGGACCAGGTGCTCGCCAACATCGCCGTCGCCTTCGAGGGCCGCGACGATGCGCCGAAGCTGATGTCCGGCACGGGGCGCGATCAGGTACATCTCCTGATCGTCGCCACGGCTGAACGCGGCCTTTGCGGTGGCTTCAATTCGTCGATTGCAAAGCTGGCGCGCGAGCGCGCCCGCAGCCTGATCGCGCAGGGCAAGGAGGTGAAAATCCTCTGCGTCGGCAAGAAGGGCTTCGATGCAATCAAGCGTGAGTTCGGCAAGCTTGTGCTGCGCACGATCGAACTGCGCGGCGTGAAGTCGATTGGCTATGCCAACGCTGCCGAAATCGCCGATCTGGTCCTGTCGATGTACGACAAGGGCGAGTTCGACGTCTGCACCCTGCTGTATGCCGAATTCAAGTCGGTCATCAGCCAGGTGCCGACGGCTCAGCAGATCATTCCGGCCAAGCTGCCGGAGCGCAAGGTGTCTGGTGACGCCGCGCAGGTCTATGAGTACGAGCCGGACGAGGCTGAAATTCTGACCGATCTTCTGCCCCGCAACATCGCGGTGCAGATCTTCCGCGCGCTCCTTGAGAACGCCGCGTCGGAGCAGGGCGCCCGCATGTCCGCAATGGACAACGCGACCCGCAACGCCGGTGACATGATCAAGAAGCTGACGCTGCGGTACAACCGTCAGCGCCAGGCTCAGATCACCAAGGAACTGATTGAAATCATCTCGGGCGCCGAAGCGCTCTGACCGGATCGAGGATTTAGGGATGGCTGACACAAAAGTCGGACAGATTACCCAGGTCATCGGCGCCGTGGTCGACGTCAAGTTCGACGGCCACCTGCCGCAGATTCTGAACAGCCTGGAAACTGAGAACCAGGGCACCCGTCTGGTGCTCGAAGTTGCCCAGCATCTTGGCGAAAACACCGTACGCACCATCGCCATGGACTCGACCGAAGGTCTGGTCCGTGGTCAGAAGGTCACCGACACCGGTGCACCGATTGCCGTGCCGGTTGGCGATGGCACTCTCGGCCGCATCATGAACGTGATCGGCGAGCCGGTGGACGAAGCCGGCCCGATCGCACACGACACCAAGCGCGGCATCCACCAGGAAGCTCCGGCCTTCGTCGAGCAGTCGACCGAAGCCCAGATCCTGGTCACCGGCATCAAGGTCGTGGACCTTCTGGCTCCGTACGCCAAGGGCGGCAAGATCGGCCTGTTCGGCGGCGCCGGCGTGGGCAAGACCGTTCTCATCATGGAACTGATCAACAACGTCGCAAAGGCGCACGGCGGTTACTCCGTGTTCGCTGGCGTGGGCGAGCGTACCCGTGAAGGCAACGACCTTTACTGGGAAATGATCGAGTCCGGCGTGAACAAGAAGGGCGGCGGCGAAGGTTCCAAGGCTGCGCTTGTTTACGGCCAGATGAACGAGCCCCCCGGGGCACGTGCTCGTGTTGCTCTGACCGGTCTGACCGTCGCCGAGCATTTCCGTGACCAGGGCCAGGACGTGCTGTTCTTCGTGGACAACATCTTCCGCTTCACCCAGGCTGGTTCCGAAGTGTCCGCTCTGCTCGGCCGTATCCCGTCGGCCGTGGGTTACCAGCCGACGCTGGCGACCGACATGGGCACCATGCAGGAACGCATCACCACCACCACCAAGGGTTCGATCACCTCGGTGCAGGCCGTTTACGTGCCCGCCGACGACTTGACCGACCCGGCGCCGGCTTCGACCTTCGCCCACCTCGACGCAACGACGGTTCTGAACCGTTCGATCGCCGAAAAGGGCATCTACCCGGCCGTGGATCCGCTGGACTCCACCTCGCGCATGCTTGACGCCCGCATCATCGGCGACGAGCACTACAACGTGGCACGTCAGGTTCAGCAGACCCTGCAGCGCTACAAGGCCCTGCAGGACATCATCGCGATCCTGGGCATGGACGAACTGTCCGAAGAGGACAAGCTCACCGTGGCCCGCGCCCGCAAGATCGAGCGCTTCCTGTCCCAGCCGTTCTTCGTGGCAGAAGTCTTCACCGGTTCGCCGGGCAAGCTCGTCGCTCTCGAAGACACGATCAAGGGCTTCAAGGGTCTGGTCAACGGCGACTACGATCACCTGCCGGAAGCTGCCTTCTACATGGTTGGCAACATCCAGGAAGCGATCGAAAAGGCACAGCGCCTGGCTGCCGAAGCCGCGTGATGCATCAGGCCGCCGGGTTACCGGCGGCCGCTCAACCGAGGCGTGCCCGTCGCGCCTCGTCTGACGACCCGATTGCCAGCCAGTCGACCAGTAAAGGACTTGCCAGATGGCACAGCCATTCCAGTTCGAGCTTGTCTCGCCCGAGCGCCTTCTCCTGTCGGAAAAGGTTCTTGAGGTCACCGTGCCGGGCAGCGAAGGCGAGTTCGGCGTCCTCAAGGATCACAGCCCGTTCATGTCCACCGTCCGTCCGGGCCTGCTGAAGGTTCGCAAGGACGGCGGCCAGATCGTCGAGTTCTTCGTTCGCGGCGGCTTTGCTGACGTCAACGGCTCCGGCCTGACCGTCCTCGCCGAGCAGGCGATCCCGGTTTCAGAACTGAAGGGTGACATGCTCGCCCAGCAGGTGAAGGACGCCGAAGAAGACGTCGCCGATGCCCGTGATGACGCAACCCGTCACAAGGCCGAGACGCTGCTGAGCCAGCTTCGCGAGATCCAGGCTGCCCTCAAGGCCGCCTGATCGAGACGACAGGCCATTTGCAGACACATTAAAAGGGCAGGGCCATCAGGCGCCTGCCCTTTTTCGTTTCTACGGTCCATGACATGCCAACAAAAAAGCCCGGGCTTTCGCTCCGGGCTCTTTCGCACGCGATGGGGCACGTGACCGCGCCTGTGATTCAGGCTGCGATTCGCTTGAAGCTCGCGGCATTGTTTGCCGGCTTGGAGCGACGACGTTCTTCCGGCGGCATGTAGACCAGCGCGCGGTGATCGGTGCAATACGACACACCAGCATCTACGCGCTGGTTGCACGGAAAGGTGTAGTTGCCGGTGTCGCCTTCGGCCCACTTGCAACGGCCCGGACGGGGCAGGCTGAGATCCATGGTCAATCCTCTTGTCGTCTCTGACAGGACAGCGCAAAAAACCGGCCGTCGGCCCGGGATGACCCGGACGGCCTGGCAAGCGCACCTGTCGATGAAAATCTGGTCGCCGGAATGCGAGACACGGGATGACCCGACCTGCGGCGCGGCGACGCGAGTGGCGCATACATAATCTCACGAATGCTGCAGCGCAACTCTTTTGGCGGCATAAGAGCCGCGCAAAATTCACATGGCTTTACCGAAGGTTAATCGGCATTCATTTCTCCGCCAGCGGAAAGCAGAGCGGCCCGCGTGTCTAGATCCAGCCGAGCGGAAACGCCCAGTTCGACCTCGACAACGGTTTCTGCTTCCCGTGCAATAAGATGCCTGGCGCCGATGTCGCCTTCCAACTGCCGCAGCTCGGTGAGGAAGGCGCTGTCGAAGAGCACCGGATTACCCCTTTTGCCATCGGCGGTCGCGACCGCAATGAGATGCCGGCGCGACCGGTCATGTGCAGAAATCAGCTGGTTGATCATTCCGGACGTGATTCCCGGCATGTCGGCCAGATGGATGATGACACCGTCGAGGTCCTCGGGCAGCAAGGCAAGCCCGGCGCGGATCGAGCTGGCCATGCCAGAGGCGAAATCCGGATTATGGCAGATCACAACGTCGCGTTCGCCGACTTCTGCTGCAACCTTGTCTGCCATGTGACCGGTGACCAGGACAACAGGCGAGGCCTTGCTGTCGCATGTGGCATCCAGCGCATGGGCGACGAGGCTGCGTCCGTTCAATCTCGCGAGCAGCTTGTTGCCGCCCTCCATCCGGCTGGAGCGCCCAGCGGCAAGCACCAGGGCACCGAATCGCGGTTCCGGCCGCTCGGACGCCTGTTCCCGCAGGTGCGGGCGCGAGGTGATTTCCATGAGCAGGCCTCCAACACCCATGGCCGTGATATCGTCGGGCATCACGGGAATATCCGCCAGGAGGCGATGCAAGACCCAGTCGAAGCCGTTCTCCTTGGGACTGCGGGCGCAGCCGGGAGCGCCGATGACAGGCACGCCGCCAACATCGCCAAGCAGCATGAGATTGCCCGGATCGACCGGCATGCCAAAATGCAGCACAGTCCCTCCAGCCAGACGAATTGCCTCGGGCAGTACGTCATCGCAGTCCACCACCGCGGAGGCGCCGAACAGGATGATCAGACCCGCGCCCTGCTGCTGCATCGACTTGATCCCTGCAGCGACGGCAGCCGCGTCGTGGGCGGTGCGGAGCTCCGGCAGAAGCGGCGACCCCGTTGGCCGCAACCGGTCTTCCAGGACGCGGCGGGTCTTGTCCATGGTTGCCGGCTTGAGATGCGGCAGGCGCGTTGCCACAAGGCCGACCGGACGCGGACGATAGGCGGCGACACGGACCGCGCCCTCGCCCTGCAACGCGGCTGCATCGACCTGCGAACCGGCCACGGCAAAGGGGATGATCTTGGTTGTTGCAACCATCCGCCCGGCCAGAACCGGTGTCAGGTTGGGCAGCGTGGCAAGGGTGATTGCCGGATCGACCCGATTGAAGCGATGGACCGCGTCGACATCAAGCATCAGCAAGCCGTTGGCGCGGGCGTAAAGATTGACCCGGCCGGTGAACGGCGTGTCCCTGTCGATGTCGGAACCGGCCACGGCCGCCGAGAGCCGGTCGGCAGCGGCGTCCTCTGAGACATCCCCGGACTCGAATCGGGCGACAACGACAGTCTCGACGCCATCTTCGGCAAGGGCCGCCAGATCGTCTGCCGTGAGCACATGCCCTTTCTTGAGCACCCTTGACCCGATGCGCCGCCCATGCGCGAGCAGCGCGCCCTCGGCCTCGGCAAGAGACACCGGGCCAAAGCGCATCAGCGTGCCCCGCCGGGTGTAGGTAGATTGCTCTGGCGCAGCGCTCCAATAACCTCGGCAAGCACCGCCACGGCGATCTCTGCCGGCGATGAGGCGCCAATCGAGAGGCCAATCGGCGCGCGGATTCGCGCGACGTCCGCCTCTGTCAGTCCGGCGGCCATCAATCGCTCCGCCCGTTTGCCATGGGTCTTGCGGCTGCCGAGTGCGCCGACATAGAAGCATCCCGCTTGCAGCGCGGCGATCAAGGGCATGTCATCGATTTTGGGGTCATGCGTCACGGCCGCGAGCGCGGTGTAGGCATCCAGCGGCGTTCGGGCGAGCACCTCGTCCGGCCACTCGGCTCGCAGCACGCGCGGAGGAAAGCGCTCCTCACTGGCAAACGCCGTTCTCGGATCAATGACCGTTACGTCAAAGCCCGCGATCTCGGCCATCGGCAGCAGCGCCTGAGAGATATGGACAGCGCCGATGATCACGAGTCGCGGCGATGGAACCGAAACGGTCAGAAACGCGGCGCGGCCGTCCGGCGCCTCGACCTGACCGGACGCACCGCTGCGAAAACGCTTTTCCAGCTCAGGATAGAGCGGGTCGTCGGCAGACAGGGTGGCAGCCTGGACAAGGCGCTGGCTGCCATCTTGCAGATCAGTCACAAGGATCGCCGCCTGCCGCCGTGCCCTGGCCTCATTCAGGGCCGAAAGGAGATCAAGCCGCATCGGTCACGGGCTCCACATAAACGCGGATCCGGCCGCCACAGGACAGGCCGACGCGCCAGGCGGTTTCGTCCGCCACGCCGAACTCGAGCATCGTTGCACGGCCGCTGGTGATCGCATCAAGTGCCTCGCTGACGACGGACCCTTCGACACAGCCGCCGGACACCGATCCTTCGAAATTGCCTTCCGAATCGATGACGAGGTGAGAGCCGACCGGACGCGGAGCAGATCCCCAGGTTTCGACCACGGTTGCGATGGCTGCCTTGCGCCCCGACTGCACCCAGCGTTCAGCCACGGCCAGAACGTCGAGGTGATGCGGAGCGGACCCCGATTGCGTCCCCGGTTGCATGCACTGCCTCCCTGACGGCGATAGTATTCTCCGTTCCTTTGAGCATATAGGGCGGTTCAGATGGCGGAAAGGGTCACGGCTGTCACCAGCTGCGGAACTGTCGCAGCGGCGCTCAAACGAAAACAGCGCCCCAGGTTGCCCTGGGACGCTGCGAGGAGCCGTCTGCCGGCGGACAGACGGTCCTGAAGTCATGCTGGCCGGTTATTCGGCAGCTTCGCGGACGATGGGAGCTGCGTCGCGGACGGCACCGTCCACGGCTTCCTCGAACTTGGCGAAGTTGTCGATGAACATCTGGACCAGCTTCTTGGCCTGCGCGTCATAGGCGGAGGCATCCGCCCAGGTCGAGCGCGGATCCAGGATGGCGCTGTCGACGCCCGGAACGGCCTCCGGCACGGCGAAGCCGAAGTTGGCGTCGGTGCGGAAGGTCGCGCCCTTCAGAGAGCCATCAAGTGCGGCGCGCAGGAGCGTGCGGGTGGCCTTGATCGGCATGCGGCTGCCAGTGCCATAGGCGCCGCCCGTCCAGCCGGTGTTGACCAGCCAGCAGTCGACATTGTGCTCGGCGATGAGGTCGCGCAGCAGGTTGCCGTATTCTGTCGGGTGGCGCGGAATGAACGGCGCGCCGAAGCAGGTGGAGAAGGTCGCCTGCGGCTCGGTCACGCCCTTTTCCGTGCCGGCGACCTTGGCGGTGTAGCCGGAGAGGAAGTGGTACATGGCCTGCGCCGGGGTCAGCTTGGCGATCGGGGGCATGACGCCGAAGGCATCGGCCGTCAGCATGATGATTGTCTTCGGCTGCGGTGCAATGCCGGTGCTCGATGCGTTCGAGATGAAGTGGATCGGGTAAGCCGCGCGGGTGTTCTCGGTCTTGCGGCCGTCATCGAAGTCGGGAACGCGCTTGTCGTCCAGCACCACGTTTTCAAGCACGGTGCCGAAACGCTGGGTGGTGGAATAGATCTCCGGCTCGGCTTCCTTCGAAAGCTTGATGGTCTTGGCGTAGCAGCCGCCTTCGAAGTTGAAGACGCCGCCCTTGCCCCAGCCATGCTCGTCGTCACCGATCAGGGTGCGCTCCGGGTCAGCGGACAGGGTGGTCTTGCCGGTGCCCGACAGCCCGAAGAAGACAGCCGTGTCGCCGTCCTTGCCGACGTTGGCCGAGCAGTGCATCGGCATCACGCCCTGCGGCGGCAGCAGGTAGTTGAGGAAAGTGAAGACCGACTTCTTCATTTCGCCGGCATAGGACGTGCCGCCGATCAGCACGATCATGCGGGTCAGGTCGCAAGCGATAACGGTTTCGCCGCGGCAGCCATGACGAGCCGGATCGGCCTTGAAGCTCGGCAGGTCGATGATGGTCATCTTCGGCTGGAACGTCGACAGTTCCTCGGCCTTCGGACGGATCAGCAGGTTGCGGATGAACAGGGAGTGCCAAGCGTACTGCGTGTAGACGCGAACCGGCAGACGATACGCCTCATCCGCGCCGCCATAGAGATCCTGCGCGAAGAGATCCCTGCCCTTGGCATGCGCGATGAAATCGGCCAGCAGCACGTCGAAGTGCTCGCGGCTCATGCGGGCGTTGTTGTCCCACCAGACCTGGTCGGTGGTGTGCTCGTCCGCCACGACGAACTTGTCCTTCGGCGAGCGGCCGGTGTGCTGGCCGGTGTCGGCAACGAGCGCGCCACCTGCGGCCACGCAGGCCTCGCCTCGGGTGAGCGCCTGCTCATAAAGCGCAGGCTCGTTCTGGTTCCAGTAAATCGCGGACAGATCCGTCAGCCCGATGGTTTCAAGGCCAAAGGCCGGATTTCTGACACCCGTCTCTTTCATGGTCGCGCAATCCCTGTCGAAGAACCTGAAGTGGAGCGGCGGGGGGAGGGGCATTTACCTTTACGCTGCCTCCCAAGTCCCGCGGCAGTCGGACCCTAGTTGATTGAGAGTTCCGCAACAAGTGATCCATTCAGATGACCGTCACACTAAATCGATTAAAAGACGAAGACTTTGCGTCGGGATTTATTTCAGGGGTTAAATTTAAGCAAAACTGTGGCAGAAGCGGTTTTGTCTTTGCTTAATCGTTTGACTGGATGTGCACGGTTAACGTCTCGCTGCCGCACGTGATGCAGGTCACAGCTTTGCCGATTAATCAGATCATCCGCTCAGATCCGTCGTATTCGGCGCAATAACGTTTGGTCGCGGCGAAGCATTGCCTTATTTTATGCGCAATTGCGGGACCAAAAGCTGAAGAGAGATGAGACCTTGACGGATCAAAGGACAAAGACCCGCATCATGCCTACGATTGCCTTGGTCGATGACGACCGCAACATTCTCACTTCAGTGTCGATTGCGCTGGAATCCGAAGGTTACCGGGTCCAGACCTACACCGACGGCGCGTCGGCGCTCGATGGGCTGCAGGCTGATCCCCCGACCCTCGCGATCTTCGACATCAAGATGCCGCGCATGGACGGAATGGAGCTGCTGCGGCGCCTGCGCCAGACCTCCGATATGCCGGTGATCTTCCTGACGTCGAAAGACGACGAGATCGACGAACTGTTCGGCCTGAAGATGGGCGCTGACGACTTCATCCGGAAGCCGTTCTCCCAGCGGCTGCTGGTCGAGCGCGTGCGTGCCGTCCTGCGCCGCGTTTCGCCGCGTGATGCCTCCGCCCCGCGCGAGGATGCCGACAAGCTGCTCGAGCGCGGCTTGCTGCTGATGGACCAGGAGCGGCACACCTGCACCTGGAACGGCAAGCCGGTGACGCTGACGGTCACGGAATTCCTGATCCTGTCGGCCCTGGCGCAGCGTCCGGGCGTGGTCAAGAGCCGCAATGCCCTCATGGACGCGGCCTATGACGATCAGGTCTATGTTGACGACCGCACCATCGATAGCCACATCAAGCGCCTGCGCAAGAAGTTCAAGATGGTCGACGACGACTTCGACATGATCGAAACGCTGTACGGTGTTGGCTATCGCTTCCGCGAAACCTGATGCCCTGGTGTAGTCGGATCGCAGCAGAACGCTGGCCCGAGGCCGAAGGCGCGAGCCTCGCCCCCAGCAACGGGATGCAATGGTAACCGAGACGGACAAGGATGACGCGAGCCTGCGCACGGCCGACCCGGCCGGCGAACGGGTGCCCGCGCCTTTGCGCCGGCTTGGCAATCCCCGCCTGCGCCGACGTGCCCGCGCGCGCATTGGCGCGTTTCTCGGCACCTATGTATTTTCCTCGCTGACCAAGCGCATCGTGGTGCTGAACCTCGCCGGGCTGATCGCGCTGGTGTCGGGCATTCTGTATCTCAACCAGTTTCGTGCCGGCCTGATCGACGCCCGGGTGCAGAGCCTGCTGACACAGGGCGAGATCATCGCCAGCGCCATCGCCGCCTCGGCAACGGTTGACACCGGGGCGATCAGCGTCGATCCGGAAAAGCTGCTCCAGCTTCAGGCCGGCGAGACGCTCGGACCGGACTCCGACAGCCTGACCTCGCTCGATTTTCCGGTGAACCCGGAACGGGTTGGCCCGGTTCTGCGCCGGCTGATCTCTCCGACCAAAACCCGAGCCCGGATCTATGATCCCGATGGCATGCTGATCCTCGATTCGCGCCATCTCTATTCCGGACCGCAGATCCTGCGGTTTGATCTGCCGCCGCCTGAAGGCGAGGAAATCGGCATGGTCGACCGGATCTGGCAATCGGTGAAGCTCTGGATGCGCCAGGGGGATCTGCCGCTGTACCAGGAGGCGGGTGGCGGTGACGGCCGGATCTATCCGGAAGTGGAAGCGGCGCTTGCGGGGTCTCCGGCGAGCGTTGTGCGTGTTTCCCAGCGCGGTGAACTGATCGTGTCGGTGGCTGTCCCGATCCAGCGCTTCCGCGCCGTGCTTGGCACGCTGCTGTTGTCGACGCAGGGCGGTGACATTGACGCCATCGTCAGCGCCGAACGCATCGCCATCATGCGCGTCTTCCTGGTTGCAGCGGTGGTGATGTTCATCATGTCGGTGCTGCTCGCCGGCACGATCGCCGGCCCGGTCCGGCGGCTCGCCGCTGCGGCGGACCGGGTGCGCAAGGGATCCAACTCACGCCAGGAAATCCCTGACTTCTCCGACCGCCAGGACGAAATCGGCCATCTGGCACGTGCATTCCGCGACATGACCAATGCGCTCTATAACCGCATGGATGCGATCGAGCGCTTCGCCGCCGATGTGGCGCATGAGTTGAAGAACCCGCTGACCTCGCTGCGCAGTGCCGTGGAAACCCTGCCGCTGGCCAAGTCGGATACGTCCAAGGCGCGGTTGCTGGAAGTCATCCAGCATGACGTGCGCCGTCTCGACCGGCTGATCACCGATATCTCCGATGCATCCCGGCTCGATGCCGAGCTTTCACGCGGCAATGCCGAGGTGCTCGATGTCGCGAACCTGCTGCGCGGTGTGGCCGACATGAGCAACCAGCGCGCCGCTGCCGACGCGCCGCGCGTGATTCTCACCATTGCCGACGCAAAACCGGAGAAAGCCGGCGAGAAGGCACCGGACAAGCCCTATGAGATGATGGGCTATGACAGCCGACTGGCCCAGGTCATCAACAATCTCATCGACAATGCCCGCTCCTTCTCTCCGGAAGGGGGCACGGTGCGCATCGGTGCCAGCCGCAAGGCAGGGCGCATCATCGTCACCGTCGATGATGACGGACCGGGCATTCGGGCGGAGAAAATCGAGCGCATCTTTGAGCGGTTTTACACGGACCGGCCGGACGGCGAGGACTTCGGCAACAACTCCGGTCTTGGTCTGTCGATCTCGCGCCAGATCATCGAGGCGCACAAGGGCACCATCTGCGCGGAGAACCGGATGGAAGCCGATCCTGCCGCAGGCGGCAGCCGCATCGCCGGTGCGCGCTTCACCATCTCCCTGCCGGCCGGACGGCCGGCATGACTGACGGCAGTGCAGGACCGGATGATGGGCCATTCCAGCACGCCACTGCCGTGCTGCTGGGCTGCAACGGTGTGTTGCTGCGCGGTCCGTCGGGATCCGGAAAATCGCTCCTGGCGCAAATGCTCCTGGCAGAGGCGCGCGCGCGCCGGCACTTTGCCGCGCTGATAGGCGACGACCGTGTCCAGCTGATCGCTGGGTCGTTTGGCCTGATCGCAGCGGGGGCGCCCGCAATTGCCGGTCTCGTTGAACTGCGCGGACGCGGAATTCAGCGCCACTTGCATGAGCCACAGGCACTTATCCGGCTTGTTGTGGATCTGGTGCTTCCGGCAGATCTGGAACGGATGCCGGCGGATGGACAATTGCAATGCGTGCTGGCCGGGGTCAGCCTGCCGCTGCAACCGGTGCCGGCAGGGTCGTCAATGCACCAGCTGGCTCTGGTGCGCGCGGCGCTGCGGGAGGTCTGCGGTGATGCTGGCTGCCCGCTTTAATTTGAATTTGGCCAAAAACGACTTGCTTTGCGCCTTCGCCTTGCCGACATTGCGGGCAAGCCGCCGGATGCGGACAGCGCTGCCGCAAGAACGCAAAGAACGTCAGGACGGTCTAGGACAGGTCGGGCAAGGATGATCGGACTCGTACTCGTAACTCACGGCCGTCTGGCCGAGGAATTCAAGGCGGCGCTGGAGCACGTGGTAGGGCCACAGTCTCAAATCGCGACCATCTGCATCGGTCCGGAAGACAACATGGAACAGCGGCGTCAGGACATTCTGGATGCCGTCGCAGCCGTCAACAGCGGCGCAGGTGTTGTTCTGCTGACCGACATGTTCGGAGGCACGCCCTCCAATCTTGCGATCTCGGTCATGGACGGCAAGACCATCGAGGTGGTTGCCGGCGTCAATCTTCCGCTCCTGATCAAGCTTGCCAGCCTACGCGCCGATCGTGGTCTGCCCGAAGCAGTGGACGAAGCGCGCAAAGCCGGGCAAAAGTACATTTCCGTCGCCAGCCAGGTGCTCTCCGGCCAGGTGTGACGCGCAAAGTTCCAGGACCCTGCCTGCATAAAATGACGCGACTTGAACAGGACCTTTCCATCGTCAACAAGCGTGGCCTTCATGCCCGCGCTTCCGCCAAGCTGGTAAAGCTGGTCGAGACCTTTTCCTCGCAGGTGCACGTGTCCAAGGACGGCCAGACCGTCGGTGGCAACTCCATCATGGGGCTGATGATGCTCGCGGCCGCGCCGGGTTGCTGCATCCATGTCGTGGTCGAAGGCTCGGATGCCGATGCCGCGATGGCCGCGATTGCTGCGCTTGTTGCTGATCGTTTCGGCGAAGAAGACTGAATTCCAGCCGTTATGCCTGCGAGCCGCGCCGGCTTTACCGTTTTGGTCATCGATTTCTGCCATTCCCTTGCCGCAGTGCACCTGAATGTGCTGTAAGGGCGCTGGACCAACGAATGACGAGATCGAGACGATGACCATCCGCTATCACAGGAACGACCTGCCGGACCTTTCGCACTATCAGGGCGTGACGGCTGTTGCGGTGGACACGGAAACCCTTGGCCTCAATCCGCACCGCGACCGCCTGTGCGTCGTGCAGCTGTCGCCCGGCGACGGCTCTGCTGACGTGGTGCAGATCGACCGTGGCCAGAAGAGCGCGCCGCATCTGGCGCGCCTGTTCACCGATCCGTCCGTGACCAAGATTTTCCACTTCGCGCGGTTTGATGTGGCCGTGCTGTACCACTACCTCGGCATCGAGGTCGCGCCGGTGTTCTGCACCAAGATCGCCTCGAAGCTGGTGCGCACCTACACCGATCGCCACGGTCTGAAGGACATCACGCGCGAGCTGATCGGCGTGGAACTGTCGAAGCAGCAGCAGAGCTCGGACTGGGCCGCTGAAACGCTGACAGACGCGCAGCTCGCCTATGCCGCTTCGGATGTGCTGTACCTGCACGCCCTGAAGCGCCAGCTCGAGGTGATGCTGGCCCGCGAAGAGCGCAGCGGCTTCGCCAACGCATGTTTCGACTTCCTGCCGACCCGTGCGCGTCTTGATCTGATCGGCTGGGACGAAGAAGACATTTTCGCCCACAGCTGAGACAGCTGTTGGCCCCGCCCCCTGCCTTGCAGGCGGCTTCATGGTGATGAGCCGGCAGATCCTGGGGTTTGCCGGTCAGGATTGGCAGACTGATGTCTGCCACTTTATTGTTTAATGTACGTGCCCCATATGGAGGCGCAGTCAGGTCTTGGGGAAGCCTGGCATCCGATTGATCCAACGGCTCCGGTGGGACGGGCCATAGCGGCGAGGCAGCTCTTGAGCTCTGACGCGTGGGAGGGTGAAGCGGGCGCGCGGCTGACGCGTGCACGCGGCGACGCGCGCCGGCATTCGGGCCGCGTGCGGGTGCTGCGCATCCTCTTCCCCTTGCTCGGTATCGGCATTCTTGCCGTGATGGCCGGGCTGATTGTCCTGTTCAACTTTCTCACCAGCCTTGGTATCGGCAACGTCATGCTGACGGCCGAAGGTCTCGTGATGGATCGCCCCGAGCTGTCCGGTCATGACGGCGACCGCTCCTATAAGGTTTCGGCCGTGCGCGCGATCCAGCGCATCACCGATCCCCGCATCATCGACCTTGAGACCATCACGGCGGAGATCGTCATGGGCGAAGGCGAACGGGCGGCGATTACGGCGAACAAGGGCACGTACAACAACGGAGCGGAGACCCTGCTGCTGAAGGACGGCATCAAGCTGGACTGGAGCGGCGACTATGACGCCGAGTTTTCGTCGGTCGAGGTCGATCTGAAGACCGGAGAGGTCCGCACGTCGGATCCTCTCGTGGTCCGTTCGACGCAAGGTGACATAAGTGCAGGAAAATTCACTTATGATCAGGACAATGGCGTGGTCCGCTTCACCAATGGTATCAAGATGACGTTACGGCCGGGTGCAGCCAAGATGGCCACCAAGGATACGGAGAATTGAAGATGAAGGGCATTTCCCTGCTTGCCGCTGCGGCCCTGATTGCCCTTGTCCCTGGGCTGGCTGGCGCGCAGACCTTTTCAAACGCCTTTGCCGGTTTTGGCGACAACGACAAGGAACCGATCCAGATCGAGGCGCAGGAGCTGCAGGTCGAGGATAAGACCAACAGCGCCACCTTCACCGGTGACGTTCTCGTGTCTCAGGGCGAGACCCGCATGAAGACGCAGAAGCTGCGGGTGTTCTATGACGGCAAGGCCGACGGCGGTGTGCAGCAGCGCATCATGCGCCTGGAGGCCAATGGCCGCGTCTACATCTCGTCCAAGGACCAGACCGCAACCGGCGATGAAGCCAGCTTCGACATGGCTCGCAAGATCATGGTGATGACCGGCCAGCAGGTCGTGCTCAGCCAGGGGCCGAACGTCGTTGTCGGCAACAAGCTGACCATCAACCTTGAAACCGGCAAGGCCGATCTCGAAGCGCCGAAGTCGGGCCGCGTCAAGGTGCTGATCCAGCCGAACAGCCTGAACGGAAAGGGCACCGGCAACTGATCAGTTGCCGGGTTGCGGCGCTGACGTCGATCTGCGCCGCTGCCCCCTGTTTCGGACTTCCCTCATTATCAGGACGCCCACGCGTGAGATGGTTGCCTTTTTCCTTCGGCACTGGGTCTGCTCAGGACGCTGACGATGCGCCGGGCGCTGGTTTTGGTGCGCTCGCGGTCGAGGGCATCGGCAAGAGCTATCGCAAGCGCCGCGTGGTCAAGTATGTCTCGCTGACGGTCAATCCGGGAGAGGCAGTCGGTCTGCTCGGCCCCAATGGCGCCGGCAAGACGACCGTGTTCTACATGATCACCGGCCTCATCCGTCCGGATCAGGGATCCATCACGCTGGACGGTTTTGATATCACCAGCCTGCCGATGTACCGCCGCGCCCGTTTGGGCATTGGGTACCTGCCGCAGGAAGCGTCCATCTTCCGCGGCCTCACTGTTGAGGAAAACATCCGCGCGGTGCTCGAGGTGGTCGAGCCCAATCGCAAGCGGCGGGAAGAAGATCTGGACGAACTGCTTGCCGAGTTCGGGCTGACGCACCTGCGCAAGTCGCCGTCGATTGCGCTGTCGGGCGGCGAGCGCCGCCGCGTGGAAATCGCGCGCGCCCTGGCCAGCCGTCCGTCTTTCATGCTGCTTGACGAGCCTTTCGCGGGCATTGACCCCATCGCCGTTGGGGATATCCAGCAGCTGGTCCGCCATCTGACCCAGCGCGGCATCGGGGTGCTGATCACGGACCATAACGTGCGGGAAACGCTGGGGCTGATTGACCGGGCCTACATCATTGCCGCCGGAGAAGTGCTGACCGAGGGCACTCCATATGAGATCGTTGCGGACCCGGATGTTCGCCGTCTTTACCTTGGCGAACAATTTACACTTTGATGCGACGCGCGTGACTGCGGTATAAGCAAGAAACGGACCAGATCAGTCTGATCCGTTCGCAGTCTGGACTGTGTCTGCTCGCCACGAAAGGCGCGGCGGCGTCCAGGAGGAGAGACTTCACGCAGGACCGGCGGCCAGCAGCAGTGCCTTGACCGTCCTGCCCAGCAGGATGCGCGACCCGCCCATGGCACTCTCGACCAAGCTTGAGATGCGGCAGAGCCAGTCGCTTGTCATGACGCCGCAATTGATGCAGGCGATCAAGCTGCTGCAGTTTTCCAATCTCGATCTGGCCGCCTATGTCGAGGCCGAACTGGAACGAAATCCGCTGCTTGAGCGCGGCGATCCGGAGGCGGGCACCTCGGGCGAGGGGACAAGCGACAGTTCCCTCGAAAGCCTGCCGGAAGCAAGCTCGTCCAGCGGCGAGGCCTATGATGGCGGGCCAGACGGTGGCTTTGACGGCGGGGCGGGGGGCGATTCCGAGGCTGGTGACTGGATGAAGAACCAGCTGGAAACCAGCGCCGAGACCATTGCTTCAAGCATGGACACCGATCTCGGCAACGTGTTTCCCGATGAGAGCGGCGTTGCCCCGGCCCCCGAACAGGCCATTGCCTATGCGGCCGACCAGGGGCGGACCGGTGGCGGGGTCAGCGAGGACTACAATCTCGAGGCATTCGTCGCCGAAGAGCAGTCGCTGACACTGATGCTGACCGACCAGATGAACCTGGCTCTGGCCGATCCGGTCGACAAGCTGATCGGCCTGCATCTCATCAACAGTCTGGACGAAAACGGATATCTGGCTCAGGACCTTGCCGAGGCTGCGGAGCAGCTCGGCGTTTCGCTTGGCCGTGTCGAAGCTGTGCTGGCCGTGCTGCAGGGCTTCGAGCCCTCGGGTGTCTTTGCGCGGTCGCTGGCCGAATGCCTGACATTGCAGCTCAAGGAACGCGACCGTTTCGATCCGGCTATGGCGACGCTGATCGAGAACATCGACCTGCTCGCGCGCCGGGAGCTGGCGGCATTGCGGCGGCTTTGCGGGGTCGACGAGGAAGACCTGACGGACATGATCGCAGAGATCCGCGCGCTCGATCCGCGGCCGGGACGGGCGTTCGGTTCCGCGCTGGTGCAGTCCGTGGTGCCTGACGTCATTGTCCGCCGTGCCTCCGATGGCGGCTGGAACGTGGAGCTGAACGCGGAAACGCTGCCCCGCGTGCTGGTCAACCAGACCTACTACGCGAGCGTCACCCGCACGGCCCGCAAGGACGCCGAGCGCAGCTATCTGACCGATTGCCTGCAGACTGCCAACTGGCTGGTCAAGAGCCTGGACCAGCGCGCGCGGACGATCCTGAAGGTCTCGACCGAGATCGTCCGCCAGCAGGACGGTTTTCTCGCCCACGGGATCGAGCACCTGCGCCCGCTGAACCTCAAGACGATCGCCGATGCCGTCGGCATGCATGAATCCACCATCAGCCGTGTCACCTCCAACAAGTACATGGCCACGTCACGCGGGATCTTCGAGCTGAAGTATTTCTTCTCCTCGGCCATCTCTGCGACTGAGGGCGGTGACGCCCATTCCGCCGAAGCCGTTCGGCACCGGATCAAGCAGCTCATCGACGCAGAATCGCCGACCGACATCCTGTCAGATGATACGCTGGTGAAGATGCTGAAGGACGAAGGGATCGACATCGCGCGGCGCACGGTTGCCAAGTATCGCGAGGCGCTTCGCATTTCTTCATCCGTCCAGCGGCGGCGGGAAAAAAGTGGCGCGCGATAAGCCGGCTTTATCCATAACAAGCGGCTGCGACATTCTTTTCTGAATTCTGCCAAACCATTCCTATATAATGATTTGCGTAGGCAGCCGCTCCACATGGCGGGAGGTGTCATGCCACGGCGATTGACTTTCGGTTGGGCGAAGCCTATAGCACCGCCCGCGAAACCGATGGCCAAAGGGGTATGGCGCCGGAGCGCCGAGTGGTTCATGCTGCAACGTCCGGGGCACACTGTGCTTCGAGAGTCGGGCCACCGACTGCAATTCGGTCCATGAACTAGTAGAGGTCCCCATGACATTGCGGATTTCGGGAAAGAACGTCGACGTTGGTACTGCCATGCGCGATCACGTCAACGACCGGATAGCCGACGCCCTGTCGAAGTATTTCGATGGCGGCTTCAACGGACACGTTACTGTTAGCCGGGAGGGATCCGGATTTAAGACCGAATGCTCGATCCACCTGGACACGGGCATCGTGTTGCAGGTTTCTGGGGAGGATCCAGAGCCGCGCGCGAGTTTCGATCGCGCTGCGGATCGCATCGAGAAGCGTCTGCGCCGCTACAAGCGCAAGCTGAAGGCACATCATGGTGCCAACAGCGTGGCTCGGGAAGCCTACGAGGCAGCGTCCTATGTGCTGGCCTTGCCCGAGGAGGAGGAAGAAGTGCCAGCGGATTTCAGTCCGTTGGTGATTGCCGAAACCTCGGCCAAGATCAGAACGCTCACCGTCGGCATGGCCGTGATGGAGCTTGATCTGTCCGAAGCGCCGGTGGTCGTGTTCAAGAATGCCGCGAGCGGCGGCGTGAACGTGGTCTACCGTCGTCCTGATGGCAACATCGGCTGGATCGATCCGGCTCTGGTGGGGCAGAAGACAGTCAGCTAGGCTGGCTCTTCCCGGAGATGCAGGGCCCCGACGGCGCAAGTCGCCGGAGCCCTCGCCGGGATGAAATGGAAAAAGAAGATGGATCTGAGCGATCTGATTACGCAAGACGCGGTGGTTGTCGGGCTGAAGGCGAACAGCAAGAAGCAGGCAATCCAGGAACTGGCCGCCAAGGCCGCCGAACTGACCGGACTGACCGAACGCGAGATCTTCGACACGCTGCTGCAGCGTGAAAGGCTCGGTTCGACCGGCGTCGGACATGGCGTTGCCATTCCCCACGGCAAGCTGATCAAGCTGACCCGTCTCGTTGGCGTCTTCGCCCGGATGGACAAGCCGATCGACTTCGATTCCCTCGACGATCAGCCCGTCGATCTGATTTTCCTGCTGCTTGCACCCGAAGGTGCTGGCGCGGACCATCTGAAGGCCCTGGCACGGATCGCCCGCCAGTTGCGCGACCCCAAGATCGCCGCCGGCCTGCGCTCCGCAGACGACACGGAAGCTGCCTTCTCCCTGCTGACCCAGCCCTTGGCTTCGTCCAACGCGGCCTGAACCTGTCGCTCCTGCGATCCTGACTATACCCGCTCTGCTGCATCAGAACCTGATCCAGAGCGGAGTTACCTGGCGTGTGACGGTCAGTAGCGCGATCCCAGGGTTTACCTGGAAGCCAAACTCGTCGAAACTACGGATACCTGGGCCTGAGGCCCTGTGTCGTTCGAGGAGTTCTGCGTGTCTTCTACCAGTCCTGCCAGCGCGTTAGAGCTGTGCTTTGCCTATGCTGGCGACATCAACACGCCAACGGGGGGCTATGGCTATGATCGGCGCATCATCGCTGGCCTCGAGGCGCTCGGATGGCGCGTTGACCTGTTGCCACTCGGCGACACCTATCCCTTCCCGCCTCAGGATGTTCTCGATACCGCCTACGACCGTCTGGCAGCGCTGGCCCCGGCCACCCGTGTGGTGGTGGATGGCCTGGCTTATGCAAGGCTCGGCGCGCGTGCAGCGGAGCTTGGCAGGCATCTGCAGCTGACGGCCCTTGTCCACCATCCCTTGTGTCTGGAGCACGGCCTCTCGGCGGACGAGGCCGCGCTTCTGAAGTCCGAGGAAGGTGCAGCTCTTGCGCATGCGCAGAAGGTGATCGTGACCAGTCCGGCGACGGCCGTGCTGGTGCAGGATTTGTTCGCCATGCCTGTAGGCCGGATCGGCGTTGTCGAGCCCGGCACGGACCCGGCTCCGGCGGCCAGGGGAAGCGGCGGTCCAGGCGTTGCCCTGATTTCAGTTGGCTCGGTCTTGCCGCGCAAGGGGCATGATCTTGTGGTCGCAGCATTGGCGCGGCTGACCGATCTTGACTGGAGCCTCAGGATCATTGGCGGCCTGCGCGATGCCGATTGTGTGACGAGCATACGTCGCCAGATTGAAGACTTAGGACTGTCGAACCGGATCGAGCTGGTTGGCGCACTGGATTCGGCGGCGCTTGAGCATGCCTATGCCGCCGCTGACGCTATTGTTCTCGCCAGCCGTTACGAAGGCTTCGGCATGGCCTTTGCCGAGGCGCTGGCACATGGCCTGCCCGTTGTCGGCAGCGGTGGCGCCGCAGTGCAGAAGACATTTGCGCTGGGCGGCGCGCTGTATGTTGAACCGGACGATCTCGATGGATTGACGGATGCGCTGGACAAGGTGATCAGTGACGCAAGCTTGCGTCAGTCGCTGAAGCAGGGGGCTTTGCAGGCTGCTGCCCAACTGGCCGATTGGCACGCTGCGGCAAAACTGTTTTCGACCTACGTAGAATAACTGATTTCGTCATCACCCGGGATCTAACGCGAGGGTAGAAATATGTCCTCTTTGGCGAGTGGATCGATTGAGATTGTGTTCGTGGAATTAATTCCTTAACAATTCGTAAATCGACCGCATGTAACTTTAACATTATTGTCGAATTTACCATGTGCCTTAAGTGACAATTATTTAACATGCGCTATAGGTGCCCTAGGGGCAGAAGTAGCTGCGGCAGCCAGAATGGTGTGGCACGCATTTTGTTGAGGGATTACGCAATATGACCACCAAGATCCGCGAATTGCTGGCAAAGCATGGCGCCTTGCCGGTTTCCGTCGAGACGCTGGCAGACACCGCCGACCTGTACGAAGCTGGCCTGTCGTCATTTGCCTCCGTGCAGCTGATGCTGGCGCTCGAAGACGCGTTCGATGTCGAATTCCCCGAGACCCTGCTCAATCGCAAGTCCTTCGCGTCGATCGCCGCGATCCGGGACGCTGTGGCATCCCTGACTGAAGAACCGGTGGCGTGATGAACGAGCTGGCCAAGGCGAAGGCGCTCAGCCTGACCGAGCGCGCCCGCAGGGCAGCGGCGGTGGCCGCGGCCAACGCGGATGATGTCGATGCCGCCGGGCGTTTCCCTCGCGAGGCCGTCGACGCAATGAAGGCTGAGCGGCTGCTCGGCATCCAGATTCCGGCCTATCTTGGCGGAGAAAGCGCGACCACGGCCGAAATCGCCGAAGTTTGCTGCATTCTCGGTCAGGCCTGTGCTGCCTCCGGCATGGTCTTCGCCATGCATCAGATCAAGGCGTCGAGCCTGGTGTCGCACGGCGAGGGCGCGCCCTGGCACGAAGCCTACATGCGCCGCATCGCGGCCGACCAGCTGCTGCTTGCCTCGGCGACCACCGAGGGTGGCATCGGCGGCAACCTGCGCAATTCCATCTGCGCGATCGAGGTCGACGGCGACACCTGCCGCCTGACGAAGGACGCAACGGTCATTTCCTACGCCACCGAGGCTGATGCGATCCTGATCACCTCCCGGGCCCGCGCCGACAGCGCCCCCTCGGACCAGGTGATGACCGTGTTCGAGAAAGGCCAGTACACGCTCGAGAAGACCCATCACTGGGACACGCTCGGCATGCGCGGAACCCGCTCGGACGGCTTCATCTTCAAGGGCGAGGCACCGGCGGAGCAGATCCTGCCCAAGCCTTTCGCCGAGATCGCGGCCCAGTCGATGCTGGCCAATTCGCACATCCTGTGGAGCGGCGTCTGGTTCGGCATCGCCTCGGATGCCTTTGCCCGTGCCCAGGTCTTCGTCCGCGCCGCTGCCCGCAAGACCCCGGGCACCGTGCCGCCGGGCGCGCTGCGTCTGGCGGAAGCCTCCAACCTGCTGCAGCTGGTCAAGTCCAACATCCTGGCCGCCCTGCAGCAGTATGACGCTGCCCAGAAGGACGAGACGAAGCTGTCGTCCATGGGCTTCGCGGTGGCCATGAACAACGTGAAGATCGCCTCGTCGCAGACGATCCTCGAGATCATCAACCATTGCCTGCTGATCGCAGGGATCATGGGCTACAAGAACGGCACGCCCTACAGCCTCGGCCGGCACCTGCGCGATGCGCATTCCGCCCAGCTGATGATCTCCAATGACCGCATTCTCGGCAACACTTCCACGATGCTGCTTGTGAACAAGCAGGACACCAGCCTGTTGGGGTGAGACATGGACATGCAGACCTCCCTTCTCGACCGGCTGTTTGATGCAGGTCTCCTGATCGACACCGGCGTTGATGGCCTCTACGGCCGTTCGGGCGCCTTCGAGGACGTGATCCAGCGCTTCGAGGGGCTGATCTCGGCCTTCGGCAGCAGCTCGCCGTCCGAGGTCATCCGCTTTCCCCCGGGCATGAACCGCAGCCACTTCGAGGGCTCGGGTTACATGAAGAGCTTCCCGCAGCTTGCCGGAACCGTGCATTCCTTCTGCGGCTGCGAGCTGGACCACGTGAACCTGCTTCAGTGCATGGCCGAGGGCAATGACTGGACCAAGGACCAGAAGGCGACGGACATCGTGCTGACGCCGGCGGCCTGCTATCCGCTCTATCAGACCATTGCCAAGCGTGGCCCGCTGCCGGCGGGCGGGGGCCTGTTCGACCTGCAGTCCTATTGCTTCCGGCATGAGCCGTCGAAGGACCCGGCCCGCATGCAGCTGTTCCGCATGCGCGAATATGTCCGCATGGGCACGCCGGACGAGGTGATGGCTTTCCGCCAGCAGTGGATGGAGCGCGGCCAGGAGCTGATCGCCGCGGTCGAACTGCCGGTCGAGATCGATGTTGCCAATGATCCCTTCTTCGGGCGCGCCGGCAAGATGCTGGCCAACAACCAGCGCGACCAGGCCCTGAAGTTCGAGCTGCTCATTCCGGTGACCTCGACCGCGAAGAAGACGGCCTGCCTGTCCTTCAACTATCACCAGGACCATTTCGGCAAGACCTGGGGCCTGACCACAGCCGATGGCGCGGTTGCGCACACGGCCTGTGTCGGCTTTGGCCTCGAGCGCATTGCGCTGGCGCTCTTTGCCCATCACGGACTTGATACGGCCGACTGGCCGTCAACGGTGCGCAAGGCGCTCTGGGGCTGACATGACGCGGGACAAGGTGTTTCCGGCGCTTGATCCGCTGGCGTATCAGCGCCATGGCCTGCACGACCTCGGCCGCGACTGGCCGGAGACCAACTGCTATCTCGACATCTGGATCGAGGTGCTGGCCGCGCTGGGGCAGCCGCCCGAGGCGGCGCTCGGCTATGCCATCACCCAGGACTTCGAGGGCGACCAGTTCACCTTCTTCAAGGTGCCGCTGGAAGACCTCGAGACCCTGTTCGGCATCCGGGTGACCGAACTCGCCATCTTCGACCGGGTCGAGGCGCATGTCGCTGCACAGATCGCGCGCGGCAACCTCTGCCTTGTCGAGATGGACAGCTTCTATCTCCCCGACACCCAGGGCACCGCCTACCGCAAGGAACACGGCAAGACGACCGTCGCCATCAACCGGCTCGATGTCGACGGCCGAACGATGGATTATTTCCACAATCTCGGCCTGCACCGGCTGGAAGGCGAGGATTTCGACGGCATCTTCCACCGCACCGCGCCGGAGGGTGCGCTGCCGTTCCTGCCCTACACCGAATTCGTGAAGTTCCCGGCCGCCCTGCCTGAGGCAGCCACGCTGGCGGGACGCGCCGTCGCCCTGCTCCGCCGGCATCTGGCGCGCGCGCCTGAGGCCAATCCGATTGCCACCTTCGCCGCCGTGTTTCCGGCGCAGGTGGCCGAGATTGCCGAGCGGCCCTTCGGCTTCTTCCATCTCTACGCCTTCAACACCCTGCGCCAGTTCGGCGCGAATTTCGAGCTGTTCTCCGCCCATCTCGACTGGCTGGCGCGGCAGGACACCGCTCTGGATGCGTCCGCGCTTGAACGGCTCGCCGCCGATGCACGGACCATCTCGGCAACCGCCAAGGTGGTGCAGTTCCAGCTCGCCCGGGCGGTGATGCGCAAGGCCTTCGACAAGCTCGCGCCCGCGCTGGTGCCGGCGATCGAGGCCTGGGACCGGCTGCACGGCGGCCTGACCGGGCTCCTGTCGGACCAGCCTGCTGCCGTGGCGGAGTGAGACGGCATGGCAAGTGCTGTATCCGACTTATCGCCCCTGTCTGCGCCGCGCCGCCTTGCCGAGCAGCTGCATCCGCTTGACGCCGGCTGGGAGCTGGCCGGCACCTATGCCGGGGAGGCCGCAACCCCTGCCGACCTGCCTGCCGATCTCGACTGGCTGCCGGCCACTGTCCCAGGCACCGTCGCCGGAGTCTTTGCCGATCACGGCGCCTTCTCCGCGTCCGAGCCGTTTTCCCTGCAGGACAAGGACTTCTGGTACCGGACCGAGATTACTGCCAAGGCCGGCGCCCGCTTCCGCCTGCGCTTTGAAGGCCTCGCCACGCTCACCGACATCTTCTGGAACGGCCGTCTCGTGGCCCGCTCGGACAGCATGTTCGCGGCGCTGGAGGTCGAGGTCGAGGCTAAAGTCCGGAACACCCTGCATCTGGCCTTCCGGGCGCTGACGGACCGGCTCGCCGCAAAGCTGCCCCGCGCCCGCTGGCGGACCCAGCTTGTCGATCAGGCCGGCTTGCGCGGCCTGCGCACCACGCTGCTCGGCCACATGCCCGGCTGGTGCCCCGAGGTGGAGGCCGTCGGCCCCTACCGGCCCGTGTTCGTCTCGTTTCCGGACGAGGACGGGCGAGCCCCCGACATCGCCATCACGCAGCTTGCCAGCTCGCTGGGCGAGGACGGCACCGGCGTCCTGGCGCTGACGCTCACCAGTGCCGCGCCGCTCGTGGACGCGGAGCTTGCCTGCGCTCGGCCATCACGTGCCGCTCGTGGCTAAGCCCGGACGGGCAGTACGCCGCGACGCTTTACCTCCCGGATGTCGCGCCCTGGTGGCCAGCGACGCACGGCGCGCCGCATCTGCATGAGGTGACGCTGCATCTTGCCGGTCATCGCCACCGGCTTGGCCGCACCGGCTTCCGCCGGGTCGAGGTCGATGCCGGCTTTGAGGGTCAGGGCTTTGGGCTCGTCGTCAACGGCGTTCCCGTGTTTGCACGCGGGGCCGTGTGGACCAGCGCCGACATCCTGCGCCTCGCCTCGACACCCGAGGCGCTGCGGCCGCTGCTGGCGGCGGCGGCCGGCGCGGGCATGAACCTCCTGCGCATTCCCGGCATCACGAGTTACGAGGGCGAGGCCTTCTTCGCGCTCTGCGACGAGCTGGGCCTGATGGTCTGGCAGGACTTCCAGTTCGCCAATTTCGACTATCCGCTCGCCGACCCCGTCTTCGAAGCTGCGGTCCGCCGCGAGGCCACGGAGGTTATCAGCCGGCTTTGCATCCATCCGAGCCTTGCCGTCTTCTGCGGCGGCAGCGAGATGGAGCAGCAGGCCGCCATGATGGGCCTTGCGCCCGAACGCCGGGCGCAGCCGCTGATCGAAAGCCTTCTGCCTGATCTCGTCGCGGCGCTGGCCCCCTCCGTGCCCTATGTGCGCAACTCGCCGACCGGGGGCGACCTGCCGTTCCTGCCCAATGCGGGCATCGGCCACTACTACGGCGTCGGCGCCTACCTGCGGCCGCTGGAGGATGCGCGCCGGGCCGGGGTTCGCTTTGCCGGCGAATGTCTTGCCTTTGCCAACGTGCCGGAACCCGTGACGCTGGAGCGCGAGCTGCCCGGCATTGCCTGCCACGATCCGCGCTGGAAGGCGCGCGTGCCGCGCGACCGGGGGGCAGGCTGGGACTTCGAGGACGTGCGCGACCACTATCTCGGCTCTCTCTACGGCGTCGAACCCGCAAGGCTGCGCAGCCATGACCCGGAGCGCTATCTGGAGCTGTCCCGGGCCGTGACGGGCGAGGTGATGGCGGCCACCTTCGCCGAGTGGCGGCGCGTCGGCTCGACCTGCCGGGGCGCGATGGTGCTGGCGCTGTCCGATCTTTTGCCTGGTGCAGGCTGGGGGCTGATCGATGCCCATGGCGAGCCGAAGCTTGCGCTCGGCATCCTGTCGCAGGTGCTGTCGCCGGTGCAGGTGCTGATCACGGATGAGGGCACCAATGGCCTCGACATCCATCTCCTCAACGAAACGTCGGCACCCGTCGAGGCACGGCTGGAGCTGACCGCCTGGCGGGACGGTCTGACGCCGGTGCTCTCCGTCGCCCGGGATGTCCTGCTGCCGCCGCGCTCGGCGCAGCGTCACGGCAGCTTCGCGCTGATCGGCAGCTTCTTCGATCTCGGTTACGCCTACCGCTTTGGACCGCCGTCGCATGATGTCGTGCGGGCAAGGCTCGTCGATGCATCAGGGACATCGCTCAGCGAGGCGTTCCACTTGCCGCTTGGCCTGGCTTTGCCGCGCCAGCAGCTGGATCTCACCGCGGAGGCGAAGGATCTGGGCGAGGGGACGTTCGAACTGGCGCTGACGGCACGGCGTTTTGCCCAGCGGGTGGTGATCCGCGATCCGCAATTCCGGGCCGAGATGAACGGCCTGAACATCGCGCCGGGCGAGACCCGGCATGTGCGGATGCATCCTCGTGCAGGAACGCCGGCCCATGCCCGGCTGGACGCTGTCATCAGCGCCCTCAACGGCCTGCAGGATGTGCGGATAACGGCCTAGAGATCAGGCTCGGCAACAAACAAGTGTCCCGGCGCAAGGCCGGGACAGCATATCGCGCAAGACAGGCAAGCGCCGGTCAGGCGGTGGTGTCGACGCTGGCGTCCTGGGCCGGGGCGTCCTTCGGGCCGCCCTTGGCAACGCCGACAAGGGCCGGGCGCAGCACGCGGTCGGCGATGGCGTAGCCAGCCTGCACCACCTGGACGACGGTGTTGTTCGGCACGTTCGGGTTCGGCACCTCGAACATGGCCTGATGGAAGTTCGGGTCGAACTTCTGGCCCATCGGATCGAGCTTCTTGACGCCGTGCTTGTCGAGCTGGTTGAGAAGCTCGCGCTCGGTCATTTCCACGCCTTCGATCAGCGCGGTCAGGCCGGCATCGGCGCTGTCACGCGCATCACCCGGGAGTGCTTCGAGCGCGCGGCGCAGGTTGTCGGAGACAGTCAGCACGTCGCGGGCAAAGCCGGCTACGGCGTACTGGCGGATGTCCTTGATTTCCTTTTCGGTGCGGCGGCGCAGGTTTTCCATTTCCGCCATCACGCGCAAGGCCCGATCCTTGAGTTCGGCGTTCTCGGCCCGGAGCGCCTCGACGGGATCAAGGCCAGCCTCGTTGCCCGCGCCGGTGTCGGCAGCAGTGGCAGCATCGTCCGCCGGGGGAGTGTTGGTCTCGTCGGTCATCATTCAAAATCCCTGAGTTTCGGGAACACATGCAAAGGCCGGTTCGCCGCAGGCCAGCCGGGCATCGGGGCAGTGCGATCACGCAGCTTGACCCTTGCGGCTTGCCCGGGGCTGGAACCGGCCCTTGGTGGTCTTTACCCCGCCCGGTGGCATCTGCCAACCGGCAGATGCACAAGACGGTGCTTCAGATCAAAGTGCGTTCTTGATCCAGTCGGCCAGCTTGCCCTTCGGGGCTGCGCCCACCTGGGTCGCCATCGGCTCGCCGTTCTTGAACAGGATCAGCATCGGGATGGAGCGGACGCCATACTTCATGGCCATCGCCTGGTTCTCGTCAATGTTGATCTTGGCGATTTTCACCTGGCCGGCCATCTCCTCGGAGATCTCTTCGAGCGCCGGAGCGATCATCTTGCACGGACCGCACCATTCCGCCCAGAAATCGACAACGACCGGTTCGGAAGAGTTCAGGACGTCCGCGTCAAAGCTGGCGTCGGTCACTTTGCTGGTAGCCATGACAATTACTTTCGTCTGTGGGCGTGGGGAGAGACTCGCCCTAGTTTCGTTGAATGGAACGTAGGGAGCAGGGCGGCATCCGTCAAGTCAGCGTGGCCGTGCTCTTGAGCTGCATCAGGATTGCGTCCAGCGCTGCACTCTCGACCCGCATCAGCAGCGGCGCCGACGTCCACAGCAGTGCAGCCTCGATCAGCCGGTCCGGATAGATCTCCCGGAGCAGGGCGCGGTAGACGGCAAGCTGGGCAAGATAGTCGGGCGGAATGCCTGTGGCATCCTCCGGCACGTGCCGGTTGGTCTTGTAGTCGAGGATCAGCACCCGCTGCGCAGTCACCACCAGCCGGTCGATCTGGCCGGTGACCTGCACGGTGATGCCGTCCGCCGCCACGAGCTGTCCGGTGATCGGAACTTCGGCCAGTCCTCCTGCCGCAAAAAGCTCGGCGAACTCAGGATCCCCGACGATGCGCAGCACCTCTGCGGTCAGCTCGTCGGCCCGGTTGGCAAAGCGGGGGGCAAGGCCGGAGGCGATGAGACGCCGGGCCGCCGCGCCGCGCTCGTCGGCCGGCAGGTCCGGCAGGGTTTCCAGCAGGCGGTGCAGCAGACGGCCGCGCTCCAGCGGCCAGGCCTCCGGCTGACGCCGCGCCTCCAGCACCGAAAGGCCGGGCGTCGCCTCGATGCCTTCCTTCATCTCCATGGCCTCGAAGACGCGGGAGGGCTGCAGGCGCGGCATCCGCTTCGGCGTCTCGACCGGCCGCAGGAGCCAGTCGGGCAGCGGCACGGGAGCGGGGGCGGCGGCAGTGGCCGTCGCATGCGACCGGGCGATGGGTGCCGCGTCGGCTGCCGTGCCGGGCTGGCGCCAGTCCCAGGCAATGACTTGCCCGTCCGGGCTCTTGCGCTCGACAGCCTCCGGCTTCAGCGCGCTGGCGATCAGCTGATACCAGCAGCCATCCTTGGGTCCTTTCTTCGGGGCCCAGCCGCAGACGATCAGCCGGTCCTCGGCCCGTGTCATGGCGACGTAAAGCAGCCGCCGGTATTCCTCTTCCGTTGCCCGACGGGCGTTGGCAATCGCGTCGTCCTGCCAGGCCATCCGCTCGTCCTTCGGCGGCAGCCAGACAAGGGCGGGCGGTGTCAGCGCGTCGCTGCCGCGCGCAAAGGGCAGGAAACTCGGGTCATGGGTGGCGCTGGCCGGCGCGCTGCCCGGATCGACCAGAATGACGATCGGCGCTTCCAGCCCCTTCGATCCGTGCACGGTCATGATGCGGACAAGACCGCTGGCGTTGGTCAGCTCGCGCTTGATCTCGGTCGGCGCGGCGGCGAGCCAGGCGAGGAAGCCTTCCAGCCCCGGAATGCCGGTCTGCTCGTAGCCCATGGCAAGCGCCAGGAACTCGTCCAGCACGTCATCCACCTCCGCCCCCATGCGGGTGCGGAAGGTCCGGCGGCCGCCATCGACGGACAGGAGGCGGGCGTAGAACTCGAAGGGCGGCATGAAGTCCGCCCGCGCGCGCCAGGTCTCGAGCTGCCGGCGCACCGTTTCCCAGGCCGCATCCTGATCGGCGCGCTTCAGGAGCGCCTGCCACAGGGTTCCTGCACGCAGGCGCTCCGGGGTTTCGCGGGCGAGCGTCAGCAGGGCGTCATCGGCAAGGCCGAACAGGGGGCTCTTCAGCACGGCGGCCAGCGACAGGTCGTCCTCGGGCAACAGGATGAAGCGGCCGAGCGCGACCAGGTCCATGACGGCGATGTGTTCGGTCAGCACCAGCCGGTCGCTGCCGGCGGCCGGCACGCCGAGCCGCTTCATTTCCCGGTTGAGCGCCTCGACGAAGGGACCACGCTTGCGCACCAGCACCATGACGTCGCCCGGTCCGGCGGTGCCGTCGTCCATCCACTGGCGCAGCGTCTCCGCGATGCGGCGGGCAACGCGCAGCATCGGCGAGCCGGCGCCGAGATGGTCGACCGGAAGCGTCCAGTCGTCCGGCTCCTCGGTTTCCAGCTCCTCTTCCAGCGGCCAGATCTCGATGAGCCCCGGATCGCGGCGGATCGCCTCGTGCACGGGGGCCTTCAGGTCCTGCGACAGGCCGGCATGGGCCTCCGGCGCCTCGAACACCTTGTCGACGGCGCGAAGGACATCCGGCGTGGAGCGGAAGGAGAGCTGCAGCTCGACGGGGTGGAACGGTTGCTGCGCCTGGGCGGCCCGCTGGTCGAAATAGCGCCGCATCTCGTCGAAATAGGCCGGTACCGCGCCCTGGAACGAGTAGATCGACTGTTTCTCGTCGCCCACAGCAAAGATCGTGCGCGGCCCGCGCCGCGCGCCGACGCCGGCAAAGAACTCCTCGGCCAGCGCCGTCACCACCTGCCATTGGCGCGGGCTGGTGTCCTGCGCCTCGTCGACGAGGATGTGATCGAGCCCCTGGTCCAGCTTGTACTGCACCCACTGGGCCGCATCGGAGTTGGAGAGGAGATTGGCGGTGCGCACCACCAGATCCTCGAAGTCGAGCATCCCGCGCCGCGCCTTGCCCGCCTCATAGTCGGCAATAACGCCATCGGCGAGCCGCAGGATGGCAGCCGTCACCTCGAAGGCCCTGAGCGCGCGGCGCCGGTCGAGGAGGGCCATCAGCCGTTCCTGTTCGGCCTGCATCTGCTCCAGCACGTCCGGGAACCGGTCGGCCACCTTCTTGGTGGCGAGGCTCTTCGTCGGGGTCAGTTTCTGGGTGAAGAACACGGAAAGCCAGGCCGCCTCGAAGCTGGCCTGTCCCGGGCTGCCCGGCTTCAGCGTCGCAGCGGCGGCCACCAGCTTGTCGGCGGTCTTGAGGTCGTTGGCCGAGCCGTAGCGCAGGGCCTCGGCCACGGCGAGCGGATCGCGGATCAGCCGGGCGTTGCGCATCTCGTCGGCAATCGCCGCTTCGCTCTCTCCAGCCGGGATGGCGAAGCTCTGGCGCAGCTCGGCCAGCGCCAGTTCCAGGTCGCCCGCGTCGACCAGCCAGCGCGCCAGCGCGTCGCGCCGGGCAATCGCATCGGCCATCAGCTCCTCGACGGTGCTGTCGCCCATCTGGGTGATCAGCAGGCTCAGCGACTGGCCGAGGTCGCTGTCCGGCGCGGTTTCGGCTGCATGCAGGACGCGCGCGCGCGCTTCCGCCATCAGTTCGGCGGCGAGCCGGTCGTCCAGCACCGAGAAATGCCCGGCGACATTGGCCTCCAGCGGAAACTGGTGCAGCAAGGCCTCGCAGAAGGCGTGGATGGTCTGGATCTTCAGGCCGCCCGGGGTCTCCAGCGCCTTGGCGAAGAGCCAAGCGGGCCGTGGCGAGCCGCGCGGCCGACGGGGCCGTGCCGTCGATGTCGGTGAGCGCTGCCGAAAGGGCGGCATCGTCAAGTCCGACCCACTCGCCGAGCAGGCGGAACACGCGGGTCGCCATTTCGGCGGCTGCCGCCTTGGTGAAGGTGAGGCAGAGGATGCGCGAGGGATCGGTGCCGTCGAGCAGCAGCCGCACGACGCGGCGGGACAGGACGAAGGTCTTGCCGGAGCCGGCGTTGGCGCTCACCCAGGCCGAGGCGCCGGGGCGCGAGGCAAGGTCCTGGCGCTGGCGGGTGGCGAGCGGGATCTGCGGCTTGCTCATTCGCCCTCTCCTCCGCCGATCGCCCATTCCTTGACGCGGGCCAGATGGTCGTAGGGCCCGTTCATGTCGCGCTCCTTTTCCACGCGCGCGCGGGACAGATAGCCCTTCGCCTCATCCTGATAGGCGGCGATGAGCGCTTCCAGCCGCTGCCATGAGGCTTCCGCCAGTTCGCCGACGCTCATGTCCTTTGGCGTGCGGCCCTGTTCGCTCAGGGCCTCGCGCGCGCCTTTCAGCTGCAGGTAGAGCAGCTCGGACACGGGCCGGTCGGAGGGAATGCCGGCAAAGCCGCCGCGGGTGATCATCGCCACTTCCAGCGGCAGCTGCGGCGACAGGAGCGCATCCACCTGCTTCTGGCTCGGCGCCTGGCCGGTCTTGTAGTCGATGACCGACAGGGTGCCGTCGGTCAGGAGATCGATGCGGTCGGCGCGGCCCGTCAGCCGGAATTCGGCCCCCGGCAGCACCAGCTCCGCCCCGCCACCGATCTCGACGAAGCGGTTGGAGACACGGGGGTCGCGCGACCGCTCCCAGGCGACGAAGCCTTCGGCGATGCGCAGGAAGCGCGGCCACCACAGCGCCCGCACGGCCGGGAAAGCATCCAGCGGCGCAAACACCTCCTCGCCAATCTCCGTCAGGCGGGCGACGGCCGTGTGATCGAACGGGCCATCCCAGTCGGCAAGAAAACGCGCCAGCGCATCGTGGATGATCGTGCCCTTGTCTGCCGCCCCCGGCGCGCCGCCAACCGGATCGACCGGCTCGAGACCGAGCACGCGGCGGGCGAAGATGGCGTAAGGGTCGCGCACCAGCCGCTCGATCTCGGTCACCGACAGCTGGCGCGGCCGGGCAGCCAGCGGCGGCTTCGGCTCCGGCCGGGCGGCGGGGGTCACCGGACCATCCGGGCGGTCGAGACGGGTGGTGAGGTCCAGCCAACGGCGGCCACGGGCGGCCATCTCCGCTTCGGCCTGCGGTCCGGCGAGGGTCAAGAGCCTTTGCAGCCAGCGCGAGGTCACCGTCGGCGCGCCATCGGCACGGGCCGCGCGGGACAGGATCACGCGCCGCGCGCCCATCCCTTGCACGAAATCATGCGCGCCGGCGCCGATGCGGCGTTCCGGCGGTTCCAGCCCGAGGTCGCGCTTCATCGGCCGGTTGAGCCAGGGATCGTTGCGGGTGCGCTGCGGCCAGACGCCTTCGTTGAGGCCGCCAAGGATGACCAGATCCGGCCGCTGCAGACGCGCTTCCATCGGTCCCAGGATCTGGATGCGCGGATCGCCGGGCAGCCGGCGGCGCACGGCGGTGCCCGCGATCAGCGCCGAGAACACCGAGGGCCACTCGCGCGCGCCGGCACGGCAAGCCCGGCGCGGCCCGCTTCCATCAGGCCGGCGAGGGCGAGGGCCAGCGCATCACCGGTCTCGCCGCGATAGAGTTCCGCCTCGCTGCCCGTCTCGTCGCCGGCGATGGCCTTCAGCACCTCGGCATGGGCGCTGGTCAGCTCGACAACGGGCACGGGCCCGTCTTGCTCGGCCAGGCGTTCCAGCGGCGCCAGGGCCGCGCGCAGGCGGGCGACGAGATCCTCGACGGCGGTCCAGTCCGCCTCCACCAGCTTTTTCCAGCGCGGCACATGCGCGCCCTCGGACGCGAGACGCGCAGCAGAGATGGCCTCGGCCAGCCCGCCGGAGCCCAGGCGCGGCAAGGGGCCGCGCAGGACGCCGCGTTCCAGCGACCGGGCCGCGGCGCGGATTTCCTTCGCCGGCAAACCCAGCCGGGCAAGCGGATGTTTCAGGAGCGCGAGCAGGTCCAGCGGCACGCAGCCCTCCAGCGCCAGCCGGGCGGCGAGCATGGCGAGCACGGCGGGTGGGGTCTGGTCGAGCGGCCGCCCGGCGCTGTCGTCGACGGTGATCGACCAGCGGCCCAGCTCCTCGGCGACACGGCGGGCCAGCAGGCGGTCGGGCGAGACGAGGGCAGCCGTCTCGCCGCGCTCCAGCGCCTCGCGCAGCGCAATGGCGACCGCCAGCGCTTCCTCGGCCTCGTTGCGGGCGGTCAGCAGCTCCACCTCGGTGAGCGCTTCCGCCCGCGCGTCGGGCGAGACGCGGGCGAGGTAGCCGGTCCAGCGGTCGGTGGTGGCCGCCGGGCGCAGGGCCTCGCTGACGAGGCGCGCGCGGGCGACAAGCCGGGGGCTTTCCGGCGGGCAGAGCGCCAGCACGTCGCGGCGCAGCACCTTCAGCCGGTCGAGCAGCAGCTTCAGGCCATATTGCGGATGACCGCTGACACTGCCCTCGGTGAAGGCGGGGGCGGGATGTTTCGCGCTGAGGCGCGGCCGCGGCGCCTCGCCAAGCGCCTCCCACGAGGCGTCATCCATGTCGAGATCAAGCCCCGGCAGGACGATTGCCCCGCGCGGCAGGTCGGCGACGGCGGCGAGAAGCTCGGCCGTGGCCGGAACCGATCCGGTGGAGCCGGCGACGATGACCGGGCCCTGCGGCGGCGACTGGCGCAACCGCGCGGCCTCGCGGCGGATCAGGGCGGAGCGGCGCGCCTTCGGGTCCATCGCGCCGCATTCCTCGAGATAGGCCTAAGCCAGGCCTTGCGCACGATGTCGAGGAATTCCAGCGTCACCTGCCAGTAGCGGGCATGGTCATCCGGCACCAGGCGGGACAGGTCTGACCAGTCCGCTTCCTCCGTCTCCAGCTCGTCCATCAGCGTGATGAGATCGCCCGCCAGCCAGGCGGCGTCGGCGGCGGAGGCCGGCAGGCCAAGCGGTTCGTCGGCGGAAAGCCGCAGCACCTCGCGCCGCAGGGCCGCCTTCCAGCTCATCACCAGCCGGGTCATGGCAAGACGGCGTTCCAGCAGTGGCAGCTCGGGCGGCAGCGCCTCGCCGTCGGCCACCGCCTCCAGCACCTGGGCTTCCTCGTCGACATCACCAAGCGGGCGAATGCGCGGCAGGAGCACCGGACGACCGCCGAAGATCTGCTGCACGAGCATGGGAAGATTGCGCGCCGCGCGCCGGGTCGGCAGGTAGAGCGTGACGGTGGACAGGAGCAGCGGATCGTCCAGCGGCCGGAAGCCCTCGATCAGCCGGCCTTCGGCCAGCGCCGCGATCAGCTCGCGGGAGAAATCCGCAGAGGCCGGGATGGTGAAGATCCGCCGCGCCGCCGGCATCAGTCGGCGCTTTCCCGCACGGCAGCCTCGGCAGCGGCAATGTCCTTCGGCGTGCCGACGTGCAGCCAGATGCCTTCCATCAGGACACCGTGCAGTCGCCCTTCGGCTATGGCCCGGTCGAACAGCACGTTGAGCGAGAACTTGCCCTCCGGCGCGCCATCGAACAGCCGCGGCGAGAAGATGGCGGCCCCGGCATAGGCAAAGGGCGTGACGTAACGCTCCGGGCGACGGGTCAGGCGGCCTTCAGTGTCCATCAGAAAGTCGCCGCGCCCCTCGTAGCCAACCGAGTTGATCAGATCGGAAATGAGCAGCAGGCCATCCATGAGCTCAGGGTCGAAGGCGTCGATCATGTGCTCGAGATTGGGCTTCACGCCCTCGATCCAGTAGGCCGTGTCGGCGTTGAGCAGGAAGAAGGGATCGGTGCCCAGGACCGGCAGGGCCTTGACCACGCCGCCGCCGGTTTCCAGCACGGTGTCGCGCTCGTCGGAGATGATGATTTCCATGTCCTGCCGCCGCCGGGCGTGCACCTCGACGAGGTCGGCAAGGTAATGCACGTTGACGACGCAGCGCTTCACGCCCGCAGCCGCCAGCTTGTCCATGCCGTGGTCGATCAGCGCCTTGCCGTTGACCTCGATCAGCGGCTTAGGCGTCGTCGCCGTGATCGGTCGCATGCGCTTGCCGAGACCGGCGGCGAGGATCATGGCGGTGTGGGGACGGAACGGGCGGGCAGACATGACAGGGACCTGGCTGGAGTGCGAACGACGGTTCGCCAGAAAGTAAGAAAAGGGCAGCATGGTCTCAAGCCATGCTGCCCTAGCTGTGACTGCTTCGCGGAGGGAGTGCAAGTGCGCCGCGCGGCGGCAGACGGTTGCAGCTGTCGCCCGGCCTTGCGGCCGTGTCAGCCGCCAATCCGCTTGTGGAACCAGTGGTTCAGGTCGGCCAGCACCGGATGGGCCAGCGCCCGGTCGAGATAGCCGGCCATGCGTGGCAGATGCGCCATGTAGCCGGGCTTGCCCTCACGCAGGTTCAGGCGGATGAACAGGCCGAGAATCTTGGCAACGCGCTGGGCCGCGGTCACCGCATAGGCGGCATGGAAGGGCTCCGGATCGAACCGCATGTCCACCGTGCGGCGCGCGGTGACATAAAGATCCACCAGATGCCGTTCCAGCTCGTGTGGCATGTCGACACGGGCATCGAGCGCCAGCGACGACACGTCATAGGCCAGCGGTCCGATGACACAGTCCTGATAGTCGATGAGGCCAAGCCGGTCGACGCCGTGCCGCTGCTCGCGCCAGATGATGTTGGGCGAATGATAGTCGCGCAGCACCCAGCCGGTTTCTGCATGCGCGATGTCATCCAGCGCCTTGTGCCAGAGCGCGTGATATTCCTCGCGGACATCGGTGGGAACAAAGTCTGGCGAGACCGGAACACCGGCGCGCCAGGGCACGTACCAGTCGAGGAACAGGTCGGCTTCCGTCAAAAGGGCACGGCGAGAATACGCCGGGATCGTGTAGCTGCCGCCGCCGGGCAGAGGCAGCGTCTCGGACCAGGGCGCGCTCGCGTGCATGTCGGCGAGCAGCAGCGCTGCAGCCCCGTAGCGCTCCGGGATCGGGGCTCGGTCGTGCACCATGGTGTCGGTGCCCAGATCCTCCAGCACGATGAGGCAGCGGTCTTCATCGGCGGCAAGGATTTCGGGGGCAGCATAGCCGCGCCGGCGCAGTTCCGTCGTCAGCGCAAGAAACGGCGCGATGGTGCGGGCGCGGTGGACGATCTCGCCGTAGCTGGGCGTTTCGCCGGGACCGGCCAGCTTGTACAGCGGCGGTGCATTCATGACGATCGCGCTGGCGCCGTCGAAATGCAGCCGCTCATAGGTGCGCGCAGCGGCGTCGCCGATCAGATAGCGGCGGGAGGCCTGGCCCCAGCCGGCCGCATGCATCAGGCTGCGGATGGCGATGGTGCGTTCAAGCCTTGCGCCCCAGCGGGCGGCCGTCTCAGCCTCACGGGCCGAAAACACCACATGCCTGCCGTCGTCGTCGTGGCCGGCGCTGAACGTCAGGAACAGGGCGCCGGACGGCAGCAGATGCCCGGCCTTTTCCGGCCACTCGACCAGCGCCGCGCCCGTTGAAACCAGCTCGTCGAGCCCGAGTTCGAGCAGCTCTTCCGGGTCTTCCAGCCGGTAGAGGTCGAGATGCGAGACAGTCAGGCGCGGCAGATCATAGGTCTGCACCAGCGTGAAGGTCGGGCTTGGAACCTCCAGCGTGCTGTTGGCCGCAAAGGCGCGCAGCAGGGCGCGGGCGAAGGTCGACTTGCCGGCCCCGAGGTTCCCGGACAGGGCGATCAGATCACCGGCGGAGAGGAGGGCGGCCAGATCTTCCGCGAGCCGGACGGTCGCGGCTTCATCGGCAAGATCGAGGCTGAAAAGCTCGGTGGCGGGAACAGGCGCCATGAAAGTCCTTATTCGGCGGCAACGCGGCCGCTTGCTTCCGGCCGGGCCGGGAAGATGCAGGTGACCGTGGTTCCGGCGCCTTCGCGGGATTCGATCTCCACTTCCCCGCCATGCAGCTCGACGAAGCTCTTGACGATGGAAAGGCCGAGACCGGCCCCACGTCTGCGGGCCCCGGAATCATGGCCGACAAAACGGTTGAACACGGCCTCTATCATGTCCTGCGGAATGCCGCAGCCGCGATCCTTTACCGTGAACACGATGCTGCTGCCGCGCCGGCCGCAGGTGATGTCGACGACGCCGCCCTTGTCGGAATAGCGCACGGCATTGGCGATCAGGTTGAACAGCACCTGGCGCAGCCGGCGCTCGTCAGCCAGCATGGTGCCGATGTCGTCCGGCACATGGGTGCGCAGGGTGATGTCGGCGTCCGCGAGGCGGTCCTTCAGCCCTTCGACAGCGGCAACCACGGTCTGGGCCACATCCACTTCGCTGAGATCCAGCTCCATGATGCCCGCATCGATGGTGGCGAGATCGAGAATGTCGTTGATGATGGCCAGCAGCGCGGAAGACGAGGAGAGGATGTAGTCGGCATATTCCGACTGTTTGTCGGACAGGTCGCCGAACTTCGGATCCGACAGCAGCTGGGCAAAGCCGATGATGTTCGTCAGCGGCGAGCGCAGCTCGTAGGACACGTGCTGGATGAAGGCGTTCTTCAGCTGGTCGGCCTGCTGCAGCGCTTCGTTCTTGTCAACGAGGGCGCGCTCGACATTGACGCTGTCGGTAACGTTAACGAAGGTCACCAGCGTGCCGCCATCCGGCAGGGGCACGGTGGCGTAGTCCAGCACGGTGCCGTCACGGCGCTCCATGCGCCCGGCCAGATGCGTGCGGCTGTCCATCAATCCGGTGACCGAGCCCGCAAGCTGACGCCAGGCGTCTGCTTCGTCGGAAGTGGCAGCGCAGCTGTCGACGACCTCGTTGACATGGGGCAGTCCTGCGAGACGTTCTTCCGACAGATGCCAGATCCGGCCGAATGCCGGGTTCCACAGGCGCAGGCGGCCATCGGAGCCGAACACGGCGACGGCTTCGGACAGGTTGTCGAGTGTTTCGCCCTGGACGCGGATCAGCGCGTTGTAGCGGCTCTCGAGATCCAGGCGTTCGGTGACGTTCTCGTAGATGTAGGTGACACCGCCCTGCGGATGCGGGTTGGCAATGACGCGCAGCGTGCGGCCGTCCGGCAGGTGCCACCAAAATTCGCGCGCTGCCAGAGACTGGTAGCTTTCCAGCATCTTGGTCCGCCAGCCGCGATAGTCGGCCTGCTCCGGCAGTTTGCGGCCGGCGCGCAGCGTGTCGAGTACGGTGCCGTCTTCCGGATTGCCATCGAGGAAGGCCGGGTCGAGGTCCCAGAGCGCGCGGAAGGCGGCATTGTAGAACTGCAGCTTGCGGTCGGCGCCATAGATCGCGACGGCGGTCGCCAGCTGGTCCAGCGTGCGGCCGTGGAATTCTTCGGTCCGCAACAGTTCCTTGCGGATGCGGTCCAGTTCGGACACGTCGATGGCCAGAGCCGCGCCGCCATGCAGGTTGCGCGCGTCGGTCACCTCGAAGATGCGGCGTTCGCCGGCGGCCACGATCGGCATGCGGGCGGAGAAGCTGCCGTCGGCCTGACGGTCCCTGCGGATCGCCTCGCGGGCGGCAGCGTCGAGGAAGTCGATGTTGCCTTCCACCGCGCGCGCCGGATCTGCGGCGTCAACGGCATGGGCATAGGCGGAGTTGGCCCAGGTGATCCGACCTTCGCTGTCGCTCTGCCAGGCTGGTGCAGGCATGGCTTCAAGCAGGGCGCGCAGCGTTGCCAGTTCGCCGGCAAGCTGGGTGTTGAGCGCGCCAAGTTCAGCCTGTGCCTGACGGTCGCCAGTCAGATCCGACAGGCGCAGCACGGCGGATGCGCCTGCGGTCCGTCCAACGGCTTCAACGAATGTCTGCGCGCGCGTCTCGAGCGTCAGGGCGAAGGCCTCACCGGCAGCGCGCAGCCGCAGGAGATGATCTTCCAGACGTTCGGCCGATTTCGGTTCGAGCCAGCTGCCGAAGGCGAGCAATTGGGCAGGCGCGCGCGGAACGCCGGAGCTTTCCGGCAGCACGCCCCAGATGCCGGGTCTGGCACCAATCCGGGTGCCTTGCGCTTCTCCGGCATCCGTCCAGGCGATGATCCGCTGGCCGTCGGTGTTGAGCAGCGATTCCAGCCGGTCGACCGTGAGGCGCAGGTCCTGCGTTTCCGCAGACATGTCCTCGATCTTCTCGTTGGAGATGCGGCGATTGCGGATGTAGGCGAGCGATGCGGTGATGGCAAAGGTAACGGCGCCGCCAAAGGCTGCGAGCCAGGCCATCTGCACAGGTTCAACAGGCGTGCCCTCGGCAGCCGCCAGCGCCACGCCGGCATGCGCGATCACGGCCAGAACGCTGACGCCAGAAAGGGATATCGTTTTCAGAATCCGTCCCCGCCGCCCTGCGCTAAAGCGCAAGCGTGACACGCCGACTGCCGGCATTTCAAAATCCTCATTCGCCGCCAAAAAGTCCGGCCGGAGGCCGGAGTCCTCAAGGAAATGCCTCATTTCCCCTGATTCGTCCTGACCATACCGCGTTCGAGAATCGCGCTAAAGAGTCTGTTGCTGAAAAGTTAACAGGCCCCGCTTTGGGGCGGGGCCTGTGGATCGTTCTTTTCCGCAGGGTAAGACTGCGGATCCTTACCAGATATTGTGTCTGGTCGGCGTCAAATCAGTACTTGTAGTGTTCCGACTTGAACGGACCCGCCTTCGCAATCCCCAGGTATTGGGCCTGATCGTCGGACAGTTCGGTTAACGTAACGCCCAGCTTCTCGAGGTGCAGACGCGCAACCTTCTCGTCGAGGTGCTTCGGCAGGACGTAAACCTCGTTCTTGTAGTGGTCGCCGCGGGTGTAGAGCTCGATCTGCGCCAGCACCTGGTTGGTGAAGCTCGCCGACATGACGAAGCTCGGGTGACCGGTGGCGTTGCCAAGGTTCACGAGACGGCCCTGCGACAGGAGGATCATCCGCTTGCCATCCGGGAACACGACCATGTCGACCTGGTCCTTGACCGGACGCCACTGGAAGTTCTTCAGCGCGGCAACCTGGATCTCGTTGTCGAAGTGGCCGATGTTGCAGACGATGGCCATGTCCTTCATCGCCCGCATGTGGTCGAGGGTGATGATGTCCTTGTTGCCGGTGGCGGTGACGAAGATGTCGGCGGTGCCGGCAACCTGGTCGAGGGTCTTGACGTCAAAGCCGTCCATCGCCGCCTGCAGGGCGCAGATCGGATCGATCTCCGTGACGATGACGCGTGCGCCGGAGCCTGCGAGCGACTGGGCCGAGCCCTTGCCCACATCGCCGTAGCCGCAAACCACGGCGACCTTGCCCGACATCATGACGTCGGTGCCGCGGCGGATGCCGTCAACCAGCGACTCGCGGCAGCCATAGCGGTTGTCGAACTTGGACTTGGTGACGCTGTCGTTGACGTTGATCGCCGGGAACGGCAGCTGGCCCTTCTTCTGCATTTCATAGAGACGCAGCACGCCGGTGGTGGTCTCTTCGGTCACGCCCTGGATGAGGTCGCGCTGCTTGGTGAACCAGCCCGGGTTCTTGGCCATGCGCTTCTTGATCTGGGCAAAGAGGTATTCTTCCTCTTCCGACTTCGGGTTCTCGATCAGGCCGGTCTCGCCGGCTTCGACGCGGGCGCCAAGCAGGATGTAGAGCGTGGCATCGCCGCCGTCATCGAGGATCATGTTGGCACCTTCCGGGAAGTCGAAGATGCGGTCGGCGTAGTCCCAGTATTCTTCCAGCGTCTCGCCCTTGGTGGCGAACACCGGAATGCCGGCGGCGGCAATCGCGGCGGCAGCCTGGTCCTGGGTCGAGAAGATGTTGCAGGAGGCCCAGCGGACATCTGCGCCAAGAGCGACGAGGGTCTCGATCAGAACGGCCGTCTGGATCGTCATATGCAGCGAGCCGGCGATGCGGGCGCCCTTCAACGGCTTGGAGGCACCGAATTCGGCGCGGCAGGCCATCAGGCCCGGCATCTCGGTTTCGGCGATCTCGATCTCGGTGCGGCCCCAGTCGGCGAGCTTGATGTCCTTGACGATATAGTCGGTCATGAAAATGTCCTGTGTCTGACGGGCCAGTGGCCCGGCGCGGGGCGGAAAACGCATCTGGCCACAGGGCGTGCCCGGTCGGAATCCGACCGGTCCCCCTGCAGCAACCGTCGTCCTTATACCCCGCGCGGCGCGGCCCTGCAATTCGGATATAAAGCTTTCTTTATATCCCATTCGAAAAGCTGCGAACGGGGTAAAGGAAGAATGGACGGCGCGGAAAACTGCTGTCCGCAAGCGCCTGCACGAATAAACGCATTCTGGGAGAAGGTGGCCGGGGAGCGAAGAGTGCTGGGGCCTAAAACGAAAAAAGGCCCGGAGAACCGGACCTTTTTCATTCGGACCTTGGTAGTGGTCCGAAGCGGATTTGGTGCCCAGGAGAGGACTCGAACCTCCACGCCTTGTGAGCGCTAGTACCTGAAACTAGTGCGTCTACCAATTCCGCCACCTGGGCTGTGAGAGGGGCTTTTAAGGATGGCTCGGGGGGTTGTCAACCGGCCTTTTGAGGAAAAATGTGTTTGTGTACATCGTGCCTTCACACTGGGCTGGCAAAGGTCTAAGAACCCTCCGGTAGGGCCGTTTCCGGACGGCTGTGGATTTCTCAAGCGACGCGACAAGGAGCGGCAGGCATGTCCAAGGCGCTCAACGGAAAACTCGTAACGGTGTTTGGCGGTTCGGGCTTCATTGGCCGCCATGTGGTTCAGGCGCTGGCGCGCCGTGGCTACCGCATCCGGGCGGCCGTGCGCCGGCCTGATCTGGCCGAGCACCTGCAGCCGCTGGGCGGCGTGGGCCAGATTATGCCCGTGCAGGCCAACCTGCGTTACCGCTGGTCTGTCGACCGTGCGGTCGAAGGCGCCGATGCGGTGGTCAACCTCGTCGGTATCCTGGCCCAGTCCGGCAAGCAGACGTTTGATGCCGTGCAGGCCTTTGGTCCCCGCGCCATCGCTGAGGCGGCACGTGGTGCCGGCATTTCTGCCGTCACCCATCTCTCCGCCATCGGCGCTGATGCGGGTTCTGATGCGGACTATGCCCGCACCAAGGCAGCTGGCGAGGCGGCTGTCCTGGAAACACTGCCGGACAGCATCATCCTGCGTCCGTCGATCGTGTTCGGTCCGGAAGACCAGTTCTTCAACCGCTTTGCCGCAATGGCGCGGATGTCTCCGGTTCTGCCGCTGATCGGTGGCGGCGAGACGAAGTTCCAGCCCGTCTATGTCTGCGATGTTGCCGAAGCCGTCGCCAAGGCGGTTGATGGCCAGCTGGCTGCCGGTTCCGTCTACGAACTTGGCGGACCGGAAGTGAAGAGCTTCAAGGCCTGCCTGGAACTCATGCTCGAGGTCATCCAGCGCCAGCGCGTGCTGCTGCCGATTCCCTTTGGCATCGCCGGACTGCAGGCTGGCATTCTTGAACGTCTGCCGGGCAAGCTCCTGACCACAGATCAGGTCCGCATGCTGAAGAAGGACAATGTCGTCTCCGCCGAGGCCGAAGCTGCTGGCCGGACGCTTGCGGGCATGGGCATCAATCCGTCGTCGATGGCCGCTGTCCTGCCGACCTATCTCGACCGGTTCCGCGAACGCGGCCAGTACGACGCGCACCGCCTCGCCTGAGGTGCTTCGCCGCACGATCATGCGGCCCATCATGAAATACAGAATCGCGGCCCTGCGGGGCCGCGATCCGCATCGGGCTCATAGCCGGTGCACCCGGTGTCGTTGCAAGGTCTCGGCATCGTAGCGCTCGCTGCGCCAGCGGCCGTCTTCGCCGCGCATCAGACCGATATCCTTCAGCAGCCGCTCATCGAGGTAAGACAGTTCCCGGTTGGCTTGCCGCGCGACGCGCATGCGGCCAATGGCTTGCAGGATAAGGCGCAGCAGCGACGCCACGCCCGAGCTGCGCCGTGAAATCAGGGTAGGGTCGTTGCGAGTCATGGCTTGTCCCGTCGTCATGTCCAGTCTCCTTGCGGCGGCCAATCCGCCATGACCTCGACACTGACAGACCAATCCTGACAGCAGCGAGTCAGCTTTGATCTCGTTTTGTTCTTAGCGTATAGATTTTTTTCGAATCGATGCCTGAACCCTGACGAGCGTTGGCCCCATGAACCCGATCGACCGTGCCCTGGGCATTCTGCTGCTGCTTTCCAGCGGCAAGCTGGTGACAGCGACAACATTGTCCGATCGATTCGGCGTGTCCCTGCGCACGATCTATCGTGACGTCGAGCGGCTGATCTCGCTCGGAGTGCCCGTCGAGGCCGAACGCGGCGCGGAAGGGGGCTACCGGCTGTCCGGAGCCTATCATCAGCCCCCTGTTGCCCTGACGCGGAAGGAGACGGCTGCCCTGCTCGTGGCCCTGGCCTTCGTGCGCGGCATCCGCGCGACGCCTTTGGCTTCCGAGCTGGAGACGGCCGAACGCAAGCTGATCGCAACGCTGCCTCGCAGCGCCCAGGATCTGTTGACCCGAGCGGAACGGATCATCGGCATCGAGCCCATGCCCGTCGATGTCTTTCACCACGCGACGCAGGCACCGCCCGCCGGCGAGTGGCAGGCTGCGCTTGACGGGTTCATGGATGGCATCCTCTCCGGCTGCCGCGTCCGTTTTCAGCACCGCAATCCGGCGCGGGACGAGCTGCGCGAGCACGAGGTTGAGCCCTACGGCATCCTGTTCGACCGCAATCTCTGGTATCTCGCCGGCCGCTCCGTCGACGCTGATGACCTGCGCATCTATCGCGCCGACCGGCTGCGCAATCTCACGGTAACCGGACTTCGCTTTCGCGCGCCGAAAGAATTCTCGGTCGAATCCCTGCTTGGCGGGGCCTGGCTGTCGCGTGCCATGCGCCGCTGGGCGCAGGAAGATGGCCTCGCCGAACTCCGCGTGACCGCCGAACAGGCACGCCGCCTGTCCCAGGATTGGTTTTATCGCCACGCGCTGTTCACGCCTGATGGCTCAGGCGGGGTGCGGGTGCGTCTGGCCGATACGTCGGCAGGGCGGCTGTATCCGTTGGTGCGCTGGCTGGGGCCAGGCGCGGAGCTGATCGCCCCGGCGGAGCTGCGCGCAGGTCTGGCACAGGAGCTTGCGGCCCTGGCCGCCGCACATGGCGGACAGCCATCATGATCCGGATCTTGCCAGCCTCTGGTGAGGCCGTCCTGTCAGGCGAACGATTCGGCGCGGATCAGCATGGCGACCGCATGGATGCGGTTACGCGCCTTCATCCGGCGGACCGCTGCCGCAATGTGGGTCTTCACGGTGGCGACGGAAATGTCGAGCCGATGGGCGATCTGCTTGTTGATCATGCCTTCGGCCAGCATGCGCATGACATCCTTTTGCCGGTCGGTCAGCAGCGACACGCGCTCCTCGGCCAGCACGACGCCCGCCGGGCGGGACTTGAATTCAGCCGCGCGATGCCAGTTCTCCGAAACGCTATCCAGCATGTCTCTCTCCCGCCATTGGCTCACTTGCCGAAATCCCGGAATTGCGCATGTCGGCTCCGGTGGACTGAACCCTAGCTGTTTTGGCGGCTTGTAGCGATATGCAAAGAAGTGATATGTTAAATTGCGAAGAATTCGCATTTTGAGGGGGCGGCCGCAGGCATGGCCAAGAAACTTTTTGCCGGTCACGTGCTGCGCAAGCTGCGCGAGCGCGCGGGGCTGACCCAGGTCGCCTTTGCCAGCCGCCTTGACCTGTCGCCCTCGTATGTGAACCAGCTTGAAAGCAACATCCGGCCGATGTCGGCGTCAGTGCTGATCGCTGTAAGCCGCGAATTCGGGGCTGATCTTGCCAGTTTCGAGGCCAGCGATCTGGATCGTCTGGTGGCTGATCTCGGCGAGGCCTTCGCCGACACGCGCTTTCATGATGGCAGCGTCGGGTTGCTGGACCTGAAAAGCGTCGCCACCCATACGCCTGACTTCGCCCGCGCAGTCCTTGGCCTTTATGGCGCGCTGCGCCGCATGAGCGAGCAGCAGGCGTCACTTGATGATGCGATGGATTCGCAAGGCGAGGCGGCTGGGCGCGGCCCCCGCATGGTGCCGCCCTTTGACGAGGTGCGCGATCACTTCCACTACATCGACAACTATGTCGACGCCCTGGATGTCAGCGCGGAGGCGCTGGCGGCGCGGCTGGGACTTGCCTGGCATCCGGACCGCTTTGCTGTGCTGACGGGCTTTCTGGCCGATGAGCATGGCGTGCGCGTGGACGTGACCGAGCGGACCCGGGCCGACGGCCCGATTGCCTCCTTCAATCCGCGCAGCAAGACCGTGACGCTGGACCGGGCCTTGCCGCGTTCGGCCATGGAATTCCAGCTCGGCTGCCTGATTGCCGACATCACGGCTGATCCGCTGATTTCAGGACATGTCCAGAAGGCCGGGTTCCGCAGCCAGGCCGCGCGCGACATCTGCCGGCTTGCCTTGCGCAACTATTTCTCGGGCGCGTTGTTGCTGCCCTATGGCAGCTTCCTGTTGCTTGCCAAATCCTACCGTCACGATCTCGATCGCCTGATGGTGACGACCGGCGCCAGCCTCGAACAGATCTGCCATCGCCTGTCCACCTTGCAGCGCACAGGGGAGAAGGGGGTTCCGTTCTACTTCCTGAAGGTTGACCGGGCCGGCAATGTGATCAAGCGGCACAGCGCCACAAGGTTCCAGTTTGCCCGCTATGGCGGTGCCTGCCCGGTGTGGAACGTGCACGAGGCCTTCGAGAATCGCGACGGTCGCCTGCAGGCGCAGGTGGGCGAGATGCCGGACGGCAGCCAGTATCTCTGCCTCGCCCGGTCGATCTCCAAGCCCACCGCCCGCTTTGGCGAGCGGGAGCGGCGCTATGCGCTGGGGCTCGGCTGCGAACTCAAATACGCCGACATGATCGTCTATGCGGACGAGCTGGGCCTGACGGACCGGGTCAATCCCGCGCGCATCGGCATCAACTGCCGCATCTGCCCGCGCAGTGACTGCCAGGACCGTGCCTTCCCCGCGCTCGACAAGGAGCTGCTGGTCGACCAGCGCGCGCGGGGGATCGTTCCATTCTCTCTCAGGTAGCTTTGTGCGTCGGCTGACCGGCATGGGGCCAGCCAGCCGAGCCGGAGAGATCAGTCCTCCACCAGCTCCTGGGCAAAGAACTGCATGTGCTCGGCGCGAATCCTGATGATCTGCTTTCGAATGCGGGCAAGGTGCTCGCGCATGTTCGGAACGGCCGTGCCGACGTCCCTTGCGCGGATGGCCTCCATGACACGCAGGTGATCCTCAAAGGCTTCGTTTGAGGCAAACGCGAGCGACAGGTAGCGAACCCTGTCCATATGGGCCTTGTTTTCCCGGATGATTTCCCAGGCGTGGCCATGGCCTGCCCTTTCGCAAATCTCGCGGTGAAACTGGTCATCAAGCGCCTGAAAATCCAATGGGCGCTTGTCGAGGATCGCCTGACGCTGCGCCTCGAGGATCGCATCCAGTACTGCATGATCCGTTGGCGTGAGCTTCAGGCAGGCGATGCGAACGGTCTCCGCTTCAATGGCTGTACGGATGAACTGCGCCTGCAGGACCGCGCTCTCGGAAATCACGGAGACCACCGTGGCGCGCTGCGGACGGATGGTCAGGAAGCCGAGCTTCGACAACCGATAGAACGCGTCGCGGACCGGTTGGCGCGAGACACCCATCGCCTTTGACACGTCCACTTCGGAAATCTTGGTTCCTGGCGGCAGATCAAGCGACAGGATCTGCTGATGCAAAGCGTCAAAGACCGCATCGGCAACCGACGGTCGGTTGAGCACTTCAAGGGCTCGCAGTTGCACTGATCCTGTCATCCGGACCTCCGTTGACTCAAGATGCATACTAGCATATTAGTTTTCTTGCCGACCACCAAGGGGTCACAGAACCGCAATAGTCGGCAACAGGGAGGAGAACAAGAGTGGCAAGCCTGAATCCAGACCGGCTGTTCCCGGCAGACCTCGAGAGCCGGGCGATTGCCCGGGATCTCTATGAGGATCTCCGCGGGCTCCCGATCGTCAGTCCGCACGGGCACACGGATCCGCGCTGGTTTGCCGAGAACGAAGCGTTTCCCGATCCCGCCCGGTTGTTCGTTACCCCTGATCACTACGTCTTCCGCATGCTCTGTTCGCAGGGCATTGCCCTGGAACACCTCGGCGTGCCCCGTGTCGACGGCGGCTGGAGCGAGCCCGACAGCCGGCGCATCTGGCGCCTGTTCGCAGAGAATTACCATCTGTTTCGGGGCACACCATCCCGGCTCTGGATCGATCACGCGCTTGGTGACGTGTTTGGCGTAACGCAGCGCCTGTCCGCCGACACGGCCGATACGATCTATGATCAGGTTGCAGATTGCCTCTCCCGCTCTGAGTACCGGCCGCGTGCCCTGTTCGAGCGGTTCAACATCGAGACGTTGGCGACGACCGAAGGTGCGCTCGATGATCTGCGCTGGCACAGGATGATCCGCGACAGCGATTGGGCCGGGCGTGTGATCACAACATATCGTCCAGATCAGGTGGTGGACCCTGACATGCCGGGCTTTGCTGATGCGGTCGAGCAACTGGGTCAGCTCACCGGAACCGATGCCACGAGCTGGAGTGGCTATCTCGAGGCTCATCGTCTGCGCCGGCTCTGGTTCAAGGAGCAAGGGGCAACGGCGACCGACCATGGCCATCCCACGGCGCGCACCGAGAACCTGCCGGCAACTGCGGCAGCGGCCCTGTTCGACAAGGTGTTGTCCGGTCGCTGCTCGCCTGACGAGGCCGATGCGTTCCGCGGACAGATGCTGACTGAGATGGCGCGGATGAGCCTTGACGATGGTCTGGTGATGCAGATCCATCCCGGCGCCGCCCGCAACCACAGTGCCAGTGTTCTTGCCACCTTCGGACGTGACAAGGGCTTCGATATCCCGACCCGCACGGATTACGTGCGGGCGCTGCGACCGCTGCTCGACGCCGTCGGCATGCGGGCCGATCTTACCGTCATCGTCTTCACGCTCGACGAGACGGCCTACTCGCGGGAACTTGCTCCGCTTGCCGGTGTTTATCCGGCACTGCGGCTTGGGCCTGCCTGGTGGTTCTTCGACAGTCCGGAGGGGATGTTGCGGTACCGCCAGATGACCACGGAAACGGCCGGGTTCTACAATACAGTCGGTTTCAACGACGACACCCGGGCGTTCTGTTCGATCCCGGCCCGCCATGATGTGGCACGGCGCGTGGATTGTGCCTTTCTTGCCGGTCTAGTCACCTCCGGGCGGCTTGATGGCGACGAGGCGCGCGAGGTCGCACACGACCTTGCTTACCGGCTTGCACGGCAAGCCTACCGGCTCTGACCGGGTTCATTGATGGGAGGAGATACCATGACTTTTCTGAAAATGACGGCAACTGCACTGCTGGCCGGCGTCCTTATGACTGGTTCGGCCCTGGCTTGCGAGACCACGCTGCGTTCATCCGACACGCATCCCGATGGCTATCCGACCGTCGAGGCGGTCAAGGCCATGGGCAAGCTGCTTGAAGAGCGCACCAAGGGCCGGCTCTGCGTCGAGGTGTTCCATTCGGCCCAGCTTGGTCAGGAGAAGGACACGATCGAGCAGACCAAGTTCGGTGTCATCGACATGAACCGCGTCTCGATGGGGCCGTTCAACAATCTGGTCGAGGAAACCAAAGTCGTCTCGCTGCCCTTCATCTTCCGCTCGACCGATCATATGCACAAGGTGATGGACGGGCCGATCGGCGAGGACATCCTGAAGGCGTTCGAGCCGCACGGCTTTGTCGGCCTGGCTTTCTTCGACGGTGGCTCGCGCAGCTTCTACAACTCCAAGAAGCCGATCACGTCCGTTGACGATCTCAAGGGCATGAAAGTCCGCGTCATGCAGTCGGACATCTTCGTCGACATGATGACCGCCCTTGGGGCCAATGCCACGCCGATGCCCTATGGCGAGGTCTATTCCTCGATCCAGACCGGTGTCATCGACGGGGCCGAAAACAACTGGCCGTCGTTTGAATCGTCCGGCCATTTTGAAGTTGCCAAGTACTACACGCTGAACCAGCACCTGATGGTTCCGGAAGTGCTGGTGATGTCGAAATCCAGCTGGGACAAGCTCTCGGCCGAAGATCAGGCCACGGTCCGTCAGGCAGCCAAGGATGCCGTTCCGATCATGCGCGAGCTCTGGGTCGCACGTGAAAAGGCGTCCGAGGCCAAGGTCCGCGCTGCCGGTGCCCAGGTCATCACCGACATCGACAAGAAGCCGTTCATCGACGCGATGAAGCCGGTCTACGACAAGCATGTCACCTCTGACAAGCTCAAGGGCTTGGTCGCCCGCATTCAGGCAACCGAATGACCTGATCCGGTCGCTCCGTGCCGCAAACGCGGCACGGAGCCTTTCCAATGCCTCAAGAAACGCGGGATCACATGCGCGCGCTTGCCGAATTCTGCGGGCTGGTTGCCCGTGCCGCCCTCTGGATCGCCGGGGTCGGCCTCTCCCTGATGACCGCGATTATCGCGGCACAGGTCTTCTATCGCTACGTGCTCAACAACAGCATCGTCTGGAGCGAGCCGTTTTCCGTCATCCTGATGGGCTGGTTCATCTTCTTTGGCGCGGCCGTTGGAATCCGCGAAGGCTATCATCTCAGCTTCGACATCCTGCTTTACGTGGTGCCAACACGGGTGAAGCTCGCCCTTTTCAGCCTGTCGGACCTGCTGGTCGGGCTCTTCGGAGCGGGTATGACCTGGTACGGCGGCCAGCTGATGCTGTCGGCCTGGAACACGAAACTCCCCTCGCTCGGCCTGACCGGCGCAGTTGATTTCATGCCTCTGGTCGGCGGTGGGGTTCTCATCCTGCTGTTCTCCGTGGAGCGGTTGCTGCGCCGCGCTGCGGGTCTGCCGACGGCCCGCTTCGGCGAAGTCGACATGGCGGAGGCGTGAGATGGAACTCTGGGTTCTCTTCGGCTCCTTTGCCGTCCTTCTGCTGATCGGCATGCCGGTCGCCTTCTGCCTCGGCATCTCGTCGCTGGCCACCGTGCTCTATCTCGGCCTGCCGCCGATGATCGTGTTCCAGCGACTGAATTCCGGCGTGTCGGTCTTTGCCCTGATGGCGATCCCGTTCTTCATCTTTGCCGGCGAACTGATGGTGCGCGGCGATATCGCCCGCCGTCTCGTGGCCCTCGCCGGAGCCGCCGTCGGGCACATGCGCGGCGGTCTGGGACAGGTCAACATAGCGGCCTCCGTCATGTTCGGCGGCATCTCGGGTTCGGCGGCTGCTGATGCCTCCGCCATCGGTGGCCTGATGATCCCGCAAATGAAGGAGCGTGGCTACGGCGTCGACTATGCGGTCAACGTCACGGTGGTGTCTTCGATCATCGCCCTTTTGATCCCGCCGTCGCACAACATGATCATCTATTCGATCTCGGCCGGCGGGCGTATCTCGATCGCCGACCTGTTCACCGCCGGCATCATCCCCGGGTTCTTGCTCGCAGGCAGCTTGATGGTCGCGGCCTGGTGGGTGGCGCGCAGCCGTGGCTATCCGACGGAAGCCTTCCCGGGCTGGGGCGCGCTGGCCGGTCTCTTCGCCAACGCCATCCCAGGGCTGCTGCTGATCGCGATCATCTTCTTCGGCGTGCGCTCCGGCGTCTTCACCGCCTCGGAAAGCTCCTGCATCGCGGTGGTCTACGCCCTGCTCGTCACCGTGATCGCCTATCGCACAATGACCTGGGCCAACTTCGTTGCCTCCACCATGGCGGCCGTGCGAACCACGGCGATGGTGCTGATGGTGATCGGCTGCGCGGCGTCCTTCGGCTGGCTGATGGCCCTGCTCAAGGTTCCCGCCGAGATGGTGGCACTGCTGCAGGGGATTTCGGACAATCCGATCGTCATCCTGCTGCTGATCAACGTGATCCTCCTGTTCCTCGGCACCTTCATGGACATGTCGCCGCTGATTGTGATCACCACGCCGATCTTCCTGCCGGTCGCCACCGCCTTCGGCGTCGATCCGGTGCATTTCGGGGTGATCCTGATCCTCAATCTCGGCATCGGCCTGTGCACGCCGCCCGTCGGGGCCGTGCTGTTCGTCGGCTGTGCCGTTGGCCGGATCACCGTCTGGGATGCGGTCAAGACGATCTGGCCCTTCTATGGCGCGGCCTTCGCAGCACTGATGCTGGTCACCTATGTCCCGGCGTTGTCGCTGTGGCTGCCATCCCTGTTCCGGTGAGGTCGCCATGCTGAAGACCTACCCGGCCATTGCCACGGACCCTGGCGTGACGCGCCAGGTCCTCAGCCACAGCCCCGAGCTGATGGTGGTCGAGTTCCGCTTTGACCATGCCGGGGCCGAAGGACGGCTACACAGCCATCCCCACATCCAGTCGACCTATGTCGAAAGCGGCCGGTTCCGGTTTTCGGTCGCGGGGCAAGCCCTGGAGGTGGCGCGCGGCGACAGCTTCGTCATTCCCTCGGGGGTGGAGCACGGCTGCGTCTGCCTCGAACCGGGCACGCTGATCGACACGTTCACGCCCCGCCGCGACGACTTTCTCTGACCTTTCGCCTTGCCAAGGACACACCCATGCTGACCGTTGAAACCCGCCACGCCATAGATCCCGACGCCGCCAAGCGCATGGATACCGCCGAGCTCAGGCGCAACTTCCATCTGGGCGAGCTGTTCCATGACGGCGAAATCCGCCTCGTCTACACGCATTATGACCGCATGATCGTCGGCGGTGCGGTGCCGGCCGGCGCGCCGCTTACCCTCGACCACGTGAAGGAATGCGGTACGGCGAGCATTCTCGACCGCCGCGAGATGGCCATCGTCAATGTCGGCGAAGCAGGCACCGTTGCGGCCGCCGGCGTGACCCATGCGCTGGATCGCGGCGACGTGCTCTACCTGCCGCTTGGCTCGGGACCGGTCACCTTTGACGGCAAGGGCCGTTTCTACATCCTCTCGGCTCCGGCCCACAGTGTCCATCCCGCGCGACTGATCCGTCTCGACGAGGCCGCGGTGGTCAAGCTCGGGGCGGCCGAGACGTCCAACGAGCGCACGATCTACCAGTTCGTCCATCCGGCCGTGATGACGTCCTGCCAGCTCGTCGTCGGTTACACCAGACTGCACAATGGTTCGGTCTGGAACACCATGCCGGCGCATCTTCATGACCGGCGGATGGAGGCCTATCTCTATTTCGACATGAAGCCGGAGCAGCGCGTGTTCCATTTCATGGGGCGCCCGGACGAGACGCGGCATCTGGTGATGAAGAACGAGGACGCCGTCGTGTCCCCGCCCTGGTCGATCCATTGCGGCGCGGGAACGGGCAGCTACACCTTCATCTGGGCCATGGCCGGTGACAATGTCGACTACAAGGACGTCGAGATGGTCGCCATGGAGGACCTGCGGTGAATCCGTTCTCGCTGGAGGGCCGGATCGCGCTGGTCACCGGTGCCAACACCGGCATTGGTCAAGCCATCGCCATCGCTCTCAGTCGCGCCGGGGCCTACGTCATCTGTGCCGGTCGTTCCTCTTCGGCAGAGACGGTCGCGCTGGCCGGCCGGGCGCGCGAGCTCCGGCTCGATCTGTCCGATCCACTGGCGACGCAGGATCTCTTCGCCCAGGAGGCGATCGACATTCTGGTCAACAACGCTGGTATCATCCGCCGGGCGGATGCGGTCGACTTCACCGAGGCCGACTGGGACGAGGTGATGGACATCAACCTGAAAGCGGTTTTCTTCACCAGTCAGGCTTTCGCCAGATCCGTGCTGGAGCGCAAGAGCGAAGGCAAGGTGATCAACATCGCTTCGCTGCTGTCGTTTCAGGGAGGTATTCGCGTTCCATCCTATACGGCATCGAAGCACGGTGTTGCCGGTCTCACCAAACTGATGGCCAATGAATGGGCAGCCCGGGGCATCAACGTCAACGCCATCGCGCCGGGCTACATCGAGACCAACAACACTGAGGCGCTTCGCGGCGATCCGGACCGGAACCGCGCGATCCTGGAGCGGATTCCCGCCGGGCGCTGGGGCCAGGCCAGTGACATTGGCGAAGCGGCGGTGTTCCTCGCTTCGCCCGCGGCCAGCTACATTCATGGGGCCGTCCTGAATGTAGACGGTGGTTGGCTCGCTCGCTGAGCCTGTCCGGAAATGCGGTTGAGCATCCTGAGAAGTGGAGACGCTTCATGAGCGCCCTGATCGTTCTCAATCCCGACGACAGTGTCGGCATCCTGCGCGAGCGCCTCGCCGTCGGCGCCGACCCGCTGGGCGTCGGCAAGCCCTTGCCGACGCCCTTGACCGCCGGCCACAAGATCGCGCTGCGGCCCATTCCGTCCGGCCAGCCGGTTTACAAGTTCGGGCAGATCATCGGTCAGGCGACGCAGGACATTGCGGCAGGCGACCATGTCCACAGCCACAACTGCGGCTTCGGGGCGCATGACCGCAGCTATGCCATCGGGGCCGATCTTGCCCGGGCCCGCGCGGCCATTCCCCGGCTGGCCCCACGCCAGTTTGCCGGCTATGTGCGCTCCGGCGGCCGGGTCGGTACGCGCAACTTCATTGCGCTCTGCGCAACGGTCAATTGCTCGGCCACCGTCATCCGCCGCGCCGCCCTTGAGCTGGAAGCCTCCGGCGTGCTGGCCGACTTTCCCAACGTCGACGGCATCGTCGCCTTTGCCCATGGCACCGGCTGCGGCATGGCCGGGGAAGGGCGCGGCTTCGACCTGCTCCAGCGCGTCCTCTGGGGCCATGCCACCCATCCGAATGTCGGCGCGGCGTTGTTTGTCGGGCTCGGCTGCGAAGTGATGCAGATCGCGCGCATGAAGGCGATGGCTGGCGCAGCCGGGGCGGACCATTTCCACGGGCTCACAATCCAGGACAGCGGCGGCACGCGTCAGACGATCGACGCGATCAAGGCCAGGGTGCTGGAGATCCTGCCCGCCGTGAATGCGGTCCGGCGCGAACCGGTGCCCGTCGCCGCGCTCAAGGTCGCGCTGCAATGCGGCGGTTCGGACGGCCTGTCGGGCATCACGGCCAATCCGGCGCTGGGCGCGGCCAGCGATCTTCTGGTGGGGCTTGGCGCCACCGTGATCCTGTCGGAAACGCCGGAAATCTACGGGGCTGAACAGCTGCTGCTGCGACGGGCCATCAACCTGGAGGTGGCTGACCGGCTGATCGCCTGTCTCGGTTGGTGGGAGCGCTACACCGCGATGAATGGCGGCAGCATGGACAACAACCCCAGTCCCGGCAACAAGGCCGGAGGCCTCACCACCATCCTCGAGAAGTCGCTGGGGGCGGTGGCCAAGGGGGGCTCGACGCCGCTCACCGCTTTCTACGACTACGCCGAGCAGGTGACGGCGCCGGGCCTCGTGTTCATGGACACGCCGGGTTACGATCCGGTCTCGGCAACGGGGCAGATTGCCGGCGGGGCCCAGATCGTGGTCTTCACCACCGGGCGCGGCTCCGCCTTTGGCTCCAAGCCAGCTCCGACCGTGAAACTAGCCACCAACGATGCCCTGTTCGCGTCCATGCCTGAGGACATGGACCTGAACTGCGGCGATGTTCTGAGCGAGAGTGTTCCTCTGTCTGACAAGGGGCAACAGATCCTCGAACTCCTCATCGCTGTTGCATCGGGCGAAAAGTCGAAATCCGAGCTGCTGGGCCTTGGCGACAATGAATTTGTGCCCTGGCAGGTCGGTGCGGTGATGTGAGGCTCAGAAGCCGGTGCTGCGCCGCAGCAGCGTCGGTGTCGTGCCGGTGAGCCGGCGGAAGTCGCGCGAAAAATGATAGGGATCGGCATAGCCGCAGCGCCGCGCGATCTCACCAACCGGATCGGTCGTCTTCGTCAGCAGGCGCCTCGCCTCGGCGATCCGCTCTTGGCGCAGGTAACTCATCGGCGTGCTGCCGCTGGCCGCCTTGAAGGCCCGGAACAGCTGCGAGGCGCTGAGGCCGGCGAGGCGCGCAAGATCCTCGATGGTCCAGGCGCGGGTGAGATCCTGCCGCAGCAGCTCGGCAATCCGCGCCATCTGAGAGCTGTCCTGCAGCCCGGAGAGGCCGCCGTCCCGCGCACCCGCCAGCACAGCGAGGAGCGCGGCCACCGCAGCATTGGCGCGGGCATCGGCCTCCGGCGCGGGATTTCCGGCCAGCGCGCAAACCTCCCGGAACACGGTCTCCAGGTCATGCGCGGGCTCGGGCCCGAACAGTGGCCGTCGGCTCACGTCCAGCAACCCGTACAGCGCATCGAGGCCGGTTCCGCGCAGGCCCATCCAGAGATAGCGCCAGGGCTCCGCCCCTGATGCCCCATGCGCATAGGGGCGCGAGGTGTCCAGCCAGAGCACCTGGCCCGGCTCGACCACATGCACCGCGCCGCCGATCTCGACACGGCCCTGGCCCGCAAGTGCAAGGAGCAGCACGTGGTCATGATAGCGCTTGCGCACCGGCTCCTGGCCGGGACGCGCGAGCCCCAGTCCGGCCACCTGCAGCGCGTAAGGCAGGGCTCCGGCCAGGCGGCCGGGCGTGTGGAACAGGATCTCCTCGTGCTCGAGGTCGCCGCGTGCGTTCACCATGCCTGATACAATGACCCGATATGCGAGTTTTGTCCATCTTGTGCGAGATGACGGCATTTTCCCTGATGAAAAGCCACGCTATCTTTTGGCAATCGAGGGAGAGTTCGACCATGCCGCACACAACTTCTGCCACGCCGGACACCGGTGTGACCGGCGACGATCTGGTGTTTGCGCCACTGGATCCGGCCTTCGCCGCCGATCCCTATGCCGCCTATGCCAGGCTGCGCGCGCGGGATGGCCTGACCTATTTCGCGGATTTCGACATTCACCTCGCCTCCCGCTTCGAGGACGTCTCGGCCATCGTGATGGACAAGACGATGGTGCGCTCGCTGGACGGGCTGGTGCCGCCGGAAGAGATCGCGGCACAGCAGCGTGCGGCCAACTGGCACGACATGCCGCATCACTCCCGTTTCGTGCAGTTCAGCCTGCTCGACAGCGATGGCGAGGTGCATGACCGGCTGCGCAAGGCGGTCTTCCGCCTGTTCACGCCGGCGATGGTGGCAAAGCTCCGCGATGACATTCAGGCCTATGTGACGCGCCTCCTTGACCGGCTGCTCGACCAGCGCGACATCGATTTCGTCGAGGATCTGGCTGCCGAAGTGCCCGGCCACATCATCGGCCGCCTCATCGGCGTGCCAGACGAGGACTGCCCGAAGTTGCGCAGCTGGTCGGAAAACATCGTCCAGTTCTTCGACATCGACCGCTCGGACGCGCGCAAGCAGATCGCCGAGACCGCGACGACGGAGTTCTATGAGTATCTGTCCGCGCTGAAGGCGGAGCGGCTGAAGGCCCCGCGCGCCGACCTCATCTCCGAGCTGATCAAGGCCGAGGTCGCAGGCCAGTTCAGCGAGGACGAGTTCATCTCCACCTGCATGCTGATCCTGATGGCCGGCCACGGCTCCACGATTGATGTGCTGGGATCAGGCATGCATTGCCTCCTGAAGTTCCCGGACCAGGCGGCCCGGCTGAAGGCCGACCCTGTGCTGCTGCCGACCGCGGTGCAGGAGATGTTCCGCTACGAGTCGCCGCTGCCGTTCTTCCATCGCTACGCCACCGAGGATGTGACCATCGCCGGCACGCCCTATCCGCGCGGCACCAAGTTCGGCCTGCTCTATGGCGCCGCCAACCGCGATCCGGCCGCCTTCGAGGCGGCGGACCGCTTTGATGTGGGGCGCAAGCCGAACCGGCACCTGGCCTTTGGCGGCGGGGCGCATTTCTGCCTCGGCAATCACCTCGCCCGCCTCGATATGGAAATCATCTTCGGCTCGCTGCTGGCCCGTACCCGCGCGATCGAGCTGGCCGATCCGGCCGTCACCTACAAGCGCGGCCTGTCGGTGCGCGGGCCGAAGCGGCTCGACCTGCGGCTGGTGCCCGTATGAGATCGGCCAGCAAAACAAGATCCTGATCGGGACCGGAGAGGAAACAAGGACAGCGGCCTCCCCCGTTGCCATAGGCGTCACCCCACCTGACCGCCTCGACCCCTCCGCCCTTTGCGCGCGGCAGGTGATCTCCGGACCGCCTGCCGCGTACAGTTTCGCAAGCAAACAGCCATCAGACCCCGGAAAACGGAGCCAGAGACCCATGCCCCGCATCACCTTCATTTCCGCCGACGGAACGCAGCAGGACGTCGAGGCCACGGAAGGCCAGACGCTGATGGCCGCTGCCGTGGCCCATGGCATCGAGGAAATCGCGGCGGAATGCGGCGGCGCTTGTGCCTGCGGCACCTGCCACTGCTACATTGAGGCTAGCCAGCTCGCCTTGCTGCCGCCGGCTGATGAGGCAGAAACGGCGATGATCGAATGTGTGATCGACCCGCGTCCCGAAAGCCGTCTGTCCTGCCAGGTGAAGCTCACCGCGGCGCAGGACGGACTGGTGGTGCATTTGCCCGCCAGCCAGCATTGAAGCCGGGCGGCTCCGCGATCAGCTCAGCAGGCGATATCCGACACCTGGTTCCGTGACGATGAAGCGCGGACTGGCCGGGTCATCATCAAGCTTGTTGCGGATGTGCCCGATGGCGATGCGCAGGTAATGCAGGTCGTCAACATGGGCCGGTCCCCAGACTTCGGTCAGAATCTGCCGATGGCTGACCAGGCGGCCGCCGTGGCGCGCGAGCAGGGCCAGGATGTCGAATTCCTTGCGCGTGAGCTTGATCTCCTGGTCCCCAACGGTGACGAGACGCCGCGCCAGGTCGACTGACAACGGCCCGACCTGAACGGTCGAGGGTTGGGCCTCGCTGTCGCCCCGCTTGCGTAGCAGAACGCGCAGGCGCGCCAGCAACTCGCCAGTGGCAAAAGGCTTGGTGACATAGTCATCGGCTCCCGCGTCCAGCGCGGCGATCTTTTCGGCCTCGCCATCGCGCACGGACAAAACGAGGATCGGCAGGCTCGACCAGCTGCGGATCTCGCGGACAACAGCCTTGCCGTCCATGTCAGGCAGTCCGAGGTCGAGAATGATCAGGTCGGGGTTACCAATCACCGCCCGCTCCAGCCCCTCACGCCCGCTGCCAGCTTCCAGAGTTTCATGGCCGGCACTCCCCAGTGCGATCTTCAGAAATCGCCGGATGGGGGCCTCGTCCTCGATGAGGAGAATGCGCGCGGACGCAGCGTTGGGGGTCATTGTTCGCTCTCCTCGTCCGTGTCTTCCGGTGGAGCCAGGGGCAGGGTCATCACCAGAGCAGCGCCCTGACCACCCGGGCCCGCGTCTGCACGCACCTTGCCGCCATGAGCCGCGACAAGGCCCCGCACGATGGCAAGACCCATGCCGGTTCCCGCGGGTGCACCATCGCCGCGAGCGGCCCGGTGAAACAGGTCGAATACCTTCTCCCGATCTGCGACTGGAATGCCCGGCCCTTCGTCGATGACCCGGATCTCCGCATTGCCCTTGCCATCAAGGCCCGCGCGGACCGTAATGGCCGTTCCGGCCGGAGCATATTTTGCGGCGTTTTCCAAAAGGTTGATCAGCGCCTGGCCAATCAGCACCGGATCGACCTGCAGCATCGGCAAGTCACGTGGCACTTCGACATGCAGGCTGTGGCGCATCAGGGTGCGTGCCAGATCGGACCGGACCCGGCCGATGATTTCCCGGATATCCACTGCGCCGCGTTTCGGCTTCAGTGCGCCGTGCCCGAGACGGGTCATGTCGAGCAGGTTCTGCACGTAGCGATCCAGCCGCCGGGCTTCGTCCAGCGCGGTCTCGACCAGTTCCTGCCGGTCGTCCCGGGGCAGGTCGGTGTCCGGATCGGCGAGGCTCGACATGGCGCCGATAACGGTGACCAGCGGCGTGCGCAGGTCGTGGCTGACGGAATTGAGCAGGGCGGCGCGGAGCTGGTCGCTTTCGGCGGCGACCCGTGCGTTCGACAGTTCCTCGGCCAGCCGGTTGCGCTCGATGGCCACGGCGACCTGATCCTCGACCGCGAGCAGCAACCGCCGTGTCTCCGGATCGGCTGCGCGCTGCGGATCGGCGAAGGCGACGCCGAAAACCCCGAAGGGCTTTCCAGCCGTTGCCAGCGGTGCGAACAGCCAGTCACTGCCCGGAAGGGTGCCGGTTCCCGTACCTGCGGCCTCGGCCTTCTCGAACGCCCACTGGGCTGCACCTGCGGCTCTGGCATCGAGATGTTCCTCGATGCTGGGATGGCCCTGAACCTGCTGCAGCGCCCCAGCCGCATCCGGTGTCAGGATTAGGGTGCGTGCATTCAGGGCCTTGGCGCCATGCGCCGCCGCGGCCCACAGGACGTCGTCGAACTTTGTGGCAGAGGCGATCTTGCGGGCGAAGGTGTAGAGCGTCTCGATCCGCGTCTGGGTCGCGCGCATGCTTTCGATCTGCGCCTTGAGCCGGCTGGCCAGATTGCCGGTGAACAGGGCGCCGAGCAGGAACACGGACAGGGCGACCACTTCCGATGGCTTGGCGACCGTCAGCGTCAGGATCGGGTCGATGAAGAAGAAATTGTAGCACAGGAATGCGAGCAGGCTGGCAAACAGCGACGGGCCAAGCCCATAGTGCGCGCCCACCAGCATGACCCCGAGAAGATAGAAGACGGTCAGCGCGCTGCTTGGCAGCAGGTCGATGCTCTCCACCGGCAGTCCAAGAAGCGTGGCGATTGCCGTCACGACGACGGCCGCAACGTAGCCGCGCGCCTGCGTGTCGATTCGTGGGCGGGCCACGGCCTTGCGCCGTTCGTTGCGGACGTTGGGCGTGACAACCGTGACTTCGAAGTCGGTCGCCCCATCAAGGAGGCGGTCCGAGACGGCTTCGCGGGTGAAGGCGGTTAGCCGCCGCCAGGGAGTCTTCTGCCAGCGCGGGCGGCCGATCAGCAGGCGGGAGACATTGCGCGAGCGGGCAAAGCGCAGCAGCTCGCCGGCGACATCAGACTCAGCCCTCAGCGTTACGGTTTCCGCGCCGAGCGTCTCGGCCAGCCGCATCGCATCCTGCATCTGCTGCTGTGCTTCCGCGCCCAGGGCCTCATGCGTCGGCGTCACGACGGTGACGGCCAGCCAGGGGATCTTGGCCCGCTCGGCCATGCGCTTGCCGGAGCGGACGAGGGTCTTGGCGACCGGTGCCTCGTTGATGCAGACCATCAGCCGCTCGCCGCTGGGCAGCGGCCCGCGCGTGGCCTTGGCCTGCATCAGCGACAGGATCTCCGCGTCGACCTGCCCGGCGGTGGTACGCAGCGCCATCTCGCGCAGGGCCGTCAGCTTGTCGCGGGTGAAGAAGTTCTCGAGCGCCTGACCGGCCTGGGCCGGGCGATAGATCTTGCCTTCCTTCAGCCGGTCGATCAGCTCGTCCGGCGGCAGGTCGATCAGCTCGATCGCATCCGCCTCGGCCACCACCGCATCCGGCACCGTCTCCTGAACGCGCGCACCGCTGATCCGGGTCACGGCATCATTGAGGCTCTCGATGTGCTGGATGTTGAGCGTGGTCAGGACGTCGATGCCGCTGTCGAGCACCTCCATCACGTCCTGCCAGCGCTTGGGATGGCGCGAGCCGGGCGGGTTGCTGTGCGCCAGCTCGTCGATCAGGGCAAGCTGGGGCCGCCGCTCGATCAGGGCGTCAATGTCCAGCTCGGTCAGGACCTGGCCCCGGTAGGGCACGCGCCGGCGGGGCAGGAGGGCAAGGCCGACCAGCTGCGCCGCCGTTTCCATGCGGCCGTGGGTCTCGACCAGGGCGGCGACCACGTCCACGCCGGCGCGGCGGCGCAGATGCGCCTCCTCGAGCATGGCGTAGGTCTTGCCGACCCCCGGTGCGGCGCCGAGGAAGATCTTCAGCTTGCCGCGCTTTTGGGGCGGCTCGCTTTCGGCCCGGGCTGCCTGCAGAAAGGCTTCCGGGGCAGGACGGTCATCCTCGGCTGGCGTCACGGCGCGGGATCCTTACTGGTAGAGGGCGTCGAGCGCCATGTTGAGCTCGAGAACGTTGACCCTTGGTTCACCGACGAGCCCGAGATGCCGGGGCTCCACAGTCTGAGTGACGAGCGCCCGGACCTTGGCCGGATCAAGACCGCGGGCGGCCGCAACGCGGGCGGCCTGGGCCAGCGCCGCGTCGGGGCTCACGTGCGGGTCGAGACCGGAGGCCGAGGCGGTCACGAGATCGGCCGGCTGCCGGCCGCCGCCGAGGGCCATCACCCGCTCCGCCACCGCCGCCTTGAGGGCGGCACTGGTCGGAGCAAGGTTGGAGCCCGACGACGACGCGGCGTTGTAGGGGCCGCTTGTGGCCGAAGGACGGCCATGGAAGTACCGCTCTGCCGTGAAGGCCTGGCCGACGAGGGCAGAGCCCACAACGGCACCGTCCCGCGTGACCAGCGACCCGTTCGCCTGGAACGGGATCACGGCCTGGGCGATGCCCTGGATGGCCAGCGGATAGGCGAGCCCGAGAAGCCCGGTGAAAAGCGCGACCAGATAGAGCGCAGGGCGCAGATGCTGCAACATGTTCCGTCTCCCGGATCAGACGAGGGCCAGCGTGTCGACAATGATGTCGATCAGCTTGATGCCGAGGAAGGGGGCGACAAGGCCGCCGATGCCATAGACGGCCAGATTGCGGGTGAGCAGGGCGGCCGCCGAGGCGGGGGTATAGCCCACGCCCTTCAGCGCGATCGGGATCAGTCCGATGATGATCAGCGCGTTGAAGATGATCGCCGACAGGATGGCGCTCGCAGGCGTGCCGAGCCCCATGATGTCGAGGACCCCCAGGCCCGGATAGGCCGCCACGAACAGCGCCGGCAGGATGGCGAAGTACTTGGCAACGTCATTGGCGATGGAGAAGGTGGTCAGGGCCCCGCGCGAGATGAGCAGCTGCTTGCCCACCATGACGATCTCGATCAGCTTGGTCGGATCGCTGTCGAGGTCGATCAGGTTGCCGGCCTCCTTGGCTGCCGGCGTGCCGGAGTTCATGGCCACGCCGACATCGGCCTGAGCCAGCGCCGGGGCGTCGTTGGAGCCGTCGCCGCACATGGCCACCAGCCGGCCTTCCGCCTGCTCGCGCCGGATCAGCTCCAGCTTCTTCTCCGGCGTCGCTTCCGCGAGGAAGTCGTCGACACCGGCCTCTGCCGCGATTGCGGCCGCCGTCAGCGGGTTGTCACCGGTGATCATCACTGTCCGGATGCCCATGCGCCGCAGTTCGGCGAAGCGCTCGCGGATGTTCGGCTTGACGATGTCCTTGAGGTGGACGACGCCGAGCACGCGGCTGTCGCGCAGCACCACCAGCGGCGTGCCGCCCGTAGTGGCAATCCGCTTCACGGACGCCTCCACCTGCGGGTCCAGCGCCCCGCCGACCAGAGCGCGGACGGCATCGCCTGCACCCTTGCGGATCCGCCCGCCGGACGGCAGGTCGACGCCCGACATGCGCGACTGCGCCGTGAAGGGAACAAAGGTGCCGCGCAGCGCCTCGTCCAGGTCGAAGCTGCCGAACTTGCGCGTGGCGAGCTGCACGATCGACTTGCCTTCCGGCGTCTCGTCAGAGAGCGACGCGAGCACGGCGGCATAGGCAAGATCCTTGTCGGCAACGCCCGGTGCGGGCACGAAGGCGTCGGCCATGCGGTTGCCAAAGGTGATCGTGCCGGTCTTGTCGAGCAGCAGCACGTCGATGTCACCGGCCGCTTCCACGGCGCGGCCCGACTTGGCGATGACATTGGCCTTGATCAGCCGGTCCATGCCGGCGATGCCGATGGCCGAGAGCAGGCCGCCGATGGTGGTCGGGATCAGCGTCACGAACAGCGCGATCAGATAGATCGGCGGGATCGTTGCCCCGGACCAGGCCGCGAAGAACGGCAGGGTCACGACGACCAGCAGGAACACCAGCGTCAGCGCGGCGAGCAGGATGTCGAGCGCGATCTCGTTCGGCGTCTTTGCCCGCTTGGCGCCTTCCACCAGCGCAATCATCCGGTCGAGATAGGTCTCGCCCGGCTTGGCGGTGACCCGGATGACCAGCCAGTCGGACACGACCGTGGTGCCGCCGGTGACCGACGACCGGTCGCCGCCGCTCTCGCGGATCACGGGGGCGGATTCGCCCGTGATCGCGCTTTCGTTCACCGAGGCAACGCCCTCGACGATCTCGCCATCGGTGGGGATGACATCTCCGGCCTCGACCAGGATCACCTTGCCCGGTTGCAGGAAGTCGGCGTTCTCAAGCGTGAAGCTGCTGCGGTCGGCCGCATCCTTCAGCACCTTGGCCGTCACGGCCGACTTGGTGGCGCGGAACGAATCGGCCCGGGCCTTGCCGCGTCCCTCGGCCAGCGCTTCGGCGAAGTTGGCGAAGAGGACGGTGAACCACAGCCAGACAGTGATCTGCAGGCCGATGGACACCGCCGGCCCGCCGGTCAGCGCCTCGCGCAGGACCAGGATGGTGGCCAGCGCCGACACAGTGGCCGTGGCGAAGATGACCGGGTTGCGCACCAGATGGCGCGGGTCGAGCTTGGTCAGGGTCTGCCACAGCGCCGGCATCAGGATGGCGGGCGAGAACAGGCCGATCTCGGACTTGGAATGTTTCGACATGGGAGGTCCTCAGAAGGTCTGTCCGGCCTGCATCGCGATGAATTCGGCGATCGGGCCAAGGGCGAGAACCGGAAGGAAGGTCAGGGCACCGACGATCAGGATCGTCACCAGCAGGAGGACGACGAAGACGGTGCTATGGGTCGGGAACGTGCCGGCGGTGGCGCTGGCCGGTATCTTGGCCGCCATCAGCCCGGCAATGCCGAGGATCGGAAGGATGTAGCCGAAGCGGCCCAGCAGCATCGCGAGGCCAATGAACACATTGTGCCATGGTGTGTTGGCGTTGAAGCCGGCAAACGCTGAGCCGTTGTTGCCCGTGGCGGAGGAATAGGCATAGACCAGCTCCGACAGGCCGTGCGGTCCTGCGTCCTGCACCGAGGTCGCCGCCGTGCCGGCCCAGATCGCCAGGGCGCTGAACACGAGCACGCCGACCGGCATCACGAGCAGGGACAGGGCGGCCAGCTTGATCTCCGGCGCCTCGACCTTCTTGCCGAGATATTCCGGCGTGCGGCCAACCATCAGCCCGGCGAGGAACACCGTCAGCACCACGAAGATCAGCATGCCGGTGAGGCCGACGCCGGCACCGCCATAGATGATCTCGCCAAGCTGCATGTTGAGCATGGCCACCATGCCGCCAAGCGGTGTCAGGCTGTCATGCATGGCATTGACCGAACCGTTCGAGGCGGCCGTCGTTGCCACTGCCCAGAGCACGGAGCCGACGAGGCCGAACCGGACCTCCTTGCCTTCCATGTTGCTGCCGGCCGGCGTGACGAACTCCGACAGGATCGGGTTGCCGGCCCGCTCGGCGGAATAGAGTGCGGTGAAGGACAGCACCAGAAGCACTGCCATCGCGGCAAACAGCGCCAGGCCCTGGCGACGGTCGCCGACCATGCGGCCATAGGTGAAGCAGAAGCCGACCGGAATGACCAGGATCGCGAGGATCGACAGGAAGTTGGTGAGCGCGTTCGGGTTCTCGAGCGGGTGGGCTGAGTTCACGTTGAAGAAGCCGCCGCCATTGGTGCCGAGCTGCTTGATGGCGAGCTGAGAGGCGACGGGCCCGACGGAGATCGTCTGTTGCGCGCCTTCGAGCGTGGTGGCCGTAACCGAGGCGTCCAGCGTCTGCGGCACGCCGAGGGCGGCCAGCACCAGCGCCAGAACCACTGCGCCCGGGACCAGAACGTAAAGCACGGCGCGGGTCATGTCGGTCCAGAAATTGCCGAGCAGCCGCGTCTTGCGGGCCGCAAGGCCGCGGGCAACGGCTGCGGCAACCGCCATGCCGGTGGCGCAGGACAGGAAGTTCTGCGTCGTCAGGCCGGCCATCTGGCTGAAATGCGACAGCGTTGTCTCGCCGCCGTAGGACTGCCAGTTGGTGTTGGTCATGAAGGACACCGCCGTGTTGAAGGCGAGGTGCCAGCTCAGGCCATCAAAGCCTTGCGGATTCAGCGGCAGCAAATGCTGCAGCATCAGGATTGAGAACAGGACAGCGAAGCCTGTGGCGTTGAAGACAACCAGCGACAGGGCATAGGCCGTCCAGCGTTGCTCGCCATGTGCCTTGCCTCCGATTGGGGCAAGGACGAGACGCTCCAGCGGGGCGAGGAACCGGATGTCGCCGGAGAAGACGGCGGCCATGTAGGCGCCGAGCGGCACCGCGAGGCCGACGAGGACGAGCAGATAAAGCCCGGCCTGGAGGAGATCAGCTTGCATCGCTGCCCCCTCAGAACCGCTCGGGCGCGAGGAGCGCGGCGAGAAGATAAACGAAGAGGCCGGCGGCCAGCGCCAGCCCCAGTGCAACGTCAAGTGTCATGGACCTGCCACCCTTGTTGAAAGGACGGCTCATCCATTAGGCCCGCGACGCGTAAAGGCGCGATGCCGGATGCGGCGGGTCAGCGTAAAGTTTGCGTAAAGACCGCAAGCCTTGTGGCTGACCTTCTTTGCTCAGGGCAGCGGAATGGCGCGAACGGCAGGTTTGGATTGCGCCTGCGCCAACGTTGCGACTGCCTGGGACGCTGGCTCTTGTGCAGTTGGAAGGGGCACCCGAACCGGTCCTGTTGTCATCGGCGCAAGTTTTGACACAGGGGCCGAGCCAGGCAACGGAACAAGGGTGGCGGCCGGCGCTGCGGCGCTTCCCGGCATCACTGCGGGCGCGATTGGTGTGGGAAGGGGAACGGTGACGGGCACCGGAGACGCTGTGGCCACAACCGGCGCAAGAGCGGGAACCTGCGCCGGCACTGGCGGCAGGCTTCCTTGTGCTGTTGGCGTGGTTGGGGCCGGTCGCGTGCGCCGAGCTGGCGTTATGGCTGTGTCCGGTTGGTTCGGCGCAGCGAGCAAGGTGTCGACGCTGGCGAGGGCGGGTGACACGCCCATGCCCGGCGTCTGCAGGCTCGACAGAAGGTTGGCGGACGAGATGCCCGGCACGGCAAGCTGCAGCCGCTGCATCAGGTCCACGGCAACCGTTTCCGTGAGGCCTGACCGGCACAGCCGGACCCGGATCTCGGCCAACCCGTCCTTGCGCGACTGGAAGAAAGACGCCTCGCCCGAGCTGCGCTGAACATCCTGCCACAGGTAATTGCAGCCGGAATTGTCGCTGGCGATGCCGAAGGGGCCATAGGCGTTGACGGGCAAGCGCGTGGACAGGCGCAACGCGCGGCCCGGAAAGGCTGCTGCCATTTCCTGCTGCAGCGTCGCGGCCGAGGGCGCTGGCTGTGATTTCCCGGGCACAAGCCGGATTTCGATGGCATTCTCGCCCCGGCTGCCGGCGTCTCCGGCGAGGGTGATGCGTTGCCGCTCGATCCCGCCGGAGCGGCTTTGCGTCACCGTGATGACCTGACCAGCGGCCTCTGGCAGGCGTGCCAGTGCCATCGCGGTGCCCACATCGCGCGGCGCTGTGTCGGTCAACGCAGACAGGGCGGCGTCATGATAGGCGGTAACTGCTGTGGGCACTTGCGCGCAGCCGGCGGAGCCAAGCACGGCAAGTGACAGCGCGAAACGGAGGGCGTTTCCGGCTTTCGTCATCATTCGCTGTCCACGATCAGAATGGGATCCAGTTCCTGCAGACCCGCGCGCGTCTCACGCGATGAGAGCTGCCGGTCGAGCAGGGTGAAGACCTCGCGGGCGGCGGTCTTCTGGCCGGTGTGGATCAGGGCCCAGCCGCGCAGCAACATCAGGTCGCGCGGCTCGGGCACCAGCAGGCGGCGCCGGTCGAGGGCCGCAAGAGTGCCGGCATAGTTTCCAGCCTCGAAGGAACTGGCTGCCGCCTGCGCCAGTGCAGCACTTGCAACTTCCTGCCGCCGTTCCGTGGGCTGATTGACGCTCTGCGCTGCCTCCACCGCATCAAAGGACCGCCCGACCCGCAACATGGCGAGGGACTTGCCATAGGCGGCATCGCGCGACGTCTTGCCGTCGCCGGACAGGGCGGCGTTGAAGGCAAGGGCGGCTTCCTCGGGCCGGTTGAGATCCATCAGGCACCAGCCCTTGAGCAGCGCAGCTTCGGCACCTGCGATCGAGACTGCAAGACGCAAACATGCCGCCGGATCGCCAGCCTTGCGCGCCTTCTCGGCCTTGGCTAGCGCGCCGCCGCCCGAGCGGCCTCCGTTGCTTGTCCGGGGCGCGGTTAGGGTCAGTCTTGCAAGACGCGGATAGCGCGGGGTGTAGGCGGCCAACAGCGCGGCCGCAGCAGCCTTGTCACCGAGCCCGAGCGTTGCCAGGACATGGCCTTCCGCGGCCTCGTCGTCGGCACCCCAGGCGAGCGCCATCTCGAACCACGCCGCTGCTGCCTGATGCTGTTTCAGCCCGAAGGCATACCAGGCCAGTGCAGATGCGCCCGGCGCAGACTGGCGAGCACGCACCGCATCGGCGAAGTCTTCGAGGCGGCCGTCGGTCGCAGGTCTTGGCGTGGCTGAAGTCAGGTCTTCCGCAACGAGGCCAACAAAGAGATCCTCCAGCGCGGTAGAGGTTTTACGGTTTTCGCGGGCGATCTGTTCGGCTTCCGCACCCCGGCCAAGCCCGGCCAGCGAGAGGGCCCGGCCCAATGTGGCATCGGCGGCCGCTGCCCCGGTTGTCGCTGTGCTGGCGCGCTCGAACAGGGCGAGCGCTTCGCCATGGCGCCCGGCGCGGCGGTGGAGCCAGGCCAGCAGGCGGGTGTTGATCATCTCGTTGTCGCCCTGCGCAACGGTACCTGCCGGCCTTGCAAGGACGTCGAGCATCGCCTGCGACGGGACCACATCCTGACGCAGCTCCAGATAGTCGGAGGCCCAGCGGCGGGCGAGATCGCGCTCCACGTCGGAAACATCGAGCCCCGGCACGGCCGCCTGGCGCAGCTCGTCAAGCAGCCGCTGCGATTGGCTGAGTGGCAGGACGGTAACGGCTTTCTGCGCAGTTGCGCGCTTGTCCGATGTTGAAACATCACCAGCGGCCAGCGCCAGCCGGTAAAGATCGAAAGCCTCGCCGGTTGCGCCTGAGCCACGGCATAGGCTGCTGCAACGCGCCACAGCACGTCCAGATCCGACACGGTCAGAAGCAGCGGGTCAGTCTCGACGGCAGCAATGACTTCGGCAGAGCGGCCCGCATCGGAGGCCTGAACGACGCGCTGGCGCGTTTCTTTCCGCGCCATTTTTTCCAGAAGTTCGACGGGTGGCTGCCAGGCCGCATCGCCTGCCTGACGGCGGGCAATTTCGCTCTTCAGCGCATCGAGCTGATCCTGGGCAAAGAGGTCCCACAGATCCTGGTTTGGATTGGCGCGGGCCGCGCCGGTGAAGAGATCCTTCGGCGGGTTCCAGCCGGGATGCAGCGTCCTGAGGCGGCGGATCTCGGCCTCGACGCGTTCGCGGTTGTTCTGGGCAGCGTAATAGCGCAGGGCGCTTTCATCGACGCCGCTGATCTGCGGATCCGAGGAGAGCACCGGGTCGGGCAGTGTCTCGGGTGCCGAGGCGAGCGTCTGGGCGCTGGCCGCGAAAGAGCCGCCAAACCCATGGACGAGCAGCGCAGCTCCAAGAAGAAGACGGGGTCTCACCAGCATTCGGGATACCTCTGCTTGACGGCGATGAGGGCAAGCGCCCTCAAGGTGGCGGGGTAATAGGGTTCATCACTTGGCGCGCTGAGGTCATCCGGCATCGGTGTGCCGTCCATGACACAGCGGACCAGATCGGCGACGGCGCGATAGCCGCGGTCGGTCAGCCGGTCGCCAGCCGTGTCGGTCAGGAGATCCACCACTTCCGGCGAACGGTTGCTCCAGGCTGCCGCAAAGGGGGCCAGTTGCTGCCGTTCGCTGGGTCCGGCCCAGGCGAGATACAGCGGCACGCGAATGGCGTTGTAGCCGAAGAGGGGCGGGAAGCCGTTGGCTGGAACCGGCGCTGCACCACCGAGCGCCACCCACTCGGCCGGCAGGTCGCGCGGCCCGAAGCGGCTTTCCGCCAGAAGTGCAAGGCCACTATCGCGCAGCCCAGTCCAGTCCAGCGCGCGGCGCGGTCCGCCATCCAGGGCGGCAAGGGCCGGAAACGCCGGAAAAACCCAGTAAGAGAGGTTGACCACAGGGCCATCCGGCCGCTCGGCTGCGGTAAAGCCGCTCGCGCCCGGCAAGAGCATCGCGCGCCCGGTCCTGTCGGTCACGACGAGATCCTGCATGGCCCGGACACGGGCGAGGGCGGCGTCCGTCAAGCGGCCATCGTTCCAATGCCGCCCTGCCTCGGCCAGCGCCCAGGCGATCAGCAGGTCGCCGTCGCTGGCGTTGTTTCGATCCGTCACCGAAGGCGTCGCCCCGGCTTCCCAGCGCCAGGCAGCCAGGCCATCGCCGCGCACGTCGAGATTGGCTCGTGTCCAGGACCAGATCCGGTCGAACGCGGGCCGGTCATCGGCCGCAACGGCCAGCAACATCCCATAGCCCTGGCCTTCGGAATGGCTGATGCCCCCGTTCGCGGTGTCGATGACACGTCCCTCGGCGGAAACGAAGCGGCGCTTGTAATTGTCCCAAAGGGCCGGCGCATCAAGGCTACCGGGCAGCGGGTTCGGCAGGATCTTCAGCTTGGCAACCTGTTGCGGACCGGCTTCAGGTGGCATGGATGGCTCGTTTCGCGAACTGGCAACCTCGCTCCACGGGCTCGTTCCACTGCCCTGCGACAGGACAAGCCAGCCGAGGAGAGCCACGCCGCACAGGGAGGCGGCCAGAGCGGCAAATGTACGCCAGCGCATCATAGCCCTGCCTGCCCACCGGACCGCAGCACCCTGGATGTCGTCAAGGCGAGGCCAAGCGCGGCAGCCAGCAGCAGTCCGGCGTAGACCAGCGGATTACCGGACAGCCACCCGGCAGCGACCAAACGCCAGTTGGCGATCGAGTCCGGTTCGCTGATGACATGGAACTGCGGTTGACCGGAATCAGTCGAGATCACGCCGGTCTGCATGTCGTATCTGGCTTCATGGCCGGTCAGCTGACGCCAGTTCTGGGGCGCGACGATATCTTCCATTGCAATGGCAAGCGCGGCGGGGCTCGGCGCAGTGACAACGGTCCAGAATGCTGCCTCTTCCTCTTGAGGCCGGCCTTGCGCGATGACCAGCGTCGTCCCTGCCGTCAGGGGCTTGCGGGGTTCGTCAGGTTGGAAGAACAGACCAGCGACGGTGGTCTCGATGCGCGACAGCGTGTTGCGCAACAGGTCACGTTCCACATGCGCCTGGGTCCAGCGCTGCATGGCTTCATCCGTCGAGCCATCCGCGCCGGTCTGCGCGATGTCCAGACCCTGCAGTGCCGGCTGGCCCTGATCCTGAGGTGTCCGAATGGAGCCAGTCATCACCGGTTCGCTGCGGTTTATTGACTGCAGCGAAACCACGCGGCGTTGCAGCGGGTTCGAGGCATTGACCATCTGCGGTGCCGCCCCGTCCAGCGCGGGCGCGGTCCAGGCGGCGCGCAGGCGCTCGCCGTCGAGGCCGACGGCGGCCATCGCGGCAGGCGACAGATCGCCAAAGGCACCGACGAGGATCGCTGCCGGTTCATGCGGTTGCGGCCGGCCGACGCGGATCGAGGTCGAGCCACCCTCATCCAGATCCATCCCGAGACGGACCGCAAGCGTACTGGCTGCTGACAGGAGATCAGGTGTCGCAAAGGGCACGTAGACCGGCACGTCACCGTCCGTCATGCGGGCGAGGCCACCCGACAGGCTGGCATTCAGCGACGGCAAACCAAGCAGCCGCGGGAAGGCTGGAATATCCAGCCTTGTTGCATCCACCAGCAGGAAACGTGGCGGCTCCTGCAGTGCGGCCAAGGTATCGCATTGCCGGTCGGCGCGGGCTTCGGTCTGCGTGGTGATCTCGATGCTGTTCAGTCCAGGGCGAAACGCCATGAGCGACAGGCGCAGGACCTTGTCGGAGAAAATGTCTCCGGCCGGATCCGACAAAGGCAGGCCAGCTGCCACCTCCCCATTGACGCGCACGACGATCTGGCTGGTCGGATCAAGACCCGCCGCATAGCCGCCCGCCAATGAGAGGTTGATCGTGCCTGTCTCTGCGGGGAAGAAGTCGTCTGGCATGCGCAGATCAAAGCGCGTGCGTTGCAGGCGCCCGTTGAATTCGCTCGTCCTGGCGCCGAGATCGGCCAGGGTCAAAGACGTTCCCGGCTGAACTGCCGCCGGTGTGAGCCGGGCAAAGGCTGCCCGTCCTTCTTCGGTCCCGGCAAGCGCGGCCATCGACAGTTCGCCGCGCCCGATCCGGTCGGCGAGGTCGTCCAGCGCAGCCTGGTCATGCGCGGCCGCGACGATGACAACAGAGCCATCGCCCTCGACCAGTGTCAGGTTGCCGGGCTGAGGCATGGCCGGACTGCCAATCGCGCGCAGCTCATCCGGCGTGCCGAGCAGCAGGGTGAGACCCGGCGCTGGCCGGGCGCTTCCGGTCACTTCCACGATCGGATGGGAAATGCCTGCATCGCGGGCGATCCGCGACAGAACGCGGATCGCCCGGGTCAGGGATTTCGTATCAGTCAGGTCGCCCTGCACGATCCGCAGGCGCTGGGCGCCGCGTGCATCCGGCGCGAGTGCGGCGAGATCCGGCAAGGCCTCAAGGCCGAGCGTGCCATCGGGGAACCGCAGCCCGGTGCGGGCCGGGTCGATGTCACTCCAAAGCTCATATGTGGAGGCGGTGTCGCAAGCCACACGGTGCCGCTGGCTGGCCGTCAGACGCACGGCGTTGAGGCCCGGTTGCAACAATCCGGCCGGGAGCTCGAAACGCATCAGTTGCGGCTGGCCAAAGGCCTTGATCTGCTGTTCGGCAACCATTTGTCCGTTGACTGACAACCGCAATGTCGAGCCTTCCGGCATGACGGACACGGCCGACGTCAGGGCCAGTTCGAAGGCGCTTTGTTGCGAGGCCTGTTTGCGGGTCAGATAGACCGGCCATTCGCGATGGTCGCTTTCGCCAGCCAGCCGGAGGCCGCCAGCCAACGCTGGAAGCAGACGGAATGTGCGATCCTGTGCGGCATCCGCGACAAGGGGTTCGGCCGCAAAGGCGGAACCTTCAACGCCAGCTGTCAGGGCCATGGCCAACAGCAGCTGCAGCGAAACGGCGCGAAGACAGGCGGCGCGGCGGGCGCGCCGTGACATCAAGCTGGTCATGGGTCAGCCCTCCGCCGTCTTGAAGGGGGTGACCGAGCCACCTGTGTCGGGTTTTCGCTGCTGCAGGGCAGAGGGCTCGGGCTCATCCGCGCGGGTCTGGCCAAGCGCAAGCCAGCCAAACTGCAGCCCGCGTACCATCTGGCGCAGGGACATGCGCAGGAACATCAAGGTGCCACGCAGCAGACCCTTGCCAGCACGGCGCAGGTTCCAGAAGTCGGATAGCGGCTTGCCCTGGCCGTACATCAGTTCGGCGATAATCGTGTAGTGCTGCGGCGCCGGCTTCAAATACTGCAGGCCGATGGCCAGGCTGTCGGGCTCGCTGATCGTCCGCCGGACGATGACCGGAATGCCGCCAGTGACACTTTGGCCGTCGAGCGTTTCAACGTGCAGCCGGCCAACCGGCAGGCCTTCGCCATCGGGCAGATCGATCCCCGGGGTCAGCAACTTGACCCTTGCACCAGTCGTGGAGGCATCCTGGATCTGTACCGGCAAGCTGCCGCCATGCAGGTCGAGCCGGCCGCTGCGGTTGACAGCGAGACGCTGGTTGCGCCGCCGCTCTGAGCGTTCCGAGACGACGCCGAGGGAGACTGCTGCGAGCGCCAGGTTCAGCGCATTCCAGATGCAGACGACCACCAGAAGATCGTTGTCGAGCGTCTGTGTCGAATAGCGCCAGCCGGCATATCCCATCGCCACGACCAGCACAGCGAAGCAGACGAAATAGGGCGTCGCGAGCGAGGACAGGAAATCCCGGTTCGTCGTCACACCTTTTTCCGTCACGTTAAAGCTCGGCTTCTTCGGATTGAGCAGCACCGACAGCATGGCCGGGGCCAGATAGAAGGACTGGATGTACTCGTAGAGTTCGGACACCCAGGGCCAGCGCACCCGTCCGTAGAGATAGTTCTGCAGGATCATGTTCGCGATCAGGTAGGTCACCGCATAGGCAACGAATTCCTGACTGTTGGCGATGAAGATCTTGAGATCGAAGAAGATGAACAGCAGAGGCGCTACAAGGAAGGTCAGGCGCGGGAACGGGAAGGCCCAGAACAGCGCCGACGACAGGTAGCAGATGCGCTGCGGCACGCTGAGCCCGCGCTTGAACAGCGGGTTCTTGAGCAGCAGGATCTGCATCATCCCGCGGCACCAGCGCGAACGCTGGCCAATGAAGGAGGCGAAGGTCTCCGGCTGCAGCCCTGCAATCATCGGCCGGTCGACATAACGGCTGTTCCAGCCGCGCGAATGCAGTTCCAGCGCTGTTTCGCAGTCCTCGGTGATCGAGACACCCGAGAAGCCGCCGGCTTCCACCAGGGCCGCCCGGCGCAGGACAGCGGCGGAGCCGCAGAAGAACGCGGCATTCCAGCGATCAAGCCCGCGCTGGATGACCGAGTAGAACATCTCGTTTTCGGAGGGCATGCGCAGCCAGGTGGACAGGTTCTTTTCCACCGGATCCGGGTTCAGGAAGAAATGCGGCGTCTGCACCAGGAAAAGGCGTGGGTCGTCGCGGAAATGGCCGACCGTCTCGCGCAGGAACTCTCGTACCGGCGCATGGTCAGCGTCAAACACAACAACCAGTTCGCCTGTCGAGTGGGCGAGGCCGTTGTTCAGGTTGCCGGCCTTGGCTGAGACATTGCGCTGGCGGGTCAGGTAGGTCGCGCCGAGGTCGGCGCACAGGGACATCAGTTCGGCGCGCCGCCGGCGGGCACCGGCGGCCTCCACGGCGTTTTCCTGCGTGCACTTCTGGTCCGTACCGCCATCGTCGAGCAGATAGACCTTCAGCTTGTCCGCCGGATAGTCGAGGGCGCGGGCAGCGGCAAGCGTCGCCGACAGCAGATGGACATCTTCGTTGTAGGTCGGGATGAACACATCCACCGTCGGAAGTTCTGCGTCAGTCAGCCGACGTGCAGGTTTGCGCTCGAGCGGGCTGGCAACCACAAACAGGCTGATGAACAGCATTCCGATGCAGAACAGTTCGGCGGCAAACAGGATCATGCCCGGAATGAAGTCGGCCATGTCGCTTGTCGACGGCAGGGTGCTCGTCGCGCGCCAGTAGAGATAGCGCAGCACCAGCAGGGTGCCGATCGACATCATCATCAGTCGCTGGTTTGGGCCGGGCCAAAGGCGCCAGACCACCAGAAGCGCACCAATCAGCACTACCCCCAGCACGAGCTGGGACTGTGTGCCAAGTGGCAGCGCAACAAGAAACCCGACGAGGCAGATCGAGATGAACCAGGGCAGGAAGCGACTGAAGGAACTCATGATGCGGCACTTTCGCAAAGCACCCGGATAGCTCCGAGCGTTAACGCAGACTTGCCGGAAAATGTAAAAATCGACCCAATAAACGAGGTTACCAAAAAATTAAAACTTGAGTTTTTGCAGGAAAAATTGACCTAGGCAAAAAAATTCGCCTGTAATTTTCTGATGGAATTGCAATTATTCGAAATTTTACGCAAGAATAAATTGGTTTCTTATTCGTTAAACTGATCGGCACGCGGCGACGCAAAAAGGTTAATGTTACCGTATGGGCAGTTTTTGAGAGCATTGCAAATATTGCTTAGACGCCGAAACCCGCGCGACCTTCGTCACTCGGGCATTCCGATCTGTCCTCGGTCGGACGCACCTTGGGTCATGTCTTCGCAGTGCAACTATAGCCGCGGCGACGAGGGTCTTATGGTGCAAGGGAAGTGGCGAAAAAAGCGGCGATTGGTACGCGGTCACGCCCATGCATGGACAAGACTGGCGGACGTGACGAAGCCACGCGCCGTGGATTAGTATCTGACAGGTGATTTGCCCTGCCGCTCCGCGAGCAGGCAGGGGAAGGAAGGAACAGGTATGACCAAGCCGGGTGAAATCGAGACCGTGATCCGCAGTCTCTTTCGGGAGATCTATCTCGGCCAGCATCCGGGCGGTGTCATGCCTGACCTCGAACCGGGCAGTATCCTCCTGGAGACGGGTCTCGACTCGCTCGGCTTTGCCATTCTCGTCACGCGGCTCGAGGATGAACTTGGGTACGATCCCTTCAGCCTGGCGGCGGAAGCCTATTACCCGCAGACCTTCGGGGAGCTGGTTGCTTTTTACGTCGCGCACTGCCCGCAATGACCATCCCGCCGCGCCTTGAGGATTATCTCGGTCGTATTTCGCCGGACCGACCAGCTTTGGCGACGGCGACATGTACCCTTACCTTTGGCGACATTCTTGCCCGCGCCCAATCGCTGCGACAGGCGGGGCTTCCGGAACGGCTGGCGCTTAACTCGGATGATCTCTGTGAGACCGTGCCGGTGCTGGTTGCCGCCGATGGTGTTGCCGACCGGCTGCTGCTGGCATCGCCCGGTCTCGAACCCATTGCCCTGGCAGACCTTTGTGCTCAGGCGGGCTGTCCGGTGATGCCGTCCGTTGACGTCCCTTCGGTTGCCCTGTTGCCTGACGTCGCTGCACCCACCGCAGGTTCCGGGCGTGCTTCCGACGCAGGGGCGCGCGAGACAACCTGGGTCCTGACCACGTCAGGTACCACCGGCGCGCCCAAGCTCGTGCCTCACCTACTGGCAGGTCTCATCCGGTCGGTTCGTCTCGACCGGATCGCTGAAGAGGATACGGTCTGGGGCCTGCTTTACGATTACACCCGTTTCGCCGGACTGCAGGTGGTGTTGCAGAGCCTCCTGTCGGGCGCGTGTCTTGCTGTCCCCGAGCGCACCGCCGGACTTGGTGACCGGATCCGGTTTCTGGCGGCGGCCGGTGTTACCCATCTGAGTGCGACGCCGACCTTGTGGCGCAAGATCCTCATGACGGCGGAACACCGGCTCCTGCAGCTCAGACAGGTGACACTCGGCGGGGAGATTGCCGATGCGGCCATCCTTGCCGCGCTCGCCCGCGCCTTTCCCGGTGCCCGTGTGAGCCACATCTTCGCCTCGACAGAGGCTGGCGTCGGCTTTTCGGTGACCGACGGGCGGGCCGGGTTCCCGGTGAGTTATCTGGACACCCCGCCGTCAGGCATAGGGCTCGCCGTGCGCGATGGCCGGCTGTTCATCCGCAATATGCTGGCGGCCAGCACCTATCTGGACGGCGCGCCCCTGTCCGATGCGGGATGGGTGGATACCGGTGACATGGTGGAGATCGAAGGCGGGCGCGTTCAGTTTCGCGGGCGAGCGTCCGGCGTCATCAATGTTGGCGGTGACAAGGTCGCCCCGGCTGTGGTGGAAGCGGCCGTGCTGGCGCATCCGTCCGTGCGCCTTGCCCGCATCCACGCCCGGCCCAATCCGATCACCGGCGCGCTTGTGGCTGCCGATATCGTTCTCGATCCGGCAACAACAGACCTGCCTGCACTGAAGGCGGATCTGACCCGGTTTCTGGCTGCGCGGCTGCCGCGCCACATGGTTCCTGCGCTGATCCGGTTCGTCGAGGATCTCGACGTCAATCCGGCCGGCAAGATCCGGAGATCCTGACATGCGCACGATTCTCGTCACCGGTGCCTCGCGTGGTCTTGGCCTTGCCATCGCCGCCCGGTTGCTGCAGGAGACGGACACCCGGATTGCCGCAGTGGCCCGCAGCGAAACGGACGATTTCCGTGCCCTTGCGAACGCTCATCCGGACCGGCTTGTTCTGTTCCGGCAGGATCTTGCCGAACTGGATGCGCTGCATGGTTTGGTGCGCGAGATCACCGGAGCCATGGGCCCGCTCTATGGCCTCGTCAACAACGCCGCCATCGGCCTCGACGGGCTTCTCGCCACCCAGCACGCCAGCGATATTTCGCGGGTGCTGCGGCTCAATCTGGAATCACCCATTCTCCTGACCAAATATGCCTGCCGCTCGATGCTGACCGTGGGAACGGGGCGGATCGTCAACGTCGGATCGATCATCGCCTCCACCGGCTTTTCCGGGCTGTCGGTTTACGGTGCCACCAAGGCGGGGCTTGAGGGGTTCACCCGCTCCCTGGCCCGGGAGCTTGGCCGCGCGAAGATCACCGTCAACTGCCTCGCGCCGGGCTACATGGAAACCGACATGACCGCAGGCCTGACGGAGGACAAGCTCGCCTCCGTACGCCGGCGTGCGCCGCTTGGCCTGCCGAAGCCGGAGGATGTCGCGGGGGCGGTCGCCTATCTGATGTCGCCCGAGGCGGCCATGGTGACTGGCACTGTGATGACCGTCGATGGCGGGAGCACCGCCTGACATGACCGGCGCTGCCCCTCCGGCACAGATCGGGATCCGGCTTGCGACGGCAGCCGATCAGCCGGCGCTGATCGAGTTCCTGCGCGACCACTGGTCGCCGCATCACATCTTTGTTGCCGCACCCGAGGTGTTCGACTGGCAGTATGGCGCCTCTGCCACCCGGCTGAACATGATCTTCGCCAGCAACGGCAACACCGTCTTTGGCGTGCTCGGCTTCATCCCGATGGGCCGGTTCGATCCAGCCCTCGGCGATACGGATATCCTGCTCGCCGTCTGGAAAACGCGCAAGGATGCGCCGCCCGGCCTCGGGTTGCTGCTGCTCAAGACGCTGTCGGCCAAGCTTAACCCGCGCCTGATCGGAGCCATCGGCATTACGGATGAGGTGAAGCCGATTTACCGGGCGCTGGGCTATCAGCTTGGCGATCTGCACCAGTCAGCAATCTTCAATCCCGCCAGACAGACCCAGCGCATTGCCGCCGGTGTGCCCGACGCTGCCTTATCCGATGAGCACGCGTCTGGAACGGGCTGGAGCCTGTCGCAGCTGGACGCAGAAGCCGTGTCGGCGCTGGGGCCTGTTCTCGACCGTCTCGCCCGCGCGAGCCTTCCTGCCAAATCTGCGGCTTATGTTGCCGCCCGTTACCTGCGGCACCCTTGGTATGAGCACCGGTTTGGACTGATCAGCCGGGACGGGATTCCAGGGTCACTCTGCATCTGGCGGCAAGTCGAGGCGGAGGGCGCCTCCATCCTGCGCATCGTCGACATTGTCGGCGGCACGGACTGGCTCGCTGCGGGTCGGGCCTTGTTTCAGCCTCTGCTGATGGACTGCGGCGCCGACTATATCGACCTGATGCAGATTGGAACGCCCGCCGAGGTGCTCGCTGAGGGGGGCTGGCTTTCGCCGGCCGAAGTGCCGGGGCTCGTGCTGCCGAACTACTTCGCGCCCTTTGAGCGGCGAACAGTCACGATCGCCTGCGCCTGGAAGCTGCGTGCTCATTCCGGCCCCCCGATGCGCCTCTACCGGGCGGACTCAGATCAGGACCGGCCGAACGCCCTGCCTTTGCCGCGGCGTGCCGATCTCGCAGGGCTCTGACGGGATTATTGCGGCAGGTCGTTCGTATCAAGCCGGGGCAGCAGCAGCGGGTCGTGGCGCGTGAGGTCGGCAAGTGCTGGCTCGACCGTAAAACCGAGGCTGCAGCCGCGCCCGCGCAGCACTTCGAGCAGCCCCTCGTTCCAGCCACCGTAGGGATACGCAATCAGCCAGTGGTCCTCGACCGGCGCACCGATCCGCTTCAGGAAGGCAAGGCTTGCATCGATTTCCTGCTCCTGCCGGTCGCGCGGAACCTGGTTCAGCCAGCAATGGCTTGCGCCATGCGCGCCGATGGCCATGCCGCAGTCCAGCATCAACCGCGCCTGCGCCTCGCTCATGTAGAGCTCAGCGGCAAAGGCTGCCTCGTCCGCGCTGACAAACCGGGCAAACAGCTCGCCCGCGATCCGGTTGCGCAAGGGCTCCGGCAAGGCCGTCTGAAGCATCCGCTTGATGTAGATCGTCTGCGCATCGTCAAAGCGGTTCGCGTGGGCCCACGTCGCCCGGTAGGCACCGAGCGTCTCCACATCGAACTCCGCGCGGGCCTCCTCCACCGCGGCCTCAAGCAGCTGAACCAGCTCACCCACCCGGTTGAGCGTGGCAGCCAGCACGAAATGCACCCGGTTCACGTCAAGCAGCCGGCCATGACAGACCGGGTCGACCGGCGCGAAGAACACGCCCTGCAGCCGCCTTGCATGAAGCTCGGGAAACACCAGCGCATAGTGCTCGGCATAGGCGTCGTCGAAGGTGAGCAGGGCCGCGTTCTCGGGCAACGCTGCCGCGCCGCGACGGGCCGCCAGCACATCCGCAACGCTGACGACAGTATAGTTCGCCTGCAGGTAATCCAGCTGACGGCGGAACCCGGCCAGATCCAGCCCGCGGATGCCGGGATAGCGCGTCCGCGAGAAGTCCCGGACATAGTGATACATCACCACCGTCAGCATGCTCTGGCCCCGATTGCAACCGCTTCGAACAGCCAGATACCGCCACGGCTGTCGGCGTGATGCTTGTGTATTGCGGTGGTCAGGTCAAGTCCGGCTGCAGCGGGCATGAGATCGGATCAGTCAGATCTTTGATAGCAATCGGGCCAATTGAATGGCCTCTTCCGGCGTGAGTTTCGCGCCGATCCGCGTGACGAGCACCTTGCCGTAGACGGGCCACATCGACGCACGGGTTTCGCGGCCGCTGTCCGAAATCGACACGATCTGGCCCCGCCCGTCGTCCTCGCAGTCCTGACGGTCCACAAGCCCGGCTGTGACCATGCGGTCGAGCAGTCGCGAGGTTCCATATTGTGGCAGCAAAAGGCGGTTCTTCAGTTCGAACGGCCGCATCCCTTCGTTGCCGGCTTTTTCAAGCTCCAGCAGAACGTCATACCAAGCCAATGGCGGCAACCCTGCGGCCTTCAGCGCTGCTTCAACGTCCTCGAGCAGCCCTCGGCTGGTGCGCATCAGCAAGGCCCAGGCGGCCTGTGTCGGTCGGTCAGGTTCTGTCATTCGGATTCTGTACCATTTGAATGCACCTGCATCAACCTTGACAAGGAAGGCTTCCTGTGGCCTATGTCGATGCAGTTGCATCTATATTGAAGGGTACACCATGACACAGACTGCATTGAACGAAATCGCCGCCTTCCTGCTCCGCGTCGCGCTTGGGATCATGTTCCTTGCGCACAGCCTGCTGCTGAAACTGTTCGTCTTCACCTTGCCTGGAACAGCACAGTTCTTCGTCACGATCGGCCTTCCCGGATGGCTGGCTTATGTGATCTTCACCGTAGAAGCGATCGCGGGCCTCTTTCTCATCCTGGGTGTCCAGACACGTTGGGTCGCCCTTGCGATGGTGCCGGTTCTTGCCGGAGCGACATGGGCCCATTGGGGCAACGGCTGGATGTTCGGCTATCCGGATGGCGGCTGGGAGTACCCTGCCTATTTGACCGTGCTGGCGATCGTTCAAGGTCTGGTGGGGGACGGCCGTTTCGCTGTTTGGCCGTCGCTGGCGCTTGGCGAGGGCTCTGCGGATCTGGGTCACGAGGTGCGGTCATGACGCGCACACTTCGCAGGCACGGCGGCGTTCCTGTCAGGGGCGATGCGAAAATCTTCCCGTTCTTCGGTTCTGAAGTGCAGGCCTGGCACGCCGCTTCCCGAACGCACGCGTCCCCCAATGGTTGCCTCGTCGTCGCAGGCGCTTTCGGGTGCCAGACCGGAGAGGGTGACTTTGCCGGGTATGCGAGCCGCCCTGGTCCGGCTCAAGCCGGTGCGGCGGACGGAGGACGTCCGGATTGCTCGCCAGCGGCGAAACGGTCCGCGTTGTCCGCGCTGGCAGACATCGGCGGTCAGGTTCAGGCAGGAGGAGAGGCGCCGTGACCCTTCATCTCATCAGCCATGCCCTGTGTCCCTATGTCCAGCGCGTGGCGATATCGCTGTTGGAGAAGGGGGTTGCCTTCCAGCGGACCTCGATTGACCTCGGCAACAAACCCGATTGGTTTCTGGCCCTGTCTCCCCTCGGCAAGACGCCAGTTCTTCTCGTGGACGGGGTCCCGATCTTCGAATCGTCGGTGATCCTCGAGTATCTCGAAGAGACGCAGCCCAATCCGTTGCACCCCGAGTTGCCTCTCGAGCGTGCGGGCCATCGAGCCTGGATGGAGGTTGGGTCGGCAGTTCTGAACGATATTGCCGGCTTGTACTCCGCGCCGGATGCAGGTGCTTTCGCCGGAAAGGTTGCGGCCTTGCGTGCGAAGTTCGTCAGGATTGACCGCGAACTGGGCGCGGGACCCTATTTCGCCGGCGAAAGGTTCTGCCTCGTGGACACGGTGTTTGGCCCCGTCTTCCGCTACTTCGACGTTCTCGACCAGATCGCCGACTTTGGCATCCTGACCGGGCTCGATCATCTGCAGCGGTGGAGAGCTGAGCTGGCACAGCGGCACTCTGTCAGGATGGCCGTTACCGACGACTACCCCGAACTTCTGACAAACTTCCTGATGGCGCGTGGATCCCATCTGTCGGCGGTCATGGCCAACAGGCGGGAATGACTGGTCACGGCTCGGAGTTGATCGGACTGCCGTCTGCCCGATCCGCCAATCTACCCGAGAGTGCATGTTCGCGGCGCTTTATTGCGCCCGAACTGTCCCATCAACACAGGCACCCTGCATGGCAGGCTACGGCTCCAATTGTTTTGGAGGAAATGGCGGAAAGCAAAGGCCTGCGGTCGAAACTTCCCCAGCATCAGAAGCTATGGACGATCAATGTCGGCGCAGCCGTCGGGGGCGTAGACCGTTTCAGGCTCGAAAATCTTCCGTGAACCTGTCAATCTGATGCATGCGCTCATGCAGGATCGCGACGATACCGATATCGCCGTCAGACAGTCGACGCCAATAGACGAAGTGGTGCTCGTACCTGAAGAAGTACCCTTCGACGCCGAACTCTGCCGGAATTGGCTTTGAGGCGACGCCATAGGCTTCGATCCGCTCGAACGCTTCGAACATGCCGGTGATGTAGCAATCAGCCTGCGCCTCGCCCCATCGATCGCGCGTATAGCGGTAGATGTCATCCAGGCGGAGTGAGGCCGCCTCCTGAACCCGGATCGCCAATTTGGTCAGTCTCTGTTCCGGGCGATGATTTCGGCGGCCGTCAGCGGCCTGTAGCTGGTCTCGGGCGCGGCAAAGGCGAGCGTCAACTCGGCCTTCAGCCGGTCGAAAGTTGCCTGCTCGGCCCGCTCCTTGTCTCGCCGGATCAGGTCGCGCACGTATTCACTGATGTTCTCGTAGGAGCCGTTCTCGCCGACATTTGCCGCGACGAAATCGCTAAGCGCACCGCTCAGACGGACGGTCATGGTCGTCGTGCGGGACATGGAGGGTTCCTTATGCTTAGTGTGTATTCAATATAATCAAAAAACACTACACATCAAGTCTGGTGGCGGAGGCCCAATTTGGACACCCCGCCGCCTTTGTGGCAGAGGTGGCTGCGAGAATCTGAACATCCGGGAAAGTGGATTTTCCGCGCAACGGCGGCATGCTGCTGCAAGCAGGAGAGATAGTGTCCCACCTCGCGGTTCACTCGCTCCAGGGCCCTCATCCGCTCGGCCATCTCGCTCGGCACGCCGGGGCGCTTGCCAGCGTCGACCTCCGCCGTCTTGACTCACTCGTTCAGCGTTTGTGCCGTGCAGCCGATCGTGGATGCGATTGAGGTGATCGCCGCCCAGCGGGACGGATGCCCACGCCCGGGATCCAGCACCAGCCGGATCGCCCGCTGGCGCACTTCGGGGGAAACTTGTTCGTGGTCTTGCTCAGGGTGGCTCATCTTCCCCAGGAGTTGAGCCCTCCGGCAAACCCAGTGCGGTTCATGTTGGCTGCCTGAAAAATATCGGGAGCAGAACGGTAGGTCTTGAACTTCGTAGGCTGGGTCTCCGACGCAGACACATCTGCTATTCTTCCTTTGGTTGTAGATCGTTGAATCCCTTTCCACGAGAGCCTTCCATTGCCTTTTCTATCGGCTGATATGTAATTCGTTGATAATTTCCGTTAACTTTTGCTGAAATCATATTGATACAAATAACAATTTGAAATTTTTCAGCAAAAAAAGATCGTTATTATTTTACCTGCAACCTCAGGTCAGGCTTTTCTATACGGTGTTAAAATTTCATTAATTTGTTTGATCCAATTTTATTTATGACATTTACGTGAGTCGGGGAGGAAATCGTGGGTAGATTGCAGATACGAGGAAAGATTCTGGCATCGTTTGCAGCCGTCATGATCAGTATTGCAATCGGCGGGAGTATCATTGACTGGGCCCGCTCAACGCTGTCCAATAATGCTGGCTGGACCGTGCATACATACAATGTCATGCAGGAAGCAGACCGGATGCTCCTGTCACTCGTCAATCAGGAAACTGGTCTTCGCGGTTATCTCGTTACAGCGAACAAAGCCAATCTTGAGCCGCTGGTGAATGGCGAAGCCGATTTCAAAGACGCGCTCGCCAATGCCAAACGCCTGACGAGCGACAATTCGGCCCAGCAGCGGCGGTTGGATGAGCTGAAGACCGCAGTCACCAACTGGCAGAGCAATATCTCCCGCAAGGCAATTGAACTTGCTGCAAGCCCCGAGACGCTGGAGGCCGCGCGCGATATCGAGCGCCGAGGCGATGGCAAGCAGAGTTTCGACGGCATCCGCTCCATTCTGGGTGAGTTCCGTGCGGCTGAAGCTTCATTGCTTGATGAACGTTCGAAGGCGATGGCGGTTGCCTTCTCCGCGATCTCCTATTCCGTCTACGGTTTGATCGCTGCTGGCCTTCTCATTGGCGCTGTTGCCGCCATTGTGCTGAACCGCCTGCTGGCGCTGCCGATCCGGGACACGATTGCTGTGATGGGCAAGATGCAGGGCGGGGACTATGCCGTCGAGATTGGCCACCAGTCCCGGGAGGACGAAATTGGGGCCATGAGTGCTGCACTTGTCGCCTTCAGGGATGCTCTTGCCTCCGCAGAGCAGGACCGCAAGGCGCGCGAGGCCGCCAAAGCCAAAGATGATGAGGTCATCCGTCAACGTGCGGAGGCAGCGGAGGCCTTTGTTGCCCGCATGGAAGAACTCGCCGCTGGTTTCGTGAAGTCGTCGGAGGAAGTTGCAACGGCGGCTCGCAGTCTTTCGGCAACAGCCGAGGAAACCTCGCGTCAAGCACAGGCCGTCTCAGGTGCGGCAGAGGAGGCTTCCACAAACGTGCAGACCGTTGCTGCTGGCGCTGAAGAACTGACCGCTTCCATCCGTGAGATTTCCAGCCAGGTAGCCCGCTCCTCCAAGGTCGCGCACGATGGTGCGATTGAGGCGGAAGATTCCAGCCGTTCGGTGCAGCAGTTGTCTTTTGCTGCAAATCAGATCGGTGCAATCGTTGATCTGATCAACAATGTGGCCTCTCAAACCAACCTTCTTGCCCTGAATGCCACCATTGAGGCAGCACGTGCGGGTGAAGCCGGCCGCGGCTTTGCGGTCGTTGCGGCTGAAGTGAAAGAACTGGCCAATCAGACGGCCAGGGCCACGGAGGAAATCGCCCATAAGATTGGCGAAATCCAGACGGCGACGGCCGGAACGGTCGATTCCATTGCCCGCGTAGTCAGCACCATTGCTTCCATTCAGGAAACTTCGCAGATTATCGCGGCTGCAGTCGAAGAACAGGGCGCCGCAACAAGCGAGATTGCCGGCAACACCCAGCGCGCCGCCGCCGGCGCTGCCGATGTGACAAGCACGATTGCTGGAGTAAGTTCGGCCGCCGAAATGACAGGCGCTGCCTCGATACAGCTGATGTCACTCTCTGGAGGCCTGAATAGCCAGTCGGCCCGGTTGCAGAATGAAGTGGCGGATTTCGTGCGCTCTATTCGCGCTGCTTGACCTTGTACCTTTGGGTAGGCATGCAAAGTGGCGCAGTGATCAGCTTTTTTGGCTGCGCTATGGTTGACGTTGCCGCCAAATTTTATCCGGTTCTGAGTTCGCTCCGGGGGCTGTGAATGCCCGTTGGGGCGGTGTGAGCGGCGGGTGACGGCGTGGATGTAGTCGGGTTGCGCAGCGCCGTCTCTCGACGCAAGAAGGCGTGTGCGAACTCGGCGGGTGCCTGCCAGCCGCGCCGCGAATGCGGACGGTATTCGTTGCAATCGGCACGCCTGCTTTCTAAGGGGGGAATGGCGGAGAGGGTGGGATTCGAACCCACGGTACGGTTGCCCGCACAACGGTTTTCGAGACCGTCCCATTCAACCACTCTGGCACCTCTCCGCGGCACTCAAGATGAATGGGTCTCAAGTGGCGCGGAACATAGACAAGGGTTTTCGGGCCTGCAAGAGGCAATTTCGGAATTTTGCGGGATAAGGTTTCGGGGCTGCCCGAACGGTGGATAACCAGCGTACATCAGAGGCTTGCCTGCCTCATCCGTCCTCAGGTGCACCGTCCTGGAGGGGTTTTGGGGCTCTCGCCTGACCGGCAAAGATGCTGCGGGTCTTGACGTGCGTGTTCGCTCGCGGCGGCCGTGCCCGGTCCTGGGGGCGCTGTTATGATAGCTGCGCAACTTGTCTGGCGGTTGTCCGGCAATCACGGAGCACCGCCTGCCCTGGCGACAAAAACCTTTGGCGGCGAAGGCGAAAGCGCGTTGACTTCGGCGGCTTCCCGGGGGTATACACCAACCGCTCGATGGACTGGGACACGTGCGCCCGCGCCATCGGCTGTTCGAAGCTCTAGCCTTTGAGGCTTCTGCCGCTGGATCGGCAGCGCCTGAAAGTCCCCGAAAATCCGGATGCCCTCCCATCGCTTTCTGGCGTTGTCGGGTTTCTGATTGCCGGAAACGAGCCTTGGATACGACAACAGAACGAAAAAAAGGACGTGCGAGACATGTTCGCAGTGATCAAGACTGGCGGTAAGCAGTACACCGTCGCCCAGGACGACCTCCTGAAGGTCGAGAAGCTCGATGCCGAAGCCGGCGCTACCGTGACCTTTGAAGAGGTCCTGATGCTCGGCAATGGCGAAGAAACCACCGTTGGCGCGCCCTTCGTGGCTGGCGCCACCGTGACTGCGGAAGTGGTCGATCAGGCCCGCAACCGCAAGATCATCATTTTCAAGAAGCGCCGCCGCCAGAACTCGCGTCGTCGCAACGGTCATCGTCAGGCCTACACCCTCATCAAGGTGACGGGCATCGTGACCGGCGACGCAAAGCCGGCGAAGAAGGCGAAGAAGGCAAAGACCGAAGAAGCTGCTGGCGAATAATCGCCGCCACTTCGGTTTCAACTGAACAGCAAAGACGAGGAGTTTCGTCATGGCACACAAAAAAGCAGGCGGTTCGTCCCGTAACGGTCGTGATTCCGCTGGTCGCCGTCTCGGCATCAAGAAGTTCGGCGGCGAAGCCGTGATTCCGGGCAACATCATTGCGCGTCAGCGCGGCACCACCTGGCATCCGGGCACCGGCGTTGGCATGGGCAAGGACCACACCATCTTCGCAACCGTCGAAGGCAAGGTCGTGTTCCAGCCGAAATCCAACGGCCGAACCACTATCAACGTGCTGCCGGTAGCGGTAGCAGCGGAGTAACGCCGAGTGCATCATCGATCGCCGGCGTCCTAATCGACCCGGCGGTTCGTGTGAACCGGTCAAAGTTAAAGGGGAGATGGGACGCCATCTCCCCTTTTTTCATTTCACTTTGACCGGAGGAAGCCATGGTTCTCGAAAGCGAAGGATATCTCGACGAAAGTTGTCTCAGTGCGGCCGTGATGCCGCAGGAAGGTGTCCGTGTGCGGCTCGACATGCCGCGAACGGACGATCTGGCAGACATCGTGTTTCTCGCCAACAACCGCAAAATTGCTTCACATCTGGCGACTATGCCGCATCCGTTCTCGCTGGAAGACGCGCGGCGGATGGTTCAGCGCAGCGCCATTCTCAATTCCACCCACGCCAGCTTCGCGATCCGCATGGCGGCCACCGGCCGTCTGATCGGCCAGGCCACCTGGTCTGCCATCGAGCCGGGCGGTCCGGTGCAGGTCGGCTACTGGCTGGGCGAACCCTTCTGGGGCCAGGGCTTTGCCACGGAAGCCCTGCAGATGCTCGTTGACCATGCGTTTGCCCAGGGCGACATGCGTGAACTGCTGGCAGATTGCCGCGTCACCAACCCAGCCTCGCGGCGGGTGCTGGTAAAGTGCGGCTTCCAGTACCGGGACCAGAGCATGGCCCGCTCACTGGGTGCCGGTGGTTCGGTTCCGATCGAGCGGTTTGCGCTCGAGCGGTCGGTCTGGCGCGCGCTCAAGCACTGGGGGAGGGTGGCATGACGCTTCCCGTTCTGCGTTCGCGCCGTCTTGTCCTGCGGCCGCTGGAGGCCGGTGATGCCGAGGCGATTGCCCGCCTCGGCGGTCAGGATTTCGAGATTGCCCGCTGGATGACCAGCTTTGCCTGGCCCTATGAGGAAGGGGCCGCGGAACAGCTGATCGCCCGGCAGGAGAAGATCAATCCGCTGAAAGACCCGGCGGTCTTCGCCATCACGCTGGGCGGCGTGTTCATCGGTCTGATCGCGATCGATCCGCCCGGAGATCTCACGGAAGCTGCGGAGTGTCCGACGCTGGGCTACTGGCTTGGCCGGCCATTTCAGGGCTTCGGCTACACGACCGAAGCCGCGCAGCGGGTGTTGGGATGGGCGTTTGAGACCCACCGCTGCGCCGCCGTGGCAGCCCGCGTCTATGAGGACAACGCCGCCTCGCGCGCGGTTCTTCGCCGGCTTGGTTTCCTGCCGACAGCGGTGACCGAGCGCTTTGCCCGGCCGCTGAACCGCAAGGTCCGCAACATCGTCGTGCGCCTCGACCGGGCGTCCTTCGAGGACCGGAGGCTGCCGGCATGACGATCCGTATCGACAGCCGGCGGCTCGCCTTGCGGCCGCTGGCCGCCACCGATATCGACCGGGTGGCGGAGTATCTCGGTGACTATGAAGTCTCCAAGATGCTTTCTCGCGTGCCTTACCCTTATGACCGGGCGGACGGGATCGAAAAACTGCGCAGTGCCGAGGCAAATGCGGCACTCTGGCCCGACATTGAAGAAATCGGCTTTGCCATTGACCATGACGGTGGTCTTGTGGGCGCGATTTCCTTCCGGGCATTGCATGAAACACCTGTCATCGGCTATTGGCTTGGCCGCCCATACTGGGGCCAGGGGTTGATGAGCGAGGCGGTGGCGGCCGCGCTCGGCTGGCTGTTCACCGCTTGCGATGCTGCGGCGGTGGAGGCCTCGGTCATGCAGGAGAATCCGGCATCAGCTGCGCTGCTGCGCAAGCTGGGCTTTGACATCACCGGTGCGGACGAATGCAGCAGCCTGTCGCGCTGCGCCGCCGTGCCGGCTGTTCGCATGCGCCTTGAGCGCGCGGACTTTCTAGGATCAAGTAACGCCTGACGCGGGATGCGCCAGGGGAACGGACACACGATGAAATTTCTCGACCAGGCCAAGATCTATGTGCGCTCCGGCAACGGCGGTGCCGGCGCCGTTTCCTTCCGGCGCGAGAAGTTCATCGAGTTCGGCGGCCCCGATGGCGGTGACGGCGGACGCGGCGGCGACGTCTGGGTGGAATGCGTCGACGGCCTCAACACGCTGATCGACTACCGCTATCAGCAGCATTTCAAGGCGGGCACCGGCATTCACGGCATGGGCCGCAACCGCACCGGGGCCAAGGGCCGCGACGTAGTGCTGCGCGTTCCCGTTGGCACCGAGATCCTGGAAGAAGATAACGAGACGCTCATCGCCGATCTCACCGAGGTCGGCCAGCGGCTGCTGCTGATGCGCGGTGGCAATGGCGGTTTCGGCAATGCCCAGTTCAAGTCCTCCACCAACCAGGCGCCCCGCCACGCCAACCCCGGGCTTGAGGGCGAGGAAAAGTGGATTTGGCTGCGCCTGAAGCTGATCGCTGATGCCGGTCTGGTCGGTCTGCCGAATGCCGGCAAGTCGACGTTCCTTGCTTCCGTGTCCTCCGCCAAGCCGAAGATCGCCGACTATCCTTTCACGACGCTGCATCCCAATCTGGGTGTGGTGGAGCTGGACGGCCGTGGCTTCGTGCTGGCCGACATTCCGGGTCTCATCGAAGGCGCGCATGAAGGTGTTGGTCTCGGCGACCGGTTCCTCGGCCATGTCGAGCGCACGCGTGTGCTGCTGCATCTGGTTGACGGTTCGGGTGTGGAAGACCCGGGCGAAGCCTACCGGATCGTGCGCGGCGAACTGGAAGCCTATGGCAATGGGCTTGACGAGAAGCCCGAGATTGTCGCCCTGTCCAAGGCAGACGCGCTCTCGCCGGAGCTGCGTGAGGAACGGCTGGCCTCGCTGGAGGCTGCTTGCGGTCATCGGCCGCTGATCCTGTCCTCCGCCAGCCGCGAGAACGTGGATACGGCGCTCCGGATGATCATCCGCGCCATCGACAAGGACAAGGAAGAGGCCGCCAACGAGGTTCCGGCGCGGCCTGAGGAGGGATGGCGTCCGTGAACGAGTTGCGTCAGCTTGCCGATCACAAGCGCATTGTCGTGAAGATCGGGTCCGCGCTTCTGGTCGAAAAAGGCGAGTTGCGCCGGTCCTGGCTGGAGGCCATCGTCGAGGATATTGCGGCGCTGGTTGAAAAGGGTTGCGAGGTTCTGGTCGTCTCGTCCGGCTCGATTGCGCTCGGTCGCGGCGTTCTCGGCTTGCCGAAAGGCGCGCTGAAGCTTGAGGAAAGCCAGGCGGCGGCCGCTGTCGGCCAGATCGCGCTGGCGCAGGCCTATTCGGAATGCCTCGGGCGCAAAGGGCTGAAGGCGGGCCAGATCCTGCTGACGCTTGGCGATACGGAAGAGCGCCGCCGCTATCTCAACGCCCGCGCCACCATCGGTACGCTGCTGCGCATGGGCGCAGTTCCGATCATCAACGAGAATGACACCGTTGCCACCTCGGAAATCCGCTATGGCGACAACGACCGTCTTGCCGCGCGCGTTGCCACGATGATGAGCGCGGATTGTCTCGTGCTTTTGTCGGATATTGACGGCCTCTATACAGCCCCGCCCGCGACCAATCCGGACGCCGTGTTCCTGCCGGAAGTTCCGCGCATCACGCCCGAAATCGAGGCGATGGCCGGCAGCGCCGGATCGGAACTCTCGCGCGGTGGCATGAAGACCAAGATCGACGCCGCCAAGATCGCAACAGCTGCCGGCACGGTGATGGCCATTGCGTCGGGTAAGGTGATGAACCCGCTGAAGGCCATCGACAACGGCACTCGCTGCACGTGGTTCCTGGCGGCCTCAACCCCGGCAACGGCCCGCAAGGCCTGGATCAACGGCCATCTGGAGCCGCGCGGCGAGATCCGTCTTGATGCCGGTGCTGTCTCCGCGTTGAAGTCCGGCAAGAGCCTGCTGCCGGCCGGTGTGGTCGCGGTGGCGGGCAATTTCTCTCGCGGCGACGCGGTCAAGGTCCTGTCGCCGGAAGGCAGGGTGCTGGGCCGTGGGCTGATTGCCTATGACGCGGCAGAGGCGCGCATGATCGCCGGCCGCAACAGCCGCGAGATTGAGGCAATTGTCGGGTATCCCGGGCGGGCGGAGATGATCCACCGCGATGACCTGGCACTGGATGACGCTCCGTTCGAGCGGGCAGGATAAGCAGGGATCGCGGCGCATCCGGCCGCGCGCCTGATGACTGAACGGACAGGCTGAACGTCGACTGGCAGATTGGGATGGGGACGATGCTGGACAAGATCAAGGATGCGGCCGGCCAGGGCGACGATGTCGCCGCGTTGATGGCGACCATGGGCCGGAAGGCGCGTGCCGCAGCCCGCGCCCTTGCGCTGGCCTCCACGCAGACGAAGAACCAGGCGCTGCTCGCCATGGCCGCCGCGCTTCGCGCCGCGACGTCCGACATTCTCTCCGGCAACGCGCGCGATCTGGAGGCCATGCGTGCCAACGGCCAGACCGACGCCTTTCTGGACCGTGGCACCCTGACCGAGGCCCGGATCGAGGCAATTGCCCGGGCGCTGGAAGACATCGCAGCGCTGCCCGATCCGGTCGGCAGCACCATCGCCGCCTGGGAGCGCCCGAACGGCCTGAAGATCGAGCGCGTGCGCACGCCGCTCGGCGTTATTGGCGTCATCTATGAAAGCCGTCCCAACGTGACCGCCGATGCAGGCGCGCTGTGCCTGAAGGCAGGCAATGCCGTCATCCTGCGTGGCGGGTCGGACACGCTGCATTCCAACATGGCCATCCACACGGCGTTGCAGGCAGGGCTTCAGGCGGCTGGCTTGCCGGTTGACGCCATTCAGGTCGTGCCGGTGGCCGATCGCGCCGCGGTCGGCGAAATGCTGGCCGGCCTCAACGGCAATCTCGATGTCATCGTGCCGCGCGGTGGCAAGAGCCTGGTGGCCCGCGTCCAGAGTGACGCCCGGGTCCCGGTCTTTGCGCATCTCGAAGGCATCGTTCACATCTTCCTCGACCGCGCAGCTGATGCTGCGACGGCAAAGTCGGTGATCATCAATTCCAAGCTGCGCCGGACCGGGATCTGCGGCGCGCTGGAGACCTTGCTCGTTGACCGGGCCATTGCGCCGGCCCTGCTGCCGGGCATTGTGGCCGAGCTGTCGGCCATGGGGTGCGAGATCCGTGGCGATGCCGAGGTTCAGGCCCTGTGTGCGCAGGCCATCCCGGCAACCGACGAGGACTGGACGACCGAGTATCTCGACAAGATCCTGTCGGTCCGTGTTGTCAGTGGTCTGGATGAGGCCATCGACCACATCGAAACCTTCGGATCGCACCATACTGACTGCATCCTCACCGAGGATGCGGCGGCAGCGGAGCGGTTCCTGTGGGAAGTGGATTCGGCCATCGTCCTGCACAATGCCTCGACCCAGTTTGCCGATGGCGGCGAATTCGGCATGGGCGGCGAGATCGGCATTGCGACCGGACGCATGCATGCGCGGGGGCCGGTGGGCGTCGAACAGTTGACGAGCTTCAAGTACCGTGTGCGCGGCGCGGGGCAGACACGGCCCTGATCCGAGACCCTGACCCGAGACCCTGACCCCATATCCAGACCCCGGTCAGCCGGAAGGACGACGCCGTCGATGCGTGACCCGAACCGCCCCGCTGCGGTGCTCCCCGAGTGGATGAAGCTGCCCCACGCCGAACCGGGCAATCGCATCGGCTTGTTCGGCGGGTCTTTCAATCCGCCCCACTCCGGTCATCGGCTGGTGGCGGAAACGGCGATGCGGCGGCTGGGGCTCGACCAGGTCTGGTGGCTTGTCACCCCCGGCAATCCGCTGAAGGACCACGGCAATCTGGCACCGCTCGAGCGGCGGATCCACCTGGCCGCAGCCGTAGCCGATCATCCCCGGATGACGGTCACAGCGTACGAGGCGATCCTTGGCACGAGCTATACCGCCAGCACGCTTGCCGGCATTTTGCACCGGCGGCCGGATGTCTCGTTCTGCTGGATCATGGGCGCGGACAATCTTGCGAGCTTCCACCGCTGGCAAAACTGGCGCGATATCGTCGAAACCGTGCCAATTGCGGTGGTAAATCGGCCTGGTGCCTCGCTTTCGCCGCTGTTTTCGCCTATGGCTCAGGCCTTCGGGCGGGCGCGTATCCCTGAAAACGAGGCCGGGCTCTTGATGCGATCAAGGCCTCCAGCTTGGGTTTTCCTGCATGCGCCCCTGGACTCGACGTCCTCGACGGCCTTGCGGCGACAGGACGGACAGCGTTAGACGGCGCAGAGTTGCGCCAGTTCCGGCATCGGGCATTAACGATGGCAAGGCATCTGTCTTGAAATTGTTAGGCGCCGGTGCCTATCTTGTTGGCAGGTGGCAGGCAAGGTCTGAAACACTGCCACCCTGTTGGTGAACGGCGGCAAGGCATGAGCATCCGCCACAACTGTTTTTGAAAGGCAGAACACCTGAATATGACCTTTGAAAGCGAGGGGCAGGCTTTGACCGCTCCTCTTCAGTCCGCACTCGGCGACAAAGCCAAGGGCACGCTGATTGAAACGATCCTCGCCAGTCTCGATGACGCGAAGGCGGAAGACGTTGTCTCCCTGAACATTGCTGGCAAGAGCGCCCTGGCCGATTACATGGTGATCGTGTCCGGCCGTTCGCACCGTCATGTCGGCGCCATCGCAGATCATCTGCTGCGCGACCTGAAGGAAGCCGGTTACGGCAACCCGCGCGCCGAAGGCCAGTCCCATTGCGACTGGGTGCTGGTGGATGCCGGCGATGTGATCGTGCATGTGTTCCGTCCGGAAGTCCGCGGCTTCTACAATCTCGAGAAGATGTGGGCCGCAGATCCGTCCGAAGCGCCGCAATACGTCGGCTGACCGGAACCAGCGAATGTCCCTTTGCCGGCGGGACTGCTCCCGCCGGAAGGTGAGCCTTGATGCGCTATGTGATTGCCGCAGTCGGCCGCATGAAGGCGGGAGCCGACAGAGATCTCCTCGACCGCTATCTCGACCGCGCCCGCAAGACGGGCAAGGGACTTGGCGTCAGCGCCGTCGACATGGTCGAACTCGCTGAAAGCCGGGCGGCACGCTCCGATGACCGCAAGGCCGAGGAGGCAGGAGCCCTTTTGGCTGCCCTGTCACCGCGCGCGCGGCTCATCGTGCTCGACGAGACCGGCAAGACCATGACCAGCCCCGCGCTCTCCGATCGGCTGCGCAGCTGGATGGACGAAGGCGCGCCGGAAATTGCCTTCGCAATTGGCGGCGCGGATGGACATGGCAGTGCGATCCGGGACCGCGCCGACGTGGTTCTGGCGCTCGGCGCGATGACCTGGCCGCATCAGATCGTCCGCATCCTGATTGCCGAACAGATCTACCGTGCCTTTACCATCCAGTCAGGTCACCCCTATCACCGGGTCTGATACTGTTGTTTTACGCAGGAGCCGGTTTGGACAGCCTGTATCTTGCCGCAATTCACCGGCATGACAATTAACGGGGAGAACGGCGCCAAGGTTTGCGGTCCAGTTACCTTGGTAAACGCTTCCTTAACGACCCCATCCCATGGTTGGGGCATGAGATGCGCGCCGCAGGGGAGGTCCAGGCGGCGCAAGGCCGGGACAAGCAAGGCGTGCTAGGCAGGGCAAGACGACAGCGACATGTCGGGGGCCGCGCAGGAAAACCTGCCGCGATTCTCGGCCTTGGCTGCCTGCTCCTGTGCCTGCCCACGGCTGTACTGGCAACGGAACCAGTCCAGACTGAAGTTCCCGAGGCCACCCAGACTGCTGCACTGACGCCTGCCGAGGCTGAGGCGCGCCAGCGCAAGGCGGAGCGTGAGGCTGAGCTTGCTGCCCTGTCACGCGATATTGAACTCTCGGCGACGCGTCAGCGCGAGATCGCGCAGGAAATTGCCGCGATTGACCGCGACAGTGCCGAGATTACCGCCGCCGTGCTGCGCACGGCCGGCAAGATCAAGGGACTTGAGGCAGATCTCGCCAACACGGAGCGGCGTTTGCAGCGACTGGCGGAAAACGAGGATGCGGTGCGCGCCTCCCTCTGGGAGCGGCGCGGAACGCTGGCCGAAGTGCTGGCATCGCTGCAACGGATCGGCCGCCGGCCGCCGCCGGCTCTTGCCGTGCGCCCGTCTGACGCTCTTGCCGCCGTCCGGTCTGCGATCCTGCTCAATGCCGTGATGCCCGATCTGCGGATCGAGGCCGAGGCGCTGGCGTCGGATCTGGAGGAGCTGACCCGGTTGAAGATCTCCATCACATCGGAGAAGGAGCGGCTGGCGGGCGATTCGATGCGCCTTGCAGAAGAGCAGTCGCGTCTTGAATTGCTGATCGCTGCCAAGCGGCAGCAGCGCGAGGCATCTGCCGGCATTCTCACCGATGAACAGAAGCGGGCCGAGGATCTGGCCGGCAAGGCCGGTTCTCTCAAGGAATTGATCGCAAGCCTCGAGGCCGAAATTGCCTCCGCCCGTAAGGCCGCCGAGGCGGCGGCCCGCGCGACGGAACAGCGTGGCACAGGCCAGAGACGCGGCAATGACCCCTTCGCGGACCCGGGCCGCCTGTCACCTGCCATTGCCTTTGCCGAGGCAAAAGGTCAGCTTCCGCGCCCTGTTTCGGGTGCCTTGCTGAAGGATTACGGTCAGGCTGATGATTTTGGCGGGGTGACGGAAGGCCAGTCCATTTCCACCCGCGCTGGCGCCCGTGTCACAGCGCCAAATGACGGGTGGGTGGTTTACTCCGGTCCCTTTAGGTCATTTGGCCAACTCTTGATCCTGAATGCCGGCGATGGCTATCATGTTCTCCTGGCCGGGATGGACAGGATCGATGTGGAACCGGGACAGTTTGTGCTGGCAGGAGAGCCAGTGGGCGTGATGGGCTCCACGCATTGGGCAAGCGCTTCGACGATTGCCTTGGGATCGGCAGATCCTGTCCTGTATGTAGAATTCAGAAAAGATGGCAGTGCGATCGACCCCACCCCCTGGTGGGCCCGCACCGAGGAAGAAAAGGTACGCGGATGATTCGGAAAGCTACCCTGCTGTGCACCGGTATCCTGGTCGGCGCCATTGCTGTCTCGACGGCAAGCAACCTTCCGATCTGGCTGAGCGGTGCCGCCAATGCGGCGGCGTCGGACACTTACCGGCAGCTCAACCTGTTCGGCGACGTGTTCGAGCGCGTTCGCTCGGACTATGTCGAGGTGCCCGATGATGCCCAGCTCATCGAGTCGGCCATCAATGGCATGCTGACTTCGCTGGATCCGCACTCCAGCTACATGTCGCCGAAGACTTTCCGGGACATGCAGGTGCAGACCCGCGGCGAGTTCGGCGGTCTCGGCATCGAGGTCACGATGGAAGACGGCCTCGTCAAGGTCGTCTCGCCGATCGACGACACTCCGGCCTTCAAGGCAGGCGTGCTCGCCGGCGACTTTATCACTCACATCGACGGCGAACAGGTCCAGGGTCTCACCCTGAACGAGGCTGTCGAGAAGATGCGCGGTCCGGTCAAGACCGACATCGAGGTGACCCTGCGCCGCGAAGGCCGGGCTGATCCGCTGGTGCTGAAGATCACGCGCGATGTCATCAAGATCCGCTCGGTCCGCTGGCGCGAAGAGGGTGATGTCGGCTACGTCCGCGTGACCCAGTTCAATGAACAGACCTTCGATGGCCTGCAGAAGGGCATCGAGGAAATCACCAAGAACATCCCGGCTGACAAGCTCAAGGGCTTTGTCATCGACCTGCGCAACAATCCGGGCGGCCTGCTCGATCAGGCGATTGCCGTGTCCGATGCCTTCCTCGAGCGTGGCGAGATCGTCTCCACCCGTGGCCGCAACTCCGAGGAAACCCAGCGCTACAACGCCCGTTCTGGCGATCTGGCCAAGGGCAAGCCGGTCATCATCCTCGTCAACGGCGGCTCCGCGTCGGCGTCCGAGATCGTGGCTGGTGCGCTGCAGGATCACCGCCGTGCCACCGTGCTCGGCACCCGTTCCTTCGGCAAGGGCTCGGTCCAGACGATCATCCCGCTCGGTGCCAACGGCGCGATCCGCCTGACCACGGCGCGGTACTACACGCCGTCCGGCACGTCGATCCAGGCCAAGGGCATCCTGCCGGACATCGAGACGCTGCAGGACCTGCCGGAAGAGTTGAAGGGCACGGCCGAGACCAAGGGTGAAGCTGGTCTGCGCGGTCACCTGACCTCCGAAAACACCGAGGGCAAGGAAGAGTCCGGCAGCCAGGCCTATGTCCCGGCTGATCCGAAGGACGACAAGCAGCTCAACCTTGCGCTTGACCTGCTGCGCGGCGTCCAGGTGAACAACGCCTTCCCGCCGGCGGCCGGCAAGGCAGCCAGCGTCCCGAACTGATGTGATGACAGCTCCGGTCCCATGTGTCGCGTTGGGGACCGGAGCCGCGCACCGCAGTCTTTCTTCTAATGACCATGCGCCGACATCAGTCGGCGGATAATCGCCCAGGATGGGCCTCAAGCACTGGCAAGACGCGACATGGCGGGAAATGACCTGACAGCCCCCCTTGGCATGGGCAAGCGGAAGTTCTTCCGCATGCCCTTTGGCCTTATCGGCATGGGCATCATGACGGTCATTGCCACCACTGGCCTCGTCTGGATTGGTGTCGTGGACGATCCGCTAGGCGGCGAACCGACGGCCGTTGTCCCCCTCGAGCGCACTGTTGAAGGCCTGTCCTCGCGCGATATTGCCGTCGTGGAAATCAATCCAGACATCGCCGGGGACTCCAAACCGGACGCCGCGAAGGAGCGCAAGGTCACCCTCGGGCCGCGGTTTGAGGAAGCACCTGTCGGCAGCGAGCCGAACATGGCATCGCGCCGCGAACTCTCCACGCTTCCCGACGACCGCGTCACCGATCGCGCGGACCACGGTCTGATCCCGAAGGTCAGCGTCGATGGCATTCGCCCGCTCGACATCTACGCCAAACAGATCGCCGCCGAGCCTGCATCTGCACCGCGCATTGCGATCATCATCGGTGGCATTGGTCTGTCGGAAGCCGGCAGCCGCAATGCGCTGCAAAATCTTCCCGCGGATGTCACGTTCGCCCTTGCTCCCTACGGTGACCGGCTGGATCGCTGGATGCGTGAGGCGCGCATGGCCGGACATGAGATCCTGCTGCAGCTGCCGCTCGAGCCGTTCGATTTTCCGGACAACGATCCTGGTCCTCACACGCTGCTGATCAGCTTGCGTGGGCCGGAGTTTCTCGACCGGCTCTACTGGCTGTTGAGCCGTGTCACCAACTACGTCGGGGTGATCAACGCCCAGGGCGCGCGCTTCACCTCGACGGAACCTTCGATGCAATATCTGCTCGAGGAGATCACCCGTCGCGGCCTGATGTATGTTGACGATGGCTCCTCCTCGCGCACCGTTGCCCCCGCTGTCGCAAGTGGCACGCAGACACCCTTCAGCCGGGTCGACGTCGTGCTGGATGCCGTGCCCAAAGCAGATGAAATCAACGCGCGTCTCTTGCAGCTGGAATCGCTCGCCCGCTCTCGCGGCCTGGCCGTTGCCAGTGGCACGGCTCTGCCCGTCACGATCAAGGCCCTGGAGGAATGGTCGCGGGATCTTGAGCAACGCGGTCTGATGTTGGTGCCGATCAGTGCAACGATCGATCGCCCCTAGCTCGAGGCGAGCGACCGGCTCTTTCCAAGCGCAACCTGACCGGATAGACCAAGATGGTCTGGTCCTGTCCTGACGAGTTACAGGGAGAGTTGCGTGCAAGGCCCGCTATTGGATCCAACCCGGCCTGATGCGTTTGATGGCCTGCCTTATCGTCCTTGCGTCGGCATCATGCTGATCAACCGCGACGGGCTTGTCTGGGCAGGGCGTCGGCATGATGGCCATGGCAAGGTTGATCCTGGCTACGCTTGGCAAATGCCCCAGGGTGGCATTGATCCGGGTGAGGATCCGCTTGAGGCGGCGCGGCGTGAACTGTTCGAGGAAACTTCGGTGGCCAGCGTCACCTTGCTAGCCGAAGCCCCCGACTGGTACGCCTATGACTATCCGCCCGAGGTGATCGCGACCGCCCGGCGTGGCAAGTACCGCGGTCAGGCGCAGAAGTGGTATGCCTTCCGCTTCGACGGTGATGAGGACGAGATCAACATTCTGACCCCGCCGGCCGGTCACTCGCAGGAGTTCAGCGACTGGCGCTGGGAGGAAGCCCATCGGCTGCCCGGCCTGATCGTCCCCTTCAAACGCAAGGTCTATGAAGACGTCGTCGCAGCCTTCGCGCACTTGACGCGCTAGGTGCTGGGCCAGCGTCAGGAGCCTTCGGCTAGCCCCTTTGCTGCCACGGTCAGCCATTCGTTGCGCACCGTGACATCCGTTTCTTCGACCAGGGCCGCAGCCCTGTGCGCCGCAAAGTCAGCTTCCGGCATCAGCTGTCCAAGGGCCCAGGCCGCTGCTCCGCGCACGACAGGGGAAGCATCGCCGGCAAGGCTTAGCACTGCATCGATGAGAGCCGGATCAGCGCTGTTGCCTGCAGCGATCAGGCAGTTGCGGACGAAGCGGTCCCGGCCGATGCGCTTGATCGGCGAGCCTGAAAAGAACGCCCGGAAACCGGCATCATCGAGCTTGAGCAGCGAGAATAGCGGCGGATCGACGAGATCGTCACGCGCCTGCAGCTTCGCCTCCTGTGCGACCTGGGCAAACTTGTTCCAGGGGCAGGCGGCAAGGCAGTCGTCGCAGCCATAGATGCGGTTGCCCATCGGACGGCGAAACTCTGGCGGTATCGGTCCTGCGTGTTCGATGGTCAGGTAGGAAATGCAGCGCCGTGCATCGAGCCGGTACGGGGCGGGGAAGGCATCGGTGGGGCAGGCGTCAAGGCAGGCCCGGCAGGACCCGCAATGGTCGCGCTCGGGCGCATCCGGGACAAGCTCCGCCGTCGTGAAGATCGAGCCGAGAAAGAACCAAGACCCCAGCTGCCGCGATACCAGATTGGTGTGCTTGCCCTGCCATCCGGTGCCGGCTGCGGCAGCCAGCGGCTTTTCCATCACGGGCGCCGTGTCGACGAACACCTTCACGTCTCCACCGGTCCGGGAGACAAGAAAGCTGGCCAGTTCCTTCAGCTTGCCCTTGATGATGTCGTGATAGTCGCGGTTGCGCGCATAGACCGAAATTCCGCCGCTCGAGGGATCCGCCAGATGGCTGAGCGGATCGCGATCCGGCCCGTAATTCATCGTCAGGATGAGCAGGGAGCGAACCTCGGGCCACAGCACGCGCGGGTCCGCGCGGCGGTCCTCTGTCTCCGCCATCCACGCCATGGAGCCGTGGAACCCGTCCGCCAGGAACTGGCGCAGCCGGGCCGGCGCATCGGCAATCGCGTCAGGCCGGGTCACGGCAAGCGAACTGAACCCCAGCGCGAGCGCCTTGGCCTCAAGGGCGCCGCGCAGTTTTGCCGGCGCTGGACGCTGGCCGGGCAGCGGGGTCTGACGGCTCAGAAGTCGAGATCCGCGTAGCTCAGCGACGGCGGCATCCCCAGCATCTTCTCGGCCAGCAACGGACGGAAGCTCGGGCGTGACTTCACGCGGGCGTACCAGGCCTTCACGTTTTCCTCTTCTGCCCACGGCACCTCGCCCAGATAGTCGGCGCAGGAAAACTCTGCGGCCAGGGCAAAGTCTGCAAAGCTCAGACGGTCGCCAGCCAGCCATTTGCGCGAGGCTGCAAGATAGCCGAAATAGCGCATGTGGTGGTGGATGTTTGCGCGGGCGATGCGCAGGATGGCCGAGTCCGGCTCGCCGCCGCCGACCGAGCGCGGCATGTCCTGCTTGTAAATGCGCTCACGCACGAAATGTCCCACCACCTCGTCGTCGAATTTGCGCAGCGCCCAGTCCACGAGGCGGCGCGTCTCGGCGCGCCGGTCCGGATGATCCGGCATCAACCGGCGGTCCGCCATCGCATAGCCGCGTGTTTCGTCCAGATATTCCATGATCGGCATCGGGCCGCAGATCGGCGGGCCATCATTCTCGACGAGCACCGGCACGGTCCCGGCCGGGTTGAGCATCAGGAATTCCCGATGTCTTTCCCAGGGGTTGACGGCTTTCATCTCGAAATTGGCACCGTACTCACCGAGCAGCAGACGCACAAAACGGGAAGACGGAGAGAACGGATGATGATAGAGCGTGAGCATTAATCTGATTTGGACCTTCAGCGCCGCGGCCCCCCAGCGCGCGGACGCCAGTTTAGGTGGATATGGTTAGCATCCTGTTTCTGGCGCGCCGCCTCACGGCCGTCGCGAAGCCCCGCATAGATCACGCCGAGCCAGTTGATTCAATCCCATCGGGGAAAGTCTTTTTCGAGGAGACATTGCCATGACCAGCGACACGATCGTCAGCGCCTTCATTCTCGGCATCGTCGAGGGGCTGACCGAGTTCATCCCCGTGTCCTCGACGGGTCACCTGCTTCTGCTGGGGCATTTCCTCGGCTTTGAAAGCACGGGCAAGACCTTTGAGGTGCTGATCCAGCTCGGCGCGATCCTCGCCATCCTGTCGGTGTATTTCGGCCGTCTGTGGCGCGTGTTCATCGCTCTGCCGCATGATCCGGCGGCGCGGCGCTTTGCCGCCAGCGTGCTCCTCGCCTTTTTCCCGGCCGTGGTCATTGGCGTCCTCGCCCACGACTTCATCAAGACCGTGTTGTTTGAATCGCCCATGCTGATCTGCATCACGCTGATTCTGGGCGGCTTCGTGCTCCTGGCGGTCGACCGCTTGCCGCTCACGCCGCGCTACACCAACGCGATGGAGTATCCGCTGGGTCTCAGCCTCGCCATCGGCTTCTGCCAGTGCCTTGCCATGGTCCCGGGCGTGTCGCGATCCGGCGCGACGATCGTTGGTGCCCTGCTCATGGGCACGGACAAGCGCTCGGCGGCGGAGTTTTCCTTCTTCCTCGCCCTGCCCACCATGGCAGGCGCCTTCGCCTATGACCTTTACAAGAACCGCGACGTGCTCTCCATGGACGACGCGGCCATCATCGGCGTCGGTTTCGTCACCTCGTTCATCGCCGGTGCCTTCGTGGTCAAGACCCTGCTCGATTTCGTCAGCCGCCACGGCTTTGCGCCCTTCGCCTGGTGGCGCATCATCGTTGGCGGCGTCGGCCTCGCCGCGCTTTACGCGTTCGGCTGAGGCGGTTCAGCTCGTCGGAGCGGGGCTGGTCAGGCCTGCGAGATAGGTTGCGGTCGTTACCTCGACCAAGCGATCAAGTGTGTCGTCTTGCATAAGGTCTTCTGCCAGCTGACGGTCGCTGATCAGGATGGCCAGCCCGTGCACAAGGGCCCACGCACCCACAGTCGCTTCCCGCTGATGCGTTCCAGTCAGTCGCGAGACGGCAACGCTCAGCCTCGAGAATGCCTCCGCAGTTGAGGATTCGAGGTCTGGTGACGTGCCGTCCCGCGGGTGCCGCATCATCAGGTCGAACAGGTTCCGGTTTGCGAGCGCAAACCGGACATAAGCGCGGCCGAGACGTTGCAGGGCCGGAGTGTCGCCTGGCAGCGCCGCCGCCCGGTCCAGTTCGGCGGACAATTGCCGGAAGCCTCGTGCCGCCAGCGCTGCCATCAAGGCCTCCCTGCTGCCGAAATGCCTGTAGGACGCGGACGCCGACACGCCGAGCTGTCTTGCGATTTCCCGCAGGCCGATTTTCTCCGCCGGCATGTGCTCCAGCATTGCATTCGCGGCGTCGAGCATCGTCGTCGCCAAATTGCCGTGGTGGTAGGGGACTTCACTCATGTTGACACCGTTCACATGCGAGAGCAATGTTAGCATTGTTCACATAGTGAGGAGGGTCTGTCATGATGTTTTTGGCTTTTGTTGCCGCTATTGCCGCTCTTGCCCTGTTGGCTGACCGGCTTGGCATCGCCTCGATCCCCGACTGGGCTAGCCGCTTGCGGTTCGGACTGGCTGCAGCCCTGGTGTTCTTTGGCGTCGATCATTTCCTGTCGGTTGGACGATATGTCCCGATGATCGAAGGCTTTGTGCCCTTCGCGGAGCAAGTCGTGCTGGTGACAGGAGCTTGCGAGATCGCTGGTGCCATCGGGCTTCTGGTGCCAGCCACGCGGCGTCTCGCCGGCATCATGCTGGCGATCTACTTCATTTGTGTCTTCCCGGCGAACATCGCCAATGCATTGAATGGGCTGGCTGTCGACGGGCTGCCGTCTTCCGGCTGGTACTACTGGGTTCGCCTGGCGTTTCAGCCGCTTTATGTCTGGCTCGCGCTGGTCGCTGGGGGCATCGTTATGCAACGCCAAAAGCCCGAAGTCCGGCTGTCGTAAGGGCGGCCCCGATGACGATCACGGGAAACGGCATCTTCGCAAAATAGAGGGCAGCGGCAGCCGCGACACCAAGCGGACGGGCCCAGCCCGCGAAGGCACCTCCGTCGAGGATGGTCGAGCTGATCACCAGTGACAGCAGCATGATCACCGCCGCCGTTGTGAACAGCTTCTGCAGGGCCGGAGACAGGGTCAGGCGGTCGTGCAGCAGGGGGCCGGCAACGCGGAAGGCATAGGTGCCCGCTGCCAGGGCAAGAATGGCCGAGATCGGCATGACGGCGCTGCTCATTCTGCTGGCTCCTCGCGGGTGAGCGGTTCGGTCTGGTGCTTCTGTCCGATCAGGGCAACGAGCCCGACGAGGGACACCAGCACCGGGACACCAGCTGGCAGGTACGGCGTCAGCAGCAGGCCAACGGCTGCGCCGATCCCGGCACCAGCTTGCGTCCGGCGGTCTTTCAGCGCTGGCAGCACCAGCGCCAGCAGCACCGCTGGAAACGCCGCGTCGAGACCGAATGTGGCCGCATCCCCCAGCGTCTCGCCCATGATCGCGCCAACGGCTGTCCCGGCATTCCATGACACGAACAGGCTGAGCGAGCAGGCCCAGTACAGTGCACGGCTGCGATCCGGATCGCTGTCCTTCAGGGCAAAGGCCAGCGATTCATCGGTCAGCACGTGTGAACCGAGGATGCGTTCGAGAACACTGGCCCTCAGCCGGTTGGCGACGGTGAAGCCAAACGGCAGGTGCCTGGCATTGAGGATCAGTCCGGCCAGGACCGCAGCCAGAGGACTGCCCCCGGCCAGGATCACGCCGAGCGCGGCGAACTGCGACGCGCCGGCGAAGACAACCAGTGACATCACGATTGGAACCCAGACCGGGAACCCGCCGCCGGTGGCAATCGCGCCAAAGGACAGGCCCACAATCGCCGCAGCCACGCCCACTAGGGCGACGTCGCTGACGTCTTGTCGTGTCAGGTGTTTGAAGATCGGTGTTTGAAATATCGTCCGCATGTTTGCTAAACTGAACGAACAGCATTCGTTCGTCAAGTCGAACGATTGAATTTTATTTCGAACGGAGCAAGCCTCTGACGCCGTCTGACAGCCCTACCCCGGACCTCGCACCGGCCGGTTCACCCCAGACCTCCGATCCGGCCTTGGGTTCCGGCGCTGATGATCTGATGCAATGGATTGCCTACGCCCTGCGGCAGGAGCGGGAAAAGGCCGGCATCAGCCTCAGCGAACTGGCCCGCCGGGCCAATCTGTCGAAATCGACGCTGTCCCAGGTCGAAGCCGGCAACGGCAATCCCAGCGTTGAGACCCTGTGGACGCTGGCGGTTGCTCTCGGGGTTCCGTTCAGCCGGCTGGTTGATCGTCCACGCCGGGCCCCGGCACGTCTGATCCGCGCGGGCGAGGGGCCGGGCACCCGCTCGGAACTGGCCGACTACACTGGCACCTTGCTGAGCGCCGGCGCACAGTCCGTCCGGCGCGATCTGTACCGGCTGGACATTCAGCCCGGTCGCGTGCGCCGGTCTCCGCCCCATATTCCCGGCACGGTCGAGCATGTCATCGTGGCAACTGGGCGGGCCAGGCTGGGGCCGGTGGATGCGCTGGAGGAGCTGCTGCCAGGCGACTACTTCGCCTATCCGGGCGACGTGCATCACAGTTACGAGGCGCTCGAGCCGAACACCGTCGTCGTGCTCCTGATGGAGCACGCCTGATGCCCTAAGGCGGATAACGTAAACGGTTAACCTTGTAAAATAACGGTTTTTTGTTGGCTTCAGGCTATCAGTCGAGGACCCGGTGGCATCCTGCCGCTCCTGTCCAGCTGACGAGGTTTTCCGTGCACCCTGCTGTCTCGAACGCCCGCCGTGTTCTTCTCGCGCTCGGGGCCGCTGCTGGCCTTGTCCTGATGTCACCGGCAAGCTTGCGGGCCGATGAGCCCGTGATCAACGTCTCGAGTGGCATCTCGTACCAGCTGATCGGCCGCTGGGACGTCGACAAGCTGAACCAGATCCTGACCAAGGATACGCCAGCCTTCGCCGGCATCACCGAGACCTACACGCCGGCCACGAACCCCGTCCGGCTCTACCGTGTCACCTATCCGTCGGTCATCCCCGAGCGCGACAGCCGCCCGACTGTCGCCACCGGTCTGATTGCCGTACCGGAGATCACGCAGACCGCCTTGCCGCTGGTGTCCTACCAGCACGGGACGGTCTACGGTCGTCAGGAAGTTCCCTCCTATCCCGACCAGTCGCCAGAAACCCAGCTGATGATCGCCCAGTTCGCGGGGCAAGGCTATCTGCTGATTGGCGCCGACTATTTCGGTATGGGCTCCTCGACCGAGCCGGAAGGCTACATGGTCAAGGCCAGCCACCAGCAGGCCACCACCGACATGCTGACCGCGAGCCGCGAGGTCATTGCCGACATGAAACTCTCCGACATCGGCCTTTATCTCGCCGGCTGGTCGCAGGGCGGCTTTGTCACCATGGCGATGCTGGAAAAGCTGGAACGGGACGGCGTTCCGGTCAAGGCGACGGCCACCGCCAGCGCCCCGCTGGACGTGTTTGCCGCGCTCAACGGCTTCCTCAACTTCCCGCGCAAGAACGACGCGGTCTGGGTCAACAGCCTGTTCATCCTGTCGAGCTTCTCCTTCGAGAACTACTACGGCATCCCGGGTCTCGCCCGCTCGCTGTTCACCGATGAGACCTATGAGCTTGCCCGCAAGGCCTATGTCCGCGAGCCTGTCGATCCGGCGGCAATCCCGACGGACCTGAAGAAGCTCATCCGTCCTGAGTATTTTGACGCCCAGTATTTTGCGGCATCCGCCTATGGCCGCCTGATTGCCGAAACCCAGTCCTATCGCTGGGTGATCAAGACCCCGGTGCGCAACTATTATGGTGATACCGACGAGGCGATCACCGTGGGTGTTGCCAAGATGGCGCAGAACTATCAGTCGGCCATGGGCGCCGGCAATCCGATGGCTGAAGCGGTTTCGACCGGCAACACCAGCCACCGCGGCACCTTCGCCCGCGCCGTTCCGCAGTGGAAGATCTGGTTCGACGGCAAGTGACGTCCAGCCCGGAGACAGGCGCCAGCCATGGCCCTGTCTTCGTCCTCTTGCCCTGATGATCATGGCGAGGGACACAGTCCGCGCTTGACGGCGATTGGTTACATTGGCAATCAATCTCTTCCTGTCCATCCTGACCGGGAGAGCGCCATGGGCGAAGTGGTCCTTCACACGTATTTCCGCAGCTCCACGTCCTTCCGGGCCCGCATTGCGCTGAACCTCAAGGGCGTCAGCTACCGGTCAGAGTTTCACCACCTGCGGCTCGGCAAGCATCGCGATCCTGCCTATCTTGCGGTCAATCCTCAAGGGTTGGTGCCGACGCTCGTGTGGTCGGACGGCATGGTGCTGTCCCAGTCGCTGGCCATCATCGAGTTTCTGGATGAGGTGATCGCGGAGCCGGCGCTGCTGCCGCGCGATCCTGCTGGCCGTGCCCGCGTCAGGGCCTTGTCGCAGATGATTGCCTGCGACATCCACCCGGTGAACAACCTGCGCATTCTCAACGCCCTGCGCAGCCGCTTTGGCGCTGATGATGCAGCCGTCGCTGACTGGTTCCGCACCTGGGTTGCCGAGACTTTCGGCCCGCTGGAACAGCATCTCACCAATGATCCGCAGACCGGCCGCTTCTGCCATGGCGACACGCCGACGATGGCCGACATCTGCCTCGTCGCACAGGTCGCCAACAACGGCCGGTTCGGCGTCGACATGGAGCCCTATCCGGTCATCCGGCGCATCCACACCGCCGCCATGGAACTCCCCGCCTTCATCGCGGCCGCCCCGCAGAACCAGCCTGATGCGGAGTGAACCCGCGTAGGCTCAGTCAGCCGGCAATATCGGCCAGAGCGTGCCGCAGCAGCGTGTCGCGCACGGTGGTTCTTGCAGATATCGGCGTCAGATTGTGATCCGTGGCGTCGAGGAACGTGAGGCGCAAATTCTTGTACTTGCCTGCATCCTTGCCGCGAGCGCCGAGGGTTTGTGCAAGGAATGGAAGCCCTGGGTCGCTTTCGCTGTAAATCAGGTCGACGGTCTGGCCACGGCGATCCAGCGTTGCGAGGTCATTGTTGATCTGCCGGCGCAGCCGTGAGGACGTTGTAAGGCCCAGAGCATAGGGCGCGCTGGCGCGCTCAAAGCGGTTCAGCGCGCGCCGGATCAGGAAGCCGATGAGAGCAAAGACCGGCACCTCACCCTTGAGCAGCTTCTTGATCCGCGCCGGGTCGAACAGCTTGCGGGCGTAGTCGGCCGTATCACCATGGTCGAAGCGCAAGAGGTCACCGATATTCTCGCGCGGATCCCACAAGAAACGTTGCAGATTAACGCAGACACCGCCTTTGATGCGCGCATCGGCGATGGCCCCGCGCAAGGCCAGATAGGCGCCGCTGCAGGCGCCCGTCGCGATGATCTCGCCGGCGTTCCTTGTCTCGAGGAATGCCAGCGCATCGGCGATATCTTCCTGCTGCCTTGCGCTGTAGTGCACCGGGCTTGGCGCTCCTGGTGCCGCCGCGCTGTCGCCAATGTCGGAGACATCCAGCCGAAGGGATGCAATGCCCTGCCGGGCCAGATCCCGGGCGGTCTCCCGTGTCGCCATGCCCCAACCGGTGCGAGGCGTTCCTCCAGCGGTCAGGAACAAGACCGTGCGGCCGCGCCGCACCTGGCCGTCCGGCATGCACCAGGTTCCAACAAGCGAGCCGCGGCGGCCAAGCGTGACCAACTCCTCACTGAAATCGTCCCCTTTCAGCACGGCCGGGTCGGAAGCTGACCTTGTCTCTGGACTGCTCAGGGAAGAGGGCGTGCCCGGAAGCACTTGCTGCAGCCAGTCGGCAATAGCTTGGATATCCGCTAACGGCGCTTCCGCCAGTGTCGGATCGGTCATCATCGCATCATAGCCAGAAAAGGGGACGCTGGCCGCGCTCTGGCAATTGGCCAGCAAAGCTGCCGCGAACTCCTCTTCGCCCGTCCTGCCCGGACGTGGCAGGCAAAGAACGGGACAATCATCGGGTATTGCAGCTTCGCCAAGGCTTGCTGCCTTGATGTCTCGGGCAAGGCCTTTGCTCATGGCCAGACCCGCCACACTCATGGCTGCTCCTTCAGGCAAATCGGGTGCAACGCGGGTACGCTCCGCAATCATTGCACCGCGGATCTGTGCTTCCCGCAGATACAGCCGACCGGACAGAAGTGGTGCCATGAGCACGAGGGCGCCAATGCTCTGCCGATTGCGGGCCATCCGACGGGCGGCCAGCAATGCGCCAAGCCCAAGGCCCGCCAGGACGATCTGTTCAGCGCCGGCTTCCGCTTTGAGAGCATCGATGGCAGCGTCCAGCGCCTGATCCAGCCGGTCGATGCCTTCAATCGTCTCCGGCGAAGCCAGTGAGCCTCCCATGCCAGGCAGATCGAACCGCAGCACAGGATAGTGTTCACGCGCCAGCTGCTCGGCCAGAAGCCGCATGCCGCGCCTTGCACAAAGGCCTTCGTAGCCCCAGTCCTCGATCAGCACCACGCCGGTCCGGCCAGACGGGCCGAGCAACAGGGCCGGCGATCCGTCGAGTGCCAGGGGGCGCGGCAGCAAATTGCTGTCAGAGGTGGCTGTCATGGGTGATGTCCAGATCTCATCGGGCTGTTCGCAAGCCACCTCGTTGGGCGTCCAACGCTGAACAGCTTGGTATTTCTCCCGAGCTTCCTAGCACATAAGGCTCCAGTGCATCCATCTGCGGCCGATCGGCTCCGCCCATTGTTTCAGGCTGGATGGACAGCGGATAATCGCCCCACCAATCGCCAGCTGCCCAGTAGGTCCAACCGATCCAGGTTTCCGGATTGTCGTTGATGAAGCCGGCCATTTCCCGGATCGCAGCCAGGCAATCGGGGGACGATGTCCCCCCGAATTCGCTGAGGATGGCGCGCTTTCCGGATGCCTTCAGCCAGTCAGTGACCCGTTGCAGCGCCTCAATCGCCGTGTCCTTGGCTGGACAGGTCCGATGTGTTCCAGAAAAGTCTTCATCCGGATACTGGTGAATGTCATAGGCATAGTTGTCCAGAGGATCGACAATACCATTCATCACGGCGGCATTGCTGCCGCCGTTCTGGTCTGCATACCAATGGTAAGCGCTCGTCCAGATCGTACCAGGCACCAGGATCATATTGTCCGCGCCAGTCTTCCGGATTGCGGCGATGCCAGCATTGGCGGAGGGAAGCCAGAAGGCAGCGTCCATGAAGTCGGGCTCGTTCTGCAGCAGGAATATGATGTCCTGATCCCCGGCATAGAGCTTTGCCAGCCTTGTCCAGAAGTCAGCAAAGGCGCTGGCTGGCACCTCGCGTGAGCCGATCTGTTTGCCGAAGTGGCGCGCGTTGGTATGTGGCGACAGGATGACCTTGAAGCCCATGCTTTTCGCTAGGGCAACGCTGTTGATCAGCGGCTGCAGTTCATTCATGTCGAAGGGCTTGTTGAGCACCGGCTGCAACCGTTCCCATTTGAACGGAAACCGGACGACATTCATGCGCTTGCTGGCGAGATAGGCCAGCGTCTCCCGCGTGGGGTAGAAATGCGTCGTTCCCAGCTTGCCGATCGTATCGCCAAATTCGGCACCGGCCACATTCGCTCCGCGCAGGCATTGCGCGGCAAAGGCTGTTCCACCAGACGGCACGATCAGAACCGCAGCGATCGGCAACAAAACCGCTATCCGACCGAGCAACCTCGTTCCAGTCATGACGTCGGTCTCTTGGGTTGCGTGTTGGATCTTGTCTCTCGCCAGTGCCGGAAAAGTCCGAGCGCCGTCGATGCCATCGTGTCGACGCCAACATGCTGAAGTGTCCAGTTTCGGCAAATGATCAGGACAGCCAATCCGTGGACCAGACCGGCAAATGCGATCCCGATCATCCCAAAATAGATCCCGAGCAGCACGAGTGAGATAACGTAGACGACGAAGACAAAGCTGCGCGAGATCAGAAAGTAACGTTCTCCACCACCGATCATCATGAGGTTGGTGCCTGGACCGAAAAATGCGTGGGTGACCGGGGCAAGGCAGAGGACAGCAAGGACTTCAAAGTGGTCCGCGAAACTTGGCTCGAACAAAGACAGGGCAAATTTCCCGATCAGCAACATGAAGCCGAACGCGAGAAGAGTGCCACCCAAGCTCGCCGCCGAGAGCAATGAGACAAGGTTTTGAGCTCCGGGAATGTCGCGTGCCTGCAATTTAGCAGACACCATCGGCACGCCGATCGTGTCGATGATGGAGACCGGAAGCATCAGCAGCGCCGCAAGTCGGAAGGCGACAAAATAGAATGCGGCCGCCTCGAGGCTAAGGAAAATGCCGATCAGGATCGTTTCAAGGTACAGCGATGCGCTGACGAAGAAGCTGTTGGCTGTAAAAAACAGGCTTTCCTTCGTCCATATCGCCCGGGTTTCGGTGTCAGTTGTCGAGGCGTTGCGACGCAGAAAGCCAAGACCCTCGATGCCCACAAGCCGGAATGCCTGATAGCTGACAACGATCAGCAACAGCAGAGTGATGATTTCCATCGCTCGTGCACCAGAGGTCAGGAAGCCCGTATAGGCGGAGACTGGCAACGCTACGAGGCAAAGAATGCGCCAGATGTTCTCGCGTGGGGTCAGGGCAAGGCCGATATTTCCTCTGATCCGGAAATAATACTGCATGTATTCGCTGACAGCGAAGATGCCTGCGAATACGAATGCAATCGGCAATGCATCATAATGATGTGGAAAGCCGTGAGCGAAGAACTGGATGATTGCCGCCGCGACGAGAATTACACCGATGCCGCTGGAAATCCAGGCCATGTTCATGAACAGAAGGCTGCGATTTTGATCCGCAAATGCGGGGTCGTCGTTGCTTCTGAAATGCTTGATCAGGAGGACATTCTGTCCGAGGACCAGAATGAGCCCCAGCGACGAGCCGACCGAAAACAGAAAATTGTAGAGACCATATTCCTCGATGCTCAGCACGCGGCTGGCCATGAGCAGCACTGCAAAGCTCAAGACCGGAGACGCGATCCGGCTCATGAAGGACCAGATGAACTCCTTCAGGTTGATCTTTGCGAGCAACTTGGCAGGCGTGCTCATACGGCAATGACCTTTCTCGCCAGCAGCGCGCGCTGTTGGTGTCTTGCAGCAACAGTCTCAAGGAATGACTGGAACTCGAAACCGAGTGTTGCCGGCAGATAGCCTCTTGCTGCGGTCAATGCACCGCTCGACAGTCGCTCGTAGGTCGAAGGCGACCCCGCGATACGAAGGATGGCTTCCTGGATCGACCGAGCATCTGCCGGAGGAACATGAAAGCCGTTGACGCCATCGATGATGTTTTCGGCAACACCGCCGATGCTGGTCGAGATCACCGGAATTGCATGGGCAAATGCTTCGATGGACGCACGGCCGAATGCCTCGCGTCCGATGGAAGGATAGACGAGAACGTCGATCTGGGAGAGATACTCGTCCGCCTTGACCCAGCCATAGAACTTTGTGCGCTCTGCAGGGAACCTGCAGCGGACTTCTTCGCCGTAATTGTCACGTTCAGCGCCTTCGCCGGCGATATGAAACTCTACATTTGCGTCTGCTGGCATCATCCGCGCGGCGTCACCCAGATAGGCAACGCCCTTGAAATGGCTGTACAGCCCAAGGAAACCGACCCGGAGCGGACGATCCGTCGGAAAGCGACGCGGAGCGGTGGCGTGCAGGCGCGACAGGGCCGCGGGGATGCGTTTCATCACCGCGTTCGGAAAATATCCTTCTGCCATATGACGGTTCAGAACGTCCTGGCTTTCTCCGACAACGCCATCAACATAGCGGGTGAAGAATTTTTTTCCAAGTGAGCTTGCCTTGCAGGAGCCGCACTGCCTAGTGCAGTTTTCGGAGTTCTTCTGCATCACCGAGTTCCAGCACATCAGGAACGAGTTGAACGCCGTGTGGGCGACGGGCAGGCCAGCCAGCTTGGCGGCCGCCCAGCTGGCGACATTGATGTTTTCGATACTGACGGTCATCAGCATGTCCGGCTTCACAGCAGCAATCTGCCGGCGCATCGCGGACAGCGCAAATGGGTTGCCATTCTCGAGCAGATGCCAGACTGGCTTCTTCCAGTTTGGCCGGCGTTTCAGATAGTCCCAATAGATATTGGGGCTGGCGATCCGCCGGACAGGAATGCCCTCGACCTCATCAAGCCCAGCCTTTTCGCCGACGTTGACCACAGTCACGTCGATACCCTGGCCCTGCAGCATCTTGGCCAGCATGAAGGAGGAGGTCTGTGCGCCACCAGGCAGGTTCGGAGGAAAGGCGGCGCAGGCCATCAGCAGTCGCATCTCGGTCAGTATCCCCCTATCAATCTATGTTGAGCCATTCTTACATGGGGGAGTGTTGAGGAACGGTAATTCCAGAGTGAATTTAATTAAATCAAAACAATGTAACCAATTGTACTAATTGACGTTAATCATGAGTTGTTTTTGTAGATTTAAAAAATTAACGTTAGAATTGAATTAAGAAAACGCCAACTCGCCTTAAAACAATATTTAAAAGCAAAGGGGTAATGCTTTGCGGAGTTTGAAGGGCAACAAGGATGCAAGTTGCCGTGTCATTGGTCCGACAGGAGAGCAGCATGCTTACCCTCACCCCCAAGGTGACGGCAAAGGTACGCTTGAAGGCTGCCGTGAAGGCGGGCGTGTCCAGCCTTCTCGTTTCGTCTGGAGTTGATCGCCTGATTGGCCGGCGCTATGGCGGGCAGGGTGTCCTGCTGATGTTCCACGAATTTGTGACCTCGACGCGCGACACCTTGGGGCAGGGCTGCTCTATCGCCGATTTCGAGGCAATTCTGGCGGCGCTCAAAGCCTCTGGCCGTGACTTTGTCACTTGCGACGAGGCGCTTAGACGTCTCCACGATCCAGCGGCCCGCCCTTTCGCCGCGCTTACGTTCGACGATGGCTATCGGTCCAACATCGATCTGGCACTGCCGGTGATGCAGCGATACTCCGCACCCGCCACGATCTTCGTGCCAACGGGCATGGTGGACAGGTCGATCAATGCCTGGTGGCTTGCCCTGCGTGAACTGGCATTGACCTGTGACACGATTGATATGGAGCCGATGGGCGTTCGGCTGCAGTGCTCAAGCTTTGAAGCGAAGCATGCGGCGCTCGACTGCATGACCGCCTGGGTCTGGCAGGACTTCTCGCGTGCGCTTGACCTTGGGTCCCTGTTCGCGAGGCATGGCGTGTCGATGCCTGCTCTGGTTGATCGCCTCGCACTCGATGAAGCCGGTGTGCAGGCGGCTGACCGGCATCCGTTGATCGAGATCGGTGCGCACACGACAACGCACCGTGCCCTGCGTCTGTTGTCCCCGGATGAAGTTGCGGCCGACATCGGCGAGAACAAGCGCTACCTGGAAACCCTGCTCGGCCGCCCGGTTGGCTGGTTTGCCTATCCCTATGGCCCACCGTCTATCGGCGGCACGCGTGAGGCCGAGATTGTCCGCAAGCTGGGCTTTCGCGGTGCGGTCACGACTGACCCTGGCGCCCTGTTTCCTGCGCAGGCGGCCGCCCCATTCCTGCTGCCGCGCCAGAACGCTGAAGTCCCGGCTGCGCCTGTCGCCCACGCGCTCGCCGGCGCCAATGGTGTCTTCCGTGCGCTCGCCACCCGGTTCGGTCCGCCATTCGATGTTCCTGCCCTTGACGGCCAAGGAGACCTGACATGACCAGTTTGCCCGCAGGCTCTCCGCAAGCTGCCGTGCCCGGTTCCCAGCTCCACGACCGGACGATTGTCCACGTGGTCCGGCAGTTCTACCCGATGATCGGAGGCCTTGAGGATTTCGTGCGCAATCTGGTCCGGCAACAATCCGGGCACTTTGCAAAGGTGCGCGTCGTCACGCTGGATCGGCTCTTTATCGAGCCGGACAAGCTTCTGCCTGCTCATGATGTCATCGACGGCGTCGAGGTCCGGCGCATTCCATTCCGTGGCTCGCCTCGCTATCCTCTGGCTCCTTCGGTTCTGTCCTGCCTTGATGGTGCAGACCTGATCCATGTCCACGCGGTGGACTTCTTCTTCGATTTTCTGGCGGCAACGTCTCTGGCCCGGCGGACGCCTATGGTTGCGACGACCCATGGCGGCTTCTTTCACACCGCCAATTACAGGCAGCTGAAAAATGTCTGGTTCAACACCATGACCCGGGCCTCAGCCAGTCGGTACCGCGGCATCGCCTGTTGCAGCGAGAGCGATCTGGCGCAGTTCTACAAAATCGCTCCTTCGCGCGTGCGGCTGATCGAGAATGGCGCCGATCTTGAAAAGTTCGGCTCTGCGAGTTCCATCAGGCCTGTGAAAGGCCTCATCACCATCGGTCGTTTCTCGCACAACAAGCGCCTCGATCTGCTGCTCGACATGATGCAATTGCTGACCCGGCGAGATCCTAACTGGCGACTTCATATTGCCGGATCCTCGTCCGACTGGAGTGAAGCTGACATCCGCCAGATGATCGCTGAGCGCCAATTGGCCGGTGTCGTCGAGCTGCACGTTGGCCCATCGAATGACCAGATCAGGGATGTGATGCAGCGCTGCAGCCTTTTCGTCAGCGCCTCGGAATATGAGGGCTTCGGAATTGCCCTTATCGAGGCGTTGAGTGCCGGGCTTCTGCCGATCGTCGAGCCGAACGCTGCGTTCCGGTCGCTCGCTCGAAAACACCCCCCTGTTCGGTTGTCGGGGTTTGCCGACCCGTCCGGTGCTGCGGGTGCGGTTGAAGCTGCCTTCGCATCCCTCAGCGATGACAGCCTCGCACTGCGGGCAGCCGCGATTGCTTCAGCTGCGCAGCATGGCTGGGCACAAACGGCACAGCAATACGAGGATTTTTACCGCAGCGCTCTCGGCTGACGGCCAGACAGCAGGCGCGAAGTCTTCGGCATCCGCCGGGCGGTGATCGCATTCGGCTGGGCAAGATTGCCTGGCCGCTTGCGCCACCGGTTCGTGAGAAAGTCTCGCACGGAAGATGCTGGGGATGCGTGCATCTTCGGGCTCACAGGAGATGTGGGTCCCCGTCGCCAGGCGTCGACAGCGCCGGCACAGAGCCATAGCAGCCCGCCCGTCTTGATCGTCGACAGCGAGTAGGACACGATCATCAGCAGGCAGATGTAAACGACCAGCAGAACCTTGAACTTCCAGCCTTCATCATTGGCCATCGGCGCATAGATGTAGATGGCCCAAAGCGCCATAAGCCCGACGGCGCCGGTCTGGAACAGGGCGAAAGCATAGCCACTGTCCGACAGATACGTTGCCTTGGTCGAGATCCCCAGCAGCCCATACCAGTCCAGCTTCATCAGCAGCTGGCCGGAGTACAGCCAGCGGCCAGTCAATGTGTCGTCCCAGCCGATCCGGTTGGCGGCGGCGGCATAGATCATCAGGGCAACGACGATGGCAACCGGGGCCAGCAACATCAGGAGACGCGGCGTGGTCCGGTGCAGCGGCGCTACGAGGAAGAACAGCAGGGACACGAACATGCCGAAGCGCGCATCGCACAGGATGATCAGCGTAAAGGCAATGCCGATCAGCACGAAGCGATGATGCATGTCCTTTCGGAACACGCCCCAAAGCACCAGGAACGCCCCGAAGTTGCCCATGGATACCGGTTCGAGAAACACCGAAGACACCCGGTGATTACCGAGAAAGCCGAAGAAATTCCGGCCGCCGTAGCGCACGCCGCTGTGAAACAGCGCGTTGTCCTCGCCAAGGAAATTCGTGTCTGCTGTGATCGTCCCACGCGCGACGTAGTAATCGAAGATGTTGACGTTGGCGAGATACAGGTCAAGAAACAGGAACTCCACCATCCCGACAGCAAGTACGGCGAGGGCGGACCAGAGAACGAGCTTGTCGACCTTGCGGATGTCCTGGATCTGCAGGCCAACGAAGTAAAAGATGATCGGCACCAGGGCGTCGCGGATCGATTTGAGATCCAGCTGGGCCCGCAAGGCCATCAGCATCAGCATGTAGGCCAGATAGAGGGTAATCAACGTGTAGAGACCGGCGCGCCGGGTCATCGCGAGGCCAAGCGCGAGCCCTGTCAGCGCCAGTTCGCACAGCACCACATGGTTCTGCGAAATGCCCATCACCTTCGTATTGACGAAGGCAAGGCCCAGATTGAACAGCAGTGTGCCGAAAATGACAGCGGTGACGAGCAGGAACCAGATCGGTCCCCTCTCGGCTGGCGGAGCAGCTGTCGCAGGCGTCAGGCGGGTTTCAGGCGGCCTCGAGAACGACATTGCCAATCACCCGCTCTTGCCACGGCTGCAGGTAGGACAGCGTCCGATCAAGATCGGCCATCCGCGTCACACCGATCTGGCTGACCAGCACGATGGCGTCACAGTTTTTCAGCAGCACCGGGAGGATCGGATTGCTCTCCGTCGAACCGCAGTCGATGAGAAGGAAGTCCTGACCTTCCTCGGTGAACAGAGCCGATCCTGCATATTTTCGCCGGTCGTCCACCCGCTCGACGCTCACATAGCGGGACAGGGCATGCGGTGGGGCCGCGTGGCGCGTGCCCCGTGATTCGAGGTCCTTGCCTCTTGTCTCACCGCGCCGACGACCAGAGATCTGGCGCGCGTCCTGGGCGCGTGTTGCCTGGGGCAGGGCCTGCGCCAACAGGACTTCCTCGTTCATGTCATAGAGCGAGGAAGCAATGCCCCGGGTGATCGCCAGCGTTTCGACGGCGTTTGTGGTCTTCAGCACCAGGATGTTGGCCGGCAGGTCTTCGCCAAGCGCGTATCGCAAGGCATAGGCGACCCGAGTCAGTCCCATTTCGGCGTCGCCGCTGAGTGCGCCTGGTGCAGCTTCTTTTGTGCGGCCAAACAGCCCCCTGCGGCTTGATCCGCCCGGTTGCAGGGACAGGTTCGTGAGAACCGGCGCGCCGGTCCAGTCGACCAGCTCCCGCTCGGAATTGAGCCGGCCGCTGAGGATCTCAAGCCCGACGGCAATGCCAGCAGTCAGCACGATGCCGAAAATCGCGGCCGCCGCTACAAGGATGAGGGCCGAAGGGCCTCCCGGAGACAAGGGTGGCTGTGCGGCAGACAGGATGCGGGAGTTTGTTGCTTCGACGCCTTGCTGCTCGGATAGTTCCTGCGCCCGTTTCATGAACAACTGGTAGACACCGCGCTTCGTTTCGGCGTCTGCCTCCAGTTGCCTCAACTCGATCTGCGCCTTGGCTTGATCGGAATTTGCGACCTTCAGCTGACCGATCCGCGCTTCCAGTCCTGACAGGTTTGCCTGCGCCCGCTCATAGTCGGAGCGGATATTGCGTTGGATCCGCGACAGCTCGTCCGAAATCATCCGGCGCGTGTTCTGCATCTGGGCGGCGAGTTCCCGCATCTGCGGGTGGTTTGCGCCAAGCGTCGTCGACGCGCGTGCCTCGCGCTCGGCAAGGGTCGCGTACTGCACTCGCAACGAGCTCAGCACTGTGTTGTTGACATCGACGGGCACGCCGCCGGCCTCGACATCGGCAGCGCTGAGGCCCCGGACGAGGTCAAACGTGTTCTTGGCCTTCTCCAGGTCGACGCGGGCCTGGGTCAGCTGCGTGTTGAGGTCCTGCAGCTGCTGGTCCTCGACGAGACCGCGCTGTGTCGTCGCGATAAGGCCATTGTCCGCGCGGTAGCGCTCGACAGCCGCTTCCGCCTGTTCCACCTGCCGGCGCAGCTGATCGGCTTGAGATTGCAGTGATTGGCTGGTGCGTTGCATCCCTTCCGAGCGCGCCTTTCGGGTCTCGTCCAGATAGGCCTGTGCCGTCGCATTGGCGATCTCGGCCGCCTTGATCCGGTTCGGATGCGTGGCGATGATCTGGAACACGAAGGTCCGGTCCACCCGGCTGACCTGCAACGTCTTGCGCAGGGCCTCGACAACCGCTGGAAGATTGTCGCCGCTGTCCTTGCTGGCAAACAGGAAGGGCAAAAGACGCTGCTTGAGCCCCGGGCCGACAAAGGCCGGATCCTTTTGCAGGTCCAGCTTTTCGACCACCTGTGTGAGGACGGGGTTCGACATCACAACATAAGCCTGGCTGTCAACGTCGAGGCTTTCCAGCGGCGATGCACCCTCCCGGCCGGAAAAGTCCTTGCCCAGGATCTGCAGGCTTGGCGGCTCGACCAGCAATTCGGCCGCAGCGCTGTAGAGCGGGGTTCTGACCAGGGCATACGCAAGGGCAAGCGCAACGAACAGAGCCGGCACGAGCACCAGCCAGCGCAGCTTCCGCGCCAGAATTGCAGGAATGTCAGAGACTTCGACCATTGTCAGTGACCGCTCACGCAACTGCCCCAGCACCGACGGCGAGGCCCAAGGAATGCAAAACCCGGTCGCGTCCGGTGCGCGTCCACATCGCTGCGAGAATGGGCAAACATGATTAACAACTGGCAAATTCCCACTTCGTCCCGCAGTGCATCAGAATTTTCGACAGGGTGGTTGCGCTTGCCCGTCGAGAACCTTAAACAAAGGTTAACGTGACACGTAAAAACTGAAATAGTATATTCAGGTATGATTTACAGTAATACTAAGATGAATTTCAGTTTAATTCGTTCTTCACTCGCTGGGGCGCATCGTTCTGAGCCAAGGAAAATAATAAATTCAGGCGAGGCCAGAATGTTGATGTCCAGCTTGCAGTTGGGAGCTCCAGTAGGTTCTGGAATTACCCGGATCGGTCCGCTTGGGATTCACAAGCTGACGCGCCCTCAGGCTGTCGACATGATGCGCAGTGCTTTGCTGTTGCGGATCAAGATGGATATCGGCATCTGCAACGCAAACACCGTCCTGCAGGCCATGGACAGCCCCTCCTATGCCCGGACGCTGTCGCGCATGACCCTGTTCAATGATGGCATTGGCGTCGATATCGCCAACCGTGCCCTGACCGGCTCGCGGTTTCCGGCCAATCTGAATGGCACGGACCTGATCCCATATGTCCTGCACACGATCGGTTTGCCACTGCGGATCTATCTCTTGGGTGCCAAACCGGAACCGGTCGCCCGCGCCGCCGAGCATATCGAGGAAAACTACCCTGGCCACCACATCGCCGGCTACCGCGATGGCTACTTCGGGCCCGAGGATCTCGACGAGGTGATCGCCGACATCAATGCGGCCAAGGCGGATCTGTTGCTCGTTGCCATGGGCAATCCGCGCCAGGAGCAGTTCATCGTCGACAACCGGGCCCGTCTCAATCCGACGATCTGCATCGGGGTGGGGGCGCTGTTCGATTTTCTGTCGGGCGACGTTGTCCGTGCGCCGAAGTTCCTGCAAGAGGCAGGCCTCGAGTGGCTGTTCCGTCTCATGCAGGAGCCTCGCCGGCTCGGCAAGCGCTATACGGTCGGCATTTACCGGTTCCTCTATGCCGTCTGGCGCTTGCGTGCCGAAGCCAAACGGTCTGCCGCCCTTGAGGGCCGCCGCCGTCTCCCGCCTATTCTCTGAGCAATCACCAGTCTAACGGTTTGCTGGCTTCCCGCCTTCCCCTGTCGTTTTGGGGGAGGCCCGGTGCCGCTTCCCCGCTTGGCCTCACGCGTCGAGGGGGCTAAAATGTCAGGGATGAACACCGATCTGACTGGATTCTCCTTAGCCAACAGCTTGCCGACCTTTGAGCCGGGCTGGGTCTGGCTGGCCGGCGCAGGGCCCGGCGATCCCGGTCTGATCACCTTGCATGCGCTCAACGGCCTGCGTCAGGCGGATGTTGTGGTCTATGACGCGCTGGTCGATGCCAGTGTCCTGTCCTTTGCTCGCCCGGGCGCCGTGCTGGACTTCGCTGGCAAGCGGGGCGGCAAGCCCAGCCCGAAGCAGCGCGACATTACCCTGAAACTGATCGATTACGCCCGCGACGGCAAACGCGTGCTGCGGCTGAAGGGTGGCGATCCGTTTGTTTTTGGCCGCGGCGGCGAGGAAGCCCTGGCGCTGGCCGGAGCCCGTATCCCGTTCCGCGTCATCCCGGGCATCACAGCCGGGATCGGCGGTCTGGCCTATGCCGGCATTCCGGCGACGCACCGTGACACCAATCAGGCGGTGACGTTCCTGACTGGCCATGATCAGACCGGCCTTGCGCCGGATGCGATCAACTGGAAGGGCATTGCAGAAGGCTCGCCCGTCATCGTCATGTATATGGCGATGAAGCACCTTTCGCAGATTGCCGGCGAACTCATGACCTGTGGACGGTCGGGTGAAGAACCTGTGGCCATCGTGTGCAATGCCTCCCTTCCGACTCAGAGCGTCCTGGAAACAACCCTGTCCCGCTGCGCTGTAGATGCGGAAGCTGCCCGGTTGGAGCCTCCGGCGATTGTCTGTGTCGGGGAAGTTGTCCGGCTCCGCGCTGGGTTGGACTGGCTGGGCGCATTGGCCGGCCGCTCGCTGACGGGCGACCCGCTCGGCCTCGGTGATCCCTTGCAAGCTCTTGGTGCGGCTGAATGACCGATGCTGCCGGGGCTGGTCCGTTTGGTAGGGCTCTCATGCTGGCCGCACCGACCTCGGGCTCCGGCAAGACCACGTTGACGCTGAGCCTGCTCGCGGCCCTGAGGCAGCAGGGACTAAGGGTCCGCGCGGCAAAATGCGGGCCGGACTATATCGACCCGAAGTTCCATGAGGCTGCCAGCGGATCTGCCTCGGTCAATCTCGACCCGTTTGCCATGGCTCCAGCCGTTCTGCAGGCGCTCGCGAATGGACAGGCGTGCGGCGCGGATCTCCTGCTTGTCGAGGCCGCGATGGGGCTGTTCGATGGCGCCAACGACGGTTCGTCCAGTGCCGCTGATGTTGCGGCAGCCCTCGGCATTCCGGTGGTTCTGGTCGTCGACTGCGGCCGGCAGGCGCAATCCGTCGCAGCACTTGTGCGCGGGTTCCGGGATCACCGGGCCGATGTGAACGTGGCCGCCGTACTGCTCAACCGGGTCGGCAGCCCGCGTCATGAGGACATGCTGCGCAAGGCGCTGGCGCCACTCGGCATGCGCGTGCTCGGTGCGATGCCCCGCCGCGATGCGCTGGCCCTGCCGGAACGCCATCTCGGCCTGGTGCAAGCTGAAGAGAATGCAGACCTCGCCGGTTTCATTGACGGAGCCGCCCGGCTGACGGCCGAAGCCGTGGACCTCTCCGCACTCGCTGCGCTGGCTACTGCGATCCGCTGTGCTCCAGCGGACGTTCCGCTGCTTTTGCCACCGCCAGGCCAGCGGATCGCGGTCGCGCGCGATGTTGCGTTTTCCTTTGCCTATCCGCATGTGCTGGCCGGCTGGCAGCGCGCCGGGGCTGAAATCCTGCCGTTCTCACCCCTGGCCAACGCGCCGGTCCCGGAAGACGCCGACGCGGTCTATCTGCCCGGGGGCTATCCGGAGCTGCATGCCGGTGTCCTTGCGTCGAACCGGCGCTTCTTTGCCTCGCTGCAGCAGGCGGCCGGGCGTGGCGTGCCGGTGTTCGGCGAATGCGGCGGCTACATGGTCCTCGGCCGGGGCATTGTCGATGCCGTCGGCGACAGGCACGAGATGGCCGACCTGTTGCCGCTGGAAACAAGCTTTGCGGCCCGTCGCCTGCATCTGGGCTACCGCCGCCTGACCGCGCTGGTCGATCTGCCTTTCAAGGGACTGCAGCGGGGCACGCACCTGACCGGACATGAGTTCCACTACGCCAGCATCCAGCAGGAAGGCAGCGCCGCACGCCTGTTCGGCGCGACCGATGCCCAGGGCGAGCCGCTGGCCGACATGGGGCTGGTTCAAGGCTCGGTGCTGGGCTCATTCGCCCACCTGATCGCCACGTGATACCGCCCCAGCGCTTCGGCTTACCCTTCTGCAGGCCGGCCTAGTTCGGCACCAACCAGAGACCCGGGCGCGGCGGCAAGGGCAACAGTCGCCCGTCCATTCTTGCGCTTGTCCAAGATCAGCACGCCGTGCGGCCCGCTGCCTGCCAGCGCAGCACCTTCGCTGACGCCATGACACCCGGTCTCGGCAAACACCGTCTGCGAAGGATTGGCCAGACGAGGCGTCTCCCGCTCCAGCTCCTCGGCGGAGAAAACGCGCAAGGGTACACCGAGATGGCGGGCCAGTGCGCGCAGTGCCGGGTCGTCCGCCTTGCGCTCGAGGGTCGCGACCACGGCCACGGTCCCTGCCGCGATCCCGGCCTCTGCAATTGCGTCCATCGCCAGTGCAATCAGCTCGTCCGGTGCGCAGCCCCGGCTTGTACCGGCGCCGAGCACCACGCGGCAGGGGTGATAGACCAGGCAGGTTGCGGATCCCGCGACCGGTTCCGTTGTGGCGCAGAGGGAGATCTCGGCACCATCATCCAGCGTCAGACCCAGACGCGTGAGCCAGGGCGCATCGCCTTCGATCCGGACCGGAGCACCAACCAGCAGCTCCGCCATCACCGGGCGTGCGTCCTGCGGATTGGCCAGCCGCCAGCCCGGCGGTGGCCGGTCCAGCGCAAGTGTAAAGCCTCGGGCGGCCTCTGAAGTCGCCGCCGCCTGCCCACCAAGAAGATCCGCCAGATGCCGCGCCAGATCGTTCCCGCCATGGGCGCAGCCAACCAGCGGCACCACCCACTGCCCGTCCGTCGACACGGCCACGACAGGCGAAGCCCCCCGGCCCTCTTCGAGCAGGGGCGCAATGGCGCGGATCAGCAGTTCTGCCGGACATACGCCGATGATGGGAACATAGGCGGAGAACAGGCTGCGCACATGATCCAGTGTCTCACTGAACTGGGTGTCTGCTTCGGGGATCCGTCCGGCGAGTGCATGCAGGCTGGCTCCCGGCAGGACGGCTTCAATCCGCCGAGCCACCGGCAAGGCATCCGCTGTCAGCACAAGAACAACAGGGCAGGCAGTCACGCAGCATTCCTTCCGGATCGGCTTCAGCTCTCGCCCGATTTCTCGTCGCGCAGCGAGGGCAGGCGCTTTGCACGGATGGAGAGGTCACCTGGGCGAGGGGCGGGGCCGGCTCCTGTTGGTTCGCTCACGACGACGGCATGCGTTTTCTTCCCGCGCGCACGGCGTGGTGCCTCGCCATCAGCCGAGCCGCCTTGCGACAGAAACCCGCGCGACCGCAGGCCGGAGGCTGCCGGTGCAGACAGCCGAGCGGAAGGCCCAGCCTTCTGTTCGGTGCCATCCGGAGAACCGTACTCGTCCCCGGGTCCTGGCAGGTCCGGGCCGCCATAGCTGCCTCCGGCCTTCCGGCCCGGCCTGGCTGGTGTCGGTTGTACGCGGCGAACCATGCCCGTCTTCCTCCTGCCGCCAGATCCGCATGTCGGGACGCATGGCGCGGGTCCTGGAGCTCTTGAGCCCACTTCAAGCTGCCTTTGTGCGTCATCCCTGCCTGTCCTGCAAGCTGGCAGCGCTGAGGCCGCCAGCGCGTTGCACAGGCTTTGGATTGCCGCGCGCGCAGCCATACGCTAGAGACCTGACATGAGGGGCAGGGCGTTGAGCACATCACGTAAGGATGTCTGGAGACATGCAGGGCTGCGTGGCATTGCCGCGTGGCTGACGCTGTTCTCTGTCCTGCTCTGGTCGCTCGTCCCGTCCGGCTTCATGCCCGGCGTCACTGATGACGGGCGTTTCACCATCGTCATCTGCAGTCCCGACAGCCCGGACGGGTTTCGCACCATAACGCTTGATGCCGACGGCGCGGAAATCCCTACGGGCGCGGATTGGCCGACCGATGATCACCGCGAAAGTGATCACGCTTCGCCCTGTATTTTTGCGGTTGGTCTTGCCCTGGCGGCCCCGGACAATTCGCTACCGCTGTCGGATGTGCTTCCGCAGGCGCGTCCGCTTGCCTTTCCGGGCCTCTCCTGGGCTTTGGCTGCAATTTCCCTGCGGCCTCTTGGGGCACGCGCCCCGCCGGCTCTTGTCTGACCTCACAAGCCCGATCTGAAAAGCCCAGGTCTGCCGCAATGGCGCGCGCCATGCCCTAGAGCCTGGATGCAAGAGGTTCAGCAATGACTGATATGACGACTGATTCCGCCCCGGCTGGCGCCGGAAGCGCGGCCACTGATTCATCAGCAAGTTTTTATCGCGCTGCCTGGCGCTGGCACTTCTATGCCGGCCTCTATGTTGCGCCGTTTCTCATCATGCTCGCCGTGACCGGCCTCATCATGCTGTGGACTGCTGTCCTGGATGGGCGCGATGGCGAGTACCGCTTCACGGTCACGCCCGGTGCCTCGCTTGCGCCGGTTTCAGCGCAAGTCGAGGCGGCGAGTGCTGCCAATGGCGGGGCGACAATCCGCCACTACATCGCGCCGCGATCGGCCGAGGGCACGGCACTTGTGCGCGTTGACGGCGAAAAGGGCCCGACCGTCGTTGCGGTCAATCCCTACACCGCCGAAGTGCTCGAGAGCTGGCCGCGCCGTGCCGGGCTCTATGACCTGTCGTCGGATATTCACGGCACCCTGCTGATCGGCGATCTTGGCGACCGGCTAATCGAGATCGCAGCCAGCTTCGGCATCGTGCTCATCATCACTGGTCTATACATGTGGTGGCCGCGTGAGGAGGGCTTGGCCCGGGTTCTGCTGCCGGATCTGCGGGCTGCCGGCCGCAAGCTGATGAAGTCGCTGCATGTCTCGATCGGCTTCTACATTTCGCTGGTTCTTGTTGTCTTCCTGCTGTCCGGTTTGTCCTGGGCCGGCATCTGGGGCGACAAGTATGTCCAGGCCTGGAGCACCTTCCCGGCCGAGAAGTGGGACAACGTGCCCCTGTCCGACGTCACCCATGCCTCGATGAACCATGGCGGCAACGACGTCTCCTGGGGCTTGCAAAAGACCCCGATGCCCGCGTCCGGCTCTGACGTCGGTGTCACGGGCGTTCCTGCTGGCGCGAAGGTCGACGCGGACAGTATTGCCGCGCTGGCCCGCGCCATCGGCATGGAAGGCCGTTTCCAGATGGCGTTCCCCAAGGGGGAAGGCGGCGTCTGGTCCCTTTCGCAGGACAGCATGAGCAACGACACCGGCAACCCCGCCGATGACCGCACCGTGCATGTCGACCAGTACACCGGCAAGATCATCGCCGTTGCGGCCTACGCCGATTACAGCCTTCCTGCCAAGGCGATGGCCATCGGCATCGCCCTGCATGAGGGGGACATGGGCTGGTGGAACGTTGCCTTCAACACCGTCTTCTGCCTTGCTGTCATCTTCATGTCCGTTTCGGGCATCGTGATGTGGTGGATGCGCCGTCCGAAGGGCGCTGCCCTGCGTCTTCTGCCGCCGCAGGTGCCTGCTGACATGCCGCAGTGGCGGTCCGCGATGCTGGTCATGCTGCTCGTGGCCTTCGCCTTCCCGCTCGCCGGTCTGACGATGATTGCGGTGCTCGCCATTGACCTGCTTCTCGTCTCGCGCCTGCCGGCCCTGCGCCGCGCGCTGCGCTGACGTCTCCCCGCGCGCCGGCCTGTCAGCTGTGCGCGCGGGTTCCTCGACTGGCCTCCTGCCTCCGATCAATCGAACGCCGACTGGAGGAACATTCGCACAAACGGCGCTTCGTGGAGGTTCCGCCGTATCCCGCCGGGCCGGAGCTGATCTAGACTGGTGCCGAACGATCTCTCAGGAGGAACGACATGGCCACCGTCACTCTGGTTAGCGATGCTGACGCCAGCCCCCGTGTTGCCGCGGTGTTCGCGGATATCCGCCAGACGCGCAACTCGGATTTCATCAACAATTTCTGGCGCGCGCTGGCGGTTGACCCGCAAGGGCTTGAACGCACCTGGGCCGAGGTCAAGGCCGTCATGGCGACCCCCGGCAGCATCGATCCCCTGACGCGCGAGATGATCTACATCGCCGTTTCCGTTGCCAATGGCTGCTCTTACTGCGTTCACTCGCACACGGCTGCCGCACGGGCCAAGGGCATGACCTTCGAACAGCATGGGGAGCTGCTGGCGATTGTCGGTCTGGCGGGCAAGACCAATCACCTCGCCACTGCCTTGCAGGTGCCAGTCGATCCGGCGTTTGACCTTTCTTGAGAGACGGGGGCGGGTAGACCTTCGGAAAATAATTGCAATTCCCGGGTGCCCCTGTCGCAATCCGGCGATATGGTCGCATCAGGCCGCATTTGAGCGGTGTCGCGCAGAAGGAAGTCGTTGATGGGCCGTCACATGGTGTTGACCGCGATTGCTAAGGATCGCCCCGGTCTGGTGGATGCATTGGCCGATGTCATCTCCGCAGCAGGTGGCAACTGGCTGGAAAGCTCCATGGCGCGCCTTGGCGGTGAATTTGCCGGCATTGTCAGCTTTGAAGTTCCCGATGACCGCGCAGCGACGCTCGAAAGCGCGCTTGCTGCCCTGTCCAGCGAAGGCATTGCCGTTACGCTGCGAACCGGCATGCCGGATGTTACGGAGCCGGGCCGGATTGTACGCCTCGACCTCGTTTGCCAGGATCAACCGGGCATCCTGCGCGCCGTGACGCGGGTGATCGCAGCAGAAGGCGTCAGCATCGAAACGCTGGAAACGCTGGTCGCGCCGGGCTCGATGTCGGGTGAAATGCTGTTCCGCGCGTCTGCTGACCTGCGTCTGCCGGCTGGCACCAACGTCACGCGGCTGCATGACGCCATCCAGGCTATCGCAGCCGATCTGATGGCCGACATCGACATGAACGAGGAAGAGGACTGAGTGTCGCGCGCGACGGCCCTGACCTAGATCGCGATACTGGGCAGGCGGCCGCCGCCGATCTGGATCTCGCCGGTTTCGGGATCGAACGCGAAATGGGAGGCGTTGTTGACGAGCTGGGCGATGTGGCCAAAGGTGGTCACATCGTCAAACGTCACACGGTGCTTCTCGCGGTTGCGCGCCATGGCAAACTCGATCACGTAGGAACTCTTCTGCGGATTGATGTAAAATCCGAACCCCAGAATTGGCTCTGCTGCCATGATGTCCTCGCTTCCTGTGAGGAATTTAAACCTGCGCGGGTATTTCCCTTAAGCCTCGCCTCGATTCTGTTCAAGTTAATTATATCGGCAATATGACGGATTGGCCGCTGGGTCATCAGCCGGCTCAGGCTGCGACGGTCCAGTTTTCGGCGTCCTCGCGCGCGCCAATCAGGGCCAGACCCTTGGCGACAGACGACAATTCTTCACCGCCGCTGAGACGGTCAGCGCCAAAGCGGCGGGCGAAGAGGCTTCTGATTGCCGGTACAAATGATGTGCCGCCGGTGAGGAACACCTTGTCCACGTCGCCCGGCTGCAGCCCGGCCTCGTCCAGTGTCCGCATCAGTGTTTCGTCGATGCGCTGCAGGTCGTGCTCGATCCACGTGTCAAAGTCTGCCCGGGTCACGCGTTCGCAGAAATTCGCTCCGATGGGCGCAAAGCGGATCTCGGTTTCCTCGGCGAATGACAGACGGGCCTTGGCTTCCGACACGGCCTTGTACAGCGGGTAGCCCTGGTCGGTTTCCACCAGCTCGATGAACAACTCGATCTTGTCGTCGTCGACGCAGGACGACAGCATCTTCTTCAGCTCGCGATAGTCGGCCGAGGCCTTGAACACCGACAGCAGATGCCAGTGCGCAAAGTTGGAGAACAGGTTTGGCGGCACCTCGAGCAGCTTGCCCATGCTGCGATACTGGCTGCCCTTGCCGAGGTGCGGCAGGATCACCTTGTCGACGATGCGGTAGTCCAGCGTGTTACCGGCGATGCCGAGGCCGCCATGTCCAAGCGGTTCCGCCGCAAGGCGTCCGCCGTCGCGGGAAAAGCGCATCAATGAGAAGTCGGTCGTGCCACCGCCGAAGTCGGCAACCAGCACCGTGGCTGATCCTTCCAGGCGCTGGGCGAAGGCAAAGGCCGCTGCCACCGGCTCGTAGACGAACAGCACATCGGAAAAACCGAAGCGGGAGAGCGCGTTGCGATAGCGCTGCATCGCCAGCGCCTCATCCGGCGCGCCGCCAGCGAAGGTGACCGGGCGGCCGATGACAAGACGCGCGCCGCCTGCGTCCAGCGCCTCGTTGCGGTGAGTCCCGGCGCGGCGCAGGAAGGTCTCCAGCAGATCCTCGAAATCGAATTGCTTGCCGAAGATCCCCGTGCCGCGAAACAGCTTGCTCGCGACGAATGTCTTCAGCGACTGCAGGAAGCGGCATTCGCCGGTGTGATCCAGAAACTGCCGGATTGCCCAGGGGCCAACATCGGCGCGTGCGTCGGCGGCCTCGTCACGCAGGGGCTCAAGGAATGACAGCACAGACGGCAGGCTGTCCACTTCCTCAGCTCCTGCGCCAAACGTGAGGCTGCTGGCCTGTCCGCCGCTGTTAACGGCGGTAAGGACGGTGTTGGACGTGCCGAAATCAAGGCCAAGAGCCGGGCGCATGGAAAGACCTCATTGCGGGAAGGAGCAGGGCGGAACTCGGCTGGCCGGCAGGGCCAATCCGGGAGGGCAAATCCGCAAAGGACGTGCGCAATAGCCCATACGGCGGCACCGCGCAATCCCAGAACCATCGCCAGCACCCTGACCGGCCCCATGGCCAGCCTCGTGCAAGCTTGAAGCGTTACCCCTTTAGACCGGAAAGACACCGTTTCGGAGAGCAAACGTGGAACCGGTCTACCTCACCAGATTGGCCTCACAGCATAATGACTGGCTGGCTGTGCGTCAGGCGACGATCGCCCAGAACGTGGCGAACTCCGACACGCCGGGCTACGCCGCCCGCGACATTGAATCCTTTGACGTCGTCTTCAGCGACACGCGCCTCGCCATGACTGCGACGCATGGCACCCACATGGGCAGCGCCGCCGAGATCCCTGATCCCGCCGAGGTGGAGAAGGCTGACACCTGGCAGGTCTCGCATTCCGGCAACAGCGTCAGCCTTGAACAGGAGCTGATGAAGGCGGGCGAGGTCGCACGTGACCATGCGCTGACCACCTCCGTCGTCAAATCCTTCCACCGCATGTACCTGGCAAGCCTGAAAGGCTAAGCGATGATCGACCCGTTGACCGCCACCCTGAAGATTTCCTCCTCCGGCCTGCAGGCGCAGTCCGAGCGGCTGCGTGTCGTCTCGGAAAACCTCGCCAACGCCCAGTCGACTGGCAAGACCAAGGGCGCCGACCCTTATCGCCGCAAGACGATCACTTTCGAAAGCGAGGTTGACCGGGCCTATTCCGCCAATCTGGTGAAGGTCAAGGACATCGGCTCCGACAAGGGCGAGTTCACCGTTGAATACGACCCGGGCCACCCGGCCGCCGACGACCAGGGCTACGTTAAGATGCCGAACGTCAACACGCTGGTCGAGATGGCCGACATGCGTGAGACCAACCGTTCCTATGAAGCCAACCTGAAGATGATGACGCAGGCCCGTTCCATGGTCATGCGCACCATCGATCTTTTGAGGACCTGATCCATGATCGACCAGATCTCTTCCCTGACCAAGGTGTCCTCGGACGGCATCACCTCCGGCGTGTCGCAGACCCGCTACGTCTCGGGTCCGGCCCCGGCGGCAGCCATCGACGGCGTGGGGGAGGCAAGCTTCTCCGACACGCTGGCGCAGGTTTCCACCGATGTGGTCGACAAGATCAAGGAGGGCGAGGCCGCAGCCATTTCCGGCATCAGCGGCAAGGCGTCGGCACAGCAGGTGGTCGAGGCCGTGATGGCCGCAGAAGCCTCGCTCCAGACCGCCATCGCCATCCGCGACAAGGTGGTCTCCGCCTACCAGGAAATCAGCCGCATGACGATCTGAAGCCACACGCTTCGACGTTCAGGATACGGAGAGTGACATGAAAGCCCTTGCCATTGCGGCGACCGGCATGAGCGCGCAGCAGCTCAATGTCGAGGTGATTGCCAACAACATCGCCAACATGAACACCACCGCCTACAAGCGTGCGCGGGCCGAGTTCACGGACCTCCTTTACCAGGCCGAGCGCTTGCAGGGCGTCCCGAACCGGGGCGGTGAGGATCCGGTTCCCGAAGGCGCGCAGCTCGGCCTTGGCGTGCGCTCCGCCGCCATTCGCAAGCTGCACATGCAGGGCACGCTGACCAGCACCAACAACAAGCTGGACATGGCCATCGACGGTCGCGGCTGGTTCCAGGTCACGGGTCCGGAGGGCGAGACCCTGTACACCCGCGCCGGCGCCTTCAACAAGAATGCCGAAGGCCGCCTCGTCACCCTCGATGGCTACACGGTCGAGCCGGCGATCCTGTTCCCGCCGGAGACCACGGACATCATCATCAATGAGTCCGGTCAGGTGTTTGCCCAGCTCGACGGTGAGGTCAATCCGCGTGAACTCGGCCAGCTCACCCTCACCAACTTCGCCAATGATGCCGGCCTCGAGCCCATCGGCGGCAACCTGTTCCGCGAAACGGCAGCTTCAGGTGTCGGCATCGGCGGCGTTGCCGGCGAACCTGGCTTTGGCATCGTCCGCCAGGGCTACACGGAAGCCTCCAACGTCGATCCGGTGAAGGAAATCACCGAGCTGATCTCGGCCCAGCGTGGCTACGAAATGAATTCGAAGGTCATCCAGGCCGCCGACGACATGGCGGGCGTCGTGACCAAGGGCATCCGCTGAGCGCGGACCTGACAGGGAGGCGCGCCATGTTCGTGCGACTGTTCATCTGCATGTTCTTCGCCGGCATGGCGGCCTCCGCCGCCCTGTCCGCGGCCAAGGCTGGCAACATCGATCTGCCGGTGCCGCGCGCCACAGTGCAACCCGGCGATGTTATCAGCGAGGACATGATCATCATCCGGCGCTTCCCCGAGCAGACCACCCGGCGCTTCCAGGTCGTGACCAGCCGCCAGGAAATGGTCGGCAAGGTTGCGCGCCGGACGCTGCAGCCCGGTCATCCGGTGCCAGCCACCGCCATTGCGCCCGATGTGGTGATCAAGCGCGGCGAGCCGGCCCGGCTGGTGTTCCAGGAGGGCGGTCTCTTCATCATCGCTCAGGCTGAGGCGCTGCAGAACGGCACCGTCGGGGCGTTTGTCCGCGTGCGCAACATCGACAGCGGCCTGATCGTCACCGGCAAGGTCCAGACCGACGGATCCATCCTGATAGGAAACTGAACATGCGCCGAATTTTCCTCGCGCTGGCGGCAGTTGTCTGCTGCGCGCTTGCCGGAACGCCCGTGTCTGCGATGGTCCGCATCAAGGACATCGCCACACTGCAGGGTGTGCGCGACAACCAGCTTGTCGGCTACGGGCTGGTGCTGGGCCTGCAGGGCTCCGGTGATACGCTGCGCAACTCCCCCTTCACCGAGCAATCGCTGCAGTCGATGCTGGACAGCATGGGCGTCAACGTCCGCGATGCCCGGTTGCGCACGCGAAACGTTGCGGCCGTGGTGGTGACGGCGACGCTTCCGCCCTTCTCTGGCCAGGGCTCGCGCATTGACGTCAGCGTCTCATCGCTGGGCGATGCGGCGTCGCTTGCCGGTGGCACCCTGGTGGCGACCCCGCTGCTGGGCGCTGATGGCTCGGTCTATGCCGTTGCACAGGGCGCGGTCGCAGTCTCCGGCTTTTCGGAAACCGGTCAAGCGGAAAGCCTGAAACAGGGCATTCCGACCGTTGGCCGCATCCCGAACGGCGCGCTGATCGAACGCAATCTGCCCGACCGCTTCGCCAACATTCCAGGTCTCGTGCTGGAGCTGTCCAATCCGGACTTCCGCACCGCTGTCCGGGTTGCCGATGCGATCAACCGCCACACCAAGGCAACCTATGGCGTCAATGCAGCTAAGGAACGGGACTATCGTTCCATCGACCTGACCCCGCCGAAGAAGGTCAATGTCACCCGCTTCATGGCCGAGATCGAAGGTCTGCTGGTCCAGCCGGATACGCCTGCCCGCGTCGTCATCGACGAGCGCACGGGAACCGTTGTCATCGGCCGCGATGTGCAGGTCTCCACCGTCGCCGTTACCCACGGCAACCTGACTGTCCGCATCACCGAAGCCCCGGAAGCGTCCCAGCCGCAGCCGTTCTCCTACACCGGCGAAACCGTCGTGACCCCGCGCACCTTCATCGACGCGGAACAGACGGGCGGTCAGCTGGCAATCGTTGGCGGCACCGACCTGCAGACCCTGGTGCGCGGCCTCAACCGCATCGGCCTGAAACCCACCGGCATCATCGCCATCCTGACGGCCATCAAGACGGCCGGCGCGCTTCAGGCGGATCTGGTGATCCAGTAGCAGCAGCCCTCGGCGTCCATCTCCCGCGCCCCAACAAGAAAAAGCCCCGCACCACCCCCGGTGCGGGGCTTTTTCTTGGTCTCCTGGCCCCTGATCGCAATCCTGTCCGGCCAAGCCCCGCGCAAGCCTCACAGGCCATAGTCATGGGCAACAGCGACAGGAAAGGACGTCCCTCCCCATGGTCCGCAAGTCTTGCCTGCCCGCGCGGCATGGCCCCCGCTCACGATTGCTCTTGCCGCGTCTGGCGCTCGCCGCCGCGACCTTGTTCGCGCCAGGCGTTGCCCTTGCGCAAAACACTCCGATGCCGAAACCGCAGGCGGTGGTGCTGGAGGAGGACGGGCTGTCCGATGCGGAAATGTACTGTCGCAACACCGGCAACGCCGCCAACGACGCGCGCCTGGCCTGGCAGACCTGGAACCTCATTTCGCTTGAGGAAAAGGTGAAGGTACGCATTCGCGAACTCGAACAGAAACGGGCCGAATACGAGGCCTGGGTCGAGCGGCGGGAAAAGGTGCTGAGCGAGGTCGAGGGGCACGTTGTCTCGATCTTCCAGCGCATGCGGCCGGAGGCTGCCGCCGCGCAGCTCGCGACCCTCGATGAGGACACGGCGGTGGCCGTGCTCGTCAAGCTCAACGCCCGCGCGGCCAGCCAGATCCTCGACGAGATGGAGCCTGCCCGCGCAGCCCAGCTCACCCATTCCATGGCCGGACTGACGAAATCCGAAGCTGAGGGAAGCCTTTGATGCGACTGTCCATGTCTGCCCGGGCCGTGCTCGCGCTGGGCCTTCTTTCCGGCGGCTGCGCCGGCCAGCTTCAGGATCTCGGCCGCGAACCCACCATGTCGCCCGTCGGGTACGGCCTTGCCTCCCAGCCGGCTGCCGTCTATCCGCTCAACACCTTCAGCCCCAGTGCGCGCAAGGACTACAATTCGCTCTGGGTCGGTGGCCGTGAGGACTTCTTCTCCGACCCCCGCGCGCGCCGGGTGGGCGATGTCCTGACCGTCCGCATCGCCATCAACGACAAGGCGACGCTGGACAACAATTCCAACCGCGGCCGCAACTCGACCATCGGCCTTGGCGGCGAACTGTCGGCCGGCTGGGATGGCAAGTCGATTGCCGGCGAAGCCTCGCTTGACGGGACCTCGGGGTCCAACTCCGCCTCGCGCGGGTCGATCGACCGCAAGGAGGAGATCGAACTCTCCGTCGCTGCGGTCGTCACCGACCGGCTGCCGAACGGCAATCTTGTCATCTCCGGGTCGCAGGAAGTGCGCGTCAACTTCGAGATGCGTGTGCTCAACGTCTCCGGCATCGTCCGCCCGCGGGACATCGCCGGCAACAACACCATCGAATACGACAAGATCGCCGAGGCCCGCGTCTCCTATGGCGGCCGTGGCCGCATCTCCGAAGTTCAGCAGCCGGGCTGGGGCCAGCAGCTTTACGATGCGGTGGTGCCCTACTGATGGCCGGCTTTCGACGGAGACCAGACATGGCTGATGCCGATTTTTCCTCGTCAGGCCGCAGCGCAGGCACGGCCGGATTCATGGGGTCCCTGCTGCTCCTGACCATTCTGGCGGTCGGGGTCGGCGCCGTTGCCGGGCTGTATTTCACCGATACGGTTCGCCGCGCAGTCGACGCCGAGGCGGCCGCCACACCGCCTCCGGCAAAGCCGGTCTATGACATGGTCTCGCAGCTGCGCTCACTGAAGCCACTGGTCACCAACCTCGCCAGTCCGCAGGACGCCTGGATCCGGGTTCAGGTTTCCATCGTGCTGGACGAGACCGGCGTCGAAGACCCTGGTGTCCTTGCCGGACATATCGAGGAAGATATCGTCGCCTATCTGCGCACGATCACCCTCGCCCATGTCGAGGGCGCGGCTGGACTGCAGCATCTGCGGGAAGACCTCAACGAGCGCGCCATCGCCCGCTCCGAAGGCAAGGTCCGCGAACTCATTCTCGAATCCCTGGTGGTGCAATGACGCGGTTCTGGCTTGCCCTTGCGTTCCTTCTGGCCGGCACGTCGCTGGCTGCGGCCCAGTCCGTTCCCGCCCTGCCTGATCTCTCCAGCCTGATCCCGCAAGGAGAAGGCAGCACGGCAGGGCGCATTGTTCAGGTCATGGCCCTTTTGACGGTCCTCTCCGTCGCGCCGGGCATCCTGATCATGGTGACAAGCTTCATCCGCTTTTCCATCGCCTTCTCGTTCCTGCGCTCCTCCATCGGCCTGCAGACAACGCCGGGCAACCTGATCATCATCTCGCTGGCGATGTTCATGACCTTCTACGTCATGGCCCCGACCTTTGACCGGGCCTGGAAGGACGGCATGGCGCCGTTGATGAACAACGAGATCACCGAGGTTGAGGCCTATGACCGGATCACCGATCCGTTCCGCGATTTCATGCTCAGCCAGGTGCGTGAGCAGGATCTGGTGCTGTTTGACGAGCTTGCCGCTGGCCGCGTGACGCAGGGCGAGGCAAATTCCGCGCAGGAAGTGGAGCTGCGGGTGCTGATCCCGGCCTTCATGATTTCCGAACTGCGCCGGGGCTTCGAGATCGGCTTCCTCATCGCGCTGCCCTTCCTGGTCATCGACATGATCGTCGCCACGATCACGATGTCGATGGGCATGATGATGCTTCCACCCACCGTCATTTCCCTACCGTTCAAGGCACTGTTCTTCATCCTAATTGACGGCTGGAACCTCCTCGTCGGCAGCCTGGTGAGATCGTTCATTTAGCTGGCAAATAAAATCCTGACACGACCCAGGGCGAGGCCGCAATGCCTCGCCCTTTTGGCATTCCGGGGCGGTGTATATCCACCTCCAGGGTCATCCCCGCCTTGTGCGGGGATCCATTCGGTTTCGGTGCACTTCGCGAAATCATGGCTTGGCCCGAACCGTTTGTTCGGATCCCCGCACAAGGCGGGGATGACGGTCGTTGGGGGGATGTTTGGTCCAGCCGAACCCGTGATGCGAACCGGGACGGCCAGGTGATCACGACGCGCTACCTGCGTCTCACCGCAAACTTGAAAACTCCATCCGCTTCACATCTGGTCAGCTTCGCGCAAGCATGCCGGTCTAGGTTGAACTCACGACAGGTTGAACGGAACCCAACACACCGTTCAAAGGCATGACGCCGCCCTGTCGTACCGGTGAAAGCCCGGTATGTCCCCTTCAAGATCTTCCAATATGAAAGGGACTTATCATGTCCAGCTTGATGACCAACGCATCCGCCATGACGGCGCTCCAGACGCTGAACTCCACCAACAAGTCGATGGCACAGGTGCAGAACCGCATCTCCACCGGCTACCGGGTGGCTTCGGCCCAGGACAACGCCGCTTACTGGTCGATCGCAACCACCATGCGTTCTGACAACATGGCTCTTTCCGCAGTGAAGGACGCCCTGGGTCTCGGCGCTGCTACGGTGGACGTCATGTACACGGCCATGGACAAGACCGTTGATGTCGTCAACGAGATCAAGTCGAAGCTCGTCGCCGCCCGCCAGCCGGGTGTTGACCGCGCCAAGATCCAGTCCGACGTCACCGAGCTGCAGGGCCAGCTGAAGACGATTGCAGACTCGTCCGTATTCAACGGCGAGAACTGGCTGTCGGTCAACTCCGGCGCTGCATCTTACAACACGACCAAGACGGTCGTTGGCTCGTTCACTCGCTCTGGCGGTGCCATCAAGATCGACACGATCGCGATCGACATCACCAAGACCGAACTGTACGACAGCGCCGACCAGTCGGGCATTCTCGACAAGGACCGTACCGTTGGTGGCACCACCGCAAAGGTGTCGACCATCAACATCTCGGCCCTGACCGACTCTGCGCCGGACCTGACCACGCTGGAAAACCAGATCTCGGTCGTGGACGCTGCCCTTGGTGACATCACCAACGCAGCCACCCTGCTGGGTTCGGTGAAGAAGCGCGTTGACCTGCAGAAGGACTTCGCGACGGCCCTCACCGATGCCATCGATCGTGGCGTTGGCCAGCTGGTTGACGCCGACATGAGCAAGGAATCGACCCGTCTGCAGGCTCTTCAGACCCAGCAGCAGCTCGGCATCCAGGCCCTGTCGATCGCCAACTCGAGCAGCCAGAACATCCTGTCGCTGTTCCGCTAAGACCTTCGGCCGCAAGGCCAGGATCTCGATGAGGCCGCGTCCGCAAGGGCGCGGCCTCTTTCGTTTTTTGGCGTTCACCCGCAAGGCCCGTCACCTGCCGCAAGCCTCGCGCCAGCCAGCCCCGCGATAGTCGGACAAGGTTCAGACCGAACGAGCACAGGGGTATGGAATGCCAGGCCGTGAACATGCCGAAAAACTCTTGGCCAATCTGATGGAGCTTGGTGTCAAGCGCCTCATTGCGCTGGCCCTCATCGGACTTGCGACCGTCCTGACCGTTGGTCTGGGCGCCTACTATCTGAGCCGTCCGCAGATGACGGCGCTCTACACCGGCCTTGAAGGCGACGATGTCAACCGCATCGGCTCCGCACTTCAGGATGCCGGCATTCCCTACGACATCAGCTCGGATGGCGCGGCGGTCATGGTTAGCCATGGTGCCGCAGCAAGGGCGCGCATGCTGCTGGCCGAAAGGGGCCTGCCGCGCGGTGGCAGTTCGGGCTACGAGCTGTTCAACGATGTCGGCTCGCTGGGTCTTACCTCCTTCATGCAGGAAGTCACCCGCGTCCGCGCGCTGGAAGGCGAGCTGTCCCGCACCATCCAGCTGATGCAGGACGTGCGCGCCGCCCGCGTGCACATCGTCATGCCGGAGAAGGCCTCCTTCCGCCGCGACCAGCAACCGCCCTCCGCCTCCGTCGTCATCCGCTCCGATGCGCCGAATGACACGCGCACGGCCGACGCGATCCGCCATCTGGTGGCCTCCTCCGTGCCTGGTATGACCGCCGACAAGGTGACGGTGCTCGACACCTCTGGCGGCCTGCTGGCCACCGGCAAGGATCCTGCGAATGCCTCCGCCGGCCAGATGGCGAGCCTCGAAACCGCCGTCAGCGCCCGCATTCAGGAAAACATCCGCAAGACCCTGACCCCCTATCTCGGCCTTGACCACTTCCAGGTCAGCGTTGCGGCGGATCTCAACACCGACAAGCGCCGCATTTCGGAAACCGTCTTCGATCCGGAATCGCGGACCGAACGCTCTGTCCGCACCATCCGCCAGAACGAGACCTCGCAGAACTCCAGCACCGAGACCCCGACGACGGTGGAGCAGAACCTGCCCGAGGAGGAAGTCCAGGCCCAGGATGGCGAACGCTCCAGCGAGGAAAACCAGCGCCGCGAGGAAACCGTCAACTACGAGATTTCGTCCAAGACCATCGAGACCTCGCAGGACGGCTATTCGGTCGAGCGCCTGTCCATTGCTGTGCTCGTCGACAAGGCGCGGCTTGCGGCAGCGCTTGGCGGCACGCCCGACGAGACTGCCGTTCGCGAGCAGCTCGCCGAGATCGAGCAGCTTGTTGCCTCCTCCGCCGGCGTCAGTGCGGCACGCGGCGACACGATCAAGGTCTCCATGGTCGAGTTCTTCGAAGGTGCCGGCGATCTTGCTCCCGCGCCGCCGCTGTCGATCTCCGAGCTGCTGCTGCGCCAGTCGGGCAACATGATCAACGCGGTCGCGATCATGACCGTCGCGGGCCTGCTGATCTGGTTTGGCCTGCGTCCGGCCCTGGCCGTCCTCGTCCCGCAACGCGCCGAAAAGCCGGCCGAGATCTCCGAAATGGCCATGGCCGGCGAAATGGATGCGCAGGGCATGCAGTTCGCAGAACAGCGAGCCCTGGCCGCGCCCGACCATACGGCCCTGCTCACCGATCTCACCAACAAGATCAACCAGTCCTCGATCAAGAAGCTCGAGTCGCTGCTTGAACTGGACGAGGAACAGTCCGCCGCGATCCTCAAGCAGTGGATGTATGAAGGGGAGCGCGTCTGATGCAGCACCGCACCATCGCCGCGCACATCCCGGAACTCTCCGCCCCCGGCTTCCCGCGCCTCAGCAAGGCGGATGTGGTCATCGCGGATGTCATTCTCGGCAATGACCGCCCGCCGGAGCCCACGGTCGAAGAACGTCTGGCGGCAGAATATGCCCGCGGTGTGCGCACCGGGCGCCAGGCGGCCCGGCTGGAAGTGGATGCCGAGCTCGAAAAGCGTGTCGAAGGACTGCGCGAGGAGTTTGAAACGGCCCGCCGCGCCTATGAGCAGGAAGCCGCCGAGATGCTGGGCGAGACACTCGCCGACAGTTTCGAGCAACTGGAAACCCGGCTCGCCGAAGCAACTGAGCGCGTGCTGCTGCCCTTTCTCGGCGAGGCCGTCACGGGCCGTGCCCTTGAAAGCTTCCGCACAGCGCTCACCGAGATCCTGACCGGGTGGCGGCACGGACCGGCGAACCATCGTCGTCAGCGGTCCAGAAGCGCTCTTTCCCCTGATCACGGATGGGCTGGGGCCTTTGCAGGACCGGGTCCAGCTTGTGTCCGGTGAAGGGCCGGAAGTGTGCGCCGTTCTCGATGACACGGTGATCGAAACCCAGATCGCGGACTGGCTCGACCGGATCCGCAGTGCCCGGGAGCAGGTGGAATGACTGCGGAACTGCAGCCCAATGAGATCGTGATCGTCCGCCGCCGCGCATCGCTCGACAGTGAGCAGGTCAAGAACGGCGTCTGGAAGATCGCGTTTGCCGACTTCATGACCGCCATGATGGCCTTCTTTCTGGTGATGTGGCTGATCAACGTCACCGATGACAGCGTGCGCCGGGGCGTGGCCCAGTATTTCAACCCGGTCAAGCTCGCCTCGACGACCCAGACCCGCAAGGGACTCAACGATCCCGACATGCCGGGGCCGGAACAGGGCAAGCCCGGCGAGATCGACGTCATCATGAATTCCCCGCCGGATCCCAATGGCACGCCAGGCACGGCCAACGGGCAGGACATGACCACCCAGACCGCCGAACGCGAGGCAGCTGCCGCGCGGCGTGGGCTGGGCGAGTTCAAACCGTCGCAGTCCGAGACTGCCCTGTTCCGCGATCCCTATGCCGTTCTTGACCAGCTGGCCGAAAGTGTCGCGCTGACGCCGGGCCAGGGCGCGGCGCCTGAAACACGCGGGCTTGGGGCTCAGCGCCAGGAGGGCGCACAGGGCGGCGAGGCCTTCCGCGATCCGTTTGATCCCATGTACTGGCAGTTCCTTCAGGGCCGCGAAACCGCCGGCAAGGAAGGCGGAAAGACTGAGGCTGTGACAGGCGAAGTGCCGAACGGGACCCTGGCCTATCAGGCAAGCGTCGACACGCCGGAGGGCGACGCACCCGCCCGTCCCGCTACCGCAAAGTCCGAACCTGCAAAGCCCGAGGCCACGGCGACGGAGGTTGCCAGTGGCGCTGGTCCGCAGCCGGCGCTGGGCGCTGGACCGACGGCAAGCACGCGCCAGGCAGCAGCGGATGCCAGCGATCCCAAAGCCGCGCCCATGGTCAAGGGCCAGGACGGGACGGCGCCGGGCGAGCCCGCCCCGACAGTTGCCGAGACCGAGGCGCGTCAGCTCGCCGAGACGCTTGGCAAGGTGTTGCAGGGTGCGGAAGGCACGGCCCTCGGCGCCACGGCCGCCCGCATCAATGTCGAGCAGCAGGGCGCCGGCGTCCTGATCAGCCTCACCGATGACCAAAACTACGGCATGTTTGCAGTCGGCTCGGCCGAGCCGCGCGGGGAACTGGTCAAGCTGATGGAGCGGATCGGCGGTGTCCTCGCTGGCAAGCCGGGCCGGATCATCATCCGGGGCCACACGGACGGGCGTCCCTTCAAGTCGAAGGATTACGACAACTGGCGCCTGTCGACGGCGCGGGCGCACATGGCCCTCTACATGCTGCAGCGTGGTGGCGTTGACGCTGGCCGGATCGACCGCGTCGAGGGCTACGCCGACCGGGACCTGAAGCAGCCGCAGGATCCGCTGTCACCTGTGAACCGCCGCATCGAGATCTTCATCCTGGAGGGCGAAGCATGATCTGGTGTCGATCCTTCAGGCCATCGCGCAGCTGCGTCTCGTCCCGGGTTGCCCTTGTTGCCCTTGCGCTGACTTTCGTCAGTACGGCGGCGGGGCAGGCAACTGGCCAAGCCGGCATGCCGGCAGGGGGCGAACCTCTGACAGAACCTCAGGCCGCAACAGCGGAGGCCACCCAGGCGGGCGCGGCGCTGGCGGACCGCGCCGCCCCGGCCGGAACGCAACCTTACGAGCTGGTGCGAACGCTGCAGGCCCTGCAGGGGGAAGTCGCCAAGGGCAGTGCCGAGGCGCATCTGGCCCAGCGTGCCTTGCTCAACCGGATGAATGCGGAGTTCCTCGCAGCGCCTGCCGAGGTCTGGACCGATCAGCGCAACGCACGCGCCGCGGTGATCCATCTGCTCAGCGGTGGCAACCCGAAGGTGATGCGGCAATTGCTCGTCCAGTCTCCACCCCCGGCCGTCGAGGCTGACCTGATGCAGGGGGCCATCGCCTATGTCGACGGCCAGTCCGAGACCGCGCGCAAGCTGCTCGCAGGTTTCGAGCCGATGGACATGCCACCCAATCTTGGCGGACAGGTCGCGCTGGTCCGTGCGGCGCTGGAGGTCTCGGAAAATCCACAAGAGGCGTTGCGGCTGCTCGGTCAGGCCCGTCTCCTGATGCCTGGCACCTTGATCGAGGAAGCGGCCCTGCGGCGGGAGGTCTTTCTGGCCGGCAAGCTCGGCGAGATCGACCGTTTCCAGTCCCTGTCGATCCGCTATCTGCGCCGGTTCAAGACATCCATCTATGCCGGTGACTTCCAGCGCCGCTTCGGCCTGGCTCTCGACGGGCTCGGCTTTGGCAAGGATGAACGCCGGTTCGATCTGCTTGAGCAGCTCCTTGCCGAATTCGATCCGAAAGCGCGGCAGACCTATTACCTCGGGGTTACGCGCCAGGCGGTCACCAGCGGCAACCTTGCCATCGCGCGCAAGTCCGCAGACCGGACCCGCCCGCTGGTTGCCAAAGGGTCGCCGGAAGAGCTGCGGCTGCGGCTTTATACGGCCGCTTCGGCGCTGGCACCCGAGGACATCATGAACACGCGCCAGCTGCTCTGGTCGATTGATCGCAAGGCGCTCGGTCCGGAAGAGCTTGCGCTGATGGATGCGGTCTATGCGGTCCTCAATCATGTGCGCCACTGGCCCAATCCGCCGGAAGGTGTGATCGCCGATCTGGGCGGCTACGCGCGGGCATCCGGCCCGGCGGAGCCCGGCTGGCAGCGGCCGGTCATGCGCGAGGCCGAATATGCCCTGAAACAAACAGATGCCCTTCTGGGCCATAAGCGGGGGGGAACCCGGACATGGCAGTAAGCACTTCTGCAGTCGCCCAGGCTGCAGCACCTGCCGGCAGCAGCCGGCCGCAGGACACCCGCAGCGACGAGGCCGGCAGCGGCTTCTCGGATGTTCTGCGCGATGTGTCGCAGCCGAAGGATCAGGACAGCGAAGCGGCAGGCTCTCAGGCAACAAACGACCAGCCTGCGGATGCCGCGTCCGTCGAGGCAGCGACCCCAAACGCCGATGATCCGGCCGGTCTGCTGAAGCTGCTGGAAGCTGCCGCCAGCCCGGCCACACCGTCAGGGGATGTTGCAGCAACGGTTGCACAGCCAACCTCTGCGCCGGTCGATGCCGGTACGCTGGCGGCCATGCTGGGTCTTGTGCAGGCTGGTGCGAAACCTGGCCAGTCCTCGGCTCAGGTTCAAGGGTCAACGTCAGGACGTGGCGCGGCGTCCGGTACGCCGTTTGTCCCCACGACCGGCAACCCGGTTGGCCCCGGCGTGGCCATTACCGGACAAGGCACCACATCTCAGACCGCCGGAACATCGTCCGGCACGAATGCGACCGCAGCAGCTGCGACAGCACTCTCCGGCATCGATGACGAAGGTCTCTTCGCACGCTTCGCCGTGGCACCGGAGGAAGCAAGTCTGAAGACAGGCGAGGGCCGATCCGGTGAGACGTTGCGTGCGATGGCCGAAGTCGGTCAGGTCCGCGTGCTGCGCGAGGAAACGCATTTTGCGCCGTCATTGCGCCTCTCGCCGATCCAGCAGATTGGCGAGGCCATCACAAGCGCTCTTGCTGAACCGCGCCCCGCTCCGGGCGGCAGTGCGGCGGCGTCCAGCCTCTTCAGTCCCAGCTCCGACCGGCCAATGGTCAAGGTGCTGGAGATCCAGCTGCAGCCGATGGAACTGGGCAGCGTCAAGGTTGCGCTGCGCCTGATAGGTGATCGGGTCGAAGTGGTCCTGTCGGCACAGAATCCGGATACCGCGGAGCTCTTGAAACAGGATCGCCAGTTGCTCGAGCAGATGCTGCGCGTTGTCGGCCAGAAGGCGGACACGATCACCATCCAGTCCGCCGGCGACGACCGGCCGATGTTCCAGATCAACGGATCAATGCCAGGCCAGTCAAGTGGCCAGTCAAACGGCCAGTCGACGGGATGGGGCGCTGCCTCCGGCGATGGATCGGCCGCCTTTGGCGGCGAGACGCGTGAGGGCGCTCAGGGACAAGACGGGGCAGGCGGCAAGGCCGGATCGCGTCAGGGACAGGAAGATCAGGACTCGGCGACACATGCAGCAGTTTCGGACAATCGCGGCGATCGCAGCGGCGCTGTTTATCTGTAATGCACCGCTCGGGATGGGATCAACCGGCGCAGCACTTGCTGCGCCGGGCCAGTCCATTTGCGAGCGCGAGATGGCGGCGGCAGCGCGCGCCTACAAGATCCCGCTCGGCGTTCTCTACGCGGTCGGTCTCACTGAAACGGGGCGGCGCAATTCGCTTTCGCCTTACGCCCTGAACATCGAGGGGCAGCCAAAATTCCCGGCCAATGCCCGCGCGGCTGAGGCAGAGGTTCTTGCTGCCAAGGCGCGCGGCAAGAAGCTGATCGACGTCGGCTGCATGCAGATCAACCAGCATTTTCATGGCGAGAAGTTCCGCTCTGTCGCCCACATGCTGGAGCCGCGCGCCAATGTCCGTTACGCCGCACGGTTCCTCAACGAACTGCACGCCCGCCAGGGAACCTGGACCATGGCGGTGGCCCGCTATCACGCCGGCCCGAACAACGATCCGGCGCAAAAGCGCTATGTCTGCAAGGTCATCACCAACATGGTCGCCAGTGGCTTTGGCGAGTGGACACCGGAAGCCAGCAAATTCTGCAAGACCTGATCGCGGCGCGCGGGATGCGCCCCTTGCGTGCGCGTTCCGGTCAAGTTGCGCGCCCGCAGTCGTCATTTTGGTCCTGCGAGCATGGTCGTCCTTGATGCGGAAACACTCGTTCCGAGGTCATCCCCGCCTTGTGCGGGGATCCACACCACCGGTACGGCCGACCTGTGGTCCTGATACCGGCGGCCGAAAAGCTGGATCCCCGCACAAGGCGGGGATGACTGCGGATTTAGTGTCTAATAGATAAAATCCGCAGCTCCAATGCAAAAAATCCAATTAATTCGTGTATTTATCAGTATAAAATAGTAATTTATGCTTAAAAATTTATTAAATATCGGCAATTGACGATCTGTTGCTCCCTCAACAGCTTCACGCAAGATTGCCGGCGTTGAATGTCTCCAGAAGGTTTGGAAACGGGAGACGTTCCATGAGTCTTTACGGCGTAATGCGCACCGGCGTGTCCGGCATGAATGCCCAGTCCAGCAAGCTCGGCACCGTTGCGGACAACATCGCGAATTCGAATACCACCGGTTACAAGCGCTCGGCGTCCGAGTTCACATCGATGGTCCTGTCGCAGGGAACGGGTGCCTATAACTCCGGTGGCGTCCAGGCGAACACGGTGCGGGCCATCTCGCAGCAGGGCACGCTCAGCTACACCACATCGTCCCTGAACCTTGCCATCGACGGCAACGGCTTCTTCCGTGGTGGCCGATCGTGACGGCACCCAGTCACTGACCCGCGCCGGTGCCTTCGTCATCGACAAGGAAGGCTATCTGGTCAACACCGCCGGCTTCACGCTTCAGGGCTATCCGATCAAGGGCGGCGTCGCGGCAACCCCGGTTGCCAACGGTCTCGGTGGCCTCGTTGATGTCAATGTTTCCCAGAACCAGCTGGAAGCAACCCGGACCAGTGCGGCAACGCTCTGGACCAACGTGCCCGAGGGTGCGACGATTGTTGCCCCGGCCAACCTGCCGTCGGCCAACGCTGCGACTGCAACCTATTCCGCCAAGACGTCGGTCATCACTTTCGACAACCTCGGCAATCAGGTGAAGCTGGACGTCTACTACTCCAAGACCGCGCAGACAGCTGCCGATTCCACCTGGGAAGTCGCCGTCTACAATGCAGCCCAGGCCGGCCCCGGCGGTGGGTTCCCCTACACCGGCCCGGCACTGTCGACCCAGACACTGACCTACAGCCGGACGACCGGCAAACTCACGGCCGCCAGCCCGAAGGACATCGCCCTCACGATCCCGAACGGCGGCACCTTCAACATGGATCTCTCCGGCAGCACCTCGCTCGCCTCGAGCTTTGCAGTCACCAAGGTCGAAGCGAACGGCAACGCGCCGAGCGCGGTCGAGACGGTGGAGTTCAACCAGGAAGGCGTGCTCAGCGCGGTTTACTCCAACGGTGCCCGCCGCGAGATCTTCCGCATCCCGCTCGCCGATGTGCCGAGCCCGGACAAGCTGACGGCGCTCTCGGGCAACATCTACACCCAGTCGAACAACTCCGGCGACATCCGCGTCGGGTTCCCGGGTGAGGGTGGTCTGGGCAGCGTGGTGGTCGGTGCCCTCGAAGACTCCAACGTCGATCTGGCGACCGAGCTGACCTCCATGATCGAGTCCCAGCGTGGCTACACGGCGAACTCGAAGGTCTTCAAGGCAGGCTCCGACCTGCTCGAGGAACTGGTCAACCTCGTCCGCTGATGCGCCGAGCAGCAAGGAATATGTGACATGAGCCTTTCCGTTGCCCTGAAGGTCGCCCAGTCGGCCCTGAGCGCGCGCCAGACCGAAACGGCGACCGTCTCCCGCAACATCGCCGGGGCCCAGGAGGCCGGTTACTCCCGCAAGACGGTGCTGCTCAGCACCGTCGTCAGCGAAGGGGGGCACACCGGCGGCGTTCGCAGCGATGGTATCCGCAGGACGACCGACACCGCCCTCTACAGCTCGCTGCTGCGCTCCACGTCCCGCGCCACATCGCAGGACGCAGTCGCCGCAGGCCTTGAGAAGCTTGAGCGGACGGTCGGCAACACCGAGCTGAAGCGCTCCCCCGCTGCCCAGCTCGGCACTCTGGAAACAGCCATCCAGAACTACGCCTCCGATCCGGGCAATTCCATTCTTGCCCAGACGATGCTCGGGGCGGCCAAGGACACGGTTCAGCTGCTCAACGAGTACACCGGCCTTGTCCAGGGTGTGCGCGCCGAGGCAGATGCCGACATCAACAGCTCCGTCGGCCGCATCAACGAACTGCTCGGTCAGGTCGAACGCCTCAATGGTGTCATCGTCAAGGGCGGCCAGTCGGGCGCCGATATCACTGACGCGCTGGATGCCCGCGACAAGGCCCTGCATGCCCTGTCCGAAGAGATTGGCATCTCGACCCTGACCGCGCCCGATGGCGGGGTCGTGATCTACACCGACAGCGGCGTGACCCTGTTCGAGACCACGGCCCGCACGGTCAGCTTCGCGCCCACCAACACTTTCAATGCGGCGACGACCGGCAATGCCATCTACATCGATGGCGTCCCGGTGACGGGACCGAGCGCGATCATGCCCATCGGCAACGGTCGGCTGCATGGCCTGACCCAGCTGCGCGACCAGACAGCCGTCACCTACCAGAGCCAGCTCGACGAAGTGGCGCGCGGTCTGATCGAGGCCTTTGCCGAGAAGGACCAGTCCGGTGGCGGCGGTCCCGATCTGGCCGGTCTGTTCACCTACTCCGGCGGCCCCGCGCTTCCGGCCACGGCGACGCTCTCGGCCGGTCTTGCCGGAGATATCCGCATCAATGCCAGCGCCGATCCGGACCAGGGCGGCAGTCTCGAGCGCTTGCGTGATGGTGGCATGAACGGCGCCGCCTACGACTACAACCCGGCCAACAACGCCGGCTATGCGACGCGGATCCAGGACAATGTCTCGGCTCTCAATGCACAGCGCGTCTTCGATGGCGGTGTCGGCCTCGACCCGACCGACACGCTGAAGGGCTTTGCAGGCTCATCGGTCAGCTGGTTGCAGGCCGCGCGCAAGTCTTCAGCAGCCGATGTCGAGGTGCAGTCCGTCATCGTCACGCGCACGGCCGATGCGCTGTCCAACGTCACCGGCGTCAACCTCGATGAGGAAATGACGCTGCTGCTCGACATCGAACGGGCCTATGGCGCGGCAGCCAAGCTGATTTCCGCCGTTGACCGCATGCTCGACGATCTGCTCTCCGCCGCGAGGTAACCCAAGATGAAAACGTCCTACATCTCCACGTTCACCCTGTCGGACTCCTCACGGAGCCTCCTGCAGCGCCAGACCGCAAACCTTGCCAAGTTGCAGATCGAGATTTCCTCTGGCCGCAAGGCGGACATCGGGCTTGATCTCGGGGCTCGGACCGGTGAGGCCGTGTCGGTTCGTGCCGAGCACACCCGGCTCGATGCTATGATCGACACCAATGCCCTCACGGCCTCGCGCCTGGACGTCACCCAGGCGGCCTTGAAGGACCTCCTGACCACCACGCAGGAGAGCCTTGCGACCCTCGTCGCCGTGCGCGACAGCAATGGCTCGGCCTCGGTTGCCAAGGGGCAGGCGGAAGGCAGCTTGAAACTGCTCATCTCGCGTCTGAACACCCAGCTCGGTGGCACCTACATTTTCTCCGGCATCAACACCGATGCCAAGCCGGTCACGGACTATTTCGCGACCCCGGCCTCCGCCAGCAAGACAGCCGTGGATGCGGCCTTTACCGGCGCGTTCGGCTTCAACCAGAGCAACCCGGGCGTTGCAACGATCACCCCGGCGGCGATGACGGCCTTCCTCAACGGCCCGTTCGATGCGCTTTTCGCTGATCCGCAGTGGGGGGCCACCTGGTCGACGGCGACAAACCAGACCATGACCTCGCAGATCTCCCCGGCCGAGTCCCTGAACAGCTCGGTCAGCGCCAACGAAAAGCCGATGCGCCAGCTCGCTGCGGCCTTCACGATGATGGCGGATCTGGGTGCCGAAGGGCTTGGCAAGGAGACCTACAAGGTCGTCGTCGACAAGGCGATCTCGCTTCTGGGTGAGGCCGTCGTCGGTGTCACCAACCTCAAGGGCGAGGTTGGCCTCGCGCAGTCGCGCGTGTCGGCCGCCAGCGACCGGCTCGAAGTCCAGACCAACATCCTGAACAAGCGCGTGAACAGCCTTGAGCTGGTCGACAAGGAGGAAACGGCGGTGCGTCTCAACACCGCGATCACACAGCTCGAGACGACCTACGCGGTCAGCTCCCGCATCCAGAGACTGAGCATCCTGAACTTCCTGTGAGACGCGGCCGCTCGGAGGACGGGGGCAAAGTCCGCGGCCCTGTCCCTGACGGCACAAGTGAGGTGACATGTACAATTTTTCTTATGCCGAGGCGATTGACGACTTTGGCCGTGACCAGCGCGCCGAGGAACGGCAGGCGATGGACCTCGTCATTGCCCAGCTCGAACTGGCCCGCGAACGCGGCCCCCGGTCGCGCGAGACGATCGAGGCCGTCTACAACACCCGCCGTCTTTGGAGCTACTTCATCGACAATCTGGCCGAGGAAACCAACGAGCTTCCGGTCGAGATCCGCGCCGACCTCATCTCCATCGGCATCTGGGTGATCAAGGAACTGGAACGAATCCGCCGCCAGGAGACCGACAGCCTCGACGCCCTCATCGAGATCAACATCATCATTCGCGACAGCCTTGCACGGTGACCTCAATGCACATTGCCCTCAAAGCCGGTGAACGCATCTTCATCAACGGCGCTGTTCTGCGGGTGGACCGCAAGACGAGCCTCGAGCTGATGAACAACGCGGTGTTTCTGCTCGAAGCGCATGTCCTGCAGCCGCAGGACACGACCACGCCGCTGCGGCAGATCTACTTCGTGCTGCAGTCGATGCTGATGGACCCTGTCGCCGCCAGCCATGCCCGCGACCTTGCCGAGGTGCTGATCGCCTCGACCCGCAAGACCTTCTCCAACCGCGACATCGTCGATGGTCTTGGGGAGGTCGAGGCTTACATGGCCGAGGATCGTCTGTTCGACGCGCTGAAGACCATCCGCGGCCTCTATTCCATCGAAGCCATGATCATGAGCGGCAAGGTTGCCGACCGAAGCCGCACTGGCGAAACCGAAGCCGCGTGACGCTCGCGCCGCAGGAGAAACGCAGATGACCGTCATTCAGCCGACCGCCATCCCGGTCAACCAGGCCACTCAGGCCGGAAAGTCCGGCACGGCCGCCGCCAAGGAACAGCTCACCCTCGACTACAATGCCTTCCTGCAGCTGATGATGGCGCAGATGAAGAACCAGGATCCGACCGAACCGGTGGATGCGACCCAGCAGCTCGCTCAGCTTGCCAGCTTTTCGCAGGTCGAGCAGGCGATCAAGACCAACTCGAAGCTGGAAACCCTGCTCACCAACATGTCCTTTGGCCAGGTCGATGACCTGATCGGGCGGACGGTGACTGACACCGCCACCAAAGTTTCCGGCAAGGTGGCGTCGGTCGAGGTCTACAGCGATGGCACCATGCTGGCGCTGGAAAATGGCAAGAAGGTCCTTCTCGGCCCGGGCGTGAAGATCTCCTGACCATGAACGAGGCCGATGCCATTGATCTCGTGCGCAACGCCATCTGGGCGATCATCGTCGGTTCTGCGCCGGCGGTGGTCCCCGCGATGGTCGTCGGCGTTGCCATCGCGCTGCTGCAGGCGTTGACCCAGGTTCAGGAAGTCACCCTGACCTTCATCCCGAAGATCCTGGCGATCCTCGTCATGATCATCATCGCCGCCCCGTTCATCGGGTCGGAAATCTATGCCCTCACCGCCCTGGTCTACGGCCGCATCGAAAACGGGTTCTGATCGGCAAGGTCCTGTTGCGGTTGGGACACGCAGATGGATGCGCCGCAAACCGCAGCATCCCTCTCCTCCCTTGAGGGTGAGATGCCCCCGTCAGGGGGCAGAGGGGGATACGCGGCCTGTCAGACCATTCGTGAGGCAGCAGGCCGCCGCTGCGCTGCTTCTCCAAAGTCTGCTGGCACAGACATCTTCTCGGCAACGGGTGGAACAGTCTTGCCCGTCAGGCTGACGACGCCACAGCTTCGATACAATGGGACCGCCCACCGCCCTCCGGTCCATGCCCGCGCAAGCTTCACCACCGATAGTGGAGGCGCGATCCCTCGAAACGAGATGAGGCATGTCGGATACAGCCCTTACGGCCATCGGCCAGACACCCAACGGAAGTCGCCGCGACATTGGTTTTGCCGTTGGCATCGCCCTGATCCTGGCGGTTCTCTTCCTGCCCATTCCCACCTTCATGATCGACATGGGCCTGGCGCTGTCCATCGCGCTGTCCGTCCTGATCCTGATGGTGTCCCTCTGGATCCAGAAGCCACTCGATTTCTCGTCTTTCCCGACGATCCTTCTGATCTCGACGATGCTGCGCCTCGCGCTGAACATCGCCACGACCCGCGTCATCCTGGCCAATGGCCACGAAGGTGTTGACGCTGCCGGTCACATCATCAACGGCTTTTCCACCTTCGTCATGGGCGGTGATTTCGTCATCGGCCTCATCGTGTTTGCCATCCTGATCACGGTGAACTTCATCGTCATCACCAAGGGTGCGACGCGTATCGCTGAAGTCGGTGCGCGCTTCACCCTCGATGCCATTCCCGGCAAGCAGATGGCAATCGATGCGGATCTGTCCGCCGGTCTCATCGACGACAAGGAAGCGCAGCGCCGCCGCCGCGAGCTGGAAGAGGAAAGCTCCTTCTTCGGTGCCATGGACGGTGCGTCCAAGTTCGTCCGTGGTGACGCCATCGCCGGCCTCATCATCACTGCGGTCAACATCTTCGGCGGCATTGTCATCGGCGTCACGCGCTATGGCATGTCGTTGTCCGAAGCCTCGGACGTCTTCACCAAGCTGTCGGTTGGCGACGGTCTGGTGTCGCAGATCCCGGCGCTCATCGTGTCGCTGGCCGCCGGTCTGCTGGTGTCGAAGGGCGGTACGCGCGGGGCGACTGAGACGGCGGTGCTGAACCAGCTCGCTGCCTACCCGCGTGCGCTCATGGTTGCCGCAGCGCTGATGGGCATCTTCGCCCTCATGCCGGGCCTGCCCTTCGTCCCCTTCGCGTTCCTCGGTGGTCTTATGGCCTTCATCAGCTATTCGATCCCGAAGAAGAAGGCCGAAGCAGACAAGATGGCGAAGGCCGTCGCCGAAGCAGCCGAGGCCAAGTCCCGGCGGGACAGCCGCGAGTCCGTCAAGGAGTCCCTCAAGACGGCCGAGATCGAGCTTTGCCTCGGCAAGCAGGTCGCCTCCCAGCTGCTGGTCGGCCACAACGAGCTGGCCCGCCGCGTCGGCAAGATGCGCCGCAAGTTCGCCGAGCAGTATGGCTTCGTCGTCCCGGATATCCGCGTCTCCGACAGCCTGACCCTGGATCCCAAGTCCTACCAGATCCGCATTCACGGCACCGTTGTCGCCATGCAGGAACTGAAGGTTGGCGAGCTTCTGGTCATGACCGACGAGGACCGCAACTTGCCGCTGCTGGGCGAACCGACCCGTGAGCCTGCCTTCGGCATGCCGGCCTACTGGGTGCCGATGGCCTATCAGGATGAACTGAAGCGCGATGGCCTCGTGCCGGCCGACAACAACACGGTGATCCTCACCCACCTGTCCGAGGTGATCCGCAACAACCTGCCGCAGCTTTTGTCCTACAAGGACATGCGCAACCTGCTGGACCGGCTCGATCCGGAATACCGCAAGCTGATCGACGACATCTGCCCGTCGCACATCTCGTTCTCAGGCTTGCAGGCGGTGCTGAAGCTTCTGCTGTCGGAACGCGTGTCCATCCGCAACCTGCACCTCATCCTGGAGGCTGTGGCCGAGATCGTTCCGCATGTCCGCCGCTCGGAGCAGGTGGTGGAACATGTGCGCATGCGCATTGCCCAGCAGATCTGCGGTGATCTTGCCGAAGGCGGGCCGCTCAACATCCTGCGCCTTGGCAACCGGTGGGATCTGGCCTTCCACCAGAGCATGAAGCGCGACAGCAAGGGCGATGTCATCGAGTTCGACATCGAGCCGCAGCTGGTCGAGGAGTTCGGCACCCAGATGTCCGCATCGGTGAAGGCGCACATGACCGGCGGCAAACGGTTCGCCATCGTCGCGGCGCCGGAAGCGCGCCCCTATGTGCGCATGATCGTGGAGCGCATGTTCCCGACCTTGCCGGTCCTGTCCCATCTCGAAATCGCGCGAGGCACGGATGTCGCGACCATCGGCAGCATTTCCTGATCATGCTGGGCGAGATGATCCTGGCCAGGTTCGGTACGGAGACGGTTCTGGCCGTCTTCCTGCTGTTTTGCCGGATTGGCAGTTGCCTTATGGTCATTCCCGGCTTTGGCAGCGACCGCATTCCCATCCGGGTGCGCCTGTTCGTCGCCATCGCCATCACGCTGGCCCTGTCGCCTCTGCTGCTGCCGTCGATGCGCTCAGTCATCCCCGATCAGGGGCTTGCCACCGTGACGCGGCTCATTGCTGCGGAACTGTTTGTCGGGCTGTTGCTGGGGCTGATGGGGCGCTGCTTCATTGCTGCGCTGGAGACCATCGGCACGCTGATTTCCATGTCGATCGGCCTGTCCACCATGCCTGGTATGGCGGTGGAAGGGAACGAGGCGATCCCGCCGCTGGCCAACCTGATGACGCTTGCCGCGACGGCCATGGTGTTCATCACCAACCAGCACTGGGAGCTGATCCGCGCCCTTGCCGACAGCTATTCCGCCGTGCCGGCGGGGGCAGGTCTCGATGTGCAGAGCGGACTGACGCGGTTTGCCGATCAGCTCTCGGCCACGTTCCTGCTGGCGCTGCGGATCGGCAGTCCCTTCGTGATCTACGCGGTGGTGATCAACTTCGCGCTTGGCCTTGCCAACAAGCTGACACCGCAGATCCCGGTCTATTTCATCGCCATGCCCTTCGTCATCGCGGGCGGCCTTTACTTCCTTTACGTCGTGCTGGGGGAAGCAATTCTCCTGTTCCTCGACGGATATGTCACCTGGCTCAAATTCAGTTGAGGCTCAAATGTCAAAGAACGCCAAGGAAATCGGGCGCATCCTCAAGCTCCAGCGTCAGATCCACCAGTTGTCAGCCTGGATGCTGGTCAATCTCGACCGCCAGGACGAACAGCTTGCCGAGCGGCAGGAGCGTGTGCTGAAGGCGCTGTCCGAGGGGGAACTTGCGTTGCAGGACCGCTTCATTCGCAACGCCTCCCAGCGGCTGAAAACCATTGCCGAAGAGCAAGCACGTCTGTCTGCCGCGCGCGAGAAGGTCGAGGCCGAGATGGCCCGGCAGGGGCGGATGCTGAAGGTCACCGAGCGCCGTCTGGCAACGGTTGCCCGGCTCGAGCATCAGGCCAGTGAAAACCGCCGTCTGGCGGAGATCATCGAGCGCCACATCAATGCCGAGACGCAAGCCTCCCACAAGCTGGACGACCTAGTTTCGAAGGCAATGGAAGCCTGATCTCCGGACCTTCGTTGCCGGACTGTGCCGCTGGAGGTGCTCCATGGCGATTTCCCCGCCAACCGATCTCGTTCTTGATGTTGTCCGTGCCGCTGAACCAGCCACCGCACGCCTGGCGGCCGCAAAGCTGGAGCGGATGGCCTATGCCGCCGGCGCTGCAGACAGTGTCGAGGGCACGCCCTTTGCCGATGCGCTGGACAGTGCCGACAGCGCATACACCGATGTCCCGGCCCTGCCAGGCGGAACGGGAGAGGCGCGCGTGGCGATGTACAACGCCACATCCGTCAATCATGGCAGCCTGTCACCGGCCCAGAAATTCGAAGCCATGATCCTGCAGCAGTTTGTCGACGGCATGATGCCGGACGATGCCGAGAGCGTCTACGGCTCGGGAACTGCGGGCGGGATCTGGAAATCCATGCTGGCAGAACAGATCAGCACGCAGATCGCCGCGCGCGGCGGCATTGGCATCGCTGATTTCGTCAACTCTACCCTGAAGGCACGCGCATGAACGAGGCCCCAGTCTTGCCCCTCTCATCCGAACCGGTCGACCGCCTCTCCGGCCCTGCCGGGGATGCGCTGATCGCCGCGATCAGCAAGGCACATGCTGTCGTCGAAGCCGAAACGCGCGCCCTGCGGGAGCAGGCAAGTCTGGATCTGCGCGCCTTCGAACATCGCAAGAGCCAGGCGCTTCTGGAGCTGACGCGGGCCAGCCGCGGCCTTCTGCCCGCCGGCGTCGAAAGCCTGCGCGGCACACCCGTGGCCGAGGAGCTTGGCCATCTGCGCGAGGCGCTTGACGCCAACATGACCCTGCTCGCCAAACATCTCGATGCGGTCCGCGAAATCGCCGAGGTGATTTCCCGGGCCATGCTCGAGGCCGAGTCTGACGGCACCTATTCCGAACGTCTCGCGGGGTGGCGGCCATGATCCGGCTTGTCGCCGTAGCCCTCTGGATCTGCCTGGCCACGCTCGCGTCCAGCTACGGTGCGGTCTACTACATGACCCACCAGGGCCCGGGTGCGGCCGATGATGCGAAGCTGGGCGGCCTTGACTACGAAAGGCTGCGGCCGATCAACGTGCCGATCCTCGAGAATGGCGCCCTGCAAGGCTATGTGGTCGCCCAGCTCGTCTTCACCGCCGACAGCGACAATCTCAACAGTCTCGCTGTGCCTCCGCATCCCTTCATCGTCGACGAGACCTTCCGGCTGATCTACGCGGACGAGAGCCTGAATTTTCGCAAGCTCGAGCGCTATGATCTTGAACGCCTCAAGACTCGTGTCCGCGACACCGTCAATGCCCGCCTCGGCAAGGACCTGATCCAGGACATCCTCGTCGAGGAATTCAACTACTTCGCCAAGGACGACGTGATCTCGCACTAAGAACTGATTGTGCAGCACGGTCTTTGCAATTGACAAAAAGGCGTCAGGGCTCTATTTTCTACACAACAACTAACTTCATTTCTTGAGAGACTTGGGCTCCAGGTGATGAGGGAAAAAAGCCGGCGAAAGCCGGTTTTTTTATGCCCTCGGGGGGCGCAGATTGCTGACGTTACGCACGCGCGTTTATATTGACGGCTACAATCTCTACTACGGCTGCCTGCGCGAAACGGCGTACAAGTGGCTGGATGTCTTGGCTCTGTTTGAGAACCAGATTCTCCCCTCAATCCTCTATCGTCCGACACCAAATAATGACCCTGCAAGGATGGTTCTGCATCCTGATTGTGCAGTGAAGTACTTCACTGCAAAGATAATCGAAAGTGCTGCGAGAGGAAAAGATTCAGTATCATCTCAAGCGCATTATCATAATGCATTGACGCAGCACTGCCGCGGACGCGTTCGGTTTATTTTAGGGAAATATTCGATATACAAAGCGAACCAATACGCAGTCGACATCGAAGATCCTGCACGTTGGCCGAGGGATTGCGAAAGAGTTCAGGTTTGGAAACTCGAGGAAAAGCAGTCCGATGTGAACATCGCGCTACAACTTTATGATGACGCTTTGAGTGGAGACATAGATCAAGTGGTATTGGTGACCAATGATACGGATCTCTCCCCTGCACTCGAAATGCTGAAGGCGCGTTGTCCGAACATTGTGCGAGGCCTTGTCGTCCCAACCCGTAAACTGGGAGCCGATGGGGTGGTCGAGCGAGAGGCGAACGCATCTCTGACAAAGCATGCAAATTGGGTGAGGCGCCACATTCTGGCGGATGAACTCAGGGCGTCCCAACTTCCCGACGTGGTTACCGGCGCTCGCCGCGCAAGCATCAAGCCTCATTCGTGGTACGCAAAGCCGCATCACATTACGATGATGCTTGAACTCGCCCGGCCAGTTTTAGGCACCGATGCCGAGGTCCTCAAATGGTCTCGCAAACAAAACGAACACTTCGATGGCCGGAGACCCATCGATCTCCTTGAGACGGATGCGGGCGCCGCAGAGCTTTTCGATTACATCGAAGCCTATGTGCGGGATGGGTTCCGCCGAAACAACTGACGCAACGTTCTGTCGTTAACCCGTGAGCCTACTGAGCCACTGGCTTCAGACGCGCATCGGCGAGGGCATGGGCCAGGCGGTCCGTGTTTTCTTCCGGATCCTCGGACGGATCGGCAAATTCCACGTGATGGATGTCAACGGACGATCCACGCGCATCAAGGGTCAGGCCAAAATAGACCCACACGCCCTTGTTGCGAAATTCCAGGTCCAGCCGCACGCTGGGTGTCGTGTTCCAGTCCAGCTCCGTCTGCGCACCAAGGCCGTAGCGGAGGGTCTCGTTCTTGAAGAACAATTCGGTCGACGATTTCACCAGGTCTGAGATGTTGGCGTGTTTTTCCGTCCGCACGAAGGCGATGTAATCGATCACGTCAACCAGCCGCAGCTCCTCCGCTACGTCACTGATAGCGGCCGCGAGCATCTCTTCGCGGACCTGTCCGGCGCCTGTAAGATGGGTCATCGGACTGGAGGAGCCTTTTTGCATCATGCGGCCTTCAAACCATTCGTGCATCACACGACCTTTACTGTCTTGCGCGAATACACGTAAGAGATGATTTCCGCAACCATGCGATAAAACTGTGGCGGGATCATGCGTTCCAGTTCGGTGCTTGCATAAAGGGCTCGCGCCAATTCCCGGTTCTCGATGACCGGAATGTTATTGTCCTCCGCAATCTGTCGGATCTTGAGAGCTATGAGGTCCTGCCCCTTGGCGATCACCACGGGAGCTGCCGTTTCGTCGCGGTCGTAGCGCAAGGCGATCGCGAAATGCGTCGGGTTGGCGATGACCAGGGTGGCCTGCGGCACCGCAGACATCATCCGGTTGCGTGCCCGGTCGCGGGCGATGGAGCGCTGGCGTGCCTTGACGAGAGGATCGCCTTCGGACTGCTTGAACTCGTCCTTCAGTTCCTGGCGGCTCATCTTCAGGTTCTGTCGCCAGTGCATCCGCGCCCAGACAAGGTCGAGGGCCACCAGCAGGATCGTGGCGATGCAGATGCCGGACAGCAGCTTCATCGACAGCACCAGGATGGTTTCTGGCAGGGCAGAGGGGTCAGTAAACATGGCGTTCACCAGCCCGTCCGCATTGGATCTGAGCAGCAGGAAAGAAACGAAGCTGATCGTGCCAAACTTGAACAGTGCCTTGACGAATTCGACGAGGCCTTGCGCGCCGAACAGGCGTTGCCACCCCTTGAGCAGGGACAGGCGTGAGGCCTGCGGCTGAATGCGGTTGAGCACGAAGCGTGGCGCGTTCTGGAGGAACGAGGCGGCAAGCCCTGCCACCATGAGGATCGCGACGATGGGCGCGAGAAAAATCCCAACCTGCAGGCCCACGCTATGGGTGAGTTGGATCGCATCCGAACCATTTCCAAGGCTGTATCCTCCTGCGTTGTCGATAAGACCGCTCAGTCCGGCAACCAGTCGCTGGACGCCTGATACGGTCACGAAACTTCCGATCAGCAGAACTCCAAGAAAGCTGGCAAGGACGGACGCCTCCTTGGAGGCAGGTATGTTGCCCTTGTCGATGGCGTCCCGAATTTTCTTCTCGGTCGGCTCTTCTGTTTTTGAATCCTTGTCTTCCTGTTCCGACATGGCTCCGACCGGGCTGGAGTGTGGATCTTCGGGCCCTGCGGTGCCGGCCGGTCAGGCTGGCCGCAGGCAGCCGGATCAGCGGAAATACGCCGCTTCCTCCTGCTTCGGGTTGAGTTCGATCTCGCCACGACCGGCCATTTCCAGGGCAAGGTCGGTGATCGAGGAACGCGCCTGCAGCACGTCGCGCTGGCCGACGGGCTCGCCGCTCGCCAGTTCGTGTTCGACGATGCGCCGGGTGCGCGAGGTCAGCGACGACAGGATCACTTCGCGGAAACTCCGGTCGGTGCCCTTCAGGGCCATGACGATCCGGTCGGTCGGGATCTGGTCGAAGATCGCCATCCGCGTCCGCGAGTTGAGGTTGATGATGTCGTCGAACGTGAACAGCAGCCCCTTCAGCAGCTCGGCCGACTTCGGCCGCGCTTCGGTCAGGCTGGTCAGCGCCTCTTCCATGTGGTCGCGGTCCATCTTGTTGAGGATGTCCGCCATGCGGGCGTAGGAGTCTGCCTCCATGCTGCCCGACAGGTTGAGCATGAAGTCCTCATGCAGCGTCTTTTCGACGTCCCGCATGATTTCCTGCACGATCGCCTTGATCGACAGCATGCGCCGCATCAGCTGGTTGCGCAGCGGCGGTGGCAGCTGGCTCAGCACCTTGGCCGAGGCGCTGGGCCGGATCTTTGACAGGATCAGGGCCGCAGTCTGCGGATGTTCCTTCATCAGGTAGTTGGCCAGTACCGTTTCCGAAACGCTGGTGATCCGGTCCCAGATCGAGCGGTTGGAGTTGCCCAGTACGTCCGACATGATGTCGGCCACCTGGTCCTCCGGCAGAACGCCCTCCAGCATCTTCTCCACTTCATTGGCGGTGCCGAACAGGGTCGTGCCATTGGAGAACTGGACAATGAAGTCCTCGGCCAGGCGGTCCAGCTCTTCGGCGGCCACCGTGCCCAGCTGCGCTGCGGCCACGGTGATCATGCGGATCTCTTCCTGGTCGAAGTGCTGCAGCAGCCGCTTGGAACTCGGCTTGCCGAGTGCCAGCAGCAGGGCAGCCACCTTCTGGGTTCCCTTGAGCGCCCGGGTTGGCAGCATGGTGTTCATGGTCGCACTCGCAATCATGGGCCTCTGGTCTTTCAACGGACGGCTCAGGCGTCCAGCAGGCTGTTCTGCGCGCTGATGATTTCCGTCAGCGACACGCCGAAGCGAGAGTTGTCGTCTTCCACGACCACCACTTCACCCCGGGCCACAACGCGGCCGTTGACCACGATGTCGACCGGTTCGCCGACGCGGTGATTGAGCGGAATGACGGCGCCACGGCCGAGCTTCAGCAGGTTCGCCACCAGCATGGTCGCCGAGCCCAGCACCACCTGGATGTTCACCGGGATGCCGAGAATGGTGTCGAGGTTGCGGTCGTCGCCCATCAGGTCTTCCTGGGCAATCTTCGCGCCCTTGCGCTCTGCGCTCTCGACCTTGGCGAAATCGGCCTGGCTTGCCGACTTCACGCCGGCGCTGTCGAAGGTCTCGGTGGTCTTGCTCATGTCAGGTCATCCTTGCGGTGCATGGAAACGGAACGGAACGGGCCGGTCGGCATGTCGTCGATGCGGTGGACGCGCATCTCGGTCGGGGGCGTCACGCCAGACAGCAGCGGATCGGTGCGGCGGGCAGCGTCCTTGGAGGAGGCCGCGGCCGGGTCGGTGTCGGAGGGCGTGAACTGGCTTGCGGTCGGGCGGACAGCCAGTTCGGCTGACAGCTGCTTCAGCTCGGCCTTCAGCACGGACTGCTGGCGCTTGGCCTCGCGGATCAGGCCGTCGATTTCGGCGATGAGGTCGCGGGCATCATCCATCCGCGAGCCAAGGGCATTGAGCACCTGGGCGCCGCGCACGTTGATTTCCTGGATCGACACTTCGATGCCGTCGAGGGCGAGGGCCGTCTGGTCGAACACGCGCTGGTAGTCCGCATGATAGGAGCCAAGCCGCCGCAGTTCGCGGTACATGGTCACCATCTTGACGCTGGTGATCGCAAGCGCGATCAGCAGCACCGCATCAACGAGATAGGAGATCATCGACGATGTCCCTTTCCAGATGGATCAGGTCCTCGACCTGAAGGGTGTAGGAGCCGTCCAGTTGCCCGAGGCGGCAGTTGAAGATCGGCTGCTGGTTGCACTCCAGCTTCACCGGGCTGCGCGGCGTCGCCTGCAGCTCGATGACCTGCCCGACCTGCAGATTGGCGATGTCGCCAAGGCTCATTTCGCGCTCTTCCAGCACGGCCTGCAGCTTCACCTCGGTGCGCTGGATTTCGCTCTGGAAGTGCTGCGTCCACTGCTTGTCGCGGGTGGACATTTCGCCCGACAGAACCTGCGACAGCTTCTGCCGCAGCGGGTTCAGCGTCGAATGCGGCATGACCACGAAGATCTCGCCGCCGCGGCCAATCGCCTGCAGCAGCAGGCGGGCGATCACGGCCGGATTGTTGCGCCGGCCAATGATGGCAAAGTCCATGCGGCTCTCGACGCGCTCGATCTTGAGCGTCGTCTCGGCAATCGGGCTGAAGGATTCCGCCAGCGCCTTTGCAGCCACCTCGAACACCGACCGCGCGATGCGTGTCTCGATCGAGGAGAACGGACGCTCCTCGTCCACCGGCGGCTCGGTGCCGTCAGCCCCGAACAGAACGTCGATCATCGTGAAGATGAAGTCCCGGTCGAAGCCGATCAGCATGCGGGTGTCGAGTTCCGGCGAATAAAGCACCGCAACAAGGGCATTCGCCTCATAGACGTCGAGCACGTCGCCGATCCGCTCGTTGTCGATGTTCGACACCGAGATGTAGGACGGCGAGGCCGACTTCTGGCGCATCGCATCGGCAAACACGCGGGCCATGCGGTCGAACAGCACCGGCAGCATCGGCAGTCGGTCGACGGAGATCCCGGCAGCATCCAGCAGGCGGTCGGTGATCTGGGCGCGTTCGCTCTGATAGGAAGGGGCGGTGTCCAGCATGGTCATGCGGCTCCCTTCAGATCCTGAACACCTTCGGCTGCATGGCCACCGGAGTTCATGGTCTCGTTCTCAACTTCGTCGATGGTCGGGCGGTCATAGGCAGAGATCGTCTTGCGGCCATGTTCCAGGGCGACCTGCGGCGGGGCGCCGTTCATGAAGGCCAGCAGCGACTGCTTGACGATGATGTAGGGCCGCAGCCGCGCCTCACGCACGCCCTTCACCTTATGCGCCACCGGGGCGACCAGGGCGTAGGACAGGAAGATGCCGACAAAGGTGCCCACCAGCGCCGCTCCGATCAGCGAACCGAGGATCTGCGGTGACTGGTCGATGGCACCCATCGCCTTGATCACGCCGAGAACCGCAGCCACGATGCCGATGGCGGGCAGCGCTTCGGCCAGGGCAGAGAGCGCATAGTAGGGCTTCATCTGGTCGCGGTGGATGGTCTGCAGCTCTTCATCCATCAGCGCTTCGATCTCATGCGCCCTTGCGTTGCCGACGATGATCAGGCGGAAATAGTCGCAGACGAAGGTCGACAGGCCGCGGTTGCGATAGACCGTCGGGAAAGCGCGGAAGATCTCGGACTCCTGCGGATTCTCGATATGCGGCTCGACCTCGTTGCGGCCCTTGGAGCGCAACTCGCGCATCAGCGCATAGAGCAGCGCCAGCACGTCGAGGTAGTCGCGCTTCTTCGGGATGGAATTGAACAGCGCTTCGCGGGTGGCCCGCAGCGTGTCGACGATCGACTTCATCGGATTGGCGACGAAGAACGTGCCGATGGCGATACCGATGATGATCACCAGTTCCCAGGGTTGCCAGAGAACGGTCACCTTGCCGCCGAGGGCGGAGAACCCGCCGATCAGCGAAACGGCGGCGATGATCAGACCCAGAATGATTGTCACCTGGCAGCTCCTTGCCGGTTGCATGTTTCATGTCGATGTCTGGAGGCTAGGAGGCGAGGCTTGCCTGAGGCTGTCCGGTTTTTCGCCGGCTTCAAGCAGATTTGGACCAGCCCGGCGCAAGCCTCGGTCCGCAGATTGGGGTCATCAAAAGGACGGGCGCGCTGCGCCTTCACAGATGGACCCAGCCGATGATCAGCACATTGCTGCAGTACCAGATGGTGACGGGCGACCTCAGCCGGTCCCTCAAGCTTACGGCCAAGGAGCCGCAGGTTGCCCGCGAGAGTGCGAAGTATCTGAAGGAAATCGGCTCGATCAAAAGCATCGACGAGTTCCTGAAGAACGACGAGGTCTTCTCCTTCGCCATGAAGGCCATGGGCCTGGGCGACATGGCCTATGCCAAGGGCCTGATGCGGAAGGTTCTCGAAGGCGGTGTCGATTCCCGCACCTCCTATGCAAACCGGATGGCCGACAAGCGCTATGCCGAGTTCGTGAAGGTCTTCAATTTCGCCCGCTACGGCGCGACCACGACCACCTTCAGCCGGACGCAGAAGCCCATCGTCGATGCCTATGTCCGCCAGACGCTGGAAGTCAAAAGCGGCCAGAGCAACGAGGCCGTGCGGCTGGCGCTGTATTTTTCGCGCAAGGCCGCCACGCTGAAGAACTCCTACGAGGTTCTCGCTGACCGGGCGCTGCAACAGGTGGTGCTGACCTCGCTCGGTCTGCCCAAGGAGTTTGCCTCCGCCAACATCGACAAGCAGGCCGCGGTCATCACCAACCGGGTGAAGTTCGAGGACTTCAAGGACCCGGCCAAGCTCGACACGTTCCTGAAGCGCTTCGCCACCATGTGGGACCTGCAGAATGGCGGGCCGCAAGCCGCCGCGTCCCCGGCAGTCATCCTGAACACCGGCGGCACGCCCGGTGGCATTGGCCAGGATCTCCTGGCCCGCATCCAGTCCTTCAAGCTTGGCGGGTTCTGAACACCATGCAGTCAGCTCTTTATGTTGCCCTCTCCGCGCAGGTCGCCCTGTCCAACCGCCTCGACACGGTTGCCCGCAACCTCGCCAATATGAACACCGTCGGCTACCGCGCCGATGAGGTGAAATTCTCCGAGATGCTGTCCAAGGCAGCGCAGGATCCGGTCAGTTTCGCCAGCATGGGCGAAACCTTCATCTCGCGCCAGACCGGCGGACTGACCCGCACCGACAATGCCCTCGACGTTGCTGTCGAAGGGGAAGGCTGGCTCGCCATCCGCGTCGGCCAGGATGTCGCCTACACCCGGGACGGGCGTATGCAGATCGACACGGACGGCGTCCTGCGCACCCTCAACGGCTATGACGTCCTCGATGCCGGCGGCCTGCCGATCCAGCTCAACCCCGACAACGGCCTGCCGAACATCGGCCGCGACGGGGCCATCACCCAGGGCGAGGAGCAGGTAGGATCCATCGGTCTGTTCCGCATTCCGGACGATGCGAAACTGCGCCGCTTCGAGAACTCGGCCGTCATGCCGGATCGTCCGGCAGAGCCGATCCAGGAATTCGTCCAGGACGGTGTGGTCCAGGGCTTCACCGAGACTGCGAACATCAATCCGATCCGCGAAATGACCAAGCTCATCATGCTGACCCGCGCGTTTGATGCGGCCTCGAAGATGATCGAGACCAGCAACGATTCCCAGGGTCTCGCCGTCCGCGATCTCGGCGAAAGCGCCTGACACACGGCTGGTTTCGGCACACACGCATCTGGATCAGGATTGTCATGAACGCACTCGACCGGCTCGCCTTCGCCATCGCTGCCGCCACCAAGGAAGTCGACCCGGTCCGGGTCGGCGGCCGGGTTACCCAGGTCACGCCGAGTGCGATCCGCGTCAGTGGCCTGTCGAAGATGGTGTGCCTCGGCGATCTCGTCACGCTCTCCGGCAAGACGGGCGAGCGGCGCGGCGAGATCATTCGCCTCGACGAGCAGGACGTCATGGTCAAGCCCTTCGAGCCCCATGCCGACATCGGCATCGGCGCAAGGGCCTATCGCAAGGGGGCTCTGACCGTGCATCCCCATGTCAGCTGGAAAGGCCGCGTCGTCGATGCGCTGGGCCAGCCCGCCGATAATCTCGGCCCCTTGCACAATGGCCCCCAGGCTGTCCCGCTCGACGGCGAGCCGCCGCAGATGCTGGAACGCGGGCGTGTGCGCAAGCCGGTTCGGACCGGCGTCAAGGTGATCGACCTGTTCACTCCGCTCTGCGTTGGCCAGCGCGTCGGCGTCTTTGCCGGGTCAGGGGTCGGCAAGTCCACCCTTCTGGCCATGCTGGCCGGATCCGACGACTTCGACACCGTGGTTGTAGGACTTGTCGGTGAGCGTGGCCGCGAGGTGCGCGAATTCGTCGAGGACGTTCTGGGAAAGGCGCTTGAGCGCTCGGTCGTGGTTGTGGCGACGGGTGATGAAAGCGCCATGATGCGCCGCCTCGCGCCCCGCACGGCCATGAGCGTCGCTGAGTATTTCCGCGGCCTCGGCGACTCGGTTCTGCTCATCATCGACTCCGCTACCCGCTTTGCCCATGCCGCCCGCGATGTCTCGATGGCGGCCGGTGAACCGCCCGTCGCCCGGGGATACACGCCATCCGTCTTCTCGGACCTCACCCGTCTGCTCGAGCGCGCTGGTCCTGGCCCGGAAGGAGAGGGCGCAATCACCGGCATCTTCTCGGTTCTCGTCGACGGTGATGACCACAACGACCCGGTTGCGGATACGACACGCGGCGTTCTCGATGGTCACATCGTGCTGGACCGCGCGATCGCTGATGCGGGCCGCTACCCTGCCGTCAATGTTCTGGGGTCCGTCTCTCGCCTGTCGCAGCACGCCTGGTCCGCCGAGGAACGCGAACTGATCATGCGCCTGAAAGCGATGATCTCCCGCTATGAGGACACCCGGGATCTGCGCCTGATGGGCGGCTATCAGCCGGGCAGCGATGCAGGCCTCGACAAGGCCTGCCAGCTGGTGCCGAAGATTTATGAGTTCCTCCGCCAGGACGCCCAGTCGCGTCAGGTGGGAGATCCCTTTACGGAACTTGCCCGCGCGCTCTCGCAGAACTGACACCTTTCAATCGCAGCTCCCGAACCGGCCAAGGTGCAGCGAACCTGCGGGGCTCGGCCGCTGCCGTGTCAAATCACCTTGCAAGTTAAGCGAAGTCGACATATATCTCATTGCAAAGCGCCGTCAGTTTTCAGGTTCTTTCCGGCGAATTTCGAGTAATTTTTGCGCTCAATTCATCTAAAATTTTAAAGTCAAAGAATTAAGTAATATTGAGTATCGACGAATTACCATTCGTAACCGATGAATTAATCTGCAGTCCGGCCTGAGCTGCGTGATGTTTGACCTGGCGTTGATGAACAAATAGAAATTCATCAACAAGGCTGTGCTGGGGACAACACCATGTTTGTAATCGTAGATGAGCGAGAGATCGTGACGGCGGGATACGCCTCCGGCTTCGAGCGCGAGGGCTTTGCGTGCCTGGCGCTGACGCCGCAGGAGCTGCCGGAATGGGTGAAAACCGCGTCAGAAGATGATCTGGCCTCGATCGAAGCCTTCCTGCTTGGTGAGTGCGCTGAGCGCCCCGATTTTCCACGCCTCATCCGGACTTACTGCGATCAGGCGCCCGTGATGGCGCTGGATGAGCGTCCGAGCCTCGATCAGACGCTGGAGCTGTTTGCCTGCGGCGTCGACGATGTGCTGCGCAAGCCGGTCCATGTCCGCGAAATTTTGGCTCGCGTCGGCGCCATTCGCCGGCGCACCATGGCGGAAGCCGATAACCTTGAGATCGGCCGTATCCGCGTCTTCTTCGATGGCCGCGACCCGATCATCGCCGGCGAAGTCTTTGAACTGCCGCGCCGTGAACGCCGCATTCTTGAGTATCTCGCCCGCAACCACGGCCGGCGCGTCACCAAGACCCAGATCTACAACGCAGTCTACGGCCTCATGAATGAAGAGGTCGATGAATGCGTCGTCGAAAGCCATGTGTCCAAGCTGCGCAAGAAGCTGAAGGATCGGCTGGGCTATGACCCGATCGAATCCAAACGCTACATCGGCTACATGCTGAAGGCACAAGCCCAGGAAGCTCCGGTCCGCATCAGCGAGACCCGCCGCGTCCTCGAGCGGGTCTGATCCCGTTTCCTTATCCTGACAGCCTCTATCACTTTTGCCCGGATCGTTCCCGCGAACAGTCCGGGCATTTTTTTGTCGCAATATATCAAAATATCGAGTAATCTCGAAATATGGAAAAGAAAACTGCTTTGGATGCCCTCGCTGCCCTCTCGCAGGAGACCCGTCTCGATGTCTTTCGTCTGCTGGTCAAGGCTGGCGCGGATGGCATGCAGGCTGGTGAGATCGCTGAGGCCTTGAGTGTGCGCCAGAACACGCTGTCCGCCAATCTGTCCATCCTTGTTGCGGCTGGTTTGCTGCGCAACCAGCGCGAAGGCCGGGCGATCCGGTACTTCGCCGACATGGATGGCATGCAGGCCCTTCTCGGGTTCCTCATGCAGGACTGTTGCGGCGGCAAGCCGGAACTGTGTCAACCGTTGATCCGTCAGGTCGCCTGCGCCTGCTGAAGGGGGAATCATGTCTCACGTCTACAACGTCCTGTTTCTCTGCACGGGCAATTCCGCCCGCTCCATCCTTGCCGAGTCCATCCTGACCCAGGAAGGCAAAGGCCGCTTCCGCGCGTTTTCGGCAGGCTCTCAGCCCAAGGGCGAGGTCCATCCCATGTCGCTGCAATTGCTGCAGAAGCTCGGGCACGACACCGCCTTTGCCCGCTCTAAGAGCTGGGATGAGTTCGCTGTGCCGGGCGCGCCGAAGATGGATTTCGTCTTCACCGTATGCGACTCGGCTGCAGCGGAAGCCTGCCCGGTCTGGCCGGGCCAGCCGATGACGGCCCACTGGGGTGTAGCCGATCCGGCTGCCGCGACCGGTTCCGAGGCAGACCGCATGCTGGCCTTCGCCGAAGCCTTCCGCATGCTTCGCAACCGCATTTCGATCTTCGCCAACCTGCCGCTCGGTACGCTGGACCAGATGTCGCTGCAGCAGAAGCTGAAAGACATCGGCACTGGTACGGCGGCTGACTGATCACGGCTTGCGTCGCGCGCGGGCTTCCCTCACCTCGATACGTCAAGCCATTCCGCGCGCTCATGGAAGCCCGGGATGGCCTGGCTGCGCTTCACTGGAGCGACATCTTGCAGTTCAATCTCTCTCGCCGGCTTCTGGCCGAGGCGCTGGGCACCGCCATTCTCGTCGCAACTGTCGTCGGATCGGGCATCATGGCCGACCGGCTGAGCGATGATGTTGCCGTCTCCCTGCTTGGCAACACACTGCCGACCGGGGCCATTCTCGTCGTGCTGATCACCTGCCTTGGTCCGGTTTCCGGCGCGCATTTCAACCCGGCAGTCTCGCTGGTTTTCGCCTTGCGCGGCGAGCTGAAGGCATCCGAGGCCGGTCTCTATACGGTTGCGCAGATTCTTGGTGGCTGCGTCGGCACGATCCTCGCGCATGCGATGTTCGAGCTGCCTCTCGTGGACGCCTCGCAAACCATTCGCACGGGCGGCGCGCAATGGCTGGCTGAAGCGGTTGCGACCTTCGGTCTGCTGTTCACGATCCTGTTCGGCCTGCGGTTCAAGTCCGACGCCATTCCCGTCCTGGTCGGTCTCTACATCACCGCCGCGTACTGGTTCACGGCCTCGACCAGCTTTGCCAACCCGGCGGTTGCCATCGCCCGCTCCCTCACCGACACGTTCTCGGGCATACGTCCGCTTGACCTTCCCGGCTTCATCCTGGCCGAGGTGGCGGGTGCGGTGCTGGCGCTGGCCTTTGCCACCTGGTTCTTGGGCGGACGGCGGCAGGCCTGATCCCTCCCTGCGACGGCCCGACCGTCGCCGGGCCCATCCCGGCTTCGGGATTCGACCATTTGCCGTCGGTCATCGCACTGGCAATCTGCAGGAACTGCCTCTAAACACAAACTTGCGGGACCCAAACCGGGACGCAGGCCGGGAGCGCAATGGGCGCACGGGAGAAGGCAGTGAGCAGGCGAATTCGCGTCATCGGGATCGGCTCCGGCAATCCCGACCACATGACCATTCAGGCAATTGACGCGCTCAATTCCTGTGACGTCCTGTTCGTGCCCACCAAAGGCGAGGAAAAGGCCTTCCTCGCCGAACTGCGCCACGAAATCTGCACCCGCTTCATCACCGGCCCGATGCCGCGTCTCGTCCACTACGCCGTGCCGAAGCGCCGCGCCGATGGCGACTATGGTGCCGCCGTCGACGACTGGCACGACGCGATTGCCGCCATTTACGAAGACCTGCTCCTGTCCGAGGTCGCCGTGGGCGAGACCGTGGGCCTGCTCGTCTGGGGCGATCCGATGCTCTACGACAGCACCCTGCGGCTGATCGACAGGCTCACGGCGCGGGCACGGGTGTCCTTCGACTACGACGTCATTCCCGGCATCACCAGCCTGCAGGTGCTCTGCGCCGAACACCGCATGCCGCTCAATCGCATCGGCGCGCCGGTGACGATCACCACCGGTCGCCGGCTTGCCGCTGGCTGGCCGGAGGGCGCCTCGGACGTGGCCGTCATGCTCGACGGTGTCCAGGCCTTCAATGCTGTCGCCGACCGGGATGTGACCCTCACCTGGGGCGCTTACCTCGGCACACCCATGCAGATCCTGCGTCAGGGACGTCTCGGCGACATTGCCGGCGAGGTCACCGCCACGCGGGCCGCTGCCCGGGCGGAGCACGGCTGGATCATGGACATCTACCTGATCCGCGCCAGCACGGCTGAGGCCGATGCGGACGGGGAGGCGGCATGATGGTGGCCGAGCCCCTTGCCACAGCAGCCCGTCCGCCCGAACGCCGGGGGGCCTGTCCGACGCTTGCAACGCCGATGGAAACCGGCGACGGCCTGCTGGCGCGACTGCGCCTCGTCGCGCCGGGCTACGCCCCTAAGGCCTGGCTGCGGCTGGCGACCCTGAGCCGGACGCATGGCAACGGCCTGCTTGATGTGACCGCGCGGGGCAACCTCCAGATCCGGGGCCTGACCCGCGACAGCGCCGTACAGCTGGCGCAGGATCTCGCCGACGCCGGGCTTCACAGCCACACCGGCCTTGCCATCGAGACCCCGCCGCTCGCGGGCCTCGACCCAAGCGAAATCGCCGATGGCCGACCGCTGGCGGAAGCCCTTCGCGCTGCCGTCATGGCTGAGGGCGATGCCCTTCGGCTTGCGCCCAAGCTTGCCGTCGTGGTCGACGGCGGCGGCCTGCTCAACCTCTCGGGTCAGGTCGCCGATATCCGCCTCGATGCGGTCTGCCGCGACGGCGCGGTGCTCTGGCGCATCGGACTGGCGGGTGACGCATTGTCCGCGCATGCCCTCGCTGAAGTCCCGCAAAGTGAGGCCGTCGCGGCGGTTCTCCAGCTGCTTTCGGCCCTTACGGCGCTTGGCCCCACCGCCCGGGGCCGGGACCTTGATCCGGCTGCCCTCGCCCGGTCAGCCACCTTGCCACCGCTGCAAGCGATCCTGTCGCCCGCACCGGTCGGGTTCCTCACCGTGGGGGGCCTCGCCGTGCAGGGGGTGCGCCTGCCCTTTGGCCGGATCGCTGCCGAGGCGCTGATCACGTGGCTCGAGGGGCTGGAACGGCTCGGCGCGAGCGAGGTTCGTCTTGCCGCTGGCCACGCCCTGCTGGTGCTGGGGATTGCCCCGGAACGGGCAGCCGAAGCTGCGGCGCTGGCGCAGGCGGCCGGTCTGATCGTCGACCCGGCAGACCCGCGCAATCACATCGTCGCCTGTCCGGGTCAGCGTGGCTGCGGCTCCGGCCTGATCGACCCGCTCGCGCTCACCGACCTGCTCGTCACCACAGCTCCGGCCTTGCTCGACGGATCGCTGACGCTGCATCTCTCCGGCTGCGGCAAGGGTTGCGCGCATCCTGCTGCCGCGCCCCTTGGCCTCACCGGAACGCCTGACGGCATCGCGCTGGTCGTCGGCGGCCGGGCCGGCGACGCTCCGGTGGCCGTGCTTGACCTCGCCGACCTCGGCCCGGCCCTGAGTCAGCTGAGCCTGCGCCTGCGTGCCGGTTCGGACAGCGCCGTCACCCAGATCACCCAGTTGGGGCCGGACTGGCTCCGGGCCCTCATCAAAGACGAGACATGACAGTCTACGACTACATCAAGGACGGTCAGGCGATCTATGTGAAGTCCTTCGCCATCATCCGCGCTGAGGCTGACCTCCGCCGCTTCAGCGAAGCCGAGGCCGACGCCGCCGTGCTCATGATCCATGCCGCCGGACTGGTCGAGGCGGCTCAGCATTTCGTTTTTGGCCCGGGCTTTGTCGAAGCCGCGCGCGGTGCGCTGGAAGCGGGCGCTCCGATCTTCTGCGACGCCGAGATGGTCGCGCGCGGGGTGACGGCGGCCCGCCTGCCAGCCGGCAACGAGGTCATCTGCACCCTGCGCGACCCGCAGACCGCGACGCTGGCCGAGGAGATCGGCAACACCCGCTCGGCGGCGGCCCTGCGGCTGTGGCTTCCCCGTCTGGCGGGCGCGGTCGTTGCCATCGGCAACGCCCCTACGGCCCTGTTCTACCTCCTTGAACTGCTGCGCGACGGCGCACCGAAGCCGGCGGCGATCCTGGGCATGCCCGTCGGTTTTGTCGGCGCGGCCGAATCCAAGGATGCGCTGGCGGAGAATTCCTATGGCGCGCCTTACGCCATCGTGCGCGGCCGGCTGGGCGGCAGCGCGATGACGGCCGCTGCCCTCAATTCCCTGGCGCGGCCCGGACTGTGATGGATCTGACGATGACTGAGGCGAGTGACAAGATCGGCCGGCTGTACGGGGTGGGAACGGGTCCGGGGGACCCGGAGCTGCTGACGCTGAAGGCGGCGCGGGCACTGGAAGAGGCGGATGTACTGGCCTGGTTCGCCAAGGCGGGCCGGCGCGGCAACGGGCGCGGCATCGTCGAGGCGCGCATCAAGCCCGACATCATCGAGCTGCCGCTCTATTATCCGGTGACGACCGAGATCGACAAGGAAGAAGACGCCTACAAGAGCCAGATCACCGCGTTCTACGAGACCTCGGCCGCCGCCATCGCGGAGCATCTGCGCGCCGGGCGCACCGTGGCCGTGCTCTCCGAAGGCGACCCGCTGTTCTATGGCTCCTACATGCACATGCATGTGCGCCTCGCGCCGCATTTCCCCGTCGAGGTCATCCCCGGCATCACCGCCATGTCCGGCTGCTGGTCGCTCGCCGGTGTGCCGATCGTGCAGGGCGACGACGTGCTGACCGTCCTGCCTGGCACCATGGCGGAAGCCGAACTGGTGCGCCGCCTGAAGGATACGGAAGGCGCCGTCATCATGAAGCTCGGCCGCAACCTGCCCAAGGTGCGCCGCGCGCTTGCCGCCGCCGGCCGTCTGGAGGACGCGATCTATGTCGAGCGCGGCACCATGCCGACCTCCAGCTCCACCCGCCTTGCCGACAAGCCGGATGACAGCGCGCCCTATTTCTCGCTGATCCTCGTGCCCGGCTGGAGCGGGCAGCCATGACGGGCGTCATCCATGTCATCGGCACCGGACCCGGCAATCCGGAGCAGATGACGCCGGAGGCCCTGCGCGCCGTCGCGGTGTCGCAGGAGTTCTACGGCTACTTTCCCTACATCGAACGCCTGAACCTCAGGCCTGACCAGAAAGCGGTCGCATCCGACAACCGCGAGGAACTGGCCCGCGCCCGTGCGGCCCTCGCCCGCGCCGCCGAGGGGATCAATGTCTGCGTCGTCTCCGGCGGGGACCCGGGCGTCTTTGCCATGGCCAGCGCCGTCTGCGAGGCCATCGAGCATGGGCCGGAGTCCTGGCGCGCGCTCGAGCTGGTCGTGGTTCCCGGTCTCACCGCCATGCTGGCGGTCGCCGCCCGCATCGGCGCGCCGCTCGGCCACGACTTCTGCGCCATTTCCCTGTCCGACAACCTGAAGCCCTGGGACCTGATCGAGCGCCGCCTGCAGCTGGTGGCCGAGGCCGGGCTGGTGATGGCCTTCTACAATCCGATCAGCAAGGCGCGGCCCTGGCAGCTGGGCCGGGCCTTCGACATCCTGCGCACCGTGCTGCCGGGCGAGACGCCGGTGATCTTTGGCCGCGCCGCTTACCGCCCGGACGAGCGGATCGTTGTCAGCACGCTGGCGGCGGCCGATCCGGCCGAGGCCGACATGGCCACCTGCGTCATGGTCGGCTCGCCCGAGACCCGAGTCATTGCCCGCCCGGGCCGACCGGATCTCGTCTACACACCGCGCTTTGCCGGCAGGCCCAGGCCATGATTCAGCAGCGCGACCGCCTCCGCCGCTGTCCCGGCCCTGAGGGCCGTGACCGGCGCTGGCCGCTCGATCATCACCACCGGCAGGCCAAGGGTCCGCGCGGCGGCGATCTTGCCGTAGGTGGCCGCGCCGCCGCTGTTCTTGCAGACGATCACGTCGATCTGTCGCGCGCGCAGGAGCTGTTCCTCGGCCGCCTCATCGAAGGGCCCGCGCGACAGCAGCGTTTCCAGTTGCGGCAACTGCAAGGGCGGATCCACCGGATCGACGCTGCGCACCAGATACCGATGCTGCGGCGCCGCCTCGAAGGCCGCCGCCTCCTGCCGGCCGATGGCCAGAAACACGCGCTTCGGCGCAGCACCAAGGGCCGTCACGGCCGCCTCGACCGAGGCAACCGGCTGCCACCGGTCGCCCGGTTCGGCCTGCCATGCCGGCCGCTCCAGCCGGATCAGCGGCACGCCGGTCAGCCTTGCGGCTGTCGCGGCGTTCTGCGTGATCTGCCGGGCAAAGGGATGGGTCGCATCAATCAGCACGTCGATGGCATGCTGGCTGAGATAGGCCGCCAGTCCCTCCGCACCGCCGAAGCCGCCCGTCCGGGTCGGGGTAGAAGCAGGGGCAGGGGATCGCGGGTGCGCCCGGCGAGAGACAGGGTGAGCGCGATGTCGCGGCGCGGCGCAAGCTGTTCGGCCAGCTCGCGCGCTTCGGTCGTGCCCGCCAGAACGAGGATGTGACGCGTGTCCAAGCCTGACCAACTCCCCCTGCCGCCCGCGGCGGCTTCGCCGTCCTGTAGCGCTCCCTGGCTCATCCTGATCGGCCTCGGTGAAGACGGTTTAGCCGGGCTCGGCGAGGCTGCCAAGGCGGAGCTTGCCCGGGCCGAGCTGGTGTTCGGCGGCCAGCGCCATCTGGACCTCGCCCAGTCGGCGATCCGGGGCGAGGCACGGAGCTGGCAGAGCCCCTTCGAGCGCTCGGTGGAGGACATCCTGGCGGCCCGGGGCCGGTCCGTCGTCGTGCTCGCCTCGGGCGATCCGTTCCTCTTCGGCGTCGGGGCCACCCTGTCGCGGCGCATTCCGGCGGCCGAGATGCGGAGCTATCCCGCCCCGTCCTCCTTCAGCCTTGCAGCCTCCCGGCTCGGCTGGCCGTTGCAGGACACGGTCTGCGTCTCCCTGCATGGCCGCCCGCTTGACCTGATCCGGCCGCATCTGCAGCCCGGCAGCCGTGTGCTGGCGCTGACCTCCGATGCCACCGGCCCCGCCGATCTCGCCGCCCTGCTTCTCGCCGAGGGCTTCGGCGCCACCCGCCTCACCGTTCTGGAAGCGCTGGGTGGCCCGCGCGAGCGCGTGACCACGACTGTGGCCGAGGGCTTCCGCCTCACAGACATCGACAGCCTCAATGTCTGCGCGCTCGAGGTCGCCGCCAGCGCCGGAGCCCGCGTCCTGCCGCTCGCCGCCGGCCGCGACGACAACCTGTTCGAGCACGACGGCCAGATCACCAAGCGCGAGATCCGCGCGCTGACCCTGTCGGCGCTGGCGCCCCGCCGCGGCGAGCACCTGTGGGACATTGGCGCTAAGCTCTGGCTCGGTTGCCATCGAATGGATGCTCACGGACCCCTCGCTGACCGCCACCGCCATCGAGGCCCATCCCGAGCGCGCTGCCCGTCTGGTGCGCAACGCCGCCCGTTTCGGCGTGCCGTCCCTGCGGCTCGTGCAGCGCACCGCGCCCGAGGCACTGCAGGGGCTGGTAAGCCCCGATGCGATCTTCGTCGGCGGCGGCGGCTCGGAGCCCGGCGTCATGGACGCAGCCTGCGCCGCGCTGAAAGCCGGTGGCTAGGCTGGTCGCCAATGCCGTGACGCTGGAGATGGACGCCGTGCTGCTCGCCCTTCACGCAAGGCTCGGCGGCAGCCTGACGCGGCTCGAGATCGCCCGCGCCTCGCCCGTCGGCAGCATGACCGCCTGGCGCCCGGCCATGCCGATCACGCAATGGGTCTGGGTCAAGCCGGATCCCGAGAGCCCCGCGCAGTCGTCTGACGCCCCCGTTTCAAGCTAGATTCGTCACGAGGAAATCCCATGGCCGTTCACTTCATTGGCGCCGGTCCCGGCGCAGCCGATCTCATCACCGTGCGGGGCCGCGATCTCATCGGCAAATGCCCGGTCTGCCTCTATGCCGGTTCACTCGTGTCGCCGGAGCTCCTGCAGTATTGCCCGGACGGGGCGCGGATCATCGACACCGCGCCGATGTCGCTGGACGAGATCGAGGCGGAATATGTCCGGGCGTCCGAACTCGGGCAGGACGTGGCCCGTCTGCACTCCGGCGATCTTTCTGTGTGGAGCGCGGTGGCCGAGCAGATCCGCCGGCTGGAGAAGAATGGCATCTCCTACACCATGACCCCCGGCGTCCCGGCCTTCGCCGCCGCTGCCTCCGCACTCGGGCGAGAGCTCACCATCCCGGCGGTGGCGCAGAGCCTCGTGCTTACGCGCGTCTCCGGCCGCGCCTCGCCAATGCCGAACGAGGAGACGCTCACCCGCTTCGGCGCAACCGGTTCAACGCTCGCAATCCATCTGGCGATCCATGCGCTCGATCAGGTTGTCGAGGAACTGACCCCGCTCTATGGCGCCGACTGCCCGGTCGCCATCGTCGTCAAGGCATCCTGGCCGGACGAGCGCATCATCCTCGGCACACTCGCCGACATCGCCGCCAGGGTCGCCGCCGACCCGATCGAGCGCACGGCACTGATCTTCGTCGGCCACGGCCTCGGTGCCCGAGACTTCCGCGAAAGCGCCCTCTACGACACCGCCTACCAACGCCGCTTCCGCGGCCGGGGTGAGTAAGGGTAGCGCGCGGGGGCGTTAGTCAGGCGAGGTCGAAGCGCAGCAGCCGGCCATCCGTGTGCCAGCGGATGGCCGGCGCCGGCTGGTCGATCTGGATGCCGTCGCCGGCCGTCAGCCGCTCGCCGCCAATTTCCGCCAGTCCGTCTATGACATGCAGGAAAAGGCCGCGCCCGGGCGTATGCGGGAGCGGCGTTACATCGCCGTCCCGCGCCTGAAGCACGGAAACCCGCGTGTCTGAGCCCAGCTCCGTCAGCGCGCCGCTGCCCGCGGGGCCCGCTAGGTCAACCCAGCCATCGTCCTGGGGCGGCAGCGCCGCTTGCTGATAACCGGGCGTTCCGCCGGCCTTGTCCGGGATGATCCAGATCTGCAGCAGGTGCGTGGTTTCGTCCGCGTCCCCGTTCATCTCGGAATGCGAGATGCCGCTGCCGGCGCGCATGAGCTGGATCTCGCCCGCCGCTGTCTGGCCCTTGTGTCCAAGACTGTCCTCGTGCCGCACTTTGCCCTTCAGCACCAGGGTCAGGATGTCCATGTCGGCATGGTCGTGCCAGGCAAAGCCGGCTCCGGGAATGATCCAGTCCTCGTTGATCACGCGCAGCGCCCGGAAGCCCATGCGCTTGGGATCGCGGAACTCGCCGAAGGAAAAGGTGTGAAAGCTGTCGAGCCAGCCCTTCCGGCTGCGCCCGCGGCTCATGTTCTCATGGATCAGCAACGTCATGGATGGGTCCTTGCCCGGCCGGGTGGGTCCGGCCGGGTGTCATTCTTGATGCTTTAGCGGATGAACGCGAGCACATCCTTGTTGAACCGCTCCGCTTCCAGCTCGGCCAGCCCATGTCCGCTGCCTTCATAGACAAGCAGCGTGCCCTTGCTCAGCAGCTTGACGGCCTTCTCGGCAGACGCGGCAATGGGCACGATCTGGTCATCGGAGCCATGCAGGACAAGGGTGGGAACGTCGATCTTCGTCAGGTCCTCGGTGTAGTCGACCTCGGAGAATTCGCGGATGCAGTCGTAATGGCCCTTGATGCTGCCGGCCATGCCCTGCAGCCAGAACTTTTCCTGCAGGCCCGGCTGGGCCGGATTGCCATCGCGGTTGAAGCCGTAGAAGGGGACCGTCAGGTCCAGGAAGAACTGCGAGCGCTTCAGCGCGGTTCCCTGGCGGATGCCGTCGAACACCTCCATCGGCGTGCCTTCCGGGTTGGACGCCGTCTTCAGCATGATCGGCGGAACGGCACCGACGAGAACCATCCTGGCGACACGCGACGTGCCATGCCGGCCGGCATAATGCGCGATTTCGCCGCCACCGGTCGAATGACCGATGAGGATGACTTCCTTAAGGTCAAGTTGCTCGATCAGCTCGGCGAGATCGTCGGCATACTGGTCCATGTTGTTGCCGGTCCAGGGCTGATCGGAGCGGCCATGGCCGCGCCGGTCGTGGGCGATGACGCGGTAGCCGTTCAGGCCGAAGAACAGCATCTGCGCGTCCCAGGCGTCGCCGGACAGCGGCCAGCCATGGGAAAACACGATGGGCTGACCGGTGCCCCAGTCCTTGTAGAAGATCTTCGTGCCGTCCTTGGTGGTGATCGTATTCATCGCGATGTCTCCTGTGTCTGCTGCTTGGGGTGTGGCGCTGCCGGAAAAGGGCAGGCCGAGGGAAAGGGCGAGAGCGCTTGCGCCAATCAGGGTCTGGCGGCGGGTAAGGTCGAGGACCATGGGAGGCTCCTTCAGGTTGGCGGGAGGGCAAGGTGGTGGTTCACCTCCGGCGGGCTGTCGCCGGCGTGGAAGCGCAGAAGCTCGCGCTGGAGATCCGCGTCCGGTGAGGCAACGCGCCGGTGCTGGCGCAGGTGTTCGGCCCAGGAGGCGACGAAGAACCATTCCAGCAGGGTCTCCGGATCTGCGACGTCTTCCATCACGCCCCAGGCATAGGCCCCGTCGCGGCGCCGGCTGGTCGACAGGCGATGGATGGTCGCCAGAAACGCTGCCCGGTCGGCGGCGGTCACCTTGTAGGCGATGGTGATCAGCACCGGGCCCCGGTCCGCTGCGGCGCCGTCGGTGAGGTCTTCGGCCAGACGGCTGGCGACCAGTGGTTCCGGCCAGTGGTTGGACGGTGTCAGGTCCGCTTCGCCGCGCGGCAGGCGGAGACGGTGGAACAGGGTGCCGGTCAGCACGAAGCCGGCGGCGGCAAGAAGCAGGGACGTGCCCAGACCTGTTGCCTCGGCCACGCCGCCCCAGGCGAGGCTGCCGGCTGTCATGGCGCCGTTGAAGACCGTCAGATAGACCGCCAGCGCCCGGCCCCGCACCCAGTCCGGCAACACGGACTGCGCCGTTCCGTTCAAGGTGGTCAGCGCTGTAATCCAGGCAGCGCCCAGCACGGCGAGCAGCGCCAGGGCGATAGCCGGCTGTGGGGCCGCCGCCAGGGCGATCATCACGGATGCGGCAACCAGCGCAGCCAGCAGCATCAGGTTGTCAGAACTGAACCGGAGCCGCAGCGTCGGCAGAGCCAGCGCGCCACCGATCGCGCCAAGACCAACCGCGCCGAGCAGCAGGCCATAGAGGCCCGAACTGCCTTGCAGAAGATCGCGGGTGATGAGCGGCAGCAGGGCCCAGACCGCGCTGGCGCAGAGGAAGAAGACGGCCGCGCGCACCAGCACGACATGGAGGTCCTTGCTGCGGCGTGCGTAGCGCAGACCGGCCCGGAAGGCACCGCCGAATCTCTCCGCCAGCGGATCGCTCGCCTTTCCCTTGCGCGGCCACCAGACCAGCGCGGCGATCACGACCCCATAGGTCGCAACGTCCACCGCGTAGGTCACCGTTGCCCCCGCCAGGGTGATCAGAAGACCGCCTGCGGCCGGACCGATGGCGCGCGCCACATTGATGCCGAGCGAATTCAGCGCCACGGCGGAACGCAGGTCTGACCTAGGCACCAGTTCGGGAACGATCGCCTGCCAGGTCGGTGCAATCAGGGCTGCGCCCATGCCGCCGAAAAACGTCAGCGCGACAAGCCCGGTCAGCGTCAGTGCGCCGGCCGCCGACAGCAGCATCAGCGTCAGGCTGACCAGGCCCAGCAACACCTGGATCACGATCAGCAGCCGCCGCCGGTCGAGGATGTCCGACAGGACGCCCGCCGGGATCGCCAGCAGGAAGACCGGCAAGGTCGCGGCCGCTTGCACGGCGGCGATGGCGGCCGGGGAGGTGCTGAGATCCGTGGCCAGCCAGCCGCTGGCCGTATCACGTATGAAGCTGCCCGCGTTGCCGATGATCGTCGCCAGCCAGAGGATCAGGAAGATACGCTGCCTGAGGGGGGCAAAGGCACTGCTGCGGACCGGTGGTGTGGATGAGGCGTCGGTCATCGATCACATCCAGCAGGCACAGCCGAGGGCACCGAAGAAGCCCTTGAGATCGGCAACCGGAAGCGTCGCCCCCCAGGCCTTGCCGTGGTCATGCCCATGCACGCCGCAGGAGCTGGCGCAGCCGCAGGACATGCGCGCATGCGCGGAAAGGCCGGTGCTGGTCCTGGCGGCGGCCCAGGCGCCATATCCGCCATAGGTCCGCACGGGCGACCAGTCCGGCATGGCCGGTGGCAACGGGTTGTCGTCGAGCGCGGCAAAGTCGCCAGCGCCCCACACCACACGGCCGCCGACCATGGTCAGGTCTGACACCAGATGCGAGATCTCCGCCTCAGGCACGGTGAAGTAGTCCCGGTCCGGCACCAGCAGATCGGCGAGATATCCGGGCGCAATCCGGCCACGGCGGCCTTCGTCCTTGCAGAACCAGGCGACATTTTCGGTCCACAGCCGCAGCGCCGTCTCCCGGTCAAGGCAATCGGCCGGCGGGGTCAAGCGCAAGCCGCCGACGGTGCGGCCGGTCACCATCCAGGACAGCGAGACCCAAGGGTTATAGGACGCGACCCGGGTCGCGTCGGTGCCGGCGGAGACGTGCACGCCCCGGTCCAGCATGCGGGCAATGGGAGGCGTCGCGCTGGCCGCTGCCGCGCCATACCGCTCGACGAAGTACTCGCCCTGATAGGCCATCCGGTGCTGCGTGGCGATGCCGCCCCCCAAGGCCGCGACCCGGTCGATCGACTGATCCGAGATGGTCTCGGCGTGATCGAACATCCAGTTGAGGCCGTCCAGCGGGATGTCCCGGTTGACCTTCTCGAAAACGTCGAGCGCGCGGGAAATGGTCTCGTCATAGGTCGCATGCATGCGCCACGGCCAGCAGTTCTCCGCCAGGATGCGCACGACCTCCTCAAGGTCTTCCTCCATGTTGGAGGGCATGTCCGGCCGGGGTTCGCGGAAGTCCTCGAAGTCGGCGGCGGAAAACACCAGCATCTCGCCAGCGCCATTGTGACGGAAGTAGTCGTCGCCCTGACGATAGGTCACGGACCGGGTCCAGTTGAGAAAGTCGGCCTTTTCTTCACGCGGTTTCTGCGTGAACAGATTGTAGGCGAGGCGAACCGTCATCTGCCCGGCATTGGCGAGCGTCTGGATCACCTCATAGTCGTCGGGATAGTTCTGGAAGCCGCCGCCCGCATCGATGACGCCGGTGATGCCCAGCCGGTTCAGCTCGCGCATGAAGTGGCGCGTCGAGTTGAGCTGATACTCCAGCGGCAGCTTCGGCCCCCTGGCCAGCGTTGCATAGAGAATGCCCGCGTTCGGCCTGGCCAGCAGCAGTCCGGTTGGATTGCCGCGCGCGTCGCGCTGGATTTCGCCGCCCGGAGGATTGGGCGTGTCCTTGTCATAGCCGACGGCCCGAAGGGCTGCGCCATTCAGAAGCGCCCGGTCATACAGATGCAGCAGGAAAACGGGCGTCTCGGGCGCGGCCGCATTGATCTCCTCCAGTGTCGGAAGGCGTTTCTCCGTAAACTGGTGCTCGGTAAAGCCGCCAATGACCCGCACCCATTGCGGCGGCGGCGTGATGGCCACCTGGCGCCGCAGCATGTCCATGGCATCGGCAAGCGACGTCACGCCGTCCCAGCGCAGCTCCATGTTGAAGTTCAATCCGCCGCGAACGACGTGGGTGTGATTGTCGATCAGGCCGGGAAGCACCCGGCGGCCCTTGAGATCGATGCGGCGTGTCGTGGGCCCGGCCAGCGCAAAAAGCGTGGCGTCATCGCCGACAGCCTCGAAGCGCCCGTCACGGATTGCCACCGCCGATGCGGTCGGCTGGCTACGGTCGAGCGTCGTGATGCGGCCGTTGAAAAGGATGAGATCAGGCACCATCGGAGCCTCCTGCGGAGTGAGCGAGTCTGAAGTGCGACGGATGTCACGCCGCAGGCGGATCTGACCGGTCAGTCCCCTGGCCGGTTCCAGGGCCAGACCCGGTGCCGGCCCCGGTGCCGGTCGGTATCGTGCCCGTGGGCAGTTCGCCGCAGATGTGCGGCAGCCGGTGCTCCGTGAACCAGCCGAGCGTCAGCGGCGAACCGGCCAGCATGTGGCGCAGCACCGGCACCATCTGTTCGCCGGCAAGAATGCCGAGCAGGCCGACCAGGGCGACGATCGGCGGGGCAGGGGATCGGACGTTCAGCAGACTGTAGACAACGCCGACGAGAACCCCGGCTGACAGGGAAAGGAGATACATGCGCATCGTGCGGTCTCCGGCACTGGAAAGGCGAGCGGAGGCGCCCCGGTGTCGGCACGGCCGCAAGAGCAGCGCGGGCACCGGGGCTGACAATCAGTGACCTTCGGACGCGCCGAACATCGACTTGGCATAGATGATGCCCAGACCATAGGCCCCGCCGAATTTGCGGGCGATGCCGGTCGTCAGGTCATAGGTCTCGCCCCGGGCCCAGTCGCGCTGCAGCTCGAGGAGATACTGGAGCGACGTCATGGGCCGGGCGCCGGCCTGGACCATCCGGTCCATGGCCCGGTCATGCGCTTCGTCCGACACATCGCCGCAGGCATCGGCGATGACATAGACCTCGAAGCCCTGATCCAGTGCCGAGAGCGCGGGACCGACAATGCAGACGCTGGTCCAGAGGCCGCAGATGACCAGACGGCGCTTGCCGATACGGTTCACCTCATCGATGACGGCAGCGTCTTCCCAGGTGTTCATCGACGTGCGGTCGAGCATGGCCTGTCCCGGAAACGCGTCGGAAATCTCGGAGAACAGCGGGCCGGAGAAGGACTTTTCGGCCACGGTCGTAAGGATCGCGGGAACCTTGAAACCGGCGGCCGCATGGGCGACCAGCGCGGCGTTGTTGCGCAGCAGGACGGCGTCGATCGACTTGGTGGCAAAGGACATCTGCGACTGGAAGTCGATCATGATCAAGGCATGATCGGTCGGCGAGATCAGCTGGGAGCCGGGGGTGGGCTTGGCATTGACAGTCATCTGGTTCACTCCGTCTTGGGTCGGGTAAACCACCTATCTCCGATCATCCTCCTGCCGTCTTGAACGCTCGTCCATCGCGTTTTGTACGATTGTCCGGGAGTTTTTCGCCGGCAAACTCAGGCGTCAGTTTGCCGCCTGTGCCCGCCAGCGTGCCGGCGAAATCCCGAGGCGGCGGCTGAACTGACGGGTCAGATGGCTTTGATCGGCGAACCCGCATTGCTGCGCAATCTCAGACAAGGGCATGCGCGTTGCCTTGAGCAGCGCTTGCGCCCGTTCCAACCGCTGCCGCATCAACCATTCATGCGGCGTGCAGCCGAGTTCCTTGCGGAAGGCCTCGTAGAAATAGCTGCGCGACACGCGGCACAGGTTGGCGATCTGGTCGAGACCGATGTCGCCATCAAGGTTCGCGCGCAGGATCTCCAGGGCGCGGCTGATGAGTGCCGATGGCGGCGATGTCGTGAGCAGGTCGACAAAGCTGTTGGCATAGCGGCGGCGCAGATAGGTGCAGAGTGCTTCCCCCATCTGATCGAGGAAAAGCCGCTCTGCCGGCTCGCGGCCGCCCAGCACCGGCAAGACCGCCCGCATGAGATGCCCGATGGTTGGATCGACCGTTCCCGCTTCGCAGGTCAGCCGGCGCGGGTTGCCGAACCGCGGCTCATCGTCCTGAGGGGCAATGACATGGGATGGGATCTCGATCAGCAGGAAATCGAAACGACCGCTGAGTTCCGCCTTGTAAGGCCTGTCGAAGTCTCGAATATAGATGCTGTCTTGCACGAACTGCGCGCGCGTGACCTGCCGTCCCTGACCGATGTCACGCCAATGACCGGGCATCAGGGACAGCCCGACGATGTATCCTTGCCCGGTGTCATCGGTCCGCACCTGCATCGGGTCCGCCTTGCCCGAGGTCTTGCGCAGAAAGACCAGGTCCGTGCCTTGTACCTCCTGATCCCGGATCAGGTCCTTGGCCGTACAGCCGAGGCGGTCATGCGCAGGGGGGGCTGTGAGTGCCATGGACGCGGTCTCCTTCAGATTCAGGTTAGTTGCGCTGAACGGTGATGCTTAGCCCCGCGCACATCCGCGCTGGCCGCCGTGAGCTTGTCCAGTAGGAGGTCAATGTCCCGCGTGAGGTCGTCCTCCGCTTCCAGCCCGATGCTGAAACGCAGGATCTGTGCAGCCCCCAGCCAGGGCCGTGCGGTGCGGGTGCCGGTGATGGGTTGCGGTGCCAGCAGGCTGCGCGTTCCACCCCAGGATGCGCCGATGGCAAAGGTCTGAAGCCCGTCCAGGGCGGCATCGAGATGCGGCGTTGCCTCAGGAGTGAACTCGACACTGAACAGCGGGCTGGAACCGGTGAAGTCACGCAGCCAGACATCATGCCCCGGACTACCGGGCAGCGCCGGATGCAGCACGCGATGAACGACAGGATGGCCTGCAAGACGCGTCGCCAGCCGCAGGGCGACGGCGCTGGCGTGGGCCAGCCGCAGCGGCATCGTTTCCATGCCGCGCAGGACGAGCGCCGCGTCATCCGGCGAAACGCCGCTGCCGAGCCGGCCGATCAGATTGCGGAGCGGCAGGATCAGCGCCTCGTCGCGCAAGGTCAGCGCGCCCATCAGCAGATCGGCATGCCCGCCATGAAACTTGGTCAGCGCTTCGGCCACAAAGTCGACGCCATGCCGCAGCGGCTTGAAGTGCAGCGCGGTCGCCCAGGTGTTGTCGCAGCCGACGAGGGCGCCATGCTGGTGCGCGATCGCGGTGATGGTAGGCAGATCCATCACCTCCATCGTGTTGGATCCGGGCGACTCGCACCAGACAAGCCGCGTGCGGGTGTCGATCTGCCGGGCCACATCCTCAGGCGACAGCGGATCGAAATAGCGCACCGTCACGCCCATCCGCACAAGATCGAGATCGGCGAACTGGCGGACCGGCGGGTAGACCGTATCGGCAATCAGCACCGTGTCGCCAGCCGACAGCACGGCAAGCATGGCCAGCACCACCGCGGCCTGTCCGGAGGGCGTCAGAAACGTCCAGACGCCGCTGTGCAGGTCGCTGAGGCTGCGTTCCAGCATGCGCGTCGTCGGCGTGCCGTGCAGACCGTAGGTGTAGCCATCAGGGGCCAGATCGCCGCGCGCCGCGAACGTGGCCGCATCCGGGAAGACAATGGTGGAGGCACGATAGACGGGCACCGCAAGCGTGCGAAACCCGTCGGTTTCCGGCTGCGGATGAAGGATGCAACGGCTGGTGTCCTGCATGGGGATCTCCTGAACGACCCCATAGGACATGGCCGGATGCATTCCGTCCAATCGTAAGATATGCTCTGACTATAATCAGGAGTTATACCTCTCCATGAACCTGCGTCAGATCGAGATCTTTCAGGCGGTCTTTGCAGCCGGGACGGCGTCAAAGGCAGCCGTCCTGCTCAACCTGTCCCAGCCGGCGGTCAGCAAGGCGGTGCAGGATCTGGAACGCTCCATCGGCTTCGCCCTGTTCGACCGCTCGACGGGACGAATGGTGCCGACGGCCGAGGGGGAGCTGTTTCACCGCGAGGTGGAGCAGACCTTCGCCGGCCTGATCCGGCTGCGCAGCTCTGCGGCAAGGATCCGCGATTTCGGCTCCGGCGAGATCCGGCTGGCGAGCCTGTCGGCGCTGAGCACGAACATCGTGCCGAAAGCGATCGCCGCCTTCCGGCAGCGTCATCCGCAGGTTGCCATCACCTTCCAGACCCAGATGTCGAGCACGATCCGCGACCTGGTTGCAGCTGGACAGTTTGACATCGGTCTGACCTCCGACGAGGTGGATACGACCGGCGTGACGGTCGAGCCCTTCGCGATCTATCGCGCCGCCATTGCCTTGCCGGAGGGACATCACCTCTGTGCGAAGCCGGTCCTCAGCCCGCTGGACCTGCACGGCGAAGCCTTTGTCGCGCTGGCGCCGGAGGACCGGACACGGCAGAAACTGGAAACGCTTCTCGCTGCCGCCGGTGCCGTGCCGCGTATCGTGCTGGAAACACCGTACTCGACCACGGTCTGCGCCATGGTTCAGGCGGGCATCGGCTGCGGCCTGATCAATCCGCTCAACGCCGAACCGTTTCTGGGACGCGGCCTGACCTGGCGGCCGTTCGAGCCTGCGCTCTATTTCTGCACCCTGCTGCTGACGCCTCCGGGGCGGCGCAGCTCGCGCATAGCCGAGGACGCAAGAACTCTGCTGCAATCCTTTGCTGGCGAAAAGCCCATGCAGCCTGCCGATCTTGTTGCACATCCGGAAGGAGTGCCGGCGGACCAGGGCCCCTGATCCGCCGGCGCACGCGATCAGAAGTCCCAGTCTTCGTCTTCGGTCGCGACCGCCTTGCCGATGACATAGGACGAGCCGGAGCCCGAGAAGAAGTCGTGGTTCTCGTCTGCGTTGGGCGAGAGCGCGGACAGGATCGCCGGGTTCACCTTGCAGGCCTCGGCCGGGAACAGGGCCTCATAGCCGAGGTTCATCAGCGCCTTGTTGGCGTTGTAATGCAGGAACTTCTTTACGTCCTCGGTCAGGCCGGCCCCGTCATACAGGTCTTCCGTGTAGCGGGCCTCGTTGTCGTAAAGCTCCAGCAGCAGGTCAAAGGCGAAGTCCTTGATCTCCTGGCGGCGCGCCTCCGGTTCGCGGTCAAGCGCGCGCTGGAACTTGTAGCCGATGTAGTACCCGTGCACGGCCTCGTCGCGGATGATGAGGCGGATCAGATCTGCCGTGTTGGTCAGCTTGGCCCGGCTCGACCAGTACATCGGCAGATAGAAGCCGGAGTAGAACAGGAAGCTTTCCAGGAAGACGGAGGCGACTTTTTTCTTCAAGGGATCGCCGCTGTCATACTGCTCCATGATCAGCGCCGACTTGCGCTGCAGGAACTCGTTTTCCTCCGACCAGCGATAGGCCTCGTCCACGTCGGACGTCATGCAGAGCGTGGAGAAGATCGAGGAATAGGAGCGCGCATGAACCGCTTCCATGAAGGAGATGTTCGACAGGACCGCTTCCTCGTGCTGGGTCACGGCATCCGCCATCAGCTTCACCGCTCCAACCCCGTTCTGGATGGTGTCCAGCAGGGTCAGGCCGGTGAAGACGCGGATGGTCAGGCGTTGTTCCTCCGGCCGGAGCGTCGCCCAGGACGGGATGTCGTTGGACAGCGGCACCTTTTCCGGCAGCCAGAAATTCCCCGTCAGGCGGTTCCAGACCTCGAGGTCCTTGTCGTCCTCAAGCCGGTTCCAGTTGATGGCGCGCACGCGGGAGGCGGGCTTGATATGCATGTTCATGGTGCCTTTTCCCCGGTTCACAGTGTGCAGGACACGCAGCCTTCGACCTGCGTGCCTTCCAGCGCCATCTGGCGCAGGCGGATGTAGTAGATGGTCTTGATGCCCTTCTTCCAGGCGTAGATCTGCGCCCGGTTGATGTCGCGCGTCGTCGCGGTGTCGCGGAAGAACAGTGTCAGGGACAGGCCCTGATCGACATGCTGCGTTGCCGCCGCATAGGTGTCGATGATCTTCTCCGGGCCGATCTCATAGGCATCCTGGTAATAGTCCAGGTTGTCATTGCTCATGTAGGCTGCCGGATAATAGACGCGGCCGATCTTGCCTTCCTTGCGGATCTCGATCTTCGACACGATCGGATGGATCGAGGAGGTCGAGTGGTTGATGTAGGAGATCGATCCGGTCGGTGGCACGGCCTGGAGGTTCTGGTTGTAGAGCCCGCCGGTCATCACGGCTTGCCTCAGCGCCCGCCAGTCGTCCTGGGTCGGGATATGGATGCCGGCATCGGCAAAGAGCTTCGCGACCTTCGGCGTCTTCGGCGTCCAGGCCGCGTCGGTGTACTTGTCGAAATAGGCGCCAGAGGCATATTTCGAGGCCTCAAAGCCCTTGAAGCTGCGCCCCTTTTCCACCGCGAGCCGGTTCGACGCGCGGATGGCGTGATAGGTCACCGTGTAGAAATAGATGTTGGTGAAGTCGACGCCTTCCTCGGAGCCGTAGTGGATGCGCTCGCGGGCGAGATAGCCGTGCAGGTTCATCTGACCAAGGCCGATGGCGTGGCTGTCCTCGTTGCCCTTGGCGACCGAAGGCACGGAGGCGATGTTGCTCATCTCCGACACGGCCGTCAGCGCACGGATCGAGGTCTCGATGGTCTTGCCAAAGTCGGCGCTGTCCATCGTCTTGGCGATGTTCAGCGAACCAAGGTTGCAGGAAATGTCCTTGCCGAGATGGGCATAGGACAGGTCCTCGTTGAACCGGCTTTCCTCGCTAACCTGCAGGATTTCCGAGCACAGGTTGCTCATCGAGATACGTCCGGCGATCGGGTTGGCCCGGTTCACCGTGTCCTCGAACATCAGGTAGGGATAGCCGCTCTCGAACTGGATCTCGGCGATGATCTGGAAGAACTCGCGCGCCTTGATCTTGGACTTGCGGATCCGCTTGTCCTCCACCATCTCGCGGTACTTTTCCGTCACCGATATCTCGGTGAAGGGAACGCCATAGACCCGCTCGATGTCATGCGGCGAGAACAGGTACATGTCCTCGTTGTTCTTCGCGAGTTCGAACGTGATGTCCGGCACGACAACGCCAAGCGACAGCGTCTTGATGCGGATCTTCTCATCCGCGTTCTCCCGCTTGGTGTCGAGGAACCGCAGGATGTCCGGGTGGTGCGCGTTTAGGTAGACCGCGCCGGCGCCCTGGCGTGCGCCAAGCTGGTTGGCGTAGGAGAAGCTGTCTTCCAGCAGCTTCATCACCGGGATGACACCGGACGACTGGTTCTCGATCTGCTTGATCGGCGCACCGGCCTCACGAATGTTGGTCAGGCTGAGGGCGACGCCGCCACCGCGCTTGGACAGCTGCAGGGCGGAATTGATCGACCGGCCGATGGACTCCATGTTGTCCTCGACCCTGAGCAGGAAGCAGGACACCAGTTCGCCGCGCTGCTTCTTGCCGGCGTTGAGGAACGTCGGCGTCGCCGGCTGGAAGCGGCCGGAAATGATCTCGTCCATTAGATCACGGGCCAGCTGCTCGTCGCCGCGCGCCAGCGTCAGCGCCACCATGCAGACACGGTCCTCGTAGCGCTCCAGGTAGCGCTTCCCGTCGAAGGTCTTCAGCGTGTAGCTGGTGTAGTACTTGAATGCGCCGAGGAAGGTCGGGAAGCGGAACTTCCTGTCATAGGCAGCATCGAAAAGGTCACGGATGAACGCGAAGGAATACTGCGCCAGCACCTCTGGCTCGTAGTATCCTTCGGTCACCAGATAATCGAGCTTCTCCTTGAGATTGTGGAAGAAGACGGTGTTCTGGTTCACATGGGTCAGGAAATACTGCCGCGCCGCTTCCCGGTCCTTGTCGAGCTGGATCCGGCCGTTCGCGTCATAAAGGTTCAGCATCGCGTTGAGCGCGTGATAATCCAGCTCCTCGGCGGGCCGGCCCTTGCGGTCGGCCGTGAGGGGCTGCGCGGCCGTGTCATCCGCGTCCAAGAGTGAGGGCGTGTCTAGCATGTCCAAAACCGTTCCAGTCCCTGGCTGACATTCGCGACATCCTCCGCCGTGCCGAGCAGCTCGAAGCGGTAGAGGAACGGCACCTGGCATTTGGCCGCGATGATGTCGCCGGCGAGCCCGTAGGCCGCGCCGAAATTGGTGTTTCCCGCGGCGATGACGCCGCGGATCAATGCGCGGTTCCGCTCGTCATTGAGAAAGCGGATCACGGGTTTGGGCACCGCGCCTTTCGGCGTTCCGCCCCCATATGTGGGAGTGACCAGCACGAAGGGCCGTGTTGCGAGCGGCGCTGGCGCGCTGGCGTCGATCGGGATCCGCAGCGCGTCCTGGCCGAGCTTTTCGACAAAGCGGCGCGTATTTTCCGAGGTGCTGGAGAAATAGACGAGCCCGCTCATCGCTTTGCCTCAGGCAAGTCCGCCGATCAGGTCAGGACGGAACCCGGCCCAGTGCTGCTCGCCGGCGATCACCACCGGAACCTGGCGGTAGCCGAGGCCGGTGACGAGGTCATAGGCCTCTGCATCTTCGGAGATGTCCACCAGGGTGTAGGTGATGCCCTGGCGCTCCAGCGCACGGGTGGTGGCGTTGCACTGGACGCAGGAAGGCTTGCTGTAGACGGTGACAGTCATGACATGGCTTTCGAAAGGCAAGCCGACAGGGTGCAGCACGGCGTCCGCAGTCGGCCTTGATGGGAAATAGGGCTCAGGCAGCCTGAGGCAGGCAGCCCGGGTCACGCACTGCGGCTGGGTCGCCCAGGCGGAAACTGGAAAATCGAACTGTTCAACATGACTTCACCCCGAAGCACATTCGCAGGGAACCGGGGAAGCAGGCGGCCGGCGTGAGCCGGGCGAACCAGACATGCCCCCTACCGGTCACCCCGCCGGTGGACGTTTCGCTCAAGGCAGGTCTCCTGGCTCACGGGTCATCACGCTGCACCCAGCCTTCCCGGCTTCTTGCGAAAGCCAGTGGCACGGTTTGGGTACACGCTCGCCGTTCACAGTTGCGGGGGCAGCTGCGGCTTGGCGAGGCTTGGTAGCCTTGCGTTCCGCATTCCCGTCTTAGCCATCGATCCACTCGAATCGAAGGAACCTTGAACGCTACATATAGTAGTTCAAATCCACTCGGCGTCAATAGGTGCCAACGGGGCGGCGGGCGAGATACACCGATCGGAAGCGGTCAGACCGCTCGTCCGGTCATTCCACCTGATAGCCGCCGATCAGATGCCGCAACCCGAGAACGCACCCGGCGGCGATGGCGGCGAGTGTGACCGGGCCAGACCAGGACAAGGTCGCAAAGGCTGTTACGCCCTGACCGACGGAGCATCCCATCGCCACGACGCCGCCGACGCCCATCAGGATTGCGCCGACAATGGCGCGGCCCAGTTCGCGCGGGTCTTCGCAGGCCTCCCAGCGGAAGAGCCCGCGCACCAGGGCGCCAATGAACCCGCCCAGAATGACGCCAACGACAATCCCCACCGAAAACGAGATGCCGCCTGCCGTTGACGTCATGAGGAACAGCAACGCCCGCCCCACCGGAGCGGTGAAGGAGGGACCTTCGACGTCGATCGCCCCAAGACTGCTGTCCGCAAGCCAGGACGTCCCGGCAAGGCATCCGGCAACCGCAAGCCCGGCAGCGACGCCCCAGAACAGCATGTGCGGTTCGCGGCGTAACGGTCCGTAGGACAGGCCCCAGAAGCCGAGGCCACAGGCAATGACGGAAATGACCAGGGCTGGCGGCAGTCCGGCATAAGTTTGCAGGTCGTGCAGGATGCCCTGCGGGCCGCTGGCGTCCTCTTGCGGAAACAGCGCCATGCGCAAGGGCGCAAGCGGGCCCGACAGGGTGACATAGGCTGCAATGGCGATGACGACCACGATCACGAGGGCGCGGATGTCGCCGCCGCCCATGCGTGTCAGCGCGCCAAATCCGCAGTTGCCGGACATCGCCATGCCATAGCCGAACATCAGGCCGCCGACGACCGATGCGACCGGGTTCCAGACCAGCTCATGGTAGAATGTCATTTCAAGATGGATGTAGCCGGCCAGCGCGCCGAATTGCGTCGCCAGAACCGCCACCGCCAGCACGATGCCCCAAAGCCGGAGCTTGCGCGCGTCCTTGCCATAGACGGCCATTTCGACTGCGGAAACCGTGCAGAAATTCCCGAGCCGTCCGGCCAGGCCCAGCACGGTTCCACCGGCGAGGCCAATAAGAGCGGCAAGGAGGCCATAAGGGATGGCATCCATTCGTGTTCCTCCCGTCCATCCCCTGCTGGCCCGGAAGGGCCTGCCGTCCGGTGGCCAATCTCAGGTCGGCCTGCCAAACAGTTTCGCAAGAACCTCGATCATGGCTGCGACCCTCGGGTCGAGCAGCGAGTAGTAGATCGTCTGCCCGTCGCGCCTTGCGCTCACCATCCCCTCGAGACGCAAGCGTGCAAGTTGCTGACTGACGACAGCCTGTCGGGAAGACAGAAGATTTTCAAGCTCGGTCACGCTCTTCGGGCCGCTGGACAGATAGGCGAGGATTGTCAGGCGCCCGTCATGGCCCATCGCCTTGAGCAGCGCTGCAGCCTCGTTCGACTGCTCGACCAAGCCGAGTAGATCGGACAGGGGAGTTCTGTCGTCGATATTTTCCTCGGCTGCGGACACGTGGCGACCCCAATGCTTCAACGCCCTAAATATGACGAAGACAGGGTGCCTGCAACGGAAACCCGGTTGATCCCTGTGGCAAACAGATTTAGCTGGCGTTGTCTGGCGTTAGCGAGAAGGCCGGTTCGCCTTCTCGATCAGCTCCGCCAGCATCGGCCAGAAGAAATCCTCACCAGGATACCCTTCGATCCGGCCCACCTCATGCCCTTCGCGCAGCAGGATGAAGGTTGGCGTGAACGCCGGCCGCGAGACGATCGTGACGTTCTGAGGCAGTTCGCCCCGAAGATGCAGCCGCTCCAGGGGAGCCGCTTTCCCTTCGTCTGTCAGCGGATACTTCGGCCCGATTTCCTCGTGCCAGCGCAGGCAATAGACGCATCCTGCCTGCTCAAACATCAGCAGCCGCAGTTGTCCGGCCGTCGCCTCGTTCATGAGGCCAGCGAACAGAACGAGACTGAGAAGCAGGCGGATCATGTTGACAGGCCTATATTTACATAGGAATATCCTAATGTATTAAAATAAAAGGCGCAAGCGAGCTCAGGGAGGAGCGGATGCTTGAAGTCAGCTTTGGAGGCGCGGCGCTGGCTGGCCTCCTGTCGTTCCTGTCTCCCTGCGTCCTGCCGATGGTGCCTTTCTACCTGTCCTACATGGCCGGGCAGTCGATCAGTGAGCTCACGGGTGAAGGACAGGTTCGCAGCGGTGCCAGACAGCGGCTCGTGCTGCAGGCGGTCGCGTTCGCATGCGGGGTGACCACGATCTTTGTCCTGCTCGGACTGGGGGCCACGGCCCTCGGTGGCCTGTTCCTGCAATGGAAAGAGACGCTGAGCTGGATTGCCGGCGCGGTCCTCGTGGTGTTCGGGCTGCACTTCCTTGGCGTCTTCCGCATCAGCCTCCTGTACCGGGAGGCCCGGATGCAGAGCTCGGCCGCCGCAACATCCCTTGCCGGATCTTATGTCATGGGCCTGGCCTTTGGCTTCGGCTGGACGCCCTGCGTCGGTCCGGCCCTCGCGGCCATCCTGTTTGTTGCCAGCGGCATGGGCGAGCTCTGGCGGGGCGGCGCGCTGCTGCTGGTCTATGGCATTGCCATGACATTCCCCTTCGTGGTCGCGGCCATGTTTGCCGGTCCGTTCCTGGGGTTCTTCAGTCGCCATCGCCAGGCCATGCGCCATGTCGAGAAGGCCATGGGACTGATGCTTGTGATCTTTGGAGTTCTGATCGCCACGAACTCCGTCAACATCATCGCCGAATGGATGATCCGCAATTTCGACTGGTCGGCGACCGTTCTGTAACGAGGGAGGCAGTAATGAAACGCCTGATCGCACTGGTTCTGGTTCTTCTGGTTTCGAGCTTCACTGCCACAGCCGCAGAACTGGGAGATGACGGTCTGCACAAGCCCGACTGGCTGCGTGAGACCTTCAAGGACCTGCGCGAGGATCTGGCGGAGGCCAACGCGCAATCGAGGCGGCTGCTGATCATCGTGGAACAGCGCGGATGCATCTACTGCACCAAGATGCATGAGGAAGTGCTGGTGGATCCGGCCATCGATCGTCTGATCCGTGACCACTATTTCGTCGTCCAGCTCAATCTCTTCGGCGATGTCGAGGTTACCGATTTCGACGGCACGGTCCTGTCCGAGAAGGCGATGGTTGCCAGGTGGGGCGTCATGTTCACACCGACGCTGATCTTCCTTCCGGAGAAGGTCGATGACGGGGCCATGGCCAGCAAGGCCGCCGTCGCCATGATGCCGGGCGCCTTCGGCAAAGGGACCACCGAGGCCTTGCTCACCTGGGTCAAGGACCATGGCTACGACAGTGACGAGCACTTCCAGAAATTCCTTGCCACCCGGGTCACGAGCCAACCCTGACGATTTCCCGATTGGTAAGTTGCTGGAAACACTCATAAATGAAAATATTCAAAAATACATATTCTTCTATTGCATGAAGGATCGAGTCGGGTCTATCGTCAAGGTGAGGAAGCACTCTGGGAGGAGAGCAATGAAACGTCGGCTTGCGCTGGCGGCGGTTGTGGTCACGGCTACAGCTATGCCCGTCATGTCTGAAACGGCGCCCAAGGACATCGTCTTTGACGGCGGCGCGATTGCAGCGTCCCTCACGGGGACGCCTGGCGATCCGAAGAACGGCATCAAGGTCATGACCACCAACGCCCTTGGCAACTGCGTGGCCTGCCACGTGGTCGGTGCGCTGCCCGATGTCCAGTTTCCCGGCACCATTGCCCCCCCGCTCGATGGCGTTGCGGATCGCTATTCGGAAGCGGAACTGCGTGGCCTGGTGGCCAACGCCAAAAAGACCTTCGACGGCACCTTCATGCCAGCCTTCTACAAGACCAGCGGATTCGTCCGTCCTGGCGATGGCTACACCGGCGCCGCAGCCAAGGGAGAGCTTCCGCCGATCCTGACGGCTCAGCAGATCGAAGATGTCGTCGCCTACCTGATGACCCTGAAGGACTGAGGCTTGCCTGGTCTCATGGAGATGAAAATGGAACTCTCAAGACGCGATGCACTCTTGTTCGGCCTCGGTGGTCTTGCAGCAATCGTGCTGCCCGGCGCCGCTCTGGCCGCCAAGGTTGATGAACTGACCGCCGCTTTCGCCGGCAGCGCCGCTCCGTCCGACGGCGGGATCACATTGACTGCACCGGAAATCGCCGAGAACGGCAACACCGTTCCCATCGAGGTCGATGCGCCTGGCGCGGTCGCGATCATGCTTCTGGCTGCGGGCAATCCGGAACCGGCAGTTGCGACCTTCAAGTTCGGCGCTGCCGCAGGGTCCCAGCGGGCCGCAACCCGTATCCGCCTCGCCAAGACGCAGGATGTCATCGCGCTGGCAAAGATGGCGGACGGATCTGTCCGCAAGGCGCAGGCAACGGTCAAGGTCACGATTGGCGGCTGCGGCGGCTGACCGGCGGCGGATGCAAGGAGACGAGATATGGCAAAAGACGCAAAGCCCCGCGTGAAGGTCCCGAAATCGGCCAAGGCCGGCGAGGTCGTCACGATCAAGGCGCTGATCAGCCACACGATGGAATCGGGTCAGCGCAAGGACAAGGATGGCAAGCTCATCCCGCGGTCCATCATCAACCGGTTCACCTGCGACCTGAATGGCGAAAACGTCGTCGACGTTGCCATCGATCCGGCCGTGTCCACGAACCCCTATTTCGAATTTGACGCCAAGGTCGCGGCAGCCGGTGAATTCAAGTTCACCTGGTACGACGATGACGGTTCGGTCTACGAGGACGTGAAGCCGATCGAAGTCGCCTGATCACGACGCGCCACAGAACTCTGGGAGGAGAGCTTATGCAGCCGCGCAAGATCGCATTACTGGCCGCTACGGTTGCCTTGGGCTGTTCAGTCCTCGGGTCCGCGCTGGCCGACCCGGTCGATGACACGCTGAAGGTGGAAACCGACGACGGCGTCATCGAGTTCGTGACCAGGGCTCCGGCCCCTGCGCATATCAAGGATGCCATGGACACGATCTATTCCGGCTGGCTGTTCCGTGAGACCGAGACACGGGACCTTCAGAAGGATGACTTCGACAATCCGGCCATGGTCTTCGTCGACCGCGGCATGGATGCCTGGAACAAGGCTATGGGCAAGAACGGCGAGTCCTGCGCCGGTTGTCACCAGGGGCCGGAGTCGATGGCCGGTCTTCGTGCCGTCACCCCGCGCGTTGATGCCAAATCCGGCAAGCTGATGCTGGTCGAGGACTACATCAACGGCTGCGTGAAGGAGCGTATGGGCCTTGAGGCATGGGGCATGACGTCTGACAAGATGAAAGACATGCTCAGCCTCATTTCCATGCAGTCCCGTGGTCATGTCGTGAACATCGCCATTGATGGTCCGGCGCAGTCCTACTGGGAAAAGGGCAAGGAAATCTACTACACCCGCTATGGGCAGCTGGAGATGTCCTGCGCCAATTGCCATGAGGACAATTATGGCAAGATGATCCGCGCTGACCACTTGTCCCAGGGCCAGATCAACGGGTTCCCGACTTATCGTCTGAAGGATGCAGGCATGCTGAGCGCGCAGCAGCGCTTTGTCGGATGCGTCCGCGATACGAGAGCCGAGACCTTCAAGGCCGGGTCCGACGAGTTCAAGGCGCTTGAGCTCTATGTGGCCTCGCGCGGCAACGGGCTGTCTGTCGAGGGCGTTTCGGTCCGGCATTGACGAAGACAAGTCCGGCGGACGCCGCTACCGGCGCTGCGTCCGGACTTGAGAGAAGACAAAGGGATTGAGCACTCGCGGCGGCTCCGTTTCGTCGAAAGTGCTCAATCATCCGGTTGCCGCAGATGCGGCAGCCGCCACCAAGCACCGATTGATTGATGCAGGCATTGGCAAACGTGCTGCGGCGCGACGGCCGAGCCATGTCCGCAAACCCGGAGATCAGGATGATCACCCGCCGCGAATTCCTGCAGGCCTCCATGGCCCTCGCCGCGATCACGGGAACCGATGCCTTTGGTTCCTGGTCGCGCCTTGCCGCGCAGCAGACGCTGACACAGGACGATCTCCTGCGTTTCGATGACTTCGGCAATGTGACGCTCATCCATGTCACCGACATCCATGCCCAGCTCAAGCCGATCTGGTTCCGCGAACCGGAGATCAACATCGGTGAGGCAAAGGGCGTCGTGCCGCATCTGACCGGCACGGACTTCCTGTCGAAGTTCGGCATTGCCAAGGGCTCGGCCGATGCCTACGCGCTGACCTACGACGACTATGTCGCGCTGGCCCGCAGCTATGGGCGCATGGGCGGCATGGACCGGGTTGCGACGGTCGTGAAATCCATCCGCGCCGCGCGTCCGGACTCCCTGCTCCTGGACGGCGGCGACACCTGGCACGGGTCCATGACCAGCTTCCTGACCAAGGGCCAGGACATGGTCAATGTCATGAACGCGCTGGGCGTTGAAGCCATGACCAGCCACTGGGAATGGACCTACGGCACGGATCGGGTGAAGGAAATCGTCGAAACGTTGCCGTTCCCGTTCCTCGGCGCGAACATCTTTGATGCCGAGTGGGACGAACCGGCGTTCGAACCCTACAAGATCTTTGAGCGCGGCGGCGTGAAGATCGCGGTGATTGGGCAGGCGTTCCCCTACATGCCGATCGCCAATCCGAAGTGGATGTTCCCGGAGTACTCCTTCGGCATCCGTGAGGAACGCATGCAGGAAGTCGTCGACGAGGTCCGGGCCGCAGGCGTCGATCTCGTCGTCTGTCTCTCGCACAACGGCTTTGATGTCGACCGCAAGATGGCAAGCCGCGTCAAGGGCATCGATGTCGTCCTGACGGGCCACACCCACGACGCGGTGCCGGAGCCGGTGTTGATCGGCGAAACCATCCTGATTGCCTCGGGATCGAACGGCAAGTTCGTCTCCCGCATCGACCTGGATGTGCGCGACGGCCGCATGATGGGATACCGGCACAAGCTCATCCCGATCTTCTCCGATGTCATCAAGCCGGATGCCGACATGGCGGCCCTGATCGACAAGGAGCGCGAGCCCTTCAAGGCGCAGCTGGAAGAGAAGATCGGCACCACAGACAGCCTTCTGTATCGGCGCGGCAACTTCAACGGCACCTGGGACGACCTGATCTGCGATGCCATCCGCTCCGAGCGCGACGCGCAGATCGCCATGTCGCCTGGTGTGCGTTGGGGCACAACGCTGCTGCCGGGCGACGCCATCACGCGCGAGGACATCCACAATGTCACCTCGATGACCTATGGCGCCTGCTACCGCACAGAGATGTCTGGCGAGACGATCAAGACGATCCTCGAGGACGTCGCCGACAACATCTTCAATCCGGATCCTTACTACCAGCAGGGCGGCGACATGGTACGTGTCGGCGGGCTGGCCTATGCGATCGATGTGTCGAAGCCGATTGGCGAACGCATCTCCAGCATTGCTCTTGCGGACAGCGGCGAGGCCATCGAAGCGGGCAAGACCTACACGGTGGCCGGCTGGGCGAGTGTGAACGAAGGCACGGAAGGGCCGCAGATCTGGGACGTGATCGAAACCCACGTGCGCAAGATCGGCACCGTGCAGCTGAAACCCAACACATCGGTCACCGTGACCGGCATCTGAGACGACCCAAGGAGAGTTCGCCATGACCGACGAACCTGTCAGCCAATCGCGCCGCGGCTTCCTGCGTTCAACGGCTCTCGCCGGCGCAGGACTTGTCGCCGGGGCCGCCTCCGCGCGTGCTGCAGCTGGCCCGGATCCCAAGATTACGGAAGTCCAGGACTGGGCATCAAGCTTTGGCGATGCCGTTGATGCCGCGCCCTACGGCATGCCCATCCGGTTTGAATCCCACGTCGTCCGCCGCAACGTCGAATGGCTGACCGAAAGCCCGGTCTCGTCGATCAACTTCACGCCCATCCATGCGCTGGAAGGCACGATCACGCCGCAGGGCTGCGCCTTTGAACGGCACCACTCCGGCGCAATCGAACTGAGCAAGCAGGACTTCCGGCTGATGATCAACGGGCTGGTCGAAAAGCCGCTCGTCTTCACTTTCGAGGATCTGCTGCGCTTTCCCCGTAGCGTGACCACCGCCTTCTGCGAATGCGCGGCCAATGGCGGCATGGAGTGGGGCGGGGCACAGCTGGAAGGCTGCCAGTACACCCAGGGCATGATCCACAACATGGAATACACCGGCGTCCCGCTCCGGCTTCTGCTCGAGGAAGCGGGCGTGAAGCCGGAGGGCAAGTGGGTCTATGCCGAAGGCGCGGACGCCAGCTCCAATGGCCGTTCGATGCCGCTGGAAAAGGCCATGGATGACGTGATGGTCGCCTTCTTCGCCAACGGCGAGGCGCTGCGCAAGGAACATGGCTATCCGGCCCGTCTGGTTGTTCCCGGCTGGGAGGGCAACATGTGGGTCAAGTGGCTGCGCCGCATTGCGGTCTACGACCAGGCTGTCGAAAGCCGCGAGGAAACCTCGAAATACACCGACCTGATGCCGGACGGACGGGCCCGCAAGTGGACCTGGGTCATGGACGCAAAGTCCGTCATCACCTCGCCCTCGCCGCAGGTGCCGGTCCGTCATGGCAAGGGGCCTCTGGTCATCACCGGCCTCGCCTGGTCCGGCAACGGCCGCATTACCCGCGTGGATGTCTCGCTGGATGGTGGGGTGAACTGGCAGCCGGCGCGCATATCGGGCGATGCAAAGCCGAAGGCGCTGACCCGTTTCCACCTCGATATCGACTGGAACGGCGAGGAAATGCTGCTTCAGTCACGGGCCATGGATGACACCGGATATCTCCAGCCGACCAAGGACGAGCTGCGCAAGATCCGGGGGCTGAACAACGTCTATCACAACAACGGTATCCAGACCTGGTGGGTCAAGGCTGATGGGGAGGTCGAGAATGTCGAAGTTGCCTGAGTTCCGCCTGACCGCAGCGCTGGTTGCTTCGGGCCTCATGCTCGGCAGCCTTGTCACCCCGGCCATCGCCGGCAAGCTGGGCCTTGGCCGCGAGGCCTTGCCCGAGGAAATTGCGGCCTGGGACCTGTCCGTTCTCCCGGATGGCAAGGGTCTGCGTCCGGGTTCCGGCGATGTCGCCACCGGTGAGGAAGTGTTCGCCGAAAAATGCGCCGCATGCCATGGCGAGTTCGCCGAGGGTCTCGACAGCTGGCCTGTGCTGGCCGGCGGTGAGGGCAGTCTGACGGACCGCCGCCCGGTCAAGACCATTGGCAGCTACTGGCCTTATCTCTCGACTGTCTGGGATTACGTCCACCGGTCGATGCCCTTTGGTGCTGCGCAGACGGTCTCAATCGATGAGACCTACGCGATCACCGCGTTCCTGCTCTATTCGAACGGGCTCGTCGAAGATGATTTTGTCCTGTCGCATGAGAACTTCACCGACGTGAAGCTGCCGAATGCCGACGGCTTCTATCCCGACGACCGGCCACAGACCGAGTATCCGCTGTTCACCAAAGAGCCCTGCATGTCCAACTGCGTGGCTCCGGTGAAGGTCACCAAGCGGGCTATCGAGCTGAACGTCACCCCGGAAGACTCGGACGGACGCCCGGCCGGCAGCCTGCCGCCCATCGGAGCGCAGCCTGACAAGGCCGAAGCGCCAGCCGTTGTTCCCCCTCCCGCTGAAACACAGGTTGCGGCGGCTTCACCGGCACCTGCCGCCGCTCCGGCGCAAGCCCCGGCTCCGGCGGCAACGCCTGCACCGGCCTCCGTCGCCACTGCCGATCCGGCCCTGATCGAAAAAGGCATGACCGTCTTCAAGAAATGCGCTGCCTGTCACAAGGTCGGCGAGGGCGCCAAGAACGGCACCGGACCTGTGCTGAACGGCGTGGTCGGGGCCAAGGTCGGTGCTGTCGACGGCTTCAAGTATTCCAAGGTGCTGCTGGATGCAGGGGCGGGCGGAATGGTCTGGGATGCCGCAACGCTGGATGCCTACCTGACCGACCCCAAGGGCTTCCTGCCCAAGAACAAGATGGCATTTGCCGGGATCAAGAAGGAAGACGAGCGTGCGGCGGTGATTGCCTATCTGGCAAGTTTAGGGAAGTAAGCGATGATGCCGCGCCTTCTCCTCACGGTTGCGATGGTTCTCGGCCTTTCGGCCGGGGCCGTCCAAGCGGACACAATCGGAGATCCGGTTCGTGGGGAGCAGCTGTTCAAGCGGGATTGCGCCGCCTGTCACCAGCTGGGGGAGGGCGCTGTCAACAGGGTCGGGCCACAGCTCAACGGCGTGTTCGACCGGCGTGCCGGAACGATAGCGGACTTCAGCTATTCCAAGGCCATGCACCGGATGGGAAGCGACGGTCTGACCTGGACCCTGGAAACCCTGGACGCGTATCTCGCCAACCCGCGCAGCCTCGTGTCGGGAACCCGCATGAGCTATCGCGGCATGAAGGACCAGGCGGATCGTCAGGCGTTGATGGCCTTCCTGCGGCAATGGTCGGACAAGCCGCAGAACATCCCGGAGGCATCGCCAACGGCCCGGCCTACGGTCCCGGAGCTCGACCCGAAGATCCTCGCGATCCAGGGCGATCCGGCCTATGGCGAGTACCTTTCTTCGGAATGCACCACCTGCCATCAGCGGGATGGCTCGGATCAGGGCATTCCTGCAATCACCCGCTGGCCACAGGATGATTTCGTGGCCGCGATGCATGCCTACAAGCAGAAACTCAGGCCCCATCCGGTCATGCAGATGATGGCAAGCCGGCTAACAGACGAGGAAATCGCGTCGCTGGCAGCCTATTTCGCGGCACTGGACTGAGCACACGGCGAGGCGCGGAGAAAACCGCGCCCGGAATGGAACAAACTCCGGAGGAACAGCCCATGACACTGAATCGCAGAAGCTTTCTTGCATCGAGTGTGGCCGCAGCCGGGGTGCTCTATGCGCCCATGGTGTTCGGTCAGGCAAAGCCGAAGGTTGTCATCATCGGCGGTGGTGCCGGAGGCGCTACAGCTGCCCGCTATCTCGCGAAGGACAGCAAGGGCGCCATCGACGTCACGCTGGTCGAAGCCAATCCGATCTACACGACCTGCTTCTTTTCCAACCTCTATATCGGCGGGTTCCGGGACTTCGAAAGCCTGCAGCATGGCTACGACAAGCTGGCGGGTGGCGGCGTGACCGTCATCAACGACCGCGCAATGGCCGTCGACAGAGACGCCCGCACCGTCACCCTGGCCGGCGGCAAGGTGCTGTCCTATGACAAGCTCGTTCTGTCGCCCGGGATCGACTTCAAGGACGGCGCCGTCCCTGGCTGGAGCGTTGCCGATGCCGAGGTCATGCCGCATGCCTACAAGGCAGGCCCGCAGACGCAGTTGCTGAAAAAGATGATCGAGGCAATGCCAGCCGGCGGCACCTTCGCAATGGTTGCCCCGCCGAACCCGTATCGTTGCCCTCCTGGCCCTTATGAGCGCATCAGCATGGTGGCTCATCTCTTGTCGCAGAAGAACCCGACCGCCAAGATCCTGATCTTGGACCCCAAGGACAAGTACTCGAAGCAGGCCCTGTTCGAGGAAGGCTGGGCAAAGCACTATGACGGCATGGTCCAATGGATCGGACCGGAGTTCGGCGGCGACAAGGTCGAGGTGCGGCCGAAGACCATGGAGGTCGTCGTTGACGGTGAAGTCCAGAAGGTCGACGTCTGCAACGTGATCCCCGCGCAAATGGCCGGCGCCATCGCCAAGGTGGCAGGCGTCACCAATGACGCTGGCTGGGCGCCTGTCGATCCCGCGACGATGCAGTCCAAGGTGGACAAGAACATCTGGGTGCTGGGCGACAGTTCGGCCCAGGGCGACATGCCCAAGTCCGGCTTCTCGGCCAACTCGCAGGCCAAGGTCGCATCGATGGTCATCCGCGCCGAGCTGACAGGCTCGAAGGTTTTCCCGGCCAAATACTCCAACACCTGCTGGTCGCTGATCGCGCCTGACGATGGCGTCAAGGTCGGTGCCTCCTACGAGCCGACACCGGAAAAGATCGCCTCGGTGACGAGCTTCATCAGCCAGACCGGCGAGGATGCCGCCCTGCGCAAGGCAACCTACGAGGAGTCGCTCGGCTGGTATGCGGGCATCACCGCCGACATGTTCGGCTGACCGTTCCTCCCCACTGCCGGGCACCCTCGCAAAGGTGCCCGGTTTCTTTTTTGGAGCTCCAGATGCTGACCCGCCGCCACTTCATCCTGTCTGCCACAGCGTCCTGCCTTTCGCTGCCCGCCTGGAGAACTTGGGCGACCACGACCTTGAAGGCAGGCAACATCACGCTCGACACGGTTTCTGACGGAAATCTGGTTCTGCCCCAGGGCTTCATCTTCTCAGAACTGCCTGCCGCCGACGTTGAAAGGCTCAAGAAAGAGTTCGACCTCGCCGGCGACACGCTTGCACCGCCCTGCAACGTCACCCTGCTGCGCGACGGAACCAACACTGTTCTGTTCGATGTCGGAGCCGGGCAGGACTTCCAGTCGACGGCCGGCAAGCTGCCGGAAGCGCTCGGAACGCTCGGCCTGTCTGTCGAGGACGTCACCCACGTGGTGTTCACGCATGGCCATCCCGATCATCTGTGGGGGCTACTCGATGAGTTCGATGAGCCGCTGTTCCCCAATGCCAGCTTCCTGATGGGCGAACAGGAATTCGCCTACTGGACCAATCCCGACACGGTGAACAGCATCGGCGCCGAGCGCAGCACGTTCGCAGTTGGTGCCGCGCGCCGCCTCGCCGTCATCGCCGACAGCATCAAGCTGCTTGGCAACGACGACAAGCCGGTCGATGGCGTGACCGCCCGGCTCACCCCGGGACACACGCCCGGCCACCTTGCCTTCGAGATCGACACGCCGGAGGGCCCGGTACTGGTCGTCGGTGATGCCATCGGCAACCATCACATGGCCTTTGCCTATCCCGGCAGCCTGTCCGGCTCGGATCAGGATCCGGCGCTGGCGGCAAAAACACGCCTTGCTCTGATGGATCAGCTTGCCTCGGCGAACACCCGGCTCATCGGCTTCCATCTTCCGGAGGGCGGGATTGGCCGCGTCGTCCGGGACGGGGCCGCCTATCGCTTTGCACCGCAAGCCTGACCACAGGCAGTCAGCCGGAACGCTGGCCTATTGCGCGGCGACGCCAGCTTGCCGGATCACACGTTGATCGACCAGCGCATCGGTTACCACGGCACCGACCCACATGGCGGTCAGCGCCAGCCATGCGGTGGCGACGAAAATCGAGCCACCCGTCACGCCCGCCCCGATGGCGCAACCGCCTGCGAGCATCGCGCCAAAGCCCATCAGCGCTGCGCCGGTCAGGGAGCGGCGCATCTGGCTCTCGCCCTCGAAGCCCTGGAACTGGAACTGCCGCCCGACGAGCGAGGACAGGAAGGCCCCGATGAAGACGCCGGGCACCAGTCCGACGTCGAACCCCAGGACAGAGGAATCCTCCAGGAAGAACATCAGCGTATTGGCCGAAGGACCAGAGAATGTCGCAGATGTCACGGTTTGCGGTTCGAATGAAACCTGTGCCAGCGAATAGGTCAGCACCCAGCCAAGCGCGATGGCAAAGCCGATGATGGGCGCAAACAGGAGGTTGGCCCAGCCGAGACTGTTCTGGCGGGCAATACGCAAGGCGATGACGGCCGTGACGCCGCCAAGTGCCAGTCCGCTCCAGGGGGGCAGGGACAGGCTTGCCAGCAAATCGACATTCTGCCCCCCGGGCGTTACCCACAATCCGGCCAGCCATTGCCGCAGCGGGGCAAGCAGTCCAAACAGCGACATTTGCGCGACCACGGCAAAAACCAGACCGGACACCAGCGAACGAAGATTGCCCGTTGCGGCCAGAACCAGCAGGCGTCCGGAACAGCCGCGCGCCAGCACCATGCCCGCACCGAACAACAACCCGCCAATGATCGCGCCGGACCAGGAACCGGTCACCGCCATCATGCGTGCCTCGCCGCTGTCGAACAGGCCCAGCATCTCGGCTCCCTGAACCAGGATGAGGGCAGCCGAAAAGGTCAGGAGCCAGACCGCCATGCGTGGCCCGAGTTGCCCGCGGGCGAATTCGACGGTCGCGGCACGCAGGCAAAATGAAGACCTTTGTGCAGCAACGCCGAAGGTCAGTCCGGTGACAAGTCCGAACAGGGCTGCAAGCCGGCCCTCGTCCAGGTATTCGAGCAACAGGGTGACGTCCATGGTGTAGCCTCCACAGCTGCCATTATCCCCTTACGGCAGGCGATGCCTTGATTTGTATCAGACGTGCCGCAAGGAAACACCATGCCCGGCCGCCAGTTCACCTGACTTTAAAGGCCGCTTGGTAAAAGCAACCGCAAAAGGCGGGTGTCATGGTCAACAGTCATTATCTGCAACAGGTCAACGCGGCGCGTCCGCAAACCTTTGCCCTGGCCGAACTGCTCGGATCGCTCAGCTACGCCCTCGACATGACGGAAGGCCAGCCGGAGGGACATTGCATCCGCTGCTGCTACATCGGCATGGCGGTGGGGGCTCAGCTCGGCCTGTCGCAGGACGCTCTGGCCGATCTCTATTACACGCTGCTCCTGAAAGACCTTGGGTGCAGCAGCAATGCCGCGCGCATCTGCGAGCTCTATCTGGCCGATGACATCAGCTTCAAGCGCGATTTCAAGATCATCGATGGCTCGCTCAGCTCTGCCCTGCGCTTTGTGTTCCGCAAGACCGGATTGAAATCCGGCCTGTCGGAGCGGATCCGGGCCATCGTCCATATCCTGCAGAATGGCGGCGAGATCGTCCGCGATCTGATCGAGACGCGGTGCCATCGCGGTGCTGACATTGCTGCCAAGATGCGCTTCTCCGCCGCCGTCCAGGACGGTATCCGCTGTCTCGACGAGCATCATGACGGCTCTGGCAAGCCGCTGGGCTTGAAGGGCGATCAGGTCCCGGTCGCCTCGGCCATTGCCCTTCTGGCGCAGGTCGCCGATGTCTTTCAGCTGGAACAGGGCCGTGACGCGGCCTTGCGGGAAATCCAGGCGCGGTCGGGATCATGGTTTGCCCCTGCCATCGCCGCGGCATTTGCTAAGGCCAGCGAGGATCCGCAATTCTGGCGGGACCTCAACCGGACTGACCTGCCGGAGCTGGTGTTTGCGATGGAGCCGGCCCGCCGGTCGCAGCCGGTGGATGCCGACTACCTTGATGAAATCGCCGAAGCCTTTTCGGATGTCGTCGACGCTAAGAGCCCCTACACCTCCGATCATTCCAACCGCGTCACGCTGTACACCGATCTGATCGCCGAAGAGCTTGGGCTGGGCGCCGATCACCGGCGCTGGCTGCGCCGGGCCGCTCTCCTGCATGATCTCGGCAAGCTGGGCGTCAGCAACCAGGTGCTCGACAAGCCCGGCAAGCTCGACGATGCCGAATGGAGCGCAGTGCGTGCGCATCCGCTGGCAAGCGAGACCATTTTGGCCCGCGTGTCCGCCTTTGCGGATATTGCCTCGGTCGCCGGCGCTCACCACGAGCGGCTCGATGGCAAGGGCTATCCGCGCGGCCTGAAAGGCGACGAAGTCTGTCTCGAAGCCCGGATCCTGACGGTCGCGGATGTGTTCGATGCCCTGACCGCAGCGCGGCCCTATCGCGGCCCGATGCCAATCGCCGAAGCGCTCGCGATCCTCGACAGGGAGGCCGGATCTGCCTTCGACCCCACCTGCATCGCAGCGCTCAAGACAGGCCTTGCCCGCCTCGATGCCGCGGTGGCAGCGTAAGGCCGCCCGCCGCGCCGGGTGAGATGTCCCTCATTAAATATGGGAGCAGTGCCGCAGCCCATTTAAGAGCTGCGGCACGCGATCTTTATTTGGCCCGCGGCGGCCAGATCTCGCCGACAAGGCCTGACTTGGGTTCACCCAGCAGCGGCGACTTCAGGGCGTGGACGCCGTTCACCGAGAACAGCCAGATGATGTTGCGGTCATACTCGACGAAGGCGGCAAAGCTGCCGTTCTCGAACGTGTAGTCCGGCATCTCGGTCTCGGTCGGGAAACGCGGCACGTAGTAGCCGGCGATCTTCGGTTCCAGCGGATTGCTGACGTCAAAGAGCTGCAGGCCGGCGTTGTAGAAGGCATAGGCGACAAGGCCGTCGCGGCCGTGCCCGGGCTGGTTGGTGCCGGACCGCTTCGGGCCGAAGCTGCCCTTGCGCTGGCAATAATCCTTGAAGCCCGCCTCTGCCGGCGGGGTCGGCCGCGGGAACTTCGCCGCCACCTTCAGCTCCGATGGTGCCTTTGCATCGATCACCAGGATGTCCTTGTAGGGCTCGTAGCAGTTCGAGTTCATCGGGTAGCCATTGGCAAAGACATAGCCCGTACGGCCAAACTGGCTCACATCGGCATTGTCGAACTCGGTGCCGGCAAAGCTCGGCAGCGTGTTCACCTGGCCGAGGATCGCCGGCTTGTCCGGGTTGCTGATGTCGAAGCTGTAGAGCCCGAGGCCGCCCATTGCGCCGAAGGCGATGGTGCCGCCGGCTTCCACCGGCTTCGGCAGGAACGGTGCCATGCGTGAACCCATCCACGACGTGCGGTTGCCCGCGCGCGGGTTCATTAGGAACGCTGCTTCGCTGGCCGCATCCCCGACCACCTGTCCGGGCACGGTGATCTGCGTGACGAACTGCGGATCGGCCGGGTCCGACATGTCCCACACCTGATAGCCGGGGGAATGCAGATAGTCCGGATATTCGGTGAGCGCATGGGCATCGTCCGGCGCGGCGGACAGGAACATGTACTTGCCGCCGTTCCAGGCCACCGCATCCAGCGAGCCGGAGCCCTGCTGTTCGCCGATCGGGGCCTGCGGATTGACCCGGTCGGTCGTGCGGGTGGCGATCAGTTTCCAGTCGCTGGGCAGCGGGCCATTCATCTCATAGACCTTGAAGCCCTTGAGCGAATTGTAGTTCCGCAGCGCTGCCACCTGGTCCGGCTGGGTCCGCTTGTTCTCCAGAAGACCGTAGCGCCCGATCTCGTAGGACGCGACGGCGACGTTCTTGCCGAGCGTCTTGCTCCAGGCAAACGTCAGTCCGCCCCAGTAATTCTGGACCGTTTTCGCATCCCATTTCTCGCTGGAGCCATCCGGGCCCCACACCCCGCCTTCGGAGTAGACGACCGTCGCCTTGGCCGGATCGGTTACGTCCAGCACGCGGATATAATCCCGGTCGTGCACATACATGAACCGCTTGCCGTCGAAATCGGCCACTTCCACCCAGGCATGGAACGGGGAGCTGACATGCGGATAGAAGGCAATCGGTTCGACGTTCTTGCTGTAGCTCTTGTCGTCCCAGCCTTCGATCTGGCCGGGGAAATTCGGGCTGCTTCCGAGCGGTGTTGCCTTCGGCGCGCGGAAGCTGCCGTCAGGCTGCATGCCGTAATCCACCCCCGGCACCGGGGCAGGCGGGGCCTTGTCATAGGTCAGGTCCTGCCACTGCCGCAGATAGGGATCGCGGATGTCGATCACGGCAGGGGCATTCGAGCCGCCGCCGGCCGCAAGGCAAGACGTCGCGGTCAGGGCCATGAGCGCGCAGCCAGCGAAAAGATGTCGCATGAGCAAAGAAGTGTCCTCCCAGAAATCGTCGACCTCCGAACACCCGGTGGGGGGACGTCCGGAGGCAGAGCGCAGGCCGGGGGCATCTGGCGTTCGACGCGCCTGCCAGCCCGGCGGAGCCCGACCGCGATCGCCCTTCTTTTCGGGGCAGCCGTCGCGGATCAGGGCGTCCTGAGCCAAGTGGACATGGATTATATATAAGACACAATCACGATTTATCGTATGAATTCATATTGAAATTCGTATGAATCTGGCTTGTGTCAGCTTGCAGGTTACGGCTGGGTGAGGGCGGCAATGTCCGCCGCCGTCCATAGGCCCACCACCATCGCCTGTTGCCGTCCCCGGATCGAAACCGTCTCGATGCGTGGGGCCGGCGCCAGTTCGGCAAAGGTCAGCCGGGCCGCATCGGTCAGGGTCGCGGAAGCGGTAACCGCGGCCTCAAAGCCCTTGCCGACTTCCATCAACCGGCTGGCAACATTGACACAATCGCCTGTAACGGTGATCTGCTGCTGGTCCTCGTGACCAAGGCGTGACAGCACGACAGGCCCGCTGTGAGCGCCGACCCGCACCGTATTTGCCTCCCCGCTCAGTCCCGTTCCGGAAAACCAGGCGCGGGCTTCCCGCGTCAGGGCAAAAGCGCATCGCATGGCGTTTTCCGCGTCGTCCGGCCGGGCATCGGGCAGGCCAAAGCCGATCATCGCGCCGTCGCCCATGAAATTCAGGACAAGGCCGTTGTGGCGGCCTGATACATCCACGACCAGCGTGTGGAACGCCTTCAGGAACTCCCGTGTCTTGCCTGGGCCGAGCCTTTCGCTGAGGCCGGTGTAGCCGGACAGGTCGATGAAAAGGATCGCTGCGTCCAGCTCCACCGGCTCGCGCAGGAATTCCGGGTCTTCCGCGATCCGCCGGGCGAGAGCCGGGGCCTGGAACCGTCCCAGCGCCTCGCGCGCCGCCAGCAGCTGCCGCATCTGGTGCCGGTCAAACATCTGCTTCACGATGGCAACAGCCGCCACCGGTGGCAGGCTGGCGGCCAGAGGCAGCGCCCCGCTGAACCAGAAGCCCTTCGAATAGGCCAGTGTCACGAACGCCAGCCAGCCAGCGAGAAGCAGCAGATAGATGATCGACGCTATCGCCATCGGAAACAGGGAAAATGCCGCAACGCCGAGCACCACCAGGACAACCGCAGCGACGATATCCAGCTGGCGGAGCTCGGGTGATCGGATCAGTGCCGAGCCATCCAGCAGGTTGGCCGTTCCAGTTGCCAGGACTTCGACGCCCGGCAGCACCTGATCGAACGGGGTGCTGAAGCGATCCCCGACCGCAGTTGCGGTCACGCCGAGGAACACCAGCTTTCCGGCCAGCTTCGGGCGTTCGCTTTCCGCCGCTCCGGATGCCTTGAGGAGAGGCCGCGCGCTGACGGTCCTGATTGTCCCGGCCTGACCATAGTAGTTCAGTGGCAGATGCCAGCCGAGATCAAGCGGCTTGAGGATCCCGTTGACCCGGATGCCGTCCTTTGCAAGCGAAGGATCCTGTCCGGTGAACAGCCCTGTGGCGCGCAGGGCGAGCGCAGGAGCCGGGCCCTGCTGCGTCGCGAAAACCAGCGGCATGTGCCGCGGCGTGCCACCGGCATCGGTCGCAATGTTCACGAGACCGACGGCGGCTGACTGCGCAAACAGCGGCAATGGCCGCAGCACATCCACCGTGCGCGGAACGGACGAGGCGGCCTGTGCCCCGGTCGCAAAGCGGCCGGCCGCCGCAATCACCGTCGGCAGGGACCCGAGCGCCTTGGCCAGCCTGTCATCGGCCTCGGGGTTTGTCTGGTCAATCAGCAGCATGTCGATGGCAAGCGCCTTCGCACCGCCATCCCGGATGCCCTCGACAATCTCCGCCAGTTGCGCCCGGTCGACGGGATAGCGCCCGGTTACAGACAGGGTCGCGTCGTCAACCGCGACGATGACGACCTCGTCCGGCGCCGCTCTCGGCCCATGCGTCAGGATCCTGAGGTCGAGCAGCATGGTCTCGGCCCGGTCCAGGCTGCTGGCCACCCCGGAGAGATGCCCCTGTCCCAGCCACACGGCCCAAAGCGCGCCGCAGAGAACCGCGACGCCCATCAGCCACAGCGGCAGGCGTGATCTCATCGACCGAAACGGGCGAGCAGCCGGGCTGCCTTTTCAGCCGGCCAACGCTTCACTTCCAGCGCCGCGCCGGGGGTCACTTCGACACCCTGGCCAGGCCCGAGGGTGACGGGACCGGCGCTGGCGCCAGCCGATGCGCCAACGGCCACTTCACCGCGCACGACGAAGACCGATGTCTTGCTGCCGTCCACGTCGACCGCATAGATCGTGCCACGCACCGAGGCGATGGCATGGGGCGTCAGGATCTGGAACGGACCGCTCCCGGTCGGCAGCTCGACCAGAACCGCGTCGCTGGTAAGGCTCACCGCCGTCGGCCTTGCATTGGTAGCCGGCGCTTCGATTGTCAGTTCACTGGCCGCTTCCGCCTCGATGACGAGACCGTTGCCGCAGGTGTAGACCACCCGGGCGGGATTGCTCATCTCGGTTTTGACGCAGTCGCCGGCGGCCTGGGCATGGCTTGTTTGTGGGGCGATCACAAATAAAGTTGCGGCAGTAATCAGTGTGGTGAAGTATCCGTTTGGCATATCAACTCCATTTGGCGTTCCAGCCATCGATCAAAAACAATATCAAACCTCACGACCTTATGATGAAATTCCGGCAGCTGTCGAGCCTGCGTTGGGCCTTGGCTTGTGCGGGCCTTGTGCCCGTCCCCGCCAGATACATGGCCAGCTGCCCCACCCGACGCCCCCGCCCCGTTGCAAGCGAAAGCCAGACGCATGACCGACCTTGAAACGTTGAAGAAGCAGAAGCTGCTGGACCAGAGCTTCATTTTTCAGGCGCTGGATGAAGACGGGCGGCGCGAACTGTCGGCCATCGCCCACATGCGCCGCTATTCCGCCGGGGATGTGATCTTCACCATGGGGGCGCCGGGACACAGCATGATGGCCATTGCCGAGGGGCATGTGCGCATCAGCATGCTGTCGCCCACCGCCCGCGATGTCACGTTGACTGATCTTGGTCCCACCGATGTGTTCGGCGAGATCGCGCTTCTCGATGGCAAGGAGCGTTCTGCCGATGCGCGGGCGCTGACCAATTGCAGCCTCGTCGTGCTGGAGCGCGCGGCCCTGTTCGAGTTGCTTCAGCGCAGCCCCAGGCTGTCCGTGCGGCTGATCGAACTGCTGTGCGAACGGATCCGCCGCTCGGATGAGCGGATGATGGAGATCGCGTTCCTCGACCTGCCAACGCGCATGGCGCGCATGCTGATGCGCGTCACCGTCGCTTCGCCCGGCACGCCGGCGCGGCCCCTGACCCGGTTGTCGCTGTCACAGACCGAGATCGCCAACATGATCGGCAGCTCGCGGGAAAACGTGAACCGCTGCCTGCGCAAGTGGCAACGCGCCGGGGTGGTTGACCTCAAGGAGGGCTGGCTCATCGTGCTGGATCGCGCGCGTCTGGAGCGGCTTTCCGCGCTCGACTGACGGGACAGCGAAAGCGGCGCGGCGCGGCCGGTTTGGCCAGTGACCAACGTCACAGGTGTCCATGCATGGGCGTTGCTAGGGTCTGGTCATCGGCGAACAACAGCGTCGCCCCCAACCCGAAGGAACCCGATCATGACCCCGATCCTCCAGACCAGTCCCTTGGCCAGCATCAATTTCGACAATGTCGTCATCGTGCATGAGGATGCCCTCCGTGACGGCTTTGAAAACCTGACCTTCAACGCAGACACCTACACGGCGCTCCAGTTCATCGAGTTCAACGGCCAGCGCTTCGACTTCACCCGCGATCTGTTCGTCAACGGCCGTGGTGGCAACGACAAGATCACGACCAGTGCCGGCGACGACGTCGTCCATGGCGGGTCGGGCTCTGACACGATCATCACCGGCAAGGGTAATGACGAACTGTTTGGTGGCTCGGGCAACGACCAGCTTGATGGCGGTGCCGACAATGACCGGCTCGTTGGTGGTTCCGGCAATGATGTGCTGAAGGGCGGTTCCGGCAACGACCGTCTCGCTGGCGGCACGGGCAACGATACCCTCGAAGGCGGCAGCGGCGATGATTTCCTGACGGGCGAAACCGGTACGGACACGTTGACGGGTGGTCAGGGCAAGGACAGTTTCGTGCTCGGCCTGAACCAGGGCGTCGATACGATCACCGACTTCACCATCGGCCAGGACAAGCTGTTCCTCGATCAGTCGATTACCTCGAAGCTTGCCCACGCGCCCTTGTCGCCGGAATATGACATTGCCGGATCTCTGGTGAACTTCCGCTCCGACATCGGCCTCTACACGGGTGGCCGCAGCGATGGTGCGGCGGAGCTGGTGTTCGACCAGACGACGCAGAAACTCTTCTTCGATGCCGATGGCATGCTGGGGGCAGGCGCGGCCGTGGAACTGGCCCAGCTCGTTGGCGTCTCACATCTCACCGCTTCTGACTTCACGTATTTCCCGGTCGCCGTCTGAACCTGATCCTCTGCCCCTACCGCGACGCGGTGGGGGCACGAGCGCGCGCGGGAGGCATTGCCTCCCCTTGTCTCGTTCACGCTGGCCCTGCGGTCGATAACGCCGGCGTGAGATTGCAGGGAGTGGATCTCCGGGCAACTTGATTTGTAACTCTCGGGACCTGTTGCGAAAGTCTGGCTTCCTTTGAACGAGCCGATCCCCTGCTCGTTCCGCCCGAAAAGAGCCGCCCAAGCATGCCGACACCAAATCTGCCAGCCACGGGCGCCGACCTGATCGCAGCCAAGCTTCATCAGGCAGGCTGCCGTTTTGCCTTCGGCATTCCGGGCGGCGAGGTTCTCGCCCTGATGGGGGCGCTCGAGACGGCCGGCATCGGCTTCCATCTGGTCAAGCACGAGAATGCCGGTGGCTTCATGGCCGAGGGGGTTTGGCATGCGCAGGCGAGGTCAGGTCTAAATGTGCCCGGCGTTCTGCTCGCAACGCTCGGTCCCGGCGCGGCCAACGCCATCAATGTGGTTGCCAATGCCTGGCAGGACCGGGTTCCACTTATCTTCCTGACGGGCTGCGTCCCGGCGGATGACGCAGAAACCTACACGCATCAGGTCTTCGACCACCAGCAGCTGCTGCGTCCGGTCGTGAAGGCAAGCTTCCGTGCCGCCCCAGGGGCCTTGTCGGTGATGATGGACAAGGCGATCCGTATCGCACTGGAGGGGCAACCGGGTCCCGTGCATATCGATGTACCGATTTCCGTAGCGGAGGGTGCGGCCGGCGAGCCGGTCACCGGGCCAGCCCCCCGGCTGCGCCCCTCCCAGATGCGCGCGTTGGGTCCGGAACTTGATGCGGCTCGGCAGCTGTTTTCTGCCGCCAGCAGGCCGCTCGCGATTGCAGGCGTTGATGCCGTCAATGAAGATGCGGGCGCGGCAATCACTGACTTCTGCCGCACCTTCGGCGTGCCTCTGGTGACAAGCTACAAGGCCAAGGGCCTCCTGGACGAAACGGATCCCCTGTCACTCGGCGGTGCCGGTCTGTCGCCGCGCGCCGATGCATTGCTTTTGCCGCTGGTGCGCCAGTCGGACTGCATCCTTCTGCTCGGCTATGACCCGATCGAAATGCGGATCAACTGGCGCAACCCCTGGGCTGCCGATGCCCCCGTCATCGAGATCGCTTCGGTTCCGCGCAACCACGGCATGCATGCGGTCCGCCATCTCCTGGGTGGCGGTGTTGCGCCCGTCCTCGCTGATCTTGCGGCAGGACTTGAGCCAGGAACAACCTGGCCGGGCCGTGAGCCGGCCGCAGTGCGGCGGCAACTGGATGCCCTGTTCGCCGTGACCGAAACCGGTTTTGGTCCGGCCACCGTATTCGCCACGCTCCGCAAGGTGCTGCCCGATACCACGGTCGCAACGGCTGACAGCGGCGCACATCGCATCCTTGTGTCCCAGATGTGGCGCACCGGATTGTCGCGAGGGATGCTGCAGTCCTCCGCCTTGTGCACCATGGCCTGCGCGCTGCCGCTGGGTATTGGTCATGCGCTTGCCGACCCCTCGCGCCCCGTCGTCGTGTTCACCGGAGACGCCGGGCTGGAGATGGGGCTTGGCGAACTGGCAACCCTGCGTGATCTGGGACTGCCGGTGCTGGTGTGCGTCCTGGTGGACGAAAGCCTTGCGCTGATCGAGCTCAAGCAACGGGCAAATCAACGTGCCAACGTCGGCGTCGATTTCGGCGGGACTGATTTCCCGGCCGTTGCCCGCGCGATGGGCGGTCATGGTGTCTGGATCGACGATGCGGAGACGCTCGCGGCAGAGGCGCAGGCCGCTTTGGCGCGAACAGGCTTTACGCTGCTGGCCTGCCGCATTGGCCGGCGCGCCTATGACGGCAAGTTCTGACCTCAACCCGAACAGCGGCGGAGCTTACTCCGCTGCTGCCTTGCCGATCGTCTCGAACACACCGTCCAGCTCGCGGCCAAGGATTTCGAGCGCGGCTCCCCCTTCTTCAAGATAGGGCGAAAAGACAAAGCTTGGGGTTTTCCAGGACAGGATCGCAGTCCCGTCCTCCTGCTCGCTCACATAGAAGCGGATCGGTGCTTCGATGCCCGCCGCAGTGCTCGCGGACAGCATGCGGCGGGCATAGTCGTTCCGGTAGACACCGAAGACCTTGTTGCCCGGGATCTTGATCCCTTGTGCCGCTGCGCCGTCGGAGGCACTTGCCTGTGTGACAAGGTTCATGCCGGACGCCTTGATCGACTGGTCTAGTTTCTCGACAAGCTCCGGAAAGCTGTGCCGCGTCTCGATCACCCGCCAGCCAGGCCGCTCGGAAATGCCGGCTGAAAGGGCCGGACTGGAGACGGCGGAGAAGCTGGCTGTCCAAGCCATCACAAGCAGGATCAGCGGCAGGTAACGAGTGGAGCGGGATCGGGTCACGTCATTTCTCCAGGCAGCCGGACTGCGGCAAGTAGGTTGGGGGAGGGATTGGATCACGTCACGCCCAAGCGGCGCCGCAGGGCAACGCCGGTTAAGCTGCCGGCGAAGGCAAAGCCGAGCCACAGCCAGCCATGCAGCGAGCCGGAAATGATGCCGCCGACATAGGCCCCGATGTTGCAGCCATAGGAGAGGCGTGCGCCGTATCCCATCAGCAGGCCGCCGGCGAGGGCCGTTGCGATGTCTTGTATCGACAACCGCCAGGCCGGGTGGAACCGGCCTGCCAGAGCTGCTGCGGCCATGGCACCCAGCATGATGCCGAAATCCATGACAGACGTGCCATCGGTCAGAACTGGCGCATCGAGCGCCTGTCTCTGCCCGCTCCAGTAGTCCCATGCGGCGACATCGACGCCGCCAGCGGCGAGAATTTTTGCGCCCCACAGCGCGAAGGCCGAGGTGATGCCCCAGGGCCGTCCAAGAACAAGCAGCGTTGCTACGCCAACTGCGGCGAGGGCCACGGCCCCTTGGCGGCCAGACCAGGGACCGGACAGGATCGAGCCGGCCTGACGATCGGGTTGCAGATGGCCATGGCGGCGCTGTTCGGCCCGATTTGCGAGGGCGATCAGGGCGCCCCCTGCCAGCAGGGTCAAGGCAAGCGTCGGGCCGACACCGAATTCCACGACAAGCGACAGCGGGGGAAGCGACGGTAGGCCTTGCCAGAATGACCAATGGGCAGTCGCCGCGACGGAGCCGGCGACGAACGCGAACAAGGTGATGAGCATCCGCGTCGAGCCACCACCCGCCGCAAACAGCGTCCCCGACCCGCAGCCGCCAGCAAGCTGCATTCCGATGCCGAAAAGGGCGGCTCCCAGGGCTGATCCGAGGCCAAACGGGAAGACGAAACCACCGGCAGCGATCCCGATGGACTGGCCCCAGCCAATAAGCGGCACGGTGCAGGTGACGGTAAGCGCGATCATCAAGGCCTGTGCACGCAGCCCGTCGGCCCGCCGGTCCACGATGAACCGGCGCCAGCCGGAGGTGAAGCCGAAGCTGGCGTGATACAGCGCAAACCCCGCTCCGGCACCGATCAATGCTGCGCCGGCGAGACGAACTCCGCCGAAGTTGCCTGCGGTCACGGCGATCACAAAAGTCGTGATCACCGCAAAGGCAAGCGGCACGAGGATGCGCGCCGTGTGGACCGGGTTCCCACCCGTTGCCGGAACGACGCGCCGGTCGTGCTTGGTGGAGCCGGCCTCGACATGCTTGTGGCCTTCGGTCATGACCGATCCTGTTCCTGCGTTTTACAAGGCCGTGGGCCATTTCCCTGCCTCAAGGGCAGTCGTCGTTGCAGGCCATCGCCTGATTGCTCTAGTCCGATGATACCGCTGCGGCAGAGTTCGCGGACTACACATGCATGACAAGACTTTGTGTGTTGCACGTCATTGGCTGGCTTCGGACACTTTGGCTTGCCGGAGCGTTCCCGTTCGCCCGTGCCGCCAGCAACGAGATCCCGTGCCATGCCACTCATCGACAGTTTCGGTTACCCGTTATCCCTTAGTGATGAAGCTGCGCTCGGTCACTGGACCGAGACGGTTCGCGCGTTCCTTGCCCATTCCAGCAAGACCCCCGTTCATCTCGCCAGAACAGTCGAGTTGGCTCCGGACTTTGCCCTGGCGCATGCAGCGCATGGGCTGTTCTGCATGCTGCTCGGCCGGAGGGAGCTTGTTTGCACGGCAGAGGACGACTGGTGCCGGGCCTCGGCGGGCCAGCAGCGTGTCGGCGCCACGGAGCGGGAGAGGGCGGTTATTGATGCCCTGCGTGACTGGCTTGACGGCCGGCCATCGCGCGCGGCCAGCCGGCTTGACCTGATGCTGGCGAGCTATCCCCGCGATGCGCTGCTGATGAAACTCGTGCATGCCATCCGCTTTGTCCTTGGCGACAGCGTCGGCATGCGCCGGTCACTCGCAACGGTGAGCGGCGCTTATGACAGCGGTCATCCGGCCTATGGTTACATGCTGGGCTGCCAGTCTTTTGCCCTTGAGGAAACCGGCGACTACGCTGAAGCCGAGAAGCTCGGCCGCGATGCCTTGCAACACGCGCCGGATGACGCCTGGGGCCTGCATGCTGTGGCGCATGTGCTTGATATGAACGGACGCTCCGACGAGGGCCGCATCTGGCTCGAGACCAACACCGCAGCCTTCGCCCATTGCAACAATTTCCGCTTCCATGTCTGGTGGCATCTGGCCCTGATGTATCTCGACCAGGGCAACGTCGACCGGGTTCTCGCCCTCTACGATCAGGAGATCCGCGCCGAACGCACGGATGACTACCGCGACATTTCCAACGCTGCCTCACTGCTGGTCCGCCTTGAAATCGAGGGTGTTCACGTTGGCGGCCGCTGGGAGGAACTTGCCAGCCTCTCCGAAGCCCGGGTCAACGACCACTGCAATGTCTTCGCCGACCTGCATTACATGCTGTCGCTGGTCGGGGCGGATCGCCGCAGGGCGTCAGACCAGATGCTCGCCTCCATGTCCGCCCATGCCGAGGAGCCGACCGACATGGGCCGGATTGCCGGGGCTGCCGGGGTGCAGGTCGCTCTGGGACTGGAGTCCTACCGCCTTGGCAATTTCTTTTCCGCGTATCGGCATTTCACCGAGGGCAGGCGCAACCTGCGGGACATCGGTGGCAGCCATGCCCAGCGGGATGTCTTCGAACGGATCGCCATCGACGCGACCATGCGTGCCGGAATGCCGGAGGAGGCCGAACAGCTGTTGCGCGAGCGCATTGCGCTGCGGGGGGCGACGGATCGCTTCTCGGCCGAACGTCTCGAACAGGTGACGCGCATGGCCCGGCGGACGGCCCTCATGCAGAACCCCCGGCTTCGTGCCGAACCACAGCGGGCGGTCTGGGGCAATTGATGATCGATGCCTCGCCGCGCGTGGCGTCACCGGGTGACAGTCTGAAAGAAGCTCCTATGAACATGCAAAGGCCCGTGCCGCGTCTGCCCAAAGCGCCGCGTGATCCGCGTCTGGACTTCTTTCGCGGCATAGGCATGTTCATCATCTTCATTGCCCATGTGCGGGACAACACATGGACGCTCTGGATCCCGGCCCGCTTCGGCTTTTCCGATGCGACCGAGATGTTCGTCTTCTGCTCCGGCATGGCCTCGGCCATTGCCTTTGGCCGCAGCTTCGACCAGGCCGGCTGGCTTATCGGAACCGCGCGGGTAAGCCAGAGGATCTGGCAGGTCTATTTCGCCCATATCTGCCAGTTTCTGCTCATCGCTTCGGCGCTGGTCGCATTGCAGACAAGCGGCGTGCTGAAGACCTGGTTTGATCTCTCCTTTGACGTCGTTGGAGCTCTCAATCTCTGGCTTCTGTTCGAGCGAACGCAGCAGGCGCTTCCGGGGCTTTTCACCCTGACCTATGTGCCCAATTACTTCGACATCCTGCCGATGTATGTCGTGATCCTGGCGATGATGCCGGTGGTGATGGCGCTGGCCAGGGTCGGACGGGCTGCCGTCTTTTCAGCGATGGTGGCCACGTGGCTTGCGGCTGAATTCGGCTGGCTCGACCTGCCGGCGGAACCCTGGTCCGATCGGTCCTGGTTCTTCAATCCTTTTGCCTGGCAGCTGCTGTTCTTCACCGGCTTCGCCCTGATGCGCGGTTGGCTCCCTGCGCCTCCGGTCCGGCGTGATCTGGTTCTGCTGGCGCTTGCCATCGTGCTCGTCAGTGTTCCGCTTGCCTGGTATCGCATCTACGAAACCGTGCCGGCCCTGCTGCAGCTGCGGATGGCGCTGGAACCGCTCTGGATGAAGACCGGCTTTGGGCTCTTGCGCTATGTCCATTTTCTGGCGCTTGCCTATCTCGCCTGGGTCGCAGTCGGCGAGGGCGGCCGCTATCTGCTTGCCGGCGGTTGGGTTGGACGGGCCGTTGCCGTTGTTCAGAAAGTCGGTCAGCAGTCGCTGGCGGTGTTCCTGGCCAGTCTCGCGGTTGCGCAGGCCGCCGGCATCGCCCGCGATGCGGCGGGCGGTTCAGGACTGCTGGTGGATCTGGTGATGAATCTGGGTGGCATCGCCACCCTGGTGGCGGTGGCTTACCTAGTCGCCTGGTACAAGTCGGAACCTTGGCGCCGTGTGTCAGGCATCGGCGTGTCTCAGTCACACAAGGTGAACAGCCACTGAGCAGCCGGGCCATTCATCCGACCAGTTGCCGTGTGACCTCCGGAGAACTGTTTCTTCTCATGCGCCGGTCCTCGCGTCCCGAAGGCCGGCGCTCCTTTTGTGCTGGCTAGCCCCGCCAGTTTCCTCAAGGCCGGGGCAAAACGTGCCAACCGCCGTCCGCATGGCCCTGCCAAAAATGACGAGCCCCGCCCGCGAGGCCAGTCTGGCTGGAACTCGCGGGCGGGGCATGTCTCATTTCACTGCACGATCAAGCCGCTGACACGACTGCGGGGTCATGCCAGTCCACGCCGCTCAATCAGGGCAAGGACCGCGACCATGACGACCCCGTAAAGCACATGCCCCACAAGCGCGACCCAGGTGATGCCCGTGAAGCCGAGGAACAGCGGCAGGCCCGCAATCGCCGTGATGCCGCCAATCGCAAAAACCCAGAGACCAAAGCCATAGACGGCAGCGGGCAGGATCCACGACGTCTGTCCGATCACCCGCTGCCAGATCGGAGCAAAGATGAACATCCAGCCAATCGGATAGCCGATCAGGCCGACGAGATAGAAATGCACGAAGTATCCGGCGAAGTCGTTGCTTGGAAGACCAAGGCTTTCCAGCAGGCTCTTGGCGAGCCCATGCGGTGAGAGATTGGCAAAGCCAAGACCGGGGCTCACCACCTGGCCCCACAAGTCGAAGGCATTGGTGGCGAAGAAGCCAGAGATGAACATCAGGCCAAGCGTTGCAAACGAGGCATTCGGGAGGGTGGCAGGCAGTCTGTTCTGGGACATCACGAGTTCCTTTCAGGCGCGTTGCAGATCAGGACAAGGCCTCGTCCCGAGGCGCCGGAGAGGCGGTTCGCGCGATGCGAAGTCCCGCCGGCCTGAACTGTTCGTCTTTACTTTCTCTAGGGCATGCCGCCCCGGTCGGCAGTACACAGATGATCGTGCCGATCAAACTGCGCGTGATCCCCGCGTGATCCTCGGCTCCTTTCTTTGACGATGATCGGCCCCCCTTGGCCTCCGGTTTCATCACAGGCGCCATCAGAGCCTGCGGACCTCTGTCACACTTTGCCTAAGGCGTGACGGGCTACACCGGTTCGTTCTGTCAAATGAGGGCGCCATCACGAAGATCGCTTGAGGCTGGACGGCTCCTTTCCACCGGGCAGCTGGCGGGTCGGGTCGCGCCGGCACCCGCGTTGTTGCCGGGGATGGAGCCCGTCGTCGACAGCCGGGAGTTGGCCTAACACGCCTTGATCTCTTGCGTCCGAAACGGGACCGAACCATGGAGCGCTCCCGGCTCGGTGGCTGCATCGCGCTCAAACCGTGCTCCACGCCCCAGAGTTTATTCCGATTCTCGGAATTGTATCTTACAAAATGACAGTATTATGCTTTCTGAGGGAAATTATTAGGTTCTCTGCAGCGGTTCGGGAGTGTCCCTGAGCCGACTTGGAACGGAGAACGCAAATGTCCCGCATTGTTACCCCCGCTACGATTGAAGCCTCGCCTGCCGCTTCCCAGCCGATGCTGGAAGCCGTGAAAAAGCAGTTCGGGCTTGTGCCAAACCTCTTTCGCGTCGTTGGCAATTCGCCTGCCGCGCTTGAGGGCTATCTCGGCCTGAACGGCGCGCTGGCCAAGGGCGCCATCGACGCCAAGACCCGCGAGCGGATCGCTCTCGCGGTCGCTGAGATCAACGGCTGCAACTACTGCCTGTCCGCACACAGCTACATCGGCGCGAACCTTGCCAAGCTCGATGAGGCCGAGATCCTTGCCAACCGTCGCGGTGGGTCGACGGATCCGATGGCTGACGCAGCCGTCCGGTTTGCCGTTGCTGTGACCTCTGCCCGTGGTCAGGTTGCAGCCGCCGATGTTGCGGCCGTCCGCGCCGCTGGTTTCAGCGACGCCCAGATCGTCGAGATCGTGCTTCACGTCGCTCTGAACACCCTGACCAACTACGTCAACAACGTCGCAGAAACGGCCATCGACTTTCCGCAGGCCAAGCCGCTCGCAGCCTGACCTCATCGCCCCGAACAAGCCAGAAGGACATCCGACATGACGACCAGCTTTTCGAATACCGCACGCCGCCTCGCCGCAGCGGTGGCCTTTGCCGCGCTGATGGGATCGGCCCTGCCGGCCCTCGCCTATGACTTGAACTCCCCGGCGGCAATCAACGTGGACGCAAAAGGCGTGATCCTGCGCGGCGTTGATGCCACCACCTATGCGACCGGCGCTGCGCCGGTCGCCGGTTCGCCCGACTATACCGCGAAGGTCGGCGGGGCGACTTACCACTTCGCCTCCGGCGCGTCGCGTGACAAGTTCCTTGCAGCATCGGCCACCTTCGAGCCGGCTTTCGGCGGCTTCTGCGCCACCGGTGCGGCTCTGGGCAAGAAGCTTGACGGCGACCCGGCCATCTTCCGCATGTACGAAGGCAAGCTCTACGTCTTTGTCTCCAAGGATGCGGTTGCCTTGTGGGACAAGGATCCGGCCGGCACGCTGGCCAAGGCCAATGCCAACTGGCCGAACATCAGCAACAAGACCCCTGCTTCGCTGGAGTAAGACCTACTCTCGGTGAGCTTGACCCATCGAGAGTTGTTCAAGGCCGTGCGGCGATCGAGTCTTTTCAAGGCGTGATGCGTCAGCATCTCGGCGCCTTGGTACAAGCCGCAGGTCAGGCCTCTGATCTCGATCATCAACTCCCCGGGCAACCACCTTGCCCGGGGAGTTCTTTTTTCTGCAGCTGTCCGCGCTTGTGGCTGGCGCAGCCCTCATTTCCCATCGGCCGAATGCACCCTTGGCAGATGGCAACATTCCAGCTTCGAACTGTTGCCGCGGGGGGGGGGGGCGTATCCAGCGCCGGACGGGGCTCGCGTCAACGCGCCACGCAGTCCCGGTCAGTCCCTCGTTCCTGACAGAGATCCCCCAAAAGCAAACGACCTGCGCCTTGCCTGTGGCCCCAGTTCAGCGAAGCCACAGGCAAGGCGCAGGTCGTTGTGTGTATGGGAAGCCCTTGCAGCGTTTAGCAATTTCAAGGCGTGAAGCGTCAGCGGTCCGCCGTTGGGCGGCTTGGTCGGGCCGATGGCCCATCAAGACCAGCGCAGGCCGGCCGCGTTTTGCAGCCATTGTCCGCCAGTGACGTCCAGCTCCAGCACCCGGTCAGCGCCCGACGCGGCTGCGGTCTCTGCATCGTTCCAGGTTACGCTGCCCCTCGCGGCCAGCTGCAAAAGGTGGCCATGGGCGAAGTCAACAAACAGCAGGCCCGTGCGGGCATCGAGCGCAAGGTTTCCAAGCGTGTTGAAGAACCCGTTTCCGGCAAAGTCCGGCACCCGCAGCCGGATGCCACCGGGCCCATCCTGCATCTGGACAAAGCCGGGTTCACCGCCGCGATGCGACACGTCGATGCCTCCCGCCCAGTCTGCCTGGCTGAGGCCACTTGTCGTCGCGATGAAGAACGTGTCCGCCTCCGCAATCAGCTTGCGGGCCTGCATGCTCAGGCTGGCGCTTTCGGTGAGGCGTGAAACGGGATCGAGGCCCGCGAGCTGCTCATGCTGCCGGGTCTGGATGTACTTGGGGCAATTGCCGAAGCTTTGCACGACATCGATGGAAAAGCCCATCGGCCCCGCTTCGCCGACCTTGCCATTCATCCGGTTGCGGCGGCGGGTCGAAAGTTCGATCCCAAGGAGCCCGATCGGCGCGCCGGGCGTCAGCGCCGCACGCACAGGGTCGGCTGGATCTGGCAGGGCTGAGAGCTGCATGTGGCGAGGGCTTGTCGTGATGAAGCCCGGCGCTCGGGCCACAAGTGTCGCCCAGGGCTGCCCCGTGGCGTCAGCCAGCGCCGCGATGACAAACGGCAGCTTTTCAAAAAGCTCACGATGCTGATCCGGCATGTGGTCCCGGATCAGCCGGGGGCCGGCGACCGCCATGCGTGCGCGCGTGCCGGCGCGGCCCTGCACCTGGCGCTCGCCCTCGTGAAAGGGCGAGCCATCTGTGTCGGTGTTCACGCCGCAGGCCCTCCAAACTTTGGCGCGCTGCGAACCATCGGGACAAAGCCGTCAAGCGCCTCGATCCGCTCGATCCAGGCGCGCAGCGCCGGGTAAGGGGCCAGCGAGACATGTCCCTCAGGCGCGTGGGCCGTGTAGGAATAGAGCGCAACGTCGGCGATGGTCGGGGACTGACCCACAAAGAAGGGGCCAGCCTCGGCAAGATGCGCGTCCATCGTGCTGAGGACCGCAGCAGCCGTTGCATGGGCGCGGGCCAGATCATGCTTGGCGTCAAACAGCCCGACCAGACGCGCCACGGCCGGGCCGGAGAACAGCGGTCCTGCGGCAACCGACAGCCAGCGCTGCGCCTCGGCAGCCCCTTGCGCATCGGCCGGATACCACCGGCGGCTTGGGTCATACCGCGTGGCCAGATAGACCAGGATCGCGTTGGCATCCGCCAGCACATAGCCGTCATCCTCGATCACCGGCACCTGCCCGAAGCGGTTCATCGCCAGAAAGGCCTCGGACTTCTGGCCGCCGGGTGGCACATCGATGATCTCGACCGGGAGCCGCAGCAAGGACAGCATCAACTCGACCCGGTGGCTGTGGCCGGACAGCCGGAAGCGGTGCAGGCGGATAGGGAAGGACTGGGTCATTGGTCAGATCCTGTCGAGACGATGGCGCAGGGCACGCGAGCGTTGATCATTGTCAGCAATTGCCTCGCGCTCATGCCCCTGGTTGCGCTCGCCCTGATGAACGGGCGCAAACATTTCGCAAGGATAGGCATCGCCGGACGCCGCCATTGCGGCAAGGCATTCGGCATAGAGGGACAGGTTTGAATGGGGCTCAACCATTTTGTGTTCCTTCCTTTTTCAGGAGTTGTGCTTCGAGGTCGGCGATCCGCGTCAGCAGGGGCGCGGTCATGCGCCGAACCTCATCCAGCGTGTAGCGTTCGGTGATGTGCTGCGGACAATTCCAGTCGAAGCCTTCGACCGTGATCATCAGGCCGCGTTCCACCGTCGCGCGGTATCCGGGCACGGCGAGCATGCCCAGCGTCTCCGTATCCTCGGGGTCAACCGCCTGCGCCCGGCCGAACAGCTTCAGTCTTGTCCGGCTCGGATAGTCCATGAAGAACAGCGACACCCGGTCATCAGTCGTGAGGTTTCCGACCGTGATGTACTGGCGATTGCCGCGAAAATCGGCAAAGCCGATCAATTGCGGGCCCAGCACACGGACAAACCCTTGAGGTCCGCCGCGATGCTGGATGTAGGGCCAGCCTGTTTCGCCAACGCTGGCCATGTAGAAGGAATCGCGCGCAGTCAGAAACTGCGCCTCAGCTCCGGTCAGCACGTGGTTGAACGGCTCGGCCACCTGCTCGTTGCGGGCATAGGCCGCGCGGCTGCCCAGACGCTGCTGCACCTGTTTGACGGTTGGCGTAAAGGCAATGTCGGCGAAGCGATGTGTCATGGTAAGCCCTCTCGGCGTGTCGTGTTGCTAGAGCCCGAGCGCGCTGAGACCCGGGTGGTCATCGGGGCGGCGGCCGAGCGGCCAATGGAACTTGCGGTCGGTCTCGGCGATGGCGAGGTCGTTGATGCTGGCATGGCGCACGGCCATCAGCCCCTCGGCATCAAACTCCCAGTTCTCATTGCCGTAGCTGCGGAACCACTGTCCGGCATCGTTGCGCCATTCGTAGGCAAAGCGCACCGCGATCCGGTTGGCGTGAAACGCCCAGACCTCCTTGATCAGGCGATACTCGTGCTCATTCGCCCATTTGCGCGTCAGAAACGCCTCGATTTCCGTCCGGCCACGGGGAAACTCGGCCCGGTTTCGCCACAGGCTGTCGGTGGTATAGGCCAGCGCCACGCGCGCGGGATCGCGGCTGTTCCAGGCATCTTCGGCCAATCGGGCCTTCTGCGCGGCGGTTTCGGCTGTAAAGGGCGGCAAGGGTGGGCGGGACATGAAAATTTCTCCTGGTGAAGCGGCGCCCCCTTTTGGGAGCGCCTGAAGTGGCAACGTCGTTCGGGCCTATATGGCGAGGGCAACTCTGGGTCAGAGGTAGGACCAGTCGGCTGGCAGCCAGCGGGGGACGCCACCTTCGTTGATGATCCGCCCGACGCCGGGGAACGGCATGTGGGTCGCCGCGATCAGAGCCTTCTGCTCGGCAGCTTCGGCAAAGAACCGGGTGCGGGTGGCATCGGCCGCAGCCTTGTCCATCTCGAACACGATCCCGAAGCCGGGGATTGCCGGGTGCGCTGCCGGATGGAACAGCATGTCCGCGACCAGCAACAGGCTCTGGTCGCCATCCTCGATCTTCACGCCAATCTGTCCGGGCGTGTGGCCCGACAGGTCGAACACGGAGACGCCGCGCGAAATCTCCCGGTTACCGTCGATCTGTTGCAGCCGCGGATACAGCGAGACGAGACGTTCCGTGGCGGCGAAGCTGGAATGCGTGATCTGCGGTGCGCGGGCCAGAATGCCGGGGTCGGTAAAGGTCGCCACATCGCGGCGATCGATAAAGACCTCTGCGTTGGGATAGGTGTTGCGCCCGCCGGCAACCATGCCCGCGATGTGATCGACATGCGCATGGCTCAGGATGACGGCATCAATGCTGCTCGCTGGCACGCCCAGGGCTTCCAGCGTGCCCGGCAGATAGCCGGACGTGGGGCTGACCGTTCCGGCCGGCCCGCTGTCCACGAGGATGTAGCGCTCGCCGTCGTTGATCAGATAGGTCGAAAAGCTGGCGCGGATGCCATTCTTGCCGGCGGCAAACACGGCGTCGCCAGCGGCTTTGACATCGGCCGGGCCAGCTCCGGTGAACAGCTCATAGGGAAAGTCGATGTAGCCGTCGGAGATGACCGTCACCTCGAAGTGCCCGATCTGATAACGGGCCACCACGGGCAGGCGCGGCAACGGACCTGCAGACCTTGCGGTGGCGTGCGTGGCAAGGGCAGCTGACAGGGGAAGAGCGGCAAGGGCGGCGCCGAAGCTGCGGCGAGACAGGTTGACCATCGGATGTCCTTTCGGGGTTGCAAAATGCTGGTCTCACTCCGCTGACGGCGGGGCGAGAGCCTTGATCCCGAGTATGGTCTGGTGTTTGATCTGGAAGAATACGCGACATATGGAATTGATTATTCCATTGGGAGAAATGAATGGACCGCTTCCACGAACTTGAGGTGTTCATCGCCGTCAACGATGCGGGCAGTTTTGCGAAGGCAGGTCAGCGCTTGCGCATGTCGCCGCCAGCGGTCACCCGGGCGATCTCGGCGCTCGAGGACCGGCTTGGCGCGCGGCTGTTCCAGCGCACCACGCGGCGCCTGGCCATCACCGATGTCGGCTCGCGCTTTCTCGAAAGCGCCCGCCGTGTTCTGGACGATCTCGCCGCTGCCGAACGCGAGGCCTTGGGCGCAACCACGGCCGCCCGTGGCCATCTCACCATCACGGCGTCGGTCACTTTGGGGCGGGCGTTGCTGGCCCCGGTTGCCCGCGCGTTCCTGACTGAATTTCCCGATGTCACGCTGTCGGTGCTGCTGCTGGACCGGGTCACCAACCTCATCGAGGAGGGGATCGACGCCGCAATCCGCGTCGGGTCCTTGCCGGATTCGACCATGGTTGCGCGCAAGCTCGGGTCGGTACGCCGGATGCTTGTGGCCAGTCCTGACTATCTTGCACGTCACGGCGTGCCGGTTGCCCCGGGTGATCTGGCACAGCATTCCGTCATCGCGTTCACGGGCCTGATGCCCAACCGTGAATGGCGGTTCCTCGACGGGCGCAGCGGCAAGAGCGTGTCGTTCATGCCGCGGTTCGAGATCAACGATGCGGTCACCGCCATCGCGGCCGCCGAAGCCGGTGACGGCATCACGATCGCCTTGTCCTACATGGTCGCCGAGCAGATCCGCCAGGGCCGTCTGGTTCCAGTGCTCGAGGACCTGACGCCGCCGTCGGTTCCGGTGCATCTGGTCTTTCCGCAGAGCCGCCTGCTTGCACCCAAGCTGCGCGCCTTCGTCGACTTCGCAGTCCCGCGGCTGAAGCAGAGCCTCGATGACCTGGGATTGGACCAAGACGAACAGGACGCCTGACCCGGCCCCGCTCAGGACGCCGCTGCGAGCCCACAACCAGTCCGGCAGCTCAGACCAACCAATCCACCGCCAGCAGCCGACCCTTGGAGACCTAGGTCAGCTGAAACGCCCCCAAGACCGGCCAGACATCGAGCAGTGCGTCGACGGCCTCGGGGTCAGGATCGATGGGGTGGGCATCGTCTTTTGCTATGTTGCAGATGGGGCGAAGGTCGGTTTCGAGCCCAATTCGGTCATTCGCGAAGGTCTTGCGTGGCCTCCTTCAGCCAATTGACGAAATCCCTTGTTTTGGGCGCTCCCGGTCGGGCGACTTCCACCGCATAGACGTAGTTGCTGTCAGCCGCACCAAACGGCGCGACCAGCCGGCCGCCGGCGACATCCCCCGCCACCAGATGCCAGGGGGCGATTGCGACACCAAGGTTGTTGAGAACCGCCTCGATCGTCATGTGATAATGATCGAAGATCCGGGTCGTGGCGGATGCATTCCCGACGCCTTTGCCGGTCAGGGAGGCCCATTCGCGCCAGACATCAGGGCGTGTCCGCGTCTCCAGCCGAGGCAGGGCGAGTACGTCCGTCTCGGAGCCCGATGCGAGCGAGGGTGTGACGACCAGCGCCAGTTTCTCCGCAAATAGCCGCGTGCAGGTCTTTGGCAGTTCGGCATCAGGCGGCAAGACCAGAATACGGGCATCGACGTGAACCTGCGACTGCCGGTCATCGGTTGCAAGGCGAACATCATAGCGGGGGTGCCGAGCCGCAAAGTCATGCAGGCGCGGAATAAGCCAGCGCATTGCAAAAGTGCTGAGGCAGGCCACATCCAGGATGCTGCCATCTCCCCGCCCGATGATACGCAGCGCATCCTCGATTTGATCGAAAGCCGCAGTCAGGGCAAAGCCGAAGACCCGGCCTTCTGCGGTAAGCCTCGGGCGGTTGCGCGCGCCCTCGAACAAAGGCGCGCCAATGAAATCCTCGAGATGGCTGACTTGGCGGCTGACTGCACCATGCGTCACGCCCAACTCGTCGGCAGCACGTGAGATTTGGCCATGTCGGGCGGCAGCCTCGAATGCCCGGAGCGCCGCAACAGGCAGCATCTTTCTGCTTTTCATGTGAGCCAGAGTCACAATAAGCGGGCTGGAATGTCAATGGACTGGGCGCAGGATAGGTGAAAAAAGGAGCGAACCAACAGGACGAGGTGAGCCATGCCATTTGTCAGAACAGCCATCCCGAAAGGCACAGATACACTGCACAAGCAGCAGATCGTGCAGGGGATTCATGATGCGCTTGTTGAGAGCATCGGCATGCCAAAGGACGAACTTTTCAACCTCGTCACCCAATACAGTGACGACGAGTTCTTCTACGACCGGGGCTTCAACGGCATTGCCCGGTCCGACAGGCTGATCGTCGTGGAAATCACAATGCGCCGTGGCAGAAGTGACGCCATGAAGCGGGATCTCTACGCTGCCATAACGCGGAACCTCGCGGGGAGCGCGGCGGTATCGCCCAAGGATGTCTTCATTTACTTGCACGAGAACGACTACTCCGACTGGAGCGTCGGCAACGGTGTTTTCGCCATGGCCCTGGCCCAGCAGCGCGGGACAGATGGCTAAGGTGTGTTGACAAAAGGGTTCCCCAAAGAGGCGAGCGTCTCATTCAAGACTGCATTTTCGGGAGCGGTCATGGGTCGCGTAGATTTGCCGGACGCGGAATGGGAGCTGACCGGATCAATCGTCGTACCCGCCTGCCGGAAAGCGCGCAGAGCGGGAAAACCCATCACGCCGGCTGCCATAAACAGAACTAGGGCCACGCAGGTTCGCCACCATGACGCGGGTCCTGACGAGGCTCCGAACCAAATGGCGACGAACAACGCAAGCGTCGGGGCCGAGCGGCTGTCGCCGGTAAGCACTGGATAGAGGCCCAGAAGCGTCGACATGTCGATCGTGCGCAGGAAGTTGTCAGCGAACATGCCCGGGTTCAGGATCACGTGTGCCACGCCCGGCAGACGCGCAAAAATACGGTCAATCAGCCAAGTTTCCCGCGTCAGGATCGATGGATGCGCGGGGTGCGACAGCCACCGGCTGAGTTGCACGACTGCTTCTAGCGACGATCCCTCTGCCGCCGCCGCGAAGGCCGCTGCCGCCTGCGTCGCGTGGGGCGCGAAGATCGGCACATAGTAGGCGCGATGCACCCCCTTCAGCGCGGCGGCCAGCGCCTCGGGATCATGGGCGGAGGCGACGGCAACCTCGGCGCCGATGCTGGCAAGTGCCTCCGCCCGGCGGTCCTGGCGGTGCGCAATCGCGCGGACGGGCCCCCCTCGTCCAGCAGTTGCTTCACCACAGCGCCGCCCGTCTTTCCTGTTGCCCCCGTTACCAGGATCCGCGCCTTGTGCATCTCCCAAATGGCTGCGAACAGGTGGCGTTGAGCCGAAGGTCATCGTGCCGGAGAGGCCGAGCCAGCTTGATCCATTTGCAGATCAGTTATCGGCCTGGCTGAAGACTTTGTGAAAGAAGAGCCGCAAGCAGAAGCGGACGATGAAACAGCGACACTATGATCTTGTCAGCCCCGGCTATGAGGGGGCGTAAATTCGTGTGGCGGCATTTGCGTTGGAATGGCGTGAGGATCCTCAGACGCAATTGCAGATGACGGGGCTGCGGTGCAATTTTTGCGTCTGGCGTTCGCACCAGGCGAAGCCCTCCAGTTAGGCTGGTCAGAGGATTGGGCGATCATCGGCGATGAGCGCACCAAACAGTAGATCGCCGTCACGAGGCACGGCTATTCAAAGCCCTTGAACCGCCCTGGGGTTTGCCGGAGGGCGAGCTGCTTGGGTCCTACGCGGCCACGTCAGTTGGTGGCATCATTCTCAAGCTTCTCGCCCATGCCGACGCAGAGCACCATGCGGGATGTTATGTCTGGCCGTGCAGCCGGCGTGGGACCGGCGGTGCACGACCATCCATCCAGTTGGCATTCAGAGCGATCACGCTCTCGAGCTGTTCTCCGCCGCTCTGGTGCCCGGGCTTGAGTGGCCGGTCCACCTGTGGGCGAGAGCGGTCAGCCTGCGATCAGGCGCGCTGCGGTCTCGGCCACGAGGCGCCCCTGGAACCGGGCCGCATCCAGCTCGTTCTGGGACGGCAGGCGCTGGCCCTGGCCACCTGCAATCGTGGTTGCGCCATAGGGGGCGCCGCCGGTGATCTCGTCGAGCGTCATCTGGCCCGCATAGGAATAGGGTAGGCCGACGATCACCATGCCGAAATGCAGCAGGTTGGTGATGCCGGAGAAGAGGGTTGTCTCCTGTCCACCGTGCTGCGTTGCCGACGACGCCATCACGCTGCCGACCTTGCCGACGAGCTGTCCACGGGCCCAGACGCCGCCAGCCTGATCCCAGAAGTTGGCCATCTGGGAGGACATGCGGCCATAGCGGGTCGGGATGCCGAGAATGATGCCGTCATAGTCTGCCAGTTCGGCGACCGTCGCGATCGGTGCAGCCTGATCCAGCTTGTAGCCGGACTTGCGCGCGATGTCGTCCGGGACCAGCTCCGGCACCCGCTTGACGACGGCTTCACCGCCGACTGCAGCGACACCTTCCGACGCTGCCTGCGCCATCTGTTCCATATGGCCGAAGGCCGAGTGATAGAGGATCAGGATCTTAGCCAATTCAAGTCTCCAGGTTTTGAGGTGGAAAGTAATGGCAACACATCGTGTTGACCACGGGATCTAGGAGCTGAACCGATCAGCGCCTCAACGCGTGCAGGCTGCTTGCCGAGAATGTCCCTGACGCCATCCCCGGCAAGGACATGGGCGACGGCCTGTCGGCAAGCTCGCAACGTGAAGCTGACATCAAGTGCAACCTATCGATGACGCCCAAGTGACCGATCTGGTCGAAGGTGTCGAGGGAGCGGAGTACCGACCCCTGAGACGATTGGATCTCCAGCAGACATCAGTCAAAAAAGCCAAGGTTTGCGCCAGAATTCCTCGAGCTGCCCAACTCAAGCCCATCACCTTGTCAGTACCGGAGCGGCGGCTCGGGGGCTAGTGGCCGGGTGGGGGCAGAAGCTCGACCTGGTGGTCGAGCGCGATCGCCAGCATTCGTGCCTTGTCGGCTTCCGTAGGTGCGGGCGGAGTCGAGGTTCGGTCCGCCGCCTTGACGCCCGCCGCAGCGAAGAAGCGCTCGAGCCCTCCGGGCGTGCAGACGACAATCATGCGCGCCTCGGTCTGCCCGACGTTGCGGAAGCTGTGCGCCACGCTGCGGGCGCCAAACACCAAACCTCCCGGACCTATCCGGTTGGCTTGGCCCGCCACTGTGAACTCCATTTCGCCCGAGAGGACCACGAATGTTTCGTGCTCGCCGTGGTGGATGTGCGGCGGCGAGCCTCGGCCGGCGGGTACGATGAATTCGAAGAGGCTAAAGGCACCGTCGGTCTCTTCGGCACTGAGAAGAGTGGTATAGCGGTCGCCGACCACCCAATAGGCAGGTCGGTCAGCTAGATGGGTGATCAGGGGGACGGGCGGGATCTTGGCTGTGTTGGGCATGGCCGGTCCTTTCGGTCAGATATGGGAGATGATGTCATGCACGGCATTGACGATGGCGGCGGGGCGTTCCTCGGGGATCCAGTGGCCGGTGTCGGCCAGCGTTCCACCCCGCACGTTTGTCGCGATAGCGCGCGCCGCGGTTAGTACGTAGTCGCCCATGGAATGGTCACCACCCCAGGCAATCACCGGGCAGGTTAGCGGCGATGCGGCCAGTTCGGCCCCGAGCCGGGCATTCTCAGGCCAAACGCGGTAGTGCTCGAGGCTGGACCGTAGGCCGCCTGGCTGGGCGAGCCCGGCCGCCCAGATCGGCAGCCCGACCGTTGCTGTATCAGGGTTGCCCGCAAATTGGCGGATGAAATGGTCGAGGTAACGCTCCTCGCGGCCGGTGATCAGCCAGGTCGCCAGGTCCACATTGGCGTGGAACAGAAGGTGCGGGAAGCGCAACAGGAGTTGGTCTGCGTCGGATAGAGGCGCACCGGGGAACGGCGTCTCGAAGAAGGCAACTGCGGCGATGCGGTCGGGCGCGGTGTGGGCGAGTGCCCAGGCTGCAGGACCGCCTAGGTCATGGGCCACTACCACCGTGCGCTCGACCCCAGCGGTGTCGAGAAGGATTAAAAGGTCCTCCGCGAGCGTATCCATCATGTAGCCCGAAACAGGACGCGCGCTGTCGCCGAAGCCGCGTAGGTCGGGCATCAGACAGTAGGCGCGCCCGTCAAGCCGTGCGGCTACGCTGGTCCAGGCTCGGCCCGTCTGCGGCCTGCCGTGCAGGAACAGGACCGCCGGCGCCTCTCGTGGCCCTTGAGTGCGCACGAAAAGGCGCCCTTCGTCCCGATCCGACCAGAAAAATCCTGTGCCCGGATCCGTCCTGCCGAGGGAATCGTCCAGTGCCATGCCCTGTCTCCGTCGCGAAGGTATTGGCCCCGGCGGTAGTGCCAGTCGGCCCTGGCGCAGTGTGCAAAAACTGGGTCTCGCCGGTCCTCGCGTCAGATGGCGGCGCCCTTGGCGACGACGGACGGAGTCACCGGCGGCAGCACATCCGTGAAAAGGAGCTGGATCAGCTGTGATCCGTTTGCGGTGGACCAGTTCTGCGCCATCTCGGCCACCAACGTGTTGGTTGCTGTCAGGATAACTCCCGAAGCCTCCATCCGTCGGCGTGCCATATCTTCCGACAGCTCGAACGGCGACCCTGAAGCGTCCATCACCGCCTGCACCCGGAAGCCTTCCTGCACAGCGTCGATGGCGGGGAAGACCAGGCAGACATCGGTCGTGACGCCTGCCATCACCAGGTTTCTGCGACCAGTGGCCTGCACCGCGTTCCTGAACGCCGGGTCTGTCCAGGCGTTCACCACGCCTGCGCGCTTGACGCGGCTGGCGAAGGCCTCGGGCAGGACCTGTTCCAGTTCGGGCATCAGCGGGCCCTGGATGCGGTCCTCCTGACTCGAGGTCATGACGACCGGAACGCCCATGATCTTGGCGGCCTTAGCCAGCGCCACGGCCATGCGGCCGGCGTGGGCGCTGTCGATGTTCTTGATCAGTTGCATCGTGCCGACCTGATGGTCGATGAGCAGAAATGCAGTGTCGGAAGGGGTAAATGGAGGCATAGGGTCCGCTCCGTCTTTCCGTGATGTCAGGACCCTACAAGCAGCTCTATCGCCTTGGAAAGGCACCGGCGAATCTCGGCGGCAAGGATTCGACATGCCCGCCCGAAAACCGATACGTCAAACAAGACCTAACCCTGGTGGTGGGTGACGCAGAACCTGAAGAAGAGCCGATGCGCCGATTGCTGCCACCTGCAGGCTCGACAGCGCATCCGTCTCATCGAGGCGGGCAGCGGCCGTCATCAGACGCTGTAGCACCGGGTCGCGGAAGGCAAGTCCCGGCACCAGGTTCAGCGCCGTGCAACTTGGCTCATCCGCCAAGGTCTGCGCTAGACGCTCGGCTGTCACGTGCAAGTGGACCACGCTCGCCTGGCCATCCTTCGCGCACCAGCGGCTGGCCATTCCGGGCGGCACCAACACCAGATCACCCCGACGAAAGCCGACACAGCCCCTATGGCGTCCGTCCATCCAGACCTCGATTTCGTGTTGCGCAGAGGAGACCATAAGCAGCACAAGATCGCCTCCACTGTTCGCCTCCACTTCGGGCACGCGACGCATGCGAGCTTGGAACATCGCCCCAAAGCCTAGCTCCGAGCGTATCGCCGGACCATGAACAGGTGGCGCACCGTAAAACGCCGCAGCATCATAAGCCGCCAGGCCCGACTTGGCGTGAAAGACAAGCGGTTGTGAGGGCTCCTTGCCCCGCTTTCCGGCTGATTTTGATTTTCCGAGCTCGTCGCTCATTAGGGCTGCTCCTCCGTGTAACGTTGGGCATGTCCACTCGGACGGTCGTGGCGTCAGCGCCCGAGTGCTGTGCCCACAGCTTGGCGCAATGCCAATGTCATATGCTTTTGCGCGGCAAAGCCGCAGACCTCGGCGAGCGGGTCATCCCCCATTTCAGCATCTCCGTGATCTGGTCCTTCCGGTGCGTCACGACCCGAGCAAGGCAGGCCGCACTTGCGGCGACCTTTAACTCCCGGAGGAAATGCTAGGGCGTAGGCCCGATAGCACCTGCCCTTGCAGGCCAGCGCGACACTTGTGTTGAACAGCATCATAACTGCTGAAATGCCCGCGCTTTGCAGGTCGACTGATAGGAAGGCTTCGAACGCCTGAAGGGCAACTTCCGTCTTTCGCCCAGCCCCGGAGTGTTCAGGCCCACAGCGAGTGGCAGGACCTCAGGGTGGACCTCCCGCCGGATCGCTTTGGCGAAGTCCGCCCGCAGTTCGTGTGCGCAGTGTCTGGAGCCGGGGCGCCGCGAAAACCCAACGAGGTGCCATCCCAGCAGGTAGCCACTGACCAGAGCGAGGTCGCCCGACGCGGCCGAGATGTTCGGTGGTAATTGCGTGCTGAGATCCGAACTGCGCCGGGCATAGATAACTATGGTCTGCGCCTGGCGCGCGAGATGCACTTCGGTCACTTTCTGCGGCCTTTGCTTGTTGGCCGAGGGCAAGCCGGGGAAAAGTTGCTGTGCATCCTGATTGCGAACGGACAGCAGGAATTCTCGGCGCGAACTGGTGGCGTTTGTCATGGCACCTCCACATTCCGCCCCTGCGCGCGCAGCCACCGGGCCGGCGGCAGGCCTGTCGCGCGGCGGAAGGTTTCGGTCATGTGCGACTGGGTTGCAAAGCCGCAGTCGAGCGCGATTTCGGACAACGTGCGGCGGCTGTGCAGAAGCTCGGCCTTGACCCGCGCGACCCGGGCCTGCACGACATAGGCATAGGGGCTGATTCCTGTCTCGGCCCGGAAGGCGCGGGCGAAATGGCTTGCCGACAGGCCCACGCTGGCCGCCATGTCCTCGAGGCAGACCTCGCGTCCAAGGTTCTCCTCGACATAGGCGCGCACCCGCCGCAGCCGCCCCGGTGTCATCGCCCGGCTCGGGCTGCTGACGGGCTGGGCGCTGTGCAGACGGGCCTGCACCTGACCCACGACCATATAGGAAAGGCCCTGCAGCAAAAGGCGCCGGAACGGTACGTCCTGCGCCAGCACCCGGTGGATGGTCTCGAAGCTCCGGATCAGGTCGCGGTCGTCGATGTTTGCCGCCGGGCAGGCACAGTAGGTGCCGTTGCCATTCTGCCACGTGTCCCGGACCGCGCGCGGCACGTGCAGGTGGACCACACCCGCCTGCCCCTGCGCGGCCTGCCACGTCGTTGCGGTACCCGCCGGCAGGAACATCACCGTTCGCGGGCGCAGGCTGCGCACCGGCAGGCCGTCGGACAGCGGTCGGGCAAGGGCCATCATGCCGTCCAGCATGTAGATCATGACGTCGAGGTCGAGCGGCGGCGCAGACACTTCCTGTACGTGCGGTTGCGCGGGCAGCTCGAATACCGTGACCGCATCGTCGAGAACGCTGGCATGGCGGTGCGGAACCGGCGGGGCAGAGCATAGCACATGGTCAAGGCCGGGCAGACCCGACTCGTGGCGGAACGCCGGGACGCTCATGCTTCGCCCTCCGCATCCCGCCCCTGCACCCGCAGCCAGCGCGCGGGTGGCAGTCCCGTCACCCGGCGGAAGGTTTCGGTCATGTGCGACTGGGTGGCGAAGCCGCAGTCGATTGCGATCTCGGCCAAGCTGCGGCGGCTGTTCAGAAGCTGGTCCTTCGCCCGTTTCACCCGCGCCTGCACCACGAAGGCATAGGGACTGATGCCCGTCTCGGCCCGGAAGGCGCGGGCGAAATGGCTCGTGGACAGGCCGACACAGCCCGCCATCTCGTCGAGGCAGACTTCGCTGCCCAGGTTCTCCTCGACATAGGCACGCACCCTGCGCAAGCGCGCGGGCGTCATCGCCTGGCTTGGGTTTCGTGTCGCGAGCACTCCCGACGCGCGAAGGATTGCCGCCGTTGCAGCCAAACCAAGGCCTTGCAGTTCCAGACGGTCGAGCGGTCCGGTGGCCGCACCGAGCCGCTCCATCCGCTCGAACATCGCGTTCGCGCTCGACACGTCCCAGCCGATGCGTGGCTTTAACTGCCGTTCCAGACCGCGCCCCGCCTCGTCGTGCATGGTCTCGCGCAGGGTTGCGCCGATGTGCAGGTGCAGGACCCGCGGCTGGCCGTTGGGCAGATACCAATCGGTGGCAAGCCCTTCCGGGATCGCAATCAGAGAGCTGGCCCGAAGGGTAGCCGCGCGTGGCCGCAGGTCCGGTGCAGGGTCCCGCTCCAGCCGCCGGATCGGGTCAAGTAAGCGGATGATCACGTCCGACCCGACGCCCGGCGCCGCGACGATCTGTGCCAAAGGTTGCGCAGGAACGATCGCCATGCTTAGCCCGTTCCGCAGCAGTTCGACCAACTCGATCGGCCCGACCGGGGCCGAATAGACGGCTGCGTCCAGAGTGGCAATGCCTGATTGCGGGTGATAGACCGCCTGGAACTGGGGAGCAGATGTTCCTCGAATAGCATCCATGGGCCGGATCTCCGTCATCGGGGCAGTAACGGCCACTTCCATCGAGTCACGCTACCACGACGTGGGTCTATCGTCATGCTGTGACACCAACAACGCAGCAGGATCCCGATAGAACGCGGGGAACCTGAACTACCGGGCCGATGGGCGAAGTGCCATCCGAGATCGGTTGTGGCTTGGTCAAGATTCTGCGGCGGATCCTTGCCGTCATCTACAGTCAGACAGCGAAACCTTCGGCCTCCGTTCGGATATTGCGCGCGGCGATGTGGTGATGCACGACGGGCGGGGCCTCGGCCAACGAGTTCAGATGGGCTTGCGCAGCGGCGTCATCGGCGGTGATGCGTGCATGCTGGCGCAGATGATCGGCCCAGGTCATTGCCATGTAGCTTTCGACGTAGAGTCCGGGAGTGGACAGATCCTCCCATATCTGCCAGCCGAAAGCTCCATCGCGTCGGCGCCTATGCGAGAATGCTGTGGCCTCGGCCAGGAATGCTGCGCGCTGCTCGGGCGCGACGTGCCAATTAAGTGTCACCAGCACTGGCCCGGCATCGGGACCGACGTCTTGCGCCGTGTCTGGCTTCGGCCAATGGCCTGCAGGCCTAAGGTCACTCGATCCGCCGGGCCATTCCGCTGTTGTGGCTGCGAGCGCGGCCAGGACTCCGCCCGTAGCGGCGGCTATAAGCGCGGTGGGAATGTCAGTCAGTGCCGCAAGTTGGCCCCAGAGCGCCGAGCCCGCCGCCATAGAGCCGTAAAAGACCATTAGATAGACGGCAAGCCCGCGTGCGCGCACCCAATCGGGTAGGCTGGTCTGTGCTGCAACGCCTAGGCTGGTCAGGACCGTGATCCAGGCCAGTCCAGCCAGCCCCAACAGGCCCAACACCAGGGCTGTCGGAGGCGCAACCGCAAGACCCGCCATGGCCAGAGCTGTAACAAGGCTGCCGATCGAAACCAGTGTCGAGGGTGCGAAGTGTTGCCCTACACGCGGTAGGACCAGCGCCCCGGCCACCGCGCCGGCGCCGACAAAGGTCAGCATCAGCCCGTAGAAGGTCGCGTCCGCCGCCAGCAGGTCCCGCGCGATCAGCGGCAGAAGCGCCCAATAGGCCGAGGCGAAGAGAAAGAAGGCAAGTGCGCGCAACAGGACCCGGTGCAGGGCCGGGGCGCGCAACGCGTATGTCATCCCGGTCCGCATGGCCGGACCGAGCCGTTCGGGCGAAAGCGTGCGTTCCGGAGGGGGGCGCCGCCACCAGACAAATGCAGCGATCGCGACAAGTGTGGAGAGCGCATCCAACAGATATGCAACCGTAACGCCCGCTACGGCCAACACGACGCCTCCCAGCGCGGGGCCGATCGCCCGTGCGACATTGATCCCCATCGAATTCAACGCCACCGCTGCCCGCAGGTCCGTGCGGGGAACAAGTTCCGGGACGATGGCCTGAAACGCCGGCTGCGTCAGCGCCGCCCCCACTCCTGCGGCAAAGGTGAACAGTAGGAGCGCTAGCGGCGTCATCGCCTCTGCGGCGACTACGGCGGCCATGCAAAAGGATACGGCAGCAAGAAACACCTGAACGGCAATCAGCATCCGCCGCCGGTCAAGGATGTCGGCCAGCGCTCCGGCCGGAAGGGCGAAAAGAAGAACTGGCAGCAAAAGTGCCGCCTGCACCAAAGAGACCATGAGTGGTGACGGGGCAAGATCAGTCATCAGCCAGCCTGAGGCCACATCGCGCATCCAGATACCGATGTTCGACACAAGCGACGCGCCCCAGATCACGGCAAAGATGCGGGAGCGAAACGGAGCCCAGGCCGACGGCGCCTTTGGCTTCTCGGGTGCATGTGGTTGCCACACCTTGTCGTCCTCTGCAGCAGCGGTCATCCGATCCTCCATCGGTGCGCGAGGCTAAGCGTCCAGCCATTTTGCAACGCGTTTGTCCTCGGCACCCAGCCAATGCACTGCCGCTTCAGCAGGGGTCAGGCCTCCGACATTCACAGCAACGTCCATCTCGGTGATGCCATCAAGCCCGATGTCGATGGCGGCAAGGACCCGGGCGCTGCGCGGGTCGAGCGATCGGGCGAAGGCGGAGTTCGCTATGATCACTGCGTCATCGGCGCTGCCCATCACTCCCTGTGGGTCTTTCAGGCGGCGCAACTGATGGGTCTGGTTCAGGAAATGCGGCTGCCAGAGTGGCATCACCAGCCACTGCCGCGCAGTATGGGCGGCCCGGAAATTCTTGAGCCAGAGCGAGGTCTCGCCGGGTTCGACCCGGTATCCGGCCACGTCGAGCCCATAGGCCGACAGCATCGTCGCCGAGCGCACCGACAGCCCCGCCGAGGGCCCGATCGAGCGGATCGTTCGGTCCATCCGCGTCATCACCTCGGGCCGCACCAGATCATCGACTGACGAAACCAGCTCGGCTGGTACGTAGTCGGGCACCGTCCAGTAGAGCTGGGCGTTGCGATAGAGTGTGGCGAGGGGGGCCAGGCGATCAGCAAAGGGTTCGAAAAGGTGCCGATGCGTTCCGGGCATCCACGCAGCCACCAGAAGGTCAACTTCACCACCGCCCAGCCTGCGGAACATCTCGTCATGGGGGGCCTGTTGCACCGTCACCTGCTTGCCCAAGCGCTCGAGAACTGTCTGCACGACCGCTCCTGCGATGGCGTGGAAGGAGATGCCGATGACGCCGAGGCGGACAACACCAGGCTGAGCTCTCGTCATCGTTGTCGACACGGTCAATCCGGCGGCAACCGATCCGGCGACGAAAAGACGACGCGACAGAGGTCTGTTGAGACTCATGCGGGGCCTCCTTCCAGTCGGAGCGGAAACATGCCCGGCGCACCGAACGCCGTCACCGGTGACCATCCCGGGAGGTCCGGCAGCCGCGGCGGCGCGTCGTTGACGAACCGCCCTTTCGTGTGAACGATCCTGCCGCCCAAAAGCGTGAGGTCGGAGGTGATTGCACCGATCTCGTCCTCGGGAACCGTGAAGTAGTCGCGGTCGAGAACGGCGAGGTCGGCGAACTGCCCCGGTGCGATCGCGCCCTTCTGCCCCGCCTCGCGGCTGAACCAGGCGCCCTCGACCGTCCAGTGGCGGAGCGCGTCGTGACGCGAAAGGCCTGCGTCCCAGATCCGGTCGCCGCCTCAACCCTTGCCACTGACCGCCCAGTGGATCGCAAGCCATGGATTGTAGGAAGAGACGCGCGTTGCATCCGTGCCCGCCGCCAGCGGCACGCCGGCGGCCATCATGGCGCGCACCGGCATGACCTCGCGCAGCGCCTGCGTGCCGTAACGGCGCTCGTATTCGCGCGCCTGAAAGGCGATGCGGTTCTGATAGCTAATGCCGCCGCCCAGCCGCGCCACCCGCTCCATCGTGGCCGGCGTGATGGTCTCGCCGTGATCGAAGATCCAATTGAGCCCGTCGAGCCCGTGACGGCCACCGACGCGCTCGACCACGTCGAGGATGCGCCGCGCGCTTTCCTCGTAGGTGCAGTGGAAACGGATCGGCCAACGGTTCGCGAGCAGGAAGTCGAGCACGAGTTCCAGCTCGCCTTCCATCTGGGGTCCGAGCGTCGGGCGCGGGTAGCTGAAGTCCTCGAAGTCGTAAGCGGACGCGACAAGCATCTCGCCCGCGCCGACGCATTTCAGCAGCGCGTCGCCCTGGTCGGGCTTCACCATGTCGTGCCAGCGCTGGAAATCCGCCAGTTCGCGGCCAGGCTTCTGGGCGAAGAGCTGGTAGCCGATGCGCACAGTCTGCTCGCCACGGCGGTGCAGTTCGGTGATGACACCGTAGTCGTCCGGGTAGTTCAGGAACCCTCCCGCGCAGTCCAGGGCCGAGGTCAGGCCGAGCGCGTTGAGCGCGCGGAAATAGTGCCGGGTGGACGTGATCTGGGCCTCACGGTCGAGCTTCGGCGCCCGGTCGAGGAGCGCATAGAGTGGCTGGGCATTGGGTCTTGCAAGGGCAAGCCCGGTCGGGCGGCCGAAATCGTCACGCTCCAGCCGACCGGACACGAATGGCTCGTAGAAATGCTCGTCGATACCGAGTGCGCGCAGCGCGGCTGCATTCATCCAAGCCCGGTCGTAGAGGTGCAAAACAAAGACCGGCACGTCCGGCGCCGCGGCGTTGATTTCCTCCAGCGTGGGAAGACGGCGCTCGGCAAGCTGATCTGCCGACCAGCCTCCCACCACGCGCACCCAGGCGCCGGGCGGCGTGCGTTCGGCCTGGGCGCGCAGCATCCTAAGGCCGTCCGCCAGCGAGGGCACCTCATCCCAGCGCAGTTCCAGTGCGAAATTGTTGCCCTGCCGGATGATGTGCGTGTGGCTGTCGATCAGGCCGGGAATGACGCGGGCCCCGCCGAGGTCGATGCCGCGTGCCTGCGGGTGGCGCTGTATCAGGTCGCGATCCTTGCCCACCTCTGCGAAGAGCCCTTCGCGGATCAGCACGGACTCGGCTTCGGGTTGGGCGGGATTCATCGTCGTGATGCGCCCGCCGGTGAGCAGCAGGTCTTCTGAACTCCCGGTCATGTGCGGGTCTCCTTGCCGGTGGGCGCGCCGTGCGGATCGGGTTGCGGCGGCAGTTGCCCGAACAGGTGGGGCGCAGCGTGGTGGTGCAGCCACTCGGTCGTGAAGCCGTGCCCGGCGGCGATGCGCTTGACCGCAAAGACGGCCTGCTCGCCCGCCAGAATCCCGAACAGTCCCACCAGGGCAATGACGGGCGGCGCGGGGGAGCGCACGCCCGAAAGCCCGTAGATCACGCCGACCGCAAGACCGAGCGCCAGGGTAATGAGGTAGGTTTGCATGACAGCCTCGAACCTGCGGGAAGAACGGAAGCGGAACGCACAGACGCTGCGGCGGCTGCCCCGGCTCAGGCCGCAGGCGCTGAGCCCGCTTCGGAAGCGTGTTCGCCCAGCATGGTCTTGGCGTAGATCAAGCCAAGGCCGTAGGCACCACCAAAGGTTCTGGCGATGTCCACCGTGGTGTTGTAGGTCGCCCCCCGTGCCCAGTCGCGCTGCAACTCGAGCAGGTACTGCAGCGAGGTCATTGGCCGCGCACCGGCCTGCACCATCCGTTCTATCGCGCGCGCATGGGCTTCCTCGGAAACGTCGCCGCAGGCATCGGCGAGGATGTAGACCTCGAACCCCTGATCCAGCGCCGATAGGGCGGGACCAACGATGCAGACACTGGTCCACAAGCCCGCGAGCACGATCCGGCCCTTGCCGATGCGGTTGACCTCTGCCGTCACGCGCGGGTCTTCCCACGTATTCATCGTGGTGCGATCGATGATGGACGTCGTCGGGAAGGCAGCCTTGATCTCATCGAAGATCGGGCCGGAGAAGGTCTTCTCGGCTACGGTCGTGAGGATCGTCGAGACGTCGAAGGCCGCTGCTGCCGAGGCGACCAGGCCGGTGTTGTTACGAAGCTGGATAGTATCGATCGAGCGCGTCGCAAAGGCCATTTGCGATTGGTGATCGATCAGGATCAGTGTGTGATCTCTGGGCGACAGAAGCATCTTTCCGGGCTCAGCATAGGCGGTAGGCATGAGGAACTCCTTTTGAGGTTTAAGGAACGACTGCTTGGGAACTGGGGCACCGGCCCCTGTGTTTCTTTTTTGGAAAGTCGTCGGTCATCGGGTTTCGCCCGTTCAGTCCTAGCGCTTAGCCGTTACGTGATAGCCAGGCGGCGAGCCCCGTCAGCACCAGCATTACAGCCGCGATGGCGAGGTTGACCGGAAAGCCGATGGCTTCCAGCGCGGGCGCGGCATAGGGCGAAGTGCCTGGAACCGGCCATGACAGCCATAGCGACGGCCAGAAGGTTGCCGGGGCTATGGCCGCCACGCCGATCTGCCCGTGCCGGAGTGCCGCCAGCGACACGATCGATACGAGGAAAAGAGTCCAGGCCTGCATTGCGTTGTGAAAGCGGGCATGTGGCGGCCAGTCCGGATTGAAGAGGTGGGTCGCATTGAAGATGTCGGCAACCGCAACGATCCCGACGGTGCTGATAATGACGGCCCCCATCAAAAGGCGGCCAAGGCGCTGGCGAGGCAGAACTGCAGCGTTGGAAGCAAGGGGCATTGCACGGTCTCCGTTTGCGCGTTGACAACGTCACTCGCCCGCCGATGCCCCGGGCGTGCGATGGGCCAGGTTGTTGGCCAGCATTCCGTAGAAGGGCAGATGCTCGCCAAAAATGCCTAACGTGTGCTGCGCTGCCTCTTGCCGCCGCCAGTCGGCCTGCAGCATGGCTGTGACGACGGCCCAGTTGCAGACCACAGCTCCGGCCTGCACCATGCGCATGCAGGATGTAAGTTCCGACATCGTGTCCCAGCAGCCGGAGGCGTCATAGACCGCCCAGACATCATAGCCACGCGCCAGGGCCGAGATCACCGGGAAGTAGAGGCAGACATCCGTCGTGACCCCGGCCATGATTAGTTTGCGCCGACCCGTCGCCTCGACCGCAGCTGCGAAGGCGGGATCGTCGAAGGCGTCGATCGGCCCAGGGCGGTAGATCACCGGCGCATCGGGAAACATGGTCAGCAGTTCGGGCATCAGCGGGCCGTTGGGTCCCTCTGCGTAGCTGGCGGTGAGGACTGTCGGCAGCGCGTGAGCGCGTGCGGTGCGGGCCAGCGCCAATACGTTCGAGCGGAACTGATCCAGCCGAATGTCCTGGACGCCAAGCATGGTGCCCGTCTGGTGGTCTATCAGCAGCATAGCAGCGTTGTCAGGAGTCAGTTTGGAGAGGTAGTCAGGCATGGCAGATCTCCAGTAACGGTTGGCGGCATGGCGGATGAGGCGGCCAGCACTTCGAACCCTGCGTCGCGGCGATTGCCGCAGCAGTCCTCAAGCGCAGCGACGATCTCGAAGCGAAAGTGCGGGCACGGGGCGTGGCTCGGCGACAGATGCAGCGCCCATCCCGTGAGGGGGGCTAGCCGTCCGAAAAGCGCTGCCCCGTCAGGAGCGATCAGGCGGATGTAGGACAGCGCACCGAGCGCATCGATGGGGGCAGGCCCTCCCAGGCGCAACCCGTGTCCGGTGCGCCGGAACGCAACCGACGGGATTGGCCCAAAAACAGGCGGCGCGATGCGAATCAGAAACCGCTCCGGCAGGCCATGCGGGCCGCCATCGGCCCCGCGGAGGGCTGACGACAGGGTGAGTGTCACCGTTTCGCCCGCCACCAGCCCAGGCCCCAGCCGGTCGCGCGCCGCCAGCCCGCGCTTCACTCGGCCGGGGTGCAGAAGCACAGTCAGTATGCGCCCGCAGGCCGACCATAGTCCGCCCGGAATGTCGGCAAAGACATCCAGTCTCTCGCGGCCCGCGGCGTCGAACAGCCGCACCGGCTGCGCCGAGTCCCCGGCGTCGATTGCCTGAGGGAACACAAGGTGCAGCCGCAGGATGTTCGCGGGCCAGAAACGCGCGGGATAAAGGCCCGGCGTCAGTGGAAGGGGCTCGGCACCCGGCAGGGACATGGCTGGCACGTTCATTCGACGAGGTCCGGATACCCCTCTTCGCTGCGCATAACCGCATGGAAGGGGCGGATATAGTTCTGCTGGAACGTGTCGCCCGCCGGGTAGTCATAGGTCGGAAAGTCATATTCGTTGACATGGTCCGAAAGACGGAAGAATGCGCCCTTGCGGATCGAGACGAGCTCGAGCTCGCCCGACATGCTTTCGCGGCGCATCACGATCAGATGCTCCGGCCCCTGGTCAGACAGCCCGACGACCCCGGTCAGTGGAACCTGCAAGGGGCTCAAACCGGCAGTGGTCTCGAAGGGCGCCTTCACCGGCGCGGCAATACCTGGGCGCGCGTTCGCGGCGGCGATGTCTGAGAGCGGGATAAGGTCGGCCGCCTTGGTCGCGTTGGCGACCAGAACCCAGTCCGATTGCGTCCCGTCATAGGACGTGAGCACGAAGGGCAGGATGCGCAGCGGGGTGTTGCCATAGCCCAGTTCGGCGATCGTCTTGGCGCGGACGGACGCACCGTCCTTAAGATCGGCAAGCGGCGCCGTCACGAGTGGCGTGCAGGTGTAGGCGGCCAGAAGATGGTCCGTGCCGTCCAGCGGCACGACCGCCATGGCGCGCACGGGCGCGCGTGTCTCGAACTGATTGTGGACGGTGTGGTACATCTCGACCCGGGTGACCCCAGCGGCGGAACCTGCCGCGAAGGGCCAGGGCACGCGGCGCAGGGTCGCTGCGAAATCTGCATTCGACAACCCTGCGACGATCAGCTCGCCGTCACGCAACACCATGTCCGTGACCGTCAGGCTTGCCACCGGCGTATGGCGCCACAGTGCGCCGTCGCCGGGGCGGTCGACAAGGTCGTGCCGCGCGACGACCAGTTCTGCGGGGTCGTGCAGCACCACCGCGCCATCTGCCGTGATCGCCGCAAGTCCTGTCGGTGCATCGGGCGCGGTCCCTGTTGGCACTGCTACCAGGACGCGGCGCCCCTCCGCGTCCCACACCATCGCGGAGACGCGCGGTAAGGCACCTGCCGCCTCGAGCGCCGCGTTCAGGCCCTTGAGGTTGAAAGCGCCATCCGGCCCCGGATTGCCGGCGGGCGGGTTCAAGGCCAGAAGTGCCCCCTGCCGCCAATCGGCAAGGATCAGGCGTCGGTCGGCGGCGATGGTCATGGCGCTGATCGACATGAGGCGGCCAGTCGAGGCAAGCGCTCGACGCGAATGGCCGGCTACGGCCACCGTGGCTGCAGAAATCGTGAGGAGCTTTAGGAAATCACGGCGGTCGGGCATCGGTCAGGCCTTTCGATTGACGTGTCAGTTGGGGAAGGGACGAAGCCTCACCCCTGGCAAAGAGAGCCATGGGCCGTTTTGGGGCCGGTGGGCAGCAAAGTAGAGATGGTGACGTTGCGCGGCGCCTGCCGGGCCAAGTGCAGCAGTGCCGCACAGGTCCAATGGCGGTCTTTCGGGTCGTGGCATGCATGAGCAGGCCGCAGTTCGGCCCACAAACCTTCGCGAACCGCCGGCTCGATTAAATGTGGGACCAGTCTCAACATCAGCGCCCCGATGGTGCGCCGATCTGTGCGCGGGGCCCAGTCGCGGCAGCGGTTCACATCAATGGCCAGCGCGACACCAGTACTTGTCCGGCTTCCGGATAGAACGCGGGTTCTCCAAATCAGCCCCTCACCAGCGGATCTGATTCTGCCTTCCGGCAAGCGGCGCAGCGATTGCGGGATTTCATGCTCCGTCATCTCTCTGAACCTTTCAGAGACGCTTTCCTCCATCGAAAATGGGTGCACTCGAGCCCGGGGTCTTCCGAGATCCCCTCACGCCTGTCACGTTTCGCGCGCCGGTGCGCGATCACATGGGCTGGTCCTCAACGCGGTGCACGAGTGCAATTGGTGCGACCCGTGTTGACAGGAGCTGCAATCTCGCAAGGCCATTCCCCAGAACAAAGGCAGATACCCTTGTCCGTCGATGGCCCTCGGCATAGGCCCAGCAGATGCTTGCCGGCCATCTCACCGAACGGGTCGGTATCTAGGTCTTTGGCTCGAAGCCTGACGCTGCACAACTGGAGGTGGGTGCAACCCTGGTCTGGGGGCACGGGCGCTTGTGTGCAGGAGATGTTGCTTGCCAAGGCGCATCCAAACCTTGCGCGCTGGCTCTTAGCTGGGTCTGTTCCTCGCCCAGCTCGAAGGCCCAAGCGCCGTCTTCGGACTGAACAGGCGTTCGTGCCGTTTGGGCATGCCGCGGCGCTGCCAGACACCGCGACCCCTTCGGCAAACTCTGCAAGGGCCTTGAGCCGCATCTCCTGCTCGACGCGATACGCGCCCTGGCGGGGATGGTCAGGGGAATGAGTGCGGACATCGTCAAGTCAGTGACGGGGCACACCAACCTTCGGACGGTCTCGATCTACACGGACATTGCCGATCGGGCGCGCACACCAGGACAATCAATGTCCAACCTTTCACTAGGGTTGGACAAAAAAGAGCTAGTAGATAATTTTTCAGGGGAACGCAAAAGTAATGGCGGACAGAGAGTCCGCCGAACTAGCATCTTTCAATGACCCTGTTCGTCCAGAACCGACGTAGAAAGCCGCTGAAAATAAAAGGAATCTGTATCTAGCGATCCGTTGCATTCCATGGAGATCCGATCCAAGATTTAGGGGCGCTTTTAGGGACGGAAAGGGCTGCAGGGGATGGCACGGGTCGAGGCTCGGTTGACGGTTCGCCGCGTTCAGTCGGAAAAAGAACCGGGGATGCACGCGGATGGGGATGGACTTTACCTGTCCGTGAAGCCCTCCGGTGCCAAGTCGTGGGTGTTCGTCTTCCAGTGGCACGGCAAGCGCAAGGAAATGGGCTTGGGCTCTGTATCCGTCGTTACGCTGGCTGAAGCACGCCAAGCCGCCAATGAGGCGCGACGTACGGTCGCCAACGGAACCAACCCGATTGACCGGCGCAAAGCTGAGCGGGCAAAGCAGGCGGAACATTCCTTCGGCTCGTTCGCTGATGAGCTGATTGACGGGCTGGAGCCGGGGTTCAAGAACGCCAAGCACATTGCCCAATGGCGCATGACGCTTCGCACCTATGCCGCGCCCTTGCGCGACAAACGCCTTGACCAGATTGAGACGCAGGACGTGCTGACGGTGCTGAAGCCGATATGGCAGCAGAAGGCAGAAACGGCCTCTAGAGTGCGTGGCAGGATTGAACGGGTGTTGGACGCTGCCAAGGCCAAAGGCTTGCGTACGGGCGAAAATCCAGCACGGTGGCGCGGTCATCTGGACAATCTCTTGCCCAAGCGCGACAGGCTGACACGTGGCCACCATGAAGCATTGCCCTATGCAGGGCTTGCCGACTTCATGGCTAAGCTTCGCGCTGTTGATAGCCTTTCCGCCCTAGCGCTGGAATGGGCCATCCTGAGTGCCTGCCGGTCTGGCGAGGTGCTGGGGGCAACATGGTCTGAAATCGACAAGGAAGGCGCTGTTTGGGCTATCCCTGCCCAGCGCATGAAAGCCAAGCGTGAACACCGCGTGCCTCTCACAAGGCGCATGCTGGAGCTTCTGGAGCGGCTGGAGCTGCTGCGTACGGAAGGCGACTATCTGTTCCCCGGCACCAAGCGTGGCAAGCCCTTGTCTGGCATGTCGATGACGATGCAGCTTCGCCGGATGGGCTTTGGGCATGTGACGGTCCACGGCTTCAGGAGCGCCTTTCGGGACTGGGCAGGCGAGGAAACAGGCTTTCCCCGAGAAGTGGCAGAAGCGGCGCTTGCCCATGTGGTGGGGGATGCGACGGAGCGGGCTTACCGCCGTGGGGATGCTCTCAAAAAGCGCCGTGAACTCATGGAAGCATGGGGGCAGTGGTGTGCGCCGAATTCCAAGAGCGATCCGGTGATCTTAATTCACTCCGTTAGAGGGGAGAGATAATCACTTTGTCTTCCTTCATTCGGGTAGCACTATTTATCACGGAAATTGTTGATGTGGATCGCGGCAAGCGGTCCAACTAATTGAATTTATTGATTTATTTTTTTAGCTTTGTGGAAAACGACAATTTGCTTTTGTCCGCTTCGGAGCGTGACGGTATTTTAGGAGATGTTACGGACTTGTACGTAACTTTTGCTTAGCAAGGAGGCTTGCATTTGGCAGTGAAGATCTTGCGCCGCCGTGAGGTGGAGGAAATGGCAGGGATTGGCCGTTCCACGATCTACAAGGAAATGGCCAGCGGGCATTTTCCCAAGCCGCTGAAGTTGACCGCAAAGGCGGTTGGTTGGCTCGAAAGCGACATTCTCGAGTGGGTCAACTCCAAGAAGTGCCTTGAAGGGCCGCGTCCGTCATCCTGATTTCTGGACGCCATAAACAGGGACCAGCATTGGAAGCGTCGGTTATGTGCCCCCTCGACAAGTTCGAACCGGCAGCCGACCACCAAGCGCGCAGTTTCAGTCTGCGGACATATCGCTTCCGTCCCTGCGTTTTCAGCATCTGAAACCACCTCTCCGAAGGCTAACACGGCAATCGGAGACGCCAGCCTTGGTTCACGGCGCTGGGCACCATTGCTCAAGCGCTGACGCCCGATGCCTGGCAATGCGCACAAATGTTCACAGCAGGTTCGCCGGGCTTCCGGACGGGCATTGCCGTGCCATGTCTTCCACGTCATGCCAAATCAAGGGAACTGGATGACGAAACTTGAGAGCAGGCGACACAGCGACAAGGCTCACGTGCGGTTCTATTGCGATTGGATGGCTTTGCCCGCTTATCGCTACCTGAGCTGTCACAGCAGCGCTCTGTTGTTTGAAATTTTGAGCTGGTATCGCCCGGCCAATGCCAACGAGTTTGAGTTGAGTCAGCGCAAGGTTGCGGTCTTTCTGGGGTGCAGTCGCGCCACAGCGGCAAAGGCGATCACAGAACTTGAAGACATGGGCTGGACGGAGTGTGTCGCAGCTGGTTCCGGGATGGTTGGTGCCAAGGAAAGCCGGGCCGCCCGGTATGCACTGACATGTTATCCGACGGACCACGGGACCGCTCCGACCAACGCCTTCTGCCGTTGGATCGCGTTCCCTAAAGCGTGCAAGGCCAAGCGGTAGCTGGCCGCATTCTGAGCCGTCAACGGCCCATATCCGAGCCACCAACGGCCCAGATATGGGCCTGACGACTGGTGAGGGAGGTCAACGGCATACGGAGAAAAGTATAATTCTGTCCGCTATTTAACGGAAAATAACGGTAGGAAGCGGCCAAAGCGAGAATGGTCGAGCATACCTACAGTATGTAGCTGCGTCACCTCCCTCATCTACGAGCAGGCGGCAGAGCCAGTGCGGTATCTCGGCCCAGGCCACATGCGGGGCCGGCTGACGCCAGCAGACGTGGGCCTGACAGGGTAGCATGGGGGCTTCGCGGCTGGTGCTTCAAGGACCACAAGCGACAAGGGCCTTGTCATCAGGTTCAAGCGCAGGCTCTTTTGCTGAGAATGCATGGGCACAAAAGAAAACTTGGAAACGGCGTTCGCCAAGCTCGGTAGGACGCGGCGGCGCACGCCAATATGCCTCGTTTGATCGTTTCGGCCATTCGTGCGCCAATCGTATCGCGATTGCCAGCGCCTGACTTCGCTTCGTCCTCCAGCGCATTTCACCTTTTGGTGGCCATTCAATGCGCTCCCTTGCAAATCAGCGTCGCCACTCTGTTTGACCATGGAGGCAAACATTCGTCCTGTTGTCTGACATCGCTTATCGGCGGTCTTCATCAGGTTGACTCAAGGCACCTGATCTGGCTGAAAACGGGGGGCCGTCCTGCCTGAGATGCAAGGCGAGAGGATGCGACCGGTTGTCGGACAGCAAAGGGTACCAATATGGAAAAGACCTATTCCAGCATCATTGAGTGGCTGGCTGATCAGAGATCAGAAGTCTGGCATGCAATCGCAAGTCACTGGAACTGGGACAACGGTATCGAGCCCCTGGAGTGGATTGCTGCCCAGCCGGAATGCGACCGGGGAACAGCTCAGGATATTTTTTGGGTCTCGACCTATGGTGTCGATGTTCTTTGGCATCTGGGCGAAGATCTGGATGCAATGAATGACTCAGATCCCTACGTTCAGGCAATGTTCGAGCTGATTGGGCGTAACGCCTATAATTCCTTCTACAAGAATGAAAAATTCATTGGGCGAAATGACGCTGATGCCCAAGCAACAGAGATGATAGGAAAAGCCTTCAGCGAAGGTCGAATTGACTGGGATCTGACGCCGTTTCTTGCTGTTTCAGAGGGTGAAGTGTTTTCTCCTTCCATGCTGACCGAGAAGGAAAGGGAAGAAGTCGAGTTTGCCCTGAACGGTGGCTTTCCGGATTGAAGGGGCTAGAGCCCTATGGGCCATGGTCCCAGGCGGCTCAGGCGCGGGCACATCCGCTGCGTATGCGGAAGCGGCAAGGCACCATCTGACTCGCCCAAGGCCGTGGCGGCGCTATTGCCGAAGCTCGAAACCGGCCCGGGAGGGGAAGGGGGGCTTTTCGAGAACGTGGCCATCCCTGTGTCCTTTGCCGAAGCGGCCAATCAAGCAGTCAAGGCCGGTAAGCTTTGACGGACGGAACAGGTCCGGCCAGCGCCGGGCGCTGGTGCTTGCCCCGTCTTGTCCGTGTCTGCCGGCCAAAGCGCGAGGGGCGACACTTCTGACGCCTGAACCCTGCCAGCGGTAGTCATTGACCGGAGTTCTCGGGCCATAGCGCCCGCCATTGGTCGCGGTCCCGGCCCATGGATCGGCGTTCGAGCCTCCTCAAGTTCAGCGCAAGATTGTGTTTTGGTTGTGGATAGGCTGCGGGCTGCGCCTTCCCAGAGATGATGCTATCCGGAATTCCTGACTTGTGATTTTTGTCATGTTGAATGATCCGGTAGGCGATGTCTTTGCCACCGTGATCCTGACAGGCGAGGCACTGCAACCAAGGCGGTACAGGGTTGGGGCAAATGGGCGGTCTAACTTCTGACGTAACGGATATCGAGACGGGGCAAGGCGTGCGGCCGGGCGAGGCTGATTCCGTGGCGCGCCCTTCCTTCGCCACTGGAACAGGGCCGGCCGGCTCCGGCGCGCAGCCACCGCTCCAGGTGATTCGTGCCTTGCATGAAGGGCTGGGGGAGATGGTCACTTTGCTGATGCGTGATCCGCGTTGGCGCCACGCCTCTCTGGCCGACCTTGAGTGGCTTTTGCTGCCGCCGTTGAGTTTGCAACAGATTGTCAGCGCCCGAGGCAAGGTCAAGGATCGCGAGGGTGTGACACTTCCGGTCGGCCTTGGGCTGTGGGCAACGGTGTCGCCGGATGTCGATGCGAAGCTTGAGGCGCAGAAACAGGCCGGAATTCCGCCGCGCCTGACGCCGCAGGACTGGAAGAGCGGCGATATCTGCTGGTTGGTTGTCAGCGTCGGGCCTGCCGAGCTGCAGCAGCGGCTTGCAGAGAAGCTGGCCACGGAAGTGCTGGGAGGGCGCGCGCTGAAGCGGTATTGAGGTGTGTCAAGCGACGCTGCCACCAGCGTTTCTGGCTCTGACCTATCCAATCTGCCGCCTCACAGGCTGCGTCCAAACAGGAAAGCAAGCTGATGTCTGATCGTTTTGTCTGTTCCCTTTTACAACCAGGGCCGCGCGCAGTTTCGGGCCAGCATTTGCTTGAGGCTGTCCGGGCGCGTGTGCAGCCGCTTGGGTTGCCGGCAGCCTTGCTGCAGGATGGTTCAGGTGACGAGCCGGTCCTGCTTCAGGTCGGGCCGGCTGTGGTCAGCCTTGTGCCGATGGCATTTCCGGTCGATGGGGAAAGTCTGGCGCGCGCCTTGCCGACGGCTTCGTCCCGGCCGGAAGTCAAGAAGAGCGCTGAGACACACCGCGCGCATGTGATTGTCGCCTGCCTGAACCAGGGCAAGGACAACAGCCAGGCCGTGCTTTTTGCCACGATCACGACACTCGTTGCAGCTGCGGCACAGGGGCCGCTGGCGGCGAGCGCCGCTTATTGGCTTTCCGGGCAAATCCTGATGCCGCCGTCGGCTCTCGACGATGCCGCGCGGAGTTTGCTGGAAAAGGAGCTGCCGGTTGCGAACTGGGTGAGCCTGCAGTGGTTCGTTCAGCCGGACACGGATGGCCATGATCGCTTCGGTGCCGTTTCGGTCGGCGCAACGGACTTCATTGGCCGGGAGATCGAACTTCTGCCCTCGGCCATGACCAACGCCGATATCGCGCAGAAGATCTACACCACCTTGCTGTATCTGCTGGTCTATGAGGCGAAGATCAAGGACGGTGACACGCTTGGCGAGAGCGAAAGCACGAGCGGGATCCTTCGCGTGCGGCTGCTGGATCGAGGATTGGTCCACCGTGGTCCGGTGATGCAGTTGCAGCTGGAGGTCGTGGCCCCGGCCCCCGCACAGCAGCCCGCCGCCGCACACCAGGCAAGTGGCAAGACACAGCCCGCCTTTGGCAAACGCGGGAGGTCATGATGGTCTATTCTGTCAAGCTTATGTTCTCGGACTATTCGGTTCCTGGATTCAAATTCGACATGACGCGTGAGGAGCGCCAGGCAAACGCGGACAAGTATCCCGCAGTCGGATCTTCAGGGTTTGGTTGGAGCGGAGGAATCTGGAAAGATCCGGAATTCATGCCCAAGAGTGGCTATCAGGCCAGCCGAGGCCGTGTGCCGGATGTGTTTCCCATGCCAGCGAGCAATGCGGTGCACCAGCGGTTCAAGGACCTGGTGGAAGAGTTCGAACCTGGCGTGCACCAGTTCTTTCCGCTGGCGCTGCGCGACAAGAATGGCGTTCCTCTCCCTGATCCCTATTACATCTTCAACTGTCTCGTCAGGCTCGATGCTGTTCTTGTTGCTGAAAGCGGGCTTTCCTGGGGATCTGAAAAGATACCGGAGGGACGGCCTGAGAGTTCTATCTCCTTCGATTCTCAACTGGTGTTCAGCCGTCCGGCCATCGCAGGGCATCATCTCTGGGTTGGCGATTATCTGTGGCAGCACGGCAAGATCTACGTCTCCGACGCGTTCTACGCAGAGCTGAGGGCGCGCAAGATCCGATTTTTCAGATTCGCGCAGTACCCGGAGCTGGATATCCCCTGGATTGCCGAGGAGCAGATCAAGCCGATGCTCGACTGGGAGGCCAGTCACGAGCCCGAGGCCTGGTACTCGAACACCCGTTCGAAGATCGAGGTCCTTGAATACAGAGCACGGCTCGGACTGTGATGTGAAGAAACGTTGACGCCGGTTCTATTCGTTCGATTGCAAGATGAGGGTTTTGGGCATGACCACCTTGAATAAGACTCAACTACATCATGTCTTCCCTCGACAGTTGGCCGATCACAAAATCTTCGATGTGCTTGGGTATGATATCGATGACCCAAGCAATCTTATCCGCTTGCCCGCGACACTGGGGAGTAAAGGTGCGCATGCGGACGCGTTGGCTGCCTTTGAGGGTAACGATGGCGCACATTCCGGCAAGCATCCAGCCTATACCCGCCTCGTCGAGGGGCATCTGGACCAACTGGAAAAAGAGTTTTTCGATGCAACTGGTAACTTACGACAAGGCAAGACACTTGCCGAGCTCCAGAAAAAAGTTGCGTCCTTGCAATATTTTTACAAGGATGGGTTGACAGCGCAAATCGATGCAGATGGCAAGATCCAACAACCGAAGATTTTCGTGAACAATGGTGATCCACGCGCAAAGGATGCAAATGGCAAACCTTTGGGCGATGAGGAGTTTTTTGACGAACACTTTAAGAAGAAAGGGTTAGACCAGCTTAGCAACATTGAGAATACAGATGTCTTCATCAATGGAGCGAAGCTGAATGCCGCTGTCAAATTCAACGATCCGCTACCGGATACTGGAAAGGTCCGGCAGACTGGCCTTGATACCGTCCTGCTCAAGCTGAAGGCAGCGCAAGACGTCGGGATGACGACCTACAATGGCATCGGGCTCTCAGCCAGTCAGATTGATGCCTTGAAAGAAACGGCCCTCGATCTCACGTCAAAAGGCACCGGCCAGACGCTGAGCGGCACTGCCGATCCCAAGACACCCGGCAAGCTCGATGCGATCACTGGCAAGCTTGGCGACCCGAAGGTGGCAATTGCCGCTGTGCTCGCCACATCCGTGATTGCTGCGGTTCAGGTTGTCGGCGCAACGGATGCCTCTGCCAGCGAGTTGCTGGAACAGCTGGATCTTGATTTTGCCAAGAATCTCGCTGGTGATCTGGCCACCAGCGTGACGCAGCTGGCCTTCGAAACGGCCGTGCTGACGGTTGCGACCGGGGGAGTCGGCACCGCAATCCGGCTCGGCCTCGAAGCGGCCGATGCCGTCGAAATCATTCAGCTCACCATTGAAATTCTGGATGCCGTGTTCCCCGAATGGGGCCTGAAGGACGCCATTGGACAAGCTGCCGAGGTGATCCTCGATCTGGTGAATGTTGCCCTGCAATCGGCCGCCTCGGCTGCAGGCTTCAAGGAATTCATCATCGTCGATACGACCGAGGCAACGACCAGCGCCAATGGCGTGCTGGCTGTCAGTGGCAGCGGTGAAAGCGATCTGATCTGGGCGCGTGGCGACGGCGAAGCCGAGATTGACACGGGGGCCGGCGAAGACTGGATTTTCCACATCGGCAAGGGCACCGTTCGTGCCGGCGACGGCGATGATTTCATCTACGCGGAAAACAGCGTTGAACCTGGTGACGGCCAGACCTACGGCCAGGAACGCGAGGAAATGACCGTCGACGCCGGTGCCGGTGACGACTGGGTTATTTCTGTCGGTGCAGCCGAGATCCACCTTGGCGCTGGCCAGGACGTCTTGTTCTGGGCCGGGACCGGATCCGTCATTCACACCGGGCCAGGCGGAGAGGCCGACGCCGATAGCCTTGGCTTCATCCGCGGCTCCCTCGTGACCGATGCCGATGGTTATGACGAACTTTTCGTCTATGGCGTGCTCAACGCTGCCGGAACGTACATTCGATATGCCGGGTCCGAGAGTGACTATGCTTATGGCAAGGCTGGGCTGATCAAGGTCGGGTTCAACAAGGATGGTGAGCTGCTTGTTGGCGACGTGTTCTCGTCGGAACGCGATGAGGAGAGCTTTGTTTACTTTGCAAATGGCAACAGGAGCCCTACGGCACCGACCGACCAGCTGACCGCTGGTATTCGCGTTGGCGAGATCGAAATCTACGTCTGGCAGATCATGGAAACAGCGCCGAGCATTTCCAAAGCGGCTGTCCAAGCGATGTGGGACTTCATGCGCGCAACGCTCAAGGAGTTCTTCGATGAGAACTACGCAGGTGGTACCGATCCGCTCGTCTTGGATCTTGACGGCGACGGTCTCGAACTGACAGCAAGGGTCACAGGTGTCGGTCCAAAGTTCGATATGGACGGCGATGGGTTCCTTGAATTTACGGGTTGGGTGCGTCCGGATGATGGCCTTCTTGCGCTTGACGCAAATGGCAACGGCAAGATTGACGATATCAGCGAATTGTTTGGCGGCGCGCGTGTTTCCGGTTTCTCCGAGCTGGCGACCCATGACACCAACAAGGATGGGGTGATCAATGCGGATGATCAGGTCTATTCTCAGCTGCGCGTCTGGCGCGACCTAAATCAGGATGGTGTTACAAATGATGGCGAGCTGAGTACCCTGTCCAGTCTTGGTATCGCTTCCATCGGTTTGACTGCAACAACCGACGGTCGCCTCAATGCGCTGAACACGGTCGCACGGACGGGCACATTTACCTACGCCGATGGCCGTTCAGGTAAGGTTGGGGACATCGAGTTCCAGATCAACAACTACGATACGACCTATGCTGGCGACAAGTCGGTTAATCCCATCATTGCGGCAACGCTGCCGAACCTCAAGGGACATGGAACGCTGACCGATCTTCATGTGGCCATGACCCTGCAGGGCGCGAATGGCCACTTGGCAAGTACCGTTGCGGCCGTTCTTCCTACCTTGAACGTTCCTGACCTTGAGACCCTGCGCGAACGCGCGTTCGATATCCTCGAAGCATGGGTTGATGCGCCGCCGCCCCATGCTGCCTCAGCAGGCAATCCGGATGTGCCGGTTCTTCTCCTCCGTGCTGGGGGCAAGCTGACCGTCATCGACTTTGCAGTTCAGGTTACCGAAAACGTCCAACAGGCGGACGGATCGATCGTAAGCATGACCTTCTGGCGTCGCGCTACGGGGAGCGAAGTTCAAAGCAAAGATGGAATTATTATCAAGCATCCTGACCTTGATGATGTCCTATCGCAATTCACTTTGGCAAACGAAGGAGCCTGGCAGATCATCCCTGGTTCTCAGCTTGACTTCCTCGAGCGTTACATCGGGGAAGACATTCCAGTAGACAATCCAAACTCGTTGAACAACGGTGCAGTTCAGGCACTCGGCAGCCTGCTCGAGACTTCAGAACGCGTCTTGGACCAACTGGCGTTGCGTCTTGCGATCCAGGGTGGGTTGAAGCCATACTTTGTCGGTATCGAGTTTGTCACTGAACAAGACAAGTTTGTTGCAACGACGCCGCGTGAGTTGGTGCCTCTTTTTGAAGCGGTCTTCCGGGCGGCACCTGGCGATGCCGAAGGCGCGCAGGAATGGCTCGCCTCTTGGGGAACGGTGCTGAATGCATTCTTGGCAGACTACGATCGACCGGGGTCCAGCGAAGTCAGCTATCCGTTCTTGTTCACCAACATAGTTGCGGCTTATGAAAATGTCGGGTTGTCCGTCAGCTTGCAGGATGCAGCCGGAGCGCTCGGTATTCCTGGCGGAATTGTTGATTTCGGCACAGGGACGCGCACAGGCAGTTCAACCGGACAGATGTTCTTCATGTCGACCGGAGACGACGTCGCGAAAGGTCAGGGCGGTGGAGACGTCTATGTTATCGGCAAGAATTTTGGAAATGACGTTATCGATGACTTCCAGCAATCAGGAGATAGCTATGATGTCATCAGGTTCGCCCATCTGAACCCTGAAGACATCTATGCGACGCGCGAGGGACTTGACCTGATTTTGCAAGTCAAGGGCTCAAGTGATGCCGTCCGGATCAAGGGCCAGTTCCATGAGATGGCCTACAGTGCATTTGGTGGAAACGTTTTGCCGACGCAAGGTGTCGATGAAATCGTCTTTGCTAACCGTACGGTCTGGACAAAAGGTGACATCGCGCTTGCGGTCTCGCATCCGATGGATAGCGATGATCAACTGACGGGTACGGATCATACTGACTATCTGGATGGTGGTCTCGGCAATGATGTGATGAGTGGCGGTGACGGCACCGACTTCTACATCTTTGGTTCAGGCTATGGCCATGACGTAGTCGATGACAATCTCGATAATATTCTTTCAAGGAATGAAGACGTCATCCTCTTTAAAGAGGGCTTTGACTATTCAAAAATGGTTGTTTCGCGCACCGGCTATAGCCATGACGTCACGATCAGCTTTGGTACGGCAGACAAGCTGGAGATCCGCGGCCAGTTTAGAGCTGCGTACACCGGTGTGTTCGGCACTCGCTGGTTCGACCGGATCGAGCATTTCGAATTTAAGGATCCGAATGGAAGCCTGAATTTCTTCAATCACAACCAACTCATGGATCTGAGCATTAAGCAAAGTCAGACTGATGGTGATGATTTTGTTTATGGTTTTAGCCGTGAAGATGTTCTGGATGGCGGAAAGGGGAATGATTTACTCTCTGGAGGTAACGATAACGATACGTATATCTTTGGCTTGGGATATGGACATGATCGAATTCGAGAGAATGTGTTCGACTACAACGTAATGTCGGAGCAGGTCGACAAGGTTGTGTTCACGAGTGGTGTGCGGCCAGATCAAGTCCGAGTGGCTCGATTTGAGAAAGACAATGCACTTGTGATCACATTGCTCGATGGAAGCACATTAACCATTGAAGATCAGTTCTTTGCCAACAATTTTGGAAACAGGCTTTGGCAGATAGAGACATTCGAGTTCGCGGATGGAACCGTGTGGACTGTCGAAGACGTCCAGCTCAAGTTGTTGCAATCAACCGGCCAGGATGATCGACTTTTTGGCACGTTCTATAACGACGTCATAGATGGCGGTCCTGGGAATGATTATTTGAACGGAGGGGATGGAAACGACACATACGTCTTTGGCCTGGGCTATGGCAACGACGTTGTGTTCGATGACATGGTTTCGATCTTCTCGAATGAAGCCGACCGTGTTGTTTTCAAGGCAGGAGTTCTTTCGAAGGATGTCGTCTGGTCTCGCCCGGCTGGAAGTGATGATCTTGTCGCTACGCTTTCTGATGGTAGCAGCCTGAAGATCGAAAAGCAGTTTGTATCCAGTAACATCAGCGGGAGCCGTCTCTGGGGAATTGAAACATTCGAGTTTGCTGACGGCTCAGTACTGGTCCCGGACGACATACAAAAGATCCTGTTACGCGCGACGGACCAGGATGACCATTTGCGTGGTTTCTTCTCGCGCGACATTCTTGATGGCGGAGCCGGCAACGACAGGCTTGAGGGTGGCGATCACGGGGATATCTATCGTTTTGGGCTCGGTTACGGGCAAGACGTCATTTACGATTTTCAAGTGTCAATTTTTGCCGATGCGCCCGATAGGATTGAATTTAATTCAGGTATCGCTGTTTCGGATCTGACCGTTCAACGGGGAGGTGAGTATGGTTATGATCTGTATTTGAAGCTGAATTCATCTGATGTCCTTAAGGTCGAGGATTACTTCAAGACAGAATATCATCGTATCGAAGAGATCGTGTTCGCTGATGGGACGGTTTGGAACTATGAACATGTCCTCGGTTTGCTGAATGTAATTTCCGGCACCATTGGTGACGATGTGCTTGATGGCTTCAATGCAGCTGAAACTTTAATCGGAGGAAAGGGCAATGATGTTCTGAACGGCAAGCACGGTAATGATACATATATTTACGAGCGCGGTGATGGCAATGACACAATCATTGAGGAGACTAACCGGGGGAGCGATGACCGGCTCGTCTTGCGTGGTGTAACGAGTTCGGGCGCCGCTTTTGCTCGCGATGGTGATCATCTGTTGCTCGAAATTGCAAACAGCTCAGGCGGGTTGACAGACGGAGGGATCATAAAGATCGAGCGTGGTCTAGATGAATACCACGACCAGGGCATTGAAACGATCGAGTTTGCCGATGGCCTAAGAGGCTGCCTCAAAAAGAGGTGGGTGATTTCAACAGGTTATGGTTCCTTCGGATTTGCGAGATTCGATGGAGTTCAGAATGGCCTGGAGCGAAATCACCCGTCGGTACTATGCCCGGCGGACGGCACGCTATGCAAGCGACATGACAGATCGGGAATGGGCACTGGTTGAGCCTTTTCTGCCCATGCCCCGCCGCCTGGGTCGCCCGCGGACCACGGACTTGCGTGAGGTCGTCAACGCGCTGCTTTACATCGCTACGACCGGTTGCCAGTGGCGCATGCTGCCGAAGGATTTTCCACCGTGCTCGACCGTCCAGCGCTATTTCTATGAATGGCGGGCGTTGGGGCTGTGGTCACGCATCAACCACCATCTGGTTATGGAAGCCCGCGAACTGGAGGGCAGAGAGGCCTCACCGACGGCCGGTGTCATCGACAGCCAGAGCGTCAAAACCACCGAAAGCGGCGGTATCCGGGGCTATGACGCGGGGAAGAAAACCAAAGGCCGCAAGCGCCACATCATCGTCGATACGCTCGGCCTGATGGTTGGCCTCATGGTGCATGGGGCCGATATCCAGGATCGCGATGGCGCTCCCGATCTGCTGAAATCCATCCGCCACAGGTGGCCGTGGTTGCTGCACGTCTTCGCCGATGGCGGCTATGCGGGCGATAAGCTGAAGCGACGGCTGAAGAAGATCGGGCGCTGGACGGTTGAGATCATCAAGCGCTCGGACAAGGCGAAAGGCTTCGAAGTCCTACCGCGCCGCTGGGTCGTCGAAAGGACCTTCGCCTGGCTCGGCAGATGCCGCAGATTGGCAAAGGATGTCGAAAAGTCCATCGCCTCATCAGAGGCTTGGATCATCATCGCCCACATTCGCCTGATCACAAGGCGACTTGCAAGGTACGGTTATCGTTGAAGGCTTTTCGAGTCCGACTCTAAGAGTTACTCGCGATGACATCAGAAAAAAACTAATTCAACAGGCGTCAACCGCTGGCAACGATGACCTGGTAGGCTTCAACACCGCCGATGAGCTGCGCGGCGCTTTTGGAGATGACCGTCTTGCCGGAAAAGGTGGGAACGATACCTATCTCTATTCGCGAGGAGACGGAAACGATCTGATTGTGGAAGGCAAGTTTGAGGGCGAGCTCGATCAGCTTTTGTTTTCAGACATTTTTGAAACGAGCGTTGTCGTTGTTCGAAATGGGCTCGATCTTCATCTCCAAATTTTGGCACCGTCTTCGACATCGCAGGTCGATGCAACAATAACTTTGATCGGCGATAGAGCTGGTGCTTGGGCCCCGTCAATTGAAAAAATTTCATTCGCTTCCGGAGTTGTGTGGTCTACGTCCGATATTATCGCAAATATTTCTTACATCGGTGGTACAAGTTCTAACGATACGATTGTTGGTACTACAGGAGATGATGCCGACATCAGAGCTGGATATGGCGATGATCTCCTGCGAGGGCTCGCAGGGAGCGATACCTATATCTATCGACGAGGTGATGGAAATGACACTATCGACGAAGATAGTGGCGGATCGGATCTCGATATTTTGCACCTCGTGGACTTGCGGAAGGAAGAGGTCACTTTCGAGCGGCCTGGTGGTGGATCTCAAGATGTCATCATGCGGATTTTCCCAACAGGTAACTCTATTACGCTGAAAAATCAGATGAGGCTGGCCGGAGGCGTGGAGAAAATTGTCTTCATGGATGGTCAGGTGCTGGGAGGTGGTGAGGGGCAACTCGACGCACTATTGAATACTATTGCGGCTATCCGGGGTTCAAGTTCGAATGACACACTTTCTGGAACTGCAGGAGACGATGTAATCATCGGCGGTCTTGGCGACGATCGGCTCAACGGAGCTGCTGGTAGTGATGTCTATATCTATGCTTCTGGTGACGGCCACGACTATATTGATGACGAATCTGGATCGACAACAGAAATTGATGTTTTGCGCCTAACGGACCTCAATGCAGCTGATGTAACTTTCAGCCGTGTTGGAAACCACGTCAAGATCTTGGTCAACGGCACCGGGCAAACAATTACGCTGGATGAGCAACTTCACTCCGACACGGCAAACTGGGGAATCGATCGGATCGAATTCGCAGGCGGCGCTGTGTGGGGTCGTGATGAGATCAAGGCTGCAGCTTGGCTTCGAGGAACCGACGGGGCTGATACGCTTCACGGTACGAAGGGAAGTGATGTAATCATCGGCGGTCTTGGCGACGATCGGCTCAACGGAGCTGCTGGTAGTGATGTCTATATCTATGCTTCTGGTGACGGCCACGACTATATTGATGACGAATCTGGATCGACAACAGAAATTGATGTTTTGCGCCTAACGGACCTCAATGCAGCTGATGTAACTTTCAGCCGTGTTGGAAGCCACGTCAAGATCTTGGTCAACGGCACCGGGCACACCATAACGCTGGACGAACAACTGTACTCCGAAACCGAAAACTGGGGAATCGATCGGATCGAATTCGCAGGGGGCACTGTGTGGGGTCGTGATGAGATCAAGGCTGCAGCAGCTTGGCTTCGAGGAACCAACGGGGTTGATACGCTTCACGGTACGACGGGAAGTGATGTAATCATCGGCCGTCTTGGCGACGATCGGCTCAACGGAGCTGCTGGTAGTGATGTCTATATCTATGCTTCTGGTGACGGCCACGACTATATTGATGACAACACGGGCTCAACCGTTGATGTCGATGTCCTGCGCTTCACGGATCTTGATATGCCTGACTTGACATTTAGCCGGGTCGGAACACACGTAAAGATACTGGTTAACGGCACCGGGCACACCATAACGCTGGACGAACAACTGTACTCCGAAACCGCAAACTGGGGAATCGATCGGATCGAATTCGCAGCGGGCACTGTGTGGGGACGTGATCAGATCAAGGCTGCAGCTTGGCTTCGAGGAACAAGCGGGGCTGATACGCTTCACGGTACGACGGGAAGCGATGTTATCTTCGGGGGGCTTGGAGATGATCGGCTCTATGGAGCCGCGGGTAGTGACGTCTATATCTATGCTTCCGGCGACGGCAACGACTACATTGATGACAATACGGGCTCAACCGTTGATGTCGATGTCCTGCGCTTTTCGGATCTTGATGCGCCTGATTTGACATTTAGCCGCGTCGGAAAACACGTCAAGATCCTGGTTAACAGCACCGGGCACACAATAACGCTGGACGAACAACTGTACTCCGAAACCGCAAACTGGGGTATTGACAGGATCGAATTCGCGGGCGGCGCGGTTTGGGGGCGTATGGAGATAAGTTCTGCCTCTTGGATATGAATTGTCTTAGGCCTGATGAATTCTCTGAATCTGGAGCAGAACTGAGCTCAATGAGCATGGCTTCAAAAAATAAAGCGTGAAACGCACAAGAGATCGGAGCGACTGGCCTTCGACAGCGACGGCCAGTCCGCCTCTTGCTTGCAGCAGGTAATTCTGGTTCTGGCAATGCGATCGGTTAGATTTCTACCGGCGATTTTGACCTTACAGTGCAATGAGCACCCTCGGAATTAACAAGTTTGAAAGCGGCGGGTCGGCCTCGTAGGGGCGGCGCGCACGACGACATTAGACCCGTTCCGCTGTTTCAAGACTTCGCCCGAGATAAACCATCTTACAGTGATGATGTATTTGCGGGTTCGGCTGACGCTTCGCAAAGTGGGGGACCTGTTCCGTAGGCGAGGCAGCGGTATCCGGCGTCCGACGGTTCGCTAATGGTGGAGCAGGTCGGGTGCTGATTGCTGGTGAGATCAGGGAGAGGCGTATTGCTGGCTTCGGTTTGAAATGGTGCTGGCACCTCGAAACGGTTTTCTTGAATATCACCGGCGTCCGTCACTATCTGTGATGGGAGGTGGATCGTGAGGGCGAGGTTCTGGAACCGTTGGTCACAAAGAGTCGTGATCTGATTGCCGCCATGAAGCTGATGTGTTAGCACGAAAAAATTCGAGCAAATTGTCTTCGGAAAAGCTCAGCTTTTATGGCGCCGCGATGCATGACCTGGCGCTTAACGGTGTCTGCAATGAGGTCGGCTGCCGGGCAAACAACCGTGTGGCGAGCAGCCACTTGCCGTTACGACAAAGCGAGCGTTGGAGCTTCCGGCGCATCCAAACGTCAGAGAAGTTCTTAGCGGTCCACGGGTCAGTCTGCAATCACTTTAATCAGCGGCGTTAGCTCATCAGCCGCCAGCGCTTCAAACAGAACCGGGACGCCGCTCCTGCCCAGTGGCGCCAGCTGGCGCTGCATTGAGGGCCAACCGTAGCGGGATACAAAGACCTTCCTGATTCTTAGTGGCGGCACCTGCATGCCCGATCAATTTTAAGGGACAGCTTTAGGGTCTGAGCGCTAGGCGCTGCATATAATCGTTAAAAATCAAATACATAAAAAGAAAGAATGGCGGACAGAGAGGGATTCGAACCCTCGATACGGTTTCCCGTATACACGCGTTCCAGGCGTGCGCCTTCAACCACTCGGCCACCTGTCCGTCTCGGCGGATGTCCGCCTGAGGTGGGCGGAATATACTCAGGAAGTCGGGGAGCGCAAGAACTCTTGTAAAGTTTTTTTCGCTTGCCCCCGGCTTCTGGCCGGGCCCGGGTTCCTTGACTGCCAAACGGGCGCGAAACCGTGGGAAAAGCTGATGCCGCGCTTGTGCATTGCCGCGATCTGCGCGGCAACCTAGGTATACTCCAGGCCAGAGAGGTTGACTTGCCCGCCCGGGCTTCGCCATTTGGCTGGTTGATTTCTCCGATGGAAAGGAACCGAGCAGATGTTTGCCGTGTTGCGCGCCCTGTTGCGGCTGTCGGGCTATTTCCTGCTTGGCGTGGCCGTGGTCGCTGCCGTTGTCGATGGCAGCAAGTCGATTGCCGCCGGCAGTTTCGCCTTCACGCCGGTCGGACAGGTGTGGTTCGAACTGTCGCCGGCCAGCCTGAACATCAGCCAGGCGGCAATCCAGCGCCATGTCAGCCCCTTGCTGTGGGATCCGGTCATCCAGACCGTGCTGGGGTGGCCTGTCTGGCTGGCGCTCCCGCCGCTTGCCTTCTTGCTGCTGATCCTCGGCATGCGTCGCCGCCCGGTGGCTGCCCTCGTCTGAAAGCGAGCAATCGATGTCCTTCATGCGTCTGCTGAGCCAGAAGTTTACCGTGCCCTCTGCCGCAGAGGCCTTGCCCGGTCGTGAGGTGCCGACGCTGCCGGAGATCGATCACGCGGTGCTCGGGCGACCGCTCACGGCGCCTGTTCCATCCGGCATGCGGACAGTCCTGTTTGGAATGGGGTGCTACTGGGGCGCGGAAAGACGGTTCTGGAACCTTCCGGGTGTCCATCTGACCGCCGTTGGCTATGCCGGCGGGCATACCCCCAATCCGACCGGCAACGAGGTCTCGACCGGGCGGACCGGCCATGCCGAGATGGTGCGGGTCATCTATGACCCGCAGACGATCCCGTTGCAGCGTCTCCTCGCCGTGTTCTGGGAAGGGCATGACCCGACCCAGGGCATGCGCCAGGGCGATGACATCGGCACGCAGTTCCGCTCGCTGATCCTGGTTGAACAGGAGGATGACCGGGAAGTGGCCGAAGCATCCCGCCGGGACTATGCTGCGGCCCTGGTGCGGGCCGGCCATCAGGCGGCGATCACAACCGAGATCCGCCTCGATACGACATTCTATTTCGCCGAGGCTTATCAGCAGCAGCACCTGGCCCGTGTTCCCGGGGCCACCTGCGGCACGCGCGGCTGCGGCGTTGCCTTCCCGGCTGGCGTTTCGCCGGAGAACCGGGACGCATGACTCCCATGGATGACACGAACGCCCTTGCCGGCGCTGAAGCAATCCGGCTGCCCCGCGCAACGGCGCGTTTGTCCGAGGCGCAGTCGCAGGATGTTTTCGGCGTGCGCCTTCGGGCTGATCTGTTGCGCGCGGTGATGGAAGCCCGAGCCGGACTGGGATTTTGCTGGTTTTTCAACCGGTTGAGGCTGGTGTGGGACGAAAGGCACCGTGTTTAACTCCAATGGGTTAGGGGCGGGGCTGTCCCACTTTTTTCGGGCGTGAGAGGAGGCGTGGGGCGCCTTCGTCGGCAAGGCGCTTGCGCTCGGCAGAGCGGGTGTAGCCTTCTGCCTGGCGCAGCTGGGTCCAGCCGAACATGGACAGGAGTTGCGCGGCGGTGGCGCCGTTCTCGGCGGCGGTGACCGCGTTGGCCTTGCGGATGCCGTGGCTTGAGCAGTGGGTCAGGCCGGCCTCGTCAAACCATTTGCGCATGCGCTGGCCGAGCCCTTTCTCGCTGTAGGGCTTGCCGTGGTCATTGATCAGCAGGGCGAGATGGCCGCCGTCTGCGGGCAGGGCGGCAATCGCCTCTGCGAGCGGCGGCAACACGATCATGTCGACGACGGTGCCAGACTTGCGCGCGGTCTTTTTCGGGCGAATGGCAAAGCGCTGGATCCGGATCTCGTTGCCGTCCGCGTCCTGGTCCGTTGTCCAGTAGAGGTGCTGGCGGCCGAGCTTTGACACGTCGGAGACGCGCAAGGATGTGTAGCGGAAAATCAGGAAGGCGAGGCGGGCCTTGGTGCCCGGGCCATGCGTGTCGAGATAGGCTTGCATCTCCGCCTCGGTCAGCGGGTGGTGACCGGTCGATGCGGTTTCGATCTTCTTGACCGTCTCGGCGGGATTGGCGCTCGCGAGCTTTTCCTCGACCGCCCACTTGAACAGGGCCGACAGCGCCTTGACGCGGTGGTTTGCGGCCTCCGGCGCCTCGATCTTCTGGTCGCGCAATGTGGCGATGTGGGAGGAGCGCAGGCCGGCAAAGGCCATTTCGGCGAGGCGCTGGCCGGACTTGCTGAGACAGGTTTCATCGCCGATGCCGTCGAGGACGCGGCGCTTTTGTTCCAGCGTGCTTTTTGCCAGCAAAGACTTGTTGCGGCGCAGGTATTCGCGCACCAGCCAGGCGTAGGTGCCCTTGCCGGCGGTTTCCGCCATCGGCTTTGGCCGGGTGTCGGCCTTGACATAGGGCTGGCCGAGGCGGGCGCAGGCCAGCTCGTCATAAAAGGCATCAGAGCCATAAGGCTCGCGCAGGCGGATCTTGGGCAGGCCGGCGCGGCGATAATAGCAGCGCAGGTTGCCGTGGCGGTCCTTGTCGAGGACGATGCCTTTCTCGCGCTTCATGGCGTCCCTGTGGTCAGTCGACAAAATCGTCATGCAGGCGGGCTGTCCGCGCCGGGGCCGGGTTGCCGTTGGCGTGGGGCAGCTCGTCAAAGTGGCGATCCAGTTCGACAATATCCCAAACGAGCCGACCTGCAAGAGCCCGTGCCGCCGGCATGACGCCCTCAGCGACCAGGCGGTCGAACAATGTGACGCTGATGCCGACATATTGTGCCGCCTGGCCCCGGTTGAGGCCGCGCGGGGCAACCGGCATGCGCCGTGTGTCAGCCTTGGTCAGATCGAGCGCGGCCGTCATCGGTCAGCCTCCGAGCGCTGTCATGTAGAGGTCGAGGATGGCCTCCTCCTCCTGACGTTCGTGCGGCTGCTTCTTGCGCAGGGAGATGACCTTGCGCAGGATCTTCGGGTCAAAGCCGTTGCCCTTGGCCTCGCCATAAACGTCCTTGATGTCATCGGAGATGACTTTCTTTTCCTCCTCGAGGCGTTCGATGCGCTCGATGAACGCGCGGAGTTGATCGCCTGCGGGCATCGGGACGCTGAGGGTGATCTCGCTGGTCTCGGTCATGGGGGTTACTCCGTGGGGGTGGTGATTTCGACGGGGATGTCCAGCGTTTCGCAGTTCCGACTTTCCGTGAACTGCCAGCAGCGCAGGGCGAGACGGTGGCGTTTCTGCCAATCATGGACGGTCGCGCGGATCGCTGCTTTAAGCTCGCTCTCCTGATCCGGTGAGATTTCGTCGATTGGATGCGGCAATCCCTCCACTGTTCCGCAGTCGTTGTCGTCCATGCGCTCGGCGGCGAAGGCGATCATGTCATCGATATCGAGCCACTCTGCGAGATTTTGATTGTTGTCTCGGTACTCGCCGATATGGGCTTTGAGGCGCCATCCGCCCTGATCGTCCTGGTACTCGCCGCCCCTGTCGGATCTCAGCATCCGGACCAGGTCATCGCGGCTTTTGGCGGGGCCAATGGCGAGGTTCTCGCCGCCGTCATAACTTGCCCACCAGTTCCAATCGCCGGGGCAGGGGTGTTGCTTCTCTGCGGGGGCGATCGGGTGCATCTGCGGGATTGGTGTCATGGGGGTTACTCCCTTGGGATGAGGCCGCGCACGCGGGCGGCGTTGAGGATGGCGTTTGCGACGGCGCGGATGTCGGCGGCTTTGGATGGCTCGTCCATCTCCTCGGCGGCGGCGGCGTCGCTTTGCAGGCCCGGCGGCGCAGGCGAGGAGGCGCAGGCGCGTCGGGCGCAGATCAAAGCCGCGCCCGGGCTGAGGCTCTGCCGCCGGCATGGTCCAGGCCTCATTGAGGAGCTGGACCTGCTGCAGCAGGGCTTCACGCACAGGCTCGTTGTTTACCAGCATGTGCGCGATGGTGCGGGACAGCTCGCGCAGCTGGTGGCGCAGCTCGGTCTGTTCGGTCTCGGTCATGCTGCCTCGCGCGCTGGTGTTGCGGCGCTGAGCGCGCGCGCATCATGAAGGCGCGGAAACCAAGATCTGGACAGCTGTCGCTGAAGCGCAGCCATGCCGTGTATCTGGCCTGTGCGCGGGACTCCGCGGCGATGCTGATTTCGATGTCGTCGAAGGCGACAAGAAACAGGCGCTGCTTGTTGCCGAGCTGGAGCAGGTGGCGGGCGAGTGCGGCGCGGCCTGCGTCTGTGACCTGGTAGCAGTGCATATCGCTGCCGATGATGCGGATTTGCCTCCAGTGCGGCGGCTCAAAGCCCTCTGTCTCGTCGGTCGCATAGTGGTTGCGATAGCTCGGGCGCAATGGATCGAGCGGCCTGCCAAGCGCATGGTCGATCCGGTCCATGGTCGTGTCGTCCAGCTGGCGGTTGATGCTGGGATTGTCAGTCAGAGGCACGGGCTTTCTCCTTGATGACCTTGACCTTGGTAACGAGGGTGCGGCGCTTGCTGGCGACCTCGTTGGCGATCTTGCGGGCCTAGGCGGCGGTGGCGGCCGATATGCCCATGGTGGTGTTGTCGGTGAAAAACGCCTTGAAGGGCGTCAATGGCGGGGAGGAGCGGTCAAGCATGGCCTGGCTCCAGCGTGTCGATGTTGCCGATGTGAACGCTAAAGCTGATGGCTGCCACCCAAGGATTAACATCCCATTCGCCGGGGCCGTGCAGGCTGTCCCAGAGCGTGCAAAAGCTCTGGGCAGCAGTCGGGCAACATTGTGTGCCGGGGAATAGGTAATCCACCCACCCATTTGTATCACGCCAAACGCCCTCGGCTTTGGCATCTGCCTCGCTGATCTCCTGTAGCAGCTGGACGCGAACGTCCGTCACCAGCAACGTCAGGCGCGATGCCCAGCGGGGCATGTGGATGGATGGCTTCCACGGCGGATTATCCAGCGTGCTTTCCGTGTCCGGGTCGAACCATGTCAAGCGACTGTCAGTGGCGCGAAACCAGACTTTCTGCTCCCCGACTGGCCGGCCCAATTCGTCGTCAATGTCGTGGCCAACTACAAAGGCTTCCCGGACCCAAAGCTTGTCGCCAACAGCGTAGGGCGCTGCGCGATCAGGCTGCGTGCTGGAGCCGCAACGGCGCATCCCCTCATTTTTACGGGCGTAGATCGGCCACGTTACGTAGCCGGGTCCGTCGCTTTTGAGCGGCTTCAGCACGCGCCGCGTTTGCGTCTTCCTGCCGTCGAGCAAGGCTCGAACCATCGGCGCGCTGAAAATGATCGGACGGTCACGCATGCCCGGCCTCTCCCTGAGTCGCGGTGTGCAGGCTGTAGCGACCGAGGTCGGCGGCAATGTCGTGCCACGCGTCGGAGGCAAACTCGGCGTGGTCGATATGCAGTGCCGAACAAGCAAGGACAAAGGCTGTCAACAAACAGTACGCTGCGCTGTTTTGGCCTGAGTTTTGTGGCTGTACCAGCTGTGCGGCGCGCATCAGGGTCATCGCGCGGGTGACCGTGGTGCGGGCGTCGGCGGGTTGGGGTGTCTGGTCTGTCATCAATTCGCTCCGTGGGGGATCGCGCTCGCGGCCTCGGCCTGTGCGGTCTGGCTGGCGAGGTGGGTGTCGACGGTTGCGGTGATGACCGGCAGCAGCCAGCTTGCGGTTGTGACCGGGTCCTGATCCTCCTGACGGCAGAGCAGCACAAAGGCTGTCAGCAGGCTGACGCCGGCCTCAAACGGGGGTGCGCTGCCCGGCTGGGCGAGCCGCGCGATCCGCATTAGGGATTCGGCGCGGCTTGGGGTGTGTGGGTCGGGCGTGATCTGGGTGGCGGACATGCTTGATCCTTGTGGGGCTGGTCAGAGCAGGGAGCCGTACCAGAGGGCGAGGGCTGTGCCGGGCTTGAGGCCGTAGAGGGGTTCGGTCAGGAGGTATTCGCTGCGCCGTGAGAACGTGAGGCGGACGAGTGAGGGGTGCGTGCGGCCGTGTGCGCGCGGCTCCAGTGCGGTGACCTGCGCGCTCACGTCGATCGGGGTGCGGGTCTTGCGGTCGATCAGCCGGTAGCGCGGGGCGCGGTCCGTGGCCTCAGCGTCGAACATGTCAGCCTCGAAAGCGACGTGTTCGGCTGCGCCGGACGGGTTTTCCAGCACGGCCACGCGGCGCGCCTGGCCGGTGGCGTCCAAGCGGGTTTCCTCGCGCCAATGGTCAAAGGACAGGGCGAGCGTCAGGGCGCTGCGGTAGAGGTCGTAATCATAATCGCTGGTGATGGCATTGAAGGGCAGCAGGTCAATTCCGCCGCCGAAGCTGGCGAGGCGCAGCACGGGCGTCTTGCCCTTGTGCTCCAGCAGGCGCGGCCACGGATCGCGCCGGGTCTTGATGTCCTGATAGACCGGCGCGGGGCTGGCGATCTCGGTGGCGACGGCATTGGCGACTTTGCTGGTGGCTGGGGTCATCATCTGGCTCCGGGTTGATCAGGACAGGGCGCGGTCGAACGGATGACCGAGCGCGCGGGCGAGGTATTGACAGGTCTCTGTCCTGTTGCCGCGCAGGGCCCATTCCCGCGCGATCTCCATGTCGTCCTGTCGAATGGTGAGCTGGAGCGGATCGCGCTTGCGCTGATCCGGAGTGAGGCGCGCGCGCGCCTGCAGCTCTTTAAACTCGCGCTGGTCGATGACCCGCATGGATCTCAGGGCGAGCAAAAGGTCGTCCGGGTCGAGGTCGGTCAGGTCGACTTCGGCGTCAACGGTGATGGTCGTCATCACTTTGCTCCTTGGTTGAACGGTGCCCCGGCCGCGCGGGGAGGAGACACGCGGCCGGGGGTGTGGACGACGCTCGGGAGGTGCGCGTCGTCGACGGGGATGGCGTAGGGGTCGGCCTCGCGGATGGCGGCGCGGCGGGCGCGGGTGATGCCGATGACCAGCGCGGCGACGCAGAGCGCGGCGCTGAGGGCCATGGGCGCGAGGATGATCAGGGCGGTGCGGGTCATGTCGATAGCCTCTCCTCAGGCGCCGCGATCAACCTCGGCTGGCGAGTGGGTCGGTGGACACAGCATGTCGTGGACCATCCTGATGTCATCGTCGTCCGGCACGGTGTTGAGAGCGACGGACAGAAACCTCGGGTGGTCGTTGTCACGTCCGACGCCGACAACCCGGAGCGCGCTGCTGAAAAGCGCGTGCGGCCAGCGCATCAGATGGTGCTTGATCGCGTTGCCCGCGCGAGCGGCGGCTTCGGAGTTGGCCTGGCCGAACCCGTAGGTGATAACGTGTTCGCGGCCCGGCTCGCCGACCTTGCGCGCGACAATGATGACCTGATCCCACCCGTACTTAAGCGCAATGTTGCGGGCGGTCTTGATTGGGAGGCTTGGTTGTTCGCTCATGTCACAGGGCTCCGGTGCGCAGGATGAGAAAGGCGGCCTCGCCCAGGCAGATGCCTGTGGCGAGGCCGCAGGTGGCCGCTGCCAGCATGCCCCATGCGCCGTCATGACTGACGGCGGGCGCGGCGCGGCGGGGTGTTCTGAGATCACAAAACGGGTGGCGTTGAAATCCGCTTGGCACCGCTGGCGCGGTGCACGCGGGGGCTGTAGCGTCTGGCTGCGCGGCCGGGGTGAAGCCGGCCGCGCAGGTTTTGGCTCTCACCCTGCGAAGGAGAGAACGCATGTTTGTAGTTGCCGATGGGGAACTGACCGCAGAGCTGGTCAGCGTGGTGCAAGAGGGTGACGTGGCTGTGGCCACGGTTCGCGTGACGGTGGCAGGCAGGGCCTCGGACCTGGCTGTCCCGTTTCCGGCGGAACGATTGGCAGCCGGGGAGCTGGCTGCGGCCGGTGCGCATCTCCACCGCCTGGCTGCGGCCATAGCGTCGGCCAGCGAGCATTTTGACAGCGGTGTGAGCGGATAACGCATGCATGCCTCCCAACGGATGCGCGCGGGTAATCCGCGTGCATCGGCGCACGATAGTGTTGCGTGCTTCGTTTAAAATGCACGCCAAAGCGTGCATGTCAAGCCGAGCGATTTACGCGGCGCTGTGGATGACATGGCGAGCGGGGCCGGTGCTGACGGGCTCGCTAGAAATTGCAGAGGGTTGAAGGGTGATGAGCTTGCGCAGTGAAAGTTTCAACTGGCTGGAAATGTCGCGTGCGGTCAGTGCGCTGGAGGCGGCAATTGTTGGGGCGGAGGTCGCCGAGATTCGCCTGCACGACGAGGTCATTGATTTTGAGGCGGCGGTTGATGCCTCAAACAAGGGGCGGACAGGGGAGCATTTCAGAAAGTCCCTCAATACCTTGCCGCCCAGCCGGTTTCTTGGCGTCTCGGGCTGGGCGTCGGATGGTCGCGTACTGTTCACGACTGCGAACAGATATGACGATATCGGCGGCTGGGATCTCCAGCGCTATATTCGGGAATTCTGGGGGCGTTGCTACGTTGGGGTGGATGGTGCGCCTGCGCGGCTGCATGACGACGCTGCCGCGTTTGCGCGCGGGCGGCAAGGGCCATTCGTCTACATCGGCGAGACGTTTGTAGATCCGGCGTTGTCGGGCGGTAACGTTGCAGCGCATCTGGTGCGCATGTGTATTCTAATCAGTTGCATGAAGTGGTCGCCAGCATACATCTATGGCTGGATGGTGCCTAAGCATGCATTCAAGGGCCTCGGACTGCGGTGGGGCTTCACCGAATTCTATTCCAGTGCGCTACGCTGGCAGGTGCCTCCTGCAACAGCGGCATATGAAGACTTGTGTTTTCTCGGCTGTACACCAGCCGGCGTCCGGCAGATCCTTCGCAGCCCGTTGCTCGAGTTGCAGAGGTCGTGAGGCCAAATGAGTAGCACAGGGTGTAGTTTGCGCCCTGGCCGTTGCTGTAGGGGAGCAGCAGACGGTGGTAGCGGACGCCGGATGTTGAGGTCGTTAAGGCACGTCCTGCCGAAACGATATCGAAAACGGGCATGCCGCCAATCGCGCAGTCGTAATAGCTTTGTGCGCAAAGCCCTCGATAGTCACGGCTAAGAAGGGCTTTGGCGGCATTGGCGCTTTGAGCGAATGTGCGCCCGAATTGCTGGGCTGCGAGGCTTTCGCTGCCGCACCAAAGGATGTCCGGTGTGTCGGCAGATTGCGGGGTGCCGTCGAGGATAACGAGCTGTGCGCCGGCGAGAGCCGCGTCCTCATTGAGAAGCCCTGCGCTAGACTGCCACCGCTGGAGCAGGGTGCAGGCCATCGCGTCGCCGTGGCCGCTCGTGAGGTGATCGAGAGTAAGCCGCGACGCGAATGTCTTCATGGTTGGTTCCCGGCTTTTGCTGCCGCAAGCAGGATGACCGGGCTGGCGGCGTCTATCCAAGTTAAGGCGTCTTGGCCGGACAGTGTATCCGGCCTCGAATGGCCAAACAGGTCGAAGCATATGACGCCGGCGACCAGCATGTAGACGTTATAGCGCCGCGCGGCTTCGATATACGAAGCAAGTACACGTGCGTCATCTATTGCGATTGTGTCGCTTAAGATATTCGATGCCGCGCTTAAATACAGGTCGTACGGATCTTTGTCAGGTGCAGGCATTAACTCGTAACCCGATGGGGCGGGGGTGGCAAAACGTGCCGATGCCGGACTTACGCACAATTAGATTTTGAAAGGCAAGTAAAATTCGCGGTTAAGCATGTTGCGCAGGTGGGTAATACGTGTGTGATTGTACGGCGGTTGCGCTACAATGCGGCAGGTTTCAGGGTTGTATTTGGCGGTCTTTACGCAGTTGGTCGTAGAGAAACTTTACCAGTTCCATGCGCTTCTCAGCGCTCTGCATAGTTCCGCTCAAGCGCTGCTCGTACTGGATTGCAAGATCATGGGCTTCTTTGAACAGTTCCAAGTCGATTGAACTACCTGATGCGTCTGTCTCGATGCCGTCTGCGTCGCTTTCGAAATCTGTCGTCGGAGCGGGGAGGGCCAAGCTCTTGCTGCCTTGAACGCGCATGCGGAACTGTTCGGCTGCGGCTTGCGCGTCCTGCCATTCCATACCGGTTGTGATCGTCGTCAGTTCGTCGAGTTCATTCGATGCGGGAAGGCCGGACAGGATCCAGCCTGTCGGCACATTGAGCGTCCGCGCGATGCGATCAAGATCGCCGAGCCTCGGCTCGCCTTGGGACTTGAACGCCTGGCTTAGGTAGTTGTCACCGAGCCGCGCCATCTTCGATGCCTTTCGCATCGAAAGCCCCGAAAACGCCCATGCGGCTTTAAGCCTATCTTGCCATGTCACGCCCATGCGTGAGTTATACAAAGTGGATTGCACGCTCGCACGCACGTAAATTCGTGGGGTCTCGGTTGATTTGCACGCCAAAGCGTGCATATTTGGCGTATGCATAAAGAGCTGCTGACCAAAATCGACGCGTTCTTGTCTCTGAAACATGGGGCCGGTGAACGCATGTGTGAGTGGACATTCGGGCATCGTGCCGCCTGTAACGGTCGCCTCGTGGAGCGGCTGCGGGCCGGGGGCGATGTCCGGACGAAAACGGCGCGGCGCGTTGTCGACTACATCGACGCCGAGACGGCGCGCTTGGCGACAACGTCACCCTCTCACGCCGGCGAAAGACGTCATCCCGCAACTCAGAGGAGATTGCGGGATGAGGGCGTCAGGCAATCGGCAGGCCGGTGAGGTCCTCGGCGATGGCGTTGACGAGCGCCAGTTCGGCGCTGTGGCGTTTGCCGTCTGCGTCCATGACGGCGAGGCAGGCGACGAGGGCGCTGGTGATTTCCTGCGGGCTGCGGTTGCGCAGCATTTCCACCGCTTCGGCTATGGCTGTTTCGGGCGGGCGCAGGCGGGCGATGTAGCGCGACAGGCGCGGCATCCAGTCGTGATCAAAGGCGTGGCTGGCGCGCTCGGCAATCTCGGCGCAATGCAGCGCGGCCTCGTCTGCCTCGACCTGGATGAACCGGCGGTCGCCGCGGCCAACGGCGGCGAGCAGGATTGCGTGCGGGCTGATGTGGGCAAGTGCCTCCTGCCAGCGGGTGCGGCTGCCGGGCTGCCGCGCGGCGGGGCGCGTGAATGTAACCAGCTGCGGCGTCATGCCGAAATTGTCGGCGAGGAAGGTGGCGACATCGTCATGCACCTCGCCGTCATAATCGATGCAGCAGGCGATGCGGTCGACGCGGAAAGAGCGCATGGCCTTGCGCTCGTGGCAGCGGGCGTAGAGCAGCGGCGTGCCGTCTGCGCCCTCGCGGATCGCCCAGACCGTGATGCGGCGCGTGGAGGCCTCGCCCTTGGCGTTGACATAGTCAATGGCGAAGGACTGGCCTTCGGCATGGCCGAGATCGGCGCGGGCGTCGTCGTCCTCGTCGTCGTCCGCCATGGGCAGGCGGATGGCGCGCGGCGGTGGCGGCGCGGCCATGAGCGCGATCTCAAAGGCAATGGCGTCAATCGCCGAACGTATTCCCGTCATCCCCAGCACCTCCCGGTTTGCTTGCGTGCAGATCAGCACGCGCACGCGCGGGAGTCGAGTCCCTGTGCCGCAGGAGGCCGTCCATGAAACTGCCGAGACCATCCAACGAACACCAGCGCGCGGCCTTGAAACGCGCCTGCGCCCACCAGGTGCGGCAAGCGGGCGGGCAGGAGGCGGCGGCGGCGTTGACGCGCGTCGGCCGCCAGACCGTGCAGACCTATTGCTCGGCGGCGGCGGACCATGCCGACGTCTACATGCCGCTGGATGTCCTGCTCGACCTGACGCTGGACGCGGTGACGCGGGACGAGGCGCCTTTGCTGCTGCGCGAGATCTGCGCGCTGTCGGGCGGGGCCTATGTGGCCGGGCCGGGCGCGGGCGGGGCGGCGGCGGACTGGGGGCGGATGCTGGCCGCGGTGGCCGGGCAGCATGGCGAGGCCGTTGCGGCCGTGTGCCAGGCGCTGGCCGATGACGGGCAGGTGAGCGCCGACGAGGTGCGCAGCCTGCGCATTCGCGACCTTTTGAGCCGGGTGATCGAGAGCCTGACGGCGATGCGCGCGCGGGCGGACCAGCTTCTGGAGGATGGTCAATGAGCGGGGCGGGACAGGGTGACCGGCCGTGGCGGCAGCTGACGGCACAGGAAAAACAGGCGGCTGTGCTGCCGCTGGCGGATGCGGGCCTGAGTTACGCCCAGATGGCGGAGCGGCTGTCCGTCCGGCACGGGCCGATGCGGTTTACGCAGACGGCGGCGGCCTGCCGGGCGGCGGGGATTGTTGCGGCGCGGCGCGCGGCGGCACTGGCGCTGGTAGGGGGTGAGGCGGGCGAGGCCGGGGCGGTTGCCGGAGAGCGGCCTGAGGCCGCGTGGGGCGGATTGCGCCCGGCGGACAAGGCGGCGGCGCTGCGCCCGCTTGTCGAGGCCGGGCTGTCGGCATCGCAGATCGCTGCGGCGCTGGCACCGCGCTATGGCGTGTTGAGCCGCGAGTCTGTGATTGCCGCGTGTTAAGCGGGCCGGGCTGGCTCTGCAGCAGCCGCAGGGTTCGACGTCGCGGGCAGCGGCGGCACGGCGCGGGGCGGTGGCGGCAGGCGACGGGGCAAAAACGCGGCTGGTGAGCGGCGATGCGGCCAACCGGCAGCGGCCGGACCCGGCCAGCCTGCCGACGCTTTCGGCGCTGTTGGCGCGCATGGGCGGACATTCGGCGAGCCATGCGGAGCGGGCGGGCATGACGGCGGACGAGCGGCGGGCGCTGGCGCTGACCTCCTGCCGCCCGGCCGGGCCTGTCGGGCTGCATGCACTCAATGCGCAAACCTGCCGCTGGCCGCTGACGGCGGATGACGGATCGACGGTTTACTGCGGTGAGAGCCGCACGCATGGGGCGTTTTGCAAGGGCCATGGGGCGCTGGCCTATTGCCCGGCGCCTGCGGACAAGGCGCGGCGGAAAAAGGGGAGTGCCAAGGGATGAGTGCGGCGCTTGCCTCTTTTCACGCGGATTTCACCCCGTTCGGGGCGCGGAGCCTGCTCACGCTGTTTGTCAGCGCCCAGGCGGGGCACCGGGCGCGGGGGCTCGGCCGGGCCATGCTGACGCCTGCCGATGTGGCGGGGCTGGTAGCGGCTGCCGGGTGGCGGCGGCGCGGGACGTGATGTCCGGCGCGCGGCGGCGGGTGGCGGCGGATGACCTCGACCGGCTGGCCGGGTTTTGCGGGCTCACCTACGGCGATTTTCAGGAGCGGGCGCGGCACTGGTCGCAGGGAGGGGCGGGCGATGCTGCGGCTTGACCGGATTGCCCTCGGGCAGGCGCTGGCGGGCGGGCGGGCGCGGTGGCGGCTGACGGTGCGCGAGGCGGCGGAGCTGACTGGCGTGTCCTCGGCCACGATCAGCCGGGCGGAGCGGGCGAGCGAGGATGCCTATCAGTCGGCGCAGAGCGTGCTCGTTCTGTGTGCGGTCTATGGGCTCGATCCTCTGGCGTTTCTCGTCGAGTGCGGCGGGGAGGTTGCTGTGGGTGACATGATCCACGTGCAACCCCCCATGAAACAAACCTTAGCGGGAGGTTAACCGATGGGGGCTTGCGGAAAGCGCAGCCGGCGGCGGCGCGGGCAGTGATGGCCTCGCGGGTCGAGCCGCGCGGGTCGGACGACTTCTTTCCGACGCCGCCCTGGGCGACGCGGGCGCTGTGTGCCGAGGTGCTGGGACTGGATCCCGGCGCGGCGCTGTCGGTTTGGGAGCCAGCCTGCGGCGAGGGGCATATGGCCGTGCCGCTGGCGGATTTCTTCGCCGAGGTGGTTGCCTCTGACCTGCATGACCGGGGGTTTTCGCCGCTGCATGGCTCGAAATGGGACTTCCTGTCGCTGCTGCCGCAGGACCAGTTTGAGCCCGGCCGGTTCGACTGGATCATCACCAATCCGCCCTTTGGCGACTTGCCGCAGCAGTTTGTCGAGCGGGCGATGCTGCACCGGCCGCGCGTGGGTGTGGCCATGTTTGTGCCGCTGCGCTGGCTGGAGACGATTGCCCGGGCGGTGGAGCTGTTCATCCCGCTTCCGCCGCATGTGGTTGCGGTGTTTGCCGAGCGCGTTTCCCTGACGCGGGGCGGCTGGGACCCGGATGCCGGGACGGCCACGGCCTATTGCTGGGTTGTCTGGCGCACGGACGGGGCGGCGGCGCGGCCGCTGCAATGGATCGCGCCGGGCGCGGCCAAGCGGCACAGCCGGGCGGTTGACCTGACACTGGTGCGGGCGCGCTGCCCGCAGGAGGCGGCCGGGCCGCTGTTTGAGGAGATCGAGGCATGATGAAGATTGTGACGACGGCGGGGCAGCTGCGGGCGGGTCTGGCGACGGTGTTGCCGGTGGTTGAGCGCTGGATGCGCGCGCCGATCCTCACGGGCGTGTTACTGGACGGGGCGTCTGTGACCGGAACCGACCTCGACGTCGAGGTGCGGGCCGCGTTTGCGACCGCTGAGGCCAGTGGCCGGGCCGTGGTGCCAGCGCGGCTGCTTTCGCGGCTGTTGCTCGCGTTTGACGCGGATGAGGTGCTGACGCTGTCACGCGCTGAGGGCGCGGTGGCGGTGACGCTGGATCATGCGCGCGGGCGGGTGGTGCTGCCGGGGTTTGAGCCTGCCTACTGGCCGGAGCTGCCGTTTACGCCGGAGGGTGCGCCGGTGACGGCGGGCGAGGGGTTTGCCCAGGCGATTGCGCGGTGCCTGCCCTACGTGTGCCGCGAGGAGACGCGGTTTTACCTGCAGAACGTGCTGATCGAGGGTGGTCTGGCTGTTGCGACCGACGGGCACCGGCTGGCTGCCGAGCCCTGCGGGCTGCGCGGTGAGGGGGCGCTCTCCTCTGTGCTGCTGCCGATGGGGGCGGCGGGCCGGGTGGCGCGACTGGCCGGGCCGGTCACGGTCACGGCGGGGGCGTTGCAGCGCGCTCGGTTCGAGGGTGGCGGCGTGCGCGTGACGGCAAAACTGTGCGAGGCGACCTATCCGAACTGGCGGCGCGTTGTGCCGTCGGGTGAGCCTGCCTTGCGCATGACGCTGGATGTGGCGGCGACGCTGCGGGCGCTGCGGCGCGCGTCGGCACTGCTGGGTGACGGGCCGCGATCAGTCAGGCTGGTGATGTCGCGCAGCGTGGTCGTCATCGAGGCGCGCGTGAGTGACGGCACGGCCCTTGAGGAGGTCGTGGCCGGGGCGCGGGTTGAGACAAACGGCGGGACCGGCGATGCGGTGGTGCTTGAGGTCGATGGACGTTATTTCGCGCAGCTGCTCCGGAACTGGGCCGGTGCCAGCGAGGTCGTGATCGAGAAGGGCGATTTCGTCGTCGCCGGGCAGCGGCCCTAATTTCAAGGGCGGGGCGGCGGCTGGCGCGCCGCTGGTGCTGCGCGGGGAGCCGGATGCGGACGGGCTGGCGCGCATGGCGTTGCTGATGCCCATGCGTCTGGACACGCCGCCAAGTGACTACGCAATGCGCCTGCTGGCGCGGTGCGGGGAGCTGGTGGCGGCATGAGCGAGGTGGCGCTGTCCCGGTTTGAGGCTATCTCGGCGCGGCTGGGGCGGGACGATGTGTCGCGCGAGGTGCTGCGCGAGCTGTGCGAGCGGCACCAGCCGGGGCAGGCCGTGCGCGTGAGCCGGGCGGTGCTGGGCCGCGACCTGGGCCACCCCGCGCATTACGTGGCGCTGGCGCTGTTCCGGCTCGCTGCGCTGCAGGTCATTCGCGAGGTGCCGGGGCGTAAGCGTTCCCTATCAGATCTCTGACTATTCCCTGAATTTTCTGGAGGAGGCGGACGCATGTCCATCCTGTTGATGTCCCGTATTTTCAAGGCGCGCATGGGGAGCCCCTCGCGCAAGCTTCTGGCCCTGCGGCTGGCCGACTATGCCGACGACGAGGGGCGCGGCATCTGGCCAACCGTTGCGACGCTGGCCGAGCAGACCGAAATGGACCGGCGCACGGTGCAGCGGCACATGGCCGACTTCGTCAAGGAGGGCCTATTGGTGGTTGTGGCGGAGGCCTCCGGGCGGCCCGGTCAGGCGACCCGATATGACATGGTGCCGGAGGCAATCGGGCGGGCGGCGGTGGGCTCTGACGGGTGTCATGGTGTCACGGGTGACATTGCGCCGCCCGTCGAGACGGGTGACACGGGTGCCGAGACGGGTGACATCCACGACAGAGACGGGCGGCACCACGCCGCCCAAACCGTAATGAACCATCAAGAACCATTATTGAGAGAGCGCGCGAGCGGGAACGCGGACAGCGCCACCGATGGCGCGGTGCGTGCCGAGACGATGCGAGCCCGGATGAGGCGGGTGCACCGGAGTGGCCGACCTTTGCAACCGACAGTGAGGTTGCAGCCGAACGACCCTGGGTTGCACTGACCGACGAGCAGGCGAGGCGGCGGCGACGAGGCTGGCGGCCTATGTGGCCGAGGCGCGGCGGACCGGGCGGACCAAGTCTGCTCGTCTCGACCTACCTCGCCGAGAAGCGCTGGGAGCGGGTGACGGCGGGGTGCGGCCTCAGCTGCAGCCTCCACCCATGCGGCCCGGCCTGGGGTAAAGCTTGGGCGGCGGCGCGGTTTGCGGCGCTGGCGGCGGATCCGGACCCGCGCTGCAACATGGCTCCGACGCGCATGGGCAGCAGATGATCGCAGCCGGGACGCTGTCGGCGGACGAGGTGGCAGGCGAAACTGGCGGCGGGTGGCTGGCCGCGCGTCAACACGCTGGGACAACGCGCTCAACCGGGCGCGCGGCACGACTGTTGACGCCGCGGTGCTGGCGCTAGCCGAGCGGACCGAGCAGGTACCGGGGCTCGGCCCTGTGGCGGGCGTGGGCGGAGCTGAGCCAACGCAAGGCCGTGGTTTGCCGATGCTGGCCGCTAGGCCGAGTGGGTGTATTTCCCGGCGCGTGAGGCCGGAAGCGGGCGAGACCGTCGCACATGTATGGGGCGGGTGCGTTTCGACACTGTGAGGGGGCGGGCGCGACATTGCCCAATCAACGGGCACAACTACGCGTTGATCCAGCAGCTGGATACTGATGATGGCGCTGGTGCGGCATGTGCCGCTGGAGTGGGTGGTGGCGTGGTGCAATCCGCGCTACGAGCAATGGGGCGGCACCCCGCCAAGTGACTGGGGCTGCTGATCACACCGCTACATGGTTGCCGAGCGGAGGCAGACTGGGCGTCGAATGGCGGATTGATTGACCCTACCGGCCGATGATGGTGCATTATCTGTTCGTGGGGCTGGATGTGGTTAAAGCGGCGAGACGGTTGACCTGGTGCGGGCAACGGACGGCGTCAGGGGCTGTTGTCGGTGGGCGCGGCGGGCGGGCAGTGCATGTGCCGGTGGGATCTCACCGGGTGATCGCGACCTCGATTGCCTCGTTCAGGGGCGTGAGATCGAGGTTGGCTACAAGTCCAGCTGGACGATGTGGTGCTCGTTGTGGATGGTCCGTTTGCCGGGCAACAGGTTGTTGTCAACGGCGTTACGGCGGGCGGTGAGGCGGTGGGCGGATGTTTCGGCGTTTAGCGGCGAGTGTAGGCAACGCTGCCTGTTGACAGCCTCAAGGCGTCGGCGACTCTCTGCGCAGGACAACTCGTCGGATCCCCGGGGCTGCGCGGACAACACGAACAACAGACCGACCGGGGCGGCGGACCGGCCAGCAGACACCGGAGCGGTGGAGCTGAACGTGGCAGGTTGCTATTGAGATCAGGATGACGACAGCAGGCTCGCGGATCGCGGGCCTTTTTTGCGTTTTGGGGGTCGGGCGATGGCAGGCCGCCGGGGATGATCGCAGCGCCAGGCGGCTGAGTACCGGCGCTGGTACAGCACCGCGGTTGAAGCGGCAGCGTCTCGCTGAGGTGGAGCCAGGCCCGGTCTGAGATTTTTGGCCTCAAGCGGGGCATTCGTCAATGACGGCTCGCGGCAGATGGACGGCAGCGTCCAGACCAATCCCCGGCGGCGGTTTGCTGGCGTGGCTGACCACATCGTCGCGCATCGCGGCGACGCCGAGCCGCTCTGGTCCAGCGCGCTGCGGCCGCTATGCCCGGATACTACGATGGCGTCAAGCTGCCGGTAAGAGGCGCGCGGCTATTCGACCAGGTCGGCATCGACGGCTAGCGGTCGACCCTCGGTTTTCCTCGGCGGGGTAGAGGGGCAAAAGGCTGAGCGCCTCGCCCTGGATACCAGCGGAAGAGGGTTTCTGTTTAGCGGGTGGGAATTGGGCCAAAAGCTGTTGTGAAGGGTGAGATGAAGGAGCGCAAGCGAGTGAGAAACCGTTGTCCCCGTTTACCGGCGGCGGTGGCGGATGGACGATGTCAGATGCGAGGAGCGCGAGGCGGCAGGTCGGCGGCCGAGCTGAAAACCGGCTATCTGAGCCTGGCGCTGCTTGATCTATGACCGGCTCGCGCGATCCGCAATCCGACCATCAACGTCGTCCGCAGGCCGTTCTCGAGGCGTTCGTCCTGATGTGTGCGAGCGCGGGCGCGGCGGCATGAGTACAGCCAGGCGGTTCATGGCGTCGCCGGGGGTGGCGAGACCTATGTGACACTGACCCGGAACGGCGAGCAGATCAAGTGCCGCCCGAGGTCAGGCAGCTCAATGAAACATTCCGCCGGTTCCTGACGCTCGCCCGGGATTTCCGGGCTGACACCGGCAGCAGAGCGCGGGCTCAAGAACCCTGGGGCCAGTGCCGGGCGGATCTGTTCAAGGACGATTTTACCTGACTGCGCACGGATTCGGACGTTGATCCTGATGGCAGCCTGGGCCGAAGGATGTCGACGCGAGCCGGGTGGTGCCGGTCCCCATATCCGCGCTGCCGCCAGGCAGTATCTGACCGACCTCGAGGAGGCGATCCAGCAGGGCCTGGTGTTCGACAAGGACTACGGAGTTTCGGGCGGGTGGGTATTTTCCGCGCCGGTTCCGGCTCAATGGCGTGGTCGTTCAAGCGGCCCTTCTACCTGCATCCGAGCCCGGTTCCGAATCGGCTCGCTGTTTTGGCTGGCTCAACGGCGACACCAGCTGCCGGTTCCATGAGTTTATGACAAGGAAGGCAAGGGCAACGGCAAGAGCCCGATGCTGCGCCATCGGCTTTACGGCCTCGTCGCCGATGGTGAGCCCGCGCCGAGGTCTGTGAGGCGCATCAAGACAGGCGATGGTCCTGTTCAAGGATACAGGTGCCATGGACAGTCATTCGCCGGATCTGGCCCGCCGCGTGGTCCACGGCGTCGATCAGTCTGGGCCTTGCCGCTATCACGGCAAATCGGGCGACCTGCGCGGAGTCAGCGCCGATCTCGTCGGACGAGGGCAAGTCCGGGCCGCGCCCGTATGGCGCTGACCGACGGGAATTTTCGGCATCGCAACCGCGACGCGTCATCGACATGCCGAACGCGGGTTCAGTCAGCGTCAGCCCCTGTTTGTGCCAGCCCGAACGCGGAGCAGATCGAAGAGCGTCTGCTTCAAGGAGCATACGCGCAATCAATATCGCGCATGGCATCGTCGAGATGACACGACATTCTTTTTGTCTGCTCCTCCATGGGGGATGACTAGAGCCGCGATCCTCGTGCTGGGTGGCCGAACCCGCTGCTCGCTCGATCCTGTCTCATAGGTATCACCAGCACTGCAGGCAGGTCAGCCAGGCGGTCGAATGCGGGCAGCTACAATGCTCGCCCGGCTGCACTTTGCGAATGGACTGACGCGGTGACGGCCGCCTTCAAGCACCAGACACCAGTCGGCCTGTGCCCGGCGAGGCTGATGTCGTCGCTGATTGCCGCCGAGGTATCCCTGCTATGGCGGTCACCGACACATCGCGGTCGCGCGATTTCACATTCACGCGAGCACGGTGCTCGACCCAACAGGACGCCGAGCGGTTTGTCAGCAAGACGTGGTTCTGGACGCGGGCGACACGCTGCGCGAGCGCGCGGCGGCAGACAACTGCGGTCTGGGCGCGCGACGGGTTACCAAGCCGGTGGACGGTGACCGCATCGCGTATGCCGTTGGCTACCGGCGCTGCAGCGCATTGCGCGAGCCACCGCAGGTTGCGGCGAGATCGTGCGGGCTGGAGCGGCTGCGCCGCGAACATGCTCGACGGCGGCCCAGTCTGTCCCGTTCATTGATCCGCAGGGGGTTCAGCCGGCAGGTGACGGAGACCGACAAGGACCTACCCGAGAAGGCGGTGGGAAATCTGATGCCGGACAGCATCAACAAGAAAATCAGGCTTAGCGGTCCTCGAGACGGCGCATCGTGACGGCGCATATGATGACGACAGCTGCGCACACCACGCCACTTCCAAAACCGGACCAGGCACGGATGCTGGACAAAGCAAGCGACAGGAAAAATCGACGGCGCGTGGTCACGCTGACCGCGCCATCAGTGTTGCCACGTGCCGCACGCGCGCAGCTCCGCCCCCTCGGTCTGCCAGGCCTGCGGGATATTGATGCGTAAACGTGTGACCTCTTTCGCCGGGACTGGCTTTGCCCGTGCTGAAAGGTGGCCTGTCGCTCACGTCGCCG
>NZ_JAPPRC010000005.1 GCF_026672425.1 Pannonibacter sp. SL95
AGCCGCTGCGACGCCCGGTCGGTGAATTCGGCAACAATGCCAAGGCGCATGTCCGCCATTCAACGCGCTCCCTTGAGCCCCCTGGATCCGGCTGCGGACCGCTTCTGCCGCGCGGCGCTCAGCCTCCGCGCGCGCCTCGTCAAGGCGATCTGGTCTTCGTAAATTGCGAGGAACTCGTCCTCGGACAGATCGTCGAGGTAGCCCGGCGGCCACCCCCGGTTGACGAGGTAGGTCTGGCATTCCAGCGAAGACAGCCTCAGGCCGTCTTCGCCGTCCGCTTTCCCTCGCCCTGGGGCTCACCCGCCTCATCGTCATCTTCGGCAGAGGCACCGCCAAAGACTTCCGCCAGCAGTTCGTTGGCATCCTGCATCGGGATGTAGGCACTGAAGTCAGCCTCGGTGATGGTCTCGCCATCGAAGCGCGACACACGGCAGATGTAGAGGATCTGCGCTTTGGCCAGATTGTTGCGGGCGAGCCGAAGGCAGCTGACCCAGGTGCCATGCTTGCGAAACTTCGGGAAAGACACCGTGACGCCGGTTTCGGGCAAAACGAAACGCTCATCGCCCTCATGAGCTGCCCGATAGGCTTTGAGGCGGTCAATGACGCCCGGGGCGGCCGGACCACCTTCGCCGGAGAAATGGTGCGGGCTGGCAGGAACGGCAGAATGGGTATGCGAGGGGAAAAATCGTGATCGGACATGCTGGCCTCCGTGGCGCGGATTGCGGGTCCGGAGGGTCAGCCAGTCCGGACAGGTCAGGCAGATCGGTTCTGCCGAGCCTGTCCGGGTAAAGAGAGGGCGGGGCCAGACCGCCCCAGAGTCACATCATGCGGTCCAGATATCGCAGGAGCTGTTCCGGGCGGTGTTCGCGAAAACATCGATCTCGAGCAACGTCCGGTCACTGTCGTGGACACGCTGCGCCAGGCGAGAGCACGTGAACTCATAATCGATCTCGTCAAGGTCGCCGAGCTTGGCACCGCTTGCATCGGTCTTGAAGAAGCGTGCACTGACGATTGTAATGAGGGTGCAGGAGCGTTCCCGGTCGTGACCATCCGGACCGTTGACATCAAGACGCTGGTGCAGTTGCAGCTTGTGCGAGATCGTCGGATTGTAGAATTCCTCGGCAAGTTCCGGCTCCAGGGCCTGGAACTTCATCGATCCGGTCAGGGCTTCCAGGACCCGGGTGGGTGTCTTGTAGACCGCGACCTGTCCAAGGGTTTCGATGTCGACCGTCTTCCATTCGATGGACGGGATCTTGAACTCGCGCGCGATGCCGAGAAGGGAATTGTCTTCCTTGTAGACCTCGGCGTTGACGATTGAGGCGAACCGGCGGTAATCGGCCATTTTCTGTGTTCCTCGTTCCTGGAACCGGCCTGACAGACCGGCATCAGTTGGGCATTTTCATCCCCTGCCTGCGGGCCGCAGACGCACATGCGCGCCGTCAGGCCACCTGCGGGTCTGTCGTCGTGGCAAGGCCAAGCGCGTTGCGGATCAGGTCGATGTTGATCGACCGCTCGACCGTCAGCCGCTCCATCAGGCCAACCGGCGCATAGTCCTGGCGCCAGTACAGCCAGCCATCTGCGATGCTGGCGGGCGTGGTCTTCTTGCGGTCAAAGGAAAACCGGAAATCATAAAGCGCAGGATCCTTGCCGACCGTCTTGGACAGGCCGTAGGCGTTGATCCGGTCCTCGACCTTTTCCAGCGAAGCCGGGTTTGCGTTGCGGTCCTTCCACTCGTCGAGGAAATGAAGGATCGCCTCGTCCATCACGTCCTCAATGAACTGCACATGGATGAAGTTGCGCATGTCCGTGACGGTCGGATAGGCAGCGGACCTGTTGCCGGAAACATGGGGCCCTTTGCCCCAGCGCTCCTCGACCGTGACGATGCCCGCACCGCGCAGTTCCTGGACGTCCGACGTCTTGTCTCCGGGAATGTACAGCACCTGCTGCGCGGCCTCCTCAATGCCGGCAATCGGCCTGTTCGAAGGGGAATGGTGGTAGCCATACTCCATGACACTCGACAGCATGACGCCGGCCAGATGTGCGGAATAGGCGTCAGCAATCGGCTTGCCGGCGGTTGACGAAGCCGGATCAAGGTTCACGACCTTCATATGCGGCCAGCACAGGATCGCGCGGCGATCGCTGGTCTGCCAGTCAAAGCTCCCCGACGGCCCGCGGGCTTCGATGACCTGCTGCACGGTGACGCCGAGCGGCGCGTCCAGAAGATAGCGCGCCCGGATCCGTCCGGCGATCACACCAAGTTCTGCCCGCACACCGCTCAATCCGTCGAAGCCTGTTGCCAGCAGGATTTTGGGGAACCAGCCATAGGCCTGATAGCACGAATAGGCGAGCTTCAGGCCGGACGGATTGCCGGCCGCGTCGAAGGTCCCGATGATGTCGAGGGCAGTTACTCGCGAGGGATCGGGCGTGTTGGCTCCGTCCTTGTGCACCGCAGGATCAAAGACGTTGACCACACAGATCGTGCCGATGCCGGCGGTTCTCGCCTTGGAGAACATGGCGTTCAGCTTCTGCGGGATCGTGTAGCCGTCCCGCACCGGGCCGAAATGCCGGGTGATGTCGGACTGGCGCCGGATCAGGATCGGCTTGTTGATATAGGCCGCGCGCGCCGCCGGGGTTGCGTGGACTTCATGGATCGGTGCTGTACCGATCAGAAACGCGGTCGCCGCTTTCAGTTCGCGGACGAGAAGGCCGCCTTCGTCGACATCGACGACTTCAGGTCCGAAGTAGCGTTCCGAGCTTGCCATGTTACGCGTCTCCGTTGCTTGCCTGGTGGGCCGGCATGATGAGGTTCAGGGCTTTCCAGCCGGCGACAGCCGCATGCCCCTCCGGCAGCAGGTAGTCCTGTCCGGGGCACAGCGTTTCTTCAAAGAATGTGACGGTGTTTCCGTCCGTATCCTTGCCCCGCAGGGAGACGGACTGGACCGGACCAAGATACGTGTAGGTGGCAAAGCTGTGGGTCGGTTTGGCAGGCATGGCCTAACCCTCCTCCTGAAAGCGGGTGAGCGGGATACGGGGGCGCGCCGGCGATTGCTCGGCGGCAACGGATGCGACAACGCAGGAGACGTCCACCTGCCATTCCCATTGGCCGGCGGCCTGGTCGGTAAGCCGTTCGCTCATCATCTTGAGCGGCGTTGCCCCTTCCAGGGCCGTGTTCTGCAACCACTGGCGCATCGTATCGAGAATGGGATAGGCGGCAGCGCCGCCATTCAGGTCGCCGAGGTAAAGGACGATGGTGAACCTGAGTTCGCGCGATTGACGGGCAAGGTCCATGCCATTGCCCTCGCCATAACGTGCGCCGGAATAATGGACCAACGCAGCCGCGCGCATCTTCGCCGGGTCGAAGGCTTCCGGGTTACCCGGAAAGCCGGCCACGTAGAACTCCGATGGCAGGCACCGTTTCAGCCGGGCGATCAGCTGCGTTTCGATGGACTGGATCACGCTCACCGCCAGCCCTCCAGCATGGACGGGGCGCGGGCAGCGGGGAAACTGCCGGCGATCCGGTCTGTCTGTCCCGCGCCGCCGCCAGGCAAGCCGCCAAGCCCGTCGCGCCCGGGCCCGAGGTCCGTCTTGCCGTCGCGGATGCCTTTCAGGAAGTCCATCACGTCCAGGTAGCGGGCACGCGTCACGTCATCCACTGCGCCTCGATCGGCAACACGGTCGCGCAGCCAGTAGACGACGAGATCCGCCGCCGCACCTTTCAGGCTCGCGGGCATATCCGCGCAAGGCACCGCGCCAAGCGCTGGGAAGCGGTTCAGCACATGTCCGTCTATCAGGCTCTGGGCACGCCGGATCTGCGCGGACAGGCGGTCCCGGTCGAGGGTCCGGCCACCTGCGGAGTTGAACCCGCCAATGCCGGCCAGGGCGATGAGATCTTCCTCGCTGTTGAGCGCGATCAGCTCGTCCACCGTTAGATAGCTGCCTGTCGTCATCGCTTTTAACGCTCCCAGGTCCCTGGACCGGACGCCTGATTGTCCGGATCAATCCGGCTTCTGTGCTTTTGCCGTACGCTTGCCGGATTTCGTCAGCGCGTCAGCTGCGCGCGCCGGTCCATCGTGATCCGGTCCGGCTTCATCATCGCCAGCTTCATCAGGGCCAGCTTCATCAGGGCCAGCATCAACAGGGCCAGTTGCATCGCCAGCCGGGACATCATCGGCAGGGACATCATTGACCTGGACAGGTGTGACGGGCTCCCCGATCACCTTGAGCATCAGCAGCGGTCTGGCCTCTCCAGGTGCCAGGTCGATGGTGTTGTGATCGGGATCATCCGGCGCATAGCGGACCCGGTTGTGCCGGACGGCAGCCAGGACGGGATAGGTCAGCGTATCGGTCATGGTCTCAGCTCCTGGTTTGAGGGATCAGGCCGCATTGCGGATCAGGAAACCGGCCCGGTTGGCCACGATCAGCTCGCGCACTTCCTCGCCGGAACGGACGAGCTTGCCGCCCCGCAAGCCCATGTTGGCCGGAAGCGTGCCGGCGATCTTGGTACCCAGCTGAGCGGTGTAGCCGAAGGTCAGTCCACCGGTGGTGTCAGCCGTCCGGTTGATGAACTGGCCTGCAACGATATTGTCCCAGACCCGGGCCAGAACCGGCGCCTCGCCCGGACGCTTGATGTTGACGCGGCTTTCGCCCACCAGAACACGCTGGACCTCCAGGAGTTCGGCAATCTGCTGCCGCGTTGCCCGGCCCTGGTCGCCGGAGTTTCCGTGCACGGCCTTGACGACCTTCGGGTGCTTGCGCAGGGCACGCCAGGCGCTGAAGCCCAGTGTCAGCTGGTTCGGCCGCTGCCAGCAGGTCGCCATCAGATCTTCGATCACCGTGATCGGATCGCTCGCAGGGTCCGTGAAGATGTCGGCACCGGCCAGGGTCTCGACGTGGTCGGGGTGATAGTTGGCCGGATCCTTGACCAGACTTGCCGTACGCACTTCGCGGTCGAGCAGGACAATGTCCGCCGCCCGTTCGGTCGCCCGCCTGTCCGGGTCCCACTTGTTGCGCTGAGCCTCGGCGATGGTCTTGTTGTCGAGCGGGATGTCGATGCCATACTCCTCGGTACTGGCCTCCCGCTCGCTGCCGGAAATCTCCACCTGGTTCGGCGCCGAGCGGCGTCCGACGCGGGTGTCGGGCAGCGTGAAGGCTTCCGCCTCGTCGTAGACCTGATACTTGAAGGTTGCGGCCGGCGCGGGCACCCGGGGCAAGACCTGGTCGGCGATCAGGTTGTAGTCCGGGTTGGAATAGGCGATGGCAATCGCGGTCAGGACCGCGCTTTCGGTAAACTGGTCAGTGGCGCTGGACATGGCTGCTTTCTTTCAAAGAAGGTTTGGGACTGCAGGGAGCGCTGCGGCCAGCGCGGTCAGGACCGCGCTTTCGGTAAACTGGTCAACCGCGCAGCGTTGCGGGCTGGATCAGGACATGACCGATGACGCCGAGACCACCGGCGCTCATCGCGCGGCCAATGATTGGCAATGAAGCGCCAGCCCCTGGGGCAGCCTTGATCGCGCGGCCGTTCGCATCACTGGTGAGCGGGTCGCCATAAGCCACCGTGCCTCCGAACTCGACTTCACGGATGTGATCGAGACAGACGTCAATCCGCTCGCCGGTGCCAGCCGCGCCCCTGATTGCGGTCGTGCCGAGCAGCACCGCCCCGATGTAAGCGAGGGCAACGCGGCCTTCCGCGCTGCCGAAAGTCACAAGACGCCGCTTGCCGATCGGGCCGTCTGCGGTGAAATTCTTGATCAGACCAACATGCATGCTGGTGGCTCCTCATTGACAACAGAGCGGCTGGACATCAGCCGGATATCAGACAGGGTGGGCCTCAGGTCCTGAGGCCTCGCGTCTTCTCGACATGGGTGACGGCATCGGCTGCCGAGACGGTGATGCAGGCGGCCCGCTGCGTTGCCTGGAAGGCAATTGCTTCGCGGGCGAGGTTTTCTGCGTCATTCGCAGACGCTTCCGGGGCATCCCCCATGTCCGTCTCGCCGAACTCGACGATCTTCGGAGCGGTCTCGAAAAGCGACTTCGCCAGATCAACGAGACCCGTGGTGACTTCGGATCCGTTTTCGGAAAAGGAGATTGCAGCGGACGACGCACCGGCGAGGCCATCCAGAAGCGCCACCAGCTTGGCCTTGTGGCCAGTGGCAAGCTGCCCTGAGGCGATCAGGCCCTCGGCAAAGCTGACATTTGCGCCGTGACGCTGTTCGGTTTCGCGGGCATTGAGCGCATCTTCCCTAGCCCGGAGGGCGGCTTCGCGGGCAGCCAGATCCGCATCGGGGGCGGGAGCGGATGAATGAGCGGGCGGTGTGGTGGTGGACATGATCGGTTCCTGTGAGATCGAAACGGTTTCAGGACTTGCGGCAAAGGCGGCTGGCTGCGGCGCCGGCAGCGTGCCGGCCTCGTCGATCCAGCGGATCGTGTAGTCCGGCATGACCTTGTCGGCGGTCTCTGCATCGCGTGTCTCGATCAGCCATTCCCTGAAGCGGCGAAAGAGGCTCGCCACATCGCGGAAGGCTGGATCAGCAAAGGAGACCACCTCGACCGTGATGATGTCAGCGGCATCTGTGAAGGACACCGGCTTAAGGCCCGGCACGGCGGGGGCGGCCCCCCCTAGAAACCCGACATGTTTGGGGTAAAGCGCATCGCGGCCGGGTTGGACGGGGCGCCTGGCACATGGAACGACATCGAGATTTTCTTGTAGCGGCCGTCGGACACTGCCGAGGCAAATCCGGGTTCCAGTTCGCCGACTTCTGCGATCAGCCGCTCAGCGTCCGCGTCATAGGTGAAACTCTTTACCCAGCCATAGGCAGGCGCATCCGTCCTGGGATGGCCAACGACCACCGGGACTGGATTGTTCTCGGCATCATACCGGTCTGCCAGCGCCGCCAGGTCGCTGGCACTGGCGGTAAAGGACGCACCGGACATGGCCGTGAACGTTCCTGGACGGAACACTTCGATCTTGCGGGTTGAGGTCGCCTGCGGCACGGGCCGTCGCTCCGGTTTTGGTCAACTGGAGCGACATTGTCAGTGGCGGGAGGGATATGCGCCGGAACTGTTCCAGAGGGCATCAGGGACACGTCTGATGCTGAACATACGGTCAGGTAAGCGGCACCCTATCCGGGAGCCAATTGATGCGCAACCGGCCGGAGCCTGGCGGGTGCCATCTGAGGACCGCCATCTGCAAAGGCAGGACAGAAAGCCAAAGGCCTTTTCCCGGGCTTCTAACGCGGCCTTAACGGCGGGTGCGCCGATGGGGCGGAAGGCAGCCTTCGCGAGCGGCCTTTACGAATGCTGTGCCGCCGGATCCAAAGCGGTTGACACTACACCAGCAGGTTGGTTTCTATCGCCAGAATTCAACCAAAGGGGAAACTCATGAATCTTTTTGACGTTCTTGCATTCCTGGGCGTTCTGATCTTTCTCGTCGGGCTGTTCTACGTCTTTTTCATGACAGGGAAGCGCCTACGCGGCGTCGGCATCATCGTGATTTCACTTGCAGCCCTTGCTGCGGGTGCATCCATGTCGGAGAACAAAAGGGCACAAGATGCCGGCTTTGCCGATGCAAACGACCTGCGCCTGGCGACCCAGGCTGGCATAACGGATCCCAAGGTGTTCGCCGACAGGAAGGCGCAACTTCTTGCCGATGAGGCAGCTAGACTTGCCGCAGAGAAGGCGGACAAGGAACGGCAAAAACAGGCCGAAGCTGAAGCCAGGCAGAAGGCTGAGGCGGAAGCCTCGGCAGAAGCTGCGGCAAAGGCCGCAAGAATGGCGGCAGAGAATGAGTTCTTTGCTCCCCCAGCCGAGCAGGTGGCAATGATTGCCGCCATTGAAACTGCAAAGGCTCAGTTCCAACAGGCGACAAACGACCTTGCCAAGGGTGGGGTGCGTCGAGAACGGGCCAAGGCAATTTGTGCTGCGCAAACATCGCGCAAGATCAAGAACTGGTCTGGTACCGTAGATCAGCTAACGACCAACGGTGATGGTTTGGGTGTTATTTCGGTGAAGCTGTCTGAAACTGCGGCGGTGAAGACCTGGAACAACTCACTCAGCGATATTGGGAGTAACACGCTGATCGATCCCGATACAGCGTTGTTTCAAAAGCTCTCTAATCTAAAGGAAGGTACCCGCATTCGCTTTTCCGGTGAGTTTGTGAAGCCAGAAGAGAAGACGGACTGTTTCTGGGAAAGCAGCATGACGATGTATGGTGCGATGAGTGAGCCGGAGTTCATCTTCCGCTTTACAGACATACAGACCATGCCGGAGTGAGTTTGCGATCCGCTGCATTTCTGCGCGGGGCGCTAGGGCTAAGGCGCGCGACTTGAACTGCGGTCTTTCACGCCTCGAGCCAGGCCAGCAATGCATCTCTGACAGCTTCCTCATCGCCCCGGCCGATCCCGATATAGGGCCGGGGCGGAATGACGGCCTTGCGAATGAATGCGGGCCTGTTTCCGCCGCGTCCCATGGGAACGGCAAGCACGGACGCCCGGCGCGGCCGGATCGTGGCACCAGACTGCATCACCATCACCTTCGGATGATTGAGGCGGGTACCGACTTCGGCCCGCGTCGCATTGTGGACCTGATGGATCGAGCCGAACAGCTCGCCTCGGTCCCGAAGGATGCCGCGCTTGTTGCGGCGGCTGGAGAGCGTCAAAGGGGAGAGCGGGGCCCAGGGCGTGCCATCCGGCGCTATTTCCCTCTGAAACCGGTCGACAGTCTGATCATAGAGCGTCAGTCCGATGATCCGATGCGCCGCGGCGCGGTCACCAGTCTTGCCGATCAGGGCCTCAATCTCTGGCCCGATCCGGCTTGTCTCGAAACGGAAGGTCAGCACTTGAGTTTTCCTCCGCAGTACCTGGCTGATTGCGGCTGAAGCAAAGAGCCTGTAAACTTGGTTTTGCGACAGGAACGTGGGCCGGCGCAGGCCTCCTTTCCGTTCCTGCGCCGGGCGGTCTGCGTCGACCGCCCTTTCTCATTCCCCGGTGTTGCTCTTGTCTGTTTCCCTTCGGTACAGAAGCACGCCATGCCGCCAGGTTTCGATCTGGTTGAAGTTCGGTAGAGCGTTTGCCTGACTTGCCAGACTCCGCGTTGTAGGCTGTGGTGCCCCGCCATCCGAAGCGGCTCCATTCGAAAATGATCAGACCGGCAAGATCTGGCGCGGCCCGAAGGTAGCGGCGTTTCAGGATCCAGGCGTTGCGGGCGGCATGCCATTCCCAATCAATCCAGATCTCGTCCGGATCTTTTAGGGCTTCCGCCAGTTGAACGAGGGCTGTGGCCCGGCTCGAACTTGGCAAGCCACGCGGATTGACGAGCTTGCTTGTCCCATCTGGCCGGCGGAACAGATCGTCAGAGATCACAACCGCATGCCCCGCCTTGTCCCGGAACAGTTCCGGTGTGTCGGGGCCGGTGTCAAACGCGCCAAGGAAGGCCTCCACATAAGCCTCTTCGCGCAGTCCGGAAGCAAGCTTGCTCGTCTTTAGAGGCCGGGCGATCGAAGCCATCTCTGGCAGCTGGACAATCCCTGGCAGCTGCATCTGTGTGCCGAGGGGCTGTTGCAGTTCACGCGGCACCAGGCCGCTCGCCCAGGATCGTCCAGGCGCATAGGCCCAGCCCATGTCGACGCCCTTTGGATAGTCCAGGATCTGCCCGGTTGCCGGATCCGGTCGGCGTTCGGTCTCGATTGGCGTCGAGGGATCGGGCCCGTCCTTGCCGAGCGTCTTCAGCTTTGCCCGCGAGACAGGCCGCACTCCGCAGCCGCATTTCCAGCCATTGGGCGGATAGTAGGTCTGCCACCATGGATCATCTGCCGGCAGGACAAGTCCGCTCCAGGCTTCGTGATCTTCGCGCGGCGTATCAGGGACCCGGGCCAGGCCATGGACATACTCCCAGTAAGGATAAACCTTCAGCACATCCGGATCGGTCATCTGACGATAGCGGCCGGCGGCATGGGCAGATTTCAGGTTCGTCTCATAGATCACCCGTGCCCGCCATTCACGTCCGCCCTTGTGATCCCATCCGTGCCGGCGGACGATCTCGTCGAACCGGTCAATGAAGCCTGGCTGGTGAACGCCCGTCTTGTCGAGCCAGCCATTGAACGGCAGGCCTTTGGCAAGGGCGTCATCGATCGCGGCCTGAAAGTCCTCGATCAGGGCGTCCCGCGTCGCACCGGCAACAACGAAGGCACGGTCATGGGCATGGTGCAAAAGATCGTGCCAGTGGTTGGTCGGCAACCTGATCTTCTGCCGATGGAAGGCGATGGCATCAGCCAGCGGGCCATGATCGCTGTTGCCGTCATCGGCAAAGCTGGTGCTTCGTGCCTCCGCAGCACCCGCAGGTGAGGGCGTCAGGAGTTTTTTTGAGCTTTGCGGCGGCGGGAAACGACGGGAGAACACCGGTCTCGTCCTGCACATCGGCCCGGCCGTTTAGCTCCGCCAAGGCAAGTGCATCGCCGAGGACGTTGCCCAGTGGATCCGGCAGAAGCCGGCCATATGCCTCCAGCAGGGCTTGCGATGCTTGACTGTAGTCCTTTACCCCCGAAAGGGTCTCGCGCAATGTGCCGATCCACCCGGTCAGGGCCGGCCCGGCGAGATCGGCGACCTGGTCGACAAGATGGGATGTAGGGTCACCCTCACGTGCGGCCGCAGCGTCGGCAAAGGCAGCCGTCAACGCATTCGCGGCAGGGCTGGCCGCAAGGTCCGGGGCGGAAAAGCCGGTCACCGGCGTTTCCATCACATCTGCCAGCCAGGCTTCGACATCATCGGGCTCAAAGCCCTGACGGCGCAACTCGTTGAGCAGACCGACCGCACCCCGCTGGCGCTCGTGCCGCGACTTTTTGAGGGCTTCCTCGTCCTTTTCATTGCTCGGACGTGGCCGCCAGACAGACGGGGGCGTGGCGCCTGGCCAGTTCAGTTCGGTGATCCAACGGATCAGGGTGTCATTGAAGGTTTCCGACAAGGCATCGGCGTCATCGTCAATGATGGCTTCGGTTTCGTCCGCATGGGTTTCCGACGCAGCCCGGGCGCCTTCACCCTTGACGCTTGTGGAGAGCGTGCTGCCAAGCACGACTTCCGAGGTCTGTTCGTCCCAGTAGCGCACCCAGGCTTCATAGCCGGCGTCACCGCTTCGTTTTGCTTCCAGAAACTCGACTTCAGTGCCGATCGGTGCTGCCAGCGCGCCATTGGAAACGAGATCGCGCAGCAGCAGAAGCAGACGATCCTGCTCACTTGCGGCCGTTCCGGCCGGAAAACGTCCGAAAGGCGTGGGGGCAGCGAACTTCTCAAGCAGAACCATCCAGGAGGCGACACCCTCACGCTTGAACAGCACATGCCAGAACAATGTGGAGCCAAGCCCGAGGCCGTAGGGATTGTTTCCCTCGGCATCATACCGGTGAACGATGAACTTGCGTTCCGGCAGCTCGATCCCTTCAAGTCCGCTTTCCCGGGTCAGGAGCCTCGGACGCCAGTCCGGGGCAAAGCGGAAACGAGCCTGGTCATGCGCCTTGATGGCCTTCGGCGCGATCAGTCCGTCCTGGTCCAGGTGCCAGATCACTTCCGCCACCGCATAGCCCTTCAGGATGGCCTTGAGCAGATGCTTGCTGATCCCGTCGAAACCGATCCGCTTGAGCATCCTGGTGATCGCCTCGGCAATCTCCAAGTCGAGAGGTTTATCTGGATCCGCCGGCGTGACGGTCCAGCTCCGGCGCGTCACTTTGGTAAAGCGCTTACCCAGGACCGTGCGGACGCGGCCATCCCGCAAGACCTCATCATAGAGCTTCAAACCCTTGGCTGCGCCCTTTTCCCGGATAGTTGGGTCCTGAGGCTCCAGCACATTGGAAAAGAACGGAATGGTGACATCATTTGCGGGCGTTGCGATGAACTGTCCGCCCTGCGGCGGCACAGCACGCGCGCCAGCCGGGATCCCGGCAGACTTACCTCGAGCCATGTCTTTTTACTCCTGTTGCAGGAACAGTGCGGGCGAAATTGGCTCCTTGCGGCCGGTCACTTTGCGGCACTTCACAGCCGGTACCCCCCGAAGCGTCCGGACGCCGGTCCTGATATCGAGCCCGCCCCTCCAAAGGCCGATGCCGACCTGGAGCTTCCTGGAGCCGTTCTAAATGTGTTGGCAGTCAATGCGCTGGCGGCTTTTGCGACCGCATTGCTCCAGAGCATTTCCAGACAGTCCGGACCGTCGTCGTGATCGGCGTCCGGCCACTGTTGCAGCTGATCGACCAGAACCTTGTGCGCTGCATTGAAACGGATGAGACCCGCATGGACCGGCGGTTGCAGCCGTTCGATCCGCAGCGCCTTGTCCGCAAGCGGAACAATGGGAACGCAAGGCATGGCAAGCCCGGCACGCGCTGCAGCCTTCATCAGGTCGGTGCGCAACAGTTCCTGGAACTGGACACTTTCGACAAACCACAACTGACAGGCATAATCCCGCTGCAACGCAATGGCATCGGCAATGATGACGTCCGGCAAGCGGCGGCGGATCGAAGCCTCGACCACATCCAGCACCTGTGTTTCACGGTCATAGCCGCCGATCAGGATTGCCGAGGGATCACGATGCCGGTTGTTTTTGCCAAGCGAAGGGTCGATTGCACCGAAGAACAGCCAGTCCCGCTTCTTTTGCACCCACCATGTCAGATCCTGGAACGGATTGTCCCGGGACACGGGTTTGTTCTGATATTCGCTTTCGAACGCGGAATGTTCGCGGCCCGCTCGCGCATCAGGTAGAGCAGCGTGTGATTGTCGGGCCAGTTCAGTTCGGCGCCACGCTCCATGTCCTTGGCGTTCGCCTGGTACCATTCGTCTGCAGTTGGCTCATCGGTGAGATACAACTCTTCCCAACGGTCCCAGAGGTCCATGCGATCCGGCCATGTAAGGATGGCTCGAAACTCTGTGGCCTGCCATTGTGGCTTTCGGGAAAACCGGACGATGACGGCATCATGGTGCAGGACGGTTCCGGCATAGAGCACGTCCATGGAACCGTCAGGGGGCCCAAGTTTCAGAACAGCCTTGGAGATCCATCCTTCCAGCTTGTCGCGCTGCTTGGGATTGGCGACATTCTCGTCGTTCTCGACATCGTCCAGGATCGCAAGATCCGGGCGAAACGGGCCATGACGACGGCCACGGATCTTTTTGCCTGTCCCGAACCCTTCGATCTTGACGTTGTTGCGCGTGACGATGTCGCCCTCGCGCCAGACACGACCCTGGCCGAAGACGTCGGGAAAATCGTATTTCAGCCTGGGATTGACCTCCAGTTCGGCCTTCAGCGCTTCGAGCATGACGGCAGCCTGTTCGAAGGCATCCATGATCAGGACAATGTAATGCTTCAGGCCGCGCACGACGCACCAGAGCGGGAAGATCAGGGAAATATGGGTCGACTTGGCTGAGCCGCGCGGTGCGATGACCAGCTTGCGTTGACCATGAGCGGTTTCGACCATTGACGGCAGGTCGGCATAAAGATGATCGTGCAAGCGGCTGGCAGGTTTCGACAGATAGTGCGGGAAATAGGTTTCGGCAAAAAACCTGTAGCCGGTTCCGTCCGCCTGAACTTTGGCCAGCCGTTCACGCCGTCGTTCCGGATCTGCGGGAAAAGCTTCGACCTCAAGTTCGATCTTTTGCCGGAACAGATCCGCAATCTCGGCGATGCTTTTCCGGAACTCGTTTGCCTTGAGCGGCGCGCCGGGGCCATGCCGTGGCGAGATCATCCGTAAACCTCCGCAAGCCGGTCTCCAAAGGGTTCGAGGATTTCGACGAACGCCGACGAATGCTGCGGAAACTCGATCCGGACAAACTCCGCCAGACGGGAAAGCACGTCATTGGCAACGCCCAGCTCGGACAGCTTCGGCGCAACGCGGCCGGCTGACGAGACCATCTTGTTGAAGGCGTCAGATAGCGATGCCATCAGCTTGACGCGGTCTGCGGCCTGGAGCGTTTCGGAAGACTTGACGTCTTCGACGGTCGCTTGGAACAGGATGACGAAATCCTCGACAACGGATGCGACCACTGTCTCAAGGCCCTCGTAAAGCGAGCATGGTTGCGGAACGGGCAACGTCCCAGTCATCCCCATGCTGTCGGGCATCCTTCTTCCAGCGCCGCAATGTGCTGTCAGAAATGCCAAGCGCCAGGCAGATGGTCGGCACAGACTGGCGCTCGAAGATGAAGCGTTTGCGAGCCTGCCGTTTCTTGTCTTCATCCCGTGCCATCAAATGCCAATCCCGTGGTATCAGGCCTGTCACACACCGATCTTGTCCTTGACGAAGGCAATGCCGATCGAGATCACACCGGAGGCGACAACCGAATTGGCAAATGTGCGCCGTTCAACGGTGCGCAAGCGTTCGTCCTGGCGCGTAATCTGCCCCTCAAGACCGTCGACCTTCTTGTCGATCCCGATCAGGAGGCCTTCGATCTTGCCGAGGCGCTGGCTGATATCATCGCTCATCATCAGGGCTCCTGGATCAGCGGGCGTTAAGCCGGAGCCGGTCTAACGGCCCAAAGCTGATCGTTGTTAAGAGGCGCTAGCGCCGGCTGTGAAAGAAGCCGCGCGCAACCTTTTCCATGGGACGGGTGAGGAAATACGCAGCGACAATCCAGCCTGCCCATTCGTCGAGGGGGGCGGGCAGAGCTGCGACGTTCCAGGTGAAGTGAAACAGGCTATCTGCGACAACAGCGCCCGACCAGATAGCAATGGGCCAGGCGAAGGCTGGCCGGATCAGGGCGGTGACCCACCAGCCCTGTTCGGCCAGGACTATGTCGCGTGCTGCCTGCCGGACCGCCAGTTCCGACCGGACGGTTTCTACGGTCACTTCGGCGCGCAGCTTGTCGCGGCCGTTCTCGATATCGGCTTTGCGTTCAAGATGGCTGAGGATGCGATCGGCAACGCCACCACCAAGGCTGCCAACGAGCCAGATGCCAAAACGGAACAGGAGCGTCATCCGACATGCCTCCAGGTCTTTGCGTCCTCAAGCCGCGGCGCTTGATTTGCCAGGCGATAACAATGACGGCGAGGCCGGTCAGCGCAAACACGGTCCATGTGTTGCCGGTCACCAAGTCGAGAAGCGGTTGCACGTCTGCGCGAATTGAACGGATGAGATCGATGCCGCCGGAGACCTGACCCGCCAGGTCAGAAAGAAAGCCGCGCTCGCCACTCTCAAGTCCGCCGGCTGCCGCTCCCGTGCCGGTCAGTGCCATGCCGATGCGCGACAGCCAGTCCGCCTTGCGAACCGTCTGTGATCCCTGGCGGCGAAGGTCCTGGACAGTAAGCCCCTGGCGTTCAGCATTCGGTTCGACAAGGCCGGATGCCTTGGCGAGCATTTCTTCCGTCTTTGGACCGACAATGCCATCAGCCTTGAGGCCATGCTCGACCTGGAACGAGACCACCGCACGACGTGTCGCTGGCCCGAAGTCGCCATCGGCCCTGACCACGAACCCCAGTTCTGAAAGGCGGGATTGCAGGGCCTTCACGCGGTAACCGTCTGCGCCAAGGCTGAGCGACGAGGGGGCCTCACTTGCGGGTTCGCTCGCGCCGGCTGCAGCGCACAGCTCATTGTAGGCTGCCACCATTCGCCCGGCATAGTAATCCACCTGTCCTGGACCGTTGTAGCGCCGTGCGACCGCACGAAAGTCTTTGGTTCGCAGCGCCTCGGCAAGCCCGCTGCGAAGCAGGAAAGTCAGAAAGGCATCGATCTGGGAAGCTTCGCTCGCAGCCATTGCCTGGACGAAGGCAATCACTGAATCAAAGCCACAGATCTTGTGATTGAAGCCCATGATCTGGGCTGATCCGAAGCTGACCGACATCAGCGCGGCTCGCTCATCGAGCGCGGCCATCTGCTCCAGGCGGTCCCAGCGCTGGTCAGAACCAGCGCCTCCAAGTCCTGCATAGTTCGCCTTCGACCATTTCGGTGAGGCGAGCCCCATGGTCATCGCCCTGGCGCGTTTGGATTTCGGCAGTTCGCGCCAGAAGACGTGACGTTCTGGCAGAATGATCAGCCGCCCCTGGGCATCGAATGGCTCTCCGCCGCTTTCGACGTCGAGGATTGCGTGAAGGACATTGACCTCACAGCCAATCCGGGCCGCCGCCGACTTGATCTGGGTCGCGCGATCTGTCCGCTTGCCCTGGGCTTGGCGCAGGTGCTGCACAATCGACATAGTGGCTCCTCACGGAATGCGTGTCGGAAACCACTTTGGATGTCGGAATAGGGGAATGCGCCGGAACAGTTCCTGCGGATCGGGACTTAGGTTGCCGGGAACCCTGCGCGGATTTTCGGCAACGAGCCTTCCACGATCACAACTGGTGCTGGGCCCCTGTCTTGGGGTCAGCATTTGACAACCAATCTTCCAGATCGATCTGGCGTTCGTCAACCTTCACACGCTTGGCAGGCCGTTTCCGATCGGCAAGAAGGATCCGGACATAGCGTTCGGAGACATGCAGGGCCAGGGCAATTTCGAGGCTGCTCTGGCCTTCGCGGTTGAGCCGCCGGGCCGCCGCTTTCGTATCGATCCGCTCCCGGCGCGTCGGCACATAGAACTTGTTCCCGGCAAGTTCTTTGATGAGAAGATCCGCCGTTTCCCGCTTGAGCCTGGACAGCGGATTGTCAGGGCTGAATGTCAGGGGCACCTTGATCTCGACACCTGGCAGGACGGACAGCAACTCAAGCGCAACTGCCTGACCGCAGATGTCGGCAATGTCCGCCATGTCCTCGGAAAAGAACGATCTAGCCATGGCAGTCGCCCCTCATGAACGGTGTCTGAGGTGGCAGCAAAGCGATGTCCTGACCAGAACTCGTCCTTTCTTTCAGCGCCATTCTTTTGCTGGACAGAAGGACAGTGACGACGGTGCGGTTCAGGATCACATAACGAACACCATCTCGAACGACGGCGCTTGCTCCGGCCGCGATCGCGCGTTTCGTTTCGCTGAGGATCAGTCCGCGCACGGCCTCAACATCCAGATCAAGGACGCGCTCCAGATAGCGCAGCACCGCGTGATCCGAAACTGCGGCTTCAGGCACACTGGGGCGAGACGTCATCCGCATTTCAGCCTCCGCTCGATCTGTTTCAGAGCCTCGATCAAAGGCGCGGCTTGTTCGGATGTCAGCCATTCGGGGTTTTCGACGCCAGTTTTCTCGGCAACGAACAACTGCAGCGCCTTTTTGTAGGGGTGCCGCCAGTAGCCCAGCTCGTCGATCGATTTGGCGAGGGCAAACAGACGGCGCACGAAAGGCTTCTGGGATCCGGCGCGCCAGGACTTGCCCGCTTGGTCCTTGAACCCAAGCCGGCGCATTTCTGCAAGGATCGCTAGCAGCTCGCGGCCGTTCATGTCTTTGGACGACGCTTTGCCAGTGATCCGAACAAGCAGCGCACGATACGTCTCGTCATCAAGACCCAATTGCGCTTTGGCAACATGAATGGCAGCGATGCTCATGCCATCAACCTCCGGAGTGCGGCGCGGAAGTCGCGCAGTAGCAACTGGCAGGCTGCGTCGGCGACCTGCTCACGCCCGGCGTCATCAAGCCGGGCGGCTGCATTGGCCATTCGCATTCCAAGAACAACGGTCAGCAGCCCGAGCCCGTCGACAGGGCTTTCGAGCGCGCTGATGGCCATGGCGACTGTGTTGCCCTCAGTCAGCGTCCTCGCGCCACCAGTAGCGCGATCCACTGTATGATCCATCGCTTGGACAATCGGTGTGCTGGCCTGAACCGTGATTGCATCCATGGGTGTTATCCTTTGCTACCTGGCGAGCCTCAAGCTCAAGCCGCATCAGACGTGTGGTGATCGCAGTCAGTTGTTGCTGCAGGTCCGGCATCCGGTGCGCCCGCCAGCGACGGCGGTAAACGATTGCCAGCAGGTCACATCGCTCTTGCCTCAGGCGGTCCGCCTCGTCGCTCAGCTCGCGCGGATCGTCGAGGCGGGCCATGTCAGTTCCGACCACGCAAATCTTCGATCATCAAGGGCTTCGCACGTTTGCCTTTTTCGGACTTGTCGGTCACGGTGGCCTGCCTGACCGCCATGTCATCAAGCTCGCGGAGCAAGCTGTAGAGATCGAGAGCGTCCAAGCATTCGATCTCTACACGGACAATCGACTTGCTACCTTTGACCACTGCGCTGTGACTTTTGAGCCGGCTCTTTTCGCCGACGTAGATCATGGGCATGACGTCACCTCACACGCTTGCGATGTCGAGGGAGACGGGCAGGCGGTCTTCACGAACCGGATCGCGCTCATAGACACGCACATATGCCTTGGTGCCGGTCACCCGTACCGCATCCGCGATCGCATCCATGGCCCGATGCCAGTCAGCATCCTCGATCGCAAGCCGCCGCAATCCGAGAACCCGTCCTGTCGAAATCTCACCGGCCTTGTCGACCTGGAAGGCTTGGTCAACAAGCGCACGCAGATTGGCATTTGCACCTTCGGACCAGCGGTGAATACAGCGGTCAATCAGTTCCTTCGCGGCTTCAAGCTCGCTGCCGAACGAAACATGATCAGCGACAGCAACCACGACCTGCATCGACCCGTCGAATGTGCTGAGGGTGACATTGCCCTTTTTGCCTCCGCGCGAGACGCCATATTTTTCCGCGATCAGGTCCCGGAATGCCTGCACATCGCCAAATGCGCGGGATTTGAATGCGGCAAGCCGCCGGTTCAGCTCCTTGGCCTCTGTCACCAGCGATTTGACCAGAGCGTCTTCTTCCTGATGCTCCGGTTTGATGTTGCCGATCGGGATCAGCGCGCCTTTGGCGTCCTGCCAGTAGCCATCGGGCAGGTTGGATTCAGTGCTCATTTGAAATGTCCTTTTGTGCTGAGATTTTCGGGAGTGAGATGGTCCTCAGGCAGCGCTCGGCATCGATCAGCTGACGTCGCTCCGGCGGCGGATCGCCCATCAACAGGGCGGTCGTGTCGCGGCAGGCCGGTGCGGCCAGATCGTCGAGGTCGATGTCCCGGCGGATTGTGTAGCGCCGCAGCACCCGTGCCTTCGGGACACGCTTTTCGACTGCCTTGGCCGGTTGTGGGGGCGCCAGCAGCGGCCCCACCCAGTATTCGTTGCGGCACAGATTGCGCGCACGGCGTAGCGTCGCCGCCACATCGTCATGCCGGCGATCGAGCGCGACGGCGATGTCCATGATGCTCTCGCCGATGACACGCAAACCGATGGCACGGGCAAGATCGTCGAGTACCCAAGCGCGGTTGAAATGGTTCATGCCATACCTCCCGGTCCGTCGACCTCTCCCGCAAGGCTCGCTCGAGCGCGCGGGGTGAACAGCACCACGTTCGATCCTGCGAGCTGCTCAGCGGTAAGTTGCGCAAGCCTTGCTGCCTGTTCCGCCTCCAGGTCCTGAGCTGCGATGATGCAGCTCGCCAGCGCCCGATCGAGCAGATCTGCGAGGGTTGCGTGCATAGACAAGGAGCCGTCGCTGGAGCGGACGAAAGCCACGCTATTGCGTACGATCAGCAGGTGATGGCTCAGCATGCCTCATCCTCCTTTGCGTGATTGGGATTGAGTGGGCAGCCCTTGCAGGCGATCCAGTGCTTCAGGGCTTTGGCGTCTGACATCGGCATGGCCAGCTCTGCATGCGACCTGCAGATGTTGCGGCTGATATCCAGCTTCAGATGCGGACAGCGGACGCGGTCTGAGAACACCGAAAGGGCGCGGTCCTCGAACCTGTCGACACGGCCTCCGACCGCCGCATAGCGGCCCGAAAGATAGAGGCTCACCATCGTTCGGCTGACGCCAAGAAGCTCCGCAACGGCCTTTTTCGACCCAAGCCGTTCGACCTGTTCAGCAACAAGGTCTCTGACAGTCAGGCTCATCGGCATGGCACAACCTCGCCGGCATCTCCAAGATTATGGTCAAAGAGATCGTGCTTCGAAGGTCGCCAGACAGGAGCAACCGGACCGGTATCCCGCAAGAGCCGGTATCGCTTGAACCCGTTGGATGTCTGCTTCGTGCCGCGTGCGCGGACAGGCAGTTCCGCGACATAGCCCGCCCGGACCAGCGACTTCAGATATCTTTGCAGGTTGCTAGCGGCGTTTTTCTCCGAGCCGTCGCAACCGGCCATTACGAGGTCGCCGATTGTGAAGGCTCCGCCCATTCGCATGGCATTCCAGGCGCGTTGCCGCAGCGTGCCCGTTTGTGGGGCCCGGCATCTCCCTCGATCCGGCCGGATCGGACCGGAACTGATGACGCGGCCGCTGGCAGCAGCCGCGCGCCCATCGGCCGTCAGCTGATAACAACCGACTTCGATACGCTCCATCAGGCCGCGCATGATCAGCATGCCAGCCCCATCCGAGATCTGGCGCCGGGAGAGGGGCAGCCGCGCATCAAGGTCGTCGATCGTCCGGCAGGCACCATCGCCAAGAGCGTGCAGCAAGGTCGTTGGAACTGTTCCTGGGACCATCACAGACCTCCCGGAACACGGATCGGCCGGTTGGAGGCACGGTCATTCAGGATCACTTGCCCGGCCATGTCTGCGATCCCCAGCCCCCCGGGACCTGGATCATTGCGCAGGCCGAACCGCTCGATGTTGGCGATGGCTTCAAGTATTTCCCGGTTGAACCCCGAGGACGCCTTGAGCACGAAGTCCAGCAAGTCATCAGCGACCGCCACTTCACAGCGCAACTGGATCAGCGCGCGGACATCATCGCGGCTGGCCTTCTCGAAACGGACTTTCTGAGACACGCGGCTGGCGACCTGGGGGAAGCGGGCCAGATTGTCATTGACCTTGCCCATGCCAACAAGGATTGTCGGCAGCTCGATCATGTCCGAGATGTCGCGGATGGTCTCCAGGATGGCGGACTTCGACGACACATGATCCGCCTCGTCGATGACGAGGCCGAAGCTCATGTTCTCAAGCGCAGCCGACGCTTGCCGTCCGGCGAGTTCTTCCAGCGCCTTGGCGTATTTCTTCTGAAACGCATGGGGAGGGTTGACCCGCAGCGTATCCAGAAGCTCGTTCATGAACCAGCTTGGCGTCCATTCCTTCTTGGCCCTCAGATACACGCTGCCCGTTCGCGCAACCCAGTGTTTCAGGGTTGTTGTCTTGCCCAGCCCTGGCAGACCATCGACGACCACCAGACAGGCCTCATCAGCGCCGCGCTGGTTGAGTGCTGTCAGGGCAGACAGAAACCGCTTCACGTTGTCGGTCTCGACAAAGACATTCCGCATCTGCTAACTTCCTTGTTGTAAGTGTTCAGGTTTACCTGTCAGGCAGCGGCGCGCAGCACATCCCTCAATGCGTCCACGTCGACACCTGACAGGCGGAACAGGTCCAGATCAGTCCTGCGGGAGAGGCATCCCCGCAGGACTTTTTTCTGGTTTTCGGTAAGGCACTCGGGGCTCTCGACGGCAAACGCAGCCAGGTCGACGTCGCTTGCAAAGACCCGTCGTTTTGCCGGCCCGGCAGGTTGCTCAACCTCCGGCGCGCCTTCGATCAACACCAGACCGCGATCATCTTCCCGCTTGTTGGCCTGACCATCGACTAGCGGTTCGCGCCATTCACTGCCTGCTGCTGTGCAGGGCAGTGTCCGGGAGGACTGATCATCGGAGGCTTCAAGAAGGAGCGTCGACCGGAGCTGTTGTTCGATGCGGTCTGCTTTCTGGCCAACCAGGCGCAGCTGGGCGTTGGCACGCCGCTCGATGGCCGCATCCTCAAAGGACTTGGGCACATAGCGCGCTTCATTGCCGGCAAACGCCGCGACGCAGATCAAGCGGCCCGGCAATTCAGTGCCGTCGACCTTGTCGATTTCCCGGACCCAGACCTTGGAACCGTCCTTGATGTCGATGCCGACAGCGACCTTCATCCCGTGATAAGGGGTGAGATCCAGGTGGAAATACGTGTTTGTGTTCCACTCGATCAGGCAGCGGCGGACCGTCCGCACGACATGGGGCCGGAACAGTTCATCAGCCTCACCATGCGCCACATGGACCGGTTCAAACCCTTGCTCGATATGGCGCTGCCAGCATTCGTTCGGCGACATGTGCCGTTCACGGCCTGTCTCCGCGTCGCGGATCTTGGGCAATCCGGTATGGGGCTGCTCGTTGTAGGCATCAATGACCGCTTGGCAGACCTCCAGGAAACGCTCCCATCCCATCAGGTCAGGACTTGAACCGGACGTGGCCACGTCGCGGCGTGTCGACGTGAAGACGCGTTTGCGCGCCTCCCGGTCCATGTCCCGGCCCACATAAGTAGGCAGCTTACGGGCCAGCGGGTTCCACACGGACCCGTTGAACCGTTCGATGATGCCGCGCGCCTGGCTATTGTAGGCGCGTGAGTGCATCTTGGTGATCCCGAGCTGCCCCAGCATCCCGGTCACATCGCCGTCCAATGTCTTGTTCTTGTAGCCCGGCCCATTGTCGACGTAGAAGATCGCCGGAATGCCGTGCGCGCAGGACGCCATGCGCAGTGCATCGGCAACGGCAATGCAGTTCTCCTTCAAGGACACGGAAAACCCGACGCATTTGCGCGTGGCCACATCCAGCACCGAAGTCAGCTCCGGGCGGAAAGGCTGTCCTGTCAGAAGATGCGCGATCTCGGCATCAAAGGTCTTTCCATCCGCCGTGTAGACGGACGTCGGCATCAGATCATCGGTGCTGCGGCTGACATAGGCGAGCCGGGCTTTAAGCGCCTGCGCACCCTCTCGCCCGCGATGACGATCAACGGCACCAAGTTTCGCAAGTGCTGTCCTTACCTGCTTTGCGCTCGGCGCCAGTGACGGATCGGCAAGGGTCCGGGTATAGTCAGCAAGAGCCTCTGCAACTGTTGGCTTCGCCGGACGCGCATAGAACTTCAAGAACCCTGGAAACCAGGGCAGGTCCTGGATCGGCACCGCCGCCTTCTTCTGCTTGGGCGCAAGCGCGCGAATGCCGTCCTGCCTCGCCGAGAACCACAGATACAGCGTTCTGAGCGACAGGCCGCTCTTGCGGTCAAGCGCAAGGCCGCAAGCGGTGATCAGGGCAGGATAATCAGCCTCATGCCGGTCGCCGGCGTCACTCGTCGCCATACCCTTGCGGGCAAGGTCCAGGTCCGACAGCAACTGCAGTGACGCCTGCCGTTGTGTCAGGTCATGCGCAATCATACGGCGCTCGATTTCCATGAGCAGGCTGGCCCGCGCCTGCATCATCAGGATCTGCCGTGCGTTAGGTGCGACCAGGGCGCCCGCCGGCTCCCCGGTCAGTGCCCCTTGATTTTGCACAGCCAGTGCCTCCAGCGCCCGGCTTGCCTGGCGCCGCTCCAGCTCTGCCCTTGCGGGCTCGGGCAACACGGCGACGCTGTACTCGAAACCGCCACCCCGGCCTTCGCGCTGTCTTGCGCAGCCGTCCAGCGCCGCCCAATTCTCCCGTGCGGCGAGGTCGTTGATTTTTTGTTTCGTACTTGGCAATCCCGGCAACGCCAGCTCCGCCAGTTCCCGCGCGGTGTACCAGCTCATGACCGGCCTCCACGGCGCAGACGGTAGACCCACAGCACGAAAGGATGATACGGAATGGCACTCGGCGGCAGGTCGCCCTTCAACGCCGCTTCGAGGTCATCCCATGTATGTATCAGCGTCCGCAAATGCCGCCGCAGGCGTTGCACATGAACTGCAAGACCTGCTTGCCAGAGAAGAGTTTCAACCCTTCCTGGCCCCTCTAGGGGCAGCAGGTTCAGCCGCCGCCGCGCAAGGTAGTCTTTACGCCACCTTTCGATCACAAGCCCCTCTTCTGAAAGAGGTTCTGGGTGCTCCGCCGCCCGGTCGAACGAAGCGTCTTGCCCGGCTGCCCCTTGAACAGCGGTTCTGGGTGATTGCGGCCGCGGCTGAAATGGCGTTTCAGGCTGCAGATGTCCTGGAGACACTGCACCGGACAGAGATCTGTCATCCGCTGAAACCGCGCGCGGACCTGATTGCAGCGGCATATGATGTGATGACAGCGCCGTTGCGCCGCAGGCATTACATGTGGCCGTTCCCGTGCCCCTTGCCGGGGGAAGATGAGTGAAGGTCATTTCCGTGATCTCCATTCCGCATCGCTTGCCGATATGAACCGGTCCAGCCGCTCGCGTGTCTCGATCGCCAGCTCCCGTTCGATCAGCGACCGGTACTTGCGGTCGACAACGAGGAACGGCGTATCGCTGAGCAGCTCGTTGAGCATTTCCGGACTGTTCAGGAGCTTCACCAGCGCAATCAGGCGGTAGGCGCCGATGTTGCTCTTGTCCCGGGCCTCCGAGGCCCAGGCATCCAGACTGTCCCGGCTGATGTCTTCGCCGAGATAGGCCGAAAGCTCTGCCGCGATCTCGTCGCGGCTCCGCCCGTCTTCCTTCATCGCCTCGGCAAGCACCCGGCAGACCTTGCCTGCCAGTGTCGCAGCCCGCACACGCTGTGCGTCAAACCGGGCCTCGACCTGCGGCGGCTCCCAGGACAGAAGATCCACTGTCAGCGTGTCTCTCCGTGCTTTGGCCATGGCTCAGCCGCGCCTCCGCTTGTTGCTAAACTGCGGAACATTTCCGTTAGCCATGTCTCGCGAATCGCAGTCAGCTAATCGGGCTCGGTCGCGGGGCCAGTGACAGCCGGCCCCGTGACCTGTCACATCCACGCAACCGACATACGCGGAGTGAATTCCGATGAAGACGTTCGAAAGCCACATGAAACTGTTTGGTGTGTCCGTCGACTTTCCCGGTCGGCCATATCCTGATGAACGGCAGTTCAGAAACGTCCGTGTCCGCGTCCAGCTGATCGACGATGCCGATCCGCAGAAGAACGATGGGACGCTGACAATCGAGTTCCGGATGCATATCGACGACGCAATGCCAGTAGTCGATGCGGAAAGGAACGCAATGGAAGTCGCGGCGCAGCACATGATCAAGGCGGGCGAAACGATCATTAAAAGTCCAGCCTCCGGGCTTCTGCGGCCGAAGACAGCCTCGCAGAGATTTGGGTGACCTGGAGCTGAAGGCGCGATAGCATCCTCATGATCTCATCGGTGTTGCACCCTCGACCGGCTTCGGACTGGCATGACCCTGCGCCCTGATCAGATCCCCACCCTAACCCAAACCATGTCTGAAGCTCTGAATGAGTTCCTTCAGGAGCACGGTCAGGCGCGGCATTGATCGAACCGGCTTCGAGGCGCTCCAGCTTCATCAAGAGGACCTCGACCCGCCGCCAGTCGGCGCTCGTCCGGATACCCAGTCCGTCAGAGATCTCGATATGCCTCCTCACGAAGGCAAGGGCTTTGGTGATGTCAGACATCTGCGCGCTCCACGGTCCATTGGGCACCGCCGATACCCCAGAGATTGAGGCCTCGCCCGGTATCGCGGGCGTCTTCCAGGCTGTCGAAAATCTGCGCATCGCCTGGCAGCAGCCCGCCGCGCGAAACCACGCGTTGGCAGGTCTGCCCCGTCTGGACATCCACAGCTTCGATTTGGTCCACGGCACCGGAAAAGTAGTAGCGCCGCCCCTGTTGGCTCACCTTGACAAGGCGGAAGCAGGCCCGGACCTCTGTCTGGCAAAGGGGCATCATCACGGCGCAATGCTTGTCAGCGATGGAAGGAGTGACTGACAGCTGGCCCATCATGCCGCCTCCGCCCTGTCAGCCGGAGCAACACGCTTCTGACTGGCGCCGGGTCCGTGTTTACGGATATCGTAGATTCGATGCGAGGTGATCGGATACCGGTCCGGCCAGAGTTCGGCTGGATCGGTTTCCAGGAAATCGGCAATGACGGCTTCGGCTTTGCGGACAGTCCGCGTCCAGACATGCCCGAACGAGTTGGGGCGCATGTCAGCGCGGCTGGCAAGCTCTGTCAGGGTCATGTTCTGACGCCTGATTTCGCCGAGAATAGAATGGCGGTCCCAGCCCTCCGGCGGGGGATTGTGCGGCTTGGCCATTGATGCCTCTCGATTTGAAAACGGCGCGCTGCAACGCGCCGTTTTCTGGGTACTGTGTGTGACTTTTCGGCGCGCTCTTGCGCCCCGATGAATAGGAGATAAACAGAATTTCTCTGCTTTGCAAGCAGGGAAATTCTGTTTTTGGCTATGGCAAGAAAGACGGTCTCAAAAACGCCTTTTGGGCAAAGGCTGACCCAAGTCAGAGAGGCGCTTGGCTTCAAGGAGCGTGCGACCTTCGCCCTGATGCTGCTGATGAACCCCGAAACGCTTGGTGGCTACGAGCGCGGAGACTCAGCCCCCGATTTGCAGTTCCTGGAGATGTATAAACAGAGATTTTCTGTTAATCTGAACTGGCTCTTTAGTGGGGACGGCGAAATGTTCAACGGAGCATCCTCGACGCTCGCTAGAAGTCCCGCCTACCAGATCGACAAGGAAGTCTTCAAACAGGTTGGACGCCTTGTCCTGCAGCTTCATAAAGAGGAGGGGATCAAGCTGCCTCCGGACGCTGTCCTGGAAGCACAATCGAATGCTTACAACGACCTGCTTGCCCGCGCCGAGGACCCAGCGGATAATGCCGAACTCATGAGCTTGTTGCCTTGGCTCGAAACACGGCTGCGCAAGGCCCTCAAGGCCGCTGTTTCAGAACCCGGCACCGGCAAACGTTTGGCCTGATTGTAGTTAGCCTCTCCACGCTACTTTTTGATGCACAATTACTGGTTAAGGCCGTCTTTCCATGCCCTTTTGAATTTAGTTTGGCGGTGCGGCTGTTACGATTGCGTGCAGCCTCGGATTGTCACAAAGGGGGCAATTGGCGTTCCAGTTTCGAATAATTGAATCTATCAAAAATGAGATTTATCCCACTGACTTCAAATATGTATTTTTAGTTTCCCCCCGGACCGGGAACTGGAACGGTGCCGTTCCAGTTCAATTGGCGGGCCGCAACCGTTTCCATTTAATGAACAATGCACTGGTGACCAGATGACGCACCGCTTCGAGCGGGAAAGACGGCGGAATTCAGCGCTTCTCGCGCCTCCGAGTGCGACCCAAGAGATGTTTGATGTGCACGTCTACTGCGCGAAAATGCGCAAAAACTGGCGCCCAATTGCGCGGTTTTCGCCGCTCCGTGTGCAAAAACCCCTAAAAGCCGCAAGTCAAGAAATCAATTGTGAAATCAGTGTTTTAGGTCGGATTTGAGGGTGCCTTGATTTGTGCAATATGACAGGTCCCCCCACACATGCCTGCCGGCGCAGTGCTGTCGTAAATGCCAAGGGTCGGGGACCTGTTTCTAGTTTCGGCAAAACGCAAATTTAACGATCCCACGCATCTCGCGCGGACGATTAAAACTGTCTCGATCTGTTTAGGAATCGATAAGAAACAGCTCACGTAGGGTCACGCCTCTCGTCCCAAGACGGACGTATTGTGTCAACAGACCGGGTGTGACCATGGCGGATCCGAATTCTTCCAAGGAATGGTACAAGACGAAGATTTCTCTGGATCTGCTGAAAGGCGAGTACAAGGGACTTGGCATTTCCGTCGGCGTTTTTGACGATGGGATCGAGAAGACGCATGCGGACCTTGCGGGCAACTACAATGCGGCCAAGGAATTCAAATATGGCGGCGTGACGTTCAACCCGCAAAGTGGTCCAGGCTATCAGGCCCATGGCACGGCCGTGTCGGGGATCATCGCTGCGGTTGAAGACAACGGGATCGGCGGATCGGGCATCGCCAGCAAGGCTCAGATCACCGGAGTCGATATCCTCGGCAATGCCCAGACCTACTTCATCGAAGCCATCCGCTACATGTCCGCGTTCGATGTCACGTCGAACAGCTGGAACTGGTCGGCAAAATACGCCGATTCCGTTGGCTCAAGCTTGGGCGTCCAGTTTCAGGGCGCTCTGAAGTTCTCGGCCGACACCGGCCGGGGAGGCCTTGGCACGGTGATGGCGGTTGCTGCCGGCAATGATTGGGCAACGGACCGGCGCGACGCCAACTATTCCGAATTCAGCGCGGCCCGCTACACGATCACCGTCGGCGCCTACTCGGATCAGGGCAGCCGTTCCTTCTACAGCAACACCGGCTCAAACCTCCTGGTGTCGGCGCCTTCCAATGGCGGCCTTGCCGGGATCACCACGACGGACGAGACTGGCTATGCCGGCTATTCCGCTGGCAACACGACCGACAGCTTCGGTGGCACCTCTGCGGCCACGCCCATCGTCAGCGGTGTCGTCACCTTGATGCTGGGCGCAAACAAGGCACTCGGCTGGCGCGATGTGCAGGAAATCCTCGCCATTACCGCCGATGTCCAGTCCGGCGGCTTTGAGGAAAATCGCGGCGGGCTGACGACGAACCAGACCGACCTTTGGGCGGTCAATGGCGCGCGTAATGTCAATGGCGGCGGCATGGCCTTCTCCAATGACGCGGGCTTCGGCATGGTCGATGCCTATGAAGCCGTGCGCCTTGCGGAAATCTGGAGCCTGTTTGGACCGGCCAAGACAAGCGCCAACGAGGTGACCCAGCGCGTTGCTGATACGACAGTGAAGGCCATCCCGAACGGCACTGGCGCTGCAGCCGAATACAAGCTGTCGGTGACGCAGGCGATCGACATCGACTATGTCTCGCTGACCCTGACGCTGACCCATGGCAATGTCGAGGACATCAAGGTCGAACTGGTCTCGCCGGACGGCACGCAAAGCTTGCTCCTCACAGTTGGTTCGTCCTCGGCGGTCAACGGATTTTCCGGCAAGGCCTGGATGTTCGGTTCGAACGAATTCAAGGGCGAGCTGTCGGCCGGTGTCTGGACCGTCCGCATCACCGACACGCGGGCCAACGGCTATTCCGGCAGTGTCAGCAATGCGACGCTGGACGTCTATGGCGACGCGTCGAGCATCAATAATGTCTATCACTTCACCGATGACTTCCAGCGCATGCTGGCCCTGGAGCCGAGCCGCTCGGTCATCCGCGACAGCAATGGCGGCACGGACTGGCTGAACTTTGCCGCCATCCGCGGCGGCGTCGACATCGATCTTGCCGCGCTGAAGGCGTCGATGACCGGCGTGGCAGCGCTGACGATTGCTGCTGGCACCGTGATCGAGAATGTCGTCGCCGGCGATGGCAATGACACGCTGCGCGGTAACGAGATCGCGAACCATCTGCTCGGCATGCGTGGCAATGACAGCCTGTTCGGCAATGCTGGCCAGGATCGCCTGGTCGGTGGGGCAGGTGATGACTTCATCGACGGCGGCGCTGATGCCGACACGGTTGTCTTCAGCGGCAAGCGTTCGGACTACACCATCCTCAAGAATGCCGATGGCAGCCTCACGGTGACCGACAAGCGCGCCAATGCCGACGGCATCGACAAGGTCCTCAACGTCGAGACCTTCGCCTTTGCCGATGCCTCGATTGCCGCGTCGGCGCTGGTTCTGGACGGCAGTTCCAAGGGAATCCAGGGCACGGAAGGCAATGACACCCTGAACGGCACCATCGCTGACGACGTGATTGCGGCTCTCGGCGGCAACGACACGATCAACGGGTCAGCCGGAAAGGACACGATCGATGGCGGAGCGGGCATCGACACGGTCACCTATTCCGCTTCAACGGCTGGTGTCACCGTCGATCTGGCAACGGGCAAAGGGCTTGTCGGCTTCGCTGAAGGGGATCTTCTGACCAACGTTGAGTCGCTCACCGGAGCCTTGTCCTACGCCAACACGCTTAAGGGCAACTCCGGAGCAAACACGCTGACGGGCGGCAACGGGGACGACCTGCTTGCAGGCCGCGAGGGCGCTGACACGCTCAATGGAAGCGGCGGCGTCGATACGGCGGACTACAGCGAGTCCAATGCCGGCATCACCGTGAACCTGAACCTCACCACCGGCCAAAGCGGGGGACACGCGCAAGGCGACGTGCTTCTCGGCATCGAGAACATCACCGGGTCGGCGCATGCGGATACGCTGACGGGCAACTCGGCTGCCAACGTGCTGATTGGCGGCGGCGGCAATGATACGCTGATCGGCGCAGCCGGTGCCGACACGCTCGACGGCGGGCTGGGGGTTGATACCGCGAGCTACACGGCGTCGACAGCTGCCATCAATATTGACCTGGCCCGAGCGACGCAGACTGGCGGCGATGCTCAGGGCGACAGGCTGATTTCGATTGAAAACTTGGCAGGTTCTGTTCACGCAGACACGCTTGCCGGAGACGGCGCTGCGAACACACTGGACGGCGGCGCGGGCAACGACATCCTGCGCGGCAATGCCGGCCAGGACCGGCTTGTCGGCGGGGCAGGCAACGACACGATCGACGGCGGTGCCGACAGTGACAGCGTCGTCTACAGCGGCAAGCGCGCTGACTATGCCATCGTCAAGAACAGCGATGGCAGCATCACCGTTACGGACAAGCGGGCCAATGCGGACGGTGTCGACAAGGTCACCAACGTTGAAACCTTCGTCTTCGCCGACAAGAGTTTTGCCACCGTTTCGCTCACTTTCGACGTGCTGGACAAGACCATCCGTGGCACCGAGGGCAACGACACTCTGAGCGGCACCACCGGTGACGATGTCATCGCCGCCGCCGGCGGCAATGACACGATCAACGGATCGGCCGGCAAGGATACGATTGACGGCGGGGCAGGGACCGATACCGTCAGCTACGCGGCCTCTACCGCTGGTGTTTCGGTCGATCTCGTTACTGGCAAGGGCATCGGTGGCTTTGCTGATGGCGATGTCCTGACCAATGTGGAATCGGTCACCGGTGCGTCAGCCTACAACAGCACATTGCGGGGTAATTCCGGCGTCAACGTCCTGATCGGCGGTAATGCCAATGATCTGCTTGCCGGCCGCGAAGGGGCCGACACGCTGAATGGGGCAGGCGGCATCGACATGGCCGATTACAGCGAATCCAATGGCGCCGTGGTCGTGAACCTGGCCCTGACAACGGGTCAGACTGGCGGCCATGCGCAGGGAGACGTGCTTGTCGCGATCGAAAACGTCGCTGGCTCGGCCTTCGCAGACACACTCACCGGTGATGCCAATGCGAACACGCTATTAGGCGGGGCTGGCAATGACATTCTGGTTGGTGGGCGGGGCAACGACCGGCTCGACGGCGGCGCCGGGTCCGACACGGCCGTCTACAGCGGACGATATGCGGATTACCGGATCACCCTCAACTCGGATGGCAGCCGGACGATCACGGACCTGCGCTCGGGTGGGCCTGACGGCTCGGACACGGTGCTTGGCATTGAGACGCTGCGGTTTGCCGACGGGCTGCTGTTGATCGGCGCTGTGGCTACGGCAACGGGAACGACAGCCACCGCAGCCAGTTCCTCAACAGTGTTCGAGGTTTCCGGAGGTTCGGGGCATGACAGTTTCCTTGGCACTGCCGGCAATGATCTCATCAATGGCGGCGCTGGCAATGACATGTTCTACGGCAGTGCTGGCACGGATGTTTTCGTTGGCGGCGATGGCTGGGATATCGTCAACTATTCTGCCTCCTCAGTGGCTGTAGACATCAACCTGACGCGTGCGTCCCAGCTCGGCGGAGATGCCGCTGGCGACATGCTCGTCAGCATCGAAGCGGTCTATGGCTCGAACCACAACGACGTCATCCGGGGCGGCTCGGGCAACACCGTGTTCGGCGGCAACGGAAATGACACGCTCTACGATGGAACGGGAAGCGACAGCTTCTACGGCGACGGTGGCGATGATCATTTCGTCTGGGGCGGTGGAAAGACCAACTTCTTCGACGGTGGTTCTGGCACCGATACGCTCAATCTTGGTCTGATGGCGCGTGGCGTGACGGTCAACCTGACCACCCGGCAGGCCAGCAACGGCGTCGATACGGCCACGCTCTACAACTTCGAGCGCGTCATCGGCAGCAACCTCGCCGATACGATCACTGGTTCTGCCGGCGCGGACCGTTTGACCGGTGCCAAAGGCAATGACACGTTGACCGGTGGGGCGGGCGCTGACGTGTTCGTGTTCAATGCCGGCGACGGAACGGACAAGATCACGGACTTTGTCCGCGGGCAGGACAAGCTCGAGTTTACCGGCGACATTGCCGCTTCCAACATCACCATGGTTAAGTCTGGCAGCGACATGCTTGTACGCTACAGTGGTGGAGAGATCCGTCTGGTTGGCATATCAGCGCTAGCGTCGAACGACTTCGTTTACAGCTGAGGAGGACCGCGAATGCGGCGGCTGTGTCTTGCGAGTGTGGCTGCGCTGATGTTGACCACCGGAGCCGTCGCAAACCCGCTCGACGGCACTTACCGGATCCAGCAACTGGCGGGCCAGCCTGTCGATTGGGCTGGCTTCCTGCAGGTCGAGGGCTCCCGTGTCACCCTCCAGTCGCCTTGCAATTCCTATGCAGCTACGTGGCGGGCGGACGGCACGGGCCGCCTCACGCCGGACATGCCGATGATCGGCACCCAGGCGGTCTGCGCCAGCCCGGAATTATCCTCCGCAGACGCCACCCTGCGCCAGGTTGCCTCTCGAGCAGAGTGGCTTGCGCACCGGGACGGATGGGTGAGATTGCAGCTAAGTGATGGCACGATCTTGATCGAGGCGATCCGCTAGCTCTACAGGTGCCGCCAAAATCGGCTGGAACACCGCAGTTTTTGCACCCTTGGCAAAAACTGCGCATCAATTCGATTTCAAATATTTTCGAAATGTGTAGTGTTTGCTTTAGTCGGGAAGACGGCGGCGGCTCGCAGGGACTCCAAACCGCTTTGTGCCGGAAACCGGACGTAAAGGAAGATGTGACAGGATCTTGCATCACGCATTCCTGACACGCCGGGTGCCCCGGCAGACTGGTTGAGGACATGTCGGACGTTTCAGCTGATCACGCCACGTTAGGTGCCGAGTTCGACTTCCTGAAAGGTCATATCGCCGCGACCATGACCCTCATTCATGCGTTGATTGACCAGGGGGCTGTTGATCGCGTGGCGCTTGACCGGTTTTTTGCCGGCTTCATCGATCAACTTCCGCATACACGCCAGACGGTTGCCTTGCGTGCGGTGATCGAACAATGGCGGCAGGGTCTGGTCGATGGCCATGACGTGCCACAGCTCAACCGCCGTGTCTTCGAACTGGTCAAGGGCGGTCTCAAGGGCGACGCCTGACCGCCGTCCCTGCGTGCCGCTCCCTTATCTGTGACAGGTCGACACCTTTTGCTTTCCCTGTTGGCTCGCTAAAAGGGACCGATGGACCGTTGGCGTTGCGCCGCCGGTCAGGCCTGCATGAGGGACCACCAATCGATGATCCAGGAAGTCACACTCCTTGGTGCCGTTTTCGCCGGCCTCCTGTCGTTCGTCTCCCCTTGCGTGCTGCCACTGGTTCCCCCCTATCTTGGCTTTCTGGCCGGAACGAGCCTGGAGGATGTCGCCGAGGGGCGTGCCGCCTCTGACGCCAGCCGGCGGGTGTTCTACACCTCCATCGCCTTCGTTGCGGGGTTCTCGACGGTTTTCGTTGCCCTTGGCGCAAGCGCGTCGCTGATCGGTCAGGCCATTTCGCAGTACATCAATGTCCTGGGCACGCTGGCCGGCATCATCATCATCGTCATGGGCCTTCATTTTCTAGGCCTGTTCCGCATCGGGCTGCTCTATCGCGAGGCCCGTGTCCAGGTTGAGCGCAAGCCGGCCGGACTGCCTGGCGCCTATGTGCTCGGCCTTGCCTTTGCCTTCGGCTGGACGCCCTGCGTCGGGCCGATCCTGGCAGCGATCCTGTTTGTTGCCGGCGCAGAAAGCACGGCAGGGCAGGGCGCGATCCTGCTGACAGCCTATGCGCTGGGGCTTGGAGTGCCATTCCTGGGGGCAGCCCTGTTTGCCGGGCCGTTCCTGCGCTTCATGTCCCGCTTCCGCCGCCACCTCGGCCGTGTCGAGCAGGCCATGGGTGTGGTCATGATCGTGACCGGGATCCTGTTCCTTGGGGGCTGGATGCAGCAGGCATCGTTCTGGCTCCTGGAAACATTCCCGATCTTCAGCCAGATCGGCTGAACTTACTGATCGTCCAGCGGTTCGCCGACGAAGAAGGTCGGGCGGCAGGCGGACGTTCCGTCTTCGCTGAGCCGAAGACAGGCGACGGCCGCAAGCGCGGCATTGGCGAAGGGGCCGGCCAGAAGCCTGATGCCATCCGCACCTTCGACTGGAGCGGTCAGGGCCCTCAGGTCTGCCATGCGATCCTTGTGGGCATCGCGAAACCCGATCCAGGCCGCATCGGCCTCTGCGCGGCTGGCATAGCGTCCGATCTCGATGGCAAAATCACTGCGGCCGATCGTGGCGCTGGACCCGAGCGTCCGGCCGGACGGGTCTACCGGGCGGATCACCATGGCTTCAGCGAGGTCTCGGGTGATGGCTGGCGGGGTCACTTCCGTAGTCGGGATCGATCCGGTCGCCACGGGCTCGGCCGGTGTCGCCTTTGGCAGTTCCACGACCCGGACCGGGGCAGCCGGAGCACGGACCTGCGGCACAACCTCTGCCGTCATGGCTTCCGGGTTGCTGCGAGGCTGCTCCGGTGCGCGTGAGGCCATCGGCTGGGCTTGGGCGGATGTTTCCGGAGCCGGCATGGTTTCCACCGGCGCCGGCCGCGGCTGGGGCACAGTCGCGGTCCTGGCAGTTGCTGCCGGGTTGGATTGGGTAGAGGCCTGCGGCTCGGCGGGTTTTGGAGATCCGGGTTTCGGCACACGCGTTTCATCGCCCTGAACCGGCATTGCGGCCTTTTCGAGCGCAGCCAACCGTTCCGACTGGACGCGGTTCTGTTCTGACAGCATTTCGGCCCGGCGGCGCAGGGCGACCAGCTCCCGGCGCAACGTGTCGACCTGCGCTTCCATGAGGCGCATGGCTTCCGCGTTTGCCATTCCGCCAGCCGACGGCATCAGGCCCATGCTGACGGTCTCGTCATCCGCAACGATGCTGCCGGTGGGGCCAACGCCTTCTGCACCCGTCGCGGGAAGGGGAAGGCCAGCATAGGCGCGGGCGTTGCGCTCGATATCGGGACTTGGGGAAAAACGGACCGCCGAGACACCGACGATGCCGAACAGCACAGCGGCAAAGGACCAGCCGGCCAATAGATAACGGGACCGGAGCAGGGCTGCTCCGGACTCCGACATCCCGGCGTCCTTCTGACGGCTGCGCACGGCGGTTCTGTCCTGCCCCTGAAACGAATCTGGTTCTCGTTGCTGCCATCACACAGCAATTATGGTTAACGAACAAGAAACCCGAACTGACGCATGGATGTGTAGGCTATTGACCTGTGGATCGCCGCATGAAACCCCTCTTGCGTGCCGGCGCACAGATCGAAACAGTGCCGGCCTGAACAGACGCCGTGCGGGCGATGTCCCGGACAAGGCGCAAGCGCCGACCGAGTGAAGAGGTAAGCTGATGTCCGATCGTACCCTGCAGGCAATCGTTCTGGCCGCCGGGCTTGGCACACGGATGCGGTCCGCCGCCCCGAAGGTCATGCATGAGATCGGCAATCTGCCAATGGTCGGGCATGTGCTGAAGCGCGTGCAGCGCTACGACGGGGCAGGGATCGCCGTTGTCGTCGGGCCGCAGATGCCGGAGCTGGTCAAGCTGGTCGGCAAGCTGGCTCCGGGAGCGAGCTGCCATGAACAGGTCGACCGCCTTGGCACCGCCCATGCCGTGCTGGCTGCACGCGATGTTCTCAAGGAACCGAAGGACGACGTGCTGGTCCTCTTCGGCGATACGCCGCTTGTCAGCGACGCCGCCGTTGACCGGGTCCGGGGCGGACTGGCTTCTGGGGCTGATGTGGTCGTGCTGGGCTTTGAGGCCGTCAATCCGTTCGGCTACGGCCGTCTGGTGATGAAGGGCGACGCGCTCCTCGCCATTCGCGAGGAGAAGGACGCAACCGAGGCCGAGCGGGCGATCACCTTCTGCAATTCCGGCATCATGGGCTTTCGCGGCGCCATCGCGCTTGAGCTGATCTCGGCTATCGGCAACACCAATGCCAAGGGCGAATTTTACCTGACGGACGCGGCCGAGCTCGCCAATGCGCGCGGCCTCAAGGTCATCGCCGTTTCGGCCAGCGAGGACGATGTGCGCGGTATCAACAACCGCGCGCAACTGGCTGAATGTGAAGCAATTTTCCAGAACCGGATGCGGCAGGACGTCATGCTGTCCGGAGTGACGCTGCAGGCACCGGAGACCGTGTTCTTCTCGCATGACACGGTGCTGGGCGTTGATGTCACGGTTGAGCCGAATGTGGTGTTCGGGCCGGGTGTCACGGTCGAGGCAGGGGCGCGGATCCGGGCCTTCAGCCATCTGGAGGGGGCCCATGTGGGGGCCGGATCGCTCATCGGTCCCTATGCGCGCCTGCGGCCCGGCGCAGACCTTGCCGCCGACACGCATGTGGGCAATTTCGTCGAGATCAAGAACGCCAAGGTCGGGGCAGGGGCCAAGGTCAATCACCTCAGCTACATCGGCGATGCCAGCATTGGCGCGCGCTCCAACATCGGCGCGGGCACCATCACCTGCAACTATGACGGCTATGGCAAGTACAAGACCGAGATCGGCGAGGGCTGCTTCATCGGCTCCAACAGTACGCTGGTGGCGCCGATCCAGATTGGCGATGGCGCCTATATCGCGGCTGGCAGCACGGTCACTGAAGCCGTGCCGGTGGATGCGCTGGCCATCGGCCGGGCACATCAGTCGGTGAAGCCCGAGCGCGCGAAAGAGTTGAGGGCAAGGTTCGCAGCGCGCAAGGCGGAAAAGTCGTGACTGGGCATTTCCCTGTCACGGTCTGAAATAAGGTTTTATTTCAATCCGCCGGCCTGCGTCGTCTAAGGGAGGCAGGCGAGTTTCATTACAAGGGATGGATGGACATGTGCGGCATCATCGGGATTGTCGGGAAGTCGGGCGTTGCGCCGCAGCTTGTGGACGCGCTGAAGCGCCTTGAGTACCGCGGCTATGATTCCGCCGGTGTCGCCACGCTGGAGGCAGGCGTCCTCACCCGGCGCCGGGCCAGCGGAAAGCTGCGCAACCTCGAAGCGGTACTGGACGGCAGCCCGCTCGGTGGGGCCATTGGCATCGGACACACCCGCTGGGCCACCCACGGTGCGCCGACCGTCACAAACGCCCATCCGCACCAGAGTGGCCGCGTCTGCGTTGTCCACAACGGCATCATTGAGAACTATCTCGCGCTGCGCGCCGAGGCCGTTGCTGCCGGCCTGTCGCCGGTGACCGATACGGACACGGAAGTGGTCGCGCTTCTGACCGACCTTGAACTGCGCTCCGGCAAGAGCCCGGCGGACGCGGTTGCCGCCGTTCTGCCGCGCCTCAAGGGCGCGTTCTCGCTGGTGTTCCTGTTCGAGGGCGAGGACGATCTCCTGATCGGTGCCCGCAAGGGCTCGCCGCTTGCCGTCGGCCACGGCGAGGGCGAGATGTTCCTCGGCTCCGATGCCATTGCCCTGTCCCCCTTCACCGACCGGATTACCTATCTCGAGGAAGGCGATTGGGCCGTCATCAGCCGCAAGGGCTGCAGCATCCGCGACAGCGCAAACCGCGAAGTCGTTCGGCCGGAAAGCCGCTCCAGCGTCGGCGCGGCCATGATGGACAAGGGCAATTACCGCCACTACATGGCCAAGGAGATCCACGAGCAGCCGGAGGTCATCGGCCACACGCTGTCGCGCTATCTGGATCTGGCCAACCACCGCGCCAAGCTGCCGGAAGGCGCGAGCGCAGATTTCTCCAAGCTGACGCGTCTTGTCATGTCGGCCTGCGGCACGGCCTATTACGCCGGTCTCGTTGGCAAATACTGGTTCGAGAAATACGCGCGCCTGCCGGTCGAGATCGATGTCGCGTCCGAATTTCGCTACCGCGAACTGCCCGTCAATGCGGGCGAGATGGCGCTGTTCATCTCGCAGTCCGGCGAGACGGCAGACACGCTGGCCTCGCTGCGCTACTGCAAGGCGCAAGGCCTGACGATTGGTGCCGTGGTCAACGTGCCGGAATCGACCATCGCCCGGGAATCCGACGTGGTGTTCCAGACCATCGCTGGTCCGGAAATTGGCGTTGCCTCCACCAAGGCCTTCACCTGCCAGCTGGCGGTGCTGGCCTCTCTCGCCATTCTGGCCGGTCGCCAGCGCGGCGTGCTTTCCGAAGCCCAGGAAGCCGAACTGGTCAAGGCGCTGGCCGAGGCGCCGGGTCTGGCCCTGACCGCGCTGGCGCTGGAGCCGCGCATCGAGAAGCTCGCCCCCAGCCTGTCGCGGGCCTCGGATGTGCTCTATCTCGGCCGCAGCACCAATTACCCGCTCGCCCTGGAAGGCGCGCTGAAGCTCAAGGAACTGTCCTACATCCACGCCGAAGGCTATGCGGCCGGAGAGCTGAAGCATGGACCGATCGCGCTGATCGACGAGAACCTGCCGGTGATCGTGATCGCGCCGCATGACAGCGTCTACGAGAAAACCGTGTCGAACATGCAGGAAGTGGCCGCACGCGGCGGGCGCATCCTGTTGATCACCGACGCGCAGGGCGCCGAGGCCTCGGGTCTCACCGACAAGGACCGTGTGATCATGCCGGCCGTCGCCGATATCGTCGCACCGATCGTCTATTCGATCCCGATCCAGTTGATTGCCTATCACACGGCCGTCTTCATGGGCACGGATGTGGACCAGCCGCGCAATCTCGCCAAGTCGGTGACGGTGGAATGAGCCTGATCTTCGAGACTGTCATCGACACGTTCACCGAAGGCGACCGGCACCGGGTCGTGCGCCTTTGGACCGACTGCGGTCTGACGCGGCCCTGGAACGATCCGGACAAGGACATCGACCGCAAGATGGCCGACAGCCCCTGGGGCTTTCTTGTGCTGCGCCAGGGCAATGGTATCATCGGGTCCGCCATGCTGGGCTATGACGGCCATCGCGGCTCGCTGTACTATCTCTGCGTTCACCCGGACCATCAGGGGCAGGGCCACGCCCGCCGCCTGATGGATCATTGTGAAGCGCTGCTCAAGGCCCGTGGCTGCCCCAAGCTCAACCTGCTGGTTCGCAGTTCCAACCTTCCGGTGAAGGCGTTCTACGACCGTATTGGCTATGCGCAGGACGACGTGATCTCGCTTGGCAAGCGACTGATATCGGACGATTGATTCCGGTGCGATCCGGCACGCGCAAGATCAGGCCTGTGGCCGCGATGGCCGCGTCAGGACATAGGCAGCGCATCCGATCATGATGCCTGCCACGATCAGCGCCAGCACGAGCCCGGCTCCGCTTGTGGCCAGAAACACCCCATACCCGATTGCCATGCCACCGAGGGCGAAAGCCTTGGCGCGCGGCGGGATCACGCCGTGATCGCGCCAGGCGATCACCTGCGGCCCGACGACAGGATGGGCAAGGATCCGGGCTTCGAGCTCCGGTGAGGAGCGGGCGAACATGGCGGCGGCGAGGATGAAGAAAATCGTCGAGGGGAGCAGCGGCAGCACTGCACCGACAAGGCCGGTGGCGACAAAGGCCAGGCCCGCGAGCTTGTAGGCGGTCCGTCGCACGTGCTGGGCTCCACTGGGCGGCAGGTCTGGGAGGGACGCCGCCGGTTCAGACCGCTGCGATGCAGCGGTTTCCTGTTGGCATAGCCGATTTGCTCCGCGCTGTCCAAAGCGCCGCAGCCCCGGCGACAAATTGCATCATGGTGCGGAAATCTGTAAGCTAATAAAATACTTTAACTACGTCAGAATATCATTACAAAACAATTATTTGTGTAAAAATTCTAATGTAAAAAATTATCCTGCGCGAAGCAGGCGGATGGCCTCGTCGCGGCTGAACAGGTAGAGCAGCGTCCGCAAGGCCGGACCACGCGGGCCCTTCAGTTCGGGGTCCATTTCCAGGATGAGCCTTGCGTCGTCGCGGGCGATTTCCATCAGGTCGGTGCGGGCATCGCCGCGTGCCAGACGGAACCCGGGGGCACCGGACTGGCGCGTGCCGAGGATTTCTCCCTCGCCGCGCAGGCGCAGGTCTTCCTCGGCGATGACGAAGCCGTCGTTGGTCTCGCGCATCACGGCAAGGCGCGCCGCCGAGGTCTCGCCCAGCGGTCCCTTGTAGAGCAGCACGCAGGAGGACGGCTTGTCGCCGCGCCCGACCCGGCCGCGCAGCTGGTGCAGCTGGGCAAGGCCAAACCGCTCGGCGTGCTCGATGACGATGATCGTGGCATCGGGCACATCAACGCCAACTTCGATGACAGTGGTGGCCACCAGCACCCGGGCATGGCCCTCCTTGAAGGCCATCATTGCCGTGTCCTTGTCCTCGCCGCTCATCCGGCCGTGAACGAGGGCGACCGGAACTTTCAGCTCCTGGGAGAGGTGACGATGCCGGTCCTCGACGGCGGCAAGGTCGATTTTTTCGCTCTCCTCGACAAGCGGGCAGACCCAGTAGACCTTCTGGCCTTCGGCGACAGCCGCCTTGATGCGGGAGACCATCTCGCCCATCCGGTCGAGCGAGACCGAGACCGTGGTGATCGGCTTGCGCCCCTTCGGCTTGTCGGTCAGGCGGGAGACGTCCATGTCGCCGAAATAGGTCAGAACCAGCGTGCGCGGGATCGGTGTTGCGGTCATCACCAGCACGTCGACGCCCTTGCCCTTGGAGGAGAGCGCCAAGCGCTGATGCACACCGAAGCGGTGCTGCTCGTCGACCACGGCAATGCCGAGGTTTGAAAACTCGACCGCGCCCTGGAACAGAGCGTGGGTGCCGACGGCAAGATCGATTTCGCCATTCGACAGCGCTGCCTGGGTCTCGCGCCGTTGCTTCGGCGTGTCCCGTCCGGTCAGGAGCGCAATCCGGATGCCGGCAGCCTCGCACAGTGGCGCCATCGAGGCAAAATGCTGGCGCGCGAGAATTTCGGTCGGTGCCATCATCGCCGCCTGCGCGCCCGACTCGATCACGGCGGCCATGGCGAGCAGGCCGACGATGGTCTTGCCGGCGCCGACGTCTCCCTGCAGCAGGCGGAGCATGCGCTGCGGGCTGCGCAGATCGGCCTCGATCTCGGCCACCGCCTGGGCCTGGCCGCCGGTCAGCTGATAGGGCAGGGCCGCGAGGATGCGGGCCTTCAGCTCACCGGTCGTCATGCGCGGTTCGCCATCCAGCTTGCGCATGGTCGCGCGGACGAGCGCGAGCGCCAGCTGGTTGGCGAGATACTCGTCATAGGCAAGGCGCGACAGGGCCGGGGAGGCGGGGTCAAGATCGCGCGCGCCTTCCGGCCGGTGCACACGCTTCAGAGCTTCATCGAAATCAGGCCAGGACTGGCGGGCGCGGAACTCCGGATCGAGCCAGTCCGGAAACACCGGCAGACGATCCAGCGCGCCGGCGATGCCTTTCAGCAAGGTGCGCTGTGCAAGCCCTGCGGTCATCGGATAGACCGGCTCGATGGCCGGCATGGTCTCGGCTTCTTCCGGCGTCAGCACGTAGTCCGGATGGACCATCTGCGGCCGCTCGGAGAACCACTCGACCTTGCCGGAAATGATCCTCCGGCCGCCCACTGGCAACACCTTTTCCAGCCAGTCCTGCCGCGGATGGAAGAACACCAGCGCAATGCTTCCGGTCGCATCCGCGGCAATCACCTTGTAAGGCGCCCGGCTGCCGCGCGGGGTGGGCATATGGCGTTCGACGCGCACGTCCAGGGTCACCGTGTCGCCGTTCTCGGAATAGGCAATCCCTGGACGACGGCTCCGGTCGATGACGGCATGGGGCAGGTGAAAGGCAAGGTCCAGCACGGTGGCCGCCCGTCCCGGTGCTGTCCCCAGCAGCGTTTCCAGCAGCTTGGCGATCTTCGGCCCGATGCCGGGCAGCACCGAGACAGGAGCAAACAGGGGATCGAGCAGGGACGGGCGCATGGGCGAGGATCTGTCTTCAGTCGGTCGCGATGGGTCAGACCAGCGTTCTGCACCCTTTGCCGCAGCCTTGCAACGCGGGAAGGCCAGTCCGGTCCACCCGTCCAAGCCGTACCTCCGGCAATCAGTCAAGTGTTCGGGACTGACTTCTCGCTGGCGCGGCGCTATAAGCCCTCAGACATTCTCCGCTCCGGCATGCAACCCGCATCCGGCGCCAGCTCGATTCGTCAGGATCCGCCATGACCGACAGCTCCAACGCTCCCGCCGACCCCTCCGGCGACGGTGAACTCGACACCCGCCGCAAGCGCATCCTGTTCCGCACCTTGCATCGGGGCATGAAGGAAATGGACATGCTGCTCGGCGGCTTCACCAAGGCCGAGATCGCGCGGCTGAGCGAGGCGGAGCTGGACGAGCTGGAAGAGATCATTCCGATCAACGATCAGGACCTCTACGCCTGGATCACGGGCCGCAAGCCTCTGCCGGAGGAATGGAACCGGCCGCTGTTCCGCAAGATGCTGGCCTTCCACAACATCACTCTGCGCTGATCCAGACAAAACCGCCCGGGAACCCAAGCCGTGTTCGAGACGCTCTTCCGCGACCGCGCCAACATCACCCTTGCCAGCGTTCCGGACGGAGCCGAGGCACTGGCGCTCGCGCGCATCCTGGGGCAGGCGCCGAAGGACGGGCTGGCTGCCGTCTTTGTCGCGCGGGACGCCGGCCGGGCGCAGGGCGTCATCGAGGCACTGAGCTATTTTGCGCCGCATGTCGAGGCGCTGTCCCTGCCGGCCTGGGACTGCCTTCCCTATGACCGCGTCTCGCCGAACCCGGCGATCAGCGCCCGCCGGCTGCTTGTGCTGGGGCAACTGGCGCGGGGCATTCCAACTGGGTCTGGCCAGAAGGTGCTGGTGACAACGGTCAACGCCGCGCTGCAGCGCCTGCCCGAGCGGGCCTGGGTCGCTGCCCAGACCTTTTCCATGGCACCAGGCAACCGCATCGACCTGACGAAGATTGCCGCCTGGCTGGAACTCAACGGCTTCTCGCGCACGCCAACCGTCCGGGAGACTGGCGAATACGCGGTGCGCGGCGGCATCATCGATCTCTATGCGCCAGGTGCAGAAGATCCGGTCCGGCTGGATTTCTTTGGCGACACGCTGGAATCGATCCGCGCCTTTGATACCGAGAGCCAGCGCACGACCAAGCAGCTGAAGCGGCTGGAGCTGGTGCCGATGAGCGAGGTGGTGCTGAGCGAGGAGGCGATCTCGCGCTTCCGCCGCAACTATCTCGCCCGCTTCGGCGCGGCCCGGCGCGAGGATGTCCTGTATCAGTCTGTCAGCGACGGCCGCCGCTATGCCGGCATGGAGCACTGGCTGCCGCTGTTCCACGAACACCTCGAAACGCTGTTCGACTATATCGGCGACGCACCGGTCGTGCTTGATGGCATGTCGGGCGATGCCATCCGCGAGCGCCTCGACCAGATCACCGAGCATCACGCTGCGCGCAAGGATGCGCTTGAAAACGGTCACTTGGCCGGCGCGGTGCCCTACATGCCCGTGGAGCCGCAGGCGCTTTACCCGGTCGGGACGGAATGGACCGTCCGGCTTGCCGACAGTGCCAGCTGCCAGATCGATCCCTTCACGCCGCCGCCGGGGTCTGGCCGGACGGTGATCGACTTCGGCGGCCGTCAGGGCCGCAGCTTTGCCGCCGAGCGCGCGGCGGGCGACGTCAACATCTTCGACGCGCTGGTGAAACACGTCCGGGCGCTGCACAAGGACCAGCGCCGGGTGGTCATCGCCTGCTGGAGCGAGGGCTCGCGCGACCGTCTCGGCCAGATCCTCGGCGATCACGGGCTGGACCTGCCGATGCCGGCCGAACGGGTGGCCGATCTGGACGCCTTGCCGCCGCGCGCCACGGCGCTCAGCATTCTCGGCCTCGAGCAGGGCTTCGAGGTCGACCGGCTGGTTTTCATCTCCGAGCAGGACATCCTGGGCGACCGTCTGGTGCGCAAGGGCCGGCGCAAGGCCAAGGGTGCCAATGTCCTGACCGAGGCAACCAGCCTCTCGGAAGGCGACCTCGTCGTCCACGTCGACCACGGCATCGGCCGCTTCATCGGCCTCAAGACCATCGAGGCGCTCGGCGCGCCGCATGACTGTCTGGAGCTGCAGTATCAGGGCGGCGACAAGCTTTACCTGCCGGTCGAGAACATCGAGCTGCTGACGCGCTTCGGCTCGGAAGACACCGACGTCATGCTCGACAAGCTGGGCGGTGGGGCCTGGCAGGCGCGCAAGGCGCGGATGAAGAAGCGGATCCTCGAGATCGCCGACGGCTTGATCAAGACCGCCGCTGCCCGTGCGCTGAAGACCGCGCCGGTGGTTGAGGTGCCGGAAGGGGTCTACGATGAATTCTCGACCCGTTTCCCCTACGAGGAGACGGAAGACCAGCTGACCGCCATCGATGCGGTGTTCCAGGATCTGGCGGCTGGCCGGCCGATGGACCGGCTGGTCTGTGGCGACGTCGGTTTCGGCAAAACGGAAGTGGCGCTGCGCGCCGCTTTTGTTGCCGCCATGTCGGGGCGCCAGGTTGCCGTGGTGGTCCCGACAACGCTGCTGGCGCGCCAGCACTATCGCACCTTTGCCACCCGCTTCCATGGCCTGCCGATCAATGTCGCCCATGCCTCACGCCTCGTCAGCCCGAAAGAGCTGTCGGCGGCCAAGAAGGGCGTCGAGGACGGTTCCGTCGATATCGTCGTCGGCACCCATGCCCTGCTGGGCGCCGGCGTCAAGTTCCGCGACCTTGGCCTGCTCATCATCGACGAGGAGCAGCATTTCGGCGTCAAGCACAAGGAACGGCTGAAGGAACTGAAGTCGGACGTGCATGTGCTGACCCTGTCGGCAACGCCGATCCCGCGCACGTTGCAGCAGGCATTGACGGGCCTGCGCGAACTGTCGCTCATCGCCACGCCGCCGGTGGACCGGCTTGCCGTGCGCACCTTCGTCTCGCCCTTTGATCCGCTGGTCGTGCGCGAGGCCTTGCTGCGTGAGCATTATCGCGGCGGCCAGAGCTTCTATGTCTGCCCGCGCGTTTCGGATCTCGCCGAACAGGCAGAGTTCCTGGCCGCCAGCGTGCCGGAAGTGAAGGTCGCCACAGCCCATGGCCAGATGGCGCCCGGTCAGCTCGAGGACGTGATGAACGCCTTCTATGAGGGCAAGTATGACGTGCTGCTGTCGACGACAATCGTCGAATCAGGTCTCGACATCCCGACCGCCAACACGCTGATCGTGCACCGGGCCGACATGTTCGGCCTTGCCCAGATGTACCAGCTGCGCGGCCGCGTTGGCCGGTCGAAGACCCGGGCCTATGCGCTCTTCACCGTTCCGGCCAACAAGCCGATGACGGCAACCGCCGAACGGCGGCTCAAGGTGTTGCAGTCTCTGGAGAATCTGGGCGCCGGCTTCCAGCTCGCCAGCCACGACCTCGACATTCGCGGGGCCGGCAATCTGCTGGGCGAGGAACAGTCCGGCCACATCAAGGAAGTCGGCTACGAACTCTATCAGCAGATGCTGGAAGAGGCGGTTGCCCAGCTCAAGGATGGCGGCGACGAGATCGGCGAGGACCAGTGGTCGCCGCAGATCAATGTCGGCACGCCCGTGCTGATTCCCGAAAGCTATGTTCCGGACCTGCAGCTGCGCCTGTCGCTGTACCGCCGCCTGGCGGATCTGACGGAAGCCCAGGAGATCGATGCCTTCGGCGCGGAGATGATCGACCGGTTCGGCCCGCTGCCGGAAGAGGTCGGGCATCTGCTGAAGATCGTCTACATCAAGGGCCTCTGCCGCAAGGCGAATGTGGAGAAGGTTGATTCGGGGCCGAAGGGCATCGTCATCACGTTCCGTGGCCAGCAATTCGCCAATCCGGCGGGGCTTGTCGCCTATATTGCGGAGCAGGGCTCGCTCGCAAAGATCAGGCCGGACCAGAAGGTCGTGCTGTCGCGCGACTGGGACAAGGCGGACGACCGGCTGAAGGGCACGGCAACCATCATGTCAAAGCTTGCAAGGCTGGCAGCTCCGGCCAAGGCAGCGTGAGAAAGGGCGGCGCATCCGCCTTGCTCCAGTCTGATTTCAAAGGCTTTTCCCGCGGCATTCATATCGCGTGAAAGGAACTGTTAAGGCCAATCCGGCACATTGGACTCACAAGGCCCAATGTCCCGTGTAGGTCGTACCGCGTGTCTGCCACCACCCGCCAACGCAAGAAGTCAATTCACCGCCGCTTCGTGATCCCGGTCGCTGCGAGCGCTGTGCTGGCCTATTTCGCCTTTCACGCCGTGAACGGGGAATTCGGTACGGCCGGCCGTGAACGGATCGAGCAGCAGGTTGCTGCGCTCGAGGCGGAACTGCGCGTGCTGACGGCCGAACGAGAACACATCGCCACCCGTGTCAGCTTGCTGCGGCCGGAGAGCCTCGACCCGGATATGGTCGACGAGCGCGCCCGCGCTAATCTCAATGTTGTTCATGTCAACGAACTCGCCATCCTGCGCCCCGCAGGCGCCGGACAGAGATAACCGAAAAGCGGTTCATTTTAACTAATGAACCGAATTTTGGTTTATTCAAAATTTCCATTCAGAAACACATCGTTGTCATGTTTTTTCGCCAAGAGTTGCACCTCTTGGATTGACAAGGATCGCGGGTTACCTTCCGCTTGCTTTCCTAGGGGAAACGTCACGTAGAGACGAGGGTCATGGCCGTAACGAACAAGTCTTCCGCCGGTGCGCGCGCGAAAGGCGCCACCCGGTCCAGCGGCGCCGCCAACCCGGCCGCGCCCGCCATTGCAGAGTTCTCCAAAGAAGACGAACTCCACGCTTACCGCGAAATGCTTCTGATCCGCCGCTTCGAGGAGAAGGCGGGACAGCTCTATGGCATGGGCCTCATCGGCGGCTTCTGCCACCTCTACATTGGTCAGGAAGCTGTCGTCGTCGGCATGCAGATGGCCAAGAAGGACGGTGACCAGATGATCACCGGCTACCGCGACCACGGCCACATGCTGGCCATGGACCTTGACCCGAAGGGCGTCATGGCGGAGCTCACCGGGCGTCGGGGCGGCCTGTCGAAGGGCAAGGGCGGCTCGATGCACATGTTCTCCAAGGAGAAGCACTTCTACGGCGGCCACGGCATCGTCGGCGCGCAGGTCGCGCTCGGCACCGGCATCGGCTTTGCCAACAAGTATTCCGGCAACGGCAACGTCTCGATGGCCTTCTTCGGCGACGGCGCGTCCAACCAGGGCCAGGTCTACGAGAGCTTCAACATGGCCGAGCTGTGGAAGCTGCCGGTCATTTATGTGATTGAAAACAACAAGTACGGCATGGGCACCAGCGTCGAGCGCGCCTCCGCTATGACCGACCTGTCCCAGCGCGGCCTGTCCTTCGGCATCCCGGGCGAGCAGGTTGACGGCATGGACGTGCGCGCCGTGAAGGCTGCCTCCGACCGGGCACTGGCCTGGTGCCGCGAAGGCAAGGGCCCGTACATCCTGGAAATGATCACTTATCGTTATCGTGGTCACTCCATGTCCGACCCGGCGAAGTATCGCTCCAAGGACGAAGTGCAGAAGATGCGCACCGAGCACGACCCGATCGAGCAGGTCCGCGTGCGTCTGATGGAAAGCGGCTGGGCCACGGATGACGACCTCAAGGCGATCGACCGCGATGTGCGCGCGATCGTCGCCGAGGCGGCCGAATTCGCCCAGAACGATCCGGAGCCGGATGTGTCCGAGCTCTACACCGACATTCTGCTCTAAGGCCGGGGGATACCATGCCGATCAACATTCTGATGCCGGCTCTCTCTCCGACCATGGAAGAGGGCAAGCTCGCCAAGTGGCTGAAGGCCGAGGGCGACACTATCAAGGCCGGTGATGTCATCGCCGAAATCGAGACTGACAAGGCAACCATGGAAGTGGAAGCCGTCGACGAGGGCGTGCTGGGCAAGATCCTGATCGCCGAAGGCTCCGAGAACGTGAAGGTGAACACCGCCATCGCCGTTCTGCTGGCCGAAGGCGAAGATGCCTCCGCAGCAACTGCTGCACCCGCACCGGCGCCCGCCGCTGCCCCGGCTCCGGCTGCCGCGCCTGCGCCGGTCGCTGCTGCTGCTCCTGTTCCGGCTGCTCCCGTTACCTCCGGGTCTGCCGACAGCGACGCACCGGCTGGCACCGAGATGGTCACCATGACCGTCCGCGAGGCCCTGCGCGACGCGATGGCCGAGGAAATGCGTGCCGATGACCGCGTCTTCGTCATGGGCGAGGAAGTGGCCGAATACCAGGGTGCCTACAAGATCACGCAGGGCCTGCTGGATGAATTCGGCGCCCGCCGCGTCATCGACACCCCGATCACCGAGCACGGCTTTGCCGGTCTCGGCGTCGGCGCTGCGATGGCTGGCCTGAAGCCGATCGTCGAGTTCATGACGTTCAACTTCGCCATGCAGGCGATCGACCACATCATCAACTCCGCTGCCAAGACGCTTTACATGTCAGGCGGCCAGATGGGTGCTCCGATTGTCTTCCGCGGTCCGAACGGCGCTGCTGCCCGCGTCGGCGCCCAGCACAGCCAGGACTATGCCTCCTGGTATGCCCATATCCCGGGCCTGAAGGTGATCCAGCCGTGGTCGGCCGCCGATGCGAAGGGCCTGCTGAAGGCTGCCATCCGCGACCCGAACCCGGTCGTCTTCCTGGAAAACGAGATCCTCTACGGCCAGTCCTTCGAAGTGCCGAAGGTCGACGATTTTGTCCTGCCGATCGGCAAGGCCAAGATCGAGCGTGCCGGTACGGACGTGACCATCGTTTCCTGGGGCATCGGCATGACCTATGTCATGAAGGCCGTGGACGAACTGGCAGCCCAGGGCATCTCGGCGGAAGTCGTGAACCTGCGCACCATCCGCCCGCTCGACATCGACACGGTACTGGCCTCGGTCCGCAAGACCGGCCGCTGCGTCACCGTCGAGGAAGCCTTCCCGGTCTGCTCCGTTTCGTCGGAAATCGGCTACCAGGTCCAGGAAAAGGCCTTCGATTACCTCGATGCGCCGATCCTGCGCGTCACCGGCAAGGACGTTCCGATGCCTTACGCCGCCAACCTTGAAAAGCTGGCGCTGCCGACGGTCAAGGAAGTCATCGATGCGGTGAAAGCCGTCACCTACAAGGCCTGAGGCGAGGGAGGCACAGATGCCGATCAACATCACCATGCCGGCCCTCTCTCCCACCATGGAAGAGGGCAATCTGGCCAAGTGGCTGGTCAAGGAAGGCGACAAGGTTTCCTCCGGCGACGTGATCGCCGAGATCGAGACCGACAAGGCGACCATGGAAGTGGAAGCCGTCGATGAGGGCACCATCGCCAAGATCCTGGTTCCGGCCGGATCCCAGGGCGTCAAGGTCAACACGGTGATCGCCGTGCTGGCCGCTGACGGCGAGGATGCGTCCAAGGCCTCGGCCGCCCCGGCCGCAGCTCCGGCTGCTGCTCCAGCTCCTGCAGCCCCAGCTGCAGCACCGGTCGCCGCAGCAGCTCCGGCCGCAGCGGCACCTGTAGCAGCGCCTCAGTCCGGTGGGGCACGGGTCTTCGCCTCGCCGCTCGCCCGGCGTCTTGCGGCCCAGAACGGGCTCGACCTCAAGGCCATCGCCGGCTCCGGCCCGCATGGCCGTGTCGTCCAGCGCGACATCGAAGCGGCCCTGAAGTCTGGCACGGGCAAGGCGGCTCCGGCCGCTGCCGCTTCCCCGGCTGCTGCGCCAGCACCGGCTGCTGCCGCCCCGGCGCCAGCCTTGGCCACCGGTCCGTCGAAGGACCAGGTGCTCAAGCTCTTCGCCGAAGGCTCCTACGAGCTCGTGCCGCATGACGGCATGCGCAAGACCATTGCCAAGCGTCTCACCGAGTCCAAGCAGACGATCCCGCACTTCTACGTGTCGGTCGACTGCGAGCTCGACGCGCTCTTGGCCCTGCGCACCCAGCTCAACGATGCAGCGCCGAAGTCCAAGGACGGCAAGCCGGCCTACAAGCTCTCGGTCAACGACATGGTCATCAAGGCTCTGGCGCTGGCCCTGCGCGATGTGCCGGACGCCAATGTCTCCTGGACCGATGACGCCATGGTCAAGCACAAGCACGCCGATGTCGGCGTTGCCGTGTCGATCCCGGGCGGCCTGATCACCCCGATCATCCGCAGCGCCGAGCAGAAGGCCCTGTCCACCATCTCCAACGAGATGAAGGACCTCGGCCAGCGCGCCAAGGACCGCAAGCTGAAGCCGGAAGAGTACCAGGGCGGCACCACCGCCGTGTCCAACATGGGCATGATGGGCGTGAAGAGCTTCTCGGCCGTCGTCAACCCGCCGCATGCGACCATTCTGGCCGTCGGCGCGGGTGAACAGCGTCCCGTCGTCAAGCACGGCGCCCTGGCGGTTGCCACCGTCATGACCGTCACGCTCTCGACCGACCACCGCTGCGTCGACGGCGCCCTCGGCGCAGAACTTCTCGGGGCCTTCCGGGGCTATATCGAGAACCCGATGAGCATGCTGGTCTGATTGCTATGAAGGGTTTGGCTTCACTAATCGAAGCTTTGGCCGGGTTCGCCTGGCCAGCCCTCATTGCGTTTGGTTTTTACTATTTCAGAAATAGTATCCTCCAAATCTCAAAAGCAATATCCGACCAGGTTAGATTGGGTGCCTCTGTAAAATATGGCCAGTTAGAACTTGTCGGAAAGAAAATAGACGATTTTCCACTGATGGATGGCAACTCCATCTATGATTTGGAAGCTGCAGATAAAGAAATATATGATCGACGCGATGCGATTTACAAGCAAAGTAAAAATTTGCTCCTTGTACATCGCTTTAAGAAGACAGAAAAAATTTCTGCAAGTGGTGATGCATATTTTGATATATCTGTCTTTATCGTTCCGCATAAGCGTCACGGTAAGTTGAATGATGTCAAGCACGTAGAATATTACTTCGGCAAGAACTTTGGAAGTGCAGAGTTTCCAATTTATGGAGCCAAGTATGTCGTGAAAAATTCGACGGATGGATTTGCCATAAGAACGCAAGCATATGGACCATCATTGTGCGAGGCCCGTGTCGTGTTTCACGATGGAACAAGCGCAATTCTCTATAGGTACCTCGACTTTGAAGGTTCTGGATACCGATACCAAGAATCGTCAGACAAATAGATAGCTCGCGTATCTTAACGGGCAAACATAGGGAAAACGCCATGGCTGACACCAATTACGATGTCCTCATCATCGGCTCCGGACCCGGCGGTTATGTGACCGCGATCCGTGCGGCCCAGCTGGGCTTCAAGACTGCCATCGTCGAGCGCGAGCATCTCGGCGGCATCTGCCTCAACTGGGGCTGCATCCCGACCAAGGCGCTGCTGCGCTCGGCTGAAATCCTCGATCACGCCAACCACGCCAAGTCCTACGGCCTGACGCTGGAAGGCAAGATGACGGCGGACGTCAAGGACGTGGTCGCCCGCTCGCGCGGCGTCTCGGCCCGTCTCAATGCTGGCGTCGGCTTCCTGATGAAGAAGAACAAGATCGACGTCATCTGGGGTGAGGCCAAGCTCACCAAGCCGGGTGAGGTTGTGGTGGCGAAATCCTCCAAACCTGCGGTCGAGCCGCAGCACCCCGCGCCCAAGGGCGTGAAGGGGGAGGGCACCTACACCGCCAAGCACATCATCGTCGCCACCGGCGCCCGTCCGCGTGCGCTGCCGGGCATCGAGCCGGATGGCAAGCTGATCTGGACCTATTTCGAGGCGATGAAGCCGGACTTCATGCCGAAGTCGCTGGTCGTCATGGGCTCTGGCGCCATCGGCATCGAGTTCGCGTCCTTCTACCGCTCTATGGGCGTGGACGTGACCGTCGTCGAGGTCATGCCGCAGGTGATGCCGGTGGAAGATGCCGAGATTTCGGCGATCGCCCGCAAGGCGCTGGAAAAGCGCGGCCTGAAGATCATGACCGAGGCCAAGGTGGCCAAGGTGGTGAAGGGTGCCAATTCCATCACCGCCCATGTGGAAACCAAGGACGGCAAGGTGACCGAGATCACCGCTGACCGCCTGATCTCGGCTGTCGGCGTGCAGGGCAACATCGAGAACCTCGGCCTTGAGGCCCTCGGCGTGAAGACAGATCGCGGCTGCGTCGTGATCGACGGCTATGGTCGCACCAATGTGCCCGGTCTCTACGCCATCGGCGATGTGGCTGGTCCTCCGATGCTCGCCCACAAGGCCGAGCATGAAGGCGTCATCTGCATCGAGAAGATCGCCGGCCTGCCGAATGTCCATCCGATGGACAAGGGCAAGATCCCGGGCTGCACCTATTGCAACCCGCAGGTCGCCTCCGTTGGTCTGACGGAGGCCAAGGCCAAGGAACTCGGCCGCGACATTCGCGTCGGCCGCTTCTCCTTCGGCGCCAATGGCAAGGCGATTGCGCTGGGTGAGGACAACGGCCTCATCAAGACGATCTTCGACAAGAAGACCGGCGAGCTGATCGGCGCGCACATGGTCGGCACGGAAGTGACCGAGCTGATCCAGGGCTTCGTCGTCGCCATGAACCTGGAGACGACCGAGGAAGACCTGATGCACACGATCTTCCCGCACCCGACGCTTTCTGAGATGATGAAGGAAAGCGTGCTGGACGCCTACGGCCGCGCCCTGAACGCCTGATCCTGATCGCGGGCCGGCCGCAGCCTCGAAAGCTGCGGCCTGTGCCTCACAGCACGCGGAGAGCACGGACGATGGATACCAAGGCAATTGTCATCTGGTGCGTGATCGGTCTCCTGGCCGGCTGGCTGGCCAGTTTCGTCGTCGGTGGCGGCGGCCTGATCCGCTATCTGCTGACCGGCCTGATCGGCGCTTTCGTCGGCGGTTTCCTGGTCAAGACAACGGGCCTGTCGATCAACGTCGGCCATCCGCTCGTCAATGAGGTGCTGGTCGCGGCAATCGGTGCCATTGTCGTCGTCCTGATTGCCCGTATTCTCGCCTGAGTATTGGCCTGAGTGTTGGCCTCAGTATTGGCCTGACCGGAGAAGCAGATGAGTTTCCTTTACTGGATCATTGTCGGCCTGATTGCCGGCGCGGTGGCGCACCGGGTTCTGGACAGCCGCGGTGGCTTCCTTGGCTCGCTCATCGTTGGCCTGATCGGCGCCCTGGTCGGCGGCAAGCTCTCCGAGATCTTCAAGCTCAACATCACCGGCGGGTTCCTGGACCAGCTGGTTGTGGCGACAGTCGGCGCGATCCTGTTCCTGTTTCTCTGGCGCAAGATCCGCGGGCGCTAGGCTGCGATCTGATTGGCAGGGGAGAGGGGCGTGGACGCCAAGGCCGTCAGACTGGAAGACTACCCGAGTGTCGCGCGTGACAAGCTGCGCTACGGCGACACCGATCGTCAGGGCCATGTGAACAACGCGGTCTTCGCGACGTTCCTGGAAACCGGCCGGGTCGAGGCGCTGTTCGGCGCGGCCTCCGGCACGGGTATCGATCTGGCAGACGAGGGGGCCGCCTTCGTCATCGCCCGTCTTGAGCTGGACTTTCTGGCCGAGATCCGCTGGCCCGGCGAGGTTGCCATTGGCACGCGTGTGCTGAAGATCGGCACCAGCTCGATGACGCTCGAACAGGCCGTTTTCCAGAACGAAGTCTGCGCCGCGCGCGCCGTTTCCGTCATCGTGCAGATGGACGAGACGACGCGCAAGTCACGTCCCTTGTCTCCGACTGCCGTTGCGCGGCTCACGCAGCTCATCAGTTCAAACGACAACGCATAGGCCCGCGGCGAAGGCAGCTCTTGACCTTCGCGCAGAACCGCTACATCTGGTGCACATGGTCACGATCCTCGACACCCTGAACCGGCCGCAGCCGGACACCGACGCCCAGAAACCCCGCCATCCGGAAAAGGCGCATCGCCCGGACAATCCGGTCGCGCGCAAGCCGGCGTGGATCCGCGTCAAGGCGCCGACGTCGCCCGTTTACCGGGAGACGCATCAGGTGGTGCGCGAGAACAAGCTTGTCACCGTCTGCGAGGAAGCGGGCTGCCCGAACATCGGCGAATGCTGGTCGAAGAAGCACGCCAGCTTCATGATCCTCGGCGACACCTGCACCCGCGCCTGCGCCTTCTGCAACGTGCGCACCGGCATGCCGACCGCCGTCGACCCGCATGAGCCCGAGGGCATCGCCACGGCCGTCGCCACCATGGGCCTCGAGCATGTGGTCATCACTTCCGTGGACCGGGACGATCTGGACGATGGCGGCGCGAACCATTTCGCTGACGTCATTGCCGCGATCCGCGCCAAGGCGCCGAAGACCACCATCGAGGTTCTGACGCCCGACTTCCTGCGCAAGGAAGGCGCGCTCGAGATCGTCGTTCGTGCCAAGCCGGACGTGTTCAACCACAATCTGGAAACCGTCCCGTCGAAGTATCTAAAGGTGCGCCCCGGTGCGCGCTACTTCCATTCCATCCGCCTGCTGCAGCGGGTGAAGGAACTCGACCCGACCATGTTCACCAAGTCGGGCATCATGGTGGGCCTTGGCGAGGAGCGGAACGAAGTGCTGCAGCTCATGGATGACCTGCGCACCGCCGACGTCGACTTCCTCACCATCGGCCAGTATCTCCAGCCCTCGAAGAAGCACCACCCGGTGCTGTCCTTCGTTACGCCGGAGGAATTCAAGGCCTATGAGAAGATTGCCTATGCGAAGGGCTTCCTCAAGGTTTCCGCAAGCCCGTTGACGCGGTCTTCACATCATGCGGGCGAAGATTTCGCTGATCTGCGTGCGGCGCGCGCCGCAAAGCTCGGTCACTGACGCGGGCCTTGCAAGCGGACTGGAGCTGGACAGGAAACGATGCCGTCCTTTGATACGACCCGGGATGTCGGCCACTCTGCGGACGACATGTTCAATCTCGTGGCTGATGTGGAAAAGTATCCGCAGTTCGTGCCGCTGTGCCAGAATCTGGTGGTGCGCGGACGCAAGGAGCTCGATGCGGCACGGGAAGTGCTGATCGCCGACATGACGGTCGCCTACAAGCTGTTCCGCGAGACCTTCACCAGCAAGGTCACCCTCGACCGGGAAAAGAACGAGATCCTGGTCGAGTATCTCGACGGGCCGTTCCGGCATCTGGAAAACCGCTGGAGCTTTTCGGATCTGGATGGCGCGCGCTGCAAGGTGCAGTTCTTCATCACCTATGACTTCAAGAGCCGCACGCTGGCCTCACTCATGGGCGCCATGTTCGACATGGCCTTCCGCAAGTTTGCCTCGGCCTTCGAGGCGCGTGCCGACGATGTCTATGGCCCGCCGAGGCTTGCCTGAGCTTCGGCGCAGGCCCGGCCTGCATGTGAGGAGCTAGCGCGCCTCGAAGGACTTGCGGATCTCCTGGAAACGGAACTTGCGCTGCACCGGCTCCTTAGCGGCCGCCTTTTCATCCTTGGGCGCAAGATCAAGGTCCTTTAGCGTCACCTGCTGCTGCGGGTTCATGCAGACGGGCGACCAGCCGGTTCCCAGATTGGTCTCGATGGCCAGCGCATAGCCAAGATCTGCTTCCTGTTCTGACCAGGCAACTGTCCTCGGGCGGACCCAATAGACCGTGTCGCAATACATCACCTGGACGAAACCAACCTGCGGACGGCGAAGCAGCTGATGGCTGCCGCGAAAGCGGTTCATCTTGTCACGCGAGATGATGTGAAATTCTTCGGCCGTACGCGCACTGTTTGCCATCGCGGGCGGGGCCGCAAAACCGAGAACACCGAAAAGGATGACAAACCACTTCACGACAGGATCCAATCGATTGGCCGGATTGCGTTCTGCAATCAGGGACGCTCGACGCCATTTTGCGTGACAACCGTTTATTAACGATGAGTATCGGCGCTCAAAATTTAATAAACAGTTACGTAGCCGGGCGCGATGGATCGCGTCCGGTGAAATGGTCTGGATTGTCTGTCGTGTTCAGCGACTGTGGTAGGTGCTGGAACTCTTGCTGTTGCCGGTCTTGCTCTTGAAGCCGTTGCTGATGTGCTGGAAGCGGTTCTCGAGCTTCGGCTGCTCGTAAGAGCCGCCATTTGCAACGATGAAGTCGTCCGCCTGAATTCCGATATCAGCGAGGCGAACCTGCTCCTGTGCGTCCTCGCAAAGCGGGCGCCAGCCTTTGCCGGCATTATATTCCAGCGCAACCTTGCGGCGGTTTTCGGCTTCCATGTGGGTCCAGGCGACAGTGGTCGGGCGCACCCAGTAAGTGCGTCCGCAGTAGGTGGCAGAGACATAGCCCTGGCCGGGCTTGTCCAGCACCTTGTGACTGGCGGAAAATGTTCCGTCAGTTTGCCGCGAGATCAGAAAGAAGTCACCCGGGACAGGCATGTCCCCAGCACTGGCCGAAGCGCCAAGCAGCGCGAGCCAGAGCGACGCAATCATTGCGCGCATATGTACCTCTGCATTTGGCGGAGCAGTTGTTTCAGCTCCACACAAGCTTCGGACATTAGCGGTCAGAGTTTGAAGAGCTCTTCAGAATTTCCGTAAAATTTGAAACAAGCTGGAGCGCGACACGGATCGCATCCGCCCGAATGGCCGCGCGTCCAGCGTCCGCAAACAGATGGGCCTCGGCCTCAGTTGATTGCCCGCGTGCGGCACAGGCGAAATGCACGGTCCCGACGGGCTTTGCCGCCGAGCCACCACCCGGGCCAGCAATTCCCGTGATGGCAACCGCAATATCGGCCCTTGAGCGGGCGAGCGCACCTTCGGCCATGGCGATGGCAACCGGCCGGCTGACCGCCCCATGCTCCGTGATCAGCGCCATCGGAACGCCGAGCATCTCGGCCTTGGCCTCGTTGGAATAGGTAACAAAACCACGGTCCAGCACGGCCGAAGATCCCGGCACTTCGGTCACCAGCCCGGCAACGAGACCGCCGGTGCAGGATTCCGCCGTTGCCAGCTTCAAACCGGCCTCGGCCATGCGCTTCACCAGGTCGGTGGACGCTGCCAGCAGGGGATCAGGATCTGTCATTCAAGGGCTCCTGCTCGCGGGGGATGGATCAGGCCTCGTCCTGCCCGGCAGGCAGACGCACGGTTGCGGTTGCGAGGGCTGCGATGCCCTCCTTGCGTCCGGTAAAGCCCAGACGCTCCGAGGTGGTTGCCTTGACCGAGACCCGGCCAAGGGGCAGGGCGCAGATCTCGGCAATCCTTTCGCGCATCGCATCACGCACAGGCCCGATCTTGGGGGCCTCGCAAACGATGGTCACATCGAGGTGAGCGACCTTGCCGCCCCGCGCCGCCACCAGGTCCAGCGCATGGATCAGGAACTGGTCCGAGGCCGCGCCTTTCCATTTCGGGTCGGAGGGCGGGAAATGGGCTCCGATGTCCCGGTCTGCAATTGCACCCAGGATGGCATCGGTCAGCGCATGCAGCACCACATCGGCATCTGAGTGGCCGGCGAGTTTGCGCTCATGCGGCACGGCGATCCCGCCAAGGATGACCGCATCACCGGCTTCAAAGGCATGCACGTCATAGCCGGTGGCCACACGGATATCGGGGTAGTTGGACCAGTCGGTCATGCGGGGGCGCTCCTGTTCAGCGTTGCCGCGAACCGGTCCACATCCATGCGGGCCCGGTCCAGATCGGCTCTCGTGGTGATCTTGTAAGTCTCGGCGGCGCCTTCCACCAGCCTCACTTTCAGGCCGGCCCATTCGGCAAGCGATGTGTCATCGGTAAAGGCGGTTTCGCCTGCGGCAAGGGCCGCGTGGTGGGCGGAGACAATCTCAGCAAGGCCAAATCCCTGCGGTGTCTGCGCCGCCCACAATCCGCTGCGGTCAACTGTTCCGGTGGCAAAGCCGTCCGGTCCGGCCCGTTTCAGCGTGTCGTGGACGGGGAGGGCGGCAAGCACGGCAAGATCGCCTGCCCGCAGCGCGGCCACCAGTCGCGTCACCACCTCGGCCGGCAAGAATGGCCGCGCCGCATCGTGGATGAGCACGTGGCGAACATCATCGCGACCGGCGGTCATCGCCTCCAGCCCCAGACGTACCGACGCCTGGCGGGTGTCGCCGCCAGTCACAGCCGGTAGCAAGCGCGCAGCCGCATCTGGAGACAGCGCCATGCGGGCCTCATCGTAGAGCGCATGGTCATCCGCATGGATCACCACCTGGACACGGTGAATATCCGGGCACGCACACAGCGCCTCCAGCGTCCAGGTCAGAACCGGCAGGCCTGCGAGCGGCAGGTACTGTTTCGGGGCGCTGTCGTCGGCAAGCTTCAGCCGTGTGCCGCGGCCTGCAGCAACGACGAGCGCATCGACGAGGGGAGGGCTTGTCATGGCGTTCTGTCCAGGAAGAGGGGCAAAGCTGCGGGGTTGCAGTGAACTGCCTGCAGATAAAGGCTTTCACCCGGAGCGCTCAACCGGTTATTTGCCGCACTTCCGCTCTACCGGAAATATGACGCTTGCCGCAGCGCAAAAAATGACTACTCTGTAGGCAGAATGAAACTTGCACACGATATGAGCACGATCAGCGCCTTTTCCCCAGCCGACCCCTTGGTCATCGGATCGCATCGCCTGGCGAATCGGGCGTTTCTTGCGCCGATGTCCGGCGTCTCCGACCTGCCGTTCCGCCGGCTCGCCGCCCGCTTTGGCGCTGGCGTCGTCGTCTCGGAAATGGTCGCCTGCGAGAGCCTTGTCGAAGGCGACGCCGAAACACGGACGCGCGCCGAGGGCGATGGCCTTGACCTGCATGTCGTGCAGCTTGCCGGCCGCGAGGCCCACTGGATGGGCGAGGCGGCCCGCATCGCCGAGGATGCCGGGGCCGACATCATCGACATCAACATGGGCTGCCCGGCCAAGCGCGTGACCACCGGCTATTCCGGCTCGGCGCTGATGCGCGATCTCGACCATGCCCTGACGCTGATCGAGGCAACCGTGCAGGCGGTCAAGGTACCGGTGACTCTGAAGATGCGGCTGGGCTGGGACCGGGATTGCCTGAACGCACCGGATCTTGCCCGCCGGGCCGAGAATGCCGGTGTCCAGCTCGTCACGGTGCACGGCCGCACGCGCAACCAGTTCTACAAGGGCGAGGCCGACTGGAAGGCGATCCGCGCTGTCGTCGAGGCCGTCACCATTCCAGTGATCGCCAACGGCGACTGCGTGTCCATCGCGGCCGCCGGGGACATGCTGGCGCAATCGGGGGCCGCCGGCGTGATGGTCGGGCGCGGTTCTTATGGCCGGCCCTGGCTGCCCGGACAGATCGGTGCCCATCTCAACGGCACGCCTGTGCCATCTGCTCCTGAAGGGGCAGCGCTCGCGGACCTCGCGCTCGAGCATTATGACGCGCTTCTGTCCCTCTACGGACTGGAGCTCGGCCGGCGCATCGCCCGCAAGCATCTGGGCTGGTATCTCGACCAGACCGACAACGTGCCCGGCGCCCTGCGCGCCGAGATGATGACCAGCGACAGTCCGGCCCGGGTGCGGGATCTGGCGCGGTCCTGGTTTTCCTCGCAGCCCTCAAGGAGCGCCGCATGACGACGCCTGCGCCCAGATCCCAGGACGGCCGGACGGCCGCCCTGACCACGGATGGCCCGACCATTCTCGATGCCCTGCCGCATCCGGTGCTGCTGGTGGCCCCGGACGGGGTGATCGAGGCGGCCAACATGGCGGCCGAGATCTTCCTGCGGTCCTCCGTCTCGGTGCTGCGCCGGCATCCGATTGACTATTTCGTGCCCTTCGGCAGCCCGCTGCTCACATTGATCGAGCAGGTGCGCGAGCGCGGCGCGCCCGTGAACGAATACAAGGTGGACATCGGCTCGCCGCGCATTGGTTCCGACCGGGTCGTCGACATTCACGCAGCGCCTGTGTCTGACCGGCCCGGTGCGGTGGTGCTGATGTTCCAGGAACGCACCATGGCGGAGAAGATCGACCGCCAGCTTACCTCGCGCGGCGCGGCGCGCACCGTCACGGGCCTTGCCGCCATGCTGGCGCATGAGATCAAGAACCCGCTCTCCGGCATTCGCGGCGCAGCGCAGCTCCTGGAACAGTCCGCCAGCGAGGACGACAGGGCGCTGACCCGCCTGATCATGGACGAGACCGACCGGATCGTGAAACTCGTCGACCGGATGGAGGTCTTCTCCGATGAACGGCCGATCGAGCGCGAGCCGGTCAACATCCATGTGGTGCTCGACCACGTGAAGCGGCTCGCCGACAGCGGCTTTGCCCGCGGCAAGCGCATCGTCGAGGATTACGACCCCTCGCTGCCCTTCGTCTATGCCAACCGTGACCAGCTGGTGCAGGTGTTCCTGAACCTCGTCAAGAACGCCAGCGAAGCCATCGGCAATGATCCGGACGGCGAGATCCGCATTACCACCGCATTCAGGCCGGGCGTGCGCCTTTCGGTGCCCGGCACCAGCGACAAGGTCAGCCTGCCGCTGGAGTTCTGCGTCAAGGACAACGGCCCCGGCGTGCCGGACGACCTGATGCCGCATATTTTCGAGCCCTTCATCACCACAAAGACCAACGGCTCGGGCCTCGGTCTGGCGCTGGTGGCCAAGATGATCAGCGATCATGGCGGGGTGATCGAATGCGAAAGCGTGCCGCGCCGCACGGTGTTCCGCATCCTCATGCCTGCCTTCATTGAACCCGAAACCCCCTTCATCGACAGGACCGCCTGACCATGCCGACCGGGACCATTCTTGTTGCTGACGACGATGCAGCAATCCGCACGGTGCTGAACCAGGCCCTGTCCCGGGCCGGCTACACGGTGCGCCTTACCTCCAACGCTGCCACCCTGTGGCGCTGGGTCAGTTCGGGCGACGGCGATCTTGTCGTGACGGACGTGGTCATGCCGGACGAGAACATCTTCGACGTGCTGCCGCGCATCAAGAAGCTCCGGCCAGACCTGCCGGTCATCGTCATGAGTGCGCAAAACACCTTCATGACCGCCATCCGAGCGTCGGAGAAGGGGGCTTATGAATATCTTCCCAAGCCCTTCGACCTGAAGGAACTCACCAGCATCATCGCCCGCGCGCTGGAGGAGCCCAAGCAACGCCGTCCGGTCGAGACAGAGGACATGGGCGAGAACATCCCGCTGGTCGGCCGCTCGCCGGCCATGCAGGAGATCTACCGCGTCCTTGCCCGCCTGATGCAGACGGACCTGACCGTCATGATCAACGGCGAGAGCGGCACCGGCAAGGAGCTGGTCGCCCGCGCGCTGCATGACTACGGCAAGCGCCGCAACGGGCCGTTTGTCGCCATCAACATGGCCGCTATCCCGCGCGACCTGATCGAGGCTGAGCTGTTCGGCCACGAGAAGGGCGCTTTCACCGGCGCGCAGGCCCGTTCTTCCGGGCGGTTCGAGCAAGCGGACGGCGGCACGCTGTTCCTCGACGAAATCGGCGACATGCCGATGGAGGCGCAGACCCGGCTCTTGCGCGTGCTGCAGCAGGGCGAATACACCACGGTCGGCGGTCGCACCCCGATCAAGACCGACGTGCGCATCATCGCTGCCACCCATAAGGACCTGCGCCAGGCGATCAACCAGGGCCTGTTCCGCGAAGACCTGTTCTTCCGCCTGAACGTGGTGCCGATCCGCCTTCCGCCGCTGCGCGAGCGCGTTGAGGACATTCCGGATCTGGTGCGCCACTTCTTCGCGCTGGCGGAGAAGGAAGGCCTGCCGGCCAAGCAGATCGATGCGGCCGCGATGAACCTGTTGCGCCGCTACCGCTGGCCGGGCAACGTGCGCGAACTGGAAAACCTCGTTCGCCGGCTCGCTGCGCTCTACCCGCAGGACGTGATCGGCGAAGGGCTGCTCGAGCAGGAACTGTCGACGCCGGTCGTGTCGCAGGCCTCCGAGGAACAGTCCGGCGAGATCAACCTCAGCCAGGCGGTCGAGCGTTATCTCAACGGCTATTTCGCCAATTACGGCGATGCGCTGCCGCCTCCGGGGCTCTACCACCGCATCCTGCGCGAGATCGAGTATCCCTTGATCGGCGCAGCCCTGGCGGCCACGCGCGGCAACCAGATCAAGGCGGCAGAACTCCTCGGCGTCAACCGCAACACGCTGCGCAAGAAGATCCGCGACCTCGACGTCCAGGTGCTTCGCTCAAGCCGCTAAAACGGCATTGCTCCCTGCCTCTGCGATGTTTCACCGCGCAGCGGCGATGGAACGGCGGAAGCGGGCGGCGGCGAGGGTGAACAGCGTCAGGCCGACGATGGTGATCATCACCAGCTTCGGCCAGATGATGGCAGCGCCCGCACCCCGGTAGAGCACCGCCTGTGCCATCGCCACGAACTGGGTCGAGGGCACCAGGCTCATGACCATCTGCAAGGCCTCCGGCTGGCTTTCGAGCGGGGTCTCGCCGCCGGACAGGAGGTTCATCGGCAGCACGATGAGGATGAACAGAAGGCCGAACTGCGGCATGGTTCGAGCCAGCGTGCCAAGCAGGATGCCGAGGGCCGAAGCGAAGAACAGGTAGAGCACGGTTCCGGCAAGAAACAGGGGGATCGAGCCAGCCACCGGCACCTTCAACAGCCCCTCGACGACAATCCAGAGTGAAAAGGCGACGACGGCGACGATCACCAGGCCGTTGGCCCAGACCTTGGCCATCATGATCTCGAAGGGCGTCAGCGGCATCGCTAGGAGGTGTTCCAGCGTGCCATGCTCGCGCTCGCGGATGACCGCCGCACCGGTGAGCACCACAGTCAGCATGGTAACGTTGTTGATGATCTCCATCACCGAGGAAAACCAGGCGCCGGTCAGGTTGGGGTTGAAGGCATAGCGCAGCACCAGGTCGAGCGGCATGTCCTGTGACAGGCCAAGGCTGCCCGCAAAGCGGTTCAGCTCCTGACCCAGCGCATTGGCAATGAAGTTGGCCCCGATCCCGGCCTGCATCATGGCGGTGGCATCGATGTCGAGCTGGAGTGTGGGAATCTTGCCCGCGCGCACATCCGCCTCGAAGCGCGACGGGATCACCAGCACGAACGAGTAGGTTTCGCTGTCGAGCGCCGCGTCGATCTTGCCATAGGAGATCCGCTCCGGCGGCAGGAACTCGGGCGGTCGCAGCGCCTCCACGAGCCGCAGGGACAGCTGAGAGCGGTCCTCGTCCACCACTGCGATGGAGACGTTGTTGAGATCGCTCTTCATGCCCTCGGCGGCCATATAGACGCCGCCGGTAAAGGCCCAGAGGATCAGGATCAACAGCACGGGATCGCGCCACAGCGACAGGATTTCCTTGAGGCCCAGGCGGTAGATGGTGGCAAGACGGCGCATGGCTCAGCGCTCCTGTTTCGGCAGCAGGAGGACGCAGGCAATGAGCAGCAAGGGGGCTGCCGGCAGCAGCGCCAGGAAGCTGCCTGACAGTTCCGCAAAGCCCAGTCCCTTGGTGAAGGTGCCGACCGCGATGGTCATGAAATGCGCCGTCGGATAGATCGCGCCGATGAAGGCTCCGGCTCCTTCAAGCGACGACACCGGCTGCATCATTCCGGAGAATTGCACCGCCGGCAGAACCGTGCCGATGGCCGTGCCAAAGATTGCGGCGACCTGTGTCGAGGTAAAGGTCGAGAACAGGAGGCCGATGGACGTCGTGGCGAGGATGTAGAGCACTGCACCGAGCGTGAGCGCTGCGAGGCTGCCCTTGATCGGTACCCCGAACACGAACACGGCGATCAGCGTCATCAGCACGAAATTGATAAGCGCCACAAGAACATAGGGTGCCTGTTTGCCGATCAGGAACTCAAGGCTGGTCACCGGCGTGACATAGAGATTGGTGATCGAGCCCAGCTCTTTCTCGCGCACCACGCTGACGGCAGTCAGGATGGCCGGGATGAAGACCAGGAGCAGCGCCATGACGGAGGGCGCCATGGCGTTGATGCTCTTGAAATCCTGATTGTAGAGGAACCGGGGTTCGATGGTCGCAACCCCGAGCGGCGGGGCTTCGCCTTGCTGTTGCCGATACTGGTCGACCAGATAGGCCCGGTTCAGCCCCTCGACATAGCCGGCAATCGTCTCGGCCCGGAACGGCATGGCCCCGTCGATGGTGGCAGCAATCTGAGGCGTTTCGCCTCTGAGCAAGGCCTTGCCGAAGCCGGGAGGGATCTCGATGGCGAGCGAGATGTCGCCGGATCTTAGGCGCGGCAGGATCTCCGCCTCGGACCGGATCGGCGCCTGTTCGGCAAAATAGCGAGAGCCGGAAAAGCTCTCGGCATATTGCCGGCTCTCGCGCGTCCGGTCCTGATCCAGAACGGCATAGGTCAGCTCGTTCACATCGGTGGTGATGCCATAGCCGAACACCAGCATCAGCAGCATCGTTCCCATGAGGGCGACCGCCAGCCGGACGGGATCGCGGCGCAATTCCTTGGCCTCGCGCAGCGAATAGGCCATCAGGCGGCGGCGCGACAGAAACGAAAACGGCGCCCGGCGTTTGCGGGCAGGGGCGTTGTCCACTGCGGGCATTGGCGCCGTTGTTGTGTCCTGCGGTGCAGCACCGGCCGGTGGTGCCGCGGATGCCGGTCCCTCCGGGCTTGCCGCCTCAAGGCAGGCGATGAAGGCATCCTCCAGATTGGCAGCACCATGGTCGCGGATCAGGTTCTGTGGCGTGTCGCAGGCCAGGACCTTGCCTGCATGCATCAGCGAAATGCGGTCGCAGCGTTCGCCTTCATTCATGAAATGCGTCGACAGGAAGATCGTCACCTGGTCCTGCCGGGCCAGGGTGATGAGCAGCTGCCAGAATTCATCACGCGCCACCGGATCGACGCCCGACGTTGGCTCGTCAAGGATCAGCACATCCGGGCGGTGCACGATGGCCACCGCCAGCGACAGGCGCTGGCGCACGCCAAGCGGCAGCGCATCGGGCAGCGTGTCCGCATGTTCAGCGAGGCGAAAACGGTCGAGCAATTCACCGATACGGGTCGTCACGTCGGCGGCCGGCATGTGGAAGAGCTGCGCGTGCAGCGTCAGGTTCTGGCGCACGGTCAGCTCGCCATAGAGCGAGAAGGCCTGCGACATGTATCCGACCCGTTTTCGGCTCTCCAGATTGGCCGCGTTGACCTTTTCGCCGAACAGGAAAGCCTCGCCCTCTGTTGGAGGAAGAAGGCCCGTCAGCATCTTCATCGTTGTCGACTTGCCGCAGCCATTCGACCCCAGGAACCCGAAAATCTCGCCCTTGCGGATCTCGAAGCTGACGTGATCGACGGCTGTGAAGGCCCCGAAGCGCTGCACCAGATCCCGGGCAACGATGGCCGGCTTGTCGGCATTGCCGGTGAAGGGCGGCACGATCAGTGCCTCATGCGGCCGGCCGGCGCGCTCCGGCAGGAGGTTGACGAAGGCTTCCTCGAGCGTTGCCCCCTGACCTTGCGCCTTCAGTTCCGCCGCCGTGCCCTCAGCCAGGATCCGTCCGGCATGCATGGCCACCAGATGCTCGAACCCTTCGGCCTCGTCCATATAGGCGGTGGCGACGATCACGGTCATGCCCGGCCGATCCGCGCGGATGGTCTCGATCAGCGTCCAGAACTGGCGGCGTGACAGCGGATCGACGCCGGTGGTCGGCTCGTCCAGGATCAGGAGGTCCGGGTCATGGATCAGGGCGCAGCACAGCCCGAGCTTCTGCTTCATGCCCCCGGAGAGTTTTCCTGCTGGTCGGTCCAGAAAGGAAAACAATCCGGTCGCCCGCGTCAGATCGGCAATCCGGCGTTGCCGCTCGGTCCGGTCCTGTCCAAACAGACGCCCGAAAAACTCCAGGTTTTCGGCCACCGTCAGGTCCATGTAGAGGTTCTTGCCGAGACCTTGAGGCATATAGGCGATGCGCGGCAGCACCTTGCGGCGCGCGCGCGATTGCGACAGGTCGGCCCCAAGCGCCTGGACCTTGCCACCCTGGCATTTGCGCGCACCTGACAGCAATGCCAGCAAGGTCGACTTGCCGACGCCATCGGGTCCGATCAGTCCGATTGTCCGGCCAGCCGGCACATCAAGCGACACGGCATCGAGGGCCAGAACCTTGCCGTAGCGATGGGTGACATCAACCAGCCGGGCGACCGGGAATGAGGCAGGGGTATCCGTGAACGGGGTCATGGCTGCCTCACGGCTGTTGCGGCAAGCGAACCTCTAGCATCGTCGGCCATGGTACGGGCGGCGCCATCATGACATAGGCCTCACCCGGCAGGCCGGTACGGACCTTGTCGATATGCTGGGCGAGCAGGGCTGGATCGATCTTCAGCTTGACGCGGAACATCAGCTTGTCCCGTTCGGACCGCGTCTCCACCTCGCGCGGGGTGAACTGCGCGTCGGCGGCAACGAAGGACACAGAGGCTGGGATGACGAATTCAGGTGCCGCATCCAGCACGATCCGCGCTTCGGCTCCGATCAGAACACGCCCGACGCTGCCGGTCGGCAGGAACACGGTCATGTAGACATCGCCAAGGTTGAGCAGCGTCAGCACCCGCCCGCCGGCCGCGACCACTTCGCCCGGTTCTGCCAGCCGGTACTGAACCCGCCCGGCGATCGGGGCGGTCAGCGTGCTGTCATTGATGAGCGTCGCGATCCGGCCAACTTCCGCAGCCGCGGCAAGAACCGTGTTTTCGGCATTGGCGAGCTGGGCGCGGACGGCGGCGAGTGCCGCGGCGGCGGTTTCCCGCGTCGTCTGGCGCTGATCCACTTCCTGCTGCGAGATATGGCCATTGCCGAGCAGCGTGCGGGCGCGTTCCAGCGCCTGGTCTGCGTATTTGAGTTCGCTTTCGCGCTGGACAATCTGGGCCAGAACCGTGTTCACGGCCTCGCGCGCGGCGGCCTCCTGGGCGAGCGCCCCGCGCCGCATGGCTTCCAGTTCCGACGTGTCGACCCGGGCGAGGACCTGACCGGCCGCAACGAGATCGCCTTCGGCGACCATCACCTCCATCACACGACCACCGGTGCGGGTCGCGATCTGGACGGTTTCCGCCTCGATTCGCCCGTTCGCTGTGGCGATGCCGTCCGGCAACGCGGAACGCCCCTGCCACCACCACCATCCGCCAGCAGCGCCGGCGATCAGAACAAGGGCCACCAGGGCCAGAAACTTTACGCGCGTGGTCATCTTGTGCGCCCCTCAACCTCAAGATTCCCCTCGAGAGTTATGCAGTGCACTCGAGGAACTGGCAATGCAGCTTGGCCTCCGTAGTGCTGCGGACCTGGGGGGCGAACCATCGTCCGTTGGCCGCAATCCTGTCGCAATTTGGCAACAAGGTGTGGTAACCATGTCGCTCTCGACATGCTGATTTGCCGATGGACCAGCCTGCAGCGACAGGCCCCACGCCTTGACCCAACCCAGATGCCACAGACGCGATGAGGACGGATGATACTGGAACGTGATCCGCGCGCGGATGTGGATCAGGGCTCGCGCGGCAAGCTTGGCCGGCGCGTCGGCCTCGCCGTCATGATCCTGTCGCTCGTCTCGATTGCCGTCACCTTCATGGTGCTGACGGGGGCGACGCCGATCGAGCCGACGCAGCAGGTCGTGAAGCTGTCGATGCTGGTCAACGGCCTCTTGGCCAGCGGGCTTGTCGCGGCGATCCTTCTCGAAATCTTCAAGCTGCTGCAGGCTCGGCGCAAGGGCCGGGCTGCAGCGCGGCTGCATGTGCGCATTGTCGCCATGTTCAGTCTGATTGCGGCCGTCCCGGCACTGCTGATGGCCGTCGTCGCCACGATCACGCTCGATCAGGGGCTGGACCGCTGGTTCGAGCAGCGCACGCGCCAGATCATCGACAACGCGCTTACCGTCGCCCAGGCCTATCTGCAGGAACATGCGCATGTGCTGCGCGCCGACCTGACAGCCATGGCCAGCGACGTCGACCGCGCCCGCGGCGTCTATGACTACGAGCCGACCCGGTTCGATTCCTTCTTCACCACCCAGGCGCAGCTGCGCGGTCTGCTCGCCGCCTTCGTGATGAAGGAGGACGGCACGGTCGTCACCCGCGTGGTGCTGGATCCGCGCGCCAACATCCTGCTGCCGCCCAATGACACCTATGCCAAGGCCAACGCCGGCGAGCCGGTCCTCATCGCGCCGGGCTCGTCAAACCTGGTCGGCGGGGTGATGAAGCTGCAGTCCTTCGAGGGCATGTATCTTTATGTCACACGCGGCATGGATCCGCGCGTGACCGAGTATCTACGCCTCGCCGAGGAAGGGGCGACCGAATACACCAAGATGGAGGAAACCCGGTTCGGGGCCCAGGTGGCTTTCGCGCTGATCTATCTCGGGGTTGCGCTGATCCTGCTGCTGTCCGCCATCTGGATCGGTTTCGGCTTCTCCAGCCGGCTTGTCGCGCCGATCCGCCGGCTGATCTCTGCCGCTGACCAGATCTCCAAGGGCAATCTCTATGTTGAGGTCGTGACCGAGAAATCCGAGGGGGACCTCGCCAATCTCGGCTCGACCTTCAACAACATGACCGGCCAGCTGCGTGGCCAGCGCGATGCGCTGCTGGCTGCCAACGAGCAGATCGACCGCCGCCGCCGCTTCACCGAAGCTGTGCTGTCCGGGGTGACGGCATCAGTCATCGGCATTGACGACGAGGGCGCCATCACGCTCGTCAACCGTTCCGCCCGTGCCCTGTTGCAGATCGAGGAGAGCGATGCACTCGATCGGCCGATCTCTGAGGTCATTCCGGAGCTGGCCGAGTGCGTCGCCGTCGCGATCCACAAGGAGACCGAGCGGTTCAAGGAAACCCAGATCACCCTGGTGCGGGGCGGGCGCGAGCGCACCGTCAATGTCCGCATCACGACCGAGCAGTCGACCCGGCGCGAGCATGGCTATGTGGTCACGCTGGACGACATCACAGACCTTGTCTCCGCGCAGCGCAACTCGGCCTGGGCCGACGTTGCCCGCCGCATTGCCCATGAAATCAAGAACCCGCTGACGCCGATCCAGCTGTCGGCCGAACGCATCCGGCGCCGCTATGGCAAGAAGGTCGAGGACGACCGTTCCGTCTTTGACCAGTGCATCGACACGATCATCCGCCAGGTCGGCGACATCGGGCAAATGGTCGACGAGTTCTCGTCCTTTGCCCGCATGCGCAAGCCCAGCAAGGCGCGGGCCGATCTGCGCAACATGGTGCGCGAGGCCGCCTTCCTGCAGACGGTCGGCAATCCGGATATCGAGATCCGCACCGAGCTTCCCGAAGGTCCGATCGAGGGCTTTGTCGACCAGCGCCTGATCGGGCAGGCGCTTACCAACGTGATCAAGAACGCTGCCGAAGCCGTCGCGGGCCGCACCGGCGAGAACCTGCCCAAGGGCCGGATCCGCATCGTGCTGCGGGCCGAGGGCGACAGGCAGGTGATCGACGTGATCGACAACGGTGTCGGCCTGCCGACAGAAAATCGCCAGCGACTGCTGGAGCCTTACATGACGACCCGGGAAAAGGGCACCGGGCTTGGACTTGCGATCGTGCGCAAGATCATGGAAGACCACGGGGGCGGCATCGAACTGCTCGATGCGCCCGGTGTCTGCGAGGGCGAGTGCGGGGCAATGGTCCGGTTGATCATCGGGCCTCAGGATGCGGCGGCGGAGGGGGCTGCCGTGTCACCAAACCACGACATCAAGCAAGAAGAAGTGACCGGCCATGGCCTATGACATCCTGATCGTGGACGACGAGACGGACATCCGCGAAATGATCGCGGGCATTCTCGACGACGAAGGCTACGGCACGCGCACCGCGTCCGACAGCGACACGGCTCTTGCCGCCATCAAGGACCGGCGCCCCTCGCTCGTCGTGCTGGACATCTGGCTGCAGGGCAGCCGGCTGGACGGACTGGCGCTCCTCGACGAGATCAAGGCGCAGGACAAGGATCTGCCGGTTGTCATCATCTCCGGCCATGGCAACGTGGAAACCGCCGTTTCGGCGATCAAGCGCGGCGCCTACGACTATATCGAGAAGCCGTTCAAGGCCGACCGGCTGCTGCTCATCACCGAGCGGGCGCTGGAGGCCTCGAACCTGCGCCGCGAGATCCGCGACCTGAAGCAGCGCTCCGGTGACACGGCCAAGCTGATCGGCGAGTCCAATGCCATCCATCAGCTGCGCCAGACCATCGAGCGGATCGCCGGCACCAACAGCCGCATTCTGATTTCCGGACCATCCGGTGCCGGCAAGGAGCTGGCGGCGCGTATGATCCATGACCTGTCGCCGCGCTCGAAGGGCCCCTTTGTCGCGCTGAACGCCGCAACCATCACGGCCGAGCGCATGGAAGAGGAGCTGTTCGGCGTCGAGGACGAGAAAGGCAACCTGCGCAAGGTCGGCGCGCTCGAAGAAGCGCATGGCGGCACGCTCTACCTCGACGAGGTCGCCGACATGCCACGCGAGACCCAGGGCAAGATCCTGCGCGTGCTCGTTGACCAGACCTTCACCCGCGTTGGCGGGGCCACCCGAGTCCAGGTCGACATCCGCATCCTGTCATCGACAGCGCGCAATCTGGAGCAGGAAATCGCCAACGGTGCGTTCCGCGAGGACCTCTATCACCGTCTCGGCGTGGTGCCGCTCCGGGTGCCGGGCCTGGCTGAACGGCGCGAGGATGTACCGGTTCTGGTGCGTCACTTCATGGAGCAGATCTCCTCCAGCGCCGGCCTGCCGATGCGCCGGATCGGCGAGGACGCCATGGCCGTGCTGCAGACCCACGACTGGCCGGGCAACATCCGCCAGCTGCGCAACAACGTCGAACGATTGATGATTTTGACGCGTGCCGATCCGGCTGCCGTGATCACCGCCGATCTGCTGCCGGCCGAAGTAGGGGCGATGCTGCCCAATCTTCCCTCGAACGGCGGCGGCGACCATCTCATGTCTGTGCCCCTGCGCGAGGCCCGTGAAATCTTCGAGCGGGATTACCTCCAGGCGCAGATCAAGCGCTTTGGCGGCAACATTTCGCGCACGGCCGAATTCGTTGGAATGGAACGATCGGCCTTGCATCGCAAGCTGAAGTCGCTAGGGCTATCGTGAAGCGCGTCTTGGCGCGGTGAGTCTATCCGGAGTTCAGGCCGATGAAGGTCGTTATTTGCGGGGCAGGGCAGGTCGGTTACGGCATTGCGGAGCGTCTGGCGGCTGAGCAGAACGATGTCTCGGTCATCGACTCCTCGCCCAAGCTCGTCAACGCCATCAGCGACCAGCTGGATGTGCGCGGCTTCGTCGGAAATGGCGCGCATCCTGATGTTCTGGCGCAGGCCGGCGCCGATCAGGCCGACATGATCATCGCCGTCACGCTTTATGACGAGGTGAACATGGTCGCCTGTCAGGTGGCCCATTCGCTGTTCAACGTGCCGACCAAAGTCGCGCGCGTGCGCGCCCAGAGCTACCTGCAGGGCCGCTGGCGCAACCTCTTTGCCCGCGAGCACCTGCCCATCGACGTCATCATCTCGCCGGAAATCGAAGTGGGGGACATGGTGCTGCGCCGGCTGGCGCTGCCGGGAGCCGCCGAGACGGTGCGTTTCGCCGACGACCAGGTCGTGATGGTCGGCATCGTCTGTCAGGAAGATTGTCCTGTTGTGGACACCCCGCTGCGCCAGCTGACGGACCTGTTCCCTGATCTTGGCGCCGTCGTGGTCGGTGTCTTCCGCGGTGGCAAGCTGTTCGTGCCGAAGAGCTCCGACCAGCTTCTGGTCGGCGACCTTGCCTATGTCGTCGCACGGCGCGACCAGGTCCGCCGCACGCTCGGCATTTTCGGCCATGAGGAACCGGAGGCCAATCGCGTCGTCATCGCCGGTGGCGGCAATATCGGCCTGTACGTTGCCAAGGCGCTGGAGCAGCGCCAGTCCAAGACGCGCATCAAAGTCATTGAATCCTCGCGCGAACGCGCCGTCGGCATTGCCAACGAGCTGAAGCGCTCGGTCATCCTGCATGGCTCGGCGCTGGATCAGGCGATCCTGGAGGAGGCGGACGTTTCCTCGGCCGACACGATGGTCACGCTGACCAACGACGACGAGGTCAATATCCTGTCCTGCGTCATGGCCAAGAAGATGGGCTGCCGCCGCAACCTGTCGCTGCTCAACAACCCGAGCTATCCGGCCTTTGCCAATGCATTGGGAATAGATGCCTACATCAGCCCGCGTACGGTGACGATCTCGCGTATCCTGCAGCACGTCCGGCGCGGCCGTATCCGCGGCGTCCATTCGCTGCAGAATGGCGCTGCCGAGGTGATCGAGGCCGAGGCGCTGGACACCTCGCCGCTGGTCGGCCGGCCGCTGCGCGACATCGACCTTCCCGATGGCATCCGCGTCGGGGCGGTGTTCCGGGGTGGCAAGGTGCTGATGCCCAATGGCGACATGCAGATCCAGGCTCGCGACCGCATCGTCATCTTCGCGATGGCCAACCGGGTGCGCCAGGTCGAGCAGATGTTCCGCGTCAGTCTCGAGTTCTTCTGAGCCGCAAGGCTCGCGCTGTTTTTCTTTCGTTGCAGGGATGTGATCCGATGAGCCGAGTTGCCTATGTGAACGGGGAATATGCCCGCCACGCCACTGCTGCCGTGCATGTCGAAGACCGCGGCTATCAGTTTGCCGATGGCGTCTATGAGGTCTGTGAAGTCTGGCAGGGCAATCTGGTCGACGGCCCGCGGCATCTGGACCGCCTGGAGCGGTCCTTGCGTGAGCTGCGCATCGACATGCCGATGTCGCGTGCGGCGCTCACCTTCGTGATGAAGGAAGTCATCCGCCGCAACCGGGTCCGCCATGGGCTCGTCTACATGCAGGTGACACGCGGTGTGGCCCGCCGGGATCATTTCTTCCCGGCTGATGACATCGCCCCTTCGATCGTGATCACCTCGAAGTCGACCAATCCGCGCGCCGGCGACAAGCAGGCAGAGACCGGCATTGCGGTCGTCAGCCATCCGGAAAACCGCTGGCCGCGCGTCGACATCAAGACCGTTGGCCTGCTGCCGAACGTGCTTGCCAAGCAATATGCGCGCGAACACGGGGCCAAGGAGGCCTGGTATGTCGATGCCAACGGCTATGTCACGGAAGGCGGCTCCACCAACGCCTGGATCGTCACCAAGGATGGCGTGCTTGTCACCCGGCCAGCCGAAAGCGGCATCCTGAAGGGCATCACCCGTTCGGTCGTGCTGGATCTGGTCGCCCGCGAGGGCATCCGCTTCGAGGAACGGGCCTTCACGGTTGAGGAAGCCTTTGAGGCACGCGAGGCCTTCGTGACGGCCGCCTCCACGCTGGTCATGCCGGTTGTGCAGCTCGATGGCCGGCCGATCGGCAATGGTCATCCCGGCAGCATCGCAACCGGACTGCGTCAGGCCTATCACAGCGCAAGCCATCTGGAAGAAATCCAGTAAACGTGTGAAATAGTAGTGGGGCAGTATGGCTGACTTGATATAGACTCAATCCGTGGACCCGGTTTTTACCGGGAGAGGCGGCAGCGTTTGTGTTCAGGGCCTCGCTTCCCGAGCCAGATAAAAGCAATTGTCAGATGCCACGGCCGGATCTGGCAGAAACAGGATAAGAAGACTCATGGCTGAGCGTGCGCAGAATCTCCAAGACACCTTCCTCAATCATCTTCGCAAGCAGAAGACCCCCCTCACGATCTTCCTGATCAACGGCGTCAAGCTTCAGGGTGTCGTGACGTGGTTTGACAATTTCTGCGTTCTTCTGCGTCGGGATGGGCACTCGCAGCTCGTCTACAAGCATGCGATTTCGACGATCATGCCGAATGGTCCGGTTCAACTGTTCGAGCCGGGCGAAGAAGGCTCCGACAAAGCGGGCGCCTGATTGACGCAGTCCACATCCTCCGACGATCCCTCGGACGACAACCGGCGCGGACCTGCTGCGCCGGATGACCTCCGGCGCGGCGAAACTGCGCCCGGCGACAGAGGTCCAGACCTTGACCGGCGCGCTCCTTTGTCCCGGGCGCTGGTCATTGAACCGATCACCCCGGAAAAGACCGCGCGAGGCACTGAAGCCGACCTCGCATCGACGCGCAGCCCGGAAGCCCGGCTGGAAGAAGCCGTCGGCCTGTGTGCAGCCATTGATCTCGACATTGCCGATGCGCTCATCGTGCGCGTGCAGAAGCCGCGACCGGCGACGCTTCTGGGCACTGGCAAGGTTGAGGAGATCGCGGCCCTGGTCGAGGCGCATGAGGTCGATGTCGTCGTGGTCGACCACGCGCTGACGCCGATCCAGCAGCGCAACCTGGAAAAAGAGCTGAAGACGAAGGTGATCGACCGGACCGGTCTGATCCTGGAAATCTTTGGCGCCCGCGCCCGCACCAAGGAAGGCCGGCTGCAGGTCGATCTGGCCCATCTCAGCTGGCAGAAAAGCCGGCTCGTGCGCTCCTGGACCCACCTTGAACGCCAGCGCGGCGGTGTCGGCTTCATGGGCGGCCCTGGCGAAACCCAGATCGAAGCCGACCGCCGCCAGATCCAGGAGAAGATCCTGCGGCTGGAGCGCGAACTGGAGCAGGTGCGGCGCACCCGCGACCTGCACCGCAAGAAGCGCAAGAAGATTCCCCAGCCGGTGATCGCGCTGGTCGGCTACACCAACGCCGGCAAGTCGACGCTGTTCAACCGGCTGACCCGCGCCGAAGTCTTCGCCAAGGACCTGCTGTTTGCAACGCTCGATCCCACCCTGCGCCGGATCAAGCTGCCGCACGGCCGCGAGGTCATCCTGTCTGACACCGTGGGCTTCATCTCGGAACTGCCGACCCATCTGGTCGCCGCCTTCCGCGCGACGCTGGAAGAGGTGCTGGAAGCCGATCTCATCCTGCATGTGCGCGACATCAGCCATCTCGACACCGAGGCGCAGGCCGTCGACGTCTCAAGGACGCTCGAGGCCCTTGGCGTCAGCCCGCAGACCGGCGCACCCATCGTCGAGGTCTGGAACAAGATCGACTGCCTGGACGGTGAGCGGCGCGACAAGCTCCTCGCCGCCAACGGCCCTGAGGGTGCCATCGCCCTGTCAGCGCTCACCGGCGACGGTGTCGACGCCTTGCTGGAGCGGATCGAGAATTTCGTTGCCATTGGCGATGACCGGTTCGATCTCGTTCTTCCCGTCACCGACGGTCACCTGCTGGCCGGCCTCTACCAGATCTCCGAGGTTCTGGCGCGCGAGGACACGGACGAGGGCATCGAGCTGACCGTGCGCGTCTCCGACAAGCAGCGCGGCAACTTCCGGGCGCGCTATGGGGCGTTCATTGAGGGGGCGGAGTGAGGGGCTGGAGCTCCTCGCTTGGCTTGATGACAAACCTCGACCTCTCCGAAGTCATCCCGGCCAAGCGCAGCGCCGAGCCGGGTCCGGAGAGTCCAGGTATCGATGTTTCCATCCGCTCATCCCTGAGAGACCTCGGCTCTCCGGTCCCGGCTCGAGCTGACGCTCGTCCGGGATGACGGCGGGTAGGCTTGTCGGAGGCCTGGGCAGGGGAACTGTCGGCAGGTGCTCCTACCTGATCACTTCCCCTTCGCCGCCTGCCACACCGCTTCCATCTCATCGAGCGTCATGTCCTCCAGCGCAACGCCGCGGCGGGTGGCTTCGGCTTCGATGGCGGCAAAGCGGCGGCGGAACTTGGCATTGGTCCGCTTCAGCGCGTCTTCCGGCTCCACTTCCAGATGACGGGCAAGGTTTGCCAGCGCAAACATGACGTCGCCCATCTCGTCCTTGATCGCATCCGGCACGTTGCCGGTGACAGCAGGCGCCGTGTGGTCCTTCAGCTCGGCTTCCAGTTCGTCGAGCTCTTCCCGGATCTTGGCGATGACGGGCGCAAAGCTGTCCCAGTCGAAACCGACCCTTGCGGCCCGCCGCTGGATCTTTTCTGCCTCCATCAGGGCCGGGAAGGCGGAGGGCACCGCATCGAGATAGCCAGGTTCCGTATCGGGTAGCCCCAGAGCCGCGCGGCGCGCCTTGCGCTCGGCCTTTTCCTCGGCCTTGATGCGGTCCCACATGCCCTTGGCCATGCCGGAGGTGCGGGCGGTGTCGTCGCCAAAGACATGCGGATGCCGGCGGATCATCTTCTTCGTGATCGCTTCCACCACATCGGGAAAGCTGAACGCGCCCTGTTCCTCTGCCATGCGGGAATGGTAGACCACCTGCAACAGCAGATCGCCCAGTTCCTCACGCAGGTCATCGAGGTCGTTGCGGCTGATCGCCTCCGCCACCTCGTAGGCTTCCTCGACCGTGTAGGGGGCGATGGTGGAAAAGTCCTGTTCCAGGTCCCAGGGGCAGCCCGTAACCGGGGTGCGCAGCGCTGCCATGATGTCGATGAGAACGGAAATGTCGCGGCCGGGCTTCATGGCGGTCCTCGCAAGGCAGATCAGACGGAATCAACTGGCCGGGAGCCTACAGGCTTCCCGGCCAGGTGCCTATGCCGGTTCGGCCCGCTCAGCCGCGCTGCGAGGGATGCCAGAACGTTGCGATGCGCTCGATCAGGGCAACAGCCGCATAGAACAGCGACCCGGCGAGCGCTGCGACCGCGATCTCTGCCCAGACCATGTCGAGGTTCATGCGTCCCACTTCCGTGGAGATGCGGAACCCCATGCCGACGATTGGCGTGCCGAAGAACTCGGCCACAATCGCGCCGATCATGGCGAGGGTGGAGTTGATCTTCAGCGCGTTGAAGATGAAGGGCAGGGCCATGGGCAGGCGCAACTTGACCAGCGTCTGCCAATAGGAAGCCGCATAGGTGCGCATCAGGTCCTTCTGCATGGCGTCAGCTGCGGCAAGCCCTGCGACTGTATTCACCAGCATCGGGAAGAAGGTCATGATGATGACGACTGCTGCCTTGGACGGCCAGTCGAAGCCGTACCACATCACCATGATCGGGGCGACGCCGATGATCGGCAGGGCCGAGACCAGGTTGCCGATGGGCAGCAGGCCCCGGCGCAAGAACGGCACCCGGTCGATCAGGATGGCCACGACAAAGGCGCTGCCGCAGCCGATGGCATAGCCGGCTAGCACCGCCTTCAGGAACGTCTGCTGGAAATCGGCCCAGAGCACCGGCACCGAATTGACCAGCCGCGCGCCAATGGCGCCGGGGGAGGGCAGCAGCACCTGCGGGATGCCGGCACCGACCACGACGAGCTGCCACAGCACCAATAACGTCGCGCCGAAGATCAGCGGGATCGCCAGATTGACCAGCTTCTGCGCGGATGGCGACAGGCCCCGCCAATGTGCCATCCGCTCCACGAACAGCCAGCTCGCAAACCAGGTGGCAATGGTGAGATACCAGAACCCGGGTGCCGCCAGTCCTGGATGGTTGGCGACAGTCTCGATCAGAAACCACGCCGACAGGAGCGTGACGAGGCCGATCACCAGATCCCCGACGCGGTGCCGGGCAAAGCCGAGGCTGTAGCGCACGCCGAGAATGGCGAGCACCGTGACGACGATGGACAGGCGCGGCAGGTCGAGCGCGCCAAGATCCGGCTGGAAGGCCGTGCCGGTGAGGCCGAGCACCGCGAAGACCAGCACGCCGATGGCAAGGCGCGCGGGCGTGTCGAACCGGGGAAGGCTGGTGGCGATCGAGCTCATCGGTTCATCCCCATTTTCGCAAGCGTCGCCTTTTCAAGAAGGCCGATCAGCGCCACCAGGCTGCCGGCAACGACCGAGGCCACCACCAGCGCCGACCAGATCTGCACCATCTGGCCGTAATAGGATCCGGCAAGCAACCGCGCGCCAAGACCGGCCACAGCCCCCGTCGGCAGCTCGCCGACGATGGCACCGACAAGGCTTGCGGCAATGCCGACCTTCATCGAGGCAAAGAGATAGGGCACCGCATAGGGCAGCCGAAGCTTCCAGAAGGTCTCGGCCCGGCTGGCGCTGTAGGTGCGCATCAGATCGAGATGGATGAGCTCGGGCGAGCGCAGGCCTTTCACCATGCCGACCGTCACGGGAAAGAAGGACAGATAGGTCGAGATCATCGCTTTCGGGATCAGCCCGGAAATGCCGATGGCGTTCAGCACCACGATGATCATCGGCGCAATGGCCAGGATCGGGATGGTCTGCGACGAGATCACCCAGGGCATCAGCGACTTGTCCAGCACCCGCGAATGCACCACCAGCACGGCGAGCCCGATGCCGAGCAGCGTGCCCATGACAAAGCCGGTCAGCGTCGAGGAGAGCGTGATGCCGGTGTGATAGATCAGGCTGCGGTTGGAGGTGATCTTCTTGTTGACGGTTGTGTCCCAGATCTCGACGGCCACCTGTGCCGGTGAGGGCAGGATGGGCCGCTCCTGCGCCAGCGTATCGTTGACCAGCTGCAGGAATGGGACATCAGTCTGTCCGGCGCGGGCGTAGATGTCGCGCTGGAACGGCGCATTCAGGGCAACGGCCGCCACATACCAGATGGCGACAATCGCCAGCAGGACCACCAGCACCGGGCCGACAGTGCCGGACATCAGGCCGAGCAAAGGGAGAAAGGGGGCGGACGGCGGCCTCAGTCGTCATAGGAGTGTCCTGCCTTCAGCCCTTCGCGCACGCGGTGGGCGACTTTCAGGAACTCCGGCGTCTCGCGGATATCAAGCGTGCGCTGGCGGGGCAGGTCACTGTCAATGATGTCATAGATCCGGCCGGGGCGCGGACAGAGCACCACGATCTTGGTGGAGAGATAGACCGCTTCCGGGATCGAGTGGGTGACGAAGACCACCGTCTTGTTGGTCTTGGCCCAAAGCTGGTGCAACTGGTCATTCAGGTGATCGCGCACGATCTCGTCGAGGGCACCGAAGGGTTCGTCCATCAGCAGCAGCTTCGGCTCGACAGCGAGCGCGCGGGCGATGGACGCACGCTGCTGCATGCCGCCCGACAACTGCCATGGGAATTTTTTCTCAAACCCCTTCAGGTTGACCAGCTCCATATTGCGCGCAATCCGCGCCTCACGCTCCTTCGCATCCAGCCCCATGATCTCCAGCGGCAGGGCGACATTGCCGGCGATGGTCCGCCAGGGATAGAGCGCGGCTGCCTGGAACACGTAGCCATAGGCGCGGTTCAGCCGCGCCTCTTCAGGGCTCATGCCATTGACTGCAATCCTGCCGGCAGTCGGCTGCTCCAGATCGGCAATGACGCGCAGCAGCGTGGTCTTGCCGCAGCCCGACGGACCGATGAAGGAGACGAAGTCGCCCTCGTCGATCTTCAGGTCGATGTTGGACAGCGCATGGACCGGTCCGTCGTTGGTCGCGAAGGTCAGCGACAGCTTCTCGATATCAATCACAGGCCCGGCCCGGTCCCCATGTGGGGCGGGGGTATAAAGTTGAGCGGCAGTGTTCATTTCATATCCCCTGGATTGCCCTGGTCCGTCCTGCTCATATGTTGGTGGCGTGCCAGCGGTCCTTGCGCGCCAGTCCTTGCTCAAACCCCGCTGGCGGGAATGCCGGTGCGTTCCACCTTGCGCGGGGCGACCAGGTCCTTCCAGGTCGACAGGGCCTTGTTGACGGCTGTGACCGGCGGGCGGGCGACGAACTCGCCGTGGCCTTCCCGGGTGTTGACCTTCGTCTCTTCAATGGCCACATGGCCGCGGGTGAGCGTGAAACGCGGCAGGCCCTTCACATGCTTGCCCTCGAAGACGTTGTAATCGATGGACGATTGCTGGCTGGCGGCCGAGATCGTCTTTTCCCGGTTCGGGTCCCAGACGACAATGTCCGCGTCGGCGCCCACAAGGATCGCGCCCTTCCTCGGATACATGTTGAGGATCTTGGCGATGTTGGTCGAGGTCGCGGCGACGAACTCGTTCATCGTCAGGCGGCCGGTCGCCACACCATAGGTCCACAGCATCGGCATGCGGTCTTCAAGCCCCCCGGTGCCATTGGGGATCTGGGTGAAGTTGCCGATCCCCGTGCGCTTTTGCGCCGTGGTGAAGGCGCAGTGGTCCGTCGCCACCACCTGCAACGAGCCCGAGGAAAGGCCGGCCCACAGGCTGTCCTGATGCATCTTGTTGCGGAACGGGGGCGACATGACGCGGCGGGCGGCATGGTCCCAGTCCGGATGGGCATATTCGCTGTCATCGAGCGTCAGATGCTGGATCAGCGGCTCGCCAAAGACGCGCATGCCCTTGGCCCGGGCGCGGCGCACGGCTTCGTGGCTCTGCTCGCAGGACAGATGCACCACATAGAGCGGCACGCCCGCCATATCGGCGATCATGATGGCGCGGTTGGTGGCCTCGCCCTCGACCTCTGCGGGCCGCGAATAGGCATGCGCCTCAGGTCCAGTGTTGCCTTCTGCCAGAAGCTTGGCCTGCATCTGGGCCACCACGTCGCCGTTCTCGGCATGAACCATGGCGAGTGCCCCCAATTCCGCGCAGCGCTGGAACGAGGAGAACATCTCGTCATCATCCACCATCAGCGCGCCCTTGTAGGCCATGAAATGCTTGAAGGAGTTGATGCCCTTCTGGCGAACGACGGTCTCCATGTCGTTGAACACCTGTTCGCCCCACCAGGTGACCGCCATGTGGAACGAATAGTCCGCCGTCGCCCGGCTGGTCTTGTTGTGCCACATGGACAGCGCGTCGAGCAGCGACTGGCCGGGGGAGGGCAGGCAGAAGTCGACCACCATGGTGGTGCCGCCGGCAAGCCCGGCGCGGGTGCCGCTTTCAAAGTCATCGGCCGAATAGGTGCCCATGAAGGGCATCTCGAGGTGGACATGCGGATCAATGCCGCCCGGCATGACGTAGCAGCCGGTCGCGTCCAGCACCTTGTCGCCGGAAAGGCCCTTGCCGATCTCGACGATCCTGCCGCCCTCGACCTTCACGTCGGCTTCGTAAGTCAGGTCAGCGGTCACCACGGTGCCGCCCTTGATCACAGTGCTTGCCATGTCTGTTCCCCTTTGTAGTTGCGCGATGCTCCGCGACCCTTGTTCTTTTTTGGTCCCTCGGCTCTCCGGTCCCGGGTCTCGTTTCACTCGCCCGGGATGACGCTGAACAATCTCAATCGGGTCGTCATCCCGGGCGTAGCGAAGCGAAGACCCGGGACCGGAGAGCCACGGTCTCTCAACGTCACCTGTTCAGATCACCGTACAAGTCCTGCCACTTCGGGTTCATCTTTTCGATCAACTCAAATTTCCACTGCCGGTGCCATCGCTTGATGCGTTTTTCCTGCGCAATCGCGCTTTCCACTTCGCTGTACTCTTCATACCAGACCAGTGATTTGACTCCGTATGTTGATGTAAACCCGGCGACTTTCCCATCGCGGTGCTCGTAAATCCTTTTTCCCAGTTCTGTCGTTACGCCAGTGTAAAGCGTCCCGTACGGTCTGGAGGCCAGGATATAGACCCACGCGGGCATTGCCTGTTCTCGCTTTTCTGTCTGCGTCCTCGGCTCTCCGGTCCCGGGTCTCGTTTCACTCGCCCGGGATGACGAAGATTGCATTGCTTGATCTTGACGATCTTACGTCACTCACCCAACCACTTCCGCCGTCTCCAGCACCGCATGCAGCAGCACGTCGCAGCCGGCGCCGGCCCAGTCCTTCGAGATGTCTTCCGCCTCGTTGTGTGACAGGCCGCCGACGCAAGGGCACATGATCATGGTGGCGGGGGCGACCTTGGCCGCCCAGCAGGCGTCGTGGCCCGCGCCGGAAATCAGGTCCATGTGGCTGTAGCCGAGCCGCTCAGCTGCCGCCCGCACGCTGGACACGAGTTTCGGATCGAAGGTCACCGGATCGAAATGACCGACGGCCTCCACAGAACAACCGACGCCGAGCGCCTCACAGATTTCGGCGGCTTCGGTTTCGATGCGGGCGCGCATGGCGTTGAGCTTGGCGAGATCCGGCGTGCGGATGTCGACCGTGAAGACCACCTTGCCCGGCAGCACGTTGCGCGAGTTGGGCGAGAAATTCACCTGACCGACGCCGCCGACCGCGCCGGGCTGGTTCTCCATCGCCACGGTCTGGACCATTTCCATGATCCGCGCCATGGCCAGTCCGGCATTGACGCGCAGGTTCATCGGCGTCGAACCGGTGTGCGCTTCACGGCCGGTCAGGGTGAACTCAAGCCACCACAGGCCCTGGCAATGGGTGACGACGCCGATCTGCTTGTCTTCGGCCTCCAGGATCGGGCCCTGCTCGATGTGCAGCTCGAAATAGGCGTGCATCTTGCGCGCGCCCACCTCTTCCTCGCCGACCCAGCCGATGCGCTTCAGCTCCTCGCCATAGGTCTTGCCCTCCGGGTCCTTGCGGCCATAGGCGTAGTCCAGGCTGTGCACGCCGGCGAAGACGCCGGAAGCGAGCATGGCCGGGGCAAAGCGCGCGCCTTCCTCGTTGGCCCAGTTGGTGACGACGATCGGGTGCTTCGTCCTGATGCCAAGGTCGTTCAGCGTGCGCACCACCTCGAGACCCGCCAGAACACCGAGAACGCCGTCATACTTGCCGCCGGTCGGCTGGGTGTCGAGATGCGAGCCGACATAGACGGGCAGGGCGTTTGGTTCGGTGCCCGGGCGGGTCAGGAACATCGTCCCCATCTTGTCGACGCCCATCGTCAGGCCGGCGTCCTCGCACCAGGACTGGAACAGCCTGCGGCCTTCGGCGTCGGCATCAGTCAGGGTCTGGCGGTTGTTGCCGCCCGCGATCCCCGGCCCGATTTTCGCCATGTCCATCAGACTGTCCCAGAGCCGGTCCGGGTTGATCCTGAGGTTCTGTCCCAGTGCTGCCATGATGCCGTTTCCCTGAAGCTGTGGTCCGTGTGATCTTGCTGCCTTGCCGTCAGTCGAGGCTGGGGAAGGTGAAGACCGCGCCGTCCTTGATGCCGGCCGGCCAACGGGTGGTGACCGTCTTCATTCTTGTGTTGAAGCGCACGCCTTCCGGCCCGTAGATCGAGTGATCGCCGAACAGCGACCGCTTCCAGCCGCCGAAGGAGAAATAGGCCACCGGCACCGGGATAGGCACGTTGATGCCGACCATGCCGACCTCGATCCGGTCGGCAAAGGCGCGGGCCGCGTCGCCGTCACGGGTGAAGATCGCGGTGCCGTTGCCGTATTCATGCTCGTTGATCAGCGTCAGGGCTTCCTCGTAGCCCTTGGCCCGGACGACCGAGAGCACCGGACCGAAGATCTCTTCCTTGTAGATCGTCATGTCCTTCGTCACCCGGTCGAACAGGGTGCCGCCAACGAAATAGCCGTTCTCATAGCCCTGAAGGCTGAAGCCGCGGCCATCGACCAGCAGCTTGGCGCCTTCCTTGACGCCCTGGTCGATGTAGCCCAACACCTTGCGCTTGTGCGCCTCGGTGATCACCGGGCCCATGTCGGCCGACTTGTCCGTGGCCGGACCGATCTTCAGCGCCTCGACGCGAGGGATGAGCTTTTCAACCAGCGCGTCCGCCGTCTTCTCGCCGATCGGAACCGCGACGGAGATCGCCATGCAGCGCTCGCCGGCCGAGCCATAGCCCGCGCCCATCAGCGCGTCGGCCGCCTGGTCCATGTCCGCATCCGGCATGATGATCATGTGGTTCTTGGCCCCGCCAAGCGCCTGAACGCGCTTTCCGTGGGCAGTGCCGGTGGAATAGACATATTCGGCAATCGGCGTGGAGCCGACGAAGGAGATCGCCTTCACGGCCGGATGCTTCAGGAGCACATCCACCGCTTCCTTGTCGCCGTGCACGACATTGAGCACGCCCTCGGGGAAGCCCGCCTGCCGGAACAGGTCGTAGACGAACATGACTGCGGAGGGATCGCGCTCGGACGGCTTGAGGATGAAGGTGTTCCCGCAGGCAACCGAGATCGGATACATCCACAGCGGCACCATGGCCGGGAAGTTGAACGGCGTGATGCCGGCAACGACGCCGAGCGGCTGGCGGTCGCAGTAGCTGTCGATGGCGGGGCCGACGTTGCGGGCAAACTCACCCTTCAGAAGATGCGGGATGCCACAGGCAAACTCCACCACCTCGATGCCGCGCGCCACTTCGCCAAGCGCGTCGTCATGGGTCTTGCCGTGTTCGGCGGAAATCGCGCGGGCAATGGCATCGGTGTTTTCGGTGAGCAGTTCCTTGAAGCGGAACATGAAGCGGGCGCGCTTCAGCGGCGGCGTGTCGCGCCAGGCCGGGAAGGCGGCCTTGGCCACCGCAATGGCGTCCGCCACCTCGGCTGCCGACGACAGCCCCAGCTCGGCCACCTGCTCGCCCGTCGCCGGGTTGAACACCGGCGCGACGCGCCCGGAATTCGACACGACTTCGCGGCCGCCGATGGCGTTGTTGATCTTCTTCATGGTCTGGATCCCCGGACTGTCCCTGGCGGACTTGTTGTCTTGTCTGGAAGGGCCCGCGCGTATCCGCGCGGGCCAAGAGTGCCGTGTCAGATGTTGCTCTGAAGCACGGTGCGCAGCTTGCCGAACAGCTCGTCGATCTGCGCCTTGGAAATGATCAGCGGCGGCGACAGGGCAATGATGTCGCCGGTGGTGCGGATCAGGAGGCCATCGTCATAGGCCTTGAGGAAGGCCGAGAACGCCCGCTTGGTCGGCTCACCGGCAATCGGCTCCAGCTCGATGGCACCGATCAGGCCGAGGTTTCGCACATCGATGACCTTCGGGCAGTCCTTGAGCGAATGCACCGCGTCTTCCCAGTAGGAGGCAAGCTCTGCCGCGCGGGTCAGGAGGCCTTCTTCCTCGTAGGTGTCGAGCGTGCCGAGGGCGGCAGCGCAGGCGACCGGATGGGCCGAGTACGTATAGCCGTGGAACAGCTCGATCATGTGTTCCGGACCCGTCATGAAGGTCTCGTAGATCTTGCTGCTGCAGAACACCGCGCCCATCGGGATCACGCCGGAGGTGATGCCCTTGGCCGTGGTGATCAGGTCCGGAACGACGCCGAAGTAATCCGTCGCAAAACCGGTGCCGAGGCGCCCGAAGCCGGTGATGACCTCGTCGAAGATCAGGAGAATGCCGTGCTGGTCGCAGATTTCGCGCAGGCGCTTCAGGTAACCCTTCGGCGGGATCAACACGCCGGTGGAGCCAGCCACCGGCTCGACGATGACAGCGGCAATGGTCGAGGGATCATGCAGCTGGATGACCTTGATCAGGTCATCGGCAAACTCGGCGCCATGCTCCGGTTCGCCCCGGGTGAAGGCGTTGCGGGCGGGATCATGGGTGTGGCGGATGTGGTCGACGCCGCCCAGCATGGTGCCGAAATGCTTGCGGTTGTTGACGATGCCGCCAACCGAGATGCCGCCAAAGCCGACGCCATGATAGCCGCGCTCGCGACCGATGAGACGCGTGCGCGACCCCTGGCCGATGGCGCGCTGATAGGCGAGCGCGATCTTCAGCGCCGTGTCGACGCTTTCCGAGCCGGAGCCGGTGAAGAACACATGGTCAAGCGGGGAGGGCAGCAGGGCAGCCAGGCGGGCAGCCAGTTCAAAGGCGCGCGGATGGCCCATCTGGAAGGCCGGCGCATAGTCCATCTCGGCCACTTGGCGTTGCACGGCCTCAACGATGCGCGGGCGGCCATGGCCGGCGTTGCAGCACCACAGACCCGCCGTGCCGTCCAGCACCTGGCGGCCGTCAGCGGTGGTGTAGTGCATGTCCTTGGCACCCACGAACATACGCGGGGCCTTCTTGAACTGCCGGTTGGCAGTGAACGGCATCCAGAAAGCTTCAAGATTGTTCGGAATGGCAGCGGTTGCAGCCGTATCAGACATGGTTCCTCCTTGCCGATCCATCGCTTGCGGACCGGTCTTGGCAGCAGCATTCAGCGCACGCGGACGGATCGAGCCGAACGCGGAAAGCACCCGAGCCTAGCAGCGGCGGGCGGACTTGTCCGGGATCGTCTTCAGTTTTTCCAATCGTGCTGTTCCCACTGGTCCTGCCGCTCTCTTGGCGGTGCTGGCAGGTCCGGTTGTCTCTCTGGATCGCGCCGTCCATTATGTTCGGATCTTGACGCTTGTCGTTGGACCGTGGCTGGCTTTCAATGACATCCTGTCCAGGCTATGCAGCCGGGGCGAGGCGTCCATGAAACCTGACCAAACGGTCAAATTGAGCCTATGAATACTTGACCAAACGGTCAAGATGATAATTTCATCGGCCAGATGATTTTCCCGGCACCCGCTTGCCGGAATACGACCTGCCGAACGCAGGGGAAACGGGAGCGCATGGATCGCAAGGTGTCCACCAGAAGTGCAGCACGGGCGGAAACGGAACGGGCGATCCTGTCGGCAGCAGAGGCCGTGTTTGCCGAGCATGGCTATCGGGGCGCAACGACCGGAATGATCGCCGAGCGGGCAGGGATCCCGAAAGCCAATCTGCATTACTATTTCGCCACCAAGGAGGCGCTCTACCGCCAGGTCGTGGAGAACATCTTCATGATCTGGCTTGATGCCGCCAACTCCTTCGATGACTGCGAGGACCCGGAGGAGGCGCTGACCCATTACATCACCACCAAGATGGACATCTCGCGCCAGCACCCGATGGGATCCAAGGTCTGGGCCAACGAGATCCTGCACCGGGCGCCGGTCATCCAGGACTATCTCGAGACGACCTTGCGCGAATGGACCGCCACCCGCATCGCCATCATCGAGCGCTGGGTTGGGGAAGGGCGCATGGATCCGGTCGATCCGCGCACGCTGCTCTACATGATCTGGTCGACCACGCAGCACTACGCCGACTTCATCCACCAGATCGAGACCCTGAACGACGGCAAGCCGCTGAGCGATGACCAGTTCGCCATCGCGAGGGATAATGTGGTGCGCATCATCCTGTCCGGTGTCGGCATCCGGGCGAGGGCCGCAAGCAGCGTCAAGGCGGGGGCAGCCAGATGAGCCCGACGCGCAGCACACCGAAATCATCTCCCTTGAAGCGCAAGCCCGGCCTGCGCAGCGCGCCAGCTGCGCGGCAGGTACCAGCCGACAGCGATGCCAAGCCGACCCGCATCCAGGAACGCAACCGCGCCCGTATTCTGGAGGCGGGCCTTTCCGAGTTCTCCCGTTTCGGCTTTGGCGGGGCGACGATCGAGAAGATCGCTGCCGGGGCAGGGATGTCGAAATCGAACCTGCTCTACTACTACCCGACCAAGACAGTGATCTACGAAGCCGTGCTCGAGCACATCCTCGACACCTGGCTGGCGCCGCTGCGCATGCTGGACGTAACCGGCGACCCAGCGGCAGAGCTGGCGGATTACATCCGGCAGAAGTTGAAGATTTCAGCCGAGTGGCCTGAGGCGTCACGCCTTTTTGCCTCCGAGATCCTGCAAGGAGCGCCGCAGGTGAAACCCGTGCTGCAGGGCTCGCTGCGCCTGCTGGTGAGCGAAAAGGCAGCCGTCATCCGCGCCTGGATCGCGGCAGGCAAACTCAAGCCGCATGTGGAGCCGGTGCATCTGATTTTCCTCATCTGGTCGGCGACGCAACATTACGCAGATTTCGAGACCCAGGTTCTTGCGCTAACCGGCAAGACGCTGAAAGACGAGACTTTCCGCGGCGAGGCAGAAGCAGCGCTTGTCGCCACCATTCTCGGAGGCGTGCTGGCATGAGCGACCGGGAGCCCCCAGTGCCGCCGGCGCCGCCGGTTCCACCAGCCCCGAGGCCACTCGAGATCGCGCCGGAAAGCCGCCGCATCACGATCAAGGGACGGCTGCATATCGACGAGCGCGACCTCAGCGAGGAGTTCATACGGGCGTCTGGACCGGGCGGGCAGAATGTCAACAAGGTCTCGACCGCGGTTCAGTTGCGCTTTCAACTTGACAACAACCGTACGTTGCCGGATGATGTAAAGCAACGGGCAGGGGAACTGGCCGGCAGCCGTCTGACACAGGCCGGTGAAATCCTCATTCAGGCCGACCGGTTCCGCACGCGCGAACAAAACCGCGAAGACGCGCTGGCCCGGCTGATCGAGCTTCTGGTCAAGGCCGCACACCGCGACAAGCCCCGCAAGGCAACCCGGCCGACGCTTGCCTCCAAGAAGCGCCGTGTCGACACGAAGAAACAACGCGGCGGCATCAAAAAGCTCAGAAGTGGCCGGCCGGATAGCGACTGAGCAGGACTGAGCTGGCGCGACAGCCGGCCCTGTCCCAACCTCGGCGTCATCCCGGGCGAGTGCAACGAGACCCGGGACCGGAGCGCCGAGGCTTCAAAAGGAAGCCATGAACTCGACGTGGTGCGATCGATTCAGCGATCTGAACACGCGAAGCCGAAAAGACCTGGGCTCTCCGGTCCCGGGTCTGCGCTTCGCTCCGCCCGGGGTTGTTTGTTGTCCGAGGTGCTAGGGTAAAGGGGAAGCTGCGACCCTTAACCCGCAGCTTCAGCGTCAGGCGACCGTCCCGGGGTCGGGTTTTCACCCGCTGTCATCATGGCTCCCTGACGCTTCCCTTTTCCCGCTTGGAGAGTTGATTGGGCCTCTGGTTGACACCCACGCCCGCAAACAATCCGAAGCACGTCAAGGATAGCACGGCCATGCCCGCCCTGCAGCAGCCTCCCGCCCATGTCTGCGGCTTCGATGTCGCCAAGGACAGCATCACCGCCTTCGACACCGCCACCGGCCGTGTCACGACCTTCCCCAACCGCTCCGCCAGCATCCGCAAGGCGCTGACAGGCCTGTCGGCCGACTGCCTGTGCGTGTTGGAGCCGACCGGCGGCCACGAGCGCCTGCTGGTGGGCGAACTGACGGCAGCAGGCCTTGCCTGCCACCGGGCCGATACCGTTAAGGTCAAGGCATTCAGCCGGTCCTTCGGCCGTCTTGCCAAGACAGACGCCATCGATGCCCAGGCTCTGGCCCGCTATGGCGAGGAGCGCTGGAAGACACTCGCCCTGTTCACGCCGGCCGATGAGACCCAGAGCACACTCGCCAGCCTCAATGCCCGCCGTCAGGAGCTTCTCGCCCTCAAGGTGGCCGAGCAGAACCGCTCAAAGATCCCCGGAGAGGGACCTGGCATCGCGATCATCCGCCGCTCCTGCCAGGTCATCCTGCGGGCGATCCTGCACGAGATCGAGGCCATCGACGCCGCCATCGAGGCGCTCGTCGACGCCTCGCCGCAGCTCGCCCGCCGGATCGAGGTCTGCTGCTCCCTGCCGGGCGTGGGCAAGCGCACCGCCATCACCCTCGCCGCAACCATGCCGGAACTGGGAACGATGGACCGGCGCCAGGCCGCAAGCCTCGCCGGGGTCGCCCCTCATCCCAAGGACAGCGGAACCCTCAAGGGATATCGCCGGATGCACGGCGGACGCTCCACCGTCAAGCCGGCCCTCTTCATGGCCGCCTTGTCCGCAAGCCGCGCAAACGGGCCATTAAAGGAGGTCTATCAAAGGCTTATCAACAACGGGAAGAAGCCAATCCTCGCAATCGCCGCCCTCATGCGAAAGATCATCGTCATCCTGAACGCAAGGATCAGGCAAAACGCACAACAACAGAGTTGATGACCGGGGAAACACGGGCGCTCGCCCAACACACTTGCGTCATCCCGGGCGAGTGCAACGAGACCCGGGACCGGAAAGCCGGGGCAGCGCAATGGCAACCGGAGCTGTCTTGCTCGTCCCTAAGCAAGAAGATGCTGTGCAGGCCTGCTGCAGCATCGGTGAGCCTCGTTCCAGGGGGCTGTCGACGGCACATGCACCCACGGCTCTGCCCATATCCGTAATTCGCATAAGATATATTATGGAACATATTTTGACGGATTGCCCAGTGAGCCTTTGGCTTCCTTGGCCCATGTCGCAGCCAGAGCTGCAAGGCCCACGCCGCGCCATCCGTTATGAGCCACGACGACGCAGGCCTCGGCCGAGTGATCTGGGGGCAACCAACGTGCCGTCCAGATCCATGCAGCTAACACCTCAGGATCAGCGGCTGTCCAGTCTGCTGCAAACGTCAGACCAGCGCCGTGTCCGGCACATAACGGCGCCATGGCTGGGAATACCGAACACTCACGTTGCGCGGGATACCGACTGAAGTTTCAACGGACTGAAGTGGCACTGGCGTTCCTGATACAGGGCTGTCAGATCGGCAGTGATGCCAGCAGTGATCAGATGACCGATCGGATCGGATTGCAGCAGCTGCAAACAGACATAGCCAATCAACACGTCCAAGGACCTTGCCGATTTCCGGCGATCAGGACTTGACTTCCTAAAGAAAAAAGCGTAACCTATTGAAATATATTGACTTTAATTGTTTTTCCAGGCGTTAGCGTGACGCAACCATCACGCCTGCGCCGACCATCAGCATGCCCGCACCTCGGTTAAGCGTCCGGATCCTTCCCGGGTCGCCCAGTGTTGTCTTTGCCTTGTGGCCAATCAGCACGTGGCCACCGATCACCACAGCCTCGATTAGGACGATGACCAGCAGCAGTTCCATGACGTTGATCACGGACAGCGGCTGCAAGCCAAGAACGCCGGGCAGAAGCGCCAGATAGAAGACCGGCATTTTCGGGTTGGACACATTGAGCACGATGCCCATCAGGAACAGTTTGACCAGCCCTCCCCGCATCCGGTGCGGCGCGACTTCCGGCTTCGTGAACCACATCCGGACGCCGATGTAGACCAGATACAGCGCGCCGGCATACTGGATGAAGCGGAGGTTCTGGTTCATCGCTTGCGCCAGCGCGTTGAAACCGACCGCCGCCATCACCACGAACAGGACGATGCTGCAGACGACCCCAGAGCCATAGGCAATGCCATGCATCGGGCCATGGCTCACAGTCTTTGACAAGATGGTCAGATTGTCCGGCCCGGGACTGGCGGCGAAAACGAAAAACGCCATGCCGAATGCCAGCAAGCTCATCGGATCCATGGCACCTCCTGTTCGCCCCGCATTTGTCCCCGGGTCCCGGCACCGTCCCGCCAGCGCAACTGAGGCAGTCGACTTGCCCGGTGCATCGGGCTCAGGCTAGCTCATCATCCCTACCTTGCAGTGCCTTGCGTGCCGCGTCCAGCCCATGGCCGGCCCGGCACAGCGCCGCAAGGTCCTTGCGGTCGCGGTCGCGGCGGGCGGCATCGTCTTCCTCAGACCATCCCTTGCGCCACGGACCAAGGCGGCGGCGCTGTGCGTAGCGGCGCGCAGCTGCGGCCGCATCGGTGTCATCGCGGGCGAGTGTTTCCTCGATGACGCCGCGGCTCACCCCACGGGCGCTCAGTTTCGCGGTGATCTGGCGGCTGGACGCGCCCTTGCGGCGCAGGCTGGCCACCTTTGTCTCGGCGTAGACCTCGTCATTGACGAGCCCGGACCGCGCGGCTTTCTCCAGCACGATCTCGACAAGCGGAAGAAACTCGGCCACATCGCGCTCATGTGCCCTGGCTGCCTTCTCGACACGCCGTGTCAGCACCCGGCGCAGGTTGGCGAGTGACGTGGCGTAGCGCTCCAGATAGGCCAGCGTGATCCGCGTCAGCCGCTCTTCGGTCGGCACGCGTGGCTTCTTGCGCACAGGTTTTGCGAGGTCGGACATGGGCGCGAGCCTACCGGATTCGCCCCGTGTCTGCCGGTGCGAATGCGGATGCCCGCTCAGTGGCCCCCGCCCCCGCCGCCCATGGGCTTGGGCCGTTCGACGAAGAAGATCGCCGCCAGCAGCGACAGGAACAGCAGCGTCAGGATCAGGAACACGTCGATGAAGGACATCAGGAACGCCTGTTTCGTCACCATGCCGCTCAGCGCCTTCAGCGCCGCAGTGGCCGCATCATCGCCGAGGCTCTGATAGGTCTGGGTCAGGCCGGCGAGCGTTTCGGTCACCGGGGCCCGCGCGCCGTTGACGCTTTCCTGCAGCCGCGCGTAGTGGAAATCCTGCCGCTGACTCAGCACCGTGTTGATGATGGCAAGGCCGACCGCACCGCCCAGGTTGCGCGTCAGGTTGAACAGACCGGAGGCATTCTTGATCATCTGGGGCGGCAGCATGCCGAGCGCGATGTTGTTGATCGGCACCATGCACAGCATCAGCGACGAGCCGCGCAGGATCTGCGGCAGCAGCAGCTCGTAGAAATCCCAGTCCTGCGTGATTCCGGTCATCAGCCAGGTGCCGGCGGCAAACCCGGCAAAGCCGATGCCCATCATCACGCGCGGATCCAGCAGCGACATCAGCCGTCCGGCCAGTGGCGCGGTCAGGAACATGGCCAGGCCGCTGACGAACATCGTCTCACCGATCTGCAGCGAGGTGTAGCCGCGCACGCCCGCCAGATAGACCGGATAAAGATAGGTGAGCCCGTAGAGCCCGATGCCAAGGACGAAGCTGAACAGGCTGCCCATGGCGAAGTTCTTGTTGGAAAAAGCCGTCAGATCCACCACCGGCTCACGGGCGGTGAAGGCGCGCCAGAAGAACACGGCGGCGCCCATCAGCATGACGGCCGTGAACAGGACGATTTCCTCGCTCTGGAACCAGTCCTCGCCGTTGCCTTCCTCCAACACGAACTCCAGCGAGCCGAGGAACACCGCCATGGCGGCAAAGCCGACCCAGTCGAAATGGTCGAACAGGCTGAGGTCGGGCTTGTCGAAGTCGATGAGCGTCACGGCCGCCAGCGTCACGAAGACGCCGGGCACCACGTTGATCAGGAACAGCCAGTGCCACGAGCCATAGTCTGTGATGTAGCCGCCAAGCGTCGGGCCGATGGTGGGCGCAAGCGTGGCGACGAGGCCGATGATCGGCGAGATGACGTTGAACTTCTCGCGCGGGAAGATGAGATAGGCCGTGGCAAACACCGTCGGGATCATGCCGCCGCCGAGAAAGCCTTGCAGCGCGCGCCAGACGATCATCTCCTCGATGGAGGTGGCGGTCGCGCACATCAGGCTCATCAAGGTGAAGCCGGCGGCCGAGATCGTGAACATCCAGCGCGTCGACAGCATCCGCGACAGGTAGCCGGACAGCGGGATCATGATCACTTCGGCGATCAGGTAGCTGGTCTGGATCCAGGGAATGTCGTCGGAGGATGCCGCCAGCCCCGCCTGGATTTCGGCAAGCGACGCCGAGACAATCTGGATGTCCAGGATCGCCATGAACATGCCGAAGACCATGCAGAGGAAGGTGAAGAGCTTGCGCCCTTCCCCGCCCCGGCTTGGCGCGTCACTGCTGGTCGCCGCTGCGCTGGTCATGCCGGGCCTAGTGCAGGCTGGCCGTGGCGGCGGGATCGGCAGCGCCCGTGCGGGTGTCCACTTCCACCACCACCGACATGCCGGCACGCAGAGCCTCGGCGCCCTTCTGGCTCATCGGCACGGTGATGCGAACGGGCACGCGCTGCACCACCTTGGTGAAGTTGCCCGTGGCATTTTCCGACGGCAGCAGCGAGAACACCGAGCCTGTCGCCGGGGATATGCTGTCGACAGTCGCCTCCAACACCAGTCCCGGATAGGCATCCACCTTCACCGCCACATGAGCGCCAGGGCGGATGTGGCCGAGCTGGGTTTCCTTGAAATTGGCGTCAATGCGGGTGTCGGTCAGCGGCACGATGGCCGCAACCCGGCTGCCCGGCTGCAGCAACGTGCCAACCTGCGCCGCCCGGTTGCTGACGATGCCCGCGACCGGCGCCCTGATGACGGTGAAGCTGAGGTCATACTCGGCCTTTTCCAGCTTGGTGCGGGCCGCAGCGATGGCCGCCTGCGCCTCACGCTTCTGGCCTTCCAGCACGCGGATATTGGCGCGGGCGACGTCGACAGCCGCTGTGGCGCTCTTCAGGTTGGCTTCTGCACTGCGCAGGTCGGCGATGGCCCCGTCGAGGCTTGCCTGGCTCGTCACCTTGCCTTCGGTCAGCCGGATCTGACGGTCGTGGTTGGCGCGGGCCTCGTCCGCCCGGGCCTGCATCGCTGCGACGGTCGCGGTGGCCTGGTCGACCGAAGCGTGCGCGGCCGTAATCTGGCTCGCGATCCGGTCAACCGTCGCCTCGGCGCTGGCGATCTGGTCCCGAGCGCCCTGCACGGCCAGCCGGTAGTCACCGTCATCGATGCGCGCCAGGATATCGCCTGCCTCGACGCGCTGGTTGTCGTTCACCTCGATGGCCGCGACGTAGCCCGAAACCTTGGACAGGACCCCGGTGATGTCGGTGGCAACATAGGCGTCGTCCGTGCCTTCCATGAAGCGGCCCTCGGTCCACCAGCCGTGGCCGACCCAGGACACGCCGCCAAGCGCCACCAGCGCAATCACGCTGAGAATGGTCTTTGCCTTCGCCTTGCGCCGGCTGCGATCGGACGGGATCGGCGACGGGTCTCCGGGGTTGTTCCGGGCACGGGTGGGGGAATGTGCTTCCGGTTGACCTATCGGAGACCCGCCGCCCGTCGCCGTCGCCTGGGGCGACCGGCGATCCGGGTCTGCTGCGGTGGAGGCAGCGGAAGTGTCAATCGAGGCGGGGACGCTGTCGGACACGGGGGTGATCTTTCCTTGGAACCGCACTGCGCGCCAAAAGGGGCATTGCGTATTGACTGAACGGTTCGGTCAATGGCTTATAGCGCTGTGCCCGCCCCCTTGCAAGAGGCCGGACATCGCCAAAAAGCACAACTGCAAGCGTCCAGTGGCGGGAGCAGCTGGCAAATTCGGGGCATTCTGGCAGGAAGTGACCGCGAATCTGGCACTCTTCCGCCAGATCGGGTCTCGGGGTTTGACAGGATCGGGCCAGATACGTACGAACCGGAACAAACGGCAGCAGCCCTGCCCTTCAACCATGGACACGAGATGACACGCGGAGCCACCAGGCCAACAGCCACGCCGGAAGCCACGCAAGCAGCCACGCAAGCAGCCACGTCGGCAGATGACCGGCAGGACAATGCCAAACGGCAGCAGATCCTCGACGGCGCGCGCCGCGTGTTCCGCGCCAACGGCTTCGACGGCACCAGCATGGATGCGGTCGCCCGGGAAGCCGGCGTGTCAAAGGGCACGCTCTACGTCTATTTCGACAGCAAGGAAGCCCTGTTCAAGGCGCTGATCCTGAAGGACCGTTTCGACCAGCCGGAAAGCTGCCTGCAGATCCCGGCGACCATCGGCGACCTGGAACACGACCTCAAGACCATCGCGGGCCTCTATCTGGCTAGGATGATGCAGCCGGACATGATCTCGATGCTGCGCATGGTCATCGGCGCCACTGAGAAATTCCCTAAGTTTGGCCCGCTGTTGTACGAGGAAGGCCCGCTGCGCGGGCGCGAGAACCTCAAGGACTTCCTGCGCCCGCATATCGCCGCCGGCGCCCTGGAGATCGAGGACGAGGACGTGGCCGCCTGGCACTTTCTTGACCTGTGCATCGCCGGCACGCTGCGGCGCATGCTGCTGAACGTCGGTGACGCCCCCACCGACGCGGAGCGAACCGCCACGGTCAACGCCGCCGTCCGCGTTTTCCTCAAGGCCTACGGGCGGAGCTAGCCGACCGAGATCCTGCCCTCGCCGAGGCGCAGCACCATGCCGTCATGGGCCGGAATGACGCCCCTGGGCAGTTCCTGCGTCAGGGCCGCGTGGTCCATGTCGTTGTGCATGTTAGTCAAAATGGCCTGCGCCGGCTGCAGGTCGGCGATCCAGCCGAGCGCGTCAGCGAGCGAGAAATGGCTCGGGTGCTGGGTCCGCCGCAGGGCGTCGATGATCCAGAGCCTGAGCCCGGCAAAGCGCGTCACCGCCTCCTCCGGAATGCCGGAGACATCGGGCAGATAGGCTACATCGTCGAAGCGGAAGCCGAGGGCATCGATGTCGCCGTGATGCACCTCGATGGGCAGGAAGCGGATGTCCCCTCCCTGCCCGCTGATCACCGTCTCCACATCCTTCACCAGCCGGAATTCGTCGAGGATCGGCGGATAGGACGAGCCCGGCGGCGTCTCGAAACAATAGCCGAAGGCCTCGCGCGAGCGGCGCGAGGTTTCCGCGTCCATGTAGACGGGAATGCGCCGGCGCTCGCGGATGGCAAACATGCGCAGGTCATCGATCCCGTGCAGATGGTCGGCGTGGGCGTGGGTGTAGAGCACGGCGTCGACGTGATCGACCCCGGCGTCCAGCAGCTGCTCGCGCATGTCCGGGCCGGTGTCGATCAGAACGGTCGTCACCCCGGCCTCACCGATCCGGCGCACCAGGATCGAGCAACGCCGCCGCCGGTTCTTCGGATTGCGCGGATCGCAGCTGCCCCAGTCATTGCCGATCCGGGGCACGCCGCCGGACGAGCCGCAGCCGAGGATGGTGATTTCCAGCTCTGCGCTCATGCGGCCTCCGGGCGCGGCACCTTGGAAAACAGTCGGAAGAAGTTCTCCGTCGTCTGCCGCGCCATCTCCTCCGGCGATACCCCATGCACCTCGGCCAGCGTCTCGTTGGTGAAGGCGGTATAGGCCGGTTCGTTGCGCTGGCCGCGCCGGGGCTGCGGCGCCAGATAGGGGCTGTCGGTTTCCACCAGCAGCCGGTCGCGCGGCACGCTGGCGGCAATCGCGCGGATCTCGTCGGAGCGCTTGAAGGTCAGGATGCCGGAGAAAGACACATAGAGCCCCAGCTCCACCCCGCGCCGGGCGAGCTCGGGCCCCGACGAAAAGCAGTGCAGCACCGCCGGGAAGGCGCCCTTTTCCATCTCGGCGCTCAGGATGGCGATCATGTCATCATCGGCATCGCGCGAATGGATCACCAGCGGCAGCTGGGTCCGGCGCGCCGCCTCGATATGGGTACGGAGCCCCTCGGCCTGCGCCTCGCGCGGCGACTTGTCGTAGAAATAATCGAGGCCGCATTCGCCGATGGCGACCACCTTCGGGTGCGCCGCCAGCCGCTCCAGCTCATCGGCGGTGATGTCCAGTTCCTCATGGGCGTTGTGCGGATGGGTGCCGACCGAGCAATAGACGCTGTCGTAATGTTCCGCGATTGCAAGCACTTGCGGGAACTTTCGCACGCGGGTCGAGATCGACACCATCAGCTTCACCCCGGCCGCATGCGCGCGCGCGATGACCGCATCGCGCTCCTCGGCAAAGTCGGGGAAATCCAGGTGGCAATGACTGTCGACAAGCATGGGACATCCTGTGGAAAACGACTGTAAAACTCTGTTGGTCACCTGTGAAGGAAAAGCCTCGGCGCGTCCGGCTTCCCCTGCTCAGGTCCTGATCCGGCACACCTGCCGCTTGCCGCAGCGCCCCTCTCCCCCCTTGAGGGGGAGATGTCTGCGACAGCAGACAGAGGGGGGTGTCAGCCTGTCGACACGAAACCACGTCCCGGAAGATCGGAGGGACCGTTACCCCCCCTCTGCCACCCTAACGGGGGCATCCCCCCTTAAGGGGGGGAGAGGGGTGCTGCGGCAAACGGCTCGGCATCGCCCAAGGGGCCAGACCCGGGCTTTCGCCCCTCCCCCTTAGCCCTCGCCCGCCTCTGCCTCCGGCTCGACATAGCGCGGGAAGGCCTGTTCCGGCTTGGTGATGGCAACGCCCGGAGCCAGCCGCCCGGCCGAGCCAAGCGTTGCAAAGCTGCGCTGGCCCGCCGGAACCTGCAGGCCATCAAGCAGCTTGGAGGCCGCCAGCGGCGTCACCGGCTGGGCCAGGATCGCGATCTGGCGGATCACCTCGGCCGTGACATAGAGCACGGTGTTCATGCGCGCTGGATCGGTCTTCTTCAGCGCCCAGGGCTCTTGCGCGGCGAAATAGCGGTTCGCCTCGGCAACGCAAGCCCAGACGCAATTGAGCGCATGGTGGATCTCCTGCTTGCCAAATGCCGCGCGGCAGGTCTCCAGCATCGCGTCCGCCTGATCCAGCATCGCCTGGTCGGCCTCCGAGAACGCCCCCGGCTGCGGCAGCGTGCCATCACAGTTCTTGGCAATCATCGACAGCGAGCGCGAGGCCAGGTTGCCAAGGTCATTGGCCAGATCCGCATTGATGCGGTTGACGATTGCCTCGTGGCTGTAGTTGCCGTCCTGCCCGAACGGCACCTCACGCAGGAAGAAATAGCGCGTCTGGTCCAGTCCGTAATGCTCAACCAGGTTGAACGGATCGATGACGTTGCCGACCGACTTCGACATCTTCTCGCCGCGGTTGAACAGGAAGCCATGTGCAAAGACGCGCTTCGGCAGCGGGATGCCTGCCGCCATCAGGAAGGCCGGCCAGTAGACCGCGTGGAAGCGGATGATGTCCTTGCCGATGACATGCACATCCGCCGGCCAGTAGGCCCACTTCGGATCGCTCTCATCCGGGAAACCGACGCCGGTGATGTAGTTGGTGAGCGCGTCGACCCAGACATACATCACATGCCGCTCGTCGTCCGGCACGGGGATGCCCCAGTCGAAGGTGGTGCGCGATACGGACAGGTCCTTCAGGCCGCGGCTGACGAAGCTGACGATCTCGTTGCGGCGCTCCGACGGGCCGATGAAATCGGCGTTGGCCTCGTAATGGGCCAGCAGGCGATCCTGATAGGCGCTGAGGCGGAAGAAATAGCTCTCCTCCTCGACCCATTCCACCGGCGTGCCCTGCGGGCCGTAGCGCACACCGTCCGGGCGAAGCTCCGTTTCGCCTTCCTGATAATAGGCCTCGTCGCGGACGGAGTACCAACCCGAGTAGCTGTCCTTGTAGATGTCGCCATTGGCCAGCATCCGGCGCCAGATCTCCTGGCTCGACTTGTAGTGCCGCTCCTCGCTGGTGCGGATGAAGTCGTTGTTGGTGCAGCCGAGCGTCTCGACCATCGCGCGGAACCGGGCCGAGTTGCGGTCAGCCAGCTCGCGGGGCGTAATGCCTTCCTTGCGCGCCGTCTGCAGCATCTTCTGGCCGTGCTCGTCCGTGCCGGTCAGGAAGAACACGTCCTTCCCGTCCAGCCGCTGGAACCGCGCCATGGCGTCCGTCGCAATCGCCTCATAGGCATGGCCGATATGCGGCACGCCATTGGGATAGGAGATCGCGGTGGTGATGTAGTAGCGAGGCTTGTCGGTCATCAGGGTCGGGCGCTTTCAGCGAGGGGCGGACAGGGTTCGGAGTAGGACCGGGCAAAGATCAGCGGCGGCGACGCGTTGGAGGAACGCTCAACCCGGCATTCGCATGACTTCGGAAAGGCTCCGGAACACGTCGATCACAACCTGTTTCTTGTCGAGATTGAGCGCTTCGGCATCGGCCGCCGCGCGGCCCATCTTTTCCCATACCTCCGTCCACCTGACAAGCCGGGAGGGGCTGGCAAGATCAGCTCCGGTCAGGCGCTTGTGCAGCCAGTCACGGGCCACGACAAGGAATGCATCCCAGTTGTCGGTCTGGCCCCGCGCCGCCACAAGATCGGCGAAGGCATGCAGCTTGATGACGTCGATCTGCGGCAGCCGGTCGGTTAGCGCCAGGAAGCCGCGGTTGACGGCCAGCCCCTCCCCGCCCATCAGCAACAGGGCAGACCGCAGGCTGCCGTCGGCAAAGCGCGCAACATCGGCCAGCGTCGCCGCGTCCGGGCGCTCGCCAGATACAGCCGGCAGCGCCTGTTCCAGCACGGCTTGTGGCAGCGGCATGAGGTCCAGCCGCCGGCAGCGGGAGCGGATCGTCGGCAGCAGGCGTCCGGGCGCATGCGAGAGCACCAGGAACAGGGAATTGGCCGGCGGTTCCTCGAGAATCTTCAGGAGCGCATTGGCCGAGGACGCATTCATGTCGTCGGCCGCATCCACGATACAGATGCGCCAGCCGGCGCCCGAGGCCGTGGTGCCAAAGAACGACACGGTGCGGCGCACTTCTTCCACCGGCAGCGCCTGCTTGAAGCGCTTGCCCTTGTCGTCCCAGGGGCGGCGCAGATGCAGGATGTTGGGATGGGCGCCGGCCGCCACCTGCCGCGCCACAGGATGCTCCGGCGCCACAGCCAGGCTTTCGGCCGCCGCTACGGCCGGTGAGAACCGGTCGGGATGGGCCAGCGCGAAGCGGGCAAAGCGGAATGCCAGCGTCGCCTTGCCGATGCCCTTCGGCCCGCCGATCAGCCAGGCATGGTGAAACCTCTGCGAGCCATAGGCCCCGATCAGTTCCCGCTCGGCCGCGTCATGGCCAAACAGGTGCATCTGGGCCCGGGGCAGATCGACACCATCGATGTCGTCGATTTCGGGCGCGGCCTCGATTTCCTGGACCCTAGCCATGTCCGGCCAGTCCCAGCCGCGCTTCCACCGTCTGCCAGATCGCGGCTTCGACCGTGACCGCGTCGCCCGTGCCGTCAACGACGGCAATCCGGTCCGGCTCGCTATCGGCCAGCTCCAGGAACAGCGCCCGCCGCCGCTCGTGAACGGCCAGCGTGTCGGTCTCAAAGCGATCCGGTGCGGCACCGGCCGGATTGTAGCTGCGCGCCTCAACCCGCTTCAGACCGATCTCGGCGGGCACGTCGATCAGGATCGTCAGATCCGGCTTGAGCCCGGCGGTCGCTGCAAGTTCCAGCAGATCCAGCATCTGCCGGTCGACCCCGGCCTCGCCCTGGTAAACCCGGGTGGAATCGGCGTAGCGGTCACACAGGACCCAGGCTCCGGCCTCCAGCGCGGGGCGGATGGTGGCATCGACGTGGTCGGCGCGGGCGGCAGCAAACAGCATCGCCTCACCGCGCGGCCCGAGGCTCTTGGCCTTGCCGGACAAGAGCACCTCACGGATCACTTCTGCGCCGGGCGACCCGCCCGGTTCACGCGTTACCGTCACGGCCAGCCCGGCCTTCTCCAGCCGCTCTCGCAGCCGGCGGATCTGCGTCGACTTGCCTGCGCCCTCGCCGCCCTCAAAGGTAATGAACCTGCCGCGCACCCTGACCTCTTGCCTGACGCAGCCCGAAAGCCGCCGGTTTCCTTACATCCAGCCGAACAGAAGTTCGGTCACGCCATTCAGCGCGCGCTGGCTCAGCGTGCCTTCAGCGATGCCGTCACCCGTGACCAGCGGTGCCTTGTAGACCACTGCGTCATCCGGGCCAATGACCCTCAGCTCTCCCGCCGGCGCACCGGGCGCAACCGGGGCCAGCAAAGGCCCCGAATAGACGAGCCTCAACCGGTAGCTCATGCTGGCGCCGAGCGGCAGCAGCACCGCGATCCGGTCCCGTGCCACGAGCGGCACAGCGGTCGCAACACCGCCGAACACCCGCGCTTCGCCCACCCTCGCGCCTGGCTCATAGAGCACCACCGTCGCAAAGCTGTCCCAGGCCGTATCGGCAAATTCCTTCAGCGCCGTCAAACGGGCCTTGTCCGTCGGCAGTCCGGCGAGCACGCCGACAATCCGCCGTCCCTCCCGCTCGACCGTGATCAGTCCGGAAAACCCATCCCGCTCCGACTGGCCGCCGCCGAACCCGTCCAGGCCGCGGATCTCGCCCAGGAACGGGTTCTTGTTGCGCTGGAAGATGTTGTTCCAGGTGAACTCCGGCCGGGTGAACAGCTCCAGCCTGTCCCGGTGCTGTCCCAGGAGGTGCCGCCCGAGCAGAGCCATGTCGCGGGCCGTGACGCTCGAGCCGTCGCCATCCTGTCCGGTGGAACTGGCAAAGCGCGAATTGGTCAATCCGATCGCCTTGCCGAAGGCCGTCATCCGCTCGGCAAAGGCCGCATCGGATCCTGACAGTCCCTCGGCCAGGATCAGCGCCGCGTCATTGGCGTTGTGAACGATCAAGCCGGCCAGCAGATCCGCCACGGCGATCTGGCTTTTCACGGCGGCAAACATAGTTGCCCCGCGCGACGGCGCTCCGCCCGTGCGCCAGGCATGTTCCGAGACGGTGTACAGCGTCTCAGCGCTGATCTCGCCTTTGGCCAGCGCATCGAACACCACCGCAGCCGTCATGATCTTGGCGAGCGATCCAGGCGAAAACGGCTTGTCGGCCTCCTTGGCGAACAAAAGCGTGTCGGCAGTCGTGTCATAGAGATAGGCGATGGGCGCCTTGGTCGCGACGACTTCGGCGGCCGCAACAGGGAACGCCAGCAGTCCGGCCACCAGCACCCAGAGGCTCAGGCAAAACGCCCGGAACCAGTCGAGGAAACGCTCAGACGCCACGCGGCACACCCTCCCCGCCCTAGACCACCACCGCAGGATTCGGCAGGCCAGTCAGAGGCCGGACAAGTCTAGCGATTCAGGCTGCTGAGGGGAACAGAAGTTGCCTCGAAGGCGGAGAAGGCCGAATGCGCGCCGGAGATGCGGGTGTTGGCCGCATAGGACGAGATCGCGCCACCCAGAAGCAGGTTGCGCGGGCCATTGCCAGCTGGCTGCAGGCCGTCAAATGGCGAGGAGACAGGCTGGGGAGCGTAGGCTGCCGGCTGCGACAGGCCCTGCGCCGGAAGACGGACCGGTAGCGTGCCGAGGCTCTGCGGCGGTGTGCCAAGGGCCGGTGCGGCGGCCGGGGTGCTGCCGTAGGATACGGGCTGGACACCGCCCGTGGGCAGTGTGGCAGCGGGCGCGGCCGGAAGGCTCGCCGGAACTGCAGCCGGCTGGAACTGGCCGCTGGTCGTGACTGTCGATGCAGAGGCCACCATGACCGACGCAGCGCCGGCCTCGAAGGCGGCAGCCGGATCGAAGGCGACCTGATAGGCCGGATTTGCAACCGGCGTCGAACCGGAGGCGCTGGCAACCGTGATCGTCGCAGCCATCAGGAACGGACGCGGAGCCGGCGCGCGGATGTCACCGGTTGCCGGTGCCGCGCCGAGCGGATCGGCGGCGGAGGCAACCTGAACGGCCGCGACCGGTGCAGCAGCCGGAGCCACGGCAGGAGTTGCCGGCGGCGTTGCCTGCGCAATCATCGTACCCGGCATCGTGCCGCCCGGCGTGACGGCATCCGGTCCATTGTAGGACGCCATCAGGAAAGCTTCGTCCTGGCCATGCAGCGGCGCCCGGCCGACATACTCGACCTTGACCTTGGCGACACCGGTGGACTTGGTGCCAAGCATGTGTGCCACGCGCTGCGACAGGTCGATCTCGCGGTTGCCGTGGAAAGGGCCACGGTCATTGACGCGCACAACCATCGAGCGTCCATTCGCAAGGTTCGTCACCCGCGCATAGGACGGCAGCGGCATGGTGGTGTGCGCGGCTGTCAGCGAATTGCGGTCATAGACCTCGCCATTGGCCGTCTTGCGGCCATGGAACGCCTCGCCATACCAGGAGGCAAAGCCGGTCTTCTTGTAGTTCGGATCTTCCTTGGGATAGTACCAGCGGCCGGCCACCTTGTAGGGCTTGCCGGTGATGTCGCGGCCACCGCCCTTCGGCACGGCCTGGCCATCGGCGACGACGCGCGGGCTGGCCTTCACACCATATTTGGATTCCGGAAAATACTCGCTGGAGCGCTTCTTCGGCGGGGTCGAGGCGCAGCCGGCCAGAGCCAGCGCAGCCGCCACCGCAACAAGAACGCCTGAAGTCACCTTGCGGGACGAAGACCGGCTGGACGGAGCAAAGCTCGGGTCGAAAGAGGAAACGGATCCAGCATCGCAGCGACCTTGTGCTGCTTCTGTCAGATCGGTCCCGGCTTTCGGGCTCAGTCGGCTCACGCCAATGCCTTGCATACTGCCGTCCCACTCATCACGCGTCTGGCGGCCCCAAGCTCACGCGGTCCAGTTGGCCGGTTGCCCGGCGTTGTGTCTCGCGGTCGTGGCGCGTTTCTGGCTTGCTGCCTGTGTGGTCAGCTTAACCATGAAGTTTTGCGCGCACGCAACAGCCGCACTCCGCCCCCGCAGAATGTGGCTAGCCGCAGTTAACCCCATAGTCGTTACCCGATCCTTAACCAGTCGCCAAGTGCCGATATCGCCACAGGTCCCTGCCCGCTCTCCCTTACGCCGGCAATCCCCGTAAAACGCTGGCTTTGCTGACGTTGCGGCCACTGGATGATCCCGCTCCCGCGTCCCTCCGCCGCCCGTGTCGGGGGCAGTCAGCGCAAGCCGTCGCATTGCAGGCGAGTCGCAAGCCTCGAGGGGCAAGCTTGATTCCGTCCAGGCAAGCCGTCGCGTCCATTCAGCCACCCCGCTGCCGCGGCATCATGCTGCCATGCCGGCCAGCCGGCATTCCCTTCCGTCCAGCCACACCGGCCGCGCCTCTCAAGCATCCGGCCAGCCGGCGAAACCGGGCATTCAGGCACAAGCGCCCGGATTGTGATGACCATCACACTCGCCACCGGATCGGCAATGCTACCAAGGTGTCACTGCAGCCGGCCGCCCCGCCGCGCCGCAGGCTGGGGCCCTCCCGGCAATGGCCGTCGACCCGACCCCTGCCCACATTCGTGGGTCGACGGCCCCCTCCCCAGGGAAACACCTCCCCCCGCTTGACATTCCGGCCCAAAGACGGGAAACGAAACCGACGGAAGAGTGGCCGAGTGGTTTAAGGCACCGGTCTTGAAAACCGGCGAGCGTGCAAGCGTTCCGTGGGTTCGAATCCCACCTCTTCCGCCATTCTCCCTTACTAAGACCTTCTCCCAATCCGGCCGCGGCCGGATTTTTGCGTTGTTTTCGGGAGGGATGGGGCTGGCACTGGCGCAGTCGCCAGGACCGCGGCAATCCGTCTTGCAGGGCCAACATTCTGTAGACCTGATGACTGCGCGCAATTGCTATCGCTTTCAAGATGTACTGAAAGACAGGATTCCGCAGACTTTGCTCGCCGGCATCGCCTCTTTCGTGCTCCCTGTAGCCGCCCCTGGGCCGAACTCGCACGCTTTTTTTTGCGCTGCTCGCAGGTTCCGGCGACGCCTCGCCCGCGGGGCTGAAATTGCACAGGCTTGGCCTGATTGGCTTGCGTGACCGGATCGAGCACGGGTTCAAAGGAGAGCGGCGCTCAGACAGGCAGATCGTTCCATCTGGTCAAACCTGCTTTTCGGCGTTTTCGGGCCATCAGTGCCGCCGTGAATGCGCCAAAAGCGGAACCGGCACCAATCGAAATCATGACCGCGACCGGTATTGGCATACTGTCTCGCGACCATATCGTGCACCAATTAAGAAGGCCCAAGAACGTGCCGAAGTACGAACCATAAACGAACATGTTGGCACCGAAACTACGGTAAATCGTCGGTCGCATTCGCAAGCCGAGCTTGCGCAATAGACGATCGATCGGGGGATTTGCGTCCCATGGTCGTATTCCATGAGCGATGGCGTCCTGAATGGCAAATTCATGCCGTTTCGCAAAATCAGCCCGCATTGAACAACCCTGCATTTTAGATTTACGGCTCTAGATTGAATGAAGACGCCACTCACGTCCGGATTGCAAGCCCATCTCGACGAGAGACAACGACGTACGCCCCCTACTCCACCCCGTCCAGAAACGCCGCGATGGCCGCGAGCGTCGCGCCCTCGTGGCTGCGGTGCGGAAAGTGGGCGGCGTCTCCGATCAGGAGGGAACGCACCGGACCTGCGGAGATATCGGCAATGCGCTTGAGTTGTTCCGGCGAGCCATACTCGTCCAGCGCGCCATGGATCGACAGCAGCGGCTGGCGGATCTTCGCCAGCACCGCGTCTAGGCTCCAGCCGTCGAAGGCTGGAGACAGCCACGAGCCAATCCACGCGTCCAGGACCCAGTCGGTGCGCGCGCCGTGGTATCGCGCCAGCTTCTGCCGCATTGCCGGGTCCGCAAACTGGGTCTCGGCCTCGCGGATGCCCGCTCGGGTCAGGTCTTCCAGAAAGCTCTGGGCCGAGATCGTGATCCCGGCGAGGCATCGCTTCGGGTAGGCGGCCGCAATCGCCAGCGTCATGCCACCGCCGACGCTGTGACCAGCCGCAACAAACCGGTCAATTCCAAACCCGTCGAGAACCGCTCGAAATGCGTGCTCGGCCTCGCTGACGACAAAATCCGGACGAGGCCGGCGATCCTGCGGCGCAGACTGGCCGAAGCCCGGCCGGTCATAGGCGATGACGCGGCGACCGGTCACCTGCGCCAGCTTGCTTGGCAGGCCGCGCCAGAGATCGATGCAGCCAAGGGAGTCATGCAACAGCACAAGGGGAACCAAAGATGACGCCGTCCCCCACTCGCGCGCAACAACCACGCCATAAGGTGTCGCGAGCTGATGGTCCCGCTCCCTGATTTCCGGTGCAGCTTGGTGCCGCGCAGCGGCTGCGCCATTGCTCATTGACAATCCCTCACATGGTCTTGCCGGCTCCTTGTCATGCAGGCGCAGACAATGCGAGCCAGCCAAAAGGCGGGTGCGTGCCCCAGGAGACCGTCTGCCGCTTTCACTCGGCCTGGGTTGCACGCCCGCAGTGCATGCACGAATTTATGGCAATGCAGCAATTTGTTCAAAACCCATCGGTAAAAATAACCCTGCGTAAATAATACCGGTCTATATGTACACCGACCGTTGGGGTGGTCCGTTCCGTCATTGCTGGCTCGCGCCAAGAGCCTGGAAGTCAAGTTCGTTGGAATTGAGGGAGTTACGACGTGCTGAGATTGGTTATGCTTGTGAGCGACCTTGAAGGCTGTCCAGCGCTTCTGCACACCATCGGACAGATGCATCCCGCCGAGATCTTCGAACACCGGGATATCGCCGACGCTGATCTCAAGTCGGCAGACCTCGTCCTTGTCGATCTGGCAGACGCCTCCGACAGCGACCTCGCTGGCGTGCGCGACGCTATTGCCGGAGCCCCGACTGTGCTCAGCATTGGTCTGGTGCGCGCAGGCAACCGGCGTGACAAGGTTCAGGCGGACGCCCTTGGACTGGGCCGCATCTGGTCCCGCACCCGCCCCGTCAAGGACGCGCTGCGCGAGATCGATCTCCAGTTTGGCTCCTATGCCCAGCCTGACTTGCCCGCCTCGACACCTCAACAAACGGCCCGCTCCGTTCAGGCGATGAGTGCAGCGCTCGGTGAATGCGCAACCGCCGTCGTCTCTGAAACGCTGCTGCCGCTGGCCCAGGTCGCGCGCGCCGTCGACGACACGCTCGACGCCTTCCGGCTGGATGGCATGGATGCCTGGATTTCGGCGGTGCAGATGCATCACAGCCACACCTATTGCCATTCGATGCTGGTGACAGGCTATGCGCTGGCCTTCGCCGATGTGCTCGGATTGTCAGAGAGCGAGCGGGCGCTGCTGGGTGCAGCGGCGCTGCTGCATGATGTCGGCAAGGTCTATATCCCCCTCTCCATTCTCGACAAGCCGGCCAAGCTGACGGAAGAGGAATTCGAGATCATCCGCCAGCATCCGATCCGCTCGCGCGAGATTCTCGAAGCCCAGCCGCATGTGTCGCAGGCCGTCATTGATATCGCCGTGCATCACCATGAGTATCTGGATGGCAGTGGCTATCCGGACGGGCTCAAGGGCGATGAGATCAGCCGCGCCGTGCGGATGCTGACGATCTGCGACATCTACGCCGCACTGATCGAGAAGCGCGCCTACAAGCCGGCCTACAGCCCGCGCCAGGCCTATGGCGTGCTGGTTGATCTTGGCAAGAAGATCGACCAGCCGCTGCTCAAGTCCTTCCGGTCCGTTGCCTTTGAAGTCGACAAGGCTGCCTCGGTCAAGCGCAAGGCCAGCGCGTTCGGCTGACACTTGCGCCAGCGCGCAAGGCTGTTGAGCTGACCAACCTGCCGATCACGACGATGTGAGCCTTCGCCGGCGAAGCCTTGCGCACCCGCCACAGCGCCCCATATCGGTTGCAAGTGTCCACCCCCGCGTGGACTGCCAGCCGCAAAGGGCCTGCCATGCGTCTCACGCCCCAACCTGTGTTTTCCTCGGATCCACGCATTGCCGCGCGTCAGAAAAAACGTCTGGCGGAAGAGGCCAAGGCCTCGCGGCAGCAGACGCTGCGGCTTGGTCTGCTGACCGGCGCCGGACTGGCCCTTGCTGCACTTCTGGCCCTTTCGGGTATGGCAAAGGCGGAGACTGTCGTTTCGCAGCAGGCGCGCTTTACCTTGACCGATGTGGCAACCGGACTCGAAAATCCCTGGTCGCTGGCTTTCCTTCCCGACGGCCGCATGCTCGTCACCGAGCGCGCCGGAAGGTTGCGGCTTGTCACATCCGAAGGAGAGGTCAGCGCGCCGCTGAACGGCGTTCCGGCCGTCTACGACACGGGCCAGGGCGGCTTGCTGGACGTCATTCTGGATCCTGAGTTTTCTAGCAACAGCACGATCTATCTGTCCTACGCCGCTGCCTCGGGCCGCCTTGGCACGACAGCGATTGCCCGTGCCACGCTGGCGGACGGCGGCCTGCGCGATGTCACGGTGCTGTTCACCGCGAAAACCAAAGGTTCGAACGGGCGCCATTTCGGCTCACGTCTCGCCTTTGGACCGGACGGCTACCTCTATGCCAGCATTGGCGATCATGGCAGCGATGAGACGGCGCAGGACCTGTCGCTGCACTCCGGCAAGGTCATCCGCATCACCCGCGACGGTCAGCCGGCTCCCGGCAACCCGTTCCAGGGCCAGCCGAATGCCCTGCCGGAGATCTACACTTATGGCAACCGTAACCCGCAAGGTCTGACTGTCGCCCCGACTGGAGCTCTCTGGGCCCATGAACACGGGCCGCGCGGCGGCGACGAAATCAACGTGCTGAAAGCCGGTGCCAATTACGGCTGGCCGGTCATCACCCATGGCCGCGCCTATTCGGGTTTCAGCATCGGTGAAGGCACGGAAAAACCGGGGATGGAACAGGGCATCCACATCTACGTGCCCTCCATCGCCCCGTCCGGCTTGGCTTTTTATTCCGGCAAACGTTTCCCCGAATGGCAGGGCGATCTTTTCCTCGGCGCGCTGGCCGAGGCACCCATCTCAACCGCCTTGAGGTGAAGGACGGCAAGGTCGTGGCTGAGGAACGTCTGCTGGTGGATCTGGGCGAACGCATCCGCGATGTGCGCAGTGGCCCGGACGGCAACCTTTATCTTCTTACCGATTCCGAGGATGGCCGCCTGATCCGGATCGCACCGGCAAACTGACCTGCGCTCGGCCTCAGGGACGCGGAGGTTCCTTGGACCCCGGCGTCACCACGTCCACCGCAGCACCGGCGGCGCTGGTGGTCACACCAACTGCTGTGCTGGCAACAGTCGTCACGCCGATCGCCGCCGTTGAAACCACCGCACCACCAACCGCGATGGCGGCACAGCCTGGCAGGAGACCAGTCATTGCGACAAGTGCCACTGCGGCAACAGCTCTGTAAATGCGCATCCTGATCCCCTGCCCTGGCCCACTTGGCCGCAAACCCCATCCTGCAATGGACGAGGCCGCAGGAAAGCGCAAGGTCCCTGTCGGGTGGAGTGCTCAGGCGCCAGAGCTGCGCGCCAGATGCGGCAGGATGAAGGGCGTGTCATCGCGAGGGGCTTCGTTGACCGCCAGCGGACAGCCATAGACCGCCGACAGAACCGGACCCGTCAGGGTCTCCCGCGTCGGACCGGCGGCGAGGCACCGCCCGCCGCGCAGCGCCACCACCTGATCGGCATACATCGCGGTCAGGTTGAGATCATGCATCACCGCCAGAACGCCACCGCCAGCGCGGGCATAGGCATGGGCCAGATCCATGATCTGGATCTGGTGGTGGATGTCGAGGCTCGACACCGGCTCATCGAGAAACAGCCAGCACGGCTTTCCGCCCCGCACCGGCTCCCAGATCTGCACCAGCACGCGGGCAAGCTGCGTGCGCTGCTGTTCGCCGCCGGACAGCGTCTCAAAGAACCGGCCGCCAAACCCGTCCAGCCCGACCCGCGCCAGCGCCTCGCCAATCAGTGCCGGTTCACGCTGCCTTGCGTGAAAGCCGAGGCTGACCACTTCGCTCACCGTCATGGGAAAGGTGATCGTGCCGTGCTGCGGCAGGACCGCGCGGTAGCTGGCCATTTCGACGGCCGGGGTCTCGGCGATCTCGCGCCCGTTCAGCCTTGCACGCCCCTGATAGCGGGTCTCACCGGACAGCCCCTTCATCGTCGTGCTCTTGCCCGAGCCATTCGGCCCGATGATTGCGGTCACTTCGCCTGCCCGGGCGGTAAAGCTCAGATCGTCGACGATCACGCGGCCGCCAAGGCGCACGCTGACCTGTTCCAGCACCAGCTCGCTCATCATGTCATCCAAGCGAAAAGCCCCTGCGTGTCAGCAGGATCCAGAGGAAGAAGGGGGCTCCGGCCAGGGCCGTCAGGATGCCGATCGGCAGCTCCGCCGGTGCCACGATGATGCGCGCCACCGTGTCGGCCGCAATCAGCATGATCGCACCCAGCAGCGCACAGCCCGGCAACAGATAACGATGGTCCGGCCCGATCGTGAGGCGCAGCAGATGCGGCACGACAATGCCGACAAAGCCGATGCCCCCACTCACCGCGACGCTCGCGCCCGTCGCGGCTGCAACGGTCACGATAGCAAGACGTTTCTGGCGCTGCACGTTGACGCCGAGATGCCCGGCGGCCGCCTCGCCCAGAACCAGCGCGTTCAGCGCGCGGGCGAGCAGCGGACTGAGCAGCAGCACCAGCGCAATGACCGGGCCGGCGGTCAGGATCTTGTCCCAGGTGGCACCTGCCACCGAGCCGAGCCCCCAGAAGCTGAGATCGCGAAGCGCGCGGTCATCGGCCACAAACACCAGCAGCCCGAGCGCGGCCCCCGCCAGTGCCCCGAGCGCGATTCCGGCCAGCAGCATGGTGGCAATGTTGGTTGATCCGCCGCGCGTGCCGATCCGGTAGAGCAGCATCGTCGATGCCAGCCCGCCGAGGAAGGCGGCGACCGACACGGCGTGATTGCCGAAGAGCCCGAAAACCGGCGCCAGCACGCCGCCGCCCAGCACGATCATCAGCGCCGCGCCAAGTCCTGCCCCCGCAGACACGCCGACAATGCCGGGATCGGCCAGCGGATTGCGGAACAGCCCCTGCATTACCGCGCCGGACACCGCCAGCGAGGCGCCGATCAGCGCGGCCATGATGACGCGCGGCAACCGGATGTCTGCCAGCACGATGACGTCGCGCAGCAGCAGCGGATTGTCCGTCGGCCGCTCGCCCGACAGGATCAGCCGCAGCGCCTCGCCATTGGCCCAGCCTGTCGAACCAATCGAGACCGCACCGAGCATCACGAGCACCAGGCAAACCGCCAGCAGGACGAGGGCAACGCGTGCGCGGGGAGCACGGTCACCCTCGACCCTGGTCCGGCGGACCGGCGAAAACACAGCCGCGCTGGAGGTAAGCGTCATTGCGCCGCCGTCCCGGGACGACGCAGGGCCACGGCAAGCTCGCGCACCGCACCGGCCGTGCGCGGTCCGAAGCCAAGCAGATAAAGCCCGTCCATCCGCACCACGCGGCGTGTCTTGGCGGCCGGTGTCAGGGCAAGGGCGGGGTGGGCGAAAAGCTCGTCAGCCTTGGCATCATGCTGCCCGCCCCGGTCCATCATCAGCACCACATCGGGCCGGAGGTCGGCAATCGCCTCATCAGTCAGCTGCTTGTAGCCGGCAAAGGCCTCGACCGCGTTGACGGCGCCCGCCATGCGGATGATGCCATCGGCCGCCGTGTCCTTGCCCGAGGCCAGCACGCGGCCGCCATTCATCGACAGGACGAACAGCACCCGCGGCTTCTCCGGCATGTCCTCTGCTTCCGCCGTCGCAGCGGCCAGATCCGCCCGGACGGCTGCCGCCAAGGTCGCCGCTTCATCCTGAAGCCCGAGGGCCTCACCCACCCGGTCGATCTTCGCCAGGATCCCCTCTGCGGTGAAGCTTTCAGGCACCATGGCCAACGGAATCCCGGCCTTCTTCAGCACATCCAGCGCCTCCGGCGGCCCGCTGCCTTCCAGCGCCAGGATCGCATCCGGCGACACGCCGAGCACGCCTTCGGCGTTCAGCGCGCGGATATAGCCCGCATCCGGCAAGCTCATCGCTTCCGGCGGATAGGTGCTGGTGCTGTCCCGCGCCACCAGCCGGTCCTCGGCCTTCAACGCATAGACGATCTCGGTGACCGAGCCCCCGATCGACACGATGCGCTTCGCACCGGTCAGATCCGAGGTCTCGGCCGCCCAGGCGGACGACAGGCTCAGCGCCAGGCCGACATTCAGCACGGCCGCGGCGATCAGGGCCACTGCCTTCGGGCGGGAGAAAGAGATGACTGGACGCATCGTTCCTCTCCCCCTCAGGCGACCGCAAGCTGGCCGACGCGCGGCAAGTGCTCGATCAGATCGCGCCAGTCGGAGCGCTCCTCACGGCCTTCCTTGCGCAGGCCAAAGAACTGGATGATCTGCTGGCCATCGGCGTCAAAGGCCTCGAGCGAGGTAACATGCCCATTGTCGGCGTTCTTGCGCACGGCCCAGACCTCGGCAATGTGATCCAGCCGCAGATGCAGGTGGAAGGTCGGATCGAGGACATTGATCCACGGGCCCATTTCCTTGATCTGGCTCACCGGCCCCGAATGGATCTGGATGCAGCCCCGGCTGCCGACAAAGCACATGATCGGGATGTCGTTGTCAGCGGCCAGCCGCATCATCGCGCGCACCGCATCGCCATCGACCTTCCAGGCCCACTCCTCGCCGACGAGTTCAAAGGCGTTCAGGCGGTGCAGGTCCATGTCACGCAGCAGGCCAAAGAACTGATGCGTATCGGTCATCGCGCTCCAGCGCCGCCGCAATTCGGCCGCCTTGGACGTGTCCAGCGCCGGACGCTCCGGACGGAGCGCTGCAACCGGCACGACGCCAAGCCCCGCGCTCTGGTCCGCATGGGTCAGGTCTTTGACCAGCGCCTCAAAGGCAGCCACATCGGAGGTCGCCCGCAGGTGGATCTTGTGCACGGCATCGCCATGGGCGTCGAACACCTGGATGCTGCGGCGCGGACCGGATTCCCCCGGCTTTTCCACGGCAAAGGCATGCACCCAGTGGGACGGGAACATGCGCGTATCGATCGCGCTGCCCAGCATCATGGCCGCCCGGCTGCCATCGACAAACTTCTCGAACGGCCCGATCTTCTCGTGCACGGCGCTTTCGTTGCGCGTCAGGGCCATTACCTCGCCCATGGCCTTCATGCCGTTGCAGATCCCGGACAGGGACGGTGTCAGACGGATCACGCCCTCGCCGCAGAAGGCCGCAACCAGCTCGGCCTCGCTGACGCCCAGGTCCCGTGCAAGGTCCCGCTCGCGGCGCTCCGGATGGGCTGCAACAGCAGCGCGGATCGCCTCCGGTCCCGGACGCTGGGCCGAAACATGTCCCGCAACTGGGCTCTGGCTTGTGGTCATGGCTTTCCCCTCTTGTTCGCGCGGCAACCGGTCAAGGCGGTGCGGCACGGGCCGTGATTTCCTGTCCCTCCGGGACATCCTGTGTACGGGGACCGGCCGGATCGTCCTTCTAGCTGGGGATGACCTGGCGGGGTTCGGCTCTTGCCGGTCCTCATTGTGACGCCGCAGCCACGCCGGATTGCAAAGGCACGCCGCAGGGCTCGTTCAATAGTTGACTTGAATATTCATCTTTTGTATCGACCGCAATACCTGAATGCGATATTCAGGAAACACAATCCATTTCAGGGACAAGCAAGCTCGCGCCAGCCAGTCCGAAGACAGGGGCTTTTTCGATGGTGACGGCGCGCAAGCATGTGACGTATCTGATGGGGGGTGTCGCCCTTCTGGCTCTGGCGGGCACCACGTCCGCCCTCGCGCAACAGGCCGCGCCTGCCTCCGCACCGGCCGCAAAGACCGAAGCCCAGACAACGGCACTGCAACGCCTCGTCATCGGTGCCGGCCGTGAAAAAGTCGCCATCGACACGCCCCAGGCCGTCACGGTCATCAACCAGGAACAGATCGACGACGAACAGGCCAACACGATTGGCGACTTTTTCCGCCAGACGCCCGGCGTCACGATTGCCGGTTCCGACCGTATCGGCGGCCAGGCATACAATATTCGCGGCGTGGGCGAACTCAGCGCGGCGGACGAGTCGAAGATCATCATTACGGTCGATGGAGCCACGAAGTTCTACGAGCAGTACCGGCTTGGCTCCTTCTTCTCTGATCCTGAACTCTACAAGCAGGTTGAAGTCCTTCGCGGCCCGGCCTCGTCCACGCTGTATGGCGCGGGCGCTATCGGCGGCGTGATCAATTTCGTCACCAAGGACGCCTCTGACTTCCTGTCGCCGAACGAAAAGGCCGCACTGCGGCTAAAATCGATGTTAGATTCCAACAAGGAAGGCCTGATGACATCCGCCGTGTTGGCGGCGCGCCTCGGCGCTCAAACCGAAGCCCTCATCAACGGGAACTTCCGTCGCTCGAATGACTTTGACGCGGGCGGCGGCCGCAAAATTCCAGGGTCGGCATTCGACTCCTTCTCCGGCCTCGCCAAGGTCACCCATCATTTCGGCGACAATAATGAGCAGAGCGTCCGTCTGTCCTATGAGCGTTGGCAGAGTGATGCCGATAACACAGCCTATTCTCAGACGGGTACGCTTACGGACTTCGGCAACATCGACCGGGAGATCACCGACCAGACGCTGGTGTTTGCCTATGAAAATCCGGCGCAGGGCAACCCGTTCCTGGATCTGAAGCTGAACCTGTCGGTATCTGATACAAAGGTTGAGCAGGACAAAGCGACCGCTCGCATCCCGTCGGCTCTGTTCCGGGACAGTGAATATGGCTATCGCACCTGGCAGGCAAAACTCGAAAACACCTTCGAGGCCCATGGCGAGAGCTTCGACAACTTCCTGACGCTGGGCACCCAGCTGTCCTATCAGCAGCGGACCGGCAAGACGAAGGGGGGCACCGGCTGGGTCGACTTCCATCCGGAAGGCACCGACCGCAAGATCGGCGTTTTCCTGCAGAACGAATTCATCTGGAACGAGAAGCTGACGATTATTCCGGGCGTCCGCCTCGATCACGTCTCGCTCGAACCCGACAGCCGCATCCCGGGCGCCCGCTCGCAGTCGGATCTGGCTTTCTCGCCCAAGATCGCGGCCATGTACAAGTTCACCGAGAGCTTCTCGGTCTTCGGGTCCATTGCGCAGACCGAACGTCTGCCGACGCTGGATGAAATGTTCACGACGGGCGCGCGGAGTGCCGCATATCCCGGCGGCCGGTCTGTAAGCCTCGGGCTCAAGAAGGAAAAGTCGCTCAACTATGAAGCCGGCTTTGCTGTTTCCGGACAAGAGCTGGTTCAGGAAGGCGACGCCTTGCAGTTCAAGACGACGGCTTTCTACAACGACCTGACCAACATGATTGCGACAAACCAGTTGCGTGGCCATCCTGTTGCCGTTCCGTATTTCGTAAACATCCATCAAGCACATATCTACGGCGTTGAGCTCGAAGCAGACTATCAGTCAAAATATGCCTTCGCCAACTTTGCTTACAGTGTCGTCCGTGGCAAGGACGAGAAGACGAAGCAGCGACTGACCTCAATTCCGGCAGATACCCTGTCGGTTACGCTCGGCGCGCGCGTTCCTGACTATAATGTGAGCTTTGGCTGGCGCGGTCTGTTTGCCGCAACCGCTCCGCAGAGCCGCGATATCTCATCCGGAACGATCAAACTGTCTACAGCGGGCTACGCCGTCCACGATGCATTCGTGTCCTGGACAGCAGATGAGAACAGCCAGCTCAAGGGTTGGGAAGTTCGCGCAGCTGTCGAGAACATCTTCGACAAGCGTTACCAGAACAATCTCGCCGGTGACCCAGGTCGCGGGCGGACGTTCAAGCTCACCGTCAACAAGCAGTTCGGGTGGTAAGAATGCGATTTGCACGTCAACTGGAAGTCTTCGCCGCCGTTTCGCTCACCGTTGCGGCCCTCCTTGCCAATCCGGCCCATGCGGCGGATGGCAAGGGCGTGACGCTGGAGCTGAACAAGGCCGCCGCCGCGAGCAACGGATGCCTGCTGACCTTCGTGGCCAGCAACGCCACCGGCGCGGCGCTGCCTTCGGCCGGCTTCGAGTTCGTGCTCTTCGACAAGGATGGGCTGGTGGACCGCATGACGGTGTTCGACTTCGGCGCGCTGCCGGAGGGCAAGACCGTGGTTCGCCAGTTCCAGATCCCGGGTGGGACCTGCGAGAGCATCGGTTCGATCCTGGTCAACGGTGCGTCAGGCTGCGGTGGTGCCACGGCCGCCTCGCCGCTCTGCGCCGCCCCGCTGTCCACCGCCTCCCGCACGCCCATCAGCTTCAACAAGTAGGATATCTGCCATGCTGAGCGCCGCCCTGCTGCAACCTGTTACGGATCTTCTGGACCTCGGTGGTCCGGTCGTCGTCCTGATCGCGCTGATGTCGGTCGTGGCGCTCGCCATCATCCTGCTGAAGCTTGTCCAGTATGGCACCTGCCGCACGGCCCGTCCCGGACGGGCCCGCCTTGCGGCCCGCCTGTGGCGACAGGGCCGCAAGCGCGAGGCGGCAAGCCTTCTTGACCAGCCGGCGGGCGCCGCCGAGGAAGCCGTTGCCAATGCCATGCATCTGTCGCTGGCCGGTGGCATGGACCGTTCCGACATCGAGACCGAGATTGCCCGCATCGCCACCGCGCGTCTGCATGGCCTGCAGGGTGGCTTCAAGGCGCTTGATGCCATCGCCCAGCTTGCTCCGCTGCTTGGCCTGTTCGGCACCGTGATCGGCATGATCGAGGCTTTCCAGTCGCTGCAGTCCGCCGGCAGTTCCGTTGATCCGTCGCTTCTGGCAGGCGGTATCTGGGTCGCGCTCCTGACCACGGCCGCCGGTCTTGCGGTCGCCATGCCGGTCTCGGCCATCCTGTCGATGTTTGAGAGCTGGGTCGAAAGCGAGCGTGTGGCGATCGAAACCATCTGCGCCGAAATCCTGGTCGCCTTGCCCGGAACACCCGGCCTGAGCCACCAGACGGCCTCTGTTGCCCCTGTCGCTGTCGGACAGGCGCCTGCCGTCGCGATCCGGGCCTCGCATGCACATTGACAAGCCGGCGCCCCGCCGCAGACCCCTGTCGATGACGTCGCTGATTGACGTCATCTTCCTGCTGCTGCTGTTTTTCATGCTGTCCTCGACCTTCACCCGGTTTGGGTCTGTCGACTTTGGCGGGACCGGCAAGGCTGGCGGCAGCGGCGTTGCCACGACACCCGACATTCTCGTCATGGTTTCAGGCGAAGGACTGCGCATCAACGGAACGGTCGTCAGTCCGGATGCGGTCGATGCAGATCTTGCTGGGTACCTCGCGAAGGGCGCAAAATCCGCGATGATCCTGCCGCGCGAGGGGGCCAACGCCCAGGCCCTGGTCGATGCTGTCGAGGCGCTGCGCCGGGCCGCAAGGCTGTCCGGAACCGACCTGACCCTCACTGTCGCCCGCTGATCTGCCACAAGGACCTTATCCCGTGATCCGCCTCGAACGCGACAAGCCGACGCGCAAGATGGAAACCACCATCTCGCTGATCAACATCGTCTTCCTGATGCTGATCTTCTTCCTTGTTGCCGGCCAGCTTGCCCCCCCGCTCGACAGCGCCGTTACCCTGACCGACGCCCGGGACGCTGAATCCCTGCCGCCACCCGATGCGCTGTTCGCCCATGCCGACGGCCGCCTGACCTTCCGTGGCGCAGACATTTCTGCCGACGCCTTTGTCGCCGACCGGCGCGTGCGCCTGACAACCGACGCACCTGAAATCCTCCTCGCCGCCGACCGGGAGCTGGACGCGCGCAAGCTCGTCGAGGTCGTTGATGCCCTCAAGCAGGCCGGCGCTGCAAGGGTCAAGGTCGTCACCCGGCGGATCGCGCCATGAGACTGCGGCCGTGGCACATTGGCCTCGCTCTCGGCCTGTCGCTGACCTTCCATCTCGGTGCCGGCGTGATTGCCCTGACGCGCGAGGAAACGCCTCAGCTTGCCGGCGGCGGCGTCCAGATCGGCGCGGATGTCGGCACGGCCTTTGACACCGTCATCCAGTCCGGTGATCCCAGCGATACCGTTGTCGCCGCAACCCAGCCCGACACGCTCACCCCTGAGACCCCGGACCCCGAACCGCAGCCGCAACCGGCCGAGACGCCGCCCGTCGCCCCGCCCGTAACTGAGCCGGTCACCGAGCCGGTGAGGCCCACCGAGGCCCCGCGTCCCCCCGTCGCCGCCATCGAGCCGGCACCTCTGCAGCCTGCGGCTGACCCCACCCCGCCGGTCGCAGCGCCTGTCGTCCTGCCCGAGCCCCTTGCCGCTGACCCAACCGCAACGCTGGCACTTGCCGCCGCAGCCCCGAGCGCCCCACCCGCACAGAAACCCGCCGAGCCGGTCCCCGCCGTCGCCCCTTCATCGCTCGCGCCCGTAGTTCCCGTCGAGGCGGTGAAGCCACTGCCCGAACCGGTAAAGCCCGAACCGGCCAAGCCCGAGCCGAAAAAAGCTGATACGCCCAAGCCGAGAAAGCCGAGCAAGCCGGCTGCGGCCAAGGCGCGTACCGCCGCCGCCCAGACCAGTGCCAAGACCAACGCCAAGACCAGTGCGCCCGCCGCGCCCGCACAAGGGGGAGCCGGTGGCCAGTCGAACGTCACCGCGCTTGCCGGTGGCGCCGGGCGGATCGGCACGGGCGATGCGGAAGGCAATTCCGACGTCACCAATTATCCCGGCCAGATCAGCCGCGCCTTGCGCCGTGCGCTTTACTATCCGCCCTCGGCCAAGCGCCGCCGCCTGACCGGCGAAACGCTGGTGTCCTTCGTCGTGGCGAAGGGCGGCAACGCCTCCTCGATCCGCGTCGCCCGCAGCTCTGGCGTGCCTGAACTGGACGAAGCCGCACTTGAAACCGTGCGGCGGGCCGCGCCCTTCCCGGCCATTCCCCCTGCTGCACGCCGCGACAGCTGGACCTTCACCATTCCGATCGCATTTCGATAGATTGATGACACACCTGAGCCTTGTGAAACCTCTGCTGACTGCCGTATGACTTGTGAAATGCCCGCCAATACGGGCCACAAGGAGCCGTCATGTCTTCCGTGTCATCCCCAGACGTCATCTCGCCAGATCTGATGGTGGCCCGCGACGGGCTTGATCCGGCGCTGCGCGGCACCCTCTGGCGCCACCGCAAGACGCAAGGCACCTACCGGATCCTCGGCAAATGCCGCATCGAGGCGACAGGCGCGGAGGCCTTCCTGTATCAGGGCCACGATGGCACGATCTGGGCCCGGCCCATGGATGAATTTCTCGACGGTCGTTTCGAACAGCTTGAACAGGAGCCAAGGCCATGAGCCGGTGGATGATGCGCCAGCGCTGCATGCTGGCCGGAGCAGCTCTCCTTGGTCTGGCGGCTCAGCCTGCCTTGGCCAGTGAACTTGTGCTGCAGGATGGCAACTGGACCCTGTCCTGCGACACGGACGGTCTTTGCATTGCCGACAGCTTCGTCTCGGTCGGCCAGGATCATTACCTGCGCCTGGCACTGGAGCGCCCGGCAGATCCATCAGCGGACATGGTGCTGGAGTTCCAGTCCTCGCTGACCCCGCCGGTCGGTGGCAAGCTCCGCCTCTGGGTGCCGAGCGAGGACTACCGCATGGTCGGCGACATCACCAAGGAGCCTTCGGACGGCAAGGTCCGCTTCGGCGGCATCACGCCGAACGAGCCGATGATGATGGCGCTGAAGGCCGCTGCCACCGCCACCGCCGTGGTCGAGCTGCCGAACGGCAAGCAGACCGAGATCGCCGTTTCGCTCGATGGCTTCACGCCCATCTTCGCCCTGATGGATGACGCCCAGGGCCGCATCGGCCGCAAGGATGCGGTCGTCGTGCAGGGCCCGCGTGACCCGGCCGCCGGCCGCTATTTCCTCTCGTTCCGCCCGGGCGAGACCCAGGTCGTCCAGTCGACCGTGACGGATGACCGCCGCGTGCCGATCACCGAGACGCGCAAGCTGGCCACCCTTGCCGACATCCCCGACCGGGTGCGCGAGGCGGTCGCCGGCGGGCCCGCCTGCCCCCTGCCCGACACCATCGAGAGCATCGGCGGCACCTTCTATGGCATCGACGAGCGCAGCGGCATCTGGGAACTGCCCTGCTTCCTCGGCGCCTATCAGGGCACCTTCGTCTATGTCTATTCCATCCTGCTCGACGGCGACCTCAACGCCGCCCTGCTGCATTTCCAGGGCCCGCCGACCGGCGAGCCGACCGAGGACCCGGAAATCATCAGCCCGATCTTCGATCCGAAGACCTCGCTACTGACCTCCTTTGCCCGCGCCCGCGGCGTCGGCGACTGCGGCCGCTTCGAGACCTATGAGCTGGTGTTCCTGGAAGGCGAAAGCATCGGCTGGGACGCGCTGGAACTGCGCGAAAAGAAAGACTGCAACGGCGTCGACGACGCGCCGGAGTCCTATCCCCTGATCTGGAAACGCGAAGGCTGAGCCAGCCGCTCAGCCTGCCACGCGGTCTTCCAGGCGGAAGCGGAAGATCCGCGCGATCTGCGCCAGTGCGGTTGCAAACTCGGTCGCCGGATCATTGCCGATCCGGCTCTCGAAGGCGGCCAGGATCATGTCCTTGGTCGCGCCCTTGACGGCGAAAATGAACGGAAAGCCGAACTTGTCCTTGTAGGCGCCATTGAGCGCCGTGAAGCGGGCAAACTCGTCCGGGCTGAGCCGGTCAAGGCCTGCCCCGGCCTGTTCCTTTTTGGAATCCTCGGCCATTTCGCCGGCAATCGCAGCTTTCCCGGCCAGATCCGGATGCGCCCGGATCAGCGCCAGCTGCCGCTCCCGCGGGGCCGCCTGCATGGCCGCGTCAAAGGCCGCGACCAGTGCCTCGCGGCTGGCAAAGGGCCGGCGTATGGCCGCCAGCTCGGCAACCCAGGGCGAATGTTCGGCCACATCGCCGAAGTGCCCGAGAAACGCCTCGGCGCTCAGGCCGTTGACGGCGTCGATACTCAGCTTTGCGCTCATCGGACTTGCCAGCCTCACTTCTGCTGCGCGATCCAGGCGCCGAGCGTCTGCCGCTCGGCATCGGTCATGCCGGTCTCGTTGCCAAGCGGCATGGCATCGGACTGCACCGCCTGCGCCATGATCAGATCGGCATAGCGCTTGAGATCGTCAACCGTCTCCAGCCGCACCTCCTTCGGAGCCTCGCTGAAGCCCTCGTGGGTCGGCGTCGCCGCATGGCACATGACGCAATGGGCCTGCGTCACCTTCAGAACGTCGGCATCCGCCACCGTGCCAGCGCCGGAAAAGTCGCGCGGCGCGGTCATCACCAGCGCGGCCACAAGTCCAAGGGCCGCCACCGGCAGCGACCACCAGTAACGGGCAAACGGGTCGCCGGCCTCATGCCGGTTGAGGAAGTGGCGCACCATGCCGCCGATGACGAGGACCAGCGCCACCAGAATCCAGGCATGCGGATGCCCGGTCAGCATCGGATAATGGTTCGAGACCATCATCAAAAGCACCGGCAGCGTCAGGTAGTTGTTGTGCACCGACCGCTGCTTGCCCATCTGGCCAAGCTTTGGATCGGGCGCTTCCCCGCGCAGCAGGCTGCCGACGATCTTCTTCTGGTTCGGAATGATCACGCCGAACACGTTGACGGCCATGATCGTGCCAATGAAGGCCCCGACGTGGATCAGCGCACCACGGCCGGAGAAGACCTGTGTGAACAGGTAGGAGGCTCCCAGGATCAGGATGATGAGGCAGCCAGCCAGCAGCGGCGTGTTGCGCCCGATGGCCGAGCGGCACAGCCCGTCATAGATGAACCAGCCGGCGGCAAGGCTTGCGACCGAGATCAGCACCGCCTCGCCTGGCGTCAGGACAAGTCGATTGGGATCAATAAGATAGGTCGATGCGTTGAAGTAGTACTGCACCACCAGAAGGGCAAAGCCCGTGACCCAGGTGAGATACGCCTCCCACTTGTACCAGATCAGGTCCTCCGGCAGGTACGACGGGGCCACGGTGAATTTTTCCACGTGGTAGAAGCCGCCGCCATGCACTTCCCAGGCCGTACCATAGACGCCCTCGCGCATGCCCTCTCGCTTGCGCAGGGCGAGGTCCAGCGCGATGAAGTAGAACGACGCGCCGATCCAGCCAATGCCGACAACCAGATGCGCCCAGCGAAGCAGCAGGTTGAGCCAGTCAGCAGCAAAGGTCATCAGCATGGCAATCTCTCTGGAAATTTCGGTTTTTATGCAGCGAACGGAACCTGAGATCCCGTCATTCTTGGCCAGTGACACCATCAACGGCGTCCCAGCTTGAGCAGTCCCCCGCCCTCAGCGGCTCCCCAACCCGAAGCCGTCATCCCCGCCTTGTGCGGGGATCCACCCCCACGGGCAGAGCGAACAACGACCAACCGAGCCCGGCGAGACGCCCGATGGATCCCCGCACGAGGCGGGGATGACGCCGGAAACCGGGCAGGCTGCCAGAAGACAGGCTCCGCGCTTTCGTCAGGTGACGCTTGAGCAAGAACACAATGTCTCCGTCAGCGGTTTCGCCAACCCTCAGCGGTCAACGCCACCCCTCAGCGGTCAACGCACCCCCTCAGCGGCACCCACCGTCAGCCGTCATCCCCGCATTGTGCGGGGATCCACCCCCACGGACAGAGCGAACAACAACCAACGGAGCCCGGCGAGACGCCCAATGGATCCCCGCACAAGGCGGGGATGACCCGGGAGACGGGGCAAGCTGCCAGCAGACATGCGCCGCGCCTTAGTCAGGTGCCGCCGGAGCAAGAACACAACGTCTCCGTGAGCGGTCTCCCACCCGAAGCAGTCCCCCGCCCTCGGCGGCACCCCACCTTCATCGGTTCTCCACCGGCAGCGGCTCCCCGCCGTCAGCAGTACGCGCCCTCAGCGGCACCCGACCCTCAGCCGTCATCCCCGCCTTGTGCGGGGATCCACACCCACGCACAGAGCGGACAACAACCACCTGAGCCCGGCGAGACGTCCAATAGATCCCCGCCCAAGGCGGGGATGACCGCCGGGAGGAACGGTCCCGCCAGACGGCACATCCCGGGACAAAGGCAGGGGCGCCAAGAACGCCCCTGCCCGCTTGCCTGTTACTGCGGCAGCTTGTCGTCGATGCCCTTGATGTACCAGTTCATGCCAAGGATCGCGCCGTCGTCTAGGCGAACGCCGGCAGCAGCTGCTTCCGTGCCGTCCTGCTTGATGATCGGACCGGTGAACGGCTCCCAGCCGCCCTTGATCTTCTCTTCGGTGGCCTTGGCCATGGCGACAACGTCATCCGGCAGGTTGGTGTAAGGCGCCATTACAACATGGCCTTCCTTCAGGCCGTGCCAGGTCTGCTTGCTTTCCCACTTGCCGTCGAGAACCGCCTGCACGCGCTCGATGTAGTACGGGCCCCACTCGTCGACGATCGCGGTGAGCTGCGACTTCGGCGCAAAGGCGATCATGTCGGAGGCCTGGCCAAAGCCCAGCACGCCGCGCTCGGCCGCCACCTGCAGCGGAGCTGTGGAATCGGTGTGCTGCGAGATGATGTCCGCACCCTGGTCGATCAGCGCCTTGGCAGCGTCAGCTTCCTTGGCCGGGTCAAACCAGGAGTTGGCCCAGACGATCTTGACCTTGAAGTCCGGATTGACGGACTGGGCGCCAAGCAGGAACGAGTTGATGCCGGAGACCACTTCCGGGATCGGGAACGAGCCGATGTAGCCGGCGGTGCCCTTCTTGGACATCTTGGCCGCGATCTGGCCGAGGATGTAACGGCCCTCGTGGAACTTGGAATTGTAGGTCGCAACGTTCTTGGCGGTCTTGTAGCCGGTTGCGTGCTCGAACATCACTTTCGGGTACTTCTGCGCCACCTTCAGGGTAGGGTTCATGTAGCCGAAGGAGGTGGTGAAGATGATGCCGCAGCCTTCACGGGCGAAGCGCTCGATGGCGCGCTCGGCGTCAGCGCCTTCCGGCACGCTTTCCAGATAGGCGGTTTCCACCTTGCCGGCGAAGTGCTTTTCCATGGCCTGACGGCCCTGGTCATGCTGGTAGGACCAGCCGAAGTCGCCGACCGGGCCGACGTAGATGAAGCAGGCCTTCAGGTCAGCGGCCTGGGCGGCAGAGCCGGCAGCGGCAAGGGCGACAGCCGCGACAGCAGCTTTCAGGATGTTCTTCATTGTGACACTTCCCCTTTGGTTTGGGACTTCGGATTGAAGCTCAGGCGGATCATGGTGTTCCCGGCCGGAACCGGACCGCGACGGTCCCGGCGGCTGACGCGGTGGTCAGCGATCAGGTACGAACGGCTTGCCAAGGCATGCGGGCGTGTTGACCAGCGTCAGGCGGCGGTTCGACGAAATGAGCACCAGCACGACGATGGTGGCAAGATACGGCAGGCTCGACAAGAGCTGCGAGGGCACGCCCGCACCGACGGCCTGAGCATGGAAGGTCAGCACCGTGACCGCGCCGAACAGATAGGCGCCTATCACCACACGCCAGGGCAGCCAGGAGGCAAAGACCACCAGCGCCAGCGCGATCCAGCCGCGCCCCGCCGTCATGTTTTCCACCCATTGCGGCGTATAGGCGAGCGACATGTAGCCGCCGGCGAGACCCGCGCAGCCGCCACCGAACAGCACCGCGAGGAACCGCACCTTCAGCACCGACAGGCCAAGCGCATGCGCCGAGGCATGGTTGTCGCCCACCGCCCGCAGCACCAGGCCTGCCCGGGTCCGGGCCAGCGCATAAGCCACCGCAATGACGATGGCGACGGACATGTAGACGATCGGATCCTGACCGAAAATCACCGGCCCGACGAAGGGCAGGTCACTCAGGAACGGCAGGTCCAGCTTTTCCAGCTTGAGGCCCGGAACACCGATGAAGGCTTCACCGATGAGACCGGACAGGCCAAGCCCCAGCAGCGTCAGGGCAAGACCCGTGGCCACCTGATTGGTGACCAGCACCAGCACCAGGAACCCGAACAGCGCCGACAGTGCCATACCGGCGCCGATGGCCCCCAGGATACCGAGCGTGCCTGAGCCGGTGAGATTGGCAACGGCAAAGCCGGTCACCGCGCCCATGATCATCATGCCCTCGACGCCGAGGTTCAGGACGCCGGAGCGTTCCACCACCAGTTCGCCGATGGCCGCCAGCAGCAGCGGCGTTGCCGCGGTGATGACAGTCAGGAGGATGGCTTCAAACATGGGCGTGGCCTCCCTTGGCCGTCTGGCCGAATTGCAGCTTGATCCGGTAGAGGATGAGCGTGTCGCAGGCGAGCACGAAGAACAGCAGCATGCCCTGCACAACGCTTGCAATCTTGTCCGAAATGCCCATCGAGGCCTGCACGCTCTCCCCGCCGATGTAGCTGAGCGCCAGCACGAAACCGGCGACGACAATGGCGAGCGGATTGAGCCGGCCGAGGAAGGCAACGATGATCGCGGTAAAGCCATAGCCCGGCGAAATCGTCGGCTGCAGCTGGCCGAGCGAACCGGCCACTTCCATGATGCCGGCAAGGCCGGCAAGGCCGCCCGAAACCATGAAGGCAAAGACGGTCATCCGCTTCTGCGAGAAACCGGCAAAGCTGCCCGCACGCGGGCTCTCGCCGAGCACCCGGATCTCGAAGCCCTTGAGCGTCCGCGCCAGCAGCAGCGACAACAGGATGGCGACAGCAATGGCCGCGTAGAGCGAGACCGACAGGCGACCATCACCAATGGTCGGCAGCATGGCCGAGGCGGAGAACAGCGCCGTCTCGGGGAAATTGAACCCGGCCGGATCGCGCCAGGGGCCACGCACCAGATAATCCAGCGTCAGGTTGGCGACATAAACCAGCATCAGGCTGACGAGGATCTCGTTGGTATTGAAGCGGATTTTCAACACTGCCGGAACCAGCGCATAGAGCGCGCCGCCCGCCGCACCAAACAGCAGCATCAACGGCAAGGTCAGGCCGTTGTCGAAGGCGGGAAACAGCACCGGCAGGACGGACCCTGCAAGGGCACCCATCACGAACTGTCCTTCGGCGCCGATGTTCCAGTTGTTGGACAGGTAGCAGATCGACAGGCCGCAGGCGATCAGCACCAGCGGCACCGCCTTGACCAGCAGCTCCTGCAAGGACCAGAGGTCGGTCATCGGCTCGATGAAGAACTTGTACAGCGCAAGACCAGCGTCATGCCCGGCGATGGCAAACAGCAACGCGGCTGACAGCATGGTCAGTGCCACCGCGATCACAGGCGACAGCCCGGTCATGAGCCGGCTGTGTTCTGCCCGTTTGATGAGAACAATCCGCATCATGCCCCTCCCGCTGCCGCCGTCACTGGCGCAGGTGCTGCCGTGCCAGCCTCGGCTCCGCCGGCCATCAGCAGGCCGATGCGCTCGCGCGTCATCGCGGCAGCCGGTTCCGCTGGCGACAGGTGGCCGCGTGAAATGACGGCGATCCGGTCGGCGATTTCGTAGATTTCATCGAGGTCCTGGCTGATCACCAGCACCGCCGATCCCTTGCGTGACAGGTCCACCAGCGCCTGACGGATGAGCGCGGCGGCACCCGCGTCGACGCCCCAGGTCGGCTGGTTAACGATCAGGACACCCGGATTGCGGCTCATTTCGCGGCCGACGACGAATTTCTGCAGGTTGCCACCCGACAGCGAGCGGGCCTCCGGGTCGTCATGCGACATGCGCACGTCATAGACCTGCTTGATCCGCTTCTCCATCTCGCCGATCCGCCCGAAGGCGACGAAGCCGCCCTTCACCAGGCCGTCATCGGTGGCATGCCGCGTCAGAAGAATGTTCGAGGACAGACGGAACCCCGGCACCGCGCCATGGCCGAGCCGTTCCTCGGGAACGAACGCCGCGCCCCGCTGGCGACGGCGGGTGATGCCCTCCTGGCCGCAAGGCGTGCCATCGATCGTGACCATCCCGGCCGCCGTCCTGCGCTCGCCGGTCAGGGCATCAAACAGCTCGCCCTGCCCGTTTCCGGCAACACCGGCAATCGCCACCACCTCGCCCGCCTTCACCTCGACCGTTACGCCGGTCAACGGCACGGCAAACGGTGTCGCAGGTGCAAGACTGAGCGAACGGGCAGACAGGCGGACCGGAGAGGTCTCGTTCGGCCGGCTGGCCGCCGCCACATTGGCAATCTCGGCGCCCACCATCATCCGGGCCAGCGAGCCCGGCGTCTCCAGCGTCGGATCACATTCCGCCACCACCTTGCCATGACGCAGGATCGTGGCGTGGTGGCAGATGCGCTGCACCTCTTCCAGCCGGTGGCTGATGTAGAGCACCGCGCAACCTTCCGAGGCCAGGCGCTTCAGGGTGAGGAACAGCTCGTCGGCTTCCTGCGGGGTCAGGACCGAGGTTGGCTCGTCCATGATGATCAGGCGCGGCGCTTGCAACAGGCAGCGGACGATCTCGATCCGCTGGCGAATACCAACGGGAAGATCGGCGACCAGCGCGTCCGGATCGAGCGGCAGGCCGTACTCGCGCGAGACGGCACGAATTCTCTCGCCAAGGCTGCGCATTGTCCCGGGTTTCTCCAGCGCAAGCGCGATATTCTCCGACACGCTCAAGGCTTCGAACAGGGAGAAATGCTGGAACACCATCCCGATGCCGAGCGACCTGGCCGCTGCCGGAGAGGCCACCCGCACCGGCTTGCCCTGCCACTCGACGCTGCCCGCATCAGGCTGCAGTGCGCCATAGAGGATCTTCACGAGCGTCGATTTGCCGGCGCCATTCTCGCCCAGCAGCGCGTGGATTTCGCCCTTGTTGATGACGAGATCCACATCCGCGTTGGCAGCGATACTGCCAAAACGCTTGGTGATGCCGCGCGCGGCGAGGAGGATTTCAGCGCCCGCGCGCCGCCCTCCGCCACCGGGCGGGGCGTTGTTTGTGCCCTCTTCTGCCGCTGCAGTGCTGCTGTCCACGCCGTCCCCCCGGAAGTTCCTACGCTTGGCGGTGTTATTGTCTTAGCCCTGAGCCTAGCGCAAGAGTTTGATTGGATAAGGTTTCCCCGTTTGCTGCCTCATTTTTGACCAGCAGTTCCACGGCAATCGAAGCCGCAATCGCTGCCGGCAGCTTGGACGAGACGCCCCCCGCCCCGACCGGGCAGACCATGGCGGCGACTGCCGCAGGGGCGAGGCCACGTTTGCCAAGCCGGCTGACAAATCGCGCCCGTTTGGTCGCGCTGCCGATCACGCCGACATAAGGAAATTTGCTAATCCCCAGCGCCACCGCCGCGATGTCCTCATCAAGCGCATGCGAATGCGTCATGATCAAAATAAAGGCATCATCAGGGGCCTTGTCCACCAGTTCTGCCGGCCGGTCATGGGCAATGCAGGTCAACTGCCCCGGCATCGCCCCCGGAAACATGTCCGCCCGGCTGTCGATCCAGGTTACCGTAAACGGCAGCGGTGCCAGAGCCAGAACCACCGCCCGGCCAACATGCCCGGCTCCGAACAGCCAGACGGGTCGTTCAAAAGCCCCGAACCATTCCAGTACACTTCCGTCTTCGGCCTGAACAAAGGCGGCGGAAGGGCCTGCGGCGTTCATCGCCGCGAGCTTGCGCTGCCCCGTGACGGGATCGCGCCTTGTGAGAAACCGTCCCCCCATCGCCTCGCGCTCAGCCAGGGCCGAAACATCGGCCAAGTCCTTGGCCGAAAAGGCTTCAATGGCGACTTCGACCCGCCCGCCGCAGCATTGGCCGAGGTCAGGCCCGAGCGAAACCCGCCGCAGGACAAGGTCACTCCGTCCATCTGCAATCGCCGCCCGGGCCCAGCGGATCGCCTCGAACTCGAGCGTTCCGCCTCCGATCGTGCCCGACAATCCGCCATCGGCCCGCACGATCATGCGGGCACCCACTTCCCGCGGCGCCGAGCCGGCCACCTCCGCCACCGTGACAAGGGCGCAGGCCCTGTCGCGGGCGAGGCAGTCGGCTATCCGGCGCCACAGGCTCATGCGGCCCCTCCTGACTTCATCGCCCGGACGGCCTTCAGGATGGCCTCCGGCGTAGCCGGCGCATCGAGCGGGGGAACATGTCCCGGCCGCAGCGAGGCAATGGCGTCGGTGATGGCGCAGAACACCGAGTTGGCGAGCATCACCGGCGGCTCGCCCACGGCCTTCGACCGGTAGATCGTCTCTTCCGGATTGCCCGGACTGTCGTAGAGCTCGACCTTGAAATGATCTGGAATGTCGGATGCCGTCGGGATCTTGTAGGTCGAGGGGGCGTGGGTGCGCAGGCGACCTTGACCGTCCCAGACAAGCTCTTCCGTGGTCAGCCAGCCCATCCCCTGAACAAAGCCGCCTTCGATCTGGCCAATGTCGATGGCCGGGTTGAGCGAACGGCCCACATCATGCAGGACATCCACCCGGTTCACGACCATTTCTCCTGTCATCGTATCGATGGTCACTTCACTCATCGCCGCACCATAAGCGAAATACAGGAATGGCCGGCCTGTTGCCGTCTCACGGTCCCAGGTGATCTTCGGGCTTGCATAGAACCCGGCATCCGACAGATGCACCCGCGCCTGATGCGCCGCCCGCGCCAGCTCGGCCAGCGAGACTTCACTTGTCCCGGCAAACACCCGGTTGTTGCGGAAGCTGACAGCCGCAGGCGGACAGCCATAGCGCTCGGCGGCAAAGGCCGTCAGCCTTTCGCGGATGGTGCGGGCCGCATTTCGGGCGGCCATGGCGTTGAGGTCAGTGCCGGAGGACGCGGCGGTCGGTCCCGTGTTTGGCACCTTGGCCGTGGTGGTGGCGGTGATCGCGACCTTGTCGAGCGTCACACCCAGCTCGTCGGCGACCACCTGCGCCACCTTCTGGTAGAGCCCCTGCCCCATCTCGGTGCCGCCATGGTTCAGATGCACTGAACCGTCGGTGTAGAGATGCACCAGCGCCCCGGCCTGGTTGAGATGCTTCAACGTGAAGGATATCCCGAACTTCACCGGCGTCAGGGCGAGGCCCTTCTTCAACACGTGGTTGCGGGCGTTGAAGGCGCGCACCTCGTGCCGCCGCTGCCAGTAGTCGGCGCGGTCCTCCAGCTGCTCCACGATGGAATGCAGCGTCTGCCATTCCTCAACTGGCATGCCGTACGGCGTCGTGTTGCGGCTGGCGTCATAGAAGTTGCGCTTGCGCACCTCGAGCGGATCGAGACCGAGCGTGATGGCGATGGCATCGATGATCCGCTCGGCCGCCAGCATGCCCTGCGGACCGCCAAAGCCCCGGAACGCCGTGTTCGAACAGGTATCGGTGCGCAGCCGCCGCGACCGGATCACCGCGTCCGGATAGAAATAGCTGCTGTCGGAGTGGAACATCGACCGGTCAATGACGCCCAGCGACAGGTCGGCGGAATAGCCGCAGCGCGCCAGCAGTGTCATGTCGACGGACTTGATCCGGCCGGTGTCATCATGGCCAACCGCCCAGTCGACGCGGAAATCATGCCGCTTGCCGGTCATGATCATGTCGTCATCCCGGTCGAGCCTGATCTTGCAAGGCTTGCCAGTGGCATTTGCGGCGAGCGCCGCAAGGCACGCCCACTGGTTCGCCTGGCTCTCCTTGCCGCCAAAGCCTCCGCCCATGCGGCGGATTTCAGCCGTGACCAGCGCATCCGGCAGCGCGAGAACCTTGGCCACCACATGCTGCACTTCGGTCGGATGCTGCGTGGACGTGTGCACCAGCATGGAGCGGTCTTCGCCTGGCAAGGCCATGGCGATCTGGCTTTCCAGATAGAAGTGCTCCTGGCCGCCGACGCGGAACGAGCCGGACTGCCGGCGTTCGGCTGCGGCAAGTCCGGCCTCCGGATCGCCCCTGCGGAACTGGTAGTCAGGCAGAACGGTCACATTTGCGGCTTCGGCGTCCTCCACCGTCATCACTGGAACCATGGCCTCGACGTCGATGCGCGCAAGGCGCGCCGCACGCCGCGCCGCGTCCCGCGTTGTCGCCACGACAGCAAAGACAACCTGGCCGTAAAACAGGATCTCGCCATCGGCCAGCACAGGATCGCCGCCGATGGACGGCGAACAGTCGTTGAGACCGGGCACGTCCTGCGCGGTCAGGACAGCGACCACGCCGGGCGCGCTGCGGACCGCATCAAGATCAACCGAGACAATCCGGCCCCGCACGGCCTGCCGCGCCCAACCCGGCACCACATGCAAAAGGCCCTGAGGCTCCACGAGATCATCGATGTAGAGCGCCGTGCCCGTGACGTGCTTTTCGGCGCTGTCATGCGGCAGCGACTTGTGCACATGGGTCAGGTCGGGTGTCACCAGGTGGCTGTCATGCGGCATGTTCATGGTCCTCACCGGACTGGTGCGCTGCACCGTTCAGGCGGATTGGCTCGCTTGCTCCGCTGGCTTCCATCAGTGCCTTGGCCAGCAGCGCCCGCGCGGCTTCCATGCGGTAATCCGCACTCGCCCGCATGTCGGTGATCGGGGTGTAGTCAGACGACAATTCGCGGATTGCCGGTCCCCAGGTGCTCGGATCATCAAGGCTTGCGCCGGTAAGCGCCGCCTCGGCGCCTGCAGCCCGCCGGGGTGTTGCCGCCATGCCGCCAAAGGCAATGCGCGCCTGCGTGATTTCAGCCCCTTCAACTGTGAAGCGGAAGGCGCCCATCACGGCGGAGATGTCCTGATCGAACCGCTTGGACACCTTGTAGCAGCGATAGAACTGGTTGGCCTCGGGCCGGGGAATATAGAGGCCTGTGACGAATTCGGCTGTGCCCCGGTCCTGCTTGCCGTAATCGAGGAAAAATTCCTCAAGCGGCAGGCTGCGCTGAGTATCCCCCTGCTGCAGTTCCAGTGTTGCCCCCATAGCGATCAGCGCAGGTGGCGTGTCGCCAATCGGCGAGCCATTTGCAATATTGCCGCCAATTGTGCCGGAAGCGCGCACTTGCTTGGATCCGATCCGCCGCAGCAATTCGGCAAGATCCGGCGCGAGCCGGCCCATCGCAGCCTCGGCGGTGGCATAGGTGACGGACGCCCCCAGGAACAGACCGGCGGTGGTTTCCTCGATCCGGTTGAGGCCAGCGACGCGGCCAAGATGAATGATCTTCGGCAGCGACTTGAGGCTCTTGGTGATCCACAGGCCGACATCGGTCGCACCAGCAACCAGCGTCGCATCCGGATGCTGGCCATAGATCGCCGCCAGACCTTCGACGGTCACGGGCGCGGCAAAGAAGCTCTCGGGCGTCCCGATGAAAATATCGCGGGAATCAGCGAGACGGCGGAGCGCCTCGCGGGTTTCGCCTGCGCGCCAGGCAAAGGCGTCATCAGCGGCCTCGAAACAGGACGACAGCGCCGCGTCGATGATCGGCCGATAGCCGGTGCAACGGCAGAGGTTGCCGGCTAGCCAGTCGGTGACCGCCTTGCGGCTCCTGGCCATGCCTTCCGCATGGTAGAGAGTGAAAAGGCTCATGATGAAGCCGGGCGTGCAGAAGCCGCACTGAGACCCGTGCAGGTCACGCATGGCCTTCTGCACCGGATGCAGCCGGCCTTCGCTGCTGAGATCCTCGACCGTCACCAGTTCGGCGCCATCGATCATGCCGAGCAGAAGGATGCAGGCATTGACGGGCTGATAGACCAGCTTGCCCGCAACCAGCCGGCCAAGTGCCACCGTGCAGGCGCCGCAATCCCCCTCACCGCAGCCTTCCTTCGTTCCGGTCGCCCTTTCGGTCAGGCGCAGATAGTCCAGAACGGTGTCCATCGGCCCGACATCGGCGAGTTCAATGACCTTTCCGGACCGGAGAAAGCGGATCGTATCGCGCATGGTTCAGCTGCCCCGATAGGTGGAATAGCCGTAAGGCGAGAGCAGCAAGGGCACATGGTAGTGGTCCTTGGCCGAGGAAATGCCAAAGCGGATCGGAATGATGTCAAGGAACAGCGGTTCGGTCAGGGCAGCGCCACTGGCCTTCAGATAGTCACCGGCGAAGAAGCGCAGCTCGTAAATGCCGGGGCCAAACTCGGCGCCTTCCAGGATCGCGCCATCGACGCGGCCATCCGAATTGGTCTCTACCCGGCGCAGGCGCGAGGGCTTTGGCTCAACGGCCCACAGCTCGATCACAAGCCCTGCTGCCGGACGGCCCAATGCCGTATCCAGCACGTGCGTCGTCAAACGCCCCATACTTCATTCTCCCTCTGGCGTCGTCCTGCGTTGCGCTTGGTGCGCGCCGTCTGTCGCGGCGGTTTGCCGCAGGGCAACCAACAGCAGGTTGCCGCAATTTCGACCTTGAACATAGAACCATTTGCGAAGCCAATCGATGCCTAAATGGCATCAATTGCCGGCAAGTGATCCTTCAACGTGATCAGGGCATGATCGAAAAACATGCCTGGCGCCAAGGCCAGCGCCCGCATCGACGACGTGACGATGGCAAAGCGGTCCTGCTGCAGCGGCGCATCGGTGAGCGGCCGGAACACAAGCGTGCCTGCCGCCAGATCCTTCTCCAGCCCGATTCGTGTCTGGAAACTGATGACCATGCCGCGCCGGGCCAGCGCCCGCATGAAGCTCAGGGAGTTTGCCTCGACATAGGTCCTGAGCGTGCCCGGGATCCGGGCCAGCGCCGCATCGAGGCGGGTGCGGAGCGACAGACCCCGCGCCGGCAAGGCAATCGGGTATCTGAGGCAATCGGCGAGGGTCAGGGGATCGCTCGTTGATGCCTCGTGATCAGGCGCCATCACGGCACCGATCGGCAGTTCATGGGCAAAGGCAATCGACAGCGCCGCATTGCGCGGCGGGTCAAAGGTGAAGCCGACATCGGCCTCGGCGGTCTCGACCAGATGCGCCGCCTGCTGGGCCGAGGTGACCGTCACGGCGACATGGATGCCGGGATAGGTCTTGCGAAACGAACCGATGATGTCCGGCAGAATGGTCTCGGCGAGGCTTTCCACCGTGGCAACCGAGACCGTGCCCCGGCGCAGCCCCTTGAGGGCATCGAGTTCAGCGACCGTGCCCTCAAAGTCGGAATAGGTGCGCCGCACATGGGCCAGCAGGACCTCGCCGGCCGGAGCCAGGCGCAGGCCACGCCCGACCCGTTCGAACAGGGCAAGATCCAGCGCTTCCTCAAGCCACAGGATCTGCCGGTTCACCGCCGACGAGGCGACATTCAGCTCGCGCGCGGCCGCGCGGATCGAACCGAGTTCGGCGACGGCTGCAAAATAGCGCATGGCCGGAGCATACAGGCTGCGCGACCGGTCTCCCCCCTGCGCCATCCCGGTCAGCCGGGCAGCAGAACGGTGGTGCCGGTGGTCCGGCGTCCTTCCAGATCGGCATGGGCGAGCGCTGCGTCGGCCAGTGCGTATTCCTGATTGATGCCGATGGTCACGACGCCCCGCGACACCACATCGAACAGGTCTCCGGCGGTTTCCTCCAGATCCGCGCGGGCCGCGATGTAGCTGAACAGCGTCGGACGGGTTGCAAACAGCGACCCCTTCTGCGCGAGGAGACCGAGGTTGAAGTCGGCAATCGGGCCGGATGACTGGCCAAAGGAAACCCAGAGGCCACGCGGCTTCAGGCAGTCAAGCGAGCCCGGATAGGTATCGCGCCCGACCGAATCATAGACCACATCGCAGCCCTTGCCGCCGGTGATGTCCTTCACCCGGGCGACAAAGTTTTCGCGGTTGTAGTTGATGACATGGGCGTAGCCATGCGCGCGCGCCAGCTCTGCCTTGTCATCCGAGCCAACCGTGCCGATGACCGTGGCCCCCAGATGGGCGGCCCATTGTCCGGCGATGAGGCCGACGCCTCCGGCAGCCGCGTGGAACAGCAGTGTGGTCTGCGGTCCGACGCGGAAGGTGCTGCGCAAAAGGTAGCGGGCGGTCATGCCTTTCAGCATCATGCCGGCCGCCGTGCGGTCATCAATGGCATCGGGCAGGCGCACCAGCCGGTCTGCCGGAACCACCCGTTCCTGCGCATAGGCGCCAAGTGGGCCGACATAGGCAACGCGGTCGCCAGGTGCCACATGGGTCACGCCCTCCCCGGTCGCCACCACGACGCCGGCGCCCTCGTTGCCCGGAATGAAGGGCAGACCGTTCGGTGCCGGATAGAGGCCGGAGCGGAAGTAGGTGTCGATGAAGTTCAGGCCGATGGCGGTATGCCGGATCAGCGCCTCGCCGGCGCCCGGGGCGGCGACACTCACCTTTTCATAGGTCAGAACATCCGGACCACCCGTCCGATGAACGAGGATTGCCATGGTCATGCGCCGGTCTCCCGAAAAAAGGAAAAGCTCGTGTCAGTGCTGCGACAGGTTGGCCTTGCGGCGGCGCGCCTTGGCCAGGACGTTGATGATCTCGACCATCGCCGAGAAGGCCATCGCGAAATAGATGTAGCCGCGCGGGATGTGGAAGCCGAGGCCGTCGGCAATCAGGGCGACGCCGATCAGCATCAGGAACGACAGCGCCAGCATCTTGGTCGTCGGGTGGGCTTCAATGAAGCGCGAGATGGTTCCGGAGGCCGCGTACATGACGGCCATGGCGATGACCACGGCGGCGACCATGACGCCGATCTGCTGCGCCATGCCGATGGCGGTGATGATCGAATCGACCGAGAACACCATGTCGATGACGATGATCTGCGCGATCACCGCGGCAAAGGTCGCGGCGACCGGCGCCTTGCCGGCCTCTTCCTCATGCTCGATGCCCTTGTGGATCTCGTGCGTTGCCTTGAACAGCAGGAACAGGCCGCCCGCGATCAGGATCAGGTCGCGCCAGGAGAAGCCGTGATCGGCGATGGTGAAAATCGGCGCAGTCAGGCCCACCAGCAGGGTCAGCACTGAAAGAAGCGCGATGCGGAAAATGAGTGCCAGGCCAAGGCCGATCTGACGGGCCTTTTTCGCCTGCTCCGCCGGGAGCCTCGCCACCAGCACCGAGATGAAGACGATGTTGTCGATGCCGAGGACCACTTCCATCACGGTCAAGGTGAGGAGACTGGCCCAGATCTGCGGATCCGCCATCCATTCAAGCATCGATCAACTCCCTGCTCAGAAATAGCGCTCCAGCGCCTGATGCAGGGCAGATACTGTCAGAAGATACAGGCTGGACAAGGCGAAAATGACCGCTTGCGGTTCGGTGAGGCTCATCTCGTTGAACAGGCCAACGCCGGCGATCACCAGCCAGGCAATGGTCATGGCCAGGGTCAGCGGACGCCAGCGCTTGACGCGGACCGGATGGACGAAGCGGACCGGCATGAAGGTGAAGACGCAGCAGGCCAGCACGACGGCAATCGTGAAGCCCTGGCTCGGCGACAGGAGCATCAGGCCGAAGACGACCATGTTCCAGCAGGCCGGGAAGCCCTTGAACGCCTTGTCGTGGGTCTTCATGCCGTTATCGGCAAAATACAGCGCGCCGGTGAAGACGACGAGCCCGCCACAGATCCAGTTCCAGGGCTGGTCCAGCATCGGGCTGGCGGACAGGGCGAAGGCCGGGAGGAAGACATAGGTGGCGTAATCGATGACGAAGTCGAGCGAGGCGCCCGACCATCGCGGCAGGCGCTCGGCAATGTTGAACCGGCGTGCCAGCGGGCCATCGATGCCGTCAACCACCAGGGCAAGACCAAGCCAGGCGAACATTTCCTGCCAGTTGCCGCGCGCCCCGGCGAGCAGCGCAATCAAGGCGATCGGCGCGCCGGAGGCAGTCAGAATGTGGATCAGGAACAGCGCCGGTTCAGCTCTGTGCTTGTCAGGAGTGATATCGGTCACGACGGTTCGTCTTCCATTCATCCGGCCACTTGCCCCGCGCGCGTCGGGCGAAAGCACCCGACGGACCCAGGGCAGCGCGGCACTCCGCGCGGCAATTCAGCAACAGGCTCACCAGGCGACAGGCTTGGCATACGGCAACAGGGCCAGGGAGCGGGACCAATGCCCGTCACACGGCAGTCCCGCAGACCGCCGGAACGGCTGCAGGCTTCGCATTATTTCAATTTCATGACGTGTTGAACAGTCCCTTCACGGGGAAAACACAATCGGGCGTTTTCGGAAGGGAAGTCAGTCCCGGTGCGTCAGCTCAGGGCACCGGTCGCCAGGGCCAGGAGCAGCGCTCCCCAGACGACGAATACAACGCCGATTGCCTTGTAAAGCCATAGGCTTGGGACGTTCTTCTCAACGACCATCAGCACGCCGAGCACGGCGACCCAGACAATGTTCATCACGCCAACGGCAAACATCACCGTCATCATTGCCCAGCAGCAGCCAAAGCAGGCCAATCCCTGAACGGCCCCCTCTCGCACCAGCGACATCGCCGAACCGTCCGGGCCAATGCTCTGCCAGCGCGGCACCCAGCAGCGCGACAGGCAGGCCATTTTCGCCGGCGTGAACTGATAGACACCGGCAGCCAGCAATGTCGTGCCCGCCAGCACCAGGCTCACTGGCGCCATCATCGGCGACAGCAAACCGGCGCGGGACAGAACAAGCTGAACGACCGTGGCCAGGATCGCGTATCCGGCCCAGATGATCAGATAGCCCGACGCCAGCAGGGCCGTAGTCAGGACGAGACGACGATGCGGCCAGCGGGCCGCGTGGGCCAGGAACACCGGCAAGGCGCTTGGCAGCATCATCGCCAGTGTCATCATCAGCCACATGAGCAGGACCAAACCGGCATCTCCTGCCAGACTGGTGCCATCCGGCATGCCGAAGGTGGCGACCGACCCGGGCAGGCACAGCACGGCAAGCGCGGCGCGGGCCTCGGCCGGCAGACCTGCAAACATGTTGAAACTGTTGAGAAGTCCCATGCCGGGACCGGCTTCGGTCATATCCATGACTGGCACCATGGCGACGACCATTGCCACGAGATAAACCCAGCCGGCGAGCGCCAGAACGGCAACCAGCAGGCTGACGATCCAGCGGTCGCGCCGCGTGGCTTCAGCCACCGTGGACGGGCGCTCGGGTCGGACGGTCAACGGCTGGTCGGACATGGGTTCTCGGTGAGCCTCTTGCGGCGGGTGACTTGGACTGGCTGACGGGCGTTGCATCACCGGCGTGATCATACGCCCCGCAGGATGCCAGTTCTAGCCGACAAGCCGAAGGAGCGCTTTGCGTCAGGTCAAGGCCTGGACGGGCTCGGGCGGGCAATCTGTCCCAGGGGCCAGGGCTTGCAAATCGCGGCGGACACTCCATTCTCCCGCTCAACACCATGCCTGAAAGGTCCAGATGCGATGAACACTGTGGCGGATCGCGATCCCCTGTCTTCCCCCCGGCCCGAGCAGGACGTCGTCGTGATCGGGGCTGGCCCCTCGGGCATGACCGCTGCCATCCTTCTGGCCCGCCGTGGCCTTCGCACGACGCTGGTTGCCCCCGCCGTCAACCGGGAAGACGGACGCACCACGGCCCTGCTGCAGGCCTCGGTCAACCTTCTGGACGAACTTGGTCTCTGGCAGGACATCGCCCCGCGCGCCGCGGCCCTCGCCCACATGCGGCTGATCGACGACACCGGCCGGCTGATCCGCGCCCCGGAAGTCACCTTCGATGCCAGCGAACTGCAGCTTGAGGCCTTCGGCTACAACGTCCTGAACAAGGACCTGAACGGCATTCTGGAAACGGCAGCGGGGAAGGAGCCCAACCTGACCTTCGTCAAGGCCAAGGTGGAGCGGGTCATCCCCGCAGCCGATCAGGTCAGCATCCACCTCGACGACGGAGCCGTGCTGACGGCAGCGCTTGTGGTCGGGGCGGACGGGCGCAACTCGGTCGTGCGTTCGGCGGCAGGGATCGACGTCCGGCAATGGTCCTATCCGCAGCAGGCTCTGGTCCTCAATCTGGAACATGACCGCCCGCACCAGTCGATTTCGACCGAGTTCCACACGCCGACCGGCCCTTTCACGCTCGTACCGCTGCCGGGACGGATGTCGTCGCTGGTCTGCGTGGTGACGCCGGAAACCGCGCAGCATCTCAAGGCCTACACAGACGATGCGCTGGCGCTCGAGCTGGAACGGCGCGCGCATTCGATCCTGGGCAAGTTCCGGATCGCGAGCGAGCGGCAGGTTTATCCCTTGTCCGGGCTGATCGCCCGGTCCGTCGCCGCGCGCCGCTGCGCCCTGGTCGGCGAAGCGGCCCATGTCTTCCCGCCGATTGGTGCCCAGGGTCTCAATCTCGGCCTGCGCGATGTGGCTGATCTTGGCGACGTGTTGCGCGGCGCAAAGGAGCGGGGCGAGGACATCGGCAGCGACCTTACACTGGCGCGGTACGAGTCCGCTCGCCGCGTCGACATCCAGACGCGAACCACGGCTGTGGACCTTCTCAACCGGTCACTGCTCACCGATCTGTTGCCTGTCCAGGCCGTGCGCAGTCTCGGGCTCTATGCCGCTGGCCGGGTCGGACCGCTGCGCCGGATCCTGATGCGCGAAGGCATCACGCCCGTCGCCGGGCGGCCGCGTCTGTTTTCACGCCTCGCCCGCCGCTGAATGCCAGACCATCAGACGGCTGGCGTCAGCCAGCCGTTGGTGATGGCATAGATGAAGCCGGTGACCGTGAGGACCGAGACCATGGTGCCGATCATGACAAGGCTCGACGCCCGGTTCATGTAGACCTGATACTGCTGGGCAATGACGAACACATTCGTCGCCGGCGGCAGGCAAGCCATCAGAACGGCCGTGGCAATCCACACTGGATCGAAGCCACCAATCCAGTTCAAGAGCAGGAACACCAGCACCGGGTGCAGCACCAGCTTGACGGCCAGCAGGGCCGGCAGCTCGAGCGGAATGCGCCCAATCGGGCGCTGCGCCACGGTCACACCCATGGCAAACAGCGCACAGGGAGCTGCCGTACCACTCAGGAACTTCAGCATCGTGTCCAGACCCTGCGGCGGCTTGAAACCGATGAACGCCGCGCCGACCCCGGCAATGGTCGCCAGGATGAAGGGATGGGTGAAGACCCGGACCACGACCTTCCACAAGGTCCGCGTCAGCGGTTCCTTGTCGGAGCCTGACATGGCCATCATCAGCGGCGCCAGAATGAACATCAGCGTGTTGTCAAAGCACAGCACGAAGGCCGTCGGAACCGTCGCCGCCGGTCCCAGCACGGCCATGGTGAGGCCTGGCCCCATGTAGCCGATGTTTGAATAGGACCCGCCAATCGCCATGATCGTGGATTCGGCGATGTTGCCGCGCGTCGCCAGAACGCCAATGCAGAAGGAAACGGCAAAGACCGTATAGGTGACAAAGGTCGTGGCCGTCACATAGCTGAGATCAGTCAGCTGCTCGACCGGCGTTTCCGACAACAGGCGGAAGAACAGCGCCGGAAGCGCGACATAGATGATGAAGAAATTCATCCAGGCCATGCCGGAGGGCGGAATGTCCTTGATCTTGCCGGCCGCAAAACCAAGGAAGATCAATCCGAAAAACGGGAAGGCGAGCGAAATGACGTCTTGCATGACTGTTCCGGACTGCGCCGCCGGGAGGTAACCCGCTTGCATGGCGATCAGGGCGTTGCTATCAGGCCTAGCCTGTTCCAACCGGACGGTCAATGAACCCGGACCATCGCGCGCCCATCGCTGCCAGGGTCCCAAGACGGATAGCCCCAGACATGCGCCCCTCCCTCCCCCGTCTGTTGACTGCGGTGGCGGCTCGGCTCGAGTGGATGGCCCTTGTCAGCGTGGTCTGGTTGTTCCGTCTGGTTCCGGTCGATGCCGCCTCTGCGGCAATGGGCTGGCTCTGGCGCGTGTTTGCACCGTTCAACGCCCGGCACAAGCGGGCACTGCGGCACCTCGAAGCGGCCATGCCCGAGCTCACCGCCCATGAGCGCCAGCGGATCGTCCGGGGCATGTGGGACAATCTCGGACGTGTGGCGGCGGAGACCTTCCAGACGGATCGTCTGCTGCACCAGCGTACAAGGTTCGAGATCGACATCGACGCGGTCACTGAGGAGCTGTTCGCAGCCAAGGGCGGATGCGTCTTTGTTTCGCTGCACAGCGGCAACTGGGAACTCTGCGTCGCGCCAGCGGTCTGGCAGGGCGTGCCGATCACCGGTGTCTATCAGGCGCTGAAAAACCCCCATTCCGACGCGGTCCTGCGAGGCTTGCGCGAAGAGCTCTATGCCGGCGGCCTCTATTCCAAGGGTCATCAGACGGCCCGCAAGCTGGTCTCGATCCTGCGTCAAGGCGGGGCCGTCGCGATCATGTCGGATCTGCGCGAACGGCGCGGGCTGGTTGTGCCCTTCTTCGGCCAGCAGGCTTACGCGACACCGGTGCCAGTCAGCCTTGCCCGTGCCTGCAACGTGCCGATCATCATGGGCCGCACCGTGCGGCTCGACGGCGTGCGGTTTCGCATCGAGGGACGCGGGCTGATCCTGCCGCGCACCGACGACAAGGACGCCGACATTCAGGCCGGGACCGAGGCTGTCCACGCGCAGTTCGAGGCCTGGATCCGCGAATATCCCGAGCAGTGGATGTGGATCCATCGCAAGTGGTCCGCCTGAACGCCGGACGCGAAGAGCACATCGCCGTCACCATGCACCTGCGCCTTTCGGTCAATGGTTGCGGCGCAGCAAACACGCTATAGCGGCAGGGACATCTTGTTCTGACGGAGGGATCCGACATGAAGACCCCGCGTGCCTTCTACGCTCCGCTTGCCATCGGCGCTCCCGCCCCGTACCGCGACCTGCCGGTCCGCCTCGAGCGGATGATCCATTTCGTTCCGCCGCATATCGAGAAGATGCGGGCCAAGGTGCCGGACCTGATCAATCAGGTCGACGTGATCCTCGGCAATCTCGAGGACGCGATTCCGGCCGATGCAAAGGTCGCCGCTCGCCAAGGCTTCATCGACATGGCCCGGGCCAATGACTTCGGCAAGACCGGTCTGTGGACCCGGGTGAACTGCCTCAACAGCCCCTGGTTCCTCGATGACCTTCTGGAGATAGTCCCGGCCGTTGGCGACAAGCTCGACGTGGTGATGCTGCCCAAGGTCGAGGGGCCCTGGGACATCCACTATCTGGACCAGTTGTTGGCCCAGCTCGAGGCAAAGGCAGGGCTGACCCGCCCGATCCTGATCCACGCCATCCTGGAGACGGCCGAAGGCGTGAAGAACGTCGAAGCCATCGCCACCGCCTCGCCGCGCATGCATGGCATGAGCCTTGGGCCGGCCGATCTTGCTGCATCGCGCGGCATGAAGACGACACGCGTCGGCGGCGGCCATCCGGATTACGCCGTGCTTGCAGACGCCGGCAGCGACGGTGCGCCACGCACGGCCTACCAGCAGGACCTGTGGCATTACACCGTCGGCAAGATGGTTGATGCCTGCCTTTCGGCCGGATTGAAGCCGTTCTATGGCCCGTTCGGTGACTTCTCGGATGCGGCCGCCTGCGAGGCCCAGTTCCGCAATGCCTTCCTGATGGGATGCCTGGGGGCCTGGTCGCTGCATCCCACCCAGATCGACATCGCCAAGCGGGTGTTCTCGCCCGACCCGGCGGAAGTTGCTTTCGCCCGCAAGATCCTCGATGCCATGCCCGATGGCACGGGCGCGGTGATGATCGACGGCAAGATGCAGGATGACGCCACCTGGAAACAGGCCAAGGTGATCGTCGACCTGGCGCGGGTTGTCGCAGCACGCGACCCGATTCTTGCCGAGGTTTACGGTCTTTAGACAGTTGACTATTATGGTGTAAAAGGTCGCCCGTCGCCGGGCTTCAGCTGCCTCCCGCAAACCGAAGCAGCATCGGCGGCGCGGCCCTGTGCACGGTGACTGTCATGCGTACTGCCAAATTCAAGATCGGACAGGTCGTTCGCCACCGGGTCTATCCCTTCCGGGGGGTGATTTTCGATGTCGATCCGACATTTTCCAACACCGAGGAATGGTGGAACGCCATTCCGGAGGATGTGCGGCCCTCGCGCGATCAGCCCTATTACCATCTGCTCGCCGAAAACGCGGAGACGGAATATGTCGCCTATGTTTCGGAGCAAAATCTCGTTCCGGACATGACCGGCGAACCTCTGCGCCATCCGCAGCTTGACGAGATCTTCGTGGAGACCTCGGACGGGTCCTATGTGCCCCGGTCCGTTGGCTTGCACTGACGCGGCGCTCTCAAGGTCCTCTTCAAAGCAAAAACGCCGCATCTGCTGATGCGGCGTTTTGCGTTTCCGGGGAGCCGGAGAACTGCAATCAGTTGCCGGTCGTCGTCTGCTGCTTGTCGATGAGCTTCTGGCGAGCCTCGTCGGCGCGGCGCTGAAGTTCGCTCTGCAGCTGTTCCTGCTTCTTCTGGATCTCCGCAACGTCCATCGGCGCGCCTTCATAGACCTTGGTGAAGCCCGACAGGGTCAGTTCCAGCGGAACCGGCTTGGCCTGCTGGTTCAGCGTGGTCAGGACCAGCTTGGTGCCCTTCTTCATCTGCGCGATGAAGGCTTCGTCGATGACGAGTTCGGAGTAGCAGGCGTTCGGGAAGCAGATGCCGTACTTGGCTTCGGTCTGCTTGCCGGCATCGACCTGCACGCGCAGGCCCGGCTGGATCAGCATGCCGGTCGGGACGGCGATCAGCAGCGTCTTGCGCGCCTCACCGCCGATTTCACGCACGGCGACCGACGACAGGAACTGGCCGGTTGCGGTCCGCAGTTCCTGGGTGATGAGGCAGATTTCCTTGTTCACGTTCGGGTCGGTGTTGCAGACCTTGACCCACGGGGACTCCGGCTCGGCCGTCTGGGCGCTGACACCAGCAACGGAACCAAGCACGGCGAATGCCGCGACCGCACAGCCCGCCATACCCTGCTTAAAAAAACTCATCATCAGAAACCATCCTCGATTGTGCGTTCGCTGTCCCGAGGGCCACTCTCGAACTCATTTGTCCGCGCAGCCGTGTGCCGCGGCCCGGTCCAAAGACCGATCAGGCCAAGCCCCTCCCTGGATCCCCCGATGACCGACGATTACGGCAACAGGGTGACCCGAAATGCGCGGGCCCATGTTTAACCACATCGCCCGCGAATTTCCAGCACTGGAAAGTGCCAAAACAGCAGCAGTGCGCAGGTCATGTGTTAACATCGGCACGCGAGAATCAAGGAGGCTCTAGCGGGTCCATGACCGAAATCCTGCAAAATGCCCGGGCCGCGCGCCTGTCCGTTACGCGCCGTCGGCTACTTGCCGCAGCAATCCCACCGCTTCTGCTGCTGCCGTTTGGCACATCCTTGTTCTGTGGCACGTCGCTGGCCGAGGTCCGTGACCCCGAGGTTCCGGCGGTCCATGCCATCTCCATGCATGGCAGTCCGGCGCTGCCGAGCGGCTTCAGCCATTTCCCGTATGCAAATCCGGATGCGCCGAAGGGCGGCATTTTGACGCTTGGCGTCCAGGGCACCTTCGACAGCCTCAATTCCTTCATCGTCCAGGGCGGCTTCACCAGCGCGCGCGGCATGAAGGAACGTCAGTTCGGCGAGAACATCACCGAAAGCCTGATGATGCGGAACAATGGCGAGGCCTTCTCGCTCTACGCGCATCTGGCCGAATTCGTGCGGATGCCGGACAGCCGCGAGTGGATCGAGTTCACGCTGAACCCGAAGGCCAAGTTCTCCGATGGCACGCCGTTCACGGTCGAGGACGTCATCTTCTCGCTGCAGATCATGCGCGACAAGGGCCGCCCGCCATTCCGCAACTGGTACGCCGAGATCGCCAATTTCGAGGTCATGGGCGAGCGCACCGTGCGCCTGACCTTCAAGAACGGCAACAACCGCGAACTGCCGCTGCTCATCGCGCTGGCGCCGATGTTCTCCAAGAAGGCGACGGACGCGGAGACTTTCGACAAGTCCACCCTGAAGCCGCCGCTCGGCACCGGTCCCTATGTCTTTGCGGAAATCGTGCCCGGCCGCCGCGTCGTGTACCGGCGCAATCCGGACTATTGGGCCAAGGACCTGCCGCAGAAGCGCGGCTTTGACAATTTCGACGAGATTCGCGTCGAGTATTTCCGCGACGAGACATCGCTACAGGAAGCCTTCCGCAAGGGCGTGATCGACGTGCTGCCGTTCGGCAACCCGACGCGCTGGGTCAACGGGTTCGACTTCCCGGCGGCCAAGGAAGGCAAGGTCATCCGCAAGGAGATCGTCAAGGGCACGCCCGCAAACATGCAGGGCATGGCCTTCAACACCCGCCGCCCGGTCTTCGCCGACCGCAAGGTGCGCCAGGCACTGTCGATGCTGTTCGACTTCGAATGGGTCAACCGGAACCTTTACTCCGACCTCTACCAGCGCACCGCGGGCTACTGGGATAATTCCGAGCTGTCGTCGATCGGGCGGCCGGCGGATGCGCGCGAACGCGAGCTTCTGGCCGCCTTCCCGAATGTCGTGACGCCCGAAGTGCTTGAAGGCACCTGGCGGCCGGCGCAGACGGACGGGTCTGGCCGCGACCGTGCCGTGCTGAAGGCCGCGCTGGCGCTGCTGCAGGACGCCGGGATGACGCTCAAGGACCGCGTGCTTGTTGATGCAGCCGGCCAGCCGGTCACCTTCGAGATCATGACCAAGAACGAGGACGAGGAAAAGCTCGCCCTTGCCTACACGCGCGGGCTCGACCTGATCGGCATCAAGGGCAGCGTGCGGACGGTGGATCCGTCGCAGTTCGAAGAGCGCCGAATCAAGTTCGACTTCGACATGGTGTTCTACACCTGGGCCGCATCGCTCTCGCCAGGTGGCGAGCAGGTCGGCCGCTGGTCGCAGAAGGCTGCGGATACCCCGGGCTCGCTCAACATCACGGGCGCGAAAGAGCCGGCCATCGATGCCGTGATCGAGGCGATGGTGGCCGCGCGCAGCCGCGAGGACTTCATCTCGGCGGTCCGGGCTCTCGACCGCGTTCTGGTTTCCGGCGCTTACGCCGTACCGCTGTTCAACACACCTGAGGAATGGCTGGGGCAATGGACACGCGTCGCCTCACCCAAGACCTTCCCGCTCTACGGCTACGAGTTCCCGACCTGGTGGTCGGAGAAGCCCGGCAACTGATCCAGAGGATCGCCTGATCATGATCACGACGCCAGCCGAAACCATCGAGCGCCACAGGCAGACCCAGGCCTGGGGCCGGGTCACGCTCGATGGCCTGTTCCGCAAGGCAGCCGAAGCCAACCCGGACCGTCTCGCCATGGTGGACGCACCCGACCGGGCGGAGTGGACCGGCGGCGCGCCGCGCAGCCTGACCTATGCCGAGGCCGAGGCCGAGATCGACCGCCTGGCCGGTTTCTTTGCGGCTGTCGGGCTGGCGACGGATCATATCATCGGCATGCATGCCCCCAACACGGTCGATGCCGTCATCGCGTTTCTGGCCTCCCTGAGAGCCGGTCTGATCGCGAGCCCCCTGCCGCTGCACTGGCGGCAGAAGGACGTGCTGGAGGCCATGAACCGGCTTGGCGCCAAGGGTCTGGTCGCAGCTGACCGGCTGGAAACCCGGGACACCGGATTTGCCGCGCGCGACGTGGCTGCGGAACTGTTCAGCCTGCGCTTCGTGTTCGGGCTGGGTAAGGATGTGCCGGACGGCCTGATCGACCTTGGGCCGATGCTGGCGGAGATGGGCGACGGCCTGACAGCACCAGCCCTCAACCGCAGCGAGGCTGCGGACCACACCGCAACAATCACCTGGTCGCGCAATGGCATGGCGGCAACGCCTGTCACCCGCAGCCACAACCAGTGGATTGCCGCCGGTTTCATGCCCTACCTGGAAACAGGGATCGAGGATGGCGCGCAGCTGATCGTGCCCTATGCGCTCAGCGGTTTGACCGGACTTGGCGCTGGGCTCGTGCCCTGGCTTCTGAGCTGCGGCACGTTGCACCTGCATCATCCGACCGCCCTGTCCCGACTGGCCGCGCAGGCGGAAGCCGTGAAGGCGGACTACGTTCTTCTGCCCGGCCCGCTCGCTGAAGCACTGGACGCTAAACTTTCCCGCAAGAGCACGACGCTGGTTGCCTGCTGGAGCATCTCGGCTCCCCAGGCTGCAACCTTCGTACCGAAGCATCAGCTGGTCGACCTGCATGTCGCGGACGAATACGCGATGGTGGCGCGGCTGCGGGGCAAGTCGGCGCGCATCCTGCCTGTTCCGGTCGGCCAGATTTCTGTGCCGTCGCACAGTGACAGCGGCCCGGATCTGCTGGAGATCAAGGTCGACGATTCGGAGGATGGCAGGCCTGCGCGGCTTCTCGTTCGCGGCCCGATGGTCCCCGACAGGGGATGGAAATCCGGCGGAGGCGCCGACGAGGGACCTGCAACCGACAAGGCCGGATTTCTTCGCACAGGCATTTCGGTTCGGCTGACCGAGGGCGGTCTTGCCGGATTCGGCATTCCGGGTGAGTACGCTCCGGGCGTGGGCGACCTCAAGGGCATCGACAGGGTGTTCTCGGCCTATCCGGAAGTCAGCGAAGCTGCAGCGTTTCTCGTTGAGGATCCGACGCTCGGCGCAAGGCTTTACGCCGCTCTGGTCGCCAAGCCCGGCTCGGCACCGGATGGCAAGGCGTTCTTCGCCTATCTGGATACCGAGCGCGTCGACCTTGCCAAGATCCCGACGCGGGTGCTGATGCTCTCCGCCCTGCCCCGCAACGAGGATGGCAGCGTTGACCGTGTGCGCCTGGCCTTGCGGGTGCAACGCCTCGCGCAGCAGGTGGCCTGAGCCATGCACGGCCCGGATTGGGAAGGCGACAGTGCGCTTGTGTGGCAGGGCCCGATCTGGCGCATGGGGGGCCCGAAGGGCGCGTCCATGCCGGGTTGGCCGGATGATGTCGATCTTGGAAGCTCAACGGCAAATGCCAACCGCATCCCCGCAGCAGTTCTCCTGCATCTCGACGATCCCGCCGCACGCTTCGGCCTGGCCATGGCGCTGGCAGACATCGGGCGGCTAAGGGCTGAAGTCCCGATCATCGCGCTGACACGCTCCGGGTCTTCCTTGCCAGATCCGTTGCCACGCGCCCATGCCCTAGTGGACGCGAGCATTCCCTCAGATGCGCTGTTCCGGATGATCTGTTCGCTGCAGAGGGCGATCCTGCGGACCGAAGAGGCCAGACTGCGCCGCATGGTCTTCGGCAGGGTTCCCCGTTTTGGTGCAGCACCGCATCACTCGGGCGGCTCCGGTCTGCTGGTCATCGGGCTCGGCAGCCGGTTCATGGACCTGTTCGATGCCAGGGCGCGCAATGTGACCCTGGTGGGCGCGCTGACGGCAGACATGGGCGAAACCTATCTGAGCCAGCGCGCTTTCGATGCGGTCATTCTCGACACGCCCGCCGATGATGCGGCCGACATCATCGAACGGCTCCGGCGCGATGCAAGGTTTGCGCGGGTTCCAGTTCTGGTGATCGCCGAACAGGACAAGGATCTGGATGCACTTTTCCGGGCCGGCGCCAATGATGTTCTGGGCAGCGAACTCGGCAAGCGTCAGCTCGCGGCACGACTGGCTTCCGCGATTCGCCTCGGCCGCCGACGCCGCCTTGCGGACAGGGTTCTGGCCGAAAGCCGGGTCTGGCTGTTGCAGGAGGCAGGCCGCGGCGGACTTCCGGTCGACAAGTATGATCGCTATCTCGCAGGATGCCGCGCGCTGTGCACACCGCGTGGTCTGGTTCTGAGCGAGCTGCACCTGATGCCGAAGATCGAGACGCCGTTGCTGCCATCCGCAGCGCTCTCTGGCGACATGACCGGTGCGATCCTGTCGGTTGCTGACGCGACCAGCCGCGAGGAAGATCTCGTCTGCGCCGTGCGGGGTCTTGGGCCTGTCGCTGTCCTGAAAGGCGAGCAAGGCGGCCCGCTGCTGCAACGGCGGATCGCTGCAATCCTGGGGCAGACAACGCTTTAGGCCATCCGTCGACAACCACTGGTCTTCTGCGCTTTGCCACCTACTTGCACCTATACGCAAGGGTAACTAGTCTTGGGCGAAAGTTGAACCCGGCTGCCATCAGGCGGCTTGCGGGCTCTTGCCATCTGTCACGAGGAGCATTCCATGTCTGAACTCAAGCCCCTCGTGATCGATGTGATCTCCGATGTGATGTGCCCCTGGTGCTACATCGGCAAGAAGCGCCTCGAAAAGGCGATCAAGTCGGTTCCCGACATTCAGGTTGATGTGCGTTGGCATCCCTATCAGCTGGATTCGACCCTGCCGCCGGAAGGCAAGGACCGCGCAACCTATCTGAATGAAAAATTTGGCGGCGCGGAGCGCGCCGAGGCGGCGTACGAGCGGGTGCGGCAAGCCGGGCGCGAGGAAGGTATTCCCTTTGCCTTCGAGAAGATCGAAGTCTCGCCCAACACGCTCGACGCGCACAGGCTCATTCTGTGGTCCCGCTCGGATGACTTGCAGGACGATGTCGTCGAACGCCTGTTCCGCGCCTATTTCGTCGAAGGCCGCAATCTTGCCAAGTCCGAGACGCTGGTCCAGATCTCGGCCGAAGCCGGCATGCAGTCGGATCTTGTCGAACAGCTGTTCGAAACGGACTCCGATCTGGCCAAGCTGAAGCGGCAGATCGACCAGGCCAGCGAGATGGGCGTGACCGGCGTTCCCTTCTTCATCATTGATGGCCGCTTCGCCCTTGCTGGCGCCGAAGACCCGGCCACCATCGCCGCGGCCCTGCAGCATGCCGAAGCAACCCGCAGTGACGAGGACGCCGTCGCCGACGCGTGAGCCTCAGAGCGGGCAACTCTAAATTCAACCGTCATCCCGGACCAGCTGAGCGCTAGCGAAGCGCCGAGCCGGGATCCAGAAATCAGCCGCGCGGAGCGCGACAACTCTGCCGCATGCTTGTCCAGTGCTGAATTACATGAGGTGCGCGCTGACGCTCGCGCAGCCATGCTGGATTCCGGATCTTCGGTTCGCTCCGCTCACCTTGTCCGGAATGGCGGCCCAGATTTGAAATCACGCATCCCCCAAAAAACAAAACCCCGGAGTCGCCACCGGGGTTCTGCAGTTCAGAAGACCTGTGCTGATCAGGCCTTGAGGATCGAGCGGCCGGCATAGCGAGCCTGAGTGCCCAGTTCCTGCTCGATGCGCAGGAGCTGGTTGTACTTGGCAAGCCGGTCAGAGCGGGCAAGCGAACCGGTCTTGATCTGGCCGCAGTTGGTGGCGACCGCGAGGTCGGCGATGGTCGCATCTTCGGTTTCACCCGAACGGTGCGACATCACGGCGGTGTAGCCGGCCTTGTGCGCGGTCTCGACGGCATCGAGCGTCTCGGTCAGGGTGCCGATCTGGTTCACCTTGACGAGGATCGAGTTGGCCGTTGCGCTGGCAATGCCCTGGCGCAGGCGTGCGGTGTTGGTGACGAAGAGATCGTCGCCGACGAGCTGGACGCGGTTGCCGCAAAGCTCGGTGACGGCCTTCCAGCCAGCCCAGTCGTCTTCAGCCATGCCGTCCTCGATCGAGATGATCGGGTAGCGGGCGCTGAGATCGGCGAGGTAGGCAGCCATCTGGTCGGAGTCCAGCGTCTTGCCTTCGCCTTCCAGCACGTACTTGCCATTCTTGTAGAACTCGGTCGAAGCTGCATCGAGGGCGAGGTAAATGTCTTCGCCCGGCTTGTAACCGGCCTTTTCAATCGCCTTCATGACGAAGCCGATGGCAGCGTCGGTCGATTCCAGGTTCGGAGCAAAGCCGCCTTCGTCACCGACGTTGGTGTTGTGGCCCGCGTCCTTCAGCGCCTTCTTCAGCGTGTGGAACACTTCAGCGCCCATGCGCAGGGCCTCGGAGAAGCTCTCCGCGCCGACCGGCATGATCATGAATTCCTGGAAGTCGATCGGGTTGTCGGCGTGGGCGCCGCCGTTGATGATGTTCATCATCGGCACCGGCAGCAGACGGGCGGACGCGCCACCGACATAGCGGTAGAGCGGCAGGCCGGAGGACTGCGCCGCAGCCTTGGCAACGGCCAGCGAGACGCCGAGAATGGCGTTGGCGCCCAGGCGCGACTTGTTCGCAGTGCCGTCCAGCTCGATCATGGTCTGGTCGATGTGGATCTGGTCTTCCGCGTCGAGGCCGCCGATCGTGTCGAAGATCTCACCGTTTACGGCATCGACGGCCTGCTGCACGCCCTTGCCGAGGTAACGGGCGCCGCCGTCACGCAGTTCAACGGCCTCATGGGCGCCGGTCGAGGCACCGGAGGGAACACCGGCGCGGCCAAAGGCGCCGTCTTCCAGAAGAACATCCACTTCAACAGTCGGGTTGCCGCGGCTGTCCAGGATCTCCCGGGCCGTGATGTCGACAATGGCGGTCATATGCGTCTCCCTGTGATGAGCCCGCAGATGGGAGGCTGCGGGAATTGGTCAGTGCGGAACCCAGCGCTCACGTGCGGCGACAAGATCACGCTGCTGCAGACTTGATGACCCGGTCGATGTCGCGCACCTGGCGCAACAGTGCCTCTAGATCCTTGATCGGCACCATATTGGGGCCATCAGACGGTGCGTTGTCCGGATCGTCATGGGTCTCGATGAAGAGGCCAGCAATGCCGGCAGCGGCGGCGGCGCGGGCCAGCACCGGCACCATGGTGCGGTCGCCGCCTGTCGAGGCGCCCTGCCCGCCCGGCTGCTGCACGGAATGGGTCGCGTCAAACACGACCGGCGCGCCAGTGCGCGCCATGATCGGCAGCGCGCGCATGTCGGTGACCAGCGTGTTGTAGCCAAAGGACGCGCCACGTTCCGTCAGGAGCACATTCGGATTGCCGCTCTCAACGATCTTGTCGAGGACGTTCCTCATGTCCCAGGGCGCCAGGAACTGCCCCTTCTTCACGTTGACAACGCGGCCAGTGCGGGCTGCGGCGATCAAAAGATCGGTCTGGCGGCAGAGAAACGCCGGGATCTGCAGGATGTCGACGGCTTCGGCGACCGGCGCACACTGGTCCTCGGTGTGGATGTCCGTGATGACGGGCATACCGAAAGTCTCGCGAATCTCCGCAAAGATCGGCAGCGCCTCCTTGAGACCGATGCCGCGCTTGCCCTTGAGCGATGTGCGGTTGGCCTTGTCGAAGGAGCTTTTGTAGACAACAGGAATGCCGAGCTTGCCTGCGATCTCCTTCACCGCCGCTGCCATTTCCAGCGCGTGATCGCGGCTTTCCATCTGGCAGGGACCAGCAATGAGGCTGAACGGCGCCTGGTTGGAGAAAGTGACATTTCCAACGGTGACGTCCGTGTTGGCGCTCAGCATGGTGGATCCTTCAAGCTATCCTTTTGTCGGAGACCCGACCGGGGTTGCATACCTGCCTTTTCCGCCGCCCGCAACATTCCAGCTGTGCCTGCGTCACCCCAGTTCCAACCTTTTGCGAAATCCGCTATGTCTCACGAGCGTGCGAGGGAAACTTCCCTTGCCGAACCAAGGTTTTGACGCGCGGCCCCGGTCCGGGGCCTATTTCAGGAGCGCATTTTATGAACAGGCCAATCCGCAAGGCAGTGCTGCCGGTCGCAGGTCTGGGAACCCGTTTTTTGCCCGCCACCAAGGCGGTGCCGAAAGAAATGCTGACCATCGTCGATCGCCCGATCATCCAGCATGTGGTGGATGAAGCCCGGGAAGCCGGCATCGAACACATTGTTTTCGTGACGGGCCGCAACAAGCAGGTCATCGAAGACCATTTCGACATGGCCTATGAGCTGGAAGACACCCTGCGCCGCCGCAACAAGACGGCAGCTCTTGAGCTGCTGAACTCCATGCGCCCGCATGCCGGTGCCACCAGCTTCACGCGCCAGCAGGAGCCGCTCGGCCTTGGCCATGCGATCTGGTGCGCCCGCGACATTATCGGCAACGAGCCTTTCGCGATCCTCTTGCCGGACGTGATCGTCAAGTCTCAGAAGAGCTGCCTTGCCCAGATGGTCGAGGTCTATAACGAGACCGGCGGCAACATCATCGCCGTCGAGGAAGTGCCGGAAGACCAGACGCACCAGTATGGCATCGTCAAGCTGGCCGATGGCCCGCGCAAGGCCGCAATGCCGATCACCGGCATGGTCGAAAAGCCGGCTCCGGGAACGTCTCCGTCGAACCTGATGATCACTGGCCGCTACATCCTGCAGCCGGAAATCTTTGGCCTGCTGTCCAGCCAGGACAAGGGCGCCGGCGGCGAGATCCAGCTGACCGACAGCATGATCAAGCTGATGCAGTCGCAGTCCTTCACCTCGCTCGCCTTCGAAGGGCGGTCCTATGACTGCGGCTCGAAGATCGGCTTCCTCGCCGCCAACCTCGCCTTCGGTCTCGACCAGCCGGATCTGGCCGCTGACCTGCTGCCCATGCTGCAGGACGTGATCCGGAACAAGACCGGCGCGTGAGGGTGCGGCCCTTGCCTTCGCAGAAGGCAGCATTCTAAACAGTTCGGGCCGGGCCGGCACAACGGCCCGGCTCTTCGTCTTTTGAGAGCACCCCAGCAGAGACGGTCTTGCCCATGTCCTCCCCCGATGCGCGCGCCACCCTTGCAATCATTGGCCTCGGCTATGTCGGCCTGCCGGTGGCGGTCGCCTTTGCAGCGGCGGGTTATCCGGTCATCGGTTTCGACATCAACGCGCAGCGGATCGGCGAGCTACGGGACGGTCATGACCGCACCGGATCGGTTTCCAGCAATCAATTAGCCAGCGAAACATTACGTTTCACCGGCGAAGAAACGGCGCTTGAGGCGGCCGATGTGGTGATTGTCGCCGTACCGACGCCCGTTGACCGGGCAAAACGTCCCGACTTCGGCCCCTTCCTGTCGGCAGCCCAGGTCGCAGGCCGCAACCTGAAGCCTGGCGCGATCATCGTTTTCGAATCGACCGTCTATCCGGGGGCGACGGAAGAACTGGCGGTTCCCGAGATCGAGGCAGCATCCGGCGGGCGGCTTCACGCCGATTTCCATGTCGGCTACTCCCCCGAGCGGATCAACCCCGGCGATACGGAACGCGGCTTTGCCGACATCACCAAGATCGTCTCCGGCAGCTCCGACGCCGTCACCGACCGGCTCGTCGCGCTCTATGGCAGCGTGGTGACGGCCGGCATTCACCGCGCCCCCTCGATCCGCGTGGCCGAAGCGGCCAAGGTGATCGAGAACACCCAGCGCGATCTCAACATCGCCCTGATGAACGAGCTTTCCGTCCTGTTCCATGCCATGGGCATCGACACGCGCGATGTGCTGGCGGGGGCGGCCACCAAGTGGAACTTCCTGCCCTTCCAGCCAGGTCTTGTCGGTGGTCACTGCATCGGTGTCGATCCCTACTATCTAACCCACAAGGCGCATGAGATCGGGCTGACGCCGCAGGTGATCCTGGCCGGGCGCGGCACCAACGAGCACATGCCGGCCTTTGTCGCCGGCAAGATCATCCAGGCTTGCGTCCGCCTTGGCAGGACCATGCCGCCCAAGATTGCGGTACTTGGCCTCACCTACAAGGCCAACGTACCCGATACGCGCAACTCCAAGGTCGTCGACCTCATCACCGAGCTGCAATCCTTTGGCGCGGATGTGCGGGTTCATGATCCACTGGCCGACGCGGACGAAACCGCACACGAGTATGGCCTCCGCCTGTCCACGCTGGAGGATCTCGCCGGTTCGGATGCGGTGGTTCTCGCCGTCCCGCACCGGGGTTTTGTCGCTGGCGGCTGGGACTTCGTCCGCGGCCTTCTGCAAGACGGCAAGGGCCTCGTGGCCGACCTGCCGGCAACACTGGACCGGACGGCATGCCCGCCCGGCATCACGCTGTGGCGCCTTTGATGGGGACAGTCAAGCAAACGTGATCTCTGGCAAGATCCCGTAGAGGAATTCAGGCGTATGCTGATTTTGTGTCACCTCGAAGGAGACCAGTCATGCGCATGGGTACCTCACTTCTTGCTTTGGTGGTGTGCGGATTTCTTGGATTGTCGGCAAGCGTCACGAGTGTTCGCGCGGAAGGCGTCCTTGATGGCGCCGAGTTCCGCAAGCTGATCCAGGGACAGATGGCGGCCTTCCGCCGCAATGATGCGGCAGGCGCCTTCGCGTTTGCCACCAGTGGTCTCCAGAAACAGTTCCAGAGCCCGGACATCTTCATCGCCATGGTGAAACAGGGCTATCTGCCGGTGTTCCAGCCGAAGGACGTCAGCTTCGGACGTCTGAAGGAAACCGCGCAGGGCCCGGTGCAAGAGGTGTTTGTCACCGGACCTGACGGTGACAACTGGGTCGCGCTCTACAGCTTTGCCCGGCAGGAAGACGGAACCTGGGGCATCTCGGGCTGCGTTCTGCGCAAGGACAGCGGCTCGGCCGCCTGAAGCCCAGACGCCAAGCCCGTCAGAGCGGGGCGATGTCGCCCCGCGCCCAACCCTCTTTGACCGATACACGGTAGTCCTGGAACTGGCCCGCCTCAATGGCATCCCGCATGCCCTGCATCAGTTGCTGGTAATAGGCAAGGTTGTTCCAGGTCAGCAGCATGGCCGCCAGCCCTTCGCCAGCTTTCACCAGATGGTGCAGATAGGCACGTGAATACTGCCGTGCCGCCGGGCAATCACTTTCCTCGTCCAGGGGACGGGGATCGTCGGCGTGGCGGGCATTCTTCAGGTTGATCTTGCCACGGCGGGTAAAGGCGAGACCGTGGCGGCCGGCGCGGGTCGGCATGACGCAGTCGAACTGGTCGATGCCACGCGCGACGCTCTCCAGAATGTCCTCCGGAGTTCCAACGCCCATCAGGTAGCGCGGCTTGTCGACGGGCATGGCCGGTGTTGTGACCTCTAGCATCCGCAGCATCACTTCCTGCGGTTCGCCGACAGCCAGACCGCCGACGGAATAGCCCTCAAAAGGCATGGCAGCCAGGCTTTCGGCGGAGCGAACCCGCAGGTGCGGCACGTCACCGCCCTGCACGATGCCATAGAGCCCCTGCCCCTTGTCGACACCGCCCATGGCCTCGAACTTTGCCCGCGACCGCTCCGCCCAGCGAAGCGACAGCTGCATCGCACGTTCGACTTCCTTTTCCGGGGCCGGCAATGCGATGCATTCGTCGAGCTGCATCTGGATGTCAGAACCCAGCAGGCCCTGGATCTCGACCGACCGTTCCGGCGTCAGGTGATATTTCTGGCCGTCAATATGGCTCTGGAAGCGGACGCCGGTCTCGTCGAGCTTGCGCAGCTGCGCTAGTGACATGACCTGGAAGCCGCCGGAATCGGTCAGGATCGTATGCGGCCACTGCATGAAATGATGAAGTCCGCCGAGCCTTGCCACCCGTTCGGCGCCTGGCCGCAGCATCAGATGATAGGTGTTGCCGAGGACGACATCGGCACCGAGCGCCCGCACCTGATCGGTGTACATCGCCTTCACCGTCGCCTGCGTGCCGACCGGCATGAAGGCCGGTGTGCGCACCTGACCATGCGGCGTGGTGATTTCACCGCGCCGGGCCATGCCATCGGTCGTGATCAGGCGGAACGAAAAACGCTTCGGCGCATCGGTCATGAATTCAGCTCTTCCTCGGATGCGATGCTGCCGCTGGCGGGAAACAGCAGCGAACTGTCGCCATAGCTGTAGAAGCGGTAGCCTGTCTCGATTGCATGGGCATAGGCCGCGCGCATGGTGCCGAGCCCGCTCAGCGCGGACACAAGCATGAACAGCGTTGAGCGCGGCAGGTGGAAATTCGTCATCAGCGCGTCGACCGCGCGAAAACGATAGCCAGGCGTGATGAAGATGCGGGTCTCACCGGCAAAGGCGGCCAGCCCGCCCTGCCCCTGGGCCGCACTTTCCAGAATGCGCAAGGACGTCGTGCCGACCGCAACCACCTTGTTGCCCCGTGCCCGCACAGCCCGAAGAGCTGCCGCCGTTTCTGCGGCGATTTCGCCCCATTCGGCATGCATTTCATGCTCGTTCGTGTCGTCTGCCTTGACTGGCAGGAAGGTGCCGGCGCCGACATGCAAGGTCACGGTGTGACGTTCGATGCCCCGAGCATCCAGCGCGGCAAACAGCCGGTCGGTGAAGTGAAGACCGGCGGTCGGGGCGGCAACGGCTCCCTCCCGCTCGGCGTAGATCGTCTGATAGTCAGTCCGGTCCTGCGCATCCTCACCGCGCTTGGCCGCGATATAGGGCGGCAGCGGGATGTGACCGACGCCATGAATGGCGGCATCAAGATCGGGCCCGGCAAGGTCGAACACAAAGAGGATCTCGCCCGTGTCTTTTTTCTCGGCCACGGTGGCATCGAGCACGCCGGACGGGCAGGCTGTGCCCTCGGCTGGCTGCCCGAAGCGGACGCGATCCCCCACCACAAGCTTCTTCGCCGGCCGGACGAAGGCCCACCAGCGATCCGGGCCGGCGCGCAGATGCAGGGTCGCGCCAATGCCCGCAACCGCGTCTGCGCGTGTGCGCGTGCCCTCAAGCTGTGCCGGGATGACCTTGGTGTTGTTGAAGACCAGCGCATCGCCCGGGGCCAGAAGCGACGGCAAGTCGAGTACGCCGAGGTCTTCCAGTTGCGCGTGTTCTGACGGGCGAACGACAAGCATCCGCGCCGCATCACGAGGACGCGCCGGCCGCAAGGCAATCCGCTCCGGCGGAAGATCGAAGTCGAAGTCGTCTACGCGCATGTCTATAAGTCCAGCCTGATCAGGCAAAAGCACTCGAACCGGGTTGCCATCAGCCAAGCGGGCGCGGCGGTTGATCCGCCACGCCCGCAATCGTGAAACCGTTGACCGGCAGATAGGCCAATCAGGCGTCTGCTGCAACCTTCAGCGAGACGATCTTGTCCGGGTTCTTGACCGGCTCGCCGCGCTTGATCTTGTCGACGTTTTCCATGCCGGAGGTGACTTCACCCCACACGGTGTACTGGCCATCGAGCCAGGGGGCGTCGGTGAAGCAGATGAAGAACTGGCTGTCGCCCGAGTTCGGATCCATCGCGCGGGCCATGGAGCAGGTGCCGCGCTTGTGCTTTTCCTTGGTAAACTCGGCCTTCAGCTTCTTGCCGGAGCCGCCGGTGCCGGTGCCCTGCGGGCAACCGGTCTGGGCCATGAAGCCGTCGATCACGCGGTGGAAGACGATGCCGTCGTAGAAGCCTTCGCGCACCAGTTCCTTGATGCGCGCGACATGGGCCGGAGCCAGGTCGGGGCGCATCTCGATGACGATCGGGCCCTGGGTCGTCTCCATGAGCAGCGTGTGCTCGCTGTCCTTGTATTCAGCCACTTGTATCTCCAGTTCTGTGGTCTGTGGTCCGGAGGCGCTCACGCCTCCTCCTGCGGCCCGGCAATCCGGGCCACGCGAAAAATCAGCTGGCGTCGGCTGCCAGACGCATCTTGATGATCTTGTCCGGGTTGGTCACAGGCTCGCCGCGCTTGATCTTGTCGACAAACTCCATGCCATCAACGACTTCGCCCCAGACCGTATACTGACCATTCAGCCAATCACCATCGTCGAACATGATGAAAAACTGCGAATTGGCGCTGTCCGGATCGGAGGCACGCGCCATGCCGAGCACGCCGCGCTTGAACGGCGCCTTGGAGAACTCAGCCTTCAGATCAGGCTCGTCCGAGCCACCCGTGCCGGTGCCGGTCGGATCGCCGGTCTGGGCCATGAAGCCGTCGATCACGCGATGGAACACGATGCCATCGTAAAAACCGGCCTTGGCCAGTTTCTTGATGCGTTCGACATGCGCAGGGGCCAGGTCGGGGCGCAGGCGGATGGTTACCCGGCCGTCCTTCAGGTCCAGATACAGTGTGTTCTGCGGGTCGAGCGTCTCGGCGCTCGCGGCTGCCGGCAGCAAGGCGAGCGGAAGCAGCAGGGCGATCAGGGCAAGAAAGCGCTTCAATCGGAACTCCATTGGAAGCAACGCGGACCAGACGGCCGCATGTCAGGCGTTGGCAAGGGCGCGGGCGACGAGCGGGCCGGCCACAGGCGCTGGAACAAAGGCGGTGATGTCTCCGCCCATGCGCGCGATCTGGCGGACAAGCGTGGCGGTGATATGGCGGACCGGCGGCGAAGCGGGGAGAAAAACCGTCTTGATATCCGGCGCGAGTGTGCCGTTCATGCCGGCCATCTGCATTTCGTAGTCAAGATCCGTGCCGTCGCGCAGGCCCCGGACGAGCACCAGAGCCCCCTCTTTCCGCGCCACATCGACCACCAGCGTGTCAAAGGCAATAACGGAAATCCGGGCTGTCACATCCGCGCCGAAGGCGGCAAGTGACGAAGCGCGAATCAATCCGACCCGCTCCTCGAAGGTGAAAAGCGGCTGCTTTCCAGGGTGGATGCCAATAGCCACGATCACTTTGTCGGCCAGCGAGAGCGCCTGACCGAGGATGTCGATATGGCCGTTGGTCACGGGATCGAAGGATCCCGGATAGAGAGCGGTGCGGATCATATGAGTTTGATAGCGCCGATGCGAAAAAGCCACAAGCACCGAGATGAAATGCACCGCTGCCAGTTGAGACGAAAGGCCGAGGAAGATGACGCCCGCTGCGAGGGAACAAAAGGGCACCACTGACGTTGTGTCATCAAGCCTTGTCGACACGCAAAGGAGGGCCTGCCATGTTTGGACAAGCCAAAAACCGCTCCAGTTCGATGCTTCGTCTCACGCTTTTCGGCCTTCCACTGGTTATGGCCCTGGCAACAGCTGGCGTCCTGGTGGCCGGCGCTGCGGTCATCGGGACTGCGACTGTCAATGCAGGTCCGAAGGGCGACCGTTTGCCTGCGCAACCGCTGGCCGAGTGTCGCAGTGACTGCCGGTTGACCGTTGGCTCGCAGTCCTGGATCGTCCACGAACCGGCGGAAAATCTCACCACCGTGAGCCGCGGCGCGCTGAAGAGCTAGGCGGTCCGGATCGTTCACACACAGGTGACAGACCATTTACCGGCGCGCCATGGACCTTTTGCCGGCAAAGGCCCATATGAGCCGCATGATGAACATTCTCTCCCATTTCAAACTTCCGAGTGCGCCCGTCCTTGCCTGGCTTGCGGCCGTTGGCGCCTTTGCCCTTCTCGTCGGGGCCAGTGCCGCCCAGATCGACGCACTGACGCCGTCCCTGCCGGAACCGGCAAAGATCGAGCGGGTGCCGAACGACCCATATGGTTGCCTCGAGCTGGAGTTCCTCGCTGAGGACCCGGCATGCGCCCTGCCCCGTGCTCCGCTGCCGGAGCCGGGACCGATGGCCTGAGCGGGACGTTTCCGCTCCGGTAAGACCCTGATATCACGCGACTATCTGAAGGGAACGCAGATCATCTGTGTTCCCTTTTGCTTTGTGGCGCCGACAAACGGCAGTACCGAAAGCCGCAAACCTGTGACCGGGATCACGGTCTTCTTGTGCCGGACATGGTGTTGTCTCCTCACAACCTGACCACTCCGGCAGGGGAGACAGACCCATGAAGATTGAGAAGATCAGCACCCCGAAATCCTCCTCCGACACCTACAGCATGGCCGGAATCGCAGCGCTGCTCGCGGTCGCCATCGTCACCGTGATCGCCTCGGCCGCCTTTGCCTTTGCGCAGATGCCGGCCAATGGAGGAGCTGCTGCCAAGGGCAACCGCCTGTCTTCCGAACTTCCCACCTCCTGCAAGGGCCAGACATGGGGCAACTGGAACGCCAGCTGCCTGGAGAGCCTGTCGGGCAAGACCGGCTTGCGCATGGTCGGTGTGACCACCGTCGCCGAGCAGCCGGATGAGAACACGACCATCCTGGTGCGCCAGTCTCCGGCCAGCTGATCCAAGCGGCACGGCCCCTTCCACCGGGCCGCGCCTCCGCCTCGCCGGCAAGCCGGGACGGATCCGACAATTTGTTGCCAAACTCCCCCAAAACGCCTCCAATTCCCCCCCAGCAAACGACAAAAGGCGCCCCGGTTTCCCGGAGCGCCTTTTTTGTGTCCTGGCCCTTGCGCAGACGGCTTACTCGCCGCCCTCCGACCCGGCTTCACCATCACCGGCGATGTCGCCGTCGGCGTCGTTGTCATTGTCGTCTTCGCTGACGCGTTCAACGGCGACGACCTGCTCGTCAGCGGCGGTGTTGAAGACGATGACGCCCTGGGTGGCGCGACCGGCGACGCGGATCCCGTCAACCGGGCAACGGATCAGCTGGCCACCGTTGGTGACGAGCATAATCTGGTCGCTGTGCTCGACTGGGAAGGAGGCAACCAGCGGGCCGTTGCGCTTGGTTACCGCCATGGCCGTGATGCCCTTGCCGCCGCGGCCGGTCACCCGGTACTCGAAGGACGAGGTGCGCTTGCCGAAGCCGTTTTCCGAGATGGTGAGGATCACCTGCTCGGCGGCACTCATTTCAGCGTACCGCTCCTGCGGCAGGTCACCGGCTTCAGCGCCTGCCTCATCGGCATCATCGGAGGCGGCCGAGCCCTCGTCCGTCTCACCGCGCATCAGGCGGCTGAGCTTGAGATAGGCCGCGCGTTCTTCCGAGGTCGCCTCGAAGTGACGCAGGATCGACATCGAGATGAGCTGATCGTCATCGGCGAGGTTGATGCCGCGCACGCCGACCGAGTTGCGGCCGGCGAAGACGCGCACTTCGGTGACAGCAAAGCGGATGCACTGGCCGGCGGCCGTCGTCAGCATGACGTCGTCGTTCTCGGTGCAGGTTTCGACCGAGACGATGCCATCGCCCTCGTCGAGCTTCATGGCGATCTTGCCGGCGCGGTTGACCTGGGTGAAGTCCGACAGCTTGTTGCGGCGGACCGTTCCCTTGGTCGTGGCGAACATCACGTCGAGATCGGCCCAGCTGTCCTCATTCTCCGGCAGCGGCATGATCGACGAGATCTGCTCACCCGGCTCGAGCGGCAGCATGTTGATGAGGGCCTTGCCGCGCGACGTCGGGCCGCCGAGCGGCAGACGCCAGACCTTCAGCTTGTAGACGATGCCGCGCGAGGAGAAGAACAGGACCGGCGTGTGGGTGTTGGCCACGAACAGGCGGGTGACGAAATCCTCGTCCTTGGTCGCCATGCCCGACCGACCCTTGCCACCGCGGCGCTGGGCGCGGTAGGTCGCCAGCGGCACGCGCTTGATGTAACCGCCATGGCTGACGGTGACGACCATGTCTTCGCGCTGGATCAGGTCCTCGTCTTCGAGGTCTGCGCCGCCTTCCATGATCTGGGTCTTGCGCGGCGTTGCGAATTCCGTGCGGATCTCGATCAGCTCCTCACGGATGATCTGCTGGATCCGCTCGCGGGAGCGCAGGATTTCGAGGTAATCCGAGATTTCCTCGCCGAGCTTGTTCAACTCGTCGGCGATTTCATCGCGGCCAAGGGCGGTCAGGCGCTGCAGGCGCAGGTCGAGGATCGCGCGGGCCTGTTCTTCGGACAGGCGATAGGTGCCATCGGCATTCACCGTGTGGCGCGGATCGTCGATCAGGCGGATGAGCGGTTCCACGTCCCGGGCGGGCCAGTCACGGCCCATGAGCTGGGCCCGGGCGGTTGCCGGATCCGGCGCAGTACGGATGAGGTGGATGACCTCGTCGATGTTGGCCACGGCAATCGCCAGACCAACCAGCACATGCGCGCGGTCACGCGCCTTGGCCAGCAGGAAGCGGGTGCGCCGGCCAATGACTTCCTCGCGGAAGGCGATGAATGCCTTCAGCATGTCGGAAATGGTCATCAGCTCCGGGCGGCCGCCGTTGAGGGCGACCATGTTGCAGCCAAAGCTCTGCTGCAGCGCGGAGAAGCGGTAAAGCTGGTTCAGAATGACGTCGGCAACCGCGTCCTTCTTCAGCTCGATGACGACGCGCATGCCCGAGCGGTCACTCTCGTCGCGGATGTCGGAGATGCCCTCGATGCGCTTCTCGCGCACCAGCTCGGCGATCTTCTCGATCATCGTCGACTTGTTGACCTGGTACGGGATCTCCGTGACGATCAGGGCCTCGCGGCCGGCACGGATCTCCTCGATGTCGACCTTGCCGCGAATGACGACCGACCCGCGCCCCGTCTCATAAGCCGAACGGATACCGGACCGGCCGAGAATGATGCCTCCGGTCGGGAAGTCCGGACCCGGGACGATTTCGAGGAGCTCGCTGAGCGTCATCGCCGGATTGGCCATGATGGCGATGGCAGCGTCGATCACTTCGCCGAGGTTGTGCGGGGGAATGTTCGTTGCCATGCCGACGGCGATGCCGCCGGCACCATTGACGAGCAGGTTCGGGAACTTCGCCGGCAGAACGACGGGCTCGGTCTCGGAGCTGTCGTAGTTTTCCTGGAAGTTAACCGTATCCTTGTCAATGTCGTCCAGCAGCTTGTGGGCGACCTTTTCCAGGCGGCACTCGGTGTAGCGCATGGCCGCAGCCGGATCGCCGTCAACCGAGCCGAAGTTGCCCTGACCATCGATCAGCGGCAGGCGGAGCGAGAAGCTCTGCGCCATGCGGACGAGGGCGTCATAGATCGCACTGTCGCCATGGGGGTGGTACTTACCCATCACGTCACCGACCACGCGGGCCGACTTGCGATAGGGCTTGTTCCACTCGTAGCCGTTTTCATGCATCGAATAGAGAATGCGCCGATGCACGGGTTTCAGGCCATCGCGCACGTCCGGGAGGGCGCGGCTGACGATCACGCTCATGGCGTAATCGAGATAGCTGCGCTTCATCTCATCCGTAATGGAGATGGGGCGAATGTCGGAGGGCAAGGCGCCGCCCGACGAAGGGGAATCCTGATCGGCCAAGGATGCGTTCCGTATGCTTTTTATGTTGCTCTGCTTATAGCCGATTCCGCCCCACCCGCCAAATGGACGGGGGAGATTCGAAGGATAATTTACCCTTACATACCAATGACTTGCAAAGATTGTTCACAGCACCGCGAAAACAATGGGGCCAAAAGGCGGCAATCTGTCAATTGGCTCTGGTATAAGGGACTGAAATGACGGCTGACGCGTGGGGCAATCCATGACCGAATTTCTTCTCAATGCCTTTGCAACCCTGTTCGTCACCATCGATCCGGTGGGTCTTGCACCGATGTTTCTGGCGCTGACCGCAGGCGTTTCCGCACAGGACCGCAAGCGCATTGCCTATCGCGCCACCATCACGTCGGGCATCGTCCTGTTCGTCTTCTTCTTCTCCGGCAAGACCGTGCTGACCCTGCTCGGCATCTCGGTTTCCGCATTCCGCGTGGCCGGCGGCATCCTGCTGTTCGTCATCGCCTTCGAGATGGTTTTCGACCACCGCAACAAGCGCAAGAGCGAGACGGCGGAGAAGGTCGTTGAGCACCACCCGTCCGATCTGAACGCCATGGCGGTGTTTCCTATTGCCATTCCGCTGATTGCCGGACCGGCCGCTATCTCGGCGATCATCCTTCTCGCCAGCCAGGCCCCGACGCAGGTCGCCTATGCCGGCCTTGCCGGCGTCATCGCGACGATCCTCGGCAGCTGCCTTCTGGCATTCCTCTTGGCCGACAAGATCGAACGGATGATGGGCGACACCGTGCAGATGGTCGTGACCCGCCTCCTTGGCGTGCTTCTTGCTGCCCTGTCGGTGCAGTTCATCGCCGACGGCATCATTGCCTTTGCCAACGGCACCCCGGGCTGACGGCAAGCCACCACCAGACACCCAGCATCGCCTGTACCATTCGCGCCGGAGCCAGGGTCCTGAGCCCGGTCAGCGCGTGCCCGGCTGCCGTCCGTCGTCGCGCAGCGCGATGTAGATGGCCGGGATCACCAGCACCGTCAGCAGCGTTGATGAGGCAAGCCCGAAAAGCAGGCTGATGGCGAGCCCCTGGAAGATCGGATCGGTCAGGATGACCGCTGCGCCGATCATGGCCGCCAGCGCGGTCAGCAGGATCGGCTTGAAGCGGATGGACCCTGCTTCCAGCAAGACATCGCGCAAGGGCCGGTCCGGGCTGCGGGCATGGCGGATGAAATCCACCAGCAGGATCGAGTTGCGGACGATGATCCCCGCCAGCGCGATGAAGCCGATCATCGAAGTGGCAGAGAACGGGGCGGCAAAGAGCCAGTGGCCGAGCAGAATGCCGATCAGCGTCAGCGGCACCGGCGTCAGGATCACCAGTGGCAGGGCGAAAGAGCGGAACTGCGCCACCACGAGGAAGTAGATCGCCAGCAACGCAACGGCAAAGGCGGCGCCCATGTCGCGGAAGGTGATGAAGGTCACCTCCCACTCGCCATCCCACAGCAGGACCGTCTGCGCGTCGCTGACCGGCTGGCCATGATAGGCAATGTCCGGCTTCGGCAAGGAAGACCAGTCGGCGCCTTCGATCGCATCCGCGACCGCGAGCATACCGTAGACCGGAGCCTCGAACGTGCCGGCCAGTTCTGCCGTCACGAGTTCGGCCGGGCGGCTGTTGTGGCGATAGATCAGATGCGAGGATGGCTCCTTCAGGAGATGCACCACATCACCGAGTTCAACGACACCGCGGTTGCCCGGCAGCGCGTTCGCAGGCACCGGTGTTGCCAGAAGGCGTTCCCCAAGCGTCCTGTCCGACTTCGGCAGGGCCAGCACGATCTGCAGGGGCGCCCTGCCCTCGCCGCGGTGGGAATAGCCCACCGGCGAAGTGCCAAGCAGTGTCTCGATGGCCGCAAACACATCGCGTTCGCTGACGCCGTGGAACTCGAGGTTGTCACTGTCGAGGGCGATGCGGATCCGTTCGGCCGGCTGGCCCTGGCTCAGATCAATATCGACGATGAAGGGCACGGTTCCCATCAGCTCGCCAATGCGACTGGCAACGGCACGCCGGGTGTCTGGATCAGGGCCATAGATTTCAGCCTGCAATGTCGCCAGCACCGGCGGACCGGGGGGAACCTCCACCACCTTCACGGAGGCACCGGCCGGCAGCGCCACCTGCGCCAGGCGCTGGCGGATGTCCAGCGCCACCGCATGGCTTTCGCGGACACGCTCGCCCTTCGGCTTCAGATTGACCTGCAAGTCTCCCTGCTCGGGCATGTCGCGCAGAAAATAATGGCGCACCAGTCCGTTGAAGTTGAAAGGCGCCGCCGTGCCGGCATGGGCCTGGACCGAGACGATTTCGGACAGGCCTTCAAGGCTCGCCACCAGACCGGACAACTGGCGTTCCGTCGTCTCCAGCGCAGTGCCCTCGGGCATGTCGAGGACGATCTGCAGTTCGGACTTGTTGTCGAACGGCAGCAGCTTGACCGTGACATCACGCGTATAGATCAGCACCGTGCTGGACAGCGTCGCGATGCCCACGATCAGGAGAAAACCCCAGGCACGGCCGCGACTGGCCAGAACAGGCCGCGCCACGCCGCGGAACAGGGCCCCCAAACGCCCGCCGCCGGCGGCTTCCTCATGCGTATGGCCCGCACTGCGGCCGGCGATGCGCAGCATCGCCCAAGGGGTCAGCACCACGGCGACGAAGAAGGAAAACAGCATCGCGGCCGAGGCAACGGCCGGGATCGGGCTCATGTAGGGGCCCATGAGGCCGGAGACGAACATCATCGGCAGCAGGGCGGCAACGACGGTGAGGGTGGCGACGATGGTGGGATTGCCGACCTCGGCAACCGCCGCGATGGCGGCTTGCGCGCGGCTGCGGCCGTCCTGCATGGACCAGTGACGGGCGATGTTCTCGATCACCACGATGGCATCATCCACCAGGATGCCGATGGCAAAAATCAGGGCGAAGAGGCTGACTCGATTGATGGTGTAGCCCATCATCTGGGCGGCAAACAGCGTCAGCAGGATCGTCGTCGGGATGACGATCAGCACGACGAGCCCGGCCTGCCAGCCGATTGCCAGCGCGACAAGGACAACAATGGACACCGTGGCCAGGGCCAGGTGAAACAGCAGCTCGTTGGCTTTCTCGTTGGCAGTCTCGCCGTAGTCGCGGGTGATCTGGACGTCGATCCCCTGCGGGATCATCCGGCCCTTCAGGTCATCAAGGTGGTGCAGCACTTCTTCCGAGATCAGGACAGCGTTGGCCCCTGCCCGCTTGGCAACCGCAATGGAAACCGCCGGAACCTTGGCAAAGCCGCCGCTTTCGGTCGCCTGATAGTGCCAGACGCGCCGCTCGGATCCACCGCCATCGACAACGATCGTCGCCACATCCTTGACATAGACGGGACGGCCGTCGCGGCTGGTCAGCAGGAGGGTGCCGATTTCGCCAATCCCGCCAAGGGTCTGTCCGGCAATGACCTGGACCGACCGGCCATCCTGGCGCACCGTGCCGGCAAGGAACGACCGGTTTGCCCCCTGCAGCTTGCCGACAAGCTGGTCGAGGGTGATGCCATAGCGCGACAGGGCTTCCGGGTCCGGCTCGATCCGGATCTGGCTGGGTCCGGTGCCGACCAGATAGGTCAGGCCGACATTGTCGAGCCGGGCCAGTTCGGTGCGCACTTCCTGCGCCAGGGCGTAGAGCGCTGCTGCGTCCCAGTTCGCCGCCACATCGGGTTGCGGCACAAGCGTGGCGACGACGATCGCCACATCATCGATGCCCCGTCCGACGACCAGAGGTTCGGGGATGCCAAGCGGGATGCGGTCGAGATTGGCGCGGATCTTTTCATGCACCCGAAGGATCGCATTGTCCGACGGAGTTCCGACCAGGAAGCGCGCGGTCACCATCACCCGGTCATCGAGCGTCTGGCTGTAGACATGCTCGACGCCGTCGATGGCCTTGACGATGGTCTCGAGCGGTTCAGTGACAAGCTTGACCGCATCCGGCGCCTTCAGGCCGTTCGCAGGCACCAGAATGTCGACCATCGGCACCGAGATCTGAGGTTCTTCCTCGCGCGGCAGCGTCGCCAGCGAGATGAGCCCGACCACGAGCGAGGCAAACAGCAGCAGCGGCGTCAACGGCGAGGCAATGAAGGCGGCCGTCAGCCGGCCCGAGAGCCCGAGGGCCGGTTCGCGCATCGGATCCTTCTGGCTCATGGCAGCACCACCACATCGCCGGCAGTGAGGCCGCTGAGAATCTCGACAAGCCGCAAGGCTCCGTTCTGGACCTCGCGCCCCCGTTGCACGACCACTTCGGTGGTCGTGCCGGCAGCGTTGCGCAGGGTCACATAGTCAAGACCGTTGCGCAGCCGCAAGGCCTCAGGCGGCAGCGCCAGAACCGGGCGGGTGCCCGTGCCGATCTCGACCGGAACCCGCTCGCCGACGAAGAAGTCTCCCAGCCCTTCGGCAGCCGCATTGGCAATGACACGGCCTTTCGCAAGCTCGGGGTAGACCTTGACGATCTGTCCCTCGCGCGCCGCATCGCCCGTCCTTGCCACGACCTTGACCGGATCGCCCGCGCGCGTGGTGGCAGCGTGGCGTTCAGGCAATTCGAGGCGCAAGAGGAAGCCATCCTCAGCGATCTCGGCCACCGGTTCTCCCGGCAGGATGACCGAGCCGATGGTGACCGGAACCGACAGGACGCGGCCGCTGGTGGCAGCGATCACGTCGCCTTCCCGCTCCTGCTGATCCAGAATGTCGCGCTCCGCCTCTGCCGCCTTCAGGGTCTCGCGCGCCACATCCAGCTGGGTTTCGAGCTGGTCGATGCGGGACTGTGAGATCGTGCCGCGGGCAAAGAGTTGCCGGGCCCGGTTGACCTCGCTTTCAATGTTTGCCGCTTCCGACGAGGTGGCCGCGATCCGGGCATTCAGCGCCTGCCGGCGCAGCGCCAGTTTCTCGTCCAGCACCCGGGCGATGCGGTCGCCCTCGCGCACGGCGCTGCCTTCATCGACGGTCAACTCGACGACGGTGCCAGCGTTGCGCGCCCGGGCAAGAACGCGGACCGAGGGTTCGACCGTGGCATAGACTGACTTCCAGTCGGTGATCTCGGTCAGTTCCAGCTTGAGATCGGCAGCGCTTGAGGGCGCAGCAAAGCCGCTCGCCAGCACAAGAAGGCCGGTCAGAAGCATGACAGGGCGGGCAGTTCGTGGCAGACGGAGGGACAGCGGGGTCAAGGGATGCGTCCTTACTTTCGATTTTTCGAAACTATACGCAAAACCTGCTGGCGGCGCCAGTGTGTAGTTCACACGATGCCCGCTCAGCCCCCGATCAGCAACCGGCAGAGCAGCGTTTTCACCGCCTGTCGCCCGCGCGCGGGAACAAAAAACCCTCCCAGGCTGGACCCGGGAGGGTGATCGTTTCGCCGCTTCTGGCCATTCCAGGCCGCGAACCCAGTCAGGTGCGGATGCCGCCGCGCGCCTTGCGCGTTGCCTCCAGCGCGCGCTGGACGAAGACATCGCGCTCATAAACGTCGTCGTAATAGGCGACCACGCCATTGTCCTGCGGCCAGGCGGTGAAATAGACCAGATACACCGGGATCCGCGCCGTTACCGGCTCGGAGTTGTTCTTGCCGCTGGCGATCTTCTCCGCGATATGGGCGGTGTTCGTGCCCAGCACGGCAGCTGCCATGGCGCGCGGATCGGACAGGCGCACGCAGCCGCTCGAATAGGCGCGCACATCCTTCTTGAACAGATGGCGCGACGGCGTGTCATGCATGTAGATCGCGTGCTTGTTGGGGAACAGGATCTTCAGTTCGCCAAGCGCGTTGTCATCGCCCGGGCGCTGGCGGACGTTGACGTTCATGCGCCCCTGCGCCACCGCAACCCAGTCCACATCGGCCGAAGCCAGCGGCTTGCCGGAAGCGGTCGTCACCTCAAAGCCGGCCCGGTCGAAATAGCCCGGATCCTTGGCCAGGATCTCCAGCTTCTGGTTCACCAGGATCGACCGCGGCACGCCCCAGAACGGGTTGTATTCCACCGTCTCGATCTGGTCATAGAACACGGACGTCTGGGTGCTCTTCGTGCCGATGACGGTGCGCATCGACAAGGGGGCCTTGCCCGGCTCGTAATAGACGGCGGTGAAGGACGGCTGGTTGATGAACACCCGGCGCGCGCCCAGATCCTGCGGCAGCCAGCGGATCTGCTCCAGCGCCAGCTCGGCCTTGGCGATCTTGGCCGACAGGCTGTCGCCGGTCAGGGCGCGGATGGTGCCGACACCGATCACGCCATCGGCATTGAGCCCGGCCTCGGCCTGATAGGCCTTGACCAGCGCGACCAGCTCGGGCGTGTAGGCCGGCGCGTCGGCATAGGTGCCAAGTGTCTCGATATGCGCGGCTTCCAGCGCCGGTGACGCCCTGTGGCGGATCGCCGAGACGACGTTCTTCAGCTCATCGCTCGACTGGCCCGGCTTGATCAGGGTGCCGGCGGCAATGGCAATCCGCGGCCCCTGGTCCTTGGCACTGCGCAAGCGCTGCAGCTCGGCGACCAGCGCCTGGAACTCTGCCGAACCGGGCTGATAGGCGGCAAGGGCTGCACCGGCATCGTTGCTGACGCCAAGTGCTGCCAGCACGCCGTCGAGCGCCACCTTCTGGCGCGGCAGGTCGTGATAGCCGGAAATCCGGTTCGGATCGATGCGGCCACGTCCGGCGTCCAGCACATAGGTGAGGACGGCGGCGGAGAGGCGCATTTCATAGGCAATCAGTTCTGCCCGTGCGGCGGCCTCGTCGAGACCGGCCACCACCGGCAGCGCGACCTCGTAATCGGCAGGATCAAGACCGTAGCGGCCTGCGTCCGCAAGCGCTGCAGACACGCTTTGTGCCTGTGCATTCGGCGCGCCATCGCGCACCCAGACGAAGCTAGCGGCATCGCGGTAATGCGCCTTGAGCGCAGCGCCGACTTCCGGCAGAGCCTTCAGTTTGAGCGCCCTCAGGTCAGGCCGGGCAAGATCAAACTCGGACAGGCTGGCCCCCGTGGACGCGCCCTGCCCCGAGGGTGCTGCGGCCGTCTGGACATCGGCGAGCCCAGCGAAGGACACCGGCTCCAGAGCATCGGCCTTGTAGGTGTAATATTTCGGACCGGTGACCTTGTTGGCGGAAATGGTTGCACGGTCGAGGGTCTGAGCCCGGCTGCGCCGGCGCCACAGGCTCAAGCCGCTGCTGCGGCTGATAATCCGGGTTGAACAGACGATCGAGGAAAGACTGCGCAGAGGCCGGTCCGGCCATCGCGGCCGAAAGGATCATAGCCCCGCTGAGGGCAAGGATTGCGGTCCGGCACCGGCTGGTGATGGCCCTGGACTGACGATGGGAACCCGGACAACGAACCGAACGCATGTTCTCAAAAACCTCTGATCAAATACCGCTCAACCGCCCCACCGTACGCCGGCGAAACGTATGCCAGGGCCGCGCCTGTCACGACCAGCGCCCCCGGCAACGCCGTTGCAGGCAGGCGGCCAACCGAAGACTAGCATTTTATCCCTGCAACTGCGACCGAAGGGTTAACGCAAAGAAACCTTTGCACGCAACCACGTCAGCGAAGGAACACCTGAGCGCGTCCGACCCTGACGATACGCCAACGCATCACCCGCTGGCCGTGACCACAGTCACGCACAAGATCAGCAGCCGACTGCGGCCAAACCATGTCGGCCGCAGCGCATGTGTTGCCCGAACCCCGCGGCCAGACGGACGGCAACTGGGCCGGCCGGCAACGGGTTGGCGCAATGGGGTCAGAACGGGATTTCGTCGTCCATCCCGCCGCCGAAGCCGCCGCCTGCACCGCCACCGGCACCTCCGCCAGAGCCACCGGAGCCGCCGCCATAGCCGCCCGAGGACCCACCGCCGTAACCGCCAGAGCCGCCGCCGTAGCCACCACCAGAGCCGCCAGAGGGGCCACTGTCATAACCGCCGGAAGAGCCGTAATCCGGCAGCGCACCGCCGCCCGCGCCACCTTCGCCACGGCCGTCCAGCATGGTCAGCGCGGCGTTGAAGCCCTGCAGGACGACTTCGGTCGAGAACCGCTCCTGGCCGCCCTGATCCTGCCACTTGCGCGTCTGCAGCTGGCCTTCGATATAGACCTTGGCGCCCTTGCGCAGATACTGCTCGGCGATCTTGCACAGGCCCTCGTTGAAGATGACGACGCGGTGCCATTCCGTCCGCTCGCGCCGCTCGCCAGAGGTACGGTCGCGCCAGGTTTCCGACGTCGCGATCCGCAGGTTGGCGATCGGCCGGCCATCCTGGGTCCGGCGAATTTCCGGATCAGCTCCCAGATTGCCCACCAGAATGACCTTGTTGACGCTTCCCGCCATGTTCCGGGCTCCTTTTCTTTCTCATGCTTTTTCGGGCAGCCTGCCGGCCCGACCTAATGCTCAAAACCTGCCGGCAGACCATGCCTGCCAACCCCAGATCCGCGCAGATGCCGGATGGGTGTGTCGGCGGACCCTACCGCCAATTCACTGACGCTGCATCCGCGCTTTGCCTTTTCCACAAAGCGCGGTGTTCGCTGCCACGCATTTTTTGGCGCGAAACACGCCGGTCAGGACTTGTTCTTTATTTGTTCCTGTTGTAGCAAAGGCGCAGGGTTGCTGCAACGGCAATTGAGTGCGGGTCTGGTCCAACCCGCAGCTGGCCGCGTAAGTGCCTGATGCGCCACAGTCGGGGGCTGCAGGCGGCGCTTTGGCAAACGTCTGAGCCAGCCCCGGGCTTAACGTCACCGCCGTTTGGCGGTTGAGGCAGCAGGTGCCTTGCGTATAACTGCAGAGACTTTTGCCCATCCGGGCCAGCCAGGATTGATCTGATGTCCGAGGACGCCAAGCCGAACTCCCTGTCCACCGTTGCGAAGGCCCTGCCGGCCGAGCGCGGCAAGTATCTGTCAATCCGTGGTGCACGTGAGCACAATCTCAAGAATGTCGATCTTGACCTGCCGCGCGACCGGCTGATCGTGATGACGGGTCTGTCCGGCTCGGGCAAATCCTCGCTCGCCTTCGACACGATCTATGCCGAAGGGCAGCGCCGCTATGTCGAAAGCCTGTCGGCTTACGCAAGGCAGTTCCTGGAAATGATGCAGAAGCCCGACGTCGACCAGATCGACGGGCTGTCGCCGGCCATTTCCATTGAACAGAAGACCACTTCGCGCAATCCGCGTTCGACGGTCGGCACGGTCACCGAGATCTATGACTACATGCGCCTGCTGTTCGCGCGCGTCGGTGTGCCGCATTCCCCGGCAACCGGCCTGCCGATCGAAAGCCAGACGATCAGCCAGATGGTCGACCGTGTGCTGGCGCTCGAGGAAGGCACCCGCCTGTACCTGCTGGCGCCGATCGTGCGCGGGCGCAAGGGCGAGTACAAGAAAGAACTCGCCGAGCTGATGAAGAAGGGCTTCCAGCGGGTCAAGATCAACGGCACGTTCCACGAGATCGCCGAGGCCCCGGCGCTCGACAAGAAATACAAGCATGATATCGACGTCGTCGTCGACCGGCTGGTCGTGCGCGCGGATATCGCCGGACGCCTCGCGGATTCCTTCGAGACCGCGCTGAAGCTGGCTGACGGCATTGCGATTGCCGAATTCGCGGACCGGCCTCTGCCGGAGACGCCGTCCGACAAGGATGCCGTGCTGCAGAACCGCAACGAAACGCATGAGCGGATCATCTTCTCGGAGAAATTCGCCTGCCCGGTGTCCGGGTTCACCATTCCCGAGATCGAGCCGCGGCTGTTCTCCTTCAACAACCCCTTCGGCGCCTGCCCCTCCTGCGATGGCCTCGGCACCACGCTCGCCTTCGAGGCGGAGCTGGTCGTGCCCGACGAAAGCCTGTCGCTGCGCGACGGGGCCGTGCTGCCCTGGGCGAAGACCGGGGCAACCTCGCCCTATTATGCGCAGACGCTGGAAGCCATCTGCCGCCAGTTCAAGGTGTCGATGGCAACGCCCTGGCGCGAGCTGCCGGAAAGCGTCCGCCATCTGATCCTGCATGGATCGGGCAAGGAAGAGATCGAGTTCGTCTATGACGACGGCGTGCGCAGCTACAAGGCGCGCAAGACCTTCGAAGGCGTGATCGGCAACATCGAACGGCGCTGGCGGGAAACGGATTCGGCCTGGGTGCGCGAGGAACTGACCCGTTTCCAGTCGAACCACCCCTGCCCGGCCTGCGGCGGCTACCGCCTCAAGCCGGAGGCCCTGGCCGTGAAGATCTCCGGACGCCACATCGGCCAGACCTCCGAACTCTCGATCCGCAATGCGGCCGACTGGTTCGAGACGCTGCCGGCCACCCTCAGCGACAAGCAGCAGGAGATCGCCGGCCGCATCCTCAAGGAGATCCGCGAGCGGCTGCGCTTCCTCAATGACGTGGGCCTTGAGTACCTGTCGCTGTCGCGCAATTCCGGCACATTGTCGGGCGGCGAAAGCCAGCGCATCCGCCTCGCCTCGCAGATCGGTTCGGGCCTGACCGGCGTGCTTTATGTTCTGGACGAGCCCTCGATCGGCCTGCACCAGCGTGACAACGCAAGGCTCCTCGACACGCTGCGCCACCTGCGCGACCTCGGCAACACCGTCATCGTCGTCGAGCATGACGAGGACGCGGTGCTGACGGCTGACTATGTCGTCGACGTCGGTCCCGGCGCCGGCGTGCATGGCGGCGAGATCGTCGCCATCGGCACGCCCGCTGAGATCATGGCCAATCCGGCCTCGCTGACCGGACAGTATCTGTCGGGCACACGCGGCATCCCGGTGCCGGCCGAGCGGCGCAAGATCAACAAGAAGCGCCAGATCAAGGTGATTGGCGCGCGCGGCAACAACCTGAAGAATGTCAGCGCCGACATTCCGCTTGGCACCTTCACCTGCATCACCGGCGTTTCGGGGGGCGGCAAGTCGACGTTCCTCATCGATACGCTGTTCCGCTCAGCTGCGCGCCGGCTGAATGGCGCACGCGAGAACCCTGCGCCGCATGACCGCATCGAGGGGCTGGAGCATCTCGACAAGGTGATCGACATCGATCAGTCGCCAATCGGACGCACGCCGCGCTCCAACCCGGCGACCTACACCGGTGCCTTCACGCCGATCCGCGAATGGTTTGCCTCCATGCCGGAGGCGAAGGCGCGCGGATATCAGCCGGGCCGCTTCTCCTTCAACGTCAAGGGTGGTCGCTGCGAGGCCTGCCAGGGCGACGGCGTCATCAAGATCGAGATGCACTTCCTGCCGGACGTGTATGTCACCTGCGACGTCTGCAAGGGCAAGCGCTACAATCGCGAGACGCTCGAGGTTCTGTTCAAGGGAAAGTCGATTGCCGATGTGCTGGACATGACCGTCGAGGAGGCTGCAGAGTTCTTTGCCGCCGTGCCGGCCGTGCGCGACAAGATGGAAACGCTGGCCCAGGTCGGCCTCGGCTATATCAAGGTCGGCCAGCAGGCCACCACCCTGTCCGGCGGCGAGGCGCAGCGCGTGAAGCTGGCCAAGGAGCTGGCACGCCGCTCCACCGGACGCACGCTCTATATCCTCGACGAGCCGACCACGGGTCTGCATTTCCATGATGTGGCCAAGCTCCTGGAGGTGCTGCACGAGCTGGTCGAGCAGGGCAACACGGTGCTGGTGATCGAGCACAATCTCGAGGTGATCAAGACCGCGGACTGGCTGATCGACTTCGGGCCGGAAGGCGGAGATGGCGGCGGCATGGTCGTGGCCACCGGACGGCCGGAAGACGTGGCCGCCACGCCGGCAAGCCACACCGGCCAGTTCCTGCGCGAACTGCTCGGCCGCCGGCCGCAGCTGCGCGCGCCGTCGGCGGCGGAATAGGCCAGACGGACGCTGCATTGCAGCATTCGTCGATTCGATCGATTGAATTGGGTCAGGAGCGGGGCAGAAGCATCTGTCCCGCTTTAATTTTTCGACTTGCGTGATTTGCATGCCAGTCATGCAGAGGCAGGACTTCTCGCACATGCGAACAAGGCGTAGATAAGGGTCATCGGAACGGCGCTGCACCGCACAACGGAAAGCTGGCAGCCACTCCAAAAGGTTCAAGGATCGGACAAATGATCAACACCGTCGTTCGCAAGTACAATTCGTGGGTCAACTACCGCCGCACCGTCGAGGAGCTGTCCCGCCTGTCCAACCGCGAGCTGAGCGATCTGGGCATCGGCCGCGGTGACATCGAGTTCATCGCCCGTCGCGCAAGCCGCTAAGCTTCAGACGGACTTCAGGAATCGCGATCCCGGGCTCTCCTCCTCCCAAGCCCCGGATCGTGTGAGACGGCGGGTTCTTCTCCTCCCAGCCCGCCCGACTAAACGACGCCTGCCGGTACCTCCTCCCACCGGCAGGCGTTCGTCATTTCAGCACCCGTTCTTCAGGCCGCCCCATCGATTCCGTGGGAGCGGCTTTTTGATTCCTGGCACCGACCTGTGTCCTCGATGCATGTCATCCGCCGCGGCGCGGTTCCGCCCTGATGCTGCCCTGCCTTCACCGCAAGCCCTAACCGGGTTTAACCACGCCCTGCGGAGATCGCAGGGCTGGCATGAGGAACTGTCTATGGAAGACGGGATCAAGATCGCCTATCTATCTCTCAACGAATTCAGGACGCCATCGCATCAACGACAGGCGACCTTCTTAAATCAACATAAGCAAGAAGAAAGGTAACATCATGCTTCACGACCTCGTTTCCAAGTATCGCTCCTGGAAGAAGTACCGCGAGACCTATGATGAGCTCGCCCGTATGTCCTCCCGCGAGCTGAACGACATCGGCATCTCCCGTGCCGACATCGGGTCAGTTGCGCGTCAGGCGATGCGCTGAGGACTGACTGCGGGTCGGTGGCGCTGCTCAAGCGATGCGCCCCACCCGTCTGACCGGGCACAACGCCCGTTGCTGCTCTGCAGCATTGACAGGGCAGGCATGCAGAATTGTGCATGGCGCACCGGTCTCAGACGAATTATCTAGAACTCAACACGGGCGGCGAACACGCCGCCCCGTTTTTCGGACCAAAGGACTCCTCCTCCCACCTGCGGTCCGGCTTCGACCGATCCACCTCCTCCCGGATCGGCCATCGAAAGAGCGCTCGCCGAATCCTCCTCCCATCGGCGAGCGCTTTTCGATTCTTGAAGCCCCTTCCGATCATTCCATCCGCAAACCATCGTGCTGCATCACAGTGCCGGACGGGCCGCGAACCAGGCGTCCAGTGGCTGGATGACGGGCTGCGCGCCATTGGCCTTTGGCCAGCTGTCGACCGCATAGTCTGCTCCGCCGCGCTGTCTCAGGACAGCGGTTGCATGCGGATATCGGCCATCGATGAGAAAGCCGCGCGCCACGGGCGATCCGACCCTGTGGTGCTTCAGGTAGCCGCGCTTTTCCGCCAGCAGCAGCAGGCTGGTTGTGTTGGTCGCCTCGTCAATGCAGTCCATCTGGCCGGGGACGCCGGCCCCACTGGTGTCAAAGCCGGCGCGGTCATTGGCAGAACCGACCTCGGCGGCGACCCGCGTTTCCATCCAGGCGACCGCCCGGGCGACTGCTGCGCGCTCAGAAGCAGGGCTAGCCCTGCCTTCGCGCAGGATTGCAGCCAGCCGCCGCAGATCACGCGACCCGAGCTGAACCGGCGTCTTGCGGGCGCAACCGAAGGCATGACAGATGTAGAGCCGGTCGTCTCTGGGCTGGAGACCGTTCTGGCTGTCGTACCAGCCATTCGATGACGTGGTGGACTGGGCAGCGCAGCCGGACAGCACGGCCGCGAGGGCCACGACACAGGACAGTGGCCGCAGTGACGCCGAACGCGTGCGCCAGGACCGGCCATCTGACTGTTCTGAAGGGTCCCCGATCATCCCGCCGCTCCGTCTTGCCGTAAGGAGAGAATATGGCGTCCATTGCATCGCGGCTATTGAAACGATATCAGGCGGACACATGTTTTTGCGTGCCTGAGGGATCCCGTCCGCGACCAAGCGCTGGCCATCCACAGCGCGCCACGCTGATCAAGAAGGCAGACACCCATGACGAAACCCGTTCACGTGATCGGCGGCGGTCTCGCCGGTTCGGAGGCCACCTGGCAGCTGGCAAAGGCCGGCATTCCGGTTGTGCTGCATGAGATGCGCCCGGTGCGCGGCACTGACGCGCACAAGGGCGACGGGCTGGCCGAACTGGTCTGCTCGAACTCGTTCCGCTCGGATGATGCCGATTACAACGCCGTCGGATTGCTGCATGCGGAGCTGCGCAGAGCCGGTTCGCTGATCATGCAGGCCGCCGATGCGCATCAGGTGCCGGCCGGCAGCGCGCTGGCCGTGGACCGCGACGGGTTCTCCGACGCGGTAACCCGCACGCTAGCCGCCCATCCGCTGGTGACGCTGGCCCGTGAGGAGCTTACCGACCTGCCGCCGGAGGACTGGGACAGCGTCATCATCGCCACCGGCCCCCTCACCTCGCCGGCCCTGTCGGAGGCAATCCTGAAGCGCACGGGCGAGGATTCGCTGGCCTTCTTCGACGCCATCGCACCGATCGTGCATTTCGATTCGATCAATCTCGACGTCGCCTGGTTCCAGTCGCGCTATGACAAGGTTGGACCGGGCGGCACCGGCAAGGACTACATCAACTGCCCGATGGACAAGGCGCAGTATGATGCGTTCATCGATGCGCTGATTGCCGGCGACAAGACCGACTTCAAGGAATGGGAGGCCAACACGCCCTATTTCGACGGCTGCCTGCCGATCGAGGTGATGGCGGAGCGCGGCCGCGAGACGCTGCGGCACGGCCCGATGAAGCCGATGGGGCTGACGAATGCGCATAACCCGACCGTGAAGGCCTACGCGGTGGTGCAGCTGCGCCAGGACAACGCGCTCGGCACGCTTTACAACATGGTCGGCTTCCAGACGAAGCTGAAGTACGGCGCGCAGGCGGAGGTCTTCAAGATGATCCCCGGGCTCGAGGACGCCGTCTTTGCGCGGCTCGGCGGGCTGCATCGCAACACGTTCCTGAACTCGCCGAAGCTGCTCGACGGCAGCCTACGGCTGAAGGCCGAACCGCGGCTGCGTTTCGCCGGCCAGATCACCGGCTGCGAAGGCTATGTGGAATCGGCCTCGGTCGGCTGCATGGCAGGCCTTTTTGCCGCGCGCGAGCGTCTGGGGCTCGATGTCACGGCGCCGCCCGCCACCACCGCGATGGGCGCACTGCTTGGCCATATCACCGGCGGCCATATTGCCCGCGACGATGAAGAAGGTCCGCGCTCGTTCCAGCCGATGAACGTGAATTTCGGGCTGTTTCCGCCGACCGACGCGCCGGTCAAGGGCGAGGACGGCAAGCGCCTGCGCGGGGCCGACAAGGCCAAGGCGCGCAAGCTGGCGATGACCCAGCGCGCCCGCGAGCATTTTGACGCGTGGATTGCCGCCAATCGCCTCACTCAGGACTGAGCCACGCCTGAGGCGTCAGCGCGCCGGGCGGGAGGGCTTCATCGCCTTGCGCGCGGCGCGCCAGATGATCCACTGACGGCGCAGCTGCGACAGCTCCGCCCGGTCGCGGAAGGGATTGAAGCCTTTGCGCGCCATGACCTTCAGGAACGGCTCGACGAGACAGACGGGCAGGAAGGCGCTGGCAACCTCGGGCCGCACGCAGGACACGAGATCCCGCGTCCGCTCCAGATGATGCCGCGCATGGGCGCGCATCTCGGCAAGGGCCGCGCCGAGTTCCACGGTCATTTCGCCGCGAAACATCGTCTCGCGGTCAACGCCATGGCGATCCAGCACATCCGCCGGCATGTAGCACTGCCGCCGGGCGGCGTGCCAGGGCAAGGCCCGCATCAGGCCGGTGAGGCCATAGGCAACGCCCGCATGACCGGCTGTGTCGCAGGTGCCCGGTTCCGTGCCGCCGGCCAGAACGATGGAGCCGAGCTGCATCAGCGCCGAGGAGGTCTCGCCGGCATAGCCCTCAAGGTCGAGCAGCGTCGGCATCGGATCGTCATAGAGATCGAAAACCCGCGCATCGATCAGCGCAATCAGCGCCGCCACCGGCAGATTGTAGCGCTTGATCGTTTCGGCCAGCGCAGCCGCGACCGGATTGGCCGAGGCCGCGCCATGTTCGGTACCGGTGAGGAAATCGCGCCACCACTGCAGCCGCACTTCCCCGGGCAGCGGATCATTGACCACGTCGCGAACCCTGGCGATCTCAATGTTGAAGGCATAGAGCGCGAGCAGACCGCCGCGGTGTTCGGCTGGAGCGAACAGTGCGGTGAGGTAGCGGTCGATGTCGTGGTCACGGACCAGCGTCTGGACGTGAGCGAAGGGATCGGACATGCCGCTACTCGACTGCAAGGAAGGCCGCGGCAACGGCGCGGTCTTCGGACAGCATGACATTGAAGGTCCGCACGGCCGCCCCGGTCGACATGGGATCAGCGAGGATTCCGGCCTCGCGGAAGGCAGCCTTCCAGTCCGGCTTCAAGGGGCGCAGGTCCACACCGGTGCCAACCAGCAGCACCTCGATCTCACCGGCCTGTTCCAGAACGCGGGCGAAGCTGTCCAGCGAGAGCTCGCCGAAGTCTGCCACCGGCCAGCCGTGAATGCCCGAGGGCAGACACAGGATCGAGCCGAAATGAGACATGCCCGCAAAACGGAACCCGCCGCCGCCATAAGCGTCGACGGGTGCCCGTCCGGGGAAATGCGCCTTGCGAATTTCCATCGGTCGTCCTGTGTTATCGATGCCGCGCCAGATCGCCGTCCGAGCCGGTCAGGCCGCGGGAGCGGCGTCCGTGCGGGCAGCCTTTTCGCCGTCCTTGTCACTGCCCCCCTGCCGCAGGCCGAACAGGATGAGAAATGGCGCGGCCAGGAAGATTGACGAGTAGGTGCCGATCAAAATGCCGAAGATCATGGCGAGCGTGAACGACTGAATGACCTCGCCACCGAAGGCATACAGCGCAACGAGGGCGAGAAGGGTCGTCACGGACGTCATGGTGGTGCGCGTCAGGGTCTCGTTGATCGACAGATCAAGCAGATCCGGAAGAGCCATCTTTTTGTATTTTCTGAGGTTCTCTCGAATTCTGTCGTAGACGACGACCGTATCGTTCAGCGAGTAGCCGATGATCGTCAGCACGGCCGCGATGCTCGACAGGGAAAAGTCGAGCTGCAGGATCACGAAAAGGCCGACCGTGACGAGCACGTCGTTGACGGTCGTCAGGATCGCGCCAACGGCGAACTGCCATTCGAAGCGGATCCAGACATAGATCATGATGCCGACGAGCGCGACCAGGATGGCGATGGACGCGGCTGCCGCAAGCTCACCGGAGACGCTGGGGCCGACGATTTCAACACGGCGGATTTCAGCGGTCTGCTCGAACATCTGACGGATCTGGTTGACGGCCGCCTGCTGGCTCTGCTCGCCGCCGTCCTGCTGTTCGATGCGAACCAGCACTTCGTCAGGCTGTCCGAATTGCTGGACCTGAACAGCACCGACATCCAGCGCCCCCAGCTGGGCGCGGATTGCGCCAACATCGGCCGGGCCCTGGGTCTTCATCTCGATGATCGTGCCGCCCTTGAAGTCGATGCCATAGTTGAGGCCAACGTAGGAGAACAGGAACAGCGAGATTGCAGCGATGATGAGCGCAGCAGGAAAGCTGAACGTCCGGAACCGCATGAACCGGATCTTGGTGTTGTCTGGGACAAGCCGCAGGAGCTTCATAATGTGGGATCCGGTTCAGATGTTGATGGTGGTTGGTCGCGCGCGGCGGATCCAGATCGACACGATGAAACGTGTAACGGTGTAGGCCGTAAACATCGTGGTGAAGATCCCGAGCGCCAGCGTGACGGCGAAGCCACGCACCGGACCCGACCCGAGCTGGAACAACACAACGGCCGCGATCAGCGTGGTAATGTTGGAGTCCAGAATGGTTGCAAAGGCCCGGCTGAAGCCAGCCTCGATGGCCGAAATCACTGACCGGCCATTGCGCAGTTCCTCGCGGATGCGCTCATAGATCAGCACGTTCGCATCGACAGCCATGCCGATGGTCAGCACGATGCCGGCAATGCCTGGCAAGGTCAGGGTCGCCTGAAGCAGCGTGAGGGCCGCAAAGATCAGGATGATGTTCACCATCAGGGCGATGTCGGCATAAACGCCCAGCCGGCCATAGGCCAGAATCATGAAGACCACGACCAGGGCACCGCCGATCAGAGAGGCCGTCTGTCCGGCGTCGATGGAGTCCTGACCAAGGCCGGGGCCGATGGCGCGTTCCTCGATCACGGTCAGCTTGGCCGGAAGCGCGCCGGCGCGCAGCAGCACGGCAAGGTCATTGGCGCTCTGGACCGAGAAATTGCCGGAGATCTGACCCGAGCCGCCGGTGATCGGTTCATTGATGCGCGGGGCTGAAATGACCTCGTTGTCGAGCACGATGGCGAAAGGCCGGCCGACGTTCTGTGTCGTCACCGTCGCGAACTTGCGGGCGCCGGCGGTGTTGAGGCGGAAGCTGACGACCGGCTCGTTCGTCTGCGGATTGAACGAAACCTGGGCGTCGACGAGATCCTCGCCGCTCATCAGCGGCACTTCCTCGACGAGATAAGGGATCGTCGGCTCATCAACAGAGTTGAGCACGATGGTACCAACCGGCGGACGGCTCTGCAGCGCCTGGTCGGCAGACATGGTGACGTCGACAAGGTGGAAGGTCAGCTGAGCGGTCTGTCCGACAAGCGCCTTGAGACGCTCCGGATCCTGTTCGCCGGGCGCTTCGACAAGGATCCGGCTGGAGCCCTGGCGCTGGATGTTCGGTTCGGTCGTGCCGATTTCGTCGACGCGGCGGCGGATCACCTCGATCGACTGTTGCACGATCGAGGCCATGCGCTGCTGCAGGCCCTGTTCAGTAAAGGCATAGCGGATCAGACCATCGCTGCCGACGGTCATCTCGAATTCGTTGACGGCCTGTCCGGAAAACAGGGAGCCGGCCAGCGGATTGACCAGCGGCGCAAGACGGGTGCGGGCTTCCTCGAGCTTTTCGGCATCGCGGATGCGGACCTGTACCGTTTCGCCCTGCACGGCAAGACCGGTGTAGCCGATGCGCGGCTCCTTGCGCAGCTCGTTGCGGATCTCGCCGGTCAGCGTCGCCAGGCTCTTGTCGATGTAGTCGCGCTCGTCGACTTCATAAAGAAGATAGGCACCACCCTGCAGGTCCAGCCCCAGCACGATCTGCTTCTGTGGCAGCCAGGACGGCCAGCTCTTGAGCGTTTCGGCGGACATGAAATTCGGCAGGATCGACACGATCCCTCCGAGGATCACTGCGAAGATCAGCGCGATCTTCCAGCGGGCAAAATACAGCATGAGTGGATGGCCTGTGTTGGCTGTGCCCCACGTTGCCGGGGGCATGTGACCGTTCGGTTCGCGTTCTTGCCGAAGGCGGGCGCTCCGGACGCGGCAGCCGCGTCCGGACACCGGTCCGGATTATTCGCCGTCCTTGACCGGCTCGGACTTGGAACGCACTTCCGCAACCATGGCGCGGACGAGACGGGCCTTGACGCCCTCGGCCAGTTCCACCTGGATCTCGGTGTCGTCAACGACCTTGGAGACCTTGGCGATCAGACCGCCGGAGGTGACCACCACGTCGCCGCGGCGCAGGTTCGCAACCATTTCCTTGTGGGCTTTCATCCGCTTCTGCTGCGGGCGAATGATGAGGAAATACATGATCACGAAGATCAGGATGAACGGGGCGAACTGCAGCAGGGCGCTCGGATCGGACATCGAGCCGGTCTGGGCGTAGGCGGGAGTGATGAACATCAAGGTCTCCTCAGGAGATGGGCGTGGTGGCTGTCCGGCATCTGCCGAACCAGGATGTGCCGCCACAAACAGGTGGCGCGGACTATAACCACGGGCCCTTGCATTTCAAGTCACACGGCGGATTTCGGCGTACCGATCCGGGCAAAACCGGCATTTCGGCCCGATCTTCCGCATGTTAAGCCTGAGGCAAGCCCATTTGGTTCGCCTGCATATAGGCATTTGCAAGACAGGTAACAGAGTTCCCATGACGAAAGCATCTCAGGAACCGGCGCCGATGACGATCCATGACGTTGCGGCAAAGCTGGATCAGCTCATCGCCCTGATTGCCCGTGCCGTTCCCCCTGCCCCGTTGGCCCCGGATTTTGCTTCCGCGGACGCCTTCATCTGGCAGCCGGTGCCGGGCAACCTTGTGCCCGTGCCGAAGGTCAACCGGGTCGAGATCGAACTGCTTTGCGCGGTCAACCGGGTGCGCGATCTGCTGGTCGACAACACGCGGCGCTTTGCCAAGGGCCTGCCGGCCAACAACGTGCTTCTGTGGGGCGCGCGCGGCATGGGCAAGTCGTCGCTGGTGAAGGCTGCGCATGGGGCGATCAATGCCAGCGGCGAGGCAGCGCCGCTAAAGCTGATCGAGATCCACCGCGAGGACATCGAGACACTGCCGGGCCTCATGAGCCTGATCAAGCCGGCGCCGCACCGCTTCATTGTCTTCTGTGACGATCTGAGCTTCGACCATGATGACACGTCCTACAAATCGCTGAAGGCCGTGCTGGAAGGCGGTATCGAGGGGCGGCCAGAGAATGTGCTGTTCTACGCCACGTCCAACCGGCGCCACCTGCTGCCGCGTGACATGATCGAGAATGAACGCTCGACGGCGATCAATCCGGCGGAGGCCGTGGAGGAAAAGGTGTCGCTGTCCGACCGCTTCGGCCTGTGGCTCGGCTTCCACAACTGCTCGCAGGATGACTATCTGGAGATGGTGGGCGGCTATGTCCGCCATTTCGGCCTGACGGTGCCCGCTGACGTGCTCAGGGCCGAGGCGCTGGAATGGGCAACGACGCGCGGCGGACGTTCTGGCCGCGTGGCGTTCCAGTTCATCCAGGACCTGGCAGGACGCCTCGGCGTATCGCTGTCGCGCTGACAACAAAAAAGGCGGCCGGTGGCCGCCTTTTGAATGTCTGAGTGCCTGGCTCAGCCGCGCGGCAGATGGCGCATCGGATCGACCGGCTTGTTGTCCTTGCGCAGCTCGAAGTGGACCTGCGGCTGGCTGACCGAGCCGCTGGCACCGGCCTTCGAGATGACCTGGCCGCGCTGAACGGCTTCGCCGCGCTTGACCAGGATCTCGCTGTTGTGGGCATAGGCCGAGACCCAGCCGTCGTCGTGACGGATCAGGACCAGATTGCCGAAGCCTTTCAGCTCGTTGCCGGCGTAGATGACCGAACCGTCACCGGCCGCCTTGACAGGCGTGCCTTCGGGAACGGCGAGGTTGATGCCGTCGTTGCGCGAACCGCCCGGCTTGGCGCCGAACTCGGAAATGACACGGCCACGCACCGGCCAGCGGAACATCGGGCCGCCGGTCGCTTCCTGCGGATCGACGGACGCCGTCTGCAAGGGCTTGGAATCCTGCGTTGCACCGGCCAGAGCCTCCAGCGCGGGCTTGTCAGCCGCGGGAAGCGACGTGCCCGGCGTTTCGCGCAAGGCAGTTACCGGAGCGGTCTTTGCCGGAGCTGGCTGGCCTGCGACCAGAGGCGCGGACGGGCGGGCATCGGTAGCCGTCGTCTTGGCCGGGGCCAGTGCAGCAACAGTCTTGCCGGACGCGGGCTTCTTGCCCGGTGCCTGCACGGAGGCCAGAACATTGGCTGTCGGAGAGATCGACCCTGTCGTCTCGGGTGCACCACTGGCCGGTGGCAGCTTGACCGGCTTGGTCGAAGCCGCCGTCGTTGCCGCGTTGTTGGCAGCGTAGACATAGGTCGGGATGATCACGGACTGGCCGGGGCCAACCTTGGACGAAGAATCAAGCCCGTTGACCGCCATGATCGCTTCGGCCGGAACGCCGTAGCGCTTGCCGAGGCCAGCGACCGAATCGCCCTCGCGCAACTGGATCCGCGTGCCACCGGTCGAGGTCCAACCCTTCCAGGAATTTTCGCCAGCTTCAGCTGCGGCAGCCACCGGAGCGGTGACGGCGGCGACGTTCGGACGCGCGATCACGGGCTCGCCGGTCGGCGACAGCTTCACCGGCGGCGGGGCGGACGACACAGCCGTGCCGGGGACCGGCGGCAGCTTGGTCGAGGCGATCGAACCGGTGGTTTTCGGCGTGTTGCCTGAGGCTGGCAGGTTGCCTGCGGTCTTGCCCGGACCACGGACGATGTCCTGGTAGCTGGGCTGGGAGGCATTGCCCTTGCCCAGAATGGAACGCTGGTTCGCTGTGCCGCCGGTGTAGACCGGACCGTCAGCAAACCGCTCGAAGCTGCCGCTGCAACCGGCGCCAAGACCTGCGATGAGGCCAATGGCGGCGACCCGCGTCCAAAGGGACTTGCGATGGATACGCATCCGACTGGTCATTGCCCTGCTCGACCCAAACTGAGTTAACATGGGACCAGTAGACGGCAGTAAGGTTGACAAAGCCTAAACAGGATCATGAAACGGCGGATTTCCGCCAACAGATCAAGGACTAAAGGAAGTCCGCGCGGCCCGGGCGCAAGGCAACGAGGCGCAGCTGGCCAAGATGTTCCTCAACGTCCGATTCTCCGCCCCTGCGGAATCGGACCAGGGTCTGCACCTTGCCCGGCCAGCCGATGGTGCCGATGAGGATGCCATCACTGACCAGCTGGCTTTTCAGGACATCCGGAATGCTTGGCACCGAGCCGGTGAGCACGATCCGGTCGAAGGGCGCCCGTTCGCGCAGGCCCTGCAGGCCGTCGGCGTGATGCAGCTCGCAATTGGTGATCTTCAGCGCCGCCAGCCGCTGGCGCGCCAGGCCGATGAGGGTCTGGTAGCGCTCGACCGTGAAGACATGCTGGCACAGATGCGACAGGACAGCCGTCTGATAGCCCGAACCGGTGCCGATCTCGAGCACCCGGTGGCTGGGCTGGATCTCCAGCGCCTCGGCCATTCGCGCGACCAGTGAGGGGGCACTGACCACCTGGCCGCACTCGATCGGCAACAGGCAGTCTTCGTAGGCATAGCGGTGCAGCCGGGCCGACAGGAACAGGCGCCGTGGCACCCGTTCGATGGCCGAAAGCACCCGGCGGTCGTTGATGCCGCGCCGGCGCAGGGACAGGACGAGCGAGGCCCGGGCCTCGAATTCGTCATGCGTGACAGCCGGAGCATCTGCTACGCCGGTTTCGGCCATCTTCCCTCCTCCCGACCGGGCCCAAAAGACCCGGCCGCTGCACAGCCGGTGCTGATCAGTTCAGCTCGGCAGCCAGCAATCCGACCAGATCATGCGCCGTAAGGTCAAGCCTCAGCGGCGTCACGGAGATATGATTCGAGACGATCGCATTGAGATCGCTGTTGCCGACCGGATCGTGCGAGCGCTCCTGGAAGCCGAGCCAGTAATAGGCATTGCCGCGACGGTCCATGCGCTCGTCGATGACGAGGCCAGCCTGCTCATGATGCCCCTGCACCGTCACCTTCACGCCGGCGACCTGATCCGGCCGGCAATCGGGGAAGTTGATGTTGAGGAGCGTGTAGCGCGGCAGATGGAACTGCATCAGCTTGCGGAACAGATCCGGCCCGAGGGTTTCTGCCGGCGAATAGTCCGGCTCGGTGCCAACGGCGAAGCTCCAGGTCTGCGACACGGCAAAGGACGGGATGCCGAGGATGGCCCCTTCCATGGCACCGGCGACGGTGCCCGAATAGGTGACATCGTCGGCCATGTTCTGGCCCCGGTTGATGCCGGACAGGATGAGATCCGGCAGGCCGGGCAGCACCTTGCGCACGCCCATGATGACGCAGTCCGTCGGCGTGCCGCGCAGGGCAAAGTGGCGCTCGGAAATCTGCCGCAGGCGCAGCGGATCGCTGAGGGTGAGAGAATGGGCGACGCCGCTCTGGTCGGTCTCCGGAGCGACAACCCAGACGTCATCCGAGAGTTCGCGGGCGATGCGCTCCAGCACCCGGATACCTTCGGAGTGGATGCCGTCGTCGTTGGTGATGAGAATGCGCATGGTCAGCCGATCCGCTCCAGTCCGCCCATGTAGGGACGCAGCACTTCAGGCACGGTGATCGAGCCGTCACTGTTCTGGTAGTTTTCCATGACGGCAATCATGGCGCGTCCAACGGCAACGCCGGACCCGTTCAGCGTGTGGACATGGCGCAGGCCCTTGGCGTCCGCAGGCCGGTAGCGCGCGTTCATGCGCCGGGCCTGGAAGTCGCCGCAGACCGAGCAGGACGAGATTTCGCGGAACGTATCCTGTCCGGGCAGCCAGACCTCGATGTCATAAGTCTTCTGCGAGCCGAAGCCCATGTCGCCGGTGCAGAGCGTCATGACGCGGTAGTGGAGGCCAAGCTTCTGCAGCACGGCCTCGGCACAGCCGAGCATGCGCTCCAGCTCGGCGGCGGAGTCTTCCGGACGGGTGACCGAAACCAGCTCGCATTTCTGGAACTGATGCTGGCGCAGCATGCCGCGCGTGTCGCGGCCGGCGGAGCCTGCTTCCGAGCGGAAGCAATGGGTCAGCGCCGTCACGCGCAGCGGCAGGGCCTCCTCGCCGAGGATCTCGTCCGCGACCATGTTGGTCAGCGGCACTTCGGCGGTCGGGATCATAAACAGCTTTAGATGCTCTGATTTCTCTTTATTGTATATATCTCGCCATTTGCCCTCTAAATGCTTAAATATGCTGTCTTGATATTCAAGAAGATCATTGTCGGATACGCTCACGCCATACTTGTTTTTGGCGAGGTCAATAAATTCAATTTTTGCCTGCAAGAGCATTTGTTCGAAGATATCATCAGCATCTACGTCGCTTCGTGAGGTCTTGAACAAATCCTCCTCGAACTTCGGCAGCTGGCCGGTGCCGTAGAGTGCCGTGCCGCTCACCAGAAGCGGCGGCGACACTTCCATGTAGCCGTGTTCGGTGGTGTGCAGGTCGATCATGAACTGGCCGAGCGCCCGCTCAAGCCGGGCCAGCTGGCCCTTGAGCAGGACGAATCGCGAGCCGGACAGCTTGGCAGCGGTGGCAAAATCCATCGTGCCGAGTGCCTCGCCGAGCTCGAAATGCTCCTTCGGCTTGTTGATGAAGGGGAGCTGCGGCTTGTCGCCATGCACATGGTGCACGACGTTGCCGGTCTCATCAGTCCCATCCGGCACATCGGCGAGCGGCATGTTCGGAATGACGCAGAGGGCCTGGTCGAGAGCGTCGTTGAGGCGGCGCTCCTCTTCCTCCCCCTCCTGGATCATCGACTTGATCTTGGCGACTTCGTCGATCAGAGCCTGGGCCGCGGCCTCGTCCTTCATCGCCTTGGCCTTGCCGATCTCCTTGGAGGCGGCATTGCGGCGCTCCTGCGCGTCCTGCAGGCGCGCGATGTGGGCGCGGCGCACGTCATCAAGAGCGATGAGGCGGGCGGAGGCGGGCTCGGCACCCCGGCGGGCGAGAGCGGCGTCGAAGGCTTGCGGGTTTTCCCGGATCCACTTGATGTCGAACATTTGGGCTTCCGATTGCAATGGGGCACGCGCCGCGCGCCCGATCGCCGCCGGTTCAAGCGAGGCGCTGACTGGTCAGGCCGCCTCTTCCTTTTCCCGTTCAGCGCGCTGGCGCTCGATCAACCGTACCGAAACGATGGAGACTTCGTAGAGAAGCAGCGTCGGCAGTGCAAGGCCGATCTGGCTGATCGGATCCGGCGGCGTCAACACCGCCGCGACAATGAAGCCGATGACGATGGCGTATTTGCGCTTGTCCTTCAGCGACTGCGACGAGACGAGGCCCGCGCGGCCGAGAAGCGTGAGCACCACGGGCAGCTGGAACACCATTCCGAAGGCAAAGATCAGCACCATGATCAGGTCGAGATACTCGCTGACGCGGGCCAGATGCTGGATCGCAACCTTGCCCTCGCCGCCGGTCTGCTCCATCGACAGGAAGAACCCCATCGCCATGGGCATGACGAAGAAATAGACCAGCGATGCGCCGAGCACGAACAGGATCGGCGTGGCAGCAAGGAACGGAAGAAAGGCCTGACGCTCGTTCTTGTAGAGGCCCGGTGCGACGAACATGTAGACCTGTGACGCGACAACGGGAAACGCCAGGAACAGGGCGCCGAACAGCGCCAGCTTCATCTGGGTGAAGAACCATTCCTGCGGCGCGGTGAAGATCATCTCGACCGGCTTGTCGGTGCCGACCGCCTGCAGGTAGGGCACCGTCAGGATGTTGTAGATGTCGGTGGCGAAATAGAAGCAGACGATGAACATCAGGATGATCGCGATCACCGACTTCAGCAGCCGGGAGCGCAGTTCGATCAGATGCTCGATGAGCGGTGCCTTGCTGGCCTCGATGTCGTCCTGGCTCATGGCCTCGTCTCGTTGCCCTGAATGGCGTCTGGATGGGGGCCGGAGGCGGCGCTGGACGCTTCTGCCGGCTGGAGGGGGGCCGATGTGACAGCTTCTGGTGTGACAGCTTCTGGCGCAGACGGCCCGGATACGGGCGTCTGCGGTGCGGCCGTCGTCTGAGCGGGGGCAGGACTAGCGGCAGATGCTGCTGCTGCCTCACCTGCAACAGCCGTGGTCGCGGCTGTCAGCGGCTGGGTGATGGACTTCTTCAGATCGCCGAGCGGGTCGAAATTCTGGATGCCGCGGGCTGCCTCCTCGGCCGACTTCTTCATGTCAAGAATGTCGGCCTCGCGCTCGGCTTCCTTGAGCGCGTCGTTGAAGGTGGACTGAAATTCATTCGCCATGCGGCGCATCTTGCCCACGGTCTGGCCGAATGCACGCAGCATTCGCGGCAGATCCTTGGGGCCCACCACGATGATGGCCACGACGGCAATCACCAGCAGTTCCGTCCATCCAACATCAAACATCGACGCCCGCCAGTTTTAGCGCACCTTCGGCAAAACGGAGCCGCCGAACGCGTTCCATCTCTTTGTCTTCACACAAGCCCGGGCGCGAACCTGTTCCAGCTCTTGCTGAAATTGCGCTCGCCAAGCCGCGCCCCGACCAGATCAGTTCGTGCGGGACTGGTCCTGGGTCTTTTCAGCAGCAACCGGAGCTGCCGGCTGATGATCGATGGTCTTGGGGGCCTGCGGCGCCTGGGCGGCCGGCGTTTCCGCGCTTGCGCTGGCGGTGTCGTCTTCGGCCATGCCCTTCTTGAAGCTCTTGATGCCCTTCGCAACGTCGCCCATCAGGTCGGAAATCTTGCCCCGGCCAAACAGCAGGATGACGATCACCGCGATGATGAGAAGCTGCCAGATACCGATGCTCATTCCTTCAACTCCCACTCGTACCGGCAGGGCACCGGCGCGCCACTATTACAAAATCACCCTGGGCTCGCAACCGGCCAAGGCCCTTGCCTGTCATTCCCTTATCTAGTGATCCGAAGACGACTTGGCAAAGACTAGTACATCTCTTTTATCAAGTTCGATGCCGACATCCATGCCCGGCACCGCCTGGACACCCGGCCGAAGCCGGGCCTGGAGCGGACGGTCCGATCCCGGAAACGCAAGTTGCACGAGGTCAACGGTGCCGATGAACCGGCGCGACAGCACACGGGCCGGCAGCCCCTGCCCGGCCGGCAGCAGCTGAATTCCGTCCGGCCGAAGGCAGACATGCACCGACTGGCCATCGAGATCCTTTGCCACCGGCGCGAACGGGACAAGCCCCAGCGGACAGTCGACCCGGTCGCCCCGCACCACGCCATCGAACTCGTTCACCTCGGTAAAGAAGCGCGCTGCAAACGGGTCGACCGGCCGCAGATAGAGTTCTTCCGCCGTGCCGTGCTGCACCAGCCGGCCGGCGCGCATCAGGGCGATTCGGTCACCCATGCGCATGGCCTCTTCCGGATCATGGGTGACCATCACGCAAGTGGCGCGGGTCTCGCGCAGGATCGCGAGGGTTTCCTCGCGCACATCATCGCGCAGACGCCGGTCCAGACCCGAAAAAGGTTCGTCCATCAGGAGGATGCCCGGGCGCGGCGCAATCGCGCGGGCGAGCGCCACACGCTGCTGCTCTCCGCCCGACAGGGCATGAGGATAGTCATCGGCATAGCTGCCGAGCCCGACACGCTTCAGCATCTGGTCCGCCACATCACGGGCGGCGGCGCGGGTCAGCCGCGTCAGACCGAACATCACGTTCTCGCGGTTGGTCAGATGCGGAAACAGGGCGTAGTCCTGGAACATCAGACCAACGCCGCGAGCCTCGGGCGGAAGCACACGGCTTGGGCCAGCCACTTCCTCGCCGTTGATGAGCACGCGCCCGGAGGTCTGGGTTTCAACGCCGGCGGCAATGCGCATCAATGTCGTCTTGCCGCAGCCGGAATGGCCGAGCAGACAGAGGATCTCGCCCGGTTCAATGCTGAGCGAAACATCATGCAGCGTCTGCGACGCGCCATAGGCGTGGCGGATATTCTCGAACGCCAGTCCGGAGGCGAAGGTGGTGCCAGCGGTGCCGCGCGTGCCCCAGCCTGCGGTACCGCTCTGGGCCGGACGGGATTGACCGGGACGGGTTGCTGTCGCCCGTGGGTGGGATGTCACTGCGCCTCGTCCTCTTCTGCGTCAGGGCCAAGGTCTTCATAGTCAAACAGCTCGCCCTCCTCCAGCGGATCTTCGTCGGGGGCGAGAATGTCGGAATCATTGGGCAGCGGCACGTGGAAGCTCGCCGGGATGGCGCTGTCGAGCAGCCCTGCCCCCTTCAGCTCTTCAAGGCCCGGCAGGTCGGCGATGAGATCCAGACCGAAATGATCAAGGAAGCTTTCCGTTGTGCCATAGGTCACGGGGCGGCCCGGCGTGCGGCGGCGGCCGCGCATGCGGATCCAGCCGGTTTCCAAGAGCACGTCGAGCGTGCCCTTGTTGGTGGAGACGCCGCGGATTTCCTCGATCTCGGCGCGGGTCACCGGCTGATGATAGGCGATGATCGCCAGCGTTTCGAGCGCGGCGCGCGACAGCTTGCGCTGCTCGACAGCCTCGCGCTGCAACAGATAGGCAAGGTCCGGCGCGGTGCGGAAGGCCCATTTGCCCGCAACCGGCACGAGATTGACACCGCGCGTGGCGTATTGCCGCTCCAGCTCGTCAATGAGACCGGCCACATCGGTACCGATGGGAAGCCGGGCGGCGATGTCCTCCACTGACAGGGGATCGGCAGAGGCAAACAGCATTGCCTCGACCATGCGCAGCCCGTCGAGATCCAGTTCAGCCGCCATCGCGGGCCTCCTGCCGTCGGCGCAGATAGATCGGCGCGAAAGGATCGCTCTGGCGCAGTTCAAGCTGGCCTTCGCGCACCATTTCAAGGCTGGCCGAGAAGGTGGAGGCCAGCACGGTGGCCCGTTCGCTCTCGTCCACGAGATAGTCGACAAGATAGCTGTTGATCGGCGCCCAGTCGGCCATGCGGCCGACGAGACGCGACAACAGGTCCCGTGCCTCCTGCAACGACCAGACCGTGCGCAGGCGCACCCGGACGCTGGTCACCGACTGGCGTTGTCGCTGGGCAGCATAGGCAGTCAGGAGATCATAGATCGTGGCGCTCCAGACGCTCCTGCGCTGGACGGAGAGCGCCTGCGGCGCGCCGCGGGCGAACACGTCCCGGCCGAGCCGGTTGCGCTGCATCAAGGCCTCGGCGGCCTTGCGCATCGCCTCCAGCCGCTGCAGGCGGAAGGCAAGCGCGGCGGCCAGTTCCTCACCCGTCGGCTCGTCCTCGTCCTTCTGCTCCGGGATCAGCAGCCGGCTCTTGAGGTAGGCAAGCCAGGCAGCCATGACGAGATAGTCCGCCGCCAGCTCGAGGCGCATCAGGCGGGCATCGGAAACAAAGGCGAGATACTGCTCGACCAGGGCGAGGATCGAGATGCGGGTCAGGTCGACCTTCTGGCTGCGCGCAAGCGTCAGCAGAAGGTCGAGCGGGCCTTCAAACCCGTCCACATCGACGACAAGCTGCGGGTCATCGCTCGCCCGTTCGGACGGCGGCTGATCCTCGAGAAAGTCGGTCTGGACGGGAGCCATGATCAGGCGGTCACCTCGACACGGGCCATGAGCGCATCGAATTCCGCCCGGGCCACTGCACGGTCGAAGCCGGGTGCCGGATCCTTGCGCAGCGCGAGACCAGCCAGGCAGCGCTCCAGCGCCCGGCCCGAAAGTTCAGGCGTGGCGGCGGCCACCTGGCGCATTTCGTCCATGTCGCCGTTGCAGTGAAGGACGAGATCAACGCCGGCAGCGTGGGTCTTTTCCGCCCGTTCGCCCAGGCTGCCGCCAAGGGCCTGCATCGACAGGTCATCGGACATCAGCGCGCCGTCGAAGCCGATCTCGCCGCGAATGATGCGCTCCACGATGAGGGCGGACTGGGTGGCCGGGGCCGACGGGTCGATGGCCTCATAGAGCAGATGCGCCGTCATGCCGAACGGAGCCTTGCTGTAGGCGCGGAAGGGCGCGACGTCGCGGGCCAGGATGTCCTCAAGCGGCGCGGTAATCCGGGGCAGATCGAGGTGGCTGTCGACCTGGGCCCGGCCATGCCCCGGGATGTGCTTCATGACCGGCAGGACGCCGCCCGCCAGAAGGCCTTCGGCGGCGGCCATCCCGAGGGCGGCAACCATCTCCGGGTCCGGACCGTAGGAGCGGTTGCCGATGGCGGCGACCGTTTCCGGGTAGAGCACATCCAGCACCGGCAGGCAGTCCATGGTGATGCCGATGGCCAGGAGATCAGCGGCAATGAGGCGCGCGCCGAGGAAAGCAGCGCGCAGGCCGGCAGCAGCGTCCAGCTCATAGAGCAGACCATAGCTGCGCCCGCTCGGATAGTTCGGCCACAGCGGCGGCTTCAGCCGCATCACCCGTCCACCTTCCTGGTCGATCAGCACCGGTGCATCCGGACGACCGACGACGGAACGGAAGTCGGCGCTCAGCGCGGCAATCTGCTCGGGGGACTGGCAGTTGCGGCCGAACAGGATCAGTCCGAACGGATCTTCTGCGCGGAAGAAGGCGCGCTCGTCGTCTGTCAGTTCCAGCCCGGCGCAGCCGCTGATGAAAGCCTTGGTCATAACCTGCCCTTACGTCCTGTTCGCCCCCCGGTCAACCACCGGTCAAGACCCGGCTTTCAGCGCGATTGCCTTGGCGGAGGGGCGCATTCTAATGTCAGTCCAATGTGCCAACCACAGGACAGGACGATGCGCAAGCGCCACGATATCCCAGCCGGAACGTTACACAGCCTCACGGTGGAAAGCGATCTCATCGCCGCCAACCTTCTTGGCGATCCTGCCGCTAGGGAGACGGTGGTTTACGTTCCCCATGGCCACGACGGGGCCGGACTGCCACTGCTGATGGATCTTGCCGGGTTCACCGGCTCCGGGCTCGGCCATGTGGCCTGGAAGAACTTCGGCGAGAACCTGCCGGAGCGACTCGACCGGCTGATTCACGAAGGCCAGTTGCCCCCGGTGGTGGTGGCCATGCCCGACGGCTTCACCCGCCTCGGCGGCAACCAGTATGTGGATTCCCTCGCCATCGGACAGTGGGGCCAGTATCTCACCGGTCCCGTTCTTGCCGCCATCGAGAGCCGGTTCGGCTGTGGCGGCAAGGGACGGCGCGGTGTGTTTGGCAAGTCGTCCGGCGGCTATGGCGCGATCATCCATGCCATGCGCTATCCCGATGTCTGGTCGGCAGCGGCCTGCCATTCCGGCGACATGGGGTTCGAGCTCTGCTATCTGCCGGACATGCCGAATGTGCTGCGCGCGCTTGCTCGCAAGGACATGTCGATCGAGCGTTTCATTGCCGATTTCGAGGCAGGCCCGAAGTTTTCCGGCGGTGACATCCACGTGCTGATGACGCTGGCCATGGCGGCGACCTACGATCCGGACCCGTCCGCCTTCCTCGGAGTTCGTTTGCCGGTCGATCCGCAAACCTGCGAACTGATCCCCGAACGCTGGTCGGCCTGGGCGGCGCAGGATCCGCTGTCGCTGGCCCCTGGCCATCTGGATGCCTTGCGCCAGATGAAGGCGCTGTGGATCGATTGCGGCCGGGTCGACCAGTACAATCTGGTCTACGGCGCCCGGCGCCTCTCCCGCATCCTGACCGACGGCGGCGTGGCGCATGTCTATGAGGAGTTTGACGACAACCACTCCTCGATCGACTACCGCCTCGATGGCAGCCTGCCGGTGCTCGTGAACGCGTTGAACGCTTAAGGCCAAGTGCCTGAAAACACGAACGGCGGGCCAAGACCCGCCGTTGCGTCTTTGAATGATTTGTGCGGTCAGTTGCGGCGGACGAAGCAGTCGCCGCCCGCGGCTTTTAGGTTCTCGCAGAAGGACACAGCGGCTTCACGCGAATTGGCCGGAATGCTGACGCGGTAGAAGGTGCCACGGCTATCGAGTGTCGCAGCCTCGATGAGCGGTGCCTGACTTCCCAGAACCGACGGGAACTTGCGCTGCAGGGCCGTGTAGGCGGCCTGGGCCTGATCCTGCGTCCGCTGCGAGGTGACCTGCACAGAGAAGGCACCCGGCGCGGCAGGGCTTGCGGCAGCCGGCGCAGGCGCGGTGGCGGCCGGCTGTGGTTGGGTCAGGTTCAGCGGACCAGAAGACTGTGCAGCCGGTGCAGGTGCGGGTGCGGGCTGCTGCGGCTGTGCCGGAGCAGGTGCTGCCGGTTGTGGCTGGACGGCAGCAACCTGGACGCCGGAAGAAGCCGGCTTCGGCCGCGGCGTGCCAGAGACGACAGGGCCGGTCTCCGTCGTGGCCGGGGCTGGCGTTGCTGCAGGGTCGGTTGCGGAGACGATCGCCGGAACGTTGGCCGCAACGTTGGACTGGGCCGGAGTGATGCCGCCTGGCACAGGAGCCGGACCTGTCGCGGCAGCCGGTGCGGGCTGGGTCGGCTGAGCAGAGGCATCGGGACGCGCGGTGTTGACGACGCGAACGCCCGGCTGCGCTGCAGCACCGGTGTCTGCCTCGCCGGAAATGATCGTGCCATCCGGACGCACGACGAGCGTGCGGACCTTCTTCGGGCCACCAGCAGGGGCCGGCTCAGCGACATCGGCAGGCGCGGGCGGCAACTGGGCAGGAGCCGGGGTTTGCGGCACCACCATGCGCTCTTCGTTGCCAACCCGGTCATAGATGAGTTTCGCAGGCTGGCCGCTTTCGGCGGCAGCAGCTTCTTCGGCCGGGAATGTCTTCAGCGGCTCTTCAAGGCCGGCAATGACCTGCGGCGCACCGTTGGGCTTCGAGGAAGGCCCGAAGTCCAGCACAGCGAACATGGCGCCACCGAGGCCGGCAAGTCCAAGCACCGCCGCCGCAATGTAGAGACCCTTGCGTGATCCCTGCTGGCGAGGTGCCTGACCGGCTTCGGCTGCCGAATGCGGTGGCAGGACACCGGCGCCGGCCAGCGTCGGATCGCTTTCCTGCATCGCGCGGGCGACCGCATCCAGGTCGTAGCCACCAGGAGGGGGCGGCGCTTCGTCGTCGTCATAGAGGACGTCGTTGAAGGGCAGCTCGGTCGTCGACCGGCGGGGCGCGAAGGCATTGGCGAACTCGTCGTCGAGGAAATCATCCTCGACCGGCCCTTCTTCGCGCGGCAGCACGTGCAGGGCATCCGGCCAGGCCATGTCGTCGATATCGGCCGACGGCTGGACGGGCTTGGTCTGGGCCGGCTGCTCCTTGCGCGACAGGCGCTCGTCCTCGAACAAGGACCCGACCAGATCGTCCAGTTCGGCAAAGCCGGCAGACGCCTCGCGGGCGCTGCGCAGCTTGGCATCCGGGGCAAGGTTGGACCAGGCACCAGCATCGGGCACGAAGGGCGGCGGCGTCACGGCTTTCGGCTTCTCGGGCTCGACGGCCCGCAAGGCATCAAAGCGGAAGTCATCATCCACCGACGCGGAGCGCTGCGAGGGCGAGCGCACCGATGCAGCGGCAGCTGGCTGAGACTGAGAGGCCTGAACTTCGAACGGTGCATTGCCGGAGAACTGCGGCTCGATCCGCGCATCCCGGGCGACCGGTTGCGGCTGGAACGCGCCCATCAGCTCGTCTTCGAGCCCGGCCACCAGATCCTTCTCGAGATCGTCAGAGATATCGAAGGACGAGCGCAATGATGCCGAAGCCGGGGTCCCGGCGTCTTCGTAGGACCGCGGCGCGGGATCGGCGGGCCGGCTGCCTGCGCGATGTAGGGGCTGATACTGGTCGGCAGCAGGCGCGGCCGAATAGGGCTCGCGCACTGGATCGTCCGCGAAATCCTCAAAGGAATCAGCGTCCAGCGTGGTGCCGTCTTCCAGATCGACGCCGTCCCAGGCGGTCTCTTCTTCCTGAGAACCGCGCAGGTCGGCGGCAAAGCGGTCGAAGTCGAGATCGAGATCCCCTCCCCGTGCGGGTGCGGGATCAGGCTGGAAAGCGGGCTGCGCGCCTGGTGCCGCTGCAGCACGGGCAGCGGGTTTCGGCAGCTCGAAATCAAAGTCGAAGGCCGGCTCGTTGGGCGAGCCGCCAAGACCGGGCGTATAGGCCGGCATGTCGGCCCCGCGACCGGCGGCCGCGTAACCGGTGGACGGCTGCGCAGCCTGCGCCAGCGGCGGCGGGGCGAGCGGGTCCCCCTGCGGGCCTTTCAGCAACTCTTCCTGTTCCAGCCCGGCGAAATAGTCCGTGGCTTCGACACGGCCATGGGCGGCGGACTGGCGGTTCCGGTTGACGATGCGGGCCAGTTCGACCAGCGGATCCTCGGCGCCCTGCGTATCCCCCCGATCCCGGCCGCCAGAGGCGTCCGGATGAGGCGTATCAGAGCGAGGGTAATCGGAGCGATGAGGCATATCCGTCCAGTGTTCCACCCAGGGCCTGTCCGGACGCCTTCGGGCTCCGGACAGAAACTCTCTCCCGCTTCAGCGCATTTCCCGAGGCGCATCCACGCCGAGGAGAGTCAAACCAGAAGCAAGAACCAAAGAGACTGCCCGTACAAGGGCCAGTCGCGCTAGCGTCAACTGTGTATTTTCAGGGTTAATAAAGCGTAATTGAGGCATTTCCTTGCCACGGTTCCAGTGCGCATGCAAGGAACTGGCCAGTTCGTGCAGGAAAAACGCCACGCGATGCGGCTCATGCGCGTCCGCCGCGGCGGCCACCACCTTGGGCCACTCGGCCATCTTGGCAATCAGCTCCAGTTCGCCAGAATCAGCAAGGCCCGACAGATCGGTCGCGGCGAGAACCGCGTCGGACATGTCGACGCCCTTCAGCTCCTCGCCTGCCTGACGCAGCACCGAGCAGCAGCGGGCATGGCCATACTGCACGTAGAAGACCGGGTTGTCCTTGGACTGCTCGGTGACCTTCTGGAAGTCGAAGTCGAGCGGCGCCTCGTTCTTGCGGAACAGCATCATGAAGCGGACCGGGTCGCGGCCGACTTCTTCCACCACGTCGCGCAGGGTGACGAAATCGCCCGCGCGCTTGGACATGCGCACCGGCTCGCCGGCGCGGAACAGCTTCACCAGCTGGCAGAGACGGACGATGACCCGCGACTCGCCGCCGGACACGGCCTTGCCGACCGCTTCCAGACGCTTGACATAGCCGCCATGGTCGGCGCCAAGGACATAGACCATCTCCTTGAAGCCGCGCTCGTATTTCGACAGGAAATAGGCCACGTCCGCAGCGAAATAGGTGTAGCTGCCGTCCGACTTCTTCAGCGGACGGTCGATGTCGTCGCCGTAGTCGGTGGCCCGGAACAGGGTCTGCTCGCGGTCTTCCCAGTCTTCCGGCAGCTCGCCCTTCGGCGGCGGCAGCGTGCCCTCGTAGACGAGGCCGCGCGCGCGCAGCTTGTCGAGCATGCGGTCGATCTCGGAAATGCCGTCGGCGCTGCGGTCATGCAGGGTGCGTTCGGAGAAGAACACCTCGTGACGAACGTTGAGCAACGCCAGATCCTCGCGGATCAGCGCCATCATGGCGTCGATCGTCTCGGACTTGACGATCGGCATCCAGGCAGCTTCATCCATGGCCAGAAGCGCGTTGCCGTGACCGGCTGCGAGCGCCGCACCGACCGGCTTCAGGTAGTCGCCCGGATAGAGGCCAGCCGGGATCTCGCCGATGTCCTCGCCGAGCGCCTCGCGGTAGCGCAGGAAGGCGCTGCGGGCCAGGGTGTCGATCTGCGAGCCGGCATCGTTGATGTAATATTCGCGGGTGACATCATAGCCGGCGTAGGCGAGCAGGTTCGCCAGCGCGTCGCCGAAGACGGCGCCACGCGTATGGCCGACATGCATCGGGCCCGTCGGGTTGGCCGAGACATACTCCACGTTGACCTTGGCACCGGCCCCCAGCGTCGCACGGCCAAAGACATCGCCCTTGGCAACCACCGCCACCAGCACCTTGTGCCAGGCGCTGGTGGCCAGGCGCAGGTTGATGAAGCCGGGGCCGGCAACGGTCACTTCCGTGATTTCGGGATCAAGGCGGAGCGCTGCGGCGATCTGCTCGGCGAGATCGCGCGGCTTCATTGCGAGCGGCTTGGCCAGCACCATGGCGGCGTTGGTCGCCAGATCGCCATGGGCCGGATCGCGCGGGCTTTCCACCGTGATGCGGGCCAGATCAGCAGCGCCAGGCGCAGTGGCAAGATCGAGCCCGGCGACAACGGCCTGCACGCGGGTTGTGTATTCGGAGAAAATATTCATGGTTCTGCCAGTCTGGCTGGAGTGTTCTCGTGGCGGCGGGCGGGGCCCGATCCGCAGGTTGCGCGGGCCTAGCCCAATTCCGGAGTATCGTCAAACAGCCGTCGGTGCTCCTCGATGGCATATCGATCCGTCATGCCGGCGATGAAGTCGCAGACACGGCGGGCCCGGTCTGCACCGCTGAACCCCTCCATCCCTTGCGCCCATTCGCGCGGCATGTCGCCGGGCTGCTGCATGTAATGGCCGAACAGTTCGCGCACGATGCGCGCCACCAGCTTGCGCACGGCCAGCACATCGGGATGCCGGTACATGCGGGCAAACAGGAATTTCTTCACCTGACGTTCCGCGTCCGCCATGGCGGACGAGAAGCCGACCACGCACTGACCGGCGGCGCGGATGTCGTCGGCGCTCTGCGGCTTCAGCGCATCAAGGCGGCGCATGCCTTCCTGGATGACATCCTCCACCATCCGGGTGATCTGGCGGCGGACGATTTCATGGATGCGCCGCTGTTCCTCCAGCCCCGGGTAGCGCTGGTCAACTTCCCGCAGGATGGCTGCCAGGAAGGGCACCTCGGCGATGTCTTCCACCTTGAACAGCCGGGCCCGGAGGCCGTCATCCAGGTCATGCGCGTCATAGGCAATGTCATCGGCGATGGCAGCGGCCTGCGCTTCTGCGCTCGGCCAGGTGCCGAGCATCAGGTCCTGCTTCTGCGCATAGGTGCGGATGGCAAAGGGCAATTCGCTGTCCCTGAACTTGCCGAGCGGCGCGCCGGTGCCATCCACCAGGGGGCCGTTGTGCTTGACCAGCCCCTCCAGCGTTTCCCAGGCAAGGTTCAGCCCGTCGAACTCGGCATAGCGGTGTTCGAGTGCTGTAACGACGCGCAAGGACTGGGCATTGTGATCAAAGCCGCCGAAGGGGGCCATGCATTCGTGCATGACATCCTCGCCCTCGTGCCCGAAGGGCGTGTGGCCGAGATCATGGGCGAGCGCCAGACATTCCGCCAGATCCTCGTCCAGCCGCAGCGCGCGGGCGAGCGAGCGGGCAATCTGGGACACCTCGATGGTGTGGGTCAGGCGCGTGCGGAAGTGGTCGCCCTCGTGATAGACGAAGACCTGGGTCTTGTGTTTCAGGCGGCGGAAGGCGGTTGAATGGATGATGCGGTCGCGGTCGCGCTGGAACGGCGTCCGCGTCGGGCTGTCCGGTTCCGGGTGCAGGCGCCCCCTGCTCCGGCCCGGATCCTGGGCGTAGATCGCCCGCTCCTGTGCGCCATAGCCCAATGTCGCCATGGTCATCTTCACTCCGCTCCCTGGCTTCGCCCTGATGCCATAACAATTGACGCAAGGCCCAAGCGTACATACCTATGAAGACAACCGCGGTGCAACGGGGAAAGCCAGACCGGAGCGCTGCAACGGCGCGAGAAACGGCGATTCTTGCCGGATTCGCTCGCCAGCAGCCGCAAGACCCCGCAACCGCACGGCAATGCCCGGCACTCAGAGGATCATGGACATGTCCGCAGCCACTGACGATTCGACCCTGTCGTCCCCTGTCACGCTCAGCCTGAAAGCCGCCCGGCGCGTCGCAAAGATCCTGGCCGGCGAGGCAGCCGGCTCCATGCTTCGGGTCAGCGTCGAAGGCGGCGGCTGCTCGGGTCTGCAGTACAAGTATGACATCGTGACCGCCCGCGAGGCCGATGATCTGGTGCTGGAGCGCGAGGGCGCGACGGTGCTCGTCGACGCCATTTCGCTGCAGTACATGGATGGCGCGGAAATCGACTTCGTTGACGATCTGATGGGCCAGTCGTTCCAGATCCGCAATCCGAACGCGGTCGCCGGTTGCGGTTGCGGCACGAGCTTTGCCATCTGAGACGGCGCTGGCGCTTGCCCGATCATTGCTGGCCAGATCAATGCTGGCTGGACCGGGGCAGGCCTGATATCACCTTTTGTCTCTGCAATCCAAACTGCCGGACGACCGATGAAGATCGCCACCTGGAACATCAACGGCGTCAAGGCGCGCCTCGAAACCGCGCTGACCTGGTTTGCCGAAGCCAAGCCGGACATCGCCTGCCTGCAGGAGATCAAGTCGGTCGACGAGGGATTTCCGACTGCCGCCTTCGAGGACCTTGGCTATCACGTGGCGACGCACGGCCAGAAGGGCTTCAATGGCGTGGCGATCCTGTCGCGGCAGCCGCTGGAGGACATCCGGCGCGGACTGCCCGGCGACGACAGCGACGAACAGGCCCGCTACATGGAGGCGACGGTGTCGACCGCGACGGGTGCGGTGCGCGTCGGCTGCCTGTACCTGCCCAATGGCAACCCGCTGGGCACAGAGAAATTCCCCTACAAGCTTGCCTGGATGGACCGGCTGATCGCCCATGCAAGGGCTCAGCTTGAGCTGGAAATGCCGTTCGTGCTGCTGGGCGACTACAATGTCATCCCGGATGCCCGCGACGCCCGCAATCCGCAGGACTGGCTGGGCGATGCACTGTTCCAGCCCGAAAGCCGCAGCCGGTTCCAGGCGCTCGTCAATCTCGGCTTTACCGAGGCGGTGCGGGCGACCACGGATGCCGCCGGCACCTACACGTTCTGGGACTATCAGGCCGGAGCCTGGCAACGGAACAACGGCATCCGCATCGACCATCTGCTGCTGTCGCCGCAGGCGACCGACCTGATGCGCGGCGTCGGCATCGATTCGCATGTCAGAGGCTGGGACAAGCCCTCGGACCACGTGCCGGTCTGGGTCGACCTGGCCGCCTGAAACGGCCACAAACTGCCAGCTTCACAAGCCCCGCCGACGTGCTAGGCTGTTTTCCGTTCTGGCGGAGGGCAGAGCCATGGGCATGAGACGTGCAAGGCTGGTCAATGCGGCAAGCGTCAGTCGTCTGACCGCAGGTCTCCCGGCGGCTTTGGCAGCGCTCTTCATCGCCATCACGCAGCCTGCGACCGCAGCGCCCCCGTCAACCGGCTCGACCACGCCAGCACCGGCAACAGCTACAGCGGCTGGTTCCGGTCCTTCCCGCACCACAGCCCCCGACCCTGCGTCATGCATCTGCCGGGCCCAGGGCCAGGACCATGAGCTGGGCGCAACGATCTGCCTGCGTGGACCGCGCGGGCCCCGCATTGCGAAATGCGTCATGGTGCTGAACAACACGTCGTGGAAATTCACCAACGCGCCTTGCGCGATGGCCGATGCCTCACCGTGGACGGCCAAACGCCTGCCCGTTGCCTGGCTGCTCACAGGCAACTGAAGCGTCCAACCAGGTCATACGGATCGGTGGTCGTGGGTCTTGGGTCTTGGGGGTACTCCGGCAGGACAGCTGACGGCTGCCCTGCAGAGTTCCTTACTGCAGCTGCAGGGATGTGGCGGCTGTCGCGGTGGTAACGCCGTTGCGGGCGATCCAGGCTTCGGCATGCTTGGCAGCCGTGCGCCGGACGTCCTCGTCGGCCAGGGCGAAGTAGCGCTCCTGCAGGTCGACGATCCAGCGGGTTTCAGCCTCAAGACCGGCATGCGAGCGGGCAATGGTCAGCCACATCAGGCCACGCTCCCGGTTGCCTTCGGCCGAGCCAAGATTGAACAGCGTTTCGCCCAGCAGCGCCTGTGCCCCGACATGGCCCTTGATGGCCGCCAGATTGAACCAGCGCACAGCCAGGAGCTCGTTGTTGTCGCGGTAGAGACGGCCAAGGGCAAACTGCGCCTCGGCATCGCCGTAATAGGACGCGGCATGGGTGAAGATCTGGCGGGCCCGGCCCGGATTGGCCTTGATCGCCGAATTCTTGATGCCGTTGAGATAGTAATTGCCGAGCGCGACAAAGGCGCTGGCCACAAAGGGCGCCTGCGGCGACGACGGGCTGTCCTCGCCATGCAGATTGACCACCTGGCTGTAATATTCGAACGCCTTGACGTCATCCTCGGTGACGCCATCGCCTTCCGCATACATGCGGCCGAGCTTCCAGGCGGCCATCGGCTGGCCGTTTTCGGCCGCGTAGCGCAGGGAATCGACGGCGGCGCGCTTGTCGCCGGCGTAATATTTCTTGGCGCCGAGACGAAGCGCCTCGCTGGCGGTCATCTTTTCCGGCGTGATCTGCTCGTTGCGCGCCGGCGTGCCATCAAAGGCATGGGCCGGCGCCAATAGGGCCAGATGCAAACCAACAAGTACGAGACACTGCATGCTACGCATGATGGCGAAACCTGCCTGGGGGCGGCGCGCGTGCGACCTGCCCCGTCTTGCCAGTGCAGCCAGCCGTGAGGCGGCCGCACCGAGGGCTATCCTGGGCCGGGCAATCAGTTGCCCGACTGAATTTCTTACACTGTAGGCAAGCATTCCGGCGGCAGTTTGGCCAAGGCGGTCAGGAATGTGGCGAATCGGGGATGATGCCGTGATGCGGCCCTCCACACTCCCATCGCTCACTCCAGTTGCTACGCGCAAACCGTTACCCCTGTGCTGCCCTCAAAAGCCGTCCACCCGATCCCCTGCCAGGATCGCGAGCAGATCGGCGTCAACTTGCAGGATGTTCCGTCCGGTTCATCCTGTTGCCCCAAGTCGCCGCCTGTTCTTCCGCAACGGGTGAAGCCCAATCGTGGCCGAACAGCGGCAAGTTTTGCCCGGTTCAGTTCTAGCGCAACTGTTGCCTGCTGGCTGTTGCAGCCGCGCCACAACTCGGCCGCTTCGCTATCCCGCGATCAGCGTGACAGCCGCGCAGAACGCCAGCACTCCGGCGCAAACGAGATCGATCCGCGCACGCAGCGTGCGCAGGCTGAAAAGATCGGCCACACGAGCCTCCCCAATTGTGAAATGTCCATCCCCTGGCTCAGCGTTGCCGCTGATTGAGCCAGTTAAGCAGAGACCGGTTGAGATTCGGTTGAGCCCGCCTTTCAAAAGCTGCGCTTCACAGAATTCCGGGCCTGCATGGCGTGCGGGGCTTTGAGTCCTGCTGCGGGACTGAGACAATTGACCCCGAATCGGCATCAGCGCATAAGGCGCACCGAAGCGGTCGGCACTCGCCGAACCCACCGAGAATTTGTGACAGGCAAGCTGAACTGATGAGCGCAGACAAGGATCTTTTCGCCCGACCGCAGACCGCAGCCGCAACAGCTGCGCCGGCTGCTCCATCGGGACCGTCCGCGCCCAAGGCTGCGCCGCGCCCGGTAGAGCCAGTAGCTGTCGAGCCAGCGCCGCCAGCGCCCCGCCCTGCCCGCCCCGAGCCCAAGGCATCGGCCAGCGAGGACTACACGGCGGCCGACATCGAGGTTCTGGAAGGTCTGGAACCGGTGCGCCGGCGCCCCGGCATGTATATCGGCGGCACTGACGAGAAGGCGCTGCATCACCTCTTTGCCGAGATCATCGACAACTCGATGGACGAGGCCGTGGCCGGCCATGCTACCTGGATCGACGTGTCGCTCAGTGCTGATGGCTATATCACGATCATCGACAACGGCCGCGGCATCCCGGTTGACCCGCATCCGAAGTTCAAGGACAAGTCCGCGCTCGAAATCATCATGACCACGCTGCATGCGGGCGGAAAGTTCGACAGCAAGGTCTATGAGGCATCCGGCGGCCTGCATGGCGTCGGATCGTCGGTGGTGAACGCGCTGTCAGAGGAAATGGTTGTCGAGGTGGCGCGGGCGCGCAAGCTCTACCGCCAGACCTTCCAGCGCGGGCGACCGGTCGGGCCGCTGGAACTTGTCGGCGACGTGCAGAACCGCCGTGGCACCCTGGTCCGGTTCAAGCCAGACTGGCAGATCTTCGGCAAGGAGGCCCGCTTCGAACCGGCCCGGCTGCTGCGCATGGCAAGGTCCAAGGCCTATCTGTTCGGCGGCGTCGAGATCCGCTGGCACTGCGATCCCTCGCTGATCGGCGAGAAGGACAAGACGCCGGCCGAGGCGGTGTTCCATTTCCCCGGCGGCCTGAAGGATTTCCTCGGCGAGCGGCTCGGCACCGAGCGCAAGGTGATCGACGACATTTTTGCCGGCAAGGTCGGCGAGCCCGGCAAGCATGGCTCCGTCGAATGGGCCGTGACCTGGTTTGCCGGTGACGGCTTCCTGTCGTCCTACTGCAACACGGTGACAACACCGGAAGGCGGCACGCATGAGGCGGGCCTGCGCTACGCGCTGCTGCGCGGCCTCAAGGGCTATGCCGATCTGGTCGGCAACAAGAAGGCCGCGATCCTGACCTCCGAGGACATCATGACCTCGGCGGCGGGCATGTTGTCGGTGTTCATCCGCGAGCCGGAGTTCGTCGGCCAGACCAAGGACAAGCTGGCGACCAACGAGGCGACCCGGATCACGGAAAACGCCCTGCGCGACGCCTTCGACCATTGGCTTGCCGCATCGCCGACCCAGGCCAACAAGGTGCTGGAGTGGGTGATCGACCGCGCCGAGGAGCGCCTGCGCCGCCGCCAGGAAAAGGACGTGGCGCGCAAGACGGCGGTGCGCAAGCTGCGCCTGCCCGGCAAGCTGGCCGACTGCTCGGCCAACCAGGCCGAAGGCACGGAACTTTTCATCGTCGAGGGCGATTCGGCAGGTGGCTCGGCCAAGCAGGCGCGCAACCGCATGAACCAGGCCGTGCTGCCGCTGCGCGGCAAGATCCTGAACGTTGCCAACGCAGGCCGCGACAAGCTGGCCGCCAATCAGCAGCTGGCCGACCTTATCCAGGCGCTGGGGGCCGGAACACGGTCGCACTACAAGGATCCGGATCTTCGCTACGAGAAGATCATCATCATGACCGACGCCGACGTGGACGGCGCGCATATCGCCTCGCTGCTGATCACATTCTTCTATCAGGAAATGCCGGAGCTGATCCGCAACGGGCATCTCTACCTCGCCGTGCCGCCGCTGTATCGGCTCACACAGGGCGGCAAGACCATCTATGCCCGCACCGACGCCCACAAGGACGAGCTGCTGACCAGCGTGTTCAAGAACAAGGGCAAGGTCGAAATCGGCCGCTTCAAGGGCCTTGGCGAAATGCTGCCGAGCCAGCTGAAGGAAACGACCATGGACCCGTCCAAGCGCACGCTGCTGAAGGTCGAGGTCCTGGAAGGCGACGAGGACGGCACGCGCGATGCAGTCGACCAGCTGATGGGCAACAAGCCCGAGGCACGGTTCCGTTTCATCCAGGACCGGGCCGAATTCGCGCAGGATCTCGACATCTGACCCCTTTCAGCGCCATGCTGTATCCGGGGAGTGGCCGCGCTGGCGTGGTGGCGCCGATTGCCGGGCGATTGACCGGCAGCGGTTGATCCGCTACCGCGTTCAGCAGGCTGGCCAAGTATGGCGTGTGGGGAGTTCAGGTCATGCTGCAGAGCGTCTATTCCGTCTATGACCGGGTACGGCGACCCTTGCGCAACCACCATTATCTCGTGTTGCCAGGCGGCAAGCTCGCCTATGCGCGCATTCCAGGCCGGCCGGAACAGATCGCGCGGCCGGTGCTGGCAGCGCTGGATGCCGGTGCCGAGGACAGCGGCTGGTTCGACGAAATCGAGCTTTTGACCGCGCGCGAACTTGGCCGCCGCTACGCCGACATCACCGTGTTTGCCTTTGTCCAGCCGCCGGCTGAACGGATTGCTGCCGCGTATGAGCTTGTGATCGGGTCGGGAAAACCACTGCCGACATTCTATGCCCGCCACGGCTTCCAGCCCGGCATGAGCCTTGCCCAGTTCGTCCTGCGCGTCTGCCAGATCAGCGATCTGCGCGCGGACAACCTGTTCCGGTCGCAGGCGCATATGCTCGAGCGCCGACCGGCTAGCAAAAGCCTGGTCCTGCGCACGGACCAGCTCGGCAAGGGATGGCCGCGCCTGTCGGAGCTGCTTGCCGCGGCCGGTGGCCTGCGTCTGCCGGACTGCCCGGAACCTGCAGGCGATGCTGAACCCAAACCCGTGACCCGGGCCTGCGAACTCGAGGCTGGCCCGCTCGCCAGCCGGCTGGCGCGCCGATATGCGCAGGACATGCAGCTCTACTTCGCCGACGAGCGCGTGTAATCGCGTATCCCGCCCAAGTCAGAGGCAGCGTGTTAGCTTTAAGCGCAGCAAATCGCGCTGAAACTCAAGGAAAACGTTGACACTCCGGACGTTGGCTGTAGGTTGGCGCCAATTGCGGAGACCCGTGACAGCCGCGTCTCCCCTCCACCTTAGCGACCCAGAAGTGGACATACTCCCTTATGTCTTTCGACACGCTCGGCCTCAGCGAGAAAGTTCTCCAGGCAGTAGCCGCCTCCGGATACACGGAGCCCACTGCCATCCAGAAAGGCGCGATTCCTTACGTCATTGAAGGACGCGACGTTCTTGGCATCGCTCAGACCGGCACCGGCAAGACGGCTTCCTTCACGTTGCCGATGCTGACGAAGCTCGAAAAGGGCCGCGCGCGCTCGCGGATGCCGCGCACGCTGATCCTCGAGCCGACGCGCGAACTTGCTGCACAGGTGCAGGAAAACTTCGAGAAATACGGCGTCAATCACAAGCTGAACGTTGCCCTCCTGATCGGCGGCGTCTCCTTTGGCGACCAGGACAAGAAGATTGACCGCGGCGCAGACGTGCTGATCGCCACTCCGGGCCGGCTGCTGGATCACGTCGAGCGCGGCAAGCTGCTGCTGCAGGGCGTCGAGATCCTCGTCATCGACGAAGCCGACCGCATGCTCGACATGGGCTTCATCCCGGACATCGAGCGTATCTGCAAGCTGATTCCCTTCACGCGCCAGACCCTGTTCTTCTCGGCCACCATGCCGCCGGAGATCCAGCGCCTGACCGAAACCTTCCTGCAGAACCCGGCCAAGGTCGAGGTCTCGACCCGCTCGTCCACGTCCTCGACGATCACCCAGTATCTGGTGGCGACGGGGGGCGAAGACTACGAGAAGCGCCAGACGCTGCGTGACCTGCTGGCCCAGGCGGAAGACCTGCAGAACGCCATCGTGTTCTGCAACCGCAAGGTCGACGTGGCGACCCTGTTCCGCTCGCTGGAACGGCACGGTTTCAACGTCGGCGCGCTGCATGGCGACATGGACCAGCGCACGCGCATGACCATGCTCGACAATTTCCGCAAGGGCAATCTGAAGCTCCTCGTGGCCAGCGACGTGGCCGCGCGCGGTCTCGACATCCCCGATGTGAGCCACGTCTTCAACTTCGACGTGCCGATCCATGCCGAAGACTATGTGCATCGCATTGGCCGTACCGGCCGGGCCGGTAGAACTGGCGTGTCCTATACGCTGGTAAGCGGAGATGACGCAAAGTATCTCGCAGCTATCGAGAAGGTAATCTCCAAGACGATCGACTGGCTCGGCGAGCCGCTCGACTTTGAAGCAGCCATTGCCGAACGCAAGGAACGCCGCAAGGCCGCACGTGCTGGCGGCGGCGACAAGCCGAAGCGTGGTCCGCTGCGCGAACGCACACCGCGCGTCCGTGAAACTACGGAAGACGCAGGGGAAGCACCGCGCCGCGAGCGCACGCGCAAGCCGCGCGTCGAAGCCCCAGCTGAAGATCGCGCGACCGAGATGCGGCAACCGCGCGAAGAGGCGCAGCCGCGTCAACCGCGCCCGCAGCGCGACCGCGCACCGCGACGTGACCGCGGTCAGGACCATGACGAACCGGTCATTGGACTTGGCGATCACGTGCCGGCGTTCCTCCTGCGCGATCCGCGCGCGAAGAAAGCCTCCTGACACCGACAAACTTACTGCGAACCTTACGTGGCGTTTGAAACAAATATTGTTAAAATCGCCTAGGTTTACTCCGCATTAAGCCTCGCAACGTTAGGCTGCGCGAGTGGGAGGTTGCACAGAAGTGCAACCTGAAGGTGGATTGCAGGATATCGGCATGTCGGACCATGAGGATTTCAAGCGTACAATCGCCTATGGTGAATCAGCGCTGTCCTACATCCGGCGCAACTCATTGGCTGCCTATCCGCGCAATTATGAGCTGTGGTACACCTATTCGGCAGGTTTCAATCACAGCCTGAACCGCGCCATCAACGACATCATCACCGTCAAGGGCGGCGTCAACAGCGACGACCTGCAGAAGGTCTACGCCAAGTTCCTGTCGCCGAACCGTCTTGGTGACCGGATCGATGAGGTTGGGGCAAAGGTTGCCGAGGAGGTCCAGGACCTCGTCGATGCCATCCGGATCAGCACCGATGCGACCGCAGACTATAGCGAGGCGCTTGAGACGGCGAGCGAGAAGTTGAAGGATCTGTCGGATCCTGAAAAACTGCGCGTCGTTGTCTCGCATATGATCAAGGCGACCCATGCTGCCGTTGCTGCCAACCAGAACCTGGAAGGCCAGCTGCTGGATTCTCGCCGCCAGATCGAGACGCTGAAAGAGAACCTCGAGGCGATCCGCTACGAATCGCTGACCGATGATCTGACGACCCTGAACAACCGCCGGCACTTCGACATGATGATCGAGAAGGCCGTGTTGCATGCGGCTGACAGCGGCGAGCCCTTTGCCCTGCTCGTCACCGACATCGATCATTTCAAGAAGTTCAACGACACCTTCGGGCACCAGACCGGTGACCAGGTGCTGCGCCTCGTCGCGCTGGCCGTGAAGCAGAACGTCAAGGGTCAGGACTGCGCCTGCCGCTATGGCGGTGAAGAGTTCGCCATCATCCTGCCGAACACGACCTTGTCCGCCGCGATGGACGTGGCCGAAAACATCCGCAAGGCGGTCTATTCCAAGGAGCTGGTCAAGCGTTCGACCGGTGAGAACCTCGGCCGCATCACCATGTCGATCGGTGTGTCGGAATTCCATGCCGGCGACTCGTCGCAGACCGTGATCGCCCGCGCCGATCTGGCGCTCTATGCCGCCAAGCGCGAAGGCCGCAACCGGGTCAAGTCAGAGGCCGACGAGGGTGTCGTCGAGGATACGCGCGTCGCCTGATCAGGCCGCGTCCAGTCCCATCTGCCAGAAGTCAGCTTCCAGAATGCTCGCCTGTGCGAAGAGATGGGTGAGCCTCGAGAGCCGTGCCGGCGTCTCATACTGGCCGGCAATCCGGTCGAGCCAGTCGGCAAAGCCCGCAGCTACCTCCTGATAGGCATCCGAGGCATATTCCTCGATCCAGCGGCCATAGGGATTGGCCGAATCAACGCCGCCAGGGCGCGATGCCAGTGTCCGCCCGATTTCCGCGTAGCCCAGCACGCAAGGCGCCAGCGCGACCATCAGGTCGAGAAGATCGCCCTGCCCGCCGGCATCCAGCACGAAGCGGGTGTAGGCCATGGTCTGGCGTTCCTCGCGGGCAGCCTCCAGATCCTGCCGCGACAGGCCCCAGCCGGCACAGAGCTCGACATGCAGGTCCATTTCCATGTCGAGGATTGCCTTGACCCCGCCGAGGGCCTGACGCATGTCACCGAGCGTCGGGCTCTTGTAGATCGCCAGCGCATAGGCGCGGGCGAACTGGATCAGGAACAGGTAGTCCTGCACCAGATAATGCCGGAAGGCCGCCTGTGGCAGCGTGCCGTCGCCCATCTGGCGGACAAAGGCATGCTCGACATAGGCTGACCAGTCATCCGGTGCAGCCGTCTTCAGGCGGTCAAAGAAGGACATGGGATAGGTCCGCGAGGGAGAGGCAAAAGGCCGGGGCGTCAGGACAGCGCGAGCGCGGCGGGATCTGCCGCCTTCAGCGATACGGATTCGCCGCAGCCGCAGGACGAGACCTCATTGGGATTGCGGAAGACGAAGCCCGCACGGAACTTCGTCACTTCGAAATCCATCTCCGAGCCGATCAGGAACAGGACAGCCGAAGGATCGATGAAGACCCGGGCGCCGTCGCTCTCGACGACATCATCGCGCGGATCGGCGGTCTCGACCATCGACATGGTGTATTCCATGCCCGCGCAGCCGCCCTTCTTGATGCCGACGCGCAGACCGAGCTTGGGCGTGTCTGCATCCTGCATCAGCTCCAGCACGCGGCCGGCGGCAGCTGGGGTGACTTTCATGATCTGAAACTTGCGGGCCGATGCCATCGTCCGTTTTCCTTCGGCGCCTTGCGCCTCTGTCATGCGTCCTGGCCCAGTATATGGGGATGCTGGCCGGGATGCAAAAGACCTGTCTCAATACCAGTTCAGGGCCACGCGCGCCTCTTCGGACATGCGGTCCGGGGTCCAGGGCGGATCAAAGACCATCGACACGGACACGGCACCAACGCCGGGGACGGCGCCGATGGCGTTCTCGACCCAGCCCGGCATTTCGCCAGCGACCGGGCAGCCCGGTGCCGTCAGGGTCATGTCGACCTTGATCGAGCGGTCATCCTCGATATCGACCTTGTAGATGAGGCCCAGCTCGTAGATGTCGCAGGGAATTTCCGGATCATAGACCGTCTTGAGGGCGGCAATGATATCGTCGGTGAGGCGCGCCAGCTCGTCCTCGGGAATGCCGGAGGTCGTCAGGTCCAGCGCCGTTGCGGCGGTGGTCGAGGCGTCAAGCCTTGCGGCGGAGGTGTCGTCCATTGGGGGTCCCTCAGGCAAAGAACTTCTGGGCTTTCAGCAGCGCCTCGACCAGCACGTCAACTTCCTCGAACGTGTTGTAGAGGCCAAAGCTTGCGCGGCAGGTGGAGGTCACGCCATAGCGGGCGAGCAAGGGCTGGGCACAATGGGTGCCCGCCCGGACCGCGACGCCGGACCGGTCGATGATCGTGGCCACGTCATGGGCATGGGCACCTTCCATTTCGAAGGCGATGATCGCGCCCTTGCCAGGCGCACTGCCGAAAATGCGCAAGGAATTGAGCGCGGACAGCCGCTCCGTCGCATAGTCGAGGAGCGCGGCCTCATGCCGGGCGATGCGGGCTCGGCCAACGCTTTCCATGTAGGTCAGCGCGGCCCCAAGCCCGATGGCCTGGACAATCGGCGGCGTGCCGGCCTCGAAACGATGCGGCGGGTTGGCATAGCTGATCGCATCCTCGGTGACATCGGCGATCATCTCGCCGCCGCCGCAGAAGGGACGCATGGCCTTCAGCGCATCCATCTTGCCGTAGAGCACACCGATGCCGGTCGGGCCGTAGACCTTGTGGCCGGTGAAGACATAGAAGTCGCAGTCGATGTCGCGCACGTCGACCGGCATGTGCACGGCCGCCTGGCTGCCGTCGACCAGCACCTTGATGCCGCGCTCATGGGCAATCCGGCAGATTTCCTTTACCGGCACCACCGTGCCCAGCACGTTGGACATGTGGGTGATGGCGACCAGTTTCGTCCGGTCGGTCAGCGCCGCCTCGAAGGCGTCAAGGTCAAAGGAGCCGTCCTCGCGCACATAGACCCACTTCAGCACCGCGCCATTGCGCTCGCGGTGGAAGTGCCAGGGCACGATGTTGGAGTGGTGCTCCATGATCGACAGGACGATCTCGTCGCCCGGCCCGAAGGTCTCGGGCCCGAGGCCGTAGGAGACCAGATTGATCGCTTCGGTGGTCGAGCGGGTGAAGATGATCTCGTCGCCGCTGCCGGCGTTGAGGAAGCGGCGGACAGTCTCCCGCGCGGCCTCATACGCCTCAGTGGCGGCATTTGAAAGGAAGTGCAAGCCACGGTGAACATTGGCATATTCACTGGAGTACGCCTTCACCATCGCGTCGATCACGGCCTGCGGCTTCTGGGCCGAGGCGCCGTTGTCGAGATACACCAGCGGCTTGCCATAGACCTCGCGCGACAGGATCGGGAAATCCTTGCGGATGGTCTCGACATCATAGGCCTTGTCGAGTGTTGCCGTCGCGACCGTCATGCCGCCTGCTCCAGGGTTCTTGTGGGGCGAGCTTTGCCTGCCAGCCCCCGTCCCGGCCGTCTGCCGGGAGCGGATATCGTTTCAGCCAACCAGTCCCGGCCGGATGCCGGGACGGGCAATTGCGGCGCTTCAGGCGACTGCGAGCCAGTCGCGCACGCGCTGTTCCAGAACGTCCGTCACGTCGTCCTCGCCGAACTCCTCGATGGCCTCCGACAGGAAGGCCAGCACCAGGAGGGTGCGGGCTTCGGCTTCCGGAATGCCACGGGCGCGCAGATAGAACAGAAGGTCCTCGTCGATCTGGCCGCAGGTGGCACCATGAGCACAGATAACGTCGTCGGCGAAGATTTCCAGTTCAGGCTTGTTGGCCATTTCCGCGCCTTCGGAAAGGAGCAGAGCCTGGGTCATCATCTCGCCATCGGTCTTCTGGGCGTGCTGGGCCACGTTGATGCGGCCCTGATAGACGCCGCGCGCCTCACCGTCGAGCACGGTCTTGAAGAACTCACGGCTGTTGCAGTGAGGCACGGCGTGGTCGACGATCAGGGTCTGGTCGGCGAGCGCCTTGCCGCGTGCCATCGAGACGCCGTAGATCTTGGCCTCGGAGTGTTCACCGGCAAAGGCGACGAACTGCTGGTTGCGGGCGAACTCAGGACCGGCGATGAAGCCGAGGGTCTTCAGCTCGGCTTCCGCGCCAAGCCGCGACAGGGTGGTGGCAAGCACGGCGCCGGCCGCTTCACTGGTCAGAAGACGGGTCGAGGCAAGCTTGGCCTTGTCGGCAACGACGTAGTCGAAAACGGCGTTGATCTCCCCTGCCCCGGCATTGCCGGCGAAGGTCTCGATCAGACGCAGCTGCGCGCCCTCAGCCAGCTCGACGCGGCAGCGGGTGACCTGACCGCCTCCGCTGACGGCGATCTGGATCAGCTCGACCGGCTTTGCGATCTCGGCCCCCGCCTTCACGGACAGCACGACGCCGCCCTGGACGAAGGCGGTGTTGAGCGCCAGCACGCCATCGGACCCGGCCGACTTCGGCTGGGCAAGCAGCGCAGCGCCGCCTTCACCGGCAAGGGCCGTGCTGAAATCCGTGACGCTGACGCCTTCAGCGGCCAGCGCCGCCACGTCGCTGAGCCCCGGCAGGAAGGTGCCGTTGGCGATGACAATGCGGAAGCGGTCGAGGTCGCCCAGGAGACCGGCCGACGCGAGCGCTGCCTTGGCCTCGGCCTCGGTGACTGCGGCGGCAAGCGGGGCAGCCGACTTCAGGAAGGCGCGCAGGTCCGAGTACTTGTACTCCTCGACCCGGCGGTGCGGCAGGCCCTTGGCCCGGAGCTGCGCGGCGGCCTCAGCCCGAAGGGCTGCCACCGGCGCGGACCCGGCAAGACCCGCCTGCGCGGCATCGAACCGGTCCAGAAGACCGGTTTCTGCCTGCGTCAGAGTGATCGGTGTGGTCACGTTCATCTCTCCGGCCCCGCTCAGGCTGCTTCGCCGACGTAGTCAGCGTAGCCGTTCTTTTCCAGCTCCAGCGCCAGCTCCTTGCCGCCGGTCTTGACGATCCGGCCCTTCGACAGGACATGGACGACGTCCGGCACGATGTGGTCGAGCAGACGCTGGTAGTGGGTGATGACGATCATCGAGCGCTCCGGCGAACGCAGCTTGTTGACGCCTTCCGAAACGATGCGCAGGGCGTCGATGTCGAGGCCGGAGTCCGTCTCGTCGAGGACGCAGAGCTTGGGCTGCAGCAGCGCCATCTGCAGGATTTCCGAGCGCTTCTTCTCGCCGCCGGAGAAGCCGACGTTGAGCGGACGCTTCAGCATGTCCATGGTGACGTTGAGGTCAGCCGCCTTGGACTTGACCAGCTTCAGGAAGTCCGGGATCGACAGCTCGGCCTCGCCACGCGCCTTGCGCTGGGCGTTGAGGGCCGTCTTCAGGAATTCCATCGTGGCGACGCCCGGGATCTCGATCGGATACTGGAAGGCCAGGAACACGCCGGCAGCGGCGCGGGCATCGGCTTCCATGTCGAGGAGGTTCTCGCCGTTGAACAGGATCTCGCCTTCGGTGACTTCATAGTCTTCCTTGCCGGCGAGGATGTAGGATAGGGTGGACTTGCCCGATCCGTTCGGCCCCATGATGGCATGGATCTCGCCCGGATTGACGGTCAGGTTGATGCCGCGCAGGATCTCGGTGCCGTCTTCGGCGATGCGGGCGTGCAGGTTCTTGATCTCAAGCATTGAGATAGTCCTCATTCAGTCAGCGGCACCAAGCGGGCGCCAGAATAATCAGGGTTCTTGGGATGATCCGGCTTAACCGACCGAGCCCTCAAGGCTGATCGAGATCAGCTTCTGGGCCTCGACGGCGAATTCCATCGGCAGCTGCTGGATCACGTCCTTGACGAAGCCGTTGACGATCAGGGCGACGGCCTCTTCCTGCGACAGGCCACGGGCCATGCAGTAGAACATCTGGTCGTCGGAGATCTTCGAGGTGGTGGCCTCGTGCTCGAACTGGGCGGTGGCGTTTTTGCTCTCGATATAGGGCACCGTATGTGCGCCGCAGTCCTGGCCGATCAGCAACGAGTCGCACTGGGTGAAGTTGCGCGCGTTCGAGGCCTTGCGGTGGGCCGAGACGAGACCGCGATAGGTGTTCTGCGACTTGCCGGCGGAAATGCCCTTGGAGATGATGCGGCTCGACGTATTCTTGCCGAGGTGGATCATCTTGGTGCCGCTGTCGACCTGCTGGTGACCATTGGAGACGGCGATCGAGTAGAACTCGCCGCGCGAGTTGTCGCCGCGCAGGATGCAGGACGGGTACTTCCAGGTGATGGCCGAGCCGGTTTCCACCTGGGTCCAGGAGATCTTTGAGTTCTTGCCACGGCAGTCGCCACGCTTGGTGACGAAGTTGTAGATGCCTCCCTTGCCGTCCTTGTCGCCGGGGAACCAGTTCTGGACGGTGGAATACTTGATCTCGGCATCATCGAGCGCGATCAGCTCGACCACGGCGGCATGCAGCTGGTTTTCATCGCGCTGCGGTGCGGTGCAGCCCTCGAGATAGGACACATAGGCGCCCTTCTCGGCGATGATCAGCGTGCGCTCGAACTGGCCGGTGTTCTTCTCGTTGATGCGGAAATAGGTCGACAGTTCCATCGGGCAGCGCACGCCCTCCGGGATGTAGACGAAGGAGCCATCCGAGAACACAGCGGAATTCAGCGTGGCGTAGTAGTTGTCCGTGACCGGAACCACTGAGCCCAGATACTTGCGGACCAGGTCCGGGTACTCGCGCAGGGCTTCGGAGATGGAACAGAAGATGACGCCGGCCTTCTTCAGCTCGTCCTTGAAGGTCGTGACGACGGAAACGCTGTCGAACACGGCATCGACGGCGACGCGGTTCTTCGGCTCGACGCCGGCAAGGATTTCCTGCTCGCGCAGCGGAATGCCGAGCTTCTCGTAGGTCCGCAGCAGTTCCGGATCGACCTCGTCGAGGCTCGTCGGGCCGGCAACGCTCTTCGGCGCGGACCAGTAGTAGAGATCCTGCAGGTCGACCGGCGGATAGTCGACGCGGGCCCAGGTCGGCTCGGTCATGGTCTGGAACCGGCGCAGCGCATCGAGGCGCCATTCGGTCATCCACTCCGGCTCGTTCTTCTTCGCCGACAGGAAGCGGACGGTTTCCTCGCTGAGGCCGCGCGCGCCCGTCTCCGACTCGATATCGGTGACGAAGCCATACTTGTACTGGTCGACGTCAATCGCCTTCACCCGGTCGATTGTTTCCTGCACAGCGGGCATTTCTACTCTCCATGGCACCGGCTTCAAGGGCCGGCTCGTCTGGTTTTGCCGCGGTCTGCGGCGCTTTCGGAAGGCCTGCATCTGCAGGCCCGGATCAGGGTCGGGCGGGCTGTGATGCGGCCGGTTCAGGCGGCATGCTGCACCGCAGCCGGGTTCAGCCGGCTGGCTACCTCTCCCCACAGATCAAGAAACCGGGCAACATCGGCCTCGGTTGTCGTCCAGCCGAAGCTGACGCGAATGGCGCAGCGCGCCAGGGTCTCGTCGACGCCCATGGCGGCCAGAACATGCGACACCCCGACCTTGCCGGACGAACAGGCGGAGCCGGAGGACACCGACGCGCCCTTGAGGTCGCAGGCAATGAGTGCCAGTTCGGCAGGAACGCCCGGAACGGCAAAGCAGGACGTGTTGGGCAAGCGCAAGGCCGCGTCGCCAAACACCACCGCAGACCTGCATATATGGTGCAGGCCTTGTTCGAAAAGGTTGCGCAGGCGCAAAAGCTCTGCGCTTTCCGCATGGCAGTCGGCGATTTCGCGGGCGACGGCGCCAAACCCGGCGATCGCCGCCACATTTTCCGTGCCGGCGCGGCGATGATGCTCCTGTCCGCCGCCCACGAGCAACGCCGACGGGGCCACCGCCGAGGAAGCCAGCACCAGCGCACCCATGCCCTGCGCCCCGCCAACCTTGTGCGCCGACAAGCTGATGGCATGGGCCTGCCAGTCCTTCGGCGCAACCGGCAGACGGCCAGCAGCCTGGACGGCATCGACATGGAACAGGCCGCCGCTGGCAGCGACGCGGGCACCGATCTCGGCCAGCGGCTGAATCACCCCGGTCTCGTTGTTTGCGGCCATGACACTGACCAGCGCCGGGCCGCCCTCGGACAAAAGCTGGTCAAGATGGTCAAGCCGGATGCGGCCGTCGGCATCCACCTCAATCGTGCGGATCTGGCGCGGCGAAAAGCGGCCGCCGGACCGGACGCTCGGATGTTCCACGGCCGAGATCAGGAGGCGTTCGGGATAGATCGGACCATCCGCCCCCTGCCAGGCCTGCGACAGGGCCAAGGTGTTGGCCTCCGTCGCGCCGCTGGTGAAGATCACGGAGCGCGCCTTGACGCCGCAGGCCGCCGCCAGCGCCTCACGCGCCGCCTCGACCAGACCGCGCGCGCGCCGGCCGTCACCATGCACGGAGGACGGATTGCCGGTCAGCTCCAGCGCCTCAAGCATGGCCGTACGCGCCTGCGGCCGGAGGGGCGCAGTGGCGTTGTGGTCAAGATAAAGGCGCGGGGCAGCGGTTGTCATGGCCGTTTGCCAGGGTCCTCAAAACGGGGCGTTCACGGTTCGGACGTCCGGTTCGCGATCAAATGACATCCAAGTCAACGGAAAACTTGAAATTCCCCGTCGTGATGATGATAAGTGCGCCGAGCGCTCGAACGCAGACCACAGGGCCAACGGCCAGACGATCTGTGTTTGAACCATTCTAAAGAAGGTTTTAGAAACTCGGAACCCGAAAGTCAAGTTTAGACCTCCGGGATTTCACGTATCTGGACCATATGTCCCGGGTCTGGCTCCGGGAAACAAAAAAGGACATCGCGCTTCATGCCCGAGGTGATCTTCAACGGCCCGGCCGGACGACTGGAAGGCCGTTTCCATCCCGCCAAGCGGCGGAATGCGCCGATCGCTCTGGTGCTGCACCTGCATCCGCAGTTCGGCGGCACCATGAACAACCAGATCGTCTACCAGCTGTATTACATGTTCGCGCAGCGCGGATTTGCCGTCCTGCGCTTCAACTTCCGCGGTGTCGGCCGGTCGCAGGGCTCCTTCGACCACGGCCAGGGCGAGTTGTCGGATGCTGCTGCCGCGCTGGACTGGGTGCAGACCGTCCATCCGGACGCCCGCGCCTGCTGGATCGCCGGCTTCTCCTTCGGCGCCTGGATCGGCATGCAGCTGCTGATGCGCCGGCCGGAAGTGGAAGGTTTCATCTCGGTCGCGCCGCCGGCAAACCTGCACGACTTCTCCTTCCTGGCCCCCTGCCCGTCCTCAGGGCTCATCGTTCATGGCGACAATGACAAGGTGGTGCCGCAGAAGGACGTGCAGAACCTCGTCGACAAGCTGAAGACGCAAAAGGGCATCATCATCGATCACGAGACGATCCCGGGCGCGAACCACTTCTTCGAGAACAACATCGACGACCTGATGCTGCGCTGTGGCACCTATCTCGACAAGCGCCTCGGCCTCGACATGCCGCCGCCGCTGATCCCGGCCCTGCCGGCAAGCGAAGATTGATCAAACTATTAGGACCCGCCTCTGGCGGGTCTTTTTTTGTCCCTTGCCGCCATCGACGCGCAAGTCCTGACGCACTTTGCTCCGTCAGGCGATCGAATCAGCTTCCGAGTTTCTGGCTCGTCTGTGGCCTGGCTCGCCAATCAGGATCATCAGGCACGCAAATCCAGCCACCTCGAAAGGCCCACGCCGTGCCTCAGGTGACGCAGGGTCTGCAGGCTCTTTTTTCGACCACTGCGTGCGGCTGCGCAACCGGGATGCGCGGCACGAACGGGCACAACCAGCATTTTACCTCACATTAACCATGCACAAGCGACGAGAGCATCGAGATCTATGTCATTGGCTGGCAATGACTTTATTGCCTTGTGATGGAAGCTGTCCTTGTCGAAACCCGTCCTTGCCCTCACCATTCTGATCCCCTTGAGCCTTGGAACTGCTGTGGCCGCAGATCCGTCCGCCACCGCTTCCAGAGCCCAATCGCCGGATCCTGTTGCCGGGGCCATGCTGCGAGGGTCGATCGGATTGCGCTACTGGAACAGCACTGCTTCGTCCGACATATCGGTCAGCGGCAATCGCATGATGACCTCCGATGCGCGTCCGAGCCATTCAGCCGAGCTGGTTGGTGAGTTCGACGATGATATCGATGGAACTTTCTTCCGCGCTTATGCCGGTATTGGACGCAATCTCGATGGCAAGCAAACCTTCCGCGGCTATGCCGCAAACGGACACCAGGACAGCGGGTTTGGCTATGCAGTCATTGATGGCGGCTGGACTTTAGCTCGTACCGACGACCAGTCTGCGACCTTGCGCGGTTTTATCGGCTACCATTTCCTGAATGATGAGTTTGTCGGGGTCTATCGGGGTTCCAAGCGCAACCTGCAAACCAACTGGAACGCTTTGCGGATTGGTCTGTCGGCCAAGGGCCAACTCACGAGCCGCGTTGGCTTCAGCGCTGACTTGGCGGCTGTTCCGTGGGCCTATCACAAGCCCAAGGATGCTCGAAGCGCCTACACATATGGCGTGGAAGCGGAGGCTCTCATGCACATGGCCGTGACGGAGAATTGGCACGTCGGCGTCGGTGGCAGATACTGGCTGCTTCAATCGCACTACAAAGGCACCCGATCCGCGGAACAGACCTATCGGCGGTTCGGACTGCTGGCCGAGAGCAAATACGCGTTCTGATCCTAGTGACTGGAAAATATAAAAAAAGCCCGCTGTCTGGCGGGCTTTCTCGTTGAACCAGGCAGATGTAAAACCTTCGACCGCTTACTGGCCCGGGGTCCAGGGCTGGTAGTCGCCGGTTACTTCCGGGCGTTTGTTGTCGGCCAGGATCGAGCCCTTCGGGCGATAGGCCGCCGGCGTGCCGGTGTGGTTCTGCTGGTGCGGTGCCTGCCAGGACTTCGGGTGATAGGCTTCCTCGGTCGGGGCCACATCAACGCGGTGATGGATCCAGCCATGCCAGCCCGGGGGAATCGTCGAAGCTTCGGCGAGGCCATTGTAGATGACCCAGCGCTTCTTGCCGCCACGCTCACGGTAGTACTTGTTGCCGAATTCGTCTTCGCCGACGAACTCGCCCTTGCGCCAGGTGAAGAAGCGGGTGCCCATGGTCTGGCCGTTCCACCAGGTGAAAAGCTCGAGCAGAAGCTGCTTCATAGTCGGTGCGCTCCCTGGCCGGAAACCCGGCCTCACTGCATGGCGCGTGGCCACGCCGGCCACACGGAATTTGCGCGGAATATGACGGGACTTCGCCATTCTGTCCAGCGGCTTGGACGCCGCTTGCGCGCGTACCGCACAGGTTGCCCGCGATAGCCGGCGCAAGCCGACGCGATCCGGGATGCCGAAGGCTCACGCCTTGGCCTGGCTCTTGCTCTGTGTCAGTGCCGCATAGGCTTGTGCCTTGGCGAGTTTCAGCCGTTTGGCAGCTGGCGTCTCGGTCTTGTCGGCGGTGCGCTTGACGGGCGGCGTGGCCTCACCGCTCGTGTCCGCGCTGGGCGGAGTGGCTTTCTGGGCGGCTTTCGGGGCAGCAACCGGCGGACGGACCGAGTGCGCGCGCACCTGATTGCGCAGGACCGACGGCTCGGTCTGTTGCTGGTCGTCCCCGCTGAAGACCTGTTCTACGGCCTCGAGCGCTTCCTGATAGCGACGCGTTGCCCGCTCATGATAGGCGCGTGCACTGTCGAGCGTCTGCATCTTGCCCGCCTGGGCATCGAGAAGTTCACCAACGCCATCAATGGTATAGAAACCGTGCTTATCAAGCACGAACTCACGGTCGTCATTAAGCAGCCAGCGCAGGCGCGAGAACAGCAGTGACGGCGAGACCGGCTTGACCAGCAGATGATGCGCCCCGGCCCGCAAGGCCTTGTCGACCAGAGCCCGGGTGCCATGCGCCGTGACAAAAAGCAGCGGCACGAAGCAGAGCGGCGCCATGTTCTTGTGCCGGATCAGCCGCAGAAGCTGGTAACCGCTCGACGGCTCCATCTTCCAGTCTGCCAGAATCAGATTGGGCGGCTCGGAGAGCATCGCCTCAAGCGCCGAATCAACCGTATCGAAGACGCGCACCCGCTCGACCTTGAAACTGAGCAGGACGGACCTGAGAATGGCCTGCATCTGGCGCGAGTCCTCGACGATGACGGCGTCGAGCCCTTCCAGTGGCAAGCCAAAGGCGGCGTGGTGATGTTTCATGCTGACTTCCGGGCCCCCAACATGCTCCGACGCGCTATCCATGGCACAGGGGCGCTTAAACCCGGTTCAATTGGCGGGCATGGGTTTTCTTCAAATTGTCTCCATATCGGTTGAACTTCGCAGAACGTGTCAGGCCAGCCGCCGAAACCCCTGATCCGTCGAAGAATCCAGCGCCAAATTCCGCGATTGCCGGCTTGTCCACCAAACTCCCCGATTTCCACAGCCACCACAATATTTAGACGAACGCCACCAAACGACACACCACGGCTAGCCCTCCGCCGCTTGACGGTAACGAACGATTCACACTAATGTCGTCATCATAGGGTGTGCGTATCCGGGGCCGGGAAATCTGGCTGGCCTCCTCCAGTAAAAGTCGACAGGGCGTCGTCGCCTGGCCTCACATTGGCCGGGCGGGTGAAGTCATGTTTGCCACGTCATCCGGCGGTGCGCACTGCGCTGCGGGCGCCTTGGCCGAAGCTGGACGCAGACCCCTTGGTTCACCGGGACCCGGTGCAACCTCAGAATTCGATTATCTGGATGGCCCTGCAGCAAGACAGGGCCCCGTTGACAGGGCGGCGGCAGTTCACAGTCGGGAGACTTGCGTTTCCCGGCATGGGTTTTGTTTGCCTCGACAGACGCTTGCGAGCGTCTTTATTGGCGTGGCGAAGGGGGCATGGGAATGCGGATTGAGCGGCGTTACACCAGGGACGGACAGTCACCCTACGCTGACATCGAATTCACGACGACCACGAGCGAGATCCGCAATCCGGATGGCTCCGTCGTCTTCCGCCTGGAAAACATTGAGGTTCCGGCGCAGTTTTCGCAGGTTGCTGCCGACATCCTGGCGCAGAAGTATTTCCGCAAGGCCGGTGTGCCCGCGCGCCTGAAGGCTGTCGAGGAAAACACCGTTCCGTCCTGGCTGTGGCGCCAGGAAGCCGACATGGCTGCGCTCGTCGGCCTGCCCGAGAAGGAGCGTTTCGGCTCCGAGACCGACGCACGTCAGGTCTTTGACCGTCTCGCCGGAACCTGGACCTACTGGGGCTGGAAGGGCGGCTATTTCGACAGCGAAGCCGACGCCCGCGCCTTCTTTGACGAACTGCGCTTCATGCTGGCGACCCAGAAGGTGGCGCCGAACAGCCCGCAGTGGTTCAACACCGGCCTGCACTGGGCCTATGGCATCGACGGTCCCGGCCAGGGCCACTATTACGTCGACTTCCAGACCGGCGAGCTGACCCGCTCGACCTCGGCCTATGAACACCCGCAGCCGCATGCCTGCTTCATCCAGTCGGTCGAGGACGATCTCGTCAACGAGAACGGCATCATGGACCTGTGGGTGCGCGAGGCGCGCCTGTTCAAGTATGGCTCCGGCACCGGCTCCAACTTCTCGCGCCTGCGCGGTGAAGGCGAGAAGCTGTCCGGCGGCGGCCGCTCCTCCGGCCTGATGAGCTTCCTCAAGATCGGTGACCGGGCAGCCGGCGCGATCAAGTCCGGCGGCACCACGCGCCGCGCGGCCAAGATGGTCGTGGTCGACGTCGACCATCCGGACATCGAGGACTACATCTCCTGGAAGGTGAAGGAAGAGCAGAAGGTGGCCGCGCTCGTCACCGGCTCCAAGATCTGCCAGAAGCACCTGACTGCGATCATGAAGGCCTGCGTCAACTGCGAGGCCGACAATGGCGAGTGCTTTGACCCGGCCAAGAACCCGGCGCTGAAGCGCGAGATCCGCGCCGCCAAGAAGATGATGGTGCCGGAAAACTACATCCGCCGCGTCATCCAGTTCGCGCGCCAGGGCTACACCTCGATCGAATTCCCGGTCTACAACACCGACTGGGACTCGGAAGCCTATCTGACCGTGGCCGGCCAGAACTCCAACAACTCCGTGCGCGTCACCGATGGCTTCCTGAAGGCCGTGGTGGACGATGGCACCTGGGACCTGACCGCCCGCAAGGACGGCAAGGTAATGAAGACCCTGAAGGCGCAGGAGCTGTGGGAGCAGATCGGCTATGCCGCCTGGGCCTCGGCCGATCCCGGCATCCAGTACCACACCACCATCAACGACTGGCACACCTGCCCGGCCTCGGGCGAGATCCGCGCATCCAACCCCTGCTCGGAATACATGTTCCTCGACGACACGGCCTGTAACCTGGCGTCGCTGAACCTGTTGCAGTTCCGCCGGCCGGACCGCTCTTTCGACGTCGCCAACTACGAGCATGCCGTCCGCCTGTGGACCATCGTGCTGGAAGTCTCGGTGCTGATGGCGCAGTTCCCGTCCAAGGAAATTGCCGAACTCTCCTACCGCTACCGCACGCTGGGCCTTGGCTATGCCAACATCGGCGGCCTCTTGATGACCGCCGGCATTCCCTATGACAGCGACGAGGGCCGCGCCTTCTGCGGCGCGCTGACCGCGATCATGACCGGCGTGTGCTATGCCACCTCGGCCGAGATGGCCGGCGAACTCGGCGCCTTCCCGGGCTATGGCGACAACGCCGCCCACATGCTGCGCGTCATGCGCAACCACCGCCGCGCCGCCTATGGCGAGGCGGCCGGCTACGAGCTGCTCTCCACCAACCCGGTGCCGCTGGACCATGCCAACTGCCCGGACCAGACCCCGATCGAGCGCGCCAAGCTCGCCTGGGACCGCGCGCTGGAGCTCGGCGAGAAGCACGGCTACCGCAACGCCCAGACGACCGTGATTGCCCCCACCGGCACCATCGGCCTCGTCATGGACTGTGATACCACCGGCATCGAACCGGACTTCGCCCTGGTGAAGTTCAAGAAGCTGGCCGGCGGCGGCTACTTCAAGATCATCAACCGCGCCGTGCCGGAAGCGCTCGAGGTGCTCGGCTACCGCGCCAGCGAGATCGCCGAGATCGAGGCCTATGCGGTCGGTCACGGCTCGCTTGACCAGGCGCCCGGCATCCATCCGTCCGCGCTGAAGGCCAAGGGCTTCTCCGACGAGAGCCTTGCCAAGCTGAAGGGCTCGCTGAAGTCGGCCTTCGACATCAAGTTCGTCTTCAACCGCTGGACGCTCGGCGACGAGCAGATGGCTGCGCTCGGCGTCACGGGCGAGCAGATGAACGACCCGGCCTTCGAGCTACTGCCGTTCCTCGGCTTCTCCAAGGCCGAGATCGAGGCCGCCAACACCCATGTCTGCGGTGCCATGACGCTGGAAGGCGCGCCGTTCCTGAAGAAGGAGCATTACGCCGTCTTCGACTGCGCCAACCCCTGCGGCAAGATCGGCAAGCGCTACCTGTCGGTGGAAAGCCACATCCGCATGATGGCGGCGGCCCAGCCGTTCATTTCCGGCGCGATCTCCAAAACGATCAACATGCCGAATGACGCCACCGTCGAGGACGCCAAGGAAGCCTACATGCTGTCCTGGCGCCTGGCGCTGAAGGCCAATGCGCTCTACCGCGACGGCTCCAAGCTGAGCCAGCCGCTGAACTCGCAGCTGATCGCCGACGAGGACGAGGACGCGGAAGAGGCCGCCGAAGCCATCGCCGCCAAGCCGATGGCCGCCAAGGCGGAAGTCATTGCCGAACGCATCGTCGAGCGGATCATCGAGCGCACCGTGCGCTCGCGCGAGAAGATGCCGGACCGTCGCAAGGGTTACACCCAGAAGGCCCGCGTCGGCGGCCACAAGGTGTATCTGACCACCGGCGAATACCAGGATGGCCGCCTCGGCGAGATCTTCATCGACATGCACAAGGAAGGCGCCGCCTTCCGCTCCCTGATGAACAACTTCGCCATCGCCATCTCGCTCGGCCTGCAATATGGCGTGCCGCTGGAGGAATATGTCGACGCCTTCACCTTCACCCGGTTCGAGCCGGCGGGCATGGTGCAGGGCAACGAGGCGATCAAGAACGCCACCTCGATCCTCGACTACATCTTCCGCGAGCTGGCCGTGTCCTACCTCGGCCGTCATGACCTGGCCCATGTGGCCCCCGAGGCCATCGGCAACACGGCCATGAGCTCGGGCCCGAACGAGGGCCGGGGCAGCGAACCGGGCGTCGTCTCGCACGGTCTCGTGCGCGGCCAGACCGAACGCTTCCGCCTGGTCTCGGCCGGCGGCGAGCCGGCCGGTTCACTGTCGGTTGCCCCGGTGAAGGCGGCCACCCAGCCGGTCGCCCAGACCTCGGCCGTCGCCACCGCCTTTGCCCGTTCGGGCAACACGGAAGTGGCCCTGAAACTGGAAGCCGCCCCTGCCCCGCAGGCCGCCCCCTCCTCCCCCTCCACTTCGGCAGCCGAGCGCATCGCCCAGGCCCGGATGAAGGGCTATGAAGGCGAAAGCTGCTCGGAATGCGGCAACTTCACCATGGTCCGCAACGGCACCTGCCTGAAATGCGACACCTGTGGCTCGACGAGCGGGTGTAGCTGAGGGAATGACGTGATCCCGAGCCGCTTGGGAAGGCCTGTTCAGGTCATCAGGCGGCTCATGCAGCCCTGAACAAATGAACCTGCCCATCGGAGACGATTGGGCGGGTTTTGTCTTTTTGGGGATTGATGTCGGCTTTGGGGGGACGAGATAGTCCAGACTGAGATGTAGAAAGGCGGTAGCGGACTTAAAAGATTCGAGTACCGTCGTCGAGTTAGGCCCCAAGCTCTCGTCGCCAGGACCTCGCAGTGCAAGGCTATTCGGTAGACAGTGAGCTTGCCGCGATACTATCCGTAAGCTGGGAACTGGTCGCCGAAGATGAAACGCCAGCTCTCAATCGCGTTTTTCGTGAGTCCTCGATTCAGATTGTGTTCCGCGACGAGTGCGGATCGATAGGCGTGATCAAGATCTGCGATCATCTTGTCAGCGTCAGCCCTCAAAAGGTAAGGGGCTACATCATCGTTGTAGCCTGCGGGATCGGCGACCTTGTACCAAACCTTGCTTCGCATCTTATCGAACACAAAGCGGGCGCCGCTGGGATAGTCGGTGATAGTTACGCCCGCCAGGACATCGCGAACGAGAACTTCGATATGAAAGGATCGGAAGCGGCCACCTCTTTGGCGGTTCCAACACTTAAGCATCTTTATCAGCGGGACCAGCGCCCCTTCATGCGCTTTGTTCGATGCGGACCACAATTCAACATGCTTCTTCGGATCGGTGGCAAGCCACCTCGTCATATTGGCGTCGGGTATGAGGAATCCACCTCCGGTCCGGTAGAAGCCTGGAACCACATCCACTTTGAAATCCGAGAACGTGACGGTGACGGCCTGCCCGTCGGGCTTGATCCTCGGCGTGGTGGGGTACTCCTTCTTCAACGTCGTCATCACGGATGTCAAAAGAGAGCTCTGATTTCCGGCCGCATAGTATTTCGGATCGAGCACGACAAAGACGTCGATGTCTGCGGTGTTGAGGGGAGCGATCATCGTGTTTCGACGATAGGAGCCCGTGAGAAAGGTCTCGAGCACGACAAAGTCGCGGGCTACCGAGTCGCGGACGTTTGTCTGACGGGTGGACGTGGTACTTTCCTGAAGACTAGTGATCTCCAGATTGGTCTTGAACTGACGAAAGGCTTCACCGACTGTCGTCGCCATAGGGGTCTCAGAGGCCAAGTTTCTGGCGTATCTGCTCCCACTTGGCAGTCAGGTCCGAATTGTGTTTGTGAAACACGCTCGATGACAGAAGGATTGCAGCCGTGGATTTGGTGCTTTCATAAAAGGAGAAGAGATCGACTGCCTGCGACTGCGCGACCGGACGGGAGAAGGCAGGCTTCGCGACGAACATCGCATTGAGGCTGTCGAAAACCTTTTCACTTCGGCTCCGAAGCCATTCAAGCCGAATCCAGCGCGACAATACATCTTCGCTAAAGAGAACCTGGGCGAGGACCGCGAGAACCTCGAGGTCCGTTGAGCGATAAAGAATTGCCACCAAGTACAGGCAGACGTAACAGAGCGTCGTCGCGCGTTGCCCTACCAGCATTTTCCTCGAGACGTTCGACGTGAAGTACGCGCTCTCCATCGTCGACGCGGCGAGGCGCTTGAGAGAATTGGTTTGCTCGTTGTTATAGTAGCCGACAGTCTCTTCGTTCGTCAGCGCAACGTCGAAACTGTTCTGGAGAAGCTGACGCCTCCGCGCGTCCTCTGCGCGTGGAAAAAAATATAGCTTCTGCGCCTGCCCCAGAGCGAAGAAAAGTAGTACGCAGACGACGAACCCGATTTGGATGGCATCGTAGGCGACAGGATAGGCGGCGCGATCCACAAGAAGAGCCGCGATCGATAGGATCGACACTACCCAAAATAGCCAGCCGGCTACACTCTCGGCACGCTCGAGCGGCTTGTAGTAATTCTCACCGACGGTATCGATTTCTGGCATATTTTTGTTTCCTCGACCTACTTGATGACGACGTAGAAGGGGTCGCTGAAACCAACCAGGCGGTCATCGGCCCTGCGAATTATGAATGCCTCCGTCATATGTACTCCTCGGTATTCCAGGCTCTCCCAAAGGCGGTCACCGTCAGTCGGCTTCTCGAATCCGCCTCGTCCCTTCTTAAGCGCCATCGCCACCGCACCGGTGTTCGTAACCCGCCATCTCACATAACAATTGGTGGGAACCGTTTGAAACTTGTTGACACGGACATCAAACCAAAGTCCGCCACGCGAAGGCAAGGCTTCGCCGGAGTTTATCTGTTGTTTTCGGCTAGAACCCCTAGCCTCGCGATACTCTGCGAATACCTGAACGTTGCGAGATACATTTTCGGCAGGTAACCACGGCGACGGTTGTAGATGCGGCGGCGTCCGAAATTTAGATGGAAGAATATCGACGCCGAAGTCGACTACACTGTCAACAAGACTGTCCAGATGCGCTGCTCCCTCCATGAGCATGGCGCGCACCTGCTGGCGCGCCGACGCTTCCTGCTTCTTTACATTTTCCCCCTTCGCAAAGTCGTCGCCGAATACCTGCCGCCACTTCTCGATGCTGTCTGACCGGGTCGTGGCGTTCACGGCGTCGTCGATCCATTGTCGATACTTGTTCACAAAGCTCCGAAAATTGGCATACTGCGTGTCGTTCCAGAGGTCGGCGAAGTCCTCGGTGGCAAGCGCCGGGTTGGGGACTTTCGGCTTGTCCGGACGGGCCTGAAGCCAATCATCCAGCCTTCCCATCACCGTCTGCAACGCGCTTGGCGTATCGGCAAACTCATTAGAATATTTATCATTCCATTCGATTCGATAACCGATCAATGTTGTAAGGAGAACCGACTGGCAGCTGAACCGCTTCTTGATATCGCGAATGTACTTGATGAGGCGAGTCGCTTTACGGAACGAATTGTTTGCCGGAATATCCGTTCCTCTCCTGTATCCACCTCGTGTAATCGACGGGCTGGGTTTCTTCGAATGTGTCGTTTCGTTTATCGCAGACCTCGAGAGTTCCTTGGAACTCGCGGTCCATGACAAGCGGGGCGATGTCTATCTTGCAATCGTCGGCGTATGTAATCGTGACGCAGTAGTCATAGACTACCGTCTTATCTCCATATCTTCCACTATCAAGAAAAACGCGACCCAAGTCTCTGACGTATTGCGCCGCGCTCCATCCATCAACTGGCAGAACTCTAACGAGCAAGTCGGCGTCGAACTCCCCGCCGTCCACTGGTCGAATGATGGTGTCGTGCGCCCATGACCCTTGCTTGATGAAAGCAGAGATCGTTGGCTCCCAGTCGGAGCCTCGGAGGAACGACTTGATCGTTTCGACGCGCACTTCAAGCAGATCAATCCGGTTCTTGTTGAGGTTCACAGTGTCACGGAGAAAGTCTTTGAAATCACCGATAAGCTTCATTGAGCCCCCCTTTGAGCCCTAAATAGGTTCATAATGGCAAACCTCAACCGAGGCGGGAAAATAGTTTCAATGTTCTTATTGCGTCAGGGTGCAAGGATTCAACTTGCATCAGTTCCGAGGCACATTGATGACTGACGCGCTTTGCGGAAGCCCTAAGCCGACTAGGTGGCTTTCGGGCATTCAATCAAACTGCTTCGTCGTCCGGAATGGACCACAAAGTGGATGCTCGCTTCGCGAAGAACAAACGACGGAACCTAGTCGCAATTGCCCACTCCATCCGAATTGTTTTGAACCGAAGCTTTCCTCGCCTAGCTTCGCATAACGTGCCTTATGAAAGGCTAGTTTTCACACCGTCCCATGCCGGTTCCCCGGAACAAGTTTGCCCCATCCAGCCCACCTCTTACCAATTGGCGATTTGTCGCTACATACTGGCCAATTGGAGACTTTCAAAATGCCGCTGCAGCCGATTGTTGTCACACCGGCAAGTCAGGACCGGTCCGCCATCACCGAGGCGAAGGCCGGGGCGCTGGCGCGGGTGGCGATGAACCTGTTCCGTGCCTAAGGACACGGAACAGGCCCCGGCTGTTGTTTGCAATCCGGGCCGGGGCGGCGCGGTGGGGGGGCATCCATCTTCCAACCCTGAAAGTTTCAAGGTCCAATCCCCGCAAGGGCGGCGAGGTCGGGCAGTGTGGGGTCATGAAGCGGCAAGACCCAAACGGTCTGGCTGACGACAGGAGACCCTAGATGCGTGACGCGACAGACATTCACCCGATGCCAGAGAGCCAGCCGGCACAGGAGACGCCCGCCGGCCAGAGCCTTGAGCGGGTGATCCAGGACCGGGCGGCGGTGGATCCGGTGTTCCGGGCAGCGCTTGTGGCCGATCCGCTGGCGGCAATTGCCGAGGCGTTCCGGCTGGCGCCGATGCCGGGGCTGAAACTGCGGGTGATCGAGGAGCAGCCGGGCGAAGTGGTGCTGGTGCTGCCGCGGGCGGGCGCGACGGAGGCCGACGAGCTCTCCGAGGCAGAGCTGGCGCAAGCGTCCGGCGGCTTTACCGGCGTCAATGGCCAGATCGTTGATTCCGTCACCTGGGCCAACACCAAGATGCCCGGCGGCCCCAATGCCATGGGCAACGTGTTCCTGCGGCCCGGCCGTCCGTTCTTTCCGTTCTGATCCCACACAAAGGACCCTGCCATGACCGAACAGACCTCCTGGAACCGCGCCGACGTCGAGGATGTCATCCGCACGCAGGCGGAGACGGACGCCGCCTTCCGCGCCAGGCTGATCGCCGATCCGCGCGGTGCCATTGCCGAGCTGTTCCGCGCCGAGCCAAAGGCGGACCTCACCTTTTCCGTCATCGAGGAACAACCGGGCGAAGTGGTGCTGGTGCTGCCAGCCGCAAAGGACGAGCTGTCGGTGGCCGAACTGGATCAGGCCTCGGGCGGGGCAACCTATACGATCACCATCAACAACCGGTCGGGACAGGGCAACTACTTCGCGTTTCAGCCGAACCCGGGCTACTGGATCCTGCCCGGTGGCGGCTCGCGCGGCATGCCGCCGTTCTCCTGGTGGGGATGAAGGCGGGCCTGGGCACCCTGCCCGCCGGCATCGGGGCCGCGCGGCGACAGGGGCGCTCGAATCGGCTAGGCTTCAATTCAGGCGTGCGACCCCTCGGGATTAATCCTCTGATAAGGAAAACCCGGCAGGGTTGAACCCAAAGGTCTCGGCCGAGGAGCCAGCCGATGATGATCCTGAACAGCCTGAAGACAGCCACGAGCTTTGCCGGCGGCAGCCTGACCCGCGGCAACGGGAATGGCGCTGGTATCGGTGGCGTCAATGGCAGCGGGCCGTCCGGCGCGGGCGCAAGGTCTGGCGATCCCCTGCCCGGCCTGACCCTCAGCGACGAGCTGGTCGAGGACATCAAGAAAAACGTCGAGACCAGCCAGAGCCTGCAGCGCTCGATGGAGAGCGCCAAGGACGGTGCGCGCGGCGAGAAGGTCGCGCGCCTGAAGGAAAAGATCGAGCAGCTGAAGGAGCGCATCCGCTTCGCCACGCCGCAGCAGGCCAAGGCTCTGATGAAGGAGCTGAAGCAGCTCGCGCGCGAATTCAAGGGCGCGGCCAAGGATCTCGGCAAGGACGGACAGTCCCTCGCCTCCCCCTCCGGTCTCAGTGCCACGCCCGGCCTGTCCGTGAGCCAGACGAGCACACAAGCCGCGACCACCGAGGTTCTGGCCTCCGCCAGCTCCCCCTCCCTGACCGGGGCGCTTTCCACCAGCACGGTGAGCGAGGCCGGAACGGCTGCGGATACGGAGACGGCCGCGCCCACGAGCCAGACGGCAGAGGCCGGCAAGACGTCATCGGACAGCGCTGAGGGCAAGGACGCCGGCACAACGGCGGCCGAGGACGCCAAGCCGCAGACCTCGGCCGAAAAGCAGCAGGAGCTGCGCAAGTCGGTCCTGTCCTATGTCAACGAGCAGGTGCGCGAGGAAATTACCGTCGCTGGCGGGCGCGCCGAGGCGATGAAGCTGGAGCGCGACGAGCTCAAGAAAATCGGCAACGAGATCAAATTCATAGCCGGTCAGATTGAACTCCTGCACAAGCTCGGCAAGGACGATCGCGACGACAAGCTGCGCAAGGATCAGAAGAGCGCGCTGGAGGCCGTCGAGGACGGCATGGACGAACTGAACGATCCCGGCTTTAACCGGAGTCTCGATGCAGCGCTCAGCGCCCGCGACGCGCTGGAAGGTCCGGCTGCGGGCGCGGCCCCCGAGGACCCGGCGGATCCCGGCGTGCCGCCGCAGCTGGGCAGCCTTGCCTATGGCGCGTCATTTTCCCTTGGCCCGATTGCCTCAGCGGCAGACATCATCGCCTGACCTTACCGTCTGACTTCGCCGCCTGACCTCACCACCTGAGCTCACCGGGATTTGTGTTTTATCGTTAACACCCTTGCGCCCAAGCGCGCACAAGGGCTTATCCGGCCACAACCTCAATACACGCGAATTTCACAACCAAAGCTCCCGCTTGGCGCGCATTCATTTCAATTGCAACGATTGTCAAACCTTAACAAAAGATTAACATTATTGACGCGGTCGCCGGTCTCCCGAACCGGTGCATGTCTTGCGTAAGGGGCTCAGCATGCGGATCGAACGTCTTTTTACCCGCGCCGGCGAGGACGCCTACAGCGGGATCAGTTTCAGGTCGCATACCAGTGAGGTACGTACCCATGACGGGCGCGTCCTGTCGCGCCTGGAGGGCATCGAGGTGCCGGCCGCCTTCTCCCAGGTGGCTGCCGATGTGCTGTGCCAGAAGTACCTGCGCCGGCGCGGCGTGCCGGCCCGGCTGAAACGGGTGGCTGAGGCAGGCGTGCCGGAGTGGCTGCAGCGCCAGATCGCAGACGAGGCGGCGCTGGCGGACCTGCCTGAGGCGCTGAGGTCGGGCGGAGAAACCTCGGCCCGGCAAGCCTTCGACCGGCTGGCCGGGGCCTGGACCTATTGGGGCTGGAAGACGGGAACCTTTGCCAGCGAAGACGATGCGCGCGCCTTCCACGACGAGATGCGGGCGATGATGGCGCTGCAGGTGGCCGCGCCCAACTCGCCGCAGTGGTTCAACGCCGGGCTGCACTGGGCCTATGGCATTGCCGGCGAGGCGCAAGGCCACTGGACGATCGACCTTGCCACCGGGCAGGCGATCCCCTCGCCCAACGCCTATGAACGGCCGCAAGTGCACGCCAGCATCATCCTGTCGGTCGAGGACGACCTGGTGAAGGAAAACGGCATCATGGACCTGTGGGTCCGCGAGGCGCGGCTGTTCAAGTACGGGTCTGGCGTCGGCTCCAATTTCTCGCGCCTGCGCGGGGCCGGCGAGCCGCTGGACCATGGCGGCCGTTCGGCCGGTCTCCTGTCCTTCCTGAAGGTAGGCGACGTGGCCGCCGGCAGCCTCAGGACCGGGGCAACCACCCGGGCGGCGGCCAAGATGGTGGTGGTCGACGTCGACCATCCCGATATCGAGGCCTTCATCGACTGGAAGGTGCAGGAAGAGGAAAAGGTCGCCGCGCTGGTGGCCGGCTCAAAGCTCGCCAAGCAATGCCTCACCCGGCTCAATGACCTCATCACCCAGCTGCATGAACGCCACTTTGCCGATGCTGCCTTCAAGCGTGACCTGGACGCCGCCCTGGCCGAAGCCCGCGCTGCACTGATCCCGGACAGCTACATCCAGCGGATCATCCAGTATGCCCGCCAGGGCGAGGACGGGCTGGAGTTGAAGACCTATGACATCAACTGGGACTCGGAAGCCTACCGGACCGTCGCCGGCCAGAACGCCAACAACTCGGTCCGTCTGCCGGACAGTTTCCTGCGGGCTGTCGCGGACGGCGCCGGCTGGACGCTGAGCGGGCGCACCGGCACAGCCCATCGCCGCACGGTTTCCGCGCGCGCCCTGTGGCAGCGCATCACCCGGGCCGCCTGGGCATCGGCTGATCCCGGCCTGCAGTTCGACACGGCGATCAACGCCTGGCACACCTGCCCGAACAGTGGACGCATCAACGGATCGAACTCCTGCTCGGAGTTCATGTTCCTCGACGACAGCGCCTGCGTGCTCGCCTCGCTGAACCTGATGGCCTTCCGCCGTCCGGACGGGCGCATCGACCTTGCCCGCTATCGCCATGCCATCCGGCTCTGGACGATCAGCCTCGACATTTCGACGAGCATGGCCCAGCACCCCTCGCGGGCGGTCGCCGAAAACACTCATGCCTTCCGGCCGCTCGGCCTTGGCTATGCCAATCTCGGCGGACTGCTGATGTCGCTGGGCCTTGGCTATGACAGCGATGCCGCCCGGGCAACAGCCGCTGCCCTGACAGCAGTCCTGACCGGGACGGCCTATGCGACCTCCGCGGAACTGGCCGCGCGGCTGGGGGCGTTCCCCGGCCTTGCCGGTAACGAGGCCGACATGGCGCGCGTGCTCGCCAATCACCGGAGCGCCGCGCACGGCGCCACAGTGCCGGAGGCCTACATGGGCCTTGCCCGGTTGCCACTGCCGCTGGATCTGGCCTCCCTGGCCGATCCGGACCTGCGGCACGCCGCCGAGACGGCGTTCGATGCGGCGGTTGATCTGGGCGCGCGGCATGGCTGGCGCAACGCGCAGGTCAGCCTGATCGCGCCGACCGGTACCATCGGCCTTGTCATGGACTGCGCCACAACGGGCATTGAGCCGGACTTCGCGCTGGTGAAATACAAGACGCTCGCAGGCGGCGGGTTCTTCAAGATCATCAACGCGATGGTGCCAGCGGCGCTGCGCTGTCTCGGCTATGCGGAACATGATGTGCGCGACATCGTCGCCCATGTGGTGGGACGCGGAACGCTGGCGCAGGCGCCGGCCATCAATCTGGCCGCGCTGGCGGCCAAGGGTCTGCCGAAGCACAGTCTTGATGCGCTGGAAGCCGCCCTGCCGAGCGCCTCGCATCTGCGCGACGTGCTGACGCCAACGGTGCTGGGGGCCGAGACGGTCGCAACGGCACTGGGTGTGTCGCTGGAGACGGTGCGGCGGCCCGAATTCGACCTGCCGCAGGCGCTCGGCTTCAGCCGGATGGAACTGGAGGTGGCAAGCGCCCATGCCTGCGGCCTCCAGACCATCGAAGGCGCGCCGCACCTGGCCCCCGAGCACCTGCCGGTGTTCGACTGCGCCACGCCCTGCGGCCGCTCGGGCACGCGGTGGCTGTCGATGGAGGCGCATGTGCGGATGATGGCGGCAGCGCAACCATTCCTGTCTGGCGCAATCTCGAAGACGGTGAACCTGCCGCGGCATGCCCGGGTCGAGGATTGCGAGGCGGCCTATCGCCTCGCCTTTGATCTGGGGCTGAAGGCCATTGCGCTCTATCGCGACGGCTCGAAACTGTCGCAGCCCCTGTCAGTCAGCGGCGCGCAGGCAGACCCGATTGCCGAACTGTTTGCCGCCACGGCGCAGGAGCGCAGCCGGGCTGATCGCCGCACCGATCAGGCCGTGTCCGCCTGATCACCTCTCCACCCGCGCAAGTCCCCCTTGGCCCTTGCGCGGGTGCCCCCGGATTGCGCAGCAGACTTTATTTAGCCGGCAAATTTAGCCATCAGTCTGAGATTATGGAACTATTAAAGATTCCCTAACGAGCCCTTTCCAGGACCAACCCTGCCTGAAAGGCATACGAGTCCGATCTGAAAGAGCAATTCTTTCAATAACTTGTCCGAACTTGATGAAACTGCCCCTTGGGCAGGATTGGCCTGATCGAAACCGAGCTCGGGCGCTGCTGGCCTGTTGCGTCCCGGCGCAAGGCGGGGATGGCGCGGAGCTGGGGTTTCGCGGCCCTTCGCCTGCGGCAGCATTGCAGCCAGGCGGAGGAAGGGTCTGAGGCCGCAGGCGGGCCTCAGACCAGATTGTGGCGGTGTCCGCTTACTTGCTGCGGACCGTGGCGTTCAGGAGATCCGGGATCGCGTTCGGCGAGGCCATCATGCCGATGAGCTGGGTCACCGGGACCGGCTTTTCCGGAGCGATCTCGATGACGATCTCCTTCGGGTCCATCAGGAAGACGCGCAGGGCTTCAACCAGTTCCTTGCCGAACCGGGTCGCCGCCAGCGGACCCATGTCATTGGCTGCGGTGTCGGCAAGCCCCATCGCCAGCGTGTCAGCCGACAGGTTGGCGTCCTTCGCCTGCTTCTCCAGCATTGCCCGGACGATCTTGGCATCGCTCGACCGGATCATGGCGGACTTCACGGTGGCACCGGCAAGGGCGATCTGCGCCATTTCCGGTGTCTCGAACAGGGCGCGGGAGACGCCGCCGAGCGCGAAGGACATCTTGATCGATCCGCCGTCCTTCAGCGTGACGCTGAGGTCTTCCATCACCAGATCACCGGTGGCCTCGTTCCAGGTCACCTTCAGGTTCTGGTCGATGACGACGTCCGTCACCTTCATGGCGTCGAAGACCGAACGCGCATCCTGGTCCTCGATCAGAGACACGGGGAACCGGATGCCGCGCATCGACAGGCCGATGTCGGTCGGGATGCGGTTGATGTGGCCGCGCTCCGTCTGGCGATACTCGTCGACATTGATGATGCCGCCAAGCGAGGGGGCATCGAGGTTGAAGCCGACGATCTCGAACAGGCCGAGCAGCGGCCGGGCGGCCAGCGACTGGGCGACGGTGGGTTCGCCTTCTGACATGCCGATTTCCATCAGCGCCATCAGCGAGGGGAACTCGAGATCGGCAAGTGCGACGCGGTCGAGCTTGAGCTTGCCTTGACCAGTCGCCTCACCGGCGAGACCGTCCATGGCGAACTCGCCGATCCCCTTGGACGACAGGTTGCGCAGCGTGGTGCGGGCCAGCGTGCCATTGACCTCGGGGGCCGTCACCTTGACGCCGTTGATTTCCATCTTGCCGAAGTAGAAGGCGGCGTAGGCCTCCAGGGCGGCGGTCAGGATTTCCATTTCGTCCGGCGACTGGTCGAGCACGGCGGCATCGAGCATCGGCAGGACACGCAAGGGGGTGGTGTCGGTGACGCCGAGATCCTCGGCCGTCAGGCTGGCAACGGTGGCCTCGAAGTCCTTGCCCTTGACGACGATGTCGACAACGGACTGATCCGCCAGGACGGTCTTGCGGGTCGGGTCCGTGCCCTGCCCCAGCAAGGACAGGATGGGCATGAGGTCGGTGCCGCGCACGACCTGCCGTCCGGTGGAGACCTCAATCATGTTCGGCACGGTTGAACCGGGCGTCGGAAATGGCTGGGACTGGACGGTGCGACCAACGGAAAATTCCCCGATCCGGCCATCGGCCTGATTGAGGATGACGTAGTCCTCATACCGCGTCACCGCGTCCATGCCGGGAACACCGGTCTGACGCGTTTCGATGCTGGCGACGGCCATCCGGTCAACCTTGACGTCGAGCAGCAGCTTGGCGAGCGGAAGATACTGGGTGACCGGCTTCTGCGGGTCGTTCGGCAGCGCCGGCAGGGCCGGCCAAGCAAGACCGGTGGCCTCGTAACCCTTCTGGACGATGACCATCTTCAGGTCGGGGAGATCGGCAGCCGGTTCGCTCGCGGCATCGGCATCAGCAGTTGCCTCGCCTTCCGTTGCTTCACCTTCGGTTGCGGTCTCTTCGCCGGTTTCCTCTTCGCCCGTGCCTTCCTCAGTGCCAGCAGTTTCCTCGGCCGAGCTGTCGTCCAGCTTGGCAGAGGTGTCGAACAGTTCGCCCGGCAGATCGGCTTCGATCGTTAGGTCACCAGGGATCTTGATGCTGTCGGCGGTGTAGCCCTTGGCCGAGCGGGCGAGCCCGGTCAGGGTCATTGCATCATAGGTGACGCGCACATCGACCGTTTCCCCGTCCTGTCCCGGCAGCGGGATCGAGAACACGACTTCGCCGTCATGCAGCGTCACGTCACGCTCACTGAGACCGGGTTCGATCCGGCCATAGCGGGCGACGGTCGCGCCCCAGGCCTTGTACTGCTCGTTCCATTCCCGGACGATGTCGGCGGCCGTCTCGGCGTGGGCAGCGACAGGCAGGCTCATCACACTGGCAATGAGGGCTAAACGCAGGGCTGCGCGATTGGCGCGCGGGAATGCGGTGTTGGCGGACATCAGACGCCTCCAGGTCAGATCGCGCAAGGCGTTGCGCGGGTCAAAAAATCAGTGCCGGCGGACCGGCTGAAAAAACCGGACGCGGCCGAAACAGTCCGGCCGCGTCCGCAATCGCTTGTCTCAAGCCTGATCCGCAGTCACGGACGGTGTGACCGGCCGGACCGCAGGACCTCAGGCAGAGATTACTGGCCGTTGGCCATCACCTTCACGCCGAGGACCTGCGGCAGCGTCTGCGGCGCAAGCATGGCGGTGCCCATGATCTGGGCGACCGGCACCGGCTGGGCCGGCTTGGCTTCGATCTTGAGCGAGCCCGGCTTGTCGAGGAACGACGACAGCGCAGTCGACACCGACGTCTGGAACTCCGGGTTCTGCAGGATGGCCAGCATCATCGGCAGACCAGCCTTCAGCTGTGTGACAAAGCCGGCGCGGTCAGTGCCGGCGGCCTTGGCCTGCTGATCCAGAACGCGCTCGACAACGGAATTATTGTCGAAGCCGATGCTGAGCGTGGTCACGCTGAGGCCCTGCAGCAAGGCGAGGCTTTCCTCGGTGTTTTCCTTCGCAGCCTCAAGCTTGTTGACGACGTCTGCCGTCAGGCCACCCACCTTGAGCGCCATCGACAGCTTGCCCATGTCCGCAAAAGTGAGGTCGAGCTGCGGGATGTCCAGATCGCCAGAGGTCGGCGACCAGGTGAAGTTGCTGGCCAGATCCATCGAGAGCTTCTCGTAGCCGAGCTCGGTGAAGGTCTTCTTGCCTTCCTCCTCGAAGTGCGCCGGATCGATGATCAGACCGGTCAGCTGCAGCTCGCCGGCGGTCGGCCACTTGCCCTCCATCGCGCTGGTGGCGAGGTAGAGCGAATCGATCGAAACTTCCTTCTTGCTCTCGTCCAGGATGTTGACGCCTTCAACCTCAACCGTGCCGTAGCCGGGTGCCGACGAGCTGTCACCCTTGGCAATATCGGCAGCGGACGGAATGACCACTTCGGTCGCAACCAGCTGCGCGATGGTGATCACGCTCTTGTCGGCGGTCAGGGTCACTTCCTCGAGGGCGAGACCGCCGAGTGCGAGCTTGCCGTCTGCCTGCTCTTCAGCACCGGTCAGCGTGGTCACGCCGATTTCCAGCTTGCCGGTTTCCGGCTTGCTGCCTTCCAGAACGATCATCTCGATGATCACCTGATCACCGTCCTCGGACACATCGCCGATCGAGACAATCTTGCTGTCACCGGTTTCGATGCGCTTCAGGAACGCGTCGGCGGCGGCATTGCCCGTCGGGTCGAAAGCGAGCGCGCCTTGCGTCAGGAAAAGACCGACGACGGCAGCGCTGACACCGCGCAGGAGAAAGGATCGCATCAAAACACTCCAAAACATGACGATAGGGAACCTGCCCGGCTGGCACGATGCTCCAAGCCAATCCGTGAGGCAAGCGAATTGAGACCATCGGGAGCACTGCACCTGCCCGCAGCGAACCGGCCGGCCGCCTCGCCTTCGCAGGGCCTCCGTCCATGCCCATTTGCGCGGCATTACAAGGGCAATCGACGCGATTTCGGCGGCGAAAATAAGGCCGTCAGCTTGCGTGAAGCCGGGGCCGGCCCTGACCGCCCCTTGCTGTCCACACCTCGTCAGAGTTGACAGGAGCCAGGCTTCAGGCAGCCCGTTCGGGATAGGTCGCAATCGCAGCGGCAATGTCGTCGCGGTCCGGCAGGCTCGCCTCGTTGCCGAGATGCTGCACGGCATGGGCCGAGGCGGCGCGGGCGAAGCGGAAATGGTCTGCCCAGGACCCGTCGCGGTTGGTCAGGTAAGCCGCGACATAAGCACCATGGAACGTGTCGCCGGCGCCATTGGTATCGACCACCTTTTCCTTCGGCACGGCAAGCGAGGGCATGTGCTGCACATCGCCCTTGCCCTCATACCAGTACATGCCACGCTCACCGACCGTTACGCCGCCAACGGGGCAGCCCTTGGCGCGCAGATAGTCCAGGGTCGCGGGAACCGACAGCTTGAGCTGCTCGCAGAAGCGCTCGGAGACGATGGCGACATCAATGAAGGTCAGAAGGTCGGCCGTGTTCTCGCGCACAGCGCCGCCGTCGAGCGAGGTCAGGATGCCCGCCTCGCGGCAGGCCCGCGCATAATGCAGCGCAGCGTCGGGCATGTGACCGTCCAGATGCAGTGCAGAGCAGCCGGTGAGCGTCAACGGCGGGAACGGATGCAGGAAATCGTTGTCGCGGCAGCGGACAATCGCCCGCTTGCCGTCCTTCGGCATGATGAAGGACAGGGACGATTCGCGCACCTTGCGCCCGTGCACCGAAATGCCGTAGCGCGCGGCCATATCGAGGAACATGCGTGCCAGCCAGTCATCGGCCAGCGAGCACAAGACGTCCGGCCGGGCCCCGAGCTTGGCGCAGGCGAAGGCCGCCGTGACTGCATTTCCGCCAAAACTCACGGAATAGTCGTGCGCGATCGCCTTCTCGTCACCGCTGGGCAGCGTGTCGGTGAGGAAGGTGATGTCGATGTAGGATTGACCGATAAACAGCGAACGCATGCCAATCTCCCAACGAAAAGACGCAAATCATGTATAGTTCATGAGACTCGTTCTGCGCCGTTCAAGTGATGTTTACGTCTGTGGCGCAAGGTCGCAAGGACCAACAAGGGGTTTAAGTCGCGCCGTGTCCCGTCGTTACATGATCTTTCTTCGGGCTGTCGGCGTGTCCCTCCTGTTGGCTCTCGCACCGCTTCTCGCTGCCAATTTCATTCTCGACAACTACGCCCTCACCAACGCCCGAACGGAGATGACGGCGATGGCGGAACGTTATGTCGCGCGCGGGGAAAACGCCATCTCCAGCGCTGTCGCCATGCTGCAGAAGCTGCATCGCAACACGGCGATCACCTGTTCGCGCGAAGACCGCCAGATCTTCATCTCGGCGATCGGCGAACTGGGCTATCTGCAGCGCATCGGGCTTGTTGACCGCAACGGCGTGCGCATGTGCATCGTGCCGGACGGTCCCATCGGCGGCGAGGCGATCCTGCCCGCCCTGCGCCCTGATGCGCCGCTGGTTGGCATCGGCATGCTGGAGCAGCAGTTCCTCGGCACCCATGTGGCCGTGGTCAGCTGGAACCTTGGCAATTCGAACCGGCTGTTTGCCGAAGTCGCCCCCGCTTCGATCTCAATCGATGCCGGCCCGGAATATCTGCGCGCCTTCCGCAGGGCGGAACTGCGCCTTGGCAATGACGTGCCCTGGATGGCGGTCGGCGGTTTCAGCTCGGAAATGAACGATCCCGAGCAGGTGATCACCGTCGAACTGTCGTCCGCGCGCTATCCGCTGAAGGCGATCGTCGTGGCGCCCAAGTCCGCCGCGATCAGTCTGGTGAAGGATCTGAAGATGATCGTTGCCACGGCGAGCGCAGGCTTCGCGCTTGTCTTCATCGGCATCGGAGTCTGGTTCTCCTGGCGTCCGGACAGCGAAGCGGATGACGAGTTCATCGCTGCGATCAAGCGCAAGGAATTCATTCCCTATTACCAGCCCGTCATGGACATCGAGACCGGGCGCCTGCGTGGCTGCGAGGTGCTGATGCGCTGGCGGCGGCTGGACGGAACCATGGTCTCGCCGGGCCAGTTCATGCCCTATGCCGAAACGACCGGCCATATTTTCGAGATGACGCGGCAGATGATGCGCCAGACCGTGGTCGAGGTCGGCGAACTGTACTCGGAGAACCCGGATCTCAAACTGTCCGTGAACCTGTTTGCAGGGCACTTCAACGACCGGAAAATCATCGAAGATATCAAGGAGATATACGGAAAATCTCCGATCGCCTACCAGCAGATCGTGGTCGAGGTGACCGAGCGTCTGCCGTTGCAGGATCTCGAGCTTGCCCGCAAGCTGATTGCCGAGATGCAGGCGCTCGGCGTGCGCGTTGCCCTCGACGACGTGGGTACCGGTCACGGCGGCATGGCCTATCTGCAGAAGCTTGGCATCGACATCATCAAGATCGACAAGATGTTCATCGATGCGCTTGGCACCGACGACAGCTCGACGACGATCGTCGACTCCATGGTGGAACTTGCCGACAACCTCGGCATGGGCATCATCGCGGAAGGTGTGGAGCGCATGGAGCAGGTGGAGCGCCTGCGTGAGCTCGGCGTGACAGCCGCCCAGGGCTATCTCTTCGCCCCGCCCCTGCCCGGCAAGCTCTACATCGACCTGGCCAATGCCCTGACGGCCGGAGCGGGCGCTGCCGCAGACGACGAAGAAGACGAAGCCGCCGCCTGATCCGCGCGCTGCCTTCGGGCGCTTGGCCATCCCAAAGGCGCACCCCAGACACTTCACTTTCAATCCTGATGATAGCGCCGTGTGACATCCCTTTGCCCGGCTCTGCAATGGCAAACGCCGGCCCGGACGTGCCGGACCGGCGTTGACTTGTCTCCACAGCTGTGGGGCCCATCCTGCCGGCCAGCCCCCCCCCTGTTCGGGCGTTGCCAACTGGCAGGTGCTTTGCCCGGATCTCAGGCGGCGCGAACGTCCGTCAGGAAGCGCTCGACCTGCGCCTTCAGCCGTTCGGACTTGCTGCTCAGCTCGCCGGCGGTTGCCGTCACCTGGGTCGCAGCCGACCCGGTTTCGCTCGCCGCGCGGGTCACTTCCAGAATGTTGCTGGTGACCTGTTCGGTTCCCGTAGCCGCCTGTTCGACGTTTCTGGCAATCTCGCGGGTTGCGGCGGTCTGTTCCTCGACGGCTGACGCAATGCCTGCGGCGATTTCATTGATTTCGGAAATGGTCGTGCTGATCAGCTGGATCGCAGACACGGCGCCGCTGGTTTCCTGCTGGATGCTGCTGATCTGCTGGCTGATCTCTTCCGTGGCCTTTGCAGTCTGGCTGGCGAGATCCTTGACCTCGGAGGCGACGACAGCAAATCCGCGCCCGGCCGCTCCGGCCCGTGCCGCTTCAATCGTGGCGTTGAGAGCAAGCAGGTTGGTCTGGGCTGCAATGTCGGAGATCAGTCGAACGACCTCGCCAATACGCTGGGCTGCAAGCGCCAGGCCCTGAATCTGACTGTCGGTCTGGTGCGCCTGATCCACGGCGCGTTTGGCGATCTGCGCCGACTGGGACACCTGGCGCGAGATTTCCTGGATCGAGCTCGACAGTTCCTCTGTGGCGGTTGCCACGGTCTGGACGTTTGCCGATGCCTGTTCCGCCGCGCTGGCAACCGCAGTCGCCCGGTGCATCGTGTCTGTCGCGATGCCCGACATGGAATGCGCTGTGCTCTCCATTTCGGTCGAGGCACCCGCGACGGCACTGAGCAACTCGGAGACTCCGGCGTCGAAGTTTTGGGTCAGCTGTTCGATCAACCGGCCACGCTCCTCGCGCAGTCTGGTTTCATGCGCCTCGCGCGCGGCCAGCTCATCGGCACGGATCATGTTGTCCTTGAACACCTGAACGGTCGCAGCCATGGCGCCCATCTCGTCGCGCCGCTCCACACCCGGTATGGCAACCGCCTTGTCGCCCCCCGCCAGCGCCTTCATTGCTGCCGTGATGGCAAGAACTGGCCGTGAAATGCCGCGGCCGATGACCCAAGCGGAGATGATCCCGACCAACAGACTGGTTGCGGCAATCACAACGGTCAGGATTGCGGCGGTTTCCATCGCAGCGCTTGCCTGCGGGCCAAGGACATCCTGTTCCTTCTTGACGGACAGCTTGAGCTCGTCCATCGCTGCCGACATCTTAACGCCCGTGGCATCCAGCTTGTCCTTGATGACTGCGTTGCGGGCGTTGATCGTATCGAAGACAGCGCGCACGGCTGCCTCGTACTGGCGATGCAACTCGCTCACCTCAGACGCAAGCTGAACCCGCCGCGGATCCTGAAGCGACGCCTTCAGCTCTCGTTCGTTTTGTTGCATCGTCGACGAATTCGTAAGCACACGCTCGAAGGCCGTCCGGTCATTGGTCTCAAGGAACCGGATGGCGCTCAGAGTCGGACTCGAAAAGCCTTCAACGATAACCGTACCTTGCAAGTCGCCTTGTGATCAGGCGAATGTGGGCGATGATGATCCAAGCCTCTGATGAGGCGATGGACTTTTCGACATCCTTTGCCAATCTGCGGCATCTGCCGAGCCAGGCGAAGGTCCTTTCGACGACCCAGCGGCGCGGTAGGACTTCGAAGCCTTTCGCCTTGTCCGAGCGCTTGATGATCTCAACCGTCCAGCGCCCGATCTTCTTCAGCCGTCGCTTCAGCTTATCGCCCGCATAGCCGCCATCGGCGAAGACGTGCAGCAACCACGGCCACCTGTGGCGGATGGATTTCAGCAGATCGGGAGCGCCATCGCGATCCTGGATATCGGCCCCATGCACCATGAGGCCAACCATCAGGCCGAGCGTATCGACGATGATGTGGCGCTTGCGGCCTTTGGTTTTCTTCCCCGCGTCATAGCCCCGGATACCGCCGCTTTCGGTGGTTTTGACGCTCTGGCTGTCGATGACACCGGCCGTCGGTGAGGCCTCTCTGCCCTCCAGTTCGCGGGCTTCCATAACCAGATGGTGGTTGATGCGTGACCACAGCCCCAACGCCCGCCATTCATAGAAATAGCGCTGGACGGTCGAGCACGGTGGAAAATCCTTCGGCAGCATGCGCCACTGGCAACCGGTCGTAGCGATGTAAAGCAGCGCGTTGACGACCTCACGCAAGTCCGTGGTCCGCGGGCGACCCAGGCGGCGGGGCATGGGCAGAAAAGGCTCAACCAGTGCCCATTCCCGATCTGTCATGTCGCTTGCATAGCGTGCCGTCCGCCGGGCATAGTACCGACGGGTGATTTCGCTCCAGGCCATTCTGAACTCCATCGAATCTCGCAAATCCGAAGGAACCATAACCTGTTGAAATCACCCACCTCTTTTTGAGGCAGCCTCTCAGGCGCATCAACAACATGCTGCGCTGAACGACCCCCGCATGGTATGCGGCGACCACGTCGTTGTTTTCAAAGGCGCTCTGCGCGATCTCGCTGAGCTTTCGCTCCATCTCGGCACCAGCAGTATCCATGCTGTTGCGCACGATGTCATTCCTTTGGCCCTGAAGCTGCGTTACGTTGTCGAATGCAACCAGATACTGTTGCAGATCCTCTACCGCTTGCCGCGCGACTTGTTTCTTTTCGGGTGAGTTGACCAGCTCGTCCAGTTCGAGCGCCAGCGCACGGGCCTGTCCAGCATCTTCCTTGACCTTCAAGACTGTTTCCGTCGATGGCTGCAAGAGGAAATTCTTGACCGAGATCCGCATCGTGAGCAGCTCGGCCTGAATGAGGCCCGCCTGGTTTGTTTGCCGCGCAATCGACCGGTACCGGCTGAAGCTCTCGTTGCCAGACACGAGATTCAGGCTGGCAATTGTACTGATGAACAAAAGCAAAAGCAGAATAAACCCAAATCCGCCAAATATTTTTGCCGAGATCGATATATTCTTGAACATCGCAAAGCCCCCTCGCACTTGCACCGTCACATAGGCACTGGAACGCAACTGCGAAGCGGCAAAATACATTGCGGCTTTTTACAATGAACAGATATAGCCTGATTTCGATTCGCTCATACGCATTGTTACTTAAGGTGCGTTGTGCGTCGAGACTTGTGCAAGCGAAATTTTACAACCGAAAAAACTCAATCCACGTCGCAGGTTAGCAGTGACATGCGCGCGACAGGACGCAGCTTGCCGACCCTCCAGCAAGCTTTGCCGGATGCGGGATTGTCAGAGGTGATGCTGGATTGTCCGTCTAGACTGCGGCACGCTCGGCGGCATCGCGGAACTGAAGATCGGCAAGGCGGCGGTAGAGGCCATCGCGGGCGACAAGATCGCCGTGCGTGCCGGATTCCACCACTTGCCCCTTGTCGAAGACGAGGATGCAGTCCGCGTCGCGCACGGTAGCCAGTCGGTGGGCGATGACGAGTGTGGTGCGGCCCTGCATCAGGCGCTTCAGCGCGCCCTGGACCTTGGCCTCGGATTCCGCATCAAGGGCAGAGGTTGCCTCGTCGAGCAGCAGGATCGGCGCGTTGCGCAACATGGCGCGGGCAATGGCGATGCGCTGGCGCTGGCCACCGGACAAGCGCCCCCCGCCCTCGCCGACCATCGTGTCATAGCCCTGTTCCAGCGCCTCGATGAACTCATGCGCATTGGCATCCATCGCCGCGCGGATGATGTCGGCGTCATCAGCCCCGGGCCGGCCGAGCGCGATGTTGTCGCGCACGGAGAGGTCGAACAGGAACGTGTCCTGGGTGACGAGGGCGATATGGTCGCGCAGCGAGGCGAGCGTGACATCGCGGATGTCCTGTCCGTCGATCAGGACACGGCCGCCGGTGACATCATAGAAGCGCTCGATCAGGCTGAAGGTGGTCGACTTGCCCGCGCCCGAGCCACCAACCAGAGCGGTTACCTTGCCAGCATCGGCGGTGAAGCTGAGGCCAGCAAGCGCTGGAACCTCGCCATAGGTGAAATGCACCGCCTCGAAGCGGACTTGGCCCTGCGGTACGCTCAGGACGGCCGAGCCCTGCAGGTCGGCATAGGACGGCGGGCGGTCCAGCATCTCGTACATGAGACGCACGCCGACGAGGCTGGAATTGAGGTTGACCTGCAGCCGGGCGAGGCGCTTGACCGGCTCATAGGCGAGTAACAGCGCCGTGATGAAGGCAAAGAAGGTCCCTGGGTCCTGCCCCTGCTCGACCACACTGTAGCCGCCGTAAAGGATCACCAGCGCAACGGCAAAGCCGCCCAGTGTTTCCATCAGCGGCGAGGTGCGCGCGGTGAGCGAGGCGATGCGGTTGGAGCGGTGCTCGACGTCGCGGATGGCCTTGCCCATTTCCTGGCGCATGCGGTCCTCGACGCGGAACGCCTTGACCACGCGAATGCCGAGCGCCGTTTCCTGGACGGCGGAGACGATCTTGGTCGTGGAGACGAACTGCGACTTGGCATGCTTGCGCACTCGGCGGACAAGCAGCGACACGCCGAACACGGCAGGCGGCATGATGAGGAGCGCAATGACGCTGAGCGCCGGGTCCTGCAGCACCATGACGCTGACAAGGCCGATGACCGACAGGACATCGCGGCCCAGCGACAGGATGACCATGTCGATGACGCCGCGCGCAGCTTGCGCGTTGTGCGCCAGACGGGTCGCCAGATCGCCAAGCGGCGTGCGGTCGAAGAAGGCCATGTCCTGGCGGGTCATGACTTCGAACAGGCGGTTCTGGATGCGGGCGACGATGGCGTTGCCGATGCGGCTCATCAGCACCTGCTGGCCATAGGTCGCCAGACCCTTGACGGTGAAGATGCCCATGACCGCGAGCGAGATGATCGTGATCATCGTCTTGTCGCGGTTGATGAAAACCTCGTTGATGACGTCGCGCATGATCCAGGCGCTGGCCGCCGTCGAGGCGGCGATGAGACCCATGAACACGAGGGTCAGCGCATAGCCCGGCACATGCTCGCGGGCATTTTCGGCCAGGAGACGGCGGATCAGGACCAGAGAGCCGTCGGGATCTGAAAACCAGCGCGTGAGGCTCAACGCTGTCGCCTTTCTGTCTGGGACCGGCACACTCATGCGTCGCCGGAAGCGCGTGGCGGCAGGCGTTCAGCGCTGCCGCCACGGACCTGGATCACTTGGCCGGAAGGTTCAGCCGCAGGTGCAGTTCGCGCAGCTGCTGCGTGCTCGGCGGCGTCGGGGCGCCCATCAGGAGGTCCTGCGCCTGCTGGTTCATCGGGAACAGCGAGATTTCACGCAGGTTCTTCGCGCCGACCAGCAGCATGATGATGCGGTCGACACCGGCCGCCATGCCGCCATGCGGAGGTGCGCCATACTGGAAGGCGCGGTAGAGGCCGCCGAAGCGCTCTTCCACGTCCTCAGCCGACAGGCCGACCTTCTCGAAGGCCTTGACCATCAGGTCAGGCGACTGGTTACGGATCGAGCCCGAGGCGATTTCGAAGCCGTTGCAGACCATGTCGTACTGGAAGGCCTTGATCGTCAGCGGATCCTGGTTCTCCAGCGCGTCCATGCCACCCTGCGGCATCGAGAACGGGTTGTGAGCGAAGTCGATCTTCTTCTCGTCCTCGTTCCACTCGTAGAAGGGGAAGTCGACGATCCAGCACAGCTCGAAGCGGTCACGGTCGATGAGGTTCAGCTCGTCGGCGGCGCGGTTGCGGGCCTCACCGGCGAACTTGTAGAACTTCGACGGATCGCCGGCGGCAAAGAAGCAGGCATCGCCGTCGCCAAGGCCGAGCTGCTGGCGGATGGCCTCGGTGCGCTCCTCGCCGATGTTCTTGGCGATCGGGCCGGCGCCCTCGAGCTTGTCGCCCTCGGTGCGCCAGAAGATGTAGCCGAGACCCGGCTGACCCTGGGACTGGGCCCAGGCATTCATGCGGTCGCAGAAGGCGCGGCTGCCGCCAGTCTTGGCCGGGATCGCCCAGACCTCGGCCTTGGGGTTGCCCGCAATCATGTTGGCGAAGACCTTGAAGCCGGAGCCGGCGAAATGCTCGGTGACGGCTTCCATGACGATCGGGTTGCGCAGGTCCGGCTTGTCGGAGCCATACATGCGGATGGCGTCGTCATAGGCGATGCGGCGGAACGTCTGGGTGACGGGCTTGCCTTCGGCAAATTCCTCGAAGATGCCGCGGATCACCGGTTCCATGGTGTTCCAGACGTCTTCCTGGGTAACGAAGCTCATTTCCAGGTCAAGCTGGTAGAACTCGCCCGGCAGGCGGTCAGCGCGCGGGTCCTCGTCGCGGAAGCACGGGGCGATCTGGAAGTAGCGGTCGAAGCCCGCCATCATCAGGAGCTGCTTGTACTGCTGCGGCGCCTGCGGCAGGGCGTAGAAGGTGCCAGGATGGATACGGCTCGGCACGAGGAAGTCGCGCGCACCTTCCGGCGAAGACGCGGTCAGGATCGGCGTCGAATATTCGGTGAAGCCGCCCTTGGTCATCTCGCGGCGCATGGCGGCAATGACTTCGGTGCGCTTGACGATGTTGCGGTGAAGCGTCTCGCGGCGCAGGTCGAGGAAGCGGTAGGTCAGACGCACGTCTTCCGGATAGTCCGGCTCACCGAATACCGGCAGCGGCAATTCCTTGGCCGCGCCCAGGACTTCCAGGTCGCGGATGAACAGCTCGATCTCGCCAGTCGGAAGGTTGGCGTTGACGGTCTCGGCGGTGCGCGCCTTGACGCTGCCGTCGATGCGGATGCACCACTCCGAGCGGACGGTTTCAGCCAGCTTGAAGGCCGGGCTGTCCGGATCAACGACGCACTGGGTGATGCCGTAATGGTCGCGCAGGTCGATGAACAAGAGGCCGCCGTGATCTCGCACGCGGTGCACCCAGCCCGACAGGCGAACGGTTTCCCCGACATGGCTCGCGCGCAATTGCCCGCAGGTGTGGCTCCGGTAACGGTGCATGAAGTCCTCGATGGCTTCCGAAAATGACAAGGGTTCCAGCCACGAACGTGGGCGGAGGTTTGGGTGGACAAGCCACGTCACGCCGCCAAAGTCAAGACGCAGGCGGGGTTGCTCCCCCGTCGCGGCCGATCCTGCATCAGTCCCCAACCCGCGACGCGTGGGGATCGTGGACGGATCAATCACATTTCGTGAAGTGTCCATTCATCGCTTGAATTTCTTTTGCCGGCGCACCCAAGCTACAACAGGGCACTGGGGAAATGCAGGCTTCATGGGAAGCTGAATCGGTCCCGCACCACACCAAAGGGGCAACGCGCCGGAACCGGAACCGCGAAGACCCGATCGGCCTGCCAGGACTGCTGGCAAACCTTCCAGAGAACCGAATGTCGACGATCCGTCCGCTTATTCCCCTCCTTGCCACTGCCGGCATTCTCATCGGCGGCAACGGGTTGCAGGGAACCTTCATTTCGCTGCGGGCGCTGGAGGAGGGATTTTCGCCGCAGGTGATCGGCTTCATCGGCACGGGCTACAACATCGGCTTTGCCCTGGGCTGCATCTACATCACGCGCATCATCAGGGCCATCGGGCACATTCGGGCCTTCTGCGCGCTTGCGGCAATCGCCGCCGCCGCGTCCATGCTGATGTTGCTCTACATCGCTCCCCTGCCCTGGTTCCTGATGCGCCTCGTCCAGGGACTGTGCATCGCCGGTCTGTTTGCCGTTGTGGAAAGCTGGCTCAACGCGCGTGTCACCAATGCCAACCGCGCCCGCACCCTCTCCATCTACCGGTTCGTCGACCTGGGCGCCGTCACCCTGGGGCAGTACATCATTCCGGCCGTCGGGGTCAGTGGCTTTGAGCTTTTCGTGATCATCGCCATGGCGTTGACACTCTCGCTCGTGCCGATTTCCCTGACCGACCGCACCAGCCCGGCAGCCCCCGAGCATGTGCGCTTTGATGTGCGGGTGTTGTGGAAGGTGTCGCCGCTGGCGACCATCGGCTGCATTGTGGTCGGCTTCACCAATGCCAGTTTCCGTTCGCTCGGGCCGGTTTATGCGGACGGGATCGGCATGACGGTGACCTCGATCGCCACATTCATGAGCGCTGGCATATTTGCCGGTGTCGTGTTGCAATATCCGCTGGGGCATTATTCCGACAAGCTGGACCGGCGCCTTATCATCCTCATCGCCACTTTCGGCTCCTTCCTCTCCGGCATTTTTCTTGCCCAGGTGGCGGGCGACAGTGTCTGGCTCAATTACCTGGGCATCTTCGCCTTCGGTGCCTTTGCCATGCCGCTCTATTCCCTGTGTTCTGCCCATGCCAATGACCATGCCGCCCCGGGACAACATGCGCTGGTTTCGGCGGGAACACTGTTCTTCTGGTCGGTCGGCGCGATCGCCGGGCCGCTGTTTGCCTCGCTCCTGATGGGCCACTACGGGCCGCATTCCCTGTTCTGGTACACGGCTGCGGTGCAAGGGCTGTTCATGGTCTACACGGTGATGCGGATGATGCAGCGAGAGGGCGTGCCCGCGGAGGGGCGTCGCAGCCGCTTCCAATCGCTCCTGCGCACCTCGGCCTTCTTCGCAAAGCTGGCGGGACCAGGAAGCGCGAAGGAGAAGCCGTGAGGGTGCTGGCGCACGGCAATCAGTCCAGAGCCTGAATGAGCGGATGCCATTGCGCCAGAACATCCGCCGACGCCGCTGGCGGATCGAAAACGCTTGAACCGCTGGCAGCATGCCGGGCATAGGCCACCCGGTCGGCAATTTCCGTCAACAGCGGATATCCAGCGTCCTGTGCCTGTTGCTGCAGCTGGGCGAGATCCGCCCTGCCACGCCGAACCCGGTTGGCCACAACCAGGATTTCCGCCTTGCCCTTGCGGATCCGTTTCATCTCGGACAGCCGGCGCAGGAAAGCGACTGTTGCATCCCAATCGAATGCAGAAGGCATGATCGGGACGACGATGTCATCGGCTTCGGCCACCAGATCCTTCGCCCGTTCACCGCGCAGACCGCCCGGGCCATCGATGAAGATGAAGCCCTGGCTGACATCTGGCATCTCGTGATCCCCTTTGCTCCAATCGAGCGCGTGGATCGGCGGCAAGCCCTGCGGTCTCCGCTTCAACCAGGCAAGGGACGAGCGCTGCCGGTCGGCATCAGCCAGGAAGACGCGCTTTCCCTTCGCAGCGAACGCGGCCGCCAGCGTGGTGGCGAAGGTCGTCTTGCCGCAGCCACCCTTGCTGTTGACGATGAGAATCCTGCGCATGCTGCTCTCCCCCCGAACCTGAGCGTTGCGCAGGTCGTTTTCTCCTGCAACCTCGCCGGCCCTCGCAACGCGAGGCTGACGGATTGATGGCGACAAGATGGCAAGACTGCGGTATAGACCGGGCCTACCATGAACGTAATTACCACGACCCAAGCCCTCGCCGCCGCCTGTGCCCGCTTCTCCGCCCACGAGTATGTCACCGTGGACACGGAGTTTCTGCGCGAAACCACATTCTGGCCCAAACTCTGCGTCATCCAGCTGGCAGGTCCGGACGATGCCTGCATTGTCGATGCCCTGGCAGACGGGCTTGATCTGGCGCCCTTTTTCGACCTCATGCGCGACGAGCGCGTGACAAAGGTGTTCCACGCCGCAAGGCAGGACATCGAGATCGTGTTCCACCTTGGCGGACTGATCCCGCATCCCCTGTTCGACACACAGGTAGCGGCGATGGTCTGCGGCTTCGGTGATTCGGTCTCCTATGACCAGCTGGTGCAGCGGATCACCGGTGCCAGGATCGACAAGTCCTCGCGCTTTACCGACTGGGCCCGCCGGCCGCTGACCCAGAAGCAGCTGGAATACGCCCTGGCGGATGTGACCTATCTGCGCGACGTCTACCAGTTCCTGAAGGCGAACCTTGCCGAACAGAACCGGTCGAACTGGGTCGCGGACGAGATGGAGATCCTGACGTCCGAAGGCACCTATCACACCGAACCGGAACACGCCTGGCAGCGGCTGAAGATGCGCGTGCGCAAGCCGATCGAGCTGGCCGTGCTGATGCAGGTGGCCGCCTGGCGCGAGCGTGAGGCGCAGTCGCGCGACGTGCCCCGGTCGCGCGTGCTCAAGGACGATGCCATCTACGAGATCGCGGCGCAGCAGCCGGCGAATGTGGAAGCGCTGGGGCGGCTCAGGACCATTCCGCGCGGCTTCGAACGGTCCAAGCCGGCCGAAGACATCCTGAAGGCCGTCAATGCGGCGCTGGCCCTGCCGAAGGACAAGCTGCCGAGACTGCCAAAGGGAAAGCAGGCGCCGGACGGCTCCGCCGCCGCCGTTGACCTGTTGAAGGTCCTGCTCAAGCTGGTCAGCGAGCAGCAGGGCGTTGCCGCCAAGGTGATTGCAACGGTCGAGGAACTCGAGCACATCGCGGCCGATGACCACGCCGATGTCCCCGCGCTCCATGGTTGGCGCCGGGAGATGTTCGGCGAGCTGGCGCTGAAGCTGAAGCGCGGCGAGATCGCGCTTGCCTTCGATGGACGTCAGGTCGTCGCCCTCGATCAAGGCAAACAGAACTCGGCCGCCGCCGAATAGTCTTTCGGCAACGCCGCGATCGGCTATTTTCCGGGATGTGAGCCCCTGCGGTTACCCGCAGGGGCTTTTTTTTTGTTGCAGCTTAGGGAAGCGGCAGGACGTTGCCCTTGGCACCGATCAGCTTGGCGAACTGGGACACGCGCTTGCGCAGGCGTTCGCCGTCCATATAGGCGAGCTTGGCCGGAAGTTTCAGCATCAGCTCGTCCTCGGTGCGCAGGAACTCGGTGTCGAGCAACACGCCGGGCATGGACGCGGAGACGAGCGAGGCCACCCGCAGGGCCGCACCCAGGATGCGGGCGCGTTCCTTCAGCCGGGTCGGCGTCAGTTCGCGCAGGCGCGGCGACAACGCATCATCGTTGAGGCCGGCGTGGCGATAGAACACCGCCATCGACAGGAACGCCCGGCCCGGATGATCGATGCCGACAAAGGCCGCGTTGGAGATGATGTTGAGGCTCTGCTCACCGCGATAATCTGGATGCGCGCGCCAGCCAATATCGGACAGAAGACACGAGGCATGGCGCAGCCGGCGCTCTTCCTCGGTTTCCTCGATGCCGATGACCGGATAGAGGCGGTCGGTCCAGGAGACGAGTTCTTCGGCGTGCTCCGGCGAGCGGGCGCGCAGCATCGCCAGTTCCCGCGCCGCCTCCAGCAGCGGATCCTGCTTGCGCACAGCCGGGGGCAGCAGCTCGTACAGCAACCCTTCGCGCACGCCGGTGGCCGACATGACGACCTTGTCCGCCTTCATCAGGCGCAGCACCCGTTCCATCACCACGGCACCGAAAGGCAGCAGGGCGCGGCGCTGGCGCGAGACGGATTCGATGAAGTCGAGGCTTTCCACGTCGCGCTGAGCGACCATGCGGCAGAACTCGATCGCCTCTTCCGCCGGGATCTCGTAATTGTGCATCACATGCAGCGGGTAGCCGGCTTCGAAGAGATGCAGCCGCGCCAGCGACCGCCAGGTGCCGCCAACGGCGTAGAAGGTGTGGCGCGCCATGCGTGTCGGCCATTTGGCAGTGGCGAGCGCGTCCTCGACGATCTTCTGCGCCCTCGCGATCTTGCCGCCCGAGGCTTCCTGCAGGCGCAGGCCGCCAAGCGGATAGGTCTCGCCCTGCCCCACACCGCGCGGTCCGATGGTGACCAGCTCGAGGCTGCCGCCGCCAAGATCGCCGACGATGCCCTGGGGCTTCCAGAAGCCAGAGACAATGCCGAGCGCGGAGTAATAGGCCTCTTCGGCGCCGTTGAGGATGCGCACCGGCACGCCGGTGACACGTTCAACTTCAGCAACGAAGGCGGCCCCGTTGCTGGCATCGCGCGCGGCGGCGGTTGCCAGCACATGCACGGCCCTGACGCCGATGTGCTCACACAGGCAGCGGAAACGATACAGGGCGGCAAGCGCGGCCTGGACCGGCTCCTGCATCAACTCGCCCGTCGTGGCGAGACCTCGCCCGAGCCCTGCCAGGATCTTTTCGTTGAACAGGATCGTCGGCGCACGGGCCTCGCGCTCATAGACGACAAGGCGAACGGAGTTGGAGCCGATGTCGATGACGGCGATAGGCCCGGACCCGCTGAGGCGGCCCCGGGCGGGGGGATGCTTGGCGCTGGCGTCAGGCACGCTGCGGTCGCTCCTTGAAGTGGCGGGGCTTTTCGGTGGTCACCGTCTTGCCGCGCCCGGACAGGGACGGGTTTGTCATGAAATAGCGATGGGCATTGAAAGGTTCCTCGCCCGGAGCAGGCGCCATGCGCTCGTGCGAGCCATCGGGCAGGATGCGCCAGCTCTGCTGGTTGTCCTTGAGATTGGCGACCATGATCTGGTCGAGAACCTGTTCGTGCACGGTCGGGGTGATCATCGGCGCCAGGATCTCGACACGGCGGTCGATGTTGCGCGGCATCATGTCGGCCGACCCGATATAGACATGGGCATGCGGCGACGGCAGCCCGTGACCATTGCCGAAGCAGAAGATACGGCTGTGTTCCAGGAAACGGCCGACAATCGACTTGGCGCGGATGTTCTCCGACAGGCCCGGTATGCCCGGCCGCAGGCAGCAGATGCCGCGCACGACGAGATCGATCTGCACGCCGGCCTGGCTCGCCCGGTAAAGCGCATCAATGACGCCAGCATCGACGAGCGAGTTCATCTTCATCCAGATCTGGGCCGGACGGCCAGCCTTGGCGTGCTCGATCTCGGCCTCGGTCAGCTCGATGATGCGGCTGCGCATGCTGATCGGTGAGACAGCCAGCCGCTTCAGTTCCGCCGGTTCGGCGTAGCCGGTGATGAAGTTGAAGACCCGTGCTGCGTCGGCCGCGATGTCCGGATCATCGGTGAAATAGGACAGGTCCGTGTACACGCGGGCGGTGATCGGGTGATAGTTGCCCGTGCCGATATGGACATAGGTCTTGAGTTCGCCGTTCTCGCGCCGGACCACCATCGACAGCTTGGCGTGGGTCTTCAGCTCGATGAAGCCGAAGACGACCTGAACACCGGCCCGTTCCAGATCGCGGGCCCAGCGGATGTTGGCTTCCTCGTCGAACCGCGCCTTCAACTCGACCAGGGCCGTCACCGACTTGCCGGCTTCCGCAGCCTCGGCAAGCGCCTTGACGATCGGGCTGTCCTTCGAGGTGCGGTACAGCGTCTGCTTGATGGCGACGACATCGGGATCCTGCGCGGCCTGGCGCAGGTACTGCACCACCACGTCGAAGGACTCGTAAGGGTGATGGACGATCAGGTCCTTCTGCTGGATCGCGGCCAGACAGTCGCCGCCATGCTGGCGGATGCGCTCGGGAAAACGGGCGGTGTAAGGCTCGAACTTCAGATCGTCGCGGTCGAGGGCAACGAGCTGGGACAGGTTGTCGAGGGCGAGCAAACCATCAACGAGGAAGGTTTCCGCGTCGGACACGCCAAGCGCGTTGGTGACGAAGGCACGCAGGGACGCGGGAGCTGCACCGTCGATTTCCAGCCGGATCACCGAGCCACGGCGGCGGCGCTTCAGCGCGCTCTCGAACAGGCGAACGAGGTCTTCGGCTTCTTCCTCGATTTCGATGTCGCTGTCGCGGATGACACGGAAGGCACCCTTGCCCTTGATCTCGTAGCCCGGGAACAGGCGACCGACAAAAAGGCCAATCACCTTTTCAATGGTAATGAAGCGGACCTCGCCCTGCCCCATGTCCGGCAGGCGGATGAAGCGGTCCATGTGGCTGGGCACGCGCAGGAGCGCCGTCATGCCGCGGCCGCCGCGGATCGGTGCCAGCTCGAACACGACCGAGAAGCCGAGATTCGGAATGAAGGGGAACGGATGCGCCGGATCGATGGCCAGCGGTGTCAGAACCGGGAAAATGTGGCCGAGGAAGTGGTTCTCGAGCCAGGCGCGCTCGTCCGCCGTCAGATCCTGGGCAAGGAGAATACGGATGCCGGTTTCCACCAGCTCCGAGCGGATCTGCCGCCACAGGCGCTGCTGTTCGCTCTGCAGGCGCTGGCAGGCTGAGGTGATGCGCTCGAGCTGTTCGCTCGGCGTCAGGCCATCGTCAGACCGCAGGGTCACGTCGGCGCGCTGCTGGCCGCGCAGGCCGGCGACGCGGACCATGAAGAATTCATCGAGGTTGTTGGCCGAGATCGACAGGAAGCGCAGCCGTTCCAGCAGCGGGTGCTGCTTGTTGACGGACTCCTCGAGCACCCGGTGATTGAACTGAAGCCAGGAGAGTTCGCGGTTCATGAAGCGGGCTGGAGAGTGCATCAGCTCATGCACCGGATCGGCGACCGGTCCGGGCTGAAGCGCACTGAGATTGGTCTCTGGCGCAACGCCGGCGGCAACGGGAACCTTGGCGCCGATCTGCGACACCTCCAACTCGTCCTGCACGACGCTCTCCTTTTCAACACTCATCGATCTTCACCCTTCGCTTTCGCCCGAGGCTTCGCGTTCAGTCCGCGCCGCCCTCGAGCCGCTCCAGAACCCGGGCGGCAAGCGACCGGCTGATTCGGCAGCCACCGGCCAACGCCTCTGCATCGAGCGCTTCTACGACCTGGCCGGCAACACCAAGTGAACGTTCCATGCGTACCACAAGATAATCAACAACCGATGGATCGGTCATGATCTGGCGGTCGGCAAAGAGCTTCACCAGGACGCGGCGCAGGAGATCATCATCCGGCTCAGGAATTTCGACGGGCGTTGCCGCGCGCAGGCGCGAGATGAGATCGGGCAGCGTCAAGTTCCAGGCCTGAGGCCAGGTGCGGCTGGTGATCAAGAGGCTGCTGCCGGCCTGACGCGCCGCATTGATGAGGTGGAACAGCGCCGTCTCGTTGACGCCGCGGTGGGCGTTCTCAAGGGCGACAGGACCGGCGGCGACAAGCCTGTCCACCGCGTCTTCCGTCAGCTCGCGCGCTTCCAGGACCGTCGCGCCGGAGAGGCGGCGCCAGATCTCGACCAGATGCGTCTTGCCGCTTCCGACCGGCCCGGCCAGGATCGTGACCGGAGCCGGCCAGGCGGGCCAGCTTTCGATCATTTCCAGTGCCGCGCGGTTCGCCTCGCCCACCAGATAATCGTCGCGGCCAAGCGCCTGCTCATGGGGCAGGATCAGGGGTAGCTGGCGCGGAAACTCGGCCATGGCGGGTGCCGTTACTCGTCGTTGGCGGAACTGGCCACCGATTGTTCGGTTGAGCGGCCAGTGCCCCTGTACAATGGACTTGCTAGGTACTGCGTCAAGGCAAAGCGCGCAAGCACACCCACCATGGCTGCAGCCGGGACAGCCACCAGCAATCCAACGAAACCGAACAGATATCCAAAGGCAAACAACGCGAACATCAGCCAGACCGGGTGCAGGCCGACGCTGGCCCCGACCAGCTTGGGCTGAAGGATGTTGCCTTCGATGAACTGGCCGACGCCGAAGACCACGGCAACGGCGACAATCCAGGGCCAGTCCGGCCAGAACTGGACAATGGCCACCGACATGGAGGCGACCAGGCCAAGCGCTGCACCGACAAAGGGAATGAAACTGACGAGCCCCGCGCCGATGCCGATTAGCAGACCGAAGTTGAGCCCCAGCAGCACCAGCGAGACGGCATAGAACAGGCCAAGCAGGACACAGACCGAGACCTGCCCGCGCACGAAACCGGCCACCGCGCCATCCATCTCGCGCGCCAGGGACCGGACAGTGTCGACATGCTCGCGCGGCAGCCAGCTGTCGATGCGCTCGATCATGTGATCCCAGTCGAGCAGCAGATAGAAGGCAACCACCGGCGTGATGACGAAGAGCGAGAGAATGGACAGAAGCGCCTGTCCGCCGCTCCAGACCGAATTGAGCAGCCCGCCAAGCCAGGACGCCCCCTTCGACATGATGTCGCCGAGCGAAGACTGCAGGTCGGCGACGGAGAGACCGGACACCTTGGTCAGCCGGTCGCCGAGATTTTCGGTGATCAGGCTCTGCAGCGAGCGGACCAGCCCGGGCAACCGGTCGATGAAGCCCAGCATCTGGTTGCCGAGCACCGGCACCAGCAGGATCAGGACGATGCCAAGCACCAATACGAAGGCGAACAGGATCGACAGGGTTGCCGCCAGCCGGCTCATTCCCATGCGCTCCAGCCGGTCAGCGACGGGATCAAGCAGATAGGCCAGCGCCATGCCGGCGACAAAGGGCAGCAGCACCGCGCTGAACACCGTCATGAACAGGATGAAGGCAATCAGGGACAGCAGCCAGAACTGGACTTGGCGGCGCAGGGTCATGCGAGGTCTCCACGGGCAGCCCCTATCGGGCCTTCCCCGCCAGATAGGAGCGCGCGAGCGTCATGGTCAAGCGCGCATCATTGCACCCGGTCCGCGCCGATCGTTCTTTTTGCTGTCCTCCGAAGCGCTGGAAAGGGTCATCCGCTCTAAGATTTACGCTTCGTCATGCCATGACTTGATCATGGCATCCATGCCGCGACCTGACGTTCCGGCCGGCAGCCGTTGGACACACCCCTTGTCAGTCAGTACCGTTTGGAAAGGCAACGGCATGGATGCCATGGTCGAGCCATGGCATGACGAAAGCGTTGAAGAATAGTCGTGAGGATGGGTTGCCGAAGCTGTGGGGGCGCAGGTCGCGGGATGCCGTCATGTCCCTCTCCTTCGTCATGCCATGACTTGATCATGGCATCCATGCCGTCACCTGACGTTCCGGCCGGCAGCCGTTGGACACACCCTTCTCAGTCCGTACCGTTCGGAAAGGCAACGGCATGGATGCCATGGTCGAGCCATGGCATGACGACGGTGGTGAAGAATAGTCGTGAGGATGGGTTGCCGAAACTGTGGGGGCGCAGGTCGCGGGATGCCGTCATGTCCCTCTCCTTCGTCATGCCATGACTTGATCATGGCATCCATGCCGTCACCTGACGTTCCGGCCGGCAGCCGTTGGACACACCCCTTGTCAGTCCGTACCGTTCGGAAAGGCAACGGCATGGATGCCATGGTCGAGCCATGGCATGACGAAAGCGTTGAAGAATAGTCGTGAGGATGGGTTGCCGAAGCTGTGGGGGCGCAGGTCGCGGGATGCCGTCAATCCCCTCTTCTTCGTCATGCCATGACTTGATCATGGCTCCATGCCGTCACCTGACGTTCCGGCCGGCAGCCGTTGGACACACCCTTCTCAGTCCGTACCGTTCGGAAAGGCAACGGCATGGATGCCATGGTCGAGCCATGGCATGACGAAGGTGGTGAAGAATAGTCGTGAGAATGGGTTGCCGAAGCTGTGGGGGCGCAGGTCGCGGGATGCCGTCATGTCCCTCTCCTTCGTCATGCCATGACTTGATCATGGCATCCATGCCGCGACCTGACGTTCCGGCCGGCAGCCGTTGGACGCACCCTTCTCAGTCCGTACCGTTCGGAAAGGCAACGGCATGGATGCCATGGTCGAGCCATGGCATGACGAATGGAGGGCAGACAGGTGAAGCGCCCTGGCAAGATCCGCCGGAAAAGCGGCAGCGGCGGCCGTTCCCGATTGCATGGCCTGACAAAATGAGGCATTGCCCTGCGGCATCAGACATAACCGGCTTACGGAGACGTGACCCATGAGCGCGCAGGACCGCGGGGGGCAGAACGGCCTCACCTATTCCCAATCGGGTGTGGACATCGACGCGGGCAACGCGCTCGTCAAGCGCATCGCGCCGCTGGTCAAGGCGACGGCCCGTTCCGGCGCAGACAGCGCCATCGGCGGCTTCGGCGGCATCTTCGATCTCAAGGCGGCCGGCTTCTCCGATCCGCTGCTGGTGGCCGCCAATGACGGCGTCGGCACCAAGCTGAAGGTTGCCATCGACACCGGCTGCCATGACACGGTCGGCATCGACCTCGTCGCCATGTGCGTCAACGATCTGGTGGTGCAGGGCGCCGAGCCGCTGTTCTTCCTCGACTATTACGCCACCGGCGCGCTGGACGTGGACACGGCCACGGCCGTCGTCGGCGGCATTGCGGAGGGCTGCAAGATCGCCGGCTGCGCGCTGATCGGCGGCGAGACGGCGGAAATGCCGGGCATGTATTCCAAGGGCGACTATGACCTTGCCGGGTTTGCCGTCGGCGCGGTCGAGCGCGAGAACCTGCTGCCGCGCCCCGACGTGACGGAGGGCGACGTGCTTCTCGCCCTCTCCTCCTCCGGCGTCCATTCCAACGGCTATTCGCTGGTGCGCAAGATCGTCGAGGTCTCCGGGCTCACCTATGAGGCCGACGCCCCGTTCCAGGCCGGCACCAAGCTCGGCGAGGCGCTGATGGCGCCGACCCGCATCTATGTGAAGCCGCTGCTTGCCGCCCTCAAGGCGACCTCCGGCATCAAGGCGCTGGCGCATATCACCGGTGGCGGCCTGACCGAGAACCTGCCGCGCGTGCTGCCGAAGGGCAGCGTTGCCCGCATCGACCTGGCGAAGATTGCGGTGCCGGGCGTGTTCAAGTGGCTGGCGAGGGCCGGCAACGTCGCAGAAAGCGAAATGCTGCGCACCTTCAACTGCGGCGTCGGCATGGTCGTCGTGGTCGAGGCCGGCGCGGAAGCCGCCGTGCGGGCCGCGCTGGAAGCTGCCGGCGAGACCGTCTTCACCCTCGGCCGCATCGAGGCCGGCTCAGGCGACGGCGAAGCGCATGTCGCCTACGCCAATCACCTGGACCTCGGCGCATGAGCAAGCGCCAGAAGGTCGGCGTGCTGATCTCGGGTCGCGGCAGCAACATGCTGTCGCTGATCCAGGCTGCGCAGGCGCCTGACTACCCGGCCGAGATCGCGCTGGTCCTGTCGAACCGGCCGGACGCCGGCGGACTCGAGCGGGCAGCCGCTTTCGGCATTGCCACGGAGGTGGTCGATCACAAGCCCTTCGGCCGCGACCGCGAGGCCTTCGAGAAGGCCGTCGACGCCGAACTGCAGGCGGCCGGCATCGAGCTGGTGGCGCTGGCCGGTTTCATGCGGCTCCTGTCGCCCTGGCTGGTGGAGCGCTGGGCCGGGCGCATGCTCAACATCCATCCCGCCCTGCTGCCGTCCTTCAAGGGCCTCGACACGCATGAGCGCGCGCTGGAAACCGGCGTGAAACTGCATGGCGCGACCGTTCACTTCGTTTCCAGTGAAATGGATGCCGGACCGATCATCATGCAGGGCGCGGTGCCGGTTCTGGATGGCGATACACCCGACACGCTGGGCGCCCGCGTGCTCGAGGTCGAGCACCGGATCTACCCGGAAGCCCTGGCGCTGACTGCCTCCGGCACGGCACGGCTCGACGGCAACCGCGTCGTCCTCACGAACACCGCCCGCGAGGCCACTGGCCACCTGATCGCCCCGACGCTCCTGAACGGGCAGGACTGACCGTCCTTCACGGCGCGGCGAGCGGCGACACTGCGTCCCGCCCTGCCCCGCCGTCCTGTTCGGCGCGGAAGGCGGAGACGGTGGCGAAGAAGGCGTCGTGCAGGACGCTTTTTTCCTCGGACAGGGCAAAGACCATCTCGTCATATTCCCGGCTCATCTCGGTGACCGTCAGCCGGCGGACGATGTCGGTGCGGCCCGTGCCGTTGCGCCACATGAAGCCGACACCGAGACCGTTCACCACCGCCTCATAGACCGCATCGCGTGTGTCCAGCGTCAGCAGCGGCACCGGCTCGACGCCGGCTGCGCGAAAGGCGCGGTCGACGACGCGCTGGGTGGACGAGCCGCGCGTGCGGAAGATCAGTGGTTCCTGCAGGAGGCGCTGGCAACTGACGCTGGGAAGGCCAGCCAGAGGGCTGGCGGGATGCACGATGGCGACCACATTCTGGCGCATCAGCAGGTCATGCCGGAAGCGGCCATCGCGCGGCACGTCCGGCAGGATGCCAATGTCGACGGCGCGGGTCAGCACGGCCCGGGTGATCGCCTCGTGCGAGCCGGTCTCGACCGCGATCTCGATGCTGGGGTGGCGCTTGTGGAAGGCGGCGATGAGCGCCATGCCGGGCATGGAATTGCCGAGGCCGATGGTCAGGCGGCCATTCAGCAGCGTGTTGTGGCGCATCAGGATGCGCATGGCGTGGCGCTCGGCCTCGGCCATGCGCTCGGCCACGTCGCAGAGCTCTAGACAGACGGGGGTGGCCTGCAGCAGGCCGTTCTTGCGGTCGAACAGGCGGACACCGAACTCGGCCTCCAGATCGCGCACATGGCGGGAGATGGCCGGCTGGGACAGGCCCAGCGCGCGGGCGGCGGCGGCATAGGAACCGCCGGCGGCAACGGCATTGACGGCGCGGATGCGGGACAGGGTCAGGGACATCGGACGGCTCAGCTGGCAAGAGTTCGGCAAGAGTTCGGCAAAAGATCCGCATGACCAAACCAAGTGTTTGATCTGCCCATACCCTAGGCTTTGTCTGTAACGGCCACGTCACAGTGGCGGCGCAGTGTTGCCTCAACGCGGGCCGGCCTCCCGAGGGCATCCAAAGGGCATCCAAAGGTCCGGCCGCATTCCACATCAACCGGGCATCCGTCCGGCGCAGGATTCACATTCTTGCGCCAACGGCAGAGGCTTGTCCGGCGCAAATAGGGCTGAAGACGCGATGCAAGCAGCAGGACCGATCACCGTGGCACGGCTCGAAAACGGGCTGGCGGATGCCTATCGGGCGGTGCTCTGCGACCTCGATGGCTGCCTGGTGTCGGGAGCGACGGCGCTGCCGGGCGCGGTGGAGTTTGCCTTGTCCTGCGGGCCGCGGCTCTGGATCGTCTCCAACAATTCCTCCGACACGGCAGCAAGCCTGTCGGAACGGCTGGCCACCCTCGGCTTCGACATTCCGCCGGAGCGGATCCTGCTGGCCGGCGAACAGGCCTTGCGCGACATCGCGGATCGCTGCCCCGGCGCACGGATCTATCTGGCAGCGTCCGGCCGGCTGGAGGCGCTGGCCAGAGCGCTGGGGCTCAGCCCAGTGACGCAGATGGCCGATGTGGCGCTGCTGGCGCGGGATCCGGACTTCGGACTGGTGCGCCTGTCGCAGCTGGTCCGGGTGCTGGCGGGCGGTGCCGAGCTGGTGGTGGCCAATCCGGATCTGGTGCATCCGGGCGCCGATGGCCTGCCGGAACCGGAGACCGGCGCACTGCTGGCCTCGCTGGCTGCCTGCTGGCCCGACCTCACCTACCAGACCGTCGGCAAGCCGCAGACGGCCCTGCTCAGCGAAGCCATGCGGCGGGCGGGTGTCGAGGCGGCAGAAGCTCTCTTTGTCGGCGACAACCCGCTCACCGACGGCATCGCCGCCCAGCGCGCCGGGATTGCCTTCCTGCATGTGCTGCCCCCGGTGCTCGCCGCGCCCGGCCCGACCAAGGGAGACTGACCGATGCTGGCCTATACCCTGCGCACGCTGGCCAAGATGGTGATCACGCTGTTTGCGATCGTGACCCTCGTGTTCTTCGCCACCCGTCTCTCCGGCAATCCGATCGACTTCGTGCTGGGCGAAGGGATCACCAAGGAGGACCGGGAGCTGCTGATTGCCTATTACGGGCTCGATGGCAGCGTGTGGACGCAGTACCTGCGCTATCTGGCGGCCTTCGTCGACGGCCAGTTCGGGCTCTCCTTCCTGGAGCGGCGGCCGGTGGCCGATGTGGTGGCCGAACGGCTGTGGCCGACGGCCCAGCTGATCCTGAGCGCCACGGCATTCACGCTGCTGGTGTCCATCCCCCTTGGCATCCTGGCCGCGCTGAAGCGCAAGTCCTGGGTGGGTAGTGCCGTGATGACGGTGGCCTTCCTCGGGCTGGCAGTGCCCAACTTCGTGCTGGCGACGCTCCTGGTGCTGGTCTTTGCCTATCTGCTCAACTGGCTGCCGATCGTGGGCAATGGCACGCCGGCGCATTTCATCCTGCCGACCATCGCCCTCTCCGGCCTGCTGATCGCCGCCCTCACCCGCTTCACCCGCAACGCCATGCTGGATGTGCTCAGCCAGGACTACATGCGCACGGCCCGGGCCAAGGGGCTGAAGGAACGGCGGGTGATCCTGAAGCACGGCCTCGGTAATGCCTCGATCACGCTGCTGTCGGTCATCGGCCTGCAGGTGGCGGGGCTCGCAGCAGCCGGCAGCGTGGTGATCGAGAGCATCTTTGCCTGGCCCGGCATCGGCCAGCTGCTCGTGCGCTCGGCGATCCTGCGCGATTACCCGGTGCTGCAGTTCGGCGTCCTCACCGTTGCCATCGCCGTCATCGTCATCAACGCCGTGATCGACATTGCCTATGCCTATGCCGATCCGCGCATCCGCCTTGCGAAAGGATAAGCCCATGACCGATCACGCGCTCTCTCAGGCCGGTGTGATCCGGCCAGCAGGCTCCCGCCGCAGCATTCCCGGTCTTGCCGCTCTCCTCAATCTGTGGCGCGAGGCGAATGCGGTGCAGCGGACCGCCATGGTGCTGGCCCTCATCCTGCTGCTTCTCGCCCTCGCCGCGCCGCTCATTGCCCCGTTCGATCCCAACGCACAGAGCCTCCTGTCCCGGCTGCGCCCGCCGGTCGGTTTCGAGCGGGCGAAGCTTGCCTACCTGCTGGGCACGGACGAACTGGGCCGCGATATCCTGTCGCGCTGCCTCTACGGGCTGCGGCTGACCTTCACACTGGCGCTTTGCGGTGCCGTGATCGGCCTTGCCATCGGCTTTGTTCTTGGAATGTTCTCTGGCCTTGCCGGCGGCATGACCGATGACCTGATCATGGGGCTGGTGGATGCGCAGATCGCCATTCCCTTCACGCTGGTGGCGCTGCTGATCCTGGCCGTGTTCGGCTCCGGGCTCGACGTGATGATCCTGGTGCTCGGTCTCTATGGCTGGGAGCAATACACCCGCATCGTCCGCGGCGAGGTACGCAAGCTGAAGGAAATGCCCTTCATCGAGGCGGCGCGGGCTGCAGGTGCCACCCCCTGGCGCATCGCCCGCCGGCATATCCTGCCCAACATCGTCTCGCCGCTGGTGGTGCAGTTCACCTTGAGCTTCTCCAACATCGTGCTGCTGGAATCGACCCTGTCCTTCCTCGGGCTCGGCGTGCAGCCGCCCACCGCGACGCTGGGCTCGATGGTGGGCATCGGCCGCGACTACCTGCCGACCGCCCCCTGGATCGTGCTCGCCCCGGCGGCGGTGATCCTTCTCCTGACCTTTGCCGTGCAGATCCTGGGCGACTGGCTCCGGGACCGCGCCGACGTGCGCCTGCGCAGCCGCTGAAACAACAGAAGCCAGAACGGCCGACGTCCTACTCCCTCACCTACCCCTTTGTGGAGGCATTCATGCTGAGACTTCTTGCAAGCACTGCCCTGATCAGCGCCGCTCTTGCCGGCGCTGCCCTGTCCGCCGAGATCACCGTTGGCGCGGCTAACGTCTCGACCTACCTGGATCCGGGCCGCGACCATTCCAACGTGGGCTCGCAGTTCTACTACAACAGCTTCGACACGCTGATCGGCCGCAACCACGACACGACCAAGACCGAGTGGACCCCGGCCCTGGCAACCTCGTGGAAGCTGATCGACGACACCACCATGGAGCTGAAGCTGCGCGACGGCGTGAAGTTCCACAACGGTGCGGCCATGACCGCCGATGATGTGGTGTTCTCGCTGAACCGCATGTTCCAGGCCGACTTCCCGCCCTACCAGGTGCGCGCCCGCGACCGCTTCAACAACTTCGCCGGAGCCGAGAAGGTCGATGACCTGACCATCCGCGTGAAGGCCAAGCGCGCCGAGCCGCTGTGGGAGACGCTCCTGAACCTGCAGCAGGTCATGATCATCCCGGCTGCCTACACCATGAGCCTTGCCGGCGACCCGGCCAAGCTGGAACACGACGACTTCGAAGCCTTCTCGCTGAAGCCGGTCGGCACCGGCCCCTACAAGGTGTCCGAGTTCGTTCCGGGCCAGACCATCGTCTGGGAGCGCTTCGCCGACTTCTGGGGCGACAAGGCCCCGCTCGACAAGGTGACCGTCAAGCACATGCCGGAAACCGCCTCGCGCATCACCGCCCTGAAGACCGGTGAAGCCGACATCGTGACGAACATCGCCCCGGACCAGCTCGACATGATCGACAAGGACCCGGACATGAAGGCCTTCGGCGCGCCGACCGCCCTGTTCCACGTCATGATCATGAACCAGAACCATCCGAAGCTGAAGGATGCCCGCATCCGTCAGGCGCTGTCGCTGGCGATCGACCGTGACGCGCTGAACGAGGCGCTGTGGCTCGGCAAGGCCGTGGTTCCGGCCTCGCACACCATGGAAGAGTTCGGCGAGCTCTACATGCCGGAGCTGAAGACCTTCGAATACAACCCCGAGAAGGCCAAGGAACTGCTCAAGGAAGCCGGTTACGACGGCTCCGAAATCACCTTCGACACGGCGGCCGGCTATTACACCAACGGATTGCTGGCGACCCAGGCGATCATGGAAATGTGGGCCGAAGTCGGCGTGAAGGGCAAGATCAACGTCGGTGACAAGTGGACCGGCAACTCGCCGGAGCTGATGGTCCGCAACTGGTCCAACCCGATGTATTTCGCCGATCCGTTCGGCTCCTTCGGCGTGATGTGGGCGCCGGGCGGCCCGTCGCAGTCGGAAGGCCGCTTCAACACGGATGACGCCTATGCCGCCGCCTGGGAGAAGTTCCGCTTCTCCGGCGACGTCGAGCTGCGCCGCGCGGCCTATGCCGAGCTGATGGACCGCGTGAAGGCCGATCCGGCCCTGCTGCCGCTCTATCGTCCCTATGAAGCCTGGGCGATGAAGAACTCGGTCAACTGGCAGACCAAGCCGGGCCACATCCCGTATGTGCTCGACTTCCGCGCCGGCTCCATCTCCTTCAACTGAGCCTGACCTCAAGCCGGAGCGCTGCCCCTCGCGGTGCTCCGGTCAGACTGCTGACACACCCTCTATCGTCATCCCGGGCGCAGCGCAGCTGAGACCCGGGACCGGAGAGCCAAGGTCTCTCCTGGGGTAACTCATTGAAAGATAGAGACCCCGGCTCTCCGGTCCCGGCTCGGCGCTTCGCTTGGCCGGGATGACTTCGGTGAGGTCGAGGTTTTTCATCAAGCTCGCCGGAGCGCTGCCCCTCGCAGTGCTCCGGTTTCCCCCAATGCCAAAAGGATCCCTTGCCGTGACCGTCCGTCTTGCCCTCGTTGCCGATATCCATCATGGCGCGCCCTCCGCCACCAAGCGCGGCGACACCGCCCTTGGCCTGATGGAGGAGTTCGCCCGCTTCACCAACGCCGCACGCCCGGATCTGGTCATCGATCTCGGCGACCGGATTTCCGACATCGACCGCGACACCGACCTGCGGCTGGAGCGCGAGGTGGCCGAAGCCTTCGCCCCGATCACCGCGCCGGTACGCCATATCTGCGGCAACCATGACCGCGACCATCTGGAGGTCGCCGACAACGAGGCGATCCTCGGCCAGAGCCTTGCAAACGAGACCATCGACATCGGCGGTTGGCGCATCGCGCTGTGGCGCGCTGACAGCCGCATCATCCGCACGCCGGAGCATTCCGGTTTCGTGCTGAAGGAAGCCGACCTCCTGTGGCTGTCACGCGTGGCGCAGACCGCCGACCGGCCGCTGCTCGTCATGAGCCACGTGCCGATCTCCAGCCATGCCCAGACCGGCAACTACTATTTCCAGAACAACCCGTCCGCCTCGACCTATCCCCATGCCGAGCGCGCCCGTGCGGCGCTGGCCCAGGCCCGGGTGCCGGTGGTCTGCATGGCTGGCCACGTGCACTGGAACACGATCACGAAGGTCGACGGCATCGTCCACATGACGCAGCAGTCGCTGACCGAGAGCTTCACCACTTCCGGAGAGCCGGCCGGGGCCTTCGGCCTCCTGGAGCTTGGCGACACCGTCTCCTGGCAGGTCGAGGGCAAGGACCCGATGCGCTTTGCCTTCGCGCCGACGGCGGACCGCTGGACGCCGGTGATGCCGGTGTTCGACAGCCTGCCCGAATTTGCCGCCCGCCGGCGGACCGCAGCATGACCGCCGCGCCGGAGGCACAGCCGGTCCTGGCCGTCGAGGGCCTGAAAGTCGCCTTCGGCGCGCATGAGGCCGTGAAGGGTCTGAGCTTCTCCATCCGCGCCGGCGAGACGCTGGCGCTGGTGGGGGAATCCGGTTCCGGCAAGTCGGCGACGGCGCTCGCCATCCTGCGGCTGATCGAGCGCGAAGGCGGACGGATCGCGGGCGGGCGCATCCTGCTCGGTACAGGCGCCGACCAGATCGACCTGACCGCCCTGTCCGATGACGCCCTGACTGACATTCGCGGCGACCGGGTGTCGATGGTGTTCCAGGAGCCGATGACCTCGCTGAACCCGGTGATGACCGTCGGGGCGCAGCTGGCCGAGGTGTTCATCCGGCATCGCGGCATGAGCGCGCGCGCGGCGCTTGAGGAAGCCCGCGCCGGGCTCGACGCCGTGCGCATTCCCGACTCGCAGCGCCGGCTGGGGCAATACCCGCACGAGCTGTCGGGCGGCCTGCGCCAGCGGGTGATGATCGCCATGGCACTGGCCTGCCGTCCGGATCTTCTCATTGCAGATGAACCGACCACGGCGCTGGATGTGACGACACAGGCCGAGATCCTCGACCTGATCCGTTCATTGCAAAATGAAATCGGCATGGGTCTTCTTTTCATTACGCATGACATGGGCGTCGTCTCGGAAATCGCCGACCGGGTGCTGGTGTTGCGGCATGGCCAGGCCATCGAGGAGGCAGCCACGGCCGAGCTGTTCCGCGCGCCGCAGGCGGCCTATTCCCGCGCCCTGATGGAGGCAACGCCGCGCCTCGGCAGCGGCAGCCTGACCACGCCGGCAAGCGCGACGCCCGTGCTGACCGTGCGCGACCTTTCGACCCGCTTCCCTGTCCGCAAGGGGTTCCTGCGCCGCCTGCAGGGGGAGCTTCATGCCGTGCGCAATGTCAGCCTGACGCTGAACGAGGGCGAGACGCTCGGCCTGGTGGGCGAATCCGGCTGCGGCAAGTCCACGCTGGCCCGCAGCATCCTGCGGTTGGTGGGTAGGCCGAGGGCCGGGTGGATCTGGCCGGACGGGAGCTGACCGGCAAGCGGCTTGCCGCGCTCAGGCCCGACCGGCGGCTGGCGCAGATGGTGTTCCAGGACCCCTTTGCCAGCCTCAACCCGCGCCTGCCGGTGCATGAGCTGGTGACCGAGCCCGCGCGCATTCACGGCCTGATCGGCGAGAAGGACCAGAAGCAGCTGGCCGCCGATCTCGTGACGCGGGTCGGGCTAGAGGCGGACTGCATTACCCGCTATCCGCACCAGTTCTCCGGCGGGCAGCGCCAGCGGCTCTGCATCGCGCGGGCGCTGTCGGTACGGCCAAAACTGATCGTTGCAGATGAAGCGGTGTCGGCCCTCGACGTCTCGATTGCGCGGCAGGTGACGGACCTGATGCTGGACCTGCAGCAGCGCGAAGGCATGGCATTTCTTTTCATTTCGCATGACATTGCCGTGGTCGAGCGGGTCAGCCACCGCATCGCGGTGATGTATGGCGGCGAGATCGTCGAGATGGGCGCGACCGCCGACATTCTGGCGCGGCCGCAGCACAGCTACACCCGCCGCCTGCTGGCCGCTGTGCCGTCTGGCAAACCGGGCGAGAACCGCAAGGACGGCCGGCTGCGCGAGGCGGTTGCCCCGAAGCTGGCCTTCACGCGTCCAGGCGAACGGCTCGTCCAGCTGCCGCTGGTCGAGGTGCTGCCCGGCCATTTCGTGCGGGCGGAGGCCGCCTGAGCCGCCGCCCTCTGCCCGCAACTTGCAACGTCGCAGAACCGGCATGGCGTGTCGTTTTCGGATTATCCGCAACGGCCCGCCCGTGGTGGATTGGGCCGTGACCAGGGTGCCCTGCTTCGGCGACGCGGCAGGGAGAATTGGGAAGCCGGTGACATGGGCCTTGTGGCGCATGGCAAGCCGGCGCTGCCCCCGCAACGGTGGCGAGGACAGGAGCGCGGTGGAGGAGCCACTGGGGCAACCCGGGAAGGTGCCGCGTCCGGGCCGCAAGGCCGCCTCGAAGCCCGGAAACCAGCCCTGGCCAGAGACAACCCAACGGATCGCGGAGGGCGGACCGGGGCGGCCGGAGCTGTGGCGGAGGGAGACCGCCGGAGCAAGCCTGTCCCTGACCCAAGTCCCCCGCCGGCAAGCGGAATGTGAGGCCATGGACGTTCGCAATGACATGCTGAGCCGCGTGCGCAACCGGCGCGAAGGCTTTTCTCTCGATCAGGCCTTCTACATCGATCCGGAGTATTTCAAGCTCGACCTGGATCTCATCTGGTACCGCGACTGGCTGTTCGTCGGCCATGACTGCGAGGTGGCCAAGGCCGGCAGCTTCTTTACCGTGCAGGTGGGCGACTATCCGGTGGTGATCTTGCGCGACAGCGACGGTCAGATCCGCGCCTTCCACAATTCCTGCCGGCATCGCGGCAGCCGGGTTTGCACCGAGCATCGCGGCTCCAGCGCAAGGCTCGTCTGCCCCTATCACCAGTGGACCTATGACCTCGACGGCAGCCTGCTCTACGCGCGGCAGATGGCGGAAGATTTCGACAAGTCGCAGTTCTCGCTGAAACCCGTCGCCTGCGAAAGCGTGGCCGGCTACATCTTTATCTGCCTTGCGGAGAAGCCGGCCGAGTTCGCGCCTTTCGCGCAGCTGATGGAGCCCTATTTCGCGCCGCACCGCCTCACCGAGGCCAAGGTCGCCTTCGAGAGCACGATCATCGAGAAGGGCAACTGGAAGCTGGTGTGGGAGAACAACCGCGAGTGCTACCACTGCGCCGGCAACCACCCCGAACTCTGCAAGACCTATCCGGAAGCCCCGACGGTGACCGGTGTTGCCGGCGGCGACGAGGACCCGGACCTGACCGAGCACTGGACGCGGCTGGAGGCGGGCGGCCTGCCGAGCCGGTTCCAGATGCATGAGAGCGGCCAGTTCCGCGCCTGCCGCACGCCGCTGATCGGCGATGCGGTGAGCTACACCATTTCCGGCCGCTCGGCGGTGCAGGAGCTTCTGTCGGCGGATGTCAGCCAGGAGCGGATCGGGGCGCTGCTGCTGTTCCATTATCCGACCACCTGGAACCATGTGCTCGGCGACCATGCGGTGACCTTCCGCGTGCTGCCGATCAGCGCCACCGAGACGGCCGTGACCACCAAGTGGCTGGTCAACAAGGACGCGGTCGAGGGCGTCGACTATGACCTCGACACGCTGACGCATGTATGGATGCAGACCAACGACCAGGACCGGCGCATCGTCGAGGAGAATGCCTTCGGCATCAAGTCGCCCGCCTATGAGCCGGGTCCCTATTCCGAACTGCACGAGGGCGGCGTGATGCAGTTCGTCGACTGGTATTGCCGCAATGTCGAAACGCGCCTGACGACAGGTGCCAAGCCGTTGCGCAGCGTCGCCTGAGGATCCTGATCCATGACCGTCAAACCGGATTTTGCCGCAGGCCTCGCCCTGCCCTTCGCCAGCACCGCCCCCTGGAAGGGACCGGCAACGCGGCTGGAGGTGCTGGCCGTGATCGACGAGACCGCCGACGTGAAGACCTTCGTCTTCCGGCCCGAAGGCGGCGGCTGGTTTTCCTACAAGCCCGGCCAGTTCGTGACCCTGGAACTGCCGGTGCCCGGCGGGCCGGTGTGGCGGACCTATACGCTCTCCTCCACGCCGACGCGGCCCTTCTCCGCCTCGGTGACCGTGAAGGCACAGGCCGGCAGCATCGGCACGCGCTGGATGTTCGACACGCTGGTGCCGGGCATGACGCTGACGGCCAGCGGCCCGGCCGGACATTTCAGCCACTGGAACCATCTGGCCGAGCGCTATTTGTTCCTGTCGGCCGGATCAGGCATCACGCCGATGATGTCGATGCTGCGCGCGATGGCCGACACGGCCCCGGCCAGCGACGTGGCGTTCCTGACCTGCGGCCGCACGCCCGGCGACCTTCTGTTCCGCGACGAACTGGAGATGCTGGCGCGGCAGATGCCGAACCTTGAGCTGGGGCTGATGGTGGAGCGCAAGATCGCGGCCGACCGCTGGCACGGCCTGACCGGGCGCATCGACATGGCGCGGCTGAAGTTCCTGGTGCGCGACTACCGCCAGCGGGAAATCTTCTGCTGCGGCCCGGAACCCTTCATGGCCGGCGTGCGCCTGATGCTGGAAGACGCCGGCTTCGACATGCGCCACTATCACGAGGAAAGCTTCGGCGCGCCGTCGAAGGCCCAAACGCAGCCCCAGACCAAAGTCCAGACCCAGAGTCAGGCCCAGGTCCAGGCCACCAGCGCCAAGGCTGCCAGCGCAGCAAAGACGGTGACGAATGATGCCATGGCTGGCCGCGTCCCGTCGCAGGTGCAAGGCGCAGCGCCGACTGCCGCCACCCCGGCGCAGGACGGCACCGCTCCCGCAGGGTATGCCGGCGATGGGGTACAACTGCAGTTCAGCCGCAGCGACGCCACGACGACCTGTGCCCCCGGCACGACCTTGCTGGAAGCCGCCCGCACGGCCGCCGTCCGCATCCCGGCCGCCTGCGAGGCCGGCATGTGCGGCACCTGCAAGGTGAAGAAGACGGCCGGCGACGTCACCATGGCCCACAATGGCGGCATCACGGACGAGGAAATCGCCAATGGCTACATCCTCGCCTGCTGCTCACATCCCCTGACCGCGGTGACACTGGAGATCTGAGCGGGGAGGATTGCGGCTGGCGCAAGCGGAGGTGAGCGCCGGCCTGTTGCCCGTTGTGCAGGCCGACAAGCGATCAGTTCACGCCCTCAGCCAGACAACATGCCCGTCAGAGCCCCTGCCCGCACCGCAGGGGCTTTTTTGTGGGCGCAAGACCGGTCCGAATTCCCCTCCGCCGGCCCCCTTAGACCGCGCGCCGTCCCGGCCCATCGCCCGGCAAACCAGGATGGCGTGGCCTTTAGCCGGCGAACGCTACGTGCCTGCCATCGAAACTCGCACCAAACGAACACGTCAGTAAAAGTCGAATCAATACGCTACAGCCTTCAATTTTTCACAATTTTGCCAAATTCAATACTCTATATCCACGTATACTACCGCTTTATATAAGAAAAATCATGTTATCCAGCTGTATTGTTACAAGTAAAAAACTGATTGACTGAGACGGAACCAGACCTAAACTGAGATCAGCAGTTCCGTGTGACCTTTTCCTGATTTTTCTTTTCCTCGATATTGGAGGTTTGTTATGCTTCAACAACCACTTAAGCTCTCGCTTCGACTGTCGGGCCTTTTGTGCACGGTGGCGCTGTCCGTTCCGCTGGTCATGGGTGCTGGCACATTCGTGCGCGCCGAGGACACCCAGAAGCCGGCTTCCGTGAGCGACCTGCGCAAGGTGGTGCAGGAGGGGACATCTACTGACGAGGTCAAGTCCGCCCTTGCCCAGATCGAGGCACGCGCGGCGGCGGGCGACAAGGACGCCCTGCATGTGCTGGGTGACTTTTACTCGCGCGGCAACACCGTCACGCAGGATCCTACCAAGGCCATCGACCTGCTCACGCGAGCGGCAGAGGCCGGCAACGCCTGGAGCAATGTCCGCCTCGGCGAGATTTACCGCGATGGTATTGGCGTCGCCAAGGATGCAGCCAAGGCTTTCGCCTATTTCCTGGCCGCTGCCGAGGCCGGCAACACCGGCGGCAAGATCGCCTATGCCCGGGCCCTGATCGCCGGTCAGGGCACTGACGCCAATCCGGATCAGGGTCTCGCCCTTCTGACCGAAGTTGCCGAGACCGGTGACCGGGGTGCGCTCTACACGCTCGGTGATGTCTACACCCGTGGCGGTGCGGTTCCTGTTGATGGTGCCAAGGCAACCGAGTTTCTGACCAAGGCCGCAGAGGCCGGTAATATCGCCGGCAATGTTCGTCTCGGCGAGATCCACCGCGATGGCATCGGCGTCGCCAAGGATGCGGCCAAGGCTTTCACCTATTTCCAGGCCGCCGCTGAGGCTGGCCACACAGGAAGCAAGATCAACGTCGCCCGCGCGCTGATCAGCGGCCAGGGCACTGACGCCAGTCCGGACCAGGGTCTCGCCCTTCTGACCGAAGTTGCCGAGACCGGTGACCGGGGTGCCCTCTACACGCTCGGTGACGTCTACACCCGTGGCGGGCCAATTGCCGTCGACGGCACCAAGGCCATCGATTATCTCACGAAATCGGCTGAGGCTGGAAACAGCGGGGCCTATACGCGGCTCGGCGAGATTTACCGGGATGGCATTGGCGTTCCGGTCGATGCCGCGCGTGCGGTGAGCTACTTCGCGCAGGCACAGGCGGCCGGATCGACCAGCGCCGGCTTGCGTCTGGCGGAAGCGGCACTCTGGGGCCTTGGCGAGGCCCAGGATGTGGACAAGGGGCTGAGCCTGCTTCGCGCGGCAGCGGATGGCGGCGATGTCTCTGCGAAACTGACCCTGTCGGATGTTCTCCTGCGCGGTGAACTGGTTGCACCCGATGTCCGTCAAGGCCTCAAGCTGCTTGAGGAGGCCGCGGCAACCGGCAACGCATCCGCCCTGACCCGGCTTGGCAATGCCTATCGCGGCGGCGGGGCGATCGGCAAGGATCCGCAGAAATCCCTCGCCTACTTCGAGAAGGCCGTGGCCGCTGGCAATGCGTCGGCGCTGCTGGATCTGGCCCGCGGGCACATGAACGGCGACTTCGGCCGCAGCTCCAGCCAGAAACTGGCCCTCGGCTATGCCCGGGATGCGGAAGCCCGGGGCCTTTCCGGGGCCAGCGTACTGATGGCCGACTGGATGCTGCGCGGCACCGGCCAACGCGCCGATGTGCGCGGCGCGCTTGCCAAACTCGAGGCTGCCGCCAAGTCCGGCAATGGCGATGCGGCCCGGCGCCTGATCGCGCTTTACCGCAGCGGTTCCGGCAAGGCGCTCTCTGCCAATCCAGCGAAGGCACAGGCAACCCTTGCCACCTATGGCGGGCTTCTGACCCCGGCGCAGCGAACCCAGGAAGAGCTGTTGATCCTCGGCACCGGTGCCACGTCGCGTGGCGATCTTGAGCGTCTCGCTGAGGCCTTCAAGGCCGCGCCGCAGGCCACCCGCATCACCCTGCTGACCACCCTGCGCTGGTCCAATGCCAATGCCTTTGTCTATCTGGTGCAGGACGAGCTGAAGACACGCGGGCTCTACAAGGGCGCGCTCAACGGCCTTCTGACCCGCGACACAATCCGCGCCGTGACGACCCTCTGCGAGGCCGGCCCATCCGGCGAGCGGTGCCGCCAGGGCCCGCTGACGGGCGATGCCGCCCGCCTGATCGCCGTCCGCGTCGCCACCGGCGCCTGACGATCCTTCCACCCGGTCCGGCAGGCGTGATCTGCCGGACCGGGTGCATGATCGAGTGCCAGAGCGGGGACTTGACCGCTTGCCCGATCCCGCATGCGCGCCCTCACCCGGACGTCATCCCGGGCGCAGCGCAGCGAAGACCCGGGACCGGAGAGCCCAAGGCTTTCAAGCAATTGGCCAGCCAACCCCGGCTGATCACTGCCTGATCTCGACCCAAAGCCCGCTTGCCGGATGTATCCCGACGTTCGGACAGGTTCAGCAGTTCAGCGGCGCATTCCTCAGCGCGCAAAACCTGCGCAACGCGTCAACCACAATCCCTGACTGCAAACTTATCCCCGGGCAGCCACGCTGTGAGACACTCTTGCTGTTCCCGTTTTCCGGGAACGGCAACAGGAGTGTCATGAATGAGTGAACCGAACACGCCACAGGATGGCCTTCTTGAATATGGCGCCCCCGTCGGCGGACTGGAAATCCGTGCCGATGCGGACGACTTCCACGCGCCCTATCGCAGGCCGGGCATGCCCTTTCTGGAAACCAAGGCCTATATGCAGCCTGCCTTTGCTGAGGCCCGACCCGACCCGCAGGTGGAAGGCCTGGCCCGGGTGCTGGACGAGCACCGGCGCAGCTTCGAGGAGTTCAAGCAGGCAAATGACCAGCAGCTTCTGGAGCTGAAATCCCTGCGCGGCCCCGATGTTCTCACCGAAGACAAGTTGAAGCGCGTTGAACGGCGCATGGACGATCTGGCCTTGACCGTTCGGCGCATGCACCTGCACGGCGGCGAGCCTTACGAGGACCCGGACAAGATCGAGCTGAAAAGTGCGATCGACAATTACGTCCGCCGCGGCCGCACAGATGGCTTCCATGCGCTGGAGACACGCGGCATGTCCGTCGGATCGGAAGCCGATGGTGGCTATCTCGTCCATCCGGACATGGAAAAGGCGCTGTTTGCGCGGCTGCGCAAGGACACGCCAATCCGTGCCTTGGCCAGCCAGTTGACCATTTCGACGGGGCTCTACAAGCGCCCCTTCGTGATCAGCGGCGCAGGCGCGGGCTGGGTGGCGGAAACCCAGGTCCGGCCGACCACATCCAGCCCGCAGATCGCTGAACTGAACTTCCCGACGCATGAACTTTATGCCTGCCCTGTCGCAACCAAGCAGCTTCTTGATGACGGCGTCATCGACATCGAGGCCTGGCTGGCCGTGGAGCTCTATTCGGCCTTTTGCGCCCAGGAGGCGACCGCCTTCATCACGGGCAATGGCACATCACAGCCGAAAGGAATTTTGTCCTACCCACAAGTCAACCCGGCAACGGCGGGCTTTGGCGAAGTGGGCACGCTTGTAACCGGGGCGAATGGTGGCTTCCAGCCGGATGCCCCAATCGATTGCCTGATGGATCTGGTGCATTCGCTACCGGCCGTCTATCGCAAGAACGGCACCTTCCTGATGAACCGCATGACGCTGAGCGCCGTGCGGCGGCTGAAGACGGAGAGCGGCGACTACCTCTACCAGACCCGGATGTCCAACAAGCTGGAAGAGACGCTGATGGGCTTTCCGCTGGTCGAATGCGACGACATGCCGGGAATCAGCCCGGGCAGCACCGCAATCGCCTTTGCCGATTTCCAGCGGGCCTATCTGATCATTGACCGCCAGGGCATCCAGATCCTGCGCGATCCCTATTCGGCCAAGCCCTACATCACCTTCTATGCCACCATGCGGGTCGGCGGCGGCATTGCCGATTTCAACGCCATCCGCCTGTTGAAATTCGCGGCCAGCTGAGCGCAGAAACGCGCTGAAAAGGCTGAGGTCCGGCCCGTCCTGCGATGGGCCGGACAAGCCCCGGCACACCATCACCGGCCTGGTGGCGCTGCCCATGGCTTAACCTTGATGAAACGTTAAGCGGCACAAGCCTCTCCCGGCGGCAACGGCGAATTGAAACCGACACTAAACTCGGGTAACAACAAGTCATGTGGCCTGCTGCGCTGCAAACAAGCGCGCAGATCATCCGGAATGTTGACAGGGCACCCCGTCGCGCCAGCAGATTGGTTGGTACCGGCTGCTGGTAGCAGGATATCGTCCCTGACACACCGATTGCTATTGTACAGTTCTATTCGCTTGGTCGGGATTTTGACATGAAGATTGCGATGATCGGCTCCGGTTATGTGGGCCTGGTTTCTGGCGCCTGCCTTGCCGATTTCGGCCATGAAGTGACCTGCGTCGACAAGGCCGTCGACAAGATCGAGGCGCTGAAGCGCGGCGAGATCCCGATCTTCGAGCCGGGCCTCGACCAGCTGGTCGCCACCAACGTCAAGGCCGGGCGCCTCGCCTTTACCACAGATCTTTCCGGCCCCGTGGGCGAGGCCGACGTGGTGTTCATCGCCGTTGGCACGCCGTCGCGGCGCGGCGATGGCCATGCGGATCTGTCCTATGTCTATGGCTGCGCCCGCGAGATCGCGGCGGCCGTGAAGGGCTTCACTGTCGTTGTCACCAAGTCGACCGTGCCGGTCGGCACCGGCGACGAGGTTGAGCGCATCATCCGCGACACCAACCCGGATGCCGATGTGGTCGTCGTCTCCAACCCGGAATTCCTGCGCGAGGGCGCGGCGATCGGCGATTTCAAGCGTCCGGACCGCATCGTCATCGGCATCGAGGACGAGCGCGCCCGCGAGCCGATGACCGAGGTCTACCGCCCGCTCTATCTCAACCAGGCCCCCCTGCTGTTCACCGCCCGGCGCACGTCGGAGCTGATCAAATATGCCGGCAACGCCTTCCTCGCCATGAAGATCACCTTCATCAACGAGATGGCGGACCTGTGCGAACGCGTCGGCGCCGATGTGCAGGACGTGGCGCGCGGCATCGGCCTTGACGGCCGCATCGGCTCGAAGTTCCTGCATGCCGGCCCCGGCTATGGCGGCTCGTGCTTCCCGAAGGACACGCTGGCCCTCGTCAAGACCGCGCAGGACCATGACAGCCCCGTGCGCCTGATCGAGACGACAGTGGCGATCAACGACCAGCGCAAGCGCGCCATGGCGCGCAAGGTGGTGGCGGCCGTTGGCGGTGACCTGCGCGGCAAGACGATCGCCATTCTCGGCCTCACCTTCAAGCCGAACACCGACGACATGCGCGAGGCCCCCTCGCTGTCGATCATCCAGGCGCTGCAGGATGGCGGCGCCACCGTGCGCGGCTACGACCCAGAGGGCATGGAGGCGGCCAAGGGCCTGCTCGACAACGTGACCTACACCAAGGACGCCTATGACTGCGCCACCGGCGCGGACGCCCTCGTCATCGTCACTGAATGGGATGCCTTCCGCGCCCTTGACTTCCCGCGCCTCAAGACCGTGATGACCGCCCCGGTCCTCGTCGACCTGCGCAATGTCTACAAGGCCGCCGACGTGACCCGGCACGGGTTTGCCTATGCGAGCGTGGGACGGGTGGCATGATGCAGACATGCGCCACTCAAGTCACCACGACATCTGCTTCCGGGACCATTGTCGTTTTCGGAGGCAGCGGTTTCATTGGCAGCCACCTTATCCGGACGCTTCAGGCACGGGGCGCCGACAAAATTGTCAGCGTTGACCGACGTGCGCCGAAGACCCGGATCAACAACGTCACTTACATCGATGGCGATGTACGCGATCTCAGTGCATTCGACGTCTCTGGACCCGTCGCGACAATCTACAATCTGGCAGCTGTCCATACGACGCCCGGGCATCCGACACACGAGTACTACGAAACAAACGTAGCCGGTGCCTCTCAGATCACCGCATTTGCCCGGCGCAAAGGCGTGCGCGAGATCGTCTTCACCAGTTCGATTTCTGTCTATGGCCCGGGCGAGGAAACAAAAAGCGAGAGTTCTGTTCCTGCCCCCGAATCGGCCTATGGCTGGTCTAAATGGCTCGCCGAGGGCATTCATCGCGACTGGCTGCAAGAGCATGAAGACCGGCGCCTCGTCATTTGCCGCCCAGCCGTGATCTTCGGCCCCGGCGAAGGAGGCAACTTCACCCGGCTCGCCAAACTGATGAAGAAGGGGCTTTTCGTCTATCCGGGACGCAAGGACACCATCAAGGCTTGCTTCTATGTCGACGACCTCGTCGATTCACTTCTATATGCCAAGGACCTCGGTCGGCCTTACGTGCTTTTCAACGGGTGCTACTCTGATCGCTATACCCTGGAACAGATCGTCGATACCTTCAGGTCTCAGCATTTTCCCAAGGTCCGGACCTTCATGATCCCTCTCTGGGTGGTTTTGGGCGCTGCCAAGGCGCTACGCCCCTTTTCGATGCTCGGGCTTGGGATCCACCCCGACAGGGTCATGAAACTCGTTCGCTCGACGGACATCGTCCCGAACTGGCTGGAGGCGGAAGGCAAGTCAGCACCTGGGCGCCTTCCCTCAGCCTTCGAGCGATGGTCAACTGGATCAGACGGCGCGTTCATCTGAGACCATTTTCGGCGCATCCGACAAACTCACAGGATGCGCCGCTGACTTACAAATATTTTTTTCATCAGTGGCATACATCGAGAAAGCTTGAGTTTCTCAAGTCGTGTTCGCCGGGAGGTCCGCATCATGTCGCTCGCGCTGGGAATTTCACTGTCCATTACATTGGTTTGCGCGATCCTCGTCATCTATCCCTACCTGATCTACCCATTGCTCCTGCGGTCATTAAAGACGCGTCCTGTCGCCGCTCGCGAAGGCAATAAAGTATCAGCCACGCTTGTCTTTTGTGCCTTCAACGAGGCAAAGGCAATGCCTGACAAGATCGCCAACGTCGCATTGCTCAAGGCACGGCATCCTGATCTCGAAGTCCTTGCCTTCGATGACGGTTCGGCCGACAGCACGTTTGAACAGCTAGCCGCGCATCCCGAACTCCTCACGGTCGTCCGGGGCGGAGGGCGCAACGGCAAGGCCCATGGTATGAAGTTGTTGGCTGCCAGGGCGCAGGGTGAGGTCATGATTTTCACCGATGCGAACGTGACTCTCAAGGAAGATGCGATCGACCGGCTGATGGCTTATTATGCTGACCCGCAGGTTGGCGGTGTGTGTGGCTCGCTCCACTACAAGGGCGAAGACAGTTCGGCCACGGCAGCGGTGGGTTCGCTTTACTGGCGGCTCGAGGAATATCTCAAGAAGGAAGAATCTCGCACCGGAAATGTCATGGGTGCAGATGGCTCGATCTTCTCCCTGCGCCGCAAGCTCTACCCGAGCTTTCCCGACACGGTGCTCGACGACCTGACCGTTTCGATGGCAGCCGTCTTCTCCGGCCATCGGCTGATCAAGGCAGAAGATGTGATTGCCTATGAGGGCCTGGTTGCCAAGCGTGGCGAGGAATTCGCCCGAAAAGTACGGATCGCAGCCCGTGCCTTCCACACCCATCTCTTTCTATCGCCACAGCTGCGCCAGATGGCGCTGCTCGACAAGTTCAAGTATGGCTCCCGCAAGATGGTGCGCTGGTTCGGTGCCGCTTTCCTGACGATCGGAGCGCTGTCTGCAGCACTTACCGCCGCGCTTATCTCGCCTATTCTCCTGGCCTTGGGCCTCGGAGTGACGCTCGCTCTGGTCCTCCTGGGACTGCGGGCAGAGAAAGGCCCGCTCGCCTCGATCATGGAAATCGTAATTGCTCTCTATGCCACCCTGCTGGGTGTCTTCCGAGCCCTGCGCGGCCAGACATTTGCCGTCTGGAACCCGGCGAAATCTCGGTGAAGGCCTGACACGATCTGGAAAAGGCGAGCCGCAGGACGGACGCAAAGGTCCCGCATCGCGTCTCAGAGGAACCGGAACGACGCATGCAATATGTTGCCGCAATAGCCTCGCGTTACGGCGCACTGGCCATCCAGTTTCTCCTGGTGCTACTCGTCACCCACGCTCTGCCGCAGGAGATGGCAGGGCAATACTTCGTGGCCTTCGGCCTCGTCGCCACCCTGTTCTGCATCACTGGCCTCGGCCTGCCGGACGGTCTGGTGAAGACCATCGGCGACCAGATCGCGGATGGCAATTTGGGTCTGATCAGGTCGGCGCTCTGGCGCACGCTCCTCGTGGGCGGCCTGAGCGGTGTCCTTCTTTTTGGCCTTGGCGCCGCCGTCAGCGTGATCTTTGGCGCGGCCCCGGTTCTTGCCGGACTGACCGCGACTTGGTGCCTGCTCTACGGTCTTGTCTTTGTCGTTGCGCAGTGTCTCGTCGCCCTGCGCCACTCCGGGCTTGGATCCTTTTTCTTCTATAGCTCGACAAACATCTTTTATCTGCTCACGTCGATCCCCTACCTGCTTCTGGCGCAGGACCCGCAACTCGACCGACTGCTGAGCCTCAGCCTCCTTGCCGCAACCCTCTCCCTCGCCCTAGCGCTTGGCGCATTGTGGCGGCTCACGCGACAACTGCCGCAGAGCGACGAAAAGGCAGAGCTGCGAGCCGCCTTCGAGATCGGTGGGTTCATTGCCGTTTCACGATTTCTGCAAAGTGCCCTGTTCTGGATCCCGGTTTGGGTCACGACGCTTTATCTGGGAGAGGCGCAGGCGGCCGTGATCGGCACAGCCGGGCGTCTGCTTGTTGCGGTGGCTGCCGTGGTGGCTGCATTGCGGTTTTCGGTGAGGCCCGCGATCGTCGCTGCGGCCGCGGCCAATGACTGGCCGGCAATTGAAAGGACAGGTCGCAAGATCGCGCTGTTTGCCTCCGCCTCGACCGTCTGCGCCATGTTCGGCACATGGCTTCTCGGTCAGTGGGCCATCGCAATGCTGTTCGAGCCTGGCTACGCAGCGGTGTGGCCGGTGCTGCTTGTGCTTCTGCTCGGAGCGCTCGGAGAGACCATCGGAGGGCCGGTCGATGAAGTTCTCAAGCTTACCGGGTATGGCAAGGTCGTCCTTTTCGGCCTGATCGCGACCGCCCTCGGCGAAACCCTGCTTGCAGTTCTGCTTTCGCCCTTCGGTCTTTTAGGCATCGCCAGCGCACAGGCCGCTGCATTCTGGTTGATGTATGCTTTTCAGATTTTTTATCTTAATCGGGTAAGATGTGTGCTGATCATCCCTTGGAGATTCAAATAGCAAACGCAAGAGAATGACAGCTCTTAATAGAGCGCAATTGTTGATCACAGAAATCTACGAGATCAAACGCATGAACGCGATGATGGCAGCATTATTGATATTCTCCACGTATATGTCGTTGCGTGGACCTCATATTTTTTCGCCTCTGCGTCTCTGGCTGGCTACTTGGTCTATTGCGTTCACCGTCAACGCGCTGCTCGGATGGAGTTATTATTATAGCACTGAGATAACTGGTTTTGTTTTTGCTTCGATCATAATGTTCAGCCTTGGCGCCTGCACGTTCAAGTCTCTCACGCCTTCAAGATCTTTGGCAGTCAGAAAGCCACAGACTGAAATTGCCGACGTCCTTGCCGAGCGGAAAGTGGGACTGTTGATCCTGCTTCTTTTGCTTTCGTGTCTTCCGTTGATTGATCTGGGAATGCGCTCTTTCTCATCGGTTTCCCTGCTTGGATTGCTGAGCAGCGGTGATCGGATGTTCTCGATCATGAAGGAAAATCAGGCGGCACTCTATCAAGACAACGAACTTAATTTTCCAGGCTCTTTCAAGCTAGTTACAATGATCCTAGTGTTTTCAGCAGCGCTTATTCCCATCACACTGTTATCGAGGAAGAACCGCTACCCCGTCGCGAATGCGATCTTGCTTCTCATCGTCTCCTTCCTTTTCAGTGCGGCATCCAATGTTCGTTCGCTTTTGCTTGTTCCGCTTCTGATGTTTTCGTTTTCCTTTGTTGCCGCCTGTGTTGTTACTCAAAAGACACGCATTCTGACCCGCCCTCGAAACCTCCTGTCCGCCGTAGGATTGGTGACGTTCTTTCTCGTCTGGATCGTCGTTGCGCAAAGCGCCCGTCTCGGGGACGCCGATTTCGAACGCGTTGGCAAGACCCTCGATCATATGCGGCCTTGGTTTGCAGGATACGTTCCCGCGCTTTCGGTCTGGTACGAAACCTATGCTCAGGACTACCAGATGGGGTTAGGCACGAACCTGTTGCGCGGTCTGCTCGGCCCACTTGGGCTTGTGAGCGGTGAAGGTTTCGACAGCCGACTGATCGCCGTGGACATCGGAAACGGGCAGACGTCAAACGCCATGACGATCTTCCGTGTGCTCATCCTTGATTTCGGCCTGTTCGGAACAGCTATCGCCTGCTATTTCTGGGGCCTTGTCGCTGAGTATACATATTACAAGGCTATAAAAAGCGCTGGCGCTTGGATTGTTGCGCTCTCAGCTCAGTATTGCGCAGTATTTTTCTCCCTGAACTACTGGTACTTTGCGTATGGCGCTCGAATATTTGGAATTATCGGCGCCGGTTTCGCGGTGTCATTTCTCGTCCACCTCTACCGCAAAAAGAAGGCTCACCAGATCCGATCAAGCGAACGCCGTGACGCTGCATTCGGATCCCAAAAGCTGCCTGCCCTTCATTAACGACATCGATTTTCTGCGCTGTCCTGCGCCACGTCAGATTGAGAGAACAACATGCCAATCAAGGTCCTCATCAACGCGAAAGCCTTTCCCCCGGTGGTCGGCGGGGTCGAAAGCTACAGCGAGTTCATTGCGCGCGCCTACAAGCGGGCCGGCGTCATCCCTGTCGTTCTGACGGCGTTTAACGGCCGCGTCGGCTGGCATGAGCGCGACTACCCTGAAGGCCCCATCCGCGTTCTGAATGTGGGCATGGGTCCGCAGCCGGTGGTCTTTCTCAAGATGCTTGTCGCCTCCGCCTGGGTGCGGTTGACGCAAAAGTTTGACCTCCTGCATGCAACGACCTGGCGGGCGGCTTTGGCCATCCTGCCTTTCCGAAACCGGAAGCCATTCGTTCTGACGGTGCATGGGCAGGAAGTGCTGAATTATCCTGCCATTCTCAAGCGGCCTATGATCAGTGCCCTTGTTACCTCCGATCTCGTCATCACCGTGTCCCATGTGAGTATGGAGGCGGCACGAAGCGCCCTCTTCGGCGCACAGCCGAAAGGGAGATGGCAGGTCAACTTCAACGGCTTGTCCTATCTCAAAGAGGCGACGGCTCACGTCCGCAAACCCGTTGATCGCAACAGGATCCGCATCGTCTCCTTTGCTCGGCTTGCGGTTCGAAAGAATTTCGAAGGCTGCCTTGCCGCTCTTGCACTTCTGAGAGATGAAGCAATTACAAACTTTCACTACACTATCGCAGGAACAGGTCCACTGAAGCAGAAGATCGAAGGTCTGATCCAGGACCTTGATCTGGGTGATCACGTGACCATGGTCGGCTATGTCGACGAAGCCGACATTCCCGATCTCTACCGGTCCACCGATATCTTTCTGCATCCGCAGACCGCATCCGAGACCGGGCGCGATCTGGAGGGCTTCGGACTCGCAATCGCGGACTCGATCTCCTTCGGGGCCGCGGCCGTGGTCGGCAAGGATGGAGGCCCAAAGGATTTCGTCGCGCATGGCGAGCGGGGCCTCGTGGTCGACGGCAATAACACTTCTGATATTGCCGATGCCTTGCGTGTGCTTCTGACGGACCCGGACGTGCTGGAACGCTTGTCTACCACCGGTCGCCACTGGTGCCTCAAAAACCTCTCCTGGGACAGGCATGTGGCCCAAGTGCTCGATTTCTTTTCTCTCGGCGCCCGCCTCCAAACCGTTCAGGAAGGACAAACCCATGAAGTCGGATCGTAAATTCGGCCGTTCCGGACTAACCGTTTCGCCGGTTGGCCTGGGCTGCAGCCGACTGGGCTCCGTTCTGGGGGCGTCAGCAACAGAAGCCGAGACAGTGCTCAGGACGGCGCTGGAGGCCGGCATCACCTTTCTCGATACTTCGAATGTGTATGCGCAAGGCGAAAGCGAGCGCCTCGTGGGGGGCGCAGTCAAGGGGCGCACCAACATTCTTGTCTGCACCAAGGTTGGCAAATACCTGCCGCTAAGCAAGCGCCTGCTGCTTCCGTTCAAGTCCCTGATCAAAAGCGCCGTCGGCGGCAGCAAGTCTTTGCGTGAGGGGGTACGGCAGAGCAGATCGAAGGGATTGCCGAGCTCCTGGGAGCCATCGCATCTGCGCCAGTCAGTCGAGGCCAGCCTGCGCCGTCTCGAGCGTGAGGCCGTCGACGTGCTGATGTTGCACAGTCCCGGCGCCGAAACCATCCGCAAGGGAGAAGCACTCGACACGCTCGCCGATCTGAAGCGCGCCGGCAAGATCCGTGTCATCGGCGTCTCCGTTGATGATGTAGAAGCGGCCCGTGCGGCGCTGGCCGATGCGCGCGTCGAGGCGCTGCAGATCCCACTGCATCCGGGCCTTTCCGATTATGACGAGATCCTGGCCAGCGCGGCGGCCCAGGGCGTGGCCATTGTTGCACGGGAGGTTCTCGGAGGCCCCAATGCCATCAATAAGGCCATGCTCGACGGCGCGCGGGTGAGCGCACGCATGGTCGAGGCCGCCGCAACACCCGGCGTCAGCCTCGCCCTGGTGGGAACCACCAAGCCCCGTCATCTCCAGGAGGCGGTGTCCGGCTTCTGAGCGGGTGCTTTCGCCCTGCCCTTCGCTTTTCTTTTTGTTCGACCTGATTTTGAGACCAGATCCATGAAAATTGCCATTGTCGGTTGCGGCTATGTCTTCGACATTTACATGCGAACGCTGCGCGCCCACCCTGAGATTACCGTCCTTGGCGTGTTCGACATCAATCCTGAGCGCAACAGACGCGTCCATGATTTTTACAAGTTCCGGATCTATGACAGTTACGACGCACTGCTAGGCGACAGTGACGTTGAGATTGTCGTCAATCTGACCTCCATCCATGCCCATTTCGAAGTGACGAAGCGGGCACTCGAAGCCGGCAAGCATGTCTATTCCGAAAAGCCGCTCACCAAGAGCCTGGAGGAATCCGCCCGCCTGTTCGAGATCGCCCGGGACAATGGCGTTCGCCTCTATGCCGCGCCCTGCAACATCTACAGCGACATGGTGCGCACCATGTTCAAAGCGGTAGAAGAAGGGGCGATCGGCAAGCCGAGGCTGATCTATGCCGAACTGGACGACAATCCGATCCACCTGCTCGATTTCGACAAGGTCAAAAGCCCGACTGGCGCGCCATGGCCCCTGGAAGAAGAGTTGCGCGAGGGTTGCACCTACGAGCATCTGGGATACCACCTTGTGTGGATCTGCGCACTCTTGGGCCCCGCGCTCACAGTCACTGCCTTCTCCAGCGAGCTTATCGAGAACAAGGCCGCCGGCCTCCCCCCCTATGTGGGCACTCCGGACTATTCGGTCGCTTGTCTGCATTTTGCCAGTGGGGCGACCGCGCGCATCACCTGCAGTTTCGTTGCTCCGCGCGATCATCGCATGCGGGTGATCGGAGACAAAGGCGAGGTTGTCGGGGACAGCTATCGTCATTATAGGTCGCCGGTCTATCTGGAGCGCTACAGCAAGACCAGCCTCAACGCCCGCAAGTTCCAGACCCTGCGCGCGCACCCTCTTCTTGGCCGGTTGTTCGGTATAGGCGGCAAGCGCCTGCCACTTGTGCGCAACTGGAAATCGGCCGCAGTCATGAAGGATCAGACCCAGCGGTCATCGATGAAGCAGAGGCTACTCGAATGGGTGCGACGCAAGGAGATCTACGCGCAGGACAAATTCGTCGGCATTGCCGAAATGGCCAAGGAGATACGTGAAAACAATCCGCAGTATCTGACGCCGGAGTTCATCTTGCATGTCAACGAGCTGACCTTGCTGGTACAGGGCGCCGGCACGCATGGTCTGGCCACCACGCCGAAAACCACCTTCGCGCCGCTTGGCCCCATTCCGGGCACACAGACCGCGCGGTAAATGTTGGTGGGAGCGGCACCCGAGTGAATAAAACCGGTAATCATCCCATGGCTCCGAGGGTTGCCTGACGAGGGGACTTCAATGCAGTTGACCTGCGGGGACAGTTGTGGATAGACGTTTTTGAAATAGCTTCGGCCCCACTTTCACTTAGAGCGTGCTAGGGCTAGTGCATCGAAATCTCGTTGAGCGAAATTCTGAAAACCTTTCATTTGAGGATTGCGTCATGATCACTCCCCTTCTCCTGGTTGGCGGTTCCGGGACCCGCCTTTGGCCTTTGTCGCGCAAGAGCTTTCCCAAGCAGTTTGCGCCGCTGATCGGTGAGGAAAGCCTGTTCCAGGGCTCGGCGAAGCGGCTGTCGGCGGACGGCTTTGCCGCGCCCGTCGTCATCACCGGATCGGATTACCGTTTCATCGTCACCGAGCAGCTGACCGCTGTGGGTATTGACCCGGGCGCGATCCTAATCGAGCCGGAAGCGCGCAACACCGCGCCCGCCGTGCTGGCCGCAGCGCTCCATATCGCCAAGAGCGATCCCAACGGATTGATGCTCGTTGCCCCGTCCGACCATGTGGTGCCGAACCCGGCTGCCTTCCGCGCCGCCGTGGCGGCTGGCGTTCCGGCGGCTGAAAGCGGCCAGATCGTCACCTTCGGCATCCGCCCGACCCATGCCGAGACCGGCTATGGCTGGCTGGAGCTGTCGGCCGCAGCCGCCGAAGGCGAGCCCGTTGCGCTGAAGCGCTTTGTCGAGAAGCCGAACCGGGAGAAGGCCGAGGCGATGCTCGCCGCCGGCTCTTATCTCTGGAACGCTGGCATCTTCCTGTTCAAGGTCTCCACCATTCTGGACGCCTTCCAGGCGCTGGCGCCGGACCTGATGGAGCCCGTCACAAGCGCGGTCGCGGACGCCAAGTCCGACCTCGGCTTCCTGCGGCTCGATCCGGCGGCCTTTGCCCGTGCGCCGTCGATCTCCATCGACTATGCGGTGATGGAGCGCGCGACCAACCTCACCGCCGTGCCTTTCGGCGCCGGCTGGTCAGATCTGGGCGGCTGGGACATGGTGGCCAAGGAAATGGGCCCGGACGCGCGCGGCAACAGCCTTGGCGGCGAGGCCTCGGCCATCGACTGCGACGGCACGCTCTTGCGCTCCGACAGCGACGGGCTGCAGCTCGTCGGCATTGGCCTCAAGGATGTCATCGCGGTGGCGATGAATGACGCCGTGCTGGTGGCCGACAAGTCCCGCGCCCAGGACGTGAAGCTCGCCGTCGAGGCGCTGAAGCAGAAGGGCGCGCGCCAGGCCGAGACCTTCCCGCGCGATCACCGGCCGTGGGGCTGGTTCGAGACGCTGGCGCTCGCCGACCGGTTCCAGGTCAAGCGCATCGTCGTGCATCCCGGCGCGGCGCTGTCGCTGCAGAGCCACGTGCACCGCTCCGAGCACTGGATCGTGGTGTCCGGCACCGCGCGCGTGACGGTGAACGACGACGTCAGGCTCGTGACGGAAAACCAGTCGGTCTACATCCCGCTCGGCGCCATCCACCGGATGGAAAACCCGGGCAAGGTGCCGATGGTGCTGATTGAGGTGCAGACCGGGGCGTATCTGGGCGAAGACGACATCATCCGCTACGAGGACATCTATTCCCGTGGCCAGGGCGCCAAGGGCTGAGCTCAGCCTTCAGGGGTGACTTGGACAGAAGGCCGGGCAGCACGTCCGGCCTTTTTTTGTTTCTTGAAGAGGCTTCAGCCGCGCCCTCGGACGTCTTCCCTTCCCTTTGCGGTCATCCCCGCCCCCGTGCGGGGATCCACTCCCCGCACAACACAAACAAAGCGCGGGGATCCAGGCAGCCTCAAAACGGGTCCGCAGCGCCCCGTCCAGTCAGTCGCCCGGCTGGATCCCCGCACGGGGGCGGGGATGACCGCGTGTGGTTGGTCGGGCGGGATAATTTCTTGCGGTTGGCTGGGCGGGGATGCTCTAAGGGGATGGGGGGATAACGGCCGAAGGATGAGCGGGGATGACCGGAGACAACCGCCTCCCCTACCCGCCTCAGAACCGATCGGCCGCCACGGCGGCCTTGGCCTCCTTGTACTCGGCAATGAGCCGGGCGCAGAGCTCGCCCGTCGGCAGAACCTCGGAAATGCCGCCGACGCCATGGCCGGCTGACCACACGGTCTTCCAGGCCTTGGCCTCGCCTTCCAGGTCCATCTTTCCATGTGAAGCAAGGTTGTCCGGGTCGAGCCCGGCGGCGATGATCGAGGGTTTCAGGAAATTGGCGTTCACGCCGCTGATTGCCGGCGTATAGAGAATGTCGCGGGCGCTGGCACCGACGATCATGTCCTTGTAGGCTGCCTCGATCTGCGCCTCATGTGTGGCGAGGAACCGCGTGCCCATGTAGCCCATGTCGGCGCCCATGGCGCGGGCGGCGAGAATGTCGGCGCCCGTGTTCATCGCGCCGGCCAGAACCAGCGTGCCGGACCAGACCTTGCGGATCTCGCTGACGAGCGCGAAGGGGCTGAAGGAGCCGGCATGGCCCCCTGCCCCGGCCGCAACCGCAATGATGCCGTCGACGCCCGCCTCGGCCGCCTTTTCGGCGTGGCGCGCGTTGATCACGTCATGGAACACCAGCCCGCCATAGGAATGCACCGCATCGACCACATCCTTCACCGCGCCGAGCGAGGTGATGACCAGCGGGACCTTCTTCGCCACCGTCATCATCACATCGGCCTCGATGCGGGCGTTGGAGCGATGCACGATCAGGTTGACGCCGAACGGCGCGGCCTCGCCAGTTTCCGCCAGACGCCCGGCGATCTCGTCCAGCCAGTCGCCATAGCCCTGCGTCGTGCGCTGGTTCAGCGCCGGAAACGTGCCGATCACGCCGGCCCTGGCCGTCTCCACCACCAGATCCGGCCCGGAGGCGAGGAACATCGGCGAGGCAATGGCCGGCAGCTTGAGGCCCTTGGTCAGCGCGGCGGGAATGGGCATGTCTGGTCTCCTCCGGGAGTGGCTCACATCGCCCCGGACCCTGCCCGGACATTCCGTTAACGTCAAGGGCAGATCGCAGGGTTTAGCAACCAGGCCGATCCCATCCCCTTCCATCCATGTTGAAAATCGGAAACGGCGATTGCGGCGCCGCCGCGCGCGCCATAGCTGTTAACGAATGATAAATTCGGAAAATGACCAAGGGCGCGGTCGACACGCTCCGGTTTCAACCTCCCCGTCCCTTGTTCCTGCTTGATGGAGTTCGCCTTGAGTACCGCCAGAGAAACCGTCGCGCGCATCTTCAAGAACGTCACCTTCGTCGACGCGCCATCCAGTTTGCTGAACTCCTACACCGCATTGGTCGAGGCGGGAGTCATGACCGTTGACAACGTGATTGATGCAGTCGTCCAAAGTCCGCAGGCGCAGTCGGCGGCGGCGTTGATCCGGGTGTATCAGGCGGCGTTTGGACGCATTCCGGATATCACCGGGATCACAAATTTCCTGCAATCGGGAGCAGACTTTTCCAAAGTTGGCCCCAGTTTTGTTTTGTCCCAGGAATGGGCGAACCGGTACGGCGGATCAGCCGTCAACGAGGCGCTGGTGCAAGCGCTCTACGCTAACGTTCTGGGGCGGACGGGGAGCGCGAACGAAGTTGCATACTGGGTGAACAGGGGGCTGACCGGCGCGCTGACCACCGAGCAAGTTCTTTTCGGCTTTGCAAACTCGGCCGAGTTTGTGCAGCTCAGCGGAAGTTCGATTGTGGCCCTTCTGACGGCGGCAGGAAAGGCGCAGACGGCCGATGAGCTGGCAGCGGTCTACAATGGAACCGACCCGCTGCGGCCGAACTTCCCGGTGACCTCGTTCACGCTCAAGGCGACGCTCGACCAGTTCGAGGGGACGGAGGGACGCGATACGGTCTATGGCACCCTCGATGGCACGGCCACGGAGACATTCCAGGCATTTGACGAAGCCAACCTGAAAGGCGGCGAGGACACGCTTCACCTCAGCAACTCCGCCGGCACCATGACGCTGCCGACTGTCACCAAAATCACGGGTGTCGAGCATCTGGTGCTGCGCTCAGGCGCCAATGCCGTGACGGCCGATGTCCAGGGTGCGAGCTACAAGGACCTGCGGACAATCACGGTCGAGCAGGCCGGAACCAAGGCGGCGATCGATATCGACACGAAGGCGGCAGTGACGTCCGTTACTGTCAAGGGTGGCACAACCGTGGCCATTGACGACAATGGTGCGGCCGGTACCGACAAGCTGACGACGGTCTCCCTTGACGGCAACACGGGCGCGGCGTCGATCGCTTCGGACGCCCTGACAAAGCTCTCCCTTGCCAACACATCCGCGTCGGCCACGGTCACGGCCGCAGCGGGAACGCGCGCGCTGACCCTGACCGTCAACGCTGCGTCCGGTGCAACCATCACCGACAACGAGGCAACCTCGGCGAAGATCATCGGCACCGGTACGGCCTCATCGAGCGTGACCCTGAACCTTGGTAAAGCCACAGCGCTCGAATTTGCCGGCACCAAGGAGAATGCCTATATCCTCGGCGGGGCTCAGCCGGCAGATCTCACCATCACCAGCACCAGTACGGGCGGAACCAAGATCAACACTGCCCTGAACACTGACGTGACCTTCACCGGCGGTGATGGCAAGGACACCGTCACTGTCGGCGCGACCACCAAGGCGATCCAGATGGGCAAGGGTGACGACACGGTCACCGTCAACGGCGGCACCATCGGCACCGGCGGCAAGATCGATGGCGGACTTGGCACCGATACGCTTGCCCTGGCACCGGCCGACGCGATCAGCGTGACAACCTCGACCGCCTTTGCCAGCAAGGTGAAGGGCTTTGAAGTGCTGCAGCTGTCCGCGACGGCGGCAGCGGGCACGATCAACCTGGCGAACCTCAACACGGTGAGCACAGACGGCGGCGACAATGCCATCAACAAGGTGGTGTTTGCCTCCGGCCCGGCGCACGCCCTGACAATTTCCGGGCTCAGCTCCGGCGCAACCCTTGAATACAAGGCGGCTGCCAGCGCGGCCGTGACCGCCGACATCACCGGCGCGCTGACTGGCAGCGCGGATGTGCTGAACATTGGCCTGACTGCCACCTCCGGCATTGGCGCTGGCACCGTGAATGCGGCCAATGTCGAGATCGTCAATATCCTGTCCGACGACAGCGCGACCACACCGACCGGCATTTCCCATTCGGTCACTCTGGCCGCGACGTCTGCCAGCAAGATCACCGTTTCGGGCGATGCCGGGCTGACCCTCAGCTTCAGCGGCACGAAGCTCACCAGCTTCGACGCATCTGGCATGACCAAGGGCGGCGTCGACTACGCGACCCATTCCCTCGAGAATACTGCGACGCTGACGGGCGGTGCCGGCAACGATGTGCTCAATGCGGGCTCGGCGCTGAAGTCAGTCACCTTGAACGGCGGGGCTGGCAATGACACCCTGCGCGGTTCGACAAGCGTCGGATCGACGCTGAACGGCGGCGATGGCAACGACACGCTGATCAGTGGCTCGGGGGCCGACATTCTGGATGGCGGCACCGGCGATGACACGATCCATACCGGAACCGGCGCGGACAAGGTCACAACCGGAGCCGGAACAGACACGATCGTGATCTCCGCCAACACCGGCGTCGTCTACGCGTCGGTGACAGATATCGCCAAGGGCGACAAGATCGACTTCCTGGGTGGCGGGACTGCGACGTTCAATGCCCAGCAGATCAAGCTCGCTGATACGGCCAGCCTGCGTGACTATCTGGATGCGGCCGCCGCATCGACGTCAGCCGGCACCAACAGTGCGATTTCCTGGTTCCAGCTGTTCGGACAGACCTTCCTCGTGCAGGACCGCTCCAACACCGCGGGCTTCAACGACAGCACCGACCAGATCATTCAGCTCGCGGGTGAAATCGGCCTGGTTGGATCGACGATCAGCGGCACCACGGACAACATCCTGACCATCGGCTGACAAGCCCGACAGGACCATTGCCATCGAAGACCCGCCGGCGCATTCACGCCGGCGGGTCATTTTGCTTCTGACGGGACAGGCTTGCGAGGCAGCCCCTGACTTTGACGCAAATCGGGCGGGAGCGGAGGCCGCGAATCCTGTGAACGCGAGCGTCCATGTCCTTCGCTCTATCCGCCTTCGCACCTGTTGCAGGCTGGCAACACCGGGATGACATCTGCAGTTTTGACAGGGACACCCATCGGCCCGGAAGATGGGAACGGCCGGACAACCCGTTGAAAATCCGCAAGTTTCCGGGAAACTCGCGCGGTTGGGTATCCTCAGCGTGGCGCGAGCCGCAAAAGTTGCAGGCCGTCGACCGGGTCAATCACGCGCTTGCACGTGTAGTGAATTTACTATACACCACTCGGGAGCGGTGGAATCAGCAGCTTGCGGCCAGATGGCTGCTCGTCTAATGAGGAACCCGTGTTGGGAGAGTCGCACCTGTGCGCCGCCCGGCCTCGACGTCTGTCTGGCTCCATTAGGGCAGAGGGCAGACGAAAGAACACGAGAGAGGACTTGAGATATGGCTACCGCCGATACCATCAAGCAGTACTTTGTAAACATCCTGCAGCGCGACCCGACCGCCGCTGAGACCTCTTACTGGGTTGCGACGGTTGACTCCGGCGCCCTGACCACGACCCAGGCCCGCGACGCCATCGCTGCCAGCGGTGAGTCGGTGACCTACGTCGACCAGATCATCCGCATCTACCAGGCTGCTTTCGGCCGCGTTCCGGACACCACCGGCATCAACGGCTGGACCGACCAGCTGCGCGCTGACGCCACTGCCCTGTCCAAGGTTGCTGCCGGCTTCGTCAACTCGACCGAGTGGAAGAACCGTTACGGCGACAACACCGTCAACGACGCCGTTCTGCAGGCTCTGTACCAGAACGTTCTGGGCCGCACCGGTTCCGCAGCTGAAATCGCTGCCTGGAAGGCCACTGGCCAGTCCATGACCCAGATCCTGATCGGCTTCTCCAACTCGGCCGAATTCCAGGCAAGCTCTGCTGCTGGCGTGATGGCTCTCAAGCGCGCAGCTGGTGACGTCACCACTGCCAACCTGGCAACCGTGTTCAACGGCACCAGCCCGCTTGGCGTTGACTACGGCAGCACCAACTACACGCTGACCACCGGCGTTGACACCATCACCGGCGGCAATGGCACCGACAAGATCAACGGTATCCTGGATGCGGCGACACCGGCGAACACGACCTTTAACCCGCTTGACACCATCGACGGCGGTGCTGGCAACGACACGATCGCACTGACCAACTCCACCGCTGCTGGCGCGACGACTTTGTCGGCTGCGACCGTCAAGAACGTCGAGAACCTGTCGATCCGCAGCGGTAGCTCCGGTGCGCTGACCGCCGATGTTCAGACCTGGTCGGGTCTTGAGAACATCACGGTTGAACAGGCCGTTACCGCGAACGTCGACATCGACACCAAGGGCAACGTCAAGTCCGTGACCGTCTCCAAGGGCGCGGCTATCGCCATTGACGACAACGCTGCTGCTGGCGCCGACAAGCTCGCTACCGTGTCGCTCGACGGCAGCACTGGTGCAGCCACGATCACGTCTGATGCGCTGGCCAAGCTGACCGTTGCAAACTCTGCCCAGAACGTGACCGTGACGGCTGCTGCCGGCACCCGCGCTCTGGACCTGACCCTGAACAACGTCACCGGCGGCGTCATCGCTGACGCAACCGCGACGTCGGTTAAGGTCACTGCTTCGGGCGCTGCTTCGACTGGTGGTACGCTGACCGCCAACGCAGCAACCAAGATCGACTTCGCTGGCGACAAGACCGTCTCGACCGCTCTTGGCGCTCAGGCTGCTAACCTCGTCATCACCAGCACCAACACCGCTGGCACGACGATCATCACCGCCCTGAACACCGACGTCACTTTCACCGGTGGCGACGGCAAGGACTCGGTCTCCATCGGTGCAACCACCAAGGCGATCGACATGGGCAAGGGTGACGACACCGTCGCCATCAGCTCGGCTACCCTCGGCTCTGGCGGCTCCGTCACCGGCGGCGAAGGCACCGACACCGTTTCGCTGTCTGCTGCTAACGCCTACACGGCTTCTGCAACGACCACCTTCGCTGGTGTCGTCAAGGGCTTCGAAACCCTGCAGTTCGCCGCAACCGGTGGTGCTGCTGGCACGATCGACCTGACCAAGCTCAACAACGCTGGCAACAATGCAATTACCAAGGTTATTGCAGGCGCAGTTGATGATGCCGTGACCATCTCCGGTCTGGCTTCGGGCAACACCGTTGAGTTCAAGGCGGCCAACACCGCTGCGACCACCGCGACCGTGACCAACGCTGTGACCGGCACCGCTGACGTGCTGAACATCGGCATCACCAACGTGGCTGGCATCAACATCAACACGGTTGTCGCTGCCGACATCGAGACGGTTAACTTCCTGACCGACGACACTGCGACCACCCCGACGGGCATCCAGCACACCGCCGCGCTGACCGCGACCGCAGCAAAGACCATCACCGTCACCGGTGACGCCGGTCTGAACCTCGGCACGATCGCTGGCAACACTGTCCTGACCTCGTTCGACGCTTCCGGCGTGACCAAGGGTGCAGTGTCTGTGACGACCGCGGCTCTGGCCAACGCTGCCACCCTCAAGGGCGGTGCAGGCAACGACACGATCAACGCCTCGGCTGCAACCAAGGCTGTGACGATCGAGTCCGGCGCTGGCGACGACACCGTGACCGGTTCGGCGACCGAAACCAACACGATCACCACGGGTGATGGCAACGACACCATCACCGGCGGTGCCAAGGCTGACACCATCAACGCTGGTGCCGGCAACGACACCATCACCTCGGGCAAGGGCCTCGACATCATCGACGTCGGCGCTGGCGATGACACCTTCGTTGTCACCGGTAACGACAACGGCAACACCTATGCCTCGCTGACCGGCATGGGCAAGGGCGACAAGCTGGACTTCGCTGACAAGGGCACCTCGACCTTCACGACTGCGAAGATCACCCTGGCTGACACCGCCCTGTTCGCGGACTACCTGAACGCAGCAGCTGCTGGTGATGGTTCCACGAACGGCATCCTGTCGTGGTTCCAGTTCGGTGGTAACACCTACGTTGTTCAGGACGTTAGCGCAGCTAACACCTTCCAGAACGGCGCAGCTCTGGACCAGGTCGTCAAGCTGGTTGGTCTCGTTGACCTCAGCACCGCGACCGTTGCTGGTGCAACCGCAGTCCTGACCCTCGGCTAATCCCGAAGGTCCGGGGATCCCTCCCCGGTCAAGGAAAATCGAAGCCCCGGCGTGGAAACACGCCGGGGTTTTTCTTTGTGCCGGATTTGCGATGAGGGCCTGCACTGTGGCCCGCTGGCAACATTGTACAATCAGGAGGGGGTGCACCCCGGATAACGTCTTGAAGCTGCAATCTCCGCGCTTTAGTCGATGGCAGACAGCGGCCAACGCCTCACGGTTGCACGGGGAGCACCTTCGACAATGACGACGTCTGACTTGATGAAGCAGTATTTCAACAACATCCTGCAGCGGAGCCCGACCACCTCCGAACTGGGCTACTGGAGCATGATCATCGACACCGGAGCCCTGACCAAGCTCCAGGCTGTCCAGGCCCTGGCCAGTGGCTCCGAGGCGATGAACTATGGCGCGCAGATCATCCGCATCTATCAGGCTGCCTTCGGCCGGGTGCCCGACACGGTTGGCATGAAGGGCTGGACGACAATGCTGCGGGAGGACCCGTCGGCGCTGTTCAAGATCGCGGGCGGCTTTGTCAATTCGCTGGAATGGAAGACCCGTTACGGCGACAGCAGCGTCAGCGATACGGTGCTTCAGGCACTCTACGTCAACGTCCTCGGCCGATCGGCCTCCCAGAAGGAAATCACGGACTGGAAAGCCACCGGCCAGTCGATGGGTCAGATCCTCGTCGGCTTTTCAAACTCGGAGGAGTTCACGCTCAACTCGCAGAAAGGCGTCATCAAGCTTCTGGAGGCGGCCGGTGGCGTTTCAAGCGACAGTCTGAGCACGGTCTTCGACGGCAAGAGCAAGCTGCTCGTTGTCCATGGCACGAAATGGCCCATGCTGGACCACGCCGCTGACGCAATGGACAGCGGCGACGGTACGAACGATGCGACCGACACAGCTGCGGCTGCGAGCCCAGATGCAGAACAAGGTCCGGCACCCGTCTCGAAGGACGCGTCTTCTCTGGCGTCATCTCTGGCGGCTGTCGTTGCTGCGCACACCAATCCGGAGCCGGCAGGCATTATCGACTTCGAGGGCGTCCTGCGTGCCGCTGCAAGTCGGGATCCGGTGATGGTTGCCGAGGATGCGTTGCGCGGCGGCACGGCCTGGCATCCGGCGGCTGAGACCATCCCGCTGATCGGCATCGCCGACCCGGCCTGACCGGAACCCTGTGGCCTGGCGGCGAGCTGATTGCTCAATGCCCGGTTTGGCGATGCGGAAACGCATCGCCGCCCCCTTGCGAACGCGTCTTACCGGGCCCGCGGCACGACTGTCCGCGCCTTGATCAACCAACGTTTATTTTCTGTTGATGGGGTGACTTGGCCGCGAAGTGCACCGGTCAGCGTCGACTGATTGTCGGCGGCACTGCGAAAGCTGGCATACCTTATTGACTCCGCTGGGGAAGGTAATGCAATTCCTTCCCCGCATGAGCTGCGTAGGCCTATCAGGTCCAACACGCCCCGAAGAGCAGGTGCCCAGACAAACAAACAGCACTTGCCTCGACACAAATAAGTCAGGATTTCAGACACATATTCACCTTGCCATGGTGTGCCCGCGCCCGCTATGGAAACGATCTCAGTATGGTAAACTTGATTAGCGGGTACCAATGGCGCCGACGGAAGTGATCACCCAGTATTTCGTCAACATCCTGCAGCGCCGGCCGTCCTCGGGCGAGCTGACACATTGGTCGGCCGTTGTCTCGTCCGGCCAGATGTCGCTGCTGCAGGTGCGTGACACGATTGCGGCGAGCCCCGAGGCGACGACCTTCGTCGACCAGATCATCCGTATCTACCAGGCCGCCTTCGGCCGCGCGCCCGATCCGGTCGGTCTCAACGGCTGGACCAACCTGCTGCGCGAGGATCCGACGGCGCTCTCGAAGGTGGCGCTCGGCTTCGTCAACTCGACCGAATGGATGAACCGTCACGGCAACAACAAGGTGAGCGACGCGGTGCTGCAGTCGCTCTACCAGAATGTCCTTGGCCGCATCCCCTCGCAGGGCGAGATCGACGCCTGGAAGGCGACCGGCCAGCCGATGACGCAGATCCTGATCGGCTTCTCCAACTCGGCCGAGTTCCAGAAGACGTCTGCCCCGCGCGTCACCGAGATCAAGCAGGCCGTCGCGGACACGCCGCTGCCGCCCGCGCCGGTGGAGACGCCGAAGACCCCGGAGCCGACGCCGGTACAGGACCAGCCGGTCACCTACACCCTGACGACAGGGGCCGATGCCATTGCCGGCGGCAACGCCGCCGACACCGTCAACGGCATTGCTGACGGCACCATCAACCAGACCTTCAGCGACGTTGACAGCATCGATGGTGGCGCTGGCACTGACACGTTCAGGCTGGCCAACACCTTGGGCACAATGACCCTGTCGACGGTCGCTGCGGTCAAGAACGTCGAGACGCTGGAGCTGGAGTCCAGCCAGAACGCGGTGACCGCAGACGTCCGCAACTGGACCGGCCTGCAGACGGTCAAGCTCACCCAGAGCGGGACCAAGGCGGCGATTGCCGTCGACACGGGTGGCAATGTCGCTGCCCTCACCGTCACGGGCGGCACCTGGGTTTTGATCAACGACCGCGCCGCCGCCGGCGGCGACAAGCTCAGCTCCGTCAGCCTTGACGGCTACAGCTCCGCCTCGACGATCCAGTCCGACGCGCTGACGACCCTGACGCTGGCGAACTCGAACCAGAACGTCACCGTCACCGCAGCCGCCGGCACCCGGACCCTGGACATCAGGCTCGACAACATGAAGGGCGGCACGATCACCGACAGCACGGCGACTGCCATCAGCGTGACGACGACCGGTTCGGCATCCTCCGGTGTTACCGTGAACGGCAGCAGCTACACCTCCCTGACGCTGGCCGGCGACAAGACCCTCGCGCTATCATTTGCGGGCCTTGCGACAAACGGAACCATCACATCGACCAACACGGCTGGCGTGAACGTGTCGACGGCGCTTGGAAACGGCGTGGCCTTTGCCGGCGGAAGCGGCGCAGACACTGTCAGAGCCTGGGCCACGGAGACCACCGTGACGCTGGGCGCGGGTGACGACCGGCTGATACTGAACGTATCCGCGCTCGGTGCCGGCGGCTCGATCGACGCAGGAGCGGGAAAAGACACGCTGGTCATCGGCGCCGACAACATCATCTCGGCCACCAGCGGCACGACCTTTGCCAGCGTGGTCAAGAACTTCGAGGTGCTCGAGTTCGCCGGCTTGTCCAGCGCAGCAGGCACGATCAGTCTCAGCAACCTGAACTCGGGTGGTGCCAATGCCGTCACCGAGATCCTCGTCACCGGCTCGATCACCAAAGCCCTGACGGTCAACGCCGATCCGAACGGCCTGACCCGGTTCACGACCACGAACACCATCGGTAATAACGTTAACCTCAACGGTGTTGCGTCGGGCGCCACGCTCGAGCACCGCACCAGCAACTCCTCACCAACCACCGTCAACATGACGGATGCCGCCACCAACACGACAGACGTGCTGAATGTGCTGATCACGAGCAGCGGTGCCCGCGGTATCGACCGGGTCAATGCGCAAGACGTCGAGACGATCAATTTCCTGACCGACAACACATCCGCCACGCCGTCCGCCATCCAGCACACCGCAAAGCTGACTGCGGATGCAGCCAGGACGGTGACCGTCAGCGGCGATGCCGGCTTGAACCTGAGCTCTTTCACCGGCACGGCACTGACCTCATTCGATGCCTCCGGCGTGACCCTTGGCAACGTCAGCTGGACGACCGGAGCCCTGACCACCGCAGCCACGATCAAGGGGGGCGCCGGCAATAATACGTTTAATGCGGCAGCGGCAACCGCTTCGGTCACGATAGAGACTGCTGCAGGCAACGACACGATCACTGGTAGCGCGAAGGCAGACACGATTAATGCCGGCGCAGGGAATGACACCATCACCCCCGGTCTCGGGGCCGACACCATCGACGTCGGCACGGGCACCGATACGGTCATCCTGACGGCCGCAAACACGAACGGAACGATCTTCTCCTCGATCACCGGCATGAACGCAGGTGACAAGATCCAGTTCATATCCGGAACGGCGTCCTTCCAGACGGCGGCGATCACGGCAGGCGGCGCGCCCACCTATGCGGACCTGCTCGATGCGGCCACCAATGGGGCAGCCAACCGGGTGGTCTGGTTCCAGTTCGGCGGCGACACCTATCTCGTCCAGGACCGCAGCGCCAACACCACCTTCACCGACGGCACCGATGGCGTCGTCAAGCTGGTGGGTCTCTACGACCTCTCCACGGCCACGATCAGCGGCACGAGCATCAATCTGCTGACGCTCGGGGCGTGATCAGGATCCTTGCCTGCTGCCCAGGCGCAGGGCGGTTCCAGCTCGGCACGTCACCTGGAACCGAATGCGCAGGCGTTTAAACCGGCTGCCTGATTGGGCCAAATGAGAGGACACAGTATTTCAAGGACACTTGCCGTTCGGGCAGGAGGATCAGCACAGGCGGACGCTCAATGACGGACCGAAGCGAGCCCATGTCGTCGTTGCGGACCTCCCTGCCCCTTCAGCCGCTTGATCAGGTTGATACGTTGCAAGCGGAGTTGACGGAGACGCATCTTCTGCCTGTACTCGGTCATCTGATGGCTTTCTTCCTTGCGGTCCGCGCAAAGGTTGACGGTCCTCTGCAAGCCGCACAGCCAGTGTCCAATGGCAAGATCTATCCTCTCGGTCAGTGCCTTGAAATCACCCAAGCGGCCGAGAGACTTCTGCTGGCTCCTGACAAGCTCCGTCTGAGCGGCGAGGCTGCACTCGGGCTTGCGGCCTTTCGGGCATTTCGCTCGGCCGGCGGCAAGATCCGGCAAGTCTGGGGCGATCTGCGCGGCACGTTTTTCCAGAACGCCTTCCAGATCGGCACGCTGTATGTCGATGTCTCCAATGATACCGTCACATTGACCAAGCCGAAGGTCGAGATTTTGCCCTTCGCGGCGGCGAATTTCCGGGCCATCGAGGACTTTCGCCATTTTGCGCAGATTGCCCGGCGCTACTGGAAGCACAGCGTCTTTCCGAACCATGTCTTGCCGGAACTGGCCCCCTTTTGCCCCCTGATCCATGTCTCAACCGGCGGCATCGTCATGTTCAGGGATCCGACCCGTTACATGATCAGTCTCTCCTGCAAAGACCAGTTTTCTGCCAGCGAAGACGTTCTCTCTGATCAGGCCATTCGCGCAGACCTGTTCGAGCATGTCTGCGCACTCCTGCGCAGCCGGCAGACGAAACTTCCAGCCTCCCCGGAGGCCGGGCGCAGGGCTGCGCTGCAGGTTTGCCGGGAGGGACGCGACAAGCGATGGCATCTTTCGCGCAAACACCAGGAAAGTGCAGCCAATCAGGTGCACATGTTCAATCGTCAGCTCCTTGGACGGGGGCAGACCAGGCCATTTGCCCCCGCACGGGACGTCACCGACGGATTGGTTGTTCCTCTCGAGCCGGATGGATCGGCCTGGTCCGGCATCCGGCAGTGGCGCCGCCTGTCGCCCGCCGATCACGCCGGGCTGCGCTGGCAGTCGCTTGCCGTCAAACGAGGACTGCGGGCCAGCCCGCTGGCGCTGTTTGAGGTCGCTGACGCGATCCTCACCGTTCCATTTGCCTTCACACTGGAGGATGGCACCCCGCGCCCGGTGGCCATCCTCGGACTTGAGCAGCCTCTTCAACACTCGCTGCTGACGCTGCTTCAGCGGCCAGCCTTTGTCCCCGCTGCGGAGACCTACGGCGCTTTTGCTGCGGCACAGGACACCGGCGGGACCTTTGTTCTGGCGGTGGACGAGGCCAGCAGGGACTGCCAGGTCACCTCGGGCGATCCGCTCTTCAGCGCTGATGGGCAACCATCTTCGGCCCTCGAAGAAATCAGCGCTGCGGTCGTTCGCCTGGCGCAGGACCGCCCCCACCTTACGCAGGCCGGTGCGGCACTTGGGCGGGCCAACGTGCTGCGGCCAGCTGCAGAACTATCAGCTTTAGATGCCGAACGGCGTTTGCCTCAGCTCTTCGTCGTTGCGCCTGAGGCACTTGCAGCGTTGCGCCCCGACGTGGTTCAAAAGCTGCGTGAAACGGATGCCTTTGCCCTGGCGCAATGCCAGATCCTGTCGATGGCGCATCTGGAGCTGGATTGACGAGCGGTTCCGCGACCGTTCCCGTCTGCCGATTTATTCATCCTGATTATCCCGTTGTTCACGCGAAGGAAATCCTTGCCAGTCGCACGAGCGCCTGATTTGATCCCGCCATCATACCAGATGGGATTTCAAAGCTATGGCATCGACGTCGTCGGGAGATTGGACCGCAGGATATGTTGCGGACATTGGTTATACGCATGGATACTATTTCGAACTGAACCCGCTGCGCGCAGCTCTGGCGCTCAATTACGCAGGGCTGGCAGCACCGAGAATTGAGACTGCCTGCGAGCTTGGCTTTGGGCAGGGCGTCAGCATCAACGTTCACGCCGCAGCGAGCCAGACGGGATGGCATGGCACGGACTTCAATCCCTCGCAGGCCAGCAATGCGCTTGATCTCGGACGGGCAAGTGGCGCCGATGTCCATCTGACGGATGAAGCGTTTGCAGACTTCTGCAATCGGCCCGACCTTCCCGACTTCGATTTCATTTCGCTGCATGGCATCTGGTCGTGGATCTCCGACGACAACCGCCAGATCATTGCGGATTTCGTTCGCCGCAAGCTGAAAGTCGGCGGTGTTTTGTATGTCAGCTACAACACCCTGCCCGGTTGGGCGAATGGCGCGCCATTGCGCCACCTGATGGCGGTTCATGCGCAACAGATGGGCTCATCGGGCGCTGGAACGAGCGCGCGCGTCGAGAGCGCCCTTGGATTTGTCGACAAGGTGCTGGCCAGCAAGCCTGCCTTTGCGGCGGCAAATCCACAGGCCGTCGAGCGCTTCAACAAGCTCAAGACCCAGAACAGAAACTACCTGGCGCATGAGTATTTCAACCGCGATTGGCATCCAATGTATTTCGCGGACATGGCCGACTGGCTTGCCCCGTCGAAAATGTCGTTTGCGGCTTCCGCGCACCTGATCGACGCCGTTGACAGCATCCATGTCAATGCCGAGCAGCTGAAGGTCATCCGTGAGGCAGCCGATCCGGTGTTTCGCGAAACCCTTCGGGACTTCATGGTCAACCAGCAGTTCCGACGCGACTACTGGGTCAAGGGCCCACGTACGCTGTCGGCCGTTGACAAGACGGAAGCGCTGCGGACGCATCGGATTGTGCTGACGACGCGTCGGGACGCGATCCCGATGAAAGTCACCGGTGTATTGGGGGAAGCTGAGCTGACCGCCAGTATCTACGGCCCTCTGCTCGATCTCCTGGCCGACGGCAAGGCGCGCAGCCTCGGCGAAATTGAACAGGCCTTGGCTCCCAAGGGTATTACACTTGGCCAGATCGCTCAGGCCGCATTGATCCTGACCGGTACGAACCACGCCGCGCCGGCGCAGGAACCGGCCGTGACTGCAAAGGCGCGCAAAGCCACGCAGAAGCTGAACGCCTATCTCCTGGATCGATCGCGCGGTTCGGGCGACGTCAACGTGCTGGCCTCCCCCGTCACCGGTGGCGGTGTTCACATCAATCGCTTCCAGCAACTGTTCCTGCTCGCCTATACGAAGGGACGCAAGCAGCCCGCCGAATGGGTGGAGTTCGCCTGGGCAGTGCTCAACGCACAGGGACAAAAGCTGGTCAAAGACGGCAACACCCTTGAGAGCAACGAAGACAACATCGCCGAGCTGCAGTCGTTTGCCGACTACTTCAATACCAACACCTTGCCGGTGCTCAAGGCACTCGATGTGATCTGAGGTCAATCTCCCGCGAACCTGTCCGGGGGGCTGGACCTTCCGGACAGGATGAGTAAAGTGCGGCCTCCCGCTCGAGTTTGCAGCATGACGAGGACGCCCTACATGCCGAATTTTCACGTGATCAGCCGCGAACGTCATGGCACCAAAGGGTGGCGTCGTCGTTCTGGCTTCGGCTTCACGGCTTCCGACACGATTGCACCGGTCGTTGGCGCCGAGCTGCCACGTGCCATGATGCACTTCCCGATCGCCCTGCTGGCGCAGGGGGACAACTACGCTCCCTATGTTCTTCTTGGGATCACGCCCGGCAAGAACCTGATCCTGGCGCAGGACAACAGCTGGATCACGCCCTACGTGCCTGCTGTGTATCGCGGCTATCCGTTCCATCTTGCGACCATGGAAGACGGGCAACAGGTCCTCTGCTTCGATGAAATGAGCGATCAACTGACCGAGGCGGCGGAAGGAACTGCGTTCTTCACCCCGGAAGGTGGCCCGACCGAGGATGTCTCGCGCGTGCTCAATTTCCTGATCGACCTCGACCGGAGCCGTATCCGGACAGAAAGGGCCGTGCGGGCCCTGGCCGAGAAGGGCCTGATCGTTCCCTGGGAAGCGATTGTGGAAACCAAGGCCGGTCGACAAGAGCTGTCGGGCCTCTTCAAGGTCGACGAAACCGCGCTCAACGCCTTGCCCGCTGCTGACTTTGAGGATCTGCGCCAGGCAGGCGCCCTGCCTCTGGCGTTCTGCCAGATGCTGTCCATGCAGCATCTTCAAACGCTGGCTTCGTTCTCCGACGCTCGCGCGGAAGCCGAAGCGCGGATGGCGGCGGCGGTGCAGCCGTTGATCGAGATGCCGACCACCGACAACGACAGCATCGACTGGAGCCGGTTCGGCATCTGATCCTTGCCCGCCGATTCTGCCTGTCGCAGGAGATCCGTCCATGGCCACCGAGGCCCTCGCGCTGACACGCCTGACCACTGACTATATGGTCGAAGAGGATCGGCTGTGCCTGCGCGGTGAAAGCGAAGCGGGACAGCGGGTGACGGTCTGGCTCACGGCCCGGATGATGCGGGTGCTTGTGCCGAGGCTTGTTGCGTGGCTTGAGGGGCAGACGGCCGGACAGCCGATGGCTGACCTGCGCCAGACCATGGCGCAGGAATCCGCTGTTGCCTCCCACGAAGCCCAGGCGCCCGTTGCCCCGACCTCGCCGGCGGATGCCTTTCTGACGCGGAGCATCGACATCGTCACCGCAGAAGACGCGATGCGGCTGGTGTTCAAGGACGGCGAAGGCGACGAGGCGCGGAAGGTTCAGGTGCCATTCCTGGCAACCGAACTGCGGCAGTGGCTGGCCATTGTCCTTGCAGCCTATGAAACCGCCGGCTGGTCCATGACCGTTTGGCCAGAGTGGATGCTCGAAGTCCGCAGACCGCAGGCCAGCGGCCAAAGGATCAATCTACACTGACGCGCCGGGGAGCGCCGCCGTACACTTCCCCATGACAGCGCCAGACAGGCTGACTATAACGCCTCTGGACGGATCAACTGCGACGGGACAAGCCGACCTTCATGCGCACAGAGGCAAGCCTCACTGGACGGGTGCTGGTGACGGGGGCCGGTGGCTTTGCCGCCCGGCATCTGTTGCCCCGCCTTGCCGGGATGCTCGATCCGGCAGCCGGACATGTCGCCGTGTTCGGCCCCGCGGGCAGTGACCAGCTGCGCGCCGTGCCGCAGGGCTTTGCCGCGTGCGCCTGTGATCTTGCCAGCGCCGGTGCGATCGACTCGATCATCGAAGAGACACGGCCGGATCACATCATCCACCTTGCAGCACAATCCTCTGTCGCCGTCTCGCTGTCTGCTGGCGCTTCGCGGACATGGGCTGTCAATTTCGACGGCACTGCCCGGCTGGCGGAGGCCATCGCGCGGCATGTTCCAGATGCGACCCTGCTGTTTGCCTCGACGGTCGAGGTCTATGGCCTGGCGTTCCGGAGCGGGCGGCTTGACGAGGCCTCCGCGACCGCGCCGCAGAACCCCTATGCAAGATCAAAACGGGCGGCCGAGGACATGCTCCTCGACACGCTGCCCTCCAGCGTGCGGCTGATCATTGCCCGGATGACCAATCACAGCGGCGCAGGCCAGGCGGCGCAGTTCGTGCTTCCGTCCTTTGCCCGGCAGATCGCGCGGATTGAAGCAGGGCTAGAACCGCCCGTGCTCCATGTGGGCAACCTCGACGCCGAGCGGGATTTCCTGCATGTGGACGATGTGATCGACGCGGAAGTGGCGCTGCTGTCGCGTGCAGGTGATCTGGCGCACCGGGTCTACTCCATCGCCAGCGGCCAGCCGGTCCCCATCCGCGCCGTTCTGGACCGGATGCTGGCACAGACCAGCGCCGCAATTGATGTTCAACTCGACCCGGCGCGGCTCAGACCGTCCGACATTCCGAGGGTCGATATCGATCCCGGGCGCCTGATATCGGAAACCGGCTGGCGCCCTACCCGCTCGCTTGACCAGCTGGTCGCGGACATTCTCGAAGACCAGCGCCGCCAGACCGGCGGGCTTGCCGACTTCAGCACAGGAACCTGACATGGACATGGCCACAGTCAACGGCAGCAAGGGCCGGATCCTCTTTGACACCTACAACATTGTGCTGCCCAAGGGCACGGGTGTCGCGACCTATGCCCGTGCCCTCATCCGCACGGCAACCCAGCTCGGCTATCAGAGCGAACTGATCTATGACTATCAGGGCGACATTCCGAAAAACCTGGAACTGGCCAAGGCGATCCTGTTCGAGGACAAGGAAAAGCGCCTGACCAAGCTTGACCATGTGCGCAACATGATCGAGGCTTGGTCCAATCCCTGGAAAAGCGCCAAGGCAATCAAGCTGCCGGATTCGAGCTTCCTGTTCGAGGAGCCGATCCGCGCGCGGATGATGCATACCGATCATCGCTACATCGCCCGCAATCTTTATTCGATCGGTGGCCGCTACTTCTCCGCCCATGGCAAGTTGTATCCGATCAGCTTCGACAGCAAACCTGACGCGGCCCACTTCACCTTCCAGCTGCCGGCCAAGGTGAAGGGCGCCGCCAACCTCTATACGCTGCATGACCTTGTGCCGCTGATCATGCCCTACGCGACGATGGAGAACCGCAAGAACTCCTATGCGCTGCTGAAGGAGATCGGACGCACGGCGGATCATATCGTCACCGTGTCGGAGCATTCCCGCCAGGACATCATCAAGGTGCTCGGCGTTCCGGAAAACCGCGTCACCAACACCTATCAGGCGATCGATCTGCCCAAGAGCGCCATCGACAAGCCGCGCGCCCATGTCGAGGACGAGGTGACGGGTATCTTCAATCTGGATCCGGATGGCTATTTCCTGTTCTTCGGGGCGATCGAGCCGAAGAAGAACGTGCGCCGGCTGATCGAGGCCTATCTGTCGTCACGCGTTCGGCGGCCGCTGGTCATCGTCTCGTCGGGCGGCTGGCTGAACAAGGTCGAGCTGCAGCTGATCGCCGACAACCCGCGCCGGGCGGACAACACCGGCATCGCGCATGTGGGCTACCTGCCCTATGAGTTCCTGGTCAGCCTGATCAAGGGCGCAAGGGCCGTGACGTTCCCCTCGCTCTACGAGGGCTTTGGCCTGCCCGTGCTGGAAGCAATGGCGCTGGGTACGCCGGTTCTGACCTCCAACACGTCGTCGCTGGTCGAGGTGGCAGGCGATGCGGCCGTGACGGTGGATCCGATCAGCGTGGAAAGCATTCGCGACGGACTGCGCAAGCTCGACGCCGATGATGACCTGCGCAAGGAGCTGCGCCAACGTGGTCTGGCCCAGGCGCAGAAATTCTCTGCTGATGCCTACCGGGAACGGCTTTCGAGCCTTTACGGCCAGGTCCTGTAAGTCGGCGCGCGGCGCCGCGCCAAAGCGAAAGAAAAAAGGCCCGGACCATTGGTCCGGGCCTTTTGCATTTGTCGCGACTGCGGGGCTTATTCTTCCCGCATGCTGTTGCGCACGGCATCGCGCAGCGGCGAGATCAGGTACTCGGCCATGGTGCGCTCACCCGTCGGAACCACGACTTCCGCCGGCATGCCAGGGGCGAGCTTTGACAGCATTTCTTCCGGGATGCTGGCTTCCGGAACGATCACTCGCGCCAGATAGAACGGCTCGGCATTGGTGCCGCGACGCTCGATGACGTCCGGCGAGATGTATTCGACTTCGCCGAACAGGGTCGGCAGATAGCGGTTGGCAAAGGCCGAGAGCTTTACCTCGGCCTTGAGGCCAGCGTGGATGGAGTCGATGTCCAGCGGGCGAACCTGGGCATTGATGACGATCCGATCATTGCTCGGAACGATTTCCATCATCGGATCACCCGGACGAATGACACCGCCAATGGTGTGAACTGCAAGGTTCTGCACCACGCCGTCTTCTTCGGACCGGATGTCGGTGCGCTCGAGAATATCGGCTGCCACCACATTGCGTTCTTCGAGATCCGAGACCTGCTGGCGCACTTCCTTCAGTTCGGTCGCGGCGCGTTCAGCGAAGCTCTGGCGGATGCGGACGATTTCCAGCTGGGTCTCACCGATGCCCTCGTTGACACGGGCGATTTCGGTGATCAGGCGGCCGTAGGAGCCTTCGAGCTGGGCGGCTTCACGCTGGAACGCCGAAAGGCGGTTGGCAGAGACGACGCCCTTGCCTTCACCATCCTTGAGGCGGCCAACTTCGTCCTCGATCAGCCGGACTTCCGTCTTGGCGGAATCGCGCTGCAGTTCCAGACCGGCGGCCTGCTGCTTCAGCTGTTCGATCTTGGACTCAAGGATCTTGATCTGGCTGTTGCGCACCGAAACGCGGTCCGTGAACAGGTTGCGCTGGCCCTGCAGGGCGAACTTCACGCGCGGATCATCGGAGGCGAGTAGGTCTTCCGGGAACGACACTTCGTCTGCATTGGAACGCTCCGCCAGAAGACGGGCCTCCTCGGCACGGGAGATTTCCAGACGGGTGCGGATCATCGAAACGTTGGCCTGCGCCTGGACCGGGCTGAGGCGAACGAGGACCTGATCCTTCTTCACCCGGTCGCCGTCCTTGACGAGAATTTCACGAACGATGCCACCTTCAAGATGCTGGACGACCTTGCGCGAGCTTTCGACCGAGAGCACGCCATGGGCGATAATGGCGCTGTCGAGCGGAGCCGTCATGGCCCAGCCGCCGAAGGCGCCGAAGGACATCAGGATGGTAAGATAGCCGGCGATCACGAAGGGCCGGGTGCTGAACTTCTTGTCGATCTTGTCGTCTGCCATGGGTCTTCCATTCCTTCCCCGGCGACGCGGTCGCGCGCCGACGGCGGGGGGAGCGATGCAGGCGATGCCCCGTGGCAACGCCTGCGTTCTGTCAGGCTGCGCCCTGGGCGCGCGGGTCAACCACCTTGGGCTTCACGCCCGGGCCCATCAGTTGAGCCGTCGGGCCGAAAGCCTGCACCTTGCCATTGTTGAGGACCAGCACCTTCTCGGACAGGGCCAGAAGATTGGCCTTGTGGCTGACGAAAATGACAGTCGAGTCGTTTTCCTTGAGCGAACGGATCGCCTGCATCAGCGCCTCTTCACCATCGGTGTCGAGGTTGGAATTCGGCTCATCAAGCACGACCAGTTTCGGCTGACCGAACAGGGCGCGGGCAAGGCCAATGCGCTGGCGCTGACCACCGGAGAGGTGACGGCCACCGTCGCCGATCTGGGTGTCGTAGCCGTCCTTCAGGTTCAGGATCATGTCATGCACGCCGGCCATCTTGGCTGCAGCCACGACTTCGTCATCCATGCCGGTCTTGAAGCGCGCAATGTTCTCGGCAATCGAACCGGAGAACAGCTCGACGTCCTGCGGCAGATAGCCAATGTAATCCGCGAGCTTTTCCGGGTCCCAGTGCTGCAGCTCGGCACCGTCGATGCGCACGGCACCGGCCAGCGGCGTCCAGACGCCCACGAGGTGACGCACCAGCGACGACTTGCCAGCGCCCGAGGGGCCGATGACGGCGAGGATCTCGCCAGCTTCCAGCGCAAAGGTCACGCCGGTCAGAACCTGGTTGCGGGTACCCGGGATCAGCGAGACAAGGCCCTCGACGGCCAGGGCACCCGAGGGAGCCGGCAGATCGGTCTTGTCGGAGTCATCGGGGAATTGTTCGAACAGACGGGTCAGGCGCGCATAGGCGGTGCGGGCTCCGACGACCTGCTTCCAGTGGCCGACAGCCATTTCAACCGGCTGCAGCGCGCGGCCCATCATGATCGAAGCCGCGATCATGATGCCCGGCGATACCTGGCCTTCCAGAACCAGATAGGCACCGGCACCAAGGATGAAGACCTGCAGCACCATGCGGACGAACTTGGAAGCGGTCATCACGACGCCGGCGCGGTCGCTGGCCTTGGCCTGCAGCACCAGCATGTCGCGGTGGCGGTCGTTCCAGCGGTCGCGAAGCGCGCCTTCCATGCCCAGCGCACGGATGACTTCGGCGTTCTGCAGCGAGCTGGTGGCGAAGTGATTGGCGGTCTGCGAGGCAATGCCGGCATCGCGCAGCGCGTTGTGGGTCAGGATCTCGTTGGCGAGGGCCAGAACGAAGATCGCCACCGCGCCGCCAAGCGACACATATCCAAGCAGCGGATCGAAGACGAAGCAGACGACCAGGAAGATCGGCACCCAGGGCGCGTCAAGCAGCGCAAGAAGGCCGTTGCCAGTGAGAAACTCACGCAGCTTGTCGATGTCGCCCAGCGCGTACTGGGTGTTCTGGCCCGGGTTGGCAAGCGTGCCCTTCAGCACCCGGTTGAACAGCGGGCTCGCCAGCAGTTCATCGAACTGCATGCCGGCGCGCACCAACATGCGCGAGCGTACATATTCAAGCACGCCATAGACCACCAGCATGCCGCAGGCGATCAGCGTCAGCATCAGCAGCGTCGTCTCGTTCCGGCTCTGCAGCACGCGGTCATAGACCTGCAGCATGTAGAGCGGGCCGATGAACATCAGCAGGTTGATGAAGAAACTGAATACGACGGTGGTTCCGATGATGGTCCGGAACTTCGCCAATGCGATCCCGAGGGGCGTCCGCTTCTTCATCTAACCTGTTCTTCCTCTCAATGCAGTCCGGGCGCAACACCGCGCCCGGTCATGTCCCAGACACGACGCCAATCGGACATCCGCATGTCAAACGGATGGGGCCTGCGAACCGACAGTCAGTCGCGGCACATAGCGACGAGTTGAGACAGTTTTGTGTCCGGCAAATGGCAATTCACCGGCTCATCACAATCCCAAGCCCTCCGTATACACCCGCAATAGCCAAAGCGCAAAATTACAAGCTCGCCCTGACCGGCAATTCCCGGGTGGATTTCGGCGCAGTGTTGCCGTTTCGTTTCATTTTACCGGTTGAAGATGGAGAACCAAGGCCAGGCTCGTGCCGGTTCCGGAGGCGCGGCAGGTTACCGGCGCACTCGGTCCGGATGCTGATGTGTCGTCCAGCAGCACGTCCCTCGCCCCCAGCACAAAAGAACCTGCCGCTGCTGTGACATGAACATGGCCGGTATGGCCGATGATTGCCGCCGGTGCGGACAGGAGCGTGTCCTGTCCGGGAGCCAGTTCCAAAACCGTCAGCCGGTGCGTCATCCGGTCGCGCCGGGTCATGATGTTCAGGTCAAGGATGGGCCTATCGATCAACCGGCCGAAACAGCCCACCGCGCCATCAAAACTGCACGGGGCCTGGAGCGGATCAACCCGCGCCGTGTGACCATCGGCAAATTCGAGCTCAATCCCGGCTCCGGACATCAGCGCCAGCGTACGGTCAATTCCGGCAAAGCTGGAGAAAGGACCATCCGCCGCCACCTCGGCCATCGAAAGCCGCCAAACGAAGTCTTCCAGCGAAGCATCCGGCGGGGAAACCGCGATTTCATGGGTCACGCCGCCGCCGTTCTTCCACGGCATCGCGCGTGCTTCACCCCAACGTACGATCCGGCAGCTTTGCATCAGTCCCCTCGTCAAACTTGCGCTGTGCTCACGCCCCCTGCCCCGGCCGCAATTCGCCGGCGCACTGGCCCGTCAGCCAGGCGCAGAAGGCGGCCAGCATGCGGGGAGGCTTCTTCTCCTGACGGGTCACAAGCCAATAGGATTCGTGACCATCCACTTCGACATCCAGTATCTGCACCAGACGCCCATCGGCAAGCTCGCGGGCAACCATGTGCCGGTCGGCAACCGTGATGCCAAGGCCGCAGACCGCCGCCTCGATGGCGGTATCGAGCAGGTCAAACTCGAGACCACCGCTGGTGTCGACTTCCTCAAGTCCTGCCGCATTGAGCCAGTGGCGCCAGGTCAGATAGCGCTGGTCGGAACTGGCCAGCACATGCAGGAACGTGAAACGTGTCAGGTCCATCGTTTCGTCCTTGCTGAGGCCGGCGATCAGCGACGGCGCGCAGACCGCGACGTGGCGTTCGGTCATCAGATGCACCGAATTGAACGCCGGCCACTCGCCGTCACCGAACCGGATGGCACAATCCAGCAGACTGCTTTCGGCAAGAGAATCGGACAGGTCCGTCGTCAGGCTGATGTCGATGTCCGGACAGGCGCGGCGCAGATCATTGAGCCGCGGCACCAGCCAGCGCTTGGAGAGGGTTGGCGGGGCATTGACCCTGAGACGATGGGCGTTGCTCTCCTCCTCGATGCCGCGCAGCGCCAGCTCGACCTCGTGAAACGCCCGGCCCAGCGCATTGAGCAGCATGTGGCCGGCGGGCGTCAGTTCCAGCCGGTGGTGATGGCGGATCAGCAACGGCTCGCCGAGCTGGTCTTCGAGGATCTTCACCTGCCGGCTGACGGCGCTCTGCGTCAGGTTGAGCCGCTCGGCCGCGCGGGTGAAGCTGCCTGTCAGGCCAACAGTCTCGAACACGCGCATGGCGGCCAGGCTTGGCATTCGGCGCATCATATCCCCCAGAAGCACAGGTTTGCGGCCCTGAGGGCCGGGCGCATCATGCCAGCAGTCAAATGCGTTGCAGCATGCGTTTTCCTGATGCTTGCATCTAAAATCACCATTTGTCAGTGCGCCTCCCGTTTTTCCATGATGCCATCAACAGCCCGGCAGAGCTGGCGCCGGGACGGGAGGAACGACGTGGATTACATCAGGTTTGGCGCCACGGGGCTGAAGACCTCGCGGCTGTGCATGGGCACCATGGGTATCGGTTCATCAGCCTGGAAGGGCTGGGTTCTGGACGCGGACAAGTCGGTGCCGATCCTGAAGGCAGCCCTTGATGCCGGTATCACCTTCTATGACATGGCTGACTGGTACTCGACCGGCGTCAACGAGGAGGTCGTCGCCGGCACGCTGACCAAACTCACCCATCGCGACAATCTGGTGTTGGCCACCAAGGCCTTCTATCCGATGAGCGCGGATGCCAATGATCAGGGCCTGTCGCGCAAGCACCTGTTCCGCTCCATCGACCGCTCGCTGCAGCGCATGGGCACCGACTACGTCGACCTCTACATCGTCCATGCCTTCGATCCGGACACGCCGATCGAGGAGACCATGTGCGCGCTGAACGACATCGTGCGCTCCGGCAAGGCCCGCTACATCGGCGCCTCGACCATGTACGCTTGGCAGTTTGCCAAGATGAACGCGGTTGCCGAGAAGAACGGCTGGACGCGCTTCGTCAACATGCAGTGCCAGTATTCCCTGCTCTACCGCGAGGAAGAGCGCGAAATGATGCCCTACTGCCAGTCCGAGGGCATCGCGGTCACCACCTTCTCGCCGCTGGCCCGCGGCTATCTCGTCGGCGGCGGCTCGGCGGCCCGCAAGGAATTCGATCCGTTCCTTGATTTCTTTGGTGATGAAATCGACCGGGAGATCGCTGCGCGCGTGGTCAATCTGGCGAAGCAGCGCGGCCTGTCGCCGTCGCAGGTCGCCCAGGCCTGGGTGCTGTCGACCGGCAATTCGACCGTGCCGATCTTCGGCGCCGACCATCCCGACCAGGTACGCGACGCCATCGCAGCGCTGTCGATCAGCTTCTCGGCAGAGGAGCGCGCCTACCTGGAAGAGCCCTACCGGCCGCGTGACATGATCAACGACTACAATCCGGTCCGCCGCCCCCGCGCCTTGAGCGTGGCGAGCGCAGCTGCCGCCCCCGCCGCGCCGAAGGCGTGATCCGCATACTCTCAGGACAGGTTCAGACCATGCTCTACATCGGTGAAGGCTTCGAGGGCGCCGGCCCCAACGCCGCCCATATCAACCTCTACATCGGGCCGAAGGCCGGTCCCATCGCCGGTGCGCTGGCAACCGCCGCAGCCAGCCCCGGTCCTGGCCACCTGCCGTTCCAGACCATCCTCAAGCCGAACCTGCCGGTGAAGCCGGTGACCCTGTTCATCGCCAAGGCGGTGCTGGTGCCCGGCACCCATGAGACCATGACCTGGGGCCCGGCCCAGGCCGGCGTTGCCGCCGGCATGACGCGGGCGCTTCTGGACGGCGTGCTGCCGGCCGAAGCAGAGGACGACTGGCTGGCGATTGCGGCCGTGTGGGTCAATCCCTCGGCTGACGATGCAGACGCTGTCTTTGCCAACAACAATGAGGCACTCTACATGGCCGCGAAACGGGCGCTTACGCCTGGCTGGCCGAGCCGAGAGGCTCTGGCCGAGGGTCTGAGAACCGTTTCCAATCCGTTCTACACGCCTGGAGCCCGTTGATGGACAGCCTCGCCCGCGATCTTCCCCTTCTCACTGACCTCGCCTTCATCGGTGGCCAGTTCCGCCCGGCGGCGGACGGTGCCCGCTTCGACGTGCGCAATCCCGCCACGGGCGCTGTGATTGCGCAAGTGGCCGACTGCGGGGCGAGCGATGCGGAGGCGGCCATCGTCGCGGCCGAGGCAGCGTTCCAGTCCTGGCGCAAGGTGACGGCGGCAGAGCGCGGCAAGGTGCTGCGCCGCTGGGGCGAGCTGATGCTCGCGCATCAGGACGACCTTGCCCTGCTGCTCACCCGCGAACAGGGCAAGCCGCTCAGCGAGGCCCGCGGCGAGGTCGTTTATGCGGCCAGCTTCCTCACCTGGTTTGCCGAGGAGGCCCGCCGCGCCTATGGCGAGGTGGTGCCCTCGCACCGGGCGGACGCGGAGATCGTCGTGCTGAAGGAGCCGGTCGGGGTGGTGGCAGCCATCACGCCCTGGAACTTCCCCTATGCCATGATCACCCGCAAGGTTGGACCGGCGCTCGCCGCCGGCTGCTCGATCATCATCAAGCCGGCCGAGGACACGCCGCTCTGCGCCCTCGCGCTGGCCAAGCTCGGCATTGAGGCTGGCGTGCCGGCCGGTGTCGTCAACGTGCTGCCGACGCTGAAGGCGCCGCAGGCCGTCGGCCCGCTGATGGCCAGCCCCGTGGTGCGCAAACTCTCCTTCACCGGCTCCACCGCCACCGGCAAGCTGCTGATGCGCCAGAGCGCCGACACCGTGAAACGCATCAGCCTGGAGCTCGGCGGCAATGCCCCGCTGATCGTCTTTGCCGATGCCGACATTAACGTCGCCGTGCGCGGCACCATCGCCTCGAAGTTCCGCAACACCGGCCAGACCTGCGTCTGTGCCAACCGCATCCTGGTCGAGGATGCCATCTACGACCGCTATGCCGAGGCGCTGGCCAAGGCGGTTGCGGCCATGAAGGTGGGCAACGGCGAGGAAGACGGCGTCGCCCAGGGTCCGCTCATCAACGCCGGCGGCTATGCCAAGGTGGCCCGCCATGTGGAAGACGCTCTTGCCAAGGGCGGCACGGCGATCACCGGCGGCAAGCCGCATGGCAAGGGCGGCCTGTTCTTCGAGCCGACCGTGCTGACGGGGGCGACGACGGACTGGGCACTGGCCAGCGAGGAGACCTTCGGCCCGGTCGCCGGCCTGTTCCGCTTCCACAGCGAGGACGAGGCCATCAGCCTGGCAAACGCCAGTGAAACAGGCCTTTCCGCCTATTTCTTTACAAATGATCTGAAGCGCGCCTGGCGCGTGGCGCGGGCACTTGAGGCCGGCATGGTCGGCATCAACGAAGGCGTGATCTCGACCGAGGTCGCCCCCTTCGGCGGCGTCAAGCAGTCGGGCCTCGGCCGCGAAGGCTCACGCCATGGCCTCGAGGAATATCTGGAGACCAAGTACGTGCTTTTTGGCGGCCTGACTGGCTGAAGCACGGACAGCGCAGAGACAACGCTGCGCCCGCAGGGAAACGGGCGCAGCGGTTCCGGCGACAAACGCCGGGACATCCGGATGGAGGATCCGGAAACGCGTGGGAGCGCGGGTGCAGTTGACATAATTCTCGGCTAAGGAATTGCCGAGGCAACTGATGCCCCGTGACCGCCGACGCATCGCGCCATGTGGACGATGCCGACTGGGAGGAAAACGAATGACGGAAAAGAGCAAGATCGAAACCACGTCCGGCAAGCCGGCCCACCCGCAGGTCGAAAGCCTGTGCGACCAGCTGACCGCTGGCCGGATCGACCGCCGCAGCTTCCTGCGCTCCATGACCTGGCTCGGCGTCACGGCCGCCTCGGCCTCGGCCTTCGCCGGCTTCATTCCGGCCCCGGCCCGTGCCGAGACCCCGGTTGCCGGTGGCAAGCTGCGCTTCGGCTGCGCCATCCAGGAAATCACCGACCCGGCGCTGACCAGCTGGATCGAAGCTTCCAACCTCTACCGCAACAGCCTCGAGTACCTGACCTACGTCGATGCCGACAACATCGTGCATCCGTACCTGGCCAAGAGCTGGACCCCGTCGGCCGATCTCACCGTCTGGGATTTCGAGCTGGACGAGCGCGCAAAGTGGTCGAACGGCGATGCCTTCGCGCCGGAAGACGTGATCGCCAACATCCAGCGCTGGACGTCGCCGGACAGCAAGTCCTCCAACAAGACCGCCTTCGAGGCGATCAAGCTGGTTGAAAAGACCGGCCCGCATTCGGTCCGCTTCACCCTGTCGCGTCCGGTCGCATCGCTGCCCGAGCAGCTCTATTCCTACACCTGCGCCATCGTGCATCGCGACTTCGACAAGTCCGGCGCAAACTGGCCGGCCAACCCGATCGGCACCGGTCCGTTCAAGCTCGTCTCCTTCGAGGTCGGCCGTCAGGCGACCTTTGCCAAGCGCGCCGACTACTGGGGCACGCCGGCGCATCTGGACGAGATCCAGTACATCGACCTCGGCACCGACATCGCCACCCATCTGGCGGCGCTGGCCAGCAACCAGGTTGACCTCATCTACCGTGCGACCATCGCCGAATACGACCTGATGAAGTCGCTGCCGAACATCCAGATCCTGACCGGCAGCGCTGCCCATACGCTGGTCATGCGCATGCAGGTCGACGCCAAGCCCTTCGACGACATCCGCGTCCGCAAGGCCGTGCAGCTCGCCGCCGACAACAAGCAGATGCTTGACGTTGTCTACCGCGGTGAGGGCCAGATCGGTGGCAACTACCACGTCTCGCCGATCCAGCCGGACCACTTCGCGCTCGAGCCCGTCGCCCGGGACGTCGCCAAGGCCAAGGCCCTTCTGGCAGAAGCCGGCTATCCGAATGGCATCGACATCGAGCTGACCCTTGGCAACACGCAAGGCCGCTGGGAACAGGACACCGCCCAGGTGCTGCAGCAGAACCTTGCTGAGGCCGGCATCCGCCTGAAGCTCAACGTACTGCCCGCCGCCCAGTACTGGCCGGTGTGGGACAAGGTGCCCTTTGGTGCCACCTACTGGGCGCACCGTCCGCTCGGCTCCATGACCCTTGATCTCGCTTACCGCTCGGGCGCGGCCTGGAACGAGAGCCACTTTGCCGATCCGGCCTTCGACGCCGCTCTCGACAAGGCCATGGGCACCGTCGATCCGGAGGCCCGCAAGGCCGCCATGCAGACCGCCCAGACCATCCTGCGCGATCAGGCCGTGATGGTTCAGGCCTACTGGCCGGCCCGCTTCAGCGCCGCCGGCAAGAACGTGCGCGGCTTCGTGCTGCATCCGGCGGACTACTTCCGTATGGACGGCGTCTGGCTCGCCAAGGCCTGATTGGCCGCATCGGTTCCCCTCCCCCCAAACTGTGGGGAGGGGCTGAGCCTGGTCGCCCCTGCACGCACCTGTGCGGCGACAGAACTTGCGGCCCCGCAAGGCTGCCAATAGCCTGACACACTGACTGACAGTTCACCGCACGCGGCTTGCCCCGCGCGCAACGGAGATCCCATGCCCCTCATCCTGTTCATCCTGCGCAAGGCCGGCCAGGCGCTGGCGACCATGCTGGCGGTCTCCCTGCTCGTCTTCCTCGCCCTCGAGGTGAATGTGGACGACGTTGCGGTGAAGGTGCTGGGGCAATTCTCCACCGCCGAGCAGCGGGCGGCCTGGCTCGAGGCCAACGGCTACAATGCCCCGTTCCTCTGGCGCTATTTCGACTGGCTGGTGAGCTTCGTCAGCGGTGACTGGGGCATGTCGACCTATTACCGCGCGCCGATCACTGACCTGATCCCCGACCGGCTTGCCGCAACCGCCTGGCTGGCGCTCGGTGCGTTGTCGCTGATCGTGCCCTTCGGCCTTGGCCTCGGCGTCCTCGCCGGCATGCGGCCCGGCTCGCTCACGGACCGCGTGGTCTCGGTCCTCTCGGTGGTCACCACCTCGATCCCGGACTTCGCGAGCGCGGTGTTCCTGTCGATCGTCTTCGTCTTCTGGCTGGGGCTCCTGCCCGGTGCCAGCACCATGATCGGCGGCTTCTCGCTGAAGGAACTGGTGCTGCCGGTGCTGGTGCTGGCGCTCTATTCCACCGGCTATCTCGCCCGCATCACCCGCGCCTCGATGGCCGAGGTGATGGCGACGCCCTACATCCGCACGGCGCGGCTGAAGGGCGCGAGCCTGCCGCGCATCGTCTTCCGTCACGCCCTGCGCAACGCGCTGATCACGCCGATCACCGTCATCCTGCTGCAGGTGCCGTGGCTCCTGTCCGGCGTCATCGTGGTCGAAGTGTTCTATGCCTACAAGGGTTTCGGCACCCTGCTCTACGAGGCCGCGATCAACTCCGACATCTACCTGATCGAGGCCTGCGCCATGGTCTCCGTGCTAGTGGTGGTCACCACCCAGATCCTGTCCGACCTCGCCTACGGCCTCCTCAATCCGCGCGTCAACCTGCTCGGAGCGCCCAAGCCTGCCAAGGGAGACGCCGCATGATCCGTCTCGTCCGTCCCTATCTCACCCATCCGCTGGTGGCGGTCGGCGGTGCCGTCACGCTCCTGTGGCTGGTGCTGGCGCTGTTTGCGCCGTTGCTTGCCCCCTTCGATCCGCTGAAGACGATCCTGCCGCTCGCCCGGCCGTTGACGCCGGCGCCCGGCGGCGGAACACTCTGGCTCGGCACCGACATGCTTGGCCGCGACATCCTCTCCCGCCTCATCTACGGCGCGCGCACCGTTGTGCTCTATTCGACGCTTGCGACGCTCTCCGCCTATGCGGTCGGCATCGCGCTCGGGCTCTCGGCCGGCTACCTGCGCGGCCGCGTCGATGCCGCCCTGTCGTTCCTCGCCAACGTGGTGCTCTCCTTCCCCGTGCTGGTGCTCTACATCGTCATCATCGTGGTGATCGGCGCCTCGCCGCTGAACATCATCCTGGCGGTGGTGTTCTCCAGCGCCCCGGCCATTTTCCGCATCGTGCGCGCACTCACCATCGACATCGCCACCCGCGATTTCGTCCAGGTCGCCCGCACGCAAGGGGAAGGGTCGCTGCGCATCATGCTGGTCGACATCCTGCCCAATGCCACCGGGCCACTTGCCGTCGATTTCTGCCTGCGTCTTGGCTACACCGCCATCACCATCGGCACCCTCGGGTTCCTCGGCCTTGGCCTGCCGCCCCCGACGCCGGACTGGGGCACCATGGTCAACGAGGGCAAGGCCATGGCCATCGCCTTCCCCCATCTCGTGATCTTCCCCTGCATTGCCATTTCCTCGCTGATGCTGGGCCTCAGCCTGCTGGCCGACGGTCTCAAGGAACTCTCCGAAGCCAAGGGGCGCGGCGCATGACGACACAGACCCCCTCCTCCGACACGGCGATCCTGACCATTGACGGGCTGACCGTGGCCCTGCCGCGCGGCGCTGACCGCCGCCATGCGGTGAAGGGCGCAAGCCTGGACCTGTTCCCGCGCGAGATCCTCTGCGTCGTCGGCGAGAGCGGCTCGGGCAAGTCGGTCCTGTCGGCGGCCCTGATGGGCGCCGTGCCGAAGGGGCTCGCCATCGAAAGCGGCCGGATCCTGTTGCAGGGCAAGGATCTCGCCCTTGCCAGTGAGCGCGAACTGACGCGCATCCGCGGCCGCGACATCGCCATGATCTTCCAGGAACCCATGTCGGCGCTCAACCCGGCGCTGACGGTGGGCGAGCAGATCGAGGAAATGTTCGTCCTGCATACGGATCTGGCCGCCGAGGCCCGCCGCGCCCGCACTCGCGCGCTGGTCGAGGCCATGCATCTGCCCGACCCGGACCGGATCCTCGCCTCCTATCCGCATGAACTCTCCGGCGGCCAGTGCCAGCGCGTCGTCATTGCCATGGCGCTGGCGCTGGATCCCAAGGTGCTCATCGCCGACGAGCCGACCACGGCGCTTGATGTCACCACCCAGGCGCAGGTGCTGAAGCTCATCCGCGAGCTGAAGGACAGCCACGGCCACGGCATCCTGTTCATCACCCATGACTTCGGCGTCGTCGCCGACATTGCCGACCGCATCGCGGTCATGCGCGGCGGCGAGATCGTCGAGATCGGCACCGCCCAGCAGGTGCTGACGCAGCCGGCGCATGACTACACCCGGGCCCTGATCGCCGCCGTTCCGAGCCTGACGCCGCGGGCCCCGCGCGCCGCGCGCACGGCCGAGCCGGTGCTGGAGATCAGCAACCTCGAGCACCACTACGGCCGCACGAAGGCGCTGAACGACATCTCCCTCACCTTGCGCCGGGGCGAGGTCGTCTCCATCGTCGGCGAGAGCGGCTCGGGCAAGTCGACGCTCGCCAAGGCCGCGATCCGTCTCATTGACCCGACCGGCGGCGCGATCTCCGTGTCCGGCACGCCCTTCCTCGCGCTGAAAGGCGGGGCACTGCGCCAGAAGCGGCGGCTGATCCAGATGGTGTTCCAGGACCCGGTCGGTTCGCTCAATCCGCGGCGGACCGTTGGCGAGATGATTGCCCGCGCGGCGATCCTGTCCGGTGCCAGCCGGGCCGAAGCCATACGGCGGGCGGAAGACCTGCTTGACCTCGTCGGCCTGCAGAAGTCCGCCTACCACCGCCGCCCGGCAGCCTTTTCCGGTGGTCAGCGGCAGAGGGTTGGCATTGCCCGGGCACTGGCAATGCACCCGGAGGTGCTGATTGCCGACGAGAGCGTCTCGGCGCTCGATGTCTCGGTGCAGGCCCAGGTGCTGGAGCTCCTCAAGTCGCTACAGGAGAAGCTGAACCTCGGCATCCTGTTCATCACCCACGACCTGCGCGTCGCCGCCCAGATCAGCGACGAGATCGTGGTCATGCACAAGGGGCGAATCGTCGAGAAGGGTCCGGCCGAGGCGGTGCTGCTGGCACCGAAAGATGCCTATACGCGCAGTCTCATCGATGCAGCGCCAGGCCGGGGAAGCATCTGACGGTCGTCAGACGACGCCGGCTTCCCCACAAAACCTGGAGCAACTGCACTGTTACTATTATCAGGGCAAATAAATATCATCTGATTTTTACCTCACGGAAACAACGCCCTACCCGTTACCCGTCGTATCCCTTTGATAGTCCAGCAATATTCGCACAATCAAAGCACCAATTAAATCTTGAGTAAGCACAATGGCTTACCTTGCACTCAAGACCTTCGGTACAAGGTCCTTGTTTTCAAAAGGTAGTGTCATGGGGCTGAAACATATTCCTATCGTCCAGAAAATGCTCGCGGTGCTGATCCTCATGGGACTTTGCGCGACTGGACTTGCCGTTGTTGCCTGGTCGGAGATCACCGGCCTGACCCAGAGCTTTACGGTCGTCGGAAAGTCCGAAGAGGCTGCTCGCGAAGCGATGGATCTGCGCGTCGACATCATCGCCATCAGCCGCATGACCTACCAGCTGGCGCTTGCCCCGGAAAAGGCGGGCGACTTCCGCACGGAAGCTGATCGCCGCGCCAAGGAAATGCTGGCACGCCTGCCGATCCTTGAAAGGGTTGCAGACGGCGAGCAGCGCAAGCAACTGGCCGCGGTCAAGACCGCGCTGGACAGCTACTTCCGCTCCATCGGCGCCATGGTCGACGTAGCCGCCAAGAATGCCGGCAATGCCGAGGCGATCAAGGCCTCGCTCGGCACAGCCCTCACCGCGCAGAAGGCCGTGACCGATGCGGTCAAGGTCTACTCCACCTATTCGGCCGAGATGATGGCGGGTCAGCGGGACAGCGCGGCGAGCAACGCCCTGCATTCGGTCAGCACCATGCTGATAACGGCAGGCGTCGTGATCGTTCTTGGCCTTGCGCTGGGGTTCTATGTCAGCCAGGCCGGCGTCGCCGGTCCGATCCGCCGCATTGTCGGCACGCTCGAAGAACTGGCCCATGGCAACTACAATGCTGCCATTGAGGGCGGTGAACGCCGTGATGAAGTGGGCGCTCTGGCCCGCGCCGCTGCCGTCTTCCGCGATGCCGGTCTCGAGAAGGACCGCCTGACGGCCGAGCGCGAAGCCCAGAAGGCCGAGAATGAAGCCGTGCAGCGCCAGATGATGGCGCGGCTTGCGCAGGAGTTCGAGCAGGCCGTTGGCGGTATCATCCGCTCGGTATCGTCGGCAGCCACTCGCCTTGATGCGTCTGCCCGTGTCATGTCCGGCAGCGCCCAGGAAACCTCGCAGCAGTCCACAACCGTCGCCGCTGCCTCGGAACAGGCCTCGGCCAACGTCCAGACCGTCGCTGCAGCGACCGAAGAACTTACCGCCTCGGTGCGCGAGATCGCAGGTCAGGTCGACCAGTCCAACCGCATGTCAGCCGTGGCCGTGAAAGATGCAGACGAGGCGGCCAGCAAGGTGCATGGCTTGTCCAACGCCGCCCAGAAGATCGGCGACATCGTCGAATTGATCAATGGCATTGCCAGCCAGACGAACCTTCTGGCCCTCAACGCGACCATCGAGGCCGCACGCGCCGGTGACGCAGGACGTGGCTTTGCAGTCGTTGCCTCCGAAGTGAAGCAGCTTGCAGAACAGACGGCCAGCGCGACAACGGAAATCGCAGCTCAGATCTCCTCGATCCAGGCTTCTACAACCGACAGCGCCTCGGCCATCAACGCCATTGCGGAATCGATCCGCAAGATGAACCAGATCAGCGCTGCGGTGGCAGCAGCGGTTGAGGAACAGGCCGCCGCCACCCAGGAAATCGCCCGCAACGTACAGCAGGCCTCAACGGGCACCGCCGAGGTCTCGCAAGCCATCACCACGGTCACCCGCGCCGCTGGCGAGGCCAGCTCCGTGGCCAACGAAGTTCTGGGCTTCTCCGGCGAACTCGCCAGCCAGTCGGAGCGCCTGAACCAGGAGCTGAACCGCTTCCTGTCGACGATCCGCGCCGCCTGACACAACGCGCAATCAAAACAAGACGGGCGCCCTTCGGCGCCCGTTTTCGTTTCGGTATCCTCCGCCTCAGCCGCCCCCGCGCCCTTTTGATCGCAGGGAACACGCCCAATACCCGGCCGTCATCCCCGCCTTGTGCGGGGATCCAGCCATCGGCTCGTTCGGACAAGAGACCTTGATCGCATCCCGAGGCAGCATGGATCCCCGCACAAGGCGGGGATGACCTCAGCAGTGCATGGCTTTCAAGAAAGCCATGCATGTGCACTGGCTTGCCCTCTCATGTGGAACACGGCCTCAGCCGCCCCCGTGCCGCCTGAACAGGCGATCGACCACGGGCGCGAGCAGGATGACGAGGACGATGCGCAACAAGTGGTGGCAGATCACATAGGTGAGATTTCCGCCAGCCATGATGGCGATGACGACCATTTCCGCCTGCCCGCCGGGCAGGAAAGCCAGAAACGCATCAATCGCCGGCGCCGTTCCGGTCAGATAGATCAGTTCGATGAAGACGAGACTGATGCCCGCCAGCAGCAGGGCATAGACAAAGCCTGCCAGCACGTCGACCTTCAGCTCATGCAGCGTGATGCCGGTGTATTTCGCACCCACCGCAATGCCGATGAAGAACTGAACCGCCCAGATGATCTCTGCCGGGGGGCGCTCGGTGATGAGGCCGGACAGCGAGAAGATCGCTGTCAGGATCATGGGTCCGAGGATCGACGCGCCGAACAAGCCGACACGTTCGGCGATCTTCCAGCCACCAACGCCGCAGACCAGCATCAGGACGAGCTGCAGCGGATCGGCATCCAGCATGGGCCGGCCGGGAGGCGCGGTGAGATCGGCATTCCAGACGAGCGTCATCAGGATGGGTGCGGCGGTCACCACCACCAGGACGCGGGTGGCGTGGATCAGCGACAGGGCCCGGACATCGCCCCCTGCCTCCTCGCCGAACACCAGCATGTCCTGCAGCCCACCGGGCATGGCGGCGTACCACGCCGTCGGGTGGTTCATCTTGAAGCCGAAGCGGAACAGCGGGTAACCGATGATCGCAATGACGGCGATGAACAGCGGCACGAAGACCAGCGAGCCAGCCATGGCCGGCAGATCGCCGACGATGGCCGGGGTGATCGAGGCGCCGACGGCGACACCCAGGAACGTGCGCATGAAGGCGCCAAAGCCACCGGCATTCGCCATTTTCGCGCCGCAGAGCGCCGCCACCAGACAGGCCATCAATGGCCCGAGCAGCAAGGGCAGCGGCAGGCCGGCGAGGACAAAGGCAAGTGCACCGAGCGCGGCGACCGCAAATGTCGTCACCCTCGCCTTGACGAGATCAGACACGGACGTCCGCCTCTTCCAGCAGCACAGCCCATTGGGCGCCGTGCATGTCGCGGTCATCGCGGCTGCCCTGCACCACGGGTCGTGGCAGCGAGAACTTGATGACCGAAAGGTCCTCGATGTCGAACCGCTTCAGATGCTGCGGCTCGACGCGGTAGAGGGCGGCAACCTCGCCCGTCACCAGCGCCGGCACAACCTTGGCATAGACCTCGGGCGATCCGCAGAACACGTCAACGGTGACCCAGAAGGGGCCAGCGTTCTTCGAGCGGACCTTCAGCACCACATCACCGAGCCGGGCCATGGGCAACCTCCGTTACGACAATGCGGAAGGCCGACATCGGGTCGTCCAGTTCCATCACATGATTGAGGGCGAATTCGTAGAGCGCGCCCCGGTCGGACTGGGCCGGCGAATAGGGGAACGCGAAGGTCGGCAGTTCCTCATGATCGGTCAGCGGATAATGCAGCACGAAGGGATTGATCAGCTTGCCGATCTCGGCCGCTTCCGCCTGGCTTTGCGCCGTGACGATGCCGAGCACGCCGACTTCGACCGGATCGCCGACGCGGTTTTCCTGGCCGCCCAGCGCGCCGTCAACGCCGATCAGGCGAAATTCGAGCGTGTAGGCCTCACCCGGCTCGAGCCCCATCCGGCTGCGGATCTCGTCTTCGAGGAACGCGGACAACCGCTCGACCCAGGCGCGCGCGCCCTTCACATAACGCTCGTTGCGCAGGATCGCGAGGATCGTGGTCTGGTAACCGGCTACGCGTGCGCCTTCGAGCTTCACAGTATAGGTGCCCTTGACCCAGCGCGACCCTTCAACCCGCACGCGCCGTTCGTCGAGCGCCGTGTAGCGTGCTCCGCGGACATCAAGATAGCCGCCCGGCTCGTAGAGCTGATAGGGGTCCGAATTCTCGTAGAGCATGTGGGCGGACACCGAATGCGGCGTGCAGGCCGCCGTCTCGGCCAGAGGCTCGACGGTGAAGCCATCGGCATCGAAGTCGACCTGGATCACGCCGGAGGTCGGGTGGGTGGAGCAGAGTGCGCCGCATTCGGCGATCTTGGCCCCGTGCCAGGCCCCGCCCGCATGATCCCCGCGCAGAAGCGGCAAGGCCGAAATGGTGGCGGTGTCTGTGGTGCGGCCCGCGATGACGATATCTGCGCCGGTTGCAAGGGCGGCCTGCACCTGCTCGGCACCGGCCAGGGCAACGATGTTGGACAGACTGTCGAGCAGTGCCGGCGAGATCGCAGGTGCAGGCTCCAGCGGCCTGATCCGGCCGGCCTCAAGGGCTGCGATGATGCGATCTGCCGGCTGACTGGAGTAAAGCCGGGCGATCTTGAGGTTTTGCCCCAGTTCGACCGCAAGCTCGACCGTGATGTCATACATCCAGTCGACGGTGGCATCGGCGCCGCAGGTGCCGGCGGTGCCGATCACCAGTGGCACGCCCGCTTCGGCGCGGGCGCGCATCAGGTCGCGCCACTCCGACTTGGTCGCGGCGCGGGAGTATTTCGACACACCGGCGCCAAGCGAAAACGGCCCGCTGTCCGTCGAGCCGCCGTCGATGCAGATGATATCCGGCTTGTTGTCGACGCCACGCTTCAGCGCCGCCCTGTCAAAGCCGAGACCGAGCACCCCAGAGGGCACCAGAACACGTGTGGGCATGAAAGCTTGTCCCCGAGGGTACGGCTGGCCTCGCCAGCAAAGGGTGAGGCAACCGGTTTGACACAAGGACGGATCCGGGGCCAGCCCCGGATCCGCAGACCAGTCATGCTGGTGTCAATCCTTGTCCGCGATGTGGTCCGCCATGTGCTCTGCGGTATAGGCCGGTACGTCCGGCTTCTTGAGGAAATGCCGCAGGAACATCGGGGCAAGGAAACCGAGGACAGCTGCCGTCCAGAGGCCGATGGAGATGCCGGAGTTGAACAGGTAGGTCCAGTCACCGTCCGACAGGACCATCGCGCGGCGCAGGCTGTCTTCCATGTGATTGCCGAGGAGGATGCCGAGGATCACCGGCACGGTCGGGATGTCGAGCTTGCGAAGCACGTAGCCGAGCACGCCGAAACCGACCATCATCAGCATGTCAAACGACGAACCGGTCAGCGAGAAGATGCCTACAAAGGCGATCATCGTGATGCCCGGCAGCAGGATGTAGCCCGGCACAGACAGGATGTAGACGAAGATCCGGACCATCGGGATGTTCATGATCAGCAGCACAATGTTGCCGATGAACAGCGAGGCGATCAGACCCCAGACAATCTCCGGACGCTCCGTGAAAAGAAGCGGACCCGGGGTGATGTTCAGGGTCAGGAGCAGCGCCAGCAACACGGCTGTCGTACCGGATCCCGGGACACCGAGGGTCAGCATCGGCACTAGCGCACCACCGGCGGCCGCGTTGTTGCCCGCCTCCGGTGCGGCCACGCCGCGGGGATTGCCCTTGCCGAAGGTGTCCTTGTCCTTGGCAATCGACTTTTCACCGACATAGGCAAGGAACGACCCGAGCGAAGCCCCTGCCCCCGGCAACACACCGGCGATGAAGCCGATGATCGTGCCACGGATCATGGTCCAGCGCGTGGCCATCAGATCCTTCCAGGGAATGGTGAGCTTGCCGAGCTTGACGCCGATGGCGCTGTCCTTGCCGTGGCTTTCGATGAAGAAGAACACTTCCGACACGGCGAACAGACCGACGATGGCGACCAGGAAGTCGATGCCGTCGAGCAGGTGCATGTTGCCGAAGGTGAAGCGCGGCATGCCGGTCGTCTGGTCAAGGCCGACCATCGACAGCGCGAGCCCAAGGGCCGCGGCCATGGCTGCCTTGGCCTGGTTGTTCGACCCGATGCCACCGAGCGTGCAGAAGGCAAGCATGTACAGGGCAAAATACTCGGACGGCCCAAACTTGTAGGCAACGCCTGCAAGCAGGGGCGCCATCAGGGCCAGACCTGCAGTGGCGAGAAATGCGCCGACGAAGGATGCAACCGCCGAGATCACCAGCGCATCACCCGCCCGGCCCTGCTTGGCCATCGGATAGCCGTCGAGCGTCGTCATCATCGCCGGCTCGTCACCGGGAATGTTGAGCAGGATCGACGAGATGCGGCCACCATACATGCAGCCGTAGTAAACCGACGTCAGCAGCACCAGCGCCGACATGGCGTCAAGGCCGAGTGAGAAGCTGATCGGAATGAGCAAGGCCACGCCGTTCGACGGCCCGAGGCCAGGAAGGGCACCAATGATGGTGCCAAGGAAGCAACCGACGATCGCCAGGAACAACGTGGTCGGCGTCAGCGCCACGGAAAACCCGAGCGCCAGATTGGACAGGATATCCATGGGGGTCTCCTTAGCCGAACAACGCGCGCGGCAGCGCGATCAGGCCGAGGCCGAGGGCATATTTGAACACGAAGAACAGACCGACGCCGAGACCAACGCCCGTCATCACGGCCGGGACTGGCCGGGGCGAAATCTGGAAGCTCAGGACACCGGCCGCAACAATCGTCGGCAGGATGAAGCCGAGCGGGCGAACCGACATCGCATAGAGTATGAGCACGGCGAGTGTCAGCGCCAGCTTTGCCAGCATGACCGTCCCGGGCCATTCGGCATCCGGATCCGGCTGCAGGAGCATGGCAATGGCCGAAACGAGAACCACGCCGCCAATGATGTAAGGGAACACCCTCGGACCGATGGGGTCGGAGAGGAAGCTGGTCTCGATGCCCGCAGCGCTGAGGATGTACCCCAGCGCTGCAAAGATCATGACCAGACCAAAGATCCGGTCGCCGCGCATTACTTGATGATCCCGATCTCACGAGAAATGGTCTGGATTTCAGCGATGTTGTCGCCAACCCACTTTTCAAAGTCGCCGCCGATCAGGGTGTAGGGAGCCAGACCGTTGTCGGTCATGACCTTCTGCCACTGTGCGGATTCGGAAACCTTCTTCAGGCCGTCGGACCACTTGGCAAAGTCCGCGTCAGAAATGTCCTTCGGGACATAGAAGCCGCGCCAGTTGACCGCGACCATGTCGATGCCCTGCTCCTTCGCCGTCGGAATGTCCGGGAAGGCCGCAATGCGCTCATCCGCCAGCACGGCCACAGCCCGCACGTCGCCGGACCGGATAAAGCCGCTGATCTCGGAGATGTCGCCGGTCATTGCGGCCGTAAAGCCACCGACGGTCTGGGTGATCGCATCCGCACCGCCGTCAACGCCGATGTACTTGATCGCACGGGCGTCCTTGAAGCCGGCCCGGCTCATCAGCATCAGAACCTTCAGGTGGTCGAAACCGCCCACGGCCGAACCGCCGGCAAAGGCGACCTTGCCCGGATTGGCCTTCACGGCCTCAACCAGCTCCGGCAGCGTCTTGTAAGGGCTGTCCTTGGCGACAACGATGACACCCGGATCACCACCGATGGTGCCGAGCCAGCGCACCTGGTCAGCGGTCATGCCGGAAAAGGCGTTCTGCGCCAGACGGGTTGTGGTGGCGGACGATGCCGCAATGAGCAGATCCGCATCGGAACCGCGCTCTGCAACCACGTGGCCATAGGCAACGCCGCCACCGGCACCAGCCATGTTGGTGACCTGCACAGGGTTCGGCACGACGCCGATCTCATGCATGATCTGGCCGACCTGGCGGCAAGTGAAGTCCCAGCCGCCGCCCGGGTTTGCCGGGGCGATGCATTCGGTGGCGGAAGCGGTGACGGACATGCCGGCGACAAGCGCCGCGCCAAGCGCGAGCGCCTTGAAAGTCGTTCTCATCCCTGGTTCTCCTCCCTGGGGAATGGATATGGCGCAGGGGCTCCTCAGCCCCTTGCGTCCGACGATCATTTGCGGGCAACCTGACACAAACCTGTCACGGACGTTAACGGCGGATAATAACTTGCGCTTTCTTCTCGTAGAGGATCACGAGGACCTTGGCCGGTCGGTGCAGGAGCGTCTGCGCCTGGAGGGGCATGCCGTCGATCTGGCACCAACGCTCGCCGAAGCGCAGGAGTTCCAGGCGGCCGCAAGCTATGATCTGATCCTGCTCGACATCATGCTGCCGGATGGCGACGGACGGCAGTTTCTTGCCAGCCAGCGCAGCGCGGGAAACCAGACGCCGGTCATCGTCATGACCGCCCGGGCGGCCGTGAGCGACCGGGTCGGAACACTCGACATGGGCGCGGACGACTACATCACCAAGCCCTTCGACTACGCCGAACTTGAAGCGCGCTGCCGGGCGATCCTGCGCCGCCGGGGCGGTGTCGCCGACAGCAGGCACCGGCATGCGGATATCGTGTTTGACCCGCTCGGCGGCACGATTGACGTGAATGGCGAGGTGCGGGAGCTGCGCAGCCGTGAACTGCGGTTGCTCGAAGTCTTCCTCGGCGCGCCAGGCCGCATTCTTTCCAAGGAACACCTGTGTGACAGGCTGTTTTCCTTCTCCGAGCCGGTCACGGACAACGCCATCGAGGTCTATGTCGGACGCCTGCGCAAGAAGCTGACGGGCAGCCGGCTGCGAATCGATACCATGCGCGGCCTCGGCTACCGGCTGACTGAAACATGAGCGAGGCCCGCGTTGCGCCGTCGCTGCGCCGGCGTCTGGTTGTCCGGCTGCTCGGGCTTGCTGCGGTTCTCGCCATCATCCTGTTCATTGCGGTCCGGTTCAGCGCCGAGACGGCATCCGAGGCCACCCTGGACGCGGTGCTGGGGGTGGCGACGGCGTCGATCGCGGATGATCTGCGCAGCGGCGAGGATGGAGCCCAGGTCACCCTGCCCGCCGAGACATTTTCGATGCTGGCCGCCATGGGCGAGGAGCGCATCTTCTACCGCATCCTGATCGGCGGTACGACCATGACCGGCTATGACGACCTGCCGCTACCGCGCGATACACCGACAGCCGTCGCACCGGTTTTCTATTCCCGCAGCTACCGGGAGGCCGATCTGCGGCTTGCCGCAGTCTCGCGCAATCTCATCATCGACAGCCGCCCCGCAACGGCTCTGGTCATCGTCGGCCAGACCCGGGAGGGCCAGCGGGTGATTGCGCAGCAGCTGGCCAACCGGGCCGCCATGCTGGGATTGTTCGTCTTTCTGCTTGCCATCCCCGCCAGTCTGGTCGCCGCGACCAGCCTGCTGCGGCCGCTTGACCGCCTGGCCGAGGCCATGGCACGGCGCGGGCCACGGGACCTCAGGCCCGTGCGGCATCCGGTTCCCGAGGAGCTGGCGCCGCTGATTGGCGCGCTCAACAGTTTCATCGCCCGGCTGAAGTCGACACTGGCACAGACCGAGACCTTCATCGCCGAGGCAGCGCATCACATCCGCACACCGCTTGCCACCTTGCGCAGCGAAGTCGAGCTGGCCTTGCGCCTTGCCAAGGATGAGCCGATGCGTCAGCGCCTTCGCCGGCTACTGCGCACCGTTGACGAGGGCTCGCGCTCGGCTGGGCAGCTGCTCGATCACGCCACCGTCCTTTACCGCGCCGAGCAACAGGTCTTTGCTGACGTGGATCTGGGAGCGATTGCCCGAGGCCTCGTTGACCGGTACCGGACCACCGCAGACCTCAAGGACATCCGCCTGACGCTCGACAAGCCGGCAGGCGCGGTACCTGTCACTGGCGATGCGGTGCTGCTTGAGGCGGCCCTGCGCAACCTGATCGACAATGCCATCAAGTATTCTGCCGAAGAGGCGGAGATCCATGTCAGCCTGGCGATCAGCGAGCAGACCGCGATCTTCCGGTGCGAGGACGAAGGGCGCGGCCTCGATGGCGCGGTCGACAGCAAATTGCGCGGGCGGTTCCAGCGCGGGCGCAATGTCGAGGATGTGGTGGGATCCGGTCTGGGGCTGACGATTGTCGCCGAGGCCGTTGAAGCAATGGGCGGCAGCTTCTCGCTGGCCGCCCGTCCGGAAGGGGGAACATGCGCCACACTGACCATGCCACTGGCCGCCAAGTCATGAGCAATCTGCACAAGGCCCAGCTCGGTACAGTCCGGCTGTCTGCCAATGCGTGCCAGCGACTGCTGCGTCTGGCAGCGCTCACCAGTGCAATGCTTCTGGGCATCGTCAGCCAGACCGCGAGTGCCTTTGACATCGAAGCCGAGCGCCGCTTTGGCGATCCCAATGCGACCCGCAGCATCGACGTCCTGTCGACCACGGACATCAATGTCTTCAGCCCGGTCATCGAGGGGTTCATTGCCGCCAGGCCCGACATCGCCGTGAACTATATCGTTGCCTCGAGCCAGGAAGTTTTCAATGCCATTGAAACGGATCGCGCGGCCGTCGATGTCGTGATTTCCTCCGCCATGGACCTGCAGATGAAACTGGCGAATGACGGCCGGGCCCGCGCCCTGCCCGCCGGCATTCTGGAGGGAAGACCAGCCTGGGCGCGGTGGCGCGACACGCTGGTCGCTGTCGCGCAGGAACCGGCAGTCTTGCTGGTCGCGCGCAAGGCCCTCGACGGCGGATTGCCTATGCCGCGCAGCCGGCGCGATGTGATCGCTCTGCTGCGCGATCACCCAGACCGGTTCAAGGGCCGTATCGGGACCTATGATCCCAAGGTGTCGGGAGCCGGATACCTGTTTGCCACGCAGGATGCGCAGCTTGGAGAAACTTTCTGGCGGCTGGCCGAGGTGATGGGTCGCCTCGACACACGGCTTTATTGCTGCTCGTCGGACATGATCGAGGCGCTGCTGAGCGGGGAATTGCTGCTCGCCTACAATGTGCTCGGCAGCTACAGCCGCAAGGACGATCTGTACCGGGAAAAGGTCATCCTGGTGGAGCCGGAGGACTTTACCGTCACGCTGCTGCGTACGGCCCTGATCCCTCAGGAAGCAAAGAACCCCGGCGATGGCGGCGTGTTCCTCGCCTATCTCCTGTCACCAGCCGGGCAGTCCCTGGTGCGCGAGGCGGCCGGATTGCCCCTGATCGACCCGCGTGTCTATGCCGAAAAGCCGCATCTGCGGCCCATCCGGCTTGATCCGGGCCTGCTCGCGCAGCTCGACACCATGACCCGGAAGCGCTTCCTGGAGGAATGGCAGGCCGCAATGGAACAGCCCTAGACCACCCGCCAGCGGCGTCAGGCCATCAGCATCAGGTAGAGGACGATGAACAGCGGCGGAACCTCGAGGAAGGCATCGCCGAACAGGAACAGCTTCAGGAAAAAGAACAGGAAGGCCGCATAGAGCGCCACGGCGAAGGGCATCAGGAAGCCCGGGGTGACCGGCGCAACCAGTGCGATCAGCGGATTGGTCAGCTTGCGCAGGACGACGAAGAAGGTGATCTGCCGGTCTGAACCGAAGACAAATTCCAGCAGGCCGCGCGAGAACAGGAAGGCGGCAATCGCGGTCAGCGCATAGGTGCCTCCGAGCAGGACGGCCACATTGGCCGGCACATTCCCGACATACAGGAACGTGGCGACGGCGAGGAGGTAAGTCCCGGCCAGAATGAGAATGCCGGTGAAGGCCGAGCCCTGCTGCATGAAAACGTCCTTTGAACACAAAAGGAAAGGCGCAGGGTCATGACAACCCTGCGCCCGATCTATAGCGGCAAACTCAGTGCCCGGCGACCATCATCGTGCCGCCCTTGGGCAGACGCAGACGATCGACGAAGTCCTGCATTTCCTGGCTTGGAGCCGGGGTGACCAGCGACACCACATAAGTGACGATGAACCCGGCCGGTACGCCGAAGATGCCGGCAGCAATCGCCTTCACGCCGAACCAGGAGATCTCGTCGCCTGTTCCCTTGACGAAGTCGAAGCCGTACACGTTGCCGATCAGGTAGTACATGGTGATGCCGAAGCCGGCGATCATGCCCATGATGCCACCTAGGTTGGTCGCACGCTTCCACCAGACGCCCATCACCAGCGGGGCGAAGAGACCCGCAGCGGCGATCGAGAAGGCCCAGGCCACCATCGACAGGATGTCGGACGGCTTGGTACGGGCCAGGAAGGCAGCCGCAAGCGCAACCACGATCAGCAGGATCTTCGAGATCAGCAGGCGGCGCTTGGCGTCGGCCTTCGGATCGATCATGCGATAGTAGATGTCATGCGACAGTGCGTTGGCGATCGCGAGCAGGAGACCGTCGGCAGTCGAGAGCGCAGCAGCGAAGCCACCTGCACCGACAAGACCGACAACCCAGATCGGCATGCCGGCAATCGACGGGGTCGACAGCACGATCATGTCGTTGTTGAGCTTCAGCTCGGCGAAGGGGAAGCCTGCAGCGAAGCCCTTGGCCTGGCAGGCCGCGGTGATCGCTTCGATGGTTTCGGCCTTCACGCCGCAGATCGTCACCAGCTGGTGACCGGCGATCGAGCCCCACTGCAGCATCCACTGCGGGATGGAGCTGAAGGGCAGGAGATTGCCTTCTGCGCCCACGAAGAGGCTCATCAGGTTCATCTTCGAGAAGGCTGCATAGGCGGGAGCCGTGAAATACAGCAGGAAGATGAAGAACAGCGACCAGCCCACCGACTTGCGGGCTTCACGAACCGTCGGGGTCGTGAAGAAGCGCATGAGGATGTGCGGAAGCGATGCGGTGCCGACCATCAGGCAGAAGATCAGCGAGAAATAGTCGAACGCGCTCATGTTCTGGAACGGAGCGACATAGGACTTGGCGATACCCAGAACCTGCTCGTATTCACCGATCTTGGTGAGGGCGCCGCCATAGGTGAGCTGCGGCAGCGGAATGCCGAAGGTCACGGTCGACATCCAGATCGCCGGCAGCAGGTAGGCAACGATCAGCACGATGTACTGCGCCACCTGCGTCCAGGTCACGGCCTTCATGCCACCCAGCATCGAGCAGACGAGAATGCCTGCAAGGCCTGCGAAGATGGCAAGGCCGAAGTCGATCCCGAGGAACATCGAGGCAATGATGCCGGATGCGTAAAGCTGCGCCGTGATGTAGGTGAAGGAGCAGCAGAACAGCACGACGATACCGACGAGGCGAGCGGCGTTGCCGCCGTAGCGCGTGCCAAGGAAATCCGGAACCGTGTAGGCACCGAACTTGCGCAGGTAAGGCGCAAGCAGCACCGCGACGAGCACGTAACCGCCCGTCCAGCCCAGCACATAGGCAAGGCCGTCATAGCCCAGAACGAAGAGCGTGCCGGCCATGCCGACGAAGCTGGCACCGGACATCCAGTCGGCGCCTGTTGCCATGCCGTTGTAAATCGCCGGAACCGAGCGGCCGGCGACGTAATATTCAGACACGACTGCCGTGCGCGACATGATGCCAATGAAGGCATAGATGCCGATGGTCGCAGCCATGTAGGACCACATGATGATACGCTCCGGGACGCCCAGCATCTCGAAGATCGCCATCAGGACGACGAAACCCGCAAAGCCGCCGACGTAGACCGAATAGATCTTGCCGAGGTTGTCGGTGAAGTCCCCTTTCATGCTCATTGCCATTTGGGGTCTCCTTAGTCTTCGGCTACGCCGAATTCTTCATCAATGGAGTTCTGCCGGCTCGAGAACCAGAAGATCAACACCACGAAGACAATGAGCGAGCCTTGCGCAGCCATGTAATAGCCGAGCGGAAAGCCCAGGATCACGACGCCATTCAGCGACGATACGAACATGTGAATGAAGAAGCTGAACACCGCCCAGATCGCAAGCGTGGTCCACATGAGACCACGGGTCTTGCTCCAGTGCGCCGCCGCAACTTCCGGTGGCAGTTTGTCGGTCAAGGTCATTCCTCCCGTTGGAGCATCCGGGCCTGTGGTCCGCGCCGCGCCCCCTTTCCTGACACGGCACGCCCCTCCCAACGCAATATTTCTGAACCGGCAAAACGGCTTTATTTCCGCTTCGCACAGCAACATAAAAATATTGCGATGCCGAGATGCTTGCAGGATCAGATTATTCCCTTCAAACTGGGTAAGGGAAGTTATCCTAAAGACTAATCGGGACGTCACATCGAGGACATGCCCAAGGGGAGCAGATGCAAGTGCTTGATTTTTTTGGATCCTTGATGCCGAGACGTCGCCGCTCCGACTGGGCTTCCGCAGTGGAAACCATCCGCGGCGGCGCCGCCTTTCTCGCGCAAGGTGCCAGCTACTCCTACTTGCGTGCCCGCACACTGCTCGCCGGGCCAAAGCTGTTCCAGGATGAGGGGTTTGGATTCGCGCTGCAGATCTGCAAATGGGAGGGCTTTGCTGTTGCAGCGCAAGATCTGATCCTGATGATGGAAGCTGAAATGCGCGAACACCTCCCCCAGGATCCAGTCGTTCGCGCCGCTGGATTGATGCAGCTCTACCGGGATGTCCTGGCGGCCGAGGAAGTTCCGGACCATCGCAAGGACCGCGGCTGGGATGACGCCATCGCCGAGTTTGAGGCGCGGCTGCCGGTCTTCATGGAAAAGCCGCCGCTGAAGACTGACGCAATCTGTACCGCGACCGCGCTTCGCCTGCTGAACCACGCCCCCATCACCGATGACGTGCGCGCAGCAGACAAGATGATGGTCGTCAACAATGTCGCATTCCGCTTCATCGACTACCAGGCCACCATGCGGAAGCGACTTGATCTGGTCGCCTTCGCCCGTGAACTCTCCGGCAAGATGGACGTCGCCGCTTGAAACGAACCCCTCCCGCCGCCCCGGCGCTTGGCGCCCTGACGCCGCTGATCGCGCTCGACGTGGTCGTGCTCGACACAGAAACCACCGGCCTGGACATCCGCAAGGACCGCATCGTCCAGATCGGTGCCGTGCGCATGGTGGGGCGGGAGATCCTTGCCAATGAAACGTTCGACGTCATCGTCGATCCCCAGATGCCGATACCCGAGGTGGCGCAGCGCATCCATGGGCTGAAAGACGCCGATGTCGCTGGAAGCCGCACCATCGCCGACGTGCTACCGGAGCTTGCTGCCTTTATTGGCGGAGCGGTTGTGGTGGGGCACTCGATCCATTTTGACCTTGCCATCCTGCGCCATGAGGCGGAGCGGACCGGGGTTGCCTGGACGGAGCCCAAAGCGCTCGACGTCGCGCTGATGGTGGCCGGACTCGATCCGGCACTGGTCGACACGTCGCTCGACAATCTCGCTCTCAACCTCGGTGTCGACATCAAGGGGCGACACACCGCTCTTGGTGATGCGCGGGCCACGGCTGACGTCTATGTCGGCCTGCAACCGCGGCTGATTGCGAAGGGCATCCGCACGCTTGCCGAGGCTGAGCACCTCTGCCGCAAGCCGGCGGGCCTGATCGCCCGTCAAGAGGAGGCCGGCTGGTTCGAAAGGCCGAAGGACAAGCGCGACTTCGCGCATGCCGTGCTGCGCAGTGGATCGCGCAAGGCCATCGACAGCTATCTTTATCGCAACCGGCTTGGCGATGTGATGAGCAGCCCGCCGATCAGCCTGCCGCAGACCGCCCCCCTGTCCGAGGCCGCCAGGCTGATGACAGACCGCGGCATCGGCTGCCTGATCATCGAGCGGGACGGTCTTGATCCGGGGATCCTGACGGAGCGCGACGTGCTCCATGCCTTGGCGGCGTCCGGGTCCGATGCTCCGGAACTCAGCGTCAGTACCCTGATGACTGCGCCGGTGATCAGCGCGCCCGCCGATACGTTTCTGTACCGGGCGCTTGGGCTGATGGCCCGGCGCAACCTGCGCTATCTGGGTGTGACGGACGGAGGTGGCCGCGTCACCGGTGTCTTCACCCTGCGCACGCTGCTGCGCGAACGGGCGCTTGCCACCCTGACCGTGGGCGACGAGATTGCCGCAGCAACGCGTCCGCGCGACCTGGCAAAGGTCCAGTCCGCCCTGCCCGCGCTGGCAAGCGGTCTTCTCGATGACGGTCAGGACGCCCGCAATGTCTGCGCCATCATCGCGGCCGAAGGCAAGGCAATGACCGCGCGGGCAGCCGAACTGGCGGAAGCGGAACTGGTGGCCGCTGGCGCCGGCCCCGCACCGGCGGACTACGCGCTGCTGGTGCTTGGATCTGGCGGGCGCGGCGAAAGCATGCTGGCGGCGGACCAGGACAACGCGCTGGTGATCGACGACAGCTATACCGGCGATCTCGACAGCCTGGATGACTGGTTCACGCGCTTTGCCGCAAGGGTCAACGAGATCCTCGACCGGGCCGGCATCCCTCTGTGCTCGGGCGGCGTGATGGCGCGCAACCGCCACTGGCGCCGACGCCTTGGCGAGTGGGAAGACCAGCTGGCCGAGTGGGCTGCCCATCCATCGCCGCAGGCCCTGCTCAATGTCGACATCTTCTACGACTTCACTCCGGCCCATGTGTCCGGCAGCGCCGGTGCACGGCTCGCAGAGGCTCTGCGGATCCATGCGATGGAGACGGCCCGTGCGTCCTTGACCATGCTGCGGGCGCTGGGTGAGACTGCTGCCAGCCACGGCCCTCCCCTTGGCCTGTTCGGGCGCATTCGCAAGGATGATCAGGGGCGCGTTGACCTGAAGGCCGGCGGACTGCTGCCGATCGTGGCCGGTGCCCGGACCATCGCCTTGCGCCAGGGCATCACCGACCTCACCACGCCCGGCCGCTTGCTGGCAGCTGCCAAGGCAGCGCACCGGTCAGAGGCCGATGCAGAGATCCTGGCCAATATCCATGGCTTCCTGATTCGCTTGATCCTGACCCAGCAGATTGCCGACCTTCAGGCCGGGATTCCGCCCAGCAACCGGATCGAGATCAACCGCCTCGCCCACCGCGACCACGACGAATTGCGCGAGGCCCTCGGCCGGATCGAGCTGATGGTCCACATGCTGCGCGATATCCTGCAAGGCATCTGACTAGGCGCGAAAATCAGCTGCGCTTGATCAGATCGAGAACCAGCCGCGCGGCCGTGGCACTCTGGCTATGCCCGTCCGGCAGGCGCATGGTGGCGTCGAGTTCGGTGAAGGCATTGACCTGGGTCTGACGCTCGGTGCTCTCGGTCAGCAACAGGTCCACCACAGCGGCCAACCGGTCCGGCGCGGCGTCCTCGTCGAGAAACTCCGGCACAACATTGCGGCCGAGGATGATGTTCGGCAGCACCATTGAACTGACAGAGGCAATGGGAAACACACGATGGATCTGTTTCAGCCGCCGGTAGAACCAGTCCAGGCGGTAGCAGATCGCCATGGGAACGCCGGAGGCCGCCAGCTCCAGCGACACGGTGCCAGAGGCCGCCAGCGCGGCATGCGCCCGGCGGAAGGCGGCAAACTTCGCGGCTTCCCCCTCAACCACTGTGACCTGTTCCGGCCAGCCGGCAACACGCGCACGGATGCGGTCGGCCAGATGCGGCACGGCCGGCAGCAGGATTTCGAGATCCGGCCGGTGCGCCCGCAGGATTGACGCGGCCTTGCCGAAATCATCCAGCAGCATGTCGACTTCGCTGCGGCGGCTGCCAGGTAGCAGCAGGAGAACGTCGGAGCCACTGCCAACGGGCGTGCGCTCGCAGGGCGCCGGACGCAACTCGGCGGCGCGCTCGATCAGCGGGTGTCCGACGTAAAAAGTCTCAGGGCCCCCAAGGCGTTGGTGCGCCGCAGGCTCAAAAGGCAGCAGTGCCAGCAACCGGTCGACATAGACGCTCATCCGCTTGGCGCGGCCAGGGCGCCAGGCCCAGACGGATGGCGAGACATAATCAACGATGGGAATATGCGGTGCCCGCTTGCGCACGCGCTTGGCAACGTTATGGGTGAAGTCCGGGCTGTCGATGATCACCAGCACGTCCGGATTGGCGGCCACGGCGGCATCGACAGCCTGATAGACGCGCTTGACGATCGTAGGCAGCCGCTGCAGGACGGCGGTGAGCCCCATCACCGCAATATCGGACAGGGGAAACAGGCTCGCCAGCCCCTCACGGGCCATGCGCTCGCCGCCGACGCCGGCAAAGCGGATCTCGCCAGCATGTTGCTGCTTCAGCGCCTGCATCAGCTTGGCGCCGAGGGCATCACCAGATTCCTCACCGGACACCAGAAACACCTTCAGCGGAGCCTGGCTCTCAGCCGGGATCTGGGCAGCGGAAGCCGTCATCTTCAGATCTCCTGATCGTCCGGCCGCGTCAGGCCATAGAGAAACAATCCGTTGGCCGACACCGCGTCCAGAGTGGCCTGACGGTCGGCGATCAGCGAGCGGCCAACTTCCACTGCAATGCCTGTCAGGCCGGCCTCACGGGCCAGAGCAATGGTGCGCGGGCCGATGGTGGGCAGATCGACGCGCAGGTCCTGACCGGGCTTGGCGGCCTTGACGAGCACACCGGCCATGCCCTTGGCGCGCACGCGGCGGTTCGCCCGCAGCCCGGCGCAGCGCTCCAGCATCGCATCGGTGCCTTCAGCCCCTTCCAGCGCGATCACCCGCCCCCCGACCGACACCGCAGCCTGGCCAATGTCGAGTTCTCCAAGCCGGCGCACGGCCTGCCAGGCGAGACGCATGTCTGTTTCCATGTCGCCATCCAGCGGCCGGCCGGCCATGAGACCGGGCGTTGCCAACAGGGAGGCCGCGACATCGGCGACACCGACCACACGCAGATTTTCTGCTTCGAAAATGCGGATGACACGGGTCAGCAGGCTGTCGTCACCGCCCACCATCGCCTTGAGGATGGCAGGCAGACGGCGCATGGTGCCAAGGTCACCGAGAATTGAGGTAAAGTCCGGCCTCTGGGTCACGCTGCCGATGAGGATCACACGGTCGCAGCCCGCGCTGTGCAGCACCTTGAACAGGTGTCCGATCTGGCCCCAGCCAAGCTCGTGGTCGGCCTGACGGACGAAGGCGGGATCCGCCTCGCCCTTGATGGCAATGGTGACGACTGGCTCCGACCGGGCCTTAAGGTCATCCAGAATTTCAAGCGGAAGCTGGCCACCACCCGCAATCAGCCCAAGCGGTGCCCGGCCTTGCGCAGGGGCGCGCTCGCTCATGGCTCAGTCGCCCTGCGGGCCGCGCGGCGTGCAGAAACGACGATCGCCCTCGACCAGGATGAAGTCCAGCACCTGCTGCACCAGCGGCTCCTCGCCAACGGTTGCGGCCAGTTTCTGCGCCCGGTCACGCAAGGTGCCCTCGTCGCTTTCGAACAGGTCACGATAGGCAGAACGCAAGGCGTGGATCTGTTCACGCGGGAAATTGCGGCGCTTCAGACCGACCAGGTTGAGACCGCCCAGACGGGCGCGGTTGCCCGTGACCATGCCGAAGGGGATGAGATCGTTCTCAAGACCAGCCAGGCCGCCGACAAAGGCATGATCGCCGATGCGGGTGAACTGGATCACTGCCGAACCGCCGCCAAAGATCACGTGATCACCGACGGTGACGTGGCCAGCGATCATGACGTTGTTCGACATCACCACATTGTTGCCGATGTGGCTGTCGTGGCCGACATGCGAATTGGCAAGGAACGCGCAGCGATCCCCGACGGTTGTCGTGCCGCCGCCGCCTTCGGTGCCAGGGTTCATGGTGACGCCCTCGCGAATGAGGCAGTCAGACCCGATCGTCAGTGACGCGGGCTCGCCGCGATACTTCAGATCCTGCGGCTGATGCCCGAGAGACGCGAAGGGGAAGATCACCGTGCGCGCGCCAATCGTCGTGTCGCCGGCAACCACCACATGGGACTTCATCTCGACGCCATCGCCGATCTTCGCGTCCTTGCCGATGTGACAGAACGGGCCGATGCGGACACCTTCGCCGAGGCTCGCGCCGTCCTCGATCACTGCGCTTGGATGGATCACAGTCTGAACTCCCCGGCACTTACGCGGTACTGTTGATGCATTGCTTCAGAAGGGCGCAAACCCGTCCCGGTCAGGCATCCACCAGCATGGCACTGATCTCGGCTTCCGCAACCTTGACGCCGTCGACCTTGGCGACCGCTTCGAAGCGCCAGATGTTCGAGCGGTTGCGGATCTTCTTCACATGGAAGTGGACCTGGTCGCCCGGGCCTACCGGCTTGCGGAACTTCGCCTTGTCGATGGTCATGAAATACACCAGCTGGGGCGTATGGTCACCGCCAAGCGAGTGAACGCACAGGGCACCCGCCGTCTGCGCCATCGCCTCGATCAGCAGAACGCCCGGCATCACCGGACGGGTCGGAAAGTGACCCTGGAAATGCGGTTCGTTGATCGTGACATTCTTGATGCCGATGCAGGACTCGTCGCCGTTCATCTCGATGATCTTGTCGATCATCAGGAACGGATAGCGGTGCGGCAACAGCTCCATCACCTTCATGATGTCGGCAGCTGCCAGTGTGGTCGTGACTTGTTCTTCCATATCCTCTGCCCCCGTGAAGGGAAAATGTGCCTTTCCTGCTCTTTAGCCGAGCAGAAGCGTCCTGTCAGGTGTCTGAGCCGCGTTGCGCCAGTTTTTTCAGGGCTGTCAGTTCGCGGAACCACTGCTTGACCGGCTTGGCCGGCGTGCCGCCATAACGACCACCGGCCGGAACGCTGTCGTTGACGACGCTGACGGCGGCAATCTGCGCGCCCATGCCGACCTCGACATGTCCGGCAACGCCGGACTGGCCGCCGATTGCGACATAGTCGGCAAGCGTCGAGGATCCAGACAGACCAACCTGCGAAACGATCACACAATGGCGGCCGATGTTGACATTGTGGCCAACCTGGACCTGATTGTCGATCTTCGTGCCCTCCCCCCACAACCGTGTCGCGGTTGGCGCCGCGGTCAATGGTGGTGTTGGCGCCGATCTCGACGTCGTCCTGAATGATGACACGGCCGATCTGCGGCACCTTGAGATGACCGCCGAGGCCCATGGCATAGCCAAAGCCATCCTGCCCTATGGCAACGCCGGGATGCACGATGACACGGTTGCCGATGAGCGTATGCTGCAGGACCGCGTTTGCGCCGATCCGGCAATCGCGGCCGATGCGGACATTCTGGCCAATGACGGCGTTGGGGCCGATATGGCTGCCACTGCCGATCTCGGCACCTGCACCGATCACAGCGCCTGGCTCTACAGTGACATTGTCCTCAAGCTGTGCCTGTGGATGCACGACCGCCCGCGGCGAGACACCCGGCGTATCCTCGAAAGCCGGCAGCGGCGCCATGGCCTGCGGGTAGAGCCGGGCCAGAACCTTGGCCCAGGCGCGATAAGGATCCTTGGCAACCAGCAACGCGACGCTGTCCGGCACCTTGGCCGCGTGTTTCGGCGCAACAATGCAGGCCGTCGCACGCGTGGTCGCCAGGTGATCGAGATACCGCGTGTTGTCGAAGAAAACGAGCGCGCCCTGCCGGGCGTCCTCCAGCGGCGTCACGCAGGAGATGGTGAGGTCAGCGTCGCCCCGCTGCAAGTCAGCTCCGGCCACTTCAGCAAGTTCAGCCAGACGCAGCGCCTGCATCGGCGCGTAGAACATCGGATCTGCCATTCGAAGGCTCCTCGCCCCGCCCGAACGGGGCCTTAAAAAGCAAACGGCCGCCGATGCGTGCGGCGGCCGTAGCTCAATCTCTTGTCCGGCCTTAGAACCGGGTACCACCCGACAGGCGGAACACCTGGGTCTGGTCCTGCTTCTGCTTCATGAGCGGCCATGCGAAGTCCATGCGCAGCGGACCGAACGGCGACACCCAGCGAACGCCGAAGCCGGCAGAAGCACGCAGGTCGAAGCTGTTCGACGACACGCCGTTGGCACCCACGGCCTTGATCAGCTTGGAATCTGCATCCCACAGCGAACCGGCATCGGCGAACACGGCACCGCTCAGACCGAACTCTTCCGGAATGACCGGGAACGGGAACGTCGCTTCCAGCGTACCGGCGACATAGAAACGACCACCGATCGCATCACCTGTCTTACGGTCGCGCGGTCCGATACCGCCGTTCTCGAAGCCGCGAACCATGTCGCCGCCCATCATGAACTGGTCGGAAATGCGCAGACGCTTGCTGCCCAGAGCCTGGATGTGACCGCCGCGCAGGGTGATGTTCCCCACGATGCCCGCATCCGGGTAGATCTCCTTGTACAGGCGACCTTCTGCCGTGGTGCGGATGAACTGAGCGTCACCACCGATGCCAGCAAACTCCTGCTGGAACTTGCCATAGAGGCCGTCCGACGGGTTCTGGTTGCTGTCGAGGGTGTTGTAGATCAGCGCGTAGCCAGCCAACGACGTCAGGTAGGACCCGAGCGAGTCGCAGATGGCCGGGGACAGATCCTTGTTCTTCGAGCAGTTCGACAGACCAGTCGCCAGCTTCTTCGGATCGGAGATCTTGGTCTCATAGATGTTGTAGAACAGCTTGAGAGCCAGCTCGTCTTCGCGCAGCGGCAGGGTGAAGCCGAAACCGCCACCGGTCACGTCTTCCTTGTAGCTGCGGTAGTCGTTCTTGTCCGACACGCGGCGATAGGCGTCGAGGTCGAGTGCAATGCGGCGACCGAGGAAGAACGGCTCACGGAACTGGAACTCGTAGTTCTGCGAGGACTTGCCACCGCCGACACCGACGCGAACAAACTGGCCACGGCCAAGGAAGTTCTTTTCAGAGATCGACACGTCACCGATGACGCCGTCAGACGTCGAGTAACCGATACCGAAGGAAACTTCACCGGTTGCCTGCTCTTCGACATCCACGTTGATGATGACGCGGTCGGGAGAGCTGCCACGCTCAGAGGTGATGCGGACTTCCTTGAAGAAGCCGGTGTTGCGCAGACGACGCTCGGCCTTGTCGAGAAGGACGCGGTTGAACGCATCACCTTCGGCCAGATCGAACTCGCGGCGAATCACATACTCACGCGTCCGGTCGTTGCCGCGGATGTTGATCCGCTCGACATAGGCACGCGGACCTTCCTCGATGTTGTACACGAGGTCGATCGTCTTGGTCTCATAGTTGCGCAGGGCACGCGGGCGCACCTCAGCGAAGGCATAGCCGTCTTCGGACACCTTGAGCGTGATGTCTTCCAGCGTCTGCTCGACACGGCGCGAATTGTACGTGTCACCGGACTTGGTGCGCACGTCGCTCTTCAGCGCTTCAGGGTCGATCGAAGACAGCGAGCTCTGGATCTCGACGTTGCCGATCTCGTACTTCTCGCCCTCTTCCACCGTGAAGGTGACGAAGAAGACGTTCTGTTCACGGTCAAGATCGGCGCTGGTGGCAACGATGCGGAAGTCAGCGTAGCCGTTCTGATAGTAGAACTGGCGCAGGAGCTCCTGGTCGGCGGCAAGACGGTCCGGATCATAGGTGTCCGTGCTGCGCAGCCAGCTCAGCAGCCCGCTCTCACGGGTCCGGATAACCTCGCGCAGACGACGGTCACTGAAGTTGCCGTTGCCGATGAAGGTGATGCGCTCGACGCCGGTCTTCTCGCCTTCGGAGATCTCGAACACCAGATCGACGCGGTTGTTGCCACGGTCAATGATCTTCGGCTCGACCGAGGCGCGATAGCGGCCGGTGCGGCGATAGGCTTCGAGAATGTTCTGAACATCCGACTGGACCTTCGAGCGCGTCAGCATGGAGCGCTCGGTGGTACGGACGGCCGTCTTCAGCTGGTCATCAGTCACCCGGCGATTGCCTTCGAAGGAGACGCGGCCGATGACCGGGTTTTCCTTGACGGTGACCACGAGCGTGCCGCCCTCGGAGCTGATGCGGACATCCTCGAACAGACCCGTTGCAAACAGGGCCTTCAGGGATTCATCCACATCCGCCGCGCTGTACGACTTGCCGCGCTGGATCGTGAGGTAACTGACGACGGTTTCGCCTTCGATGCGCGTGTTGCCACGCACAACGATATTGCCGGCGACCGCGGCCTCAGCGCTCGTGACAGACAGACCGAACGGATCAGGAAGGATCCCACCGGCCACAAAGAGCGGTGCCGACAAAATAACGGCACGAGAAATTTTCCGCAGTCGCTGCATATCCGAGCTATGCCTTTTTCAATTGAGACCGGTTAGGGCCTTCGTCAGATTCTCAGCATCCGGCATGGTTTTACATCCTTTTGCCGAATACGCAACCGCAAGCCTCACCAGAAACGGATTTCATTTGAAGGCGTTGCGGCCATGTCACGCCCGCCTTCAACCGCCGGCGAGGCGTGACACATCATTCCAGGTGGCAAACACCATGAGCATCAGCACAATCGCAAGGCCGATCCGGAAGCCGGCATCCTGCACGCGCTCGCTCAGGGGTTTCCCTCGCACGGCTTCCGCCGCGTAGTAGACAAGATGCCCGCCATCCAGCATCGGGATCGGCATCAGATTGAGCAATCCAATGGAGACGGACAGGACAGCAGCCAGCTGCAGCAAGGGGATGATCCCAAGCTCTGCCACCTGCCCCGACACCTGCGCCACGCGGATCGGACCACCAAGCTGCTCCGCTGATTCCCGGCCTGTGATGACCTTCGACAGGTAGTCGAGGGTCCGGGCCGCGATGAACCACGTTTCCTTGGCCCCCTCAGCCACTGCTTCGACCGGGCCGTAGCGGATGACCTTGAGGTCGTCCTGATTTGGTGAGCGCGCAACGCCAAGCAGGCCCACACGCTGGGTGCCACCGAACCCGTCGGAGACTTCCGTGTACTGCGGCGTCACCACGATCCGCACGACTTCACCCTTGCGGTCGACATCAAGGGTCAACGGAATGTCGGCGCTCGCCGAAACGATGCGCTGCAGATCGGTGAAAGTGGCGATTTCCTTGCCATCAACGGTCAGGACCAGATCGCCCGGCAACAAACCCGCCTGCTCGGCCGCACTGCCCGGACGGATTTCCTGCAACAGCGGCGTCGTGACGACCTTGCCGTAGACACTGAAGACCAGCGCAAAAATGGCAATGGACAGAAGGAAGTTGGCGATCGGCCCGGCAGCAACAACGGCGGCGCGCTGCCACACCGGCTTGGCCGGGAAGGTCCCCGCGCGCTCGGCCTCGCTCATCGCCGCAAGCCCGTCGCGGTCCGGCACGCTGGCGGCGTTGTCGTCGCCGGCAAACTTCACGTAACCACCCAGCGGGATCAGGCTGAGTTTCCACCGTGTGCCGTGCCTGTCATTGAAGCCGAACAGTTCACGGCCGAACCCGACTGAAAAGGCATCCACGCGGACACCGCACCAGCGGGCGACGAGGAAATGACCAAGCTCGTGGAAGAAGACCACTATCGTCAGGACAAACAGGAACGCAGCGAGCATCGTCGCTGACTGGGTCAGGTAGCCTGAAATAAGGTCCATACGCTTATCCTACGCCAAGGGAGGCGGACCAACGCGGCCTCCCCGTTACCGGAACCCTAAGGTCCAAATCGTAATTGTAGTTTAACATAGCCGCCTGCCGCGAGCGTTGCCAGCCCAGAACATCACCACCGGGTCATGCAAGCGGGATAACCTCGGCTGGCGATTTCTGTTCAAACGGCGCGCCGGGCAATCGCGACAGCCGCCTGGCGGCGCGCTTCGCCGTCCAGGTTGAGAACGGCAGCGACCGATTCCGGTGCAGCAAGGGCTCCCGATCCCGTGAGCGTCTCAAGCACATCGGCGACAACCGATGCGATATCGAGAAACCCGATCCGCCCCGCCAGAAAAGCTGCAACGGCCTCTTCGTCAGCGGCATTGAGCGCAGCCGGTGCCCCGCCCCCGGCCCGCATCGCCGAAAGCGCCAGACCCAGAGCAGGAAACCGGACAAGATCGGGTGCCTCAAACGTCAAGGTTGCAAGACGGGCAAGATCAAGCCGCGCCACCGGCAGATCCAGTCTGCGCGGCCAGGCGAGACAATGCGCGATGGGCGTGCGCATGTCCGGGCTGCCAAGCTGGGCCAGCAGGGACCCGTCCTTGTACTGCACCATGCCGTGGATCACAGACTGGGGATGGACCAGCACATCCAGCTGATCATGCGCCAGTGGGAAGAGGTGCGAGGCCTCGATGACCTCAAGCCCCTTGTTCATCAAGGTGGCGCTGTCGATCGTGATACGGCTGCCCATGTCCCAGTTCGGGTGGCGCAATGCCTGTGCGGGCGTCACATGACGCATCTCGTCCAGGGTCTTGGTCCGGAACGGGCCGCCCGACGCGGTGAGAACGATCTTTTCCACCTCGGCAATATTTCGGCTTTCCAGCACCTGGAAGATCGCATTGTGCTCGCTGTCCATCGGCAGCACGGCCACCTGCCGGCGCCGGGCTTCCGCCATGAACAGATCACCGGCACACACAAGGCATTCCTTGTTGGCAAGCGCGATGGTCCGGCCCGCCTGAAGGGCGGCAAAGGTCGGGGCAAGGCCTGCTGCACCGACGATCCCGGCAACGACGATGTCGGCTGGATAGAGCGCGGCGTCATGCAGGGCTGATTGTCCTGCGCCATTGGCAATCCCGCTGCCAGCCAGTGCCGCATCAAGAGCCTCTCCAGCCGACGCATCGGCAAGGGCGGCAAAACGGACGTTGAATTCGCGGGCAAGCTCGGCCAGTTCGGCAGCCCTGCGTCCGGCGGCCAGCGCCACAACTTCATAGCGATCGGGATGATGCCGGACGATATCCAGCGTGCTCTTGCCGATCGAGCCGGTCGCACCGAGAACCACGAGGCGAACACGGGGAGCATCCATCGTGGCGATGTCTGCGCTCATGCCGGGCGCTGCGGAAACGAAACTGTTGCTCGGGGTCACGACAGTACCTTGTTTGGGTCAGCCAAGGCCAAGCCCAGAGACCGGTTCATGCAGAGATCCGCCCAGAAGGAGGCCCAAAAGCGCCGCCGCAACGGCCGCAGCAACCAAGCCGTCGACACGGTCCATCAAACCGCCGTGGCCCGGGATCAGCGCTCCGGAATCCTTGACGCCGAACCGCCGCTTGACGGCTGATTCCGCCAGATCTCCCGCCTGCGAGACGATCGACAGGACCACCGCCAGCGCAAACCAGATCAACAGGTCGGCACGGCCGTAGAAGGCTGCCGCGCCAACGCCTGCCAGTGAACCTGCCAGAAGCCCGCCGAGGGCACCGGACCAGGTTTTCTTTGGTGAAATGCGCGACCAGAGTTTCGGTCCGCCAAGTCGCCGCCCGACGAAATAGGCAGCGATGTCGGTCACCCAGACGGTCGCGATCAGAAAGAAACTGAAAGCCTCGCCAATTGCCCCGCGACGCACGACAAGCAGCGCCCCGACGGACAGGGCGGCGTAGATGAGGCCTTCGGCCGTCCAGCGTCCGGTTTTCCCGCCACCTGCGGCGAAGTACAAGGCGAGTGTGGCAGCAACCAGAAGGCCGAGTGCCGCAAGTTCAAATGACAGATGCACCAGGAAGGTGAAGGCAAGCACCGCCAGATAACCGATGACCGGCACCGGTCCGGAGCCAGGTGCGCTGACGATGACGAACCATTCGCGCAGGATGACGAGGCCGCCAACCGCGATCAGGGCCGTGTAGGGCTCCTCGCCCCACCAGACGATAGCCAGGACCAGCGGCCCCAGCACCAGCGCCGACAGCACTCTGGCCCTGAGGTCAGAAGCCGGCCGGCCGCGCGCTCCCTCGCCTGCCGATGATCCCCCCTCGCCCATCAGCCCCCCGTTGCCGAAACCGCGCCGAACCGGCGTTCCCGCGCGGCAAAGGCATCAAGGGCTGCGTCGAAGGCCGCGGCATCGAAGTCGGGCCACAGAACCGGCGAAAAATAGAACTCGGCATAGGCGGCCTGCCAGAGCAGGAAATTCGACAGGCGCTGTTCGCCGCTGGTGCGAATGATCAGATCCGGATCCGGAATGTCGGATGTATCGAGCGCGGCGGTCACATCACCCTCAGCGAGCGCGTCGGGATCAAGCCGCCCCGCAGCAACATCCTGCGCCAGCTGGCGCATCGCGCGGACGATCTCGTCCCGGGCACCATAGTTGAAGGCGACGATCAGGGTCATGCCGGTGTTGCCCCGCGTCAGCGCCTCGCTCTCGTCGAGCAGGCCCCGGATCCCGGGTTCAAGCCCCTCGCGCGATCCGATGATCCGGACGCGGATGTTGGCCTGGTGCAGCTCGGACAGGTCCCGCTGCACGAACCGGCGCAGCAGGCCCATCAGGAAGCTGACCTCGGTCGGCGGACGGCTCCAGTTCTCGGACGAGAAACTGTAGACGGTCACATAGCCAATGCCGCGCTCCCGGGCGTGGCGAATGGCGCCGCGCAAGGCTTCCAGGCCATGGCGGTGGCCTTCGGTGCGCGGCAGCCCGCGCGCCTTTGCCCAGCGGCCATTGCCGTCCATGATGATGGCGACATGGCGCGGGACACAACCACCCTGACCGGCTCCGCGTTTTGCGGGAGCTGATTGCAGCGAACCGGTATCAGGGTCACTCGTCATTCACATCCTCGGCGTCGCGCGGAACCCGGTCTCAGACCTGAGAGATTTCCTGCTGCTTCTTCTCGAGCATGCTGTCGACTTCCGCAATGCGGTTGTCGGTGAGCTTCTGGACGTCATCCGAGGCGACGCGCGCGTCGTCCTGGCTGATCTTGCCGTCCTTTTCGAGCTTCTTGATCAGGTCCATGCCATCGCGGCGGACATGGCGGATCGAAACCTTCGCCGCTTCCGCGTATTTGTGCGCGACCTTGATCAGCTCTTGACGCCGTTCAGCGTTCAGCTCCGGAATTGGCAGACGCAGCAGCTGGCCATCGATGACCGGGTTGAGGCCGAGGCTCGATTCGCGGATCGCCTTCTCGACAGCGCTCACCATGCCCTTGTCCCAGACCTGGATCGCGACCATGCGCGGTTCCGGAACGGACACGGTGCCGACCTGGTTGATCGGCATGGTCTGGCCATAGGCGGTCACGACAATCGCATCAAGCATGCTGGAAGATGCGCGACCGGTGCGCAGACCCGACAGTTCGGTTTTCAGTACGCCGAGCGCGCCCTGCATCCGACGCTCAAGATCTCCAAGATCGACACCTTCTACCGGCATTTTGATCCTCGCATTTTTTGTTTGTAGAGGCCCGTTCGGGCTGGGGCGCAACCATCGCACAATCTTGCCCAAAGACAAGAACGACCGTGCCGTTGCAACAATATTCGCACGCATTCCCGCCGCCCTCCAGCGCCGAGGGGCGCCTGGGCGGAGAAGCGGTGGAAAAGCGTCCAGTTCGACCTGGGGTCAGGCCGCTGCGCTGACGACGGTGTAGCGCCCGCGCTGGAGCAGCACGTCGACAAGCGAACCCGGCGTATGAATGGAGAAGACGACGACCGGAATCCGGTTGTCGCGGGCCAGCGCAATGGCCGTCGTATCCATGACCTTCAGGTTGCGCGTGATGACGTCCTCGTAGGTCAGTTCCGTGTAACGTTCGGCATTCGGATTGATCTTGGGGTCTTCCGAATAAATGCCGTCGACCTGGGTGCCCTTCAGGAAAGCGTCGCACTTCATTTCAGCCGCACGCAGGGCAGCGCCCGAATCGGTGGTGAAGAACGGGTTGCCCGTGCCACCGGCGAAGACGATCACGTCACCGTCTTCCATGTAGCGTTCAGCACCGCGCTGGGTGAAGGTTTCGCAGATCGAGGGCACCGGCACAGCCGACAACACGCGCGCCTGAACTTCCTGGCGACGCAGCGCATCGGCGAGCGTCAAGCTGTTCATCACCGTGGCCAGCATGCCCATGTGGTCGCCGGTCACGCGATTGCCGCCCTTGGCCGCGACAGCAACGCCGCGGAAGATGTTGCCGCCGCCGACAACCAGACCGACCTGTGCGCCGAGCTTCACCGCATTGGCCACTTCCACTGCGATGCGCTCCACCACTGCCGGATCGATCCCGAAAGCTTGCGTCCCCATGAGGGCTTCACCGGAAAGCTTCAGCAGAACTCTGCGCCAACGCAATGTGGTGGTCATGGGCACACCTTTTTCTATTTATGGAGTGATGGGAAATTAGATGGCAGTCAGAAAAAAGGCGCCGGGGTCGCCGGCGCCTTTGGCATTCAGTGGCCGGCGGCCGCGGCCACTTCGGCCGCGAAGTCCGTTTCTTCCTTCTCGATGCCTTCACCGAGAGCGAAGCGAACGAAGCCGGTGAGCTTGACCGGAGTGCCAAGGTCCTTGGCCAGTGCCTCGACGGCCTGTTCCACGGTCTTGTCCGGGTCGATCACGAAAGCCTGCTTCACGAGGGTCACTTCCTCGTAGAACTTGCGGATACGGCCTTCCACCATCTTTTCGATGATGTTGTCCGGCTTGCCGGACTCGCGGGCCTGCTCGATGAACACGTTGCGCTCACGCTCGACAACAGCCGGATCGAGTTCGTCAACATTCAGCGACAGCGGGCTGGTGGCCGCAATGTGCATGGCGATCTGGCGGCCGAGGGCGTTCAGCTTGTCCTTGTCACCAGCGGACTCGAGCGCGACGAGCACGCCGATCTTGCCCAGACCATCGGTCACGGCGCTGTGGACGTAGGACGCAACGATGCCTTCGGAGACGGACAGCACAGCGGCGCGGCGCAGGGTCATGTTCTCGCCGATGGTGGCGATGGCATCCTTGATCGCAGCGTCGACAGTCTTGTCAGTGCCCGGGTAGGTCGCAGCCGAGATTGCCTCGACGTCGGAACCAGTGGCAACGGCGACCTTGACGACGTCGCGGACGAGCGTCTGGAAGCCTTCGTTGCGGGCAACGAAGTCGGTTTCGGAGTTCAGCTCGATGACGGCAGCCTTGGTGCCCTGGGAGGCAACGCCAACCAGACCTTCAGCAGCGACGCGGCCGGCCTTCTTGGCAGCCTTTGCGAGGCCCTTGGTGCGCAGCCAGTCAATGGCAGCTTCCATGTCGCCGCCCGTCTCGTTCAGGGCGGTCTTGCAGTCCATCATGCCCGCGCCGGTCTTCTCGCGGAGCTCTTTTACCATCGCAGCGGAAATGCTCATCGAACGCCTCGTGGTGGGAGTTTCTAAGATTTGCCCGGTTTAGCGCATGCGCCACCGCGGCATTATGACGATATGCGTTATTCACACATATCGCGGCCCTGACGAAGCTTGCCTGAACTTCAGGCGCCTGAGGGCCGGGCGAAAGTCTTGTGCGGAACCCTGTCTGGCTGTCTTTCGACATCGCAGACGAACCATTCCGTCGTGCGAGATGCTGTTGCCAATGTTCTGGCTGTCACCTCGTCAAGGCGAAGGCGCGCGATGCGTCAAGCACCGCGCGCCTGCCTCAGATAATCAGGCGTCAGCCTGCTCGTCGGCATCCAGAGCCGGCTCAACCGGAGCAGCTTCCGAAGCGCCGATGTCCATGCCCATGTTGCCCTGGGCGCGGGAGATGCCGTCGATGGCAGCACGTGCGATCAGGTCGCAGTAGAGCTGCAGCGCGCGGCCGGCGTCGTCGTTGCCCGGGACCGGATAGGTGATGCCTTCCGGCGAGCAGTTCGAATCAAGGATTGCAGCAACCGGGATACCCAGACGACGGGCTTCCTGGATGGCGATCGCTTCGCGGTTGGTGTCGATCACGAAGATCAGGTCCGGCAGGCCACCCATGTCCTTGATGCCGCCCAGGTTCCGCTCGAGCTTCTCGCGCTCGCGGTCCATGAACAGCTTTTCCTTCTTGGTCAGGCCGGAAGTGTCGGTCGACAGGACTTCCTCGAGCTTGCGCAGGCGCTGGATCGAACCGGAAATGGTCTTCCAGTTGGTCAGCATGCCGCCGAGCCAGCGGGCGTTGACGAAATACTGCGCGGAGTTACGCGCGGATTCGGCAACAGCTTCCTGGGCCTGACGCTTGGTGCCGACGAGCAGCACGCGGCCACCGTTGGCGACGGTGTCGCTCACGGCCTTAAGAGCCTGGTGCAGCAGCGGAACGGTCTGTGCCAGATCGATGATGTGGATGTCGTTGCGAACGCCGAAGATGTACGGCGCCATGCGCGGGTTCCAGCGGTGCTTCTGGTGACCGAAGTGAACGCCTGCTTCCAGCAGCTGACGCATGGTGAAATCGGGCAAAGCCATGGCCCTAAACTCCTGATTTTTCCGGTTATGACCTCCACGGGGAGTGCAGCGGCGGCATCAAGCCGCAACGGACACCGGACGGAACCGGACATGCCGGATCCTTCCCCGTGTGTGGAATGGGCGCCTTATAGGCGTCGAAGTTTCGAAATACAAGTGCCAATGCGGACCTTGGGCCGGTTCTCCCTGCTCCCGGCTCCACGGACAGAAGCGCCACTCAGGCGAGCTGGACGTCGGTTACACCCGGGACGGCCTTCAGTGCCCCGGCGATTTCCGGCGAGAGGCGGAACTTGCCGGGCAGACGGACCTCGACTTCGCGCTTGCCCTCATCCAGCAGCACGACGACGTTGACCTCGCCCTCCCCCTTGGTCGACAGATGACGGACAAGGCTCTTCATCGGCCTTTCGTCGCGCAGGAACACGCGCAGGCTCTTCTGCACCCTCGCGGCCATGGCCTCGATCGGGTCGACCTGTTCGATGCGCAAGGATGGCTCATCGTCACGCATATCTGCGCTGACGAGCACGACCATCGACTTGCCGACCTCCAGCACATCGCGGAACTGGGCCAGCTTCTCTGAGAACAGCAGAGCTTCGAACTGGCCGGACGAATCGGAGAAACGAACGATACCCATGCGGTTGCCGGACTTCGTCTTGCGTTCCTGCTTGGAGATCACCGTCCCGGCGAGGCGTCCAGCCGAAGCACCGCGCTTCACCGCCTCTGAGAACTGCGCCCAGAGCTGCACGCGCATGCGCTCCAGCAGCGGCTGGTACTCGTCGAGCGGATGGGCAGACAGATAGAAGCCGATGGCCTGATGTTCGCGCTGCAACCGCTCGGCCGGCAGCCAGCCGGACACTTCGGCGAGCTGCAGGTCATCGCCTGCGCCACTGCCACTGCCGAACATGTCGTTCTGACCCATGCTGGCGTTGGATTCGGTGCGCTGTGCCTGCCCGATGATGCGGTCGAGCCCTTCGAACACCCGGGCGCGGTTGCTCTCCAGACAATCGAAAGCGCCGGCGTTGACGAGGCTTTCCAGCACCCGCTTGTTCAGGAACTTCGGCGAGATGCGCGAGGCAAAGTCGCCAATGCTTTTGAACGGCCGGTCGCCGCGGACATCAACAATGTGCTGGATCGCCTGTTCGCCGGCCCCCTTGATCGCGCCCATGGCATAGACAATCCGGCCGTCATCGACGTCGAAGGGAACCATGGACCGGTTGATGGACGGCGGCAGAACGGCAACGCCCATCCGCCGTGCCTCCTGACGGAAGTCGCCCAGCTTGTCGGTGTTGCCAAGGTCGAGCGTCATGGACGCGGCCAGGAACTCGACCGGATGGTTCGCCTTGAGCCAGGCCGTATGGTAGGAGACCAGCGCATAGGCGGCCGCGTGCGACTTGTTGAAGCCGTAGTTGGCGAACTTGGCCACGAGGTCGAAGATCGTGCCGGCCTGATCCTTGTCAACGCCCCGCTCGACGGCGCCATCAACGAAGCGGGCGCGCTGGACTTCCATCTCGGCGGCGATCTTCTTGCCCATGGCGCGGCGCAAAAGGTCTGCTTCGCCGAGCGAATAGCCCGACAGGACCTGGGCGATCTGCATCACCTGTTCCTGGTAGACGATGATGCCGTTCGTCTCCGTCAGGATCGGCTCCAGCAGCGGATGCAGGTAATCGGGCTCCTGCTCGCCGTGCTTGACGGCGTTGTAGACCGGAATGTTCTCCATCGGCCCCGGACGATAGAGCGCCACCAGGGCGACGATATCCTCGAACCGGTCGGGCTTCATGCCGGCAATAGCGCGGCGCATGCCCTGGCTTTCCAGCTGGAACACGCCGACCGTCTCGCCGGCGGCCAAGAGCTTGTAGGTTTTCGGGTCATCAAGCGGCACCGCCGCCATGTCGACGGTGATGCCCTTGCGGGCGATCAGCTTCACCGCGGTATCAATGACGGTGAGGGTTTTCAGGCCGAGGAAGTCGAACTTCACCAGGCCCGCTTCTTCCACCATCTTCATGTTGAACTGCGCCACCGGCATGTCGGAGCGTGGATCGCGGTAGAGGGGGACGAGCTGTTCGAGCGGCCGGTCGCCGATCACCACACCGGCGGCGTGGGTCGAGGCGTGGCGGTAGAGGCCCTCCAGCTTCTGGGCCATGGCGAGCAAGCGTTCGACGCTCTCTTCCTCGCGCGCGGCCTCACGCAGGCGCGGCTCCTCGGCGATGGCCTGGGCCAGCGTGACCGGATTGGCCGGGTTTGCCGGCACCAGCTTGCAGAGACGGTCGACCTGGCCATAAGGCATCTGCAACACGCGGCCAACGTCACGCAGCACGGCGCGGGCCTGCAGAGATCCGAAGGTGATGATCTGGGCCACCTGGCTGCGGCCGTACTTCTCCTGGACGTAGCGAATGACCTCTTCGCGCCGGTTCTGGCAGAAGTCGATGTCGAAGTCCGGCATCGAAACGCGTTCCGGGTTGAGGAAGCGCTCGAACAGCAGCGAGAACCGCATGGGATCGAGGTCGGTGATGGTCAGTGACCAGGCGACCACCGAACCTGCACCCGATCCGCGGCCCGGACCGACCGGAATGTCATGCGACTTCGCCCACTTGATGAAGTCCGCCACGATGAGAAAGTAGCCGGGGAATTTCATCCGTTCGATGACCGAGAGCTCGAACTCCAGCCGCTCCCAGTAGTCCTGCTCGCTGAGGCCAGGTGCGAGGCCGTGGGCGGCCAGGCGCATGGCCAGACCATCGCGGGCCTGCCGCTTCAGCTCGTCCGCCTCGGCCTTTTCGGCCTCCTCCGGGTCGGCGTCCGCGCCGGCAAAGCGGGGCAGGATCGGGTTGCGCTTCAGCGGCCGGTAGTGGCAGCGCCGCGCAATCTCGACCGTCGCGGCGGTCGCCTCCGGCAGGTCGGCAAACAGCGCCAGCATTTCCGCGCGTGACTTGAAGTAATGCTCGGGCGTCAGCTTGCGGCGATCATCGTCGATCAGCACGCGGCCTTCGGAGATCGCGATCAGCGCGTCATGGGCCTCGTAATCGTCGCGCTTGGGGAAGAAGGCCTCGTTGGTCGCAACGATCGGCAGGCCCTTTTCATACGCAAGATCGAGGAACCCCGGCTCTGCCTTTCGTTCAGCGGCCATGCCATGGCGCTGCAGCTCGACGTAGCACCTGCCGTCGAAAGCGGCCGCGAGCCGGTCGAGGCGGGTGGCGGCGAGCGCGCGATGGCCGCCGAGCAGGGCCTTGCCGATGGGACCGTGCACGCCGCCGGTCAGCAGAATCATGCCGGCGCTGCGCGATTCGAGCAGGCTGAGCGGAACATGGGCACGCTGGCCCGTTGGCGTATCGAGAAAGGCGCGGCTGGTGAGCTCCATGAGGTTCATGTAGCCCTGCTCACTCATGGCGAGCAGCACGACATCGCTCAGCGACGGCTCTCCGCGCCGCTCATCAGCCGCGTCATCACCAAACGCGACAGCCAGCTGGCAGCCGATGATCGGCTGGATGCCGGATCCCCAGGCCTTGCCGGCAAATTCCTGCGCCCCGAACAGATTGCCCGTGTCGGTGATGGCCAGGGCCGGCTGGTCGTCGGCCTTGGCAAGGTCCAGCAGCTTCTTGATCGGCAATGCCCCTTCGAGAAGGGACAAAGCGGAATGAACCCGAAGGTGAACGAAGCCGATCTCGGACATGGACGGTGCGCCCCGGTGGTAAGATACCCCCTGCCCCGCTGCGGGACTGGAATGGAGCCGCTCACATTCCGAACGGGATGGCGCGAGTCCAGCTTGTCCCGTGATGCCCCGAAGCAGCGGCCCCTGTCGAGACCTTATAGGGTGCGCGGGAAACCGATCCAGAGATTCCTGCGGGGCGACATAGCTGACGCCGGCACGGGGTCAGTTCAGCGCGAGGAGAACCTCGCCCCAGACAGCGACAGTTGCAGCGAAGACAACGAGCGAACCGAAAGCGGCGATATCACGGGCCAGGAAGGTCATGTCATGCTCCTCTCGTCAAACCGGCGTCACAGTCCGCGCCAGCTCTTGGTCCGGGCCGTTCCGGCCCCTTGAGAAGACATTGTTCTCTTTTTGTTCTGTTCGCAAGCCACAAAATCACGCAGGGCCAGAGAAGCCTCGTTCTTCGCACAAGAGGGTGAACGAAGCGTGAACTTTGCCGTCCGGCCGTTTACTGAACTGCGCAGGTGCGCCTGACCGGATCACCTGCGCAGTTCAGTAAACGCCGGGGCCTGGCGGACACTGCCGCCTCGGAGTGACGGCACAGTCCCTGCCTTCTCAATAGTCGAGGATCAGCCCGTCGCGCAGGGTGATGACCCGGTCCATCCGGCCGGCCAGTTCCATGTTGTGTGTGGCAAAGAGTGCCGCAACGCCGGTGGCACGCACAAGGGCGTGCAGGGCATCAAACACGTAATGCGCGGTCTGCGGGTCGAGGTTGCCGGTCGGCTCGTCGAGCAGCAGCAACTGTGGCGCATTGGCGACCGCACGGGCGATGGCAACTCGCTGCTGTTCTCCGCCCGACAGTTCCGACGGCCGGTGCGTGCCGCGCGCGCCGAGGCGCATATAGGCCAGCAGCTGGCCAGCCCGCTCGGCCGCCGTCTTTTTCGGCAGGCCCTGGATCATCTGCGGCATCATCACGTTCTCCAGCGCGGTGAACTCCGGCAGGAGATGATGGAACTGATAGACGAAACCGATGTCATTGCGGCGGATGGTGGTGCGCGCATCATCGCTCAAGGCGCCGCAGGGCTTACCGCCGACATAGACTTCACCGGCATCCGGCTTTTCCAGCAGGCCGGCAATATGCAGCAAGGTCGACTTGCCGGTGCCCGATGGGGCAACAAGCGCGACCATCTGTCCGGCCTCGAGCGTGAGGTCGGCACCGCGCAGGATTTCCAGCTTGCCGGAGGCTTCGCTGAAGCCACGGGTGATGCCACTGAGGCGCAGAACGGGCGCGGACATGGACGAGGTCTCTCCTGAGGATCCGGCTACGGCCATGATTTACTCGTACCGAAGCGCTTCGACCGGGTCGAGGCGCGCGGCGCGCCAGGCCGGGTAGAGCGTCGCCAGCAGCGACAGGACCAGGGCCATGACGAGCACCATGATCGTCTCCCCCTGATCCATTTCCGCCGGCATGCGCGACAGGAAATAGAGCGTGGGATCGAACAGCTGCGTGCTGGTCAGCCACGAGATGAACTGGCGGATGCTCTCGATGTTGAGGCACACGAGCAGCCCGAGCAGGAAGCCGGCGAGCGTCCCCACCACGCCGATGCTGGCACCGGTGATGACGAAGACGCGCATGACCGAGCCACGTGTCGCGCCCATGGTGCGCAGGATCGCGATGTCGCGCCCCTTGTCCTTCACCAGCATGGTCAGGCCGGAAATGATGTTGAGCGCGGCAACAAGCACGATCAGCGTCAGGATCAGGAACATGACGTTGCGCTCCACCTCCAGGGCGGAGAAGAAGGTCATGTTGCGCTGACGCCAGTCGCTGACGAAGGCAGGACGCCCTGCCCCTTCCTCGACCGCCGTGCGATAGTCGCCCACCTTGTCCGGGTCGTCGGTGTAGACCTCGACGCCGGTCGCCTTGCCATCCATGCGGAAGAAGCCCTGGGACTCAGGCAGCGGCATGAACGCAATCGTGCCGTCGTATTCCGACATGCCGATCTCGAAGATCGCACTGACCGGATAGGACTTGGTGCGCGGCGTCACGCCCATCGGGGTGACCGCCCCGCGCGGCGAAATGATCGTGATGTTGTCGCCGACCTGCAGCCCGAGCTGCTGGGCCATCCGGGTGCCGATGGCAATGCCGCCCGCGGTGTCGAAGCCATCGAGCGTGCCCTGGCGCAGGTTGCCCGCCACCAGAGGCAGACGCTTCAGGTCCGCTTCATACATGCCGCGCACAAGGGCGCCGAGATTTCCGGCCGGACCGGAGACGAGCGCCTGCCCTTCGACAAAGGGAATGGCCGACACGACGCCCTGAACACCCTGCAGGCGCGAGGCAACGGCGTCATAGTCTGTCAGCGGCTGGTCAATCGGCTGCACCAGCATGTGGCCGTTGATGCCGAGGATCTTGCTCAGCAGTTCGGTGCGGAAGCCGTTCATCACCGCCATCACGATGACCAGCGTCGCCACGCCCAGCATGATGCCGACAAAGGAAAACCCGGCGATCACGGAGATGAAGCTGTCCCGCCGGCGCGAGCGCAGATAACGGCCGGCAATCATCCACTCGAACGCGGCAAACGGACGGACGGACGGGCGGCTGCCAGCGCCCTTGGAGCTGTCGGCGCCTTGCGACTGATCCGACTTTGCTTCCTGCGACTGCGACGATGTGCTGCGTGCGCTCATGATCTGCCTTGAGGGTTGAGCAAGGGCTCTGGCTCGGCATCGGACGTCCCGCGTCTCCGCCCGTCCGTCGCATTCGCCTGTTCAGTTGCTCGGGCCTGCCGATTCGATCTCGAGCGCCAGCCTGAGGTTTTGCGCTCTAGTGCCGAAAGCGGGCAAGATTTTGGTGGCATGGCCCGAAAGCGGGCCATGCCTGACGAATCCCGTGACAAGGATCCGCGAGTGGGATCAGGAGGTCAATGCGTCGCGGATCTTGTTGAAGGCGGCTTCAACGGTCAGCGTCTCACGGGCACCGGTGGCGCGTTCCTTCACCTCGACCACCCCGTCCTTGAGGCCGCGCGGACCAGCGATCAGCTGGAACGGCAGACCGATGAGGTCCATCGTGGCGAACTTGGCACCAGCGCGGGTGTCGGCATCGTCGTAGAGCACCTCGATCCCGGCATTCTCGAACCGCTGGTACAGCGCCTCGCAAGCCTGATCCGTCTCGGCGTCGCCGGGCTTCAGGTTGATCAGGCCGACATGGAACGGGGCCACCGAGGCCGGCCAGATGATGCCTTCCTCGTCATGGCTCGCCTCGATCAAGGCCCCCATCAGGCGCGACACGCCGACGCCATAGGAACCCATGTGGACCGGCACTTCGGTGCCTTCCGAGGTCATGACCTTGGCACCCATCGGCTCGGAGTACTTGGTGCCGAAATAGAAGATGTGGCCAACCTCGATGCCGCGGGCCGAGACGCGGGCGTCTTCCGGGATTGCGTTGAAGGCTGCCTCGTCGTGCATTTCCTCGGTCGCCGCGTAAGGCGTCGTCCAGCTGTCGACGATCGGCGTCAGGTCGGAGGAGAAGTCGGTGTCGAGGCCCGGCGTTGCCATGTCCAGGAGGCTCTTGTCGCAGAACACGGCGCTTTCGCCGGTTGCGGCCAGGATGATGAATTCGTGGCTCATGTCGCCGCCGATCGGGCCGGTGTCGGCGCGCATCGGGATCGCCTTCAGGCCCATGCGGGCAAAGGTCCGCAGGTAAGCGACGAACATGCGGTTGTAGGCGTGGCGGGCGGCTTCCTTGTCGATGTCGAAGGAATAGGCGTCCTTCATCAGGAACTCGCGGCCGCGCATGATGCCGAAGCGCGGACGGACCTCGTCACGGAACTTCCACTGGATGTGGTAGAGGTTCAGCGGCAGGTCCTTGTAGGAGCGCACGTAGGAGCGGAAGATCTCGGTGATCATCTCCTCGTTGGTCGGCCCGAACAGCATCTCGCGCTCGTGGCGATCGGTGATGCGCAGCATCTCCTTGCCATAGGCGTCATAGCGCCCGCTTTCGCGCCACAGGTCCGCCGACTGGATCGTCGGCATCAAGAGCTGCACGGCGCCGGCGCGGTTCTGCTCTTCCTCGACGATCTTCTCGATCTTGCGCAGCACACGGAAGCCCAGCGGCAGCCAGGAGTAGATGCCAGCCGACTGCTGACGGATCATGCCGGCGCGCAACATCAGGCGGTGCGAGACGATCTCGGCTTCCTTGGGCGTTTCCTTCAGGATGGGCAGAAAAAAGCGGGACAGACGCATATCGGGTTCCTGGATCTTGCGGGCACACTCCACCGGGCCGCGCCGCAGTGAAACCGCATGCACCCGGAAAACACAAGTCCCTTGCGGAAAAGCGGCGGCAAAAGCTTGGGATTCCGGGTCAACCGGCCCCTTCCCTGACGGCCATCCCGTTGAGGAAAAAGGCGTTCTGAACCGCCACCAGAACAAGCATGCAAAAAGTTTGGGCTTATGCGCTCAAAATAGTGACAAGTTTGTGTCAATGCGCTAGGTTGCCACTCCATAAGAACAAAGGCAGTGAGCGGCAACGCTCAAAGCCTTTCATAACAGGCATCGCGGTCTGAGTCTTGGGAGGAAGATCCCTCTGGCGCACCCACAAGGTTCGCAGCCGACACAGTGAAGTTTCTAAAAGAACGCACTGATGTATCGAGGGAGTTTTTGGACGCGGAACTTAAAAAAGCAGGGCAATTGCCCTGCTTTTTTTTCGCCTGAAGTTCGCAGTTGCAAGCGAGTTGCATCTAGATGCATCCGTCCGGAAATTCGAGACCTATCGGAAGGATAGCTGTTGAAAAGCCGTGACTGGCCCTGCGTCTTGCACAGAAAAGCAAGGGCCGCCTCCACGTATTGCCAGTTCTTTCAAGGGGATAACCTGCAGGGCAGGCAGGCATTGGACGCTCGGCAAGAACGATCTCTGCCCTCTGTCTGCCGACGCGGCATGGCCGGGCGGACTGTCGCGACCAAAAGGGATGCCCTCCCGGCTCAAATGACAGACGTCGCCCCGGACATGCGATGATGGCCGGAGCGGCGCAGCTTCATTTTCCGCTCAGCGCGGACCTGGCAGCGGGATGTCATCGAGGGTGATTCCGGACTGTCGCAGCCACACGAAGGCACCGAACAGCACGCTGGTGACGACGGTGGTCCAGAATGCGGTGCGCCACATCCTGAACTTTGCTGGCGCACTCTCGACGGTACCGGGCACCACTTCGCCCTCTTCGGCCTGGGTCCGGACACCGAACGGCAGGATCGCAAAGAGAACGATCCACCACATCATGAAATAGACGGCAAGCGCATAGGCGATGGACATGGGTCACTGGCTCTTGTCTGTGCTGCTGGATGGCCTGCCGGCTCCGCCCGGAGGGCTCAGGCCTGTTCCAGCTCTGTCAGGGTTCCGAGGAAGTCTTTGGGGTGGAGAAACAACACCGGCTTGCCATGCGCGCCGATCTTCGGTTCGCCATCGCCCAGCACGCGGGCCCCACGGGCCACAAGCTGGTCGCGGGCCGCCAGGATGTCGTCCACCTCGTAGCAGACGTGATGAATGCCGCCGGACGGGTTCTTTTCGAGGAACTTGGCGATGGGAGATTGCTCGCCCAGGGGCTCCAGCAACTCGATCTTGGTGTTGGGCAGGTTGATGAACACGGTGGTCACGCCGTGCTCCGTCTGTTCGACCTTGCCCGACACCTCAGCCCCGAGCGTGTCGCGGTAGACCGCCGTTGCCGCATCGATGTCCGACACGGCAATGGCAACGTGGTTCAATCGTCCGATCATGCTCACTCCCCCAGGGGTTGCCGGGGGGCCGGCCTACGCGAGGAACCGAGCACCCACCGGGTTGTCATACACGGGTGACGAGCACCTTGCAGAGCGTCTTTTTGCCCCACACGCTGGTCACCGAGGCGCGTGCTGCACGGCGCACGGCTTCGGACACGAGGTCACTGTCCTTGCGGCGGGCCTTGGGGATGCCGGAGATTGCCCCTGTGACCGCCTTACGAACGATCTCGTCCATCGGATCGCCTTCGGTATCCGTTTCCGGAATACCGAACAGGGCAACGCCGGGATCATCCATCAGGTCGCCGGTCCGGTTCATCACCACCGACACCACCAGCGCCCCGGCAAAGGCCAGCTTGCGCCGTTCCTTGACGCCCGTGACTTCCGGGTCCCCCATGACGTTGCCATCGACGACCGTCAGGCCGAAGGGAGCTTCGTCAATCACCTCCGCCTTGCCAGGGAACAGGCGAATGATGTCACCGTTGCCGGCGATCACCACGGACCGGATGCCCTGGCTTTGCGCGAACGCACCATGGGCGGCAAGATGGAACGGTTCGCCGTGGACGGGAACCACCACCTTTGGCTGAACCAGCTTGTAGAGCTCGGCCAGTTCGCCGCGGCGCGGATGGCCGGAGACATGCACCAGCGCATCACGATCGGTGACGATCTGGACGCCGGTCTGCGCCAGGCCATTGACCACGGCACCGACTTCCTTCTCGTTGCCCGGAATGGTCCGGGCCGAAAAGATGACCATGTCGCCCTTGGTCAGCGCGATGTTGCGATGCTCGCCGGCCGCGATCCGGGCCAGCGCGGCGCGCTCTTCCCCTTGCGAGCCAGTGCAGAGCAGAACCGTCTTTTCGCGCGGCAGGAAACCATAGCTGTCTTCGTCGAGGAACGGCGGCAGGTCGTCGAGATAGCCAAGCTCACCGGCAACCTCGATCACCCGGCGCATCGAGCGGCCGACGACGACGAGATTGCGATCAGCGGCAGCGGCCGCTTCAGCGACCGCGCGAATGCGTGCGACGTTGGACGAAAACGTAGTGACTGCAACGCGATGCTTGGCTTCCTTCAGAATTCGAGTCAGCTCGGCGGCCACATCCGACTCGCTCGGGCTGAAGCCTTCGCGGTAGGCATTGGTGCTGTCGCAGACGAGCGCGGTGACACCCTCCTGGCCGAGCTCCTCAAGACGCTTCAGATCGATCGGCAGGCCGAGACCCGGCTTCAGGTCGATCTTCCAGTCGCCCGTATGCAGGACCATGCCTTCCTTGAACCGCAGCGCCAGCGCGCAAGGCTCCGGAATCGAGTGCGACATGGCGACAAACTCGACGTCGAAGGGGCCGATGTTCAGCCGCTGGCCCTGCTGGACCACGGTGACCGGGATTTCTTCCGCGCCGGGCTCGCCCTCGACCTTGGCCTCGATCAGGCCTGCGGTGAACGGCGTTGCATAGACCGGCGCACGCAACAGCGGCCACAGATGCACGAGACCGCCGTAATGGTCCTCATGCGCGTGCGTGATGACGATGCCGGCAATGCGGTTTTTCTCGGACTCCAGGAAGCTGATATCGGGCAGAACCAGATCGATGCCCGGCAGCTCGGGGCCAGCGAATGTCACGCCGACGTCCACCACCAGCCAGGTTCGATCATCCTCAGGCCCATAGCCATAGAGGCCCAGATTCATGCCGATTTCGCCAACGCCGCCGAGCGGCAGGAAGACGATTTCGTTGGCCTCAGCCATGCGTTCAAACTCCTTCTGTCGTCATGCGCGGCAGGCTGGATCAGCCCTCGGACCGCGCGCCGAAGAACACGTCTCCGGCCGAAATAACCCGTGTCGTCCCGCCAGCAAGCGCCAGAACCAGCTGCCCGCGCGGATCAATGTCGCGAAACCGGCCAACCAGGTCCTCGCCCGGCAGACGGACGATGATTTCCTCACCAAGCTTCAAGGCCCGGTCGAGCCAGGCCCGGCGTGCCGGCTCGAACCCGTCTCGGCGCCAGCCTTCCAGCCGCTCCGCCAGACAAGCCGCAAGGCACCGGAACATGGCCTCCGCGTCGACCCGGTATCCAAGCGCCGCAAGGTCCGTTGCCGCATAATTCTCGGGGTCGGGATGACTGGCGCAATTGACGCCAAACCCGCAGACGACTGCCAGACGACCATCGCCAAGCGGTTCGGCCTCCAGCAGGATGCCCGACAGTTTTGCCCCGCCAACCAGCAGGTCGTTGGGCCACTTGAGCCGCGCCAGTCCGAAGGCGCCGACCGCACGGTCAACCGCTTCTGCCAGGGCAACGGCAGCCACCAGCGGCAGTTCTCCAATCCGGTCGCGCGGGCCCGGATCGATCAGCAGCACACTGGCAAACAGGTTGCCGGCCGGCGACACCCAGTTGCGGCCCCGCCGCCCGCGGCCTTCGGTCTGCACGTCGGCAAGGACCCAAAGACCACTGCCCTGCCCGGCCCGCGCTGCAGCCATGGCGGCGCTGTTGGTCGACGGCAGACTGGCATGCTTTTCAAAGCGGAAGCCCGGCGCCTGAGGCACCGGGCCGTAAGTCAAACCTGCTGACATCCGCGTCTCAGAACAGGCTCTTGGCCGCAAGCGCCGTCGCATCGGTAATCGGCTGAGGCAGCACGATGTAGAAGATCACGAACAGGCTGGACAGGCCAAGGACCACCTTCAGTTCAACGGGCATGGCCTCGAACTTCTCGGCCGGCTCATCGAACAGCATCACCTTGATGACGCGCAGGTAGTAATAGGCACCCACGACCGAGGCAACGACACCGATGATCGCCAGCGGATAGAGCCCGGCCTGCACGGCGGCCGAGAACACGTACCACTTGCCCCAGAACCCGACGAAGGGCGGGATACCGGCCAGCGATACCAGGATCACCGACAGCAGCATGGCCATCGGCAGGTTGGTGCGCCACAGGCCGGACAGGTCAGCGATCTCTTCGACCATGCCGTCCTTGCGGCGCATGGACAGGATGCAGGCAAAAGCGCCGAGCGTCATGCCGAGATAGGCGGTCATGTAGAACAGCACGCCCTCGACACCATTCTCCGTGCCGGCCGCAAGACCGACAAGCGCATAGCCCATGTGACCGATCGACGAATAGGCCATCAGACGCTTGATGTTGCTCTGGCCGATCGCCGCAAACGCACCCAGAACCATCGAGGCAATGGAGACGAAGACGATGATCTGCTGCCACTCATGCGTCACCGGCTGGAATACGTCGATCACCACGCGAACCAGAAGGCCCATGGCGGCAACCTTGGGAGCAGCAGCCAGGAAGGCGGTGACCGGCGTCGGAGCACCTTCATAGACGTCCGGCGTCCACATGTGGAACGGCACGGCCGAAATCTTGAAGGCAAGACCGGCCAGCATGAACACCAGACCGAAGATCAGGCCAAGCGACGCACCATCACGGGCGAGTACCTCGGCGATCTGCGGGAAGCCGACATTGCCGGTGAAGCCATAGACCAGCGACATGCCGTAGAGCAGCATGCCGGAGGACAGCGCGCCAAGCACGAAGTACTTCAGGCCGGCTTCGGTGGAGCGGACGCTGTCGCGGTTGATGGCAGCCACCACGTAGAGCGCGAGGCTCTGCAGCTCGAGACCGAGATACAGCGCGATCATGTCATTGGCCGACAGCATCAGCATCATGCCGACGGTCGCCAGCAGGATCAGCACCGGATACTCGAACTTGTCGAAGTTCTGGCTGCGGGCATAGGCCCAGGACATGGCGATGGCGAAGAACGAGCCGATCAGCACGAGCTGCTTCAGGTAGTAGGCGAAGCTGTCGAGCACGAAGGCGCCCTGGAACGTGGTTCCAAGCTGTGCGCCGTAGGGCATCACGAACAGGGCCGTGGCGGCGATGAGGCCCATCGCCATGCCATTGACCAGGAAGCTGATGCGCTGACCGCCGAAGACGCCGATCATCAGGAGGGCGAGAGCCCCCACGGCCAGAAAGATCTCCGGCAGCACGGGCAGAAGGTCGGGCAACTGGGTGAGTTCAGTCATTGCACACGTCTTTCGTCCTGTCGGGGATCAGTGGGCGGCCGCCGGTGCGGTCGCATGCACTGCATGGCCCGCCGCCTCGATGGCTGCCTGATAGTTGGTGATGAGCGCGTCCACCGAGCCCTGGGTCACATCGAGGATCGGCGCCGGATAGAAGCCGAACAGGATGGTCAGGATGATCAGCGGAACCAGGATCACCTGCTCGCGCAGCGAGAGGTCGGTGATCGACTTCAGGCTTTCCTTGTCCAGCGCACCGAACACGACACGGCGGTAGAGGAACAGCGCATAGGCCGCAGAGAACACGACACCGGTGGCACCGAAGAACGCAACCCAGGTGTTGACCTCGAAGGCGCCAAGCAGCGTCAGGAATTCACCGACGAAGCCGCTGGTGCCCGGCAGACCGACGTTCGCCATAGTGAAGATGAGGAAGGCCACGGCATAGAACGGCATCCGGTTCACCAGGCCGCCATAGGCCGCGATGTCACGGGTGTGCATGCGGTCGTAGATCACGCCGACGCAGAGGAACAGCGCACCGGAGACGATGCCGTGCGACAGCATCTGGAACAGCGCGCCCTGGATGCCCTGCTCCGTCATCGTGAAGATGCCCATGGTCACGTAGCCCATGTGAGCGACGGACGAGTAGGCGATGAGCTTCTTGATGTCTTCCTGAACCAGCGCCACCAGCGAGGTGTAGATGATGGCGATGATCGACAGGGTGAAGACCATCGGCGCGAACATCTCGCTCGCAATCGGGAACATCGGCAGCGAGAAGCGCAGGAAGCCGTAGCCACCCATCTTCAGCAGGATCGCAGCCAGAAGCACGGAACCGGCTGTCGGCGCTTCCACGTGCGCATCCGGAAGCCAAGTGTGGACCGGCCACATCGGCATCTTCACCGCGAAGCTGGCGAAGAAGGCAAGCCACAGCCACGTCTGGACGTCACTTGCGAAGGTGTACTTCGACAGTTCGGTGATGTCGGTGGTGCCGGCGCTCCAGTACATGGTCATGATGGCAATCAGCATCAGGACCGAACCGAGCAGCGTGTAGAGGAAGAACTTGTAGCTGGCGTAGACGCGGCGCTTGCCACCCCACACACCGATGATGAGGAACATCGGCAGCAGGCTCGCTTCGAAGAAGACGTAGAACAGCACCAGATCCTGCGCGCAGAACACGCCGATCATCAGCGTTTCCAGCACGAGGAAGGCGATCATGTATTCCTTGACGCGCTTCTCGATGCTTTCCCACGAGGCCAGGATGCAGAAGGGCATCAGGAACGTCGTCAGGATGACGAACAGCATCGAGATGCCGTCGACGCCCATCTTGTAGCCAATGTTGCCGCCGAGCCACTCCTGGGTTTCGACGAGCTGCAGGCCCGGGTTGGCGTAGTCGAACGCGCCCCAGATGAACAGGGACAGTACAAAGGTGAAAAGGGTCGTCACCAGCGCAACCATGCGGATATTGCGCTTGGCGCCCTCGTCTTCCCCCGGCACCAGGAGAATGGCCAGCACGCCTGCCAGCGGCAGGAAGGTGGTGGTCGTCAGGATCGGCCAGTCGATCATCAGTGCGCTCCCCCGCCGGTCGAAACACCGGTGAACATCGACCAGGTGACGAGCGCCGCCACACCGATCAGCATCGCAAAGGCATAGTGATAGAGGTACCCGGTCTGCAGGCGCACGACCCAGGACGTGACGTTCTGGACACGGGCAGCAACGCCGTCCGGACCGCAGCCGTCAATGACCATGCCATCCCCCTTCTTCCACAGCGTGCGGCCAATCCACATCGCCGGGCGAACGAAGATCCAGTCATAGAGTTCGTCGATGTACCACTTGTTGAGGAGGAACTTGTACAGCCCCTCGTGCTCGGCGGCGAGGCGCTTCGGCGTCTCCGGCGAACGGATGTAGAAGTACCAGGCAACCACGAAGCCGCTTGCCATCATGACGAAGGGCGAGACCTTCACCCATTTCGGGACGTCATGCATGGCATGCAGGATGTGGTTCTCCGGACCGGTGAACAGCGCACCCTTCCAGAAGGCGTCATAGGCGTCGCCGATGAACGGGGCCTTGAACACCATACCGGCAGCAATGGCGCCCACCGACAGGATGAACAGCGGCAGCAGCATGACCAGCGGCGACTCGTGCACGTGCTTCATGACATCCACCGGCGCGCGCGGCTTGCCGTGGAAGGTCATGAAGGTCAGACGCCAGGAGTAGAACGAGGTCAGGCCAGCGGCGGCAACGGTCATCCAGAAGGCGAACTGGGAGGCCGAGTTGTGGCCGGCAAAGGCCGCCTCGATGACCGCGTCCTTCGAGATGAAGCCGGCGAAGCCGATGTAGGTGAGCGGAATGCCGAAGCCCGTGAGCGCCAGCGTGCCGATCATCATCGTCCAGTAGGTATAGGGGATGTGCTTGCGCAGGCCACCCATGCGGCGCATGTCCTGCTCGTCCGAGACGGCGTGAATGACCGAACCGGCACACAGGAACAGCAGCGCCTTGAAGAAAGCGTGCGTGAACAGGTGGAAGATGCCGACCGAGTAGGCGCCGACGCCAAGAGCCACGAACATGTAGCCGAGCTGCGAGCAGGTCGAGTAGGCGATGACGCGCTTGATGTCGTTCTGCACCAGGCCGACGGTGGCGGCAAAGAAGGCCGTGATCGCACCAAAGGCAGTGACGACCGTCAGCGCCGTCGGCGACAGCTCGAACAGCGGCGACATGCGCGCGACCATGAACACGCCCGCGGTCACCATGGTGGCGGCGTGGATGAGGGCCGAGACCGGGGTCGGGCCTTCCATTGCGTCCGGCAGCCAGGTGTGCAGCAGGAACTGCGCCGACTTGCCCATCGCGCCGACGAACAACAGCAGGCAGACAACCGTGATCGCCGACTGCGCGTCGAGCTGGTAGCCGAGGAAATCAAGCACTGCCGGGCCATGCGAGGCGGCTGCTTCCGCGCCATGGGCAACGGTACCGACGACAGCGGGAGCATTGGCGAAGATGGTCGACAGGTTGATCGTGTCGAACATCATGAAGACGCCGAAGATGCCGAGCAGGAAGCCGAAGTCACCGACGCGGTTGACGACGAAGGCCTTCATGGCAGCCGCGTTCGCCGAGGGCTTCTGATACCAGAAGCCGATGAGCAGATACGAGGCAACGCCCACGCCTTCCCAGCCGAAGAACATCTGCAGCAGGCTGTCAGCGGTCACCAGCGACAGCATGGCGAAGGTGAAGAACGACAGATAGGCAAAGAAGCGCGACCGGTGCGGGTCGTGATGCATGTAGCCGATCGAGTAGATGTGGACGAGCGCCGAGACGCTGTTCACCACCACCAGCATGACCACCGTCAGCGTGTCGATGCGAAGCGACCAGGAAACATCCAGCGCACCGGAAGTGATCCAGCGCAGCAGCTCGACCTGAACCAGCGCCGTTTCACCGTAGCCGATCTGGAAGAAGGCGACCCAGGACAGCAGCGCGGCGATCACCACCAGCGTGGAGGTGACCAGCTCGCTCGCCTTGTGGCCGATGGCCCGGCCGAAGAGACCCGCGATCAGGAAACCGATCAGGGGCAGGAAGACAATAGCCTGAAACAACATCTGTCCTCACCCCTTCATCATGTTGACGTCTTCCACGGCGATGGAGCCGCGGTTGCGGTGGAACACGACCAGGATTGCAAGACCGATGGCGGCTTCAGCCGCGGCCACGGTCAGGACAAGCATCGTGAAGATCTGGCCCATCAGGTCGCCGAGGAACGACGAGAAGGCAACGAAGTTGATGTTGACGGCGAGCAGGATCAGCTCGACCGACATCAGGATGACAATGACGTTCTTCCTGTTCAGGAAGATCCCGAAGATCCCGATCGTGAACAGGATGGCCGCGACCGACAGGTAGTGCGACAGACCGATTTCCATGGGCGCCGCTCCGTGCTCCCTCGTTTAACCTGATCCGGCCGATGGCGGCTTAAAGGGCCGCCAGGCCGGGTTTCGTGCGCGTTGCCGCGCTTAGATGCCTTTGCCCGGCTCCACCTTGCGGATCTCGATCGCGCTCGCCTTGTTGCGGGCGACCTGAGCTGCAATGTCCTGACGCTTGACGCCTTCCTTGTGGCGCAGGGTCAGCACGATGGCTCCGATCATGGCGACCAGCAGGACAAGGCCGGCCGCCTGGAAGAAGAAGATGTACTTGGTGTACAGCACCTGGCCGATGGCCTCGATGTTGCTCACCTGATCGATCGGCGGTGTCGGCTGCGAGCCGTGACCCAGCATCTCGGGTGCGATCACCCAGGCGCCGATGCCCATCAGCAGTTCCACCAGCATGATGAGGCCGACAAGGCCACCGATCGGCATGTACTGCAGGAAGCCCTGACGCAGCTCCACGAAGTCCACGTCCAGCATCATGACGACGAACAGGAACAGCACCGCCACCGCGCCGACGTAGACAACCACCAGCAGCATCGCCAGATATTCGGCACCGAGCAGGATGAACAGCCCGGAGGAGTTGACGAAGGCCAGGATGAGGAACAGCACCGAGTGAACCGGATTGCGCGAGGCAATGACCATGAAGGCCGATGCCACCGTCACGCCGGCGAACAGATAGAAGAAGAGGGCTTTCAGGATCATGTCAGGACCTGCCTGTCTCGGTCTCATGCCTCGGGGCATCTGCCCCTGTCGGTAGCTGGCATCTGGGTGCGGCCCCTGCCCGGCTCGGATCAGCCGGCCAAGGACCCTGGATCTGGGCGCGCCTCAGCGGTAGGGCGCGTCCATTGCGATGTTGCGTGCGATCTCGCGTTCCCAGCGGTCGCCATTGGCCAGGAGCTTTTCCTTGGAATAGTAGAGCTCTTCGCGCGTCTCGGTGGCGAACTCGAAGTTCGGTCCCTCGACAATGGCATCCACCGGGCAGGCTTCCTGGCAGAAGCCGCAGTAAATGCACTTGACCATGTCAATGTCATAACGGGTCGTGCGGCGGGTGCCATCGTTGCGGCGCGGACCAGCCTCGATGGTGATCGCCTGAGCCGGGCAGATCGCTTCGCATAGCTTGCAGGCGATGCAGCGCTCTTCCCCGTTAGGGTAGCGCCGCAGGGCATGCTCACCGCGGAAGCGCGGGCTCACCGGTCCCTTTTCGAAGGGATAGTTCACCGTCGGTTTCGGCTTGAAGAAGTACCGCATGGCGAGAAAGAACGCCGATACGAATTCCTTCAAGAAGAGCGACTTGGCGGCCTGATCAAGTCCCATCGCTGTTGCCTTCCCTCACGCGCTCAGCCGACAAGCTGATGCGCGGCCAGATACCCGATCACCGGAAAACCGAAGACCGGGAGAATGAACACCAGTTTGCGCAGGGCGGGTTCGAACCGGACGGCGAAACCGCCGCCCTTGCGCTTTTGCTTTTCCACCATCGCCGACAGCAGCCCGTTGAGGATGCCGTAGTCGATCCAGCCGATGTAGAGGCCGATACCAGCCCCGATCAGCCCGGCGATGGAAAACTCCATCGCCTTACGGAGCCCAGCCCATCAGCTGCAGCACGCCGGCCACCAGGACCACCATGAACAGCGACAGCGGCAGGAACACCTTCCAGCCCAGACGCATCAGCTGGTCGTAGCGATAGCGCGGGACCATTGCCTTCACCATGGCGAACATGAAGAAGACCAGCAGTGCCTTGAGCGAGAACCAGACAATCCCCGGCACCCAGGTGAAGGGCGCGATGTCGAGCGGCGGCAGCCAGCCACCCATGAACAGGATGGTCATCATCGCGCACATCAGCGCAATGGCGACATACTCGCCGAGCATGAACATCATGTACGGGGTCGAGCCGTATTCCACCATGAAGCCGGCGACCAGCTCGGACTCCGCTTCCGCGAGGTCAAACGGCGGACGGTTCGTCTCGGCGAGCGCCGAGATGAAGAACACGACGAACATCGGGAACAGAGGCAGCCAGTACCAGTTCAGGATCGACAGCCACGGCAGACCGACATAGCTCGCCAGACCCGTCTTCTGGGCATGGACGATCTCCGTCAGGTTCAGCGAACCGGCGCAGAGCAGGACGGTGACGATCACGAAGCCGATGGAGACTTCGTAGGACACCATCTGTGCCGCCGAGCGCAGGGCCGACAGGAACGGGTACTTCGAGTTCGACGCCCAGCCACCCATGATGATGCCGTAGACGCCGAGCGACGAGATCGCGAAGATGTAGAGAATGCCAACGTTGATGTCAGCGATCACCCAGCCTTCGGCCACCGGCATCACGGCCCAGGAGCTGAGGGCCAGCAACACGCTGATCAGGGGAGCCAGCAGGAACAGGCCCTTGTTGGAGCCTGCCGGGATCACCGGCTCCTTCAGCACGAACTTCAGAAGATCGGCGAAGGACTGGAAAAGACCCCAGGGACCGACCACGTTAGGGCCACGGCGGATCTGCACGGCCGCCCAGATCTTGCGGTCGGCGTAGAGGATGTAGGCGATGACCACCAGGAGCACCACGAGCATCACCACGCTCTGCAGCGCCATCCAGAGGAAAGGCCAGCCGTAGGTCGTCATAAACTCCGACATGTCTGTCCCCTGCCCCTTATTCCGCAGCCGCTGCCATGCGCGCCTTGGCCAGGGCGGAGCATTCCGCCATGACCTTCGACGCACGGGCAATCGGGTTGGTCAGATAGAAATCGCTGATGACGTTGTGGAACGCCGCCGAGTTGGCCTTGCCACCGGCAGCAGCCAGCTTCGCCACGTCCGCCGGGTCACCGGCGGCAATGCTGTCGATCGCGGCCATGTGCGGATGCGCCTCGAACAGCTTGGCGCGCAGCTGCGCCAGCGTGTCGAACGGCAGCGCCTTGCCCAGAACCGCCGAGAGCGCACGCAGGATGGCCCAGTCTTCACGGGCTTCGCCAAGCGGGAAGCCGGCACGCTCACCGAGCTGCACACGGCCTTCGGTGTTGACGTAGATCGCCGACTTTTCCGTGTAGGCCGCACCCGGCAGGATGACGTCGGCGCGGTGTGCGCCCTTGTCACCGTGGGTGCCCTGGTAGACGACAAAGGCGCCTGCGGGGATCTGGATCTCGTCCACGCCGAGCAGGAACAGCACGTCGAGGCTGTTCTCGGCGAGGATCTGACCGGTGGTCAGACCGCCCTCGCCCGGCACGAAGCCGATGTCGAGTGCACCAACCTGGGCAGCTTCCGTGTGCAGGACACTGAACCCGTTCCAGTCGGCACGGACAGCACCGCGGCTCTCGGCAAGCTTGGCGGCCAGCGCCAGGACGGCCGCGCCATCCGGACGGTTGATCGCGCCCTGACCCACGATGATCAGCGGCTTCTTGGCGCCCGCGAGGAACGACGCGTCATCAATCAGGGCTGCGAGCGTGTCCGGGCCAGCACCGCGATAGGTCGCCGGGTAGGTCAGATCCGCGTTCTGGCCGATGATGTTGACCTCGACCGGACCCTTGACCCAACGCTTGCGCAGACGGGCGTTCAGCACCGGAGCCTCGACGCGCGGGTTGGTGCCGATCAGGACGATGGCATCCGCCTCGTCAATGCCGGCAACCGTGGCGTTGAACAGGTAGCTGGCACGACCGTTCTTCGGATGCAGCGGCGAGCCGGGGAAGCGGCTGTCGAGGTTCTTCACGCCGAGGCTCTCCATGAGCAGCTTCAGCGCAAACATTTCTTCAACGCCCGACAGCTGACCGACGAGCGCGCCGATCTTGTCGGCGCTCGTTGCCTTCACCTTGTCGGCGATGATCTGGAACGCCTCGGCCCAGGAGACCGGCACGATCTTGCCGTCCTTGCGGGCATAGGGGCGATCAAGGCGCTGGGTCTTCAGACCATCCCAGATGTAGCGGGACTTGTCCGAGATCCACTCCTCGTTGACCTCTTCATTGAGGCGCGGCATGACGCGCATGACTTCACGGCCACGGGTGTCGACGCGGATGGCCGAGCCGAGCGCGTCCATCACGTCGATGCTTTCGGTCTTCACCAGTTCCCAGGGACGGGCCTTGAACTCGTAAGGCTTGTGCGTGAGCGCGCCCACCGGGCACAGGTCAGCGGCGTTGCCCTGCATTTCGGACGACAGCGCAGCTTCCAGGTAGGTGGTGATCTCGGCATCCTCGCCGCGGCCGATCAGGCCCATGTCGGCGACGCCGCACACTTCCGTCGTGAAACGGACGCAGCGGGTGCAGTGGATGCAGCGGGTCATGATCGTCTTGATCAGCGGACCGATGTTCTTGTTCTCGACCGCGCGCTTGTTCTCGTGGAACCGCGAACCGTCGACGCCATAGGCCATCGCCTGGTCCTGCAGGTCGCACTCGCCGCCCTGATCGCAGATCGGGCAATCCAGCGGGTGGTTGATGAGCAGGAACTCCATCACGCCTTCGCGCGCCTTCTTGAGCATCGGGCTCTTGGTCAGGACGACGGGCGGCTCGCCATTCGGTCCAGGACGCAGATCCTTGACGCCCATGGCGCAGGATGCGGTCGGCTTCGGGGGGCCGCCCTTCACTTCGACGAGGCACATGCGGCAGTTGCCGGCAATGGACAGACGGTCGTGATAGCAGAAGCGCGGCACTTCCGCGCCGGCCTCTTCGCAGGCCTGCAGCAGGGTGTAGTCCGCCGGGACGTCTACTTCATTGCCGTCGATGATCAGCTTTGTCATCGCGTGTCTCCGAATCCTCGTTCCCGGTTTACTCGGCCGCAACCAGCGTCTTGGGCGCACGGGTCTTGGCGACATAGTCGTCAATCCGCGCCTCGATCACCGGACGGAAGTTCTTGATCAGGCCCTGGATCGGCCAGGCAGCCGCATCGCCAAGGGCGCAGATCGTGTGGCCTTCGACCTGCTTGGTCACGTTGAACAGCATGTCGATCTCCTCGCGCGAGGACTGACCCTTGACCATGCGTTCCATGACGCGCCACATCCAGCCCGTGCCCTCGCGGCACGGCGTGCACTGACCGCAGCTCTCATGCTTGTAGAAGTAGCTGAGACGGGCAATCGCCTTGATGATGTCGGTCGACTTGTCCATCACGATCACCGCCGCCGTGCCAAGGCCGGAGCCAAGGCCGCGCAGGGTGTCGAAGTCCATGGCGACGTCCTTAACCTGCTCGCCGGTCAGGCAAGGCACGGACGAACCGCCCGGGATCACGGCCAGAAGATTGTCCCAGCCGCCACGAATGCCGCCGCAATGGCGCTCGATCAGCTCGCGGAACGGAATGCCGAGTTCTTCTTCCACGGTGCACGGCTTGTTGACGTGACCGGAGATGCAGAACAGCTTGGTGCCGGTGTTGTTCGGCTTGCCGAGACCGGCAAACCAGGCACCGCCACGACGCAGGATGGTCGGGGCGACAGCGATGGATTCGACGTTGTTCACCGTCGTCGGGCAGCCGTAGAGGCCAACGTTGGCCGGGAACGGCGGCTTCAGGCGCGGCTGGCCCTTCTTGCCTTCCAGGCTTTCGAGCAGCGCGGTTTCCTCACCGCAGATGTAGGCACCTGCGCCGTGATGGACGTAGATGTCGAAATCGTAGCCGTTCTTGTTGTTCTTGCCGATCAGGCCAGCCTCATAGGCCTGGTCGATGGCACCCTGAAGGCGCTCACGCTCGCGAATGAACTCGCCGCGCACATAGATGTAGGCCGCAATGGCGCCCATGGCGTAGCCGGCGAGCAAGCAGCCTTCAACCAGCGTATGCGGGTCGTGGCGCAGGATCTCGCGGTCCTTGCAGGTGCCCGGCTCGGACTCGTCGGCGTTGACGACGAGGTAAGACGGACGGCCATCGCTGGCCTTCGGCATGAACGACCACTTGAGACCGGTCGGGAAGCCTGCACCGCCACGGCCGCGCAGTCCCGACCCCTTCATCTCGTCGATGATCCAGTCACGGCCCTTTTCGATCAACGCCTTGGTGTTGTCCCAATGGCCACGCTTGCGCGCGCCCTCAAGACCCCAGTCGTGCAGGCCGTAAATATTGGTGAAGATCCGATCCTGATCCTTCAGCATCTCGCCCTCTCACCCCTCACTCTTGCTGGACGGCACGTCGCCGGCGTCCACGCGCTTGGAGAATTCCGTTTCGCCGCCGGTCGCCAGGGTCTTGGCCTGAACGATCCACTCTTCACGGTCGATACGGCCCTTGAAGTTCAGATTGGATTCAACCCAGGCCTTGTTGGCATCGGTCCAACCGGCGATCTGGTCAAAGTGATAGACGCCAAGCTCGTTCAGCGTGGCTTCGATCTTCGGACCAATCCCCTTGATCCGCTTGAGATCATCCGCCTTGCCTTCACGGGCAGTCGTCAGCAGGCCGGGCTTCTCGCCCTCACCTGCCGGGCTTGCAGCCTCCGGCTTTGCCGGTGCAGCAGCAGCAGGAGCTGCGGCAGCAGGGGCCGGCGCAGGTGCTGCAGCAGCTGCCGCCTTACGGGCTGCAACCTCGGCCTTGACGCGCGCGACCGCATCCTCAGCCGGCGTCGGAACGCCGTTGTAGTCATGTCCGCCGCCGTTGATCGACGCGCCGGCGAAGGCATGCGAAGCCTTGGCGTTGCCGTCGACAACATGGGCGTAGGGCAGCGCGCCAACCGTATCGTCGCTCAGCGAGGTCAGGGTCGTTGCCCCGCCCTCAGGAGCGCCAAAGCGGCGGTCAATCTGCGGACCCGGTGTGATTTCACGGCCGGCGGCGATGCCCTCGATCAGCTTCTCGAGGCTCTCCGGGGTCAGGTCTTCGTAGGTGTCCTTGAAGATCTGGACCATCGGCGCGTTGACGCAGGCACCAAGGCACTCGACCTCTTCCCAGGAGAAGTTGCCATCAGCCGACAGTTCGTGCGAATGCGCCGCGATCTTCGACTTGCAGACGCGGATCAGGTCCTCAGCGCCCCGCAGCTGGCACGGCGTGGTGCCGCAAACCTGGATATGCGCCTTCTTGCCGACCGGCTGAAGCTGGAACATCGTGTAGAATGTCGCGACTTCCAGCACGCGGATATGCGGCATGTCCAGCATTTCGGCGATGTAGCGGATGGCAGGCTCGCAGACCCAGCCCTCATTCTGCTCCTGTGCGCGCCACAGCAACGGAATGACTGCAGAGGCCTGACGACCAGCCGGATAGCGGTCAATCACCTTCTGTGCCCAGGCAAGGTTCTCCGCCGTGAAAGCGAAGTTGTCCGGTTGTTCCGCGGCAAGTCTGCGAACCGCCATGGTCTGATCCCCGTTCCGTATGTCTCAGGCCGCTTGGCCCTGTCCTGTAGCCGCCCGATGCGGACGTCTTCACGACAGGCCCGCGGCGACTGCGGGTTGCGCCAGGGCAAGGCCCCGGTGCCGATTGAATTGCTGCCGGGAAAGGGCAATCCCCTGCCCGGCTTCGAAATCTTGCTCCGGCAACCGGTCAGACCGGAGCCGGAAAACGGACCGCGCTTAGCGGTCAACCTCGCCGAACACAATGTCGAGCGAGCCAAGGATGGCCGACACGTCCGCCAGCTGATGGCCACGGCAGAGGTAGTCCATCGCCTGCAGGTGGGCGTAGCCCGGAGCCTTGATCTTGCAGCGGTACGGCTTGTTGGTGCCGTCAGCCACGAGATAGACGCCGAATTCGCCCTTCGGCGCCTCGACAGCGGCATACACTTCGCCGGCCGGGACGTGATAGCCCTCGGTGTACAGCTTGAAGTGATGGATCAGCGCTTCCATCGACCGCTTCATCTCGCCGCGCTTCGGCGGCACGATCTTGCCGTCAGTCGACGAAATCGGACCCGTCTCCTTGGTCAGGCGCTCAAGGCACTGCTTCATGATCCGGACCGACTGGCGCATCTCTTCCACGCGGATGAGATATCGGTCGTAGCAGTCGCCGTTCTTGCCGATCGGAATGTCGAAGTCGAGATCGGCGTAGCACTCATAGGGCTGCGACTTGCGCAGGTCCCAGGCAGCGCCGGACCCGCGAACCATGACGCCGGAGAAGCCCCAGGCCCAGGCCTCGTCAAGCGTCACGACGCCGATGTCGACGTTGCGCTGCTTGAAGATACGGTTGTCGGTCAGCAGGCCCCTCGATGTCGTCCAGCGTCTGCAGGAACGGATCACAGAAGTCCCAGATGTCGTCCAGCAGCGCACGCGGCAGATCCTGGTGCACACCACCTGGACGAACATAGGCTGCGTGCATGCGGGCGCCACAGGCGCGCTCATAGAACACCATCAGCTCTTCGCGCGGCTCGAAGCCCCACAGCGGCGGGGTCAGCGCGCCAACGTCCATGGCCTGCGTGGTCACGTTCAGGAGATGCGACAGGATGCGGCCGATTTCCGAGAAGAGGACGCGGATCAGCTGGCCACGCATCGGCACGGTGATGCCGAGCATCTTTTCCACGGCCAGCGCGAAGGCATGTTCCTGGTTCATCGGCGCCACGTAATCGAGGCGGTCGAAATACGGAACGGCCTGCAGATAGGTCTTCTGCTCGATCAGCTTCTCGGTGCCGCGATGCAGCAGGCCGATATGCGGATCGACGCGCGTGACCACTTCGCCGTCAAGCTCCAGCACGAGGCGCAACACGCCGTGCGCCGCCGGATGCTGCGGACCGAAGTTGATGTTGAAATTGCGAACCTGAGCCTCAGCCATCTTGCCCGCCTTAATTCGTCGTTGCCTTCTCATCGCCCGGCAGCACGTAGTCCGTGCCTTCCCAGGGCGAGAGGAAGTCGAAGTTGCGGAATTCCTGGTTCAGACGCACGGGCTCGTAAACCACGCGCTTCTTCTCGTCGTCGTAACGCACTTCGACGTAACCGGTGACGGGAAAGTCCTTGCGGAGCGGATGGCCGTCAAAACCATAGTCGGTCAGGATGCGGCGCAGATCCGGGTGACCGGAGAACAGGATGCCGTACATGTCGTAGGCTTCGCGCTCGAACCATTCGGCCGACGGGAACACAGCGATCAGCGAGGGGACCGGCGTGTCTTCGTCGGTCGCGACCTTCACGCGGATGCGCTGGTTCTGGACCGGAGACATCAGGTGATAGACGACGTCGAACCGCTTTTCGCGTGCCGGGTAGTCCACGCCGCAGATATCCGTCAGGTTGACGAACTTGCAGCTCGCATCGTCCCGCAGGAAGCGGATCGCATCCACGATCGCCGGCGCGCCGACCACCAGGGTCAGTTCGCCATAGGCGACGGACCAGCCCAGAAGCTTGTCATGAAGCCCCTGCTGGATATGCTCGCCGAGTTCCTTGAGCGTCTCGTCCATCGTATCGACCTCGACAATGGCCCCGTGAGCGTCACGCGGGGCTCTCCCTCAAGGCACCGTCGCCGGTGCCGCTGGCAGGTTGTCCCCGCCCGTCCTGCCCAGCCAGACTTGCGCCTGGCCCGAGCCTTAGCGTTCGATCGTGCCGGTGCGGCGGATCTTCTTCTGCAGCATCAGCACGCCATAGAGCAGCGCTTCTGCCGTCGGCGGGCAGCCCGGGACATAGATGTCGACCGGAACGATGCGGTCACAGCCGCGCACCACCGAATAGGAATAGTGATAGTAGCCGCCGCCGTTGGCACAGGAGCCCATGGAGATGACATAGCGCGGCTCCGGCATCTGGTCATAGACCTTGCGCAGGGCCGGGGCCATCTTGTTGGTCAGCGTGCCGGCGACGATCATCACGTCGGACTGGCGTGGGCTGGCGCGCGGAGCAAAGCCGAAACGCTCGGCGTCATACCGCGGCATCGACATCTGCATCATTTCGACAGCGCAGCAGGCCAGACCAAAGGTCATCCACATCAGCGAGCCGGTACGGGCCCACTGGATCAGGCTGTCGGTCGAGGTGACGAGAAAGCCCTTGTCGGCCAGCTCGTCATTGACCTGCGAGAAAAAGGCATCGTTCGAGCCGATCGGCTTGCCGGTGGCCGGATCGATCAGGCCCTTCGGCTGCGGCGCGACGAGCGGGCCGGAAGACGTGGTCAGTCCCATTCCAGTGCCCCCTTCTTCCATTCGTAGATGAAGCCGATTGTCAGCACGCCGAGGAACACCATCATCGACCAGAAGCCGTACCAGCCCAGATCACCGAACACGACGGCCCAGGGGAACAGGAAGGCGACTTCCAGATCGAAGATGATGAACAGGATCGAGACGAGATAGAAGCGCACGTCAAACTTCATGCGCGCGTCGTCGAAGGCGTTGAACCCGCACTCATAGGCGGAGAGCTTTTCTGGATCCGGCTTCGAATAGGCCAGCAAAAACGGCGACACCAGCAACGCCAGGCCAATGACCAGCGAGATGCCGATGAAGACGGCAATCGGGATATAGTCCCGCAACAGATCTTCCATGTCTTTCGCGTCCTTGCATTTGGCGGGCCGGATCGGGAGGAGATCCAGTCGCAACGGACAGGCGCGATGGCGCGACTCATGCCCGCAGCGGCCCCGGTTTAACCAACATGCGAGCGCACGATTAGCCCACGCGCATGGGCAACGCAAGAGGCCAGACCGGTCAAACACAAGCACAATTCGTTCTGGCACAAGCCCTGCTCTAGCAATTTTTGCCGGTCACGCCGCGAGGGCAGCGGATTTCCGCCTGAAATGCGCCGCAATTTCTCTCAGCTTGCGGCAGCGCAAGGCGACACCTCGCCGCAGAACTCTCGCTGGAAATGGTTGTTGGCCGGCTAATCGCCGCAGGCACCGGATGGCGGCCTTTGCACGCAGGGCCGCTGGCGGTGTGAATGTTCTGGTGAATTGCTGGCAAAGAAAAAGGCCCCACGAGGGGGCCTGTTCTTTTCGTGAGTGGCGCGAGTGACGGGGCTCGAACCCGCGACCTCCGGCGTGACAGGCCGGCACTCTAACCAACTGAGCTACACCCGCACATCTCACGAAGCGGTCGCCACTTCCAGAACCTGGAGAGTGGCGCGAGTGACGGGGCTCGAACCCGCGACCTCCGGCGTGACAGGCCGGCACTCTAACCAACTGAGCTACACCCGCTTCGCTCCTGCAAACCGTGTGGCCTGCAAGAAGTGGGCGTGGTGTACGGCGCTGAGAGCGGGAAGTCAAGCACCTGAAACAGCGTTCTGTGCGGTTTTTCAGAGAGCGCGAAAACTTGCCCGGATCCCTTGCGGAAACCTCGGATTTCACTTGTGAATAACCGCCGTTTCCGCAGCCGACTAAAAATTTGGTCCGGCAGAAATCTCTTCTCCGGCAAAAGGTTATCCACAGCCAATGCAAGAATGCCGGCGTCTGATCCAGACGTCGCAAAGTGGGTCCGACCCGGCAGATTGGCGCGAGCGCCCTCGCCTTCCATCGGTCGTCTGGCTTGCGACAGGTTGCCGGTACAGGATCAGGCGCCGCAAGGCACAAAAAAACCCGGCGACTTTCGTGCCAGGTTCGTATCGCGTTGACATCGTGCGGAATGGTGGGCGGTGAGAGACTCGAACTCCCGACATCCTCGGTGTAAACGAGGCGCTCTACCAACTGAGCTAACCGCCCGCCGATAAATTGGCTCATAGGGGCTTCGGCCCAGCTTGGCAAGAGGCATTTCGAGGGCGGATTGCAATTCACCAGGAACCTGTGGGCAACATTTCGCGCCCTGCCTTCCCTGCTCAAGACCCGATGTGACAGCTGCATTCGCCAGGATCGAGATCAGACGATTCCTCGCGATAAGCGTTTGAGCTGGCGCAGACAGCGCAGGATGGACGCACGTTGGTTCCCACGCGCTCACCCGGACCCGCTGCTGTCTCAACTGCTTACGGGATGTCCCGGCCGGTTCAGCTCGCAAGCATCGCGTTCGTTACGCTGCTGATGATCGCACCGTTGTTTATGGCAGAGTAGATTGGTCTGGGCGGTCGCGTCTCCTCCTCAACACGCCTGCGAATCCAGGTCCTTTGCTCCATGCACCGCAGCGATTGCGACAAGGCCCGATCCGTGATCGAGGGTAAGCTCCGCTTTATTTCTCCGAACGGATGTGGCGTCTGCAGCGTGGTCAGAACCGGCAAGGTCCAGCACAGGCGCAGGAGGTCCTGTTCGTCAGTCCTGATGATGTGGAGAACCTCATTTGCCAATTTTGCCGCCGCCTCCCCCGCCGGCGTCAGCCGAAATTCCGGTCGTAGCGGGTGCCCGTAGCCCGGGTTTCGCTCCAGCAGTCCGATCATCAGGAGATGATCAAGGCTTTGCAGAAAAGCCGTCCTGCCGGCGCCAGTCGCAGCCAACAGCGCAGCCTGCCGCCCGGGGATGCCGAGATGGAGCTTGTCGAGAATGGGCAGCGCCCAGGCCCGCGAGGTGATCTTGACAATGAAGTTTATGTCCATATTGTATAGTTACTATATTTTTGAACGAAAGGACAGCCCATGGCTCTGGTTGCAGTCGATGAAACCATCACAATCGCCATGTCGGTCAAGGACCGGCACAAAAGCGCAGACTGGTATAAGGAGATGCTGGGCTTCGAGACCATCTTCCACATCGATGACGCCGGCTGGTCAGAGGTGCAGACAAACACAAAGCACGTGACGCTCGGTCTCGGCGAGCACGTTCAGCCAGCACCGGGGAACTGTGTCCCGGTCTTCGGCATTGCAGATCTCGATGCGGCGCGTGCCAAACTGGAGGGGGTCGGCGTCAGGTTCGATGGCCCGACAGAAGTCATCGAGGGTATGGTCAAGACCGCCACGTTCTATGATCCCGACGGGAACGCCTTGATGCTTGCGCAGAACCTGATGACGGACGCATCGTGATTGCGGGCGGAATTGTCCGGCAGTCTTTGATCTCCTGATTTAATGTCCGATCACAAGGGGCGGCCGGTCCACGAAACTGGCCGCCCTTCCCTTTTGTCTCGTCGCCGCGTGAAGATCCGTCCCGGTTGGACCAGCAACGCGCCACCGCCGGCGTCCGCGGCGGGACCTGCTCCAGAACATCGGCACAAAAAAACCCGCGCATTCGACCGAATGCGCGGGAAATCCTGTCCTGACGGACAAACAGATCAGGCGTTGACCGCGTCCTTGAGGCCCTTGCCGGCCTTGAACTTCGGCGTCTTGGAGGCCGGGATCTTGATCGTTTCGCCGGTGCGCGGGTTGCGACCTTCGGTGGCAGCACGCTCGGAAACCGAGAAGTTGCCGAAACCGATGATGCGGACTTCGTCGCCGCCCTTGAGCGCCTGGGTCACGGCTTCAAAGGTCGCATCAACAGCCTCACCGGCCTGCGCCTTGGTCAGGCCGGTCTTCTCGGCCACGGCCGCGATCAGATCGTTCTTGTTCATAGCAGTCCCTTTCTACAAAACGGCGAAAAGCAGGCGATTCTCGCCAAAGCCGCTGGCCGGAAATTCGTGGGAAACGGACCTCAAATCAAGCCATTTTTTCGCAGAAAACCGCCATTTTCACGCGATTTAGACGCAAAAAGCCCCGGTGGTTACCGGGGCTTTCGTTCGTCTAGACAAATTTTGCCGTGTCAATGGGCAATCAGGCCCGATGCATCGTCTTCGGCGGGGCGCTTGTCAGCGGCTGCTGCCGCCCGCGCTTCGTCCCATTCGATGGCTTCGGGCATGCGCAGAAGTGCGTTTTTCAGCACCTCTTCCATGCTCGATACCGGGATGATGTCGAGCGCGTTCTTCACGCTGTCCGGAATGTCCGCCAGATCCTTGGCGTTGTCCTCCGGGATCATCACGGTCTTGATGCCACCACGCAGGGCTGCAAGCAGCTTCTCCTTGAGGCCACCGATCGGCAGGATTCGGCCACGCAGGGTGATCTCACCGGTCATGGCGACATCGCGGCGGACCGGAATGCCGGTCATGACCGAGATCACCGCCGTGGCCATGGCGATACCGGCAGACGGACCATCCTTCGGCGTTGCGCCTTCCGGCACGTGCACGTGGATGTCGCGCTTGTCGAACAGCGGCGGCTCGATGCCGAAGTCGATGGCACGGGAGCGGACGTAGGATGCCGCTGCCGAGATCGATTCCTTCATCACGTCGCGCAGGTTGCCCGTGACCGTCATCTTGCCCTTGCCGGGCATCATGACGCCTTCGATGGTCAGCAGTTCGCCGCCCACTTCCGTCCAGGCAAGACCGGTGACGACACCGACCTGATCCTCGAGTTCCGCTTCGCCATACCGGTAACGCGGCACACCGAGGTAGGTTTCGACCATCGCGCTGTCGACCTGAACCGAGGTCACACCCTTCATCAGGATGTCCTTGACGGCCTTGCGGGCCAGGGTCGCCATCTCGCGCTCGAGATTACGCACGCCCGCTTCGCGGGTATAGCGGCGGATCACCTTGCGCAGCGCCTCGTCATCGACGGAGAACTCACCCGGCTTGAGGCCGTGATCCTTCTCCGCCTTCGGCAGCAGATGGCGGCGGGAGATCTCGACCTTCTCATCTTCGGTGTAGCCGGCGATGCGAATGATCTCCATGCGGTCCATCAGCGGAGCCGGGATGTTCAGCGTGTTGGCCGTCGTCACGAACATCACGTCCGAAAGGTCGTACTCGACCTCCAGGTAGTGGTCCATGAAGGCGCTGTTCTGTTCCGGATCGAGCACCTCGAGCAGGGCTGCCGACGGATCGCCGCGGAAGTCCATGCCCATCTTGTCGATCTCGTCGAGAAGGAACAACGGGTTCGACTTCTTCGCCTTCTTCATCGACTGGATGACCTTGCCGGGCATCGAGCCGATGTAGGTGCGCCGGTGACCACGGATCTCGGCCTCGTCACGCACGCCGCCCAGCGACATGCGCACGAATTCGCGGCCTGTCGCCTTGGCAATGGACTTGCCAAGCGAGGTCTTGCCGACGCCCGGAGGGCCGACGAGGCAAAGGATCGGGCCCTTCAGCTTGTTGGCGCGGGCCAGCACGGCGAGATACTCGACGATGCGTTCCTTGACCTTGTCGAGGCCGTAGTGATCGGTGTCCAGCACCTGTTCGGCGAGGGCGAGGTCGTTCTTGACCTTGCTCTTCTTGCCCCAGGGAATGCCCAGCATCCAGTCAAGGTAGTTGCGCACCACGGTGGCTTCCGCCGACATGGGGCTCATCTGCTTGAGCTTCTTGACCTCGGCATGGGCACGCTCGCGCGCTTCCTTGCTGAGCTTGGTCTTCTTGATGCGCTCTTCCAGTTCGGCCAGCTCGTCACGGCCGTCTTCGCCGTCACCCAGCTCCTTCTGGATCGCCTTCATCTGTTCATTGAGGTAGTACTCGCGCTGGGTCTTCTCCATCTGGCGCTTGACGCGCGAGCGGATGCGCTTTTCCACCTGCAGGACGGAAATCTCGCTTTCCATCAGGCCAAGGACGCGCTCCAGACGTTCGGCGACGGAGACGATTCCGAGGATGTCCTGCTTTTCCGGGATCTTGATCGCCAGATGCGACGCGATGGTGTCGGCAAGCTTCGAGTAGTCCTCGATCTGGTTGACCGCGCCCAGAACCTCCGGCGAAACCTTCTTGTTCAGTTTCACGTAGTTCTCGAACTCGGCCACGACAGAGCGGGCGAGCGCCTCGACCTCGATGTTCTCGCCGTCCTTCTCGGGCAGCACTTCCGCCTCGGCCTCGTAGAAGTCGGACCGGTCGGTGTACTGGGTGATCCGCGCACGCGCGCCGCCCTCGACCAGCACCTTCACGGTGTTGTCGGGCAGCTTCAGCAGCTGGAGAACGGTGGCAAGCGTGCCGATCTCGTAGATGTCATCCGAGGCCGGATCATCATCGGCAGCGTTCTTCTGGGTGGCAAGCAGGATGTGCTTGTCGGAGGTCATGACCTCTTCGAGGGCGCGGATGGATTTCTCACGGCCAACGAACAGCGGGACAATCATGTGCGGGAACACAACGATGTCGCGCAGCGGGAGCACCGGATAGACAGTCTTTCCGGCCTCGTCGAGGGAGCGCGTTTCGATTTCGCTCATGTCCATTCCTTTCTGCGGCCTCTGGCGTCCAGGGAGGAGGACGGATGCCTGAGGCTCTCCTTGGATGGTCTTCCGCCCCGGGGTGGTGCGGATCCTGGCCGGTTCCGGACGTCCCCCATGGGCAACGACGCTGAACCGCCGAACCATCGTTCGACCTATTAGGTGGACACCGGGGGTCCGGGTGTCAAGGCAGCGGCGGAAGATGGGTGGCCTAGGCTGTTGAAGACGCCAGCCTTCCCACCGCTTCCTGCGGAAATGGTATCAGAAATGCAAAATGCCGCCCGGAATACGGGCGGCATCTGATGCACTCGGCAGTCTGGCGGATCAGGCCGAGGTGGCCGTCTCGGCGCGGTCTTCGTAGATGTAGAGCGGGCGAGCCTTGCCCTCCACCACATCCGGCGAGATCACGACTTCCTTGACGCCCTTCAGGCCCGGCAGCTCGTACATGGTGTCGAGCAGGATCGCTTCCAGGATCGAACGCAGTCCGCGCGCACCGGTCTTGCGGTCAATGGCGCGGCGGGCGATCGACTTCAGTGCGTCCTCGTGGAACGACAGCTCGACATTCTCCATCTCGAACAGACGCTGATACTGCTTCACAAGCGCGTTCTTCGGCTCGGTCAGGATGGTGATCAGTGCGTCTTCGTCGAGGTCCTCGAGGGTCGCGATCACCGGCAGTCGGCCGACGAATTCCGGGATCAGACCGAACTTCAGCAGATCTTCCGGCTCCAGTTCCGCAAACAGCTCACCGATGCGGCGGTCTTCCGGACCGACAACATTGGCCTTGAAGCCAATGGTCGACTTGCGGCCACGATCGGAAATGATCTTGTCGAGACCGGCAAAGGCGCCGCCGCAGATGAACAGGATGTTGGTCGTGTCCACCTGCAGGAATTCCTGCTGCGGGTGCTTGCGGCCGCCCTGCGGCGGAACCGAGGCCACGGTGCCTTCCATGATCTTCAAGAGGGCCTGCTGCACGCCTTCGCCCGAGACGTCACGGGTGATGGACGGATTGTCGGCCTTGCGCGAGATCTTGTCGACTTCGTCGATGTAGACGATGCCGCGCTGCGCGCGCTCGACGTTGTAGTCGGCCGCCTGCAGCAGCTTGAGGATGATGTTCTCCACATCCTCACCGACGTAACCGGCTTCGGTCAGCGTCGTGGCATCGGACATGGTGAAGGGAACATCGAGAATGCGCGCCAGCGTCTGGGCAAGCAGCGTCTTGCCGCAACCAGTCGGGCCGCAGAGCAGGATGTTCGACTTCGCCAGTTCCACGTCGTTGTTCTTCGAGGCGTGGTTCAGGCGCTTGTAATGGTTGTGCACTGCCACCGACAGCACCTTCTTGGCGCTGTTCTGGCCGATCACATAGTCATCCAGGACATGGCGAATTTCCTGCGGCGTGGGGATGCCATCGCGCGATTTCACCAGCGAGGACTTGTTCTCCTCGCGTATGATGTCCATGCACAGCTCGACACATTCATCGCAGATGAAAACAGTCGGGCCGGCGATCAGCTTGCGAACTTCGTGCTGGCTCTTGCCGCAGAACGAGCAGTAGAGCGTATTCTTGGAGTCGCTGCCGCTGGCCTTTGTCATCTATTCAACCCCGCAGGTTCCGAAAGGGCTCGCGCCCTTCCCCTTGTCGTTCCGGACCATGCACTGTGCACCTGATCCGACATTCGGTCCATGACCGCGTTTTCGGCGACTTCCACGGACGACCATCGTTCATGGATCGCCCGAAAAAATCAATATTCGTTTAAGCGGGCCAGACAAAGCTGGCCCTAACTCGTTATGACCGCTCAGGCCGTCGGAGCAGCCGACAGGCTGGAACGGTCGGAAATGACCGCATCGACGATGCCGAAGGACTTCGCCACCTCGGCAGTCATGAAGTTGTCACGTTCCAGCGCTTCTTCCACCTGGTCAAGCGACTGACCGGTGTGCTTCACGTAGATTTCATTCAGCCGGCGCTTCAGGCTCAGGATTTCCTGGGCATGCAGCATGATGTCGGCAGCCTGGCCACGGAAGCCACCCGACGGCTGGTGCACCATCACGCGAGCATTCGGCAGCGAGAAGCGGCTGCCCTTGTGGCCGGCCGCGAGCAGCAGCGAGCCCATCGAGGCGGCCTGACCGATGCACAGCGTCGACACTTCCGGCCGGATGAACTGCATCGTGTCATAGATCGCAAGGCCAGCCGTCACGAGGCCGCCGGGCGAATTGATGTAGATCGCGATTTCCTTGGTCGGATTTTCCGATTCCAGGAACAGCAGCTGGGCGCAGACGAGCGTCGCCAGGTGATCCTCGATCGGCCCCGTCAGGAAAATGATCCGCTCCTTGAGGAGACGGGAGTAGATATCGAAGGCCCGCTCACCGCGGTTCGTCTGCTCGACAACCATCGGCACGAGCGTGTTCGTGTAGAATTCGACGGGATCCTTCATACCTTGTCCACTTGCTGGCGCGTACCGGCCGGATCACCGGACGGCAGGCGGGAAAACGCGAGGCTCGACTTTCATGGGCCAGCCGGCGTGCAGCAGGCCCCTTGAGTCGAAAAGAGCGACACCCATACATAGGGGATGCCGCCCAGATCGCAAGATTGTGGCCGATGCGGCGTGAAGGCAAGGTTAAAGCCCACACGCCGCTGGAACGGTCAGAGGGTCAGCCGGCGGCTGCCTCATCCTTTTCCTCATCCTCGGCAACGAGCTTCTGCAGCTCTTCCTTGGTCACGGTCTTGTCGGTGACCTTGGCGAGGGTGAGGATGAAGTCCACGACCTTTTCTTCGTAGATCGGTGCGCGCAGGGTGGCGAGAGCCTGCGGGTTGTTCTTGTAGAACTCGAACACCTGACGCTCCTGGCCCGGGAACTGGCGGACGCGGTCGAACAGCGCGCGCTGGACTTCCTCGTCGGTCACCTGGACAGAGTTCTTCTCGCCGACTTCCGACAGCACCAGACCCAGGCGCACGCGGCGCTCGGCAATCTTGCGGTAATCGGCCTTGGCGGCCTCTTCCGTGGTGCCTTCGTCTTCGAAGGTCTTGCCGTTGCGCTTCATGTCGTTCTCGACCTGGTTCCAGATGTTCTGGAATTCGGTGTCGAGCAGCTTGGACGGCAGGTCGAAGGTGTAGACGGCATCGAGCTTGTCGAGCAGCTGACGCTTGACGCGCTGACGGGTCATGGCGCCGAACTGGCTTTCGATCTGGCCGCGGATGATGTCCTTCAGGCTGTCGAGCGATTCCAGGCCAAGGCTCTTGGCGAATTCGTCATCGACGGAGACTTCACCCGGAGCGGCAACGTCCTTGAGGACGATGTCGAAGGTGACTTCCTTGCCAGCCAGGTGCTCAGCCGGGTAGTCGGCCGGGAACGTCACCGAAATGACCTTCTCTTCGCCCTGCTTCATGCCAACAACGGCTTCTTCGAAGCCCGGGATGAACTGGTTGGAACCCAGGACCAGCTGGCCGTTGTCGTCCGCGCCGCCGTCGAACGGCACGCCGTCGAGCTTGCCGAGGTAGGACATGGTCACGCGGTCGCCGTTTTCGGCAACGGCACCATCGCCCTTGCTGACGAACGGACGGTTGTTGGCGGCAATCGCCTCGACCTGCTCCATCACGCCGGCTTCGGAAATCTCGACGATTTCGCGTTCCAGTTCGATGGAGGAGAAGTCGACGATGTCGAAGGTCGGCAGCAGGTCATAGATGACCTTGAATGCCAGATCAGCGGAGCCTTCGATGATGGCTTCGGCTTCGTCATCGGCCAGGTCGATGTCCGGCTGCAGCGCCGGGCGCTCGGAACGGTCCTCGATCGCCTTGAGGCTCGACTCCTGGATGGTCTTGGAGACGATTTCCGCCATGGCCTGACGGCCGTACATGCGCTTCATGTGCGCAGCCGGAACCTTGCCCGGACGGAAGCCGTTGATCCGGACCTTGTCCTTCAGTTCATCGAGGTACGAGTCGAGCTTCGACGCCAGCTCGGTAGCCGGGATGACGATCTTGAGTTCGCGCTTGAGGCCCTCGGAAAGGGTTTCGGTCACCTGCATGGTAGTGTGCTTCGTCCTCGGTATGGAACCCGGCAGGATCCCATCTCATGTTAGCAATCGGCCCCGGAGGGCCCTCTTCAGGGCGATCGAGACGCTCAGGATCCACACGGCTGCCAGGGATCGCGACTGTTAAACCTGTCGGATCTTTGGAAGACGGGGACCGGCGCACAGTCGACCGGTTCAGCCTCGGCTAGCGACTCCGGGCCTTATCGCCGTGGTGCGGGCGGAGGGACTTGAACCCCCACGGCTTACGCCACCAGAACCTAAATCTGGCGTGTCTACCAGTTCCACCACGCCCGCGACGGCCTTGGACGCCCGAAGCCTGGGCGCGGCCTCTATAACACCCGACCTTGCCGCATCAAAGCAAAAATGCCGCGTCGGCCGAATTCACGCAGGCTTTATTCCGCCTGCAGCCTGGCCAGCGCACTGGCCAAAGCTGGCAAAAGGTCTTCCGCGGTCATTCCCGGCCCGCAGAGCGCGCCGGCCGCTCCGTGCAGGTGAACCCCCATCGCTGCGGCCTCGAACGGGGCAACCCCTTGTGCCAGCAAGCCGGCTATCGTTCCGGCGAGCACGTCGCCCGAACCCGCCGTCGCCAGACAGGGCGGTGCATTGTCGTTGATATAGGTGCGCCCATCGGGCGCGGCGATGACGGTGTCTGGTCCCTTGGACACGATGATTGCACCGGAGAGTTCTGCTGCCGCGCGTGCGGCGGACAGTCGGTCCAGACCGCCAAGGCCGGCGAACAGTCGGCGGAATTCGCCCGCATGCGGGGTCAGCACTGCCGGCTGCTGGCGCTCACAAAGGGACTGGAACAGCGTGTCGGGGGCCTCCTCGAACACGGAGAGGGCGTCTGCATCAAGGACAAGACCAAGCCTTGCCGACGCCCTTGCCCTTGCCAGCTGCAACACCCGCGCCTTCAGCTTGCCGGCGTCAGCTCCACCTCGGCCGGCACCCGGCCCGATGACCGCCGCCATGAGCCTTTGGTCCTCCAGCAGCCCGGCCAGGTCGTCTTCACCGCGCAAGGGGCGCAGCATCACCGCCGTGAGATGGGCCACGAGAGCCGCCGTCGCCGACGGATCGCACGCGACCGTGACCAGCCCTGCCCCGACCCGCAGCGCCGCCTCTGCCGATAGGCGAATGGCACCGGTCATACTGTAGGGGCCACTGACTGCCAGCACGGAACCGCGGCTGTACTTGTGCGCCATCACACCCGGTTGCGGTAGCCTACGGGGCCAGGCAGCGGGCGCGTTCAGGCGCGTCTTCGGCCTCAATCCGGAGATCGTTTCACTACAAATGCCAATATCGCAAACAACTGCTTCACCGCAGAGTTCTCGCCCCGGAAGGAGAAGATGCCCAGGCTTGCGCCGCGCGAACGTCACCGTCCTGTCAGCACGCATGACAGGTCCCTCCGCGGTTCCCGTTGCCCCGTCGAGGCCGGATGGCACGTCAACGGCCAGAACCGGACAAGAGCTGGCCGCCACCACCGAGACAAGTTCGGCTGCCTGCCCTGACAGGGCACGCGACAGTCCCGCCCCGAACAGGGCATCAATGACAAGACCGCACTCCGGGCTTCGCAGATCCCCGATCAGCTGCGTCAGATCTCCAAAGGGCGCGATCTCGCCGCCGCCGCCGAGCCACTCCCGGGTGGCAAGCGCTGCGTCCCCCTTGAGGGCATCCAGCCTTGCCAGCAAATGCAGCTGCACCGGAACGCCCCACCCTGACAGAACCCTTGCGGCAATCAGGCCATCGCCGCCATTGTTGCCCGGTCCGCAGAGGATGATGACCTTCCGGCCCGCGCGACCCGTCTGTTGCAGCATGACCGCCGCCTGCCGCGCGACGGCAGCTCCGGCGCGGCGCATCAGCACGATACCGGGTGTTCCGGATGCAATCGTCCGCCGGTCCGCCTCAGCCATCTCGTCCGGCGTCAGCAAGGCAGCCGAACTTTGCCGCGCATCATCGCCCCAGCTCATCTGATCCTCATCACTCGCCCTGCTGCTGCGTTCCGCAGTTCCGTCCCTGCCCAACATCCCAAGACCACCGCGCAGAGACAAGGGCTGACTGGCTGTGCAGCGCAATGCCAACCGCCCAAACAAGCATCTTTCCTGCCAGCATTCGTGCACCCACCGGAGTGTTTGCCTGACACTGCGGCAGCCAAGTTTGAACCCAAACCGCTTCAGATCCGCCTAATTGATGTGCATTTGCCGCTTATTTTGGCATCAGGCTGGGCGGGAGTGCAGAAGACTCCCGTTCGGCCCGGCGAGAATGCTGCTTTTTTCGGCGAAAACTTGGCCTGTCCAAACTGGCACGCCTTGTGCTTACATGCTTGGCGACAGCGACAGGCAGATGCTTTCATCAGCTTCCGCGCCGCAACACCGGCCTCAAGGCCTCAGACACGGAGAGAGACCCAAGGCGATGAAAAAGATCGAGGCGATCATCAAGCCCTTCAAGCTCGACGAGGTGAAGGAGGCGCTTCAGGAAGTTGGTCTGCAGGGCATCACCGTAACGGAAGCCAAGGGCTTCGGGCGGCAGAAAGGCCACACCGAACTCTATCGCGGCGCTGAATATGTCGTCGACTTTCTGCCCAAGGTGAAAGTCGAAGTGGTCCTGCCGGACGAAATGGTCGAAAAGGCTGTCGATGCGATTCGCAACGCTGCCCAGACCGGCCGCATCGGCGACGGCAAGATCTTCGTCTCCAACATCGAGGAGGCGGTCCGCATCCGCACCGGCGAGTCCGGCGTCGACGCGATCTAACGTTTTTTGCGGGCTCGCCCGCTCATCCTTTTCGGCTCTGCCGGAGCTGGCGCCCTGACCGGCGCGATCCCGGAGCCGAGAACAAGCCCACGTGACAACCAGAACACCAGGGAAGTGAATACATGACCACCGCTGCTGAGATCCTCAAGGATATCAAGGACAAGGACATCAAGTTCGTCGACCTGCGCTTTACCGACCCGCGCGGCAAGATGCACCACGTGACCATGGACGCCGGCCTTGTCGACGAAGACATGTTTGCTGAAGGCGTTGCCTTCGACGGTTCGTCGATTGCTGGCTGGAAGGCCATCGACGCCTCGGACATGACGCTGGTCCTGGATCCGGCCACCGTGCACATGGACCCGTTCTTCGCCCAGTCCACGATGGTGATCCTCTGCGACATCGTCGACCCGCGCACCGGCGAGACCTACAACCGCGACCCGCGCACCATCGCCAAGAAGGCCGAAGCCTACGTGAAGGCTGGCGGCTTCGGCGACACCATCGTGTTCGGCCCGGAAGCTGAATTCTTCATCTTCGACGACGTGCGTTTTGCCTCGGAGCCGTTCAACACGGGCTTCAAGCTGGACTGCTCGGAACTGCCGACCAACCTCGACACCGAGTACGAAGCTGGCAACATGGGTCACCGTCCGCGCATCAAGGGCGGCTACTTCCCGGTTCCCCCGATCGACAGCGCCCAGGACATCCGTTCCGAAATGCTGACCGTGATGTCCGAAATGGGCGTCGTGGTCGAGAAGCACCACCACGAAGTGGCTGCTGCCCAGCATGAACTTGGCATCAAGTTCAACACCATGGTCACCTGCGCCGACCACATGCAGATCTACAAGTACGTGGTGCACCAGGTTGCTCATGCCTACGGCAAGACCGCAACCTTCATGCCGAAGCCGGTGTTCGGTGACAACGGCTCGGGCATGCACTGCCACCAGTCGATCTGGAAGGATGGCAAGCCGCTGTTCGCCGGCAACCTCTATGCTGACCTCAGCGAGATGTGCCTGTACTACATCGGTGGCATTCTTAAGCACGCCAAGGCCCTGAACGCCTTCACCAACCCGTCGACCAACTCCTACAAGCGTCTGGTCCCGGGCTATGAAGCTCCGGTGCTGCTGGCCTACTCCTCGGGCAACCGTTCGGCCTCCTGCCGCATCCCCTACACCTCGTCGCCTAAGGCCAAGCGCATCGAAGTCCGCTTCCCGGATCCGGCTGCGAACCCGTACCTGGCCTTTGCTGCCCAGCTGATGGCCGGTCTTGATGGTATCAAGAACAAGATCCATCCGGGCGATGCCATGGACAAGAACCTCTACGACCTGCCGCCGGAAGAGCTGGCCGAGATCCCGACCGTCTGCGGCTCGCTGCGCGAAGCCCTGCAGTCGCTGGACATCGACCGCGAGTTCCTGAAGGCCGGCGGCGTGTTCGACGACGACTTCATCGACAGCTACATCGAGCTGAAGATGGAAGAGAACATGCGCTACGAAATGACCCCGCATCCGGTCGAGTTCGACATGTACTACTCCGTCTGATCCTCACCGGGATTGGAACAGGAAAGGCCGGGCAATCGCCCGGCCTTTTCGTTTGTGTGGTCTAGCAATCACGTCATCAACTCTGTTGTTGTGCGTTTTGCCTGATCCTTGCGTTCAGGATGACGATGATCTTTCGCATGAGGGCGGCGATTGCGAGGATTGGCTTCTTCCCGTTGTTGATAAGCCTTTGATAGACCTCCTTTAATGGCCCGTTTGCGCGGCTTGCGGACAAGGCGGCCATGAAGAGGGCCGGCTTGACGGTGGAGCGTCCGCCGTGCATCCGGCGATATCCCTTGAGGGTTCCGCTGTCCTTGGGATGAGGGGCGACCCCGGCGAGGCTTGCGGCCTGGCGCCGGTCCATCGTTCCCAGTTCCGGCATGGTTGCGGCGAGGGTGATGGCGGTGCGCTTGCCCACGCCCGGCAGGGAGCAGCAGACCTCGATCCGGCGGGCGAGCTGCGGCGAGGCGTCGACGAGCGCCTCGATGGCGGCGTCGATGGCCTCGATCTCGTGCAGGATCGCCCGCAGGATGACCTGGCAGGAGCGGCGGATGATCGCGATGCCAGGTCCCTCTCCGGGGATCTTTGAGCGGTTCTGCTCGGCCACCTTGAGGGCGAGAAGCTCCTGACGGCGGGCATTGAGGCTGGCGAGTGTGCTCTGGGTCTCATCGGTAGGCGTGAACAGGGCGAGTGTCTTCCAGCGCTCCTCGCCATAGCGGGCCAGAGCCTGGGCATCGATGGCGTCTGTCTTGGCAAGACGGCCAAAGGACCGGCTGAATGCCTTGACCTTGACGGTATCGGCCCGGTGGCAGGCCAGGCCTGCAGCGGTCAGTTCGCCCACCAGCAGGCGCTCGTGGCCGCCGGTCGGCTCCAGCACGCACAGGCAGTCGGCCGACAGGCCTGTCAGCGCCTTGCGGATGCTGGCGGAGCGGTTGGGGAAGGTCGTGACACGGCCGGTGGCGGTGTCGAAGGCGGTGATGCTGTCCTTGGCGACATCGAAGCCGCAGACATGGGCGGGAGGCTGCTGCAGGGCGGGCATGGCCGTGCTATCCTTGACGTGCTTCGGATTGTTTGCGGGCGTGGGTGTCAGCCAGAGGCCCAATCAACTCTCCAAGCGGGAAAAGGGAAGCGTCAGGGAGCCATGATGACAGCGGGTGAAAGCCCGACCCCGGGACGGTCGCCTGACGCTGAAGCTGCGGGTTAAGGGTCGCAGCTTCCCCTTTACCCTAGCACCTCGGACAACAAACAATCCCGGGCGCAGCAAAGCGAAGACCCGGGACCGGAGAGCCCTGGCTCGTCCGTATCGCGTTCATTGATCAAGTTTCGCCTCGGCTCTCCGGTCCCGGCTCTCGCGGTGCTCGGCCGGGATGACGATGAAGCGCTTGCCAGCCAATTCCTGGCGGTCGTCCACACTCGAATTTTCGCCTGATCCGCAAATTATTCCGGCATCACGACCGCCCGTTGCCGCTCCCGTTCCGGGGCCCAGGCCACAAGCATCTCACGAGCCGGGTTGGGCCCGAGCGTCAATCTGTGGAAGTCAAACGTGTCTTCCCGCTGCGAGGCGAAGAAGTAGCAGAAATGCAGCGCGAAGAAGTGCCAGCGCAGATGGTTGAAGCGGTCCCGCCCCATTGCGTCCGGTGCCCTGCCGCTGTAGCTGCGCGGTGCAAGCATCGGCGTCGCGCTCCATCGCCGGCCATAGTCGGCGACCGGATTGGCCCGGCCGCAGCACAGGGCATCCTGGGGCACGTAGATGTCGCTCCAGTCGATCCCGGGAGCCGCTCCCACACGGGCAACAGCGCGCTCAAACGCGCCGCCCGCATGGTATCCGCCGATGTATCCGATCGCCGAGCCAAGCGTCGCCAGCGCAATGCCGCCCCGTGCGACACCGAGGTCCGGTTTTTGCTCCAGCGCCTTGGCAAGCGCCATGACGAGGACGAAGGCACCGGAGCTGTGCGCGCACAGAAGGATATCGTCATCCGCCACCGCCTCGCGCTCCACCTGCAGGATTTTGCTGGCGAAGTGCGTGATGCGCCCGGTCATGTCCGCATCACGGTCAAAGGCAAGCTGGCGGATCGCATGCCAGTCATTGACCAGATACCAGAAGTACGTCGACGGCTCGATGAGGCGGGACAGGCCATGCACCAGGGCCGCCCAGATCCCCCATCCGGCCAGCCAGACCGGCCAGGCGACAAGCTGCGGCAAGCCGACCTCGTTCACCACCCCTCGCACCGGCTCAAGCATGACGGCGGGCGCACACAGGAGCATCAGATAGATCAGCAGGAGGAGGACCGGATAGACGTGGAAGATGCCATTCGGCCAATGGCGACGGAAGCTGTCGATGTATCCGCCGCTGCGCGCAAATCCGGCAAAGCTCGCAAAGGCTCCCAGCATCCGCTTCGGCCAGGAGCGCTGGAAGTCGCGCTTGGCGAGATCTCGCCAGCCCAGGAGATGAAAGATTGTACGTGTCTCGCCTTCCGGCCATGCGGCCCGACCGCGCCAGGTCGCCGACGCACCGCCCGGTCCCTGGCCATCCGCAAAGCCGGAAAGCTCCGCATCAACGCCCCGAATCCGGCCCATCGCCTCGGCTTCCTCAGCCATCGTCGACTGGAGGAACGATGGCCGGCGCAGGTCATAGCCGGGAATGAAGATGACATGTCGCAGCAAGGGATCGGCACCAGTTGGGAATCAAGGGAAGCGGCTTATGCCAGAGCTTGCAGAGCGGATCAGGATTTTTGCTGCTGAACCGGTGAAATCACCACAGACTTCCGATATAGCGGACACAATCACTTTCAGACCAGGGTCAAGCCTCGACGCCTGTACCCGCTTTTGACATGGAATGCGCGAAAGATGACCGAATACAAGTCGGAGTTCCTGAAAACGCTCGCCGAGCGCGGTTTCATCCATCAGGTGTCGGATCATGAGGCGCTGGACAAGCTCCTCACCACGGAAACCGTGACCGCCTATATCGGCTTCGACTGCACCGCGCCCAGCCTGCATGCCGGGTCGCTGGTCACCATCATGATGCTGTACTGGCTGCAGCAGACCGGGCACCGGCCGATCGCGCTGATGGGCTCCGGCACCACGCGCGTCGGTGATCCGACCGGCAAGGACGAGAGCCGCAAGATCCTCTCCGACGAGGATATCGAGGCCAACAAGGCCGGCATCCGCAAGGTCTTCGAAAAGCTGCTGACCTTCGGCGATGGCCCGCGCGACGCCATCATGCTCGACAATGCCGACTGGCTGATGAAGCTCAACTATGTCGAGTTCCTGCGTGACATCGGCCGCCATTTCTCGGTCAACCAGATGATCCAGCGCGACAGCGTGCGCCTGCGTCTTGAGCGCGAGCAGCACCTGTCGTTCCTAGAATTCAACTACATGCTGCTGCAGGGCTACGACTTCCTGGAGATCTACCAGCAGACCGGTTGCCGCCTGCAGATGGGCGGCTCCGACCAGTGGTCGAACATCCTGTCCGGCGTCGACCTGATCCGCCGCAAGGCCGGTATCGAGGCCTTCGCGCTGACCGCCCCGCTGCTGACGACCTCTTCGGGCGCGAAGATGGGCAAGACCGCCGCTGGGGCCGTCTGGCTCAATCCGGAGCAGCTGTCCGCCTATGACTACTGGCAGTACTGGCGCAACACCGAGGATGCGGACGTCGAGCGCTTCCTGAAGCTGTTCACCGTCCTGCCGCTCGCCGAAATCGCACGCCTGGCGGCCTTGCAGGGCTCGGAGATCAACGAGGCCAAGAAGGTGCTGGCGACCGAGGCAACTGCCATGGTCCATGGCCGGGAAGCCGCGGAAGCAGCCGCAGAAACCGCCCGCCGCGCCTTCGAGGAAGGCGCACTCGCCGAAGGCCTGCCGACCGTCGAGATCGCCGCTGCCGACCTTGCCGCCGGTATCGGTGTCCTGGCCGCCTTCGTGACCGCAGGCCTGTCCGCCTCCAATGGCGAGGCCCGGCGCAACATTGCCGGCGGCGCGCTGAAGATCAACGACGTCTCTGTCACCGACGACAAGCGCGTGCTCGGCACGGCCGATCTCACCGGCGAAGGCGTCATCAAGCTGTCGATGGGCAAGAAGAAGCACGTGCTGCTGAAGCCGCTCTGAGCCTTCAGTCCTCGATCAACATCAGGAGCCCGGCCATGTGCCGGGCTTTTTTTGTTCCCGAGACGAGCAATCAGCGGAATTCGAACATCTTGCGGAAGATGCCGGGGGCGATGGCGGAGACTGGATTGACCGCAAGCACGGGAGCACTGACCGGACCTGACAGTCGATAGGTCACCCCGATCAACCCTTCCTGGCTGCCGCCGCCAAGGGCAAAGCCGAGAAGCGGGATCTTGGCGAACAGGTTGTTCAGCGCAAAAATGGGCACGAAGGTGCCGGTGAGCGACATTTCGCGGGTGTTGAGATCCACCGTTCCACCAACGGTTCCGCCCACCACCGCCCCCTGAAGGATCCCCTCCTCGAGGGTCAGCGTGTCGCCCTTGCGCGAGAAGCGGATGTCCATCCGGTCGAAGGACGCGTCGCCGGATGCTGTCAAGGCCGCGCCATTCGGCACAACCTGATTGTCCGGCCGCGGCGCAGAAACCTCGGGCAGTTCGGCCAGCTTGCGCAGGGCCGGATCTTCCGTGATCGAGAACCCGCGCACACCCAGTGTGCCGAACCAGGTGCTGTCGGATGGCAGTGACACCAGCAGACGGCCGGAGCCCCCGCGCATCCGGTCGTAGAGATCCAGGAAGCGCAGCACGGCGCCGGTGTCGGCGAAATCGCCGCTGGCAGCCCGCGCTTCGCCTTCCCCGGTAATCTCGATCTTGAATGCCCCGCGGTTGTTCGTGGCGCCGGTGAGCTTGAGGGTCGCGATATCACCCTTGTCAGCCAGCACATCGCCGATGACATCGGTGGCAAAGATCCCCTGGAAGCCCTGCAGGCGGCCGATCTTCAGGCTGATCCTGTAGGACGTCTTCGACGGCGTCTTGTCCGCGTCCGAGCCCTTGCGATCACGGATCTGCTTGATGAGCCCTCGGCCGTCAAACTGCGGCCCGGTCAGGGCGACACGGTAGCGGCCGGCATTCTCTCTCGTGATCTTCAGCGCCGCAGAATCGCCAGGGCGGATCTGGAACGTGCCAAAATCCGCCTCGCGGAAATCGCCTGCCTTGCTGAGCAGAACCGATCCCTCCAGCACCACGCCCTCGGATCGCAGCGAGAAATTGCGCAACCGGCGTTCGGTCTCCGTCTCGGTGAGCAGGAACGAGGCGCTGGCGGCAACGCCCGGCGCTTTCTCCCATCCGATTTCGGTAAGCCGCAGAGCCGCGTCCTTCAGGTCAATCTCGAAGCGCTGGCCGTCTGGTGTTTCGGCGAGCTTCAAGACAAGCGTTCCACTCAGGAGCGTGCCAAGGTCGACGCCACGCTTGGCAAGCTCTGCCGCCGTCACTTTCAGCTCGACATCCTGTCGCGCCGTGACCTGGCTTGCATCAAGCGGATAGACAATGTCGATATTGGCCTGCAGCCCGTCGATCCGGCCACGGCCCTTGATGTCGACCTGCATCGGATCCGCCGTCAGCTGGATCGTAGCATCGGTGATCTTGTGCCCCTCGATTGGCTTGTCGGCAGAAAACGCGGACAGCTTGGCGCGCGCCGCCCAACCCACCTCGTCGACGGACAAGGCGAGCTTCAGCGGCAGCTTGGCGGTCACGTCGATATCGCCCGATCCGGACAGGCCGACACCGGAGAGGTCAGCCTTGTCAAGGATCCGGAACGGCTTGGCATTGGCGATCTCGGCAAGGGGGCCAAGCGCCCCTTGTAGCTTCAGGTCCAGTGTCCCGGTCTTGATGTCGCGATCGGCAAGGTCAGGGATTTCAAAGCGCCCCGCAGGAACCGAGACAATGCCCCCTGACGGCGTGGTGACGCTGCCCGAGCGCATGTCAACCGTCAGCACCTCCTGTTCGATCCGAACGGTACCGGCAAGATCCGTGATCGGTGGCAGTGTTTCCAGAGGCGCCAGATCTGTGTCGATCAGGGTCAGCTCGAGCTTCAGGTCGTCGCCTCCCCAACCCGGATCAGGATGGGCCGCGTCGAAGGCCGGCGGGCGGATCGATGCATCAACCCTGGCACTCTGGATCTGTCCGGCTTTCATATGGTCGATGACCCAGCGCCGCGCTGGCGGTGTCAGCGTGATCGGCCAGATCTGCTTCAGCATCGCGACCGGCATCGCCTCGGCGTCTGCAGCCAGCGCCAGATAGGGTCCGTCATCGCGCAGGTCCAGCGAGGCAATCGCGCGGAAGATTGCAGGGCCGGACTGCAGCTGCAGCCGGTCGACCAGCACCGCCTTCTGGGCAAGGTTCACCCGACCCTCCAGGCCAAGGTAGTCGGCCACGACCGGTGGCTCGGCGACATCCGCCGAGCCAAAACGTGCCCGATCGGCCGTGATCCGGAACGTCCAGTCGTCTGCTCCAGTTGCGCCCGGACTTACAGCACCGCTGAAGAAAATCTCCGTATCGCCGCGCACGACATGCGATTTGCCGATAGCGATCTCCGACGAACCGGCGGACCACCCAAGCGCCACGGCCACATCATCGAAGCGGATCAGGGTCGGTCCGGAGCGCATCCAGCCGTTCTGACCGCGCGCCACCAGATTGGCAGCTTCGAACCCGCCGGCTGTGTCCAGAGTGGCGCTGAACTGGATTTCCAGCGGCAACCCAAGGCCCTTGCCGGCGTCGACCTGTTCGTTGGTTGGAAACAGCTCGGCCAGCGCCATGTCGCGGATGTAGAGACCGATTTCACGGCCCTTGTCATCAGATCTGGGCACGCGGCGCAGCGCCAGATCCCACAGGCCCATACGGCCGGCGATCTGCGCTTCCGCAATCAGCCCGCCCTGACTGTCGCGATGCATGACAGCATCGATCTCGTTGATCCGCCGCGGGACAGGACCCAGGATATCGACTTGGCCGTTGGTAATGCGAACTTCTCTGAGGTTGCGCTGGCGAAACTCGTCATCAACGATCCCGCCGACGCGGTCCACCGCTTCCATCGCCTCGTCCATCGACAGAAGGCTGGTCTCCGCATCGCCCGGACGCAGGGACACATGCGGCTGGTCGATCTCGAGGGCCGAGAACTGCAACCGCCCGGAGAGCAAGGGCTCCAGTTCGACAATGGCCTCGACACGCGGCAGGCGCAGTTCCGTCTGCGCGTCGCCGGGCACGACGAGCACCGCGTCCTGAATGAGCACCCGGCTGCCGCCGGATGCGAACAGGTCCAGCTGCAGCGACCCGACGGTCAGGTCCAACCCTTCGGCGCGCGCCTGCCGCGACATCAAGTCGGCCACGCCTGGTATGGGCGTTGGCCCCATCGACAGCACACCCGCAAGCGCGCCGGCAGACAGCAGGACCACCAGCCCAGCCCCGATCACGCCCCGGCGCAGGCGCCGCAATCCAGTGCGGCCAGCCGTCCGTATGGTCTCAGTGTCTGACGTGGACTGGGGCTGTGTCAGCGTTGGATACCCTTATCCGGTTTGGTCAAAATCGAGTCGGCTTGCAAACTATGATAAATCGCGGCGCACCAAAACCCGAAGCGCCGTCGAAAGGCCCCGTGCAATCGTGGATCCAGCCGGATAAACCGGTGCAGTATGACAGAAGGAAGGCAACATGAGTGAATTGCAGATCGGCGACACCGCTCCGGACATCGCCCTGGCACTCGATGGTGATCGGGTCGTGCAGCTGTCATCGCTTCAGGGCAAGTCTGTCGTGATCTATTTCTACCCGAAGGCCGACACGCCCGCCTGCACGGAAGAATGCATCGCCTTCAGCCGAATGAAGGGCGACTTTGCCGCCGCAGGTGCCGAACTGATTGGTGTCTCGCCGGACGAGGCCAAGAAGAATGCCCGCTTCAAGGCCAAGCATGAGCTGACCGTTGACCTTGCCTCAGATCCGACCAACGCCGTTTGCGAGGCCTTTGGGGTCTGGGTGGAAAAGGCCATGTATGGCAAGAAGTACATGGGCGTTGAACGGAGCACGTTCCTGATCGGCCCGGATGGCAAGGTTGCCGGCATCTGGCGCAAGGTCAAGGTTCCGGGCCATGCGGATGCCGTGCTGACCGCCGTGAAGGCTCTTTGATTCTGTCTGTCCTGGAATAAGCTGCCATGTCGATCCCCAGTGACCTTGACCGTGCCGATACTCTTGTCGGCCGCGCCAATGCCATCGTCCGTGCAGCCGACACGGCCGAAAAGGTCCGCCTTGCCTATGACACGGCCAAGGCCTGGTTTTCCCGGCAGCTTGCACTTGGCAGCGTGTCGCTTGGCGGGCAGATGCCGGACCGCCCCGGACGGCCGGAGCATCCGGTGCTGCTTGCGCCGCGCGACATGCCCAAGCGCGCGCTTGGCGGTGACGCCGGCAAGATCGCCCTGCTCCACTCGCTCGCCCACATCGAGCTCAACGCCGTTGACCTGACCTGGGATCTGATCGGACGCTTTGCCGACGTCAGGCTGCCGCGCTCCTATTATGACGACTGGGTCCGTGTCGGTCTTGAGGAAGCCAAGCATTTTTCCATGCTGGAGGACCGGCTGGGCGAGCTTGGCGCGCGCTATGGCGATCTGCCGGCCCATGATGGTCTCTGGCAGGCCGCCCAGGCGACCGGACGGGATCTTGCCGCAAGGCTCGCCATCATCCCGCTGGTGCTGGAGGCGCGCGGGTTGGACATTACCCCGCCGATGATCGAAAAGGCCGAGGCGCTGGGGGACCATGCAACGGCGCGCGTGATGGGCATCATCTACCGCGACGAAAAGAATCACGTCGCCTTCGGCGCCAAATGGTTCCGATTCCTCTGTGACCGGACCGGTGTGCGCCCCGAACCTAAGTTCCATGAGCTGGTCCGGGCGCATTTTCGCGGTGCCCTGAAGCCGCCTTTCAACGACCGGGCACGGTCCGAGGCCGGGTTGACGCCGGGATTCTACCGCCCTCTTGCAAAGCTTGTCGGGTGACCTGCAGTTCTGTTTCCGTTTCGGCAGGTCGCAAGGGCTTTGTTAACCTTACCGCTTTCTAATCATCCCGACTGGCAGACATGAAGTCTGCCTTGAGGATGACGGCAAGCGACATGTCCGACCCCACAGCCAGTTCCCGCCATGGCTTCGGAAGACGCAAGTCCCTGCACCATGTGACCATTACGACCGGAGAGCGAAGCCGAACCTTCAGCTTCCGTCCCTGGGTTCTGGGAACGGTGCTCGGCAGCGTCGGGCTTTTTGCCGTGGGATATCTGTCAGCGACAGCCTATCTGTTCTGGCGCGACGACATCCTGGCGGCCCGCGACACCGAGCGGCACCAGATTGAAGCCTCCTACGAGAATCGCATCGCCTATCTGCGTGCCGAGATCGACCGCCTCGCCAGCTCGCAGGTGTTCGAACGGCGTTCAGTTGAGACGATGGTCGATTCGCTGATCGAGCGGCAGAACCTGTTGACCGACAAGCACGCCCGCGTCCGCGCCCTGCTGGACAAGGCCGCAGCCAGTGGCTTGACCGCCGACCTGTCGACGCCGGTCCCGGCGGAAAAGCCAACCGCTCCAGCTGGCCTCCTGTCGTTCCAGGCAACCGGTGACGGTCTTGCTGTGGGTGGTGAGCCCGCGCCGCTTCCCTCCGGTCCCCTGCCCTCGCTGGGCCTGCGCGGATCGTCGAATGACATCGGTACCGATGCGGCCGCTCCCCTTGCCCCCGCTATCGATGCCCCCGGCCCGCAGGCGCATGCAGAGGACCTTCTCGGCATTGGCGCAACCCTGGATGCCATGAATGTCGAGAGCGAACGGGCACTGGATGCCCTCGCCCTTGCAGCCGAACGCAACATCCGCACGCTGACCGCAGCCCTCGATCCGCTGGGCCTCGATCTTCGGCGTCTGGCGCCAGAGGCCACCGGCGGCCCGTTTGTTCCCGTCGAAGCGACTGATTTCAGTGCCCGGTTGCTGCGCGCCGAGAAAGCACTCATTGCTTATGACGTCCTGCGCGGGACAGCCAAGCGCCTGCCGCTTGCGCGCCCGATCCGCAACGTCGAAGTCTCGAGCGATTTTGGCCCGCGCCTTGATCCGTTCCTCGGTACGCTCGCCATGCACACCGGCATCGACTTCAAGGCTGACTATGGCACTGCGATCCGTTCCGCCGGTGCTGGCCGTGTCGTCACCGCTTCCTATCAGGGTGGCTATGGCAACATGGTGGAGATCGAGCACCCGGGTGGCTACGTCACGCGCTACGCCCACATGAGCCGGATCATGGTCAGTGAAGGCGAGGAAATCCTCGCTGGCGAAATGGTTGGCCGCGTCGGCAGCACCGGACGTTCCACCGGCCCGCATCTGCATTACGAGCTGCGCCGCGATGGTGCCGCGCTCGACCCCTCGCGGTTTGTCATCGCAGGTGACCGGCTGGCGGGCGTTTTGCTGCGCTGACCTGGTCCGCTGTGCCAACAAAAAAGCCGCCCCGTCTGACGGAGCGGCTTTTCTCTTTCGGATGCGTGCGGACGCGTCTCAGTCGACGTCGCTGATCTCGGCGCCGTCACCAGCACCGAAGACGCGCTGCGCAAGCGCTGCTTCCATGAAAGCGTCGACGTCACCATCGAGCACGTCGCCCGGCGCGGTGCTCTCGACGCCGGTGCGCAGGTCCTTGACCAGCTGGTACGGCTGCAGCACGTAGGACCGGATCTGGTGACCCCAGCCGATGGCCGTCTTGGAGGCGGCTTCCGAGTTCGCGGCTTCTTCCCGCTTCTGCAGCTCCGCCTCGTACAGACGTGCCTTCAGCATGCTCCACGCCGTGGCGCGGTTCTTGTGCTGGGAGCGGTCGTTCTGGCACTGAACCACGATCCCGGTGGGGATATGGGTGATGCGGACGGCCGAGTCGGTCGTGTTGACGTGCTGGCCACCGGCACCGGATGCGCGATACGTGTCGATGCGGCAGTCGCTTTCGTTCACCTCGATCTCGATGGAATCATCGATGACCGGATATACCCAGGCGCTGGCAAAGGACGTGTGGCGGCGGGCCTGGCTGTCGTAGGGCGAGATGCGCACCAGACGGTGGACACCGGACTCGGTCTTCAGCCAGCCATAGGCGTTCTCGCCCTTGATCAGCAGCGTGGCCGACTTGATGCCCGCTTCTTCACCGTCATGGTATTCCAGCAGCTCGACCTTGAAGCCGCGCTTTTCCGCCCAGCGGCGGTACATTCGCAGCAGCATCGAGGCCCAGTCCTGGCTCTCGGTGCCGCCGGCGCCGGAATTGATTTCCAGGTAGGTGTCGTTGCCATCGGCTTCGCCGGACAGCAGCGAGGCAAGCTGCAGCTTGTTGACCTCAGCCTTCAGGCTGCGCATGGCCGCCTCGGCTTCCTCGACCACCGACTTGTCACCTTCCTCGGTGCCCATCTCGATCAGCTCGATGTTGTCCGTCAGCTCGTTTTCCAGACGGCGCACACCGGTGATGCCGTCCTCCAGCTGCTGGCGCTCGCGCATGAGCTTCTGTGCCTTGGACGGGTCGTTCCAGAGGCTCGGATCTTCGGACAGGGCGTTCAGTTCGTCCAGACGGACAAGGGCCTGATCCCAGTCAAAGATGCCTCCTCAGCAGGCTGAGGGCCTGCTTGATCTCGTCGACGATGGCTTCCATTTCGGCGCGCATCGGATACCTCGCTACGGGGTTGCCGGAAGGGTGGAATAAGCACCGGCCCGCCTTTGGGACGGGCCGGAATTTGGGGCGTGAACCTAGCTGCGCAAGGCCGCTCTGTAAACCGTGGACTGGGCTTTCAGTAAAGACCACCTGTACCGGTCAGCACAGCCTCGCCGGCTTCCGGAGAAACGGTGCGCGGCACGCCCATTTCATCCTGGAAGCCGATGACCGAATAGGTGTCCGGCGGTGCGGTGCCCGGCTTGAAGGCTTCGAGGATCGTGTCCTCGACCCCGGCCACGGCCCGCAGCCCTGTACGGCGGTTGATCGGGATCAGCTGCAGCCCCTTCGGAACACGGAACTCGACCGGCGGCTTGTCCTTCAGCGCCATCTGCAGGAACTCGGTGAAGATCGGGGCGGCGACCTGGCCACCGGTGCCGCCACGTCCCATCGGACGCGGCTGGTCGAAGCCGAGGAACACGCCAACGGTCAGATCCGGCGTGTAGCCGATGAACCAGGCGTCCTTCTCGTCGTTGGTGGTGCCGGTCTTGCCGGCGACAGGGCGGCCAAGCGCCTTCACGCTGGTCGCGGTGCCGCGCTGGACCACGCCTTCCATCATCGATGTGATCTGGTAGGCGGTCATCGGATCGAGCACCTGCTCGCGTTCGTCAATCAGCTCCGGCTCGTCCTGCCCCGACCAGTCCATGTCGGCACAGGTCTCGCAGATCCGGCTGTCGTGCTTGTAGATCGTGCGGCCATAGCGGTCCTGGATGCGGTCGATCAGCGTCGGGGTGATCTTGCGTCCGCCATTGGCGAGGATCGAATAGGCCGTGACCATGCGCAGCACGGTGGTCTCGCCCGCACCCAGCGACATCGACAGAACCGGCATCATATTGTCATAGATGCCAAAGCGCTTGGCATACTCGGCGACCAGCGGCATGCCCATGTCCTGGGCCAGGCGGATGGTCATCAGGTTACGCGACAGCTCGATACCGGTGCGCAGGGTCGAGGGGCCATAGAACTTGCCGCCGTAGTTCTGCGGGCGCCAGACATCCTGACCCGGAACGGCCAGCTCAAGCGGGGCATCCATGACCACGCTCGACGGGGTGTAACCATTGTCGAGTGCGGCGGCGTAGAGGAACGGCTTGAACGAGGACCCCGGCTGACGCATGGCCTGCGTGGCGCGGTTGAACTCGCTCTGGGAGAAACTGAACCCGCCGACCATGGCCAGCACGCGGCCCGTGAAGGGGTCCATGGCAACGAGTGCACCCGAGATCTTCGGGATCTGGCGCAGCTGGTAGGATCCGCCCACGGCCTGCACATAGACCACATCGCCCGGCTTCAGCACGGTGCTGACAGCAGCCGGTGCCCTGCCCTCGACGCGGGCCCATTTCATGTCGGCGAGCTGCAGCGTCGCGGTCTCGCGCTCAGGTCCAAGTTGTCCGCTGACGAGGCGCTTCGGCTGCAGGCCGATTTCGGCCTGGTCCTTGCCGGCAGACAGAACCACGGCAAGCCGCCACTCCGGCAGATCGGCCAGGGCTTCCACCTTACCCACATCGACGCCCCAGTCGGCGCTGAGAGCGATCTCGGCGACAGGCCCACGCCAGCTGCCGCGCTTCTGGTCGAAGTCGAGCAGCCCGTCCATCAGGGCCTTGCGCGCCATGACCTGCATCTTCGGATCCAGCGTCGAGCGCACGGAGAGACCACCTTCATAAAGGCTGTTCTCGCCGTAGATGTTCGCCACCTCGCGGCGAACCTCCTCGGTAAAGTATTCGCCAGCAAACTGCTGCGAACCGGCTTCGCGCGGCGTGACCTCGAGCGGCCGCGCCTTGGCGGCTTCGCCATCGGCGGCCGTGACGTAGCCGTTCTCGACCATGCGGTCGATCACCCAGTTGCGCCGCTCGATCGCGCGCTCGCGGCCGCGGAACGGATGATAGTTGTTGGGAGCCTTCGGCAGGGCTGCCAGATAGGCGACTTCGTCCAGGGTCAGTTCATGCACCGACTTGTCGAAATAGACGAGCGAGGCAGCCGCGACACCATAGGCACCAAGACCCAGGTAGATCTCGTTCAGATACAGCTCAAGGATCTCGTCCTTGGTGTAGGCCTGCTCGATGCGAAGCGACAGGATGGCTTCCTTGATCTTGCGATCGATCGACACTTCGTTGGTCAGGAGGAAATTCTTTGCGACCTGCTGGGTGATGGTCGACGCGCCTTCCGGACGGCGGCCCGAGCCGTAGTTCTGGACGAAGCGGATGGTCGCGCGGGCGATGCCCTCCGGATCGATACCGACGTGGCTGTAGAAGTTCTTGTCTTCGGACGAGATATAGGCCTGCTTGACCAGATCCGGGATCGCCTGGATGGGCAGGAACATGCGGCGCTGCTTGGCATACTCGGCCATCAGGCTGCCATCTGCGGCATGGACACGGGTCATGACCGGCGGCTCATAGTTCTTGAGCGCGGTGTAGTCCGGCAGGTCCTTGGACAGGTTGTCGAGATAGACCCAGACACCTGCAGCCACCAGCAGCGCCAAGACAGCGCCGATGCCGAACAGATACCCGAAAAACTTGATCAGAAACTTCATGCGTCCGGCTCGCCCTAAATCCAGGCCTGAGGTCGTCTGCGCCCCACGTAACACACCCGTAACGGCGCGGCACCGCTTTTCAGCACGATGCGACCCATGCTCTTAGTCCTCGAGCAATATGGCGATGCTGAGGCATCGCAGGCTCAGTCCCTTGCAGATGCACGTCTATTGCGCTGTTGCCTGCACGGCGGGGGCCTTTTCCATGGCAAGGCGCGGCTGGAAGAACGTGTCGATCGCCTCTGCAACAGCCGTTGCCGTCCGGGTGCGCCATTCTTCCGAGATCAGCAGCTTCTCGTCATGCTCGTTTGACAGATAACCGAGCTCGACCAGCACCGACGGCACATCATGCGCCTTGAGGACAACAAAGCCAGCTGAGCGATGCGGGTTGTTGATGAGCTTCACCGCGCTCTTCAGCTCCTCGACGAGGGTGCGCGCGAAATGGATCGAAAACACCTTGGTCTCGCGCCGGGCGAGATCGATCAGGATGTCGGTGACTTCGGCCGGTTCCTGGTTCAGCTCCACACCGGCGATCACGTCCGACAGGTTTTCAGATTCTGCAATCTGCGCGGCAACATCGTCCGAGGCCTTGTCAGACAGGGTGTAGACCGTGGCCCCGCGTACGATGTCGGTGCCGCTGCGCACGGAATCGGCGTGGATGGAAATCAGCAGATCCGCCTTGAGTTCCCGCCCCATCGCCGCGCGCTTGCGCAGAGGCACGAACGTGTCGCCTTCCCGCGTCATGTGAACGGTGTAGCGGCCTGAGGCTTCGAGCTTGCGCTTGAGCTCGTTTGTGAAATCGAGCACGACGGCCTTTTCCAGCGTGCCGTGCACGCCGACAGCGCCGGTGTCGATCCCGCCGTGCCCGGCATCGAGCAGGATCACAGGCCGGGTCTTGGCCGCAGTGTCCAGCCGGTCGCCTTTCGGCGCAGCAACCGGCGCGGCGTCACCCGCCTGGTCCGGTTGACGTGTCGCCTCAACTGCGGCCAGGAATTTCTCGCGGTCCGACTTGACCAGATCCAGCACCAGACGCGCCGGCTGATCTTCCACGGCGGGCAGCACGAAACTCTTGTCGAGGTCCGCCGGCTCGCGCAGATCCAGGACGATGCGCGACTTGCCGGCCGCAAAGGATCCATAGCGCCAGGCCTTGATCAGGCCCCTGCCCTCATCTCCGGCGCGCGGTGGCAAACGGAAGTCCATCGCCGGCAGATCGATGATCAGCCGATAGGGATCCGCCAGCTTTGAAATGGAGAATGTCACGGGGGCATCGACGTCGAGGATGAAACGGGTGCGGCTTTCATCTCCGGCGATTCGCGCATCTGTGGCTGCTGCCACCGGTTGAGACGCCGCTTGCACCTGGCAAACATCGACGAGAACCACGCCAGCAAAGAGCGCCACAGCAGCCAGGACAGCCCGCGCAAACAGGCTCCGCCGAGCCCGGCCCTGATCAGGGACCGTCACGGCCGGATGCATCTGCTGGCATTTGCTGCAATGCATTGCGTCGAACTCCATCGTGGTCAGGCGCCGGGCGCTCCCTGTCGCAGCCGCATTACCCGCTGAATTCCGGGCTTTTCTGCCCTTACGGAAGACAGCTGGCGACAAAACCGGGAAGCACCGAAATGCTGCTTCAGGCTGCCTTGGTCAGGTTAACCTTTCGCTAACGCTTGACGCATTGCAGCGCAAGCGCTTCTCCACCATTTCCATTGCTTGCCAAGGGGCGCAACGGACCGTAAAAGGGACTCTACGGATTTCGGTTTGCAACCGATACCGGTTAGACAGATGGAACAGCACGACTTTCCACATGTCATCGCAGGTTTGACCGGACGCACGGCTAGGGGAGAGGCCACTTCATCCCGACCGTCAGCGGCCCGACCGGGTGGCGAGACAACCGGCAGCGCGTTGCAGGCTTCACGGGAATGCCCGCCTTTTTGACGTGGTTGCTTGCCGGGAGTGCGGCCCGGATCCGGATCATCAGAGGTTGGATGCAAGGGCAAGGGCCTGCGCATCAAGCCTCCATAGCGTAACACAAGTTCAACGACGGCAGGCACTGCCTTGACGATTTTCGCGATGCAAGCGGGGACAAGACAACCGGTGGATCATCCCCTCAGGGACCGTCGGACCGCAGGCATCAGCGCGCGCAGGCCAGCCCTTTTCCTCTTCACATCAAGCGACAAGAAAACGATTCGCCGTGCCCTCAGCGATGGAGCGCGTTCGCCGCGCCCAGAGGGGTCGGGAATCGTGGAGATCCCTATCAATGGCAAACAAGATGCTGATCGACGCGGCACACCCGGAGGAAACCCGGGTTGTCGTGGTCCGTGGCAATCGGGTTGAAGAATTCGACTTCGAGGCAGCTAATCGCAAGCAACTGCGCGGAAATATCTACCTGGCCAAGGTGACGCGTGTCGAGCCGTCCCTGCAGGCCGCCTTTGTCGAGTATGGCGGCAACCGGCATGGCTTCCTCGCCTTCAGCGAAATCCATCCGGACTACTACCAGATCCCGATGGCCGACCGGCAGGCGCTGATCGACGACGAACGCGCCGAAGACGAACGCCGTGAAGCCGCAGAGCGTGCCGCCCAGGCGCGCAAGAGCAGTGAAGCCGAAACCAGCGACGACGAAAACGACGGTGATAGCGACGGCGACGGCGATCACGACAATGATCGCCATGGCGACGACGACGCGGACCATGTCGAATCCGTTGGCGCTGAAGACGCCATGGAAGAAGTGCCGGAGCGCCGCATGCGCCAGCGCCGGCAGTACAAGATCCAGGAAGTGATCAAGCGCCGCCAGGTGCTGCTGGTCCAGGTCGTCAAGGAAGAGCGCGGCAACAAGGGCGCGGCCCTCACGACCTATCTGTCGCTCGCCGGCCGCTACTCGGTTCTCATGCCGAACACCGGTCGCGGTGGCGGCATTTCCCGCAAGATCACCCAGCCGACCGACCGCAAGCGCCTGAAGAAGATCGCTTCGGAGCTGGATGTGCCGGAGGGCATGGGCGTCATCCTGCGCACTGCAGGTGCCAGCCGCACCAAGGCCGAGATCAAGCGCGACTTCGAATATCTGATGCGCCTGTGGGAGAACGTGCGCGACCTGACGCTGAAGTCGTCGGCGCCCTGCCTCGTTTATGAGGAAGGCAGCCTGATCAAGCGCTCGATCCGCGACCTCTACAACAAGGACATCGACGAGGTTCTCGTCGCCGGCGAGGAAGGCTATCGCGAGGCCAAGGACTTCATGCGCATGCTCATGCCGAGCCATGCCAAGAACGTCCAGCCCTACCGCGATGCCACGCCGATCTTCACCCGTTTCGGCGTCGAGCCGCAGCTTGACGCGATGTTCTCGCCGCAGGTCACCCTGCGTTCGGGCGGCTACATCGTCATCAACCAGACCGAAGCGCTGGTGTCGATCGACGTGAACTCGGGCAAGTCGACGCGCGAGCACAACATCGAGGACACCGCCCTCCAGACAAACCTTGAAGCCGCCGAGGAGATCACCCGTCAGTTGCGCCTGCGCGATCTGGCCGGTCTCATCGTCATCGACTTCATCGACATGGAGGAGAACAAGAACAACCGGTCCGTCGAGCGCAAGCTCAAGGATTGCCTGAAGAACGACCGCGCCCGTATCCAGGTCGGCCGCATCTCGCACTTCGGCCTGCTGGAAATGTCGCGTCAGCGCATCCGCACCGGTGTTCTGGAAAGCTCGACCACCGTCTGCCCGCATTGCCATGGCACCGGCATGATCCGCTCCGTGGAGTCGGTTGCGCTGCATGTGCTGCGGTCGCTGGAAGACTTCCTGCTGAAGGGCGTGACGCACAACATCATCGTGCGCACGAACACCTCCGTCGCGCTCTACATCCTCAACCAGAAGCGCAAGCACCTCGGTGACCTCGAAGCCCGTTTCGGCCTCGAGATTTCCATCCAGGCGGAAGATATCGGGCATGGCCAGCATTATGTGCTGGAGCGCTCGACGCTGATCGACCGCGAACGTATCCCCCTGCCCGCGCCGACCATGGTGCAGCCGCACATGATCGTCATGGACGAGATTGACGACGTGGTCGAGGAGATCGAGGAAGAGGAAGACGAGGAAGAAGTCGCCGCACCGGCCGCCAAGCGCTCGCGTGGCGCGGAAGTGTCCGAGGATGGCGAGAGCGAAGGCGAACGCAACCGCCGCCGCCGCCGCCGCAAGCGCCGGCGCGGTCCGGATGCTGGCCAGGCTGACGGCGCGTCCGAAGGCCGTGGCGAGACTGGTGCTCCGCAGGCCGGCGGTGAGGCTTCCGGCTCCGCTGATGGCGAGAGTGACGAAGACGGCGAAGGCGAAGAGGGCGGTGACGAACAGTCCGGCCTCGGCGCTGACGGCGAAACCAAGCGCAAGCGCCGCCGGGGCCGCCGTGGCGGTCGTCGTGGCCGCCGCAATGGCGATCGCGAAGGTGACACCGGCGAAGACGGTCAGTCCGAGGAAGGTTCCGCTGACGAAGAGCGGTCTGCCGAGAGCCATTCCGCTGACAGCGAAGCCGATGCGGGTGACCAGTCCGGCGATCAGGCTGACACCGTGATCGTCGGCGCCGCCGATGTCGCTCCGGCCGAGGTTGCTCCTGTCGAGCCGGTTGCCGCTGAGACCGCGCCTGAGCAGGACAGCGTCCGCCCTGCAGCCGCCGATGAAACGGTCACTGAAGCTCCGGCTGAAGCCGCCGCTCCTGAAGAGCCTGCCCCTGTCGCAGCTGCGCCTGCTGCAGAGCCCGCAGCCGTGGAAGAGCCCGTTGTTCCGGCCAAGCCGCGTGCCCCGCTGACACCTGTCGTGACCAGCGAAGGCAATGGCGATGACGACGGCGACGACGACAAGCCGAAGCGGTCCGGCTGGTGGCAGCGCCGCTCGTTCTTCTGAGCCGCTGCAAACGATCAAGACTGAAAACACCTCCGGGATCCGTCCCGGAGGTGTTTTCGTTTCACCGGCCCGTCACGGGCACACGACACCATTCTGCAAACCGCACTGGAAGAAGCCGGTGCCGCCGGTGTTCCACTGGATCAGCAGCCCGTAATTGTGGCTCTCGCCAATGGGATAGACAGGAGCGTTGAGAAACTTGTCCTGCACCGCCAGACGAAAGACATCGAGCGAAGCCATATCGGCGTTGCCGGTGTAGGTCTGGCAGGCCGCCTGCCATGTCATACCGCTGTCGACGTAGTTCTGGGTCGTCCAGACAGTCATGATGTTGCCGACAACCGCCGCAAACTGGTTGCCTGGCAGCAGCCCGGCGCCATAGCGATTTTCGGCGTCGGCCACGTTCGGATTGCCATTGCCAACCAGTTGGCAAGCCCCCTGCGGCCCATACAGCGCCGGGATCTGGTTGCCATAAAGGGCATTGGTCTGCGCCAGCACCGTGTTGGCACCGCTCGCGGTGTTGCAACTGTCAAAATACACCGTTGCCGGCAGGGACGGATGCGCGGCCAGGAGATTTGCAGCGAACTGGGCCTTGGCGAAAGGGCCGACATAATCCGCGTTTCCATGCGAGACGACATACACGTTCTGCCGCGTGTCCAGGGCTACAGCCGTGTTCATCGGCACCACCGCGTTCGTGTCGTCGCGCATGTAGAACACGTCATTCGCGCCATAGCGCCGCGAAACCCACAACGTGTCGATTGCATCGCGCGGGTTGTCGCAGATCGCCGAGGTCATGACGACGGCGCCATCCGCAAGCGCGGCGGAGAGTTGAGCAAGGGTCAGCACTGCGCCGCAGATAAGGCGTTTGAGAACCGGAAAGCGGATTGGCATGGCAATCTCCCGATGTTTGTCCACACCGGGAGAGACGTTTGCGCCTGCGATCCGTGAGGTCTTACCCGCGCCGCTGCATCCAGATGGCGAGGCGATCCAGAGCCTCCGCAATATCCGCCGTCGCGCCGGCAAACGAAAACCGCATGAAGCTTGCGCCATGGACCGGATCGAAATCGGCCCCCGGCGTTGCCGCAATGCCCGCTTCGGTCAGCATCGAGCGGGTAAAGGCCAGGGAGTCATCACAGAACCCGCCGATGTCGGCATAGACGTAGAAGGCCCCATCAACAGGCAACAGGCGGTCGAAGCCGATGCGCGGCAGGCGCTCGAGCAGCATCGACCGGTTGGCCGCGTAGCCGGCCTTGACGAGTTCCAGCTCGGCTGTGGCATCAAACGCCGCCGTGGCGGCGATCTGGGACAATTCCGGCGGCGAGATGTAGAGCGACTGGGCAATCCGCTCGGCCGGGCGCATCAGGCACTCGGGCAGGATCATCCAGCCGATGCGCCAGCCGGTCATGCAATAGTATTTCGAGAAGCTGTTGATCAGGATCACGTTGTCGGAGGTGGACAGTGCCGTCGCCTGCTGCCCCTCGTAGACGAGCCCGTGGTAGATCTCGTCGGAAATGAACCAGATGCCCTCGCCCTCACAGTAAGAGACGAGTTCAGCCAGCGCCTCAGGGGTCATCATCGTGCCCGTCGGGTTGGCTGGGCTCGCGACAAGAACACCCTTGACCGGTCCATTGGCGCGGGCGGCCTCGATCAGCTCGGGCGTCAGGCTCCATCGTGTTTCCGGCCCGACCTCGATCTCGACCGGCACGAGCCCAAGCGCGCGGATGATGTTGCGATAGGCCGTATAGCCTGGCGCCGTCAGCACGATCCGGTCGCCCGGATCAAACGCTGCCAGAAAGGCGAGGTTGAACCCGGCCGACGATCCGGTCGTGACCATCACGCGCGCTTCCGGCACATCGACGCCATAGGTGTCGAGGTAGTGACGCGAAATCCGCTTGCGCAGCGACTGGATGCCGGCCGCCTCGGTGTAGCCGAGCCTGCCACCTTCCAGCGCCTGTCGGGCGGCGTTCAGAACCAGTGCCGGAGCTGGCGCGCCCGGCTGCCCGACTTCCATGTGGATGATGCTGCGCCCCTCGGCCTCCAGCTTTCGCGCTGCGGCCAGAATGTCCATCGCGATGAACGGATCAACGGCACTGCGGCGGGACGCGGAGAGCTTGGGACTGGACACGGCATAACCTCGAAGAACAGGAGGATCGGGACGCATGGCGCAGCTGGAAGGGCTGCGGACGTTTCCCTACTCCATCGCTGCCGCGCTGTCGCCCCATTCAATCAGTTGACTGGCGCTGAGAAGCGATACGGTTGACCTGCCAGCGGGGGCTGCCTACCCTTCCCTGACAAGGTTGCGCGAGGAAGACTGCCGACGGCGCGTGTGACAACGACCGCCGATACTGATCATGCAATGCAAGGTACGCCCGTGAGCGAGAAGACTGAGCTTTCCCCTGGTCGCACAGAAGGTTCGCTGGCCACATCCTGCCGCCGCCTGATTGCGCGAACACTGACCCGGACGTTGGCCCTGACGCTGTCTGGAGCGATGACCGCATCGCTGGCCATGACAGGCCTGTCCTCGCCTCTTCAGGCGCAGGGCGCCAAGATCCCGCTTGTGCGCGATGCAGAGACGGAAGAGCTGCTCCGGGACTACGCCCGGCCGATCTTCAAGGCGGCGGGCATCGACCAGGGTCAGGTCGAGATTATCTTGGTCAATGACAAGGATTTCAACGCCTTCGTACCCGACGCGCGGCGCATGTTCATCAACATCGGCGTCATCATGGACGCACAGACGCCGGGCGAGGTCATCGGCGTCATTGCCCATGAATCGGGCCATATCGCAGGCCGCCATCTGGTCCGCCTGCGCGAGGCGCTCGCCAATGCGCAGATCATGTCGGTGATCGGCATGGTTCTGGGCGCCGGCGCCGTCGTGGCGGGTGCGTCACAAGGGGCCGGCGGCATCGATGGCAGCGGTGCGGCCATGGCCCTCAGCGCGGGCAGCATCGGCCAGCGCTCGCTGCTCGCCTATCAGCGCGGCGAGGAGGCCGCCGCAGACAAGGCCGCGCTGAAATACCTCGAAATGACCGGACAGTCGGCAAGAGGCATGCTCAAAACCTTCGAGCGCTTCGCCGACCAGCAGCTTGTCGCCTCGAAATACACCGACCCCTACGCCCTTAGCCACCCGATGGCGCGCGAGCGCTACGCCTCGCTCGAGGCTGCCGCGGCAAAGAGCAAGTACTTCGACAAGCCCGCCCCTCCGGCGCTTCAGGCCCGGCATGACATGGTGCGGGCGAAGCTGATCGCCTTCTCCAGCCACCCCAATGCGGTTGCCCGCGTTTATCCCAGTTCTGACACCAGCCTTCCGGCCCAGTACGCCCGCGCCATTGCGGCGATGCAGTCGCGCGGGCGCGGCGCGTTGAAGGACATCGATGCGCTGATCAAGCAACAGCCGGACAATCCGCATTTCCATGAGCTGAAGGGCCAAACCTTGCTCGAATCAGGCAAGCCGCGCGAGGCGATCCCCTCGTTCCAGCGCGCGCTGGCGTTGCGGCCGGACGAAGGCCAGTTCCACATCTGGCTTGGCTATGCGCTGGTCGGAGCCAATGACAAGTCGCTGCTGCCGGAAGCCGAGCGCGTGCTGCGCGCCGGCCTGGTGCGGGATCCGAATTCAGGGATCGGCTACAGCCAGCTCGCCATCGCCTTGGGCCGCCAGGGCAAGCAGGCCGAGGCGGATGTTGCGACCGCACAGGGCCTGTCGATGTCCGGGGACTTCGAAGGCGCGCGGCGCTATGCCGCCCGGGCTCAAAAGAATTTGAAGCCGGGTTCACCGGCATGGCTGCAGGCTGATGATATTGTGGCGTATAAGCCGCCCAAGCTGGGACGCTGAACCCTGCCCTTCTGTTGTCGGACCCTTGCCGGGTTCAGTCGGAGTTGACCCATGAAACGCCTGCTTGCCGCCGCCGCTGCCTGTGCCCTCACCTGCGCAGTGACTTTCCTGCCTCTGCAGCCGTCACCCGCCCTGGCCCAGGACAAGCCGCTCGACAAGGCGGCCATCGAAGCCATCGTGAAGGACTATCTCCTCAACAATCCGGAAGTGGTGCGCGACGCCCTCGTCGAACTTGATCGCCGCGAAAAGGCCGAGGCCGAAGCCGCCACCGCCAAGCTTGTCGGCGACAGTTCCGGCATCCTGTTCAACTCGACGCGGCAGGTGGTGCTTGGCAACCCGAAGGGCGATGTGACGCTGGTCGAGTTCTTTGACTACAACTGCGGCTACTGCAAGCGGGCCATGTCCGACATGGAGCGCCTGATCGAGGAAGACCCGAACCTGCGCGTTGTGCTGAAGGAATTCCCGGTGCTTGGCCAGGGCTCGATCGAAGCCGCCCAGGTTGCCATCGCGGTCAACACGGTCGCCCCGGACAAGTACGGCGCCTTCCATTCGGCGCTGATGTCGAACCGTGGCAAGGCCGACCGGGCCATCGCCCTTGAAATGGCCAAGGACGCAGGCGTGCCGTCCAAGGATATCGAGGCAGCGATCCGTTCCGACGAGGTGCTTGCGACGCTCGAGGAGGTCTATGGTCTTGCCAACCAGCTCGGCCTGTCTGGGACCCCGGCCTATGTAATCGGCAATGAAGTGATCCCGGGCGCCGTCGGCTATGACACGCTGAAGACGGCAATCGCCTCGGTGCGCAAATGCGGCCAGTCGAGCTGCTGAGCACCGCCACGGCGTCTTCTGGCAACTTTTCGTCAAGACTTCCTGGGGGCATGCGAACCATGCCCCCGTTCGGGGCTTTTCCTGACGGCCGCAAATCCCTATAAGAGGTCGGACTTCGCGGCCCTGGAGACGGAATGCCCGCAACCCTGTTCATTCTGAACGGCCCCAATCTCAATCGGCTCGGCACACGCGAGCCGGAGACCTATGGCCGGACCACGCTTGCGGATATCGAGGCCCAGTGCCGTGCGACTGGCGCGCGCCATGGCTTCGACATCGTCTTCCGCCAGTCCAACAGCGAAGGCACCCTGGTCGACTGGATCCAGGAGGCAGGCGACGTCGCGCGCGGCCTCATCATCAATCCGGCGGCCTATACCCACACCTCGGTGGCCCTGCACGATGCGATCCGCACGGCGGCCATTCCGACGGTGGAAGTGCATCTGTCCAATGTCTTCGCCCGTGAGGCGTTCCGGCACCATTCCTATGTGTCGCCGGTCGCCCTGGGCGTGATCTGTGGCTTTGGCGCCAAGGGCTATGACCTGGCGATCGAGGCCCTGGCACACAAGATCGGCGCTTGACGCCAGAACCGAAAGAACTCCGTGATGACCAAAGAAAACAACGGTTTCGATAAGAATCTCATCCGTGAGCTGGCACTTCTCCTCGACGAGACCAACCTGTCGGAGATCGAGCTGGAGCAGAAGGACTTCCGCATCCGCGTCGCCCGCCAGCTGCGCATCGAAGCGTCGGTCCCGACTTATGCTGCCGCAGCTCCCGTTGCCGCGCCGGTCGCAGCAGCCGCCCCGGTGGCTGCCGTCGCAGAAGTGGCTGACCCGGCCAAGCACCCGGGCGTCGTGCCCTCGCCGATGGTTGGTACCGCCTACCTGTCGCCGGAACCGGGCGCGCGCCCCTACATCGAAGTTGGCGAGCGCGTCAACGAAGGCCAGACGGTCCTGATCGTCGAGGCCATGAAGACCATGAACCAGATTCCGGCTCCGCGCAGCGGCGTGCTGAAGCAGGTCCTCGTCAAGGACGCGCAGCCGGTTGAATACGGCGAGCCGCTCTTCATCATCGAATAAGGGGCGACCTCATGTTCACCAAGATCCTGATCGCCAACCGCGGCGAGATTGCCCTCCGGGTGCTGCGCGCCTGCAAGGAGCTCGGCATCTCGACGGTGGCGGTGCATTCGACGGCGGATGCCGACGCGATGCATGTGCGCCTTGCAGACGAGAGCGTCTGCATCGGCCCCGCCCCGGCACGCGACAGCTACCTCAACATCCCCTCGCTGCTCGCTGCCTGCGAGATCACCGGTGCGGATGCGGTGCACCCCGGCTACGGTTTCCTCTCGGAAAACGCCCGCTTTGCCGAGATCCTCGAAGCGCACAACATCACCTTCATCGGCCCGACGTCGGAACACATCCGCATCATGGGCGACAAGATCGAGGCCAAGCAGACTGCCAAACGCCTCGGCATTCCGGTGGTGCCCGGGTCTGATGGCGCCGTCGGCCCCAAGGACGACGCCCACGCCATCGCCCGCGAGATCGGTTTCCCGGTGCTCGTGAAGGCTGCTGCCGGTGGTGGTGGCCGCGGCATGAAGGTCGCCCTCACCGAAGCCGATCTCGACAACGCGCTGGCCACCGCTCGCGCCGAAGCCAAGGCTGCGTTTGGTGATGATGCTCTCTACATGGAGAAGTATCTCGCCAAGCCGCGCCACATCGAGATCCAGGTTCTCGGCGATGGGCAGGGCAATGCCATCCATCTGGGCGAACGCGACTGCTCGCTGCAGCGCCGCCACCAGAAGGTGCTGGAAGAGGCCCCGTCCCCGTCCCTTAACGCTGGCCAGCGTGCCCAGATCGGCGAGATCGTCGCCGATGCCATGCGCAAGCTGAAGTACCGCGGTGTCGGCACGATCGAGTTCCTCTACGAGGACGGCGAGTTCTACTTCATCGAGATGAACACCCGTCTGCAGGTGGAGCATCCGGTGACCGAAATGATCACCGGCATTGACCTCGTCAACGAGCAGATCCGCATCGCCGCCGGCGGCACCCTTGGCCTGCGCCAGGAAGACGTGCTGTTCGAAGGTCATGCCATCGAGTGCCGCATCAATGCAGAAAACCCGCGCACCTTCGCCCCGTCGCCGGGCATGATCACCTACTACCACCCGCCCGGCGGGCTTGGTGTGCGCGTCGATTCCGGCGTCTATCAGGGCTACAAGATCCCGCCCTACTACGACAGCCTGATCGGCAAGCTGATCGTGCATGGCCGCAACCGCGTCGAATGCATGATGCGCCTGCGCCGCTGCCTCGACGAATTCGTCGTGGACGGTGTGCAGACGACGATCCCGCTGTTCCGCGAACTGGTCGACAACCAGGACATCGCCAACGGCCAGTATGATATTCACTGGCTGGAGAAGTATCTGGCAGAGGACAAGGCCTGAACGGGGGCCTGAGGCCCCGGAAACGGTCATGGCAAAGCGAAAGAACAAGAACGGCGACCTGCCCGAGATCACGCCGCAGCTGGTGCTCCGCGCCTATGCCTGCGGCATCTTCCCGATGGCAGAGTCTGCCGAGGATCCGGACCTGTTCTGGGTCGAACCCGAGCGGCGGGGTCTCCTGCCGCTCGAGACGTTTCATGTGCCCCGGCGTCTCGCCCGCACGGTCCGCGCCGATCTGTTCGAGATCCGCATCGACAGCACGTTCCAGGGCGTCATTGACGGTTGCGCCACACCGGCGCCGGGCCGGCGCAAGACCTGGATCAACGGCGAAATCCGCCGCCTCTACGGCGACCTCTTTGACCTTGGCCATTGCCACACGGTGGAAGCCTGGCGTGATGGCAAGCTGGTCGGCGGGCTCTACGGCATCAGCCTCGGCGGCGCATTCTTCGGAGAAAGCATGTTTTCCTTCGAGCGCGATGCCTCAAAGGTCGCGCTCGTGCACCTTGCCGCCCGCTTGATTGCCGGCGGCTATCGCCTGCTCGACACCCAGTTTGTCACCGAGCATCTCGCCCGCTTTGGCGCGATCGAGGTCGACAAGCAGGACTACGAGATCCTGCTGCAGGCCGCGCTGCCGCATGACGGCAACTACACCGCCCTCCCCGCCGCGGCGACAGGCGCGATGGTCATGGATATCCTGGACCGTCGCGCAGAGGCTGAAGACGCCTCCTGACCAAGCGATCTGTAGGCCTCCATGACGAGGCCTCTTTCAGGTCACGCTATCAGTACGCAGGCCGCCCTGCTCAGAACAGCGGCGGCTTGGGCCGGGGCACGGGCACGGCAACACCATCCAGCGGCGCGGCTGCTGCATCGGGGGCAGCCGGGGCACCAGCGCCCAGCGTATCAGCACCTTCCTGGACGATCTGCACCGGCGGGCCTGCGTAGCCTTCCGGCGGCGGGACCGTCGAGGTCTGACGGCAATCGGTCAGCCAGACGTCATAGACCGGATGCTCGACGGCATGCAGGCCGGGGCTGGCCGCGAACATCCAGCCAGAAAAGATCCGCCGGACCTCGTTGTTCAGCGTGATTTCATCCACCTGGACGAAGGACGTCGTCTGCGGGTTTTCCGTCTGCGGCCGGGTGTTGCAGACGCGCGGGGTCACCTGCAGCGCGCCGAACTGCACCGTCTCTCCGATATAGACATCGAAGCTGGTGATGCGGCCGGTGATCTTGTCGAGGCCGGAAAAGACGGCCACCGGGTTCTCGATCTTCTCAGCAAGGGCTGGCGATTGACCAAGACCGCTGAGGGCCACAAGACCAATCCCGATCTGCTTCATCCTGATAGAAAGCCGCATGACATCCTTCGGCACTGATTCATCGGCGCGAGGCCATTGGCGCTTCTAGCGCCGGATTGCGGCCCCGAAAAGGCCAACGCACGGCTGCCGGCCACGATGAGCGGCCGACAGCCAGTCCAGTTCAGGCACTCAGCCGATCTGGGCGAGACGGCTCAGCGCGATTTCGGTCTGCACCTTGCGCTCGGTGAGTTCAGCGAGCTTCTCGCGCTCGCCTTCCACCACTTCCTCCTTGGCCTTCTCGATGAAGGCCGGATTGGAGAGCTTCTTCTCGATGCGCCCAATCTCTTCGGCGATCTTGCCCAGTTCCTTGTTCAGGCGTGCCTGCTCGGCGGCAAGGTCAATGACACCGGCGAGCGGCAGGCAGATCGTTGCCTCACCATAGATGATCTGCGCCGCGCCCTTCGGCAGCTCGCTGGACTGTGTCAGAGCATCGGCGCGGGCAAGCCGCTGGATGGCTGCCTCATGCGTCGCCAGACGCGCCTGCGTCACTTCATTCGCCCCCACGACCACGACAGGCACTTGCGCCCCGGCCGGAACGTTCATTTCCGAGCGCACGGAGCGGATCTCGGTGATGAGCCCGACCAGCCAGTTGATCTCGTCAGCCGCAGCCGCATCGACCAGCGCCGGAGCCGGCCAGCTGGACAGCATGAGGATCTGATCGGGCTTGCCGGTCTCCTCGCCAAGACGCTCCCACAGCTCTTCGGTGAGGAAGGGCATGAACGGGTGCAGGATCTTGAGGATCTCGTCCAGCGCCCAGGCGGCGGTGGCGCGCGTCTCGGCCTTGGCGGCCTCGTCATCGCCGTTGAACACCGGCTTGGCCAGTTCAAGGAACCAGTCGCAATAGGTGTTCCAGACGAAGCGGTAGACGGCATTGGCCGCATCGTTGAAGCGGTAGCCTTCCAGCGCCGCCGTGACATCTTCGGCGCAGCGGCCGACTTCCGTCGCGATCCAGCGGTTGAGCGTCCGCGTCGCACGGGCCGGGTCGAAGCCGGCGACACGCTTGCAGCCGTTCATCTCGGCGAAGCGGGCTGCGTTCCAGAGCTTGGTGGCGAAGTTGCGATAACCGCCGACGCGGCTCGTCGCCAGCTTGATATCGCGGCCCTGCGCTGCCATGGCAGCCAGCGTGAAGCGCAGCGCATCGGCGCCGAATTCGTCGATCAGCTGAAGCGGATCAATGACGTTGCCCTTCGACTTCGACATCTTCTGCCCCTTCTCGTCACGGACGAGGGCATGGATGTAGACGGTCTCGAACGGCTCGGTCTTCATGAAATGCAGCGACATCATCATCATCCGGGCAACCCAGAAGAAGATGATGTCGAAGCCGGTGATGAGAACCGACGTCGGGAAGTAGCGGGCAAGCTCCGGCGTCTTGTCCGGCCAGCCGAGCGTGGAGAAGGGCCACAGCGCGGAGGAGAACCAGGTGTCGAGCACGTCCTCGTCGCGGTGCATGAGGACCTTGTCCCCTGCCCCGGCTTCCCAGGAGGCAATGGCCGCTTCGGTGTCCGTCACCTCGACCGGCTTGCCATAAAAGGCGCTGGCGGCGGCAATTGCCTCGGCTTCCGATTTCTCGACGAAGACCTTACCGTCCGGGCCGTACCAGGCCGGGATCTGGTGACCCCACCACAGCTGGCGCGAGACGCACCAGGGCTGGATGTTTTCCATCCACTCGTAATAGGTCTTGTCCCAGTTCGACGGAACGAACTTGGTGCGGCCTTCGCGGACGGAGGCAATGGCCGGCTTGGCGAGCGTTGCGGCATCGACATACCACTGGTCGGTCAGCATCGGCTCGATCGGCACGCCGCCGCGGTCGCCATGCGGAACCATGTGCGGGTGATCGTCGATCCGGTCGAGGAGGCCCTGCTCTTCCATGCGGGCGACCAGCGCCTTGCGGACGACAAAGCGGTCCTGGCCGTGGAAAGCGGCCATCGTCTCGTCCAGCATCGCCGAAGCAGGAACGCCCTCGAGGAACTCCGGATTGTCCCTGAGGACGACCGCAGCTTCGCGGTCGAGGATCGAGATCATCGGCAGATCGTGACGCTTGCCGACTTCGAAGTCGTTGAAGTCATGCGCCGGGGTGATCTTCACCGCGCCGGAGCCGGCGGTCGGATCGGCGTAGTCGTCGCCGACGATCGGGATGCGCCGGCCGACGAGCGGCAGGATGACATGCTTGCCGATCAGGTCCTTGTAGCGCGGGTCTTCCGGGTTCACGGCAACAGCCGTGTCACCCAGCATGGTTTCCGGACGCGTGGTGGCGACGACAATATAGTCGCGGGTCTCGAACTCGGTCGGGTTGCCCTCGTCGTCGAAGGCAATCGGCGCCTGATAGGTCGCCCCGCCCTCCAGCGGATAGCGGAAGTGCCAGAGGTTGCCCTTGACGTCCTGCTGCACGACTTCCAGGTCCGAAATCGCGGTCAGCAGCTTCGGGTCCCAGTTGACGAGCCGCTTGTCCTTGTAGATCAGCTTTTCCTTGTAGAGCGAGACGAACACTTCCAGGACGGCGGCGGACAGGCCCTCGTCCATGGTGAAGCGCTCGCGGCTCCAGTCGCAGGAAGCGCCAAGGCGCTTCAGCTGGTTGAAGATCATGCCGCCGGACTCGCCCTTCCAGGTCCAGACCCGGTCGAGGAAGGCCGCACGTCCCATCTCGCGGCGCGACGGCTCCTTGCGTTCGGCCAGCTGGCGCTCGACAACCATCTGCGTGGCGATGCCGGCATGGTCCATGCCCGGCTGCCACAGCACGTCCTTGCCACGCATGCGCTCGAAGCGGACGAGAATGTCCTGCAGCGTGTTGTTCAGCGCATGGCCCATATGCAGCGAGCCAGTGACATTCGGCGGCGGGATCACGATCGTGTAGGACGGCGCGCCCTCGGCAGCGCCGGCTCCAGCGCGCGAGGCTCCAGCCTGTTCCCACATTTCGGTGATGCGCGGCTCGACGCTTGCCGCGTCATAGGTCTTGTCCAGCATGAAACTACTCGAAGCTCAAGGATACGTGGTCCCGTGTAAATCGGATGGCTCGGGCCGAGTCAACCGGCGACAGCGGGATTGGCGGCAGCGGAGGCCAGAAACGCAAACGCCGCCCGGCGGGCGGCGCTTCCAGACGGATCTGCCGACCGCACCTGTTCAGCGGCGGCGGGCTACGCGCTCGATTTCCTGACGGACGAGGCGCTCGACGATGACCGGCAAGTTCTGGTCCAGCCAGTTCTTCAGCATCGGTCGCAGCATGTCGGTCACCAGGTCTTCCAGCGTGCGGGCGTTCGCAGACAGGATCGTGGTCGACAGATTCTCGAAGGCGGCATGAACGGCAGCGCCGGTTCCATCGGAGACGAGCGGTTCACTCTCGTCCACCTCGTCAAGCTGGCTCATGTCGACCGGCTTTGTCGCGACTGTCGGCTTGGCAACCGGCTTGGGAGCGGGAGCCGGTGCCTCGAACGCGACCTCCTCCTCTTCCTCCTCGACGAAGGCAATATCACCGCTGTCGTCGTCGACGCTTTCGGCGAGCCCTTCGACCATGTCGAAATCGTCGCTTTCGTCCTCGTCGACGGCCAGTTCTTCGGTCAGTTCGAGAACGTCTTCGCCTTCTTCCTCGGCGAAGGCGACGTCACCTGCGTCGTCGGCATCGTCGCCGCCGTCCATGTCGAACAGCTTGTCGAGATCGTCCTGCGACATCGCGACGTCTTCCTCGGCCTCGGCGGCCTCGAAAGCATCATCGATGTCCAGCTCCTCTTCAACAGGTGCAGGCGCGGCCTTCTTGGCGGCCGGAGCTTCCTCGTCGGAGATGATCCGGCGGATGGACGCCAGAATTTCTTCCATCGAGGGCTCTTGGGCCTGACTCGCCTTCGACATGAGTTCCCCCAGCACTGAATCAGCTACGCACCGTCGCAAAGACCAACTGTTACGATTCGGTTAAATCAATTATGCGACGTCAAGTCTGCGCAGGATAGGACGCCGTTGGTCCCATGCCAGCCTTTTCCCCTTCAAAAGCTGTCCAAGGGTCAACGATTGCTGACCCGGGCTGCTTGCGTTTGAACCAATCCCGGCAAAAGCGCACGCCTAACCCCTTCAACGGGAGAAAAACGCCCTTCGTGCCACCACGAAGGGAGCAAAAGCAAAAGGCCGGGCAACATGCCCGGCCTGTCTGATTCGCTGTCCGGAGGCCAGACTTAGCGGCCGTCCGGCGTCTTCATGCCGAACCACTTGTCGCGCACCTTGTCATAGTGCTCCTTCGGGTCGTAACGGGCGACCTTCAGGCCCAGGTATTCCGCATCCAGCTTGCCCGTTGCCGAGATCAGCTGGAAGGCAGCCACGATGCGGTTGCGCTGAGCGGTGACGAGGTTGACGCGCTGGTCGACCAGTTCACGCTGGGCATCGAGAACGTCGAGCGTCGTGCGCTGGCCGACGCGCTGCTCTTCGATGACGCCTTCAAGCGCCAGCTGCTGCGCTTCAACGGCGGCCTGCGCTGCGCTGATCGATGCCTCTGCCGCCTGATACTGGCCCCAGGCCGAAATCACGTTGGCGCGGATACGGTCACGAACGACGTCGAGCTGGATCTGGGTGCGGCCCAGTTCTTCCTTGGCCTGACGCACGCGCGAAGATGTGGTGCCACCCTGATAGATCGGAACGGACACGCGGCCGAACACCGATGCCGAGTTCGACACGGCAACGTTCGACGACGGGTTCCAGGACCGTTCCACGGAACCTTCGACCGACACGGTCGGCAGCGCCTCGCCTTCGATGGTCTTGACGGCAAACTGTGCCGCGTCGACCAGATGCTGCGCCTGGCGAATCAGCGGCTGGCTGTCTTCGCTGGTGATGAGAGCGGTCTCGAGGGTCTTCGGGACCAGCTTGCCGACCGGCGTGCTGGCCGAAAGGCTGCGCGCCTCGATGCCGACGACCTGGCGATAGATCGCCCGGCTGGAATTGAGGTTGGCGATGGAACTGTTGAGGCTCGCCTGTGCTTCCGCACGGCGCGCTTCGGCCTGAGACACGTCGGTCCGGGTGCCTTCACCGACCTCAAACCGGTCGCGCGCGGCGCGAACCTGTTCGGCGAGGAACTCGACGTCGGAGCGCTGCAGCGACACGAGTGCGGTGTCGCGGATGACGTTGACGTAGGCTTCCGCTGCCGACAGCAGAACGTCCTGCTCGGTCGCGTTCAGGCTTTCGCGCTGCGAGCGGACAATCGCCTCGGCCTGACGGGTCGAATTGACCGTCCGGAAGCCGCGGAACAGCGCCTGCTGCACAGTGAGCGAGATGGAAGCATTGTTGCGGTAGTTGTTAAAACCGGAGCCGCTCGACGAGATGCTGCCGACACTGCCGTTCGCAGTGATGGTCGGCCGCCAGCCGGCCAGGGCCTGCGGGACGCGTTCATCGACGCCGCGCAGTTCAGCCCGCGCAGCATTCAGCGTCGGATTGTTGGCATAGGCAAGCGCCAGTGCCTCGGCGATGGTTTCGGCCTTGGCGCCAGAAACCGGAAAAACGGAGACCGAAGTCAACGCTGCGAGGCCAAAGACTGTGGCAGTCAGAGATACGCGAAAATACACTGAAGTCAGCCCCTTGTGTCACGGACCCCCACCCGTGCCGAAAGATGGTGGCAGTATAGCCACCGCGAAGGTCATGCCTACCCCGAACGATCCGGCTGGATCGCAATTCCGCACCCCTGCGGCACGGGAGCAACATGTTACGAAAAGGTTAATTCCGCAAGGCGCAGAATTTCCCCGGGCGGGCGAGCTGCCTGTCCCGGGGGTGCCGCGTCAACGCCCCGAGCGGGGCGGCGGGTATCAGAATACGAATTCGCGGGCCTTCTCGAAGCCCGGCAACAGATGCGCATTGGCGTTGAAGCCGAAACGCGCGCCGATCGCATCGCCGGAGGCCTGGTAGAGCCGGGCAACACCGGCACGGCCCAGTCCCTCGATCGCAACCAGACGGCCACCGGACTTCAGCTGCGCAGCCAGGCTCTCGGGCAGGACCTCGACCGCGCCATCCAGCACGATCACGTCATACGGACCTTCCGAGGCACAGCCGGCCGTCAGCTTGCCTTCGACGACAGCCGCATTCTCGATACCGAGTTCAACCAGCGTGGCGCTTGCCTTGGCCGCAAGGGCCGCGTCTTCCTCGACCATGACGACCGCGCCGGCGAGGCTTGCAAGCACGGCAGCGCTGTAGCCCGTCGATCCGCCGACGACCAGGACGACGTCGGTCGGCTTGACCAGCGCGAGCTGCACCAGCTTGCCGAAGACATGCGGCTTCATCAGATAGCGGTTCGGTCCGGTGTCCGAGACAAGGACGTCCTCGTCGATATAGGCCACAGGCCGCTTCGAGGCCGCGACAAACATCTCGCGCGGAATGCGTTCCATCGCGTCGAGGATGCGAAGGTCGGTCACATCATTGGTTCGCAGCTGGTTGTCGACCATCCGCGTGCGGGACTGTGCATAATCACCCATGGCGAGCCTCATGCCTTGTGCGGCCGCGCACTGCGACCGTCCTCTCTCTGCTGTTCCCTTAACGAGGCGAGCCAGCGCTGACAAGGGCTCCTCGTATCGGCATCCCTCTCTGTCACCCGTTCTGTGGCCAGATCTGTGGCCAGACTGGCGACCGGCCGCGCAGCGCGACATGACGGCGCAGTGGAAATCATTCACCTGCAAATCGTCAGTTTTGGCGAGCCCCATTCCGTTCTGCGCGACAACTTCAGCCGAGACAAATGTGCAAATTCGGTGACAGCCGCAGTTCGGCCCCTTGACAGCGGCAACCATCTCCTTGAAAAGGCACGCAACGGCCTCGTGGCGGAGTGGTGACGCAGCGGATTGCAAATCCGTGAACCCCGGTTCGATTCCGGGCGAGGCCTCCAGCCTTCCTTTACTGACGCTGAAAACAAAGGCTTTTTCGCCTTTTTTGGTCCCACCTTTTTCCATGCCGGAAAAGGTGGGACTTTTTTGTTCGCCCGCCGTTCCCGGGCACGACCTGCAATCCCCTATCCCGGCGCATGACCGGAGACCGCCTGTGCGGCTCCGTCCACCCCCGCGCCGGGCTGGCTGATTCCGCGTCGCACAGGCCCTCCGAACTGGAGAGCCACATGGCCCTGACCTTGCAGCAGCAAATCACCGCGCTCTATGACGCGGCATTCAACCGCCCGCCCGACGCGGCAGGCCTCGCCCATCACATCGACCTGATCACATCCGGCCAGCTGGACCTCTACAGCGTCGCCGACGCGTTTGCCGCCAGCGCGGAGTTTGCCGCCGGCACAGGGCTCGGCGGCACGCCATCAGTCATCGTGCAACGGCTCTACAGCAACGCGCTCAACCGCGCCGGCAGCGTCGAGGAGTCCAGCGCATGGCTGGACCTCCTCTACACCGGACGCGCCGACATGGGCGACGCGCTCGCCGGATTTGCCCTGTCCGCCGAGTACGCCACCCTGGTCGGCTGGCACCACGACGCAGCCTGACACCAGCCCCGGCGGCACCTCACGGCGCCGCCGGGCTCGCCAAAAGCGGGTGCTCAAAATTGGCAATGATCAGCTCGCCAAACTCGCCCGGCGCACCCTCCGAAATCGAATAGGTTACGGTCACCGGCAGCATCGTGAACCGGCCGAATATCTCGCGCACCTCCGGCGTATCGTTGATCGACAGAATCACCCGCCCCTGCAGCCCGGCCATCAACTCAGCCAGGCGCGTAAAATCGTCACAGGCGAACATGTCCTTGCCGTAGTCGGTCTCACAGCCGAAATACGGCGGATCACAGTAGAACAGCGTACCCGGCCGGTCATAGCGCGGGATGAACTCCTGAAACGGCAGGTTCTCGATGATGACGCCCGAGAGCCGCTCATGCACCGCCTCGAGCATGGGTGCCAGCGTCGTCAGGTCGAACCGACCGCGCCCATCGGTGACGACGCCGAAGGTCCGCCCACGAACTTTGCCGCCGAAGGCCGTCCGTTGCAGGTACAAAAACCGGGCAGCGCGCTCGAGATCCGTCAGCGTCGACGGATCGACCCGGGTGAGCCGCTCGAACTCGCGCCGGCTTGTGATCTGAAACCGGAGGCAATCGAGAAACTGCGGATAATGCCGCTGCAAGATCCGGAACAGGGTCGTCACCTCGCCGGAAAAATCATTGATCACCTCGGCACTCGGCAACACCCGCCGCCGCAGGAACACGCCGCCCATGCCCACGAATGCCTCGGCATAAAGGCTGTGCTCGACGGCAGCGATCAGCCGTGTAAGCCGCTTGGCGAGCACGCGCTTACCCCCGATCCAGGGCGCAACGGGAGAGACGGGCGAGGTTTCCCGCTCCCCAAAGAGATTTGACAACATGTGGAATTGGCCTTCCTGATGCGCGCGATCTGCGGTCAGCAGAATCAGACCCACGGGTCTGATCGCGGGGCGATGCATGTCTAGGCCATCGGTCCGGTTACAATCTTGCAGGAGCGTACCGGATTGCCGGGTGATCCCGGCCCCCGCGTCAGCGGGATCTGAGTTGCCATTGACTGCTCGGGCAGTCATGTAGCAAAAGAACAAAAAGCGAACTCTGAGCCCCCGACATGCCGCACCCCACGCTCCCGGAACACCTCCCGATCACGGTCGAGGCGCGCGATGAAACGGGTCGCATCGTCGAGTTGATCGCGCGCTGCGCGAATGTGACCGTGGCACGCGGCGCATTCGAGGCCGCACGGACCTGCCGCCAGGGCGTCGAGATCATGATCCGCGACCGCTCACGAGTGATCGCGGCGGAATTTTTACCAGTGGCCCGATAATCTTCTTTACAGTGCGGAATTTCCGCACTATATTTGAACCATGGCGAGGCGGTAGAGCCTAGGCCGAATGTCAGAGGAGACACACAGATGACCAATACGAACGACGCATACAAAGCCTGCCTCGAAGCGACCCGGTTCTCCCTGGAAGAAGCCTTGAAGGTGGTAACGGAAGCTATTTCGGACCTTGAAACGCATAACCGCAACACGTCGGTCGGCGGCCTCCTGAAAGCAGACACACCGCTCGAAACCGCTCAGGCGACCTACAAGGCCGCCCTCGCAATCCACGCGATGCGCTGAGACGGACAGGGCCGCGCCTCAGCCGCGGCCCTACCAACAATTGCGCAAGGCATCTTGATTACCTATTTACAACGCGGGATTTCCGCTTTATATTCTAACCATGGCGAGGCGATACAGCCTAGGCCGATGTCAGAGGAGACAGAACATGAGCATCAAGATCACCCGCGCCGCGAAGCTTTCCAGGATCGGCAGCACCCCGCGCAGCTTCGCGGCCATGGCCGAGTACCTGCCTGACAGCGTCATCAAGTCCCTGACCAGCGCCCAGCTGGCCGAGATGATCGACGCGCTCTGGACCTGCGCAGGCGATGCGAAGGCGATTGCCGCACGCGAGGCCATCGAATCCGGCCGCGTCTGGGACGCCAAGCGCGGCGTCTCCCGCGACCTGGCCCCGCTGGCCTGACCGGCCCGGTGCCCGCCAAAACGGCGGGCACCATGTCCAAACGATACTGCGAGGCCAAAGCCATGACAGACAAGGTCGAAATCTACTGCGACAGCAACACCCACGGTGCCTTTTTTGCCAAGCAAGGCGACAAGTGGTTTACCGTCCCGTCCTGCCCCACCGGGTGGGCCAAACGGCGCGAATGGCAGCCCTGCGCGGCCATGGTGCAGCGCCTCATGCGCCACGGCATGCGGATGGGCTTCTATGGCCACGGCTGGCTGGCTGAGGCTGTTCTCGGCATTCCGCGCGACATGGTCGCAGTGACCAGGCACTGACAACAAAACAGCCCGCTCGTTTCCGGGCGGGCTGTTCGCTTGGGCATGAGCCCAACCTAAAGAAAAACTAGGTTTCGATCCAACACGACAGCGTTAGCCACCGCGACATTGGCATGTGCCAAGGCACATACTAAAGAACAACTAAGTTTCGATCCAGCGCGACAGGCAGGACCACCGCGACACCGCCAGCCCCATGCGCTGACCCCTCAACCATACGATGCACCTCAGGCCCCGTCAACACGCGAGCAACATGACCATGCATTCCAACCTCGCCCAGGCGCTGATCATCCGCGCCATCGCCCGCGAAGACGCCGAGCGCGCTCTGATCGGCGCCCCCTCGCCGCCCTGCGCGCCGGCAGGTCGCCGCGGCGAACACGCCGACCACCCGGCAGCCCTGACCGCCGATGCGGTACGGCAGGAGATCAGGAGCCTCGGCGTTTGCGACATGCCCCCGGCGACCGACCTGGTCGCCACACTTCTGGAGACGCTGTCGCAGCGCCTTGGAGGCAACGGCTATAAATCCGCCTGGGAGGCCATCGGCATCAAGCCCACGCGGGGCCGGGACCTGCTCGCCCGCTCGGCCGGCGCCGTTGACTGGCCGATCTGGAAAACACTCCGGGATGCCGCGCTGGCGGATTGAGCATCGCGGGCGAAAAACTCCCGCATCCACAAATCGCCCCTTTACAATGCGGGATTTCCGCTCTATATTCTGACCATGGCAAGGCGATGACGCCTGGGCCGAATGTCAGAGGAGACGAAATTGACCAACGAAACCGCGTTCCGCTTCGCAGATCATCTCAGCACCCTGTGCGCCGCGCTCGGCGACGGCTGGGGGTGGACGATTGATGCCGAAATCCCGCACTACGGGCAGGTTAACAGCCCCGACGGGATTGTGTTCACCGCCGTCCATGACGCCAACAAACGCTCCGTCGGCCTCTATCTGACGCCCCCGGCTGATCACGGCCGCCCCATGTCGGTGGCTGACTGGCTGGGCGAGAACACGTTTGGCGCGTCGATTGCGCCGTCCTGGTCGGAGTCCTCGACGGCAGAACTGGCGGCAGGCCTCGTCGAAGCGGCCCTCGGCGCGTGCCACGACTGCATGCGGCAGATCAACGAGCGCAAATCCCACGTCGAGGCAGAGCGCGGCGCTGTTAACGCTATTGATGCCGACCTCGCTGCTCTCGGATTTCTGCGGCGCGGTTCCGGCCATAACGTGAGTTCGTGCTGGGTCCTCAAATCTGGCCGGCCGGGATCACCGAACCGAGCCAGCGCGACTGTCGAGTTTGAAATGTTCAGCGAACGGGCGACGGCTGATATCACGATCCCGCGCCAATTCGTTCCGGCACTTTGCAATTTCCTCGCCGACCTCATGGCCCGGAATGCCGGCTAACCAACCGAAAAGCCCTCCTCTCACAGGGGGGGGGCAACAAACCCGCTGCGCTGGCCTGCGGCCGCCAGGCTGAGAAATCTCAGGCCTGACGGCGCTAGGCGCAAAACCCCGCGTGTGCGAGGAACGCAGTCCGCACCACCATTCGATACGGATCATCCCCGCGTGTGCGGGGAACTTAGTCCGCGCTGTGATGCGATACGGATCATCCCCGCGTGTGCGAGGAACTTAGTCCGACCCACAACCAGATACGGATCATCCCCTCGCGTGAGGGGATGCCGCATCCTATGCGCGCAGTTTGCGCGGTGTCAACTCCGCCCCCGCCACAGCCCCAACACATCGCGCGCTGTCGCCAGCGGGTCCCTGCTTGCCCGCAGCGCGAACGCAGCCCAGTTGCGCCCCGTGAGCGCCAGCCCCGCCGCCACCGCGTCCGACCAGGTCGGGTCGAGCGACAAAACTGCCGGATCGGCTCGGCGAAAATCACCGCCGCGCCGAGCCCTGCCGCCACCGCCAGCAGCCGCCCCCACAGGGACAGGTCCCGCTGCATCAACGCGCCGAGAACGGCAAAGGCGAGTATCATCAGCCATTTGGTCAGCGACGCGTGGGCAAGCCATTGCCCGATCAGATCAATCAGTTTCACCGCATCGCTCCTGTAAAGTGTCAATTCGCGCCAGCGACAGCACCAGCCGGTCGCTCGCGTGGTCCATATCCTCCGGCTCCCAGCTGACAGCCGCCAGCAACGGCCGCAGCTGTTCGCAGGCCAGCGCCCGGTCAGCGCCGCCGGCTGCCGTGCTGACGAGCGGCGGCCCGCTCGCGCAGCCGCTGGCGCAGAGCGTCAAGGCCCCCGCCACCAGCCACCATCTGATCAACCGTCCATCTCGCATCCCGCACCTCCTCGCGCACAGCCTGCGCGGCCTGCCCCCGGCCCTCGGCCCGGGTGAGACGGATCAACCGCCAGCGATCGAGGAGCTGGCCGGCAAACGCGGCCAGCACCTCGGCTAGAATCGCCCACACCGTAGCCATCGGCTCAGCCCTGAGACCGCCCGACAACACCGTCGCCGTTGAGATCCGCACCGAGCCGCGCCTCGATCATCTCGACGAGCCGCCCCCGGTCGATCCCGAAATAGGTCAGCGCCTGCGGCACCGCCGCCATCGCATAGCGCGCGGCCTCGGCCACCATCTCGTTGCGGAGATCCACCGTCAGCGGCCCGGCCGTCACCCTGCCAACCTTGGACCGGGCGAAATCCACCGCGTAAAACAGCGCGTCCTGCAACCGAGCCCGCATCTGCTCGTCGAGCTGCATGTCCGCGCGATCCTCAAACACGGCAATCGCCCGGCGCAACAGCCAGAGCAAAGCGCCGGCCAGCAGCGTCAGGCCGATCTCGATCACGGGCGCCGCCATCGGCGACAGGTCGACCACGGTCGAGGCCGCAGCCGGGTTGAGGGCAAGCAAAAGCAGGCCAGCGCCGAGCGCCAGCGTCATCATCATGCGCATGTCAGTCTCCTGGGATTGCGAGGCGTCACGCCTCGTTTGTGGTCACCTGACCCTCAGCGGTCAGGGCGACAGGACCGGTCAGCGGCAGCGGCACCGAGGCCGGCCACCGGAAGCCGAGCAGCCGATCGCGGGCGATGCGGGCAATGCTCACCATGTTCGATTGATTGCCGCCGAGAATGTGATAGTGCGTCGCGTCCTCGCCGACATAGAACCCGACGTGTCCGGACGAGCCCGTCCGCGAGCCGCGCCAGAACACTGCCACCGCGCCGACAGACGGCCGCGCCAGCTTCACGCCGAACGTGAGCCAGTTGCGGGCGAGATACGGATTGGTGGGCAGCACCTCATTTGTCAGCGCCAGTGCAAGCGAGGTCTCGACAAAATCCCCGCACCAGGGCAGCCGCGACGGATCGCCCAGCGTTTTGCCGTCCGACCGCAGCCAGGCCATCAGCCCGCCCCGGTTGCGCCGCTCATGCAGCCCCATTTTGGAGCGGGCGACGGTCAGCCAGGACGGCTCCAGATCGCCAGACACCGGCCCCAGCAGCGCACGACGCGTCACCGGCCCGACGATCCCGTCCGGCGTCAGGTTATGCGCTGCCTGAAACCGCACGACAGCCGCGCGCGTGCGCCGCCCGGGAATGCCGTCAATCGCCCCGGGCCGAAAGCCCTTGGCCTCCAGCGCCCGCTGGATCTCTTTCCAGTCCATCTCGATCTCCATAAAAAAAGGCCCGCCGAAGCGAGCCAGAAGGTCACATTGTGTGCGGGATAATCAGGCGACGATGTCCACCTCGGTCAGCGTCCGCAAATCGTAGTCATCCCCCATCCACTGGGGGAACACCCGCTTGCGCAGGCTGTCGAGCGGATAGCTCGGATTGAGGTAGACGACATAAGGCAGCCCCTGCCGGGCAAGATCCGCATCCGCAGCGGCCACCAGTTCCGGCAGGCCGGTCAACAGATGATCCGCACGCACCGCCAGCCAGACGCCGGGGACAATGATTTGAGGCGTCAGCTCGTAGCCCTCGTCGTCAAACGTCGCATCTTGAGCGTAGACCGTGACACGAACAGCCGTGATCTGTGCGCCGTCAAACGTTCCAGACTGCGGACGGATGGACAGGTCAGCCAGAGTGACCGGCTGACCCTCGTTAACGAGCCCGAGCGCGGCAAGGTCCACCGCGTCCGGGCCGGAGTAATGCAGGATGTGGTCAATCGTGATCATGACGCGGCCACCGCGATAAAGAGGTTGAGCGCTTCAGCGTCGGACAGGGCAAAGGCCCCGACTGCGGCGATGCGGATTTGTGAATTGCACTGTGTCGTCCTAGCTGTGTCGCTCCCGAGAGCAAACTGGCTGGCCCCCGGCAGCGGCACGACGACGCCTGATCTTGTCACATGTGCGTCAGAACCCACTTTCGTCCAAGTCGTGCCGTCGGGGCGAATTGTCGAAACAACGGTTGTCTCTGTGCCTGCCCAGACACTCCCCGTGTTTGTAATTGTGTTGTTTCCACCCCCCTCAAGAACACCTATCCCCAATGTGCCATTCGCCCTCAAGAACATTGAGACACGCCTGTTGGCTGCCGCACGAATTTCAAGCAGCGTTGCGAACGATGGCGCAGAAGACAGCGGAACGCCGCGCCAAACCACCGTAAGCGGCGGATTAACAGCCAGCCCCGCATCCGCAGCTGGGACGACAATACTGTCCGGCGCGACTGTGCCAGACCCGAAGGGCATCAGATATGCCGTCTGGGTTAGCTGCGGCGCGGCGATATCGAATGTCACATCGACCGCCGCCCCATTTGAGGGCGACATGGTAATTCTCATCCGCCCGAATGCCGCATCGGCTGCGCTGGTTAGATTGACATTGAACCGAGTCAGAACTGGCGTCGCATTGAGCGTGACTGTGTTGGCCAATGTAACAGACACGGCCTGAGCTTGGTCGGCCCTGCGTTGCGTGAACCCGAACTCGCCGGAAGCCGGGAACGCTCCAGCCACCACACCCATGTAGCCGGACACGTTGTACGCCGCGCTTGGCAGGATCGCAGGCGAAGATGCGGCTCCGGGCTGTAAATTCAGCTCATAAAAGCCCCCGTTCGACGTGCCCGAAACTCGAAACCGGATGACCGGCAGCCCGTTGACGGTGGAGACGCCGACAATCTGCGTCGTCATCCCGTGCGACGTGTTTACATACCAGCCGGTCGGCAACGCACCGCCCGAACCAACAACGCCGACAACAGCGCCTGTCCCGAGTGGGTTAGGGATCAGGTTCGTCCAGCCTTCCCGGCTGTCGTAACCGCGATCAGTCACGGCCATCACGCCGTTAGCGAACTCACGGGATACCCCGGCGCTGTCCTCAGCACGACGCGCAGACGCACGCGAGTGATACAGGCTGTCAATCCGCGACAACCCAACTTGTTGCCGGTTGAGCTGATAGCGCCCGGCCCGGAAATCCAGCGCCAGCTGAAACGGACCCATCCAGGCAGGCGCCTGCCGCGTCACCGCCAGCGGCCCGAGCCCCAGTTTGATCGCACCCATGCCGCTCACCACAGTGCCACGATGGCCGCAGCCGTGGTGCCGGTCGCACGCACCTGCCGCACCCGGATCGGCAGCAACCCGCTGGCCCCGGCCAGCGTCACCGTCTGGCCGCCCAGCATCGTCACCACCAGGTCGCCAGCCGACCCAACCCACAGCGCGCGCGACGGCACAGCCAGCGCGTTTGCGTCATGCGGCACCACCGCCGCCGCATTGGTCGCCGGGCTGTCCGGCGCCAGGGAATAGCTTTCAAACGGATCACTCATCGGTCAGCTCCTCAGGTGCGAAAATCGAATGTGGTGGCCGCCAGGATGACCAGCGGCGCGGTCGAGACGACGAAAAACGACACGGTGTCGATGGCCCCGGCCGCAGGCGACAGGATCGGCGCGCCGCCGGCAAACCGCCACGCGCCGGACCAGCTCAGCTGATGCCCCCCGGCCCCGCCCTGCGTCAGGATCAACAGGCCGGACTGGCCAAGCGCCGCCCCGGTGGGGTCCATCACCGCCCGCGACCCTGTCAGTGTAAGCGCGAAGTTGAGACCCGAGGATAAGTCCAGCGTCACCGCCGGCCCCTCTGTCACGGCCACCGGCGCAAACGTGCCGGCAATCCAGTTGCTGACGGTCACCATGTCGGCGAGCGCAGCCGGGAAATTGATCACATGCCCGCCGTCATCGAAGCCGCGCGGGTTGCTCGCCGGCTCATAGTCGCCGGAATTGTACTGCGCGAGGCGCGTCAGCGCGCCCGCCACGGCTGCAGGTGTCGTCATGCCAGGATCTCCGTTATCTCAAACCCGGTCGCCGCGCGGCGCCAGTGCGCCAGCGTCAGCGCGTCCATGCGCGTGATGCGGCCAAGGATCGCCCGACGTTGCATGCGCACCGGCCCGTCAGCCGGATCGGAGATCACATGCACCTCGCCGGCATAGCCCGCCCGCGCCATCACATCGAGCACGTCGCCGAACGCCTCATCATCGGGCAGATGATCAAAGCCGAAACGGCAGATCCGCGCGCCGCGCCGCGCCCGCACATGCTGCCCACCGCCGAGCAGCGGCGAGCGCCACGTGGCATCCTCGACCTCATGGCCATTGCCCTGCACCGCGACCCCGGTCGACGGACGCCAGGACCGTCCGAGGAACAGCCGCCCGGCCTCGACATAGCCCGCCGGGTTGACCACGTCCGACAGCTCCAGCCGCCAGCTGCGAGCATTGACCCGCGCGGCAAACACATGCACCAGCCACAGCGGCGGCAGCGCCGAGCCATCCGTCAGCCCGGACCAATAACGCGGCGCATCCCAGCCGAGCCCCGCCCGGTCCGCCGCCATCGGCTGCAGCCAGCCGCTGTCAAACACCTCGTCGGTGAGCGCCCCGGCATAGCCGCGCAGCCGGTATCGATAGGCCGCCGTCAGATTGGTCGGGCCGAGCAGCCACGCCGAGAGTTTGCGCGGGCGCCCGAGATCGACGGTCATCTGCGTTGCCGCCTCGGCCGCCGACGTGCTGCGCGCCACCGCCGCCAGCGGCAGCCGCTGCAGGTTGGCAAGCGGCAACGCGGCCGCCCAGGAGCCGCCGGACAGCGTCGCGCCGTCCGACCAGGGATCATAGGTCAGGATCATTTGTCACCCGCAGTGGTATGTGCAAGCGATCCGCCGCACCTCGTCCGGATTGGAAAACGTCGCCGCCTCGCGCGCCTTGGCGACGGTAAAGGCCCGCATCACGCCATCGCCCTGCCGCTGGCTCGGCACCGGGCAGGCTCGACGCGCAGAGGAGATCACCCGCCGCGATATCCCCGCCCCGGCCGCAGACATTGATCAGCCCCTCGCCAAGCGAGTTGATCACCAGCCGGTCAAACCGCTCCGCGCAATAGTCGCGCAGCGCCGCCGCCTGCTGCGGGAATGCGGCCATCATGGCCCCCGCCTCAAACGGTACGCGACGGCTGATCACGCCATAAACACGTGGATCGGCCACCGTATCGGCCAGCGCATTGACGCCGACAGCATCGTCAAGGCCGCTGCGCATCAGGATGCGACCCGTGTCGATGACGATGTCACCCGGTCCGCCCGCCGACGCGCGCTCGAGGAAACCGTCATGCGACCCGGTAAACGGTGCGATGGACCCCACCTCGCCGTAAACCGCAAACCCGCCCGATGCCGCCGGCACGCCGATCAACCCCGACCCGCCGCCGCTCGCCCGGCCACGAATGCCGTGATTGTTGCCCGAGCCGCTGGACCCGGTCACGATCAGCGCCGGCTGGAATGCGTAGCTGGACGAAATGTCCGCAAATCCGGTCAGCTGCAACGCCCCGCCGGAGGAGCTGTTCTGGAGCCGCACCGCTGGCGTGCCGGATTCGCGCGCGACAGACATGACCACATCGCCCGAATAGGTCTCGCCGATGGCCGCCACCTGCGAGCCGGACGCGCTGATCACCCGCAGATAATTGTCGCTCGCCGACATGGTCACGCGCCGCCCGCTCGTCGCGGTCTGCACCGTGGCCCCCGTGATCGTGACGCCGGTCAGCGAGCCCGCCGTGACCGTACCGAGATTGGCCGTCAGCGCCGACAGGCTCGACACACTCATCTTGTCCGCCGTCACCGAGTAGGCCGCGATCTTGACCCCGGTCACCGCGCCATTGGCCAGCTCGGTATTGCCGACAGATCCGGGCGCCAGCGCGGTCGAGGTTGTCGCCGCACTCACCCCCGCCGTCGCCGAGGCCGGAAACCACGGCCCGAGATTGCCGCTGCGGTCGCGCGCCCGCGCCCAGTAAAACCGCGTTGCCGAGGTCGGCAGGCCCGTATGCGTCAGCTGCCCCGCCGGCCCCTCGCCGGCTTTCGCCGCGCTCGCCCGGTCATTGACGCTCGCCGCCCAGATCTCGACGGCCGCCAGTTGCAGATAGGGCAGCACGTTGCCGTCACTGACCGCCACCGCCAGCGTGATTTGCTGCGCCCCGCCGGCTGCCGTCAGGCTCGTTATGGTGATGTCCGGCATGTCGTCAGCCCCACAGCGTCAGCGTCACGAGCCCGTCGCGCCATTGCTCGCGCGCCGGCCGATCACAACCATGTCGCGCCCGGCCTGATAGCCGAGCCGTGACAGGACGAGCCGGACGCTCACCCCCAGCCGCGCCGCGCTTACCATCTCCGCTTAAGACATCCAGCGCGACCAGATCACGCCGGACGCTGTAGAGCGCCAGCCGCCGCGCCGCCTCGGCGGCAGCAGCCCCCACGTCCGTCAGCAGCGTGTCAAATGTCAGCTCCGGCGCCAGAGGATGCCGGCTGCGCACCGCAGGCGCCTCGGCAATCACGTCCAGCGCATCGCGCGCGAGATCTGCCCGCAGCTCCTGCGACAGCATTTCGGCGACATCGCCCGCCTGGTACTGATGCCAGTGCCGCCGGTGCCGCAGCACCACCCGCCACGCTGGCAGCCCCTCGCCCGGATCGCTGACGCGCAACAGTCGCAGCGATCGCGCCTCGATCTGCCCCTCACCGATCTGCATCACTGGCACACCGGGCGCCGCCAGCCGCCCGACCTCGATTGCCCCGGTCGGCGCGGTCAGCAGCCACCCGCCGACGCTCGCCAGCACGTCCTGCATCGCCGCCAGTCCCGACCGCTCGTCGCCAATGAAAATCCCGGCCTCGCCCGGAGCTGCCGCCGCCAGCGCCGCGACCGACACCGCGTCGACCGACGCGCCGAGCCCCATGCGGATGAGCATCCGCTCGACCACGCGCGCCGCCGACCGATCCGCCAGCGCCGCGCCCTCCACCACATCCGCCGTCACCGTGCGATACGGCGCAGCCCCCAGCCGGAACAGGCCGAGCGCCCGGCACGTGCGATAGCGCCCGCCAGGGATCACCGCTGCCGCCAGCGCGGCGAGGCTTGCCACGTCGCCGTCATCGGTGAGCGGCACGCCCGCGTCAAAAACGCTGATCGCGCCCACCGCCCCGTCATGCACCTGATAGATGAGATTATGCGGGTTGACCGAGACCGCCGGCACCTTGAACACCCGCCCGAACACCAGCGGCCTGACCTTGCCTACCAGATCCGCCCCCCGTCCGCGCTTGCCCCCGCCGCCGCCGTCGTGCCGCCGTAGCGCGCGCTCTGGATCGGCTGGTCGAGATCGAGCCGCCGGTCATAGAGCCGCAGCCGCAGGCTGGTGAGCGCATCGCTGGTCGCGTCCACCGCCTCCATCGTGCCGGTAAACAGCCGCTCCGCCGCTGCGAGCCCGAGACGCGGATCGGCAATCCGGTCGATCCGGATCGCGCGCCCGTCAAATCCGTCATCAAGCCAGCCGTCCAACGCGCCGTCCGCATTGGAGAGCACCACCTCGCCCGCCGTCACCGACCCCGCGCCGAACGTCCGCCCCGCCCCGAACAGGCTCGCCTCGATAAAGCCGGGATCGGAGATCCGTGGCTCATAGAGCGTGTTGGCCGGCACCTCGGCAGGACCGCTCGCCCGGCCATGCGTCGACAGATAGCGGGTGACAACAGAGCCACCCGACCCGGCATCAGACCAGGCGTCCAGCGTGATCAGATACTCGCTCATCGAGCCGCCCTGCCCATGCCGGCCAGCCGCCGCTGATCCTGCACCGCTCGCGTGGTTTCGAGCGTTGCGTCAACATTGGCCTTGGCCCCGGCCGCCACGACCCCGGCCAGCCGGTCCACGTCCTGCCGCAGCCCACGGATCTCGGCCGCCACCGCGCCCGAGTTGTCATTGGCCTGGAATGTCCCGGCCCGCATCTGCGCCAGCTCGCTGGCATAGTTGCGCGTCGCCAGCACCGGCATCACGAACTCGCCCGGCATCAGCATGCGCGGCACGCTGTCAACACCGGCAACCCCGCCACTGACCAGCCCGCCCGCCGCCATGCCCGGCAACCGCAACCGCGCCGCTTCCGGCGAGTTGACGATACCCGCCTGCACACCGGCCATATCGCCCCCTTTGCCGAGGTAATCGAGCCAGCCCGCAAGGCCCGCAGCGTCCGGCTCGCGCCCCAGCACCGACAGATAGAGATTGCGGATCGCCGCCTCGCGCGAGTTGGCGATGCCCGACGCCACGTCCTTGATCGAGCCGCCCCCGGCAAGATGCTGCTGCCAGCCTACCAGCCCGCCCGCATCCGCCTGCCGCCCGAGCAGGGATTGATACAGCGCCTGGATCGTGGCCGTGTTCTGGGCGGCCTGCATCGCCGCCAGCTCGCGGATCGCCGCCGCCTGCGCACCCTCGGCACTCGCCAGCGCCGCCATCGCCGCATTGAGCCCGGTGATCGCCGCGCCGACCGATAGCACGCTGTCATTGATGTCGATCAGCGCGCCAACCTGCGTCTTCAGGGTCGCAAGCTGCTGCTCTGCCGCCGAGACCTGCGTTTCCGCACTCGCCAGCGCCGCTGCCAGTTGCTGGTCAACCGATTGCCAGATTGTGGTGTAAGCCTCGGTCGAGCCATAGTAAGCTCGCGCCTCGTTGAGGTAATCGCGGCTGACCTGCTCCAGCCTGCCGAGCGCATCCTTGTCGCCCTGCCCGACCTTGGCCAGCGTGTCCTGATAGGCCGCTGCCGCCGCCTGCAGTTTTTCCAAGGGCGACAGCGGCGAGAGCTGCGCGTCCAGCCGCAACTGCGTCCGGAACGCCTTGATCTGCTCGGCAAAACCGCCCAGCGTCGCAATCGTCTGTTCCAGCTCCGAGCGCTCGGCCTCATACGCCGCCCGCAGCGCCGCCCGCGCCTGATCCGCCGCCGAGCGCGCATCCGCCACCTGGTTCGACCCACCCGCCCCTATCAGCCCGCGCAGCGTGTCGGAAACCGCCGGGAACACCTCGGCCAGCGCCTCGAGCTGCGCTTCCGTGAGACCCGAGGTCGCCGAGATCTGGCCGAGCGACAGCTCCAGCGCCCGCAGCGCCCCGGTCGCCTCAAACCCCAGATCCGCCGCCGTTTTCAGCCGCTCGTTATAGAGCGTCAGCGCCTCCTCGATCTCGCTGTAATAGCCGATCCCCATGGCGCCGGAGATGCTGCCCCGGATGCTTAAGCATAGAGCCCGCGCGCGCCCTCGCCCAGTTGCGTCGCGGCCTCTGCCGCCGCTTCCGTCAGGCTTTCCAGAGCGCGTTTGAGCAGCCCGTCCACAACTCCGGCCGCCTCGCCGCTCGCCGAGGAGACGGCCTTGAGCGCATTGCGATAGACCTCGGCCCGCTCCGCCGCTTCGGCAGGCTGTCCGCCGCCCCCTTGGTGATCGAGGCGATGGCCGCGTCGAACTCCTCGAGCGCAAGCGCGCTGTCGAGGCCGAGAAGCTTTGTATCCGCCAGCCGCTCGCCGAGCGTCTTGACCGCATCATTGAGCTGGTTGATGTAGCCTTGGTCGGTGAGGTCATTGATCGAGCGCCGGATCTCGTCAGCGAACTCGCCGCGGAGCTTGTCCATCGCCGTTTTGACCGCATGGTCCACCGAGGCCGCGGCCTCGTCCGCCGACATCGCCAGCCTGATCAGTGTCTCCTCGAGGCCGACCGCCGAGCCCTTGATCTCGTTGATCCGCTCGGCGACATCGCTCATCGGCTCGACGCCGGTCACCAGCGAGATCGCGTAGCGCTGCGCCGCATGCTCCATTTCGGAGATGTAGGTGTTGACCGCATCCGGATCGAGATCGTTGCCATAGTCCCGCAGCCGGTCGAACATGTAGCGTGCATCGTCGACCCAGCCGGTCAGCTGGTCGCGCGCCTGCTCCATGTTGTCGACGGCATCGAAGAACGCGGTATCAAACCCGAAGCCCAGGTTGAGATTGCCGAGCGCAACATCGCGCTCCTTGCGGAACGTCTTTTCCAGCAGCGCGAAATACTGGCTGTGCAGCTGCTCCAGCTCGCGCTGCAGCCCCTTGTTGCCCGCATCGCGCGCCATGATCTGGTACTTGACCGACTGGTCCGTGTATTCCGTATGCCCGTCGCGGAACTCGCCGATACCCCGGCCAGCGCTCATCTGCTTGAACTGGTTGATGGCGCCCATCGACGTCGCCAGCTCGCGCTGCGCCTGCAGCCGTTTTTGCTTGGCCTGCGCATTGCCGCCGAGAATGCCGCCGAACAGCCCAAGCCCGCCGCCGACCAGCGCACCAATCGCCCCGCCCACCGGCCCGAAGGCAAGACCTGCAGACAGCCCGGACAGCGCACCGCCCAGCCCGCCCATGAGCGGCGAGCCGGACTGATAGCCCATGCTGAACGCGCCAAGCGCCCCGCCAAGCGCCTGGCCACCAGCCGACATCAGCCCGCCAGCCCCGCCCTGCGCCAGCGCCCCGAAAATACCCGTCGCCGCGCCCGTGCGCGTGCCACGCATCGCCCCGGCCTCGACGGCATCGGTCAGCGCCGCCCCCGGCGAGCCCTTCAGCGCCGAGCCCATATCCTTGAACGCCTCGCCCGAGAACAGCCGGTCGATGTTCTGATAACCGATATCGGCAAACTTGCTCGTCACCTTGTCGAGCAACTCGTCGAAGGAGTCGAACCCGCCCTCCATCAGGTCGCGGAACACATCCCCGAACCCGGACGAAAACGCGTCGCCGAAATCCCGGCCCATGTCAGCGCCAAGCCCTGAGAGCACACCGCCCTGTTCCAGCTCGTCGATCCGCGCCCGCACGGCGATCACATATTCGGGCGGCAGATCCTCGCCCGTGGCAATCAGCGCTGCCAACGCCTCGCGCAGCTCCTGCGCCTCTTCCGCCGCGCGCAGCCAGGGCATCTCCTGCTGCGCCGTGCGCTCCACAAGCCGCCGATAGTCGTCAACCGACTTGACCGCGTCCTTGACCTTTTTCCCCGCTCCGCCCGCCTTGCGGCCCTTGTCTTCGAACGCTGCCGCACTGTTGCCGAGCGCCTTTTCCAGCGCCCGGCTGTTCTTCGCCAGCAGATCGTCAATCTCGGCCTGTTGTGCGCCCGATTTAACCAGCGCCCGGATGCCTTCCGCCCGCTCCTCGAACTGCCGCCGGATCTGCGCCGCCGCCCGCTCCTTGGTAAGCATCTTGTCGATCAGTGTGTCTTTCTCGATCCCGGCGAGTTCGCGATAGGCCCCGGCCACGCCGGTAATCTCGCGCTTCTGCTCTTCGAAGCGATCCATCAAGGCCTGGCTGGCACCGAGCGCGTCCGGCATGAACGCCGCCGCCTCAAGCCCCTTGTTCAGCTCTTCGCGCGCCTTCGCCAGCTTTTCCTGCGCACCAATGGCCGCCTGCATCCCGGGCAGCGCCGCCGACAGCGCCCGCATCGAGGCTGCATAGGCGTCAACCGCCGCAGCCGCCCCGGCGAACTGCCCCGCCGCACCCGCCGCCGCATTGCCCGCCCCGGCAATGGCCCCGCCAGCGCCGCCCGCCGCGCCCTGCACCAAATTGAGCGCCGCCTCGCCATCGCGGACACTGCGCTCCAGATCGGCAACCTGCGTCGTCGTGCGCAGCGCCTGCTCGACCAGCGCGACCAGCGCCGCATTGCCGCTGTTCTCCGAGCCGAGCCGCGCCAGTGCGTCGCGGAACTGGTCAATCCCGATCCGGCCCTGGTCAAAATCATCGGCGAGCTGACGCAGCGCGCCGCCCTGTTTAAGAAATTCGTTGAGCGGATCGTCGATCCCGAGCTGCACCCGCCGGTCCGCCCGGCGGCCCATTGCCGTGCGCCAGACATCGAGCGCCGCATTCAGCTCCGCGCGTGCCGACTCCAGCTGGCTGCGCTGTTCCTTGAGAGCCTCACCGACCTCGAATGCCGCCATGTCGCGCGAGGCCTGCGACAGTTTTTCGACCTCGGCACCGGTCTGGCCATAGGCCTCCCGCAGCCGGCGCACCGCCGCCTCGAGGCTCTGCGTCGCGGTTTCGGTCTCGCTCGTCCGCGTCGCCCAGATCGCCACCCCAGCCGTGATGGCGGTAATGCCGAGACCGATCGGTCCGCCAAAAAACGCCAGCGTGCCGCGCAGCGCCGACATCGTCGCATTAGCCGCCCGCGCCCGCACCGTGCTCTGCGCCAGCTCGTCCGACCAGCGCGCCATGCTGGCCGTCGCCCCGTCGACCGCGCGCTCGGCGGTGCCCACATCCCTGTTCAGCCGGGCGAGCGTACCCGCCGCCGCCCCGTTTGCGACCGCAAGGTCTCGCCGCGCCTGCGCCGCCCTCAGCGTTGCCACCGCATTGACGCCCTGCGCCCGCGCATCCTCGAGCGCCGCCGCAGCATTGGCCCGCGACGCCGCGACCGCCTGCATCGTGCCCTGGACATAGTCCGTCACCGCGCCGATGGTCCGCCCGGCGAACACCGCAGCCAGCGCGATTGCGGCCATATCCGCATTGCGGGCAAGCGGCACCATCGCACCCGCCGCGCCCTCGAGCGCCGATCCCAGCGCTCCGCCAAACCCCTCAAACGACGCCCGGCTCTCCTCGAGCGCCGACGCCGCATCATTCGCAAGCCGCGAAATCGCGTCCGACAACCCACCCCGCCCGATGGCATCCGCCGTCAGCTGGATCTGGTCATCGAGCGCAGACAGCGCCCCGTTGAGCCCCTGCATCTGCTCGCGCATGGCCCCGGCAAACGTATCCGTACCGATTCGCCGCAGATAGCGCTCGACCTCGTCGGCGCTGTTGCGCACCGTCGTCGTGACGCCCTGGAACGTAAACGCAACATCATCGCCAGACTTGCTGGCCTTGACGCCAAATTCCTTGAGCCGCTCGAACTCACCAGTTGTGGCATCCGCAATGGCCTCGACCCACTGCATAAGGTCCTTGCCCATGGCCGAGGCCGTGTTGCCGTAGCTCTCCATCGCCACCATCGACGGATCGAGCCCGAGAGCCTTCAGCTTGATGAACGCCTCGGTCGCCTGCGCAACCGAGAACGGCGTCGTCCCGGCAAATCGCTTGATCTCCTCAAATGCCGCCCCGCCGGCCGCCGCCGATCCGGTCACAGTCTTGAGCGAGGCCCGCAGTTTTTCAAACGACGCCGAGGTCTGCACGACCCCGTTGATCAGTTGCGTCGAGCCGAGCGCCGCCATCGCCGCAGAGACGCCGAGAAACGCTCCCTTCAGCCCCGCCAGCGCCTGCTGCTGCTGCTGCATCGCGCGCATGTTCGCAGCCCAGACCCGGGCCGACTGGGCCGACGAGCGATTGAAATCGCCCGTTGCCCGGTCGACCTGGGCAAGCCCACGCTCCGCCTTTCGCGAGAACGCGCTAATCTCGGCATCCGCCCGGCGCAGCTCGCGCTCAAACCCGGCAATATCCGCCGCGAGCACAACTTCCATCGAACGATCAGAATCACCGGTCATGTCGTCTCCGATGCGGCCCGCGCCGCGATCATGCCGTTATGCGAGCTGGCAAACCGCATGAGCTTGCCAGCCACCCCGTCGCCGCCGGGCGGCGTCGGCGCTGGCGGGAACACCGCGCGCAGCACCGACGAGATCAGCTCATGCCGGGCGTCAGCAGCCCGGCGGATGTGGTCGAGATTGGTGTCGAGCGTTTGAGCCGCCGTCCAGCCGAGGTGCCCGGTGCCGAGGTCGAACAACCGGTCCAGATACTCGGAGACGGCGGCCGCCCTCACTCCGGGTCTGCGTCTCCGTCATCCGGCGCGTCGGTTTCGGCAGCCGCATCCGCATCGCGCCCGCCTGCGGTCAGGTTGCGCAAGAACTTGATGGCGGCCTCGCCATACCCGGTGAACAGACCACCGGCGAACACCTGCGGCTCGATCTCGTCAATCGTCTCCTGCAGCCGCTTTGCGTTGAGCCCGGCCGCCAGGACATAGGTCAGCGCCGCGAAGTCCTGTTGCACGAACTGCTGGTAGACCTGGGTAAAGCCGCCGAACTTGGAATTGATCTTCCGCGCTGCATCGAGCGTCGGGCGCAGCACGCGCTCGCGCCCACCGAGCGTGATGGTCACCTCGCCCGAACTGAGACGGTCGGTCATTGGATTTGCTCCTGTTATGTGGCTCAAGGAAAAGGACCGGCGGCACACTCGCCGCCGGCCAGTTGGCTGCCGACCGTCAGGCGGCAGCCGGGACGATCAGAACCGTCGTGTTGATGGCCATGGTGACCGAGCCCTTGACGATGGCGTCGGCATTGCCGACCTGCGTCGTCAGTTTCGTCACCGCCGCGTGAAAATAGAAAATGGTGTTTTTCCCGGTCGGAGTCGGCTTGTCGTCCAGCTCGATCCGGATCGCGTAGTCGGCATCAGCCGCAACCGCTGCAGCCAGCGCCACCTGGCCAGCATCCGCAGGATCACGCCCCAGCGTCAGCTGCAGATCGCCCGCATCAAAACTCGTCTTGAACTTGCGGACGCGCCGATTGTTCAGCGCCGTGAAATTGGCAAGGCCGACATTGTCGCCGAACTCGCCGATATCCTCGACCTCGCCGATCTCGGTCCAGGGCGTCAGCGCCGCGTACGCGGTCGGTGTGGTCGCGGCCGTGGTCGGGCCGATGGAAATGCGCGCCCCTGCGCCAGTCTGTACTGCCATTGTCGTTGTCTCCTGTGGACACGAAAAAGCCGCCTCGCGGGCGGCAGAAACCTCCATCTGGAGGATTGATCGGCGGCAGGCGCCGCGTATGTCAGAGTTGCTCGGTCAGGATTTCGAGGCTCATCTGCCCCATGAAGGTCAGCCCATCCGGCTCCGGGCTCGTCGCCTCGGTCAGTACCGTGCACAGCACCACCCGGCCCGAGACGTTACCGCTGTCGTCGGTGAGGTCGCCGCGCCGCCGGTGCAGCCCGCCACGGATGCGGCCCATGATGCGCAGGCACTCGGCCTGTCCGCTGTAGGCCGACCAGACCGACAGCGTCACCAGCCAGCGCCGTTTGAGATCCGTCAGCCGGTCTTGTTTGGCCGCGACCACCCGGCTGATCTGCACATAGGGCAGCGCCTGGCCGGGCCGCGCCACATCGTACACCGGCACAGCCGGCAGCGGCGGCACCGCGGAGAGCGCTGCCGTGAGCCGCTGGTAGACCCAGCGATTGACCTCGGTTGTCATTTTCTGGTCCGCGATTTGAGCGCCGCCCCGGCGGACAGCACGCCGCCGGTCGCCCGGCCGATCCGTGCCGCGATGCCCGGCGCGTTGAGATCCAGCGCCAAGCCCCATGAACGGGCTCGCCGGCATCGGCGGGATGTTGCGCTCCGCAGAGCCTTTGGTCCCGAACTCGATGAATTGCCAGTAGAACCGCTCACGCGCGGCTGTCCGCGACAGCAGCCCGATCCGCGCCCGTAAGCCGTCGCCATCAACCTGCGCACTCAGCGCCGCCGCCAGATCACCCGTGCGCACCGGTACCAGCCCGCGCATCGTGTCGAGCACGTCCTGCGCCCCGGCCTCGATCTCCCGCGCCACCGCCACCCGCACCCGCCCCGGCATCCCCTTGACCGCCGCCCGCACCCGGCCAACGCCCTTGATCTGCGACTTGGTCATGTGGTCACACGCTCCACACCGAGGGAAATTTCGGCAACCGCCCGTCCCCGATCCGTCACCGATATGACGCGGTAGGACGCTCCCGCGATCACGACGCGGTCATTGACTGCCGCCTGCCGCGTGCTGGCACTGCGCCGCACACGCACCTCGCCGCGCACCGGATCGGTGATCCGGCCCGCCTCGCGCCGCTCCCGCGTGGTCTCGAAAACCACATGGGCTGCACAGGCGCTGATCTGCACCGGCACCTCGGTCGCACCGCCGAGCCCATCCGGCACCCGGTCGAGGCGACTGATCACCACGCGCTGATCCATCTGCCCCGCGCGCATCAGAGGCTCCTCCAACGCAGCTGGCGGATCAGCGCCGACGCACCGCCCGGCATTTCCAGCGGCGACGCGCTCACTACAACGCCCTCGCGCAGCATGTCGAGCGCACCCACCCGCAACTTGACCAGCAACCGCGCCGCCGGCAGCCGCTCCTCCGGCAGGGCACAGAGATAGTCGACGCGCCACAGCGCCCCGGGCTGATACGCCGCAAGGCTCGGCAGATCGACCCAGGCGCCGCGCGCGTCACGGCCCCAGGCAGGACCAGCCACCAGCGTTGCGGTTGCCCCTTCGATCACGCGCAGGCTGACCTCGGTCACGTCAGGCAACGCCAGACGCTGCAGGCCAGCCTCGGCAAACTCCTCCCGCCAGCGCTGCGGCAGGATCACCCGGCCGAGCGCCCCGCCCGGCCCTTCAAGCTCGGAGACAACCGACGCCTCGAGCGCCGCCAGCGTTGCGTCATTGTCGCCTGGCTCATACCGCAGATGCTCGCGCAACTCGGCCACGCTGACGACCGGCCCCGCAGGAGCCTCGATCCGGACCGCCGGCATCACACACCCGTCTTGCCTGCCCGCTTGGGCGATGACGCGGCAGCCTCGTCGTTCTGCGCGTCGTTAGCGCTGACCTGGTCCGGCTCGCTCTGATCCGTGTCATCCCCACCACCAGCATTCGGGTCATCCGCTACATCGACACAGCCAAGCGCAATGGCTGCTGCCAGCAGCTCGGGCGGGCATTCGCCGCCAGCCTCGATCACCACCGGATAGATTTCCCCGGCCCTGACGCCCTCGAACGGCTTCGTCACAATCGGCATCGCTCATCTCCTTGGAAAGGCGGCGGGCGCACACCGCGCCCGCCGGGATCAACGTCAGGCCGCCACGCGGTGATAGCGCATCCACTCCGGATTCCAGAGCCCGCCGCCGACGCGCCTGGTCGTGTAGAACAGCACGTATGGCTTACGCGTGTAGGCATCGCGCAGCACCGAGACCCCGGTCCGGTCGAAAATCCGGTACGCCTCCGCCATATTGCCGTAGACAATCGGGATCGCATTGGCGGCGACATTCGGCAGACCGGACAGCTCGCGCACGGGCTCGCCGTTGAGCGTGGCCGGCTGACCCGCCTGATAGGACGGCTGCCAGAGATAGTTGCCATCACCGTCCTTCAGCTTGCGGATCGCGCGATACGTCAGCCGGTTGGCATACAGGGCTGCACCGGCACGCCGCTCCGCCGGCAGGCTGGTCGTGAGGTCGATCAGACCATCGGAGGTGAGTGCCGCAGCCGCACCGGTCTTGATCTCCTCGACCGCTCCGAGTGGATGGCGCTGCGCCGCCGGACGCGCCGCCTCCGCAGCAGCATCATAGTTGAGCAAGCCGGTCGGCTTGTTGACGCCGTCGCCGGAGATGAAGGCGACGCCCTCCTGCCGGGCAAACTCGGTGTTAACCTCGCTGGCAAGCCATGCCGCGATGTTGATCTCGCTGTCCTCGAGGATCTGGTTGGTCGCGGCCGGCTGAGCGTAGATCTCGCCAAACGCAAAACCGTACTCTGCCAGCTGGCTGCTGTTCGTTTCAGGCCGGGTAGCCGTTTCCCCACCCAGCCCGAGGACGTCCCGCCGATGTTGTAAAGCCGTTTGAAGCCGCGTCCGGTGACGGTCTGCACAGCAGCGAACTGGCGCATGGGAGAGATCAGCACCAGCTTGTCAGTGATCGTCCGATCCCACTCGACCGGCGCGGTGTAGCCACCGTCCGAGTCAGAGCCGACCGAATAGGCCGCCGAAACCCCCTGCACGCGCATCGCCGCCTTGACCGCATTCTCGTCGACGCGCCCTCGCACAAACGCATCAAACGTCTGCGCGTAGGCCCGGTCTGCCTCAGTCATCACCGCCGGTGCGCCCGGCCCGTGATCCCGGGCAGCCGCTCGGATCGCCTGCTGATCGAGCGCCGCTTGCAGCTCGCCGACCTGAGCGTTGATGCGCTCCAGCTTCTCGGCCGTCACCACGTCGGCATACTGCGCCTTGATGCCAGCCAATTCCTCGGCGTGCGTCTTTTTGAACTCCTCAAACGCCTGACCCAGCTGGGCCAGAACCGCATCAGGGCCATTGCCCTGCGCGCGAGCGAACAGGATGCCGCGCTGTCCGGCGGCGCTGGTATGAATAGTCATCTTTTCTGTCTCACTTTTTCAGGGTGGCAATCAGGCGCTGTACGGCGCCAACGTCCAGACCAGCGCCGGGCATGGTCTCAGCGGCAGCGCCAGGCGTGCCGGGGAAGGCCTGCCGCATCAGGGCGCGCCGCTCGGAACGCGGCACCCCCGCCTTGGCAAGCTTCATGTCGAGCCGCGAGCGTGCGGCTTTCTGCGTGTCCGTCGTCGGACTGAGGTCCGGCGCGGTGAATGTCTCGTCGGCAAAGGCCAGCTCGATGGCACTCCCTGCAGAGAGCCAAGTCGTCTCCTTCATCATTGCGCGAATCTCGACTTGGTCACGGCCCGTGCGGGCGGCGTAGATCCCGGCCATCGCCTTATCGAACTCCCGGAACGCCTCAGCAGCGCTGGCAAAATCTGCTTCACCGCCGACAACTGAACCCCAGCTGTTGTGGATCATCAGGAACGAGCCGAGCCCCATTTGCACCGTGTCACCCGCCATGGCGATGATCGAGGCCGCAGAGGCCGCGAGCCCCATCACCCGCACGGTCACCCGTGCCGGATGCTCGGCGAGCAGGTTGTAGATGCTGACGCCCTCGAACATGTCGCCGCCGGGGCTGTTGATGTTCACGGTCACGTCGACCGGGCCGATCTGCCGCAGCGCGCCCGCAATCCGTTTGGCCGTCACGCCCTCGCCGGTCCACCAGTCCTGACCGATCACGTCATAAATCGAGATCGTGGGCGTCTCGTCGCCCTCGGCCGCAAGCGGCGTCCACCGTTCCAGCGCTTTGGATGCCGGTTCGCCGACATAGGCCAGGGGCCGCTCGATCTGCACGCTTGGCAAGGTGCGCAGGCTCATTGACGTGTCTCCTTCTGGCCGGGCATCGGCGGCAGGTTGCGCGCCTCCGGCAGGTCCATGAATTCGCGCACCTCGTCGATTTCCAGCCACGGGTGATGCCCGCCGGAGCCGAGGCCGCGCGCGAAAAACTCGCTTTGATCTTTCATGTTTCCGCGCAGCAACGCGCCCGCGTTGAACTTGGCCTCCAGCTCGTCCGCCCCGGCATCCGTCAGCAGATCGCGGGCAACGGCCTGCTCCCAGGCCTCGAACCACGGATTGAGCCCGTAGAGCACGAACATCTGCCCTAGCTCGGCGATGCCCGATCCCCAGGACGTATCGGCCATGCCGAGCAGCGGTCTCGGCACTCCGAACACGCGACCGATCTCCTCGATCTGGTGCGCCCGCTGCTCCAGTGCCTGAGCATCACGGCCCGTGGTCGGCGCGGCATTGAGCGTCATCCCCTCCTCGAGGATGATCGTGCGGTGCGCATTCTCCGCGCCCTCGCGCTCATCAAGGCTCGCCTTTAGGCGTTCGAATGCCTCTGGCGTTACCTGCCCCTTTGTCTCGAGGACCAGACCTGCCATCACGCCGCGACGGAACAGGTTGGCCGCCGCGCGCTCAGTCTGCATCGCAAGCGCGATGGCCTCGGCCGCTTGCTGTACCAGCGAGAGGCCGGTGATCCCATCATCCGACAGGCCGAACCGCACGTGAAAAACCTCGCTCTGCGGCAGCACAATCCGCGAGCCATCGCGGTTGCTGACGACATACTCCAGCCGCCAGTCATCGCGCTGTCGCGGCATGACCGACGCAATCGGGACGAGGGCCACGACATTGCCACGCGAACGGATGATCCGCGCATAGGCGCTGCCCTGCGTCAGCGCCCGTTGCTGCATCAACGCCCGAAACTCGAACGATGTTTGCCACGGGTTAGGCCGACGGTGCAGGATCTTGAACAGCGGATGGTCCCGCTCCTTGGTCCTGTCCGCCATGCGGATCAGATGCAGCGGCAGCTGCCCGACCGCAAACGAGATCAGGCTGACGCTGCGCAGGACAGCCGGATTGCGCAGCGCAACCTTCGGCGTCACCGTCAACCCGGACTGTGTTGTCCGCTGGCCGAGCGCATCGACGATCAGCGCATATAGCTCCGGCGACGTGAGCGACAGGCCACCCTCGGCACGCGGCGCCGGGTCCCGGCGAAAGAGGTCAAGCAGTCGCTTCACAGCATCAATATCCCGCGTGTCTCATAGACCGAGGGGGGCGGAGCTGCGCGCGTGCGGCACGTGGCAACACCGATGGACATGGTCAGCGTGACCATGCCGTCGATGCGCCCCGTCGCTTTCTGCTTGTCCAGCATCCGGTGCCCGGTCCGGTTTTGGGTGTAGGCGGTATGTGCCGCGCAGCTCGTCATCATCGGGTTGCGCTCGATCACGATGCGGCCCTCGAGGACCGCCGCTTCCATTTTGTTGATGCTGTCCGGCATCCAGAGATAGATTTCCTGCTCGCCCCCGGCAGGTCCTTGTCGGTCTCCAATACCCGCCGGTTGAACCCTGCGGGTGGATCACGAACGGGATGGGACTGGCCGCCGTCGAGCAGTGTTCGCGAGCCGCTCCAGCCTGTACTGATCCGCCGCAACCTCGCGCGGTCGCGCCCTCGCGCTATGCGCTGCAGCGCGTCGGCCACCCAGGCATAGCGGATGCGGTCACCGTCCACCGGCTCTATGAACCCGTCGCGCGCCCAGACCTCATAGGGCGCTTTGTCCGCCGCCAGCGCTCGCGCAGCGTGTCGCCCGGCGTCCAGAACCACGTCTTGCTGACAAACCGTCGGTGTCCTTGGTCGGGTCGAGCACCCAGGTCAGCGTGAAGGCCG
>NZ_JAPPRC010000006.1 GCF_026672425.1 Pannonibacter sp. SL95
CATCACCGGCTGGAAAATCGACGGAAGGTGCGCGAGGTGATTCATGGACCTGCCGGAGGCGCGCAACCCTGCCGCCGATGCCCGGCCAGAAGGAGACACGTCAATGAGCCTGCGCACCTTGCCAAGCGTGCGATCGAGCGGCCCCGGCCTGTGTCGGCAACCGGCATCCAAAGCGCTGGAACGGTGGACGCCGCTCGGCCGAGGGCGACGAGACGCCCACGATCTCGATTTATGACGTGATCGGTCAGGACTGGTGGACCGGCGAGGGCGTGACGGCCAAACGGATGCGGGCGCGCTGCGGCAGATCGGCCCGGTCGACGTGACCGTGAATCGGCAGCCCCGGCGGCGACATGTTCGAGGGCGTCAGCATCTACAACCTACTCGCCGAGCATCCGGCGGGGTGACCGTGCGGGTGATGGGGCTCGCGGCCTCGCGGCCTCGATCATCGCCAGCATGGCGGGTGACACGGTGCAGATGGGGCTCGGCTCATTCCTGATGATCCACAACAGCTGGGGTTCAGTTGTCGGCGGTGAAGCAGATTTTGCCAGCGCTGCTGAGGCGTTCGGGAGTTCGATAAGGCGATGGCCGGGATCTACGCCGCCCGCACGGGCCGTGAACAAGTCGAGATTCGCGCAATGATGAAGGAGACGACTTGGCTCTCTGCAGGGAGTGCCATCGAGCTGGCCTTTGCCGACGAGACATTCACCGCGCCGGACCTCAGTCCGACGACGGACACGCAGAAAGCCGCACGCTCGCGGCTCGACATGAAGCTTGCCAAGGCGGGGGTGCCGCGTTCCGAGCGGCGCGCCCTGATGCGGCAGGCCTTCCCCGGCACGCCTGGCGCTGCCGCTGAGACCATGCCCGGCGCTGGTCTGGACGTTGGCGCCGTACAGCGCCTGATTGCCACCCTGAAAAAGTGAGACAGAAAAGATGACTATTCATACCAGCGCCGCCGGACAGCGCGGCATCCTGTTCGCTCGCGCGCAGGGCAATGGCCCTGATGCGGTTCTGGCCCAGCTGGGTCAGGCGTTTGAGGAGTTCAAAAAGACGCACGCCGAGGAATTGGCTGGCATCAAGGCGCAGTATGCCGACGTGGTGACGGCCGAGAAGCTGGAGCGCATCAACGCTCAGGTCGGCGAGCTGCAAGCGGCGCTCGATCAGCAGGCGATCCGAGCGGCTGCCCGGGATCACGGGCCGGGCGCACCGGCGGTGATGACTGAGGCAGACCGGGCCTACGCGCAGACGTTTGATGCGTTTGTGCGAGGGCGCGTCGACGAGAATGCGGTCAAGGCGGCGATGCGCGTGCAGGGGGTTTCGGCGGCCTATTCGGTCGGCTCTGACTCGGACGGTGGCTACACCGCGCCGGTCGAGTGGGATCGGACGATCACTGACAAGCTGGTGCTGATCTCTCCCATGCGCCAGTTCGCTGCTGTGCAGACCGTCACCGGACGCGGCTTCAAACGGCTTTACAACATCGGCGGGACGTCCTCGGGCTGGGTGGGGGAAACGGCTACCCGGCCTGAAACGAACAGCAGCCAGCTGGCAGAGTACGGTTTTGCGTTTGGCGAGATCTACGCTCAGCCGGCCGCGACCAACCAGATCCTCGAGGACAGCGAGATCAACATCGCGGCATGGCTTGCCAGCGAGGTTAACACCGAGTTTGCCCGGCAGGAGGGCGTCGCCTTCATCTCCGGCGACGGCGTCAACAAGCCGACCGGCTTGCTCAACTCCTATGCAGCTGCCGAGTCGGCGCGTCCGGCGGCGCAGCGCCATCCACTCGGGCGGTCGAGGAGATCAAGACCGGTGCGGCTGCGGCACTCACCTCCGATGGTCTGATCGACCTCACGACCAGCCTGTAAGCGGAGCGGCGTGCCGGTGCAGCCCTGTATGCCAACCGGCTGACGTATCGCGCGATCCGCAAGCTGAAGGACGGTGATGGCAACTATCTCTGGCAGCCGTCCTATCAGGCGGGTCAGCCGGCCACGCTCAACGGCGAGCCCGTGCGCGAGCTGTCCGGTCTGCCGAATGTCGCCGCCAATGCGATCCCGATTGTCTACGGCAATATGGCGGAGGCGTACCGGATTTTCGACCGGACCGGGGTCTCGGTGCTGCGCGATGCCTACACGCGTAAGCCATACGTGCTGTTCTACACGACCAGGCGCGTCGGCGGCGGGCTCTGGAATCCGGAGTGGATGCGCTATCACCGCGTGGCGGCCTGACGTTGATCCCGGCGGGCGCGGTGTGCGCCCGCCGCCTTTCCAAGGAGATGAGCGATGCCGATTGTGACGAAGCCGTTCGAGGGCGTCAGGGCCGGGGAAATCTATCCGGTGGTGATCGAGGCTGGCGGCGAATGCCCGCCCGAGCTGCTGGCAGCAGCCATTGCGCTTGGCTGTGTCGATGTAGCGGATGACCCGAATGCTGGTGGTGGGGATGACACGGATCAGAGCGAGCCGGACCAGGTCAGCGCTAACGACGCGCAGAACGACGAGGCTGCCGCGTCATCGCCCAAGCGGGCAGGCAAGACGGGTGTGTGATGCCGGCGGTCCGGATCGAGGCTCCTGCGGGGCCGGTCGTCAGCGTGGCCGAGTTGCGCGAGCATCTGCGGTATGAGCCAGGCGACAATGACGCAACGCTGGCGGCGCTCGAGGCGTCGGTTGTCTCCGAGCTTGAAGGGCCGGGCGGGGCGCTCGGCCGGGTGATCCTGCCGCAGCGCTGGCGGGAGGAGTTTGCCGAGGCTGGCCTGCAGCGTCTGGCGTTGCCTGACGTGACCGAGGTCAGCCTGCGCGTGATCGAAGGGGCAACCGCAACGCTGGTGGCTGGTCCTGCCTGGGGCCGTGACGCGCGCGGCGCCTGGGTCGATCTGCCGAGCCTTGCGGCGTATCAGCCCGGGGCGCTGTGGCGCGTCGACTATCTCTGTGCCCTGCCGGAGGAGCGGCTGCCGGCGGCGCGGTTGCTGGTCAAGTTGCGGGTGGGTGCGCTCGACATGCTGCGCGAGGGCGTTGTAGTGGGCGCGTCGCCGCTGGAAATGCCGGGCGGTGCGTCGGCGCTGATCCGCCAGCTGCGTTGGAGGAGCCTCTGATGCGCGCGGGGCAGATGGATCAGCGCGTGGTGATCAGTCGCCTCGACCGGGTGCCGGATGGGCTCGGCGGTGCGACCGAGGTGCCGGTGCAGATCAGCGCCTGTGCAGCCCATGTGGTTTTCGAGACCACGCGGGAGCGGCGCGAGGCGGGCCGGATCACCGATCCGGTGCGCGGCGAGGTGCGTGTGCGGCGCAGTGCCAGCACGCGGCAGGCGGCAGTCAATGACCGCGTCGTGATCGCGGGAGCGTCCTACCGCGTCATATCGGTGACGGATCGGGGACGGGCGGTTGCCGAAATTTCCCTCGGTGTGGAGCGTGTGACCACATGACCAAGTCGCAGATCAAGGGCGTTGGCCGGGTGCGGGCGGCGGTCAAGGGGATGCCGGGGCGGGTGCGGGTGGCGGTGGCGCGGGAGATCGAGGCCGGGGCGCAGGACGTGCTCGACACGATGCGCGGGCTGGTACCGGTGCGCACGGGTGATCTGGCGGCGGCGCTGAGTGCGCAGGTTGATGGCGACGGCTTACGGGCGCGGATCGGGCTGCTGTCGCGGACAGCCGCGCGTGAGCGGTTCTACTGGCAATTCATCGAGTTCGGGACCAAAGGCTCTGCGGAGCGCAACATCCCGCCGATGCCGGCGAGCCCGTTCATGGGGCCGGCGCTGGATCTCAACGCGCCGGGCATCGCGGCACGGATCGGCCGGGCGACCGGCGGCGTGCTGTCCGCCGGGGCGGCGCTCAAATCGCGGACCAGAAAATGACAACCGAGGTCAATCGCTGGGTCTACCAGCGGCTCACGGCAGCGCTCTCCGCGGTGCCGCCGCTGCCGGCTGTGCCGGTGTACGATGTGGCGCGGCCCGGCCAGGCGCTGCCCTATGTGCAGATCAGCCGGGTGGTCGCGGCCAAACAAGACCGGCTGACGGATCTCAAACGGCGCTGGCTGGTGACGCTGTCGGTCTGGTCGGCCTACAGCGGACAGGCCGAGTGCCTGCGCATCATGGGCCGCATCCGTGGCGGGCTGCACCGGCGGCGCGGCGACCTCACCGACGACAGCGGTAACGTCTCGGGCCGGGTGGTGCTGTGCACGGTACTGACCGAGGCGACGAGCCCGGAGCCGGATGGGCTGACCTTCATGGGGCAGATGAGCCTCGAAATCCTGACCGAGCAACTCTGACATACGCGGCGCCTGCCGCCGATCAATCCTCCAGATGGAGGTTTCTGCCGCCCGCGAGGCGGCTTTTTCGTGTCCACAGGAGACAACGACAATGGCAGTACAGACTGGCGCAGGGGCGCGCATTTCCATCGGCCCGACCACGGCCGCGACCACACCGACCGCGTACGCGGCGCTGACGCCCTGGACCGAGATCGGCGAGGTCGAGGATATCGGCGAGTTCGGCGACAATGTCGGCCTTGCCAATTTCACGGCGCTGAACAATCGGCGCGTCCGCAAGTTCAAGACGAGTTTTGATGCGGGCGATCTGCAGCTGACGCTGGGGCGTGATCCTGCGGATGCTGGCCAGGTGGCGCTGGCTGCAGCGGTTGCGGCTGATGCCGACTACGCGATCCGGATCGAGCTGGACGACAAGCCGACTCCGACCGGGAAAAACACCATTTTCTATTTTCACGCGGCGGTGACGAAACTGACGACGCAGGTCGGCAATGCCGACGCCATCGTCAAGGGCTCGGTCACCATGGCCATCAACACGACGGTTCTGATCGTCCCGGCTGCCGCCTGACGGTCGGCAGCCAACTGGCCGGCGGCGAGTGTGCCGCCGGTCCTTTTCCTTGAGCCACATAACAGGAGCAAATCCAATGACCGACCGTCTCAGTTCGGGCGAGGTGACCATCACGCTCGGTGGGCGCGAGCGCGTGCTGCGCCCGACGCTCGATGCAGCGCGGAAGATCAATTCCAAGTTCGGCGGCTTTACCCAGGTCTACCAGCAGTTCGTGCAACAGGACTTCGCGGCGCTGACCTATGTCCTGGCGGCCGGGCTCAACGCAAAGCGGCTGCAGGAGACGATTGACGAGATCGAGCCGCAGGTGTTCGCCGGTGGTCTGTTCACCGGGTATGGCGAGGCCGCCATCAAGTTCTTGCGCAACCTGACCGCAGGCGGGCGCGATGCGGATGCGGCTGCCGAAACCGACGCGCCGGATGACGGAGACGCAGACCCGGAGTGAGGGCGGCCGCCGTCTCCGAGTATCTGGACCGGTTGTTCGACCTCGGCACCGGGCACCTCGGCTGGACGGCGGCTCAAACGCTCGACACCAATCTCGACCACATCCGCCGGGCTGCTGACGCCCGGCATGAGCTGATCTCGTCGGTGCTGCGCGCGGTGTTCCCGCCAGCGCCGACGCCGCCCGGCGGCGACGGGGTGGCTGGCAAGCTCATGCGGTTTGCCAGCTCGCATAACGGCATGATCGCGGCGCGGGCCGCATCGGAGACGACATGACCGGTGATTCTGATCGTTCGATGGAAGTTGTGCTCGCGGCGGATATTGCCGGGTTTGAGCGCGAGCTGCGCCGGGCGGATGCCGAGATTAGCGCGTTCTCGCGAAAGGCGGAGCGTGGGCTTGCCCAGGTCGACCGGGCAACGGGCGATTTCAATCGCTCGTCGGCCCAGTCGGCCCGGGTCTGGGCTGCGAACATGCGCGCGATGCAGCAGCAGCAGCAGGCGCTGGCGGGGCTGAAGGGAGCGTTTCTCGGCGTCTCTGCGGCGATGGCGGCGCTCGGCTCGACGCAACTGATCAACGGGGTCGTGCAGACCTCGGCGTCGTTTGAAAAACTGCGGGCCTCGCTCAAGACTGTGACCGGATCGGCGGCGGCCGGCGCGGCGGCATTTGAGGAGATCAAGCGATTTGCCGGGACGACGCCGTTCTCGGTTGCGCAGGCGACCGAGGCGTTCATCAAGCTGAAGGCTCTCGGGCTCGATCCGTCGATGGTGGCGATGGAGAGCTACGGCAACACGGCCTCGGCCATGGGCAAGGACCTTATGCAGTGGGTCGAGGCCATTGCGGATGCCACAACTGGTGAGTTCGAGCGGCTCAAGGAATTTGGCGTCAAGGCCAGCAAGTCTGGCGATGATGTTGCGTTTACGTTCCAGGGCGTCACGACGACGGTGCGCAACAGCGCCGACGAGGTCGAGCGCTATCTGCGGCGAATCGGTACGGATACGTTTGCCGGGGCCATGCGCGAGCAGATGCAGGGGCTCAACGGGGCGCTGTCTGCGCTCGATGACCAGATCCAGCTGACGGCGGATGCCATCGGGCGGGGTGGGTTGTCGGACGCGATTTCGCGGCTTGCGAATGATGCGGCGTCGGCGCTCGAGGAGAGCCGGGCGTCGTTTGAGGGGTTTGGCGGAGCGCTGGGATCGGCGCTCGAGGGCGCGGCGGGTGCGATGGTGCCGCTTGCCCGCAATGCGGATATGGCCGCAATCGCGCTGGCTGCGGTGTTCGCCGGGCGGACCATCGGCGCGGTGACGGACTATGTCCAGGGCACGATGCAGGCGGTCGCGGCGTCGCGGGCCAATGCTGCGGCGGCGCTCGAGGATGCGCGGGCGCAGGGCGTCAATGCGGTGGCAACGCTGAGGGCGGCGCAGGCGCGGCGAGACCTTGCGGTCGCAAACGGGGCGGCGGCGGGTACGCTCGCCCGGCTGAACAGGGATGTGGGCACCGCCGAGCGCGCGGTCGACGGGGCGACGGCCAGCATGGCGCGCTGGTCGGACGAGCTGGCGCAGAGCACGGTGCGGGCGCGGGCGGCTAATGCGACGATGTCGGCGCTGCGCGGCACGCTGGCGTTTTTTGGCGGACCGATCGGTCTCGGCATTACCGCCATCACGGCTGGGGTGGCGATCTGGGCGACGCGGACGAGCGAGACCGAAACCGCGACGCAGAGCCTCGAGGCGGCGGTGCGCCGGCTGCGGGAGGCCTATGGCCAGACCGGTGCCGAGGTCGAAAAACTGTCGCAGGCCTCGCGCGACATGGCGGCATTCGAGGTCGGTGAGGCTCTCAAGGAACAGCGCAGCCAGCTGGAGTCGGCACGCGCGGAGCTGAATGCGGCGCTCGATGTCTGGCGCACGGCAATGGGCCGCCGGGCGGACCGGCGGGTGCAGCTCGGGATCGACGATCCGCTCAACGAATTTCTTAAACAGGGCGGCGCGCTGCGTCAGCTCGCCGATGATTTTGACCAGGGCCGGATCGGGATTGACCAGTTCCGCGACGCACTGGCGCGGCTCGGCTCGGAGAACAGCGGCAATGCGGCGCTGGTCGCGCTGGTCGAGCAGGCGCTGCGCACGACGACGCAGGTTGCCGATCTGGAGCGCAGTGTCCGCGATGGCGAGGCGGCGCTCAATTTGGTGCAGGGCGCGGCGGGCGGCGCTGGCGGGGCCATTGCCGGGGCGGGCAATGCGGCGGCGGGTGCGGCGGGGCAGTTCGCCGGGGCGGCTGCGGCGGTTGACGCCTATGCAGCCTCGATGCGGGCGCCGTCGGCGGCGCTGCCCGGGACGCAGGCGGCCATTGGTGCGCAGGAAAAGCTGGCGAAGGCGCGCGAAGAGCTGAACAAGGGGCTTGAGGCGGCGGCGTTCATGCCGGACGCGCTCGGTGCCAGCCAGGCCTTGATGGATCGCTTCGAAGAGCAGAAGCGCGAGATTACCGGCGTGGCCGGGGCCTATCGCGAACTCATGCGGCATCGAGAAAGACACACTGATCGACAAGATGCTGAAGCCAAGGAGCGGGCGGCGGCGCAGATCCGGCGGCAGTTCGAGGAGCGGGCGGAAGGCATCCGGGCGCTGGTTAAATCGGGCGCACAACAGGCCGAGATTGACGATCTGCTGGCGAAGAACAGCCGGGCGCTGGAAAAGGCGCTCGGCAACAGTGCGGCAGCGTTCGAAGACAAGGGCCGCAAGGCGGGCGGAGCGGGGAAAAAGGTCAAGGACGCGGTCAAGTCGGTTGACGACTATCGGCGGCTTGTGGAGCGCACGGCGCAGCAGGAGATGCCCTGGCTGCGCGCGGCGGAAGAGGCGCAGGAGCTGCGCGAGGCGTTGGCAGCGCTGATTGCCACGGGCGAGGATCTGCCGCCCGAATATGTGATCGCCGTGCGGGCGCGGATCGACGAGCTGGAACAGGGCGGTGTGCTCTCAGGGCTTGGCGCTGACATGGGCCGGGATTTCGGCGACGCGTTTTCGTCCGGGTTCGGGGATGTGTTCCGCGACCTGATGGAGGGCGGGTTCGACTCCTTCGACGAGTTGCTCGACAAGGTGACGAGCAAGTTTGCCGATATCGGTTATCAGAACATCGACCGGCTGTTCTCGGGCGAGGCGTTCAAGGATATGGGCTCGGCGCTGAAGGGCTCGCCGGGGGCGGCGCTGACCGATGCCGTCGAGGCCGGGGCGATGCGTGGCACGCGCACGGGCGCGGCGACGGGTATTTTCGGGGCGCTGGCGCAGGGCGGGGCTGGCGGGCTGATGTCGGCTGGTGGCCAGGCGCTTGGCGGGGCGCTTGGCGCGTTCAGCATGGGCTATCAGTCCGGCTCGCCGCTCATGGGCGGGCTGGGCGGTGCGCTGTCCGGGCTGTCTGCAGGTCTTGCCTTCGGGCCGGTGGGCGGGGCGATTGGTGCGCTGGTCGGCGGCGGGCTTGGGCTGTTCGGCGGCATTCTCGGCGGCAATGCGCAGGCCAAGCAAAAACGGCTGCAGGCGCAGCGCGAGCTGGCGACGTCGATGGGCGCCATCAACCAGTTCAAGCAGATGAGCGCTGGCCGGGGTATCGGCGAGTTCCGCGACGGGCATACGGAATACACGGACCAGTCGGTCAAGTACCAGATCATGGCGCGCGATGCGGGCAACAAGGGGCTGCAGCGCGAGCTGGAGCAGCTGCACAGCCAGTATTTCGCGCTGCTGGAAAAGACGTTCCGCAAGGAGCGCGATGTTGCGCTCGGCAATCTCAACCTGGGCTTCGGGTTTGATACCGCGTTCTTCGATGCCGTCGACAACATGGAGCAGGCGCGCGACCAGCTGACCGGCTGGGTCGACGATGCACGCTACATGTTCGACCGGCTGCGGGACTATGGCAACGATCTCGATCCGGATGCGGTCAACACCTACATCTCCGAAATGGAGCATGCGGCGCAGCGCTACGCGATCTCGCTGGTGACCGGCGTCGAGCCGATGAGCGATGTCGCCGAGCGGATCAACGAGATCAAGGGCTCGGCGGTCGGCCTCGAGGAGACACTGATCAGGCTGGCGATGTCGGCGGACGAGGCCGCGGCCTCGGTGGACCATGCGGTCAAAACGGCGATGGACAAGCTCCGCGGCGAGTTCGCTGACGAGATCCGGCGCTCGATCAATGACCTCACCGACCAAGGCTACATCAACCAGCTCAATGATGCGGTCAAGACGCTCGGCGAGCGGCTGGCGGATACAAAGCTTCTCGGCCTCGACAGCGCGCTTGCGCTCGAGGAGTTCGACGCGGCCATCGCCTCGATCACCAAGGGGGCGGCGGACAGCCTGCCGGCGGCGGAGCGGGCCGAGGTCTATCGCAATGCGCTCAAGGCCGTCTCCTCGGCGAGCGGCGAGGCGGCCGGAGTTGTGGACGGGCTGCTCAAACGCGCTCTGGAAAGCCTGACGGAAGCGGCGGCAGAGGCCGCGACGCAACTGGGCGAGGGCGCGCGCGGGCTCTATGCCGGCATCCGGGGCAGCATCTCCGGCGCCATGGGGATCGGCTATTACAGCGAGATCGAGGAGGCGCTGACGCTCTATAACGAGCGGCTGAAAACGGCGGCGGATCTGGGGTTTGAGGCGACCGGGGCGCTGCGGGCGCTGGAGCTGTCGCTCGGCCAGATCTCGGCGACCTCGGGTCTCACGGAAGCGCAGCTCGAGGCGCTGGCCGAGGTGTTCCCGGCGGTTTCCGACACGCTGCGCGGGCTGATAGGGGCGGGTGGGTCGAACCAGGTGGCGGATGCGCGCTCGGCGGCGGATCAGGCGCGGGCGGCGCTGCGGGCGGCGTATGAGGCCGAGCGCTCGGAGCTGGAACAGACGATTGCGACGCTGGGCGGTTTTGCCGAGCAGATCAAGGCGTTCCGGACGCAGTTGCGGCTGGACGCGCAGCTCTCGCCGCTGTCGCCCTTGGAAAAACTGCAGGCGGCGGCAGCGGCCTATCAGGACACGCTGGCCAAGGTCGGGCAGGGCGACAAGGATGCGCTCGGCAGGCTGGAGCAGGTCAGCCGCGATTACCTCAACGAGGCGCGAGCTTACTATGGCTCGACCGAGGCTTACACCACAATCTGGCAATCGGTTGACCAGCAACTGGCAGCGGCGCTGGCGAGTGCGGAAACGCAGGTCTCGGCGGCAGAGCAGCAGCTTGCGACCCTGAAGACGCAGGTTGGCGCGCTGATCGACATCAATGACAGCGTGCTATCGGTCGGCGCGGCGATCACCGGGCTCAATGCGGCGATGGCGGCGCTGGCGAGTGCCGAGGGTGCGCAGGCGGCGGCGATCCGCGAGCTGGCGGCGATGCAGGCCGCGCAGAACACGGCCACGATCCAGGCGCTGTATCAATCCCTGCTCGGGCGGCAGGCGGATGCGGGCGGGCTGGTAGAGCTGGCAGCAGCATCTTGCCGGGGGCGGCTCGATCAAGGACGTGGCGTCGGGCATCGCCAACTCGCGCGAGGCGGCGATCCGCAATCTCTATCTGTCGGTGCTGGGGCGCGAGCCGGACGCTGCGGGCCTTGCGGGCTGGCTCGATTACCTCGGCAAAGGGGGCGATATGGCCGGTGTGCAGGCGGGTATCGTCAACTCGCCGGAAGCGGCGCGGTTGCGGTTGCCGGGCATGGCGGCGGGCGGGCTGGTCAGTGGCGGGGTTGCCGGTGTTGACAGCGTGCCGCGCATGCTGATGCCGGGCGAGTTCGTGATGCCGGTGCTGGCGACGCGCAACTATGCCAGCGAGCTGGCGCAGATGCGGGCCGGGACATTCCAGGCCAATGACAACTCGGGCGCGGTGGCGGCCGAGATCCGTGGGCTGCGGCAGGACGTGGACCGGCTGGCCGGGGTCGTGGCGGCCGGGGCCAAGGCCAATGTTGACGCAACGCTCGAAACCACGCGAGCGGTGCAGGATCAGCGGCGGCTGGTCGGCATGGGCAGGGCGGCTCGATGAGCGAGTATCTGATCACGCTGGACGCCTGGTCTGATGCCGGGTCGGGTGGCTCTGTTGTCACCCGCTATCTGTCGACGCATGGCCGGGCGAGCGGTCCTGCCGAGGTGCCGGCCAACACGCTCTATGAGCCACGGATCTCCGATCCCGGCTTTATCGAGGCGAGCCTGTTCGGGGCGGGGCGGACGTTCGGCGCGGGGTCGGTGACGGCGGGCGAGGTGGTGCTCTCCAATGCGGACGGCGCGTTGGACGGCTGGCTTGATGACGGATTTGACGGGCGCGCGATCCGGATCGACCGGATTGCCGATCCGCGTCTCGGGCTCGCAGCGGCGGAGCGGCTGTTTACCGGCACGATGGAGGCGGTGGACGCGACCAGCGATGCGCTCACCAGCCTGCGGCTGCGGCTCTATGACCGGCGGCTCGATCTCGACCAGCCGATCCAGAGCGCGCGCTACGGCGGCACGACGGCGGCGGCGGGGGCAAGCGCGGACGGGGGGCGGATCTGGCTAAGCAAGGTCAGGCCGCTGGTGTTCGGGCGGGTGTTCAAGGTGCCGGCGGTCTCGGTCAACCCGCATAATCTCATCTATCAGGTGCATGACGGGGCGGTGGGCGCGATCAGCGTTTTTGACGCGGGCGTGCCGCTCACCGATGACGGCGACGTGGCAAGCCTCGCCGCGCTGGCGGCAGCGGTGATCCCTGGCGGGCGCTATCGCACGTGCCGGGCGCTCGGCCTGTTCCGGCTGGGGGCTGCGCCGTATCGCACGGTGACGGCGGATGTGGTGGAGGGCGCGGCGCTGGCGGATCGGTCGGCGGCGCGCGTGGTCGAGCGGATGCTCATCCGCATGGGGCTCGGCGCGTCGGTCGACGCGGTGTCGGTCGCGGCGCTGGCGGCGGCAGCTCCGGGCGAGGCCGGGATTTTCATTGGCGACGAGCGGTCGGGACTGGCGGCGATGCAGGACGTGCTGGCGAGCGTCGGCGGGTGGCTGCTGACCGCGCCGACCGGGGCAATCGAGGTCGGGCGGCTGGCGGCGCCCGGTGTGCCAGTGATGCAGATCGGTGAGGGGCAGATCGAGGCGCGATCGCTGCGACTGTTGCGCGTCAGCGATCCGGGCGAGGGGCTGCCAGCGTGGCGGGTGGTGCTGCGGCACCGGCGGCACTGGCATCAGTACCAGGCGGGCGATGTCGCCGAAATGCTGTCGCAGGAGCTGCGGGCAGATCTCGCGCGCGATGCGCTGGACGTGATTGCCGAGGCGCCTGCGGTGCGCAGCCGGCATCCTCTGGCGCCGGAGCTGACATTTGACACGCTGCTGACGGACGTGGGGGCTGCTGCCGCCGAGGCGGCGCGGCGGCTGGCGCTCTACAGCGTCCGGCGTGATCTGGTCGCGCTGGATGTGCCGGCGGAGATGGCCGGCGCGGCGCGGCTGGGGGTGAGCGTCCGGCTCGTCCTGTCACGGCTCGGCTATCAGGCCGGGCGCGACATGGTTGTGATCGGCCGGCGCGAGCAATGGCGCGACGGGCTCGTGACGCTGACGCTGTGGGGCTGACGACATGCCGGACATCACCATAACGAGCCTGACGGCAGCCGGCGGGGCGCAGCAAATCACGCTGGCGGTGGCGGTCAGTGACGGCAACGTGCTGCCCTATCTGCAACTGGCGGCCGTCGAGATCTGGGCGGCGAGCGTCAATGACCGGGCGAGCGCGGCGAAAGCCGGCGAGGGGCGGCGGGGCAGCTGACGCATACGGGCCTGCCGACCTCGGCAACGCGGTTTTACTGGGCGCGGGCGCGCGACCGCAGCGGCAATCTCGGGCCGTGGTTTCCGGCCTCGGCGACGGCGGGGGTGAGTGCGGCGACAACCTCGACCGCGCTGGCGCCCGGATCTGTCGGCAATACCGAGCTGGCCAATGGCGCGGTGACCGGGGTCAAGATCGCGGCCTACTCGGTGACGGCGGACAAGATGAGTGTGTCGAGCCTGTCGGCGCTGACGGCCAATCTCGGTACGGTCACGGCGGGCTCGCTGACCGGCGTCACGATCACGGGGGCCACGGTGCAGACCGCGACGAGCGGGCGGCGCGTGACCATGTCGGCGAGCGACAATTATCTGCGGGTGATCAGCGCGTCCGGCTCGCAGGTGGCGGCCATCGGCGAGACCTATTCGGGCGATGTGGTCATGTCTGTCGCGCGCGAATCCGGCACGCCAGCGGTGCGGCTCCAGAACAGCTCCTCCGGCGGGGCGTTGCAGCTGACCGGATTTGCGGACATTTCGTCCAGCTACGCATTCCAGCCGGCGCTGATCGTGACCGGGTCCAGCGGCTCGGGCAACAATCACGGCATTCGTGGCCGGGCGAGCGGCGGCGGGTCGGGGTTGATCGGCGTGCCGGCGGCATCGGGCGGGTTTGCGGTTTACGGCGAGGTGGGGTCCATCGCACCGTTTACCGGGTCGCATGACGGTTTCCTCGAGCGCGCGTCGGCGGGCGGACCGGGTGACATCGTCATCGACACGGGTCGCATCCTGATGCGCAGCGGCCTTGACGATGCTGTCGGCGTCAATGCGCTGGCCGATACGGTGGCCGATCCACGTGTTTATGGCGTGATCAGCCGTCGCGTACCGTTTGAGGCGGGGGCCATGATGGCCGCATTCCCGCAGCAGGCGGCGGCGCTGCGCGACTATTGCGCGGAGCGGTTTGACCGGCTGGTGATCAACTCGCTTGGCGAGGGGCTGATCAATGTCTGCGGCCGGGGCGGGGATATCGCGGCGGGTGATCTCCTCTGCGCGTCGAGCCTGCCCGGTGCTAAGCCAGCGGCAGGGCGATGGCGTGATGCGGGCCTTTACCGTCGCCAAGGCGCGCGAGGCGGCGACGTTTTCCAATCCGGACGAGGTGCGGCGGATCGCTTGCACATACCACTGCGGGTGACAAATGATCCTGACCTATGATCCCTGGTCGGACGGCGCGACGCTGTCCGGCGGCTCCTGGGCGGCCGCGTTGCCGCTTGCCAACCTGCAGCGGCTGCCGCTGGCGGCGGTGGCGCGCAGCACGTCGGCGGCCGAGGCGGCAACGCAGATGACCGTCGATCTCGGGCGCCCGCGCAAACTCTCGGCGTGGCTGCTCGGCCCGACCAATCTGACGGCGGCCTATCGATACCGGCTGCGCGGCTATGCCGGGGCGCTCACCGACGAGGTGTTTGACAGCGGCAGGCTGCAGCCGATGGCGGCGGACCGGGCGGGGCTCGGCTGGGATGCGCCGCGTTATTGGTCCGGGCTGACGGATGGCTCGGCGCTGCCGCCGCTGTGGCTGGTGCATGTGTTTGCCGCGCGGGTCAATGCTCGCAGCTGGCGGCTGGAGCTGTCGGACGTGGTCAACCCGGCGGGCTATGTCGAGGCCGGGCGGCTGTTCCTCGGACGGTCCTGGCGTCCGTCGACCGGGGTCGCGGTGCAGGGCAATGGCCATGAGGTCGAGGATGCCACGTGGCGCTCGCCGCTGCTCGGCGGTGGGCAGCATGTGCGGGCGCGGCGCGGCGCGCGGATCTGCCGTTTCGGCTTTGATCATCTGCCCGATGATGAGGCGTTCGGCGACGTGCTCGATGTGATGGCGCGGGCGGGCTATGCCGGCGAGGTGCATGTGATCTCCGATCCGGCTGACGGGCCGGTGCGCATGCAACGTCGGGCGATCCTTGGCCGCATCACGCGCATGGACGCGCTGACGCTGGCGCACTGGCGCCGCGCGGCGACCGGGTTTGAGATAACGGAGATCCTGGCATGACGACACCTGCAGCCGTGGCGGGCGCGCTGACGCGCCTCGCGCAGTACAATTCCGGCGACTATGAGCCGGCGAGCAACCCGCGCGGCTTCGATGACGGCGGGCATGTGATCAATTTCCCGGCTGCGCTCGCCGACATGGTGACCGTCAGCAACTGGATTGCCGGCACGTTTGCGCCGGTGGCCGTGACAGAGGGGCCGGCGGTGACGCTGGACTTATCCTCGGGTCTCAACTTCGCGCTTACACTGACAGGGTCGCGGGCGGTGATGGACCCCACCGGGGCGGCGCTTGGCCAGTCCGGCCTGTTGATCCTGACGCAGGGCGGGGCCGGGGGCATCAGCTGAGCTGGTCCGGCGCGTGGCGGTTTGCGGCGGCGGCGCGCCGATCCTGTCGCCTGCGGCCGGGGCCATCGACACCGTGTCGTTTTTCGTCGTCTCGACCGCGCCGCTGGTCATCCTGGCGGCCACCACATTCGATTTTCGCACCTGAGGAGCTGACCGATGAGTGATCCGTTTGAAAGCTATTCCCTGGCGCCGGACAGCCCGGCGACCAATGCGGCGGCGGTGGTGCCGCATGACGCAAACGCGCTGGCTGTGCCGTCGCGCGCGCTGTGGGTTGGGTCGGCTGGCGACCTGGTGGTGACGATGCTGGGCGGCCAGACGGTGACGCTGGCCGGGGCCAGCGGGTTGCTGCCGATCCGGGTGCGGCAGGTGCGTGCGACCGGCACCACGGCTGCGGCCATCGTGGCACTGTGGTGAGCGGCATGGGTGCGATCAAACTGGGGCTCGGGCCGCTGGCGGTGACGCGGCAGGCGCCTGCCTGGATGGGTCCGTTTCAGCTGGCGCTGGATTTCCGGGCCGGGCGCTATCAGCTCAACCGGCAACAAGTTGGGTTGTCGCGGATTGACAGCCTGTATCACTCGCGTGCGTCTGCGCGTCGTGCTGAGGACAGCGCCGGGGTATCCCGTGAGTTCGCTAACGGCGTGATGGCCGTGACTGATCGCGGTTACGACAGCCGGGAAGGCTGGACGAACCTGATCCCTAACCCACTCGGGACAGGCGCTGTTGTCGGCGTTGTTGGTTCGGGCGGTGCGTTGCCGACCGGCTGGTATGTAAACACGTCGCACGGGATGACGACGCAGATTGTCGGCGTCTCCACCGTCAACGGGCTGCCGGTCATCCGGTTTCGAGTTTCGGGCACGTCGAACGGGGGCTTTTATGAGCTGAATTTACAGCCCGGAGCCGCATCTTCGCCTGCGATCCTGCCAAGCGCGGCGTACAACGTGTCCGGCTACATGGGTGTGGTGGCTGGAGCGTTCCCGGCTTCCGGCGAGTTCGGGTTCACGCAACGCAGGGCCGACCAAGCTCAGGCCGTGTCTGTTACATTGGCCAACACAGTCACGCTCAATGCGACGCCAGTTCTGACTCGGTTCAATGTCAATCTAACCAGCGCAGCCGATGCGGCATTCGGGCGGATGAGAATTACCATGTCGCCCTCAAATGGGGCGGCGGTCGATGTGACATTCGATATCGCCGCGCCGCAGCTAACCCAGACGGCATATCTGATGCCCTTCGGGTCTGGCACAGTCGCGCCGGACAGTATTGTCGTCCCAGCTGCGGATGCGGGGCTGGCTGTTAATCCGCCGCTTACGGTGGTTTGGCGCGGCGTTCCGCTGTCTTCTGCGCCATCGTTCGCAACGCTGCTTGAAATTCGTGCGGCAGCCAACAGGCGTGTCTCAATGTTCTTGAGGGCGAATGGCACATTGGGGATAGGTGTTCTTGAGGGGGGTGGAAACAACACAATTACAAACACGGGGAGTGTCTGGGCAGGCACAGAGACAACCGTTGTTTCGACAATTCGCCCCGACGGCACGACTTGGACGAAAGTGGGTTCTGACGCACATGTGACAAGATCAGGCGTCGTCGTGCCGCTGCCGGGGGCCAGCCAGTTTGCTCTCGGGAGCGACACAGCTAGGACGACACAGTGCAATTCACAAATCCGCATCGCCGCAGTCGGGGCCTTTGCCCTGTCCGACGCTGAAGCGCTCAACCTCTTTATCGCGGTGGCCGCGTCATGATCACGATTGACCACATCCTGCATTACTCCGGCCCGGACGCGGTGGACCTTGCCGCGCTCGGGCTCGTTAACGAGGGTCAGCCGGTCACTCTGGCTGACCTGTCCATCCGTCCGCAGTCTGGAACGTTTGACGGCGCACAGATCACGGCTGTTCGTGTCACGGTCTACGCTCAAGATGCGACGTTTGACGACGAGGGCTACGAGCTGACGCCTCAAATCATTGTCCCCGGCGTCTGGCTGGCGGTGCGTGCGGATCATCTGTTGACCGGCCTGCCGGAACTGGTGGCCGCTGCGGATGCGGATCTTGCCCGGCAGGGGCTGCCTTATGTCGTCTACCTCAATCCGAGCTATCCGCTCGACAGCCTGCGCAAGCGGGTGTTCCCCCAGTGGATGGGGGATGACTACGATTTGCGGACGCTGACCGAGGTGGACATCGTCGCCTGATTATCCCGCACACAATGTGACCTTCTGGCTCGCTTCGGCGGGCCTTTTTTTATGGAGATCGAGATGGACTGGAAAGAGATCCAGCGGGCGCTGGAGGCCAAGGGCTTTCGGCCCGGGGCGATTGACGGCATTCCCGGGCGGCGCACGCGCGCGGCTGTCGTGCGGTTTCAGGCAGCGCATAACCTGACGCCGGACGGGATCGTCGGGCCGGTGACGCGTCGTGCGCTGCTGGGGCCGGTGTCTGGCGATCTGGAGCCGTCCTGGCTGACCGTCGCCCGCTCCAAAATGGGGCTGCATGAGCGGCGCAACCGGGGCGGGCTGATGGCCTGGCTGCGGTCGGACGGCAAAACGCTGGGCGATCCGTCGCGGCTGCCCTGGTGCGGGGATTTTGTCGAGACCTCGCTTGCACTGGCGCTGACAAATGAGGTGCTGCCCACCAATCCGTATCTCGCCCGCAACTGGCTCACGTTCGGCGTGAAGCTGGCGCGGCCGTCTGTCGGCGCGGTGGCAGTGTTCTGGCGCGGCTCGCGGACGGGCTCGTCCGGACACGTCGGGTTCTATGTCGGCGAGGACGCGACGCACTATCACATTCTCGGCGGCAATCAATCGAACATGGTGAGCATTGCCCGCATCGCCCGCGATCGGCTGCTCGGCTTCCGGTGGGTAAGCCTCGGTGCCGCTGCCGCTGACCGGTCCTGTCGCCCTGACCGCTGAGGGTCAGGTGACCACAAACGAGGCGTGACGCCTCGCAATCCCAGGAGACTGACATGCGCATGATGATGACGCTGGCGCTCGGCGCTGGCCTGCTTTTGCTTGCCCTCAACCCGGCTGCGGCCTCGACCGTGGTCGACCTGTCGCCGATGGCGGCGCCCGTGATCGAGATCGGCCTGACGCTGCTGGTCGGCGCTTTGCTCTGGCTGTTGCGCCGGGCGATTGCCGTGTTTGAGGATCGCGCGGACATGCAGCTCGACGAGCAGATGCGGGCTCGGTTGCAGGACGCGCTGTTTTACGCGGTGGATTTCGCCCGGTCCAAGGTTGGCAGGGTGACGGCCGGGCCGCTGACGGTGGATCTCCGCAACGAGATGGTGGCCGAGGCCGCGCGCTATGCGATGGCGGCGGTGCCGCAGGCGCTGACCTATTTCGGGATCGACCGGGGGCGGCTCGTCGAGATGATCGAGGCGCGGCTCGGTGCGGATCTCAACGGCGACGGTGTTGTCGGGCGGTCTCAGGGCTGAGCCGATGGCTACGGTGTGGGCGATTCTAGCCGAGGTGCTGGCCGCGTTTGCCGGCCAGCTCCTCGATCGCTGGCGGTTGATCCGTCTCACCCGGGCCGAGGGCCGGGGGCAGGCCGCGCAGGCTGTGCGCGAGGAGGTGCGGGATGCGAGATGGACGGTTGATCAGATGGTGGCTGGTGGCGGGGGCCTTGACGCTCTGCGCCAGCGGCTGCGCGAGCGGGCCGCCGCTCGTCAGCACGGCAGCCGGCGGCGCTGACCGGGCGCTGGCCTGCGAACAGCTGCGGCCGTTGCTGGCGGCTGTCAGCTGGGAGCCGGAGGATATGGACCACGCGAGCGACCGGCTGGTGCTGTCGCTGGCGCGAATTGACACTTTACAGGAGCGATGCGGTGAAACTGATTGATCTGATCGGGCAATGGCTTGCCCACGCGTCGCTGACCAAATGGCTGATGATACTCGCCTTTGCCGTTCTCGGCGCGTTGATGCAGCGGGACCTGTCCCTGTGGGGGCGGCTGCTGGCGGTGGCGGCAGGGCTCGGCGCGGCGGTGATTTTCGCCGAGCCGATCCGGCAGTTTTTGTCGCTCGACCCGACCTGGTCGGACGCGGTGGCGGCGGGGCTGGCGCTCACGGGGCGCAACTGGGCTGCGTTCGCGCTGCGGGCAAGCAGGGACCCGCTGGCGACAGCGCGCGATGTGTTGGGGCTGTGGCGGGGGCGGAGTTGACACCGCGCAAACTGCGCGCATAGGATGCGGCATCCCCTCACGCGAGGGGATGATCCGTATCTGGTTGTGGGTCGGACTAAGTTCCTCGCACACGCGGGGATGATCCGTATCGCATCACAGCGCGGACTAAGTTCCCCGCACACGCGGGGATGATCCGTATCGAATGGTGGTGCGGACTGCGTTCCTCGCACACGCGGGGTTTTGCGCCTAGCGCCGTCAGGCCTGAGATTTCTCAGCCTGGCGGCCGCAGGCCAGCGCAGCGGGTTTGTTGCCCCCCCCCTGTGAGAGGAGGGCTTTTCGGTTGGTTAGCCGGCATTCCGGGCCATGAGGTCGGCGAGGAAATTGCAAAGTGCCGGAACGAATTGGCGCGGGATCGTGATATCAGCCGTCGCCCGTTCGCTGAACATTTCAAACTCGACAGTCGCGCTGGCTCGGTTCGGTGATCCCGGCCGGCCAGATTTGAGGACCCAGCACGAACTCACGTTATGGCCGGAACCGCGCCGCAGAAATCCGAGAGCAGCGAGGTCGGCATCAATAGCGTTAACAGCGCCGCGCTCTGCCTCGACGTGGGATTTGCGCTCGTTGATCTGCCGCATGCAGTCGTGGCACGCGCCGAGGGCCGCTTCGACGAGGCCTGCCGCCAGTTCTGCCGTCGAGGACTCCGACCAGGACGGCGCAATCGACGCGCCAAACGTGTTCTCGCCCAGCCAGTCAGCCACCGACATGGGGCGGCCGTGATCAGCCGGGGGCGTCAGATAGAGGCCGACGGAGCGTTTGTTGGCGTCATGGACGGCGGTGAACACAATCCCGTCGGGGCTGTTAACCTGCCCGTAGTGCGGGATTTCGGCATCAATCGTCCACCCCCAGCCGTCGCCGAGCGCGGCGCACAGGGTGCTGAGATGATCTGCGAAGCGGAACGCGGTTTCGTTGGTCAATTTCGTCTCCTCTGACATTCGGCCCAGGCGTCATCGCCTTGCCATGGTCAGAATATAGAGCGGAAATCCCGCATTGTAAAGGGGCGATTTGTGGATGCGGGAGTTTTTCGCCCGCGATGCTCAATCCGCCAGCGCGGCATCCCGGAGTGTTTTCCAGATCGGCCAGTCAACGGCGCCGGCCGAGCGGGCGAGCAGGTCCCGGCCCCGCGTGGGCTTGATGCCGATGGCCTCCCAGGCGGATTTATAGCCGTTGCCTCCAAGGCGCTGCGACAGCGTCTCCAGAAGTGTGGCGACCAGGTCGGTCGCCGGGGGCATGTCGCAAACGCCGAGGCTCCTGATCTCCTGCCGTACCGCATCGGCGGTCAGGGCTGCCGGGTGGTCGGCGTGTTCGCCGGCGGCGACCTGCCGGCGCAGGGCGGCGAGGGGGGCGCCGATCAGAGCGCGCTCGGCGTCTTCGCGGGCGATGGCGCGGATGATCAGCGCCTGGGCGAGGTTGGAATGCATGGTCATGTTGCTCGCGTGTTGACGGGGCCTGAGGTGCATCGTATGGTTGAGGGGTCAGCGCATGGGGCTGGCGGTGTCGCGGTGGTCCTGCCTGTCGCGCTGGATCGAAACTTAGTTGTTCTTTAGTATGTGCCTTGGCACATGCCAATGTCGCGGTGGCTAACGCTGTCGTGTTGGATCGAAACCTAGTTTTTCTTTAGGTTGGGCTCATGCCCAAGCGAACAGCCCGCCCGGAAACGAGCGGGCTGTTTTGTTGTCAGTGCCTGGTCACTGCGACCATGTCGCGCGGAATGCCGAGAACAGCCTCAGCCAGCCAGCCGTGGCCATAGAAGCCCATCCGCATGCCGTGGCGCATGAGGCGCTGCACCATGGCCGCGCAGGGCTGCCATTCGCGCCGTTTGGCCCACCCGGTGGGGCAGGACGGGACGGTAAACCACTTGTCGCCTTGCTTGGCAAAAAAGGCACCGTGGGTGTTGCTGTCGCAGTAGATTTCGACCTTGTCTGTCATGGCTTTGGCCTCGCAGTATCGTTTGGACATGGTGCCCGCCGTTTTGGCGGGCACCGGGCCGGTCAGGCCAGCGGGGCCAGGTCGCGGGAGACGCCGCGCTTGGCGTCCCAGACGCGGCCGGATTCGATGGCCTCGCGTGCGGCAATCGCCTTCGCATCGCCTGCGCAGGTCCAGAGCGCGTCGATCATCTCGGCCAGCTGGGCGCTGGTCAGGGACTTGATGACGCTGTCAGGCAGGTACTCGGCCATGGCCGCGAAGCTGCGCGGGGTGCTGCCGATCCTGGAAAGCTTCGCGGCGCGGGTGATCTTGATGCTCATGTTCTGTCTCCTCTGACATCGGCCTAGGCTGTATCGCCTCGCCATGGTTAGAATATAAAGCGGAAATCCCGCGTTGTAAATAGGTAATCAAGATGCCTTGCGCAATTGTTGGTAGGGCCGCGGCTGAGGCGCGGCCCTGTCCGTCTCAGCGCATCGCGTGGATTGCGAGGGCGGCCTTGTAGGTCGCCTGAGCGGTTTCGAGCGGTGTGTCTGCTTTCAGGAGGCCGCCGACCGACGTGTTGCGGTTATGCGTTTCAAGGTCCGAAATAGCTTCCGTTACCACCTTCAAGGCTTCTTCCAGGGAGAACCGGGTCGCTTCGAGGCAGGCTTTGTATGCGTCGTTCGTATTGGTCATCTGTGTGTCTCCTCTGACATTCGGCCTAGGCTCTACCGCCTCGCCATGGTTCAAATATAGTGCGGAAATTCCGCACTGTAAAGAAGATTATCGGGCCACTGGTAAAAATTCCGCCGCGATCACTCGTGAGCGGTCGCGGATCATGATCTCGACGCCCTGGCGGCAGGTCCGTGCGGCCTCGAATGCGCCGCGTGCCACGGTCACATTCGCGCAGCGCGCGATCAACTCGACGATGCGACCCGTTTCATCGCGCGCCTCGACCGTGATCGGGAGGTGTTCCGGGAGCGTGGGGTGCGGCATGTCGGGGGCTCAGAGTTCGCTTTTTGTTCTTTTGCTACATGACTGCCCGAGCAGTCAATGGCAACTCAGATCCCGCTGACGCGGGGGCCGGGATCACCCGGCAATCCGGTACGCTCCTGCAAGATTGTAACCGGACCGATGGCCTAGACATGCATCGCCCCGCGATCAGACCCGTGGGTCTGATTCTGCTGACCGCAGATCGCGCGCATCAGGAAGGCCAATTCCACATGTTGTCAAATCTCTTTGGGGAGCGGGAAACCTCGCCCGTCTCTCCCGTTGCGCCCTGGATCGGGGGTAAGCGCGTGCTCGCCAAGCGGCTTACACGGCTGATCGCTGCCGTCGAGCACAGCCTTTATGCCGAGGCATTCGTGGGCATGGGCGGCGTGTTCCTGCGGCGGCGGGTGTTGCCGAGTGCCGAGGTGATCAATGATTTTTCCGGCGAGGTGACGACCCTGTTCCGGATCTTGCAGCGGCATTATCCGCAGTTTCTCGATTGCCTCCGGTTTCAGATCACAAGCCGGCGCGAGTTCGAGCGGCTCACCCGGGTCGATCCGTCGACGCTGACGGATCTCGAGCGCGCTGCCCGGTTTTTGTACCTGCAACGGACGGCCTTCGGCGGCAAAGTTCGTGGGCGGACCTTCGGCGTCGTCACCGATGGGCGCGGTCGGTTCGACCTGACGACGCTGGCACCCATGCTCGAGGCGGTGCATGAGCGGCTCTCGGGCGTCATCATCGAGAACCTGCCGTTTCAGGAGTTCATCCCGCGCTATGACCGGCCGGGTACGCTGTTCTACTGTGATCCGCCGTATTTCGGCTGTGAGACCGACTACGGCAAGGACATGTTCGCCTGTGACGATTTTACGCGCCTGGCTGAGTTGATGGCCGGGCTGCAGGGGCGGGTGATTCTGTCGATCAACGATACGCCGGAGGTGCGCGAGATATTCGGCCGGTTCACGATGCTGCCGGTGACCGTAACCTATTCGATTTCGGAGGGTGCGCCGGGCGAGTTTGGCGAGCTGATCATTGCCAATTTTGAGCACCCGCTTTTGGCGAGCCCGGCGGCGCCGTGAGGTGCCGCCGGGGCTGGTGTCAGGCTGCGTCGTGGTGCCAGCCGACCAGGGTGGCGTACTCGGCGGACAGGGCAAATCCGGCGAGCGCGTCGCCCATGTCGGCGCGTCCGGTGTAGAGGAGGTCCAGCCATGCGCTGGACTCCTCGACGCTGCCGGCGCGGTTGAGCGCGTTGCTGTAGAGCCGTTGCACGATGACTGATGGCGTGCCGCCGAGCCCTGTGCCGGCGGCAAACTCCGCGCTGGCGGCAAACGCGTCGGCGACGCTGTAGAGGTCCAGCTGGCCGGATGTGATCAGGTCGATGTGATGGGCGAGGCCTGCCGCGTCGGGCGGGCGGTTGAATGCCGCGTCATAGAGCGCGGTGATTTGCTGCTGCAAGGTCAGGGCCATGTGGCTCTCCAGTTCGGAGGGCCTGTGCGACGCGGAATCAGCCAGCCCGGCGCGGGGGTGGACGGAGCCGCACAGGCGGTCTCCGGTCATGCGCCGGGATAGGGGATTGCAGGTCGTGCCCGGGAACGGCGGGCGAACAAAAAAGTCCCACCTTTTCCGGCATGGAAAAAGGTGGGACCAAAAAAGGCGAAAAAGCCTTTGTTTTCAGCGTCAGTAAAGGAAGGCTGGAGGCCTCGCCCGGACTTGCCGATCTGCGGCTGCCGCTGCCGGCTCGTGTTGCAACGGCGCGCGCCAGCCTGCGCAAGGCGCGGCTGTTGCTCAAGGTTTGCCGCGACAGTCTGGGGCCGGCCTATGCGCCCCGCGCGGCGCGCCTGAAATTGAGTGCCGGGGCCCTGAAAGCCCTGGCCGCCGCCTCGGATGGCCAGCCGATCGGGCTGGTGTTCACTGTCACCCTGCCTGTGCCCGAAACCGATCGCCGGGTGCAGGAGGTGGATGCACTGCTGCGGCGCTGCGAGGTGGATGCGGTCAGTCTTGCCCCGGGCCTGATCGATGCTGTCGGTGCGGCGCAGGCGCTGGCCAAGGCGCGCCGCCAAAGCGCGGCACGCGGGCGCAAGGCCTTGAAATCAAAAGATCCAGCAGCATTCCGCAAATGGCTCAAGGCCTTGCGGCGTCAGGTCGACATGGCGCGTCTGCTCGCAGCGGAATGGCGGGAGCCGGCGGCGCCCTCCCTGTTCCATCTGTCGGCCCAGGCCGAGGATCTGGCGCGTTACCTCAAGGTGGATGCGCTCTACCGCCGTCTCTGCGCCCAGAGAGCAAACGGATCCACACCACTTTCCTCGCCGGATGCTGTGCGTCTTGAATGCAAGGCATTGCTGCGCCGGCTGGAAGACCGTCAAGACAAGACCCACGGCATCTGAATTGTCCGGCGGCCTTTGCTTGCGCGAAGCTTGCAACTTGCTGGCCCGGCCTCGCGTCTTTGGGGAATGTTAACCAACAACATGTGAAAGTTGTCGCGCATCCGCGGAAACGGTGAGTCATGCGCACAGCTGCCGAAACACGCTCCAAGCTTGTATCGCCCAGAGCCAGGCTCATGCTCGCCGGTTACTTCGGTGTTGTTTGCGTCCTGATGTGCGCGGCTGTCCTGGCGCCAGTTGCTGGGAGGCCGGTGGCCGTATTTGCAGGGATGGGGCCTGCAAGCGCGGCAGAGGTCATCGCCCGTGCCAACGGGCAGCTTCTGGCAGCTTCACAGGACGGCTTCGTTGCGGTGGCGCAGACGGGCGATGCCGCAGGAATTGAGGCGCTCTACACGGCAGGTGCATGGCTGGTGACGGCGGCCTGGTTTGCCAGTGCCTGCGCGACACTCGGAAATGGTTCATCCCCTGGTCCCCGACCCTAAGGACGCTTGATCATGAACGGCTTGAATGAGATCCGCGATACGTTCGCCAAGGCCCTGATGTTCTTCATCTGGTTCAATGTGCTTCTCGTGATCGGTACGAGCTGGTTCAACCCGGAGGTGGCCAGCGTCATTATCTCCGGCATTGCCCTGCTGTTTGGCACCATGGCTACGGCTGTGTGGATGCAATGCGGCATCGGCACTGAAACACGGATTGCAACATCGATCTCGCTGGCAGGTCTCGTCGCCCTGTTCGTTGCCTCCCTTGCCGGCGGCGATCCGGCAACGTCGTTCCAGACCGACGGGCACATGTATTTCTTCGCGGTGCTCGCAATCCTGGCCGGATGGGTCGACTGGCGCGCCCTGCTGGCTTATGCCGCTGTGGTGGCGGTGCACCATCTGGTGCTGAATTTTGCATTGCCGCTGGCGGTCTTCCCGGGCGGGGCGAATTTTGGCCGGGTCGTGTTCCATGCGGTCATCGTCGTGATTGAGGTCGGCGCCCTGTGGTGGCTGACGGCCCAGGTTGCCAACGCCTTCGCTGCCTCGGCGAAGGCCCTCCAGGTTGCGGAGGACGCCCACAGTGTTGCGATGGCGGCTCAAACAACCGTCGATGAACAGTCGCGGTTGACCGAGGAGCGCCAGAAGGGTGTCGCGGCGCGCATTGCCGGCTTCCGAGGTGACGTTGAAGCCCTTCTCTCTGGCGTGTCGGACCGCAGCCGCCGCCTGCGCGAGGCGTCGCTGCAGCTGGGCAACCTGACATCTGGCACCGCTAGCCAGGCAGCGACGGCGGCCGCGGCATCCGACAAGGCCTCGGACAACGTCCAGACGGTCGCATCGGCTGCCGAGGAACTTGCGTCCTCGATCTCGGAAATCTCCCGCCAGGTTGCCCAGACCACCCAGATTGTCGCCAAGGCAACGGAAGGCGCGCAGACGTCGAATGCCAAGGTGGCCGGTCTTGCCAATGCCGCCAGCCGGATTGGCGAGGTCGTCACCCTCATCCAGGCAATTGCAGAGCAGACCAACCTGCTCGCCCTGAACGCTACCATCGAGGCGGCCCGCGCCGGCGAGGCCGGACGTGGTTTCGCGGTCGTCGCAGCCGAGGTCAAGGAACTCGCCACGCAGACCTCGAAGGCAACGGAAGAGATCGGGGCACAGATCTCCGCCATCCAGGTCGAGACCAAGGGCGCTGTCGAGGCAATCGGCGCAATCGCCCTGACCATGGACGACGTCAACCGCTACACCAGCGCCATTGCCGCCGCGGTCGAGGAGCAGGGGGCCGCCACCGCCGAGATTTCGCGCAATGTCGCCCAGGCTGCCCATGGAACCGAGCTGGTTGCCAGCAACATCAGTGGTCTCAGCGCCTCGGCCGAAAAGACCACCGGATCGGTGGCTCACGTGGCCACGACGGCCGAAGAGCTGGAACAGGAAGCCGCGCGCATGCGGGCGGCCATCGACGGGTTCCTGCGCGACGTCGCCTGACGTTGCCACCACGAGACAAGACAAGGACCGGCGCTCGAACGCGCCGGTCTTTTATTTGGTGGGGACCTCAAGCCCCTTTTCCGGAATTCACCTGCTTGCTCATTTCGCCGCCGGCAGCATGAGGAACGCCGCAATCCGGCTGAGCGCTTCGGCATGGACCACCGCCCGGTCCGATCCCGCCGGATCTGCACAGATCGGATCTTCCCCTTCCGCTTCCAGCAACTCCGCCGCGCCGGGCTTGCAAAGGGCGAGGAAGCTGTAGTGGTGCGCCGGTGCGATGTAGCTGTGGCGGAAGTCGGGGATCAGCTCCGCGAACCTGCCACCGCTTGCCCCCACATCCGCCGCGATCGGGATTTCGCCAGGTGCCCCCAGGCTGATGACGGCGACCGGAACGCGGATCGCTCTCAGGCTGCCCGCCTTGTAGGACTGCGCCATGGCCGGATCGACGGCAACGCTGCGCGCAATGCGCGGATTGGTCAGCGACTGCTCGAACTCGGCCTGCGGCACGCCGGTCAGGTCCGTCCGGCCCTTGGCGTAGAAGCGGCAATCGACCTTGCCCGGTGCCGGCTCTGCGCAATAGTCCACGAAGGCCTGCTGGCTCGTCTCAGCCCCGGCCAGCGCCAAGGCCGTCACCCCGCCCAGCGAGAAGCCGACGACGGAGATCCTGTCCGTGTCGATGAGCGGGCCAAGTTCCGGGGTCTGCAACAGGCTGGTCAGCAGCGCGCTGACATCCTTGGCGCGCTCCCAGTGGCGCAGGCTGCGGCGCGGCGAGCTGTCGCCGCTGGTGCTGCCCGGGTGATTGACCCCGGCGACGATGAAGCCCCGTGCCACCAGCCCGTTGGCCAGCCAGCTCATGGCGTCGATGTTGTTGCCCGATCCATGCGACAGCAGAACCAGCGGATGTTTGCCGGCCGGATAGGGCGCGCCCATGTTGACCGGGTTGCCGACGAAGACCGGGTTGTCACCAACGAGGCCGCGATAGGTCTTGCCGCCTGCCGGATACCAGACCGAGGCCATCAGCGGACCGTCCCGGTGCGCGGCCGTGACCTGCAGCCGCTCGTGCCCGGGATCAAGCCTGTCGGCTGCTCCGGCCGGCCCTGCCAGGGCGAGGATCAGGCAAACGGACTGCACGAGATGGCGGGTGAAGGTGTGGGCGAAGTTGCGAGATGTCACGGGCATGCAGGTGTCTCCTGTGTCAGCGGGATCGCTGAAGCCAGATGACTGGCCCATGCCGTTTGGGGCGACCTCGAACCGGATTCAGGTCGCCACGAACCGGATCAAGGAGGTAGAGACAGGGAAACGGCCGGTCCGGGACCTGCATCTGGGACCCCGGATCCGGTCGCTCCGTCGCCACGCACACCCGGTTGGCCCGATGCCGAGCTTTCCCGTCCCCGTCTTTGCCGCCGCGATCCTCGCCTGCCTGCTCCTGCGTCTTGTCTGGAGCGGGGAGGGCAGTCGCTGGCTGCGCCTGCTGATCGCCGTCTCGGCGGTCCAGTCGCTGATTGCCGCCGCCGTGCAGCACTACGGGATTGTGGAGCTGCGCTTCCTTCAGCCCTTCACGGCATCCCTCATTCCGCCGCTCACCTGGCTCGCCTTCGTGCATGGCGCCTTGCGCCCGCTGGCGCTACGGGATGTGCTGGCGCAGGTTGCCGCGCCGGCCTTTGTGCTCTTCTGCATCGTCTTTGCCCCATTGACGCTCGACGCAGTCCTGCCGGCGCTCTTCACCGGCTACGGCCTGCTGATGCTTCATGCGATGCGGAACGGGGCGGACCGCCTGCCGCTGGCCCGGCTGGAATCCAGCGCGCCGTCCCTGCGCTCCTGGCGGCTGCTCGCGATCCTGCTGATCGGATCGGCAGCCAGCGACGTGCTGATCGTCGCCGATATCCTGTTCTTTGCCGGCGACCTCAAGGGCAGCATCACCAGTGTCACGTCCTCGCTGCTGCTGCTGGGCGTCGGGCTGATGGGACTGGAGCGGGCACAGGATGAACCGGACGCGCCGACCTCGGGCGATGACGCCCCAATCGATGCGGTCGAACAGGCGGACGCGGCGCATCCGAGCGAAGAGGAGCGGCAGCTGGTCAGCCGCGCGTTCGATCTTCTGACGACCTCGCGACTGGCCGCTGATCCGGACCTGACCCTTGCGCGCCTCGCTCGCCGCCTCACGGTTCCGGCCAAGACGTTGTCCGCCGCCATCAACCGGGTGGAACAGATGAATGTCAGCCAGTTCGTCAACCGCTACCGGGTCGAGCTGGCCTGCCGGGCGCTCACGGCCGGGACCAGCGTCACTGAAGCAATGTTCGAGGCCGGCTTCCGCACCAAGTCCAACTTCAACCGCGAGTTCCGGCGTGTCACCGGCCAGAGCCCGACCGGGTGGCAGCAGGCAAACGCGGGCCGCGCTCAGGCCTCTGCGTCGTCCCAGCCGATCACCTGAAGTTCGGGCCAAAGGCCCTTCAGCCTTGCGCTCTTCTCCGCGTGGGTCTTCGCATTGTCGAGCACCCTGTTCGGCACCAGCCGCATGGCAAAGAGAGTGGCAAGACCGAACGGCGCGGCGATCTCGATCTTGTTCCCTGCTGTCATCCGGGCCGCGACGGAGTGCGTCTTCGACGCATAGAGCGTCAGTGCTTCCGTGCTGCAGGTGAGCCTTGGATAGGCACTGCCGAAGCGCTCAGGATACCAGAGATGCACCCGCGCCTGGTTGCGCGTCTCGATCATCCCGGACAGCGCAGGCAGCGCGCCAGCAACGGCCCGGATCACCCGGTCTTCCGCGTCGTAGGACAGGTCGCCGCCATCGAAATAGGTGACGTCATAATCCTTGATGCCATGGCCAACCGGCTTGCCGGTCATCAGGTTCCAGGCGTTCTGGTAAATCCCGCCGGAGACGAGCCACGCATCGGGCAGACCCAGATCCCGGATTGTTTCCAGGATCTGCAGCACCACCGGCATCGCGCCGATCAGCCGGATCAACGCTGCCCGCCGCTCATCCTCGCTGGCCCGCGCCGGATCGCCCAGCCGGAGCCGGTCGGAGCTGACGTCGTCGAGGCAGGACAGGCTGGCGGACATGACAAGGCTCCGGGAATCATCAGGACGCCCGGAGCCTTGCACGGCGGCATCGCCGCCGGAAGACAGGAGAGGTGAGCGCGCCGATCAGACCTGCTTCAGATAGGCCGCGATGATGTCGCGGGCAGCTTCCAGGTCCTTCTTGGCGATCATCTCGGTCACCGTGTGGATGTAGCGGGTGCCGACGACGATGCCGACCGCCCGGGCACCGGCCGCAGCCTGCTGGGCCGCCGCGCCATCCTGGCCGCCGGACCGCAGCATGGTGCGCTGGTAGGGGATCTTCTCGGCAATGGCGAGCGCCTCGATCTCGCTGACCAGCTGACGGTCGGCGATGAACGAGCCGTCCTTCACATGCAGGCCAAACCCGCCGCCGAGCGTCGTCGTGCGGTCCTGTTCGGGCACGCCCGGCGTGTCGCAGGCTAGCGTCACGTCGATGCCAAGGCCGATGTCCGGCTTGATCGCGTAGGATGCGGTGCGGGCACCGCGCAGGCCCACTTCTTCCTGCGCCGTGAAGGCGACATGGATCTCGCACTCATGCTTGGCCTTGCCGAGTGCGCGGATTGCCTCGATGCCGAGCCAGCAGGCGATGCGGTTGTCGAGCGCCTTGGAGACGATGGAATCGCCCATTTCCAGCAGCGGCTCGTCCATGGTCACCATGTCGCCGATCTTGACGATCTCCTTGGCCTTCTCGCCAAGGCCCATGTCGATGACGAACTCGTCCGGCTCCGGCACTTTCTTGCGTTCGTCGGGCGAGGAAATGTGGATCGGCCGGCCGCCAGGGTTCATCACGGCCTTGAAATCCCCCTTGTCCGTCGACACCAGCACGCGGCGCGAGAACAGGTTGCGCGGGTCAAACCCGCCAACCGGATGAACGTGGACGAAGCCCTTGTCCGTCACATGCGAGACCAGGAAGCCGATCTCGTCCATATGGCAGAGCAGCATCACCTTCTTCGGCGACTTCGACTTCTTGCGCGGATCGCGCCGGCACAGGAGCGAGCCCATCGGGTCGACGGTCACCTCGTCGAACAGGCCCTTGATTTCCGTTTCGATGAGCGCCCGCACCCGGTGCTCGTGACCGGGAACGCCCGGGGTCTCGCACAGCCGGCGCAACAGATCGATGTTCATGGAAGGAATGTTCCTGAAAAGTGATTTGGGAACCATCAGATTAGGCCTGTGTCCAGCGCCGGGGAAGTCTCTTTTGCGGTCGACGGTTACCTTTCCGGTTGCAGAGGAGGCAGTAGAAATGTATCTTCAATGTATATCCAGCGGGTTGCGCCAACAGGAGCACTGCCATGATCGCCACAGTCGCCAAATGGGGAAACAGCCTTGCGTTGCGGATCCCGACTGCCTTTGCCCGCGAAATCTCGGCTCGCGAAGGCATGCAGCTGGACATTTCGGTCGTTGACGGCACGCTGGTGCTGAAGCCTGTGGCCGATACCCAGGAGTTTTCGCTCGATCAGCTGCTGGACGGCATCACACCGGAAAGCCTGCATGACGAGATCAGCGGCGGCCCCTCCGTTGGCAACGAGGCCTGACCGTGAGCGCGCGGCCCGATCTGGACGCCTATTGCCCCGAGCGCTTCGACATCATCTGGATCAGCTTTGACCCGCAGCAGGGCAGGGAACAGTCCAAGCGCCGGCCCGCGCTGGTTCTGTCACCGCGTCGCTACAACACGCTGACCCGCCTGTGCGTCCTGTGCCCGATCACGTCGCAGATCAAGGGTTACCCGTTCGAGGTTGCCTTGCCCGCAGGCGCGCTGACCTCGGGAGCCGTCCTGTCCGATCAAATCAAGAGTTTCGACTGGTCGGCCCGCGCGGCCGCCTACATCGAATCCTGCCCGCAGATCGGTCCCGAGATCCAGGGCAAGATCAAGGCTCTGCTGGGCTTGAACGGGTGACCAAGGCGCGATCAACGCAAGGACGGCGCTTGACGGACTGCGGCAAGTCGACAGTCACTTTTGTCACGCCGCGTGTCTTCACAAATGGGTCCAAGGGTGAATGGGCCGCCTCATCTTGCCATTGAACACAGGCTGCGTATACTCCCGCTCGCTTCAAAGGGACGCGCCATGACCACCGGCCTTGCCACGACTGGGAACAGCCTCGCCGCCAGCGGAATGCGGGCGAAGAGCTTCGTCGTGCGCCGTCTGCGCAACCCGGCTGCCCAGGGCCCGGCCTGCGGACGATTTAGCCGCTGAGGACTCTCTGAGCGCCTCTGACATTCCCGTCCGCCTTCGCCTGCCTTCCTGTGGCATGCGCGCGCAATTCTGCTAAAAGACCCAACGACCTGATCGCCTGCTGCCGGATCCGCCTGCCGAGGACCCGCACATGGCCCAACGACCGAAGAGCTCATGTCTGACATCGACAGCCTTTACACCGAGATTTCGGCCGCCATCGCCGCGGCCACCAGCGAGGCAGCCCTCGAGGAGGTGCGCATCAGCGCCCTTGGCAAGAAGGGCAGCATTTCCGAGATGCTGAAGACGCTGGGCTCGATGAGCCCGGAAGAGCGCCAGACCAAGGGCGCCGCCATCAACGGCCTCAAGACCCGCGTTACCGACGAACTGGCCGCCCGCAAGGACGTGCTCAAGGAAGCCGCGCTCGAGGCGCGTCTGGCCAGCGAGCGGGTCGACGTCACCTTGCCGCTGCGCGCCGCGCCCGCCGAAATGGGCCGGATCCATCCGATTGCCCAGGTGATCGACGAGCTGACCGCGATCTTCGCCGACATGGGCTTCTCCATTGCCGAAGGTCCGGATATCGAAAGCGACGAGCTGAACTTCACCGCGCTGAATTTCCCGCTCGGCCATCCGGCGCGCGACATGCACGACACCTTCTTCTTCCATCCGGACGAAGCCGGTGAACGCCTGCTGCTGCGCACCCACACCTCGCCGGTGCAGATCCGCACCATGCGCAGCCAGCAGCCGCCGATCCGCGTCATCATTCCGGGGCGCACCTATCGCTGCGACAGCGACCAGACCCACACGCCGATGTTCCATCAGGTGGAAGGCCTCGTCATCGACAAGGGCAGCCACATGGGTCACCTGAAGTGGATCCTGGAGGAGTTCTGCAAGGCCTTCTTCGAGGTCAAGGACATCAAGATGCGCTTTCGCCCGTCCTTCTTCCCCTTCACGGAGCCGTCCATGGAAGTGGACATCCAGTGCGACCGTTCGGGCGCCGAGGTGAAGTTCGGCGAAGGCAACGACTGGCTCGAGATCCTCGGCTGCGGCATGGTGCATCCCAATGTCATCCGCAACTGCGGCCTCGATCCGGACGAGTACCAGGGCTTTGCGTGGGGCATGGGCATCGATCGCATCGCCATGCTGAAATACGGCATGCCGGACCTGCGCGCCTTCTTCGATGCCGATGTCCGCTGGATCAAGCATTACGGCTTCCGCCCGCTCGACCTGCCGACGCTGTTCGGCGGCCTGTCGTCCTGACCCGATCGATCCCTCCCGGCGTGCCGCGCAGGGGCCGTCAGCCCGGCCCGCGCGATGCCAAAGACACGAGATGACACGATGAAGTTCACGCTTTCCTGGCTCAAGGAGCATCTGGAGACCGACGCAACGCTCGACCAGATCGTCGAGCGCCTGACCATGATCGGTCTGGAAGTCGAAGAGGTCACCGACCGCGCCGCCCGCCTCGCCCCGTTCAAGATCGCGAAGGTCGTTTCGGCCGAACAGCACCCGAACGCTGACCGCCTGCGCGTGCTCAAGGTCGACACCGGTTCGGGCGAGCTGCTGCAGGTCGTCTGCGGCGCACCCAACGCCCGCGCCGGCCTCGTCGGCGTGCTCGGCAAGCCGGGCGACTACGTCCCCGGCCTCGACGTCACCCTGTCCGTCGGCAAGATCCGCGATGTCGAGAGCTTCGGCATGATGTGCTCCGAGCGCGAGCTGGAGCTGTCGGACGAGCACAACGGCATCATTGACCTGCCGGAAGATGCGCCGATCGGCATGCCCTTTGCCGAATACATGGGGCTTGGCGACCCGGTCATCGAGATCGGCCTGACCCCGAACCGGCCGGACTGCACCGCCGTCTACGGCATCGCCCGGGATCTCGCCGCCGCCGGCCTCGGTAAGCTGAAGGAGCGCAAGCACCTGCAGATCCGGGGCAGCTTCCCGTGCCCGACCAAGGTCGTCCTCGACTTCGGCGACACGCCGGCCCTGTGCAAGGCTTTCGGCCTGCGCCTCGTCAAGGGCGTCAAGAACGGCCCGTCGCCGAAGTGGCTGCAGGACCGTCTGGTTGCCATCGGCCTGCGCCCGATCAACACGCTGGTCGACATCACCAACTACATGACCTTCGACCAGGGCCGCCCGCTGCACGTCTTCGACGCGGCCAAGGTGACCGGCAATCTGGTCGTCCGCCGCGGCCGCGCCGGCGAGGAGATCCAGGGCCTCAACGGCAAGACCTACCAGGTCGACGACAGCATCTGCGTCATCGCCGATGACAAGGGGCTGGAGTCGCTCGGCGGCATCCTCGGCGGCGAGCATTCCGGCTGCGACGAGACCACCGTCGACGTGCTGATCGAATCCGCGCTTTGGGACGAGAACGGCATCGCCCGCACCGGCCGCAAGCTCGGCGTCAACACCGATGCCCGCTACCGCTTTGAGCGCGGCGTCGATCCGGACTTCATGCTGCCGGGCCTCGAGATGGCGACCCAGATGGTGCTGGACCTGTGCGGCGGCACGCCGTCGGAGGTTGTCAGCGTCGGCCAGGTGCCCGACACCTCGCGCATCATCGAGTTCCCCTACCGCGAAGTGAAGCGCCTCACCGGCCTCGACCTGCCGGTTCCGGAAATCAACCTGATCCTCAAGTCGCTCGGCTTCTGGATCTCCGGCAGCGGTGAGACGGTCCGCGTCGCCCCGCCGAGCTGGCGTCCGGACATCGAGGGCAAGGCCGATCTTGCCGAGGAAGTCGTGCGCATTGTCGGTCTTGACCGGGTCGCGCCGACGCCGCTGCCGCGTGGTGGCTCTGTTGGAGCCCGGGTGCTGACCGCCAGCCAGATCCGCCGCTCCCGCGCCCGCCGCACGCTGGCCGCGCGCGGCATGGACGAGGCCGTCACCTGGTCCTTCATCGCCAAGGCCCATGCAGAGGCCTTCGGCGGCGGCGCGCCTGAGCTGGAGCTCGCCAACCCGATCTCCGCCGACATGTCGCAGATGCGCCCGAGCCTGCTGCCGGGCCTGATTGCCGCGGCACAGCGCAACGCCGACCGCGGCTATGCCGATGTCGCCCTGTTCGAGGTCGGCCAGGTGTTCCTCACCGCCCGCGAGGATGGCCAGCGCATGGTTGTCGCCGGCGTCCGCCGCGGCACCGCCAAGCTCTCCGGCAATGGCCGTCACTGGTCGGGCTCGGCCGGCAGCGTTGACGTGTTTGATGCCAAGGCCGATGCGGAAGCCGTTCTGGCCGCTGCCGGCGCGCCGGTCGACAAGCTGCAAGTCTTCACCGATGCGCCCGGCTGGTTCCATCCGGGCCGCTCCGGTGCCTTCAAGCTCGGTCCGAAGCAGACGCTCGCCGTCTTCGGCGAGGTGCATCCGCGCACGCTGGGGCTGATGGACGTCGCCGGTCCGCTGGTGGCCTTCGAGATCTATCTCGACGCCATTCCGGAGCCGAAGGCCAAGCCGACCCGCTCCAAGGGCGCGCTCGACATTGCCGACCTGATGCCGGTCCGCCGCGACTTCGCCTTCGTGGTCGACAAGGACCTCAGCGCCGACAAGCTGCTGAAGGCCGCCCGCGGCGCCGAGAAGACGCTGATCGCCGACGTCAACCTCTTCGACATCTACGAAGGGCAGGGCGTGGGCGAAGGCAAGAAATCGCTCGCCATCGACGTGACGCTGCAGCCCAAGGACCGCACGCTGACCGACGAGGAGATCGACGCCGTGGCAAAGAAGATCGTCGCCGCCGTCGAGAAGGCCACCGGCGGCACCCTGCGCGGCTGAGAGGCTGCCTCAAAAAGAGGTGGGTGATTTCAACAGGTTATGGTTCCTTCGGATTTGCGAGATTCGATGGAGTTCAGAATGGCCTGGAGCGAAATCACCCGTCGGTACTATGCCCGGCGGACGGCACGCTATGCAAGCGACATGACAGATCGGGAATGGGCACTGGTTGAGCCTTTTCTGCCCATGCCCCGCCGCCTGGGTCGCCCGCGGACCACGGACTTGCGTGAGGTCGTCAACGCGCTGCTTTACATCGCTACGACCGGTTGCCAGTGGCGCATGCTGCCGAAGGATTTTCCACCGTGCTCGACCGTCCAGCGCTATTTCTATGAATGGCGGGCGTTGGGGCTGTGGTCACGCATCAACCACCATCTGGTTATGGAAGCCCGCGAACTGGAGGGCAGAGAGGCCTCACCGACGGCCGGTGTCATCGACAGCCAGAGCGTCAAAACCACCGAAAGCGGCGGTATCCGGGGCTATGACGCGGGGAAGAAAACCAAAGGCCGCAAGCGCCACATCATCGTCGATACGCTCGGCCTGATGGTTGGCCTCATGGTGCATGGGGCCGATATCCAGGATCGCGATGGCGCTCCCGATCTGCTGAAATCCATCCGCCACAGGTGGCCGTGGTTGCTGCACGTCTTCGCCGATGGCGGCTATGCGGGCGATAAGCTGAAGCGACGGCTGAAGAAGATCGGGCGCTGGACGGTTGAGATCATCAAGCGCTCGGACAAGGCGAAAGGCTTCGAAGTCCTACCGCGCCGCTGGGTCGTCGAAAGGACCTTCGCCTGGCTCGGCAGATGCCGCAGATTGGCAAAGGATGTCGAAAAGTCCATCGCCTCATCAGAGGCTTGGATCATCATCGCCCACATTCGCCTGATCACAAGGCGACTTGCAAGGTACGGTTATCGTTGAAGGCTTTTCGAGTCCGACTCTGAGCAGACCGAATATTGAGACAATACCCGCCGGATTTCCATTCGGCGGGTATTGTTCTTCGCGGTCGCTGCTGCCAGATGATCTCGCCCTCTTCGATGAACGAATGGAAACAGCAGAGCAGGCTCCCGGGAACCGGACTTCCGTGCCGGTACGGATAGCTGTGATGGGATGCAAGGACGCGGCTCTTTCGCCTGTCTTTGGCGGGTATGGTCGCCTTGCCATCAGCTTCCGAAGGTCTCGATCGTCAAGCCTGAGCGTATCATTCCTGTAGGATCAATACTGCTGTTGAGATCATTATAAGACCTATGATCGCGCTCTTCGGAAGTACGTTCCTTTCTCCGATCAGAAGAACAGACAGAAAGAAGCCGACAACCAGGCTCACACGCCGGAATATAGATAGATAGGTCACATTCGAAACCGGATCCGCGATTGCAAAAAAGTAGATCAGTTCCGCACCGACCCAGGAAAGCCCGACAAGCGGGACATATACGGACCATCGCAGCCGCATTATCCGGCGCTGTTTCCACGAAAGGGCGAGGAATACCAGCATTGCCAGCGCACAGCGGTGAAAAGCAGAGTAGGCCTGAATGCTGTAGACCGGCAACCCGAGGGTCTGCACGAGAAACTTATCATAGACCGTCGTCATCGCGGACAGAACTGTTGCCGCCAGCATCATGAGTACGGGCCAATTTCTGAGTATCCGTAATCCTTCCTTCTTGCCGACCAGGGATAACGCGTAATAGGCAAGGATCGATGCAAGAACTGCGGAAAACTGAAGAGGGGAAAGATACTCTCCGAAGATGAGCGCACCACCGGCAAACGTCCAGAGCGGCCCGGAGGCCCGTACCGCTCCCGAGAACGACATAGGTAGTTCCCTGACAGAGTAGTAGGCAAACACCCATGAAAACGTCATCGCCAGCCCCTTGACAAGAATAAGGGCCTGCTGATGGACATTTGTTTGGGTCCAATCGACATAAAATCCGAGGCTGTCGGAGACAGGCAAGAATGCGGGTAACCAAGCAATCGCGCCAAAGAGAGAGGACCAGAAGACAATGGGTATGACGCTGTTCCCATTCATCGCCTTCTTAGTCCAAAAATCGTAAAGCCCAAGCAAAGCCCCAGCCGACAGACCATAAACCATCCACATTAGGCGCTCGCGCTCCGGAAAGCTGCAACGTTCGCCAGCAAATGCGGGATCGATGACGTGCCCGTTAGGATGACTCCAGAGAAGCCCATGCTGACAATGGAGCGGAACAATTCAGTGGAAGATATTTCGGAATCCTCTTGAATAAGAGCTCCCATGGCAAAGGGGCGGTTCACAATGGCGTTCATGCCATGCGCGGTCAGAAGTTCGAAAACAGGTTCCAGTGAACGATTGTTTATATTGAACGGGAATTGAAGGTACTCGTAACGGCCCGATTTGCACGCGACAGTGGCGGTTTCGAGGTCGCTCACAGATGCCCCAAACCTCGTGATCCCCATTGATGCCGCAAGGTCAAACGCCTTGAGAACATCGGGTGATGCGACATTGGCGGCATTTGCTTTATGTAGTTGCAGGAGATCAACGCGCCCCAGCAGCTTCATACTGGTGTCGAGGCTTCTCGCCAGTTCATCGAAGCTATGTCCGGTGCGTGCCACTTTTTCGTCGGCGTCCCAATGCTCTCCCATCTTCGTGGCAATCGTAATTTGGTCCCGCGGCAGTAGAGCGCTGGTCAACGCACGGCCTAGAATCGCCTCACTGCGGGCATAAGCAGGAGCCGTGTCGAAGAAACTAATCCCATTCGAGTTTGCTGCCTCAAGCAGCGCAAGTGCAGCGTCCTCTTTCGGAGGCAGCACATCATTCACGCCCCATTGCCGCCCGATCGACAACAGGCCCAACCCTAGTTCAACTGAACGCATATTACTTCCCTTTGGGATGAAAGAAGGCCTGAGGTTTGATGTCGTTCAGCGAGAAGGAGCCGTTTCCGAGAATGACCTGGCCGGCGGCAACCGTGAGGTCGCGAGCAACGCCAGAACCTTTCAGCAAACCAGCCCGTAGATCTGGGTCTGCATCCTTGTAGGACTGGCCGGCTTCCAGATGGCAACTATCGACCGTGATCGCGCCGAGGATCTGGCTTCCTGTTCCCAAGATTGTTTCCCCGAAAACCGCAGCACCGTTGAGATATCGGCCGTTGTCACCGACAACGATGCTGGCACCGGGTCGGTTCGTCTTTGCCGAAAAGCCACCTTCGCCAAACTGATTGATTGAACCGATGACAATAGGACCGGAAACCGCTTCAATTAGCGAGTTGCTGAAGAATGTATTGTTGTCGCCAATTGAGAGTTCACCCTGATCGCCGCAGAAGAGAGAAACACAAGGGAATATGATGTTCCCTGTACCGATCATTTGCCGTAGCCGAGATCAACACCGAGAAGGGGTCGAAGATGACATTGCCTCGCCGAACGAGGTCTTGAATGTCCCCAATGGTCATAAGGCCACGCAAGCGCCGAATTTCGTCTATGAAAGAGGGAAAGGTCACGTTCAGGCAACCTCTCGGGTCGTTGATGCCTCAAGGATCGGAAATTCATCGCACGGTCTGAGGGCGATATCCGGATTGTCGAGCCTATCGTGGATGTAAGACGCCAAGACGTCTGTGAGGTAAGGAGCTTCGGTCATCTTGCCGGGCAACACCACGACGTGACCGGGAATCGGCTCGCTGATGGCGATGTTGAGCGAACGGGCACCGGCAAGATCGGTCACGTAGTCGACCTTCACGCACGCTACGTTGAGAGAGTCGCGATCATCCCATGACGGGAAAATCCGGCGAATCCCGCGGCGCAGATTCTCCGCCCGCTCCGCGATCACATCATAGGTAGGTTCGGCACACAGCAATGCGTCTTCGTTGAATCCGATGATGCTCACGTCGCCATGGTGCATCATTGCCGCTTCATGCGGGTCCAGGAAGAAGACACCGGCATGCGCCAGTCGCTTGGTAACGACCAGATGGCTCTTCCAATACCGGATCGGCAGATCGATGCCGTGGCGTTTTCGGAAGATCTCCTTGGCGCCTATACCGGAGGAATAGACCACCTTGCTCGCAGTGAACGTCGTCCGTTCGCCAGTTTGGTCCCTGGTCACTACACTCTGGCCGTCGATCACCTCGATTTCTGAACCCAGATAGAATTTGCACCCAGACTTTTGTGCAAGCGCAAAGAGCTTGCGGTAAAGTATTCGGGTGTTGAAGCTGACATCCGCAACTTCAAAAATGCCCGGGACCTTCTTGAACGAAGCGTCCGGAACGATCCTTTCAGCCTCGGCCCGAGATATCGGCCGGTATCGGACGTTAGCCTCATCCCATCGGGAGATGACTTCCGAAAGCCTGTCTTTGTCCCGAACCAGTGCCAGCGGCAGAACATCTGCGTCTTCTACTGCTTCGGGCGAGAAGCGTCGCAACTGTTTGTGACCATAAATGCATCTCCGCGCGACCTGAATCGCGGCGGTACGATCACGGATGGATGAAGCATGATAGGTGCCCCTGTGGAGCCAACCTTCGTTTCTGGTTGACGGCCCAGAGGCAAGGGTTGTCTGCTTTTCGATAAGAGCAACCCGCAACCCCAAGTCACTTAGCTTCTGTGCGGCCATAAGGCCGGTGATTCCCCCGCCAATCAGCAGGACGTCGTAACTCAAATCCATAAATCCACCTGATGCAATTTTTTAGCCGACTTTCTTTTTGTGCAGCTGTGGATTGATAAGGCGTATTTTTACATGTGTCTATAGGTTGAGGAATTTTATGTGCGCACCCTACCGGGCGCCTGAGTTGATGGCGACAATGCCTTTCGGGAACCTTGCACCAAACTCTGGATTGATGGGACGCGACCGAGCGGACAGAAACAGCCGTATCAATTGTGGGCGGCGGTTCTGCGTCTGGCCTCGCCTGGACGCCACACGGCATTTCGGCGGCCGGATGGTTGCCGGCACGGCTCCAGCTGTCAGATGATCTCGTCCTCGTCGAAGAGGGTGTCGCGCTCGTGCGCCTCGCCCTCTTCGGCGACTGCCGGGCCAGCGGATGTCAGCTTTGCGACGTGGAACAGTGCATCGCCCTGGTTGACCACGGGCAGATGCGAATGACCGATGATCAGCCCGTCATGCGGGCTGTGCAGCTCGAATTCCGTATCGCCAAAGGGATCTGCGACGACGCCCAGCAGTTCACCCGCCGATGCCCGATGGCCAGACAGCTTCAGCGCCCGGAAGATCCCGCCTTCCGGCGCCCGGATCCAGAAGGACTTGCGTGAGTAGAGCGGCGTCTGACCGGCCTTCAACACCGGTTTCGGCGCCTGTCCGGGCAGCATGCCAAGCCGGTGCATGACCGCAACGATGCCCCGTTCCCCGACGCGGATCGCCTCTTCGTCAAAGCGCAGCGCCTCGCCGGCTTCGTACAGCAGCACATCCACGCCCATGGCCAGCGCCGTCTCGCGTAGCGAGCCATGGCGCAGGTTGGCCTCCATCACCAGCGGTGCACCGAAGGCATCGGCAAGCTCACGCATCCGTCCGCTGTAGCGTGCCACACGCACCTGCGGCAGGTTGGTCCGGTGCAGCGCGGCGGTGTGCAGGTCGATGCCGACATCGGAGCGGGCGACGATTTCCTTGCGGAACAGGTCTGCGAGCTGGGCGGCCAGCGACCCGCGTTCGGAGCCGGGGAACGAGCGGTTGAGATCACGCCGGTCCGGCAGATAGCGTGAATGCGAGATCAGGCCGTAGGCATTGACCACCGGAATGGCCAGCAGCGTTCCGGCGAGTCGGCTCAGCTGCGGCTTCTTGAGGATGCGGCGAATGATCTCGACGCCAAGAACCTCATCGCCATGCACGACGCCGGAGATGAACAGCACCGGCCCGGGCTTCTTGCCATGCACCACCTGCACCGGCAGCGTCATGGGTGTGTGGTTCGACAGCAGGCTGAAGGGCAGGTCCACCGTGCGCCGCTCGCCGGCGGCAATCTCGAAGGGCCCGATCTTGAAGGGATCGCGCCGCACGGTGTCTGTCATGTATCAGCCCTTGCCTTTGGTCTTGGTCTGGCCCGCCTTAGCGTCCTTCTCGATAAACTCGATGATTTTCCCGGCGACGTCCACCCCTGTCGCCTTTTCAATGCCTTCGAGGCCAGGAGAGGAGTTCACTTCCATCACCACGGGGCCGTGGTTGGAGCGCAGCATGTCGACGCCGGCCACGTTGAGCCCGAGCGCCTTGGCGGCCCGGATCGCGGTCGAGCGTTCCTCCGGAGTGATCTTGATGGCCTCGGCCGAGCCGCCGCGGTGCAGGTTCGATCGGAACTCTCCGATGCCGCCCGTGCGGCGCATCGAGGCGATCACCTTGCCGCCGATGACCAGCGCGCGGATGTCAGAGGAGCCGGCTTCCTTGATGTATTCCTGCACGAGGATGTTCACATTGGCGCCGCGGAAGGCCTCGACCACCGACTTCGCCGAGGACATGGTCTCGCCAAGCACCACGCCGATGCCCTGCGTTCCCTCCACCAGCTTGATGATCGCCGGCGCGCCGCCCACGAGCTTGATCACTTCCTCCGCCTGCTTCGGATCGTAGGCAAAGGCCGTCACCGGCAGGCCGATGCCCTCGCGGGCCAGGATCTGCAGCGCGCGCAGCTTGTCGCGGGAACGGCCTATGGCAACCGACTCATTGAGCGGATAGACGCCCATCATCTCGAACTGCCGCAGCACGGCGAGGCCGTAATAGGTCACCGACGCGCCGATGCGCGGGATCACGGCATCATATCCGGTAACCCGCTCGCCATTGTAGATCACCGAGGGCCGGTGGGACGTGATGTCCATGTAGCAGCGCAGGGTGTTGTAGATGTCGAGCGTATGGCCTCTCGCCTCAGCCGCCTCGACCAGGCGCTTGTGCGAATAGAGGCCCGGATTCCGGGCAAGCATGGCAAGGCGCATGGCAAGTCACTCTCCAGCGAGGAAGCAGCGCCAATATCCCAATTCCATGCGCGTCCGCTAGCGGGATTTTTGTGAAGGTTTTCTGACTCTTCGTCCGGCAAGAAAGCTTCTCGACGGATCAATGATGAGCCGGCTGTGCATTGCCGAGCGGCCCACAAGCATTGGCAGCTTCATGTCTGACCTGTCCGTCAGTGTCAGCTCGATCAGCCATTGTAATCCGGCAAAGGACAAAGTCGTGTGGATAGTCAGCCGCTGCTCTGCATGACCGGAGGAGGACTTCACCGTTCGAAGGTCAACGAGCGGGGCGGTGTGCTTCAGCACGCCGCTGGCATCGAGCGTGTCTTCATCTAGGTCGAAGTTGACATGCGGCCGGCCATCGATCTCGATCACCCGCGCCCGGGGCACATGCAGGGCCGAGGAGCGCGCGCCGGTATCGAACTTCGCCAGGAGGCGCGGCACGCCCAGATCCGGCAGGCTGACCCATTCCTTCCAGCCGACCACACGCTTGCCGTCAACTTCTGCCGGCGCGATGCCGTTGCGCGGAAGGATCGGATCGGTCGGCGTGGTCACGCAAAGGGCTCCAGTCTCGTTCGGACAGCCACGCCGATAGGCGCAATTGCCGCTTCGGTCAAACGGAATTGACGAGCCGCACCCGGACCAGGCCGCGCACGGAATTGCCGACATAGACCGGATCGCCCGTGGTCAGATCCGCCCGCGTCAGGTCGGCTTCTGCCGCAATCCGCCTCTCCAGCAGCGCCGCGCGCAGCGTGCCCGGCAGCACCCCGTGGCGCAGCGCCGGCGTCAGCAGCCGCCCGTTCCGTGCCACGAACAGCGTCGTGAAACTTCCTTCGGTGAGAAACCCGTCGCTGTTCTCGAAGATCACTTCCCGAAGACCCGGCTGCGCCGCCACCATGCGGCTGCGGGTGCCGTCGTAGTTCTCCCGGTTGGTGGTCTTGTGATAGTAGAAGCGGTCGCCGGCGTCGGTCCGCACATCCGCCAGGCACACATCCCAGACCTCGCCGGGGGCAATGGCCTCCATCGGCGCGTGGGTGATCTGGTGGCTGCCGTCGCTGGCCAGTTCCAGCCGCACCCGCGTCAGCCCGGCAAAGCCCGCTGCCACGCCCTGCAGCGCCGCGTCCACGGCGCCAAGATCACAGGTGAAGCCGAAATAGGCGGCCGACCCGGCCAGCCGGTCGAGATGCCGCTCCAGGAGCAGATAGCCCTCGTCCGGGCTCCAGCCGAGCGTCTCGATCAGCCCAAAGGCCGGCGGCTCGGCGGCTGTCAGGAACTTCAGCTTGAGCAGGCATTCGTCATACTCTGGCGCGGCACCGGAATCGAACACCACTCCGGACCCGACGCCTGCCTCGCCCAGTCCGGTGTCGCGCAGCACCAGCGTGCGGATCGCCACGTTGAAGCGGAAGTCGCCCGCCGGCGTCACATGGCCGATGGAGCCCGTATAAACCCCGCGCGGCCCGGTTTCCTCGGCCTTGATGATCTGCATCGCCGAGAGTTTCGGCGCTCCGGTGATCGAGCCGCAAGGGAACAAGTTGGCGATGATCTCGCCGAGGCCAACGCCGTCCTCCAGCTCGCCCTCGACGCCCGTCACCATCTGGTGCAGGCTCCTGTAGCGCTCGACCGCGAACACGTCATGCACGCTCACCGATCCGGGCTTGCAGACGCGCGACAGGTCGTTGCGCATCAGGTCGGCGATCATCACGTTCTCGGCCCGCTGCTTCGGGTCACCGGCAAGTGCTGCGGCAATCGCCGCATCCTCGCTGCCGTCGCGCCCGCGCGGGGCGGTGCCCTTCATGGGCCGCGTGCGCAGCCGCTGGCCTTCCCGCTCCAGGAACAGTTCCGGCGACAGCGACAGGATCGCCCGGTCCGCCAGCTGCAGGAATGCGCCATGCGCCACAGGCTGGCGCCGGATCAGCCGGGCAAACTGCGCCGCCGCCGGGCCTTCGTGGCGGAAGCGGGCCCGCATGGTCAGGTTGGCCTGATAGATGTCCCCCACCGCCAGATGGTGCTGCACAGCCGCGAAAGCCCGGGCATAGCGGGCCCTGTCCATGTCGTAGCTGAAGCTGTCGATCGTGCCCTCCAGCGGACCACTCGCCTGCCGCAGCACATCATCCAGCGCGTCCAGCGACAGGATCTCCGGAGCCTCATAGGCACCGAACCAGGCCAGCGGTTCGCCATCGGCCTGCCAGCTGGCTGCCAGCTTCGGCTCGAAGGCAAAGCCGAATTCATAGGCAAGGAACCCGGCCAGATGCGCGCCCGCAGCCCGCTCAGCCTCCAGCCTGGCCAGAAAGGCCTGCGCCTCGTCGAGCGCATGGCAGGTCAGCACCCGCTTCGGCTGCCGGAACACCAGCGCGCGCTTCGCCGTCAGCGCATCGACAAGGATGACCGTGCCCGGGCCAAGAAGGGAGGCCGGTGCTGCGGCGGGATCGGTCATGGAAAGCGTATCGGCCAAGGCAATCGCGTCATCTGATGTGGGTCGGGTCGACATGGGGCGCAACCGCCGCTCGCCAAGGGTTCCCCCGCTGTTTACACCGCTCCCCGCCCGCGTCAACGCCTCTTCCCGCCAACCAATGGCCGGTTTGCGGCTGTGCCTCCCGTGTCGCCCCGGGCGGAGCGAAGCGCAGACCCGGGGACTACTCGTTCGCAGAGCTTGAGTCGGGATCCCGGCGGATCGGAATTCCCCCTCTTTCGACCGCTCTGCGAGTGAGTAGGCCCCGGCCCTCGCGTTGCTCGGCCGGGGTGACACGGACCAAGGTGCGGACACGTCAGGAAGCGTTCAACGTAAAGCAACAAGCCGCCGCAGTTGCCCGCGGCGGCTTGTTCTTTTGGTCTGCGATGGGGCGCAGGTGCAACAAGCCCCGGTCCAACGGGCCGGGGCCTGACTTGTCCGGACCTCTCCGGGTCCGGGACAAACGGGGGGACGCTTACTCGCCGGAATGGGCGAGCAGCGAGGCGTTGCCGCCGGAGGCTGCGGTGTTGATCGACACCACCTGCTCCAGCGCGAAGCGCTGCAGATAGGCCGGGCCGCCTGCCTTCGGGCCGGTGCCGGAGAGCCCGGAGCCGCCGAAGGGCTGGGTGCCGACGACCGCGCCGATGGTGTTGCGGTTGACGTAGACGTTGCCGACCGACAGGCGGTCGACGACGCGCTTCACCGTCGCGTCGATGCGGCTATGCACGCCGAGCGTCAGGCCGTAGCCGGTGGCCGCAATGCTGTCGAGCATGGCGTCAAAGTCCTTGGCCTTGTAGCGCACCACATGCAGCACCGGGCCGAAGACCTCGCGGGTGAGATCTTCCGGACGGTCCAGCACCACGATATGCGGGGCGACATAGGTGCCGCCGGACAGCGCGCCGCCGGGCACCTTGCCGGCAAACTTGATGCGGCCGAGCTTGTCCATCTGGGAGAGGTGCGACAGGATGTTGTCGCGCGCCTCGGCGTCGATCACCGGACCGACATCCGTCGTCGTCAGGCGCGGATCGCCCAGTTCCAGCTCCTTGGCCGCACCCTCGATCATCTCGATCAGATGATCGGCAACGTCTTCCTGCAGATAGACGAGGCGCAGGGCCGAGCAGCGCTGGCCAGCCGAGCGGAAGGCCGAGGTGACAACGTCGTCGCAGACCTGTTCCGGCAGGGCCGTTGCGTCCACCAGCATGGCGTTGATGCCACCGGTCTCGGCGATCAGCGGCACGATGGGTCCGCGCTTGGTGGCAAGCGCGCCATTGATCGCCCAGGCGGTCTCGGTCGAACCGGTGAAGGCGACACCACCCACATGCGGGTGGCCGGTGAGCGCGGCGCCGACGCGGCCGTCGCCGGGCACGAACACTAGCGCGTCTTCCGGCACACCAGCCTCATGCAGCATCTTCACCGCCTCGAAGGCGACGAGCGGCGTCTGCTCTGCCGGCTTGGCGACCACGGCGTTGCCGGCCACGAGCGCTGCGGCCACCTGACCAAGGAAGATGGCCAGCGGGAAGTTCCAGGGCGAGATGCAGACGAACACGCCGCGGCCGCGCAGGCGGTAGCGGTTTTCCTCACCGGTCGGCCCCGGCATCAGCCGGCCTTCGCCGAACAGGCCACGGGCCTCGGCCGCGTAATAGCGGCAGAAGTCCACCGCCTCGCGGATCTCGGCAATGCCGTCGGACAGCGTCTTGCCGGCTTCCACAGCCAGCAGCGTCATCAGGCGGTCGCGCTTGGCTTCCATGAGGTCAGCCATCTTTTCCAGCGCGGCGGCACGGGTCTCGACCGGGGTGCGCGACCAGGCTTCAAAGCCCTTGGCGGCAACAACCATCGCGGAGGAGGCGAGAGACACATCGGCCTCGATCACTTCCCCGACGACCAGGCTGCCGTCGATGGGCGAGCGCAGCGGACGCGCAGCGCCAGTGGCCTCGTGGCCGGGAACCAGCGGGCGTGCCGTGCCAGCGGCAGGCCGACAGCCGCCATGCCGGCGAGGAGCTGCTGGCGCTCGGCTGCGTGGCCAAGTTCAAGGCCGGCAGAGTTGGCGCGCGAGCTGCCATAGAGGCCTTCGGGGCGCGGGATGGAACCGTTGCGGGCGCGGTCGCCCCCTTCGAGGATATCACCAGGACGTTGCAGCATCTGACCCACCGGGATGGAAGCGTCTCCGACGATGGAGACGAAGGAAGAATTGGCGCCGTTCTCGAGCAGGCGCCGGACGAGATAGGCGAGGAGATCCTTGTGGCCGCCGACCGGCGCATAGACGCGGCAGGGGAAGCCGTCGCGCTCGACCACGGACTTGTAGAGGCTCTCGCCCATGCCATGCAGGCGCTGGAACTCGTAGCCGCCCTGGTTGCCCGCCATTTCCTGGATCTGGGCAACGGTAAGGGCGTTGTGCGTGGCAAACTGCGGGTAGAGCACATCGCGCGCGGCCAGCATGCGGCGGGCGCAGGCGAGATAGGACAGGTCCGTCGCCGCCTTGCGGGAGAAGACCGGATAGTCGGCAAGGCCGCGCTCCTGTGCGCGCTTCACTTCCGTGTCCCAGTAGGCGCCCTTGACGAGGCGTACCATCAGGCGGCGGTTGTGCAGGCGGGCCAGATCAATCAGCCAGTCGATGACCTCGCGGCCACGCTTCTGGTAGGCCTGCACCGCGAGGCCGAAGCCGTCCCAGCCATCCAGCACCGGATGCGCGACGATGGCGGCGATAAGGTCGAGCGAGATCTCGAGACGGTCGGCCTCTTCCGCGTCGATGGTGAAGTTGAGATTGTAGCCGCGGGCCATCTTCACGAGGTCCAAGACCTTCGGCAGCAGCTCGGTCTCGACGCGCTTGCCCTTGGTCGCCTCATAGCGCGGATGCAGGGCCGACAGCTTGACGGAGATGCCCGGGCGGTCCGGCAGCGGCTTGTCGCCGGCGGCCTTGCCGATGGATTCGATGGCCGCCGCATAGGAGCGGAAATAGCGGTCGGCGTCGTCCTGGGTGCGGGCGCCTTCGCCCAGCATGTCATAGGAGAAGCGATAGCCCTTCGGCTCCTGGCCGCTGGCGCGCGACAGGGCCTTGGAAATCGTCTCGCCCAGAACGAACTGGTGGCCCAGCAGGCGCATCGCCTGCTTGGTTGCGGTGCGCACCGCCGGCATGCCGAGGCGCTTGACCAGCGAGGCCAGGATGGTGTCCGGCGTATCGCCCGGGTGCAGCAGGCGCGAGGTGACGCCCAGAGCCCAGGACGAGGCAGACACCAGCCAGGTATCGGACTTCATGCCGTCGCCTTCGCCAAATTTGGCAGCGGCCAGCTTGTCCTCGATCAGCTTGTCGGCGGTCGCCGCATCCGGCACGCGCAGCAGCGCCTCGGCCAGCACCATCATGGCAAGGCCTTCGCGGGTGGTCAGGCCAAACTCGCGCATGAAGTCCTCGACACCGCCAAGGCCCGAGCGCGTGGCGCGCATGGTCTGGATGTAGTCGGTGGCCTTGGCGTCGATGCGGGATTCGGCATCCGGCGACAGCCGCGTTTCGGCCAGCATGCGCTTGACGAGGTCGGCATCCTCCGGCGCGAAGTCAGCACGGAACGGGGGGGTGGAATCGAGAGCGCTTGCCGTTGTCACGAGACGTTACTCCGCTTCCGCCGCAGGACGCGGCGGGGACCTGATTTTCCGCGAAGATATCAGCGCATGTGCCTTCTTTTCCGGGTATTTTTGGCATAAAATCCGGGAAATTTAATTTTTGAGGCTGCCATGACTGAAAATTCCACGGATCTGGATCGGATCGACCGCAAGATCCTCGGCGTGCTGCAGACCGACGGCCGCATCACCACCACCGATCTGGCCGACAAGGTTGGCCTGTCCTCGACAGCGACCGCCGATCGGATGAAACGGCTGATCCGCGACGGCTACATCCTGCGCTTCACGGCGGAGCTGAACCCGCAGAAGCTCAATCTGTCGCTGCTGGTTTTCGTCGAGGTGAAGCTGGACAAGACGACGGCGGACGTCTTCGACGCCTTCGCCGCCGCCGTCTCGCGCTCTCCGGAGGTGCTGGAATGCCATATGGTGGCCGGTGGCTTCGATTATCTGGTGAAGAGCCGCGTGCGGGACATGACGCATTACCGGCAGTTTCTCGCCGAGGTGATCCTCAACCTGCCCGGCGTGCGCGAAACCCACACCTACGCGGTGATGGAGGACGTTAAGGACACGCACGTCCTTCCCATCTGACCCGGCCCATGCCAGCGTCACGGAGCTGTGTGTTGACCGTCATCGCGGCGCCAAGGCACGAAGACCTTTAGCAAATTTGAGAAATGTTCTGGGAGTTGTTTCGATGCAGGTGATCCGCCGCCGGTTTTTGCAGGGCCTCGCCACCGTCCCGCTAGCCCGTCTTATGCATGAGCTGTGAACCGTCCCGGGTTTTCCGGAGGCAGTTTCATTTGAGTCATGCAACCATATCGAGGGTCTTTTGGGCTGCATGGTAGTTGGCTTCGGCGTCTGCGGGCGGGATGTGCCTGAAGGGGCCGAACAGGCGGTTGTTGTGGAACCAATCGACCCAGCGCAGGGTCGCCATTTCGACGGCCGGCGCGCTCGGCCATGACCGCTGGCGCCAGATGACCTCGGCCTTGTAGAGGCCATTGATCGTCTCGGCCAAGGCGTTGTCGTAACTATCACCGACGCTTCCGACGGATGGCACGAGGTTCGCCTCAGCCAGGCGCTGGGTGTAGTTCATGGCAAGATATTGGGTTCCCCTGTCGCTATGATGGATCAGTCCATCCTCGGGGCCGGGCCTGCGGGCATGGATTGCCTGCTCCAGGGCATCGAGCACGAAGCCTGCCGTGGCGCTGATGCTGACTTTCCAGCCCACGATGCGCCGGGCATAGGCGTCGATCACGAAGGCGACGTAGACGAACCCGGTCCAGCTATGGACATAAGTGAAGTCGACCACCCACAGCGCATTGGGTCGACTGACGCGGAACTCCCGGTTGACCTGATCCAGTGGGCACTGTGCCTTCGGGGCGCTGATCGTGGTGACCGTAGTCTTGCCCCGGCGCACGCCAGCCAGGCCCATGGCGCGCATCAGCCGCTCCACGGTGCACTTGGCGACGGCGATCCCCTCCCGCCGCAGCTGGTGCCAGACTTTGCGCGTCCCGTAGAGGCCGAAGCTGTCCTCGTGAACACGCTTGATCTCTTGCCTGAGTTCATCGTCGGGCCGGACACGCGCCGGACACGCGCCGGACACGCGCCGGACACGCGCCGGACACGCGCCGGACACGGGCCGGACACGGGCCGGACGTCTGCCGGGGTCGGCAAGCTGGGCCGCATGCTCATGATAAGAGGAGGGGGCGATCGCCAGTTCACGGCAGATCGGCTCGATACCCAGTTCCTCACGGTGCGTGTCGATGAAGGACATCACCATTTGCCGTGGCGGTCGAGCTCCGCCTGCGCAAAATAAGCCGAAGCCTTGCGCAGGATCTCGTTGGCACGGCGAAGTTCCTTCACTTCGCGCTCCAATGCCCTGACCCGGTCCCGGTCGTTGACGGCCTGCGCCTTTGGCCCCGCTCGTCGGCCAGCCTCCTCCCGGCACCAGCGGCGCAGCGTCTTGGTCGTGCAGCCGATCTTGCCAGCAATCGAGGTCAGCGCCGCCCACTCCGACGGGTAATCCCCACGATGCTCCGCCACCATCCGCACGGCACGGTCGCGAAACTCACCCGAAAACTTGTTCCTTGTGGCGCTCATCTCAGCTCCTTCTCACAAATAGGAGCCTCCTGGAAAGCCGGGACGGTTCAATTGAGTCTGGAGCCTAAAATTTTGCCGCAGGGCCGCATGATCGGGACGATCAATTATGTTTACTTGAATCAAAAAATCAAGTATTAAAGATTGAATCGAAAACTCAAGGTTGTATTTTTGTGACAAAAATGCTGATGCTAGCTTTGGCGGCCAATGCATTCCATCAAGCGGCCTTGATCGCCCTTGTGCCGGTGTTGCAGCATCTTTTCGGCGTCAGCCTTGTGGCACTTGGTGCTTTGGTGGGGTTGGGCCTGCTCGCAGCAGCTCTTGCCATTCCGGTCTGGGGCCGTGTGGCGGCGAGCGGGGGGCTTGACCGGGCGCTGCGGCTGACGCTGACGGGTGCTGGGGCCGGTGTCATGATGATGGGCACAGGCATTGCCACAGCAGCATATGGCTGGCTCGCCGCCCCGCACGCCTTCGGGCTTCTGGCTGCGGGACGCATGATCTACAGCCTCAGCGCCCCGGCCATTCTGCCGCTGGCGCAAAGTGCAGGCACAGTCAGGACACCGAAGAACACTGGAACAGAGGGTGCAGCCCTTGCCGGGCACATCGGCCGGCTCAATGCCATGAACGGAATCGGACGCCTCGCAGGCAATGCCCTGATCGCGCCATTGCTGCTGCTGGGTGCCTGGGCGCCCGTGCTCCTGCCCCTGCCGATCTATGTGGCTACGCTGATGCTTTTCCTGAGAAAGGGCGCGGAAGCAAGTCCAGCCTCGCGGATTTCGCAGAAGGCTGAAACCGGCGCCCACAGGATGGGCTGGCGCCCCCTTGCCGGTCCGCTTGCCCTTGGCTTCACGCTTCAACTTGCCACCGGTGCCGCCTATATGCTGCTTGGCCCTGTCATCGCTCAGCGCCTGTCCCTTTCCCCGGCGGCCGCAGCCAGTGCGGCTGGGCTTTGCCTTGCCGTCTCGGTCGCCACGGGCATCGCCGTTCAGCTCGGCCTTGAGACGATCATCGGCCCCCGCCTTCAGGCAGGCCGCGTGGCAGGGGCATTCCTCTGTGCTGCCGGGCTCGGCCTTCTGACCCTTGCGGACAGCCTGCCGCTGCTGGCGCTTGCAGCAGCACTCACCGCCGCTGGTTTCTCGGTAACCCTCGGGGCCAACACGGCCCTGACACTTGCTGCCGAAGGCATATCTGCCGCAAACCGCGCCCTTGTTTCCACGCGCCTCAGCAGCCTGCAATTTGCCGGTCTTGCTGCGGGCTCCCTTGCAGGCGGTGTTCTGGGCTCCATCAGCCTCGACATGGCCCTTGCCGTTCTGGCGTGCGCAACCGCACTGACCGCCGTCACCATCCCCATTGTCACCCGCTTCAGCCGCAGCAGCGGCCCGGCACCTCAGCTTCCCCTCCCGGATCTGACCGCCGCCGCCCCTGCCCACACCCCTCATAAAGGAGCATCCAAATGAACCCCGTGTTCGAAATGCGTCCCGATGCCGCCCCCCTCCCCGCACTGCCGCTGGATGTTGCCGGTATCGGCATCGGCCCCTTCAATCTCAGCGTCGCCGCGCTGCTTGCCAGTGTGCCGAGACTGAACGCCCGCTTTTTCGAGAAGAAGAAGCAATTCACCTGGCATCAGGGGCTGATGTTTCCCGGCTCGATCCTGCAGACATCGTTCCTCAAGGATCTGGTGACGCCCGTCCTGCCGACGAGCCCGCATTCCTTCACCGCCTTTCTGGTGGAGAAGAAGCGCTTCTACGATTTCCTCTCCGGCCGCTTCACCGGCGTCACCCGGATGGAGTTCAACGAATATCTTCAGTGGGTAAGCGGACGGCTCGACACGCTCGCCTTCGGCGAGGAAGCCACGGCGGTGCATCTGGACGGCAACCGCCTACGGCTGGAATTTGCCAACAGCCGCACGGAACTGGCCCACAACCTCATCGCGGGTACAGGCATGCAGCCCTTCGTACCGCCCTGCACGGCCGCACATCTGGGGGCAGACTGCTTCCATGCGGGAAGTTACCTGACGCAGCCGCGCAACTTTAGCGGCAAGCGTGTTGCCGTCATCGGCGGGGGACAGACCGGGGCCGAGATCGTGCTGGATCTGCTGACCCGCCCCAGCGGCGCACCGCTCCACATCAGCTGGATCAGCAATCTGCCGCGTTTCTCGCCGCTGGAAGAGGGCGGTTTTGTCGATCAGGTGTTCACGCCGGGCTATGTCGCAGCCTATCAGACGCTGCCATCCGAGGCCCAGCGCAGCGAGATTTCCGCGCAGAAGCTTGCCAGCGACGGACTGACCCCGGCAACGGTGGACACGCTCTTTGCCGAGATCTACCGCCGCCGCCATCTCAGGGGCGAAAACTGTATTTCGCTGCTGCCAGGCCGCAATCTGGAGGCGATGGACCGGCAGAACGGCGGGTTCCTGCTGCTCACCCACGCCATCACCAGCGGCGAGAGCGAGTTGTTCGGTGCCGATGCGGTGATCCTGGCCACGGGTGCGCGCCCTGGCCTGCCCGCCTGCCTCGAGCCGCTGCGCCACCGGCTGGATTTCGATGTCAATGGCCTGCCGGTTCTCGATGCCAGCTACCGCCTGCAATGGGATGGCCCGTCCAGCGTCAGTCTTTTCGGCCTCAATCTCGGCCTGTCATCGCACGGGATTGTCGATCCGCAGATGAGCCTGATGGCCTGGCGCAGCGCTGTCATCATCAACGCCCTGACCGGAGAAGATCTCTTCGATGTCAGCGCCGGACCGGAACTGGTGGACTGGCCGAAGCGCCTCCCGGATGAAGCCCCGCTCACCCGGGCCGTTGGCTAATCCGGCCGCCACCATAGCCGCCGCCTGCCAGCCCCGCCCCGGTCCTGGCGGCGGCGGCTGATCTGATCCCGAGTGACGAGGACCCGACATGAACCAGCTTCTGCCTTCAAACCGGATGACGCCCGCTGCCGCGCCCATGGATGCCGTAGCCCTGGCCGATCATTCCGCTGCCAGCGCCTTTCTCAACGCGCTCCTGCGCGAATGGGACGGATGGTCTGCGCTTGGCCCGGACGAAACAGCGCGCCTTGAGGCGGCCTTCCCGGACGGCTTTGTCGGTTCAGGCGGGGAAATCCTGAAACTGCCGCTGGCGGACAGCGATGCGCTGCTGATCCACGCCCCAGCCCGCACCCCCTTCCGCACCGCCGTTCGCCTGCCCTTCTGCCTGATGGGCGCTGATGGCAGCCTGCGCAAAGTGCCGCTGGCTACGGCTCTGACCCTGCTCGTTACTGATCCTGTGGCAAGCGCGGGCGATGAAGCCCTGCAGATGAAGCTGCTGCAGCGGGTGATGGACAGTCGGCTTGCAGCCGAAGCAGCCTTCCGCGCCCGCCCACCGCTGGGCCTCGCCTCAGGCTGGACTTTCCAGCAGAGCGAGCAGGCCCTGACCGGCGGCCACGCCACCCATCCCAATCCGCGCAGCCGCGACGGGCTGGATCTGGAGGAGGCACGCCGTTTTGCTCCGGATCTGGGCGGACGCTTCCCGCTGTTCTGGTGCCTCGCCCACCGCTCCATCCTCGTCCTTACCAGCGGCACGGTGACCCCGGCAGAACAGATGTTGCGGGCGTTGGCACAGAACGATCCGTCCTTGCCACAAGAGCTGCACCAGCCGGAAGAGGGATTCTTGCCGCTGCCCTGGCATCCCTTTCAGGCGCCGAAGCTTCTTGCCCGTGCGGATGTCATCGCCCTGCTGCGCGAAGGCCTGCTGCGCCCGCTGGGTGAGCTGGGCCAGCCCTTTGTCGCCACCGGCTCGTTCCGGGGTGTCCATGCCTGGCATGCACCGTCCATGCTGAAATTTTCGCTCTCCCTGCGGCTCACCAATTCCCGCCGCACACTGGCCCGCAAGGAAGTGGAGCGGGGACTGCAGCTGGCCGAGCTGCTGGACGGCCCCATTGGCGAAAGCCTTGCCGCCGAATTCCCGCAAGCCTCCATCCTGTGCGAGCCTGCCTATGTGGCGCTGAAGGATGCCGATGGCGGGGCGCTGGAGGAAAGTTTCGTTGTCCTGCGAGATAACCCGTTCCGTGATGAAACCGCCGCCGGTCCGGTGATGATGGCGGGCCTGTGCGAGCAGCGCCCGGATGGCGCTTCTCCGCTGGGCGAACTGATCCTTGCCCGTGCGGCGCGCGATGGCGCAGCGGCAGAGGAGCTGGCGGAGAGCTGGCTGCGGGGCTTCCTGGATGTGGCGATCCATCCGCTCCTGGAAATCCGCGCCCGCTACGGCCTGCTTTTTGGGGCGCACCAGCAGAACATGACGCTGGCGCTGGATAAGCACGGCTGGCCTGCACATCTGTGGCTGCGCGACTGTCAGGGCACCGGCCATCTGACCACCCATCACAAGATGCTGGCAAAGCACCTGCCCGATATCGGCCGCCACGCGGAGAACGTGGTGCCGCCGGAGCTGGGTGACGGGCTCTTCTGCTACTACGTCATCGTCAACAATCTGATGAGCGTAATCGCCACACTGGTGCTGGATGGGCTCATCCCGGAAGAGCGAGCCAACCGCTGCCTTCTGACCTTCCTGCAGCGGGAGAAGGCACAGAGCCGGGGCGACACCAGCCTGCATGACTTCCTGCTGAACTGCCCCACCTGGGTGAGCAAGGGCAATTACCGCACCAGCCTGAGCAACGTGAACGAAGCCTCGGGCGATGGCTCGGGCCAGCTCGCCGCCTTCCTTGAAATGCCGAACCCGCTGCTGCCGCTGATGCGCGCAGACGGGAAGTGACACGGAGACAAGACCATGAACATTCATGCTGCCAGCACCACACAGGCGGAAGCCCTCGTGACCACCCGTCTCGACAGCACCGGGGAAACACCTGTTCTGTCGCTGCGCCTGAACGGAGCAGCGCCCGGCGCAGACGAGCTGACCGGCGCCGTACTGCGGGCACTGGAAGCGGCCTTTGCCGCTGACGGCAGCCTCCACCGGCTGATCCTTGATCCGTCCGGCGTGCCGCTCACCCTCCGCGATCTGCCCTTCGCCCATCCGGTCATGGGCGGGCTGGAGGTGCGCCGTGATGGCTTCTACCAGACAGACATGCTCTGGCTGGGACACAAGCCTGCGGGGCGGCTGCGCACCGGGCTGGTGCCGGGCCCTGATGGCCGCGACCACCCCTTGCGCCCGCCTCATCCGGTGGGCGTGGTCTATGAGCGCTATGACCCGGTGGCCGATCTCACCGTTTCCTTCCGCACCGTGGACATTGACCGGGACCTCGACATCTTCCACCGCTGGATGAACGACGGCCGCGTCGCCTATTTCTGGGAGCTGGCCTGGGAAAAGCCGAAGCTGCGCGACTATATCGCCGCCTTCGCGGAGCGGCCGCACACCTATCCGCTGATCGGCTGCTTCAACGGCGAGGATGCGGGCTATTTCGAGACCTACTGGGTGCGGGAGGACCGGCTTGGCCCCTTCTATGACAGCGGCCCCTGGGACCGGGCCTGGCACGGGCTGATCGGCGAGCGCCGCCATCTCGGCCGGGCCAAGACCGGAGCCTGGCTGCGCGGGCTCATCCACTATCTCTTCCTCGACTGCCCGATGACCGAAAACATCATGGGCGAGCCCCGCGTCGATAACTCCAAGCTTTTGAGCTACGCGCGCGAGGTTGGCTACGAAAAGGTCAAGGAATTCGACTTTCCGCACAAGCGCTCGGCCCTGATGCGCTGCACGCGCGCCCGGTTCTTCTCGGAGGTGCGGCTGTGAACGCGCCCTTCGCAGTGACCGCAGCCGCAGACAGCCGCAATGCCGCTGACGCCCGCTGGCTGGAGGTCTGCCAGACAGCTCTTGCCAAGATGCTGGACGAGCTGACCTATGAGGAGGTGCTGGCGCCGGAAGCAGAAGGCGACGGCGAATATGCCCTGCGCCTCAAATCCGGCGTCACATGGTGCTTTGCAGCCCGCACGGGCGCCTGGGGCAACCTGCTGACAGACCGCCGGACGATCCGCCGTGAACCGGCCGGGGCCATTTCACCCCTGCAGTTCACGCTGGACGCAAGGGCCGAGCTTGGAATGGCGCCGGAAACCCTCGCCACGTTCCTGCGCGAACTTTCCAACACCCTGCGGCAGGACGTGGTCCTGCGGCAGAAGATGGAAGGGCTGAATGCGGAGCGGCTGCTCGACTTGCCGGTGCATGTGCTGCACGGCTTGCTGGAAGGGCACCCCAAGGCCGTCGCCAACAAAGGCCGCCTCGGCTGGGGCGCGGATGACCTTGCCCGCTATTCGCCGGAGGCTGCCGAGCCCTTCTCCCTGTTCTGGCTGGCAGCCACCCGGCAGAATTGCCGCATGGGCGGAGAAGGCGACGAAGCGGCCTTCCTGCGCCGCCAGCTCTTAGAAAATGAGGCGGCAAAGCTTCTTGCCCGGCTGGCTGAAAAAGGGCTGAGCCTTGAGACCCATACGCTGATCCCGGTGCATCCCTGGCAGTGGGACAACGTGATCCAGCAGGCCTATGTTACGGATCTGGCAGCGGGTGATCTGGTGTTCCTCGGCAGCTTCGGCGGGCGCTATGTAGCAGGCCCCAGCCTGCGCACGCTCACCAGCATCGACCGGCCCGGCTCGGCGGATGTGAAGGTGGCGCTGACCATCCTCAACACCTCCGCCTGGCGCGGCATTCCGGGCAAGTACATCGCCATCGGCGCTGCGCTCTCTGACTGGCTGGAAGGCATCGTTGCTTCGGATGATCTGCTGGTCCGGCACGTCACGATCCTGCGCGAGGCGCGCGGCATCTGGTACCGGCATCCGCTCTATGGCCAGATGGAAGATGCACCTTATCAGCACAACGAAACGCTGGGCGTGATCTGGCGCGACAATGCCTCCGGCCGGGTGGGGCCGAACCGCCGTGCCTGCCTTTATGCAGCGCTTCTGCATCCCGATGCGGAAGGGCGGCCACTGGCCGTGGCCCATGCGCGCCGGGCCGGAATGGACTTCGAGGACTGGCTGAAGCGCCTCTTCGAAGTCAGCGTGGTGCCGCTCTACCACATGCTCTGCCGCTTCGGCACGGGCTTCATCGCCCATGGGCAGAACATCACCGTGGTGCTGGAGAGGGACATGCCGGCGGGTATTGCCATCAAGGACCTGCAGGGTGACGTGGATCTGGTCAATGTGGTGCTCCCCGAACAGGCGGACCTGCCGGATGAGGTGAGGGCGGTGCTGCCGTCGAAGCCCCCGGCCTATATCGTTCACAACATCCAGACGGCGCATTTCGTCACGGTTCTGCGCTTCTTTTCTGCCCGGCTCGAAGCGTCCGGCGTGCTGCCGGAAGACAGGCTCTACCGGCTTCTGGCGGATGTGCTTGAGGCTTATATGGCGGCCCATCCGGATCTGGCAGAGCGGCACCAGATGTTCGATCTGTTCAATCCGGCTATGCCGAGGGTTTGCATCAACAAGGTGCGCTTTGCCATCGGCTATGGTGATGCAGTCCAGCGCCCGATGCCTGCTCTGGGGACTGACCTGCGCAATCCGCTACACCGCTCCTGACATGTGACCTGAGCGCAACAGCGCAACTTTTGCAGAGCATTTCAATCAGTCTAAACTTGAATAATAAAATCATATATTGCAGTTATAGCGCCAACATCAGGAAGCCAGGCCACAAAAGCCAAGCCACCGCAGACCAGACTTCAACCGCACATGCAACAGGTGGCAGGCCATGCATTTCAAGACACTCGCGCTGACGACCACGGCGCTTATTGCGGCATTTCCGGCAATGGCGCAGGATGAGGCAGCACCGAAAGCTGCATCTACCCTCGACAAGATCGTCATCACTGCGGGGCGCAGTGAAAGCGAGGTCGGCACACTTGCGCAGTCCGTGGTCGTGATCGACCGCGCCCAGATCGAGGATGGCAATTTCGGTTCCACCGATGCCGCAGATCTCATTGCCCGTATGGTTCCGGGATTTGCTCCGTCAAACCAGACCCTTTCCGGTGCTTCGGAAACCTTCCGCGGCCGTGATGTGCTGATCATGGTTGACGGCGTGCCGCGCAACACGCCGCTGCGCGACAACTCCCGCATCCTGTCGATGATCGACCTGAGCACGGTCGAGCGCATTGAGGTCGTCAACGGTGCATCGAGCCTGTACGGCGCGGGCGCGACGGGCGGCACCATCAACTTCATTACCAAGCGTGGCGCGGAAGAGGGCATCCGCACCACCATCACAACGCAGGCAAGCGCCTACACCCAGGACGTGGGCAATTCCATTGCTCCTTCGGTGAGTGCCAACGTTGAAGGCCGCATCCGCCAGTTCGACTATTTCTTCTCCCTCTCCGGCGACATGACGCGCAAGGCCTATGATGGGCGCGGCAAGGAGATGGCTTCCGATGCCATGCTCGGCCAGGGCGGTGCAGACCGGACGAAGCAGGGCAACCTCTTCACCGGCCTTGGCTACGAGAACGAAAGCCGCCGTTTTGACCTGAGCTTCGACTGGACTTATCTGGAGCAGAATCCCGACTGGCTCACCAACTACACCACGACGCCGGTGTCTCCAGACTTCCAGTCACCCTATACCGGCGATCCGCTCAAGGAAGATTCCAAGTATCTGACTGGCAAATTTACCGAGAATGATTTCGTGCTCGGCAAGCTGGCGGTTACGGCATTCTACAATTCGATCGAAAAGACGAGCCCGTTCAACACACTCTCTGCTGTCAATTCGATCGTCTATTATTCGGGTAATCGCGCGTCGCCGACGTCACCCTATAATCAGAGCGTACTCAAGAGTGACCGCGCCGGTATCAATGCCACTGTGAACAGCCCGGTTGACTGGTTGCGTCAGGGGGCAAACCTGACATGGGGTCTGGACTACACCTATGACCAGACCACGCAGGAACTGACCGACGGAACCACCGTCATCTCCCCCATGACCCAGAACCAGATCGGTGCCTTTGCCCAGCTGGAATTGCCCGTCACCGACCGCCTGACCCTTCAGGGTGGCGCGAGATTTGATCAGTTTTATCTGGACGTGAAGAATTTCAACCGTCCTGCAGCCGTGCAGTACCGCTCGCCCACGGCCTACACGCTCTGGCCTGCCATCAATGTCCGGGGCGGCAGCTTTGAATACAACTCGCCGACCTACAATATTGGCGCCGTATTTGACCTGACGCAGGAGGCTCAGGCCTTTGCCAATTTCTCGCAGGGCTACTCGTTGACGGATATCGGCGGTTTTACCCGCCGCGCCGGTGTCAACAGCATTGGCGAGATCTGTGCCGCCTATGGCGCTCTGGCGCGCGCCTTCGGCTGCTCCGGCACTCCGTCCCTGGCCATCAGCTATGCCTCGATCGCGCCCAAGCCACAGCTGGTGAACACCTATGAAGGCGGCCTACGCGGCGACTGGGGCCGCTTCCGCGGTGCGGCGAGCGCGTATGTCTCCGCTTCGGATGATGGCGTCTCCTACAACGTGACCACTAATCAGGTCTCTCAGCAGAAGGAGAGAATCTGGGGCGTGGAAGCCAGCGCCGAAGCCGACATCTGGGACAATGTGACCCTTGGCACCGTCTTCTCCTATGTGGAAGGCAAGTATGACGCCAATGGCAACGGCCGCATCGATGGGGGCGAATACATGCCGAACAACCGTATCCCGAACAACGTCAAGCTGAATGTCTATGGCGAGGTGAAGTTCATGTACGACATCATGGCCCGCGCCGAAATCGAGCATCTGTCCGGCCGCAAGGAAACGAGCCAGCGCCTGCCGCAGGTCACCCTGCTGCATCTTGGCATGTCGAAGGACATGGGCAAGGCCGGCAAGCTGTCGCTGGGCGTGCGCAACGTGCTGGACACCTACTACGTCAACCCGGTGGCCAGCGCCGTGCGAGGCGCGGAAGTGCCGGGCCTTGGCCGCACGGTGGCCCTCACCTACCGCGTGTCGTTCTGATCCTGAAGCCTCCCGCAATCGCTTGCGGGAGGCTTGACCCTTTGCCGGAAAGACCAGTGCCATGCGGGATGCACCAGCGCCCCAAAGCCAGACAGCGCCACAAGAGAAGAGCCAGATCCGTCTTTATGTTACGCTGGCCGGGCTCTACCTGGCGCAAGGCATCCCGACCTATCTGATCGCCGCCGCCCTGCCGCCCGTTCTGCGCGAGCAGGGCGTTTCGCGTACGGCCATCGGGCTTCTCTCGCTGCTGATGCTGCCGCTGGTGGTGAAATTCGCCTGGGCGCCCTTCGTCGACCGGATCCGTCTTTTGCCCATCGGCCACCGGCGCGGCTGGATCGTGCCGATGCAACTCGCCTGCTCGGCCGCTCTTTTCGCCATGGCCTTCATCCAGCCCTCGGATGTGGTGGGGCTGTTCATCATCTGCATGGTCATTTCCGTTGCCATGTCGACCCAGGACATCGCCACGGATGGCTATGCCACGCAGAAGCTGACGGCAGCGGACCGGGGCATCGGCAACGCCTGCCAGGGCGGGGCAGTCGCCTTCGGCGTTGTCATCGGCGGCAGCCTGTCGCTGTTCCTGTTCGAGCACTGGGGCTGGCAGCCAACGTTGCTTTTCGTCGCCGCCCTGTCCCTCGTTCCCCTCGCCATGACCGTGATGATGGAGGAGGACGAGGACAGCGGCCCTTCCCAAACCAGCGAACGCTCCGCTGCTCCCCGGCCCTCGCTCCGCGCCTTCTTCCGCCGCCCGGAGGCCGTGCAGATCCTCATCGTGGCACTGGTGTTCCGCGCCAGCGAAGGCCTCGTCAAGGCGATGGAAGGGTCTTACCTCGTTGATATCAAGCTGCCGCTGTCCTGGATCGGCTATCTCTCGGGCGTTTCGGCGGCAACGGCCGGGCTTCTGGGTTCCGTGGTGGCCGTGGGCCTGATGCGCTGGCAGGGCACCCGCACGGCGCTGATCACGCTGGGAGGCCTCAGGACCATCTGCTTCCTGATGTTCATGGTCCATGCCCTGGGCATTTCGGACAGCATCTACACCGTCATGGGTGCAGCCGGGTTCCAGACGCTGATCCGTTACATGGAAATCGTCGTGCTCTATTCGCTGTTCATGTCCGTTGCCTCGAAGGATCAGCCGGGTACGGATTTCACCATTCTCGCCTGCGCCCAGCTGGTGGTCTATCTGGCTGGATCAAGCGCCTCCGGCCTGCTTGCAGACAAGCTCGGCTATGGCGCACTCTTCACCCTTTCCACGGTCCTGTCCGGCCTTGCCGTGCTGCTGACGGCCACATTGCTGCGCCGCAAGCCTGCCCCGCACATGTTTGAGGAGGCCCGCCCATGAACGGCCCCACCCCTTTGATCGCCTTCACCACGCTTCCCAGCGGCGCCCCAGTCGGCCTGCAGGAAACGCTCGTGTCCGAAATGCTCCGCAACGGCATGGACGTCACCCGCCCCTCCCCGGAGGAAGTGGTGCTGAACCTCGCCCCCAACACCGTTGGCCTCACCATTCATGAGGGCGAAGGGCTGCGCATCACGGTGCAGGCAAACGGGCTGGTTCCGCTGCACCGGCTGAAGCAGTGGCTGATGGAGCACCTCGAAGAGCTGCAGCCCGGCACGACCGCCGCCTTGCGCTGGTCCGACGATGACCTGCGCGATGACGAGGTGACTCCGCCCTACTTCCACGAGCTGACGGTGCTGAAGAAGGTGGCGCTCAGCCGCGTCCTCCTCCGCCTCACCTTCAAGGTGGAGGGGATGGAATGTTTTGGCAGCGACGGGATTCATGTGAAATTGCTGCAGCCGCCGGAAGGCCGCGCCCCTGTCTGGCCCCGGCTTGCCGCCAATGGCGCGCTGATCCTGCCTGAAGGGCCTGACGGGCTGCACATGCGCTACTACACCCTCAAGGAGACCCGGCCCGAAACGGCAGAGATAGACATCGACGTCGTCCGTCATGCGGGCGGCGCCGTCTCAGACTGGGCCGAGGCCTGCCGTGAAGGCGATGTGATCGGGTTGCTCGGCCCCTCCGGTTTCCAGCACCCGCCGCTCGCAGGCCCGCTGCTGCTTGCCGCCGATGGCACCGGCGCGCCGGCCGTTGCCCGCATGATCGAGGCACTGGCCGCAGACATGGAACGGAAAGGCAATCCCGTTTCCGGCGGCGGACACGTGATCCTCGGGCTCGGCACGGATGAAGAGGCGCTGGCCTATCTTCCCGCCGCCAACGTTGCCCGCCTCGGCCTGACCGTGCATGGCCTTGTCCCGGAAAGCTTCGATGCGGATCTGGAACAGGCCATCCGCACGGCCTTTGCGCAGAGCAAACCCGCCTTTGCCTGGTTCGCTGGCGAACAGCAGACCGCACAGCGCCTGCGCGCCCTGTTCCGCAAAGACTTCGGCCTCGGCAAGGGCAGCCAGTATGCGATTGCCTACTGGACGAAGGGCAAGACCGGGAGGGAGCGGTAGGTCGCTGGCATCATACGGCGGAAGAGGCTGTGAGCTGCCTCACCATCCTCATCCGGACGGAGCGAAGCGGAGATCCGCGACCGGTGAGCCCAAGCCTCTCGGTCAAAACCCATTGAAACAGCATCGGTAATCCCCCCGGCAATTAACGGGCTTCAAAAGTAGAATTTTCTCTGGCTTTATGATCGAGGAGATTTTGATGAAGCGAGCAGATTTAGCGAACCGCAGATATTGGCCATCCTGCGCCAGGCGGAAGGTGGTGTTCCAGTTCCTGAGCTATGCCGGGAGCACGGGATGAGCACGGCCTCATTTTACAAATGGCGGGCCAAGTATGGGGGCATGGACGCCTCGATGATCAGCCAGATGAAGGCTCTGGAAGACGAGAACCGTCGACTGAAGAAGATGTATGCGGAGATGAGCATGCAGGCCGAACTGCTCAAAGAGGCTATGGGAAAAAAGTGACGCGGCCATCTCAACGCCGGGAGATGGCCGGGAAAGCAGTGGCGTTGCGAGGGGTGAGTATTGCGCTCGCCTGCAGCACCTTCGAAGTCCGCGAGACCTGCTACCGTTACAGCGCTAAGCTGAACGAGGAGAACGAACAGATCGCCGATCTCCTCATCGGGCTGACGCGGGCAAAGAAGAGCTGGGGCTTCGGCCTGTGCTTCCTTTACCTGCGCAATGTCCGGAGGCACTTGTGGAATCACAAACGGGTCTACCGGATATACCGCGATCTGGAATTGAACCTGCGGAGTGAGCCATTGAGACGCCATTGGTTCAAGTCCAATGGCGAACGCCAAGAAAGCGCTTGAAGCGGGACAAACCCGATACGCTGGCCGTCCCGGATCAACCGAACATGGTTTGGTCGATGGACTTCATGGCAGACCGCCTGGAGGACGGCAGGCAGTTTCGGCTGCTGAATGTGCTGGATGACTTCAACCGCGAGGGGCTCGGCATCGAGGTGAACTTTTCGCTACCGGCTGAACGCGTGATCCGTAGCTTGAACCAGATCATCGAATGGCGCGGCAAGCCATACGCCATTCGGGTGGACAACGGCCCGGAGTATGTCAGCGGCAAGCTCATGGAATGGGCAGAGAAACAAGGGATTGCCTTGAACCACATCCAGCCCGGAAAGCCGCAACAGAATGCCTATGTCGAGCGCTATAACCGCACCGTCCGGCATGAATGGCTCGACCAGAACATCATCGAAAGCATCGAGGAGCCACAGGAATTCGCCACACAGTGGCTATGGACCTACAACAACCAACGGCCCAATATGGGAATTGGCGGCATCACACCCGCACAAAAACTGAAACTGGCTGCGTGAATTCTACTGCAGAGCCCCGTTAAAAACGGGGGGATTACCCTCCTCGATCATAAAACCCGAGAAAATTCTACTTTTGAAGCCCGTTAATTGCCGGGGGGATTACCGGACGAGGCGGACCATACATTTTTTGACAGAAGCTCGCGAAGTGCCGAGGCTTCCAGCATCTGGTCGGCGAGCAGCTTCTTCAACTTCGCGTTCTCGTCTTCCAGGGCCTTCAGGCGTTTGGCGTCGGACACGTCCATGCCGCCATACTTCGCCTTCCAGTTATACAGCGTCGCCTCCGAAACCCCGTGCTTGCGGGCCAGGTCGCCCGCCTTCGCACCCGACTCGTGCTCGCGCAGAACCGCGATGATCTGATCTTCCGTGAACCGCTTCCGCTTCATCTGTCCGTCCTTCAATCGAGGCCGGCAGCGCTAGCCCGTCTTATGCATGAGCTGTCCGGTTTTCTGGACGGCATTGCCGGGACATGTGGTACCGTTGCGTCTGTTTCACCGCGGTTCAGATGGGACTTTGTGGCACGCGTTTGATGTTGAAGGGTGTGGGCTCTTGGGGCATCGGTGCCCCGGCCTTTATGGCGCGGCCGGCTGCAAGGCGCTGGCGAGGTGGCGGATGATCCCGGCCTCGGGGCATGCGGCGGCGAAGGCGATGCGGATGCGCGAGGCGGTTTCGGTGATGCGGGCGCCGAGCTTGAGGAGGCGCAGCCTGAGCGTGGCGAACTCGGCCTTGTGCAGGCAATCTGTCGCGGGCACGGCGTCGCGCATCGTGAGCATCAGCCAGTAGGCGGCGGTGTGCAGGATGAGGCGGACCTGGTTGGTGATCGGCGAGCGGCAGGAGGTCCGGTCGGAGGCAAGCTGGCTCTTGTGCATCTTGATCAGGTTCTCGGCCTGACCGCGGGCGCAGTAGATGACGTCGTAGATGTGCCCGGCGGAGCCCTCACCAAGGTTGGTGACGACGAACCGGCAGTCGAGGCCCATCGTCGTCGCTTCGATGCGGGCGCAGACGCGGCGTTCCACCTTCCAGGATTTTGCTCCGTATCGGGTTTCGGCGTAGCCACGCAGCACCGGTTTCTGTTCGAGGGCGCGGCGGGTACGGATATCGTCAGCGGTCTCCTCGACGAGACGCTTGAGAACCTTGTTGCCGGCGAAGCCGAACAGATAGTCGATGCCGTTCTTCTCGCACCATTGCATGACTTCCGCCCGGCCATAATGGCTGTCGCCGCGGATCAGGATGCGGGTTGTCGGCCACACGCGCCGGATCATCCGGACGAGGCGGCGCAAATGAGCGCGGATCTCCTTGCCCGCCGGTGTCTTACCGGGACGCAGGATCATGGCGACGGGCCTGCCCGTGGCGGCGTCGTATATGTGGATCGGCAGGAAGCAGCGCTCGTCGTGGTGGGCATTGAAGAGCGAGAGCTGCTGATGGCCCTGAACGACATCCACCGTGCCGTCGATGGCGAGGGTGATGCTTTCCGGCGGCACGGCATAGCTCGACAGCCACAGATCGACCAGCACCCGACCCAGGCGGATGACGGTCCTGAGGCCGGGCAGGTTTTCCAGCCGCGAGCAGGTCGGTTGCGAGGCCAGATCCAGCCCGCTGTCGGGCAAGCGTCCGCAGGCGAGCTTGAAGGCTGGATCGAAACGAAGCCGGTCGAGATCGTTGGCATCTTCATAGCCGCAGGCGATGGCGAAGATGCGGGCGCGCAAAATGTCGGCCATGGCATGCGTCACCCGCCTCGGATCACGCGGATCACGGCGGCAAGCCTGTCGGCCAGTTGCAGACGCCGCTCGGCCGCCGCCAGCAGCATGACGCCGCCGTCCGAGGTGATACGCCCACCGTCAAACACGGCGGTGACTTTCTTGGCGCAGACGGCTGGAAAAGAAAACGGCAGAAACGTATCGCCGGTCATGGCGGGTGTGGCACGGGCGGTGGGATTGCGAGGATTGGCTTCGACAACCAAATCCTACGCCAAATCAGTCTCTTAAGCTACATCCGCCAACCTTTTACACGCCGCGTCATGCATAAGACGGGCTAGTCGCGGTTCTGGCGACAGGCCCAAGCCTCGCGGCCGAACCAGCAGACTGGGCCGGCATCAAGGATGCAGCAAAAGGCCAGACGGTGTACTTCCACGCCTGGGGCGGCGAGCCGCGCATCAACGCCTACATCGACTGGGTCGCCGGCGAGCTGAAGCAGCAGTATGGCGTGACACTGGAACACGTGAAGGTCGATGACACCGCCAATGTGGTCGCGCGGGTACTGGCCGAGAAGACCGCCGGCAAGACCAGCGGCGGCGCGGTTGATCTCGTCTGGATCAACGGCGAGAACTTCGCGGCCATGAAGCGCGAAGGCCTGCTGCAGGCTGAGGCCTGGGCTGAACGCCTGCCGAACTGGGCGCTGGTCGATGTCGAGGGCAAGCCGACGGTGCGCAAGGATTTCACCGTCGCCACCGATGGCCTCGAAAGCCCCTGGGGCATGGCGAAGCTGGTGTTCATGCACGACAGCGCAAGACTGGCCGAACCCCCGGCCTCACTTCAGGCGCTGGCCGAGTTTGCCAAGGCGAACCCGGGACGCTTCACCTATCCGCAGCCGCCCAACTTCCATGGCTCGACCTTCCTGAAACAGGCCTTGAGCGATCTGATCGACGACCGCGAAAAGCTGGCCCGTCCGGTCGACCCGGCGCGGTTTGAGGCCGATACGGCCGCGCTCTTCGCCTGGCTCGATGCCCTCCACCCGAACCTCTGGCGCGGCGGCAAGGCCTTCCCGCAGTCCGTCGCGGCTCTCTGGCAGCTGCTGGCCGATGGCGAGGTCGATATCGCCTTCAGCTTCAACCCCGGCGACGCCTCGGCCGCGATCGCCGCAGGTGAGCTGCCGGATACAGTCCGCAGTTTCGTGTTTGCTGGCGGCACCATCGGCAACAGCCATTTCGTCGCCATTCCCTTCAATGCCAACGCTCCGGCAGCTGCCAAGGTGCTCGCCAATTTCCTGCTGTCGCCCGAAGCGCAGGCCCGCAAGGAAGATCCGGCGATCTGGGGCGATCCGACGGTGCTGAATGTCGCCGCGCTTGCCGACGCCGACAAGGCACGCTTCGCCGCCATTGATCTTGGGAAGGCCGGACTGTCTCCGTCCGCCCTCGGCCCGACGCTCCCCGAACCGCATCCGAGCTGGATGGAGGCGCTGGAGGCCGCCTGGGCCAAACGCTATGGTGCCCAGTAAGCGCCAACGGGAGTGCCTTGAGTGATGAGCCCCCATGCCCAGGTTCGCGTCCAGTCCATGGTCATGAGCCAGCCGCAATGAGGTCGACCGGATGAGCCGGCCATGGCTGCGCCCGGCCGCCCTCGCCACTGCGCTGGTTCTGGTCGTGCCGGTTGCGGCCGGACTGATCGGCACGGCCTTGCCGGCCTTGGGATATCTGCCATCAGCCGGAGCCGCCAGCGCCTCGCTGGATCCTGTCAAGGCGCTGCTGGACGCCCCCGGCCTCGGCCGTTCCATTCTCCTCAGTCTGGGCACCGGCCTTGCCGCAACGCTTGTCTCGCTGCTGCTGGTCATGCTGCTTCTCGCCGGCTGGCTGGACAGTGCGGCGTTTCGCTGGCTCCGCCGCCTGCTGGCGCCGCTGCTCTCGGTCCCGCATGCCGCTGCTGCGCTTGGTCTGGCACTGGTGATCGCGCCCTCTGGGTTTCTGGTCCGTCTGGTCGCGCCGCTCAGCCCGGCGTTGTCTCGCCCGCCCGACTGGCTGATCCTGCAGGATCCCTTTGGCCTGACACTGACGCTCGGTCTCGTCCTCAAGGAGGTCCCCTTCCTCCTGCTGATGGCCCTGGCGGCGCTGCATCAGATTGACCTGCGCCCGCGGCTGCAGCTCGCAGAAAGCTTCGGCTATGGCCGCATTGCCGCCTTTGGGCATACGGTCGCGCCTCTGCTCTACCGGCAACTCCGGCTGCCCGTCCTTGCGGTGCTTGCCTTCTCAACCTCGGTCGTCGACATGGCGCTGGTGCTCGGTCCAAGCCTTCCGGCAACGCTTGCCGTCCGGGTCGTGGGCTGGATGGGCGATCCGGATCTGGCCATCCGCATGAAAGGCGCCGCCGGAGCGCTGCTTCAGCTGTCCGTCAGCGCCGCAGCCCTTCTGGTCTGGTTTGCCGGCGAACGTGCTCTCCGTCTGGTCTGGAGGTCACAGGCCATACGCGGCCACCGTCTTGCCCGTGATCGCATCGCCAGCCGCACCGGTCTCGGTGTCCTGCTGGGGCTGGTCGTCCTCGCGGTTCTCGGTCTCTCCGTCCTGACCCTCTGGTCCCTGGCCACCGCCTGGCGCTATCCTGACCTTCTGCCGTCCAGCCTGACACTCAGGCACTGGCTTCAGTCCGGTCCCGATCTCACCGGGCTGATCGCGACCACCCTTGCCATCGGTCTTGCCGTCAGTCTGACTGCCGCCGCTCTGGTCACGGCCCTGTTGCAGGAGCGGGTTCAGGGGCAGGGCGGGGGCGGTGCCGGTCTTGATACCTGGCTGCTGGATGGCCTCGCCTTCGTGCCGCTTCTGGTCCCCCAGGTGGCCTTCCTGTTCGGCCTGCAGGTGCTGTTCCTGCAGGCCGGTCTTGATGGCAGCCTGTTTGGGGTGGCTTTGTCGCATTTTGTCTTCGTTTTGCCCTATATTCTCCTGTCGCTGCGCGGGCCCTGGGGCGCGCTCGATCCGCGCTACCGGCAGGTCGCCCTCTCCCTCGGCGCATCGGAGCAAAGGGTATTCTGGCGCATCCGCCTGCCTCTCATGCTTCCCGCCATCCTGACAGCCGTTGCGCTCGGCCTTGCGATTTCCGTCAGCCAGTACCTGCCGACCTTGCTGATCGGCGGCGGCCGGGTCACGACCGTAACGACCGAGGCCGTTGCCCTGGCAAGTGGCGGCAGCCGGCCGCTTATCGCCGTTCATGCCCTGGCGCAGATCCTGCTGCCTTTCGCCGGCTTCGCTCTGGCCGCTGCGCTGTCCCGCCTGCTGCTGCCGCGCCTGTTCCCCCGGAGGTCGTCCTGATGCATCCCGATCCGAAGTCCGGCCTGCACCTTTGCGGTCTCAATCTCCGCCTCGACGGCCAGCTTCTCGCCGCCCTCGACGCCAAGGTTGCTCAAGGCGAAGTGCTGACGGTCATGGGGGCATCGGGCAGCGGAAAGTCCAGTCTTCTGGCCGCGCTCGCCGGCTTCCTCGCCCCTCCATTCACGATCGAAGGCCGGATTGTTCTGGCTGGCCGCGATGTCACCTATCTCCCGCCGCAGGCCCGGCGCATGGGGCTGATGTTCCAGCAACCCTTGCTGTTTCCGCATATGAGCGTCGGGGAAAACCTGCTGTTTGCGCTGCCCGCCGGTGGCTCATCCGGTGAGCGTCGGCGCAAGATCGAGCAGGCGCTGGCAGATGCAGATCTTGAAGGATTTGCCGCCCGAGATCCGCAGACCCTGTCGGGTGGCCAGCAGTCCCGTGTTGCGCTGGTTCGGGTTCTCCTCGCCGAGCCGCTGGCGCTCCTGCTCGACGAGCCCTTTGCGGCGCTCGACACCGCTCTGCGGTCCGCGATGCGCGATCTCGTCTTTGCAGCAGCCCGAAAGGCCGGGCTGCCAGTCGTCCTCGTCACGCATGACCGTGCAGACGCTGAGGCCGCCGTCGGTCAGATCCTGCAGCTCGATGCAGCGGCGCCTTACTCCGAGGCGTCTGCCGGTTCGGCCTGAAGCATGCCGTAGCGCTCGATGCCGATCCGGGCGATCAGCTCCAGCTGCGACTCGAGGAAGTCGATATGGCCTTCTTCGTCCGCCATCAGCGTTTCGAACAGCTTCATCGTCACATAGTCACCCGCTTCCAGGCAGACTTCGCGCGCTTCCTTGTAGAGCGCACGGGCGGAGTATTCGCCCGCGAGATCGCATTCGATCACTTCCTTCAGCGATTGGCCGATGCGCAAGGGATCCAGTGTCTGGAGGTTCGGGAGGCCTTCCAGGAAGATGATGCGATCGATCAGCTTATCGGCATGCTGCATCTCTTCGATGGACTCTTCGCGCTCCTTTTTTGCGAGCTTGGTAAAGCCCCAGTCGTCGAGCAGACGATTGTGCAGCCAGTACTGATTGACTGCAGTCAATTCGTGACGGAGCGCACGGTTGAGATACTCGATGACCTTCTTGTCACCTTTCATGGCTTTGTCTCCCTCGTTTCCTGTCGTTTGTAGGCGCAACCAAGCGGTTTGCCCAGTGCGGCCGGGCGCTTACGTCTACCGGTCACAGCACTTGTCGTGGATGATGTCGATCACGTTCGGAAAGCAGCCGCCGCAGCGCGGCCGGCAGCCGAGCTTGCGGAAAACCGCGCCCGGCGTCGGCAGGCGCGCGTCAGGGTCCGACCGCATTTCCTCGGCGGCCTCACGCAGCTGTTTGTCGGACAGGACATTGCAGGAGCAGATGATCATCGTCTTGTCTTGTTTTCCGCCGCACCCTTGCGCCGTGCTTCATCCGGGGCCAAGTCTGTCATGGAACGGACGGGCGGCATAAACTAAAGTTTCTTTCACGAGTCAACTTTTCCCCATCAAGGCCACGCGAACTGAGGCCGGAAAGCACATCATGAGCCAGTTGCAGCAGCCGGACAGCCCGGCGGTCGACGCACGTCCAGCCATCGTTCTCACGGGGGCCAGTCGAGGCATCGGGCACGCCACGGTAAAGAAATTCTCCGCCGAAGGCTGGCGTGTCATCACCTGCTCGCGGCACGCCTTTTCAACCCGCTGTCCCTGGCCAGCCGGTCCCGAAGACCATATCCAGATAGATCTTTCCGATCCGGAAAACCTCGGCTACGCAATCCAGGAAATCCGCCGCCGTCTCGAGCCGAACGGGTCCAGGCTGCATGCTCTGGTCAATAATGCCGGGATCAGCCCGAAGGATGAAGGTGGCAAGCGGCTCGACAGCCTGTCGACACCGATGCACATCTGGCGGCATGTTTTCCAGGTCAATTTCTTTGCCCCGATCATGCTCGCGCGCGGACTGTTCAAGGAACTGGAAGCCGCGCGGGGCTCGATCGTCAATGTCACGTCCATCGCCGGCATGCGCGTACACCCCTTCGCGGGGACGGCCTATGCGACATCCAAGGCGGCTCTGGCCGCGCTGACACGGGAAATGGCCGCCGACTTCGGGCCGCATGGCATCCGCGTCAACGCTATTGCGCCTGGCGAGATTGATACGTCCATCCTGTCGCCCGGAACGGAAAAGCTGATCGATGACATCCCGTTGCGCCGGCTTGGCCAACCCAGCGAAGTTGCCGACACGATCCACTTCCTCTGCAGCGCGCCGTCTTCGTATGTCACTGGATCAGAGATCCACATCAACGGCGGGCAGCATGTTTGAGTGGCGAACAGGCAATTGGCCGTCCTTGGTCTGATCGTGTGACGGAAACGCTCCTTTCCGATCGGTCCGAATCAGCTTGCCCAGAGAGACTGCGCGACAGTTTGTTCTCCTTGCGGCAGTTTCGTCTGGATGCAACACGTCCAGATTGCTTCGCGGCCGGTGGCAGCCAGAGGGTTCAAATCATCAACAAAAGGCGACGAGTGAAACCGGTTTAGGGAAGGTTTAACTGCTCTGGCCTGCAAGATCTCCCTGTGATTGCAACGGGGATTGGCAAATGAATTTGACCCAACGTAAGATTTCGATAGGTTATCGACTGTACGGTCTTCTGGTCTTGTTTGCGCTCGGGCTCGCGGGCCTGATGGGCGTAGAGTCCTGGCGTCAATCGCAGGCTTTGACAGCACTGAAGCAAGAAGAGCTCCGCAGCCTGACTGAAGCCGCTGTTGGTGTTCTCGCGGATCACTACAAGATGGTACAGGACGGCAAGCTGTCCGCGGACGACGCCAAGGCGCGCGCGTTCGATGTCCTGCGTTCGATGCGGTACGATGGCGGCAATTACTTCGTCGTCCAGAGCATGAGCCAGGGCTATCCCGTTGTCATGCATCCGGCGCGCCCAGACCTGGTCGGCACAGACCAGACAACGCTTGCGGACGCCAATGGCAAACTCTTTGCCAAGGAAATGGGCGACATCGCCCAACGTACCGGCAAGGGCACCGTCCAGTATGTATGGCCCAAGGCCGGCAGCGACGAGCCGGTTGGCAAGATCTCGTATTTCGAAGCGTTTCGCCCCTGGAACATGTTTGTCCTGACTGGCGTCTATATGGACGATCTGTCGGCAATCTTCTGGGCCGACTTCCAGACGCGCCTCGGGCTGGGTCTGGTGCTGCTGGCCGTTCTTGCCGTCGTGGCGGGCCTGATCGTGCGTTCGATCACCACTCCGTTGACCTCCTTGCAGCGCGCGATGCAGTCGCTTGCCGATGGCCGCGTCGACGTTGTCGTGCCGGGGCTTGATCGCCATGACGAGATTGGTGACATGAGCCGCACCGTTGAGGTGTTCCAGAGCAACGCCCGGGAACGCAACCACCTGCAGCAGGTTCAGGCCGAAGAACAGCAGACGCAGCAGGATCGCCAGATCCGGATCGAGGCTGCGGTTACCGACTTCCGCTCGACCGTCGAAGCGTTGCTTTCTGCCGTCTCTCAGAGCACCCATGAGATGGAAACGACTGCCGGCACGCTGTCGAACATCGCCAAGGCGTCGTCGGAACGCACCTCGACGGCAGCCAGTGCGTCCACCGAGGCGTCCAGCAATGTTCAGTCGGTTGCCAGCGCGGCCGAAGAACTCTCTGCCTCCATTGCCGAGATCAGCGGGCAGGTTGCCCGTACCAGCGAAATTGTTGCCAAGGCGACCCAGAGCACTCTGGTGACCAACCAGAAGGTCTCCTCGCTCGCACAGGCAGCCAACAAGATTGGTGAAGTCGTGACGCTGATTCAGGCCATCGCTGAACAGACCAATCTGCTCGCGCTGAACGCAACCATCGAGGCAGCGCGGGCTGGTGATGCTGGTCGCGGCTTCGCGGTCGTGGCCGCAGAAGTCAAGGAACTGGCCAACCAGACGTCCAAGGCGACTGAAGAAATCGGCTCGCAGATTGCTGCGATCCAGGCTTCCACCGGTGAGGCAGTGCAGGCGATCCAGGAAATTGCCTCGACCATGCAAACGGTCGACGGCTACACCACCGAGATCGCAGCTTCTGTAGAGCAGCAAGGTGCTGCCACAAACGAGATCAGCCATAACGTGCAGCAGGCAACCCGCGGCACAATGGAGGTCTCGGAAGATATCCACAGCCTGGCAGCGTCGGTCAACCAGACCAATGAAGCCGCGAGCCTGGTTTTGGGTGCATCCGGCAGGGTCAGCGACCAGACCGAGCGCCTGCGTGCCGCCTTTGATCGCTTTGTCACGACTGTCGCCGCAGCCTGAACCAGGTGATCTGGAATCGGGAAAAGGGGGCCTCTTGGCCCCCTTTTTTATTGCCCAGGGGATGGACCAGCTGAAATTTATTTCATCGAGAAGCGCAAAAAATGAAGCGTGGCAATGCGATGGTGTCCATACGTCAGATTATGTCGCATTGCAGCATGAAATCTGTGGTGAGGGAAATTCACGTCCTTGCCGGCGCTACGTAATCCGCGGATATCGGTAAATACTCGTCTGTCAAAAATAACATTGAAAGCAAGAATAGCCGTCAAAATAATGAAAATAGAATGTTGCTTCAGGCTTGGAGAGTCCTTCTGAAAATATACAGGGCATTAATCTAATGATGCGAGGGATGGTTGCAATTCGCGCCGCAAAATCAACTTGGAAAGAGGCTCTGATGTCTAAATTCGTTCGGATGTTCAACAACACCCGTCTGTTTTTCAAGGTTTCCGGCGGGTTTATTTCGATTGTCCTGTTGATGGCCGTGATTGGTGGGATGGCAATCTACACCCTCATCGGTTTGGCGCAGCGCAGCGAAATCTCGGATCTGGCGCTTGCCTCCATCACCGACCTGCAGAGCCTGTCAGCCGAGCGCGAGGCGTTTTTGCGCAAGCCCGGCGCGGAAGCCGGCGACCGGGTCACGCTGGCCCTGACAGCCCTTGATACGACCTTGTATGATCTCGGCGCTGGCCTTGCGAACGACCCTCAGTCGCAGCAAATCGTTACGGAGGCGCGGGAAAAGGCAACCGCCTTTGCCTCGACATTTGTCGCGGTGCGCCGAGACAGCCAGTCTGTCGAAGACAAGCTCAAGGTGGTCGATCGCGCCACGGCGCAGCTCGACAGCCTCACGCGAACCATTGCAAACGAGTTGCAGCGTCAGCAGCGCGATGCCGCCGACGCATCCATGCTCGCCGAAGCGGCACAGAATGACCTGCGCAAGCTCGGGCGCATCGGCAGCGACATGGGCGCGCAGATTGACTTTCTGCTGCCGATGTTTGGCAAGGGCGCAGACTTCAAGCTGAACGAGATGGCTCCCGAGCTGCGTGCGAAGATCAACGACGCGCTTGTCCTGATCAACGATGGAGCGACCAGGTTCGCCACCTCGCGGCTGAAGGTCTTGCCGGAGGACAAGAGCGCTGCGATGACAGCACACGCGCAGACACTCGTGACCCAGTTGCCGGCGATGCTGGACGAGACGAACCTGTTCAATCGCATGGGCCAGAAGAAAGACGTTGCTGACAGTCTTGGTGCCCTCGCGAAGGAAACAACTCAGGCGCAGTTCGCAGTCTATGCGGCGCTCGACAGCGCGCTGGATGGGGCGACGAGCCTGCAGCAGCGACTGGCGGAGCTGACGACGATCGGTCAGCAGGCGCTCGAAATTGCCAGCTCGATTTCGACCGTGAAAAATGGCACGACGAGCTTCCTGACGGGCATGGGCGATGCGGCTCCCGACGCGGTGGAAGCCGAAATCGACATGCTTGGCATGTATGCCATGCAGCTTGACGGTGCGGCCACTCTGGTCCCGGCTGCCGCCGACGCGATTGCCGCCATGCCGAAGGCGTTGGAAGACTATGCGGCGGCGTTCACCGAGATCCGCAAGGCCAAGGGTGATCTGGAGGCCAACCGGAGCGAACTCGACCGGCTGACCGTGGTTTTGCAGGACACGGCAACCGGGCTTGCCAGCGCCCAGTCGGCTGCGAACCGGATGGCCGGCGACATGGCAGTCACAACGATCGGTGTTGCGCTTGGCGTGGCCGTGGTCGTGGCGCTGGCGTTGGCCTTTGTTCTGAACCTTGTGATCACGAAGCCGATCCGGGCCATGACCACCACCATGCGGCGCCTTGCTGAAGGTGACACGGCAACGGCTGTGCCCGGCCTTGAGCGCGCGGACGAGATTGGCGACATGGGCCGCGCTGTCCAGGTCTTCAAGGACAATGCGCTTGAGCGTATGCGGCTTGAAGCCCAGACCCAGGCGGAAACAGAGGCGCAGCGGCGTCGCCAGACGACGATCGAGCACCTGATCGCGACCTTCCGGACGACCTCGCAGGAGCTCATCGGCTCCGTTGAAGGGACGGCCCGTGGGCTTGGGGAAACGGCGCAGAAGCTGACCGAAATCTCCCGTGTCAGCGCAACGCGTGCCGACGAGACCGCAGCTGCCGCAGGAGCTGCGACCGACGGGGTGGAGAGTGTTGCCAGCGCAGCCGAACAACTGGCCGCCTCGATCAACGAGATCGGACAGCAGGTCTCCATGACGACCCAGATCGTTGGTGACGCTACCATCGGGACACGGGACACAAATGGCAAGGTCACCAGTCTTGCCGCCGCAGCCGAAAAGATCGGCGAAGTCGTGACCCTGATCCAGAACATCGCGGCCCAGACAAATCTTCTGGCGCTCAATGCGACCATCGAGGCGGCCCGGGCCGGCGAGGCTGGTCGCGGATTTGCGGTCGTGGCGGCGGAAGTGAAGGAACTGGCCAATCAGACGTCGCGGGCGACGGAGGATATCTCGGCGCAGATTTCGGCGATCCAGCTGGCAACCGATGAGTCCGCTACTGCAATCGCCGGCATCAGCCGCGTGATGGATCAGGTGAACGACTACACCTCCTCCATCGCCTCGGCTGTAACGCAGCAGAGCGCGGCGACAAGCAACATCTCGCAGAATGTCCGCATGGCGGCAGCCGGCACCACGGCGGTGGCCGGGAACATGTCGGCGCTGACCGAGGCTGTCGACGAGACGGCGCGGTCTGCAGAAATGGTCCTCACGGCATCGACCGACGTCAACGGCAAGACGCAGCATCTCAAGCAGGAAGTGGACCGCTTCCTGGCCGCCGTCGCTGCCGCCTGAGGTCAGGACCGAACAAAAATAAGGCCCCGGAGCGTCATCGCGCTCCGGGGCCTCATTGTCTGTCGTATCAGGCTGCTGCGACAGCGCGCTTGGCCATCACCGTGACGAGATTGGCGCGGTAGTCGGCCGAGCCATGGATGTCGGATAGCATGTCGTCCGCCGGCACGCTGATCGAGGCAACGGCATCTGCGGACCAGTTGGCGCTGAGGGCTGCTTCCATGGCCGGGATGCGGAACACGCCGTTCTGGCCTGCGCCGGTCGCAGCGACGCGGACCGAACCATCCTTGAAGCGGGCGACAAAGACGCCGGCCATGGCATAGCGCGAGGCCGGGTTCGGGTACTTGGCGTAGGCCGACTTTTCCGGCACCGGGAAGCTGATCGCGGTAATGATCTCATTTTCTTCAAGCGCGGTATCGAACATGCCGGTGAAGTAATCTTCTGCGGCAATGTCGCGCGCGCTGGTGTGAACCGTCGCCCCGAGCGCCATCACGGCCGAGGGATAATCCGCTGCCGGGTCATTGTTGGCGACGGAGCCACCAATGGTGCCCATATGGCGGACGTGCGGGTCACCAATGCCGCCGGCGAGTTTGGCAAGGCCTGGGATCAGGCGCTGGACCAGCGCGGAGCCGGCCACGTCTGCATGCTTGGTTCCGGCTCCGATGCGCAGGCTGCCGCCTGCCTCGGTGATGCCCTGAAGCTCGGCAATCTGGCCAAGGTCGATGAGATCGCTTGGTGCTGCCAGGCGCTGCTTCATGGTCGGGATCAGGGTCTGGCCGCCGGCGAGGAACTTGCCGTCATCAGCCTTGGCCATCAAGCTGGCCGCTTCGCTGACCGATCCGGCGCGGTGATAATTGGTTTCATACATCGTGTTCGTGCTCCCTTGGGGAAAGCGTGAAGGGGAACCGGGGCTGGCGCTGCCGTATCAGCGCGCCAGCCCGCTGCCGTTGGTCACTCGGCTGCCATCGCCCGGCGGCTGTCCTGGATCGCCTTCCAGACGCGCTCCGGGGTTGCCGGCATGGCCATCTCGCGGATGCCGAGCGCGTCGGTGATGGCGTTGATGACGGCCGGGGGCGAGCCGATCGCGCCGGCTTCGCCGCAGCCCTTCATGCCGAGCGGGTTGCCCGGGCAGATGGTCTCCGTCGTCATCAGCGTGTAGGACGGCACGTCGTCGGCGCGCGGCATGGTGTAGTCCATGAACGAACCGGTGATCAGCTGACCGCTTTCGTCGTAGGCGGCGTTTTCCAGCAGCGCCTGCCCGATGCCCTGGGTCAGACCGCCATGCACCTGGCCCTCGACGATCATCGGGTTAATGATCTTGCCGAAGTCATCCGCAGCCACGAAGTTGATGATCTGCGTCTTGCCGGTTTCCGGATCGATCTCGACCTCGCAGACATAGGTGCCCGCTGGGAAGGTGAAGTTCGACGGATCGTAGAACGCGCCTTCCTTGAGGCCCGGCTCCATGCCGGCCGGCAGGTTGTGGGCCGTGTAGGCGGCGAGTGCCACCTGGAAGAAGGGCAGGGCCTTGTCCGTGCCTGCAACCTTCAGCTGGCTGCCTTCGAAGACGATGTCGCCCTCGGCCGCTTCCATCAGATGCGCGGCGATCTTCTTGGCCTTTGCCTCGACCTTGTCGAGCGCCTTGACGATGGCCGACATGCCGACCGCGCCGGATCGCGAGCCGTAGGTGCCCATGCCGAACTGTACCTTGTCGGTGTCGCCATGCACGATCGACACACTGTCGGTGTCGACGCCGAAGCGGTCCGAGATCAGCTGGGCGAAGGTGGTCTCATGACCCTGGCCATGGCTGTGCGAGCCAGTCAGGACCTCGATGGTGCCAACCGGATTGACGCGTACCTCGGCCGATTCCCAGAGGCCGACGCCTGCGCCGAGTGACCCTACAGCTGCCGAAGGCGCAATGCCGCAGGCCTCAATGTAGCAGGACAGGCCAATGCCGCGCAGCTTGCCGCGCCGTGCCGCCTCGGCCTTGCGGGCGGGGAAGCCGGCATAGTCGACAGCCTTCAGTGCCGCATCCAGCGTGGCGTCATAGTCGCCCGCGTCGTAGCACATGATCACCGGCGTCTGGTGCGGGAAGGCGCGGATGAAGTTGCGACGGCGGAACTCGGCCGGGTCCAGCCCGACTTCGCGTGCAGCCGTCTCCATCATGCGTTCAACCAGATAGGTGGCCTCGGGCCGTCCGGCACCGCGGTAGGCGTCGACCGGCGTGGTGTTGGTGTAAACGGCCTTCACGTTGCAGAAGATGGCCGGGATGTCGTACTGGCCCGACAGCAGCGTCGCGTAGAGGTAGGTCGGCACCGATGACGAGAACAGCGACATGTAGGCGCCGATGTTCGCGATGGTGTTTACGCGGAAGCCAATGATCTTGTGGTTGGCGTCCAGCGCCAGTTCGGCCTCAGACCGGTGATCGCGGCCATGGGCATCCGTGAGGAAGGCCTCGGTCCGATCGCTGACCCACTTCACCGGACGGCCAACGCGCTTGGATGCCCACAGGCAGACCATCTCTTCCGGGTAGATGTAGATTTTCGAGCCGAAACCGCCGCCCACATCCGGTGCGATGACGCGCAGCTTGTGCTCGGGTGCGATGTTGTAGAAGGCCGACAGCACCAGGCGCGCCACATGCGGGTTCTGCGAAGTGGTGTGCAGCGTGAAGTGCTCCTCTGCCGCATCATATTCGGCAAGCGCTGCTCGCGGCTCCATCGGGTTCGGCACCAGACGGTTGTTGGTGATGTCGAGCCTGGTGACATGGGCTGCCTTGGCGAAGGCTGCATTGGTGGCGGCCTCGTCGCCGATGACCCAGTCATAGATCAGGTTGCCTGGGGCTTCCGGATGGAGCTGCGGTGCGCCGGGTTCCAGTGCCGCAGCCGGGTCGACGATGACCGGCAGTTCCTCATAGGAAACGACGACAGCTTCCGCCGCATCCCGGGCCTGGCCTTGGGTCTCTGCGATGACAACGGCCACCGCCTGTCCGGCGTAGCGCACGATCTCCGGTTCCAGCGCACGCCAGGCCCCCATCTTCATCGGCGTGCCGTCGCGCGAATGGATCATCCAGCCGCAGATGAGGTTGCCGACGCCGTCGCCGACCAGCTGCTCACCCGTGAGCACGGCCTCGACACCGGGCATCTCCAGCGCCGCGCTGGCATCAATCCCGGTGATCCGGGCGTGGGCATGCGGCGAGCGTACGAAAGCCGCAAAGGTCATGCGCGCGGCCGTCATGTCGTCGGTGTACCGGCCCTTGCCGGTGATGAAGCGCTTGTCTTCCTTGCGCAGGGCACGAGCCCCGATGCCTTGAACTCCCATGGACGTTCTCCCTCAGGCAGCGTCTTGCTGCTTGTCCGGCCCGGCTGGTGCCGCCTCCTCACGGCCTTGATCCAGCCTGCCGGTCCAGTTCAGATGTCCCGCGCGGCAACCGCGCAGGTGGGAAACTGAAGCGTGCCGCTTACTCGGCCGCCGTGCGCATGCTGGCCATCTGGTCAGCCGCGGCTTTGATCGCCTTGACGATGTTGTGGTAGCCGGTGCAGCGGCAGATGTTGCCTTCCAGCTCGTGGCGGATGGTTGCCTCATCGAGGTTCGCGCCATGCCGCTCGATCATGTCGACCGCGGCCATGATCATGCCGGGCGTGCAGAAGCCGCATTGCAGGCCATGATGCTCGCGGAACGCCGCCTGCACCGGATGCAGATCTGCCCCGTTGGCCAGTCCTTCAATCGTGGTGACGGTCGCCCCGCTCGCCTGGGCCGCCAGCATGGTGCAGGACTTCACGGCCTTGCCGTTCACATGCACGACGCAGGCGCCGCACTGCGATGTATCGCAGCCGACATGCGTTCCGGTAAGGCCCTGGGCCTCCCGCAGATAGTGAACCAGCAAGGTGCGGTCTTCGACATCCGCCGAGACCTTCTTGCCGTTCACGGTCATGGATACTTTCGCCATGCTTTTGTTCCTCCCTCAGGTCTGCCTGACCGGTTCGCGTCACCGCCAGACAGGGTCATGTCACGGATTTCTGTTGTCTTTCTGCGTCCGGATCGGTCTTGCCTCCGCTCCGATGGTCACCTCAACTTGCCAGAGCCAGAACGGCGATAACCGCCGCCAGCGCGATGAGACCCCACATGACGGGGCCGCCGAAACTTCCCTTGGCCGCGGCTTCCTCGACCTTGCCTTCCGCGTCCACCACGGCCTTGCCGAGCCGGTGTTCCACGTCGGCTGCCGCGTGAATGACAGCTTCGCCGGCCTGGTTCATGGCGATGGTCCGGGCCTCTTCTAGGACTGCCACATCAGGGTCGGAGGCATCGGCCTCGTCGTCCTGTGAGGCAGACGCGGCACCGGCAACCATCTGCGAGAACTTACCGAAGAAATCGTCGGCCATCTTGCGTGCGGTGGAATCGATCAGGCGGCTGCCCAGCTGGGCCAGCTTGCCGCCCACCTGCGCCCTTGCGGTATAGGTCAGGATTGTGTCGTCACCGTCCTCGGTCAGCTTCACATCCGCGCCGCCCTTGGCAAAGCCGGCGACGCCGCCCTTGCCTTCGCCGGTGATCGTGTAGCTTTCGGGCGGGTTGATGTTCTCGAGCGTGACGACGCCGGTAAAGTGGGCTTTCACCGGGCCGATTTTCGAGGTGACAGATGCCGTCATCTGTGTCGGCGACGTCATTTCCAGGCTTTCGCAGCCAGGAATGCAAGCCTTCAGCACCTCGGGATCGTTCAGGGCGTTCCACACATCGTTGCGTGGCGCGGGAATGCGATACTCACCCGACATATCCATGACGGTCCGGCCTCCCTCTGTCGTCTCCGGTCAGTCCGGAGCACTTTCGCGTCGCTGCAAACCGGGCGGAACCTTCCCCCTGCTGATAGAAGGGACCGGCTGCGCGCCTGACGTGTAGCGCTGCGCTGCGTCAGCCAAGAGTGTCGGACCTTGGCGCCCCTGACAAGCGGAGACGTGACCCGCATCAGCCATCCGGAGGAACTTGTTCCCCTCGGATAGTTCACACCGGTCACTCGTCTCGCAAGCCGGTTGCGGCCTTGCCCCTCCTCCAGGGGCGGCCCGGCAATGGCTGACGTCCCAAGACTGCGTCCTGAAGCGCAGGCCTGCAAGCGCGGTTCCCTAGAGATAGCCGAGAAATGTCTCAGCCCTGAGACAGGGCACCGACGCCCGGTTTGCTGGCGGCTCAGTCACTGAGTCCGTGTTGCGCCATCTTGCGGTACATCGTTGCCCGGCTGATGCCGAGATCGCGCGCGGCCGCCGAGACGTTGCCCTGGGCGCGGGCCAGCGCCCGGCGCAGAGCTGCCCGTTCTGTTCCGCGGCCTTCGCCTTCCTGCTCGCCGAGGTAGGGCGCGGCTGACGGCGCGGCTGCGAGCAGCGCATCCGTCAGGTCCAGTGCCTTGCGTGCCTGCCGCGTTGCGCCGACGATCACGTCATCCTTGTCGAGGGCGAGCAGGGAAACGCCCGCCGTGCCATGACCTTCGGCCACGACAATACGGCAGCCATGAAACGCCGACCGGAACAGGTCGCTTTCGACGGCTCTTGCGCTCTCTGCCACGATGAGACCCAGCATCTGCGCGTAAGGCAGTTCCAGATCACGGCGGCAGCTGGAAACATCGAGAACGCCTGCCATTTGACCGGTCGGATCGAAGATCGGAGCCCCCATGCAGCTCATGGCGATGTTGTCGGTGCGGAAATGCTGGTCCTGGTGAATGACCACCGCGCGGCGCTCCGCTGCGCAGGTGCCGATGCCATTGGTGCCCTCCATGGCCTCGCTCCAGACGGCACCGGTCGCCAGTCCCCAGCTGTCAAAGTCCCTGGCATCGCCGGCCGCGCGGCGGGCCTCGAGGATCAGTCCGTCGGTATCGGTAAGGGCCACGGAGCAGCCGCTGCTGCCGAGCGTGGAGTAAAGCCGCTCCAGCGTTGGCATGGCGATCCGGATCAGGTCCTGCGATCGTTCACGCGCCTGGCGCAGGGAACCGTCCTCGACACGATGGGCCGACCGGCGGCTGGCAGGGTCAAGTCCGTGATAGACCATCGAACGGCGCCAGGATGCCGCTATGCCTGACGTTGCGGCACAGACCTTGCTGTTGACAGCTTCGGCGACGCGGTCGGCATGGCTGCGCCCGCGTCCAGGAACGCTCAGCATGCGTCTCTCCTCCCTAGACGGGTCTTTCGCCCGTTTGTTCTCCTCTTGAAGGGATAGGCGATCAAATCCCGGTGCTGTTGTCAAAAGCTTTCGCATTTATCGCCGGGAAAGCCGCTCACGTGTCCGTGCAAGGCCGGAAATCGGCCCGGATTGATTGACCGGGCGGCGCGCCCGGCCTAATGGCTTTCTTCTGGTTTTCTTTCGCAGTTGAAAAGGTCACGCCGTGCCCGACACGCCGGTTTCCGCCGCTCCGCAATCTTTGTCCCTTCCGCGCGCCGGCCTGCCGCCGCTGCAGCGCTGGCCCGTCGTGCTCGAAACGGCCGGCTGGAAGGACTACGCCCTCCTCGACATGGGGCGTGGCCAGAAGCTGGAACGCTATGGCCGCTTCACCGTCGTGCGCCCGGAGCCGCAGGCGATGGGCACACCACGCCTGAAGCCGGCCGTCTGGGAGCGGGCCGACGCGGTCTTCACCGGCGACGTGGACGAGGAAGGCCCCGGCCGCTGGAAGTTCGCCGGCAGCGTGCCCGAGACCTGGGAAATGGCGTATGGGCCGGCGCGCTATTTCGGGCGTTTCATGTCCTTCCGCCATGTCGGCGTGTTCCCCGAGCAGGCTCCGCACTGGGACTGGGTGATGGAGAAGGTGCGTGCGGCAAAGGCCGCCGAGCCGGACCGTCCGGTCAAGGTGCTCAACCTGTTCGGCTACACCGGCCTTGCCTCGTTGCTTCCGGCCGCCGCCGGGGCGCAGGTGACCCACGTCGATGCCTCCAAGAAGGCCATTGCCTATGCGCGTGAAAACCAGGACCTCTCGGGCCTGAACGATCTGCCGATCCGCTGGATCCTCGAGGACGCGAGCAAGTTCGTGGCCCGGGAAGTGCGCCGCGGCAGCACCTATGACGGCATCATTCTCGATCCGCCGAAGTATGGCCGCGGTCCGAAGGGCGAGGTGTGGGACCTGTTCGTGAACCTGCCTGAGATGCTGGGCATGCTGCGGCAACTCCTGTCGCCCAACGCGCTGTTCATGATCCTGACCGCCTATGCCATCCGCGCCTCGTTCCTGTCCGTGCATGAGCTGATGGCCGAGACGCTGGCCAAGCAGGGCGGCCTGCTGGAATCGGGCGAACTGGTCATCCGCGAGGAGAACGGCCCGCGCGCGCTCTCCACCTCCCTCTTTTCCCGCTGGAGCGGCGCATGAGCGAAACCTCCCGTCCGCGCGCCGGCGCGGTGAAGCAGATCACCAGCCACTCCAACCCGATCATCAAGGACATCAAGGGTCTGGTGGCGTTGCGCAAGCACCGGACCCAGACCGGCCTGTTCGTGGCCGAGGGGCTGAAACTGGCCACCGACGCGCTCGCCGCCGGCTGGACGGTGCGCTATCTCGCCATCGGTCCGGAAGCGCGCGACAACCCGGTGGCGCAGAAAGCTGCCGCCACGGCCAAGGCACGCGGGGCGCTGATCCTCGAGGTCAACACGCCGATCCTCGAGGCGATCACGCGCAAGGACAATCCGCAGATGGTGGTGGGTGTCTACGAGCAGCAGATGATGCCGCTCGAGGCCATCGATCCGCGCGCTTCCACGGTCTGGATCGCCCTCGACCGGGTGCGGGATCCCGGCAACCTCGGCACGATCATCCGGACCGCCGATGCCGTGGGCGCGTCGGGCGTCATCCTGATCGGCGACTGCACCGATCCCTTCGCGGTGGAAGCGGTGCGCGCGACCATGGGCTCGCTGTTTCACGTGCCGCTGGTCAAGACCAGCCCGGAGGCCTTCAAGGCCTTCGTTGGCCGCTGGCCGGGCACGGTGGCGGCGACACATCTGGAAGGCTCGGTCGACTACCGCACCGTCGACTACACCGAGCCGGCGCTGTTGGTGATGGGCAATGAGCAGCAGGGGCTGTCAGCAGACCTCGCCGCTGCCTGCAAGACCCTGGTGCGCATCCCGCAGGCGGGGCAGGCGGACAGTCTCAATCTCGCTGTCGCCACGGGAATTGCGCTTTACGAGATCCGCCGCAAGCATCTCGCCCTATAACGGGGTCAGTGATCAGACTTTCGCAGCAGGAGCCTTGGCATGCGTCTCTTCGTCTTCGGTGTCGGGTTTTCGTCCCGCGCCTTCATCGAGCGGGTGAAGCACCGGTTCGAGTGGATCGGCGGCACCACGCGGTCGCAGGACAAGGCCGAACGGTTGAGGGCCATGGGCGTCGAGCCTTTCCTGTTCGACGGCGCGGCGCCGGGTGCCGGCGTTGCCGCCGCACTGGCAAGCGCCACTCATGTGCTGTTGTCGATCGGACCGGACGAGGCCGGCGATCCGGCGCTGGTGCACCATGGCCGCGACATCGCCGCCGCCCGGCCGGAGTGGATCGGCTATCTCTCGACCGTCGGCGTCTATGGCGATTATGACGGGGCCTGGGTCGACGAGGACACGCCCTGCAAGCCGGTTTCCAAGCGCTCGGTGCAGCGCGTCGACGCTGAGAACGCCTGGCTCGCCTTCGGCCGGGAGGCTGACCTGCCGGTGCAGATCTTCCGCCTGTCTGGCATCTACGGCCCCGGGCGCAACGCCTTCGAGAACCTCAAGAAGGGCACGGCAAAACGGCTGATCAAGCCGGGGCAGGTGTTCAACCGCATCTATGTCGCCGATATTGCAGGCGCACTGGAGGCCTCCATGGCCCGGCCACGCACGCGCATCTTCAACGTCACCGACGATGAGCCCTGCCCGCCGCAGGATGTCGTGACCTATGCGGCCGAGCTGATGGGTATTAGCCCGCCACCGGAACAAGACTTCGCCACGGCCGAACTGACCCCGATGGCGCGCTCGTTCTACGGCGAGAACAAGCGGGTCGCTAATGTCCGAGTGAAGGAGGAACTGGGCTACAGGTTCCAGTTTCCCAATTACCGTGTCGCGCTGGAAGCCCTGAAGGCGGCCGGCGAGGCCGACTGACCGGCGACGCGGATCAGGTGTATTTTGCGACCTGTTCTGCGTCCTCCGGTAGCTCGTAGTAGTCACCCTTGTCGGCGCAGAAGATGTGGCGACCGATGCCAAAGCCGGTTGGATCTTCGAAAAGTCCCGGTGACATCGAGATCTGGCTGGTGCCGTCCATCTTCCAGAACAGGTGACTGCCGCAGGCGCCACAGAAGGCGCGGCGTGCTGTTTCCGAAGACCGGTACCAGACGATCCGATCCTCTCCTTTGGTCACGGCAAGACTGTCATCGGGGCAGGCAGTCGCGCCCCAGTAATAGCCCGTCCATTGGCGGCACTGCTTGCAATGGCAGGCAACAACCTCGCGCATCGGCCCTGTGACGATGAGTTCGACGGCGCCGCAGAGGCAGCGCCCGTGACGGATTGGGGTCGCGGTCATGTTCCCTCCCGACAAAGGTGCAGCGCCGGAAGCAGGCTTCCGGCGCTGGCGGATCATTTCGGCTGTGCAACCATGCGCAGGTAAGGTTTCAGCGTCTTCCAGCCATCCGGGAACTTCGCCTTGGCCGCCTCGTCATTGAGCGAGGGAACGATGATGACGTCGTCGCCCGAGGTCCAGTTGGCCGGCGTCGCGACCTGATGCTTGGCGGTGAGCTGCAGCGAGTCGATAACGCGCAGCACCTCGTCAAAGTTGCGGCCCGTGGAGGCCGGGTACTCGATCTTCAGCTTGATCTTCTTGTCCGGGCCGATGACGAACAGCGAACGCACGGTGAAGGTGTCGCTGGCGTTCGGATGGATCATGCCATAGAGGCTCGCAACCGTGCGGGCGGGGTCGGCAATCAGCGGGAAGTTGAGGGCAACACCCTGGGTATCCTTGATGTCGCCGATCCAGGCATGGTGATCCTCGATCGGATCCACCGACACGCCAAACACCTTGACGTCGCGCTTGTCGAACTCGTCCTTCAGCTTGGCGGTCATGCCAAGCTCGGTTGTGCAGACCGGCGTGAAATCCTTCGGATGGGAAAACAGCACGGCCCAATGGCCGTCGATAGCCTCGTGGAAGCGCAGCGGACCAGAGGTGGTGTCGACTTCGAAATCGGGGGCGAGATCGCCGAGAAGCAAGGCGGACATGTGACTTCCTTTTTGACAGGCAGAGGACCGGGCCAGGGCCCGGACATGCAATCAAGAACCAACCCCTGTTACCTATCACAGGGTGAATGCGCTGACGCCCCTTGAAATTGCCGCAGTCATGTACCACCTTAGCGTGGCGAGTGAGTGATGCGTCCCGTTCTGGATGCGCCTCGTGGCAATCTGCAAGCGGATTAACCGCTGATTAACCAGAAGTCCGCAAACTCGCGTAAGGTTGCCACAAGCCAAAGCTGGCTAGATGCGGCGACGTTTCAATCAAAACTGTCATCAAGACGTTTCAAAGTCCGGCTATACAGTCGGTGTATAAGACGTAGTGAGTATTAACGGAAGTAAGTCCATGGATCATGGAAACGTAAAATGGTTCGACATGCACCGCGGTGTCGGTGCAATCGAACCGCATGAAGGCGATGATGTGCTGGTCGAGATCGACAGCCTCCGCCGCTCTGGCATCGAAACGCTGAAGGAGGGCCAGCTTGTGGCCTTCGACATGGCGTATCGTGCAGGGCGCGGTCTTGCCGAACACGTCAAGGTTCTCTGAGCCTTTTGACAAGGGCGCGCCCGACCGGCTGCGCCAAACGACGAAGGGCGGATTTCTCCGCCCTTTTTTGTTGCCGTCAGTTTGCCGGGTACCGTCAGGCGGCGTCCTGTTCCTCCAGTGGCCCACGCTTCAATGTCTGGACAAAGCGGGCGACGACACTGGTCAGCTCACTCGCGGTCTCGGCAACATTTCCTGCCGAATGAAGCACGATACCGGCTGAATCCTGCGTGCTTCCAACTGCACTGCTGACGCCGACGACATTGTCGCTGACTTCGCTGGTTCGCCGCGCCGTCGCTTCGACGGTCGATGCGATCTCAGCGGTGGCCCGGCTCTGTTCACCGGAGGCCGAGGCGATGATCGATGTAATTCCCTCAATCTCGGCGATGGTGGTGGAAACCGCGTCGAAGGCAATCACAGTCTCACGGCTCGCACTTTCCACTTCAGCAAGCGAGTCGGTGATTTCCTTGGTCGCCTTGGCGGTCTGACCAGCCAGCTGTTTTACCTCGTTGGCGACCACGGCAAAGCCGCGTCCCATCTCGCCCGCGCGGGCGGCTTCGATCGTTGCGTTGAGAGCCAGCAGATTGGTCTGGTCGGCAATATCGGAAATGAGCGCGATGATCGCCGAAATGGCCTCGGTGGAGGCGGACAGTCCCTTGGCCTTGGCCTGGCCCTGTTCCACCTGCTGGACGGCCTGGCGCGCGATGGTCGCCGAGCGGTTGATCTGGGCACCGATTTCGCGGGCCGAGTGGGACAACCGTTCTGTCGCCTGCGATGCGACCAGGACATGCTTGGAGGCGTCGCCGGTTGCTGTCGCCACCGTGGTCATGCGCTCGCTGTTGGACTGAGCCACGTCGTTGAGATCGCGGGCGGTTTCGGTCATCTCGCTGGCTGCGGCTTCCAGCTTGTGCGCAATCTCGCTGACCTCAGCCTCGAAGGCGCTGGTCGAATGATGGAATGCACCGACGCGCCCCTGAATGGTCTCGGTCGCGTCGTTCATGATGGAAGCGTTGCGAAGAAACGCGCCAGCCAATCCGCCAGGCTGGATCCGGCGATAGTAGCGGTTCTGGTGGATCGCCGACATCGAGGCCGCGGCTTCGCGCATGAATGCGTCGGTGCGGTCAATCAGATGGTTGAGGGCCAGCAGAAGATCGCCCAGCTCGCCCTTCGCCGACAGGTCATTGGCCCGGACCTCGAAATCGCCCCACCCAACGCGCGAACAAACATCTGCCGCATGGGCGATCGTGGCCCGGCTGCGGACAAGAAAGGCCACACACCCCGCCAGAAGCACCGCGCCGATGGCCGCTGCCACGAGGGACGCAGTGGTCATGCCCCACAGTCCGGCTGCGATGGCGACAATGTTGGCGATGAGCGCGAGCGCGGCGGCAACGATCGCCTTAGAGAGTGTGGATGAATTCATCATAGCTCGTGCCCTTGTCCTTCAGAAGTCCCGCGAGGACGGCGTGACCGGCCTGCATTCCCACCTTGCGATCGGCTGCCTGTCGCTCGGTGGACAGCAGCTTGGCGTAGAGGGGTGTAATCGTTTCGCGGACAATGGCCGCGTTCGGGACCCGGCGGTTGGAATGGTATCCGATCATGCGTCCGGCCGCGTCATAGGAGGGCGTCACATGCGCCAGCACCCAATAGTGATCCCCGTTGGCGCAGATGTTCTTCACATAGGCAAAGATCTCTCCGCCAGCTTCGATCGTGTCCCAAAGGAGCTTGAACACGCATCGCGGCATATCCGGATGGCGGATGAGGCTGTGCGGGGCGCCGTCAAGTTCTGCCCCGGAAAAGCCGGAGATGTCCCGAAAGACCCGGTTGGTATAGGTAATGCGCCCCTTCAGATCGGTCTTTGAGACGATCAGGTCGTTTTCGTTGAAGAACCTCTCCACGCCGGTCGGCTGGATTGCCTGTCTTGCCATGTGATCCCGTCCTGGTTTCAGGCGTGCGGGAAAGCCCCTCCGGCTCCCCCCAGTCCGCTCGCGACTGATCGAACTGTTGCACGTTATAAGGGAAGTCATATGCAGATGCCGTTAATCAGACATGAAGCCGGCGTATAAATTTGTTCCGGACTGCGAAAAAACGCTGAGGATACAAGTTACGGCATGAAACCTGATAAGGCATGTATTCGGCCGAAAAGTATATCTTGTAAATAATGCGATATGTAAACTCACATAGCGGAACTGCGAAATCAAATTGGGCGCCGCCAAGTGTTGTGGTTGGGTGGGCGAAGTATATAATTCAACTTTAGAAAATGCGAATTTCCGACGTCGGCTTGATGCTATGATGGTACGCTCCAGCTTCAAGCTTGAGCAGGATCATCGTGACGCACCGGTCTGCACAAACGAAAAACCCCTGCGTGACATCCCGAGAGGAAGGTCAACGCAGGGGTTTGTATTCTGCTGCCGAGTTCAGCCTGACTGGTGTCAGGAGACTGGTGTCCGAAGGCTGGCGCGATGAGGCCATCTATGGCCGCAGCGCTCACTCGTCCATCTTGAGGGCCTTGATGAAGGCTTCCTGCGGGATCTCGACCTTGCCGAACTGCCGCATCCGCTTCTTGCCTTCCTTCTGCTTTTCCAGAAGCTTGCGCTTGCGGGTGGCGTCGCCGCCATAGCATTTGGCGGTCACGTCCTTGCGCAGGGCTGCGAGGGTTTCGCGCGCGATCACGCGGGCACCGATGGCGGCCTGGATCGGGATCTTGAACATGTGCCGCGGGATCAGGTCCTTCAGCTTCTCGCACATGGCACGGCCACGGCGCTCGGACTGCGAGCGATGGATCAGCATCGACAAGGCGTCCACCGGTTCCTCGTTGACGAGGATCGACATCTTGACGAGGTCGCCTTCGCGATAGTCCGTCAAGGTGTAGTCGAAGGACGCGTAGCCCTTGGAGATAGACTTCAGCCGGTCGTAGAAGTCGAAGACGACTTCGTTGAGCGGCAGGTCATAGGTGACCATCGCGCGCGAACCGACATAGGCCAGATCCACCTGCACACCGCGCCGGTCCTGGCACAGCTTGAGGATCGCACCGAGATACTCGTCCGGCGTCATGATGTTGGCGCGGATCCACGGCTCGCGGATTTCCTTGATCTTCACCACATCCGGCATGTCGGCCGGGTTGTGCAAGTCAACCTCGGTGCCGTCCGTCAGGGTCATCTGATAGACCACCGAAGGGGCGGTGGCGATCAGGTCCAGATCGAACTCGCGCGACAGGCGCTCCTGGATGATTTCGAGGTGCAGCAGCCCAAGGAAGCCGCAGCGGAAGCCGAAACCGAGTGCGGCCGAGGTTTCCATCTCGAAGGAGAAGCTGGCGTCGTTGAGGCGCAGCTTGCCGACGGCGGCACGCAGATCCTCGAACTCGGCCGCATCCACCGGGAACAGGCCGCAGAACACAACCGGCTGCGCCGGCTTGAAGCCCGGCAGCGCCTCGTCACAGGGCTTGCGCTCGTCGGTGATCGTGTCACCGACGCGGGTGTCGGCCACTTCCTTGATCGACGCGGTCAGAACGCCGATCTCGCCGGGTCCAAGCTCGTCGATGGGGATGAACTTCGGCGTCATGACGCCGATGCGGTCCACTTCATAGGCCGCGTTGGTGCCCATCATGCGCACGCGCTGGCCACGCTTTAGCGTGCCGTCGATGATGCGCACGAGCACCATCACGCCGAGATAGGCGTCGTACCAGCTGTCGACCAGCATGGCCTTCAGCGGCGCGTCGCGGTCGCCCTTCGGCGCAGGCAACTTGTTGACGATGGCTTCCAGCACATCATCGATGCCAAGGCCGGTCTTGGCCGAGATCATCACCGCTTCCGACGCGTCGATGCCGATCACCTCCTCGATCTGCTCCTTGACCCGGTCCGGTTCGGCGGCGGGAAGGTCGATCTTGTTAAGGACGGTCACGATCTCGTGGTTGTTGTCGATCGCCTGGTAGACGTTGGCCAGCGTCTGCGCTTCCACGCCTTGGCTGGCGTCGACCACCAGCAGCGAACCTTCGCAGGCGGCCAGGGAGCGCGACACTTCGTAGGCGAAGTCGACGTGACCTGGCGTGTCGATGAGGTTCAGCGTGTATTGCTTGCCGTCCTTGGCCACGTAGATCAGGCGCACGGTCTGCGCCTTGATCGTGATGCCGCGTTCGCGCTCGATGTCCATCGAGTCGAGAACCTGATCGGTCATCTCCCGGTCCGTCATCGTGCCCGTCATCTGGATGAGACGGTCGGCGAGAGTGGACTTGCCGTGGTCGATATGGGCCACGATGGAGAAGTTGCGAATATTGGAAATGGGCTGGCTCGTCATGGTCGAGCGTTTACCACTCCCTTTGATTTGCGCAAAGGGGATTGCGGAGCGAAGACGCGGAGAATTTGAGCTTTTGCCGACGAATTCGCGGTTGCGGCAACTGGCGTATTCCCACCTGAGGGCAAACAGGCTAGGCGGATTGCGAACACGACCCTAAAGGATGCCACCATGCTTCTTCGGCCCGCCACGCTCGATGACGTCCCCGCCCTTCTCGACATTCACAATGATGCGGTCCGGCGCCTCGCCGCGATCTGGACGGACAAGCAGGAAACGCTGGCAGAGCGTCAGGCCTGGTTCAATGGCCGGACCGGTGCTGGGCTGCCGGTGGTCGTGGCCGTGGACGATGCCGGAACGATCCTAGGGTACGGCAGCTATGGTCCCTTCCGCGCCAAGGAGGGCTACCGGCTGACCATGGAGCATTCAGTCTATGTGACTGAGGCTGCGCAGGGTCGGGGCGTCGGCAAGGCGCTTATGCAGCGGCTCATCGCCGAAGCAAAGACCGCAGGCGTCCATGTGCTCGTCGGCGCGATCGACGCCGAGAATGCGACCTCGATCGCCCTGCACGCGCGACTGGGTTTCGAGACGACCGGGCGCCTGCCACAAGTGGGGTTCAAGTTCGGCCGCTGGCTCGACCTTGTGTTCATGACCCTGATCCTGGACAACGCTCCGGCTCCAGCCGCCGGAACGGCCGTCTGAGCCTGTCTCAGCGTGCCGTCAGCACGCTGGTGCAGTCCTTCGGCAGGGCCGAGAGGGCCATTGGCCGCTTCTTCTCGACAGGGGGCGGGGCGCCCGTTATCGGATCTAGCTTAGGCACCCAGGGTTCGTCCGACAGCCACCAGGTGAGGTCCGCGCCGCAGCCGTCGCCGGGAGGCGGTGCGTCCTGGTCGGAACAGCCGGCGCTGCCGGCCGGGCAGGCGATGCGGACATGGAAGTGATAGTCATGCCCCCACCAGGGCCGGACCTTGTTGAGCCAGGCCCGGTCACCGGTTTCGAATTCGCACAGGGCCTTCTTGATCGCCGGATTGACGAAGATCCGCGCAACACGCTTGTCGCGCGCCGCAAATCGGATCAGCGCGGCATGAGTGTCCGTCCATTTCGATGGATCAACGCTGCGGTCTGCCCCGGCCTTGTCCTGCGGATGCTTGACCATCGAGATGGCGGAAATGTTCTCCCGTTCTTCGGCGCTCAGGATGCGGTTCGGCATCGGCGTGAGCCAGAGGTCTGCATCAAGGCCAATCTGGTGACTGGAATGGCCTGATGTCATAGGCCCGCCGCGCGGCTGTGCCAGATCACCGACCAGCAGCCCGTTCCAGCCGAGCGTCGGGGCCGCCTTGGCAAGGTCCTGAAGATAGCGGATCAGGTCCGGATGTCCCCAGTTTCGGTTGCGCGACAGGCGCATGACTTGCCACGTCGGACCGTTGACCGGCAGTGCGTTCGCTCCGGCAAGACAGCCCTTGGCGTAGGATCCGATCGAGCGGGCCGCAAGCGGTGCCGGGCCCTTCATCGCGCCGAAATAGTCCTTGGCCGGAGCATCGCCTTTCAGCGCCGCTGGCGTCACAGGCGCTGCGTCGGGCTGGGGCGACGCTGCCGGCGCAGCTGCGGCGCTGCTGCTGGCCGAGGGCTTTGCAGTGGGCACCGGCCCTGCAGCCACTGCCGGTCCGACAAGCAGCGCAAAGCCGGTGGCGACGGACACCATGCCAAGGGCAAGCCTTGACCGTGTGCTGCAACTCGGACGGCGGCGCAGTGTCATGATCGGATCTCCGCGATGGGCCAGTGGCCCCGGCTTCGAATCCTGCGCCGGAGGCATTTACGTTTCCTTAATCATGCCCTGGCTGCGGTCAAGCTGCGGCAGAGCAGGTTGTTCCGGCCTGCGGCGCTGTATCCCCATGAAGGGCAGCGGCGATGATGGCCGCGAGCCGGTCCAGCACCTGCGCGTGGTCGCGAATGATGAGGTCCGCTGCGCCGTTCAGCAGCAGAAGGTTGCCGGGCCGGGCATTGTCCCAGTCTTCCGCTTCGGCCGGGACGGTGCCGTCGATGCGGATGTAGGTCGGTCCATCCATTTCGTTGAACAGCAACTGGGCCGCTTCGGCAACGCCCTCCGCCTGCGCGCTGGTCAGGATCGACCAGACCGGCGCACCATTAGAGGGCAGCATCCAGCCATGCGCGCCCCAGTTTTCCGCCTGAGCCGGGTTGATGGCGCGATCTGGGGCATGGCCGACGCCAAGCGACAGGATGACGATGTCACGTGGCGCCCAGCCCTGCCGGCGCGCAGCCGCATAGGCGACCAGAACCGGATCGGCATGGACGACGCTGCCGTCGATGATCGCCTCCTGGCGGCCGAGCGTCAGGTTGTCGAGCCGTGCCGGCTCGAAGAACGAGGGCGCAGCCATTGCGCCGCGCACACCTTGCCAGATGTAGTAATCGTCTGGTCTTGCGCCTGTTACGGTCGGAGTCGTGCCCATCAACAAGGTGCGGCGGTGCTCGATGTCATAGCCGGTCAGGACCAGGTGCGTCAGGGCGCTCTGCATGGAGGTCCAGCCGAAGCGTTCCTTCAGCATCTGTTCGAGCAGGCGGGCGTCGTAACGTTCATCGAAGACACCGAACGGATGCGTCACGAAGCGCGAAATCCGCTTGCGCAGGCTGTGGCTGAACAGGGCGCGGGCATCTTCCTCGAAGAACCTGCGCAGCTCGGCAAGCGTTGCCGCAACCTCGCCGTGGCCACCGGTTGCCTTGGGTGCGGCAAGACCAGCGGCAATCAAACCGCCGGTGGAGCTGCCGCACATCAGGTCGAACAGGCGATACATCGGCAACTCGACGCCAGCCTGTGTCAGCTTTCCCTCCAGCGCTTCCAGAACACGCAAAGGGATCAACCCCCGCATGCCGCCGCCGTCGATGGAAAGAATGAACCGCTTTGTCGCTGCCATGTCCTGCCTCATTCGTGTGCCGTCAAGCGCCCCCGCATGCGCCCCGAGCCGGAGATCCGGCTGCGAGGATTGCAGTTTTGGTGAGGAATGAGACCTGGGCAAGGCCGGGGCAAGGCAGTTGCCCCGGAACGTGAAGTCAGGGTTAGGGAATGGCAAATGCGCCAAACCCGTCCAGCCGTCAGCCGGGCAACTGGACAAGCTGCTTGTACATGAAGGTGCAGTCCTCGAACCGCTGCTTGCGCGGGTCGAGGGCGTAGGCCGGGATGTGGCCGATGACCTGATAGCCGAGGTCAAGGTAGAGCTGCTCACCGGCGTCGCCGGTTCGGGTGTCGAGGGTGAGAAGGCTCCGCGACCGGGCTGCGGCACATGTTTCGGCTTCCAGCATCAGCGATCGGGCAATGCCCTTGCGGCGGTGCTTGGGGTGAACCAGAAGCTTGCGCACATCGGCGCGCTGCGGCTGGTTGGCCGGCGTATCGGCAGCCAGCTGCACGGTGCCTGCAACCTCATCGCCGACCAGCGCGACGATCAGGTCAACGTCGCCGGTTACAACGCCCGGCAAGACCTTGCCGCGCCAGAAACGCAGCGCGTCGGCGGGGCTGAACGGGTCAACGAAGCTGACACTCGCCCCGTCGAGGACGCAGGCGGTCAGCACTTCGGCAAGGCCAACGACGTGATCTTCAAACGTGTCCGCGGTCAGGCGGACAAGGCGTGCGGCAGGGGCCGGCGTTTTCTCGGCAAGGGTCATCTGTCACCTCTGTTTGTCGGGATTCTTGGGTCGGGATCACGCCCGGACCTGATCTGTAGTTTTGGAGCTGCTGTCGTTCACACCAGAAACAGCAGGTACCGCGCGCCACTCTCGCCGGGCGTCTCGTAGGAATTGCTGCCGGTCAGGCGGAACCGAAGGCAGTCGCCGGCGGAGAGGTCATGCCGGACGTTGCCTAGTGTCACCGACAGCGTGCCTTCCAACATCACCAGGTGATGCTCTAGGCCGGGCCGGGGCGGGGCGTCATAGGCAATGCGGGTCGCAGGGGGGAGGGTGGACTCCAGCACCTCTCCGGCAAGCGATCGGGCTGGCGGCGAAACGATCCGCCGGCGATAGCCGGTGTCGGGATCCGTCCATAGCACTTGCGCGGCCAGCGGAACGCGTGCTGGCGCCTCGTCTTCGACCATCTGCATCAGCCGGGACAGGGTGATGCCATGCGCCGTTGTCAGACGGGCCAGCACCTGGGCCGTTGCGCTGACGTCGGCGTTCTCAAGCCGGGACAGGGTCGCCCGGCTGACGCCACTGCGTTTGGCGAGGTCATCGAGTGACCAGCCCTTGTCCAGGCGCAGCTGACGCAGTCGCTGGGCAATCTGTGAATCGAGGTCAGTCTCGGGGGGAGATGCGTGCGTGTTTTCCATATTCGGGAATATTTCCCAAATATGGGCGGCCGTCAAGCCTCGGCGAAGGCGTTCTCCAGGCGAAGCGGGCGGGTCATCGCGCCGTCGCAGCTCAGAACATACAGCTTGTCCGGTTCCACCGCACGCCACCGGGCGCAGGCCCCCTCCAGCGGCTCGGATGCAAAGGCGCGGCCGCCGTGGTCCAGGCATTCGGAGAGATAGAGGGTCGGGGCCTGACCATCGTCGGCGAAACGGAACGCGTAGAGTTTCTCGCCTTCGGTGAACACGCAGGTCAGCCGGATCGGCTTTTCCCCGGTCGTGCGACGCGCGGCGATGTCCAGCACCTGCGACAGTGTCTTGTCCAGCGCGGCCTGCGGATCGGTGTTGAGGCCATTGGTCATCAGCAGCAGGAAGAACAGTTCGCTGTCCGTCGTGCCTTTCCGGCAGGCGTAATAGTCCTCGTCGATCAGCATCTCCATTTCACGGCGAATGCGCGTGAAATCGCCGATGTTGCCGTTGTGCATGAAGGACCAGCGGCCGCAGGAGAATGGATGGCAGTTGTCGCGCGAGGTAGCGCCCGTTGTCGCGGCCCGCACATGGGCGAGGAACAGTCGTGCCTTCACCAGACGGCAGATGCTCTGCAGGTTCGTGTCGGCCCAGGCCGGCAGCACGTCCTTGAAAAGGCCCGGCTCTGTCTGGTGGCCATACCAGGCGATACCGAACCCGTCGCCATTGACCCTGAGCTTTGCCTCCTGCGCATCAAGGCTCTGGACAAGCAGGGAATGTTTCGGCTTGGCGATGATGTTTTCGAGGGGGATCTCGGTCCCCAGGTAGGCAGCCAGACGGCACATGGATCAACAGGACCTGCAAATGGAGAAACGCACCGAAGGTACCCGGCAAAGGATCCCTCCAATCCCGGCAAGATTAAGGAGGTAGGGTTGGGATGAGATCCGGATTTTTCGGTATTCTTCAGCGGCGACGCTCAAAGTGTCCCATCTGATCGTTAATGGTTCGATACTTTTCCCATGCTGCAAACGGAGCATTGGAACGAATTCGCTTTGACTGCTTGCGGTTTCCGGGTCGCCCCAGGTTCGAGGCCTCGCAGTGGTTAACGTGATGTTAACCATTCTTTTGCAAGGCTGATTTCAGGATCTGCCGCAACCGGTGCGCAGACCATGCCGGAGCCATCCGATGCAGCTCTCGATCCAGTCGACGACCACCAGTGCAAGCCTCTTTGCCATGCAGCAGGGCAGTCTCGACGCAGGCGGGCGCGGCAAGGCGGGCGGAGCAGATGAAGGGCCTGCCAAGGCTGTTCCGGTGACCAATGTCCTCGACCTTGCCGCGAAGAAGGCAGAAGAAGACGCCGTCGTCATTTCCGCGCTGCAGGAAGCCGTCGAGAAGGGCAAGTCCGAGAAGGACGACGACGACAAGTCCGGCAAGCTGGCCACGATCGAGGACTATCTCGATACGGCAGGCAAGATCCGCGGTGCTCTGGGTGAAGAAGGCGGACAGGGCGCGAGCGCAGCCTATGAAAGCGCCACGATCACCGAAACCGTGATCGAAGGCGAGATCGGTGGCCAGAAGATTTCCGCCTCTTTCGTCTCGTTTGACCGGGTCTCCTACAACAGCCAGACCGGCCTGACGTCCCGTTCCGCCAGCGCGATGAACATCGAAGTCAGTGGTAACGGCGTTTCCTCCAGCTACCAGAGCGCATCGGTGTCCTCGCTTTACGCTGGCACCGACAAGCAGCTCGGCAACCTGATTTCTGGCTTCGCCTGAGCGGGTAGCCACACCCCAGTCCCGTTGCACCGCGCCACGCGTCCGGAATTGACCGGACAGCCTGCCCCCTTGAGCGACTTCGCCTGACCGGCTACATCCGCATCAACCGGCCGCGTTCCTTGCGGCGGACGCAGCCAATCGTGTGGCAGTCTGGGAGATCAGCGCGTGGACAATCTGAAGGCGGAACTGCTGCGCGGCCTCTGGTACGTGGCCTGCCTCGGCGCCGAGATCAAGCCGGGCGCCATGACCGGCAAGAAGCTGATGGGCGACATGGTGCTGCTTGGCCGTGACAAGGCCGGCAAGGTGTTTGCCCTGCGCGACATCTGCCCGCATCGCGGTATTCCTCTTCGCCACGGCAAGTTTGATGGCGAAACGGTGCAGTGCTGCTATCACGGCTGGCGGTTCAATACGGACGGCGTCTGCGTCGACATCCCCTCGACCCATGAAGATCAGGTCATCGACTTCTCCAAGATCACCTGCGGTGCCTATCCGGCGATCGAGCAGCAGGGCCTCGTCTGGGTCTATTTCTCTGCCGCTGGCGAACGCCCTGAGGACGGCCGCCAGCCACGCCCGCCGATGCTGCCGGACTTCGATGCCGCCACCGGCCCGGCGCTGCATATCATGCAGCCCTTCGTCTGTTCGGTTGACCATGCGGCGCTGGGCCTTATGGATCCGACCCACGCCGCCTTCGTGCACACATCCTGGTGGTTCAAGAAGAACGCCACAAAGCTGCGTCCCAAGCGCAAGGAATTCGAGCCGTCAGAGCTTGGCTGGGCCATGGTGCGCCACAAGCTGCCGCCGCAGAACATCGCGTACAAGCTGCTGGGCGACGACGTGACCACTGAGATCCGTTACGCCCTGCCAGGCCTGCGCATCGAGCATATCAAGGGCTCGAAGCACTCCGTCGTCGGCCTCACCACCATCACCCCGGTCACGGAAGACGAGACGGAGGTCCGTCAGATGTTCTGGGCGTCGATGGGCTGGATCGGACCGTTCAAGCCACTGATGCGGCATCTGATGAACGTGTTTCTCGGCCAGGACCGGCGCGTGGTCATCCAGCAGCGCGAGGGGCTGGAGTACAATCCGAAGCTGATGCTGATCAACGATGCCGACACCCAGGGCCGCTGGTGGATGCAGCTGAAGCGCGAGTGGACGGATGCGCAGGCCGAAGGCCGGGAGTTCCAGAACCCGGTACGTGGCCGGGTCCTGCGCTGGATGAGCTGACCGGCAACCGATCTCAACAGGATGAGAAAGCCCTTTTGGAGGCAGGGGCTTCAGACTGCTGACAAACCTTTTGTCGTCATCCCGGGCGCAGCGAAGCGGAGACCCGGGATCGGCGAGTCACGGTCTTCCAGTTTTAACTCGTTGAAATATTTATGCCTCGGCTCTCCGGTCCCGGCTCGGCGCTTCGCCCGGCCGGGATGACGCCGGAGAGGTCCAGGCCTGTCATCATGCTGAAACGCCCGGCTTGCGACCGGGCTCTTTCCGTTTTGATGATCTGACGCGAGGCGTCTCAGTTCTTGTCGAAAGGCGTATCGTCTTCGGCGGCCAGCAGCATGGGGACATCCTCCCACTCGGCCTCGTCACCATCCCAGGACCAGTCGCCCAGCATTTCGATGGTGTCTTCGAACGCGTAATAGCGGTTTGCTGCCAGCCAGAGCGTATGGGTCTCTTCGCTCTCCTTCGCAACTTCCGCTGCTTCCAGGTGATAGCCGAAGTCTTCCGGGTCGGCCGGCCGGAAACCGCCTTCGTCCATGGCGATGGCGCCGTTCTCGAACAGGACGTCGATCGTGGGGCGAAGATCGGCAAAGCCAAGATCGCCGGCAACCGCCACATAGGTGCCCCAGACGAAGCTGTCCGGCGCCGGCTTGACGGCCGTCGGGAAGGCGGCGAGCTGGGCATGGGCATGCGCGCGGTCAACAGCACCGGTCAGCACGCCATGCGCCCAGGCGACCATCATGGCGTCGCGAGCGAATTCATCGGCTGCATTGTTGCTGAACCCGGCTTCGAGCGCAGCGTGGTTGCCCGGGTTGAGGGCAATCAGGATCGGCCCCATCGTCTCGGTCATGGCATCGCCGAACAGCGCCTCGAGGTCGAGGTTTTCCGTCTGCAGCAGGCGCATGAGCGGTGCAAAGGCCTCGCTTGCGCCGATGTCGGCCAGAATGTGCAGGGCGATGAAGCAGGCATCGCCCTTGACGTCGCGCTGGCTCAGCGGCCCGGTTCCGCCGTTGGCGCGATCTTCCAGGATGGCGAGCAAGCCCGGCTTGGCGGCTTCGGGCGCATCAAGGCAGGCCTTGACCGCGTCTTCCGGGAAGCCTTCTCCGGCGGTAAAGGCATCGATCAGGCTGGCAGCATCGAGCGCGGTCATGGTGAAGTCCTTGTCTTGCGGGCGGCTTCCTTTGGGCCGGAAACCTGATTGCGAGTGTCTTATCACGGCGCTCTAGCCGTGGCGATGACGGTTGCACAAGCACAAATTGACCGAAGCTTCAGGTTCCCCGGGGTTTTGCCCGGCGCGTTGCCTCGGCATTCAGCGGATCGTCCGGCCAGGGATGCTTGGGATAGCGGCCCTTCATCTCGCTCTTCACATCCGCCCAGGAGCCTGACCAGAAACCGGGGAGATCGCGGGTGATCTGGATCGGCCGGTGCGCGGGCGACAGCAGCTCCAGCGTCAGCGGAATGCGGCCATTGGCGACCGAGGGATGCTGCGCCAGGCCGAACAGCTCCTGCACCCGGATCGAGATTGTCGGTCCGGCTTCCGAGCCGTAGTCGATCGGCACGCTGGAGCCGGTCGGCGCGGTGAAATGCGAGGGTGCCAGCCGGTCCAGCTCCGCCGCGCCGCCATAGCCCAGAAGCCCCGCCAGCGCGTTGCCCAGCACCTCGGCCGAGACATCGCCGACCCGGCTTCGGCCTGCCAGATAGGGCGCCAGCCAGTCCTGCATCGTCGCCCCCAGCGCCGCGTCCGACAGGTCGGGCAGGGTGGTCTCGCCGGCGGCCCGGACAAAGCCGGCCCGGGCGCGCAGCCGCAGCTGGTCGTTGCTCCAGGGCAGGCGCGCGACGCCCCGGCGCGCCAGTTCCTCCACCAGCGCGGCGGTGACCAGTGCCGGGTCCGGGGCATTGATCTGTCGGCTCGCCAGCTCCAGCGCCCGCATCCGCCGCACCCGGCGCGCCCGCACGGCGCCGGAGGGCTCCAGCTTCACCTCGTCTTCCTCGGTGATGTCGGCGGCAAACAGCGTCTCGATGTCATCAAGGCCGAGCGGGGCGGCCAGCAGGATGCGCCCGCTCGCAGCCTTGCCCTGGATGTCGGCCACGGCGAGGAAAGGTTCGGCAGCCAGCGCCAGTTCTTCCGGCATGTCGGCCCCGCGCCCGTTGGCAAGACGGAAGCGGCCCCGCTGGCCGCGCTGCTGCGCGACGCGCTCGGGATAGGCCAGTGCCAGCACCTCGCCGGCCTGCTCAGGCAGATCCGCATCCGTGCTTCCCCGGCTCCGCCCGGCCAGATCGCGCCAGCGGGTGGCCAGCGCCCGGGCGTCGCGGGCGCGCGGGCTGCCGTCGGCTCTGAGGTGCCGCACCCGCTCGCGCAGGTCCACATCCTGCCCGCCGAGGCCCGGCTCGCTCAGGATCGCGGCGACATCGGCCGCCAGCCGGCCGAGGCCCAGTCCTTCGGCCTCCACCAGCATGTGCGCCAGTCGCGGTGCAAGCGGCAGCCGGGCAAGGCGCTTGCCATGCGGCGTCAGGCGGCCGGCAGCGTCCAGCGCGTGACAGCCCTGCAGCAGGCTGCGCGCCTCCTGCAGCGCAGCGGCGGGGGGCTGGTCGGGAAAGCTCAGGCTGGCCGGATCGCTCGTGCCCCAGGCGGCCAGGTCCAGCAGCAGCGAGGAGAGGTCCGCCTCGAGGATTTCGGGCCGCTCGGCGGCGGCCAGCGCCTGTGTCTGCGCCTCGTCCCACAGCCGGTAGCAGACGCCCGGTTCGGTTCGCCCGGCGCGGCCGCGCCGCTGGTCGGCGGTGGCACGCGCGACGCGCACCGTTTCCAGCCGCGTCAGCCCGGTCTGCGGCTCATAGCGCGGCACCCGAGACAGTCCGCTGTCGATGACGACGCGCACCCCCTCGATGGTCAGCGAGGTCTGGGCGATGGCAGTGGCCAGCACCACCTTGCGCAGGCCCGGCCCGGCCGGCCGGATCGCCAGATCCTGCGCCTTGCCGTCGAGCGCGCCATAGAGCGGGGCAATCTGGACCGTGGGGCCGACCTGGCCCTCCAGCATCTCCGCTACCCGGCGGATCTCGCCCTGACCGGGCAGGAAGACGAGCAGCGACCCGCTTTCCTCGGCCAGCGCCTTGCGGATGGCGCGGACCACCTGCGGCTCGATGCGCTCGTCCGGGCTGCGGCCGAGGTAGCGCGTCTCCACGGGGAAGCTGCGGCCCTTGCTCTCGATCACCGGCGCATCGCCGAGCAGCCGCGCAACGGAGGCCGCATCCAGCGTCGCCGACATCGGCACCAGCCGCAGGTCGTCGCGCAGCGCGCCCTGCACGTCGAGCGCCAGCGCGAGGCCCAAGTCGCCGTCCAGAGAGCGTTCGTGGAATTCGTCGAAGAGGACGCAGGCGATGCCGGGCAGTTCCGGCTCGTCGAGGATCATGCGGGTGAAGACACCTTCGGTCACCACCTCGATGCGCGTGCGGGCCGAAACCTTCGCATCCATGCGCACCCGGTAACCGACGGTCTCGCCGACCGGCTCTCCGAGCGTCTCCGCCATGCGCCGCGCCGCCGCACGCGCGGCCAGCCGCCGGGGTTCCAGAACGAGGATCCGGCGGCCGTCGGTCCAGTCGGCGGCGAGAAGCGCCAGCGGCACGCGCGTTGTCTTGCCGGCACCGGGCTCGGCGACGAGCACGGCCGAGGAGCTGCGCTGCAGCACGGAGAGCAGCTCCGGCAGCACCGCATCAATCGGCAGGGGTGCAGTGGCCTCGGCCAACGGAGAGGGCCTTTCCGGCTTGCGCCCGCTCAGTGCGGCACGGTCAGGGCCCCGGCCCGGGTCCATTGCCGGTGGCGGTGCCGACCGCGAACAGGGCCGGCGTGCGGGCAAAGGCCGCAAGCCCTTCCAGCGCCGGGTTCGGATGCCGGATCAGGAAGGTCGGGATCGAGGCCATCAGGCCAGCATGCGGGGCCTTGGCCTCGAAGGCCGCCCGGAACCCGCCGTCACGCAGGTAGTCGGCAATGTAGGACGTCACGCCCCCGGTGATGTAGACGCCGCCGCGCGCCAGCACGGTCAGGGCGAAATCGCCGGCGACACGGCCGAGGCAGCGGGCAAAGACCTGCAGTGTTTCCACCGCCACCGGATCGCCGTCGCTGGCGGCACGGGTGATCTCGGCCCCCTTGCGGAAGTCGCGGTCGGCCTTGCGCGCGGTGGCCACGGCCCGGGCCAGCATCGGCAGGCCGGTGCCGGAGAGAAGCTGTTCGGCGCCGACGCGCCCGCCGGCGCGTTCCACATGCGGCCAGATCAGGAAGTCGTCGTCGGTGACGGGTCCAAGCTCCACATGGCCGCCTTCGCCCGGAACCGGGATCCAGGTGTCCGCCGCATGGATCATGGCGGCCGCACCGAGCCCCGTGCCCGGTCCGAGCACGAACTTGGACGCCCCGGCCAGTGCCGTGCCGCCGCCGATCTGCTCGATGTCGGTCCCTGCCAGACCCGGCAGCGCCAGCGCCTGCGCCTCGAAGTCGTTGAGGATCACCACGTCTTCCAGCATCAGGCCGTCGATCATCTGCAGCGGTTCGACCACCCAGTGGGCGTTGGTCAGCGGGATTCGGTCACCGGTGACCGGTCCGGCCACGGCGATGATCGCGCTGCGGGGCTGCGGCGCGCGGGCCTCGGCGATCGAGGCCTGGATCGCGGCGGTGATGTCCGGATAGTCGGCGGTGGCGACCGCCGGCAGCGGCAGCGCCGGCTGCGTGGCGTCCATCACCAGCGCGAAGCGGGCATTGGTCCCGCCCACGTCGCCGACCAGGACGGGAAAACGGAAACCGCGCGGGCGCGAGGAGGAAAGGCTCATGGGCGGAGATCCGCAATCTGGGGCGTGGTCGAAGTGGACGAAAGGCCTGTCAGCCGGGCCGAGCGCAGCAGGATCTCGGCGGTGGACAGGTTAAGCGCCATCGGGATGTCATAGACGAGGGCGAGGCGCATCAGCGCCTTCACGTCGACATCATGCGGCATGGGCGAGAGCGGATCGACGAAGAACATCAGCCCGTCGAGCTGGCCTTCGGCGATCATGGCGCCGATCTGCTGGTCGCCGCCGAGCGGGCCGCTCTTCAGCCGGGTGACGTCAAGCTCCGGGCAGGCATCCTTGATGCGGCCGCCGGTCGTGCCGGTGGCAACCAGGCGATAATCGACCAGCTTTTCCCGATTGCGTTCAGCGAAGGCCACGATGGTGTCCTTCTTGGCATCATGCGCCACAAGCGCCAGCACGGGTTTCTGTACCGAGCGCTCCGAGCCGTCTGCCTGCATGCCGTCGTCTCCCGTGTCACGGGGCCTTGCCGCCACCGTCCCGTATGGTTCGGCACAGCTTTAGCGATTTCAGCCGGCAAACGCAAAGCTGGACGATGCGTCATCGGAAAGTAGGGCTTGCTAAATTGGGGAGGACTCGCCTGGCGCAGCCCGGATGCCCCCTGTCAACACGCTGGTTGGTGCGGATCAGGGTTCATAGTTGCGGTTGCGCTGCTGCCAGCGCCGTTCGCCCTCCAGGCAAAGCGGATCGATGCTGGTGGAGACCCGCTGCACCCGCAGTGCACCCGGCGACGCTGCAGGCGCAGGCGGTGTGCCGGCAATCTCGAGCACCAGCTTGCGCCGGATTGCCTCGGCGAAGCGTTCGGCCCCACGGACCGGGATCACGAAGGCACCGGGACCGCCGATGACGCAAGTCTGGTAATAGACATCGAGGTTCTCCATGTCGCCCCAGCCGTCCGTCCTCAGTTTCAATTTCAGCGGCAGGCCGTTGATCACAATTCCTCTGGCAACCACTTCGTCGCGGGCAATCGGAGCAAACGTGCCCTGGTTGTTGGGGCCATCGCCGGAGATGTCGATGACCTTCTTCATCGCGGCGACGGGCAGGGTGTCAAACTGCTGGGCGGAAAACAGCAGCGCATCGCCGATGGCCGTGCGGTAGGCGCGCCGGATTGGCGCTTCGCCGAGGATGCTGGCGAAATTTTCCGCGTCTTGCGGCGTGGCGATGATCTGCCAGTCGACAAGGATCGACTGTGAGGCCGATCCGGCCCATTCCAGATAGCTGACGGCAATCTTTCCTGTCAGGCCGCTACGGATTGCCGACATCACTTCAGGAGAGGTGATTGCCGTCATGTATCCACTGCGCTGCAATGCCTGTTCGTCGGTGTCCATCGAGTGCGAAATGTCGACGGCCAACACCAGCGCGACATCCACTTCCTCGCGCACCTGTGCCGATGCCTTTGGGGCGGCCACCAGTCCCACCAGCACCAGAAGCCCGGCAACAAGAGTTGCCAACATGCGCGGCGCATGCCGCCTGGTTCCCGAGTGAAGTCCGCAGCCGTGAGAGGATCTGCCCGCCATGCCGCCCTCCTGCCGGCGCCGCACGGTAGCGGCGTCCGGCAAAGAGTGTCAGGCGACACGGTGTCCAAGCCAAATCGCGTTTGCGTGAGCGGTCAGTCGAACAGGGCGCAACTGACGGGCTTGCGCGCCGCCGCCGGGATAACAAGCGACTGGTGTTCCATCAGGCCTGCGATTTCCAGCACCAGCTTCATCCGGATGGCATCTGCGAAGCCCTCCTTCGAGCGCACCGGAATGGCAAAGGATCCCGGACCACCGATAACGCAGTCCTCGTAGTAGTGATCCAGATGCAGCATCGCCTGCCAGGCGGACGATTCCGACTTCATCATCAGCGGCAGGCCGTTGATGGTGATCCCGGCGGATGTCACCTTGTCCCGCATCTCTGTAATGGTGCCGCCCTGGTTGTTCGGTCCGTCGCCAGAGATGTCGATCACTTTGCGCATGCCCTCATACTTGTTGTCAGCAACAAGCTGGGCAGACTTTTCGAGGGCGGAGAAGATCGATGTGCGCTGAACCTGGCGCAAGGGGGCTTCCGCGATGCGGGCAGCAAAGGCTGCGGCAGTCGCCTCGTCCTCGATCACCATCCAGTCGGCAACAGTGAAATGCTCACCAACGCCGCCCCATTCGAAATAGGTAATGGCGATGCGTCCGGTCGGTCCGTACTTGATGGCATCAAGCACCTCCTGCGACGTGATCGCGGCGATATAGCCTGCGCGCTGGACCTCCTGTTCGTCGGTGTCCATCGACTGGGAAATGTCGACCGCCAGGACCAGCTCGACATCGACTTCGCTGGCCGGATCATAGGCCGCGAGCGACCTCGGCAGCGTCCTGTCAAACGCCGCAGCGGAAAGAGGGTTCATAACAAGCATCACCGCCGTAACCAGGGCGGTGAGGATGGCCTTTTGGTTTGTGCACAGCGTGAGACGCATGGTTGTTCTCCTTGCCTGGCCGAAGCCGATACCCACGCCTCCCTTGTTCATCGTTGTTGTTGCGGCTAAAGGTCCCGTTAATTTCAAGAACAGCCGATACCTTACGCAGCGAACCGGGTTAGAGTTAGCTGGCGCATGGATAATTTATTGCAAAACACATGCCAGAAACTTAGCCGGCAGGATTATGTCGGCAAAACAATGAGCGCACCCATTGCGCTTTTTTGCGAGGGCGGCAATTCTTGCCTGATCGCTAGGCAATTATTGCCGGGTTCCTGCGCAATGGCGGGAACGGTCGGCAAAAAATGCCTGCCGTAGCGGCAACTGGTCGACGCGGTAGCCGACCCGGTCTGGTGGCGTCATTTGTGCGAAAAACGAACAGAATTTGCCGGTTCTCCGTCGCGTTATGTGCTTGACGGCGCGGCTTCCTGTGGGCAATCTCTCTGAAGAAATTCTCAGCCGGTGAAGAAATTTTCATCGAGCGGCGCGCCGGATCAACCGGCGGGAGAGTGGGCACAATGTCCGCAACGGGGCAAGGCAGTGCAGGACGAGGACTGGACCACCTATTTGTCGATCAGGGCGGCCTGGCTGTCCTTTGTCGGCGGATGCACGCAGGGCGACATTGCCGCCCGGCTGGGGGTTTCGCCTGCCAAGGTGCACCGTCTTATCGCGCATGCGCAAAAGGAAGGCCTGATCCGGTTCCAGATCGATGGTCGTCCGATCGAGTGCCTCGAGCTGGAAGAATTCATCACCCGCGCCTTCGGCTTGTCGACATGCATCATTGCGCCGGACCTTGGCGCGTCTGATCCCGCGACGTCGATCCGTGCCGTAGCTTCGGTGGCAGGGCCATATCTCGCCTCGGTCTTGTCTGCGCCGGAGGTGACCCGCGTTGGCGTTGGCATGGGGCGGACATTGAAGGCGGCCGTCGGTGCGATGCCGCGCATCAGCCGTGCCAACCTCTCGGTCATCTCGATCTCCGGTTCGCTGATGCGCAAGCTGTCGGCCAACCCGTTCGATGTGGTGCAGCAGCTCGCCGAGCGCACGGGCGGCGAGGGATACTTCCTGCCGGTGCCGTATTTTGCCGAGAGCCTTGAGGAGCGCGACATGTTCCTCGGCCAGCGCAGTGTCCAGGACCTTCTCGCACTTGCGCGCCAGTCAGATGTCTTTGTCGTCGGCATTGGCTCGATCGACAACGAGGGGCACCTGGTCCAGCGCGGCATGATCAACAAGACAGACCAGGACGGGCTGCGCCGGTCACGTGCTGTCAGCGACCTGATGGGTCGATTTGTTTCGCTCGATGGAAAACCTGCCCCGACCCCCCTTGAGGAGGTGGCGGTGGGACTCCATTACGAGGAAGTGCGCGGTTCGCGCGTCATTGCGCTTGTGGGCGGTGAAAGCAAGGCGGAAGCCACACTTGCTGCATTGCGTACCGGCGTCATTACCGATCTTATTGCGGACGAAACCCTCGCCAGGGCTCTTCGTGACAGGATCGGCTGATAGGCCGTTTTCCGCCCGGGGCAAGCTCCGTGCGGAGGCAATGGCTGAGGGGAAGTGTACGGGGCTGGCCGCGGTGGCTGGACCCACGTGTCGGAGGATTGAAGCGTGAAGAAGTTTCTGATGATCAGCGCGGCCTTCGCTGGCCTTGCCATGTCTGGCGCTGTGCAGGCGGCCGATATCAAGCCGGCAGTGCTGTACGATCTGGGCGGCAAGTTCGACAAGTCGTTCAACGAAGCCGCCTACACCGGCGCTGAGCAGTTCAAGAAGGAAACCGGGATCGAGTACCGCGATTTCGAAATCCAGAACGACGCCCAGCGTGAGCAGGCCCTGCGCAACTTCGCCAAGCGTGGCCAGAGCCCGATCGTCGCCATCGGCTTCTCCCAGGCGAACGCCGTCGAGAAGGTCGCCAAGGAATTCCCGGACATCCAGTTCGCCATCGTCGACATGGTCGTTGACCTGCCGAACGTCCGTTCCATCGTCTTCAAGGAACACGAAGGCTCCTACCTGGTCGGCGTGCTCGCCTCGATGGCGTCCAAGTCCGGCAAGGTTGGCTTCGTCGGCGGCATGGACATTCCGCTGATCTCCAAGTTCTCCTGCGGCTACAAGCAGGGCGTGAAGGCTGCCAATGCCAAGGCTGAAGTGTTCGAGAACATGACCGGCACCACCGGTGCAGCCTGGAACGACCCGGTCAAGGGTGGCGAGCTCGCCAAGTCCCAGTTCGACCGCGGTGCGGACGTTGTCTACCACGCAGCCGGTGCCACTGGCATCGGCGTGCTGCAGGCAGCAGCGGACGCCGGCAAGCTCGGCATCGGCGTCGACAGCAACCAGAACGGCCTGCATCCGGGCAAGGTCCTGACCTCCATGCTGAAGCGCGTTGACGTCGCTGTGAACAAGGCGTTCTCCGACTCCAAGAACGACAAGTGGTCGTCTGGCGTGGAAGTTCTCGGCCTTGCTGAAGGCGGCGTCGACTGGGCTCTGGACGACAACAACAAGGCGCTTGTGACTGCCGACATGAAGGCTGCCGTGGAAAAGGCCAAGGCCGACATCATCTCCGGCACCGTCAAGGTCCATGACTACATGGCCGACAAGTCCTGCCCGTTCTGATCGGATAGCCAATAACCGGGCGCGCCGGGCTTCGGCGCGCCCAATTCTTGTTTCATCTGGTCGTGCCAGTCACGGCCGGTTTTCACGCCGGACATCGCGCCAGATCGCACGCCAGACCAGACGTCAGGCCGGCGGTTGTCGCCAAGCGCCCGGGAGCGCCCATGACCGCAGCAATCGAGCTTCGCAAGATCAACAAGTCTTTCGGGGCCGTTCACGCCAACAAGAACATTGATCTCGTGGTCGGCAAGGGCTCGATCCACGGCATCATCGGCGAGAACGGGGCCGGCAAGTCGACCCTGATGTCCATTCTCTACGGCTTCTACAATGCCGATAGCGGAGACATCATCGTCGATGGCCAGAAGGTCACGATCGCCGACTCCAAGGCAGCGATCTCGCTCGGCATTGGCATGGTGCATCAGCATTTCATGCTGGTCGATACATTCAGCGTGCTCGAAAACATCATCCTCGGCGCCGAAGATGGAACCCTTCTGTCCGGTGGCAGCGACAAGGCGCGCAAGGAACTTGCCCGCCTCGATGCCGATTACGGTCTCAAGGTCGACCCGGACGCGCTGATCGAGGATCTGCCTGTCGGTCTGCAGCAGCGGGTGGAGATCCTGAAGGCCCTCTACCGTGGCGCGGAAGTTCTGATCCTTGATGAACCGACCGGAGTGCTGACGCCAGCGGAAGCCGATCATCTGTTCCGCATCCTCGAGGTGCTGAGAAACCAGGGCAAGACCGTCCTTTTGATCACGCACAAGCTGCGCGAGATCATGGCCATCACCGATACCGTCTCCGTCATGCGCCGCGGCGAGATTGTCGCCACGCGCAAGACGTCCGAGACCAGCATGGAAGAGCTGGCCGAGCTGATGGTCGGCCGCCGGGTGCTGCTCACCGTCGACAAGGGCACCGCGGCGCCGGGCGCACCGGTGCTCAAGGTCGAGAACCTGACCGTTACCGATGCGCGCGGCGTGACCGTCGTGAAGAACGTGTCCTTCGAGGTCCGCGCGGGCGAGATCGTCGGCATTGCCGGCGTGTCTGGCAACGGTCAGTCCGAATTGCTGGAAACACTCGCCGGCATCCGCCACCCGAAGTCCGGCACCGTGACCATCGGCGGCGAAGTGCTGGATCTGGCCCATCATCCGGTTGATGCTGCCGGCATGCGCGCCAAGAGCGTCGGGCATGTGCCCGAAGACCGCCATCGCATGGGCCTCGTCACGTCCTTCGCCGAGTATGAGAACGCCATTCTCGGCTATCACGACGATCCCGCCTACTCGAAAGGCCCGTTCCTGAATCTTGCCGCCATCAAGGAGGCGGCAAAGGGCGAGATCGCCAAATACGACATCCGCCCGCCCAATCCGATGCTGAAGACCGCCAATTTCTCTGGCGGCAACCAGCAGAAGATCGTGCTTGCCCGCGAGATCGAGCGCGATCCCTCCGTGCTGCTGATCGGCCAGCCGACACGCGGCGTCGACATTGGCGCCATCGAGTTCATTCACAAGCGCATCGTCGAGCTGCGTGATGCCGGCAAGGCCATCCTGCTCGTGTCCGTGGAGCTGGACGAGATCCGCTCCATGTCCGACCGCGTGCTGGTGATGTTCGACGGGCGTATCGTCGGCGAGCGTCTGCCGTCGGCAAGCGAAGGTGAGATCGGCCTGCTCATGGCCGGTGTCGACGACGCCCGCACCGCGAAACTTTGACAGGGAGACGCCGCATGAGTGCCGGACAACTGCCGCGCTGGGCCGATCTCGGCCTTATTCCACTGCTGAACCTGACCGCCGCCTTCCTGGTCTCCGGTCTCGTCGTGCTCATCATCGGCGAGAACCCGATCGAGGTTGTCCAGATCCTGCTCTGGGGCTCGCTCGGCTTCGGCGAAGGCATCGGCTTCACGCTGTTCTACGCCACCAACTTCATCTTCACCGGCCTTGCTGTCGCCGTGGCCTTCCATGCCGGGCTGTTCAACATCGGCGGTGAAGGCCAGGCCTATGTCGGCGGTCTCGGCGTGGCCGCAGCCTGTCTGATGCTTGACAGTCTCGTGCCCTGGTGGGTGACGCTGCCCTTCGTGATCCTCGGTTCTGCTGCCGCAGGTGCCGCATGGGCCTTCATTCCGGCCTGGCTGCAGGCCAAGCGCGGCAGCCACGTGGTCATCACCACGATCATGTTCAACTTCATAGCTGCCTCGATGATGGTCTACCTGCTGGTGAACGTCATCGGCAAGGAAGGCTCTATGCAGCCGGAAACCCGCACCTTCGAGGATGGTGGCCGGCTGCCGATGCTGAATGACATCTTCCCCTTCTTCGATTTCGGTACCGCGCCGGTCAACCTGTCGCTGATCCTGGCGCTGCTGGCGGCCTTTGGCGTCTGGCTGCTGATCTGGCGCACCCGCCTCGGCTATGCGATCCGCACACTGGGCGCCAATGCCACGGCGGCTGTCTATGCCGGCATTTCGCCTGCCCGCATCATCATCATCACCATGATGATCTCCGGTGGCCTCGCCGGCATGATGGCGATCAACGAGATCATGGGCTCGCAGCACCGCCTTTTGATCGAATTCGTCTCCGGCTACGGCTTCGTTGGCATCGCCGTTGCGCTTATGGGGCGCGGTCATCCGGTCGGCATCGTGCTCGCGGCAATCCTGTTCGGCATGCTGTACCAGGGTGGTGCGGAACTCGCCTTCGAGATCCCCGCCGTCACCCGCGACATGATCCTTGTCATCCAGGGTCTGGTGATCCTGTTCGCCGGTGCGCTGGAATACATGTTCCGTCCGGCGCTGATCCGCATCTTCACCTTCGCCCGCACGCCGGCCTCCGCCGCGCCTGCCGCTGCAACCAAGTGAGAGGTCAGAGATGTTCGAGACCCTGATCCTCATCCTCGACAGCACGGTCCGCCTGTCTACGCCGCTGCTGCTCGCCTGCCTTGCCGGCCTTTATTCCGAGCGCTCCGGCGTCGTCGACATCGGCTTGGAGGGCAAGATGCTCGGCGCAGCTTTCGGGGCGGCCTGTGTTGCGTATCTCACGGCCAATGCCTGGCTTGGCCTTGCGGCCGGTATCAGCGTCGCCATCGGCCTGTCGCTCATTCACGGCTTTGCTTCGATCACCAATCGCGGCAACCAGATTGTGTCTGGCGTTGCGATCAATTTCCTCGCCGCCGGCCTGACGGCCCTGCTCGGCCAGGCCTGGTTTGGCCAGGGCGGGCGCACTCCGTCGCTGCCCGATGGTGGCCGGTTCCGCGAGATCACGCTGCCATTTGCGGACAGCGTTGCGTCGGTGCCGGTCCTCGGTCCGATCTATTCCGGGTTGCTGTCCGGCCATAACATCCTTGTCTATGGCGCGTTCCTGGCGGTGCCTTTCACCTGGTGGGTGCTGTTCCGCACCCGCTTCGGCCTGCGCCTGCGTGCCGTCGGTGAGAACCCGGCTGCGGTCGACACGGCAGGCATTTCCGTCACCTTCCTGCGCTACCGCGCCGTGATCATCTGCGGTGTCCTCTGCGGCATGGCCGGTGCCTATCTGGCCATCGCCCAGTCCTCCGGCTTCATCAAGGACATGACCGCGGGCAAGGGCTTCATTGCCCTGGCTGCGCTGATCTTTGCCAAGTGGAAGCCGGTCAACGCCATGTTCGCCTGCCTGCTGTTCGGTTTCCTTGATGCGGTGGCCATACGTCTGCAAGGCCAGTCCATCCCCGGCGTTGGCGAGGTACCGGTGCAGGTGTTCCAGGCGCTGCCTTATGTCCTCACCGTCATCCTGCTCGCCGGCTTCATCGGCAAGGCGATCCCGCCGAAGGCCAGCGGCATTCCCTATCTGAAGGAGCGCACATGAGCCGCGTTGATGAACTCTTCGCCGCCGCCAAGGCCGCGCGCGAAAATGCCTACGCCCCCTATTCCAGCTTCAAGGTCGGCGCGGCCCTCCTGACCGAGGGCGGACGCATCGTGCCCGGCTGCAATGTCGAAAACGCGGCCTATCCGGAAGGTGTCTGCGCCGAGGCCGGAGCGATTTCCGCCATGGTCCTCTCCGGCGAGCAGCGCATTGCCGAGGTGGTCGTCGTCGCCGACGCGGCGCTCTGCACCCCTTGTGGCGGCTGCCGCCAGAAGCTGAAGGAGTTCGGCGCCGGGTCGGTCAAGGTCCATATCGCCAACCTCGACGGCATTCGCCGCACCTTCACCATTGACGAACTTCTGCCTGCCGGCTTCGCGCTTCACGACTGAGGCGGCCGGCGGCCTGATCCCTTGAGCATAAGGACGATGAGACCCATGAGCGGCTCTGGTCACGATTGCGCGGCAGTAGTCCGCGCCGCCCGCCCGGGCACCTATCGCATTGGCATGATCCTCGGCTCCGGCCTCGGCGAGCTCGCCGGCGAGCTGGAAGATGCCGTGCATATTCCGTATTCGCAGCTCCCGGGCTTCCCGGTCTCGACCGTGTCCTCGCATGGCAGCGAGCTCGTGGCCGGCACCATGCACGGTGTTCCGGTGGTCATCCTGTCGGGGCGCGCGCATTACTACGAGAGCGGCAATCCTTCGATCATGCGCACCCCGGTCGAGACGCTGAAGGCGCTCGGCTGCGAGATCCTGTTCGCCACCAATGCGGCCGGCTCCCTGCGTGAGGAAGTCGCCCCCGGCCATCCGATGCTGATCACCGATCACATCAATTGGTCCGGTCTCAATCCGCTCATTGGCGAGGAAGACGAGAAGCGCTTCCTCGACATGACCACCGCCTATGACCTGGAGCTGCGGGCCGCCATGCACCGCGCGGCCAAGCACGAGGGCGAGCATCTGGCCGAAGGCGTCTACATGTGGTTCTCCGGCCCGTCCTTCGAGACGCCGGCCGAAATCCGCATGGCCCGCATGCTGGGCGCTGATGCGGTCGGCATGTCCACCGTGCCGGAGGTGATCATGGGGCGCTTCCTCGGGATGCGCGTTGCCGCCATGTCGATCATCACCAATCTCGGCGCCGGCATGCAGGCCCACGGCCTGTCGCATGACGAGACCAAGTCCGTCGCCAAGCTCGGTATGGAGCGCATGAAGCGTCTGGTGCGCGGCTTCGTGAAGGAGATCGCCCATGGCTGACCAGTCCGCTTCCGCCGCACTGGCCGCCCGCGCTCTGGCGCTGGTTGACCTGACCAACCTCAACGACGGCTGCACGGATGCCGACATCGATGCGCTTTGCGCCCGCGCCGTGACGCCGCATGGTCAGGTCGCCGCCGTCTGCGTCTACCCGGCCTTTGTCGCCCGCTCGAAGGCGCGCCTCGCCGGCACCGGCGTGAAGGTCGCCACGGTGGTGAACTTCCCCGCCGGCGGCGATGACACCGCCGCTGTCGTCCGCGAGACGCAGCTGGCCATCGCTGACGGGGCCGACGAGATCGACCTCGTCATGCCTTACCGCGCCTTCGTGGCTGGCCGCCGCGGCTTTGCCGAGGAGCAGATCATCCGCGTCAAGGCGGCCATCCTGGCGCCCGCCCAGCTCAAGGTGATCCTGGAGACCGGCGAGATCGGCGACCCGCTGCTCATCCATCAGGCCTCACAGGTGGCGATTGCTGCCGGGGCCGATTTCATCAAGACCTCCACCGGCAAGGTGAAGGTCAATGCCACGCTCGAGGCGGCGGAGATCATGCTCACCGTCATCGAGGAGACCCGCCGCGATCACGGCCGGCCGGTCGGCTTCAAGCCCGCCGGCGGCATCCGCACGCTGGACGATGCCGCCGCCTATCTGGCGCTGGCCGACCGCATCCTCGGGCCCAACTGGGCCACGGCCGCGACCTTCCGCTTCGGCGCCAGCGGCCTGCTCGATGCGCTTCTCGACGTGATCAAGGGCGGAACGGGTTCCGCACGCGAAGGATACTGACATGCTCGCCCAGGAAATCATCCGCAAGAAGCGGGACGGCGGCCAGCTCAGCCGCGAGGAAATCGGGTTTTTCGTCAAGGGTCTGGCCAGCGGTGGCGTCACCGAGGGGCAGGTCTCGGCGCTGGCCATGGCGATCTTCTTCCGTGGCCTCACCATCGACGAGCGCGTGTCGCTGACGCTGGCCATGCGTGACAGCGGCACCGTGCTGGACTGGTCCGATGTCGATGCTCCCGTGCTGGACAAGCACTCGACCGGCGGCGTCGGCGACAATGTCTCGCTGATGCTGGCGCCGGCGCTGGCCGCTTGCGGCGCGGCCGTGCCGATGATCTCTGGCCGTGGCCTTGGCCACACCGGCGGTACGCTCGACAAGTTCGACAGCATCCCGGGCTACAAGACCCAGCCGGACAACGAGCTGTTCCGCAAGGTGGTGAAAGAAGTCGGCTGCGCCGTCATCGGCCAGACCAGCGACCTCGCCCCGGCGGACAAGCGGTTCTATGCCATCCGTGACGTGACAGGCACGGTGGAAAGCATCGACCTCATCACCGCCTCGATCCTGTCGAAGAAGCTGTCGGCGGGTCTGCAGGGCCTGGTGCTCGATGTGAAGTGGGGCACGGGCGCCTTCATGGCGACGCTTGACGATGCGCGCAAGCTTGCTGAAAGCCTCGTGCTCGTTGCCAATGGCGCAGGCCTCAAGACCACCGCGCTGCTCACCGACATGAACGAGCCGCTGGCCTCCGCCGCCGGCAACGCCGTCGAGATGCAGAACGCTGTCGACTTCCTGAAAGGCACCGCCATCGACAGCCGCCTGTGGGATGTCACCGTCGCCCAGGGCGGCGAGCTGCTCGCAACTGGCGGTCTCGCCGCCACGGCCGAAGAGGGCTGCGAGCAGATGCGCGCTGCCTTCGAGAGCGGGCGTGCGGCCGAGAAATTCGCCGAGATGGTCACAGCGCTGGGTGGCCCGGCCGACTTCATGGAGAAGTCGGAACTGTACCTAGCCAAGGCCCCGGTGGTTGCGCCGGTCTATGCGGAGCGTCCTGGCACCGTGATTGGCGTTGATGCCCGCGCCGTCGGTGTGGCGGTGGTGGAGCTGGGCGGCGGCCGCCGCACCGCTGCCGACATCATCGACCCGTCTGTCGGCTTCACCGAGCTGGCGGGTATCGGACATACGGTCGATGCCGACAGCCCGATTGCCATCGTCCATGCCGCCAGCGAGGACGCGGCCCGCAAGGCCGCCGCTGCCCTCAACGCCGCCTATGTCACCGGCGACGCCAATGCTGTCCCTGACAACAGGATCGTGGCTGCCCGCATTGCGCCGTAGGCGCAATGCAAGGATTGATGCCATTGCGCCGTAGGCGCAATGCAAATTGAAAGTGCGATTGCGCTGTAGGCGCCGTGCCGGTGTCTCCCCCCCACCCCTAACCCCTCCCCACGAGAGGGAGGGGGACTTCCGGTGCGAGGGTTGAGTGCCGAGCCACTCGCCGCAGCCTGTTCCCCTCCCCCTTGAGGGGAGGGGCCAGGGGTGGGGGTGAACGGCGCAAGCCGAAGCAGCGCAAGCACGCCAGACCGTCCGAGGCAAGCGCCTCACGATGAAAGGACTAAGGAAATGCCCCGCGCCATACTCGTTGTGCTCGATAGTTTCGGCATCGGCGGCGCAGAAGATGCCGACCGTTTTGGCGATGCCGGCTCCGACACGCTGGGTCACATTGCGGCCCGCTGTGCCGCCGGAGAAGGGGACAAGGCAGGCTTGCGCTCCGGACCGCTGACCCTGCCCAACATGTCGCGTCTCGGCCTCGGCGCAGCAGCAAAGCTGTCGACGGGCCAGCCGGTTCCAGGCCTTGGCAGCGACGTCATCCCGGAGGCCCTGTGGGGCTATGCGGCGGAAGTCTCCAACGGCAAGGACACACCGTCCGGTCACTGGGAGATCGCCGGCGTGCCGGTGCGCTTCGACTGGGGCTATTTTCCGCCGACCATCCCGACTTTCCCGGCCGATGTGATTGCTCAGATCGTCGCCGAGGCTGGCCTGCCGGGCATCATCGGCGACAAGCATGCCTCCGGTACCGAGATCATTGCCGAGCTTGGCGAGGAGCACATCCGCACGGGCAAGCCGATCTTCTACACCTCGGCGGATTCCGTGGTGCAGATCGCCGCCCACGAGACGCATTTCGGTCTGGAGCGCCTGTACCAGGTCTGCGAGATCACCCGCCGGCTGATCGACCCGTACAACATCGGCCGCGTCATCGCCCGACCGTTCCTGGGCGAGACCTCGGCGACGTTCGAGCGCACGGCCAACCGGCGCGACTATTCGGTGCTGCCGCCCGAGCCGACCCTTCTCGACCGCCTGACGGTGGCCGGACGCACGGTGATCGGCGTCGGCAAGATCTCCGACATCTTCGCCCATCAGGGCGTGGCCAAGGTGCTAAAGGGCGCCGGCAACGACCAGCTCGTCGACAAGACGCTGGTGGCCATGGACGAGGCGAAGGACGGCGATCTGGTCTTCACCAATCTGATCGACTTCGATTCCCTTTATGGTCATCGCCGCGACGTGCCGGGCTATGCGGCCGCTCTCGAGCATTTCGACGCCCGCCTGCCGGAGATCATGGCGAAGATGCTGCCGGGCGATCTTCTGATCCTCACAGCCGACCACGGCTGCGACCCGACCTGGCGCGGGACGGACCACACCCGCGAGCATGTGCCCGTGCTGGGCTGGCGTCCGGGCGTTGCCGGACATGCCATCGGCGGCCGCAAGACCTATGCGGACATCGGCGAAACCGTCGCAGATCACCTGGGTGTGGCGCTCGGAGCCAATGGCGTCAGCTTCCTGCGCGCCTGACATCCGGATGATGTTCCTGCTGCGCCCTTGACGGACGCGAAGACACGGCGGAAGAACAGTGCGCGGGGCAGGCAACCGGCCCCGCGCTGAGTCGCAGGTGGCGGTTGCCAGCAGTGAGGCACGGACAGCGCATGGCTGGTGAGGTAAACGTCCCGAAGGCGGAACTGCATTGCCACATCGAAGGTGCGGCACCGCCCAGTCTCGTGCGCAAGTTTGCACAGCGGGAAAACGTCGACGTATCTGCGATCATTGACGCGAACGGCCGTTACGTCTGGTCCGATTTCACCACCTTTCTTTCGGCCTACGACCTGGCGAGTTCCGTCTTCCGCCGTCCGGGCGACTACGCCCAGCTCAGCGAAAGCTATTTCCGCATGCTGGCTGCGGAGGGGGCGATCTATGGCGAGATCTTCATCTCGCCCGACCATGCCACTGCGGCGGGCCTCTCCTACAAGGCCTATGTCGAAGGTCTGGCTGCCGGCATCGAGCGGGCGAAGGCCGAGACGGGCATTGAAGGCCGCATGATCGCCATCGGCGTCCGCCATTTCGGCACGACGGCGGTCGAAAAGGTGGCAAAGGACGTCATCGCCAATCCGCATCCACTGGTCACGGGCTTTGGCCTCGCCGGCGATGAGCGCGAAGGCCATCCGGCCAATTTCGCCAAGGCCTTCCGCATGGCAGGCGAAGCAGGTCTCGGGCTGACGGCGCACGCCGGCGAATTCGGCGGACCGGAAAGCATCATGGCGGCGCTAGATTTCCTGCGCGTCAAGCGCATCGGCCACGGTGTGCGGGCCATCGAGAACAAGGCGCTGGTTGAGCGTCTGGCGGAAGAGCGCATCGTGCTGGAGGTCTGCCCGGGATCCAACGTTGCGCTTGGCCTTTACCCGGTGTTGCGCTTCCACCCGATCAATTTGCTGCGCCGCGCCGGCGTGCGGGTGACGCTCAATTCGGACGACCCGCCGTTCTTCCACACCACCCTTGGCCGCGAATACTCGCAAACGGCCAAGACATTCGGCTGGAGCCCGGAAGATCAGCGCGCCATCACCCGGACAGCCATCGAGGCTGCCTTCTGTGATCGCGGCACCAAGGAACGCCTGCTCGCCCGCCTCGACAGCGCCAAGACCTGAACAGCGTAGCCTGAGCAGCCCTCAGGCCGCTCGTTCGTCCGCGCGTGGGTCGAGCACGGACGATTCCGGCGTCGAGAACCGCGCGGTGGCAATGACGGGCACGAAGTCCGACTTCTCTTCCACCCGAACGGCAGCGCGGCGGGTCATGCGCCAGGCGGTGAACAGCACCATCGACAGATGTGCAGCCGCCGTGACGTGGAACAGGGCGCCGGGGGTCGATGCGCTCATCAGCGCGGCCGCGGCCACCGGCCCTACCATCGTTCCGGCGCCAAAGATCAGCAGCAGGCCACCTGATGTCTTGAGGAAGTCGCCAGGCGCAGCATGATCGCTGGCATGGGCCAGGATCACCGGATACATCGAATAGATCATCCCGCCGAAGGCCGACACCAGCACGATCACGGCAATCGGTCCCATGCTGTCGGCGACCGACAGGGCCAATCCGGTTATGGTGGCAAGGATGCCCATGCCCACGAGCACCGCACGCCGGTCCACCCTGTCCGACAGCAGGCCGACGGGGATCTGGATGATCGCGCCGATCAGCAGCGCCAGTGACATCATTACCGCGATATCGCTGATCGACAGTCCGATCTTGCGGCCATAGACGGCACCGAGCGTGCCGAACGCGCCGTTGGAAATTCCGATCAGCAGCACCGCGACCACAGCGACCGGCGAATTGCGCCAAAGCGCGCCGATGTCGAGCCGCGCTTGCGTCAACGGCGTCGGTGTTGCCGCTGTCGACAGGGCGGTGGGCAGCAGCGACAGCGAATAGATGATCGAGCCGACGACGAAGAAGACGAAACCCGTCGCATCGCCAAGCGTCAGCAGCATCTGCCCGACTGTTGTCGCCCCCAGGTTGATCATCGTGTAGATGCCGAAGATCCTGCCGCGCGTCTGGTTCGAGGCACGTTCATTCAGCCAGCTCTCGACGATCATCGCGGCGCCGGCGAAGCAGAAGCCGGTGACCGCGCGCAGCGGCACCCAGACCATCGGCGTCAGGAACAAAAGGTTCAGCAGCATGGTGATCGCCGCCACCGAGGCCAGCACGCCGAAGGTGCGGATATGCCCGACGCGTTTGACGATCACCGGAACGGCCAGACAGCCGGCGACATAGCCAACAGCCCAGCCCGCCCCCAGCATGCCAAGCGAGGTGTCGGAAAACCCCTCCGCAAGGCCGCGGATCGGCAGCAACAGACCATGCAACCCGCCCGCCATCAGCAACAGGGCTGACCCGATGAGAAGTGAGGCAATCGAGAGAACGGTAGACATCAGGAGCTTCCGACTTGCGAAGGAGAGGGGCGCCAAACCGGAGGTCAGAACGGCGAGTGGCGCGCGAAGCACGTCCCTCATGCTGCCTCAATGACTGTGGCCGCGACAAGGCCACTCCGGATCCCGCCTTCATTTTCAACTGTTGTGTCCAGCGTTTGATGCCGGACGCCTTTTCATTGTCAGCGATTCCCGACACAGTTTGACGGCACTCCTGCTTGTCTTGGCACCGGCCGTCTGGTTGCCGCCGCTCTGTATCGGACCCCGTCTTGTCGAACCCTTCCGCTGTCTCGCCCGCGTTGTCTCTCCTGTCCGCCGCTGCTGTTCGCGCACGGGCCGACCGCCTTCTGGAGATCGGGCTTGCCGGCGAGCTGCGCCACTTCGCGGTCGATCTTTCGAAGCTTCCAGCGGTTGCGGGCCGTGTCATCGCACTCACCCGCCACCGCTATCCGGATTTCGCCGTGCCGCTGCACTCGCGCTGGCGGCATTTCGAGGCGGGTGGCGTGGACCGCTGGGACATGCTGGCCAGTGCGCGGGGGTTCGACGATGTGCGGCAGATGGGCCGCGCGGCCTTTGATCTTGCCATCGTCTCCTGCCTGACTGATGCCGCAGCCGGTACCGGCTGGACCTACATGGAAGACGCCACCGGCCTGCCTTTGGCCCGCTCCGAAGGGCTGGCAGTCGCAACGCTCGCGATGTTCGCCAGTGGCTTTTTCTCGGCGAACCCGGCAGATCCCCTGCGCGCCGACGCCCACGCGCTGATGCGGCTTGACGAGCAGGAGCTTGCCGAGGGCTTCAAAACGGACGCTGCCAATCCGCTTGCCGGTCTGTCTGGCCGCGTGGCTCTGCTCACCCGCCTGGGTGAGGCGACGGGGTTGCGTCCCGATCTCTTTGCCACGCGGGATGAACCGCGACCGGGCGGCCTGTTCGACATACTCTATGATGAAGGTCAGGACGGGCCTGTTCCGGCATCGCGCATCCTCGATCTGCTGCTAGATGGGCTCGGCCCCGTCTGGCCCGGCCGCATCGAGCTTGAGGGCGTTGGTCTTGGCGATACCTGGCGCCATGCCGGCCTGGTCACGCCGGATGCGACGTCCGGGCTGGTCCCCTTGCACACGCTGTCGCAATGGATGGCCTGGTCCCTGATCGAGCCGCTCGCCTGGGCCGGTGTCGAGGTCAGCGAACTGGACGGGCTCACCGGTCTGGCCGAACACCGCAATGGCGGGCTCTTCCTAGATGCTGGAGTTCTGACCTTGCTCGACCCGGCTGAAGCTGCCCGGACGCATGCTGTCGACAGCGAGCTGGTCGTCGAGTGGCGCGCGTTGACCGTTGCCCTTCTCGACCGGCTCGCCGATCAGGTCCGCATGGAGCTGGATGCATCCCCCGAGGAGCTGCCGCTCGGCTGCATTCTGGAGGGGGGCACCTGGGCCGCAGGGCGCGAGATTGCGCGGGAAAAACGTGAGGACGGCACGCCGCCACTCACAATCCTCAGCGACGGGACTGTATTTTGAAGCCTGACCGGGGCATAGGGGAACACACCAATTGCGGCCGGTGAGGCCGCACAAGAACCGCACACACGGACCGAAGGAGCAAGCCAACATGTCTGGAGCGATTGTCGTCGATCACCCGCTGGTCCAGCACAAGCTGACGATCATGCGCAACAAGGCCACCTCCACCCAAGGGTTCCGCCGCCTGCTGCGCGAGATCTCGACCCTGTTGTGCTACGAAGTCACGCGCGGCCTGCCGCTGACCCAGATCACGATTGAAACGCCGCTGTGCGAGATGCAGGCGCCGACGCTCGCCGGCAAGAAGCTGGTGTTCGCCTCGATCCTGCGCGCCGGCAACGGCCTGCTCGAAGGCATGCTGGATCTGGTGCCGTCTGCTCGCGTCGCCCACATCGGTCTTTACCGCGATCCGGAAACCCTGACCCCGGTCGAATACTACTTCAAGGCTCCGGAGGATCTGGGCGAGCGTCTGGTGATCGTTGTCGATCCGATGCTGGCGACGGCCAATTCGGCGATTGCCGCTGTCGAGAAGCTGAAAGGGCGCGGGGCCAACAACATCCGCTTCCTCTGCCTGCTGGCAGCTCCCGAAGGTGTCGCCAAGTTCAACGCGGCCCATCCGGATGTCCCGGTCTACACCGCCTCCATCGATGAGAAGCTGAACGATCACGGCTACATCGTTCCCGGTCTTGGTGACGCGGGCGACCGGATGTACGGCACCAAGTAAACCAGAACCAACCCGGAAGGAGGCGTGCGATGATCATCGTTTTCGGCTCGATCAACCTTGACCTCGTCGTCATGGTCAAGCGGTTGCCTCTTCCGGGCGAAACTTCGGCCGGCCCAGATTGCCAGATCTTTGCCGGCGGCAAGGGGGCCAATCAGGCGCTTGCGGCCCGGCGTGCTGGAGCACAGGTAAAGTTGATCGGGGCGGTCGGAAACGACAGTTTCGCCGCCCCGGCGCTTGCCAACCTCGAGGCTGTTTCCGTCGATCTTTCCGCCCTGCATCGGCTGGAAGGGGCGACCGGGATCGCCATGATCGGGGTGGAGAGCAGCGGCGAAAACCTCATCATCGTTGGCAGCGGGGTCAACGCGCGTGTTTCCGCCGCCTGGCTCAACGGGCAGCTGTCGCCATCCACGACCCTGTTGATGCAGGCGGAAATTCCTCTGACTGAGGCCAGCGCTGCAATCGACGCAGCCCATGCGGCGGGAGCCAGGGTGATCTTCAACACCGCGCGCCGGCCACCGATCCGGCCGTTGCCCACCTGGCGGCCCGCGCGGATGTCGCCATCTCCAACGAAAGCGAAGCCGCCGACATCGCCCGTATCCTTGGTCTGCCGCAGGAGCCTCAGGCCTATGCTGCTGCCCTGGCCGCAACCGGGCGCATTGCGGTGGTCACACTCGGATCAAAGGGTGTCCTTGCGCACGATGGGACATCGCTGTTCACGCTGGCTCCGCCCAAGGTCGACGTTGTCGACACGACCGGCGCGGGCGATGCGTTCTGCGGAGCCTTTGCCGCGGCTCTGGATCGCGGCGGCGACCTCGTGCAGGCCCTGACCGAGGGTGTTGCGGCGGGCAGTCTTGCCTGCACGGTGACCGGCGCACAGTCCAGCGCGCCGGCCGCAAGTGACATTGCCCGTCTTGCGGCGACACTCTCTGTCGATCGCAGCTGACGTCTGTCTGCCTGCTGCTGCAGAACTGACAATGCCGTTCATTGGACGTTCAGGTTGATCGTCTATTGTCGCTCCCCGGAAAGCCCCTGTGGGGTTGAAGCGGAGGCGGAATGGTCCGGTATCTGGTGCTCCTGGTGGCGTTGATGGCCCTCGTGCCATTTGTGCCGCAATGGGCAGACAAATGGGTTCCCGGCCAGCAGGAAGAGGTTGCCCCGCAAGTGGCAATCGCCTCCAAGACCCGCACCCTGAAGATCCCGGCTGATGCCAGCGGCCATTTCGTCACCGAAGCCGAACTCAACGGCCGGCAAGTCGAGATGCTCGTGGATACCGGCGCGACGACCGTGGCTCTGCCACAGTCCGTGGCGCGTCGCATTGGCCTCAATCCGAAGAAGGAGGACTTCAGTGCCTCTGTCACAACGGCAAATGGATCCATTCCGGCTGCCCGCGTCGTCCTGAAGGATCTTCGTCTGGGTTCAATCCGGTTGTCCGAAGTGGAAGCCATCGTGTTGCCTGATGCCTCACTGTCGAAAGCCTTGCTTGGGATGTCTGCCTTGCGCAGGCTTGAGCGTTTCGACATTTCAGATGACACGCTTGTGCTTGTTCAATAAGGTCCAACCGTCTGCCGTTTCCTCGCATTGTTTAGGTTTTCCAGTCTGAAGCCCCGATGAGGTTTTGCATGTTTCCCAAGCCCGAAGCTCTTTTGAAGCCGAACACTTACGCCTACGAATCCCGTCCCATGGTCAAGCCGACGGGCTTCCGCGAGTATGACGCGCGTTGGCTGTTCGAAAAGGAAATCAACCTGATGGGCATGCAGGCCCTCGGGATGGGCATTGGCACGTTGATGCACGAGCGCGGTGTGCGTCCGGACATCGTCGTCGGCCATGATTTCCGGGGCTACTCCGCTTCCATCAAGATGGCGGTGATCAACGGCCTGATGGCTGCCGGCATCAATGTGCATGACATCGGTCTTGCCCTGTCGCCGATGGCCTATTTTGCGCAGTTCGCGCTGGATGTGCCGGCGGTTGCCATGATCACGGCGTCGCACAACGACAACGGCTGGACCGGCGTGAAGATGGGCATCAACCGCCCGCTCACTTTCGGGCCGGACGAAATGGGCCGTCTGAAGGATATCGTTCTCAACGCGACCTTCACCCTGAAGCAGGGTGGCAGCTACCGCTATGTCGAGAACTTCCCGGACATCTACATCAAGGACCTGACGGACCGCGCCAAGCTGAAGCGCCCGATCAAGATCGTGGCAGCTTGCGGCAACGGCACGGCCGGCGCGTTCGCGCCGCGCATTCTCGAGATGCTGGGCGCCGAGGTCATTCCGCTGGATGCCGAGCTGGATCACTCCTTCCCGAACTACAACCCGAACCCGGAGGACATGAAGATGCTTCATGCCCTGCGCGACAAGGTTCTGGAAGTTGGTGCGGAAGTCGGTCTCGGCTTCGACGGCGATGGCGACCGCTGCGGCGTGGTCGACAACGAGGGCGAGGAAATCTTCGCCGACAAGGTCGGCGTCATGCTGGCCCGCGACATCTCGGCGATCTACCCGAACTCGAAGTTCGTCGTCGATGTGAAGTCGACCGGCCTCTTCAACACTGATCCCGTGCTGAAGGCCAACGGCGCAGTGACCGACTACTACAAGACCGGCCACTCCTACATCAAACGCCGCGTCACCGAGCTGAACGCCATCGTCGGCTTCGAGAAGTCGGGTCACTACTTCTTCAACGCCCCGATCGGCCGCGGCTATGACGACGGTCTGGTGTCGGCTATCGCCATCCTCGACATGCTCGACCGCAACCCGGGCAAGACCATGGCTGACCTGCGCCGTGACCTGCCGAAGACCTGGGGTTCGCCGACCATGTCGCCGCATTGCGACGACGAGATCAAGTACGGCATCGTCGACAAGGTGGTTGCCCGGTTCCAGGACATGAAGGCCAAGGGTGAGAAGATCGGCGGCCACACCATCACCGACCTGATCACCGTCAACGGCATCCGTGTCGTCACCGATGATGGCACCTGGGGTCTGGTGCGCGCGTCGTCGAACAAGCCGGAGCTGGTTGTCGTGATCGAGAGCCCGGCCTCCGAAGCGCGCCTGCACGAGATGTTCAAGGCCGTGGACGCCGTGCTCCGGGAAAACCCGGAAGTCGGCGCCTACAACCAGACGATCTGAGCTGGAGCTTTTGGAATGATCCGGCCCTTTGGCACCCTTCACGGCGTCGCCGTCGATGAAGTCACCCTGCGGGCCGGATCGCTGGAAGCCAGCATCCTGACCTATGGAGCCACCCTGCGCGACTTGCGTCTCGCGGGGCGGCCCCTGGTTCTTGGTCTTTCGACGCTCGAAGAGTATGTGGCGCACGGGGCCTATTTCGGTGCGCTGTGCGGACGCTATGCCAACCGCATCGCCGGCGGTCGCTTCACGCTGGACGGCACCGCGTGTCAGGTGACCTGCAACGAGCGCAGCCGTACCCATTTGCATGGCGGCGCTACCGGCTTTGACAAGCGGATCTGGACTGTCGACGAGCTGGCCGCAGATTGCGTGCTGCTCTCCCTCGTCTCGCCAGACGGTGAAGAGGGCTATCCCGGCACAGTTACGCTCAAGGCGCGGTTCTCCCTTCTTCCGTCAGCCGTACTGAGCCTCTCGATCACGGCTGTCACCGACGCGCCCACATTGGTCAACATCGCCCATCACAGCTACTTCAATCTGGATGGCTCGGCCGATGTGCTGGCGCATCGCCTGCAGATCCTCGGCGAGGACTATCTGCCGGTCGACGGCCATGGCATTCCGACCGGTGACGTCGTCCCGGTTGCCGGCACGGACTTCGATTTCCGCCATCTGCGCAGTGTCTCAGGTCCGCGAACCTACGACCACAATTTCTGCCTCAGCCGGGATGTGGCCTTGGAACCGCGCCTTGCCGCGGTGCTTGAAGGCGCGACATCCGGTGTTTCCATGGAACTCTGGACCACGGAGCCGGGCTTGCAGTTCTATGATGCCTCCGGTCTCGGGCTGCCCTTCACCGGTCCGGACGGCCGCCGGTTCGGCCCGCATGCCGGCCTCTGCCTCGAGCCGCAGCGCTGGCCGGACAGCCCCAACCATAAGGACTTCGCCGGGGCTGTTCTTCGTCCGGGCGAGACCTATCATCAGCTGACCGAGTTCCGTTTTCATCCGGGAGAGTAGACAAGATGAAAACCGTTTTCTCATCTTCGCAACTGGTTCACGCGCCGAAGATGGAGATCGCCGACGGCCAATTGACCGAAGCGGTGGAAATTCCCCAGCGCGCGGAAATCGTCCGCGACGAAATCCTTCGCCGCAAGATCGGGCCGATCTGGACGCCGCAGGACTTCGGCCGTGCGCCACTGGAACGGGTCCATACGCCCGAATACCTGACCTTCATGGAAACGTTCTGGTCCCGCTGGACGGCCGCAGGGCGTGACCGGGATGCCTTTGCCTATGTCTGGCCCGTTCGCCAGCTGCGCGCCACCCCGGCACCGGAGAGCATCGATGGCCTGCTCGGGCGCTTTTCGTTTGACACCGGAACTCCGCTGACGGCCAACACCTGGGAAGCTGCAACCGCCAGTGCCAACACGGCGCTGACCGCGGCGCGCTTCCTGCGCGAGGGAGACCGTGCCGCCTTCGCCCTTTGCCGCCCGCCCGGCCATCATGCGGCAGCGGATTACTTTGGCGGCTATTGCTTCCTGAACAACGCAGCCATCGCGGCACAGTGGCTGCGCGACCAGGGCACAGCCCGCGTTGCCATCCTCGACATTGACTATCACCACGGTAACGGCACCCAGTCGATCTTCTACGAGCGTGCCGACGTGATGGTCCTCAACATCCACGCCGACCCCAGGCACGACTATCCCTTCTTCCTCGGCCATGCGGACGAGACAGGCGAGAAGGCGGGCAAGGGCTACACCCAGAACTGGCCGCTGCCTCTTGGCACCGACTGGACCGGCTACTCGGCCGCCTTCGAGGAGGCCTATCGCTGGCTCGGCGTCTATTCACCCGATGTCCTGATCGTCTCGCTTGGTCTGGACACCTATGAGCACGATCCGATCTCGAAGTTCCGGCTCGTCTCCGACGACTACCTCAGGATCGGCGCACGGCTTGCCCGCCTTGGCAAGCCGACGCTCTTCGTTCTGGAAGGCGGCTACGCCGTCGACGCTCTCGGCATCAACTGCGTCAACGTTCTGGAAGGTTTCCTGAACGGCTAGTGGCCTTTGCGGGCCACCGCGACGTGCCCCCTCAAACGCCAAACCCCATGCGCCGGAGTTCGAGACGCAATGGCTCGGCTCCGGTGAAATGGATCGCCGCCATGCCGACGGCGCGTGCACCTTCGACATTCTTCAGGCTGTCGTCGATGAAGACGCAGGCCTCGGCGGTCAGGCCGTTTCGCTCCAGCAGCACCTCGTAGATGCGTGGATCGGGCTTCAGCAGCCGTTCTTCCGCCGACACCACCGTGTCGCGGAAAGAAGTCGCAAGGAACGGAAAGCGGGCCTTGGCCTCCGCGAACTTCTCGTTCGAGAAGTTGGTAATCGCATAAAGCGGCACGTCCGCCGCAACCAGCTCCTCCAGTAGCCCCGCAGTGCCTGGCACCTCGCCCGGGACCATCTCGTGCCAGCCTTCGTCATAGGCGCGGATCAGGTCGGCATGGCCCGGATGGCGCGCGACGCATTCGGCAACAGCTTCGGACCAGCTCCGCCCACGATCCTGTTCGAGGTTCCAGGCCGGTGAACAGATCTCTGTCAGGAAATGCCGCCGTGCAGCCTCATCTGGGATCAGGCGCCGGTACAGATACTCCGGGTCCCACTCGATCAGCACATTCCCGATGTCGAAAACAACGGTTGTCACGGGGGATCTCATGCGGGGACCTCGAAGGTTGCGGGCTCAGACCCGTCTGCCAGTGTAGGATGCTAAGGGAATCAGAAAAGGTGACGACACCATGACCGCCCTGATCGGCCGTGTCATTCTTATCGTGAGCGCTCTGCTGACCGTTATTGTCCCGGCTCGCAGCGAAGACGTTGCGGCGGGCTTCCGGTTGCGTCTGGCCGTTGTTGCCGGCGTGGACGAGGACGTGCTGGAGCGCGTCGAGCCCTTTCGCGAAGAGCTGCAATACCGCCTATCTGTTCCGGTAGACCTGTTCCTGATGGACACGCTGGGGGCGGCTGCAGACGCGCTGATGCGCGGCGAAGTCGACATGCTGCGCCTGTCCGGTTCTGCCTATGGTGCGGCGCAGACCGCATGTAACTGCCTCGATCCGCTCGTCGTTGCAAAGGACGGGGAGGGAGCGGAAGGGTTCCATGCCGTTCTGGTCGGACGGGCCAGCGAGGCCAGGCGCGTTGAGGATCTTGCCGGTCGGCGCCTTGCGGTCGGAGATCCTGCCTCGGTTGCGGCATTCCGCGTTCCCCTTGCAGCCTTGGCTCGTGAGGGCGTCGACCCCGCAACTTTCTTTTCCGCTCTGGTGCGTGTCGAGGGACCGCGTGAGGGGTTGCGGGCCTTGTTTGACGGGCGTGTCGAGGGCGCGCTGGTCTGGTCAACGCTCATGGGGGAAGCGGAATTCGGCTATTCGGCGGGCACTCTCAATGAGGCTTACCTGTCCACCCGGCTGGACATGAACCGCCTCACCGTCATCTGGCAGTCGCCACGGCTTCCCTATGCGGTCCACGCGGTGAGGGCAGACCTGCCGCCGGCCTTGCGGGCAAGGCTGAAGTCCGTGCTGACAACCCTGATTGACGATGCGCCCGGCGCCTATTTCGCCATCGAGCCGGATCTGGGCGGTGGCTTTGCCGCAACCGATGCGGCGGCCCTGGCCGGGACCCTGTTGCCCTTTTCGCCGCAGGCGCAGGCCCTGCTGTCCAAACTGGCCGGACCTGCCACAACGGACACATCCGGCCAGCCCTGAGATAACGCTCAGTCCAGCAACGCGGCCGTATGCCGGCGGATCATCTCTTCCTCGTTGGTGGCCACCACCAGCACCGTGACGCGCGAGCCATCGCGGGAAATCGTGGTCTGCCGCGCGGCATTGCGGTCCTCGTCGAGATCCACACCCAGCCAGCCGAGATCACGGCAAACTTCAGCGCGTATGTTCACCGCGTTTTCGCCAATGCCACCCGTGAACACCAGCGTATCGATGCCGGACAGGATCGCGGCCATAGCGCCGATTTCGCGCTTCACGCGGAAAACGAAATAGTCGATGGCCTGACGGGCTTCCGGTGTTCCGGCTGCCTCCAGCTCGCGCATGTCCTGCGACAGGCCCGAGAGCCCCTTCAGTCCGGACTGCTTGTAGAGAAGGTCCGAGATGGCTGCGGCATCCATGCCCTTTTCGGCCATGAGATAGAGCACCACGCCGGGATCCAGCTGGCCGCACCGCGTGCCCATCGGCAAGCCGTCAAGCGCCGTAAAGCCCATCGTGGAGCCGATGCTGCGTCCCCCGTTGATGGCACACATCGAGGCTCCGTTGCCCAGATGGGCAACAACGAGCCGGCCCGTTGCTGCAGAAGGCATCACGCTCCGCAAATGCTCGGTGATGTACTCATACGACAGGCCGTGGAAGCCATACCGCCGGACACCTTCATCGTAGAGGTCGCGGGGCAGGGCAAAGGTGTCGTTGACCCAGGGGTGCGCCCGGTGAAACGCCGTGTCGAAACAGGCGACCTGCACGGCTTGCGGAAAGGCTGCGGCCGCCGCGCGAATGCCGGCAAGATTGTGCGGCTGGTGCAGCGGTGCCAGCGGCACCAGTCGTTCCAGTGCAGTCATCACCTCGTCCGTGACGATCACCGGCACCTCATGGGTGATGCCGCCATGCACCACCCGGTGCCCGACGGCATTGACCGCAAGACCCGGGGCGGCGTCGTTGATGAGCGCAAGCAGTACGCCGAGGGCTGCCTGATGGTCGCTGCCCTCATCGTCCGACAACGGCCGGGATAGATCCAGCCCATCCTCAAGCCGCTTGGCCTTCAGTCTCGGGGAAGCCCCAAGGCCTTCGATCTGACCACGCATAAGATCAGTGCTGCCTGAAAAGAGGTCGAACTTGATCGACGACGATCCGGCGTTGAGCACCAGTATGACGGGCCCCGTCGCTGCAGCGACGGCGCTCATTCCGCCGCCCCCAGTTCGCCGGTCACTGCCGTCTTTCCGGTTTTCAGCCAGTGATCATAGAGCAATGCTAGGGCGCAGGAGGCGAGCCGTGCCCGGTCGTCGTCCGAGCGGCTGGTCAGCATGACCGGCACCTTTGCGCCAATGACCAGACCAGCGGCTTCCGCATGGGCGATGAAGGTCAGTTCCTTGGCCAGCATGTTGCCGGACTCAAGGTTCGGCACGATCAGCACTTCCGCCTGTCCGGCCACCAGCGAGGTAATCCCCTTGGTGCGGGCCGCCTGAAGATCGATGGCGTTGTCCATGGCCAGAGGTCCGTCTACAAGGCCACCGGTGATCTGGCCACGCTCTGCCATCTTGGACAGGATGGCGGCATCAAGGCTGGAGGGGATCGCTGGGTTCACCGTCTCGATCGCCGACAGGATGCCGACCTTCGGCTGTTCCATGCCAATGGCCAGGCCGACGTTGATGGCGTTCTGGATGATGTCCACCTTGGTCATCAGGTCAGGCGCGATGTTGATCGCAGCGTCCGAGATGATCACCGGTGTCTTGCGTCCGGGAACATCCATGACGAACACGTGGCTGATCCGCCGGCTCGTGCGCAGGCCACCGTCGCGCTTGACGACGTGATGCAGCAGGTGATCGGTGTGCAGATGCCCCTTCATGACGGCGCTGACCTTGCCCTCATGCACCATGGCAACGCCGCGGGCAGCAGCCTCGGACTCGTCGGCAATGTCGATAAGCTCGATCCCGGTCAGGCTTTCCTTCAGCTCGGCAGCTGCCGCCTCGATGCGGGCCCGTGCGCCGATCAGGATCGGGATGATCAAACCTTCGCGCGCCGCCAGCAGCGCGCCGCCAAGCGAATTGACGTCGTCCGGAGCAATGACCGCCGTTGTCAGGGAGGGCAGCATCCTGGCATAGCCGACAAGCCGGTCGAAATGCTGGTGACGCTCGACCAGGAGCGAAGGCAGATCGGTTGCGTCAAACGTGATCGTCTGGTCCGGAGCGGTCACCTCGGCAATGCCATCAGCGATAGGTGTGCCATCGGCCCGGTTGACGGTGGTGGCAAGCCTCACAAGCCGGTCTGCTTCCTTGGCCAGAACGCGCACGGTCACCGTCAGCGCATCGCCCAGGATCACACGGTTGTAAAAGGCAAAGCTCTGGGTGCGGTAGACGGTGCCGGGGCCAGGCAGGATGTTGCCAAGCACAGCCGAGATCAGCGCGCCGATCCACATCGAGGGGGCAAACGGCGGATCGATCTTGCCGTCGCCTGTCCAGTCGGTGTTCGGAAGGTGCAGCGGATTGGTGTTTCCTGACGCATGCGCGAAGATATAGAGATCATTCGCGGTGCAAACCCGGGTCACGGTGGCGCTGTCGCCGACCGAGATCTGGTCATAGGTCTTGTTGCTGGCCATCAGCCCTGCTCTTTCGGTTCGAAACTGGGCAGCACGGGGAGGCGCGCCGCGCCTCCTTTTTGCAGCACTTCGACCAAAGGCCTATGACACAGCGCAAGGACGGCTGCTGCAGTTTGCAGCAGCGGTTTGAGGTCAGTTCAGCGTCACTGACTCAGTGAAGCGCGGGCGCAGGAAGTAAAGACCTTCCATGTCAATCGACGTGGCACGGGGCATCATGTTCTGCGCCAGTTCGGCGAAAGTCGGAATATAGGTTCCGTTGGTCTTGCCGACGATGATTGTTGTGTTTGGGTTGTTAAGGCCCGACGGAATGACAATTGGCGGCTTGCCACCTTTCGCCCAAGGTGTGCCACCGCTTTCATTGATGCTCCAGCCAACCTTGGCTTCGCCCTTGGCGTTAAATTCGATACTGGCGACGATCACCTTCACATTTGAAGTCGAGAAGGGCGCCATGATCAGACCGGATGCATACATGACATCGGCCATTTCAGCCTTTGTAACGCTCTCGGCCTGCGCAACGAGGTCCGCAACCGCAATTGCCACCTGATTGAGCTTGCGTTTGTAGTTCAGCGCTTCGGTCGTCTCGGCCGATCCGATCATCAGGATCAACATCAAAGGCAAGGTAAGGGCGAATTCGACTGCGGCAATACCCTTGCGGTTCTCCAGGAAGGCAAACCAGGACGAGCGGCAATGATTGGTTTGCGTCCCCGCCATCCGGTTGCTTGGATCATTGCTGGTCCAGAAGCGTAGGTTCACCATGGGAAGGGCTCGTTTCTGAAAACCTGAGTGGAGTAGAGATGGCGCGTCGTGCCAGAGTCGCCTCCATCGGTTCCAAGCAGTGCGGTAAACATCGGCCAAGCATAGACCGCGCGCGCAACAATGATCTGTCCGCCACTGCTCTGCGTGTAGTTCATATTACCGGCGAAGTTTCCATCATTGTCGACCATCGGTGGCAAGTTCTTGATCGCAGAAAAGGAGTCGAATGTCCGAACATCGATTTCGAGTTTCGCCGGAATGCAAAAGGCAGACATGTTCGCGCAGACGGTGGCCTTGAACTGGGCCTTGTCGAAATTTGCCTTCTGCGCCTGGCCAGTCTTGATCAGACGAGTGCTCTCGGCGACAGCATGGTCCAGCGTACGATTGACAAGAAACGCAAGGCCGAACTCGATGATCCCGGCCATAAGAGCCAGGAAAGGCATCGCAACCAAGGCAAATTCGATAGCAGCGACGCCCTTGCGATCCCGACCAAAGCGACGGACCCGACTTTTATTGTCATTTCGCGGGTTGAGGTTTGGCATTTCAAGCTGTCGGGTCATTGGCTTGAGCCTCATTTCCCGCCAGCAGCTTCAACAGCCATCTGGTTTCTTGTCGTGATCTGTTTGGCGGTAGTTTCAAATGCGTCCTTTTCGTCGCCAACCTGGGCTGCGGCATCACAATACGGCGCACAAGCATAGGTAAACCGACTTGTTCCGCGCATCACGGTGACAAGGTCTGTTGGTGACGGGCCAACGTTGATCAACTCGTCAATGATCGGCTTGGAATCCTTGTCGAGGATAATCAGGTTGGTGCTGCCGGCAGTTTTGCCAGTGACAACGACGGTGTACCGGTCATGCATCGTAACGTCGGCGATCATGGGATTGCCGACGATGACCGTATCGGCAGGCTGCTGGATCCGAAAGACCTTGGCCCGGTCGACGAAGACATCAACGGACGTACTTTCTGCAGATGCGCTGCCAGAATGCATGATCTGAGCGGCACCGGCTGCGATCGCAGCAATGACAAGAATTGTCGTGCGGGGCATGAGCCACTCCAATACCAGGTCAAACCGTTAACAGTTTCCGGGTGCTTCGAACGCGTCTCCGGCTGTGTGTTGAGCGCCATGGTGCCTTGGTTTGGTGAATGAAGCCCTAACGGTATGGATTGCATTCAATCGACGTGCAGCGTTTGACATGGGTTTCTGTTGGTCCAAGTGGCCCGTTGATGCCAATTAAACTTAACAAATAGATATAATGGAAAATCTGACATACTCAGTAAATGCAAGATTAACCAAAATGACGACTGCGGAAAACAAAGCTATCGATAGCGACAATTTTAACGAGATCGAAAGATATGGGGTCTAAGTTGTGATCATGTTCGATCGGTTGGAAACAAGGCCGACGAACAAGAGCTGTCAAAACATGTGATAGGAGCAAATCATGCAGAACATTTTCGCCCGTTTCGCCAAGGATGAGTCTGGTGCCACCGCAATCGAGTACGGCCTGATCGCCGGCCTGATCTCGGTCGTGATCGTCGGCACTCTTGTCACCATTGGCCAAGACCTGGGTTCAGTCTTTACCAAGATCAGCACCGAACTGAAGAAGGGCGTCGCCAAGTAAGCTGATCGCCTAGACATTGCCCGCCCGGACCCCGGGCGGGCCGGTGGCCAGGCCGTCTCCTGGTTTTTTTATGCAGCGTTCAGAGCGTGCGAGGGTCCTCATGCTTGAAGCCGCCATTCTCGTCGTCTTTCCAGTGCTTGTCGCCTTCGCCGCAGCATCGGATCTGCTGACCATGACAATCCCTAACCGGGTCTCGGTCATGTTGGCTGCGGCTTTCCTCGTTATGGCTCTGGCAACGAGCATGCCGTTTGCCCAGCTTGGTCTTCATCTGGCTGCAGGTTCACTTGTCCTCGCCGTTTGTTTCGGCATGTTTGCCGCTGGCTGGATGGGTGGAGGCGACTCCAAAGTCGCGAGCGCGATTGCTCTCTGGTTTGGCTTTTCCAACGACTTGATGGTTTTTCTGATCTTTACCGCCTTCTATGGCATGTTGCTCACGCTTGTACTTCTGTCAGCGCGTGCACAGATGCCCTATCTGCCTGGTCTGCTTCGAAAGCAGGAGTGGGCATTGCGGTTGCATGATTCCCGCAGCGGCATCCCTTACGGGATCGCCATTGCTGTCGCTGCTCTTCAGGTTTATCCGCAGTCCATCTGGTTTAAATGGGTTTCACTCGGATAACCTATTCTTGATGCATTCCGTATTTGCAGATCGCGATTGCTGTCGCGATCTTTTTTATTTGTAAAATAATTCTTAATTGTTGTTAACCAAATTCGCTTATGTTCAGTTAACCATGTTTTGACCATTTGCCATCCACATTACCCGAGAACGCAATCCGTGGCGTTTCGAGTGTGGGTGGTTTGCGATGAGATATGCCCGTCTTCTTGTTCTGGGAGTTGCCCTGGGTGCCGGCCTTTTGGCCGCGCGCATGGTGATGACGTCCGGCTCCGAGGAAGTCGCGGCAGTCGGTCCCGAGGTTGCGCCAACAACGCTACCGGTCCTCGTTGCCACGCGCGACATCAAACTGGGTGACCAGATCGCGCAGGGTGACTTCAACTGGGTGGACTGGCCGATCCAGGTCGTTCCTCAGGGCGCGATCACTCGTGAAAACCAGCCGGATGCGGAACAGACCCTGATTGGCCAGATCGCGAAGGCGCCGATTTATGTTGGCGAGCCGATCAGCGAACAACGCCTGATCAAGACCGACCGCGGATTCATGGCTGCCATCCTGCCAAAAGGCATGCGGGCAATTGCCGTTTCGATTGAATCGGAAACGGCTGCTGGCGGCTTCATTCTCCCCGGCGACAAGGTTGACGTCATCCTGACGAAAGCGGGTGAAACCCAGGGGCGCGGCTCGTCCGAAACAATCTTGGAAAACGTCCGCGTTCTGGCGATCGACACGACGACGGCTGGCGAAAAGTCGGAAAAGACCCTGGAGCCGGACCGGACTGCGACGTTGGAACTTTCTCCTCCGCAGGCGGAAACCGTGTCGCTCGCCCAGCAACTTGGAAAGATCTCTCTCGCTCTGCGCAGCGCGCAGGATTCCGCCGATGGCGCACCGTCAGAGGAGCGCACGCGCGGCGGCGTCAGCTTCGTAAAGTATGGCGTCTCCAGCCAGGTCGGAGGGCAGTGACATGCAATCTGGAACGACTGGACGGATTGCCGCAGCAAAGGACTGGACGATGGCCTTGAAGCGCGTAACCGCTCTTGCCTTCGCTGTTGTGGCGTTGTTCGCGGCCACAGTCGTGGCTCCAATGCCTGCGCAGGCGGACGATTTTCCGAAGACGGTCTACGTTGCCGCTGGCGACAGATCCGGCGAACGTCTGCTGCGCGTTGGTGTCGGCCGGTCAGTCACGGTCGAGATCGCCGATGCTGTCGCAGACGTTCTGGTTTCCGATCCAGCCGTTGCTGATGGCGTTGTGCGCAGCCGGAACCGTGTCTTCATCGTGGGCAAGCGATTTGGCCAGGGCAACATCGTTCTGTTTGGCGCTGCCGGTCAGGAGCTGGCGTCCTTTAGCGTCCGCGTGGAGCCGGACACGTCCGACCTGAATTCGATTCTTCGCCGCCTGTTGCCGAACGCAAACGTTCGGGCAGAGACCATCAACGGCAACTACATCCTGACCGGCACCGCGCCGTCGACGGGAGATGCCCAGCGCGCCATGGACATTGCGAGCCGCTTTGCCCGTCAGGCAACCCAGTCTGGCCAGGGCACGGCCGCCCAGAGCGGCACGACCGGCGGTGGCAATATGGGAGAAGATCTCGCTGTCCTCAACATGATCGTTGTTGCTGGCAAGGACCAGATCCAGCTCAAGGTGACCGTAGCGGAAGTTGATCGCTCGATCATCAAGCAGCTCGGCGTCAGCATGTCCGGGACAATCGGTGCCGGCAATTTCACGCCGTCGTTCAATTCTCCTGTACAGTTCCCGATCAACACGGGGTCCGTGGTCCAGGCTGCGACGGGTCTGGGATTCCTGGCGGGCGGCACCAACATCAACGCGCAGATCCGCGCCTTGCAGCGCGACGGTGTCATCCGCACGCTTGCCGAACCGACCTTGACGGCCATTTCGGGCGAAAACGCCAGCTTCCTCGCCGGCGGTGAGTTTCCGATCCCGGTGAGCCAGGACAGCGACACGATCGGTGTCGAGTTCAAGAAGTTCGGTGTCGGCCTCGACTTTACCCCGGTGGTGCTGAGCGAAGGCAACATCAGCATGCGCATCAAGACCGAGGTCAGCGAGTTGTCGGACGAAGGCTCCGTCAACATCGGAACCCTGGTCTTGCCAGCGATCAAGGTGCGTCGCGCGGAATCGACGGTTGAACTGCCGTCCGGCGGTACGTTGGTTTTGGCTGGATTGCTGCGTGAGAGCTACAAGCAATCGATCTCTGGCGTGCCGGGCCTGATGCAGTTGCCGATCCTCGGCGCTCTGTTCAAGAGCCGTGACTTCCTGCGTCAGCAGACCGAGCTGGTGGTGTTCGTTACCCCCTATGTCGTGAAGCCGGTTGCCGCCAACCAGGTGTCCCGTCCGGATCAGAACCTGGCTCCGGCAAGCGATGCTGAAACCGTGTTTCTGAACAGGCTGAACAAGGTCTACAGCACGCCCGGTCTCAGGGGCGCTTACCACGGCCAGGTCGGCTTCATTTACGAGTAAGGAGTGGTCGATGCGCATTTCGATTAAGGCCCTCGGAGCCATCACCTCGCTCGCCGCGATGCTGGCCGGATGCCAGAGCGCCCAGAACTCGGCCTCCATGGCCTCCAACGACTACCGTTTGCGTCATCCGATTCTGGTGACCGAGCAGCCGGAGACTCTGGACTTGCCTGTAGCGCCTGGAACGCGCCAGTTGAGCCACGACTACACTGCCCGGATCGCGGCCTTTGGCAGCGAAGCGCGGTCGCAGGGCATTGGCGGTGTCCAGATCCTGGTCCCGTCAGGCTCGGCCAATGAATCTGCTGGCCACTCGCTGGCGCCGCAAATCCGCTCTGCCCTTGCAAGGGGAGGCGTTCCCGCCCGGCAGATCGAGGTCAAGTCCTATCCGGTTGGCGACCCGTCGGCCGCAGCCCCCATTCGCATCGGCTATGACCGGGTCAAGGCAAGCGCGGGGACGTGTGGCCATTGGCCCGACAATCTTGGCGGCGGCATCGGCGCCAATGTCGACAACTACAACTTTGGCTGCGCCACGCAGGCCAACCTGGCGGCGATGGTCGACAATCCGGCTGATCTGTTGGCCCCCCGCGCGGTGGGCGCTGCTGACCAGAACCGTCGTGCAGTCGTGTTCGGTAAGTATCGGGCGGGTGAACGCACCGCATCCGACTACAAGGAAGGCGATGGCGCGAAGATTTCAAGCGCCGGCGGTAACAACTGATGACACACGGGGAAACCAGCAGATGAGCAGTGCTCTGAGCCAGAACCTGCAGGACGAGCCTCTTGATGTCGATGGCGCTCAGGCGGCCGGCTACAGCACTTATGACGTGCGTCCAGTTCCGCGCGTATCCATTCAGGCATTCTGCATGGATGCCGAGACGGCCCGCACGATCGAGGCTGCAGGCGAAGACCGTCGCATGACCAAGGCACATCTCAAAGTGCATATGGGCGGCATTCCCGGCGCCATCGAATTCTATTCGCAGGCTCCAACGCCCAACCTGATCATGCTCGAGGCTGGTGCGAACCCCTCAACACTGATCCCCGAACTCGACCGTCTGGCGGAATATTGCGATTCCGGCACCAAGGTCGTGGTCATTGGCCATCTCAATGATGTTGCGCTTTACCGGGAACTGATTTCGCGGGGCGTCAGCGAGTATCTCGTCTCACCGGTATCAATCCTCCAGGTCATCGGTGCCGTTGGCTCGCTCTACAGCGACCCGCAAGCCGAACCGCTTGGGCGAACAGTTGCTTTCTTTGGCGTGAAGGGCGGAGCAGGGGCATCGACGATCGCGCACAATGTCGCCTTCGGCATCTCGAGATCCTTCGAGAACGAGGTCGTCCTCGCTGATCTTGATCTGCCTTTCGGTACCGCCGGTCTCGATTACAATCAGGATCCGCTGCAGGGCGTATTCGAAGCAGTATCGTCACCTGAACGTCTCGACGAGACATTCCTTGACCGCATCCTGTCTCGCTGCTCCGATCACCTCAGTCTGCTTGCCGCACCTGCATCGCTTGAGCGGACTTACGACTACGGCGATCATTCTTTCGATCAGCTGGTCGATGTGATGCGGCAAGGCACGCCGTCGATCGTTCTCGACCTGCCGCACTCCTGGAACGGATGGGTCCGGCATTTGCTGGTCGCAGCCGATGAAGTTGTGATGGTCGCCGAGCCAGATCTTGCCAACCTCCGCAATGCGAAAAACCTTGTCGACACCTTGAAGCAGATGCGTCCGAACGATCATCTGCCGCATCTGGTGCTGAACCGAGTTGGAATGCCGAAGCGGCCGGAGATCAAGCCTGACGAGTTTGCCAAGGCACTCAACCTGCCGGTTCTGGCCGCAATTCCGTTCGATCCGCATCTGTTTGGAACGGCCGCAAACAACGGCCAAATGATCGCCGAGCTCGATGGTCGCCATTCGGTAAACGACTTGTTGAACCATGTGGCCCAAGTTGTGTCGGGCAAGGTCGATCCGCGCAAGAGCCGCCGTTCGCCGCTGGGTGCGCTGATGGGATTGCTGAAAAAGAGCAAGGGAGCCTGACGGCTCGCTGAAGGGAAACGGTAAGGACTATGTTCGGCAGACGAGGCACCACGACGACTGGCCCCATGCCTGGCGCGCAACATGCGCCGGCGGTGACGCCTCAGCGTGAACTCGCGGCACAGCTCGTTTCCGACATGCGTCAGGCCGTCGACGGCGGCGAGGCTCCGGCGGTGAAAGCCGCTCCAGTTTCCGCAGCGCCGCCTCCGCCTCCGCCTCCTGCGCCGCCAAAGCGCGAAGAAGAGCCGCAGCGTCGGCGGTCTGCAGAGTATTACGAAACCAAGGCATCCATCTTCAACGCGCTGGTCGAAGCAATCGATCTGTCGCAGTTGAGCCGCCTTGGCCCGGAAGACGCACGCGATGAAATCCGCGATGTCGTCAATGACATCATCGCGCTGAAGAATGTCGTCATGTCCATCGCCGAGCAGGAAGACCTGCTCGAGGACATCTGCAACGACGTGCTCGGCTACGGACCTCTCGAGCCTTTGCTGGCGCGCGATGACATCGCCGACATCATGGTCAACGGCGCCCACACGGTCTACATCGAAACCGAAGGCAAGATGCAGAAGACCGGCATCGCCTTCCGTGACAATGCGCAGCTGATGAACATCTGCCAGCGTATCGTCAGTCAGGTCGGACGCCGCGTCGATGAAAGCTCGCCGATCTGCGATGCGCGTCTTCCCGATGGCTCACGCGTCAACGTGATTGCGCCGCCGCTTGCGATTGACGGCCCGGCCCTGACAATTCGTAAGTTCAAGAAGGACAAGCTGACACTCGACCAGCTCGTCCGCTTTGGATCGATCACGCCGGAAGGCGCGACCGTCCTGCAGATCATCGGGCGGTCGCGCTGCAACATTCTCGTGTCAGGCGGCACCGGTTCGGGCAAGACGACGCTGCTTAACTGTCTGACGGCCTACATCGACACGACTGAGCGCATCATCACCTGCGAAGACTCTGCGGAGTTGCAGTTGCAGCAGCCGCATGTGGTGCGTCTCGAAACGCGTCCGCCCAACCTCGAGGGCGAAGGCGAGATCACCATGCGTGATCTCGTCAAGAACTGCCTGCGCATGCGTCCCGAACGCATCATCGTCGGTGAAGTGCGTGGCCCGGAGGCCTTCGATCTTCTCCAGGCCATGAACACCGGTCACGATGGTTCCATGGGCACCCTGCACGCCAACTCGCCGCGTGAGGCGCTGTCCCGACTGGAATCCATGATCACGATGGGCGGCTTCTCGCTTCCGTCCAAGACGTTGCGCGAGATGATCTGTTCCTCGATCGACGTTGTCGTACAGGCAGCCCGCTTGCGTGACGGGTCGCGTCGCATCACCCACATCACCGAGGTGCTGGGGATGGAAGGCGAAGTCATCATCACCCAGGACATCTTCCTCTACGACATGGTCGGGGAAGATTCGAATGGCAAGATCATCGGCCGGCATCGCTCGACTGGTATCGGCCGTCCCCGGTTCTGGGAACGCGCGCGCTACTATGGCGAAGAAAAGCGCCTTGCCGCAGCACTCGATGCTGCAGAGGCGACGGAGGCCAACTGATGGACGCGCTGAACGAGTTCATGACGCCCCAGCTCACCATGGTGGCCGTCGCCATCCTGGTTGCATTCAGCATTGGCGGCATCCTGTACGCTCTGCTTGAGCCGCTGCTATCTGGCTCCAAGAAGCGCGACGAGCGCCTTGGCCAGATTGCCACACGGCCTTCAACCTTGGCGGAGCGCCGCCCGGTACGTGACGCTGACCGTCGCCGCAAGTCGGTGCAGGACCAGCTGAAAGAGTTCGAGGACAAGCAGAAAGCGCGTAGCAAGAAAGCATCCAGCCTGACATTGAATGCCAAGTTGGAGCAGGCCGGACTTGCCTGGGAGCAGAAGCACTTCGTCTATCTCAGCATCGGGAGCGCAGCGGCGTTTACGATCCTGGGTTTTCTGATGACGGGGTCATTGCTGTTTACTGTTGGCTTTGCGTTTGTCGGTGGTTTCGGGTTCCCGCGCTGGTACCTGGCGCATCGTCGCAACAAGCGATTTGAAGCGTTTCTCCTCGAGTTGCCAAACGCCGTCGAGATCATCGTGCGCGGCGTCAAGGCAGGCTTGCCCCTGGCTGATTGCATCAAGGTCGTTGCCACGGAATCTCGTGAACCGGTCGCGTCCGAGTTCCGCAAGATCGTTGAAGCGCAGCTGATGGGCCTGACCCTGACAGAAGCGGTTGGTCGCATGCCGGAGCGTGTGCCGCTTGCAGAAGCAAATTTCTTTGCCATCGTCGTCGCCATTCAGCAGCAGGCAGGCGGCGGTCTGTCTGAAGCGCTAGGTAATCTTGCCAAGGTTCTACGTGCGCGCAAGACGCTCAAAGGCAAAATCAAGGCTTTGAGTTCCGAAGCAAAATCGTCCGCGGGGATCATTGGATCTCTGCCGTTTATCGTTACGTTGATCCTGTATCTTGTCGCGCCCGATTACATCATGCTGCTTTTCACTGAAACGGCCGGAAATTACATTATCGCGGGTGGCCTGTTCTGGATGTTTGTTGGCATCATGGTGATGCGCAAGATGATCAACTTCGATTTCTAGGGGGCTTCCATGACTTTCGCCGGTCTCAGTGACAGCCAGCTTGTCATTGCCGCCCTGACCATGATTGCCGTCGCCGGCACAATGTTCACGTTGGTCATGCCGCTGTTTGAGCGTGACGGTCTCAAGGGCCGGATGAAGTCCGTTGCCCTGGAGCGCGAAAAGATGCGTGCGCGTGAAAGAGCGCGCATGGCAACCGAAAAGAACCAGGATGCCCGCTCGTCGCTGCGCAATCAGCCCAAGCAGCACGTCAAGAGCATCGTGGATCGGCTCAATCTGAAGACTGCGCTCGCTGATGAAAATACGCAGGACAAGCTGCGTATGGCCGGCTTTCGCGGCCCGGGTCCGCTTTACACGTTTCTGTTTGCCCGCGTCGTCGCGCCCGCTGTTCTGTTCACCGTTGCGCTTTTCTATGCCTTTTCGGTTCTGCCAGACACGCTTCCAGGTTTCACAAAATTCTGCGTAGCGCTGGTCGCCGGCGGTCTTGGGGTTTTTGCGCCGAACATCTACCTGCAGAACCTGATCACCAAGCGTCAGCAGTCTATCCGTCGTGCTTGGCCTGATGCACTCGACCTGATGCTGATCTGCGTTGAATCCGGCATGTCGATCGAGGCAGCGTTCCGCAAGGTTGCCGAGGAGATTGGCATTCAGTCGGTCCCGCTCGCTGAAGAGTTGACGCTCACCAACGCCGAGCTGTCCTATCTCCAGGAGCGCAGGCAAGCTTACGTCAATTTTGCCAAGCGTACGGGTGTTGAGGGCGTCAAGAACGTCACGATGGCCCTCATTCAGGCCGAACGGTACGGCACGCCTGTTGCTACAGCGCTGCGCGTGATGTCGGACGACGTGCGCGAACAACGCATGCAGGAAGCAGAAAAGAAGGCCGCGTCGCTGCCGCCGAAACTGACCGTGCCGATGATTGTGTTCTTCCTGCCGGTCCTGTTCTTTGTGATCATGGGACCGGCGGTCATGCAGATCATGGCCACCTTCAGGTAAGGCTTACGCCTAGCCGCGCTGCGGCTTTTGGCCCTGTGATGCGCCAGCGCCCTGCTGGCGGCGCGCATCAAGCATCGCCCGGACATAGGCAATGTTGGAAGCCGCCTGCTGCGGATCCAGCTCGGTCGTGGCCACTTGCTCTGCCTCCTGGAACTTGCCCTGCAGGGCAAGTGTGAGGGCGAGGTTCTGCCGGATCCTGCTGTCGGCCCGCGGGTTCTGCGCCGCCCGGCGCAAGGCATATTCGGCATCGGGCAACTGGCCCGACAGAAGATACGACAGGCCCAGGTTGTTCATGATCGACGGCTCATTCGGCGCGATCTTCAAGGCCTGGGTGTAAAGCTGGCGCGCCTTTTCATTGTTGCCCATCTGGTCATGAACCGCAGCCTCTGCCGACATCAGGCGCCAATCCGGCTGTGTCGGCGTCTGGGCATCCTGCAGCACGTTGAGTGCCTCGCCGAAATTGCCGGTCATCGCGAGAAGCTTGCCGTAGGCCGAGGCGACGTCCCGGTCGTTGCCGTTCTTGATGATGAACTGGCGCAGGACGGCGCTCGCCTGATCCAGTTGACCATTGCGGCGCAGCGCGTTGGCGTAACCGATCGCGGCGTTGCGATCAGCCGGGTTGGACTGGTAGGCGCCGCCCCAGCGATCAACTTCAGCGCGGGCCTCGGACGATCCAGGTGCGATATAGTTCACGTCGGGAGCCGCATGGGTGCCCGTCGTGCCCCGTGTTGTCTTCGCACATCCCGCAACCAGTGCGAGGGCAAGGCCGGCAGCTGTGAGGGTGAGGATCCTGCGCGGACGGAACACAGCGCTGGTGGACATGTCGGGCTCCTGGGATTGCTCCGGGACTGCCGCAGCTGGGCGGCCTTGATCCGAGCAATAACTCGTTAACCCTAATGCTTTGTTAATCCGCTGCAGTTTGCGAAACAGCACGACCGTGGCCATGCCCGTCGGCAATTGCATTGCCGCTTCCAGGGGATTACCTCTGGTGCTCCCACCTTCAGACGCCAAGGAGCGTTCCCGTGTCCGTTTTGCCCGTCGCCCCCGCCGATTTGCTGCGTTCCGTTGAGCCCGCAGTGACGCCGATCCTGATCCATGCCGTCTCTGGTGACACACTGGCCGGCAAGCTCGACGCGCTTGGACCCGTCGCAGCCGGCTGGGCCTCGGTTCAAGGCTACAAGGCTGCTGCAGGCACTGTTCTCGTTGTTCCGGGGGCAGGTGCAACGCCCGCGGCTGTTCTGTTCGGCGTGCCGGAGGATGGGGCAGGCGACCTCATGACTGGCAGCGCCTTGTCTGGCCTTCCTGCTGGCGACTATGCCTTCGCCCCGGGATTTCCGGGCGAAGAGCAGGCAGCGCTCGCCTTTGGCCTCGGCGCCTATCGCTTCACACGCTACCGTTCGGGCGACCAGAAGGAACAGCCGCGTCTACACCTTGAAGACGAGGCGATGCTTACCCGTGTCCGGCGCATCGTGACGGCCGTCGCCTTTGTCCGCGATCTCGTCAACACGCCCTCAAACGACATGGGGCCGGCTGAGCTTGAGACTGCGGCGACCGGGCTTTTTGCGTCCCATGGCGGCACCAGCCGTGTCGTGCTCGGCGATGACCTGCTCTCGCAGAATTTTCCGATGATCCATGCCGTTGGCCGCGCAGCGGACGCGGCCCGGGCGCCGCGCCTTATCGACTGCACCTGGGGCGACGAAACTCATCCCAAGATCACGCTGGTCGGCAAGGGTGTCGTCTTTGACACGGGCGGTCTCGACATCAAACCCTCCAGTTCCATGCTGCTGATGAAGAAGGACATGGGCGGCTCGGCCAACGTGCTCGGGCTGGCGCATCTGATTATGGATTCGGGGCTCCCCGTTCGCCTGCGGGTGCTGATCCCGGCAGTGGAAAACGCCATCTCCGGCGACGCCTTCCGTCCCGGTGACGTGCTGCCGAGCCGCAAGGGCCTGACTGTCGAGATCGGCAATACCGATGCGGAAGGCCGGCTGGTTCTGGCCGACGCCCTGACCCTGGCCGATGAGGAGGCTCCGGACCTGCTCCTCGACATGGCAACGCTGACCGGCGCCGCCCGTGTTGCGCTCGGACCGGATCTGCCGCCCTTCTACACGGCCGATGAGGCCTTGGCGGCGGACATCGCAGAGCATGCCGAAAAGGTCGCGGATCCGCTGTGGCGCATGCCGCTGTGGCAGCCTTACATGAAGTACCTCGACAGCAAGGTCGCGGACATGAACAACGTCAACCAGTCCGGTGCCGGCTTCGCCGGATCGGTCACGGCAGCGCTGTTCCTGTCCCGCTTTGTCGAGAACGCCGCTGCCTGGGCCCATTTCGACATCTTTGCCTGGACGCCGATCGAGCGGCCCGGCAAGCCGTCCGGAGGCGAGGGCCAGGCCCTGCGCGCCCTGTTCTCGCTGCTGAGCGAGCGCTATCCGGTCAAATAATAACGCGGGCGAAACGATTGTGTGGTCTGCTTGCGCTGTCCGATTCTCTTGAGGGAGCGCGCCAGACCCATGGCGGTGGAGATCCGCGCCTCGCAGGCGCTCAAGCTCTGGCACGACGTCAATCTTTCCCTCGTCCGCGACGAGGAGCAGGATCTGTCGGCGCGCCAGATCACCATCCTGCTGACCGTCTATCTGGAGCCGCCCCCGCACACGGTGCGGGGGCTGGCCGCCCGCCTTGGCGTCACGAAGCCTGCGATCACGCGGGCGCTCGATACGCTGGGTGGCATGCGGCTTCTCTCGCGCAAGCGCGACGAGGCCGACAAGCGCAACGTCATCATCACCCGCACGGTTGAGGGGGCTCTGTATCTCGACCGTCTGGGCGATCTCGTGGTTGAAAAGGCAAAGTCCCTGCCACGGTGAAGGAGACAGGAAATGTCCGCAACCTTTGACCGCCGCCGTCACCCGGTGCGCGCCGATCTGGCTGCAACAAGCTACCGGGGACGTGCCGAGGCGGAGCGCTATGCCGATCCGGTCCCCTATCGTGTTACGGCAGCCGCGACAGCGCTGCGCCGTGATCCCCGCCCGGATTGCGGCATCGACACCGAAGCGCTGTTCGGCGAGGTCTTCGACATCTTCGAGACGACGATGGAAGGCTGGGCCTGGGGGCAGTTGCGGACCGACGGCTACGTCGGCTGGCTCTCGTCCGATGACATCGCGCCGCTCGACCAGGTGACAACACATTGCGTCGGCGCCTTGCGCACATTCCGTTATCCCGGCCCGGATCTGAAGCTTCTGCCAATCGGATATCTCTCGCTCGGCTCGAAGGTTACCGTCGTCGCGGAAGCTGAGACGCGGGGGCTAGCCTATGCGCGCCTGGCCGATGGTTCCTTCGTCGTCGCGCGGCATCTGGTCGCCGAAGGTCATGTCGAGACGGACTGGGTCGCGATTGCGGAAAGCCTCGTTGGCACCCCTTATCTCTGGGGCGGACGCTCATCCCTCGGGCTCGACTGTTCGGCCCTGGTGCAGCTGTCGGCGGCCTTTGGCGGCCATGCGCTTCCGCGTGACAGTGACATGCAGGAGGCAGAGGCAGGCACCGCGCTATCCTTCCGCGAGGGGGATCCGCTGCCGGCTGACCTTCGCCGCGGTGACCTGCTGTTCTGGCGCGGGCACGTCGGCGTGCTGTCAACGCCCGATCTTCTTACCCATGCTAACGGCTTCACCATGACCGTATCGCAGGAGCCGCTCGCCGAAGCCCTCGTCCGCATCGGCGCGAAAGAGTATGGCGCGCTGACCGGCATTCGCCGCCTTTGATGCATTGCCGGGGATGGGTCACTCCTCCCCGGCCATCAACCGGATGCGCTCGCCACTGGTGCTGGGCAGGGGCGCGGCCTTGGCCTCCCGCGCCACTTCCCCGAGGTCCAGATCCTCGATCCTGCGGCCACGCTTGCCGATCTTTTCGGTCGAGATCAGGATTTGGTCGATGTCCTTGTTGGCTTGCGTAAAATGCGACTGCAGCTTGCCGACGCGCTCGTTCAGACGAACGATGTCATCGGTGAGATGCCGGACCTCGGCCTGGATCAGATGCGCCTGCTCGCGCATCCGCGCGTCACGCAGCACGGCCTGGATGACCTGGATCGACAGCATCAACAGCGACGGCGAAACGATCACAACCCGCGCCCGGTGCGCCTTCTGGATCAGATCCTCGAAGTTCTCGTTGAGTTCAGCAAAGATGCTTTCTGAAGGAACGAACAGGAAGGCCGTGTCCTGGGTCTCGCCGGGGATCAGATAGCGGTCCTTGATGTCGCCAATGTGCTTGGAGAAGTCCCGGCGGAACTGCGCTTGCGCCTGCTTCAGCTCCTCGTCGCTGGCTGCCTGTCGCAGCAGGTTGAAGGCTTCAAGCGGAAACTTGGCATCGATGGCCAGCGGCGGTGCGCCATTGGGCATATGGACGAGGCAGTCCGGGCGTGAGCCGCCAGACAGCGTGGCCTGGAAGCTGTAGCCGGAGGGCGGCAGTTGATCCTGGATGATCGCTTCCATCCGCGCCTGCCCGAAAGCACCACGCGTCTGCTTGTTGGACAGGATCGCCTGCAACTGGCCAACCTGGCCGGACAGGTCAGAGATTGTCCGTTGCGCCCGGTCGATCACCGCCAGCCGCTCATGCACTTGCATGAGGCCCTCATGGGTCTGTTTTGTGGTGTCGGCCATGGACAGGCCAAGCTTGTGGCCCATGCCATCCAGCCGTTCGTTGACGGCCCGCATCAGGTCAGACTGACGAGACCCGAAAACCTCGGCCATGGTCTGCATCCGGCCGGTCATCTCGCCTTGCGTCTTCAGCATCAGCGACAGGTGCGCTTCCAGCTCCTGGATGCGCTCGGCTGCGATGGCCTCGCTCGTCGCGCCTTCGCGAATCTGACGCAGGGTCTTGAAGGCCACAAGCAGCAGGATGGCGAGCAGCAGGAGTGCGGCAGCGACGGTCGCTTCCAGCACGCTGACAGGCCGATTGCCGAAGATGAAAAGGGTGTCTTGCATGAAACAAACATAGAACGATTCGGCGCCTTGTGCAGGTCCGCTCTTGTTGTCGCTGATCCTGCAAGAATTCCTGCGGTTGCGGCTTCGCCACATAAGGAATGCCGTTGACCGCTGGCGCGGCTTTGCCTATCTCGTCAGCATGAGCAAACGCGATATCCTCATTCTCCCTGACCCGGTCCTGCGCCAGGTCTGCGATCCGGTTACAACCGTGGACGACAGCATCCGGCAATTGGCCGACGACATGCTGGAGACCATGTATGCGGCGCCTGGTATTGGCCTTGCCGCCAGCCAGATCGGTGAGTTGAAGCGCCTGTTCGTGGTCGATGTCGCCAAGGAGGACCAGCCGAAGGCGCCGATTGTCTTCATCAATCCGGAGATCGTCTGGTCGTCGCCTGAGCTGTCCGTCTATCAGGAAGGCTGCCTGTCGATCCCCGAATACTACGAAGAAGTCGAGCGCCCGGCCGAGATCAAGGTTCGCTTCCTGGATCGCACCGGCGGGGAGTGCGAAATCCACGCTGATGGCCTGCTGGCAACCTGCATCCAGCACGAGCTTGACCATCTCAATGGCAAGCTTTTCATCGACTATCTGTCGAAGCTGAAGCGCGACCGCGTTCTGAAGAAATTCCAGAAGCAGGCCCGTCTGTCAGAAAAGGCCTGACCACGGGCCAGCAACTTACTGCGGCTGGCCGTGACGGACGGCCGTAAAGGACTTGGTCAGACCAAAGAACTTCTCTTTTTCGATTTCGCCGTCCGGGAACAGGTAGCGCATCTGGCGCAAATCCAGCATGCGCGCGTCCTCCAGTGACGCCATCGCCTGATCAAGGTCTGCTGCCTTGGGATAGAAGCCCGTCGTCATCGCAAGGTGGATGCGGTAGCGCAGCGGATCCGGCAGCCAGTGCAGGAACGGTGTACGGGCGTGTGGCTCCACCGGGAAGGCGAAGCTTGGCGTCTGGATCGCGTAGGAGGGGGCAACGCGGCGGGCTTCCCGCGCGAAGGCCTTCTTGTTGCTCCAAGAGCCAACATGCTCGATCACGGAGTTCGAGAACGCAATATCGTAAGCGTTGTCTGCCACATCCGCGAGGTCGCAGGCATTGCCGAGACGCATGTGGACATTTTCCATGTCTTCCGGCAGCGGGTCGGTCTCGGGAAACAGGTTGACGCAGTCGACCGTGATGTTGGTAAAGTCGAGTTCATCCCGCCAGACCAGCCAGAACCCGCGAACACCACCAATATCAATGATGCGGCAGTGTCCCTTGGTGCGGATCACGTCATTAATCATCCTGGCGAGAGACTGAATACGCTTCTTGCGGAAACTGTTCTGCGCGGAAACGGGCGACAGATCGAGCACGTTGAACTCCTGACAAACCAACGGACCGTGCCGGCAATCTGTCCGGACGGAAAAAGACGACGAAAAACGCAAGGGACGAAGGCCCCCGCCGCGTCCTGACTGTCTAGCAGTCCCGGGATAATTCCCGATTAACGCAGGGCCTGTGTGCTTTTATCTGCCGCTATGCCGGTCTTCACGCCCGGATGACGAGGACGCCGATCAGGATGGACAGAAGAAAATCCAGTGCCACGAGGCCAATGCAGACGCTGATGGGAGCGCCGAAGGCGAGCCGGGCGATGCGGTAACGGAAATGGAGGACCAGCGGCACAGTTGCGATGCTGGCAAGGAACAAGCCGGCCTCCGGGATTAGCCCCGCGAGATACAGCAGGGCCGCCAGAACGAAAGGAAAGGCGCACAGCAAGCTTGTCCAGTTGCGAAGGACAACAAAACGGACAAACCCAGTCGAAAGTCCAAGTGGACCCGCCAGAAACGCGAGCACCAAGGGGAACAATACCCAATCAATGCCGAGCGATGCAGCCTGAGAAAACCAGAAATGGGTCTCCGGAAAATTCTCGGGCAGGATCTGACCATCTGACAGAAGCAGCTTTTTCTCTGACAGGGCGTTGATGAAATACAGCGGCGCTAAGGGCACAATTACAAGAAACGACCGCCAGAAGCCCGACATCGAAATGTCGAACGCATTGACGGCGGACGCATCACCGCGGAACAGGGCCCAGCTTGCTGCCAGTGCTGTCTTCAGCTCGCCGGGCCTGAACATCGCTTACTCCGCACTCACGGGAAAATAGGCTTCAAGGAAACGACGGTAGATCGCGGCCAGCTTGTCGAGGTCGTCGACGGCAACACATTCGTCGATCTTGTGCATCGTCTGGCCGACAAGACCGAACTCGACGACCGGGCAGTAGTTCTTGATGAAGCGGGCATCCGAGGTGCCGCCACCGGTCGACAGCTCGGGCCGGCGGCCGGTTTCGGCCTCGACTGCGTCCGACAGGCTGCCGATCAGGGTATCGTCGCGCGTCAGGAAGGACTCGCTGGCGTCGCGCTTGAATTCCAGTGTATATTCAAGGCCTTGCGGCGCGGCGGCCTGCAGCGTCGCGGTGATCTTGTCCTTCAGGCTGGCCAGCGTCCACTCGTCGTTGTAGCGGATGTTGAACCGCCCCTCGGCGCGCGCGGGGATCACGTTGAAGGCGGAGTTGCCGACTTCGATGTTGACGATCTCGAGGTTGGACGGCTCGAACCGTTCGTTGCCCTGATCAAGCGTCAGGTTTTCGAGGGCCGAGAGCAGGGTCAGCAGTCCCGGGATCGGGTTGCGCGCCAGATGCGGGTAGGCGACATGGCCTTGCGTTCCGGTCACGGTGACGACGCCGGAGAGCGAGCCGCGGCGGCCGATCTTGATGGCATCACCCAGGGCAGCCGGGTTCGTCGGTTCGCCGACGATGCAGGCATCGAATTGATAACCTTGAGCTTTTGCCCATTCGAGCAGCTTGACCGTGCCATTGACCGCGGGCCCTTCCTCATCGCCGGTGATGAGGAACGAGATCGTGCCGCCGAACTCTGTGCCGCGATCTTCCAGAAACTCCAGAGCTGCAGCTGCGAAAGAGGCGATGCCGCCCTTCATGTCAACCGCGCCGCGGCCGTACAGGATGCCGCTCTCGATGGTCCCGTCAAACGGACCGTGGCGCCAGGCGGAGAGGTCGCCGGGGGGGACGACATCGGTGTGACCGGCGAAGACGAAGTGCGGCTTGCCGCTGCCAATGGTGGCGAAAAGGTTCTCGATGTCCGGCGTGCCGGTATCGGAAAAAGTCACGCGCGTGACCGCGAAGCCAGCGGATTGCAGCGTCTTTTCAAGAGCTTGCAATGCCCCACCCTCGGCAGGCGTGACAGAGGGGCAGCGCAGCAGGTCGCGGGCGATGGTGACGGCGGTGGAGAGAGGCTGGGTCATGATGATCTTTCTGTAGCCCTGCCAATGGTTTGCCGTCAATCGGCCTGCGTGGTGACTAGCTGCGGCGGTAGTAGCTGTTGGTCATCGGGCCGTAGCGATTGGGGCCGGTGTTGCCCGGAACGAAGCCGAGGACAAAGATGCCGATGATGTTGATGCCAGGCACGAAGGCGAGCAGGGCCAGCAATCCGGGCAGCCCGAGATCCTGCAGCCGCTTGATCACCAGCGCCAGCTCGACAGCGGTGATGGCCAGAAAAAGAAACGGGAACAAGGGGTTGGACGACAGGAAGTCCGCCATCTGAAGGGCGGCGAGATCCGTCTCCGGCGGCAATGACTTGACCCACATGTTGGCCGCGATGGCGATGACGATCCACAGGAGGACCAGCGCGAGCCAATAGGGCTTGCGGCCCAGACGGCCGATCGGGCTGAGGAACAGCCAGAGAAAGCCGGGTGCCGTGTTGGCTGGGGGGAGGTCATGCTGCATCTGGAAACCGGTCTGTTCGAAACTTTCGCCTCCCGCAGGTAGTGCCAAGCGGTCGGCGGATCAAGCGGAAGCGTCGAAGGGGCAGAAAAAGACACGGTCAGACTACCGGAAACTACGGTTGGCCTTGCGACAAATTCAGGTCAATCTGGGAGAAAACAACGACACTTCCGGAGAAAACGCAGCCATGCAGATCGAGGACACCGCGCCCGCTTCTTCCACCCCCCCTTCCGCCCCTGCGGCACCGGTGACACGGCCCGATCCGGTGGTGATGGTGATCGAGGTGGAGGACATCGTCGACGCACTGGCGGAGGGCCTGCGCGACTTCCGAAGGGCACCGCAGTACGGCCTGTTTTTCGGAGCGATCTATGCGCTCGGCGGGTTGTTCATCATCCTGACCGCCTCCGCGCTGCACATGAGCTACCTCAGCTATCCGCTCGCCGCCGGCTTTGCGCTGGTCGGGCCTTTCATTGCCTGCGGCCTCTATGAGGTCAGCCGCCGGATCGAGAGCAACCAGCCGCTGAGCTGGTCAGACGTGCTCGGGGTGATCTGGGCGCAGCGGGGCAAGGAAATCGCCTGGATGGCGTTTGTGGTGCTGTTCGTGATGATCATGTGGATGTACCAGGTGCGCTTGCTGCTGGCGTTGTTCCTTGGCTTCCAGTCCTTTGCCTCGTTCGGCGAGTTTGTCGAGACCGTGATCTCGACGCCCGAGGGGCTGATGTTCCTGGCGATCGGCCATGTGGTCGGGGCGTTGCTGTCGGTGGTGCTGTTCTCGCTGACGGTGATCTCGTTCCCGCTGCTGATGGATCAGGACCGGGATTTCATCACGGCGATGATCACCAGTGTCCGGGCGGTGGTGGCCTCGCCGGTGCCGATGATCGGCTGGGCGCTGGTGGTGACCGTGACGCTGATCATCTCGATGGTGCCGGCCTTCATCGGCCTGATCATCACCCTGCCGGTCCTCGGGCATACGACCTGGCACATCTACCGCAGCTGCGTGCTGCCGGCTCCGCCGGTCGAGGCGGATCAGCCGTCCGAGCCCTCGCCGTCGTCGTCGTCCACGTCGACTGCATCTGCCTGAACATCCCCGCGCGCTGCCGCAAGCCAGGCGGCGCGCGAGGCCAGATCCACCTCGGCCGGCCGGTAGTCCACTCGCGTCAGATAGAGCCCGTCGGGCGGGGCAACCGGACCGCAGGCCTTGCGGTCGCGCGCGGCAAGCGCGGCACGGACGTCATCGGCGGTCCAGCGGCCTTCCCCTACCAGGCGCAATGTGCCGACCATCGAGCGGACCTGATTGTGCAGGAACGACCGCGACGCGCATTCGGCGATGACCTCGTCGCCCTCTCGGCGCACGGTAAAGACCTCCAGCGTCTTCTCGGGGCTTTTCGCCTGGCAGCGGGTGTGGCGGAAAGTCGTGAAGTCGTGGTGGCCGACAAAGACCTGCGCAGCCTCATGCATCGCGGCGGCGTCGAGATCCGGCTTCACGTGCCAGACCAGCCCACGCTCGAAGGTGACCGGGGGAACCCGATTGAGGATGCGATAGCGATAGGCGCGGCGGATGGCGGAAAACCGGGCATCAAAGCCGTCATGCATCTTCTCGCAGGCCATGATCGCCACCGGATCCGGCAGGCAATGGAAGTTCAGGGCGCCCATCACCGTCTCGGCTGGCCAGTCGCGCGTCAGGTCGACATGCGCGACCTGCCCGGTGGCATGGACGCCCGTGTCGGTGCGGCCAGCGCCGCCGATGGTGATGTCCTCGCCGCAGAAGGATTTCACGGCGCGTTCGATCACGGCCTGGACCGAGGGACCGTTGGCCTGCCGCTGCCAGCCGACAAAGGGGCGGCCGTCATATTCGATGGTCAGCTTGTAACGCGGCATTGCCCTATTCGAACTCCTCGAAGGGAGAGGCGAAACTGACCTCGACGGGCAGATCGTGGCTGCCCGCTTCGCTGAGGGCCAGCGCCATGAAGGCCGCACCGGCATAGGGCGCCTGGACCTTTTTTGCCAGCTCAGCATCGAAGCCGAAGCGCGGGTAATAGGCCGGCGGACCCAGAACAAGGACCAGATCCTCGCCAAGCCGGCGCAGGTCCTCAAGGCCGGCCCGGATCAGGGCCGAGCCTATGCCGGTGCGCTGCAGGTCCGGATGTACCGAAACGGGAGCAAGGCAGGAAATCTGCAGCCGGTGGCCAGCTCCAGCCCCGGTCACGCGGCTGAAGGCGACATGACCGGCAACGCGGCCATCGTCTGTGCGGGCGAGCAACTCGAGCACCAAGGCCCCGCAATGGCGCAGGTTGTGCACGAGCCTGACCTCGGCCTCCTGCCCGAAGGCCGCCCGAATGACATCGGCCACCGCCGCCTCGTCATTGGCGCCAACCGGGTGAATGCTGATCCTTGGCGTGTTGCTCAGATCGCTCATACGGTGTCCTTTTTTCGCTCTTCCTTCAGGAACACTGCTTCGATTGCAGATCCTGTTCCGATGGCGAGGCCTTTCCGCGCCCCTCCCCCTGGTGGGGAGGGGGGAGGGGTGGGGGGAATGCATCTCCCGCCGGTATAGTATCGAACCGCCGTCCTCTGCCATTGCATCTTTTAAAAGAGAACCGTCAAGGACTACCGCCAGCACCGAGCCCCCCACCCCTTACCCCTCCCCACCAGGGGGAGGGGGGCTGAGAGGCTGTGCCACACGGTCTTAGCGCTTTCGTTTCTCGCCCCGATCAGGCGATCACGTCGCCCGCTGTCAGCTTGGCGCCGCGCTGGAATTCCTCGCCCGGCATCGGCTTCTTGCCGGCGCGCTGGACAGTGACCAGGCGGATGGCGCCGGTGCCGCAGGCGATCACCGGGTCGCCGGAGACATCCAGCACGGTTCCAGGTGTGCCGGACCCGTCGGCCAGCTTCGAGCGCAGAACCTTGACCCGTTCCCCCTTGCCGGCAAGCACGGGCTCGCACCAGGCGCCGGGGAAGGGCGACAGCCCGCGGATGTGATTGTGGACCTCGGTCGCCGGCCGCGTCCAGTCGATCCGCGTTTCATCCTTGGAGAGTTTGGAGGCGTAGGTCACGCCGTCTTCGGACTGGGGCGTCTGGCCAAGCGCATTGCGCGACAGGGCGGCCAGGGCGCGGACCATGAGATCGCCTCCGAGCGCCGACAGCCGGTCATGCAGCTCGCCGGCGGTCATGTCCGGCCCGATGGCCAGCGTCTCGGACATGCAGACCGGACCCGTATCGAGGCCGGCTTCCATGCGCATGACCTGAACGGCGGTTTCCGTGTCGCCGGCCATGATGGCGCGGTTGATGGGAGCAGCACCGCGCCAGCGCGGCAGCATCGAGGCATGAAGGTTGAGGCAGCCTTCGCGCGGAGCATCCAGCACCGCCTGCGGCAGCAGCAGCCCATAGGCGACCACCACGGCGACATCAGCGTCGTGGCTGGCAAAGACATCCTGTTCCTCGGTGCCTTTCAGCGATTTCGGCGTGAACACCGGGATGCCAAGCGCCTCGGCGGCTTCGTGCACGGGCGACTTCTTCAGCTCCATGCCGCGGCCGGCGGGCCGGGGCGGCTGGCTGTAGCAGGCGACGATGTCATGGCCCTGGCCGACGATTTCCATGAGGGTGGGCACGGAAAAGTCCGGGGTACCCATGAAGACGATGCGAAGGGTCATGTGCGTCCAGTGTCCAGGTTTGGAGTGCCGCTCTTATGGCGCAGTCAGGCAAGGCCCGGCAACAGCACTTTGAGGCTGGCGACCATCATTTCCATGGCGATGGCGGCCAGCAGCATGCCCATGATGCGGCTCATGATGCTGGTGGCGGTCTCGCCCATCATGCGGCCGAGAAGGGGGGCGGCCAGCAGCGTCGCGGCCATCAGGGCGATGGTGAGGCCGAGCGCCGCAGCATAGGCGATGTCATCCGCCCGGTCGACGGCTTCGCCGCGGAAGATGATCAGCGTGGTGATGGTGCCAGGACCCAGCAGCATCGGCACGGCCAGGGGATAGATGCCGGGGTTGCCGGCAAAGGCCTGGCGGCGGCGCTCCTCGTCGGTGCCATGGTGCACGTTGCTCTGCTCGCCCGAAACCAGATTGATGGCAATCAGGAGGATGAGGAAGCCACCGGCCAGGCGGAAGGCATCAAGAGAAATGCCGAACAGCGTCAGGATGGCCTCACCGGTGAAGGAGACCACAACGGCACCGATGGTCAGGCCGGCGATGGCGGTGATGGCGACGCTGCGTTGCTCCGCCGGGGTGCGGCCGGCGGTCAGGCTCAGGAACACAGGCAGGTTCGCCGGCGGGCTGACGATGGCGATCAGTGCGGCAAACATCTTCAGGAAGAAGGCCTGATCCATGAGGGCTCCGGTGCAAAAAGCCCGCGCAGTGGCTGGCGCGGGCACATGATGGCATGGACCCGGTTTACACGCAGAATGGCGGAACAGAAAGGGGGAGGGGCCGTCTGGGTGGGGGACAGGTGTTTTGCGGCTTTGCCCGGAGTTGGGCGCGGTATGGATCCCCGCACGGGGGCGGGGATGACCGGAGTGGGTGGAGGAATGCCGGGACCCTGAATGCCTCAGCGCTTAAGGCTTGCGGTTGATCGTGCCGCAGCGCTGCGTGGATCCCCGCACGGGGGCGGGGATGACCGGAGAGAATGAGGGTTCTACTGGTTGCGGCAAACTTACGACTTTCCTGCCTCCAGTTACTGCCCAATTTCCAAACACATCCTTTCGGCGGTCATCCCCGCCTTGTGCGGGGATCCACATCTGCCTATCGTTTCGAGATGGCCTTTTATGTCTATCTGCTGGCGAGCGGCAGACAGGGAACCTTTTATGTGGGCGTGACCAATGATCTCGCCCGCCGGGTTCACGAACATAAGGAGAAGACGGGGAGCGTCTTTACGCGCCGCTATGGCGTCGACCAGCTTGTTTACTACGAAACCTACGACAGGCCTGACGAGGCCATCCGCCGCGAGAAGCGGCTGAAGCGGTGGCCGCGGGACTGGAAGGTCCGGACAATCGAGGCATTCAATCCCGGCTGGCGAGATCTTTATGAAGACTTGAACCTCTGACCGGTTCTTGCCGCAGCGTGGATCCCCGCACGGGGGCGGGGATGACCGGAGTGGGTGTGCCAGGGACGGCGAGGCGGCCGTGGGTATTACGGCGTCGCGTCGATCCCCGCACGGGGCGGGGATGACTGCGGTGAGAGGGGCAAGTGCCCCAATCGGTCCCGGACGACGCGCGGAGGCTGCTCAGTCGCGCAGGAGTTCGTTGATGGCGGTCTTGGCGCGGGTCTGGGCGTCGACGCGCTTGACGATGACGGCGCAGGACAGGCTCGGGCCCGGGGTGCCGTCCGGAAGCGGCTTGCCCGGCATGGCGCCCGGGACCACGACGGAATAGGCCGGCACTTCGCCGATGAAGACTTCACCGGTGGTGCGGTCGATGATCTTGGTCGAGGCGCTGATGAAGACGCCCATGGACAGGACCGCGCCTTCGCGCACGATCACGCCTTCGACGACTTCCGAACGGGCGCCGATGAAGCAATTGTCCTCGATGATGACCGGGCCGGCCTGCAGCGGCTCGAGCACGCCGCCGATACCGACGCCGCCGGACAGATGCACGTTCTTGCCGATCTGGGCGCAGGAGCCGACGGTGGCCCAGGTGTCGACCATGGTGCCTTCATCAACATAGGCGCCGAGGTTGACGAAGGAGGGCATCAGCACCACGCCCTTGCCGATGAAGGCCGAGCGGCGAACGATGCAGCCCGGAACGGCGCGGAAGCCGGCTTCCTCGAAGTTGACACCGCTCCAGCCGTCGAACTTGGACGGAACCTTGTCCCACCAGGTCGCCTGACCCGGGCCGCCCTTGATCACGTCCATCGGGTTGAGGCGGAAGGACAGAAGCACAGCCTTCTTTGCCCACTGGTTCACGTGCCAGGCGCCGTTCTCCTGCTTCTCGGCAACGCGCAGCTGGCCGCGATCAAGAAGGTTCAGCGTGGTCTCGACCGCGTCGCGGGCCTCGCCCCGGGTGCTGGTGTCGATCGTGGCGCGGTTCTCGAAGGCGGCGTCAATGGTGGCGGCAAGCTGGGCAAGATCGTGCGACATGGGTTTGTGCGGCTCCGCAGAGGAATGAAGATCTGTTCGCGCGGATAAAAGGCGGCGTACCGGTTTGAGTCAATGCTTGATGCGACTTGAGAAGCACTCAAGTGCGGCATTGGTGCCGGGCGTCTAGGGTGCAGCGCTGGCGAAGGCGGGAATCGGTCCCGTGTCCACGCCAGCCGGAGCCGGACATGCCCCTGTGGATCGTCGTTACCCTGTTTGCCGCCTTCTGCCAGAACCTGCGCTCGGCCTTGCAGAAACACCTGAAGGGACGGCTCGGCACGACGGGCGCGACGTTCGTGCGGTTTGGCTACGGTTTCCCTTTCGCGCTTGCCTATGTCGGTGTGCTGCATTGGGGCTTCGGCATGGCGCTGCCGGTGCCGGGGGCAGACTTTGCGGTGGCGGCGGTGCTGGGCGGGCTGGCACAGATCGGCGCGACCTTCCTGCTGGTGCATCTGTTTTCCTTCCGCAACTTCGCGGTCGGGACGGCCTACAGCAAGACCGAGCCGGTGCAGGCGGCGCTGTTCGGCGTCTTGATCCTGGGCGAGCATGTCGATCTCTCGGCCGCGATTGCCATTGCGGTCGGGGTGGCGGGCGTCATCCTCATTTCCATGGCGCGGGTGCCGATGACGGCCAAGGCGATCCTGGCCTCGCTGACGGGCAAGCCGGCGCTGATCGGGCTCGCCAGCGCGGCGTTGTTCGGCGCATCGGCCGCCTTCTACCGCGCCGCCTCGCTGGCGCTGGAGGGGCCGGGCTATCTGATGCAGGCCGCCTATGCGCTGGCAGTGGTGACGGCGTTCCAGTCGGTGGTGATGATCGTGTGGATGGCGCTGCGCGAACCGGATCAGCTGAAGGCGAGCTGTGTCCACTGGCGGCAGGCGGTGTGGGTCGGGCTGGTGGGCGTTGCCGGATCGGCGGGCTGGTTCACAGCGATGACGCTGCAGCAGGTGGCCTATGTGCGGGCGCTGGCACAGGTGGAGCTGGTGTTCACGCTGGCCTTCTCGTGGTTCGTGTTCCGCGAGCGGGCGAATGGCCGCGAGCTGGCCGGCTGCGTGCTGATCGTGGCCGCGATCCTTGGCCTGTTATGGGGCCGGATGGGCTGAGGCCTGGCCGGTCGCGTCCTTTGAGGCGGCGGCGAAGAGCCAGTCGCGGAAGCCGGAGACCGGGCGGCTGAGCGGACGGCCGGGCGAGCGGACGAACCAGTAGCCGGTGTCGAGCTGCATCATCGGCCAGTCCGGCATGACCAGATGCCCGGCGGCCAGTTCCTGTGCCACGAAGCGGCGGTCGATGGCGATGGCCCCCATGCCGGCGACGGCGGCCTGGATGGCAAGATCGCGGCTTTCCAGCACCATCCCAGACCCGGCGTCCGCGTGTTTCAGCCCGGCGTGGGCAAGCCACTTCGGCCAGTCATCGCGGCGCGAGGCGCTGTGCAGCAGGCGAAGGCCGGAAAGGCCGGGCTGGGCGGCGTTCATCTCGGGCTTCAAGAGGCGCGGCGCCATGGCGACGGCGAGATGCTCGCGCCACAGCAGCGTGCTCTCGATGCCGGGCCAGTCGCCGGTGCCAAGGCGAATGGCGCAGTCGTAGTTCTCGCGGTCGAGATCAATGACGCGGGTGGTCGCCGACAGCAGCAGTTCCACATCCGGCTGCACCGCCTGGAAATCCGGCAGGCGCGGGATCAGCCAGCGGGTGGCGAAGGTGGAAACGGTCGAGATGCGCAGTTCGGTCCGGCCCCGGCGGCGGAAACTGTCGACGGCGGTCTCGATGCGCTCGAAGGCATCGCCAAGGCCAAGGGCGAGGCGCTTGCCTTCCTCGGTCAGGGTCAGGCCGCGGCCATCGCGCAGGACGAGGGTCGCGCCGAGCTCGCTCTCCAGCTTGCGCAGGAGATGCGACAGGGCGGAAGGCGAGACGCCGAGATCATCCGCCGCCTGCGCCGCCCGGCCGTGGCGGGCGAGGAGCGCAAAGGCATGAAGGGCGCGCAGGGAGACCATGGTGGCTTTCGGCTGATGTGACTTGATGTTTTCTCAATACAGCCAAGGACGGTGTTGCGTCTATGGGTGGCGTTTGGGGCCGTCTCAGCCGGTCTTCAGGGCCCCCAGCACCGCGTGCAGGAAGCCGCCGAGGTCGTCGGTGGCAAAGTCCACATGGGGGGCGTCCTGGCCCTCCATTTCCCAGGCCTCGCGGAACACCTCGCGCGTGCCCTGCGGCACGATCAGCACGGTGCGCATGCCGAGCTTGTGCGGCACGAGCAGGTTGCGGGTGAGGTCCTCGAACATGGCCGCGCGCGCCGGGGCGACGCCGGTCTTCTTCAGGAACAGCTCGTAGGTCTCGCGGTTCGGCTTCGGCATCAGGCCAGCGGCGACGATGTCGAAGATATCCTCGAAATGGTCGGTGATGCCGAGGGCCGCGGCCGTGCGTTCCGCGTGGGGACGGTCGCCGTTGGTGAAGATGAACTTGCGGCCCGGCAGGGCAGCAATCGCCTCGCCAAGCTTCGGGTCCGGCTGCACCGGCGAATAGTCGATGTCATGGACATAGGCGAGGAAGTCGTCGGGCTCGATCTGGTGTTCCAGCATCAGCCCGCGCAACGTCGTGCCGTAGTCGCGGTAATATTCCTTCTGGCGGATCCGCGCGGTGACCTCGTCCATCGACAGCAGCCTGGCGATATACTCCGAGATGCGCTTGTCGATCTGCGCGAACAGGTTGACATGCGCCGGGTAGAGCGTGTTGTCGAGGTCGAACACCCAGGCCTCCACGCCAGTGAAGGCGCGAAGGTCGTAGGTGTGGGCGTGGCCGCCCTCGCCGGATCCGGGGGCGCCGCTCACTTGCAGAGCAGCGTGCCGACGCCGCGGTCGGTAAAGAGTTCGAGGAGGACGGCGTGCGGAACCTTGCCGTCCAGGATGACGACGCCTTCCACGCCCCGGTCGAGCGCCTCGATGCAGGTCTCGACCTTCGGGATCATGCCGCCGGAGATGGTGCCATCGGCGATGAGCTCATGGGCGCGGGCAACGGTGAGTTGCTTGATCAGCTTGCCGTCCTTGTCGAGAACGCCGGGAACGTCGGTGAGGAAGAGAAGGCGCGAGGCGTTCAGCGCGCCGGCAATGGCACCGGCAAAGGTGTCGGCGTTGATGTTGTAGGTGGCGCCATCCTCGCCGGGGGCGACAGGGGCCACGACCGGGATCAGGTCTTCCTTCAGCATCAGTTCGAGCATGGTCGGATTGACGACAGCCGGTTCGCCAACGAAGCCGAGATCAACGATCTGCTCGATGTGGGAATTGGGGTCGACCATGGTGCGCGTCAGCTTGCGCGCCTTGACGAGGTTGCCGTCCTTGCCGCAGAGGCCGACCGCGCGGCCGCCTTCGGCGTTGATCGACTGGACGATTTCCTTGTTGATCGAGCCTGCGAGGACCATCTCGACGATCTCGACGGTGGCCTTGTCGGTGACGCGCAGGCCGCCCTTGAACTCGGAGACGATGCCAAGACGGGTCAGCATGCTGCCGATCTGCGGGCCGCCGCCGTGGACGACCACCGGATGCACGCCCGACTGGCGCAGCAGGGTGATGTCACGGGCGAAGGCGCGGCCAAGTTCGGCGTCACCCATGGCATGGCCGCCGTACTTCACCACGACGCGCTTCTTGTCGTAGCGCTGCATGTAGGGCAGGGCCTGGGCGATGATATGCGCGTTGCTGAGGAAGTCCTGGCTGGTCATGGGGCTGCTCATGGGCGGGGGCACTCGCTGCTGCGGTGGCTGGGGCTGACCGGTTACGGCCGGTCAGCGTCTATAGCCCGTTTGAGGGTGCTACTCAACGCGCTTTGGCCGCAGCTCAGCCCGCAAAGGCCTGGCTGAGTGGCTGATCGTTCTTGTCGTCACGTGCCAGCAGACGAATGAAGGCTGCCTGCGACTTGAGGGGTGCCGATGGCGCCAGCAGGTATTCGTCGCAGCCGGCCAGGGCAAGTGTCCGCTCCTCCGCACGCGAGGTGATGCCTTCGGCAGTCACGCAGACCCCGAGGTCCAGCGCGAAGCGGGCGAGAGCCTGTGCAAGGCGCAGGGGCGCCTCCGCACCGGGGACAGCGGCTGCGGACAGATTGAGACCAACCCGGCTGACACCAGCAGCCAGAAGCAGCGCTGGCGGCGTTCCGCCGTTGCCATAGCCGGTCAGGCCGACATGCACGCCGTCACTGCGCAGCTGGGCGAGATTGGTCAGCATGTCCTGGGTCAATGCGCCGAGCATGCCGGCACCGAGATCCAGCTGCAGGGACACCGACGGGAAACCCTGCCGAACCAGCACGGAACGAACCCTGAAGGGCAATCCTGGGTCGGCAAGTTGCGCCGGGGACAAGGCAACGCGCAGACGCACATGCCGTCCGGCAAGCCTGTGCCAATCCTTGGCAAGACTGACCGCATCCTCGAGCAACCCGTTGCCGACGTCGAGCGCCTCGCGGGAGGAGCCAAGGTCTTCATGCAACTGGTCAAGCACCCGTCGGCTGCCATCGGGGCGGGTCCAGACGGGAACGGCCTGCGCACCGATCAGAGTGTTATCGCAAAGGCTGCGAATCTCGCGAAAGCCGATTTCAAGCGCGCCATCGCCCCGCGCGCGCAACACACCGCGCCGCAGGCGATCGAGATTTTCGATCCGCTCGCGCATCGGTGGCTGGAACACCTTGTATCGCCCGCGTCCTTCCGCCTTTGCCGCGTAAAGGGCAAGATCCGCGTTGCCAAGCAGCTGGTCCGGCGTGCCCCCGTCGCGCGGAAGCAGCGCAACGCCGATGCTGACGCCGCACGAGACGTTGCGGCCATCAAAATGAACTGGCTCGGACAGGGCCCTGACGAGACTGGTCGCGCATTCCTCTATGGCAAGATCGCGCCGGAGGGCCGGGTCCAGGATGGCAAACTCATCGCCGCCGAGCCGGCCGATTGTCGCTTCAGCAGAGACACAGGCCCTGAGCCGGCCTGCAACGACCTTGAGAAGCTCGTCACCCGCAGCATGGCCATAGGTGTCGTTGATGATCTTGAAATTGTCGAGGTCGAGCAGCAGGAGCGTGGCGGGGTCGCCGGTCTCCTGCCAGTCCGCAAAAGCCGCATCAACGGCGCTGTGAAAGCCGATCCGGTTGGCAAGCCCGGTCATCGGATCGTGGCGGGCCAGATATTCCATCTGGCGGCGGCTCTCTTCCTCGACGGTGACATCGCGGCAGATGCCGCGATAGCCGACGAAGGTGCCATCGCGCCCGAACCTTGCACGGGCTGTCACGCTGATGCTGTGGACCTGGTCGCGGTACGTCGTCTGATAGCGCCGGTCGCGCAAGGGCTGGGTCGGGTCGTGGCTCGCCAGCAAGGCAAGGAGTTCCGGACTTGCTTCGTATTCGACCGTATCCGAACCGTCCGCCGACCGGCAGGTCCGGGCCGGCGTGTTGACCTGTGTCGGCAAGAAGGTAACCCCGTGCACGGGATCGTGTTCCCAGATCCAGTCCGAGGCGATGTCGAGAAAGTCGCGCAGCCAGGTGGTGTGGTTGCGCGTAATCAGGACGCGCGAGGCAATGACGCCCAGATGGCACAGCATGGCGTGGGTGCCACTCTCCATGCCATCAGGGCGAGCGGCAAAGTCCTGGACGCACAGGGACGCTATGATCTCGCCGTCGGCATCACGAAGCGGAATGCCGGCGTAATAATTCAATCCAGAGTTCAGGCTTGGATGACCGGCAAGATGTGACTCGCGTCGAAGGTCTCTGTACTCGACGGGTTCGCCTTTGCGGACCACATCGCAACACAGGGTTTCGTCCGTGTTGAGGACGCGCGTGCCGCCGTTTCCGGCGTTTATGACGATGGTCTGGGGACCTTCGATGATGGCAACGAACCCGCGGGCGCATCCCGTGATGCCGCGCGCAAGCTCGGCCAGTGCCTGAAGGTCGAGGTCACCGCGATCCTCGAGCGCTGCAAGCATCGTCTCGACACGGTCATTCCGCGCTGTGTCAGACGCGATGCTGTTCTCGGCCAACGAGCGTGGGCCGGGGGCGTCATTTTCACCCGCCTCAGAAGGTTTGCGCGTCACGATGCCTTGACCATTGTTGGTTCTGTCAGGCTTCAGTTTCGCGTCCTGCTCGTTAAAGTTACGTGTATGTCGTTAGGTAAATTTGCTGAAACGGCTAGGGAATGCCTGCGGTTTCTAGATAAAATTACGGAGAGGTCACTCAGCGTTCGAGTAGGGTTGCAATCTCAGCGCGCAGTACATCGACGCCGTTTGCTTTTTCGGAAGATGTCGGAATGATCAAGGGGAAAGCGGCGGGACGCTTGCGCAGTTTTTCCGCCGTTGCGTCAAGAAGGGTGGCAAGCTGGGTCGGCTTGATCTTGTCGGTCTTGGTCAGGACCACCTGATAGACGACTGCCGCCTTGTCGAGCAGTTGCATGGCGTCAATGTCGTTCTGCTTGATGCCATGCCGGCTGTCGATCAGCAGGAAAACGCGGCGCAGGTTCGGCCGGCCGCGCAGATAGGAAAACACCAGCGCAGTCCACGCGTCGACCATCGCCTTGGGTGCTTCGGCGTAGCCATAGCCTGGCATGTCGACGAGGGTCATGCCGGTTTCCGGCGCGGCAAAGAAGTTCAGCATCTGCGTGCGGCCGGGCGTGTTCGAGGTGCGGGCCAGATCCTTGCGCCCGGTGAGGGCGTTGATCAGGCTCGACTTGCCCACGTTCGAGCGTCCCGCAAAGGTGATCTCGACACCGACCGAAGCGGGGAGCTGGCGCATGTCCGCGACGCTGGTGACAAAGTTCCAGGGCTTGGCGAACAGAAGGCGGCCGGCTTCGAGCTGATCTTCGGTGAATTCAGGTGTGTGGGTCATGATGCGTTTCTATCCTGTTGCCCGGCTGCCGTCGAGCGCAGCGCCTGAGCCTCAATGCAGAACACCCCGCGGCAGGCCGCGGGGTGTTGCTGGCGTTTGCTTGACTTGAGCGGATCAGCTGTCCGTTCAGCCCTTGGTTTCTTCCGCGGGCTTTTTCTTGAACGTGTCCCGCAGATTGTCCCAGAGCTCCACCTTCACGCCCTGACGGCGCATGATGACATACTGCTGGGTGATCGAGAGGCTGTTGTTCCAGGCCCAGTAGATCACCAGACCAGCCGGGAACGAGGCCAGCATGAAGGTGAACAGGACGGGCATCCAGGTGAAGATGATCTGCTGGGCCGGATCGGTCGGCGCCGGGTTCATCTTCATCTGCACGAACATGGTGACACCCATGATCAGCGGCCAGACGCCGAGCATAAGGAAGGTGGGCGGATCCCACGGGATCAGGCCGAACAGGTTGAACAGCGTGGTCGGATCCGGCGCGGACAGGTCGTGGATCCAGCCAAAGAACGGCGCATGGCGCATTTCGATGGTGACGAACAGCACCTTGTAGAGCGCGAAGAACACAGGGATCTGGATCAGGACCGGAAGACAGCCGGCGAGCGGATTGATCTTCTCGGTCTTGTACAGCTCCATCAGGGCTTGCTGCTGCTTTGCCTTGTCGTCCTTGTATTTCTCGCGGATGTCCATCATCTGCGGCTGCACGAGCTTCATCTTGCTCATGGAGACATAGGACTTGTTGGCCAGCGGGTAGAACAGCAGCTTGACGAGAACCGTGACCAGCAGGATGGCGACGCCGAAGTTGCCGACGAGGTGGAACAGCCAGTCGATGACGAAGAACATCGGCTTGGTGAGGAAGTAGAACCAGCCCCAGTCGATCAGCAGCTCGAAGCCTTCGATCTTGAGGGTGTCCTCATAAGCGTCGATGAGCTTGGTTTCCTTGGCTCCGGCGAACAGGTAGGAGACAGCCTCCCCCTTGGCGCCCGGCTGGACGGCAACCGCATCGCCGAGGAAATCGCTCTGGTAGATGTCGGTGCCGGCATTGTAGCTGAAGCTCGGCTCGAAGCTGGTGCCCGGCACCGGCGCGAGGGTCGAGGCCCAGTACTTGTCGGTGATGCCCAGCCAGCCCTTGTCGGACTTGCCCGGCTTGACCTGCTTTTCTTCCTGCACCTCGTCGTAATCGACTTCGGTAAGGCCCTTCTCGCCGACAACGCCGATCAGGCCTTCATGCAGGATGTAGAAGTTCTCGGTCTTCGGCTTGCCGCGGCGCGCGATCAGGCCGTAGGGGTACAGCGACACCGGCGTCGCCGTGCTGTTCGAAACGCCCTGCGTCACCGTGAACATGTAGTTCTCGTCGATGGCGAAGCTGCGGGTGAAGACGAGACCTGCGCCATTGTCCCAGGTGAGGGTGACCGGCGAAGACGGGCTGAGCGTGGTGCTGCTGGCGCTCCAGACAGTGTCCGGGCCAGGCAGGGCGACGGTGGCGCCTGCATCGGCGACCCAGCCGTAATCGGCGTAATAGGCCTGATGCGTACCCTTCGGCGAGAACAGCACGATGGTCGGGCTCTTCGGGTCGACGGTCTCGTGGTAGTCCTTGAGGCGGATGTCATCGACGCGGCCGCCGGTCAGGCTGATCGAGCCGGACACGCGCGGGGTGTCGATCGCAACACGCGGCGAGGCGGAAAGAGCTGCATCACGGGTCTGGGCGACAGGCTGGGCCTCGGCGGCACCGGGAATGGCTGCAGAGCCGGCAGTGCCGGCAGGAGCCGGAGCCTGAGCCTGCGGATTTGCCGCCTGGCGCGCCGCTTCCTGCTGGGCCAGCTCGGCCCGCTGCTGTTCCATCTGCGGGCCGACAATGAAGTACTGCCAGCCAAGCAGGATGACCAGCGACAGAGCGATGGCGATGAACGTATTGCGATTGTCAGCCATGAGCTGCCGTCACCCCTTGTGTTTGTCGGCCTTGTTGCGTTCCGGACCTGTTGTCTTTTCCGGGGCCTTGCCGCCCGAACGACCTGTGCCAGATCGTTGGCCGTGCCGCTGACCATGCCGTGGCCGCGCGCTCTTTGGATCAAGCGCCGGCTTGAGCCCCGACATAAGGTCACGAACGAGATCGGTAAAGGGCAGGGACAGTGCGGCCCGGCGGCCGATGATGACAAAATCGGCACCCTGCGGCACCGTGTCATCGCCAAGCTGGGCGACTGCAGCCCTGAGGCGGCGGCGAATCCTGTTCCGCTCCACCGCGTTCCCGGTCTTTTTCGTGACCGTATAGCCCACGCGCGAGGTGGCATCCTCGTCACCACGCGCAAGGCCCTGTAATGCAAAAGCGCGCCGGTCTGTCCGTCCACCATTGGCGACGGCCAGAAACTCGGAGCGCTTTTTAAGAGTTTTCATGATTGGCTGCGGCGGCGTTGTTGGTCCATGTCCCAAAAGGTCCGGTCACAAGCGCCGCTGCCGGGCGCTTTACGCGCTCAGGCGCTTGCGGCCCTTGGCCCGGCGACGGGCGAGAACCTGACGGCCATTCTTGGTGGCCATGCGGAGGCGGAAGCCGTGACGGCGCTTACGAACGAGGCGGCTCGGCTGATACGTACGCTTCATTTTTGTTATCCGCGCCGTCGCGCGGCCCTTTTGGATTAAGAAAGTCTGGGCTGGACGCACCCCAACCAGGCCGGTGATCCGAGTGACCTGTCTAAAAAAGACATAGCCATACGGTCTGGACGAGTGGGTGCAAGTCCGGGTCGAGCGCGCTTATACGGGGGCTCTGCTGCCAAGTCAACGCGTTCCGCGCGCTTTCCGGCCACTGCCGGCAACGGCGCAGGCATGCAAGTCCGGTCATCACGTCCCGGTGACCACCGGGCTCCACAGGGCTCAAATATCGGTGACAGCAGAGCTTTTGCGCAAACTTCCGGCTATTCTGTGCCCGAACGCTCGCTTCCCGTCCATGGCGGGATGGCGGCATAATTGTTTTCACGGCAAAGCCATCTGCCCGGTGGAGCCCCAACACGACAGCGGAGCCGCATGCCCGATCCTGTCCGGTCCCACCGATTCCCGACGGCGCTCGCCTTGCGCTGGGGTGCGCTTGCCCTGCTGCTGGCATTGATGCTGATTGGCTACCTCAACGGCTGGCACGAGGTGCTGAGCCTGTCCGGGCTGATCCGGCACCGCGAGGCGCTGGCCCAGCTGGTGGCCGACAACCGCTACGAGGCCATGGGCCTGTTCACGCTGGCCTATGCCGCGGTGGTGGCCATGTCCTTCCCGGGCGGTTCGTTGCTGACTGTTGCCGCCGGCGCAATGTTCGGCTGGATGATGGGCGGCATGGTCGCGGTTGTCGGGGCAACGATCGGCGCGACCATCGTGTTCCTGATCGCGCGCTCCTCCGTCGGGTCGGTGCTGGCCGACCGGGCCGGTCCGTTCCTGCGCAAGCTTTCCGACGGGTTTCGCCGGGATGCGGCGAGCTACCTGCTGTTCCTGCGGCTGACGCCTGTGTTCCCGTTCTGGCTGGTCAACATTGCCCCGGCGCTGTTCCAGGTTCCGCTGCGCATCTATGTGGTTACAACCGCACTGGGGATCTTGCCGGGAACCTTTGCCTTCGCCATGGTCGGATCAGGATTTGACAGTGTCATCGCCGCGCAGGAGGCTCTGGATCCGGGATGTGCCGGACGTGGCACCTGCCGGGTCAGCCTGACGGCCCTGTTGACGCCGCAACTGGCCACCGCTCTTGTTGTCATGGGGCTGGTGGCGCTGCTTCCGGTCGCGCTGCGCCTGTGGCGCGGGCGAAGGCAGGCAGACAGGACGGGGAAGTGAAGCGGGAAGGGATGCCGGTGGTCTCGGTCGGGACGGACAGTGCCACGAATAGGCCGATGTCGGAAAGCCAAGCCTTGGAGGGGCAATGACGCGCCAGTTGACACCTGATATCTGCGTAATCGGCGGCGGCTCGGCCGGCCTGTCAGTTGCGGCCGGCGCGGCCGCGTTCGGCGTACCCGTTGTCCTCGTGGAAAAGGGCCTGATGGGCGGGGACTGCCTCAACACCGGCTGTGTGCCCTCCAAGTCGCTGCTGGCCGCAGCCAGCCTTGCCGCCAGCCGGCGGGCCGGCGAAACCCTTGGAATTGCGCCTGTCGAACCTGCAATCGATTTCGCCGCCGTCAAGGCGCATGTCCGCTCCGTGATCGATGCGATCGCCCCGCATGATTCCGTCGAGCGCTTCGAGAGCCTCGGCGTCACGGTGCTGCAGGGCGCGGGCAAATTCACCGGAAAGGACACGCTGAGCGTTGGCGAGGACACGATCCGGGCGCGCCGGTTTGTCATTGCCACCGGCTCGCATGCCTTCATTCCGCCGGTGCCCGGACTGGATGGCGTCCCTTATCTGACCAACGAGACGATCTTCGGCCTCCAGACCTGTCCGGAGCATCTCCTGGTGCTTGGCGGAGGCCCGATCGGCCTGGAAATGGCGCAGGCACATCGCCGCCTCGGCGCGCGCGTCACCGTGCTGGAGGCCGGGCGGGCGCTTGGCCGTGATGACGAGGAACATGTGCCGCTGGTGGTGGAGGCGCTGAAGGCCGAGGGCGTCGAGTTTCTCGAGCGGACCCATGTGGTGCGCGCCGAGGCGACGGCGACGGGCGTGATGCTGACCGTTGAATGGCCCGAACGCGGTGGCCGCTCGGACGGGGTTGGCCGCCTGGGCCAGATTGAAGGCTCGCATCTGCTGATCGCAACCGGCCGTGCGCCGTCGATCAGCGGCATGGGGCTGGAGCAGGCGGGCGTCGAGTTCAACGCGCGCGGCATCAAGGTTGACGAGGGGCTGCGCACCTCGAACCGGCGGATCTACGCGATCGGCGATGTCATCGGCGGCATGCAGTTCACACATGTGGCCGGATACCACGCGGGACTGGTTTTGCGCTCGGCGTTGTTCCGCCTGCCGGCCAAGGAAAACCGGGAGATCATCCCTTGGGTGACCTACACCCAGCCGGAAATCGCCCAGGTGGGCCTGCTGGAACGCGAAGCGCGCAAGCGCTATGGCACACGCCTCAAGGCGGTGCGGGTCGACTATGCCGGCAATGACCGCGCCCAGGCGGACCGCAAGACAAATGGCAAGGTGAAGCTGCTGGCTGGCCCCGGCGGCCGCCTCGTCGGTGCCTCGCTGGTGGGGGCCAATGCCGGGGAGATGGCCAATCTCCTGTCGCTCGCCGTGTCGCAAGGGCTGACCATGAAACAGCTCGCCGGCTTCATCGCGCCCTATCCGACCTATGGCGAGATCATCCGCCGGGCCGCGCTCGCCTATTACGCCGATCTGCCGAAGCGCCGGCTGGTGCGGGCGCTGGTGAGCGTCCTGCGGCTGTTCGGCTAGGCTGGTCGCGTCATGGCCGCCTGTGCCGCAAGGGAGCAAGCCGGATGAAGCATGATGCCGACAACCGGCCGCTGACCAGCACCGACAAGCCAGTCCCGCGCGCGCCTGAGGACGGTATCGCGGCCGCGCAGCGCCGCATCAGTGGCCTGTCAGGAAAGCTGCTGTTGCTGACCGTGCTGTTCGTGATGCTGGCGGAAGTCTTCATCTACGTGCCGTCGATCGCCAACTATCGCAACACCTGGCTGACCGACCGGCTGACCACGGCTGGCGTCGCCGCCTCCGTGCTTAGCGAGACCAACACCATCGCTCCCAGGCTGCAGGAAGAACTGCTGCGCACCACCGGCGCGCTGGCCATTGCCCTTGTCGAGGGCGAGCGGCGCAGCCTGATCGCCATGAGCAGCCTGCCGGAAGATGTCACCATGGTGATCGACATGCGCGGGCAATCGGCGATGAGCGCGATCTCGGGTAGTGTTGCCGTGCTGCTGAAGCCTGGCGACGGCCTGATGCGGGTGATCGGCGCAGGGCCGATGTCCGGTGGACGCGGGATCGAGCAGGTGGACATCGTGCTGCCGATCCGGCTGCTGCGGCAGGACATGCTGGCCTTCTCCGGCCGCATCCTGGCGCTGTCGCTGTTCATCTCGGGCCTCACCGCCGCGCTGGTCTATGTCTCGCTGCGGGCCCTGTTCGTGCGGCCGTTGCAGCGGCTGACGCGGGCGATGCAGGACTTTTCGGAAAATCCGGAAGACAGCGCCCGCCTGTTCCAGACCAGCGCCCGGGCGGATGAAATCGGCGACGCCGAGCGCCGCTTTGCCGAAATGCAGGAAACGCTGGCCCGCACGCTGCACCAGAAGCAGCGGCTGGCCGATCTCGGCCTTGCGGTGTCGAAGATCAACCACGACCTGCGCAACCTGCTCGCCTCGGCGCAGCTGTTCATCGAGCGCCTCGAGAACGTGCCCGATCCCACCGTGCGCAGGCTCGCGCCGAAGATCCTGTCGACGCTCGACCGGGCCGTCACCTATACCCAGGCCGTCATGGCCTATGGCAAGGCGCAGGAGGCCGCGCCGAATCGCCGCCTGGTCCGCCTCGCCCGTGTGGCGGCGGATGTGGGAGAGCTGCTTGCCCTCGCCGATCACCCGATGATCGACTATGACGTCGCCATCGACCCGGCTCTGGAGATCGACGCAGACCCGGAGCAGATCTTCCGCGTTCTGCTCAATCTGGTGCGCAACGCCATGCAGGCGCTGGAGGCGGTTCCCGACGAGGCGCTGGTCTGCCGCATCCACGTCAGCGCGCAGCGCGAGGGCAGGACAGTGGTCATCCGCGTGGCTGACACCGGACCCGGCGTGCCTGCGAGCGTGAAAGCCACCCTGTTCCGCGCCTTCCAGAGCGCCGCCCGCAGCGGCGGCACGGGGCTGGGACTGGCGATAGCCGCCGAGCTGACCCGCGCCCACGGCGGCAGTGTGCGGCTGGAAGAGGCCGGCGCGGGAGCAACCTTCCGCATCGACTGGCCGGACCGGCCGGTCTGACAGGACGAGTGACGCCGGATGACGCGCGGGCTGTGGCTCCGCGCGGTTTCGGCCGTGAGTGCACTTCGCTGGATCGGTGAACCCGCGCGGTGCATCCCGAATGACCTTGCAAGCCCGGAATCGGCCATCACTTGTCAAAAATGGTGCCAAGGTGTTTTGCCGGTTGGGGTTTTCCACCTTTGTACACAAGCGGAATCGCGCAGAAATCCGCGCTGTCAAAAAAAGTTTCAAATGCCCGCTTGCCAAGCGGCTCAGGTTTGAGTAGGTACGGCGTCGTTCGGAAGCGCCTCGCACCGGGGTGCCAACGAACTGTTGCCTGCAGCGTCTGCCATGACATCGCTCGTCAGACATGCTCGCAACCCGGCGCTGGATCCAACAGCCCGGACATGCCGCAAGGCACTGCGCGCCCGTAGCTCAGCTGGATAGAGCACCAGACTACGAATCTGGGGGTCAGGAGTTCGAATCTCTTCGGGCGCGCCATTATTTCAGCGAAAATCAAAATTGCAGACTCATTTGATCGGTTGCTGGCGCTCTGTCGACTGGCAACGCTAGGCTCGACTTGTGCGAGAAGCAGCTGACAGGTGGAGTGTAGCGGCGATATCCACCTGACACAGCCACGCCTTGAAACGTCGATCAACCGGAGGCTTCAGCCTGTTCGGAGCGGCTGGCTTTCATGTAGGAGCGGTTGCGGCCCTGGTCCTTGGCTTGGAGAAGGGCCAGATCGGCGCGGCACAACGACGTATGATCTTCCGGACGGAGACAGCGTGACACTGCAGAACCGGCCCTGTTCGGCCTTGGTCGCCGCTGAATTCGACCAGCTTGCCGGTGCCAGCCAGATCAGATGGGACCAGTGCAGTCCGGCTGTGCTGGCTACATTGTTTCGATGGTTGGAAAGCGCGTCTTGCATTTCGGCCGTATCGCCGAAACGCATGTGGAGCATTTTCCGCAGTAGCATGAAGCGCGCCTGGATGGGCAGCGCAGCCCGCAACAGGTGAATTTCCATGATTGTCGAAATATGCTTGACCGGCTCTATATTTCGGTTATCCTAGAAATATGAATATCGACGATATCGCTCTCCGCCTCGAAGCGCTTGGTAACCCGACAAGGCTTCGCATCTTCCAGACCCTGGTGCGTGCCGGTGACCCTGGCATGTCTGTCGGGCACCTGCAGGAGCGCATCGGCATTGCAGCGTCCACTCTGACGCACCATTGCCGCAAGCTCATGCAGGTCGGGCTCGTAACGCAGGAGCGGAGATCGACAGTGCTGATCTGCCGGGCCAACTACCCGATGTTGCGGGAAGTGACCGGTGCGCTGCTCGACCAGTGCTGCAGCGAGCCGCAGGATGTCATCGAGAGCGAGACCTGTTCCTGTTAGCCCGTGTGACGGGATGATGGCAGGGCGGTCGTGCGACTTTTATTTCGATTATACTAGGAGAATGGAATATGGATAGAGCCGCTGTCTTGGAGCTTCCGGTTGCTGTCATCGGTGCTGGTCCGGTCGGACTTGCGGCTGCAGCCGAACTGGTGCGCCGGCGCATTCCGGTCGTGGTGCTGGAGGCCGGGGATGAAGTTGGGGCCAGTGTCCGGGCGTGGGGGCATGTCAGGATGTTCTCGCCCTGGCGTTACAACATCGCCAACCCGTCCCGAGCACTGCTCGAGGCATTCGGGTGGCAAGACCCGGATGCTGATGCTGTCCCGACCGGGCGGGATCTGGTGTCGATGTATCTTGAACCACTGGCGGCGGTGCCAGCTCTGAAGGCGGCCCTGCGGTTCGGTACGCGTGTGCGGACGGTGACCCGGCTCGGACTGGACAAGGTCAGGGATGCGGATCGCGCCAGCCGGCCCTTCCTGCTGCGCATTGAGAAGGGCAGCGAGGAGAGCGACCTGCTCGCCCGCGCGGTGATTGACTGTTCGGGCACCTTCGAGCAGCCGAACCATGGCGGCGCGCACGGGATCCCCGCGCGCGGCGAGGCTCGGCATGGCACCAGGATCACTTATGGCATGCCGGACGTGGGAGGCGCTGATCGGGGCCGCTATGCCGGCCGCCGGGTCGCCGTCCTCGGTAGCGGGCATTCGGCCACGGGCGTCATTCTGGAACTGCTGGCGCTGCAACAGCAGGATGTCTCGACCCAGATCCTGTGGCTGTCCCGTCGTGCGGATCTCCGGCTGGCCTTTGGCGGTGGTGCAGCCGATGCCTTGCCGGCACGCGGCGCATTGGGCTCACGGCTCCGCAAGGCGGTCGAGGCAGGTCGTGTCGAGGTGCGCCATCCCTTTGCCCTGGATGAGGTTGCCATGGATGGAGGCGCATTGCGGCTAACCGGGACCGATGGCGAAAGCGTGGTCGCGGATGAACTGGTGATTGCCACCGGCTTCCGGCCGGATCTGGCAATGCTTGGCGAGGTTCGCCTGGACCTCGACCCCGCGCTCGAATGCCCTCGGGCTCTGGCATCGCTGATCGATCCGAACATCCATTCCTGTGGCACCGTGCGACCGCATGGAGCGCGCGAACTGACCCAGCCGGACCCGGGCTTCTACATTGCCGGCATGAAGAGCTATGGACGTGCGCCGACGTTCCTGCTGGCGACGGGCTATGAACAGGTCCGTTCCATCGTTGCCGAGCTTGCGGGGGATCATGCCGCTGCGGCGCGAGTTGAACTGGAGTTGCCGGAAACTGGCGTGTGCTCCTCTGGGCCTGCCCGGGACGAACAGGGGGCGGCGAGCGGATGTTGCGGTGGACCCGCCAAGGCCAATGCCTCGGCCTGCTGTGTCAGGGACGAGGAGGTGAAGGCGGCCGGCGGGGCGGGCTGCGGCTGCGGCAGCGCTGCAAAGCCGGAACCGGCACTGGCACAGGCTCCCGGAGATGCAGTTGCAGCGCGGGCGCGACCGGGCGGCTGCTGTGGGTGAAGAACCAAATCGATCAGGGCCGCATTTGCCTGCGCCGCGCCGGAGTTGACGCCGATCAACCGCAGGCTTCGGCCTGCTCGGAGCGGTTGGCTTCCGTGCAGGTGCGGTTGCGGCCCTGGTCCTTGGCTTGGAGAAGGGCCAGATCGGCGCGGCTGCGGACGGTGGCGATGGTGCCGCCCTCCGGGCAGGAGGCGACGCCGATGGAGACGGTGACGGTGCCCAGAATGCGGCCGCGATGGGTGAGGGGCGATGTGGCAATGCGGGTGCGGATGCGCTCGGCCATGCGCTGTGCCGAGGCGGGATCCTTGTCCAGCATCAGGATGGTGAATTCCTCGCCGCCAAAGCGGTAGCACAGGCCGTCATGGCCAACGAGCTCAACGACAATGTCCGCGACGGAGCGCATGACGATGTCGCCAGCATCGTGGCCAAACTCGTCGTTGAAGCGCTTGAAGTGGTCGATGTCGATCATCAGGCAGGACAGGGCGCGGGACTCGTTGTCCTGGGTGAGCGTGTATAGGGCCTGATCAAGGGAGCGGCGGTTCAGGAGGCCCGTCAGCGCATCCTGGACGGCAAGCCGGGTCAGCCTTTCCCGGAGCTGCAGGTTGGCGATGGCAAGGCCAAGGTTTTCGGCGATGATCTCGAGATAAAGCCGGGCGTCCAGCACCGCAGAGCCCGTGTCGTTGCTGCCTTCGAGATAGAGCAGTCCGATCGTGTCGCTCTGGGCCATCAGCGGAACGCAGAGGCTCGGCAGGTCGGTCTGGCCGATATGCGCACAGGGCACGTCATTCTCCGCATCCTTGCTGACGTGGGGACGGCCGCGGCGCAGGCCCCAGCAGTCCTTCACGGGGATGCGCTCTGCCCCGCCTTTCGGCTCCAGCCAGGCGCTCAGCGGTGACAGGGCCGTGTGGCTGTCGTTGATCACATAGAGACAGCCGGACAGATGCGGGAACAGCTGGGGCAGGAACCGGCCGACGACATCGGCCAGCTCGACAAGCTTCTCGCAGGCCTGAACCCTGTGCATCATCTGCAGGATCAGGTCCTTGGTCAGCAGATCGCGCTGGCGCTCGGCATCGAGCCTTGCCCGTTCCAGCCCATTGTCGCGGAAGACCTGGATGGCGTCGTTCATCTCGCCGATCTCGTCGCGGCGGCCGTCGCGCGGGACCTCGACGGCGAAATCCTGGTTGGCGAGCCGATTGACGATGCCCGTCATGTGCCGGAGCGGCACGGCAACCCGGCGCATCAGGATGAAATACAGCACGGCCAGGAAAACGGCGGCCGTCAGGCTGAGCGAAATGCGGGCGATGAGGCCGTAGAGATCGCTACGCTCCTGCAGGGCGCGCAGGTCAGTCTCGGTGCGGCGATCCGTGACCTTTCGGAACTCCTCCGTCGCCGCGATCAGGTCCGCGTGTTCGGCATAATGCTCGTCGCCGAAGAGGATTGCCGTCGCCTGCGCCTTGTCCCCGGAACGGAAAATTTCGATAGCGCGCTGCTCGATGACATCGAGTTCGTCGGCATCCTTGCGGATCCGCTCCAGCAGCTGAAGCTCCTCGTCCGTGACACCAAGCGCGCGGGCCTCGGAAATGGCCGCCTCGCGCCGCCGTTCCTCGGCCTCGGCGACATGGAAGGCGGCGAGATGGCGGGCATCGCCGCGCATGACGTAGAGCCGCGCTTCGTCGGTGCGGATCTCGGCGCCAAGCGCAAGGTCCTCGGCCAGCTTGTCGAGTGCAAGGAGATGTTCGACCGCCGCCCGCTCGGAATGCAGGCTGCGAGACGACAGGATGAAGGTCAGGCCGGACAGCACCGTCAGAACGAGCGTGATGCCATAGGCCCAGTTCGTGATTGTTGATATGCGCATGGCCCCTCACCGCAGTTCCATCCCGAGATCTACGTAAAACCGGGTAGCCGGGAGACCGCAAGCTAGTCAGAGTGCATACCTGACGTGTGGAAAGGTTGTAACTTGCCGTTCGCAGGGGTGTTGAACGGCCACTTGGCCTAGGACGGGATCAACGTTTGCGCGACAGCTCGCCCGAGTACGCAAGGGCGATGTCGAGGAACTCGCGGATGACCGGGGCACGGCGGCGGTCCTGACGGGTGACGACATATTCGGTGAGATGCGTGGTGCGGTCTTCGATGTCGAGCGGCACGTTGGCAAGGCGGGGATCGGGCACGCAGTCGCTGGTGACCATCAGGGTAACGCCGATGCCGCGCGCGATGGCCTCGCGGATCGCTTCGCGTGAGGAAATCTCGATCACGGATCGCGGTGAGAGGTTTCTCGCCTGCAGCTCTGCCTCGATGGCGGCGCGCGTCATGCTGCGCTTCTCGCGCAGGATCATCGTCTCCTCGCTGAGCTGGGCGAGGCTGATGGAGCGCAGTCCGGCGAAGGCGTGTTTGGCTGGCACCACCGCCATCAACGGTTCGGAGTTGAGGGGCTGGAGGTAGAAATCTCCCCCTGCGGGAGGTGTCACGAGGATGGCGACATCCATGTTGGCCGCCTCGAGCTGCTCCAGCACGCTGCCGCCCGGCTGCACCCGGATCGAGACGTCGATGTTCGGGTAGAGTTCCCTGTAACGGTGTAACAATTCGACGGCATGCATGGGCGCATCCGACCCGATGCGCAGGCGTCCAGCGTTCACACTATTGTTTTGATTCAATAAATTCTCGATCTCGTCCCATGTGGTCATGAGCTGGCTAGTCATCTTGAGGAGCCGCTCGCCCATCGGCGTCAAACGCAACTTGCGACCGTCGCGCTCGAACAATGCGACACCGAAACGATCCTCCAAAGCCTTGATGTGCTGGGACAACGTCGGCTGCGTGACGGCAAGGCGACGGGCGGCCCGGCCGACGCCACCTTCGGATGCAACGGTATAGAATGCGCGTAATTGCTGAAATTTCATAGGCTAAGCCTATCATTGATAATCGTATTTTCAAATGGAATTTCGCAATGGTTGACGGTTTGTAAACGCCAACGCCGCTGGCCGGATCTTCCCCCGGCAGTTCCCGCCCCCCAGGAACGCGGCTTGTCCTGCAAACGGAGCCTGTCATGAGCACTCCTCTTTTCCAGCGTTTGTCTGCAACCTCCCTGCCGTCGCCGCAGGACAAGCACGTCCTGAAAGCCGGCCGCCTTGCCAATGCAGAGGCCGTTGAAGTCAAGGTCGACGGTCTGACCGCCCCGGCCAAGAATTTCTCGCTGGTCTATGACCTGCTGGCACCGAAGTCGGGCATGAAGGGCAACTTTGCCTCGATCCTGCAGCTGGGCGCTGCCGGTGGGTCTGATGGTGATCTGTTCCTGAAAAACACCGCCGGCGGTATTCAGCTCGGCATCGACAGCAAGTACAGCGGCACCATGGCTGCCGACAGCTGGCACCGGATTGTGGTGACCTTCGCTGACAACGGCGATGGAACCTCGACACTGAACCGCTTCGCCGATGGTGTGCTGCTGGGAACCCAGAAGCTGCCGACCGATCGCTTCAGCCTCAGCGATGCCAACGGTCTGCGCCTGTTCAATGATGAAAGCGGCGAGACCTGGGGGCTGGACCTGTCCGCCTTCGCCGTTGTGGCGCGGACGATGACGGCGTCGGAAGTCACCGCGCTTGGTGGCAGCACCGCAGGTGCGATCCTCACCGACAAGGAGGCTGCGCCCCATGCCGAATTCAACTTTGCCGCAGGCGCGCTGAACGCGAGCCGCGGTGCTGGCAGCCTCAAGGTGATCGGCGACGCCGCGCCGGTGAAGGTGGTGCCGATGGCAACCGCCGGTCAGGTGCGCCTGCCGGACCAGGACCTGACCATCATGTCGGTGGGGGCCACGACGGGCCTCGAAAACGGCCTCGTCATCCGCACCGATGCCAAGGTGCCGGTGAAAGACTTTACCTTGTCCTTCGATCTGCTGGTCGAAAAGACCGATGGCATGAACCAGTTCGGTTCGCTGTTCCAGGTCGACATGAAGGGCGATGGCGAGACGTTCCTGCGCAGTGACGGCGCCACCTTCTCCATCGGCCTCGGTGGCAACTATTCCGGCAAGCTTGAATTCGGTGCCTGGCATCGTGTCACCGTGACCGTAACGGAAGGCGACGCCGGCAAGTCGGTCCTGACCTATTTTGCTGACGGCAAGAAACTCGGCACCGCCACGGTCGACACCGCCCGCGCGACGATTGATCCGAAGCTCGGCCTGACCCTGTTCAACGACGACGATGGCGAGACCTGGCCGCTGCATGTCAGCTCGGTCACCTTCGCTGAAGTGGCGGCACCTGCCGACTATGTCGAGAGCCTTGGCGGCGTGAGCCTCAATGGCCCGGCCGACATGAGCGGACAGGGCTTCAACTTCGTCCAGTTCGGCTTCGACAAGGGTGATCTTACGGCCACCGCCGGCAAGGGCACGCTCAAGCCTTATGGCACGCCGGATGACACCAACCCGGGTGATGGCGGCGGCACGACGCCGGTTGACCTGAAGATCATCGCGCCGCTCGCCGACAGCCTGATCAAGGTGGGGGCGGACGACAAGGCGATCGACCTGACCAAGGTGTTCGCCGGCAAGGACCTGTCCTACAAGGTCACCACCTCCGATGGCGCTGTCGTTGATGCCAAGATCGATGCCAAGGGCGTGATGACGCTCGACTTCGGCAAGCTCGGCGTCTCCGACCTCTCGATCACGGCAACCGACTCCTCCGGCAAGTCGGTGACCGACAACGTCCGCTATCTGGTGACGGGCGACAAGGCCTACACGATTGCCGTGTTCCCGGACACGCAGGACTACACCGACGACCCGATGGGCGCGCAGGTGTTCAAGAGCATGACCAAGTGGATTGCCGACAACGCCGGAAACCAGAACATCCAGTTCTTGGCTGGCGTGGGTGACATCACGCAGTGGGACGCCGAAGGGCAGTATGCGATCGTCAAGCAGGCGCTGGCCAACATCGACGGCAAGGTGCCGTTCCTGCTGCCGCCCGGCAACCATGACGGTGGCGGTCACTCGCGCGAGTACATCAACTACAACAAGTTCTTCGACCTGACGAAGATCAAGGCCGAGAGCAAGACCTTCGGCGGCGTCTATGACCGCGAGCCGAACAGCTACCAGAACAACTACCACACCTTCACCGCGCCCGACGGGCAGAAGTGGCTGGTGATGGGTCTGGAGTTCGGCCCGCGCGATGACGTGTTGCGCTGGGCGGATGATGTGCTGAAGTCGCATCCGGATCACCGCGCGATCCTGACCACCCATGCCTACACCAACTGGGATGGCATTCACGATCCGCTGGGCAAGCCGCTCAACGACGAGGGCGCTGGCCATGACTATGCCGTGCGCACCGATCCGGGCGATGCCAATGACGGCGAGACGATGTGGCGCGATGTCGTCACCAAGAACCCGAACGTGGTCTTCACCTTCTCGGGCCACATCTTCGGCGACGGCGCAGAGACGACGATCCGCTACAACGACTTCGGCGGCACCGTCTACAACATGCTGATGAACTATCAGGACGGTGTTTCGAAGGAGATCACCGGTGCCGGCAATGAAGCCAAGGGCGGCAACGGCGGCAATGGCGCCATCCGCCTGATCACCATCGATCCGGAAAACGACACGTTCTACACCGGAACCTATTTCACCGAGCTGGACACCTACCTGACCGGTGGCCGCGGTGGCATGACGCTGGACCGCGACGGCCTCAAGGGACCGTATGTCGGGCATCAGGAGGTCTACCGTGACGCTGGCGTGTCGGGTGACATGCTGGTCGCTGGCCGGGCCGACGCAGGCGCTGACCAGACGGTCGACGCGGGTGGCAAGGACAAGGTCTCTGTCACCCTCGACGGCTCGGCCTCCAAGGCACCGGCCGGTGGCAGCCTCAACTACCAATGGCGTGACGCTGACGGCAACGTTGTCGCATACGGAGAGAAGCCGCCGGTCGAGCTGGCCTCCGGTCGCCATCAGTTCACGTTGACGACGCGGGAAAGCAACGGCAGGTCCCATGACGATACCGTGCAGGTCTTCGTCAAGGGCAAGGACACGCTGCTCATCGACACGTTCAACGACGGCAACCTGAACGGCTGGAGCAAGCTGGACGCGCTCGGCAATTCGCTGCCGCAGCTTGTGGCGGGCAAGCCCGCTGACTTCAACCTGCCGGAGCTCGCCGGTGGCACGGCGACGATCGCCAAGGTGCCCTCGCTGCCCAAGAGCACCGGGCTGCTGGTGGTTCCGGAGGGAACTCCGGCGGACGGCGGAGCCAAGTTCGATGCCTTCACGCTGATCTACGACGTCTTCCTGGCAAAGGGCGGCGGCGCGTTTACCAGCTTGTTCCAGGGCGACACGTCCAACAGCTCGGACGGCGACATCTTCATCAAGGAAACCGGTGGGGACGCCTATGGCATCGGCATCGGTGGCAACTATCCGGGCGGCATCAGCCTGGGCGCCTGGCACCGTCTGACCTTCACCATCGAAGGTGACAAGATGGTCAAGTACGCCGACGGTGTCATGGTTGGCGAACAGTCGATCGGCAATGACCGCTATGCCTTCGATCCGAAGAAGGGCTTCCTGCTGTTCGCGGACGAGGACGGCGAGACCAACGACATCTTCATCTCGTCCTTCACCTTCACCGAGCAGGTGCTGACCAAGGATGCGGTGGCCGCGCTGGGCGGACCCGAAGCCAAGGGGCCGGTTCTGGCTGCAGGCGATCCGAATGCCTTCCAGATCGACTTCGGTGGTTCGGGCAACAGCCTGTCCTTCGGCAATGCCAGCGTCGCCATCACCAAGCTGCAGGAAACCGGCTGGCTGGTGAAGGGCTCGGTCTACAACAACCCGAACAATCCCTATTCGGACGGTTCGCTGTTCGACCAAGCCAACTCGCCGGACGCCAAGATGCTGATCTGGGGCGCCAGCGAGGCCAAGGCCTGGACGGATTACAGCTTCGAGGTGTCGATCAACTCCTATGATGACGACGCTGTCGGCGTGCTGTTCCGTGTCAAGGACGCTTCCAACCATTACATGCTGACGCTCGACACGCAGAAGAACGAGCGTGTGCTGGTGAAGGTCCAGGACGGTGTCACCACCGAACTGGCCCGCGAGGCCAACGGCTATCGCTTCTATGACGAGATGCGCGTCAAGGTGGCGGTTGTCGGTGACGAGATCCGCGCCAGCATCGATGGCGAAGTGTTGTTCGGCGGCCCGGTGAAGGACACCAAGCCGCTCGTCTCCGGCACGATTGGCGTCATCTCCAGGGACCAGACCATCACCGAGTTTGATGATGTGGTCGTCACCAAGGCCGTGCTGACCGCAGACGCTGGCGAGGCCATCCGCGTGGTCGATTTCGATGGCGACGGCAAGGTCTCGGTTGCGCTCGATGGCGCAAACTCCTTCGGCCCGTCCGGCATCGCAAGCTACGACTGGTCGGCCGGAACGGCCAGCGCCAGCGGCAAGTCCGCAACGCTGGATCTGGCAGCTGGCAAGCACGACGTCATGCTCACGGTGAAGGAAGCCGGTGGCAAGAGCAGCAGTGATCTGGTCAAGGTCGAGGTCGTGTCCAAGGACCGCGTCCTCATCCATGACACCTTCTCTGACGGCAACATGGACGGCTGGACCGTCAAGGACACCGGCGATCTCGGCGGCGCCTCCGACTGGAAGGTCGATGGCGGCCGGCTGGTCCAGGCTGGCGGTATCACCAGCAAGGAACTGACCTGGAAGGGCGCCTCGGCGACCGACGTCTGGGAGCGCGGCTGGAGCCCGCTGGGTGATGGCATTTATGCCCTGCACCAGGGCACGGCAGCGCTGTGGCAGGACGGCTACAGCTGGACCGACTACTCGGTCGCAGCCAAGCTGGTGGCGCCGGCCAAGGGCGGCATGGGCTTCATGCTGCGCTATCAGGACGCCAACAACTATTACAAGCTGGAAGTGGACGCCAAGAACGGCCTCACCACGCTGGTGAAAATGGTCAACGGCCGCGAGAGCTTCATCGACCGCGCCCGCAACACCTACACGCCGGGCGAGACCGTCGACCTGCGCGTCGATGTTCAGGGAACGAAGTTCTCTGTCTGGCTGAACGGCCTGAACCTGTTCCCGGATGTCGCCGAGGACCGGTCCATCGCGTCGGGCACCGTCGGCCTCTACACCTGGGGCAACCCGGGCGTGGCCTTTGACGATGTCACCGTGCTGTCGCTGAAGGCATCCACCGGATCGAACCAGGCACCTGATCTTCTCCTGTCTGCGAAGGCGCTGACGCTTGCGGAGGGGACTGTTGCGGCGGACCGGGTGCTGGCGGATGTGAGCGTGAAGGATGACGGGATCGGGACGAATGTGATCTCGGTGTCGGACAGCCGCTTCGCGGTGGAGAATGGCAAGCTGGTGCTGAAGGCCGGGTCTGTGCTGGACTTCGAGGCCGGGTCGATGATCGCGGTGAAGGTGTCGGTGGACGATGCCTCGATCGGGACGGGACCGGAGGACATCGAGACCTTCACGCTGACGCTGACCGATGTGGCGGAAGGCGGTAACGGCGGCGGCGGCAATGGGGGCGGCAACGGCGGTGGCAGCACCGACCCGGTGACGCCGAACCAGCCGGTGCCGGGTGGCTCGGACAGCAACGACACGCTGACCTACACCACGACACTGCCGCAGCAGATCGACGGCAAGGGCGGGTTCGACACCGTGCGTCTGCCGCTGGCCTTCGATGCGGTGAAGATCGTTGCGGTCGACGGCGGCTTCCGCCTGGAGCCGGTGAAGGCCGGGCAGTTCAAGCCGATCTTCGTCGCCAACATCGAAGCGGTCGAGTTCCTCGGCGGGGTGACGGCACCGAATGATCCGGGCTCGATCCGCCGGGTGGCACTGGACAGCTCGAAGGAAGCAGCGGCCGTGCACCGGCTGTATGATGCGGCCTTCAACCGCGATCCGGACACGGCCGGCCTGACGCACTGGGCCAAGATGCTGAAGGGCGGCGAGAGCCTGTCGAGCGTTGCGGAGATGTTCGCCGGCTCGCCGGAGTTCACCCGCGGCCAGACGCTCTCTGACGACACGTTCGTGGCCCGGGTCTACGAGAACGCCTTCGGCCGGGCGCCGGATGCGGCGGGGCTTGCCCACTGGGTGAAGCAGCTGCAGGGCGGGTCGAGCCGCGGCGAGATCCTCGTCGCGATCTCGGAAAGCCAGGAGCACGTGAAGAGCCAGGATGCGGCCGTCAAGAACGGGGTCTGGACCCTGAGCGAAGGCGCCGAGCACCGCGGTACGGCAGGGGCTGACACGATCAAGGTGGCGAGCCTGCCGGCGCGGGTCGATGGCGGGGCCGGCACCGACAAGGTGGTGTTCACGGCGAACTTCGCGGATGTGAAGATCCTGTCGGCGGACAAGGGCTTCGAGGTGATCGGCACCAAGGGCGGCCAGTCGGCTTCGCTGAGCAACGTGGAGCACCTGGTCTTCGGCGACGGCACGGAGCTGAAGCTGGACACCAGCGCCACGTCGGCCAAGCTGGTGCGCCTGTTCGATGCGGCCTTCGACCGGCCCGGCGACATCGCGGGTCTCAGCGGCTGGGCGAAGGCGCTGAGCGAGGGCAAGGCGAGCCTCGCCTCGATCGCGGATGCCTTCGTCAAGTCGGCGGAGTTCGCCTCGCGCTTCGGCGCGAACCTGTCGGACGCAGGCTTCGTGCAGGCGGTCTACGAGAACGCCTTCGGCCGCTCGGCCGAGCCGGCGGGTCTGGCCGGCTGGGTCAAGGCAATGGGCGAGGGCAAGTCGCGTGGCGACGTGCTCACGGCAATTGCCGAGAGCGCGGAACACATCCAGCTCACCGGCAACGTCACCGACGACGGCGTCTGGCTGATGGTCGCCTAAGCGCGATCAAACCCATCAGGGGCCGTCCCTTCCGGCCCATGCACAAGGCCCCCCGGAGCAATCCGGGGGGCTTTTGGTGTTGGGGGCGCATCCCGCCTTGCATGGGAGCTGGATATCCTCGAAATCCAAACGAGGGCGCGTTGCTGGATCTGGATCCCCGCACAAGGCGGGGATGACGGCTGAGAAATGGAGTGCGTGGTTACCGAAATCTTTTAGGTAAACAGAGTGTTTCGATCTGTGTTGCGGTTTTATGTATTATAAGATCCATAACCTTTACATGATTTAACTCGGATATAATTACTTGATTACCAAGTGAATAAACGGTCGATATAGCATCAAGGATTAGTGTTGCCTCGAAAGAACTTGAGGTGGCGCATGCGTATCGACACTTATGCCCTGACTGGTCAATGGTATCTGGATGGCGCAGGCCAGGTCTCCGGGGCAGGGCGTGTGCACCTGAACCTCGGATCGGTCTGGAGCCAGACGGGTGGCGCGGGCATTTCAGTCGCAATTGTCGATGATGGCGTTGACCATCGGCACACCGGTCTGACGGGAGCCACGGCCAAGCTGTTTGCACAGACCGAAGCGCGTACGGGCGTCGACGGTGATCCCGTCGGTTTCGGCAATGGCCATGGCACGGCCGTCGCCGGCATCATTGCCGGGTCTGCGGCAACCGGCGGGCCGGTCGGCATTGCGCCGGGTGTCGATCTTGCCTCGCTTCGGATCTTTGGCGAGGGCGGCATGTCGATCCGTCAGGCCATGGGACAGCTGGCCGGCTATGACATCGCCAACAACAGCTGGAGCTATTCGGTCGGCTTCTTCCAGGCCTCGGCGTCCGGTCAGGCGTCCTACTGGTCGGGCATTCGCGCCAACATCGACAATGCCCTTGCCAATGGCCGCGAGGGCCTCGGCACGATCATCGTCAAGTCGGCCGGCAATGGCCGCCTTGACGGGCGCAGCAGCACCGACGATCTGGTGGCCAACATGGATGGCGTCATCAGCGTTGGCGCGACCGATCATGCCGGAAACGTTGCCTACTATTCGACCCCGGGCAGCAACATCCTCGTCAGTGCGCCGTCCTCCGGTGCGGGGCGCAGCGTCACGACACTCGATGTGACCGGCGTTGCCGGCTACGCCTCCGGTGACATTCATGATGGCTTTGGCGGCACGTCGGCCGCCGCGCCGATGGTCACCGGTGTTGTTGCGCTGATGCTGGCGGCCAATGCGCGGCTGACGCAAGCCGATGTTGCAGACATTCTGGCGCTGTCGGCACGGCCGACCGGCGCACTGCCGGGGGCAGCGCCCACCGGTTATGAGCAGCATACAAGCCAGATCAATGGCGCTGCCAACTGGAACGGTGGCGGGCTGCATTTTTCCAACGATTACGGCTTCGGCCTTGTCGATGCGCATCAGGCGGTTCGCATCGCGGAGACCTGGGGCATCGGCCGGACGGCTCAACCGCAGACGCAGCTTGACGCCGGTTTCACCGACTGGGCGCTGGATGCCAGCGGAACGGTGGCGCGGGCGACGGTGACGGTTGCCGATGGTCTCGTCCTGTCGACGGCGGTGGTGGGACTGACGCTGGCGGCGGGCGTCGATGCGTTGCGCGATGTCTATCTCGTGTCCGCCGACGGGTCCCGCAGCCTCGTGCATCGCACTGACATGGGCATCGAGACGAGCGGCAGCGGTTTTGCCTGGGAGTTCCTGACGCAGTTGCCGCGCGGCGAGGAGGCTGGCGGCACATGGACTGTCGAACTGCAGTTCGCCCGGCCGGTCAGCCTTCCGGCGCTGGGGGTGGCAGCAACACTGGAGCTGGATGGCCGGGCGCAAGGCGCGGACACGGTTCACTATTTCACTGCCGATCACGGCCGGTTCGGCTCCGGGATCCTGTCCGACAGCAGCGGCCGGACGACGCTCAATGCAGCCGCGATCAGCGAGGCGAGCCGGATTGATCTGACCGGAGCCAGCGAGACCTGGCTTGGCGGACGGACGCTGAGCATTTCCGCCGAGACCAATGTGACGACGGTGATCACCGGCGATGGCAGGGACCGCATCGTGGCGCATGACCGTGGCGCTGCCATCTGGAGCGGGCGCGGCGATGACGTGGTGCAGGGCGGCGCGGGCGCTGATGTCTTCATCGAGGGGCTGGGCAATGACCTTTATCAGGGCGGTCTGGGGCTCGATGTGCTGCTGGTTAACAGCATGTATGATGCGGCCGTCTTCAAGATCGGCGTGGCAGACGGCAACCGGATCAGCCTGCAGCATGCAGGTGAGCAGGACCTGCTGACCGGTGTCGAGCGCATCGGTTTCAGGGACGGCACCACGCTGGCCTTCGACAATGACGGCACAGCCGGTCAGCTCTACCGGCTGTACCAGACCGCGTTCAATCGCACCCCGGACGCCGAAGGCTTCCGCAGCTGGCTCGACGTGGCCGACAGCGGCACCAGTCTCATGGACATCGCCGATGCCTTCACCCGCTCTGCCGAGTTCAACGCGATCTACAACAGCTTGCCCTCAACGCGGGCAAAGGTGGCGGCCTTCTACAGCAACAGCCTGGGCCGGACGCCGGATGAAAGCGGTCTCGAGGCCTGGAGCACCATGGTCGCCTCGACGCGCACGGCGGACGCGACCCTGCTGCTGGGGTTCTCCGAATCTGCCGAGAAACGGCTCCTGACCCAGTCGCTGTTCGACGACGGGTTCCTGTTCTGAGCCGGTCTTTGCGTCAGTGGGCGGGCTGACGCACCAGCCGGGCCACAAGCTTGCGCGCAAGCGGGGCGACAACCAGGATCGTGGGGAAGGCAACGACCCAGGCAACCAGCCAGCTCTGAAGCCAGAGCGGCACGAAGCCGGGATCGAAACCGAAGGCCCTGAAGGTCGCGATGCCTGAAACGATCAGGGACATCAGCCCCGATACGATCAGGCCGAACAATACGGGTGCAAATCTCGGGTGCATGCCTGTCTCCTGTCGCACCGGGCTCAGTTCAGCCCACGCGCGATTTCCGTGATCACGTCAAACGCCATCATCACGTCATCACGGGTGCAATCGAACTGCCCCGCCTGGAAGCGAATGACGAACCGACCGTCCACCATCGTTTGCGTCAGGTAGATGCGGCCATCATCATTGATGGCCGTGATCAGCCGCTGGTTCAATGCGTCAAGATCGCCTGATGAAGCGCCGGGACCGTAGCGGAAGGAAAACAGCGACAGCATCGGCTCGGTGACGATCTCGAAGTCGGGTTCGGCGCGCAGTTTTTCGGCCAGTTCCTGCGCCCAGGCGACATGATTGCGGATCATCTGGCGCAGGCCATCAAGTCCGTGCGCGCGGATCAGGAACCAGAGTTTCAGCGCCCGGAAGCGGCGGCCGAGCGGCACGGACCATTCCGAATAGTTGATGATCCCGTCCTTGCCGTGGGTCTTGAGGTAATCCGGCCGGATCGCCAGGGTGCGCACGAGGCTGTCGGGATCGCGGATATACTGCACCGAGCAGTCGAACTGGGCGCCGAGCCACTTGTGCGGATTGAGCACCAGGCTGTCGGCCCACTCGATGCCGCGCCAGTGGCCGCGGAATTCGGGGCAGATCATGGCTGCGCCCGCCCAGGCAGCGTCCACATGCAGGAACAGTCCGTTGTCGCGGGCAATCGGGCCGAGTTCAGTCAGGTCATCGGTGCCGCCGACGCCGGTTCCGCCGACGCAGGCGATGAGCCCGGCCGGAAGATAGCCGGCCGCCCGGTCCGCCGCGATGGCGGCCTGGAGGGCGTCAGGGTCCATGGCGCGGGCGGGGCCCTTCACCGGGATGCGCACCAGATTGTCGCCGCCGATGCCGGCGATCCAGATTGCCCGGTCGATGGACGTGTGCACCTCGCCGGAGGCATAGACGCGCAGGCGCGGGGCCCCCGACAGGCCGTCCGCATTGCCGCGCCAGGCGAGTGCCCGTTCGCGCAGGGTGAGGACAGCGGCAAGGGTTGCGGAGGAGGCGGAATCCTGGATGACGCCGTGGTAGCCCTCGGGCAGGCCGAGCCCCTGGCGCAGCCAGTCGAGGACGCGGGTTTCCAGTTCGGTCGCTGCCGGTGACGTCTGCCACAGCATGCACTGCGCGGCCATGGCGGTGACGAGATACTCTGCGATCACCGACACGGGTGCGGCGTTGGCCGGGAAATAGGCGAAGAAGCGCGGATGCTGCCAATGGGTCATGCCGGGCAGGATATCGCGCTCGAAGTCGGCGAAGATGGTCTCCATCGCCTCGGCGCCGTCCGGCGGCGAGGCTGGTACCTTCGCCGCGATCTCGCCCGGCTGGGTCTGGGCGCGTACGGGCCGCTCGCGCAGTCCCTCGCGGTAGTCGGCACTCCAGTCGGCGGCACGGTGAGCCCAGTGGCGGAAGTCCTCGCTGTTCACGTCAATTCTCCCCAGATGGCGCTGTGGCTTCTTGTGGTTGCAAGAGGGGTACCGCGCGCGCGCCATCGCGACAAGTCGAAGAATGGGCGTACGAAATGGGTAAGGATTGAGGACTAGGATATGACCTAACGGAACGTGGCGAGGCGATCATCGCGGAGGAGCACATGACGCTATCGAATGCGCATCTGGTTCAGGAGAGCTTTGCCAAGGTCGTGCCGGTGGCCGATGTGGCAATGACGACGTTCTACGAGCGGCTGTTCGAGCACTGTCCGCGGCTGAAACCCCTGTTCAAGGGCGACATGCGCTCCCAGGAAAGAAAGCTGCTCGAAGCGCTGACCGGCGTGGTGGATTCGCTGGACAGCCTGCATCTGATCCTGCCTGACCTCGAAGCCCTGGCTCAGCGGCATGTCCGCTATGGCGTGCAGGAACACCATTACCAGGCGGCGGGACAGGCGCTGATCGAGACGCTGGAGCTTCACCTCGGGGATGAGTTCACCCCGGAAGTCCGCGCGGCCTGGGTGTCGGCCTATACGGTCCTGTCCGATGTGATGATCGCCAGTTCGAACTACAAGCCGCATCAGCACGCCTGAAGGGCGCTCACGACTTGGCGAGACTGCGGGATTTGGCTAGGCTTCTCCGCCGGGCGCGGATGGTGCCGCGCGGCCGATTTCCGGAGACATCATGGACCCCTTGACGGTACTTGGCACAATCAGCGGCACCTCCGCTGACGGGATCGACCTTGCTGAAATCGAGACCAATGGCGAGCGGCTGCAGGCAACAGGGTTGGCGCGGACGCTGGCCTACCGGCCGCAAACCCGCGCGGCGATCCTCGCCAGCATCGCGGCAGGCCCTGCTGACCGCAGCGGCTGGCCGGCTCTGGCGGCAGCCATCACCGAGGACCACGCGGCGGCCATCACCACGTTCCGGGCCGAGACGGGAACACGTCCCGATCTCGTCGTCTTCCATGGCCAGACGATCTGGCATGATCCTTCGGCGGGCGAAACCGTGCAGCTGGGTGATCCGCAGCAGCTGGCCGACGCATTGCGCCTGCCGGTGATCGGTGATCTGCGCCAGGCGGATGTGGCAGCGGGCGGGCAGGGCGCACCGCTGGTGCCGGTGTTTCACAAGGCCCTCGCCGGCAAGCTGCGCCAGCCCATGTGTTTCCTCAACATCGGCGGCGTCTCCAACCTGACCTATATCGATGGTGTGGACCTGCTGGCGTTCGATGTCGGCCCGGGCAATGCGCTGCTGGATGATTTCATCCGCCGCTCCGGTGTTGACGACTTTGACCGGGATGGCCGCTGGTCATCGGGCGGCCATGTGGATGTGGCGCGGCTGGTGGTGGCGCTGACGCATCCCTATTTCGCCCAGCCGGCGCCGAAGTCGCTCGACCGCAATGCCTTTTCGCTGAAATGGGTGGAGGGCATGAGCCTGCCGGATGGTGCGGCAACGCTGGCAGCGATCACGGCGGAAGCCGTCGCCCGGGCGGTGGCTCTTCTGCCGCGCGAGCCCAGGCTGTGGGTCGTGTGCGGCGGCGGCCGGCGCAATCCGACCATCATGGCGGAGCTGGCGCAGCGTGTTGCCGGCAAGGTGGAAGACGCCGATGCGCATGGCATCGACGGCGACGCCCTGGAAGCACAGGCGATGGCTTTCCTTGGGGCAAGGTTCATGGCCGGACTGCCGACGAGCTATCCGGCAACAACGGGCGCCCGCGAGCCCGTCATTGGCGGGCGGCTGTACCGGCCGCGCTGAGGCGCTTTTCAATGGGCGGGACACCGGTTAGACAGGGTGCCATGAACGGAGCAGAGATCTACAAGCGTCTCGTCGAGGCCATCGAGGACCGCACGCTGAAGCCGGGCGACCGGCTGCGCGAGGCAGACCTTGCCGAAACCTTCGGCGTCAGCCGCACGCCCATCCGCGAAGGCCTGAAACGGCTGGAGGCGCAGGGGCTTGCCGTGCACGAGCCGAACCGGGGCATGGTGATCCCGACGCTGGATCACGGCCAGATTTCCGAAGTCTATTACATGCGCGAAGTGCTCGAAGGCACGGCCGCGCGGCTCGCAGCCCAGCATGCCTCCAACGCCGAGATCGAGATTCTGCAGGACCTGGTGGAGGCCGACCGGCAGCGCATTGCCGACGAGGCCTCGCTGGTGCGCTCCAACCGTGAGTTCCACCGCCGGCTCTATCTTGCCTCGCACAACCGCTATCTCGTCGGCCTGATCGATCACCTGCGCCTGTCGATGATCCTGATGGCCGGCACCACGCTGGACACGCCGGAGCGCCGGGAAACCGCCGTCGAGGAACACGCGGCCATCGTGCGGGCCATCGCGGAACGGGACTCCGATGCCGCCGAAACCCTCGCCCGCCGCCATATCGAACGGGCGGAAAAGACCCGGCTGAAGAAGAGCTGAGGCGGGCTGCGGGCAGCGATTGCGATTGTCGGGATCTTGCTGGAACCTCTCAGCCCCCCTCCCCACGAGGGGGAGGGGAGCGATAGGCCTCGATCAATGTCGTGTGCCGGCTGTCGCTGGCCGCAACGGGTCATTGTGCTTTGGCTTGCCTGCAGACGCCTCCCCACCGCAATGCACCCTGTTTGTTTTGACGTGGCATCTGGCCAAATCGCCGTCCGGGTGGTTAATCTTGCAGCCACAACCGCGAAGACGGGGAGGAGAACAGCATGCAACGTCGTGAGTTCCTGAAAGCCGGTGCGATTGCCGCTGCCGCCAGCCCGCTGCTGGCAGCGCCCGCCATTGCCCAGGCGACGCTGAACCTGAAACTGGTCGGCGGTTTTCCGCGCGGCTTTCCGGGCGTTGGCACCGGTGCCGAGAAGCTGGCCAAGCGCATCGAGGGCATGACCGACGGCAAGGTGAAGATCACCTATTACGGCGGCGGCGAGCTGGTTCCTCCGTTCGAGGTGTTCTCGGCGGTGTCGAGCGGTGCGGCCGACATGGGCCATACGGCGCCCTATTTTCACGCCGGCAAGGTGCGCGCGGCGATGTATTTCACCACCGTTCCCTATGGCCTTGACCAGACCGAGCTGTCCGGCTGGATCACCTATGGCGGTGGTCAGGAACTTTGGGACGAGGCCTATGCGCCGTTTGGCGTGAAGTCCTTCTATGCCGGCGGCTCCGGCGCGCAGGCGGGTGGCTGGTTCAAGAAGCCGATCGAGAAGCTCGATGATCTGGCCGGCCTCAAGATGCGCATTGCCGGGCTTGGCGGCGATGTCATGCGCAAGCTGGGCGTCAACACCGTGCTGACGCCTCCCCCGGAAATCTATCCGGCCCTGCAGTCCGGCGTCGTCGATGCGGCAGAATTCGTCGGTCCGTGGAACGATGTGGCGCTCGGGCTCTACAAGGTTGCGCCCTATTACTACCTGCCGGCCTTCCATGAGCCGGGACCGGCGCTGGAAATGATGGTGAACCAGAACGTCTGGGGCAACATGTCCCCGACGCTGCAGGCGATCTTCGCCAGCGCCGCCAAGGCGCAGGCAGAGGATACGATTGCCGAGTTCCGCTACAACAACACGCGCGTGCTGGCGGATCTGGTGACCAAGGGCGCCAAGGTCTCGGCCTTCCCGGCAGACGTGGTAGCGGCGCTGGGCAAGGCCTCGCAGGAGGTGCTCGAGGCGTTCCCGAAAGGCGACCCGATGTCGGAAAAGATCCACGGTGCCTATGTCGACTACATCAAGCAGTGCTCGGCCTATACCAAGGCGATGGAAGGCCGGATGTATGCCGACCGTGCGGCTGTCTGGGGTTCGTAAGCCGCGTATCTGATCCAATCGGAAGGCGGCGGGATGGTCAGCATCCCGCCGCCTTTCCTGTCTGAGCAGAATGGAATTGACCATGTCCAACCCGTCCATCCGCCCGCGCTTGCGCGATCTTGGCCGCTCGATTGGCCGTTTTGCTCCGGGAGCGCTCAATGCGATCACGGATGTGGTGGGCGTTCTGGTTGGCCACAGGACCGTGATCGAGGGCGACCGGATCCGCACCGGGGCGACGGCGATCCTGCCGCACGGCGGCAACCTGTTTCAGGACAAGGTGCCGGCGGGGTTTGCAGTGCTGAACGGCTTCGGCAAATTCGCCGGGTCGACGCAGATGGAGGAACTGGGCGAGCTGGAGAGCCCGATCGTTCTGACCAACACGCTGGCGACCGGGCGGGCCATCGAGGCAATCCACACGCATCTGCTGGGGCTTGCCGGCAACGAGCGCGTGGTCTCGATCAATGCGGTCGTCGGCGAGACCAACGACAGCCGCCTCAACGACATCCGCGCAGGGCGGCCAACTTCGAGGGAAATCGGTGAGGCCATTGCCGCTGCATCCGGTGGACCAGTGGCGGAAGGTGCCGTCGGTGCGGGAACCGGGACGGTTGCCTTCGGGCTGAAGGGCGGCATCGGCACGGCATCGCGCGTGGTCGAGGTGAAAGGCTATGGTGCGGCAACGCTCGGCGTGCTGGTGCAGGCCAATTATGGCGGAGACTTGCGCATCGATGGCGTGCCGGTTGAAACGATGACGACCGCCGATGTGGACGGGTCGATTGTCCTCATTCTGGCAACGGATGCACCGCTGTGTCCGCGCAACCTGAAGCGCCTTGCTGCACGCAGCTTTGGCGGTCTCGCGCGAACCGGCGCGGCCCTGTCCAACGGGTCAGGCGACTATGCACTGGCCTTCACGACCGCCGAAAGCCTGCGCCTGACGCCGGATCGCCGGGCCGGGTTGGCGCCCTTCGGCGGCATCGGCAATGACCAGATCTCGCCGCTGTTCGAGGCGGCGATCGAGGCGGCGGAAGAGGCGATCCTCAATGCGCTGCTGGCCGCTGGCAGCATGGATGGCTTCGATGCAGGGCGCATGAAGCCATCACGGTTTGAAGGACTGGTGCTGCCGCCTGTTTGAGCGTGTCAGCCGGAGACGGCGAGATAGAGGCTGGTGAGCGCGGTGGCGGCGATCACGCCGAAGGTGGCGATCATGCCGGCCATGCGGAACTTCAGGTTTTCTGCCGTCTGGGACACGCCATAGGCATGGCTGATGCGGCCGGCGAGCAGCGCGGCGCCGAACAGGTGCAGCAGCTCGAAAGGCGCGCCCTGCAACTCGCACAGGGCCAGCAGCAGCAGCGAGAACGGAACATATTCGGCGAAATTGGCATGCACCCGGACGCGGCGGGTCAGATCGGCATCGCCATCATGACCAAGGGCGACCCTTGCGACCTTGCGCCGGTTGATCACGCGGAACGAGAGATACAGGAACAGCAGCGCCAGCAGCGCGGCATAGACGGGCGTGACGATCAGCAGCAGGGAATCCAAGGCGACCTCCGGAGCAGGGGACGAGTGGCAGGATGCGGACGGATCCGCACGGTCAGCACTCGACGATATTCACCGCGAGGCCGCCGGTCGAGGTTTCCTTGTATTTTTCCGTCATGTCCAGCCCGGTTTGGCGCATCGTCTCGATGCAGCCATCGAGCGGTACGAAATGGGTGCCATCGCCGCGCAGGGCGAGCGAGGCCGCCGTCACGGCCTTGACCGCACCAACCGCGTTGCGCTCGATGCAGGGCACCTGCACCAGCCCGCCAATCGGGTCGCAGGTCATGCCCAGGTGATGCTCTAGCGCGATTTCGGCGGCGTTTTCGATCTGCTCGTTGGTGCCGCCAAGCGCCGCGCAAAGCCCCGCGGCGGCCATGGCGGACGCCGAGCCGACTTCCCCCTGGCAGCCGACTTCGGCGCCGGAAATCGAGGCATTGGCCTTGATGATGCCGCCGATGGCCGCAGCGGTCAGCAGGAAGGTGCGGATGCCGGCCTGATCCGGGTTGGGGCAATGGTCGAGGTAGTAGCGCACCACCGCCGGGATGACACCGGCCGCGCCATTGGTGGGGGCGGTGACCACCCGGCCGCCGGGCGGCATTTTCCTCGTTCACCGCCATGGCATAGACGCCGAGCCAGTCCATGATCGTATGCTTGAAGGGCGAGTTGGTGCCGTGGTCGGCGAGCAGCTTTTCGTGAATGGCGCGGGCGCGGCGCTTTACTTTCAGCCGGCCTGGAAGAATGCCGTCCTGCTTCAGACCACGGTCGATACAGGCATTCATCGCGGCCCAGATGCGGTCGAGATCGGCCTGCACCTCATCGGCCGGACGGGCGGCGCATTCGTTGGCCCATTTCATCTGCGCGATGGTGAGGCCGGAGGCCTTGCCCATTTCCAGCATCGTGGCCGCGTTGGGGAAGGGATAGGGCACGTCCTGCTGTGCAAGATCGTTGCCGCCGGACCGGCTCTGGCTGATTTCCTCGGCGCTGGCGATGAAACCGCCGCCGATGGAATAGAGCGTCAGATCGGTGAGCACGGCACCCGCGCTGTCGAGAAGGCTGAACACCATGCCGTTGGAGTGCAGCGGCAGGGCGGGGCCGAAGTCGAAGATCAGGTCTGTGTCCGGATCAAAGGCGAGGATCGTGCCGTCGAGTGCCTTGATCTCCTTGTCGCGCGCGAGGCGCTCCAGCATCGGCTCCACCTCTTCCGGATCCAGCCGGGAGGGAACCTGGCCCATCAGTCCGAGGCAGATGGCCCGGTCGGTGGCATGGCCCTTGCCGGTGAAGGCGAGAGACCCGTGCAGCCGGACCTGGACCCGCGCGGCTGCTGCCGGCAGCGGATCAATGGCGGACAGGAACCTTGCGGCCGCAACCATCGGGCCAACGGTGTGGGAACTGGAGGGGCCAAGACCGATCTTGAAGACGTCGAAGACGCTGATGAACATGGATTTCCGCTGCCTGTGCGCCGCCGGGTCCTGCCCGGCGCGGGCGGATCATGCCCATATTTTGTGCTCCCGTCACCCGGCAGAAAGACGGGTTGTCCGGCCGTGCCGGTTTCGCACCATTTCGAGGTCGTAAATGCGGACCGCTGGCGGAGTGGTTCAGGCTTTCTTCGGCGGCGTGGGCCAGAGCTTTTCGTAAACGGCTTTCGAGAAGCCGACATGTTCGGTCAGGAGCCGTTCGGCGAGATCCGAATCCCGAGCCAGGGTTGCTTCCATCAGCAACGTGTGATGGGCAAGGCCAAGGGTCGCCTCGTAGGTGGCGCGGATGGTGCCGTCGCTGTCGTCCATCATCTGCTGACGCACGTCGGGCGCGCTCAGCATGTTGCGATGGTGTCGGCGCAGCTGGGCCGAGATCTGGGACGCGAACAGCGTCAGCCAGGGTGCCTTGGAGCCAGCCAGAAGTGCGGCGTGGAAGGCGTCATGCCGGGTTTCCCAGAGATGGATCTCAGTCAGGCCTGCGTCCGGTGCCGGGGTTGGCGTGGAGGCAAGACGGTGATGCGCCGCGACCACGGCCGCCGCCCAGTCGTCGTCACCCTCGGCAATCGACCGCGCCAGAAGACGTGTCTCCAGCGCCAGGCGTGCCTCCTGCAGATCCTTGAGGCTTTCGGCAGATACACCGGCGACGCGGAAGCCGCGGTTTGGCGCCAGGACCACCAGGCGCTCGGCCTCCAGCCGCGACAGCGCCTCGCGCAAGGGCGTCCAGCCGAAGCCGAAACGGTCCTTCAGGCTGGAGACGGTCAAGGGGGCGTCCGGCGGCAGGCTGCAGTCAAGGATGGCGGCCCGAAGTGCGAGATACGCATCCTCAGTCTTGGGCATGAATGTCTCCCATGGCGGTCATTCATACGTGCTTCAAAATATATCAAGCGTCAAATTATATATAATCATGTTGCGCGAGGCGCGGGCGCCTGTTAGCTTTCTGCCACTCAGGAGCGGAAGACCGCGCCGCACAAGCCAAGGGCAATTCGAGGAGCGCATATGACCAGCCACTTGACCACTCACCCGCTCGACGCCGGAGACAAGCTGGCGGCCAAGCGTGCGGCCTTCGATCTGCCGGAAGGCGTGATCTATCTCGATGGCAACTCGCTCGGCACTCTGCCGGCGCATGTGCCGGCCCGGATCGAAGAGGTCATCCGCAAGGAATGGGGCACCAGCCTCATCCGCGCCTGGAACGCCCATGGCTGGGTCGAGATGCAGAACCGCATCGGCGACCGTATCGGCCGGCTGGTCGGTGCGGCCCCCGGACAGGTGGTGGCGGGCGATAGCACCTCGATCAACCTGTTCAAGGTGTTGTCCGCTGCGCTGGCGCTGCGGCCGGAGCGCAAGGTGATCCTGTCGGACACCGGCAATTTCCCGACCGACCTCTATATGGCGCAGGGTCTGCGCGACCTGCTGGACAAGGGGCATGAGCTGCGTCTCGTGGCACCCGAAGACGTGGCCGGCGCGATCGACGAGACCATCGCGGTGACGATGATCACCCAGGTCGATTACCGGACCGGCCGCCGCCACGACATGAAGGATCTGACCCAGCGCGCCCATGCTGCCGGTGCCATCGCCATCTGGGATCTGGCGCATTCCGCCGGTGCCTTCCAGGTGGAGCTGGATGCCTGCGAGGCGGATTTCGCCATCGGCTGCGGCTACAAGTATCTGAACGGCGGTCCGGGCGCTCCGGCCTTCCTCTATGTCGCCAAGCGCCACCAGGGCGTGGCGCATCAGCCGCTGGCCGGCTGGCACGGCCACGATGCGCCGTTCGCCTTCGATCTCGACTATCGCCCGGCCCATGGCATCGACCAGATGAAGGTTGGAACGCCGCCGGTGCTGTCCATGGCCGCGCTGGAAGCCGCGCTCGACGTGTTCGACGATGTCGACATGAACGTGCTGCGCGCCAAGTCGGTGTCGCTGTGCGAATTGTTCATCCGGGAAGTGGAAAGCCGCTGCGAAGGCCTGGAACTCGCCAGCCCGCGTGACGCCAACATGCGTGGCAGCCAGGTGTCGTTCCGGTTCCATGAAGGCTATGCCCTGATGCAGGCGCTGATCGCGCGCGGCGTCATCGGCGATTTCCGCGCGCCCGACATCGTCCGTTTCGGTTTCACGCCGCTCTACGTGTCCCACGCCGACGTGGTCGCTGCCGTCGATATCCTCGCCGACATCCTGGCCACCCGTGCCTGGGACCGGCCCGAGTACAAGACCCGCGCGAAGGTGACCTGAGATGAGCGACGCCAAATGCCCCATGGCCCCGAAGGCCTATGATCCGGCAGACGACGGAGCCCAGATGAGCTTCGACGGCCGCATGTCCTATGGCGACTATCTCTCGCTGGACAAGATCCTGTCGGCGCAGAAGCCGGTGTCGACGGCAGATGACGAACTCCTGTTCATTATCCAGCATCAGACATCGGAACTCTGGATGAAGCTGGCCTTGCACGAGCTCACCGTCGCCAAGGCCCGGATCGCCGCGGATGACGTTCAGCCGGCGTTCAAGCAGCTCGCACGTGTCGCGCGGATCTTCGAGCAGCTCAACTCGGCCTGGGATGTGCTGCGCACCATGACGCCGAGCGACTACACCACGTTCCGCAATGCGCTGGGCCAGTCGTCGGGCTTCCAGTCGTTCCAGTACCGGGCCATCGAGTACATGGTCGGCAACAAGAATGCCGCCATGATGCGCCCGCATGAGCATGTGGACGGGGTCTATGCCTGGCTTGAGGCAATCCGGCAGGACACCAGCCTCTATGACGAGGCGATCCGGTTGCTGGCCCGAAACGGCTTCGCCATCTCGGATGCGGCGTTGAAGCGGGATGTGTCGGCGCCCTATCAGGCGGACGAAAGCGTGCGCCTGGCCTGGATCGAGGTGTACCGCGATCCGGCGCGCTACTGGTCGCTCTATGAGCTGGCGGAGAAGCTGGTCGATTTCGAGGACTATTTCCGGCGCTGGCGCTTCAACCATGTGACCACGGTGGAACGCGTCATCGGCTTCAAGCGCGGTACGGGCGGCACCAGCGGTGTCAATTACCTCAAGCGCATGCTGGACGTGGTGCTGTTCCCCGAACTGTGGGCGCTGCGCGCCGACCTGTAACGACGGGGCCCCGTAATTACGGGGAGCCTGAAATGTGGAAGTGCCCGGCCCATCGCCTGCACATCCGCCGCGTGGGCGGTCAGGAGCGAAGCACCCTCAGCCCCTGGCCGTCCCGCATCCGCGCCAGCATGTCCTGGCGCTCGCGATTGGTTTCATAGAGCCGCAGGAAGTCGTCGTAGGGCACCGGGCGGCTGAAATAGAAGCCTTGATACTCGTCGCAGCCATTTTCGACCAGCCAGTCGAGCTGCTCGCCCAGCTCCACGCCTTCCGCAACGATCCTGACGTTCAGCACCTTGCCGAGAGACACGATCAGCCGTGTGATCGGGGCCGTATTCTTGAGATCGCGGATGAAGGTCTGGTCGATCTTCAGCACATCGATGGGATATTTCTGCAGATAGGCGAGGTTGGAATAGCCGGTGCCAAAGTCATCGATGATGATCTGGTAGCCCTGCTTCTTCATCCGCTTCAGCGCGGTGCGGATCATCTCGCTGTCGCCGAGCAGCACCGATTCCGTGATCTCGAAGCCGAGCCGCTCCGGATTGCAGCCGGTGTCCAGGGGCAGCCGCAGGATCTTGGTGATCAGGTCCGGATCGGAGAACTGGCGCGGGCTGAGGTTGATCGACAGGGAAATGTCGATGCCCGCGTCCTGCATCTGCGTCTGCTGGCGGGCGACATTGCGGTACACCCACTCGCCGACATCGATGATCATCCCGGTCTCCTCGCAGGCCGGAATGAAGGAGCCCGGGCCCAGCAGACCCCGCTCGGGATGCTGCCAGCGGATCAAGGCTTCCGCTGACACGATCGCGCCGCTCTTCACGCAGAGACGAGGCTGGTAGTAGAGCACGAACTCGTCGCGCTCGAGGGCGCGCCAGAGGTCTTTCTCGAGGGTGACCTTCTCTTCAAGGCGCTGGCGCAGATCCATCGAGAAGGGGGTGACCTTGCTCGACTTGTCGTTCTTGGCCTCAAACAGCGCCAGGTCGCAGTGCCGCATCAGGGTGTCCATGTCCACCCCGTCATCCGGGCAGATGCTGAGGCCAACGGCAAAGGTCGTCTGCAGCACGTGGCCGGCGATGTCCATCGGCTCAAGGAAGAGATCGATGAGCTGGCGTCCGAACTCCTGCGGATTGAGCGTGCCGGTGCGGTCGGGAATGCAGACGAGGAACTCGTCGCCGCCGAGCCTTGCAACGGTGCCGCGTTCGGCGACAAAGCCTGAAAGGCGACCGGCAACAGCCTTCAGCAGCAGGTCGCCAACGGCGTGACCCAGCGTGTCATTGACGGTCTTGAAGCCGTTGAGATCGATGAAATAGAGGTAGAGGTTCTGCGCGTCGCTGACTGCCGTGTCGATCATCTTCGGCAGATGCGCCTGCAGGAAGACGCGGTTTGGCAGGCCGGTCAGGATGTCGTGGTCGGCAAAGAAGCGCGCCCGTTCCTGGGTTTCCTTCAGCTCCGTCACGTCGATCTCGCTGATGAGATAGGCCTGAACGCCGGTCACCGCATCGCGGCACACCCGGGCGGTGATCTCATGCCAGCGAATGCCGCGGCTGGTGCGGGTCTGCGCGACGACCTTGCAGTCGGAGCCATAGTCCAGCGCGCCGGTCAGGGCATCGGCGACCGTGGTGTCCACCAGCCGGTTGTGAAGCGTCAGGTCCGCATCGATCTGCGAGGCACGTGAAGCGGGGTTGCGGTAGAGCGGGGCGCCGTTGCGGGAAAACAGGGAGATCATCACCGGCGTGTGCAGCAGCGCCTCGGCACTGCGCAGGGTTTCCGGCCGGATGTCGTGATTGACGGTTCCCTCGCACAGCATCGCCATGCGCCCATCGCGCAATCTCAGGCCACGAAAGACGACCTGCAGCGTCTTCGGGATCCCGTTCGGGTAGATTGTCCAGTTTTCCGAGAAGGTGGCATCGCTGCGGATGAAATCGGCCTGATACTGCATCAGCCGCTCGGCAACGGCGTGCGACATGTCCGCGCCCAGATCCCGCCGGCGCAGGTCCTGAAGACTGGGAGAGCTCCATACGTCGAGGGCGCTCTGATTGGCCCAGACGATGCGCTTGCGCTCAAAGTCAAACACCCACATCGCCGTGGCGATGCGATCCACCTGCGCCATCAGCTCGCGCGGGTCGATTGTGTCCAGGAGGTCTCTGTCAGCTTCGGGAAGCGCCATGTCATCCTGCCTTCGGGAAGATCGATGACCACACGGGGCCTTGGGGCGCGACAATCCTCGGCCGGCGCAGGATTGCGACATGCAACGTTCGGAATTTCCCGCTGGCTGTCATGTCGCGCTGCACCGTCACGCCTCAATCCCGGATTGCACCTGTTGTCAGCAACTTTGCGAAAAAAGTGTGGTTTAAGACTTAACGCTGATGGTTAATATTTTGTAAATATAGCCGTAACTGTTTAGAGAAATTGGGCCTTACTGCTGAAGTCGAAAGATCTTGCGGCGGCGGGTGTGTGTGATGTCGAGCTGACAAGATAGCCATTCCTCCTTTCGGGGAATTGAATACAATCTTTCATCGCCGAGCTAAGGGTTTCATTAAGCCGAATATACACGGCTGGTGATGAACGCATCTTCGCATAGTGTCGACAGAGTAGTTCTGATTGCGCAACCAATGAGCGCCTAAAAGTTGTGCGCTGGCGTGTTGAACAGGATTCGAAACGCCAAATCGATTCCCGCGTTGCGGCAGAGGCAAAATTATATATTATCTTGGTCAGAGCAATAAACGTGCGTGGAACGCGGGTTCGACACGTGCCTGAGTGGGGATGGGAGGTCTCTTGCGCAGCATCATTGACATTACGCCGCCACTGCGGCCGGCTTCGGCGGTCTTTCCGGGCGACGCCCGTTTCGAGGCGCGCCAGACCTTCAGCATGGGGCCTGGCTGTCCGGTGAATGTCGCTGCGTTCTCCATGTCCGTCCATTGCGGCGCCCACGCGGATGCGCCCTTGCACTATGCCGAAGATGCGGCCTCCATCGATCAGCTTTCGCTGGATGACTACATCGGTCCGGCCCGCGTCATCGACGTGCGCGGACGCGGCGAGCTGGTCGGTCCCGACGCGCTGTCGGGGCGGCTCGATGGCGTGCCGCCGCGCGTTCTGCTGCGCCTGACGGACGGTCTTGATCCTGATGTCTGGCCGACCGGGTTCCCCGCGCTGGCGCCCGAAACCGTCGAGCTGCTGGCTGCGCAGGGGGTCCGGCTTGTCGGCGTGGACGTTCCATCGGTCGATCCAGAAACTTCCAAGAATCTGCCTTCCCATAGGGCAGTTTTTCGCCATGACATGCGAATCCTGGAAAATCTTGACCTAAGTAAAGTTCCGGAAGGTGAATATGAGTTGATTGCGCTGCCCATCCCGTTAGAAGGGCTGGATGCGGCGCCTGTGCGAGCGGTTTTGAGACCCTTGGACTGAGGCGGGTGGCGCTCGTGGGGAGCGAGCGTCAGCCAGGTGAAGACACGATAACAACAAGACGCCAGGCAAAAGCCGGCGACGGGGATGGGCAGATGCTGGAGCTTGACCAGCTTGTGAAGCAGTTCGGTGGTTTCCGGGCCGTCGACAAATGCAGCTTCAGTGTCCGGGAGGGCACGATTACCGGTCTCGTCGGCCCCAATGGGGCGGGAAAGACGACACTTTTCAACCTGATCGCAGGTGCATTCCCGCCAACGGCCGGCACGATCCGGTTCATGGGCGAGGATGTCACCGGGCTGCCCAGCAACGAGCTGTTCCATCGCGGCCTTGTGCGCACGTTCCAGATCCCGCACGAGTTTCATCGCCTGACGGTGCTTGAGAACCTGATGCTGGTGCCGCCGGCCCAGCCTGGCGAAAGCCTGCTCGCCAACTGGCTCAGCTGGGGCAAGGTACGCGACGCGGAAAGGGTGGTCGAAGCCCGGGCGCGCGAAACGCTGAAATTCCTGGAACTGACCCATGTCGCGGATGTTCGTGCCGGAAACCTGTCCGGCGGGCAGAAGAAGCTGCTCGAACTCGGCCGTACCATGATGACCGACGCCAAGTTGGTGCTGCTCGACGAGCCGGCCGCCGGCGTCAACCGCACCCTGCTGCGCAAGCTTGAGGAGAAGATCCAGATCCTCAACAAGGAGCGCGGCTACACGTTCATCCTGATCGAACACGACATGGAAATGATCGAGAAGCTTTGCGACCCCGTCGTCTGCATGGCGGAAGGCAAGGTGCTGATCGCCGGTGACTTCCAGACCGTGCGGTCCGATCCCCGGGTGCTGGAAGCCTATCTCGGCGAAACCCAGGGAGATGCTGCATGAACGTCTTGATGAACATGCAGGATCTCGTCGGCGGTTACGGCGAGGCCGACATCCTGCAGGGCGTGTCGATGGTCGTGCACGAGAAGGAGATCGTCGTTATCGTCGGCCCGAACGGGGCCGGCAAGTCGACGGCAATGAAGGCGGTGTTCGGCCTCCTGAACATTCGCGGCGGCTCGATCCGCTTTGATGGCGATGACATCACCGGCTGGGCGCCGAACCGCATCGTCCAGCGGGGCATCTGCTATGTGCCGCAGGTGGACAACATCTTCCGCGAGATGAGCATCCACGAGAATCTCGAAATGGGGGCATTCCTGCGCAAGGGCGACCTCAGCGCCGGGTATGACCGCATCTACACGCTGTTCCCGGATCTCAAGGAACGGCGCAAGACGCTGGCTGGCAACCTTTCGGGTGGTCAGCGCCAGATGGTGGCCATGGGCCGGGCCCTGATGCTCGATCCGAAGCTGTTGCTGCTGGACGAACCGACGGCCGGCCTGTCGCCCAAGTACATGGAACAGATCTTCCAGATCAGCCGGGATGTCCGGGACACGGGCGTCGCGATCCTGCTGGTGGAGCAGCACGCCAAGCAGGCGCTTGCCTTCGCCGATCGCGGCTATGTGCTCGCCTCGGGCGCCAATCGCCATGAAGGCACGGGCGCAGAGCTCCTCGCCGACCGTGAGGTCGCTGACATGTTCCTCGGCGGATGAGGCGGACGACCCATGACCGTGATTGATTTCCTCAACTTCTACATCGTCCCGGGCATCGTGCTGGGGTCGATCTATGCCCTGGGCGCCGTCGGCATCACGCTGGTCTTTGCCATCCTGCGCTATGCGCATCTGGCCCATGGCGATCTGGCAACGCTTGGCGCGTTCCTGGCGCTTGCCATGGTGCAGCTGCTCGGCATGCCGGTGATGGCCGCGCTGCCCTTCGTCATCCTCCTTACGGCCGCTGTCGCGGTGGGGATCGACCGGGTCTTCTATGACGCCTTCCGCGAACGGCCGAAGATCATCACCGTGATGTCGTCGCTTGGTATTGCGCTGATGATCCGTGCCATCGTGCAGGTGGTCTGGGGCGTTGACACGCAGACCTATTCGCGCGGTCTGGTGCGTCCGGAGGACTATTTCGGCCTGCGCCTGCGCGACCGCGAAATCTACACCGTGATCGCGATGATCGCCCTGGTGGTCGGCCTGCAGATGTTCCTCAGCCGCTCCAAGTGGGGCAAGGCGATGCGGGCCATGTCTGACAACCCGAACCTCGCTCTGCTGTCGGGCATCGACAACCGCAAGGTCGTGATGTTGACCTGGGTCATCTCCGGCGGTCTGTGCGCTGCGGCCGGCGTCTTCCTTGGCCTCAACACTGAACTGAAGCCGATGATGGGCTGGTCCATGCTGCTGCCGATGTTTGCGGCGGCGATCCTGGGCGGTGTCGGCCGGGTCGAGGGCGCCGTGCTTGGCGGCCTGATCGTCGGCATTGCCGAGGAACTGTCCGTGCTGGTTCTGCCCAGCGAGTACAAGGCCGCCATGGCCTTTGCGATCCTGCTCGTGATGCTGCTGGTCCGACCGACCGGTCTGCTGCGCGGCAAGGTGCTCTGAGGGGAGGCGGGAAATGGAACTGGTTCTGGGACTTGCCAACTATGCCCTGTTCATGGGCGTCTTCATCGGCATCTATGCCATCCTCGCCCTCGGGCTCAACATCCAGTGGGGCTACTCGGGCCTCTTCAACGCAGGCATTGCCGGCTTCTTCGCCGTCGGTGCCTATACCTCTGCGATCCTGACGAGCCCCTATGCAGAAGGACGCATCGGCGGCTTCGAGCTGCCGACCGTTGTCGGCTGGGTCGGGGCCATGGTGGCCGCCGCGCTGATCGCCTGGCCGATCGGCAAGGTCTGCCTGCGCTTCCGCTCGGACTATCTGGCCATTGCCTCGATCGGCATTGCCGAGATCATCCGCCTGGTCATCAAGTCGGAAGACGTGCTGACCAATGGCGCCAAGGGCATCAACAACATTCCGCGTCCGTTCGGTGACCTGCCCTACGTGCAGTCGCAGATCGCCTATCTCGCCATCGTGCTGCTGGTGCTGGCCATCGTCTATTTCGCGGTCGAGCGCCAGTACAACGCCCCCTGGGGCCGCATGATGCGGGCCGTGCGTGACAACGAAGTCGCGGCAACGGCGATGGGCAAGGACATCACCTTCCGCCGGCAGCAGGCGTTCATCTTTGGCGCGGCGCTGATGGGCCTCGGCGGGGCGCTGTTCGCGCATTTCAACCGCTCGATCACGCCGGAAGCCATCGATCCGATGGTTGCGACCTTCCTCGTCTGGATCATGCTGATCCTCGGCGGCTCGGGCAACAACCGGGGTGCGATCCTGGGGACGGCGGTTGTATGGACGATCTGGTCCGTTTCAGAGATTGCAACCGACCGGCTCCCGCATGAATATGCGGTTCAGGCGAAATACGTTCGCGTGTTTCTGATCGGACTGATGCTGCAGCTGGTGCTGCGCTATCGTCCGGAAGGGCTTTTGCCGGAACCGCTTGGCGGCACGCGCAGCGCGAGCCGTCCGGTGGCCGAAGCCCGGTCGCAGAAGGGGCTTTGACAGCTTCGATGCGGCCGGCAAGCCAGGCCGCATCAGGGAAAGGTTCCCGGACACAAGGGAACCGACATCGCTTGGGAGGAGGCCGGCGCGCCGGCACCTCCTGCAGAGGGGCAACAGCTCCCGGAACAAAAGTGGAGGTTTGGAAATGAATAAGAAGGTTCTGGCACTCGCCGGTTCGCTCCTGGCAGCCACCGCGCTCACCGGCACGGCAGCACAGGCCGACGTCAAGATCGGCCTCCTCGGCGGCATCACCGGCCCGATCGCGGCCATGGCACCGGCCATGCTGCTCTCGGCTGAAATGGCCATCACCGAAGTCAACGCCCAGGGCGGCATCGGCAAGGGCGAAAAGCTGGTGCAGGTCACCGGCGACAGCGCCTGCAACCCGCAGAACGGCACCGACGCCGCGACCAAGGCTGTCAACATTGACGGCGTCGTCGGCCTCGTCGGCCCGCACTGCTCGGGCGCCGTGATTGCGGCTGCCAACTCCGTCGCCATCCCGGCCGGCATCGCGCTGATCACCCCGTCGGGCACCTCGCCGGAAATCAGCAACCTGAAGGACAACGACTCGGTTTTCCGTACTGTTCCTTCGGATGACTATCAGGGCCGCGCCCTTGCCCGCTCGCTGAAGGCGCAGGGCATGGACAGCGTCGCTGTCGCCTACCTGAACAACGACTACGGCTCGGGCCTGGCCAACGCATTCAAGGCCGAGTTCGAAGCAAATGGCGGCAAGATCACCGCATTCGCTGCACACGAAGGCGAAAAGGCCTCCTACCGCTCCAACCTGGCAGAACTCGCCAAGGGCGGTTCCGACACCCTGGTGATCTTCGACTACGGTGATGGCAGCGGCCTGACCATGCTGCGCGAAGCCCTGGAAAACGGCTTCTTCAAGAACTACGTCGGCGCTGACGGCATGAAGTCCGATGCTCCGATCAAGGAACTTGGCGCCAACAACCTGGGCACCTTCATCACCTCGGCTCCGGTCGGTGAGAAGTCCGATTCGCTCGAAGTCTTCGCGAAGAACTTCAAGGACGTCGGCGGTGATCCGGATGCAGTCTTCGTGACCACCTCCTACGACGCCACCTTCCTGATGGCTCTGGCCATCGAGAAGGCCGGCGGCGACAAGACCAAGGTTGCCAAGGCCCTGCGCGAAATCACGTCCTCGACCGATGGCGAAGCCATCAAGCCGGGCGAGTGGGCAAAGGCCAAGGAGCTGATCGCAGCTGGCAAGCCGATCACCTACAAGGGCGCAGCTGGCACCTACAATTTCGACGCGGCTGGCGACGTCCCGGGCGTGTACGCCCTGTTCAAGGTCGGCGCCAACGGCTTCGAAAAGATGGCTGACATGAAGTAATCCGCCCTTCAGGCGAATTATATCTGGACCGGCGGCTTCGAAAGGGGCCGCCGGTTTTCATTTTCCGGGGGGCGGTCGGCGTTTTGCCTGGACCCACTCACCATTTCTGGAACACGAACCAGGCGCCGGCGGCAATGAGCGCAAAGCCGATGAGATGGTTGAGGCGCATCGGTTCGCCGAGATAGAAGATCGAAAAGACCGCAAAGACAGCGAGCGTCAGGACTTCCTGGATCGTCTTCAGCTCGGCCGCGCTGAAATAGCCATGACCGATCCGGTTCGCCGGCACCTGCAGGCAATATTCAAAGAAGGCGATGCCCCAGCTCACCAGGATGACCAGCCACAGGGCTGATCCCTTGAACTTGAGATGACCATACCAGGCGAAGGTCATGAAAATGTTCGAGGCGAGCAGCAGGCCGATGGTCGCGACCGGGACGGGAAGAGAGGACATGGCTGGTTCCACATGGCAAGACCGGCGGACGTCTCCGCCATCTCACCAGCTCCTAGCCCTTTCGCCACAGGGCGGCAACTGCCACCCGGACAGGGACCCTCACTTGGTCAGGATCAGCTTGCCGAGCTTCGTGATGGTCAGGCGGTATGTCTCGTCATTGTGGCGGATGCGGATCTCGCGATTGCCGCGGAACAAGGCGGAACTGTCGAGCTGGCCATTGTCCTCGCGCGGTGCCGCGGCCTTGCGCAGCGACGGAAGTGTGAGCTTTGCCTGGCGCGGATTGGCTTCTGCCATCTGATTTCCCCGATGCTTCAAGAGTTTAGAGACGTTCCAAGTTGCGAGTGGCTCGCAACAAATAACTTGACTCTAATACTCAGAATAAAGTACCAAGACAAGGCCTGAACGGCGGCGCCCCGGAAATCGCGTCCTCCGGCCCGTCGCCCCAGGCAGGACTGACCATCAGTCAAAATGCCAGGCAAGCCAGCTGTTTTCTCCTCTCCCTCAAACGGCAAGCCAGCCCGGTATTTTTGGAAAGCCTGCAGGACAGGTTTTGACTGACAGGTGCCAACCCAAACTCCTGATATTGTAAAGTCATGGTCAAGCGAGGCGATGATGTCTCGTTTTGCACGACGAATGATCAGGGACCTGCTGCCAGCGGTAATCACCGATCGGCATTGACTGCCTCAAAAATCCCGACGGTGTCACCCCGGCCGAGCAACGCGAGAGCCGGGGCCAACTCGTTTCCAGAGCAGAGATGCGGGTACCACCGCGTCGCCCACCGGAGAAACTGTCGTCGACGCGGTTGTTTGCTGCCTTGTTGACACTTCGAATGCTCTGCGAACGAGTAGACCCCGGGTCGTCGCTGCGCTTCCGCCCGGGGCGACAGAGAAAGCGATGCAAACTCCAAATCGTATCTGCCAACAAAAAACGCCGGTCAGATGACCGGCGTTCGAACGAAGCTCGAGCAATACCCTTCGCCGTCAGCTGGCGGCAGCCATCGGTTCGTCAATGTGCAGCAGCTGGCGCAGGTCGAGGCGATTCTCGGAGATGTCATGGATCGTCTTCTGGTCCAGCACATCCATGAAAGCCTCAAGCGCCTCGTGCAACACGCCGTTGAAGCCGCAGGTGGTCAGGATCGGGCAATCCTTGCGGCCGGAGTTGAAGCACTCGGCCAGATAGAACGAGTCTTCCGCAGCGCGGACAACTTCGCCGATCGTGATCTTTTCCGCGGGCCGGGCGAGCGTGATGCCGCCGTTGCGACCGCGAATGGTCTTGATGAGATCCGCATCGACCAGGACCTTCATGATCTTGAACAGATGCGTTTCGGACATGCCAAAGCTAGAGGCGATGTCAGCCACCTTGCTGGGCCGGTCAGGATTCGCAGCGCAGTACATCAGCGTGCGAACGGCGTAGTTGGTTTGTTGAGTAAGGCGCATAGGTTTAGATATGTCCACTGCCGGCCCTTGCGTCAATGGGCATGGTGAGCCGGAGGCTCAAATTTCGCCTTGGCAGGACGAAAGGGCGTGGCAGCGCCGGTTTCAGCCGGCTTTGCGCCGTGGCAGGGCGGCCGGGGCAGCATCGACGGTGGTGGTCTTGTCTGCCTTGCGGGCGCCATCGACCGGCGGCAGGTTCTCCGGCAGGAAGATGTCGATGCCGATCCGCTCCTGGGCATCAAGGATCGGCTGCCCGTCGATAAGCGCCTTCAGCACCCGCACGGCACTGCGGATCTCATGGCCTGGATCCTGCGCGATCAGCGCTGAAATCGTGCCGCGCTCCAGCGCAGATCGTGTGTAAGGCGTCAGCTCATGGGCGATGAAGGTGATCTCGCCAGCGCGGCCGCTTTCCTCGAGCGCAGCAATGACGCCGCGATTGCCGGCACCCATGTTGTAGAGGCCGGTCAGATCAGGATGCTCGACCAGCAGCTTGCGGGTGAGATCATAGGTCCGGTCATTGTCGTCGCGGCCTTCACGGACGCGGACGGGCTCGAAGTCCGGATAAAGCTCCTCAAAAACCTCGAGGCAGCCGCCGTGGCGCTCGGCGTGGTCACGCAGGCCCAGCGATCCGGCAATGAAGCCGATGCGCGCCCGGTGCCCCTGCCGGTTGCCGGCGAGGAAGCGGCCGAGAAGGCGCCCGGCAACGCGGCCGGCGGCCATGTTGTCGATGCCGACGAAATGCGCGCGCGCGGAGGCCGGATGATCCGACACCAGCGTCACCACAGGAACGCCGCGCAAGGTCAGCCTGTCAATGCCGGCCCGAACCTCGGGCGAGGAGGGGGCGACGACGGCGACCCCGTCACAGCCGGTGCGATCCAGCAGGGCGAGCGTGCTGGCGACGGAATGGCTGTCAAAGGCATCAATGTCCTGAACGGTGAGGGCGACCCGCTCGCCGGCAACGCGCGAGGCGATGCGCTCGGCCTCCTGGCGCAGGTCGGTCATGAAGGCGTTCGGGCCGTTCGGGATCAGGAAAGTGAGGCGATAGAGCCGGCGCTTGGCAAGATTGGCGGCAAAGACATCGGGCGTGTAACCGAGGGCCTTCACGGCCGCCTCGACCCGCTCGACCGTCGCAGCCCGAACACCGGGGCGCCGGTTCAGGACCCGGTCAACGGTTGCCAGACTGACGCCGGCCGTCCTCGCCACATCGTGAATGGTGATCCGCTGCATGGTCTATCGCCCTCAAACCCCATGCGAACTATAGCGCAGGCAACGGGTTTGTCAGCCATTTTGTTGCAATGCAAAAAACTATGCCGGCTGATGAGAACGCCTGCAAATCCGCCAATGAGGGGCGCTGCTCAGAAGCTGGAGCCTGCAGCATGGCCAGAGGCCCAGGCCCACTGGAAGTTGAAGCCACCGAGATGGCCTGTCACATCAACCACTTCGCCGATGAAATGGAGGCCGGGAACCTTGGTCACCGCCATGGTTTTCGACGACAGCTCGTCCGTATCGACCCCGCCGAGCGTGACTTCAGCCGTGCGATAACCTTCCGTTCCTGCGGGCAGCAGCGACCAGGCATTGAGGCGGTCGGCTGTCTGGCGCAGCACCTTGTCGGAAAGATCGGCAAGGCGGCCGCCAAGGCCGTATTCGGTGGCGAGTTCCTCCGCCAGCCGGCGCGGCAGGATGTGGCCGACAGCGGTGCGGATGTCCTGCCGGCCCTGCGCCTGCTTTGCATCCTTGAGCGCAGCGAAGACATCGGTGCCGGGAGCAAGATCAACGCTGATCGGCTGGCCCTCGCGCCAGTAGGATGAAATCTGCAGGATCGACGGCCCGGACAGGCCACGATGCGTGAACAGCAAGCCTTCGCGGAAGGATGTCTTGTTGAAGCGCACGACCGCGTCCACCGACACGCCGGCGAGCTTCTGGCACAGGGCCTTGTTGGCGTCGGAGAAGGTCAGGGGCACGAGCGCGGGACGCGGCGGCACGACCTTGAGCCCGAAACGCCGGGCGATCTCGTAGCCGATGCCGGTGGCGCCCATCTTCGGGATCGACGGCCCGCCGGTGGCGACCACCAGCGACGTCGCCTCGACGCGTCCGCGCGAGGTCTCTATGGCAAAGCGGTCGTCGGGCTTGCTGATTTCGGTGAAGCCTGTCTCCAGCCACAGCTTGCCGCCGGCCTTCTCCATCTCGGCGAGCAGCATCGTGATGATGTCCTGCGCACTGTCGTCGCAGAAGAGCTGGCCGAGCGTCTTCTCGTGCCAGGGGATGCGGTGGCTGTCGACCAGCTTGAGAAAATCCGCCGGCGTATAGCGCTTGAGCGCCGAGACACAGAAGCGCGGGTTGTCCGACAGGAAGTTCGCCGGGCTGGCGTGGATGTTGGTGAAGTTGCAACGGCCGCCGCCGGAAATGCGGATCTTGTCCGCTGCGCGCTTGGCATGGTCGATGACGAGCACGGACCGGCCGCGCTTGCCGGCCTCAATGGCGCACATCAGGCCGGCGGCGCCAGCACCCAGGATCAGAACGTCAACTCGTGTCATGGCTGGCTTATAGCAAGAGGCAACGGACTTGCCTCCTGCTATTCGCGTGCGATGATCCGCCTGCGGTGCCGCGTCAGCCCATGCAGCCGAGCAGTTCCGCCTCGCCGATCTGGCCGACAGGGCGGCCATTGTCGATGACGAGGACCGGACCAGAGCCCGCCCGCTTCAGGGCGATGACCTGGCGCAGCGGCGTCACCAGCTCGCAGTTCGAGCTGCTGGTGGCGGATGCGGCAACCGGGCTCATGATGTCCTGGGCGCGCAACACGTTGAGCGGGTTCATGTGTGCGACGAATTCCGCCACATAGGGCGTCGCCGGATGGCGGACGATTTCCTGCGGCGTGCCCAGCTGAATGACCCGCCCGCCCTCCATGATGGCGATGCGGCTGCCGATCTTGGCGGCCTCGTCGAGATCATGGCTGACGAAGATGATGGTCCGGTGCAGGGTCTTCTGCAGCTGGATCAGTTCGTCCTGCAGCTTGTCACGGATCAGCGGATCCAGCGCGGAGAAGGGCTCGTCCATCAGGAGGATCGGTGCGTCCGTGGCAAAGGCGCGGGCAAGGCCGACGCGTTGCTGCATGCCGCCGGACAGCTCATGCACGTGCTTGTTGCCCCAGCCGCCGAGGCCGACCAGTTCGAGCTGGGCGGCCACGCGCTTGCTGCGCTCGGCAAGGCTGACGCCCGCCAGCTCCAGGCCGAAGCCGACGTTGTCGGAGACGGTGCGCCAGGGCAGCAGCGCGAATTGCTGGAACACCATGGCGATGCGGCTGCGACGGAGGCGGCGCAGGCGCTCCTCGCCGCAGGTTGCCGGATTGACCATGCTGTCGCCGTCGCGCACGAGCGTCTCGCCCCGGATGACCGGATTGAGCCCGTTGACCGCGCGCAGCAGCGTCGACTTGCCGGAGCCGGACAGGCCCATCAGCACGATGACCTCTCCGGGCATGATGTCAAAGGTGGCACCGGCGACGCCCAAGGTCTGGCCCGTTTCGTCCTGGATCTCGCGCCGGGTCTTGCCGGCATCGATCAGCGGCAACGCCCGGTGCGGTTTCGAGCCGAAGACGATGTCGACATTGTGGAAGGAAACGATCGGATCGCTCATCAGCGGCCTCCCGTCGGACGATTGAGGCGGAAGAACCGGTCCAGCACGATGGCGATCAGAACGATGGCGACGCCGACTTCAAAGCCCATGCCGATGTTCACGGTGTTGAGCGCGCGCAGGGTCGGAACGCCGAGGCCGTCAGCGCCGACGAGGGCGGCAATCACCACCATCGACAGGGACAGCATGATCGTCTGCGTCAGCCCGGCCATGATCTGCGGCAGAGCATAGGGCAGCTCGATCTTCCACAGGAGCTGCCAGCGGGTGGCGCCAAAGGCGTGACCGGCCTCGAGCAGCTGCGTGGGCGTCGAGGAGACGCCGAGCTGCGTCAGGCGGATCGGGGCGGGCAGGGCAAAGATGACCGTGGCAATGAGGCCCGGAACCATGCCGAGGCCGAACAGGATCAGCGCAGGGATGAGATAGACGAAGGTCGGGATCGTCTGCATCAGATCCAGAACGGGCTGGAGGGCGGTGTAGAAATTCGGCCGGTGCGCAGCGAGAACCCCGATCGGCACACCGACGGCCATGCAGACGGTGGTGGCGCCCAGGACCAGCGCAAGCGTGTTTGTCGTCTCTTCCCAGAAGCCCAGGTTGATGATGATCAGCAGTGATCCCAGCACGAACAACGGGAAGCCGATGTTGCGGCGCACGACGAAGGCAAGTGCTGTTGCAACGCCGACCACCACGAGCGGATCGGGTGCCTGCAGCACGAACAGGATGCCGCCGATCAGTGTTTCCAGAACGACGGCAATACCGTCAAACAGCCAGGCTGCGTTGTTGGTCAGCCAGTCGACAAAGGCCTTGGCCCAAGATCCAAGCGGCAGTTTGTGTTGGGTCAAAAAATCCACGGGCCCCTCTCCGCGCCGGGGTTTTCAGATGCGGCCTAGCCCGGCTGCGTGAGCGGCGATTGCCGGCATCACGCAGCCGGAAACCAGGCTCAGAGGCCCAGGGCCAGCTTCACGGCTGCCAGAGCGTCGCTGCCATCGCGCGCCTTCACACCGGCCAGCCAGCCGTCCAGCACGCCCGGGTTGGCAGTCAGCCAATTCTGTGCGGCGATCTTCGGATCCTTGCCGCCGTCCAGGATCTCACCCATGATCTCGTTTTCAAGGGCGAGGGTGAACTTCAGGTTCTTCAGGAACTGGCCGACATTCGGGCACTCGTTGACGTAGCCCGCGCGGGTGTTGGTGTAGATCGTGGCACCGCCAAGATTTGGCCCGAACACGTCATCGCCGCCTTCCAGATAGGCGAGCTCGAAATTCGCGTTCATCGGATGCGGTTCCCAGCCGAGGAAGACGACGTCTTCCTTGCGCTTGGTGGCGCGGGACACCTGGGCCAGCATGCCCTGCTCGGAGGATTCCACGACCTGGAAGCCCTTGAGGCCGAACTGGTCGCCATCGATCATGCCGAGGATCAGGCGGTTGCCATCGTTGCCCGGCTCGATGCCATAGATCTTGCCGGCCAGCTCTTCCTTGAACTTGGCAATGTCGGCAAAGGTCTTCAGGCCCTTGTCATAGGTGTATTTCGGCACAGCCAGCGTGTATTTCGCGCCTTCGAGGTTCTCGCGAACCGTGTCGACCGTCTTTTCCTCGCGATAGGGCGCGATGTCGGCTTCCATCGTCGGCATCCAGTTGCCGAGGAAAACGTCGATGTCCTTGTTCTTCATCGACGCATAGGTCACCGGCACGGACAGGACCTTCACGTCGGTCTCGTAGCCGAGGGAGAGCAGGATCGTCGAGGCGACAGCGGTGGTAGCAGTGATGTCCGTCCAGCCCACATCCGAGAACCGGACGGCCTTGCAGCTTTCGGGCTCGGCCGCCTGGACCGTTGCCGTGGTGCTGAGGCCGATGGCCCCGCTCAGCGCCAGGCCGATGGCGGCACTGGTGATGGAAGTGAATACGCGCTTCATCCGGTTGTCTCCCGCTCTTGTATGGCGCCCCGGTACACGGGGTCGTTCGCCGGTGTTCAGTCCCAATGAACCCCGGACGGACATCTCAAACAATGGGCAACCGATTGATTTAGCCGTCTTTGCGGCAGGTTTGCCCCTCTGGTGAGACTTAATGAACCATTGACTGTTGGCTTTGGCAAGTTTTGATTGATTGATCGTTCAATTAAAAATAATCATTTACGACCATCGGGGAGAACGACATGCCAAGGATCGGGATGGAGGCCGAGCGCAGGCGCAGCCTGATCGCGGCAACGGTCGATGCGATTCACGAACAGGGCTATTGCGACGTGACGATCGCGCAGATCGCGCGCAAGGCCGGCGTGTCGGGCGGGCTTGCACATCACTATTTCGGCTCCAAGGATCAGCTGCTCGCCGCCACCATGCGCCATCTTCTGCATGAGCTGGGCGAGGGCATCCGTGCCCGTCTGGCCGAAGCGCAGACGCCGCGTGCGCGCCTGTCGGCGATCATCGCCGGCAATTTCGAGACGGGCCAGTTCCGCGAGGCCGTGATTGCTGCCTGGCTGGCGTTCTACTCGCAGGCCCGCACCAATCCGGCCAGCCAGCGCCTGCTGCGCATCTATTCCGCCCGTCTTGTCTCCAACCTGACGCACAGTTTACGTAGCTTTCTGCCATTGCCGGACGCGCAGCTCGTGGCCGAGGGAACGGCGTCGATGATCGACGGGGTCTGGATCCGCCGCGCGCTGAAGGAGGCGCCGCCCGATCCCGAGGCTGCCATCCGCCTCGTCGAGGATTACGTCGAGGCGCAGATCCTGCTGCACAGGGCCCGGGCGTCCGGGGCCACAACGCCACAGCCAGACCCGGGGCTCCCAGCATGAACGACACGTTTGACTTCATCATCGTCGGTGCCGGTTCGGCGGGCTGCGCCATGGCCTATCGGCTGTCCGAAGATCCGAAAAACCGGGTGCTGGTGCTGGAGTTCGGCGGAACGGACGCCGGGCCCTTCATCCAGATGCCGGCGGCGCTGTCCTATCCGATGAACATGAGCCGCTACGACTGGGGCTTCCAGAGCGAGCCCGAGCCGCATCTGGGCGGGCGCATTCTTGCGACGCCGCGCGGCAAGGTCATCGGCGGCTCTTCCTCGATCAACGGCATGGTCTATGTGCGCGGCCACGCGCGCGACTTCGACACCTGGGAAGAGATGGGCGCCAGCGGCTGGGGCTACCGGCATGTGCTGCCCTATTTCCAGCGCCAGGAGGAGACCCCGACCGGCGACGACGGCTTCCGCGGCCGCTCCGGTCCGCTGCATGTGCAACGCGGCACCAAGTGGAACCCGTTGTTCGATGCCTTCATCAAGGCCGGCAAACAGGCGGGCTACGAGACGACGGGCGACTACAACGGCCAGAAGCAGGAAGGCTTCGGCGACATGGAGATGACCGTGAAGAACGGTCAGCGCTGGTCCGCCGCCAATGCCTATCTGAAGCCGGCGCTGAAGCGCGGCAATGTGGAGGTCGTCACCGGGGCCTTTGTCCGCCGTGTGGTTATCGAGAACGGCCGGGCAACCGGCGTTGAGTACCAGCGTGGTTCCGGCCAGCCGGTCACGGTGCGGGCGGCGCGCGAAGTGATCATTTCCGCCTCGTCGATCAACTCGCCCAAGATTCTGATGCTCTCCGGCATCGGACCGGCAGCGGATCTGCGGGAGATGGGCATTGACGTGGTCGCGGACCGGCCGGGCGTCGGCGCCAACCTGCAGGACCATCTGGAGCTCTACATCCAGCAGGCCTGTACGCAGCCGATCACGCTCTACAAGCATTGGAACCTTGTTTCCAAGGCTCTGATCGGAGCGCAGTGGCTGTTCACGCGCAAGGGGCTCGGCGCCTCGAACCAGTTCGAGGCCTGCGCGTTCATTCGCTCCAAGGCGGGTGTCGAGTATCCCGACATCCAGTATCACTTCCTGCCCTTCGCGGTGCGCTACGACGGCAAGGCAGCGGCCGAGGGACATGGGTTCCAGGCCCATGTCGGGCCGATGCGCTCAAAGTCACGCGGCCGCATCCGCCTGACCTCAGGCGATCCGCTGGCCAAGCCCTCGATCCTCTTCAACTACATGTCGCACCCGGACGACTGGGCCGACTTCCGCACCTGCATCCGGCTCACGCGCGAGATATTCGGCCAGGAGGCCTTCGCGCCCTATCGCGGCCGCGAGATCCAGCCGGGTGCCGGCGTGCAGAGCGATGCGGAGCTGGACGACTTCATCCGCGAGCATGTGGAGAGCGCCTATCACCCCTGTGGGTCCTGCCGCATGGGGGCCGCGAGCGACCCGATGGCGGTGGTGGATCCGGAATGCCGGGTCATCGGCGTCGAGGGCCTGCGCGTGGCCGACAGCTCGATCTTCCCGCAGGTGACCAACGGCAACCTGAATGCCCCGTCGATCATGGTGGGCGAGAAGGCCTCGGACCACATTCTCGGCAAGGCCCCGTTGCCGGCCTCCAACCTGGAGCCCTGGATCCATCCGCAGTGGCAAACGCGCCAGCGTTGAGCCATCCTGCGACCTGACGAACAGCAGGAGGCTTCTGCCAAGGCGGTGGCCGGTCCTGTTTCCCCTTCTGACCGACTTGCAAGGACGACCTCATGCGCGCCCAGCCCCGAGCCTCCCATTTCATTGGCGGCGGATATGTCGAAAGCCCGAATGGCGCGGCCTTCGACAGCCTCTATCCCGCCACCGGCGACGTCATCGCCCGCCTGCATGCTGCTGACGACCTGACCATCGAGGCCGCCATCTCGACCGCACGGGAAGGCCAGAAGATCTGGGCCGCCACCCCGGCAGCCGAGCGGGGCCGCATCCTGCGCCGGGCGGCGGAGATCCTGCGCGCCAACAACCGCGCCCTGTCCGAGCTGGAAACGCTCGACACCGGCAAGCCGCTGCAGGAAACGCTGATCGCCGATGCGGCCTCCGGCGCCGATTGCCTCGAATACTTCGGCAATCTCGCCGCGACGCTGACCAGCGAGCACATCGACCTTGGCGGTTCCTTCGCCTACACCCGCCGCGAGCCGCTCGGCATCTGCGTGGGCATCGGCGCGTGGAACTATCCGATCCAGATCGCCTGCTGGAAGGCAGCCCCCGCGCTGGCCTGCGGCAACGCCATGATCTTCAAGCCCTCGGAAGTGACACCGTTGAGCGCGCTGAAGCTGGCCGAGGCGCTGCTGGAGGCCGGCGTTCCGGCCGGTGTCTTCAACGTGGTGCAGGGCGCGGGCGACGTAGGCGCGAAGCTCGTCTCGCATCCGGCGGTGGCCAAGGTCTCCGTCACCGGCTCGGTGCCGACCGGGCGCAAGGTCGCGGGCCTGGCAGGCAGCAACCTCAAGCATCTCACGCTTGAACTCGGTGGCAAGTCGCCGCTGGTCCTGTTCGAGGACGCCCATCTCGACAATGCCGTCTCGGCGGCGATCAATGCCAATTTCTATTCCTCGGGCCAGATCTGCTCCAACGGCACCCGCGTCTTCGTGCATCGCAGCCTGAAGGAGGCCTTCCTGAAGCGGCTGGCTGAACGCACCGCAAACGCCGTGCTGGGCGATCCGCTGGACGAGGCGACCAATATCGGCCCGCTCGTCTCAAAGCCGCAGCTCGACAAGGTGCTGGGCTACATCGAGATCGGCAAGGCGGAAGGCGCGCGGCTTGTCTGCGGCGGCGGGGCAGCACACGTGGCGGCTTTCCCGCAGGGCTGGTTCGTGCAGCCGACCGTCTTTGCCGATGTGAAGGACGATATGCGCATCGCCCGGGAAGAGATCTTCGGCCCGGTCATGTGCGTGCTCGACTTCGACAGCGAGGAAGAGGTGATCGCCCGCGCAAATGCGACCGAGTTCGGTCTGGCCGCCGGTGTGTTCACCCGCGACATCCAGCGCGCCCACCGGGTGATCGCACAGCTTGCCGCCGGCACCTGCTGGATCAACGCCTACAACCTGACGCCCATCGAAATGCCCTTCGGCGGCGTCAAGTCCTCCGGCATCGGCCGCGAGAACGGGCACACGGCCATCGGCCACTACAGCCAGGTGAAGAGCGTCTACGTCGAGATGGGGGACGTCGCGGCGGCGTTCTGATCGGGACGGCTGCCCCACGCGAACCTGCCCCCACCGACGCGGTGGGGGCAATAATGCTCGAAGTCTGGAACCTCCCGGAGGTCCTTACTTCATTGCCTGCAGAATCGAGACATAGTTGGCGACGGCTGCGCCGCCCATGTTGAAGATGCCGCCGATGGAGGCGTCCTTGACCTGGATGCCGCCGGCCTCGCCGGTCAGCTGCATGGCCGTCAGCACATGCATCGACACGCCGGTGGCGCCGATCGGGTGGCCCTTGGCCTTCAGGCCGCCGGACGGGTTGACCGGCAGCTTGCCGTCCATCTCGGTCCAGCCTTCCAGGATGGCACGGGCGCCTTCGCCTTCTTTCACCAGACCCATGGCTTCGTACTCGATCAGCTCGGCGATGGTGAAGCAGTCATGCGTCTCGACGAAGGAGAGATCATCCAGCGTCAGCCGGGCATTGGCCAGTGCCTTGCCCCAGGCGGTCTGGCAGCCTTCAAACTTCAGGATGTCGCGCTTCGACATCGGCAGGAAGTCCTGCACATGCGCCATGGCGCGGAAGGCGACGGCCTTCTTCATGCCAAGCGCGGTGGCCGGATCGGTCAGCACCAGCGCCGCCGCCCCGTCGGAGACCAGCGAGCAGTCCGTGCGCTTCAGCGGGCCGGCAACGAAGGGGTTCTTGTCGCTTTCCTGGCGGCAGAACTCGAAGCCGAAGTCCTTGCGCATCTGGGCGTAAGGGTTGTTGACGCCGTTCCTGTGGTTCTTGGCCGCGATCTTCGCCAGCGCGTCGGACTGGTCGCCGTGGCGCTGGAAATAGGCATCGGCGATCTTGCCGAACACGCCGGCAAAGCCCGCCGGGATGTCGCCCTCTTCCTTGAGATAGGAGGCCTTCAGGAGGTTCTGGCCGATTTCCGGTCCCGGCGTCGTCGTCATCTGCTCGACGCCGACCACGAGCACGAAGCGGGCCGAGCCAGTGGCGATGGCGCGCACGCCCTGGTGCACGGCGGCCGAGCCGGTGGCGCAGGCGTTCTCGACGCGGGTGGCGGGCGTGAAGCGCAGCGCCGGATCAGCCTGCAGCACCAGCGAGGCGGTGAAGTCCTGCCGCGAGAAGCCGGCATTGAAATGGCCGAGATAGATCTCGCCCACGTCTTGCGGTTCGATGCCGGCGTCGATGATGGCATCCGTCGCTGCCTTGACGATCATGCTCTCGACGGTCTCTTCGGCATGCTTGCCGAAGGGCAGATGGGCCCAACCCACGATGGCTGCGGTCATGTTCCGGTTCCTTGTTCTCGGCTGCCCCTGCCGTTCGTGGCAGGTCACAGCCATGTTCCTCCGACCTTGCGGGATCGTTTCAGCACGGCCCGGCAGCGGCAAGCCCCAAATTGACTTTAACGTAACATAAGGCGGACCATGGGGGTGTTTCCAGCCATCGAGGCATCCTCTCTTTGGTTGATATTGCGCTGCGGCATTTTTTTCCGCACTGCGAGTGTTCAGGTCATACAGCTGTCACCTGACGCTGCGATAAGGGCGTCGTTGCGGAACAGGTTTTTGTTGTTTCGGTCATTGCAGAAAGTTTCCGAGCCGGGTGGTCTTCCGCCCGGCTCTTTTGCTTTCGGACGGCGAGGCGTGAAGCATCTTCCTCCAAGGCCAGTTTTTGACTAACAGGGAGACACCGCCTTCGCGTTCCGCGACCGTGGACAGACCAGACCGGACACCCGACAAATGACCGCGCGATTGCCCCTTTCCGTCTTCATCATCGCCCGGGATGAGGCCGACCGCATTGCGCAGACGATCCGCTCGGTGCGCGACTGGGTGGATGAGGTGATTGTCATCGACAGCGGGTCGGTCGATGCGACGGTGGCAGTGGCGGAGGCCGAGGGCGCGCGGGTGGTGTTCAACGCCTGGCCCGGCTACGGCCCGCAGAAGCGCTTTGGCGAGGACCAGTGCCGCAATGACTGGCTGTTCAATCTGGATGCTGATGAAGTGGTGACGCCCGGGCTTGCGGAGGAAATCCAGGCTTTGATGGGCGCGGGCGGCCATCTGGCGGCCGATGGCTGGCGGGTGATGATCCGCGACGTCTATGCCCATGAAGACGAACCGGCGTCCTGGGCTTATGGCTATCATCAGATCCGCCTCTATGACCGGCGCAAGGGCCGGTTCTCGGCTTCGACCGTGCATGACACGGTGCGCCCGGAGCCTGGCGCGCGGTTGGCTGATCTCAAGGGCGTTGTCGCGCACCACTCGATCCGCTCGCTGACATTTCAGGTCGAGAAGTACAATCGTTACTCGACGATGCAGGTCAACGACATGCGCGCCCGCAGCCGGTCATTGCCGCGCTGGCGCCTCGTCACCGAGTTTCCCTTTGCCTTCCTGAAGGCCTATGTGGCGCGCAAATACGTGCGGTATGGCTGGTGGGGGCTGATCCTTTCGGTCAACTACGCCCATGCCCGCTTCCTGCGCGTGGCCAAGGCCTATGAGGCCGATCTGGTCGACAGGCACAAGCCGGACCACTGAGGCGCGCCGTCAGGCGGGCACCGCTTCCGCCTTCTGCTCGATGCGGCGCACACGGATCGGCTGGCGCAGACCGGACAGGCGATCGAACTGCCAGAGCCGCTTGATTGTTGTTTCGGTCAGCTGATGTCCACGCGACAGGACCAGTTCATGCGAGCCGTCGGTCAGGATATCGTCAACCAGCACATCGCCCGGGTGCAGCGCCCTGATATGGCAGGACACGATCTGGACCGACTGCGACTTGTCGATCTCTTCTGCCAGAAGCGTCTCACGCACGATCTCGAGCAGTTTGGGATCATACTGTTTGCGGTTGATGCCCAAGGCTTCAAACGCCGCCATATCCAGACCGCTGTCCGGGCTCGCGTACCACAGGTCTGTCAGGATCTTCAGGATCCGCGAGTTGAGCGGGATGTCCTTGCCGACCGGACCGTCGGCCGGAAAGCCCGAGCCGTCGTAGCCGCGGTTGGAGAAATACAGCACTTCGGCAATCCGCTCGAACTGCGGGATGTTGCGCAGCAGATCGCGGGTCTGTTCCGGTGCGCGCGACAGCATTTCGCGCTGCGGATCCGTCAGGGATTTGGCCGAGCGATAGCGCGACAGGATGTCCTTGGGCAGCAAGGCCTCGCCGAGGGGCGAGAACATGACAGCCATTTCCAGGTCCCAGGTCTTCTTGATGCCAAGGGCCTTGGCCACTTTCATGGCCCACTGCCGCATCACGCCTGTCTTGCGGAAAGCATCCGCATGAAACAGGGACAGCATTTCGATCAGGATCTTGACCGAACCAGCGAGGGTTTTTTCCAGAAGTGCCCGTTCCCGGATCACGCGGGCATGGTGGGTCAAGCCGTTGCGGATGGCCGCTTCCATCTCGTCGATCGCACAGGGCTTGTTGAGATACATCAGAACATTGGCATCGTTGACGGCGCGCTTTGCGACGTCGACCGTCCGGTCGTTGGTCAGCAGGATGCGCGAGGCCGCCGGATGGCTTTCGATCAGGCCTTTGAGAAACTCGATGCCGTCGATCCCAGGCAGGTTGAGGGCTGCGATGACAACCGCGACATGCGGGTTGCTGTCGAGGAAGATCGAGGCCTCAAGGGCGCTTGCCGCGGTTGCGACACGGTATTTTTGGCCAAGAAGTTGCTGGAAGCTCGCCATGACCTTGGCGTCGCCGTCCACTACGAGGATCTGGTTTGACACTTCCTGCATCTTCGATGCTCCTTTTGTGTCACCCTCTTGTCAGACCGTCAGAGAGAAAGTACAAGCTCTGATCAATTTTGCATCTTTGTCTGAAGCTAACCTAAGGATAGGAAGCGACGACAATTGCTAATAAATGCTTTTTTCGTTTTCATTTTCAGCAATAACCTTTGTGGTGCGTTTCTCTATTGCGTAAAATTTTCTTGTTCTCGTATGGCGGAGCGTCGTTGATCGAACCGGCGTCAGCCGACGGTTGCGCAGCCGATGCAGACAGGGCAAAACAGCGCCTTCTCGAATTCAGGATCTCAATCAATGTCTGAGGACGCGGTCTCCCCGCCGGTGACAGCCGAAGCGGTTGACGTGCTTATCATCGGCGCCGGACCGGCAGGCCTTGTCGCAGCGGACCATCTGTCGGCAGCAGGACATTCTGTTGTCGTCTGCGACCGGATGCCGTCGCCAGCGCGCAAGTTTCTGCTGGCTGGACGTGGCGGACTGAATCTCACCCACTCCGAACCGATCGACGCTTTCCTGACGCGCTATGGACCGGCGGCGGCGCATCTTGAGCCGGCGATCCGCGCCTTCGATCCGACGGCCTTGCGTGCCTACGCGGCAGACCTCGGCCAGGAGACATTTGTTGGCTCCAGCGGCCGCGTGTTTCCCAAGGCGATGAAGGCCTCGCCGATGCTGCGTGCGCTGCTGGCGCAGCTGGGCGAGCGGGGCGTCCGGTTTGTCGCCCGCGCGGCCTGGCTCGGCTTTGATGGCCCGTCGATCTCGCGTCTACGGCTGGGCGATGGCAGCGAGCGGCGGTTCCAGGCCGGCGCGACGTTGCTGGCGCTGGGCGGTGCCAGCTGGCCGCGGCTGGGTGGAACGGGTGACTGGGTTGCGCCTCTGGCGGCAGAAGGCGTTGCAGTCCGCCCCTTGCGGCCATCCAACTGCGGCTTTGTTGTCGGTTGGTCCGATGTCTTTGCCGACAAGTTTGCCGGGACACCGCTGAAGCGGATTGCTGTCCGTCACGGCACGATGAGCCTGCGTGGTGAGGCGATGATCAGCCGGACCGGCATCGAGGGCGGGGCGATCTATGCCCTGTCGTCGGCCTTGCGGGACACGCTGGAGCGTGAGGGCACGGCGACCCTGCATATCGATCTGCGCCCGGATTCGGATGCGGCGACACTGGCGGCGAAGCTGGACCGGCCGCATGGCAAGCAGTCGCGTTCGACTTTCCTGCGCAAGGCGCTTGGACTGGCGCCGGTGGAAATCGCGCTGCTGCGGGAATGTGCTGCCGGTGCCGTCAGTCCGGCTGACGTCGCCGCGCGGATCAAGTCGCTGCCGGTCACCGTCACGGCGACAGCGGGAATGGAGCGGGCCATTTCCAGTGCAGGCGGCGTTGACTGGTCGGCGCTTGGCGCAGACTTTTCACTCACCGTCCGTCCGGACGTGTTCGTGGCCGGCGAGATGATTGACTGGGAGGCGCCGACAGGGGGCTATCTGCTGCAGGCCTGCTTTGCCACGGGGCTGGCCGCCGCCAGGGGAATGGCGGCGCGGCTGGCCTCCCGGGATGCCGCGTCATGACGGTCCTCTACATCGACGCAGATGCCTGTCCGGTGAAGGAAGAAGCCGCAAGGGTCGGCGTACGGCATGGCCTGCGCATTGTCTTTGTCTCCAACTCCTGGATGCGGTTGCCGGATGAGCCGGGCGTCGAACGCGTGATCGTTCCCGGCGGCCTCGACCAGGCCGATGACTGGATTGCAGCTGCCGTTGTGCCGGGCGACGTGGTGGTGACGAGCGACGTTCCGTTGGCCGCGCGCTGCGTCAAGGCTGGCGCGGATGTGCTCGGCTCGACCGGCAAGCCATTCCACGACGTCGGCATGGCGCTGGCCATGCGCGATCTGAAGACGCAATTGCGCGAGGCAGGCGAGATCCGTGAAAGCGGCCCGGCTTTCTCCAAGTTCGATCGCTCACGCTTCCTGCAGTCACTGGAAAGCATGGTGCGCGCTGCCCGCCGCAAGTCGGCAGGCTAGTCCGAGGGCAAGGGTTTGCCAAAGCTGAAGGCCCCGCCGGTGAGGGCGAGGCCTTTCGGTGGCGGTTCGGCCGCCTGGGCTGTGTTCCGGGACTTCAAAACCGGTCCCGGTCGATGAAAAGACGTATTGAAACGCTTGCTGAAAATGTCTGCTTGAAAGGGCTTGTGCCAGTTACTGGCAGAAGACGTGGCGGCCGCTGTGCGTGCGGAAGTAACCGGTGCGCGGATCGAAAGAGCGATAACGCGAGCTGCAGTAGCGGTACCATTCAGGCGACCAGGGCGCCGGGCGGTAGTAGACCGGAGCCGGTGCAACATAGGACGGGGCCGGTGCCACATAGACCGGGGCGCCATAAGACGGGGACGCCAGGGCCGACCCGATGACAGCGCCGGCAATCAGCCCGCCGGCAACGGCAGCACCTGTGCCCCAGCCGTGGTGATGGCGATGGCCGGCCTCGGCAGATCCTGCGGCCGCAGCCAGCAGTCCGACGGTGAGGGTCAGGGCGGCAGCAGTTTTCATCATTGTATTCGACATGATACTGTTCCTTCTGCTTGACTGTTCATCCGGTTGGTCTTGCGAGGCGGATCATCTGACCGGCTTGTTATTTCCTCGTCTCGATATGACCTAAGGTAACAGGTTCCCGAATTGCAGATGTGACCGCTGTCACGATCTGACGGCTTTTGCAGAAGGTGGGTGAATTGCAAGAAGACCCGCCAGAAATCGGGCGCAGTGCCAGGCCGTTGGTCGTCGTCATGGCGGCGGTGAACTTGTTCCGTGTCGCCCCGGGCGCAGCGAAGCGAAGACCCGGGGTCTACTCATTCGCAGAGCGACCGTCGTGTCCGATGATCTGGAAGCTGCCTGCAAGAGAGCCGCCATATCGAATGGACGCAGAGGCTCTGCAAGCGAGTATGCCCCGGCTCGCGCTTTGTTTGGCCGGGGTGACGCCGAGGGGGGCGTCAGCAAAAGGAAACCCCGCCAGAAATCTGGCGGGGTTGATATGTTGAAGTCCTTCGGCGATCGATGCTGATCTCAGATCATGCCGCGGCGCTTCAGCTCGGCATGAGTGTCGTCCAGCGTCTTCTTGGCAATGGCCACCAGCTGGTCGGCCTCGCCATGGGTGATGACGAGCGGGGGCGAGATGATCATGCTGTCGCGGACCGCGCGCATGATCAGGCCGTTGCGGAAGGAAATGTCGCGGCACATCGTGCCGACGGTGCCGGTGTCGGGGAAGGCCTTCCTGCGGTTGCCCTTTTCCGGCACCAGCTCGAGCGCGCCGACGAGACCGGTCATGCGTGCCTCGCCGACCAGCGGATGCTCGCCAAGCGCGCGCCAGCGGGCCTGCAGGTAGGGGCCGATGTCATTGGCAACGCGCTCCACCAGCTTCTCGCGCTGGATGATCTCCAGATTGGCGAGGGCTGCGGCCGCGCAGGCCGGGTGACCGGAATAGGTGTAGCCGTGGTAGAACTCGCCGCCCTTGTCGATGACGCCGGCCGCCACCTTGTCTGAGACCAGCACGCCGCCCATCGGCAGGTAGCCGGAGGTCAGGCCCTTGGCGATCGGCATCAGATCCGGCTCGATGCCGAAATACTCCGAGCCGAACCAGGTGCCGAGACGGCCGAAACCGCAGATTACCTCGTCGGCGACGAAGAGGATGTCGCGCTCCTTCAGGATGCGCTGTACTTCCGGCCAGTAGGTCTCCGGCGGGATGATGACGCCGCCAGCACCCTGGATCGGCTCGGCGATGAAGGCAGCAACCTTGTCTTCGCCGTATTGGTCGATTGCCTTTTCCAGTTCGCGCGCGGCCCAGATGCCGAATTCGGCCGGGCTCATGTCGCCGCCTTCGCCGAACCAGTAGGGCTGCGGAATGTGGCGGACGCCCGGAACCGGCAGGTCGCCCTGCTCATGCATGGCCTTCATGCCGCCGAGACTGGTGCCGGCCAGCGTCGAGCCGTGATAGCCATTCCAGCGGCCGATGATGATCTTCTTCTCCGGCTTGCCCATCTGGTCCCAGTAGAAGCGGACCATGCGGAACACCGTGTCATTGGCTTCCGAACCGGACGAGCAGAAGAAGGTGCGCTTGAACTGCGGCGGCGAGACCTCGGCGAGCTTCTCGGCCAGCGCGATGACCGGCGGATGCGAGGTCTTGAAGAAGGTGTTGTAGTAGGACAGCTCGGTCATCTGCCGGTGCACCGCATCGGCGATTTCCTCCCGGCCATGGCCAACCTGGGCGCACCAGAGACCGGCCATGCCGTCGAGAATGCGGTTGCCATCGGAGTCCGTCAGCCAGACGCCCTTGGCAGCTGTGATGATCCGGCTGCCTTCCGCGTTCAGGGCCTTGGTATCTGAGAACGGGTGGAAGTGGTGAGCCGCGTCCAGCGCGCGCAGCTGCGCGGTCGGATAGCGATTGGAAACAGCCGTCATCTTGAACTCCGGTGGCAATGGGGCGCGGGGGAGGGGGCTCGCCCCGCGCCGTCAGGTCAGACGTTGAGCAGCAGGTATTCCCGTTCCCAGGGGCTGATCACCGACATGAAGGTTTCGAATTCTTCCTGCTTGATCGCGCGATAGGTGGCGAAGAACTTCTCGCCAAACACGTCGATCAGCTCTTCGCATTCCTCGAACAGGGCCAGGGCTTCCATCAGGCCGCGCGGCAGCGACTGCTGGATGTTGCTGGCATCCGACATGCGCGGCTCATCCGGCTGCAGCTTGTTCTCGATGCCGAGATAGCCGCAGGCGAGCGAGGCCGCGATGGCGAGATAGGGGTTCACATCCGAGCCCGGCACGCGGTTCTCGAGGCGCCGGGCATTCGGCTTGGAATAGGGCACGCGCAGGCCGACCGTGCGGTTGTCGTAGCCCCAGAACACGTTCACCGGTGCCGCCGTGTTGCGCGAGAAGCGGCGGTAGGAGTTCACGAAAGGCGCCATGATGCAGGTGACATGCGGCAGATACTGCTGGTGACCGGCGATGAAGGACAGGAACTCGCGCGTCGCCTCGCCATCCTTGTTGGAGAAGATGTTCTCCCCCGTCTCGATGTCGGTCACCGACTGGTGGATGTGCATGGCCGAGCCCGGCTGGTTCGACATCGGCTTGGCCATGAAGGTGGCGTACATGTCGTGCCTGAGCGCTGCTTCACGGATGGTGCGCTTGAACAGGAACACCTGGTCGGCCAGCTCCAGCGGGTGGCCATGGCGCAGGTTGATCTCCATCTGCGCCGCGCCCTCCTCGTGGATCAGCGTGTCGATCTCGAGGCCTTGCTTCTCCGACAGGTCGTAGATGTCGTCGATGAGATCATCGAACTCGTTCAGCGCCGAGATCGAATAGGACTGGCGGCCGGCTTCCGGGCGGCCCGAACGGCCAGTCGGCGGCTCCAGCGGATAATCCGGGTCGGTGTTCGGGCGCACGAGGTAGAACTCGATTTCCGGGGCGACCACGGGCATCCAGCCCTTTTCCTCATACAGCGCCAGCACGCGCTTCAGCACGTTGCGCGGTGCAGTCTCCACGGGAATGCCGTCGCGGGTGTAGGCGTCATGCATCAGCTGCGCGGTCGGGTCGGTCTCCCAGGGCACAGTGGTCAGCGTCGAGAAATCGGGGCGGAAATACAGATCGCCGTCGATCGGATTGTGCTGGAAGCGGTCGTCATCCTCCGGATAGTCGCCGGAGATGGTCTGGGCGAAGATCGACGAAGGCATCGTCATCACCGGGCCGGAGAGGAACTTCTGCGTCGGCATCATCTTGCCGCGGGCAACGCCGGCCAGGTCCGGAACGATGCACTCGATGTCTTCGATCCCGCGCTCCGAAAGCCATGTCTGCGCGGCTTCCATATCCGCCACCCCGCGCAGGCTGGTCAGGGTCGGGGCTTTCTTCTTCTTGCTCACGGGTAGGCTCCTGATAAGGCGTGATCCGGTCCGCCGGCCCCGGGGCAGGGCACAAATCGGAGGCAGCCGCATCTTGCGCCGGTCGCGCGTCCCGTCAAGGCACGCAGCGGCCGGAACTGTGCAAGGTCCAACGTCAGACGGCAGAGCCAAACCATTCCTTCGTGATGATTTTGTGATCACAAATGGCCGTTCGTCAATCCCCCTTTCGCACGGTCTTGCGCGCGCTGCGCCGGACCTGCGCCGGTTCGGCTGGCGGCCGCCCGCGTTCAAGGAAGCCCATGCCTTCGCGAATGTCGGCGCGAATGGCAGCGCCAAGCGCCTCTGCATCCCGGGCCCGGATGGCGCGAACGGCTTCCTTGTGATGGTCAATCAGGATGGCAGTGCCGACCCGCCCGTAGACGGTGCGCATGTAGGGTGCGAATTGCAGCCACAGGCTCTCCACCAGCGGCAGGATCACCTGGGAGCGGGCGGCGGTGTAGATGCGGAAGTGGAAGGCGTGATTGAGCGTGAGATAGGCTTCCGGATCGCCGGTGGCGATGCTCACGTCCATCTTGAGATCGATGTCTTCGAGTTCACGTGCAGCGGATTTGTCCAGTTGCGGCAGTGCACGCAAGGCCAGTTCGGGTTCCAGAAGCACCCGCGCCGCGAGGATCTCCTCAAAGCGGCTTTCGGTCATTTCCGGCACCTGCACGCGGCCGCTCGGCTTGAGATAGAGCGCATTCTCGGCAGCAAGGCGCTGGATGGCTTCCCGGACGGGCATGGGGCTGACGCCGAGTTCCTGCGCAAGTCCCCGCAGTGTCACAGCTTTTCCGGGGATGAAGCGACCGGTCAGCAGGGCCGTTCGCAGGCTTTGATCGACATGATCGCGGGCCAGCCGGCGAGGGGCAGCAGCCGCTTCGGAAGGGGTGCCAGGGGCAGGGTCGGGGGGCTGGCTGGAGGTGGCGGCCATGGGGCTTGGATCCTATGTCTTGGAGCAAAAGGAAGGCGAGGGGCGTCGATGCAAGGGCGCCAGTCACGGTTTGCGTCGCAGCACCGAAAGCAGCGCCGTTTCCTTGACAGGCATGTTCAGACGTGATCACATTTTCGTCGGTTTCGCAATTATCGAAAGCGCCGCAGCAACACCGGTCCCGTCGGGAACGGTCCGTGCAGCGGGCAGCCCTAAGGAGAACCGACATGCAAACCGTCCCCCGCCAGACCTGGGTTCGCCCGGCCGACGAGGGCTGGGAAGAGGTGCTGGAAAGCTTCCTCGCAGAACATCCGGACATTGATACGTTCGAAGTCATCCTGCCCGATACCAACGGCGTGCTGCGTGGCAAGTGGTTGCCCGGCAATGCCATCCGCAAGGTTTTCGAGGAGGGCGTTGCACTGCCCTTCGCCCTGTTCGGCCTCGACGTCTGGGGACGCGAGGTCGAGGAGACCGGCCTTCACATCGAGACCGGCGACATGGACGGCGTCTGCTGGCCGATCGCCCGCACGCTCAAGATCGTGCCCTGGACCGAGCGCAAGACGGCGCAGGTTCTCATGCACATGTATGACCGGGCCGGCAGCCCGTTCCTGATCGACCCGCGCCATGTGCTGGCGCGGATGACCGGCAAGCTCGCCGAGCATGGGCTCAGCGGCACCTCCGCGTTCGAGATGGAGTTCTATCTCTTCGAGGAAAGCGACGGCGACTGGAGCGGACCGCCAAAGCCTCTGTTCTCGACCCATCTGGGGCCGGCACGACAGAACATGTATGCCCTGTCGGACCTGGAATCGCTGATGCCGCTGGTCGACGAAATCCGTGCCGGCGCCGAGCTGCAGGGCATTCCGGCCGATGCCGCCGTGTCGGAAGCGGCCCCCGGACAGTTCGAGCTCAACCTGCATCATCGCAACGATCCGCTGATGGCAGCGGATGACGCGGTGCTGCTGCGCCGTCTGGTGGCCGGTGTTGCGCGCAAGCACAAGCTGAAGGCCTCGTTCATGGCCAAGCCCTTCGCCGAATGGCCGGGCAGCGGCATGCATGTGCACGTGTCGATGGAGGACAAGAACGGCAATATCTTCGCCGATCCTGTCCACGGCGAGCAGCGGCTGCTGCATGCCATCTCCGGCCTGCTCGACACCATGCCGCAGTCGTTGCTGCTCTACATCTGCACCTTCAACGGCTTCCGCCGGATGCAGCCGGGCTCCTATGCCCCGACGTCGATCTGCTGGGGCTATGACAATCGCTCGGTTGCCTTGCGCGTGCCGGCGAGCAAGGCCTCGGCCTCGCGGATCGAGCACCGCATCGCAGGTGCGGATGCAAACCCCTACCTGGTGCTGACCGGCGTTCTGGCCGGGATGCTGGAAGGGCTGAAGGCCAAGGCCGAGCCGCCACCACCTGTTGAAGGCAACGCCTATGAAAAGGGCTTCAAGCGCCTGACGCCGTGGATGGACGAGGCAATCGATGCCTTTGTTGCCTCCGACCGGATGAAGGAAGCGGTGGGTGCGCATATGCACAAGGTGCTGACCGACATCAAGCGCGAGGAACTCAACGCCTTCGGCCGCGAGATTTCCTCGCTGGAGCGCCAGACCTACCTCTGACGCGCCGCTCTGAACACTGGCTGGGCCGTGCATGCCTGAAAAAACATCACGGCCCGGCCAACCAACTGTTGAGCATGGAAGATTTCGCTTTTAGTCTCATCCCCGGATGTCGCAATGGTGTCGCCGTTTCGCGGGACAAGGACGTCCATAAAAGTCAGCCGGAACGCGGCGACACCAGGGGCTGGCAGTCGTCAACCAGACAGGCGTCAACCAGACAGGCGTGGAGTGGAGACAAGAACATGTTGAAGACCATTCTCATGGGCGCAGCGGCGCTCGCAGTTATCGCAGGCCCTGCCCTGGCGCAGGACCGTGTGGTCAATGTCTACAACTGGTCGGACTATATCGATGACACGATCCTTGAGGACTTCACCAAGGAAACCGGCATCAAGGTGAATTACTCGGTGTTCGACAGCAACGAAATGCTGGAGACCAAGCTGCTCGCCGGTGGCACCGGCTACGACGTCGTCGTGCCGACGGGCTCCTTCCTGGGCCGCCAGATCCAGGCCGGCGTGTTCCAGAAGCTGGACAAGTCCAAGCTGACCAACAGCAAGCACCTGTGGAAGGACATCGAAGTCCGCCTGTCCAAGTACGACCCGGGCAACGAGCACGCCATCAACTACATGTGGGGCACCACCGGCATCGGCTACAACGTCGAGAAGATCAAGGCGATCATGCCGGACGCGCCTGTCGGCTCCTGGGACATGTTCTTCAAGCCGGAAGTTGTCTCGAAGTTTGCCGATTGCGGCATCTTCGTGCTGGACACCCCGGAAGAGATCATCCCGGCTGCGCTGAACTACCTCGGCATGGACCCGGACAGCAACAACCCGGACGAGATCGAGAAGGCCGGCGAACTGCTGATGAAGATCAAGCCGTACATCCGCAAGTTCCATTCTTCGGAGTACATCAACGCACTGGCCAACGGCGACATCTGCATGGCCGTGGGCTGGTCGGGTGACATCCTCCAGGCGCGCGACCGCGCTGTGGAAGCCAACAACGGCGTCACCATCCAGTACTCCATCCCGAAGGAAGGCGCGCTGATGTGGTTCGACAACATGGCGATCCCGGCGGACGCCAAGAACGTCGCCGAAGCGCATGAGTTCATCAACTACATCATGCGTCCGGATGTTGCCGCCAAGGCTTCGAACTTCGTGTTCTATGCCAACGGCAACAAGGACAGCCAGCCGCTTCTGAACAAGGAAGTGCTTGAGGACACCGCGATCTACCCGAGCGAGGAAACGGTCAAGAACCTCTTCACCGTCACGCCGAAGGACGCCAAGGTGAGCCGCGTTCAGAACCGCGTCTGGACCAAGATCAAGAGCGGCAGCTGATCGAATTGCGGGCCCGGCATGCCGGGCCCGCACCATACTGGGGACGCCAGGGAATGGTCTTGCCGGCCGCCTGAAGGGCGGATGGCGTTGGTGGATTTGCGAGGGGGTGGATTTTGGCTAAGAAACCCATTGGGCCGGTGCGGCGGGCTTTTGCGCCCTGGGAAAACCCGCAGTCCGTTCCGTTTATCGAGTTTCGAAACGTTACCAAGCGCTTCGGCGATTTCGTCGCCGTCAACAACCTGAGCCTCAAGATCTACGAGCGCGAGTTCTTCGCCCTGCTCGGCGGGTCGGGCTGCGGCAAGACGACCATGATGCGCATGCTGGCCGGCTTCGAGACGCCGACGGAAGGCGAGATCTTCCTCGACGGCCAGTCGCTCGCCGGCATTCCGCCCTACCGGCGGCCGGCCAACATGATGTTCCAGTCCTACGCCTTGTTCCCGCACATGAGCGTGGAGGCCAACATCGCCTTCGGCCTGAAGCAGGACGGCATGGCCAAGGACAAGATCGCGGAGCGCGTGGCTGAAATGCTGCGCCTCACCAAGCTTGAAAAATTCGCGCGGCGCAAGCCGCACCAGCTCTCCGGTGGTCAGCGTCAGCGCGTGGCGCTCGCCCGCTCGCTCGCCAAGCGCCCGAAGGTGCTGCTGCTCGACGAACCGCTCGGCGCGCTTGACCGCAAGCTGCGCGAGGAAACCCAGTTCGAGCTGATGAACCTTCAGGAAGAGCTGAAGATGACCTTCCTTGTCGTCACGCACGATCAGGAAGAAGCCATGACCATGGCCGACCGCATCGCCGTCATGGATGCCGGCAAGATCATCCAGGTGGCAACGCCGGGTGAAATCTATGAAATGCCGAATTCCCGGTTCGTTGCGGACTTCATCGGCGACATCAACCTGATCGAGGCGCGCATCACCGAAAAGGCTGCCGGTTCCACCAAGCTGCGTGCGACAGATGCCTGGGGCGGTTTCGAGATCGAAACCATTCAGGAGACCTCTGCAGCGGTCGGCGATCAGGTCTGGTACGCCATCCGGCCGGAAAAGGTCCAGATCGTCCATGGCAAGGACGTGGAGCCGCAGCTGAACACCGTGGGCGCAGAGGTCTGGGACATCGCCTATCTGGGCGACGTGTCGATCTACCACTCCCGCCTTGGAGACGCGATGACCATGCGGTCGACCGTTGCCAACCGCACCCGTCTCGTCGAACGGCCGATTGCCTGGGATGACCATGTCGTCCTGAGCTGGGGCCGGGATGCCGGCGTCATTCTCACGGCCTGAGGGCCTGTCCGGAAAGGGAGTTCGCCCATGGAAGCGATCGGTTCGGACAAGGTGAAGGCAAGACTGGGGCGCCTGTTCGTCATTGGCGTACCTTTCGTCTGGCTGCTGGTCCTGTTTCTGGCGCCCTTCTTCATCGTCTTCAAGATCTCGCTGTCGGAAGTCGCTGTATCGATCCCGCCCTACGCCCCGACCTTTGACTGGTCGGCTGGCTGGGACGGATTTGTCGAGACGATCTCCGGCTTCAGTTTTGCCAATTATGTCTGGCTGACCGAGGATGATCTCTACTGGCGTTCGTATCTGTCGAGCGTGATGATCGCAGGCACGGCGACGTTGCTGACCCTGCTCGTCGGCTATCCGCTGGCCTATGGCATGGCGCGCAGCCCGAAAGCCTGGCGTCCGACGCTGCTGATGCTCGTCATCCTGCCGTTCTGGACATCGTTCCTGATCCGCGTTTACGCCTGGATCGGCATTCTCAAGAACGAGGGCCTGCTGAACCAGCTGCTGCTGACGATCGGCGTCATCAATGAGCCGCTGATCATCCTGAACACCAACACGGCGGTCTATATCGGCATCGTCTATTCCTATCTGCCGTTCCTGGTGCTGCCGCTCTATGCCAGCCTCGAGAAGATGGATGAGTCCCTGCTCGAAGCCGCGCAGGATCTCGGCTGCCCGCCCTGGAAGGCCTTCTGGACGATCACCTTCCCGCTGTCGCTGCCGGGCGTGATCGCAGGATCGTTCCTGGTGTTCATTCCGGCCGTTGGCGAGTTCGTTATCCCGGATCTCCTCGGTGGTTCCGAGACGCTGATGATCGGCAAGACGCTGTGGATGGAGTTCTTCAACAACCGTGACTGGCCGGTGTCCTCCGCTGTGGCGGTGGTGCTGCTGCTCATCCTCGTGGTTCCCATCGTGCTGTTCCAGCATCACCAGCACAAAGCAGCGGAGAAGGCGGCATGAGGACGGGTCCTTCCTGGTTCAACATCACCTCGATCGTGCTCGGCTTTGCCTTCCTGTATCTGCCGATCCTGATTCTGGTGGTGTTTTCCTTCAACGAGTCGCGCCTTGTGACGGTCTGGGGCGGCTTCTCGACCAAATGGTACGGCGAGCTGATGCGCAATCAGCAGCTCCTCGAATCGGCCTTTGTCTCGCTGCGGGTGGCGTTCCTCTCGGCAACCGCCGCGACGGTTCTTGGCACGATGGCAGCCTTGGTGCTGGTCCGCATCGGGCGGTTCCGCGGCCGGACGCTGTTCTCCGGCATGATCTACGCGCCGCTGGTGATGCCCGAGATCATCCTCGGCCTGTCGTTCCTGCTGCTGTTCGTGGCCATCGACCAGCCGCGTGGCTTCTGGACGATCATCATCTCGCACACCACGTTTGCCATGTGCTTCGTGGCGGTGGTGGTGCAGTCCCGGCTCGTCGGCTTTGACCAGTCGCTGGAAGAAGCGGCGCAGGATCTTGGTTGCCCGCCGGCCCGCACGTTCTTCGTCATCACGTTGCCGCTCATCCTGCCGGGCGTCATCGCCGGATGGATGCTGGCTTTCACCCTGTCGCTCGACGACCTGGTGATCTCCAGCTTCACCACGGGACCGGGCGCAACGACCTTGCCGATGAAGATCTACTCCCAGGTTCGCCTTGGCGTGACACCGGAAATCAACGCCGCCTGTACGATCCTTGTCGGCATTGTCACGGTCGCTGTGGTCATCGCCTCGCTTGCAACGCGCCGTCAGGAGATGCAGCGCGAACGCGACGAGCGGCGCGCAGCGGCTGCCACGGGCTGAAACAACCGGCTCTCACGAAACGCCAGAACCCGCCGATGCAACCGCGTCGGCGGGTTCTGTGTTTCTGGATAGTTCTGCGAGGGTGTTCGGAAATGTACCGAGCATCAAGCATTGATAAAGGGATCGCGGCTAGGCTGAAGGCAATTGATCCCGGGCAAGCTCCGGTTGCGTTTTTGTAATCGGTTTTCGCCTGGAGGGTCGCCATGCAACTCAGTGTCGCGGAACGCCCTGTGCCCATGTTCAGACTGCCGGAGGCCGGCAACCGACTTACGAGCCGGTTGCACCGCTATCCGGACCGTTCATTGCTGGAATGGCTGTGGGACTCGCTGCCCGGCGGGGCAGTCTCGACCCCGTTCCAGACGCCTGCGCTTCTGGCTGCAATGGCGGATCACGTCCTGGCGGCCCAAGGCGCGGAATTGCGCGTTCTGGAAGTTCGCGATGGCAACACCGACGTGCCTGTCATGCTGGTGCCGCTCGTGGTGTTCCGGCGCGGTCCCGTGCGCATGGGCGGAATTCCGGATTTTGGGCTGGTCGATCAATGTGCTCCGGTGCTGGCCGGTGAGGCCGAACTGGATGCCAGTCTGAGTGATCTCCTGTGGGGCTTCATCGAGGACGCGCTTGGCGACGTTGACCTGATCGACGTCAAGAAAGTGCCGCCGCGTGTGGCCGGTCGTCCAAACCCTCTGCATGCCTTGCCCAACGAACGGCCTCAGGATCCGATCTATGCCCTGGACCTGACAGAGGCCGGGGAAGCGCCGGGGTGGCGCCGCAAGCATGTCTACAAGGAGGCTCGCGGCAAGTATCGCAAGCTTCAGGCCGAAGGGCTGCAGTTTGTCGAAGTCGTCGAAGATCACGATCGGCGACATGTGATGCAGGTGCTGCGCATGCAGCGCAGCCAGCGCTTCGAGGAAAAGCAGTGGTACAACACGCTGGAAGAAGATCCGGCGCAGGCAGCCTTTATCGACAATCTGCTGCAGGAAGGCGGGCCGCAGCGGCCGCTGCGGCTGTTTGCCCTGAAAGATGACAGCCGGATCGCAGGCGTCATCTGCGCACTCGCCGAGGGCACGGCTCTCTCGGCCATGCTCATCTCCATGGGCGGGGAAGAATGGCGCCGGTTTTCTCCCGGCCTTCTGCTGTTCGCCGGGCTCATCAACTGGGCCGGCGAAAACGGCTTCACCGAACTGTGCTTCGGGTCCGGCGTGCAGTTCTACAAGACCCGTTTCGGCGGCGAGCCCTGGCAGGTCCATGCCTATGCCAAGCCGCTGACGGCGGCTGGCAATGCTTACCTCGCCCTTCGCCGGCTCAAGGCGATCGCGCGCCGCCTGCGGGATGATACCGCACGTCTGTCCGCACCCGTGGCTGCCGCGCCGGGGATCTGAACCCGGCAAGAGCGGTGCTCGTGGATCGAGGCGGTGCAAAGCTCTCCCAAATCTGACAATCGTCGCATGCGGCCTTCGGACAGTTGACGGCAGCGGAAAATACCGGTCTTGTTGCGTCGCAACCTGACCGCGGCGTCATGTCTGCGTGATGGCCCGGCCGGGAGGGGAGGAGTATCCTTTCGCAGATTGCCAGGGCGCATCCGTAGGTGCTGGAACGTGTGCCGGTCGGTTATGAGGAGACAACGATGAACAAGGTATACCCGAACGCAAAGGCCGCGCTGGATGGCCTTGTGTTTGACGGAATGACCATCATGGCCGGTGGTTTTGGCCTGTGCGGGATCCCGGAAAACCTGATCGTCGCCCTGCGCGACAGTGGTGTCACGGGCGTGACTGCGATCTCGAACAACGCCGGCGTTGACGATTTCGGCCTTGGCCTGCTGCTGCAGACGCGCCAGATCCGCAAGATGGTCTCGTCCTATGTGGGTGAGAATGCCACTTTCGAGAAGCAGTACCTGAACGGCGAACTGGAACTCGAATTCAACCCGCAGGGCACGCTGGCCGAGCGCATCCGCGCCGGTGGCGCCGGCATCCCGGGCTTCTACACCAAGACCGGTGTGGGCACGCTGATCGCCGAAGGCAAGGAACACAAGCAGTTCAACGGCGAGACCTTCATTCTCGAAACCGGCCTTGTGTCCGACCTGTCGCTGGTCAAGGCCTGGAAGGCCGACAAGGAAGGCAACCTCGTCTATCGCAAGACCGCGCGGAACTTCAATCCGATGATGGCGACCGCCGGCAAGGTGACGGTTGTCGAGGTCGAAGAGCTGGTCGAGATCGGCGAGCTGGATCCGGACCAGATCCACACACCAGGCATCTTTGTCGACCGTATTGTGGTCGGCACTTTCGAAAAGCGCATTGAAAAGCGCACCACCCGCGCCGCCTGAAGCCGAGGAGACTGAGCAAATGGCCTGGACTCGTGACGAAATGGCCCAGCGGGCCGCGCAGGAACTGGAAGACGGTTTCTACGTCAACCTCGGCATCGGCATCCCGACGCTGGTGTCCAACTACATTCCCGAAGGCGTGCATGTGACGCTGCAGTCGGAAAACGGCATGCTCGGCATGGGCCCGTTCCCGACGGAAGATGAAGTCGACGCCGACCTCATCAACGCTGGCAAGCAGACGATCACCGAACTGCCGCAGACGTCCTATTTCTCGTCTGCCGACAGCTTCGGCATGATCCGTGGCGGCCACATCGACCTGTCGATCCTGGGCGCCATGGAAGTGTCCGAAAAGGGCGATCTCGCCAACTGGATGATCCCGGGCAAGATGGTCAAGGGCATGGGCGGCGCGATGGATCTTGTCGCCGGCGTCAAGCGTGTCGTGGTGATCATGGACCACACCTCGAAGGCCGGCGAGAGCAAGCTGCTCAAGGCCTGCACCCTGCCGCTGACCGGTGTTGGCTGCGTCAACCGCATCATCACCAACCTCGGCGTGTTCGACGTTACGCCGGACGGTCTTCAGGTCGTCCAGCTGGCAACCGGCGTGACTGCTGACGAGGTGAAAGCGGCGACGGAAGCGACGCTTAAGGTATGATTCTGTATTCAGGCGGACCGTTCATTGGTCCGCCTGAATTTTATTGTGACGTAACGTTCGATTTTCTTTTTCAGCCTACGATGCATGAGCTTGTTGTCTTGTGATCGACACAGTTGTTCCATTTTGGAGCTGTTTTTGTTTTTCGGCGCAGCCAAGATGCGCCAATTGTTAAAGGTCCTTTGCCGGCAATAAAATTTATTGTGGCGCGAGATTGCCTGAATCGCCTGCATTGGCGGGATTTTTTATAAGCCGCCAAATGAATGGGCGCGGTTACTGGCTGCGCACAGGTTTGCTGCGCTGCGTCAATCGGACTGACATGATTTTCTGACAGAAATCTCGCATCGGATCGCAGCGTGCGATCAGGGGGAAAGATGCGGGACAGGCTGGCCAGTTTGAAGACCTGGGCCCTTCGCGGGGCATCGGGCCTTCGTACCCGCTTTGCGCTGTTCGTCGTCTCGTTGTGCGCAGTGATGATTGTCATCATGGTCGGCACGGCCAGCTACCTCGACTATCGCGACGAAGAGGCCAAGTCGCTGGCCAATGTCCATTCGATCGCCAATACGGTCAGCCGTCTGGCGACACCCCAGCTGGCCAATCATCACTACCTCATTCTGGCGCAGGAACTGGAAAGCATTGCCGCAAGCGGAATGATCCGCATCGCCAAGGTTTATGATCCGAAGCGATCAGTCTTGATCGACTCCGATCCGGCCACCAGCCTGTTTGACCGCACGCCAATCGATCCCCTTCTGCTGCGCGCCATTGATACGCGGCAACCGCAGGAAGAGGTGCTTGAGGCAACGGCGCGGGTCGCGCTGCCGGTCTGGAGCCGCGACGGCCGTCTCGTTGTCGGTGCAGTGCTTGTCGCAGCCAGCCATCCGGAGCTCGACGAGATCCTCTCGCGCATCTGGCAGCGCAACGCGGCGGTCGCGGCCTTCCTGCTGCTGCTCGCAGTGCCGGTCGTGCTGAAGTTCGGCCGCGGTTTTCTCAATCCGATCCAGCAACTCACTCGCGTGGCGCATCAAATCAGCGCTGGCGACTTCAGTGCACGGTTTCCGACCGAGCGTATCGATGAAATCGGCGTTCTGGCACGGGCCTACTCGAACATGGTCGATGTGATCCGCTCCAACATGGAGCAGATCAACAAGCTGGCCTTCATGGACAGCGTGACCGGTCTGCCGAACCGCGAGTTCTTCCGGCAGCATTTCGAACGCTGGCGGCTTCTGACCGACGGTAGCCCGCGGCGCATGGCGGTGATGTTCATTGATCTTGACCGCTTCAAGCGGGTGAATGACAGCTTCGGCCATGACTACGGAGACCTTCTGCTTGGGCAGATCGCGCAGCGCTTCGAGGGACTGCTGCTTGGCGACCAGTCGGGCATGCGACCCGGAGCGATGGTGCACGGACCCTTGCGCCGGATGGCCCGCTTTGGCGGCGACGAGTTTGCCCTTGTCATGCCCCTCGGGGCATCCGGACTGGACGAGGCCAAGGCGCTGGCCGAACGGCTGATGCAGTCCGTCGAGGTGCCCTGTCTCGTCAACGGTCACGAGCTGTCTGTCGGGGCCAGCATTGGCATTGCCGTCTATCCTGACGATGGCGCTGATGTATCTGCGATCCTGAAGCACGCCGACATTGCCATGTATGCCGCCAAGGCCGCCGGGGGCAACGCGGTGCGGATCTTCAACCGAACCGACGGCGATGTGCAGGCGCGCGAAAGACTGCGCATGGAGACCGAACTGCGCATGGCACTGGCCAGCGACCAGATCACGGTGTTCTTCCAGCCTAAGATCGACTGCGCCAGTGGCAAGGTTACCGGGGCCGAGGTCCTGGCGCGTTGGAACCACCCGAAGCGTGGTCTGCTGACGCCTGGGGCCTTCATCGAGATCGCCGAGGAGACCGGGCTGATCCTGCGCCTGGGCGACAGGGTGCTGGAGCTGGCCTGCCGCCAGGGGCGTGAATGGATCGACATGGGGCATCCCCTGCCGCTCGCGGTCAACGTGTCCATGCGGCAATTGGAGTGGGCCGGCTATACGGACCGGGTTCTCGAGATCCTGTCCGAAACCGGTTTCCCGCCCGAAATGCTGGAATTGGAGCTGACGGAAACAGTCGCCATGGCTGATCCGGAACACGTGCGCCAGGCGACACAGCGGCTGCGCCGCGCGGGCATCCGGTTTGCGATGGATGACTTCGGAACCGGCTACTCGAGCCTTGCCCATCTGCAGAACCTGCCCTTCGACACGTTCAAGATCGACCGCTCCTTCATCGCAGGTGTGGGCGAGGAGGGCAGCCATAGACGCATTGTCGAGACGATCCTGGCGATGGCGCGCAGCCTCGACTACGAGGTCGTTGCCGAAGGGGTCGAGACAGAAGAGCAGCTGGCCTTCCTGCGTGCCGCAGGCTGCAAGACGGCCCAGGGCTACCTGTTCGGCATGCCAATGGCAGCGACAATGTTTGCCGCCTGGCGCAGGCCCTATCTCGTGGCCGCCGAGGGGCAACCGAGCAGCGTGCGACCTGTTCAGGCCCGGTCGGCGGCTGTCTGATCGAGCAGTGGTTTTGCGCGGACTGACACGGCATCGCGGAAGCTGCGGGCGCTCGTACGCGCCAGCAGGATCACCGGAACGAGGCCGACAAGAACGATGGTCAGTGCCGGCAGCGCTGCATCCTCGAAGGCCTCCCGTGAGGCGGCTTCAAACACGGTTGTCGCCAGCGTCTCGAAATTGAAGGGACGCAGCAGGATGGTTGCCGGCAACTCCTTCATGCAGTCGACAAAGGTGATGAGCAGCGCCGACAGCAGCACCGGCTTCAGCAGCGGCAAGTGGATCTCGGTCAGGATCCGGGTGGATCTGCGGCCGAGGGTGCGGGCGGCCATGTCGAGATGCGGCGAGATCTTGCCGAAACCATCTTCCACCTGCCCATGCGCAACGGCCAGGAACCTTGCCAGATAGGCATAGATCAGACCGGCTCCGGACCCCAGCAGCAGCAGCCCGGTGCCGAAGCCGAACATCTGCTTCATCAGTGCATCCAGCCCGTTGTCGAACCGGGCAAGCGGAATGAGGATGCCAACCGCGAGCACGGTGCCCGGCACGGCATAGCCGATGGCCGCGATCCGGGCGGCAAGGCGCAAGCCGGCAGATCTGCCCTCCGGCTGCCGCAGCCGCACCGCGTAGACGAGCACGACCGCGAGCGTCACGATCAGAACGCTGGCGGCGGTTGCCAGAAGGGCGCTGTTGCTGGCAGCCCGCAGGAAGGCCGGATCGGCAAGCACATCCAGCCGCCGCGTCGAGCGTTCGGCGAGGAGGCTGGCAGGAACGAGGAAGCCGAGGATCACCGGCAGGGCGCAGGCCAGGATGGCCGCACCTGCGCGCCAGCCGCGCAGCCGGTAGGGCGTCGGCGCATGCTGCTTGCCGCGCGCCTGATCGAAGCGCTGCCGCGCCCTTGCGCGGCGCTCGAGCGTCAACAGTCCAAACACGACCAGCAGCATGGCGCAGGCCAGCTGCGCGGCGCCTGCGAGATTGGACCGGTTGAGCCAGGTGTCATAGATCGAGAATGTCAGCGTCTTGACGCCGAAGAACGTGACCGCGCCGATGTCATTGAGACATTCCATCAGCGCGAGCGATACGCCCACCGCAATGGCCGGCCGGGACAGGGGCAGGGCGACGGTGAGGAACACGCGCAAGGGGCCGGCGCCGAGCGTGCGCGCCACATCCAGCGTGCCGGCGGACTGGAGCAGGAAACTCGCCCGGGCTGTCAGGTAGACATAAGGGTAGAGCACGGCGGACATGACGAAGATCGCGCCGCCGAGCGAGCGCAGCTCCGGAAACCAGTAATCGCGCGCGCTGGTAAAGCCGAACACGGCCCGGATCGCGACTTGCACCGGCCCGGAATACTGCAGCACCTCCACATAGGCGAAGGCGATGATGTAGGTCGGCACCGCCAGCGGCACGAGCAACGCCCAGTCGAACAGGCCACGGCCCGGAAAGCGGCACATGGTGACCAGCCATGCAGTGACAACGCCTGTCACAGCCGTCGCAAGACCTACGCCCAGCATCAGCAGGAACGTCGTGCGCAAGGCACCCGGAAGCACGGTGGACATGAGGTGGGTCCAGACGCCACCGGATGAGCCACTCGCCAGAACTGCAAGGGAGAGGAGCGGCAGCAGCACGACCGCCGCCGACGCCCAGGCGAGCGTCAGCCACAACGTATCGCCCGCCTGCCTGGAGCGGGCGGTCTTCGAACCCGGGACGGGGGAAGGGGAGCTGGCTTGGGTCATCGCCCTGTCATAAGCCCGCTGGTTGCCGCAAAAGCAAGTGGGCGCTGCAACGATCGTGCAGCGCCCACATTCAGATCACACCAAAAGCCAGATCAGCTGGCCGGACCTTCGTCGAAGCGGACCTTGTCGATCAGCTCGCTGGCGGCCTTGCGGTTCTTGGCAACCTCTGCCAGCGGCAGCGTGTCGGCCTTGAGGACACCGAAGGACTGCACCAGCTCGGACGGCTTCACGCCGTCGACGACCGGGTATTCGTGGTTCACTTCAGCATAGATTTCCTGGGCCTTTGCAGTGGTCAGGAACTCGATCAGCTTGACCGCATTGTCCTTGTTCGGGGCGTTCTTGGTCAGAACGACGCCGGACAGGTTCACGTGCGTGCCGCGGTCAGCAGCGTTCGGGAACAGGATGTTGGCCGAGGCAGCCCACTGCTTCTGTTCCGGTTCCTTCTCGTTGGTCATCATCGCACCCATGTAATAGGTGTTGCCCAGCGAGATGTCGCACTTGCCGTTCATGATGTCCTGGACCTGGCTGCGGTCGTTGCCGGACGGCTTGCGCGCAAGGTTGTCACGGACTGCGGTCAGCCACTTCTCGGTTGCCTCGGTGCCCTTGTTGGCGATCATCGAGGCGACGAGGCCGACGTTGTAGACGTGCTGGCCCGAACGGGTGCAGATCTTGCCCTTCCACTTCGGATCGGCGAGGTCTTCATAGGTGATGGCGGTGTCCTTCACGCGCTCCTTGGAGGCGTAGATCACGCGCCCGCGCATGGTCAGGCCCACCCACTGGCCTTCCGGATCACGGAATGCGGCCGGCACGTTCTTGGCGACAACGTCAGACACCACAGCCTGGGTGATCCCGGCCTGCTTGGCGCCGTCAAGGCGGCCGATGTCGATGGTCAACAGCACGTCGGCCGGGGAGTTCGCGCCTTCAGCAGCGATGCGCTCTTCGAGGCCTTCGTTTGCGAAAATCACATTGGCCTTGACGCCGGTCTCGGCGGTGAAGGCGTCCAGCAGCGGCTGGATCAGGGTCGGCTGGCGATAGGAATAGATGTTCACTTCACCGTCAGCGAGCGCAGCAGGAGCGGCAGCGACCACGAAGGTCGAGGCCAGCAGCGCGCGGCGGGCGAGGGAAGGAAACTTGTTGAACGCCATGATATCCTCCAGTCGTCGGGGGTAAAGGCCCCGGGGTTGCCGCCCTCATGTGGGACGACAGTACGGGCGGATATATGAGTGTTACGTTCCGGAAAGTCAAGAAATCATGAGAAATCAATAGTTTAGAATTATTCCAATCAAAATCTGAGTGTCAGCCCTATGTTTTTGCTCACTAGGCGTCCGGATCTGCTCCGTGGCGGCCGGGCAAAGGCACGCCGCCAGAGAGGATGTCGACCATCCAGTCCCGGTCGATGTTCTGCCCGCTGAGCACGATTCCTGCCGAGCGACCGGCGACGCGTTCCTTTTCCTGCATCAATGCGGCAAGCGCCGCAGCACCCGCGCCTTCGGCCAGGTTGTGCGTAGCCCGGTAGAGCAGGCGGGTCGCCCTGCCGATCTCCTGGTCGCTGACGCGCAGGACCCGTGCCGCGCCGCTGCGGATCACGGCCAGCGCATTGGGATCAGCAACGCGCACGGCCATGCCGTCGGCGAATGAGAAGGCCGCGCCCGTGTCCCGGATCTGTCCGGTCTCGAAGGCACGAGCATAGCCGTCAAACCGGTCGGAGACGACACCGACCACTTCCGTCTTCAGCCCAAGCGCGTCACGGGCAGAGATCATACCGCAGATGCCGGACCCCAGACCAATCGGCACATAGACGACATCCAGCGCCGGGAAGGCGCGCAGGAACTCGAGGGCATAGGTGGCCACGCCTGCAACGAGGTCCGCCTGGAAGGACGCAACGTAGGTCAGCCGACGCGCATGCTGCAGTTCGATCGCATGGGCCTTGGCGGCGTCAAAATCCTCGCCGAATTCGATCAGCTCCGCGCCAAGCGCGCGCATCGCGGCGTTCTTTTCGCTCGAGTTTCCGAGGGGCACGACAATGGTGCAGGAAAGCCCGAAGCGGCGCGCGGCAAAGGCTAGGCTCTGGCCGTGGTTGCCGCGGGTGGCAGAGATAACGCCGCTGCCAGCGGGGAGATGCTGGGCAAGGCGCGCAAGGTGAACCAGCCCACCGCGCACCTTGAAGGCACCGACGGGCGTGTGATTCTCGTGCTTCACCGCCACGTCCGCGCCAATCGCCTCTGACAGCAGCGGCCAGACAAACTGGGGCGTCGGCGACATGTGGGCATAGACGATGCGGGCGGCATCTTCGAGCGCGGCGAGGGTCAGCATGATCGGATCCGGAACTGGCGCAAGGGCAGGAGTGTTTGGCCAACCCTACCCCTGGTGCATAGCTGGCGAAAGGCCATTTCACGTCACATCAAGCTGGGCGATGGCAGCCTGCACGGGAAGCGTCACGATGGCGATGGCAGCATCGTCCGGTGACGTCGTGATGGAAAACCCGAGCGCGCCGCACATGGCCAACATGCTTGTGTTCTCCTTCAGCACTTCGCCCTTGATCGTCTCGATTCCGTCGACTTGGGCATAGCGGATGATCAGCTTCATCAGGGCCCAGCCGAGCCCGTGGCCCTTGAGATCTGACCGCACCATGACCGCATATTCCCCCGTCCGGTGGTCGGGATCGGCATGCAGCCGCACGACGCCGAGGAGCGCGCCCGTCTCCGTGTCGATGGCGGCCAGCGCCATGGCCCGGTCATAGTCAAGCTGGGTCAGGCGGGAGAGGAACTTGTGATTGAAGTCCTTCACGGGTGCAAAGAACCGCAGCCGCAGGTCGTCAGGCGACACCTGCTCGAAGAAGGTGCGGAACAAATCCTCGTCATCCGGCCGGACAGGACGGACGAAGACGGCCTGTCCATCCTTGAGGGTAAGCGTGTGTTCCCATTCGCTGGGATAGGGCGCAATGGCAAGGCGTGAGGTCCCGCTCCGGCCCGCGTTCCGAGCCGGCTCGCACAGCACCATGCGCGCATCGAGTGCCGTCACACCCTGAGGGCCAACCACCAGCGGATTGATGTCCAGTTCCTTCAGCTCGGGCAGGTCGATCGACATTTGCGACAGCTTGACCAGCGTCAGGGCCACGGCAGCGCGATCCTTTTCCGGCTGACCGCGATAGGCCTGGAACAGGCGCGACACGCGCGTGCGGCCTATCAGGCTGTCGGCAAGGTTGAGGTCAAGCGGCGGCAATTCATGGGCAACGTCAGCGGCGACCTCGACCGAAGTGCCGCCCTGACCGAACACCATGACGGGCCCGAACAGCGGCTCGTCGGCGATGCCGGTAAACACCTCAAGCCCCTGCCGCGCCTCCAGCATGGCCTGCACGGTAAAGCCGTTGATGCGGGCATCGGGATACTTCGCGCTGATCGCTGCCGTCATCTCATGCGCGGCCGACACGGCGGCCTCCGCCGAGGTGAGACGCAGCCGCAACCCGTCAATATCCGACTTGAACGGCAGGTCAGGCGACCAGACCTTCACCACCAGCGCCGCGTGCCGCTGCAACATTTCCTTGGCAAGGCTGCGGACGTGCTCCGCGTCCTGCGCCAGATGCGTCTCGATCATCGGAATGTCATAGGCCGCCAGAAGATCCGCGGTTTCTTGCGGGTCCAGCATCATGCGGCCTGCGCGCATGGCGGTCTGCAACAGAACGCGCGCCCGCGCCGGTTCCGGCGTGAAGTCGTCGGGCAGGCTTGGCGGTGCCGCCATCAACGCTTCCTGCGCCTCGGCGCTGCGCATGAGATGCAGCACGGCCCGCACCGCCTCGGCCGGGCTGGCAAAGACGGGCACGCGCGCTTCATCAAGAGCCGCGCGGGGCAAGGGGTCCTCGCCGATCAGGGCAGCAATCACGGTCTTGCGCCGGCCAAGCCGCTTCATGTCGGCCTTGGCCGCAGCCGCGATGGCACCTGCGATTTCCTCGGCCGGAATGAAAGGGTTTGGCGCGGCCAGCACCAGAACGCCGTCGGGCGCCGGGTCGGCCAGAATTGCGCCAATAGCGGCGCTAAAGGCTTCAGGTCCTGCCGCTTCCGGCAGGGTCAGTGGATTGCCCGGAGCCGAGCCGGGACGCCCGAGCGGGGCAAGGGCGGCAAGCGTCTCCTCCGACAGGCTCGCCATCGCGCCGCCGCCGTCAATGAGCCTGTCTGCGGCCAGTGTCGCGAGACTGCGGCCATTGGCAACGATGGCCAGTGTCCGGCACTGCGGCGCGCGTATGCGCGTCAGCGTCTCGACAGCCTCGAACATCTCGTCGAGGTCACCGACGCGCAGGATGCCGGCGCGGCGCAGGGCGCTTTCGAACACCGGATCGCGCTGCGTGACCTTGCCGGCATGGGTCTTGCCGGTGGCAAAGGCGTCGCGGCTGCGGCCGGTGCGCATCAGGACAATCGGCTTGCCGCGCGCGGCCGCACGGGCCGCCGACAGGAACTTGCGCGGATTGCTGAGGCTCTCGATATGCAACAGGATGGCACGGGTGCGCATGTCAGCGGCGAAATAGTCGATGAGATCGCCCACATCCACGTCAGAGCGCTGGCCGAGTGCGGCGATGCCGGAAAACCCGAGCTTGCGCGCCTTGGCCCATGTCACCGTGGCGTTGACGACCGCGCTGGACCTTGCAATCAGGGCGAGGTCGCCGGGCAGCGGCGCATCGCGCGTGACCAAAAGGTCAAGTTTGGCCTGCGGCGCGGCCAGTCCGATGCTGCCGGGTCCGATCAACCGCAGGCGCTGCGGCTGGGCGGCCTTGAGGCAGGCAGCCAGGGTCTCCGCCGGGAACAGGTCATATCCGGCAGCGGCAAACAGCACGGCGCGGGCACCGGCGATGCTGGCGGCGATGACCAGATCCTCGGCCTGCTCTGGCGGACCAAAGTAGACAACGAGATCCGGCGCGAAGGCCAGATCCTCAAGCTTGCCTGCCTTGTCGAATGCCGCAGGATCGACGCCGGAGGGAACGGGCAAGGCCACCAGGGCCTTGGGTCCCTTGAACCCGGCCTGAACGAGACGGCCCGCCAGATGCGCCAACAAGGCGTCTCCATGGCGGTTCGGTCCGACAAGGGCGATGCTCTTGGGCTGGAAGGCACCTTCCAGGTTGCGGATCGTCACGACGGGCCTCCATGAGCATGGCCTTGCCGTCCTTGCGAGCGGATGCGGACGACAGGGCGATGGTCAGCAGGTTCTAGCCGAATAGTGTTTCGATTGGATGATTGCCCATCCCACACGCCAAGCAGTGCGCAGGTCCGTCGCGCCGGTGACTGGCGCGACGGACAGGTCGGATCAGGCGATCAGTGGGCCATAAGGACCGGAACGGTCATGGCGGCCAGGATGTCGCGGGTCGCGCCACCGAACAGGAACTCGCGCACGCGGCTGTGGCCGTAGCCGCCCATCACCACCAGATCGTTGCCATTGTCGCTGACATAGTTGAGCAGCGTGTCGGCAACCGAGGTCTGCGGGTTGGTCACCACGTCAACGGTCACGTTCAGGCCGTGGCGGGCGAGATAGGTCGCCATGTCCGCGCCGGGCTCCCCGGCCATCTTGCGGCCCTTGTTGACGATCAGCACGGTCACCTTCTTGGCCATGGCGAGCATCGGCAGGGCTGCATGCACGGCCCGGGTTGCCGTCGGGCTGCCGTCCCAGGCGACGAGCGCGCTGTCCAGCTTCGGCGACGGCGCGCCGATGTAGGGCACCAGCAGCACCGGCACGCCGCTTTCAAACAGCGCGGTCTCGATCAGCAGTTCGCGCATGGGTTCCGGCTTGTCCGGGTTTTCCTGACCGATGACGATCAGGTCCGTCAGCCGGCAATGCCGCAGCACGGGCTCCATCGGTCCGCCGGTCATCAGTTCCGCGAGCCGGCCTTCGCTCTTGACGGCGCCAAGGCGGGCCAGCTCGTTGAAGGCGGCCAGCGACGCCTGCGCGGCGGCCAGAGCCTGCTGCCGGCTGGCCTCGATGAGGTCCGCCGGCAGGGGAGCTGCGGCGAAAGCCGGGACGACCGGCTCGAAGGCCAGTGCAAGACCGGTCACATGCGCGTCGCAGCGTCCTGCCAGGTCGATTGCATATTTGGCTGCCGTCTGGTCGCCGGCAAGATCGGTGATCGCCAGAATATCCTTCAAAGCCATGTGCTTCCTCCGTCCGTTGGGCTCCCCGTCGAGCCTGTCACATCCGACAATAGGTCCATTGTCGTGTCCAGACTTTGACGCGCATCAAGACGGAACGGATTCGGGCGGTGGATTCAGGCTGTGGCTTCAGGCCTTGGCGGCCTCCGCGGCAGCCCGGATCTCAGACAGCGAGGCTGCCGGCGTCAGCGCTTCCGGATCGATGAGCAGATGCAGCACCGACGGCTTGCCGCTGGCCTTGGCCCGGGCGAGGGCGGGCCCGAACTCCTCCGTCTCCCGCACCGTCTCGCCATGGGCGCCATAGGACCTGGCAAGTGCGGCGAAATCCGGATTGACCAGCTTCGTGCCGGAAGGACGGCCGGGATAATGCCGCTCCTGGTGCATGCGGATGGTGCCATACATGCCGTTGTCGATGACCAGCACGATCACAGCCGCATTTTCCTGCACAGCCGTGCCCAGCTCCTGCATGGTCATCTGGAAGCAGCCGTCGCCGGCAAAGCAGATGACGTTGCGCTCCGGGAAGGCGAGCTTCGCGGCAATGGCGCCGGGCAGGCCATAGCCCATCGAGCCGGACGTCGGTGCGGCCTGCGTGGCGAAGCGGCGGAAGCGGTGGAATCGGTGCAGCCAGGTTGCATAGTTGCCGGCGCCATTGGTGAAGATCGTGTCCGCGGCCATCTCGGCCTCGATGTGATCCATCACGCCGGCCATCTGCAGCGCACCCGGCGTCTGCGGCCGTGCGCCGGACCAGGCCAGATAGTCGGCATGGGCCTCGGCGGCCTGTCCGGCGTTCTTCGGCGCGGTCGGCGGCTGCAACCCCTCGACGGCCTTGCAGAAGCCGGTCGGCGCGGCATTGATCGGCAGGCTGGCGCGGTAAACGCGGCCAAGTTCCTCCGGGTCTGGATGCACATGCACCAGCTGCTGTGCCGGCTCGGGGATCGACAGCAGCGAATAGGACTGGCTCGGCATCTCGGACAGGCGGCCACCGACGAGCAGGATCAGGTCGCTCGACTTGATGCGTGCCAGCAGCTTCGGATTGGCGCCAATGCCGACATCGCCGGCGTAGTTCGGATGCAGGTTGTCGAACAGCATCTGGCGGCGGAAGGAACAGGCGACCGGCAGGTCGAAGCGCTCTGCAAAGCGGGTGAAGGCGGCCACCGCCTCCTCGGTCCAGCGGCTGCCGCCCAGAATGGCGATCGGGCGTTCGGCTGCCCACAGGCGCTTCTGCAGGTCGGCCATCTGGGTCAGGCCCGGATGGGTCTCCACCTGCCGCCAGGGCTGCGGCTGGCTCACCTCGGCAAGCTCCACCAGCATGTCTTCCGGCAGCGCCAGCACCACCGGACCGGGCCGGCCGGAGGTTGCGACGTGATAGGCGCGGGAGATGAACTCCGGCACCCGTTCGGCGTGGTCGATCTCGGCCACCCACTTGGCAATGCCGCCGAACATCTGCCGGTAGTCAACTTCCTGGAAGGCCTCGCGCTCGCGCATGCCGCGCTCGATCTGGCCGATGAAGAGAATCATCGGCGTCGAATCCTGCGCAGCCACATGCACGCCGGCGGAGGCATTTGTGGCGCCGGGTCCGCGCGTCACCATGCAGATGCCGGGACGACCGGTCAGCTTGCCATGCGCTTCCGCCATCATCGCCGCGCCGCCTTCCTGACGGCAGATGGTGATGGGAATGCGCGCATCATGCAGGGCGTCAAGAACGGCGAGATAGCTTTCGCCCGGCACGCAGAACACGCGCTCCGCGCCGTGGGTTTCAAGAGCCTCAACGAGGAGCTGGCCGCCGGTCTTCTGCGCCATGGTCTGGTTCTGCCTTCCGTCTGCGGCGTCCGCGAGCAGGACCGCCGTCGCACCCTGGTCCGGTCCTGCCGGCCCCGCCCGCGCGGCCATCGCAGCGGGCAAGGGGACCGGCATCCGGTCTGTCGGGGCCTCCTGTCGGACAGGATCCCCGCATCAGTCTGACCTATAGCGCAAGTCGGAGGGCGATGGCAGGGCGAACCGGCCCGGAACTGCACGGCTTTTTGCAATGACTTCAGTCAGAAACGGAATGAAGTCAGCGCCGGTTTCCCTGTTTCTGCAATCGTCAGACGGGCTGAACCGTGACCACCTGGAATGTGTGCAGGTCGCCGTCCTCGTCGCGGATCGAGACATACTCGCCCGGCTCGAAGGCGTGCGCCCCGAAGCGGTAGCCGGCCTCGTCGTCGTCATCGCCTTCGATGTCATAGCGGAAGGCCCAGGAGCCGCCAGGGCGGTGCATCAGGTGGCCGATTTCCTCTTCCTCGCTGCCCCAGAAACGCCGGACGCGGCAATGGTCACGCAGTTTCTTCCAGGCAGCCGCGTCGATATGAGCCGTCTCATCAAGCGGTGCGACGAATTCATAGCCGTGCTGCGACGAGCCGTTCGGATGCTCCTTCGTCCGGGCAAGATTGAGGCGTATCTTCTTCAGGCCAAGGCCGCTGCTCATGGGTGTGTCCCTCCATGCTGCCGACCCTTTGCCGACAGTCTTGTCCTGTTCACAGTGTCACAAGTCTGTCGCCTGACATTGAGAAAGGTCAATTCGCCCCCGTCCGGCTCGGCACAGTCTGAAACCGGGGCCAGACGCGGAGGAACCCAATGCAGACGGGCACAGACCAGACTACAGATCAGCAAGCGGGGGGACAGCAGCCAGCGCTTGCCGTGCTCGACGCGCTGGTGGCCGCAGCGCCGGGCGCGCGGCGCATCGACACGCATGCCAACATCGTGTTCCTGATCGGCGCCGACGCCTACAAGATGAAACGGGCCGTGCGCTTTCCGTTTCTCGATTATTCAACGCTCGAGCTGCGGCGCAAGGCCGTGTCCGCTGAGCTGCGCCGCAATCGCCTCTTTGCGCCGGGGCTCTATCTCGGCGAGACCGCCATCTTCCAGTCTGCGGCGGGCGCGTTGACACTGGGCGGCGAGGGAACCCCGGTTGAACCGCTGGTGCACATGCGCCGGTTCGACGAGACCCAGACGCTGGATCGCCTTGCCCTGGCCGGACCACTTCCGGAACCATTGCTGGACCAACTGGCCGCAACACTTGCCGGCGCGCATACGGGTGCGGGGATCCGTCCGGCCGGCCCTTGGCTTGCCGACCTTGCCAGCTACATCGAGCAGAACGACGCGGCCTTTCGCAACTTCCCGGAGCTGTTTCCGAAGAGTGAAGTTGTTGCCCTTGGGTCGGCCGCGCGTGCTGCACACGGCCGGCTCAGCGAACTGATCCTTGCCCGGGGGCGGCAGGGGTTGATCCGGCTTGCCCATGGCGATGCGCATCTTGCCAATGTCGCCATTGTGGACGGGGCGCCGCTTCTCTTTGATGCCATCGAGTTCGACGACGCCGTCGCCACCGGTGACGTGCTGTATGATCTGGCGTTCGCCCTGATGGATCTGGTCGAGCGCGGTCAGCCGGCGGGGGCCTGCCGTCTCCTCAACCGCTATCTGGATCTCTCACCGCTGCCAGGGGGCGAAGCCGGGCTTGCCGCGCTGCCCTTCTACATCTCGATGCGGGCTGCGATCCGCGCCAAGATTGCCGCGTCGAGCATCGCCGCCCAGCGATGCGAAACGGCTGCCGAGGGGCAGCGCCGGGCGGCGCAGGCCTATTTTGCGCTTGCCAGGCAGGCGCTTGAACCGGCGACACCGCGTCTTGTCGCCGTCGGGGGACTGTCCGGCTCCGGCAAGTCGACGGTGGCGCGGGCGTTGGCCCCCCACCTTGCGCCCTTGCCGGGCGCGCGGGTGCTGCGCTCCGACATCGAACGCAAGCGTGGCCTGGGGATCGCCGAAACCGAGCCCGCCCCGCCGGAGGCCTACACCCAGGCCGCCAGCGATGCGGTCTATGCGGTCCTGGTCGACAAGGCGCGTGCCGCCCTTGCAGCCGGTCATTCGGTGATCCTGGATGCCGTCTACGCCAAGCCGGGCGAGCGGGAGGAGGTGGCGGCTCTGGCGGCCGCGCTGGAGCTGTCCTTTTCCGGGTTCTGGCTGGAAGCTGACCCGCAGATCCTTGCCGCCCGTGTTGCCGCCCGCAAGGGCGATGCCTCCGACGCGACAGCAGCCATCGTGGCGCGCCAGCTGACCTATGACATCGGTCCGCTGAACTGGAGGCGCATCGAGACCGGCGCAGACGCGGCGGCGTCGCTGGCGGCTGTCAGGGACGCTCTGGACGGGGTCTAGAGCCCGGCCGCCCGCGCGGCGGCGGCGGCCGCGACGCCGAAGAACACGGCGATAATATCCTTGCGCAGAACCGCCATTCCGGCGGCTGCAACCGCAAGGCAAAGGGCCGCCGGCAGGCCGCCCTTCAGTGCGATCGGCAGGATGGTGGAGACGATGATGGCGCCGGGCAGGGACTCCAGCCCGCGCCGCACGCGCGGGGTCAGCGGCACCCGGCCCATGATCCAGTAGCCGCCCGCCCGCATGGAATAGGTCGCCGCCGTCATGGCCAGCACGGTGAGGAAAAACAGGCCGTCGATGGTCCAGGCACTCTCAGCCACGGGCCGGCTCCTTCGGTTCCGGGTCGTCGATGAAGGCCCCGGCCACTGCGCCGGCGATGGCTCCGGTCAGCACGAACCAGTAGCCACCGATCAGCTGCCAGCTGGCCACCGCGACAACCGCCGCGACCAGCCAGCTCAGCGTCTGCCGCCGACCTTTCCAGATCGGTACCAGCATGGTGATGAACAGCGCCGGCATGACGAGATCCAGCCCCCATTTCTGGGGTTCGGCAAAGAGCTGCCCGAGGTAGTAGCCCGGCACCACCGAAACGGTCCAGAGCAGCCACAGCAGGATGCCGCTGCCGAAATAGACACCCCAGTCGCGCCCGCCCTCGGCGTGGTAACGCAGGGCCAGCAGCCAGTTCATGTCGGTCAGGAAATAGAGGCCAGGATAGACCTGCCAGGCCGGTGACTGGCCGAGCCAGGGACGCAACGAGGCCCCCAGCAGCAACATACGCAGGTTCACCGCCGCCGCGATGCCCGTCATGGCAATCAGCACGGTGGGAGTTACGGGATCGCGGTACAGCTCCATGGCGACAAACTGCGACGCCCCGGCAAAGACGAAGGAATTGATCAGCATCGTCTCGGCAATCGTCAGCCCTTTCTGGGCGCAGACGGTGCCAAACACGGCGGCAAAGGTGATGATGCCCGGCACGAGCGGCACGGTAAGCCGCGCCCCCAGCCACATGCCTTCGGCGGTAATCGGTGCCCGTCCTCCCATCAGCCGAACACACCCCAGATCATGCGCGCGCCGGTAAAGAACAGGAAGGCGGCGAACACCAGCCGCAGTTTGGCTGGCGGCAGCGTGTGCGCCAGCTTGGCGCCAATGGGGGCGGAATAGACCGAGGTCGGGACGATCAGCAGGAAGGCGACCAGGTTGACATAACCGAGCGAGAACGGCGGCAGATCCGGATTGCCCCAGCCGTAGACCATGGCCAGCAGCGCGCCCGGCACGGCAATGATCAGGCCGATGGCGGACGCGGTGCCGACGGCCTGGCGGATCGGATAGGAAAACAGGGTCAGGATCGGCACGCCGAGGGTGCCGCCGCCGATGCCCATCATCACCGAGATACCGCCGATGATGAAGCCAAGCAGCTCACGCAAGGGCGCGCCCGGCAGACTGTCGGCAATCCCGGTGCCTTCCTTGCGCAGCACCATGTTGAGGGCGACCAGCAGGGCAACCGTGCCGAAGATCAGCGTCAGCATGCCACCCGAGACGTTGCCGGCCAGGACGCCGCCCGCAACCGTGCCTGCCATGATCGGCAGCCACCAGCGCTTCAACAGGTCCTTGTCGACGCTGCCACGCTTCATGTGCGCCCGCGCCGAGGAGGCTCCGGTGACGATGATCGTGGCCAGCGAGGTGCCGACGGCCAGATGCATGGCGACGTTTTCGCTGACGCCGATCAGCGGCAGCACATAATAGAACACCGGCACGATGACGATGCCGCCGCCAACGCCGAGAAGGCCGGCGATGATGCCTGTGACAAAGCCGGTGGCAAGCAGCGAGCCGGCAAGCAGCGCCAGCGTTGCAATGGATAGATCGTCCATGAAGACCCCGAACGGCCTTGGCCTGACCAGCGTGCAGCCCGCATCCGATGCGGGAGGCCACGCCGGTTCGCGCTGGCCGGAATGCAATTGTTGTTCCCCTTTGAGCACAGACGACCGTCAGTCGCCAGACGCACACACATCCGGACCGACGAAGGTCTATGCTCTCACTCCGCTCACACCGCCCGCGCGTCCGGGGCAGACGGATCACGGCACGGCAGATGGAAGGTCAGACCACTATACGTGGCTGCTCCCGTTTGGCCAGATCCGTTTGGTGCTGGTGAAGGCGTTTTTCCGTCAGGGCGAAGATCACGTTGCATGCAATAGTTCAGCTCGAGGCGAAAACCTTGCGTGGACTGACGATGAGTGTAGTCAAGAAGAGATGGTACAGACGGGTGGATTCGAACCACCGACCTTCGGAGCCACAATCCGACGCTCTAACCAACTGAGCTACGTCTGCACGGGGCGGCAAGGCGGCTGAGGCCTTGCGAAGTGGCGCGGAACATACTTTGCAGTCGTTCCCTTTGCAAGGGGGTATCTATCCGAGGCGGCCTGCGATCTCAAGCGCCATTTCACGTCACGCACAAAAAGATCAACAGGCGAATGAGTTCAAGGGCATAGACCGGGCCGGCGTGGTTGCCGGCCCGGTGTCTCGAGTTAGGTCCTCATTCCGCCAGCACGCGCTGCGGCGGGAAGGTGATCTCCACCAGCGTGCCCTGGTCCGGTACGCTGTCGATCTTGAAGCCGGCGCGGTTGGCCTCCACCAGCGCCTTGGTCAGCGGCAGGCCGAGGCCGGTGCCGCCGCCGTGACGGGCGGTGTGCACCTGGCGGAACGGTTCCAGCGCGGCGGCCAGATCCTTGGCATTCATGCCCGTGCCCGTGTCCCGCACGCGCAGCACGACCTCGCCCGACGGCTCCAGCGCCGTTGAGACGATCACCTGACCGCCCGACTTGTTGAACTTGATCGCGTTGGACAGGAGGTTCAGCACGATCTGGCGCAGCGAGCGCAGGTCCGCCACCACATTGGGCACGGTGCCGGGCAGGCTGGCGCGGATGATCACCCGCTCGCGGTTGGCCTGGGGCTGCATCAGGGCCACGCATTCGCGCACGATGTCATTGGCCGACACGGCCTCGAAAGTCAGGTCCATCTTGCCCGCCTCGATCTTCGACAAGTCGAGCAAGTCATTGATCAGGCTCATGATATGCGAGCCGGAGGTGCGGATGTCCTTGAGATATTCCTTGTAACGCTCGTTGCCGATGGCGCCGAAGCGCTCCTCGATCATCACTTCCGAGAAGCCGATGATGGCGTTGAGCGGCGTGCGGATCTCGTGGCTGATCTTTGCGAGGAAATCGGACTTCTGCGAGCTGGCGTTCTCCGCCTGCCGCTTGGCCTTGGTCAGTTCCTCTTCTGCCGCCTTCCACTGGGTGATGTCGCGCAGCACGGCGCAGAACTTCAGCCCCTCGCCGGAGCCGAGACGGCCAATGGTCATGAACAGCGGGATCAGCCCGCCGGACGACACCTGGCCGATCACCTCGCGGCCATCGTTGAGCACGCTGGCCACGCCATTGCGGGCGAGACCGTCGAGATAATCCATCGCCGAGCGGTGGCTTTCCTGGGCCAGGAACTCTGTCAGTGGCGCGCCGACGAGGTCGGACCGGGCGGCGCCGAACAGCGCCTCCGCCGAGCCATTGGCCTTCAGGATCGTCCCGAACCGGTCGAGCAACAGCACGCCGTCCGTCGCAGTCTCCAGGATCGTGTCCATCTCGGCGATCTGCTCGCGCGCCAATGACAGGGCAAGGTCTGTATCAGCAGAGCGGCCGGACGGTTGCGGTATCTCCACGGGCTGGGGCTGTGCCGGAACGGTGGCCGCCGGTGCCGTGACCCGCTCGACGATCGAGACCATCAATCCGCGCCCGCCGTTCCAGGGCACCGTGTGCATGCGGGCATCGACGGGCGACAGGCGGCCATTGGCGCGGCGAAGCAGCATGGCCTCGTCAATGGTGCCTTCCAGCCGGTCGCCGGGCATGTGCTCAGGATCAACGAAGATCGCCTCGAAGCCGCCGGCCTCTTCCAGCGCCTCGATATGGGGGTAGCCGAGCAGCGCCAGCAGTGTCTCGTTGGCGTAAAGCACCTCGCGGTCGCGCACGATGCCGATGCCGATCGGCAGACGGTCCAGCAGGCGCGGGTCGATCGGTTCTGCCGGCGGTGCAACCGGGCGCTGAGGTTCTACGGGCGGTGCCGGCTGGGCGGAAATTGCCGCGGCCGCATCGTCCTCTTCTTCCTCGAAGTCCCCCTCAAGCCTTGCCCCAAGCGCCTCGGCAATCTTGCGGAACGCGGCGCGCTCGGGCTTGGTCAGACGCGAGGTGTCGACGGGCACCATGCGCGGAACGCGGATACCGCCCGGTGCCGTGAAGGGCACGACACGGCTTTCGGACTTGCTCTCCGGGACTGGATCAGCGGCCGGCTGCAGCGCGTCCGTCACCGGCGCGGCCGGTGTTTCTGCCTCAGGTTCAAACTCAGTGCTTGGCGCGTCTTCAGACGCAGGCTGCAGCTCGGGATGGATATCATCCTCAAGTGATTGAGGCGCACTGTCCGTGTTTGCCTCGGACAGCGTTTCGGTATGCGCGGGCTCGGCGGCATCCGCCTCGACCAGCACGGCGTCTTCAGCGGCCGGAGCGACATGGGCTTCTGCCTCATCACGAACTGCGTCTTCCACGACGGCCAAGGCTTCCTCTGCCGCTGGCAGTGCTTCGCTGTCCCCGGTCCTTTCGGCCGCTGTGAGGGCAATCTCTTCGATCTGCGGGCCGGCGGCGGCGAGCGCCGAAACGAGCGCCTGGGCGGGATCGTCCTGCGGCTCCGGCGTGGCCGGCACAGGCGCGGCTGCTACCGGGGCAGTTTCAACGCCGGGCTGCTCGATCCGTGCCGGCGCCGGTTCTGCCGGAGGGGTCTCGCGATAGGCGCGCACGGGGGCAGCCTCGGCGGCCTTGCGGGCCGCGCGCCGCTCCAGCACGGCGTCGAACTCGCGCGCCAGGGTGCGAACGGCCTTCTCGATTTCCTTCGGCGGCAAAGGTCTGGTGCTGTCGATGCCGGCCAGCGTGTCGTCCTTACGCGCTGCCGGCGCTTCGAACAGATCGGCTGTCGTTGACGGCTGCGGCACCAGATCCTGCTCCAGGTCCTTTACCGGTGTCGGCGCTGCCTTCAAGTCCGCGATCCATTCGGAGGCTGGTGCCGGCAACACAGCCTCGCTCTCCGGTTCGGCCGGCGTCAACTCAACGGGGTTGACCGGCTCTGACAGGGTGTCGGCTGCGGACAGGGAAGGTGCCGTTTCGCCTAGTTCGTCGGCGACAGGCGCGCTCGCCAGCGTTGGCTCGGCGACAAGCGAGAGCGTCTCGGCGTGGTTCGCATCGTCATCCGCCGTGGTCGCAGTCGCTTCGCCTTCGCTGACGGCAAGCGCAAGGGCAGTGGCGCCCGCAGGCACTTCGCCCACGACGTCGACGATCACGTCCGCCAGCGTCGTCTCAGGGGCGGAATCGGGCACAGTTGCGACGGTTCCAGCAGCCAAAGCGTCCGCTTCGGCTGGCGCGGCTTCCATTTCGCTACCGGGAACAACCGGTGCCGCCAGGGTCTCCAACGGCTCAGCGCCGGCCGGCTCAGGCGTCAACTCCTCCTGTGCCTCAAGGGCTGCAATTTCCTCGTCTTCCAGAGCGTCAGCCGGCCGCAACACGCCGAAGCCGCGATAGCCTTCAAAGACGCGGCGGCGGTCAAAGGCCGGCAGGGCGGCCATGTCCACCGGAACCCTGAGGCCCGAGCCGGGCACGGGCCAGTCCACGGTCTTGCCGCTCCAGGTATCGCGGCGCGACAGGGCCCGTGCGATGCTGCCGCGCGGATCCAGCCCGAAGCGGGCGGCCACTTCGGCCCAGGTCATGCCAACAATGTCGGCGGCCCGGCTGCCAAGCACATCGGCAAATTCCGGCGACAGGAACGTGAAGCGCTGGTCGACATCCATCTTCCAGGCGAATCGAACCGGACGGTCACGCAGGGCAAAGCTGCCAGCGGTGGCGTCGACCTCGGAGCTGGTGTCGCCCGACGGCGTCGCCGGTGTCTGATCTAGGGGAGAGGCCGCCGCCTCGGAAGTGCTGGCGCCTGAGACCGGGTCCAGCGGCTGCGGGGCCGCGATGTCGGACGGGATGTCGACATGGGCCGTCGTCACCTCCGCGGTGGTGTCCTGCACGGTCACCGAAACGTCCGCATCGTCTGCTGCCTCCGGCAGATCTGCAGCCGTTTCCACAAGGCTGACGGTTTCGGCCGGGGTCAGCGCCTCGGCCTCAGCGGCAGCGCTGGGTTCCGGCTCGATGAACTCCTCGGCCGGTTCTTCGTCGACGATCATCAGATGGCGCGCGGTGCCGAGCGGCAGGCGGATCAGATTGTGGGCACGACCGGCGACCTGCACGAGGTCTTCCTGCGGCGGAATGACGGCGGGCAGGGCATTCGCATCCGCGCCGTCACGGGCGACGAGCTGGCCGGCGGCGTCGCTGAGCGCGAGTGTCATGCCGGGGGCTCCGGCGGCGATCAGCGCCAGAAACTCTGCGTCGGGTCTGGACGTCTGAACGGGCCCATCCGCGGCCATGATGAGTGCGGCGCTTTCTCCGGTGCCAAGCACAAGCCGGCGGCACTGGCAGGTGAACAGGACAACCTTCAGTCCCTTGTAGAAGCGCAGCCGTTCAAGGCTCGGCCGATCCACTGGACCAGTTGTTGCGATGCGGGCAAGATGCGGACGTGCCTGCGCCCGGTCTAGACCGGACAGACTTGCCAGCGCCTGGGGCGACCTTGCATCAAAGAAGGCGGCGCCAGCAGCGTTGGCCCACAGCACGCGGTCGCCAGTGGCATTCCACAGCCACGCCGGGCGCTCAGCAACGATCAGCGGAGCAAGTTCGGCATGGGCGCTGAGCGCCAGGAAAGTCGTCAGGTGCTGGTCCATCGGGTTCCCTCTGCGGTGCCGCAATTCCGAAACCCCCTCGAGCCGATCTGGCGCGGCTGCTGGCGGGGCGTCTCGCCGGACATCACAACTGCCGTTGGCAGCGGTCAATCCGGTAAACATCAAGTTAATACCGTCAAAGCCCGAGGGCGTCCATGACTGGGGAGCCCTTGCCAGACCGCGCCTTGCCTTGTGGTTAATCCCAAAGGGTTTTTTCTAATCAATCGGACCTTTGTGCCCGTTGTTCGGCAGAGCTTGCCAGAAGCTTTCACGCTGCCGCGACGGTAGGGTTCATCCTGGTCGATTGCCGAGGGGAAGACCCCATGCTACCAATTTTGACAAGGCAACTGCCGCGTGCGCGGGCTGGCTGTCATGGTCAGGTCATCCCTTGCGTGGAAGCTGCTGTCTGTGGCGCGGGCGCTGTGCGGGCCTTTCCCGTCGATCGCCTGTTTTGCGAAATCATGATGGGGAGTGCAGGAATGGCTACGGACAAGAACGGTTTCGAAATTCCCGAACAGATGCGGGATTTCGCAGAAAAAAGCGTCGACCAGGCCCGTAAGGCGTTCGACGACTTCATGTCGGTGACCCAGAAGGCGGTCGCCAATGTGGAAGGCTCGTCTTCTGCGGTTCAGTCCGGCGCTTCCGACATCAACCGCAAGGCCTTCGGCTATGCCGAGGAGCATGTCGATGCCGCCTTCCGCTTCGCCCAGCAGATGGTGCGCGCCAAGGACATGGAAGAAATGATGAAGCTGCAGCAGGACTACCTGCGCAGCCAGATGGAGCAGCTTGGCGAGCAGGCGCGCGAAATCAGCGATGCCGCGACTCGTACCGCGCAGGATGCGGCCCGCGCAGCCAAGGACTGATTGTCCGTCTTCTGACCTTTGTCCCGGCGACAAAGATTCACCCAGATCATCCTGCCCGTGGCCTTTGCCATGGGCAGGACCGGATGCGCCGGCACGAGGCTGGCATTCCGCCATTCAGTCAAGTCGTTGACGCTACGAGATTTTATCCTTGCAGCTTCCTACTGCACGGAATGACCCTGCGTTACTTTTCATTGTGCACTGCAAAATAATGTTGCAATGCAGCACGGCCTCACCTATATTAACCCTGCGGATGACGGAGGGACGGGCGGCACGGCCGTCCACGTCCCCCATGCCGGACGATTGCCACGTGATCGGCTCCGGCCCCAGCAGGAGATGACACATGAGCGTTGAAATTTCGCCGGAAGCCACGGCACCGAAGGCCGCCCCGAAGGCGCGCGCAACCAAGACCACCAAGCCGGCAACCGCCGCTTCCCCTTTCTCTGATTTCGAGGCTTTTTCCATGCCGAAGATCGAAGTTCCCGCAATGGTTCGTGAAATGACCGAAAAGGGCATCGAACAGGCCCGTGACGCCTATTCCAAGGTGAAGTCGGCTGCTGAAGAGGCAACCGACCTGCTCGAAGACACCTTCGAGACCTCGCGTCAGGGCGTTGTCGAGTTCAACATGAAGGCGCTGGACGCTGCCAAGGTGAACACCGACGCCACCTTCTCGTTCTTCAAGGACCTGATGGGCGTCAAGACCGTCGCTGAAGCCATCGAGCTGCAGTCGACCTTCGCTCGCCAGCAGTTCGACGCGCTGAGCGCCCAGGCCAAGGACATGCAGGAGTTCGCCACCAAGCTGACCTCCGACGTCACTTCGCCGGTCAAGGAAGCCGTCGAGAAGTCCTTCAAGGACATCAAGGCTGCCTGATCAGATCAGCAGCCGCTGATCGATCACGACATTCAGCCCCGGTGCGCAAGCGCCGGGGCTTTTTGTTGATGGCGCCACGTCAGTCTCAGGACATGACCGAAGCAAGATCGAACCTGTACGTCACACCATGGGCCATCCACCCCGCTGCCGCGGCCCCGTCCAGTTCGCCGCCAAGCTTCTCGGCAAGCCGGCGGGAGGGCGTGTTGTCTGCGTCGATTTCGCAGTGCGCATGATGCCAGCCGAGGTCCCTCGCCAACCAGAGATTGACCCGTCTTGCCGCTTCAAGGGCAAAGCCTCGCCCTTCAAACTCATCGCTCCACAGGGTCCAGGTCAGTTCCGGGCCGGCCAGGTCGGTGAGTTGAAAGGGACCGACATGACCCATCGCGCGTCCTGTTTCCCGGCAGGTGATCGCAAACCGCCCGAAGCCCCGCAGGCGCCAATGACCGATCATGGAGGCGAACTTCTCCTGAACTGCATATTCGGGCTTGGGGCCGCCGGTGTAGCGGGTGCGGTCGGACGACGTCGCATACGCGCGGAACGCCGGCAGGTCAGCCGCGATGAATGTCCGCAGAATCAGGCGTTCGGTTTCAAGCACAGGTGTGCCCGTCAGAGCGGGAAAGGTCATGGAGGTCGCGCTCGCATTGGAACAGGAGCGGTCTATGACGCAGTCCTGTGTCAGATTGATTTCAGTACCTCGCGGGCGATGATCAACCGCTGGATCTCGCTGGTGCCTTCGTAGATCGTGGTGATGCGCGCGTCACGAGCGTGGCGTTCGAGCGGATAGTCCTTGATGTAACCTGCGCCACCGTGGATCTGCAACGCCGTATAGGTCGCCTTCTGGGCGGCTTCCGAGGCAAAGAGCTTGGCCATGGAAGCCTCCTTGCCGAAGGGCCGGCCCTGGTCCTTGGCCCAGGCGGCCTGAAGGATCAGGAGACGCGCCGCCTCCAGCTCGGTTTCGCGGTCGGCAATCATCCACTGGATGCCCTGCATGTCGGCCAGTGACTGGCCGAACTGTTGCCGTTCGCGGGCATAGGCCTTGGCCGCATCCATCGCGGCCCGGGCAATGCCGAGAGCCAGGGACGCAACGCCAATGCGCCCGCCCGCCAGTTCGCCGACGGCCGTGCGGAAGCCGCCGTTTTCAGGGCCCATCAGGGCACTGGCCGCGACGCGGCAGTCCTGGAACAGCACCTCGTTGGTGGCCGAGCCAGTCTGGCCCATCTTCTTCTCCGCCTTGCCGATGACGAGGCCGGGCGTTCCAGCTTCCACGAGGAAACAGGAAATGCCCTTGCCCTTAGGGGCTTGCGGATCTGTCACCGCCCAGACCACAAAGACGCCGGCATATTCGGCCGAGGTGATGTAAAGCTTTGCTCCGTTCAGGACATAGCTGTCGCAGTCCTTCACCGCCCGCGTCCGCATGCCGGCCGGGTCCGATCCGGCGCCGGCCTCCGTCAGGCAGAAGCCGCCGGCGGGATAGGTGCCGTCGCAGAGCTTGGGCAGGTAGGCGGCGCGCTGGGCGTCACTGCCGACCGCCTGGATGACCTCGCCGACCATGTTGCTGACAGAACAGGTGACCGCGGTGGAGGCGCAGGCGCGGGCAAGCGCCTCGATGGCAAGCGCGAAGGCAACCGTGCCCGCTTCCGTGCCGCCATATTCGGCGCGGACGTTAAGACCCATGAAGCCGTTCTCGGCCAGAAGACTGAGATTGCTGAGAAATTCCACGCGGCCTTCGCCCCGGTCCAGCGTTTCGGCCAGCGGCGCGATCCTGTCTTCCGCCAGTTTGCGGGCTGTGTCGGCGATGAGCTGCTGTTCTTCGGTCAGGTCGAAATGCATGATGCCTCCGGTGCCGGTCCTCTGGCTGTTGCTGCGCAATATGGCGCGAGCTTCGGCGAAAGGGCAGGGGGTGGCACGCCGGAACCTGCCCTCCAAAGGGAGGATGCGCCGGATCAGGCGCCGAGCAAACGGGTCCAGGCTTCGGCCAGCGCCTTGCCGGTTGCATCAGCGCGGGCAGCATGGCGCTCGGCTTCAACGGGCAACCGCTCCGACCAATCCGGAGTGTCAGAGGCGATCATGCCGGCAAAAGTCTCTGACCAGTCAAGCACTTCGGGCAAGGCGGCTTCAAAGTGGAACTGGAAGGCATAGGTGCTTCGGCCCAGCCGGAAGCCCTGGTTGACCGTCTGCCGGCTGGTCGCCAGATGCACCGCTTCGGGAGGCAGATCAAAAGTGTCATTGTGCCAGTGAAACAGCGGCGCGCCATCGCCAAGGGCTGAAAACACCGGGTCCGCGCGGCCGGCGTCGGTCGGGGTCACGTCATGCCAGCCGAACTCGATTGGCCGGCCAATGATGTTGCGGCCGCCAAAGGTTCGGGCGATCAGCTGCGAGCCGAGGCAGATGCCCATGACCGGGCGCTCGGCCTGGTGGAAACCGCGGATAAGGTCGCAAACCCTTGGCAGGAAAGGAGAACCCTCATCGTCGAGGGCGTTTTGCCCGCCGCCGAACACGACCAGTCCGGCATAGCCGTCGACGGATGCGGGGACAGGCTCGCCCTCGAAGGCGCGGATCTTGACCACCTCGACCCCGGCCGTTTCCAGCGCGCGGCCGACGTTGCCATAAGGTGTGTCCTGATAGTTCTCGATGGCAAGAACGCGCATGACGGCAAGGCTCCGCTTCCGTGTGGTCTGGACTTTCAATCGGCAATATCCTGTGTCTCGTCAACAGGGAACGGATGGATGAGCTATCGCAATCGCGTGTGGCCGGATGGCCGGATTGTTGCCGAGGCGGCACGCGGTACCGTCATGGGCAATCGTGGTGGCCGCATCCATGATGTTGAAACAAAAGAGATAATCCGAGAGCAGGCCAGCCGGCGCTGGATCTGCTGCGTGCTGTCCTTCAAGGGCCGTCAGCGGCAGGTGATGGGGCAGGGCTATACCGAGCTGTTCTTTCTGGACGAGGTCACGACGCTTGCTGCAGGGCATCGACCCTGTTTCGAATGCCGCCGTGATGCGGCGCGGGCGTACGCCGGAGCGATAGCGCAAGTCCTTGATTTCAAATGCAGTCCGGGCGCGGACGAAATGGATCGGCGGTTGGCGCAGGAGCGCGGCCGTGGCTGGTCCGGAGAGCGGATGACTGATCTTTCCGGCTGTCCGGATGGGACGGTCTTCAGCCAGGATGGCGAGTTTTTTGCCTTGTACAACAAAGGCTTGTTGCGTTGGACACCGGCCGGCTATGCCGCAGCCGGGATCATGCCTGCGGGGCTTCCTCTCCATGTGCTGACGCCGTCCCTGTCGCGGGCCGCGCTTGGTGCCGGCTATCGGCCGATCTGGCATCCGTCCGCCCGCGATGCTTCAGCGTTGTGAATGGATGAGTTCACGAACTCTCATTTGTGTTTGGCTGGCGCGCGGAGGATTGTGCGGGCACGCTGACAAACTCATGCCCTTTCGGGAGAATTCATGTCCCTGACGACCCCAATGTCCGCCCAGACCGCCCAACCGGGCGCGGCGCGCCTGACCTCGACCGATTTCGGCCTTTACGGCATGACGATTTTCGCCTGGGGCTTCAGCTGGATCGCCATGAAGGGGCAGGTGGCGGGCGTGGTGCCGGAGGTGTCGGTGTTCTGGCGCTTCGTCCTGGCGGCCCTCGTCATGCTGGCCTGGAGCCTTGCCGCCCGGGACCGGCTTCTGGCCTTTCCGCTAAAGGCGCATCTGCGCTTCGCCGGACTTGGGGCGTTCATCTTCTCGACCAACTTCACCCTGTTCTATTACGGCGCGCAGTACCTGCCCTCTGGCCTGCTGGCGGTGGTGTTCTCGCTGGCGTCGGTGTTCAACCTGATCCTCGGCTTCCTGCTGTTCGCGCAGCGGCCGAAGCTGGTCATGCTGCTGGCCGGGCTGACCGGGTTTTCCGGCATTGCGTTGATGTTCTGGCCGCAGATTGTCGGGGCGGAACTGAACGTCGATGCCGCCAAGGGACTAGGCCTCTGCATTGCCGGAACGCTGTCCTTCTGCATGGGCAACATGGTGTCGGCCTCAAACCAGAAGTCCGGGATCGCCGTGCGGCCGGCAACGACCTGGGGCATGATCTATGGCGCCTGTTTCCTCGGGCTGTTCTGCCTCCTGCGCGGCGACAGCTTCGCCGTGCCGCTGACGCCGGTCTATCTTGGCAGCCTGGCCTATCTGGCGGTGATCGCCTCGGTGGTGGCCTTTGCCTCCTACCTGACCCTGCTCGGCCGCATCGGGTCAGCGCGGGCGGGCTATTCGACCGTGATCTTTCCGGTCGTGGCACTGACGGTTTCGACCGTGGTGGAGAATTACCACTGGACCCCGGCCGCGCTAATCGGCCTGGGGCTGGTCCTTGCCGGCAACATCATGATGCTGAAGGCGAAATAAGCAACAGAAGCGTCCCGGACCGGTCCGGGACGCTTCTGTCGGAGCGGTCCGGATCACGCCTTGCGCAGGTCTTCCAGGATTGTACCGGCGGCGCGGACTTCGTCTTCGTGCGGCGCATCGCGCCAGGGCTCGGCAAGGGCGGCCTCGAACCAGGATGTCATGCCGGCCAAGGCCAGCATGGTGCTGACATAGCCGCTGGCGGCTGCCGAAAGGCTGGGCGAGTAGGTGCGGGCGCGGAAGACCACGGGCGCATAGAAGGCATCGGCGGCGGTGAAGCGGTCGCCAGCCAGGAACGGCCCGCCAAAGCGCGACAGGCCTTCCTGCCAGATTGCGTCGATCCGGGCCCAGTCCCGCGCCACCGCCGGGCTGACCTCATTCAGCTGCACCTTCAGGCCGCAGTTCATGCTGCACATGGAGCGAAGGGCCTGGAAGCCGGAATGCATTTCCGAGGCGATCGAGCGGGCAAAGGCGCGCGCTTCGCGGTCTGCCGGCCAGATGGCCGGATTTCCCTCGGCCAGATACTCGCTGATGGCGAGCGAATCCCAGACGATGATCTCGCCATCGACCAGGCAGGGAACCTTGCCGGTCGGCGAGAGTGTGGAGACAGTTTTCCAGGCATCGGTGCCGAACGGAACAAGCTGCTCCTCGAAGGGAATGCCAAGTTCCCGCATCAGCAGCCAGGGCCGCAGCGACCAGGAGGAATAGTTCTTGTTGCCGATGAACAGGCGCATGACCGGGATCTCCAGAGAAAATAAGGCGGCGTGGCGAGGCTTGACGATGTTACTCGGCGGCTTGGGGCACGGAAAGATTGTCGAGAGAGGACATGATGTGCTCGACCAGCGCTTCGGTGACACGCGACCGCTGATGCCAGGACCGCATGACCGCGATCTCGCATTCCGGCAGCTTCGGGAAACCATCGGCCTCGCTGAGCACTCTCATGCCGGGCCGCAGGGCTGATTCCGGCAGCACCGAAACGGCAAGGCCCGCCAGCACCGCGGCGCCGACTGCGGTCGAGTTCCAGCTGGAATAAAGCAGCCGGTGCTGGCGCTGCACCGAGGTGAGGGCGGAGAGGGCCGCCCGGCGCCAGTTGCAGGTGGCGCGACCAAGCGCCAGCGGCAGGATTTCCTCGTTCTCGACCGCATGGCGCGCCGAGACGACCCAGAGCAGCGGCTCGCGCCGGATGACCTCATCCCTCTGCGGCCGGTCGGGCTTTTCGACGTGGGTGATGATCGCCACATCGAGCTCATTCGCCGAGACCAGATCGATCAGGTTCGATGTCGGGGCGCAGACCACACTCACTTCGGCCTTCGGATTGGACCGGGAGAAGCGGGCGAGGATCTCCGGCAGGAAGCGGTCTGCGTAGTCATCCGGTGTGCCGAGACGAACGCAGCCCTGCACTTCGGTTTCGTCGAAGGCGGCAAGTGTCTCGTCGTTGAGCTGAACGAGGCGGCGGGCGTAGTGCAGCAGCTTTTCCCCGTCCTCGGTCAGACGTGACATCCGGCCATCGCGGGCGAAGATCGGGCGCCCGATCCGCTCTTCCAGACGCCGCATCTGCATCGAGACCGCCGACTGGGTCTTGTAGACCACCTCAGCTGCGCGGGTGAAGCTGCCGTATTCCGCGATGGCGACAAAAGTTCGCAGCTGATCCAGGTCCAGCATTCATCTCTCCCGGGCCCCGAACGCCAAGGCGACCGGCAAGCCGCTGATGACGCGAGGGTATAAGTGTTCCTCCTCAGATTATCACAAATCATGATCGAACCCATAAGAAACATTCGTTGGATCAATTCATTCAAGCTCGGCATTGTCGCGACATCGGCAACGGGCTCCCAGCTGCTGCCGGTTCCAAAGATGATGAACTGTTTGTTCGGAAAAGCGTTTTCCGAAAACGAAGGAGATTTGTGTCATGTACGCCCTTGCCCTTGCCCCGCTGATCAGCCGGCTCTCCGGATCTGTCGCGAAGGTGTGGCGTGCATTCCGCAATCGCCGTCAGGTTGCTGAACTCACCACCTGGACCGATGAGCAACTGCGCGACATCGGCCTCACCCGGGGGGATGTTCGAGCAGCCATGGGAACACCGCTTTTTGCGGATCCATCAGCTGCCCTCGTCGACAGCCGGTCTACCAAACGGTTCGGCCAGCCGGAACCGCAGACGGATCTCCCGTCCGCCGTGATCATCGACCTCTCCGAGGCGGCCGCCACCCGTCCCCCGCTGTCCTCACCGGCACGTCTTGCCGTGTAACCCCTGTTTCTCCCGGATGTTGCCGGCCCGCTTCCCCCCGCAGCCGGCCGGCAGCGACCAAACCTGCAGCCCCGTCGGCGATTGCCTTGCCGACATTGCCTGGCCCGCCTTCACCGGCGGGCCTTTTTTTATGGGCTGATGTTGGCATGCATTGCGATCTATCCTCCACGCTGTCCCGGCCGTGAGCCGGGACCTGTGAGGCAGTCACCTCGACATCCTACCAGGTCCCGGCTCAAGGCCGGGACGTCGCGGGGTGTTTTCTTGCTTGCGGGGCGGGACATCGGATCTGGACGTGGCAGCAAAACACCGGCGTCACCCCGGCCAAGCGTAGCGCGGAGCCGGGGCCTACTCGCTTGCAGAGCCATTGAAAAACACCATGACTGGGCACTTCGGAACGGAGAGTGCCGAACGAAATCAACGCTCTGCGAACGAGTGGGCCCCGGGTCTCGCGTTGCTCGCCCGGGGTTGTTTGTTGTCCGAGGTGCTAGGGTAAAGGGGAAGCTGCGACCCTTAACCCGCAGCTTCAGCGTCAGGCGACCGTCCCGGGGTCGGGTTTTCACCCGCTGTCATCATGGCTCCCTGACGCTTCCCTTTTCCCGCTTGGAGAGTTGATTGGGCCTCTGGCTGACACCCACGCCCGCAAACAATCCGAAGCACGTCAAGGATAGCACGGCCATGCCCGCCCTGCAGCAGCCTCCCGCCCATGTCTGCGGCTTCGATGTCGCCAAGGACAGCATCACCGCCTTCGACACCGCCACCGGCCGTGTCACGACCTTCCCCAACCGCTCCGCCAGCATCCGCAAGGCGCTGACAGGCCTGTCGGCCGACTGCCTGTGCGTGTTGGAGCCGACCGGCGGCCACGAGCGCCTGCTGGTGGGCGAACTGACGGCAGCAGGCCTTGCCTGCCACCGGGCCGATACCGTTAAGGTCAAGGCATTCAGCCGGTCCTTCGGCCGTCTTGCCAAGACAGACGCCATCGATGCCCAGGCTCTGGCCCGCTATGGCGAGGAGCGCTGGAAGACACTCGCCCTGTTCACGCCGGCCGATGAGACCCAGAGCACACTCGCCAGCCTCAATGCCCGCCGTCAGGAGCTTCTCGCCCTCAAGGTGGCCGAGCAGAACCGCTCAAAGATCCCCGGAGAGGGACCTGGCATCGCGATCATCCGCCGCTCCTGCCAGGTCATCCTGCGGGCGATCCTGCACGAGATCGAGGCCATCGACGCCGCCATCGAGGCGCTCGTCGACGCCTCGCCGCAGCTCGCCCGCCGGATCGAGGTCTGCTGCTCCCTGCCGGGCGTGGGCAAGCGCACCGCCATCACCCTCGCCGCAACCATGCCGGAACTGGGAACGATGGACCGGCGCCAGGCCGCAAGCCTCGCCGGGGTCGCCCCTCATCCCAAGGACAGCGGAACCCTCAAGGGATATCGCCGGATGCATGGCGGACGCTCCACCGTCAAGCCGGCCCTCTTCATGGCCGCCTTGTCCGCAAGCCGCGCAAACGGGCCATTAAAGGAGGTCTATCAAAGGCTTATCAACAACGGGAAGAAGCCAATCCTCGCAATCGCCGCCCTCATGCGAAAGATCATCGTCATCCTGAACGCAAGGATCAGGCACAACGCACAACAACAGAGTTGATGACGCGGAGCAAGGCGAGGCGCGGGGGCTTGTGCGGGGGGAGGAAGGCGGCCAGGTTGCGTGGGAAGCGCAAGGGGGCCGGAGAGGGCGGGTTGACCGGGGCGCCGGGGCGGGTCACCTTGGCGCGGTTTTCCAGGAACCGGAATCGCACGCGTGGCCGAACCGACTGCTCCCTCGAATGTTGCCGAATACTCGGTCTCCGACATCTCGTTTTCCATCAAGCGGACGCTTGAGGAATCCTTTGGCTATGTGCGGGTGCGGGGCGAGCTGGGACGAATTTCGCGGCCGGGCTCCGGGCATATCTATCTTGACCTCAAGGATGACCGGTCGGTGCTCGCTGCCGTCATCTGGAAGGGCGCGGTTTCCAAGCTGAAGATCCAGCCCGAGCAAGGGCTTGAGGTGATTGCCACAGGCAAGGTGACGACCTTCCCCGGCCAGTCGAAGTACCAGATGGTCATCGATGCGCTGGAGCCGGCAGGCGCCGGGGCGCTGATGGCCCTCCTGGAAGAGCGCAAGCGCAAGCTGGCCGCTGAAGGGCTGTTTGCCGCCGAACGCAAGCGGCCGCTGCCGGCGCTGCCGCGCGTGATCGGTGTCGTTACCTCGCCGACCGGTGCGGTGATCCGCGATATCCTGCACCGCCTTGCCGACCGGTTTCCGCTGCATGTGCTGGTCTGGCCCGTGCGCGTGCAGGGCGAGACGAGCGGTGCGGAAGTTGCCAATGGTATTCGCGGCTTCAACGCCCTCATGGACGGGGGAGCGATCCCGCGCCCAGATCTTATCATCGTGGCGCGCGGTGGCGGCAGCCTGGAGGATCTGTGGGGCTTCAACGATGAACAGGTGGTGCGGGCCGCTGCCGAGAGCGCCATTCCGCTGATCTCGGCCGTTGGCCATGAAACCGACTGGACCTTGATCGATCTGGCGGCCGACCTGCGCGCGCCGACGCCGACGGGTGCTGCCGAACTGGCCGTGCCGGTGAAGGCGGAGCTGATGGCGGCCGTCGATGACCTGTCGCGCCGGCTCAACTCCGGCCTTGTGCGGCTGGTTGGCGCACGCCGCACCGAATTGCGCGCGGCTGCGGCAGCCCTTCCCGTGCCGCGCGATCTTCTTGCCTTGCCACGGCAGAGGTTTGACTTTGTCAGCGGCAATCTCGAACGGGCGCTGACGGTCAACACACGGGCGCTGCGCACGCGGCTGGTGCGGGCCGAGACGCTGCTCACGCCGGCAACCCTGTCACGCCGCACGCTGCAGGCGCGCGACAGGCTGACCGGCCTTGGCGAACGGCAGAGCCGGGCGCTGAGTGTTGCCGTTCAGGCTCAGAAGCAGAAACTGACCGCGACTGCCAGCCGCCTGTCGCCCCAGCCCCTGACCCGGCAGATCCGGCTTGGCGCCGAGCGGCTGGACAATCTGTTCGCGCGGCTGACCCGCGCTGCCGCCCAGGCCAACCAGGATCGGCGGCAGCGGCTGGAAGCCCAGGAAAAGCTGCTGAAGTCCCTGTCCTACAAGGATGTTCTGGCGCGCGGCTATGCGCTGGTGCGCGGACCCGATGGCCAGCCCTTGCGCGATCCGGCCGATGCGCCGGCCGGCTCCGAGCTCAGCATCGAGGTGGCCGCCGGCCGCCTTAGCGCCATTGTCAGCGATGGCGGTGACGGGGCACCGGAAGCAACCGCCAGCCCGCGCAAGGCCAGAGCGGTGAGGCCCAAGGCCGAGCCGGGACCGCAAGGCAACCAGGGCTCGCTGTTCTGAAGAAAGTGCTTGCCGTGCCTTCTTCGTCGCTCCTGCCTTCGCAGGAGCGACGAGGGGGGCGTAGTATGGGACCCGCCCGACGTCTTATCCCTCGTCGCTCTTGCGCAGGCAGGAGCGACGAAGGGGAAAGGCTTAGGCGATCTGCCAGCCTCCTCAGCTCCAGCGCGTGGCAAAGTTATCCGGCAGGAGGACGTTGTGGCGGCCGAGGTCGGCGACGTTGCGTTCGCCGCAGAGTGCCATGGTGACGTCCAGCTCCTTGTGGATCACTTCCAGCGCCCGGGTGACGCCGGCCTCGCCCATGGCACCCAGGCCATAGACAAAGGCGCGGCCGATCATCGTGCCCTTGGCGCCGAGGGCCAGCGCCTTCAGCACGTCCTGGCCCGAGCGGATGCCGCTGTCCAGATGCACCTCGATCTTGTCGCCGACGGCATCCATGATCTGCGGCAGCATGCGGATGGAACTCAGCGCGCCGTCGAGCTGGCGGCCGCCGTGGTTCGACACGACGATGGCATCGGCCCCGACATCGAGCGCACGCCTGGCGTCTTCGGCATCGAGGATGCCCTTGAGGATGACCGGGCCGTCCCACCAGCTGCGGAATTCGCGGATGCGGTCCCAGTCGAGCGAGGGGTCGAAGGATTCTGCCGTCCAGCTGCCGAGCGACGACGGGTCGGTGACGCCCTTGGCATGGCCGACGATGTTGCCGAAGAAGCGCCGCTTGGTCTGCAGCATTTCAAGACCCCACGGCACCTTGGTGGCAAGGTTCAGGATCGAGGAGGGTGTCAGCTTCGGAGGGGCGCTGAGGCCGTTCTTCAGGTCCTTGTGCCGCTGGCCCAGCACCTGCAGGTCGACGGTGATGACCAGGGCCGAGCACTTCGCGTCCTTTGCCCGGGCAAAGAGGCGCTTCATGAAGTCATCGTCCTTCAGCGTATAGACCTGGAACCAGAAGGGCTTGCTGGTGTGGCTCGCCACATCCTCGATCGAGCAGATCGACATGGTCGACAGGGTGAAGGGCACGCTGAATTTTTCCGCAGCACGCGCCGCCTTGATCTCGCCGTCTGCCGACTGCATGCCGCACAGGCCAACCGGGGCAAGCGCCACCGGCATGGTGCAGTCCTGGCCAACCATCTTCGACGCGGTGGAGCGGCCGGCCATGTCGACGGCGACGCGCTGGCGCAGGCGGATTTCGTCGAAGTCGGACGAGTTCTCGCGGAACGTCTGCTCCGTCCAGCTGCCGGTTTCCGCGTAGTCGTAGAACATCTTCGGCACGCGGCGCTTGTACAGCCGCTTGAGGTCTTCGATCTCGGTGATGATGGGCATGTGTCTCTGTCCTCCCCGGATGCGTGGTGCTAGGTGCCTGGCGGTGTCTAGAGGTCTTGCGGCGCCGGCGCCGTCGTCTCGTCAGGTGCGGGCTGCGGCCTGGTCCGGCCGCGCCGTGGCTTGGGCAGGCCGGCCAGCCGCTGGGTCAGGCGCAGGCTGGAGACGGCGGCACGGGCGCTGTCCCGCTCCGCCTCCGCCAGCGCATGGCGCACGAACTCGATATGCGCTTCGGCCGCCGCGCGAGCGCTGGCAGCGTCGCCGGCCACGATGCCGGCAAGGATGCTGCGGTGCTGGGCCAGCAGCGCTTCGCGCGCGCCGGGATGGCCAAACAGCTTCTGCTGGCTGAAATAGACGCCGGTTTCCAGGAGACGGTAGCAGGCGCGCAGCGTGTGCAGCAGGACGATGTTGTGCGCCGCCTCGCCGATGGCCTGGTGGAACTCCACGTCGAGCCGGGCTTCGGTAACGCTGTCCTCGGCAGCATAGGCCTCGGCCATGGCCTCGACGATGCGGGCGAGAATATCCTTGTCGGCCTCGGTTGCCCGCTCGGCGGCGCGGGCGGCGGCAAGGCCTTCAATGTCGCGGCGGAAGTCGAGATAATCCTCGATGGCAGCCGGATGGCGGGCAATCAGTGCGACAACGGGCTCGGAGAACACCGTGCCGATGAGATCGGCGACAAAGGTGCCGCCGCCCTGGCGGCTGACGATCAGGCCGCGGGCTTCGAGCGTCTTCAGCGCATCGCGCAGGATGGGGCGGGAGACATCGACAAGCGCACCAAGCTCGCGTTCGGCGGGCAGGCGATCCCCCGGGCGCAGGACGCCGGCGAGAATCAGGCCTTCGATCTGATCCACCACCGCGTCGGCGGTGCGGGCATGATTGATCTTCGTGAACATGCGCGGCTCTCCCGTCGCTTAATTGGTCAAAAATTTTGTCCAATTGCAAGGGATATTGTTTCGCCATCGGTGCTGAGCGCCTGCCGTGGCTGGGACGTGGTGTCGCGGCTGGCGCTCCTCGTGATTTCTTGCATGACAGGCAGGGGGCTGTCGCGTCACCTTGGGGAACCAAGCGAGGGGGCTGGGCGACATGAGCGAGACCTGGGACGCACAGGGCGGCACGCGGCTGCCGGCATTCGAGCGGCATCCGCTCAGGGCGGCGGTGCTGGGGGAAATGCATGCAAGGCCGTTCCGGCCGGTCAGCTCACCACGGCTGATGCTGCATTATGCCTTCACGGTCGATGCAGCGGCGGCGCGAGAGGACAGGCTGTGGTTCGCCGAACTGTGCGCCAGTCACGGCTCGACGCGGCCCGGCGAGGGCGACCGGTCGCATGTGCTGGCCATCGCCGGCGGCACGCTGCGCTGGGAACAGCACGCCGAGTTCATCACCTATACCTATGACGCCGCCCCGATTGGTGAACAGCCCTTCGGCCCGGTGCCGGCCGGGCATCCGTTTGGCGCCGGGTTCCGCGCGCCGGGGCCGATGCTGGCCGCCGCCCGGCTGGATGTGATCGAGGCGGAGGGCACGGCTGCCGACCAGCTGGCGCGCTGGTTCGACCCGGCAAGCCTCGCGGCCTTGCAGTCGGAGGAGGGCCGTGCGATCGCGGTGACGGATTTCCGGCAGGACGGCGATGGCCTGACCCGGATCCTGCTGGTCAACCGCGGCATGGGCGACAGCCAGACCGGGGCGCTGGCGCAGCGGCTGATCGAGGTGGAGACCTATCGCACGCTGGCGCTGCTGGGCCTGCCGATGGCGATCAGCCTGTCGCCGGATGTGCGCCGCATCGAGCAGGAACTGGTGGACCTGACCAACCGCATGCGGGTGGCGACCGATGTCAGCGGCAACCGTGAACTGCTGCAGAAGCTGTCGGATCTGGCGGCTGATCTGGAAGCAGGGGCAGCATCAAGCGCCTATCGCTTTGGCGCAAGCCGTGCCTATCACGACATCGTCCAGGCGCGGCTCGGCACGATTGACGAGGCGCCTGTTGCCGGGCTGCTGGCGATGTCATCCTTCCTGGCGCGCAGGCTGGCGCCAGCCATGCGCACGATCCAGTCGGTGGAAGACCGCCAGATCAACCTGTCGCGCAAGCTGGCCCGGGCAACGACGTTGCTGAGAACCCGGGTTGACGTGGACATGGAAATCCAGAACAGCGAGCTGCTCGATTCCATGAACCGGCGCGCCAGGATGCAGCTGCGGCTGCAGCAGACCGTGGAAGGCCTGTCGGTTGCGGCGGTGAGCTACTATGTCGTCGGGCTGGTGGGATATCTGGCCAAGGGCCTGAAGGAGCTTGGCGCACCGATGCCCGATCCCGGGCTCGTGGCTGGCGTGTCCGTTCCGCTGGTCATGCTGGCGGTGTGGTGGACTGTCCGCCGGATCCGCGCCCATCATGCCGAGCCGGACGAGAAACACTGATACCAGACCGCAGCCCCCGTCTGGACGTGGGCTGCGGCCGGTCGGTTTGCAGAACTTACTTGGAAGAGCCGTCGGCGTTGAACTTCGCGAGATAGGCGATGACGCCCTTCATCTCGTCGTCCTTCTTGATGCCGACGAAGGCCATCTTGTTTTTCGGCACAGCCGTCTTCGGGTCGGCCAGATAGGTGGTCAGGGTCGCTTCATCCCAGACCTTGCCGGCGCCGAATTCGGTCATGGCCGGGGAATACTTGAAGTCCGCGACGGTTGCGACCGCGCGGCCAACGACGCCGTTCAGCACCGGGCCGACCTTGTTCTTGGCGTCCGGGCCAACCGCATGGCAGGCGGCGCACTTCTTGAAGACCTTTTCGCCCAGGGCGGCATCGCCCTCAGCGAAGGATGCAGTGGTGAGGGCCAGCAGGGCGGCGCCCGCGGCAATGCTCAGCTTGATCATTCTGTTCTCTCTCCCTCCTGCAGGCCGTGCCGGTGCCCGGCCGCTTGAGTGGGAGGAACATGAACCGAACGCCCTTGCGAGACAAGACATGCGCGGCGACTTGTCGCGTCGGGGAGTGGGGTTCGGGCACTATGTCGCATCGCCGTTACTCTGCCGCTGTCGCCGAATGCGTGGGTTCGGCCAGCCATTGCTCCAGGCCACTGTCCCAATAGGGGGACGGGCCGTAGAGATGTGCCAGGAAATCGATGAAGACACGCACCTTGGCGGGCAGGAAGCGGCGGCTTGGATAGACCGCGTGCAGGCCGACCTGCCGGGAGGCGCGATAGGCGGGCAGGACGATGCGCAGGCGGCCGTCGCGCAGTTCCGGGCCAATGTCCCAGGTGGACCGCAGCGCGACGCCAACACCGGCGATCAGCGCTTCTCGCACGACCTCGGACGAGTTGGTGCGAAGATGGGAACTGGCCCGAACGATCTCGGTGCCCTGCGGGCCAACCAGCCGCCAGGGATCCTGGGCCGTCGCCGCGATGCGCACGTGGTTTTCGGTGAGGTCAGCAAGGGACTGAGGCTCGCCGTGCCGCGCCAGATAGGACGGGGCGGCACAGAGCACCCGGTGCACCGGCGCAAGCCGGCGGGCAACGAGGCTGGAATCTGACAGCTCGGCAATCCGGATGGCAAGGTCATAGCCATCCCCGACAATGTCGACGAAGTCATCCGACAGGTCGAGGCTGACGGACAGGTCCGGATTGGCTTCCAGGAACTTGCCCAGATGCGGCGCGACATGGAGGCGGCCAAAGGACGTGGGCGCGCTGACCTTGAGCGTGCCACGGGCCTGCGCCGAGCCACGCGTGACAAAGGTTTCGGCTTCCTCGACGCTGGCCAGAATGGCAAGGACCCGGTCATAGAACCCCTGACCTGCCTCGGTGAGGGCAATCTGCCGGGTCGTACGTTGGAGCAGGCGTGTTCCCAGACGGTCCTCCAGGCGCCGGATCCGCTTGGAAACGACCGCCGGAGACAAGGCCATTTCGCGCCCTGCCGCCGACATGCTGCCAGCGGCGACGACACGCGCGAAGATTTCCATGTCCGTGAGATTGCTCATTTGTGACCAACTGGAAAGAGTTCTAGGACCAGACCCGGTGTTTCCCCGTGCCCTGAAGTTTGACAGACTGTCAGGGTCCGGGAGGTCAATGACGCAACGTCGCAGGCGTACGCTCCGCAATGAAACTGACCTTGTGTGCATTTACGCTTTAACGGACAAACTCGGATCACGTTATGTGCGTGAGGGAAAAGGGAGAGGGAGATGGTCGGGATCGCCATGCCGGCACCGGACCGGCACGTGCTGGAGCGCCGGGACAATATCGTCGCCGCGCTGAAGGCCATCGTGCCGGGTGAGGGGGTCATCGACGCCCTGACCGAAATGCGCCCCTACGAGACCGATGCGCTGACTGCCTACCGGCAGATGCCGCTGGTCGTGGTGCTGCCGGAGACGGTGGACCAGGTCTCCCGGATCCTGCGCTATTGCTATGAGAACGACGTCAAGGTGGTGCCGCGCGGTGCGGGTACCTCGCTGTCCGGCGGTGCGCTGCCGCTGGCCGATGGCGTGCTGATGTCGATGATGAAGTTCAACCGCATCCTCGACGTCGACTTCCCCAACCGCGCCGTGATCGCCCAGCCCGGCGTCACCAATCTCGGCATCACCCGCGCGGTGGAGCATGAGGGCTTCTATTACGCGCCGGACCCGTCGTCGCAGATCGCCTGTTCCATCGGTGGCAACATCGCGGAGAACTCCGGCGGTGTGCATTGCCTGAAATACGGCCTGACCACCAACAACGTGCTGGGCCTGGAAATGGTGCTGATCACCGGCGAGGTGATCCGCCTCGGCGGCAAGCACATGGAGGCCGAGGGCTATGACCTCCTCGCGCTGATGACCGGCTCGGAAGGCCTGCTCGGCGTCGTCACGGAAGTGACCGTGCGCATCCTGCAGAAGCCGGAGACCGCGCGGGCGGCGCTGGTCGGCTTCCCGACTTCCGAGGATGGTGGGCGCTGTGTTGCGGACATCATCGCCGCCGGCATCATTCCCGGCGGCATGGAGATGATGGACGGCCCGGCAATCCAGGCCGCCGAGGACTATGTCAACGCCGGCTATCCGCGCGATGCCGAGGCGCTGCTGATCGTCGAGCTGGACGGGCCGGAAGCGGAGGTGGACTTCCTGCTGGCCCGGGTCGAGGAGATCGCCCGCGCCAACCGCGCCGGTTATCTGCGCGTCTCGACCAGCGAGGAAGAGCGGCTGGTGTTCTGGGCCGGGCGCAAGTCGGCCTTCCCGGCGGTGGGGCGCATCTCGCCGGACTATCTCTGCATGGACGGGACCATTCCGCGCCGAGAGCTGCCGCGCGTGCTGGCCGGCATGCGCGAGCTCTCCGTCAAGCACGGCCTGCGCTGCGCCAACGTGTTCCACGCCGGCGATGGCAACCTGCATCCGCTGATCCTCTATGACGCCAACAAGCCCGGCGAACTGGAGGCGGCGGAAGCCTTCGGCGCCGACATCCTGCGGCTCTGCGTGGCGGTCGGCGGGGTGCTGACCGGCGAGCATGGCGTGGGCATCGAGAAGCGCGACCTGATGCCGGAAATGTTCTCCGAGGACGACCTGAAGCAGCAGCAACGGGTGAAATGTGCCTTTGACGACAAGCACCTGCTCAATCCTGGCAAGGTCTTCCCGGTGCTGCACCGCTGCGCCGACCTCGGGATGATGCATGTCCACAAGGGCCAGCTCGCCTTCCCCGACATCCCGCGCTTCTGATCGGACCCGACGCGATGACCCATTCCGCCCTCACGCCCACCACCGCCGAAGAAACGCGCGACTTCCTGGCCTATGCCGCCGCCGAGGAGTTGCCCGTCGAGATCCTCGGCCAGGGCTCCAAACGTGCGCTGGGCCGGCCGGTGCAGACCGCCCATGTGCTGGACCTGTCGCGCCTGTCCGGCGTCGAGGTCTACGAGCCGGCCGAACTGGTTCTGACGGCCAAGGCCGGCACGCCGATGGCCGAGATCGAGGCGCTGGTGGCCGGGGCCGGGCAGGAGCTTTCCTTCGAGCCGATGGATTTCGGGCCGCTCCTCGGCGAGGCAGCCGGCAAGGGCACGCTCGGCGGGCTGATCGGCACCAATCTCGCCGGGCCGCGCCGCATCAAGGCGGGCGCTGCGCGTGACCATATCCTCGGGCTCGACGCGGTTTCGGGCCACGGCGAGATTTTCCGCTCCGGCGGCCGTGTGGTGAAGAACGTCACCGGCTACGACCTGCCGCGCGCCCTGACCGGGGCCTATGGCACGCTGGCGGTGTCGACGCTGATCACGCTGAAGGTCAACCCGCGCGCCGAGACCTCGGCGAGCCTGGCGCTGAACGGGCTCTCCGATGCGGCCGCCGTTGCCGCCATGTGTGCTGCCATGGGCTCTTCTGCGGAAGTCTCGGCGGCCGCGCATCTGCCGGAAGGCATCTGCCAACGGCTTGGTGTTGCGGGCGAGGACCGGCCGGGGCCCGTGACGCTGCTGCGCCTCGAAGGCTTCGGCCCATCGGTCGAGTACCGCTTTGCCAATCTGGCGCGGCGGCTGGCCGAGTTTGGTCCGGCGGAACGGATCGGCGATGCCGCCTCGAAGGCGCTCTGGCAGGCCGTGCGCGACGTGATCCCCTTTGCCGGCAGCCGCAATCCGGTGTGGCGCGTTTCCGTGCCGCCCGGCCTCCGGTGCCGAACTGATGCAGCGCTTGCGCAGCCTCATGCCGGTGGAAGGCTTCTACGACTGGAGCGGCGGGCTGTTGTGGCTGCAGATGCTGGACGGCGAGGTGCATGATGTGCCGCTGCGCGCGGCCATCGCCGATCACGGCGGCGGGCACGCGACCCTGATCCGGGCGAGCGCGGCGACCCGGGCCGCCGTGCCGGTGTTCCAGCCCCAGCCTGCCCCGCTGGCCGCGCTGAGCCATGCGGCTGAAGGCGCAGTTCGACCCGAAAGGCATTCTCAATCCGGGCCGCATGGTCGCCGACGCCTGAGCGCGCCGCCCTCCGCCCGACCCCGAGCCCTCACCGCAAGGTTGACCGATGCAGACGAATTTCACGCCCGAACAGCTTGCCGATCCGCATGTGGCCGATGCGGAGAAGATCCTGCGCAAATGCGTCCATTGCGGCTTCTGCACGGCGACCTGTCCGACCTTCGCGCTGCTGGGCGACGAGCTCGACAGCCCGCGCGGGCGCATCTACCTCATCAAGGACATGCTGGAGAACAACCGGCCGGCGGACGAGAAGGTGGTGAAGCACATCGACCGCTGCCTGTCGTGCCTGTCCTGCATGACCACGTGCCCGTCGGGGGTGCATTACATGCATCTTGTCGACCATGCCCGCGCGCATATCGAGAAGACCTACCGCCGGCCGCTGACCGACCGGCTGATCCGGTCGCTGCTGGCGGCCGTGCTGCCCCATCCGGGGCGCTTCCGGCTGGCGCTGGTCGGCGCCTTTGCGGCGCGGCCCTTCGCCGGGCTGATGAAAAGCTTCGGCGGGCCCTTTGCCAAGCTGGGCGCGATGCTGGATCTGGCGCCGGCACGCGCACCCGGCCGGGCCCAGTTCGAGGGACCGGCGGCCTTCGCGCCGTCAGCCCCGAAACGCGGCCGGGTGGCGCTGCTCACCGGTTGCGCCCAGCCTGTGCTGGCCCCGTCGATCAACGACGCGACGATCCGCCTTTTGACGCGGGCAGGCTATGAAGTCGTGCTGCCCAAGGGCGAGACCTGCTGCGGCGCGCTGGTGCATCACATGGGCCGCGAGGAGGCAGCCCTTGCGAACGCAAGGCAGAATGTCGCCGCCTGGACGCGCGAGCTGGAGGCCGGCGGGCTGGAGGCGATCCTGATCACCGCCTCGGGCTGCGGCACCACGATCAAGGATTACGGCTACATGCTGAACCATGACGCTGCGTGGGCCGAAAAAGCCGCCCGGGTGTCGGGCCTTGCCAGGGACATCACCGAGTTCCTGGCAACGCTGGACCTCGGGGCGCCCGTGCGGCCCGGCAACATGACCGTTGCCTATCATTCGGCCTGCTCGATGCAGCACGGCCAGAAGATCACGCGCCAGCCGAAGGAACTGCTCAAGGCCGCCGGCTTCACGGTGAAGGATGTGCCGGAAGGGCATTTGTGCTGCGGCTCGGCCGGCACCTACAACATCCTGCAGCCCGAGATCGCGTCGCGTCTCCGGGACCGCAAGGTCGCCAACATCGAGAAGACGAAACCGGACCTGATTGCGGCCGGCAACATCGGCTGCATGACGCAGATCGGCAAGGGCACCGGCATTCCCGTCATCCACATGGCCGAACTGCTCGACTGGGCCTACGGCGGCCCGGAACCGGAAGGCTTCGAGCGGCTGCAGCGGCAGCCGGTGCACTGACCGGCTGGCAGTGGGTTTTGTCGGTTAACCCGCCGTCCCCAGCTGCACGGGGATGCGGTCGGGCTGGGGCGGGACGGGCTTGCCGGCGAGGCGCAGGGTGCGTTCCAGGAGGGTCTCGTAGATCGGCCGGCCGCCAAGCGCGGCGGCGGTGAGGCTGGCGCAGGCGGCGGTGACGAGAACCGGCAGCACGAGGCCATAGGCGCCGGTCAGTTCAAGGACAAGCACCACGCCGACCAGCGGCGCGCGGACCGAGGCGGCAAACAGCCCGGCCATGGCGGCAATCGCGGTCGCGCGGGCAAGGCCCTCGACGTCCGGCAGCAGGACCTCGGCTGCCGTGCCGAAGGCAAGACCGGCCGCCACCGCGATGGACAGCATCGGCGCGAAGATGCCGCCGGGAACGCCGGTGCCGTAGCACAGGATCGCGGCGGTGAAGCGCAGCGCCATCAGCGCCAGCAGGAAACCGAGCGGCGCGGCCTCATGGGCGAGCAGCTGGACGACCGCCTCGCCGCCGCCGCTGCCCTCGGGAAACAGCTGCAGCATCGCCCCCATCGCCGCACCAACGACGAGCGCCAGCAGCCACCAGAAGCGCTGCGGCAGGCGCAGCGGCGCATCAAGCGCCAGCACCACGGCCCGGTTGAAGCTGAGCCCCAGCAGCCCCACCGCGCCGCCGAGCAGGGCGAAGACGGGCAGCAGCAGCGGCGACAGGCCCGGGCTGGCGAGGGGCAGGCTGACGGTCTGGCCGAGCAGCGCCTCGGCAATGGCGGCGCTGCCAATGCTGGCGAGGATCACGGCCATGTAGGTGTGGGCGCGATAGGGGACCTGGCGCCGGGTCTCCTCGATGACAAACAGGATCGCGGCCAGCGGGGCGAGAAAGGCGGCGGCAAGGCCAGCCGCGGCGCCGGCGGCAAGCAAGCCGCGTTTTTCCTCCTGGCCAAGACGGCCGACCCGGAGACAAGCTGCATCAGGGCGGCGCCCATGTGGATCGTCGGTCCCTCGCGGCCCAGCACCATGCCGGAGCCGAGCGCCAGCACACCGCCGAAAAACTTGACCAGAAGCACCCGCAGCGGCCGGAGCTCTCGTTCGCCCTCCAGCACGCCTTCGATCTCCTGGATGCCGCTGCCGGCAGCCTCCGGGGCAAAGCGCAGAACCAGCGCGCGCGCTGCCACCGCAAGGGCAGCCGTGGCCGCCATCGCCAGCAGAACGGCGGTCACGGGCGAGGGCGCCAGCGTGCGCAGATCGGCATAGGCAGTGGCGAGCGCCTGCACGGCCAGATGAAACCCGGTGCCCAGCAGCCCGACCAGAAGACCGCCGGCCAGCGCCAGCAGCAGATAGCCGGCAGGAACGGCCTGAAGCTGAGAAGCAAAGGGCGCCGGGTTGGGCTTCTCGATGGGCGTCTCGGTCATGCTTCAGCAGCCTCGTCTGGCGTTAAGGGGCATTGCGCCGGGCGTTGCGCGGCCGGTTGTCCGGACTGTATGGTCTGGGCAACGCAGGCAGAAGGAACGCGCAAGATGTCGGCCGAAGGCCACAGCACGGCAATCGTCAGCCTTGGAATATCCTGCCAGAGCTCGCGGCAGATACGCACCCACGCGGAGGAGATCGGCCATCAGCTTGGCGAGGACATCCAGCCGGCGCGGCATTTCTTCGATGGGCTGATTGCCCCGGTGCCGGGGGTGGCCAGGCTGTTCGAGGACGGCTTTCCGCTGTTTGGGCCCGGTGACATCCGCATGGGGCCGCATCATCCCGTCTGGCATCCCTATGACATCCATTTCCTGCATCACTTCCGCGACGAGGCCGGGACGGTGGACATCGCCGGCCGCATGGCCGATGAACTGTCCCGCTTCGGCCACATGCGGGGCAAGCTGCAGCGGCTTGCCCGCTACGAGCGGCTGGTGTTCGTGCTCTCCAACAGCCAGAACAACCTGACCATGGTGCAGGAGGAGACCGGCCTCACCGACCTGCATTTCGAGGCCGGCGCCGTCGGGCGTCTGCGCCATGCGGTCGAGCATTACCTCGGCCGGCCTTGCGAGTTCATCCTGGTGAGCCTGGACGGCCGGCATGCGGACAACCTCGCCGACGAGGTGCATGTGCTCAGCCCCGATGACAGCGAATGGACCGGCGACAAGGGCCAGTGGCGCGCCCTGCTGCTTGAACGGCTGGCGGAGGACCGCCAGCCGGACTGATCAAAGCCGGATTGATCCCGCCCGGAATGATCATCGTCGGGCGATGATCACATCACGATGACCTTGGTGCCGACGCCAACGCGCTCGTAGAGGTCAGTGACGTCCTCGTTGCGCATGCGGATGCAGCCGGAAGATACGGCATGACCGATCGACCAGGGTTCGTTGGAGCCATGGATGCGGTAAAGGGTCGAGCCGAGATACATGGCGCGGGCGCCGAGGGGATTGTTCGGGCCGCCGGCCATGTAGGTGGGCAGGCCCGGGCGGCGCTTGCGCATTTCAGCCGGCGGACGCCAGTCCGGCCACTCGGCCTTGCGGGTGATCTTGTGGCTGCCGGCCCATTCGAAGCCCGGCTTGCCGACGCCGACGCCATAGCGGCGCGCGACCCCGTTCTGCTCCACCAGGTAGAGGTAGCGGGCGTTGGTGTCGATGATGATGGTGCCCGGCTTGTGCGGGCCGGTGTAGTCGACCACCGCCGGAAGGAACTCCGGCGCGACCTGGCGGCGGACGGCGGCGGCGGCCTGCTGGCTGCCAGCGCTGGCAAGCTGGACGGGGGCCTGGGCGACCGGCTCACCCACGACCATGGGCGCGCGGCTCGGCTGGCCCTCGGGGCGCAGCTGCAGCAGCCAGGGTTCGGCAAGGTTCGGGCTCAGGACGAGAGGGGGGGGATTGATGCCCCGGCTGCCTTCCGCCAGGACCTGCGGCACGGGCAGGCCGATCAGGGCCGCCAGCGCCAGGCACACACTCCGCTTCATCACTGATACTCCTCAACGCCAGAACGAACATCGGACCGGCCGGACGGGCAAAAGCTTTCCGGCATCGTTCAAACTTTAAGGAACTTGGTGAAGGAGAATGGTGAATCGGCTCGTAAAAGATCTGGTTAACTCGCGTAAAGGTTACCGCTTCGTATCCTTCGAGTTTACTGTTGCTGCGATGAAGACGCTGCCCCGCACAGCTTTACTGGACCCGGTGTTTTGCGTCACGGGCGATCAGTGGCAGCAGCGGTTCCAGTTCGCTGCGGTCCATGCCCGGGCGGACACGCGGGTCGTAAAGCATGTTGAGCAGGATCTGGTCAAAGGCCGTAAAGCGGCTGTGCCGCGAAGTGTCGTTGAACACCGAATGGGTGAGCTTCGGGTCATCATTCATCGGTCCGAGACCTTGCAGGATCTCCTCGACCAGGCAGCGGCGGAACAGGAACTCGCCCTCGTCCGAAACGATGACTGCGGATGACCCGGTAATGCCCTTGCGGCCGGATTCCACCCGCACAAGGCAACGGCCGGGCGCGTCTGCTTCCTGGTCGCCGTAGATCTCACGCCGGACAACATTGAGATAATCGGCCCGGTCAACGACATAGATGTTGAAGTTCGCCTCGGTTCCAGCCTCGGCGAGGCGGGCATCCAGTGTGGGGATCTTGCGTGGCAGCTCGGCAAGGAAGGCCTCGACGGCGGGCGCACGGTTGCGTGAGGCCAGATTGTGGATCCGGAAGCGCACCGGCTTCACGTATTTCTTGACGAGATAGGGCTGCCAGCTCCAGGCGCGATACTCGAGCCCGAAGACGGTGTTGGTGAAGCCCTCGATCAGTTCCTCGGCGGTAAAGCTCTCCGGCCCGGCCCGCGCCGGTACGCTTACCAGCAGGCAGACCGCGACCAGCATGGAGACAGTTGGATTGGGCAGCATAGCGAGGGACTGAAGACCCAAAGGTTCATGGCCGGTTGCCCGCCATCCGGGCTTGCCTGCGCAAATGTACCCAATGCGGTAACGACTTGGAAAGCAAATCTTCTTGTTCAGGACTTCGCCGGACAGGCTGTTGCAGCAGCTCTCCCGAGGGAACATTTCCTTAAACATCGACAGATATAAATCGTGAAAAGAGGATGGATTATCTGCGCGAGCGGTGACGGTAACAGCGGGAGTTGGCATGGCTGCGGTCAAGCGTGTTTTCCGGGCGGAAAGCCTGTTTCGCGAAGCGGCAGGAGCTCAGGGCCTACCCGAGCGCAGCGAAGAGCAGCGCCATCGCGAGCTGATGGCCGAAATGGCCTCGCTGCGGGCGCTGATGAAAGGCGCCCCCGACCCCAAGGAAATGAGCGAACACGTGTTGCAGGAGTTCCGGCGTGAACTTGGCGAAGCCGCCAAGCTCAAGAAGGAACTCGATGCCATGTACGAAGCGATCCTGATGACCAAGAAGGAAATCGCGGCGCTGCATCACACCACTGGCTCCGAGGGGCCGGAAATGACCCGCGTCACCAACGAGCTGGACGCGATCGTCATCGGCACGGAAGGGGCGACCGAAGCCATCCTGTCCGCGTCCGAGTTCATTGACGAGACTGCCAATACCCTGTCCGCACGGCTGAGCGGCCAGGACCGCGACATGGCCAACGACATCCAGGAACGCGTCATCCAGATCTTCGAGGCCTGCAACTTCCAGGATCTCACCGGTCAGCGCATCTCCAAGGTGGTCGGCGCGCTGCGCTTCGTTGAAGAGCGCATCATCGACATGATGAACATCTGGGGCGGCATCGAGGCCTTCAAGGAAATCGAGTTCAAGATGCGCGAGAGCAACTCGGAAGGCGATGCGGCGCTGCTCAACGGCCCGTCGCTCAAGTCCGACACGGATACGGTCAGCCAGGACGACATCGACGCCCTGTTTGCCTGAGTGGCTCTACGCGCGGAATTCGGAAAGGCCGGCTTGTCCGGCCTTTTTTGTTGTTCGGCTGATTTCGACGAGCGAAAGTCTTGCTCCGTGTCACTCCGGGCGAGCAACGCGAGGCCCGGAGCCTACTCATTCGCAGAGCGCTCATTTCATTCGGTTCACTCTGATCGAATGCTGCCAGGCCTCGCGTTTTTCAAAGGCTCTGCAAGCGAGTAGGCCCCGGCTCTGCGCTGCGCTTGGCCGTGGTGGACGCCGGTGACTTGCTTGCATGCCCAGTGCCTATGCCCCCCCACACAAGAAAATCTCCCACGCCCTCGCTCCCCCGCCGTCCGGGCCTTTTCTGTTGTTCGATTGCTGGTTTGGTGATAGGAACAAATTAAGAACATGTCGAGGTGATGATGAACGCGCCGATGGACGAAACACTGCCGGCCGGCCTGATGTGCGGCGCTGACGGAGAGGTTCGCTGCTGGTGGCAGCAGGGGCTCGACGACTATGCCCACTACCATGACCGGGAGTGGGGCCGTCCGGTGACGGATGATACGCGGCTGTTCGAGAAGATCTGTCTTGAAGGCTTTCAGTCGGGCTTGTCCTGGCTGACCATCCTGCGCAAGCGCGAGAATTTCCGCGCGGCCTTTGCCGGGTTCGACATCGACCAGGTGGCCGCCTTTACTGAGGCTGATATCGAGCGCTGCGTGGCGGATGCCGGCATTGTGCGGCACCGGGGCAAGATCGTCTCGACCATCAACAACGCCCGGCGTGCACAGGAACTGCGTTCTGAGTTCGGCACGCTGGCGGCCTATTTCTGGGCGCATGAACCCGGCCCGGCAGACCGGCCCGAAGTGTGCGACCACGCCACGCTGAGCAAGATGGCGACGTCCCCGGCGAGCCTTGCCATCTCGAAGGATCTGAAGAAGCGCGGCTGGACCTTTGTCGGCCCGACGACTGTCTATGCCTTCATGCAGGCCATGGGCCTTGTCAATGACCACCTTGAGGGCTGCTGCGTCCGGGCCGAGATCGAGGCGGTCCGGGCAAAGTTCGCCCGTCCGAAACGCGGATAAAAAAGTCCGCGCCCTTTTTGCAAACGGCGCGGACAGTTCGTGGAGTGCATCCCTTCGGATGCTTGGCAGTCTGACCCAGGGGATCGTCAGGCTGCCTGGATCTCGCCGATGAACTTTGTCACCTGCGTGCTGAGGCGGCCGCTGCGATCGGCGAGCGCGCGGGCGGTCGACAGCACTTGTGTGGTGGCGGCGCTGTTTGTCTCTGCTGCCTCATTGAGGCTGGCGATGTTGCGGGAGACTTCGGTCGTCCCTTGTGCCGCTTCGGTGATGTTGCGGCTGATTTCATCGGTTGTCGTGTTCTGCTCCTCGGCAGCTGCCGCAACGCCAGAGGAAATGTCATTCAGGTCGGCGATGATGTTGGCGATCAGTTCGATCACGGGCACCGTGTTCTGAACTTCGGACTGCATCTTGCCGATCTGGCCGGTGATCTCTTCGGTTGCCTTTGCAGTCTGGTTGGCAAGCGACTTGACCTCGTTGGCAACCACGGCGAAGCCCTTGCCGGCCTCACCGGCGCGGGCGGCCTCGATGGTGGCATTCAGCGCCAGCAGATTGGTCTGTTCGGCGATGCTGCGGATGAGGTCGATGATCTCGCCGATGGCTTCGGCGCCGGTCTGCAGCGACGAAACGCGGGACGTTGCCGATGTCACGTGCTCCTTCGCCGTCGCAGCCAGTTTCGAGGTCTTGACGATCTGGGCGCTGACTTCCCGGATGGACGATGACATCTCTTCCGTGGCACCTGCGACCATCTGCACATTGGCCGAGGCCTGTGTGGCGGCAGATGCGATCGTGCCGCTCTGCGACGCTGTTTCCTCGGCCGTGCTGGCCATGGACTGAGCGGTCGCCTCCAGCTCGGTTGCAGAGGAATTCAACACGGTCAGAGCCTGATCGACATCTTCCTGGAAGCGGAACGTCAGCTGGCGGATCTGTTCGGCGCGTTCAGCCTTGCGGGATGCTTCGGCGACCTGTTCCTGCATCATGTTCTGACGTTCGGAGGCGTTGGTCTTGAACACTTCCATGGCCTTGGCAATGGACCCGACTTCGTCGGTCTGGTCGGCATAGTCGACCTTGAATTCGAACTCACCCTTGGCAAGGCGCTGCAGGCCGTCGACCATGACGGTCAAGGGGCGAACGATGAAGCGACGTGAGACAAAGAAACCTGCAACCAGACCGGCTCCAATGCCAATGACAGCGACGGCGATCAACAAGAAGCCGGAACTGCTGGCCATGTCGCCCGCTTCTTCGGAGCGGCGATTGCCAGTGGCTTCAGAGAAATCGACATAACGCAGCAGCGCTGTCGCGATCTTGTCGGCGAGTTCGCGTGAGGTTGCGACTTCGGTCAGGATTGCCTGCTGATCCGCGGTCAACGTTGTGTTCGAACTGCGCTCCGCCACATCAAGCGCACGGGCCATGCGCGGCGTGTATTCGTCGAACAGCTCCTGGATTTCGATCAGCATCCCGCGCTGCTCGCCTTCGGCGTTTGCAACGGCGGCGGCAATGCGTTCGCGGAAGGAGGCCTGGGTCGCCTCGATATCGCGGCGAATGGCGGCAGCTTGACCGGGATCGGCCGCAAGCCGGTATTCGGCGCGGCTGAGGGTCAGAATGTTCTGGTTCATTTGGGCGCCGAGTTTGACGTCAGAGGCCGTCCGGTTGATTGCTCCCGCTGCTGTATTCAAATGGTCAAGCGAGACGTAGCCAATACCGGAGTTGATGAGCGAGATGATGCTCAAGAGAAAGACAACCGACATGACCTTGCCGGAGACCGAGATATTACGCATGAACATTGTTCGTGCCTCCAGAGCGTAGTTGCGGAGGGTGATCAGGAAAAAGATTCTTGATATACGGAGATCATCAGCGGTCAAAATTGACCGAATGTTAAAAAGTTATAGAATTATTAACAGAGTTAACTTGAACATAAAGGCATTCCGTTTGGGAAGCTAAATCCTGCTAACCATACCGTCCAAAATACTGACGAAGCCTGTGATCCAAAACGGAATTAGCAGTTTCCGCGCTGCACCTACCGCGCCGCGGGAGGCAGGCACGAAACGAAAAACGCCACCGTGTCACAGCGACACGGCGGCGTTTACCTGCAGGCAGAATGTCTCAGCCGTTCACTTTTTCCGCAAGCGGGTCGAACAGACGGTTGGTGGCGCGGAAGATGTAGTCGGGCTTCTCGACGCTGACCGCGGTGGCGCCATGGGCGATCAGCATCTGGGCGCAATCGGGGGCGAGATCGCGCGGGCAGAGCAGGCTGAGGACGCCGCTATCGGCGGCAAGGCCGTAGATCAGCTCGGCGCCCATCGGCAGGATGTCCTTCACCGCGCCGCGGGTGTCGGGGACATGGGCGCGGACGAGCCGGCTGCCCCGGGCGGTTTCTTCGGCCGCGACCCGGTCGAGGATGGTGCGGGCGGCGGACAGCGCCTCGCCGCTCCAGTCGGCCTTCAGCGAGGCAACGAGATGCGCCTGGCTTTTCAGGATCACGCCATCGGCGAGGATTTTCAGCGCATTGGCTTCGAGCGTTGACCCGGTCGTGGTGATGTCGACGATCAGCTCGGCAGAGCCGGCCGCCGGCGCGCCCTCGGTTGCCCCGGCGCTTTCGACGATCCAGTAATCGGCAATGCCGTGACGGGCGAAGAAGGCGCGGGTGAGGTTGACGTATTTCGTGGCGACGCGCATGCGCCGGCCATGGCGGTTGCGGAAGTCGGAGGCGACATCGCCAAGATCCGCCATGGTCTCCACGTCGATCCAGGCCTTCGGCACGGCGACGACCACATCGGCCGGGCCGAAGCCGAGCGGGGTGACGACATGGACGAGCTTGTCCGGCGTCGCGATGCTTTCATGCACCAAGTCCAGACCGGTGATGCCGAAATGGATGCTGCCGGCGGCCAGCTCCCGGGCGATCTCGGAGGCGGACAGGAAAGCGATCTCGACGCTGTCGAGCCCCTTGATGGCGCCGCGATAATTGCGGTCACCGCCGGGCTGGACGATCTTCAGGCCGGCACCGGCGAAGAACTCGGAGGTGTTTTCCTGCAGGCGGCCCTTGGAGGGAATGCCAATGATGAGCCGGGTCATGCGCGGGCCTCCAGCACAGCGGTGAGACGGTCAAGCCAGAGCGAGAAACCGACGGCGGGAACCTCGTCATTTGCGCCAAGGAGACGCAGCAGCCGGTCGTAGCGGCCGCCGCCCAGAAGCGTGCCCGCGTTCGCAGCGCCGGGGGCGCTCACCTCGAAGACGAAGCCGGTGTAATAGTCGAGCCGGCGGCCGAAATCGGCAGCGAAGCGGATCTGGGTAAGGTCTAGGCCATGGCTCACCATGGCTGCCGTGCGGGCGCGGAAGGCCGCAAGCGGGGCGGCAAGATCAAGGCCATGGCGGGTCGCAAAGGCTTCGAGCGCGTCTGCGCTCTCGTCTGGGCGACCCGTGATCGCAAGGTACTCGCTGAGGATGCTGGCAGCCGTCTTGTGCGTGCCTGCGCCGCTGGCAAGCGCGGCCTGTTCCAGGAAGCGTTCGGCGATCTCGCTGGCGGTGCGGCCGCCCACGGCGGAAATGCCGGCAATGGACAGGAGATCGGCAACGACTTCCTGCGCGGCATCGGGATTGGCACCCTCCAGCGCGGCGAGGAAGCCGAGGCGGGCGTCGCGGCGCTGGTCGGACGGGGCACCTGCGCCGCTCATGCGGGTGATCGCTGCGGTCAGGCGTTCGCCTTCGCCAAAGAGATCGCGCAGGCGGCGCTGCCAGACGACCGGCAGATCAAGCCCGGCCAGAACGGCGGAAAACAGGGTCTCGTCGCCAATCCGCACCACGGGATGCTCAAGGCCGAGATCGGCCAGAACGGAAAGGGCGAGCGCCAGCATGGCGGCATCGGCGTCTTCCCGGTCGGCGCGGCCGAGGCTTTCAGCGCCCACCTGCGGGATCTCGCCCAGCTCGCCCGGCCGCTGGCGGAACACGGACCCGGCGTAACAGTAATCATCACGCCGGTAGGCCGGCTCGCTTTCGAGGTGCTGGCGGCAGACCGGGATGGTGAAATCCGGGCGCAGGCATAGCTCGCGCCCGTCGGCGCCGCTGGTCAGGAACAGACGACGGCGGATGTCCTCGCCGGTCAGGTCCAGGAACACGTCTGCCGGCTGCAGGATCGGCGGGTCGATGCGGGTGTGCCCGGAAGTTTCCAGCCGGGCAAGGGCCTTGCTTGCGAGCGCGGCGGGCGAAAGATCAGGTCTCGACATGTCCGGGTCGTCCCCTTCAGGCGTTGGCCAGCTTGCCGCGCGAGCGGTCCTCGGCCTGCGCGGCCAGCATCTTGCGCACGGTCTCGACCAGGTCGGTCTCGCGCACGGTCTCCTGCGCCGGGCGGCTTTCGCGCCATGTTACATTGTCGGTTATTTCACCTGAAAGACGCTTGCCCTCGATGAGGTCCTTGATCTGGATCTCGCCGTTGGCACGCTCCTCCGAACCCTGGATGATGGCCAGCGGGCAGCCGCGCTTGTCGGCGTATTTCAGCTGGTTGCCGAATTTCTTCCAGTTGCCCTGGTACATCTCGGCGCGGATACCGGCGGCGCGCAGCTGCTGCGTCATGGCCTGATACTTCGCAAGGGCGGCCACATCGCCGTCCATCACGGTGACCAGCACCGGCTCCAGCACTTCGGCCACATCGAGCTTGCCGAGGTTCTTCAGCGCGCTCATCAGGCGCGAAACGCCGATGGAGAAGCCGGTTGCCGGAACGTCGCGGCCGGTGAAGCGCTTGACGAGACCGTCATAACGGCCACCGCCACCGACGGAGCCGAACTGGACGACCTCACCCTTCTCGTTGGTGACCGGGAAGGTCAGCTCGGCCTCGTAGACCGGGCCGGTGTAATATTCGAGGCCGCGGACAACGGCTGGCGATATGAAAACGCGGTCAGTATAGCCAGCTGCGATAATCAAACTCGCGATTGTGTCGAGTTCATCAAAGCCTTGATTTGCAGTCTCATTATCACCGCAGATTGCCTTGATGCAATCGAGGGTCTCTTTTGCACTGTCTCGCGTGGCTTTTAGTAGCTCGACAACACGCGCGATACGCGGGGCGTCAAGTCCGGCACCTGCAGTGAAATCACCGCTGTCGTCCTTCCTGCCCGCTCCGAGAAGCAGCTCGACACCTTCGATTCCGAATTTGTCATACTTGTCCATGGCGCGCAGGACGGTCAGACGGCGTTCGGCGTTTTCATTACCGCCTAGGCCAATGATCTCCATCACACCGTCAAGCAGTTTGCGATTATTCACGCGAATAACGTACTTGCCCTTGAGGCCAAGCGCGTCGAGCGTGTCGGCGAACATCATACACATCTCGGCATCTGCGGCAGCGCCGGGCGCGCCGACGCTGTCGGCGTCGAACTGCATGAACTGGCGGAAACGGCCGGGGCCGGGCTTCTCGTTTCGGAACACCCAGCCGGCTCGGTAGCTGCGGAAGGGCAGCTGGATCTCGTTGATGTGCTCGGCGACGTGACGCGCCAGCGGCGCGGTCAGGTCATAGCGCAGGCTCATCCACTGCTCGTCGTCGTCCTGCACCGAGAACACGCCGGCATTCGGGCGGTCGGTGTCGGGCAGGAACTTGCCGAGGCAGTCGGTGTATTCGAAGGCCGGCGTCTCGATCGGCTCGAAGCCGTAGAGCTCGTAGACGCCCTTGATCTTCGCGAGCATATGCTCGCTGGCACGGATCTCCTCAGCCGACCGGTCGACAAAGCCGCGCGGCAGCCGCGCCTTGAGTTTCTGGGACTTCGGATTGGACATGGGGATCACGGTACTTTGAGGAAAGATCAATGCCTCCGCTGTCCCCGACCGGGGACAGCAGGCAGGTGTTTCCTAGACGAAACAAGGGGGGCGGGCAAGGCCGGGTGCTGTCGCGTCAGCCTGCGGGAGGCCGTCGCTGTTCCTCAGCCGTTGTCACGATCGAGCGTATCGAACACCGTCTCGATGGCTTTCAGCTGATTGCTCTGGAAAGCACGGCCAGCGGCGAACCAGTCATCAAGGATCGAACCGGCCGGCGGCGCAGCCGGGGTTTCCGTGTCCGGTTCGGGCGTCGGCGCAGCCGCAGGCTTTTGCGCCGGCCGCTGGGTTGCCTGAGGCGACGAGGGCGAGCTGGCGGACGGGGCAGCGGGAGACGCCTTGTCGCCAAGGCCGAGGAAGCTGGTCCAGAAGGACTGCACCGCACCGGCATAGCCTGCCATCATCGCGGCGGGGGTCGGCACGGGCTTGGGCCGGCCACGGGCATAGCCGGCCATGAAGGCATCGAACAGGTCGCGGGCCTGTCCATGCAGATAGGGACGGGCAACCTGTCCCATGGCAAGGGTCGCTGCGACCGGCATCAGGGCCGTGATCGCGTCCTGCTGCACGCCGGTGAGGCGGGCGACCTGATCGGCGATCGCCTGCTGCACCGGAGCTGGACCAAAGAACCAGTTGGTCGGCGCTGGCGCTGTGCCAAAGGAGAACGGATCGGCTTGCGTTGGGCTTTGCACCGACATTGGCATCGGCATCTGCCCAGCCTGTCCCTTCAGCAGGCCGAGGAAGCCCTGAAGGCCATCCGGCGCTGCGGTGGTGTGGCGCAGGCCGGTGAAGGCGGCCGGCAGCAGGGCACCCATGGCGCGGGTGACATCCGCGTCGGCAAGACCAAACTGCTGCCGCATGGTTGCGACAACACCTGCCGGGTCAAAGGAGGAAAACAGTCCGCTCGGGTCGCTCATGCTGCCTCACACCGGAATCGCATTGTTCCACATGATCAGCCTTCGCGCCCGTGCGGTCAAATGTCCTCTCTGATCAATACGCATAGTCCTGATAGGCGCGGCGGACATCACCGCCCCAGGCGCCATGATAGCGCTCCAGCATCTGGTCGGCCGGCGACTGGCCAAGGGCGAGGGCTTCTTCCAGCGAGGCAAGATGCACCCGCTCGTCCTGGCCGCCATCATTGAGGCGGGCCCGGCGCTTGAGGCCTTCGCGCGACAGGGCCAGCATCTCGCGGGCGAGATCCAGCACGGTCCCGCTGCGGAATGGGGTCTGCAGGCCGTGGATCGGCACGTCATTGCGCAGGGCGAGGCGTTCGGCCTCGGTCCAGCCTTTCACCATCTGCCAGGCGTCTTCCAGGATGCCCTCGTCATAGAGCAGGCCCACCCACAGGGCGGGCAGGGCGCAGATCCGGCGCCAGGGGCCGCCGTCTGCTCCGCGCATCTCCAGATACTTCTTCAGGCGGACATCCGGGAACAGCGTCGACAGGTGGTTGTTCCAGTCGCCGATGGTCGGCAGGCCGTCGGGCAGCTTGTCCTTCAGCGCACCGTTCATGAACTGGCGGAAGGTGGTGGTGGTCGCCTCGAAGTAGGTGTCGCCGCGCTTGACGAAATACATCGGCACGTCGATGGCCCAGTTTACATAGGCCTCGAAGCCGAAGTCCTCGTGGAAGGCAAAGGGGATCGGGCCGGAGCGCTGGTTGTCCGTGTCCTTCCAGATCTCGGCGCGGAAGGACTTGAAGCCGTTCGGCTTGCCTTCGGTGAAGGGCGAGTTGGCGAAGATGGCGGTGGCGACCGGCTGCAGCGCCAGACTGACGCGCATCTTCTTGACCATGTCCGCCTCATCGGCGAAGTCGAGGTTCACCTGGATCGTCGAGGTCCGGTACATCATGTCGAGGCCAAGCGAGCCAACTTTCGGCATGTAGCCCGACATGATGGCATAGCGCGACTTCGGCATGACCGGGACATCCGACCGGCTCCAGGTCGGGGTGAAGCCGAGGCCAAGGAAGCCGATGCCCAGGGGCTCGGCAATCTCGTTGACCTGCGCCAGATGCGCGTTGGTCTCGCGGCAGGTCTGGTGCAGGTTGTCGAGCGGCGCGCCGGACAGCTCGAACTGCCCGCCCGGTTCGATGGAAATGGCGCCGCCCGCGACCGGGTCGGCGAGGCCGATGATGTGCCCCTTGTCGGAGATGCGCTCCCAGCCGAGGAGGCCTTCCATGCCTTTCAGCAGGGCCTCGATGCCGCGCGGGCCAGCATAGGGAACCGGCGACAGGTCGGCCTTGTAGAAGGCGAATTTCTCATGCTCGGTGCCCAGGCGGAACTGGTCCTTGGGCTTGGAGCCCGAGGCAAGATGGTCAGCCAGTTCCCTGACACTGGTGATCGGCGTCGAATCGATGGTGTCGCGAGCCATGGGGGCGTCTCCGGCAGCGGGTTGGGGCGGCACAATAGCGGTGCCCCGGCCCTTGAACAAACACGTAGTTTCACAAATGCGCGATCAGTTTCGCGGACGGCATGTTGCGGGCGCGTGCCCGGTTGGCCGCGTCCTGCGGCCGATGGGTCATTTCCAGTCGCCAAGCACCGCCTGCACCACGGCAAAGGCGGCAACGGCGGCCGTGTCGGCGCGCAAGACGCGCGGTCCGAGCGGGATCGGCGTGACGAAGGGCTGGCGGCGCAGCAAGGCGCGCTCGTCCTCCGAGAAACCGCCTTCCGGCCCGATCAGCAGCGCCAGCGGACGGGCGCCATCGGCCTTCAAGGCCTCAAGCGGGCCGAGCGGATTCTGGCTTGCCTCGCCCTCGTCGCAGAAGATCAGCTGGCGGGAGGCATTGTCCTTGTCCCAGCTGCCGATGACGTCGGCAAGCTGGCGCGGTTCGCGCACCTCGGCCAGCTGCAGGATGCCGCATTGTTCGGCCGCCTCGATGACGTTGGCGCTCATCCGCTCGGTGTTCACCCGCGTCGCCTGGGTGTGGCGCGTGAGGACCGGCGACAGACGCGAGGCCCCCATCTCCACGGCCTTCTGCACCATGTAGTCGAGGCGTGCGTGTTTCAGCGGGGCAAAGAGATAGTCGAAGTCGCTCGCCGCCGGTTGCGGCCGGGTCTGTTCGGCGGGAACGAGTGCACAGGTCTTGCGCGTCGGCGTCTCGACCTTCGCCCGCCATTCCCCGTCGCGTCCGTTGAACAGCAGCACCTCGTCGCCCGCGCCGAGCCGCAGCACGTTGAGAAGGTAGTTGCTCTGGTCCTTGCTGGCCTCGACAGCGCTGTCGCCTGCAAGGGGCGCGTCCACGAAGAGACGCTGCATGCGGAATTCATAACGGGGCATGGCAGGTCGCAGGGGTCGTTGGAAGGAAAGGGCAGGTGCCAGATGTAGTTCCGCCGCCCGTCAGGTCAACGGGCGGCGGACAGGGATCAGGCCTTGGCCGGGTCAGCTTCGGTTGCCGTGTGACCGCCATGGGCAGCATGTCCGGAGGGGGCAGTTTCGCCCTCATCCTCGTCATGCTTGCGGTCGGCGTGGCCGATGTACATGTAGAACATCGGCACCACGAACAGCGTGAACAGCGTGCCCACCGACATGCCGGTGCAGATCACCAGACCGATCGAGTAGCGCGCCGCCGCACCTGCGCCGTCGGCAATCACCAGCGGAATGACGCCCAGCACCATGGCACCGGTGGTCATCAGGATCGGACGCAGGCGTTCACGTGCAGCCTCGACAATCGCCTCGCCCTTGCTCATGCCATGCAACTCGCGCTGGGCATTGGCGAATTCGACCATGAGAATGCCGTGCTTGGTGATGAGACCCACCAGCGTGATCATGCCGACCTGGGTGTAGATGTTCAGCGTGCCGGCCCCCAGGAACAGGGGGACGATGGCGCCGAAGATCGACAGCGGCACCGACATCATGATGATGAAGGGGTCGCGGAAGCTTTCGAACTGTGCCGCAAGCACCAGGTAGATGACGACGACGGCGAGGGCGAAGGCGACCAGGATGGTGTTGCCTTCCTTGACCTCGAGGCGCGACTGGCCGGCGTAGTCCTCGAAGAAGCCTTCCGGCATTTCTTCGCCCGCGATCCGCTGCAGGGTGGCCAGCGCCGTGCCCGTGGTCACGCCCGGCATCGGCAGGGCCGACAGGGTCGCGGAGTAGAGCTGGTTGAACTGGTCCACCGAGGTCGCGGTCGCGTCCGTCTTGATCGTCACCACCGAGGACAGCGGCACCATGGCCCCGCCATTGGCGCGGACATAGAGCTCGCCGAGGAGTTCCGGGTTCATGCGGAAGTCCTTGGAGACCTGCGGGATGATGTCATAGGCGCGGCCGTCACGGTCGAACTTGGACACCGAGGCACCACCGACCATGAGGTTCAGCGTCTGGCCGATGGCGGAGACGGGAACACCCAGCGCGGCAGCGCGGTTGCGGTCGATCAGGACCGTGGTGCGCGGCTTGTCGAAGGACGCCGAGTTCTGGACCACGATGAACTGGCCGGAGGCCATCGCCTTCTGGCGCACGCTTTCAGCCACTTCATAGACCTGCTCGGCCGAGCCGGTGGTCTGCAGCACGAACTGCACCGGCAGGCCGCCGCCGGAGCCCGGCAGTGACGGCGGAGCAAACACGAAGGCCTTCACGCCGGCTGACCGGTTCAGGCCCGCCTGCACCATCTGCTGCACTTGCTTCTGGCTGACGTCCCGCTCATCCCAGGGCGTCAGAACCCAGACGGCAAACGCAGAGCTTGTCGCTCCGTTTCCAACGATCTGGAACCTGGCTGCGACGCCGGGCACATCATCCGTTAGGGCGTAGAACTGATTGGTGTAGAGCTGAGTGTAATCGGAGGTGGCGTATTCTGGACCGTTGACGAGCGAGAACAGCGCGCCCCGGTCTTCGTCAGGGGCCAGCTCGGAATTGGTGTTCACGAACATGTAGCCCGTGGTGCCCATGAGCCCGAGCACCAGCACCAGCGTTGCCGGCTTGTAGCGCAGCGACGACTGGAGCCGCCGGCCGTACCAGTTGGCAAGGCCGTTGAAGATCTTGTCGATGAAGCTCTGGAACTTCGTCGGCTCGGCAGACAGCAGCCGGGCCGACATCATCGGCGACAGGGTCACCGCGACAAAGCCCGAGATGAACACCGCACCGGCCAGCGTGAAGGCGAACTCCCGGAACAGGGAGCCGGTCAGGCCCGAGGCAAAGCCGATCGGGGCATAGACCGCGCCGAGCGTGATGGTCATGGCAATCACCGGCCCGAAGATTTCCTTCATGCCGATGATGGCCGCCTGCAGCGGCTTAAGACCTTCCTCGAGATGGCGATGGATGTTCTCCACCACCACGATGGCATCGTCCACCACCAGACCGATCGCCAGAACCATGGCGAGGAGCGTCAAGGTGTTGAGCGAGTAATCGAGGCCCCAGAGGAAGAAGCAGACGCCGACAAGCGACAGCGGGATCGTGACGATGGGGATCAGAACCGCCCGGAACGAGCCCAGGAACAGAAGAATCACCAGGATCACGATGACGACGGCTTCAGCGATGGTCTTGAACACTTCCTCGATCGAGGCGCTGATGAACTCGGTCGAATCGTAGACGACGGTCAGCGTCATGCCTTCCGGCAGGTTTTCCTGCAGCTTCGGCAGCGCGTCGCGGACTCCCTGGGCAGTGTCGAGCGGGTTGGCCGACGGCGTCGGCATGATGCCGAGGAAGATGCCGCCCTCCCCGTTGAAGGACACGCGCGTATCGGTGCTCTTGGAGCCCAGTTCCACGCGCGCCACATCGCGCAGACGCACGACGTCGATGCCGTCCGAGCGGACCGGCAGGTCAGCAAAGGCTTCCGGCGACTGCAGCGTCGTCTTGGTTTCGATCTGGTAGGCGACGAACTCGTTCTCGGTCTTGCCTGGCGCGGAGATGAAGTTCGCCTGCTGGATCGCGCTGAGAACTTCGGCAGCGGTGACATTGCGCGAGGCGAGGCGGATCGGATCGATCCAGATGCGCATCGCGAAGGTCTGCTCGCCGAGGATCTGCGCGTCGGCGACTCCCTCGACGATGGACAGTTGCGGCTGGATCACGCGCGAGGAAAACTCGGTGATTTCCTGAGGCGACATCACGTCCGACAGCACGGTCAGATACATGATGGCGAAGGACTGGCCGGTGCCCTTCTGGATCACCGGATCCTCGGCCTCCTGCGGCAGCTTGCTGCGGACCTGCTGCACCTTGGAGATCACCTCGGTGAGCGCCTTGTCCGGGTCCGAGTTCAGCTTCATGTTGACGGTGACCGTCGACATGCCGAGCGAGCTGTTGGACTTCACATAGTCGACGCCTTCCGCCGAGGCGACAGCCTTGGCAATCGGCGTGGTGATGAAGCCCTGGATCAGTTCCGAGCTTGCGCCGACGAAGATCGTGTTCACCGTGATCACGGTTTCCTCGATCTTCGGGTACTGGCGGATCGACATGTTGATGATGCCCTGCGCCCCCATCAGGAGGATCAGCAGGCTCACCACCGTCGACAGCACAGGCCGGCGGATGAAGATTTCAGAGAAATTCATCGCGTCAGCCCCCGATCTTCATCTCGGCCGCAGCCGGATTGACCGTGTTGTCGATCGTCACGCTGTTGCCGACGCTGAGCTTGTTCTGCCCGGCGCTGACAATCTGGTCACCGGCGGAAAGGCCCTTCGTCACCTCGATCAGCCCGCCGAAGCGGCGGCCGGCGGTCACGAAGACCTGACGGACAACGAGCTTCGGTGCGGCGGCCGAGGTCTTGTTGGCAGCCTCGCCGCCGGTGCCGGCGGACGCCGGCGCAGATGTATTGGCCGTGGCCGGCTTGTCATCCTCGACGACCTTGAAGACATAGGTGCCGTAAAGGCTCTGCACGACAGCGGTCTGCGGCAGGGCGATGACGTCCTTTTCGGTCGGCAGCACGATGCGGACGAAAGCGAACTGGCCGGGGAACAGGGCGCCGTCCGTGTTGTCGACCTCTGCCTGCAGCGAAATCAGCCGCGACTGCGGATCGATCTTGGGATCGATGCCGGCGATCTTGCCGGTGTGGGTGTAGACGCCCTCGCTGAGGCCGATCTGCACGGCCTGGCCGATCTTCAGTTCGGTGAGCTGCTGTTCGGGAACGGTAAAGTCGACCTTCATCACCTTGAGATCCTGCAGCGTCGCGATGGCCGTTCCGGCGGGCACGTACTGGCCGACGTCGATGCGCGAGATGCCGATGGTGCCGGAGAAGGGCGCAACGATCTGCTTCTGGTTGATGGCGGCCTGCACGCGCTCGAGCTGCGAACGGGAGGCGTCGAGGGCGGCGGTCGCGTTGTCGAGGTTGGACGTGGAGTTGAAGCCACGATCGGTCAGGGTCGACGTGCGCTTCAGCGCCTGGCTGTCGCGCTCGACATTGGCCTTGGCGGCGATCAGATCAGCCTGCTCGGTCTCGTCATCAAGCTGCACCAGCAGCATGTCCCTGGCCACGTCCTGGTTGGAGGTGAAGTAGACCTGCTTGACGATGCCCGAGGTGCGCGCGGGGACGTCGACACCCTGGCGAGCCTTGACGGTGCCGATGGATTCGATGCCTGGGGTCCAGTCCTGCGGCTTCACCTCGACGGTCGACACCGTCACCGGCGGGCGCGGCTGCTTGAAGTAGGCAGCGATCATTTCGCCCTTGAAACCGACAAACCAGAAAGCGCCATAGCCAAGGCCGGCGACGACGAGAAGGGCAAGGAGAAAACGGATGATCATTGAACCTGGCCATGCGGCTGAATATGCCGCGCAAGAGAGTGAACCGGCACCCGGACGGGCACACGGTCATCATAACAGACTGAAGCGACAGACACGACACGGACCTGTTTAACCGCATGCGCACCCAATCCAGACTTGCTAACTTTACCGTCTGCACGGTAAAGTCAAGTGTCGTTGCACACAGCTGGGATCGAGCAGCCCTGTTATGCATCAGCGACATGGCGAGGGGCAGACTGGGACGAGGCCCGGGAAACAGGCAAGGCAAGCGTGACGAGCGAGACAGGCAGTTCAACGGGAAAGCGCAATCCGCGCAACCGCGAGCAGACCCGCGAGCGTCTGGTCGATGCTGCCATGGATGTTGTGTTTGAAGATGGCGCCCGCCGCCTGTCACTGGATGCCGTTGCCGAGCGCGCCGGCGTGTCAAAGGGCGGGCTGCTGTATCACTTTCCGTCAAAGTCCGAACTGCTGCAGGCCATGGTCGCCCGTCATCTGGCCCGGCTGGCTGAAGCCATCCGCGCCGCTCACGCCGATCTGACACGGGACCGGCAACCCAATGCGCTGATCCGGGCCTATCTTACCGCCGTTTCGCAGGATCTGTGTACGGAGACCCAGGCTCCGATGGGGCTGGTGGCGGCCATTGCCGAGGAACCAGGTCTCCTGGAGCCAGTGCGCCTGCACAATGAGCGCCTGCTTGTGGAACTTCGGGCGACAAGCGAGACCCCGGACCTGGCCGAACTCGCCTTCCTGGCAGTGGAAGGCATCTGGTATCTGAAACTGTTCGGCTTGAAGCATTTCAGCCAGGCTCAGCTCGAGGCCCGGCTCGAGCTGTTTGCCAAGCTTCTTGCCGTGCCGCCGAGTTGTTGCGCCTCCTCCTGCTAGATCCGGCCAACAGAGCGGGAGCCATTCACGGCCTTGCTTCAGCCGTTTCGAACAGGAAGGCCGGCGGCCGATCAAACGGTGAGCCCAGCATCGCAAGCCACAGGCTGGTGGCAATCTTCTCCGCCTGGCGGATGACCACGGCGGCGGCCTCAGGCTCCTGGAACACATCCTGTGCGGTCGAGCGGAACAACTCGAGCCAACGCCGGAAGTCGTCGGTCTCGACCTCACCTTTCATCTGCATGTGGGCGGGAACAGGGCGGCCCTTGTACTCTCCGCTCTTGAGCAGCACGGACGCCCAGAACAGTTTCATCTTGTCGAGATGCACGTCCCAGTGGCCGGCCATGCGGGCGTCGAAGATGGGGCCAAGGCGAGCGTCAGCCCGGATGCGCAGATAAAAGCTGTCGACGAGTGTGGCGATGTCCTCGCGGGTGATTGACCCATGCAGCGGAACGCGCTGCACAGCGGGGCGGATGTCGATCGGATCCATCGAAGAGCTTTCGGCCTCGGCACATTGCGGACAGCGCCAACGTACTGTCAGGCCGCAGAGATGGCGAGCAGGAACCGGGCTTCGCGACAATGCGCCGCTTGGCACGCCCTGAGGTCAGACGGGCTCTGCTTGCAAAACCCGGCCTTTTGGCTATGTTCCGCGCGCAATTGGCCAGAGGCCTCCCCATGGCGGCGAGGCCATTCAACGTGACGAACGGACCGTCTCCATGGAAGTGAGTTCCCTGCATCAGGCTGGCGCGGCAGCTGCCCCGGTCCCGGCCGGATCCATGGCGGTGCCGGAACTGACGGTCGTGCTGCCCACCTACAATGAGCGCGCGAATGTGCCGCTGATCGTGGCGGCGCTGCACAAGGCGCTGGCAGGTGTTGCCTTCGAGGTGGTCTTTGTCGACGACAATTCGCCCGATGGGACGGCCGCAGCAGCCCGGGAGATCGCTGCAACGGATCCACGCGTGCGTGTTATCCGCAGGGTCGGCCGGCGTGGTCTGGCCGGCGCCTGTATCGAGGGAATGCTGTCGTCTTCTGCCCCGTATGTCGCAGTGATGGATGCGGACCTGCAGCATGACGAGACCTTGCTGCCCAAGATGCTGGCGGCGCTGAAGACCGGTGACGTTGATCTGGCGGTCGCAAGCCGCAAGGCCGAGGGCGGTGCCATCGGCGAGGGCCTGTCGAAGGTCCGTGCGGCAGGCTCCAACCTTGCCAATGCCCTGGCGCAGAAGCTGCTGAAGGTGACGCTGACCGACCCGATGAGCGGGTTCTTCATGCTGCGCCGTCCGATTGTCGACGAGCTGGCGCCGAAACTGTCGGCGCAAGGCTTCAAGATCCTGCTCGACATCGTTGCGAGCGGCGAAGGCCGCCTGCGCATCGTCGAGTTTCCCTTTGTTTTCCGCGAGCGGCGCGAGGGCGAGAGCAAGCTCGATACGCTCGTGACGTTCGATTACCTGGGTTTGCTGGTGTCCAAATATTTCGGCGACCTCGTGTCGGTCCGCTTCCTGATGTTCTCGCTGGTGGGGGCCAGCGGTGTGCTGGTGCATCTGTTTGCGCTGCGTGGCTCCATGCTCGGGCTGGGGCTTGATTTCAACGTGGCGCAGACGCTGGCGACCTTTGTCGCGATGACGACCAATTTCGCGCTCAACAACCAGCTGACCTATCGGGATCGCCGCCTTTCCGGCCTGGCGATGCTCCGCGGCTTGTTGACCTTCTACGCGGTGTGCAGCGTTGGCGTGCTGGCCAATGTCGGCGTCGCCAACCTGATCTACGAGAATGAGCCGGTCTGGTGGCTGGCCGGCACGGCCGGTGCGGCCATGGGCGCGGTCTGGAACTACGCCGCCTCGTCGGTCCTCACCTGGCGCAAGGCATGAGTGGCCCGTACCCTGGCGCCGCCGCGCGTGACCACGGCACGCAACAGCTGCCGGCCTGGCTCGCGCCGCGTTTCGTGCTGGGGGTGGTTGTTCTTCTGACCGTGTTCCGCCTGTGGAGCGCGGACAATGCCGGGCTGGTCGAAGACGAAGCCTATTACCGGCTCTGGGGGCTCTACCCGGCCCTTGGCTATTATGATCATCCGCCGATGGTCGGCTGGTGGATCTGGCTTGGCCAGGCGGTGGCCGGTGACACGGCGCTGGGCCTCCGGCTGATCGGTGTCCTGTCGGCGGCCGTTGGATCGCTGGCGCTGTGGCGGATGGCGGACATCCTGTTTGACCGCAAGGTCGCGGGCCTTTCGGTGCTGTTTCTGAATGCGACGCTGCTGGTCGGCATTGGCGGGATCCTGATTACGCCGGATGCACCGTCCGTGCTGTTCTGGGGCCTGACGCTGTGGGCGCTGGCGGAGCTGCACGTGTCCGGACGGGCCAACTGGTGGCTGGCCGTTGGCCTGTTCGCCGGTTGTGGCCTCTTGTCGAAGTATTCCGTTCTCTTTCTCGGCGCGGGGATCGTGCTGTGGCTGCTGGCTGTGCCGTCGGCCCGGCGCTGGTTCTTCTGCTGGCAACTGTGGCTGGGCGGCGCGCTGGCGATTGCCGTGTTCGCTCCGGCGCTTGTCTGGAACAACGCCCACGACTGGGCCTCGTTCTACAAGCAGTTTGGCCGTGCCGGGCGCGGTGGCGGCTGGACGAGCAAATACATCTTCGAATTCATCGGCGCCTTTGTGGGCCTCCTCAATCCGCTGATCGCGGTGCCGGCCGTCGCCGGTGCCGGGCTGCTGGCGCGGCGTCTGCGGCACGGTGACGGGGCGGCCGGGCTGCTGCTTCTGACCTCGCTGCCGTTCCTGGCCTATCTTCTGTTCCATGCGCTGCATTCGCGGGTGCAGGGCAACTGGCCGGCACCGCTGTTCCCGGTTGCCTGCGTGATGGCGGCGGTGTTCATCAGCGGCCAGACCGGGCGGATCTGGCGCGGGGTCGCGATTGCCGCGATCGGGATCGGGCTGACGCTTGGGATCGTTGTGCAGCTGCACGCCGTCGATGCCTTTACCGGCCGGTTCGCCCGCAAGGATCCGACATTCCAGCTGCGCGGCTGGCCGGAGATCACCGGCGAGGTCGAGCGGATTGCAGCGCAGGAAGGCGCAGCCTATGTCGCGACCACCGGCTATGGCCTGACTGGCCAGCTGGCCTATGGTCTGCGCCATGCCGGCCTGCCGGTCATCCAGCTCACCGAGCGCATCCGCTATGTGATGATGCCGGCACCGGACCGGGAACGGCTGGCCGCGACCGGGCTCTATGTCGCCGAGGCGCGCCGCGACGAAAGGGTCAAGCTTGAAGCGCTCTACGGCGAGGTGACGCCCGTTGCGACCCTCACCCGCAGCGTCCTTGGAACACCGCTGGAGGAGCTGGTCGTCTACCGGCTTGCCAATCCCAGGAGTGATCCGCTGGAGCCGATCAACCCGCAGGCGTGGCTTTCCGGCAACGCACCTTGACCGGGTGATTGCTGCTCTTGCGTCTGAACGTACCGAAATCATTGCCTTTTCCCCCGATTATGCCGTAGTCAGATCACGGGGTCTCGCAGCGGCATGCGGGTGGGGGCAGACATGAAGCGCATCACGCTTGCGGCGGTCGACTATGGACTTGCCTTCGGCATTGACCGGGCCTTGCGTGATTTGCTGTCGAAAGGCCGCCTCAGCGCTGTCGGCTGTCTTGTCGCATCGGATCTGTGGAGCCGGGAATACAAGCCCTTGCGTGAAGTGGCTGACGCAGTCGGCGGGCACGGGCTCGTCGGGCTGACGGCCGTACTCAGCGGCGAAGACCTTAAGCCGCAAAGCCAGCGCTGGGTGTCGACCTTCGGCGAGACGTTCAAGTCTCCGGCATGGTACGCGCGCCGGTCGGTGACCGGGCTTCTTCCGGATGAAGTCATCGTCGCCGAACTGGAGGCGCAGATCGCGCGGTTCCAGGACTACTGGGGCGGGGCGCCGCAGATCCTGACCCTGCGCAACGGGCTGATGCGGCACCGCGCCATAGCGCGGTTGGTGCTGACCGCGCTTGAGAACCAGAAAGTTGCTCCCCTGCCGCTGCTGATCTACCCGCAGGCGGATGGATGGGAAGCGCGCCGCTTTGCCCGCTTTGCGGCGCGGCATGGGCTGGAGACGCTGCCTTGCGGGCCTAGACTGCCGGATCTTGTCGACGAAGCGTCATTGCAGGCGGCGCTGCGGCTGCATTTCGACGGGTTGCCCGATCGTGCGGTGGTCGTGTGCAGGCCGGGGGAAGCCGATGACCGGCTGCGCCGGATGGAGCGCCAGCAGCAAGTGGAGCAGCGCGAGGTGCAAAGGCGCGTGCTGGCCAGCCAGACCTTCTTCAACACGCTCGCCGAGAAGGACATTTTCCTCTACTGAGCGCAAAAGCGAAAAAGCAGCCCGCGGGGGAGGGCTGCTTTTCGGAACTGTCCTTTGGACGGACGTAAGGGGAAGCCGGAGGTCTTTTGCTTCCCTGCTTGTACATATAGGCCGAGTTTGAGACAGTGCACGTGATACAGGTCACAGATGTGCAGGGCAGGCACGTCTGACGTTGGCCACCATTCGACGTGCTGTGAGGGCATCAGCCGTGGCGGATCTCGCTGGCTTTCTGGAAAACAGTTTCACCTTGCAGGGCCTGCCTTGCGAACTCGCAGACGGGCTGAGCAAGCTGGCCCGGCCGATGAAGGTCAATGCGGGGGCGATCCTGTTCGAGGCAGGCGATCCGGGCAATGGCTGCTACGCCATTCTGGAGGGATCGCTGAAGGTTTCGATCCTCTCGGTCGAGGGGGACGAGCAACTGCTGGCCGTGCTGGGGCCGGGCGATCTCGTCGGCGAACTGGCGCTGCTGGACGGCCGCCCGCGTTCGGCAACCGTGTCGGCCCTGAAGGCCGCGCGCCTCGCCTTCATCGACAAGCAGGCCTTCGAACGCTTCGCCGATGAAAACCCGCAGCTCTACCGGCATATGCTGGCCATCGTCGGCAAGCGGTTGCGTCACTCCAACGACGTGCTTGCGGCGCGGTCGTTCCTGCCGCTGCCGGGCCGGGTGGCGCAGACGCTGTTGCAGCTGTCCGAGACTTTCGGCAAGCCGCTCGACAATGGCCGCATCCTCATCCACTACAAGCTCAGCCAGTCTGAAATCGCCAACATGGCGGGAGCTGCGCGCGAGAATGTCAGCCGCGTGCTGAACGAGTGGAAGCGGCTGGGCACGATTACCCGCATCTCCGGCTATTACTGTCTGGAACGCCCGGAAATCCTGCAAAAGGCGGCAACGCTGTAACGGCGGCCGTATTCGCGACGATTAACCTCGACCTGTTTCGTCAGACAGCTTCAGCCGGCGGGTCGATCCGTGCGGGCTGCGTGCCGATGATCATGTCGGCCAGTGTCTGGCGATCAAGGCTGTCGAGAAAGGCGCGCGTTGCCTGAGCCATGGCGTGTTTCAGCGCGCAGCGCGGCAGGAACACGCAATCCCCGGGCTCATGCTGGAGGCAGGCGACGACGCCAAGGTCTGCCTCCATTTCGCGGACAACGGCACCGAGCCTGACCTCCGCCGGGTCCTTTTTCAAGGTCAGGCCACCGCCGCGCCCGCGTGTCGTGGCAATGATGCCGGCCCGGCCGAGCTGGGCGACGATCTTCATGACATGCGATTTCGACAGCCCGAGCCGGCGGCTCAGGCCGTCCACGGTTTCCGGCTGTCGGGTCTGTCCCAGATGAACAAGGATCCGCAGGGCGAAGTCGCTGGCTTGGCTGAGGCGCATGGGGTTCTTTCAAACATTCATTTCAGATGTTGATTTTAGATCGGCGTCATGCAATAAAAAAGATGCATCTAAAATGAATGTTTGAGGTTGCAGCATGAGCATCGTCCCTGAGGCCGCGCCGGGTGGCCATCAAGAACAAGACCGGTCAATACCGGTCCGGTTCGCCCTGCATCCGTCGATCACGGAAGCCAAGATCGCGCGTCTGGTGGAACGCTTCTATGGCGAGATCCGGCAGGACCAGCGCCTGGGGCCGATCTTTGACAAGCGTCTTGCCGGCCGGTGGGAGCTGCACCTGGCGAAGATGCAGATGTTCTGGCAATCCGTTCTGCTGCGGAACGGGGCCTACAAGGGCAAACCCTTGCCGGCGCATCTTGCGCTGAAAGAGCTGGTCGCTGGGGATTATCCGGCATGGCTCAGCATCTTCCGGCCGGTTGCCTTCGACGTCTTTGGCCCGCAGGCCGGTCCTCTGGTCGTCGACTGCGCCGAACGGATTGCGCAGAACCTGCAGCTTGCCAGTTTCTTCAGCGCCAGCCAGTCAGAGCTGACGGCTGTGTCCGCGGCCCACAATAGCGAGGTGCGCGATGCTTGAGACTATTGTACTTGTGGCTGAAGTGATCACCTTCGGCTGGTTCATCGTCTTCTCGATCATGCTCGTGTCCATGTATCTCGACTCGCGACAGATGGTCAGACCGCGGCTCGACGCGATCGGGCGCAGCTTGATGTTCAATGCCCGCCTGGCCTTCACAGCCGGCATCATCGCCCTGTTTTACCTTGCACTTTCGGAGTTTGGTCTTGTCTGAGAAACTCTCCCCCGCAACACAGGCATTCATTGCGAAGCCGGCGATCCGCGTGCTGCCGTTCATCCTGATCTGGATCGCGGCTCCCATGCCCCTGTGGCTCATGCTTGTGCTGAAGTTCTTCTACTGAGGCCCGGACAGTCGTGGCCTGTCGGCGGCGCGGAGAGACTGACAGCGCTGCCCGCGGGGTAGGCAGCGTGAAAAATGCGCATTCAAACCTGCGCGAATTCCATTAGGCTCGGCACAGTGATTTGAGCGGAGACGAGCCTTGACTGACGTTGCATCCCAATCCCCTTCCGAAGTTCTGGCAGAAGCTCCGAGCGGCGACCTGACTCTTCGCACCATGGCCATGCCGGCTGACACCAATGCCGCCGGCGACATTTTCGGCGGTTGGGTACTGTCCCAGATGGATCTGGCGGGCGGTATTGCGGCAGGGCAGCGGTCCGGATGCCGCGTGGTGACGATCGCGGTCGACAAGATGAAGTTCATCCGCCCGGTGCATGTGGGCGATGTGCTCTGCGTCTATTCGCGGGTCGGCCGGGTTGGGCGCACGTCCATGGAAATCAACCTGGAAGCCTGGGCGCTGCGCCATCGGTTCGGGCACCGCGAGAAGGTCACCGAAGCAACCTTTACCTTTGTCGCTGTGAACGACGAAGGCCGGCCGGTGCCGGTTCCCCCGGCGGCTGCCTGAGTACAGGCCCCACCAAGCTTGCCTGTTTCAAGAACTGTCGCCGGGGCTTTCAGCCCCGGCATGACAATGGCATCTCCGCACATCCCGCAAATGGGCAAGCGCAGACAGTCATGAGCTGCACGCAGCGTGAAATGCGCGCGCGAGCTGTGAAAATTTTGGGAAAAATCCGGGAACTGGGACGATTATCCGCGCAGGATCTGCCGGGCGCGACGCTCGAGATCGGCGTAGAGATTTTCGTCGATGGCTTTGGAACACCCGGAGTTCCACAGGGACATGAGCCCTTCAATCCGGGTCCGGCGCATCTCTGAGGTCAGCGGCGCATGCGGACGGCGCAGGACTGAACGCAGTTTGAACTGGCGCAGACGCTGCAAGACATAAAACTCCGAGGCGGTCAGCTGGTCATAGGCAGGAATCACGCCCAGATCAGCCGGCTGCACCCCGGAAACGACAAGGAGGGGAGAAACAGTCATGGCCTTACTCTCTTTCGACATTAAAAAATCCTCCGTCGGTTGCCCGAGGAGGACTGGCGCATTGAAGTACTGACCGCTTGGTTGCCGGACGCATCGCTCCAGCCACATCCCTTTGCGGAGACCACCTTGCCCGGACAGGCAGGTTGGCGAGGGCGCCAGCCCTACTCTTGATGATGGCCGCGTTATGCCATGGACGGTGCATGGGGTCAATCACCTGAAAGGCCCGGTTGGAGCTGTTTCCCAGTGCTCCGTTTGAGCCTCGCGCGAGGTGGTCAACAACTCCTTAACGGGATGCACCGCAGGGTGTCGGCGGCGCAGGTGAGCAGCGCAGGCAGGGATGCGCGCAAGGCCAGGGGACAGCGGGAGGGGACAGATGACAGGCGAAGGGATGAGCCGCCAGGGGCTGTTTGATCCGGCCCGGCCGTTGACGGCGATGATGCTGGCCTTCTGCGCCTGCTATGTCGACGTTGTCTGCGTCCTTGGCCTGTTCCACACCTTTACCGCCTTCGTCACAGGCACGCTTGTCGTGCTGTGCACGGAGATCTTCACCTTGCCGGAGGACGCCAAGCTGAAGCTGGTGGTGCTCGCGACCTTCTTCGCCGCGACGCTCGGCTGGTACGAGCTGATCGTCCGCCTGAAGGCCGCAGGGCATCTGCGGCTGGCGCCGCTCCTGGTGCTGGAAGCCGCGTTGCTGGTCGTGTTCCTGCTGGTGACCGTGCTTGCCGGGCCTCTGGAACATCCCCTGGCGCTGGCGACAATTGCTGCCGTGATGATCTCGACCCTCGCCATGTCGCTGCAAAACGTGATCATGAGCGAGCTGCTGAACTACCACGCACCGACAACCTTCATGACCGGCAACACCATGCGTCTGATTGCCGGACTGGTTTCCGGCTGGCTGGCCACGGCACCGGCTGCACCCGAGCAGGTGGCGGATGCGCGGGCGCGCGCCATCCAGCACGCGCAGGTGATCCTTGCCTTTGTCGGCGGCGGGCTGATGGCGGGCTTCGGTATGATGCAGGTCGGCTTTTATGCGCTGCTGCTGCCGGTCGGCATCCTGCTGACCATGGCCGCGGCACAGCGGCCGCAGTCATCCGGGCAAGGCTGATCCGCCACGTCCGTCTGTCACAGCCTGCTGGCGGGCGCGTCTTTAACTCATGACCCTGTCCATATCGGGAGGCGCGGCCTCCCGCAGTCATGAGGACCTGCCATGCCGGCTCAAGATGATCCCAGCCTGATGATGATCAACGCCAACAACGTCGGCTTCGGGACGGTGCGCCTCGATCCGGCGGCAGATGCGGGGGATTATCGCAACCACCTTTCCTTGACGCCGGCGCAGATGCCAAGCGTCTATTATGGAAGCCCGCTGAACAACAATTCCGTGCGGCTGCGTCCGTTGCATGAACACGGCTTTGTTGCCACCACAGCCGGCACGCGGCTGTATTTCGCCGTGGCAGGCCTGCTCGGTGACATGCAGAACCCGCGCAACGCGCTGTCGACGAGCTGGGAGGCGGTCACGGACCCGGTCTACAAGAGCAAGTACTACGTCTATGTCCGGCTGGGTGTCTCTGGCACCGACTTTGCCCAGACGCTCGCGGCGCTGCAGAACACGGCCCAGCTGATCACCACCGACGAACTGGTGAACGCCAATGCCGCCAACAACGTTACCGGTCTCACGCGGGTTGTCTATGTCACGGCCGGAGACCTCGCCGGGACGTTCTGGGCCTTCAAGCGCTCCGGCTGGAAAAGTGACTTTATCGGGCGCAGCGATGTCAACAAGCGCTATAGGCCCCTGTGCCTGATGGATTTCCCGATCGGGGCCATGCAGGTGGCCGCCGCGCAGGCGACGGGCGCCAATTTCGGCAACGCGCTGGCGCTGATCCCGGATGACAGGGCGAATGTGCATGTCGGCCACAGCCTGATCGATGCCAACAATCTCAGGGCCTACTATCAGGCGCAGGTCTACCCAAGTCCGGCCGGGAACGTGGCCGGCAACACGATCTGGACCAACTTCAGCCGGCTGGGCACATTCCTCCAGCGAGCATCCTACCCGGGTCTGCACGGTGTCGCGGTGACTGGCCCGAACATCCGGGCAGGCCAGCAATATTATCCGCGTGACTACTTCCGCAGCTTCCCGGTCTATGACCGCAACCTGCCATCCATCCAGGTGACGGCCAACCAGGCCGGCACCATGGCGGCGATGATCAATGGCTTCGTGAACGCCTGATGTGAACTGCTGGCGCGCGCGGTCCCGCCCGCGCCACTTCGCTCAATAATGCGGCGGCTTGTCGATCCGGTGGGTCGGCAGACCTGTCTCGATCAGCTCGTCGATCTGGTCCGTCATTTCCATCAGCTTGCGCGTCAGCCGGTCGATTTGCTTGCCCTGCTCGATGACCACGGCATTGAGCTCGTCAATCGTGTGATTGGCATGAGCAAGGTCGATTTCCAGTTTCTCGATCCGCTCTTCGGACATGGTGTCTCCGGGGGCCGTCAGGGGTAACAGACGAACCGCCTACGCTCATTTCCGCGTGAGGACAAGATGGCCGGGGCTTGGAAAGCGCGGCAGGCGTGCTAGATCAAATGCGTCCTACCCTTGCCTGCGCCGCCCGGCCCGGGCAGCCCAGCGAAAGCACTGCCATGACGACCCTTGCCGATTTTCCGATCACGCGGAAGTGGCCGGCCCAGCATCCGGACCGCCTGCAGCTCTATTCCCTGCCGACTCCCAACGGCATCAAGGTCAGCGCCATGCTGGTGGAAACCGGTCTGTCCTTTGAGGCCCACCTGGTTGACTTTGCCAGCAACGACCAGCTGACGCCGGAGTTCCTGTCGCTCAACCCGAACAACAAGATCCCGGCGATCATCGATCCGAACGGTCCGGCTGGTCAGCCGCTGGCACTGTGGGAGTCCGGCGCGATCCTGATCTATCTGGCCGAAAAGACTGGCCAGTTCCTCGCGAAGGATCCGGCACAGAAGTATGAAACGATCCAGTGGCTGATGTGGCAGATGGGTGGGCTCGGTCCGATGTCCGGCCAGCTCGGCTTCTTCCACAAGTTCGCCGGCCGCGAGTATGAGGACCGCCGCCCGTTCGAGCGCTACCGCGACGAGGTCAAGCGCTTGCTCGGCGTGCTCGACAAGCGCCTCGAGGGCCGCGACTGGATCATGGGCAGCGATTACAGCATCGCCGACATCGCCTGCTGGCCGTGGCTGCGGACAATCTCCGGCTTCTATGAGGCCGCAGACCATGTCGACCTGGCGAGCCGCACCAACGTGCTGCGCTGGTTCGAGGCCTGCATGGCCCGTCCGGCCAGCGAGGCTGCGGTCAACATTCCGCCGCGCGGCTGACGCGGGGCCAGACCAGACCCGCGTCCGCTAGGGCGTCGATCAACCCGTCGCCTGCCGTTCTGCCAGTTCTGGCGGTTACGGCAGGCTGGCGTGGTCGATCACATATCGGATCGCGTCGCCGTCATGAACCTGACGGAAGATGAGATAGTGCGAGGGGCCGGCCATCTCCCCGGCCGCCAGGGGGCGGGCGGTCTTCAGCGCGGCCACCTGGGCCTTGCCGATCGGATGGACGGTGAGCTGCGTCCCGTCAGCGCCAACCATCGTGTAAGGCGCATCGCCCGGTTGCCGTGCCAGGAAGGTCGCGGCGGGTTCGGCCTGCATGTAGCCGGACAGTTGCAGCATCGTCGTTTCGGTATGCGCGAAGGGCACGCCATCCCGTTGCTTGCTGTTGTGCCAGGAACAGAGCGGCATCAGGTAACAGATGCCACCGATGGCCACAGAGCCATCGCTGTTCGGCGTCATGTGGCCGCCGACATTGAACGAGGGATGCGACGAGGCATCCGTCGGCAGGGGCGAGGTGACATAGCAGTTTCCATTGATGCCGTTGTCGATCAACAATTGCTTCCAGGTCACGCCATCGATCTTCGGGTCATCCGTGCTGCCGTCGACGTTGTAGAGCGTTCCCGGGTACTGGACGACTGTTGCGGAGGTTGACGTCAGCACCGCATCGCCGAAATCTTCGTAGAACTGCTTGAGGATCTGCGCTGCCTCAGGTGTTGCCATGTTTGCCTCCTGCCCTCAGGGTTGATTGTCCTGTCGGCAGCATCATCTCGCCGCCTTCAGGGAAAGACGTTTGGCCGTCTCTCATGTGCCAGCCAAGCACGACAGGCGTGAAATGAACGGATGACCGGATGCGCGACAGCCGCCGGTTCGACTTAAATCCCCACGGATGACAAAAATTTAACTCGGCGCTGCCTTTCGCCCGCCCATATTCAGGGTCACGCCATTGTTTCGACCGCGCGCGGCTGCTTCGGCTGCGCCAGACCGGGAGACCGAATTTCATGCGGATGACCGCCGCCTATCGCCGTTGCCTTGCCGCAACCCTCCTGTCGGCCACCTTGCTGTCGCCACTTGCCCCCGTCGCCCTGGCGCAGACCGCCGAACCGCCGCGCATTGCGGCAAACCTGTCCAGCTTTACCCTGGCCAACGGGCTTGAGGTGGTGGTGATCCCTGATCGCCGCGCGCCGGTGGTCACGCATATGGTCTGGTACAAGGTCGGGGCGGCCGATGAGCCGGCTGGCCAGTCGGGTGTTGCGCATTTCCTCGAGCATCTGATGTTCAAGGGCACCAAGACGCGGGCCAACGGCCAGTTCTCGGCCACGGTCGCCAGCATCGGCGGCCAGGAGAACGCCTTTACCAGCAATGACTACACGGCCTATTTCCAGCGCGTGGCAAAGGAGCACCTGCCGCTGATGATGGAACTTGAGGCCGACCGGATGCAGAACCTCGTCCTGACCGACGAGATCGTGGCGCCGGAACGCGACGTGGTGCTGGAAGAGCGGCGCATGCGCGTCGACAGTGACCCATCCTCGCGCCTGCAGGAGGCGCTCTCCGCCGTGACCTACGTCAACCACCCCTATGGCTCGCCGGTCATCGGCTGGGAGAGCGAGATCGAGGCGCTGAACAGCAAGTCGGCGATCGACTTCTATGACCGGTTCTACACCCCGAACAATGCCGTGCTGGTGGTGGCGGGCGATGTGGACGCCGACGAGGTGCGCAAGCTGGCCGAGGCAACGTATGGCAAGGTCGAGCGCCGGGCCGAACCGGACGCGCGGGTGCGTCCCGGCGAGCCGCTGCTGGCTGGCAGCCGGTCGGTGCATGTGGAAGACGAACGGGTGCGGCAGCCTGCGGTGTCCTGGACCTGGCTGGTGCCAAGCCAGACGACGGGCAAGGACCGGGAGCCCGAGGCGCTGGAATTGCTGGCGCAGATCCTGGGCGGCGGCCCGACGAGCCGGCTCTACAAGTCCGCGTTCCTCGACAAGCAGATCGCCGTCGACGTGGGCGCCTATTATCTCGACACAGCGCTCGATGGCACGCGCTTCATGCTGTACGGCTCGCCGCGCGGAGAGGCCACCCTCGCAGATCTGGAAGCGGAGTTCACCACAGCGCTCCGCGATATCGCCGACAAGGGCGTCAGCGAGGACGAACTGAAGCGCGCCAAGCACAGTCTCGTGTCCTCGGCCATCTACGGCCAAGACAGCCAGATGGGCCTCGCACGGTTGTTTGGCGCAGCCCTCACCAGCGGCCAGAGCATCGAGGATGTCCAGAGCTGGCCTGCCCAGATTTCCGCTGTCACGGTCGCCGATATCCAGGCCGTGGCCAAGGCCTATCTCAGCACCGACCCGATCGCCGGCTATCTGACGCCGCCGGATCAGGACCACCTGCTGAAGCCGGCTGCCAATGCCGGCGCACCGGCCGGTCAGAAGTCCTGAGTCCAGATTTCGTCCGATCCCGAGAAGGACAGACCCATGTTTCATTCCCTCGATTTTCTGAAGCGGACGGCCCGTGTCGCCTGCGTCGGCTCGGCTCTGCTGATCGCTGGCGGATGGCCGGCGCTGGCCACCACGATCCAGCGCGTCACCAGCCCCGGAGGTGTGGAGGCCTGGCTGGTGGAAGACCAGACCCTGCCGATCATCGCCCTCAATTTCGCCTTCGTCAATGGCAGCACACAGGACCCGGCGGGCAAGGAAGGCGCCGCGTCGCTGATGGCGGCCTCGCTCAATGAAGGGGCGGGCGATCTTGATTCCGCCGCCTATCAGGCGCGCATGGAAGAGCTGGCGATCAGCGTCAACTTCGATGCCGGCACGGACCAGACCTACGGCAGCTTGCGCACCCTGACCGGCACGCGCGACGAGGCCTTTGAAATGCTGCGCCTGGCCGTCAACGAGCCGCGCTTTGATGCCGACGCTGTCGAGCGCATGCGGGCGCAGATCCTGGCCGGGCTGAAACAGGCCGAGGAAGATCCCGATTCGGTGGCCTCGCGCAGCTTCATGGAGGCCGCGTTCCCGGGCCATCCCTATTCCCGGCCGGGCAACGGCACCCTGGCCAGCATGGCCACGTTGACGCCGGAGGACCTGAAGGCGCAGCGGCAGAAGCTGTTTGTCCGCGAGGGGCTGGTGATCGGCGTGGTTGGGGCGATCGACGCCAAGACACTGGCGCCGCTGCTCGACACGGTGTTCGGCCCGCTGCCGGAAAAGAGCAGCCTGCCGAAGATCGCCGACGTCACGCCGAAGACCGGCGAGCGTATCACCCGGACCATGGACGTGCCGCAGACCACGATCCTGATCGGCGTGCCCGGCTTGAAGCGCGAGGACAAGGATTACCAGGCGGCCTTTTTGATGGATCATATCCTCGGCGGCGGCAGCTTCACGTCCTGGCTCTATGAGGAAGTGCGCGAGAAGCGCGGCCTGTCCTACGGCGCGGGCTCGGATCTTGTGCCTTATGCCCACACCGGCCTGCTGTTTGCCTCCGCCGCTACCCGGGCGGACCGGGCAGGCGAGACACTCGACATCATCCTCGCCCAGTTCAAGCGGATGGCCGAGACGGGACCGACGGCGGAAGAATTGGCAAAGGCCAAGGCGTTCCTCACCGGCTCCTACGCGCTGCGCTTCGATACCTCGGGCAAGATTGCCAGCCAGCTCGTCGCGCTGCAGACAGCAAAGCTCGGGATCGACTATTTCGACCGCCGCAATGCCGAGATCGAGGCTGTGACCCTGGATGACGTCAAGCGCGTCGCCAAGCGCCTCCTCGAAAACGCCGCGCCGCTGGTCGTCACCGTTGGTCCGGCCGCAAGCTGAGTGAAGCCTGATTTCCCTAAAGGAAACCAAGGCGGCCTCCGGGCCGCCTTTTTTGTATTTTGTTGGGCCGTACCAACCTTACCTGCCGTCGTTGCGTCTTTGCGCTCGCGGAGACAGACGGAGTGAGGGAAGCACCGCAAGTTCATGACGTGGTCTTTGTCCCAGGCCTCGTGGTTCTTGCCGGCCCAACGGGTCCCGGCACAGGGCCGGGACGGATTGGAGGAGCTTGATGAGGCCGCCGCGCCGTCCAGGCAGAGGAGATCGGCAGGGCTATCAAGATGCCATGCGGGCTTGGGTTGTTCCTGCAAACAGCCGCAGAACAAACAAAAAGGGCGGCCCGAGGGCCGCCCTTTCCGTAACCAAAGCTGATGGTCGGCTTTATGGACTTGCTTGAAGTCCATGCCGCACCCCGTGCCCGCATGGCGGGCACAGGACTTAAGCTGATGGTCGGCTTTATGGACTTCTTAGAAGTCCATGCCGCCCATGCCACCCATGCCGCCGCCGCCCGGCATAGCCGGAGCGTCCTTCTTCGGCAGCTCGGCAACCATGGCGCCAGTGGTGATCAGCAGGCCTGCGACCGAAGCGGCGTCCTGCAGCGCGGTGCGCACGACCTTGGTCGGGTCGATGATGCCGGCTTCGATCATGTTGACGTAGGTTTCGGACTGGGCGTCGAAGCCGAAGCTGACGTCGTTGCTTTCCAGAACCTTGCCGACCACGATCGAGCCTTCAACGCCAGCGTTCTCGACGATCTGACGGATCGGGGACTCCAGAGCGCGCAGGACGATCTTGATACCGGCCTGGATGTCGGCGTTGTCGGAAGACAGCTTCTCGACAGCGGACTTGGCGCGCAGCAGCGCAGTGCCGCCGCCCGGGACGATGCCTTCTTCAACCGCAGCGCGGGTTGCGTTCAGGGCGTCGTCAACGCGGTCCTTCTTTTCCTTCACTTCGATCTCGGTCGCACCGCCGACGCGGATGACGGCAACGCCGCCAGCCAGCTTGGCAAGACGCTCCTGCAGCTTCTCACGGTCGTAGTCCGAGGTGGTTTCCTCGATCTGCGCCTTGATCTGTGCAACGCGGCCAGCGATGTCGTCCTTGGAACCAGCGCCATCGACGATGGTGGTGTTTTCCTTGGAGATCGAGACCTTGTCGGCCTTGCCGAGCATGTCGAGCGTGACGCTCTCCAGCTTGATGCCGAGGTCTTCGGAGATGACGGTGCCGCCGGTCAGGATGGCGAGGTCTTCCAGCATGGCCTTGCGGCGGTCGCCGAAGCCCGGAGCCTTGACAGCAGCGATCTTGAGGCCGCCGCGCAGCTTGTTGACGACGAGGGTCGCCAGGGCTTCGCCTTCGACGTCTTCAGCGATGATCAGCAGCGGACGGCCGGACTGAACAACTGCTTCGAGGATCGGCAGCATGGCCTGCAGGTTGGAGAGCTTCTTCTCGTGCAGGAGAATGAACGGCTTCTCCAGCTCGGCGAGCATCTTCTCTGCGTTGGTGACGAAGTACGGGGACAGGTAGCCACGGTCGAACTGCATGCCTTCGACGACTTCGAGTTCGGTCTCGAGCGACTTGGCTTCCTCGACGGTGATGACGCCTTCGTTGCCGACGCGCTGCATGGCTTCGGCAATGTCCTTGCCGACCTGCACGTCGCCGTTGGCGGAGATGGTGCCAACCTGGGCAACTTCTTCCGAGGTGGTGATCTTCTTGGACGAAGCAACGAGGTACTTGACGGCTTCAGCAGCAGCCATGTCGATGCCGCGCTTCAGGTCCATCGGGTTCATGCCGGCGGCAACAGCCTTGGCACCTTCCTTGACGATGGACTGAGCCAGCACGGTGGCCGTGGTGGTGCCGTCACCGGCGATGTCGTTGGTCTTCGAGGCCACTTCGCGCACCATCTGGGCGCCCATGTTCTCGAACTTGTCTTCGAGCTCGATTTCCTTGGCGACGGACACGCCGTCCTTGGTGATGCGCGGTGCACCGAAGGCCTTGTCGAGCACGACGTTGCGGCCCTTCGGGCCGAGGGTCACCTTCACGGCATTGGCGAGGATATCCACGCCGCGCAGCATCTTTTCACGGGCATCAGCGCCGAACTTTACGTCCTTAGCAGCCATTTTCTCGTCTCACTTCTAATAGGGTTGATGTCAGAAGAATCCGGAGGTCCGCCAGAAAATCAGGCGATCACACCCATGATGTCGGATTCCTTCATGATCAGCAGGTCTTCACCGTTGATCTTGACTTCGGTGCCGGACCACTTGCCGAAGAGCACGCGATCACCAGCCTTCACGTCAACCGGGATCAGGTCGCCGTTGTCCTTGCGGGCACCCGGGCCGACGGCGACGACTTCGCCTTCCTGCGGCTTTTCCTTGGCGGTGTCCGGAATGATGATGCCGCCGGCGGTCTTCTCTTCGGAGGTTACGCGACGAACAACGACACGGTCGTGCAGCGGACGAAACGTCATTTGGCTCTTTCCTCTCATGCGGCGTGCCCCCATCTGAAAGCAGCACGCAATCCATTAGGTTGATGGCTCGAGAGAGCGCGGGAGATGATCCCGCGTCCTGTTAGCACTCCTCAACAGCGAGTGCTAACGCGTCCACGATGTAGGAGCGAGCCTCTGGCTTGTCAATGGACGCAAAGGTCAAAAAATGCGGCCGCCGGGATGGCGTCGAGAAACAAGGAAAACAGGGTAAACGGTGCGCGCTTGGCGATGATCAATCCGTTGCGGCTAAGCCGCATTGATCGCGTCGGCTCGGACAAAGCCGCGCAGGGTGAGGCCGGGGCCGGTGACGAACTGCGCAGGCCGGTCCATCCCTTCATCGGCGGCAACAAAGAGGAAGCTGTCGGCTGTCAGTTCGTAGATGGCCGGCAGGCGCTTGCCGGCGTCCTCGCCGATGCCGTCGATCCAGGTGATCGACTTCGGCTTGCAGGTGGCATCAAGTTCGAACACACCCTCGAGGATCGTGTCCTGGCCGGGGACGGCCACATGAAACCCGGTGCCATTGATCGTGGTGATCGCGCCAGGCAGACCGTGGCTGTCTGGCGGGTTGATGAGGCCATTTTCCTCGAAGCGGACCTGGAGCCAGCGGCCCTGCAAGGCCTGAAGGTCGGCTAGGGTCTGCTGGTCCATGGGATCTGTCCTTCCGCGTCTTGCGCCTGGCAGTGGCTTACTGCAGCCGCTCGGACCAGGACTGCTTCTTGCGGTAGATCGTCGACGGGCTGATTTCCAGCGCGGCAGCGGCCAGGGCAATGTTGCCGTCGAAGGCGTCGAGGGCATCCTCGATGATGCGGCGTTCCTGCGCCCACAGCGGTTCGATGCTGGAATGCGGCCGGCCGGCGCGAACAGGACGGCGCTTGTCGCGGGGATCTTCCGCCGGAGACCGTCCGCGGCTGAACGTGTCGCGGATCATCAGCGGCAGCATGTCATAGGCGACAGCGGCAGCGTCATTCATGATGACGATCTGCCGGATCGTGTTCTCGAGCTGACGCACGTTGCCGGGCCAGCCGTAGCTCAGCAGGCGGGCTTCTGCGTCGGCATCAAAGCCGCGGAACGAGCGGCTTTCTTCAGCGGCAAAGCGCGTGAGGAAGCCTTGTGCCAGGGGCAGGATGTCATCGCGCCGGTCGCGCAGCGGCGGAACGACCACCGGCAGGACATGCAGGCGATAATAAAGATCCTCGCGCAGCCGTCCCGCCGCGATTTCCGCCAGCGGATCGCGGCTGGTGGCGCAGATGACACGGACATCGATCTCGAGATCGGTACCGGTCGTGCGTGACGGCACCATGCCCGTCTGCAGCACGCGCAGAAGGCGGCTCTGCAGCGCAGGGTCCATGTCGCAGATCTCGTCGAGATGCAGCGTGCCGCCGTCGCACAGGCTGAGCAGATCGCTGCGTCCGCTGCGGCTGCCGGTCAGGCCACCGAACAGCTCGGCTTCGAGTTCGTCGGCGCTGAGGCTGGCGCAGTTGATGCTGACGAGCCGGGCGTCGCTGCGGCTGGACAAGCCATGGATGGCTTCGGCGCACAGGGTCTTGCCGGTGCCGGCCTCGCCGGTGATGAACACCGGGGCGTCAGATGGAGCCAGCCGACGGATCGTTGCGTAAAGCTGGCGCATCGTCTGGGACTGGCTGCTGAACCGGCCCACCGGTTGCGCGGTCTCCAGCGCGATGGTCGCGCCGGTCTCGGACGGACGGCGCTGTCCAGTTGGCTGGAAGCGGCCGCGCTGCATGTCCAGCTGGGTCCGCACCTTGTGGGTCAGGGTTTCCAGCGAATACGGCTTGGCCAGGAAGTCATGCGCACCCGCCCGCATGGCATTCAGCGCCCGGGTCATCGACCCTTCCGCGCTGACTGCAATGATGACGGCGCTGGGGCAGCGGACGGCGAAACGTGACAGGGCGTCGTCGCCGCCGATCGTTTCCATGTCCAGCACCAGAACATCCGTCGGCGCGAGGGCGAGATCCTCGAGGCACTGACGCGCGTCGGCGTAAAGAATGGGTTCTGCGACGGTTCCGGGCAATTTCGCGCAAACCGTGGCTGCGCGCATGGCGTCAGCTGGAGTTGCGTCCAGGACTCGAACTTGGAGGGACCCATGCAGGTCCGGTATGCTCCCCATGCCCGGGATACTCCCGTTGTTGTGATGATCCATGCGGCAGGACGATCGATGTTTGTGGATCAACATTCGTCGAACAGGGTAAACAAAGCGTTGTCACACAGTCACTTTGCGCCCCAGCTGGCTTGTCCCGGGCGTAACCTGCGGCGGCGCAGGTGAGGGGGCAACGGGGTGACGTAGGGGCGCGCTGGGCGCGTGGCTGTTGAACCCTTCGCCAGCGCGAATTCGACAAGGCGTCGCGAAAGTGCCGTCCGGGAGACGATGCCCCCTAGATGCCGCCGATCACGAGCCCGGCGACAAAGGAAACGACGGCAACCAGTCCCACCAGCTCCGGCCGCCGTGAAAACAGGCGGGCGAAACCCGCTGGCTCCGGCGGTCTTGCAGCGGCGGGATGCGGCAGAGGCAGCTCAGGTCCGGGCCTTGCAGTTTGCCCGGACGGTACAGGCGGAGCAGCAGGCACAGCCGATGGCTCGATCATCTGCGGTTCGTCGGGAAGCGCGGGCCGGCGCTGCAGGATGAACTGCGGCACATAGGATCCTTTCGGGATCTCGATGCGGATCGGGTCCTCCTGCCCCGTGCCGGCATAATAGTCCTGCAAGCGTTTGCGCAGACGGGCGGCTTCGACGCGCACAATCGGGTCTGTCGTCGGATTGAAGTCATAACCGCGGCCAAGCGCTTCGGTGGCGATGGTGTAGCCCTTCAGCGTCACGGGCGGGAGCTGGCACGTGGCTTCGACCACATAACGCAGAAACGCGCGGAGCTGGTCTGCCGAGGCGAATTCCGGGCTGGACAGGATCTTGTGCAAGGCAAGGCGGATGAGGTCGGTGTCCGGCAGACTTGCTGCCGGCGTCGTCCCGTGTGATCCGAGGCTGTTCTCGGCGGCATTGGTCTGGTTGCTTGCTTCAGCCTGAGGCAGGGCATACCAGGGCGGACCGCTCGTCGGGCCGGTCCCGATCCCGTCCAGGTCGTCGCCCGCACGCCCGTTTCTCACGGGTGTCCCGTTCCTCAAAGGTATCGTGGTGTCGGCATGCGTGCCGTCCTGCACTGCCGTTTCATCCATGCCGCCGTCTCCCGTCTTTGCGGTTGAGATCGTGCGGGGTGAAGCCCTCCCGAGAATTCCCCCTCATTGAGGCTAGTGCCGCTGCGGCAAATTGAAAAGCGGAAATCGTTAACCTGTGCCATGCTGCAGCCAGGCGTCAAAGCGGCAGAACGGCGCCCGGCGCATGCCTTAACCGGGGACAATAGGCAAATATTGCCTTGTTTGTCGGCATGGAGAGTCGGAAGCCCCGGGCCTTTGGGGCAAAATCGTTAACACAATCTTGATTCGGGGCGAGTTCGACAAAACGATATGGGGCGCGGGACAACCCTTCTCATTCTGATCTGCATGGGCGTGATTGCCCTGTCGTCGGCTGCTGTCCTGGTGTTCCAGTTTGGTCGCCCGCCCGGCGAAGCCCTGTCGCTGTCCCTCGCTCTCCTGTGCACCATGATCCTCGTGCAGGTGCTGCTCAGCCGCTCCCGCGACCGGGGGGAGGTTGCCAACGCGGTTGACCGGCTCGAGGAACGTCTCGCCGAGATCGATGATGACGTCACCAATCTGGAAGGCCGTCTGACCGGCGTCGAGCACACGGTGCCGCGCCGGACGCGGGAGGCCATCGATCCGCTATTTGCGGAAATCGAGGTGCTGGGCACGCTGGTGAAGCAGATGGCCGAGGCCATGTCGGACATGGAAACCCGGCTGGAGGACCAGCAGGCCCTGGCTGCGCCGCAGCCCATGCCGGAACTCACCTACCATCCCAATTCGCCTTACGCGCAGCCGATGCACCCGCAGCAGCCTGGCTACGCGCCGCAGCCGCAGATGTATCAGCAGCCGGCCCCCGGTTATCATCCGCAACAGCCGGGCTACGCGCCCGGCTATCAGCAGGCGATGCAGCCCGCGGCGCCCCAGCCGTACCAGCCAGCGCCGCAAGCGCCGCAGCAGTCCTATGACGTCGGCGGCGTGTCGCGCATCGAACCCGTGCTGGGTGACCTGCCGCCGATGCAGCAGGAGCCGCAGTCTGATCCGGCGATGCGCGAGCTGATCCGGTCCGCGCTGAATGCCAACCGCGTTGACCTGTTCCTGCAGCCAATCGTCACCCTGCCGCAGCGGCGGGTGAAATATTACGAGAGCCTCACCCGCATTCGCGACACCAACGGCGAAATGCTCGAGGCGTCGGTGTTCCTTCCCGAGGCGCTGCGGTCCGGCCTCGTGCCACGCATCGACAATCTGCTGCTGTTCCGCTCGGTGCAGGTGGTGCGCCGGCTGGCAACGCGCAATCGCGACGTGGCGCTGTTCTGCAACATCTCGTCCCTGTCGCTGGTGGACGAGACCTTCTTCCCCGGCTTCCTCGAGTTCGTGCGCGCCAACAAGAACTTCGGCGAACTGCTGATTTTCGAGTTCACGCAGGATGATGTGGCGCAGATGGGTGTGGTGGAAATGGAAAGCCTTGGCGCGCTCGCCGAGCTGGGCTTCCGTTTCTCCGTCGACCAGATCCACGACCTGAAGATGGACTTCCGCGCGCTCGCCGAGCGCGGCTTCCGCTTTGCCAAGCTTAATGCGGACTACCTGATCGGACGGCGGCCCACTGATCACGGCCATATCCATCCCGCCGACTTCGGCGATCTGCTTGGCCGTTACGGCATGGAACTGATCGCCGATCACGTCGAGACCGAATCGCAGGTGCTCGAATTGCTGGATGCGGACCTGACCCTTGCCCAGGGCTTCCTGTTCTCGCCGCCACGCCCGGTGCGGGCGGAGGTGCTGCAGGGCGCCCCGGCCCCCGCGCCGCGCAAGCGCGCCGCAGGGTGATGCCGCGCGGATTGCAAACTGCGGCGTCTTTGCAAACAAGGTGAGGCCAGGCGCGCCAACGGGTTGGTGCTGAGTTCACTTGCTCTCCGTGTCACCCCGGACGCAGCGAAGCGGAGATCCGGGGCCTACTCGCTTGCAGAGCCCATAGAAGCAATTGAAGCGCCGCAAACGGCGGGCATGACAGCAGGCTAAATCGCGATGCCGGTATCATCGCTCTGCAAACGAGTAGGCCCCGGCTCTCGCGATGCTCGGCCGGGGTGACAAACCGGAACCGGCAAACAACAAAAAAGGCGGCCACTGGCCGCCTTTGTCGCTTGTTGACGTCCGCGCCGGATCAGCGGCGCTGGATGCAGTCTTCGGTCGGGGAGGGGGTGCAGTTCATCTTGATCTGCGCGCCTTCCATTTCGAGCGTTTCGCGGCGCTGGACGTCCTTGGTGTCGGCCGGCTTGTTGAGCGGCGCATTGGCGGCCGGGGTCGAGTAGGTGACAGGCGGCTCGACGAGGTAGCGCCGGACCGGCTGGCCATCGGGCCCGAACAGCTTCGAGGTGTCGATCTGGCCGGCACCTTCGTGCTGCTGCTTCATCTCGGCCGGGGTCATCAGCTTGCCGCTGGTCAGCTCTTCGTCGCGCTTTTCCGCTGCGATGTCGCGCGGCTTGGACGACCCGAGCTGGATGCCGCGCATCTGCTCCGGCGTCAAAAGGTCGGTGCCGTTGCCCTTGGCATAAAGTGCCTTGAGATCCTGCAGTTCCTGGTTCTGCGGCTTCGGCCAGTTGGCAGCCTGCTCGGCGGTCGCGGTTTCCGGCTGCGGCAGCTCGGTCAGCTTGGCCGGCATGGCGAGCGGTGCACGCGGCTTGTAATCGATCGGCTTCTGCTTGGGATCGACCGCGCCAAGGCCTTCCATGATCTTGCGCACGGCAGCCTGGTCGACGCCTTCCTCATGGCCATTCGGGTCGGTCACGCAGCCGGCAAGGGCGATGGCCAGAGCCACAACGGCGAGGCTGGCGCGACGCGCGGACTTGCTGCCAAGCCGTGAAACACTCTCAATATACATCAAGCGCACGTCGCCATATCCCGTGTTGCTGAAAGGCCAGAAGGCCGCCGGGCGGTCACACCCCAGTCAATCCGTCTTAGAGCCGGATTTTGAGGCATTATTTGGACCGCTTGCAAACCCGTCATACAGGAGACCGACGACGCCGGCAACGATGGCCGCATCGGCCACGTTGAAGACGTACCAGGAAAAGTCTCCCCAATGGAGATGCAGGAAGTCATAAACCGCGCCATAGGCGAAGCGATCGACACCATTGCCGAGCGCGCCGCCGATGAGGAGGCCAAAGGAAATCGCGCCGACCCGCGTGGCCCCGCGCACGGACCAGACCCAGAGGCCGATGGCGGCAACAACGGTGAAGAGCGCCAGCGCCCAGCGGCCGAGATCCGTCTCCTGCTGCATCAACCCGTAGGAAATGCCACGATTCCAGACGGTGACGAGCTGCAGGAACGGCAAGAGGTCGACCGGCGGGCGGGCTGGCAGGTCATAGACGAACAGCAGCCACAGCTTGCTGGCCTGGTCGAGGACAAAGACCAGGGCAGCCAGCCAGGCAATGCCCCGGCTGGCCGGTCCCCAGAGCCAGCGTTCGCCAAACCCTTGCGGCCCGGATGCGGGTGCAGGGGCTTCGGCCTTGTCTGACGTGTCTGCCCTGGGGGCCGGATGCTCGGTCATTGCCTCAGGTCCTCAGGCCGCCTTGTGCGCCGCATCCCACTCGCGCAGGGCCGCCGCATCGCGCAAGGTGACATCCGGATAGGCCGCATCGCTGCCGACTTCCGGAAGGATCTTCCAGGACCGGGCGCATTTCTGCCCTTCGGCCAGCCCCGGCACCACGGCAACGCCCTTGACGTCGTCCAGCGTGAAGGCACCGGCGGGAGCCGCCGCATCGCTCAAGCTCAGCTGGCTTGTGATCGAGATGTCGGCCATGTCGATGCCGGCGAGTGCCGCCATCAGCTCCGGGTCGGTCACATGCACCACCGGATGGGCTTCCAGCGACGAGCCGATGCGCTTTTCGCGGCGCTCGATTTCCAGCGCGCCGGTGATGACGCGGCGCACTTCGCGCACCTTGTCCCACTTGGCGGCCAGCACCTCGTCACGCCAGTCGGCCGGCAGCGCCGGGAACTGCTGCAGATGCACGGAGCTGTCCGCGCCCGGATGCCGCGCGATCCAGCTTTCCTCCATGGTGAAGGGCAGCATCGGCGCCATCCACACGACCAGGCAGGTGAACAGCTCCTCGATGACCTGCAACGAGGCCTTGCGGCGCACGGACGAGGCCGGATCGCAGTAGAGCGTGTCCTTGCGGATGTCGAAGTAGAAGGCGGACAGGTCCACCGTCATGAAGGTGAAGAGGTGGTGGAACACCTTCTTGTAGTCGAAGGCGGCGTAGCCCTCGCGCACCAGGGTGTCGAGGTCGGCCAGCCGGTGCAGCATCAGCCGCTCCAGCTCGGGCATGTCGGCAAGCGCCACCTTCTCGCTGGTGGCGTGGGCGAGCGAGCCCAGCATCCAGCGCAGGGTGTTGCGCAGCTTGCGGTAGCTGTCGACGGAGGTCTTCAGGATCTCCGGCCCGATGCGCTGGTCTTCGGCATAGTCGCCGGAGGCCACCCACAGGCGCAGGATGTCGGCGCCATACTGCTTGATGACATCCTGGGGGAAGACCTGGTTGCCCAGCGACTTCGACATCTTGCGGCCGTCCTCGGCCATGGTGAAGCCGTGGGTCAGGACCGCGTCATAGGGCGCATGGCCGCGCGTGCCGCAGCTTTCCAGCAGCGAGGAATGGAACCAGCCGCGATGCTGGTCCGAGCCTTCCAGATAGAGCACATAGTCGTTGCCGCCATCGACCTTGCGCTTGGGGCTGAGGTCGGCGCGCTTTTCCAGGCAGAAGGCGTGCGTCGAGCCGCTGTCGAACCAGACGTCGAGGATGTCGTCGATCTTGATCCAGTCACCGGCGTTGTAGCTGTCACCGAGGAAGCGCTCCTTGGCACCTTCGGCGAACCACACGTCGGCGCCTTCCGCACGGAAGGCCTCGGCGATGCGGGCGTTGACCGCCGGGTCCTTGAGGACTTCAGCCGTGTCCTTGTGGATGAACACGGTGATCGGCACGCCCCAGGCGCGCTGGCGCGACAGCACCCAGTCCGGACGGCCGGCGATCATCGAGCGCAGGCGGTTCTGGCCGGTGGCCGGCACGAAGCGGGTCTCGTCGATGGCCTTCAGCGCCCGGGCGCGCAGGGTGTCGCCGGCGCCGTCGCCAGAACCGTCAATGGCGCGGTCCATGTAGACGAACCACTGCGGCGTGTTGCGGAAGATCACCGGCTTCTTCGAGCGCCAGGAATGCGGATACTGGTGCTTGAGACGGGCAAGCCCGATCAGCGCACCGGCTTCCTTCAGCTTCTCGATGTTGGCCTTGTTGGCCGTGCCCTTCTCGCCCTTGTGGGTGATGACCTGGTGGCCGTCAAAGCCCGGTGCATCCTTGGTGTAGAAACCGTCGTCGGCAACGGTGAAGGGGATCGTGGTGTCGATGCCGCGCGCTTCCAGATCGTTGCGCTTGGCGATCCAGATCTCGAAGTCGTCGGCGCCGTGGCTCGGCGCGGTGTGGACGAAGCCGGTGCCGGCATCGTCGGTGACATGGTCGCCGTCGAGCAGCGGCACATCGAACTGGTAACCGCCCAGATCCAGGTCGCGGTAGGGATGGGCGCAGGTCAGCGCGCCGAGTTCGTCGGCGGTGACAGTACGCCGCTTCACGAAATCGGTGATGCGGGCGTTCTTGAACACCTCCTCGGCCAGCTTGTCGGCGAGGATGAGCTTGTCGCCCTTCTGCACCCAGTTGTCGTCGGCCAGACCGTCCTGCGTCACCTCATAGAGGCCGTAGGAGATGGCGGAGGAATAGGAGATCGCGCGGTTGCCCGGGATGGTCCAGGGGGTGGTGGTCCAGATGACCACGGCCGCATCGAGCAGTTCCTCGGCGGCGGCCTCGTCCTGGCCGCCGGCTTCGACAACCGGGAACTTCACCCAGATCATGTCGGACTGGTAGTCCTGATACTCGATCTCGGCCTCGGCCAGCGCCGTGTTCTCGACCACGGACCACATCACCGGCTTGGAGCCGCGATAGAGCTGGCCGGACATGGCAAACTTCATCAGCTCCTCGGCGATGACCGCCTCGGCGTCGTAGTTCATGGTCAGGTACGGATTGTCCCAGTCGCCCTCGATGCCGAGGCGGCGGAACTCGTCGCGCTGGATCGCAACCCATTTCTCGGCATAGGCGCGGCATTCCTGGCGGAACGCGATCATGGCGACCGAATTCTTCAGGTCCGGCTTCTGCTTGCCCTTGGAGCGGTAGTTCTCTTCCTCGATCTTCCACTCGATCGGCAGGCCGTGGCAGTCCCAGCCCGGAACGTAGTTGCTGTCGAAGCCCATCATCTGCATCGAGCGCGTGACGATGTCCTTCAGCGTCTTGTTCAGCGCATGGCCGATGTGGATGTTGCCGTTGGCATAGGGGGGGCCGTCGTGCAGCAGGAACTTCGGCCGGCCCTGTGCCGCCTCACGCAGGCGCTTGTAGAGGTCCATCCCCTGCCAGCGGCTGATCAGCTCGGGTTCCTTTTGCGGCAGGCCGGCGCGCATCGGAAAATCGGTGACGGGCAGATAGAGGGTCTCGGAATAGTCGCGGGATGTGGTTTCGCTCATGACGGCAATCCGCAGAAAAGGGGCGCTGGCCGCGCCCGTATCGCAAGGAGAAACCCGGCGCGCCAGACAGGCTCTGGCCGGGAGAATTCACGGCAGGTCTCCCGGTCCCTCGGCGCCGCAGGATGCGTCAGCCGAAGGCCGGGCAGCTAATTCGTGAGACACCGGGCCGCACGAAGCGGCCGGTCAGCGCAGGAAAACTCATGCTGGCTCTACTACCAGTCCGGCTGGCCTGAATAAAGCGGCAATTGCTGGAAACACTGTCGGGGCAATTTCGTTCGATCAACAGGCAAGCAGGCCCGTCGAATGACGAGCCTGCTCTGGTCGTAGGGATCAGCGGCCTGGACGTGGCGACTTGTCGAGCTGGATTTCCCGGATGATGCGGGCCAGTTCCCGCTTGTCATTGATCCAGTCGCGCGGATCGGGTCCGCCGGCAACAAGCTCTTCCTGAGGACTGATCCAGCCATCGCCGCCGCAGAAACCGCAGCGCTCCGTGTAGGGCATGGCCATGTCGGCGTGCACCTTGCCCGGTTCGTACACATCCCTTAGCGGGTGTGCATCGGCGCGATGCGGGAAGACCATCACGATCCCGGTTCCTTGGCACTCGGGGCATTCATGTCCGGGGCCCTGGTGCCGGGTATCGGGATGGCGCGGTTCGTTGCGGCCCATGATTCAGCCTCCCCGTTCCACCTCGTCACGGATGTCCTGCACGCTGCGGCCCGGGTTGCGGCGCTTTTCCGCGACGACACGCTCCTGAACCGCTGCATCGTGTTCTGCCCGCGCCTGCTGGTCCTGTGCCTCGCGCATGCCGCTGTAGGCGTCGACGACTTCGTTGACCTTGCGACCCACCTTCTCGCCCGCCTCGAGAGCGCCTTCGACAGCGCCGCCGATGACGCCCTTCACGGTTTCGCCGGTCGTCTTGCTGATGTTGCTCATTTTTCTCTCCCTGTCGTCCGGGCTCAACCGCCTCTCGTGAGGGGATGACCGAACATTTTCAATTTAATGAAAATAACGATAGGGAAGTTTGATGTGGATCAACTCATTCGCCTTATGCGAGTTTGTGGCGTGTCATGTCTACTTTTGAGGGAAGGTTGGCGCGGATCTTCGCCTTGCAGCAGGCAAGCCAGATCCCTGACGCACGCGGGCATGGGGTGTCAGGCTGTGGCCCGGAGCCGTTCGCGGTGGGCGATGTAGAGGCCGCTGGCGACGATGAGGGCGATGCCGCCCCAGGTCGGCAGATCCGGGAAGTCACCGAACACCAGATAGCCGAACAGGGTGGCGCTGACGATCTCGAGATAGTTGAACGGCGCCAGCACGGACGCAGGCGCCAGCGCAAAGGCCCGCACGATGAACCCGTGGCTGATGAAGGAGATGAGGCCGATGCCGATCATCATGGCCACATCGAGGTTCGCCGGCATGACCGGCACGAAGCCGCCGATGCCCGTGAGCGAGGCGATGAGAAGCACAACGCCCAGTGTCGCGCCGCCGCCGATTGCCGTGGTGAACTGCATCGACAGCAGGCTGTCCTCGCCGGCCAGCTTGCGTGTGATGAGCAGATAGAGGGCAAACAGCGTCGCTGTGACCAGCGGCAGCAGGGCCGACACGCCAAAGGCCGCAAAGCTTGGGCGGACGATCAGCATCGCCCCGATAAGGCCGACCGCCACTGCCGCCCAGCGGCGCGGGCCGACCTTTTCCTTGAGGAAGATCGCGGACAGGGCCGTCAGGATCATCGGCTCGACAAAGAAGATGGCGATGGCATCGGCCACCGGCATGACCTTCAGCGCGGTGAAGAAGCACAGCGTCGCGCCGGACAGCAGTGCGCCGCGCAACAGGTTGACACCCCAGCGCTGCGGCCGGAGCGTGGATAGGTTGCGGGTCCAGACAACGGCAATCAGCACCGTGATCAGGGCCTGGAAGAAGAACCGGGCAAAGGAGACCTCGAGCGCAGGGATGTGACCGGCCAGAACCTTGGCCAGAACATCCATCAACGGCACGACGCCCATTCCGGCGGTCATAAAAAGGATGCCCTGGAAGACGTCGCCCGGCTTTTCCGGGCGGGAAGCGCCTGAGGCTGGGGTGCCTTTGCTCACAACGGCACGCTGCCGAGCGCAAGGTCGAGCGGCGACAGGGGCTGCATGGCCGCAAGAGCCGCCCGCGCCTCGGCGCTGTCCCGGTCCATCTGCTCGATCAAGGCTTCCACGGAGGTGAACCTTTCCTCTGGCCGCAGGTAGGAGACAATGCTCACCCGCAGTTGCTTGCCATAGAGATCACCCGAAAAATCGAACAGGAACACTTCCAGAAGCGGCGCGCCATTGTCGAAAGTCGGCCGGCGGCCGTAGCTGGCGACCCCGTCCACCGGCTTGCCATCGACCAGCACGCGGACGGCATAGATGCCATGGCGCAGCGGGCATTCGTCGGCCAGGCGCAGGTTGGCGGTGGGGTAGCCCAGCTCGCGGCCGCGCTTCTCGCCGTGGCGGACTTCGGCCTCGACAAACCAGCGGTAGCCGAGCAGGCCGTTGGCGAGCGCGATGTCACCTTCCGCCAGCGCCTCCCGGATGCGAGAGGAGGAGATGGTGGTTCCACCCTCGTCGGTCTCGGCTTCGACAATCGTGACGCCAAAGCCATGCGCCTCACCCGACTGGCGCAGGAAGTCCGGGGTCCCGGCGCGGGCCTTGCCGAAATGGAAGTCGTGCCCGGTCACGGCATGGCGGATGCCAAGCGTGCCGATGAGGATGCGCTCGACGAAATCGGAGGCGGCAAGCCCGGCAAAATCCCGCGTGAAGGGCAGGACCAGGACACCATCCAGCCCGAAGGCCTGCATCACTTCGGCCTTGGCCTGCTGCGGCGTCAGCCGGAACACCGGCTTGTCGGGATTGAACACCGTGCGCGGATGCGGCTCGAAGGTCATGGCATAGACCGGAGCCTTGGCCGCTTCGGCAATGTCGATGGCGTGCTGCAGCACAACCCGGTGCCCGCGATGGACGCCATCGAAATTGCCAATCGCGACCACGCCGCCTTTCAGATGCTGCGGAAACCGGTCGAGGTCTTCGGCATGGGTGAAAGGCAGACGGATATCAGACATGGGCAATGCAAACCTGGCGGGACGGGACCAGCCTGATTCCGCCACGACAGGCAGCGATACATGAGATCAGGCAGCGCGCGGACCCTGCCGGTTTCACGCCCAAAGGTCAAGCACAGGGACGCCAGGCCGCAGTCAGATGCGCAGCGCCTCATCGTCGCGCGACGGCACCTTGACCATCGCCTCACCCTCCAGAACCACGGTGTCGCCCACGCTGCAGATGCAGCTCAGTTTCGCCCGGTTGCCCCGCTCCAGCAGCTCGGTGACCGTGACGGTCACGGTGACGTCGTCGCCGATGCGCACGGGCGCCTTGAAGTTGAGCGTCTGCGACAGATAGATCGCGCCGGGGCCCGGCAGCCGGGTGCCCAGAACCGCAGAAATCAGGCTCGCCGTGTAGAGGCCATGCGCGATGCGCGTGCGGAACGGGGTGCGCGCGGCGAAATGTTCCGACAGATGGATCGGGTTGCGATCCCCTGAAACCTCGGCAAATCCGACAACATCGGAAGAGCTGACATGTTTGGTCAGAGTCTCCGACAAGCCTACGGCAAGGTCTTCGTAACACAGTCGGCGTAATTCAAGCATTCTGGTGTGTCCTCTGTGCCGGAAGCTTGTTCAGCATGGACGGGAAGCTAGGCGGGAGACGCGAGCGCTTCAATACGGCTTTCGGCCAAGAAAAAAGCCCCGCGTCATTAACGCTCTTTTCAGGGCCACCCTTTAAATTGACCAGAGTATGGGGAGGCGAGGACACAGGAACGTGTCACTCTCCTGGTTGGTCAGATCGCGTCAAAAAGACCTCGTGAGGGGTCGCGTATTGACAGTATGGAGTAGACGATGGCCCTTGATCTTCAGATGCCGGTCCTCGTGGTCGATGATTACAAGACTATGATCCGGATTATCCGGAACCTGCTCAAGCAGCTCGGTTTCGAAGATATCGACGACGCTGCCGACGGCACCGAGGCGCTGGAGAAGATGAAGCAGCGCAAGTACGGTCTGGTTATTTCGGACTGGAACATGGAGCCGATGACCGGCTACGAGCTGCTCAAGCAGGTTCGCGCCGATGCAAGCCTCTCGAAGACCCCGTTCATCATGGTCACGGCAGAGTCCAAGACCGAGAACGTGATCGCGGCGAAGAAGGCTGGCGTCAACAACTACATCGTGAAGCCGTTCAACGCCCAGACCTTGAAGGGCAAGATCGAAGCGGTTTTCGCGGACTAAGCCACGTTTTGCACCCAGGCGGGACGCAACCGCGCGCCCGCCCGAGTGCCACAAACCGAATGACGAACACCACGCGGGCGCCTGCAAGCCGGATGGCACATAACCGGCAGGGCGCCGGATCACGCGGCCACGTCCAAGGCAGATGGACGGGACAGTCGTCGTTCGGACACAACAAGGAGGGCTGAACAAATGGCCACGATGACACGTGAAAACGTGGTGCGCGTGATCGAGTTTCTCGAGCAGAACCGCGACCGCGGACGGGATGTCGGACTGACGGACGTCATGCAACTGGCGGAAGTGATGTCCGGCTCCATGCATGAATTCCTGCTGGCTGTACAGCCAGCAGTGACCGGAGAACTCACCGCAATCGCGACCGAGATCTCCAAGATGAAGGAAGAGATCGTCTCCCTTCGCGCCAACGACATGAAGTCCCAGCGCATCCCGGAAGCCGGGCGCGAGCTGGACGCCATCGTCGAATCGACCGAATCGGCAACGCACACGATCATGGCAGCCGCCGAAGAGATCATGGGCGCCGATACGTCAGACGCAGCTGCCTATCAGGATCTGGTCAACAACAAGATGATCGAGATCTTCGAGGCCTGCGCGTTCCAGGACATCACCGGCCAGCGCATCTCGAAAGTCGTGTCGACGCTGAACTACATTGATCAGCGCGTTTCGACCTTCGTCGAGAAGCTGCGCATCATCGAAACCATGGAGCCTGAGATTGAGGAGACCGATGAGGAGCGCCGCAAGCGCGAGCTGATCCTCCACGGTCCGCAGATGGCTGGCGAAGGCGTGTCGCAGTCCGACATCGACGCCATGCTCGGGGACAGCCAGGCTGACATCGACAAACTGTTCGCCTGAGAGCCTCCAACGATCCAACAAAAAAGCCGGTGCAGCTTCTGCACCGGCTTTTTGTTTTCTGTCCCTTACCAGACGAGGCGCGGCAGGGCGGCGCGGGCGGAGAGGCCTTCTTCCGCAAGGCGGCGGCGGATGAGGGCCTCGTCGGGCGCGTCGCTGGCACCGAAGTCGGCGGCGTGAATGCCGCCCGTCACGAACAGAACATCGATGCCTTGCGAGTCCGCGCCGCGAATGTCGGTGGGCAGGCCGTCGCCGATGGCCAGTACCCGGTCACGAGAGAAAGCCACGCCCTGGATCCCGGCCATGCGCGCAAGGGCCGCGTCATAGATCGGCTTGTGCGGCTTGCCGAGGAGATGCACGGTCCCGCCGAGGTCCTCATACAGCCGGGCCAGCGCGCCGGCGCACCAGATCAGCTTCTCACCGCGTTCCACGACGATGTCCGGGTTTGCGCAGACCATCGGCAGGCCACGGGCAACAAGCCGGGTGAGCTGGTCACGGTAGTCGTCCGGCGTCTCGACCTCGTCGTCGAAGAGGCCGGTGCAGCTGATGAGGCCAGCGTCTTCCTCGCTCGACAGGACAATGTCCAGCCCGTCATAGATCGGTACATCACGATCGGCGCCGATATGCAGCACCTTGCCGCCCGGCTTGGCTGCAATCATCGCGCGGGTGACATCACCGGAGGTGACGATGTCGTCATAGGCATCGCGCGGCACGCCATAGTTGGCCAGCTGCTCGTGGATCTGCTCGGCCGGGCGCGGTGCGTTGGTGATGAGGATGACGCAGCCGCCGGTCTCCGCGCGGTAGCGCGACAAAGCCTCATGCGCAGCATCAAAGGCCTTCAGGCCGTTGTGCAGGACGCCCCACACATCGCTGAGCACCCCGCTGTAATCCGGCGCAAGCGTGCGCAGGCCTGGGACGAGGAGCGGGGCAATGGCGTTCATGGGGATCTCTCGAGCTGATCTGATATGATGGCGGGGAATCGGCTCTTGTCCGATCCGGATGCGGCGGACCATATACGAAGCCGGCGTCCGGCGGAACCGGGCACAAACCAGCAGCTGCCGCGTCCCTGGGAGGGCGCGGCCTGCAAGCGGAGATCTGGAACGGACATGGCAGTCAGGCAGCTCGGCGAGGCGGTGATCAACCGCATTGCCGCCGGCGAGGTGATCGAACGCCCGGCCAGCGTGATCAAGGAACTGGTCGAGAACGCCGTGGATGCCGGTGCGCGCAACATCGAGATCGTCACGGCGGCCGGCGGCAAGACGCTGATCCGCGTCTCCGATGACGGCGCAGGCATGACCGCGGCCGATCTGGCACTGGCGGTGCGCCGGCACTGCACATCGAAACTGTCGGACGAAAACCTCTTCGACATTCGCACGCTGGGTTTTCGCGGCGAGGCGCTGCCCTCGATCGGCTCCGTCGCCCGGCTGACGATCACCACAAGGCATCGGGACGAAGCCCACGCCTGGCGGATCGAGGTGGCTGGCGGCATCGAGAGCCCGCTGGAGCCAGCCGCCCGCAGTCTCGGGACCCAGGTCGAGGTGCGGGATCTGTTTTTCGCCACGCCAGCCCGTCTGAAATTCCTCAAGACCGACCGCGCCGAGGCTGCGGCGATCACCGAAGTCGTGCGCCGCATTGCGTTGGCCTATCCCGAAGTGGGCTTCAGCCTCGGCGGCTCCGACCGGCAGTCGATCATCTGGCCGGCCGCACGCGGCGAAGACCCGCGCATGGCCCGGCTGGCGCAGGTGGTTGGCGATGACTTCGTCGAGAATGCCATGCGCATCGATGCGGTGAGAGAAGGCGTACGGCTGACAGGGTTCGCGGGTTTGCCGACCTATCACCGTGGCACGGCGCAGCAGCAGTTCTTCTATGTCAACGGCCGGCCGGTGAAGGACAAGCTGCTCCTGTCCGGCCTGCGCGGCGCCTATGCCGACGTGCTGGCCCGCGACCGGCATCCGGTTGTCGTGCTCTATGTCGATCTCGATCCGGCCTTTGTTGACGTCAACGTGCACCCGGCCAAGGCCGATGTGCGCTTCCGCGACGGGCAGCTGGTGCGCGGGTTGCTGGTGGGGGCCATCAAGCATGCGCTGGTCCAGGCCGGGCATCGCTCCTCGACGTCCAATGCAGCCAGCGCCCTCGATGTGCTGCGGGCCGGCGGCGCTGGCGCAGGCGCAGCGGCAGCAAACGGGCAGGGCTGGGCGCGGCCGCATGGCCCGGTACAGGACTGGCAGGCCTCGCCCTATCGCCCCTTGCGCGAGACGTCCGGCTTTGCAGAAGCTTACCAGCCCCGGCTCGAAACAGGTGCTGATGCGGGCGGCATGGCGGCCGCTCTGGCCGGCCTGCCGCTGGCCGATCTCGCCCGGCCATCGGCCGATGCGCGGGCGCATGGTGCGGTCATTTCCGAGGATCTGATGGCGCGCCCTCTCGGGGCTGCCAGGGCACAGGTGCACGAAACCTATATCGTGTCGCAGACGCTGGATGGTGTCGTCATCGTCGACCAGCACGCCGCGCATGAGCGCCTGGTCTATGAACGCCTCAAGGAAGCGCTGGCGCGCCGCGACGTGCCGCGCCAGATGCTGCTGATCCCGGAAGTGGTGGAACTGCCCGAGGAAGATGTCGGCCGTCTGGCTGATCACGCCGAAGCCCTGGAAGGAGCAGGTCTCGTGCTGGAGCCATTCGGCCCCGGCGCGGTGGCCGTGCGCGAGACGCCCGCGCTGCTGAAGGGGCTTGATGTCCGCGCGCTGGTCCGGGATCTCGCCGATGAACTGGCCGAATGGGACAGCGCAACCGGGCTGAAGGAGCGGCTGGACCACGTTGCCGCGACCATGGCCTGCCACGGCTCCATCCGCGCCGGACGCCGGCTGCGCGTCGAGGAAATGGATGCCCTCCTGCGCGACATGGAGGCAACGCCCCTGTCCGGCCAGTGCAACCACGGCCGCCCGACCTGGATCGAGCTGAAACTCTCCGACATCGAGCGGCTGTTCGGGCGCAAGTGAGCGCAAGCGTCGGCGGCGCGATCTGGGAAAACAAAAGGCGGCCAAGGCCGCCTTTTGCGTATGCAATTCTGAGTCTGGGTCAGAACGTCCGCTCGACACGGATGGTCGTGTAGATCTCGTTGCGGTCCTTCTGCACCGAGCTGCGGTGGAAGTCGAAGTCGCGATAGGCGACTTCCGCACCGATCCCGAGCCCGCTCACCGGCTTCCAGATCAGGTTGATGTTGCCGCCCCACATGCTGAAGTCGTTTGCAGAGCGGAAGGCATCCGCATTGGCGTAGTTGGCTTCAATCGAGCCTTCCAGCTGGTCGGAGAAGTTGTGCAGGAAGCCGGCGCCGATTGCCCAGGTCTTCGTGGTGTGGCTCTTGCCACCCGAGAAGATCGCATCGGTGATCTGCGGCGTTGCCGAGATGTCATCCCAGGTGTCCTGAACGTAGCCGGAAGCTCCGTCCGCATAGACCGCCTGCAGGGCAATGTTGTCGGTCGCCCCGAACACCGGAACGTTCAGCTGAACGCCTGCACCGATGGCATAGCCGATATCGCCCTTGGTCCGGGATGCCGCGTAGCGCACGTCATGCAGCGCGCCCATGATCTGGGCGCTGCCCCAACCCTGCTCGATCCGGAGATTGGCGACGAGGTCCGGATACCGGTGACCGGCATAGGCGTCGCCGCCGCCAACCAGGTTCCAGCGTCGTGTGGTGCCATCTTCAACCGAAAGGGTCGCCGACATGCCGTTGCCAAAGGCCGCCGTGTAGGACGCCAGCCAGGTCTTGTAGTCGGTGTAGACCGTGTGGAAGTTGCCGTAGGAATAGCCGGTCCAGAAGTCGAACATCGACTGGGTACGGCCGAAGGTGAAGTTGCCGAACTGGATGAAGGCCTGATCCAGCGCATAGGCAGAACCGGTCGAGTCGCGCTGCATGTACATGTCGATGTACGAGCGGACGAGGCCATACTCGCTGTTCGTGCGGGCATCCAGACGAATGTAACCGCGGGCACGCGTTGACGTGCCGTTGGCAGCGCGCGCCCAGTTGTTCGGCTTGTCGCCGAAGTTGTTGAACCGGTACTCCACGCGAACGCGGCCTGAGATCCTCAGGCAGGTCTCGGTGCCCGGGATGTAGAAGAAGCCGGTGCCGAACGCATCACAGACACGGACGTAGTCGACCGGCTCCGGTGCCACCGGAAGGTCGGCAGCCATTGCGCCAGTCGCACCAACGGATGTGGCCATCAGGCCAGCGGCGATCAAAGTCTTGAAGTTGCGCATCACATGTTCCCCATGCTCGCATGACAACACCTCGATCCGCGACGACCAGTCCAACGACATGATTGCTGCAAGATCGAAGCTACCCACCACCTGCGAACGAGGATAGGCCAGCAATCGTCCAAGGCGATGGTCAACTTCTGTGCATCGCAATCATTCCATTGTGGCGATGCAAGCGTGCCACAGATCGCATTTTTGCTTATATTCTTAACTTGGAAAGTAGTATGTCTCTGAAATCGCAAAGGAACTGATTGGCCACTGTCCCGGTGGTCCGGTCGACGGCGGCAGATGATTGTGCGCCGCACCCTGAACCGTCGTCCTGTCATCGCCCTGTCGTGATGCTGACGCATGGCTGATTGCGGCAGCTGGAGGGACGTGGCTTGTTGCGAATCGCGATCTGGTGTGTGGCTGCGGTGATGATCGTTCTGGGCCTGATTACCCTGCCGTTGCCGATCCCGACGGGGGTGCCGCTGCTGGCCGGGGGCACGATGCTCATTCTGGCCAACAGCCGGGCGGCGACACGCTGGCTGCGTCAGCGCCGCCGGTCCAACGGACACATCAACGGCGCCTTTGCGTGGATCGAGGCCCGCGCGCCGGGGCGGCTCGGCCGGATCATCCGGCGGTCGCGGCCGCGCATTGATGTGAGCGGTGCGCCCCAGGATGTGCGCAAGCCAGCCGCCACCTCCGGTGCAAGCCCAGAGCATTGAGCTGGGTGGCTAACCGGAGGAGTGACGTCAGGCCTTGAGGAACAGCACCTGGCTGTCACCGGCGCTGCGCTGGTCCAGGATCTCGAAGCCGTCCGGCAAGGCGATGACGGCGTTGGCGCGCTCTTCCAGCACGCAAATGGCTCCGGGTGCGAGCCATCCGCCCACCTTGGCCGAGGCCAGAGCCAGCTCGCCGAGGCCCTTGTCATAAGGGGGATCGGCGAAGACGAGATCGAAGGGTTCGATGGTGCCAGCGGCCCCGAGCTTCGTTGCATCCCGGCGCAGGATCTTGGCGACGCCGTTCAGCCCCATCGTTTCCATGTTGCGGCGGATCAGGCCGCGCGGTTCGACGGCCTCATCCACGAAGGTGGCGTGACGTGCGCCACGGCTGATCGCCTCGAACCCAAGGGCACCCGTGCCGGCGAAGAGATCCAGAACCCGCACCCCGTCCAGATCCAGACCGATGCCATGCGCGAGGATGTTGAAGATCGTCTCGCGCAGGCGGTCGCTGGTCGGGCGCGTGGCGTCCGACCGGGGCGTTGCAAGTGCGGTTCCCTTGAACCGTCCGGCGATGATGCGCATCGTCAGCTGCCAGCCTTAGCTGCGGCCGCGCGGACGCGGGCCACCGGCGCCGCCGCCCTTGGGACCACCGCTGCGGGGACCACCGGGACGCGGGCCACTGCGGGGACCGCTGCGCGGTCCATTGCCGGGGCCGGAGCCCTTCGGGCCGCCGAAGCCGCGCCCGCCGCCACCAGCGCCGCCGCCGAAGCCACGGCCACCGCCGCCTCCGCCGAAACCACGGCCGGGACGTTCCGGACGATCGCCCCGCTCGGGGCGGTCCTGACGCTCAGGCCGGTCACCCCGGGCCGGACGGTCACCCCGATCCGGGCGCTCGCCCCGATCCGGGCGGCCAAAGCTGCGCTCGGGACGCTCGCGGCGCTCCGGTCGATCGGCACGGCTGAAGCCGCGCGGGCCTTCGTAGGCGTCATCCCGGTCACGCGGCGGGCCCTTGCGGGCGTTGCCGAGGCGGTTTTCCTGCTGCTTGTCGGCAACAATGCCGTCTTCGCTCCAGATCCGGCGTTCCGGCTGCGGCCGCTCCGGACGGCCAGTCTGCTGCGACCTTGCATCGGGGCGCGGTTCGCGCGTCAGGCGGAAACGGCTGCGCGGCGAGATCTTCATCGGACGCTGTGCATCGCTGCGCTCGCCCCTGCCGCCATCCCGGCCACCATCCCGGCCACTGTCACGCCCACCGTCGCGGGCCGGGCGGTCGCCACGGTCCTGACGCTTGCGGCCGCCAACGGCAGCGGCGCCGTCGCGCGCGGTCATCCATTCGCCACGGCCCTGCTTCTGCGGTGCCGGGCGGTCCTTCTTCTTCGGCTTGTCGCCCTCTTCACCCGGAATATGGGTGAGAACCGGGGCGTCGAAGTCAGCGCCGGCTTCCGACGTTAGCTTCTCGCCGAGCTGGTCGCGCAACACGCGGCCACGGATCTCGCGCACGTCGCCCTCGGGCAGGTCCATCAGCTGGAACGGGCCGAAGGAGAGGCGGATGAGGCGGTTCACGGACAGGCCGAGATGCTCGAGCACGCGCTTGATTTCGCGGTTCTTGCCTTCGCGCAGGCCCATGGTCAGCCAGACGTTGTCGCCCTGCACCTTGTCCAGCGTTGCCTCGATCCCGGCGTAGAACACGCCGTCGATGGCAATGCCCTCGGCCAGTGCGGTGAGCTGGTCCTGCGAGACCTCACCGAAGGCGCGCACGCGGTAACGGCGCAGCCAGCCGGTGGCCGGCAGTTCCAGCACGCGGGCGAGGCCGCCGTCATTGGTCAGCAGCAGCAGGCCTTCGGTGTTGATGTCGAGACGGCCGACGGTCAGCACGCGCGGCAGTTCCTTCGGCAGCGCGTCGAATACGGTCGGGCGGCCCTCCGGGTCGTGGTTGGTCGTCACCAGGCCGCGCGGCTTGTGGTAGAGCCAGAGACGGGTCCGCTCTTTCTGCGGCATGGGCTCGCCGTCCACGAGGATGACGTCATCCTCGGTCACGGTCACGGCCGGCGTCGTCAGGACGGTGCCATTGACGCTGACGCGGCCGTTGGCAATCCAGACCTCTGCGTCGCGGCGCGAGCACAGGCCGGCACGTGCCATCACCTTGGCGATGCGCTCTGCCTCACCGGCAAAGGAAATCGACGACGGTGTCTCGGAGGGAACGCCAGCGCCCTTGGCCGGGCGCTCGGCTGCCGTCTTGCGCGGGAACGGCTTGCCGCCGGGACGATCGCCGGGATGGGCGCCCTGGCGCGGTCCGCGTGCCGGACGGTCATCGCCGAAGCGGCCGCCGGACGGCTTGCCACCAAAGGACTTCGCCGGGCGCGGGCCACGGGGGCCATCGCCGCGCTCAGGCCGTTCCTGCCACTGCGGACGGTCGGAGCGGAACGGGCGGTCCTGCCGCTCCTGCGAACCGGAGCGCTCGGCAAAGCCGCGCGACGGACGGCTGTCACCGCCCTCGCTGCGCTGGCCGAAGCCACGCTGCGGACGGCCTTCGCCGCCTTCGCTGCGGTTGCCGAAGCTGCGCTGCGGACGGTCGGAGCCGCCGGCTGCGCCAGGTTTGCGGGGAGCACGGAATGCACCATCAGAGGCGCCCGTACGGCGAGACGGTCCGCCGGGCTTGCCGCCGCGGGGCCGGGAAGGGGTTTTCTTGTCGGTCATGCCCGCGTCATAGCAGAGCTTTCCCCCTTTAGGAATCGGACAAATGCAGGCTTTGCGCAAATTGCATGCCTGATCTGCCAAATGGTTTATAACGCGAGCGCAAAATGCCCCGACTTGACGGGGACGCACGACCTCATGAGACGGCGCTGGACGAGGCCCTGATGGATGAGACCCAAGAGACGGCGCAGGCTAGCGGTCCTGTGGCATCTGTCTCCAGCTTCATGGATCTGGCGCTGGCCGAGGCGCGGGCGGCGGCAGCGCGCGGGGAAGTGCCTGTTGGCGCCGTCATCGTACGGGACGGCGAAATTCTGGCTGCAGCTGGCAACCGGACGCTGGAGCTGAATGACCCCACGGCCCACGCCGAGGTGCTGGCGATCCGGATGGCCTGCGCCGCCGTTGGCTCGCAGCGCCTGCCGGGATGCGATCTCTATGTGACGCTGGAGCCCTGTCCGATGTGCGCCGGCGCTATCTCCTTCGCGCGGCTACGCCGGCTCTATTATGGCGCGGGCGATGAAAAGGGCGGGGCGGTGGACAATGGTGTCCGGCTCTACACGCAGCCGACATGTCATCATGCGCCGGAGGTCTATTCGGGATTTGCCGAAACGGAAGCGGCCGGGCTGCTGCGGACGTTCTTTCGCGAACGCCGGGATACGATCGAGCCTGGCCAGGGCTGAGAAAGAAAAGTGGCACCGCCCCGGGGTTGAAACTTGGGAGAACGGTCGGGGCGGTGCCAGTCGGGGGCAGGTGGGAGGAGAACCTACCCCTTGATGCTGCACAAGGTGACCGGCCGGCGTTGGGTCCGGGCGGCCAGATACGGTTCGACGCCGGCGTTCCCCGACGCGGCGCGCGATTGCTGGAAGAGAAGCTCACCGGCATGGCCGGCTTCCTCGACGAGGGCGCGGCGGCTGCATCCGGCCGCGATGGCAAAGCCGAGAGGTCGCAAGTGCGCCTTGCGGTAACAGAAGACAGCAAGCCGCGCTCGCTGGTCTTCCGGCAAGGTATCTGCGACCGAGGCGGCAGACGCTGCGTTCTGACGCATCAAGGCCTGGAAGGTCTCTTCAGAGACCGGGCAATGATCCTCGTTCAAGGATTCTGGGGCCACGCGGTTCATCCGCTTTCTCCTTCTGGATATGCCCCAATGGTCCAGCGCAGCGGTTAATCTTGGGTTAACATGCTGTATATGTTGAAAAACTGACGCAAAGAATAACTAAAAACCTGCCAATTGCCGTCAAAAAAGACATGGCGAAAATCTTGGTCTATTGCGAAAGTTGCTTATCCAGCGCCTCTCCGAGACGCCGCTTCACCTCCTCGCGCAACGGCGCTGCAGCATCGAGAACGCCCCGGGTTTTCATGAAGTCGAGCACGCGGATGTTGCCGACGTCCGGCCGCACGAGAATATGCGGCATGCGCTGCTTGACCTTTTCGGCGGTGATCGACCGCATCAGGATCTGGGAGGCGCCGAACAGGGCATCCAGGGTGGTCGGAAAGTGTTTGCCGGGCCGCGGCACCGGTGTGCCGACAACATCGACCGCGACAATGATGTCGCAGGCCTCCGGCAGGGCATCGAAGGGCAGTGGATTGGCAACGCCGCCATCGATCAGCACCTTGCCCTGCAGCCGAACGGGGCGGAACACGGCCGGAATCGCAATGGAGGCGGCAATCGCCGGGGCCAGAGGGCCGCTGCGGATGTCGACCTCGCCGCAGCCATAGAAGTCCGTCGCCAGAATGGTGAGAGGGATCGACAGGTCGGCAAAGGTTTCAGGCAGATGGTCGCCGGCAAACAGGTTGAGCACCCTTAGCGGGTCGAACTGGGCCAGACCGTTGCCGAAGACATCCGCCAGCCGGCGCGGACGCAATTGCCAGAGTTTCGCCAGCAGGGCATTGCGGTGGCGGAAGGTTTCGATCGCCAGGTTGTGCAGGTCCTGGCCGGAAAGGCCAGCGGCATAGCCGGCCCCCAGCAGGGCGCCAATGGACGAGCCGGCGATGAAGTCCGGCTTCACGCCCAGGTCGTCAAAGGCCTGCAGCACCGGAATATGCGACATTCCACGCGCGCCGCCGCCGCCAAGGGCAAGACCGATCCGGGGGGTAGGCATCACGCTGTCTCCTGGCACTCTCTCGTGTCGGGAGGGTTATGCCTGCCCGGTCAGGAAGGGCAATAGCACCGAAAGCGTTGCAGCCGGGTTTTCTTCGACAAGGAAATGTCCGCCGTCGATTGCCGCCCCGCGAACGTCGGTAGACCAGCGGCGCCAGACATCCAGCGGCGTTCCGGCCCCCGGCGCAATACCGTGGCCGCCCCACAGTGCCAGTGTTGGAGCGGTGATCTGGCGGCCGGCAGCCAGATCGGCAGCGTCGTCCTCGAAGTCAGTCGTCGCACCAGCGCGGTAGTCCTGGCAGGCGCCATGGACGCGATCCTCGGAGCCGAAGGCCTGACGATAGGCCGCGAGAGCGGCCGGTGCAAAAGCCGAGAGGTCACGCCTTGCGGTCCAGCTGGCCATGGTGTGGTCCAGGTAGAAGGCCGGATCTGCCGAGATCAACCGTTCCGGCAGGGGGGAAGGCTGGGCGAGAAAGGCCCAGTGATAGACCTCCAAAGCAAAAGTCCGGTCCATGCGCTGCCAGTAATCATGCGTCGGCAGGATGTCGAGCACGGCCAGTCGCTGCACCCGGTCCGGATGATCCAGCGCCATCCGGTAGGCAACGCGGCCACCACGGTCGTGACCGCATACGGAAAACGAGCCGTGGCCAAGGTCAGCCATCAGGTTGCACATGTCCCGGGCGATCAGGCGCTTGCTCATGACTGCGGCGCTGCCCTCTGGCAGGTCACTCGCGCCGTAACCGGGCAGGTCGGGCAGGATGACGGAAAAATGCGCGGCCAGCGCTTCGGCAATTGGGTGCCACATGACATGGGTCTGCGGGTAACCGTGCAAAAGCAGCAGCGCCGGGCCGGATCCGCCCATTCGTCCGCGGTCGCCGTGAAACTCAAATGACTCAAATGCTTGCGGAAAAAGACCGGAATTTTCAGGCAGATCGCTGACAGGCACGCCAAGGCTCCCAGGACACGAGTGACCGCCCGCTAGCCTGACTGCAGACGCACCGGCACACAACCCCGTCCCTGCTAACGCTAAGGAAGGGGTTGCAGCGCAAGGCAGTCAGCGCATCATGGGGCAAACGCAGCGGATGGCGTGCCACGTGTCTCCAGATCTTTCAGCGATCGCGCGCAATGGCCTGCCAGCCGATGTCGCGCCGGCAGAAGCCCTCAGGCCATTCGATCCGGTCGACGGCTTCATAGGCACGGGCTTGCGCCTCGGCAACCGTGCGTCCCAGCGCGGTGACATTGAGAACGCGCCCGCCATTGGCGCGGATCTTTCCGTCCTTCGCAAGGGTGCCAGCATGGAACACCTTGACGCCTTCAAGCGCATTTGCTGCGGCGATGCCGTTGATCTCGCTGCCCCGGGCATAGTCGCCCGGATAACCGTTGGCGGCCAGCACCACGGTCAGGGCCACCTCGTCACGCCAGCGTACGGACATCTTGTCCAGCGTGCCGTCGATGGTCGCCTGCAACAGGGTGACGATGTCATCCTTCAGCCGCATCATCAGCACCTGGCACTCGGGATCCCCGAAGCGAGTGTTGTACTCGATCAGCTTCGGCCCCGTGTCGGTGATCATCAGCCCGGCAAACAGCACGCCCTTGAACGGGGTGCCGCGCCGCGCCATCGTGTCGATGGTCGGCTGGATGATCTCGGCCATCGTGCGGGCAATCATCGCCGCGTCCATGACCGGCGCCGGGGAGTAAGCGCCCATGCCGCCGGTGTTCGGGCCCTTGTCGCCGTCGAACACGCGCTTGTGGTCCTGCGCGGTCGCAAGGGCAAGACCGGTGCGGCCATCGGACAAGACGAAGAAGCTGGCCTCTTCGCCCGTCATGAACTCCTCGACAACGACCTCTGCGCCGGCAGCGCCGAAGCTGCCATCAAAGCAGGCGGCGACGGCTTCCTCGGCTTCGGCAAGCGTCATGGCGACGACGACACCCTTGCCGGCTGCGATGCCATCGGCCTTGACGACGATCGGGGCGCCGGTCTGGCGCACATAGGCGAGTGCTGCGTCCCTGTCCGTAAAGCGGCCATAGGCTGCAGTCGGAATGCCGGCTTCCTGGCACAGGTCCTTGGTAAAGCCCTTGGAGCCCTCGAGCTGCGCCGCCGCCCGGTTGGGGCCAAAGGCACGGATGCCGGCAGCTGCCAGGTGGTCGACGAGACCGGCAACAAGCGGGCCTTCCGGGCCAACCACCACGAGGTCAATCGCCTTTTCCTGGCAGAACGCAATCACGGCCGCCGGATCATTGACGTCCACAGAGACGGCTTCGGCCTCTTCCGCAATGCCGGCATTGGCAGGCGCCGCATAGAGGCGCGTGGTCAGCGGCGAGGCGGAAATGGCATAGGCGAGGGCGTGTTCGCGGCCACCGGATCCGATGAGAAAGATGTTCATGGGCGAAGTCTCGGCCGTTCGGGGGACTGGGAGCGGCGAAGGATGGGCGCGCCCGTCCTTGCGGTGGCTGCGCTCTAGCATGGGCGCGTGCCTGCGGCAATCGTGTGGGGGCGTTGCGGGGGAGAGAGGGAAACAGGATGAACAGGGCAGGAGGGTTTGCATTGTTGCTTGGCGGGCCGGCAACCAGCGAGACAATCATCGGACTGGCGCGGCAGTTCTGGACTGAAGCCGGAGAGACCTTTGCACGCCGGCAGGAGGACGCGCTTCGCACCCTGATGGTCGATGCCAGCCTCGGACGGGCCTGGCTCGCCCTGTACCGCGGTGAACCGGTGGGCTTCGCCGTTGCGCTCTATCGCCACTCGATTGGCTATGGCGGCCGTGTGGCGCTGCTGGACGACCTCTATCTGGTCGAGCGCGTGCGGGGACGCGGTCTCGGTCGCCGGATGCTGAAAGCTCTCAGTGCCGATCTCGAAGCCTTCGGCTTGCTGCAGTTACATGCCTTTGCGCCACGCAACTCTGCTGCGGCTTCACTGTACGAAGGGGAAGGCTTCCTCCGCTCTCAAATGCAACTTTACGAAAGACCGTTTGATCAAGAGAACCCGGACTAGCAACAAGGCCTCATGCATATAGTGGATTACGCTGCGTTATTTTGTTTGTGGCGCGATTTTGTGCGTGCGGCAGAAAAGTTTAACTTGTTTTATTGATGTTGCGCGCTACCACAGCGGGCATGGCTTTTACAAACGCACTCCTACTCGTTGCCCAGGCAGCCCTATACTTCACGGTGATGATGACCCTGTTGCATCAACGCCGAAGCATCGGGTTGGGCGTCTTCATGTGCGCGCTGGGCGTGATGCATTTCCTCGAAACCTATCTCGCCAGCGTGTTTTACGTGCAGCTTCCGCACGGCATCATCTCGCCCGGCTCGACAGTGCTGTTTTCCGGCAAGCTGCTGATGATCCTCCTGCTCTATGCGAAGGAGGACGCAGCTACCGTGCGCCAGCCGATCCATGGCCTGCTGTTCGGCAACTTCCTGATTGTTGGCCTGGTGATGCTGCTGCGCAATCACGAGACGGTCCAGGTTGTGGCTGGCCGTGTCCCCGATATCGCCTTTGTCGACGAAATCGGCCTGTTGATGGTCTGGGGTACGCTGCTGCTCTACATCGACAGCCTCGCCATCATCCTGTTGTACGAGCGGCTCGGGCGCTGGCTCGGGCGGCATTTTGCCTTGCGCGTGCTGATCTGCGGTGCGGTCGTGCTGACCTTTGACCAGCTCGGCTTCTTTCTCGCGCTGCATCTGGTGTCCGATGCGCCGCTGTCGGTGCTGTTTGGCGGATGGGTGGCCAAGATGCTGGCAACCCTGGTCTATGCCGGTTTCTTCATGATCTATCTGGCGCTGTTTCCGGCGGATGAGGAACAACCCCGTCCCGGACGGTTCAGGGATCTGTTCCAGGTGCTGACCTACCGGGAGCGCTATGAAGACCTGCTCAAGAGCGCGCACCTCGACTTCCTGACCAATGTCGGTCACCGACGCCAGTTCGATACGACCGCGCAGACCCTGATCGACGCTGCCGCCGACAAAGGCTATTCGACCAGTCTCATCCTGATCGACATCGATCATTTCAAGGCAGTCAACGACACCTATGGCCACCAGGCGGGCGACGAGGTGCTGGCAACGGTCGCCCGGGTGCTGAAGGACAACCAGCGCTCCGATGACCACGTCTTCCGCTATGGCGGTGAGGAATTCGTCGTGCTCAGCCAGCGCATGTGCGGGGAGGCTGCGGAATCCTTCTCGAACCGCCTGCGCCGCCAGATCGAGGACGTCACACGGGACGCGTTTCTGGAGCCGGTGACCGTGAGCATCGGTGTCGCCACAGCTCCGACCGAAGGACGCAAACTCGAGACGCTGTTCGAACTGGCGGACCAGCGGCTCTACGAAGCCAAGGCAGCCGGGCGCAACCGCGTGGTCGGGTTGCGCAGGACACCGGTGATGGCCTGAGAAGGTCCGGAGAATGGCGCGGCTGACGGACCCCGGGGGCTCGTCAGCGCCGCAGGCCCGTGGTAACCAACGGCCATGAGCTTCAAGATCTTTGGTACACAGGACACCGGCCCCGTCGCCGACGCGGTCAAACGCCACTGGGTCGACACACGACTGCCGCCCTGGGCGCGCCCCTATGCGCGTTTGGCGCGCTGGGAACGGCCGATCGGCTGGTGGCTGTTGCTGTGGCCGTGCTGGTGGTCTGCGGCACTCGCCGCGATTGCTGCCGGGTCCCCTTGGCCCAATCCCTGGCATCTCGTGCTGTTCCTCATCGGTGCCGTCGCCATGCGTGGGGCGGGCTGCACGTTCAACGACCTGGTGGACGAGGACATCGACGCCAAGGTCGAGCGGACGCGCTCACGGCCCATTCCGGCCGGACAGGTCAGCCGCGGGCAGGCGAAACTGTTCATGGCGCTGCAGGCGCTGGTCGGCGCCGTGGTGCTGATCCAGTTCAACCTGTTCACGATCCTTCTCGGCCTCGCCTCGCTGCTGGTCGTGGCGATCTACCCGTTCATGAAGCGGTTCACCAACTGGCCGCAGCTGTTCCTGGGCTTTGCCTTCTCCTGGGGGGCGCTGATTGGGCTGGGCCGCCGCATTTGGCCGCCTCGACTGGGCCCCGATCCTGCTTTATGCGGGCGGGATCGCCTGGACCATCGGCTATGACACGATCTATGCCCATCAGGACAAGGAAGACGACGCCATGGTCGGCGTGCGCTCGACCGCGCGCCTGTTCGGGGCCTGGACCAAGCCGGCGCTTGCCTTGCTGTATGGGCTTGCGACCGCGCTGTTCATGCTGGCTGCAGTGATGGTGGATGCGGGCCCGCTGGCCTTTGCGGGCTTTGCCGTTGGCGCGTTGCATCTCGTCTGGCAGATCATCGTGCTCGATATCGATGATCCGGACCAGTGCCTGAAGCTGTTCCGGTCCAACACGCTCTATGGCTGGATCGTCTTTGCCGGCCTGTGCGGCGAGGCGCTGATCTCGTCCCTGTAAGCGGCGAGGGTCAGGTTCCGACCATGCGCAGCGGCTCGGCCTCGGTCGCTGCCGGTTCGTCGTGCCAGTCGATGTCCGGCGAGATCAGGCTCGCCAGCTGCGTCCGGTCGACGCTGTCATTGTCGGGGCTGGCCGCTGCCGGTGGCGGGCTGCCCGCACTGAGCACGACCTTGTTGCGTCCGGAGCGTTTTGCCCCATAGAGCGCGGCATCGGCATGGGCCATGGCCGCGTCGAGTGTGTCGATCGAGGCGCGGCCCGCGTGGATGCCAGCGCTTGTGGTGGTGATCAGAATGCCGCCTGTCGCTGCCCGCACCTCGGCCGCAAAGCGCTGACGCAGGCGATCGGCGAAGTTGAAGGCAGCCGTCTCATCCGCATCCGGCAGGAAGACGACAAACTCCTCGCCGCCGAGGCGTCCAGCAATGTCGCCAGGGCGGCGCATCTGGTTGCAGGTCGCGGCAAACAGCAGCAGCATCTCATCGCCCATGGCGTGGCCGTAGCGGTCATTGACCGACTTGAACTCATCGAGATCAAACAGGGCGACCGCGAAGTTGCGCTGCCGGGCGGCGCCAAGCTCCAGCCATAGCTGGACGCTTTCGAAGAACTCACGCCGGTTGGCAAGGCCGGTCAGGGGGTCGCGCCTGGCCTGCTCGCGCAGCAGGCGCTCTTCCTGTTCGATGACCATGGCAAAGGCGCAAATGATCGTCGCCATGACCGACATGATCATCCAGAGCACGTAGACCGCAAAGACCTGCGAGGCCAACGCCTGCTCGAAGCTCTTCATGCCTTTCACATAGACGCCAACAAACATCACGCTCTGAAGCACCAGCTCCAGCGTCATCACCCAGCTCAGCCAGCGTGCGGCGCGAATGCGGTTGGTGTTCAATGTCACGCAGAGATAGATCGCGGCCATCGCCGTCATGGTCAGGCAGATGTGGAGATAGATGCTGCGGGCCAGATAAGTGTCGTAGAACGGCGGGTACAGGCATAGAGCCAGCCAGCCGACAGTTGGTGCCGCGGCCAGCAGATTGTATTTGTCGATGCGCCAGAACGCCGAGAGCGCCGCCACCCGGAAACCCATTCCACCCAGGATGAGCGCGTTGCCGATGACGATGCTGAGAAGGTCGGAAATCTGGCCGCGCAGGCTGACCAGCAGCATGCCAAAGCCGACCATGGTGAGGGCGATGGACCACAGGCGGATGGAATCCTTCTGCGCGCCGCTCTTGTGCATGGAAAAGCGCCACACAAAGAACAGCATGCCGGCACCGACCATTTGCATGACGGTGAGAGCTGCGTTCAACGTGACGATATCCAGCCGCATCAGTCGCTCTTGGTGGGAGGGGGGCAACCAGTCCGGGCAATGATAAATTCCAGCCCGTTAATTTTTCCAGTATTTTGACAAGAAAATAGGCCGCTTTCCTGCGGCCCATTGTTTCGTCCTGTCAGGTCCTGGCGATGATCTCGCGTTCGCCGCGATGCACCGCCATTGGCTGGCTGCGCTGACCGGTCTTGCGCCGGTTGAGGAAGCGCGGTCGGCGGGCGGTCAGGGCATAGACCCGGCGACGCTGCGGAGCAAAGCTTGCGCCTGGCGCTTCGCTGATCGTGGAAATGGTGCCGTCCGGTTCGCACATGAGCAGTGGCAGCTTGAGGCTTTCGCCCCACATCGCCCAGTCATCGGCCAGATCTTCGGCGTTGTCGGCCTCACGCAGGGTGACGCAGAGGGCCGGATCAGGATGGCGCAGGAACAGGCGCGCATTGAGCGTGCCGGGCAGGGCGCCCGGTGCAATTTCGACCGCCACGCCCTGGAAGACATGGATCGGGACCACGAGGGTCAAGGGCAGGCCGGCGAGCGGTCGCTTGATGATGGCCGTATCCCGGTCGAGATAGATCCGGGCGGCAACCCGGGCAGCGCCGCCGGCGGGCGGGGCGCTCATGGTGGTGTCGAATTTGATCGGCAGGGAGGCCGGGTCGAGCCGCTTTGCGCTGCCCGACCCGGTTCCATGTGCTCCGTCAATGGCTGTCTGACGTCCCAATTGCCTCTCCATCGGGCCCTGGTTTTTTTAGTTCGGGCCTCGTGATGACTTCACCTTAGAGCGGCACTGCTACCCGCCCGCTTAACAGGCACGGTTAAAAAACCTTGATTTCAAAGAGGGTTACGAAAGGCTTGCGCGAATTGGTCAACGCATCGGAAACGTCTTTTGCGTCAATGCGGCTCTTGTTCGATGGCCCCCGCACGCCTAAACAGGGAACACCACCTCAAGACGGGATTCCGCGATGACGCAAGCGATCGACAAGAGCGAACTCGAGACCCGCGCGGCCCGGCTGGTCGAAGCCGCGCTGAAGGCCGGAGCCGATGCCTGCGACGCCGTCGCGGTCACCGGCATGTCGCTGTCGGTCGAGGTGCGCGAGGGCAAGGTCGAGGAAACCGACCGGGCCGAAGGCGACGATGTCACCCTGCGCGTGTTCATCGGCCGCCGCAGCGCTTCCGTGTCTGCCAACACCATGGATGACCCGGCCGCGCTCGCCGAGCGGGCCGTCGCAATGGCGCGAGTGACCCCGGAAGACCCTTATGCCGGGCTGGCGGATCCGGCGCATCTCCTGCGGCAATTGCCGGAGCTCGACCTGCTGGATACGACTGAACTGTCGGCGGCTGATCTGAAGGATCTGGCCCTGGCGGCAGAGGCCGCCGGCCTGGATGTGGCCGGTGTCTCGAAATCCGGCGGGGCGAGTGCGTCCTGGCGTCTCGGCGGCATGGTCCTAGCCACCAGCCACGGCTTCACCGGAGCCTACACGACCTCGCGCTATGGCCTGTCGATGACAGCAGTCGCCGGCGAAGGCACCGGCATGGAGCGCGATTACGACTACGATTACCAGACCTTCTTCGAGGACATGGAGGATGCGGCGCTGATCGGCCGACGTGCGGGCGAACGCGCGGTGCGCCGCCTGAAGCCGCAGAAGCTGACCACGCGCACGGCAACCGTGCTCTACGAGGCGCGGGCCGCTCGCAGCTTCCTTGGGCATCTGGCCGGGGCCATCAACGGCGCAGCCATCGCGCGCGGGACCAGCTTCCTCAAGGATCGCATGAACCAGGCGGTATTTGCACCGGGCATCCGCGTGACTGATGATCCGCTGAAGCCGCGCGGGGCTGCAACCCGGCCCTTCGACGGAGAGGGACTTGGCGGCGTGCCGCTCGACATGATCGAGGACGGGATCCTGCGCCACTGGTATCTGGACAGCGCCACCGCGCGCGAACTGGGCCTGACCCCGAATGGACGCGCCCATCGCGGCGGCGCCGGCACCTCGCCCGGAGCGACGAACCTGACCCTGCATCCGGGCAGCGATAGCCTCGAAGACATGATGCGCGCCGCCGGTAGCGGACTGGTCGTGACGGATCTGATCGGCCATGGCGTCAATGGCGTCACCGGTGACTATTCCCGTGGCGCGTCCGGCTTCTGGTTCGAAAACGGTGAGATCGTCATGCCGGTCAGCGAGATCACCATCGCTGGCAACCTCAAGGACATGTTTGCCCGGCTGCGGCCCGGGTCGGACCTCGATGCGCGTTACTCGGCCGCCGCTCCCAGCATTGCCATCGAGGGGCTGACCATTGCCGGCGCCTGACCGTTCCCACGCCGAGGATCTGGCACTGCTGGAGATGGCGGCGCGCAAGTCCGGCGAAATCGCGCTCGGCTTCTTTGGAAAGGACCCCAAGACCTGGATGAAGGAGGGCGTTTCGCCGGTCTCCGAAGCCGATCTTGCGGTGGATGCCTGGCTGAAGGACGCGCTGCGGTCGGCCCGGCCGGACTATGGCTGGCTGTCGGAGGAAACCGCCGACACGCCCGACCGGCTCGACCGGCGGCGGCTGTTTATCGTCGACCCTATTGATGGCACCCGGGCGTTTCTCGCCGGCAAGGACGAATGGACGGTTTCGCTGGCGATGGTTGAGGATGGCCGGCCCCGCGCGGCTGCCCTGTTCAATCCGGTGCGCGGCGAGATGTACCTGGCGCAGGAGGGGGGCGGCACGCGCCTCAATGGCCGCCTGATCCAGACCGGCGAGCGTCAGAGCCTCGTTGGCGCCCGTGTCTGCGGACCGGCCAGCCTGCTGACGCCGGCCACCCGGGCAGGGCTCCTCGCCGCCGGCACGATCGGCTCTCTCGCCTACCGGATTGCGCTGGTCGCCAAGGCAGATGTGGACGTGGCCGTTGCCCGGGCCCGCTCGCACGACTGGGATCTTGCGGCAGCCGATCTTTTGGTGCAGGAAGCGGGCGGAAGGCTGACCGACCTGAGCGGGATGCAGCTGCGCTACAATCGCCAGACCCTGCGCCATCCGGAGCTGGTCGCCGCCGGGGAAACCCTGCTCGAGCCAGCGGTGCGCCTGTTTGCGGGCTTCGCCGACAAGGCGTCCTGACCGTTTGCAATTCACCTGACCGGCCAGACGGCCCCTGAGGAGCAAGAACCGACGATGAGCACCGAAACCGAGCCGAAGCAGCTTCTGCATCTCGTGTTTGGCGGCGAGCTGGAAAACCCCGCTGGCCTCACGTTCCGCGATCTCGACAAGCTCGACATCGTCGGCATCTTCCCGAACTATGCCACCGCCTATGTGGCGTGGAAGTCCAAGGCCCAGGCAACGGTGGACAATGCGCATATGCGCTACTTCATCGTGCACATGCACCGCCTGCTGGACCCGCACACCCAGGCCTGAACCGGGTCGGCTCCGGTTGCCTGCGCGAGGGCGGAAGGAACTCCATGCTGAAGAAAATTGGCCGGCATCCCCTGTTGCTCAAGGCTGTCGGCACCACGATGGCGGCCTGGCTTCGCTTTGTCCGGCGCACCAACAGCATGGTCATCGATCCGCCCGATGCCTATGAACGGCTGAAGCCGGAACTGCCGGTGATCGTGGCCATGTGGCATGGCCAGCATTTCATGATGCCCTTCACCCGTCCGGACGGATGGTCGGTGCATGTGATGATTTCCCGCTCGGCCGATGGCGAGATCAACGCCATCGCCGCCGAGAAGCTGGGGCTGCAGCTCATTCGCGCCTCCGGCAGCCAGAAAGCGCACCAGATCACCAAGCGCGGCGGCCTGCGCGGCTTCATCGAAGCCATGCGTGTCCTGCGCGAAGGCAGCAGCATGGCGCTGACCGCAGATGTGCCGAAAGGCCCCGCCCGCGTGTCCGGCCCTGGCATCGTCCAGCTGGCGCGCCACTCGGGCAGGCCGATCGTGCCTTTCGCCATCGCCACCAGCCGCTCCATCGAACTGAATTCCTGGGACAAGGCCAGCATCAACCTGCCGTTTGGCCAGGCTGCCATTGCGATTGGCGATTTCATCCACGTCAGCGCCGAGGCCAGCGACGAGGAAATGGAACAGGTGCGTCTCGCGGTCGAGGCCGGATTGAATGCGGTCACCCGCCGGGCTTACGAGCTGGTCGGGCGCAGCGATGGCTGATCGGGACAAGGTCGCCCGCTCCCTGACCTTGCGCGTCTGGCGCGCGCTTGCCAGTCTGGCCATGCCCGGCCTGAAACTCGTGCATGCCTCGCGGCTGAAGTCCGGCAAGGATGATCCTCAACGCGGCGACGAACGCTTCGGACAGGCAAGCCTTCCGCGTCCGGCGGGCCGGCTTGTCTGGGTCCACGCGGCCAGCGTCGGCGAGACCAATTCCATCCTGCCCTTGATTGAACGCCTGACGGGTGACGGGCACGCGGTGCTGCTGACCACGGTCACGCGCACATCGGCGGAAGTGGCCGCGCAGCGTCTGCCGGCCGGCGCCCTGCACCAGTTTGCCCCCTATGATGCACCGCAGCTGGTCAACCGGTTTCTGGATCACTGGCGGCCAGACCTTGCGCTGGTGGTCGAGTCCGAGCTGTGGCCGTCGACGTTCTCCCTGCTGGCTCTGCGCGGTGTGCCACTGGTGATCGTCAATGGCCGCATGTCGTCCCGCTCCTTTGCCGGCTGGCACCGGGCTGGACGGATCGCCCGGGCCCTGTTTTCCTGTGTTGACCTGTGTCTGGCGCAGAGCAATGGCGATGCCGCCCGCTACCGGGCGCTGGGCATTGCCAATGTCCGCTCGCCGGGCAACCTGAAATACGACGCCGAACCGCCTGCTGCCGATCCGGATGCTCTGGCCGAGCTTGCAGCCAGCCTGTCGGACCGTCCGGTCTGGCTGGCGGCCTCTACCCATCCCGGCGAGGAAGAAATCGCGCTGGACGCGCAGGCTGAGCTTCTGCGCCGCCACCCCGATCTCCTGCTGCTGCTGATGCCACGCCATCCGGCGCGCGGGCAGGAAGTTGCGCTCCAGTTGACCGCCCGCAACCTTGGTTTTGCCCGCCGGTCGGCCGGCGAGCTGCCGAAGCCGGAGGATACGGTCTATCTGGTGGACACGCTGGGCGAGATGGGCCTCGCCCTGCGCCTGTCGCGGGTGGTGTTCCTGGGCGGGTCCTTTGCCCGCGTCGGCGGGCACAACCCGGTCGAGCCGGCCCAGCTGGCCGTGCCGCTTGTGACAGGCCCGCATGTTGCCAACGCCCGGGCCCTCTACCGCGATCTCTGGGAAGGCAAGGCCTCCCTGCGTGTGGCCGAACCCGAAGGCTTGGCGGCGGCAATCGATGGCCTGCTGGCGGACCCGGCTGCCGCCTCCGCCATGGCTGCGCGGGCCCTTGCGGTGGCCGGTGAGGGCGCCGGGGCGCTGCAGCGTGCATTGGACGAGCTTGCCCCGTTCCTTTACCCTAAACCGGCGATGACGGAGCCGGGAGACACGCGATGAAGACCGCGCCATCGTTCTGGTGGCAGCCGGGCCTTGGTCCGAAGGCGCTTCTGCTCGGCCCCCTTGCCGCAGTCTATGGCCTTGTCGCCGGCCGGCGCATGCTCTCCGCCCCCTCCAGCCAGAGCCGGTTGCCGGTCATCTGCATCGGAAACTTCACCGTCGGGGGAACCGGCAAGACCCCCTTTGCCCTCAGGCTTTGCAGCCTGTTGCAGGCCGCCGGCCATCGACCGGTGTTCCTGCTGCGCGGGTATGGCGGCAGCGAACGGGGGCCCTTGCTGGTCGATCCTGCGGTTCACACCAGCAGCCAAATCGGCGACGAGGCATTCCTTCTGGCTGCCGCTGCCCCGACGATCATCGCCGCCGATCGCCCGTCGGGAGCAAGGCTCGCCGAGACGCTGGACGCGGATCTCATCCTGATGGACGACGGCTTCCAGAACCCGGCGCTCGCCAAGGACCTTTCCCTGGTGCTGGTTGATGCGGCCGTCGGTGTCGGCAACGGCATGGTCCTGCCAGCGGGGCCGCTGCGTGCGCCTCTGTCCGTGCAGATCCGCCGCGCCGATGCGCTGGTTGTCGTGGGCGAGGGAACAAGGGCTGATGCGGTCATCCATCAGGCCGCACGGCGGGCATTGCCGCTGCTTCAGGCGCGGATCGTGCCGCAATCAGGGGGCCGCTTAGACGGCCTGCGCGTCCTGGCCTATGCCGGCATCGGGCGTCCGGAGAAGTTTTTTGCCAGCCTTGCCGGCTGCGGCGCGATCCTGGCCGAAACGGCGTCCTTTGCTGATCATCATGCGTTTTCGCAGGCGGATGCCGAGGCCCTGCTTACCCGGGCCCAGTCCCAAGGCCTGCAGCTTGTAACCACCGCCAAGGACATGGCGCGGATAGCCGCCAGTGAAGGCGAGATCTTCCGCTGGCTCGCGCGGGAAAGCGACGTTCTGGATGTGTCCATGGAGATCGAGCCGGAAGACCGGCTCATGACCCTCATCACCGACGCCTTGCGCCGGCGGGCATTCCGGGCCTGAGACGGATCAGCCGGCCTTGCCTTCGAACTGCATGAAGCGGTTGTAGGCCGCTTCCGCGTCGACATAGGCTTCCTGGCGTTCAACGCTCCAGTATTTCAGTTCATCCAGCGGGATCGCCTGACCGGTCACGGCGCAGCGCACGAAGGTTCCCGGCGCTTCGACCTGGTAGTCGCCGTCAAGGTAACGGATGCGGGCCTCGCCCGGCACGCGCGGCGTTTCATAGCGGTTCATCGGCGTCTCTCGCAGTCTGACAGCGTGTGGTTCGCCGGTTATGGGCGAGGCGGGGCCTGCGGTCAATCGGTTGGCCTTGCCAGGGACAGGAAGAACGCAATCCGGATCGAGTGTCCTGCCGGGGATGAAATCATCGGCGAAGTGGTTATGTTAGGGACATGATGCGCGGGAGTCGCCGCGCCAATCTGTTTGACCGCCCTCTCGAAAGGCCACCGATGAGCGAGATCCCGTCCTCTGTTCCAGACCTCCTGGACGCCTCAGGCCTTGGCCTTGAAACCGCCCGCCGCATCACCGCCGAGGCCCTGTCCGGCGCCGATGACGGGGAACTTTTCGTCGAGTACCGCCAATCGGAAGGGCTGGTGTTCGACAACGGCCGTCTGAAGTCCGCCAGCTATGACACGGCGCAGGGCTTTGGCCTGCGGGCGGTTGTGGGCGAGGCAGCCGGATACGCCCATTCGGGCGATATTTCCGAGGCTGCCCTGAAGCGGGCGGCAGATGCGGTGGCAGCCGTGAAGTCCGGCCATGCCGGCAGCTATGCTGCGGCCCCTGCGCGCACCAACACGCGCCTCTATGCCGATCTCAACCCGCTGGCCAGCCCGAGCTTCGAGGACAAGGTGAAGCTGCTGCAGGAGATCGACGCCTATGCCCGCGCGCGTGACCCGCGCGTGCGGCAGGTCACGGCGTCGGTCGCCGGCTCCTGGCAGGTGGTCGACATCCTGCGCGCCGATGGCCACCGGGTGCGCGACATCCGCCCGATGGTTCGGCTGTCCATTTCCGTTGTCGCTGCCTCCGGCGACCGGATGGAAGCCGGCTCTTATGGCTGCGGCGGCCGCGAGGGCTTTGCCCGCTTCATCACCCCGGAAACCTGGCAGGCCGGCGTGGACGAAGCGCTGCGTCAGGCCCTGGTGAATCTCGAGGCGGTTCCTGCACCGGCGGGCACCTTTGATGTGGTGATGGGACCGGGCTGGCCCGGCATCCTGCTGCATGAGGCTGTCGGCCATGGCCTTGAGGGTGATTTTAACCGCAAGAAGACCTCGGCCTTCGCGGGGCTGATGGGCCAGCGCGTCGCCGCTCCCGGCGTCACCATCGTGGATGACGGCACCATCGCCGACCGGCGCGGTTCGCTGACGGTCGACGATGAAGGCACGCCGACCAACCGCACCACGCTCATCGAGGACGGCATTCTGGTCGGCTACATGCAGGACCGGCAGAACGCCCGGCTGATGGGCATGGCGCCCACCGGCAACGGCCGCCGCCAGTCCTATGCCCATATTCCCATGCCGCGCATGACCAACACGGTGATGCTGGGCGGTGACAAGGACCCTGCGGAAATCCTCGCCTCGGTCAAGAACGGCATCTTCGCCGTCTCCTTCGGCGGCGGGCAGGTCGACATCACCTCCGGCAAGTTCGTGTTCTCCTGCACCGAGGCCTACCGCATCGAGGACGGCAAGATCGGCGCGCCGGTGAAGGGCGCGATGCTGATCGGCAACGGGCCGGACGCCCTGACCCGCGTCAGCATGATCGGCAATGACATGAAGCTCGACCCAGGTCTCGGCACCTGCGGCAAGCAGGGGCAGGGCGTTCCGGTCGGCGTCGGCCAGCCGTCGATGCGCATCAACGCCCTGACGGTTGGCGGGACGGCGGTCTGACCATGCCCCTGATCCGCGATGCCAAGGCCGTCACCTTCGTCGTCTTCGACATGGACGATGTGCTCTACGACTTTGACCACGAGCTCCGCATCGCCGCGCTGGAGCGGCTGACGGGCCGGGGGCGGCAGACGTTCGAACACGCCATCTGGCACTCGGGCTGGGAAACCGCAGCCGAAGCCGGGGACCCGGCAACGCCGGAGGCCTATCTCGCCGGCTTTGCCGAACGGCTCGGCTATCCCATCGATGCCCCGACCTGGATGTCGATCCGCGCCGCCATGATGCGGCCAAGACCGGCTGCCCTGGTGCTGGCCAATGCGGCGGCGGAACAGGCCGATGCGGCGCTCCTGACCAACAACGGCATGATGCTGAAACAGGCGCTGCCGGTCTGCGCCCCGGAGATGCTCGATATCTTCGGCGAGAAAGCGCACGTCTCGGCGGAGTTCGGCGCCCGCAAGCCCGATCCGGCCGTCTTCTTGCGCCTGTGCGAGCGCTACGGCCACGATCCGCGCCAGACCTTCTTCGTCGATGACCGGCCGGAGAACATCGAGGGCGCCGAGGCCGCAGGCCTCATCGCCCATCTCTACGAGACCCCGGACGGCCTGCGAAAGGCCATGCGTGCGCTGGATTTCGAGGTGTGAGCAGGGCGTTGAGTTTCTCCGCCAATGTGGCGGGCCCTGTCCGAAAAAGGCAACTGAACGGGAACCTTGATGGCCGCTGACGCCGTCCCACCCCTCTTCGCCGAAGCCCTGATCTTTCTGGGCGCGACGGTGATCGCGGTTCCGCTGGCGCGCCGGCTGGGATTAGGCTCTGTGGTTGGCTACATTGGCGCGGGGCTGGCGATTGGTCCTTATGCGCTGAATGCCTTCGGCTCGGCGGATCATATCCTGCCCGTTGCTGAGCTCGGTGTCGTGCTGCTGCTGTTTGTCATCGGTCTCGAACTGGATGCGGCGCGGCTGTGGCGCATGCGGCGCGACATCATCGGGCTCGGCGCGGCCCAGGTGCTCGTGACCGGCGCCTTGCTGTTTTCGCTAGTGGGCCTTGCCGGGCTTGCCCTGCCCGTCGCGCTTGTCGCGGGGCTGGGGCTGGCCCTGTCGTCGACGGCCTTTGCCCTGCAGATCCTGCAGGAGCGCGGCAAGCTGGCAACGCCCTATGGCCAGCGCGGCTTTGCCATCCTGCTGTTCCAGGACATCGCCATCGTGCCGCTGCTGGCGCTGGTGTCCATTCTCTCGCCGGTCACGCAAGGCCCGGGCGGAGGGTCGGTGCTGGGCGAAATCGGCTTCACGGTGCTGGCGGTGGTTGCCGTCATCGTCACCGGGCGGTTTCTGATCTCGCCCATTTTCCTGTTTCTCGCCCGCACCCGCGCCCGCGAGGTGATGCTGGCAGCCGCCTTGCTGGTGGCCCTCGGCAGTGCCGGGGTGATGCATATGGTTGGCCTGTCGATGGCGCTGGGTGCGTTCCTGGCCGGCGTTCTCCTGGCCGAATCGAGCTTTCGCCATGCGCTGGAAGCGGACATTGAGCCGTTTCGTTCCCTTTTGATGGGCCTGTTCTTCGTCGCCGTCGGCATGTCGCTGGATCTGGGGCTCATCGGGCGGCAGTGGTATGTGGTGGCGGTTGCCGTGCCCGCCCTGATGCTGGTCAAGGGGCTGGTGCTGTGGGGCCTTGCCCGGCTGTTCGGCTCGCCCAACGCCGATGCGCTGCGCATCGCGGTGACGCTGCCCCAGGGCGGGGAGTTTGCCTTTGTCGTTTTCTCGGCTGCGACCGCGCAAGGGATCCTGCCGGGCGAAACGGCCAATCTCCTGACCGCGACGGTCATCGTCTCCATGGTTCTGACACCGGTCGCCTGTCTCGGGCTCGACTGGCTGGCGGCCAGGCTGAAGGCAAGTGGCGGAGCCCATTCAGCCGTCGAGAGCTTTGACGCGGCAACTCCGACGGTGCTGATCGTCGGCTTTGGCCGCTTTGGCCGCACGGTGGCCCAGGTGCTGACGTCGGAAGGCCTGCCGGTCACCGCGATCGACAACCATCCTGACCGGCTCGCCTATGCCCGCCAGCTCGGCTACCGGGTCTATTACGGCGATGCCACGCGCGCCGATGTGCTGGCTGCAGCTGGTGCGCGGGAGGCGGCACTCGTGGCGCTCTGCGTCGAAAACGAGGCCGTCATGGCAAAGGCGATCACCGCCGTTCGCAGCCTCAGCCCTCAGGCGCGGCTGTACTGCCGGGCAACCAACCGCAGCCATGCCCTCTCGCTCACGCGGCTGGGGGTGGATTTCCAGATTCGCGAAACCTTCGAATCGGGTCTGGCGTTCGGCCGGGCGGCGCTCATCGGCCTTGGCCTGTCGCCCGAACGCGTGGCGCAGATCGAGGAAGACGTGCGGCGGCGCGATGAGGAACGGATGCTGCTGCAGCTGGAGCAGGGCGAGGCGGCGGGCAATGACCGCCTGCATGCGGTGACGCCTCGCGGCCCGGCAAGACACGCTGGTACCGGTTCGGATCAGGACCCCTGAAACAAAAGCCCCGCCGGAGCGGGGCTTGAGGTTGAGCCTTACGGCAGGGCGTCGAAGCCGGCCGAGAAGCCGTTCAGCGAGATCGGGATACCGATGCCTTCTTCCGGCGTCTGGAAGATGATGAAGGTCGCCTGCTTGCCGCCCTTGAGCTTGCCGACCAGATCATCCTGCAGGATGACCTCGGCGATGCAGCCGTTGGGCAGGCAGCGGACGAAGCCGGCGCGGCCGATGTCGGCGTCATCGACGCGCAGGCCAAGGCCGGACGGCAGCAGCACGCCGAGCGGAGCCAGCACGCGCAGGATCTTCGCCTGCTTGTCGGCGGTCTTCAGCACGATCACCGACAGGCCGACGTTCTCGCGGTCTTCGGCTGTCACGTTCTGGATCAGGGCACACTGTTCGCTGGCGGCACCCGGAGGCGTGTCGCAGCGCATCTGCCAGTCACCATGCACGGCCTTCACCTCGCCCTGCGCAAGGGCGGTCCCGCCGGATGACAGGACGACGGCGCCAAACGCAAGGCCGGCCAGCATCCGGACCACGGAGAGGGGGCGGGCAAAAGAGTTAGGCAAGGAATGTCCTCCGGACAAAGGGGCGGGCTACGGCCCACACTCGAATCAGGACTGAAACTGGCACGCAGAATAGCCGCAGCCTGCTGCCTCATTCCAGTGCGCAATCCGCCTTCTCCCTGTCTTTCCCGGCAGGATTAAGGCCATTGCGCAAAAGAGGCCTGCTGCCCCGGTTCCAAGGGCCGGATTGCAGCGCCGGGCTTTGATGCGGATCAAACAGCAAAATTGACGAGGATCAATTGAAGGTCGGGGGACGAGCTGTTCCGGCGGCCACAAACCCGTTGCAGGACAAGGATTCTTGTGGTTTCTGTGCCCTGTCCGAGGGGTCTGTGACAGCCTGCGGCAGAACGTCGCTGTTTCTGCTGGCGCGTCGCGATATATTCGGGTTTGTGCGTAAGATGCACAAAACAGGACGCGAAAGACTGGCTTTCCCCGCTGCGCATCGCAAGGTGCCCTCCGGGTTTGAAAGCCGTCGAATGCGTCCCATTGTGGTTTTTCCGGCGATCCGGTCGCCGGTACGAGCAGGGGCCGGCGTTTGTCCGGACCGGGGTTTCGCGTCGGCGGACAGGCAACTGGCTCCGGCGCGTGGACGAAGTGAGAGAGAGCCGCCGTTGGCGGACAGGGAAGGGAGCGTGGACGTGAAGGCAATCTTCAAGCGTCTCATGGCGGCAGCCGCAGGCGCCGCAGGTCTGGCCGCAACGGCCGGATCGGTGATGGCCCAGGATGCGGCAGGCGGCATGTCGCCTTGGCAGCTGGGGTTCCAGGCCTCGGCCTCCAGTGTGATGGATGACATCCACTGGTTCAACAACATGACGCTCGGCATCATCACCGTCATCACGCTGTTCGTGCTGGCGCTGCTGATCATCGTGATGGTGCGCTTCAACGCGCGGGCCAACCCGAACCCGTCGCGCACGTCGCACAACACGGCGATCGAGGTTGTCTGGACTGTGGTTCCGATCCTGATCCTGGTGGTCATCGCGGTGCCGTCCTTCCGGCTGCTCTACAAGCAGCTCGAGATCCCGGCCTATGACATGACCATTAAGGCCACCGGTTACCAGTGGTACTGGGGTTACGAGTACACGGACGAAGCCCTCGCCGGCATCGGCTTTGACAGCATCATGGTCAAGGAAGAAGAGCGTGCAGCTGTTGCTGCGGCACGTGGCGTGCCTGTGGCCGACGTGCCCCGTCTGCTGGCGACCGACTATGACGTCGTGGTTCCGGTCGGCAAGACCGTCCGCGTGCAGGTCACTGCCGCCGACGTGCTTCACGCCTTCGCCATGCCGTCCTTCGGCGTCAAGATCGACGCCGTCCCGGGCCGTCTGAACGAGACCTGGTTCAAGGCCGAAAAGACCGGCGTCTACTACGGCCAGTGCTCGGAGCTGTGCGGCAAGGACCATGCGTTCATGCCGATCACGATCCGCGTTGTCACCCAGGAGCAGTTCGATGTCTGGGCTGCCGCAGCCAAGACCGATCTCGACGGCGCCAACAAGCAGCTGATGGCTGCTCTGGCCGCCGCCGGCAAGGTTGCGGACGCGACCGCTCCGGCTCAGGTGATCGCTCGCTGAGCGACTGACGTTTCGCACGGCCGGCCACGGCCGTGCGGTTCCAGTTTGGTAGCGATGTGCGCCGCAAAGGCGCCCGCTGGTTCGAAATTACACGAGGGAGCACGACCATGGCTGCGACCGCTGCACATGCCGCGCATGACCATCCGACCGGATGGCGCCGGTGGGTCTATTCGACCAACCACAAGGACATTGGTATTCTCTACCTGATCTTCGCGATCATCGCCGGGATCATCGGCGGCGCGCTCAGCGTCGGCATCCGCATGGAACTGCAAGAGCCTGGCATGCAGTTCTTCGCCGATCCGCACTATTTCAACGTGTTCACGACGGCCCACGGCCTCATCATGATCTTCTTCATGGTGATGCCGGCCCTGATTGGTGGCTTCGCCAACTACTTCGTTCCGATCATGATCGGTGCGCCGGACATGGCGTTCCCGCGCATGAACAACATCTCCTTCTGGCTGCTGCCGCCGTCCTTCGCGCTGCTGCTGCTGTCGCTGTTCGTCGAAGGCCCGTCGGGCGCAACCGGCGTGGGCGGTGGCTGGACCATCTACCCGCCGCTGTCGACCTCCGGCCAGCCTGGCCCGGCCGTTGACCTCGCGATCCTGGCGCTGCACGTCTCGGGCGCGTCCTCGATCCTCGGTGCGATCAACTTCATCACCACCATCTTCAACATGCGCGCGCCTGGCATGACCATGCACAAGATGCCGCTGTTTGCCTGGTCGGTGCTGATCACCGCGTTCCTGCTGCTGCTGTCGCTGCCGGTTCTGGCTGGCGCCATCACCATGCTGCTGACGGACCGCAACTTCGACACCACCTTCTTCAACCCGGCTGGTGGCGGCGACCCGATCCTGTACCAGCACCTGTTCTGGTTCTTCGGTCACCCGGAAGTGTACATCCTGATCCTGCCGGCCTTCGGCATCATCAGCCACATCATTTCCACCTTCTCGCGCAAGCCGATCTTCGGCTACCTCGGCATGGCCTATGCCATGGTCGCCATCGGCGTCGTCGGCTTCATCGTGTGGGCACACCACATGTACACGGTCGGCATGTCGGTCGAGACGCAGGCCTACTTCGTCGCCGCGACGATGGTGATCGCCGTTCCGACGGGTGTGAAGATCTTCTCCTGGATTGCCACGATGTGGGGCGGCTCGATCGAGTTCCGCACGCCGATGGTCTGGGCGATCGGCTTCATCTTCCTGTTCACGGTTGGTGGCGTCACGGGCGTTCAGCTCGCCAACGCCGGCCTCGACCGTGCGCTGCATGACACCTACTACGTGGTGGCTCACTTCCACTATGTGCTGTCGCTCGGCGCCGTGTTCGGCATCTTTGCGGGCTGGTACTACTGGTTCCCGAAGATGTTCGGCTACATGTACAACGAGACCATCGGCAAGCTGCACTTCTGGATCACCTTCATCGGCGTGAACCTGGTGTTCTTCCCGCAGCATTTCCTTGGCCTCAACGGAATGCCGCGCCGCTATGCCGACTACCCGGATGCGCTGGCTGGCTGGAACTTCGTCTCGTCGATCGGTTCCTACATCTCGGCCTTCGCGGTTCTGGTGTTCCTGTTCGGCATCGTCGAAGCCTTCGCCAAGAAGCGCGTTGCCGGCAACAACCCCTGGGGCGCCGGTGCGACCACTCTGGAGTGGACGCTGACCTCGCCGCCGCCGTTCCACCAGTTCGAAACCCTGCCGCGCATCAAGTAAGCGCCGCTTCGAACGACAAAGACTGGTCACCGCGCCCTCCGCGCGGTGACCCTTCAACAGGAGGTCGCCACCCGCAAGGGCCAAGGCAGACCCCCCACCAGAGATCCCCGGACTGAGCCGGGACACGAATTCAAAGGGTTGGCTGATGTCGCTCGCCGAGCGCCCCGATTTGATGACGACCGATCCGGTCACCTGGGATGGTGGCATGGGCTCGGTTGGCGACTACATCGCGCTGCTGAAGCCGCGTGTGATGTCGCTCGTCATCTTCACCGCGTTTGTCGGCATGATGCTGGCGCCGGGCTCGATCCATCCGGTTCTGGCCGCTGTCGCGCTGCTGTGCATCGCCATTGGCGCCGGTGCGTCCGGGGCGCTGAACATGTGGTACGATGCCGACATCGACCGCGTGATGTCGCGCACCGCCAAGCGCCCGATTCCGGCCGGCAAGATCACGCCGAGCGAAGCGCTTGCCTTCGGCATGACGCTGTCCGTCGGCTCGGTCGTGCTGCTCGGCCTGCTGGTCAACTGGTTCGCCGGCGCGTTCCTTGCCTTCACGATCTTCTTCTATGCCGTCGTCTACACGATGTGGCTGAAGCGCTCGACACCGCAGAACATCGTCATCGGTGGTGCGGCTGGCGCCTTCCCGCCGATGATCGGCTGGGCCGCGGTCACGGGTGGGGTGAGCCTTGAAAGCTTCATCCTGTTCCTGATCATCTTCATGTGGACGCCGCCGCATTTCTGGGCTCTGGCCCTGTTCAAGAGCGGCGACTATCGCGCCGCCGGCATTCCGATGCTGCCGGTCGTGGCCGGCGAGGACGCAACGCGGACCCAGATCCTGCTCTACTCGCTGGTTCTGGTGCCGATCGCCGTCAGCCCCTGGTTCCTGGGCTTTGCCGGCGTCACCTATGGCATTGCCTCGGCGGTGCTGGGCGCAGGTTTCCTCGGGCTGGCGCTGCAGGTCTACCGCCTGCGGACCGGTGAGGCGGCTCGCAAGGCGGCTGTCCGCCTCTTCAGCTACTCCATCCTGTATCTGTTCCTGCTCTTTGCCCTGCTGCTGGGCGAGAGCCTCGTAACCCGGATGATCTGATGATGACCGAAGACGGCATCCGCCTGACTGGCGAACAGAAGCGTCTGCGGCGGGCCCGGTCCATCGCGATCGCCGTGGCCCTCGCGGCCATGGTGGGTCTCATCTACTGGGTGACAATCGTCCGCCTTGGCGCCAACGTTCTCAACCGCCCGCTCTAGGAGCAAGCTGTGACCGGTGTAAACGACCCCCGTCAGGACAAGGACATCTCGCGCAGCAACCGCCGTGTGGCAGTGATGTGCGGCGGGATCTTCTTTGCCATGGTCGGCCTCGCTTACGCGGCCGTGCCGCTCTACAACCTGCTGTGCCAGGTGACCGGCTTCGGCGGAACGACCCAGCGCGCCGAACAGGCGTCCGAGGAAATCATCGCCCGCAAGATCACCGTGCGGTTTGACGGCAACGTCACGCCCGGCCTCGGCTGGGATTTCCGTCCGGAACACCGCACTGTGACGCTGAACATGGGCGAGACCGGACAGATGGCCTATGTCGCGACCAATATCGGCAGCAACCCGTCGGTTGGAACGTCGGTGTTCAACGTCGCGCCCTTCGAGGCAGGCGTCTATTTCAACAAGCTCGAATGCTTCTGCTTCACCGAACAGCCCCTGGCTGCCGGCGAAAGCGTGAACATGCCGGTGGTGTTCTTCGTGGACCCGGCCATGGACAAGGATCCGGAACTGAAACACGTCACCGAGATCACCCTGTCCTACACTTTCTACCCGGCCGAAACGCCGGTCAAACCAGTCGCGGCCAAGTCGGAAGACGCCGCTGCGGCAAACAGGCTCTGAACGCCGGGCGCAACGGCGCTGGCGTTCGATGAATGACATTGGAACTTTGGGGAGCACGCCCATGGCTGAGGCACATAGCAAGAACCACGATTACCACCTGGTTGATCCCAGTCCGTGGCCGTTCCTGGCGTCGGTTGGCGCATTCCTGATGGCGATCGGCGGCATTGCGTTCATGCGCTTTGCAGCTGGCAAGGATTTTGACCTGTTCGGCACCAACATTGCCGGCCGTGGCATCTTCTTCGTCGGCCTCGCCATTGTGCTCTACGTGATGATCGGCTGGTGGCGCGACACCATCAAGGAATCGCAGCAGGGCCATCACACCCGCGTGGTCAGCCTGCACCTGCGCTACGGCATGATCCTGTTCATCGCTTCGGAAGTGATGTTCTTCGTCGCCTGGTTCTGGGCTTTCTTCGATGCCTCGCTGTTTGTCGGCGAAGCCATCCAGTACCAGCGCGTCGAGGCCACCGGTGGCGTCTGGCCTCCGCATGGCATCGAAGTGTTCGACCCCTGGCACCTGCCGCTCCTGAACACGCTGATCCTGCTGACCTCTGGCACCACCGTGACCTGGGCACACCATGCTCTGCTGCACAATGATCGCCAGGGTCTGAAGTGGGGTCTGATCCTCACCGTCGTTCTGGGTGTGATCTTCACGATCTGCCAGATCTATGAATATGGCCATGCCGCTTTCGCCTTCTCGGGCAACATCTACGGCGCGACCTTCTACATGGCGACCGGGTTCCACGGCTTCCACGTCTTTGTCGGCACCGTGTTCCTGCTGGTCTGCCTGATCCGCGCGATGGCCGGTCAGATGACCCCGGAAAAGCACTTCGGCTTCGAAGCTGCTGCCTGGTACTGGCACTTCGTTGACGTGGTCTGGCTGTTCCTGTTCGCCACCATCTACATCTGGGGTGCCTGGGGCGTTGTGCCTCACGGCTGATCTCCGGATTGCCATGTAACATCGGCAGGCCCGGTCCGGACATCCGGATCGGGCCTTGCCATTTGCGGCGCTGCCGGAAGGAAAACCCATGCAGGATCAGGCTCACTATCCACCGCAGGATCCATTTCGGTCTGGACTGTCCGGCCATTGCCCACGTTGTGGCGAGGGGCGGCTGTTCAAGGGCTTTCTTGCCACGCGGCCTGCCTGCAGCAATTGCGGGCTGAGCTTTGACTTCGCCGACAGTGGTGATGGCCCGGCCGTCTTTGTCATCATGCTGGTCGGCTTCGTCATCGTCGGACTGGTGTTGTGGGTCGAACTGGCGTTCATGCCTCCGATCTGGCTGCATCTGGTGATCTGGTTGCCGCTGACGGCAATCCTGGCCCTGTCAGTGCTGCGCCCGCTCAAGGGGCTGATGATCGCGCTGCAGTACCGCAATCGCGCCGCCGAAGGACGGCTGGAAACGGATGACTGATCACATGGCAGATCGACGGCCCGACCCTGCAACGGCAGTCTGGCGCAGACTGGCGCTGCCGACGGTCCTGGCACTGATCGGCCTCGCCATCCTGCTGCGTCTCGGCTTCTGGCAGGTCGATCGTCTCGCCTGGAAGGAAGCGCTGATCCGCCAGGTCGAGCAGAACATGACGCTTGCACCCGTTCCGGCGCCCGGTCCGTCCAGCTGGGACAGCGCCCAGGATCCCGCATCCGACTACCAGCGGGTCACGGTCTCCGGCCGGTTCCTGCCCGGCGAAACCTACTACTACAACGCGCTGACCAAGCCGAAGGGCCGTTTCGGTGGTCCGGGCTATTTTGTCCACGCACCGTTCCAGACGCGCGACGGTTGGATCGTCATGGTCAATCGCGGTTTTGTTCCAGACATGTATCTGGACCCGCAGCGGCGGCCCGAGAGTGCGCCCCTAGCTGGCGATGTGACCCTGACCGGGCTGCTGCGTCTCGGCGAGGAACCGAACCTGACCACGCCGGTGCCCGACCCGCAGAAGCGGATCTGGTTTGCCCGTGACCCGCGCGCCATGGCTGCCGTCCTCGGCCAGTCGGGCGAGGTTGCACCCTTCGTGATCGATGCGGATGTGGAAGCGACGCCGGTGAGCGGCCTGCCTCAGGCCGGCGAAACCGTCGTCCGTTTCAAGAATGACCACTTGGGCTACGCATTGACCTGGTTTGGCCTGGCGGCGACCCTTGCCGGGGTCTATCTCGCCTACGCGTGGTCGCTGCTGCGCCGCCGGCCACCCGTTGCCGAGCCCGGCAAAAAGCCGGAGGCCTGAGGCCCCCGGCTGATCCTGAACTCAAAAGGCAACTGACGCGAAATCAGAGTGCCTCGAGCAGGGCTGCAGCGCCCGAAACGGTCGCCTGACCCGGCGCGTCTTCGATGTTGAGGACGCTGACAACGCCGTCCTTGGCAAGCAGCGCAAAGCGCTCGGAGCGGATGCCCATGCCAAAGCCCGAGGCGTCCAGTTCCAGTCCCATCGCCTTGACGAAATTGGCGCTGCCGTCGGCCAGGAACAGGATCTTGTCGCCGGCGCCGGTCGACTTCTTCCAGGCATCCATGACGAACATGTCGTTGACCGACAGGACCGCAATCGTGTCCACGCCCTTGGCCTTGAACGCGTCGTGATGCTCGACGAAGCCGGGCAGATGGTTCATGTGGCAGGTCGGGGTGAAGGCGCCGGGCACGCCGAAGAGAACCACGGTCTTGCCATCAAAAATCTCGGCAGACTTCATTTCCACCGGGCCATCGGAACCAATGACCTTGAACACGCCGTCCGGCAGACGGTCGCCAATAGTGATGCTCATCCTGAAATCTCCGCGTCGGGAAGCTGAATGATTGCAGCATCCAGAAAGGCACCGCAACCCACTCCGAGATAGAGTGCGCAACGACCGCCGTCGAGCCCTGGCTTCAGGTTTTCTACGGATGCGGCGGGATTGACCTAGCGCGGCTGCGCCGGGTGGATCTCGGTTGCAGTGCCGGTCTTGCGGTTCAGCTCGAAGCGTTGCTCGATGGCGTGTCGCCCGGCAACAAGGACGAACCGCAGGGGCACGACGTCGAGGTCTTTCGGCAGGCCGCCGAGGGAAAGGACCCAGTCGCCCGTTGCCTGTTTCCACTCGGGCTTGGTCCGGCGCGGCACGCCGATCGACGCACCCTCCGGCCCGGCCGCATAGACTTCAATATCGTCCGCTGTGACGTCGGCTGGCAGCGCAAGGCTGATATCAAGCTTTTCCTTCTTGCCATCATTGCGCAGGAACAGCCTGGAAATGACCGGGTCACCGTCCTGTGCCGGCATTGGCACATCGGCCCGCGCCCGGGCGATCATCCGCGCGCTGGTCTTGTCGTCCGGGGCGGAGGGGTCAAGCGTCAGCTCAAGCCGCGCGGTGCCGGGAACGCAGACCTCCTTGCAATTGCCAAAGGCGAGATCGAGTTCCAGCCGCACGGCTTCATCCGCCTTCGCTGGCGTCACCGTCAACGGCAAGACGATGCCATCCTGGTAGATGTTGGAGATGCTGAAGCCATCATCATAGCGCTGCGGATAGGGATACTGCAGCCGTGCCGAGCCAAGATTGCCGGACTGGGTCCAGTCTACTTGCGGCGGGATGCCAGCCTCGCCCGGGCTCTCCCAATAGGTGTGCCAACCTGGATCCAGCGCGAATTCGATGGCTGCATCATACCGGCCGTCCGCCAGAGGACCTGCCGATATAACCCGGACAGCGCCACCTTCAAACTTTGCCCAAGGGCTGACGGCTGCCAGCGAGGGTGTCGCGACGGCTGTGAGCAACAGCAGACCAAACGAAGCAGGGAGCAGGCGGCCGGGAATGAACATGCCGATGAGATAACCGAATTCGCGCGCCAAGTCGTGTCCCGTGCAGTCACATGGGGGTCATAAACCCGTGAGTGGCGCACAAACCATGTCGCACCTGCGAACAACCCCGTTAACAAAGCGGAGTTGAAGGACTAAGCTCTGATTCCATGAATTGGCCTCATGAGGAGATGATGGGTCAAAGGCTGCAGGAGCAATGGCTCGACGGCAAGTTCCTCATCGCCATGCCCAACATGGTCGATGGCCGGTTTGCCCATACCGTGATCTATGTCTGCGCGCATTCCTCCGAAGGCGCGATGGGCCTTGTGCTCAACCAGCCCTCGCCGCATCTGTTCATGCCGGATCTGCTGGCCCAGCTGAATGTTATCCCCGAACACGATGGCATAAACCTGCCGCACCGGGTGCGCCGGATGAATGTGCATCGCGGCGGTCCGGTGGAGACGGAGCGCGGCTTCGTGCTGCATTCCGACGACTTCAGCATCGAAAGCTCGACGCTGCCGATCCAGGACGGCATCTGCCTGACCGCGACACTCGAAATCCTCAGGGCAATTGCCGAAGGGCGTGGCCCCTCGCGGGCGATGCTGGCGCTTGGCTATGCGGGATGGGCCCCAGGCCAGCTCGAGCAGGAGATCCAGGCCAATGGCTGGCTGACCGGCCCAGCGGATGCCGATCTCATCTTTGACCCCGACCAGACCGCCAAATGGGAACGTGCCCTCTGGCGCATCGGGGTGGATCCGGCGATGCTGTCGACCGACGCCGGTCATGCCTGAAGGGGAGGCACGGACGGTTTCAGCAACAAATGCAGTTTGCGCCGCCTTGCGATCTATTTTAAGGGTCGCAAGCAGGCAATAATGTCTCTTCCCGCCCAGCTGACGGTGCGCAGGGCAGGGATATGTAAAGTCAGACGACAAGGGATCCGGCCCGGTGAAATACATCAGTACGCGTGGCGAAGCACCCGTCCTCGAATTCCAGGACGTTCTCCTGCAGGGCCTGGCCCGTGACGGTGGCCTGTATCTGCCGGAGACCTGGCCGACCTTCGACGCCGCGACGATCGCCGGGTTCGCCGGCAAGCCCTATGCCGATGTCGCCCTTGCCGTGATCCGCCCCTTCGTCGGCACGTCCATCAAGGAAGCCGATCTGAAGCGGATGATCGACGAAGCATATGCCGGTTTCCGTCACAGCGCCGTGACACCGCTGATTCAGATCGCGCCGAACCGCTTTGTGCTGGAGCTGTTCCACGGTCCGACCCTTGCGTTCAAGGATGTGGCGATGCAGCTGCTTGGCCGGTTGATGGACCATGTCCTCACCGAGCGTGGCCAGCGCGCCACCATCGTTGGCGCAACCTCCGGCGACACCGGCGGCGCGGCAATCGAGGCCTTCCGCGGGCGTGAGCGGACCGATGTCTTCATCCTGTTCCCTGAGGGCCGCGTCTCCGACGTCCAGCGCCGCCAGATGACCACGCCGACCGAAGCCAACGTCCACGCGCTGGCGATCAAGGGCAACTTTGATGATTGCCAGGCGCTGGTGAAGGGCATGTTCAACCATTTCGCCTTCCGCGACCGGGTTGGCCTGTCGGGTGTCAACTCGATCAACTGGGCCCGCATCCTGGCGCAGATCGTGTACTATTTCGTCGCTGCCGCTGCGCTCGGCGGGCCGCACCGGCCGGTCTCCTTCACGGTGCCCACCGGCAACTTCGGCGACATCTTTGCCGCCTATGCCGCGATGCGCATGGGCCTTCCGGTCGGCCGGCTGGTCATTGCCACCAACGTCAACGACATTCTGGTGCGCACGCTGGAAACCGGGCGCTACGAGACCCGCGGCGTCAATGCGACGATCTCTCCGTCGATGGACATTCAGGTCTCGTCGAACTTCGAGCGGCTTCTGGCGGAAGTCCATGGCCGCGACGGTGCGGCCGTGCGTGCCATGATGGCCTCGCTGGGCCAGTCCGGCAGCTTCTCCATCGCGCCGGGACCGCTGGCCGAGATCCTGAAGACCTTCTCCGGCGGGCGCTGCAACGAGGCGGAAACGGCCGCGACCATCGCCGGCACGCTGCGCGACACGGGCTACCTGCTCGACCCGCACACGGCCATTGGCGCGCATGTGGCGCGCGAATTCGACGAGCCGGGCGTGCCGATGGTGGTGCTGGGAACGGCCCATCCGGCGAAGTTCCCGGTCGCCGTCGAAGCTGCGTCCGGCATCCACCCGGACCTGCCGGACATGCTGAAGCCGATGATGAGCGCGCCCGAGCGGCAGACCATCCTGCCGGCGGATCTGGCGGAACTGGAAAAGCATATCGAGGCCAACGCCCGCGCGGTGAAGAGCCTCGCCTGACGACAGGCCGTCGGCGCTGGACTTCACGCGCTGACGACCCTGGCCAAATGGCCGCCCAAGCCGGCTTCGGCGGCAGGGTGCGGCGGCGAGAACGAGAAGACGAGAACGGGGGAAGGGCTGGTTGCGAGACGCTGCCAGCCGCGCCCGCCGTGCCTCGCCGGGAGGACGCGCATGGATGTACAGATTACCCGGCTCGACAATGGCCTGACTGTCATTACGGACCGCATGCCGCACCTGCGCAGTGCCGCGCTTGGCGTCTGGGTGCGCACCGGCTCGCGCGCCGAAACGGCCGAGCAGAACGGCATTACCCACCTGCTCGAGCATATGGCCTTCAAGGGCACCAAGACCCGCACCGCGCGGTCCATCGCCGAGGAGATCGAGGCGGTCGGTGGTGAGCTGAATGCCGCCACCAGCGTCGAGCACACCAACTACTACGCCCGAGTTCTGGCTGAGGACGTGCCGCTGGCGGTCGATCTTCTGGCGGATATCCTGCAGAATTCCGTGTTCGATCCCGAGGAGCTGACGCGCGAACAGCACGTCATCCTGCAGGAGATCGGCGCGGCGCAGGACAGCCCCGACGATCAGGCCTTCGACCTGTTCCAGTCTACTGCCTGGCCGTCGCAGCCGATCGGGCGCGCGATCCTTGGCACGCCGGAAAGCGTCACCAGTTTCTCCCGCGAAGCGCTGGAGGCCTATCTGGCCGAGCGGTATCGCGGACCGGAGATGGTGCTGGCCGCCGCCGGTGCCGTCGATCACGACGATCTGGTGCGCCGCGCCAGTGACCAGTTCGGCGGCCTGAGCTCCGCGCCGGCGCGCGAGGTCGAGCAGGCCGTCTATCACGGCGGCGAGGGCCGGGTCGTGAAGGACCTGATGGAGGCGCAGATCCTCATCGGCTTCAAGGGCCAGCCCTACAAGTCCAAGGACTATTACGCCGCGCAGATCCTGGCGTCGGTCCTGGGTGGCGGCATGTCCTCGCGTCTGTTCCAGGAAGTGCGGGAAAGCCGCGGCCTCTGCTATGCCATCTATGCCTTCCACTGGGCGTTCCACGACACTGGTCTGTTCGGCGTGCATGCCGCAACGGGCGAAGCGGACATCGCCGAACTGATGCCGGTGCTTGTCGGCGAACTGGAGCGCGCCTGCTCCGATATTTCCGAGGCAGAGGTGGCCCGCGCCAGGGCGCAGATCCGGGCCGGTCTGATGATGGCTCTGGAAAGCCCCGCAGCCCGTGCCGGCCAGATCGCCCGGCAGATGCTGATCCATGGCCGCACGCTGACGCTGGAGGAGATCACGGCACGCATCGACGCCGTCACGGCCGAAAGCGTGCGTGAGGTGGCGATCACCACGTTCGTCAATTCGGCGCCAACGCTGACGGGCCTCGGGCCGGTCGGCTCGATGCTGTCGCTTGACCAGGTGGCGGAGCGGCTGGGCAAGCCTGTTCGCCATCTCGCTTCGGCCTGACTTCTGCGGAGCGCGCACCATGGCCCTGCTTCGCTCCTTCGGAGTATCGGAAGCCGAGCCGTTGCTGCAGGGCGAAACGGTTTATCTGCGGCCGCCCGTGATGGCGGACTACCGGCAATGGGCGGAGCTGCGTGAACTGAGCCGGGGGTTCCTGACCCCCTGGGAGCCGGTCTGGCCTGCGGATGACCTGACCCGCTCGGCCTTCCGCCGCCGCTTGCGACGCTACGCTGCCGAGCGGCGGGAAGGGCGCAGCTACCCCTTTTTCCTGTTTTCTGCCGGCGGCGACCAGCTGCTGGGCGGCGCGACCCTGTCCAACATCCGCCGCGGCGTGTCGCAGGCCTGTTCGCTGGGCTACTGGATGGGCGAACCGCACGCAGGAAAAGGCCACATGCGCCGGGCTGTCGCCTTGATCATGCCATTCTGTTTCGATGTTCTGCAGCTGCACCGGATCGAAGCCGCCTGCCTGCCATCGAACGCGCCGTCGATCCGCATCCTGCAGCGGAGCGGCTTCGTTCAGGAGGGCTACGCACGCCGCTATCTGCACATCAATGGCGCCTGGCAGGATCACCTGCTGTTCGCCCGCCTCGCCGATGATCCGCTGGTCTCCGGGGCGTTCTCCCCACAATGGACCGCAGCGTCATGAAAGACCCCTTGTGACATGGCAGGCAACCCGGTAGTTCTTCGGGCCATGCTTGGCTTTGTTTTTGGGTCGGCGAGCATGCTGCTCCGCCGTGCCGCCGTGTTTCTTGTGCTCGTGCTTGCGCTCCTCGTTGCCGGGCGTGCCCATGCGCTTGAGCCGATTCCGGTGCCGCTTGACGTCGAAGCGCTGGAACTGACCAAGGCCATCGACATGTATCCGGGCGCCGGTCCGCGCCTGCAGGTGTCGACCGCTCCCGGGCAGGACGGCATCGTCCGCCGCATCGAGGTGGTCTCGCGCGACGGCATCAACAGCGACTGGGCAGTCTTCGCCCTGACCAACACCTCGGACGAGCAGGTCGACCGCCTCATCGTCGCCCCGTTCTATCAGCTCGTCGGCTCGCGCATGTTCTGGCCGGATCTCGGCAAGTCGCGTGTTGCCTCGATCACCCCCAGCCAGGGCATCGCACCGGAACGGCAGAAGAGCCTTGAGGCGGACGTGTTCCTGGTCACCCTCGACCCTGGCGCCATCGTGACCTTTGTCGTCGAATTGACGACACCGGAACTGCCGCAGATCCGCCTGTGGGAACCCGATGCCTACAAGGAAACGGTCAACGCCTACACGCTCTACCGCGGCATTATTCTGGGCATCTCCGGCCTGCTGGCGCTGTTCCTGACCATTCTCTTCGTGGTCAAGGGAACCGTGATGTTCCCCGCAACCGCGGCGCTCGCCTGGGCGGTTCTGGCCTATCTGTGCATCGACTTCGGCTTCTGGAGCCGGGTGTTCAACCTGACCCAGGGCGAGGACCAGCTCTACCGCGCCTCGGCGGAAGTGATGCTGGCAGCCAGCCTGATCATCTTCCTCTACGCCTATCTGAACCTGAACCGCTGGCACATCCGCTATTCGCATCTGGCGCTTGGCACGCTGACGCTGCTGCTTGGCCTGCTGGGTGTTGCCGTCTGGGATCCCTCGATCGCCGCCGGCATTGCCCGCCTGGCGCTCGGCATGATCGGCATCATCGGCTTTGCCACGGTGCTTGTCCTGGCGCTGCAGGGCTATGACCGCGCGATCATGCTGATACCGACCTGGTTCCTGCTGATTATCTGGCTTGTCGGTTCCGGCATGACGGTCACCGGCATCATCGCCAACGACATCGTCCAGCCGGCTCTTGGCGGTGGTCTGGTGCTGGTCGTGCTTCTGATCGGCTTCACGGTGATGCAGCATGCCTTTGCCGGCGGCGCCATCGTGCAAGGTCTGATTTCCGACGTGGAGCGGCGGGCGCTTGCGCTCACAGGTGCCGGCGACATCATCTGGGACTGGGATATCGACCGCGACCGGATCTTCACCGGCCATGAAGTCGAGGATCTGCTCGGCCTGCGCCATGGCACCCTCGATGGTCCCGCGCGCGACTGGCTTGACGTCCTGCACCCGCAGGACCGAGACCGCTTCCGCGCCACGCTGGACGCGGTCATCGACCAGCGCCGCGGCAAGGTGCAGCAGGATTTCCGTCTGCGTTCCGAAGATGGCCATTTCCGCTGGTTCCGCCTGCGCGCCCGTCCGATCCTGGGATCGGATGCGGAAGTCATCCGCTGCGTCGGCACGCTGCTCGACATCACCGAGCAGAAAACTGCCGAAGAACGCCTGCTGCATGACGCCGTGCATGACAACCTGACCGGCCTCGCCAACCGCGAGCTGTTCATGGACCGGCTCAATGCGGCGCTGGCCCGCGCGCGCGCCGATGGCGCGATCAAGCCTTCGGTGCTGATCCTCAATCTCGACCGGTTCAAGCAGATCAACGACGGCATTGGCCTGTCGGCAGGCGATTCCATCCTGCTGACCATTGCCCGCCGGCTCGACCGCCTGATCCAGCCGCAGGATTCACTCGCCCGCCTCAACGGCGACCAGTACGGCCTGATCCTCCTGTCGGAGCAGGAAGCCGACCGCATTGCCCAGGTGGCGGACGCCTTGCGCAAGGCCGTGCGCGCGCCGATCACCTATGGCGACCGCGAGGTCTTCCTCACCTGTTCCATCGGTTTTGCGTTGCATGACGGCGGCAAACAGACCTCGGAAGAACTGGTGACCGATGCCGAGATCGCGCTGAACCACGCCAAGCGCCTTGGCGGTGACCGTCAGGAAGTGTTCCGTCCGATCCTGCGTCCGCTTGGACGCAACGTGATCGACCTGGAAGGCGACCTGCGCAAGGCAATAAAGGACGGCGAGCTCGGCGTCTATTTCCAGCCCATCGTGCGCCTGTCGGACCAGTCGGTGGCCGGCTTCGAGGTCCTGTCGCGCTGGAAGCATCCCAAGCGCGGCCAGATCGCGCCCAGCGAGTTTATCCCGATTGCCGAGCAGTCCGGCCTGATCAACGAGCTGGGGCTCTATGTCCTGACCAAGGGCGCAAAGCAACTGGCCGAGTGGCAGGACAAGATCCGCACACCTGTGCCGCTGTTTGTCTCGGTCAACATCTCGTCCCGCCAGCTGCTGCGCCATGACCTCATCAACGAGGTGAAGGCGATCCTGTCACGCAGCCGCATCGCGCCGGGCACCCTGAAGCTGGAACTGACCGAATCCATCGTCATGGCCAATCCGGAGTATTCGGCCAAGGTGCTGGAGCGCCTGCGGGCGCTCGGGGCCGGCCTGTCGCTGGACGACTTCGGCACCGGCTATTCGTCGCTGAGCTATCTCCAGCGCTTCCCGTTCGATACGATCAAGATCGACCAGTCCTTCGTGCGCCCCAATGGCCGTGCGGCCCGCCCGGTCATCCTGCGCTCCATCGTTGCCCTTGGCCACGACCTCGGCATGGCCGTGGTGGCGGAGGGCGCTGAGGGCGAGTCCGATGCGCTGGAACTGCTGCAGCTCGGCTGCGAATACGCGCAGGGTTATTTCTTCGGCGAAGCAATGACCGCCGAGGAAGCAACCGCCTACATCCGCAAGGCCTATGACGCCTTGCCGGCGTGAGACTTTGAGCCACGCAAGCGTGAAGTACCGGCTCAACCAGCCCAGCCATGACGTCGGGCGGCGCACAGATCCTCTGCCGTCATCCCCGCCTTGTGCGGGGATCCATTCCGCAGCGCTCTAATGACGCCCGAACGCGCTGGCATTTGCGATTAGATCCCCGCACAAGGCGGGGATGACGACCGTGTTGGGGATTATCCGGTATCTGCACCGCTAGCGCGATGCCATGCCAACTGGCTTGCCGCCGGGCTCAGGGAACGATGATGGAGACCGGCAGCGGGGCCGGCTCGATGGTCAGCGGCGTGACGCCGAACGGGTCGCCGTCCACCTGTGCCGGCACGCGCCGGGCTGCGGTGATGCTGATGCGCTCCGCACTGAAGACCTTGACGCCGCGAGCCCTGTCGAGCCGTCCCATCATCAGCGCCAGCCCGTAGCGCAGCGCCGAGAGCGCGTTGTCCTCAGCAAGCGTCACCAGATGCAGCCCGGGCTCGGTCACCGACGCCTCACGGCACACGACGAAGGGGCCGCCATAGCAGCGGCTCTTGGTGGCAATGGCGAGCCGGCAAGTCATGAGTTCCCCGTCCGCCTCGACGATGAGATCCTCCCCCTTGCGCGACAACGCGACTTCCACCCCGATCATGCCGTAGGCGAGCTTGCCCAGCCGTCGCTTCAGCGACAGCGGCACGGCATGCACCACTTCCGCGTCGAAACCGGCCGAGGCCATCAGCACGAAGGGCCGGCCGTTGGCGAGGCCATAATACAGCGGTTTGGTCCGGCGGCGGGCGATCATGGCCGCAATGGCATCCGCCTTGCGCGGCAGGTCAAGCTCGGCGGCAAGCACATTCGCCGTCCCGGACGGGATCACGGCCAGGGCAGGGGGATTGGCGTTGTGCTGAAAACCGGTGATCGCCTCATTGACCGAACCGTCGCCGCCTGCGACTGCAAGAATGCCGGTGGCAAGGCCGGGGTTGGCGGCGATCTCGCCGATCTCACCGGCGCGCTTGGTCAGGTGCAGCGTGACTGCATAGCCGCTGTTGGTCAGCCCCTTGCAGATCGCCTCGAGGCGGGCAGGGCGATAGCTGCCGGAGGTCGGATTGGCCAGGATCAGCACCGTCCGGGCCGCATCTGCCGTCATGTCCGTCTGCGACGGGCTGACCGTGTCCGGCTGCGGATCGGCTTTACGCAGGGCCATCATGCGCCGGTCTCCGCCGCGCCTCCACGGCCCCGCTGGTACGGCTTCATGCCGAGCCGGGCGAGTTCATCGGCGCGCTCGTTTTCCGGATGGCCGGCGTGGCCCTTGACCCAGTGCCAGGAAATCTGGTGCCGGCGCTGCGCCTCATCCAGCGCCTGCCACAGCTCGGCGTTCTTCACCGGCTTCTTGTCCGCTGTGCGCCAGTTGTTGCGCTTCCAGTTGAACAGCCACTTGGTGATGCCATCGCGCACATAGACGCTGTCGGTGTAGAGATCGACAGTACAGGCGCGTTTCAAGGCATTCAGCGCCTCGATCGCGGCCATCAGCTCCATGCGGTTGTTGGTGGTGTCGGCGGCCCCGCCATTCAGCTCGCGCTCATGCGGGCCGAAGCGCAGGATCGCGCCCCATCCACCCGGCCCGGGATTCCCCGAACAGGCACCGTCCGTATAGATCACCACGCGCTCGCCATCGCTCTCGCTCATGCGCTCAGACCATAGTCGCGGCCAGACCGGGCGCTGCGGTGGAAGCGGAGCTTCTTGAGATATTCCATCGGATCCTTGGGCGTCACCAGCGCACCGGGGGGCACGCGCAGCCAGTCGTACAGGCGGGTCAGCAGGAAGCGCAGGGCCGCGCCGCGCGCGAGCACCGGAAGCGCTGCAAACTCGGCTTCCGTGAAGGGCCGGACCTTGCGATAGGCATTGAGCAGCGCCCGCGCCTTGGTCACGTTGAACGAGCCGTCGGCCTCGAAGCACCAGGCGTTCATGCAGATGACCACGTCATAGGCAAAGGCGTCGGTGCAGGCGAAATAGAAGTCGATCAGGCCCGACAGCTCGTTGCCGAGGAAGAACACGTTGTCGGGGAACAGGTCGGCGTGAATGACGCCAGACGGAAGCCCCTTCGGCCAGTTGCCCTCCAGGAACGTCAGTTCGTCGGCAAGTTCCTGTGCAAGGCCGGGCGACACCGTATCAGCCTGGGCTTCGCAGCCCTCGTAAAGCGGCCGCCAGCCGGTCACGTCCAGCGCGTTCTTGCGCGTCATGGCAAAGTCGCTGCCGGCAAGATGCAGCTGCGCCAGAGCCTCGCCGAGCGCTGCGCAATGTTCCAGCCTTGGCCGGCGCACCCACATGCCATCAAGGAAGGTCACCATGGCGGCCGGGCGCCCGGCCAGTGTGCCGAGCATGGCGCCATCCTCGGTTTCCAGCGGCTGCGGGCAGTTGATGTCCTTCATCGCCAGATGCTGCATGAGGCCGATGAAGAACGGCAGGTCATCCGGGTTCACGCGCTTCTCATAGAGCGTCAGGATGAAGTGCCCGGCCTCGGTGTGGACGAGGAAATTGGAATTCTCCACGCCCTCGGCAATGCCCTTGAACGAGAGGAGACGGCCAATGCCGTATCGGGCGACAAAGGCGGCAAGGTCTTCGTCGGCAACTTCGGTATAGACGGCCATGTCGGGCTACTCGGCGGCGCTGGCGCTGGGGGCGTCCGCCATGGGGCGAAGCTCGCGCGGCAGGTTGAAGGCGATGGTTTCTTCCGCGGTCCGGACTTCTTCCACCGAAACGGTGAAGCGCTCGGCAAAGGCGGCGATGATTTCCTCGACCAGGGTTTCCGGTGCCGATGCACCTGCGGTCAGACCGAGGCTGGTGATGCCGGCAAAGTCGTCCCAGTTCAGCTCGCAGGCGCGCTGCACCAGCACCGCCGTGGCGCAGCCGGCCCGCTCGGCCACTTCCCGCAGCCGCTGCGAGTTAGACGAGTTGGGGGCACCAACGACGATCATGGCATCCACCTGCGGCGCGACCACCTTCACCGCATCCTGGCGGTTGGTGGTGGCGTAGCAGATGTCTTCCTTGTGCGGGGCGACGATATCGGGGAAGCGCTCTTTCAGCACCTCGACGATGCCCTTGGTGTCGTCAACGGACAGGGTGGTCTGGGTGATGAAGGCAAGCTGCAGACCGGTGCGCGGCTGATAGTTGCGCGCGTCGTCTTCGGTCTCGATCAGCGACACGGTTCCGGCAGGCAGCTGGCCCATGGTGCCGATCACTTCCGGATGGCCGGCGTGGCCGATCAGCAGGATCTCCCGGTCGCGGCGGAAATGGATCTCGGCTTCCTTGTGCACCTTGGAAACGAGCGGGCAGGTGGCATCAAGGTAGAACATGTTGCGCCCGCGCGCGTCTTCCGGCACGGACTTGGGCACACCATGGGCGGAAAAGATCACCGGGCGTTCGCGGTCCTCAACCGGGATCTCGTCCAGCTCCTCGACGAACACGGCGCCCTTGGCCTTCAGCCCGTCAACGACAAAACGATTGTGCACGATTTCGTGGCGCACGTAGACCGGACGTCCGAACCGGGCAAGGGCCAGTTCGACGATCTGGATGGCGCGATCAACGCCCGCGCAAAAGCCGCGCGGCGCACACAGTTTTACTGCCAGAGCCGGAAGGGCTCCCGCTGGCTCGGTCATGTCGGATCCTTGAGCATGGCTCATGGGCGCAATAGAGGGTTGCCCCCCGTGCCTGTCAAGTGAAATGCCTTTCCTGATCAACGCCAAAGGCCGCTGATGCGGCTCCCGGCCTCGCCAAGCATCAGGTGACCTGATATAGACACGGGTCGATTTCTTCGTGAACGAGTGGACAATCGCATGCTGAACGCCAAGTGCCCTGCCGTCCGTAAGTCCTTTTCCCGTACGGCGCTTGCCCTCGTTCTGGCCGCATTGGTGGCCGGGTGCGGTCTGACAGGGGACGACACGAGTTCGTCCACGCCGTCCTCGGGAACGGGCAGTGTCGTCACCAGCATCGTCACCACCGGCCAGGGTCCGATCAAGGTCGACCCGCGCACCTTCGAGCAGCAGCCCAACTGCCCGCGTCTCGAACTTCGGTCCGAGACGTTCCTGATCATGAAATACGAGAAGGGCAAGCAGGACGATCCGCGCCATCTGCTCTACCAGGCCAGCGTCGAGAACTGGGCCCGCGAGTGCATCCGCGTTGGCGATCAGGTCCAGGTCAAGATCGGCCTGTCCGGCCGTGTCACGCCGGGACCGGTGTGGCCGGGCGGCGAGATCGTGCTGCCCTTGCGCGTTTCGCTGATCAGCGGCAGCTCGGACGACAAGCCGCTGCGCAGCGAACTGTTCTCCATCCCGGTCACCGTCGGCTCCGGCGCGCCGGCCGAGATCTGGACGCTGGTCGATGAGTCCTTCACGGTCTCGTCCGAACCCGGCCAGCGGGTGATCTTCGGTTTCGATGAAAGCAACCAGAAGCCCGGCAAGCGCCTCTGAAATCCGCGCTGCGCCGCCGTTTTCCGGCAAAGAAACCATGCACGCGGCGCGTATTGACAATCGCAGGGCGGAATCAGACAATCCGCGCGCCGGTTCGGGTCGTGACGAGTCGGTGAGGGGCAGGTTTTGCCCTTGAAAAAGCGACAGCGGGAGAGGCTGGACGAGGGGGCATTGCCAGGCATGGCAGGGCTCGCGGGCGCCAGCGCCGAAGGAGCAACCGCCCCGGAAACTCTCAGGCAAAAGGACCGCTTCGCTTCGACGCTCTGGAAAGCAGTGCGCAGGCTTATGCCCGCGTGCTCACCGAAGGAGTAACCGGTGCTGCGCAGGAACTAGACCTGCGCGATTGCCGGGAAATCTCTCAGGTACTCGGACAGAGGGGGTGGTGGATGGGTCGCTTGCGGTCCGTTCCGGCACCCTTGCGACGAGGACCTTTGATGGGCACGACCGATTCTCACGCCGCTGACGCGGCGGATCTCAAGCGCACTCCCCTTTACGATCTGCACGTCGAGCTTGGCGCCCGCATGGTGCCCTTCGCCGGCTACGACATGCCCGTGCAGTACCCCACCGGCATCATGACCGAGCACCAGCACACCCGTGCCGCCGCCGGTCTGTTTGACGTGTCGCACATGGGCCAGGCCTGGCTCATTGGCCCCGATCACGAAACGACCGCCCGCGCTCTGGAAGCCCTGGTGCCGTCGAACATGGTCGAACTCGGCCGCGGCAAGCAGCGCTACACGGTCCTCCTCAACGCCGAAGGCGGCATCGTCGATGACCTGATGGTGACGCGCCCGGTTGCCGACGCGCAGGACGGCCGCCTGTTCCTCGTCGTCAATGCCTCGCGCAAGGACGTGGATTACCCGCTGATCCGCGCCGCTCTGCCGGCCAATGTCCGTCTTGAGCTGATCGAGGACCGTGCGCTGATCGCGGTGCAGGGTCCGCAGGCAGTTGCAGCCGTCGCAGCCCATGCGCCGAAGGCCGCCGAGCTTGCCTTCATGAGCGCCGACTGGATGGAATTCGACGGCATCACCTGCCACGTCTCCCGCTCCGGCTACACCGGCGAGGACGGCGTGGAAATGTCCGTTCCGGCCGACAAGGCCGAGGCGATCACCCGGGCGCTTCTGGCGGACGAGCGCGTCAAGCCGATTGGCCTTGGCGCCCGCGACAGCCTGCGCCTCGAGGCCGGTCTGTGCCTCTACGGCCATGACCTCGACGAGACCACCTCGCCGGTCGAAGGCGACATCACCTTCATCCTGCAGAAGCGCCGCCGCGAGGAAGGCGGCTTCCCTGGTGCTGCCCGCATCCAGCGCGAATTCGCCGAAGGCCCGGCCCGCAAGCGCGTCGGCCTGAAGCTCGATGGCCGCGCCCCGGCCCGCGAAGGCGCCGAGATCAAGGTCCCAGGTGGCGACACCGTCGGCATCGTCACGTCTGGCGGCTTCGGTCCGACGGCTGGCGTGCCCGTTGCCATGGGCTATGTCGCGGCGGCCCATGCGGCCCCCGGCACGAAGCTCGCGCTTGTCGTGCGTGGCAAGGACCTCGAGGCGACCGTCGTCGAGATGCCCATCGTCCCGCACCGCTATTACCGCGCCCCCAAGGCGTGACCTCAACCGATCCGAACAGCATTACTTCCGGAGACTGACCACATGACCACCTACTACTCCAAGGACCATGAATGGATCGCCGTTGACGGCGACACCGCCACTGTCGGCATCACCGACTACGCCCAGAGCCAGCTCGGCGATGTCGTCTATGTCGAGCTGCCGGACACCGGCAAGGCCCTGAAGAAGGGCGACGAGGCCGCCGTGGTGGAATCGGTCAAGGCCGCCAGCGAAGTCTATGCCCCGATCGACGGTGAAGTCGTCGCCACCAACGCAGCGCTGGTGGACAGCCCGGCCAATGTGAACGAGGATCCGGAAGGCGGAGCCTGGTTCGTGAAGCTGAAGATCGCCGACAAGGGCCAGTTGGCGGATCTGATGGACGAGGCGTCCTACAAGGCCTACGTGGAGACGCTGTAAACCCATGGCTGGACACATCTACAAGGCTGGCGTCTTCTGGCGCATGGAAGGTGACTTCAAGCCGGGCAAGTACTCGCGCGGTCACCTCTGGCGCTTTGACGGCGGCGTGGATGTGCCGGCCTCGTCCTCACCCCATGTCGTGCCGCTGCCCTATTCGGTGACAGCGGCGGTCGACCCGGAGGAGGCGCTCATCGCGGCCCTGTCCTCGTGTCACATGCTGACCTTCCTCGACCTTGCCCGTCGCGGAGGCCTCATGATCGATGCCTACGAGGATCAGGCCGAAGGGCTGATGGAGCGGATCGCTCCCGGCCGCATGGCCATCACCAAGGTGACCCTGCGCCCGTTGCTCACCCTTCGCGCGGCCGAGCTGCCGGATCCCACCTGGCTGACCGATTTGCACGACAAGGCGCATGAGGTCTGCTTCATCGCCAATTCGGTGAAGTGCGAAATCAGCGTGGCGCCCGAACCCGTGCGCCTCGTGGCTCCCTGAGCCAATACCGAGCCAATACAACGCCCTGTTCCGCTGAAGAAGGACGCACCCGACGATGCGTTATCTGCCGCTTTCCGACACCGACCGCGCCGATATGCTCGCGCGCGTCGGCGTGTCATCCATCGATGAGCTGTTCGCCGATATCCCGGAAGCCGCCCGTCTCAAGGGCCTCGTTGATCTGCCGACCCGCAAGTCGGAGATCGAGGTCGAACGTCACCTCAACCGCATGGCAGCCAAGAACGTGGCGGCCGGCTCGGTGCCCTTCTTCGTGGGTGCCGGCGCCTACCGCCACCACGTGCCGGCAACCGTTGATCACCTGATCCAGCGCTCGGAGTTCCTGACCTCCTACACGCCGTATCAGCCGGAAATCACGCAGGGCACGCTGCAGTACCTGTTCGAGTTCCAGACCCAGGTTGCCCGCCTCACCGGCATGGAAGTCGCCAACGCCTCCATGTATGACGGCTCGACCGGCACCGGCGAAGCCGTGCTGATGGCGCACCGCGTCACCCGCCGCAACAAGGCGGTGATCTCCGGCGGCCTGCATCCGCAGTACCGCGCCGTGGTCGAAGGCCTGTCGAACCTCTCCGGCGACAAGGTCGTGTCCCTGCCGGCCGACCCGATGGGCACCGAGGACATTCTCGCCGCCATCGATGGCGAGACTTCCTGCGTCGTCGTGCAGTCGCCGTCCTTCTACGGCCAGATCATCGACCTGAAGCCGATTGCCGAAAAGGCGCAGGCCCATGGCGCGCTGCTCATCGCCGTCTTCACCGAAGTCGTCTCGCTCGGCCTGATCGAGTCGCCGGGTGCGCAGGGTGCGGACATCGTCGTCGGCGAAGGCCAGTCCATCGGCAACGGCCTCAACTTCGGCGGCCCCTACGTCGGCCTCTTCGCCACCAAGCAGAAGTACATGCGGCAGATGCCGGGGCGTCTGTGCGGCGAGACCGTGGACGCGGAAGGCAAGCGCGGCTTCGTGCTCACCCTCTCCACCCGCGAGCAGCACATCCGCCGCGAGAAGGCGACGTCGAACATCTGCACCAACTCCGGCCTCTGCGCGCTGGCCTTCACGATCCACATGACGCTGCTCGGCGAAGCCGGCCTGACGCGTCTGGCCCGGATCAACCACGCCAATGCGGTGAAGCTAAAGAAGCAGCTGTCGGCAATTGCCGGCGTCGAAGTCCTCAACAAGGCCTATTTCAACGAGTTCACCGTCAGGCTGCCGAAGCCGGCGCATGACGTCGTTGAGGCACTTGCGGCCCGTGGCATCATCGCCGGCCTGCCGGTGTCGCGCCTGGAGCCGGGCAAGGCTGACCTTGCCAACCTTCTCGTGGTCGCCTCGACCGAAATCAACACCGACGAAGACCGTGCTGCCTTTGCAGCCGCCCTCAAGGAGGTGCTGGCATGAGCTTTCATTGGATCTACTGCTACGAGAAATGCTCAGAAGCAATGCGATTGATGCTTTCGCCGCGTTATGATCATCGAGAAGCTATCGCAATTGCCTATAAGGATCAGCTTATTCATCTTCGGGATGAAAATATTCCTGAGGAGTGCAAGGCTGAATACCTTGAGTTTAAAAAATTGTTCGAAAAACACAGGAAAATAGATCAGTATACTGGGGTGAATTTTTATAACGTAAAGAAGAGCTCTCTTGAGCGAATTACAAGTGCATACGCGGATTTCTTCTTAGGTTTCTTGCGAGTTTATCACGAGAAGAGGGGGGCTTTGGCATGAGCATGAACACCCAGGGCCGTCCGACGGCCGCCGGCGATGCCGGTTCTGCATTCCGTCCCAAGACCTTCACCGGCAACCGCGCGCTCGACATGGAAGAGCCGCTGCTGTTCGAGATCGGCCGCCTGGATGTGACCGGCGTCGATCTGGACGAGCCGGAAGCCTTCGAGGCCGAGCTTGGCGCCCATGCGCGCAAGTCGGGCATCGGCCTGCCGGGCCTGTCCGAGCCGGAGACGATGCGTCACTACGTGCGCCTGTCGCGCAACAACTACGCCATCGACGCCGGCCTCTATCCGCTCGGCTCCTGCACCATGAAGCACAACCCGCGTCTCAACGAGAAGATGGCGCGCGTGCCGGGCTTCGGTGACATCCACCCGCTGCAGCCGCTGTCCACCGTCAAGGGCGCCGTCGAGCTGATCTCGGAGCTGGGCGACTGGCTGATGGAACTGACCGGCACCTCCGCCGTCGCCATGAGCCCGAAGGCCGGCGCGCATGGCGAACAGTGCGGCATGATGGCGATCAAGGCCGCGCATATCGCCGCCGGCCGTGATCCGAAGATCGTGCTGGTTCCCGAAAGCGCCCATGGCACCAACCCGGCCACGGCCGCGCTGCTCGGCTTCAAGGTCGTCACCATCGACGCCAAGGAAGACGGCACCGTGGACCTGACCTCGGTGAAGAAGGCCATTGCCGACAACGCCGGCAACATCGCCGCGATCATGCTGACCAACCCGAACACCTGCGGGCTGTTCGAGCGCGACATCATGGAAATCGCCGCCGCGATCCACGAAGCCAACGCCTATTTCTACTGCGACGGCGCCAACTTCAACGCCATCGTCGGCAAGGCCCGTCCGGGTGATCTCGGCATCGACGCGATGCACATCAACCTCCACAAGACCTTCTCCACCCCGCATGGCGGCGGTGGCCCGGGCTCCGGTCCGGTGGTCCTGTCGGACCGTCTCGCCCCGTTCGCCCCGCTGCCCTTCGTGCGCAAGTCGGCCTCGGGTCTGGAAATGGTCGAGACGGAAGCCGGTCTCAAGGACGGCGAGAAGCCCTTTGGCCGCATGACCGCCTTCCACGGCCAGATGGGCATGTTCGTGCGCGCGCTGGCCTACATGCTGAGCCACGGCTCGGACGGCCTGCGCCAGGCGTCGGAAGACGCGGTGCTGAACGCGAACTATGTCCGCGTCGGCCTGCAGGACCTGATGACCCTGCCGTTCGGCGTGCGCCCCTGCATGCACGAAGTGCTGTTCGACGACAGCTTCCTGAAGGACACCGGCGTCACCACGCTCGACTTCGCCAAGGCGATGATCGACGAGGGCTATCACCCGATGACCATGTACTTCCCGCTGGTGGTGCATGGCGCGATGCTGATCGAGCCGACCGAGTCCGAAAGCCGGGCGGCCCTCGACCTGTTCGTCGCCACGCTGCGTGACCTCGTCATGTCGGCCAAGCGCGGCGAGACGGAGCGCTTCACCGGCGCGCCGTACCTTGCCCCGCGCCGCCGCCTCGACGAGACCCGCGCCGCGCGCGCGCCGATCCTGACCTATCAGGACCCGGTCCCGGCCATGGTCACCCCGGCCGCCGCCGAGTAAGCCCCGGCAAGGCCAACGACAAGAAAGCCCCGAAGCGTCACCGCTTCGGGGCTTTTTTGTTGTGAAGTCAGCCCGTCATTGCGGCGGCCATCGTGCTGCCCCAGGCGTTGGCATTGGCACTGGTCTGTGACGACAGCGAGAACTGCCAGCCCATCACCCCGCCAAACTGCGCTCCCAGCGATTGCTTCAGGGGCGTGACCAGCGCGCTTGCCGTATCCTGAGCATCCAGATAGCCCGACCCGCCATTCGACGTCGACGTGATCCGTCCCAGCACCAGCTTGCCCGGTGCAATCGTCTTGGACAGGTTCATGATGCTGGAGGGGAAGCCGCCGCCGCTGATCCCGGCGACCTTCTGCGCCTGATCGGTCGTGGAGGTCCCGACATACCAGGGATTGTTGTAGTACTGGATGTTGAGCCAGTCGATCGACGCGCCGCCCTCGGCCATCACCGCCTGATAGGTGCCCTGCGGATAGGACGCGTAAGCGCCGGGGTAGAGATAGGGCGGCTGCGGCGCGTGGCTGATCAGCCGGCCGGCAAAGCCGGGCTCTGCCTTCAGCAGGTTGGACAGGCCAGCCAGAAACGCAGCCGGATCATAGCCTGCGGTCGACGGCGAGGTGATGGCGTCGGTGTCCTCATAGTCGATGTCGATGCCATCGAGCTTGTTCGTGTTGACGAAGTTGATGATCGAGGCAACGGCCACCTGAAGGTTCTGTGCCATCCCCTTCCAGCCGCCGTCCGGCACAATTCCGCCGCCGATGGCAACCATCACCTTGCGCTTGCCGCCTTCCTTGAGCTGGCTGATCGTATTCGGATCGGCGATGAAATGCTGCAGCTCGCTGCTGGGCACCACGGTTCCGTTTACCTGCGGCAGCAGGAAGCTGAGAATGACATGGGTGAAGTCGCTGCCGACGATCCCGGTGATCGGCGTGCTCTGGCGCAGGGCATAGATGATGTTGCGCGGGGTGGTATCCGTCATTGTCAGGCTCCTTGCACGGTCGGGATGACCTTGGCTTGCAGCGCGGGCTGCACTGACAGGAACGCCTGACGGCAACAAGTGTGATCTGACACACCGGATTGCCCGGATTACGGTTACCGGCCCGTTAGCGCAAAAGGCAGGTCGCGCCCAAGACGCCAGATCCCGTAACCGGTAGCGAGCAAGGTCAGGCCGCTGACCACCGTGCGGGTCTGGTTGAAGGCCTGCCAGGTGGGGGAGTAGGCCTGCCAGATCGCGCGCGCCTCATCGATGCTGTCCGGCACGCGCACCAGGGCCAGGGCCTCGTTCATCGGCACGTTGAAGCGCATTGTCAGAACCAGGCCACCCAGAAAGTACAGGAGCCCCCCTCCCAGGAAGGCAACACCGGCGCCGCGCGCATTCAGCCGCAAAGCCAGCAGCCCGGTCAGGGTCAGCACCACGGGTGTTGCAAAGAACGCCGGCGCGAAGACGGCATTGCGGACGGAGCCGTTCATCGCCTGCATCGCAGCGATTGCAATGCGCGGATCGGCGGCATCCAGTCCCCACATGGTCGAACAGACCCAGGCATAGAAGAAACCAAAGATCGCCCCGGAAAGGACAAGCGACAGGCCGGCGGCGGCCAGACAGATGCGTTTCATGCGATTCAACTCCCTCGCATGGCTGCCCCCAGCCATGTCCGTCTGCCCATCGGCATCCTAGCAGCGACGGCTGCGCCGGTTCGTCGCAACTTGTCGCAGCGGGTAACTGGTTGTCGCAGGAGAGTTGCAGCCGTCAGGTCACTGCTTTTGACGGGCGCTTGACAGCAGGGCAGGGAGCAGGCATCAAAAGCGCCATGAGCAGAAACCTGACCACCTTTGCATCGGTCTATTACTTTACGGCGCCCTTCTAGGCGGCCGTGTTCGATCCTGCTCGATTATCAAACAGCATGAGATGAACCACATAGCCGCCGCGTCAGGCGGCTTGCATGGTTCAAGGTCCCTGGCGCGGCCAGGAGACCAGAATGACCCAGCATGTTGATGAAGCCACCGGTCGCGCCACGCGTCTGAAGTCCGAAGCCCTTCGCGTCCTCCTGGACCGCGGTCTCGTCAATCAGGCGACCGATCTCGAGGGGCTCGACGCCGCCTTCCACGCAGGTTCTGTCACCTTCTACGCCGGCTTTGATGCCACCGCCGCCAGCCTGCATGTCGGTCATCTGGTTCCGCTCGTCACCATGCGCTGGCTGCAGAAGCTTGGCCATCAGCCCATCGCCGTGCTTGGCGGCGGCACCACGCTGGTCGGCGATCCGAGTTTCCGCAATGACAGCCGCCCGCTGCTGACCGAGGCACAGATCCGCGAGAACATGGCCGGCATCCGCCGGTCCATCGAGGGCATCCTCGATCTGGAGGGGACCGACGGGGCATTGCTCGTCAACAATGCCGAGTGGCTGACCGAGTTCCGCTTCCTCGAATTCCTGCGCGATTACGGCACCCAGTTCACGGTCAACCGCATGATGAGCTTCGACAGTGTCCGCACCCGTCTGGAAGCGCAACAGCCGCTGACTGTGCTGGAGTTCTGCTACATGATGCTGCAGGCGGTCGATTTCCTGGAGCTTGCCCGCCGGCACGGCTGCACGCTCCAGATCGGCGGTTCCGATCAGTGGGGCAACATCGTCAATGGCGTGGACCTCGGCCGCCGCGATGGTCGCCAGCTTTTCGGCCTCACCGTGCCGCTGGTCACCGCCGCCAATGGCCAGAAGATGGGCAAGACCGCCGCCGGTGCCGTCTGGCTGCATCCGGACAAGCTGTCGCCGGCCGGTTTCTGGCAGTTCTGGCGCAACACCGCCGATGCGGATGTGGCGCAGTACCTGCGCCTCTTCACCGAGTTGCCGCTGAACGAGGTCGCCCGGCTGTCGGCCCTCAAGGGGGCTGAGCTCAACGAGGCGAAGAAGATCCTGGCGACTCAGGTCACAGCCCTGGTGCATGGCGCAGCTGCCGCAAGAGGCGCGCTGGAACAGGGCGAGGCGCTGTTCTCCGATGACGAGGACGGTGCCGAGGCAACCCATACCCTGCCGCTGGCAAGCCTTGCCTCTGGTCTGGGGCTGCTCGAACTCGTCGTCGCGACCGGCTTCGCCCAGTCAAATGGCGAGGCGAGGCGCCTTGTCGAGGCGGGCGGCGTCCGCCTTAACGGCTCAACTGTCGATGACCCGCGCCGCCGCATCTCGCCGGGGGATCTGGCCGCCAACGACCGCCTGACGCTGGCCATCGGCCGCCGCCGCAAGGCCCTTGTCGCTTTCGGGTGAGGGACGGGGCTTCGCCTGAACGAAAGGCCTCTCCGCTCCACGAGGCAGGGCCAACGCGTATGTGGCCAGACGGCTGTCGAGGCGTCGAAGCCCCCCTCCCCCTCGTGGGGAGGGGTAAGGGGTGGGGGGCTTCGGCGGCCAACAGCTCACCAAGCGTCTGAAGCAAGCCTAGTAAAGAATGTTAGTGGCCTGGATTTAAGTCCACTTCCCCCCACCCCCAAACCCCTCCCCACGAGGGGGAGGGGAGCGGAGAGGCTCCCACACGGTAAAACTCCTTGGGCGCAGTTCGTCACATCGAACGCTTGTCAGACTTCATATGCGATACCGCTGCCCCTTGGAGGTAAGGGGGACGCGACGCCCCCAAGCTCAAAAAAGGCTGCCTCAGACGAAGCTGCCGAAGAACCGGCACATGAACTCGAGTTGACGCTGGCGGTCATCATTGAAGTTGGAAACCGGAAAATACCCGCGATCCGTGGTGATCTGTTCTGTCACCGGCAAACCGTTGGAACCGATAGCGATGGCGACGGACTGCGCCGAGTACCCAAGACGCATCATCTGGTCGAGAAGCCCCGGATAGTACTGGGCGTAGAACTGCTCGGCCAGCGGGCGCGTGGCAAAGGGATGCCCTGTATGGGCGGTGCTGTTGATGGTGGTCGCATCGACGACCTTCATCGGCTGGTAGCGGTCAGCGGTGACATTGTGATCGCCGCCCCAGATGGTTCCCTCCATCGCCCCGGCATTGATGTAAACGACAGATCCGTTGAGTTGAGGCGGGTTTACGCTCGTATTTTGCGTGATGAGTTGCGCTGTCGAAATCCCCGGGCCGGTTACGATGTTCTGGATCGCCGTCTTGATGTCTGCCACCGTGCTCCCGAGATTGCGGAAGAGAACCTGCGCGCTCTGGGAGTTGGTCTGGTAGCTGGCATTGCGCGCCCATTGACCGGTGTAGATCCCGACCACGCGTGTGGCCCTCTCGTACATGGCAAAACCTGATGAATGCAGCGGCCGCAACCTCAGGAAGTTGTTGGCGTCATTCATGTAATACGTGCTGGGGAGCTGATCGGTATCAAACGACATGCTCGCATTGTTCGGCGCGATCGTGATGTCGATGCTGCCGAACAGGCGGTTGAGGGGTTTGATCAGCGATACGGGGGTCGGGGTCGGCATGGCTCACTCCTTGATCGGCCGCACGGGGCGGGTTGATCAGGAGGACGCACAGCGAGGCGATCCGTGAGCCAGCCTTCAGGCTGCGAGCCGCGACAAGCAAAAACACCCCCGGCCCTTTCGAGGCCGGAGGTGTTCCTGTCAATTCGCGGGGACGCGAATGTCCGCGTCCGGAGGAGTGACGGACAGACGAGGGCTGTGGCCAACCCTCCCCCGTCACATCAGGCGCCGCATCGGCCTGATGTCATTCCGCCAGACGGGATCTCAGCAGCTTGCGCAGGTCATCGACCGGATTGCGCGCGCCATTGTCGTTGATGTGCCAGAACGTCCAGCCGTTGCAGGCCTCGGCACCCTGGACCAGCGCCCCGACCTTGTGGATCGAACCGGAATGGCTGCCGCTGATAAGCGAGCCATCCGCCCGCACCACGGCCTGATGCTTGCCTTTCGGGCAGGTCAGTTCCGTTCCCGGGGCCAGCAATCCGGCTTCCAGCAGAGAGCCGAAGGGAATGCGCGGTTCGGCGCGCTTGCCCTTCTGCATGTCGAGGCTCGCGCCGCTGCCGGCCTCGATCGCGTCGATTCGCTTGCGGGCAGCCTCGATGTAGGCCTCCTCGCGCTCCACGCCGACAAAGTTCCGGCCAAGCCGCTTGGCAACCGCACCGGTCGTCCCCGTGCCGAAGAACGGGTCGAGCACCACATCCCCGGGCTTGGACGAGGCCGTCAGCACCCGGTAGAGCAGGGATTCCGGCTTCTGTGTCGGATGCACTTTCTGACCGTCATCGTCCTTCAGCCGTTCCGATCCGGTGCACAGCGGCAGCTGCCAGTCGGAGCGCATCTGCAGGTCGTCGTTGAAGGTCTTCAGCGCATCGTAATTGAAGGTGTACTTGGCCTCACGCGACGGCGCGGCCCAGATCATCGTCTCATGCGCATTGGTGAAGCGTTTGCCGCGGAAGTTCGGCATCGGGTTCGACTTCAGCCAGACGATGTCGTTGAGGATCCAGAAGCCCAGATCCTGCAGGATCGCACCGACGCGGAAGATGTTGTGGTACGAGCCGATCACCCAGATCGAACCGTCCTTCTTCAGGACACGCTTGACCGCCATCAGCCAGGCGCGGGTGAAGGCGTCATAGGCTTCGAAGCTGGCAAACTGGTCCCAGTGATCGTCGCAGGCATCCACCTTCGACTGGTCCGGCCGGTGCAGGTCGCCGCCCAGCTGCAGGTTGTAGGGCGGATCGGCAAAGACGAGATCGACCGACTTGGCCGGCAGCTTCTCCAGGGCAGCGACACAGTCGCCCTTGAGGATGGTGTTCAGCCACGAGGGCCGGGCAGCCGGATCCAGTGCATCCAGCGGGCTGACTTGGCTCGCAGAGGCCGGGACGGCAGACGATCGGGTTTTAAGGGGTGTCCGCGAGGACACCCCGATACGCAGAACTGTCATTGCGACGCAAAACCTCACGCAATTTCGAGGTTCATGGTTACCGGTCTTGGTAAATCGCCAGTTAAGCGCCGGGACTTATTTTCTTTTTGATTTCAAGAGTTTCTTTACCGAAGTAAAGACTTGCGCTCGCGAATTGCGACAGGGCTTGAAACCGCGCCAAGGAATGCGCGGGATTATGCTGCCGCCGGCCTGCGCGGGCAGTCGCCCGCGTTAACGCTTGCGGACCACTCCCAAAAAACTTCCGATCCGAAGATTTCTGCGCACTGCGAAAAAATTTTCAAAAACCTGTGTCACACTCCTTGACGAAGCGTAGTGCGATGCTGATCCTATACGGTTAATAACAAGAAGGAGAAATGAGTTGTCGAATCGATCTTATCGCAATCCTCTGTTGCGGCCGCGCAATCTGATCCTGGCGCCGGAGGCCCCGCTCCAGCCTTACATGAAGGCTGAGGAAGCGGTCGCCCGCCTGATCGAGCTGTTCGAGCGCAACACGGCGTTCATCCGCAATGCGTTCAATGATTTGCTGCAGGGCAGGGTGCCGGACGGGCGGGTCCGTGCCTTCTATCCGCAGATCCGCCTGATCACCGACAGCCATTCGCGCCTCGACAGCCGTCTTGCCTATGGCTTCGTCTCCGGCCCCGGCATCCATGGCACGACGATCACCCGGCCGGACCTGTTCCGCCAGTATCTGACGCACCAGATCTCGCAGCTTATCCGCAACCACGATGTGCCGATCCTTGTTGGCGACAGCGAGACGCCGATCCCGCTGCACTTTGCCTTCTATGACGGCACCCACGTGGAAGGCGCCGCCTCGGCAAAGCTCGAAAGGCCGCTGGCCGACACGTTCGACCTGCCGGACCTGACCCTGATGGACGACTCCATCGCCAACGGCACCTATGAACCGCTCGACGGCGTCATGCCGCTGGCGCCCTTCACTGCGCCGCGCGTCGACTATTCCCTGCACCGGCTGCAGCACTACACCGCCACAGCCGCCGAGCATTTCCAGAACTACGTGCTTTTCACCAACTACCAGTTCTACATCGACGAGTTCTGCCGCATGGCTGAAGACGCGATGGCCGATCCGGACAGCGGCTACGAGGCCTTTGTCTCGCCTGGCAATCTGGTGACCCTGCATGGCGCCTCCGAGCCGAGTTCCGGCATGGCCCCGGCCAAGCTGCCCCAGATGCCGGCCTATCATCTCAAGCGCGCTGACAACTCCGGCATCACCATGGTCAACATCGGCGTCGGCCCGTCCAACGCCAAGACCATCACCGACCACATCGCCGTGCTGCGCCCGCATGCCTGGTTGATGCTCGGTCACTGCGCCGGTCTGCGCAACAGCCAGACCCTGGGTGACTACGTCCTCGCCCATGGCTATGTCCGCGATGACAACGTGCTGAACCAGGATCTTCCGGTCTGGGTGCCGATCCCGCCTCTGGCCGAGGTGCAGGTGGCGCTGGAAGACGCGGTGGCGGAAGTGACCGGCTACACCGGCTATGAACTGAAGAAGGTCATGCGCACCGGCACCGTTGCCTCCATCGACAACCGCAACTGGGAACTCTGGGACCAGCGCGGCCTGGTGCAGCGCTTTTCGCAGTCCCGCGCCATCGCCCTCGACATGGAAAGCGCCACCATCGCCGCCAACGGCTTCCGCTTCCGCGTTCCCTACGGCACGCTGCTCTGCGTGTCCGACAAGCCGCTGCACGGGGAGCTGAAGCTGCCGGGCATGGCAACGGACTTCTACAAGCGGCAGGTCGCCCAGCATCTGGAGATCGGCATCCGCGCCATGGAAAAGCTCCGCGCCATGCCGCATGAACGCCTGCACTCCCGCAAGCTGCGCAGCTTCGCGGAAACCGCGTTCCAGTAAGTTGGCCTTGACCGGGTCTCGGAATGAGGCCCGGTCAGCCCGTTGTGCCGCCCCGCACCTGCCTGTCGGATACCCTAAATTCCGCCCTCAGCGGTCATCCCCGCCTCGTGCGGGGATCCATCCGGCCTCGGCTCACCGGTCCCGGGTCTCGCTACACTGCGCCCGGGATGACGCCGAAGGACAAAAAAAGCGCGGCCCGGAAGGGCCGCGCGTCGGTCTGATGGGGCTTGTTCGAAGGGATCAGTCGCCGACTTCGTTGGCCGGCTCTGCCTGCAGGAGGCCGTAGCGCTCTTCGCCGATCTTCGACAGCAGTTCCAGCTGGGTTTCGAGGAAGTCGATGTGGCCTTCCTCGTCGCGCAGCAGTTCCTCAAAAATCTGCATGGAGACGAAGTCGCCTTCTTCACGGCAGATTTCGCGCGACTTGGCGTAGGACGCACGGGCGTCGTATTCGCCGGCGAGGTCGCACTCCAGCACTTCCTTCACGCTCTGGCCGATGCGCAGGGGCGCCAGCTTCTGCATGTTCGGATGGCCTTCGAGAAAGATGATGCGCGTGGTGATCTTGTCCGCGTGCTGCATCTCTTCGATCGATTCGGCGCGCTCCTTCTTGGCCAGGCGCGTGAAGCCCCAGTCGTCCAGCAGGCGGTAGTGCAGCCAGTACTGGTTGATGGCGCCAAGCTCGAGAAACAGCGCCTCGTTCAGACGCTCGATGACTTTCGCACTGCCCTTCATGATGCGGCCTACTCCCTGGCTCGAAATCGTTAAATGAATCTAGAACGGTTCTAAGTGAATGTCCAGCGGCTCCTGCAACTTAAACGGAGGATCCCTGAACCCCGATCCACGTAGTTCTGCGCGGTAGCCGAAATCCCTCCCGGCCTGATATATTCAAAAAAATGAAACTAAGGAGGGTTCCATGCCGTTCCGTCTTCCTGATCTGGGCAATCGCTACACCCCGCAGTATTTCCTTGCAGCGCTCGGGGCTGGCGGCATTGCGGTGACGTTCTTTCTCTATCTCATGTTCTGGATCCCGCATCCGGGTCAGACTGTGCCTGTCTTCGAAGATGTCGCCAGCGCTTATGCCGATGGCTCGTGGCTCCTGCGCGGCATGATTGTGCTTGCCTATGCGGGGGTCGCTTTCTTCGCGCTGCTGCACATCCGGCTGATGGTCTGGAATGTCCGCCAGTTTGTCGCCTGGCGTCAGACACCAGCCTTTGCGCAGTTGAAATCGGGCAACGGCGAAAGCCTGCTGATGACCGTTCCGCTGGCGCTCGCCATGTCCGTCAATGTCGGCTTCATTGCTGGTCTGCTGTTCGTGCCCGGCCTGTGGTCCGTGGTGGAATATCTGTTCCCGCTGGCGCTCGTCGCCTTCGCCGGGATCGGGGTTTACGCCCTGTCGCTGATCGGCGCGTTCCTTGGCCGGGTGCTGACCGCTGGCGGATTTGACTGTGCCCGCAACAACAGTTTCTCGCAGGTGATGGCGGCCTTCACCTTCGCCATGGTGGCCGTTGGTCTGGCTGCGCCCGCATCGATGAGTGCGACACCGCTGACGGTTGCTGCCAGCTACATGGCCTCGACCTTCTTCCTCGCCGCGGCCACCCTGGTGGGGGCTGTGGGCATCGTGCTTGGCTTCCGGTCGATGCTGGAAAACGGCGCCAACGACGAGGCCGCGCCCAGCCTCCTGGTCGTCATCCCCTTCGCCACCGTGGCGGGGATCGCCCTGATGCGGCAGGCGCATGGTCTGCATGGCCAGTTCGACGCCCATGCCGGGGCCGCTGACAGTTTCACCCTGCTCACCTGGCTGCTCGCGGTGCAGGTGCTGTTCGGTCTTCTGGGGCTCACGGTGCTGCGCCGCCAAGGCTACATCGGCCGCTTCATCACCGGCCCGGCGAAGTCGGTCGGCTCCTATGCCCTGGTTTGCCCCGCCGTTGCCCTTTCGGTGCTCCTGCAGTTCTACATCAACAAGGGGCTGGTCGGGATCGATCTGATCGCCAAGTTCTCGGTCGCCTACTGGCTCGTCACGGCGCTTGCGCTGGCCCTGCAGGCCCTGTCGATCTGGCTGGTCTTCCACCTCAACAGCCGCCACTTCTCCAGTCCCGTCAGCAAGGCAACCCTTGCGCCAGCCGAGTAGTGGGCCAGATCGCCGAGTGCCCGTCCTTCAGCGGAAGGACTGGCCAAGAAAGCGAGAATGGGTCCGTCCTTCAGCGGAAGGACTGGCCAAGGAAGGTAGGATGGGTCCGTCCTTCAACGGAAGGACGGACCATGGCACCAGCAGGTCAGCGAGTAGCGGCGGCCACGTGTCACCGGGGCCACCCGGTGCAGCATGAAACTGGCAAACAGCGTTGCGGTGCCGATCGGACGCGGCGCAGACCATTCCGCACTGCCAAGGTTGAGGTCCAGCGCGCCGCCGTCATAGAGCGCGGGATCTGACAGCTGCACGACGATGGTCAGCTTGCGCTGGCGGGCGATGGCGCCGTCACCGATATCGGAATGCCAGTCGTAATGCCCTTCGTCGCTCTCGTCGTAGCTTGCGACCTGCAGCCGTTCATGGAAATCGGTGATGTCGAAGCGGAAGGCCTCGCGGTTGGCCTCGGCCACACCGCGCATGATGCGCTCCATGACGAACAGCGCGTCGCCCTGATCGTCGAGCCAGTTGATCCGGGCCCGGCGGATTGAGGCTTGTTGTACGCCGCCAACGAGCCCGCCTTCGCGCATCTCGCCGCTTTCGGCAAGATCAATGATACGGGCGCATTCGTCCGGCGTGAAAAGGGCAGGGATCGTATGGGTGAACATGGGCAGCACCTTTGTTGGTTGCCTGCCCATATGCCCGCTTCCCTGCCCAAGGCAACTGCTTTGTTGTCTCAGCGCGATGCCTCGACTGTGCGCGTCCTGCGCTGGCCCCAGCCCAGCGTCATGCCGGCTGCGGCCAGCAGGATGACGGCCATGCCCAGCCCCTGCACCGGCTGCAGGCGGGTGCCCATCGCAAAGACGTCCACCAGGATGGTCACGACCGGATAGACAAAGGCCAGCGCGCCCTGCTGCGAGGTCGGCAGGCTCTGGATGGCTGCGTAGAGCAGGGCATACATCAACCCGGTGTGGATGAGCCCCATGCTGGCCAGCACGGCCCAGGTCTCAGGCGTTGCCGGCAGACCATTGGCCAGGACGAACGGGGCCAGCATGACGCTGCCGACGCTGACGTGGATGAGTGCGATCAGCTGCGGCGGCACGCCTTTCAGCGCCTTGGTGGTGATCGCGGCGGTGGCCCAGCCGAGCGCGGCCAGCAGCGCCATGGCAATGCCCGGCAGATAGTCATCGGAGACGTAGGTCGCATCCGGCCGGTTCAGGACGATGGCCACAACCCCGGCAAAGGCGAGGCCGAGCCAGCCGAGCTTTACCACAGTGATCCGCTCGCCGAAGAACACCGCGCCAAAACACAGCAGCATGAAGGGCTGCGTGTTGTAGACGACCGTCGCCACCGAAACCGAGGCGCGGCTGTAGCTGCCAAACAGCAGCAACCAGTTGAGCACCAGCGCAACCCCGCTGAGCCCGGCCATCAGCAGCTGTTTTCGCGTCAGGCGCACCCGCAGCAGTCCCAGCGCCGCGCACAGGATCACCAAGGCCCCGGCGCCAAACACGCAACGCCAGAACACCACCGTCAGCACCGGCTCTCCGGCCATGACGACAAACCAGCCGATGGTTCCTGAAATCACCATCGCTGCCACCATCTGGATCGTGCCGCGTGTCTGGTCCTGCATGTCCTTGCTCCTGTCTCGATGTGGATGCAGTTTAATCGCTTTGGTGAAATCGGTACTGGTGTATGGAAAGGGGTTTTGCCAGAATGACCTTCGAATTAAAGGTTTAGATGGAAAAACGCTTTTGGAGGCGTGGCAATGGACGAGATTGACCGAAAAATTCTTCAGGCGTTGGTACAGGATGCCCGGATGCCGCTGAAACAGCTTGCAGAAGCAGCCGGTCTCAGCGGCCCGGCAACCTCCGACCGGCTCCGCCGTCTGGAACAACGGGGCATCTTGCGCGGCAGCACGATTGATATTGATCCAGCTGCGCTTGGCTATGGTCTGGAAGCCGTCGTCCGCATCCGCCCCATGCCGGGCCAGTTGCATCTGGTTCAGCAGATGATCCAGGAGACGCCGGAAGTGGTCGAATGCGACAAGATCACCGGCGATGACTGTTTCGTTGCCCGCCTGTTCGTCCGCTCCTTGAATGACATCGATGGCATTCTCGACCGGATCGCGGAACGGGCCTCCACCAGCACGTCACTGGTCAAGGCAAAGGTCATTTCCCGCCGTCCACCGGCATTCTGAGCGCCGGTTCGATCAGCCCAGCCCGTGCGCGATGACCTTGCGCATCACGGTCGGCAGGGCTTCCCCCTCAAGCGCGTCCAGCGTGGACCACCACCAGCCCTCGGGAAGGTCGCCAGCGCCGAGTTCCGCCGTGAACACCGTCACCTCCAGGTGGAAATGCGTGAATGTGTGGCCGACACTGCCGCTGCGCTTGTGCCATTTCGCGGCGACAGGCGCTTGCATCACGGCGGAGGCAACGTCGAAGTCCACCGTCCATTCGCTGCCCGGCACTTCCGCCATGCCGCCCAGCAAGCCCTTCGGCGGGCGCTTGCGCAGCGCCACGGCGCCATCGCCGGCCCGCCGCAGGACAAAGGCTGCCCCGGTCCGTGTCGGCTTGGCTGTCTTGGCTGCCTTCCTCGGCAGGGTCTCGGCCACGCCTGCGGCCCGCGCCGCACAGGGCTCCATCCACGGGCACAGCGCACAGGCCGGCCGCTTCGGCGTGCAGATCGTCGCGCCAAGGTCCATCACGGCCTGGGCAAAGTCGCCAGGCCGGTTCTGCGGCGTCAACGCGCCCATCGCCGCCTTGATCTCGGGCTTTGCTGCTGGCAGCGGCGTCTCGATCAGCCGCAGCCGGCTCATCACCCGCTCGACATTGCCATCCACCACGGCTGCCGGCCGGTCGAAGGCGATGGCCGCAATCGCGGCAGCAGTGTAGGGGCCGATGCCGGGCAGGGCCTTCAGCCCGTCTTCCGTCTCGGGAAACCGGCCGCCGTGGTCCCGCGCCACCGCTTCGGCGCAGGCCTGCAGGTTGCGGGCGCGGGAGTAATAGCCAAGCCCCGCCCAGGCCCGCATCACATCGTCCGCCTCGGCGGCCGCCAGCATCTCCACCTTCGGCCACTTCGCCGTAAAGGCGGTGAAATAGTCCTTCACGGCGGCCACGGTGGTCTGCTGCAGCATGATTTCCGACAGCCACACGCGGTAAGGGTCAGGCACCACGCCCACCTTGCGCTCATGCGGCGGCACACGCCAGGGCAGGTCGCGGGCGTGGCGGTCGTACCAGGCCAGCAGGGCATCGGTCAGCTGTGCGGGAGGCTGCCCGGCAGCGGCCGGGCGGGCAGGGGTGGTTCGCGTCATGCCGGCAAGGGTGGCGCGGTCCCTCCCGAAATCAAGCAATCCCCGCGCTGCCCCTTGGACAGGCTGGGGATAAACCCGCTTCAGCCTGTGGATGCAGCACGCCAAACGATACCGTCTTGATTTTGTCCTAAAGGCCCGTGACCCTTGGGTCAGGCATGACAGGATGCCGGGGCCGGCGCCGCGGGTGAGTGCGGCAGCGGATGGTGACGATGAGTTGGGACAGCAAGGGGCCCGCACGCGGTGGTTCCAGACCGCTCGCGGACCTGATCGGCAAGGCGATGCAACCGGCCTTCCGCAAGCGTGGCTTTGCCACGGCGGATCTGGTTGCCTCCTGGCCGGACATTGTCGGGGAACGTTATGGCGAACGGGTTAGGCCCGAACGCCTCCTCTGGCCGCGCCCTGTCGAGCGCGACGGCGAGACCGTGCCCGAGCCCGCGACGCTGGTGGTCAACACCGATGGCGCAACGGCCCTGCTGCTGACCCACGAGATGCCGCAGATCCTCGCCCGCATCAATGGCTACTTCGGCTGGGCAGCCGTCGGCCGCATCCGCATCGTTCAAAAACCCGTGAGCGTTCCGGTGCGCAAACGCCGGCCGCAGGTGCGTGACCTGACCGAGGCAGAGCAGCGCGAACTTGATGCCCGGCTGGACGGTGTCGAACACGAGGGCCTGCGCAAGGCTCTGGAAAAGCTGGGATCGCAGGTGATTGCCCGCAACCGGCCGCAGCGCAGCTGACGGCTCGGCCACCGTCCCGCTCCTGCGACTGTCGGTCCCATGCGTTGACAAGACCCGGCGCCTTTGCCTTCGCACTGCCGCCACAATTGCCATGTTCGGTTGACGGGTTCGCGACAAGCGGGCACACAGCAACGCATATCGTTTTTCTTGGCAAGGCAGGACCACGCCCGTGAAATTGACCCGCAGAACGCTTCTGGCCAGCACCATGGCCCTCGGACTTGGCACCACACTGTCGGCTGCCTTCCCGCTTGTTGCCCTGGCCGAGACGGTCGATGTCGCGAAGCTGATGGAGCCGTCGCCGCTCGGCGAGAAGTCCCTCGGCAAGGAAGACGCGCCGGTCACCATCGTTGAATATGCTTCGATGACCTGCGGCCACTGCGCCAACTTCCACAAAACTACCCTGCCGGAAATCAAGAAGCAGTACATTGACACCGGCAAGGTTCGCATGATCTTCCGCGAATTCCCGCTGGATCCGGTCTCTGCGGCCGGTTTCATGCTCGCCCGCTGCGCGCCGGAAGAGAAGTACTTCGACGTGATGGACGCCCTGTTCGCCGATCAGCGCGCCTGGGCCTTCACCAATGACCCGTACAACTCGATGCTGAACTTCTCCAAGCAGCTCGGATTCACACAGGAGTCCTTCGAAGCCTGCTTGACAAACCAGTCCCTGCTGGACGGAGTGAACGCAGTGCGCGACAAGGGCGGCAACGAGTTCAAGGTGGACTCCACCCCGACGTTCTTCATCAACGGCGAGAAAGTATCGGGAGCGCTCAGCTTTGAGGAAATGTCGAAGATCATCGACAAGAACCTCTGATTGCCTTGACCGGCGGGCCCACGCCCGCCGGACCGCTCCTGCCTGCCTTCAGCCGGAGGCGCGGCCGTGAAATTCAACAAGCTGCGCGTCGTCGGTTTCAAGTCCTTTGTCGAGCCGATGGAGTTCGTCATCGGCGACGGGCTCACCGGCGTGGTCGGGCCCAACGGCTGCGGCAAGTCCAATCTCGTCGAGGCCCTGCGCTGGGTCATGGGCGAGAACTCCTACAAGAACATGCGCGCGTCCGGCATGGACGACGTCATCTTCTCCGGATCGCTCAACCGCCCGGCCCGCAACACCGCCGAAGTCACGCTGTTCCTGGAGAACTCCGACCGCCGCGCCCCCTCCGGCTTCAACGACGCCGACATGCTGGAGGTCAGCCGCCGGATCGAACGCGAGGCGGGCTCGGTCTACCGGATCAATTCCAAGGACGTCCGTGCCCGTGACGTCCAGCTGCTCTTCGCCGATGCTTCGACCGGCGCCCGCTCGCCCGCCATGGTGCGCCAGGGCCAGATCGGCGAGCTGATCTCCGCCAAGCCGACCTCGCGCCGCCAGATCCTGGAAGAAGCTGCCGGCATTTCCGGCCTGCACAGCCGCCGCAATGAAGCTGAAATCCGCCTGCGCGCGGCCGAGCAGAACCTCGAACGCCTCGAGGATGTGCTGGTCCAGATCGATGCGCAGATCGACAACCTGCGCCGCCAGTCGCGTCAGGCCGCCCGCTACCGCAACCTGTCGTCGGAAATCCGCACCGCCGAGGCCGGCATCCTGTTCCTGCGCTGGACCGAAGCCCGAGCCAGCCTCGAGGAGGCGGACCGGCTCTATGCCGCCGGCCGGGGGGAGGTGGTCAAGGCCGCCGAAGCGCAGACGGAAGCCGCCAAGACCCAGGCCATCGCCGCCCATCGCCTGCCCGAGATCCGCGACGCGGCGGCCCGCGCCGGTGCCGCGCTGCAGCGGCTGGTCATTGCCCGCAATGAACTCGACGCCGAGGATCGCCGCGTCCGCGAAAGGCTCGTCGACCTCGACCGCCGTCTTGGCCAGCTCGTTGGCGACATCGCCCGTGAGGAACAGCTCGTCGCCGAGAATGACGAGGTTCTGGAGCGTCTTGCCGAGGAACGGGCCGAGCTGGTCGAGGAAAACGAGACCGCGATGGAACGCGCGGAACTTGCCGGCGAGCGCGTTGCCACTGCAAGCGAAGCAGTTGCGGCGCTGGAAGACAGGCTGACGGTCGCCACCCGCGCCGCCGCAGAACTGGCCGCCCAGCGGCAGCAGTTCCAGCGCAGCGCCGAAGAAACCCGCCAGCGCGCCGAGCGCCTTGGCTCGCAGGCCGAAGCGATGCCGCGCGTGTCCGCGATGCCCTGCGCGCTGAAATGGCTGCCGCCGATGGGGTGGCGGAATGTACCGAGCTGCTCGAGGAAGCAGAGGCCGCTGTCATGGCTGCCGAAGAAGCCGCCGAGATTGCCGAGCTGCGCACCGCATCTGCACGCGAGGCCGAACAGAATGCCCGCGCCCCGCTTGCGGACGCCGAGCGGCTGCAGTCGCGGCTTGAGACCGAGGCCCGCACCCTTGAAAGCGTGCTGGCGACTTTTGCCGGTGCCTTCACGCCGGTCGTCGATGCACTGACGGTGGAACCCGGTCTCGAAACCGCACTGGGCGCCGCGCTCGGTGATGACCTCGAAGCCTCGCTGGATGCTTCCGCGCCCGTGCGCTGGACGGGAGCGGCCATCGCTGCGGGTGATCCATCCTTGCCGGCCGGGGCTGTGGCCCTGTCCCGCCACGTTGAGGCCCCTGCCGCGCTGGCGCGCCGGCTGGCCCAGATCGGTCTCGTCGATGCCGGTACTGGCGCTGATCTGGCTCGCGCTCTCGCGCCCGGCCAGCGTCTGGTGACCCGCGAAGGGCATCTGTGGCGCTGGGATGGGCTTGAGGTTGCCGCTGATGCGCCGACACCGGCCGCGCAGCGCCTTGCCCAGAAAAACCGCCTTGCGGCGCTCGGTGAAGACATTCGCGTCGCCCGCGACAAGACAGCCGCTGCCCGCAGCACGCTGGAAAACGCCGGGCGCATCGTGCGGCAGGCCGGCGAAGCCGAGCAGGAGGCCCGCCAACGCCTGCGAGACCGGCAGCGCGCCGCCGCCGAAGCCCGTGAAGCGCTGCTGGCCGCCGAGCGTGCCGTCTCGCAGCTCGCCCTGCGCCTGCAAGGGGCCGAGGATCTGGCCCGCCGTCTTGCCGAGGAAGCCGAGGAGGCCCGTGAGCGCCATGCAGAGGCGGTCGAGCGGCTGGAGCAGCTGCCCGATGCTGACGAGCACATCGAGACGATCCAGAGCCTGCAAGGCGAGATCGCCACGGCCCGTGCAGCCCTGTCGGAGGCGCGGCTTCTGGCCGATGGGCTGGCGCGCGAGAAGCAGCTGCGCGACCGCCGTCTGGAGGCCATCGCCCGCGAGACGGAAAGCTGGAAGGCCCGCGCGCGCAATGCCGCAAGCCAGATCGAAACCCTGCGCCAGCGCCGCGAGGAAGCCGAAGAGGAACGGCAGGAACTGATCGAGGCCCCGGAAGACATAGAGTTGCGCCGGCGAGACGTGCTGACGGCCTTGTCCAAGGCCGAAGAGGTGCGCCGCGCCGCCGATGATGATCTGCTACGGGCCGAATCGGCCCAGTCCGGCGTCGATCGTCTGGCGCGCGAGGCGCAGGAGGCGCTGGCCAAGGCCCGCGAGGCGCATATTCGCGCCGAGGAACGGCTTGAGGCAGCGCGTCAGCGGGTGCAGGAAATCGAGGCCCGCATCGACGAGGCCCTGGGGGCGCCGCTGGACCAGCTTGCCAGCCTCGCCGGCCTTGCAGAAGGCGCGCCCTTGCCCGATCTCGATGGCCTGGAGCGCAAGCTCGACCGGCTCAAGGCAGAGCGTGAGCGCCTCGGTGGCGTCAACCTGCGCGCCGAGGACGAACTGACCGAGATCGACGGTCAGCGCTCCACCCTGGCTGGCGAGCGCGACGACCTGATCGAGGCGATCAAGCGGCTGCGCACCGGCATTTCCAACATCAATCGCGAGGCCCGCGAGCGACTTCTGGCGTCATTCGAGGTGGTCAACGGCCACTTCCAGCGGCTGTTTACCCACCTCTTCGGCGGCGGCACGGCCGAACTGCAGCTGGTTGACAGCGACGATCCGCTCGATGCCGGCCTCGAAATCGTCGCACGCCCCCCGGGCAAAAAGCCGCAGACCATGACGCTGCTCTCCGGCGGCGAGCAGGCCCTGACCGCAATGGCGCTGATCTTTGCCGTGTTCCTGACCAATCCGGCGCCGATCTGCGTTCTGGACGAGGTCGATGCACCGCTGGATGACGCCAACGTCGAACGTTACTGCGACCTTCTGGAAGAGATGGCGCGGCGCACAGAAACCCGCTTTGTCGTCATCACCCACAACCCGATCACCATGGCACGGATGAACCGCCTGTTCGGCGTGACGATGGCCGAGCGCGGCGTCTCCCAGCTCGTGTCGGTCGACCTTGAAACGGCGGAACGATTCCGCGATGCGGGATGATGGCCCGGCCCTGACGGGTTTGTCCTCGTCAATCCCTGCGGCACAGTGCCCTGACGAACCTGTCACAATCGCCGAAACCATCAGAATTTCAGATATTTACATAATATTACCGTGTTCTTGACACTGCGCCGGGTGCCGACTATTGTGCGCGCGGCTTGAGGGGGTCTCGGGAGCCATCAAAACCTCGGTTGGATATGGGGCAGTCATGAACCAGTCGTCGCAACCAGGTGGAGATAACGGTGCTGGACGGGACCTGTCTGAAGCCGAACTGTCTGCACGACGGGAAAAGCTGACCCGGAAGCTCGACGAGCATCGCCTGAGCGAACAACGCGCTGAGGCCCGCCAGACGAGCAGCACCGGTGCCGGAATGGCGCAGGCTATGAAGCTCTCTTCCGAGTTCATAGCCGGCATTGCGGTCGGTGCGATGATGGGGTGGCTCCTGGATCACTGGGTCGGGACGTCGCCATTCGGGCTGATCGTCTTTCTTCTCCTGGGATTCGCGGCTGGTGTGCTGAACGTCATGCGTTCGGCGGGCATCGTTGCGGAGCTGGGGCGGCCAGGTTCAGGGCCTGAAGTGCAGAAAAAAGTCGAAAGCCGTGGTTCCGAGCAGGATTCCGGCGACAAGTGACTTGACGCGTTCCATGCGCGAAGACTAAGAGCCCGCGCAGAATGCGCTCATGAACGATTAACGGCGAAGGTAGACCGGTGGCGAACGATCCGATCCATCAGTTCCACATCAAGACTCTCGTGCCGCTCGAAGTCGGTGGCATCGACCTGTCTTTCACCAACGCATCGCTGTTCATGGTGCTGACGGTCGTTGCGGCCTCGGCATTCCTGATCTTCTCCTCCTCCAGCCGTGGTCTCGTTCCGACCCGCTGGCAGTCGCTGGCGGAGCTCAGCTACGAATTCGTTGCCGGACTGCTGAGAAGCTCCGCTGGCACGGAAGGCATGCGTTTCTTCCCGCTGGTGTTCTCGCTGTTCATGTTCGTCCTCGTGGCGAACCTCTTCGGCATGTTCCCGTATTTCTACACGGTCACCAGCCAGATCATTGTCACCTTCGCACTTGCGATGCTCGTGATCCTGACTGTCACCATTTATGGCTTCGCCAAGCACGGGCTGCATTTCCTGCATCTCTTCGTGCCTGCTGGTGTTCCCGGCGCCCTGATCCCGATCGTGGCGCCGATCGAAGTCATCTCGTTCCTGTCTCGCCCGATCAGCCTCTCCGTTCGTCTGTTTGCGAACATGCTGGCTGGTCACATCACCCTGAAGGTGTTTGCCGGTTTCGTTGTCACCCTGAGTGCTGCGGGTACGGCTGGTATCTTCGGTGCCGTCCTTCCGCTTGGAATGACGGTGGCGCTGACGGCCCTGGAGTTCCTCGTCGCGTTCCTGCAGGCCTATGTCTTCACGGTCCTGACCTGCATGTACCTCAACGACGCGCTCCATCCGTCCCACTAAGCTCACCCCATCACGTGGCCCTCGGGGCTGCCTGAACAAGCTGACAACAGTCAACTAGGAGTACTTGTCATGGAAGCAGAAGCTGCAAAGTTCATCGGTGCTGGTATCGCCTGCCTCGGCATGGGTGGTGCTGCTATCGCTCTCGGCACCATTTTCGGCAACTACCTGTCGGGCGCTCTGCGCAACCCGTCCGCAGCTGATGGCCAGTTCGGCCGTCTGGTGTTCGGCTTCGCCGTGACCGAAGCTCTGGGCATCTTCTCGCTGCTGATCGCCCTGCTGCTGCTGTTCGCCGTCTAATCCGTCGCAACCCGACGCATTGGAACAGTTAAGATCGACGGCGGCGCACTTGCGCCGCCTGTTCGATACTTGGAGGCGATAATGGCAGGCGAAACCACTGCGACTGCTGGACATGTCCCGCCGCTGGACGTTCCGGCAACCGAACACGGGGCCGGTTTCCCGCCGTTCGACCCGACCCATTTTGTCTCTCAGCTCGTGTGGCTGGCGATCACCTTCGTTATCCTTTACTGGGTGATGAAGAACGTGGCCCTGCCGCGCATCGCCGGTATCCTTGAGGACCGTCGTGACCGCATTGCCGGTGACCTTGCCGAAGCCGACCGGCTGAAGCGGGAAACCGATGAAGCCATCGCTGCTTACGAGCAGGCGCTGGCTGAAGCGCGTGGTCGTGCCCGGTCCATCGCCCAGGACACCCGCGACAAGCTGAAGGCCGAAACCGACGCCAAGCGTGTTGCCGCCGAAGCCGGTATCGCCGCCAAGCTGTCTGACGCGGAAGCCCGCATCAGCCAGATCAAGAGCAGCGCCCTGGCCCAGGTTGGCGAGATCGCCAGCGAAACCTCCTCGGCTCTCGTCGAGGCTCTCATCGGTGTCACCCCGTCCAAGTCCGATGTGGACCAGGCGGTCAAGGGTGCGATGAACTAAGGGGACCCGGTCCATGATGGATGCATCGTTCTGGGCTCTCGTAGGCCTCATTCTCTTCTTCGTGCTGATCGCCAAGGTCGGCGTTCCGGGCAAGATTGCTGCTGCCCTCGACAAGCGTGCGGATGACATCCGCCGTGAGCTCGAGGAAGCCCGCAAGCTCCGCGAAGAAGCGCAGGCCCTGATGTCCGAATACCAGCGCCGCCGGCACGAAGCCGAGGCCGAAGCGGAAGCCATCGTTGCTGAAGCTCGCGCCGAAGCCGAACAGCTGACCGTGGAAACCACGCGCGCTCTGGAAGAGATGATTGCTCGCCGCAGCAAGCTCGCCGAGGACAAGATCGGTCAGGCAGAGACCCAGGCAATCGCCGAAGTCAAGGCCAAGGCCGCCGACCTCGCCGTCGCCGCGGCCGAGACGCTGCTCAAGGCCAATGTGTCGGACAAGGTTTCCGATACGCTGCTGGCCAAGAGCATCGAAGAGGTCAAGTCGGGTCTCAACTGAGACAACTGGCTACCCAGTCTGAAAAAGCGGCCCTTGTGGCCGCTTTTTTGTTTTTTTGCGGTCAGGGTTCTGGAGCGTATCCGCCCGCGCTCAGCGCGCGTCCAGCAGTGCAGCAATCGGCTTGAACGACATGCGGTGCAGCGGGCAGGGGCCGAGACGCTGCAAGGCCGCCATATGCGCCGGCACGCCATAGCCCTTGTGCACGGCAAATCCATAGCCTGGATACTCCGCATCGGCGGCAACCATCATCCTGTCCCGGACCACCTTTGCCACGATCGAAGCCGCCGAAACGGCAAGACAGCGGGCATCGCCCTTGATCAGGGCCTGGCCGTCGATCCCGAGCCCCGGCGGCACGTCGCGCCCGTCAACCACCACATGCCGCGGCTGCAAGGCCAGGCCCTGCACTGACCGCCGCATGGCACCGAGCGTTGCCGCCCGGATGTTGACCCGGTCGATGGTTGCGGCAGACGCGCTGGCAAAGCTCACCCAGGCACTGGCGCAAATCTCCTCGAACAGCGCCTCACGCTTCGCCTCGGTCAGCTTCTTGGAATCATTCAGTCCGTCCGGCAACCGCGCATAGTCGAGGATTACCGCCGCCGTCACCACCGGCCCGGCCCACGGCCCACGCCCGGCCTCGTCCACCCCGGCAAGCAACCCGTCCAGCCCCTCCGCCAACCGCGCTTCCGCCTTCGCATCCAGCGCGTCACCAAAGGGCAGGTCGAAGAGGCTTGGGGTTTTCATGCAATGGGTTCCGGCACAAACCTGCGGTCACGGCGATCAGGCACGGCTTTGTCGCGCACGTCCTGCCTGCCGCCAAAAAACTTCACTTGGCATGGTCTCAAACCCTCTCCCCCCTTGAGGGGGAGATGCCCCCGGCAGGGGGCAGAGGGGGGTATTGGGCCGCGCCTCTGGCACAGCGTTGCAGGAAAGGCTGCATCACCCCCCTCTGTCTGCTGACGCAGACATCTCCCCCTCAAGGGGGGAGAGGGGCGCTGCGATCCGGTGGACTGCCACGGGCCTGTTGAAGTCCTCAACAACGCCCTGCTGAACTTCTGCCCAAAGCTCCCGCGCGATCACCGTCGTCAACAAGTGAGGCCCCCACCCAAGCCCTCCCACAAGGGGAGGTCTGGAGAGGCCTGTGTCACTCCACCTCGCTCTGCGTCTTCTTCTGCGCTTCCACAACGGCAAGCGCCGACATGTTGACCACGCCGCGAGAGGTCACGGAGGGCGTCAGGATATGCGCCGGCTTGGCGGTGCCGAGCAGGATTGGGCCGACATGCAGGGCATCGGTCGCCACCTTGAGGAGGTTGAGCGCAATGTTCGCCGCGTCCAGCGCCGGGAACACCAGCAGGTTGGCCTCGCCCTTCAGCCGGCTTGTCGGCATCACACGCTGGCGCAGTGCGGCGGAGAGGGCCGAATCCCCGTGCATCTCGCCATCGACTTCCAGCTCCGGAGCTTCCGCCCAGAGGATGTCGAGGGCTTCCCGCATCTTTTCGGCCGAGGCGAGTTCCCGGGAGCCGAAGTTGGAGGCTGCCAGCAGCGCCGCCTTGGGCTCGATGCCGAACCGGCGGATTTCTTCGGCCGCCAGACGCGTCATCTCGGCGATCTCGGCTGCGCAAGGGTCGACGGTCACGAACGTATCGGTCAGGAACAGCGCGCCGCGGTCGTTGATGAGCAGCGACAGGGCGGACAGGTCCTGCACGCCTTCGCGCACCCCGATGATCTGGCGGATGTCCCGCAGATGCCGGATGTAACGCCCTTCAAGACCACAGATGGCGGCATCCGCTTCACCGCGCCGCACGGCCAGCGCCGCGATCACGGTGGAGTTGGTACGCACGATGGTGCGCGCGGCGTCATGCGGCACGCCCTTGCGGCCAACGCAGGCGAAATACTCGTCGACATAGTCGCGGTAGCGCGGATCATCCTGCGGGTTGACGAACTCGAAATCAACGCCGGGCCGGATCTTCAGGCCGAAGCGCTCGCAGCGGGCCTTCAGCACGTCCGGACGCCCGACCAGGATCGGCACGGCCACCTTGTCCTCGATCAGAACCTGCGCTGCCCGCAGCACGCGCTCATCCTCGCCTTCGGCATAGATGATGCGCTTCGGCTCTCGGATGGCCGCCTGGATGATCGGCTTCATCACCAGGCCGGAGCGGAACACGAAGCGGTTCAGCACGTCCTGATAGGCTTCGAAATCAGCGATCGGCCGCGTCGCGACGCCGGTCTCCATCGCCGCGCGCGCAACTGCCGGGGCGATGCGCAGGATCAGGCGCTGGTCAAACGGCGAGGGGATCAGGTATTTCGGCCCGAAGGTCTCGCTGACGCCGCCATAGGCCCGCGCCGCCACGTCTGAGGGCTCTTCCTTGGCAAGGCCGGCGATGGCGGCCACGGCGGCGTGCTTCATTTCCTCGTTGATCGTCGTCGCACCCACGTCCAGCGCGCCGCGGAAGATGTAGGGGAAGCAGAGAACGTTGTTCACCTGGTTCGGATAGTCCGAGCGCCCAGTGCACATCATCACGTCATCGCGGACGCTAAGCGCATCCTCGGGCAGGATTTCCGGATTGGGGTTGGCGAGCGCCAGGATCAGCGGGCGCGGCGCCATCTTGGCCACCATCTCCGGCTTCAGCACCCCGGCGGCTGACAGGCCGAGGAACACATCGGCGCCCTCGATGATCTCGCCAAGCGTGCGCTTGTCGGTCTTCTGGGCGTAGATCGACTTCCACGGGTCCATCAGGACCTCGCGGCCCTCATAGACCACGCCCTCGATGTCCGAGATCCACACATTCTCGCGCTTCACGCCGAGCGAAACCAGCAGGTTGAGGCAGGCGAGCGCGGCCGCCCCCGCACCGGACGCCACCACCTTGACGGTGCCGATCGGCTTGCCGGCCAGCTCCAGCGCATTCTTCACCGCCGCACCGACGATGATCGCCGTGCCATGCTGGTCGTCGTGGAACACCGGAATGTTCATCCGCTCGCGCAGCTTGGCTTCGATCTGGAAGCATTCGGGCGCCTTGATGTCTTCCAGGTTGATGCCGCCGAAGGTCGGCTCAAGTGCGGCAACCGCGTCCACGAAGCGGTCAACGTCCAGCTCGTCCACTTCAATGTCGAACACGTCGATGCCGGCGAATTTCTTGAACAGGACGGCCTTGCCTTCCATCACCGGCTTGGAGGCGAGCGGCCCGATGGCGCCAAGGCCCAGCACGGCCGTGCCGTTGGAAATCACGCCGACAAGGTTGGCGCGGGAGGTGTAGAGCGCAGCCGTCGAGGGGTCGCGGGCGATTTCAAGGCAGGGAGCAGCAACACCCGGTGAATAGGCCAGCGCCAGGTCGCGCTGGTTGCCCAGCGGCTTGGTCGGCTTGATCTCCAGCTTGCCCGGACGCGGATGGGAGTGGAAATAGAGTGCGGCCTCGGTGAGGTCGGATCCGGCCTTCTTGGTATCGCTCATGGTGCCTCTCGCTGCGGCAGGTCCGCCCTGCCTGAACATCACCCGCAAGCCATGGCGTAACGGCATCGCGGGAGCAATCCTTTAGACCTTAGACCAGCCTCTTCGCAAACGGAACCTCAGGAAAGGGCATGAACCGGTCTGTCCTAAGCCGTTGCAGCGCCATGTGTCTTGCCTGCGGCTCCCACTGGCTCCGCCCGCATGTACAGCCACATCAGCAGGAACAGGACGCCGGCGTTGCACACGTGCCAGAGAAAATGCGTGCCGAAGGGCAGGGCGCTGCAAGCTGGGCCGTCCAGTGTGCGGAAAGTCAGCGACAGGGTGAACAGCGCGCCGGTCGCAACAAGGCCGAGCGCCGTGTCCCGGCTGCGCCGAAGGCACAGCGCTCCCACCACGAAAATCGCCGCCAGCGCCGGCAGATACCCGGCCGATGATCCGACCAGCGGCGCGGCCAGCCTGCCGATGAAGGGCGATGCGACGAGAAACAGCGCTGTCGTGCCGCCGGCGACGACCACTCCGGCACCGATGAAGCGGCGCAGGGCAAGAAACAGATAGAGGTGGATGAAAATGGCGATGGGGATCACATCCGCCAGCATCGACCAGCGGTTGGCATAGGTGTGGAACAGGAAGGATCCGATCCCGGTTGCCGTCACCACGCCGATGAGCGCCAGCGCGCTCCAGTCCTTTGGGGCCCGCTGCAGCCAGATCCGCAGCGCCAGCGCTGCCGCCACAAGGAATGCCGCATTGGTCACGGCATTGAGCGGCTCGGCCCAGAACGAGGCATCAAGCCGCTCGCAATACTGATCAAGGCTCTCGGTCCAGTTCATGCCAACGCCCTCCCGTCCGACTGTTGTCGCACCCCGTCATGACGGGCAGATGAGGGCGGGCGAGGGCCGGGACAAGCCCGGCCCGGCATTTTCAAAGCCCGGCGATGGCTTCCTTGAGCAGCTTGCCGAGGCGGGAGATGCCTTCCTCGATCTGCGCTTCGTTGGCGCAGGAGAAGCTGAGGCGCAGGGTGTTGCCGCCCGAGCCATCGGCAAAGAAGGCACGGCCCGGCACGAAGGCAACCTTCACGCTTTCCAGTGAGCGGGCCAGAAGCGTCGCGCCGTCGAGGCCTTCCGGCACGGTCACCCAGACGAACATGCCGCCATCCGGCTTCGACCAGCTGCAGCCCGCCGGCATGTGGGTGGCCAGGGCCTTCAGCATGGCATCGCGGCGGGCGCGATAGGCCGCCTTGATCGTCGCCACCTGGGTGTCGAAATAGGTCTCGGCCACATCGGCCAGCACCATCTGGTTGATGGTGGAGGTGTTGAGGTCGGCGGCCTGTTTCAGCAGCACGATCTTCGAGATCACCGGTGCGGCGGCGCAGATCCAGCCCACGCGCAGGCCCGGCGACAGGGTCTTGGAGAAGGAGCCGCAGTAGAGCACGCGGGTGTCGTTGATGTGTCCCTTGCGGGCGATGTCCAGCGCCAGCATCGGCGGGATTGCCTCGCCGTCATAGCGCAGCGACTGATAGGCCGCGTCCTCGATGACGGCAATGTCCAGCGTGTCGGCAAGGTCGAGGATCTTCTCGCGCGTTGCCCGGTCCAGCGTCTCGCCGGTCGGGTTGGCGAAGTCAGCCGAGGCATAGGCGAATTTAACTTCGCCGCCAGCATCCCTTGCCGCAGAGGCGAAGTCCTCGGCCGGGCGGTTGCCCAGCGGGATCAGGCGGTCGTAGCGCGGCTCATAGGCGTTGAACGCCTGCAGCGCGCCAAGATAGGTCGGCCAGTTGACCAGCGCGGTGTCGCCCGGCGACAGGAACAGCTTGCCGATATAGTCCAGCGCCTGCTGCGAGCCGGAGGTGATGATGATGTTCGAGGCGTCACAGGTCACGCCGAGGCCGGCCATGTAGCTGGCCAGCCAGGTGCGCAGGGCCAGATTGCCCTCGCTGACGGCATATTGCAGCGCCGTTCCGGCCGACGGTCCCGTCAGGACCTTGGTGTAGGCGTCTGCAAATACCTGGGCGGGAAACAGCGCCGGGTCCGGGATGCCGCCAGCAAAGGAGATGATCTCCGGCCGGTCGAGGAGCTTCAAGAGCTCGCGGATTTCGGATGCGCGCATACGGGTCGCGCGCGTGGCGAAGATGTGCTCCCAGTTCAGCATGAGGGTTCTCGGTCCATTTATTGTTTTCAGCGGCGCCTGGTGTGGTGTCGGTGCCGGCCAGTGAGACAGAACCACAGGCGCAAGGATGCGTCAATATTGCTGACCTAAAAGACGCAAAAAATCCCTGGGCAGTGACTGTTGGTAATTTTCGGTCGCCTTCCGATTTGATCCTGACATGGCACTGCGCTGGTTGGCGCACTGGCGCTGCTGCGCCGGCTGGCCTATCTCTGGATCATGACCCGCCGGGAGTGTGCCCCCATGAACCGCATTGATGAAAGCCGTCCCTTTGTCCCTCTCAACATCGCGGTGCTGACCGTGTCCGACACGCGCGACCTTGAAGGCGACCGCTCGGGCACGACGCTGGTCGAGCGTCTGACTGGCGCGGGGCACCATCTGGCTGATCGCCGCATTGTCCGCGACGAAGTGGAGGAAATCAGGGCTGCCGTCCGCGAGTGGATCGCGGCAGAGGGCGTCGACGTCATCATCTCGACAGGCGGCACGGGCTTTACCGGCCGCGATGTCACGCCCGAGGCGATCGAGCCCTTGTTCGAGAAGCGGATGGACGGCTTCTCCGAAGTGTTCCACCGCATTTCCTACGACAAGATCGGCACCTCGACGATCCAGTCCCGCGCCACGGGCGGGGTTGCTGGGGCGACCTACATCTTCGTCCTGCCAGGATCGCCCGGAGCCTGCAAGGACGCCTGGGACGGCATCCTCAAGTGGCAGCTCGACTACCGCCACATGCCCTGCAACTTCGTGGAAATCATGCCCCGCCTCGACGAACACCTGAAACGCGGCAAACTGCGCCAGGCGTGAGGGAACCGGTCAGCGGTTTCGCCTCGCAGTTAATAACCTTACGCTCCGATCATCGCCGCTTTATGCGGGGATCCATCCGGCAATGCCCCCGGTCGCAACACTTCAACGAGCCGCTGGATCCCCGCACGGGGGCGGGGATGACGGTCGGTGGGGTGTCTGGTGCTGAAGGGAAAGCGTCCCTCTGCGGTCATCCCCGCTTTATGCGGGGATCCATCCGGCAGTGCCACCGGTCGCGACGCTTCAACAAGCCGCTGGATCCCCGCACGGGGGCGGGGATGACGGTCGGTGGGGGTGTCTGGTGCTGAAGGGAAAACGTCTATCTGCTGTCATCCCCGCTTTATGCGGGGATCCATCCGGCAGTGCACCGGTCGCGACGCTTCAATAAACCGCTGGATCCCCACACAGGGCGGGGATGACCGTGTGTAAGCCTCACATGTTCGGGTAGTTCGGCCCGCCGGAGCCTTCCGGCACGGTCCAGGTGATGTTGCCGTTCGGGTCCTTGATGTCGCAGGTCTTGCAGTGGACGCAGTTCTGCGCGTTGATCTGGAACCGCGGTGCGCCTTCGCCTTCCTCGATCCACTCGTACACGCCAGCCGGGCAGTACCGGTTGGACGGGCCGGCAAAGACGTCATGCTCCGACGCCTTCTGCAGCGCCAGGTCGCCCACCTTGAGGTGGATCGGCTGGTCTTCCTCGTGGTTGGTGTTCGACAGGAACACCGAGGACAGCTTGTCGAAGGAGATGACGCCATCCGGCTTCGGATAGTCGATCTTCTTGCAATCCTTGGCCGGCTTCAGGCTCTGGGCATCGGTCTTGCCGTGCTTCAGCGTGCCGAAGAAGGAGAAGCCGAACAGCTCGTTGGTCCACATGTCGAGCCCGCCGAGGCCGACGCCGAGGATGGTGCCGAAGCGTGACCACAGCGGCTTGACGTTGCGCACCTTCTTCAGGTCCGCGCCGATTTCGCTCTCGCGCCAGGCGGTGTCGAAATGCGTCAGCTCGCTGTTGGCCTCACCACGTCCGAGTGCGGCCATCACCTCTTCTGCCGCCAGCATGCCGGACAGCATGGCGTTGTGCGAGCCCTTGATGCGCGGCACGTTGACGAAACCGGCCGAGCAGCCGATCAGGAGGCCGCCGGGGAACGACAGCTTCGGCACCGACTGGTAGCCGCCTTCCGTAATGGCGCGGGCACCATAGGCAAGGCGCTTGCCGCCCTCGAAGGTCTCGCGGATCGCCGGATGCGTCTTGAAGCGCTGGAATTCCTCGAAGGGCGAGATGTAGGGGTTCTGGTAGTTCAGGTGCAGCACGAAGCCGACGGCCACCTGGTTGTCTTCCAGATGATACAGGAACGAGCCGCCACCGGTCTTCATGTCCAGCGGCCAGCCGAAGGAATGCTGCACCAGGCCCAGCTTGTGCTTGGCCGGGTCGATCTGCCACAGCTCCTTGATGCCGATGCCGAATTTCGGCACGTCGCTGTCCCGGTCGAGGGCAAACTTCGAGATCAGCTGCTTGGCCAGCGAGCCACGCACGCCTTCGCCGATCAGCACATACTTGCCGCGCAGCTCCATGCCGCGGGTGAAGTTGTGGTTCGGTTCGCCGTTGCGGCTGATGCCCATGTCGCCGGTGGCAACACCCACCACCTTGCCCTCGTCGTCATAGAGCACTTCGGCGGCGGCAAAGCCCGGGTAGATTTCCACGCCCAGCTCTTCCGCCTTTCCGGCGAGCCAGCGGCACACATTGCCCAGCGAGACAATGTAGTTGCCGTGGTTGTTCATCAGCTTCGGCATCAGGAAGTTCGGCAGGCGGATGCCGCCGGCAGGACCCAGCAGAAGGAAATGGTCATCGGTGACCGAAGTCTTGATCGGCGTGTCCTCGCTGCGCCAGTCCGGCAGCAACTTGTCGAGCCCGATCGGGTCGATCACGGCGCCGGACAGGATATGCGCGCCGACTTCCGAGCCTTTTTCCAGCACGACAACGGACAGCTCTTCCCCCTTTTCCAGGGCGATCTGCTTCAGACGGATGGCGGCGGCAAGACCGGCGGGGCCGGCACCGACGATCACCACGTCGAAATCCATGCTTTCGCGCTCAGGCAGCTCCAGCATATCCGTCATTCGTGTTCTCCCTCTGGCGGCAGCCCCTCGGTTGCGCCGGGGCCGCGGTGGACAGCGCCGCAGGTGTCCCGCTGTCCGTCCTCATTCCACTCTCGTCAGACCTCTATTAGAGCAGGGGCAAAGCCCTCGCAATTGCTCCTTTCGCGCAGAGGTGAGAGTTACGTTTACGTAAGCGTAAAGCACAGTTTGTTGCGCGGCGCAAGGCGATTGGCGACATATCCTGCCGCTGGACCGGCATGCGGGCATTCCGTGCGCGCCAGGCCAGTGAACAGTGGTGATGATCGGCCAGCGCGGTTGTCTTTGTGAGGTGAGTGGATAAAGTGCCGCCATGATCGGTTCCGCGCCTGCCGCCCTGAATGCCCGCCACGTCGAGGCCTTGCTGGAGTTCCTGCAAGCTGCCGGCGTCGACGCATTCATCGATGCCGATCCGGTTGACCGCTTTGCCCAGTCCGAGCTTGAAGCCCGGCGGCCGCAATCTGCCCCGTCGCCGCAGCCGATGCCCGGGACCGCGCCGGCACGCGGTCAGGGACTGGCGCCGCCGCCCTTGAACCTTCCTTCGCTGTCGCAGCCACGGCAGGCGAGCGTTGCCCCGCAGTCTGCCCCGCCGTCTTCCCCGTTGGCGGCCATGTCGGGAGCCGTGATCCCCGGCGAGGATGCGGTGCGTTCTGCCCGCGAGGCAGCACGTACGGCTGCAACTCTGGAAGAGCTCAGGGCCTGCCTTGCCGCATTCCAGGGCTGCAACCTGCATCTGACGGCCAAGTCGCTGGTCTTTGCCGATGGCAATCCGGCCGCCCGCATCATGCTCGTCGGAGAAGCGCCGGGGTCCGAGGAAGATGCCACCGGTCTGCCCTTTGTCGGCCGCTCCGGCAAGCTGCTCGACCGCATGCTGGCCGCGATCAAGCTGGACCGGTCCTCGGTGTACATCGCCAATGTCGTGCCCTGGCGTCCGCCTGGCAACCGCACGCCGACGCCGCAGGAAACCGAAATCTGCCGCCCGTTCATTGCCCGCCAGATCGAGCTGGTCGATCCGGACGTGCTTGTTTTCCTGGGGGCTGCCTCCGCCAAGGCACTCACTGGTGCAACGGATGGTATCCGCAAGATGCGTGGACGCTGGATGGATTATGATACCGGCCGGCGCAAGATCCGGGCGATTGCCACCTATCACCCGGCCTATCTCCTGCGCAGCCCGCTCGAAAAGCGCCTTGCCTGGCGCGACTTCCTGGCGTTGCGCAAAGTTCTTGCAGACTGAATTTTCGACGGTTGAATAAAATTGTTTGAACAACTCCAACGCTTTTTTAAGATTCAGATCGCTAGCTAAGTATTGTCAAATTTTAGGATTCCCCTTTGGAATTTGCCAATGAGCACGAGCGCATTCTCTGTCCACCGCAGCCACGCCGTCAGCGTTCCCAAGGAAGCGCCGGTGACGGAAAAGGTGCAGGTGTTTGACGTCGACCGCCTCACCTGCATCGAAGCCGAGATGAGCAACGTCAGCCAATGGGGCTGCCGCCTGACATCCGACAACATCCAGCTGCTCGGCAAGTCGATCGGGATCCGCGTCGGGTCGGAGATGTATCTGCGCGCGGCCACCGTCACGTCGATCACCGGCAATGATGCGGCCATCGTCTTTTCCGCCGCCCAGACCGATGCCGGCGTAAGCCGCCGCCAGGAACCACGCAAGCCCGTGTCGCTGCCGATTGTCATGAGCGATCGGGATGGCAATATCCGCGTCACCGGGCGCATCATTGACGCCTCGAAGTCCGGTTGCCGGGTCGCGGCGGAGGGGCTGAGCAAGCTGCCGGACGAGATCATCATCCGCGTCCTGGGCATGCCCCGTGCCCTCGTTGGCCAGATCATGCGTCGGGAAGGCGACGAGGCAGGCGTTCGCCTGAACTGGGAAGCCGTCCGGGATCTCGCCGCGCGGACGCAGAAGGCGGCCCGCGAAGCCTCCTGACGGTTCATCGCCACCATCATCTTGTTCTGGCTGCCGGCGCGCACCAGTTAGACATGCAGGATCAGTTCCTCCAGGGAGACACCTGATGTTTCAAATGCTTGCCGACAAGGTCCGGGCTCTTTCGGGCCGCTCGCGGCCAGTTATCCCCGTTGTGCGCCTGCAGGGCGTCATCGACAACGGAGGTTTGACCCGCCCCGGCCTGAACCTTGCGCATGTGGCCCAACCGCTCGAACGGGCGTTCCGGATGAAGCAGGCCCCGGCTGTCGCGCTGGTGATCAACTCGCCCGGCGGCTCTGCCGTCCAGGCCCGGCTGATCACCAAGCGTATCCGCGACCTTGCCCGCGAGCATGACAAGAAGGTCCTCGTCTTCGTCGAGGATGTGGCCGCATCCGGCGGCTACATGATCGCGGTCGCAGGCGACGAGATCATCGTCGATCCCTCGTCCATCGTCGGCTCGATTGGCGTGATCTTTGCGGGCTTCGGCATGACCGGTCTGATCGAAAAGCTGGGGGTCGAACGCCGCGTCTATACCGCTGGCACCAACAAGTCGCAGCTCGACCCGTTCAAGCCTGAGAACCCGGAAGAGATCGCCCACATCAAGACGTTGCAGACCGAGATCCACGACGTCTTCATCACCCTGGTCAAGGACCGTCGCGGTGCGCGGCTCAAGGACCATCCGGATCTCTTTTCCGGCCAGTTCTGGACCGGTCGCAGCGCCGTGGCGCTTGGCCTTGCCGACCGCGAGGGCGACCTGCGCTCCGTGCTGCGCGAGAAGTTCGGCGACAAGGCCGAGGCCCGTCTCGTCAATCCGCCGCGTGGGTTTTTCGGTCGCCGGGGTGGCGGCGGTATTGCCGCCTCCCTCTTGCCGGCCGGCTATGCGGATGATCTGATGTCGGCTGTCGAGGCGCGGGCCTTGTGGGCCCGCTACGGGCTGTAAGCCTGACAGGAGACAACTGACATGCCACCGCTGTGGGGACTGGCCCTCCTGGGCGCTGCCGGCTTTGCCGCGTTCAAGATCGTCCGCCGCGAAATGAACCGCGTCGAGGCGCGCCTGTCCGAGGCCGCCCGGCGGTCCGACGATGCGCCGGTGCGTCTGGAGCAGGATCCGTCCACCGGCCGCTACCGCCCGCAGGGCGACGCCTGAGCCGGGCTGCGGAGCGACCCAGGCCGACAGGCCTGCCCCCTCCGCGCCGGGACTTGTCCCGGGTGAAAGCGCCCCGTCCAGGTCGTGATCTACTCGGCCGCCAGCACAGCTGTTTCGTCCCACGCGAGGCGCAACCGGCGTGCGGCCTCTTCCGGGTCGCCATCCGAAAGGATTGCGGACACCACCGCCATGCCGGCGGCCCCCGCTGCCCGGATTCCGGCTGCATCGCTGGCGGTCAACCCGCCAATCGCGACGGCGGGCAGGGTGGAGGTGGCACAAAGCTGCGCCAGCCCTTCGTATCCGATCGGGGCCGCGTGGTCCGGCTTCGTCCGGGTCGGATGCACGGGGCCAACGCCGACATAATCCACATCCGCCGGATCGAACCGGCCAAGGTGACCAGGCTCGGACACCGAGACGCCAATGATGGCGTTCGGTCCGAGCATCTGCCGCGCCTCGGCCGGGGTCATGTCGCGGGTGCCGATGTGCACGCCGGCCGCACCGATCATCCGTGCCACTTCCACCCGGTCATTCAGCAGCAATGGGACACGCAGCGGATCAAGCCGGGCCTTCAGCCTGCGGGCGAAGTCTGCCACCACCGCATGCGGGGCGGTCTTGTCGCGCAGCTGCACCAGGCTGACGCCTCCCCGGACGGCAGCGATCACGTCGTCTTCCAGGCCAGGACGCCGGACTTCGTCGGTCACGAGATACAGGGACAGGTCAAAGCGGCGCATTGGCAAACTCCACATGAGCAAGGCCATCCAGCTGGGACGGCGTCAGCTCGTTGAGGGCATTCAAGAAACCGGTGGCGAAGCTTCCCGGCAGGGGATAGGCCTCGCCAGCCTTCTGCCCGGCGACTGCGTAATAGGCGAGGGCTGCGACTGTTGCGTGAAAGCGATCCTCGGCACTTCCTGCAAAGGCCGCCACAACACCGGTTAGCGCACAGCCGAGTGCAGTGACCTGCGTCATCAGCGCCGTACCGTTGTGGATCCGGGCCAGCCGTCGTCCATCCGTCACCAGATCGACAGGTCCGGTCATGGCAACGATCCCCTTGGTCGCCCTTGCCAGCGCGACGGCCGCCGGCTGTGCCGTGGCAACATCATCGCCGCTTTCCGGTCCCCGGGAGGCGCTCTCCCGGCCTGCCAGCGCGAGGATTTCCGAGGCATTGCCCTTGATCAGGATGCCAGGCACCAGTCGGGCGAGCCGTGTGTTGATCTCGCGGCGATAGGTGGTTGCACCGGCTGCGACCGGATCAAGCACAAGCGGAATGCCGCGCTGCCCGGCAACCAGCGCAGCTGCCTCCATGGCCGCCACCCAGTCGGGTTCGGGTGTGCCGGTGTTCAGTGTCAGGGCCTGCGCAAGGCCAGCAAACTCTGCGGCCTCTTCCCCGGCATGCACCATGGCTGGCACAGCCCCGGCCGCAAGCAACACATTGGCCATGGTCTGCATGGCCACAAAATTGGTGATGTTCTGCACCAACGGACGCCGCGCCCGCATGGCGGCAAGGTGATAGCCGCACGTCATTCCTCGTCCTCACGGCAAGCGGGATTCAGGACGGCGGAAAGGCGCGTGCAGCATGCCATGTGTCCCGGCCGGACAGCGAACGCCAGTCCGCTCACCGGGAAACCACGGTCGACACCTGTTCTGTCTGAACGTGTTCTGTGTGCCCGTGTGCTGTTTGCACGTGTACTGTTTGCAAGGTGCTGCAAACGACTTCCTCCGCCGGCATGACCCGGTTCAGGTTCAAAGGGTTCATCTCAGCCCCCGGTTGTGGGGCGCCCCTGTCGCAAGCAAAGTTATAGGCGGGGATCAGCAGCAGCGCAAGGGGCTTGTCCTTGCGCTGCCGCTGGAGTCGTTCGATTCAGCGGATGAATTCGAGCGGGCGGAAACATTCCCGCTCGTTGACGATGAGGCCATTCGGCCACTGGATCCAGCGATCCTGGCAACGTTCGCTTTCGCGGATCGGGATCGGCTTGCGCGGTTTGCGGGGTTCGCGGTTCGGCACATGCGTCACCACGTGGGTGCGCGGGCCGGATGTCGCTGCCTGCTGGTCCATGCAGCTGCGCGACGCGCAGATGATCGGCGCGCTGTCCGGGTTGCCGCTGTCATTGGCCCCCTGGGGGCCAGAGCCGGAAAAGGACGAGGTGTTGCTGCTCTGGTTGTTGCTGCTGTGCGTCTGGGCAGCCGCCAGGCTGGCGCTGGCGATGAGGGCGGCACTTGCAATGACTGACAAGAAAACGGGGCGGATCATGGTGTTCTCCTCTGGTTGCGGGTTCCTCACCCGCCGATCCGGCTGCACCTTGCTGCGGCCGGTGAAATGAAGGTGACGTAACGTCGCCCGGCGCGATAGAGGGGGGGAAGCCGGAAGCCGACAAGGTGTGATCCGCACCACGTTTGTGCGGGCGATTTTTGCAAATAAGCCGGTCCTTACCGCCGCCCTTGACCTTGCCAGCCGCCCGTGGCACCTGTCCGGCCAAATATCTGCGGCTTTGGCCGCCCCTCCTTTCGCAATCGGGAACCGCCCCATGTCGAACGAAGCCATCCCGGCCCACATGCGCCCTGAGAACTCCTTCCAGGGTCTGATCCTGACCCTGCAGCGCTATTGGGCGGATCAGGGCTGCGTCGTGCTGCAGCCCTATGACATGGAAGTTGGCGCCGGTACGTTCCATCCGGCAACCACGCTGCGCTCGCTCGGGCCCCGTCCCTGGAAGGCGGCCTATGTGCAGCCCTCGCGCCGTCCCTCCGATGGCCGTTACGGCGAGAACCCGAACCGCCTGCAGCACTATTACCAATTCCAGGTGATCCTGAAGCCGTCGCCGGAAAACCTGCAGCAGCTCTACCTCAACAGCCTCTACGCCATCGGTCTCGACCCGACGCTGCATGACGTGCGCTTCGTCGAGGACGACTGGGAAAGCCCGACCCTGGGCGCCTGGGGCCTTGGCTGGGAATGCTGGTGCGACGGCATGGAAGTGTCGCAGTTCACCTACTTCCAGCAGGTCGCCGGGTTCGAGTGCTCGCCGGTCTCGGGCGAACTCACCTATGGCCTCGAGCGTCTCGCCATGTATATCCAGGGCGTCGATAACGTCTACGACCTGAACTACAACGGCCGCGAAGGCGCCGAGAAGATCACCTATGGCGATGTCTTCCTGCAGGCCGAGCAGGAATATTCCCGCCATAACTTCGAACACGCCGACACCGAACTCCTGTTCCGCCACTTCCGCGACGCCGAGGAAGAGTGCCGCCGCCTTCTGGCTGCCGGTGCTGCGGCACGCGACGCGATCGGCGCGGATGTGCACCAGATGGTGCTGCCGGCCTATGACCAGTGCATCAAGGCCAGCCACGCCTTCAACCTTCTGGACGCGCGCGGCGTCATTTCGGTCACCGAACGCCAGAGCTACATCCTGCGCGTCCGTGAACTCGCCAAGGCCTGCGGCGCCGCCTTCCTCGAAACCCGCGCCGGCGGCGTCGGCTACGAAGGCTGATTGCTGGCATTCTGGGCAGGGCCATACTCTCCGCGGTCATCCCCGCCCTGTGCGGGGATCCATACCATATCGGCCAGTCCTGAGTTCGTTGGGGGATCCCCGCACAAGGCGGGGATGACCGCCAAGGACGGAGCAAGCTTTCGTGCAAACGTCAGGCATGGTCCTGACCGCCGCCACAATTTGCTCCAGGGCACACACCAGCATCACCACGGATGACATCTGCAGCGTCAGGCGATAGCGTCACGCCGGGATTTGGTCTCGCCTGGAGAAGCCGTCATGGGGTTCTGGATTGTCATTGCGGCACTGGTTGCCGCCACGCTCTATCTCATTGCGCTCTACAACGGCCTCGTGAAGAAGCGGCAGATGGTCGAGGAAGGCTGGAGCGGCATCGACGTGCAGCTGAAGCGCCGGTCCGATCTCATTCCCAACCTCGTCGAGACGGTCAAGGGCTATGCCAGCCATGAGAAGGCCTCGCTCGAGGCGGTCACCGAGCTGCGCACGGCGGCGTCGCGTGTATCGCCCGGCGACATCGCCGGCCGCGCTGCGGTCGAAGGCCAGATTTCCCAGGCCCTCGGCCGCCTCATGGCCGTCGCCGAGGCCTATCCCGACCTGAAGGCCAGCGACAATTTCCGCGAGCTGCAGGCGGCGCTCGACAAGGTCGAGGACACGTTGCAGATGGCGCGGCGCTACTACAACGGTGCCGTGCGCGGCCTCAACGTCATGGTCGAGAGCTTCCCGTCCAATCTGGTCGCGGGCAAGTTCGGCTTCACCAAGGCGGAGTATTTCGAGATCGAGGACCCGGCCGACCGCGCGCTGCCCAAGGTCTCATTCTGACAGGTCCCGCCATGCGCTTGCTCTCGGCCTCGCGTCTTGCCGCGTTTCTCGTTTCGCTCACGGTGCTGATGCTGGGCACGCTCCTGCCAGTGACTGCGGCGGAGCGCATCATCCGCTTCACCTCGACCATCGCCGCCAGCAGCGACGGCAGCCTGCGCGTGACGGAGGTGATCGAGGTCCAGGTGGAAGGCAAGCAAATCCAGCGCGGCATCTTCCGCGATGTGCCGCTGCTTTTCGAGATGGAAGGCGGCCGCATCGCCCGGGCGGGATTTGACCTCGTCTCCGTCCAGCGGGATGGAGAGGATGAGCCCTATCAGGTCAACTCCAGCGACAGCGGCGTGCGCATCCTGATCGGCCAGGAAAGTGTATTTCTGGCGCCCAGACGCTACACCTACCGCATTGTCTATGACACCACCCGTCAGATCCGCTTCTTTGGCGAGGCCGACGAGATCTACTGGAACGCCACAGGGAATGAGTGGGCCTTCCCGATCGATCAGGCAACCGCCCGCGTGGTGCTGCCGGAGGGTGCAAGCGCGCTGGACTGGACCGCCTACACCGGTCCCTATGGCGCCGATGGCACCGACTACGCCGCCTATGTGGAGAACGGCGGGCAGGCCGTCGTCTTCTCCACCACCCGGCCGCTGAAGGCTGGCGAAGGCCTGACAGTTGTCGTCGGCGTCGACAAGGGCGTCATTGCCCCGCCAACCGAGACACAGGCGCTGCTCTACTATCTGTCCGACTTCCGCAACGAGATCTTCGGCGGCGGCGGCATCCTGATCGTGCTGGTCTATTACACGCTGACCTGGTGGCGCGTTGGCCGTGATCCGAAGCCGGGCGTGATCTTTCCCCGCTTCGAGCCGCCACAGGGCCTGTCGCCGGCGCTGGTTCACTACATCGTGCAGCGCGGCTTTTCCGATGGCGGCTGGCGCGCCCTGACGGCGGCCTGTCTCAATCTTGCCGTGAAGGATTTCATCCGGCTCGACACCACGGACGGCGCGCTGCGGCTGGCTGCCGTCGAAGGCGAAGCCGCTGCCAAGGGCGAGCTGGCACGCAACGAGGCCGTAACGCTGAAATGGCTGCGCGGTCGGGGCGGAGAGGTGGCCATCGACAAGGCCAACGGCGAGGCCGTTTTGAAGCTTGGCCAGCTGTTCCGCACCTCGGTCGAGCAGGATGGCCAGGACGCCTATTTCCGGCACAACACCGGCTTCCTGGTCATTGGCGTGGTGCTCAGCGTGCTCACTGCGGCCTCGATCATCTTCTTTGGCCGAATTACTGAAATCGACATGATCCTGCTTGTGCCGGTCGTGGCCGGCGCCGGCTTCGTCAGCCTTGTCGCCGTCCGGATCGGAAAGGCCCTGAAACGCCGGGCATCCCTGTCCTCGCGCCTGTCCGCCGTCTTCCTCAGTTTCGCCATTGGCGCTGCCATCTATCTCGGGATCGGTCACGCCAACCTGTCAAAGGTGACGGATGCGCCGCTGTTACCGCTGCTGGCGGCGCTGCTGCTGGCGGTCAACTATCTGTTCTTCCGCCTGATGGGCGCACCAACCGCGCTTGGCCGCCAGGTGCTCGACGAGATCGAGGGCCTGCGCATGTATCTGGAGGTGGCCGAAGCCGAGCGCATGAACATGGACGGCGCGCCGCTGATGAGCCCTCAGCACTTCGAAACGCTGCTGCCCTATGCGGTGGCGCTGGACGTGGAGGAGCCGTGGTCGGAGGCCTTCGAGGTCTGGCTCGGCACGGCGGCCGGGGCGGCAGCTGCGGCCAGCTATCATCCGCACTGGACCAGCGGCAGCTTCGATCCCGGCAGCATCGCCCGCGACCTTGGCGGCACGGTGGACGCGATGTCCTCGTCCTTCACCAGCTCGCTCCCGGCCCCCAGTTCCTCCAGCTCCGGATCATCCGGCGGTGGCGGCGGCTTTTCGGGCGGCGGTGGCGGCGGCGGCGGCGGTGGCGGCTGGTAACCGGGTCAGCTGATCGAGCTGCGGCGGCTGGTGCCCGCAGACTTGTCGGCGAGGTCCTTGGTCGCCCCTCGCAGGTCTTCGCTGGGCGACAGGGTTTCGATCAGCCGCTGCACATCCGTGCCCGGGATCGCGGCGGAGAAAAGGAAACCCTGGCCGAACCGGCAGCCTTCCGTGTTGAGCACGTCGCTCTGTTCGAGCATCTCGATGCCTTCGGCGACCGCTTCAATGCCCAGCCCCTGTGACAGTCCAAGGATCGCCCGCACGATGGCCGCGCTTTCCGGGTCGCTGGACATGCGGGCGACAAAGGACTGGTCGATCTTCAGCGTATCGATATGGAATTCGCGCAAGTAGCGCAGGCTCGAATGCCCCGTACCGAAATCATCCAGCGCGATACGGATTCCCACGTCGGACAGCTGGTCCAGGATTTCCTTGGTGGCCTTCGGATCGCGCACCAGCGAGTTCTCGGTGATCTCCAGTTCCAGCCTGCGCGGATCAAGCCCTGATTGTCCGAGGATGGAAACGACCTTCAGCGGCAGCATCCGGTCCTGCAGTTGCACGGGCGAGATGTTGAACGAGAGATACATGTCCTTGGGCCAGGTCATGGCCTGGGCGCAGGCGCAGGTCAGCAGATGCTCGGTCAGGTCCGGCATCAGGCCGCAGTCTTCCGCAATGGCGATGAACTGTGACGGCGGAACCGTCCCGAAATCCCGGTCGGTCCACCGCGCCAGCGCTTCGAATCCGACAATCCGGCGTGTCTTGAGGTCGAGGATCGGCTGGAAATGCGGCTCGATGGCCTTGGACGCAATGGCCACGCGCAGGCGTTGCTCCAGCAGCGTCCGATGCAGGATTGCCGCGTCCATCTCCACCTCGAAGAAGCGGAAGGTCGCCCGTCCCGATGTCTTTGCCCGGTACAGGGCAACGTCGGCGCGGCGCAGCAGCTCGACGATGGAATAGCCATTGTCCGGGAACACCGCAATGCCGATCCCGGAGCTGACCGTTACCTGCCGCTCTCCGAGAACGAAGGGCTCCTGAATACGATTAAGCAGCCGACGGGCAATGCCCGTGGCTGCGTCCTTGTTCTCCAGGATCGGGGTAACGATCGCGAATTCATCGCCGCCGAGACGGGCCACCAGCCCTTCATCGCCGACGGTTTCCACAAGCCGGCTTGCGAATTCCCGCAGGAGTTCATCGCCGAAGCTGTGACCGTAGACATCGTTGACTGGCTTGAACCCGTCCACATCCATCATCATGACGGCCCGGTGTTGATCGGGATCCAGCAGATGCACCATGGCGGGGAAGGCTTGTTCGAGGCGTCTCCGGTTTGGCAGGCCGGTCAGGGCATCGTGCTGGGCAAGTGCCATGGCCTCTACGGCCGCCGCTTCCTGGCGCTCTGCTTCCTGGCGCAAAAGCCGGATCCGCCACAGCGCAAAGGCGACACCGCCGGCAATCGCCCCCGCCACAAGTGCAAGGGCAAGGTCTGTAATCCAGAGCGACGACCCGGAGCGCAGCCGCAGCTCACCAATGCGTGGCAGCAACCAGAAGGCGGCAAACGTAGTCGCAAATGCAAGCATTGGTATAAAAAGGGCAACGATCGCTCGTGAAAGCGATCTGTTCCTTACCACCAATGCCCACCACCAATTCTTCAAGTTCATGATACCGCACAGCCCGCATCCTCATTCCTGTGTAGCGACTTTTTCTTGCGAAACAGTGAAGTGCTTCATCCGTCATTTTGACGAGACATTAATTCTGCGGCGCCCAATATTAACTGTGCGCTGCAGCAGATGGCGGATTACTTGGATCTTGAGAGTCCCGTTCTGGGGCGGTCCACATCTCGGGTGGGCTTTACGATTCGCGCCAGAGCCGGAATTGACACACTGCACCGGCCGCTTTCTGGCGAATCAGCAAGGTGTCGGCAGCGCGCGCAACCCGGGCCTGCTGCATCCTGCAATGCAGGGGGTGACAACGGCCCTTCGAATTGGTAACGGACACGGCCGGTTTGTGCCGCGCGCGCCGGTTCTGGCAGCGCGTGGTTTTCTCCTCTAGCGAAGGCTTTGCACCACGATGCCCGATCTCCTGCTTGAGCTGTTCAGCGAGGAAATCCCCGCCCGCATGCAGCGGCGCGCAGGCGAGGACCTCAAGTCGCTGCTCACCAACGCGCTGGTTGAAGCGGGTCTGACCTACGAGGGTGCCAAGTCCTTCTCCACGCCGCGCCGTCTGGCGTTGCACATCGCCGGTCTGCCGGCGGCGTCCAGCCCGACCCGCGAAGAGAAAAAGGGCCCGCGCGTCGGCTCGCCCGACCAGGCGATCCAGGGTTTCCTGCGCGGCGCCGGCCTTGCCTCGCTGGACGAGGCCACCATCCAGAGCGATCCGAAGAAGGGCGACTTCTATATCGCCGTGATCGAGAAGCCGGGCCGTCCGACGGCGGAGATCATCGCCGAGGTGATGCCGGGCATCATCCGCACCTTCCCCTGGCCGAAGTCCATGCGCTGGGGCTCGGGCTCGCTGCGCTGGGTGCGTCCGCTCAAGTCGATCATCGCCACCTTCGGTCCGGAAACGGAAGAGCCGGACATCATCGACTTCGAGGTCGATGGCATTCGCGCCGGCAACATCACCCGTGGTCACCGCTTCCACGGCAATGAGGACTTCACTGTCCGCCGCTTCGACGACTACATGCCGAAGCTTGAAAAGCACAAGGTCATCCTTGATGCCGACCGCCGCAAGGACGTCATCCTGCATGACGCCCGTAACCAGGCCATGGCGCTGGGGCTGGAACTGGTCGAGGACGAGGGCCTCCTGGAAGAAGTCTCCGGCCTCGTCGAATGGCCGGTCGTGCTCACCGGCACGTTCGAGGAAGAGTTTCTGACCATCCCGGACGAGTGCATCCGCCTCACCATCCGCGCCAACCAGAAGTGCTTCGTTTTGCGCAATCCGGCCACCGGCCGCCTTGCCAACCGTTTCGTGCTGACCTCCAACCTGATCGCGGCCGATGGCGGCACCACCATCATTGCCGGCAACGAGAAGGTCATCCGCGCCCGCCTGTCCGACGCCCGCTTCTTCTGGGAAACCGACCTGAAGACGAAGCTGGAGGACAACCTCGCCAAGCTCGACGGCATCGTCTTCCACGAGAAGCTCGGCTCGCAGGGCGAGCGCGTGAAGCGCCTTGAGGCTCTTGCGGCAGACCTCGCGCCGTCCGTCGGTGCCGATGCCGATCTCGCCCGCCGGGCTGCGCGCCTTGCCAAGGCCGATCTCGTCACCGGCATGGTGGGCGAGTTCCCCGAGCTGCAGGGTCTGATGGGCCGCTACTACGCCACCCACCAGGGCGAGCACGCCTCCGTCGCCACGGCCATCGAGGACCACTACCGGCCGCAAGGGCCGTCCGACCGTGTGCCGTCCGATCCGGTGGCCATCGCCGTCGCGCTCGCCGACAAGCTCGACCTGCTCGCGGGCTTCTGGGCCATCGACGAGAAGCCGACCGGCTCCAAGGACCCCTTCGCCCTGCGCCGCGCCGCCCTCGGTGTCATCCGCATCATTCTCGACAACGGCCTGCGCCTGAAGCTCGGCGCGCTGATCGAGGGCATCATTGCCGCGCGCGTCGGTGCCGGCGCTGCTGCTGCCCTGCGGGACGACCTCCTTTCCTTCTTCGCAGACCGTCTCAAGGTCCATCTGAAGGAGGAGGGCGCCCGTCATGACCTGATCGACGCCGTCTTCGGCCTTGGCGGCCAGGATGACCTGCTGATGGTCGTGCGCCGCGTCGAGGCGCTGGGCCGGTTCCTCGCCACCGAGGATGGGGTCAACCTGCTCGCCGGCTACAAGCGTGCGATGAACATCCTCAAGGCGGAAGAGAAGAAGGACGGCGCTGCCGTCTCCGGCCGCCCGCAGGCGGATCACTTCCGCGAACCGGCCGAGATCGCACTCGCCAGCGCCATCGACACGGCCCGGGCCGGTGTGGCCGAGGCGCTGAAGGGGGAAAACTTCGAGGCTGCCATGGAGGCGCTTGCCGCCCTGCGCGGTCCGGTCGATGCCTTCTTCGCCGACATCCTCGTCAACGCCGACGACGCGGCTCTGCGCCTCAACCGTCTGCGCCTGCTCGCCGAAATCCGCGACACCGCCGGCCTCGTCGCCGACTTCTCCCGCGTCGCGGGCTGACCGCGACCTGAACCTGGCTCAGGCCTCTCCGCTCCCCTTCCCGTCGTGGGGGGAGCTGAGAGGAGAGGCTGAGCGGCTTCGAATGCAGCGCGGGTCCCTGGGGGGCTTGGGTGTCAACGCGGCTATCCGTTTCGTCAGCAAAAGGGAGCTGTAGAGAATGAGCCGTTTCTGGTCCTCCGCAGTGCACGCACTGGAACCCTATGTGGCTGGCGAACAGCCAAAGGTCCCAAACTTGGTGAAGCTGAACACCAATGAATGCCCTTACGCTCCCTCCCAGCGCGTGCTGGATGCGATAGCTGCCACAACAGACAACCGTCTTCGGCTTTATCCTGATCCGGCGTCTGCCGATCTTCGTCAGGCAATTGCCGCCCGCTTTGGCCTGACATCGGAAGAAGTGTTCGTTGGCAACGGATCGGACGAAGTGCTGGCCTTCGCTTTTGCTGGCCTTCTCAAGCACGACGCGCCGCTCCTCCAGCCGGACATTACATATAGCTTTTACAAGACCTATGCGCGTCTGTTCGGCATCACAGTCGAAGAAATCCCGCTTGATGCCACATTTCGTGTCGATGTATCGGACTACAGTCGTCCCTGCGGTGCCATCATTCTTTCCAATCCCAATGCACCAACCGGAACCGCCCTGCAGCTTGAAGAAATTGAAAAACTCGTCGTAGGCCATCCCGATCAGGTCGTGTTGATCGACGAAGCTTATGTGGATTTCGGGGCCGAGACCGCCGCTTCACTTATTCCGCTACATGAGAATCTGCTGGTTGTGCAGACATTTTCCAAGTCCCGGGCGCTCGCAGGCCTGCGTGTTGGTTTCGCGCTTGGCCAGCGGCCGCTGATCGAGGCATTGGAGCGGGTGAAGGACAGCTTCAATTCGTATCCCTTGGACAGGCTTGCGCAGGCGGCTGCCAAAGCCGCGATCGAGGACGAGGCCTGGTTCCTGGAGACACGTGGCAAGGTCATCGCCAACCGGGACATGATCACAGCGGAGCTTCGTTCGCGCGGGTTCGAGGTTTTGTCCTCTTCGGCCAATTTCGTTTTCGCACGCCACCCGGCCCATCAGGGGGCTGATCTATCGAAGCGTCTCCGCGAGCAAGCGGTCTTAGTGCGCCACTTCAACAAACCTCGCATTGCCGACTTCGTCCGCATCACCATTGGCGCAACCGAGGAATGCCGTCAGTTTCTGAGGGCAATTGACCAAATAATATGACGGGTGGAAATCCGCGGTACCGCCGGCCTCGTCGCCGACGTCTCCCGTGTCGCGGGCTGACACCGCCAATTCGCTGCAACGCCCCTCTCCCCCTCAAGGGGGGAGAGGTTCAGCCTCGTGCCAGACTGCCAGTCCTCAGTCCCACGCCCCGGCATAGGTCTTGTAGAACAGGTGCAGGCCGATCTTGCCGCGCTTGGACATCTGGCTGGCCCAGCGGGGCCGCACATAGGTCGCGTGATAGTGGGTCGAGGCGTCGACCACCTTCAGATACTGCGTCCCGGCCACGAGTTCCTTGGCCAGCCGCTGCGCCCGGGTCCAGGGCGCGCCTTCGCTCACCCGGTCGGGAATGGTGTCACAGGCAAAGGAGAACTGGCAGCGGTTGCGCTTGTGCCGGTTCTGGTAGACCACCTCGCAGATCGTGTCCGGATAGGCCGGGTTCTTCACCCGGTTGAGCACCACCTGGCCAACGGCAACCTGGCCTTCCTCACTCTCGCCGCGCGCTTCGAAATAGATCGCTTCAGCCAGGCACCGCAGCTCCTTGGCCTCATGCACGGAGGCCGGCAGCGGGCGCTGGGCCCACCAGTGCGGGTTTTCCGGGTCTTCCGGCGGCGGCAGTTCTTCCTCATATTGCGCGCCAAACAGGGCGTTGAACGGGTCGCGGGTGTCTTCCGCCGTCTCCGGCGCATAGGCCGAGACCAGCGAGAAGCTGGCGGCGGCAGCATTGCGCGCCATCATCACCTGCTGCAGGTCCATCGGTGCCGCATCGCCCGGCTTGCCGCGCCGGTTCGTCTTGGAAACAGCGGCAAGCTGCGTGGTTTCCGCCTGGCTCATCGGCTCCGGCTTGACGAAGGCGACGCGCGGCAGCTCTTTCTGCGTTTCGGTGCCGATCAGGCTGGCCAGCGCATAGACCGATCCGGACGCCTGTTCCAGCATCGCCCGGTCCGGTGCCATGGAAATGTGCCGGTCGCCCTTGCGGTCACGGTTGATGCGAATTTCCTCCGGCACTTCGGTCGGCAGCGCGTCCTTCACCACCTTGTCGAGGCCACGGATGGCCCCGCTCTGGATGCCCTGTTCCGCCGTCATCACCGACGGATCGGCAGAGGCGGCGCTCGCACCGGCCAGCACCAGCGTCGGCGCAATGACGGTCGGGGCCGCGGAGGATTCCAGCGAGGCCATCCACTCCGGCCGCTGGCCGCCCTGGGTGGCGACAAGGTCGGATACGTCCTGCAGGGCAAGTGGCTGGGACAGCGCCAGAAGCGCGAAGGGCGTCAGCGCGAGGGCATGACGCAGCCGGTAGCGCCGGCGCGGCCGGACCGGCTTTCCGCAAAGATACACGGGGCCAAACATACGCAACGCCACTCCGACAGGCCCGGTCATGCCGGGGGCAAATGTTAAGAGGGGCTTTCCCCCTTCATCTGCCTTCACTGTGCCGGCTTAACCTTGAGGTTCGGTTAATGGCCCGCGAACCCAAGGCTTCCGCTGCGTCGTTTTTGCGATTTGCGAAAGTCAGGGTTAAGGCGCAAGGCCGCAAAAGCCGCCACCGCGCCGTCTGTCAGCTTGGCACCTGTCGCAAATCGGGATGGTCAGCGCCCGCCGACGCGCAGGCCGGGAGCGGGGCGCTCTTTCAGCACCTCGCGGCGGAAGCGGAACAGCGCCGCCGGGCGTCCGCCGGTTGCCGTCGATGTCGCGCCCGTCGGCTCCACCATCTCGGCGTTTTCCACCAGCCGGCGGAAGTTCTGCTTGTGCAGGTGCCGGCCGAAGATCGCCTCGACGGTCTGCTGCAGCTCGGTCAGGGTGAAGGTGTCGGGCATCAGCTCGAACACCACCGGACGGTATTTCAGCTTGCCGCGCAGCCGGGACAGGGCGGTGGCCAGCACCCGGCGATGGTCGAAGCGCATCGGCCGGCCGAATTTCGGCAGGTCCGGGCAGGCCAGTGCTTCCGGCCGCCGGTCGCGCACCGCTTCCTCGACGAGACCGGCCGAGTAGAGCAGTTCATAGCGGTCCAGCGCCCGTTCCTCGTCCCAGGCGCTGCCGTCCTCGCCAAAGGCCAGGCGAATGCGCTCCTCGCGCTTCAGCCCGCCCACCGGCAGCCGGTCGGGCGTCCTGTCCGTCACGGCCCGCAGCGCCGGCAGGATGTCCCGGTCCAGCAGGGCAGGGCGTCCGTCGCGCCAGTCTTCCCAGGGAAAGAAGTCGTACCACGACCGCCAGGACGAATGATGCCGCGCCAGCACATCCTCGCTGTCGGCGCTTTGCCGCGTCAGGGCGAGATAGCCGACGGACACGATATGCGGGCTGGTGTCCCCCGCCGTCATGTGCCGACCCCGGTCACCGAAGGTGTACAGCTGCTCGACATAGCCAATGCCGAGCGCCGTCTGTTCCTCGACCCAGGCCCTCAGGCCGATCTCGAAGGTGCGGTGATGCAGCGGATCAAAAGGGCCGAAGGGCAGCCCCTCCGGCTCGTCGCCGCCCGCCCCGGTTCCAGCAACTGCCAGCACCTGCGGCACCGTGCCATTGACGGAAACGATGACAGCATTGAGCCCGATTTCGATGGTGGCGGTGCCAGGGGTCATCTCGGGCCGCGTCTCCATGTCAGCCGACCGGCATCTCGAACGGGGTGCCTTCAAAGGCATCTGCACCGCGGCCAATGGCGCGCACGCCGTCGATCATGCGCCCGTCCCGTCCCAGGATCTTGTCGGCAAAGGCGACGAGGCGCGCATTGGGTGTTGCCGAAGGCGCGCGGCGGCGCAGCTCGGCCGCCAGTGCCTGCTCGTCCGCGCCAGGGTTCAGCGTGCAGGCGGCAATATAGGCACCAGCTGTGGAGCGGCTGATCCCGGCCCAGCAATGCACCACCAGCGGCCCCTGCCAGTCCCAGCTGCGGATGAAGCGGATCAGCTCGGCCACATGCGCCTCAGCCGGCGGCACGAGGCCCTCGACTGGCGCCACGATGTCGTTGAACCCCAGGAACAGATGCCGGTCCGCTGCAATGCGCAAGGGGCGCGGCACGGCCGTATCGGCATTGATCAGGCTGACCATATGGGTCGCCCCGGTCCGCTCGACCGTCTCGTTCAGGCGCGAAAGGGAACACACATGCAACATCGTCACGTTATCCGGTTCAGCCAGCCTCAACCCTAACTGCTTCGCAGTCAGAGGTCATCGTCCGCTGCTGCGTTTTTTGTTGGCAGTTGCCGCCGAGACAAGCTCTTCGATCGCCGCAAAGCGGGCGATGAAGTCGGCTTGCGCCAGCGAGGCCGGTTGCGGTTCGAGGCCAAGGCGCGGGGCCTCCGCCAGTCCGGTGCCGAAGCCTTTCGGCCGGCCGAAGATCCGCGCTGCTTCCTCGTCGTCAAAGCCGGCCAGCTCCACCGCCTCGAAATAGGCGCAGACGATATCCGCCTTCTTTGCCAGTTTCTTGACAGCGTCCGGCACCTTCGCCGGCAGCCCGAACCGCAGGTGAATTGCCTCCTGCAGCCGGCCCTCGACCAGCTTGTAATCGCCGCCCATGACCGCCTTGAACGGGGAGATCATGTCGCCGATCACATATTCCGGCGCATCATGCAGCAGCACCGCCAGCCGCCAGTGCGGCGCCAGATCCGGCTTCATCGCCAGCGCGATGTCCTCGACGATCAGCGAATGCTGCGCAACGGAAAATGCATGGTCGCCGTGCGTCTGCCCGTTCCAGCGCGCAACGCGGGCAAGCCCGTGCGCAATGTCCGACAGCTCCACATCCAGCGGCGAGGGATCCAGGAGGTCCAGCCTTCGGCCGGACAGCATGCGCTGCCAGGCGCGTTTGGGAAGGTCAGGTCTGTCGGCAGCCATGCGAGGGATATCCACGTCAGGAGGGGAGGGGCCGTCAGCCTTCCGCGGCCGCGCCCTGCGGCCAGCCAAAGCGGGCAAAGGCAGGCAGCGACACGGTCAGCCGGGCGGAACCGCAGGTGAGGTCGGCGTCGTTGTCGAGGGCGGCCTTCACCTTGTCAAGGCGCAGCAGGGCCAGCCCCTGATTGCCTGTGGAGGAGCCGAGCGTGCCCAGCTGCTGCTCTCCGGCCATCACCGGCGTGCCGGCCGCCGGCAGGCTGGACGAGCCCGTCACCTGGATCATCCGCTTGCGCGCCGTGCCCCGGTGCTCCATGCGCGCGACGATTTCCTGGCCGACATAGCAGCCCTTGCGGAAGGACACGCCCGCCAGCTGATCCATGTCCACGTCATGCGGGAACACATCGCCGAGGTCGAAGTCCTCCCCGGACTGCGGCACGCCGAGGGCAATCCGCAGGGCGGTCCATGCGGCCTCGTCCGAGGGGGCAGAGCCGCAGGCCGAGAGGGCCTCGACAATGCCGTCCATCGGGGCAATCAACCGCAGGCCCAGCTCGGCCAGGCGCGGATCATTGGCCGCCACCGCGCCGTCGGGCAGCGCCGCCGGCCCCGTACCGCCCCAGCAGACGGCCACGGCGTGGCTTTCGCTGAGATCGGCAATCACCACTTTCGCCCGGAGCCTGTAGAAGGTCAGCCGCTTGGCAAGGTCGGCGGCTGCCGTCCGGGCGACGTCAATCAGGAACCCGTCCGTTGTGCGGAACACCAGAAAGTCGAACAGGATCTTGCCCTGTGGGCTCAACAGCGCGGCAAAGGCCGCCTGTCCCGGCTCCAGATGTTCCACGTCGCTGGTGACAAGGTTGTTGAGGAAATGCACGGCATCCGGCCCGGTCAGGCTGAGAACTCCGCGGCTTGGCAACAAGGCATGGCGGGCGTCTGGCATGGCGGCTCTCCGGGAAAACACGTAAACGGCTCAGTCCCTTGGAGATAGCCCCGCAGGCGCCGTCCGGCAAGCCTTGAGGCCTGACGGGCTGCCTTGTCTCTTTAGCCAGGACGATCATCGGACTTGAAATCGGAAGCTGGTCGCAACGACACCAAATCCAGCCGAGGCCTCTCTGCTCCCCTCCCCCCTCGTGGGGAGGGGTTGGGGGTGGGGGGCTCAATCAGCAGACCTGTCCCAGACGAAACTGCTCGCAGCAGCCCCGCCTCAGTCCTTGCCGCGCTGCAGTTCCGCCCAGACGGCATAGCCACGATAGAGCGTGCCCGTCGCGGCGGTTGCGCCATGGCGCGAGGCCAGGCCATTCACCACCTCGGCGGTGTCAGCGCGCGGGGACACGTGGAACTTCGTTAGCCAAGCGAACAGCAGCGCCTTGAACCAGCGCGGCAGCCGGTCCTGCTGGCCGAAATCGACCAGGGACAGCGTGCCGCCGGGCGCCAGGGCCTTCAGGCCTGCCGTCAGCGCTGCCTGCCAGGGCGGGATCATCGACAGGGCATAGGAGAAGAACACCCGGTCGAAGGTCGCCCGCCCGAACAGCGCTTCTGCGTCAAAGTCGGTCGCATCGGCGGAGGCCAGCCGGATCCGTGACGACAGGCCGGCGCGGGCAATGTTCGCCCGCGCGGTCTCCAGCATCTCGGCCGAGATGTCGAGGCCAAAGAACTGCGCCTCCGGATGGCGGCGGGCAGCGGCAATCAGATTGCGCCCCGTGCCGCAGCCCAGTTCCAGCACGCTGCCACCGGCCGGCGGATCGAGCCGGTCGATCAGCCGGTCGCGGCCCAGGAGGTAATACTTGCGCGTCAGGTCGTAGAAATGGCGCTGGTGGCGGTAGACCTGATCCATCAGCGCAGCCGCTTCACCGGTCTTGCCGGCCTGGCTGCTCTGGCTCGAGCCCGTCGGATTATCCATTGTAGACATAGAGGTGGAAGCCTCCATAGATCGACGAACGGTCCTGACGGCCGAGTTCTAGGCTGCGCGCCTCTTCATAGGTCCAGCGGTCCAGAATGTCGTCGGCAACGCGGCCCGGCAGCAGGGTCGGCTCGGCGGCGGTGCGGAAGATGACGCGCGCGCCCGGCCGGGCCGTGCGGGTGATTTCGGACCACAGCGCGTTGAGCTGGTCGTCGGTCATCCAGTCCTGGGCATCCAGCAGCACATAGGCGTCCAGGCTGTCCTCGTCCTGGCCTTCCAGATGCTCGGTGAAGGAGCGGTTGATCACAGTGACCCGGTCGGCACGGGCACGGATCGTCTCGAAATGCTCGCGGCGCAGATAGGGCGGCAGCGGGCCGGCTTCGCCGGTTCCGGACGCAACTGGTGCGCTGGCCGAGCCGCCGGCGTTCGGCGCATAGCCGCGGTTGAACGCCTGCCAGGCGAAGTAGTTGTCGGAGAGCTTGAAGTCGCAGGCGAGCTTCTGCAGCCGCTGCTTCAGCACGTCGGACATGCTGCCGGTCGGGCTGGCGGACACCAGCGCCTCATACTGGGCTGGCGGAATGCCGAGACCATAGAGCGACATCTTCTTCGACGTCGCCCAGCGGACCAGCCGCTTGTCGAACAGCGGCGCCAGGGCGGTGTCGAAATAGCTGCGCTGCTCATCCAGCGTCCGGGCGCGCACGAAATGCTTCGGATCGATGCCATAGAGCTTGGCAATGAAGTGCCCGGCGCCGATGCAGTAGCCCAGGAGGCCGTGATGATAGAGGTCGCGCGAGAACAGGGTGATGCGCTTGCGGCCCCAGCCGGTCAGGTCGCGGCCTTCCCAGTAGGCGCGGCTTTCCTCGTCCAGATTGCGCTTCAGGAAGCGCTCGTAGGCAGCGATGTTGCCCTTTTCGTCGGCTTCACCGAAGAAGCGGTAGAAGCTGTCGTAGTTCGGCAGATGCTGCGCGGCGGCCAGCTTCAGGCGGCCAAGGGCAACATGGGCCCGGTTGAGGTCGACAGCCGTGATCTCGGCCGGATCTGCGGTGAGGTAGGACATCACGTTGCAGCCACCCGACGAGATGGTGACCATGCGCGAATGCGGCTTCAGCTCCAGCGCCTGCATGTCGACATCCGGATCCTCCCAGATCTGCGGATAGACAAGCCCCTTGAAGGCGAAGGTGAACAGACGTTCCAAGAGCCCGTCCTTCGACGTGGCGCTGGACCGGTGCACGGCTTTCTTCAAACGGGCCTTGGAGGCCTCCAGAGTGCTGGCGGGCATGCGCTCCTCCTCATCTTCCGCATCAACTGGCGGATGAACGATCCTGTCCAGCGATTCCCTCGCCGGATAAGGACCTCACGTGGGGGGAGCGTTACTTGAGCTTGACGACAATTGGGTGACGCCAGGGGAACCTTGGCCCTTGGCACGACGGCAAGGGTTACATGTTGCCCGGGCCCTACTCCGTGTCACCCCGGCCAAGCGCAGCGCGAGCCGGGGCCTACTCGCTTGCAGAGCCTCAATTTATGCGTGATGCCGAAGACCGGGCGATAGGGACAGGCTGCGTCCATGGAGCAACAAGGTCACTGCTCTGCGAACGAGTAGGCCCCGGGTCTTCGCTTCGCTGCGCCCGAGGTGACGCCGAGGCTTTTTTTTACCCGCTCCGCCGCCCGCCCCCCGGCGGCGTCTGCTGCTCAGCGCGTGGTCACGACGAAGTCGGTGCCAAGGCCGGTGTTGCGGGCAAAGCTGCGGTCGGTGACGATCAGCGAGGAGCCGGGCGTCAGCATCAGGCCGATGTCGCGGGCGACCGATTTCGGCAGGCTGACCCGGTCCAGCACCGCTTCCGGCGACAGGCCAGGACGCGCCTCGGCATTGACCGCGACCCAGTTGACGTTTGCCGCATCCTTGTCGAAGCCGAGCGCGGTGAAGATCATGGTGCCGAGGGGCAGATGCGGATCCTTCAGCGCCACCGGGGCTTCATAGATGTCCTTGAAGTCACGGCGGATGCGCAGGACGGCGGTCAGCGTTTCGTCCTCACCGGTCTCCCGGTAGAGCGCCCGCAAGAGGCCGGTCGTCATGTTGCCGGTCACCGGCAGGTCCGCGCCTTCCTGGAACAGGCGAATGGCGTCACGTGTCCGCTTGCCCATCACACCATCCTCAAAGCCGGCATCGAAGCCGAGCTTGTTGAGGAGCGTCTGGGCCCGGTGAACATCATTTCCAGCCGCTTTCGGCGTGATGATCATGCGCAGCGGCTTGTCGGACAGCGCCTGGTTTGCAGGCACCTTCGCCGGCTCGATCGAGCCCGTGACGATCGATCCGCGCAGGCCCGAATCCGAGGCGACGATCGGCAGGTCCAGGCTGGCAACAGCGGTGCCGGCCTCATAGGGCTGCGGCAGGGCGGCATGGCGCACCGAAACCGGCTCAACCGGCGCGTCGGTGATCACCACATGCGCGCCGCGCCCGGTCATGCCGAACAGCGACTGGGCAAACTCCATCGGCATGCGGACGCAGCCATGCGAGGCCGGATAGCCCGGCAGCTTGCCCTGGTGCAGGGCGATCCCCGACCAGGTCAGGCGCTGCATGTAGGGCATCGGAGCGTTGTCATAGATGTTGGAGAAGTGCTTGCGGCGCTTTTCCAGGATCGAGTAGACGCCCGTCGGCGTGCTGTGGCCCGTCTTGCCGGACGAAATAGGTGACTGGGCCACGATCTCAAGGCCACGATAGACCGTCATCGACTGGGCCTGCAGCGACACGACGATATGCAGCGGATCTTCGGCCCCGGCTTCTGCAGCAGCGGGCTGCGCCGGTGTCCCTGCGACGGCCTGCAGCTTGTCCGTTGCCGGGCCAGACTTGACCGTCGTCACCTTGCGCTCGCTCGCACCTGCGTCTGCGACCGACATCAGGCCGACGAACGCGGCGAGCGCCAAGGCCAGCGCCTGCGCCAGGATCTGCGCCATCCCCGATGCCTTCCGGTGGTCAGGCACAGACGCCTCGACCCGAGCAAGACTGCGGCAGTTCGCCGACGCTGAAAATTCGCCTGTGACCATGACCTCGAGCCTCGCGTTACAAATGACAGGTGCAAGCCCGACCCGGACCCTAACGAAGTCCCGTATAATTACCGTTAGGGAACAGGGTTACTGAAGCATGAGAATTTGAGTGATCCCGTTCATAGCCACTTAACCGGCTGCCCACTGTGGCATCCGTCACAAATTGCGCAAAATCACGTTTGGCGATGCGTTCCCGGTCCATGCCGCCGGGCAGGGGATCACACCTGCGGCAACGCGTCCTGGAAGGTGATGACCTCACCGGTGGAGGGAGCTGTCAGCTCGCCCTGCCACATGACCTTGCGGCCACGCACGAAGGTGCCGACCGGCCAGCCGGTGACGGTGACCCCGTCATAGGGCGTCCAGCCGGCGCGGGAGGCGATCCATTCATTGCGGATGGTCTCACGGCGCTTCATGTCGACAATCGTGAAGTCGGCATCATAGCCGACCGCGATGCGGCCCTTGCGGGCGATGTTGAACAGCCGCGCCGGGCCGGCACTGGACATGTCGACGAAGCGCTCCAGCGTCAGGCGGCCGGCGTTGACGTGGTCGAGCATGGTCGGCACGAGCGTCTGCACGCCGGTCATGCCGGAATGGGAACCGGGATACTCGTGATCCTTTTCCTCGCGCGTATGCGGCGCGTGGTCGGAGCCGAGAATGTCGGCAATGCCCTGGCTGACGCCCCACCACAGCTTCTCCTGATGCGCCAGATCGCGCACTGGCGGGTTCATCTGGGCATAGGTGCCAAGGCGCTCGTAGCAGTCAGGCGCATGGAGCGTCAGGTGATGCGGCGTCACTTCCACGCTCGCAACATCCTTGTGGTCGGCGAGATACTCCATCTCCTCGCCGGTCGACAGGTGCAGCACATGCACGCGCTTGCCGAGGCGGCGGGCCAGTGTCACCAGGCGCTGGGTCGCCAGCAGGGCCGCAGTCTCGTCGCGCCACACCGGATGCGAACGCGGATCGCCCGGCACACGCTCGCCCATGCGGGCGCGCAGGCGCATCTCGTCCTCGCAGTGGAACGAGGCGCGGCGGGTAATCTGCTTCAGGATCTTGGCGAGGTTCTCGTCGTCCTCGACCAGCAGGTTGCCGGTGGACGAGCCGATGAACACCTTGATGCCCGCTGCCCCCGGCAGCTTTTCCAGCGCCGGGATCTCCTCGATGTTCTCCGCGGTGCCGCCGACAAAGAAGGCAAAGTCGCAGTGCATGCGGTGATGACCGGCGGCGACCTTGGCAGCCAGCGTTTCGGCAGAGGTGGTGTTCGGGTTGGTGTTCGGCATCTCGAACACGCCGGTGACACCGCCCATCACAGCCGCGCGCGACCCGGTCTCCAGGTCTTCCTTATGCGTCAGGCCCGGCTCGCGGAAATGCACCTGCGTGTCGATGACACCGGGAAGGATGGTGAGCCCGGCGCAGTCGATGCGCTCGGCTGCCACTTCCGAGCGCAGGTCCCCGATCAGCGAAATACGGCCACCGCGGATGGCAACATCCCGGATCGCCGCCCCGTCCTGGTTGACCACTGTTCCACCGGTGAGGATGAGATCATGCGGCTTTGCCATTTGCGGGGCCATTGTCGGGTCTCCGTTCTGTTGGATGCGGCCAGTCGGTCCCGGCCGGAGCTGGCGGCTTCATAAGCCGGGCCGGGCTTCGGGTCCACCAGTTTCGCCGGGTAAGGAGCGTCCCGCCCGCTTACTCGCCGGCGACGAAATAATGCATGGTTCCATCCGGGCCAATGCCCACCCGATAGAACAGCCAGGCCCCGTAGGAATCCATTTCGGCAAAGTCACCGGCCGTGACGATCCGGTACATCTCCACCTTCTGCTGCGGGGTCAGCTTGTCAAAGGGGTAACGGGCAAAATACGGCCAGACGTACATTTCCTGGGCCGTGCCGGCATCCATCTTGACCCAGCCCGCTTCCAGCACATCCAGCAGGATCGCCAGGATCTCCGCGCCGTTGCCGTCGCCCGAGCTCTCCTTCAGGAAGGTGATCGGATCGCCGATCTCGGTCAGCGACAGGGTCGGCATCATTTCGTTGCCTTCCAGCACCATGCGCATCTTTTCGATATCGCCGGAGCGCGCCGCCTCCATGAGCTGCTCGCGCATCCGCGCCACTGGCGCAGGCAGGCCGTCCGTGCCGTATTTCACCTCCGGAACCGGCAACTGGTTCTGGGCGGAAGGCTTCTCGTCCAGGTCCTGATCCTCGGCGGGGGCAGGCGTGGTGTCGGCGGGCGGCGTTGCCGGCTGCTCGGTTGCAGCGGGCGGCGCTTCGCTTGCCGGGATCTGCGTGCTGGTTGCGGGATTGGCACCCGTTACAGGCTGCGGCGGCTCAACGCGGATCGTCTCCGTGCGCACGGTTGCAGCTTCTGCGGTCGTTGACGCCTGACCAGACAGGGCCGCGCCGCCGAGCGCTGCGCCAGTGAGAAGAAGAGCGAGGCGGACACGTCCCATGTGCGGCAGTCTCGAATCCGGTTTCGGTGCCTCTACATACACACAGCCACCCGGTCTCGGCCACTGATAAGACTGCATGACGGGCATTCGCCAGCGCGTCGCAGCAAATGGCGCGCACCGGCGAGAGATCGATGTCGGCTCGCAAGCGCGCTTAACGGATTGTCCGCACACATGCGCCATATTTGGCTGCCTTTCCTTCTGCAGCCGGTTCCGCTAAAGGGCGGGTGTCCGCCTCTCGAAAGCCCCCAACGGAGACCATGGCGTCAAGTCTGGCATTTGCCCTGATCGGTCTGTTCATCGGCCTGCTCACCAGCGCCCCGGTCGGCCCCGTCAACATCATGGTCCTGCGCCGCGCGTTTCGCTGCGGCTTCCTGCCAGCCTTTCTGGTCGGGCTTGGCGCTGCCCTAGCGGACTCGATCTTTGCGACCGCCGCGATCTTCGGTGTCTCGGCCGTGTCCGATTTCATGGAAGGCCATCGCGGCCTGCTGCAGATTGTCGGTGCGGCCGTTCTGGCGATCTTCGGTCTTGTGATCATGCGCAGCCATCCGCATATCGACCGCGGCCCGCAAGGCCCGCTGGATCACACGGTCCTGCGCGACACGCTCGCCGCCTTCGCCATGGCGATCACCAATCCCGGTGCCGTGCTCGGCTTCCTGGCGATCTTCGGCGGATTGGGGGACTGGGGCCCGGCGCCAGACGACCATGCCGGCGCCTTTGTCATGCTGGCGGGCGTGGTGGGTGGTGCTTGCCTCTGGTGGGCACTTGTCGCCGGCGGCGTCGCAGCCTTGCGCGACCGGCTTACCGACAAGTGGCTCGACGGCGTCAACTGGTTCGCCGGCCTTGCCCTCATCGCCTTTGCCGTCCTCATTGCCGCAAGCTTCGTCATCGAGCGGCTGTGACCGGCATCTGGCAATCGATCTGAATCACAAGGCCCGCCGGGGCGGGCCAGTGTCTGTCAGGTGATCGTCGGACTGCTTACTGCAGAACCCGGTTCACCGAATAATCGCCGCGCAGGATGCGCTCCGGCAGGCCCTCGGCCAGCTTGGCGACGGCCTCTTCGCCGTAGGTCGAAACCAGGTCGGCAAGGGCGGTAAACATCGCCGCATGCGCCACCGCGTCGGTGTCAACGCCACATGCGATCGCTTCGGCCCAGGCATCACTGATGAAGCCAAGCGCGGCGCGACGGATGTCGTCGTCTTCCTGGTACTGCGTGTCGGCCGCCATGTCCGTATAATCGTCGTTGGTCATGCTGTCTCTTTGGCTTCTGGCTGCGCCGGTGTGCCGAACCGGTGCACTTACCCTCTCCCGAATCTCGACAAGACCTTACCATGGTCATTCTTCACGGGAAGCGAGTGTGAAGGCAATCTTAAGATCAGCCCACAAATTATACGATCAGGGTTAAGTGCTTGTTAACTTTCTGAGCCCGTTCAAGCCCTTGGCAGAGCCAGCTCAGCGGCTGTAGCGCGAAGTGACCTCGCGCACCAGCGTGCTGCCCTCGCTGATGTAGCCGGCCATGGCCTCGCGTGCCGCCGGTGTGCAGGCGTGATAGACCGAGGCGAACCCACGGTAACCCTGGTTGAAACGCTCGATGAAGCGGCGCTTGCGTGCCTCGTCCGCTGCCTCGGCCTCCAGCAGGGCTTCCATCTGGTCACGCCACGCCGGTTCATCCGGCCGGGTGCACAATGGCCGCAGGAAATGCAAGGCACCGAGGATTTCCGACAGGCGCAACAGCTGGCGCTCATAGGGCGGTTCGTTCGCCGGGTCCTGCGCCTGAACCGGTGAAACTTGCACGCCGGCGACCAGCGCGCCCGCCAGCACAAGCCCGGTCAGCACAAGCCGGGCCCGCGCCAGCCGGGCTACGGCCGGCCGTCTGGACCGTCTGGCATCCTTTGCGCCTGTGTCTGCTGCGGGCATCTGTCTCGCGGAGCGTTGCGGCCGGGGGGGCCGGCGGGAGTTGCCGCGATCATGGCTTTCTGCAGCCACCATGGCAAGGCTGGCTGTCAGGCTATCCCGTTCTCTTGTCCCGCGCATTGTGCCCCGTCGTCAGCCGCGATCAGCCGGACAATCCGTGCCGCGGTTCCGGGCGTCATTTCCAGCTCAGCGAGATCTGCCACCGCAACCCGCGCCACCGCCGCCGCATCGTCACCAGCCACCGGGCTCGCGTCGACCGGAAGCGGGCCCACGAAGACAGACAGCCGGTATCCAGGGTGCGTCGCCGATCCGCCGGTGTCGAACGTCTCGGCCGGCCCGGACAGTTCCGCCTCGAGGCCGGTTTCCTCGTGCAGCTCGCGCAGGGCTGCGGCCGCCAGTGTCTCTCCCGCCTCCACCCGCCCGCCCGGCAGGCTCCAGGCGCCGGCATAGGGCGCCTTGCCGCGCTGAACCAGCAGCACCATCCCTTCGCCGTGCAAAAGGATGCTGACCCCGGCGACCGGTTCGGCACCTTTGGGCAAGGGGGAGGGGGTGTTGGGGGAGGTCTTCGGTTCGGCCATGCGCGTGTCGTCGCACGACCGGTGGCGTCGGGCAAGCCGGTCGATCAGGCAAACAGGGCGTCGATTTCCGCCTGCGTCTCTTCGCCGTCGAGCTGGGCATCACGCCCGCTGATATGGCCGTGGATGACGCCGCTGGCCATGCCGATGAGTGGCTTGATCTGGTTGGTCGCTTCCTCGGCCAGCGCCGCGGCCACCATGTCAGGGCTTGCAGCTGCGCGCAGCGCTGCCTGCGCCGCCAGAACGGCCGCGTTGATCTGGCCAGTCAGATTGTCGAGATGGGACCGCAGCCGCACGGGTGCCGCATGATAGGCAAGGATTGCAAGCTGGCGTTCGGAGAAGGTCGAATTCTCGAAATGGGCCTCGTAGTCCGCCGGCTCCCAGGCCAGCACGTCTTCGGCGCATTCCGGCATGGCCGGCAGCATTTCGAGCAGCATCACCACTTCGTTGAAGTGATTGAGATAGTCCGTGGCCAGACCGGTCGCCGGGTTGATGTTCGCATGCCGCAGGCGCTCTGCAGCAAGCTCACCAACTCCCAGCACTGGATCCTCCACGGCCATTCCTGTTCCCCGGTTGCCTGTTTCCCTGCACCCTACGCTGCCTTCGTTGCCAAACAGCTAACTTAGCGATACCAAGCTCTTCAGTGTCCTTTTGGCAGAATTGTTCCTTACCAAAGGGCAACTTGCGCCAGACAAGGATTGCAGGAGCCAAGCCCGATCCCATGTGCGGTCGCCTCACACTCACATCCGCGCCCGACGAGGTGAAAGGGCTGTTCGGCTACGCTGACACGCCCAATTTTCCGCCACGCTACAACATCGCTCCCACCCAGCCGCTTGCCATCGTCCGCCAGGATCTGGGCCATCGGCGACGCTTTGGCCTGGTGCGCTGGGGGCTGATTCCGGCCTGGGTCAAGGATCCGGCCAGCTTCACCCTTCTGGTCAATGCCCGCGCCGAGACGGCGGCGGAAAAGCCCTCGTTTCGCGGCCCGATGCGGCATCACCGGTGCCTCATTCCCGCCAACGGCTTTTACGAATGGCGGCGCATGGATGGCTCGAAGCAGGCCTTCTTCATCCGGCCAAAGGGCGGCGGCTTGCTCGCCTTCGCCGGTCTGTTCGACACCTGGTCGGACCCGGCTGGCGGCGACATGGACACGGGCCTGGTTCTGACCGTTCCAGCCAATCAGTCTGTCGCCGCTGTGCATGACCGCATGCCGGCCATCGTGCCGCCACAGGACTTCGACGCCTGGCTCGACTGCGGCACCGTCGACACCCGGGCTGCGACACGGCTGCTCCGGCCCGCGCCGGAGGATCTTTTGGAGCTGATTCCGGTCTCCTCCCGTGTCAACACGTTCGCCAATGACGATCCGGGTGTGCAGGAACCCGTCGAAGATCGCGGCCCGCCGCCACCGCCGGTCCGGACCCGCAAGGCTCCCGAACCCGATGACAGCCAATTCGACCTTTTTGCACCGCCGAAGGATCGGTGAAACTAACGATACGGCAAGTGTTTTCTGTCACAGTGTCTGCTGACAGTGAATGAACGAGAGTGCGGATGACACAGGCAGATACAGGCGCAGGACATCGGCTCGTCCGGCCGCTGCAACGGGACGATTTGCCCGCGGTCGCCAGCCTTTTCACCCGCGTGTTCCGCGCTGGCGCCACTGCTCCGCACCCGGATCTCGAAGCCTATCTGGAACGCCTGTGCCTGACAGCGCCCGGTTATTCGCCGGCCACAGGCACCATGGTCTATGACCACCCTTGCGTCGGTCTGCGCGCGGCGCTGCTCAGCATTCCCTTTCGCTATGCCCTCGACGGCGAGCCTGTCACCGCCCGCCTGCTGTGCTCCTTCATGGCCGACGGCCGGGAAGGGCAGGTCGGGGCGGCGCGCCTGTCGCGCTATTTTCGTGCCGCCAATCATGATCTTCTGATCGCCGACAGCGCCTCCGCTGTCAGCGCTGATCACTGGGTCACCGGCGGCGGAGTGGTTCTCTCCGTACAGAGCCTTGCCTGGCAACGGGTGTTTCGTCCGGCCCGCGCCGCTGCCCTGCAACTGCGCCGCAGCCTGCCGCGCCTTGGCTTGGCGGCGTCCTTTGCCCCCTTGTCGCTGGCGGACCGCCCGCTTCGTCATCTGCGGCCAGCGTTGACTGTCCAGGCGGCGCCAGGGCTAGAGGTTGCCTCTGTCGAGGCCGATGCCTTCCGCGACCCGGCGATGGCCATGCTTGCGCGCTTTCGGCTCCATCCGAGCTGGACCGAGCTGGAGTTCGGCTGGCTGGTTCAGCTTGCCAGTGAAAACACACGCCTCGGCCGCTTGCAGTTTCGTCTCGTTCGCGACGCCTCCGGCGCCAGCGTCGGTGGCTTCGTTTTCTATGGTGCAGCCGGGCGGCGGGCGGAGGTGCTGAATGTCCTCTGTCATCCGGGCGCGGAGAACGATACGATCACGGCGATGTTGGCCGATCTCGACGCCGAGGGCTACGCAATGGCCGTGGGCATGGCACAGCCATTTCTCATGACCGCCCTGCAGCGCCACCGCTGGCTCACGTTAAGGCACCGCGGTTTCTGCTGCATCGCCAGCCGGCATGAAACGGCGATGCAGGCAATCCGGGAGGACAGTTTCTACGTTGGCGGCCTTGCCTCCGAGAGCTGGAGCCGCCTGTTGGCCGACTTCTGACGCGCCGGACTGTCCTTTTGCCGTCATAGCAGGTAAGAGGCGGCCTCAAGTCTGACACGAGAGGCAGGATATGAGCGAATTTGATGAGGAGGCCCTGGCCGAGGTTTACAACCGTGGCCTGGAGCTGGAAAAGGCCGGTGACCTTAAGGCAGCCGCCGAGGCCTATTGTCAGGCGCTCGAACTGGATCCGGAAGACCATTGCGGCGCCAGCATTCGCCTCGCCGCCATGGGCGCCGTGGCAACGCCGGAACGCATGCCGGACGCCTATGTCGCCACCCTGTTTGACCAGCATGCCGATGTCTTCGAAGCCATCCTCGTCGACCAGCTCGAATACTGTGTGCCCTTGCTCCTGCGCGAGCAGCTGCGCAAGCACGCTCCCGGTCCCTATGCCACCAGCCTGGACCTTGGATGCGGCACCGGCTTGACCGGCGAGGCGCTGGCCGATTGCTGCGATGCGATGACCGGCGTCGATCTCTCCGAGCGCATCATCGAGATCGCCTTCGACCGCGAGGTCTATGAAGACCTTTACGTCGGCGAAGCCGTTGCCTTCCTGGAAGAGTTCGAGGAAGAGGACGGCAGCCGTCCGACCTATGACCTCATCGCCGCCACCGACGTGATGCCCTATCTCGGCCGCCTCGAGCCGGCAATCGCCGCCGCTGCCGCCCGCCTCAACCCCGGCGGCGTTTTCGGCTTCTCCACCGAGACCCTGCCGGACGACGCCATGGCCGGTCAGCCCTATATCGTCGGCCCGAAGCGCCGCTTCGCCCATGCGGAAGGCTATGTCCGCGACGTTCTGTCCGCTAACGGCTTTGCCATCCTGGCCATGGACCCGATCACCGTCCGCCTCGAAGACGGCGAGCCCGTCCCCGGCCATCTGGTCCTCGCCCGCCGCGCCTGACGTCCACGTCGTCCGTCTTTGAAGCCCCCTGTGCCGCAATGTCGCGGTAGGCAGGTAGACCGGTAAAAGCGCGGCTTTCCGCCATTGAGCGCCCGCCCTGCGGCACATTCCGCCGCAGGGCCATTCCGTCGCACCGCATTGCAGCATCTACGCAAAACCACATATGGCCCGGTAGGTACAACCCGGAGACCCGGCCATGATGGACACCTTGCTGCTGTCGCGCATCCAGTTTGGAGCGAACATATCGTTCCACATCCTGTTCCCCACGATCACGATCGCACTTGGCTGGGTCCTCCTGTTCTTCCGCCTGCGCTACAGCGCGACGGGCGATGCCAAGTGGATCGGCGCCTACCGCTTCTGGGTAAAGGTCTTTGCCCTCAGCTTCGCGCTCGGCGTCGTCTCCGGCATCACCATGAGCTTCCAGTTCGGCACAAACTGGCCGGGCTTCATGGAGCGCGTCGGCAACATCGCCGGTCCGCTGCTGGCCTATGAGGTCCTGACCGCCTTCTTCCTCGAGGCCGTTTTCCTCGGCATCATGCTGTTCGGCTTCTCCAAGGTTCCGGCCTGGTTGCACACGCTGGCGACCTTCCTTGTCGCCTTCGGCACGACCATGAGCGCCTTCTGGATCCTGGTGCTGAACTCCTGGATGCACACGCCGGCCGGCTTCGAGCTGCGCGACGGCGTCGCCTTTGCCACGGACTGGTGGGCGATCATCTTCAACCCGTCGATGCCCTACCGCCTTGTCCACATGCTGCTGGCCAGCGGGCTGACTGTGGCCTTCCTGATGGCCGGTCTCTCCGCCTGGCGCTGGCTCAAGGGCGAGCGCACGGGCGAGCTGCGCATGGCCCTGCGCACCGGTGTCACGCTGGCCGCCGTCCTCATCCCGCTGCAGATCCTCGCCGGCGACATGCACGGCCTCAACACCCTGCAGCACCAGCCGGCCAAGGTCGCGGCCATGGAGGCCAACTGGGACACGCGCCCGAACGTGCCGCTTGTCCTCTTCGCGCTGCCCAACAGCGAGACCCGCAGCAACGACTACGAGATCAGCATCCCGAGTGGTGCCTCGATCATCCTGAAGCATGATCCGGCGGGCGTCGTCCCGGGCCTGAACGACTTCGTCGCCGAGGACGGCACGCCGCTGCATCCCCCGGTCGCGCCCGTGTTCTGGTCCTTCCGCATCATGGTCGGCACCGGCATGGCGATGCTCGCCGTCTCCTTCGCCGCCGCCGTTCTCGTCTGGCGCCGTGGCCAGCTGGAGACGGCCGCCGGCACCTGGGGCCTGCGTGCGCTGGTGCTGATGACCTTCTCCGGCTGGGTGGCGACGCTCGCCGGCTGGTACACCACCGAGATCGGCCGCCAGCCCTGGCTGGTGCAGGGCGTCTTGTCCACGGCCGAGGCGGTCGCGGCCGTCCCCGCGCCGATGGTCCTATCCACGCTGGTCGTCTATCTCGCGATCTATGTGGCTCTGATCGCCGCCTATGTCAGCGTCCTGTTCTATCTCGCCGGCAAGGCCGTGAAGGGCGCCGTCAGCCCGGTCGCCCCGGCCCCGTTGATGCCGGTTCGCCCCGTGCTCCAGCCGGCCGAATAAGGAGATCACGATGTTTGCTGATCCCGCCCTGTCGCTCCCCGTGATCTTCGCTGGCCTGATGGGCCTGTCGATCCTCGCCTATGTCGTCCTCGACGGTTTCGATCTCGGCGTCGGCATCCTGTTCCCCTTTGCGGGCAATGACGAGCGGGACCGGATGGTGGCCGCCATCGGCCCGTTCTGGGATGCCAACGAGACCTGGCTGGTGCTGGCCATCGGCCTGCTGCTGGTCGCCTTTCCGGCAGCCCATGGCATGATCCTGACCGCGCTCTACCTGCCGGTCGCCGTCATGCTGGTCGGCCTCATCCTGCGCGGCGTCGCCTTCGAGTTCCGCGCCAAGGTCGCCCCGCCGCACAAGGCGATGTGGAATGCGGCCTTCTTCGCGGGCTCGCTGATGACCGCGCTGTCGCAGGGCTTCATGCTGGGCCTCTACATCATGGGCCTCGTCTGGACGCCCTTCACCGTCGGCTTTGCCCTGCTCACTGCCGTCTGCCTTGCCGCCGGCTACGCCTTCATCGGCGCCACCTGGCTGATCATCAAGACGGAGGGCGCACTGCAGAAGAAGGCCGTGCGCTGGGCTAGGAGCGGGCTTTACGGCGTGCTCGCCGGCCTCGGCGCCGTCTCGGTTGCCTCGCCGCTGGTCAGCCCCCGCATCTTCGACAAGTGGTTCACCCTGCCGGACATGCTCTTCCTTGCGCCGCTGCCGCTGCTGGCCGTGGCGCTGGTGGCGATGATCCACATCTCGCTGCGCCACCTGCCCGACAGCCGCGACCGCTTCGCCTATGTCCCCTTCGTCGCGGCCACCGTGCTGTTCGCCGTCTGCTTCGCCGGTCTCGCCTTTTCCTTCTACCCCTATGTGGTGCCGGAAAAGCTGACCATCTACGCCGCCGCCAGCGCCCCCGAAAGCCTCGCCATCATCCTTGTCGGCACTGTCTTCGTGCTGCCGGTCATCATCGGCTACACGGTGCTGTCCTACTTCATCTTCCGCGGCAAGGCCGGCGAGCTCCGCTACGACTGATCGGGGGAAAGGGCGCGCGCGACTGGATGACACACCCTCCGCCGTCATCAACTCTGTTGTTGTGCGTTTTGCCTGATCCTTGCGTTCAGGATGACGATGATCTTTCGCATGAGGGCGGCGATTGCGAGGATTGGCTTCTTCCCGTTGTTGATAAGCCTTTGATAGACCTCCTTTAATGGCCCGTTTGCGCGGCTTGCGGACAAGGCGGCCATGAAGAGGGCCGGCTTGACGGTGGAGCGTCCGCCGTGCATCCGGCGATATCCCTTGAGGGTTCCGCTGTCCTTCGGATGAGGGGCGACCCCGGCGAGGCTTGCGGCCTGGCGCCGGTCCATCGTTCCCAGTTCCGGCATGGTTGCGGCGAGGGTGATGGCGGTGCGCTTGCCCACGCCCGGCAGGGAGCAGCAGACCTCGATCCGGCGGGCGAGCTGCGGCGAGGCGTCGACGAGCGCCTCGATGGCGGCGTCGATGGCCTCGATCTCGTGCAGGATCGCCCGCAGGATGACCTGGCAGGAGCGGCGGATGATCGCGATGCCAGGTCCCTCTCCGGGGATCTTTGAGCGGTTCTGCTCGGCCACCTTGAGGGCGAGAAGCTCCTGACGGCGGGCATTGAGGCTGGCGAGTGTGCTCTGGGTCTCATCGGCCGGCGTGAACAGGGCGAGTGTCTTCCAGCGCTCCTCGCCATAGCGGGCCAGAGCCTGGGCATCGATGGCGTCTGTCTTGGCAAGACGGCCGAAGGACCGGCTGAATGCCTTGACCTTAACGGTATCGGCCCGGTGGCAGGCAAGGCCTGCTGCCGTCAGTTCGCCCACCAGCAGGCGCTCGTGGCCGCCGGTCGGCTCCAACACGCACAGGCAGTCGGCCGACAGGCCTGTCAGCGCCTTGCGGATGCTGGCGGAGCGGTTGGGGAAGGTCGTGACACGGCCGGTGGCGGTGTCGAAGGCGGTGATGCTGTCCTTGGCGACATCGAAGCCGCAGACATGGGCGGGAGGCTGCTGCAGGGCGGGCATGGCCGTGCTATCCTTGACGTGCTTCGGATTGTTTGCGGGCGTGGGTGTCAGCCAGAGGCCCAATCAACTCTCCAAGCGGGAAAAGGGAAGCGTCAGGGAGCCATGATGACAGCGGGTGAAAACCCGACCCCGGGACGGTCGCCTGACGCTGAAGCTGCGGGTTAAGGGTCGCAGCTTCCCCTTTACCCTAGCACCTCGGACAACAAACAATCCCGGGCGCAGCGAAGCGGAGACCCGGGACCGGAGAGCCCGGGCATGTCGTCTGCGCGCGCATTGAAAACGTGAGACCTCGCCCCTCCGGTCCCGGCTCGGCGCTGCGCGTGGCCGGGATGACGCCGGTGAGGGAGGGGCTTCTCGCCAAACGGAGGTCCCGCACCTTCCCCCTCTTCACAATGGCGTCATTGCCCAAAGCTTGCTCTCCCCTCGCTGCGTCAACGCGGTAGCTTGTGGAGGTGTGGAAGCCGGAGGGGCGGGCATGCGATCATTGGTTTTATGGATGCTGATGCTGGTCGCGCTGGCGGGGCAGGGGCTGATCTTGCCCCAGCCTGCCCATGCGCAGACCGAAGTGGATCTGGAACTCATCCTGCTCGCCGATGCCACCGGCTCGATCGACGATGACGAGATCCGCTTCCAGCGCCTGGGCTATGCCGAGGCCATTGTCGATCCATCGGTTCTCTCCGCCATCACCGGCAACATGATCGGCCGCATCGCGGTCGCCTATGCCGAATGGGCCGGACCCGGCTCGCAGGACATGGTGGTCGACTGGACCATCATCGACAGCGCCGAAAGTGCCGCCAGCTTCGCCGCAGCCCTCACCGAAGGCCGCCCGCGCAAGGCCTATGGCCGCAATGCCATCGGCTCGGCGCTGCTCTATGGCAAGGCCCAGCTGGAGACAAACGCCTTCACCGGCATGCGCCGCGTCATCGACTTGTCGGCCGACAGCGCCGGCAACTGGGGCGGCCCGGCGATCACCGTGGCGCGCGACGAGGTGGTCAAGGCCGGCATCATCATCAATGGCCTCGCCGTCCTCTGCCGCTCCTGCTCCGGCCGTCCCTCGTCCTATGATCTCGAGGCCGCCTTCGGCGAGATGATCATCGGCGGCCCGGGCTCCTTCGTCGTCAGCGCCGAGAATGCCGAGAGCTTCGCCGCCGCCGTGCGCCGCAAGCTGATCCTCGAAATCGCCGGCGACGTCCCGCCGGGGCGTTTGGCACGGATCACCGGACTGGAAGAGCGCACCGTCGCCTTCTTCCAGGAACACCTCAAGTAACGAAAAAGCCCCTCTGCCGTCAGGCAGGGGGGCTTTCTTGGCTGTGCTTCAGTTTCGTCACCCCGGCCAGGCGCAGCGCCGAGCCGGGGCCAACTCGCTTGCAGAGCGACGAGTGGGGCAACCGCGTCGACTTGGCCGACGTACCACTTGCCGCTGTCATGCTGCGCACGGCAAGGCCTCAAACCTCGTCGCTCCTGCGCAGGCAGGAGCCCAGTAACCACCAACTTTCCTTGGGGTTTTCCGAGGATCCCCAACCAACTCTCGCCCCGATTACTAGGCTCCTGCCTTCGCAGGAGCGACGAAGGTGACGGAGTATGGCAACCCGCCACCTTCCGTCGCGCCTCAGGTTTCAGCGATCTCCGTCGCCTCGATCTTGATGTCAAAGCCTTCCAGGCCGACGTAGTGCCGCTCGCGTGAGGACAGGAGGCGGATCGAGGTGACGCCGAGATCCTTGAGGATCTGTGCGCCGAGGCCCACTTCACGCCACTGCTCCTGGCGCACCTGCGCCGAGCCATGCTCTTCGGTTTCCGCCGCTTCCAGATCGGAGCGGGCGCGCTTGGACTGGCGGGCAACGCCCACAGAGCCTTCGCGCAGGAACACGATCACACCGCGGCCCCGGTCGGCAAAGCTCTTCATCACCGCGTCGAGCGGCTGGGCAGCGCCGAAGACATCGTCCAGCACCGATTCCAGCTGCAGGCGAACGGGCACGTTGCGGCCATCGAGAATGTCGCCGTAGATCACGGCGACGTGGTGCATCGGGTCATAGGGCGTGGCGTAGGTGACGGCATAGGCAGGTCCGGCAACGGTCTGCACCGGCTGCTCGTTGACGCGCTCGATCAGGCGCTCGGTGCGCTGGCGCCAGGCGATGAGGTCGGAGACGGAGACCATCTTCAGCCCGTGCTCGGCGGCAAATTCCGCCACCTGCGCGCCGCGCTTGACGCTGCCATCGTCATTGACCAGCTCGCAGATGACGCCGACCGGCTCGAGACCGGCCAGACGGCACAGGTCCACGGCGGCTTCCGTATGGCCGGAGCGCATCAGCACGCCGCCTTCCTTGGCAATCAGCGGGAAGACATGGCCGGGGCGCACGAAGTCGGACGGGCCGGCGTTGGGATTGGCCAGACCGCGCACGGTGGCGCAGCGCTCATCGGCGGAAATGCCGGTGGTCAGGCCATGCCGGTAGTCGACAGAAATGGTGAAGGCGGTGGAGAGCGGCGCATCATTGCTGGCCACCATCGGATCAAGGCGCAGCCGCTTTGCCGCTTCGACGGTCATCGGCGCGCAGACGATGCCGGACGTGTGGCGCACGATGAATGCCATCTGCTCCGGCGTCACCTTGGTCGCGGCGACGATCAGGTCGCCCTCGTTCTCGCGGTCGTCATCATCGGTGACGACGACAATCTCGCCGCGCTCAAAGGCACGGATCGCTTCGGCTACACGGGCCTGGGACACGGGATGCTCCTTCGTGGTGGATAGGCCGAGAAAATCATTCGGCGTCACCGCACCGCCCGTGGCCTCGGCGATCTTGCGGGCCATGTCCCGCGACACCCAGGCTCCGGGATCGTTGCAGAGCGCGGTGACCGAGGCAGGCGAAAGCCCTGCGCGGCGCGCAAAGGCGCTGCGGCTTTCCCCGGTCTGTGCAAGCCAATGATCCAGTCTCATGCGCAGAGCCTAGCGCAGGACCTATTCAGTCGCAAGGAAATAGATGAGAAGTTTTCAGTCTCGCTGAAATCAGCCCACCTGACCGCGATGGCGCAAGAAATGGTCGGCCAGGACGCAGGCCAGCATGGCCTCGCCCACCGGCACGGCGCGAATGCCGACGCAAGGGTCGTGGCGGCCCTTCGTCATCACGTCCACTTCCTCGCCGTCGCGCGTGACGGACTGGCGCAGGTTGAGGATCGACGACGTCGGCTTCACGGCAAAGCGGGCAACGATCGGCTGGCCGGAGGAAATGCCCCCCAGGATGCCGCCGGCATTGTTGGAGAGGAAACGCGGGGCAGTGTCACCGGCGCGCATCTCGTCCGCATTGTCCTCACCGGTCAGGCTCGCCGCGTCAAAGCCGTTGCCGATCTCGACAGCCTTTACGGCGTTGATCGACATCAGCGCGCTGGCGATGTCTTGATCGAGCTTGCCATAGAGCGGCGCACCAAGACCGGCCGGCACGCCTTCGGCGACGACTTCGATGACCGCGCCGACGGAGGAGCCGGCCTTGCGGATGCCATCGAGATACTCGGCGTAGAAGGCCGCCATCTTCGCGTCCGGGCAGAAGAACGGGTTGTTGTCGACTTCCGCCCAGTCCCAGGCCGCGCGGTCGATCTTGTGCGGACCCATCTGCACCAGCGCGCCGCGAATGGTGACGCCCGGCAAAACGAGACGTGCAATGGCGCCAGCGGCCACGCGCATGGCGGTCTCGCGCGCCGAGGAGCGTCCGCCGCCGCGATAGTCGCGGATGCCGTACTTGGCGTCATAGGTGTAGTCGGCGTGACCGGGGCGATAGCTCGCCTTGATCTCGGAATAGTCCTTGGAGCGCTGGTCGGTGTTCTCGACATACAGCGAGATCGGCGTGCCCGTGGTCTTCTGCACCCCGTCGTCGTCGATCATGACGCCAGAGAGGATCTTCACCTGGTCCGGCTCCTGCCGCTGGGTGGTGAAGCGGTTCTGCCCCGGCTTGCGCTTGTCCATGAAGCCCTGGATGTCGGCTTCCGTCAGCGGGATCAGCGGCGGGCAGCCATCCACCACGCAGCCGATGGCCGGGCCGTGGCTTTCGCCCCAGGTGGTGAAACGGAACAGATGGCCGAAAGAATTGTGCGACATGGACAGCCCGGACGGAACAACAGGAAAGGCAGGCCGGTTCTAGGCGGGTTTGGCGGCAGCGTCAAATGATTGGCCACCGGCATGACCGCCCGGCAAGGGCCGTTGCATGGCCTGTTCCAGCTCCTTCTGCCTCTGTTTGAAGTCACGCGCGGCCAGCGCCAGTCCTCCATTGGCCCCATCGACGAAATGCACATGCTGGCTGGCAGCAAAGTCGGAGACATAGCAGGTCATCAAGGCCTGGTCGGCTTCGGTCAGGCCGTAGATGAGACGGCCCGACGCGTACTCCCGCGCCAGATACGCCTTGAGCGCCTCCGCCTGAGCCTCGCTCACGTCGATCACCAGCCGCAGCGTATCGTCGAACTTGCGGAAGTCGGTGTTGAGCTGCATCTCGCGCATGTAGCGGACAGGCTCGAGCGATCCGAGCCGCCAGCCGCTCCAGCGCGAAAAGCGCACCATCGCCACCAGCACCAGCGTCCGAAGGATCAGCAATGGCGACAGGCTGCCGCCCGTGAACAGCCGGACTTGCGTCGCCAGCCTCTCGGGCACTGCCCGCATGCGCAGTGTTTCGTCCTGGACGGGCGCTTCCTGCGGCTCGCTGGCCCGCGCATCAACGCCGGCATGGTCGCTGAGACCGTGCATCAACCGGGCAAGGCCCTCCGGTCCGGCCGCCTCGGTGGTCCGGACCATCAGCGACACGATGCGGCCGTTGCGGGCGCGCAGCGGTTCCCAGTTGCAGGAAAAGCCGGTGAGGTCGGGTGTTGCGGGGTTCGGGTCCGTGATGCGATAGGCCGCGCCCTGCAGCTCATCCTTCAGCCAGCGCTCGGCCAGCATCAGCCCGTCGCCGCTGACCATGGCGAGGAAGTTGCCCGGGCTCAGCTCGAACTTGCGCAGGCGGATGTCGGCCCCTGCCGCCCTGAGGTCAGAGACGGGTATCAACGCCACCCGCAGCTCCAGCCCGGCCGCCTCACGGGCAAGGCGCGCAACGCCTGCAAGCGCTTCAGCGGCGGCATCCCGGCCCGAAGCAGGCAGCAACACCATCGCGCCGTCCCCGCCAAACACGAAAGGCAGCCGGTCACGCCCGAGCCGGTTCAGCAGGGCAGAGATCACGGCAACGCCGATCATGTTGACGTCCTTGTAGCGCCCGGCCGCAATTGCTTCGGTTGACCGGACGATATCGGAGGCAGCAACTAGCCAGCCGTCCGGCACGGCGGCATAGGCCATGCCGTCGGCCACCCCGCTGAAGTCGGAGAACGCCGGCAGGTCCAGATAGAAGGTGTCGCTACTCGCCTCGGTCATCCCTGCCGTGCCTCTCATCCGACATGATCGCTGCTCAGGTTGCCATGTGATCGGTCTCACGCCCAGTGCATCGCTGCCAACGCTTCACACGGGATATTCCGATCCTGCCAAGAAAACGCCTTTTGGTTGGCATATAGGCCCGTATAAAGTCGCGCCGTCGGTGCATGCGATCACGTCTCCGGCATGAGTCAGGATCGCAACAGATTGGACCGTACCGGCACGTCAGTCCGGGACCGCTTCCGGCGTGTCCCAGTCGGAGTTGAACATGAAGTCAATCTACAAGGGTCTGGCCGCACTTGGCCTTGCTGTATTCCTGTCAGGCGCTGCGATTTCGGGGGCTGCTGCCGAGGAAGCGGAAGGCAAGATCGTCGAGATCAACCCGGAAACGGCCACCATCACCCTGTCCGATGGCCAGAAGTATCAGTTCCCGGTCGACTTCTACGTCGATGACCTGAAGCCCGGCCAGCTCGTGCGCGTCTTCTACGACGTCGACGGCTCCAAGAAGATGCTCTACGACCTGCAGATCCAGTAGGCAGACGTCCGTCTCCCCGTCAGGGAAGCCACAGGGACGGCTGCCGCCAGGGAGCCGGCACGTCGAGTGTCGACACTGGCGGAATAAACCCCTCGATCAGGCTCTGCCCCTGCCAGCCCGGAGACCATTCGGGCGGCAGTTCATAGGGCGTGCTTATCCTGCGCTCCTGCTGGAAACCGAAGCGGCCGTAATAGTCGGGATCGCCCAGGACGAGCACATAGGCAATTCCGTCTGCCGCAAGCCGCGCGAAACCCTCCCGCACCAGTTGGCCGCCGATGCCCTGCCGCTGCCGTTCCGGGGCAACGCAAAGTGGCGCCAGAAGCCCGACGGCAGGTCCGCCCTGTCCGGCAGCGCAAGTCGTGAACATCACATGCCCGGCCAGGCCGCCGTCGGCCTGCGCCACCAGCGACAGCACGCCATGCGGCAGTTTGGCAAGCGCCTCCACCACGGGCCGCAGATCCTCCTCCGCAAATGCTCGCGGGTAAAGCGCGAGGATGGCAGGAAGATCATCGCTCTCAGCGGTCCGAATCATCAGGCTCTCCGTCATGCGAGGCCGCGCTGTGGGTGTTTGCGCAATCAGCCTTACACCAGTGTCAGGCGGCCGTCGTCCCAGACATAGACCACGTCCTGCGGCACATCGAGGCGCGGAACTGCAGCCGGTTCCAGCCCCTCCAGCAGCCCGCGCAGCACGCGGATGACACCGCCATGGATCACGGCCACCATCGGTCGGTCCACGCTGGCGAGCCAGCCGCCGATGCGGGTGGTCAGCATCGCGTAGCTTTCCCCGCCCGGCGGCGTGAAGCCCCATTTGTCCGCCCGCCGCGCCGCCACGCGGTCCGGATCACTGACCGCCAGTTCCTCGACCGTGAAGCCTTCCCAGGTGCCGAAGGTGATCTCCTTCAGCCGGTCGTCCAGCGCGTAGGCCGCCGCATCAAGGCCCATGGCTCCGCGGACGAGTTCCATCGTCTCCCGCGTGCGCCCCAGCGGCGAGGCCACGAAATCGAACGCCTCCGCCTGCCAGCCCTTTGAAGCCAGGAAGCTCGCCAGCGCGCCGCCGTTGCGGCGAGCCTGGGCGCGCCCTGTTTCGTTCAGCGGAATGTCCTTCTGCCCCTGCATGCGGCCTTCCGCATTCCAGTCGGTCTGGCCATGGCGGATGAAGATGAGGCGATCGGGGAGGCCGGTAGAGGGGAGGCCGGTGGACATGGGCGAATCCAGCGTAAGGAGGAAACGGGAAGGGCGGGCAGCGTTCCTGTGCCCGAGCGCCCGCAGCCCTGTCAATGCCAGCCAGGCACACCGGCCCTCACAAATGCGAAACCCCGGCCCATGGGAATGGACCGGGGGAGTATTTTCAGGCTCGCCACGTCATCCCGGACGCAGCGAAGCGAAGATCCGGGACCGGAGAGCCAGAGCCTGTCGGCTACTCTCTCATTGAAACAACGGAAACCTCGCCCCTCCGGTCCCGGCTCGAGCTGGCGCTCGTCCGGGATGACGCCGGTGAGGTCCCAGCCTGCTCCGCTACCGTCCGGCTCAGTCCTTGACGACGGAAATGTCCGGCGCGTCGACTGCCTTCATGCCGACGACATGGTAGCCGCAGTCCACATGCTGGATCTCGCCGGTCACGCCACGGCCAAGGTCAGAGCACAGGAACAGAGCGGCATCGCCCACTTCCTCGATGGTGACCGTGCGGCGCAGCGGGGCGTTGTACTCGTTCCACTTCAGGATATAGCGGAAGTCGCCAATGCCTGAGGCGGCGAGTGTCTTGATCGGGCCGGCCGAGATGGCGTTGACGCGGATGTTCTTCGGGCCAAGGTCAACGGCGAGATACTTCACGCTCGCTTCCAGCGCCGCCTTGGCAACGCCCATGACGTTGTAATGCGGCATGACCTTCTCGGCGCCGTAATAGGTCAGCGTCAGGATCGAACCGCCGTCGGTCATCAGCTTTTCCGCGCGCTGGGTGACAGCGGTCAGCGAATAGCAGGAGATGTCCATCGTGCGGGCAAAGTTGCCCGGCGTGGTGTCGACATAGCGGCCGGTCAGTTCGTCCTTGTCGGAGAAGGCAATGGCGTGCACGAGGAAGTCGATCTTGCCCCAGGTCTTTTCCAGATGGGCAAACACCTCGTCGATGCTGGCTGCATCAGTCACGTCGCAATGGCCGGCAACGATGGCGCCCAGCTGTTCGGCAAGCGGTTCGACGCGCTTCTTCAGCGCCTCTCCCTGATAGGTCAGCGCAAGCTCGGCACCGGCGTCGGAAAGGGCCTTGGCGATGCCCCAGGCAATCGACCGGTTGTTCGCAACGCCCATGATCAGGCCGCGTTTGCCGTTCATAAGTCCGCGCGTGTCCGCCATCATTTTCTCCAGATGCGTATGCCTTTAGTCTGCCCGGCGGGCTGGCCTCCTATGGCACAGGCCCCTTGCTGCTTCAAGTCATCCCCGTGCGCCTGCGGCTCTGCGAAGTCTGGACCGGCGGCTTGCGATATGGTAGCGGCCCCACACCTGCCTGGCCTGTCCGAGGGCCGTCCGCTTGAGGAGTGACGTGAATGGCTGAACTCGACCACGCTGCCCGTTTTGCCGAGCTGATCGGTGCCGCGAATGTGCTCACCGCGGCCTCCGACAAGGCGCCGTTTCTCGTCGAATGGCGTGATCTCTACCAGGGCGTGACACCGATGGTGCTGCGTCCGGGCACGACGGACGAGGTCAGCGCGGTGCTGAAATATGCCGACGCAAACGGTCTCAAGATCGTGCCCCAGGGTGGCAACACGGGCCTCGTCGGCGGCCAGATCCCCAAGGAATCCGGGGAGGAAATCGTCCTTTCGCTGGCAAGGCTGAACCGCGTGCGCAACGTTGATCCGCAGGGCTTCACCATCACCGTCGAGGCTGGCGTGGTGCTGGAGACGCTGCAGCGCGAGGCAGATGCCGTCGACCGGCTGTTCCCGCTGGCGCTGGGCTCGCAAGGGTCCTGCCAGATCGGTGGCAACCTCTCCACCAACGCCGGCGGCACCGCTGTTCTGGCCTATGGCAACAGCCGCGATCTGGTCCTTGGCCTCGAGGTCGTCATGGCCAACGGCGATGTCTGGAACGGTCTCCGGGCCCTTCGCAAGGACAATACCGGTTACGATCTGAAACACATGTTTATCGGTGGTGAGGGCACTCTGGGGGTCATCACGGCCGCCACGCTCAAGCTTTTCCCCAAGCCGAAGAAGCTGGAAGTGGCCTTCATCGGCCTGTCGAGCCCGGAAGCGGCGCTGGACCTGTTCTCCACCGCCAAGGCGCAGGCGGGACCGATTCTCACCGGCTTCGAGATCATGCCGCGCGTCGGCCTGGAGTTCTGCATCCGCCATCTGCCCGGCGCCCGCGATCCGCTCGCCGGCACCCATCCCTGGTATGTGCTGATGGAGCTGTCCTCGGGCACCGAGGCCTTCCCGGTGCGGGACCTCCTGGAGTCGATCCTGGGCGAAGCCTACGAGAAGGGTCTCGTCGAAGATGCGGCCTTTGCCGAGTCCATGGCCCAGGCCCAGGACTTCTGGCACATCCGCCACGGCATGTCGGAGGTGCAGCGCGCCGAGGGCGGCTCGATCAAGCACGACGTGTCCGTGCCCGTCGCCTCGATCCCGGCCTTCCTCGCCAAGGCGATTGCCGCCGTCGAAGCCATGGTCCCCGGCTGCCGCCCGGTGCCCTTCGGGCATCTGGGCGATGGCAACATCCACTTCAACGTCAGCCAGCCGATCGGCGCAGACAAGGAAGCCTACATCGCCCGCTGGGACGAGATGAACGCCCTCGTCCATGGCATCGTGCACGAGTTCAACGGCTCCATCTCCGCCGAACACGGCATTGGCCGCCTGAAGCGCGACCTCCTGCGCGAGGTAAAGAGCCCGCTCGAACTCGACCTGATGCAACGCATCAAATCCGCCTTCGACCCCAACAACACGCTGAACCCTGGACGGGTGCTGTAAGGGGCCTCGCTAAAGGCTCAGAGCGAAGCTTTGGATTTGGTTGCGGGGCAACGGCAGGTGCTGCAGGCGCGCACGCTTAACGCCTGGAGCGCGGCCCTCTGCCACCCTCCGCCCCCCGACACCACCCCACCCCCGCCGTCCCGGCCCTGTGCCGGGACCTGTCAGGGGCACCGCAGCCTCTCCGCCCGGTCACCGGTCATGCAGAACAATTAGGTCCCGGCTCAAGGCCTGGACAGCGCGGAGAGAGTGGCGAGGCGGGGAGCCGCACCCTCCGCGGTCATCCCCGCCTTGTGCGGGGATCCAGCCTCCAGGCTCCGGCTGACCAGAAGTGTGCACCATCCCCCAAGCCCGCATGGATCCGCGCACGAGGCGGGGATGACCGGCACGGGATGTCGCAGGGTCAAAAGTCACCCTGCCTCTCCCTCGTCGCTCCTGCGCAGGCAGGAGCCCAGTAACCATCAGACTTCGTTGTTGTTTTCCTGCGCCAGCTCCGCCCCTTCACGCCGAAGGACCCGCGCTCCGGCGCCTAAAGCATCCACAACAGCCGCCCCACCCGGCCACCACCCCACCCGCCGTCCCGGCCCTGTGCCGGGACCTGTCAGGTTCGCCGCAGCACGGACATGGTGCCGAGATAGGGAGCCCGAACGTCTCAAATCTGGCTTCCTGAGGGCGCTAGTCCACAAATGTTCACGCTACTTGCAACCGCAAGAAGCATGAATTTTGTGTTTACGATCGGGTCAAAAGGATGCAGAACTAAGTCAACTGTCGGTGGTGGAGTGCGGAAATGTATACTTTTCGACTGTCTGTCATGGCATTAGCGGCCGGGTTGGCGATGCCGAGCGGTGCAAACGGCGCGGTTTACGGTGGCTGCAAGTTCAATTCGGAGACTTTGAGCTTTGCAGGAAGCGCAACAGAGCAAGCTGATTGCCTGCTTCGCAAAGTGAAGCCCAAAGGTACTGGCTCAACAAGCCAAAAGATACCGCAGTGGCTCCTTACTCGTATCACTATTGCGCCGGACGTCAGTGCTCAGCAACTGAAGACTTACCTCGATAAAAAGGGGATTTCTCCGGATGATGTGGGAGGCGCTGTGGCCTCTGGTGATGCTGAGAGCCTGCGTTATTTCGTTATTCACGATACAAGCTATCCCGAAGAGACTGGCAGCTTTCCCAAGAACATTGATGATGCTTCTTACAAAGGTAATAATCTCCGGATCTGGACAGGGATCAAAGACCGAGTCCATTTGATTATAACTCGTGATGGCCGCTCCCGGACCTTTAATGATTGGAAGGCGAGCCGCTCCAAGGCAGGCGTGAAGATCGAGAGCGCCAGCCGTGCGCCTCAATCGAAAAAAGTGTTCGCGCATGTAGAGAATGTGCAGCCTCGAATTAAACCGGCAAATTCATTTGCGTGGATTGCTCCTGAACCAGGGCTGAGTCCTAAGCAGCAGGAGCGCCTTGCACTAGCTTATATTGTTGCAAGTGTCAGAGCCGGGCAATGGCTGATACCTGCGTTCCATTTCAATATAGATGAAGGGCTGCCGGACGGCCACGATGATCCGCAGAATGTCGATCTTGCTAGTTGGGTTAAAGTAATAGGTACTATTCATTCCGAGTTAATTTCAATCAGATGAAAATAGGGGCAAAGTTATGAGGCTCGCAAACACATCAAAGTTAACTCATCTCTTTAGCGGGGCAATGTTCCTCGGATTAACGTTTATCGGTGCTGGGGCGGTCGACGCGAGTGAGAGTATTAAATTCTGGGCCACAAATTACTACGTGCATCTAGCAACAGAACAAGCGGATGGTGTCGCCATTCGAACTGTGACCGATAAAATTCTCGCCCGGGTGTCGAAAAAGGATTGGTGTCTGGGTGCTATTGAGGGAACGATAATCGTTGGGAACGGGGAGAACAGGCGGACCTTCAACTACGCTTCCAAGGGAACTCCCAAGATTGACTGCACGCCCTTTGTTTCATCAAAATCCCGTACCAAGCCTTGGGCAGTTGCACTTGGCCGAACTCGCTGGTCGGAAGTAAATGCCCCGTTTGGACTTGGTGTGAAGGGATTCAAACTCGTCCCATTTCGTACGATTGCTGTCGATCCTGCCGTGGTTCCTATTGGGTCTGTACTCTATATCGAGGCGGCGAAGGGCGTAAAATTTGTGAACGCAAAGGGATCTGAAGAGATACACGACGGCTTTTTCTTTGCCGCCGATGTCGGTGGAGCGATAAAGGGCAATCACATTGATGTGTTCACCGGCTTGGAGCCGAACACTGTCTTTGAGTTCGTGAAGAGTAAGCCTGATGGAACATTTTTAGTAAATATTATCTCTGATAAAAAAGTAATAGAAAAACTTTCTGCGATGCATCGATGAGTATTGATATGAAGTCGACGTAAAGCAATGCATTGTTGGACGAGTGTATTTGGTGGTTTTATTTTGGAGTGGGCGGTTTATTTGAGTGCGAAAAGTAAAAATGTCGCAAGAAATTCGATAGTAAGATCGGGGTCTGGCGTTAATTATTAAGGGAGTTAATTTGGTGGTTGTGTTGGTTTTGCTGCCGTATGTTCCAAAGCTCTGCTGCTAGGTGTTCGTATTAATGCTAGCCAAATCTGTAGTTTAGTCGTCGCTATAAACGCGATGCTACGTACCCGCTCCCTCACCGCTCCAGCGCTGCCACCACTTCCACATGCGGGGAGTAGAGGAACTGGTCGACCGGGGTCACGCGGGTGAGCTTGTAGCCGCCGTCGAGGAGGATGCGCAGGTCGCGGGCAAGCGTCGCCGGGTTGCAGGAGATGGCGGCGATGCGCTTGACCTTGGAGAGCGCAAGCTGTTCGGCCTGGGCTTGCGCGCCGGCCCGCGGCGGGTCGAAGGCGACGGCGTCGAAGGCATTGAGTTCCGCGGCCATCAGCGGCCGGCGGAACAGGTCGCGGCGCTCGAAGGTCAGCTTCTTGAGGCCCGAAGGCACGCGGCTTGCCTTGTCGAGCGCGGCAATGGCGGCAGCATCGGCCTCCACCGCATGCACCGACATCAGCGGCGCCATGCGGAAGGTGAAGGTGCCGATGCCGGCGAAGAGGTCGGCGGCCTTCTTTGACAGGCCAAGGGCTTCCAGCGTCAGCCGGGCCAGTTCCTCCTCGGCAACGGCGCTTGCCTGGGTGAAGCCGCCCGGCGGCGGCACGACGGCGATCTTGCCGATCATCAGCACCGGCGCCCGCGCCTCGATGACGATCTCGCCCTTCACGGCAAGGCGGGCGAGGCCGATCTCGGCGGCGAGCGCCGAGACCTGGATCAGCTTCTTCTCGTAGCCTGTCACCGGATCGTCAATCGCCACATCCAGTCCGGCGGCGGTTGACAGCACGGTCAGGCGCAGCTCGCCCTTGCGCGGGATCAGCGGCTCGGCGAGCTTTTTCAGGCCCGGTACGGCGGCGAGGATCGCCGGGTCCAGAACCGGGCATTCAATGAGGTCCACCAGCCGGTGGCTGCCCTTCTCGTGGTAGCCGAGCAGCACCTTGTGCCCGGCCCTGAGCGCGGTCAGCACGGCGCGGCGGCGGCTGCCGGGAGGGGTGGCGAGGATCGGATCGACGGGCACCTCGATGCCCCGGTCGGCGAGCGCCCGGACCACCTGGTCATGCTTGAAGGCGAGATAGGTCGCATCATCCATGTGCTGCAGGCTGCAGCCGCCGCAATGGTGGTTCTGGTCGGAATTTGTCGCACGGCGGTGGGCCGAAGGCGTCAGAATCTCCAGAATTGTCGCACGATTGCCCTGCAACGACACCCTGAGGTGATCGCCCGGCAGGCCGCCGGTCACGAACAGGGGGCCATCCGGTCCCTCGGCGATGCCGTCGCCGAGATGTCCGAGGGTGGAAATGGTGATGTCGAGGGTCGCGTCAGTCATGGCCGTGCGATACTCCGCTTGAAGGCGGCCCGCAAGCTTTCCCTTGGAAATCAGCTTGTTTTGCGGCCGTAGAGCAGGAATTCCCGGTTGCCGTCACCGCCCGTGACGGGCGAGGGCAGCAGTCCAAGCGCTTGCCAACCGGGGAGAGTGTCGAGCCAGTCCCGCAGCTCCCCGGCCGAGGCCTCGGCCCGGTCTGGAGCCACCAGTCCGCCCTTGCCAACGCCTTCGCGGCCCACTTCGAACTGCGGCTTGACCAGCAGAAGCGCTTCGGCACCGGGTGTGGCAAGGTCGAGGGCAGGGGGCAGGGCGAGCTTCAGAGAGATGAAGCTGACATCGCTGACGATCAGGGAAGGTGCTGTGTTTTCAAGGTCTTGCGCCGTCAGTTCACGGGCGTTGAGACCATCGCGCCGGTTGACGCGCGGGTCGTTCGAGATGCTCTCATGCATCTGCCCGTGGCCGACGTCGATGGCATGCACCCGGGCTGCCCCGCGCTCCAGCAGCACCTGGGTGAAGCCGCCGGTCGAGGCCCCGACATCGAGGCAGGTGCGCCCGGCCGGCGACACCCCGAAGCCGTCGAGTGCGGCAATGAGCTTCAGCGCGGCCCGCGAGACATAGGCACCGGCGGGATCGGAGATCTCGATTTTGGCTGTCAGGTCAACGGGTTGGCCGGGCTTGGTGGCGGTGCGGCCATCCACGGTCACCGTGCCGCGCAGCACCGCGTCGCGGGCCCGTGCCCGGCTGGGGGTAAGCCCCAGATCAACCAGCCGCTGGTCCAGCCTTTCGCGTTGCGCCATGTATCTCAAGTACCTGAAATAACGGAAAGATCAGAAGCAGCCAGCCAGGCCGGACATCAGGCGTTCAAAGTAGATCGCTTCGCCGAACTTCAGCCAGGCGAGGCTCGCCGCCAGGACCAGGGCCCCGCCGCCAACACCTGCGCCTGCCATCCAGTATCGCGACTGCATTTCCACGCTCCCGAATGCCCGTCAGCTGGCCGCAGCTTCAGAGATCATCCGCCGCAACTTGGCCAGAGCCGTTTCCGGATTTTCCTCGTAGGCGATGGTGCCGACAAAGCGATTGTTCTTGTCCATCAGATAGATGGCTGCCGTGTGGTCCATCGTGTAGCCGCCGGCATCCAGCGGCACCTTCTTGGCATAAACCCGGTAAGCCTTGATCATAGCATCGATCTGCTCCCGTGTCCCCGACAGGGCCTGGACCCGCGGATCGAAGGCGGCGACATAGTCCTTCATCACTTGCGGCGTGTCTCGTTCCGGATCAACGGTCACAAAGGCATAGTTCAGCTTCTCCGCGTCCGGCCCGAGCTGCTCGATCCAGCCCTGCAGGTCAGACAGGGTGGTGGGGCAGACGTCCGGGCAGAAGGTGAAGCCGAAGAACATCACGGTCGGCTTGCCCTTGAAAGTGGCATCCGAGACGGGTTCATTGTTGCCATTGACGAGCGAGAAGGGCCCGCCAATCGAGGCAACCGGTTCGATCAGGGTCGCGGGGGCTGAGCCGCCCGCAACCTGCTTGTAGCTGACATAACCTGCGCCGAGTGCAAGGGCGGCAACTGCCGCCCAAGCCCCGTAGCGCACGAATTTGAGCGCCGACATGTTGGTTTCGCCTTAGTTGGAGGGCTTCTTCATGCCATGGCCACCGTGGCCGCCGTGCATGTCATGGTTCATTTCCTTGGCGCCGATCTTCGCAATCGGCATGTCGACGGTGACAGTTCCGGCCTTTTCGAAGGTCAGGGTGATCGGCAGTGTCTCGCCTTCCTTCAGCGGCTGCTTGATGTCCATGAACATCACATGCAGGCCGCCCGGCTTCAGCTCGACTGTCGCACCCGCAGGCACCGGGATGCCGCTTTCCATCTGGCGCATCTTCATCACGCCGTCGATGACGGCCATTTCGTGCAGTTCGGTGCGCGCCGTGACGGGGGCGCTGGCAGCCACCAGCTTGTCGTCGGCCGTACCCTTGTTGGTGATGATCAGGAAGCCACCGCCAGCCATCGCATTCGGCGGCGTTGCGCGGGTCCAGGCATCGCGAACGGTGATGTCGCCAACAGTGGCTTCGCCGGCAAGGGCGCTGGCGGCAAGCGTGGTCGACAGGAGAGTGGCAGCAACGAGGGACTTCAGAAGGGTCATGATCAGGTCCTGAAACAGAATTCAATGTTACGCCTTGACGGCGTCCGGATTGGATCGGGCGTTTCAGGAATGCGGTGGACCACGAATCTGGCGTTTGCTCCGGACAAGGGAGGCAATGGGCGATTGATCTGCGTAGGGCAGGCTCGACGACGCCGTAACGACAAGGATCGTTGGTAGCGCGGAGAAGTCCAGTGCGGGCGAGAAACCGAGATGCAGGCACGCCGGGCCGCAGGCACAATGGATCGGATCATGCCCGCGGACGGGTTCACCAGCGCCAGCCTGCGAGGTGCAGATCAGCCCCTCGGCCCAGGCAGAGGCATCCACCGTTGCGACGGTGCCGGTCAGGCCGATCGAGACCAGAAGCAGCCGGGCGACCAAGGCCACGATGCCAAGCACGACAATCGGATGCCGTTCGCGGCGCAAGAAACGGAATGTGGTGCCTGTCCGGAGCATGGGCGCACTATGGGTGAGCAACGGGCCGTAGGCGAGTGAAATCTTGCCGCAGTCCCGATGCCGAGGTTTGCTTTCGCTGAGGACCGGCCTTTGCATCAGTCCGCAGCATGTCCCGGTTCCGGTGAGATCACCGCGCCGACCGGGGACGTCGCCTCCGGGCCAAAGTCACGCTTCATGTCTTGCGCCGGCGTTGCGCGGGCAAAAAGTCGGGTCAGCACAAAGGCAATGGTCAACAACTGGACGGCGCCGACGAGCAGGTAGAGCCCCGAGGGCCCTACAGTCTGCATCGCGATCGACGCGCCAGTCGGCCCGATGATAGATCCGATCCCGTAAGACAGCAGCAGGCCCGATGAGGTCTCGACATAGTCCGAGGCCTTGGCGTGGTCAAAGGCATGCGCCACAGCCACCGAATAGGCGGGCTGCAGCACGGCCCCGACGCCCACGACGCAGACGGTCGCCATCCATGGCGCGCGGGGCTCGAGTAGCGCAATGGCGCCGGCAATCGCCAGTGTCGCAAGCGCGAGCCCCAACAGCACGTGACGCCGGTCCATCCGGTCTGAAAGCCGGCCGAACGGCCACTGGCCAATGACACCGCCGCCGATGAAGGCTGCGGCGTAGTAGGCGGCTTCCGTGGTCGTCAGGCCGATCTGTGTTCCGTAGATCGGCGCCAGCGTCCAGACGGCGCTGCTGGCCAGTCCGACCAGGAAGCAACCGACGAAGGCCGCCGGCGACGTCTGGTACAGCTTGACCGGGCGAAACCGGACGATGGTGATCGGCGCCGGTTGGGTCGATGTCGTCAGGGATACAGGAATGACGGCGAGACTGACCATGACCGAGGCAAGAATGAACGGCACGAAACTCTCGATGCCGACGAAGGAAATCGAGATCTGGCCAACCATCATCGCGGCGTAGAGAACGACGATATAGAACGACATGATCATGCCGCGGTTGCGGTTGTCCGCTGCCTCATTCAGCCAGCTCTCGACGATCATGTAGAACCCGGCCAGGCAAAAACCGGAGATCACACGGATCACGAACCACGCGACCGGATCAACGTAGACCGGGTGCAGCAGCACTGCGGCCGACATCAGCGACACCAGCGCCGCGAAGGCGCGGACGTGGCCGGCCCGGCGGATAACGAATGGACCCGCCAGGCACCCCGCAACCATGCCCACGAAATAGGCCGAGGAGATCAGGCCGATCGCAAGATCTGAGAAAGCTGCCTGTTGCGCCGCGAGCGGCAGCAAGGTGCCTTGCAAGCCGTGACCGACAAGCAGCAGGGCGACCGAGGCCAGAAGCGCCGAGATCGAAGCAAGAGCCTTGAACATGAGACCGGATTCCTGGTCGCCGACAGCAAGACGGACATGCTGCCACTGGACGCTGGCATGATAGCCGATTTGGGCTGGCTTGTTGCGATGGAGAACAGGGGACTGACCGGCGGATGCGGATCGTGTCCGCAACATCAGCCGATCAGGTCTTATGCTGTCCGGACCGATCCGCTGATGTCACGGCCCAGAGCTTCGAACACGGTGACGAGAATGCCCTCTGACGTCAGCAGCGCATCCTTGTACATCTGTTCGGGCTTGTCCTGATCCTGATAGCGATCCGGCAGGCGCATGCACCGGACCTTGAGACCACGGTCAAGCGCGCCGATATCGGCGAGTGCGGTCAGGACATGGCTGCCGAAGCCCCCGACAGACCCTTCCTCGATCATCACCAGCACTTCGTGTTCGCGGGCGAGCCGTGCGATCAGGTCCATGTCCAGCGGCTTGGCAAAGCGGGCATCGGCAACGGTGGTCGAGAGCCCTGCGGCGTCCAGCTCGTCGGCGGCTTTCATGCATTCCGCCAGACGGGTTCCGAAGGACAGCAGCGCAATCTTGGTGCCTTCCTTGCGGATCACGCCCTTGCCGATCTCCAAAACCTGGCCGCGCTCGGGCAAGTCAATGCCTACGCCTTCACCACGCGGATAGCGGAAGGAAATCGGACCTTCGTCATAGGCAGCAGCTGTCGCCACCATGTGCCGCAGCTCCGCCTCATCGGAGGCTGCCATCACGACAAAGCCTGGCAGGCAGGCGAGAAATGCCGTGTCGAAAGAGCCCGCATGGGTCGGTCCGTCAGCGCCGACAAGACCGGCGCGATCGATGGGGAACCGGACGGGCAGCCCCTGGATCGCCACATCATGCACGACCTGATCGTAGCCGCGTTGCAGGAACGTGGAATAGATCGCACAGAACGGCTTGTAGCCTTCGCTGGCAAGACCGGCGGCAAAGGTGACGGCATGCTGCTCGGCGATGCCCACGTCAAAGACGCGCGCCGGCATGACCTGCTGCATCAGGTCGAGCCCGGTGCCTTCCGGCATTGCGGCCGTGACGGCCACGATCTTGTCGTCCCGCTCCGCTTCCTGGATCAGCGATTGGGCGAAGACGGACGTGTAGCTCGGTGCATTGGCCTTGGGCTTGGCCTGCTTGCCGGTGATGACATCGAATTTTGCGACGCCGTGATACTTGTCCCGTGCCCCTTCGGCAGGCGCGTAGCCCTTGCCCTTCTGGGTCACGACATGGATCAGAACGGGTCCCTGATGCGTGTCACGCACGTTCTTCAGAACGGGGAGGAGATGCTCCAGATTGTGGCCGTCAACCGGGCCGACATAATAGAAGCCCAGCTCCTCGAACATGGTTCCGCCGGTCCAGAAGCCCCGCGCGTATTCTTCCGCGCGTGCCGCCTTTTCCTGCAAGGGACGTGGCAGGGCACGGGCAATGTGCTTGGCCGCATCGCGCAGCGACTTGTAGGTCGGCCCGGACACCAGCTTGGCCAGATAGGCCGACATTGCGCCCACCGGCGGGGCGATCGACATGTCATTGTCGTTCAGGATCACGATCAGGCGTGAGTTCATCGAGCCTGCGTTGTTCATGGCCTCATAGGCCATGCCTGCGGACATGGCGCCGTCGCCGATGACAGCAATGACGTTGTTCTTTCGGCCGTCCAGATCCCGTGCCACGGCCATGCCGAGGCCTGCGGAGATCGACGTGGACGAATGCGCTGCGCCAAAGGGATCGAATTCGCTCTCGCTGCGCTTGGTGAAGCCGGAAAGGCCCTCAGGCTGGCGCAGGGTGCGGATCCGGTCGCGGCGGCCGGTCAGGATCTTGTGCGGATAGCACTGATGGCCGACGTCCCAGATCAGGCGGTCGTCTGGCGTGTTGAAAACGTGATGAATTGCGACGGTGAGTTCCACGACACCGAGGCCAGCACCAAGGTGGCCGCCGGTCTGTGACACCGCGTCAATCGTTTCCGCTCGCAGTTCCTGAGCAAGCTGAGGCAGGTCGGCTTCAGGCATCGATCGCAGCACCGACAGATCAGTCACCAGATCGAGCAGGGGGGTATGCGGCTTGACGGACACGCTTTCAACCACTCCAAATGCCGTGTTTTCTGACCTTTTCCGATCAGGGCTTAGATGCTCAGGCGCAGCCTGACTTGGCGAGTGCCGTGCAAATACGGTTGCCCAAGGCCAGGCGCAAGAGGCGCAAACAGGCATCGACGCTTACACGAAGGCTGCATCGTGTGCAAACACTGCAGCAATGAGATCCGCGTGATCGCCTGCGTCCGCACGCGCTCTGATTGAGGTTGGCCTGCAGATATATATGATGTCACCCATCTGGGTGATGCGACTGAGTAAAAAATGTCATAATGCTTCTGCGTGGTCGATGGGGCCACGTGCACAGTGATAACTGGGGTCGTGCGTGTCGCGGCCCCATTTTTTTATGCATGCACATATTTTTACGTAATAAACCTTACGCAGAACCAGCAATACGACAACAAGTGGCAGGCCCGCAAGCTTCAGTAAAGCGCGGAAATGCGGACAATCAGCTGGAACAATTCTATCTGTGAGGTTGTTCCCGTCTTTTCGTAAATCCGGCGCAGGTGCGTTTTTCCCGTATTGCGGGTGATGCCCAGTGTTTCCAGCGTTTCCGCCAGGGAGCCCGTGATCGCGAGGTAATAGGCGAGGCGGGCCTCGCTTTTCGACAGCCCGAACAGCGACTGCAGCGCGTCGCGCGCTTCACGGCAGATCTGAGGCGCTTCGCGAAGGGTGATCAGAACATGCCCGGCAGATGGGCTCGGATGCATATCCTGCGCCGGCCAAACATTGCGCAGGATAAAGCGGCACAGGGACCCATCTGCGCGGCTGTGCAGACTGTCCCTGATCACGGGAAGCATCGGGGGCTCCGGCAGCGGAGGGGCGGACCTGCGAACCTCGGCCAGCAGCTCGTCGAGGATGTCGTCGACATCCTTCGGTACAATCTGCAGACGCCCACTTCGGGTATCGAACAAGTCTGTGGCCGCAAGGGCGGTGGTGCCGGCGGGAGTGGTCGCAACCACGCGGCGTGCGCCATCCACCAGAATGGCAGCACCGCCGTCATGCCGCATCAACATGCGGTCGCGCAGGAGGCTTTGCGCCTGCAGGCGCTGCTCTTGCACAACTTTCAGACCCTGGCCGAGGGCACGCGCCAGCCGGCGCGAGAACGGATAGTTTTCCGGGCTGAGGCCAGTTCCATCTGGCGGGTAGAGGAGCATGAAGATGACGCGGCCACCGTCGCTCTCAAACACAGGTGACAGCAGCCCGTGGGTTCGGGTCAGGTCATCGTCCGGCAACGCCTCGTACTGATCGTTGATGTGCGACGTCAGGGCCTGCTTGCAATAGAGCGACTGCAGCTCGGCCTCACCCAGCAGAAAAGCCAGCATGGACCGGTTTGCTGATGTCTGGAGGGCGGACAGGAGCTGCAGTGGCCGCTGGGCCTGGTCCTGCGGACAATACCGCTCGGTATGCCGGCCGGCCGCGTTCAGCTCGAAAAGATACGCTGTGCCGCCCAAATGCGCGCCGATCCTGCGTGCTACATCCGGCCACAGGGCTGGCGCATTGACCGCCATGTAAACGCTGTCGATCAACGCATCGAGAGTGTCATCTTCGTCCGCAGTCATGACGCAGAGTATTCTCCCGGCTATCCCAGCGTCGATCGCGCCAGCTCAACGGCGACATGTCAAAAATCTTGTCCTGATCAGCTTTCCGGATCAAGCGGTGTTGTGCCCTGGGCGCGGCCGTCAGCTCCGAGCTGGATCTTTTCGACCTTTTCTTCGGCCTGTTTCAGCAGACGGTCGCAATGCGCTCGCAGCTGGGCACCGCGCTCGTACATCTCGATGCTGCGTTCCAGGGGCACGTTGCCCTGTTCCAGCGCCTGGACAATCTGTTCGAGCTGGCGCAGGGCGTCCTCGAAGGAAAGCGTGGTGAGGTCGGCAGGCGTCTGTGTCATGGCAGGAGACTCGGGCTTTGGCATCTGGCTGCTGAATTGGCGGATGTCTGACCGCAATCGGAATGGCACCCAATTCTGATTGCTGTTGGTCGAATGAATATCGAGCGCGACCCTCGCCGCAACCGCGGCGAAGGTCAAGCGGAGTTCAGCCTGCCATCAGCGTCATGACATGGGCAGCTGTGGACCGCGCCAGTCCCTCGAGGTCGTAGCCGCCTTCCAGGATCGACACGACATGGCCGTTGCTGTGCCGGTCGGCGACGTCCATGAGCTGCCGTGTGATCCAGCCGAAGTCGGCTTCCAGCAAGGCAAGGCCGCCGAGCGGATCGCGGGCGTGCGCATCGAAACCGGCGGAAATCAGGATTAGTTCCGGGGCGAAGATCTCAAGACGCGGAAGAACGGCGGTCTCGACGGCCTCGCGGAAGATCAGCCCGTCGTCGCCGGCCGCCAGCGGCACGTTGACGATGGTGTCGGCCTCGCCGCGTTCATCGGCTGCCCCGGTGCCGGGGTACAGCGGCATCTGATGGGTCGAGACATACATGACGCTTGGGTCCGCCCAGAAGATGTCCTGCGTGCCGTTGCCGTGGTGTACGTCGAAGTCAACGATGGCGACCCGGCCGATGCCGTGGCGGGCCTGGGCATAGCGGGCGGCAATGGCGACATTGTTGAAGAGGCAGAAACCCATCGCCCGGTCATGTTCGGCATGGTGGCCGGGGGGGCGTGACGCGACAAAGGCGTTGTCGACCTTGCGCGTGAGAACCTCGTCAACCGCGCGGCAGGCCCCGCCAACTCCGCGCAAGGCCGCCTCCCAGCTGCCCGGCGACATGGTGGTGTCCGCGTCGATCCGGACGAGCCCTTCCTCGGGAGCCGACTTGTAGAGACGGTCAACATAGGCGCCCGGATGCGCGCGGACGATGTCCTCCACCGTCCCCATCGGGGCAACATCGCGTTCCAGCGACTGAAATCTCTCGTGCTCCAGCACACGGTCAATCGCCCGCAGCCGGTCCGGTCGCTCCGGATGACCGATCGGCGTCAGGTGATCGAGGAAACACGGATGGGAGATGAACAGGGTAGACAAGTCGGCTCCGAAGCTGATCGCCAGAACTGGCAAGAGGCGTCAGTGAGCGTGAAGCCCGTGGGGCTGTCAATGAGGCGTGTCAAACCGCAGCGTTTTCAGATGTCACCGGAAACGGGTTCGAGATACAGGCCGACTGTCGGCCGGCGCAAGAAAAAGGGCTTGGCCCTTGAGGCCAAGCCCTCTGGAAGGTGCGAGCATCGCAATGCTCGAGGGGAGGTCCGCTGCATCACCTGTATGAAAAATAGATACGTGATTCCCTTGCGGGATGGCGAGATGATTACCGTAAATTTGTGGTTCAAACCTGTTAACAATAGTGAATGAGAGCGTCGATCATTTATCGTCAGATTGTCGTTTTTGCCGGTAATCTGCGATGTCAGCATGCCTGCTGGCTTGTTGAATTGCGTAAGAATTATAATTCGTAATATTATGACTGGTGATGTGGCTGGAATAGATGATTTTATCAAGGTGAATACAAGAGAAAGGCGCTGAGAATCTATATATTCCGGAAATGTCACGGATTCCCTTGCAACTTCTGATCCCCAATGTTCGAAAGCATTGATGTTTTTAAAGTGCGCAGCGGGGCGCATGGGCGCAAGAATTGGAAAGCCTGTCGAGGCGAGCAAGCAAGCCGGCTAAAACAACGTTGATATGGCGATCCCATACACCCGGTCGTCGGCACGTTGCTTGGCTCGCGCCACAAGCCAGGTCGGCGAACCGCTGCTCTGGTTCAGCTTCGCGGCGCAGCGGCGCGGCGCAAACGGTCGTTGATCGCCTCGCCGAGTCCTTCCGAGGGAATCGGCTGGACAGCGATTGAGCCGGCACCAGACAAATCGAGCCTGCGCAGACCCGTAAAGAGATTGGCCGCCGCTTCGGACAGGTCGCCGGTCGCGGACAGATTGAACTGTGCGACAGCCAGATCCGCATTGCGGGGGAGGGCAGGGCCAAAGGCCAGCAGGGCCTCGCCCGGATGCAGCTCCGTAACCGCTAGGCGCACACTGGCGCCAGGTGCGTAGTGCGACGTCATCATGCCCGGCGCCATGGGAGCGGCATCATCACTGGCCGCAAGGGCGAGAGGTTCGCCTATCAAGGCTTCGATCTCGGCGCGCGGCAGTCCGCCCGGTCGCAGCAGGGTCGCTCGGGGCCCTGCGAGACTGACAATCGTGGACTCAACGCCGATGGGGCAGGGGCCAGCATCAATCACATGGCCGATCCTGTCGCCAAGATCCGCGATGACGTCGTCAGCCGTGGTTGCGCTGATCTTGCCAGACAGGTTGGCGCTGGGGGCCGCCAGCGGCCGCCCGCTGGCCTCAGCCAGCCAGCGCATGACCGGGGCGTCCGGAACGCGCAGGGCCAGCGTGTCGAGCCCGGCCGTGACCAGGTCCGCGATGGGAGAGCCATCGCGCCGTGGAAGAACCAGCGTCAGCGGGCCTGGCCAGAAGGCGCGGGCCAGCTTCAACGCGCGCTCGTCAAAAACACCATGCCGCTGTGCGGCATCGAGGCTTTCCACATGCGAGATCAGTGGGTTGAAGCTCGGCCGACCTTTTGCCGCATAAATGTTGGCACAGGCGCGCCCATTCGTTGCGTCCGCGCCGAGGCCATAGACTGTCTCCGTCGGAATGCCCACAAGCTCGCCGGCAACCAGCGCATCAGCGACAGGCTGTAGCAATCTTGAGGTCATCCAAGCGGTGGACTTCAAATCCACGGACCAGCGTCGCATTGTGGTGCTCATCCCGGCCTCATCGGCGGCTGGCAGACGTGCGGTGGCAGTCTGCCGCTGGGTAACGGTATTGACGTTTACGTAAACGTCTGTACGTTCGCCTTAAATCAGAAACGTCGCGCGGCGTTGTGAGGGCTGAGCCTTCGGTCGTCAAGCAGGAAGCGCGCGATCTAGGGAGAAACGGATGTATCGCGCTCCATTGTCCGAAATTGCCTTCACTCTGAACCACGTTGCGGGTCTGTCCGAATTGCGGGCCTTGCCGGGGATGGAAGACCTCTCTGATGACCTCGTCGAGGCGATCCTGACCGAGGCAGGGCGCTTCACCGCCGAGGAAATCGCTCCGCTCAACGCCATGTCCGACAAGACCGGGACGCCTTTCAAGGACGGCAAGGTCACGATCCCGCAAGTCTGGACCGATCTGTATCACAAGTGGATCGAAGGCGGCTGGAACGGGCTCGCTGCTGATCCGGCGCATGGCGGACAGGGACTGCCGCTGATGCTCTACATCGCCACACTGGAGATGTGGAATTCGGGTTCCATGGCCTTTGCCATTTGCCCGACGCTGACGGTCGGTGCCATCGAAGCGCTGGAAAAGCATGCCAGCGAGGAACTGAAGGCCACGTATCTCGAGAAGCTCGTTTCCGGCGAATGGACCGGCACGATGAACCTCACCGAGCCGCAGGCTGGTTCCGACCTCAACGCCCTGAAGGCGCGTGCGGAGCGCAATCCTGACGGCACTTACCGCATCTTCGGCCAGAAGATCTACATCACCTATGGCGAGCACGAGATGACGGACAACATCGTCCATCTCGTTTTGGCCCGCCTGCCGGATGCACCGGCCGGAACGCGCGGCATCTCGCTGTTCCTGGTGCCGAAATTCCTGGTCAATCCGGACGGCAGCCTTGGCGCGCGCAACGACGTGCGCTGCGCAGGCGTTGAACACAAGATGGGCATCCACGGCTCGCCGACCTGCACCATGATCTATGGTGATGAAGGCGGGGCGACGGGATGGCTGATCGGCGAGGAAAATCGTGGCCTTGCCTGCATGTTCACCATGATGAACAACGCCCGGCTTGCTGTCGGCGTGCAGGGGCTGGGTGTGTCGGAACGGGCTTATCAGAAGGCCCTGTCCTATGCGCTGGATCGCCGCCAGGGCAAGGCACCGGGTGACACCGGCGAAGGCATGAGCGCCATTGCCCTGCATCCGGACGTCAAGCGCATGCTGCTCGGCATGCAGGCCCGCACGCAGGTGGCACGGGCGATCTGCTACGCCTGCGCCCACGCCATCGACCGCGCGCGCCTTGCCACGACCGCCGAAGACAAGACCTACTGGAGCGACCGGGCCGGTCTGCTGACCCCGATCGCCAAAGCCCTGTCGACCGACTTCGGCGTTGAAAGCGCGTCGCTCGGCGTGCAGATCCACGGCGGCATGGGCTTCATCGAGGAAACCGGCGCGGCGCAGCACCTGCGCGATGCCCGCATTGCCCCGATCTACGAAGGCACCAATGGCATTCAGGCCATCGATCTGGTGCAGCGCAAGCTGCCGCTGTCCGGTGGCGCGCATGTGAAGCGCTTCATCGAGGAGCTTTCGGCCATTGCGTCCTCGGCGAAGGCCCATGCAGACGCTGGCGTCGCAGGCCTGGCCAAGCCGCTGGAGATCGCGATTGCGGACCTCACCGAGGCGACCGGATGGATGCAGCAGGCACTGGCTGACGGTCGCATTGCCGAGGCGCAGGCCGGTGCAACGCCTTATTTGCGCCTGGCCGGACTGACGCTTGGGGCGGCGTTGCTTGCCAAGGGCGCTCTGCATCAGGACGTTGATGCAAAGGCAACCGCGCATCGCCGTCTGCTGGCCCGGTTCTTCGCCGAGACGATGCTGACCGAGGTGGCCGGCCTTGCCCGGGACGTGACCGGCTCGTCCGCCAGCATCCTTGCCTATGACCCGCTGGCCCAGGCGTCCTGAGCGCACAAGGAGTATCCGAGATGATCCGCATCCACCGCGACGGCGGCGTCAACGTCCTGCGCTTTGACCGCCCTGAAAAAAAGAACGCCATCACCGGCGACATGTACACGGCGCTGGCCGAGGGACTGAAAACTGGCGACAGCGATGGCGACGTGCGCTGCCACCTGATCTGCGGCAGTCCCGGGGCCTTCACTGCGGGCAATGACATCGCCGATTTCTTGCAACATGCCGGCAAGGGCGACTTTGCCAAGATGCCGGTGCTGCAGTTTCTCGATGCTCTGGCGCGTGCGCAGAAGCCGCTGGTGGCTGCGGTCGATGGCCTCGCCATTGGCGTCGGCACGACGTTGCTGTTCCATTGCGACATGGTGTTCGCCAGCTCGCGCACGCTGATCAAGTCCCCGTTTGTGGACCTGGGGCTGGTGCCGGAGGCCGGTTCGAGCCTGCTGGCTCCGCGCCTTATGGGGCACCAGCGTGCCTTCGAGCTGCTTTGCCTTGGCGAAGGCTTCAGCGCAGAGGCGGCGCAGGCAGCAGGTCTCGTCAATCACGTGGTGCCGGAGGAGCAGCTGGAAGCACGCGCGCTTGCAACGGCGCATGCCATCGCATCCAAGCCGGTCGAGGCCATGCGGCTGTCGCGCGATCTGCTGCGCGGCGATCGCACTGACCTGCTGCAGTGGATGGATGAAGAGGCCAAGCTCTTTGCGGCCCGGCTGTCCTCTGCCGAGGCGATGGCTGCCTTCACGGCCTTCATGTCGAAGGGCAAGGCCTGAATCTGACCTGATCTGGTTTGCCCTGATTTGAAAATGGAAAAGCCTGTCACGGCAACTGCCGCGACAGGCTGATCTGTTTATGGAGCCTCGTGCTCAGTCGAATTCCGGACCGCGCGCGGGATAAGGAGTGATCTCGCGCCAGGCCTTCATCAGGGTGTCGAGCTCGTCGTCCCCATGTGGCGGCAGCACGATGTCGAGGCGCACGAGCAGATCGCCATGGCCGCCTGTTTTGGTTGGCAGGCCTTTGCCCTTCAACCGCATGATCTTGCCACCGCTGGATCCTGCCGGGATCGTCAGGTTCACTGCGCCGTCCAGCGTCGGAGTCCGCACCTTGGCTCCCAATACCGCTTCATAGAGCGTCAGCGGCAGGTTCAGATGCAGATCCGAGCCCTTGACCTCGAACAGCTTGTGCGGGCGGAACCGGATTTCAACCACCACGTCGCCGGCCGGGCCGCCGTTCAGTCCGGGGTGTCCCTGTCCGCGCAGGCGAATCTTGTCGCCTTCCTCGGTTCCGGCCGGGATCTTCATGTCGACGGTCTTGCCGGAAGGCAACGTGACGCGCGCCTTGCCATCGCGGGCCAGCTCTTCAAGCGTCACCTGCAGCAGCACATCCACCGATTTGCCGCCCTGCGGCATCGACGAGCGGCCTGCGCCAGCCCCGGCACTTCCGGACGGTCCGCCCCCCCGGCGCGCACCAAAGCCGCCGAGAATATCGTTCAGGATGTCGTCGAAGCCGCCACCACCGCTCGCGCCGCCCGCCGGTCCACCCGAGGCGCGGAACCCGCGCGTGGCGCCGGCGTCACGGAAGGGGTCGAAGTCCGAAAAGCCTTCGAATCCATGCGCCTGGAACTTCGGCTTGCCTTCGGCATCGATCTCGCCACGGTCAAACTTCTGCCGCTTGTCCTTGTCGCCTATGATCTCATAGGCCTGATTGATTTCGGAAAACCGGGACTGAGCCTCCGGATTGTTGGCGTTCTGATCCGGATGGTACTGTTTGGCGAGCTTGCGGAAGGCTCGCTTGATGTCCTGTTCGGTCGCGGACTTGGGTACGCCAAGCACGGAGTAGGGATCACGCATGTTTTTTCCGCTTCTAGGGCAGGCGCGCCGAGGGATCGGCGCAGGCGTCTGCCAGTCATTCTAACGTGTCTGGCATATATGATGCGAGACCGAGTTGTGCCAGATCGGGCTTGTCCCGGACTGACTGAAATGACGTTGGGTTATCTTGTCGCTTCGGCCAGTGTGATCACGGCCAGCTGCTGGCGGGCATCGCGACAGGCATTGCCGTCATAGGCCCGTACGCCCTGGATGGTGTTCGCCGTGGTGCGAAACGCGACACAGCCAAGCAGCTCCTTGCCTTCCTCGGTCAGGGCCGTGATTGTCCCCGAGTTTCCGGTTTGCGGATTGATCCAGGGCACGGAGAGTGCGTTGCCGGGGCCCGCTGCACTGGCCAGAGCCAGCGCGATCAGTTGGCGGTCGGAACTGTCGATATCGGCAGCGGTCGAAGACTGCGCCGTGCTGTCTGGAGCAGAGGGCGTCGGCACGCTGGTGGTCCCGATCGAGCCGGTCACATCGGACATGTCCACGACATCGCTGTTGCCCAAGGGGCCACCCATCTGGGCGCAGGCACCAAGATACGCGCCCGCTGACAAAATCGTCGCAAGCATCCCGAGACGCTTGGAAACCGGTCGCGGATATGGAAGGTTACGCATCACCAAGGGCCCTTCTCACCCGGGTCACGCTGCATCGCCGGCGACCGGGCACCCCACCCAAAACCAGCCGAACGAGCCTATGACCCATAGCCACGACAGTTCCGCAAAAGACTTAACAAACGGTGATTTCACGGAAGTAGCGGAGCCATTTGACCTTTTCGCCAAATGGCTTGCCGATGCCGAGCCCAAGGAGATCAACGATCCCAACGCTGTTGCCCTGGCGACGGTGGACCCGGATGGCCTGCCAAATGTGCGTATGGTGCTCTTGAAGGGTTTCGATGAGCGCGGCTTCGTCTTCTACACCAATCTGGAGAGCGCCAAGGGACGCGAGCTGATGTCGGCCCGCAAGGCTGCCCTGTGCTTCCATTGGAAGTCGCTGCGTCGTCAGGTCCGCGTGCGCGGGCTGGTGGATCTGGTGAGCGATCAGGAGGCGGACGAGTACTATCAGTCGCGCGCCCGGGGCAGCCGGATCGGCGCCTGGGCCTCGAAACAGTCACGCCCGCTCGAAAGCCGTTTTGCGCTCGAGAAGGAAGTTGCCCGCTACACCGCCAAGTTCGGCCTCGGCGAAATCCCGCGGCCGGAAAACTGGACGGGCCTCAGGATCACGCCCCTGGAGATCGAGTTCTGGCACGACCGTCCCTTCCGTCTGCACGACCGCGTCCGGTTCACCCGCGCAAGCGGCGAGGCGGCCTGGGACAAGACGCGGCTCTATCCCTGACGGGTCGCAAAAGGCTGCTTTGGGGCCATGACCTCAGAGCAGCTTCTTCATGCGGAAATAAAGGAAGGTCAGGGCAACCGAGACCACCATCAATCCGAGCGAATAGGGATAGCCATACTCCCACTTCAGCTCGGGCATGCCCTCGAAGTTCATGCCGTAGATCGACGCGATCAGCGTCGGCGGCATGAAGATCACCGCGAGAACCGAGAAGATCTTGATGATCTGGTTCTGCTCGAGGTTGACGAGGCCGACGGTCGCATCCAGCAGGAAGCTCAGCTTGGTGTCGAGCGCGTCAGCGTGTTCCTTGATCGACTGGATGTCGCGGCCATAGGTCTTGCAGGCTGACGTCTGTTCGTCGGTCAGGCCGACACGCGGCGCACGGCTGGCAAGGAACAGGAACAGGCGCAGCAAGCTGGCACAGACATCGTGCATGCGTGCCACCTGAAGGCCGATCCGGCCCTGCGTGCGGATGGCCGAACGATAGCTGTCTGCCTTGCGGGTGCTGAGGCCTTCCTCGAACACCTTCACGGACATCTTGTCGAAGGCGTCCGAGGCCTCCTCAAGGACATCGGCGCAGCGGTCGATGATGATGTCGAGCATGACAAAGAGAACGCCCGGCCCGTTGCGCGGGATGGACGGGTCACTCTGGACCTTGCGCGAGCAATTGATGATCGATTGCGGTTCGCCGTAGCGAACCGTGACCAGACGCTTTGCGCTGAGCACGAAGGTAACAGACGACAGCTTGGGATCCGGCATGCGCGCCGCCATGGGCAGCAGGGCAGTCATGACAATCGCGCCGGGTTCGTCATAGAGACGCTCGGATGTCTCGATGGAGGCGATCTCTTCCCGTGTCGGGATCTCGGCGCCCATGAGGTGCTCTGCGGCGAGCTGTTCCTCGTGGGTCGGATTGAACAAATCAATCCAGACCGCTGTCATCGGAATGCTGCTTCCGGCAGCAACCTCCGAGCGGGCAAAGCCATTGGTGGTCGGCGTATAGGCGATGATCATGTCCAAGGTCTCCGCCGGCTGTCACAACTGGCCGGACCATGGCATGGGAATGGCGCTACGCCAAGCCGAAGTTATTGATTTGTCAGCAAAGTAAACCAGACGACTGGTTTTAAAAAGCGCCCTCCGGCGCAGGCCGCAGCGCAGCCTGACGCCGGGGCACTGGTGAGGCGGTTACCGCTTGGCGGTACCGGCTCCCTTCACGCACATGGCGGCCGACACGGCCTGGATGGCCACCGGCTTGTAATGTTGTGCGAGGTTGGGGGTAGGGGCAGGTTTCTTTTCGGTTGCGCTCGACATGAACGAAAATCCGGTGTTGGGGGCGTTAAACACGAGATCAGGTGCGCTGCGAATACGGCGGCCATATGGCCGAAGCCCCGAAGGCGTGTTCGTTTGCAGCGCAAAATACTGAAAAAGAACACTGATCCCTTCGCCATCGGTTAGGGATGACGATAGGTAAACCTTATCCCGAAGCAAAGCCGGCGAAAAGACCGAAGTTGAGCTGCAGACTTGAACTTTGGTGACAATCCGGGCGACTTGCGTGACACGGGCAAAGGCATGCAATTCGGCTGCGGCGGTCAAATTTTTGCCGGTGCAGCGCCCGGATCGGGGCTATCCACGGGCTTGTGCCGTCAGTCAGCCATGTCGCGTCGTGATTCGGCGTGCTGGGCTTGCACAATTGGCCTTGTCATGTCTGTGTCACGTGTCCGGCATCGAGTCGCCGGCAGCCGATGCCCGCTACCCGGGACCCGACAGCAGGAAGATGTGTCGGGATTGCTCGCGGGAGCAGGGCCCACAAAGACGATGCGGCGCTCCGTGAACCGGATCGCCGCCCCGGAGACGGTACATGAGCGCACGCCCGCAGACGGCGATCAAGGCGATCCTTTTCGACAAGGATGGCACCCTCATCGATTTCCAGCAGACCTGGTCACCGGCGTTCAGCCGCCTGATCGAAACGATGGCAGGGGGCAACGCCGACCTGAAGCTGGAACTCGCCCGCATCAGTGGATTTGACCTCGAACGGGGATTGTTCGACCCGAATTCTCCCTTCGTGGCAGGGGCGAACGACACGGTTCTCGACGATTGGGCTCGCATCCTCGGTGTTTCGGATGCCCGCCAGTTGCTGACCGACATGGAAGCGCATCTGTTCCGCTTCGGTCTGGAAAGCCTTGCTCCGTTCGAAACGCTCGAGCCGACGATCCGCACGCTGCACGCGGCAGGCTATGTGCTGGGCATTGCCACCAATGACACCGAGGCGGCCGCCCGTGCGCAAATGCAGGCGCTGGGTCTTTCCGACTGCTTTGCCGCGATCTATGGCTACGATAGCGGACACGGGCCGAAGCCTGAACCGGGCATGATCCTCGCCTTCAGCCGCGCGACCGGACTTGCGCCGCACGAGATTGCCCTGGTGGGCGACAGCCTCCATGACATGCACGCCGGCCGGAACGCTGGTGTGCGGCGGGTTGCGGTCACCACCGGTACTGTCGGCGCTGATGTGCTCGCGCCGCACGCCGATCACGTCTTTGGCGGCCTCGACGATCTGCTCGACTGGCTCGATGCCATGGGAGCCTGACCTGGCACCTTCGCTCTGGCATTTGCATGTCGTTGCGATAGGGTAGCTGCATGCGACTGGATCAGCAGGGGTTTGGCCGGGATCGGTTGAACAGTTCAGGTCTGACCGGTCCAGGTCTGTCAGGGCATCGCCAGCGCGTCCGGGCGAAAGGCTGAGGCTCTGGCTGCCATCCGGAGAGGTCTGCTTGCGCAAGAGATACCCAGTTCGACGGTCTGAGCTTGCCCGGGCCGCCCGCTTCATCGGCGCCCTTGGGTTACCGACATTGCTGGCGGGTGTGCTGGGGTTCCGCGCAGGTTTGATTGCGGCGCCGGACCTGTCCAACGTGCTTGTCGCCGCTGTTACCCTCGGGCTGCTTGGAGCGCTGATGAGTTGCCTTGCCCTGATCGCCTGGTGGCGAAAGGGCGGTGTGGGGGTGGCGGATGCTGCGCGCGGGCTGTTCTACGGCCTCTTGATGCTTTTGCCTGCCGGTGCGGTGCTGGCAGCTTCAACCGCCTTTCCACCCTTGACCAGTGTCAGCACGGATCTGCGTGACCCTCCCGAGCCGTTGCGCGGGGATGCGGCGGTCCAGCCAACCGGCCCTGCAGGCGATATCGAGTTGCTGCAACGCAGCGCCTATCCCGATATCGTTTCTCGGCGTTTTCGCATTACTCCGTCAGACCTTCACACCGCTGTCCTGCGCGTCGTCGAGAAGGAGCAATGGTCGCTGAAGGCAGAACTTGCGCCGGATATGCGCGACGCGCCGACGCTCGTTGAAGTGACCACGCGTCTCCCAGTCATTGCGCTTGCCAATGACCTGACGATCCGCATTCGCCCCGATCGCACGGGGGCCTTGCTTGATGTGCGCGCGAGCAGCGCCCTTCCCGGACACGACCTTGGGCTCAACGCCTGGCGGATCCGTGGCTTCTACCGTGCGCTCGACGACACCCTGACCGAGGCCTATGGCGATATCGCCAAGCTGACGGTCACGCCGGAAGAGGCTGCTGCCACCGTTGTCGAGGAATTGCCCCTCCTCAGTCAGTCGCCGCAGGCGGCCGACAACACCGCTGTTCCGCTTCCATCCATGAAACCGTCCAGCAAGCCGGCCGTGCCGGGTCCTGTCCCTGCAGAACTGGACGAAATCTACGAAGACGAGACGCCGCAAGGCTAAGGTTTCACTGTGACCGGGCGTATGTCGCGGACAAACCGGAGCCCGTGTCGATACGCACATGGCCCAGTTCGGTGAGGCGTTCGAGCTGCGCAAAGACAGACAGGGCGGCGGCCACCTTCAGCGAAGGATCAAGTCCGAGATAGACGGCATCTACGATCTGCGGGATCGTCAGCGGCGTCGCAGTGAGAACGGCCAGAACCGACGCTTCCCGGCGCAACCGATGCTCCTTCAGGGCGGCCACGTAGGTCCGGGCGTCCCGTACCGGTGCGCCATGTCCGGGCAGGTAGACTGTCTCGGCACGCGCGCTCAGCCGGTCGAGCGAATCGAGATAAGCCTGCATCGATCCGTCCGGCGGGGCGACGATGGATGTGGACCAGGCCATGACATGATCTGCAGAAAACAGCAGGTTTTCATCCGGCAAGGCAAAGGACAGATGATTGGCGGTATGGCCGGGCGTTGCGACAACACCGAAGCGCCCCGCGGAAAGGTTGAGTTCCGCGCCGTCTGCCAGTTCCTCGTCTGCCCGGAATTCGGTGTCCGCACTGGCATCCAGGGCATTGATCTCGCCGAGCGCAAGCTCCCGCGCGCTGCGATGCGGCGTGCACCCCAGGATCTTCGCGCCGGTCCGGGCTGCGAGGACGGGGGCCGCTGGCGAATGATCCTTGTGGGTGTGACTGACGAGAATCGTGCTGATCCTGGCGCCCTCGGCCGCTTTCAGGATTGCTGCGACGTGTTCTTCGTCCTGCGGGCCGGGATCGACCACTGTCAGGTCACTTGTGCCGATCAGATACGTGTTGGTGCCGTGAAAGGTGAAGGGGCCGGGATTGCGGGCGGTCAGCCGCCGGATGCCGGGGCGAATCTCCACCGCAATGCCATAGGCGGGGTCAAACTCAACATCATGCACGAGCCTGGACATCGGGAACTCTCCGGAACCGGACGGACGTCGCGGGAAAAGGGACTTGCAGGTCAAGGGACTGCGCCCATTGCCGAACTGCCGTGAATCGGTAATGTGCCTTGGATAGGTTCGAGACCGCAAAGACGCCCGTCTGCGGGCCCGTTCACACGAAACCGGCGGCAATAGACCATGTCCAATCCCGAACAGTCCATATCTCTTGAAGTCGTGCTGCCGTTGCCGCGGCAACAGGCCTTCGAGCTGGTGGTGGAACGATTCGCAGCCTGGTGGCCACGCGAGTACACGTTCCTGGGCGAAACACTCGACGACATCGGCATCGAGCCCCGGCTTGGCGGCCAATGCTATGAACAGGATCGCGGCGGCAAGAGAATCGTCTGGGGCACCGTCCTCTCCATTGAAAAGCCCCTCTACATGCGCATCGCCTGGCAGATCGCGCCGGACCGTCAGCCGGTCGTCGATCCGGCCGCGGCGAGCCGCGTGCTGATGACATTCCGCGATGCAGGGGATGCAACGCGACTGGAACTCGTGCACACGGACTTCATCCGTCACGGTGAAAGCGCAAATGACTACAGGGCTGCAATGGCTTCGCCTGCTGGCTGGCCCTTGTGCCTGTCCCGATTGACCGCGATGGCGTCGCGTCGCTGAAACCATGCGTTGAGGATCACGGGCCCGTCTGTCGCGCTAGTGACATCTGGCCCGTGTTATTTGGCCGGTTCAATTTTCTTTCAGTCTCATGCGCCGGGAGGAGGCGCCGGAGAGTGCCATGGCCGAGAATACCGAGCTGACCGAATCCGCCGCCCGCGCTGGCGCTGCGGCAACCCCCTTGCGCAAGCTGCGCGACGCCAAATGGCTGTTGCTCGCGGCAGCGGGTAGTCTTGGGCTTGCATCGTCCGTCTACGGCATGCCGGCCAGCGTTGCCGTGGCTGCCGCCGCTGCGTTGGTCGTGATCGCTCTGCTTGCACCGCGCCGTGACAGCGCAGCACTTGCCTCGCCAGCGGAGGACCGGCGCAACCAGCGGCGGATGTGGCCTGGCACGGGCATGAAGGCGACCGTCGATGCGCTGTCGCTGCCTTGCTTCCTCGTCGATGGCCGCGGCATCACCCGTTACGTCAACGCAGTCGCACGATCGCGCTATGCTTCGGTGCGGCCGGGTGACCCTGTGTCCTTCGGCCTTCGTGCACCGTCGCTGCTGGAGGCATTCGACCGGGCCCGTTCGCAAGGCACGGCTGAGCGGATCGAGTGGGCCGAGAAGGTGCCGACCGAATCCTGGTTCGAGGCCAGTATCGCACCGATCCACCTGCCGTCAGCCAATGGCTCGACCGCTTCGGGCGGCGATCCCGATTTCCTGCTGGTCGTCATCCGCGATCTGACAGAGCAGCGCCGGCTCGAACGGATGCGCACGGATTTCGTGGCCAACGCCAGCCATGAACTGCGCACGCCGCTTGCCTCCCTGACTGGCTTCATCGAAACCTTGCAGGGGCCTGCAAAGGATGACGCCGTGGCGCGCGAGCGCTTTCTCGGGATCATGCTTGACCAGGCGAACCGCATGCGGCGTCTGATCGACGATATCCTGTCGCTGTCACGCATCGAATTGAAGGCCCATGTGCGCCCGGACACACAAGTGGATCTGGCGGAGATCGTCCGTCACACCATGGACGCCCTGTCGCCGCTGGCGCGGGAGCTGGAGCTGGAGATCGCGCTGACGGCACCCAAAGGGGAGGTTCTGGTGCGCGGAGACCGGGACGAACTGATCCAGGTTGCCGAAAACCTGATCGAGAACGGCCTCAAGTACGGCAGTACCGGCAACCGCATCGACGTGACCATCGAGGAAGGCAAGCCGAGTGGCTGGTGCCTCTCGGTTCGCGACTACGGCGAAGGCATCGCACCCGAGCATCTGCCGCGACTGACAGAGCGTTTCTATCGGGTAGATGTCGCATCAAGCCGCGCCATGAAGGGTACCGGGCTGGGGCTCGCAATCGTGAAGCACATCCTGACCCGTCACCGCGCCCGGCTCGACATCGAAAGCAAGCCCGGAGAAGGCGCAAAGTTTGCTGTCACATTCCCGGAACCTGCCGTCGCGGTTCCAGATCGTCAGGCGACACGTGTTGCCAGCTAAGCAAAAAGCCCGGACCTGTCACATTACTCTCAAGCATCTCCGATAACTGTTGCGTGCGAAACCGGCAGGCAGGAGGTCCAGATGGCTGTGACAGCAGGTGTGAAGCTTGGGCTCATCGCGCTCATGGGCCTGTCCCTGACGCAACAGGCACAGGCCTTCGGTCGTGACCAGCTGCAGATTGTCGGCTCCTCGACGGTGTTTCCCTTTGCCAAGGCCGTCGCCGAGCGCATCGGCATGACGGGCAATTTCATGACCCCGGTTGTCGAGTCCACGGGCACAGGCGGTGGCATGGAGCTGTTCTGCGCCGGCACAGGCCCGCAGACACCGGACATCACCAATGCCTCGCGCGCCATGAAGTCATCGGAGGCCAAGACCTGCGCGGCCAATGGTGTAACTCCGGTCGAGTTGAAGATCGGATTTGACGGGATCGTGGTCGCCGGCTTCCGCGACGGCCCGGACTTCAACCTCTCGCTCGAGCAGCTGTTCCTGGCGCTCGCGGCGAAGGTTCCCGTCAACGGCAAGCTCGTCGACAATCCTTACAAGTCCTGGGCAGACATCGACAAAGCGCTGCCCGACAACCCGATTGAAGTCCTGGGGCCACCGCCGACATCGGGAACCCGTGACGCCTTCATGGAAATGGCCATGGAGGGCGGCTGCGCCAAGCTAAAGGATGCCAAGGCGCTTGGGCTGCAGGGCAAAGCCTGTCATGCCATTCGCGAGGATGGGGCGTTTCTCGATACCGGCGAGAATGACGATCTGATCGTCCAGATCCTAGATGCCAATCCGAAGGCCGTTGGGATCTTCGGCTATTCGTTCCTCAGCCGAAACAGCAGTCATTTGAAGGGGGCGCTGATCCAGGGCATTGCTCCGGACTTCGCAAATATTGCCAATGGCAGCTATCCGTTGTCGCGGCCGCTGTTTGTCTATGTGAAGGCAGAGCATGCGGGCGAAGTGCCCGGGCTGAGGGAATACCTGCGCGAACTGACGCGCGATCAGGCCTGGGGCGCGACGGGCTATCTGAAGGAAAGGGGGCTCATTCCCCTCCCGGAGGAAAGCAGAGCGGAACAGCTCGGCCAGATCGGGACAGTTCTGACCGGCAAGTGATTTACGCCGACGCCAGCGTGCCTCGCCCCTGACATTCCCTGCAAGGGAGTGGGCGAGAGGCGCTGCGTAAGGAAATGTCACAAAATTGGCATTTCCGAGCATTGGAAAGCAAAAAACTACTTTCCGATCAAAGGCCTAAATTGTCATAAAACTGATATTCAACCGTCATACAAGTCACATCACGGCGACCTAAGGTCCGCCCATCGCCCGGTCCAGTGGGATCAGGTGGTGATCCAAAAACCTTGACATTCGAAGGGAGTGGTCAAGTGAAGTTCAAGTCTCTCGTCAGCGTTGCGGCCCTTGCCGTTGCTGCTACCGCCGTCTCCGGCGTCGCCCAGGCCCGTGACCAGATCCAGATCGCTGGTTCGTCCACCGTTCTCCCCTACGCTTCGATCGTTGCTGAAGCTTTCGGCGAAAACACCGACTTCCCGACCCCGGTCGTGGAATCCGGCGGTTCTTCCGCTGGCCTGAAGAAGTTCTGCGAAGGCGTTGGCGAAAACACCATCGACATCGCTAACTCCTCGCGTCCGATCAAGGAAAGCGAAGTCAAGGCCTGCGCCGAAGCCGGCGTCAAGGACATCATGGAAGTCCGCATCGGCTATGACGGCATCGTCTTCGCCTCGGACATCAAGGGCAACAAGTTCGCCTTCACCCCGGCTGACTGGTACAAGGCTCTGGCTGCTGAAGTCGTCGTCGACGGCAAGGTTGTCCCGAACACCGCCAAGACCTGGGCTGACGTGAACCCGAAGCTGCCGGCTCAGCCGATCATGGCTTTCATCCCGGGCACCAAGCACGGCACCCGTGAAGTCTTCGAAGAGAAGGTCATCGCGCACGGCTGCAAGGACAGCGGCGCTCTGGACGTTTTCAAGAAGGCCGATGAAAAGGGCGCTGCCAAGAAGTGCCTTGCACTGCGCACCGACGGCGTGTCTGTCGACATCGACGGTGACTACACCGAGACCCTCGCTCGCATCGAAGCCAACAAGAACGGCATCGGCGTGTTCGGTCTGTCCTTCTTCGAAAACAACACCGACAAGCTCCAGGTCGCTACGATCAACGGCGTCGTTCCGTCGACCAAGTCGATCGCTTCCGGCGAATACCCGGTCTCCCGTCCGCTGTACTTCTATGTCAAGAAGGCTCACATCGGCGTGATCCCGGGTCTGCAGGAGTTCGCTCAGTTCTTCGTGTCTGACGACCTGGCTGGCGCCAAGGGCCCGCTCGCCCAGTACGGCCTGGTTTCCGATCCGGAACTGGCCAAGGTTCAGGCTGACGTCGCAGCTGGCAAGACTCTCGGCAAGTAAGCCGACCTCACACTGAAAGGGCGGCACCAGCCGCCCTTTCTTGTCCCTATTGCTGGTGGGTCGCGCCTCATGTCCTTTCCGTTCATTCTTCTGGTCATTCTCGGCCTTGCGGTTCTCGGCTACTTTGCCGGGCGCATGCGCGCTCTGAAGAGCGCCGGCGGTGATCCCCGCCACATGCATTCGCTGCCTGGTTACTACGGCTGGCACGTCAGCCTGCTCGTTCTGGTGCCTTCGGCGCTGGTGCTTGCTGCCTGGCTGCTCATTCAGCCGGTCATCATCAATTCGCAGGTCTCCGCGATGATTTCGCCGGATGCCATCGCCAAGAGCTCGCTGGATCTCGTTCTGAGTGACGTTCGCCGCGTTGCCGATGGCCTTGATCTCGCCGTCGCGAACGGCGTTATGGCCGATGAGCAGGCACGCTCGATCCGGACCGAGCTGACCGACGTTCGCGGTCGCCTTGGCGAGATCGGTGTCGCTCTCGGATCGGATGTAACAGCTGAAACGCTGCGCGCAGCACAAAAGTATCGCGAAATCGCATCGACCGGCAATCTGCTGCGCTCGGCCCTCGTGATCTTGGTCGCGCTCGGCGGCTTCGCCTACGCGGTTCTCGTCACCAACAAGGACTTCCGCGCCCGTAACCGTGTCGAGCAGATCGTCATGGCGATGCTGGTCTGCGCTGCATCGATCGCAATCCTGACGACGGCCGGGATCTTCTTCTCGCTCGTTTTCAACACGATCGAGTTCTTCCAGCTCTACCCGGCCAGCGACTTCTTCTTCGGTATGACCTGGAGCCCGAGCTTCCACGGCGGTTCATCCTTGGGCATCGTGCCGCTGCTCTGGGCGACCTTCTACATCTCCATCATCGCTCTGCTGGTTGCCGTTCCGATTGGTCTGTTCGCTGCGATCTATCTTTCGGAATACGCCAGCCCGACGGTCCGTGCCGTTGCCAAGCCGCTGCTCGAAGTCCTCGCCGGCATCCCGACCATCGTCTACGGTCTCTTCGCACTGCTGACGGTCGGTCCCGCCCTGGTGAGCCTCTTTGGCGAGAATGGTGCCCTGGGCCTCAACTGGATGCAGGGTGGTACTGCCGTCATGACGGCGGGTCTCGTCATGGGCATCATGATCATTCCGTTCATGAGCTCCCTGTCCGACGACATCATCAACGCCGTTCCGCAGTCCCTGCGCGATGGTTCGCTGGGTCTGGGTGCGACGCACTCCGAAACCGTCAAGAAGGTTATCCTTCCCGCAGCACTTCCGGGCATTGTCGGCGCGTTCCTGCTGTCTGCATCCCGTGCTGTTGGCGAGACCATGATCGTCGTGATGGGCGCTGGTGCTGCCGCCAAGTTCAGCCTCAATCCCTTCGAGGCCATGACCACGGTGACGGCCAAGATCGTCAGCCAGCTGACGGGTGACGCCGACTTTGCCTCGCCGGAAGCACTCGTTGCGTTCGCCCTCGGCATGACTCTCTTCGTCATCACCCTGGGCCTCAACATCATCGCCCTCTACATCGTGCGCAAATACCGGGAGCAGTACGAATGACCGACGCGACCGCAAATGCCCCTGGGCTGCCGGGCGAAACACACGATGCCCCCGTTCGCGCATCAAAGTCTCTGTATGAGCTGGATGCACTGACCCGCAAGCGCAATGCCAGCGAGCTGCGCTTCAAGTCCTACGGCATCGTTGCCGTGCTGATTGGCTTGTCGTTCCTTGTCGCATTGCTCTACGCGATCCTGAGCAATGGCTCCGTCGCCTTCACACAGACCTTTGTTCAGGTCTCGATCCCGCTCGACCAGGCAAAGATCGAAGCCGCAGAAGCATCGGTCGTGAAGACGACAGCCTACAATGCGCTCATTGACGCGGCGCTGCAGGAAAAGCTGGCTGCTGCCGGCATCACGACAGACATGAAGCCGGCCGACCTGCGCAAGATGCTTTCGTCTGGCGCAGCAACCCAGGTTCGTGAGCATGTGCTCAAGAACCCGGGAGACATTGGCAAGACCGTCAGCTTCGACATCTATGCCGCAGCCCGCGTCGACGGCTACCTGAAGGGCCGCGTGACGCGCGAAGCGCTCGCCAATGACAAGAACCTTGACGCAGCACATCTCGACATTGTCGACAAGCTGCTGGACAAGGGGACGGTCGAACGCCGGTTCAACTGGGACTTCATTCTCGGTTCGGACGCTTCGGACTCGCGTCCGGAAAAGGCCGGTATCGGCGTGGCCATGATTGGCTCGTTCTACATGATGCTGGTGGTGCTGTTCTTGTCGCTGCCGATCGGTGTCGCGGCATCGATCTATCTCGAAGAGTTCGCGCCCAAGAACCGGTTTACTGACCTCATCGAGGTGAACATCGCCAATCTGGCCGCAGTTCCCTCCATCGTGTTCGGTATCCTCGGTCTGGCAGTCTTCATTCAGTTCGCTCACCTGCCACAATCCGCACCGCTGGTGGGTGGCCTGGTGCTGACGCTGATGACCTTGCCGACGATCATCATCTCGACACGCGCCGCGCTCAAGGCTGTTCCGCCGAGCATCCGCGACGCAGCTCTGGGCGTCGGTGCGTCAAAGATGCAGTCCGTGTTCCATCACGTACTGCCTCTGGCGATGCCGGGCATCATGACCGGCACGATCATCGGCATGGCTCATGCCCTTGGTGAAACCGCCCCGTTGCTGCTGATCGGCATGGTTGGCTTCATTGCCTCCAACTACCCCGATGGCGTGACCGCCGGTTTCCTGTCCCCGAACTCCGCCATGCCGGCCCAGATCTATGAATGGGCAAAGCGTGCGGATCCTGCCTTCTATGAGAAGGCTTGGGGCGGGATCATCATCCTGCTCTGTTTCCTCCTGGCCATGAACATCATTGCGATCATTCTGCGTCGCAAGTTCGAGCGCCGCTGGTAAGGGAGAGCGACCATGAACGACATGCCCGTGACCATGAAGGCTGCTTCGATGAGTGACCAGAAGATTTCCGCCACCAACGTTCAGGTCTATTACGGCGAAAAACACGCCATCAAGGACGTGAACATCAACATCCGCCCCCGTTCCGTGACCGCATTCATCGGTCCGTCGGGCTGTGGCAAGTCGACGTTCCTGCGTTGCCTGAACCGCATGAATGACACCATCGACATCTGCCGTGTCGAAGGCGACATTTCGATCGACGGCGAAAACATCTACGATGCGAAGGTCGATCCGGTGCAGCTGCGCGCCAAGGTCGGGATGGTGTTCCAGAAGCCGAACCCGTTCCCGAAGTCGATCTATGAAAACGTGGCCTATGGCCCGCGGATCCATGGTCTTGCCCGGAAGAAGTCGGAGCTCGACGAAATCGTCGCCGCCTCGCTTCAGAAGGCAGGCCTGTGGAATGAAGTGAAGGATCGTCTCGACGGTCCGGGGACCGGCCTGTCCGGTGGTCAGCAGCAGCGCCTCTGCATTGCCCGCGCCATCGCTGTCAGCCCGGAAGTGATCCTGATGGACGAGCCCTGCTCGGCGCTTGATCCGATTGCGACCGCGAAGGTGGAAGAGCTCATCGACGAGCTGCGCGCCAACTACACGATCGTGATCGTGACGCACTCGATGCAGCAGGCTGCCCGTGTGTCCCAGCGCACCGCGTTCTTCCACCTTGGCAATCTTGTCGAGGAAGGTGCTACTCAGGACATCTTCACGAACCCGCAGGACAAGCGTACGCAGGACTACATCACCGGCCGCTTCGGCTGAGTCCTCTGGTCCTCCAACGCGAGAAGGATTTGAACATGTCCGAGCATACCGTCAGCTCCTATGACGAAGAACTGCGCGCGCTGGCTGGCCGTGTTGCCGAGATGGGCGGCCTGGCCGAGGCGCTCGTCAACGATGCGGTGACCGCGCTGCTGTCGCAGGACCTGGAAAAGGCCCACAAGACCATTCTGCAGGATGCCCGTCTTGACGAGCTGCAGCAGGAAATCGAAGCCAAGTTCATCCGCATCGTGGCCCTGCGCCAGCCGATGGGGCAGGACCTGCGCGAGATCATGGCCGCTGGCCGTATCGCCAACGACCTCGAGCGCGTCGGCGATCTTGCCAAGAACATCGCCAAGCGTGTGATCGCCATCGATGGCGACTTCAACTCGAAGAAGGCCGCCTTCGGCGTCGAACACATGTCCGAACTGGCTCTCAGCCAGCTCAAGGCAGTTCTGGATGCCTACACCAGCCATGACGCTGTGGCGGCTCAGGCCGTGCGCGAGCGTGATGACGAGGTTGATGCGATCTACACCTCGCTGTTCCGCGAGCTGCTGACGTACATGATGGAAGATCCGCGCAAGATCACCCAGTGCGCGCATCTCCTGTTCTGCGCCAAGAACATCGAGCGTATCGGCGACCACGCAACCAACATTGCGGAAAACGTCTACTTCATGGTCACCGGCAACCAGTTGCTGGAAGCCCGTCGCAAGATCGACGAAACCGGTCTGGCCGATCTCGAGAACGCCTGACGCGGTGCTCCGCGTCTGTAAGTTGGAGCGTGTGTATGCCTAAGGTTCTGATCGTTGAAGACGAAGAGCCCCTGAGCCTGTTGTTGCGCTACAACCTGGAAGCTGAAGGCTACTCCGTCGAGGCCTGCGCCCGCGGTGATGAGGCGGAAATCCGGCTGCGCGAAAGCCAGCCGGACCTTCTGCTCCTCGACTGGATGCTCCCGGGGCTGTCTGGCATTGAGCTGTGCCGCCGCCTGCGTGCCCGGGCCGAGACCGAGCGTCTTCCGGTGATCATGCTGACGGCTCGCGGAGAAGAGGCCGAGCGTATCCGGGGCCTGGCGACCGGTGCCGACGACTATGTGGTCAAGCCGTTCTCAATCCCGGAACTGATGGCGCGTGTTCGGGCCATCCTGCGCCGTGCAAGGCCAGAGGTGGTCTCGACCATGCTCCGGTCGGGCGACATCGAGCTTGACCGCGAGACACACCGCGTTCGTCGCAACGGCAAGGAAATCCATCTGGGGCCGACGGAGTTCCGTCTGCTCGAGTTCCTGATGACGTCCCCGGGCCGTGTCTTCTCCCGCGAGCAGCTGCTCGACGGCGTCTGGGGCCACGATGTCTACGTGGACGAACGGACTGTCGATGTGCACGTTGGCCGCCTGCGCAAGGCAATCAACCGCGGCAAGGTCAAGGATCCGATCCGCACTGTGCGCGGCGCAGGCTACGCCTTCAACGACCAGTTTGCCGTCGCTGTCTAACTCGCAGCGTCTTGTCATCGACTTGCAAAATCATTGCCTTGAAAGCCCGCTTCTGGCGGGCTTTTTTGTTGCCGGTTGTCTGGCCTGATGTCCGGCCGCTTGGGCGCACCCCGAGCGTAAAAGCAAAAGCCCGCCGGCTTCTGACCGACGGGCTTGCGATTGGGTGAGGAGGCCACAAACTGGTTGGCCCCCTCGAAAACTAAGAACTGGATCAGGCGCGAAGGGCCTTGCGATCCTTGTCACGGCGGCGGTCATTGACCGGCTGATAGGCGATGCGGCAGTGGTGCGCGCAGTAAGGCACGCCCGGATCGGAATGGCGGCCGCAGAAGTAGAAGTCCTGCGTGCTCGGGTCGCCAATCGGCCACTTGCAGGTGCGCTCGGTCAGGGTAAGGATCGTGGCCCGTTCCGTGATCGGAACGATCTCGGCAACGGGTTCGGTCTGCGGCTGAACCTCGACCGCGGCCTCTTCCATCGGTTCCATCTTCAGCGCAGTTGCACCGCGGCTTTGCGCGACCGGGGCCTGGGCAGGCCGTGGTGTTGCAGGGGAAGCAGTCGCCGGGGTGCGGGCACGGCGCGGCTTGGCTGCCGGAGCAACCGCCTTGGCGCGGCCCGAAAGACCCAACCGATGCACCTTGCCGATTACCGCATTGCGCGTGACACCGCCGAGCTCGGCGGCGATCTGGCTCGCGCTCAGCCCGTCAGTCCAGAGCTTCTTCAAGAGCTCCACGCGTTCGTCAGTCCAGCTCATCCGTCACACCCCGCCGTTGCCGGCTGTAGATTGAATTTCAGGCAGTAACCAAGTGTTAAGGCACGCGTGTTCCGCGCCCCGCTTGGCATATCCAGTATGATTTGGTGGTCTACAGCACGAGATGTCGTATCCGACAGACAGGACAGTACAATGTCGGCCAAAACCGAGGCAAGGAGACGGGGCACATGAACCGGGGACGAAACGACTTTTCCCCAGATAACGGCGCGGTGATGCGCCGCGTCCGGCAGTGGCGGAAATGCGCCAATTGCATTGACAGCCGCAGCCTACGGCGGTGTATAAACAGCCCTCGTTTCCTGTGCCGCCTGTCCGGGGCGGCACAGTTCGTTTTGGCATTCGTTTCACATATCCCTGAACCGGAGAGGATTTCCGGGGCATGGCGCCCCGGACCCCGCATGAGGAGTTGAGCATATGACGGCGTCGGCACTTTTCGGCACCTACGCTCGGGCGGAACTTGATTTCGTCCGTGGAGAAGGCGTGTGGCTGGAGACGTCGGACGGCCGCCGATTTCTCGACTGCGGTTCGGGCATTGCGGTGAACGCGCTTGGTCACTCGCATCCCCATCTGGTCGCGGCCCTGAAAGACCAGGCTGACAAGCTCTGGCATGTCTCCAACCTCTACAAAGTGGATGGCCAGGAGAAGCTGGGCCGGCGGCTGAGCGAGGCGACCTTCGCGGATCGCGTTTTCTTCACCAACTCCGGTGCTGAAGCGATGGAGGCCTGTTTCAAGACGGCCCGCCGCTTCCACTATGCCAACGGGCATCCGGAGCGGGTCGATATCATCACGTTTGAAGGCGCGTTCCATGGCCGCACCATTGCGACCATCGCGGCTGGCGGCCAGGCAAAGTATCTTGAGGGCTTCGGGCCGAAGGCTCCCGGGTTCCTGCAGGTGCCCGCTGGCGACCTCGACGCGCTGAAGGCCGTCATCGGTCCGACGACGGCTGCGCTCTGCATCGAACCGGTGCAGGGGGAGGGCGGTATTCGCGAGATCCCGGTCGAGTTCCTGCGCAAGCTGCGCGAGATCTGCGACAACGAAGGCATCCTGCTGATCTTCGATGAAATCCAGACCGGCGTCGGCCGGACGGGCAAGCTGTTCGCCCATGAATGGTCCGGCATCCATCCGGATCTGATGGGTGTTGCCAAGGGCATCGGCGGTGGTTTCCCCATGGGCGCCTGCCTTGCCACCGAGGCCGCCTCTGCCTGCATGGTGCCAGGCACCCATGGCACCACCTTCGGCGGCAATCCGCTGGCGATGGCCGTTGGCAATGCGGTGCTGGATGTGATCCTCGAGCCGGGGTTCCTCGAAGAGGTTCAGCGCAAGTCACTGCTGTTCAAGCAGCAGCTCGCCAGCGTGATCGACGCCTATCCTGAGGTCCTGCAGGAGACGCGCGGGCGCGGCCTGATGCTCGGCCTGAAATGCGTGCGTCCGAACACGGAAGTTCTGGCCAAGGTCCGTGCCAACGGATTGCTGGTCGTGCCTGCCGGCGACAATGTGCTGCGTATCCTGCCGCCACTGACGATCACGGATGCCGAGATCGGCGAAGCCGTCGCCCGTATTGAAGCCGCCGCCAAGGCCGTCGCGGCAGACCTTGCCGCCGAGAAGGCCGGAGCCTGATTACATGTCCCAGTCCCTGCGTCATTTTCTGGATCTCACCGACTTTGAGGGCGACGAACTGCGCGCCATCCTGGACCTCGGCCGCAAGCTGAAGCGTGAGCGAAACGGCGTGCGCCGCGGCGAAGGCCCGCTGGCCGGCAAGGTGCTGGCCATGGTGTTCGAGCAGCCCTCGACCCGGACACGCATCTCCTTCGATGTGGGCATGCGCGAGCTGGGCGGCGAAACGCTGATGCTGACTGGCGCCGAGATGCAGCTTGGCCGCGGCGAGACCATCGCCGATACGGCCCGCGTCCTGTCGCGCTTTGTCGATGCGATCATGATCCGGATCCTGAGCGAGAGCGATCTCCAGGAACTGGCCGCCAACGCGACCGTTCCGGTGATCAATGGCCTGACCAAGCGCTCGCATCCGTGCCAGATCATGGCCGACATCATGACCTTCGAAGAGCATCGCGGCTCGATCAAGGGCAAGTCGATTGCCTGGACCGGCGACAGCAACAACGTGCTGGCGTCCTGGGTTCATGCGGCTCCGCGTCTCGACTTCGAGATGCGTATCGCAACACCGGTAGAGCTCGCCCCTCCGGCCGAGCTGATCGCCGCCGCGCGCGCCAAGGGAGCCTCGATCATCGTCACGGATGATCCCTTTGAGGCGGTCAAGGGCACGGACTGCGTCGTCACGGACTGCTGGGTATCGATGGGCGATGACGACGAGGAAAGCCGTCACAACCTGCTCGGCGCGTATCAGGTGAACAAGCGTCTGATGACCGAGGCGAAGGCAGACGCGCTGTTCATGCATTGCCTGCCGGCGCATCGCGGCGAGGAAGTCACGTCCGAGATCATGGACGGACCGAACTCTGTCGTGTTCGATGAGGCAGAGAACCGCCTGCATGCGCAGAAGGGCATTCTTGCCTGGTGCTTCAACGGCGTTTGAGGACTGATCCTTGGCATTCGACATCGCTGACTATGGCCTGACGGCCGCCGGATCGGACGCTGTCCGGCCCTTCACCGTTGAAGGGCTGGATGTGCGCGGCCGTGCGGTTGCGCTCGGACCCATGCTGAACCAGATCCTGGATCGCCATGATTACCCGGCCCCGGTGGCCCGGTTGCTGGGCGAGGCCATCGTCCTGACTGCCTTGCTGGGCACCGCGCTCAAGTTCGACGGCCGCTTCACGCTGCAGACCCAGTCCGACGGGCCGGTGTCCATGCTGGTGGTTGACTTCTCCGCCCCTGACGCGATCCGCGCCTATGCCCGTTATGAGGCTGAGGCTTTCGGGCCGGGGAAGATCGGCGAAAGCGCAGATCCTGCAACGTTGCTCGGGCGCGGTCATCTGGCGATGACCATCGATCAGGGCAAGCACATGCAGCGTTATCAGGGCATGGTCGAACTGGACGGTGTCTCGCTTGAGGAAGTGGCCCGGCGCTATTTCACGCGCTCGGAACAGATCCCGACCGAGGTCCGTCTGGCCGTCGGGCGGCTGTTTACCCGCCGCGAGGGCCAGGCGCCCGGTGAGGCCTGGACCGCCGGCGGCATTCTGGTCCAGTTCCTGCCCGACGCACCCGAGCGGATGAAGCAGGCCGATCTTCACGCAGGCGACATGCCGGAAGGCACAGAGGCGCATGCGGTCGATGAGGACGACGCATGGATGGAGGCCAAGAGCCTCGTCACCACCGTGCGCGACGACGAGCTGACCGATCCGGAAATCACCGTCGAACGGCTGCTGTTCCGTTTGTTCCACGAGCGGGGCGTGCGCATGTTCGACGCCCAGCCGATCCTGGACCGCTGCCGCTGCAGCCGGGACAAGATCGAGGCCATCCTTGTCAATTTCTCTCCGGAGGAAAAGGCGGAGATGAATGAGAACGGCAAGATCGTCGTAACCTGCGAGTTCTGCAGCACCCGCTACGAGTTCAAGGCCGACGCCGTCTGATATCCGCGACAGATCGCGACAAATCGGCAATTGCCGCTGCCCCGGCCACCGGATTACGGTGATGACCGGACGCAAGCGCTGTGCAGACGTGCCTTGGGCTGCAAGCCCGAGGCGCGGAGTGTTTCCCTGTTGAAACTGATCCAGCCGCCCGCGCCCGCTGTATTTATGGGAATGCGGGAGAAACCGTCGCGTGTTGCAGGCTGTTGAAGTGTCGCGGGACGACAAGGTGCAGGAACTCGAGCAGATACCTCCGGCCGCACCGCCAGTGCGTAAAGGGCGGGCGGTGCTTGTCTTCAAGGCTGTTCTGCAATCCGTCCTTGCGCTGGCTGTCCTCGCTGGGGCCGTCGCCGGAATGCGCTATTTTGTTCTCACAAAACCCGAAGTTCCCAAGCGCCCGGCGCAGGAGCAGACCTACGCCGTCGAAACACAGCCCGTGCAGCTGGCAGATCATACTCCGGCGATCCGGCTTTATGGCGAGGTGACCGCCGGCAGGGAAGTGGACCTGCGCTCGCTCGTGGCTGGTGAAATCGTTGCCGTAAGCCCGGATCTCAAGGCAGGTGGCAGCCTGCAAAAAGGCGCGGAGCTCGTCAGCATCGACCGGTTCGACTACGAGGGCGCCGTGCGCGAAGCGCGCGCCAATCTCACAGAAGCTGAGGCGCAGAAGATCGAGATCGAAGGCCGTGTGGCCCTGTCGCGTGACAGCCTCCAGCGCGTGCGCGAGCAGCTTGCCTTTGCCGAACGCGATCTTGAACGTGCCGAGCAGCTGCGCCAGAGCGGCGCAGTGACGGAGCGGGCGCTGGATGAGCGGCGATTGCTGGTGTCGCAGCGCCGGCAGTCCGAAGAGCAGGTCCGCAACACGCTTGCGGTCGAGGAGGCCGGGATCGAGCAGCAGGCTGCCGTGATCCAGCGGCTGCAATGGCGGCTCGAACTGGCCGAGCGCAACCTTGGCAACACGGTTCTGCTTGCCCCCTTTGACGCGGTCGTCCGCAGCGAGGCGGCGCAGGTCGGCAGGCTCGTCAACGTCAACGACGTCGTGGCCTCGCTCTACGCCCGCGACGAACTCGAAGTCCGCTTCACCTTGTCCGACAACCAGTATGGACGTCTGATCGCCCAGTCGGGAACGCTGGTGGGCCGGCCGGTCGATGTGTCGTGGGTCCTGGGTGCAGAGACCGTCCGTTACTCCGCGACCGTCGACCGGGTTGGCGCCGATGTCGCCCGCACCCGCGGCGGCGTTGACGTCTTTGCCCGTGTCGAGGTCCCCGCCGGCGCTGTCCCGCTGCGGCCCGGAGCGTTTGTCGAAGTCTCGGTGCCCGACCGCACCTATCCGGGAACGGCCCGCCTGCCCGAGACGGCGCTTTACGAAAACGGACGGGTCTACATCATCGTTGATGGCCGCATGGCCCCGCGGGACGTTCGCGTCGAAGCCCTTGATCAGGGCAGCGCCATCGTCTCAGGCGCGCTGCAGGACGGCGACGTCGTCGTGACCACGCGCATCGCCGGAGGTGGCGGCGGCGTCAAGGTCCGGCCCGTTGGTGAGGCACAGTCCGGCGCCGCGAGCCCGGCATCCGGCAAGCCGGAAGGTCAGCGGACATCCTCCGAAGGGGCCAGCAATGCGCACTGAAACGGAAAGCTGGGTTGCCGGGTTCGCGCGCCATCCCAACGCTGCCAATCTGATCATGGCCGTGATGCTGCTGTTCGGTGTCTTCGGCCTCAGCCAGCTCAACACGCAGTACTTTCCGACGATCCGCTCCGACCGGATCAACGTCAGCATTTCCTGGCCCGGGGCGTCGGCCGAGGACGTCGAGCGCAACATTCTGGAGATTGTCGAACCGGAATTACGGTTTCTGACGGGGCTGAAGGAGATCGCAGCCTACGCCCGTGAAGGATCGGGAACCGTCACGCTGGAGTTCATCGAAGGTTCCGACATGCAGACGGCGCTTGGCGACGTCGAGCAGGCTGTGGCTTCCATCTCGACGCTGCCGGAGGAATCCGAAACGCCGGTGATTTCGGCGCCGACCTTCACCGATTCCGTTGCGACATTGGCCCTACGCGGGCCCTTTACCGAAGATGCGCTCAAGGTCTACGCCCGCAAAATCCGCGACGACCTGCTGGCACGCGGGATCGACCGGGTCGACTTCAATGGCTACCGGTCGCCGGAATATCTCGTTGAAGTGCCTGAACGAGAGTTGCGCCGGCTTGACCTGACCATAGCGGATGTCTCGGAGCGGATCGCCCAGAATACGCAGGACGTGCCTGCAGGAAACCTGAACGGCGCAGTGGAGCGCCAGATCCGGGCCATCGCAGAAGCGCATTCGCCCGAAGCGATCAGTTCCATCGAGGTCAAGGCGTTCCAGTCCGGCGAAAAGACCCGCCTCGGGGATATCGCAACCGTCAACCGGTCTTTCGATGATGCCGAATTCCAGGGTTTCTCTGCCGGCGGGCGAGCCATCGAACTGCGGGTACTACGGCTTGAAAACACGGACACGCTGAAGGCCGCGCAGATCTTGTCGGACTATCTCGATGAGGTTCGTCCCACCCTTCCGCCGACCCTCGAATTGCTGCAATACGATGTGCGCTCCGACCAGGTCGAAGGCCGCATCATGCTGCTGGTCGAGAATGGGTTGGGCGGCCTCGTTCTTGTGGTGCTGATCCTCTACCTGTTTCTGAACGGACGCATCGCCTTGTGGGTGGCTGCGGGCATTCCGGTGGCCGTCTGTGCTGCGCTTGGCCTCATGTGGCTGATCGGCGAGAGCATCAACATGATCTCGCTGTTTGCGATGATCATGATGCTCGGCGTGATCGTCGACGATGCCATCGTCGTCGGCGAACATACGGCGACGCGGCTGGCGATGGGTGACGCGCCCGATGTCGCGGCCGTCAATGGCGCCGGCACCATGTTCTGGCCGGTCATTGCCTCAGGCACCACGACAATCGCCTCGTTCCTGCCGATCCTCATGGTTGGCGATGTGCTCGGCCAGATCATGATGTCGATGCCGGTTGTCGTGATTTCCATCATCATCGCCTCTCTTGTCGAATGTTTCTTCGTCCTGCCGGGGCATCTGGCGCACTCGCTGGGGGCAAGGTCCGGCTGGAGCTGGTGGCGCGTGATCCTGGTTGCAGGCCTGCCAGCCGTGTTCCTGATCGGTCTCGCCGAACAACCGGCCATGAGCGTGTCGCCAATCTTTGCTGGGGTCGCGGACCCGCTGCAGCTGATGTTCGCTCAGCTCGGGCTTCTGGCGGGTGGGGCGATCATCGTGATCGTCTGCTTCCTCATCGCGCTGGCCGTCGAAGGGGGGCTCATGTCCCTGCGCCGCAAGATGGGAGGCAGGTCGCAGCCGGCCTTGAACGAGCCCGGCTGGTTCCGCCGCAACTTCGATGCTGGCTTCAACTGGTTCCGCGACAAGCCGTTCAAGGGCTTGGTGCGGCTTGCCGTCAACTGGCGCTATCTCGTGCTGGCTCTTGCCATCGGCTGTGTGCTGCTCACGGTTGGGCTGGTGCAAGGCGGCCGCGTGGGCTTCACGTTCTTTCCCTCTCCCGAGGCCGAGAACATTCAGGCCCAGGTGTTCTTCCAGGCTGGGATTCCGGAACAGGACGCGGTTGCCGGCGTTGCTGCCATCGAGGCGGCGCTGTTCGAGGCTGAGCGCAAACTCACCAAGGACACCGGGGAGAAGCTCGTCGTCGCCAGCTATGCGCTGCTGGGGCGGGCTGGCAACAATCGTGGCGACAATGTTGCCTCGATCTCGGTTCAGCTGACCCTGGCCGAAGAGCGTGAGGTGCGCACGCCGGACATCGTGCAGGCCTGGCGGCGGGCCTTGCCCGAAATCCCCGGCCTTGCCCGCTTCTCCATCGCCCAGACGCGCGGCGGACCTCCCGGACGTGACCTTGACATCCGCCTGTCCGGCGCCCCCTTGCAGAAGCTGAAGCAGGCGGCGGCCGAGCTGCAGGATGCCTTGTCGGCGTTCCCCGGCACGTCGGGCGTGACCGACGATCTGCCTTACGGCAAGCCCGAACTGCAGATGCAACTGACGCCCAGGGGCCGCGCGCTCGGCTTTACCGTCGAAACGGCAGCGCGTCAGATCCGCAACGCCGTCGAAGGGGCAATCGCGCGCCGTTTTGCCCAGGGCGATGAGGAGGTGACCGTCCGCGTCCGCCAGGGCTTTGATGGCGAGGGATCGAGCGCGCTGCGCGATCTCATGCTGCGTGCGCCCAACGGGGAATTCGTGCCGCTGACCGAGGTGGTGGCTCTCAAGGATGTGCAGGGCTTCTCAGTGATCCAGCGCCGCGATGGCCGGACCATTGTCAGTGTCGTTGCCGACATCGACACGAAGATCACCTCCAACACCGCCATTGTTGCGGAGCTGGAGAAGGAGGTCATGCCGCGTCTGGCCGACACCTACGGACTGAGCTACGAATTCGCCGGCAAGGCGGAAGAGCAGGCCAACGCCATGGGCGACCTTGGCATGGGCGTGATCATGGCGCTGGTGATGATCTATGTGATCCTCGCCGCCACCTTCGCCAGCTATTCGCGTCCTCTTGTCGTCATGACCATCATCCCCTTCGGGATCGTTGGTGCCGTGGTCGGCCACTATGTCATGGACTACCAGCTGACCATGATGAGCCTGATCGGGCTGCTTGGCCTGTCGGGCATTCTCGTCAACAACGCCATTATCCTGGTGTCGCGCTATGATGAGAGGATGGCGGAGGGCGACAGTTGCCGCGAGGCGGCGGTGCTCTCAAGCTGTGACCGTCTGCGCGCCGTGATCCTGACGTCCTTCACCACCATCGCGGGCCTCGGTCCGTTGTTGTTCGAGGACAACATTCAGGCGCAGTTCCTGCTGCCCATCACGATCACGATCGTTTTTGGGCTGGGGACGGCGACGTTCCTGGTGCTGTTCCTGGTGCCGGCCCTGCTGGTGATCGGCGACGACATCGGCCGGATTGTCTTCCACCGCGATCCTGACGGCAGTGCCGACGACGGCGCACAGGGTGGTCCGGACGGCGAAAGCGGCCGCGGACTGGTGCCGGCGGAGTAAGGCCGGCACGTCTCTCATCTGGCGTGCTAGATGGCGTCAGGCGACCCGAGCCGCGAACCCGGCAATCGCCTCAGCCGCGCTGTGGATGTTGCCGTCCCAGGTTGCCGGCGACTGGCCGCGCGGGCCCAGGTCGTGGTTGCCATCTTCCAGATAGGTGATGGTGACGCTCGGGGGCAGGGCAACGGTTTCCAGTTCTGCGGCTGATCCGAACGGATCGCGCTCGCCCTGGGTGATCAGGATCGGGCGCCGGCTCTGTTCGAGTGGCTCCAGACGCCAGACATCCGCCTTGCCGGTCGGATGGAACGGATAGCCGACACAGACAACACCCTTCACCTTGGCCGGCAGCGATGCGCCGCCCGCGAGCATCGCGGCAACGCGGCCACCCATCGACTTGCCGCCGATCAGGAGCGTTCCTTCCACCTCGGGCATGATCTGTTGCAGGGCGGTCTGGAAGGCGCTGACCAGAAGCTCAGCCTTCGGCGGCGGGGCTTTCTTGCCACCTGCCCGGCGGGCTGCCATGTAGGGAAACTCGAAGCGCGCGACCTTCACGCCGTTTTCCGCAAGCGCGGCAGCCATGCGGTTCATGAAGCTCGAGTCCATCGCTGCGCCTGCGCCATGCGCCAGCAGGAGAGTGGCGGAGGGCTGCGCGTCCGGACGGGTCCACAGAAGGTCTGTCATGCATTCGGGCTTTCGTTGGAGAGGGCGGCGTGCGTCACAATTGCCCTCAGCCATAGCGAAGGCGGGCAAGTGCCGCAATCGCGCGGCCTTCGGCTTCAGAAAAAGCTGGTGGGGAAGTAGCGGCGGTACAGTTCGGCGTAGATGCCCTTCTCCTGCAGCCGGCGCAGACCATAGTTGATGGCTTCCAGCAGGACGGCATCTTCCTGGCGGACCGCGATGCGCAGTCCATCCCCAAAATAGGCTTCCTCCATCCAGGGGCCGGGAACAAAGACGCAGCACGCCTCCGAAAGCGCACCGCTAAGCCAGAACGAGAGCGCCATGCCATCGCCGAAATGCGCCGCGACCTTGCCAGAGCGCAGCGCCTCACGTGCTTCGGCGAGCGTCTCGAACTCGGTGATCTGCAACTCGGGCATGCGGTCCTTCAGAAACGCTGCATGGCGGCTGCCCTTTTCGACGGCGACGGCGGTGCCGGCAAACGAGGTCCCATCGAAGCGATCCCGGTCCGAAGCGCGGACAACAAAGCGGCCAGGCAACTTGAGATAGGGATCGGAAAAGCTGAAGCGCTCGCCCAGCTCTGCTGTCTTGGCAAGACCGGCAATGGCGGCATCGCCCTCGTCAGCCTCCAGAGCGTCCGGCAAGGCCTCAAAGGCCTTCACCCGCATGCTGCAGGAACTCTGCAGTTCCTCGCAGAGCGCGCGCGCCAGATCGACATGGAACCCTGTGAGCCGTTCGGTCTTGTCCCTGAAGGAGAAGGGCGGAAAGTCATCCGTTGCAAGAAACTCGATGCGCTCCGGTGTTTCTGCCGGTCGTTCCAGCAGGCTACGCGGGTCCCAGAAGTTCGGAACAATCTGCGACGATATTTGCGCGTCTGCAGATTTTGATTGTGTATCGGTTGCATATGCAGCTTGAGCGTTAAGTATAATCGCAAAAAGGGACAAGAGAAAAAATGTAACTATTGCGCGAATTGGCCGGCTTGAGGTTAACGTAGAGTTAAGCGCGAGACGCGAGTGGGTGACACCGAATTGGGAGGCTCGGTCGGCACATGGATCTGGGACAAGGCAACGCAAAGATGGCGCAGCGGCGCGAACCTGTGCTGACTGCCGCAAAGCCTGAGCTTCGCTCCGGCCTTGCGGTCGGACAACATCTTGCTCTGCCACCAGAGATGAAAGTGCTTTTGTCACGCGGGTTTCCGGCTTCGATGGTTGATTGGGCCTGCCAGATGGGATCGTACCACGGCGACAATCCGGCGCGCCATCTCCTGCGTCAGTCCCTGATTACCGAAGAGACCTATTACAGCGCCGTGGCCGAGAGCTGCGGCGTGCCATTTCTGCCCGATGGGTCGTTTCGTCCGCTGGTTGTCGGTGATGTGGTCATGCAGTTTGGCGAAGGGGAGGCCGGCCCGCTGCTGATTGGCATCGAAAGCGGCCGCCCGATCTACGCTGTCGCGCCAGCCCTGGAGGACGTGGCGGACATGCGGACCTTGCTGCAGCGGCATCCGGACTGGTCGAGCTGCATTCGTGTCACGACCCCGTCTGCCCTGCGGATTGCGATCACGGTTCTCAGGGCCCCGGCCGGCGAACTGGAACAGCGGTTCCCGGAAATGTCGGCGCGCGAGAGGATCACGCCTGGCCAGTACTCTGGCTTGTCCATGCTGAGCTCGGGGTTTGCCGCAGGCATGATCCTGCCGCTGGAGACCCAGGCTTTTGCGTTCAGCCTTGTTGTCGGCATGAGCTGTATTTCAACGGGCTGTGGCCGCATCGTCAGTGCGGTCCGTGCCAGCGCATTGGCCTTGTGCGACAGGGTCGAGCCGCATTTCGGCGGCGATGCATCAGGCAGTGCGGACGAATGGCCCCTGTATACGGTGCTTGTACCGCTGTACCGGGAAGCGGCCGTTGTGCCGGGGCTGGTGGCCGCGCTTGCCAGTCTCGATTACCCGCAGGAGCGGCTGGACATCAAGTTTCTGGTCGAATGCGATGACCACGACACCAAGGCCGCTTTCAGCGGCCTTTTATTTTCGCATATGGAAGTGGTCGTGGTGCCGGATGGCCGTCCGCGCACAAAGCCGCGGGCGCTTTCTTACGGGCTTGCAGCGGCGCGCGGGGAGTTTGTCACGATCTTCGACGCCGAGGATCGCCCCGAGCCTGACCAGCTCAAGCGGGCCGTGCGCCGCTTTCGGGCGTCCCCGGACAAGCTCGCTTGCCTGCAGGCCAGTCTGTCGATCGACAATGCCGGCGACAGCTTCTTCACGCGCCAGTTCGCGATGGAATATGCCGTGCTGTTCGACCAGATGATCCCCTGGTTCTCGAGCGAGGGCTGGGCCTTCCCACTGGGAGGCACGTCAAACCATTTCCGCCGCTCTGCCTTGATCGAGGCGGGGGGGTGGGACCCCTACAACGTGACGGAAGACGCGGACCTCGGCATTCGCCTCGCGCGATTTGGCTATGACAGCGCGGCGCTCAACAGCACGACTTTCGAGGAAGCGCCGGTGACCTGGAAAGTCTGGTATGCGCAGCGGGCGCGCTGGTACAAGGGCTGGCTGCAGACCTGCTTTGTCCATCTGCGCGATCCCGGCCTCCTGTTGAAGCAGGCAGGCCTCGCCAAGACATTGCCCATGAGCATCCTCATTGCCGGCAGTCTCGTGACCCTCGCGGTGCATCCGCTGTTTACGTTGGCGTTGGTCGGGTATTGCCTGGGCCTGTGGGGCTTGCCGCTGACGGATGGTTTGGTCGGCCAGATGGTCGTGATCCTGAGCGGCCTCACGGCATCGGTCGGCTATGGCGCTGCCGTCTTTGCCAGCCTGACGGCAGCGCGACGGCGCGGCATTCCCTTGCGCATCCTCGATCTGGCCGGCATTCCGCTCTACTGGCTGTGCGCCAGCCTGGCGTTCTACCGCGCCATCTGGGATTTTGTCGTCCGGCCGCACCATTGGCACAAGACGACACATGGCACGGCCCGAAACCGGCTGCTGCCGGTGGCGAACACCATCAGCTGACTGCGGTGGCTGCGTCAGGCGACGAAATTCGCCGACGAGCCTGATCCCGCCGAGATCCCGACGACCAGATCGTTGAAGTCGAAATCGGCGCCTTGTGCCTTTGTGAGGTCCTCAAAACCGAACGTGTTCTGGCCGAGCAGCCGGATATGTTCGGCTCCGTCCGAGTTGGCGATGCCAAGCACGAAGACCTCCTTGGTTCCCGTCAGCAGCACCGGGGCGTAATAGCCATTCTTGCCAGCGACAGTCCACACAGCGGAGACGGGCGATGTGTCGCTCCCCTGGAACGTAAAACTGCCGCCGCCATCGAGGGATTTGGCGACCTCTGAGCGGAACGCCGATGCGTCCGTCATGCTGACGCCATTCAGGCTGATCTTTCCGGACAGATCCATGTCGAGGCGGACAAAGGCGAGCTGATTGGTGAGCGATGTGCTGCCGGTCAGCGTCAGGTTCAGTTTCTGGCCCTGATCGAGATACATCAACGGCAGATCCGTGTTGCGCTGGGCGCTCGCCATCAGGGCATTGCTGCTGAGGTCGTTGTTCGCTGTCGCGCTGAGCGTCAGACCACCAACGGAAACCGTCAAAGGCGATCCGGATGCGCCTGACACGGTTGCGCCCGGATGCAGCGTCACAACGTCATTGCCGCTCAATACGGCAAAGCGCAGCTCCTCGCCGGGGCGCAGCAACACGGATTGGGAGCCAAGCACCAGCGTGTTGCCTGCGTCGTCGGTCGCAGCTCCAACCGTGCCGCGAATGGCATCGTCAAAGGAGACAGAGGCCCCCGACACGCCAGCGCGGTTGACGTAATTGCCTTTCGCGTCAACAGCATAGACAAGAACGGACAGACCCGTGTCGACGGACTCGGACTGAACGGCAAACTTCACCCAACTCGCCTGCGCATTGGGCGCGCTTGTCAGGTCGATCTTCACGCCGTTGCCGGCGCTGTTGGCAAGGATCGGCGCCTCGTCGACATCAACCTTCAGGGTGAGCGTATTGCTCGCCGGCGAGATCGCAGCGCCAATGCCGCTGCCGGCCGCCAGCATCTCCGTCACGGTCACCGTGTAGGTGCCATTGCCAAGCGCCAGCGCCGTGCTGGTCTGCCACATGCCATCGAGATCGCCGCTGGCATAGACCGGCGCCAGCACGTCCTGCCCGCCCTGGCGGACCGAAATGGCGGCCAGGTTGCCCGCGTTCACCTTGTTCGTCGTTCCGGAAATCCACGAAGCGGTCCCGGTGGCGCTGTTGGTGCCAGTCCAGCCAAACGCGAGTTCGGCGCTGGTGCTGGTTGCGTTGTTGCTCGCCAGATTGACTTGGCCTGACAGGGCCGTAAACACGCCGGCGACGAGCGTTCCAGCGATCGGGGCCGTTGCCAGTGGCTGCTGGCTGACATGCAGCGGATTGGTGTTCCAGGTCAGCAGATCGGGGCTTAGCGTCGTGCTGCCGCTGTAGAGGAAATCGACCGCAAAAGTCTGGATTGTCGATGAGGTTGCGGTTTGCGGACTGACGTTGGCCAACCCGTCAACTGCAAGGCTACCGGCCTGGTTGGAAATGGCCGGGTTCAGGAACTGGCCACCTTTGGTGGTCGTGTAGAGATTGAAGGTTTTGGCCGCCGCACCGGATCCGACAACGATCTGATACCAGCCTATGCCGTCCTGCACCGTAGGCAGGCTGCTGATGACCAGCGCGCCGGCGGTCTGCGGGGTGTTCGGGATGGCATTGATGACATATGTGCCCGTCGTCGCGTTCTGGGAGATCGCCCAGTTCTGCCATAGACCGCCGTTGCCAGCGCCGTTCAACGTCAACGCCTGGAAATAGGGTTCACCATTCACCGTGCCATCAAAGATGCGCAAGGTGATCAGGGTATCGTCCTTGAGTATCGCATTCTGATTGAAGAAGTTGAGCGTCACTGTACAGGGGTTGACGCTCTGCCATTTCGGAATGTTGTAACTTCCCTGGAAGAACTGCTTCGTTCCGTAGTCAACTTCACCAATCGGCGCGATGTAGTTGTAGATGACCGGTGTCACGTATCCGTTCGGGATCTCGCTGTCATCAAACAGCTTCAGGTCGATGTTCTTGACGTTTTTCCAGACGCCATTGACCTGTTCGGCGACCGAAATCAGCGGCCCGCCCTGGGCATAGGCGTCCATCAGGTTGTCGGAATAGCCGGACCCGTAGGAGTTCGACATGTTGAAGAAGACTTGCGAGTAGTAGTCATGGAACGGCGCTGCCTTGCCGGACAGGCTCTGGCCGAAGGCATAGGTCGGGTCCCAGTTCCAGTTCTGGCTCAGGTTGATGGTCTGGCTGACGAACGGGTTCAGCGACTGTCCTGCGGTGCCATAGTAGCCGGCCGTGAAGCCGGTCAGGAACTGGGTCAGGACTTCACCCCACTGGGTGTTGGCCCCGGTGTTCATTTCCGTCGATCCGGAGTTCAGGATCGTATAGGCCGTTGCATCGGTCTTGCTGGCGTAGATTTCCACGTTGCCGAGAGTGGAATAAATGCTGTTGGCCAGGGCGTCGGCGGTGATCTTGATGTGCCCCTTGATCTGGCTTGTCGCCGTCGGGTTCAGCCAGAAGAAACCGGGCTTGCCGTCAGCGCCAGCGACCCATTCCAGGCTGTACCCGAAAAAGCCGGCTTCATGATAGACGCCATTGCTGTCCTTGGCCCCATTGAAGAAGCCTGACACTGTTACGCCCGGAGCCGCGGTCTTGAGCGTATCGATGTATCCGTTCCAGCTTGACGCCGTGTAGGGTTGGCTTCCAGCTGGCAGCGTGACCGACTGGGCTGGCGACGTGACACTCCGGTAAGTGCCGGCGAGCGGACCATCGGTGAAGGTGCTCAAGGATTGTCCGTTGGCGCTCTTCAGGTTCCAGAACAGCGACGATCCGGATGATTCATAGCCGCGAGTAGCCGTAGTGCCGTTGGCATAGGGCACCTTGATCTCCATCGGAATGCCGAAGCCTTCCACCGATGTCAGGTTGCCTACGTCGCCTGACTGGCCAAGCAATGTGACTTCGAAACTGTCATAGCGAAACTGGTACTGCGCCGCCGTGTTCCAGTTGATCTGGCTCTGCTGGGTGATAAGGCTGGTCAGATCAGTCTGGGTGCCGTTCGGGTCCTGGCTCTGGATGAGGAAATAGATCTTTCCGCCATTAAGCTGTGTCGGCAGATCAATGCTGACAGTGCCCTTGTCCTTGACGGTGCCGTTCGACACCATCTTCGTCCACTGCGCTGCGCCATTGGCATCGAAATAGACCGCGTAGGCATCAACACCCTTGTTGCCCAGCGTTGTTTGCAGCTTCGAGGACAGCGCTACGTTCAACGTCGTCATGATCCGGCTTCCCCACCCGAGAGTTCTTGGCGGAAACCCTGACGTGCAAGCCTTGAATGAAGCTTACCGTGACCATTCAAATTCGAAGGATAGCGAACAAAAGCTTAACCATGCCGCTACGTCAGCGCAGCAGATGGAAGTCAAACAAGTTCGGAAGGACTGGAGCGGGTAGCGGGAATCGAACCCGCGCTAAAAGCTTGGGAAGCTTCTGTGATACCATTTCACCATACCCGCGCGCCCCCATAGATCGCCGCTTGCCCCCGGTCTGTCAAGCGCACATCGCGCATTTCAACGGCCGATGCAGCACGGCTGGCATATCCAGTCGAGCCCGCCCGCGAGCAAACTGGAGACCGAATACTTCTAGATTGATTCAAAAGCAGAAATTCGCTTGCAACCTGCTCCGTGACTTGCAAGGTTGCGCGCGCAATTTTGCTCACTTGGAGTGTCTGTTCATCATGCGTGACGCAGTTCTCGCGCTTATTTCCTCCCGCCGCTGGGAAGCGGGTATCATTACGATCATCGTTTTCAACGCGATCACACTTGGCCTGGAGACAAGTGCATCTGTGATGGCTGCGATTGGCCCCTTGTTGCATTTCCTCGACAACGTCATTCTTGGCATCTTCGTCGTCGAACTTCTGCTGCGGCTTTACGCACACCGGCTTGCCTTCTTCCGCGATCCCTGGAGCATCTTCGACTTCGTGATCGTCGTGATTGCCTTGCTGCCGGCCAGCGGGGCCTTGTCCGTCCTGCGCGCCCTGCGCATCCTTCGCGTGCTGCGGCTGATTTCGATCGTGCCGTCCCTGCGCCGGGTCATCGGTGGCCTGATCGCTGCCCTGCCTGGTATGGGCTCGATCATCGTGCTTATGGTTCTGGTCTTCTATGTCTTCGCCGTCATGGCGACGAAGCTCTACGCCCAGACGTTCCCTGACTGGTTCGGTGATCTCGGACGGACGACATACACCCTGTTCCAGATCATGACGCTTGAGGGTTGGTCCGACGGTATCGTCCGTCCGATCATGGAAGTTCACCCCTATGCCTGGGCGTTCTTCATTCCCTTCATCCTCTGCACGGCATTCACGGTGCTCAACCTGTTCATCGGCATCATCGTGTCGGCAATGGAAGACGAGCACGAACAGGATGCGATGGACGAGCGCCGCGCAATCCAGCTGGATACATCGCAGATCCTTGTCGAGCTGAAGGCTTTGCGTGCCGAGGTGGCTGACCTGCGCGCCGAGCGTCGCTGAACCCGGACGGCTTACGGTTTGATGGCAACAAGATCGGTGAGGCGCTCAGTCCAGCGTCTCACCGGCCCAGGCGTCGACATTGACGGACCGCGCTTCGGCGAGGTTCGTCAGTCCGCGGCGCTTCAGTTCCCGGTCCAGATGGTTCAGGATCGCATGAACGAGATCCGGTCCCTTGTAGACCAGCGCGGAGTAGAGCTGCAGCAGCGTCGCGCCAGCGGTGATCTTCGTGAAGGCAGCCTCTGGCGAGTCGATCCCGCCCACTCCGATGATCGGCAGATCCGGGCCGACCAGCTTGCGCGTCCGCGCGAGAATGATGGTCGCGCGCCGGAACAGGGGGCGACCCGACAGACCGCCCGCCTGCGCGCCGGTCGCCGTATCCGAAAGGCCCTGCCGCGACAGCGTCGTGTTGGACACGATCAGGCCGTCGACGCTGTGCTTGCCGACGGCTTCGGCAATATCCTCCAGCCCTTCTGAAGAGACATCCGGCGCGATCTTCAACAGCACCGGAACCTTGCGACCCGTGTGCGATGCAGCGCGGTCCCGCTCAGCCATTACGGCCGCCAGCAACTCGTCCAGGGCTTCCTTGGCCTGCAGATCGCGCAGGCCCGGCGTGTTGGGCGAGGAAATGTTGACGGTGAAATAGGACGCGAGCCCGGCAAACTTCCGGATGCCGGCGACATAGTCCGCGACCCGGTCCGCCGCGTCCTTGTTGGCCCCGACATTGACACCGACGATGCCGCCGCGCTTTCGACGGGCCTCCAGCCGCGCGAGCAGGGCGTCATGGCCTTCGTTGTTGAAACCGAACCGGTTGATGACGCCAAGGTCAGCGGGCAGCCGGAACAGGCGTGGCTTTGGATTGCCGGCCTGCGGCAAGGGGGTAACGGTCCCGACCTCTGCAAAGCCGAAGCCGAGCCCGAGAACCGCATCGGCAACTTCGCCGTTCTTGTCGAAACCGGCTGCCATGCCCAGCGGATTGGGGAAGGGCAGGCCAAGCACCGTCTGCTCCAGCGACGGGAAACGGGCGTTGTCAAAGCGGGGATAAAGCCCGGCCGCAAGCGCGCGGATTGTCACGCCGTGGGCTGTTTCCGCGTCGAGACAATGGAGTGCGCTGAGGGCGAGGCGACCTGCGAACGAGGACATCATGCATCCAGCTCCGGAAACTGATGGGCGCCATCCTGACCGAGGGGCAGGGGGTGCACCCAAATTGCCTGACTGGGCGAAAGCGTGCCGTACAGATGCGGAAACAGCGCGCCGCCGCGGGAGGGCTCCCACTTCAACGCGGTGCCGAATGCGTCGCTGTCGAAGGCGGCCAGCAGAAGATCAGTCTGGCCTGCGAAATGCCGGGCGGCCGTTTCCCGAACCTGCGCCGCCGTGGAAAAATGGATGTACCCGTCCGCAAGGTCGACCGGGGCTCCCCGGAAAATGCCTTCGCGCTCGGCCGCACGCCACATCGCATCTGGCAGGATCTTGAAGATTAGCGTCATGTCGGGAAACCGTTGTCTTGTGACCGGATGCCATCCACCCGGACGGGCGCAGGCGGGCGGACCCTAAACGCTGCAATTGCGTTGGACAACTGACCTCGGCATGGTTACGGGTCGGTATTTTCTTGACTTCAGGAATAATTGCCGGAGTGTGGAGCGGTTGAGAGGGATATATTCCTGAAATACAATCCGGGAGATGAACGCCATGCTCTCGCACGAGCGAGTATGGGCCGCAATTGACGCCCTGGCCGCCCGCAAGGGTCTTTCGCCGTCTGGCCTGGCACGGCGTGCCGGGCTGGACCCGACGACATTCAATCCGTCGAAGCGCATTGCTGCCGACGGGCGTCCGCGTTGGCCATCAACCGAATCCCTCGCCAAGGTGCTGGAGGCCACTGGAGCACCACTTATCGAGTTTGTGGCCCTCATCTCGCCGCAGGCCGCTCCGGTCAGCCCCGCGGAAGCGGCGCAGCAGACGGTTCCCTTCGCTGGCCTGTCAGACGTTGGCGGTGCCGGTTTCTTTGATCCGAGCGGCTGTCCAGCCGGCGAGGGCTGGGATGAGATCCCGTTTCCGGACATGGACGGACGCAGACTGTTTGCGCTGGAAGTTTCCGGCAATGACCGGCTGCCGGTCTATCGCGATGGTGACCTTGTAATCGTGGCGCCGGACGTTCCGGTTAGGCGCGGTGACAGGGTGGTTGTCCGGCAGACCGGTGGCGGCATCGACCTGCATGTGCTGCATCGCAGGACAGCACGAACCATCGAGTTGCATCCGCTGGCTGCCTCCGGCACCATTGTCGTGCTCGATCTTGCCCAGGTCGACTGGATCTCGCGGATCGTCTGGGCCAGCCAGTAACTCCGGTTGCCTCTGCTGCAACCGTTCGCCCGGAGCGCGTCATGTCGTTCACGAAGCCTGCCTTTGCGCGCCATGCTCAATGGCCGTTCGTCTCACTCGCGCTGATGAGTTTTGCGCTGATACAGAATGTTGGAGCGGTTGCTGCCGAACAGGCGCCCGCGCCTTCGGCCATCCGCAACGTGTCGCCGCCTGGCGTTGCAACGCCGTCCGTTTCTGGTCCGCTGCAGCGTGTTGCGCCTGTTGGCAAGCTGGCCGAGCCAAAGGACCCCGAGGCTGGACTGCCCAAGGGGGCCTTCGACCTGAAGGGCGCGGTCGTGCTGGATGGTGGCACTTTGAAATCGGGCCGGCTCGTCGTGCGCATCGCGCATGTCACGGCACTGGGCGCAAAGGATACCTGCACGTCACGGCTTGGTGGCGACTGGCCATGTGGCGCAAGGGCCCGCTCGTCGCTGCAGGGCCTGGTCCGGGCCTTTACCCTGGCCTGCGAGCGTGTTGCCGCGGTCGGTGAGCGCGAGATCTCGGCGACCTGTTCCAAGGGCGGTCAGGACGTTGGCCTCTGGCTCGTGAAACAGGGCTGGGCGGTTCCGGCAGATGGCGCACCCGAGGCCTATCAGGCCGCCATTGAAGCGGCCCGCACCGCCAAGGCCGGGCAGTGGCAGGCGGAATGGGTGGCTGAACTTGCGCCTCTGGTGCTCACGACCCCAATCGAGCCAGTAATCGAGGAAGCGTCGCCCCAGCCGGCCGGGACACAGGCCGAGCCGCTCGTCGTGATGCCGGGCGCCGCTGCGGGCACTGGCGACTGGGTCAATCCCTTTGATGTGAAAGACCCGGAAGCGCTGGGCGCTCCCGGGTCCGTTGTTCCCAATTGACCGACCGCAGGCTTAGCCGGCGACGAGTTCGCCGCTGAGCGCCTTGGCGATCAGCGCGCGTGTCTCGGCGATGCCATAGAGGGCCACGAACGAGCCGAAGCGCGGGCCCTGCTGCAGACCCAGCAACACCTGATACAGCGCCTGGAACCAGACCACGGAGACGCCCGGACCACCGTCCGGGCTCTTCTTGGCGTGGTCCTGATACCGCTCGATCTTGCGCGCCACATCGAGTGCCGCGTCCTGGATGGTGCTGCCATCGGCACCAGCCGGCAGGGCCGCAAGCGCAGCATCGAGTTCCATGAGAGCCGCGCGCTCGACATCGTCCGGGGCGCGGAACTGCTTGGTCGGCTTGACGAAGTCGTCGAAGTACCGAATGGCAAAGGTCACCAGCTCGTCGAGCTTCGGATGAGTTTCCTTGGTCACAGCCGGCGCATAGCGGGTGATGAAGGCCCACAGCACGTCCTTGTTCTCGGCATTGGAGGCCGAAACGAGGTTCAGCAGCATGGAGAACGGGACCGGCATGTTGATTGCCGGAACGTCGCCGGAGTGGATATGCCAGGCCGGGTTCATCAGCTTCTGGTCCGCCGACATCGCCGGGAACTTTTCCGCATAAGCGAAATACTCGTCCACCGCCTTCGGGATGACGTCGAAATAGAGCTTCTTCGCGGTCTTCGGCTTGCCGAACATGTAGAGCGCCAGGCTCTCCGGCGCGGCATAGGTCAGCCATTCGTCGATGGTGAGGCCATTGCCCTTGGACTTGGAGATCTTGGCGCCGTCATCGGCCAGGAACAGCTCGTAGACATAGTGCTCCGGCGGGGTGCCGCCGAGGATCTCGCAGATCTTGTCGTAGAGCGGCATGTTCGGACCATGGTCCTTGCCGAACATCTCGAAATCGACGCTGAGCGCAGCCCAGCGGGCGCCGAAGTCCGGCTTCCACTGAAGCTTCACATGACCGCCGGTAACCGGCAGGGTGCAGTCGCGGCCATCTTCGCCCTCGAAGGTGATGGTGCCGTTCTTGGCGTCGACTTCCTTCATCGGCACGTAGAGCACGCGGCCCGAAATCGGGGAAATCGGCAGGAACGGGCTGTAGGTCGCCTGACGCTCAGCGCCCAGCGTCGGCAGCATCACGTCCATCAGCGCCTGATAGCGTTCAGCCGCGCGCAGCAGGATGCCGTCGAGCTTGCCGGACTTGTAATACTCGGTCGCGCTGGCGAACTCGTATTCGAAGCCGAACGTATCGAGGAACCGGCGCAGCATGGCGTTGTTGTGATGGCCGAAACTGTCGAAGTCGCCGCCGAACGGGTTCGGCACAGCCGTCAGCGGCATGTGCAGATAGGGCTCCAGGAACGCCTTGTCCGGCACGTTGTCCGGGATCTTGCGCATGCCGTCCATGTCGTCCGAGAAGCACAGGAGCCGCGTCGGGATCTTGTCTTCGGTCAGCAGGCGAAAGGCCGTGCGCACCATGGTCGTGCGCGCCACTTCGCCGAACGTGCCGATATGCGGCAAACCCGAGGGGCCATAGCCGGTCTCGAACAGGACCGGAATGGATGGATCCCGTTTCTCCACCCGCTTCACCAGTTTCCGAGCTTCCTCGAACGGCCAGGCCTTGGAGGTCCGGGCCGCCTCGACGAATTCGGGCGACAGGTCAAGCGAAGGGAGGGTATGTGCGCTCATCTCTAGCGGGATCCATGCATGTGTCTGGATGACGGGCCGTCGTGCTGGCCATCGTCTGGAAGCGCCTGCGCGGCCACAGCGGCGTTGCACCGCGGCAACAGGCTGGCGGACACTAGAAAAGCCTGTGTGTCACGTCAATGAAACTCTGGGGTCATTGCGGCGATCCGGCGCTTGTCCTTGGATCGGTGAGGCTATACCAGTGCTGTCACGAGTGTTTTGCCCCTCAGGGAGTGACCGATTTTATGAGCCAGAAAGTCAGCGTTCAGGAAGCCCTTCTGTATGTCATGGTCACCATGTCCGCTGCGGACAGTTCCATGCCGGACAACGAACTGGGTTCGATCGGCGATCTGGTGAAGGCGTTGCCGGTGTTCGCAGGGTTTGACGGCAACAGCATCGTCAAGGTCGCGCAGGCCTGCGGTGATTTGCTGCAGGATGCCGACGGGCTGGACACGATCCTCGATCTGATCGCCGACAGCCTGCCGCCGCGCCTCTATGACACGGCCTACGCGCTGGCTGTCGAGGTTGCCGCCGCCGATGGCGACGTTCCGGAGGAGGAATTGCGCCTTCTCGAACTCCTGCGCGATCGTCTCAGCCTCGACAAGCTGACGGTGGCTGCCATCGAACGCTCTGCTCAGGCCCGCTACCGCACAGCCTGACAGGTCAGTTGAGGATGCGCCGCATGGACGGCGCATCCAGCGAGAAGGCCGGAATCTCGACGGCGATGAACCGTCCGTCCGGCAGCTCCATCCGGTAGCTTCCTTCCATGATGCCGGAGGGCGTCGGCAACGGGCAGCCTGAGGTATACTCGAACGCCTCTCCCGGCTGGATGACCGGCTGCTGGCCAATCACGCCTGCGCCTTCCACTTCCTCGACCCGGCCAAGCGCATCGGTGATGATCCAGTGCCGGCGGCGCAGTTGCACCGGGATCTGGCCGAGATTGCGGATCTCCACCGTATAGGCCCAGACAAAGCGGCCATTCAGCGGTTCTGATTGCTCTTCCAGGTACATCGGCTCGACCGTAACCTGAATTCCCAGTGTGGTTGCTCTGTACATGGACTGTCCTGCATTGCGCTGGGAGAATGCATCCCGTGCAAAGGATATAGGGGGAACGCCTGCAGTTGGACAGTGCAGCCTGTTCGTCTGCCGTGCCGGCGTGATTTCGCGTGATTGCCGATGACGCAGCCGTGACGGTGTGGGGGCTTGCCGCAGCCTTCCGCGTGGAGCACACAGGCGGTGCCAACGCGGAACCATGCCATGTTTGATGCCCGTCTTCGTCCGTTGATCGATCCACCGCTGAATGCGGTCGGACGGACCTTGGCTGCCGCAGGTCTTGCGGCCAATGCCGTCACGGCCATCGGCCTGGGGTTTGGTCTGGCGGCCGCCGCGTTGATTGCTCTTGGATATCCGCTTCTGGCCTTGCCGCTGCTTCTGGCCAATCGCCTGGCCGACGGGCTCGATGGCGCCATCGCCCGGGCAACGTCCCGCACGGATCTCGGCGGCTATCTGGATATCGTTTTCGACTTCCTGTTTTACGGTGCCGTGCCGGTCGCCTTCGCGCTGGCGGATCCGGCGGCCAATGGTGTCGCTGCCGCGGTGCTGCTGTTCAGCTTCTATGCAAACGGCGCCGCCTTCCTGACCTTTGCGATCATGGCTGAGCGCAGGCGTCTTGAGACATCACGTCAGGGACTGAAATCGCTCTACTATCTTGGCGGGCTGGCTGAAGGGGCCGAAACGATCCTCGTTTTCACGCTGATGTGCGTCTGGCCGGACAGCTTTGCAGTGCTCGCCTACGGCTTTGCCGCCCTGTGCGGCCTGTCGGCAGCGGCGCGCATCGCCACTGCCATCCAGGTGCTCAAGCGGTGAGCCTTCGCGGGCCGATCTAGAGGGCGGCGGCAGCGGCCAGCCCGCGCTCGATGTCGTCCAGCAGGTCGAGCGGGTCTTCGAGGCCAACCGAAAGCCGCAGCATTCCGTTGGTGATGCCAAGCTCCAGGCGGGCCTCTTCGGCGACGTTCTTGTGTGTCGTCGTTGCCGGATGCGTGATCAGGCTTTTGGCGTCGCCAAGGTTGTTCGACAGCTTGATGACCTGAAGTGCATTGGTGAAGGCGAAGGCCGCTGCCTTGCCGCCTGCCAGCTCGAAGGCCAACATGGTCGATCCGCCCGTCATCTGCCGCGCAATCACAGCCGCCTGGGGATGGTCCGCCCGGCCCGGATAGATCAGGCGGGAGATCGTCGCATGCCCGGCGAGCCGGTCAGCAAGGCGCTGGGCACTTTCGGTCTGGCGGGCAATGCGCAGAGGCAGGGTTTCGAGGCCCTTGAGCAGAACCCAGGCATTGAATGGGCTCATCGCCGGTCCAGTGTGCTTGACCAGCGGCAGGACCTCGTCCTCGATCCACTTGGCGTTTGACAGCACGACACCGCCAAGGCAGCGCCCCTGGCCGTCGATGTGCTTGGTGGCCGAGTAGACCACCACGTCCGCACCAAGCTTCAGCGGCGACTGGAACAGCGGCGTGGCGAAGACGTTGTCGATGATCACGCGCGCGCCGACCGCATGGGCGATCTCGGCGACGGCTGCGATATCGATGACGTCCAGCGTCGGGTTGGTCGGGCTCTCGAGGAACACCGCACGGGTCTTCGGGGTCACGGCAGCACGCCACTGGTCCAGATCCGTGCCGTCGACAAGCGTGCTGGTGACGCCGAAGCGCGGCAGCAGCGTCTCGACGATGTAGCGGCAGGAGCCGAACAGCGCCTTGGCGGCGACGACATGATCACCGGCCTTGACGCTGGCCATCAGCGCCAGGTTGACGGCAGCCATGCCACTGGCGGTGCCGATTGCGGCCTCTGCCTGCTCAAGCTCGCACATCCGCCGTTCGAACATGGCAACGGTCGGGTTGGAATAGCGCGAATAGACGAAGCCCGGATCCTCGCCATTGAACCGTGCCTCGGCGGCTTCGGCATTCGGATAGACAAAGCCCTGAGTGAGGAAGATCGCTTCGGACGTCTCGCCATGCTGCGAACGGATCGTGCCGCCATGCACAAGACGGGTCGCGGTGCGCAGGCCGTCACTGGTTGCGCCGCTGCTAGCGGACTGGTCGTCGGATGCGGTCATCGGTCGAGGCTCCAGATACAAAAAAACCGGCCATAGGGGCCGGGTTTCACCTCCCGACCTTTTTAGCTACTTCTTTAACGTGGCTGCAAGCCGGCCGGCCCAAATCACCACGGAACGACTGACGCATTACGCCATTCCCGGCAAAGCGTCAATCACGCGCATAAAACTTGGTTGGCCGGAGAGAAACCATGAGCTAATCACTCAGATCCCCGGAGCGGCAGGCTGTCCTGCCCGTGCGACGCGAACGCGAGAGGTCTGTCCATGCGCCCTGAAGGCATCCTGCCCGCCCATATGATCGAGGACATGTTCCGGTCTGGCGGCATCCTCAGCGCTGCGGCGCCCGTCGAGGGGCAGATCCAGCCGGCAAGCCTTGACCTGCGCCTCGGCAGCCTGGCCTACCGGGTGCGTGCCAGCTTTCTTCCTGGTCAGGGCGTCACAGTCGCCGACAAGCTCGATGCCTTCGCGCTGCACACGATCGATCTGGCTCCCGGAGCTGTGCTGGAGACGGGCTGCGTCTACATCGTGCCCTTGCAGGAGAGCCTCGCCCTCAGCGAAGCGGTCTCCGCAACGGCCAATCCCAAGAGCTCGACGGGCCGCCTCGACGTCTTCACCCGTGTCATCACCGATGAGGGACGGGCATTCGACACGGTGCCAGCTGGCTATCGCGGGCCGCTCTATGCGGAAATCTCGCCGCTGACCTTTCCCATCCTCGTTCGCGAAGGCTCGCGCCTGTCACAGATCCGTTTCCGCATCGGCGAACCGCTGATCGGGGACAGCGAGCTGGAAGGCGTGCATCAGGTGCAGCGCCTCGTCAGTGGCGGGCATGAGCGCATTGGCGGTGGTGTCCAGCTGTCCATCGATCTGGAAGGTCAGGGCGAGGGCAGCCTTGTCGGCTACCGCGCCAAGCACCACACGGGTGTGATCGATGTCGACCGCACTTCAGCCCATCATCCGCTGGATTTCTGGGAACCGATCCACCGGCGCGGACCTGCGGAACTGATCCTCGATCCGAACGAGTTCTACATCCTCGTCAGCCAGGAAGCGGTGCATGTACCGCCGCTGTTTGCCGCTGAGATGGTGCCGTTCGATCCGCTGGTCGGCGAGTTCCGCGTGCACTATGCCGGCTTCTTCGATCCGGGCTTCGGTCACGGCGGGGCAGGTGGCGCGGGCTCGCGCGCGGTGCTGGAGGTGCGTTCGCACGACGTGCCCTTCATTCTCGAGCATGGCCAGACGGTCGGTCGTCTTGTCTATGAACACATGCTGGAACGTCCGCACAGCCTTTACGGCGAGGGCATCGGTTCCAATTATCAGGGGCAGGCCCTGAAACTGTCCAAGCATTTCCGTCCGCTTGCCTGATTGGCCGTCAGGCTGGGCCGGGCACGCAGGTTGATCTGATGTTCGCTGAAGCCGCTGTTCCGATCGTTCATCACCCGGCCTATCGCGCCGAGCTGCCGGATGGCCACCGGTTTCCGATGAACAAGTTCCGCCGCGTTGCCGAGCTTGCGCTGGCGGAGGGGCTGGTACCGGGTGGCCGCTTCCACAGGCCGCGTCCGGCGCCGTTCGAATGGGTCGCGCTCGCTCACGAGCGTGCCTATGTGGAGCAGGTTTTCGCGGCTGATGTTCCCCCGCTGATTGCGAGGGAAATCGGCTTTCCGATGACGGAGAGTGTGGCCCTGCGCGGCCGTTGCGCCACTGGCGGCACGGTGCTGACCGGCTATCTGGCGCTAGAACACGGCCTTGCCTGCAACACGGCCGGAGGCAGCCACCATGCGCGCCGGGCCCATGGTGCCGGCTTCTGTGTCTTCAATGATGTCGCCGTTGCCATCCGGGTGATGCAGGCCGATGGAGTTATTCGTCGCGCCCTTGTCATCGATCTCGACGTGCACCAGGGCGATGGCACCGCCGACATCTTCAGCGGCGATCCGGATGTGTTCACCTTCTCGATGCATTCTGAGAAGAACTACCCGGTGCGCAAGATAGCGTCGTCGCTCGACATCGGGCTTGAGGACGGCACAGAGGATGAAGCCTATCTGGAGCAGTTGGCAGCGGCCCTGCCTTACGTGCTTAACGAGGCGCGGCCCGATATCGTGTTTTACAACGCAGGGGTCGATCCGTTCGCAGGAGACAAGCTTGGCCGCCTGTCCCTGTCCCGCGATGGGCTGCGCCGGCGAGACGAGCATGTGATCGGGCTGGTCCGCGCGCTGGGCCTTCCGCTCGCCGGTGTTCTGGGCGGTGGCTACTCGGCCGACATTGACGAACTTGCCGACCGCCACCTCACATTGCTGCGTGCGGCCATCGCGGTTCAGTCCGCACAGGCCGAACGCGTCGGCTGATCGGTGTCAGCGTCCGCGCGCGGAAAAGATCCTGCTCACCAGCCAGATCGGCACGACGATCACGGCGCCAAGCACCAGATACTTGCCGACCTGCTCGATCGCGGCAAAGCCCATGTCCCAAAGGCGCTGCACGAAGGACAGCAGCAGATCGATGACGCCAAGCGGATCAAGATCCAGGGCAGACAGGATGACGCCGACAACGAGCGACAGGAACACGAGGCGCACGATGACGCGCAACGGCGTATCGCCCAGAAACCGCGTCAGACCATCACCAGACATGTCCAGTACCCTTATTGATGCGAACCTGTGGCTCCATACATAGGCAATTAAGCAGGGGTCTGCATCCCCGCGGCCGGGCAGGTCTGTGAATAATCCGGTTTGCACCTGTCAGGCCACGGAATCTTCCATGCCCGGATCGCCGTTCAGCCGCACGGACTTTGGCGGCACGCCGTACCAGGTCTTGACCGCGCGGGAGAATGCCGAGAGTTCCGAGAAGCCGAGCAGGAAGGCAATTTCCTTCATCGGCAGGGACGTGTCCTTGAGATAGCGCGCGGCCATGTTGCGTCGGATGGTTTCGGTCAGCTTGCGGAACGACGTCCCTTCGGCTTCCAGCAACCGCTGCAGCGAGCGCTGCGACATGCCGAGCTCGGCGGCCACGTGCTCCAGCGAGACGGTGCCGGACTTCAGGGCCTCGTTGATCTTCTCCGCCACCCGCGTCAGCGGATCGTTGCGGCCGCCGTATTCCTCCATCTCGCGCAGTGCAGCCTGCTCGACGATGGCATAGAGATTGGCTTCGCTGCGCGGAGTGGGGCGCGGCAGGTAGTGTTTCGGGATGACAATCCGATCTTGCGCCTGACCGAAACGCAGACGCGACCCCAGGCGTCGTTGCAGATCAGACATGCGGCGAGGTGCAGGCTGGGAGATGTCGATCAGCAGCTTTGCCGTCGGATCCTGGATCGCAAACTCGATCCGTCCGATCGCCCAGGCCATGCGCTCGTAGGTGCTCTGCACGCGCGGGATCCCGCAGTCCGGAACCTGCCATTGCAGGACACTGACGTCGCCTTCGTCTTCGAGGCTCATGCGGTAGAAATTCGTACGGAGCGGCAGAAAGCGGACCCAGTTGTTGAGGCCGGTTCCAAGGTTCGGCGCGCAAAGCCCGACATAGTCGAAGGTCGAGTACAAGCCCAGTGGCAAGGAGGCGGCGACGTCGAGGATCAGTCCATCGTCGTTTGAGGCATGTGCCACATGCTCAAACAGCTGAAGAGCGGTGCGATAATCGACCGTTGCGGCGGGACAATGCGGCTGATCGGCTCGTATGCCGAAGTGCCGGGCAATCGCGGCCCAGTCCAGTCGCTTCATTTTGCAGACGATTTCGAGCGAGTGCAGTGTGTCTGCCCTGCACCAGTCGTCTTGCAGTCGCCGTAACCCTCGGTTGTGCAGCACCGCTCTATCTCCCTCCCCACAAGAGGCCTTTACACTGTTCTATAGACGTCTGTCTGGCGCAATAGGTCAAAGGAGTGTCGCGGAGCGGGGAGTTCGATTTAATTTGGCAGGTTTAGTTAAAAATGCGGTTGATTGAGCCAACGACTTTCACTCGGGAAAAGCGCAATACCTATCCGAAAGCGCATGTGAACGCTGCGTCAGATTCTCTTTCTGGGCGTTTCAACGGGTCCTTGTCCAGGACGCCGGGGAATTCGTTTCGCATAATGAAACGCGACGGGTTCCTGAAATGCGCTGGTTCGCATTGTTTTCGGCAACACGTGGCCCCATCACCAACGAAAAAGACCGAATACAGAGCGAAACCGCCCGAACAGCATAGGAAAGTCTGTCGAGAAGATGTCGACAGGCTTTCCGTGCTTTCAGCGATGGGTAAACGATAAATCGGCTGGTCACGCGAAAATTGTACCAATCCAGCGGTTGAATATCGTTTTTCATTAAATTATCCGCTGCAATGGCTTCACAATATTGTGAACGCGCTAAGAGTTTCTGCAGCTGTGGAAAACTCTGCAAGCAATCATTTGCAAGCGCCATGATGCAATCGATTTCCGTTGTGGCGCAATACGCATCTGGGCTGAACCTGAGTCCACAGGCAGGTCAGAGTTGCAAGCAGTCATGCAAAAATGGGGAACGCAATTTCTCGATTGCGTTCCCCGGCAGCTGAACCTTCTGGCTCTGTCAGGCTGCGTCAAGTTCTGACGCGTTGGCCGACTTGCCCTCTGCCTGCGGCGGGAACTTGCCGTAGAAGGTCTCGTTGTTCTTGGCCATTTCGCGCAGCAGCTTGTTCGGCTTGAAGCGCGGGCCCCACTTCTTGGTGAACTTCTTGCAAAGCTCAACGAAGGCGTGGGTACCCATCATGTCGATGTAGCTGAGCGTGCCGCCGGTGTACGGGGCGAACCCGAAGCCGAGGATCGAGCCGACATCGGCCTCGCGGACGTCTGTCAGGCACTTTTCTTCAAAGATGCGGGCGGTTTCGAGGGCCTGCATCACCAGAAGGCGCTGCTTCAACTCCTCGACATTGAAGGCGTCAGCCGGCTTCGGCTTGCCAACCACATCCGGGATCCCGGCCCAGAGAGACTTTTCCTTGCCCTTGTAGTCGTAGAAGCCCTTGCTGTTCTTGCGGCCGAAGCGCTCGCGCTTGACCACCATCTCTTCCAGGATGTTGTCCAGCGGGCCTTCGACGTAGTTGACGCCAAGGTCCTTGCGGGTAGCCGAGACGATCTTCCAGGCCAGATCCAGCGCCACTTCGTCGCCAAGCGACAGTGGCCCGACCGGCATGCCGGCCATCTTGCCGGCGTTCTCGATCATGGCTGCCGGTACGCCGTCGGCCAGCATCATCAGACCTTCGCGCACATAGGTCATGACCACGCGCGAGGTGTAGAAGCCACGGCTGTCATTGACGACAATCGGGGTCTTCTTGATGGCCTTGATGTAGTCCAGCGCCATGGCCAGCGCCTTGTCCGAGGTCTTCTTGCCAAGGATCACCTCGACCAGCATCATCTTGTCGACGGGCGAGAAGAAGTGGATGCCGATGAAGTTCTTCGGGCGGGACGAGGCTTCTGCCAGCGAGGAAATCGGCAGCGTCGAGGTGTTCGACGCATAGATCGCCTTGGCTTTCAGCGCAGCTTCGGCCTTTTCGGTGACGACACGCTTGACCTCACGGTCCTCGAACACGGCCTCGATGACGAGGTCGCAGTCCGCCAGCTGGTCGTAGTCCGGCGTCGCGTTGATGCGCGCCAGCAGCTTTTCCTTGTCCTCGGCGGTTGCCTGGCCACGCGAGACGGACTTGCTCATCAGCTCGTCCGAATGCGCCTTGCCCTTGTCGGCAGCGGCCTGGTCGCGGTCGATCAGCACGACGTCAATGCCGGCCTTGGCCGTGACATAGGCAATGCCCGCGCCCATGAAGCCCGCGCCGATGACGCCGATCTTCTTGATCTTGTTCGGCTTCACGTCGGCCGGACGGCGCGCGCCCTTGTTCAGCTCCTGCATGGAGACGAACAGCGAGCGGATCATGTTTGCTGCTTCCGGTGTCTGCAGCACATGCGCGAAGTAACGGCTCTCGACCTGCAGGGCCAGATCCATCGGCAGCTGCAGACCTTCGAACACGGACTTCAGCAGACCACGAATGCCCGGATAGTTGTCCTGGGTCTCACGGCGATAGATGGCGTTGGCGGCCGGCCAAAACTGGAAGCCGGCCGGGGAGTAGACCGGGCCATTCGGCAGCTTGAAGCCCTTCTCGTCCCAGGGCTTCACCGGCTTCACGCCCGCCTTGAGCATCTTCTTGGCCGTCTCGACCAGCTTCTTGGCCGGTGCGGTCTCGTCGATGAGCTTCATCGACTTGGCCTTGTCGGCACGCAGGGTCTGGCCCTGCATCAGGAAGGTGAGGCCAGCCTGTGCATCGGTCATGCGCATGACGCGCTGCGTGCCGCCGGCGCCCGGGAACAGGCCCACCTTCACTTCCGGCAGGCCGAGCTTGAAGCTGTCATCTTCCACGCCAACGCGGGCATGGCAGGCCAGCGCCAGTTCGGTGCCGCCGCCCATGCAGGTGCCGTTGATCGCAGCGACGAACGGCTTCCCGCAGGTCTCGAGCTTGCGGTAGATCAGCGTCAGCCGGCGCGAGCCTTCAAACAGCGTCTTGGCTGCGGCTTCCGCATCCTTGCGGCGCTCCTTGTGGAAGCCCTTCAGCAGGCCGTCGAGCATGGTGAGGTCGGCACCGCCCGAGAATGCGGCCTTGCCGGAGGTGATCACGGCGCCCTTGATGGCCGCATCAGCCACCACATCCGCAATGATCTTGTCGAGGTCGTCCATCACCGAGATGTCGATGACGTTCATCGACTTTTCCGGCATGTCCCAGGTGATGAGGGCGATGCCGTCGGCATCGGTTTCAACGGTGAAGTTCGTGTAAGCCATTGTGGTTCTCCCCGAGGACAGCCGTCAGACGCGCTCGATGATCGTCGCCGTGCCCATGCCGGCGCCGATGCAGAGGGTGACGAGGGCGGTGTTGAGGTCGCGGCGCTCCAGTTCGTCGAGCACCGTGCCGAGGATCATGGCGCCTGTGGCGCCAAGCGGGTGGCCGAGCGCGATCGCGCCGCCGTTGACGTTGACCACCGACGGATCAAGATCGAAAGCCTGGCGGAAGCGCAGCACGACCGAGGCGAAGGCTTCGTTGATCTCGAACAGGTCGATGTCCTTGAGGCTCATGCCGGCATTGCGCAGCAGCTTCTCGGTCACGTCGACCGGGCCGGTCAGCATCAGCGCCGGTTCGGAGCCGATGTTGGCAAAGGCCTTGATGCGTGCGCGGGGCTTCAGCCCGGCCGACTTGCCAGCCTTGCGCGAGCCGATCAGCACGCCTGCAGCGCCATCGACGATACCCGACGAGTTGCCGGCGTGGTGCACGTGGGTGATGCGCTCCAGTTCCGGATGCGCCTGGACGGCGACCGCGTCAAAGCCGCCCATCGCCCCCATCATCTCGAAGGATGCGCCGAGTGCGGCCAGCGACTGCATGTCGGTGCCCGGACGCATGTGTTCGTCCTTGGCCAGGATGGTGATGCCGTTGACATCCTTCACCGGGACGACGGACTTGGCGAAGTAGCCTTTGTCCCAGGAGTGCGCTGCGCGCTTCTGGCTTTCGACGGCGTAGCTGTCGCAGTCATCGCGGGTGAAGCCGTATTTGGAGGCGATCAGGTCCGCCGACACGCCCTGCGGCATGAAATAGGAGGGCAGGGCCACCTGCGGATCGACCGGCCATGCGCCACCCGATGCGCCGATGCCGACGCGGCTCATGCTCTCGACACCGCCAGCAATCACCAGCTGGTGCTGGCCGGACATGACTTGGCCAGCGGCCATGTTCACCGCATCGAGGCCGGAGGCGCAGAAGCGGTTGATCTGGATGCCGGGCACCGAATTGTCGTAGCCGGCAGCAAAGACGGCCGCGCGGGCAACGTCGCCGCCTGCTTCGCCCACCGGGTCGACGCAGCCCAGGATGACGTCATCGACAAGCTTGGTGTCGAGTTCGTTGCGGTCGCGGATGGCTTCGAGGGCGACGGCGGCGAGGCGGACGGCGGTCACCTCATGCAGCGAGCCGTCCTTCTTGCCGCGTCCGCGCGGAGTGCGCACGTGGTCAAATACATAAGCCTCAGGCATGGAATCCTCCTGAACGTCGTGGTTGGTCAGGCAGATGCGGGCAGCGGATAGCCCGGCATCAGCGCATAGGGGGGAGCCCAGCCAGGCTGGGCACGAAGCCGGTCAAGCCAGCGGGACATGTTGGGATAGGCGGCAAGATCGATCCCGATTTCGTCGGGCCAGAACAGATAGCCGCACAGGGACAGATCTGCCGTCGTCAGCCGGTCGGCGACCACGAAATCGCGGCCAGTCAGGTGCTTGTCGAGGATGGCAAAGGCCGACTTGGCCCGGGCCTCGAAAAAGGCAGTAACCGGTGTTTCCCCGGTCTTTGCGAATTGCCGCAGGTAACGCAGCGTCGCCGCATAGCTGCTGAGCTTGTGGTTGTCGAAAAGGACCCAGCGCAGGATCTCGCGGGCTTCCTCCTCGGTGCGGGCACCGAACTCGCCAAGCTCCTCGGCAAGGTAGTCGAGAATGACGCCGGACTGCACCAGCTTGAGGCCGTTATGCTCCAGCACGGGCACCTCGCCCATCTCGTTGACTGTCTCGCGGAACTCCGGTGACCGGGTGGCTCCGTTGAAGAAGTCGACGAACCGCGGCTCCCAGTCTGCCCCGGCCAGCTGGAGCATCAGGGCGACCTTGTAGGAATAGCCCGATTGGGCAAAGCAATGCAGCACATACTCGGCCATGCGTTCCTCCCGTCATGGCATGACACCACAGGCATGTGACCAAGGCGTGGCCCGGCGGTTGCGCCGGGCCAACCGGATCAGAATGCCTCGGCAGGCAGGCTCATCATGGTGTCTGCACCGGTCGAGATGCGGGCAAGATGCGCGGCCGTTTCCGGCAAGGTACGCTCCATGAAGAAGCGGCCGAAGACCAGCTTGGCCTCATAGCGCTCCTTGTCCTCGCCGGCCGCGATCTTGTCCTGAGCGGCCTTGGCGATCTGGGCCCACATGTAGGCGAGTGCGACCAGACCGAAGAGGTGCATGTAGTCAGTGGAGCCAGCGCCGGCGTTGTCGAGCTTTGCCATGGCGTTCTGCATGAACCACATGGTCGCGGCCTGCAGGTCGTCATGTGCCTTCTTCAGCGGCTTGGTGAAGGGGGCGAGCGCCTCGTTTTCCTTGTTGGCCTTCAGGAAGTCGCCAACCTCGGCAAAGAAGGTCATCACGGCGCGGCCACCATTGGCCGGCAGCTTGCGGCCGACAAGGTCAAGCGCCTGGATGCCGTTGGCACCTTCATAGATCATGGCGATGCGGGCATCGCGCACGAACTGCTCCATGCCCCATTCGGCAATGTAGCCATGGCCGCCGTAGAGCTGCTGGGCGTTGACCGCGTTGGCAAAGCCGGTGTCCGTCAGGACGCCCTTCAGAACCGGGGTCATCAGGCCCATCAGGTCGTCCGCACGGGTCCGGTCTGCCTCGTTATCCGAGCGATGCGACACGTCGCCCTGCAGTGCGGTCCACAACACCAGCGCGCGGGCCGCCTCGTTGAACGAGCGGATCGACATCAGCACGCGGCGCACGTCCGGATGCACGATGATCGGATCGGCGGCCTTGTCGGCGGCCTTCGGACCGGTCAGGGCGCGGCCCTGGATGCGGTCCTTGGCGTAGACGACCGCGTTCTGATAGGCGACCTCCGACTGGGCGAGGCCCTGAACGGCAACGCCAAGACGGGCCTCGTTCATCATGGTGAACATGGCGCGCAGGCCCTTGTTCTCCTCACCGACGAGCCAGCCGGTCGCCCCGTCATAGTTCATGACGCAGGTCGCGTTGGCGTGGATGCCCATCTTGTGCTCGATCGAGCCGCAGGAGACGCCGTTGCGGGCGCCGAGCGAACCGTCGCCATTGACCATGAATTTCGGCACGACAAACAGCGAGATGCCCTTCACGCCCTCCGGTGCGCCTTCGATGCGAGCCAGCACCAGATGGATGATGTTCTCCGCCATGTCGTGTTCACCGGCCGAGATGAAGATCTTGGTGCCGGAAATCTTGTAGCTGCCATCGGCCTGCGGTGCGGCCTTGGTGCGGATGAGGCCCAGATCGGTGCCGCAATGCGGTTCGGTCAGGTTCATCGTGCCGGTCCAGGTGCCGGCCACCATGTTGGGCAGATAGGTTGCCTTCAGCGCGTCGGTGCCATGCAGCGTCAGCGCAGCCACGGCGCCGGCGGTCAGGCCCGGGTACATGGCAAAGGCCATGTTGGCGGAGGAAAGATATTCGGCCATGACCATGGCCAGCGTGTGCGGCAGGCCCTGGCCGCCGTGATCGGGGTGAACCGACAGGCCGCCCCAGCCGCCTTCACAATAGGCGTCATAGGCTTCCTTGAAGCCCTTCGGGGGAGTGACGCTGCCGTCGTCGTGACGGACGCAGCCGGCCTGGTCACCGCTCTGGTTCAGAGGCTGGATCACCTCCTCGCAGAACTTGGCGCCTTCCCGCAGGATGGCTTCAACCAGATCGGGCGATGCATCGGCAAAGCCCGGCAGGTTGCTGTAGCGTTCGTAGCCGAACACATCCTTGAGTAGAAACAGTGTGTCCTCGACGGGGGCACGGTAGGTCGGCATAAATTCCTCCCAGAACGAAACCGCATAATCACGACTTGACGTTTCCGTAAACGTCAACTGCCGCCTTTATATACGCGCCATTCCCGGGCGGACAAGTCGTGTCCTTGCGGAAGGTACGCCTGATTCTTTATAAAATGAACAAAAGTCGCATGCCCTAACGCACAAAACCGGAGCGCGTGCCCCGGTTTTGCGTGATTTTCGATCAATTTGCGGCCGTGCCGTGTGCGTCAGGCTTATTCGCCCTCGGCTTCCTTGTGCTTCAGCATGCCGGATACGATCTCGACGGTGCGAGACAGTTCCTCGATCGCCTGGTCGATATCCTTGCGCTGGTTGACCAGCACGGCAATCTGTTCGCTGAACCGCGACAGGGCGACCCGCAGTTGAGTCACCTGGCCGTCGCGCAGGTCATAAAGATCCAGCATGTCGCGGATCTCGCTGAGCGAAAAGCCGACGCGCTTGCCCATGACAACCAGCTTCAGGCGTGCGCGGTCGCGGCGCGTGTAGACGCGGTTGAGGCCATCGCGCTTCGGGTTCAGCAGGCCCCGGTCTTCATAGAAGCGCAGGGTGCGCAGGGTGCAGCCGAATTCCTTGGCGAGGTCGCCAATGGTGAAGTGGGTCTTCTTCGTGCTGTCGTCAGCAGCAGCCACGACATCAACAATCTCGGTGTTGTTCCGGAGGGATAGTGCTTCGCTCATGTCCTGTTCCTGCTCGCATGCCCCGCATTGGCAGCTGATCCGTGCGCCCGGTCAGGTGCGGAGGGCGGCTTGCGCGGTGTCGCTACACCGGGAGGGGTGTGGAAACGCCGTTCTCTGACTGAACGCCATACCTTACGCTAAGGGAATGGTCCACACCTCGCATGCGCCTTTTTTCTTGATTCGGCGTTTTTGGGTGTCTGGCAAACGAGCGGTTAAGACAAATTTGCAAGCTGCGACCGGAATTAACGCGCTGTTTACCCTACCACGACAAAGATTCACCCATTGCTTCGGTGCCATTGTTTTTCCAGTTCCGGGACCGCGCAGCTCGCAAGTTTGTTGTCAAAGGTCAGAACGACCGCAAGACCAGGTCCAGCCCATGTCGTCTTGGAATATCCGCAGAGCAGGAAGCGGCGGCGATGAACGGTCGCGTAGCGGTCGTGACCGGGGTTACGACGCGGATCGCGGCTATGCCGATCCTTATGAAGACGACTATGAAGACGAACTGCCCGTGTCCCGCCGGACCGGTCGGCGTGAGGCACCGCGCGACCGCGTCGAGCGCTTGACCCGCACCGCGACCGCCGCATCCGACTACGCCCGTGACGAGGATCGCTACGGACCCGAGCAGGAATTGGACGCTGTTGCCGATGAACTGGACCGGCTCATGGGCGACCGCCAGCGGTCGCGCCGCCGTGATCACGCCGAGCCTGACGCAAGATCGCAGCGCCGCAGCGAGCGCGCCGCGCCGCAAGGCGAAGCGCCGCGCGGCCGTCGGATCGGTGCCGTGATGGAAGCGCTGGAGCGCCTGGACCAGCGCGTCGGAGATCTTTCGGACCGCACACAATCGTCCCGCCGTGGCGGTGACCTGCGCGACACTCGCGATGCCCGAGGCCGTTCTGGCCTCGATGACAGCTACGGCTATGACGAGGTGGACGACGAGGAGGCCTACGCAGCCGAAGCCCCGCGTCGCCGCGACCGCGCTGATCGCGACCTTGACACCCGCCGCCCGTCCCGCAGCCGCTATGACGACGAGACTGGCCGCGATCTGCCGCGCCGCGCCCGCCGGCGGCCGGAGGATGACCGCGACATCAACCGTGCGGCTGCTGACCTGCGCGCGCGCCGTGACGCGCTCGACCGGCTGGCTGAGCCGGATCTTGATGTCCTTGACGATTACCGGCCCGATTATCGGCCTGACTACCGTGAAGAACGCCCGCGTCCGCGCCGCCCGCGCGAGGCCGACGCGCCCTCGCGGCAGATCTACAAGGACCTGTCGCGCCGCATCGACGCCCTGCGCAAGCCGCATGAGGAAACGCTCGACGTGGTGCGCCGCGAGATCGGTGCCTTACGCGAAACGCTCCAGGCCTGGCCGGACCGGGATCGTGGCCGCGAAGACCGCGACCGTCATGAGATGCGCCGCCTTGCCGATATGGTCGAACGCCTCCGCGTTGACCGGACCGACGACCGTCAGGCGAAGGAACTTCGGGCCGAGATCGCGGATCTGCGCCATCTCGTCAGCAACACCAATGTCGATGGCACGCTGAAGACGCTCGAGATGGGCTATGCCCACATCGTCCAGCGTCTGGACGAACTGTCCCGCTCCTCGATTGATCCGCGCGCGGTCAAGAGCCTTGCGGCGCGGCTCATGGAAATCGAGGATGGTCTGTCGGCGCTGCCGCGCTCCGAGCATCTCCTGGTGCTCGAAGGCCGTATTGGCGACATCTCCGAGCGCGTGGAAAGCCTCCTGCGTGCGCATGGCCGTCTCGACATCGAGCCGCTGCGCCAGGAGCTGAAGGATGTCCGGCGGATCGTCGAACAGGTTGACTTCAGCCGGGTGATCGGCGGTCTCGATGACCGGATGCGCTTCGTTGCCGATCGCCTCGACGAACTGGAAATGCTGGCGCGCGAACAGCGCGGCCTCGACAGCCGCATCAGCGCGATGGAAGAGCGGTTGCCGGATCCGGAGAGCTTCGACCGGTTGAACGGCCGCCTCGAAGAAATCTTCGGCATGCTGTCGCGCAATCCCTGCACGTCCGGCGATGACGAGGCCCGGTTCGGCAAGGTGGACAATCGCCTTGACGAGATCATGGATCGTCTTGCCGCCATGGAGCGTGGCAAGGGCCAGCAGCAGCCCGCCATGGATGCCGCCTTTGCCGGGCTCGAAACCCGGCTGATGGGCATCCACAGCAAGATCGAATCGCTGGAGGAGCGCTCGTCCCGTCCCCTGTCCGTGGAGCTGGGCGAGGGTGCGGGCATCGAAGCCGAGTTGCTGGCGCAGCTTGAGCGCCAGGTTGGCGATCTGTCACGGCGTCTCAGCGAGCCGCGCGACCAGGTCTCCAATCAGGACATCGAGGCCCTGCGCCGCGAGATCGCCGAGATGCGCGCCGCTGTCCAGATGCCGGCCCCCGCGGTTGTCGCGCTGGAACGGCGGATCAGCGATCTAGCTGATGCGGTCAACCGCGGCAGCGAGACCATGGATGATCGCCGCCTCGATCTCATCACTGACAAGATCGGCGCATTGGCCAACCAGCTGGAGTCCGCCGAAGGCCGCCTCGCCGGTGTCGACGGCATCGAGAAGGTGCTGCTGCGCATCGAGGATGGATTGCGGGCGACCCGCGCCGAAGTGGCCGACGTCGCCAGCGAGGCCGCTCGCCGTGTGGTGCGTGACCATATCCCGGAAACGCGTGACTATGACGACGCGATCGGCGACCTGCGCGATGATCTGAAGCGTCTGCTTGATGCAGCGCAGGGCACCGAAAGCCGCACCCGCAACACGTTCGAGGGCGTGCAGTCTATCCTGTCCGGCATTACCGACCGTCTGGACTCGCTGGAGCGCAGTGGGGTGTCGCGCCCGGCCGGCCGGCCCGCCGAACCGCCGCGGGATGAACCGCGCGGACGCGCGCCGCTGCCCGGCCTGCCCTTGAGCGCCGAAACGCGAGACCGTCCGAAGGAGCGCTCACGTGATCGCAAGGCGGACTTCATCGCCGCCGCACGCCGCGCGGCCCAGGCCGCGTCTGTGGAAGTGCAGCAGGCCCGGGCCGAAGAAGCGCGGGAGAGCAATCCGGAACAGGCATCGTCCGGTGGCTGGCTGAAGCGGGCCTTTACCCGGTCCAAGACCGCGCAGGCGGATGACGCGCTGGAACTGGGATCCGAGCAGGAAATCAAGCCGGCCAAGCGGTCCCGGACGGCGCCTGAGGAAATTGCGGCGGTCAGCCGTGAGGACCGTCCGGCACCGGAGGCATCGGGCGGCGGGCTGCTCAGCGGTGGTCGCAAGCGCGCGCTGCTGTTTGCAGCCGCTGCGGTGATCCTTGCCATCGGCACGCTGCAGATCTTCCGCCTTGCCAGTGGCGGCAGTGAGCCCGTGGCAGGACTTGACGCGCCCGATGCAGCTGCCCCGCAGGTTGCGGAAGCTCCGGCGGAAGGGGCAGCGCCGCTACCGGTCCTGGAGCTGCAGGAAAAGGACATTGTCGCGGCACCCGTCGCCGGTGAGCCGGCGGTCGTGGCCGAGGAACAGGCTGTCGTCGCAGAAGCTCCGCGCGAGCCCGAAGCCGCAGGGCAGGGACCGGATGTTCCGCTGACGCCTGGGCCGATCGCCGGCCCGCTTGCTGGTCCCTCACCGCTGGTCACGCCGCAGCCGGCTGACGCGGTGCCTCCGGCCGTGGCCTTCGCACCCCCGGCCATTTCCGGCAAGTTCGGCGACACCCCGTTCGTCAACGGCGGGGCTCCGGTCCTGCCGTCCAATCCGACGACGCTTGCCTCGGCACCATCCTCGTTGCAGCCGAACCCTGTCGCTCCGGTTGCCCCGGGCGGCACACTCAACAACCTGCCGCCGGAAGCCATTGGACCGATGGCACTGCGCAGCGCTGCTGCGGCCGGAAATGCGGCCGCAGAATTCCAGATCGGCGTGAACTACACCGAAGGCAAAGGCGTGCCGTCCGATCTGACCGAGGCGGCGAAGTGGTACGAGAAGGCTGCGGCAAAGGGCCTTGCCCCGGCGCAGTACCGGCTCGCGAGCCTTTACGAAAAGGGGCGCGGCGTGCCCAAGGACATCGCCAAGGCCCGCGAATGGTATGTGAAGGCCGCCGAGGCCGGCAACGCCAAGGCCATGCACAATCTGGCTGTTCTTTACGCCGAGGGTGCGGAAGGGGCGCCGAACTTCACCGAAGCTGCCCGCTGGTTCAAGTCCGCTGCCGAGCACGGCGTGCCGGACAGCCTGTTCAACCTTGGCATCCTCAATGCCCGGGGCCTGGGCGTGCCCAAGGACCTGGCCGAGAGCTACAAGTGGTTTGCCATCGCCGCCAAGCAGGGCGACGGGGAAGCGGCAAAGAAGCGGGATGACATCGCGAACATGATGGACCAGGCCCAGCTGGCTGCTGGCCGTCTCGCCGTCGACACGTTCAAGCTTCAGGAGCCGATCCCGGCGGCCAACACCGTGGTTCTGGATCCGGCCTGGGATCATGCCGCCGGTGTTCCGGCAACCAATGCCTCCGTGCTCCAGGGCACCGACATGGTGCAGCAGGCACAGGGACTGCTCAAGACGCTCGGGTTTGACCCAGGCTCGGTCGATGGCCAGATGGGGCCGAAGACGCGGCAGGCAATCGAGAGTTTCCAGCGGAGCGCCAAGCTTCCGGTGACGGGAGAAGTGACCCCGGAGCTGGTAAAAGCGCTTCTCGGACGGTCAATCTGATCGATCCACGCTGTTGAAGGTTGACAGGGCCGCGAAAGCGGCCCTTCTAGCAGCATTTCCCGGGCCGTGATGACAACCACAGCCCCCAACGCCGGTACAAGCCCGTGCAGATCTACCTGCCCATCGCCGAAATCTCGGTGAACATGTTCCTCATCTTCGGCATGGGCGGTGCCGTCGGCTTCCTGTCGGGACTGTTCGGCATCGGTGGCGGTTTCCTTCTGACACCGCTGCTGATCTTTTCCGGCATTCCGCCCGCTGTGGCCGTGGCCACCGTGACGACCCAGATCGTTGCCTCCTCGTCCTCCGGCGTGCTGGCCTACTGGCGGCGCGGTGCCATCGACATGAAGATGGCGACCGTGCTGCTCATTGCGGGCGTTGTCGGCTCGGCCGCCGGGGCGTGGCTGTTCGAAATCCTCAAGAACATGGGTCAGCTCGATGTGGTCATCTCGCTGTCCTATGTCACCTTCCTCGGCACGATTGGCGGGCTGATGCTGGTCGAATCCGTCGGTGCGATCCGCCGCCGCCGGCAAGGCAGCAACCGGCCGGCACGCCATCCTGGACAGCACAACTGGATCCACGGCCTGCCGTTCAAGATGCGGTTCCGCCAGTCAAAGCTCTATGTAAGCGTAATACCGATTCTGGCTCTGGGGGCTGGCATCGGCTTTCTTGGCACGGTGCTGGGCATCGGCGGCGGCTTCATGATGGTGCCGGCGCTGATCTATCTCCTGCGCATGCCCACCGGCATCGTCGTCGGCACGTCCCTGATGCAGATCCTCTTCACGATGGCAGCGGCAACGATCCTGCACGCCATGACGACGCAGACGATCGACATCGTTCTAGCCCTGATCCTCATGGTCGGCGGTGTCATCGGGGCGCAGTTCGGCGCGCGTATGGGGCAGAAGCTGCGCGGTGACCAGCTGCGCCTTCTGCTTGCGCTGCTCGTGCTGGCGGTCGGTGTCCGCTTTGCCGTTGATCTGCTGATCACGCCCGACGACTTCTTCTCCGTCGCCATCAAGGAGGGGAAGGGCTGATGATCTCGCGCGGCCGATCCCTGTTCCTGGGCCTGCTTTTTGCGGCCACCCTGCATGCTGGGTCCGGTCAAGCGGAAAGCCTCATAACGTCCCTGTCTTCGGATCAGGTACTGATCGAATCCAATTTCACCGGCGCCGAGATCGTCATCTTCGGACAGATCGGCCGCGATGGGCAGACCGTAGCCCGACCGGGAAACTATGACCTGGCCGTGGTTCTGCGTGGTCCGGAGCAGATTGTCACGACGCGGCGAAAGGACCGGTTCCTCGGTCTCTGGGTCAACCGCGAAGCCGAGACCTTCTACGCGGTGCCGTCGTTTTATGTGATGTCATCCACCCGTCCGCCCACCGAAATGGGGCACCGGACGATGCTGGAGAAATACGGCATCGGCATCAACTACCTCAACCTGCCGATCAGCCCGCAATCGGAAGTTCCCTTGTCCGATCGTGATGATTTCCGCGATGCGTTCCTGCGCCTGCGGCGTCAGCAGGGTGTTTTCTCGGAACAGGCTGGAAAGGTCGAGTTCCTCACCGACAGCCTGTTTCGCACCACCATCTCTTTGCCGGCCACCACGCCGGTCGGTGTCTACACGGTCGACACCTATCTGATCCACGAGGGTGCGATGCTTGCAACCCAGGAGAAGGGATTGACCGTCGCCAAGACGGGCTTCGAGCAGATGGCGTTCGATCTCGCCCATCAGCGCCCGGCGCTCTACGGCGTGCTTGCCGTGGTGATCGCGGTCTTCACCGGCTGGCTGGCCGGCGTCGTCTTCCGCAAGGATTGAGCCTTTTCAAGGCGCGATGCGTCTGCAGTCCAGCGCCTTGGTATGAAGGGATCAGTCAGCGACGAGCTTTGACGCCGTGAACGGGTACAGCCGGTCCGCGCCAAGCATGAAGGCGGAGAAGCCGCGGGGCGGGAACAACTCCGCAAAGGCAGCGTCCATCACATTGAGACCGCCAGTCAGGGCACCGAAGGCCGGCAGGATGAGCCGGTTGCTGTCGGTCGCAAAGCAGGGGCGGCGGATCGAGCGGCCGTAGCGGCGCACCTTTGCAGCCGGATGGAGATGGCCGCAGACCTCGCCGGGCTGGGCTCCCGGGCGCGGCTCATGCCGGAAGGTAAAGCTGCCAAGCGTCAGCTCGTCGACGCATTCACCGCAGAGGCGCACGGGTGCGACCGGGTCATGGTTGCCCGTTACCCAGATCCATTCGCGGTTGAGCTGCAGCGTCGTGAGGAAGGCGCGATAGGGGGCCGGCAACCTGTCCGAGCCCTCGGCATCATGAAAGCTGTCGCCAAGCGCAATGACGCGGGCCGGGTCGAAGGCATCGATCACCATGGCAAGGCGTTCGAGTGTGGCGGCCGTATCGTAGGGCGGCAGCATCACACCCCGGCGGGCATAGGAGGATCCCTTTTCCAGATGCAGGTCAGCGACGATCAGCGTCTGCTGCTCTGCCCACCAGACAACACCGCTGTCATGCAGCCCGAGAAGCTGTCCGCCCACCGCGATATCGTGGCAAACCGGAGCGATCCGCCGGAACTGTCCCGCATTCCTCAGCGCCGTCATGCCATGGCCTCCTCGATCAGGTCATCCGCCGCCTCGGCCAGGATAGCATCCTGGGCCTCGCCATAGACCGGCTCGCGCCCGATTTCCAGGAGAACAGGAACAGCAAGGGGGGAAACGCGGTCGAGGCGAGTATGCGTGATTCGACCTCTGATCCTTGCCAGAAGTTCACCAAGTCTTGAGATATCCAGAAGTCCTTCTGCGGCATCGTTCCAGGTTGCCCTGAGCAGGATATGATCCGGCTCATGCTGGCGCAGAACGTCATAGATCAGGTCGGAGGACACCGTGATCTGCCGTCCGTTTTTCTCCTGCCCCGGATGCCGCCGCTCGATCAGACCGGCGATGACAGCGCAGGTCCTGAACGTCCGCTTCATCAGGCTGGATTCGGCAAGCCAGGCGTCGAGGTCGTCGCCCAGAATATCTTCCTCGAAGAGCGCATCCAGGGACAGCCGACCGGCCCCGATCATCTGGGACAGGTCGCTGAGGCACCAGATCGAGAGGGCATAGTCATTGGCGACAAACCCCATCGGCCGCGCCCCCAGGCGTTCCAGCCGCCGCGTCAAAAGCATGCCGAGCGTCTGGTGCGCCAGTCGGCCCTCGAACGGGTAGCAGACCAGATAATGCTTGTCGGAGCGAGGAAACGTCTCAACCAGCAAGCCATCGCGGCGGGGCAAGACGGATTTCAGGCGTTGCAGTTCCAGCCAGTCGCGCACCTGGCCCGGCAGATGCGGCCAGTGCGCGGGATCGGCGATCAGCCGGCGCACGCCATCTGCCAGATAGGTCGACAGCGGAAACTTGCCGCCTTGGTAGGAGGGGATCATCGGGCTTGTCGATCTTGCCCGCGAGACATAGGCCTCGTTTTCAAGGATCGTCTCGAAGCGCAGGATCTCGCCGGCAAACAGGAACGTGTCGCCTGGCGTCAGCTGTTCGACGAACCATTCCTCGATCTCGCCCAGCACCCGTCCGCCACGTCCGAGCGGCGTCTTGCGCCCCTCCGCCTTGCTGCGCACCAGTCGCACCTTCAGCATCGGCGCCTCGACAATGGTGCCGACATTGAGCCGGTACTGCTGCGCGACCTTGGGATTGGCGATGCGCCAAAGCCCGTCAGGCCCGCGCTTCAGCTTGGCATAGCGGTCATAGGTTTTTAGCGCGTAGCCGCCCGTGGCGACGAAGTCGACCACCTTGTCGAAGGTGGCGCGGTCCAGATGGCGATAGGTCTCGCAGGCCCTGATCTCGCTGAACAGCATGTCCGCATCGAAGGGAGCCGCGCAGGCAACGCCGAGCACGTGCTGCGCCAGCACGTCGAGCGCACCCCGTCGCAGCGCGGGCGTGTCCTGCCCGCCCGTCAGCGAGGCTTCCAGCGCGGCGCGGCATTCCAGCACCTCAAACCGGTTGGCCGGCACCAGCACCGCCTTCGAAGGTTCATCCATGCGGTGATTGGCGCGGCCGATCCGCTGGGCAAGCCGGCTTGCCCCTTTCGGTGCGCCGACATTGATGACCAGATCCACGTCGCCCCAATCGATGCCCATGTCGAGCGACGAGGTTGCAACGATGGCCCGGAGCTGCCCGGCCGACATGGCCGCTTCCACCTTGCGCCGCTGTCCGACATCCAGCGAGCCATGATGCAGGGCGATGGGCAGGGTTTCGGTGTTGATCTTCCAGAGGTCCTGGAAAATCATCTCGGCCTGCGACCGCGTGTTGACGAAGATCAGCGAGACCTTGTGCTCAAGGATCTGCTTGTAGATGTCATCCAGCGCATAGCGCGCGGAATGCCCGGACCAGGGCACGCGTTCGGCCGACTCCAGGATGCGGATATCTGGCGCGGCTCCGCCAGTGACGGTCACGACCTCGCTCAGGCGGCGCTCATCCGGGTTGGTTTGCGGCATGAGAAAGGCGCGAAGGTCATCCGGTTCGGCAACAGTCGCAGACAGGCCCACCATGCGCACGTCCGGCGAAAATTGCCGCAGCCGCGCCAGCCCAAGCGCCAGCAGGTCGCCGCGCTTCGACGTGACCAGCGCATGCAATTCGTCGAGGATCACGGTCCGGACCCCGGACAGCATGGCCATTCCCGCCGCGTCGGACAAAAGCAGGGCAATCTGCTCGGGAGTGGTCAGCAGGATGTCCGGAGGCACGAGTTTCTGCCGCTGGCGCTTGTGCGCGGGCGTGTCGCCCGTGCGCGTTTCAATCTGCACCGCCAGGTTCATCTCGGCCACCGGGGCTTCGAGGTTGCGGGCAATGTCGACAGCCAGAGCCTTCAACGGCGAGATGTACAGCGTATGCACGCCGGACCGCTCGGCCCCCTTGGCCGATCCCGGTTTCCGCCGGGCGGCGCCCGAGATCTCGATCAGGCTCGGCAGGAAACCGGCGAGCGTCTTGCCGGCGCCGGTTGGGGCGATCAGCAGCGTGGAGGACCCGCGCCCCAGCTGATCGATGAGGGCCAGCTGATGCGCACGCGGGCTCCAGCCGCGCATCTTGAACCATGCGTGGAATCGGTCAGGCAGCAGCGCGGAATGGGACAGCTCGGTCATGGCCGGCGAATGTAGGCGCGGCGGCCACGAAAGGGTAGGGGCAAACCGGCCCGAGCCCGGTCAACCGTTGCACTGGTAAATCTCGCCGGGCACCCTATCCTTCGGCCATGTCCAGTCTGCTCACCCTGACGCCGGAGGGCCTCTATTGCCCGGCGGCCGCCCTTCACATCGACCCGGTACGGCCGGTTCCCCGTGCGGTCATCACCCACGCGCATTCCGATCATGCGCGCGCAGGCCATGGTGCTGTCCTCGCAACGCGTGAGACCCTCGACATCATGGCCCTGCGTCTGGGCGATGCCTTCGCCGGCTCCCGTCAGGCGCTCGCCTATGGGACTACTCTGATGATTGACGGCATCCGCTTGTGGCTCGCGCCTGCCGGCCACGTGCTTGGCTCGGCGCAGGTGGTGCTGGAAGCCGGTGGCGAGCGGGCCGTTGTCTCAGGCGACTACAAGCGTCAGGCGGATCCAACCTGCGCGCCTTTCGAGCTGGTGCAGTGCGACACCTTCGTCACCGAGGCAACATTCGGCCTACCCGTGTTCCGGCACCCGCCCATTGCAGGAGAGATTGCGCGGCTGCTGGCGTCGCGCGCGCTGTTTCCGGGACGCACCCACCTCGTCGGGGCCTATTCGCTCGGCAAGGCGCAACGGCTTCTGGCCGAGTTACGGGCTGCTGGATACGAACGCACCGTCTATCTGCATGGCGCTCTGGAAAAAGTCACCGCCTATTACATGGGGCAAGGCCAGGCGCTCGGTCCGGTCGAACCGGTCGGCGGACGCGGCAAGGAGCTGGCAGGCGAAATCGTCATCTGCCCGCCGGGAGATCTGGCCGGCCGCTGGGCCCGGCGCTTTGCCGATCCGGTGACGGCGGTTGCCTCAGGCTGGATGCGCGTTCGGGCGCGGGCCCGGCAGCGCGGCGCCGCGCTGCCACTCATCATCTCCGATCACGTCGACTGGCCGGACCTCTGCCGGACGGTCGAGGAAACCGGTGCCTCCGACATCTGGGTGACCCACGGAGCTGAGGAGGCCCTCTGTCACTGGTGCAAAACCGTTGGACGCAATGCACGCCCTCTCCATATGATCGGATATGGGGAGGAAGAGGCTGATTCTTCTCCGGCCCCCGACACTGCGTCCGCTGAATGACCGGGCGTGCCGGGTTCCGGCGCCTGTCCTTCCCTGGCCTTGCCGGCCACGTCCGCCAGCCCGGCGCGCCAGTTCCGGCAATGACCTTGCACAGGACCAGAGCCCAGGACTGAAGACATGGCAGACGACCGCTCCCACGATCCCGCCGGCGACGAGCCAACCGCCCTCGAGGCCGGTATTGCAGGTCTGTTCGAGGATTATCTCGCGGGCTTCAACGACGCTGACGCCGATGCGCTGATCGACTGCTTCTGTCTGCCCGCCACCATCTGGCAGATGGACAAGGGCTATGTGTTCGACGACGAGGAAGACCTCGCTGAGAACATCGAAGCCCTGCTGGAGGCGCTGGACAAGGAGGACATCTCCTTCTCCGAGTTCGAGGTTGTCTCGGCCCATATCTCCGGCAACACCGCACTCGTCACCCTCGACTGGCGTCAGGAAAGCGCGGACGGCGAGAATGTCTTCGAATTCACCTGCCACTACCAGCTGATCTTCGATGGCGATGACTGGCGGATCGCCATGATCGTCAACGAGCAGTAGGGCCGCAGACCCGTTCATCGCAGCGGAAAAAGAAATGCCCGGCACACAGGCCGGGCATTCGATTTCAGATGTGAACGGTTGCCTCAGGCGTCCCGCTTCTTCGGCTTCTTCTTCGGAGCAGGGCCATCCTTGCCCGGCTTCTTGAAGCCGCCTTCCTTGAAGCCGCCCTCCTTGAAGGCAGGCTTGTTCTTGCGCGGGGCAAAGTCACCGTCCGGTCCGGACTTGGCGCGCTTCGGGCCGCGGGCCAGCGGAGCCTCGTCCATCGGCGTGAATGCGGGATGCGTCGGCCGCGGCTCGTCGTCGTCAAAGCGACGGCGCTTGGCCGGCTTGCCAGGACCACCGGCCCCGCCACCAAAGCCACCCCCGAAACCACCGCGACCGCCACGGTCGCCGTTACGTTCACGGGCGTTCTCATAGCGGCTGCGGCCGTCGCCGCCATCACGGCCGGAGTCGCGGAATGCGGGAACCTGGCCAGCACGCATGTCGGTCACCTCGATGGTGACGCCGCGCTCGCCCGAACCATCACGCCGAATGACTTCGGCGTATTTCTCAGCGTGGTTGCCGGCGATCTCGAACAGGGTTTCCGTGCCGCCAATCTTGATGGCACCGACTTCCTTCTTCGTCACATGGCCGGCGCGGCAGATCATCGGCAGCAGCCAGCGCGGGTCCGCGCGGTGCTTGTGGCCAAGCGACAGGCGGAACCAGATGCCGTCCTCGAACTTGTTGCGCAGCTCCTGGGAACGTGCGCCGCCAAAGTCATCGTCGCGCTGGAAGCGCTCACCGCGTTCCCCACGCTCGCCACGACCACCGCGCGCTTCAAAGGAATCTTCCGTCAGCTCTTCAGGAGCCGGCAGACGCGACTGGTAGAGGCGAACGAACGCGGCTGCGATCCGCTCGGCGCCATGCGCCTGCATCAGTTCGCGTGCGATCTCCAGATCTTCTTCCTCGGCGGCCTCGGCCAGGACCGGATCCGCCAGCAGGCGAGCCTTGTCCTGAGCGCGGATGGCGTTGGCCGACGGTGCCTCGCGCCACTCGGCCTTGACGCCGGCGGTCTGCAGCAGACGTTCGGCGGTCCGGCGGCGCGAGAAGGGAACGATGACGACGCTCGTTCCCTTGCGCCCGGCGCGGCCCGTCCGGCCAGACCGGTGCAGCAGGGCAGCCTTGCCGGTCGGCATGTCGGCATGGATGACCAGATCCAGGTTCGGAAGGTCGATGCCGCGTGCGGCAACGTCGGTTGCCACGCAAACACGGGCGCGCCCGTCACGCATGGCCTGCAGCGCATGGCTGCGCTCAGCCTGGCTCAGTTCGCCGGAGAGGGCCGCAACGGAGAAGCCGCGGTTGCCAAGGCGCGAGGTCAGGCGGTTAACGGCCTCACGGGTGGCGCAGAACACGATGGCCTTCTGGGCCTCGTGGAAGCGCAGCACGTTGATGATGGCGTTCTCGCGCTCGTTCGGCACCACCGGCATGGCGACATAGTCGATGTCGACATGCTGCTCACGGGCGTTGATGGTGGTCAGACGCACGGCGTTGCGCTGGTAGCGCTGCGCCAGGTCTGCGATCGGCTTCGGCACCGTGGCCGAGAACATCAGCGTGCGCCGGTCTTGCGGTGCGGCATCGAGGATGAACTCGAGGTCTTCACGGAAGCCGAGATCCAGCATCTCGTCCGCCTCGTCGAGCACGATGGCCCGGATGGCAGACAGATCGAGCGCACCGCGTTCGATATGGTCACGCAGGCGGCCCGGCGTTCCGACCACGATATGCGCACCGCGCTCCAGTGTGCGGCGTTCAGCGCGCGGGTCCATGCCGCCAACGCAGGACGCCGTGTGCGCGCCGGCTTCTTCGTAAAGCCAGGTCAGCTCGGCCTTGACCTGCAGCGCCAGTTCGCGGGTCGGGGCAATGGCCAGGGCCAGCGGAAGGCCAGCCTGCGGCAGCCTGTTTTCATCGCCGAGAAGGGTTGGGGCGAGGGCGAGGCCAAAGGCCACCGTCTTGCCGGAGCCGGTCTGTGCGGAGACCAGCAGGTCAGCCTCGGCAGGAGCCTCGGACAGGATTGTTTCCTGAACAGGGGTGAGGCTGGAGTAGCCGCGCTTCGCCAAAGCGGCGGCCAGCGCCGGGGCGACGGCGTTCGTGTCGATCATGCGTGTCTTTCGTGAAGGGGGCGGGCGTGCGGGAAGATCGCCGCAAGGGCCGGCCAGATTTTTCAAGTGCTCCTATACGTCAAACTCGGCCCGCCGTCCACCAAAGAGCGGACATAGCTGCGTCTTTCCTTGCGATTGGCTCAAACAGGCCTTCCCGCACCGGCTTTGCGCCTTAAGATAGGACCATGAAAGCCTTCGCCCGCCTGCTCGACAGCCTTGCCTTTGAAACGTCCCGCAATGCGCGGGAAGCGTTGCTGGTTGACTATTTCACCCGCACACCCGATCCGGACAGGGGCTACGCGCTGGCCGCCATTACGGGCACGCTGGATTTCCGCGCTGCCAAGCCCGCCTTGCTGAAGGCCTTGATCGGCGAGCGCAGTGACCCGGTGCTTTTCGCCCTGTCCTATGACTTTGTTGGCGACCTCTCCGAAACGATCGCCCTGATGTGGCCAGCCCCGCCACGAGAGGCAGATGCTGACTTGCGGCTGGCCGCGGTCGTGGAGGCGCTTGCCCGCGCCAGCCGCTCAGATGCGCCCCGCTTGATCGCGGAATGGCTGGATGCGCTCGACGAGACCGGTCGCTGGGCCTTGCTCAAGCTCGTCACCGGTGGTCTGCGCGTTGGTGTTTCGGCTCGCCTTGCCAAAACGGCGCTGGCTCGCCTTGGCAGTGTCCCGGTCGATGAGATCGAGGACGTCTGGAACACGCTGAAAGCCCCGTATCTGCAGTTATTTGCCTGGATCGAGGGGCGCGCGGGCAAGCCGGAGAGCCGGGATCCGGCGCCATTCCGCCCGCCCATGCTGGCCCATCCGCTGGACGAGGCGAAGGACTTCGACCAGTTGGCGGCCTCTGATTTCGTCGCAGAATGGAAGTGGGATGGCATCCGTGTTCAGGCGGCGGCGGGCCGCGATGGCGAAACCCTCCATCGACGTCTCTATTCCAGGTCGGGCGACGACATCACGGCTGCCTTTCCCGATCTTCTCGAGGACCTGCGCTTCGATGGTGCCATCGACGGTGAGCTGCTGGTGGTGCGCGATGGCGAGGTCCAGCCTTTCTCCGAACTGCAGCGCCGGCTCAATCGCAAGACGGCAGACGCCAAGCTGATACAGGCTTTGCCCGTGGCCATCCGTGCCTATGACCTTCTGGCCGAGGATGGCCTTGACTTGCGGCCGCTCAGCTTTCTGCAGCGCCGTGAAAGACTGGAAGCGCTGGTCAGGCGGTTGCAATCGCCGCGCATTGATCTGTCGCCGCTGATCACCTTCGCCGACTGGCCGGGGCTTGCCTCCGCCCGGTCCGAACCCTCGTCACGCTTGCAGCCTGCGGATGCCGCGGCCGTCGAAGGCGTGATGCTGAAGCGGGCTGCCGCACCCTATGTTGCCGGACGGCCGAAAGGCGAATGGTTCAAGTGGAAGCGCGATCCATTCCTGATCGATGCCGTGCTGATGTACGCGCAGCGTGGCCACGGCAAGCGCTCGTCCTATTACTCGGACTATACGTTTGGTGTCTGGCTCGGGGCGGAGCTTGTGCCGGTTGGCAAGGCCTATTTCGGCTTCACCGACGAGGAGCTGATCCTGATCGACCGTTTCATCCGCGCCAATACCGTTGGCCGGTTTGGTCCTGTCCGCGAGGTCGCGCGCCTGCCCGACAAGGGTCTGGTGCTTGAGGTTGCCTTTGAGGGGCTCAATCGCTCCAGCCGGCACAAGTCCGGCCTTGCGATGCGGTTTCCCAGAGTGTCCCGTTTGCGCTGGGACAAGACACCGGCCGAGGCGGACCGGATCGAGTCTCTGGAGGCACTGCTCTCGGCCACGCGCGCGTGACTTGCCTGTGACCTGATTTCTCGGCCATTGTCGCTCGCCGGCCGCGGCGCAGGTTTGTTGAGGGGTTTTCGCATGACCGGGACAATCGAGTATTTCTACACGCATGTTTCGCCCTGGGCCTACATGGGCCACGCACTGTTTATCGACCTGGCTGCACGCCACGGGATGACCGTCGAGTTCCGCCCGGTGAATCTTGGCGGCGTGTTCGATGCGTCCGGCGGCATGCCTTTGGCAAAACGCCATCCGGTTCGTCAGTCCTATCGCCTCATCGAGCTGCAGCGGTGGCGGGACAAGCGCAATCTTCCGCTGACGATCCACCCGCGGCATTTCCCCGCCGATCCGACGCTTGCCGACTGTTGCGCGCTTGCGATCTTGAAGGCGGGTGGGCCGGTTGCTGACTTCTCGGACCGTCTGTTCCGTCACCTCTGGGCGCAAGAGGGCGATCTCAATGACCGGGCGAGCCTCGAAGCCATTGCCACGTCACTTGGGGCAGATGGTGCACGCATGCTGGCAGATGCGGAAAGCGCCGAGATCAAGGCTGCGTATGCCGCGAACCAGGCCCGGGCCATTGAACTGGGTGTCATCGGCTCGCCCTGCTACGTGCTGCAAGGGGAACCGTTCTGGGGCCAGGACCGGCTTGATCTCCTGAGCGATGCCCTCGAAAGCCGGCGCGAGGCCTACAAGCCTGTGTAATTCCTGCCGTCCTTTCGACATAGACCATCGCTAGGCTCTATGCTGACACGTAAGGCGCGTCTTGCAGCGGGCTTGATCGCAGCGGGAGATTTTTGGCGATGGCACAGTTCAGCCTTCGGGCATTCGGCGAACGGCAGCTTGGTTTGCGAAGCGGCGCTGCCCTGCTTGGCGTGATGATTTGCCTGAGCAGCGCGGCCGCAGAAGGGCAGGCGCTCAAGAAGCCTTCGCTGGTGACGGGTGACGACCCGCAGCGCTTCGCCCTGATCGAGGTCGAGGGCGAATACCTTCGTCTCGATCGCCGCCTTGGTGACATCAGCGTCTGCAAGAAGCTGAATGATGTCTGGCGCTGCACCCCGGCGCCGGACGCAGAACTGGCCTATCTGTCCGAGATCGAGCGCCTCTCAGCCGAGGTCACCGAGCTGAAGGCGCGGCTGGCATCCACTGGCGGGGCTGGCAGTGGCGCGGAGAAGCAGAACGGCGGCTCTGCCGCTCCGCTGCTTTCGCAGCCGGAGACAGGCGCCCCGCGCGTCGAAGCGCCCAAGACCGAAACGCAACAGGCTCCACGCCTGTCCGAAAAGGACGAAAAGGAGCTAGAAGAAGTCCTTGGTGTCACCGAAATGGCGATGCGCCGCTTCTTTGGCCTCATGCGCGAATTTCAGCAGGACATGAACGGCACCAGCCGCCAGTAAGCTGTGACCGGATATACTGGCGGTTCAGTCCATTTTCAGGCGCAGGATCGTTTCTCGTTCATCAGCCGACAGCCCGATAGCCGTCCGTGTCTCGTGGCTCATCGGAAGCACAACGGAATCGCACAGCGCGACAGGTCGGCCGGTTCGTGCTTCATACATGTGATGCCGCATGGAAAAGGTGTTCGCCTGGCAGCCAGTGATTCCGCTGGCAACAACGACGCTGTCCCCGGCCTTTACAGGGCCTGCCCAGGACAGTTTCATTTCCACCGCAACCCGTCCTGCATTGCGCGCGGATAGAACAGAGCGGTTAAGCGGTGTGCGCTCCCAAACGAAGGGGGCCGCTTCCGTAAAGCATCCCATGGCAAAGCCGTCGTCCGCGCGCCCATCAGCGCCCAGGTGCCGCGACAGCACTGTCGCACGATGCGTGATCGTTGCGCCTGCGCTCAGGGTCGCATCGAGCGTCGTCCGCAGGGAAGCCGGCGTTGCCGGCAAGCCGCGCGGTGTGGCCTCCGTCGTCATCTGCTCCTGGCTGTCCTTGAAACGATTGCGAAGCGTCCTGGCGGCCTCGATCGCGGGGCTGTAGCCATCAACGGCTGTCGCAATCAGCGATCCGTCCGTGTGATCGCGGATCTCGTGCAGCACTGACAGAATATGCGGTCCGTCAAAACAGACCCCGGCACTGACATGCAGCAGTGTTCCGCCGCGCGCTTCCTGATGAAACCTGACATGACGGACACGTCTTGCACCAACAAGCGATTCACTGAAGCCTGTTAACAGACGAAACTGCCTCTCTGATTCCTCAAAGCGAGCAAAATAAAACTGCACGTTGAGGTGATCGTTATCGTCACACTCCCAGGTGTTGACGAATGACAGCAGCGTTTCTTGGGCAGGCATGGTCCGGACGGTTCCATCTCTTGTGCAGACAAATAGAAAGACACCAAACCATCTACCGGCTTGGCCGGATTCACTGCATACTTACCCTGAGAAAATTATCAATGAGAATATTGCTTTCTAATGAAATACCGAGGCCGAAATTCTGAAAAACATGACATCCGCCGGGAAACAGACGCATTTCCGCGGGATTTCCTGCAGCGACCCAGCGACCTGCCATAAAAATCGTGTCATCCAGCAGTGGGTCACGGGTGCCGACGACAAAATGCGCGGACGGCAAATCGCTCAGGTCAGCGAGCAATGGCGATACATCAGGCAAGGCTGCGTCATGCCCATGCGCCAGATAATGGCGGACGAACATCTCGATATCGCGCGTGTTCAGCACCAGCTTTTCTGATCCCCAGGCCCGGGCGCTGGGCGTGAGCCGAAGATCGAAGCAACCTGCGATGAAGACGGCCGCATGAAACGCCCGCAGCCCATGACGGTCGCGCAGCCGGATGAGAGTGGCGGCCGCAAGATTGGCCCCGGCGCTGTCGCCGCCAATCGCCAGCTTTGACACGCCAAGACTGTGCCGTCCGGGTCCAGCCAGCCAAAGGGCTGCAGCTTCACAATCATCAGGCCCGCAAGGGTAGGGATGCTCCGGTGCCAGGCGATAGTCGACTGACACAGCGATCAGCCCGGTGCGGTCCGCCAGCTCCACGAGCCGCTCGTCTTGCATGTCGGCGCCACCAAATGTCCAGCCGCCGCCATGGATGTGCAGGAAAGCCCCGGTCGGGATCGCCTTCGGCTCGATGATCCGCAAGGTCACCGGCCCGTGCCGTCCCTCGATGACGTGTGTCCGGGCGCGGGCGCTGCGCAACGGCGGCGGAAAGGGGCCGAGCCCCTGTTCACGCCGTTCGCGGACGACCTGTGGGGGGAAACTCCACTGATCCGGCAAGGCCGACAGACGAGATGCAAGATCCTGATTGAAGGACCGCGTTTCCTCGGCAATGGCGGCAGGATCGAAGATGGCGGGGTCAATCGTGAGCATGCAGCCTCGCAAATAACGCAGTGTCTGCAAGGCTAGTTCCTTGCCGCTGGGCTGCCAAGCTGCTCAAATGCACATTCCAAGATCTTCGAACGGACAGCTGACGTCGATCCGGTGTCTAAGGCTTGCGCTGGCGACAAGCTGCCAACATAATCCGCGCGGATTGTGGTTCAGGGAGGAACGCCGCAAGGCAGATCACAGTCTCGCTGCGGTTTGGCGTCGCCAAGGTGCGCTTCCGTTCGTCAGGTTTGAACGGAAGGCGCGTTGCAACGCGGATCGTAGATGGAGATGGGCCTTTGACATAAGGTCTCGGGGTGATGGGCGGATGCAGCAACGTCTGCAGTCCCGCACGCCGAACGCAAAGCCGGCGATGGAATGGCCCGGCGGAAGGCCACAAAAGGGGGCAGAGGGTTTTGGCAGATACCAGCTATCAGTTCATCATCGCGGATGACCATCCGCTGTTTCGCGGTGCGCTGCGCCAGACGCTCGAAATGCAGTACCCGGGTGCTGAAATCATCGAAGCGGGCGCGCTGGAGGATGTGACGGGGCGCCTCGAAAGTGTCGGCGACGTTGACCTGGTCCTGCTCGATCTGACCATGCCCGGCATGCGCGGCTTTTCGGGATTGATGTACTTGCGCGCTCAGTATCCGGCGGTCCCAGTGGTGATCGTGTCTGCCAATGAGGAAGCTGGCGCGATCCGCCGCAGCATCGAGTTCGGTGCGTCGGGCTTTATCCCGAAGTCGCGTGGCATCGATGTCATTCGCGATGCCATCGGAATTGTCATGGACGGCGGGGTCTGGACGCCGCCTGACGTCGATGTTGCAACGCCGGACGAGAGTGCCGACGTCGTGCGTCGCCTGGCGACACTCACGCCGCAGCAGGTCCGCGTTCTGATGATGTTGTCCGAAGGCCTGCTGAACAAGCAGATTGCCTATGAGCTGTCCGTCTCGGAAGCCACCGTCAAAGCCCATGTTTCGGCCATCCTGCAGAAACTGGGTGTTGAAAGCCGGACCCAGGCTGTCATCGCTGCATCGCGCATCGAGGCAGGCCAGTGGCAGATGGCAGTCGGCGACACGAACTGACACGGCAATCGGTCTTTAACGCCTCGTCTTTCCGTTGACGCGCAGCGAGACCAGCGCGCGTCAGCAGTGGCTTAACGTTTGTTTGCCATGACACTTTACCGGAGATTCATGTCACAGGCGTACACCTGACCTTGGGGAAATTGCGGAACCAGGGGGCTGCGTTACGGCGCGGTCGGGACGGGATGGCATGGTCAGTTTAAGCAGGAACGTTGCCGGGCTTCTGCGCCGCTTGCGCAACCTGGTACCGGACCCGGGCCTGCCCGGACATGCAGAGAGCGTGCTGGAGCGACAGGCGCTTCAGGTTGCCTTTGGCGGTTCGGCCGGAGATGAAACGCTGACACGCCGGGTGCATGCGGCCCAGGTCGGGGCCATTTTGCGCCTTGCGCCCTATACGTTCTTTGCCAATCTCTTCAACCTCGCCATCATGCTGTTTGCCTTCCTCGGTGCCATTCCGCTGGTTGCGGCACTGGTGTGGGCTGCCGCAGTGTTGATTGTGCTGTCGTTTGGCCTGAGGTCCTGGTGGCGCAGCCTGTCGACGCCTATCCTCGCTGCCTCGCCGAGGGCGCTGAAAGCTGCGACCTGGCACGCCAGCATTCTGGCCGCCCTCTGGGCCTGTGGCCCGGTTGGTCTGATGTTGACGGATGATCCGTCCAAATTCCTGGTGATCGCCTGCATCACCACCGGGATGATCTGCGCCGGTGGCTTTGTCCTTGCCACCATTCCGGCTGCAGCAATCGCCTGGGTCGCGATCATTTCGGCCTCAGCGGCGGTGACTTTGATCGCCGAGGGCACGTCAGTCACCCTGTCGATCCTGGTGCTGCTGGCAACCTATTGTCTCATCGTGGTGGGTTCGATCCTGTCGAACGCACGCCTGTTCGTGACCCGCTTCATGGTCGAGGCCGAGCTGCACAAACGCGGTGAGGTGATCCATCTGCTGCTCAACGATTTCGAGCAGTCCTCCAGCGACTGGCTCTGGGAAACCAATTCCGCCGGTGTGCTCCAGCGTGCATCGACCCGGTTTGGCGAGGTTTGTGGTCTGCCGCCGGAAGCCCTGCAGGGGCGGCGGCTCAGCGAGATGTCCGGTGGGGCGAAGGATACTGCCGGTGGCTGGCTGGTGCTGGCTGAACTCATGGAACACCGCCAGGCGTTCCGGGAACACCCTGTGCCCGTGAAGATCCAGGGTGAAGCCCGGTGGTGGGCGCTCACCGGCCGGCCCGCCTTCGATGATCGCGGCCGCTTCAAGGGCTATCGCGGCGTCGGCTCCGACATTACCGAGTCGCGCCGCGCGCAGGATCTTGTCACCTACATGGCCGAGCATGACGCACTGACGGGCGTCGGTAACCGCAACTGGTTGCTGTCGCGGGCGCAGGATGCGATTGCCGAGATCTATGCCGATGGGACCACGCTCAGCCTTCTCATGGTCGATCTCGACAACTTCAAGGCAATCAACGACACGCGCGGCCATCCGGTGGGGGATGAGATCCTGAACCGGGTCGCGCAACGGTTCCGCAAGGTTTGCGAGGGCCGTGCTGATCTTGCACGGATCGGGGGGGACGAGTTTGCGGTCCTTTATGCCTGTGCCAGCCGCCAGGAGAGCGAGACGCTGGCGCAGCAGCTGATCGACATTCTCAAGACGCCGATCACGACGGAACACGGTGGCCATGCGATTGGCGCGACGATCGGCATCGCCTGCGCACCACTGCACGCCGAAACAATCGAGGAACTGATGCGTGTCGCCGACATCGCGCTCTATCGCGCCAAGCGCGCCGGCCGCGGTCAGGCACTGTTCTTCGAAGTCGAGATGGAGCGCGAGGTTCGCGAACGTCGTGAGCTGGAAACCGCGCTGCGCTATACGCTGGAACGGGGCGGACTGTCGCTCGCCTTCCAGCCGATCGTGTCTGCGCGGTCGGGCGATGTGGTCTCCTGCGAGGCACTTCTGCGGTGGGATGACCCCGGCTTTGGCACCGTTCCGCCGTCCCTGTTCATTCCGGTCGCCGAGGAGGCGGGGCTCATCGTTCCCATCGGCGCCTGGGTGCTGCGTGAGGCCTGCCGCCGGGCGGTCGAGGCGGACAGCGGCATCGAGATCGCCGTCAACCTGTCGCCGTTGCAGTTCGCAGCCCCTGGCCTCGTCGAGACCGTTCGCCAGGCATTGACTGAGTCGGGCCTTGCCCCAGAGCGGTTGATCCTGGAGATCACAGAATCCGTGCTGATCCAGGACTTCGGTTCAACGGCCACCACGCTGGCAGAATTGTCGGCACTTGGCGTCCGCATTGCGTTGGATGACTTTGGTACCGGCTATTCCTCACTGTCCTATTTGCGGCAGTACCGGTTCGACCGGATCAAGATCGACAAGTCCTTCGTAGCGGAAATCGGCCGCGGCGGTGAAAGCATCGCCATCATCTCGGCCGTTATCATTCTTGCCCGCAGTCTGGACATGGAAGTAACGGCAGAAGGCGTCGAATCCGAATCCCAGGCCGAAATGCTGCGCCTGATGGGATGCGACACACTGCAGGGCTACTACTTTGGCCGCCCAGTGCCGGCGTTACCGGATCTGCGCCCCAGTCCACCAAGTCAGCTGGCCAGGGCCTGACCTTTTGCCTAGACCGGGCTCATCGCGCGAGCGAGGAAGTTGCCCGGCTATTCCGCTGGCGACAGCTCCGCACGGCTACGGGCCAGATGCGCCCGCAGGGCGGCGGGCTTTACGGGCTTGTTGATCAGGGCGATATCCCGATCCTGCGCTTCTGCACGCACTGGCCGGCTCCGGTCTGCTGTGATCAGCACCGCCGGAATGCCTGCACCGAATTTCCATCGCAAGCGGACCACGCAGTCGATGCCATTGCCTTGATCGAGGTGATAGTCGACGAGCATGATATCCGGCGCCCGCCCAACCTCGGCAATCCGCTCGGCCGCCTCGACATCATCGGCAGCGGTGATCGCACGGCAGTTCCAGCTCTCCAGCAAGCGCCGCATGCCATCGAGAATGTTGGGCTCGTTGTCGATCGCCAGGACAAGCAGACCGTCGAGCTGCCCTGGGGCGGGAACAGGCTCCGGTGCCAGCGTCGTCTGGGGCAGGGCTGCGGCGGTCGGCAACTCGACGGCAAAGCACGAGCCCTTGCCGCTGCGTGAGCGCAAGGTGACCGGGTGATCGAGCACCCGGCTGATCCGCTCCACGATCGAGAGACCGAGGCCCAATCCCTTGGCCGCGCGCATCCCCTCGTCCAGACGGTGGAACTCCAGGAAGATTGCTTTCTGCTTCGACGCCGGAATACCGAGCCCGGTGTCATGCACCTCGACAACGACGCGTCCAGCATGACGGCGGCAACCCACGAGCACCTTGCCGCGGCTGGTGTATTTCACGGCGTTCGAGATCAGGTTCTGCAACAGGCGGCGCAACAGGCGCCGGTCGGATCTGACCGAAAGCGAGGGAGCGACGAACGTCAGCTCCAGACCCCGTTCCTGTGCAACCGGCTCGAATTCCAGACGCAGGGCATGGAACAGTTCATCAAGCCGGAAGATTGTGTATTCGGGCTTGAGGGCCCCTGTATCAAGCCGCGAAATATCAAGAACGGCTCCGATGATGTCCTCGACGGACTCGAGCGAGGCCTCGACGTTGCGCACAAGATCGCCCACATCGCCTTCCTGATAGCGGTTGACCAGGACCGAGGCGTAGAGGCGCGCGGCATTGAGCGGCTGCAGGATGTCGTGCCCGGCCGCCGCCAGGAAACGCGTCTTGCCGATATTGGCTTCTTCGGCCGCATGCGTTGCCTGAACCAGCTTGTGGTTCACACGTGTCAGCTCTTCCGTTCGTTCGCGGACGCGGCGCTCCAGTGTCTCGTTGGCCTTGGCAAGGGCATCTTCCGCCATCACCCGTTCGGTGATGTCCGTAAACGTCGTCACGATGCCGCCGTCGGGCATCGGACTGATGCGGACCTCCAGCACGGTTCCGGACAGCACCAGTCGTTCCTGGAAGGTCTCCTGGTGGATGACCAGCTTGTCGAGCCGGTCGGAGACGATTGCCTCTGTGGAGCCGCCTGACAGTTCACCCCGTTCGGCGTTGAAGCGGATGATCGTGTCCAGCTGTGTGCCGACCTGGCCGTATTCGGGCGGAAGACCAAGCAGGTCGCGGAATTGGCGGTTCCAGCAGATGAGGCGCAGGTTGACGTCGAACACGCCGATGCCCTGGCGCACCTGGTCGAGCGCGGTTTGCAGGAGATCGCGGTTGTACTGGATCGCCTCGGAGGCGTCGTCCAGCAGCTTCATGGCTCCCTTGATGTTGGAGTCGCGCCGCTTGAGCATGAGCGACAACACCAATCGGGACGATGCCGCGCCAATGGCTGAGGCCAGCAGCTGCTCGGAGTATCGCAGCATCTGGGCATCGGCGGTCGCCGCGAGGTCCAGCGTCAGGCCGCGCTCCAGTGCATAGCGGTCAAAGGAGCGCTCGGTGCGTTCCACTCCAAGGTAGCGGGCGACAGTCGACTTGAGATCCCCGACAGTGACGTTGGTGCGCCACAGACGCAGCGATGGAGCTGGCAGGATGTCCGGCGGCACGAAGATGTTTGCCTGGAGCCTTTCAGCTGGCTCCGGTGTCCGGCTCAGGGAGAAGCCGATGTAGCAGGCGACATTGACCAGCAGGCTGAAAGCAACCCCATGCAGGAACGGGTCGGCGTCGATGCCGAACAGGGCCTGTGGCCGCAGCAGCTCCAGGCCGAACGGGCCGGCATCGAGAAATGTCTCGGGAAACAGGCCCGACCGGGCAAAGGTCGGCAGCAGCAGGGTGTAGAGCCAGAGACAGAACCCGCTGGCCATGCCGGCGATCGCCCCCCGCGCCGTCGCCCGGCGCCAGATCAGCGCTCCGATGAAGGCCGGAGCAAACTGGGCGATGGCGGCGAAAGACAGCAGGCCGATTGAGGAGAGGGCAGCCGTATCGCCCGCTGCCCTGTAATAGGCGTAGGACAGCAACAGGATAAACAGGATGGCGGCGCGTCTGGTGCGCAGCAGAAGACGGCTCATGTCCCTGGCTGGCGCGCCAGCCGCTTCTTCCTGCGCCCGGCGCCTGAGGATCATGGGAACGACGATGTCGTTTGAGATCATGATCGACAGGGCAACGGTCGCCACGATGACCATGGCCGTTGCTGCCGACAGGCCGCCGATGAAGGCAAACAGCGCCAGCAGGCCTTCACCCTTGGCGATAGGCAAGGCCAGCACGTAGGAATCGGCATTGACGCTCGCCGGCAGGGTCAACAGGCCGGCTGCGGCAATCGGCACCACAAACAGGTTGATCAGCACCAGATACAGCGGAAACAGCCAGGTCGCGCGGCGCAACTCCGCTTCCGAATTGTTCTCGGTAACGATCACATGGAACTGTCGTGGCAGCATCAGGACAGCAATGAGCGACAGCGTCGTCATGGCAATCCAGTTGCCGGTGTTGATCGGCTGCGCAAAGACCTTGGCCGTCTCCGGGTGCGTCGCGATCGCGGCGACAAGATCAAGCGGGCCGTCGTAGAGCTGGTAGGTCACCCAGATGCCAACCGCAAGGAAGGCAACCAGCTTGACGATTGCCTCAAGCGCGATTGCCAGCATCAGGCCTTCCTGGTGTTCGGTGGCGTCAATGTGGCGTGTGCCGAACAGCCAGGCGAAGCCGGCAAGACCAACAGCGATCAACAGCGTGATGTCGCCGAAGGACGTGATGAGGGAGGTGCCGTCCGGCGGACCAAAGGGGCCAATCATCGTCATGACGGACAGCGAAATCGCCTTTAGCTGCAAGGCGATGTACGGAATGATCCCGATCACGGCGATCACCGTCGCAACGGCTGCGACCGTCTGGTGCTTGCCATAGCGCGCCGCGATGAAGTCGGCGATGGAGGTGATCTTTTCCGTCTTTGACAACTGGATGATCCGCCGCAGGATCTTGTAGCCAAAGGCAAACAGGATCACCGGCCCGATGTAGATCGTCAGGAATTCGAAGCCGTTGCGTGTCGCCCCGCCGACGGACCCGTAGAAGGTCCAGGACGTGCAGTAGACCGAAAGCGACAGGGCATAGATCAGCGGGCGCCCTTTGCCACCGCGCCACAGGCGTGCGGTCCGGTCACCATAACTTGCTATCGCGAACAGCAGCAGGATGTATCCCAGCGCCGTCAGCGTGACGATCCAGCCATCCAGCATGGTCTGTTCGGTTGTCCTCTGTCTGCTTGAATGCCGGCCTGGTATCCGGCAGCACGCGTGATCCGACCACAGCGCAAAGCCCCTGTCCATTCGCCTTCAGGTGGGGGCTTCATAACGGCGATAAGAACATGTTAAATATTACACTGCAGCGAAGGGCGGTGCAGTGGGGCTGCCGCCCGCGAGAAGAACGCATGGAGCGGACATCATGCTGAAGGAATTCAAGGAATTTGCCATCAAGGGCAACATGCTCGACATGGCGATCGGCATCGTCATCGGCGCTGCCTTCAGCGCAATTGTCTCGTCCATGGTTGACGACATCATCATGCCGCCGATCGGTCTGATCCTCGGCAACGTGGATTTCTCCGAGCTGTTTCTGGTGCTGAAAGACGGCGCAACCGCTGGCCCCTATGCCACCGTTGATGCCGCCAAGGCCGCGGGCGCTGTGACCTGGAACCTTGGCCTGTTCATCAATGCGATCGTCAAGTTCACGATCGTGGCTTTCGCCCTTTTCATCGTCGTGAAGGGCGTCAACCAGCTGCGCCGGACCGAAGAAGCCAAGCCCGCAACGCCGCCGGCACCGAGCCGCGAAGAAGTGCTGCTGGGCGAAATCCGCGATCTTCTGAAGAAGTAAGCGGACGATCTGGTCTGTGATCCATCGCTTTGCGTGATGTGAGCTTCACGCAGTTTGACGTGTCACTGCGTACAAGGCTTTGTAAGATGACCAACGGGCCGGCCTTCGCCGGCCCGTTCCACATTCGGTCGTGCAAAAGGTGTCCCCGTGTCCCAGTCGCTTCTCTCCGCCCTGCGTGCTCCTGCCCGGGAGGCTCCGGAAAGCGGAATTGTCGAGATCGTGAATGCGGCAAGGGGACGCGGCGACCTGATCCCGCTCTGGGTCGGTGAAGGCGATTTGCCGACGCCCCGGTTCATCTGCGAGGCGGCCGAAACTGCGCTGAAGGACGGCGAGACATTCTACACCTATCAGCGCGGCTTGCCGGAACTGCGGCAGGCCCTCGCGGACTACCATGCCCGCGTCTATGAGCGGCCCTTTGACGCTGAACGGTTTTTCATTACCGGGTCCGGCATGCAGTCCATCCAGATTGCCGTGCAGATGATTGCCGGCAGCGGCGACGAAGTCCTCGTCCCGACGCCGTCCTGGCCCAACATTGCAGCGGCCGTCGGCATCAGCGGTGGCACTGCGGTGTCTGTGCCGATGAGCTTTGGCAACATGGGTTGGGAGCTGGACATTGACCGGCTGGCGGCTGCGGTTACTCCGCGCACGCGAGCGATCTTCCTGAATTCGCCGAGCAACCCGACCGGCTGGGTTGCCGACCACTCCACGCTGGCGGCCATCCTCAGCCTGGCCCGCAAGCATGGTCTCTGGATCATTTCGGACGAGGTCTATGGCCGCTTTTACTACGGTGAAGGCGGGCGCGCTCCGGCGTTCCACGACATTGCCGAGGATGGCGACCGCATTCTTTATGTGAATACCTTCTCGAAGAACTGGGCGATGACCGGGTGGCGCATCGGCTGGATTTCAGCGCCGGCCGAACTCGGCCAGGTCATCGAGAACATGGTTCAGTATTCGACGTCCGGTGTCGCTGCCTTCATGCAAAGGGCAGCCATTGCGGCGCTCTCTCCGCAGGGTGATGCCTTTCTTGTCGAGCAGATTGCTCGCGCGTCAGCAGGCCGGCGGATTGTCAGGGACGCGATCTCGCGCTTGCCCGGTGCGCGCTTTGCAGAACCGGAGGGGGCGTTCTACCTGTTCTTCGGGCTTCAGGATCACCCCGACAGCCGCGAGCTTGCGATGGCGCTTGTCCGCGAGACGGGTCTGGGTCTTGCTCCAGGATCTGCATTCGGCCCTGCGGGCGAAGGTTTCCTGCGTCTCTGCTATGCGCGCCGCGAGGACCATCTCATAGAAGGCACCCGTCGGCTCGCCGAATGGCTTTCGCATTGACGAACGCCTGACAGGTACGTTACGCAGTTTTCCGTAAGTGGCTGCAAGTCCTGCGGGATGGAAGACAGAGCCGCAGCTGATGCAGGCGGTGAGAGGCACGATGGCAGACGAACCTGCTCGGGGCGAAGAAAAGACCACTGAAGAGCCGGTCTGGACAGTCTCGGGCGCACGGCTTGAAAGCGTTCTCGACACCGCCGTCGACGGCATCGTCGTGATCAACGACAGGATGCAGGTTCTGGCCTACAACAAAGCCTGCGAACATCTGTTCGGATATTCCGTTTCCGAGGTCCTGGGGCGAAACGTCTCGATGATCATGCCGGCGCATTATGCCGCCGCGCATGATGGATACGTCCAGCACTATCTCGATACCGGTGAAAAGCGGATCATTGGCATCGGCCGTGAGGTGGCGGCTCGGCACAAGGACGGCACGGAATTTCCGGTCGAGCTGTCAGTCGGTGAAGCCGTGACGCCCGATGGCCGCCAGTTCATCGGCATCTTGCGTGATCTGCGTCCACGCAAGCAGATCGAGCGCAGCCTTGCTCAGGCACAGGCCCAGCTGGTGCACATGACCCGGATCAGCGCCATCGACGAGATGGGGGCCGCCATCGCGCATGAGCTGAATCAGCCGCTCACGGCCGTGCTTCTTTACCTGCAAGCCGTGGTTCGCAAGTCGCGGGACAAGTCGCTGCTGGATGCGCAGATGCTGGGCGTCATCGAAAAGGCCATGCGCGAGGCCGAGCGCGCAGGCGAGATCATCCAGCGCATGCGCCAGCTCGTTGAAAAGCGCGAGCCAGAGCGCAGCGACACGGATGTCGCGCCCTTTGCCCGATCCTGTGTCGAACTGGTGGAGCTCGGAAGTGCCGACAGTGGTGTGTCCTTCCAGGTCCGTATCGACCCGGACATGCCCTTGGTGTCAATGGATCCCGTTCAGATCCGCCAGGTTCTTGTCAACCTGCTGCGCAACGCCCGCGAGGCTGTATCTGCTGCGCCGGTCCGGCAAGTGAGCCTCCATGTGACCATGGATGAGGGGTACGCCGAGTTTCGCGTGGCGGACAGCGGACCCGGCGTGCCGAAGGAAGTCGTGCCCGAACTGTTCCGGGCTTTTTCCAGCCAGAAGCGCAAGGGGCTGGGATTGGGTCTCGCGATATCGCGGACGATTGCCCAAAATCACGGGGGTGACCTCGTTTTGCGACAAGCAGCGGGGAAAGGTGCGACGTTCGTGCTTCGCTTGCCCGTAGAATGTGGCATTGATAGTGCGCTGGCCCCGGATCAATAAGGGTAAGTGCGCAAGACCTTGATTCGCGAGTGAAAGGACCGAATGGCCATGAGCAACGCAAACTCGGATACAAGCCAGACCATCTATGTTGTCGACGATGACCCGGCTGTCCGCGATGCGCTCTCTGTCGTTTTCGAGATGGAAGGTTTCAACGTAACGAGCTTCGCCGATGGTGATGCTTTCATTGAGGCCGCCAACTCGCAGGTGCCCGCTTGCGTGATTCTTGATGTCCACATGCCGGGACGGTCTGGCATCGATGTGCTGAAGCTTTTGAGCGCCGAGCACTATGCCGCGCCCATCTTCATCATCTCCGGCCAGGGCGATATTCCGATGGCAGTCGAGGCCATCCGTAACGGTGCATTCGACTTCATCGAAAAGCCATTTGATGCCGACACCGTCGTCGAACGGATCCGCGAGGGCATCGCTGCGATGTCCAACCGTGCGCCTTCGAGCGAAAGCCATCCTGATTTCCCGGGAGCGGAGCTTCTGACCCGCCGCGAACGTGAAGTTCTCGGCAAGATCACAGGTGGCGCCTCCAACAAGGAAGCCGGCCGTGATCTGGGCATCAGCCCGCGAACCGTCGAGGTCCATCGGGCGCGCATCATGGAAAAGCTGGGTGCCCGCAACGCCGCTGACCTGGTTCGGATCGTTCTCGGACATTGAAGGGTCCTGACGGCGGGGAGAGGTTTCACCCCGCCGGTTCAAAAACTTCCTCGTAATAGTGCGTAGATCATTCCCGGCTGGAACGCTCTATACTCTGAGATGCCTGAAGATCGGGCGTAATGGAGTTCCGTTCCCCGTGACCGTACACATCATCGAAGATGATTATGGGGTTGCCGATGCGCTGGCAACGCTCCTCGGTGGTGTGGGCCATGATGCAATCTGCTATCCGGATGCCGAGTCCTTTTTCGAGGCGCCACCACCCCTCTCGCAGGACGTTGTGATCGTTGACCTGGGGCTGCCAGGACTGAGTGGCGTGCAGGTCGTGCGGTGGCTTGAGAAGCTCAAGACCCCCCCCCGCATCATTGTGATTTCCGGGCAATCCAACACGCAGATCAGGAATGTGATTTCCAAACTCCGGCCTGTGGTATTCCTGCGGAAGCCGCTTTCGGAAGATTTGCTTGTGCCTCATCTTTAAGGCGCCTCCGGGCGAGGACGTCTTTTTTCGAATTTCCCCTGTATAGCTGCGCAACATTGCCGCAGCGGCAAGACATCTCGCCTTCGTTTCTTGCCCGTTATGTAAAATACCTTACGCACTCGACCGGATTTTCCCTTTGCCCGGGTCCGTTTAGGTTCCCAATGTCAGCTATCGGGATCGTTTTGGCATCGGACGGGATGCACGAACATGGTTCGCAGGCAAACGGGTGGACGGACCCGCTGCGATTGTCCTGACTGGTCATGACAGCCATAGGAGGGCAGAATGGCTTATCTCGAACGTACCCCTGATGCAGATGTGGCTTATCGCGGTCAGTCGCTTGGCACTCGCAAGCCGGCTGAGGCCCAGCCGTCGCTATGCAGCTTCGGCGCCAAGACAGCGCAGTATCGCCCGCATGAGGTCGTCTATTATGAAGGCGATCCAGCTGATCGCATCTTCGAAGTGGCGCGCGGCACGATCATGCTGTTCAAGCTGTTGCCGGATGGTCGACGCCAGGTGGTCGAGGTGCTTCGCGCTGGCGACATCTTCGGTCTCCCCAACGGTAGCGAACAGGACTGCACCGCCGAGACGCTGACCGACGCCAAGGTCAATGCCCTCGATATGCACCAGGTCGAGTCCTCTCCGGCCATCCAGCGCCAGTTGACGCGCTGCCTGGTTGCGCAGATGCAGTCCCTGCATGAGCACGCGGTTCTACTCGGACGCAAGTCAGCGACCGAACGCGTCGCCAGCTTCCTGATGCATCTGGTGCCGGATCGCGGCACCAATGTCTGCGTCGGTCCGGTCGATGAGGCCAACGACAGCCGGCAGGTCAAGCTGCACATGACCCGGCAGGAAATCGCAGATTATCTCGGTCTTACAATCGAAACGGTCAGCCGCGTCATCTCCGACATGAAGCGCCGTGGCCTGATCAATGTGGAGCGCAACGACGAGATCCGCCTCAATCGGGTCTGCGCCGTTTGTCAGCTCACCGGAAGACACTGACCTTCAAAAAGCACAAAGCCCCATCGGTCAGATGGAGGGCCGGTTCCTTGAGGAGCCGGCTTTTCCGCGCTGGAGACTTGCAGCGGTCAGAGATTGGCCCTGGCGTCAAACAGCCATCGAGTGGCGCGGCGGGATGATCGCAGACGCAGCCTTGCCGAAATAGGCATCGAAGGCGGCAGCAACAACACGCACATAGGGTTGCGCGTCCTCCGGAATGAGGATCACGTCGCCCTCAACAACGGCCAGCCCGTCGGCGGCCAGCGGTTCAAGCTTCGCCCGGCTGTCGTCCAGACAGGCGGGGGAAAGCCCGTGCCGCAGCAAGATCTCTGCAAGATCAACCCGGTGATCGGTCATCAGGTGTTCGATGATCTCGCCCCGCGCCTTGTCTTCGGCGCTCATGGCAAAGCCGCGCAAGACCGGCAGGCGATTGCTGGCCAGCGACCGGCTCCAGGCGCCGGTATCAGAGGCATTCTGGACATAGCCCTGCGGCAAACGACCGATGGATGAAACGCCTAGCCCGATCAAGGCTTCACCTGTGTCCGTCGTGTATCCCTGGAAATTGCGTTTCAGCGCGCCGCTGCGCTGTGCAACAGCCATGCTGTCGTCAGGCAAGGCGAAATGGTCGAGACCAATCGCGACATAGCCGCCAGCGAGCAGGGCTTCGCGGGCAATGCTCGCCATTTCCAGCCGTTCAGCAGGAGCTGGCAGCGTGCTCTCATCGATCAATCGCTGATGCTTCTTCATCCAGGGCACATGCGCATAGCCAAACAAGGCAATCCGCGATGGGCGCAGGTCCAGCGTATGGGCAACCGTATCGAGAATTGTCTCACGGCTCTGGTGCGGCAGACCGTACATCAGGTCGAAATTGATGGCGTCAAGGCCAGCCCGGCGAAGATGGGCCGTCGCTTCTTGCACGACGCTTAGCGGCTGCACCCGGCCGATGGCCGTCTGCACATCTGCGTTGAGATCCTGAACACCAAGGCTGGCGCGATTGACCCCGATTGCGGCCAGCGTCACGGCAAGGTCGGCCGTCACATGCCGCGGGTCGAGTTCCATCGCGTGTTCCATTCCAGGAACAAGATCGAAGGCGACGCGCATCAGCCCCGTCAGTTCGATGAGGCGGCGGGCCGGAAGAAGGCTCGGCGTGCCGCCGCCCCAATGAATATGCGTGACGGGCCGGTTTCCGCCCAGATGCCGCGCAACAAGTTCGATCTCGCTGGCCAGTGTGGCCGCATAGGCGTCGAGTGGGGCATCCTTGCGGCTCGCCTTGGTATGGCAGCCGCAGTAGTGACAGATGTCCCGGCAGAACGGCACATGGAGATACAGCGACAGTGCCGTTGCCTCCGGCAGATCTCGCAGCCATGCTGCATAGAGTGTTCCGTCGACCTCGTCATGAAAATGCGGGGCGGTCGGATAGCTGGTGTAACGTGGCACGTTGCGGGTGCCGTAGGGGGCAAGTCTGTCGCTCATGCCATCGTGATGCCAGCGGCAGGCGGTTCCCGCCTTGATCTGTCTCAACCTGCATCGCGTTGCTGGTGTTTTGGTACGTGCGTATTCGGGCACAAGGCAATATACTGGCCATCCTGCCGCTGTCCCGTCGAAGTCCCCATGTCCCCATCCAGCCCTTTTGCCGTGAACCTGCGGACACTCCTGCTTACCCTCACCGTCGGAGCGATCGGGGGAGGTGTCTTTGCGTTCGCCGGTCTACCGGCGGCGTGGCTGTCCGGGGCAATGATTGCAGTTGCGGCCGCAGTCCTGCTCGGAATGCCGAGCTTCGTTCCCAACCGTCTGCGCGATACGCTCTTTGTGCTGCTGGGCGTTGCCATGGGAAGCGGCGTCACGCCGGACGTCGTCGAGCGCATCGGCGACTGGCCCATGTCGATGCTGGGACTGTGCGTCGTGGTCTGCAGCGTCATGGCCGCGACCTACTGGTTTCTGAGATCAGTCGCCGGCTGGTCGCGGGAGACCTGTTACTTCGCGTCGATCCCGGGCGCGCTGTCGTTTGTCATTGCGCTTGCCTCCGATCGTCAGGCCGATATCGCGCGCGTTGCTGCCTCGCAGACAATCCGCCTGTTTTTCCTCGTTGCGATCTTGCCCGGCATCATCGTCGGCGCCACGCCGCCGGATCAGCTGCCGGTGCTGGCCGCTCCGGTGCTGGCGCCGTTGCCGCAGTTTCTGATCGCAATGGTGCTGTGCATTGCCGGCAGTTTCCTTGCCGAACGGCTTCGGTTTCCCGGCGGCTGGCTGACGGGCGCGTTCTTTGTCAGTGCGGCCCTGAATGGCAGCGGGTTGATCAACACCCACGTGCCAGAGCCTCTGATGATTCCCTGTTTCGTCGCTCTCGGTGCGATGATCGGGACCCGCTTTGCTGACACCACGCCCGCAATGCTGCTGCGGCTGCTTGCCGCATCGGTCGGCGCGTTCCTGGTCGGCTTTGCTGTGTCCGGGTTGGGTGCGCTGGCTGCAGCCTGGGCTCTCGGCTTGCCCTTCGGACAAGTGCTTCTTGCCTACGCCCCGGGCGGGCTTGAGGTGATGATGTTAATCGCCTTCCTCCTGGACCTCGATCCGGCCTATGTCGCGGCCCACCAGCTTGGCCGCTACATCGCGCTTGTGCTGGTCCTCCCGCTCGTCACGCTCGCCGTCCTGGGGCGCGCAAAGCAGAATCGCCCAGCTTCGTCAGAAGAGCCGGACCGCCCGGCTTGAGCAGATCAGAGCTGCTTCTGTCGCCTGGAAACGCGTCCTGGCACGCATTTGTCGTGGCGCCATCAGCCCGACCAGCCACCTTCTTCCGCATCTGCTGCGGCATGTCGCTGCGGTTGATTTGAATCAACGCAAACTGGACGCCCCCGTGCGCATGGTCTCGCTTGGGTCGCTGGCACTCTGCCGGCGACGGAAAAGACTTGGGGCGCAAGAATGGCACAACCAAAAGCCAAACTGATTACGCTCGAGGAGGGGGGCTTCGCGCTCTTTCTCGTGCTGCTCGCCTTCGCCTGCATCATCGTGGCAGGGAAGACATACGACCAGGTGATGGCATTCCATACCGCCTTCGGCGCGCTCTGTGCGGCCGCTGGTGCGTTCATCATCTTCAAGAACTACTTCAACGATGGTGGCGAGCCGATCCCGCAAGAGATCGACGGAAAGCCCAATTACAACATGGGACCAGTCAAGTTCGGCTCGGTCGCGGCCATGTTCTGGGGCATCGCTGGCTTTACGGTTGGCCTGATCATCGCGCTTCAGCTGGCCTTTCCGGCGCTGAACTTCGACCTGCCCTGGACCAACTTCGGTCGCCTGCGCCCGCTGCACACCTCCGCGGTGATCTTCGCCTTTGGCGGTAACGTGCTGCTGGCGACGTCCATGTACGTGGTGCAGCGGACAAGCCGGGCGCGCATGCCTGGTGAAATCCTGCCGTGGTTCGTGATCCTTGGCTACAACGCCTTCATCGTCATCGCCGGCACGGGCTACCTGCTCGGCGCAACGCAGGGCAAGGAATACGCAGAGCCGGAATGGTACGCCGACCTGTGGCTGACCATCGTCTGGGTCGCTTATCTGATGCTGTTCCTCGGCACGCTCTGGAAGCGCAAGGAACCGCACATCTACGTTGCCAACTGGTTCTACCTGGCTTTCATCGTCACCATCGCGATGCTGCACCTGGTCAACAACGCCACCATTCCGGTGTCGGTGTTCGGAACCAAGTCCTACATCGCCTGGGCTGGCGTGCAGGACGCCATGGTGCAGTGGTGGTATGGTCATAACGCGGTGGGCTTCTTCCTGACCGCCGGCTTCCTGGCCATCATGTACTACTTCGTGCCGAAGCGTGCCGAGCGGCCGGTCTACTCCTACCGTCTGTCGATCGTGCACTTCTGGGCTCTGATCTTCATCTACATCTGGGCAGGTCCTCACCACCTCCACTACACGGCGCTGCCGCAGTGGGCCTCGACGCTGGGTGCGACCTTCTCGATCATCCTGTGGATGCCGTCCTGGGGTGGCATGATCAACGGTCTGATGACGCTCTCGGGTGCCTGGGACAAGCTGCGTACGGACCCGGTCCTGCGCATGATGGTGGTGTCCGTCGCCTTCTACGGCATGTCGACCTTCGAAGGTCCGCTCATGTCGCTGCGCGCGGTGAACTCCCTGTCGCACTACACGGACTGGACCATTGGCCACGTGCACTCGGGTGCTCTCGGCTGGGTGGGCTATATCTCCTTCGGTGCGCTCTACTGCCTCATTCCGTGGCTGTGGAACAAGAAGAGCCTGTATTCGCTCAAGCTGGTGAACTGGCATTTCTGGCTCTCCACCATGGGCATCGTGCTCTACATCTGCGCCATGTGGGTGTCTGGCATCATGCAGGGCCTGATGTGGCGCGCCTACGACAAGATGGGCTTCCTTGAATACTCGTTCATCGAAACCGTCGATGCGATGTTCCCCTTCTACGTCATCCGTGCCCTCGGTGGTGCCCTGTTCGTGATCGGTGCGCTCATCATGGCCTACAACCTCTGGATGACCGTGCGTCATGGCGAAGCGGCTGTTGCCGAGCGTCAGGCGGGCGGTGCTCTGGCCCCGGCCGAATAAGGGGAGGCGAGACATGTCTGCTTGGAACAAACACGAAGTCTTCGAGAAGAACTCGCTGATCCTGCTGGTTGGCATCCTGCTCATGGTTGCCATCGGCGGTCTGGTCGAGATCGTCCCGCTCTTCTATCTGAAGAGCACCATCGAAAAGGTGGAGGGCATGCGTCCCTACACCCCGCTCGAACTGGCTGGCCGCAACGTCTACATCCGCGAAGGCTGCTATCTCTGCCATTCGCAGATGATCCGTCCGATGCGTGACGAGCTGGAACGTTATGGCCCGTACTCTCTGGCAGCGGAGTCCATGTACGACCATCCGTTCCAGTGGGGTTCGAAGCGCACCGGTCCCGACCTTGCCCGCGTCGGCGGCAAGTACTCGGACGACTGGCAGCGTGACCACCTGCGCGACCCGCGTTCGGTCGTGCCGGAATCGATCATGCCCGGCTATCCCTTCCTGCTGGAAGCCAAGGCCGAGACACGCGGTATTGTCGATCATCTGAAGGCCAACGTGATCGTCGGCGTTCCTTACACGGACGCCATGGTCGAGAACGCAGCTGCCGACATGGCGGCCCAGGCCAACCCCGACAGCGACGGCGTCGATGCGTTCCTGGAACGCTACCCGAACGCCAATGTCCGCGACTTCGACGGCAATCCGAAGGAAGTCACGGAGATGGACGCGCTTGTCGCCTACCTGCAGATGCTCGGCACTCTGGTGGACTTCAAGATGTACGACAACAAGGCCGACCTGCGCTGAGGAGACGACCATGACCGAGACTTACACCTCGCTGGCCGGCTTCGCTCAGACCTGGGGACTGCTCTACTTCGTGCTCATGTTTGCACTGGTGGTTGCCTATGTGGCCTGGCCGAAGAACCGGAAACAGTTCGACGATGCCGCTCAAATCCCGTTTCGGGAGGACTGATCCATGACCGACATTCACAAGAGGGACGTCGACGCACTTTCGGGTGTGGAGACGACTGGCCACGAATGGGATGGCCTGAAGGAACTGAACAACCCCCTGCCGAAGTGGTGGCTCTACGTCTTCTACGCCTGCATTGTCTGGGCAATCGGCTACTGGGTCGTCTATCCGTCCTGGCCGCTGCTTTCCAGCTACACCACGGGCGTGATGGGCAACAGCCAGCGCGCGGATGCCCTGGCAGCGCTTGAGGCAGGCAAGGCGGCGCGTGCCGAACTGGGCACCAAGCTGATCGACGCCTCGCTGGCGGACATCTCGTCCACCCCGGCGCTGCTCGACTTCGCCATGGCCAACGGCCGCGCGGCATTCGGCGACAACTGCGCCGCATGCCACGGCTCGGGCGGCACCGGTGCGGCCGGCTATCCGAACCTTCAGGACGATGGCTGGATCTGGGGTGGTACCCTGGATGACATCCATACGACGCTGAAGTACGGCATCCGCTCTGGCCATTCCGACGCCCGCATCGCCGACATGCCGGCCTATGGCCGTGACGGTCTGCTGGAGAAGGACCAGATCACCCAGGTTGCGAATTTCGTGGCCTCGAAGACCGGTCTCGAAACCGAGGCAGGTGTCGATCTGGCCGCTGGCGAGACGATCTACCAGGAGAACTGCGCCGCCTGCCATGGCGAGGACCTCAAGGGTCTGCGCGAGATGGGCGGCCCCAACCTGATGGGTGCCAACTACCTCTATGGCAAGTCGCTCGCAGCCATCAAGGCGCAGATCAACAACCCGCGCATGGGCGTCATGCCCGCCTGGGAGGGCCGTCTTGACCCTGCCACGATCAAGTCCCTTGCCGTCTACGTCCACTCGTTCGGTGGCGGTGAGTAAGGGGCTGTCTGTCACCTGACACGGTGTCGCAGGTTGATCGGTCGCAAGGCCAGACCAGCAGCACCGCACTAGGGTGGCAGCAAGCAGCAAGAGCCGGGTCGGCCTGCCGCCGACCCGGGAACCCTCCCGGGATCCGTTGGGGCCGGATCCGGACAGGAAAGGACGGAACGATGCGTGTAGAGCCAGACGCCGCACTGGGCGGCAACGAGCCAGAAGAGTGGTTTGCCTCCGCGAAGAAGATCTACCCCATGGCAACACATGGGACCTTCCGGCGGATCAAGTGGGCGCTCCTCTTCATCACGCTTGGAATCTACTACTTCCTCCCGTTCATCCGCTGGGACCGCGGTCCGAACGCGCCGGATCAGGCCGTGCTGGTCGATCTCGAAGGCCGGCGGGCCTACTTCTTCTTCATCGAAATCTGGCCGCAGGAAGTCTATTACCTGACGGGCCTGCTGATTGTTGCCGCGCTGGCGCTGTTCCTCATGAACGCCATCGCCGGCCGCATCTGGTGCGGCTACCTGTGCCCGCAGACTGTCTGGACCGATCTCTTTATGTGGGTCGAGCGCCAGATTGAAGGGGACCGGCGCGACCGGATCGCACTCGACAAGGCTCCGATGACCTTCTCGAAGTTTGCCAAGCGGGTCGCAAAGCATACGTCCTGGCTGATGATCGCCTGGTGGACGGGCGGCGCCTGGGTGCTCTACTTCTCCGATGCACCGACCCTGGTGTATGAACTGGCCACGTTCCAGGCCCCCTGGTCAGCCTATCTCTGGATCGCGATCCTGACCGCGACCACCTATCTCCTCGCTGGCTTCATGCGCGAGCAGGTCTGCATCTACATGTGCCCCTGGCCGCGCATCCAGGCAGCCCTAACCGACGAAAAGGCGCTGAACGTCACCTATCGCTGGGATCGCGGCGAACCGCGCGGCCCGCTGAAGCGCAACAAGGAACTGGCCGAGCAGGGGCTTCCCGCTGGCGATTGCATCGACTGCGGCCAGTGCTTCCATGTCTGCCCGACGGGTGTCGACATTCGCGGCGGCCTGCAGCTTGACTGCATCCAGTGCGGCCTGTGCATCGACGCCTGCGACAATGTCATGACCAAGGTCGGCAAGCCGACCGGCCTCATCGGCTATGACACCGACGAGAACATCCAGCGCCGGCTGGATGGCAAGGATCCGATCTACGAGATCGTCCGCCCGCGCACGGTGATCTACGCAGTTGTCATTGCCCTGACTGGCGCAATCATGCTGTACGCCCTCTTGACCCGCGACTTCGCCGGCATCAGCGCGCTGCATGATCGAAACCCGATCTTTGTCGCCCAGAATGATGGCAGCATCCGCAACGGCTTCACCGTTCGCCTGATGAACAAGCGGACGCATGAGCGCAGCTTCCTGCTCAACGTCGAGGGCATGCCGGCCGGATCCCGCATCGAGGCCGTCGGGATCGAGCACTACTTCGAAGGACGCCCGTACGTGGTCGTCGGTCCAGACCAAACCCGCGAAATCCGGGTGCTTGTCTCTTCGCCGGCCGGTGCAAAGCTTGATCCATCCACGCCGATCACTTTCCGACTGACCGATACGGTCATGGGTGAGGTGGTCACGACCAAAGACTTCTTCAAAGCACCCTGAAGGGAGGGAGCAATGACGATCAACAGCAACGCAGGCACACTCAGGCCCGCCGCCGGACCAACGAAGGACGTAAAGCCGTTCACTGGCCGCACGGTGCTTTACTGGGTTCTCGGCTTCTTCGGCGTCATCTTCGCCGCCAACGCCGCCTTCCTCTACTTCGCCTTCGGGTCCTTCCCGGGAACTGTCGTTGACAGTTCCTACAAGGCCGGTCTGGCTTTCAACGGGGAAGTGGCGGCAGCCAAGGCACAGGCAGATCGCGGCTGGCAGGTCGGGGCCCATCTCGACCGCAGCAGCGGTGGGGCTGCCCGCATTACCGTGAGCGCCCGCGATGCCGCGGGCGTGCCGGTCGCGGGCCTTGTCTTCACCGCAAGGCTGTCGCACCCGACCGCCGCTGGTCTGGACCAGACGGTTGCGCTCGCTCCGCTGGAGGACGGCCGCTACACCGGTGTGACCGGCCAGCCGCTCGCGCCGGGCAACTGGAACATGGTCATCGAGGCGGAGGGTGCGGAAGGGCGCATGTTCCGCTCGGAGAACCGCGTCTTCCTCAAGGACTGACGCGTCGATCCGCGACTGAACGCAACTTGCACGGCACGAGGACGGCTATGACGGTGCATATGCGAGACTGGGATGCCTTTGTCACGCCAGCGGCGGACGGTGGCGTCCACATGGACCTGGCGGTGGAGGGCATCACCTGCGCCGCCTGCATGGGGGAGATCGAGCGCGGTCTGGCCCAGCTGCCTGGTGTCACAAGGGCCCGCCTCAACCTCACCAGCCATCGGCTGGCCGTGGACTGGGACGCCGAACAGACGCCGGCCGATCTCATCGTCTCCACGCTTGACCACATGGGCTATCGCGCCCATCCGTTCGATCCGGCCGCCCAGAAGGCGCGCGAGGATCGCACGGGGCGCGAGTTGCTGCGGGCCATCGGCGTTGCCGGCTTTGCCTCCATGAACATCATGCTGATGTCCGTGTCTGTGTGGTCCGGCAATGTCACGGATATCACGGATGAAACGCGCGACCTGTTCCATTGGGTCTCGGCGCTGATCGCCTTGCCGGCGGTCGCCTACGCCATCCGCCCGTTCCTGCGCAGCGCGCTTGCCGCCATTCGTGGGCGCCGTCTCAACATGGATGTGCCGATCTGCATCGGCGTGTCGCTGGCTGTCGGCCTTTCCGTCATCCAGACCTTGCAGAGCCAGCATCATGCCTATTTTGAATCGGCGACGATGCTGCTCTTCTTCCTGCTGGTCGGGCGCTATCTCGATCACAACATGCGCGGACGCACCAGATCGCTCGCCGAAAACATCGCGGCGCTGAAAGCGGAAGTCGCCGCACGCATCGCCCCCGATGGCACCGTGCGGGAAGTTCCGCTGTCCAAGATCGAACCGGGTGACCGGGTGCTGGTGACCGCCGGCGAGCGCATTCCCGTCGATGGCGTCATCGATATTGGCCAGTCTGAAGTCGACCAGAGCCTGGTGACCGGCGAAACCGCGCTTGCACCGGTCGGGCCGGGCACGCGGGTCTATGCTGGCACGCTCAATGCCGACGGCGTGCTGGAAATCCGCGTTTCGGCGGCTTCTGGCGCAACCCTGCTGGACGAGGTCAATCGCCTTCTGGAGGCAGCCGGACAGGCAAAGTCGCGGTATGTGGTCCTCGCCGACCGTGCGGCCTCGATGTATTCGCCCATCGTCCATGCAGCTGCGCTGACAACTTTCCTTGGCTGGACGCTCTACGGCCTTGGCTGGCAGCCATCCCTGATCATCGCCATCTCGGTGCTGATCATCACGTGCCCCTGCGCACTCGGGCTTGCCATTCCGGCCGTGCAGGTCGTGGCCTCGGGGCTGCTGTTCCGCGCGGGCGTGTTGATCCATTCCGGTGATGCCATCGAGCGGCTTGCTGCCGCCGACACGATCGTCTTCGACAAGACCGGCACCCTGACCCTGGCGCAGCCGGAGCTGTTGGTCTCGGTCGCGGCGCAGGATGAGGAGATGACGCTGGCCGGGCGTCTGGCGCTGTCCAGCCGGCATCCACTTGCCCTGGCACTGGCACGCGGAACGGGCGCAACCCATCCGCTGAATGGCGTCAGCGAAACAACGGGCTCTGGCGTTGAGGCTGCCCACGAGGGGCAGTTGATCCGGCTCGGCAGTCCGGCGTTCTGCGGCGTACCGGACCATCAGGTTGCGGACATGCTTGCCCGCCATGGCGATGCCTCGCTTCTGGCAGTTCGCTGCGGCTCCGGTGAACCGCGCCTGATCCCGATGCGGCAGAGCCTGCGCCCCGATGCAAGGGAGGTGATCGGGCTGCTTCAGTCGCGTGGCTACCGGATCGAGATCCTGTCGGGTGACCGTTCCGGTGCCGTCGAGGCCGCAGCTGATGCCCTGGGCGTGGCATCCTGGCGCGCTGGAATGACACCCGCCGACAAGATCGCGCGCCTCGAGCAGTTGAAGGCCGAAGGGGCGACGGTTCTGATGGTGGGCGACGGCCTGAATGATGCGCCGGCTCTTGCAGGGGCACATGTCTCGCTGTCTCCGGTGACAGCGGTCCATCTCAGTCAGGCAGCAGCTGACGCCGTGTTCCTGGGCGACGCCTTGGCACCTGTCGCAGATGCCCTGCTCATTTCGCGCCGGGCCAAGGCTGTAATGATGCAGAACCTCTGGATCTCGGTGATCTACAACCTGATTGCCGTGCCCATTGCCGTGGCTGGTTTCGTCACGCCGCTGGTCGCAGCTGCTGCAATGTCAGGGTCGTCGCTGATTGTCACCGCCAACGCCCTGCGCCTGCGTCTGTTGCGCAGTGGGGCAAGGGTTTCCGGGTAAAACGCGGCGGCGGCAAGCCTCAGGCAAGCCCTGCCGCCAACGATCCCCTTGCACCGCGCAACGGGGACGCGCGATGATGGGTATGCGACAGGCTGAACCAGTCTGTTCGGCATCCGGGAGAGTGAATTGTGGAAGTGCTGCTTTATCTCATTCCCGTCGCCGTCGGACTTGGCGCTCTGGGATTGTTCGGATTTCTATGGTCTTTGAAATCCGGTCAGTACGATGATCTCGAAGGCGCGAAATGGCGCGTTCTGGCCGATGACGATCTGCCGGAAAGTCAGAGGCCTGACGGGGGGCAGAAGAACTGATCGAGATGTATCGGGTACGAATGCAAGGGTGTCATGGCCGCCGTGCGGACAGCGGCGGTGTTCAGGGCAGTCAACCGATCAGCGTTGACAGCATCATGCTCGCAGAAACCATGATCAGCGCGACGCCGGAAAACAGCAGCGTGTTTTCACGAAGCGGGAAATTCGATGCCTGAAACTGGTTCGATCTGCAGTGTCCGGCAAGATGCACGACTTCGATCTTGCTCTGATTGCGGCTGCTGCGCATGACTTGCTCCAGATACCTGTTGAAGCGGACATCCGTATTTTTCCCGCTCTTGCAGTCCCTGTTGTAGGCCGGATTTTTGAAAGGGCAGTTAAGTCATATCGCTGTAATGTCTTAATCTGCGGAAACTTTACCGACTGTTAAATTCTGTCGCGACAACTTTAGAACAAATCGGCAGTTCTGATCTAAGGCATTGAATTCAATAAGAATCTATTCGAGTGACGCAAGCTGGCACGCCCTCGATGAACACCGATCCATGAGGGTCGAAGACGGCCGCAGGCTGGTGATTGATCGAAAATGGCAGTCAGCGGCCTTCGTTGACGTCAATTCCTTACCGAAAGCCGGCCTCGCGTTAACACCTCCAAACGCACGCTCATCGGGCATTGCCGACGCGGCCTGGTATGAGCATTGAAAACCGCTGACTTGCGTGAACGGATCGCTTTCCTGGACCGCGAAAGTCGCCGGATCGCAGGAAAGCTTGCACTAACCCTCTTTTCACCGTTTCCTGTTTAGGATCTGCCTCACATTTGGAGGTCCCGGTGAGCGTCGATCTGGCATCGCTGACATTTTTGCTCGTTGAGGACAGTGCGTACATGCGCACGATCCTGCGCACCATGCTGCAGGGCTTCGGGGCCCGGCGGATCGTCGAGGCGGAAGATGGTGCATCCGGGCTCGAGGCCATGGACCGCGCAAATCCTGATGTGCTTATTCTGGACTGGGTCATGCCCATTCTCGACGGCGCAGACATGGTGCGCATGATCCGCACCTCCAACAATCCTTTCGCCTACATCCCGATCATCATGGTGACTGGCCATACCGAGCGCAGCCGCATCATCGAGGCGCGGCGACTTGGCGTTCATGAATTGCTGTCAAAGCCGATCTCGGCCAAGGCGCTTTATCAGCGGGTCTCGAACGTGATCATGAACCCGCGTGACTTCGTGAAGACGCCGAGCTACTTCGGTCCGGCGCCGCGTGAAATTCGCAACCGTCAGAAGATCTGGCAGGGTGGCGTCCGGCCGCCAGAAACGCGTAAGCCTGCCGACACTCCGCCGGCCGATGCGGGCGACGCTACGGAAACCCTGGCGATCGGCTGAGCGTCCGCGCTTCAGGCTGCCAAGGCAGCGAAGGGCCGGACCGGGACCGGTGGGAGCGCCTTGCGGCGCTCGAAATCGCTCAGGAAATCCTGGATAAGATCGAGGTCGACAGCGTAATTGCTGATCAAGTGGCGCATCAGGCTCTTCGATGGAAGATGCCCGTATCCCTCCACCGCTGCGTAGAAACCGTCCAGAGTATCGATGCGCTTCAGCAATTCCACCATGGCAAGTCTCCTGATTTGCCGATGGGACAATTTTCCGCGCTTATGGTTAATGGTCAGTGAATGCACCTGTCATTTTCGTCAATTCACGTAGGGGTCGGTATTTGCCGGCTATGTGAATGATTGCATGTGCGCATGTACTTTACCCCTCAGGATAGAAACCAGCGCCGGGCATTGCCGTAGCAAACGTCCCTGATGAGGCCGTCCGCAAGATCCCGGTCGTTGGGCATGTGTCCCTGTTCGATCCAGTTTCCGACCATGTTGCAGAAAAGACGGCGGAAATACTCGTGCCGGGGGAAGGAAAGGAACGAGCGGCTGTCGGTCAGCATGCCGACGAAAGTGGAGATAAGACCCATCTGGGCAAGCTGGGTCATCTGGCGCTCCATGCCGTCGAGCTGGTCATTGAACCACCAGCCGGATCCGGCCTGGACCTTGCCCGGAACGCTGCCGTCCTGGAAGTTGCCGGCGGTCGTCACGATCACCTCATTGCGTGTCGGATCAAGGGCATAGAGGATGGTCCGGGGCAGCGAGCCGGTCCTGTCGAGCCGGTCGAGCAGCGCATTCAGCTCTGCCGCGATCGGACGGTCCGCGATGGAATCGCCGCCGGCATCGGGGCCGAGCTGGCGGAAGAGGGCGGTGCGGTTGTTGCGGGTGGCGCCGATGTGCAACTGCATGACCAGCCCGCGGGCAGCATAGGCACGGCCGAGGCCGACCAGCACCGCGCCGTGGAAATCGGCAATCTCGGTCTCATCAAGACTTTGATTTGCAAGGCGTTTTGCCAGGATACCATCGAGCCGTGCCGCACCGCAGTCGGCGCCGGCGCGCAGGATCTCGATGCCGTGGTCGGTGGCGACGCAGCCGGCGGCAACGAAGTGATCGAGGCGGGCGATAAGCGCGCCGGTCAGATCCTCGAAGTTGCGGATCGGATGGCCGACGACGGATGCCAAGCGATTGATGTAGCTCGGGAAACCGTCCAGCTCGATCTTGAAGGCCTTGTCCGGCCGGAAGCTCGGCACCATGCGGAAGCCGAGGCTCGGATCGTCCTTGAGGGCGATGTGGTGCTCAAGGCTGTCGCAGGGGTCATCGGTGGTGCCGACCAGCTCGACCTTCATCTGCCTGAGGAGGCCGCGGGCGGAGTGGCTGGACTTGCCAAGTTCGGCGTTGGCGGCGTCCCAGATCGCGGAAGCGGACCCGGAATTGAGCACGGCTCCTGACAGTCCGAAGTAGCGGGCGAGCTCCAGATGGGACCAGTGATAGAGCGGATTTCCCAGCAATTTCGGCATGATAGCTGCGAAGGCATCATACTTCTCGCGGAAATCTGCCTCGCCGGTGATGCGCCTTTCGTCAATTCCGGCCCACCGCATCGCGCGCCACTTGTAGTGATCTCCTTCCAGCCAGATGCGCCCGAGACTGTCCCAGGTGGTGTCCGCGGCGATCTGATCGGGCGGCAGGTGGTTGTGATAATCGATGATCGGCAGACCGCTGGCGACCTCATGGTAGAGGCGGCGGGCGGTGGGGGTGGCGAGCAGGAAATCGGGGCCGAGGAAGGGCTGCATTGTCAGGAGGCCTTGGCGAAACTGTCAGGAGAAGAGGGCGGTCAACGAGGCGCGGACGCCCTGTTCACGCAAGCGGCAATAGCTGTCGAAAACGGCCGAGCGGAACAGCGGATCGGCAGCGAGCTCTGGCGGGAAAACTTCCGAAAGTTCAAGCATCGCAGAGACATAGCCTGCGCCATCCGGAACAGCGGCGATGATCTCGGCAAAGCGCGGCGCCATCGGGTCATTGACGGGAAGCGGCTGGCCGGCCTCGTCACTGCCCCTGACATAAGCCATCCAGCCGGTGACAGCGAGCGCCAGCAGCGGGAAGGCTTTGCCGGCATCGAGATGCCAGCGGATCGAGGCCAGCAGGCGCTGCGGCAGTTTCTGTGAGCCGTCGTTGGCGATCTGCGTCGTGCGGTGCTTCAGCCGGCTGTTGCTGAAGCGGGCCAGAAGTTCGTCAGAATAGACTTTGAGATCAATGCCTTGCAGGCCGCTCAGGGTCGGAGCCTGCTCGCTCATCATCAGCCGTCCTGCGGCTGCGGCAAAGAGCGGATCGGCCATGCAGTCCGAAATCGTCGCCTTTCCGGCCAGCGCGCCAAGATAGGCGAGGAAGGAATGCGAGCCATTCAGCATGCGCAGTTTCATTGCTTCGAAGGGGGCTACATCCGCGACAAACTGTGCGCCTGCGCGGACAAAGTCCGGTCTTTTTGCGACAAAATCATCCTCGATCACCCACTGGCGGAACGGCTCGCAGACAATGCCGTTGATGTCGTCCGATCCGATCTCGCGCAGCAGCTGTTTTGACGGCTCGTCGAGGGCGGGAACGATGCGGTCGACCATGGTCGAGGGGAAGGTGCAGTGCCGGGCGATCCAGACGGCCAGATCTTCGTCCAGCGCCTTGGCATAACCGATGATCGTCGCCCGGGTCACCGCGCCGTTGTGCGGCAGGTTGTCGAGCGGCAGCACGGTGACGCCGGCCAAGCCGCTGTCGCGCCGCAGCCGGAGACCTTCGACGATGACGCCGATGGCGGTGCCGGGCTGGCGGGGGGAGGCGAGGTCGGCAACGATGCCGGGATGGGCCGTGTCGAGAGCGCCCGAGCGTGAGCAGTAGCCCTTCTCGGTGATGGTCAGGCTGATGATCGACAGGTCCGGATGGACGAAGTGGCCAAAGAGCGCCGGAAGTCCGTCTCGGGCCGGATGGCAGGTTGCGACCAGACAGTCGATGCGCCGGGCCGCGATGCCGGCATCGTCGGCGGCGGCAACCCAGAAGCGTCGGTCGGTTGCATCGAGGGCCGTGAGCTCCTCAGCGCCGGAATTGAGGCGCACTGCGACGAGGCCCCAGTCGGCAGCCTCACCGGGACCAGCCTGGTCCAGTGTCTCGTCGAGGATCGAGCAGAGGAAGGCGCGGGCGAAGGCGCCGAAGCCGAAATGCAGGATGCGCGGCTTCAGCATCTGGCGGTCATAGGTCGCGGTCTTGACCCGTACGACCTGTGTCACCTCGGGAGCAGCGGGAGCGGAAACGGACATGGACTTGACCTCTGCCTCAGGCACGGGGAACGGGACGAGCGACGCCTGAGGCGATGGGTTCGCCATTCAGGATCAGGGGACGGGTTTCGCCGGAGGGAAGAAGGAAGCTGGCGTCTGCCCAGGCCGGATCATGCCGCCCGCTGCGGGAGACGTCGAGACGGATCTCGGACGCGGTCGAGGTGAGGGCAAGGCGAATGAGGGCGTGGTTGCCGTCGAGCGCATCGACGGCAAAGCCGTCATCGCCATATTCGAGGCTGACACCGGTCGCGGTGCCCGGGGCAGGGAAGAGGGCGTAGGTGCGGGACGTGTCCCGGGCGGCCTGGGCGCGATTGAGATCATCGGCCAGCGGCAGCACCGCGCCACCACGGACGAAAAGCGGCATGGAGGCGAGCGTCACCGGCAGGGTGACAGTGGTGCCGCCCGCATGCCAGCTGCCGGCCCAGAAGTCCCACCAACCGGTGTCGTTCTGCGGCAGGTAGACGGTGCGCTCGGTCACGCCGGGATCGACCACATTGGCGACCAGCAGATCGCGGCCGATCAGGAACTCGTCGCATTCCTCGAAGGTGCGCGGGTCGTGTTCATGGTCGAGGAAGGTCGGCCGCAGCATCGGCTCGTCGGCCGTCACGGCCTGGTGCAGCGCGGTGTAGAGATACGGCAGCAGCCGGTAGCGGAACTTGATCGCTTCGCGGATGAGCGGCGTCACGTTCGGATACATCCAGGGCTCGTTGACCGTGTGGTCGTCGTTCCAGGAATGGATGGTGAAGCGCGGATGGAAGATGCCGTTCTGCACCCAGCGGACGAAGAGTTCCGGATCGGGCTTCGGGCCGGCAAAGCCGCCAACGTCGTGGCCGATGTTGTAGAGGCCGGAGAGTGACATCCCGAGACCCATGCGGATGTTGTAGCGGATCGTCTCCCAGGCGGTGTAGTTGTCGCCGGTCCAGGTCTGGGCGTAGCGCTGCAGGCCAGGCGCGCCGGAGCGCGAAATGAGATAGGGGCGGGTGTCGGGCTGGTGCGCCACCTGCACTTCATGGCTGGCGCGGGTCATCAGCACCGGCAGCAGCGGCCGGATCAGGCCAACGTCGATCTCCTCGCCAAAGCCGTGGCAGCGGGCATAGTTGTCCCAGACCTCGAACTCGTTGTTGTCGTTCCAGGTCGAGTTGATGCCGTAGCGCAGCAGCTTGTCGGCGATGTTGCCCTGCCACCAGGCGATGGTCGCCGGGTTGGTGAAATCGAGGTTCGAGCCCTCGTCATCCCAGAAGACGGAGCGGGACGGGACGTCGCTCTCGCTGTCTTTGATGAACAGGTCGCGCGCGGCGACGTCCTGGTACATTGGATGGTCCTGCAGCAGGCAGGGCTTGATGTTGGCAGCCAGATGCAGGCCGGCGCCCGCAAAGGTGGCGGCGAGACCCGCCGGATCGGGCACCTTGGCGCTGTTCCAGGTGAAGACGTAGCGCTTGGCACCGATGGACGAATAGCCGGAGGACAGCTGGAAGCTGTCACAGGGAATGTCGTGTTCGTCGACGAGCCGGACAAAGCCTTCGAGCTGCTCCTGAGCATTGGGGGCATCGGTGTAATGCATGGTCGAGCCGGAGTAGCCGAGGCTCCACAGCGGCGGGAATGCGGTGCCGCCGGTCAGGCGGACATGATGTTTGACCGCGTCCAGAACCGAAGGTGACCAGCGCATGTAGTAGTCGAGATCGCCATCCTCGGCGCGATAGGTGCGGTAGGGCTTGTGGTAGTTGTCCAGCTCATTGCCCAGATCGAACCAGCAGCCGGCCAGATTGTCGTAGAAGACCGAGAAGGTCCCGGCATCGGGCGTGCGGGTGATGGTGACGGGGATATGCTTGTAGAGCGGATCGGTCGAGCGCGCGTCATAGCCCATGGCATCGAGATTGCGCATCTCGTAGCGGCGGCGGGAGCGCTCCAGATCGCCAGCCTTCTCGCCGAGGCCATAGACCTTCTCACCCTTGCGGCGATTGAGGTAATGGGCGTGGGCGTGCGACTTCACGTCCAGCATGTAGGCGCCGGTCGGGCGATCCTCGGCGAAGACCAGGAACCGGCCATCAGCCTGACGGGCCTCCCAGACGAAGGTCAGGGGCGCGGTGATGGTCAGCCGCAGGTCATCGGTGGAGAGAACGAGCCCGGCCTCGCCACGGTCCTCGACGGTGAAGGGCGGGCAGGCAAAGCCGGACAGGTCCAGCCGCGATCGGCCCTCCCAGGCAACGTCGGCGGGCGCTGCCGTGCCTTCAGCCTTTGGCGCAACAGACCAGGATCGGCCGAGGCGGAACTGGCCATCCTTGCGCAGGACAACACGGAAGAGCTGCGGTTCGAGGACGAATACGGCGAGGAGGTGACGGTTCTCGACCAAGAGCTCGATGCCGGTGTCAAAGGTCCGGGCGAGGCGGAAGGAGTGCAGCGTCTTCATGGGAACTCCGCAAGGCGGTGCAGCGCCAAGCGGTGAGCGCTGCAGGATCGGAATGGGTCAGGATGCGGCAGACAGCAGGCACCGCGGATGCGTGCCTGCTGTCATTGAGGTCAGCCGCCGTAGCCGAGCAGCCAGCGCGGCAGCGCGAGGCTGAGGTCCGGCACGTAGGTGATGAGCAGCAGCACCGCGATCTGCATCGCGATCATCGGGATGAGCGGCTTGATGACACGGGCAATCGACACCTTGGCAACGGAACAGCCGACGAACAGGGCCGAGCCGACCGGTGGCGAACAGATGCCGATGCAGAGGTTGAAGGTCATCATGACGCCGAAATGCACCGGATCCATGCCGAGATCCTTGACCACCGGCAGGAAGATCGGCGTGAAGATCAGCAGCGCCGGCGTCATGTCCATGAACATGCCGACAATGAGCAGGGCAATGTTGATGATGAGCAGCAGCACAAGCGGATTTTCCGACAGGGCTAGCAGCGCGTCCGATACGGCGTAGGGAATGTCAGCGAAGGCCATCGCCTTGGACATGGCAATGGAACAGCCGATCATCAGCAACACGATGGACGTGGTCACGGCCGAGTCCAGGAAAATGGACGGCAGGTCCTTCAGCTGGATTTCACGGTAGATGACCAACGCCAGGAACAGGCTATAGACGACCGCGATGGCGGAGGCTTCCGTTGCGGTGAAGACGCCACCGATGATGCCGCCCATGATGACGATAATCAGGCTGAGCGGCAGCAAGGCATCGATCGTCTTGGCAATGACCGTGCTGAAGCTGGGGCGCGGAGCGACCGGATAGCCACGCTTCTTGGCCATGATTCCGGCGACGATCATGATGCCGAGGCCCATGAGAATACCCGGGACATAGCCAGCAACGAACAGCGCCGCGATGGACGTGCCGCCGGAGATCAGCGAGTAGACGATGAAGGTGGTGGACGGCGGGATCAGCAGGCCGGTGGGGCAGGAGGCGATGTTGACGGCCGCCGAGTATGCCGGATCGTAGCCTTCCTTCTTCTGCAGCGGGGCCATGACGCCGCCAACCGCAGCCGCGGCCGCGACCGCCGAGCCCGAGATGGCGCCGAACATCATGTTGGCGAGGACGTTGCAGTGGGCGAGTGAACCCGGAAGGCGGCCACCCAGAACCTTGGCGAACTCGATGAGGCGCAGGGCGATGCCGCCCCGGTTCATGATGTTACCGGCCAGGATGAAGAACGGAATGGCGAGCAGGGTGAAGCTGTCGAGACCCGAGGCGATCTGCTGCGCCGTGATGAAGATCGACTGGTCGACCGTCATGAACAGGGCGAAGGTCAAGACCGAGGCGATGCCAATGGCATAGGCGACGGGGACGCCCAGAACCATGAAAAGGCCGAAGGATCCGAACAGGACGAATGCGCTGAAGAGTTCCATGGGTTCGTCCCTCAGTCCAGGGGGCCGCCGGCCGGGGCTTCGGCGTCAGCATCGATGGGATGAATGCGTCCGGAGACGAGGCCTGCTGCAAACTCGAGGCAGTAAAGCACCATCATGATTCCGGCGAACGGTACCGCGCCGTAGACATAGCCCATCGGCAGACGCAGGGCGGGGGAGAGCTGGCCGGTTGCGAGCGTTTTCTGCACCAAGGTCGTGCCGCCATAGACAAGCACGACGGCCGAGAAGAGACCGACCAGCAAGGTGACAAGCAGGGCAAGCCAGCGGGCCCTGTCCGGTCCGGCCAGATGCAACAGGATGTCGATGGCCAGATGCTTGCGCTGGCCGAGCGTGTAGGCAGCACCGATCAGGCCGACCCACATGAACAGAAACCGGGCGAGTTCGTCGGTCACTGTGCTGGGAGCATTGAGGACGTAGCGCGAGAAGACCTGCCAGACCACGCAGGCGACGAGCACCGCGAAGACGGCGGCAATAAACACACCCAGCGCGTGGTCGACGCGGGCTTTCAGTGCATGCATGAGCGCATGTCCTCCACTTCGGAGCCGTCTGCCGGAGCAGCGCCCCTGTTTCCTCCCCGAACCTTGCGGTTCGGCCCCGGTTCCGGATTGGTTGACCAGAACGATGCCCGACGGCATCCGGTCAGCTTATGGGCAGTCCGATTCTTCCGGAACGACAAATCGGCTCTGAATGCAGGCGCAGACTCGTGATTTTGGTCGGCAACGTCAGGGTGGCGCACCGCGACCGAGCAAGCAAGCGCAGTCACTGCCGGGAGCACGCTCCCTGTCAGCGCCCTAGAGAATGCGCATTTTCAAAAATTGGTCAACCAATTTTCAAAACTGGTTGACACAGGGCCGTGTTTGGCGAAGTCTCTGGTCGCAAGCCGAGCCAGGAGTGATCGGCCAATTCGTCCGGACCGGTGATCCGCCCGCCCGCCCCTGACCCGATCTTGCGAGGTCACGCGGAGAGGGCAGGCGCGTAAGGTCCGGGTCTGGATCATCGGGAGGAATTTGACATGCGTATGATGAACCGTCTCGCCGTTCTGGCGGGTGTTGCGCTCATGGCGTTCACTGCTGTCGCCGACGCAAAGACGCTGAAGCTGAACCACAACAACCCGGAAGACCATCCGCTGCACAAGTCCATGGAATTCATGGGCAAGCGCGTGGAAGAGCTGACCAACGGCGACATCAAGATCCGCGTCTATGCCAATGCGCAGCTGGGCAACCAGCGCGAATCCATGGAGCTGATGCAGAACGGCACGCTCGATATGGCCCGTTCCAACGCCAGCGAGCTGGAAGCCTTCGAAGAGTCCTATTCGGCGCTGAACCTGCCCTTCATCTTTGCCAATGACGACCACTACTACAAGGTTCTGACCAGCGACATCGGCGACGACATCCTGGCGGCTTCCAAGGACAAGGGCTTCGTTGGCCTGGCCTACTACGTCGAAGGCGCGCGCTCCTTCTATTCCAACAAGGAAATCAAGACCCCGGCCGACCTGAAGGGCATGAAGATCCGCGTGCAGCCGAGCCCGTCGGCCATCCGCATGGTCGAGCTGCTGGGTGCGGCTCCGACGCCGATTGCCTTCGGTGAACTCTACAGCGCCCTGCAGCAGGGCGTGGTTGATGGTGCCGAGAACAACCCGCTGGCGCTGACCGTCAACCGTCACGGCGAGATCGCCAAGGTCTACTCCGAGAACGAGCACACCATGATCCCGTCGGTGGTGATGGTGTCCACCCAGACCTGGGACGGCCTGACCGCCGACCAGCAGAAGGCCCTGAAGCAGGCCGCGCGCGAGTCCATGGACTTCCACCGCGATGGCTGGAACAAGCAGGTCGCAGCCGGCAAGGCGCTGGCCGAAAAGGAAATGGGCGTGAAGTTCGTGGCCGTCGAAAAGGCCCCGTTCGTCGAAGCCGTGAAGCCGATGTATGAGGAAGCCGCTGCCAAGTCGCCGCGCGTTGCCGACCTCATCAAGCGCATCCAGGCTGCTGCCAACTAAGATACCAGACGGACCCCGGGCCGGGTGCGGCCCGGGGTTCCTATTGGCTGTTTCAAGACTTTCCTGCTGCTTGTACCCCCGGAGACCTGCCGTGCTTGAACGTTCCGCCCTCGCCGAAAACGCCCTGCAGGCGCTGCATGACGAGGACTATGACCGCCCGTTCAACACGCAGGCGCTGAACCATTCGACGCTGGTCTTCACCCGTGGCCGCCCGCGCATCAGCCTCAATGGCGACTGGAACTTCTGCGTTGACCTGCTCGACACCGGGCTGCGGCAGAAGTGGTTCGCCATGCTGCCGATGGCGGCCGAGGAGCGGCCGGAGCCCTGGGACTATGACCCCTATGAGGGCGAGACCGTGCCGGTGCCCTCCAACTGGCAGATGCTGAAGGAGAAGTGGTACTTCTTCGAAGGCAGCGCCTGGTACACCCGGCCGCTCGACATGGCCGCAATCAACCCGGGCACGCGCAAGTTCCTGCGCGTGGGCGCAGCGCAATATGACTGCAAGGTCTTCCTCAACGGCGCATTTCTCGGCAACCACTACGGCGGCTCGACGCCGTTCATGGTGGAGCTGACCGAGCACCTGAAGCCCGGCCGCAACTGGCTGATGCTGATGGTCAACAACACCCGCACGCTGGACCGCGTGCCGATGCGCAACACCGACTGGTTCAACTATGGCGGCGTCTACCGCGAGGTGGAACTGTTCGAGACGCCGAAGACGCTGATCCGCGATCTGTTCGTCCATCTGGTGCCCGACGGCCGCTTCGGCACGATCCGCGCCGAAGTGGCGGTCGAGGGCGCGGACACGGCACGGCTGGAAATCCCGGCGCTCGGCATCGACACGGCCCTTGCGCTGGACGCCAGCGGGCGCGGCGTCATCGAGATCGCGGCCAAGCCCGCGCTGTGGTCGCCGGAGAGCCCGGTGCTCTACGACGTGCGCCTGACGGCGGGCGAGGACAGCGTTCGCGACCGTGTCGGCTTCCGCGAGATCCGCACGGTTGGCGACGAGATCCATCTCAACGGCAAGCCGCTGTTCCTGCGCGGGATTTCCGTGCATGAGGACGACCGCACGCTCGGCAAGGTGATGCGCGAGGAAGATCTCGCCCGCCGCTTTGCCCATGCGCGGGAGCTGAACTGCAACTACCTCCGCCTGGCCCATTATCCGCACCACGAGCGCGCCGCCGAGATGGCGGATGAGCTCGGGTTCCTGCTCTGGGAAGAGATCCCGGTCTACTGGGCGATCGACTTTGCCAATCCGGCCACCTACCGCGATGCTGAGAACCAGCTGATCGAGCTGATCAAGCGCGACCGCAACCGCGCGTCCGTCATCATCTGGTCGGTCGGCAACGAGAACCCGGACACCGATGCGCGGCTCGCCTTCATGCGCGGCCTTGCCGAGACGGCCAAGGCCTATGACCCGACCCGGCTGACTTCGGCGGCCTGTCTCGTCAACCACGCCAAGACCTGCATCGAGGACCGGCTGGCCGACCACATCGATGTCATCGGCATCAACGAGTATTACGGCTGGTACGAGGAGAACTTCGAGGATCTCGCCGCCATCGGCCGCAATTCCAATCCGGGCAAGCCGGTGGTGATCTCCGAGACCGGCGCCGATGCCGACATCAGCGCCACCGGCCCGCGCCGGGCCCTCTTCAGCGAGGCCTACCAGACCGAAGTCTACGAAAAGCAGATTGCGACGCTGCGTCCGCTTGACTACGTGAAGGGGATGTCCCCCTGGATCCTCTATGACTTCCGTGTCGAACGGCGGCAGAATGTGTTCCAGAAGGGCTTCAACAAGAAGGGCCTGATCGCCGGTGACAAGGCGACCAAGAAGGAGGCCTTCGCGGTGCTTTCGGCCTATTACGCCGAGCGCCGGGACGAGGACCAGGCGCGCGGCGGCGGGGGAGAAGCATGATCGAAGCGGCGGGCAAGCGGCGCTACGAAGAGGTGGCCGAAGCGCTCCGCAGGGAGCTGGCCGAGGGCCGTTACAAGGTCGGCGACCGGATGAAGCCGGAACGCCAGATCTCGGACGAGATGGGCGTGTCGCGCTCTCTGGTGCGCGAAGCGATCATCCGGCTCGAGATCGAGGGCCTTGTCGACGTGCGCAAGGGCTCGGGCACCTATGTGGTGCGCCTGCCGGCCGGCGATACGGAAGATCCGCGCGGCGATATCGGCCCGTTTGAACTGCTGCAGGCGCGGCAGGTACTGGAAAGCTCCATCGCTGCCTTTGCTGCCACGACTGTGACCAAGGCCGACATCCTGCGCATGCGCGAGGCGCTGGACATGGAGCGCCGCGCCATCGAGGAGGGCAGCGGCGACTATTCCGGCGATGAGCTGTTCCATCATCTCATCGCCGAGGCGACGCAGAACAGCGTGCTGGTCGACATGATCGACGAGCTGTGGGGCAAGCGCGAGCAGAGCCCGATGTGGGAACGCCTGCATGCCCGCATCTTCGATGTCAGCTACCGCGGCCGCTGGCTGGAGGACCATCAGGCGATCCTGACGGCGCTGCAGTGCAAGGACCCGCGCGCGGCGCGTCAGGCCATGTGGCAGCACCTCGAAAACGTGCGCCAGACCCTGATGGAACTCTCGGACGTCGATGATCCGGAGTTCGATGGTTACCTCTTCGACAGCGGCCTTGTTGCCGCTGCCGTGTCCTGACCTGTGCCCCATCACCACCTGAACAACAAGACCGCCTCCAACTGAGGACAGACCAAGATGCAACAGACCTGGCGCTGGTTCGGCCCCGCCGATCCCGTTTCCCTCGCCGATATCCGGCAGGCCGGCGCAACCGGTATCGTCACCGCGCTGCATGACCTGCCCAATGGCGTGGTCTGGCCGGTTGCGCGGATCCTCGAGCGCAAGGCCATGATCGAGGCTGCCGGCCTGACCTGGGCCGTGGTCGAGAGCATCCCGGTGCATGAGGACATCAAGACCGCCGCGCCGGGCTGGGAGCGCTATGCCGAGGCCTGGGCCGAGAGCCTGACCAACCTTGCGCGCTGCGGCATCCGCACGATCTGCTACAACTTCATGCCGGTGATCGACTGGACCCGCACGGACCTCGCCTATGAGCTGCCGGACGGGGCGAAATGCCTGCGCTTCGACGCGGTGGCCTTCGCCGCCTTCGACCTGTTCATCCTGCAGCGGGACGGGGCAGAGGCAAGCTACAGCGCCGCCGAGATCGAGGCCGCGCGGGCAGCCCATACGGCCATGTCCGACGCCGACATCGCCAAGCTCACCGCCAACATCATTGCCGGACTGCCGGGCGCTGAGGAAAGCTATTCGCTGGACAGCTTCAAGGCGCGGCTGGCCACCTATGCCGAAACCGACGCCGAGCGCCTGCGTGCCAATCTGGCGGCGTTCCTGAAGATCGTGGTGCCGGTGGCCGAAAAGGAAGGCGTCGTGCTGGCAATTCACCCGGACGATCCGCCGCGCCCGCTGTTCGGCCTGCCGCGCATCGTCTCGACCGCCGCCGACATGAAGGCAATTGCCGCCATGGTCGACAGCCCGGCAAACGGATTCACGTTCTGCACCGGATCCTATGGTGTGCGGCCCGACAACGATCTGTGTGCCATGTTCCGCACCCATGCGGACCGGGTGCATTTCCTGCATTTGCGAGCGACCAAGCGCGAGGAGGGCGGCCTGACCTTCCACGAGGCGGCGCATCTGGACGGCGATGTGGACATGGTTGCCGTGATCCGCGAGATCGTCGCGGTCGAGCGCCGGCGCGGCAACGCTCTTCCCATGCGCCCGGACCATGGCCATCAGTTGCTCGACGACCTGCGCAAGACCTCGACCCCCGGCTACCCCGCGATCGGCCGCCTGCGCGGCCTTGCCGAACTGCGTGGTGTCGAGCGGGCGGTGAAGGCGCTGATCTGATAAAGGCGTTGCTGCCGGGCTGAAGGCACTGATCATTCAAGAAATGGCCGGGCGTAAAGCCCTGCCATTTTTGGTTGATGACAAACCTCGACTTCTCCGCAGTCATCCCGGCCAAGCGCAGCGCTGAGCCGGGACCGGAGAGTCGAGGCCTCTATATTTCAATCAGCTAACCCGGGAGAGACCTAGGCTCTCCGGTCCCGGATCTCCGCTTCGCTGCGTCCGGGATGACGGCGGTTAGGTCGAGGGTCGCCTCTAAACAAAATGGCCGGGCACAAAGCCCGGCCATTTGTCATTGGGGCTGTGACGGGGCTCTTGTCAGAGCTTGCCTTCGAGCGCCGCGTCGAAGATCGACAGGGCGGCGTCGCGGGTCAGTTCGACCGGGTTGCCGCCGGCGGTCGGGTCGACGATGGCCATGTCGGCGATGAGGTCGCGCTTGGCGCCGTCGACGCCGAGGCCGCCGATGGTGTGCGGTACGCCGAGGTCGGAGCGCATCTTCAGGATATGCGCCTGGAAACCGTCGAAGCCGCCGGCAATGCCGCAGAAGGCCGCCAGACGCTCGATCTTGGCCTGGATGGCCGGGCGGTTGAACTTCAGCACATAGGGCATGAACACGGCGTTGGTCATGCCGTGGTGCGTGTCATAGAGCGCGCCGACCGGGTGGGACAGGGCGTGGATGGCACCAAGGCCCTTCTGGAAGGCGACGGCACCCATGGCGCCCGCGCTCATCATGTGGCCACGCGCCAAGAGATCGGAGCCGTTGGCGGCGACGATCGGCAGGTTGTGGATCGCCAGACGCGCGCCTTCGACCGCGATGCCTTCCGACATCGGGTGATAGAACGGCGAGCACAGCGCCTCCAGGCAGTGGGCGAGGGCGTCCATGCCGGTGCCGACGGTGATCATGCGCGGCATGCCGGTGGTCAGTTCCGGATCGCAGATGACATATGCCGGCAGCATCTTCGGGTGGAAGATCACCTTCTTGGTGTGGGTCGCCTCGTTGGTGACGACGCCGGCGCGGCCGACTTCCGAGCCGGTGCCGGCCGTGGTCGGCACGGCAACGATCGGGGCAATGCCGGCCGGATCGGCGCGGGTGTACCAGTCGCCGATGTCCTCGAAGTCCCAGATCGGGCGGGTCTGGCCGGACATGAAGGCAATCAGCTTGCCGGCATCGAGGCCGGAGCCGCCGCCAACCGCCAGCACGCCGTCATGGCCGCCGGCCTTGTAGGCGGCAACGCCTGCGGAAATGTTGCTGTCGACCGGGTTCGGCTTGACGTCGGAGAAAACGGCGCAGTCGATGCCATCGGCTTTCAAGAGCGCGACCATGTCGGCGATCATCGGCAGCTTCGCAAGGCCCGGATCGGTGACCAGCAGCGGGCGCTTCATGCCGGCGAGCTTGACGACAGCAGGCAGTTCCTTGATGCGGCCCGCGCCGAAGCGCACGGCGGTGGGATAGGACCAGTTCACGGACGGAAGGGCAGTCATGGGTCGGGCTTTCAGTCAGTTGGTGCGTTGGGGTCAACGCGGTGAATGGTGTTGCACGGGGGACAGGCTGGGCCTTGCCATCCCATTGTCACTTGAAGCTTGGCTCATCCCGGGCAACTGGCAGAGCCTCAACCCCTCTCCCTCCTTGAGGGGGAGATGCCCCCGGCAGGGGGCAGAGGGGGGTATCGGTCTGTCAAGTCATCCGGCGGTGATCATGCGCTGAAACGCTGGCACCCCCCTCTGTCTGCATTCGCAGACATCTCCCCCTCAAGGGGGGAGAGGGCGCTGCGGCCAGCAGGCCAGTCGCAGGGCAGCTCCGGTCTCTTTGCCTGTTCCCCATTCCCATGCGGCGAGGGGAACATGCGGGTTTCAAACTCAGTGCTCGAGGCGCAGGTGGTAGGACTTCGGGCGTGTCAGGTTGGCGAAGCCGACTTCCGACAGGGCGGCGCCCTTGCCGGTGTCCTTCACGCCGGTCCAGACAAGGCCCGGATCCACGTAGTCGCAGCGGTTCATGAACACGGTGCCGGTATCGATCTGGTGACCGATCTTCTCGGCAGCCACGGCATCCTCGGTCCAGATGGACGCGGTGAGGCCATAGGGGCTGTCGTTCATGAGCTGGATCGCCTCGGCGTCGTCCTTCACCTTCATGATGCCGACGACCGGGCCGAAGCTTTCCTCGCGCATCACCGACATTTGGTGATTGACGTTGGTCAGCACCTGCGGGGCGAGGTAAGGCGTGCCGGCCTTGTCCATGGCAAAGGCAGACATGTCGATGTGGGCCTTGGCGCCCTTGCGGATCGCTTCCTCGGTCTGCTCGCGGACCCAGGTGGCAAAGCGGGTCTGGGCCATCGGGCCGATGGTGGTTTCCGGATCGAGCGGGTTGCCAAGCTTGTAGTCGCGCGTCATGGCGACGAAGCCATCGACGAACGCGTCGTAGCGGCTTTCGTGCACATAGATGCGCTCGATGCCGCAGCAGCACTGGCCGGAGTTGAAGAAGGCGCCGTCGACGAGGTTGGCGACCGCGTAATCGAGATCCGCATCGGCCATGACATAGGCCGGATCCTTGCCGCCAAGCTCCAGGCCCATGGTGGCGAAGGTGCCGGCCAGTGCACGTTCGATGGCCTTGCCGCCAGCGACCGAGCCGGTGAAGTTGACATGGTCGATGACGCCGGAGCCGAGCAGCTTCTCGGTGCCGTCATGCGACAGCACGATGTTCTGGAACACGCCCTTGGGCAGGCCGGCCTTCTCGAAGGCGGCAGCGAAGCGCTCGCCGACCAGCAGCGTCTGCGCGGCGTGCTTCAGGATGACCACGTTGCCCGCCATCAACGCCGGGAAGATGGCGTTGCCGGCGGTCATGAAGGGGTAGTTCCACGGCGCGATGACCATGACGATGCCGAGCGGCTCCATCTTGAGGTAGCGCTTGAAGCCCGGGCGGTCGTTGCGTTCGATGTTGGCCAGCGCGCTTTCGGCAATGCTGGCCATGTAGCGGGTGCGCTCGGTGAGGCCACCCTTCTCGCCGCCGTAGCGCACGGGGCGGCCCATCTGCCAGGCCAGTTCGGTGACGATGTCGTCGTTCATCGCCAGGAGGGCATCAAGCGCCTTGAGGCAGAGGTCAACGCGGGTGGCAAGCGGGGTCGCAGCCCATCCGGCCTGCGCGCTGCGGGCGGCGGTGACCACCCGTTCCACCGCGACAGCGTCCAGCGCCGCGCGTTCCGCATAGACCGATCCATCGACCGGCGAGATGAGTTTGATCGTGTCCGACATGGGTCACCTTCAAAGAAACACCGCCGGGTGCCGGCGGCTGCAGTGTTCGCCGGGACGGCGGCCCGGGTGATCCGGGCCAGCCCTCCTCAGGCGCGTTCAAACCCGCGGGCGATCTCGTAATCGGTCACCACACGGTCGAATTCTTCCTGTTCCCATTCGCCTGCGCGCAGGTAATGGTCAATCACCTTGTCACCGAATGCCTCGCGCAGCATGGACGAGGCATTCAGTGCCGACAGCGCATCGCGCAGGTTGCGCGGGATCTGCGGGGTCTTCTGCGCCTCGTAGAGGTCGCCGGTCATGGCCGGGGCCAGCTCCAGCTTCTCCTCGATGCCGCGCAGACCGGCTGCGATCTGCACCGCAAGCGCCAGATAGGGATTGAGGTCGGAGCCGCCAATGCGGCATTCGACGCGCACGCCCTTGCTGTCCTCGCCGCAGAGCCGGAAGCCGGCGGTGCGGTTGTCGATCGACCAGACCATCCGCGTCGGCGCGAAGGTGCCCTTCTGGAAGCGCTTGTAGCTGTTGATGTAGGGCGCCAGGAAATAGGTGTAGTCCGGCGCATACTTGATCAGCCCGGCCATGTAATGGCGCATCAGGTCCGACATGCCATGCGGCTTGGAGGGATCGTAGAAAGCCGGCTTGCCGTCCTTGGTCCAGAGCGACTGGTGCACATGGGCGGAGGAGCCGGTGCGGTCCTTGTGCCACTTGGGCAGGAAGGTCGCACCGTGGCCGTGCTGCCAGGCAATCTCCTTCACCGCGTGCTTGGCGATGGAGTGATAGTCGGCGCAGTTGAGCGCGTCGGCGTAACGGATGTTGAGTTCTTCCTGGCCGGCCTCGGCTTCGCCCTTGGTGTTCTCCACCGGGATGCCCGCAGCATAGAGATGGTTGCGCAGCGGGCGCATCACATGCTCTTCCTTGGTCGTCGCCAGGATGTGGTAGTCCTCGTTATAGGCCGAGATCGGCTCCAGGTCGCGGAAGCCGGACTTGCGGATCTCGTCGAAGCTCTTGGCGAACAGGAAGAATTCCAGTTCCGTCGCCATCATGGCGGTAAACCCAAGCGCATCAAGCCGGGCAATCTGTGCCTTCAGCATGGCGCGCGGGGAGTGCGGCACGTCGGCGTGGGTGTGGTGGTCCTGCACATCACAGAGCACCATGGCGGTGCCTTCGAGCCACGGCACCAGGCGCAGGGTGGAAAGGTCCGGCTTCAGCACATAGTCGCCATAGCCGCCTGCCCAGCTGGTCGAGGCATATCCGGGCACGGTGTACATCTCGAGGTCGGTCGCCAGGAGATAGTTGCACCCGTGTGTCTCCTCGTGCGCGCTCGACAGGAAATGCTGCACATGGAAGCGCTTGCCCATGAGGCGGCCCTGCATGTCGACCATGCAGGCCAGCACGGTGTCGATCCTGCCCTCAGTAGCCGCCACTTTCAGGGCGTCGATAGTCAGATTGCCAGCCATCTGGATGTACTTTTCTTGTTGTCCGGAGAAGGTCAGTGCGGGGCAGCCCGGACCGCAGAACGGTCCGGGCCACGATCAGCTCATCAGCCGTAGCGGTACGGACGGCCGGCCTTCGCCATGACGTCGTTGTACTTCTTGATGATCTCGACCACCTGGGCCTTGACCGGGGACTCGGCAGCAATCTCGTCCCAGAAGGACAGGGCGGCCTGCTCGACCACAACCCACTCGTAGTCCGGGATCGAGGTCAGCTGCAGCTTCGGACCGTTGACGCGCAGGTCCGCTTCGCCGCCCCAGTACCACCACTGGCGATAGAGGTGGGATGAGTCCATCGCGAGCTGCAGCATCACCTTGAGATGATCCGGCAGTTCGTTCCAGCGGTCGTTGTTGGCGAAGAAGTGGCCAACCCAGGCGCCGGAGATGTTGTTGGTCAGGAAGTACTTGGTCACGTCAGCCCAGCCGACGGTGTAGTCCTCGGTGATGCCCGACCAGGCGATGCCGTCGAGCTCGCCGGTCTGCACGGCGACCTGGATGTCTTCCCAGGGCAGGGTGACCGGAACGACGCCGAACTGGGTCAGGAAGCGACCGGCGGTCGGGAAGGTGAAGATGCGCTTGCCCTTCAGGTCTTCCAGCTTGGTGATCGGGTCCTTGGTGGCAAAGTGGCACGGATCCCAGGAGCCGGCCGAAATGTGCTTCACACCGACCTTGGCATATTCGTCTTCCCAGATCTTCTTCAGGCCGTACTGGTTGAACAGCACCGGCACGTCGAGCGAATAACGCGTCGCGAAGGGGAAGTAGCCGCCGAACACGGCGACTTCCGTCGGCGAGGCCATGGAGTCGTCATCGGACTGCACGGCGTCGATGGTGCCCTTCTGCATGGCGCGGAAGAGTTCCGAGGTCGGAACCAGCTGGTCGGCGTAGAACAGCTCGATTTCCATCTGGCCATTGGCTGCCTTGTTGAAGGCGTCGATGGCCGGCTTGATCACATGTTCGCCGAGAGCGGGACCGGCATAGGTCTGCAGGCGCCACTTGATCGGGGCCTGGCCCAGCACGGCCGGGGCCGCGAGGGTGGTTGCACCGGCTGCCGCAACCGTCGTCAGGCCAGCGTTCTTCAGGAATTCACGTCTGCTCGTCATGTCAAGTCACTCCCCTTTTAGGTGATCTGACCCGGGCGGGGTGGCCTTTGGCCATTGTTCTTGCCCGCCGGGGTCATCCGCATGTCGAAATCGTGTCTTTCAGGCCGCCAAAGAGGCGGGTCTTCCTTCCTCCCTTGCCGCCGGGCCCTCAGGTCCGGCCGGCACGATTGGCTACTTTGCGTAGACCAGTCCCGGCAGCCACAAGGCAATCTGCGGGAAAATCATGATGATCGCCAGCGCCAGGACCATGATCAGCACGAACGGGATGATCGAGGCGTAGATGTCGCGCATCGAGAATTCCGGCGGGGCCATGGCGCGCATCAGGAACAGGTTGTAGCCGAACGGCGGCGTCATGTAGGCGATCTGGGTCGTGATCGTGTAGAGCACGCCGTACCAGATCAGCACCTGGTCAGCCGGCATGCCAAGATCCAGCTTGGCAACCAGCGGCACATAGAGCGGCGCCACGATGACCAGCATTGCCGTGTCGTCGAGGAACGTGCCCATGACCAGGAACGACAGCTGCATCAGGATCAGGATCGTCCAGGGATTGAGGCCCAGCTCGCCGGTGAAGAAATACTCGATCGACTTCACCGCGCCGAGACCGTCGAAGACCGCGCCGAACCCGAGGGCGGCCAGGATGATCCACATGAACATGCAGGAGATGAACAGCGTCTGCTTCACGCAGGAGTGGAAGATCACCCAGGTCATCCGCCGCTTGGCCAGTGCCACCGCGAAGGCGGTCAGCGCACCGATGGCGGAGCTCTCGACAAGGCTTGTCCAGCCGTTGACGAAAGGCACCATCATCACGAGGAAGATGCCGATGGGCAGCAGGCCGGCCGACAGAAGGCGCAGCTTCTCACGCATCGGCACGTTGCGTTCTTCCGCCGGAAGGGCGGGGCCCAGTTCCGGCTGCAGCTTGCAGCGGACCACGACATAGACGATGAACATCGCCGCCATCATCAGGCCCGGCACCACGCCGGCAAGCCAGAGGTTGCCGACCGGCTGACGCGCGATCATGGCATAGAGCACCAGAACCACGGACGGCGGGATGAGAATGCCGAGCGAGGACCCGGCCTGGATGACGCCGGAGATCATGCGCTTGTCGTAGCCACGACGCAGCAGTTCCGGCAGGGCTATGGTCGCGCCGATGGCCATGCCGGCCACCGACAGGCCGTTCATCGCCGATACCAGCACCATGAGAAGGATGGTGCCGATGGCCAGACCGCCGCTGACCGGGCCCATCCAGACGTGGAACATGCGGTAGAGGTCTTCCGCGATGCGCGATTCCGACAGGATGTAGCCCATGAAGATGAACATGGGCAGCGTCAGCATCGGGTACCAGTTCATCAGCTTGATTGCCTGGGCGAAGGGAATGTCCGTCGAGCCGGTGCCCCAGAGCGCCAGCGCGGCAATGGCCGCGACACCGCCGATGGCGCCGAAGACGCGCTGACCTGTCAGCATCATCAGCATCATCGAGGCGAACATGAAGAGGGTGATCATCTCATAGGACATCAGATCGCCTCCCCACGAATGCGAGCGATGTCCTTGATCAGCTCGGAAATGGCCTGCAGCAGCATCAGGAAGAAACCGAATGTCATGATCACCTTGATCGGCCACATGTAGGCGCGGAAGGCCGTACGGCTGCGCTCCAGATGACCCATCACCTCGCCGGCGGCATCCGGACCTCCGGTGACGAAGGCCACAATGAGGTCCCAGTAGAACAGCAGGGGATGATCGTCGAAATAACCGAGCGAAAACGCCGTCGAGGCGAGCGAGCCGTAGAGCAGGACGCCGAGATAGAACATCAGCAGGAAGACTGTCAGGGCATCCACCGATGCCTTCTTGCGCGGGGACCAGTTGGCGTAGAAGAGGTCCATCCGCACATGCGCACCGGCCTGCAGGGAGTAGGGACCACCAAGCACGTAGTAGGTGACCATCGCAAACTGGGCGAATTCAAGCGTCCAGAGTGACGGCGTGAAGAAGGTCTTGGACATCGACGACCACAAGAGGATCCCCATCATCACGAACAGCCCGTACATGATGAAACGGCCGAGACCGATGCTGAACCCGTCGACCCAGCGGACATAGGTGCGTGCGAAACCGGGCATCATGCCTCCTCCGCCAGAGCGGGCAGGCTGTCAGCCAGGATCTTGCCCAGCCGCTGGCCCCAGGCCTTCTCGGCCTCCGGCGTCGCGACATCGGTGTTGCGGATTTCGATCATGGCGCAGGCCCGGCCCTGGGATTCGCCGTGACGCGTCAGGGTGTAGTAGACGCCATCCGCGGGAGAATAGGGCTCGTTGTCGCCGACCGTCAGATCGCCGGGAGCCTTTAGCGCCGCGATCATCGCGTCGCCGAGCCGCCGGTCCTTGTCGGCAATGATGCCGATTTCCCAGGGGCGGGAGACGCCCTTGTAGACGGGGGTGTAGGTGTGGACGGAGACGATGACGCTGCGCTTGCCGGCCAGCGCCCGCTCCGCCACCAGCGTTTCGATGGCGCTGTGGAAGGGCACATGCGCCAGCTCGATACGCTGTTTGCGATCCTGTTCGCTCAGGTTCTCGTTGCCGGGAATGCGCGTGGTCTCGCTGATCGCCGGGATGAGGTCATGCGCCGCGTGGTCGCGGTTGCAATCGATGATCAGGCGCGAGATGCGCGGATAGACGAGCGGGGCGTCGAGAAGACGCGACATCTCCTGGGCCGTGCCAAGCGCTCCCGGGTCCCAGGCGATGTGGGCCACACGTGCCTCGGCGCTCAGGCCAAGATCACCATAGGCCTCGGGAATGAAATTCGAGGCGTGGTCGCACACAAGAACATAGTCACTGCTGCCGCTGCGGTTTTCGATGGACACACGTGTCCCGTCGCTGGCAAGCGGCCCCTCCGGCTGCGCCATGCTGCCTCCCCATCTGGAAGTGACCGTCCGTTTACGTTTGTATTTTTTGTTACAGAATTGCGTAGACGGCCACGCTGTGTATGATTTGATACAAGGAAACGGTGCCTGTCAAACATAAAACATCAAACGGCCTGACGGGCCGGGGCAGGGGGCGGGCGAAAGGCTTGCGCCGAATGGGGGAACGCTGATGGACCAGGCTCTGGTCGAGGAAATCCGCGAGCGGCTGGACGAATTCACCACGACGGAACGCCGGGCCGCACAGGCGTTGCTGGCCAATTTCCCCTTGCTGGGATTGCAGACCGTGGCCCAGTTCGCCGATGCGGCGGGGGTCAGTTCGCCGACAATCCTGCGCTTCGTGGCAAGGCTCGGGTTTCCGGGCTTTCCCGAATTTCAGCGACGGCTGAAATTCGAACTGGAAAACCAGCTGAAAGCGCCGCTGGCGCGGGACCTCGCGTTGCCATCCGGGGACACGGGCTGCGGCAATGCCTTTGCCGACAAGCTGGTCGAGAACCTGCGCGAGACGTTCCAGCATCTGCCCGAACGGGAAATCGAGGCCTTCGTGCGCCTGCTGGCGGATGAGAGGCGGACGGTCTACCTGCTGGGGGGGCGCTTCACCGATGCGCTGGCCCGCTACATGGCGGCGCATCTGCGCATCGTGCGGTCTGGCGTGCACCATATGGCCGGGCAGGAAAGCAACTGGCTCGACCAGCTCATTGGCATGGGGCCGAAGGATGTGCTCGTTGTCTTCGACATCCGCCGCTATCAGGCCGGCATCGTGCGCTTTGCCGAGGCGGCGGCAAAGCAGGGCGTCACGGTTGGTCTCATCACCGACAGCTGGATGTCGCCCGTTGCCCGGATCTCGCAGCACGTGCTGCCCGTGCGGGTGGCCGTGCCTTCGCCCTGGGACTCCTCGACGGCGCTGATGGCTGTCGCGGAAGTGCTGATTGCCGGTGTGACCAAGGAAAACTGGCAGCGCAGCGAGCAGCGCATGCAGGCGCTGGAAGCCCTGCGCAACGGGGCCGACCCGGTGCGCCCATTGGAGAGCGACGACGGAGAGGCCTGAGATTGAAGACACACCTCGACACACCGTCGTCGTCCCGGACGAGCGTCAGCTCGAGCCGGGACCGGAGGGTCGAGGTTTCGGGGATCCAATGCGATGGAACCGGAGGCGCATTGGCTCACCGGTCCCGGGTCTTCGCTGCGCTGCGCCCGGGATTGTTTGTTGTCCGTGGTGCTAGGGTAAAGGGGAAGCTGCGACCCTTAACCCGCAGCTTCAGCGTCAGGCGACCGTCCCGGGGTCGGGTTTTCACCCGCTGTCATCATGGCTCCCTGACGCTTCCCTTTTCCCGCTTGGAGAGTTGATTGGGCCTCTGGCTGACACCCACGCCCGCAAACAATCCGAAGCACGTCAAGGATAGCACGGCCATGCCCGCCCTGCAGCAGCCTCCCGCCCATGTCTGCGGCTTCGATGTCGCCAAGGACAGCATCACCGCCTTCGACACCGCCACCGGCCGTGTCACGACCTTCCCCAACCGCTCCGCCAGCATCCGCAAGGCGCTGACAGGCCTGTCGGCCGACTGCCTGTGCGTGTTGGAGCCGACCGGCGGCCACGAGCGCCTGCTGGTGGGCGAACTGACGGCAGCAGGCCTTGCCTGCCACCGGGCCGATACCGTTAAGGTCAAGGCATTCAGCCGGTCCTTCGGCCGTCTTGCCAAGACAGACGCCATCGATGCCCAGGCTCTGGCCCGCTATGGCGAGGAGCGCTGGAAGACACTCGCCCTGTTCACGCCGGCCGATGAGACCCAGAGCACACTCGCCAGCCTCAATGCCCGCCGTCAGGAGCTTCTCGCCCTCAAGGTGGCCGAGCAGAACCGCTCAAAGATCCCCGGAGAGGGACCTGGCATCGCGATCATCCGCCGCTCCTGCCAGGTCATCCTGCGGGCGATCCTGCACGAGATCGAGGCCATCGACGCCGCCATCGAGGCGCTCGTCGACGCCTCGCCGCAGCTCGCCCGCCGGATCGAGGTCTGCTGCTCCCTGCCGGGCGTGGGCAAGCGCACCGCCATCACCCTCGCCGCAACCATGCCGGAACTGGGAACGATGGACCGGCGCCAGGCCGCAAGCCTCGCCGGGGTCGCCCCTCATCCCAAGGACAGCGGAACCCTCAAGGGATATCGCCGGATGCACGGCGGACGCTCCACCGTCAAGCCGGCCCTCTTCATGGCCGCCTTGTCCGCAAGCCGCGCAAACGGGCCATTAAAGGAGGTCTATCAAAGGCTTATCAACAACGGGAAGAAGCCAATCCTCGCAATCGCCGCCCTCATGCGAAAGATCATCGTCATCCTGAACGCAAGGATCAGGCACAACGCACAACAACAGAGTTGATGACGGCGGCGGAGGGCAGAGGTCCAGACCGACGATGTCCGTGTCTGCGACCGCGCCACGACACTCCGGCCGCCCCCTTCGCCCGCGAAGCGCAGCACGGGCTTGCAATCAGAACCAAAACATGAATAGTGATTCATGTTTCATGTTGGCGCGGCTTTCGGCGCGCCGGCCAGACAAAGGTGTCCCGTGAGCGAACACAGGCGTCAAGTCCGATCTGAAGCTGCCAGCGCAAGGCCGCGCAAGGCGAAGGCCGTGCCGGATGCGCTGCCGGTGGCCGAAGACGAACCGCGCGGCATCCAGCCGAAGACGGCGCGCGGCGAGGCGACGCGGCGGGCGATCCTGGATGCGGCCGAGCGGGTGATCGGCGCGAAGGGCTTCAGCGAGGCGTCCATCGGCGCGATCACGCGTGAGGCCGGCTGTGCGCAGGGCACGTTCTACATCTACTTCAAGGGCAAGGAGGAGGTGTTCTCCGAACTCGTCCTCGAGATGGGCCGGCTGGTGCGACGGGCGCTGACCCAGGCGACCGCGAACATTCCGGACCGGCTGGCGGCGGAAAAGGCGGGCCTGCGCGGCTTCCTCGACTTTGTTGCCGCCCATCCGGATCTCTATCGCATCATTCAGGAGGCGCTGTTCGTCGATCCGGCGGCCTATCGCGCCTATTTCAGCAGTTTCGCGGAAGGCTACCGTTCGGCACTGGCCGATGCGGAAGCGGCCGGGCAGATCCGGCCCGGCGATTGCGATGTTCGCGCATGGGCCCTCATGGGGATTGCCCGTGCGCTCGGCGAGCGTGCGGTCATCTGGGAGGACCGCACGCCCGTTGCCGAGGTGGTGGACGCCGCGCATGACCTGATCGTGCATGGCCTGCAGCCACGCGGGGACAAGCCGTGAGCCTTGCTGCGACCGAGGCCGCCGGGCCGCTGGCGGCGCTGCAGCTGGAAGGCGGGTACGCCCGCATCACGCTCTCCCGCACCCGCCGCCACAATGCGCTGGTGCCGGAGCTGCTGGCTGACCTGCGTGCCGCCATCGCGGTGGCGCGGCAGTCCGGGGCAAGGGCGCTGGTGCTGGGCTCCTCGGCGCGCAGTTTTTCGATTGGCGGCGACATCGCCGGGTTTCTTGCCCATGCGGGCAGCGCGGGCGAGCTCAACGCCTATGCTGCCGATCTGGTGGGGGAGCTGAACGGGGCGATCCTTGACCTGTTGGCGTTCCCGATGCCGGTGCTGACGGCGCTCAATGGCCCGGTCACCGGCGGCTCGACCGGACTGGTGCTGGCGAGCGATCTGGTCGCCGCCGATCCTTCCGCGTTCTTCCAGCCCTATTACGTGGACATGGGCTTTGCGCCCGATGGCGGCTGGACCGCCTTGCTGCCCGACCGGATCGGCACGGGCGCGGCCCTGTCGATCCAGTATTTCAACCGCCGGATCAGCGCCGACGAGGCGCTGCGTCTGGGTCTGGTCAGCGAACTGGCCGCACCGGGCGGGGTGGAGGCGGTGATTGCCGGCTGGCTCGCCACCCTGGAGGCCAAGGATCCGCGCAGCCTTGCCGCCACTCGTGCTGGCGTCTGGCCGAAGGAGCGGGTGTCAGTGGTGGCGGCGCGGCTTGAGGCCGAGCGCCAGCGGTTCCTCGCTCTTGTCACCCATCCTGACACGCTGGCGCGCATGCGCGACTTTGCGGCGGGGAGCGCCCGCACCTGAACGCGGCCGGATGGCCGGAACACATCTCTGGAGGACCGATGGATCACGTGACCGACATGGCCGCCCGCCGGGCCGAACTGACCCCGGACCGCGTCGCCTTCATCGACCAGGCAACGGGGGAGAGCCTCACCTTTGCCCAAGTGGAGCGGCAGGCGAGCCGGCTGGCCGCTGCCCTCCTCGACATGGGGCTGGTGGAAGGGGCAAGGGTGCCGATCCTCAGCCTCAACCGGCCGGAGTTCTTCATCGCGCTGTTCGCGGCACAGAAGGCGCGGCTCGTGCTGGTGCCGCTCAACTGGCGCCAGCCCTTTGCCGAGCTGTCGCCGCTGCTTGCCACCTGCCGCGCGCATGTGCTGCTGCATGACACGGCCTTCACGGATGTCGCCCGCGAGCTGGCCGCCCGCCATGGCCTTGCCCGCATCGGGCTGGAACCCGGCATGGACACGCCCTTCGTGCTGGCCGATCTGATTGCCGACGCGGATGCATCCGCCGCTGCCGCTGTTTCGGGACGACCCGTCAAGGCCAGCGCGCCGTGGTATCTGCTCTTCACCTCCGGCACCACGGGCCTGCCCAAGGCGGTGATCCAGACCGCCGGCATGGCCTGGGCCAATGCGGTCAACTATGTCCAGGCGACGGATCTCACCAGCACCGATACCTCGGTGAACTATCTGCCGCTGTTTCACACTGCCGGGATCAATCTCCTCACCCTGCCGCTGTTCTTGTTCGGCGGCCGCTCCACCATCCTGCGCAAGTTCGAGGCCGATGACGTGGTGCGGCTGATCGACGAGGGCGAGGTGACCGCCTTCTTTGGCGTGCCGGCGATCTATCAGGCTCTGGCGCTGCATCCGCGCTTCGGTGATCTCGACATCGCCCGCCTGCGTTCTCTGGTCTGCGGCGGGGCGCCGGTGCCGGAAAAGCTCCTCAGCGAATATCAGGCGCGCGGCGCCACCATCTGCAACGGCATGGGCATGACCGAAACCGGGCCGACGCTGTTCATCATGGACCCGGCCCAGGCCAGCGCCAAGCTCGGCTCGGTCGGCAAGGCGCAGATCCTCGCCGAGGTGCGGCTGGAGGGGGCGGACGGGCGCGTTGTCGAGGGCGCCGGGGAGGGCGAGCTGCAGGTGCGCGGGCCCGGCATCACGCCGGGCTACATGGACAATCCTGAGGCGACAGCCGGTTCTCTCACCGGGGACGGCTGGCTCCGGACCGGCGACATCGCCCGGCGCGATTCGGATGGCTATTACTTCATCGTCGACCGCATCAAGGACATGTACATCTCCGGCGGCGAGAACATCTACCCGGCCGAGGTCGAGCGGGTGCTGCTCACCCATCCGGCCGTGCTGGAGGCCGTGGTCATCGGCGTGCCGGACGAGAAATGGGGCGAGGTCGGTGCGGCCTTCCTGATTGCCCGTCCCGGCGCGGCGCTGGAGGTGGCCGACCTGCCCGCCTGGTGCCGCGAGCGGCTGGCCGCCTACAAGGTGCCCAAGAGCTTCTCCCTTGTCACCGACCTGCCCCGCACCGCCGCCGGCAAGGTGCGTAAGAACATCCTCAAGGACAGGCTGGGGGAGGGGTCTCCTTACGGCTGAAGCAACGGCTCCGCAGCCTCTCCGCCCCCCTCCCCACGAGAGGGAGGGGAGCTGTGAGGCCCCGCAAGAGACCAAACCTGAACCCCCGGAGACCCGCATGACACCAGCCGATCCCTTGCCGCATCGCCGGTCCTGGACGCCGAGCCAGGCGGAGTTTGATGCCTTTGCCGCCGTGTCGGGAGATGACAACCCGATCCATGTCGATCCCGCGTTTTCCGCCCGCACGCGCTTCGGCCGCACCGTGTCGCACGGGATGCTGATCTACACCCGCGTGTTCGGGCTGCTCGGCGAACTGTTTCCAGGGCACCGGCATCAGGCGCAGGCGCTGATGTTTCCTCATCCGGCCTTTGCCGGCGAGGAACTGGTGATCGCGCTGGAGCGGGGCGAAGCGACTGGCACCGTCGGCATCCGCGTCAGCCGGGCGGCGACAGGCGAAGAGGTGCTGACCGGTCTGGCGACGCTCGAAGGAGGCGCATGATGGGGTTTGTTGTGGGTGAGAGCGCGAGCCTGATGCGCAGCTATTCGGATGCGGATCTGGCCGCATTCTCGCGCCTCTCGGGCACGGCGGTGTCTCCGGCGGAGGGCGTGCCGGGTCCGCTGATCGGGGCGTTGTTCTCCTGTCTCCTTGGCGTCGACCTGCCGGGGCCGGGCACCAACTATCTGAAGCAGGAGATGCGGTTTCTCGCGCCGGTGCCGCTCGATGTGGAGCTGACCGCACGGGTGACGATCACCCGTCTTCGGCCGGAGAAGCATCTGGTCGATCTGGAGACGGTCTGCGAATTGCCCGAAGGCACGCGCGTCTGCGAGGGCCGCGCCCTCGTCTATGTCGAGGACGCGGTGAAGCGGCTGGAGGCCTGAACCGGAGGGCGTGACGCAGGACGGGGCCGCTCAGATGCAGCGGCCGCCGTCGACTTCAAGCGCCACGCCCGTGATGAACTCGGCCTCGTCGGAAGCGAGCCACAGCGCGGCATTGGCCATGTCCATCGGCTTCGACAGGCGGCCAAGCGGGATCGAGGCCTTGAACTGGGCCCGCTTTTCCGGCGTGTCTTCGCCCATGAAGAGATGCAGCATGCCCGTCTCGCCGGCCACGGGGCAGAGCGCGTTGACGCGGATGTTCTTTGGCGCGAGTTCCACGGCCATCGACTTGGAGGCGGTGATCGCCCAGCCCTTGGAGGCGTTGTACCAGGTGAGACCCGGCCGGGGCCGCAGGCCGGCGGTCGACGCGGTGGTGAGGATGACGCCGCCGCCTTGCGCTTCCATGATGGGCACCACGGCGAGGGTGGACAGGTAGATCGCCTTGGCGTTGACGGCGAGGATGCGGTCGAACTCGTCTTCGCTCACCTCAAGCAGTGACTTGTTGCGGTGGGAATAGCCGGCGTTGTTGATGAGGATGTCGAGCCGGCCGAAGCCCTCGGATGCGGCCTTGACCATGCGGTCGACATCGGCGCGCACCGTGACATCGGCGGTAACAGCGACGGCAGAAGCGCCGATCTCGCCGGCGACGCGGGCTGCGGCCTCGCCGTTGAGATCCGCCACCACGACCCTTGCGCCTTCCTCGGCAAAGCGTTTGGCCATGCCCTCGCCGAAGCCGGATCCCGCTCCGGTGATCACTGCCACCTTGCCCGTCAGCCTGTCTGCCATGCATGTTCCTCCCCGGTTTCGATCAGTTATTTTGCTGGCTAACCATGGCGCAGGACGAGGGTCTTGGTCGCCGAGAATTCATACAGCGCCTCGAAGCCCTTCTCGCGGCCGTGGCCGGATTTCTTGAAGCCGCCGAAGGGCAGCTCGATGCCGCCGCCCGCGCCATAGGCGTTGACGAAGACCTGACCGGCGCGGACCTGCCGCGCGACGCGCACGGCACGCTGGCCGTCGCGGCTCCACACGCCGGCGACAAGGCCGTAGTCGGTGCCATTGGCGAGCCGGATCGCCTCGGTCTCGTCGCGGAAGGGGATCAGCGACAGGACCGGGCCGAACACTTCCTCCCGCGCCAGCAGATGCTCGGGCGGCACGGGGCCATAGATCCGGGCTGGCACGTAGAAGCCGGTGTCAGGTGCATCAGGGGCGATGGCGCCTTCGGCTATGAGGGGAATGCCGTCGTTGGCGGCCCGCTCGACAAAGGACCGGACCCGGCGCAGCTGGCCCTCCGAAATGAGGGGGCCGAGATCAAGATCGCGGTCATGGGGACCGGCGACCAGCGTGCGAACGCGGGCACGCAAGGCATCGGCGAGCGGCTGCCAGATGCCCTGCTGCACCAGGACCCGGCTGCCAGCCGAACAGGTCTGGCCACAGTTCTGGATGATGGCGTTGATGATGACCGGAACGGCCTGTTCGAGATCGGCATCCTCGAAGACGATCTGGGGCGACTTGCCGCCCAGTTCCAGCGTGCAGCCAATGTGGTTGCGCGCCGCCGCCGTCTGGATCATCACCCCGACTTCCGGCGAGCCGGTGAAGGTGAGGAAATCAAGGCCCGGATGGTTGGCAAGGGCAGCGCCTGCCTCGTGGCCGAAACCGGAGACGACGTTGAAGACACCGGCCGGAAAGCCGGCCTCCAGCGCCAGTTCGCCGACACGCAGGACGCTGAGACAGGCATCTTCCGCCGGCTTCAGCACCAGCGTGTTGCCCATCGCGAGGGCCGCCCCGGCGACGCGGCCCATGATCTGCGCCGGATAGTTCCACGGGATGATGCCGCCGACGACGCCGAGCGGTTCGCGCAGGGTCATGGCGAGGAAGCCGTCGGCGGTGGGGATGGTGTCGCCCATCACCTTGTCGGCAGCGCCGCCATAAAATTCGAAATAGCGGGCGAGGGCGACGATGTCGGCCTTGCCCTGACGCAGCGGTTTGCCCGCATCGAGCGATTCGAGGGCCGCCAGTTCCTCGGCGTGTTCGCTGACCAGCGCGGACAGCCTGAGCAGCAAGCGGCCCCGCTCCAGCGCGGTGAGCCGCGGCCAAGGGCCGTCGTCGAAAGCGCGGCGGGCGCTGGCAACGGCCCGGCCGACATCGGCGGCGTCGCAGCGCGGAATACGGGCGATCAGCCGGCCATCCGAGGGGCAGAGGCTGTCAAACCGGTCATCGCCTGTGGCGGGTCCAACAATCCCGTCGATGACGGCCCCCGGCAGCAGAATCTCGCGTGTCTGGACCATCTCTCCCGGCATCGTATCCGCTCCCGTTTCGGTTGTCTTTCCGAACGCTAGCGGATGCAACGAGACGCCGCAATGCGCTCAAGGGGGAGAGACGGCGGGAAACCGGTCCGGGTGTTTCAACATGAGATGCTGCAGCAGGATGACCGACTTGGCATCGCGCAGCTGGCCGGTGCGCAGGAGATGTGCGGCTTCAGCAAAGCCAATTTCCAGCACCTCGATGTCCTCGCCTTCCTCTGCAAGGCCCCCGCCACTGGCCCGCGCCGCGCTGTCATAGATGGCCAGGTAAAGGTCAGCCCGGGCGCCGAGAATGCCCGGGCTGGTGTAGCTCGCCATCACATGGGTCAGCGTCAGTGCCGTAACGCCGAACTCCTCCAGAAGTTCACGGCGCGCGCCCTCTTCCGCATCCTCGCCCTGTTCCAGCCGGCCGGCACAGGCCTCCAGCGGGAACGGATCGTTCTGGTCCACCAGCATTGGCAGGCGCAGCTGGCGGCACAAAAGCAGTCTTCCCTCGACGGGATCAACCGGCAGCACCGCCACCACATTGAGCCCGTAGCGGACAACCTCGCGGGTGAGGTCCTGGACGGACCCGTCCCGGCGGCGCTGGCGGAAGGTGATTTCTTCAACGCTTGCCCGGCCCCGGTACACCTCGCGGCGGGACAGGATCTCGACGTCGGGCACAGTGTTGTCGGGGGCGGTCATGCGATGGTCATGCTCCTGTCTTGCGGGCGCTGCAGCTTAGCCGATGGCACGAACTGCACCAGATGCGAAACTGTCATTTGACATGACGCCTGATTCAGGTTTCATATTCTCTTGTCCGGTGACCGTTGTGCCGGCTGGCGTCTTCAACTCAAGGGAAGGCAGCCGGCCTTGCAGTTCGGCATGAGCCCCATCGACATGGTGGCCCCGTCAGAGGGCCCGACAGGATTTGCGGGAGCTGGACACATCAGGAGCGCGGGGGAGCGCGCTCCGGCACTCGGGAGGATGTTGCCAATGAACACGACCTTGCATTCGAAACTGCGACGGATGGCCCTGGTCACCGTTTTGGGGCTGGCCATTGCCGGACCTGTCGCGATGGCTGGACAGGCGCAGGCGGAGGACATCCGCATCGCCCATGTCTATGACAAGACCGGCGCGCTGGAAGCCTATGCCAAGCAGTCGCATATCGGCCTGATGATGGGCCTCGAATATGCCACCGGCGGCACCATGGAAGTGAACGGCCGCAAGCTGGTTGTCATCGAAAAGGACACCCAGACCAAGCCGGACATTGCCAAGGCCGTGCTGGCTGAGGCCTATGGCGATGACAATGCCGACATTGCCGTTGGCCCCGTTGCCTCCGGTGTTGCGCTGGCCATGCTGCCGGTTGCCGAGGAATACGAGAAGCTGCTGATCGTCGAGCCGGCCGTGGCCGACAGCATCACGGGCGAAGCCTGGAACCGCTACATCTTCCGCACCGGCCGCAACTCATCGCAGGACGCCATCGCCAACGCGGTCGCGCTCGGCAAGGATGGCGTGACCATCGCCACGCTGGCGCAGGATTATGCCTTTGGCCGCGACGGCGTTGCTGCCTTCAAGGACGCCCTGGGGCCGACCGGCGCCAAGCTCGCCTTCGAGGAATATGTCCCGACCGACACCCAGGACTTCACTGCCAGCGCACAGCGCATCTTTGATGCGATGAAGGACCAGCCGGGCCGCAAGTTCCTGTTCGTGATCTGGGCCGGTGCCAACAACCCGATCGGCAAGATCAAGGCCATGGAGCCGGAGCGCTTCGGCATCGAGATCGCCACGGGCGGCAACATCCTGGCCGCGATGGCTGCCTACAAGGCGCTGCCGGGCATGGAAGGGGCGACCTATTACTACTACGACATCCCGAAGAACCCGGTGAACGACTGGCTCGTCACCGAACACCAGAAGCGTCATGAGTCCCCGCCGGACTTCTTCACCGCCGGTGGCATGACCGCAGGCATCGCCGTGGTCGAGGCCATCAAGAAGGCCGGTTCGACGGACACCGAAGCGCTGATCAAGGCGATGGAAGGCATGGAATTCCAGACGCCGAAGGGCAAGATGGTGTTCCGTCCCGAGGACCATCAGGCGCTGCAGTCGATGTACCACTTCAAGATCAAGGTTGACCCGGCTGTGGCCTGGGGCATCCCGGAACTGGTGCGCGAGCTGAAGATCGAGGACATGAACATCCCGATCAAGAACAAGAAGTAAGCTTGTGAGTGCAAGCGGTGCCCTCTCTTGCTCCTCTCCCCCTCGTGGGGAGGGGTTGGGAGTGGGGCCGGACACACCAAACAGGCTTTGGTCCGGAGTATCCCGTTAAGCCGCAGCCCCCTCTCCCCCCTTGAGGGGGAGTTGCCCCCGGATGGGGGCAGAGGGGGTAACGGGACATCCGCTTGCTCCGGTCGTGCTGCCCAGCTGTTGCACCCCCCTCTGTCTGCTGTTGCAGACATCTCCCCCTCAAGGGGGGAGAGGGGCGCTGCCGCTCGCCGGAGCTGCTGTGGCCCCGGAACACCAATCTCGCCTTCCCCCAACCCCGCATGGAACGATCCAGTGGCGCGTGAACATCCCATTCTGGAAACCCATGAGCTGACGATCCGCTTCGGCGGGCATGTGGCCGTGGATCATGTCAGCTGTGCGTTCGAGCGCGGGACGCTGACGGCCATTGTCGGGCCGAATGGCGCCGGCAAGACGACCTATTTCAACCTGATTTCCGGCCAGCTCCGGGCGAGCCATGGCAAGGTTGTGCTGAATGGTCAGGACATCACCCGGATGAGCGTGCCGGAGCGGACGCTGAAGGGGATCGGCCGCGCGTTCCAGCTCACCAACCTGTTTCCAACCCTGACGGTGCGCGAGAACGTGCGCCTGGTGGCGCAGGCCAGGGCGAACCTTGGCCTTGATCTCTTCTCCATGGCCGACAGCCACGTGGAGCTGATCGAGCGGGCCGAACATGTGCTGGCCGAAGTGCGCCTGCTCGACAAGGCGAGCCAGACCGTGAGCGCCCTGCCGCATGGCGACCAGCGCAAGCTGGAGGTGGCGCTGCTGATCGCGCTGGGGCCGCAGGTGCTGATGTTCGACGAGCCGACCGCCGGCATGAGCGTCGACGAGGTGCCTGTGATCCTCAATCTCATCCAGGAGCTGAAGGCCGACAAGGATCGCACGATCCTGCTGGTCGAGCACAAGATGGACGTGATCCGGACCCTCGCAGACCGCATCATCGTGCTGCACAACGGGGCGCTGGTCGCCGATGGCGAACCGGCCACCGTGATCAATTCGGCCGTGGTGCAGGAAGCCTATCTCGGCAAGCGCGTGACGGAGGCCGCCCATGGCTGAACCGCTTCTGACGCTGGACGGCGTCCATACCCATATCGGGCCCTATCACATCCTGCAGGGCGTTTCGCTGACCGTGCCGCAGGGCGGGGTATCGGTTCTGCTTGGCCGCAACGGCGCCGGCAAGACCACGACCTTGCGCACCATCATGGGCCTGTGGCGGGCAAGCCGGGGGGAGGTCCGCTTTGATGGCCGCGACATCACGCAACTGGACACACCGTCGATCGCCCGCGCCGGCATTGCCTATGTGCCGGAAAACATGGGCATCTTCACGGATCTGACGGTGGCGGAGAACATGGCGCTGGCCGCGACCTCCGGACCGATCGATGCGAAGCGGCTCTCCTGGGTGCAGGATCTGTTCCCGCCGATCCGCAATTTCTGGAATTCCTCGGCTGGCACGCTGTCGGGCGGGCAGAAGCAGATGCTGGCCGTGTCGCGTGCGATCATCGAGCCGCGCCGCCTGATCCTGATCGACGAACCGACCAAGGGGCTGGCCCCGGCGATCATCGTCGCCATGACCGACGCGCTGCGCCAGCTCAAGGAAACCGAGACGACCATCCTGCTGGTCGAGCAGAACTTCGCCATGGCCTCAAGCCTCGGCGACACGGTGGCCGTGATGGATGATGGCCGCATCGTGCATGCCGGCGGCATGGCGACGCTGGTGGCCGATGCCGGACTGCAGGAACGGCTGATGGGACTAAGCCTGGAGGCGCATCAATGAGCGAGACCCTGATCCGGCCCCGCATCGAGGCGCGGCCGCTTGGTGAACGGCTGGCGGAAAAACTGCCGCTGCTACTGGTTCCCCTGCTGATGCTGGGCGGGCTGATCGTCACCGGCAGCCCCTCCACCTGGGCGACGCTGACGGTGGCGGGCCTCGCCATGGGGCTGATGATCTTCATCATGGCCTCGGGCCTGACGCTGGTGTTCGGCCTGATGGACATCATCAACTTCGGCCATGGGGCCTTCGTCGCAGTCGGAGCGTTCATCGGCTTCACCGTGCTGACGTGGCTGTCCGGCTGGACTGGGCATCCGTCGGTGCTGATGAACCTTGCGGCCATGTTGATCGCCGTCACGGTGACCATGCTGGCCACGGGCCTGATCGGCTACGGCTTCGAGAAGGTGATCATCAAGCCGGTCTATGGCCAGCACCTGAAGCAGATCCTCGTCACCATGGGCGGCATGATCATCGCGCAGCAGCTCATCCATGTGGTCTGGGGGCCGGATGCGCTGCACCTGTCGCGGCCGCTGGCGCTGCAGGGCTCCTGGGTCATCGGCGATGCGGCCATCGAGAAATACCGCATTGTCGCCGTCGGGGTCGGGCTGGCGCTGTTTGTCGCCATGCGGCATGTGCTGAAGCACACCAAGGTCGGCCTGCTGGTGCGGGCCGGGGTGGAGAACGGCGAGATGGTGGAAGCGCTCGGCTACCGCATCCGCCGGCTGTTCCTCGTGGTGTTCATGGTCGGCTCGGCGCTTGCCGGTCTCGGCGGCGTGATGTGGGGCCTCTATCAGGAAACCATCACCGCGCACATGGGCTCGGAAATCATGGTGCTGGTGTTCATCGTCGTCATCATCGGCGGTCTCGGCTCGGTCGAGGGCTGTTTCATCGGCGCGCTGCTGGTCGGGCTTCTGGCCAACTACACCGCCTTCGCCGCGCCCAAGGTGGCGCTCGTCTCCACCATCGGACTGATGGTGGTGGTGCTGATGTGGCGGCCGCAGGGCCTCTATCCCGTCGTCAAGGCCAAGTGAGGAGCGCGCCATGCTGATGAAACTCCTGTCCGGCGACCGGCCGGCAAGCCCGGTCCTCACCGTTCTCCTGCTTGTCATCCTCATCGGTCTTGCCTTTGCCCCGTTCCTGTTCCCCGGCAGCAAGCCGCTGGAGACGGCCGCGCGGATCTGCATCTTCATCGTGCTGGTGGCAAGCTATGACCTCCTGATCGGTTACACCGGCATCGTCTCCTTCGCCCACACGATGTTCTTCGGCCTCGGCGCCTATGGCACCGCGCTCGGGCTGACGCTGGGTGGGGCAAGCTTTGCCGCTGCCGGACTTGGCGCGCTGTGCGGGGTGGGCCTCGCGGCGCTGCTGGCGCTGGCCATCGGGCTATTTTCGCTGCGCGTGAAGGCGATCTTCTTCGCCATGGTGACGCTGGCGATTGCCAGCGCCTTCGCCGTGCTGGTGTCGCAGCTCTCCTTCCTCACCGGCGGCGAGGACGGGCTCAACTACAAGATCCCGCGCGAACTGACGCCGGCGTTCAAGCTGTTCGCGGAGCCGGTGCTGGGTCTGCGCATCGATGGCAAGGTGCTGAGCTATTATCTCGTTTTCGGCGTGGCGCTGGCGCTGTTCCTCGCCTTGGTGCGGATCGTCAACTCGCCCTTCGGCCGGGTGCTGAAGGCGGTGCGAGACAATGGCTTCCGCGCGGAGGCCATCGGCTACAAGGCCGTGCATTACCGCACGGCGGCGACGGTGCTGTCGGCGATGATGGCGGCGATGGCGGGCGTGCTGCTCGCCCTGTGGCTGCGCTACACCGGACCGGCGACGACCCTGTCGATGGAGATCATGGTCGACATCCTGCTGATGGTGGTGATCGGCGGCATGGGCACGATGTATGGCGCGGTCATCGGCGCGACGCTGTTCATCCTGGCCCAGACCTACCTGCAGGCCCTGATGGGACTGGCGGAAGGCGCGACGGCGGGCATTCCGCTGCTGTCGGCGCTGGTGGCCCCGGATCGCTGGCTGTTGTGGCTGGGCGTTCTTTTCGTGCTGTCGGTCTATTTCTTTCCGACCGGCATTGTCGGCCGGCTCAGGGCTGGCAAGGCGGGAGCGGCATGACGCAGCTGGGCATGGCAGACGGGGTGTTCCTGCGGGAGCGCCAGCCGGCGGCGGGACGCGCCGCGTCGCCTCTGGTCCTGCTGCATGGCTGGTCCTGTCACGGCGGCTTTTTCGAGCCCCAGCTGGAGGCGCTGGGCAGCGTTGTTCCGGTGCTTGTGCCCGATCTTCCCGGACACGGCCAGACGGGCGCTGCCCGGCCGAGGTCCATCGAGGCAGCGGCGGATGCGGTCGCGGGCCTGCTCGCCGCGCGCGATCTGTCCGGCGTGGTTCTGGTCGGCTGGTCGATGGGCGCGCATGTGGCCTATGCGCTGGCAGAACGGCATGGGACGGAACGGCTGAAGTCGGTCGTCGCCCTCGACATGACGCCGAAGGTCATCAACGACGCCACATGGGCGGGCGGGGTGCGCGACGGGCTCGACATCCTGCACAATGCCGAGGTGCTGGAGGCGATCATTCCGCGCTGGCCTGACATGGCCGAGCGGATCGCAACGCGGATGTTTGCGACCACTGAAACGCCGGATCCGCATTGGCTCGGCTATGCCCGGCGCGAGGTTCTGGCGTCAGACCCGGTGCTGCTGAAGCCGATGTGGGCCTCGCTGACGCAGCAGGATTTCCGCGCCTTCCTGCCGAAGCTGGGCCGTCCGCTGCATCTGGTCTGCGGCGGGCAGAGCGCGCTTTACGGCGAGACCGTTGCCGACTGGCATGCGGACCATGTGCCTGGCGTCACCCTGCACCGCTTCGCCCGCTCGGGCCACGCGCCGCATCTTGAGGAAGCCGGACGGCTCAACCGGCTGCTCCTGGACCTTGCGGGAAATTAGCCGGGCATCAAACCTTGCACGCGCCGGGTGGGCGCCTTATCTTGCCCGCATCGGCCCAGCTTCTGCCAGCCGTACGGGCATCGACCCAGACAAAATGGGACCCGGAAAGACTGGTTTGACCGGCGCCTGGCGCCAACTCGTTCTGCCTTTCCCGTTTCTGCCTTGACTGCATCGTTGCCGTATCGCCGCAAGACAAGCTTGCGGCGGTCGACCTGAATACGACTATCCGGGAAAGGATACCGCCATGCGCGAAACCGGCACCATCAAGTTCTTCAACCATGACCGTGGCTTCGGCTTCATCACGCCGGAAGGTGGCGGCAAGGATGTGTTCGTGCACATCTCGGCCTTCGAGCGCTCTGGTCTCGGCACGCCGGAAGAAGGCGCCAAGGTGACCTTCATCACCGAAGACGACCGCCGCGGCCGTGGCAAGCAGGCTGCCGATCTGGCTCTGGCCTGATCCGCGAGATTTCAAGGAAACGGGGCGGCCAGTGGCCGCCCCGTTTTTGTTTGGGCGATGATCTGCGCAGCATCTTCGACTTTGGCAAAGCCGCAGCACCCTCTCCCCCTTGAGGGGGAGATGCCCCCGATAGGGGGCAGAGGGGGGTAAGCGGCATCTCAGCCAACTCTCAAGCATCGTGTCTGCCGATACGCCCACACCCCCCTCTGTCCGCTTCGCGGACATCTCCCCCTCAAGGGGGGAGAGGGAGCTCGTGCGACGACCCGTGCTCAAGCAGCAGTCAAGGCGAGCCAAACGGGACCGAAAGTTACTCGGCGGCCTGGTCGACCTTGTGCAGGTCGGAGGGGCGGCGGGCCCAGGGGCGGGTGCCGGCCGGGATTTCGGCGACACTGCCAACCGGCTGGAGGTAATGCGTGACTTCCGGCCATTCGCCCGCGCGAAGCGAGGCTTCCACCTGGGGTTTGACGATCTCGAAGCTGGACACGCCGCAGCGGCGCATCAGCGGGATCTGGTCAAGGATGAAGTCGCCGATGGCGCGGATGTCGCCGGCGTAGCCAAGCTGTTCGCGCAGGATGCGGGCTGCAGAAAAGCCGCGCCCGTCGGTGAATTTCGGAAATTCCACCAGCACGCGCGGCAGACGGGCCAGATGCGGCTCCAGCTGCTGCACGTCCTCACCGGCAGCAACCAGCACCGCAGCGCCGTCACCAAGCGCAACAAGGCGCGAGGGATCGGCAAGGAAGCGGGACAGCGGAACCATCAGCTTCACCCCGTCGGCGGCGGGCTGAGCCGGCAGCTCTGCGTCGGCCTCAAGGCGCACCCAGGCTTCTTCGGTAAAGACGCCATTGGCGTAGATCTTGGTCATGCGAGGTGCGTCCTTGCAGCGTCAGGTGTTGCCCGCGCCCGGCAGCGGGCTCGAGGACAGGGAAAGATGAATGCCGCATTCGGTCTTGGCCTGACCGCGCCAGCGTCCGGCGCGCGGGTCTTCCCCCGGGGCGACCTTGTCGGTGCAGGGCAGGCAGCCGATGGACGGATAGCCCTCGGCGACCAGCGGATGCGGCGGCAGGTCATGCAGCTTGGCGTATTCGAGAATGTCGGCCGCTGTCCAGTTGGCGAGCGGGTTGACCTTGACGCGGCCATCCTCGGCCTCGAACACGGGCAGGGCAGCCCGGGTGGCGCTCTGGAACCGCTTGCGGCCGGAGATCCAGGCGTCAAAGCCCTTCAGCGCACGGGCCAGCGGCAGCACCTTGCGCACGTTGCAGCAGGCATCCGTGTCGTTCATCCAGAGCATGCCGGCCGGGTCGATGGCGGTCAGCTCGTCCCGCTCGGGCCGCGCGACGCGCACGTCGGTGAGGCCAAGCTTCTCCACCAGCGCATCGCGGTAGCGCAGCGTCTGCGAGAACAGCTTGCCCGTGTCGACGAACAGAACCGGCGTCGACGGATCGACCGCAGCCACCATATGCAGCAGCACCGAGGAGTCGGCTCCGAAGGACGACACCAGCGCGATGCGGCCACTGTAGTGGCTGTTGATGGCGTCGCTCAGGATTTCGAGCGGCGCCGCGCCGTCATACTGGGCCGCGAAGGCGCGAGCTTCCGCGCCAGCACCCAGATCAGGATCGAGGGCCAGACCGGCCAGATCACTCAGCCCCATAGAGAGCCTCCTTGAACGGGTCTTCGCCGACGCGGCGGTAGACGTCGAGGAAAGTCTCGTCCTTCGAGCTGCGCAGCTTCAGGTAGGTGTCCACCAGCGTCTCGATGGCATCCACCACCTCGTCGGAGGAGAAGCCGCGGCCGATGATCTCGCCGATCGAGGACTGCTCGTCGGCCGAGCCGCCGAGCGTGATCTGGTAGAACTCCTCGCCCTTCTTCTCGAGGCCGAGAATTCCGATGTGGCCGACATGGTGATGGCCGCAGGCGTTGATGCAGCCGGAGATCTTGATCTTCAGCTCGCCGATGTCGCTCTGCCGCTCCGGTGCGCCGAAACGTTCGGAAATCCGCTGCGCCACCGGGATGGACCGGGCCGTGGCAAGGGCGCAATAGTCCATGCCGGGGCAGGCGATGATGTCGGTGATGAGCCCGGCGTTGCCCTCCGCCATGCCGTTCTTCACCAGCACGTCGAAGATTTCCGGCAGGTCATCAAGCGCCACATGCGGCAGGATGACGTTCTGCTCGTGGCTGATGCGGATCTCGTCGAAGGCATAGCCCTCGGCGAGATTGGCGATCACGTCCATCTGGGCGTCGGTCGCGTCGCCCGGGATGCCGCCGATCGGCTTCATCGACAGGGTCACGCTGGTGTAGCCCGGCACCCGGTGCGGGTTGAGGTTGTGTGCCACGAAGCGGGCGAAGGCGGGGTCGGTGGCCTTGCGCGTCTCGACCTTGGCGCTCGTCTCGGCGCGCGGGTCCAGCTGCGGCGGGGCGAAATAGGTTTCGATGCGGCGCACTTCCGCGTCCGGCAGGCGCAGGATGCCGAAGCGGATCTTCTCGAACTCGGCCTCGATATCCGCCTTCAGGTCTTCCAGGCCCGTCTCGTGCACGAGGATCTTGATGCGCGCCTTGTACTTGTTGTCGCGGCGGCCATACCGGTTGTAGACGCGCAGGATCGCTTCCGAATAGGCCAGAAGGTCTTCCTCGGGCAGGAAGTCGCGGACCTTGCGGCCGATCATCGGCGTGCGGCCAAGACCGCCGCCGACGAACACGACAAAGCCGATCTCGCCGGCCTCGTTGCGGGCGAGCTGCAGGCCGATGTCATGCACCTGCACGGCGGCGCGGTCATGCGGCGCGCCGGTGATGGCCACCTTGAACTTGCGCGGCAGGAACGAGAATTCCGGATGCAGCGATGACCACTGGCGCAGGATCTCTGCATAGGGGCGCGGATCGGCGATCTCGTCGGCGGCAGCGCCGGCGAAGTGATCCGCCGTCACGTTGCGGATGCAGTTGCCGGAGGTCTGGATGGCATGCATCTCGACTTCGGCCAGCTCTTCCAGGATGCGCGGCGTGTCTTTGAGGCTCGGCCAGTTGAACTGGATGTTCTGGCGCGTGGTGAAATGGCCATAGCCCTTGTCATAGGTGCGGGCGATATGCGCCAGCTTGCGCATCTGGCGGCTGTTCAGCGTGCCATAGGGGATGGCGACGCGCAGCATGTAGGCGTGCAGCTGCAGGTACAGCCCGTTCATCAGGCGCAGCGGCTTGAACTCGTCTTCCGACAGCTCGCCCGACAGGCGGCGGCGCACCTGGTCGGCGAATTGCGCGGTGCGTTCCTGAACGAAGGCCTGGTCGAATTCATCGTAGCGGTACATGGCGCGTCTCCGGCAGGCGGAAGGCCGATGCCTTCCCCCGCAAATCTCGTTGTCAGGCGGTCTCGCGGGCCTGCTTGCCAAGGGCGGGATGGGTGGTGGGGCCGGCGGCGCGGATCTTCTCGCGGAAGCGCGCCGGTTCGAGCCGTCCATCGGTCTCGATCACGTCGATCTCGTAGGGCTCGACGATCAGCCGGGCGGCAACAGCCTGTGCCCCAAGGGCGAGCGCAGCGGCAATCTCGTCCTTGTCCGCAAGCACGCGCGCCTCGCCGATCAGCTCGACCCAGGTGCCCTCAGGGCCCTGGAACACGACCTCGCCGTCGATCAGACGGTTGGCGGTGATGACCTTCATTCCTCTCTCCTCAGGCCGCCCCGCGACGGGCAGCCACTTGTTCTGCGCCCTCAGGCGGCGATGGTGGCCCGCAGGCGCGGAGCAATCGGGGCGGCCTTCGACAGGGCCGCATGAGCGACGGCTTCGCCGATGACGATCAGCGTCGCGCCGGAAATGTCCGCGCGCTCACCGAGCGCCGGCAGATCGGCAAGCGTGCCGGCAAACTGGCGCTCCTCCGGATGGGCGGCATTCTCGATGATGGCGACGGGCGTGGTGCCAGCAAGGCCGGCCTCCATCAGCCGCTGCGACACCGCAGCGGCCACGGTGCGGCCCATGTAGACGGCAACGGTCGCGCCCTTCAGCGCCAGGCCGGCCCAGTCGGGCAGGGTCTCGCTGTCGGCACTGTGGCCGGTGGCAAACACCAGTGTCGAGGCGACCCCGCGCAGGGTCAGCGGGATCTGGGCCGAGGCGGCGGCGGCAAAGGCGGCGGTGACGCCGGGCACAACCTCAAAGCCGATGTCTGCGGCGCGCAGGGCGTCCATTTCCTCGCCCGCCCGGCCGAACACCAGCGGATCGCCGGCCTTCAGGCGCACCACCTTGTGGCCGTCCTGCGCCAGCTCGACCAGCACGGTGTTGATCTGGTCCTGCGGCACGGAATGGGCGCCCTTGCGCTTGCCGACCGAAATGCGCTGCGCATCGCGCCGGCCCATGGCCACCACGGCTTCCGGCACCAGCGCGTCATAGACGATGACATCGGCTTCCTGCAGCAAGCGCTGGGCCCGCAGGGTCAGGAGATCCTCGGCACCGGGGCCGGCACCGACCAGCCAGACGAAACCACTCTCGTCCTGGGCCGCATTCAGCAGGCGCTGTGCTTCCACGCGCGCCACATCCGGGCGGCCGGCATAGAAATTGGTGGCAACGGGGCCGGAGAAGAACTTCGCCCAGAAGCGGCGGCGGGTCGCGCCATCGGTGAGGACACGGGCGGCTGTCTCGCGCAGGCTCTCGGCCAGACGGGCAAGGTCACCGGTCGAGCGCGGCAGCAGGCCCTCGATGCGGGCGCGGATATGCCGGGCGAGCACGGGGCCGACGCCGGTGGACGTGATGGCAACGGCAATCGGGGCGCGGTTGACCAGCGCGCCGGTGTAGAAGTCGCAAAGCTCCGGCTTGTCGACCGCGTTGGCGGGAACGCCGAGAATACGGGCGGCCTCCACGACCGCGCGGTCCAGCCGCTCGTCCTCGCGGGCGGAGAACACCAGCGCCACGCCGTTCAGGTGGCGCGGGCGGAAATCCTCGGCAATGTGATGCGCGCCGACGGCGGCGATGACCTCGGCCAGCTCCGGCTCGATCTCCGCAGACACCACCTCGATGATGGCGTTGGTCTCGCCCAGGAGCCGCACCTTGGCCGCCGCTTCGCCGCCATGTCCAACGACGAGGACCCGCCGGTCCGCCACCTTGTGGAAGGCGGGGAACACGTCGAGGCGCGACAGGCGCTTCAGATCAGTCGTTTCGCTGCGAACGGACATGGCCGCACTCCGGGCGATGAAAAACTATGCTCAAGATACCGGGCGCTTTCGCAAAATACCGGGCATCGTTTTTCAAAGTTCTGAAGCGGGGGAGAAAATGCTCCTGTGTCAGCGAATTTTGCCGGAAATGGCGGGGACACAGAGGTCCACTCCGGGTCCCGCTGTCTGGCAAGCGCAAGTGGGTGGCGGACGGGGAAAGCCCGGCCGCAGATCCGCGTCTTACCCCGCCATCTCGCCGCGCAGCTGGCTGGGGGTGCAGCCGTAGCGCTTGCGGAAGGCGCGGGAGAAGTGGGCGCTGGAGGAGAAGCCGCAAGAATAGGCGACTTCCGAGATCGAGCTGCCGCGGAAGGTCGGATCCGTGAGCCGGGCATGGGCCCGCTCCAGGCGCAGGTCCCAAAGGAAGCTGGCCGGGGTCACGTTCTCGGCCTCGAAGGCGCGGAAGATGTAGCGGCGCGAGCAGCCCATACGCTGGGCGATTTCTTCGACATCGAGATTGGGACGGGCCAGATTGGCCTCGACATAGGCCTTCACCCGGCTCCGCAGGATCTTCAGCGACATGGAATCGCGTTCGTCCTCGGTTTCCTCAGGCAGGATCAGGCTGGTGGCGAGGCGGACAATCGTGTCGCCAACGCGGGCGCGGGCAGTTTCATCGAGCACGGGCGCCTCCGTCATTGCGTTGCGGACAAGGCCGGCAACGATGCGTGAAATTCCGTTCTGTTCGGCCGTGAAGAGATGCGGGCCGGTTAGACGCTGGAGCAGGGCCGCAGAAAAATTGTGCCGGGGCACCTGCAACAGGAACTGTGTGATGCGCGAGACGTTGTTGAGGGCGTAGGGGCGGGTCGGGTCATAAAGCAGCATGGAGCCGGTGCCGACGATCAGGCTCATGCCGCCCTGTTCCATCACCGAACGGCCATCCGCCTGCAGGATCAGCTTGATGGAATCCACGTCATGGGACCGCTGCGCCACCCGCTGACCGCGCACGCCATGCGCCGTCGCGTCGATGCGCGACAGGCGGCAGGGGCCGAAATCGGCAGACTGCAGCGTCGCGGCACGGGTTTCGGTTTCGAAGTCGAGCTGGATGTTTCCGAACAGCCGCCGGGCCAGACCGGGCAGTTCCGGTCCTGACCCGATGTCCATCGGGGCGTGGGTGAAAGCCATGACGTCCTCCCGCCATCTGCCGGTCTGTCGCCCTTTTGGGTGACCGGTCTGGTTCTGCCGTCCGGATCACCTGCGCCAGATGGCGTCAGTCCTCCAGATCCGGGTGCGGCACGGTTCCAGCCAGTGGAACGTCCTAGATAATAAACATATTAAATATCTCATTGGAAGAGGGGTGTGAGATACCTCGAGAAAAATGCTGAACCGGTTGGGGTGGGGACGTCTGGCTGTTGCCGGGCGCTATTGGTAGGCTCTGCCATTCCGATGCAATTGGGGAAACGAATGGAACCGGCCGATACCTTACTGATGCTGCCCGGCGGACAAGCTGTGGCTGACTGGTTCGGGCGGGTGCCTCGTTTTCACGATGCCGAGATTTTTGCGCTTGGCTTCGACATGTCCAGCGGGGCAACCCTGCGCCTGCATGCATGGAACCTGACAGGGGAACGCGACGGCAAGGGCGTCTTCCTAGTAGACAAGAACGCTGTCGTATCCATCCAGTTCGCAGGCGTCCGCGAAGTGAATCTGACCGATCTGAACCTCCTGCCGGCGATTGTTTACGAGCTGTCTGTCAGCAAAGTAGATTACGATTTCCGCGTTGAATGGTCGTCGAGTTACGGTGTTTACGGGTACATCGTTGCGTCAGACGCGCGTTTGGACCTGACGCCAGGCGCGCCCTGAGTCTGGACCGGCGCTTGGTGGCTGTTGAGCTATGCGATGCGGACAAAGAGGGGTGGTAATCTTTCATCGTCGCTCCTGCGCAGGCAGGAACCTAGTAATCGAGGCGTCGTCTGCTGAAATACACAACGCCCACCGGGGATACTGGATCCCTGCCTTCGCAGGGATGACGAGGGGGAGAGACGCGGGACGGCGCGGGGGGCAATGAAAACGTCAGTCTTCGAGGGGCTCGTCGCCCTTGCGCGGCCGGCCGCGGCGGGGGGAGGGGCTGGGGGCGCGGGTGCCGAGGTCGAGGCCGAGGGATTCGGCGATGAGCGGACCGTCGTTCATGACTTCGTCTAGCTCGCGCAGCATGTCCTGCAGGACGGCGAGCCGCTCGGCACCATAGCGGCGCGTGATCTCGGCATAGATGCCTTCCGAGTGCTGGCCGGCCTGGTCGATGAGGATCTGACCGGCCGGGCTGATGGAGATCAGCACGCGGCGCATGTCGTTCTCGTCGGCCATGCGCTGCACAAGATCCCGCTCCTCAAGACCCTTGAGGATGCGCGACAGGCTGGGTGCGAGCAGGCAAGTGGCGTCGGCCAGTTCCAGCACCTCGATTGCGGAGACCGAGGAGAGGGCCCGCAGCACGCGCCATTGCTGCTCGGTGATGCCAAACCGGGCAAGGCTGGGGCGGAACTGGCGCATCACGGCTTCCCGCGCGCGCAGCAGGGACATGGGCAGTGACTTGGAGAAATCACGCAGCCGAACCCGCATGCCGGCGCCCGACAGGGAGACGATGCTCTCGGTCGCCGGCAGACGGCGATGGGTGGGGCGAGAATCTCTTGTCATGTTCACAAATTTTCCAAGTGGCTGATGCCTATCCCGAAAGTGGCCATATGGAAAGCGCCATCGTTCCGGCAATGGGGCAAACCCACATTGACCGGTGGGGCAGTGTCCCTTGCCTGCCTGCGCAAGGTAGGGTGCAGCCGGTTTTGACCCCGCAGCCGGGTCGCTAGGGTGAGCCATCAACAGCGCCCGGCCCTGACGTCCGGGCAGGGAGGACACCCATGACCATCCAGACCGCAACGCCGATCGCCGCCTCGCAGATGAGTGAGGATGCTGCCCGGTTTCTCAACGGACCGCATCGCGCCTTCATCAAGGGGGTATTCACCGACGAGGGGGCCGGCGAGGCCATTGCCGTGCATGATCCGGCAACTGGGCGGGTGATCGCCGAGGTGCCGGAATACGGCGCCGCCGGTGTCGAGGCGGCGGTCGTTGCCGCGCGCGCCGCCCTGGAGGGGCCGTGGTCGCGGATGCGCCCGGCGGACCGGGAGAAGCTGCTCCTCGATCTTGCCACTGCCATCGAGGCGGACGGGGCGCTGCTGGCGGAGCTGGAGACGCTGGAAAACGGCAAGTCGATCGGCATCGCGCGCGGTCTCAGCGTCGGCGGGTCGGTGGAGTGGCTGCGCTATTTTGCCGGCTGGGCCACCAAGATCGAGGGATCGAGCTATGACACCTCCATCGCCGTGCCGCCGGGAAGCCACCATTTCTCGGCCACCATCAAGGAGCCGGTGGGCGTGGTGGCGGCGATCGTGCCCTGGAACTTCCCGCTGCTCATGGGCATCTGGAAGATTGCCCCGGCGCTTGCCTGCGGCTGCACCGTGATCCTGAAGCCGGCCGAGGAAACGCCGCTGACGGCGCTGCGGCTGGCCGAGATTGCCGCCCGCGTCGGCCTGCCGGAGGGCGTGCTCAACATCATCACCGGACGGGGATCGGTGACGGGCGCGGCGCTGACGTCGCATCCCGGCGTGGACAAGATCACCTTCACCGGCTCGACCGAAGTCGGCCAGATGATCGGCCGCAAGGCGCTCGACACCATGACCCGCTTCACGCTGGAGCTGGGCGGCAAGTCGCCGATGATCATCTGCGCCGATGCCGATCAGGGCCAGGAACCGCTGATGGCGGGGCTCGGCATGTTCTTCAATCAGGGTCAGGTCTGCACCTCGGCCTCGCGGCTGCTGATCGAGAAATCGGTCTATGACAGGACGCTGGAAGCACTGGCCGGGGTGGCCGACAGCATGACCATGGGCTCGGGCCTTGATCCGAATGCCCAGATCAATCCGCTGGTCTCCGCCCGCCACCGCAACCGGGTGAACGGCTTCATCGAGCGGGCCGAGGCGGCAGGCGCCCGGCGCATCTGCGGCGCGCGGACCTTGCCGGACGGCGGCTATTTCGTGGCCCCGACCATCTTCGACGGCGTGAGCTCTGAGATGGAAATCGTGCAGGAGGAAGTGTTTGGCCCGGTGGTGGCGGCGATGCCCTTCACCGATCTGGACGAGGCGATCCGGCTGGCCAATGACAGCCGCTATGGCCTGGCCGCCTCGATCTGGACGCGCGACCTCAACAAGGCCTTCCACGCCAGCCGCGCCCTGAAGGCCGGCACGGTGTGGGTCAACAGCCACAACACCGTCGACGCCAACGCCCCCTTCGGTGGCTACAAGCAGTCCGGCATTGGCCGCGAGCACGGCCGGGCGGCGCTGGACGCCTATCTGGAATCCAAGACCGTGATCATCCGGTATTCGTGAGACAGCCATGACAGAAACCTTCGACTACGTCGTCATCGGGGCCGGATCGGCCGGGTCTGCCGTGGCGCACAGGCTGGTCAATGCCGGCAAGACCGTGCTGCTGCTGGAAGCGGGTCCGGCGGACAATTCGATGTTCGTGCATATTCCGGCGACCTTCGTGCGGGTCATCGGCACGGCGCGGACCTGGCTGTACCAGTCCGAGCCTCAGCCGCATGCTGAGGGCCGCGTCATGCATATCCCGCAGGGGCGCACGCTCGGTGGTGGCTCCTCGGTCAACGCGATGATCTACATCCGCGGCCAGCGGCAGGACTATGACACCTGGGCCGCCATGGGCGCGCGTGGTTGGGCCTATGCCGATGTGCTGCCGTATTTCCGGCGGGCGGAGAACAACCAGCGCCTGTCCAATGCCTGGCACGGGGCGGACGGGCCGCAAAGCGTCAACGACCCGCGCCACCGGCATCCGTTGAGCCTCGCCTTCGTCAAGGCGGCGCAGGAGGCGGGCCACGCCTACAATGACGACTTCAACGGCGCGGAACAGGCCGGGACCGGCTTTTACCAGTCAACCACCGGCAACGGGCAGCGCGCCTCGACGGCGGTCGCCTATCTGAAGCCGCTGAGGGGCAACTCGAAGCTGGTGGTGCGCACGGGCTGTGCCGTGTCGCGGCTGATCATCGAGAATGGCGCGGCGACCGGGCTCAGTTACCGCCGCGAGGACGGCAGCGAGCACACCGTGCATGCGCGGGCGGAAGTGGTGCTGTCGGCCGGGGCGCTGGCGACGCCGAAGCTGATGATGCTGTCGGGATTGGGGTCGGCAGCAGAGCTGGAACCGCTCGGCATCCCGGTGCTGCGCGATCTGCCGGGCGTCGGCAAGAACTTCCAGGACCATCTGGAGGTGTCGGTCTATGCCAGGGCGAAGGATCCGATCAGCCTGCTCGGCGCGGACCGGGGCCTGAAGGCGATCCGGCATGGCCTGCAGTATTTCATGACCAGGTCCGGGCTGCTGACCTCGAATGTGGTGGAATGCGGCGGGTTCTTCGACACGAGCGGTTCGGGCCGGCCGGATATCCAGTTCCATGTCATCCCGACGCTGATGGGCGACGTGGGGCGCGAGCCGCTGGCCGGGCACGGCATGTCGCTGAACCCCTGTTTCCTGAGGCCGAAGTCGCGCGGCACGGTGAAGCTGCGCTCGGCCGACCCGAACGAGCCGATCCTGCTCGACCCGAAGTTCCTTGCCGAACAGGACGACGTGGACACGCTGGTACGCGGGGTGAAGCTGGCCCGCCGCATCCTGCGCCAGCCCTCGCTGCAGAAGCTGATCGAGCGCGAGCTGCTGCCGTCCGAAGCGGAGACGCTGAGCGACGCGCAGATCGAGGACCATGTCCGCCGCTATGCCAAGACGGTCTATCATCCCTCCGGCACCTGCCGCATGGGCGAGGACGACGAGGCGGTGGTCGACAGCCAGCTGCGGGTGCGCGGCATCGGCCGGCTTCGCATCGCCGATGCCTCGGTGATGCCGACGCTGGTCAGCGGCAACACCAACGCCCCCTCGATCATGATCGGCGAACGCTGCGCAGACTTCCTGCTCGGACGGGGATAGCGCAGGGTCGCGATGGCCGAAAAAAAACGCCGCCACGGGGTCGCCGGGGCGGCGTTTGAGCTTACACGCGACCACACTTGAACTGATGCATCAGGAAGGAACAAAACAGGGATGGGCTTGGTCCAGGTAGGATTTGATGCTACCGTTTGGCCCAAAGGAGATCTGCCATGCAGAATGCCGAGAAGATCAGCGTCACCATGACACCAGAGATGTTGCAGGTCATTCGTGCCAGCGTGGCATCGGGCGAGTATGCGTCGACGAGCGAGGCCCTGCGTGATGCCGTGCGGATCTGGCAGCGTGAGCGCGAGGAACGCACTGAGCGTCTGGAAGCAATCCGCATCCGTGTGCGGACCTCTGTCGAGGATCCGCGCCCGGCTCTCGACGCGGCAGAAGTTGAGAGGCGATTGCAGGCGCTTCACGCGGACACCGTAAAGGCGCATGGCAGTGAAGGCCTTTAGTGTCATTTTTCTGGAATCTGCGACAGCGGACATCCTGGACGTGTACCGCTGGGTTTATGACGTCAGCCGTGATCCCGCCACGGCAGAGCGCTTCACCGCGCGCCTGATGGCCTCATGTCGGCGCATTGGAGATGCCCCGTATGGCGGTCGCCAGCGCGATGACCTGTTTCAAGGTTTGCGGATCATGCCGTTCGAAAAACGGGCAGTCATTGCATATCTCATCGATGGAGACACGGTTGTAATCACCAATGTGTTCTACGGTGGGCGAGACTACGAGAGTCTGTTGCGAGATGGCGGTGAATAAAAATTCTATCTTCTCAACGTTCATCGAGTTTAGCTGACCGCAGACCTTCGCGTCAGCCTGTCATTTCTTTTGGTATTTCGAGCTTTCCTACTGCCCCTTGCCGCCGGCGAGGTAGGCGCTGTGCAGGATGTCGGGGCGGGCGGAGAGGTCGGCGGCGGTGCCGGAGAAGACCAGGTTGCCGCGTTCCATCACCATGGCCTGACGTGAGAGGGCAAGGGCGAGGGTGGTGAACTGCTCGATCAGCAACACGCCCGTGCCTTTGGCGGCGATCTCGGTCAGGGTGCCGGCAAGGCGCTTGACTATGGCCGGGGCAAGGCCCAACGAGAGTTCGTCGATGAGCAGGAAGCGTGGCTTGGCGATGAGGGCCTGACCCATGGCGACCATCTGCTTCTGGCCGCCGGAAAGCGAGCCGCCGCGCACTTCCAGCCGCTGCACCAGCTCGGGGAAGAGGGCGAGCACCTCCTCGATGGCGCTGGAGAGGGCTGCAGGCGTCAGCATCGATCCGGCCGCGCGCAGGTTGTCGATGACGGTGAGGCTGGTCAGTACCCGGTGGCCTTCGGGCACAATGGCAATGCCGGCGCGGCGGACGCTGTCGGGGGAGCGGCCGTCGATGCGCTCGCCGTCCAGCAGGATGCGGCCGGCGGTGAGTGGCAGGACCCCGGCCATGGCGCCGACGAGGCTGGACTTGCCGGCGCCGTTGGCGCCGACGAGGGCGGTGATCTCGCCGGCCGTGATGGTGAGGTCAATGCCATGCAGCACGCGCTTGCCGCCGCGATGGAGGACGAGGCCGGAGACGTCGATAGTGCTCATGGCTCAGGCAGCTCCGAGATAGGCGCGGTGGACGACAGGATCATCGAGGACGCTGCGGGTGGGGCCGAGGGCGAGGCGCTTGCCGAAATCCAGCACCAGCGTTTCGCCGCAGGTGGCGGAAATCAGGTCGACGTCGTGGTCGATCAGCAGCACCGTGGCGCCGAAGGCCTTGGGAATGCCGAGGATGCACTGGCGCAGGCGCAGCGCTTCGGCCTCGTCGAGACCGGCGCCGGGCTCGTCCATCAGGATGAGACGCGGACCGCCGACCAGGGCGCGTGCGATCTCGACCATGCGCCGCTCATAGAGATTGAGCGCGGCCCCCATCACCTGGGCGCGGGGGCCGAGGCCGGTGAAGGCGAGGGCGCGTTCGACATCATCGCCGATGGTAGCGCCCTTGAGGCCGATGTGGTCGGCCAGCGCGAGGACATTGTCCCAGGCGGAGAGGTCATCGGCGACTTGCTCGGTCTGGAACGTGCGGCGCAGCCCGGCCTGGACGCGGCGGGTTGGCGACAGCGGCAGGAGATCACGGCCGTCCAGCTCGATGGAGCCGGTGACGGGGGTGATGAAGCCGGAGAATACATTCAGCAGCGTGGTCTTGCCGGCACCGTTGGGGCCGACGAGGCCGATAATCGGCTGGGTCAGTTCTGCCGAAAGGCCATCCAGCGGGCGCACCGCGCCGAACTGGACCGTGAGATTTTCGATGCGGATCATGGGCGTCTTTCCCCGGTCTCGGCGGCCAGCTTGTCGGAGGCCGGAGCTTCCTGTTGCGCTGGCGATGGGGTGCTTTCGCTGGCGATCAGGCCGGTCAGCCATTGGCCAAGGCCTGCAATCTGGCCGGCGATCCCTGTCGGGGCAGTGACAAGGGCGTGCAGAAGCGCGGCGCCAAAGATGACCATGGCGAGATAGCCATCAACGCCGTGGTCAGTCAGCAGGGACGGGACGGCGCGCAGGAGCAGCCCGGCGATGACGGCACCGAACCAGTTATAGGCCCCGCCGACCACGGTGAGGGCGAAGAGATTGAGCGATTCAGCTGCCGAGAAGGCGCGGCCGTCGAGCTGGCCAACGCCGGCTGCCAGCACACCGCCGGCAAGACCGGCCAGGAAACCGGCCAGCGCGAAGGCCCAGGCCTTGTAGAGCAGCAGGTTGACGCCGGCCGACAGGGCCGTGGTTTCGCCGGCGCGGATCATGGCCCAGGAGCGGCCGGGCTTAGTCCGCCGGTGCAGTTCGATGAGCATCAGGCCGAGGGCCAGCACGCCGACCGCGTAGAGGAAATAGGCCTCGTTACCGGTGGCAAGCAGGGGGCGCGGCAGCATCAGGCGCTGGCTGGCATCGGCGCGGCCGAAAAAGCCCGAACCGCCGTCCGGAAAGCCGAAGGCATTGATGATGACCTGGAAGCCGCCGGCCAGCATCAGCGTGACCAGAGCGAGATAGAGCCCCTTGAGACGCAGCGCCGGAAGGCCGCAGAGCACGCCGACGAGAGATGCCGCAATGCCGCCAGAGAGCAGCGACAGCTCGAACGGCCAGCCGAAGGCAAAGCCGGTGCGCAGCGTGACCCAGCCACCGACGCCGATCAGGCTGAACTGGCACAGGGAGACGAGCCCGAGCTGGCCGTAGAGAAGCGCAACGCCGGCAGCAGCGAGCGCCAGCGCGGCAGCGGAGGTCAGCGTCGAGATCCAGTAGGCGTTGGCGGCGAGCGAGACGAGCACAGCGCCGGCCATCAGCAGCAGCGGAATGGTGACGAGAGTGCGGTAGCGGCCAAGGCCGGGACGTTCGACGGTCAGATGGGCCGGCTCACCGGGCAGGGAAGGAGAAGTCATCGGCGGTCCATGGTCAGGAGGCTGGCGCGCATGGTGGCGACGGCCACGAGCGCGATGACGAAGGGAGCGGCTGTGCGATAGGGCGCAAGCATGGGCACGGCGGTGAGGCACGCCTCGGTAACGCCGATGGCGATGCCGGCGATGGCGGTGGCCGGAAGCGAGCGGAGCTGGCCCAGAATGGCGGCGGCAATGGCAGGCACGACCAGGAAGGTCAGCTGCATGCCCTGGAGGCGGACAAGATTGGCCAGCAGCAACCCGCAAATGCCGGCAAAGACGCCGGAAATGCCCCAGGCGAAGGCCTCGAGCTGGACCACGCGAATGCCGAGAATGGCGGAAAGGTCACGGTCATCGGCAAGCGAGCGCAGATAGAGACCGATGCGGGTGCGGGCGAGCAACAGGCTGATGGCCGCCACCATGGCAAGGGCCAGCGCAAGGGCGATGATGCGCGTCATGTTGAGGCGTGCGCCGAAGAGCGCGATGGAGGTCTTGTCGGTCGGCAGGTTGAGCCGGCGCGGCACCTCGCCCCAGTACCAGCCGATGAAGCCAAGCAGGACGAGGGCAAAGCCGAGCGTGCCGACGGAACGCACGACGGGATCACGGAAGGCCAGACGCGGCGCGATCAGGCGGCCGTAGGCATAGGATCCGGCGGCAGCGACAAAGATGGCAGCCAGCCAGGCCAGCGCATCGGCATGGCCGAGTTCGATCAGGTTCCAGGCAACGAAGGCGCCAAGTGCGCCCAGCGCACCAAAGGCAAAGTTGATGACACCGGTTGCCCGGTAGAGAACCACGAGGCCGACACCCGACAGGGCGTAGACCGCCCCGATGCCGAGACCCGACACGACGAAGGCAAGGAGGATGGACATGCAAAAGCCGACCGCGTTTCAGGACAAAAAGCGCCCGGGCGGACCGTGGTTCGCCCGGGCAGGGGAGGAGAGGTTCAGCGAAGCGTGGCTTCGAAGGCGCGGATGTCGGTGAGTTCCGGGTCGTTGACCGCAGCGCATTCAGACACGGTCTTCCACTTGCCGTTGTCGGTGATGGAGTTGCGCAGGGTGTTGTTGGCGTTGTGCCGCGACAGTTCTGCGCCGTAGTACCAGGGGGCGCAGAGGATATCGCTCTCGAACTTCTTCACCTCGCTGAGTGCCGTGGCAACGCTGTCACGCTCGATCTTGGCCGGATCCAGCTTCAGCATGGCCTCGGTGGCAAGGCGGGCGGAGAGATAGCCAGCCTGGGCGAAGGTGTCGCGCGGGACATCCTTGCCGGCATAGGCATCCATGACGGCGCGCCAGTTCATGTTGTCCGGGGTCTGGGCTTCCAGCGGCTGGAACTCCATGTTGACGACGAACTTGCCATCCCAGGCAGCGCCGAGCGCGCCAGGAACGTCGAGGCTGTAGCCCGAGGCGGCCGAGCCGAACTTGATGGTCTCGTTGAGGCCCTGTTCTTCAGCTGCCACCAGCACCGGCAGCATGACGCCCTTCGGCAGGCTGAGGATGATCGCATCCGGGCTCATGCTGGCGGCCTGCAGCACGACCGAGGTGGCATCCGATGAGCCCGGGTCAATCAGGATGGTGGAGGATTCCGCACCATTCTCGTTGGCCCAGACCGTCACGCCATCACATGCCCATGCACCCACATTGGGGATGTTCGGGGCGATGCAGACGAACTTCTTGGCGCCCGAGGTCTTGTTGATGTGCTCGGCAACCGCCAGCGTCGACAGGCGCGGGCCGGAGTTGAGCGGGGCGTAGGTCCAGGCGGTGAAGCACTCGCGCGGCACGCCGACGCCGGCGATGGCGATGACGCCCTTCTCGGCATAGGTGTTGGCGTTGGCGGCGCATTCAACGAAGCTGGAGTTGCCGACCATGGCAACGACCTTCTGGTCATCGACCAGCTTGGCGGCGAGCTGGGCAGCCACTTCCGGGTTCCACTGGTCGTCGCCGATGATGTAGTTCACCGGACGGCCGTTGATGCCGCCGTTGGCGTTGACGCAGTCGAAATAGGCCTTGGCGGCCTGGGCCGAGGCGCTGAAGTCGTCCGGGCCGGTCTTGGAGACGATGGCGCCGATGTTGATCGGCGTGCCGGTGGCTGCCTGGCCGTTGGCAAGGCCGCATTTGGGTGCGTCAGCGGCCGAGGCAACGCCTGCGGAAAGAGCGAACACGGCGGTTGCCGCGCCTGCCAGGATCAGATGTTTCATGATGGTTTCCTCCCAGTATGAGGACGCAGGCAACCGGTCACTGTCCGGCCTGTCTTCCGGGCAGTGAGGTAACCGGTTTTCCGGGGCTTTCCGGTGTCGCGTCCTGTTGCCCTGATCCTAGCCGAGCCTGCGATTCCGGCCATCCCATGCCCTTGATCGGCCACGCACTCGGGCTTGACCGAGGGCGGCAAGGCGCAGAAATCCGGGCTTTGTGTTGATCCACATCAAGGCCGGTTCATTATTTAACATGTTTATTAAATGCATTGCCGCACCAACCGGGAGGATCCGCACATGGGCAAGATTTCACTCGCCGCCAAGGTCACACACGTTCCTTCGATGTTCCTGTCGGAGTTGCCGGGGCAGCATCATGGCTGCCGTCAGTCCGCCATCGACGGGCTGATCGAGATCCGCCGCCGCTGCGAGGCAGACGGGGTGGATACACTGGTGATCTTCGACACCCACTGGCTGGTGAACAGCGGGTTCCACATCAATGCGTCGGCCCGCTACCAGGGCATCTACACCTCGAACGAGTTCCCGCAGTTCATCCAGAACCTCACCTACGATTATGCCGGTGCGCCGGAGCTGGGCGATGCGGTGGCGCAGATCGCAAGGGGCAAGGGCGTGCGCATCGAGGCGCATCACGTTGATACGCTTGAATTGGAATACGGCACGCTGGTGCCGCTCAAATACATCAACCCGGACCACCGGATGAAGGTCCTGTCGATCGCCGCCTGGTGCCCATGGCACGAACTGGAGGACAGCCGCCGGATCGGCGAGGCCGTGCGTGAGGCCATCGCGGCAAGCGGCTGCAACGCCGCCGTGCTTGCCTCCGGCTCGCTGTCGCACCGCATCCACGACAACAACGAGGCCCAGGCCGGGATCCACACGATCTCGAACGAGTTCTATCGGCAGGTCGACAAGCGGGTGCTGGACCTGTGGACGCAAGGGCGGTTCGAGGAATTCACGGCGATGCTGCCGGAATACGCCCGTGCCTGCCACGGCGAAGGGCTGATGCATGACACGGCGATGCTGATGGGCCTGCTCGGCTGGGACAAGTACACCGGCAAGGCCGAGATCCTGACCGACTACTTCACCTCATCGGGCACCGGCCAGGTGAATGCCGTGTTCCCGCTGGCCGCGTGAGGGGCTGGGCCTGAAAAGAAAAAGGCCGGAGCGGAGGAGCGCCCCGGCCTTCATTGCGTCAGACGACTGCACTCAGCTCATGCACTCGGCGACGCGAAGCGTGTCGGTGAACTGCTCGAAGCGGACGACCTTGCCGTTTTCCACGTCCCAGACATGGGTGACGCGGGCATGGAACGGCTTGCCGGTTGCCTTGTAGGTGCCGGTGTAGTCGCCGATGCCGACGACCGAGGAACCGGCGTCGAGCAGGCGTTCGAGGCGGAAGGTGTAGCCGTCGAACTCGGCACCGAGCCGCATGAAGACCTCGCGGATGATCGCCTCGCGCCCCACATGGGTGCCGCGGCAGGGGAAGCCATCCATTTCGGTCCAGGCGGCATCAGGGGCAAGATCGGCCACCATGCCTTCGAGATCGCCGCGGTCGGAGGCGGCGTAGTGGTCCTTGATGATCTGATAGGGTGTGCGCATGGGTCTTTCTCGTGGGTTCGCTCAGACCGGGGCTTCGCCCGGGCGGTACAGGGTCATGGAGGCCTTGGAGATGTGTGCGCCGGCCTTGTTGTTGGCGAGCTTGCCGTCGCCGGTGATGCCGAGGAACTTGCCCGTCGAGCGCAGGGTGGCGAAGTTGTAGAAGAACACCGAGGCGACCGGGATCTTGAACTCGCGGAAGGTGAAGACGTACTGGTCTTCGGCGAACTTGAAGGTGGTGGTCAGGTCGACGTCACCATGGCCGCGCTGCACGCCCTTCAGGCACTGCCAGCAATAGCGCTGCGACGACAGGTAGGTGTGCTCGTAGACGTGGTTGGGGCTGTAGGTGAAATGGGCGCGCAGGCCGATGAGGTCGCGCGTCTCGGCCGGCACGAGGCCGGTGGCCGGCTGGCCGTCGTCGATGACGCCGACACGGAAGATCTGGGAGACCTGCGGCTCGCCGACGGTTTCCTCCGGCTTGCGCACGATGCAGCGCACCGACAGGACGCGGCGGGTGACGAGGTTGAGGATCAGCGTCTCGGCTTCGGTCGGCAGGGCAGCGAAGGCGATGTCGATGAAATAGGTGTTCTCGGCCACTTCCACCACATCGGCGGCCTCGGCGCCGGCCAGGCTGCCCTCGCGCCAGGCGAGCGTGTCACCGTCTGTGAACGCGAGATCAAGCCGGCGGCCATCATCAAAGGCGACGGCGAAGGACTTGCCCTTGAGGGCCTGGCTGGCAGGCAGGCGGTTTGTGTCGATGCCGAAGGCGAACTGGTCGTAGGTCTTCCAGTCCTTCGGGGTCTGCTGTGCGGTCATTCTATCCTCCCGTAAAATTTCAGCTGACAAAGGCCAGCGTCGGCAGATCCACCGTGGACGCCCCGCCGTCCACGGTGACGATTGCGCCATTGACCATCGATGCTTCGGGGCTGGCGAGGAAACAGACCACGTTGGAGACTTCCTCCGGCGTGGCAGGACGGTTGATCGGCACGTCGCGGGTGACGAGGGCATAGGCCTCGGCCGGTCCACTGAGGCCGTCGCGGTCAATGAGGACCTGCATCTGCTCGTCGGCCATGGCGGTGCTGACCCAGCCCGGGCAGACGGTGTTGGTGCGCACGCCCTTGCGGCCATAGTCACGCGCCAGCGACTTGGCGAGGCCGATGCAGCCATGCTTCATCGTGACGTAGCCGATGGCGTCGGGACCCGAGAACAGCCCGGCGATGGACGAGACAACGACGATCGCTCCCTTAGCCTCGATGAGGGCCGGCAGGCAGGCGCGGGCGCTCACAAACGCGGTGTCGAGGTTGGAGCGGGTGGCCAGCGCCCAGGTCTCGTCGCTCATGGAGACGGTGGGGCCAACGCCATGGCCACCTGCGTTGGCGATAAGCAGGTCAAGGCTGCCGTGGGCTTCGAGCGTGGCGGCTACGGCCTTGGCCATGGCGGCGCCATCGGCGGCGTCAGCGGCGATCACCAGCGCGCCGGTTTCCTCCGCCACTGCCATCAGCGGCTCCTTGCGGCGGCCGACGAGGACGACCTTGCCGCCCTCCGATGAAATGCGGCGCGCGACGGCCGCGCCGATGCCGGTTCCGCCTCCGGTGATGAGGGCGGTCTTGCCTGAAAAACGCATCTGAAGAAATCCTCCCGATTGGATGACGGCAAGCATCGGGGAGGGCGCGATTCCTGTCTCGCCCACCGGGGAACCGGCGATTGACTGGCGATGAACAGGTTGCGAAACCGGGATCACCCGGTTTCTATAGTTGAAATCACGGCAGGAATGCCGCTCCAGCGAGAAGCAGCGCCGTGACCACCAGCGTCAAGGGAATGCGCAGGCGCGGATACCAGGCGGGCACCTCGGACAGGCGCGCGGCACGCAGATCCACCGCCAGCATGGCGAGGAAACCGCCGGCAAGAACCGGCAGCGCGAGCCCATGCGGCAGCAGGAGCGCCAGCCAGCCGACGAGCGAGGGAAGCACGCTGAGGCTGAGCCGAAGCGTCAGGCCGGGCTGGGACGGGCCAGTCACGGCGGCGCCCCAGTGGACACCGCCGAGGAACGACAGGATCACTGCGCCATAGGCGGTAAGGGCGGTGGCCGCAAGGCCGGGACTGACCAGCGACAGCCCGGCTGACGGAACAACCAAAACAAGGGCAGCCGCCGCGAAGGGCAGGACGCCGGCTGCGCCAAGCCAGACGGCCGGCGCGGGAACTGCCGGGGAGGAGGGATCGGTTGTCATGGGTGCGGACCTGGGGGTGGGGGTGGGGACACGGCATCTCCGCCGCAGCCGCAGGCCTCGCCTCCCGCAACCGCCCTGCGGCGGTACCGGGCAAGCAATCTGGCACGGAGCGGCAGGAACAGACGGTAGGCCAGTTCGCCAAGGGCGGTGACCGGCGGCAGGGACGCCAGCCGGCCAAAAAGGGCGAAGCCCGGCAGCGCGCGCCAGAGTGCGGCAAAGCCTGCTGCACCGGACACCAGCGTGCCATCGGGACGGCGGACATGGAACCGGGCGAGTGCGGCGGCCCGGTCAAGATCCTGCGGCATGTCGGGCGTCGCCGCGACATCGACCCAGGCGATGGCATCCGCGCCCCGGCACCGCTGGTAGTAGCCGATCTCGCGCGAGCACAGCGGGCAGGCGCCGTCGAAATAGACCGTAAGAGCGGGCCCTGTGCTCACCAGACGATCTCCTTGCCTTCGGCATCATGGAAACTGCCGGTGTGCTGGCCATTCAGGGCATCGACGACGGCGAGCAGCTTTGCCGCAGCCTCCTCGGGCGGGCGGACGTTGAGGCCCGCCTTGGCGAAAGGATCCGACAGGCGGCTGGTGACCGTGCCCGGATGCAGCACGACGCAGGCGGCGTCAGGACGCTTGCGGGCCAGTTCGATCGCCGCCGAATGCACAAGCTGGTTCAGGGCCGCCTTGGCGGCGCGGTAGCTGTACCAGCCGCCGAGATGATTGTCGCCGATGCTGCCGACCCGGGCCGAAAGGGTGGCAAAGACCGATTTCCCATCACCGGCCAGCAGTGGCAGCAGATGCTTCATCAAGAGGGCCGGACCGATGGCATTGATGGCGAAGGACCGGGCCATCGCAGCCGGATCGAGTGTGCGCCAGGATTTTTCCGGCTGGATGTCCCCGTCATGCAGCATGCCGGTGGCGTTGAAGACCAGGCGGAGAGGTTGTCCAGTTGCCGCAATATGGGCAGCGGCCTTGGCTATCGAGGCTTCGTCGGTGAGGTCGAGGAAACTCTCGCCCGAAGTGCTGCGGGCAAATCGCAAGACGCTGGAAAAGCGGCCGCTGGCCTCGGCCTGGCGGGCGACTTCAGATCCGATAGCGCCGCTTGCCCCGATGATGACCGCAAGGCCACCGTCCGGGAACGAGGTGAGCTGAGGACTGGAGCGGGTGAGGTCAAGGGGCATGGTCGGGTCCGGGCTGGTCATGCTCGTCTTACGCAGGCGACCTCATGCTGGTTCAGGCCGCTGCCAAGTGCTGCCCTGCGACATCGGGACACGAAGGGGATTGATTATCACTGTGAACTGGTGCAGCCATTGGTTACCGGTGCAACAGACACCTTTGGGAGGAATTCATGTTCGCCAAGGCGAAGATCAAGTTCGAGGCGCTCGACCTGCCGGATCGGGTCAGCATGCCGGATGAGGCAATGGAAAGCGCTGCTCGCGGCTTCTACGAGCACGTGAAGAAACGGCACACGGTGCGTGACTTCTCGGACCGCCCCGTGCCGCGCAAGGTGATCGAGGACTGTGTCCGCGCGGCCGGCACCGCACCGTCGGGGGCCAACCACCAGCCCTGGCACTTCGTGGCGATCGCCAACCCGGACTTCAAGCATCAGATCCGGCTCGCGGCCGAGGAAGAGGAGAAGGCCTTCTACGCCGGTGGCGCGGGGGATGAGTGGCTGCAGGCGCTGGAGCCGATTGGCACGACGGCCGACAAGCCGCACCTCGACATCGCGCCCTGGCTGATCGTGGTGTTCGCGCAGCGTTGGGGACACTTCGACGATGGCACGCGCTTCAAGAACTACTACGTGCCGGAAAGCGTCGGCATTGCCTGCGGCTTCCTGCTGACCGCGCTGCACACGGCGGGGCTGGTGGCGCTGACACACACGCCGAACCCGATGAAGTTCCTGAATGGATTGCTGGGCCGGCCGGAGTCCGAAAAGCCGATCATGATCATCGCGGTCGGGCACCCGGCCGAGGATGCCAAGGTGCCGGCGGTTGCCAAGCTGAAGAAGCCGCTGGAGGAAATCCTGACCGTGGCGGAGTAGGCGGGTCGGAGCAAGCCTTTGGTCTGCGCTTCTCACTCGTCTCGTCTCGTCATGCCATGGCTCGGCCATGGCATCCATGCCGTGACACTTCCGCGCTGGAAGGCATGAAGATGGATGTTCTGGCTTCGTGATCCATGCCGGAGGCGAGTCAACGGCATGGATGCCATGATCAAGTCATGGCATGACGGCAGGGGTAACGGAGGCCGTCTCGGGTGCAGGCGGGCCCCCAATCGATGAGATGACCGAGGGCCGTGCTGCGAGAAAGCCCGGATGACCGCTCATAAGTACGCGGCAAGGCGGGTGCGAGGCCCGGATCAGAACAGATCCGGGTTGAGATAGGTCGCGATGCCGCCGTTGCGGTGGGCTGTGACGTCGGGCTCGGGCAGCTCGCCGGCACGGGCACGGGTCAGGACCTTCACCAGGCTTTCGGCCACGATCTCGGCATCGCCGTCATGGAGATTGCAGGGATCAAGCTGGATCCAGCCGAGTTCGACTTCGTGGTCACGCAAGATCACCGGAATGTCGAGCGAGGCCATTGCCTTGACGATCGCCAGTGCGCTCGCACCGAGGGTCTTGGCGGAAATGTCCAGGCGCAGACGGTCGAGCGGGTTGCCGGTCGGATCCGGATTGCGGCGTGCGGTCACACCCGGGAATGGTGCGACGGCACTTTGCCAGAGATCAAGGGCAGCCTGTTCGCGGGCGAGTATGCCCTCGTGATCTCGGGTCTTCCAGGCATTGAGGGCGGCCATGACGCCCCAGATGCTTTCCTTGCCAACCTTCATGCCGCGGCCAATGCCGATGTTCTGGAGGTAGGCTGCCCGAACGAGATCGCGGCGCCCGGCAACGATGCCGGACGTCGGACCACCGAGGAACTTGTGACCGGAATAGATGGCGATGTCCGCGCCCGCCTTGAGGAAGGCACCGAGGTCGTATTCGGACGCGCCGTCGACGATGACAGGGACACCATGGGAATGCGCGATGGCTACGAAACGGTCCAGCGGGATCTGGCCGTATTCGACGACATGATGGGAGACGACATAGAGCGCGGCCGTGACATCGCCGCCGGCAAGGGCATGGTCCAGCTGATGGTCCAGCGCCTGGGTCGACTGGCCGACCGGAACCGGGACGGCGCCGGTGAGGCGGATCGACTGGTCAACGGCGGCGCCGTAGTGGCACATGTGGCCAAGCTGGATGGCGACCTTGTTCTTCATGCCGCTGGCATCGGGCAGCTGCTCGGCCCGGCCGGGGTTCAGTCCGGTCATGGTGCCGGCAATCGTCAGGGCAATGCCGGCAGCGGCAGATGCGGTGACGAAACCGGCTTCGGCGCCGGTTAGTTCGCCGATCAGCTGGCTGGCCTCGCGCTGAAGCTTGTGCATCGGGACGAAGCGGGGAGCTATCTCCTGCATTGCCGCGATGGCCTCTGGCACCATGATCGAAGCCCCAAGGCTGGTCATCGTGCCATTGACATTTATCACCCGGGGTAGAACCGAGAGGTCAAGTCCCGAGCCTGTGTTGCGCCTGTCATTCATTTCGAGCATGATCCCGCTATCGTGGAATAGATTACGTTACAAAAGAACAGATGTTCTCTAGGAGTTTTGCAGTGACCATCGATCAGACCGCCGAAGCGAGCGAGAAGGACGCGAAGTCCCCGCGCAAGCGCGCCCATGGCATTGACCGCATGCTGGAGATCCTCGACACGCTGTGCGCCGAGGAACGCGAGCTGACGTCCTACGAGATCGCCAAGCTCGTCGGCGCACCGATCTCCACCATCTACACGCTTGTTGCCGAGATGGTCGAGCGCGGGCTGTTGAGCCGGCGCGTCGGCAACACCGTGTGGCTTGGCCCCCGCACGCTGCGCTACGGCATCGCCTTCGAGAAGGGCACGAACCTGCTCGCGCTGGCGCGGCAGGAGATGCACACGCTGGCCCGCCGGCTGGGCGAGACGGTGCAGGTCTGCGTGCGCGACGAGGACATGATGGTTGTCGCTGCGATGGCCGACGGCATCGGTCATTTCCGCGTGACCTCCGATGTCGGCACGCGTGTGCCGCTGAACTGGACCGCTTCGGGCCGCCTGCTGGTTGGACACCTGCCAGCCCACGAGAGGCTGGCGGTGTTTTCCGCCTGCAACCGCCCGTCGCCGACCGCCCGGGCCGAGACCGACCCGAGCCGCCTGACGGTGCAGGCCGAGGAAGACTTCAACAACCGCCTGTCGATCCAGATCGGTCAGTCTGATTACGCGGTTGCCTGCATTGCCTCGCCGATCCGCGATGCCACCGGTGCCTGTGTTGCCACGATCTCGGTCGTGCTGCCGGAGCAGCGGGCGAACGAGCGGCGGGACGAGATCTGCGATGCGGTTCGCGATGTCGCTGCCCTGATCGAGGCCCAGGCCGGCGTGGAGCATGGCGGCCGGCGGATGGCTCATTCCGGGTGAACCAGGAACACGGCCTCGACTTCCACGGTGATCTGCCGGGGCAGCGAGGCCACGCCGAAGGACGAACGGGCATGGCGGCCAGCCGCCGGCCCGAACACCTCCATGAAGAGGTCTGAACAGCCGTTGATCACGGCCGGGTGGTCGCAGAACGTGTCGACCGCATTGACCATGCCCAGAACCTTGACCACGCGGCGGAACCGCGCCCAGCCGCCGAGCTCCGCCTGCACGGCGGACAGGATGTTCATGCCGACAAGCCGCGCATGGGCATAGGCTTCCTCGACGCTGACATCACGCCCGACCTTGCCGGTGTGCAGGCTGCCATCGATCTCGACCGGACCCTGGCCCGAGACATAGAGCAGGTTGTCGACCAGCAACGCGTTGGCGAAGGTGCCGATCGGCGCCGGCGGGGCAACGGGAATGCCTGTGCTGGCCAGGCGTTCGGAAATCTCGATGGGGGAAATCAGCATGAAACGGTCTCGTTGAGGCGCAGGCAGGCGGCCGAGATGGAGGCGGCGACCGGCTGCGGCGTTGGGAGGATGTGACGGCAATCATCCATGGCCACCGGGCAGCGGGTATGGAAGACACAGCCGGGGGGCGGGTTGAGCGGGCTCGGGATGTCACCCATGAGCATCACATCGGCGCGCGGCACCAGGGGATCGGGCACGGGCGCGGCGGCGAGCAGGGCCTTGGTATAGGGGTGGTTCGGCGCGGCATAGATGCTGCGGCAATCCCCTGCCTCCATGACCCGGCCGAGATAGAGCACGGCCACGTCCTCGCACAGATACTCCACCACCGACAAGTCATGGGCGATGAAGAGCATCGTTAGCCCGCGCTTCAGCCGCAAGTCATTGAGCAGGTTGAGGATCTGGGCCTGGACCGACACGTCGAGTGCGGACACGGATTCATCGGCGACAATGAAATCCGGGTCGACGGCGAGCGCCCGGGCAATGCCGATGCGCTGGCGCTGGCCGCCGGAAAACTCGTGCGGGAAGCGGTCGAGCTGGTCGGGGCGAAGACCCACTTCCTCCAGCAGCGCGGCCGCCCGGTCGCGCCGCTCGCGCCCGGTCTTGCCGATGCCATGGGCAATCAGCGCCTCGCCGATGATCTCGTGCACACGCATGCGCGGATTGAGGCTGGAGAAGGGATCCTGGAAGACGATCTGCATGCGCTTGCGCATCGCCTTCATGTCGCGGGCATTCAGTTTGGTGATGTCGGTGCCGTCGAAGAAGACTTCGCCCGACGTTGGCTCGATGAGCCGCAACACGCAGCGCCCGAGGGTGGTCTTGCCGGAGCCGGATTCACCGACGAGGCCGAGGATCGAGCCGCGCGGAATGTCGAGGCTGACATCCGTCAGGGCGCGGACCTTGCCGCCCGGCGTCTCGAACACCTTGGTGACGTTTCGAAGCGAGAGAAGCGGGGTGGCGGTCATGCGCTTTGCCTCATCTTCCAGCAGCGGGTCATGTGGTCAGCCCCCAGCGCGGCAAGGCGCGCCGGTTCACGGCAGGCAGCTTCGCTGCCCGCGCAGCGCGGGGCAAAAGTGCAGCCGACGGGCAGATCCATCGGCGAGGGCACGGAGCCGGGAATGGCCGTCAGCGGCAGCCGGCTGCCATCGGCGGCAAAGCCGCGCGAGGCGCTCGGGATCGAGGCAAGAAGGCCGGTGGTGTAGGGATGGCTCGGCTTTGCAAACAGGGGCCGGACTGCACCCTGCTCGACAACCTCGCCCGCATACATGACGGCAACCTCATCGGCCATTTCCGCTACCACACCCATGTCGTGGGTGATGAACAGGATCGACATGCCGAGATCGCGCTGCAGCCGCTGCATCAGGCGCAGGATCTGGGCCTGGATGGTGACGTCCAGCGCCGTGGTCGGCTCATCGGCGATCAAGAGGCGCGGATTGCAGGCAAGGGCGAGGGCGATCATCACGCGCTGGCGCATGCCGCCGGACATGGAATGCGGGTAGTCCCACATGCGCCGGGCAGCGGCCGGAATCTCGACCAGCTCCAGCAGCTCCCGCACCCGGGTCTGCAGCGCCTGGCCCTTCAGGCCGAGGTGCAGTGTCAGCATCTCGCCGATCTGGTCACCGACCCGCATCAGCGGATTGAGCGAGCTCATCGGCTCCTGGAAGATCATCGAGATCTCGCCGCCGCGCACACGGCGCATGGTGCGCGCTTCGGCCTTGGCAAGATCGAGGATCTGGCCCGCGCGGGTGCGGTACAGGATCGAGCCGCCGACGATCTGGCCCGGTGAGGACAGAAGACGCAGGATGGACAGCGAGGTGACCGACTTGCCGGAGCCGGACTCGCCCACAAGCGCGAGGGTCTTGCCCTCGCGCAGGGTGAAGGTGACGTCCCGAAGCGCCGGAACGGTCCGGCGCTTGAAGACGAAGGAGGTCGAGAGATTGTCGACCTTCAGGACGATGTCGGGCGAAAGTTCCGCTGTCATGTCTTCCTCCGCCGCGCCGCATAGACCTCGGTGCCCAGCACGGCATGCTTGGGCAGGAACACCTTCGACAGGCGGCTGTGGTTGCCCATGCTGTCGGAAACCGGCTCGTCGGCGTCTTCGATGGTGAAGACGGTGAAGTCGGCACGGTCGCCAATGCCCGGCTCGCCGAGGCCCATGACGGAGCGCGGGTTGGTGGTGATGCCGGTGATGCACTGCTCGAGGGTGAGGCCGGCCATCATCAGCTTGGAGACGGTGGTCGCAAGGTCATGCACCGGACCATCGATGTTGTTCTGGTGCAGGTCGGTCGAGATGGAGAAGGGGATCAGGCCTTCGCCGATGGCGCGCTGGGCAACGGCGAAGTTGTAGGAGGCGGCGCCATGGCCGACATCCATGCGCACGCCGGAGCCGGCGATATCCTTGGCCATCTGCATCAGGGCGGGCGTGTCGGTGATGGAGCCGGTGCGCTTGCCGTTGAAACAGTGGGTGACGATGTCGCCTTCGGTGAGGATGGCGAAGACTTCGTCGATCATCGGCAGCGGCTCGCCGACATGCACCATCAGCGGCAGGCCGCAGATTTCGGCAACACGCTTGGCGATCTTGGCCGGGCCGATGCCCCAGGCGCCCGTGATGACGCCGCTGGCGCGGACCTTGATGCCGCAGATCACGTCGCGGTTTGCCTCGACGACAGCCAGCGTCCGGTCGACGTCGACGAAGCGCAGGTCAACCAGTTCCGGCACGCGGTTGCAGGCGACGATGCCGATGGAGCCGATATTGAGGAAGGCCTTCACCGTCTCTGGCTGCTTCTCGATGACATATTCGCGCAGACCATGGAACGCCGCCTCGCCGGAGGACCCGGCATCCGCCATCGCGGTCACGCCATGCGAAACGCCGCAATAGTCGGCACGCACGGAAATGTCGGTGCCGCCATACCAGACATGCACATGCAGGTCGGCCCAGCCCGGCGACAGGTAGGCGCCGCCGAGATCGATGGTCTCGGCCCCGGCCACCGGCGCGGCAACGATCCGGCCGTTGGCGTCGATGTGGAGCGCGGCACCCGGGTTGCGGGCAAAGCCGATGGCGCGGAAGTTGGTGAGGGTACGGGCAGTCATGGTCTCAAAGGTCCTTGGAGAGGCGCGGATCGAGGGCATCGCGCAGGCCGTCACCGGCGATCTGCAGCGACAGGACGGACAGCGTGATGGCCAGGCCCGGGAAGAGGATCAGCCAGTCGGCGGTGCCAATATACTGCCGGCCGCCGTTGATCATCGAGCCCCAGGTCGGGGTGGAGGGATCGACGCCGACACCGAGGAAGGAGAGGCCTGCCTCGGCCAGCATCGAATAGGCAAAGATGAAGGTCGCCTGGACAATCACGGGCGAGACCATGTTGCGCAGGATGTGGTGCACGAGGATGCGCCAGGTGGACGTGCCGAGCGCCCGGGCCGCTTCCACATAGGGGAGCTCGCGGATGACCAGCGTTGCCGCACGCACGACACGGGCGACGCGCGGGGCATAGACGATGGACAGCGCCAGGATCAGGTTGGCAAGCGAGCCGCCGAGGACCGCCACCAGCGAAATCGCCAGAAGAATGTCCGGAAAGGCCATCATCGCGTCGACCAGCCGGCTGACCGGCGCGTCGAGCTTGCGGAAGAAGCCGCCGGTGAGCCCGAGGATGATGCCGATGACCGAGGCCAGCACGGCGGTGTCGATGCCAACGATCAGCGACACGCGCCCGGCGTAGATCAGCCGGGTGAAAACATCGCGGCCGAACTCGTCCGTGCCGAACCACCACTCCGCACTCGGCGGCTTGAGGCGGTTGCGCACGGACATCACGCCCGGATCATGCGGGGCGATGACATCGGCAAAGACGGCGGCAAACAGCACGACGGCGAGGATGGCAAGCCCGAGGGCCACCGACCGGCGCTGGATGAGCACCTTGAAGAGACTGGGAGCAGCGACTGCCGCGGAAGCACCGGCCATGACAGGCTCCTTTTCAGTATTTCACGCGGGGATCGATGGCCAAGTACAGCATGTCGATCAGGAAATTGACGAAGACATAAAGCGCAGCCACGACGATCAGCGCGCCCTGGATGGTCGGATAGTCGCGCCTGAGCACGGCCCCCACCACCAGCGAGCCGATGCCCGGCAGGTTGAAGACGCGCTCGGTGACGACGGCGCCGGAGATCAGCAGCGCAAAAGTCAGGCCCACCACGGTGACGATCGGGATCAGCGCGTTCTTGAAGGCGTGCTTCAGGACGACGCGGGATTCGCTCATGCCCTTGGAGCGGGCGGTGCGGACGAAATCCTCCGACAGCACGTCCAGCATCGAGGCGCGGGTGAAGCGGATGATCAGCGCGGAATTGACGATGCCAAGGACAATGGCCGGCATGATCAGATAGGTCATGCGCTCGAAGAACCCGGCTTCAGGCGGACCGTAGCCGGACACAGGTAGAAGGCCCAGATTGCTGCCGAGCTGCTGCTGGATGATGAGGCCGAGCCAGAAGGACGGCACGGAGGCAACCAGAATGGCGGTCGACAAGGTGCCCTGGTCGAACAGCGAGCCGCGGGTGTAAGCGGAGGCAATGCCGACGGGCAGGGCGATGGCGACGGCGATGAGGATCGAGAACAGCGTCAGGAACACGGTCGGTTCCGCGCGGGCGATCAGCACATCGGTGACCGGCTGGTTGAAGAAGATCGAGGTGCCGAGGTCACCCTGCAGGACGCTGGCGATGAAGCCGAGGTACTGCACGATGATCGGCTGGTCGAGGCCGAGCTGGCTGCGCAGGGCGGCGATGTCGGCGGCGGTGGCTTCGGGTCCGAGCATCATCGCTGCCGGGTCACCCGGCGCGAGGCGGACAAGCACGAACACCAGCGTCAGCACGATGAAGATCACCAGTGCCATGCCGGCAAATCGCTTCAGGATGTAGTTGGCCATGGGTGGGACCTCTGGCGGTGAAGTTTGGTTTGCAAGGCGGCACCGGCGATCTGTTCATCGGCGCTGCGGGACGTCTGGCGATGGTCCTTGCCCCGAGCTTTCTCCCCCTTGAGGGGGAGATGCCCCCAACAGGGGGCAGGGGGGTATGCGGACTGTCCGACTTTCGAGAGGTAGCTTTGCGTTGAAGCGCTGCTACCCCCCTCTGTCTGCTATCGCAGACATCTCCCCCTCAAGGGGGGAGAGGGCCTGCGGCCGGATTGCAGCGCAGGGTGTCGGTCGGCCTCCCCGCCATAACAGCGGCGGGGAGGTCGCGAATGTCAGGTCAGTTGCCGAGCTTGGCGTTCCAGAAGAACGGCCACGGGGTCGGGGCGACGCCGGAGAGGTCCTTCTTCTTGCCCATGACGGCGTTGAAGCCGCCGACCTTGTAGAAGGGCACTTCCTCGTAGACGAGCTTCTGCAGTTCGGCGAAGGCAGCCTGGCGGGCGACCGGATCGCTCTCGCCCGTCAGACGGGCGTAAACGGCATCACGGTTGGCGCTGGCCCAGCCGATCGGCGAGTTCTCGACATAGAGGTTGGTGAGGGTCGGCTCGGGGAGGAACGGCGAGTGGGTGATGTAGATGTCCCACAGGTCCGGATTGCCACGGCGCTCGATGAGGGTTGCCCATTCGACAACGTCGAGCTGAACGTTGAAGCCTGCGGCTTCGAGGTTCATCTTGGCAACTTCGGCCATCTTAAAATGGAACTCGTACTGGCGCGAGGTCAGGATGCGCAGCGGCTCACCCTTGTAACCGGCCTTGGCGAGGATTTTCTTGGCCTTTTCCGGGTTTGCCTGGGCATAGAGATCCTTGCCTTCCTCGTTGTTCCAGGGGAACTGCTCGGGGAACAGGGCAGCGTCGACGACGAAATACTTGTCGTCGCCGAAAGCGGCGAACATCATGTCATCGGGCGACAGGGCGGCCTGCACGGCCTGGCGGATGCCGAGATTGGTGCAGATGCCCTTTTTCATGTTGAATGCAAACAGCGGCCAGCCGAACGGGCGCAGCAGCACCGGCTCGACGCTGGCGCTGTCCGAAAGACGGCCGAAGGCTTCGGTCGGCAGGCTGTCGGCGAAGGCGAACTGGCCCGAGACAAGGCCCTCGACGCGGGTGTTGGCATCCGGAACCGGAACGAAGCGGATCTCGTCCAGGTTCTGGGCGCGGGCGCCGGAGCTGCCGCTGGCCGGCTCGGACCGCGACTTGAAGCCGTCGAACTTGCCGAGCTGGATGTAGCGGTCCGGCGCATGCTCGATCAGCTTGTAGGGGCCGGTGCCGACAGTGGCCGACAGCTTCTCGCCGAGGATCTCCTGCGGCACCACGATGGCGGCGGAGTTGGAGAAGGCGAGCAGCGACAGGAGCGGCGAGTAGGGCTTGTTCAGCTTGATGGTGACAACGCTGGGGCCTTCGGCCTCGATGCTGTCGATCATGCCGGCGACGGACTTGCCGCGGGCAGCGACGGTGGTCCAGCGCTTCAGGGACGCGACCACATCGGCGCTGTCCATAGCCGAACCGTCATGGAAGGTGATGCCTTCGCGCAGCGGGATCTTGTAGGTCTTGCCGTCCTCGGAAATGAACGGAAGGGCGTCGGCGAGCAGCGGGGCGACTTCCCAATTTTCGTCGAAGGTGTAGAGCGTCTCGTAGAAGTGCTGCGTGACGATGCTGACGACGTCGGCGGTGGACATCATCGGATCAAGGGTGGGCGGTTCGCCAATGATGGCGACATCAAGCTTGCCGGCAGCCAGGGCAAGGGCGGTGGAGCCCATGAAAGCGGCGAGGGAAAGTGTTGCAAGGCGGCCGGAGCGGCCGGACATAAACCGGGTCATCGCGTTCTCCAGAAGGTTTGTTCGTTATAAGAGAATATGTATTCTTGCAATGAAATGCTGGCAGCGACCGCGCGCGCTGTCAAGCGCCCGGCGGACACGCACCGTTGCGTTTTGCACCTGGCAGGGCGTCGCCTGTCGTTGGGGAATGCGGCCGATGGCGGGAAAACGTCAGGATTTGCCGAGGGTTCCGCCTGGCTTTCGCGGTTGCAGCAAAGGCACCAAAAAAACAACGGGCTCCGACGGACGAAACCGTCGAAGCCCGTTGCGTGAGAAAGCAGCAGCGGGGGTGGGGAACCTGGGCAACCGCTGCCGCTTCTCGACCTCTGCGTGTGTCAGCGGCTGCCTGTGATGGCGCGCAAGACTTCTTCAAGTGGCCCGCGCCGGAACCAGATCTGCCAGACACGGGCAAAGAGCATGGTCGCCAGGCAAACGGCGAGGGCGGTGACCAGATAGCCCGCAGAACCCATCAGCGCCCCGAGGCCCAGACCATAGCCAGACACCAGCACGCCGCCGATCAGGCCTTGCAGGACGTAGGTCGTGAGCGAGCTTTTTCCCGTTGCGACAAAGGCTTGCGGGAAGTGGACACGACGGGCGAGTTCGACGATTGCGACAAGATAGGCCGTCGACAGGAAGAGGGCGCCCAGCGGGCCAAGCGCCATGCCCGCGACGGCGGACCAATCCGGCGTCTCCGGCGTGAGGTTGGCTTCGGCGATGGCGTAGCCGAGGCTGAGCGTGAGGCCTGCCAGCGTGATCGGGATGATCTTGCGGCGCAGCCAGAGGTAGTGCGGATTGTCCTGCTGCAGCAGCCCGGCCCGGGCGCCGGCAAGGCCAAGGCAGAAGGCGGCGAAGGCGGCCGGCCCGTTGAACAGCACGACAAAACTGAAGGTGATGGGCCAATCAATCTGCCGGTAGGCCACCGCGTCCATGAAGGTGACAATGTCTGGACCTTCGGGCATGTCGCCAAACTCGATCAGGTAGAGACTGCCCAGAGCCACATAGGCGAGCGCGGCAACGGGCACCATCGCCAGTGCCAGCCTGACAAGACGCTGACCCGACCAGCCGAGAAACGGCCAGATCAACAGCCCGAGAAGGGCATAAAGCACCAGGATGTCGCCGGTGTAGACGAAGAGCGCATGCAGCACGCCAAGCACCAGCAGGCCGAACAGGCGGCGGGCATAGCGGCGGGCAAAGGATTGCCCATCCCGGAGAGCGGCAGCCTGCTGGCCGACAATGCCCCAGCCGAACATGAAGGCAAACAGCGGGAAGACCTTGCCTTCCAGCAGCCACACATTGGCGAAATAGACGATCTCGTCCAGCCCGGTCGGCTCGCGCAGCGGCTCGGGGGCATCATAAAGGGCGAGAATCGGCAGGTTGACGATGCAGATGCCGACCAGTGCGAAACTGCGCAGAAGATCAACTTCGGGGTTGCGGGGGGCCGCCATGGCGCTATCCTGACTTGAGCAAGTGCTCAGCTAGTTATTGAGCGACTGCTCAATTGTCAAGGGCTGCAACCAGGAGGTTGGGATGGCCGTGGACGTGACCAGAGAGGACGGGCAGGAGGCTCGCCCCCGGATCAGCGCCGATGCGCGCAAGGCCCTGCTTGTTGCGGCCACCGCCGAGCTGTTGTTCGAGCGCGGGTTCAGCGGCACGAAGACGCGGGATGTAACGGAGCGCTGCGGCGTCGGCACCGGCCTTCTGAACCACTACTTCACCTGGGCCGAGCTGCGCGCTCAGGCCTTTGCCAGGATCTATGCCGAAGTGGTGGCCGAGCAGTTCCACGCCGGGATGCCGCCGCTGCAGCTGCTCGATGCCTATCTGCGGACCACATTCAGTCCGCGGGCCGTGCCCTACCTCAGGCTGTGGGTCGAGGCAACCGAGCTGTCGGCAGAAGACAGGGTGCTGGCTGCCGTGCTGGAGCACAGCCAGCGGGCCTTTCTGGATGGATTGACGGGTCTTCTGACCAAACTGGTGCAGGAGGAGGGCTGGCGATTGCCCGATCCGGCAGCGACGGCGCTGCGATTGTCCGCGATGCAGGACGGGCTGGCCGGACTGCTGCTTTGGCGATTCCCTGGGGTAAATGCGCAGATGGCGGAGGCGCAGATGCGCTGTCTGGTCGACTTGGAGCGGGGCCTGCCGCAGTCCGCCGTCATTCCGTTGTGACGCAGCTGCGATAAGGCAGGTCGGGAGACACAGGGATCGCTTCCCGTCTCCCAACAAGCCAGCTTTTCGGAGGCCAGCCATGACCGAGATCAACAAGAACGACCTGTCCTGGGATGAATGGGATGAACTGCAGACCCCGCCGCCGGCAGTGACGGATTTCGACAAGGTCGTCGAACAGGCCCTGTCGCGCCGCGGTTTCCTGGGCGGCATCCTGGCCATGGGGTCGGCTGCAGCGGCCATGGGTTCCCTCTCCGGCGTTGGCGCCCTGATGTCGAGCACCTCTGCGGAAGCCTCGACTTCGCGCTTTGCCTTCAAGCCGATCGCCATTGCCACCGACAGCACGATCCATGTGCCGGAAGGCTACACCTGGAAGGTCCTGTCCAAGTGGGGTGACCCGCTGTTCTCGAGCGCCGCACCCTTCAGCGACGAGACCGGTGGTGACGCTGCCTCGGCCGACAAGGTCTTCGGCGAGAACACCGACGGCATGGAACTGTTCGTGATCGGCAACCGCCAGGTGATTGCCGTCAACCACGAATACGTGAACCCGGAAATCAACCTGCCGAAGAACGACAAGGGCAATCCGGCCAGCGCCGAAGACGTGATGAAGCTGCAGAACCTGCAGGGCGTCACCGTCATGGAAGTGGCGGAAGGCGAGAACGGTTGGGGCATCGTCGTCGACAGCCCGTTCAACCGCCGCATCACCCATCTGACGCCGATGAAGATCTCCGGTCCGGCCGCCGGCTCTGACCTGCTGAAGACGGAAGCCGATCCGACCGGCACGCAGAGCCTCGGCACCTTCAACAACTGCGGCGCCGGCAAGACCCCGTGGGGCACCTATCTGACCTGCGAGGAAAACTTCAACGGCTACTTCGGCACCACCGACGCGGCCTTCAAGCTGCCGGACGACTACAAGCGCTACGGCATCGTCGCCGAGACCCGCTATGCCTACGAGAAGTTCGATCCGCGCTTTGACGTGGCGAAGAACCCGAACGAGCCGCGCCGCGCCGGCTACGTGGTCGAGATCGACCCGTCCGACGCCAGCTCGACCCCGGTGAAGCGCACCGCGCTTGGCCGTATCAAGCACGAGAACGCTGCCGTCGTCATCGCCCGTGACGGGCGTGTGGTCGTCTACATGGGCGACGATGAGCGCGGCGAGTTCCTCTACAAGTATGTCTCCAACGACGTCTACGTTCCCGGTGGCGACACCTCGAAGCTGCTCGACGAAGGCATGCTGTATGTCGCCATGTTCTCCGACGAAGGCACCGGCGAGTGGCTGGCGCTGACCCCGGAAACCACTGGCATGAAGGCAGACGAGATCGCTGTCTTCACCCGTATGGCTGCCTCCAAGGTGGGCGCGACCACCATGGACCGTCCGGAGTGGGTCGCGGTCAATCCGGTCGCCATCGAAGCCTATTGCTGCCTGACCAACAACACCCGCCGCGGTGAAGTGAAGGACGGCAAGATGCGCACCAACGCCGGCGGCGACCAGATGACGCTCAACGCTGTCAACCCGCGCGAAAAGAACGGCTACGGTCAGATCGTGCGCTGGTATCCGGCAAACAATGACCACGCGGATGCCGCGTTCAAGTGGGACCTGTTCGCGATGGCCGGCAACCCGGTCGTCCACAGGGACAGCGCCTATGCCGGGTCGCAGAACATCAACGAAGGCAACATGTTCAACTCGCCGGACGGGATGATGTTCGACACCACTGGCCTCGTCTGGATCCAGACGGACGGCGAGGACAGCAACGAGGGCGACTTCGCTGGTCAGGGCAACAACCAGATGCTGGCAGGTGACCCCGTCACTGGCCGCATCGAACGCTTCCTCACCGGCCCGAAGGGCTCGGAAGTGACCGGCCTGACCTGGTCCGCCGACAAGCGCACCATGTTCGTCGGCATCCAGCACCCCGATGCTCCGTTCCCGGAAGGCGAAGGCAAGCTGCCGCGCTCGGCCATCATCGCCATCAAGCGTCAGGACAACGCCCTGGTTGGCTGAGGCCTGGCGGACAGGACTGAAGACAAGGGAGGGCGCGCCGGTGGCGCGCCCTTTTGTTTGACAAGCCTCGACCTCTCCGAGGTCATCCCGGCCAAGCGCAGCGCCGAGCCGGGACCGGAGAGCCCGGGCAGCGATGTTGCAATGAACTGAAAGCCGTAAGACCTCGGCTCTCCGGTCCCGGATCTCCGCTTCGCTGCGTCCGGGATGACGCGTTCACATGTTGCCCCCCAGACCACACTGACGCGATGCCTTCGCAATTTTGACGTGTTCTCTGACTACGACTTCGTTCCGGCGATGCAGCATTGCCGGAGGACAGGACCGTGGACCCACAGCTGCCAGTCGTACGATCACAGACGCTGCGCCCCTTGGCCGTCCCCCCTCATCCGGCACTGATCGGCTTTGTCGAGGGGGCAACGCGAAGCGGGCGGTTGCCGGCGGTGGCCGCAGGGATCTGGCAGGAGGGGCATGGCCCTATGCTGGCCACGAGTGGCCGCAGGTCGGCATCCGCCAAGGTCGCCGTGACCGACAGCGACCGCTGGCACATCGGCTCGATCACCAAGTCGATGACCGCGCTGCTGTTGATGCGGCTGGGGAGCCGGCACGGGGTGACGCTGGAAACGTCGCTGGCCGATCTGGTCAGCCTGCCGTTGCACGAGACGCTGAAGCCGGTGACCCTGAGGCTCCTGCTGGCGCACCGGGCCGGACTGACCGCGAATCCGCCGACAGCGCAGGCATTCCCAAGACATGGGCCGGTGACCCATGGCGCGGCCCATGGCCCCGAGCGGGATGCCATGATCGCGCCCTTTCTGCTGAAACCGGTGAACCCGGGCAAGCACAGCTATTCCAACATCGGCTACATGCTCGCCGGCCATATCGCCGAACGGCTGGGCGCAGACAGCTACGAGGCCTTGATGCGGGCCGAGATTGCGTCTCCGCTCGGGCTTGAAAGCTTCGGCTTTGGTCCGCCGCGCGGGCAAGGGCCGCTGGACGAGCCGCTTGGCCATACATCGCTCCTCGGCTTCTTCCGCAGGCCCGTACCAAGCGACTCCATTCGCGCGGACCTCGCGGCTTGCCTTGCGCCGGCCGGACTGGTGCATCTGTCGATGGGCGATCTCCTCAGCTATGGCGCTGCCGTCTTGCGGCTGGCGCGCGGCGAGGACGGGATCGTTTCCGCCGCCAGCTTCGCTGACCTCACACGCAGTCCCGACGACTACGCCGGTGGTTGGGTCAAGGGAGAGGAGCCCTGGTCGAACGGTCCGTTCCTTGGCCACAATGGCTCAAACCAGCGCTGGTACGCCGATCTCACGATCCTGCCGGGCAAGGGACGGGTGCTGGCCTTTGCCACCAATGTCTTCGGCCTGCCCGGCTTTGGCGCTGCCATGCGCTGGCGTGGAATTGCAGCGGTTCGCGATGAGGTGACGTCTCAGCCGGCCTCCGGTGCAAGTTCCAAGCGTAGCGAGCAAAAGCGCGTGCCATGACCAAAGTTCCCCTCCTCAAGGACATTCAGTTGCTGGAAGAGGCGCTGTACCGGCCGGAGATCCGGCGCTCGCGAGAAGCGGTCGGAAGTTTGCTCGCGGATGGCTTTTTCGAGTTTGGTTCATCCGGGCGCGTCTACGACCGCGCCCGCACCATCGAGCTTCTCGCCTCGGAAGGCGGTGCGGTAGAAAGTGGCTTGAAGGCACAGGACCACGCCCTGACGTTGCTCGCAGAGGGAGTGGTCCTTCTGACTTACCAGTCGGAAAGCACGTCCGAAAACGGGTTGCCGCGACGGGTGTTGCGAAGCTCTATCTGGAAGCAGGATGGTGCACGGTGGCGGATGGTTTTTCATCAGGGCACGGTTAGAGAGTAAGCGTGGACTCCTGACGGCGAGGGCAAGCCGCCGCGCCCTTTTTGTTTCAAGGTCATTGCCCCAATGGCTGTCACCCCGGACGAGCAACGCGAGATCCGGGGCCTACTCGTTTCCAGAGCAGTGCCGTATTGCCAGACGCTGCCATACTGCGACGAGAATACATCTGGGCCCTATGATGCGCAGGATGCGGCGCTCTGGAAACGAGTAGGCCCCGGGTCTGCGCTGCGCTTCGCCCGGGGTTGTTTGTTGTCCGAGGTGCTAGGGTAAAGGGGAAGCTGCGACCCTTAACCCGCAGCTTCAGCGTCAGGCGACCGTCCCGGGGTCGGGCTTTCACCCGCTGTCATCATGGCTCCCTGACGCTTCCCTTTTCCCGCTTGGAGAGTTGATTGGGCCTCTGGCTGACACCCACGCCCGCAAACAATCCGAAGCACGTCAAGGATAGCACGGCCATGCCCGCCCTGCAGCAGCCTCCCGCCCATGTCTGCGGCTTCGATGTCGCCAAGGACAGCATCACCGCCTTCGACACCGCCACCGGCCGTGTCACGACCTTCCCCAACCGCTCCGCCAGCATCCGCAAGGCGCTGACAGGCCTGTCGGCCGACTGCCTGTGCGTGCTGGAGCCGACCGGCGGCCACGAGCGCCTGCTGGTGGGCGAACTGACCGCTGCAGGCCTGGCCTGCCACCGGGCCGATACCGTCAAGGTCAAGGCATTCAGCCGGTCCTTCGGCCGTCTTGCCAAGACAGACGCCATCGATGCCCAGGCTCTGGCCCGCTATGGCGAGGAGCGCTGGAAGACACTCGCCCTGTTCACGCCGGCCGATGAGACCCAGAGCACACTCGCCAGCCTCAATGCCCGCCGTCAGGAGCTTCTCGCCCTCAAGGTGGCCGAGCAGAACCGCTCAAAGATCCCCGGAGAGGGACCTGGCATCGCGATCATCCGCCGCTCCTGCCAGGTCATCCTGCGGGCGATCCTGCACGAGATCGAGGCCATCGACGCCGCCATCGAGGCGCTCGTCGACGCCTCGCCGCAGCTCGCCCGCCGGATCGAGGTCTGCTGCTCCCTGCCGGGCGTGGGCAAGCGCACCGCCATCACCCTCGCCGCAACCATGCCGGAACTGGGAACGATGGACCGGCGCCAGGCCGCAAGCCTCGCCGGGGTCGCCCCTCATCCCAAGGACAGCGGAACCCTCAAGGGATATCGCCGGATGCACGGCGGACGCTCCACCGTCAAGCCGGCCCTCTTCATGGCCGCCTTGTCCGCAAGCCGCGCAAACGGGCCATTAAAGGAGGTCTATCAAAGGCTTATCAACAACGGGAAGAAGCCAATCCTCGCAATCGCCGCCCTCATGCGAAAGATCATCGTCATCCTGAACGCAAGGATCAGGCAAAACGCACAACAACAGAGTTGATGACGGCGGCGGAGGTCGAGTATTGCCCGCAACCTCACGAAGCGTCGGATTTCTTAAGCGCGGAAGACTGTCAGGGCAAGGTGATAGAGGAGCAGGATGGTCTTGGCGTCCGGGATGCGGCCATCGGCGACCATTGCCATGACCTCGTCGAAGGGCAGGTCGAGCACGGTGATGTCCTCGCCCTCATCCGCCTTGCCGCCGCCGTCGGAGATGCGATCGGCCGGGGAATAGGGGGCGATGAAGAAGGTGAGGCGTTCCGTGAGGGAGCCGGGGCTCATGAAGGGGGCAAACAACTGCTCGACGGGGCCCAGCCGGTAGCCAGTCTCTTCCTCCACCTCCAGCCGGATGCGCGTTTCCGGATCGGCATTGTCAAGGAGGCCGGCCGGGGCCTCGATCAGCTCCTCCGCATGGCCGCTGACGAGCGCCGGCAGGCGGAACTGGCGGGTGAGCAGCACGTGGCGGCGCACCGGGTCATAGGGCAAAAGCACGGCACCGTGGCCCCGGTCATAGACCTCGCGCACCTGCGGCTGCCAGTCGCCATCGGAGCGGCGATAGCGGAAGCCGTATTTCGTCAGCCGTCCCCAGTTCGCGGACAGGAGCTCCTGTGTGTCGATCTCGACGCGGCCTTCGAGCGAAGCACCAAGGAGGGCGGGCTTGTCCATGTGAACACCTTCAGACAGTTCGGCAACGCCGCGACGCGCGGCAACATGACCGCCAGAGGGCTTGGAAATCCGGCCAGGATCAAGCCGGAACCTGCGGCGGGTTCGTTTTCTGCAAAGGACAGTGACGGTCAGGACACATCTATTCGAAGCGAGACAGTGCGGAAGAAAAATACGTCATCGTCTTCTAAATGGTGGACAATGTGTCCGTCGTCAGAGGGCTGGCGCAGGTGAAGCCGGTCTGCGAGGTTTCTCGCATGACATCAAGGGCGCGTGACTTGCGCGCCAGGTGAACAGGACGGAGGGAAGCGATGAGTGATGTGGGTGTGACCATTCGCGAAGAACGCGGCGCTGGCCGGGGCCGCTTCGTCGGGACTGTCGAAGGCGCAGAAGGCGAGGCGGAAATCACGTTCTCGATCGTCAATGACGGCCTGATCATCGCCGACCACACCGGCGTGCCGGACAGCATGCGCGGCATGGGCGTCGGCCAGAAACTGGTGGCGCATATGGTGGAAGCCGCGCGTGCCGGTCAGTTCCGCATCGTGCCGCTGTGCCCCTTCGTCAACGCCCAGCGCCAGCGCCACAAGGAGTGGGCTGACGTGTTCCAGGTGTGAGCATCTGGCGCCATTGGTTGCTTAAATACGCCGTGGCGTCTTCCCGGACGAAGCGAAGCGGAGATCCGGGACCGGAGTGCCAAGGCGCTTCGCAGGCGTGGTCACGGACCTACCGCTTCCTCGGCTCTCCGGTCCCGGCTCTCGCGTTGCTCGGCCGGGATGACGTTGGAGAGGTCGAGGCTTTCCCGCAAGATTGCGCCGCTAACTTGTCTGCCTGTTCGCCCTAGCGCGCAAGCGCCTGACGCAGGGCGTGGTAGGAGGCCTTGGGGGTGCGGGTGAGGGTGTCGAAATCGACATGGACGAGGCCGAAGCGTTTCTCGTAGCCGAGCGACCATTCGTAATTGTCCATGAGCGACCAGACGAAATAGCCGGCGACCGGAACGCCGGCAGACGCGGCCCGGCGCACGGCCTCGAGATGGCTGGCGATATAGGCGATGCGGCCGGCATCCTCCACTGCGCCGCCCTCGATCACGTCCGGATTGGCCATGCCGTTCTCCGTCACGTAGAGCGGCAGGCCCTTCGTGTAGTCGGCGTGGGTGCGCTTGAGGAAATGCTCGAGCCCCTCGGGATAGATTTCCCAGCCCATCTGCGTCTTCGGCAGCGGCCCGTCGACCTCGCGCAAGGACGGCCAGGGGCTGGCCGGATCGGCGGCGATGAGCTTGCGGGTGTAGTAGTTGAGCCCGCACCAGTCGACCGGCGTGCCGATGACGTCGAAGTCGTCCTGCCAGCCCGCCGGCATGTGCGGCAGGAAAGCCTCCAGCACCTCCGCCGGGTATTCCTTGCGGAACATGCCCGACAGGAACCAGCGATTGTAGTAGCCGTCATAGACCCGGGCGGCCTCGATGTCGGCGGCGCTGTCGCTGGCGGCCTGGGCATACTCGAAATTGCAGACCGCGCCGAGATTGCCCATGCCCAGCGCCCGCATGGCCTGGATCGCGCGGCCGTGGGCGAGCAGCACGTGGTGCATAGCGCGCGCGGTGGCGCGGATGTCGCGCAGGCCCGGGGCGTGGTGGCCCATGAAATGCGACAGGAAGGCCACGCACCACGGCTCGTTGATGGGGGCAGCCGACCAGACACGGTCGCCGATGCGGCGCATGATGACGTCGGTGTAATCGGCGAACCAGCCGGCGATGTCACGGTTGCGCCAGCCACCGAGATCGAGCAGCGGCGAGGGCAGTTCCCAGTGATAGAGGGTGGCGGCGGGCTTCAGGCCGCGCTCCAGCAGCCCGTCGACCAGGCGGTCATAGAAGTCGAGCCCCTCTCGATTGACCTGGCCGCGGCCTTCGGGAATGACGCGGGCCCAGGAGGTGGAGAAGCGGTAGACATCGAAATTGCCGTCGCGGATCAGGTCGAGATCCTGATCGAGGCGCAGATAGTGCTCGCAGGCGCGTGCGCCATTCTCGGCCCGCACGACATTGCCGGGCGTGGCGGCAAAGTCATCCCACTGGGTGCGGCCCGCGCCGCCAAAGCCATGACCTTCGATCTGGTAGCTCGAGGTTGCCGCGCCGAACAGGAAGCCGGACGGGAAATCAGAACGGGTGACGAGCATGACACTCAGGTCCTTGCAGGGGCTGGAACGGGGCCGGTGGACTGGCCGATGATCAGTTCGGCTTCCAGCAGGCGGGTCTGGGGTTCGCCGGAGGGGTCAGTGATGAGCGAGAGCAGGATTTCCGCCGCCTGCCGTCCGGCCTCGCGCACCGAGGAGCGGGTGGCGGTGTAGATCGGCACGTCCTCGCCGTTCTTCATGTAGCTGAGATCGTCATCGTGGATGATGATCGAGACATCGCGGCCAATCCTGAGGCCCCGCTCCTCGACGGCGCGGCGCACGCCCATGCCTGAGATCATCGAGGCAACCAGGAAAGCCGTCGGCGGCTCGGGCAGCGCCAGCATGCTCGCGGCCATGGCGTGGCCCCGGCCTTCCGTCATCTCGGCACTCGACATCAGCTCCGGCGCCGGCGTCAGGCCGCGTGCCTCCTGAGCCTCGGTAAAGCCGATGCGACGGCGCATGGCGAAATCCATGAACTCGAGGCCGTTGACCAGCGCGATGCGGCGATGGCCGAGATCAAGCAGGAAGTCGGTGGCGCGGCGGAAGGCGCGGCGGTTGTTCACGTCGAGCCAGGAATAGGGTGTCTGGCTGCCGCTGGCCCGCCCATGCACCACGAAGGGCAGGCCGATCTCCGTGAGGAGGCGCACGCGCGGATCATCCATGCGCGGACCATGCACGATCACGCCGTCGACGGTTCCACGCGCCTTCAGCTCGCGGTAGGCCGCCTCCTCGTCATTGTCGGGCACGACAGACAGGACCATGTCGTAGCCATTGCGGGAATAGGTTTCGCCCGCTCCTGCAATGAAGTCGGCGAAGACCGGGTTCACCATCTCGTGCTTGTTGGCGATCGGGATCACATGGCCGATGGCCATGGCGCGGCCGGTCGCAAGGCGCTGGGCGCGGGAGTTGGGGCGGTAGTTGAGCCGTTTGGCGGCAGCCATGACCCGTTCGCGCGTGGCCTCGTTCACCTCCGGATAGCCGTTGAGTGCCCGGCTGACGGTGGTGGGGGACAGGCCCAGCTGACGCGCGAATTCCTTGAGATTCATTGGCCCCAGTTTTCCAAAGCGCTTTGAAGACTGCGCAACTTTAGCGGCGCCGCGCCGTTGCGTCAAAGGGTTGGGACATCTGATCATGCTGCGTCGCACAAGAAGCGCGACAGTATTGCTGGCCTTTTCGGATTCTTTTTGGGTCCCAATTGACTCTGCGTCGGCAATCGGCGAGTGTGCGGCATCCAAAGCGGTTTGAATAAATCGCCGTGACGGGTTTTGCGCGCCGCGCTCGGCGCGCTCGCAACTGGGAGGTTAGCGATGAAGAGCGTGTTTCTGGCAGGTGCTGCTGCACTTGCCCTGATGACTGGCACAGCCGCAGCTCAGGAGCTGAAGTTCGAGCCGGGCAAGGACGCCCGCTTCAACTGGAAAAGCTATGAAGCGCTGAAGTCTCAGGACCTCAAGGGTCAGGAGATTTCGATCCTTGGTCCCTGGCTTGGGCCGGACAAGGAGCTGATCGAGAGCGTGATCGACTATTTCGAGGCAGCGACCGGCGCGAAGGTGAATTACTCCGGCTCCGACAGCTTCGAGCAGCAGATCGTCATCGACACCGAAGCCGGATCTCCGCCCAACATTGCTGCCTTCCCGCAGCCGGGCTTGGTGCGCGATCTTGCCGCCAAGGGTCAGATTGCGCCGCTTGGGCAGGCAACCTCCGACTGGCTGCGTGACAACTATGCGGCCGGCCAGTCCTGGGTGGACCTGTCCACCTTCAAGGGCAAAGACGGCAAGGATGACCTCTACGGCTTCTTCTTCAAGGTCGATGTGAAGTCGCTCGTCTGGTACGTGCCGGAGAACTTCGAGGACGCGGGCTATGAAGTGCCCAAGACCATGGAAGAGCTGAAGGCGCTGACCGACAAGATCGTGGCTGATGGCGGCACGCCCTGGTGCATCGGTCTGGGCTCGGGCGCGGCCACCGGCTGGCCGGCCACGGACTGGGTCGAGGACCTGATGCTGCGCACGCAGTCGCCGGCCGACTATGACGCCTGGACCTCGAACGGCATGAAGTTCGATGATCCGAAGGTGGTGGCGGCCATCGAGGAGTTCGGCTACTTCGCCCGTAACGACAAGTATGTCGCGGGCGGTGCCGGTGCTGTTGCCTCGACCGACTTCCGCGACAGCCCGAAGGGTCTCTTCGCGTCGCCGCCGCAGTGCTACATGCACCGCCAGGCCTCGTTCATTCCGGCCTTCTTCCCGGACGGGACCAAGGTTGGCGAGGATGTCGACTTCTTCTACTTCCCGGCCTACGGCTCGAAGGATCTCGGCCAGCCGGTGCTGGGTGCAGGCACGCTGTTCTCCATCACCAAGGACAGTCCCGCCGCCCGTGCGTTCATCGAGTTCCTGAAGAGCCCGATCGCGCATGAAGTCTGGATGGCGCAGAAGGGCTTCCTCACCCCCTACAAGGGCGTGAACACGGATGTCTATGGCGATCCGACCCTGAAGAAGATGGGTGACATCCTTCTGGGTGCCAGCACGTTCCGCTTCGACGGCTCTGACCTGATGCCGGGTGCCATCGGCGCCGGCGCCTTCTGGACCGGCATGGTCGACTACACCGGCGGCAAGGACGCCAAAGTGGTTGCCGGCGAGATCCAGAAGACCTGGGACGCGCTGAAGAAGTAAGGGCTGCGCGCCAGCGCTGACAGTCTGCAACATGATCATCCCGGACCGGGCAGCGTTCGGTCCGGGATGGCATTGAAGCGGGGTCCCTACCCGTGCGGGATACTCGGGGTCATCCCCGCCTTGTGCGGGGATCCAGCTTCTCTTGCCGGTGAATTGATGGTTCTGGGTCTGGTCTTCTGCTGCCTGGATCCCCGCACGAGGCGGGGATGACCGGAGGGGAGGGTTAGGTCTGGCAGGGCTGAACCTGAGAGAGCCGGATTCTGCCGGGTTCAGGCCCTGCGGTTAGAGCCAGGACTGCCGGGCCCCATCGCCATTCGACGGCTGAAAAAACAAGTAACGGCGCAAAAATCGCCAGCCTCGGGAGGACGCATGTTCGAGCAACTGATGATGGCGGGTTCGACCATCGTGGTCGGCGTGTTCGGCTGCGTTGCCTATTTCTTCGCCTCGAACCTCATTCTGGATCGTCTGTTGCCGGCCAAGGGGCCGAATGCCGGGGCGAATATCAACCGCGCCAATGCGGTCCGGCCCTGGCTGTTCCTGGCGCCGGCGGTGCTCCTGCTCGGGCTCTATCTGGTCTATCCGGTGTTCGTGTCGATCTGGCTGTCGCTGCATGACAGCGGCGGGGACAACTTTGTCGGCCTTGCCAACTATTCCTGGCTGTTCCAGGACGAGAAATTCCGCGAGTCCATGCGCAACAACCTGTTGTGGCTGCTCGTGGTGCCGGCCGCCTCGACCTTCTTTGGCCTGATCGCGGCAGCCCTGACTGACCGTATCAGCTGGGGCAACTTCGCCAAGTCGCTGATCTTCATGCCGATGGCGATCTCCTTCATCGGGGCCTCAGTGATCTGGAAATTCATTTATGACTTCCGCGGTGAAGGCCAGGCGCAGATCGGACTGCTCAACGCCATCGTGGAGGCATTCGGCGGCACGCCGCAGACGTGGCTGACGCTCGACATCGCCAACAACTTCTTCCTGATGATGGTGCTGATCTGGATCCAGACCGGCTTTGCTATGGTGATCCTGTCGGCGGCCCTGCGCGGCATTCCGGAAGAGACGATCGAGGCCGCCATTCTCGACGGGGCCTCGCCGCTGCAGATCTTCCTCAAGATCAAGGTGCCGCAGATCTGGGGCACCATCGCCGTGGTCTGGACCACGATCACCATTCTTGTGCTGAAGGTGTTCGACATCGTGCTGGCCATGACCAACGGCCAGTGGGGCACGCAGGTTCTGGCCAATCTCATGTTCGACTGGATGTTCCGTGGCAATGACTCCGGCCGCGCCTCGACGGTGGCGCTGGTGATCATGCTGCTGGTGACGCCGATCATGATCTGGAACATCCGCAACGCCCGCAAGGAGATGCGCTGATGGACAATATCGCGGGCACCCGGTCCAGGCTGGTCTGGGCGGTCAACCTGTCGGTGGTGGCGCTGGTGGTCTTGTGGACCATCCCGACGTTCGGACTGCTGGTCTCCTCGGTGCGCAATGCGGACCAGATCGCCTCGTCAGGCTGGTGGCAGGCGCTGTTCCCGGCAACCCAGAACCTGATCGTGCGTGCTGCACCTGCCGAGAGCCAGACCGAGGAAGCGGGCAAGTTCGTGCTGGCCGGCAATGCGCTGGAGGGAAGCTCCGGCACCGTTTCGGCTTTCGGCACCAGCTCGCGTGAACCCACGGCCTTTGCGCCCGGCGACGTTGCCGACCTTGGCGACGGCCAGACCTTGAGCGTTGCGACGGACGGCAGCTACCGCATCGAAAGCCCGACCCGGTTCGAGGGGCGCAGCCCGCGCATCTTCGTGACGGCCCGCACGCCGCCGGCCTTCACCAGCAGCAACTACGCCAAGGTGATTGGTGCCGAAGGGCTGGGCCGGGCTTTCCTCAACACCATGACCGTGACGATCCCGGCCACGGTCATCCCGATCCTGATTGCCGCCTTCGCCGCCTATGCGCTGGCCTGGATGGAGTTTCCCGGCCGCGCGCTGCTGATCGCGGCCGTCGTGGGCCTGCTGGTGGTGCCGCTGCAGATGGCGCTGATCCCGCTCCTGAAGCTGCACAACGCCATCGGCATCGGCAAGGACTACCTCGGCATCTGGCTGGCTCATACCGGCTTCGGCCTTCCGATGGCGATCTATCTCCTGCGAAACTACATGGTCGGCCTGCCGCGGGAGATCATTGAAAGCGCGAGGGTCGACGGGGCGACGGATTTCCAGATTTTCCTGAAGATCATTCTGCCACTCAGCTTCCCGGCCCTTGCCTCCTTCGCAATCTTCCAGTTCCTCTGGACCTGGAACGACCTCCTCGTCGCCACCGTGTTCCTCGGCAACACCGAGAGCCAGCTGGTGATGACCGGCGTCCTGCGCGAGCTGCTCGGCTCCAAGGGCGGCGAGTGGGAAATCCTGGCGGCCTCGGCGTTCCTGTCGATTCTGGTGCCGCTGATCGTCTTCTTTGCCATGCAAAAGTATCTGGTGCGCGGCCTTCTGGCCGGCTCTGTCAAGTAAGCTGCGAGACTGTTTTCATGACGTATCTGACCAAGGACAAGGACTGGTGGCGTGGCGCGGTGATCTATCAGATCTATCCGCGCAGTTATCAGGACCTCAACGACGACGGCATCGGCGATCTGGCCGGCATTGTCTCGCGCCTGCCGCATATTGCCAGCCTTGGCGTCGACGGCATCTGGATCAGCCCGTTCTTCACCTCGCCGATGAAGGACTTCGGCTATGACGTGTCGGACTATTGCGATGTCGATCCGATGTTCGGCACGCTGGCCGATTTCGACCGGCTGATCGAGACCGCGCATTCGCATGGCCTCAAGGTCATGATCGACCTGGTGCTGTCGCATACCTCCGACAAGCACGCCTGGTTCGAGGAAAGCCGCCAGAGCCGCGACAACCCGAAGGCCGACTGGTATGTCTGGGCCGATCCGAAACCGGATGGCACCGTGCCGACCAACTGGCTGTCGGTATTCGGCGGTTCCTCCTGGCACTGGGACGGGCGGCGCGAGCAGTATTACCTGCATAACTTCCTCGTCTCGCAGCCGGACCTCAACTTCCACAATCCGGCGGTGCAGGACGCGCTGCTCGACGTGGCCGGTTTCTGGCTGAAGCGCGGCGTCGACGGGTTCCGCCTCGACACCATCAATTTCTATTTCCACGACAAGGAGCTTCGGGACAATCCGCCCCTGCCGAAGGACCAGCGCAACACGCTGACAGCGCCGGCGGTGAACCCCTACAATCACCAGCTCCATCTCTACGACAAGAACCAGCCGGAGAATCTGGGCTTCCTGCGCCGCCTGCGCGCGGTGATGGAGCCTTACAGCGCAGCGGCCGTCGGCGAGGTCGGCGACAGCCAGCGCGGACTGGAGATCCTGGGCGAATACACCCGCGGCAATGATCTCATGCAGATGAGCCTATGCCTTCGAGTTCCTGGCCGGGGCCGGATTGACGGCGCCCTATGTGGCGAGCGTGTTCGAGCATTTCGACCGGGTCGCCTCGGAAGGCTGGGCTTGCTGGGCCTTCTCCAACCATGACGTGGTGCGCCACATCAGCCGCTGGAACCTGACGCCGTCGGCGGCGCGCACCTATATCACCCTGCTGATGTGCCTGCGCGGCTCGGCCTGCATCTATCAGGGCGAGGAGCTGGGCCTGCCGGAGGCTGACGTTGCCTTCGAGGACCTGCAGGATCCCTATGGCATCGAGTTCTGGCCGAAGTTCAAGGGCCGCGACGGCTGCCGGACGCCGATGGTCTGGCGCACGGACAATGGCTATGGCGGCTTCTCCAACACCAAGCCCTGGCTGCCGGTTCCGGCCGAGCACCTGCCGCTGGCCGCAGAGGCGCAGGAGCAGGACGCGGGCGCGCTGGTGCACCACTATCGCCGTGCCATCGGCCTGCGCCAGGCACAGGTGGCGCTGAAGAAGGGCAGCCAGTCGGCGATGCGCGCCGAAGGCAATGTGCTCGTGTTCGAGCGCGAGGGCGGCGGCGAGACGCTGACCTGCGTCTTCAACCTGTCCGACACACCGGCGGATGTGACGCTGCCGGCGGGCCCGCGCGAGACCCTGGGTGAGGACATCGGCAGCATAGCGCCCCGCGATGGCGTCGTGCAGCTCGGCCCCTGGGGCGTGTCAATCACCCGCAAGGCCTGACAAGACCCGCAAGCAAGGGCGTAGGGAGGAACCACCATGGCCGATCTGAAGCTGACGGATGTCGCCAAGGCCTATGGCGACATCAAGGTGCTCGGCAACATCAACCTGGATATCAAGCAGGGCGAGCTGATCGTCTTTGTCGGGCCGTCGGGCTGCGGCAAGTCCACGTTGCTGCGCATGATCGCGGGGCTGGAGCGGATCAGCGGCGGCCGGCTGGAAATCGACGGCATGCTGATGAACGACGTGCCGCCGGCCCAGCGCGGCATCGCCATGGTGTTCCAGTCCTACGCCCTCTATCCGCACATGACCGTGCGCGAGAACATGGCCTTCGCCCTGAAGATCGCCGGCAAGAGCAAGGCCGAGATCGATGCTGCCGTCACCAAGGCAGCCGGGATCCTGCAGCTGACGCCCTATCTTGACCGGCTGCCCAAGGCCCTTTCCGGTGGCCAGCGCCAGCGCGTGGCCATCGGCCGGGCTATCGTGCGCGACCCGAAGGTCTATCTGTTCGACGAGCCGCTTTCCAACCTCGACGCGGCGCTGCGCGTGGCGACCCGCATCGAGATTGCCCAGCTCAAGGAGCAGATGCCGCAGTCGACGATGATCTACGTCACCCACGACCAGGTGGAGGCGATGACGCTCGCCAGCCGCATCGTCGTGCTGGCCGGCGGCGGAATCAGCCAGGTGGGCACGCCGATGGAACTTTATCTGAGGCCCGAGAACGAGTTCGTGGCGCAGTTCATCGGCTCTCCGGCCATGAACCTCTTGCCCGGCGAGATCGTGGCGACGGGCGCGGAAACCCATGTGCGGCTGGAGACCGGCGGCACGGCCCGGGTGGCCATCGCCACGACGACGGCCGACGAGGGGCTCAAGGTCAATCTCGGCGTCCGGCCGGAAGACCTGACGGTCAGCGCGGAGCCCTCGATCTACACTGGCGAGGTGGAGATCACCGAGGCCCTGGGTGAGGTGACGCTGCTCTACTTCCGCAAGGACGCGGCCGGCCGGCAGATGGTCGCCAAACTCCCCGGCATTCACGGCGACCTGAAGCACCGCAGCGTGCACCTGACCGCCGCCCCCGACAAGCTGCACCTGTTCCACGGCGGAAAGTCGCTGCTGTACCGGTGAGGGGAGAGGGGCGCTGTGGTGCGGGCGGGACTGCGCGACCCCCGCCAGAGCTAGCCCCGCATCTCGTCGCGCAGGACGATGGCGGTGGTGAGGTCGGCGATGTGGGGCAGGGAGGCGATGGTGTCGCGCAGGCGATTGAGCGCTTCGGTGTCCGCGACGCTGACCGAGACGATCAGGTCCGTGTCGCCGGTGAGCGAGGCACAGGCGGAGACGCCGGGCAGATGGATGATGCGGGCGACCGTGTCGCGCGCCGGGGTCTTGGTGAGGCGGACGAGAAGATGCGCCTGTAGGGCGGCGCCCATCGCCTCGGGAGCGATGTCGGCGTGATAGCCGCGGATGATCCCGGCCTTTTCCATCCGGTCGATGCGCTCGCGCACTGAGGAGCGGGCAAGGCCAACTTCGGCAGCCAGCGTCTTGAGCGGCAGCCGCGCATCGGCTTTCAGAAGCTCGATGATCCGCCGGTTGATCTCGTCCAGATGCATGTCCTCCCCCTTGCGCCTTGCCCCCACTGCCTGAGTGCCGGCCCGACATAGCAAAGCGGCGGCCGCGCCGCCACTTTGACGGCTGCCATGACCTGCATTCTCATGTCAGTTCTGGTGGGAACGCTGACGGGAGAGACCGATGCCGATTGAAGAGAGCCGCCCGACCCTGAGCCCGGACGAGGCGCTTGCCATCCTCGCTGATGCCTATGGCCTGACCGGCCGGCTGACGCCGCTGCCGAGCGAGCGCGACCAGAATTTTGCCTTTGAATCCGCCGACGGCATGAAGGCCATCCTGAAGATTTCGCAGCACGGGGAAGACCCTGAGGCGCTGGCGTTCCAGGAGGCGATGCTGGCGCATCTGGCAGTCGCCGATCCCGGCCTGCCGGTGCCGCGCCTCATTGCCCGGCGCGATGGCGCGCTGAGCGGGACTGTCGACAGCTCGGACGGCCGCAGCCATGCGGTCCGGCTTGTTTCCTATCTCCCCGGCGAGGCGATGGCGGATGCGCGCGGCGATCACGCGACCCTGCGCGATCTCGGCCGCGTGCTCGGCCGGCTCGACCGGGCGCTTCTGTCCTTCGGCCATGCCGGCGCGATGCGGACCTTCGACTGGGACATCCGGCAGACACCGCGCGCCAGGGCGCGGCTTGCAGCGATCCGCGATGCGGGCGACCGCGCGCGTGTTGCCGACATTCTGGATGCCTATGACAGCCGCGTTGCCCCGGCGCTGGCGCGCCTGCCGCATCAGGTGATCCACAACGACGCTAACGACTGGAACCTGCTGGTGGATGCGGCCGGGCGCGTCTCGGGCGTGATCGACTTTGGCGATGCGCTGTTCTCGCCGCGCGTGGCGGAAGTGGCTGTTGCACTTGCCTATGCGATGATGGAGCGGGACAACCCGATCCTTGCCGGGGCCGAACTGGTGGCCGGCTATCACGCCGAACATCCGCTGAGCGATCTGGAGTTCGCCCTGCTGCCCGATCTGATTGCTGCGCGGCTGGCGATCTCGGTCAGCCTGTCGAGCGAACGGGCGGCGCTGGCGGCGGACAATCCCTATCTCAGCGTCTCCGAGCGCGGGGCCTTCCGCCTGATCGAGACGCTGGCGCGGCAGGACCGGCACATCGTCACGGGGATCTTCCGCAAGGCAGCAGGGCTTGAGGCCGCCCCCGGTGCGGAGCGGGTGAAGGCATGGCTTGCCGCCCATCGCAACCGTCTGGCGCCCCTGATGCAGCCGCATCCGGCGCGGGCGGAAAAGCATGTGCTGAAGCTTGCCGACCTGAACGATCCGCTGGTCCAGGCGAGCCGCACGCAGGACCACGCCAGGGCTGCCGCCCTCTATGAGGCCGAGATGCAGGCCGCCGGGGCGGAGCTGGGCATGGGACCCTGGGGCGAGGTGCGCGAGGTCTATGCCGCGCCGTTCTTTGCCTCCAAGCTGATCGCCGGCGAACGGCGCAAGATGCATCTGGGGCTCGACATCTTCGCGCCTGCCGGCACTGTGCTCACCGCGCCGCTGCGGGGGCGCGTCGTGGGCCTCGCGATCAACCCGGACCCGCTCGACTATGGCGGGCTGATCGTGCTGGAGCATGAGCCCGAGCCGGGGCTGGTGTTCCGCACGCTCTGGGGTCATCTCGCTCATGCCTCGATCGAACGGCTCAGTCTTGGCCAAGTGATCGCGGCCGGCGCGGAAGTGGCGCGGCTCGGCGACACGGACCAGAACGGCGGCTGGCTGCCGCATCTCCACCTGCAGGTGGTGCTGCCGGACTATCCCGACATTGCCGGCATTCCGGGCGTCGGCGAAGCGGCGCTGGAGGCGGTCTGGGCGGATCTCTATCCGAAGGCCTATGATCTGGCCGGCCTGCCGCTGGAGACCTTCGAGAAGACCGGGCGCGACAAGGCGAGCCTGATGGCGGCACGCAAGGCGCTGCTTGGCCCCAACCTGTCGCTGTCCTACCGCGAGCCGCTGAAGATCGTGCGCGGCGAGGGCGTCTGGCTGATCGATGCGGGCGGGCGCGCCTATCTCGACTGCTACAACAACGTCGCCCATGTCGGGCATTGCCACCCGCATGTGGTGGCCGCGCTGCGCGACCAGATCGGCACGCTCAATACCAACACGCGCTACCTGCACGATGCCATCATCGACTATGCCGAGCGGCTGAAGGCGACCTTGCCGGAGGGGCTCGACACGTTCTACTTCACCTCCTCGGGGAGCGAGGCGAACGAGGTGGCGCTGCGCATGGCCCGGGCAGCGACGGGCCGCAAGGGTACGCTGGTGGTGGACTGGGCCTACCACGGCACGACCCAGGGACTGATCGACGTCAGCGCCTACAAGTACAAGCGCAAGGGCGGCCAGGGGAAGCCGGCCACCACCCATGAACTGCCGCTGCCCGAGGTCTACCGCGCCCCGGCCGACTGGCCGGCCGACGAGATCGGGGCGCGCTATGTGGCAGAGGCCGAAGACATCATCGCCGGGCTGGTCACGCGGGGCGAGGTTCCAGCGGCCTTCATCGCCGAGACCATCCCCTCCGTTGCCGGGCAGGTATTCCTGCCGGAAGGCTACCTGAAGGGCATTTATGCGGCGGCGCGCAAGGCGGGGATCGTCTGCATCGCCGACGAGGTGCAGGTCGGCTTCGGCCGGGTGGGCGGCACCATGTGGGCCTTCGAGGAGCATGGCGTGGTGCCGGACATCGTCACCATGGGCAAGCCGATCGGGGCCGGGCATCCCATGGGCCTGGTGGCGACGCGGCGCGACATCGCTGCCGCCTTTGCCAACGGCATGGAGTATTTCAACACCTTCGGCGGCAACCCGGTGTCCTGCCGGGCGGCGGCGGCCGTGCTTGACGTGATGGAGGCGGAAGGCCTCAAGGAAAACGCAGCACGGGAGGGCGCCTATCTGCTGGAGGCATTCCGGGCGATGATGGCCGAGGACGAGCAGATCGGCGACGTGCGCGGGCGCGGCCTGTTCCTCGGCATCGAGATGGTGCGCGACCGGGCGAGCAAGGCGAACAATGGCGCCCGGGCCGGGGCCATCGTCGGACGGATGCGCGAGCTGGGCGTGCTGGCCGGCACCGACGGGCCGTTCGACAACGTCATCAAGCTGCGCCCGCCGATGGTCTTCGCCCGCGAACACTCTGATTTGCTGCTGACGGTGTTCCGGCAGGCGCTGGCGGAGACGCGAGGACGGTGAGGGGGCAGCTCGTTCGCGCCAACGTCTATTGGAGTTCGAGGTCTATCGGCGCCCCTCCCCCTCGTGGGGAGGGGGTAGGGGTGGGGGGCTGTGAGCCCAATACGCCCCCGGAGCCGATCAATCCTTCCATCCGAAAACACAAAAGCTTGCCGAATGGCCGAGGCTGCCCCCCACCCCCAACCCCTCCCCCTCGTGGGGAGGGGGGCGGAGAAGCTTGAGTGCACCTGACAAGGGCGGAGATGTCGTGGAAGTCGCTGGGCTAAACTGTGGGCCTCAGCCCCACTTCATCTCGCCCTTCACCACCTTGGCGGAGAGTTCGAGGCTGAAGTCCTCGCCCGCGTTGGGGAAGCGGGCCTTCATGGCCTTGATGAGGGCTGCACTGTTGGCGGCCTTGGCGGCCTCTTCCTCGAAGGCGACCAGATAGGCGCGGGTGTAGGCGATGGCACTGGCATCGAGCGCCGAGCCCGAGGCCATGTGGCCGGGGACAACGACCTTCGGGTTACGCGCGGCCATCTCGTCGAGGGCGGCGATCCAGGCCTGACGCTGTTCCGAGGTCGGCGTGTCGGCCATCCAGACATGGATGCCGGAGAAGACCAGCACGCCGCCGAAGACCGCTTCCAGCGAGGGCACCCAGAGATAGCGCCGGTTGGCGAGGCTGCCTGCCGGAACGATCTCGATGGTCTCGCCGTCGAGCGTCAGGCTGGTTTCGGACGAGACGGCGGGGATCACCACGTCGGCCAGGACCTGCGGGCCGTTTTCCTTGAGCTGCGGACCCCAGACGGCGAGTTTCTTTTCAACATTGCCGTTGATCGCCGCGACCGTTGCGGCGTCGGCAATCACTTTCGCGTCCGGGAAGGCAGCCTTCACCGGGCCGAGGCTGAAGTAATAGTCCGGGTCGCTCTGGCTGACATAGATGGTGGTGAGCCGCTTGCCGGTGGCCTTGATGGCCTCGGCAAGGGCGCGGCCATCCGCGAGGGTGAAGCCGCCGTCGATGAGGATGGCCTCGCTCTTGCCTTCGATCAGGACGGGAGCACGGAGAAAGCCGGCTTCATCAGCCTGGAAGTGGGTCCACTTCAGCCCGCTTGTGGCGGCCAGGACATCGAGCGGCAGGTTGAGCGCGACCATGGCGGCCGTGCCGGTGAGAAGGGTCTTGAGGGTCTGACGACGTGTGAACATGGCTGTATCCTTGGACTTTCAGAGGATCAGGCGGCCTTGAGCCGGGTGACGAGGGTCTCGGGATTGGCGTAAAGGGCGGCGGAAGGCACGAGGCTGCGGCTGCCGTCCGGGTTTTCAAGGACGAGCGTCGGCACGCCATTGGCGTGGACGGACCGCAGCATCGCGCTGCCTGTGGCCGCGCGGCTCTGCGTCATCGCAATCAGGGCGGCATCAGGGGCGGCGACGCGGCGGGCGGCGTCTTCGAGGCCGATCCGGTGAAGGGCGTCCGCCAGAACGGCCAGGTTGGTGATATCGCCGCCGTCGACATAGCGGGCGATCTGGATCGCCTTGAGGGCAGCAACCTCACAGGCGAGGCCGCTGTCCCGCGCGGCCGTGAGGGCAAGGGTGGCCGGGCCACTGTCGAACATCTGCGTCCTGTTGGCCAGCACATCGCGGCGGTAGAGATCGGAAAAGACCTGGCCGGTGAGACGGGCAATGCGCTGATCATTGGCCCAGGCATAGGCGGCAAAACCATCGTCCATGGGCCGCGCGCCTGCGCCAGAAAAGAGCCCGGTGGGCAACAGGTCGAGATGCACGTCAGCGTCTTCGGCAAGGGCGCCGATGACCGGAGCTGCGCCATAGCACCAGCCGCACAGGGGATCGAAGAGATAGGTAAGACGGAGCGACTGGGGCATCGGGAACTCATGTCGTGAACTTAAGGGTGCCCGCCTTTGCCGCTACGGCATCAGTGGGCAGGCAGACAATCCCACAGCCGCCGCATTTGCAGAAGACCGACAAATCGGACATATTGTATGGAATTTGCAAACAATGAGGCCGCATGCGCGCGGACATGAACCTCAACCGGCTGGCCTATTTCGCAGCGGTGCTGGACACGGGATCCTTCACACAGGCCGCAGAGCGGCTGGGCGTGACCAAGGCAGTGGTCAGCCAGCAGGTGGCCAAGCTTGAGGAAGAGCTGGGGGCAAGCCTGATCGTGCGTTCGACCCGCAGCGTGCAGCCGACCGAGGCCGGTCGCGCGTTTCACGCCCGCTGCATCCTGATCCTGAAGGAGGCCGAGGACGCGTTCGATCTGGTCGCGGAAGCCAGCGGCGCGCCGAGCGGCACGCTGCGGCTGACAGCACCTTATGACTATGGCACGGCCAAGGTGGTACCGGCGGTGACCCGCTACATCACGCGGTATCCCGGCTGCGAGGTTGAGGTGAATTTCACCGACCGGCGCCTCGACCTGATGGCAGGCGAACTCGACCTTGCCATCCACGTGGGCTGGCTGCAGGACAGTTCGCTGCAGGCCCGCCGTATCGGTGATTTCCGGCAGGTCGTTGTGGCAACGCCTCGGTTCGTGTCGGAGCATGCCGTGCCACAGGAACCTGCGGATCTGATGGAGTTGCCCTTCGTTGCCAACCTCGCCCTGCGCGAACCGCTGACCTGGCGCTTCAGCCGGGATGCGGTGACGCGGGAGACAGTGCAGCTGGCGGCAAGACTGCGGCTCGACACGACGACGGCGGTCTACAATGCGGTGTTGCTGGGGGCGGGGATCTCGGTGCTGCCGGATTTTCTGGTGGCAGGAGACCTGGCGGCCGGGCGGCTGATCGCGTTGCTGCCGGACTGGCAGCTGGCCTCGGGTGGCATTCACGCCGTGTTTCCGCCAGCCCGCTATCGTCCGCCAAAAGTGTCAGCGTTTGTCGAGATCCTGCGTGAGCTGGAGCTAGAGCGGGTGTCTGCCGAATGAAAACTGGAATACTAACATACTAGATTCATCCGCTTGCGCCTGATAATCATGGGCCAAGCGGTGAGGCAATGCCGCAAGGGAGGACATAATGCGGCAGACCTGGCGATGGTTTGGTCCGAAGGATCTGGTCGGCATCGACGATGTGATGCAAGCGGGAGCCGAAGGCGTGGTGACAGCCTTGCACCATGTCCCGACCGGAGCTGTCTGGACGCCAGAAGAAATCGAAAAGCGGCAGCAGGAAATTGCAAGGCGGCGCGATGGTCGCCCGTCGGGCCTGTGCTGGGATGTGGCCGAGAGCCTTCCCGTCTCGGAGGATATCAAGAGGCAGTCGGGCGACTGGCGCGCCCACATCGAAAACTACAAGACGAGCCTGCGTCATCTGGCGGAGGCTGGCATCAAGGTGCTGTGCTACAACTTCATGCCGGTGCTGGACTGGACCCGAACGGAACTGGCGTGGCGGGTTGCCCATGGCGGGACCTGCATGCGGTTTGATCTTTATGACTTTGCCGCCTTCGACATCTATATCCTGCAACGCCCGGGAGCGGCCGACGAGCACGGCGGTCGCGTCGCGGAAGAGGCCTTGCGTCGGTTTGTGGGCATGAGCGAGACCCGCAAGCAGGAACTGGCGGCAAATGTCGCCTTCGGCCTGCCCGGTGCTGCAGACCAGATGTCGCTGGATGACATGCGTGCACATCTGGCCGACTACAGGAACATCGACGCTGACCGTTTGCGGCGACATTTCATTGCCTTTCTTGAGGAAGTGATCCCGGTCGCGGAACAGCATGGCATCCGGATGTGCTGCCACCCGGACGATCCACCTGTGCCGCTGCTCGGCCTGCCGCGGATCGTCTCCACGGAGGCTGACTACCGGCTGCTGCTTGAGGCAATAGACAGCCCCGCGAATGGGGTGACGTTGTGCACCGGCTCGCTCGGCGCGCGGGCGGACAATGACCTGCCCGGCATGATGCGGCGTCTGGGACCACGCGTTCACTTCCTGCATCTGCGCAACGTCCGGCGGGAGGAGCCGGGTCTGTTCGGTTCGTTCCACGAGGCCGAGCACCTCGGCGGCGATACCGACATGGTAGCCGTGCTGGCGGAAGTGGTGAAGGAGGAAGCACGGCGGCAGGCAGAAGGGCGCCAGGATGCCTCGATTCCATTCCGGCCTGACCATGGCCAGGACATTCTCGACGACCTGACGCGGCGGGCGCAGCCTGGCTATCCGGCGATCGGCCGTCTGAAGGGGCTCGCAGAGCTGCGCGGCATTGTCGCTGCGCTCGAACACGACCAGCTCGGCCTTCTCGCGCGCGCTTGACAGCAACTGTTGCCGCACGTCATGCACGGGCGGGAAACCGGTCCGCCAAGCGGGCGGTCCCATCGGCAGGGCAGGTCGAGGCAAGCGTGACGGAACTGGCGGGACTTTTTCTGGCTGCCTTGCTGGCTGCGACCATTCTGCCGGCCCAGTCGGAGGCGCTGCTGGCGGCGTTGATCGCGGGCGGGGGGCATCCAGTTTGGCTGCTGATTGCCGTCGCGAGCGCGGGCAATATTCTCGGCGCGGTCATCAACTGGGGACTGGGGCGGGGACTGACGCTCTACCGTGACCGCAAATGGTTTCCGGTGTCGCAGAAGGCACTGGCGCGGGCCGAGGGCTGGTATCACCGCTACGGGCGCTGGTCGCTGCTGTTCTCCTGGGTACCGGTGATCGGCGACCCGCTGACGGTGATCGCCGGATCGCTACGCGAGCCTTTCGCCGGGTTTCTGGTGCTGGTGGCCATCGGCAAGATCGGCCGCTATCTGGTGATAGCGGCCGTGACCTTGCAGCTTATCTGAAGCGGGCCAGCTTGCTTGAAGCGGCAAGGACGACCGCTCAGGAGCCGGGGGCCTCGCTGTCCTTGGTTTTCCAGACCGACCACGCCACACCGACGCTGAGGATCGCGAAGGTGATGCCGAGCGACCAGGCCGGCGGGAATTTCTCCCAACCAAGAAGGTCTGCGATGAAGATCTTGGACCCGATGAAGACCAGCAGCAGCGACAGCGCGTATTTCAGATAGGCGAAGCGGTGCAGGATCGCCGACAGGGCGAAATAGAGCGCACGCAGACCCAGGATCGCGAAGATGTTCGAGGTGTAGACGATGTAGGGATCCGTGGTGATGGTGAACACCGCCGGAACCGAGTCCACTGCGAAGATTACATCCGCGATCTCGATGGTGACCAGCGCCAGGAACAGCGGCGTCGCATAGCGCAGCACCCGGCCCGTGCCGGCGTCCTTCAGCCTGACGAAGAAGGCGTGGCCGTGGATCTCGTCAGTGACGCGCAGGTGCTTGCGCAGGAAGCGGATCAGGCCGTTTTCGCCGACCTCATGGTCTTCGTCGGCCATCACCAGCATCTTGATGCCGGTGAAGATCAGGAAGGCCGCGAACAGATACAGCACCCATTCATAGGAATGCACGATGCTGGCGCCGAGCGCGATCATGATGCCGCGCAGGACGATCACACCTAGGATGCCCCAGAACAGCACCCGGTGCTGGTAAGCGCGCGGGATGGCGAAGTAGCCGAAGATGAGCGCCATCACGAAGATGTTGTCCATCGACAGAGATTTCTCGACCACGAAGGCGGTCAGGTATTTCGCGGCGCTGTCGAAATCCATCTGCCACCAGACGAAGCCGGAAAACAGCGTTCCGAGCGCGATATACATGGCGGAGAGGCGAAGGCTTTCGGCAATGCCGATTTCGTGGTCATCCTTGTTGAGAATGCCAAGATCAAGCAGAAGCAGAAACAGAACGATGGCAAGAAAACCAAGCCACATCCACAGTGGCTTGCCCATGACCAGCAGGAAGAGAAGATCCATGATGATGCGTACCTCTAGCAGAGTACGCGTCGACGGTCCGAGAGAGCCGGGCACATCATCGAGCGTACTCGATCGCGGTCCGACATCACGGCATGTCAACATGCCGCCAGAGGGGCCCGGCCCGCTGCATGTCTCCTTACGCCTGTTGCAGGGGAGGAGCAAGAGGGGCAGGCAGCCGTCAACCGGTCAGAAGGGATAGATCCGCGCATAGGCGGCGATGATGAACCGTTCGGCCTGATGCAGATAATCCTCAAGCCGGGCAGCTGCGGCAACGGCTTCGCCTTGTTCGAGCTGGGTCAGGATGGCGACGTTCTGCTCGATATAGGGACCATGCAGATATTCCGGATCGCGCAGAAGGCCGAAGACCAGGCGCAGTTCCAGCGAGATCTGGGAATAGAAGGCAGACAGGCGCGGGCTGTCGGCCAGCTCGACGATGGCGGCATGAAAGGCGATGTCGGCGCTGCCGACGCTGAGCCATTCGCCGGCCTCGCGGTGACGAAGCGCGGCTTCCACGGCTGCACGCATGCGGGCGACGCTGGGATGCAGCGTATGGGCGCGGGCCAGCGCCGGGCATTCGATGTGCCGGCGGACGCGGTAGATGTCGATGATGGTCGACATGTTCGGCGTGATGACGAAGACGCCCTTGTTCGCCTCGTGCCGCAGGAGGCCTTCCTTGGTGAGCAGACGAAACACTTCGCGCAAGGTGTTGCGGGACACTTGCAGCTCTTCGCTGAGCGTCACTTCGGACAGGTGACTGCCTGGTGTGAGCTCACCGGAGATCACCCTTTCGCGGATGCGCGAGGCAACCATCTCCGCAAGCGTCTGGCCAGCTTCCGTCGCCGGCGCCGCGCTCATGGCGGATCCAAGAACTTTCAATCGCAACTCCTCGCAAGGGCCGCAGGCGGGTCAGGGAGCACCCTGATTCCATCAAACCTGCAAGAAAAGGACACTAGGGCGGGGGGCTGTCACCTTCAAGCGTGGAGCTGTTGCGCCGCACGCCATGCCAACGCTGCATTGCACAACATTCTTGCGCTTACGTTGGTGCCAGAGACACTTAAGGCTGGCGTTGTAGGTCAAGACGACAAGATTGTTCAACAGTCTGGACAGGATTGTCTGTTTTTGATAGGCCTGTCCCCAATCAAGAGGGGTGGCACAAGCCATGAAGTCAGTTTGCCAGCGGGGCGGTGTTCGCCCTGACAGGAACGTCATGACCGGTCTGCCCGCGAACCCGTGGGACAAGGCCTGATGCGGTCGATCGATCTCAACAGTGATCTTGGAGAGAGCTTCGGCGCCTGGGTGATGGGCGACGATGCCGCGATGCTGGACCTCGTCAGCAGCGCCAATGTCGCCTGCGGGTTCCACGCCGGCGATCCGGCCGGCATCCTGAAGACCTTGAAGGCGGCACGCGTGCGCGGCGTCAGCGTCGGCGCACATGTCGGCTATCGTGATCTCGCCGGCTTCGGTCGCCGGACGATGGATCCTTCCAGTGAAGAACTTTATGGCGACGTGATCTACCAGATCGGCGCGCTGCAAGGCCTCGCGGCAGCGGCTGGCACTTGCGTCTCCTACGTCAAGCCGCATGGCGCGCTCTACAACACCATTGCCTTTGACGCCCGGCAGGCGGCAGACGTCATCGCTGCCATCCTGGCGGTCGACCCGCGATTGACCCTTGTGGCGCTGGCCGGATCTCCGCTGGTTGCGCAGGCGCAGAAGGCCGGGTTGACGGTGATCGCCGAAGCGTTTGCGGACCGCGCCTATACCGCTGACGGACGCCTGGTGTCGCGGCGTGAGCCCGGCGCCGTGCTGCATGACCCGGCTCGGGTTGCCGCCCGCATGGTGCGCCTTGTCCGAGACGGGGTTGTCGAAGCGATCGACGGGCAGATGGCCCGGGTCGAGGCGCAATCCATCTGCGTGCATGGCGACAGCCCGGATGCGGTGGCCATGGCGCAGCAGGTGCGAAAGGCGCTGGAAGCAGATGGCATCGCTATCCGGCCTTTCGCTGGCCTGGAAAGCGCAGGGCAGGGCTGAGATGTCGTTGCTGCCCGTGCTTCCCACCGCGCCTGCTTCGGCCAGCCTGCGTTTCCTGCCGATGCGGGACGGCGCGCTGATGATCGAGCTGGCGGATCTTGCCGAAACGCTGGCGCTGTTCGATGCGCTGCAGGCGGCAAACCTGCCGGGCATCCTCGAAATCATCCCGGCCGCGCGCACGCTTCTGCTGCGCTTTGATCCTAGCATGCTGCGCGCGTCCGACATCGAGCGCGAGGCCTGTGCCCGTGCCGGACAGGGACGGAAGAGCGAAGCCGGGGTGCTGGTCGAGATCCCAGTCTTCTACGATGGCGAGGATCTGGCGGAGGTGGCCGATCTCGTCGGGATCAGCCCCGAGGAAGTGATCCAGCGCCACACGCAGGCTGAGTACACCGTTGCCTTCACCGGCTTTGCCCCCGGATTTGCCTACCTGAGCGCGGGCGATGCCGGGCTGACGGTGCCACGCCGCACGTCGCCGCGCACGCTGGTTCCGGCCGGTGCTGTCGGGCTGGCGGGTGAATTCAGCGGCATCTACCCCAAGGCCAGCCCTGGCGGCTGGCAGCTGATCGGGCGCACGCCGCTGGCGATGTTTGATCTGGCACGGGAGCCGGCCGCTCTGTTGATCCCTGGCGCGCGGGTCAGGTTCCGCGACATGGCCAAGGAACCTGGCGCGTCAGTCGTCGTGCCGGTGGCAGCAAGCGAAATCACCAGCAGTGCGCAGGATCGGCGGCAGGCCGCACTCGAGGTGTTGTCCACCGGCCTGCCTGCTCTGGTGCAGGATCTTGGCCGTTCGGGGCTCGCCGGGCAGGGCATCAGCCAGTCCGGGGCCGGGGACCGGGGTAGCCTGAAGGCTGCCAACCGGCTGGTCGGCAACCGGCCGGACGCACCCGCGCTGGAACTTGCGCCAACCGAGTTCCGGTTCAAGGCTTTGAAGCGCGCTGTCATTGCACTGACCGGCGCAGCCGAGCGGATCGAGATTGCGCCTGAGACCGGCGCGAAACGGGTCTTTGCGGCGAACCGTCCCGTGGCGCTGGAGCGCGGCGATGTTGTGCGCATTCCGGCACCTCAGCGCGGCATGCGCTCTTATCTTGCCCTCCGTGGCGGGCTTGACGTCCCTATGGTGCTGGGCAGCGCGGCGAGCGACACGCTGGCGCAGCTTGGGCCGGAGCCGGTCGTTGCCGGCGTTCGGCTCTGTGCCGGTCCTCTCCCACGCGAAGCGGTGGCCGATGCGCCGTATCTGCCAGCAACGGTGTTGCCCGCGGCGGGCGAAGTCGTGGCGCTCGAGGTGGTTCTGGGGCCGCGCACGGACTGGTTCACCGACGCTGCGCTGGCCGATTTTCTCGGGCAGGACTGGGAGGTCACCGCACTGGCGAGCCGCGTCGGACTGCGACTGGCCGGGCCGGAGCTGACGCGCGCAACTGGCGGCGAGCTGCCGAGTGAAGGCACGTTGCGCGGAGCGATCCAGGTGCCGGCCAATGGTCAGCCGGTGCTGTTCCTGGCCGATCATCCGCTGACAGGCGGCTATCCGGTTATCGCCAATGTGGTGAGCCACCATCTCGACCTCGCCGGACAGATCCCGCCCGGCGCCCGGATCCGCTTCGTCGCCGCGCGGACTTTCAAAGACATCAAACCCTGTTCAGGTGCGCCCACATGAAAAAGGTTCTGATCGCCAATCGCGGCGAGATCGCAGTCCGCGTGATCCGGGCCTGCCGGGACTATGGCCTGGTGTCCGTTGCCGTCTACGCCGATGCGGATGCCGGAGCGCTGTTCACCGAACTGGCCGACGAGGCGCTGGCACTCAATGGGGCGAGCCCGAAGGAAAGCTATCTCGACATCGGTAAGCTGATCGAGGCGGCTCGCCGCTCGGGTGCCGATGCGGTGCATCCGGGCTATGGCTTCCTGTCGGAGCGGGCGGAGTTTGCCCGCGCGGTGATCGACGCGGGGCTGACCTGGATCGGGCCGGACCCGCAGGTGATCGAGGCGCTGGGCGACAAGCTCGAAGCGCGGCGCATTGCCCGCAAGGTCGGCGCGCCGCTGGTCAAGGGCAGCGACGGACCCATTGGCTCGGCTGCCGAGGCGCTGGCCTTCGCGCGGGAGTTTGGCCTGCCGATGGCCATCAAGGCCGCGCATGGCGGCGGCGGACGCGGCCTCAAGATTGCCCGTACCCTGGACGAGGTGGAGGAGCTGTTCGACAGTGCCACCCGTGAGGCGCTGGCCGCCTTTGGCCGGGGCGAATGCTATGTGGAGCAGTTCCTTGACCGGCCGCGTCACATCGAGGCGCAGGTTCTGGCCGACCGGCATGGCAATGTGGTCGTGGTCGGCACGCGCGATTGCTCGCTGCAGCGGCGCAACCAGAAGCTCGTCGAGGAAGCTCCGGCCCCGTTCCTGAGCGATGCGCAGCGCGCGGCCATCCATGCCGCTGCGCGCGACATCTGCCGCGCGGCTGGCTACACCGGGGCGGGCACGGTGGAGTTCCTGCTCAGCGCCGATGGGCTGATCTCGTTCCTGGAGGTGAATACGCGCCTGCAGGTGGAGCATCCGGTGACGGAAGAGACCACAGGGATCGACCTGGTGGTGGAGCAGTTCCGCATCGCCGAGGGCCTGCCGCTGGGCATCACGGAAACGCCGGAGCCACGCGGTCACGCAATCGAGTTCCGCATCAACATGGAAGATCCGGGCCGGGGCTTCCTGCCGGCGTCGGGTGAAATCACGGCGATGACGGTGCCGGCCGGTCCAGGCATCCGCTTTGACAGTGGCGTCATCGCAGGCTCGGTGATCCCGCCGATGTTTGATTCCTTAAGTTCAAAGCTCATCGTCTGGGGTGTGACGCGCGAGCAGGCAATTGCCCGTGCGCGCCGTGCGCTCAGTGAGTTCCAGATCGAGGGTGTTCCGAGCGTGCTGCCGTTCCACAGGGCGGTGCTGCAGGAGCCTGACTTCTGCGGTCCGTTCAAGGTGCATACGCGCTGGATCGAGACCGAGTTCGCCGGGGCCCTGGATGCGGCCCCGCGGCCCGAGGCGACCGGTGAGGCAAGCCTGTTGCGCGGCAAGATCGAGATCGGCGGGCAGCTTGTCGAGATCGGCATTCCGCAGAGCCTGTTGCGGCTGCTGGGGAGCGGGACGGCTGTGCCGGAAGCGCAGGACGCGACCCCAATTGATGCGGCTGTCGTGGCCGCGCCGTTGCCGGGAACGTTGGCGCACTGGGCAGTTGCCGACGGCGATGTCGTCCGTGCGGGCGATGTCATCGCGATGATGGATGCGATGAAGATGGAAACGGCCGTGACGGCGCACCGCGATGGCGTGATCACCTGCCTGGCGCAGGCTGGATCAGCCCAGATCGCCGGGGCTGCATTGGCCCGGATTGAACCTGCGGGCGTGACCCAGACAAACAACAACCGGCAGGAACCGGCGGAGACGCAGGCATGAGCACCATGACGCCCCCTGAGAAGACGCCCCCTGAGACGTCCACCCCGCTGCTCACCGTTGACGGGCTCAGCGTCAGCTTCGGCGGCAACCGGGTGATCGAGGATCTGTCCTTCTCCGTCCAGCCGGGCAAGACGCTGGCCATCGTGGGCGAGTCCGGGTCCGGTAAGTCGGTGACATCCCTGTCGATCATGCGGTTGGCCGACATGATGGGCGCGCGCTACGACGCAGGCCGGATCCTGTTCGGCGCCCGCAACCTGCTCACTGAGACGCAGAAGGACATGCGCGCGATCCGTGGCAAGGACATTGCCATGATCTTTCAGGAGCCGATGACTTCGCTCAATCCGGTCTACACCATCGGCGACCAGATCTGCGAAACGCTGATGCTGCACGAAAAGATGAGCAAGGCGGCGGCGCTGGCGGAGGCCATCCGGCTGCTCGGCATGGTGCGCCTGCCGGACGCGGCCGAACTGGTGAAGCGCTATCCGCACCAGCTTTCCGGCGGCATGCGCCAGCGGGTGATGATCGCCATGGCGCTGGCCTGCCGGCCCAAGGTGCTGATCGCCGACGAGCCGACGACGGCGCTGGATGTGACCATCCAGGCCCAGATCCTCAACATCATGCGCGAGTTGCAGAAAGAACTCGGCATGGCGCTGATTTTCATCACCCACGATATGGGCGTGGTCGCCGAGATGGCGGACGACGTGGTGGTGATGTGGAAAGGCCGGAAGGTCGAGGAAGGCAAGGTCACCGACATTTTCGCAAGCCCGCAGCATCCCTACACCCGCGCCCTGCTGTCCGCCGTGCCGAAGCTGGGTTCAATGGCGGGCGAGGACTATCCCAAGCGCCTGCCGCTGACGGTGCTGGAAGATGGCGAGCCGAAGACCGTGGGCGTGGAGCGGGTGCAGAACACCGCCCGCACCGACGGAGCGCCGCTGTTGTCGGTACGCGACCTGTTCGTGCGCTTTGACGTGCGCAAGACGATCCTTGGCAAGGTCACCCACCGCTGCAGCGCCGTGTCGAATGTGTCCTTCGACATCTATCCGGGCGAGACGCTGGCGCTGGTCGGCGAATCCGGCTCGGGCAAGTCGACCATCGGCCGGGCGGTGCAGCAGCTGCAGGCCGCCCACTCCGGCGACATCAGCTTCAAGGGCAAAAGCCTTGCCGGCATGTCGGCGGCCGAGCGCTTCGCGCTGCGCCAGAAGGTGCAATACATCTTCCAGGACCCGTTCGCCTCGCTGGACCCGCGCAAGACCGTCGGGTTTTCGATTGCAGAACCGATCACGACGCACGGGCTGATCAGCGACCGCAAGGCGATCCAGCGGCGGGTGGATGAACTCCTTGAACGGGTGGGGCTCACCTCCGCCCATGCCAGCCGCTATCCGCATGAGTTCTCCGGCGGCCAGCGCCAGCGCGTCTGCATTGCCCGGGCGCTCGCGTCCGACCCGGAACTGATCATCGCCGATGAGGCCCTGTCGGCGCTGGATGTGTCGATCCAGGCGCAGGTGATCAACCTTTTCATGGACCTGCAGGCCGAACGCGGGCTGGCCTATCTCTTCATCAGCCATGACATGGCGGTGGTGGAGAAGATGAGCCACCGCGTCGCCGTGCTCTACCTCGGCCAGATCATGGAAATGGGCAGCCGCCGCCAGGTGTTCGAGACGCCGGCGCATGACTACACCCGCCGCCTCCTGTCCGCCGTGCCGGTTGCCGATCCGACCCGCGCCCGCACCTCCGCGATGCTGGAAGGCGAGATCCCCAGTTCAACCCGGCGCGTGGGAGACGAGCCGGCTCTCCTCGTTCGCGAGGAAATCCATCCAGGCCACCTTGTCGCCAAGAGCGCCTGAACCCTGCGAAATCCGCAGTCATCAGCAGAGGAATGGGAACATGAAAACAAAGAAGTGGGGAATGAGCGCCGCCCTCGTAGCGCTTGCCATGTCCGGTGTCTCTTTTGTCGCCCAGCCGGCGCTCGCCGCCGGCAAGCTGACCGTTGCTTCGCCGCTCGATCCGGGCAGCTGGGATCCGATCGACACGTTCCTGGTGGCCTGGGCGGCCGTTTCGACCAACGTGTTTGAAGGCCTCACCTATCGCGGTCCGGACCTGAAGCTGGTGCCGGGCCTTGCCGAGAGCTGGGAAGAGCTGGACGAGGGCAAGCGCATCCGCTTCAAGCTGCGCCAGAACGTCAAGTTCCACAACGGCGAGCCGTTCAACGCCGAAGCCGTCAAGTTCACCTTCGACCGCCTGCTCGGCGAGCAGGGTGCCAAGGGACCGCAGCGCTCGAACTACACCGTGATCGACAGCGTCGAGGTCATCGACGAGAACACCGTCGACCTGAAGCTGAAGAAGCCGGATCCGGTGCTGCTGACGAAGCTCGCAGGCTATGGCGCGATGATCGTGCCGCCGAAGTACATCGCCGAGAAGGGCGAGGACCACTTCAACGCCAACCCGGTCGGCACCGGCCCGTTCAAGGTCGTGTCCTACGCACCGAAGGTCGACGTCAAGCTGGCGGCAAACCCGGATTACTGGGGCGGGGCGCCGAAGCTGGACGAGGTGGACTTCCGCTTCATTTCCGAGCCGGCAACGGCTGTCGCCGAACTGCAGTTCGGCCGCGTTGATCTCATCATCCCGCCGATCATCCCGATCGGCATGGTCGAGACGATCAAGTCGGATGCGAACCTCGAGATCCTGAGCGTCCCCGGCCCGACCGTCGACGCGCTGCGCTTCAACACCCGCGACGGCATCACCGCCGATGCGCGCGTGCGCAAGGCGATCATCATGGCTGTCGACCGCTCGGCCATCGTGCAGTCGATCCTGGCCGGCCACGCTTCGGAAATCGCGACCTTCCAGAGCGCGCTGTCCTTCGGCCATGACGAGACGCTGAAGCCGCTGCCGTTTGATCCGGCCGCCGCGAAGAAGCTCCTCGCCGAGGCTGGCGTGAAGCCGGGTGCGGCGCTGCAGATCGACGTGCGTGGCAATGACGCGACCATGAACGAAGTGGCCCAGGCCATCTCCTTCTACCTGCAGGCCGTCGGGCTCAATGCCACTGTGAAGCCGTATGAAACCAGCGTGCTGATTAACGACATCATCCCGCAGGGCAAGACCGGCGCCATGTTCCAGCAGAAGTGGGGTGGCTGGACCTTCGATTACGACAACACCGCCTACGCCATGTATCACACCGGCGAAAAGTGGAACCCGTATGACAAGGACGAAACGCTCGACAAGCTGCTGGAATCGCAGCGTCCGATGACGGATCAGGCGGCCCGCGAGAAGGTGCTGCAGGAGATCGGTGCCTATGTCGCGGACAAGGCGCTCGAGCTGCCGCTCTACAACACCAACGCCATCTACGGCATCAACAAGCGCGTGAAGGGCTTCGTTCCGGCTCCCGACACCCGCATCAAGCTGAACGAAGTCAGCGTCGACTGACCCGTACAAACAAACCCGCCCGGCGCGACTGGGCGGGGTTGTGACTTGCTGACACGACCAGAAGGCCGGCGTGACACGACGGACCATGCGTTTGCGCCTCTCCCCCCATGAGGGGGAGATGCCCCCGGCAGGGGGCAGAGGGGGGTATGCGGCGGTTCAATCGATCACCACGCAGAGTATGTCGAAGCGCTGTTGCCCCCCTCTGTCCGCTTCGCGGACATCTCCCCCTCAAGGGGGGAGAGGGGGCGTAGCGAAACCGGGCATCTGTCAGGGGCTAATCCCTGGCTGATCTTGGTGTGTCAGCAGTTTCAGGTTCCGCCCGGCATGGCCGGGCGGAGCCAATCCGCACCAGTAGGAGAAGAACGTGGCCGGTTTCCTCATCAAACGCCTGCTTCAGGCCATCTTCGTGGTCATCGCCATCACGCTCATCGTCTCGTTCGCCATCCGCCTCACCGGTGATCCGGCGGTGATGATGTTCCAGGGCGGCGGCAGCATGACGGAAGAGGATCTGATGCGGATCCGCGCCGAGCTTGGCACGGACAAGCCCTTCCTGGTGCAATATCTGAGTTTCATGCAAGGTCTGGTGACCTTCGACCTCGGCAAGAGCTTCGTTGGCGGAACGCCGGTCGCCCGGCTGATCGGCGACGCGCTGCCGGCGACCCTGATGCTGGCCTTCGTGTCGATGGCGGTTTCCATCGCCCTGTCGATCCCGCTCGGCATCAAGGCGGCCACCTCCCGCGGCAAGCTGGCGGATCAGGTGATCCGCGTCTTCTCGCTGGTTGGCTTGTCGTTTCCGAATTTCTGGCTCGCCACCATGTTGGTGCTGCTGTTTGCCATCACCTTCAACCTCTTGCCACCCAGCGGCATGTCGGGACCGGAGAGCTTCATCATGCCCGCCGTGACCATGGGCGTGATCCTGACCGCGACCAATGTGCGCCTGGTGCGCACGGCGATGCTGGAAACGCTGCAGTCGCAATATGTCATGGTCGCCCGGGCCAAGGGGCTGAGCGAGAGCAAGGTTCTCTACAAGCACGCCCTGCGCAACTGTGCCATTCCGCTGATCACCTATTTCGGCCTGCAGTTTGGCGGCCTGCTCGGCGGCATCGTCGTCATCGAGCGGGTGTTCAACTGGCCGGGCATGGGCACGCTCGCCTTCGAGGCGGTCGGTGCGCGCGACTATCCGGTGCTGCAGGCCGTGATCACCGTGCTGTCACTGATGATCGTCGGCATCAACCTTCTCGTCGATATCGCCTATGGCCTCGTCGACCCGCGCATCCGGACGGAGTGACGCTCATGGCCGCAAAGACCTCTCGCCCCTCGCAGTTTGCCAGTCTCGAGTTCATCCTCGGAGCCTGCCTGACAACCGTGATCTGCCTCGCGGTGGTGTTCTCGGACGTGCTGTTTCCGGGCGGGGCCGACAAGATCGACCTGATGGCCCGGCTGACCAAGCCCTTTGTCAGTGCAGCGCATCCGCTCGGCACCGACCCGCTCGGCCGCGACGTGCTGGCCCGTGTGGTGGCCGGTGGCAAGATCTCGCTGCTGGTCGGTTTTACATCGGTGATTGGCGCGGTCGTCTTCGGCGTGCTGATGGGGCTGATCGCCGGCTACTACCGTGGCTTCTGGGACATGGTGGTGATGCGCTTTGCCGACCTGCAGCTGGCCATGCCCTTCATCCTGCTCGCCATCACCTTCATTGCCATCGTTGGCGGCAGTCTGACCAACACCATCATCCTGCTGATCATCTCGCAGTGGGTGCAATATGCCCGCCTGGTGCGAGGCTCCGTGCTGACCCTGCGCGAGCGGGAGTTCATCCTCTCCGCCCGTGCCATCGGCGTGAAAGACTGGCGCATCATCCTGCAGCACCTGCTGCCGAACCTAATCGGCCCGGTGATCGTGCTGATGACGCTGAATGTCGCCAACAACATCCTGCTCGAAAGCAGTCTGACCTTCCTCGGCCTTGGCGTTGATCCGACGATCCCGAGCTGGGGCGGCATGCTGGCGGATGGGCGGACCTACCTGCAGACCGCCTGGTGGGTGAGCGTGTTCCCCGGTGTTGCCATCCTGCTGACCGTGCTGGGTCTCAATCTTCTCGGCGACTGGCTGCGCGACAGCCTCGACCCGACCGGACGAACCTCGAGGTAATCCGATGACCGTGCTTGTCGACCGCAGCTTTGCCCGCACGCTGGACCAGATTGCCGGTCTTGCCCGCCCTGGCGAGACGCTGGAGGTGTGGAGCTTCGATGACCGCCGCAGCCGCGAGGACTGCGAAGCGCTGCTGAAGCAGAAGGGCATCACGGCCCGCATCCGCAGCGCCTACAAGCCGCTGGTGCATGCCTTTCTGGAGGAGATCGATCTGGCCGGAGTGACGGCAATCGAGCTGCACTATCCGGTGCATCCGGCTGCGCCCGACAACCGGTTCCGACTCGAGGCCTATCCGCTGGCCGCGATGACCGGTGACATTCCGCTGCGCTTCGCGCCGAAAGCCGACGCGGGCCTGCAGTATGATGTCGTGCTGACCCGAGTGGACGGGACACGTGAGACCCTGGCCGTGCTTGCCCCGAACCGGCTGCATGTGGACGCGGCCGGCGAGACGAGCCTGTCGCCGACCGGCTGGGTCCGGCGATCCGGCGAGGAAGAGGGGGAGCGGATCGAGACGGACTTCGAGCAGCTGTTCGAGACGGCCATCGCCACGGTGAAGTCCGCCCCCTGGGGCACGCAGGAGCCCTATTTCGAGGAACTGCATATTGCAGCTTCCCTCCCGGCGAAAGATGCGCCGATGTCAGTCGGCGACGAGGTGATCAGCCTGCCCGAGGCCCTGCATGAGGACCTTTATTTCTCGCTGCTGGAGGTGTTCCAGAAGCGCTCGGGGCGTCCGCTGGGCGACCGGGGGCTGAAGCCGGGGCAGATCGTTCCGGCCGTGACGGGCGGCGCGGCGCGGTCCTCCCTGCGAATTGAACTCAAGGCCCTGTCGACCGGCTATATGGACGATCCACGACAGGATCTGGACCGGGCGGAGACGCCTCTGGCCGTTGCGCAGGTGACCGAAGAACTGGCAAGCCACGGCGGTGTTGCGTTCGAGGCAAGCACCCGGTCGGGCCGGACGGTGCGCGCGACCTATGTCGCCGGAACGGCTGCACCGGTGATGATCAGCGCCGGGCAGCATGCCAACGAGACGACTGGCGTCGTCGGTGCGCTTCGGGCCGCGCGGCGTCTGGCGAGACGTGAAGGGGCGCATTTCAGCCTGTCGCCGCTGGAAAACCCGGATGGCTATGCGCTGCACCAGCGGTTGCGCCTCGGCAATCCGCGTCACATGCACCACGCCGCGCGCTACACGGCGCTCGGCGATGACCTGGAATACCGCACACGCGAGAACTCGGGGGCGAACCTCCTTGAAAAGGAAATTCGCCTCAAGGCCGAAGCGCTGAGCGGAGCGGGGCTGCATGTGAACCTGCACGGCTATCCCGCGCACGAATGGACCCGGCCGCTGTCCGGCTATGTTCCGCGCAACTTCGCCATGTGGACTTTGCCGAAGGGCTTCTTCCTGATCCTGCGCCATCTGCCGGGCTGGGAAGCGGCGTCCGAAGCCCTGCTCGACAAGGTGACGCGCCATCTGGCGGCGATCCCGGGGCTCGTTGGCGAGAACAGCCGGCAGATTGGGCTGTACGAGGCGCATGCCGGGGAAACCGGCTTCCGCATGATCAATGGTTTCCCGTGCCTGTGCTCGCTGGATGACCGGCACACGGTGCCTGTGACCCTGATCACCGAGTACCCGGATGAGACCATCTACGGCCCGGCCTTCCGCACCGGCCACACGGCACAGATGGAAACCGTACTTGCCGCCTATGATGCCTGGCAGGAGATCATGACCGGACTTGGCATGGCGTGAGGCAGGGCTGCGGGAAAAATACGCAAATGAAAAAGGCCCCGGTTTTCCGGGGCCTCGTTCATATGATGGGCGGCGAGCAGGGCGAAGTCAGTATCCGGTGCCCTTGGTGAACTCCTTCCAGACGGTCTGGAACAGGATCTTGAGGTCACCGCGCGTCGACTGGCTGCGGATGTATTCGAGATCGTAATGGACGCGCATGCGGGCGTGGTACTCCTCGGTGGTTTCACCGCGGAAGCCGTTGACCTGTGCAAGGCCCGTGATGCCCGGACGGACCTGGTGACGATCCATGTAACGGGTGTCGAATTCCTCGTAAGGCACACCGGCGGCAAGCATCCCCGGGACATGCGGACGCGGACCGACCAGGGACATATCGCCCTTCAGAACGTTCCAGAGCTGCGGCAGCTCGTCGAAGTTGGACCGACGCAGGAAGCGACCGACTGGCGTGATACGCGGGTCGTTCTTGCGCGTCTGGGCGACACCGGTGGTGTCCTGTTTGGCGACATACATCGACCGGAACTTCAGGGTGTAAAACAGCTCGCCATTCACGCCATAACGCGCCTGGCGGAAGATCACCGGACCGGCACTGTTCAGCTTGATCGCAGCCGCAATGCCGATAAGCAGCGGGCTCAACAAGACAAGTCCAGCAGCACTGCCAACCACATCCATGGTCCGCTTGAGTGGCGGGCGGGCAACTGCGCGCAGTCGGGCAATCGCGCCTGCGTCAACAGCCAGTTCGGAAGCCGGTGCAATACCTGTGAACGCAGGATGGCTCAAGGCACCCCGCGGGTCAGCAATCGCGGCGCTGCCGCCCTGACGCCCCAATGACATCGGACCAACATGCCGGTCTGCTGCCAGATTGCGTTCGGAAAGTGATCTCGAAAAGAAAGCGATCCGCCGAAATCCGCGCTTTCCACCACGTGTATCGCGCTCACGATCAATATACTCGTGCACCATGACAGGCCCCAAAAACTAGGTTTTAAACGCGAGCCCAAAAGAAAAATGTCCGGGCCCGTACGCAGCACACCGAATTAGGTCGTTTCAATTTGTATAGAATTTTATCTTTTACGTTACCGGATTCCTAACACAGCTCTTGGTGCGCTGCAAATAGGATTCTTTGTGGCGGATTGCGCGAACTCAGGGGAAGGTGATGGCTTTCAACAGCTTGACCCTAAGTGGCAACGGCGTGGGCTGCCGAGTGCTAGATATCTGACTGCAGTATAGTTCATCGCAATAAATAAATTCCGCTGCCGCCAAAACTGCGGAGGCAGCGGAAGGGAAGTATCCTATTCCGAATAATAGTCGGAATAGGCTGTATAGTACCCGCTCTTGCCTTCTTGTTGGTTCAGAAGGGTCAAGATTCGGCAATGATCCGCCTTGGTTTGCGACAGTCGTTGCAGCGAATGCACGCAAAGACGCTGCGGGGTCTTCGCCCAGCGGATGACAAATGTGATCACATCGGCATATTTTGCCAGATACAGACCATCCACGACCGGCTCGATCGGTGGCGAGTCCAGCACGACATAGTCGAAGCGGGTCCGGGCGGTCTGGACCAGCCGGGCAAATCTCTCTTGCGTGATGAGCTGATCGGTTGGAACGTCCGACCTGCGAGCGCCAATCACGGCGGTCAGAGAAGTTTTCGGATCAGCCTTGACGATGTTCTGCAAGAGGTCATCGGAGCCTGTGTCGCCAACCAGGAAGTCGACAAGACCGTTCGACGGCTCAAGGTTGAGGTGACGCTGGATGCTTGGTTTGCGGAAGTCACAGTCGATGATCAGTGTGCTGGCGCCAGAGAGCGCAAGCGTGCGCGCCAGGGACAGGGACATAGTCGACTTGCCTTCGCCCGGCAGCGCCGAGGACATCATGATGACGAAGCCCTGACGCCCCCGTCCATCTGCCGGCTTTGGCACATTCGCCTGCAGGGTGTTGTCGATCGTGGCTCTGAGCCGGCGGATGGATTCCGCATACATCGACAATGGACTTTCGATCAGTGCATCGGACACAGAGAACTGCGCTGTCGTGGCCGAATGACGGGGCACCACGGTTGCCAAAGGCAGGCGCGTGATTGCCTGGACCTGCTCTTCGCTGGTGAAGCCGCCAATAAAGTTCTCGAAAATGAACGCAAGCGCAAAGCCGGCACCGATTGCGAACAGCGTCGCAACCGCAAGGATCAGCATCACCTTTGGCGAACTGGGACCGGTGGGAGGGTAGGCCGGTGAGACAACGCGGCTATCGGCGATCTGGAGCGCGCTTTCGGTTTCCAGGGTCTGGGAGCGGGCGAGCAGGGCCTGATACTGGGTCGCCGCGTTGCGCGACATCTGCTGCAGGCGATAGATCTGCGCCAGTGTATCGGCCGGGAGATTGCTGCCAAGAATGGCGGTATTCAGGTCACGTCGCAGCGTGCTCGCCTGCTTGTCGTAGTCGCCGATCGACGCCTGCAATTCACCTAGGGCCGTCTCTGTTTCTGTCGCAAGGTTGCGTTCGATTGCTGCAAGTTCCTGTCGGAGATTGACTGCGCGGGCTGACCCGGCGGCGACCTCTCCGAGTGCGCGCTGCAGATCGAGGCGCTGCTTGTTCAACGCGGCCACGGCCTCGTTTTCGAGCTCTGCGGCCAAGGTTTGATAATCTGCGCTCTGAAGCTTCTGGCGCAGGCCAGCGACGCGAGACTCGGCTGAAGTCCGTTCGGTGGTCAGCTCGTCAATGCGGTTGCGCATCTCGACAAGGTCGGATCTCCCGGTAGCATCTACGAAGGCATTGACGTTGCCAAAGATGTAATCATCGAACGCTTTTTCTGCGAAGACGACGGCCTTTTCCGCGTCCACAAGCTGGCGTTGGATGATGTCGCGCGATTCGCGGGTGGTCGAGGTCTTAGATTCAATCTGGCTGCGAATATAGGTTTCAGCGATCGCATTTGCGAGCTCTGCAGACCTTGCAGCGTTCTCCGACCTGACGGAAACGGCAATCAGATAGGTGAGACCCCGGCGAGAGACAGAAATGTTGTCCTTGAACCGGGACAGTACAATTCCAAGAGCTTCCTGACCGGTCGGAAGGCTCAATTCGCGAATTCGCAAGGCAGCCAGAATGCGGTTCTTGAGGCTGATCTTGATGCCGAACTCAGGGTCGGTAATGAGACCCTTGTCAGCGATGACCGACAGAAGCACGGCATCGGAATCAACGATCTCGACTTCGCTTTCCACGCGAGCACTGTCCGTCGCAGACGAGCCTGAGACGTTGGTCGGATCCAGCAGGTTCTTCCGGCTGGGATCAACGAGGATCAGTGTCGTGCCGGAATACATCGGCGTGATGGAAAACACGGCAATGATCGCGATTGCGAGAACGACCGCTATCGTGGCGGCAATGAGTTTGATCTGGCGGCGAACGATGCCGAAGAGATGACGAAAATCGATTTCTGTCTCGTCCATAAGCGAAAGTCTTTCCTAATGGATCCGCAGCGAAATGCACCGGGACATCATCGTAATCTATTGAAGAAATCCAAACTGGCTCCTCACATACCGGAGCTTACGCGGCGCGTCCAGCGCCGGTCTGGAGAAACGCCGGCCGCTGTCCCGGAGCCAGGCGAAGGGCGGTCAGGACGCCGGTTGCGTAAGCGCCGGTATCGATGGCAATCCGGTTGGGTCGGACTTCCGGAAATTTGACAATGCTATGCCCATGAATCACGATCATGCCATGATCGACGTCGCTGTCGAGAAACTCGCCCTTGATGCGCGTCAGGTCCAGATCGCTCTGCTCGGCTATCGGCGTCCCGGGTCGAATTCCGGCATGAACCAGCAGCAGGCCAGGATAGGCAAGGCCCGTGTCCAGCCCCTCAAGAAATGCGATGTGCTCTTCGGGGACATAAGATTTGAGAAGACTGGCTGAGCGGGCCGGATCGCGGCGAATATGCTCGATCTCACTTGCCTTCAAGCCATACGAGAACAGCGTTTCTGTTCCGCCGAAGTCGAGCCAGGCAAGGTTGGCCTTTGGCTTCTTCAGGAACCCCAGCATCATCAGTTCATGGTTGCCAGCCAGGAACTGCCGCGACCAACCGCGCGGTGCTGGACCCGTTGCCATGTCGAGCAGCTGCGCTGATGCTGGCCCGCGGTCTACAAGGTCACCGAGATAGACGACATGTGGCTGCAGCCCAAGCGATGTTGCGTCCTGATCAATCAACCGATGGAGCTCGTCGGTGAGATCCTTGCGCCCGTGAATATCGCCTACAACATACAGAAGATCCGGACGCCTTTCGACACTTCGGACCCTGTTTTTTTCTTGATTGTCTACGGATGATGATCCGAAAATGCGATCGAAAATCCTGCGCATTGCAAACTCTGCCCGGCCCGCATCACGAAGTCTGGTTTACCTGCTTTCGTCCGCGTTCGTGAGCGGTGGCAACGCCCATCGCAAGGAGCGTGACGAACAGGAAAGTGACCGCCTCAATCTCGAGGCTAAAGTCTACGATTGAATGAACAGCTGCGATCACTATTGCGGCCAGTGCTGCGCATATCTCAGTGTCACGCAGTCCCTGGCCGATGCGGCCTTGAAGAAGACGAAAGCCGATCAGGGCAATGATCAGGATCGGAACGGATCCGAAAACGACGCCAAGCTCACTCCAGTGGGTCAGATAGGTCGAATGGGCCTTGTCGAATGTAAACGCGCTGTTGGCCGGATCGGTGTCATAAAGCGTGAACGCGTATTCGAACGACTGCGCCCCAAAGCCGATGAGCGGGCGGTCAGCAATCATGTCGAATGTGTCTTCATAGAGCGTCAGACGCGAGTCAGAATCCCGTTCAACAGTGATCATCCGTTCAAGCGTGCCAGCACCATAAATCGACAGAAACGCCAGGCCACCGACGACGAGCGCCGCCACCGCCACCAGGCGTGAGCGCCAACTTGAGAGCCGGAGCAGCACTGCAGTCGTCACACCGCAGAACGTGGCAAACAGGCCCATGCGTGATCCGGTCGCCACAATGGCGGACAGCAGAATGAGCAGAGCGATCATTGCAAGGATTGTGTTCGATTTGATCGAAAGATCGAACGAACGCTTTCGCGAGCGTCTGCGGGGGCCAGCGGAGACACCCGTTTCCTCCAGCGGGGGGTTCGGCAGCGCAAGTAAGGCCGCGAGCACAGCGCCCAAGCCGAGATAGGTTGCGAGCGTGTTGCGATTGATGAAGGTGCCGGTTGCTTCGCCGAGGTATTGGGTCTTCTCGACCACCAAAACCTGATCAGCAAGATACAGCATCGCGACCAGGGCATAGGCAGCCTGTGCTGTTACGAAGATCAAAATAAACAAAGTCAGTCGCCGCGCGCGTTGCTTGCGCACGCTTGCCTGAAGTGCCAGGAAAAACAGGACGCCGTAGCTGAGCCAGCGCAGCAGGGCTAGCAAGGTGTCGCCTGGAGTCAGGCTGATGCTGGGAAAAGAAAAGCTGTAGCCTGTCGTAGATTGGACCTGCGGCAAGGGAATGACGCTGCCGATCGGGAGGACCTGCAGACCCATCCAGATGGCGACCAGAGCAAAAAGGATCGAAATGCCGGTAATGACCGAAAACGGAAGTCTGAGCCTGAGCGCATTTCGGTACAGCACAAAGCCATAGGCGCATAGAATGACCCCAAGCACCAAAGCCCAAAGGGCCCAGAAAAAAGGCCGATTGCTGCCAAGAGGGATCGGCGCCAGCATGAGCACGAACAGAACCGCGCGGCCTGTCATGTCATTGAGGCGAGAGGTGCTGCTGCGACCCGAAGCGGTCAGATCGTCCGATGCGGACGTAGGCGAAAAGCGCATGGGGCGTACTTTCTGGGGCGTCTGGATTCGCGTTCAGCGCAAGGACGTTGCCGTCCGGATCTCCGCAAGGACATTGCCCTTTGAGGCGTCGGGCAAGGTATCGAGGATCTGCAGCAGGACGTCGGGGCCTTTCTCCTTGCGCAAGTAAAGTCGCGCGAGCCAGGCGGCGCTTCGACGGGAGGAAGCAAGCACCGCAACGTCGGCAGCAATCGCTTTCTGCAAGGCGTCAGGAAGATCCATGTAGAGCGGCAACGCGAGACGAAGCCGGCCGTCGGCAATCCAGCCCTCCTGTGGCGCCAGAGCCTGCGACAGGCGAAGGGCGTCGATCATGCCGTCCCGGTTCTCGAGGAACGCGTATGCGTTCGCCTTCACCAGATAGGCGAGCCCATCCGTAGGCCTGCGCGCCAGGACGTCATCCGCCGCTGCGATGCAGCTTTCAGCGTAACTGCGGCGTACCGCTGATGGCTGCAGCCGTCCGAAGGTCGAGGTCAAGGCTTCGTCGCAATCAAGCATCAAGGTTCGGTTTGAGAATACCGACACGCCCGTCGTGTAAGTGCCGTTGGTAAGCGGAGCCAAGCGGGCGCCCCGGCCATCGCCGCTCTTCAGGAAGAGCGCAGCCTCGTTCCATAGAAGCACGCCACCGAGCAGGGCCAGGACTGCACCCAGAACGACGATTGTCAGCGCAAACGACCGATCTGATATGGTGCGATGGGTGGCGGTGTTGAGGGCAGGGGTCAACGTGGCATGTCCGCGATCAGGCGTTTATAGGGAGTTGCAGCGGCAAACGCGCGAGATGCCGAATATATCGCTGCTATTGACGTTGAGTGAATTAACATTAATTTGCTAAAAACAGGTGGTGTGAAGCGCCGGGCTCTCGCTGCTGTCGGGAGAGGGTTTTCGCCGTTGTCGCCTGAAGCTGTGGTTAAGGATACCTTTAAATTCATGTGACACGATAGCCGGTATATGGTAATCCTTCAACAAGGCTGCTCGTTTGAGCGCGATAGTTGCGTCGCATGTTTCATTTTCGGGAGAATATTATGAGCTTTTCCAACACCTTGAAGGTAGCGCTGGCCGCAACCGTCCTGTCGATTTCCGCGCCGGCATTTGCACAGGGCCTTTCCGTAGCGTCGGTCGTTGCAGCGTGCGGCGCCGGTTCTCCGTGCGCACCGCTGGTGACCGCTTACCTCGCAAGCGTTCCGGCCGCACAGCGCGCTGCCGTGGTTGCTGAACTTGCAGCTTCCCTCGCCGAAGTGCAGGGCGCTGGTGCAAACATTGCCGAGGGTCTTCGGGCGGCTGCAGCAGCTTCCCCGGATGCTGCCCAGGCTGAACAGATTTCCGCTCTGGCTGATTCGATCAGCGGTGGCGATGGCGGTATCGACACTCCGGTTGCCGCCGGCCCGGCAGCTGGTGACGATGCTCTGGACGGCCCGGATGGGGGCAGCCAGAACTGAGTCTGAGGCCAAACAGTCTCGATTGCTTTTTCAAAGCCCGCATACGTGCGGGCTTTGTTGTTTTTGGGCGGCCTTGATGCGCGCGGCGACTCAAAGCGCTGACCTGAGTGCTCAATCGAGCACGATGATTTCCAGAGTGTCGCGCGCCTAGACTTGGCCACGTGTCAGTTCAGCAATTCTGTTATCCGGTCAAGTGAGCGCTTCGCTTCCCGGACAAAGAGATGCCGCCTTGCGGCGGCATCAGGCCATTTGGGGCAGGTGATTTCGTTCAACACGCTGGCCGGGTCAGTCGACCCGGCGGGGCTGGCAGGACGCTTAAAGCTTCTGCCAGGCCGACGGGTTCTGGCTGGCGATCGCAATCCAGCGGTAGTCGGTCTGCTGGCGCGAGACGATGGTCTTCTTGATGTTGTCGAGCACCAGGTCGCCCTTCGAGGTCTTCACGACCAGAACCGCGTGACCTTCACCCTTTGAGGTTCGGACGACGGCCATGCGCAGGGCGCCAGCAGGAACGCCCAGCTGGATCAGCTTGCTGCGCTTGGTCAGGGCAAAGTCCTCGCAGTCGCCGCTGCTGCCACCAACGCGCCACACATCGCCCCGATCACCCGTCCAGTTGATGGCTCGGTTGACCTCGTTGTTGACACGGTTGAGCTTGGCCACCAGCTGCGGGCTGTAGGCTACGGTATTCGCGCTGCGGGTCGGCTTGCATTCGCCGGGATTGCGCAGGCAGAAGATCATGTAGGCGCGCGGCGCGCGGGACGAACCGCGGGCTTCGCTGTTGTTGCTGCGCGGCTGGTAGCGCTGTTCACTGCGCGAGACTTCCGGCTGGTAGATCTCCGGGTCGCCAAGCGCGCGGGTGTTGCCGAACCAGCCGGCGTCTGCATTTGTGGTCAGTCCACCGGTGAGCATCAAAGTCGCTGCGGCGGCTGCGATCAGAAACTTCTTCATAACCCCACTCCCTGTTTTACAGGTGCGATCCTGGCGTTGCGGCCTCGGCCGACTTGTCTCACCGGATCTTTCCCTCATCCTGGGATTGGTTTAGCAGGCCAACACCTGCGGCCCGTTTAAGTGGGAAAATACAATTTTATCGAATTGCCGTTTTTCGCGCGGTCCAGCCAGTTTTTGCGCTCGCAGATGGTGGCGGGCGGGTAGCTCATTCTCCACCTGCGGGCTTGGACGGGCTGTGCTGCGGTGCTAAGCAGGGCCGACTGGCCAGCCCAACGGTGGCGAGACAACAGGACGAGGCTCCCCTTGCGCAAGGCACTGGTTACCGGGTCGGCCGGCTTCATTGGCTACTATCTGTGCAAGCGGCTGATTGCGGACGGGTTCGAGGTGATCGGCCTTGATGCCATGACCGATTACTACGATGTGCGGCTGAAGGAACGGCGGCACCAGATGCTGCTGCAGAGCCCGAACTTCCGTGCGCTCAACGAACGGGTCGAGACGCCGGGATATCTGGTGGATCTCTTCGCCCGCGAGAAGCCGGATGTGGTCGTTCACCTGGCGGCGCAGGCCGGCGTGCGCTATTCGATCGAGGCGCCACGCTCCTATCTCGACAGCAACATTGCCGGCACGTTCGAGCTGCTGGAAGCGGCGAGAGCCACCCCGCCACAGCACCTCTTGATCGCCTCGACCTCGTCGGCCTATGGCGCCAACACGACGATGCCCTATGTCGAGACGGCCAAGGCCGACCACCAGATGTCCTTCTACGCAGCGACGAAGAAGGCCTGCGAGGTGATGAGCCATTCCTATGCCCATCTCTATGGCCTGCCGACGACGCTGTTCCGCTTCTTCACAGTCTATGGCCCCTGGGGCCGGCCGGACATGGCGCTGTTCAAGTTCACCAAGGCGATCCTCGCCGGCGAGCCGATCGACGTCTACAATCACGGCGACATGCGCCGCGACTTCACCTATGTCGAGGACCTGGTTCTGGGCATCCGGCTCCTGATCGATGCGGTGCCGCAGCGCCCCCTGGACGGGGAGGGCGTGCCGGAGGGCGACAGTCTGTCGCCGGTTGCGCCCTGGCGCATCGTCAACATCGGCAATTCGGCGCCGGTGCAGCTCACCGACTACATCGCCGCCATCGAGGCCGCCACGGGCCGCAAGGCGATCCGCAACCTGTTGCCGATGCAGCCGGGCGATGTTCCCGCCACCTGGGCCGACACCAGCCTCCTCGAACACCTCACCGGCTTCCGCCCTGCGACGAGCGTGGAGGAGGGCGTGGCGCGGTTCGTGGAGTGGTACCGGGGGTATTATGGGGGGTGAGTGCAGCGACAGCGCTTGTCCTATGCCAATCTGTCGTCCGCTTGAGACGATAAATATCCGCTTTGCGGCAAAGTATCGATAAGACAGGCCCGCGCAAGTTCAGCCATCTAGCTCTTCGATGTGAATCCAGGGACTGGAACCAGCGAGAGCACATCCATGAACCGCAAGCAGCGACGGGCATTGAATGCACGAGGCCAGGTGGACGCACGGTCCATGGCACGCAACCGTCTCCTGGAGGCTGCGGTCTGCGCGCATCAGGCCGGTCGTTTGGATGAGGCGGAGCAGCTGTACAGACGTGTGTTGCTTGGCGATCCGACCAATGCTGGTTGCTACCATCACCTCGGGCTGATCGCGCACCAACGTTCGGACCATTTGGATGCCGTTGAGCTTATAGGGAAGGCGATTGCCCTGCGTACGACCTACGCCGAGGCATACGGCAACCTGAGTATCGTTTTGGCGGCTGCCGGAGACATCAGGGCAGCCGTTGGCGCAGCACGTAAAGCGGTTGCGCTGCAACCTGACAATCCGCACGCATTTGCGGCGCTCGGAAGCCTTCTGCACAAGCAGGGGCGGGTGGATGACGCTCTCGAGGCCTATCGGACCGCGGTCCGGATCAATCCGCGTCGGGCGGAAACACACTTCCTGATCGGTGAGTTGCTTCGCAATGCGGGCAATGTGAAGGCCTCTGTCGAGGCCTACCGAAAGGCCATTCAGTTCGACGGGCGGCTCGATGGAGCGCACCTGAGTTTGGGCGAGGCCTATTCAGCCCTCGGGCTCCATGACGAGGCCTTGGCGGCTTTTGCGATTGCCCTTGAGATCAACCCGAATGACAGCGAAGCGTTGTTTGCTGAGGCCTACCTGAAACGGCAGGTCTGTGAATGGCCAGCGCCAATGCCCAACATCCCCGACCCTGAGTCCGCTGGAACAAAGCCGGTTCCGCCCTTCAGCGTCGTGGCAACAGGTGGTGACCTGCCGTCGCAAATATCATGGGCCAGAAAATGGTCACGCGACCTGGAGACAGCATGCGAGACGAGGTTCAAGCCGAAAGTCTCCTGCGATCGCAGCACAATCAGGATTGGTTATCTTTCCGGCGACTTCCACGAACATGCGACTGCCTATCTGGCTTGCGAGCTCTTTGAAAAGCACGACCGAAGCCGCTTTGAAGTCTATGGCTACTCGATTGGCCCTGACGATGGCAGCCCGATGCGCCGGCGTCTCGAAGCTGCCTTTGACCGCTTTGTCGATCTGCGTGACAAGTCTCATCGCGATGCCGCGCACTGTATCCATGAGGACGAACTCGACATTCTCATAGACTTGAAAGGCTATACGCGTGGGGCCCGGACGCAGATCCTCGCGTATCGGCCGGCCCCTATCCAGATCAATTATCTGGGCTATCCGGGAACGATGGGCGCTGATTACATCGATTACATCATAGCTGACGATACTGTCATCCCCGCAGAACACGAAGCCTTCTACCGTGAGACGGTACTCAGGCTTCAAGGGAGCTATCAGCCCAACAGCTTCCGGCCTGTCGATGAAGGCGAACAGACCCGCAGGATGCACGGTCTGCCGGAAGTCGGCTTTGTATTCTGTTGTTTCAACAACACCTACAAGATCACAGAAGACGTCTTCATGCGATGGATGCGCGTGCTGACCCGTGTCGAGGGATCGGTCGTCTGGCTGTTCGATGGCGGGGATCGCGCGCGGGAAAACCTGCGAAAAATGGCTGCCGCCTGCGGTGTCGCTCCGGATCGGCTTGTGTTTGCCCCCAAAATGCCATTCAGCGCCCATCTGGCGCGCCACGCGGTGGCAGACCTGTTTCTGGATACACTGCCCTACAATGCGCACACCACGGCCAGCGACGCGCTATGGGCAGGCGTGCCGGTTCTGACCTGTCCGGGCGAGACATTTGCAAGCCGGGTCGCAGCCAGCCTCAACCATGCTGTCGGATTGCCAGAGCTGGTCGTTGCCTCGCTCGACGCGTATGAAGAGTGCGCGGTTTTTCTGGCGCAAAACCCGGATCAGCTCGCAGCTTACAAGCAGCGCCTGGCGGACCATCGCAGCACCGCCCCGCTTTTCGACATCGAACGGTATGTTAGGGGCTTGGAAGAGGTGTTTGTGGGCGTTGTTATGGCGTATCGGCGTGCGCAAGCTTGACGCGGGAATCGTCCGTCTTGGTCATGTGCCATATTTACGCAGTGCAGCAGGCGCATTGACGGAACTTGCAGTCTGCCGCCTACATTCAGAACATGCGACATTGCGATCAAAACTCATGCTCTCGCCAAACAAGACAGAGCCTGCGCCTTGTATAACTGTATCATGTTGAAGAAAAATGGTGCTGCAAGAGAGGATTGAACTCTCGACCTCTCCCTTACCAACGAAGCGGGCGCTGGCTACTAAGCTGATGATACTACACATATTTTTTAACTCTCTCACCTGTTGTACACGCCATAGACCTGTGCACTGTGCAAATAAAACCCGGCGCTTGGCCGGGTCCGTATACTCTGCATGTGCCCATATAGGTTATAGTTTGTCTATGGTATGCGCTAGTTCACCCACATTTACGTGTGAGTATCTCTGCACCATTGCTAGAGATTTCCAACCACCAAGTCTCTGCAGAGAGAACAAGTCTCTGTTTGCTTGGTAGTGCCAAGTCGCCCATGTGTGGCGACAGCAATGCGGTGTAAAGGGTTCAACCTTAGCTCGCTTTACAGCGGTCTTAAAGGCTGTCTTGATACGTGTACCTGCTGACGTATCCCAGTCGTCCAGTACATCAGGTCGGGAATACTCTTTACCGGTGTTCGTGCGGAACACACTACCCGTCCTGTGCTTCAACGCGGACAAAGCTTCGACAACTCTACTATGGAGAGGCACGCCGCGTGCCTCGCCGTTCTTGGTCTGCACAAACTGGACCTCTCTGCGGTCAAGATCGACCTGAGACCAGTCCAGATAAAGCGCCTCTCCTGAGCGCGCTCCTGTGTAGAGCATAAAGATAATCAGTGGCTTCATATGGTCGGCAGCAGCCTCAATTAGACGGCCTGCTTCCTCCTTCGTGATCCACCTAGGAGCCCGGCTCGTGGCCTTGCTCACCTTAGGGTATGTGATCTGCGGGACGGTGCACAGTCCTCTCTTTGCAGCGTGCTGCAGGACTGCCATGACCGGCCCGTAAAACTGTCTGATCTGCGAGGATGGCTTCGTGTGGCTGTAGAGCTTGTGTGCGGCTGTGGAGATGCGTTGCGCATCTATGTCTTTCAGCAGGCACTCCCCAAGCTCGCGGATGATCGGTTCAAGGAAGCGGACTTCTCCACCGTCACGAACGTACTGTTCAATAGCGGTGGAGAAGCGCATCACTGAGCCAACGCCATGGATGGACGCCTTGAGGATCTCTGCTTCGCGTCTCTTTGCTGCTTCAAGCGCCGCTTTGCGGTCACTAGTTCCAGTGCTCTCGTAGACGCTTGTGCCCCGGACGGAACCGCGCATGTAGAAGTACGGCGACCTGTCACGTTTGATGAGCTTGATTGGCATGTAGACCCTCCGCGTAACGCATCGATTAGACTGTCGACATCGGCTTGGGTGAACTTGTATCGGTTTCCCGTCTTGAAATAAAACGGATAAAGAATGAGCACAGCTCTCAGCGTATCTCGGTCAATTCTCAGATATTCTGCGACTTCGTTGAGTGTTCGTATCAAGACGGTGTACCCCGGCCTTATAGCCTTCTCGGTATGCTTCTTGGAGAAGTGCGTTTAATTCTTCTGAAAGGAGTTTCTTCGCTTGCTCAATGGCTGCGCCAAGTCTGCAGCCCGGCTCGTACTTCATGTAAATGCCTTTATGAAGATGGTGCACGCGGCCCCTGTAGTTACGCCCAGGAGCCATATTGCGTGCATTTGGTAAGTGTCGCGCAAGCTTTGTCAGGCGGCCTCTACGGGCGCATCCTTGCTGACGAAAGGTTGGATCGAGACCCAAAGGTTTTTCGGGTCGGCCCGCATCTCAGCTTCAACACTGTTCGCCTCATGGAGGCTGAAGGCACTTCTACCGCACCGACCAACGTAAGTAGCACGCCCCCAAGAGCCGCCATAGGTAAGTGTGTACATAGTCATGCTGCGAATTTCTCCTGCAAATACTTGTGCATGAATGCGCGCTGATTTTTTGGGAAGTCGCCAGTGTATGCGAAGTACGCGGCTTGTCCGACAACCTCTGCGCGAAGCAGGGCGCAGGCTGCAAGGGTCGTTGCGTTGATGCCGTAATGGGTAACCAGCATCCGACACTGCATCTCGACGGCCTGTCTCTCACCCTCGGGTGAGAAGTCAAAGCCGCCTGTGTAGTGGCACCAGTCGTGCCAAGCCCGGAAGCAGACATTAGTCCATTCGGCCTCGTACACAGTGTCGTCGTTGCCACCATCGAAGATCAGGATCGGGCTGTCAGGTCCGAGGCCATTAATATGCTGTACGAGGTCTTCGTACGTGCCCGGTGCATCCGGGGACACAGCGATGGCACGCCTTCCCCACACATGCCGGGCCATGTTCTGGATCATGAGTTCGATATTGTACATCGGTACCTCCGAATGCTGGCGATAGACGATTAGGCGAGCAGTGCTTCCACGTTCTGGCGGATGCGCCCAGCCTTCGCGGCCTCGATCTGAGCGTTGTCTGCGGCGAGGGCGGCTTCTGCGGCTTCAGCACGCTTCACGTCGGCAGTGGCGAGACAGGCGGTCTCGTAAGACTGCAGGTCCTTGATTGCGACGGACAGCTTCTTGATGATGTTCGGGAGCTTCTTCGTAAGCATGTCTGTATTCTCTCTCTCGGTAGAAACGACTAGGCCCACACAGAGTTTACTGCGTGGGCCGTCGATTGGTTAGTCTTGTAGAGTTGTTACGAGAACCACAGCCCAGACGCGAACAGACTTGCACGCCGATTTGCCGCCTCGACGCTCTCAGCGAAGTCCTTCAAGATCTGTCCGCAGTTCTTGCCGGTGGCGATCCACGCATCGATCTCTGCAGAAGAACCCGACCGACCGAGGACGCGGGTGTACAGAGACTGCAGCCAAACGCGGCTGGGGGCATACGAGCCTGCCATTGCAGTACAGAGCGTAGCGAACGTGTTCGTATTGGTTGCAATCTGCCGGTACCAGTAGAACAGGTCATCATTGGATACGGTGATGTCGTATGCACCTTTGTAAGCAGAGTAAATCTGCCCAATGAGAGAGCCAGACCCGACTTTGGCCGAGAGGGATTTCGCAGCACCATGCGTTGCGGTGGCCAGTTGCCGGTCGTACGCGGTCGGCGTATCATTGCCGATACCGTTCATCACGCTGTCGGTAGTGTTGTGCAGCATACCAAATACTGCGTGACCCATTTCGTGAACGGTCACGGATAGCATATAGCCCGTCGCCAGAAAATTGATGTCGGTGGCGTCGCTATCGTACAGGATGTTGCCAGAGAATGGCAGGCCTCCGGGGGGAGTGGCGTTGGCGACAACATTCAGACCCGACGCGCCGTCGATGGGGCCGAGGAACATGCGCTGCATACCGACTGTACCCGCATTGATGGATACACCGGGGTCGGTGACCTCGCAGAATTCAACGTCACACACGTCAGCCCACTTGCGGCAAGCAGCACGCACTGCCGCCTTGTAGTCGAACGAACCGAACGCCGAAGACCACGAAACGGTCGGGCCTGCGGACTGCAGAAGGCCGTTGGTAGCAAGACCGCCCGGTGCAAAGCTGTAGCCAATAAGATGCGTCATATGTATTCCTTGTGTAGTTTGTTGGGTGTTCATGCAGTATCAGTTGATCTGCATATTGATGCAGTGCAGGTAGCGAAGCGCTGTAGGGGGGGTGGCGGCTCGCAGTCCTGTACTGCACTCTATGCAATCAAGCAGTTAGGTCCGTGCTAGAGCCTCTGTGCCAATACTCAGGTAACTGCACGGTGTATCTTTATGAGATGTAATTCGCGGAACGCTTTCGTGGCGTTTGGAGCGTGTACGATCCGGGGCCTAATCCGGTCATCAGGCTTGTTAAACCATTGCTTTTATTCTCCTAATAGGAGGGGTCTGTACTTGGTAGCGCTGATGTTGCAGTAGCGTCGATAACTGCGCGAGTGCAGCGCCTCTGTACGAAACGCTGCACACTGCTCAGGTACCTTCGCGGGGAACGGAGGTCAGTTTGCGACCTGAGCAAGCTCCACCTTTGCGGCCTGCAGGTGCGCCAGCAGGGCCGAGTGGTCGCGGCCCGTCTGCTTCGCATCCTTGGCGAGCTTGGAGAGGGCCTGATCAACGAATTTGGTCACGTCGAGCGGCACGTATGCCTTCTCGGGCTGGAAGCGCCAGAAGGGCTGCGCCATGGCATCGCCGAGCCGGGTCTTTCCGTCGCGCTGGTACACCGGCTTGTTGTCCTTGAAGGACACGGGGCCGAACGTCTCGAACCACTCACGCAGGGCGTTGATCCGGGCCATCTCGGGCATCGCATCGATCATACCGGCAACGAACCGGTCAACGACGCGGGTGTCGCCGTTCTTGCCGAGGTGCGCCAGAACCGAGCAGGCGAGGATGTGGATGTCCCGCTGCAGCGTTGCGCCACGGCGTTTCACGCTCTCAATGGCCTTGGTGATGTTGTCTTCGCCATCAATGAGCTTCAGAGCGGCGCTGACGGTGTTCTTCTCGGTTGCCATGGGTTTCTTACTCCTGAGTTGCGCGGGCCTCTCCGGCCTGCTTTTGGGATTGGATTAGGCGTAGATCGGCTGCGACCGCTTCAGGTCAGACCGGATACGGCCAGAGGTCAGGGCGGCGTCTTCAAGGTCGTCCGTGTAGTAGCTCGCAGCCTCACGTTCCTTGTTGGTCATACCGCCGTCACGCGGTGTCACCTTGTACTCGCCGTACGTAGTCTTCTGCAGGCTGCATCCGTTGACAGAGCAACGGTTACGTGCTTCGTTGAACGTCATGTTGAACATCTCTGCACCTCACTTGCGAGAGACAAACAGGGCGTAACCTGTAGTGACGAACAGAGCGCCGATTACGATAAAGGGCCACCCGATTATGACCATGTACCAGATGCCGATAGCTGACACTGCAACGCCACATGCGGAGGCGCAGATAAGCAGAAGGATGCTAAAGATGGTGTAGTAGTCCATTGGCTTCACCGTGTGTGTAGGTAGCTACTAGATACTCACTGGCTAATAATCGTTTGGGCCATCCCGTAGGACTGCTAGGCCAGTGGTCCCTTGTGTGTAGCAGGCACTAAGACGCGCGTTGGACACGTAGCGAGTGAGTACCAAGTAGCTACTGGTTCTTATGTGGGCTTAATTGGACACAGTTTGTCTGTACCCATCGAAGACCGCATGTTGTTTATTAAGAACGAAAACCGACACAGCCCGCTTTCCAGCAGGTCTGTAAATCCCGTGCGAGGTTCAGGTATCACTGTAAGACAGTAGTCGGGCCTGTACCGCTGGCGCACGTCAGACGCTCACTAGGACGCTGCTGTGCCGGTTTTCGTACTGGTAATGTGCAAGGCGCGAAACTTGGCGATTGTCATAGCGCCTATGCTGCACATAAACCCTGCGGACAAAGGGCCTGCCTCACTTGGACTTATCGCTAAGCGCATGTAGTGCGTATGGCGCACAGGTAGCGTTAGCTTACGCGATGGGTGAGTGGTTCCATCATATATCCGCAGATACTCCCTAGGCTCGCATTGTACCTCGCCCGGTTTCTACTCTGCACAGTGTGCATTTCAACCCGTAGTTTGGACGGCCTTCCGACCTAATCACAGCCCCTAGTGTGGAGAGCTAGTTATCGGCTTTCCCGACTTGCGCCCTAGCTAGGCTCGGTTTCCCGTGTCATTCCGTAATCTAGTCTGCACATCTAAGTCTGTATGTCAACTCAGTAGTGCGTATCTGCCCCGGTCCTGTGTGGTCCTTTGTGTACGTTAGGACCGGGTGGCCTAGGCAAGCCTTAGTAGGGAACCTAAGCCGGGTTATTGTGAAGCGTCTGGCAGGTGGCTAGGCAGTAGCCGTAGCGCTTGTTTGCTGTCTGCGTTCTCAATGTCTGTACACTAACGCTGTATCGTGACCAGATGCAAGATCTAAATGCAGATGCAGCCTACAGACCAGTAATCCGGATCAATAGGTATTCAGTACGTATATAGGGTGCAGAGAATGAGACTACAGAGCATTAGCTGTACTGAATATACAGTACATAGCTGTAATAATACGGATTAACATACTAGATATTAATACAGAATATATGCAATTAATTATATACTGGATAAATATATGTATATCATACAGGAGATAAGTACACAGTAGTATGTACTGATATATGTATACTAGGTATTATAGTACGTATGTATGCAGTATGTATACTAGGTACTATGTACTGTAGTATTGTACTAGGTATCTATATTGCTAGAGCTAGATAGCCTTCCGCCCTTCAGGCGTACTTGTCGACCGATACCGTTTTTGCGGTACCAGCTTTCTATATCTAATAGGAGGGGTAATTATGGATACTCTGTAGCTACCCTAAGATATATCTAAGGCTACCTCGTCAGTAGCTATGGAATGGCCGGGTAGTATGGTAGGTGTGGTGCTTGATAAGACAGCAGACAGATACCCGCCTGCATACGCCTAGTATCTAAGACAGCTTAGCCCTAGTTGTGTATCCTGTAGCCGTAGCCTAAGCCAGCGTATCCCTAGCTCTAGCCGCTGCATATATCTATGCGTATACCGGATTGACACATGGTCTGTATCAGTCTAGTATGCTGGGCATACCCTAGGGCTTATAGGAGGCATATGCTAGCTAGTACCCGGATCATACGCGCTATATATGGCAACGGCTGCACATGGCTGCGGTCGGTACCCCATGGGGGAAACTGCGCGCACGGTGGGGTTAGATACCCGCACGCAAAATTGTGCCATAAAATTAGGATGAGCCCTGTACTACGGTCTGTGCACTCCGTACAATCCGGCTTGGACCGGAGCGAGCCACAGGGAAGCCCACTGAGAGCGCCATCTCCGGCGCTGAAGGGATTGCCCCCGGAGAACGCAGAACGCTCTCAGGGGCCGTTTCTGTTGATCCTAGGCCGGTTCAGCCACGGCAAGCCGTTTGTCGACTAACCTGCAATCAGGCTAGATCATCCGGCGTCATGGAAATCGGTGCAATGTAATCTACAGCGACAGTCAAGGGGTCGTGTGCGGCTGACCAGCCGTATACGCTCGTAGCATACTTGCCTGCATCACCCTTGGCAGCGTCTATATGACCTTCCGCCTTGCTTCTGAACTCACTGCTTTCGCTGAAACCGATCAGTATCTCCGCCGTGCTGAGGCCGGTGGCCTTCCATGCAGCAATCTCGTCTGCAGACCCATCGCGCAGCAGTACGTTCTTGTACAGGGCTCCGATCACCTCATCGGTTGTGTCAGTAGCTCCGTATGTATTTAGCCACTCTTGAGACCCGACAAAGCCTTGCGCAATCTGCAGCAAGGACGCAGAGCCGTCACGAAGGTTGTCAGCCCAGTGGTCAATCCCAGCTACGTCAGGTTGGCGTTTAAGCCCTGCGTAGTACAGGCGGATAACAGGATCAACGAACTGCGTGGCTTCTTCTGAATTAATGAGTGCGTTCAGGACGGCCCACGTGGTGGTCTGATGAGTTTGGATCTGGGTTGTGTATTCAGCAAGTTCCGCTTCAGTTCCTTCCCGCTGTAGGACGCTAGTGTAGAACCGGGAAACAAGGTCCGTTGTCAACATAATTAACACCTCTGTACCGCTATGAATTAACCGACACGGTACGAGTGAGTATCGATAAATTTAATTTTCAATGCAAGTCGGGAGATACTTGGCGTTTATTTATGTAAATCTGCGGGTTGCATGCGGGTTGTGTAAATTAACGGTAAATATCCTATATTATATTTTTGGTCTTGTTGTTTCGATTTTCTATATGAGTGGTTGTTTTGTCACCAGAGGTGTAGTATAGCTTTTGTGCATTGTGAGATACACATCGGATCAGCCTGCTATGAGGCGTCTGATGCGCGGGCACGGGGCGGCTGAAAAGGTGATACATTGTGGAGCATAGCAAACCACAATCCTATATCGACCTACAGGCCCCGTGCCCAATCTATCTCTAGGTCAATCACGTGCAGGTGCGTTCCTCACGATCCTTTGCGAACCGTTGGATGTCATCAAGCTGCTTCTTCCGCGAGAGCTTGTCGCTTTTCATCCGGGCCTTGGCGTGGGCCAGAATGATCGACAGAGTGGTTGCGAACACTTCGTACTTGTCCGGGTCTGCAGCGATACGCTGAGCAGCAGCCAGACCAGCCTTGCGAAGGTCGGTGGTGAAGCCGTACACGTCGAGCGGGAACTCAACCTGCGCCGGGTTTGCGGACACATCCGCAGTCAGTTTTGCACGCACTTCTGCGTGGTCAGTCTTTGTCATCTCAATCCTCGTATGGTTACTCTGTTCATTGGCTTTGCGCCGATTTGCAGTTTGTTCAGTGCGTTTGGTACACCAGCGCCGGTCAAGCCGTGCATCTGGTTCCAGCCCGGTACAGGCCGTCCAGTACCAAGTGGGTTCTGCATTAATTCTCTGTAGCGGTCCTGCTGCGCCTTGGCCCGGACCTTCTCGTCATCCTGCGCCAGTGCTTCAGTCCAGTGGCGGCAGGCTGCAGCCACGGCATCAAGCCTGTCATCATGGATGAGCGAGCCCTTGTCTCGTGTTACGCGGGACATCTGCCAGAACAGGCTATAGGTAGAGCGAAGTTCCATAGGGTACTTCTGGATGCTCTCGTAGTCCTCGCGTAGGATATCCTCGTGCACCACGAACTTACCGCCGCCGATGATCGGCTCTAGCGTGTCGATGATGCGAAGCTCTTTCTGACCGGTTTCCCAAATGTCCTCAATCGAGCAGCGATGCTTCTTCAGGAGTGTGGGTTGCCACGTGGTCGATAGAGCGCCGTTGCCGTAGTTCTTCTCGATACCGATGCTGTCGGGCTTCCACCGCTCAGCAACCGCCGTCAGGGCGTTCAGGGCGTCCTCTGTGATGCCACCGGGTACACCGCCCACGGCGGCAAGGTAAATGCGTCCAGCGAGGAAGCCAGTGATGGCGTACGCGGTTTCGTCGCCATTGGTGCCGCCACCAGCGGGGTCAACATACATGTGCCAGCCAGTGATGCGCCCGAACTCGTCTGCGTTCGCCACGCGATACATCCGGTCCTTGTAGGGAGCACCGGGGATCGGCTCGATCAGACAGTTGTCTGTCCGGGCGAACTGCAGGAGCATTGGGGCGGATTTGTTCTCCCGGTCGAAAGCGAGCACGCGAAGCGATGCGAGCTTGAGCGGGAACCGGTTCTCGTCAGACAGCTTGGTCGACAGCATATGCTGTAGCTGGAAGTACGCGGCCCCTTGGTCGATCTCTTTCTTGATCAGGGCTGCATCGTCCAAAAGCACCGGGTCTGTCGGCTGACCTCGCTCGCCGGTCGGGCCTGCGCCCGATCCGAGCGAAGGATCACGGGCGAGCCTGACGGCTATGTACGGGGCGAGGTACTCGCCGTACTCAAGACGCTCCTTGGGCGTCGGGTACCGGCCCGGCCAAATACGAACGGAGAAACCACGGCCCGGCAGATCGTTGTACACGCTGTCGATGCTCTGCGGCGTCCCGAGATACACGACATCACCTTTCGAGCAGATGGACGTGAAATCTCGGGTCAATAGTTGCAGGCGTTCGCGCTGCGTCTGCGTCTGGCTGTTCTTCTGGCTTTCGATGTCATCGGCGATTAGAAGGTCAGCACGCTTACCCTGCATGTTCGACGTGATGCCGATACACCCGACAGAGGGTGACTTCTCAGGGCCTTTTAGGCTGTGGTGGATGTCGTACGCCTTGACGCTCTCGCGGTCACCAGCGCCCCGATCAGGACGCAAGCATTCAAGCTCAGGCATCCCGTTGATGATCTGGATGATCCAGTTCGCGATTTCGGTAGCCATGTCGCCACCTGCTGAGATGATCAGCACTCGCGTTGCGGGGTTGTGAATGATGCGCCACACTGCGTATGCAGCCGTGACCGTAGTCTTGGCCTGACCGCGCTGCGCCTGCACCATTCTGTATTGAGGTCCGTATGCAACATACTGGCCGATATCGATCTGCAGTTCAGTGCAGGTGAAGCCTAGGAGGTCTTCGATGACATCGATCAGGAAGTCTTCAAACTTGGCATAGTGTTCTTGCAGAAGCTCAAGCTGTTGCCACCGCGCTAGAGCCTCGTCTGCTCCTTCGCGGATAGACATGTTCTTCCTCTGTAGTATTTGATGGGTACACCTAGAAGCACCAGTTGGTGCCGATGCTCCTAGCGTTTACTCATCTGTATCGATGAATGGGACAACGTTGCCTACGCGGGCCTTGCGCTTTGCACGCTTGGCCTCTAGTGCGGTCTGCAGTTCAGACATGGTGTTCCCTTCTTCGGGTGCGCATGTCACATTGTTGTCCTTGACGAACTTGACCATCACAGAGAGAAGCGGTGCTGGTACCTCTGGCGGTACAATCGCATTCTCGTCTGCGGGGTCGTATGCTGCCTGTGCAAGCTCGATCTGTTCGAGCGCGGTCAGCATGATCTCTGTGATTTTGTTGTGCAGGTCGCCAATGCGGCCTACTTTTGCGGGTCCTTTAGCCATCGTCTTTATCCTTCTTATTTCGGATGGTCCGTACGAGGTTCACGACCTCCTGAGTGATCCGAAGCATCAGTAGCAAGAAGCCACCGAATGCCATCAGATCACCCATGTAGAGGCTGAAGAGGGAGATGATGTAACTAGTTGCTGCACCCAAGTAGTATTGAATAGTCTGCACGGGTGCAGCCTCCATTGGGTTACGGCTTGTAGAAGCCTGAGATGACAAGTTTCGCACCGTTTCCTGCCGGGTAGCTGTTGTCGTAGTTTCCGACGAGCGCCACACCGGAGTTCGTCGGTACGGTTACGTGCAGCACCTTGCCGGTCGTTGCAGTCTCGCGTCCATTCATCTGGAAGGGCACAGAGCCCGAGTTGACAGGAAGCGTGAACCGTACGTCGTTTGCGGCGGTGCCATTGGTAGTGACTGTGATTTCGACGTTCACGAACACCGTGTCTCCGTCGCGGCGATACCGGCCCGTAGCAGATACCGATCCGAACGATCCGCTCTGTGCAGTCACGGTCGGCGTATAGTTCCGCCATACAGGTGCCTTGATCGTGCCGGAGCCCGTGAATTTGTTGGTCGCACTGGTCTTCGGCTCAGAGAGCAGAACAAGCTCGTTTCCTGCGTCAACACCGAACTCGCCTGCACCGAAGGATGCAGCGTCGATTGCGACGGATCGGCTAGAGCCTACGACAACGCGGTTGCCTGTGCCGTTGATGGCGACGAGGGACCCGCTTGTGTATTGACCGTACAGGTCGCCAATATGGACATGAGAGTTCGTGCCGAGCAGCCACATGAATGCTTCGTTGGTGATACCACCAGCAGCGGCATTCGGATCGGATGCCATGTACAGGTGACCGAAGCGGAAGTCCGTACCGGCGTTGCCGGGGTTTGTCAGGACGCCTACGCCGCAGTTGTCTGCACCGAACAGGTCAATGCTGATCTTACTTGCGGCACCGGTCGGCAAGCTTCCGACTGCAGCCTGACTGTACGCGCTGAGTGCGCGGAATGCGCCCCACGAGAACAGACGCCCGATCTTCGGGTTGTCTACGCGACCGAACAGGTAGGCTGACAGGTTGTTTCGGATGTAGCTGATGACGTTCTGGTCAGCCGAGTAGAACGGCCACCAGTGGATCTGGTCGAGGTACAGACTGTCGAGACAGTGCGTAGCATCGATACCTACCTTGAATGGCTGACCCGTCACACGGTTCACGAAGATACGACCGCTGTTTGCGGAGTTAGACTGCCGACCCTGAATACGGATAGCCCGTGTCGGGTTGATGAAGTGGCAGTCCTCAATGAGGATGTCCTGTCCACCTTCGATCAGAACGTCGAAGCCGTGATCAGCCGGAGCCCAACCAGCGCCGACAGCAGGCTGCGTACGCTTGAAGTTCATGCCCCGGATGGACCTAGCGCCGACGTTATCGGAGTTCGTGATGCCAACGCCGGAGTGCGTGAAGTGCAGGGTGCTGTACTTGGAATAGCCAGCGCCAGCGGCCTTGCCGTTTCCGACGATATGTGCGCCTTCAGGCCACGTGATCGTGCTGCCGAGGGCAATGGTACCGCCCGGAATGTGCAGAGCTTCACCGACAGCGCCAACCTCGTTCAAGGCGGTCTGCAGGGTGCTTGCGTTGTCGTTCTGACCCGTCAGGTCAACGCCGCCCCAGTCCCGAATATCGGCCTGCTCAAAAAGCTTTTCCTTGAGGATGCGGGGGGCCTGCGAAGCCCATTTGCCAGCAATGGTGCTGTCCTGCTTCAGGAAGTCGGCGATTGCCGCAGTCACGGCGGTCGATACCGGCTTGTTCATGTCGGACGTGTTGTCAACGTTTGACAGACCAACCTCGCTTTTGGTATGCGTGTGGCCCGTGTTCGACTTGCCAGCCAGCGCCGTGTTTACGGCGGCTGTGTCAGCCTTTAGACCGAGCGCGGAATTCACGTCAGCCGTGTTAGCCTTCAGGTTCAATGCCGCCTGCTGCGGATTTGAAACCGGCTTGTCGGCGTCTGCCGTGTTGTCGACGTTAGCGAGACCGACCTGCTCCTTCGTGTGCGTATGCGCCGAGGGCGGGAACGATACCGGCTTGTCAACGACCTGCGACCAAGTAGGCGCGTCGATGACAGCGATTGCGTCGTTAACTGCCTGCTCGAATGCAGTGTAGTCTGTACGCAGTTCCTGTACGTCGTCTTGTAGTTCCGCAACATCAAGGTTGCGCAATTCTTCTGCGTCGAGAAGTTCGTGCAGTTTGTACCAAAGCTGAAGGTCAGCCCCGTCGAGATTGTCTTCTGTGATGACGGCTCCCGTAGACCAGTCCACGCGGCGCTCAACGTCAGAGACGCGCCTGCGGAATACAACTTCGTCACCGACGCCCGGAGCAGTTCCACCAACCTCAATGAGTTCGTTGGCAAGGATCGTGAAGGGTCGGTAGAGCGGAGCGCCCGTACCATCAAGCTCGTTCGCAACGCGGACTGTAATATCGTCCGCGCTCACGAAGCCCATAGCGAAGGATACGGAGAAGGTTCGGTTAGAGCCGTCGCCAATGCGTGTTACAGTGGCGAGTGCCATGGAATATCCCTTTCCTGTTATTTCTAATAGGAGGGGTCATGGCACTCGCTCTGTATCAGTCCTTCATTGCATTCCACATGTAGGAAAATCCGTACAGGTTGCCGACGATCGGCAGGGCTTGTAGGGCGTAGATGTCGCTGTTGCTATGGCGGTCAAGCTGCACCTTCTGCATGGCAGATGGGGCGTGCAGCATACGGTTCAGCGTAGGAAGTGCTGCAGGAACGGCGATGACGCCAGCGTCCACACCACGTGCGTACTCGTTGAACTTCAGGTTATCCATGCCGAGCATAGAGGCTACAGGATCGGTCCACATTGGTATCCAACCTGTCAGGTTCGACATACCGAATGCACGCTTCACTAGGTCTTCGCTGTCGCGTCCATTGATACCGTCCTTCGCAGCCACGACTGCACCGGCAGTGATCATCGACGCGATGAACGCGGCAACGGTTTCCTTGTCGGCAATGCGGGCATGGCGCATGAACTGCTTCTGGATGGCGAGCATCGGGAAGCTCTTTAGGTGCCACATGAGGGCCATCAGTCCGTTCTTGTGGAACAGGACCGAGCTTTCGCCAGCGAGCGCCCTCTGCACAACTTGGTTCATGTGCCTGTTGATCGCGTAGGTGAACTCGTCAACGTCCTTGTCGGACCACTTCTGGAAGTTCAGCTTGTGCAGGTGGTTGTCTTTGAACTCCACCGTGCCGTTAGCAACGTACGTCTCTAGCTTCTTCGCCAGTGCATCAGAGATGCCCCAGTCTGCAAAGCGGTCAGTAGACGCCTTATCGATGCCAGACAGGTGACGGAACAGTTTGTCTGTAGCAGAGGTGACAGCAATCCGCTGCTGAATGTTACGTACACTGTTGAAGCCAGACAGGTAGCCCTGCAGGCGCTGGCCCTTGTCGAGTAGGAAGTCTGTAGCGTCCCACACGGCACGCTTCTCTCCGACCTGCAGCCGGTCGCTGTCTAGGTCGAAGTCATCACGGAACAGGCGTTCTTCAGGCACCAGCACGTGCATGTGCTTGAGTTCCTGCGCAAGCGGGCTCTCGGTGTCATTCAGCAGGCGACGGAACTCCGTACCCGCATGACGCATCCACACGTCCCAACCTACAGCAGCGACCTGCACGCCGGTCTCTGCGATCTGCGTCAATCCAAGCTGGTTCAGCAGGGCAAGGTTCGTCAGCTTCTTGATCCGGCTGACTGCCGGGTCCAGACCGCCAGCGATTGGACCGCCCTCGAAATACGAGAACACCCCGTCCAGAAACTCCCGAGAGAGCTTGTCCGTGCCCCATGGCGTCCTGTTCGTCCAGCATGGCCTTTACAACGGCGTTCCGTGTCGCCTTGTCGGGAATACCCTTCCGGGCGAGCGCCGCCTGTCCTGCGGTCCTTCTGGCCCGGCGAGACAGCATGTGCTCAACGCGGAGGTCGACAAGATCGCGGATGTTGATACCGTTGCTCGCGGTGAAGCGTAGATCGATGTCAACGCGGTTCTTGGTCTGACCTGCCTGTCCACGCTCAGCCATTGCGCCGCTCAGCTTGTCGATGAGCTTCTTTGCCTCGTACTGCGACACGCCATTGGATGTCAGTGTTTCTTCGAGGAAGTCGCGACCGTCCTGCTGCAGGATGCCGATCAGGTTCGTATCCACGTCCTTGTCGCTGCTGCGTGCCCGGTTCACGACGGCACGTGCCCACTTCACAGCGTCCACGTCATCGAAGACGCCGGGCAGGGTGTGCTTGTAGCCGTCAGCGATAGCGCGGATCAGGTCGTCCTTCTTCACGCCAGAGCGCAGGAGCTTGGTCATCTGTGCGCCAGACCAGCGTTGTGGGAAATAGCCAGACTGGTGAGTAAGGTTCTCGTAGCCTTTGACAGAGGTCTCACCGGGCTTGCCCTTGCCGATCTCGATGTCGGTAGCAGACCAGCGGTCAACGGCATCAGCAGCGGCCTTGACTGCAGGGTGTACGGCACGCTGAGCATTTGCCCCGTCGTAGTAGCGAGCCTGTAGTTCCATCACGACTTCCGTGTCGAACTGTCTGCGGATGTCATCGCGTGCTTCAGCAGCCATGCGTCCAAAATTGTGGTGCTCTTTCGCCCACAGCTTGTACTGCGTCGGGTACTCGGTCATCACGTCAGCCAGAGCCTTACGCTCGTAGTGGTGCATGATCATTGCCCCTGACGAGTTGTTCCGTACGATGCCAGATGCGCTTTCCAGCATGTCGTAGGCGAACTTCTGCGCCGTAACGACGCCGGAACTCATCATCTTGTCGAAGTCGGTGTGCAAGCCGAGCTTGCCCTGTATGTTGTGGAAGTTAGCTGCAGCGTTCCCGAGGCCCTTGTTCTTCGTATACAGGTTCCCGAGGTCGCCGGAGTAGTCGCTCGGGATGCCGGTATCTTCCGCCCATTTGTAGGCCCCGTCGATCAGGTCTTGTGACGTACGCGACGCATAGTCTGCGATGTCGTCTACGAGGTTCGCAGAGGCCGTCTGTGCTGCGCCGACTGAGCCTGTACCTGCCTGTGCAAGCCACGGGTCGTCATTCGCGAAGGTCCGGTCGTTAGGATGCACAGAGGTACGCGGCGCACCGTCAGCCACGCTCTGTCGGAGTTCTTCCTTGGCTGCAGCGATACTGTCGTTCGCGGCCCTACCAGACTTGGCGAAGACGCCACCGACAGCGCCGAAGCCCATACCGGCGAGCGCGGCCATTGGGACGTTCTGCCAATCTCCTGTGGTGCTCACGCTCTCGCCGAGTGCCACAACACCAGTGCTGATAGCTGTACCGGCAGCAGCGCCCTTGGCGACCCGCATACCGAGGCTTGCGGCTTTAACCCCGGCACCGCCCATGAGGGCGAGCGGGGCGTCTACGTCAACGATACCGGCGATCAGCCCGGCGATGAATGGGCGCACGCCGGTCTGGCGGCTGATGCGTTCCTGCTTCTCCATCTGCTCCCGCATATCCATGAGGATCGCATCTGCCTCGTTCCGGTTGTCGGCGAGCATGAACTGCTTGCGGAACTCGTTCGGGATCAGGTTCTTGTGTTCTTCAATGTAGCTGTCTGCGTGGTACGCGGTAGGGTCGCCTTCTATCAGGCTCCGCTGACCGGCCTTGTACAGTTGGTACGCAGTGTTGTCTCCGCTTGTGAAGCGGTCTGAAACTTGTTGTCCGAAGCTGGCTGCGTTTGCGTCTGCGTCGGCCTGCACTTCGTGCGAGAGGGTCTGTCCACCGAAGCCGTCCTGTTCCGAAACCTTCATCAGTCCGGGGATCTTGCGCGGCTCCTGTACGATCTGTTCTTCCATCATGTCTCCTGTGGCCCGCCCATCCGTAGACAGGCGGGCCTTTGTGTCAGCGCTGGTCTCCCTCTGCCATGCGCTCGAAGCCGGAGCCGAGTACCGAGAGGCCGGTAGCCGTTCCGCTTACTGCGCTGTTGATCAGGGTGTCCCATGCACTGGGCTTGTTCATGTGCTCGACGTACGCCTTGCCGATCTCTGCGGCGTCCACGACCTGCGGTCTGCCGAGCGGCTGGCCGGGGTAGTCGGGGTGGTCGATGTCGAAGGTGAATGTGTTCATTACCGGGTCGTAGTCCGTGTAGATCCGCGAGGACCCGCCAAGCATGTCTTCTGACCAGAAGGTGCCGAACATCTGCGTGTCGTTTCCGTAGGTCTGCAGGAACCACTGTACCGCCTTGTCAGGGCCGAACTCTCCGTAGCCGTCAACACCCATGCGCCGCTCAAGCGGAACGCCGTCTGTGAGGATCAGTGAGCCTTGGACGAATGCACCGTTGCGCATCAGGTCCGTCTTCGCCCGCTCAATGGCAACCTTTGCCGGTGTGCCGGGATGAGCGGTGGCGTACAGGTCGGCACGCTCCTTGAGGTAAGCACCGGCCCGCGCGTGGTTCACTGGATCGGAGAACGCCTCGCTTGCACCGTCAGGACGCTGCAGCAGGTACGTAGCCACTGACGGCAGGGTCCGTTCCAAGTAGCCGGGCTCTGCCATATCTGCCATGGCCTCGGTAACGCTCGTGTTGATCAGGTCTCGGTTCTCCACCATCTTGGAAATCTTCTGTTCCGGGGTGTCGAACGGCTGGTTCATCAGGCTGTGTGCCCGGACAAGCGCCTGCTCTGCAGACATGTTTCCGCTGTCAAGCATGTACGCCGTCTCAAAGAAGTGCTCGACATAATCGTCACCGATCAGGCTCTTGATGTAAGACCTCGGAATATCAGGGGTCGTCTTGAGCACCTGCAGTGCCGAGTACGCTGACACTGCAGCCGGGTCCAGCTTGCCGGTTTTGTCTTGGATGTCGCCGAGCAGCGCACCACGTATCTGATCCTGCATCTGCGTGTCGACCACGTTGTGCTTTGACAGTTCCCTGTACGTGTCTCGTAGGATGCCTGCAGAGGCTTCCTCCTGCGACATGTTCTGCTCTGCGATCTGCTTAGTGTAGAACTCTGTCCAGCGATCCTTGACGACCTGCACCCCGTATTCCTTGGCGCTGATGCGCTCAGTCTGTCCAGAGGCGTTCTTGGTCTCAATGGTACCGGTCACGCGGTTCAGACCGACGCCAGAGGAAATGGCCTTGTCGACATCAGCAGCGATAGACGCATTGCGCTGCGCCTTCTCTGCGGCCGATTTTGCACCGCTACGCAGGCTGTCCTGATACGACTGGTCGAGTTGGAAGATGTCAGTCACGAGCTTCTGCACGTCACGCTCAGTAGCGCCGTACTTCTCAGCGAGTGCCTGACCCTTCGCAGCAGTCTTGGTGAAGTCAGTCAATGCTCCGCTCTTGATCTGCTGGTAGAGCATCCCGACCTCGCCGAGAAAGGCGGTGTTGTTGAAGACCGAGTTGTCCTTCTTCTCTCGGCTGCGGATAGTAGATGCTGCGGACGCGGCCAGCGACTGGGCTGCAGCGTCAGACAGTTCGTCAGATGCAACGCGCTTGTCGATGTCGGCCATCAGCACAGTGAGATCGTCGCCTTCCTCTGCACGCTTCAGGATGTCCGCTTTCCACAGTTCGCGGTCTGCGTCGAACTTGTTCAGGCGGTCGTTGTTCCATTTGGTCTGCGCGGCGTTGATCTTGGCGATTTCAGACGGGCCAGCTCCTAGGGCATTCAAGATGCCGTAGCCACCGGCGTCCGTGAACCAATCCCCATTGTCTGCAGCGAACTGAGATATAGCGGCTTGCACGAACACGTCGAGCTTGTCTTCGTTGCTCAACCCTTGGTATCCAGCCAGAAGCTCGTTAAGCTCTGTCGTGCCGCCCTGTGCGATCATAGGTGTATCGGCAACGCCTTCATCCACAGCGGCAACGTTGTCGAAGTCGCCTGTCTTGATCGTGAACAGGTCGAACGCTTGTCCGATGCGATCTGCGTTGTCGCTGCCGATGTCCAGCCCGAGGACATCCGCGAACTGCTGGACGTTCTCTGCGCTCTCGTACGGCTCCGGGCGGCGCTCGCCGCTGCGGTCTCCGTTCGTCTTACCGATGAACACATGCCCACCGATGCGGATCTCTCCACCGCTGCGCTGCTTTTCTTCCTCGTACCATGTCGGTAGCTTGTTCGACTGATGTCCTTGCTTGATCAACAGGTCCATACCTGCAGGGCTGAAGTAGTGCGTGGCACCGCCTGTCGGGTCGACGTGACGACCGGCCATCACTGTGTCGAAGATTTCACCGGCCTTGTCGTACAGCTTGCCTTCCTTGGTATCGACGGCATCATTGCCGCCTGCGCCGAGGTTCCAAGCAGAGAAGGCGTTCGGCTGCAGGGCCACGCCAGCAATACTGGTCGGCCACCGGCCATCAAGTGCCCGGTTTCGGAGAACGTGGGCTACAGCGGCCATGCCTTCTGCGCCTTCGGCTCCTGCCTCGCCGAGCATCGTCCTGATCGCAATGTCGCGGTCACGGGTGCTAGGCTGCATTACCGGGGCTACGATCCTGTCAGAGACAGCAAGATCGCTGCCAGCGGGCCTGTAAGAGGCGCTGTCGGATACGGTCCCGGTGGAGAGCAGGGTTTGCATGAAGGACGCCTTGCGGCGGTCACGGTTGTATTCGTTCTGCTTGACCGACTGCGTGTGCACGAGCTTCTGCATCGTGTCCTCAAAGGACGCAATGGCGATCTTCTTCGCGTCAGGGTCTGTGATGCCGTCAAGCATTGATGCACGCTGAGACTTCAACATCTCTTGGTACTGTACAGGGTCAGTAGACGAGTGCTCCTGCATGTTAATAAGCGATTGGCTGTACCAACTCTGCACCTTGTCTCGTGCTTCGAGCGTCCGGTATCCCTTCTCAGTGAACCTGTTCCCCGTAGCGAGCATGGCTTCTTCCGACACGCCCTGCATGTACATCATCTTGCCGTTCAGTACGGCATCGTCTTTGGCCTCCATCATTGTAGCAGAGGCGATCTCTTGTAGACGGCCTAGGCTCTCTTGGATGTTGGCGGTATGCGCGCCGATACCGGACAGGTTTGGTCTGGCCGGATCGCGTACGCCAGTCAGACTAAGCTGACGCTCCGGCAGGAGTTCCCTGCCGCTTTTCTGTAGCGGATCTTGGACGACTTCACGCCGTCCGGTATCGTTGTTCATTTACAGTCCTCGTTTGTAGTCTTTGTACGTAGCGCCAAGATCGGTAGTGAAGCCGAGCGCATACGTGGTTGCCTTGGGCATAGGGATAGGCGAGAAGTCGAGCGACTGTACTGCCTGCAGTGCGCTGTTGGAGCGCTGCTGTTCTCCTTGTAGTAGCTGCGTGTTCAAGTCTCGTACGCGGCGAGCTTGCGTCTCTGCTTCGTTCCGGTCGATTTCCAGAAGTACGGCGTTGACGGAGTTGCCGCTTGTTCCTGCTGCTGCAGCGGATGCCTCAGCCTGTGCCTTCGTAACCAGGGCGCTGCGTTGGATATCGTACGATTGGACCGTACTCCGTTCCTTTGCGAGCAGTTGGTTTGTGGTGATGGCGTTTTGGTTCTGCGCATCGGCAATGCGGACCATCTTGTTTGAATAGTCCTGCCATTGCCGACGCACCTTGGCTTCACGCTGTGCAGCAACGAACGAGACACCGCGACGAATGAAGCTGCCAACTCCACTCAGGGCTAACTCGTTCCACATTGCTTATTCTCCTGTGCTGATCCTGCGACCAGTCTTGTGGTACTTACCTACCCACTCAATATCCAAGATCGTCATGGGAGTGTGATCATCTGTGCTGAATTGTACAGAGGCGTGCTTCACGTCTTGCTTGACAGGCATCGAGAAGTATTGATCTACGAGAGGTTCCTTGCCGATCACGTTCTCGGCGAAGCCTACGCGGCGTCCGTTGAACTCTACAGGCGGGAACTCTGTGTACGGCGAGATGACGGTACCGACCATACGTACAGTCCTGCGCAGAGCGAGGATGAACTTGTTGATGATCAGCTTGCCTGTCGTAATGGCTACGCCATCCTTGTCCTTCACGAGCGGCATAGTCGGCTCGTATAGAGACAGGAAGCGGGTGCCTACGACGACGTTGCCACCTTCCATTGACTGCGGGAGCGTGCCGACGTAGCCCGTGCCGGGAACGTACGTGATCTCCACGTCACCAGCCCGCATACCGGGTGCCGGGCAACCTTCGCCCTGCACGACGACGACCTTCTCGGTGCCGAGTTCGGCGATGTAGTCGTACGGGAACACGAACTGCGTATCGCAGCCCTCGACATCAAAGCGGTTGTCAAGGAAGACTGTGTAGCCCATGCCCTGACTGTGTTGGATGTCCAATGATCCTCGCAACATCACGTAGCCTTCAGGTGTACGCATCAGAATGTACACACGGTCTTCATCGAAGAAGCTGTACTCGACAGGATAGTCGAACACCCATTTGTGCCATGCAGACTGCACCTTGCCCTGATCGCGCTCTCCCCAAATGTACTCGTACGGGTAGATCGTCTCACGCCCAGTGTTCGTATGTACGAGCAACAGTCCGTAGTTTGACGAGGCGGTCAGGTGACGACATGCGCCGACGAGGTACTGCTTCACATGCTCGGTAACAGGGCGGCTGTCGTTCCGGTCTGCAGAGCCTTCAGTGAAGAACTCGCGTATACCGGAGAAGCGGCCATGCACCGTGGCGAAGAAGACGTTACGACCGACGGCCACAGGCTTAGCGTGCAGATCTGCCTCGAATGTCGTACTGGGCTGCAGCGCAGAGTTCTGCGGAGTGGCCTTGGTCTTGTTCGAGAATACGAACTGGCTCTCACGAGAGAAGATCACGAGATCCTTGTTGTGAGCTACAGCCGTGATCAGAGTAGAATTGTCTGTGCTGCTGGATACGTCGATAGGGTCCGTTTCCGTGACTGCAGAGATAGTCTGTCGGAAGAAGTTGTCAGGCCGCTTAGTGCGGGACATGACAGCATTCGGCCCGGACAGGAACGCTAGACGCTCTTGGAACAGACCTGCGTCCTCGATACGCCGCCCAACGAAGGACGGGTCAGGTGCAGAGGTAAGTGTACCGACACCACGCTTCGCCCACGCCACAGGTCGCAGTTCCAACGAGCCTGCGTCGTACACGAGCACATGCGGTGCGTTGTCTGCTGTGAAGCCGAGTGGTGTGTTCGGAGCAATGCACTCCTGCCAATAGCCCTCTTGGCCGTAGCCGTCTCGGGTAGGCGTTCCGGTGTCGTGCTTCTCAGAGATGAACATGAAGTGCAGATCTTTGGTCTGGTCACTGTTCTCTGCGATCCGTGCCACGTAGCGGTTTGGTGCCGTCCTCGGTAGGTCGTCAACAGAGTTCACGACACCTGTCATGCACTTCATGTTCACGCCGCCGCTGTCGTCGTTGACAGTCAGGTCGAAGTCTGTGGCCTGCAGGTTCTCGATGAGGATGATATCGTCACGGATGTACAGGCCCCAGTTCTCAACGGAGAGGTTGCTGCGCATCTCGTTGTAAATCTGATCGGTAATCCACGTCGTCGCTACGTAAGGTGCATGCGCAGCTTGGGAGCCGTCAGGCACCGTGTAGGCGGCAACAGGGTTACCGTCGATCTTGACAGAGAATGTCCGACCGTATTGCCCGCCTAGCACTTGGATCATGCCGCACGGGTACGTCTCGTTGTTGTAGAAGGTCGCAGTCTCGGTAGAGCGCTGGACAACCCGCTGCGTGTTGATGACGTACGTGCTGTCATCCTCGGTTGTCACGAAGCGGAATGGACCGGCCCCGGCCATGTAGGCTGCGCCAGAAGGCGTGAGCGTGCACGGCAGAGGATTGGCGTTCAGGTCGAACGCATGTAGACCGTCGTCAGCGGCGATCAGTAGGATCTTCGTGCCGTCGCTGGCCTCGAAGTCATGGATACCGTGAACTGCTGTGAAGGTACCAAGCAGACCAACGAGGTCCGTAGGCGTGCGCCTAGATAGCGCGCGTACAGGATCGCAACTCATGTTGATCTGTTCACTACATTGGCCCGGCAGACGGTCACGTGCAGGTTGCTGTGAGACACCCTGCAGAAGGGATTTAAGTGCGCCGTCTACATCCACGGCTATCCTCCAATGAGGTTAGGGTTCCGCCCGCCGCTCTGATTGAATTGCATCCGGCGTGCAGCCGGTGTGTCGAAAGCGTTAGTACCGCGTGTGCGGATTTCCTCGATACGTAAGTTGTGCCATGCCTTGTCGGTACGGTCTGTCAGTAGGGAAATCTTTACTTGGTTCGTCTTGTCGACAACGTACATGTCCAGAGCGGCTCTGTGCTTCAGGTACGTGTACGCAGCGTGCGGAAGGTCATCGATAGGCAGGCGCAGCACCATGTCCACATTCACGGCCTTGCCGATCTTGAAGGTGCGTTGTTGCGTGTCGTAGAGGCGGTCGCCTCGCTGCACATACCGGGTGCGCTCACCCTGTGAATAGTTGCGTGCCGTAGACCTGCGAATGCTCAGCAGGTTCTTCGGCAAGTGGATCTCGCCGTTCTCGTCAGGGGAGAGCGGGAAGTCTGTTTCTGTGTTGAACCACCAGCCTGTGTTCGCGCCCTGTAGCTCTGCATTCAGGCCATCAAGGACCTGCAGTGCAGTCAGTACGTCGGGGTGCTTACTGTCGAGGCTGTTCGTGCTCGCGACTTCATTCGTCATGAGCATGTGGTTGATGATGTCTAGCTTGCTCATCGCCACCTACGAAAATAGGGCCACCCTTTGCAGAGTGGCCCTAGTTAGAGAGAGAGGTAGTTACGCCTTGAAGACGCAGCCGCACACGTCCGGGCGGTTCGGAGAGACGCCGAAGGCGAGGTAGCTGTCGATGAACCACTGCTTTTCTTCGCGGTTCCACCAGATGTCGCTGGTCAGCGGAATGGTTTCACCGGCCAGCAGCGACTTCGGGTGCAGCAGGACTGCAGCGGCCTTCGCTTCAGCAGCGGACACGTCGTATGCGTTGCCGTTCTCGGCATTGGACAGGAAGTGGTTCGTGATCGCGGTGTTCGGGATACGTGCCGACTTCTCGATACGGACGCCCTTGATCTCGCGGATGAAGCCACCGGCATAGTCGCCGTTGCCTGCGGAGTAGTCGCGGTTCACGAGCTTGCCGTGCTGCAGGAGCACGTCGTAAGCGGTCGGACGGACGAAGCAGACGAGTTCGTTGGTCTCGATTTCTTCTTCTTCCATAGAGACGATGATCGAGCGGATCGCGGCGTCCAGCTTGTCCGGGTCGTTCTCGTCACCGGCAGTGGTCAGCGTGGTGTTCTTGCCGGGGCCGATGGAGTTCTGAGCAGCGGTGCCGCCGAAGTCCGGGGCCGGGAGCTTGGAGCCCTTGATCGCCTGAATGAGGAAAGCCTGATCGAAGAACTTGCCGATTTCCTTGCCGTGGTCCTGTGCCAGTTCCATGCGGGCATCAAAGTCGATCTGAAATTCGTTCAGCATCGACCGGTTGTCACGGGCGAGGACAACGGTGTCGACGGTCAGCGAGACCTTGCCGAACGGGGTGTTCGAGGCGTCCGGGCGCACACCGGCCTGAAGCTTCTTCAGGGTCGTGCGGCCAACGCGACGGTTGACAATGGTGTCCGTACCGCGCACCGGGCGGATACGGAAGAAGTTGCGCATGATGGACGATTTGGCGAACTGGCTTTCGACTTCGCCGCCGTATTCATCGATCATGTCATCAGTCGACAGGTCCGAGAGATGGGCGCTGTCAGTAGGCAAACCTGCCATGTGAATGTTCCTTTTTGATTGCTTGGCCGTGTAGGCGTGTTATTTCTAATACGAGGGGTCTGTATACTCTGGCTTAGATGCCTGCAGTACGACCGGCTGCGCGCCGTGCTCGTAGTTGTGCGACTGCGCGTTCATCGCCCTTGGCCTGCGCTTCCTTGACTGCCTTCAGGTAGTCTGCGCGGCTGAGCGGGGTCTGGTCTGTGCCTGCGGTGTTCGTGCCGATGATCAGTGCGCCAGCGCCAGTACCGACGTTGTTCGGGTCTGCGTTGTACATGCGGTAGAGTTCCTGTGCGCCGAGCACAGCAAAGTTGCCGCCCCGGTCGATTAGTTCGCGAATTTCGTTGATCTTGGTCTTAGCCTTCGGGTCTGCAGCCTCGACGCGGTGCGCCCAGTCACGGATGGTCGCGAAGTTAGCCTCGCCGCCGACTGCCTCGTGGACAGCCTTGGTCTCGCGTTCGACCTTGGCGTTGGCGTTGTTGAAAGCCTGCGTAGCGTTCGCCACGATCAGGGCTGCACGGTCTGCACCGACGTTCGCAATGAGCATGTTCTGATCGACCTTGGACAGGTCGCCGGTCTCGAATGCCGTTGCGAAGATTGCCTGTGCAACGTTAGGGTCGACCTTGGCTTCCTGCAGGAGGTGCACGACGGTCTGTGCAGACGGGTCGTCATACTTGGCGTACGACTTGAGCGGGCCGCGATCCTGCTTCTGCTGCTCGACCTGTTCCGGGTGCGGCTGCTCTGCGGGCTTCGGCTGCTCCTGTTGCGGAGCGGGCTGCGGCGCAGGCTGAGCGGGCTGTGCCGGTTGTACCGGCTGCTCCTGTACCGGCTGCGGCTGCTGCACCGGCTGTGCCGGTACCTCAGATGTACCCGGCTGCGGTTCCTTGGTCCCGGCTGCGGGGACGCTGGACGGAGTGGTCACGTGTTATTCTCCTTTGATCGCCTGCTTACCGGCCTCTTGGGCTACGGCAGCGGCGGCTTGTTGTTGGGCGAGCGCACCATTCGCTTCCAGTGCGCGTGCTTGGTCTGCTTTAAGCTCGTCCTCGGTCTTCATGATCTGCTTGTAGTTCACCTGACGTGCTGCGCCTGTGAACTCTCCGTACCGCTCGATGCTGATACGTGCTCGTACGTCTTCCGGTAGCTGTTCAAGCAGGGCGAGGTCTGCAAGCCACATATGGATGTTCTCCATCTCGCCTTGGCGAGAGAGGCTGTCCATGCCGGTGATGATCTGAGGTTCGATGCCGTTCAGGCGGCTGTCGAAGCCGATCTGGTACAGCAGGATGTTGGCGGTCGGTACCTGCCACTGCATTGCCTGCTGCGAGTACATTCCGCCAAATGAGGTCTCAAGCTCGTACGCTTGCCTGCGGATTTCCTCTGCAGTAACTCGCTCTGCGTCACGTGTGACAGCGCTGTTCAGCATGAACACTTCGCCGAGGCGGCGTTCGTACCTGTCGATCTGGTTCTGTAGGAACTGCAGGTCGTTGTACTTGTCCAACGTGATCTGCGTTACGTCGCCCTCCTTGCCGGGGTGATAGCTGCCCGGTGGCGAGTTGTTCAGTTCCACCACGTCCAGATGACTGGCCGGGTTCACGAGGAACTTGATGTCGCTCACAACGCCAGCAATGGCGAGCAGCGCGTCTTCCAGAACGTTGATGCTGTGAAATGCCTTGGCGTACTCTGAAACGAGCCCATGGCCGTAATTGGCCCCACGGATGCGGTTCCAGACGAGCGGTATCCACGGGAGCAGGTGACGCGGCCAAGCTGCGTCGGCGAGCTTCAGGGCCACGCCGCCAGCTTCCTGCTTGGCGTGGTAGCGTCCGTCGTCTTCCAGAATGACCTGCGTATAGACCGTGATGTCGTCGGTCGCAGCGATTTCCTTCTTGTCGGCACGCAGCGAGCGGATCTGCTGCTGTACGTCGGGATGGAATGTCTCGAATGCCTTGCTCTCGCGGGTGATGAGTTCGATCACTTCGCCTGATAGGTCACGGATGATCACGTAGTCGCGCAGGCTGTAGACCTGCGGTGCGCCTTTCGGCGGATGGAACATCAGGGCGTTGCCGGTGACGATCAGGTACTTCGCGGCCAGCGTGGCGATAGGGCGGAACTCCACCATATCGAGATGCTCGATTGCCTCTTTCTCAAGGTCAGCAAAATCGCTCTCAAGCTGTGCGAACACCTTGTCTGCGTTCGAGCCTTTTGCCGCCTTGACCTTGCGGCGTGTGGCGGCGTCGAGACGGAGACGGAAGAACGGCCCTTGCGGTCGGAACATCGCGGTGACGACCTTGTTCGCAAGGTGGTTCACTCCGCGTGCGCCGATTGTCTCGGGCGGGTTGAGGATTTCTTGGTTGTCGGGTTGGTTGTGTTCCTTCGGGAACAGGTAGGGCAAGGTCCATGCGGCGTACTGTTCACAGTTGCGGAGTAGTGTCCCGCGCTTGCCGTCGTACTCGTTGAACCGTTGCTCGATGCTCTTGCTTTTCGATAACGGTTGGGGTTGCATATGCGTCCTTACAGGCCGAGGCTCGTAGAGACTTTGGTCTTCTTCGTAGAGCTAAGTCCTAGGTCCAGGGTCTTGGTGTTGGTGCTGGTCTTGTCTGCACCCTTGGGCCGGTCGTTCTGCGGCTTGCTGAACAACCGGCTGGATGTGGATTGCACGTTCTTCGTGCTCACAGGCTGAGACCACTCCGACCCAATCCGCCTAGGGCAACGCCGGACTTCCGGGTCTCCATGAACGGGTTGTAGTCTTCGCTTGCGGTCTGGTCCGTATTGAGCGTGTCGTCTTCACCGACGCGAACGTCTGCGCCGCTCTTGTGTGCGACTGGTGCCGGTATGGCCGGGGCCTTAGCCTCCGGTGCCTTGCTGTTGCCTCCACCGGCTAGACCGAGGATGCCAGACAGCGCCATGAGACCGGCAGAGAATGGATCACTCGCCATTATAACCTCTTGGTGACTGTTGGGGTCTTGGCTACGTAGCCAAGCCGTATGTAAAGATTGATTGTCCGCTCATCAGACATGCCTGTAGAGGCGCCTGCGGACACTGTGACTGCGCCTTTGCTCTTGGCGTAACGCTCGAACTCTTTGATGAGGCGCGCAGCAAGTATCCCGCCCCTGTGTTCAGGGGCGATGCAGAGGATGACCTCGTATGCTTGAACTGTGCGGGAGAACCAGTTGGGTGCGAATGCACCGATCATGAAGCCTCTGTACTCGTCGTCAATGAGGACGACTGCACCTTCGCTCTCTAGCATCTGCAGTAGATTGGCTTCGACGTAGAACTCGTCTACTGGTTCTTCAGAATAGACCGGGCTCTCGCTATGCAGCGTGTAGAGCAGGTCGATAATGGCGGGGATATCTTGCGGGGTTGCTTGCCGGATCATTCTCCGTAGCGGAGATTGACCGGCGTCTTTGGTTTGTCGTCGGGCTTCTCAGGCTCAGTACCGAGGACGCTACCTCGACTGGACCACTGCTTCAGGTACGCAACGACCTCAGCCTGTGCGGCCTGCCATATGGCTTTGTCCCGGTCGAAGCCGGGTTCAATGGTCGGTGCCGGGAAGGTCTTGGAAAGCTCGTCCAGAACCTCCTGAGAAATCGGCGGTAGCCGCCGTGCCTGTAGGGATGTGCCCACAAATGCGTTAGACCGGTTGGCCATGGAAACTCTCCTGCGGTTTGACGATCAGGTCGTAAATGCCCGCCTCCCGAAGGAACTCAACAAGCTCCTTCGGAAGTGGTTGGTTGTTCGCGACGAACCGGATAGCTAGTTCAATCCTGCCCTCATCGGACAGGTCTGTGTAGTCTGCCATCAGTGTTCTCCTATTTTCTAATAGGAGGGGTCACTAGCCGAAGAAGTACGGAGACCTCAGTACGTCTTCGATGTGCAGTGTCCCTTTCTCAGGGACGGGCGGCAGCTTCACACCACGCTTCTCGTGTGCATCCTTGAATTCCTCCAAGGGGCACCGGTCCATGTACATGGATACGAATGCTTCTCTGATGACCTTGTGCAGTACATCAGTGTCCGCAGCGTGTGTTCCGTAGTCGTCGTGGATAGTTGAGATGGAAGTCAGTCCAGCAGCCTTAGCTCTTCGTACAGTCTCTCGTAGATGGGCGGCGTCTTGGCTGTGTACGAAGCTAGGAGCAATACCGTTCCTCTGCTTCGCCTTGTCCAGCTTGTTCGTGATCCTACCGACACGCAGCCGGAAGCGTCCTGCAAGCTGTGTTTCGATCTGGACGCTCTCAACCTGACGGGACCCTTGGTATGCAACGAAGCCGTCGTTAGTCGTCCATGCAAGAGGCTTGTCCGCCTTGTTCATGGCCTTCGCACAAGCCTGCAGCCACGTCATCGCCTCACGAGCAGCGACGACAACCTCGCCGATGCTCTCCCACAGGTGCGGGGTAAGCCAGACGGCAGCGCTGAAGTTCGACGGGAAGCTATCCCGGTCGATATCAAGGATTGACGAGTACACGTACTGTGTACACGACTGTCGTGTTGAGCCGTACGGCAGTGTCATCACGGGTCGCTTAGACAAGCTGCGCGGGATCACGCCATTGCAGTTCTTGTCGAGGAACGCTCGCCAGCCGTAGCTGTACTCTGCGTCCTCAATCTGCATCAACTTCTTTGTGCAGACTGCAGCGACTTCAGCGTAAATGTCACTCGGCCTGTCAGAAGGTACGAGGTTAGTAGCTCGTCCACCGACCTCATCTCTGAGCATAGCCGAGAAGTTCTGCAGTCCGTTGCAGCTTCCATCAAGGCCGACAGGTAACTTACTGACAAATCGCTCAGGGTCCCCTCCGATGATCGCTGCTCTGTATTCGAGCAGGAAGGCGAGGAACTGGTACGGCTTGTCGGCATCAGCCCATACGGATCGATAGCTAAGTGGATCTTCAGCCGCTCGTAGGAACTCATCCCTGCGGTCGTTCACCCACTGCACTCTCTCGTCATAGGTACCTTTGTCGAAACCATACCGGTTGGCACCATGTACGCGAAGCCAGTACCAGCCTCGTTCTCCGAGTTCCTTACCTTCTGAAAAGCGGAGACAGCCTTTTGCAAAGTCAGGTCCCTGCGGGCTGAAGCCTGCCGTCGCGGTGTAAAGGCGACCTCGGAAATCACAGTACCAGACGTACCAGACATCAGCGAATGCCGCGTACTTCTCAGCCAGTCGGATGATCCGGCTGACTTGGAACGCCTTTCCGACGCGCTCCTTCTCTGCTGTGTAGACTTCTGCTGCTTCATGCTTCCAATCCTGTAGCCTCTCAAGCTCAGCCTCGTCGAGCGTTTCCTTATCGCGTCCCACGAACGGGGAGGGCGGTACCTCAAGAGGTTCCTTTGCAGGGATACCGATTGCGAGGTTGTTCGCCCACACGGCCTTGAGCACGTCGAGCACTTCACGGTTGACCTGCCAGCGAACGTGCTGCAGGTGGTTCACCGCATCCATCACGGAAGACAGGTCTGCGCCGCCAAGTACCCGAAGGTGCCGTGGGTTGCTCGTCTTCACGAACGGAGTGATGTTCCGTACCTCGGGGCTGTAGTAGCCACCCTGATTGAGTTCCGTCCAATCGTCGGGCTCAATGATGCAGGGCATACGGTCGGGGAACAGGAGCGCGGCTGCTTCCTTGTAATCGTTAATCCACTGGGTAGCCTCCTGCGTAGGGACGATACTAACGTGAGTACGTCCGTTCCGCTTGAACTCCCGCTTTTCAACGAGGTCTGTATGCGTGATGATCATGTCGATCAGCTTCATACCGACAAGGGCGCGCTCCTGCGTTGACCAGTTGATCCACTGATCGAAGTGCTTGTTCGCAGCATGTGTCAGTACACGGTGCTGGTAGCGATAGTCCTTAGTGCCTTTCCGCTTGAAGTCCTCTTTGATCTGTTTGTAGTAGTCGCCGTGCATTTCCTCGAAACGAGAGAAACGCACTTCGTCCTCGATCTGCTTGCCGATGGTGGTAGCCAACCAAGCGAGAGGCGTGTCCAGTGTGAAGTAGTTGAACAGGGTCTTCAGTGCGATGAAGGCAGCAGCCTCAACACCGCACCGGTTGAGCAGGACGCGGGCCTTTCCGCCCACGCCCGGCTTCGTATCTTCTACGAACTCGGTCAGTGCTTCCATAAGGGGCGAGAGCATCTCGTGCATCAGCCTCCTTGCGTAGCCTGTCTCTGCACCCCGGCTCTTTTCTTCAGCCCGTTCAGTCTCTCTGTTGAAGTTCTCAATTCCGCGAGCAACCATTTCTTGCTCAAGGGCTAGTTGATCCTCGATAGTAGCCAAGGTGAGTTTCCGTTCTCGTATTATTATGCTGACGCGGCCTTCTGTTCGGCGCGGCGCTGTCTTGCGCGCTTGTTCCGTAACAGACGTTTCTCGTCGTCGGTCTTATGCAATGGATGGTACAGACCGGTCTGATCGGTCTCGTGCTTGATCCAGTAAAGGATCAGACGACCGAGCCAGTCTTTCGTTGTGCTTGTTCTTTTTGCTCTGTTTGCAAGGTTGGCGACCTTACCCTCAATGCCATTACAATTACGGCAGAGTACGCCCCGTATAAGTCCTGATGAGTGGTTATGATCAAGACATGCTTGAACTAACGTCACCGGGATCTCACACAGGGCGCATCTGCCGCCTTGTTTCTTGAGGATTGCCGCCTTCACCACCACTACTTCTGTGGTCTTAATGCGGCGGCGCATTTCAGGTCAGTACCTCACTCCACCAGCGGACTACGCAGTTCGGATCGCCTGCGTTTCGCCGCATCCACAACAGTTGGGCTTCGGAGACGAAAGCTTTGTTCCAAGCTACGTCTTCGCCCGTCTGCCAGTGCCGGAAGCCGATGGTCTCGCCGTACGTCTTGTAGAGGGCCTTAACGACAGCGAAACATTGCTCGTTGTTCGTCAGGCCACCTAGAAGGTCATAGGCGGTCACAGGGCCGCAGGCACAGGCAGGGCGCTCATCAAGCGTCCGCTGCGCCTTGGCGCGCTTCTCCGGGCTACTGTTGGGATCGTCAAGGACGGCCAACGCCTTCGAGATGAGGGTCGTCGGTCGGATCTTGTTCATGACCTTGCCGGGAACTTTCGGAAGACCCGACACGTTGTCTACGGGGTCGCCCATGAGCATCTGTGCCCAAAAGAACTTTGCCCCGTATCCGACGATCTTCTTGGTCGAGCCCTCAACGAGTTCGATCCATCCGAAGTCATCCGTGTCTACGATCTCGCCTGTATCCCATACGAGATGCAGGCCCGGTACCATGTTCAGATCCTTGTCCTTAGAGACGATGATCGACTTCCCACGACGCCCCTCTGCGATTGCTCTGTACTGAGCCGTCGCCATACCATCATCTGCTTCGCAGTTCTGGTGCAGGGTGCCGGGGAACCGATCTACCAGCCAGTCACGGATGACGTGCAGGTATTGCGGCTTCTCTTGGTCCTTACGGTTTCCTTGATACTCCTTCAGTTGTGCAAGCTGTGCACGCTGGCCCTTAGTGCTCGTAGATGGCGTAAGGTGCAGGTGTACGTGTTCTGCTGCAGCCAAGCTCTTGAGGTGCTGTACAGCTTCCTCTGCATTGTGCTGCATGTCTTCGAGTGACTTCTTGTCAGAGCCGTCTGCTTTCTCAGCAGAGACCTGATACGCAAGGAAGTCGGCGTCGATGTGCGCAACCCGTCCGGGGACGACATCGGGTACCTGCAGGGCTGTCGCATGAGACAGCCCCGACAGGTCGATACCGGCGAACTCTGTGAGCATCAGAGGCCAAGTGCAGCCAGTGCCTTGTCACTGTCGCTGAGTGCGTCAGCCGGGTCAGCCTTCGGCGCAGCCTTGGGCTTCTCCTTCGGCTGACCCGGTTCAGGCTTCTTCGCGGTCGGGGTTTCATCCTCGTCCTCGTCTTCGGCCTCGACGTAGCCATCGGTATCGCTGGACGGCTCAACGACCGGTAGATCGCCAAGGTCTGCGAGCATGGCCTCAAGGGCCGAGCCTGAGAAGTTCGTCGCCGACAGGATGCGCTCCTGAAGCCAGTTCTTGGACACGTTGGTCACGGAACCGTCTTCGTTCTTGCGCTCCTTGGTGCCTTCGATGAACAGGCTTGCCCAAGTTTCCTTGGTCGGGATCTCGAACAGGAACAGACGCATTTCGCGGATGTTCGGTTTGACGTTCAGAACCTCGCTCTCGCCGGTCAGCGGATCGTTCTTGACCGGTGCGCCGATGCCGTATTCGCCGTTCTCGTCCAGATTGACGTACGTGAACTTCTTGCCTTCGCTCTCCTTCACATTGTGGAAGATCTGCAGCACGAACGCTTCGCCGAGCATCTGTGCCATGTGCTTGATGTCTGCACGGCCACGACGCATCTTCATGAACAGTTTCTTGTACTTGGCCTTGTCGCTGGTCTTGACAGCGAGGGTCAGCGCGAGGGTCTGCGACCGGATCTGCTTGTTCCCGGCCTCGTCCTGATACTCGGTCAGGTTCTTCGGGCCGAGCAGTTCAAAGACAATCCGCGCCACCAGTGCAGGCGGCTTTTCCTTGCCCTTATATGGCTTCTGCTTCTGCTTGCCGAACTCGATGTATTCGATCAACCGGCCAACCGTGAAGCCAGCGGGCGGGATGTCATCGAACTGCGGAGTGTTGTCCTGCGTCTGGTCAGACATGGTGGCGGCCTGAGCGGCCAGTGCCTTGAAGTCGATCATTCTTCTCTCTTTCATGTGCGGCGGCGCTCGTCCCTAACCGGGTGGCGACCGATACCGCTTTTGCTGGAATTGGTTATCTAATAGGAGGGGTCTGCACTGAGGTCTGTTAAGCAGCCTGCTTCCAGTGGTGCAGTTCGTTCATGTTGTTGCCGGTCTCGACCTCGACAGGGAATGGTACGTCGATCTGCATTCCGTACCGGTTGTTGAAGTATTTCGGGATGCTTTCCATGATCCTCTGTACGTCAGCGAACACTTCATCTCGCACCTCCTTCTTGCAATCGATCCAGATACAGTCATGCACGGTGTTCACTAGGAACGCCGAGTTGTTGTAGAAATCCCTCTGTACGAAGTGTCTCCACAGCAGGCCGATGATTGCCTGCACGAACTCACCGCCTGTGCCCTGAACCGGGTAGTTCTTCATCTCCGGTGGTGAGAAGCTGTCAGGCGTTCCGCGCTTCCGCATGAATGCGGGAGCATCGTATGAGCGCCACGAGTACCGGGTTCCTGTCGGCGATACCCAGTACCCACGTCGGTAGGTCTTCCAGACGCCGTTATCGTCCTGCGCTTGGAACGGCTCGGCGGTTTCAAGAACTGTCTTCTCGACACCATCGTTGAACGTGGTCACGCCGGGATACAGGGCTTCTTCGGCCACGATCAGGGCTTGGACTTCATCAAGGGACATTCCGGTGCTGTCGGCGATTGCCGGTGCACCTGCGCCGTATGCCCGCTGGAACGAGAAGTTCTTCGCCTTGGTGCGGATCGGCTTCCATTCCGGGTACTTCGGGTTGTCCTCGTTCTTGCACCACTCAACGGCTTCCTCGTACGTGCAGCCTCGGGATGCCGAGACGCGCTTGCAGTGGAAGTCGATCCGGTTCCGCAAATCCTCGCAGAGTTGTCGGTCGCCTGAGAGCACGCCCTGTACGACAACCTCAAGCTGGCTGTAGTCGGCCTCGCCTGTGCAGCCCTCGTCACCGAAGCGAGAGATGAACATGCGCTTGACCTCGGACTTGTCGCCGCGAGGGATGTTCTGCATGTTCGGGTTGTTGGAAGACAGCCGGGTCGTGACCGTCGTGGTGTGGTTCAGGCTGTGGTGCAGGATGTGGTCGTGCGGTTGCACGCAGGTCAGCATCCCCACGTGCTCTTTCTTCTTCTCGTCGTACTTGACGTAGTAGGTGCCGATCTCCTTATCGAGCGCCTGTTTCTTGCCAAGCGCCTTCAGGAACGGGATGTTGCGGCTGCTGATGATCTCGATGATATCGGAGCCCGTCCCGTAGATCGGGGCCTCTCGACCATCCACCAGCTTCGTGGCCCAGTCCTCATTGGGCTTGGTGTAACCCTTGAACTCGTAGAAGAAGTCGGTGTATCGGGTCTTGTACTCGCCGGGCACCTTGACCTGCTTGGTCTTGTACTCACCCTTGCGCTTACCTCCGGCGTACTTGACGCCGGGCTTCGTCGGATGCGTGCTCCCGTCCTCTTGGACGTAGTGCACTTCCGTCTCCTGCTTCCGCGCCCAAGTCCCGGTCTTCTCATCGAAGTACCGGGCCTGCTTCTGGTACTTGATCGTGCCGCCGAAGATGATGCAGGACTTGTGCGTCCCGCTGCCCCAGTTGAAATCGAATGGCAGATCTGCAGGTAGGTACGTATCAAGCTCAGCGGAGACCTCGTACAGGTCTTTCAGCAGGATCGCCATGCGCCGTTTGGCTTCAGCGACATCGACCTTGATACCTCGGAACTCCATGTCCGTGGTCGACGCCAGACCGTCCATGCGGTCTTGGATCATCTTGATCTGACCCTGCTCTAGGGCCTTCTTTATCTGACCGAGGAACACCAGTTCCGTGTTGCGGATGTCGCCGCCGTTCCGGTCTTCTTCTTCCGTGCCGACGAGGTAGTCGATCAACAGGTCTTCGTGGATGTCTGCCGTATGCACACCCTGTTCCCACAGGGCCTTCACGGCATCGATCTTGGTGGTGCCACCGTACTTCGGGGCGGTGTCGTTCAGGCTACACATCTGCGCTGACGGCACCTGCGCCCGGATCAGGTATTCGGCGTACTGGCAATCCCAAATCTTGCCGCCTCGCTTGAAGAAGGCGTGCAGCGTCGGGTTGCCTTGGCACATCTCCCACAGCAGATCGAACTTGATGTTGAAGCCGACGAGCAGCGTTACATCGTCATCGATCTGTAGGTATGTCGTGCGGTCATGTTCGGGGTGGTATGTGTAGGAGCAACGTACGTCGCCCTGTTTCTTCCAGCCACGAGCAACAACCCAGTTGCGCTGGTCGAATGGGTTGGCTTTACGCTTGTGGCTAGTGTGGACCTCTGTCTCAAGGTCAAACACCAGATACATGGTTACTTTCCGTAGTGCAGAGCTTCAGAGACGCGACCGGCGCTAAGCGTCTGGTTGCTGCTTGTCGTCCCGGAACCGGACGAAAGTTGCTTGTCGTAGTGCATTGTAGGTCGGGTCCTTCATGTACTTGATCTCGATAATGTCGTTGGGTTGTTCGCCAGCAACGAAGACTTCCCAAACGGAGCGCCGCTCTGCATGGGTCATCGCGCCGGGGCCGACGCCGATCACGGTGTCCTTGAAGTGCACGTTAATGCGCCCAACCATGCCGAGAGGTTCGCCCTCCTTGCTGATGGCTTCCTCGTAGCTGGCAACACGCAGGTCGATGGTCGGTGTCGGCTTGTGCTTCTGCGTGTCCCACAGCCGCTTGCCGGGCCGGAACGGCTTGGCCTCACTGTGGATGCAGACGCCCTCTGCAGCAGGGTTCTTGGCGAACACCTGCTTTGCGGCCTGCTCGACGTGATCTGCGTTGCCTACACTGACCATCGGGATACCACGCAGATACAGGATCTCACCATGTCCGTACTCGTGCATCACGCGCAGCCAGAAGGCTGCGATACGCCGTTGGTACGTCTGTTCGGGGTTGTTGGCGTGATCGGCATCGAAGACGTAGGCGATGAGCCGGTCAGACGGCTGCTTGCGCCGAACCTCACCGCTTATCTCCTTGAAGGGAACGCCGGGGATGTACAGTTCAGCGACGATACTCCCGCCCTCATCAAGCAAGGGCTCCACCACGCCGCAGATACCGGGCACAGAGAGCAATTCTTCGCCCTGCCGGGTGACGGCACTCACGACGCCGGAACGCTTCCAGAAGCGTGCCGGAACGCCGTCCAGCTTCTCAGACACGAACGCCGGGAAGGTCATCTTTCCCGGCGTCCACGGCTTCAGCAGTTCGATGGTCTCGTCACCCAAGGTAGATGAACTCCAACCCGAGTGCGGCGGCGAGGGCGTGTTCGGCTTTGCAGCCCTTGCTGTTCTCCCAACCGGGAAGCAGGGCGATGGTCGTGGCGTGCTCGCAGATGTAGGCTGTGTCGTCGCGGAGACACTGGCGCAGGGTCAGGCCATGTTCGGCCTCGGCCTGCTTGGGACAGCCGCTGACGTTGCCAGTGGAGATGTCAGTACCGTGGCGCTCGTTGTCCCGCTCAGCCGGGTTGAACACTTCGTGCCCGGCAGAGCGAAGGGCTTCCGCCGCCTTATAGAAGGCCGGGAAGTTAAAGAACGGCACGCCGGTCATCGGTCCTGCCAGATAAATCTTCTTCATGCTTTTCCTTCTGCCGTGCAGCCTGTGCCTCTTGAAGGCGGCGCACGACTGCTTCAGCATCCGCAAGCACCTGACAGGCGGCTTCGGACTTGGATCGGTTGTCGATGATGGTGCCGTTGGCTTGTGCATCCAGCAGGATCGCGCAGCAGGCCATGACTGCACCTAGGTTGTGTACGCCGGTGTCAAGCGTGTGCTCCTGGCCCTCTGCCCAAAGCTCAAGGTGCCGCATTGCAGCGTGCACGTAGGTCAGGGCCTCGACAGGGTTCTCCCGCCAGTTACGGAAGCCGTACTTGTAGTCGCCGTCCATGTGGGCGAGGGACTGGTGGATGCGACCGACAAGCGGGGTCTGTCCAAGGGCTGGCTTCTTGTCGCCGAACGCCTGCTTCGGGTTCGGTGCTGGCTTTTGTTCCGATCTTCGTGAGATCCTTGCGAGAATGCGTCTGTTTTCGCCCTCTGTAATCGATATGCGCGGTGTCTCGCCCTTCGTCCTGCGCCGCGTCTCTTCGGTACAGCGCTGCTTGCACGGGCTGTCCGTGTGTGGGCAGGTTATGCTCGCCATTTCTTGCCTCGTTGAGTGATCATTTGGCGCTTGCCGTTCGGCTGCGTGATGATGTGACTGCAGGACCACGAGGACGGGCCTTTGTTGTAGCCAAGGTCGTGCTTAGCGAGCAGGCCACCGGTCCACACGCCGTCGATAATTCCGGCTGTGTGCGTATGGTCTGTGTTCGCCTTGCGACCAAGCTGACGGAAAGCCTTCGGGTTGCCCCGTGCTCCGTTCGGTCCCCTGTGTCCGTGGATTGCGTGTTCGATGTCTCGCAGGACAAGGCTGCTGTCCTCGTGCACGAACTCAACGTTCGGGATCTGCACGTTCGTCTTGTCGGCGAGGTCTCGGATGACGTACTCGAAGATATGGTATTCAGCACCGTCTTCGATTGCCCGGTGGATCACTGCGTTGCACTCGTGCCAGAAGCGGGCGTTGATGCCGTCCATCTGGCCTGCAGGATCTTTCAGCCAGCGTTCAAGCGCTTGGTCGTGGTTGCTCTCGATCACATGCAGGTGCGTCGTAGGGTACTTCTTGCTCAGCGCCCCGAGGAACAGGACTGCAGAGATCAGGTCGTGCTCCACTCGCTTGTTCGCGGTTGCGTTCCCGGCGATGAAGTACGGGTCCTTGATGTTGTGGTGGTTGCGTGACTTGAAGTCTATCAGGTCATGCAGGAACACGCGGCTCGGGTTCAGAGCGTCCAGCATGGACAGTGCGCCCTGCAGCAGAACAGGGTCCATATGCTCGATATGGATGTCGCCAAGGGTGACGAATGGCTGACCTGCACCATGGTCACGGTACACGCCGTCAGGTCCGTACAGTGTCGTCAGGTCGTAGAAGAAGCCATTGTCATCGGCGATGAGCTGGCGGGTGAACCAGTCTCCGTCTTCATCGATCTCGACGTACAGGGCACCAAAGACATGGTGGAACGTGGCGACCTGACCGGCCTTGCGTTCGATGTAGTTCCGCAGTGTGCAGGCCCCAGTGGTGTACATGAACCGTGCCGGGTCGTGCTTCATGGTGGCAAGGCTGCTCATGTGCACCTTGGCGTGCGGAACAACGGCACTGTTCGGGCCGGTGTAGTTCTGCAGGGTGTTGAGCGGCATAGCTGCTGTAGGAAGGATGTCCAGTTCTCCGCAGAAAACTAGACCTTCGCAGACCTTGACTTGCTCGTCCAAGACGTACGGGTCAATGAGCGGGTCGTACCAAAGTCCCGAACCGCCGTCTGCATCTTTCTTGCTGATACCGCCGTGCTGCTTCCAACCGTGCTTGTTGTATGTGAACCGGGATACGATCAGTTCGGCCCCGGTGTCACCGCAGAAGTGCTGCAGGGCGCTCCAAAAGCCCCTGTGCAGGTATGTGTTGTTCTGTGCAGCCGTGAAGACGAAACGCTTGCCCGTGAGGCTACGTCGGCGTTCATCCGGTGCGGCGATTGTTCCACCGGCAAGGGGCCGGTCGTCTGCATCTTTCACGCCCTTTTCACGGGCGGTCGGCGGAAGGTCGTCCGCGAGGTCTGCAAGCTTCTTGCTGTACCATGCGTCAGTAAAGCGAAAGCCCCACTTCCGCAGCAGGGCTTTAGCATTTACGCGATGACCTCCCATCTGTGTAACGGCCTGTACGATTACGTTGTCGTTAGGCCGACCGTGGTCGGGCATATCATTCTCCAACAGGGATGTCTGTGTAGCGTGAGCGCACACCGTCGAAGATGACCTCTGCACGAGGATCACTCTTTCCGTCAGGGCGTCTTAGCTTGTTCTTGGGGATGCCGATGTAGCGCATACCCATAAGGTTCGGGTCGTTGCTTGCACCGATCATGATTTGGAAGTCGCAAGCACCTTGCTTGCCGGTCTTGCTGTCCTTCAGCATACCGAGTGTCGGGAACATCTCCCCGTCGCCCTCGTTGCTGATCTGACTTGTTGCGATGCCAATGCAGTCGTATTTCACTGACCTTTCACGACCCCACTGGTACATCTGCTCAAGGGCAAGGTCTGTACGGGCTGCATCGCCGAAACCCCTGATGTTGTCGATCATGTCGTAGACAACGATACCGGGGTTGTTTTCTTCAAGGATCGCTTCGACCTGTCCGACATTGCAGCCGTGGATGTCGAAGATCCGCACCTTATCGAGCCTGCCGCCGATGGCGTCTCGATAGGCCCCCACGAGCTTGCCCTGCTGGTGTAGCTCGGTCAGTTCGCTGACACGAAGGTTCAGTGCCGCTTGGTACAGGCGCGGAATGATCCGCTTGCCGAGGCCCTCGTTGTTCAGCCAGATGATGTTTCGGTCTTCCGGTAGCTGCGGTGCCATGTGGGTGATCTCGCTCGCTAGGAACGAGGTCTTGCCCTTGTCAGGGCGACCAGCAACGATACCGAAGTCACCGGGCCGCAGTCCGCGCATGGAAGCGTTCAAGCATTCCAGTCGCCACGATACGCCCGCGTCATCTACTTCATCCTGCAGGAGGTCGCCGATGGGCGTATCGATGTAGTTGGTGGCCCGTAGGCCAAGTCGCTTTCGGTACTTGTCAAGCGTGAGGGTCACAACCTCGTACGCATCCTCTACATCCCCGTCCTCGAATGCTTCTGCGAGGTTCGCAAGCTGCGTCATGAGGTCGATGGATGAGAGGTCACGCACAATGTTTCTGTACTGTTCCTCGTCGGGCTGCTCTGAGCAGGCGCGGAGTACAGAGACGAAGGACAGGTAGGTCTCGTCCTTCATCTTGGGATGCCATTGCCGGAAACGCGGGATGAACTCCTGCATGTCGATCTCGATATGGTTCGGGTGCAACTCGTAGTATTTCCCGAAGTCATCCAAAATCGCTTTGGTTATCTCATCCAGAGGCGTCTTCGGTATGATGTCCTTGAGCTTGAAGTAATCCGACCGACGACGCATTATCCGTAGTAATACCTTGTCGATCAAAGAGTATGCTCCTTATTTCTCTATTGCTGTACGCCTTCGGGTCACGATGTGTACGAATTGTTTGTACAGGGATGCCGATGAGATCGAGACGCCGAGACAGCGTTCGCCTCGCTGCAGCGCCAGCGGTGTCGCCGTCCATCCAGATGGCAGCGGAGTTGTTCTCGTGGTCTGGCTTGAGTTCCAGCGCCTGCGAAATTTTCTCAACTGATGCGCTTGTACCCAGCAGGGCACATGCCAGTTGTACAAGACGCCCAACTCGAATTGCCGACAGTACGTCTTCAACAATGACGAGAGCAGGTCGTATGCCATCCCCCGTAGAGGGTGCGGTAGGTAACCGCAGGCTTGGATCAGACCGAAATAGGCCCACTGACTGCGGGTCCATCTTGGATAGGTACCTAGGCTTTTCATCGAGGCTCCTTGCTATGTATCCGACGTACTCACCCCGTTCATACAAAGGTACGATCACCCGACGCAGGAACGGGCTGTAGCCAATTCCGTAGTGGCTGGCGATGTCATGCCGTACCCCGGCCCTTAAGAACCAAAGCGCTGCACTGTCTGGAATGTCGGTGGTGAAATCTCGGGGGAGAGAAAAGTCTTTCCCGGCAGCAATCGCGTTGAGCGCCTGTCTGCGTTCTCGTAGCTGCTGTATGCTGAAGGTTCCGTGCGGCGCAAAGTCTTTGAAGTTGCACCGAAAGCAGAAGGCTCCGTATCCTTTGGAATTGTCGCTAACGATCAACGATGCGTCGCTGCCGCAGCAGCGTATCTTTCGCTTGGCACCCGGACGCAGTGTCTTTGCTATCTGCAGCCAGTGCGGGTCTGCCATTACGTCTCCGTGATGAAGACGCCCTTGCCATTCTGCCTGATGGCCCGGTCAACCGGCGTGTCGTAGGAAACGCCTGCGTCGATCCACTCGTCGGCGGAACTGTGTCCGTCAGTGGTGCGGATCGGTACGAGGTACTCGTCGAACTCCGGTACCTCCGGTATCTTGGTTGTGGTCATGGTTCACCTGTTCGGAACCGCGCAGCCTTGTGCTGCTAGGCTCTCGTTGTTCGCGAGAAGCTCGACGGCCTCTGCATCCGAAAGTTGGTTGATATTGTCCGTGTGAAGTCGGGTCGCGGTCTGTGTGCATACGGGATCACCGCCTGGACCAGCGCTCACGCAACCAGCTACGAGCATCATCACCAGACATGGAACGAATACGCGCATCGATCTCAGCCCTTTCCTTGTAGGCACGAAGCTTGCGGCTTGCTTCCGCGTACTTCTGTTGGTTCCGTAGATCGGACTTCAGTACGGCCCGTTAGTACAGCAGCGCTGCTACGGTCGCGCCGCCTGCTGCCAAGGCGATCACTGCCTTGGCCCGTAGACCACCAAGCAGCGAGAGGATGTAGGTGAGGGCCGCGCTCATTTGCGCTTGCCCATGAGGTAGCGGATCAGGAAGAACGCTGCGATGCCGAGGGCTACAGCGAGCAGGAAGTACAGGGTCGGTGGGGTTGTGAGCGTCGTCCAGATCGGCGAGGATACGAGTTCCTTGACCGGCTCTGAGACCTGCTCGACTGTGTTCACCACTTCCTCTGCATAGGTGACGCCTGTCACCACAACGCCACCGCCGACGCCTGCAGCAGTGTTCTGCTTGACCTTCTTGGCCTTGGCTTCTGCCTCTGCGAGGGCGATGTGTTCGCGGGTGATGCGACCGACGATGCCGTCAGCGACGATGCCGCGATCCTTCTGGAAACGGTACACTGCATCACCGCCCGTGTAGCCAAGGGCTTCGAGACGAACGTACTCGTCAATGACGGCTATGGGGCCGGGGTTACTGTGCTTGCGTACCGCAGCGAGAGCCTTGGCGAACTTCCGGTGGTAGCCCCACTTCTTGTAGTTCTTGCCGTTGTACAGGAACGAAAAGGTGTTCACGTCCTCGTCTGCAATGGCCTTCATGATCCGCTTATCGGTCAGAATGTAGCGAAGCATGAGGTCGATCTGACCTTCACGGGTCTGTGCCCGCTTCCACATTTCCTGCACCGACGAGAAGCCGAGACGCTGCCAGTGGAAGCCCATGACCTGACCCACACCCATCGAGATGGCCTCAAGGGCTGCAGTGTCATCTACGGCCCGCCAGCGCTTCAGAAGCTCGTAGCGGTCGTGTGCAGAGTTCGGTACGGGGAGCTTGTTCGCCGACTTGTGCGCGAGCTTGGCGGCGACGGCTGCGGCTCGTTTGTTCGCGGGGAGCCGCTTGTAGAACCAGTGCGCCTCTTGCCGGATCGGCGGTACGCTGCGACCGCTGTAGGTCCAGAAGAAAGTGTCTGCACTCTCGACGGACGTGACAGCGAGTGCCCAGTCGCTTTTGATGCTGTAGCGATCCGCTAATGCGACCACTTCAGCACGCTGAATGTTGTTCATCAGTATTCCTTTTGCATGACGTACTTGGTGCCGTGTTCGAGGCAGTCAGTAACAAACTTTCGCTCATTGGTGGGGAAGGTGCCGTGCTTCGCCGCGTAGCGGGGTCCAAGCACGACGATGGCGTTGATCACTGCGAGCCAGCGAGCCGTGTCCTTGTCGTAGTCGAACATGTTCAGGACATCGGCGACCATTTGGGAAAAGAGCGGCTCAGGGCTCGCTTCGCCGGTCGCACGGTCGACGCAACGTATTGCTGCATAGGTGGCCCATGCGGTGAAGAACTCCTGCGTGTCGCGGTCGCAGAACACCTTGTCGGGGGTCTTCTGGTACTCGATGGCAATGCGACCGGTTCGCAGGAAGTGGCTGTGTGCAAAACCGGGCTGCACCGTCTGGTGCGTAGAAATCGGTGGGAGAACGTCTGCGATCTGTGCGATGGCTACGTTCAGGGATTGGTCAAGAGGGCTTTGAGTGTGTTCCACGGTATGTCTCCAGACAAAAGAAAAGGGCGGCTCCGAAGAACCGCCCTGTTTGGCTGACTGTAGTATGTAGCTTGCGCTTATTTAGGACGCTTATCCGTACGCAGGATCAGCACTGCGACGACGCTTCCGTCTTTCTGCTCGGTGCGGGTCTCGTAGTAGTTCGGCTCATTGCGCTCCTTGGCGGCGCGGTTGCGGTTCGTCGTTGCGGACTGCACAGAACGACGCAGCCGTTCGGTATCTTCCTTGGAGGCACCTTCAGGTGCCTTCACACGAATGAAGCTGAAGCCCTTGTCGCTCGGTGCTGCGAGCTTGTCGAATGCGTACTTGCTCGTACCACCACCACCACCGGAACGGGCCGAGGGCGGAAGCTCTGCCATTACGCCGGTCTCGATCTCGCCGACCTCAACAGCCTGCGGGGTGGTGACTGCTCCGGTCTCCGTAGCTGCTTCGAGGTCAACGTCCAAGTCTGCGAGCGGATCTTTCTTTGCCATGTATGTAGTCTCTCTTTGTTTGTTGTCCGTGGTAGAGCACTGCGCTCTGTGCGGGCATCATAACTGATGCACAGGCACAGCGCAGCGCTTTTATCTCTAATAGGAGGGGTAATTGTGGCAGGGCTTGCCGCTCGCCTCTGTATGGGGAGCAGCAGGCCACCTCAGGTGCACGGAAAGTGCACGGATTACCATCGGTTTTGTGCCGTTTCCGCACGCGCACGGCGGCGGTTACGGCGGCGACGGCTCCGAGTGGGCTGCGGATAAGTCGTTGTTTTCGCTGGGATTTGAATGGTGCTGCAAGAGAGGATTGAACTCTCGACCTCTCCCTTACCAAGGGAGTGCTCTACCACTGAGCTACTGCAGCATCTTTGGCGTGTTGGCCGGGTGGCCTGCCGGTGAGAGGCGATGAGGTGCCGCTCGTGTCCGCCGCGTGTTTTCGCTGCGAACGAGCGGGCTTGTGCCACAGTTGTTCGGGGATGGCAAGCGCTTATGCGCGGGAAATTGTAAGCCGCCTGTGGACAGGTGACAGACCGGGCAGGACCGCACTTGGCGGGCAGGGCGCCGCTGGAGTAGGTCTTGAACCATGGACGAGACTGCAGAGCACAGCAAGAAACAGCAAGGAAATGCTGGCGCCGGCGCGGCAAAGGCTGCGGCTTCGCCGAAGCCGGGCAGCCGTGAGGCGCGCCTTGCCGAAGCGTTGCGCCAGAACCTGAAGCGGCGCAAGAGCGCGGCACGACATCGGGCCGGGCGGGAGGCGGCGGACGTAGCGGATTCTGCCGATAACGCCGTACCGGATGACGCACCGGACACGCAATCGGACGGCGGCGGCGGCTGAGCCCGCAGCAAGCTGTGGACAAAGGGGGGCGCCGGCGTGCATCGGTCGGGATCGCAGTCGTGGCAGGGGCGATGCTGGCGGTCTGCCTTGCGCGCGCCAAACTCCGGGTGTAGACGCGGCTCGCGCAAGGGAACAAATCAATTTCAGGGCCGTTTGCGGCCGCAGCCAGGTGGATCCATGGACAGCATCAAGATCGTCGGCGGTTCTCAGTTGAACGGCGTCATTCCGATTTCCGGCGCCAAGAACGCCACCCTGCCGCTGATGATCGCCTCGCTGCTCAGCGACGAAACCCTGACGCTCGGCAACGTGCCGCGCCTGCGCGACGTGGCCCAGCTGAACCACATCCTGTCGAACCACGGCGTTGACTATTCCGTCGACGGCAAGCGCGTCGGCCAGGATGACCTGAAGGGCCAGACGCTGCATCTGACCGCCCGCACCATCGTTGACACCACGGCGCCCTATGAACTCGTCTCGAAAATGCGGGCGAGCTTCTGGGTGATCGGCCCGCTGGTGGCGCGCGAACGCCGCGCCCGCGTGTCGCTGCCCGGCGGCTGCGCGATCGGCACGCGTCCGGTCGATTTCTTCATCGAGGGCCTGACCAAGCTCGGCGCATCCATCGACATCGAGGCCGGTTACGTGGTCGTCGATGCGCCGAAGGGCCTGGTCGGCGCGCGCATCGAGTTCCCGAAGGTCTCGGTCGGCGCGACGCACACGCTGATGATGGCCGCGACGCTGGCCAAGGGCGAAACCGAGCTCGTCAACGCAGCGCGTGAGCCGGAAGTGGTCGACCTTGCCAACTGCCTCATCGGCATGGGTGCAAAGATCGAGGGCGCGGGCACGTCGGTGATCCGCATCCAGGGCGTTGACCGCCTGCATGGCCATCGCCATGCGGTGATCCCGGACCGCATCGAGGCGGGCACCTATGCCATGGCGGTTGCCATGACCGGCGGCGACGTGGTGCTGGAAAACGCCCGCGCGGACCTGTTCGAGAGCGCCCTCGACGTGCTGCGCCAGACCGGCGCGGAGATCACCGAGGTCGACGGCGGCCTGCGCGTTTACCGCAATGGCAATGGCATTGCTCCGGTCGACATCACGACGGAACCGTTCCCCGGCTTCCCGACCGACCTGCAGGCCCAGTTCATGGCGCTGATGACGCGCGCGGGCGGCCAGAGCCGCATCACCGAGACGATCTTCGAGAACCGTTTCATGCATGTGCAGGAACTGGCCCGCCTCGGCGCCCGCATCCGCATCGACGGGCACACCGCGATTGTCGACGGTGTCAGCACGCTGCGCGGCGCTCCGGTCATGGCGACGGACCTGCGCGCCTCGGTGTCTCTGGTGATCGCCGGCCTTGCCGCCGAAGGCGAAACGAACGTTAGCCGCGTCTATCACCTTGACCGTGGTTTCGAGCGGCTGGAAGAAAAGCTCAGCCGCTGCGGCGCCGTGATCGAGCGCATCTCGCACTAACGCCCAAAACACCGGCTGTGCCGTCTGGCCAATTGTCAAATCGGGCAGGACCGGTTAGGCAATCGCGGGAACGGCGTGTTCTGCGGCGGGCGTGATCGCCTGCCGGTCAATACGCCGGGCTGGACAGGCAGCATGTGACAGGTCCGGGACCCGGGCCGCAGGGACCTTGCGACGACCGATGGATCTCGTGAAACTCGCCGCTCTCGATCAGGACGACCTTGCCATCGTGTCCGCCCATGTGCAGGACGCGGTGCTGCTTGTCGGCGACATCCGCTTCCTGCCCCAGGAGGGCAAGGCGGTGTTTGTGATGAACCGTTTTGTCTGGGACAGACCGGTTGATCCGCGCAGCGGGGCGCATGAGCGCCGGCGCGCAGCCCTTGCCTTTTCCCGCGTCAGCGCCATGAAAGCAGCCGGGATCCGTCAGACGGTGAAGGATGCGGTGCTGTCGCTGCTGGCCGTGCAGTTCCATCAGGCCGGCGAGGGGCCGGAAGGCGAGGTCATGCTGTCGTTTTCCGGTGGCGGAACGATTGCGCTGACGGTGGAGTGCATCGAGGCACAGCTGACCGATCTCGGGCCCGCCTGGGGCACCGCGCATCGGCCGCAGCATCCGCTCGACTGATCCAGTTACAAAACCGAAAAGGCCCAAGGGGGCCGCTGGCGAGGCTGCGTGATCGCCGGCGACAAGGGAGATGACCTGTGCCGATCCGTCTTTCCATCGAGGCTGATGATTTCGAAACCCGCTTCCGCGCGTTGCTCGCCGGCAAGCGTGAAGTCTCCGAGGACGTCGACCAGATCGTGCGCGACATCATCGAGGATGTGCGCCAGCGCGGCGATGCCGCAGTGATCGACTACACCAACCGCTTTGACCGCCTGCAGGCCGTCTCGATTGCGGAACTGACGGTGACCGAGGCCGAGATTGATGCCGCAATCGCCTCTGTCGACAGTGCAACGCTGGATGCGCTGAAGCTGGCCCGCGACCGGATCCATTCGCACCACGCCCGCCAGATGCCGAAGGATGACCGCTATACGGACGCGATCGGCGTCGAGCTGGGGTCGATCTGGACGGCGGTCGAGGCGGTTGGCATCTACGTGCCGGGCGGTCTTGCAAGCTATCCCAGCTCGGTGCTGATGAACGCTGTTCCGGCGAAGGTGGCAGGCGTCGAGCGCATTGCCATGGTGGTGCCGAGCCCGGACGGGATCCTCAATCCGCTGGTGCTGGCCGCAGCCCGGGTCGCCGGTGTCACCGAGATCTACCGCATCGGCGGGGCGCAGGCAGTGGCAGCTCTCGCCTATGGCACGGACAGCATCGCTCCGGTCGCCAAGATCGTAGGTCCGGGCAATGCCTTCGTGGCTGCAGCAAAGCGGCGTGTGTTCGGCACGGTCGGCATCGACATGATCGCCGGCCCGTCGGAAGTGCTGATCGTGGCTGACGGCGAGAACAATCCGGACTGGCTGGCAGCAGACCTGCTGGCCCAGGCCGAACATGATCCGGCAGCCCAGTCGATCCTCGTCACCACCGATGCAACGCTCGCCGATGCGGTGGAAGCAGCCGTGGAGCGGCAGCTGCGCACCTTGCCGCGCAGCGACGTGGCAGGGGCGAGCTGGCGTGACTATGGCGCGGTGATCACGGTGCGCACGCTTGAGGAGGCACTGCCTCTGGTCAACCGCATTGCGCCGGAGCATCTGGAACTGGCGGTGGCCGATCCGGAAGCGCTGCTGAAGGGCGTGCGCAACGCGGGGGCGATCTTCATGGGCCATCACACACCGGAAGCAATCGGTGATTATGTTGGCGGCTCAAACCATGTGTTGCCCACGGCGCGCTCCGCGCGGTTCTCGTCGGGCCTGTCCGTGCTTGACTTTGTCAAGCGGACGTCGATCCTTAGGTGCAACGCGCAAAACCTGAAGGCGCTCGGGCCTGCGGCGATTGCACTCGGTGAGGCGGAAGGACTTGGCGCGCATGCGCGGTCCGTCTCGATCAGACTGAACCTCGGCTGACCTAGGGCTCAGTCGACACAAGGAGCGAGCCGGGCGTATGGGGTCAGACGGAGAGGCAGTCATGGGCGGCCACGACAATGCGGCCGCTCCGGCGGAACCGGGGGCAGGCGAGGCGATCCGCAGCAGGCTGGTCGACGTGATCCTGGATGAAAGCTCCATCTCCCGCTCAACGCCGGACATCGAGCATGACCGGGCGGTGGCGATCTACGATCTGATCGAGGAGAACACGTTCCACCCTGTCGGCCAGGCTCCGGGGCGCTACATCCTGCGGCTGTCGGTCATCGAGAAGAAGCTGGTGTTCGAGATCAGTGCCGAAGCCGGCCCGGCGGTGGCAACGCATGTGCTGTCGCTGACCCCGCTGCGCAAGATCGTGCGCGACTACGACATGATCTGCGAGAGCTACTATCAGGCGATCCGGCATGCGACGCCAAGCCAGATCGAGGCCATCGACATGGGGCGCCGCGGCGTGCACAACGAGGGGTCCCAGATCCTGATGGAACGGCTGGAGGGGAAGATCGAGCTTGACCTTGTGACCGCGCGCCGATTGTTCACGCTGGTCTACGCCCTGCACTGGAAGGGCTAAGGGGCATGACCGAGCCGGGCAAACGTCCGACTGCGGTCCTGTTCGCCTGCGGGATGAACGCAGTCCGTTCGCCCATGGCAGCCGCGATCGCCAGCGCCCTGTTTCCGGGGCGGATCTACGTGAAGTCCGCCGGGGTGAAGCGCGGCGACCGCGACCCCTTTGTCGATCAGGTCATGGCCGAACTCGGCATGGACACCAGCAAGCATCAGCCGAAGACCTTTGAGGATCTCGACGAATCCGGGTTCGATCTGGTGGTGACCCTTGCTCCGCAGGCCCATCACAAGGCGCTGGAGCTGACGCGCACCGAGGCCGTCGACGTCGAATACTGGCCAACCATGGACCCGACGCTGGCAACAGGCAGCCGCGAACAGATCCTCGATGCCTATCGCGCGGTGCGTGATCAACTGTTGATGCGCATCAAGAAGCGCCTGGACTGGACGCCACCCCCCAGTGGGTGATATGTACCGGACCCTGTAACGGTTCATGCAGCTTGCCGATGCTGGCCGGCGCTCGCACTTCAGCCCCTCGCATTTCAGCCCTCTGTCTGCGGCTGGGCTCTTGCAAGACGAACCTCTGTTTCCGCTTAGAGTGAGAAAAGCGCTCCTGCGCGGAAATTGTATTGTTCACATTCGCGGCGCGATCCGTTAGGTTCCGCGCACTTTCACGAACGGTTTGACCGGGATACCATATGGCCAAGGAAGAAGTTCTGGAGTTTCCGGGCGTAGTCACGGAACTGCTGCCCAACGCGACCTTTCGCGTGAGACTCGAAAACGACCACGAAATCATTGCCCACACCGCGGGCCGCATGCGCAAGAACCGCATCCGTGTTCTGGCCGGTGACCGGGTTCTCGTCGAGATGACCCCGTACGACCTGACCAAGGGCCGCATCACCTACCGCTTCAAGTAAGCGCAGTTCATCAGCAGGGGCGATGACGACCATCATGAGCGATGCTGCACAAGTTCCGCTGATCCTGGCGTCCGCTTCGCCGCGCCGACTGGCGTTGTTGCAGCAGATCGGCATCGACCCGCGTCATCTGATCCCGGCTGATCTGGATGAGACCCCGCAGCGCGGCGAAACTCCGCGCGCTCTTGCCATCCGGCTGGCCCGGTCCAAGGCCAAGGCCGTTCGGGACCAGGCGGACGGGCAGCCGGAGCTTGCGCCTTGCGTCGTGCTGGCTGCAGACACCGTGGTGGCTGTCGGGCGCCGTATCCTGCCCAAGGCGGAAACGATCGACCAGGCCGAGGCTTGCCTTGGCTTGCTGTCCGGCCGTGGCCATCGGGTTTATACCGGTTTGGCCGTGGCGTTGCCGGGCGGCGGTGTGCGGCACAAGATCGTCGAGACCCGCGTCCGCTTCAAGAAGCTGTCACGCCAGGAAGGCGATGACTATCTGGCTTCCGGCGAATGGCGCGGAAAAGCCGGCGGCTATGCGATCCAGGGCCTCGCCGGTTCCTTTGTCGTCAAGCTGGTCGGCTCCTATCCCAATGTTGTCGGCCTGCCGCTTTACGAGACGATGAGCCTGTTGTCGGCCGCCGGGATCGACGGACGGGCCCTGTGGCGCGATCCCTTGCGCCTGCCGGCATGAGGGCACAATGACCGACGCGGGCAACACCAATGGCGAAGGCAGCAACCGGACGGGCGGCGACAAACGCCTGAGGCCCTGTCCGGTGTGTTCCAAGATGTCGACCCCGACGGATCACCCGTTTTGCAGCGACCGCTGTGCCAAGGTCGATCTCAACCGCTGGCTTTCCGGCGGCTATGGCATCCCGGTGGTGGAGTTCGACGACCTGTCGGAAGGCGACGACCGGACCTGATCTGGCAGCATGTTTTTTAGCCGGCTTGCAAATAATCACTTGTTCTGAAAATTTTTTCGCACTTGAATGCATTGACCCGCACTTGACCCAGCGTCGAGCGGCCGCGTGCGACCACGACCTGCCACGTGCCTTGCGGCAATGATGAAGACGACGCGGCAACAAAAGCGTCGCAGTGCTGTGTTACGTCCCCATGATTGTAACAGGACCGACGAGTCCGTCTTTTGGCGAGGCGATCATGAAGAACATGCTTCTTGGCGCAACTGCCCTGTTTGCCAGTCTGGCGATGGGCGGTGCTGCGCTTGCCGATTATTCCGTCACCGTTTTGCATACGAATGACCTGCACAGCCGCATCGAACAGATCAACAAGTTCGACACCGGCTGCAGCGCGGATGAGAGCCAGAAGGGCGAGTGCTTTGGCGGCGTCGCCCGCGTGAAGGCCAAGATCGACGAGCGCCGCAAGGCTCTGGCCGCCGAGGGCAAGAACGTGATCGTGCTGGATGCCGGTGACCAGTTCCAGGGCTCGCTGTTCTACACGACCTACAAGGGCAAGGACTCGGCCGAGTTCATGAACATGATCGGCTATGACGCCATGGCCGTTGGCAACCACGAGTTCGACGATGGCCCGCAGGGCCTCGCCGACTTCATTGGCATGGTCAAGTTCCCGGTCATCTCGGGCAACACCGACGTCATCAATGAGCCGCTGCTGAAGGGCAAGCTGCCGGGCGCTGTCATCCTGGACGTCGGCGGCCAGAAGCTGGCAATCGTCGCCACGCTGGCTGAAGACACCAACGAGACCTCCTCGCCGGGCAAGGGTGTGCGCTTCATCAAGTCGGAAGACTATCTCAAGGGTGCAGTGGACGCCCTGGAGCTGGCCGGCATCAACAAGATCATCGCCCTGACCCACGTCGGCCTGCCGCGTGACAAGGAAATCGCCGCCAGCGTTGCCGGCATCGACGCCATCGTCGGGGGCCACTCGCACACGCTGCTGTCGAACACGAACGACAAGGCCGCCGGACCCTATCCGACCCTCGTCGCCAATCCGGCCGGCAAGGACGTCCCGATCGTCCAGGCCTATGCCTACAGCAAGTATGTCGGCGAAGTTGAACTGACCTTCGACGACAACGGCAACCTGATCTCCGCCAAGGGCGAGCCAATCCTGCTCGACAAGTCGGTTGAGCCGGACCCGGCCGTGGTGGCTCGCGTCGCCGAGCTGGCCAAGCCGCTTGAAGAAGTGCGTGCCAAGGTGATTGGTGCCTCGGCTGCAGCCATCGACGGTTCGCGCGATACCTGCCGCGCCGGCGAATGCCAGATGGGCAACCTGGTTGCCGATGCGATGCTGGCCCGCGTCAAGGATCAGGGCATCCAGGTCGCTATCCAGAACGGTGGCGGCCTGCGCGCTTCCATCGATGCTGGCGAAGTCACGATGGGCGAAGTCCTGACCGTCCTGCCGTTCCAGAACAGCCTCGCAACCTTCCAGCTCAAGGGCTCGGATGTGATCGCGGCGCTGGAAAACGGCGTGTCGAAGGTCGAGGAAGGCGCTGGCCGATTCCCGCAGGTTTCCGGTCTTCGCTACAAGTGGACCCGCGCAAAGCCGGCTGGTGACGGTCGCATCATCACCGTTGAGGTGATGGAAGACGGCGGTTGGAAGCCGATTGATCCGGACAAGATCTACGGTGTTGCAACCAACAACTACATGCGCTCGGGCGGCGACGGCTACGGCGTCTTCGCCAAGGCGGGAATCAACGCCTATGACTACGGCCCGGGCCTTGAGGAAGTGGTTGCTGACTTCATCGCCGGTGCCAAGGACTACACGCCTTACACCGACAGCCGCGTGACGGAAGTCAAGTAACGGCAATCGACCCTGAATTCGCCAGACAGGGTGAACGGGCGCGTCGGGAGACCGGCGCGCCTATTTTTATTAAAATTCAGGGGCTTGTGAAAAACGACGGTACGGCCGTGGCGATTCGTCCCTTGCTTGCAGGCAATTGCAATGCACAACGGCCTTTGCCAGCGCGGGCAAGCTCCTGTATTTGTGAACCATTCGGCAGGATTTACACTCGGTTAAGCAATTCCGTGCGTTGGAGTTTCGTTTTGGCATTCGTCAGTTCTAGGGCCAGCGACGCGCGCCGGATGGGCAGGCGCAATCGCGGTTCGGCAGTCTTTACCGGTCTGAGGCGTCTGGCATCCGTTGCGGGGCTCGCGATGCTGTTCGCTGCGCCGGTTGCGGCGCCGGCGTTTGCCCAAGGGGCTGTGTTCGGCACGACCGAGCTGAAAGCGCGACAGGCCGCGCTGCTCAAGGCCTCGCTGGCTGATCCGGCCAATCTCGACGCCGCATTTGAATATGCGATGGTTTCTGCGCAGGTCGGAGACCACGAGGCGGCGATCAGCACGCTGGAGCGGATGCTGGTGTTTGCGCCGGGCTTGCCGCGCGTGCAGCTGGAGCTGGGTGTCCTGTATCTCCGGTTGGGGGCGGAGGACGTCGCGGCGACCTATTTCGAGAGCGCGCTGGCAGCGCCCAACGTTCCGCCACAGGTGGCTGAGCGGGTCAATCTGTACCTTGCCGCCATCGCCAAGAAGGAAGCGCCGGCCAAGGTCAGCGGCATGCTGACAACGGGCGTGCGTGTGCAGTCGAATGCCAATGCCTCACCGGAAGGCCGGCGGATCCAGCTGAATGGCAACACCTTCCTGCTCGACGACACTTCGACCGGCAAGGCGGACGTCAATGGCTTCCTCTCCGGCAACGTGCACTTTTCCTACGATCTGGGCCTGCAGGGGGACACGCTGGAGGCCGATCTGGTCTTCTATGGCGCGCGGTACGGCAAGCTGGACCGGCTCAACACGGAAATGGCCGAACTGACCTTCGGCCCGACGCTGAACCTTGCCCGGATCGGCATCGACGATGCAAGGCTCGGCCTCTATGGCATCGCGAATGGCATCCGCCTTGATGGCGCCAACTACAGCGGCGCGATTGGCGCAGGCGTTCGTCTCGGCATGAAGGTCATGGAGCGCGACGAAATCAACGCGCGGCTCGAAGTCCGCCGGCGCTGGTTCAACGATACGGTCCGCTATCCCACGGCATCCGACCGGGCGGGTTACGCACTGCGCGCCGTCTCGACCTATCATCACCGGTTTACAGCCGCGTTTTCCGGACGGCTTTCCCTTATGCTCGACTATGAGGATGCACAGGTGGCCTGGAAGCGCAGCCTTGAGGCTGGCGTCTCGGCGGGTCTGACCTACCGGTTCAGCTCGCCGTTCGGGCCCGACGCCGGTCCGTGGTCCATCGATCTTGAGGCAGGCTACAGCCGCCGTGGCTTTTCCCGGCCTGATCCGCTTGTGAACCGCAGCCGCAGCCAGCGAGACAATGAAGCCTGGGCGCGCACGGTGCTGACCATGCCGGTCGGCAGCAAGGGAACAGCCGTTGCGCTGACCGGCGAACTGCGCCGCCAGCAGTCCAATTACGATCTGAACGATTACACCAATGCCCTTGGCATGGTGACGCTGATGCAGCGGTTCTAGGAGTATTGCCGGTGAACACGCGCCTTGTTGCTACTCTTCTTGCCCTGACGTCGCTGGGCGGCTTTGCCAGCCCGGCCATGGCCAATCAGGACGTCGGTGTTGCCGCCGCCGTCAACAAGCAGGCGCTGGGCACACCGCCCGGTCTGCCAACCCGCACGATCATTCTCGGCAATAACATCATCTACAAGGAACGCATCGAGACGGGAGGCTCCGGTCTCGTTCAGGTGCTGCTTGTCGATGGTTCGACCTTCACGGTTGGGGCTAACTCCAATCTGGTGATCGACGAATTCGTCTATGATCCGGCTGCAGGCACCGGCAAGCTGGTGGCGTCCTTCGGCAAGGGCGTTGCGCGCTTTGTCGGCGGCAAGCTGTCGAAGAACCAGGATGGCGTCAACGTGAAGACGCCCGTCGGCACCATCGGCATTCGCGGTGGCATTGCGAACATTGATGTGAAGGGCAACTCGGCAGCGTTTTCTCTGATCTATGGCAAGGAGTTGACCTTCACCGGGCGCGGCGGCGCGCGTCAGCGCGTCTATGAGGCCGGCTACACGATTGCTGTTGGCGAAGGCGGATCGGGCAGCGAGGTGCGCCGCACGACGCGCAACGATCTCGGCGGGATCCAGAACGCTCTCGGCGGTCGCCCTGGACAAAACGGTGGCATTCCGAAGCCACCGACCGATGAGCAGGTCGCAAGTTCCGGCATTCAGGGCGTGAATTCGGGGCTGGGCATCATCCGCGCGGTTCCCGTTCCCAAGCCGCAGGTCGTGCGCGCAACTGAGCTGGAACAGGTGGACAGCACCCTGATCCAGGTGGCGCAGCTGGACAAGGTTCCCGACGTCAAGAAGCCCGATCCCAAGCCGGAGCCGACCCCGGACCCGACGCCGTCTCCTGATCCGACGCCATCGCCGAACCCCACGCCGTCGCCAGATCCGACACCGGATCCGACTCCGGATCCCAACGAACCGACGAAGCCTGAGCCGACGCCAACTCCGACGCCGTCTCCTGATCCGACGCCCAACCCGAACCCGAACCCTAATCCCAATCCGACGCCAACTCCGACAACGGAGGAGGTGCAGGCTCGGGCGTTGTTCGGCAGTCCCGGGTTCTATGAAGTTCCGGGCGGATCGGCGATCGTCTCCAATCCGGGCGCGCAAGGCATCATTGGCAACAACGGCAGCACCACAGCTGACGTGACGCTGACGCTTCAATCGAACGCCAACGCCGCCATGTCCAGCGCGGCGACGACGGCGGGTGCCATCCTGCGCGGAACGGCAAATGGGGGGCAGGTGTCCGTTCCGGTGCCGACGTCCAGCGGGATGCATTATTTCCTGTCGGCCATCACCAGCACCGGCAAGCACTTCGGCGCGCTGGCAATCGACAGCGTTCCCGTGTTGCCGACAATCAACGCCTCGACGCAAGGCACGATCACCCATATCGGGCGCGGTGCCTATTACCGCGGCGCGCATAATTTCTTCGCGCTTGCCTATCAGGCGGCTTCTGCACCCGATTCAGAGCCGACGTTCGATGGCGATCTCGATGACATCATGTATCTGTTTGGTGGAACCCCCACGAGCTTCTCGTCGATGGTCGTGACCAGCGGGACGCCCAAGCTGCGCACCTACACGCTGGAAGGCGACATGCAGCAGGCGATCCGTTTTGGTGAGGACGAAAGTGGCGGCACGCTGCGGATCCTGAGTTCCAAAGCCCTGTTCATGAACCCGGTTGCAACCGAAGCACTTGGAATGGACTTCATGGCTGACGTGCAGAGTTCAGGCCTGTCGGTGCTGGAGGGGACCGGGTCAGCGGTCTCGACCAAGCCGCTTGCGCTGGCCTCATCGTTCCTCATTGAAGGCAAGGGCAGCCAGCAGAAGTCGCTTGTCAGCCTGTTTGCCGGCGAGGTGTTTGACGACACCGTGTCACTGAAGATGCAAGGAAACCGCCGCGGTGGCTACCGGTCGAGCAGCGTCGAGTCCTCTGCCAATTTCACGGGCCGGATCAAGTCTGTGGCCGGAACCGACGGCGCCCATGCGTTTGGAAACAACGCACAGAACTTCATCCTGAGCGCAGACCTCGGCAACCAGCCCTACCACGACAGCTTTGCCGTCGTGCCCTCCGGTATGCCGCTGTCAAAGCAGTTTGCAAGCTCGATGCATATCGCCAATCTGCTGAGCTATACCGACAGCACGACGCTGACCCGCTCGGATCGTGGCATTGCCGGCTATGGCGCGGGTGTGCTGCAACAGCCAGATGGCTCCGGCGGACTGAGCAAAACCGTTCTGACAACGGTACATCCGCTCGACATGTCGCTGGATTTCGATGCGACGCGCAAGTCGGTCAGCGCCAGCATGCGGCTGACCGAAACCGGCTATCAGGACGATCCGGTCAGCAGCACCGACCAAGGCAAGACGCTGGACATCAGTTTTGGCGATGAGTCGACGGCAATCGAAGATCCGCGCCGGTCGGTGTTCATCGATGACGACCGTTATGCAGCCCTGGAAAGCAACTCTAGCTCCAGCTCTCCGACACTGACCGACAATGCCGGAAATTCTTCGCTGGATGCCAAGGCAACCAGCTACTTCCTGCCCTCGACAATGGTGGCGAATGGCGATGCGGGTCTGTTCGCGCCGGGCCAGAAATGCACCTGCTCCTTCCTGGAGTGGGGCTACTGGGGCACAAGCATTGCCACGGACAATCCCGCACCATCGGCGCCAGACACGCTGAACCAGGTGCATCTGGGGACCTGGGCGGCCGGGCGGATTCTGGGGCCGGGCGACATGCCGACAACCGGCACGGCCACCTACACCGGCCATGCGGTCGGATCGGTGGTCAATGGCGGGGCGCAGTATCTGGCGGCCGGTGATTTCTCGATGTCGGTCGACTTTGCCGCCCGCAATGGAACCGCCGCCATTTCCGACTTCGACGGCCGGAACTTCACCTCGGCCCTTACGGCCGGAAGTCTGCTCGATGACAAGAACCGGCTCAGCGGCTCGATTACAGACGGCGCCACCATGACCGGCAGCTTCAATGCCTCGCTGGTGGAGGGGCCGAACAGCCCGATCGATGGTGTTGTCGGTGGCTTCTCGGCCTTTGATGGGGCCTGGTCGGCAACGGGTATCGTGGTTGGCGAGAAGCCCTGACCCTCGCCATCGCATGCAGCGAGAAGCCTTGAAAGACAGCGGCGGAGCGGGTCACCGGTCCGCCGCTAAGCTTTTGAGGACACGGAATAAACCGCGGCTCCGGACCCTTCGGGAAAAGAGTTTTCCCCAGGCCGAAAAGTTTTGCCGGGGTGCTGGACAAGGCCGGATTTGTCTCCTATAAGACCCGGGCTTCCGGCGGTTGCGGCCTCCGGACAGCGCCTTGAAGAAGTGCCCAGATAGCTCAGTTGGTAGAGCAGCGGATTGAAAATCCGCGTGTCGCTGGTTCGATTCCGGCTCTGGGCACCATTCTTCCTATTGATTTTCCCGACATTTTCCAAGCTAGTCACGGCGTCACCTTCTGGGTTTGACGTTTTCAGGCTGTCGGTTTGACACTTCCTGTTCGCCGGTTGTTCACTTCAGTCTCGAAAGCGGCTGCTACGCCGCCCATTTTCTTGCGAAGGCTCGCGCCCTTCGAGTAGTGGCGCGCCATGGCTTCCGTCTTCTGCCCGAGCGCATCCGCGATGGCGCGTTCATCCAGCCCGGCTTCCCGAAGGATCGTCGCCACGGTGTGCCGCAGGCCGTACAAGGTCAGGTTAGGTTGCACGCGCCCGGCCGCTTCCAGATCGCTGCGCAGCGTGCGCCAGCTCGCCCGGAAGCCGTCGATAGTCCAAGGACGCCCACGAGAGCTGGCACACAGCGTCACCGCGTCATGGGCCGGAGCGTCATCAAGGATCGCCTTCAGCGGCGCGATGACAGGCCAGGACACAGCAACGCCGGTCTTGTTGCGCCGGACTTCGATTGATCCGCCCTGCCAGCAGCCGCGCGGCAGGCTCAAGGCATCGCCAGGCGCAAGGCCGGTGAACATCATGACGGCCAGCGCCGGGCGCATGTGCGGCGGGGCAGCGGCAAGAACGGCATCCCGCTCGCCGTCGCTCCAGGGCCGGTTTGCGTCCGGGCGATCCTTGCGCCGCTTGACGCCCTTAACGCCCTTGGCGGGATTGTCCGCCACGAAACCACGTTCCCGCGCCCATCCGAACACGACAGACAGCACCGCCTTCACATACGTCCCGAACCGTTCGCCCTTTTGGTCATGTGCGCGATCACGCAGCTTGACGATGAAGGGCGTCGTGAAACGGGTCAGTTCCGTGTCGCGGATCGGGTGGAGGTAGTCGAAGATTTTCTGGTAATCCGCACGCGTGCGCGGCGCGAGGTCGAGGAAAGCGCGGCTGCCGCGATAGCCTTCAACGATCGCGGCCAGCGTGCCGGGCTTTACCGTGTCCGGCGCGTGCGCCGCGTCCAGTCGGGCGCATTCGGCATAGAATGCTGCTGTTGCGTGCGGGAACTTCACCAGGTCGACCATGACCCCGCTTTTGCGGTGCTGGCACCGTGTGCGGAAAGGTGGCTTATTGTCCACCCAGACGCGGAAGCCTTTGGGCCACCATTTCCCCGCCTTCATCGCTCACCCCAATCTGTCCAGAATGTCCGCGTCCGTATCCGCGGCATTGGCTTTGAGGCCGTCAATCCAGCGGTCCAGATCATGGACATCAAACACCCTCTTGCCGGTCGCATGCAGGATCGCCGCGACAGGGCATAGCGCCTCGAAACGCTTCGGCGGCAGGCCGCAATAGGCTGCTGCATCGTCGCGAGACAGAAGGCGAAACGGCTTCGCTTTCACTTCGATGACCGCGCGATTCATTCGCCCCGCTCCCCCTGTTCGGCCCCTGCCGCCGTCATGTTGAGAGGCGACAGGTAGTCGTCGCCGCCGTCGATCTTCGGCAGGTTTTCCCATGCCCGAACTTCGTTCACAGACAGCCAGCCGCCGTTCCGGCCCACGGCATAGGCCGCGTATCTGGCCGCCATATCGCCCCGCAGAAGCCCGGCAAGATCGTGTTCTATAAACAGGCTCTTGCGCGCGTCCGCCGTCAGCAACGCGGCGTTCATCGCCTGTTCGATCCGCTTGGCCATAGGCGCCAGGCAGCGCACGACGAGCGCCCGGCTTTCCTGATCGGTGTTGGAATAGGTCGCGTGGTCGGTAATGCCGACCACGGTTGGCGGCACGCCCCAGACCCGGCAAATGTCGAGGTTGGTCAGCTTGCGGCTCTCCAGAAACTCGGCATCCCGCGCGGAAAAGCTGAAGGACTTCCAGTCCATACCGTTATCGAGAACAAAAACGCCGCGCGTGCCATCGTTTGAATTTACCTTGGCCTCAAGCGTACGGATTAATTGTTCCCGCTGCTCGTGTTTAAGGAGCGAGGGAAACACCAGCGCGCCTTCCGGCTTGAACGAATTCGCCGCCTGTTTCGCGGCGGTTTCCTGCTGCGTCAGCGCCAGCGCGAAGGTTTCGCGGGCAATGGCAATGGGCGACAAGCCCATGACGCCGCTTCGGTCGAGGCGATAGCGCAAGTGAAGCATTTCATCCTGAAGCAGCACGTCGCTTGATGCAGCGCCGGTGCTGACGCGGTAACGCAGCCGCCCGGACGAGAGCCGCTCGACCGCGACCGAGCCCGGATCAATCGGCCACAGCGCCGCCACTTGGCCGCGCCCGTTCCATTCGATCCGGGCAAAAGCGTTGCCAGTGATCAGGAACGACGCCGTCATCAGCTCGCGCGCCTCGAAGGCCGTCATCTGCGGATTCGCCATGTCATGCAGCACGCCATAAAGCGGATGATCCGAAGCCCGCTCGCGTCCGCCATCGGCAGCGCGCCGGTACAGGTTCAACGGAACCCCCGCCAGGTTCTGGCTAATGCTGTTGATACAGGCATTGGAAACAGAAAGCCCACTGGCCCGCGCCGGATCGACAGCCGCGCCAAGGCCCGCGCGCTGGCCGAAAAATCCGGCCAGATAGGCGTCATCCGAACGGACGGCGGCGCGCTTTTCGCGATTAAACAGGCGGTCGAGGAAGCTCATTTTGTCAGCTCCAGAATGCGCAGCGTCCGGGCAATGCGGGCGCGCAAGGCGTCTTCCCGCTCCCGCGCGCGGGCTTGAATGACGGTGCCGTCATAGGCCGGCCACCCGAGAACCACGGAAACTTCATGCAATTCGACGGCCCGAAGTTCACGCCGGTCGCCGTCGCGCTGTTCGTCCAGTGCGGTGAAGCCGAAGGACATGCCGCCAATGTCGCCACGCTCAGCCAGTGCCAGCACGTCGCGGCCAGCCGCAGTGTCCGGAACGTCCAGATCAAACGCGAGGCCGCGGCTATCCTCGGCAAGCCGCAGCGTGCCGGAGCGTGTGCGCGCCAGGACGCGGCCCGGATCGTGATCGACAAGGGCGAGGATATCGCGCCCGGCGCGCAGGGAGCCCGCAAAGGCCCCCGGCGCGATGGTCTCAATGAAACGTCCGGCGATGACCGCCGGTTGCCGGAAGGTGGCGGCATAGCCCTCCAGCTTGCGCCCCTTGGCGCGCAACTCCAGCGCCGCGCCGCGCTTTTCAAGCGTGCTGGTCATATCCCGAGCCTCCGATATGGCGCGATCAGGCGATCAACGCCAAAGGCAATCGGGAAGGAGTCCTTGCCGGTCGCCTCTCTGTTTTCATAGAAATGGCCGAACAGCAGCAGCCACGCCTGTTTGACGGCTGGCGGCAGGGGATTGGCGTCGATATCGACGCCAACGGACTTCAGATGATCGCCCGCCGCCGCGACGGCCTGCGCAACGACAGCGTCTTCATCGTCGAAATCAATGCGGCTATGCGCCTTCGCCTCTGCGAGCGTCACCATGATCACACCTCCGCGTAAGCGAAGGCCTCGGGATGCCGGACGGCAACGTCCACATCCAGAAACACATGCATCAGAACGCCACCGTTGGAGGCCACATCCGGATGGTAGGGGTTCAGAAGGATATCGACCGCAGACCAGTACCCAACATAAAGTTCAGACCACTGACCATAGATCAGCGCCGACTTATCGTTGCCCGCGCCAAGGTCGTTCGGCACCTGCGTCGAGGTCTCGACACGGCCACCGTGGAACAGCTCGCCCATGGGCATAACGTGGCCATCCCCGTCTTTCAGCCCGCGCGCCATGCGCATGACGTTCGGATGCGTCAAGAAGGCCGTGGTCCCGGTCACGTCATCGCGCTCAAGTTCGGCCATGAGGTTGGCGGTCGTGTCCGAAAAGGCCGTCTCAGTGTTGACCTTGGCCACACCCGAAGTTGCCAGCAGGCCGCGCGGCTCTGCCCCGGTGCCGGTGCCAGCGATGGCCGCGCTGTCGAGGCCCTGCGCCAGCAGGAAGCCAAGATCACGGCGCAAAATGTCTTCGATGGCCTGACCGGATTGCAGCAGCAGGCGGCGGGACAGACGGTACTCAGCGGTAATCGTCTTCGGCCCCATCGAGACTTTCTCGAATGCCGCTGCCGACCGGGCCGCGTTGCCGTTTTCTGCCACCCAGGACGCGGAGCCGCTGGACGCAAGATTGGGCAGTTCGAGGAAGCCGGTCAGATTGCGCAGCACCGTCGCGCCCATCTGCTCCACCTTCAGCGCCGGGCGGAACCGGTCCGCAACGGCGGCAATCGTCGTCGGCACCATGAAGCCGCCCGCCGATGGTGTACCCACGGTCTGGCTTCGGGTCTCGGGAAGCAACACCTCAACCGGGATGGCCACGTGGATTCCAGCCTCGCCAGACCGGCTTTCACGGCCACGCTTCAGGTCGTCAGAAACCTCCCCTTCAAAGCCCGTCGGTCGGCCGGACGCCGCGCCCTGCACCAGATTAGCAACCTTGTAGCTGCGCAAGTCGCGGCCAAATGCGCCGCCGTCCACCCGCTCGCCGCGTTCATCTTTGCGCATGATCTCGGCAACGCGCTTCTCGCGGTTCAGCTTGTCGTCGAGGTCGATGACCTCACCCTGAAGCGTGTTGAACCGCTGCTCGTCGGCAGGGTCAAGCGCAGCCTTGGCATTCAAGGCCTTGATCTCGTCCCATGTGCGGTCGAGCTGGCTTCTCAGTTCAAGTTCCCGTTTTGTCGGCATTTTCTACACCTTTCGTTCCAACTTCGGCCACAATCGGCCCTTGCGTCATGTCGCGCCGCCTTGGCGCGTCCGGTGAATTGGTGCCAGTTCAGCCGCCTTGCCCGGTGTCAAATTCAAGCCCGCGCCCGGAGACAGCCTTTCCGTTGTTGGCCCACTGGCGAGGCCTCACAAATGCGCGCGGGAAGCTGTCTATTCGCTCTGCTCAAGCTCAAAATGAACAAGACCAACACCGGCGCGCCTAAGCATCATCAAGCCAAGTTCTTTGAGGCTCAGAACAACAACAGGACCGCACCAACGTTGATCGAGGACGCCGGAAGGATCGCTGGGAACAAGTATTCCCTCCTCAAAGGTTTTAGAGCCATCCGCCCACCAGCAAAAAAGATGAGCAGGGGCTGCATGATACCCATGTTGCGTCAAAAGCGTCTTGCGCAGCCAATCCGCCTTGACGGCCCATGGAATCCCGCCGGGAAATGCCACTGCATTCCATTCGTAAGCTCTGAGGTGATCACCTTCATAAGCCTCGACATGGGCAAGCGCGTTGTAGACGATACCGACGGCACAGGCCTTAGACACCTCAAGCCCTTCCTTCGGACCGATCCCCTTAGCCGCCAGCTCGTTCAAGACGAGCATTTCCGCCAGGTCGAAGGCGTTGAACCGGGCGTGCCCCTCGTTCTGGGGCAGGTATCCACGGCGGCGGTAGTCTCGTTGGGTCGCAAGCGCAATTCCCGAAATCCGCTCGGCTTGCGCGGGCGTGAAGGCTGTCAATGTCAGGGTGTATCGCATGATGCGCCTCTAAAGTTTCGTGATAGATACCACGATTTAAAAAGCGCGGCAAGCACCACGTTCTCCCACACTCCTATCAATGCCGCTTGAACTCGCGGAACGCTTCCTGCCTTGCCACATCAAGCGCCGCCTCGATCAACACCAGCTTGTCGCGGCAGGCGGTGACGATGGCCTGAAGCGCGCCCGCGCGGGGGCTGTCGAGCCCGTCCGCCAGCAGCGCGAAGGCGTCCAGCAGGCCGGAAAGGTCGATGCAATGGCCCTCGGCATCGACAAACGCGTCGATCCGGTGGCGCGGTCCGGTGGCCTCGTTCTGGTCGTCGGCAACGTCGGTCATGGTCATTCCTCCTCGTCGGTGTTGTGTGTTTTGGTGCGCGTTTCAGCCTCGCCATCCAGCACCCGCAGGAAGGCGGCCAGGTGCGCCGCAGCGCGCTCGATGTCGCGCCGCGCCCTCGGTTCGATGGTCAGCCACAACGGGGCATGACTCGGCTGTTCGCGGAAGGGCTCGCCCATCGCGTTGCTCCTGTGCTACAAAATGATTACGGTGTAATGTTTCGTGCGCTTGTGCGCGCGCGTCAAGTTAAATTTAGAGCGGTGTTATAAAATGATGCCTGTGCAATGCAAAATGGCTCGCGTGGCATTGGGGATAGGCGTCAGGGAACTGGCTGAGCTAGCAAAAGTCGCGCCCGCGACTATTTCACGCTTAGAGCGTGGCGACGAACTCAAACCACGCACGGTTGACGCGATCCGCGCGGCCCTCGAAACTGCGGGCGTGATCTTCATCGACGAAAATGGGGAAGGCCCGGGTGTGCGACTGAAGAAGATCAAAGGCACGTCAGCTTAAAGGCTAAACTCCACCGGCATCGTCGGGGTTACTACTCTACGTATCGTTGACTTTCAGTAGAAGCCAAAGGAATCCAAATATGTCGCCAAGCATCATTCCGCCAAGCGCTTCTAAGAGAGCTTTTACGTGCCCTTCATGCAATGTTACCGCACATCAAACATGGTATCGCGCCGCTGCACACACGATGGTCAATGCTATTACACTAGATCAACACCTCAGAAATCAATCAATCATAGATGCAAAGCAAAAACAAATTTACGACGATGTAATTGGCGAAAATAGAGCTAAGAGCCAGTGGATAGATCGGCCAATTCATCTTTTCAAATCTGATAGCCCCCTTGGGGACGGGCGATCCGTAAAGCATCTGTCGTTTTCCAACTGCGAGCATTGCGGATCAGTGGCTGTATGGTACAAAAATTCAATTATATTTCCAAAGTATAGCGAAATTCAGCCGCACCCTGACATGCCGAATGATGTAAAGGTTACATTTCTAGAGGCCGTCTCAGTACTTAAGACTTCTCCCCGCGCATCATCTGCACTTGCTCGACTGGGGCTTGAACAGCTATGTATTGCACTGGGCTTCAAGCAAAGTCGGCTTGATGAAAAAATAAAGGCTCTTGTTAAGTCAGGAATTTCGACCGACACACAGCAAATGCTTGATTATATACGATTAGCGGGAAATGACGCAGTTCATCCGGAACGCATTAATAGTGAAGATACCATAGAGAATTCGGAAATATTACTGCATTTCATTAATAGAATATGCCAAAGATTAATAACTGAACCCCGCGCGGCTGACGACTTGTATCAAAAAATCTCAGATAGGAGCAAAGCGGCCATCGAAAAGCGTGACTCGGCAGAAAGCTAAGAGTCGGACTCGAAAAGCCTTCAACGATAACCGTACCTTGCAAGTCGCCTTGTGATCAGGCGAATGTGGGCGATGATGATCCAAGCCTCTGATGAGGCGATGGACTTTTCGACATCCTTTGCCAATCTGCGGCATCTGCCGAGCCAGGCGAAGGTCCTTTCGACGACCCAGCGGCGCGGTAGGACTTCGAAGCCTTTCGCCTTGTCCGAGCGCTTGATGATCTCAACCGTCCAGCGCCCGATCTTCTTCAGCCGTCGCTTCAGCTTATCGCCCGCATAGCCGCCATCGGCGAAGACGTGCAGCAACCACGGCCACCTGTGGCGGATGGATTTCAGCAGATCGGGAGCGCCATCGCGATCCTGGATATCGGCCCCATGCACCATGAGGCCAACCATCAGGCCGAGCGTATCGACGATGATGTGGCGCTTGCGGCCTTTGGTTTTCTTCCCCGCGTCATAGCCCCGGATACCGCCGCTTTCGGTGGTTTTGACGCTCTGGCTGTCGATGACACCGGCCGTCGGTGAGGCCTCTCTGCCCTCCAGTTCGCGGGCTTCCATAACCAGATGGTGGTTGATGCGTGACCACAGCCCCAACGCCCGCCATTCATAGAAATAGCGCTGGACGGTCGAGCACGGTGGAAAATCCTTCGGCAGCATGCGCCACTGGCAACCGGTCGTAGCGATGTAAAGCAGCGCGTTGACGACCTCACGCAAGTCCGTGGTCCGCGGGCGACCCAGGCGGCGGGGCATGGGCAGAAAAGGCTCAACCAGTGCCCATTCCCGATCTGTCATGTCGCTTGCATAGCGTGCCGTCCGCCGGGCATAGTACCGACGGGTGATTTCGCTCCAGGCCATTCTGAACTCCATCGAATCTCGCAAATCCGAAGGAACCATAACCTGTTGAAATCACCCACCTCTTTTTGAGGCAGCCTCTAAGAAATTCCTAGACTACGGGTGACACCATGTCACCCGTCAAGGAATTGCGCCAGGCACGCCGGAAGAAGCTCTTCCTCCTGACGCCCGCTGACGGCCAGCGCCATGGCGAGCGCGACAAGCCCGTCAATCCTGCCGTTTGCCTTGCTCTTATCGAGCTTTCGGTTGCCCGCCGGATCGCGCGTCACCACGGCATTGGTGGCGCACATTTTGAGCACGGGGTTGCCGCCGTGTCGCAGCAGGCCTTCCGCGACGCAGCGTTCCAGAAGGTCCACCGCAGGGGCCATATCGCGGAAGCCTTGGCCGAAGGGCTCCAGCGGCAGCCCCGCGCCCAGCAAGCTTAGCTCGCGCCGCAGGTCTTCGATACGCCAGCGGTCATAAGCCAGCTTCTGCAAATCGTACGTGCTCGCGGCCTCGGCAAGCTCATGCGCGACAAAGCCGGGGTCGATGGTCGCGCCAGGAATGAGCGTGATGTACCCCTGCCGCGCCCATAGATCGTACGGCACGCGGTCCTCTTCGCTGCGTTCTTTCACCGCCGCCTCGGGGAAGTAGAACCGCGACACCACATCGAACATGCGCCCTTCACCAGGGAACACCAGAACGAACGCCGTCAGGTCGCGGCCTGCCGACAGGTCGAGGCCGCCGAAACACGTGCGGCCCCGCAAGGCGGCAAGGTCCGGCGCGGTGCCGCATTTCTCCCATTCGACCTTGTGAATGAAGCGGGATACAGCGGCCACGCGCTGGTTCAGGATCAGGTTGCGGAAGGCGGATTCCTTTGACGGCACCAGGCGCGCCTGTGCCGCCTGCCGGGTCACATCGTCGAGGCTGCGGAAGTCACCAAGCGCCGGGTTTGCCGCCTCCCAGGTCTCCGGTTCCCACGGATCAGCATCAACCGGCGCGGCATAGAGCGTCAGATGGAAGGACGGGTCATCCACATCGCCCGCCTGCACCTTCAGCCCGTAGTCGATCAGCTCGGAAAACACGTGATGGTCCGCCGCTGCCTGCGTTGAAATGCACATCATCAGCGGGTTGTCGCGCGCGCCGGTGGCCGTATCCAGCGCGTCAAAAAGGTCGCGGTTCGGCGCGCTTCCAAGTTCGTCATAGACGACAAAGGACGGGCTTAGACCCATCTTCGATCCGGCATCCGCCGACAGGGCGGCATAGATCGAACCAGCGCCATCACCGAACAACACCTCGACCTGTTTGCTGTGCCGGATCACGTTCGCCCGGTCATCAAGCTCCGGATGCGCTTGCAGGATCGCCGTCATCTCCTGAAACAGCTTGGCCGCCTGATCGCGTGTCAGCGCCGCCGAATACACCTCGCCACGCGGTTCGGCCTCCGGTCCCATCAGGTGACAAAGCGCCAGCCCGGCGGCCAGCTGCGTCTTGCCGTTCTTGCGGCCCATGGACAGCACCGCCGTCCGCACCGGCCGCCGCCCGTTTTCGTCCTCGGCATAGACTTCCTCAAGGAACGCGCGCTGCCAGGGGCGGATTTTCATCGTCGTCCCGGCAAGGCTGCCCGCCGTGATCGGCAGATCCTCGAGGAAGGCAATCACGCGGCCCGCCCGCGTCAGCCCAGGTTCCTCCCAGGGCTTCACCGTCCGAACGTCGATCTTGCCGCGTTCCGAAAGCGGCTTGGCCCCTATGCCCCGGACAGCCATCAGGCAAACCCCAAATCATCAACGTTGTCAGAGGCTTCATCCAAGTTTCTGGACGAAACTAAGTGCGAAAGTGACTTCCCGGACGGTATCCGGGCTTTCCCGTTCTGGTGATTTTGCCCGCCCCCGGCCCCCGTATGCCATTCGTCCGTGTCATCGAGCGGGTTGCCCTCAATGTCGAAGCCCTTCATGCGCCGCGCAAATGGCAGCGCGGTCTTGCGGTCAACGGCTGCGGTTTTGCTGTTGTGGCAGGGGATGCACATCGCGGTCAGCCCGTCGAGCGGCGGGAACGGATCGCCTCCGGCGTTGATGGCCACCTTGTGATCGACAACCGTCGCGGCCTTCACCACACCGCGCCGGGCGCACACTTCGCAGACGGGGCTTGCCGACAGCTTCGCAAGCCGCAGCCGCTTCCAGGTGGCAGTGTTGTAGGGCCAGCCGGGCATCAGCTCACCCCTTCCCAGCCATCGGGCAGCGCCGCAGACGCCTGCCGGTCGAGTTCGTCGAAGATGTCCAGAGCGAACGGGAAGCCCAGCTTGCCGTTGATCCTCACTTCGACCGGCGGCCTTTTGCGAATCCGTTCGTGAATGGCCGCAAGTGTCGGATAGCGCGGATCGTCAGTGGCGACGAAGTGCGCTTTCGGTTTGGGAAGTGGCTTCGGCTTGGAAGGTCCAGGTGCTGGCCTGCTGCGCTCCGGCAGGGCCTCGCGCGTGCCCGCGCCTTTGGTTTTTTTATTTATATTATTTATTCTAGTTAGGGGGCTGTTTTTGTCACCCTTTCGGGCAGGATTTGTCACCCTTTCACGGTAGCTTTTGTCACCCTTTCGTTCCGGTTCACGGTAACTTTTGTCACCCTTTTCAGGTGCCTCGACAGGGGCAGGGCCATCGGTCGGCAGCGGTGCAACATCGGCATCGACGGGCTGGAACGTGTAGACATTGCAGCTCCCGCGACCGCTCCCCTTCTCAAGCGACAGGTAGCCACGCGCCACCAGAGCCTTCAGGCCGCGTGTCACCGTCCGCTCGTTAAGGCCGGAGGCCTCGGCAAGGGTGGCGTGCGACGGCCAGGCGCGACCGTCCTGCGTGTTGATGTAGCCGGACAGGACAACAGCGATCCTCAGATCAGACGGGGTCAGCTCAAGGTCCGTTGCGACCTTGCCGATCCAAGCCAACTTGTCGCTGTACTGGATTGTATGCACGGCGGACGGACCGCGTTCGCGCCGGAGAGGAAGCACGTTTGTCATGCCGCCCCCCTTGCCGAAAGGGGCGCAAACCGGTTTGACAAAGCCCGGCTAAGCCATTGATTTTCCGTACCGGGTTTGACAGCGCATTCGTGGGTAAGGTGTTGCCCTAGCTGGGATACGCGATGCTTGAAAATCCGCGTGTCGCTGGTTCGATTCCGGCTCTGGGCACCACTTCCCTTTTCCAGCATATCGCCATAAGTCTGCTCAGTCCTCACGGGTCTTGTAACCCTATGGGGATATTCACGTTTTTCGGCGGCCTCGCATCCGCGCCGATCCGTATCCGTCCATGTCATACCGTCCCCAACCGATGTTTTTACAGTAGCAAAACGCAGTAGGTCACGGCCTCGTGCTAGCACTTGACCTGCCACAGGATTATCAACCAGCGGCGGTCGGAGCCTCCAAAGGTTTTACTCGTTGTGGTGCAGTTATGGCATCGGACGATCGGCGGAGCTCGCGGGTTCCGCAGCCGACCATCCGTTTGCGTGACATTGGCCGGGTGGGCAGCCGGCGTGATGTATCCGACCGCCGAATGTGGCGCGCTGTGTTGAAGCCTGTGACCTAAGCCGTGATCTTGCCCGAGCGTCCTCAAAATCAGAGAAGAGCGTCTTGTTTCAGGGATCGCGGCGCATGCGACCTATGACACACTCCACTAGGCCGTTCTGCATGGGCTTTCCGGGCGCGATGTGGCGCCAGTCGACATCGTTGTCGTGGTATAAAGCCAACATAGCGTTGCACGCGCCCGGCGCTCGCGCGCGGACGGCCCTTCATCGCTGTGAGCGAGCCGGTGGTTTCAGTTGAGGCCCGCAGGCTTTCCTTCGCGATCGAGCTGAACTAACAGCCGCCGATAGTCGAAGCACTGCCGAGTGGAGCAATAGCTTGGGCCCCGCGTCGCGGTCAGCATCTGCTGTGCGCTCTTCAAGCAGCAAAGCGGCACCGATCTGCCCACCGCCCCCGAGACCATCTCAATTCTGCTGTTGCTCGACACCCCCTCAACAGTAGCAGTCATCGCCCAAGACTGTTCAGCCGTCCCGTTGGACGCGGACGATAGATCGGACAGTTCCCTAGCGCACCGCACGACCAAGGCGCAATTAGAGCCAGAGAAACAATTCTAGGCTGAAAACGTGCTTGACGCCTACCTAGGCGTAGTGCATCTTACGCAAAGTTAGCATTGTTAATAATGACAATTCTGTAGGATTGTTATGCAGAATAGGTTTGAGTCGACAACAAAAGAATGGTTTAATTTCCATAACATGGATGAAGAAATCGTCTTGGATTGTGTTTTATTGATTGAGCTCGGTTTTTTTCCTTTTGAGCTTGAAATTAATACTATGGTTTTGCAGGGGGGGGGGTATCGGCGCAAGCTGTCGGTCAATCGAGTCTGCGCTCTACAGTTTGGTTTGCCCCTCACTTTCGCGCGCCCTTGGCATTGAGCTCAGTTTGGTTGCAGAACTTGTTGGAGCGATCCGTTGGAGCAATGCTGGCTTAGGTGAGCTGCCTCACACAGTCGACCACGGCATCGGTGTGCCGCCAGAGATCCGAATGGGTTGGCAGGGCTCGGAAGCCGATCTGATGTGCCTCGCACATGAAGTGGCTCACGCAGTCCAGCTGCAGCTATCAGGCGGGTCTTTCATGCCCCCTATCGCTCGCGAAACCTGCGCCTTCCTAGGCGAACTCGCGCTCATTGATTGGGCAAGACGAGACCACAGCGCATTGGCCGCAAGGCTCTCGATGGTTTGGCGCGAGGAAAACAAGAAGTACTTCAATGACGATTGCCGCCTGCTGAAAGGTGCCCTGACAGATCCCACAAGCACATACTCTTATCGGATGAACTATCCGCTGGCGCGCGCCGCCGCGGTTATGCTCTGGCAAGCTGGTTGTGACATCAAGCGGCTCTTCAGTGCTGGCGCGGGGGCAATGGCCCTTGTGCCGATATCCGCAATTGCGGATGCCGCTGGACGGGCCCGAAACTATCTTCCAGCTTTCCCGCCATCGGGGACGGCGCAGAATACCGTTGATGCCTATCGCGCAATCGGTGTGATGGCCTTGCTCGACATCGATTTCCGAAAGGGTGAATCGGAACGGCGGGTCGGGGACTACTATGTAGCCCTGTTGTCGCACCTGCAGAACCGGACCGCCTTTGTGGCGCTAGATGCGTTACGCCGCCCGGTTGGCTATGCGACTTGGTGCAAGGCGGCAGGCGACAACACAGTAACCTTGACGCGTCAAGCGGCGCCGTTTGGTGACCATCTGCTTTTGCAGACAGCTCTTGAGCGTCATCTGGGCCGGGACACAGATGTTCAGGCACACCACCCTCGCAGTTCGCGACAGGATCAAATGGCATGGTGAACATCGATTACTATGCCAGCGCAGGGTATGCGCTCGAGCTGCTCGCACAGTCCGAATACCATAGGCAACGCGCTCTTGGTAATTACTTCCGAGTAGAGATCATGCCTGCGCTCTGGCGCGGACAAGCGCGGTTCTATCTGACGCCAGAGGGCATTCCGACTGCGATGGTCACCTGGGCTTGGTTGAACATGGACGTTGAGCGCGACATCCATGCAACCGGGCGCGCCCTCAAGCGGGACGAATGGTGTTGCGGCGACCGGCTGTTCTTCAACGACTGGATCACCCCGTATGAAAACATCCGGGAGGTGTTGCACGACATGACCCACAACATCTTCCCAAGCGAGATCGCTACTAGCCTGCGCCGCAACGCGGATGGGACAGTTCGGCGCATCAGCCGCTGGACAGGCGTGAACCTACGCAAGGCCCAAGAGGAGGCCCTGGCATGAACGTCGCCTATCCGCGAAGCGCCTTTGACGCCGATGTTGCCGCGATTCAGGGGGTCGCTGATCTCATGAGCGGTGGGTTCGAGAACCCTGAAGGCATAACCGGTCAGGTCCGGGTCACGATCCCTGAGTATCCCGAGCAAAGCTTCATCGTCCGCTTTGCCGCAGAACTGCATGTCGAACACAATGACATGAACCAAATGACCGAAGCGAATGTCACCATCCCCATCGCGACGATCCGCCGGATGTTTGCCGAATTCGAAACGCTCGACTGGCGCGATCCCGGCATCATCGGCACGATCACCTTCACAGGCAATCTCGCACTTGCCAATCATCTGGCCAAATCCTGCGTACGGCCGAGCAACTGGACAATGGCGCGTTTCCGCAAGGCGGGGCGGCAGCATGCAGCTCTGGGGCATCGCAACCTGACCGCGGTTGAGTACCTGTATTGCCCGACCCAGAGACAAATCCTGGAGGCAATGGCAGAAAGCCGACCTGTCGTGGTGACCGGGCTGCAGCCGACACCGCCCTGCCGCGACTGGACACTTGACCTACTTGTCGAACGCTTTGGCGACTCCCTTGTTCGCGTCCGCTCAGCCACGCATCGCCAGACCATGGCCGACTTCGTGCGCGAATTGAAGGAGTTCGAAGCCAATCCCTACGACCGGATGATCGAAGGCTTCGTCAAGCCCTATACCGAAGGCGCAATCCTGCCCGAGGCGATGGAAGCGCATTTCGGACCGCTGTTTTTTGACCGTGAGGACTTCATCCCACCGCAACTCTGGCTTGGGTCTGTGCCCACGCATGTTCCCACCTCCAGCCTGCACCGCGACCCGCTGACCGGATTTCTGTTTCAGGTGATGGGGCGCAAACGGCTGGACCTTTACTCGGCCGATCAGGCTGACCTGCTTTATCCGATGAAGGCCTACAACCTGTATCAACCCTGCTGGTTCAAGCCCGAAGCCCCGGACTTTGAACGCTATCCGCTGGCGCGCGAGGCCAAGTGCATCTCGGTTACGCTGAACCCTGGCGAGTTGATCATCCAGCCCGCAGGCTGGTTCCATCAGGTGTATGCGCTGGACAGCCCGAACATGTCGGTCAGCTATTTCTGGCGTTACTGACGCCAAACAAGTTTCCCGCATGAATTGATCTGCGGGAAGTGGGTGAGGGAAGGGTTCAGCTTCCCCCACCCGATTGTGCCGCCGGGCAGGAAAACCCGGCAAAACGCAACGCGGAAAGGGTAGCAGACCCTGTCCGTTTCAGGAAGGACATACAAAATGTCACAAGCAATTTTGGCGGCTATGCACGATCTCCATAGCAACATCAGCTTTGGCGGAGGGGGCGATACAGGTGGAGGCTCTTCTGGTGGAAGCTCTTCTCATGAAAAAAGCGATCGAACCAGCCAGTATAAGGGCGAGATTCAAGCGCAGATTGATCGTGTTCAAGATCGCGCGTGGGGCCAGAGCGGCATGGGAGCATTGGTTGGTGACGCAGTAGCTGGGCCTGGTGGTGCAGTTGTTGGCGGGGCAATCGGATACTACGATAGCTTTTATGGTAACGAGCTTGGCGGCAAAGGCGACTTAGGCCCACGCTAACATCATAGCGCGGCAACGGTCTGAACTGGATCGTTGCCGCAGGAGGCTAGATTGCGCAAAATTCAAGCAGTATTAACAGGGCTTTTTGTTTATGCATTTGCAACGAATTTCTTAAATGATGCAAGTGCGTTTAATAATAAGCCGTATCTAGAGTTTACTGTTGTCGTTTCTGTTTGCTACGTTTCGCATTTTATTTCTGGTTTTGTTATAAGTATTGCGAGAAAAATAATAGAATATTTTTATTGAATTACAGTATACTTATGTTTTGTATTTTGTTGTTATAATTTTCGTCTCTAAATCTTAAAGGGGTGGTCGACTTGTTCTTGTTTTCTGGGTTCGTGGCTAGATGTCGTTTCTCTGTTGCGTCGACTTTGTCGCTCTATGGTTCTCTCGCAACGATTGCAGGTCTCACGAGTGTGTTGGCAAATGCGCAAGTTGGTGCGTTGCAGCACACAGATCAGCCGCCCACCATACACGTCATCTTTCCAGTGCCAGGCGGTGCGGATGTCCGGCATCATTATCTTGAGCATCTCACCTGGCTTAATGCTGTCGGAGATGATCGGGTTGGTTCCGGGCAGCACCATACAAACGCCTGGACCAATGACTATGCCATCGGCTACCGGCTGTCCGGCCCGTCCGATGACTTGGCGGACATGCTCCGGCGGTTGAAGAGGGTGTTCGAGCCCATTGAGGTACCGCGCGAGTTTGCCGAGCAAGAGCGCGATATCCTCGAACGGGAGTACGATCTGCGTACGGGCGGCACCATCAACGCCAATGCCGCGCTGGAGATGGAGGCGTTCCTTTACCAGGGCAACCAGATCGCAGGCGATCCTATCGGAACACCGGAATTGATCCGGGCCCTTAACTATGATGACGCCAAGGGCCTGCACGCCGAAACCCACCGCCCCGATCGCGCGCGTCTTCTGGTGATCGGCAACGTGTCAGAAACTCAACTGGCCAATGCAGTGGAAGAGGCGGGCTTCCCCGACCTTGACGTCAAGCGGGAAGACATCGGTCCGCCGCCATTCGCCCTGGCCTCGATTGAAACGCGCATCTTTCGCTATCCTGACCCGAATGCTGCCCCGCGGATGATCTTGCGTAAGGTCGTTGCCCTGCCGGAGCCCCTCGATTTTGACCTGCTTGAGGCGCAGGCCGCATTAGCCCGAAATATCCTCGATACCAATCTGCCAGGCGGGCTTGCAGGGCCATTGCGCTTTGATGCTTTCGTCACCAGGAGCTTTGGTATCTCCATCGTGCCTGTCGACGAGAGCCACATCGAGCTGATCTTCTCAGCTGAGCCTGACAAGGGCATTGGCTTTGCCGCCATGCAATCCGCCTTTGAGGGAGCTCTTAACAATTCCGCACGAGGCGTGCCTGCAACGACCTATGACCGTGTTCTCAAACGGTTCGAGGGCTTCTGGCCTGACTGGTCGAATGAGGAAAAAGTCGCCCGCTGGATGGCGGATTACACCTTGTCGCGCGTTTCCATACTTCGTGAGCCCAAGTCTGAGCGCCAGATGCGAAAGATTGGCACCCAGATCGATGCCGCAGACATCGACATCATTCTCGCGGCCCTTTCAGGCCCCGGTCGCACCGCCATCGCATTTATCGGAACGGACCCAAACCCATGAAGCACTTCGCCGTCGCTGCCTTTGCCATGATCCTGCTGGCAGGATGCCAGGAGGGAGAAAAGCTGGATGCCACCATCGAGACCAGTCCCGCTGGCATAGAATATGCGCGGCTCTACATCCCCGAGGCCGAGGATGTCGCAATCCAGATCGCCTGGCCAACCGACTGGGCCTTGCGCGACGATGTCAACCAGGCCGTGCCCTACATCGGGAAGGACCTGATCCTTGCAGGCGGAGCTGAGGGTTTTCCACCTGGAGAGGTTGTGGAGACCTTTGCGGACCTGAAGGCCAAGGGAATGCTGTCGGTGACTGCCGACTACCTGCATGGGCAACTGATCGTTCCAAAGGATAATCTCGACAAGGCTGTCGAAATCGCCACCGCTCACCTGGCAAACCCGACCATGGATCAAGGCTGGTTCGACCGGGTTCAGCAGAGCCTCGCCTCCAAAGTGGCTGAGCAGACCGTCACTGCCCGCCAAGCGCGGCTATGATGCGCTGCGTTGGGCAATCCTTGGGGATACGCCGCTGCGCCGGGCCTTGTCCCTCGATCCACCTGAAGTGATCACCAAGGCGACACGTGCCGACGTTGTGGAATGGCACCGGCAGACAGTGGTTCGCACGGACGCAAAAGTCGTGATTGCCGGAGACATCAGCACGGAGGTTGCGGGCAAGGCAGTTGACGCGCTGCTATCTGGCCTCCCTGAGGGCGTGCCGGCAAGTGCGTCTGCGGCAAGCGCTGACTTCACCCCAATACGCATCCTGCTGCATGTGCCAGAAGCCAGGACATCTGCACTTGTCTTCCTGGGACCGTTGCCACCGACGAGCCAGGGGAGTGAACTGGAAGACATTCTGCTAACCAATGCGCTTGGCGGCGATGACAAGAGCGTCCTGTTCGATGCCGTCAGAACTGGGTTGCGCGCCAGTTACGGCTTTGCAGCAGGCCTGGATGCCTACACGCGCGAGCTGCGTGTCGTGGCTTTGTCGGGCGAGGTTGAAACCGCCAAGCTCGCAGAGGCGGAAGCAGTCGTCCGAACGGCCTATTCCGGCTTCATTCACGCGCCGAGGATGGGCGACCTTGACGCGCGCAAGCGGCCCCTTGAGGCAATTGCTGAACAGACGAAAAGGCGCCCTGGCGCAGCGTCCTTCGCAGCCTTGATGGCCATGATGGACGGGCAGGATCCTAATTTCGCGCTGACATTGTCATCGCTTTCGAAAAAGGTCACCGAGGCAACCGTGCGGGCCCGAGCGGCATCGGCCTTCCCCAAAGCGGAAGAGCTGATCATTCTGGCAGTATCTCCCGACGCCAAAGCCCTGCCTGGTGCGTGCGTGATCACTTCCCCGGCGGAAGCAGCCAAGTGCCGATGAGAGTGCAAGACAAAGACAGGATCAGCGAGATTCCGCTTTCCTGGTTCGGAAAGACGCTGTGGAAGTTCACTCCACTCTACACAGAACTGGTGTTCCTTGCGATCTGCCTGCGTTTGATTGGCCTGGTGGAGCCCTTCATCTTCCAGGTCATCATCGACCGCATTCTGCCATTCCAGCGAGAAGCTTCGCTGGTCGTCGTCGTCGCGATCTTCGTGGCCGTCAGCCTGTTCCAGCTCGGCTTCGAAGTCCTGTCCCAAGTCCTTGGCATGCTGACGGCGAACCAAGTCACAAGGGAATTCGGCGCGCGGATTTTCGACCACCTCTTCAAGCTCCCCTTCAACAATTTTTTCAAATGGTCGGTGGGCGAGATCATTGCTCGGATCAGCGAGACAGACTCGATCCGTGCCTTTCTCGTCGGCACGACGACCGGCGTTTTTCTCGATCTGCTGTTCGTCGTCGTTTACGTAGGTGTACTGCTTACTCTTTCGGTTCCGTTGACCGTAATCATCTTGGCGGCAATGCCGCTTCAGATACTGATTTACATCGGCTTCGGTCCCTTCCTTCGTCGCCAGCTGCGTTTACAGTTTGATGCAGGGGCTGCACATCAGACTCAGATGGTCGAGAACATCTCAGGTATCGCCGCGGTAAAAGCGCTCAGTGCCGAAGGCCCAATGCTGGAGCGGCTTGACCGAACACTGTACGCCAACCTGCAGGCAAGCTACCGCGTCGGCATTTTGCACCTCTGGAATGAAAAGATGCTGTTCGTGCTCGATCGAGCGATCACGATCAGCATCATATTTTTCGGCGCACAGTTTGTGTTTGCCGGCCGGATGACACTTGGCGATTTAATCGCATTCCACTTGCTTGCCGCTAAAGTAACCGGACCAATCAGAAATTTTTCAAATCTTTGGGAAAGCTGGCAGAATATCCGGGTTTCGCGGCAAAGACTTGGCGATGTTGTCAACTGCCCCACTGAGCCTTTCGATGCATTGCCTAAACTTCCTGCAAATCTGAAAGGGCAGCTAAAATTTCATGCCGTCGATTTCTCCTATCAGCCCTCTGCACCGGTATTGAAAGGTTTCGACTTCGTGGCCGAGCCCAATTCCATGACACTCGTCATCGGGCCCTCAGGTGTTGGCAAGTCGACATTTGGTCGCCTTGCGTCTGGTATCGACGTGCCAGACTCCGGCGAGGTGACTTTGGACGGCGAGAATATCACGCGTTTCGAGCCGCACGATGTCAGAACCAGGATCGCTTACGTGCCGCAGGAACCCTACCTGTTCTCTGGTACCTTGCGAGACAACCTGACACTTGGCGTCGTCGGAGCCTCTGACGACATGATCGCAAGAGCACTGCGCATTTCGGCTGCCGATCGTCTGGTCGAGCAACTGCCGCTTGGCCTCGACACCTATGTCGGTGAACGCGGTTCCGCCCTCTCGGGGGGGCAGCGCCAACGTGTTGCCATCGCTCGTGCTCTTGTGCGGCGACCAAAGGTCATCGTTCTGGATGAACCGACCAGTGCGCTTGATGGAGCATCGCAACGTAGGATGGCGGCCGAGTTGCGGGCGCTCAAGTCCGAGGCAACGTTGATCATCATAACTCACAGCCCAGACATCTTTGCTGATCCGGATCAGATCATTGATTTTGAGGCCCTCAAATGACCGATCTTTCATCAAATGGACGCGTTGCCTCACCCACATTGCATGTAACCATTCTTTTTACGATTTGCGTGTTTTTCGCGATCCTTCTCATGTCGTTCATATTCAAAGTTGAAGTGGTGGCGCGCGGTCAGGGACGGGTGGTTCCGATAACCCGAGTTCAGGTCATCCAACCGGAGTTTTCCGGGCGGATCGCGGCTATTCATGTCCAGAACGGCATGACTGTCGGTAAGGGCGACATCCTAATTGAGCTCGACCGTACAGATGCCACGGCCGAGCTTGGAAAGGTGCAAGCCGAACAGGTCCGGCTGACCATCGAAAAGGCGCGCATAGATGCCATGTTCGCAGCATTGGCGCTGGTGCCTCAATCCGAGGATTTTCTTGCAACGGCTCAGTAGGGCTTTTTCTTGCCCGCGCCCTTTGCAAGCCACCCTTTCGCAGCCGACCAGCGCCGCCTTCTAGACACCGAACTGGAGGATTACCTTGCATCGCTTTCTCAACTGACCGCGCGCGAAGAAGCTAATCGAAAGTCGGAAGCCGTAACGTCGGCCAACATCGACCGCCTGGATGCAACTTTGCAAATCCAGGCCGAACGCCTTCGCAATGCCACGAAGTTGGTGCAGCAGGGAACCACCAGCCGCGCCGCCTTTCTGGATGTGCAGCAAACCTTCACCGAACTGGAGCTCCAGCGGGACGTCTATCTGGCGGAACTTGACCAGAAAGCCGCAGAACGCACTGCGCTGGAAAGCCAGCGACGCCGAACCGTCGCGGATCTGAAAAACACTCTGGCCGAGAGAAAGACCGAGATCGAAGCACGGCTTGCGACCCTGACCGAAGAAGCGAAGACCGCCTCGCGGCGATTGGCCTCGACCAGGCTTCTGGCCCCAACTGGGGGCGTCGTTGATAAGCTCTCGGTATTTACTGTTGGAGGGATAGCCGAAGCAGGCACCGAATTACTTCGAGTCGTGCCGACCGCATTTGCGGTTGAGATCGAAGGAACATTCTCGAACTCGGATATCGGTTTTCTGGTCGAGGGCCAGCAAGCCAATATTCGCCTCGATGCCTATCCGTCCGAACGCTTTGGCTTTCTGAAAGCAAGGGTTACAGACATTGCGGCAGACTCAACTGAGGTCACAGACAAACAATGGGCGTACATCGTCCGGATCACCCCGGATCAGGCATTCCTGACAGCGGGCGGCGCCCGTTTCTCGCTGCGCCCAGGTATGACCTCAATAATCGACGTTACCACCGATGAACGCCCGATCATCAGTTATTTCTTTGATCCTATCGTCCGTACAATCCAGGATGCTATGGGCGAGAGATGACAGGACGCCTTGAGCGCTTAAATATATTTGGATTTGCTGATTTTATTGCAGGGAAGGTCCAACTGCATTCGGCATTTCCTCCGCCATTATCCCTTAAAAAGACCATCTCCCGATCCGGCATAGGGCGGAGAATTGCGTTGTTTCCGGGGGGGCTGAATCTGATCAATGGCGCAGTCGCCAGGACGGCAGAAATCCATCTCTCAGGGCCGACATTCTCTGCACCTGGTGGCTCCGTCATTTGGTATCCAGATCGTAATGCCCTGCAATAGAATAGGTATCTGAGGTCAGTGTTCGGAGTTGGATCCCCGTCCGGTTTGTACGGCATGGAACAGCAATCGAACCGTTTCTGCTTGTAGCAAGCGATCAAGCCGAGCGGCAGGAAAGTGGACCCTAAGCATCCGCGAAGGTACGACGCCTTAGTGAACAAAGCAGACTGTCTTGCTTGGACTTTGACGAGCCTGGCGCCCAATCTTGGCGTGCGACGCCCAATTCGGCAAGACTGCCTTCGTCATCATCTGAGAAAGGCCGCTTTGGAACCCTTCCCAACGATGAGATCAGGATTGCCCTGTCGATTGCAAGGTGCAATCTAAGCGCATGTACAGATTAAAGTCACCCGTCGTCCAACTCATGGTTTTCCTCGCCTCAGGCCTAGTTTTCTTGCGAGGCTATTCGGCAGTTGCCGATATTGCCAACGGTGACCCGTCGGAGGTTCTGGCCTTTCCGCTCACCGTGATCATGCCCGGTCTCGCATTTGCATTCTTGGCCTTGCGCCGTGATGTGTCCACGCAAGAAGGCGCCCTCATGCAGATGGGCGCCATGATCCAGATATTGCTCATAATTGCTTTGCCCAGTTTCGGGTTGCATCTAGCGCTTGGTTTTCCGATCGTATTTCTGATCGTTGAAATCTTCGAAACAAGGATGCCTCTGATGATCAAGGTAAAAATTCTACAAAGACTGCTGAAATGATTGCGTTATCCCTGTCGGAACCATGGATGATCCTGTTACGGTGGGTCTTGTTGCTGGGCCCAGTTTGCCTGATGCTTTTGATGGTATTTCTGCGAAACCTGACGAAACGGGCACAAATCGCCGGCTTTTTCGCATTTCTCTACGGTGTTGCCGCGATCTTTGTCGGCCATTCCTTGGCTTTATGGAGCGGATGGTGGCACTATGGCTGGGATGCATTGATGGTGAACGGCTTGCCCGCCGACGTCATCATCGGGGGAGCGATCCTCTTCGGGCCGGGTCTGTACTTCTCTTTTCCGAACACCCGCCCGCTGATCCTGCTTCTTCCCGTCATCATCGGATTGCATGGAGCCATTTTCAGCTCATTGGAGCCTCTGGTATTCGCCGGCCCGAATTGGTTTCTTGGCGTCCTCTTCGTCTTTGCGACGGCGCATCTTCCTGCGATCTACCTAGCCAAATGGACAGAGACTGACACGCAGCTGCCGTTCAGATGCGCGCTGCTGGCCATCATGACGGGCGGCATGATCTTCGTCGTCATCCCCTCGCTCATCATGAAGGCCATGGGAGGCACATGGGATGTGCTCGACAGGCCGACATGGACCATAGTCCTTACGACGGGATTGCTTGCGATCACTTCGCTGATCGGGATCGCTGCCAACCAAAGCCTTTGCCTGCAAGGACAGGGCACCCCCATTCCGCTTGATCCAACGAAGCGGCTCGTGAGCACGGGAATATACGCCTATCTGTCTAACCCGATGCAGCTTTCTGCAGCATTGAGTTGGCTGGTCCTGGGAGCGTTCCTGCACAACATCTGGGTCATGGCTGCGTCCTTGATGGCCTGGGTTTTCGTTCAAGGGATGGTCCGGTGGCATCATCGGAATGATCTGTTGAAGCGCTTCCCCGTTGGGTGGCCCGATTACAAGGCGAAGGTTCCCGAATGGTTCCCGCGCTGGCATCCATCGCTGAAGACGTGCGCTACGTTGCACCTTGACGCATCATCCCGGCTGCATCGTCGGGTTGCGCTTTGGCTGTGCTCGGCGACCCAGCTTCGGATCCAGTGGTCAGATGACCCGCTTCCCCGTTATGAGAACCCAGACAATGTCTTTGATTTCGACCGCTCGTGTGCCATTGCCGCCGCAGCCATGCACAAGAACTTTGCCTATGCGCTTGTCGGTCATGCTTGGCTGTTGCTCGCTTTGCCCGCAAGGTCGTTGAGCGGATGGATCTTGAAAGGCCAGAGATGAACGGCCCATCGGCGCGGCTCCTCGGCATCGACACCCTGATCTGGATCAGGCGCGATCAACTTGGCTTTTACGCAGCGATGCGAAGCCGGTACGGGGATGCCATCCGCCTGCGGCTTGGTCCCTATCAGTCATGGTTGTTTTTTCACCCGGACCAGATCGAAGTGGTTCTCGCGACCAAGTCCGAAACCTTCATCCGCTTCGAGCGCATGATGAAGGTGTTGCGGCAATGGAATGGAGAAAGTCTATTTATCGCCGAGGGAAAAAGCTGGCATGACAGGCGCCGGAAGGTTCTCCCTGCCTTCGCTCAGCGCAAGATGCCGACCTATGAGGCCGTGTTCAGGCAAGTTGCGCTGGATTGGGTCCGGCGCCTGTCCGACCTGGCACGGGCAGATGGCGCAGTTCACCTTGATGCCGATGAGACTTTTGCGCAGATTGCCCTTGACGTCGCACTGCGGACCCTTTTCGGTGGTGGATTTTCGGAAGGTATGGACCAGGTGTCCCATCACATCAAGGTCTTGTCGGAGGTCGCCTTCAGCGAATGCGCAAGCCCGATCACCTTGCCGGATTACCTGCCGCTTCAAGGCAAGCGTCGGAAGAAGGCCGCGATGAGCTTCATGCGCGACCTCGTCCGGCGGTTGGTGGACGACAGGCTGAAAGGACCGCCCGGGGATGACCTCTTGCAAGTGCTGATCGAGACACATGGCGGCGACAGGCAAGAGATCTGCGACGATGCAATGAGCTTGTTGATCGCCGGTCACGAGACGTCCGGTGCTGCCTTGTCCTGGGTCTTTGCGCTCTTGGCGGAGCATCCTGGGACTCTTTCACGCTGCCAAAACGAGGTTGCCCAAACGCATGACGTACAACAGATGCCGTTTCTTCTGGCCTGCATCGAAGAAGCTCTCAGGCTTTTTCCACCCGGATATACCTTGTTTCTGAGGCAGGCGAAAAGCGACGTCGATGTTGCGGGCGTGCCCGTCAGGAAGGGGGACTTGCTTCAGATAGTTCCCTTCATGACAGGCCGTGATCCAAGGTTCTTCGATCAACCCGACGCTTTCAGACCAGAGCGGTTCCTGTCTGCCCCCACATGGCCCTTCTTTGCCAATATCCCATTCAGCGCGGGTCCTCGGGCATGCACCGGACATAAGTTCGCGCTGAAGGAGGTGTCGATAATCGCTGCCGAACTGCTTCGTGCCTTTCACCCCCGCTTGGTAGGGGCATTCCCCAAACCCGAACCGCGGTTTTCGCTTCGGCCCCAAGGCGGGTTACTGATGATCTGGGACAATCGTTGACCGCGGCGGCCCTTGAACGAACCGCTCACTTTGTCCATTTGGGGGCCAGAAGCACTGGTCTTTTCGCCCGAACCAACGGTAGCGATTGCGTGCCATGCGATCATAGAACCAGTCGCGCCACATCCGCGGTAGAAACCGTAAGGCGTTGGCCCACCGCCAAGGGGCGTGCAGCCGATCCAGTATTGCACGCGTGGCGTCGGATTTGATCAGGGGTTTTCCCTCTAAGACGACGAGGTAGGTCCGGTCCAGGCTCTCGGCCGTGAGGCCATGCTCTGCGGCAAGGGCAAGACCCGCTTTTGACCAAGCCGAAATAAAGGTCGAGGTCGGGTGTCGTTCATGGCGCAAAATGAAATGCACCCAACCCGAGCACATCAAGCAATCGGTGTCGAAGACCACGAGCATGTCATCTGCAGTTCCCATGTCCGAGTTATGCCCCTATTCCAACACATGCCAAGAGACTATCGGAAAGATAAAAGCTGACATTGGCTAAGGCAGGTCGACATGATCAAGGATGGCGCAGCAGCGAGATGAACAGGTCGAGCGTGCGCCGCATTGCCTCTTCGGGCGGGCGGGTGATGCGCCATTCCGGGTAATGCCCATCAATCCACATCCGCACCGTGCCATAGATGAAGGCGCGGGCCATGTAGATGAGATCCTCGGCCTCGATGTCGGGGCGCAGGATGGCGCGGATGCGCGCGTCCGCGATGAACTCGGCAATCAGCTCCCGGAGTGCCTCGTTCTCCTGGGTCAGGCGCTCCGACCCGTGAAAGTCGATCAGCGTGCGCGAGCTGATCACCTGAAAATGCGTCGGGTTGGCCAGCGCCCAGGCAAGATAGCCCTCACCAATGGCGCGAAGCCCGGCGAGCGGATCCGCCGCCGGCGCGCGGGCGAGCGCATCGGCCACTGACTGGGTCAGGCGCGAAATCGCCTGCTCGGCCACCGCGGTCAGCAACGCAGTCTTGGTCGGAAAATGCCGGAACGGGGCCCCGGGCGACACTCCGGCCTGTTTGGCCACCTCGCGCACGGAAACAGCCTCGACCCCACGCTCCTCGATCAGCCGGATGGTCGCGGCAATCAGGTCTTCGACGAGATTGCCGTGGTGATAGCTGCGCCGTGCCGGCGCCTTGGAGTCGGATTCAGTCATGACGTCACAGTAACAGGTCATCACGATCTTGTAATCACTGATTACATTCATTGCCTGAGCTCCGACGAAGTGTAATCACTGATTACATCGAAGTCTGGAGCCAATGGAGGCAGGAATGAACGGGATGGTGACGGGGTGGCGGCTGGTGGGCCTTCTGGGGCTGATGTTGACTGCGATGGCGGCGGTTTTGGCAATCGCCGCGTCGACGGACGTGGAGGCAGCGCGGCTGGTCATCCGATGGACCGCGCGCACCTCCCTTGTCCTGTTTCTTCTGGCATTCGTTGCCAGCGCGCTGGCTCGCCTGGCGCCAGGGGCCGGCAGCCAGGCCCTGATCGGCCGCCGCCCGGCCCTGGGTCTCGGGTTTGCGATCTCGCACGGCTGGCATCTTGCCGGCATTCTGGCGCTTGCGTACCTCGACCCAGTGCTCTTCGGTCAATTGACCAACCCGGTGACCATCGGCAGCGGCGTGATTGCCTATCTCTTCATCGCGGCCATGGCGGCAACGTCCAGCGACCGCGCGGTCCGATGGCTGGGGGCGGCAAACTGGCGGCGGCTGCATATGACGGGCAGCTGGTACCTGTTCCTGTCTTTCGTGGTCGCCTTCGGCAAGCGCGCTGTGGTCAACACGGATTATGTTCCGGCCATGATCCTGCTGGCGCTGGCCCTGGCGTTGAAAGTCGCCGCTGCCTACAAAACCCGCACAAATGCCCGCTGCGCCGTCGCCGAGTGAGGACGCAGGCCTGCGTGATCCCGAAGCCGTTCTTGCCCGACTAGCCCCGCACCGCGCCGGGGGCGGTGCCGAAGCGGGTGCGGAAGGTGCGGTAGAAGTGGGACAGGTCGTTGAAGCCAGTGTCATAGGCGATGGCGGCGATGGAGCTCATGTCCTCGCCGTCCTGGCGCGCCAGCAGCCGGTTGTGAGCAAGGTCGAGACGGGTGCGCAGGATGACAGCGCTGACCGTCTCGCCCATGGCCTCGAAATGCCGCTGCAACGAGCGGCGCGACAGGCCGAGGCGGCTGGCGAGACTGTCGATGTCGAGACCGGGTTCGCAGGCATGGCGGGAAATCAGGCGGCAGGCTTCGGCATAGAGGCTCTCGCGCTGGCGATCCTGCGGTGCGGACTGCCGGTCCCAATGATGGAAATAGGCGCCCAGAAGATCGAGAACGGTCTCGCCGAGCGAGGACTGGGCCGGCGCGTCCAGCGAGAGGAGCTTGGTCACGACCGCGCGCACGGCGACGCAGAGTGGGTCGGTGCGGTCGAGACCGACGCCGCCAAGACAGGTTTCGCCGAGCCGCCGGCGGGCGAGATCGCGCGGCAGGTGCAAGGAAATCTGCCGGGAGCGGCGGCCGTTGTAGATGAATTCGGACGGACAGGCGGAGTCTGCCAGATAGAGATCCCCGGCGCGCAGACGGACCTCCTGGTCCCCCTGGCGGATGCCGGACGTGCCGCTGTCCTGCAGCAGCAGGAACAGGTGCTCGGCCGGGTCCTGACGGATCATCCGGGCGGTGCGGGCAACCGACTGGGCGTCGAGCGAGACGATGGCGGTGTCGATGCCGCCGGCGGAGAGGAGCGTGATGTCGCCCTCGACGGTGGCCTCGCGGCGCGCGGCCGGCTCGACGGAAAAGGCACCGCAGACGGCCTGCAGGCGGGCGGCATAGGCATCGACCGGGATCGGGGCGAAACGGGCGGACGCGCGCAAGGGGCGCGAACCGGGGGGCGGCGAGACCTCGACATGACGGCTGCGCGGCATGCCAGCGGCCTGGCTGGACGGGGACTGGCTCCGGCCCATGCGTTCCTCCCTCTCTGGTCAGCCGGTAGCCTCTTTTCCGGGCCATTTCCGACCGTACGGTCAGACTATAGGCCCGCAAGGCGCCGCCGATCAATGGCTGAGGGAGGCACGCTCCGGGCCGGTCCCTTGCCTGTGCAGGCGAGGGGCCGGCTGGAGCGTTAGCTCGTCACTTGTCGTACTTGCGCAGGGTCATCGCCGGGTTGGTGGCAAAGAAGTTGTGCGGCATGATGTGCACAGTCTTCCACTCGGTCGACATGACCGGCCAGTTCTCCATCGCCGGGATGTGATGGAAGCCGGCGGTGAACCAGGTGACGATGTCCTGATGCATCAGCGGGCGGTCCTTCTTCACCCATTCGGCCAGCGTGTCCGATCCGTCGCTCTGCATGGCGAACTGGCCGCCGGCATAGCGCTGCAACGGATCGTAGACCGTGTTCCAGACGGAATACTCGATGTAGGCGTTGCGCTTGAACGGGGCATCGTTCTGGTAGTCGAACGGGCCGTAGGCGACATTGCCGTGGTGGATCATCCAGCCGGGCGTGTGGCCGAGGTAGCCTTGCCGCATCGGATTGGAGAGATGGAAGTAGCGCGGCTGCATGGCGCTCAGCTTGTAGCGGGCATCCATCTCGCTGTCGGGCATGGTGTGGCGCACGGTCCACATGGACTTGCGCGGGGCGGCCGGATCAAGCTCCGCCGGGACGATGTCCATGGTGGCGAAGTGGTTCACCGGCTGGTCGATGTCGAAGTCGATGCGGAAGTTGAAATAGTGGTCGTGGTTGGCCGCGACGAGGTTGGGGGCGATCAGCGTGCCCCAGCGGGTGTCCTCGGCCGCCGTCGGGTCCTGCATGCTGCGCGAGGCAACACCCTTGACCGCATCGAGCCCCGTGGCCCCGACCATGATGAAGATCTGGCCGTTCTGCTGCAGCCGGTAATCGATCAGATAGTCGTAGTTGCCGACTTCGGAGGCGGTGCGGACGACCAGCTCCGTCGCCGGCCGGCCTTCGGCGGGAACCGGCGTCTCGGGTGTCTGGGCGAAGACTTCGAAATGGCGCCAGGCCGGATCACCGGTGTCACGCTCGAAGATGCAGATGGCGTTGGGAATGGTCAGCGGCTTGCCGAAGTCGTCCGAGATCGTGGCCGGCAGCATGGTGGCATAGGCCGGACAGTCGACGCCCGGCGTCAGCGGGCTGAGGAACAGGCCGAAGCCGTACTCGCCGGAGTCCATGTAGGTGCGCCAGTACCAGCCCTCGCTCGGGTCCATGTAGGGCACGAAGACTTCCGACAGATGCGCCTGGTAGACCACCGAGCGCCAGGTGCCGGCGTCGTTGACATCAAGATTGGAGACGACGAGGCCGGGGCGCTTGTCGACGCGGAAATTGAAGCGCCAGATGTCCCATTCGACATGGCTACCGTCGAGCTTGAAGTTCGGTCCGCCCGGTTGGGTGAGCACGGCCGGATTGGTCTTCGGGCGCAGCGGCGCGCGTGCGGCGATTTCCTCTTCCGTGTAGCCCCAGGGATCCTGCGGGACCGGAACGACACCGGTGTCGATAACCTTCAGCGCCTCCTTCTTTTGCAGGTCGACGATGGCATAGAGGCCCTCGATCGGCTTGGCATAGAAGTTGGAGCCTTCCGGCAGCTTGTAGCAGGGCACCTTCATCAGCCTTGTGTCGCCGAATTCGGCCTCGAAGAAGTTGCCGACGGTGAGCGGCAGGCAGAACACCTCCTCTGGCTTCAGGTCGCGCTTGGCGAGACCGGCTACCATATCCGGGTGGCTGGTGGCGGCGGCAAGCGCGCCCATGAACTCGTCGAACAGCACCATGGGCTGGCCTCCGAGCGCGCTGGTGCGCTCGACCTTGCCCTCGGTGATGTTGACCACCGCTTCCTGGAAGCCGCTGGCCGAGGTGAACTGGACCGAGGCGCGGCGGGGCAGGGCGGTGCCCGGCGTCCAGGCCAGCACGTCGGCCTTCGCCGGTTCGATCAATTCGATCAAGGGGAACAGGGTCTTGTCGTCGATGGTGCCGGCTGAGCGCAGGATCTCGTTGATCCTGAGATATTCGTCGGCAGTGAGGCCATCCAGCGGATGGGCCAGGGCGGCTGTGCCCAGAAGTGTGCTTATGGCCGCTGTTGCAATGAGGCGTCTCAAGGTCAGGTCCTCTCCGGTCGGAAGCATGTCGAAGCCCAGTTTCTTCACCGCCGGTGGCGGGGTCTGGCTTCCTCATGCTGCGCCCGGGAGAAAGGCTTGTCTTGGTTTTTTGCGCCAGGCTTGGCAAATCGCGCCAGCCTTGGCGAATACGTCAGCGCGGGCGCGCGGTGGCCCCGCCGATCCGGCCCGTGGTCGCCTGATAGCGGCCGGGGCGGTGGTTGAAGGCGAGCACGAGATTGACGAGCACGCCGGTGAGCACGGACCAGGCGAGATTGGCCGGCGCGAGCACCAGGGCGGAGGCCAGAAGGACGCTGAGGTCCAGCGCCATCTGCACGTAGCCCGCGCGCAGGCCGAACCGGTTCTGCAGGAAAAGCACAAGGATGTTGAAGCCGCCGAGCGCCGTGCCATGGCGGAACAGCATCAGGAGCCCGGTGCCGGTGAGACCCCCACCCATGATGGCGGCAAACAGCGGGTGGATCTCGCTGATCACGATCCAGGACGAGATCGCCCGGGCCAGCAGGGACACCATGGCCACGGCTAGCAGGCTGCGCAGGGTGAAGGGCCAGCCGAGCACCTTCGGCGCGAAGACGAAGAAGGGCAGGTTGACGAGGGCAAAGAAGATCCAGAAGCCGGTGCCGGTCACATATTGCAGCAGCAAGGCAACGCCGGCGAGACCGCCCGTCAGCAGCTGGGCCTTCGCGCAGATGAGCATGCCGAAGGCAACGAACAGCGTGCCCATGACGAGGGCGAAGACGTCTTCATGCGAGCCGTGGCGGCTGGCGTCGTTTTGCGTGTTCATGCAAATGCGATCCGGAACAGGGAGATATCAGAAATTCTGATACAGGGCCTCACCTTCAACCGCGTTCAGGGCGAAAAGGAAAGAGCCAAGGCGTCGCATAGGTATTTCTGCAGTGCGCCGCAACATTTGCCTGTCATCGACACGCTGTTAGGGTTGGGACGGCGGCCCGATGGACGGGCAGGCGATGACGCGGAGGCTTCATGACCCTAGCTCCCCACGTGCACCAGGCTCCCTTCACTCCCCATGCCGAAGCGGCGGCGAAAGTTCTGGTGGAACTGGCTTCGCAGGAGGCGGGACTTGCAGCTGGGGAAGCAGAGCGGCGCCTTGCCGAACACGGTGCGAACCTGTTGCCGCAGGCACCGCAGCGGTCTGCCTTCCGGCGGTTCCTGTCGCAGTTCAACAACATCCTGATCCATGTGCTGCTGGCATCCGCCGTGGTGACGGCCGGGCTCGGGCACTTCATCGATTCTGCCGTGATCCTGGCGGTCGTCGTTGTCAACGCGGCCATCGGCTTCCTGCAGGAGGGCAAGGCCGAGCAGGCCATGGCGGCCATCCGCAATCTGCTGGCGCCCAAGGCATCCGTGATGCGCGACGGCATGCGCCAGACCATTGCCAGCGAAAACCTTGTGCCTGGCGACATCGTGCTGCTGGAAGCTGGCGACAAGGTGCCGGCGGATCTGCGGCTGTTGTGGGCGGGACGGCTGCAGATCGACGAGGCGCTGCTGACGGGCGAGTCGCTGCCCGTGGAAAAGGGCATTGCCCCGGTGTCGGTGGACGCCGCGCTCGGCGATCGCAGTTCCATGGCCTACAGCGGCACGATGGTGACACAGGGCACGGCCGGCGGTGTGGTGGTGGCGACCGGCAAGCACTCCGAGATCGGCCGCATCAGCCGGATGCTGTCCTCGGTCGAAACGCTGACGACGCCGCTTGTGGCGCAGATGGACCTGTTCGCACGCTGGCTCACCTTTTTCATCCTGGCGGTGGCCGCGCTCATCCTGGGCTTTGGTTCGCTTGTCCTGAACTACGATTTCACCGAGCTGTTCATGGCTGTTGTCGGCCTGTCGGTTGCGGCGATTCCGGAAGGCTTGCCGGCCGTGCTGACGATCACGCTGGCGGTTGGCGTCAAGGCGATGGCGCGGCGCAATGCCATTGTCCGCCGGTTGCCGGCGATCGAGACGCTGGGCGCCGTTTCGGTCATCTGCACGGACAAGACCGGCACGCTGACGCGCAACGAGATGATGGTGGCGAGTGTGGCCGTGGGCCGCGATGTGTTCAGCCTCGGCGGTGATGGCTACGCCCCGGATGGCGCGATCCATCTCGGCGACCAGAGCCAGCAGGCGCGCGATCACCGGCTGCTGCTGGATCTGGCCGAGGCGGCAGCGCTGTGCAATGACGCGGCGATCCGGCAGGTGAACGGAACCTGGCGCGTGGAAGGCGACCCGATGGAGGGGGCGCTGCTTGCCTTTGCCGGCAAGGCGGGGCTGGCACCGGAGGCCAGTCAGGAGGGTTGGCAGCGGCTGCGCGTGGTGCCGTTCGACGCCCGGCATCGCTACATGGCGACGCTCGATCAGCCTCAGGACAACCAGCCGGTGCTGCATCTGAAGGGCGCGCCCGAGGCCATTCTGGCGCTCTGCAGCCATGAACGGACTGGGGCTGGCGAAAACGTTCCACTGGAGGAAGCCTACTGGCATCAGGTGGCCAATCTGCTGGCCGCACGGGGCGAGCGCGTTCTGGCACTCGCCAGCCGGAGCGGGCTGACGGTGACTGCCGAGCTGGACCAGGCGGATCTGCTGCAAGGGGCGGATCTGATCGGCCTTGTTGGCCTGATCGATCCCCCGAGACCGGAGGCCGTGGCTGCAGTCGCCGAATGCCGGGCGGCGGGCATTTCGGTCAAGATGATCACCGGCGATCATGCCGTCACCGCGTCAGCCATCGGTCGTCAGGTCGGGTTGGAGCATCCGGACCGGGTGCTGACCGGGGCCGATCTGGACCGGATGAGCGAGCCGGAGATTGCCGCTGCCGTGCTGGAGACGGATGTGTTTGCCCGCACGAGCCCGGGGCACAAGCTCGCGCTGGTGAAGGCGCTGCAGGCGTATGGATTGACCGTGGCCATGACCGGCGACGGCGTCAATGATGCACCGGCGCTGAAGCGCGCCGATGCCGGGATTGCCATGGGGCAGAAGGGCAGCGAGGCGACGCGGGAGGCGGCAGAGCTGGTGCTCGCCGACGACAACTTTGCTTCGATTGTCGCTGCGGTGCGCGAGGGGCGCACGGTCTATGACAACATCAAGAAGGTGATTGCCTGGAATCTGCCGACCAGCACGGGCGAGGCCCTGACGATTGTCGTTGCCCTGTTGGCTGGTTTGACCCTGCCGGTGACGGCCGTGCAGGTGCTCTGGGTCAATCTGATCACTGCCGTGACCCTGGGTCTGGCTCTGGCCTTCGAGCCGACCGAAACCGGCACGATGGCCCGGCCACCGCGACCGCGTCACGAGCCGATCATCAATGGCCGGCTGATCTGGCACATCCTGTTCGTGTCCGGCCTGATGCTGGCCGGTGTGTTCGGCATCTTCACCTATGCCATCCGGCAGGGCTACTCGATCGAGCTGGCCCGGACGCTCGCGGTCAACACGCTGGTCGCGATGGAAGTGTTCCACCTGTTCAACGTGCGCAACCTGCATGGCACCTCGCTCACCTGGACGGCGATCCGGGGAACGCGGGTGATCTGGTGGACAATTGCGCTGGTCACGGTCGCCCAGTTCGCGATCACCTATCTGCCGCCGCTGCAGGCGGTGTTCGGCACCGCGTCGGTGCCGTTCCTCGACGGGGTGCTGGTGGTTGGTCTGGGCGTCGCCCTGTTCGTGCTGGTCGAGCTGGAAAAGCAGATCCGCTTTGCCTTGCGTCCTCTGGTTGGCGGGATGGTGCGCAAGGCGTGAACTGGCCTGCGGGGGTACCAGGCCATGGCAGCACTGGAATTGTCCGTCCGGTCGGTCTATGAATTTGTCCTGCAGTCTGGGTCGACGGCAGGTTGACAGGCCAACCGGCTCTCCCTAGCGTGCAGATAATATTTTAAACTTAAACCTTCTCTCGGAGAGTAGCAGGTTTATGGGGGAGTGAAGACGCCGATGACCGAGCCGCAAAGCGCCCACGCCGATGTCGTGACCCTGACACGGGAGGGTGATCTCGCCCTTGTGACGCTGAACAATCCACCCGTGAATGCGCTGAGCACGGCGCTGCGCGCCGGCATTGTCGCAGCGCTCGCCGAAGCTGCTGCCGACCCGGCGGTCAAAGGCATCGTGTTGACGGGGGGCGGACGCGGTTTCTGCGCCGGGGCTGACATCACCGAATTCGGCAAGCCGCCGCGCGAGCCGTTCCTGCCCGATGTCATCGCCGCCATTGAGGCCTGCCCGAAGCCGGTCGTTGCCGCGATCCATGGACCGGCGCTGGGCGGCGGACTGGAAGTGGCGCTGGGCGCCCATGCCCGCGTCGCTGCACCGTCCGCGAAGATGGGCCTGCCGGAGGTGAAGCTCGGCCTGATCCCCGGTGCCGGCGGCACCCAGCGCCTGCCGCGCCTGATCGGTCCGGCGACCGCGGTGAAGCTCATCGTCTCGGGCGAGCCGGTGGGCGGCGCCGAGGCGCTGAAGCTCGGCATCGTCACCGAGGTGGCCGAGGATGTAGTGGCGGCCGCCCGCGCCCTGGCGCAGCAGATGATTGCCTCCGGTGTGGCGCCGGTGGGTCTCTCCAGGGACGAAGCGCGGCTCGAGGCGGCGCGGGCCGGGCGCGACGCGTTCGAGGCAGCAGCAGCCGAGGTGCTGAAGGGCGCGCGCGGGGCGGAAGCCCCGGCGGCTTGCGTCGCCGCTGTGCGCAACAGTCTGGATCTCGACTTCGAGGCGGGCATGAAGGCGGAGCGCGCCGCATTCCTGTCGCTGGTGGCCGGTGACCAGTCGAAGGCGCTGCGTCATGCCTTCTTCGCCGAAAAGGCGGCGGCCAAGATCGACGGCCTGCCGGCTGATGCGGTGGCTCGTCCGGTGCGCTCGGTTGCGGTGATCGGCGCAGGCACCATGGGCGGTGGCATTGCCATGGCCTTTGCCAATGCCGGCTATCCGGTGACCCTGATCGAGACCAGCGCCGAGGCGCTGGCGCGCGGACAGGGCAACATCGACAAGAACTATTCCTCCACCGTCGCGCGCGGCCGGATGAGCGAGGCCGAGAAGGCCGAGCGGATCGCCCGCATCACCGGCTCGCTGGATCTGGCCTCCGTGGCAAATGTCGATCTCATCGTCGAGGCGGTGTTCGAGGACATGGGCGTGAAGAAGACGCTGATGGCCGATCTCGACAGGCTGGCCGGGCCGGACGCGATCCTGGCGACCAACACCTCCTATCTCGACGTGAACGAGATTGCCGCCGCCACCTCCCGTCCCGAGGCGGTGGTCGGCATGCACTTCTTCTCGCCCGCCAACATCATGAAGCTGCTGGAAGTGGTGCGGGCCGAAAAGACGGCGCCGGACGTGCTGCTGGCCGCCGTCGAAGTGGGCCGCAAGCTCGGCAAGATCCCGGTGGTGGTCGGCGTCTGCAACGGCTTCGTCGGCAACCGCATCCTCCGGGCGCAGCGCAACGATCTGGAGGCGCTGCTGGTCGAGGGCGCGAGCCCGGCCGAGGTGGACGCTGCCTGGAGCGGCTTCGGCTTCCCGATGGGGCCCTTCGCTATGCTCGATCTCGCCGGCCTCGACATTTCCTGGCGCGCCCGCAAGGCGCTCGGCCAGACGGCAGAGATCGCCGATCACCTGTGCGAACAGGGCCGCTTCGGCCAAAAGACCGGGCGCGGCTTCTACCGCTACGAGCCGGGCGAGCGCAAGCCGCTGGCCGACAGCGAGGTCGAGGACCTGGCCAAGGCGATTGCCGCGCGCGAGGGCATCACCCGGCGCAGCATCCCGGCTGCGGAGATCGTCGAGCGGCTGCTCTATCCGATGATCAACGAGGGTGCGCGCATCCTGGAAGAGGGCATCGCCCAGCGGCCCGGCGACATCGACGTGATCTGGATCTTCGGCTACGGCTTCCCGGCCTGGCGCGGCGGCCCGATGCACGCGGCCGGCAGCATCGGCCTTGCCAAGATCCGCGACGGCCTGCAGGCCCGCTTCGAGCAGAGCGGCCGGGCGGAGTTCAAGCCGGCGGCGCTGCTGGAACGGCTGGCCGCAGAAGGCGGCAGCTTCGCGGGGTGAAGCACGCGGGCAGTCGCAGAGGGTGCCAGATGGAAACTGAGGCCTCTCCGCTCCCCTCCGGTGAAATGCGCATTATGGCAAACCGTCACAAACCGGTTGCTGCAGTGCAATAGGCTCTCCTATGTTCGGTTCGTCCGTTCCGACACAGGGGAGTGCCAGAGATGTTCGATCTCACCGGTCAGAAAGCGCTGATTGTCGGCGTCGCCAACGACCAGTCCATCGCCTACGGGATTGCCGCGGCGTTGCGCCGCCAGGGCGCGGACTTGGCCATTACCTATCTGAATGAAAAGGCCGAGCCGCATGTGCGGCCGCTGGCCGAAGCGCTGGGCGCCGAGATCATCGCGCCGCTGGACGTGCGCAACGGCGACGAGACCGAAGCGCTGTTTGACGAGATCAGCCGGCGCTGGGGCCGTCTCGATACGCTGGTCCACTCCATCGCCTTCTGCCCGAAGGACGATCTGCATGGCCGGGTGATCGATTGCTCCTCCGAAGGCTTCGGCCTCGCCATGGACATCTCCGTGCATTCCTTCCTGCGCCTCATCCGCAAGTCAGAACCGCTGATGCACGAAGGCGGCACCTGCATGACCGTGTCCTTCTATGGCGCGGAAAAGGTGGTCGAGCACTACAACGTCATGGGCCCGGTGAAGGCCGCGCTGGAAGCGGTGACACGCTATGCGGCCGCCGAACTCGGCCCGAAGCGGATCTCGGTGCATGCGCTGTCGCCCGGACCGCTGAAGACCCGCGCAGCCTCCGGTATCGCCGAGTTTGACGATCTGCTCAACGCGGCGGCCGAGCGCGCGCCGACGCATCTGCTGGCCACCATCGAGGACGTTGGCGCCTATGCCGCCTTCCTCGCCAGCCGTGAGGCCGCCAACGTTACGGGCGGCGTCCATGCCATCGACGGCGGTTACAGCATCATCGGCTGAAGGGAACTCCCATGAGCAACATTTTCGATGCCCTGAACACGCCGAACGGCGATCTGCTGAAGTCCCTGCAGGATGCGACCGCCTGGTCGCCGAGCGAACGGATGAAGGTGTTCACCGCCCAGTTTGCCGAATTCTCGGCGATGAGCGAGATGATGCTGCGCGGCACGTCGCGCCATCTCGACGCGATGGCGCGCACGCACAACGCCCGCACCCGCAAGAGCCTCGACAACCTCACCAAGCTGGCGACAGACCTCACTGCCCGGCAGGCCGAGGGCACACTGGCCGATGACGTGAAGGCCTATGTCACCGATGCCAGCCAGCGCATGGTGCTGACGCTCGACACGCTGCGCCAGCGCGGCGACATCTTCCTGAAGCATGAGGCCGAGGGTTGCCCGCCGGTGCTGATCTATGACCACGAGGTGGTTGTCGACGGCAAGGACCTGCCGCATCCCTGCAACTACATGCTGCTGCGCATCCTGCCGCCGGCTGGCGTGACCATCGATCAGGCCAAACGCCCCTACATCATCATTGATCCGCGCGCCGGCCACGGTGCCGGTATCGGCGGGTTCAAGACCGACAGCCAGGTCGGTGTGGCGCTGAAGGAAGGCTATCCGGTCTATTTCGTCGCCTTCCGCCGCGCGCCGGAAAAAGGCCAGACGCTGGCCGACGTGACGCGGGCCGAAGCCGAATTCGTGCGCGAGGTGACGCGCCGCCATCCGGAAGCCCCGCGTCCGGTGGTGATCGGCAACTGCCAGGGCGGCTGGGCGACCCTGCTGCTGGCGGCCTCCAATCCGGACCTGACCGGCCCGATCGTGCTGAATGGCGCGCCGGTCGACACCTGGTCCGGTCTCGTCGGTGGCCATCCGATGCGCTACAACGCCGGCGTTCTGGGCGGCACGATGATGCCGATGATCCTGGCGGACATCGGGCACGGCGTCTTCGACGGCGCGCATCTTGTCTCCAACTTCGAACTGCTCAACCCGGCGCGCACGCTGTTCCGCAAATACGTCGACCTTTACGCCCAGGTGGACACGGAAGCCCCGCGCTTCCTCGAGTTCGAGACCTGGTGGGGCGGCTATTTCCTGCTGAACGAGGCCGAGATCCGCTGGATCGTCGAACAGCTCTTCGTCGGCAACCGGCTGGCGCGCAACGAGGCGCGGATCGAGCCGGGCCGCAATGTGGACCTGAAGGCAATCCGCGCGCCGATCATCGTGTTCGCCAGCCATGGCGACAACATCACCCCGCCGCAGCAGGCGCTGAACTGGATCACGGACACCTACGCGGACGTCAGTGAGATCCAGATCCGCGGCCAGCGCATTCTCTACATGGTGCATGACCAGGTCGGGCATCTCGGCATCTTCGTGTCTTCGTCGATTGCCAAGAAAGAGCACAGCGAGATGGCCTCGACGATGAAAACCATCGAGGCGCTGGCTCCCGGTCTCTACGAGATGAAGATCGACGATTATTCCGGCGAGGTGATGAACCGCACCTTCACCGTCTCGTTCCACGAGCGGACGCTGGATGATATTCTGGCGCTGGATGATGGCCGTGATGACGAGACGCCATTTGCGGCCGTCGCCCGCTGGTCGGAGCAGCAGGCCGAGGTCTATGACACGGCGATCCGTCCCTTCGTGCAGGCCGGCGTGACCGAAGCCAGCGCGGAAGCCGGCCGCGTGCTGCATCCGCTGCGGCTGCAGCGCGCCGCCTTCTCCAGCCGCAATCCGCTGGTGCAGCCGCTGCAGCAGATGGCCGAGAAGGTGAAGGCGGAACGCGCGCCGGCACCGGCCAGCAATCCGCTGATCGAGCTGGAGCGGCTGAGCGCCGACCTGATCGAACAGTCCATCGACATGGTCCGCGACCTGCGCGACACCTGGTACGAGATGGCCTTCTTCGGCATCTGGGGCACCCCCTGGGCGCGCTGGTATGGCCGCGGCCACGTGCGTCCGCGCACGCTCAAGCGCACGGATGAACTCAGGGCCTTGCCGGTTGTGCAATCGGCCCTGCGCCGCGTGGAGGAAGGCGGCTTCGTCGAGGCGGTCATCCGCATGCTGGTGCTGCTGGCGGAATCGCGCGGCAATGTGCGCCGCGACCGTCTGGAACGCTCGGCCCATGTGCTGACCGAGGACGAGCCGTTCCGTTCGCTCAGCGCCGAGGAGCGCGCGATCATCATCCACGAACAGACGCTGATCGTGGAATTCGACCGCAACGGCGCTCTGGCAGCCTTGCCCAAGTTGCTGAAGACCCGCAAGGAACGCGATCTGGCCGCACGCGTGGTGCAGTATGTCCCTGGCGCCATTGATGAAATGGCCCCGCATACGCTGGACATGCTGCAAAAGTTCCACGACATCCTCGACCTGCCGCCGATTTCCGGCGACGTGACCGAGGATCCGCTGGAGAAGAAGGCGATCAGCGGTCCGGCCGAGGTGATGGTGGCGGCGAAGTAAGGTCGCGCGGCGGGGGGCTGCCGGCCCTGGTTGGACGGGGCTGTCGTCCCTGAAATCCGACATCGGTTCGATGTGAAGGACTGGGCTCAGACAGTTCAACCTTGTCGCAGACTCTCCGCTCCCCTCCCCCTCGTGGGGAGGGGCTTGGGGGTGGGGGGAACCGACGTAAACCCAAGTTATAGACGTTCCTGACAAGGCGCAGTTCGGATGCCTTGTGATCTAACGGCCTCCCGTGCCCCCCACCCCTTACCCCTCCCCACGAGGGGGAGGGGGGCTGCGAGGCCTCAACACCGTCTGACCGCTCATGAGGATTGCACGGCCGCAAGGGGCTTGCCTCAGTTCTGGACTGAGGCGGTCTTACGCCCGGTTCTGGCCGGAGCGGTGGGCCCAGCCGGTCATGCGCATTTCCAGGAGTGCCATCAGCGCGTACATGACGATGCCGAGGACCGCGAGGGCAACGAGGCCGGCCCAGACCAGCGGCACGTTGAACTGCGACTGTGCCGCCAGCATCATGTGACCGAGGCCGGAGTTGGCGGCAACGTTCTCGGAGATCACCGAGCCGACAAAGGCAAGCGTGATGGCGATCTTCAGCGAGCCGAAGAAATAGGGCATCGAGCGGGGAATGCCGACCTTGAGCATGATGTCGAGCTTCCTGGCCCCCAGCGCCCGCAGCACGTCCTCCATTTCCGGCTCGATGGTGGCAAGGCCGGTGGCCACGTTGACGACGATGGGGAAGAAGGCGATCAGGAAAGCGGTAAGCACGGCGGGAATGGTGCCAATGCCGAACCAGATGACGAGGATCGGCACCACGGCCACCTTCGGGACCGAGTTGAAGCCAATCATCAGCGGATAGAGCCCGGCGTAGATGGCGCGGCTCCAGCCGACGGCCAGACCCAGCAGCAGGCCGCCGACGACCGCTATGGCAAAGCCGAGGACGGTGGTGAAAAGCGTCTGCAGGGCGTTCTTCCAGATCGCCGGCCAATATTGGTAGATCGCAACGGCGATATCGGACGGGGCCGGCAGGATGTAGACCGGCAGCTTGAGGGCGGCGACGGCCAACTCCCAGACCGCGAAGAGGCCGATGGTCCACAGGAACGGGGCAGCCTTGATCCAGCGGTCATTCATGCGGCAGCCCTCGCTTCGGCAATGTATCCGCGCAGCTCGTGCACGATGTCGTTGAAGCCCGCTTCATAGGTCAGGTCGATCGGGCGCGGACGGGGGAAGTCGATGTGCCGTTCCATGATCACCTTGCCGGGCCGGGCGCTCATGACGAAGATGCGGTCGGCGAGATAGACGGCTTCGCGCAGGTCATGGGTGACGAGGATGGTGGTGAAGCCCTTCTCCGCATGCAGATCCCGCATGACTTGCCACAGTTCCTCGCGGGTGAAGGCATCGAGCGCGCCGAAGGGCTCGTCCAGCATCAGGAGGGCCGGGTCATGCACCAGGGCGCGGCAGAGATTGGCGCGCTGCTGCATGCCGCCGGAGAGCTGCCAGGGAAACTTCTGACCGAAGCCCTTGAGCCCGACCAGGGCGAGAAGGTCTTCCGCCTTCTTCAGATAGGCCGCGCGCTCGCGCTTCAGACGGCTGCGATGCGGCTGAACGATCTCAAGCGGCAGCATGACGTTGTCGAGCGTCGTGCGCCAGGGCAGCATGGAGGGGTTCTGGAACGCCATGCCGGCGATCGACACCGGGCCGGCCACTTCCTTGCCCGCCACCTCGACCGTGCCGGCCTGGGGGCGCATCAGCCCTGTCGCCAGCTTCATCAGGGTGGACTTGCCACAGCCGGACGGGCCGACCACGGCAGCAAATTCGCCCTTGTTGACGGCCATCGTCAGGCCATCGAGGGCGAGGGTTCCGTCAGCCGTGCCGCCATAGGTAAGCCGCACGCCGCGCAAATCGACAAATCCGGTCACTGCCCCTCCGGTCGGATCTTCTTGAACTCAAAAAGCCCCTCCCGGCGCCCTTCGGCACTCCGGGAGGGTAGGAAGTCATGAACCGGTTACTTAACGGCGCGCTCGGCGGCCGGCGGCAGATAGGCCGGATCGAACACCTTCTCGGCGGCTGGCGGCGTGGCGCTGACACCCATCGAGGTCTGGAGGTATTCCATCGACTTGGAGAGCTTGGCCATGTCGACGCCGCCGAAGCCGTTGGCCTTCACCGCTGGGGTGGCGATGGACTGGGCGACCGCCATCTTGAGGCGTTCGATCTCGACGGCCTCGTTCAACACCTCGTTGCGCTTCATCACATGCGGGACGGCGGCTACCGGATCGGCAATCGCGTCGAGATAGCCCTTGGTGAGCGCCTTGACGAAGCCCTTGACGGCCTCCGGGTTGGCGGCGGCGAAGTCGGTATTGACCATGACGACGTTGCCGTAGAGGTCGAGACCCTTCTCGGCCATCATGATCAACGCGATGTCATCCTCCGGCACTCCCTGTGCCTTGAGGTTGATCACCGAGGAGAAGGAGAAGCCGAAGATCGCATCGACCTGGCCCTGGGCGAGCATCGGCTCGCGCACGGGGAAGCCGACGTTTTCGATGGTGATCTTCGAGGTGTCGAGACCGGCGACCTTGGCAAAGGCCGGCCACTGGCCGAAGGCGGCATCCGGGGGAGGCGCGCCGAGCTTCTTGCCTTCCAGCGACTTCGGATCGTCGGTGATGCCAAGGCTCTTGCGCCCGATGACGGCGATCGGCGGCCGCTCATAGGCCATCATCACCGCCTTGACCTTGAGGTCGGGCTGCTTGTCCATCAGCTGGATCAGCGAATTGATGTCGCCGAAGCCCATCTGGTAGGCGCCGGTTGCCACGCGCGGGATCGACTCGCGCGAGCCGGCGCCGGTGTCGATGGTCACCTCCAGCCCTTCGGCTGCAAAGTAGCCCTTGTCGAGCGCGATGAAGAACGGGGCAGCAGGGCCCTCGAACTTCCAGTCGAGTGTGAACTTGATTTCAGTGGCAGCAAAGGCCGATGACGCCGAAAGCGCCAGGCCCATCGCCAGTCCAAAAAGACGCCGCATGCTGTTCCCCTCTGGTTTTTATGAGGTTTCACAGCAGAGTGACGCTGATCTGCACAACCGGCAAGCAGGAAAAATTGCTGCGCAATTATTGTGCAGTGCACTGCATGCGTTGCACACAGCGCGCCAAAAGATAAAAGAAACCAAGGCGTTGGAGGAACGGCGCCAAGCAGTTCTGGTCGAAACGGGGTGGCTTGCCGACGATCGCGCCCCTGCGGGGCGCGAAAAATTCGTGCAGGGCAGGGGCTGGGAACCGGATCAATCGTCGCTGAAGGGCCGTGAGACAGGTCCCGATGCGGTCAGTTCGGTGTAGGCGAGCGTCTGGTCGAGGTGCTGCGTGCGCCAGTCCAGCAGGCGCTCGGCGCAGGCCAGCCGAACGGCCTGCCAGGCAGGGTCTTCCGCAAAGTTCCTGAGTTCGCCCGGGTCATTGACCATGTCGAACAGCAGAGGTGGCAAACCACCAGCGAAATGGACGTACTTGAACTGATCATCGCGCAGGACTGCCAGCGACAGCGCACGCGACGGCAGGCCAAAATGGGTCTCCTGCCGGCCGGACTTGATATCACGGAAGTCGAACTCCCACACGACCGCATCACGCCAGCGCGCTGGCGCGCGCGCCTCAAGGAAGGGGCGCAGGGACTGGCCGTCAGGGCCGGTCTGCGGGGTCACGCCGAGATAATCAGCCAGCGTCGGGAAGATGTCACAGGCGCTGGTAAAGGCGGTCACGGTCTCACCCCGTGCCCCGTCGGCACCGGGCAGCTTGACCACCAGCGGGATATGATAGCTCTGGTCGTAGAAGCCGCCCTTGCCGAAGCCCCAGTGGTCACCCATCAGCTCGGCATGGTCGGAGGTGAAGATGATCAGCGTGTTGTCAAAGCTGCCTGCAGCCTTCAGCCCGTCGAACAGACGGCCAAGCTGGGCATCCACCTCGCTGATCATGCCGTGATAGATGGCGCGGATGAGACCGTGATCCTCCGCCGACCACTGCTCGGTGCCGCCGCTCGCACCGGCGAGGAAATGTCCGGCCCCGACGCGGGCAAGTTCAGCGGCAACATAAGGATGGACATCTGCCTGTTCCGCACGGGTGCCGGGCCGCAGGAAGCCATCAGTGCGCGCCTCGTACATGGTGTTGTAGGGGGCCGGCACCACGAAGGGCGGGTGCGGGCGCAGGAACGAAATATGGGCAAACCACGGCCGCTCGCCCTCACGCTCCGACAGCCAGCGCAGGAACTCTCCCGTGAGGAAGGCGGTCTGGGTCTCGTCGGCGCTATAGACGGGGGCATCGCGGGTGACGGTGCCCGGCGCATGGCCGACCGGGACATGGATCGTCGACGGATCGTCAATCCGGTGGCCGCGCTCGCGCAGCCAGGACAGCCAGGCCTTCTCGTGCTCGGGCAGCAGCACGCGGGTCGTGAAGCCCGGCAGCACCCCCTCATAAGTGGTCAGGTCGGGATCTTGGCTGTCCCGGGTACGCGGATCGGGTGAGACGTCGGTGTAGCCGAACAGGGTCGGGTCATAGCCGGCGCGGCGGGCGAGCCGGGCAATGTTGTCGAGCCGATCGTCCATCGGGGTGCCATTGCGGGTCACCCGGTTGTTCATCTGGGCAAGGCCGGTGTAGAGGCACGCACGCGCCGGCGAACAGGGGGCAGCGCCGGCGAAATGCTGGCGGAACAGCACGCCCTCGCGGGCAAGGGCATCCACGTTCGGCGTCTTGACTTCACCGTGACCGGCACAACCAAGGGCCGCGCCGCGCCACTGGTCGGCGGTGATCAGGAGAACATTCGGCTTCATTTCCGTCCCTTTGTGCCAGGGCGCGATGCGGCTGCATCACGCCCTGAAGTTCCTCGAAGGGCCGGTCGTGCTGGTTGGCCGTGACTGCGCCTAAAGGTTACATGCCGGCTTCGAGACGTTCGATCAAGGCCGGAAGATCGGCCACCGTGTCAATGAGATAATCGGCACCGGCGGCCTTGAGACGCGCCCCGGCCTCGGCCCGGATGGCATCGATCTCGGCCGGCGAAAGCGCCGCCAGTTCTTCCGGCGTGCGGCCGGCGATGTTGCCCGACAGGGTGACTCCGACGGTAAGGCAGCCCGCCGCAACGCCTTCGCCGATGCCCGGCTCGGTGTCGTCGACCTTGATCACGGCCGCGGCCGGATGCACGCCGAGATCAATGAAGCACTGGTACATGCCGAGCGGGCTCGGGCGGCCTTCCTTGACCTCGTCAGCGCAGATGAGATTGTCCGGCGCATAGCCCTGGGCGGCGGCGACCGGCAGCACCCGGTTCATGATCGAGCGGGTGTAGCCGGTGGTGGAGCCGATCTTCAGGCCGCGTGCGCGCAGGCTGTCGATGGCCTCCCTCGCGCCGGGGACCAGCGTGGCGAACTCGGCCACGACTTCCTCGTTCATCGGCACGAAGACTTCGTAGACCCGGTCGACGTCGGCGTCGGTCGGGTAGGCCCCATGCGTGGCCTTCCAGCGCTCGGCGAGGGCGGGAGCCGTCATCATTGACTTGATGTGATCCCACTTGGCCATGCCCATCGGTGCGCGGGCCTCGGCAATGGTCGCCTCGACGCCGAAGCGGGCGAAGGCCTTGACGAAGACGCCCATCGGGGCGAAGGAGCCGAAGTCGATGACGGTGCCGGCCCAGTCGAACACGACTGCCTTGAACTTGCTCATGCGGTGATTTCCTGTCCGAAAAGGGAAGCGATGGTTTCCTCGCCGATGGCGAAGGCAGTAGAGGCGCCGCAGCCGGCGGTGACGACGACGATGCGGGTGGCGTCATCCGGCGCGTCCGTAAAGCGCCAGCGGTCATCGGCGCTCGCATAGGTGCCGATCCAGTGTTCCTGGATGGTACGGCCGGGCAAATCCAGCACCTGGTCCATCTCGTCGAGGATCAGGTCGCGGACGTCGACGGGGGCGAAGGGATCGGGTGTCGGCGCGTAGTGGTGGCTGTCGCCGACCACAAGCGAGCCATCGGCGGACTGCACCACGATCAGATGCACGCCATTGGCGCGATGCGCCGACTGTTCAGCGTCGAGCCGCGCCTTGAGGGCGGCGGCCTCCGGCAGGTCGGCATAGCCCTTGTAGCGGGCGAGACCGAGATCGGACATGACCGGGGTCTGGAGGGCGACGGGCCGTGCCGGCGCGACGCGCAGCATCTGCAGCTTGCAGCGAACCGGCTGGTATGTGCTGATCCGGTCCTGATAGAGCGACGTGAAATCATCTCCCGGACAGACAATGACCGTCTCGGCCGAGATCGGACCGCGCGACGTCTCCAGACTTGGGGTGTCGATGCCGGTGACAGCGGTCGACCAGAGGAAGGTCACGCCATGAACCTCGGCAAGCCAAGCGGCGAGCCGGGGCAGGGCTTCGCGGCTCTCGACCCTGAGTTCATGCGGCGAATACAGCGCGCCGGTGATCTGGTCACGGCGCAGCGCCGGAACAAGGCCTGCGGCTTCGTCCAGCGTGAGACGTCGGCAGCCGGCTGCCATGTCGGTCGCCAGGAAGGCGTCGATCACCGCTTCGGCTTCAGGCCGGCGTGCGGTCATCACCATGCCCCGCTGCAGCACCGGGATGCGGGCCGCCTCGGCCACCTCGGCCCAGATGTCGCGCGCGCGGCGCGCCAGCGTCCAGCAGTCGCCCGCTTCCTGGCCAGAGACGGTCACAAAGCCGAAATTTCGAATCGAGGCTCCGTTGGCCTGGGCATCGCGATCAATCACGACGACGGATTTGCCCCGGCGAACGGCGGCCAGCGCGTGGCCGAGGCCAACGATTCCACCGCCTACAATGGCAACATCATATTGAGTCAAGGGGTGTCCTTACGGGAGGGTAACCTGTCACACTTCGCTGTCACAATTGCAGCGCATAATGTCTATGCGTGACGCAGGTTGACGTTATTATGACGTTTATCCGATGGTATTTTTCAGGAAGGCGAGCCTTCATCAAACTGTCATAAAAAAGAAACCGAAGTGTCATCGGTGTCGGGTAATGGCGCAGGTCAGGGACTGGCCGGGGTCATGCCCGCGAGCGCTTCCAGGGGATTTGAGGTGTCAATCATGTGCTTCACTTGCCATGCGCGCCGAGGGCCGTCTCCGCAGCCCGGACTGGTCAGGACCGCTGGTTCGGCAGCCTAACGCCGATCGTGGTTCAGGGCCAAGAGCCGTCAAGGGATCCGGATCGCCCGGCTGGCCAGAAGTGGCTGCCGAAATTCCGGGAGGCCGTGCTGCTGCTCAAACGGCGGCATGTGGGAATTTTACCAGGAACCGATCCTTTCTGTATCGGGTAACTCAGGAGAAGTGCATGAGCATCAAGACGATTCTGGCGGCGACCACGAGTCTCGCTGTCCTGTTCAGCGCCACCGCCGCTTCCGCTCAGTCGATGGAAGAAATCATCGAAGGCGCCAAGAAGGAAGGCATGCTCACCACCATCGCCCTGCCGCATGACTGGTGCGGCTACGGCGGCATCATCGAGTCCTTCAAGAAGAAGTACCCGTTCCTGACCGTGAACGAACTGAACCCGGATGCAGGTTCGGCGGATGAACTCGAAGCCGTGCGCGCCAACAAGGGCAACTCGGGCCCGCAGGCACCGGATGTGGTGGACGTGGGTCTCTCCTTCGGTCCGCAGGCCAAGGGCGAAGGCCTGATCCAGCCGTACAAGGTGTCTGTTTGGGATCAGATCCCTGATGGCGTCAAGGATGCCGAAGGCTATTACTACGGTGCCTACTACGGCGTGATGTCCTTCGTTTCCAACAAGGATCTGGTGCAGAACCCGCCGAAGGAGTGGGAAGACCTGCTGAAGCCGGAATACGCTGGCCAGGTCGCCCTTGCCGGTGACCCGCGCGCTTCCAACCAGGCGATCCTCGGCATCCTGTCCGCTGGCATGGCCCGCGGCGGCAAGGCTGGCACCGAGTCTGGCTATGCTGGCCTGCAGTTCTTCAAGGAACTGAACGACAAGGGCAACTTCGTCCCGGTCATCGCCAAGGCTGGCACGCTCGCTCAGGGCACCACCCCGATCATGGTGATGTGGGACTACAACGCCCTGTCCGCTCGCGACAGCCTGAAGGGCAACCCGCCGGTGGAAGTGACCGTGCCGACCAAGGGCACCCTGGCTGGCGTCTACGTCCAGGCCATCAGCGCCTACGCACCGCATCCGAACGCTGCCAAGCTCTGGATGGAGCACATCTTCTCTGACGAAGGCCAGAACGGCTACGTCAAGGGCTATTGCCACACCGCGCGCTTCAACAAGATGGTCGCCGATGGCAAGATCCCGGACGAGCTGCTGAAGGCTCTGCCGCCGGCCGGCCCGTACGAGAAGGCTTACTTCCCGACGATCGAAGAGCAGAACGCCAACAAGGAAGCCGTTGTTTCCGGTTGGGACAAGGTTGTCGGCGCGAACGTCAAGTAAGCGTCTGAACCGTGAGAAGGGCCGGGGCACTCCCCCGGCTCTTCTTGCCCGGCTCGCGGGCACAGTCCGCCCGCAACAAGATCTGCGTCCGGCCGTTGCCGGAGGCAAAACAGAAGCCGTTCCAGCGGCCACAAGACAAGACCGGGCGGCCATCCAGGGGCGGATGTGACCGTGACCGGCCACCGGACGAGAGGGGCTTCGCCCGATGCCAGAACCCAGACCGGGTCCGCTCAGCCGTCTCAACCTGAACTGGTTGGGGCTGCTGCCATTTGCGCTGTTTGCGCTTTTATTCCTAATCCTCCCGACGATGAAGATCGTGGTCGGCGCGTTCCAGACGCCGGAGGGTGCCTTTACTCTGGATAACATCTATGGCCTCAACACTGAGTCCATTTTGTCGTCCTACTGGGTTTCGATCCAGTTGAGTCTGGTGACTGCAACACTGGGTTGCCTTGTTGGTTTCGCCATGGCGGCTGCGGTGATTTTCGGCAAGCTGCCGGGCAAGATCCGGGGTGGTCTGATGACCTTCTCCGGCGTTGCCTCCAACTTCGCAGGCGTGCCGCTGGCCTTCGCCTTTCTGGCAACGCTCGGTCCGGTCGGTCTGGTGACCATCTGGCTGCGCAACGAGTTCGGCATCAACCTGCGTGCCATGGGTTTCAACCTCCTGTCCTTCTGGGGACTGGTGGTGGTGTATCTGTTCTTCCAGATCCCGCTGATGATCCTGATGATTGCCCCGGCGCTCGACGGTCTGAAGCGCGAATGGCGCGAGGCGGCCGAGATCCTCGGCGCAACGGCCTCGCAATACTGGCGCCTGGTGGCCTTGCCGATCCTGTTTCCGGCGCTGCTCGGCACCTTTGCACTGCTGTTTGCCAATTCCTTCGGCGCCATCGCCACGGCCTTCGCCCTGACCGGACCGCAGCTCAACATCGTGCCGATCAAGCTGTTTGCCCAGATCCGCGGCGACGTGCTCGGCAATCCGCATCTCGGCTATGCGCTCGCCTTCGGGATGATCGTGATCACGGCGCTTGCCAATGGTCTCTATATCTGGCTGCGGGTGCGCAGTGAAAGGTGGCTCAAGTGACCCGTTTCCTTGCCTGGGGCACCCTTCTTTTCGGTTGCACCTTCTTCGCCCTGCCGCTGATCGGCATGACCGAGTTCTCCATGCGCATGCTGCGCGAGGGCTACTCCTTTGAGGCCTATCGCGTCGTGCTTCTGGACGAGCGGTTCCAGCAGACCTTTTCCTATTCGGTGCTGATGGCGCTGGCGACGATCGTCTTCGGCATGCTGCTCGTGGTGCCTACCGCCTATTGGGTGCGCCTGCGCCTGCCGTCGGCGCGGCCCTGGATCGAGTTCATCACGCTGCTGCCGCTGGTCATTCCGGCCATCGTCATCGTGTTCGGCTATATCCGGCTGTACAACACCTCGTCCTGGCTGCCGCTGACCGGCTCCTACACCGGCACCAACATCCTGCTGATGTTCGGCTACATGACGTTGTCGCTGCCTTACATGTACCGGGCAGTGGATACAGGTCTGCGGACCATCGACGTGGCCACCCTGACTGAAGCGGCGCTGAGCCTTGGCGCTGGCTGGTTCACGATCCTGACGCGAGTCATCCTGCCGAATGTGCTGGTGGCGGTGCTCTCCGGTGCCTTCCTGACCTTCGCCATCGTGATCGGCGAGTTCACCATGGCGGCGCTGCTCGACCGGCCGGCCTTCGGACCCTTCATGCAATTGCTCGGCGCGAACCGCGCTTATGAACCGGCGGCGCTGGCGGTGATTGCCTTTGGCATCACCTGGGCCTGCATGGCCCTGATCCAGCTTGCTACCCGCTTCTCCAAACACACACAGGCACAACGCTGATGGCTTATCTGGAGCTGAAAAACCTCAAGAAGTCCTTTGGCCCGACCACCGTCGTGCAGGACTTCAACCTTTCGGTCGGCCGCGGCGAATTCATCTCGCTGCTGGGTCCCTCCGGCTGCGGCAAGACCACCGTGCTGCGCATGGTCGCTGGCTTCGAGACGCCGACGGCCGGATCGATCGTCATCGACGGTCAGGACGTCACGCGGCTGAAGCCGAACAGCCGCAACATCGGCATGGTGTTCCAGGCCTATGCGCTGTTCCCCAACATGACGGTGGCGCAGAACGTTGCCTTCGGTCTCAAGATCAAGGGTATCGGCCGGGCCGAGACCGATGCGCGCGTCAACGAGATGCTGAAGCTGATCGGCCTGCCGGATCTCGGTGGCCGCTATCCGTTCCAGCTCTCGGGCGGCCAGCAGCAGCGTGTGGCGCTCGCCCGTGCGCTCGCCCCGCGCCCGCGCGTGCTTCTGCTCGACGAGCCGCTGTCGGCGCTGGATGCCAAGATTCGCGTCAGCCTGCGCACCGAAATCCGGGAGATCCAGCGCGAGCTGGGCATCACCACGATCTTCGTGACGCATGACCAGGAAGAGGCGCTGTCGATGTCTGACCGGATCGTCGTCATGTACGGCGGCGTGGCGGAGCAGGTCGGCGCGCCGCACGAGATCTACAATCGGCCGCAAACCCGGTTCGTGGCCAATTTCGTCGGGACCCTGAACACATTCGAGGCAACGGTCCGCAACGCAGACGCTGGCACGCTGACGCTGGCGGGCGTCGATGTCGCGCTGCCGGAAGGCGGGCTGCAAGCCAAGGCGGGGGAAAGCGTGACGGTGGCGCTGCGCCCCGAAGCCGTGCAGCTCGGCCGGCGCTCGGACGGTGACATCGTGCTGCCGGGCAGCATCGAGGACGTGCATTTCATGGGCTCGGTCATCCGTCTCAAGGTTGCCGTTGCCGGCAGCACGCTTTCGCTCGACACGTTCAACCGCTCGGATATGCCCCCACCTGCCGTTGGCGCGGCCATCGAAGTGGCCCTGTCGCCCAAGGACCTGATCGTCCTGCAGGGATGAGGACATCCGCATAGGCTCAAACGACAACGCCGGCCCCTTGGCCGGCGTTTCTTGCAAACCGGACGGTTTAGCCCCGTGACAGCATCCAGTTGAGGATCAGGCGCCAGTCCGTCATGCGGATCGGCGTGCCGTGGGTGCCGGTGTCGAACAGGGTGAAGCGGACCGGATAGGTGGGCGAAGCCTTGCGGATCTGCTCGAAGAACGCCAACTGCTGCTGCCAGTCATAGACATTGTCCCAGCTGCCATGGCCCATGTAGAGCGGCACGTGGTTCTCCGCCTTGCGCAAGGTCGCAGACTTCAGGAAGGCGTCGTCCTTCGAGGCGCCGAACAGCAGCACACCCGACAGCTTGCGGGCCTGAGCCGGGTCCTTCAGCAAGTTCCAGCACAGAATGCTGCCCATCGAGCCGCAGGCGACGAAGGTCTTGGCCCGCGGCGAGCGGGCCTGATAGGCGTCAATGATCGCGGCAACGTCTTCCGTGCCTTTGGCACCGAAGTCGGCAAAGCCTGCGGAGATATAGAGGCCGTTGTTGCGCGACATCAGGTTCTTGATGCGGTTGAAGTTGCCGCCGAACGTGAGGTCGTTCATGCCCTGAAAGCGGTTGCCGCCCTGACCGTGGACATAGATCACGATCATCGCCGCGCCGCCCTCGGTCTGACCGGCAGCCATGTATTTGACCGCACGGCCATTGGCCTTCAGCTCAAGGTCTTCCTGGCTCGACGTCGGATGGAACGAGACGTAGTTGCCCCAGACCTCGCGCTCAGGCTCCTTGTCGCGCTGGTGCAGGTCGCGCGCCTTGATGTACTCGACGACTTCGTAGCTGCCGTCCTCATTGCTGGAGATGAGGCGGGGATAGCCGAACAAGTCGTCCTTGTAGGATGGCAGGCTCTGGGCCATGGCCGGGGCGGCCAGCATGGCAAGCGCGGTCAGGCCAGCAAAGGCACTGCGCAGGCCGGCGGTAAGGTGAGATGACATGAGAGTGTCCCTGTGAGCCTGATTCCGGCAACTGCACCAGACATACCCAAGCCTGCGGAGGGGCGCAAACGGTCTGCTGTTCGTCGCGCTCCGGAAGGCAGTGTTGCCGCCTCGATGTCAGGTGTTAACGCCTCAGGGAATGCCGTTTCGGCAGCCTGTGGAAAAACCCCTTGGAAACCCTGTCAGTTCTGCCGCCAGATTGCAGCATTTCGCCCGGGTCTTGCTCGCAAATTATTACAGGTAAATGCAAAATGGCATCAGTTATCGATTTGTTAACCATGAACTATTGAAACTCTGAAGACGCGAAGCTGCCAGCAGAAGGCCACCGGCTTCCGATCTAGGAGACGCACCGATGCCCGTAATTTCCTTCGCAAACGCCAAAGGTGGTGCCGGCAAAACCACTGCGGCGCTGCTCCTGGCGACAGAAGTCGCCGAACGGGGGAAAACCGTCACCATCTTCGACGCCGATCCGCAGCGCTGGATTTCCAACTGGTCCGAGCTGCCTGGCCGTCATCCCAACATCATCGTGCAGAGCCAGCTGTCGCCGGCCACGATCACCGAACAGGTTCTGGAAGCTGCCCAGGAACGCGACTATGTCATCGTTGATCTGGAGGGTACGGAGAACCTGATGGTCGCCAATGCGATCTCGGTGTCCGACCTGGTCGTGGTCCCGATCCAGGGCTCGTCGATGGATGCAAGGGGCGGTGCCAAGATCCTGCGCCTGATCAGCAAACTGGAAGAAATCGTCAAGCACGAGATCCGCCATTGCGTGGTCCTGACCCGCACCAATGCGGCCGTGACCACCCGGGCGCTCAAGGCCGTGCAGGATCATCTGGCGATCAGCGGCATCGATGTGCTGCTGACCCCGATCATCGAGCGCGCAGCCTATCGCGACATGTTCGAATTCGGCGGCGGACTGGCCAACCTGGATCCGCGCACCGTGACCAATCTGGACAAGGCGCGCGAGAACGCGGCGATGTTTGCAGCTGAAGTGCTGGAGCGGGCGCAGGTGCGTCAGGCACGGCGCTGGTACGACTGGTTCAAGAAGGCGTCCTGAACCGGATCGTCATGGAATGAAAACGAGGCCCGGCCGGGGCAGGCCGGGCCTCGCTTCGTTTCGTCGGACCCCACGGGGCGTGTCGCATGGACTGCGGGTAGGGACATCAGTCCATGCGGCGGGCGACGACGAAATTGCGCGGTGGTTTCTTCGGGAAGTTTCCGGCCTCCAGAATGTGGAATCCGTGCGACCGGATCCGCTCCTGCAGCGTTTTCTGCGACAGGAACAGGACATGCGGGGCCTTGCCCATCCGCTTCATCAGCCCGAAGACGGGCTTGAGCAGAAGGAAGGGCGAGTCGGCCAGACAGACGGTCTTCGAGATGAAGAGACCTCCCGGACGAACCCGATCGGCGATGGCGGCCAGCGCCTGGTCGAGATCCCGGACCAGATGCAGGACGTTGAAGGCTGTCACCGCATCAAAGGATCCGGTGGGCAATGTCCCGGGTGACAGCGGCGCGATCTCGAAGCTGACATTGCGCGGCGCATCGGGCGCATTCAGCTTGGCGCGCGCAATGCCGATCATGGCCGACGACACGTCTGTTCCAACAATTTTCCCGGTCGAGGATGCCAGCTCCAATGCGGTTGATCCCGTGCCGCATCCAACCTCGAGCACGCTGCAGTGCGAGGTCAGATAGCTGCGGGTGCGTTCCAGCGTGTACTCGTAGGACGCCATGTCCTTGATCGGGTCACGGGCGTATTTCTCGGCGATCTGATCCCAGAACGCTGCGTCCCTGTGCATGCGTCTTCCTTGCGGTCATTGCTTGGCTCTTCAGTACCGTTATGCAAAAAATTTTGGAATTGCGTAATCTCGTAGAGATGATATGCAAAAATGCATGAATTGGACCAAGCTCGCTTTTGACTGGAACCAGGCCCGCGCACTTGTCGCCGTTGCCGATCTCGGCTCGTTGTCGGCGGCAGGACGGGCGCTGGGCCTCACGCAGCCGACCGTGGGACGGCAGATTGCAGCTCTGGAAGAGGAGTTGGGGCTGGTCCTGGTGGAACGGACCCGGCGCGCGCTGGTGCTGACCGATGCCGGACGGCAGGTTGCCGATGCTGCGCGATCCATGGCGGAGGCCGGGCTGCGCCTCAGTCTGGTCGCCTCAGGTCAGGCGCAGGACGTCACGGGCACTGTGAGCATCTCGGCGACTGACATGTATGCGCACTATGCCTTGCCGGGGATCCTGCGGCATCTCCACGCCATCGCACCTGGCCTGGAGATCGAGGTGATTGCCTCAGACGAGATCAGCGACCTCAAGCAACGCGAGGCGGATATCGCCGTCCGGCATGTCCGGCCCGCCGACGGTGAATTGATCGGACGCCTCGTCAGAGAAGTGACGGCGCATCTTTATGCTGCAAGCAGCTATCTCGATATCCATGGTCGTCCGGAATCCGTTGCCGATCTTGCGGGACAGAGCTTCGTTGCCTTCGGCAACAAGGCCGAGATGGTTCGGTATCTGCAGATGTTCGGCATCAACGCGAGCGAGCGTGACATTCGGTTCAGTTCGGCGAACGGGACAGTGGCCTGGGAGGGCGTGCGCAAGGGGCTCGGCTACTGCTTCATGGCCATGGACTTCGTCCGTTTTGCGCCAGAAGTCGAGGTGGTTCTGCCGGATGTGATCGATGTGAAGTTCCCGATCTGGCTGGTCACGCACCGCGAGCTGCACACCAGCCCGCGCATCCGGCTTGTCTATGACGTGCTGGCAAAGGCGCTGGCGGTCAGGCCCTGAGGCCCTCTCCGATCAGCCGCCGGATTGCCACGCCTTGATCGCCTCGAGCGGGTACAGCAGCATGATGACGTTGAGCGTGAGGTTGTCCCGGATCACCCAGAGGGCCGCGAGTTCGAAGACAATTGCGACAGCCACCGTCACCCACACGGGCATGCGGGCCGCGAATGCAAAGCCGGCCAGCATCCAGAGGATATCGGCGACGGAATTGATCACGCTGTCGCCGGTGTAGCCGACGGCAAACGTGGCCTCACGGTAGCGGTCGATGATCCAGGGGCTGTTCTCGACAATCTCCCAGGCAGCTTCGATGATGATCGCAAGCAGAGCTCGCTCGCCCACGGACCGGGAACGCAGCACAAGCCACAGGAAGCCGTAGAACAGCATGCCGTGGATGATGTGGGAGGGCGTGTACCAGTCGGCCAGATGCTGGGAGCTGCCCGAGACATCGGATGCAGGTGTCCAGAACCTGATCTCCCCGCATTCGCAGATCGGGATCCGGCCCATGCCAAGCAGAATGGCCGCAGTGAGGGCAATCAGACCAAGGCCAGTGAGCCAGACAAGACGTTGGGACAAAAGACGCACCAATCATACGAGAGGGAGGCAGGATTGATGAGCTTGGGCCAGACCGCAGCCTCTGGCAAGGCAGTCCGGCCCATCAACCACATCTGCGTTCGGGTAAAACAGTGCTGGCAAATCGGCGAGTTCCTGACTATTTCCTTGCGCCAGACCCGAACCTGACGATACGGCCCAGGCTGCGCGCCCGGCACATCCCTTGCCGGACATGCGAACAGGCGGCCTTGCCCCAAGGAGTTCCACAATGACCACGGCCGCTGCGCCCTATCTCGCGCGCCGAACCTTTGCGATCATCTCGCATCCGGACGCCGGCAAGACCACGCTGACCGAAAAGCTGCTGCTGTCGGGCGGCGCCATTCGTGCCGCAGGACAGGTGCGCGCGCGCGGTGAACGCCGCCGGGCGCGGTCGGACTGGATGAAGATCGAGCAGGAACGCGGGATCTCGGTGTCGTCCTCGGTGATGACCTTTGAGCGCCGTGGCATCATCTACAATCTGCTCGATACGCCGGGCCACGAAGATTTCTCGGAAGATACCTACCGCACCCTGACGGCGGTGGACGCGGCGATCATGGTGATCGATGCGGCCAAGGGCATCGAAACCCAGACGCGCAAGCTGTTCGAGGTCTGCCGCCTGCGCGACATTCCGATCATCACCTTCGTCAACAAGATCGACCGTGAAGGCCGGCATGCGCTGGAGATCCTCGACGAGATCCAGGAGGCGCTGGCTCTTGACGTCTCGCCGATGACCTGGCCGGTCGGCATGGGCTCCGACTTCTTCGGTGTCTATGACTGGAAAAAGCAGCTGTTCTGCACGTCGAACGGCGAGCGCGGCGGACCCTACACCCAGGCCAAGCCGGTCAGCGGGCTCGACGACCCGATCCTCGTCGACACCGTCTTCGATCGTGTTCTGGCGGAACTTGCCGAAAATGCCGAGCTTGGCGAGGCCGGATACGCCGCGTTCGATCGCGAAAGCTTCCTTGAAGGGCATCTGACGCCCGTGTTCTTCGGGTCCGCACTGCGCGACTATGGCGTTGAGGATCTGCTCGACTTCATCGCCGAGTATGCCCCGGCACCGCATTCCCAACCGGCAACCGGTGGCCGCGTGATTGCGCCGGACGAGCCCGATGTGACCGGCTTCGTGTTCAAGGTGCAGGCGAACATGGACCCCAAGCACCGCGACCGCATTGCGTTCGTGCGCCTGTGCTCGGGCACCTTCAAGCGCGGGATGCGGCTGAAGCATGTGCGCGCCGGAAAATCGATCGCGGTGTCTGCCCCGATCTTCTTCTTCGCTGAGGAACGCGAGATTGCCGAGGAAGCCTATCCGGGCGACGTGATCGGCGTGCCGAACCACGGCCAGCTTCGTGTGGGTGACACGCTGACTGAGGGCGAGGAAATCCACGTCACCGGGCTGCCCGCCTTTGCGCCGGAAGTTCTGCGCCGCGTTCGTCTGTCCGATACGATGCGTGTGAAGCAGATGCGCCAGGGTCTTGAGGATCTCGCAGAGGAAGGCCTTGTCCAGATCTTCAAGCCGGATCTGGGGTCGAACTGGATCGTTGGTGTCGTCGGCATGCTGCAGCTGGACGTGGTCATCGACCGGCTCAAGAACGAATACACGACAGAGATCGGTTTCGAGACCGTTCCCTACACCACCGCACGCTGGATCGAATCCGCTGATCCCTTGAAGCTGCAGAAGTTCATCGAGGCCAACCGCATGAGTGTGGCCCTCGACCGCGACGACAAACCGGTCTTCCTGTTCAAGAGCAACTGGGAAGTGAACTACGTCGGCGAAAAGAACCCGGACATCGGTTTCCGAGAAACCCGGGAAATCGTGCACACGCATTGATACCAGTTGGCTAGACCTGCGCCGCAAGGTGGCCGCGACCCCGTGTTGCGGCCATTTTTATTTAAAACCATTGTTCTTTCTCGCAGGGTTATTTTCGAAGGCAACAGAAAGAGGCGGGATTCGATAAAGTATGTTTGCTAAATAAATCATTTGATAACCATGTTGCTTAAGGATTGACCTCGGGTTGTGCATCTTTTGCGCCTTTGCATCAGGCACATGCATCATTCCGGGGGGCCTGATGAACATGTCTATTGGCAGGAAACTTCTCGCGAGCTTCGCGCTGATTGTAAGCGTTGTCTTCGGAGCAGGGCTCATCACGCATAACGCAGTCTCCAATCTCGGACAGAGCGGGCTCGAGCTCGGCGAGCGCCTTGCGCCGCTCAGCGATGCTGCGATGGAAATCAAGCTGACGGCGACGCATGCGCATCTGCTGTTCGAGGAGATCATGTCCGGTGACGAAGGCGAGGACATCAATCTGGTCTGGGAACTGATCGCCGAGAGCCGCTTCTATGCCAACGCGATTTTGTCGGGCGGCACCAATGATGAAGGCACATTCTATCCGACAAAGTCGGAGCCCGTCCGGCAGTCGATTGCCAAGGTTTTGAAGGGGCTTGAGATCTTCGAGCAGGTTGCGCGTGACCGGCACCAGAACATTGGCAAGGACGTCGCCGGAACGGATGCGGATGAGCGGTTTGATCAGGCCTTCGAGACCTTGATTGCGGAGGCCGACAAGGCAGAGGAGCAGGTCCATGATTATATGGATGCTGCCAATGACCATGTCCGCGCGCTGACCGACAACGCTGGGCTGATCCAGATGGTCTCTGTCGGTGTGACGATGATTGTCGCTGTTCTGGCCTGGTTTTATCTGAACGGTCGGGTCGGCCTGCGCGCTGCTGCGCTGGCGCGAACCGCAGAGGGGCTCGCATCCGGGAACGTTGATACACCAGTGCCGTCCTGGACCAGCACGGATGAACTTGGCCAGCTGCGCGACGCACTGGATGGCTTTCGCGTTGCCCTCAACCAACAACGGGCGCTGGCAGAGCAGGTGCGGGAACGAGAGCAGGCATCGCAGCGCGAAAAAACCGAGATGATGCACACGCTGGCGCAGCAGTTCCGAACCAGCACCGAGCAGTATTTTGTGGCCCTGGCCGACGCGTCGCGCCTGCTTGGCGATGATGTAACGGCGATGGACCGGTCCTCGCGCCACAACGCCGACACGGTCACCAGAACGGCGGACGCGGCGTCGGAAGCATCCAGCAATGTCGAAGCGGTCGCCGCTGCCTCGGAAGAACTGTCTGCCTCTATTGCCGAAATCAGTCGACAGGTGGCAACCACGGCCCAGGTTGTCGACACGGCGACCAACCAGGCCGAAGCGACCAATGCCAAGATCGAAAGTCTCGCAGCAACTGCCGGCAAGATCGGTCAGGTCGTAACGCTGATCCAGGAAATCGCCGAACAGACAAATCTTCTGGCACTGAATGCCACCATCGAGGCGGCACGGGCCGGCGAGATGGGCAAGGGTTTTGCGGTGGTGGCCTCCGAGGTCAAGCAGCTGGCGAGCCAGACCGCAAAGGCGACTGACGAAATCGCAAAGCAGATTTCGGCGATCCAGGCATCAACCGGCGAGGCCGTCGGTGCGATCGAAGCGATCACGCGCACGATGCGCGAGATTGACGAGCACACCTCTTCCATCACCCGGTCCGTCGAGCAGCAGGGAGCTGCAACGGGTGAGATCGCCAGCAATGCTCAGGTGACATCCAGCAGAACCTCGCAGATGGCGCAGGATATGGCCAAGATGCGCAGCAGCGCCGCCGAGGCCAGCCAGACGACGGATCGCTTGCGGGCATCGTCCCGGGCCGTGGCGGATCAGAGCGCGGCGCTGCGTTCAGCCGTCGATGGCTTCCTGAAGCAGCTGGCCGCCGCCTGAGGGCCAGCACTCGCCCTGCCGGCCTGACATTTGCCGCAAAGCGGCTTAATGTCGGGCGCGACAGGGGGAAACGGAATGTTCGACCAGATCTACCAGCGCCGGCTCAAGGCGGATATCGAGACGTGGATCGAACGCGGGTGGGTCAGTCGCGAGGCGGCCGGCCACATCCTGACTGACGTTCAGAACGGCGATGGCCGCAGCCGGTTGCCACTGGCCCTCGCAGCTGTCGGGGTCATCTGCGTTGCTCTGGCGATTGCTGCGTTTATCGCCGCCAACTGGGACGAGATCCCGCGCGTGGTCCGGCTGACCGGCATTGCTCTCACCGTGATCGCGGCCAATGTGTTTGCTGCCCGCGCCGCAGCCAAAGGGCGCTCGGGCATCGCGGATCTCGCGACGGCCTTTGCCGCCCTCGTCTTTATTGGCGGGCTGTCTCTCGTTGGTCAGATCTTTCACCTGCCGCAGGACTGGACGGGCGGAGCATTGCTGATCACCTTCGGCTGCCTCGGTGCGGCCTGGCTTGGCCAGTCGCGCCTGACGTTGGCGCTGGCCGCCACCTCGGCCATCACCTGGCAAATCCTCGCCGCTGAAGCACATCCACCGCTTGGATTTGCTGAAGGCGTGCTCAGCGTGGTGCTGATCCTGGCCATCGGTGCGCATGCGGTTGTCTTTCCGGCCCGGCTGTCGCGCTGGGGTGTCATCTTGCTTGCCTATGTCGTTTTCGGCCGCTGGCTGCTGCTGGCAGCCGAGCAGGGGGCCCGGGAAGAGGGCGTCGTCGCGCTCGGTCTGTCTGTTCTGCCGGCGGCGGTCATCCTGGTCAGCACGGCCATCAGCAGGCTCCGCCTTGAAGGCAGCGCCGCGCGCTGGCGCGACGGCGGGCTGTTGCTGCTGGCGCGCTCGGCCGCGGAGGCCTCGCTGCTGGTTCTTCTCAGCGTGCTCATCATTGCGCTGGTGTTCGCTCTCGACGGTGCAAACCCGCTACCGGCCTCTGCCTATCTGGTCCTGCCGGTCGTGGTGGCCCTGACGGCGATGGTCGCCGGCGCCGTCCTGCTGTTGCTCAACACCGGACGAGATCTTGCCAGCACTCTTGTGCTTGCGGCCGTGCTGGCGTCGGTCGCCAGCGTGATGATGGTCGTGTCCGTACCACATCTGGTGATCCTGATTTCGGCGCTGGGCCTGGCGGCGAGCATCGGCGTGGCCATGGCCGGCGTCGTGTCGCATCAGGGCTTCTGGACCCTGTCAGGCCACGGTGCCTTCACCGTTCTGGCACTGTGGCTGCTGTCAGAGACCATTGGCAGCTTGCTGGGGCAGGCGGTGTTCTTCCTTGTGGCCGGGCTGGTTCTGATCGCAATGGCACTCATCACCGCCCGCAGTCTCAAGGCAGCATCACGGCGCGAAGAGCTGAAGGCAGGTGCGGCATGAGCGCGACTGAAACGATGGCGGACGGCGGAGAGCGCAAGCCGCAGTCCACGGTTTATCTGCGCTGGGGCGTGATCATCCTGCTGCAGTTGGGGCTGATCGCGCTGCCGCTCGTCGAACGGCTGCGCGTCCATCTTCTTGGCCAGGAAGTGCGGCTCGAAGTGCGCCCCGTCGATCCGCGAGATCTCCTTCGCGGCGACTATGTCATCATCAACCTGGCAATCGCGCGACTTGATGCTGCCTTGCCGGGTCTCGAGCGCGTGATCAAGGCCGGAGATCCGGTCTATGTCGAGCTGGCGGCTGACAGCGCCGGTGTGTTTCAGCCGGTTGCCGTTCATACGGCGCCCGAAGCGGCCAAAGGCCCCGTCATCGCCGGAACGGCCCAGTCGTCGCATTCCGCCGGTGCAACGCTTCAGGTCGACTACGGCATCGATGCCTTTTTCGTTCCCGAAGGGGAGGGGCGGGCGATCGAAACCACCGCGCCGGAGCGCATCAATCTGGTCATCTCCCTCGACAAGAGCGGCCGCTCGGCCCCCTTGCGGCTGCTTGTGGATGGGCGCGAGATCCTGAGCGATGCAGGCTTTTGACCCGGCCGCCCCGGGACTGTATGAGGGGCGCCTGACCCTTGACCCGAGAGACTTGCCTTTATGACCGATCCGGTGCTTGAAACCCTGCTGCTGCCGCTGGAAAATGGCACCATCGACCTGCCACCCGCGCCGCAGCGCGTGCTGTTCCTGCGCGCACGCATGGGCAAGGACCTTGGTGTCTTCGACAAGTCGCAGCTTGATCTGGTGCAGAGCTTTGCCCCCGACCGCGAGGCGCTGGCCGCTGGCGGCTATGAGGCGCAGCCCGACATTCGCGGCGAGACCTATGGCCTCGTGCTGCTGCTGCCGCCGCGCCAGAAGCAGGAAGCCCGTGCCCTCATCGCCGAGGCCTTCCGCCGGGTGGCACCTGGCGGGCGCGTCGTGCTGTGTGCTGCCAATTCGGAAGGCGGCAAGGCCTTCGAGAGCGATCTGGCCGATCTCGCCGGAGCGCTGGAGGGCAACCAGTCCAAGGCCAAGTGCCGTGTGGCCTGGGCCTTTCGCGATGATGGAAGGCTGAACACGGGCCTGCTGGCCGAATGGCTCGAGGGTGACGCGGTGCGCCCGATCCTCGAAGGACGCTTTGTCAGCCGCCCGGGCCTGTTCGCGTGGGATCACGTTGACCCGGCGACCGATCTGCTGATCCGCACGCTTCCCGTCAATTTGTCGGGCCTTGGTGCCGATCTTGGCGCTGGCTTCGGCGTCCTCTCATCCGGCGTGCTGGCGCGTTGCCCGAAGGTCGCCGCGCTCGACCTCTATGAGGCGGAAAAGCGTGCCCTCGATCTTGCCCGCCAGAATCTTGCCGCTGAAACTGCGCCGCGCCGGCTGCAGTTCTTCTGGGCCGATGTCACCAAGGGCCTGGGACGGCCCTATGACTTTGTGGTCATGAACCCGCCGTTCCATCAGGCAACCAAGGCAGACCGGACCGACGTTGGCCAGGCCTTCATCCGCGCGGCGGCCAGAGGGCTGAAGCCGGGAGGTCACCTCTGGATGGTGGCAAACCGCCATCTTCCCTATGAGGGTGTCATCAACGAGCTGTTTACGGACCTGACCATGGCGGCCGACGAGGCCGGCTACAAGGTCATCCATGCGCGCAAGGTGCGTGGCAAATGAGACTGGTCAAGCTTCTGTCCAACATGGGCTATGGCACGCGCAAGGAAATCCAGACGGTCATTCGCAATGGCTGGGTGACGGACCGCGCAGGCAACGCCCTGAAGGCCGACGCCCGCAACGAGCACGACGACATCCTGTTCGACGACGAGCCGCTGGACCCGGCGCAGGGCATGGTGCTGCTGCTGAACAAGCCTGTCGGCTACACCTGTTCCACCAAGGATCAGGGCAAGCTGGTCTATGATCTCCTGCCCGACCGGTTCCGTTATCGTAAGCCGGTGCTGTCCACCGTCGGCCGGCTGGACCGGGAGACCTCCGGCGCTCTGCTGTTCACCGATGACGGCACGCTGCTGCACCGCATTATCAGCCCCAAGGCCGAGGTGCCCAAGGTGTACGAAGCCGTGCTGGACCGGCCGCTGAAGGGCGATGAGGCAGCGCTGTTTGCCTCCGGTGGCATGATGCTGGAGAGCGATGACAAGCCGCTGAAGCCGGCAGAACTGGAAATGCTCGGCGAGAAACACGCCCGCCTCACGCTGCACGAGGGCCGCTATCATCAGGTCCGCCGCATGTTCGCCGCAACCGGCAACCACGTGACGGCCCTTGCCCGGGTCAAGATCGGCAACCTCACGCTCGACGGCCTGGAGGAAGGCAAGTGGCGGCTGCTGGATGCAGGCGATCTGGCGAAGGTGTTCGGGGAGTAGGCGGAAGGGCCTTCATGCGCGGATTTTGAGCGGTTGAGGTCGATTGGCATTTGCCAATCGACGCGCGCTTCTGCATCCTTCAGTGCAGGAGGCAGGCGATGTCCCAAAGCACGATCGACCTTGAGTTTGTACTGCGCCAGCAACAGCAGGTGCTCGACGAACTGCGCCTCTTGCGCAAGGACGTGTCCGACATACGCTCGCTGGCGGTGCAGACCGTTGAATACAGCCGCCGAATTGAACGGCGAGTGAGCGAGACTCGCGATGACATCGAGGTCATGCTCAAGGCTGAGCTCAGCGGTCGGCTCGCACACCTCGAGACGACCATCGAAGGCCAGTTGATGACCTTGTCATCCCGCATCGACGAAGCGGTTGCCGGATTTGCTTCGCCGAACTCCTAACCCAGCGATCGTGCCAAGCCCGGCAAATGCCGGACTGTCACCCCTCCGCTTCTTCCTTCAGCATCTCCAGTTCGAGCCACTGTTCTTCGGCTGCGTCCTTTTCGCCGGTGAGCTTGGTGATTTCTGCTGACAGCTTGGCAAAGCGGTCGGGGTTCCTGGAGTAGAGCTGAGGGTCTGCCATTTCGCCCTGGAGCTTTTCCAGCTTCTTCGTCAGCGTCTCGATCGTGTCCGGCAGGGTTTTCAGGAGATGCAACTGGCTGAAGGACAGTTTCGTCTTTGCAGCCGGCTTTGCGGTCGTTGCGGCCGCGGATGACGCGGGAGCGGCAGCCTTGGCCGATTTTGCCTGTGCCTTCTCAGCCTTGCGGGCTGTCACACCCGCGCCGCGCTGGGCCACCATGTCGGAGTAGCCGCCGGCGTATTCCTGCCACTTGCCGTCCCCTTCCGACACGATGACCGATGTGGCCACCCGGTCCAGGAAGTCACGGTCGTGGCTGACGAGCAGGACAGTGCCGTCGTAGTCACTGAGCAATTCCTGCAGCAGGTCCAGCGTTTCGAGATCAAGATCGTTGGTCGGTTCGTCCAGCACCATGATGTTGGACGGGCTTGCGAGCGCGCGCGCCAGCATGGCGCGGGCCCGCTCGCCGCCGGAGAGCACGCCGACCGGTGTGCGGGCCTGTTCGGGCGAGAACAGGAAGTCCTTCATGTAGGCGATCACGTGCTTGGTCTCGGTGCCCAGCACCACGGTGTCGCCGCGCCCGCCGGTCAGGACATTCGACAGCGTGTCGTCCGGGTTCAGGCGCTCCCGCTTCTGATCGAGGGTGACCATCTGCAGGTTGGTGCCGAGGCGGACCGTTCCACTGTCCGGTTCCAGCTCGCCGGTCAGCATCTTCAGCAGCGTGGTCTTGCCCGCGCCGTTTGCCCCGATGAAGCCCACGCGGTCCCCGCGCTGGATCCGGGTCGAGAAGTTGGCAACGATTGCCCGCTCGCCATAGGTCTTTGAGGCGGACTTCGCCTCGACCACGAGCTTGCCCGAGGTCTCGCCCTCGGTCACGGTCAGTTTGGCCGAGCCTTGCGGGCCACGGTGGTTGCGTGCCTTGTCGCGCAGATCGGCAAGCTCGCGCACCCGGCGCATGTTGCGCTTGCGCCGCGCGGTCACGCCGTAGCGCATCCAGTGTTCCTCGCGCTTGATCTGCTGCGCGAGTTTCTGCTGGTCGCGTTCCTCCTGCTCGAACACCTCGTCGCGCCAGGCCTCGAAATGCTCGAAACCCCGGTCCATGCGGCGCGTGGTACCCCGGTCGACCCAGACGGTGGCACGGGAGAGATTTTCGAGAAAACGCCGGTCGTGCGAGATGAGGACGATGGCGGACTTCAATCCCTTCAGTTCGCTTTCCAGCCATTCGATTGCCGGCAGGTCGAGGTGGTTGGTCGGCTCGTCCAGCAGCAGGATGTCCGGCTCGGGTGCCAGCGCGCGGGCCAGCGCCGCGCGGCGTGCCTCGCCGCCGGAGAGGCTGCGCGGATCTTCCTTGCCGGTCAGGCCGAGGACTTCCAGCAGATAGGGCGCGCGATAGGGATCATCTCCCGGCGCCAGTCCATCGTTTACGTAGTCCAGAATGGTGGCATAGGCCAACAGGTCAGGCTCTTGCGGCAGGTAGCGCAAGGTGCGGCCGGGCTGCAGGAAATACTCGCCCTTGTCCGCCTCGATGAGCCCGGCGGCAATCTTCAGCAGGGTCGACTTGCCCGAGCCGTTGCGGCCAACGAGACAGAGCCGGTCCCCTTCCGAAACGCTGAGATCGGCGCCAGTGAGCAGCGGTGTAGAACCAAAGGTCAGGTGAATGTCGCGCAGGATCAGAAGCGGAGGAGCCATGGATGTCCGGACTTGAATGCTGATTTCGGGCGGGAGGCCGCTGGGTCGGGCCGAGAGGAACGCCATCTTGGCTCGCGTTGCAAGAGGCGCAGGGACGCCGCAGGAATGTTTTTTCTTTTTTATCTCGTCACAGGGCAGCTCAGGGGTTGTGGAAAACGCAGACTCGCCTCTGACTGCAACGGCAACCTGCAAATCCCGATTGAAAGATGGTTGTTCAGCCTGCGTTGGGGGTGAATATAATTTCCTGAATGAACCATTAACCGGATGAAAATCGCTTATTCACCTCAAAGGGCGGAAAGCGTCGTTGCGGCACGGTTGATCTCGAAACCGACGCGTGGAATCGTCGGCACCCTACCGGTACAGGTAGCCTTCAATTGCGAAGAGGGGAGACAACCATGTTCAAATCTGCCCGGATGTCCATTCTGGCGACGGCCCTGCTGGCCGCAACCTCGATGAGCACCATGGCCGAGGTGGTATACCACCGCGGCAATTCTGCTGACCCGGAAACCCTGGATCAGCACAAGACCTCGACCGTGTACGAGGCCCACATCCTGCGTGACCTTTACGAAGGTCTCGTTGCCTATTCCGCCGCTGGCGAGATCATCCCCGGCGTCGCCGAGGAGTGGACCACCTCCGCTGACGGCAAGACCCTGACGTTCAAGCTGCGCAAGGATGCCAAGTGGTCGAACGGTGACCCGGTTGTCGCCGGCGACTTCGTCTTCTCCCTGCAGCGCATCATGACGCCGGACACCGGTGCCAAGTACGCCAACATCCTGTACCCGATCCTCAACGCCGAGGAAGTGAACAAGGGCACCGCCAAGCCGGAAGAGCTGGGCGTGAAGGCTGTTGACGACCACACCCTGGAAATCACCCTGAAGGCCGCGACGCCTTATTTCGTCGACCTTCTGGCGCACCAGACCGGCCTTCCGGTCCACCCGGCAACCGTCAAGAAATTCGGCACCGACTTCGTCAAGCCGGAAAACATGGTCACCAACGGTGCCTATGTGCTGAAGGAATTCGTTCCGAACGCCCACATCAAGGCGGTCAAGAACCCGAACTTCCATGACGCCGAGAACGTCAAGATCGACACCGTCTTCTTCTATCCGACCGAAGACCGCGGTGCCGCGCTGCGCCGTTTCCAGGCTGGCGAACTGCACACCAACGACGACGTGCCGACCGAACAGGTCGACTTCATCCGCAAGGAACTGGGTGACCAGTTCAAGGTCGCTCCGTACCTCGGCACCTACTACTTCGCCGTCAACATGAAGGACGAAGCCCTCGGCAAGAAGGAAGTGCGTCAGGCACTGTCCATGGCCATCGACCGCGAGTTCCTCGCTGAGGAAATCTGGGGCGGCACCATGGTGGCGGGCTACTCGCTCGTTCCTCCGGGCATCAACAACTACGGTGAGCCGGCCTTCGCGTCCTACAAGGACATGTCGCAGATCGATCGCGAAGCCAAGGCTGCCGAGCTGCTGAAAGCTGCCGGCTACGGCCCGGACAAGCCGCTGAAGCTCGAAATCCGCTACAACACCTCGGAAAACCACAAGAACACCTCGGTCGCCCTGGCCGACATGTGGAAGCCGCTTGGCGTTGAAGTGTCGCTGCTCAACACCGATACCAAGACCCACTACGCGCATCTGCGTGACAAGGGGGACTTCGATCTCGCCCGCGCTGGCTGGATCGGCGACTACTCCGACCCGCAGAACTTCCTGTTCCTTGTTGAATCCGACAATGACGGCTTCAACTACGCGAACTACAATAACCCGGACTACGACAAGCTGATGGACGAGGCGGCCGCCACGACCGACCTCGAGAAGCGTGCCGAGATCCTGAAGAAGGCCGAGACGGTCTTCATGGACGACCTGCCGTTCATCCCGATGCTGTACTACGCGTCCAAGAACCTGGTTTCCTCGAAGGTCAAGGGCTTCGAGACCAACCTGCAGGACGTGCATCCGACCCGCTTCATGAGCATCTCGGAATAAGACACTAGCCAACAACCGGCCGCGCTGTTAAACGCGCGGCCGGTTTCTTGCGGATGCATTTCGCGCGGGCGGCAAACGCCACGCGCCAACCGATCTCGTCGACGGGGAAAAGATCGGACCGCAGCCAAGCTTGGGCTGAACAAACTCACAAGGGCAGGGCCATGTTGCGCTATGTGCTGGAAAGGCTGCTCGGGGCTATCCCGACGCTGTTCCTGATCATCACCATTTCCTTTTTCCTCATCCGCATCGCGCCGGGTGGACCGTTCGACCTCGAGCGGCCGCTGGAAGCGAAGGTGATGGAGAACCTCAACCGGATCTATCATCTTGATGAGCCGCTCTGGCAGCAGTACCTGATCTACCTGAAGAGCGTTGCCCAGCTCGATTTTGGCCCGAGCTTCTATTTCCGCGACTTCTCGATCAACGAACTGTTCGCAGCCAGCCTGCCGATCTCGATGCAGCTTGGCCTCACGGCCCTGGCGCTTGCGCTGGTCGTCGGCGGCATCCTCGGCGTCGTCGCAGCGCTGCGCCAGAACCATGGCACCGATTACTCGGTGATGGCGGCTGCAACGCTGGGCGTGACCATTCCGAACTTTGTCGTGGCGCCGGTGCTGACGCTGATCCTCGGGGTCTGGCTTGGCTGGCTGCCCGTCGGCGGCTGGAACAACGGTGCCTTCGTCAATACGATCCTGCCCGTCGTGACACTGGCACTGCCGCAGGTCGCGGTGGTCGCACGCCTGACGCGTGGCTCCATGATCGAGGCGCTGCGGTCCAACCACGTGCGCACCGCCCGGGCCTATGGCCTGTCGTCCTGGACAGTCATTGTCGTGCACGCCTTGCGCGGCGCGATCCTGCCTGTCGTGTCCTACCTCGGGCCGGCCGCTGCGGCGCTCCTGACCGGCTCGGTCGTGGTCGAGACCATCTTCGGTATTCCGGGGATCGGGCGTTACTTCGTGCAGGGCGCGCTCAACCGCGACTACACGCTGGTGATGGGCACCGTCGTGGTCGTTGCCTGTTTCGTGATCCTGTTCAACCTGATCGTCGACCTGCTCTACGCAGTCCTCGATCCGCGCGTTCGCTTTGATTGAGGAGAAAGCGTGATGAGTGTCTCCTCCGTTGAAACGGCAGCACTGCCGGTCAAGGGACGTTCCCTGTGGGACGATGCCCGCGACCGCCTGCTGAAGAACCGCGCCGCTGTGGTCAGCATGATCGTGCTGGCGCTGATCACCCTGATCTCGATCATCGGGCCCTGGTTGTCTCCCCATGGCTATGACCAGGTCTACCGCGACTACGTGAAAGTGCCGGCCAGCCTGACCGCCTATCCGTTGCCTGACCAGGTCGAGCCGGCGTTTCTGTCCGCTCTCAAGCGTGCGCGCCTGACCACCGAAGGCTATGCCCGCGAGGGTGACACGGTGTCCGTGCGCGTCTCGTCCAGCCGTGAGATCGATCCGCGGTCCGTGCAATATGTCGATCGCAGCGACATGTTCAAGAACGCGCGCTTCGAGGACTTTGCCGCCGACAAGAAGTCCGCGGTGATGAAGGCGGAAATCCGCCACCTGCACTTCTATTTCGGCACGGACTCCAACGGCCGTGACATGATGACCCGCACCTTCATCGCCGGGCGCGTGTCGCTGACCATTGGCCTGCTGGCGACCATCGTCGCCATCTCCATCGGCGTCGTCTACGGCGCGGCATCGGGCTACCTTGGCGGCCGCGCTGACCAGGTGATGATGCGCGTCGTCGACGTGCTCTATTCTCTGCCTTTCATCTTCTTCGTCATCATGCTGGTGGTGTTCTTCGGCCGGAATTTCGTGCTGATGTTCATCGCGGTTGGTGCGGTGGAATGGCTGGACATGGCGCGCATCGTGCGCGGCCAGACGCTGACCATCAAGCGGCAGGAATATGTGCAGGCGGCCGAGGCCATGGGCGTGTCGAACGGCGGCATCCTGCGCCGGCATGTCATCCCCAACACGCTGGGTCCGGTGGTCGTCTACATGACGCTCCTGGTGCCGAAGGTGATCCTGCTGGAGAGCTTCCTGTCCTTCCTGGGTCTTGGCGTTCAGGAGCCGATGACGAGCTGGGGCGTGCTGATTTCCGAAGGCGCGCGCAACCTGCAAGGGTCGGTGTGGATGCTCGTGTTCCCGTCGATCTTCCTCACGTCCACGCTGTTCGCGCTGAATTTCATCGGCGACGGCCTGCGTGATGCCCTTGATCCGAAAGACCGCTGAGGGAGATGGCCATGACCACCAAACGCGAAACGGTCCTGAAGATCGAGGACCTCAAGGTCGATTTCACCACCAACTCCGGCGCCGTCAATGCTGTGCGCGGCGTCAACATTCACGTTGAAGCCGGCGAAACCGTTGCCATCGTGGGCGAAAGCGGCTCCGGCAAGAGCCAGACCATGATGGCGGCGATGGGCCTGCTTGCCTCCAACGGCAAGACCGCAGGCAAGGTGATGTATGGCGGGCAGAATATCCTCGGCCTGCCGATTTCCCGCCTCAACACCATCCGAGGCAAGAAGATCACCATGATCTTCCAGGAGCCGATGACCTCGCTCGATCCGCTCTACACCATTGGCCGGCAGCTCGCCGAACCCATGGTGGAACATGGCGGCCTGAGCTGGGCGGCGGCGAAGGAACGGGCGCTCGAGCTTCTGAAGCTCGTCAACATCCCTGAGCCCGAGCGCAAGCTGAAGTCCTATCCGTATGAGCTGTCCGGTGGCCAGCGTCAGCGCGTCATGATCGCCATGGCCCTGTCGAACAACCCGGATGTACTCATTGCCGACGAGCCGACAACCGCGCTGGACGTGACCACGCAGGCCCAGATCCTGGAGCTGCTGGCTGATCTGCAGAAGCGGCTCGGCATGTCGGTCGTGTTCATCACCCATGACCTCGGCATCGTCCGGCGCATTGCCGACCGTGTGTATGTCATGCGCCAGGGCGAGGTGGTGGAAGAGGGGGAAACGGCGAAGATCTTTGCCGCGCCTTCGCATCCCTATACCAAGATGCTGCTGGATGCAGAACCGGAAGGGCACAAGCCCGCGGTCTCCGACAGCCGCCCGGCGGTCATCGAGGGCCAGAAGGTGCGCGTCGAGTTTGCGCTCGGCGGCGGGCTCCTGACCAAGCCCTTCATCCTGACGGCGGTCAACGATGTGTCGCTCGTGCTGCGCGAAGGCCAGACGCTCGGTATCGTGGGCGAAAGCGGCTCGGGCAAGTCGACACTTGGCCGTGCGCTGCTCGGCCTGCTGCCGGCTGAAGGCCGGGTGATGTTCAAGGGCCAGCAGATCAGTGGCAAGAGCCGGGCAGAGCTGCGCGGCCTGCGCAAGCACATGCAGCTGGTGTTCCAGGACCCGTTCGGGTCGCTGAGCCCGCGCATGACTGTTGGCCAGATCATCACCGAGGGTCTGTTGGTGCACGAGCCATCGCTCGACTGGGCCGAGCGGGATCGCCGTGCCTGCCAGGCTCTGGAGGAAGTGTCGCTGGATCCGGCCATGCGCAACCGCTATCCGCACGAGTTCTCCGGCGGCCAGCGCCAGCGCATCGCCATTGCCCGTGCCATGGTGCTGAAGCCGGAGCTGATGGTTCTGGACGAACCGACGTCAGCGCTCGACCGCACGATCCAGAAGCAGATCGTCACGCTGCTGCGCGACCTCCAGGCCGCCCATGGCCTGACCTATCTGTTCATCAGCCACGACCTGGCCGTCGTGCGCGCGATGGCCGACACGGTCATGGTGATGCAACATGGCAAGGTGGTGGAAGCAGGTCCCACGGAAGCCATCTTCGACGCGCCGCGTGAGGATTACACGCGCAAGCTGATCAAGGCGGCGATGCTGGAACCAGTCGCCGCCTGAACGGGCAGGCGACATGATCGGTGCATGCAAAACGGGCGGCCCATCGGGCCGCCCGTTTTTGTGTTGGCTGCTGTCTGCCTGACAGGCCGCGCGTCCTGTTGTCGGTCAGGTCAGTGCGGATCGAGCGCAAAGGCGGGGGCTGGCGACGACAGCACCAGCGAGAGGTCCTCGCCGAAAATTCGCTGGAACATCAAGGGTGCAAAGGTGCGGATGTTCGACATGATATGCTCGCGCATGCGCAACTGGCACATAACAGGATCGCCGTCTTCCAATGCCTCGATGATCTCGCGGTGAGGGTCGGGGCGCAGGTCGCGCCACAGATCCTGGCCGCGGCGCTGCGAGATCGTGTAGCGATGCAACTGCAGCAGGATGCGGCTGAGCATCGGCATCAGGTTCGGCATATCCGCCTGTTCGAACAGGCGCATATGAAACGCCCGGTCGAGCAACACCATGTTGTAGATGTCGCCGGAGGCTTGGACCATCCGGTATTCTTCAGCTGACCGGGTGAGAAACTGGCGAACGTCAGGATCCAGCCGCCGCGCGGCCCGATCAATTGCGGCGCACTCCAGTTCCAGTCGCAACCGAACGAAAGCTTCCGCCTCCGCTTCCGACAACTGTGTCACGTAGGTCCCCTGATAGCCCTTCCGGTCTACCAATCCGTCCTGCTCCAGACGCAACAAGGCTTCGCGGACCGTGCCTTGCGAGCAGGAATAGTCCTGGGCGATGGCCTGCTCTGTCAGGATGCTCGACCCTGTCAGTTCACCAAGAACCATGCGCCGCTTCAGGTCGCAATAAACGTGATTACTCTTGCGACCGCCTTCGATCGCATTGAGGCCCTGCAATGTTACAAGCTGGGCCGAGGATGACGTATCGGTCATGCCTCCTCCCCTGGCTGTACCGTCACCTCTTTGTCCGCACTGACGGTTGGTTCCTGCCAGGTCGGGCTAAAGGGTGGGTATGGCGCATCAAGTTTGCGGACAGAAAGGAAGTCCGCGTTGTTACAGATGAAAAATAAAAGCAACATCAGGTGGATGATACGCACCCGACACGGTTGCGCCATCCGCTTTATGGCTTAGTTCGGGCTCGGCAGATAACTTTTTCGCGAGGTGCTGACGGGGCCGGGCTTACGCTCTAAAGACCAGAGCGCTGGATAAGCCCCAGCCAGTTGCGCCATGCGATCTTTGCGATCAGTTCCTCGCCATATCCGGCTTTCCGGAAGGCTTCGATGAGCGCGGGCAGGCCTGCGACGTCGCCGATTGCGCGCGGGACGACGCAGCCGTCAAAATCTGAACCCAGTCCAACGTGGTCTTCGCCGAGGCGTTCGATCAGATGGTCCGCATGGCGAACGATCGTTTCCAGCGGCGTATCGGAATTGTGCTTCCCATCCTCGCGCAGGAAGGCAACGTGGAAATTGAGGCCGACAATCCCCTTGCTCTCGCCGATGGCATCAAGCTGGCGATCGGTGAGGTTGCGAGCGCTGGGGCACAGCGCATGTGCGTTGGAATGCGAAGCGACAAGCGGCCGCTCGCTGAGCGCGGCGACATCCCAGAAGCCCTTTTCCGTGATGTGCGACAGGTCAATCAGCAGGCCGAGACGATTGCAGTGCCGGACAAGGTTTCGGCCGTGGTCGGTCAACCCGTCGCCCGTGTGGGGCGAGGAGGGGAACGCCATCGGGACACCATCGCAAAAGATGTTGCGCCTGCTCCAGACCGGTCCGATCGAGCGCAGGCCTGCGGCGTAAAGCACCTCGAGTGCTGCAAAGTCCGGATCGATGGCCTCGGCGCCCTCGATGTGCAGCACCATCGCCAGCTGCCCGGCATCAAGTGCGGACAGGATGTCGGCGTGGCTGCGCACGATCCTGACGGCGTCGGGAGCTGACCGCTCCAGGCGATAGGCGCGGGCCATCATGCGCAGCGTGTAGTCAAGCGCGTCGACTTGCGACACGCGCCCGTAATGCCGCGGATCGGTATTCGACAGGGAGCGGATCTCGGCCTGGCTGCGGACCGATGGCACGAACATGGCGAACAGCCCGCCGACGAAGCCACCCTTGCGGGCACGCGGCAAGTCGATGTGATCCTCGACGGCCTCATCGAAAAACGATCTTGGCCGTCCGTCGTCCTCGCGCATCTCCAGTTTCAGCAGGGTGTCGTTGTGGCCATCGAAAACGGGGACGAGCGGCAGCGAATTCGGCGAATCAGTCACTGATCTGGCTCTCGGCTGAAACGGGGAGGGGGAGGGCGTATAGCAGGATGGGTCCTGCGACCATAAGACACCGCTCGCAAAGGGCTGGCAAGGGGTTGAGGCTGCACGCGTCACGCGCTTCTGTGGCGCGGATGTGACGGCCGCCACATCGTCGCGCGGTTTTGATCATGCCAGAGCAAAGGACCATTGCCTTTTGCCCGGTTCGCAGCGCAAAAGGAGCAATATTTCATGCCTCGTGGATTTCGAAGGTGACGTAAATGGCAGTCGATGGTGCTGACGATACCGCAATGACGCAAATGGCCATGAGCCGGCGGAGCTTTCTGACGGGAACGACCCTGTTGCTTGCTGGCGCTCTCGCCGGCTGCCAGACGGTTGGTGTGCCGACCGTTGTGGGTCTGCCCGGACAGCCGCCGCTTCCGGACGAGAAGTTCGACTATGCGCTCGCCTATGCGGCGCGCAAGGACGGCGAGTTCGAGATCCCGGCAATCAAGTATCAGAATTTCGACCGCAAGTTCTGGCGTCAGGTCGTGCACTATCCCAACGATCTGGATCCCGGTTCGATCGTCGTCGACCCGCACAACCATTTCCTCTACTGGACGCTCGGCCGCGACAAGGCGATGCGCTATGGCATCGGCGTCGGCAAGGCCGGCTTTGCCTGGTCCGGCGTTGCCGTGATCCGGATGAAGCAGGAGTGGCCGCGCTGGTTCCCGCCGAAGGAAATGATCGCACGCCGTCCGGAACTGAAGAAATACGACAAGGAGCCGATGGAAGGCGGGCCGAAGAACCCGCTCGGTGCCCGTGCGCTCTATCTCTGGCAGGGCAACGTCGACACGCTGTTCCGCATCCACGGCACCACCGAGCCGGACAGCATCGGCAAGAGCGTGTCCAGTGGCTGCATCCGCATGTGGCATCAGGACGTGATCGACCTGTACCAGCGCGTGCCGATGAAGACGCATGTCTTCGTCATCGGCGCGGATGGCTCGATCCCGAAGGCACCGCCGAAGCCGCAGGAGCCGCTTCTGACTATCCCGAACTGATCGGCTCGCGCCCAATCACGACAAAGGCCCCGCATTGCGGGGCCTTTTGCGTTTCAGGAGCCGGATCGGCTGTCGTCAGATGCCGGAGGCCGGGGCGAGCGCCACATCGGTCAGGATTGCGGCGAAATGGCAGATCGCGGCAGCCAGGACGAACCCGTGCCAGATGGCGTTCTGGAACGGCAGCGACTTCCAGACATAGAACGCGGTCCCGGCGGAATAGAGCGCGCCGCCGGCCACAAGCAGCCAGAAACCTGCAGGCGAGGCGTTCTCGATCAGCGGCTGATAGGCAAAGACAATGACCCAGCCGAGCGCCAGGCAGATCGGAACGGTCAGCTTGTCGAATTTTTGCAGGCGGATCAGTTTCAGGACGGCACCAGCCAGCGCCCCGGCCCAGACGACGGTCAGGACGATGGCGCCGGCCCCCCCGCCGATGACCATTGCCGCAAAGGGCGTGTAGGTGCCTGCAATCATCAGGAAGATCGCAGCATGGTCGAGCCGCCGAAACACGCTGGCGTGGTTGTTCTTGGCCAGCATGTTGTAGAGCGCCGAGCAGATGAGCATCGCCATGAGACAGGCGGTGTAGACGGAAATGCTGGCGATCCGTCCCGCGCCGGCCTCGGGAATGACCAGCGACAGCAGGATGATGGTGGCCGCCAACCCGAGCGCGATGCCGATGATGTGGACGGTGCTGTCGGCGATGTATTCAGCTTTTGTCTGCGCTCGCATGCGGGCTCCCCTCGAATTTCGCGGCAGATTACCGTTCACGTAAGGGGAAAGGCAACCGGGCCCCGCATGACAATTCGGATGATCGTGAAGGAGCAGCGCCGGTCATCGTTTTCCGTCCTGCGAAACAACCGGGATGTGGTGGAAAAGCCGCCTTTCCTGTGATGAAACACACCCTGTTCAGGTTCGCGGCAGCCATGGGGTTTTGACCTCGATCCCGAATCGCGGGACTGTCCGCACCGTGGTATTCCGGCGTGCACAGCCAGCTTGCCCGGCCGCACCTTGCGGCAAGGATGGGCCACAGAAACCGGCTGCGCACTGGCGACGGGACAGGGAATGACGATCAGCATCGATATCGGCGAAATGACGGGCGGTGCCCGGGCCCAGATGGACCTTGAGGAACTGCTGGCGACCCGCTTGCTGGTTCAGGGCAATTCAGGCTCTGGAAAATCGCATCTTCTGCGCCGCCTGCTGGAACAGTCTGCCGGCTGGGTACAGCAGGCCATCATCGACCCGGAAGGCGACTTCGTCACGCTGGCCGACAAGTTCGGCCACGTGGTGGTGGATGCGGTCGGCACCGAGCGCGATCTGCAGATGATCGCCGCCCGGGTGCGGCAGCATCGGGTCTCTGTCATCCTGAACCTTGAAGGGCTCGACGCCGACCGCCAGATGAAGGCGGCCGCGACCTTCCTGGACGGGCTGTTCGATGCCGACCGGGATCAGTGGTATCCGATGCTGGTTGTCGTCGACGAGGCGCAGCTGTTTGCGCCGGCGGCCGCCGGTGAAGTCTCCGAAGAGGCGCGGCGCCGGTCGTTGACGGCCATGACCAATCTGATGTGCCGCGGCCGCAAGCGCGGTCTGGCCGGGATCATCGCCACGCAGCGCCTGGCAAAGCTGGCAAAGAACGTGGCGGCCGAGGCGTCCAACTTCCTCATGGGGCGCACCTTTCTCGACATCGACATGGCCCGCGCGGCCGATCTCCTCGGCATGGAGCGCCGTCAGGCCGAAGCGTTCCGCAATCTCGACCGGGGTCATTTCGTGGCGCTGGGGCCTGCCATGTCGCGCCGTCCTGTGCCGGTGAAGATCGGACCGGTTGAGACATCGGGGCGGGGCGGTGGGCCGAAGCTGACGCCGTTGCCCGACCAGCCGGCCGAGGACGCCAAGGATCTCATCTTCACCCCCGCGCCGGATGAAGCCATCCGCATTCGCCCGCGTGCGCCGGAGCCCGTTTCGACAGCTGACATTCTCAGCCAGCTTTCTGCCGCCGGCCGTAGCGAGGCCGCGCGGAGCAACACACCAGCGCAGTCCGATGAGCCGGCCGTGGATCAGGCCGCCCGTGAGGCGGCCGTCGAGGAGATCATGACCGCGATCCTGGCCGAACCGGAGGCTGCCTTCCAGCCCGTCGCGACGCTCTACCAGGATTTCCAGGTTCGCTGCCGCATCGCCAAGGTGCCGGGAGGCGTGCCGGATCTGGCCTATTTCCGTGAGAAGCTGTCTGTTGCCCGTGCCGGTGTGGATGCGGGGGAGGTCGACACCGGCGACTGGGAGCGGGCGGCCCTTATTGCTGCCGAGTTGCCTGAGGACATGCGCGGGGTCTATCTGCTGCTGGCCAAGGCGGCGCTGGCCAAGGCGCCTTGCCCGCCAAATGCCGAGATCGCCAAGGCCTACGGGACCCGCTCGCCGGGCCGGGCGCGCTGGCTTCTGGCGCATATGGAGGAGCGCGGCTTCCTTGTTTGCGCCACCGACATGCGCGGCAACCGGATCGTCACCCTGACGGACCTTGGCTGGCAAACCGCCCCGGGTGATGCGGAAGCTGCCGCCTGAGCCAACAAAAAAGGGCACCCGCCGGGTGCCCTTCTGCTGTGTGACAAGATCTCTCCTCAGGCAGCGCGGACGCGGCTGAGGAAGTTCGCGATGGTCGACTGCAGAACATGCGCCTGACGCGAGACGTCCTGCGAGACGGACAACACGTCACTGGCCGACATGCTGGTTTCCTGCGCCGACTGCATCACGTTGCCGACGTTTTCGCTCATGTCGGTGGTGCAAGTTGCGGCCTTCTGGACGTTGTAGGTGATCTCGCGCGTCGCTTCACCCTGCTGCGAAATGGCCTCGGCAATGGTTGCGGTGAACTGGTTGACCTCGTTCATGGTCGAGGCGATTTCCTGGATGGAGGTGACAGCCTCGCGGGTCGAGGTCTGGATGCCGCCAATCTGGTTGGAAATTTCCTCGGTTGCCTTGGCAGTCTGATTGGCCAGTTCCTTCACTTCAGCCGCCACGACCGCGAAGCCGCGACCGGCTTCACCGGCACGGGCCGCTTCAATGGTGGCGTTGAGAGCGAGCAGGTTGGTCTGTTCGGCGATCGCCTGGATGAGGCTGACCACTTCACCGATCTTCTGCGCGGCACTGTCGAGACTTCCGACCCGTTCGTTCGACGTGGCAGCCGCCCGAGTTGCAACGCTGACCACGCCTTTGGTCTGGTCGACCTGGCGGCTGATCTCGGCGATCGAGGCCGACAGTTCTTCCGAGGCCGAGGCTACGGTCTGCACGCTGATCTGCGTGGTTTCGGAAGACGAGGCGACCGAAGACACCTTGCCTGAGGTGGCCTGAGCGATGGCGTTGAGGGAGCTGGCCGTGCGTTCCATGCGCTCTGTGTTGCCGGCGACCTGGCTCAGCGCCTGCTGAACATCGGCCTCGAACGAGCGGATCATTTCCTCGATGGTCTTCTGGCGTTCCAGACGCGCCCGCTGGGCCTCTTCGCTTTCACCCTGCAGCTTGGCCCGCTCGATGGCATTGTCGACGAACACGCCAAGGGCGTTCGCCATCATGCCGATTTCGTCCTTGCGCTCTTTATGGGCAACCGTGGAGGTGACATCGCCGTCGGCGAGCTGGCGCATACGGCCTGTCAGCTGCTGGATGGGCTTTGCAATTGCATTGCCGATCAACCACATGACACCCGTACCAAGGGCAACAATTGCCACAGCAAGCAGCATCGCAATGTTGCGGGTGCGATCAGCGGCAGCGGTAAGCTCGCTCTCCTCAACCGTCAATACGACATACCATTTCTGGTCCGTGTTCGACAGCTGAACAGTGCGGATCGCTTCGACCATTCCGTCTTCAGACTTGATGGCGAGCTCGGACGTGGTGTCTTTCAAGTGCTTGATCAAGGCAGCGTCCGCGCTCTTGCCGAGGAGGCTGGAGTCCGGATGGGAAACCCACAGACCGCTGCCGCTGAGCAAGCCGAGGTAGCCAGTCTCGTAAGGGTCGGTCGCGCCAACCATTTTCTGCAAGTCGGCGAGCGACATGTCGACAGTCGTCACACCGACCGCCTTGCCGGTCTTGTCCAGGATCGGCGACGAGGCCGTGACCATCATGACTTCGACGCCGTTGACGGGATAAAGATAGGGCTCGGTCACGGTGTCACTCTTCAGCTGCTTGGGCTTGTCGTACCACTCCTCCGAGCCGCTCGTGCCCCCAAAGACCAGCGGGTCGAAGGCAACGCCGCCGTCCTTGTTGTAAAGATACGGAATGAAACGGCCGTTGGCATCGTTGTAGCCCGTGCCCTTGTTGTCCGCATCAAGACCAGCAACATCCGGTTCCAGGCCTGCGCCATATCCGACGAACTGCTTGTTCTGTGCAGCGAGCTGACGCAGGAGTGCGCCATAGGCGTTGCGATCCGTAATGCCGGACTGCACCAGCCCTTCGATGGCATCGCCCGCACTTCGTGCCGCGAGTTGTGCCTCCGCGACGTCTTTGCTGACCTCGGATGCGATCGCCAATGTAACATCCGTGACCTGCTCACGCCCTGCCTCTTCGGCTGAGCTGCGCATCATCAAGGACACGACAGTGATCAGAATAACGAAGCCGACCAGAAAGATGGCGCTGGCTGACAGGAAAATGCGATTGCGCAGAGACATGGAGCCACTCCAGAGATGGGCATTACTTTGACCAAACTCTGAATGGCGGACGTAAAGTAAGAATTACCATTTCAAAATTTCAGCGAATTCAATCCCTGGGAAATTTAAGACAAAGATGCAACCGCAAGAATATAGAAAACATCAGAAACATATGAGGGTGGTATGGGGTGTAAGGTCACATGGCGCGCCGCATGCGCGTCACCCTTTGATCTTCCTTTGAGGAAATCGGGAATTCCGGGTCGGCAAGCAGGAACTTGAGCTGAGCCAGCTCAAGTTCAAGGCCTTCGATTGTTCTGCCCAGAACGCTGTCCAGATAACTGCCTGCTGGTGCATTGGCGCGGATGCGGCTCGCCTGGTTGAGGGTGGCGCGCAGATATCGGGCGATGTCCTCGACTTCAAAGCGGGTGACGCTGATCTCGTTCGGCTGCATGGCTTCTGCCTCATGAAGTTCTTGTTTTGTTCTATATCTGAGAGTCGCCCCCCTATCAAGAGGCTGTGTTGCAGCACGTGAAGCGCAGGTAAGCACTTGCGCGTAGGCGCTCTAATGGTTACATTTGCAACCAATGAATTGACGAGGAGGGATCGCGATCATGGCCGCGAATGAACTTCAGTACATGCCAGGCTTCGGCAATGACTTCGAGACAGAGGCACTGCCGGGCGCGCTGCCGCAGGGCATGAACAGCCCGCAGAAGTGCAACTATGGCCTTTATGGCGAGCAGCTGTCGGGCACGGCCTTCACTGCGCCGAGCCACCAGAACGAGCGCACCTGGTGCTATCGCATCCGCCCATCGGTGAAGCATACCGGCCGATTCCGCAAAATTGACATGCCGTACTGGAAGTCGGCGCCGAATGTCGACCCGGATGTCGTGTCGCTCGGCCAGTACCGCTGGGATCCGGTGCCGCACACCGGCGAGGACCTGACCTGGATCACCGGCATGCGCACCATGACGACGGCCGGTGACGTGAACACGCAGGTCGGCATGGCGAGCCACGTCTATCTCGTCACCAAGTCGATGCAGGATGCCTATTTCTTCTCTGCCGACAGCGAACTGCTGGTGGTGCCGCAGGAAGGCAAGCTGCGCTTCTGCACCGAGTTGGGCGTGATCGATCTGGAGCCGAAGGAAATCGCCGTGATCCCGCGCGGTCTCATCTACCGGGTCGAGGTGCTGGAAGGTCCGGCGCGCGGCTTCATCTGCGAGAACTACGGCCAGAAGTTTGAGCTGCCGGGCCGTGGCCCGATCGGCGCCAACTGCATGGCCAACCGCCGCGACTTCAAGACGCCCGTCGCCTGGTACGAGGACCGCGAGGTGCCCTCGACGGTGACGGTGAAGTGGTGCGGCCAGTTCCACACCTGCGACATCGGCCATTCGCCGCTCGACGTGGTTGCCTGGCATGGCAATTACGCGCCGGTCAAATACGACCTGAGGACCTATTGCCCAGTCGGCGCGATCCTGTTCGACCATCCCGATCCGTCGATCTTCACGGTGCTGACTGCGCCGTCGGGCGTGCCGGGCACGGCCAACATCGACTTCGTGCTGTTCCGCGAGCGCTGGATGGTGGCCGAGAACACCTTCCGCCCGCCGTGGTACCACCGCAACATCATGTCCGAGCTGATGGGCAACATCTACGGCCAGTATGACGCCAAGCCGCAGGGCTTTGTGCCGGGCGGCATGAGCCTGCACAACATGATGCTGCCGCATGGGCCGGACCGCGAAGCCTTCGAGCATGCTTCCAACATGGAGCTGAAGCCGCAGAAGCTGAACGACACCATGTCCTTCATGTTCGAGACCCGTTTCCCGCAGCATCTGACCAAGTTTGCCGCCAGCGAAGCGCCGCTGCAGGACGACTATGTCGATTGCTGGGGCGGTCTGGAAAAGAAGTTCGACGGAACGGCTGGCGTCAAGTGAGCGCCAGCGCTTGCCAAGCCAAAGAATGACGGTGACGGGAGGAGGCGCAAGGCGATAGCCTTGCGTCGTGCCTCTGGTTCCAGTCGGGCCAGACCATCACCGAAAATGACTAGTTCGAGGGAGATTTCATGAAACTCGCCACGCTCAAGGACGGCAGCCGCGACGGCAAGCTGGTGGTGGTCAACACGAGCCTGACCCGGTGCACGGAGGCGGCCCATATCGCCCCGACGCTGCAGGCGGCGCTGGACAACTGGGTAGCGGTCGCGCCGAAGCTTGCGGTTCTGGCCGAAAGCCTCGAACACGATGCCGTACCGTCCATGCGCTTCCACGAGCACAACGCCCATTCGCCGCTGCCGCGCGCGTTCCAGTGGGCCGACGGCTCGGCCTATGTCAATCACGTGGAACTGGTGCGCAAGGCGCGTGGTGCCGAACTGCCCGAGAGCTTCTGGACCGATCCGCTGATGTATCAGGGCGGCTCGGACAGTTTCCTCAGCCCACGCGATCCGGTCGTGATGGCCGACGAGGCCTATGGCATCGACATGGAAGGCGAGGTTGCGGTGATTGTCGATGACGTGCCGATGGGTGCGACCGTCGATCAGGCCCGCGCCGCCATCCGCCTCATCATGCTGGTCAACGATGTGTCGCTGCGCGGCCTGATCCCGGCGGAACTGGCCAAGGGTTTCGGCTTCTTCCAGTCCAAGCCCTCATCGGCCTTCTCGCCGGTTGCCGTCACGCCGGAAGAACTGGGCGAGGCCTGGGACGGCGGCAAGGTGCATCTGCCGCTGCGCGTTGACGTCAATGGCAAGCCGTTCGGCCGCGCCAATGCCGGCATCGACATGACCTTCGACTTCCCGACTCTGGTCGCCCACGCGGCCAAGACCCGGCCTTTGACGGCCGGCTCGATCATCGGTTCGGGCACGGTTTCTAACAAGCTGGACGGTGGTCCGGGCAAGCCGGTTGCCGAAGGCGGTGTCGGATACTCTTGCATTGCGGAAATCCGCATGATTGAGACTATCCGTGATGGCGCCCCCAAGACCCCATTCCTGCAGTTCGGCGACACCGTGCGCATCGAGATGCTGGATCGTGACGGCCATTCCGTGTTCGGTGCCATCGAACAACGGATCGAGAGACATGCTTAAGGCTGGTTTGATTGCCCTTGGACTGCTCCTGCCCACGGCGGCCCTGGCCGCCGATGTCCTGGCGCCGGTGCGCGAAGTGATGAGCGCAACGGAAGCCAACTGGCGGGAGGGGGCCAGCGAGTTTCAGGATGTGTTTGCCGAAGACCGGCTGGTCCGCCTCTTCAGCAAGGACTTCGTCGAGCGCTATCGCAAGGCGGCGAGCACGGAATATGCCAAGGAAGCTGGCTCGCCCTTCAGCTATGACGTTGTGGTCAACGGCCAGGACGGCTGCGCATTGCGCAACATCACCATCACCCCGGGCCCTGCCAAGGGCGGGGCGACCGAGGTGCTGGCGAAGTTCCAGAACCTGACCTGCTTCGGCAATGACCAGGAATACCAGGCCTTCACGGAAACTCGCTTCAAGGTGATCACCGAAGGCGGCAAGCCGGTCATCGATGACATCATCACGATGATGGATGGCAGTGCCTTGTCGATCAAGTCCGAGCTGGACGCTCTCGCGGCCCAATAAGGCCGGGCAGGGGACTTTACCGCCGCACCCCGTGCGGACTGAAGCACACCAGTCGCTGGTGTGAACAACTTTCTGCTGCCTTGGCTCATCCAGCCTTGCAGCGATGCCAGCCAAGTGGCCTGCTATTGCAGGCGATCGGAAAATGAGGGAGGACCCGATGTCCAAGCAATTCGCATCCGCCGGCGACATGGCCGAAAAGAAGATCTCCTTCACGGAGATTGGCCGTGACCTGTGGGCTTTTACCGCTGAAGGCGACCCGAACTCCGGCGTCATTATCGGCGACGACAGCGTCATGATCATCGAGGCCCAGGCCACGCCGCGCCTGGCCAGCAAGGTGATCGAGAAGGTGCGTGAAGTCACCGACAAGCCGATCTCGCATCTGGTCCTGACGCATTACCATGCCGTGCGCGTGCTTGGCGCCTCTGCCTACAACGCCCCGACCATCATCATGAGCGATGCCGCGCGCGGCATGGTCGAGGAGCGTGGCCAGGAAGACTGGGACAGCGAGTTCGGCCGCTTCCCGCGCCTGTTCCAGGGGCACGAGTCCATCCCGGGCCTGACCTATCCGACCACAACCTTTTCCGAGCGCATGACCGTCTATCTCGGCAAGCGCCGCGTTGACCTGATGCATCTGGGCCGGGCGCATACGGCCGGGGACATCGTGGCCTGGGTGCCGGACGAGGACGTCATGTTCACCGGTGACATCGTCGAGTACCACTCGGCCTGCTACTGCGGCGATGGTCACTTCAATGACTGGGGCGACACGCTCGACATGATCCGCTCCTTCGATCCGCGCGCAATCGCACCGGGCCGGGGGGACGCCCTGATCGGCTATGACATGGTCGAGGCGGCCATCGCCAGCACCCGCGACTTTGTCGAAAGCACCTACCGCCCGGTCGCCCGGGTCGTGGCGCGCGGCGGCAGCCTCAAGGAGGCCTGGGACGCCGTGCGCGCCGAGTGCGATCCGAAGTTCAAGGACTTTGCCATCTACGAGCACTGCCTGCCGTTCAACGTCGCCCGCGCCTATGACGAGGCGCGTGGCATCGACACCCCGCGCATCTGGACCGCCGAACGCGACCGCGAGATGTGGGCCAAGCTGCAGGGCTGAGGATCTGGGCCGCCGGGAGCCTCCCGAGCGGCCCCTTTTTTCAAGCGCGCGATCTAAGGGGTTGCGCGTACTTGCGTGGAATTGGTTGCAAATGTAACTAATAGATCGTTCATCGGGAGGAGAGATGACGAAGATCTTCGAAACGCCGCTGTATCCTTATGTGCGCAGCAGCGACCAGGATGCGGCCCAGCCAGTCCGGCACACGGTGGTGATCATCGGCGCCGGTCCTGTGGGACTTGCGGCGGCGATTGACCTTGCCCAGCAGGACGTGTCCGTTCTGGTGGTCGACGACAATGACAAGGTGAGCTTCGGCTCCCGCGCCATCTGCTTTGCAAAGCGTCCGCTGGAAATCCTCGACCGTTTGGGCTGTGGCCAGCCGATGGTCGACAAGGGCGTCCTGTGGAACCTTGGCAAGGTGTTCTTTGACGAACGCCAGGTCTATGGCTTCAATCTCCTGCCGGAGGATGGCCACAAGCGTCCGGCCTTCATCAATCTGCAGCAGTACTATTTCGAGCTCTATCTGGTCGAGCGCGTCCGTGCCCTGCAGGCCGAAGGCAAGGCGATCGAGATCCGTGGCGGCAACAAGGTCGTGTCCGTTGATCCGCGTGCCGATCATGTCGGCCTGACCATCGACACCGCAGATGGCCCTTATAGGATCGAGGCAGACTGGCTGATCGCCTGCGATGGGGCCAACTCGCCCGTGCGCCGCATGATGGGCCTCGATTTCGTCGGCCGCATCTTCGAGGACAACTTCCTCATCGCCGACGTCAAGATGACGGCCGACTTCCCGACCGAGCGTTGGTTCTGGTTCGACCCACCGTTCAACCGCAACCAGTCTGCGCTCCTGCACAAGCAGCCGGATGATGTCTGGCGCATTGATCTCCAGCTTGGCTGGAACATCGACAAGGAAGCCGAGAAGCAGCCGGAGCGCGTCATCCCGCGCCTGAAGGCCATGCTTGGCGACGACGTCGAGTTCGAGCTGGAGTGGGTGTCGATCTACACCTTCCAGTGCCGCCGGATGGAAAAGTTCCGTCATGGCCGTGTCCTGTTTGCCGGCGACAGCGCCCACCAGGTCTCGCCCTTCGGCGCACGCGGGGCAAACTCGGGCCTGCAGGATGCCGACAATCTGATCTGGAAGTTGAAGCTGGTCATCGACGGCAAGGCGGGAGAGGCGCTGATCGACAGCTATGATGCCGAGCGCATCCATGGCGCGGACGAGAACATCCTCAACTCCTCGCGCTCGACGGACTTCATCACGCCGAAGTCGGAGACGAGCCGCATCTTCCGCGACGCGGTGCTGGATCTCTCCGAGGGCTACGAATTCGCCCGGCCTTTCGTCAATTCCGGCCGACTGTCGGTGCCTTGCACCTATGACGGTTCGCCGCTCAACGGGCCGGATGCGGCTGGTCTTCCGGCTCGCACGCGTCCCGGCTCGCCGGCGGTCGATGCACCGGTAACCGGCGGCTGGCTGCTCGACCAGCTTGGCAACCGCTTCCAGCTCATCGGCATCAACGCCGATGTCCCGGCCGTCATCGAGGACCATGGCGTTCGCATCGAAGGGATGACGCTCTCCACCGCTGCAGACCCGAGTGGCGCGCTGGCGGCTCGCTACCTCGGTACCTCGGCTGCTGCCATCTATCTGATGCGTCCCGACCAGCATGTTGCCGCGCGCTGGACCGCCTTCGACGAAGCTGCGGTTCGCAAGGCGCTCGCCACTGCGCTGGCACGGTCGTGAAAAGAGGGAGCGCATCATGACGAAGCTGATCACGAAGGCCAACATCGCCGGCGCGGATGACTTCTACGCCGAACTTTTGGCAGCCCATGAAGGGCTCACCAAGGCTCAGAGCGACGCGCTCAACGCGCGCCTGATCCTGATCCTTGCCAACCATATCGGCGACCGGACCGTGCTGAGCGAAGCACTCGCGGCGGCCGCCGGTGCCGGCAAGGAGCATCGCTGACGCGTTGCCTGCGGGATGGATCCGTTGCGCCTGCAGGAAACGCTCCTGATGAAAACCTGAGACCGGCCTCTGGCCGGCCACAAAGGAGGAGGAGCTGGAATGAAGATCGAGCAGATCCATCACGTCGCCTACCGCTGCAAGGACGCGAAAGAGACCGTCGAGTGGTATGTGAAGAACCTGAACATGGACTTCGTGCTGGCCATTGCCGAAGACCATGTTCCCTCCACCCATGAGCCGGATCCCTACATGCACGTCTTCCTGGATGCAGGAAACGGCAATGTCCTCGCCTTCTTCGAGCTGCCAACCAAGCCGGAGATGGGACGCGACCCCAACACCCCGGTCTGGGTGCAGCACATTGCCTTCAAGGTGAAGGACCGCGAGACGCTGGTAGCCTTCAAGGAGCAGCTGGAGAAGAACGGCATCCCGGTGCTGGGCGTGACCGATCACTCCATCTTCCATTCCATCTACTTCTTCGATCCGAACGGACATCGCATCGAGCTGGCCTGCCCGGATCCGAAGGAAGAGGCCCTGCTGAAGCGCCTGGACGGCGTGAAGTGGGACATGCTGGAAGAATGGTCGAAGACCAAGAAGGCGCCGAAGCATGCGGCCTGGCTGCATGAAAAGGAACTGGCCGGCGTCTGAGAGGTCCGAGGCTGTCCCCTGCGCGGACCACCTGACAGACCTCTCGGCACGCGATGCGTGGAGCACATTTCCGGGCCCTTCGGGGCCCGGATTTATTTTACCTTGTCATTCTTGCTGAGTCAGTTGCGGAATCTTTGCCGGGTTCGTCAAGAAAACTCGTTGTTGGATCAGCTTTTTTCTTGTCCGTCAGAGTCTTGCGTCGACCTGATATTTATTTCGGATTCCGATTTTACACTTTGTTCATGCGGCTCTCTCGTAATCAGCACAATGATTATGGGGGGAAACATGGTTTCTTTCGTCAAGTGGATGTCTGATCTGCGGATTGCAGTGAAGGTGGGTGGTGGCTTTGCAGCAATGGTCACCTTGACCGCTGTCGTTGGCGGCATCGGGGCCTATTCCGTGCAAGGCTTGAGCGAGCAGACGCGCACCAGTGCGTCCGCAACCGCAGCCCTTGCGCAGTTGCAGGAAGTGACCGCAGCCAAGGAACAGTATCTCGACAGTCGCAGCGCGGCCGCGGCCCAGCTCGTGGCAGACGAGATCGATGCCTTGAAGCGTCAGCTCGCTGATCTGAAGCAGGCCGGAGCGGATCTGGCTGCCGTCAGTGCCGCTGACACGGCCGTCGACGCCTTTCTGACCGATTTCTCCGGCGTAACCTCCGCCATCGGTGAACAGCAGCAGCAAGTCAGCCGGCTCCTGTCTAGTGCGAGCAAACTGGAAAGCCTGTCGACCGAGATTGGCGATGTCATGGTGACCCAGCAGCGCAGTGCTACAGAGGAGGTGAAGACGGCAACGCGCACTCGTGATCGCGCTGACAAGGCAAGCCGTCTCCTGGCCGACGTGCAGCAACAGGCGCTGGAGATCCAGAATCTTCTGCTTCTGGCCAGCCGCGCTGGTGACGTCGAACTCTTGCAGCAGGCCAGAGATCGCGCAGCCGCCATGGCCGAGGCCGCCGCTGCTGCAGGCGCGGTCAAGGGCAGTGGCCTCAATGAGGCGGCCGTCGCCGAACTTGCCGCAGGTGCGACAGCCCTGACAGAGCGCCTGACGCCCATCGTTGCGATGCCGGATGCCTGGGGACGTCGTGCAGCTGCCATCGTTACGGCAAGCGATAGTCTGGCGACCCGTCAGAAGGCCGATGAACTGAATGGCGGTCTGCTGGAGACGCTGGATGCTGCCCGCAAACAGGCCGCCGGAGCCCAGAGCCGCCTCAGCATCGTGGAGCTGGTCAAGGTCAACGCAGACAAGTTTGCCCGGGCCTCGCTCGAACTGCGGGCGGCGACCATGGAATCCCTCGCCCAACCGTCCGGCTTCGACATGAAGCCCGTTGCCATGCGGGTCGACATGCTGCGCTCGTTGTCGTCAACGCTGGCTGCTGACGTCGCTGCTTTCCCGCAGATCACGGATACAGTTGCGCGCATCACTGCCGAGGTGGAGGCCTACGGGGTCGAACTTGCCGCACTGGCAAAGGCTGCCCAGAAACTCACCGAGACCCGCAAGGCCCTCGACGTTCTGTCGGTGGACGTCATGACGGGTATTGCAACCATGACCGCGCGCCAGAGTGATGCCACCGCCGCCGCGGCCAGTGCCGCATTGACGGTCATCGCCGGCGCTGTTCTGGCTGCGATTGCGCTTGCCACAGGTCTTGGTGTGCTCCTGTCGTTGCTGATCACCCGCCCGACGCGTCGCCTTACGGCGTTGATGGATCGCCTGGCACGTGGCGACACCAACGTCGAGGTGACCACGACTGATCGCCGAGATGAAATCGGCGACATGAGCCGTACAGTTCAGGTGTTCCGTGACAACGCGATCGAACGGATGCGGCTGGAAGCGGAAAGCCAGGCGGAGCAAGAGCGGACCTTGCAGCGCCAGCAGCGCATCGAAGCCCGCGTCCGTGATTTCCGCAGTACTGTCGGCAGCCTGACAGCTAAGCTCGGCCAGACGGCTGGCGGCATGGAAGCAACGGCGCGCAACCTGTCTGCCATCGCCGAGGAAAGCGCACGCAAGGCAAATGATACCCAGGCGGTCAGCGAGACAGCCACGCACAGCGTGGAAAATGTCGCCAGCGCCGCTGAGGAACTGGCCGCATCCATTGGCGAGATCGGGGCTCAGGTTCGCCGCACGAGCACCATCGTCAACACGGCCAGCCAGTCGGTCGAGGAAACCCAATCGCAAGGTCGAAAGCCTGGCGGAGGCGGCCCATCGGATCGGCGAGGTCGTGACCCTGATCCAGGCCATCGCGGAGCAGACCAACCTCCTGGCCCTCAACGCAACGATCGAGGCAGCGCGGGCAGGGGAGGCGGGCAAAGGCTTTGCCGTCGTCGCAGCCGAGGTGAAGGGGCTGGCCAACCAGACCTCCAGGGCAACCGAGGAAATCAGCTCCCAGATTGCCGCGATCCAGGCGTCTACCGGCGCTGCCGTTGCCGCCATCTCCGGCATTGTGCAGACCATGGGTGAGGTTGACAGCTACACCGCAGCCATTGCGGCCGCTGTCGAGCAGCAGGGGGCAGCAACGACTGAAATCTCTGGTAACGTGCAACGCGCAGCGCAAGGCACACTGGCCGTGAAGGCCAACATGGACGGTCTTGCGGGGACTGTGGAGGAAACCCAGTCGTCGTCCCAGTCTGTCCTGACCGCATCAGAGGAACTCGGGTCCCGGACTGCCGTCTTGCGTGAAGAAATCGACCGTTTCCTGGCGGACGTTGCGGCTGCCTGATTGCAGCATTGACGCAGATCAGGATCAGCAATGCGCAAAGGGCCTGCATCGCTTTCAGCAGATGCAGGCCCTTGTCTCTTCCAGGGCGGATTACGCCGCCCGGATGTTGGCAAAGAATGTGTCGAGCTTGGACTTCAGCACATGGGACTGGCGGGCCAGTTCTTGCGAGGACGACAGGACTTGGGCCGATCCGGCCCCCGTCTGTGTTGCCGCACCAGTCACCTTGGTGATGCTGGAGGAGACCTGCTGCGTTCCGACAGCCGCCTGATTCACGTTGCGGGCGATCTCCTGCGTCGCGGCGCCTTGTTCCTCGACAGCAGCGGAAATTGCGGTTGACGCCGCACTAATCCGCCGGATCACCTCGCCGATCCCCTGGATGGCAATGGCGACCTGGTTTGTCGCGTTCTGCATTTCCTCGATATGCGAGCCGATCTCTCCGGTGGCTCGGGCCGTTTGCGCAGCGAGCGTCTTGACCTCCGTCGCCACCACGGCAAAGCCACGGCCAGCCTCTCCGGCTCTGGCAGCCTCGATGGTTGCGTTGAGCGCCAGAAGGTTGGTCTGGCCGGCGATGTTGTTGATCAGTTCCAGCACGCCGCCGATGCGCGAGGCCGAGGAGACCAGACCATTCACGGTCGCCTCAGTTTCGTTGGCTGCGCGCAAGGCCTGATCGGAAATGTTGGCGGACATCTGCACCTGGTTGGAGATCTCGCCGATTGATGCGGCCAGCTCGTCGGACGCCGCGGCCACGGTCTGGACGTTGGCGGCAGCTTGCTCGGAGGCGGCTGCAACCGTTGTCGCCGTCTGGGCGCTGGTTTCTGCCGTCTGAGACAGGGATTCTGCTGTGGCTTCCAGTTCCGACGAGGCGGAGGCAACCGTACGCAGGATCATGCCGACATCCTCGTCGAGGGTGGAAACGAGTTCCTCGATCAGCAGGGCGCGCTTCTCGCGTGCGGCACGCTCCGCTGCCTGCTCAGCTTCCAGCCGGCGCCGCTCCAGACCGTTCTGCTTGAACACGGCAACCGCTGCCGCCATGCCGCCGATCTCGTCCTTGCGCTCGCTACCCGGGATGGTGACGTCAAAATCCTGATCTGCCAGACGCTGCATGGCCGCCTGCATTGCATGAATGGGCCGAAGAACGCTGCTGACGACAAAGTAGGCAACAAATCCGGCTATGGCTGCCGACAGAACGGCCAGGACCGCCATGATCGTCAGGGACAGCCGGTTCGTGGCCTTTGCAGCCTCATACTCTTCGCTGGCGACGGTGATTTGCAGGTCGACGAGTTTGGAGATCGGATCGCCGATCGGATCAATCGTCGGATAGAGGGATCCAGTGACGTAGGTATCCAGCGCTGCCTGATCCCGTGCCTGAAGAATGTACTCGAGGCGGGTCACCGAGGGCTTCGCCGCCGACATGGCTGCATAGACCTGATCCGCCAGCGCCTTTTCCGAGGGGACCATGTAGGTCACACTGTAGGCGGACCATTCCCTTTCAATCACCGAGAGTGCTTCTGAAACCGAAGATTGTCCTTGCTCCCAGGTCAGGCTGCCGCTGCGTACCTTGTGAGCGGTATCGACAATACTGACAGCATAGGAATCCGCGACCTTTTTAAGTTGTTTCATCGGCGTGACGCGGTCATCGACAATTGTACGGATAGATTCATAAGAGGCCGATAAGGCGAAATAGCCGCACAGACCCATGATGGCGAGCATCAGTGTCATGATGACAAGGCTGGACAGTATCCGGAACTTGATGGTCATCGAATTCCCCTAAGGAAAATTGCCGCATCAGTTTGCTCAAAAAAATGCAGCGGCATGACCGGGGAATGGGCAAATCAGGGTTATCAACAGGTTAAATACACGCAATGCGCGCAATATTCTCTTGTAAAGTAAACAGCGAGCGTGGGCGCAACCCTACGTGTGTCTGGTTGTATAGTTTGGTTGTCAAAATGAAGGATTGCGGAGCAGGAAACGACAGTCTTGAAGACTGCTTGACGCAAGCCGCGTTTGATTCGAAGGCGCGCGGCCCCACAAGGGGAGTGCTTTCCTCACTTGATCTGAAAAGGCTGGATGGTCGGAGTGGAGTGATTCGAACACTCGACCCCCTCGTCCCGAACGAGGTGCGCTACCAGGCTGCGCTACACTCCGATCCAGTCGTGTCGGTCTTTGGAGACCGCCGGGAACAGCGGGCGATGTGCGCCGCTGATGTGGCGCGTAATTAGCACCGCATTTTCCGGTCTGCAAGTGCGCAATGCGAAGAAGTCGAAAAAACTTCATGGATAAATGCCAAGCCGTGGATAACTCAGAATAAATTCCGAAAAACCGGCATTCTCTCAGGCGTTCGTCAGCGTGGGCGAGGTGCTTGCACCCTGCTGCATCAGGGGGTATACAGCGCCTCACCCAAGCGGTCCGCGCGGCTGCGATACTGGGGCGTCGCCAAGCGGTAAGGCAGCGGTTTTTGGTACCGCCATTCCCAGGTTCGAATCCTGGCGCCCCAGCCAAACTCTTCCTGCTATCTTGGATCTATCGCTCAAGGATTGCCTGAGACGCAGATCTTATGCGATCGGCTAATTGCGACACGTCGCAGTTTAGCTCACGCATTGCCCACTCAGCCAGATTGGCACCGGCTTCAATAGCTTCAAGACAAGTCGAAACATCCCAAGCGGTCTCGCCGGGCTTTGGATGCTCTATGGAATCGCGGATATCGACAAGCGTTTCCGCTCCCTGCTCATTATGTATGGATGAGGAAAGCGATTGCTTATTTTTTGTCAAATCAAGTAGTTTTCTCGTATTAAGTACAGAAAACCATTTCTTTGTTTCCTTTTCATCAAACTCGAGAGCCTGATCGAAGCCTTGTTTCTCTTGACGTTCTTTGATGTGCGTTACCAGCCTGTCTTTCATAGTATACGGTTGCCCCTCTTTCCAACCCTCTATGCTCCATAATTCTACAAGAGAACAATGCATGGCGTCGTGAGCGGCCCGGACGGCGTGCCGGATTTTCCGTTGATTGAGCAAGTCGCCGCAGTCCCTGAGCGCGTCGATCGCCAAGTTTTGCGGATTCCATTGGATCATTGTCATCAGTTTGAACCCGTTGCCCAGTCCTCGAAATGCAGCCCATCAACGCGCGCGAATTCCCGCGTGTTGTTCGTCACCAATACGCAGTCCGCTGACAGCGCATGACCGGCGATCATGATGTCATTGCCGCCGATCGGGGTCCCCTTCGCGGCCAGTTGCTGCTTGATGCGCGCGGCGTATTCCGCAGATGCTGCGTCCCACGGCAGAATGATGGAGAGCCGGGAGATGAAAGCGTCAACCAGTTGCGTATGCCGGGGCGAGGCGTTGCGGCCCACGGTTCCCAGCAGCATCTCGTAATAGGTGATGACCGAGATGACGATCTGATGCTGCTCGTTCACAGTTTGTTGCAGCCGTTCAAGCACGGAGGCTGGCCGCTCGCGCATGATGAACGAGCAGATGTTCGTGTCGAGCATGTAGACGACCGGCATTTGTTCCTTCCCCCGTCGCGCCTTGAGCGTCCCTTGCCGCGTGGGCTTGCCTTATTCATCGAGGGAGAACCTGCCTTCTTCAATGAGATCGGGCCGTTCGTGCAGGAAGTCGGCGTCGACGCGGGGCTCGTCCATGTATGACAGCCAGTCCGGTCGCACCGGTCGCAAAAGGATCGTGTCACCCTGTCGCTCGATGGTCAGTTCCGTGACACCTTGAAACTCCAGGTCCTTGGGCAGGCGGATCGCCTGGTTGCGGTTGTTGCGGAAGATGGACACGGTGCGCGGCATCACGAAACCCCACAATGGAGATGGTAGGTGCCATATGTCTAGCATATGCCTGAATGTTTCTCCACGATCAAATCGTCCGGATCGCTCGGCATCCGCCACAAGCGCCTTCTTTCCAACGGAAGAGAAAGCATAGAGAACTGCACGCGTCCTAAAGCCCAGCCAACACACGCTCCCTGTCGTTGCCGACTTTCACGTTCGTCTGGACATTGCGGGGATAAGTGACATCCTCTGGGTGAGGCGGGCGGTTCCTGCAAGCCTTGGGCAAGCTCGAGATGCCAAATCGGGCCTTCAGATCGCCTTCGTCAGGCCTCCTTCCTGCCAAAGGGTGGGGGTACCTGTCAGTGTGAGCACCGCGCCATTCTGGCACAGCATCTGGCGATGCGTTAACCCGCAGACTTTAACACTTGTTAAGCAGTGCAGCCTATTTTCAAGGAGGGATGGTGAGCAAGGAAGTGGACGAACCCATGTTTCGCGCGGCGCACCTGTCACGTCTGGAACGCTCGGCGGAAAGCCGGCGGCAGTGGCAAGCGTTTGGCAAGCGGTTCGCGGGCGTTCTGTTCCTGATCGTCAAGAACCTGCTGTTCTGGGGCTCCATGCTTCTCAGCGGTTACGCGCTTTATGCTCTGGCAGTCTGGCTGTTCTAGACCGCGAAGGCACGCTGTCCCATCGAACCCGTGAAGGACACAGCCTTCATGGGTAACCTTAACAGGTGAGCGGGAGCCAGAAGTCATGACCGGCGCAATGATCCTTATGTTTTTCGGCGCGCTGCTTTACGGTGTCGTGGCGTTGATGTTTCTTGCGTTTTCCTGTGCCGAACTGATCGACACCGGCCGTTCCAACCGCCTCCGACTGACCTTTGCGATCGCGGCTGCCGTGTTCTGGCCGGTTGCCTTGGTCGTCGCCAGCCTGGCCGCCGTCATGGCCGCCCGTCCGGTCCGTCCGTCGGTTGAAGCGGGCCGCTCGAATGGGCGGACAAAGGCCCAGCGGCCGTCGGATCAGCCCTTGCCAGCCAAGCGTCTGGCCGCCTAAGCGCCAAAGGCGAACGACACTTTCCCAATATGCAGTCAGATGGTGGCAACGGGACACTCCGTTGCCAGCCGCACTGCGCGCCTGCCGTCTAGCTTCAGGCGGAAATCATGCTGAAGCAGAAAAATATTCTGCGTCGCATCGCAAACTTGCCATGCAACCGTCTCTCCAGTTCCCTGCAACAATGCTAGAAGCGCTCATCAAAGGGATCCGCGTTTCTGGCTGGTCCAGCACATGAGCTTGCAGGAGTGAAGCGAACATGTCCGAGGCCGGCTCTCCGGGGCAAACCTCCACCAAGGCCGTCGCTGCCGGGCGACAGGATGCCGCGACTGAGGCTCTGTTGGCCATGGCCTTGGAAGCGGGGGCAGCCATCCTCGCCATCTACGCATCGAACACAGATTTCATCAGCAAGGGTGATGGATCGCCCGTGACCGCTGCCGATCATGCGGCGGAAGCGATCATCCTGCGCCGTCTGGCTGAGGCTTTTCCGGCATTGCCAGTCGTGGCCGAAGAGGCCGTGGCCGCCGGTCAGGTTCCCGTCAGCACCGAGGACTATATTCTTGTCGATCCACTGGACGGCACACGGGAATTCATCAGCCGCAACGGCGAATTCACCGTCAACATCGCCATTGTCCGCGCTGGACGGCCCGTACAGGGCGTCGTCTACGCGCCGGCGCTCGGCGAGATCTACTGGAACACGGCAGATGCCGCCTACCGGGCGCTGGTGACGGACGACGTTCCGGGATCGGCAGAGCTCATTCGGGTCCGGACTGCAACGCCGGGCGACCTGTCGGTGCTTGCCAGCCGCTCGCATCTCTGCGCGCAGACGCAATCCGTGATCGATGCGCTGGACGCGCCGCAGATCGCGTCCGTCGGCTCGTCACTGAAGCTGTGCTGGCTCGCTAGCGGCCGCGCGGATGTGTATCCGCGCCTGTCGCCCACCATGCAATGGGACATTGCCGCCGGACATGCGGTGCTGCTGGCTGCTGGCGGCAGTGTGCGCAACATTACCGACGACAGTTGGCCGGAGCTCTCCTACCGTGTCGCGGCCGGCTCCAATGTCATCGATATTCTGCGAAACCCGGGATTTGTTGCCTTTGGCGACATTTCCCTCGTCGAAGATGTCCGCAAGGGGCTGCAGGCCCGGGGCTAAGCCCGGTCAGATCCGGTTGCGCCGGGCAAGCGCTGCTTCCCAGTCGAGCGCGTGGCGCACGATCACGTTCAGGTCCTGGTGCTTCGGCTGCCAGTTCAGCTCCCGCAGGATGACCTCGTTTGCGGCCAGAACTTCCGGCATGTCCCCTGGGCGGCGCTCACCGAGGCGCACGTCGAATGTTGCCCCCGAGGCAGCCTGCACGGCATCGATAACCTGACGCACGCTCGACCCTTTGCCATAGCCGCAGTTCATCACAACGCTGCTGCCGCCGGCCCGCAGGCGCAGCAGGGCCAGACGATGCGCCTCGACCAGATCCCAGACATGGATGTAGTCGCGAACCCCGGTGCCATCGATGGTGGGATAGTCGGTGCCGAAGATCGTCATGTGATCGCGCTTTCCGAGCGCGGTTTCACAGGCGATCTTGATCAGGTTGGTGGCATTCAGCGTTGCCTGCCCAGTCCGGCCTTGCGGATCAGCACCGGCAACATTGAAGTAGCGCAGCGCCGTGTAGCGGAAGGGATGGGCGGCTGCCACATCCTTCAGCATCAGTTCCGTCATCAGCTTTGACAGGCCATAGGGCGACTGCGGCCGCAGCGGTGCATCCTCGCGCACAGGCACCTCGTCAGGATCGCCGTAAACGGCCGCCGTCGAGGAGAAGATGAACTTGTCGACGCCGGCATTGACGCAAGCCTCGATGACATTGCGCGAGACAGCCGTGTTGTTACGGTAATATTTCAGCGGGTTGGAGACGGACTCCGGCAGCACGACGGACCCGGCGAAGTGGATCACCGCCTCGACGGCGTGTTCCTTCAGGATCTGCTCCATCCGCGCGACGTCGCCGACATCTGCCTGGATGAAGGGCACGCCTTCCGGCACCAACCAGTCAAAGCCGGTGACAAGATTGTCGACCACAAGGGGTGTTTCCCCCGCGTCGAGCAGGCATTGCACCATGTGGCTGCCGATATAGCCGGCGCCGCCAGTGATCAGGACAGTCATGCGGTCTCCTCATCCAGTCATGGAGGCAAGACATACCCTGAAAAGATTGACGAGGCTTTGAGGCGGAGCTCAGTCTCCCTCCGGATCCTTGCAGACATCAACCCAGTCAGCCCCTGTCAGCGCCGCCATCCGGTCGGGCGAGAGGCAAACCGCGGCATTGACCGCGCCGGCGGCCGGATAGACGAGGTCAAACGCCTTAAGCGAGACATCGCAGCAGACGCGCAGCGGCCGGGCAAGGCCGAAGGGGCAAACGCCGCCGACCGGATGACCGGTTATGTCCTCGACCACATCCAGGCCCAGCATCTTCACCTTCGAGCCGAAGGTCGCCTTGGCCTTCTTGTTGTCGAGGCGGGCATCGCCGCGCGTCACGATCAGCACCACATCCTCTCCAGCCTGGATCGACAGGGTCTTGGCAATTTCCGCCGGCGTGACGCCCAGGGCGGCAGCTGCTTCCACCACCGTTGCGGTGCTCGCCTCCTTGACCATGACTTCTATGTCAGGCGCGTGTTCGGCAAAGAAAGCGCGGACACTGTCGAGGCTCATCTCTCTCTCCAGGATCAGGAAAACATGCGTACCGAACCGTTCGGTTCTGGTTCCAGCAAAGCAGGTCATGATGACCCTGTCCAGCCGTCGCGTCACAGGATCGGTTCGCCTGCGTCCCTTCCAGCTGAGAGCAGCCAGTTCCAGGGAGCTACCATGGCGAAGGATCCGATCATCATTTATGGCCGTGCCGTCCAGGATGCACGCAACCGGCTGCGGTCAGCCCAGATTTCGACCATGACCGATGTGCTGGTGGCCGAATTGTTCAAGCCGGGCACTTGGGATGGGACAGCCTTTGCCACTGTTTTCGCAGGCTGGGTCAAGAAGCTGCCGGCCATGGATGATACCGCGGGCAGTTCCCTCGACAAGCGCGCGGCGAAGGCGGCCAATCGGGCCCTCAGCGCGGCACAGGTCAGGGCGGACGACTTCGTCACGTCCAGTGGTGCGATCCAGGACATCTATGCCATCGGCGACATGCTGCGCTACGTCGGCGAGTATTTTGAGTTTGGCGGCGGCGGACAGGACGCAACCGTCAATGCCGTGAACCAGTTCCGCGACGGGCTGCGCAATCAGCTCGCCTTCAACAAAGCCAATCGTGCCCGGCGGCCGGTGACGGATTATGACCTTACCGAATGGCCTGATCTCGGCATCTTCAAGAACGAACTGCTCGACCGGTCCGTGGTCAAATACATGGAGCGCTTCTACGGCCCCTATATCGGCGCCGACATTTCCGGCACGACGACCGATGCGCTGGATGTGCTGGCGTATTATGTCGCCGGCGCGAGCGGAACCGGGAGCCTTTACATTGATGCAGGAGCTGCGATTGGTCTCGGCGAGGAGATGGTGCCGATTGCCACCATGGTCCTCCAGTATCACCACAGTTTGATGGAATGCGGACTGGCGTTGAGCTTGTCGAGCAAATCGATGCAGCCGTCATCCTTGACGGACGGAGCCGCCCTGAAGCGCTTCAACTTCTATGACTATGCGACCTTCACCAATAGTTCGACCATAGACCCCATCGCCAGTGTCATGACCCGCGGCAACCAGACGCTGGCCCGGGATCTGGCCGGGCGCGGGCTGGTCATTATCCGCGATGCCATCGACATCAACGACAATCCATACGCCGACACCGAAATCGCACTGCTGCTGGACGATCCGGCGAACAATCGCCTCTTTGACCTGAACAGCCAGTACACCCCCTTCGCCGAAAAGCGGCGGGAGGTGATGATGACCGAAGAAGGCTACTACCAGAACTGCAATCCCAGCCTCACGGCCTATGCGTCGCGTCAGTTCGGTAACCTGGCAGTGGCCGGCAAGAGCTACGACGATATCATCCGCATGAATTCCATTGACCTTGCTGCACTTAAGGCAACTGCTTCGACGCTGGTCTTCGACAACCTTGATGCTGCGCTGCAGCCCGATCGCCCCGGCGCGGTGCTCAACGCCCAGCAGGTGGCAGCGGCGCTGAAGCTGCCACCTCAGCCGCAATCCTCGGCCCAGCCAGCTTCCCAGGCGCAGCCCGCGTCGCAGCTGGCGCCGGGTGATGAGCCGGATGCTGATGAAACCTCCTTGCGCGGCATCGATCCGAACCGCCTGCGCAAGGCGCTCGCGATTGCCAGCCTGTTCGACAACTGAGGGAGGCGAATGATGCGTCGCTCAGGCGAAATGCGCCTCGGGGCGGAAGGAGGCGGGCAGGGGATGCTGCGGCGCCTCGTCCGCCAGCTCCGCCACAAGGGCGTCGGCGATGCGGTGCGCGAGACTGAAGCCGGTCTTGAAACCGCCCGTGGCGACGAAGCTGCGGCGCAGCCCCGGAACAGCGCCAACCAGCGGATCGCGCGCCTTCGGCTTCGGACGAATGCCCGCCCAGGCCTCGATGACGGGGCGTCCGGCGAGCTGGGGGCAGAAGCGGATGGCGCGGGCCACGAGGTCAGCCGTCGCCGCCGCTTCCGGCTCGGTATCGGTCACGCCGGCCAGCGCCGTGCTGCCGATGGCGATGCTGCCATCGCTGTGCGGGACAACATAGAGCCCGTCGCAGTAGACGGCGGGCATGTCGGCAAGACCCGCGCCATCGATCCGAAGCGCCTGCCCCTTCTGGCCCTCGCCAAGCGTCTGGCCAGTGAGGGCGGTCAACGCATCAAACGCGGCAAAGCCCTGCGCCAGGACGATGCGGCAGGCACTGATCCGGGTGCCGGAGGAGAGGGTGACCGCCCCCGTTTTGTCGTCCAGCTCACCAAATCCCTCGCCGAGGCGAAGTTCCGTCCGGTTCCCGTCCGCGCTGCGGCCGGTGGCGGTGAACGCGGCAGCGAGCGCTCCGAGATAGGCACGGGGCGCCACGCGGGCCGCCAGCGTTTCCAGGACAACGCCGAAGGGCGCCGCCTCGGGGGCAATCCAGCCGCCAAGCGTGCCGGCATCCTCGACCGCATAAGAAAATCCGGTGACCGGGGTCGCCCAGTGGGTCAGCGCCTCGGCCGCGCGCGCCTCGTGATGCGCCCGAAGGTCCGCCGTGGTGATCGGCAGAACCCGGCCGCAGCGGCGGTAGCCGCACTGAAGGCCCGTTTCGGCCTCAAGGGCGGCAATAAAGCCGGACAGGGAGGCAAGCGCCTCGAACTGAAACGCCTTTTTCGCGTTCCAGCGGGCCGGCATATGCGGCATCAGGGCGCCAAGAACGCCCCCGCTCGCCCCTGAGCCAATGGCCTTCTGCTCCACAAGCGTTACCCGCAAGCCCTTGCGGGCGGCGCTAAGCGCGACCGACAGACCAAAGACGCCAGCACCAATGACGAGCACATCCGGGGACTTGGACACGAGGCGCGGGCTCCGCTAGGAAGGAAAGGCATCGGGACACAGGCTGTGCCGCCTCAGCGGGTTCTATCGCATGGCTCAGGACGAACAAGGGAAATTGCCGCAACAGGTTGCCGCGCCAGAGCTTGAATGGCTGGACGATGGCGTGCCCCGCGCGCCGCGATTTGGCGACACCTACTTTTCGCGCGCCGGTGGCCTTGCCGAAACCGCTCATGTCTTTCACGCCGGCAACGGACTGCCATCGCGCTGGCAGTGCAGGGACCGGTTCGTGATCGGGGAACTCGGCTTCGGCACCGGACTGAACCTGCTTGCCACTCTGGCACTGCTGCGCGACGAGCGGGCGCCGCCGCACCTGACCTACATCACGGTCGAGGCCTTCCCGCTGTCGATCGCCCAGCTCGAGAGGGCCCATGCCGCCTTTCCGGAGCTGGGCCTGCTTGCCGGCAGTCTGCGGCAGCAGCTGGCAGCTGCCCGCATCGGGGAGGGTGCTGCTGCGGGCTGGCACCGGATGGAAATGCCGGGCGTGACACTCTGGCTTGGTCTTGGAGATGCCAACCGGCTTGTCCCCAAGCTGGTGAACGAGCAGGCTCCCATTGCCTTAAGATCCTGTCTTCCCGTGGATGCCTGGTTCCTCGACGGCTTTGCCCCATCACGCAACCCGGAGCTCTGGCAGCCGGGTCTGATGCAGGCGGTTTATGCAGCAACAGCCAAGGACGGCAGCTTCGCAACCTACACCTCCGCCGGCTGGGTTCGCCGCGCCCTGGCGCAGGCCGGCTTCACCGTCGAGAAGCGCAAGGGTTTTGCGGGAAAGCGTCAGATGTCGGTGGGATGGAGAGGCGAGGTTACCCCCGGCCGATAAAGGGCATCGCGGTGGCCATCACGGTCATGAACTGCACGTTTGCCTGAAGCGGCAGGCTGGCCATGTGCAGCACGGAGCTGGCCACGTGCTGGACGTCCATGACGGGCTCGGCGGCAACCGTTCCGTTGGCCTGCGGCACGCCTTTGCTCATCGCATCCGTCATGTCCGAGGCAGCGTTGCCGATGTCGATCTGGCCGCAGGCGATGTTGAAGCGGCGGCCGTCGAGCGACAGGCTGCGGGTGAGGCCGGTAATGGCGTGTTTCGACGTGGTGTAGGCAACTGAGCCCGGACGCGGCACATGCGCGGAAATCGAGCCATTGTTGATGATGCGCCCGCCCTGCGGCGACTGCCGCCGCATCAGCGCGAAGGCGGCACGGGCAATCAAAAAGGCACCGTTCACGTTCACGTCGATCACAGTCCGGAACTCCTGCGGACTGATCTCGTCGATTGTGCGCGAGAGAAGGCTGATGCCCGCGTTGTTGAAGACCACATCAAGCCGGCCAAACCGCGCCTCCAGAGCGGCAAACAGTCCATCGACGAAGGCCTCGTCGCTGACATCGCCGGCAAGACAAAGCGCCCGCGCGGCTGGCGCGCCGGAGAGGGCCAGCGTCTCATCGAGGGCGTCCAGCCGGCGCCCTGTCAGGACAACCTGTGCCCCGGCCTCAAGGAAGGCAATCGCAGTAGCCCGGCCAATGCCGGCGCTGGCACCCGTGACGAGAATAGTCTTTTCCGACAAGGACATGTTCGCTGGACCCGGTGTTGTGGTGGCGTTGGAATGGCGCGGAGAAAATAGGTTAGAGACCTCGTCCCGCCCATGCAATGGCTGGCGGGCTGTGGACATTTCACAGACTTTCCTTATCCTTACGGCAGTGCCGGGGAGGAGGCTGCGTTCATCGCGGTGCCGGCAGGAGGGAGACGCGAGGATGGGACTCACCCATGAGCCCTGGCTCGTTGCCTTGTCCGTTCTGGTTGCCTTCCAGGGCAGCTTTGTCGGATTGAGCATGGCCATCCGCGTGCGTGACGCGCGCGATGCACGCCGGCGCATGCTGCTGGCGGGCTCCGCATTGACCCTCGCCCTCGGCATCTGGTCCATGCATTTCGTCGGCATGCTGGCGGCACAGCTGCCGGTGGCGGTTGATTTCCTCGTGCTGCCGACGTTGCTGTCGTTTCTGATCTGCGTCCTGGTCGTCGGGCTGGCGGTGTTCACGGCAGCACGGCGAAGGGGCGGTCTTACGCGGTTGCGATTGCTCATCTCGGCCTTTGTCATGGGCGCGGGCATTGCCACCATGCATTACCTCGGCATGCTGGCACTGCATGCCTCGTCGCACATGACCCATGATCCGCGATTTGTGGGCGCCAGTTTTCTGGTGGCCTTTTGCGTATCCGGCCTGGCGCTCTGGCTTGCCTTCGGCACGGTTCGACGTCCACCCGTGCTGGTGTCGGCGCTTGCGCTCGCACTTGCCATCGCCGCGATGCACTACATTGCCATGGCCGGCATGTCGCTGATGCCGATGGACGGCGGCGGTACGGGCGCGCCGGCTGTATCGCCCGGCATTCTTGCAATCATCGTCTCGGTCGTCGCCTTTCTCGTTTCCGGCCTCTTTCTGCTGACCCTTGTGCCGGAAACCGAGGAGGCGGAGCCGCCGCTGCCGCTGTCAGCACCAACGCCGGCCGCGCAGCCAGGTCCTGCGACTGCCGCCAATGAAACCGCACATCCGGGAGAGGACGACGAGGCAGCGCAAATGACCAGCGTTGCCTCTCTGGCAGCGCTCTCGCCGGTGCCGGCACCCACGCGCGACGGTCTTGCCGAACCGTTGCGGCGCGCGGCGCTTGGCCTGCAGAGCGCGCCGGACGAAGCGCGCCTGCGGTCTCAACTCGCCGTGGGCGGCCTGTCCCTGCCCATCGAGCGCGATGGCGGCAAGGCGCGTCTGGCCGTGGGCGAGATTGTCGCCGTGCAGGCAGATGCCCATTACACCCGGGTGTTCGATCTGCAGCGCGCCTATTTCTGTCCCCTGTCGATCACCGAAGTCGAACGCCTGCTCGACGGGCGCCATTTCACGCGCGTGCATCGCTCGCACATCGTCAATCTCGGCCGGGTCCGCGCGTTGCGGCGGGCCGGGGACAGCGGAATGGTGCTGCTGGAAGGAAGTCACGGCCACAGCGCGCCGGTCAGCCGGTCCAAATGGCCAAGACTCAAGTCGCGCGTTGCCGGTGAGGCGGTCAACGCGGCCGAGTACACCGCACTCTCTCTGACAATCGAAAGGTCGGGTGACGCTTCGGAAGCGCCGCCGCCGGGACAGCGCATCTCCATGCGCCAGATGCGGCAACCCTGCTGACGCATTTCGTGCAACTCGCGCCGCATTTCGTGCAGAGGCAGCGCGAATGGTGCAGCTCCCGTTGTGCGTGCACCGCACACACCGCCAGCCTCCGGATCTGGAGCAAGCGGTTTGGCCCGGCATTCCCGAGCTGACCGCACCGGTGAGGGAGGAAGCCGTGATCCCAGGACAGTTCACCTATCACAGACCATCGACCGTACAGGAGGCGGTGGCCCTTCTTGCCAGCCACGGCGAGGAAGCCCGGCCGCTGGCCGGCGGCCACAGCCTGATCCCCATGATGAAGCTGCGCATGGCAGCGCCCGAGCATCTTGTCGACCTCGGCGGGGTCGCCGAGCTGAAGGGCATTCGCGATGACGCAGGCCATATCGTCATCGGCGCCACCACGACGCAGCACGAAGTGATCGGATCCGAGCTTCTTGCGAGCAAGTTGCCGATCCTGCGCGAGACCTCGCTGGTGATTGCCGATCCGCAGATCCGTTATGTCGGCACCATCGGCGGCAATGTCGCCAACGGCGATCCGGGCAACGACATGCCGGCGCTGATGCAGTGCCTGAATGCCAGCTACGTGCTCGTCGGCCCGTCGGGCGAACGTCATGTGGCGGCGCGTGAGTTCTACGAGGCGGCCTATTTCACGGCGCTGAGCCCTGACGAGATCGTGGCCGCGATCCGCATTCCGGTGCCGGCTGCCGGGCACGGCTACGCCTACGAGAAGCTGAAGCGCAAGGTCGGCGACTACGCCACGGCGGCGGCTGCCGTGATGCTGACCCGCAGCGGACATCAGATCACCTCCTGCGCCATTGGCCTCACCAATGTTGCCGACACGCCGCTGTTTGCCGAGGAGGCGGGCCGCATCCTGACCGGATCGTCCATGGAAGCCAATGTGGTCACCCGTGCCGTTGCTGCAGCCGAAGCAATCACCAATCCCGCCTCCGACGGCCGTGGGCCGGCGGAATACCGCACGCGCATGGCCGGCGTGATGCTGCGCCGGGCATTGGCCCGCGCCTATGACCGCGCAGCGGCCTGAGGGAGACAAAGATGAGCGAAATCGAACAGCATCCCCTGACCCTCACGGTCAATGGCAAGAAGGTGCAGCGCTTCGTCGAGCCGCGCACGCTGCTGATCCACTTCCTGCGCGAGGAACTGTCCCTGACCGGACCGCATATCGGCTGCGAGACATCCCACTGCGGCGCCTGCACCATCGAGATGAACGGCATGTCGGTGAAGTCCTGCACCATGTTTGCCGTCCAGGCGAACGGGGCGGAGATCACCACCATCGAAGGCATGGCCGCTGCCGATGGCACCCTGTCGGCATTGCAGGAAGGCTTCCGCCAGATGCATGGCCTGCAGTGCGGCTATTGCACGCCCGGCATGATCCTGCGCGCGCATGTGCTCTTGAAGGAAAATCCGAACCCGACCGAAGCGGAAATCCGCGCCGGCATTGCCGGTAACCTGTGCCGCTGCACCGGCTACCAGAACATCGTCAAGGCGATCCAGTACGCCGCCGCCAAGCTGGCCGGGCGTGACTTCCAGGAGGCAGCAGAATGAACGACATGACGCTGACCAAGGAGCAGCGCGAGGCCCGCCTTGAAGGCATGGGCTGCAAGCGCAAGCGCGTCGAGGACATCCGCTTCACGCAGGGCAAGGGCCAGTATGTCGACGACATCAAGATGCCCGGCATGCTGTTCGGCGACTTCGTCCGCTCACCCTATCCGCATGCGCGGGTGAAGAAGATTGATGCCTCGCGGGCCCTGGCCCTGCCGGGCGTGATCGCGGTGCTGACGGCGGAAGACCTCAAGGGCGTCAACCTCGCCTGGATGCCGACGCTCGCCGGTGACGTGCAGATGGTGCTGGCCGACGGCAAGGTGCTGTACCAGAACCAGGAAGTTGCCTTCGTGCTGGCCGAGGACCGCTATCTCGCCGACGACGCGATCCAGCTTGTCGATGTGGAATATGAGGAACTGCCGGTTCTGGTCGACCCGTTCAAGTCGATGGACCCGGATGCCCCGGTGCTGCGCGAGGATCTGGTCGGCAAGACCAGCGGTGCGCACGGCCCGCGCAAGCACCACAACCACATCTTCACCTGGGATGTCGGCGACAAGGACCTGACCGACAAGGCCTTCCGCGAGGCCGATGTCACCATCAAGGAGCTGATCTCCTATCACCGCACCCATCCCTCGCCGCTGGAGACCTGCCAGTGCGTCGCGGCGATGGACAAGGTGAAGGGCGAGCTGACGCTCTACGGCACCTTCCAGGCGCCGCATGTCATCCGCACCGTGGCCTCGCTGCTCTCGACGATCCCGGAGCACAAGATCCACGTCATCGCGCCAGACATCGGCGGCGGCTTCGGCAACAAGGTCGGGGCCTATCCCGGCTACATCTGCGCCATCGTCGCCTCCATCGTCACCGGCCGTCCGGTGAAATGGGTCGAGGACCGGATGGAGAACCTCTCCACCACGTCCTTTGCCCGCGACTACCACATGACCACCGAGATTGCCGCCCGCAAGGATGGCACGGTGACCGGCCTGCGCGTGCACGTGCTGGCTGACCACGGCGGCTTCGATGCCTGCGCCGATCCGTCCAAGTGGCCGGCCGGCTTCTTCAACATCGTCACCGGCTCCTATGACTTCCCGGTCGCCCATCTCTCGGTCGACGGCGTCTACACCAACAAGGCGCCCGGCGGCGTTGCCTACCGCTGTTCCTTCCGCGTTACGGAAGCTGCCTACTGCATCGAGCGGGCGATGGACATCCTGGCGCAGAAGCTCGGGATGGACCCGGCGGACCTCCGGATGAAGAACTTCATCCGCCGCGACCAGTTCCCCTACCAGTCTGCGCTGGGCTGGGAATATGACAGCGGCGACTATCACCTCGCCATGCAGAAGGCGATGGACACGCTGAACTATCGCGCACTGCGCGAAGAGCAGAAGCAGAAACAGGAAGCGTTCAGGCGCGGCGAGACCCGCGAGATCATGGGCATCGGCATCTCGTTCTTCACCGAGATCGTCGGCGCCGGCCCGTCCAAGAACTGCGACATCCTGGGCGTTGCCATGTTCGACAGCGCCGAGATCCGCGTCCATCCGACCGGATCGGTGATCTCGCGCATGGGCACCAAGAGCCAGGGCCAGGGACACGAGACCACCTGGGCCCAGATCATCGCCACCGAGATCGGCATCCCGGCCGAGAACATCATGGTGGAAGAAGGCAACACCGACACGGCACCCTATGGCCTTGGCACCTATGGCTCGCGCTCCACACCGGTCGCCGGTGCTGCCATCGCGCTGGCGGCCCGCAAGATCCGCGCCAAGGCGCAGATGATCGCGGCCCACATGCTCGAGGTCTCCGAGTACGATCTGGAGTGGGATGTCGATGGGTTCCAAGTGAAGGGCAACCCGCAGGCGCGCAAGTCCATGACCGAGATCGCCTGGGCCGCCTATCATCTGCCGCCCCCGGGCATGGAACCGGGCCTGGAAGCGGTCAGCTATTATGATCCGCCCAACATGACCTATCCGTTCGGAGCCTATTTCTGCGTGATGGACATCGATGTCGACACGGGCGTTGCAAAGACCCGGCGCTTCTACGCGCTCGATGACTGCGGCACCCGCATCAACCCGATGATCATCGAAGGCCAGGTGCACGGCGGCCTGACAGAGGCCTTCGCCATCGCGATGGGGCAGGAGATCCGCTACGACGAGGCCGGCAACGTCATGGGGGCGTCCTTCATGGACTTCTTCCTGCCGACCGCCGTCGAGACGCCGCACTGGGAAACGGACTTTACCGTGACCCCCAGCCCGCATCACCCGATCGGGGCCAAGGGCGTGGGCGAAAGCCCGAATGTCGGCGGCGTGCCGGCCTTCTCCAACGCGGTCAACGACGCCTTCGCCTTCCTCGGCTCCACCCACATCCAGATGCCGCATGACAGCTGGCGCCTCTGGAAGGTGGCAAAGGAGCTCGGCGCGACGGCCTGACACTGCCTGTGGCCGGGCGGAGCGCTTGCGCTCCGTCCGGGGCATGGCCAACACCCTGCTCACAAAGAGGGGAACTGGCGCGGGTAGACCATCCGGCGTCATCCCGGACGCAGCGAAGCGAAGATCCGGGACCGGAGGGCCGCGGCGCTCGATCGGGAGACGTCGAACCGTTTGGACTTCGGCTCTCCGGTCCCGGCTCGGCGCTGCGCTTGGCCGGGATGACGCAGGTGAGATCGGTGACGACCTCAACCGGCGTTCGAGTGCCGGAGCCATGGCCGTCTCCACTCGCTTCACCCCACACCAGGACCGGACTGATCCATGACCCGAACCAAGGACAGCATCGCCAAGGCCTTTGCCAGCGCCGGCTACATCGCCGACGAGGGATTGCTGACGGCCGTGCTGCTGATGGAGGTGCTGGCGCGGCCACTGCTGCTGGAGGGCGAGGCCGGGGTCGGCAAGACGGAGGTCGCCAAGGCGCTGGCAGCCAGCGAGGGCACAGACCTGATCCGGCTGCAGTGCTTCGAAGGGCTCGACCGCTCCGATGCGCTTTACGAATGGAACTATCAGCGCCAGCTTCTCGCCATCAAAGCGCATGAGGGGCAGGGCGATCCGGACGCCCTCGAGAGTGCCATCTTCTCGGAAAAATACCTGCTGCAGCGGCCGCTGCTGGCTGCCATCCGCAGTCCGCGTCCGGTGGTTTTGCTGATCGACGAGGTCGACCGGGCCGACGAAGAGTTCGAGGCGTTCCTGCTGGAAGTCCTGTCGGACTATCAGGTCTCGATCCCGGAGCTTGGCACCATTCCGGCCGCCAGCATTCCCCGCGTTGTGCTCACCTCGAACGGCACGCGCGAACTCTCCGATGCCCTGCGCCGCCGCTGCCTCTACCATTATGTCGACTACCCGGACGTCGGGCGTGAGGCTGAGATCCTGCGCGCCCGGGTTCCCAGCATCGACACGGCCTTCGCCCTGCAGATCGCCGAGCTGATGAGCCGGCTGCGCAAGGAGGATCTCGCCAAGGTGCCGGGCGTCGCCGAGACCATCGATTGGGCGGCCGCGCTGACGGGGCTGGGCGGCACCCATCTCGCCCGGGACCGGGAGCTGGTCTTCGATACGCTCGCCTGCGTCCTGAAGACCCGCGAGGACCGGTCCCGCATCACCCGCGAGGTGACGGACCGCCTCATCGGCAAGGTTGCGTGAGGAGGACATGAGCCAAACCGCTGCCTCCCAGACCGCCGAGTTTGAACCGGGTCCTGCCCTGCGCCTGACGCTGGCTGCCTTCGTCGCGCTGCTGCGCGACAAGGGCTTCCGCATCGGCCCGAGCGAGGCGGCGGATGCAGGCCGGCTGGTTACGGGTGCCGCCGGCCAGCGCGCGGCGACGTTGCGCCCGGCCTTGAAGGCCCTGTTCTGCGGCCGGCGCTCGGACTGGGTCGCCTTCGATGCGCTGTTTGATGCGCACTTCCTGCGCAAGGGCATGAAGAAGGCGGTGGCGCTCGCGGGCTCTGCAGGGGAGAGCGGCGGTGCCCGCACACTGAAGCAGATGCAGGACGAACAGGCCGCGCGCCGCTCGTCGCCCGCGCTGGACGTCAGCCGCGAGGCAGAAGCTCCCGAGGCCGGCGAGGAAGATCCGGCAGGCACCCGCGAGGGCGCAAGCCGGGCGGAGAACCTTGCCGAGACCGACTTCCGCAAGATCCGCGATCCGGAGCTGGAGGCCGAGGCGCATCGGCTCGCCGAACGGCTGGCGCTGGTGATGCGCCGCCGTCTCACCCGCCGCGACCGCATCCGCAGCCAGGGCCCGCGCCTCGACCTGCGCCGCACCTTGCGCAAGTCGGTGGCCCGCGGTGGCCTGCCGCTGGATCTGGTGCACAAGGGACCGAAGCTGCGCCAGCTGCGCCTCGTCGTGCTGCTGGATGCCTCGGGCTCGATGAACAACTACACAGGCGTTTTCGTGCGCTTCGTGCATGGTCTGCTGGATGCCTTCCGGCTGGCCGATGCCTTCCTGGTCCACACGCGGCTGGTGCATGTGTCCTCTGCGCTGAAGGAGCGGGATGCGGCGCGGGCGCTGGACCGGCTCGGGCTGATGGCCCAGGGCGTCGGTGGCGGCACGCGCATCGGCGCGGCGCTCGCTGACTTCAACCGCTGGCACGCGGCCCGGGTGCTGACCTCGCGCAGCTGCGTCATCATCCTCTCCGATGGCTATGACACTGGCCCGGCCGAGGACATCGGCGCGGAAATGGCCCGGCTCGCACGCCGCTGCCGCCGCATCGTCTGGCTCAATCCGCTCATCGGCAGCGACGGCTATGCGCCGGTTGCCGCCGGCATGGCAGCCGCGCTGCCCCATGTCGACCTGTTCGCGCCCGCCCACAACCTTAAAAGCCTGGCGGCGCTCGAACCCTATCTGGCCAAGGTGTGAGGATCAAAACATGACCCCATCGACCACCCCACAACCACCACACTGGGACGCCAGCGACGTCAACTCCGTCATGGACCGCCTGCGCCGCGAGGGCACGCCTTACGCGCTTGCCACCGTGGTTCGCACCGTGTCTGTCACGGCGGCCAAGGCCGGGGCGAAGGCGGTGATCGCGCCCGATGGCACGATGCTGGCCGGCTGGATCGGCGGCGGCTGCGCCCGCGGCGCCGTGCTGAAGGCCGCGCGCGAGGCGCTGGCCGATGGCAAGACGCGGCTCATCTCGGTGCAGCCCGAGGATCTCCTGGCCGAACAAGGTGTGGCAGCAGGGGATGAGCATCAGGGCGTACGCTATGCCCGCAACATGTGCCCGAGCCAGGGCTCGATGGATGTCTTTGTTGAACCGGTCTTGCCGCGCCCGCGTCTGGTCGTGCTGGGCGCAAGTCCGGTGGCGTTGGCTCTTGCCGATCTGGCCGGGCGTATGGGCTATGACCTCACGGTCTGTGCCGCACCGGAGGATCAGCTGGCGTTCCGACAGGCCGACGAGCGGATCGAGGGCTTTGCGCTGCCCGTGGAGGCGCCCGGCAGTCGCTATCTCGTCGTCTCGACGCAGGGACGTGGTGATCTGGCAGCACTGAAGGCAGCGCTCGCCGTCGAGGCCGAACACGTTGCCTTTGTTGGCAGCCGGCGCAAGGCGGAGGCGCTGACGCGCAAGCTGCAGGAAGATGGTATCGGATTGAACCAGATCGCCCGCCTGAAAGCGCCGGCCGGGCTTGACCTTGGGGCCATCACTCCGGAAGAGATCGCCTTGTCCGTCCTTGCGGAAATCACGCTGCTGCGCCGGCGGGGCCAGAGAGGCACCGCCCAAGACGAAGCGGCAACCTGACCAGCAATACCGCTCCTGCAGGATCCAGAAGAGGGAAATTCACGTCATGCAGATGGCCGACAGTCAACGAATTGAAGCCCCGCGTCAGAAGGTGTGGGAGGCTCTGAACGATCCGGACGTGCTCAAGGCCGCTATCCCCGGCTGCGAGGAGCTGATCAAGCATTCTGACACCGAGCTGGAAGCCAAGGTGACGCTGAAGGTCGGGCCGGTAAAGGCGACCTTCGGCGGCAAGGTAACCTTGAGCGAGCTGGATCCGCCGAAGGGCTACCGCATCGACGGCGAAGGTTCCGGCGGCGTGGCCGGCTTCGCCCGGGGCGGGGCCAAGGTCTGGCTCGAGGAAGACGGACCGGACGCCACCATCCTGCATTACGAGGTCGACGCCAATGTCGGCGGCAAGCTCGCCCAGCTTGGCGCGCGCCTGATCGATTCCACCGCCAAGCGTCTGGCGGGCGAGTTCTTCAAGAGCTTCGGCGACATCGTCGCTCCGCCGGCACCGGATGCCGAGGCGGCTGCGGAGCCGGCCGAGGGCGAGAAGAAGGGCTGGTTCGGTGGCCTGTTCGGCAAGAAGAAAGACGAACCAGCCGCCGAAGCTGACGTCTGATTTGGGAACCGTGATCTGGAGGAGGACTGACCCATGGCAAGCATGACCAACACTGCCTTTGCGCTGGCAGGGCATTCCGTCAGCACTGCATCAACAGAGACCTGGAAAGAGGCGATGGCCGATCCGTCGATCCGCCTGGCCCTTGGTACGGGTGCCATGCTGCTACTGGCCGTCGGGGCGGTGCATGCATGCTGTCTTCTGCCCTCCGTGGAGAGCTGGCATGGGCTGACGGTGCTCTGTTCGTCTGCCGGATGAAGATGAAGCACCGGATTCAATGCTGCACCTTGGCCTGACAAGCGGTTGATCCGACTCCAGGAATCCAGGTGCGACCGGCAAGCTGAGGCAACACTGAAGCGTGACCGTTCAGCGATGCCTCAGCTAAACGTGATCTTCCAGTGGAACCTTGGCACTTGCAGCTTTAGGCGCACTTATCATATGCTTTCGCTCAATAGTGATGTTTAAAGCATCACATTGGGCGATGGTACGACATGCTCACCTCAACTCAGCTCAAGGCCGCCCGGGCTTTGCTCGGTATTGATCAGAAGACCCTGGCCGAGATGGCAGGTGTCTCTGTTCCCACGGATCCAGCGCATGGAAGCCAGCAATGGCACGGTACGCGGCGTCATCGAGACACTGACCCGCGTTGTCGAGGCACTTGAAGGTGCCGGGATCGAACTCATCGGCGAGAATGCAGCGAGCCTGTCCGGCGGACGCGGGGTACGCCTGCGTGACCGCCCCCCGGCAGGCAGCTAAGCAGGTTGCTGCGGATTGACCGCTGCAGCCCCGGCCTGCGGTCAATCCCATCCAGCCTGAGCCGTGGGCCGTGAGGATACAATGTCGAGTGTATCGGCCTCCCAAACGCGGCCGTCGGGCGAGCCGACGACAGCCGAACTCTTCACGCCCAAACTCGTCACCGCCATCCGGGAAGGCTACGGCGTGGCCCGTTTCAAGGCCGATGCCATCGCCGGCCTGACGGTTGCCATCGTCGCCTTGCCGCTGTCGATGGCGATTGCAATCGCCTCCGGGGCCTCGCCCGGCGCAGGTCTGACAACCGCCATCATGGGCGGCTTCCTCGTGTCGGCGCTGGGCGGCAGCCGCTATCAGATTGGTGGCCCGGCGGGCGCGTTTATCGTGCTCGTCGCCGCCTGCATTGCACGCCACGGCATGGAGGGCCTGATCCTCGCCACGCTGATGTCTGGCGTGTTTCTCGCCCTGATCGGTGCCTTCCGGCTTGGCACCTACATCAAGTATATCCCGCATCCGGTGACGGTCGGCTTCACCGCAGGCATTGGCGTCATCATCCTGTCCAGTCAGTTCAAGGACCTGTTTGGTCTGACCCTGAGCGGACCGGAGCCAGGGCCTCTGGCGGAGAAACTGCCGGCCCTTGCTGCGGCGCTGCCAACTCTCAACGGTGTCACCCTGGCGCTGTCAGCCGGCACGATTGGTCTCATCCTGCTCCTGCGCCGCTACAGGCCGCATTGGCCAGGTCTGTTGATTGCAGTTGTGCTTGCTGCCGGTCTCACGGCCGGCCTCGACTTGCCGGTGGACACAATTGCCTCGCGGTTCGGTGGCATCCCGGCCGGCCTGCCGGCTCCCGTACTGCCAGACGTTTCGGCTGCGAAGATGCTGGCCGTCCTGCCGGAGGCAATCAGTTTCGCCCTGCTGGGGGCGATCGAGTCGCTGCTTTCGGCTGTGGTCGCTGACGGGATGACCGGACGGCGTCACCGGTCGAACTGCGAACTAGTGGCACAGGGCATTGCCAACATCGGCTCGGCGCTGTTCGGCGGGATCTGCGTGACCGGCACCATTGCCCGCACAGCCACGAATGTCCGCGCCGGGGCAACATCACCAGTCGCCGGCATGCTGCACTCCGTGTTCCTGCTGCTGTTCCTTCTCATCGCTGCCCCGCTCGCCGGATACATCCCGCTTGCAGCGCTCGCCGGTGTGCTGGCGGTGGTGGCCTGGAACATGCTGGAGCGGCATGCCATTGGCACCATTCTCCGTAACTCTCGCGCGGACACTCTGGTCTTTGCCGCCACGTTCTTCCTGACGCTGTTCCGTGATCTGACGGAGGCGATCCTCGTCGGTGTGGCGCTCGGCGCGGCCATCTTCATCGACCGCATGGCCAAGCTGGTGCAGGTCGAGCAGCACAAGCCGTTTGTCGGCGAGGACATTGCCGACAGGATGCAGGGGGATGACAGCGGCCTGACCTATCTGCGCGGCGAGCGGCCTTTCGAGCCGGGCCTTGCCAGCGATCCCGATCTGGTCGTCTACCGGCTGTCCGGTGCGTTCTTCTTCGGTTCGGCCGCAACCGTCGGGGCCGTGCTGGAACGGATTGCCGATCAGCACAGGGCGCTGGTGCTGGATTTCTCCGGCGTGGCCCTGATCGATTCTACCGCAGCCCTGACGATGATCGGCGTTGTGCGCAAGGCATCCGGACGCAACGTGGCGCTCTATCTTGTCGGAGCGAGCCCTGCCATTCGCGGCGCGCTGGCGACCCATGGCCTGAAGGATGGCGAAGTGCACTTCCAGCCTGATCTGGACACGGCTGTCCGCGCCGCCCGTATTGCGCTTGATGAGGCTCGCACCAGTTAAGGCCAAGAGGGACAAAGCAAAAGCCCCGGAATGACCGGGGCTTTCATGCTGTCCGCTTGGGATGCGTCAGGCTTTGCGATTGGCCTTCACCGCTTCGGCGAAGAGGCGATAGAGGCTCGACGGCAGCCAGGGCAGCCGGTCGCGGTTGTAGTCCTGCCGATGATCGATGATCAGGGCACGGGCAGTGTAGACGTTCATGGTCTTGTTCTCCTGCGTCTGGTGGTATGGGGCGCTTACGCGTTCTTCTTTCCGCTAAGGTATGTGCATTGAGTGCACATTTCAAGGCGTACCATGTGCGTTTTGCTCCGAATGTATAGATAACTAGACCAATATGTCGGTTTCACGACATTCGACCGTCGGTTGCGGAATAAATGTGCAACGTGCATTGCCGGCTCAGGTTCATGCGAAAAGGGCCGGACCCTTCGGTCCAGCCCATCAGTGATGTGCGATTGCTTGTGATTCAGGCGTCGCGCGGTCTGATCGGCGCGAACAGATCCATCGGTTCGGGCAGTCCGCGCAGGTTGTGGCGGCCCAGGCTTTCGACCGCGACCGTCGCCATCGCTGCAACGGCAACTGAATTGGCGACCGGCGCCGTCATGATGATGGGCTGTGCCAACGGCTTGGTAAGGCCTTCGACCCGACTGGCCGTGTTGACCGCTGATCCGATGACCGTGAAGTCCAGCCGGTTGGCAGCACCGACATTGCCGAAGAAGACGTCTCCGACATGCAGGCCAATGCCCGATTGGAGCGGCGCCCAGCCCACGATATCGGACACCTCATCGGGCGGGTTCAAGCCCAGTTCGGTGACGGCGATCTCCGCGTCCAGCGCCGCTGCAAGGGCTGCGGTGGCGGCATTTGCTTGGTCGTAGGTGCGCTCGAGCGGGAAGACCGCCAACAGGCCATCGCCGACAAACTTCAGGACATCGCCGCCATGTTGCGTGATGGCCTCGACCAACGCCGAAAAATACGCGTTGAGGATCAGCAGCATGTCGTCTGGGGCCAGCCGGTCGGACAGATCGGTGAAGCCGCGAAGGTCCGAGACCCAGATGACCGCTTCGATGCGGCTGCCCTTGCCGCGCTTGATGACGCCGTCGAGTACCGCCTTGCCGGCATCAGCGCCGAGATAGGTTGCGACCACATTCTGCGAGATCCGCACAGCAATGTGACGCTCGACATGCAAGGCGAGCAGGCGTAGCAGCGAGCGCAGAATCTCATGCTGCTCGGGCGAGAACCCGTCCGGGTGCCGCGTGGCGACGGTTGCGACATTGTGATAGTCGCCAGCTCCCAGGGGAATTGCGACATACTGGGTAAAGCCGGCCTGGCGCAGGTCGGCCATGATGCCGTATTGGGCAACGGTCGCGTCATCGCGCGGATCAAGCACGAGTTCCTCGCCGGTCCGGAAGACGACTGCCAGGGGACTGCGCAGGAACGCCGGGTCCTGCAAGGCCTCCTCGCTGACCTGAACCTCGTCGCAGAACCCGTCGCCTTCGCTCCAGTTCCAGGCAAAGCCCAGCAACTGGGGATGCAGGGTCCCGACATGCAGGCTCGCCCTGTGCAAGGGAACATCCGCAGCAACGAGATGCCAGCAGAATGCCTCGAACAGGGCATGCAATGTCGGAACCTGCCCGCCGTCTTCCAGCAGCCAACGCTCGATGTCGCGCCAGTCCTGCTTGCCCGGCACACGATCCCGGCCGCCGGATGACCGGGCCAGCAGCCGGACCATCGGCGGATAGACGCGTTCAGCAACCTTGGGCGTCTCGGGCGATTGCACTATGGACCTTCCTGTCAACGGGCACGTCGGCCGGTCAGTGAGCAGCGACCCCGCTGGCCTTGCGTGCCTTGCCTTCGCGCCGGCGGGCATGGAGCACGGGTTCGGTGTAGCCGTTCGGCTGGCGGGTGCCTTCAAACACCAGGTCGCAGGCGGCCCTGAAGGCGATGGAGCCGTCGAAATCGGCGGCCATCGGCTGGTACACCGGGTCGCCGGCGTTCTGGGCGTCCACCACGGCGGCCATGCGCTTCATCGTTTCCATCACCTGGGCCTCGCTGCAGACGCCGTGGCGCAGCCAGTTGGCGATGTGTTGCGAGGAGATGCGCAGGGTCGCCCGGTCTTCCATCAGACCGACATTGTGAATGTCTGGCACCTTGGAGCAGCCGACGCCCTGATCCACCCAGCGCACCACATAGCCGAGGATGCCTTGCGCATTGTTGTCCAGCTCCGCCTGGATGTCCTCTGCCGACCAGTTCGGACGGGTGGCCACCGGGATCGACAGGATGTCTTCCAGCTTTGCCTTCGCCCGGCTGGCGAGCTCGCCCTGGCGGGCCTTCACGCTGACCTTGTGATAATGCAGCGCGTGCAGCGTCGCGGCCGTCGGGGAGGGGACCCAGGCTGTGTTGGCGCCGGCCATCGGATGGGCGATCTTCTGCTCGATCATCGCCTTCATCAGATCCGGCATCGCCCACATGCCCTTGCCAATCTGCGCATGACCAGGCAGGCCGCAAGCCAGACCCACATCCACGTTGTTGGCCTCATAGGCGGCGATCCAGGTGGCAGCCTTCATGTCACCCTTGCGGATCATCGGCCCGGCTTCCATCGAGGTGTGCATCTCGTCGCCGGTGCGGTCGAGGAAGCCGGTGTTGATGAAGAACACCCGGTCCTTGGCCGCCCGGATGCATTCGGCAAGGTTCACCGTGGTCCGGCGCTCCTCGTCCATGATGCCCATCTTCAGCGTGTTGCGGGCCATGCCCAGCACATCCTCGATGCGGGCGAACAGGCGGTCGGCGAAAGACACTTCCTCCGGCCCGTGCATCTTCGGCTTGACGATATAGACCGAGCCCGCGCGGGAATTGGCCCGGCGGCCATTGGCACCGATGTCATGCAGCGCGATGGCAGCCGTCACCATGCCGTCGAGAATGCCCTCCGGCACCTCGTTGCCCTCGGCATCCAGAACCGCGTCAATAGTCATCAGGTGGCCGACGTTGCGCACCAGCATCAGCGAGCGGCCATGCAGGGAGATCATGTTGCCGTCAGTTCCGGTGTAGCTGCGGTCACCGTTGAGACGTCGTGTGACGCTCTTGCCACCCTTCTCGAACGTGTCGGTAAGGTCGCCCTTCATCAGGCCGAGCCAGTTGCCATAGACGACAACCTTGTCCTCGGCGTCGACGGCAGCAACGGAGTCTTCGCAGTCCATGATCGTGGACAGGGCTGATTCCAGAACCACGTCGGCAATGCCGGCAGGGTCCGTGGCGCCGATCGGATGAGCTCGGTCGATCCGGATGTCGAGATGCAGGCCATTGCGCACCAGCAGCACCGAGGCGGGCGCGTCCGGCGCCCCGGTGTAGCCCTTGAGCTGCACCGGATCGGCAAGTCCTGTCTCGCCCGCGTCATTCGTCACGCTCAGCATGCCTGCGGAGAGCTTCAGGCCCGTCACGGTGCGCCAGGATCCGGCCGCGAGGGGAGCCGCGTCATCGAGTACCTTGCGTGCGTGGGCGATGACCTCGGCGCCGCGTGCCGCATCATAGCCGCCGCCTGCAGGCAGGGAGCCCATCGCATCCGTGCCGTAGAGCGCATCATAGAGCGAGCCCCAGCGGGCGTTGGCAGCGTTGAGCGCGTAGCGGGCATTCATCACCGGCACCACGAGCTGCGGCCCGGCGACAGAGGCAATTTCCGGGTCGACATTGGCCGTGCCGACGGAGAAGCGGTCACCCTCCGGCACGAGGTACCCGATGTCCGTCAGGAAAGCCTTGTAGGCGGTCATGTCCGGTGCGCCCGGATTGGCCCTGTGCCAGGCGTCGATCTGCGCCTGCAACGCATCGCGCTTGGCCAGCAGCGCCCGGTTTTCCGGCGCAAGATCGGTCAGGATCGCCGCAAACCCGCCCCAGAACGCATCGGACGAAACGCCCGTTCCGGGCAGCACCCGGTCATTGACGAAGTCATGCAGTTCGCGTGCGATCTTGAGGCCATGCGCCTCGACCCGTTCTGTCATGCCGCTCTCCATTGCGTTGTCCGCGATCCTGCCGGGCAGGGGGACGATCCGTCTGATTGGCAATCACTCTTGTCAGCCCCGGTCATTTCGTCAATCACATGGCAGTCCACATGACCTTTTCCACCAGGGAAACAATCGCAGCCGATCCATCGCCAAAGGAGATGGCAGGACAGTCGCGGCTTGCCAGCATCGCATTTTCCGGTCACTGGTGGCGGCCAACGCGTTGCGCTGCGCACATGTCTGCGGCGCTCTCCCCGCCACAAAGGATTTCCCAGATGATCGAAGCTGCCCGCAGCCTCGGTGCTCGTCTCAACACCAGCCCGGTTCTTCTGCTGACATTGGCCATGCTGTTCTGGGGCGGCAACACCATCGCCGGACGGCTGGCCATCGGTGAAGTCTCGCCCATGGTGATCGTGTTCCTGCGCTGGATCATCGTGGCGGCGCTGATGGGCATGCTGATGCGCGGCCGGCTGGTCGAGGAGTGGCCTCTGGCCCGGCCGCACCTTCCTGCCATGATTGCCATGTCCCTGTTCGGCTTCGTCGGCTTCAACATCCTGTTCTACATCGCCGCCTATTACACCTCCGCGATCAACCTCGGCATCATCCAGGGCTCCATGCCTGCGCTGGTGCTGGCCGGCACGGTTCTGGTGTTCCGGGCAAAGGTGAAGCTGTTGCAGCTGGCCGGCATTCTGGTGACGATCGTCGGTGTCGCGCTGGTGGCGGCCCAGGGTGATTTCGCCAATCTGGCCAAGCTGGAGATCAATCCGGGCGACGGCATCATGCTGATCGCCAGCCTGTTCTATGCGGGCTATACGCTGGCGCTGCGCAACCGGCCGAAGCTGTCAGGCCTTGTCTTCTTCACACTGCTGTCGATCATTTCCGCCATCGCCTCCGTTCCGGCCGTCATCTACGAAATGGCTGCGGGCGCGGCGATCTGGCCCGGCCTCACCGGTTGGGCCATCGTGCTGTTCATCTCGCTGTTCCCATCGCTGCTTGCGCAGATCTACTTCATGCGGGGCGTCGAACTGATCGGGCCGGGACGTGCCGGGGTCTTTATCAATCTGGTGCCGATCTTCTCGGCGATCCTTGCCGTTGTGCTGCTCGGGGAGCCGTTCCGCTGGCATCACGCGGTGGCGCTGGTGCTGGTTCTTGGCGGCATCTGGCTGTCCGAACGAAAGAGCGCGGATCAGTTTCAGTAACTCCTTGTCCGGGAACAGCATTAGACGCTAGAAACGGGCCAAGGCTCAGGTCTGTTTTCCGTATTCCGCTCTGAGGTACTGTTCTCCGTCAGCGCCTTGTGGCACGCGCCGGAGGCATTTCCTCAGGCATCAGAAGGTCGGCGTCATGCACACACCGGTCGTCATCGCCGCCTTTGCGGTCCTGCTGATCGTCATTTCGCTGCTGCAGCCGCTGGCGCGGCGGCTCGACCTTGCGCCAAGCGTGTTGCTGGCCGCCGTTGGCGCGCTCATCGGCGCGCTTGCGGCCTATCTTCTGTATACGCCGCGGACGGATGCCCTGAACGCTCTGGCGCAGGTCTTCGTCAACCCGCCCATCGATTCCGAGACGATCCTTTACGTCTTCCTGCCGCTGCTGCTGTTCCAGACCACATTGACACTGGAGATGCGGCGCATCTTCGAGGATATCGGCCCGATCCTTGTCCTGGCCGTGGTTGCGGTTCTGGTCGCCACGGCCTTCATCGGGCTGGCACTCTATCCGCTCGCCGGTGTCTCCCTGGTCGCCTGCCTGCTGCTTGGCGCGATTGTTGCCACGACGGATCCTGTCGCTGTCGTCTCCATCTTCCGTGATATCGGCGCGCCGGCGCGGCTCGGACGGCTGGTCGAAGGCGAAAGCCTGCTGAATGACGCTGCGGCCATCGTGCTGTTCGTCATCCTGTTCGGCATGCTGACCGGTGCCCAGGCCCCGGAGATGTCCACCGCCATCATGACGTTCTTCCGCTCGTTTGTCGGCGGCGTGGCGTTCGGCCTCGTGGTTGGCCGCATCGCCATCGCGTTCCTTCCGATGATGCGCGACCACAAGCTGGCGCAGGTGACGTTCTCGGTGGCGCTGCCGTACCTGGTCTATGTCCTCAGCGAGCAGGTGGTGGGTGTTTCCGCCGTCGTTGCGGTCGTGTCCACCGGCATTGTCTTTAACCTGTACGGTCCAGCCCGCGTGACCCCGGACGCCTGGTCCTATTTGCACGATGTCTGGGAACAGATCGCCTTCTGGGCAGCGTCCCTCATCTTCGTGATCGCCTCCATCCTGATCCCGGAAATGCTCGACGGCTTCCGGCTGCTGGATGCGCTGCTTCTCGTGGTTCTGATCCTGGCGGCCTTTGTCGGACGCGCGGTGGTGATCTTTGGCTTGTTGCCGCTTCTCAGTGCCGTGCGCGTCGGCGAAGGGGTCAGCAACAAGTACAAGACCGTGATCCTGTGGGGCGGCATGCGCGGCGCTGTGACGCTGACGCTGGCCCTGTCGGTCACCGAGCACCGCAACATTCCGGACGACGTGCAGCACTTCATTGCCGTGCAGGCGACCGGTTTCGTGCTGTTCACGCTTCTGGTCTACGGCACGACCCTGAAGCCGCTGATCAAGATCCTGAAGCTCAACAAGCTGTCGCCGCTGGATGAAGCACTGCGCAACCAGTTCCAGGCCCTGGTCCTGTCGGATGTGCGCGACGGGGTCGACCAGATGGCGTCTGCCTATGCGATCTCGCCTGAGGTCGCCCGCAAGGTCAGCGACGGCTATGCGGCCCGTTCCGCCACCGCCACGGAAGCCAATGCCTTCTCCGAAGACATCATGGACAAGGAACGGGTGCAGCTCGGGCTGATCGCGCTGGCGGACCGGGAACGGGTTCTGGTTCTGCATCACTTCCGCGAAAACACGGTATCGAACCGGACGATTTCCGCACATCTGGCCATTGTCGGTGCGATTGCCGATCTTGCACGCACCAAGGGTCGCGCGGGCTACAACCGCGCTGCCCGCCGGCTTGTTGCCTTCGACACCAGTTTCCGCGCTGCCCAGTCGATCTTCCGCTGGCTGCGGACCGATGCCTTCCTCGGCCGCGTCGTCGCAGACCGGTTCGAGCGGCTGCTCCTGACGCGCATCGTCCTCAACGAGCTGATCCTGTTCAACGTCAAGCGCATTCGCCCGATGGTCGGCGACCGTGTTTCCACCATCCTGCACGAGGTGCTCGACGGGCGAAAGGACGACGTCCTGCAGCAGCTCGAGGCCCTTCGGCTGCAGTATCCCGATTACGCGGATGCACTGGAGCTGGAGTTCCTGCGCCGCACGGGCGAGCGCATGGAAGAGACGGCCTATGCTGAAGCCTACGCCCAGCGGCTGATCGCCTCGGAACTCTACAACGACCTGCAGCGGGAGCTGGCTGTCCACATGGGCGAGACCCGGCAGCGGCCGCATATCGATCTGGGTCTGAAGACGCGTGATCTCATTGCGTCCAATCCGCTGTTTGCGTCGCTCCCGGACCAGCAGCGTGAAACCATCGCACGCTTGCTGCAGCCACAGTTCGTGCTTCCGGGTGAGCACATCATCCGCAAGGGCGAAAAGGGTGACGCTGCCTATTTCATCTCCTCGGGTGCAGCCGAAGTGCGCACGGCCTTCGGCGTCCATCGCATGGGCCGCGGCGATGTCGCAGGCGAGATGGCGCTTTTGACCGGTCAGCCGCGCAGCGCCGATGTGGTGGCCATCGGCTACTGCACCTTGCTGGTTCTCTCGGCGGCAGACTTCCGCAACCTTATCCGGACCTCACCGGAATTGAAGGCCCATGTGGAGCATCTCGCCCAGACCCGTCTCGGCATGAACGCCGCAGAAGCTGCAGCTCTGGCGGAAAAGGCTGCGCAGGATGCGCAGGGAGCGCCAGGCGAGACCACCTCTCCCGCGTGATCCGCATGGGGGTGGGTATGCCACCGCGAACTGTTGGCCAACTGGCTGCCCGGCACTGGCAGAATGCAGCCTGACGCTTGAACTTTGCAGCCAGTTGCCGTCCCATGGCCTCCCATCAGCGAAGAGGACGACCCATGCGCATTCACAAGGCCGGCAGCCGCCCGACGCGACGGGCAAATCCCGATTATTTTACCGGCACCGTCTGGCAGGATGTCGTCGCCGAGCCGGAAGGCTCCGCCCGCGCTGCAGCGCTGTTCGTGCATTTTGAACCCGGCGCCCGCACGAACTGGCACACCCATCCGCATGGCCAGACGATCCATGTCCTGTCCGGCATCTGCCGGGCGCAGCTGCGCGGTGAGCCGGTGGTCGAACTTCATCCCGGCGACACCGTCTTCTTCCCGCCCGAGACCGAACACTGGCACGGTGCCGCGCCGCATTCTGCCATGACGCATCTTGCGATCCAGGAGGCAGAAGGCGGCGTGACGGCCCACTGGCTGGAGCCGGTCAGCGAGACGGATTACACGGCGATCTAGACCGGCAGCAGGACGATCGCCCTGAGGCCACCTTCGGCACGGTTTTCCAGGGTGATCGTGCCGCCATGGGCGTGGATGATCGAGCGGGCGATGGCAAGGCCAAGGCCGATGCCGCCGGTTTCGCTGGAACGGGAGGTTTCAAGCCGGACGAAGGGCTCGAACACGTCTGACATCCGGTCCTGCGGGATGCCCGGCCCGTCATCATCGATGATCAGGCGCAGCTGTCCGTCCTCGACGCTCTGGCTGACGCGGGCAACGGTGCCATAGCGCACCGCATTCTCGATCAGGTTCCGGATGGCCCGTTTCAACGCAAGCGGCCGGCAAGTGAGCCGGAGCGGTGACGTCGCGATCAGCCGCACATCGCGTCCCATGTCGATCTGGTCATCGGTCAGCGCAACCAGAAGGGCAGGAAAGTCGACGGTCTCCTGGCTTTCCTTCACCGCCTCGTCCCGGGCGAAGGCCAGTGTCGCTTCGGTCATCGCGGCCATTTCGTCGAGCGTCGCTATGAACTTCTCGCGGTCCTCGTCGTCCTCGATGAACTCTGCACGGATGCGCAAGGAGGTGATGGGGGTGCGCAAGTCGTGGCTGATGGCAGCCAGCATGCGCGTCCGGTCGCTGACAAACCTGCTCAGCCGCTCCTGCATGGCGTTGAAGGCCTGTGTCGTCTGACGTACGTCCCGTGGGCCAGCCACGGGCAGGGGCGGCACCGTCTCGCCGCGTCCCAGCCGGTCGGCTGCGGCTGCAAGCGCGCGCAGCGGCTGGCTCACCTGCCGGATGGTCAGGGCAACGATCAGGACGATGGCCGCTGCCATCAACGCGATCTGCATCAGCAGCGTCTGGAACGCCGCGCTCGGCGGCGCGCGATGGTTGGTCGTCACATTGAGCCAGTTGCCATCGGCCAGCGGCACCGAGAAGTTGATCGCCAGCAGCGTGCGGCGGATGCGTTCAGCCTGCTTTTCCTCCCGCTCGCGCTGGCGTTCGAGGCGCTTGCTGCGTTCGCTGCCGTCGTCCCCGTCGCCTGCCTGATGAGCGGACGTGTGCGGCTGTGCCGGTGCCTTGCCTCGTCCGATCAGCTGAACGCGAATGTCCTTGCCTGGTCCCAATTCTTCCGACAGCGCATCCTCCAGCCGGCGCTCCGGCGCCGAGCGCCCGGCCGTTGATACGACCGGCTCGGGTGCGACCCAGAACCGGGTGACCGGCGTGCTTGTCGCCTTGAGGATCTGGTCGCGCATTGGTCCGTCGGCGCTGTCGAGCAACGGTACAAGCGTTGCGGCACGCAGGATCACGCCATCGCCGATCGCCTCATAGATGGCGACCCGCCGCTCGCCGGCGAACATCCAGATGGCAAAGCCCTGGCTGGCGACAAGTGCAATGAGCAGCAAGGCAATCAGCTGACCGCCAAGGCTGCGGGGATAGAGCCGCAGGCGCGGCAGGCGCAGGCCTGTCATGGCGTCTCATCCCCCAGCGCCTTGACCTCGGGCGTGAACATGTAGCCGCCGCCCCAGACCGTCTTGATATAGACCGGCTCCTTCGGGTCCGGTTCGATCTTGCGCCTGAGCCGGCTGATCTGGTTGTCGATGGCGCGGTCGAACAGGCCCGGGGCCCGGCCCGTCGTCAGGTCCATCAGCTGGTCACGCGAAAGAACGAGACGGGGGCGCTTGAGGAAGGCGCAGAGCAACTGGAACTCACCGCTCGACAAGGCAACCAGCTCGCCCGCCGCATCGCGCAGTTCCCGCCGGACCACATCCACCGTGAAGCCCTCGAAGGACAGCCGTTCCTGTTCGATGGCGTCGCGGGCCTTCGGGACACTCGCGGTCCGGCGCAGCACGGCCTTGATCCGGGCCAGCAGCTCGCGCGGATTGAACGGCTTGGTGACATAATCGTCGGCACCGATTTCCAGCCCGATGATCCTGTCTGTGTCCTCGGCCATGGCGGTGAGCAGGATGATTGGCGGCGCATCGCCCTCGACCAGAGACCGGCACAGGCTGAGGCCGTCCTCGCCCGGCATCATGACGTCGAGCACAATCAGATCGATCACGGCCGCCTTCAGGGCCTTGCGGGCCTGCGCGGCGCTCTCAGCGGCCGTGGCGCGGAAGCCGTTCTTGACGAGATAGCGCGCCAGTGTCTCGCGGATGTCCTTGTGGTCATCAACGACCAGGATATGGGGGCTCGGCTCACTCATGCTTTCTGACCTTGGGGCGCATTCAGGGGCGCCCAGGCTCTAGGTAGCGCCATTTGCCGGGGCAGGGGAGGGCAAAATGTAACCGACTGTCGCAAGGCGGGGCAGCCGTCACAGCTGGCGACACTTGCGCCTGTTTCCGGTCCTAATTCGGCTGCGAACCGCTCGCTATGTTGGGGTCATCGCAAGCACAAACGCTTGGCGTGACCTCAACGAAGGAGACGTTCCATGAAGACGCTCAAGACCCTTGCCCTGACCTCGGTTGCCGCCACCCTCACTCTCGTGGCCGCAGGCGCCGCGTTCGCCGACGGCGACCGGATGGGATGGGGCGGCAAAGGTGGTCATGGCCCGCGCATGGTTCTCAACCAGTTCGATCTCGACAAGGACGGCGTCCTGACCCAGGCCGAAGTCACCGAAGCCGTCGCCGCCCGATTCGCGGCTGCAGACGCTGACAAGGATGGCAAGGTCAGCCTCGAGGAATTCCGCACCTATCGTCTCAGCGAAGCCGAGCCGATGCGCATTCGCGCCTTCCAGCGCCTCGACAATGACGGCGACGGCAAGGTAACGCGCGAAGAGTTCGACAAGCTGTCGGCCCGCATGTTCTCGCGCCTCGACCGCGACGACGATGGCAATCTCGCCATGATGCCGATGGGCGCGCAAGGCGAAGGCATGGGTAAGGACCACGGGAAAGGCAAGGGCGGTGAACATGGCCGCGGCGGCCCGGACGGTGAACGCGGCGGGCACGGCTTCGGCCCCGGTGATCGCGGCGCAATGATGCTGGGCCTTTTCGAACGCTTTGATATCGACAACGACGGCAAGATCACCCGCGAGGAATTCGACAAGGTGCGCGGTGACCTGTACGCCAAGGCCGACCCGAACGGGGCAGGCAGCTTCGACCTGACCGGATTTGGCGCCATCTTTGCTGAAATGGGCTCGCCGCGTCTCGTCCGCATGTTCCAGCAGCTTGATGCCAACGGTGACCTTGCCATCACGGCGGAAGAGAACTCGGCGCACACCGCGGACATGATCCAGCGACTCGATGCCAACAACGACGGCGTCGTCACCAAGGCAGACTTCAAGAAGATGAAGAAGGACGGCCGCCACGGCAAGGATGGGCGTGAGGACGGCAAGCGCCACGCCGAGGCGGGTGGCAAGGGCGAAGGCCGCCATGGCAAGGGCCCGCATCCGATGCAGCCGGGCGCCGCTGCCCCGACCACGTCCAACTGAGGCGCTGGAATCTCGCCTCAAACGTCCGGTTTCCTTCCCTGCCAAGCCCCCAACCCGGGGGAGGAAACCGCACCAGGGGCCGCGTTCGCGCGGCCCCTTTCTGCATTCAAAAACCCGTGGAAAGCTGCGGGATTAATGATGAATCCGAAGGCAGTGGCGTCTAGCGCATTTTTTATGCGCAGAGCACAAAAAACCGCTTGATCATGACGGCGAATGGATCCATTTAGGTCTTGCCCAAATTCGCACGTGCCCGTGGTCGTCCAAGAATTTCAGTGGCAGCTGATCGCAAACCCCACCACGCTCTTCGGGGGATCAGCAAAACCGGACGGCTTAAAGCAACGACGTAAGAGGGCTTTTTTGGTCTCTGTCGGGTTTCCACATCCCGACGTTACTGAAGAGGCACTTGTTACTTCATTGCCGGCCGTGCGGAGCGTTTTCGTTCCAAGCCAAGGCAGCTCACCCGGAACAGTTCGTAGCCACCGCTGCGCGCTCGACCGCCCGTCTGCGCATGTCGCCAGGCCTCCTTGTCCATATGGGAGGTGCCGTGGTGCCTGCGTCGACGCACCCTGCGCCATGACCTGTTGAACGGGAGACGCCCCGATGACTGACCGTATCCGCGAATTTCTCCGCCGACGCACCGAAGATGGTCCCTGTGTTGTGGTCGACCTCGACGTCGTGCGCGACAACTACGAAGCCTTCGCCCGCGCCCTGCCGGACACCTCCGTCTATTACGCCGTGAAGGCCAACCCGGCACCGGAAATCCTCAGCGCCCTGACCGAGCTTGGCTCGTCGTTCGATTGCGCCTCTGTCGGCGAAATCGAGATGGTTCTGGCCGCCGGTGCCTCTGCTGACCGCATCTCCTACGGCAACACCATCAAGAAGGAGCGCGACATTGCGCGTGCCTTCGAGCTGGGCGTTCGTCTCTATGCCGTCGACTGCGAAGCCGAAGTCGAGAAGATCGCCCGCGCCGCCCCCGGCGTGAAGGTGTTCTGCCGCATCCTGTGCGATGGCGCCGGCGCTGAATGGCCGCTGTCGCGCAAGTTCGGCTGCGCCCCGGAAATGGCTCCGGACGTGCTGGAAGCCGCGCACCGCGCCGGGCTCGAAGCCTTCGGCGTGTCCTTCCACGTCGGCTCGCAGCAGGCGAACCTTGGTGCATGGGACGGCGCGCTGGCGACCGTTTCGGGTGTCTTCCAGGAATGCGCCACCCGTGGCATCTCCCTGCGCATGGTCAACATGGGCGGCGGCTTCCCGGCGCGTTACCTCAAGGACGTCCCGGGCGTTCCGGCCTATGGCCAGGCCATCTTCCAGGCTCTGACCGATCACTTCGGCAACAACCTGCCGCAGACGATCATCGAGCCGGGCCGTGGCATGGTCGGCGATGCTGGCCTGATCGAGGCGGAAGTCGTTCTGATCTCGAAGAAGTCCGCTGACGACACCGTGCGCTGGGTCTATCTCGACATCGGCAAGTTCCACGGTCTGGCCGAGACCATGGACGAGGCGATCCGCTACCCGATCCGCACCCCGCGCGACGGCGATGCGACCGCCCCTTGCGTCCTGGCTGGTCCGACTTGCGACAGCGTCGACGTCCTCTACGAGAAGACGCCGTACGAACTGCCGGTCTCCCTGTCCATCGGCGACAAGGTTCTGATCGAAAGCTGCGGTGCCTATACGACGACCTATTCGACGGTCGGCTTCAACGGCTTCGCAGCCCTTGCATCCTACGTGATCTGAAAGACAAGGCCATGATCGAGATCGTGGACGAGGCTCCGGCTCACACCGGGGCCCGAGAGCTGCTGCTCGACCGGGCGTTCGGGCCGGACCGTCATCAGAAGACCAGCGAGCGCCTGCGCGAAGGGCGTTTGCCGGCGCTTGCCTTCGCCGCGATTGACGACGACGGCGCGCTGGTCGGCACCTTGCGCCTGTGGCACGTGGCCATCGAGGGCGCGCAGTCCGTGCTGCTGCTCGGACCGCTCGCCGTGGAAGCGGCTTGCCGCAGCGAGGGTCTCGGTGCGCGGCTGATGCGTCAGGCATTGAACCGGGCCGCCGTCGCTGGCTATTCGGCGGTAATCCTTGTGGGCGATGCGCCCTACTACATCCGCTTCGGCTTTTCCGCCGGGCTGACCACGGCACTTGATCTGCCGGGGCCGGTGGATCGCGCCCGGTTCCTCGGACTGGAACTCAAGCCCGATGCGTTGTCGGACGCGCGCGGCATGGTTCTGGCGGATGGGCTGTTCGATCCGGTGCTGGATCAGATGATGCCGATGACCGGTCTGCAGGGCTACGCCAAGCGGGCGGCCTGATCGGCGGACCTACACCGGTCCCATGCGCGGGGGCAGCAGCCGGACCACGTCAACGGGCATGTCCTTGCCCTTGATCCGGTGGCTGCCCAGCGGGGCAAACGGGCAGGATGGCGGCAGCTCCGATGCAACCTGTGCCGAGGCGAGAATGATCGTCTCGGCGTCCGGATCGATATCGCGGCCGAGCGTTTCCAGTCTGGAGGCGATGTTCACCGTATCGCCGATCACCGTGTAGTTCACCCGTTGTGGCGCACCGATGTCGCCGACCACCAGCGGCCCGACATGCAGACCGATGCGCAGGCGCACAGGCGGCAGGCCTTCGCCGGCGCGTCGCCGGTTGTCGAGAGCGATGGCCCGCGCAATATCGAGGGCTGCCTGTGCAGCCGGCGCTGACGGATGGGCAAGGGCTTCCGGCGCGCCCCAGAACGCCATCACACTGTCGCCGATATACTTGTCGATCGTGCCGCCATTACGTTCGACAGCCTCACCCACCAGCGTCAGATGTGCGTTGATGAAGGCTGCGGTTTCGGCTGCGCTCAGTCCCTCGCTGACCGGCGTAAAGCCGACGATATCCGTGAACAGCACCGCCACATGCCGTTCCTCCGGCTTCTGGCCCACGGCGCCGCTTGTCACCAGCTTCAAGACAAGGCCGCGCGGCACATAGCGCAGAAATGCCTTGAGCCCGACAGCCATGGCATTGAAACCGGCCGCGAGATCGCGCAGCTCGATGATCCGGCTGTCGGGGAGTGGCGACAGCCCGTCCAGATCGAGCCGCGCCACGGCGCGTGCGCCCTCCGCCGCACGCCGGATCGGCTGGGCTATCCGCCGTGCCAGCAGAACACTGCCAACGAGCGCGATTGCCAGCACCGCGAGTCCGAATATTGCGGCTGCGGTGATCCGGTCGAGTGGCTGTTCGATCAGGCTGGCGTGAAAATGTGCACCGACAACAACAGGCAGCCCGTCGACCTGGGTCGCGGTGCGTTCCAGCACGACAAAGTGACGTTCACCTGCTTCGTCCCTCGTCTCATGCATCGAGTGGGCTTCGCCCAGTGCAAACTGCGTTGGATCGACCGTCATGGCTGCCTTGAATCCGCGCAGCAACGGATCGGGTGCATCGGCGAGGTTGATCAGGTCATTGTCCTCAGACACGCCCGGAGGTGCTCCCTCCAGCGCGGGATGAGCCAGAAGTTCATCCGTGCCGTGCAGCAGAAACACGGTCATGCCGTTGCCAGACAGTTCCCGGGCGATCACGGACAGGCGATAGATCGATACCGACACAGCGGCGAGGCCAAGAAACCGATCTCCGGACCAGGCTGGCGCAACGAAGGTCAATGTCGTCCGGTTGCGGGTGCCGTCATGGGCGACGGGTAGCCAGAACGGCTGCGGGGATGCGGCGGCCCGGGTGGTGAGCGCTGCAGCAAACGGGTCGAGCGCCTGCTTCACACTCCGCGTCTTGTAAACGCCACTGGCGTCGCCACGCTCGACCTCAATTCCGTCCCCGGAGGCGCGCAGAACAGTGACAGAAAAAGCCTGCGGCGTGGCGGCGAGCGCACCATAGGAAAAGCTGGCCAGTGCGGTGTCGTCAGCGGGGTCAAAGCTCCCGCCCTTCAGGGATCGGGCAACGAACTGCGTCTGTTCTCGGATCGCGTCCACCTGGGCCGAAAATCGCCGTTCATAGGCATCCATCCCCAGATCAACCAGACGGCTGCCAAGATCTGTCACCACCTGGCGCGAGGCCCGGGTCTCGATCAGCAGAATGAGTGCCGCTGTCAGCAGCACAAAAGCGCCGATCACCGTGGCAAGCGTGGGGGTCAGACGAAAGAACAAGCGGGAACCGTCAGTTGTGACCAGCGTTACGTGATCCTAGACACGGAACGGCTACTGTCACAAGCAACAGGATCTTATCTGGCAGGCAAAAAGCAGGTGGATCTGCGCCGCAAACACAAAAGCCCGCGCGGACGCGGGCTTCAGGTCTATTGTCACTTCGCAGGTGATCAGTTGCACATCTGCTGATGGCCGACGACCACATATTGGCCAATATACGGGTCCCAGCGCTGGATCGGCGACATATAGCAGCGCGGTACCGGCGGCGGTGCATAGTAGACCGGTCCGCCATACTGCGGATAGGGCGGCGGGGGCGGGTAATAGGCCGGGGGAGGGCCGATATATTCCGGTCCGCTGTTGGCCGCGGCCGCGCCCAGCAGCGCGCCGGCGGCAAGACCAACGGCAGCACCGGCCGCCAGTGCGCCGTTGCGCCCGTCACGCGCCTCAGCCTGCGGCACCGACACCGCCAGAACGCTCAGCGCCATCACGCCGGCGAGGGCCGCTGCACCAACACGGCGCAAACCGGACCCCTTCGCAAAACTCTTCACCATCTCTTCGTCTCCGAAGCGCCGGATGATTCAACCGGCGATACATCACCATACCACACCCCGATCAGGGCAATGTGATGGCAGACACACACTTGGCATGGGCGAGGTTGCAACTTCGTTGCCCGCCTTCCACCCCCATCCCCCTCGACGGCACCGTCTGTCCCGTCTAAAACCGCAGCAAGGAATGGGCCGGGGATTGAGTCCCCTTGGGTGGCCTGGTGGAGGGTGTTGCATGAAGCCGACCAATCCGGTGTTCACCGGGCTCGAAACCACGATCTTCGAGACCATGTCCCGTCTGGCGCGCGAGCATGGCGCGATCAATCTGGGTCAGGGCTTCCCCGATGTTGATGGCCCGGAAGATGTGCGCCGTGTTGCCGCCGACGCCCTGATCGATGGCCCGAACCAGTATCCGCCAATGATGGGCATTCCGGAGCTGCGCCAGGCGGTGGCCGAGGCCAACAAGCGGTTCTACGGCCTCGATATCGACTGGGCCAACGAGGTGATGGTGACCTCCGGCGCGACCGAAGCGCTGACCGACTGCATCCTCGCCCTGGTCGAGCCGGGCGACGAGGTCATTCTCATCGAGCCGCTTTACGACTGCTACCTGCCGATCGTCCGGCGCACCGGCGGCATCCCGGTCCGCGTGCGCGTCACGCCGCCGACCTGGAGCCTCGACCTCGACGCGCTGGAAAAGGCCTTTACCGAAAACACCAAGGCGATCCTCCTCAACAATCCGATGAACCCGGCCGGCAAGGTGTTCTCGGAAGCCGAACTTGCCCGCATCGCCGAGCTTTGCGTCGAACACGACGTCTATGCCATCTGCGACGAAGTCTACGAGCATCTCCTGTTCGATGGCTCGGTGCACCGCCCCTTGATGAGCTTCCCCGGCATGCGCGAGCGCACCGTGCGTGTCGGCTCAGCCGGCAAGACCTTCTCGCTCACCGGCTGGAAGATCGGCTATGTCACCGGCGCGCCGAAGCTGCTCGACCCGATCGCCAAGGCGCATCAGTATGTCACCTTCACGACGCCACCCAACCTGCAGAAGGCGGTGGCGCATGGCCTGCGCAAGGATGACAGCTATTTCGACGGCCTGTCCGCCGAGCTTCAGGCCAAGCGGGACCTGCTGGCCGAGGGCCTGGCCGGGCTTGGCTTTGGCGTGCTGCCTTGCGAGGGCACGTATTTCCTCACCTGCGACATCACTCCGCTCGGGCTCGAGGGGCGCGACGTCGACATATGCAAGCGCATGGTGACCGAGGCGGGCGTTGTCGCCATTCCGGTTTCCGCCTTCTACATGGCCGATGCGCCAACGAATTACATCCGTTTCTGTTTCTGCAAGCGCGATGAAGTGCTGGCCGAGGCGCTGGCCCGGCTCGGCACCTGGCTCCGGCCGGCGCTTGCCGTCAGCAACGCCTGAACCAGTCGTCTCTTCACATCCCAAGCGAGGTTTCATGAGCAATCCGGTTCTGGTCGAAGTGACCCGCGGCGATGTGGTGGAAAGCCGCCATCGCGGTGCCATCGCCATCTTTGATGCCAATGGTACGCCCGTGCTGAAGATCGGCGACACCGGACGCCGGGTGTTCCCGCGTTCTGCCATCAAGGCGCTGCAGGCGCTGCCGCTGGTGGAATCGGGCGCTGCCGACGCACTGGATTACGATCCGGCTGAACTGGCGCTGGCCTGTTCCTCGCACAATGGCGAAGAGCGGCACGTCAACGCCGCCCGGGTCATGCTGATCAAGGCCGGCCTTGAGGATGATGCCCTCGAATGCGGGCCGCAGTGGCCCTCGCGCGTCGAGGACGTGGCGGGTCTGGTGCGCGCGGGGGAAACGCCCTGTGCCCTGCATAACAACTGTTCCGGCAAGCACGCCGGCTTCCTTGGCCTTGCCAAGGTGATGGGCGCGCCGACCCGCGGATATGTTCTGCCGGACCATCCGGTGCAGCAGGAAATCAAGGCCGTGCTTGAAGCCATGACCGGCGACACGCTGACGCCGGACATCTGCGGCATCGACGGCTGCGCCATCCCGACCTTCGCCACCCCGCTGGACGGTTTTGCCCGCGCCTTTGCTGCCTTCGGTACCGGCGAGAACCTGGAACCCTTGCGCGCCGAGGCCGCTCGCCGGCTTTATGACGCCTGCGTCGACAACGCCTTCATGGTTGCCGGCACGGATCGCTTCTGCACCCGCGCCATGGCCGGCTTCCGCCGCCGCGTCTTCGTCAAGACCGGCGCCGAGGGCGTGTTCTGCGCCACCATTCCCGAACTTGGTCTCGGCATCGCGCTCAAATGCGATGACGGCGCATCCCGCGCATCGGAAGTCATGATGGCCTCGATCCTTGAGGCCTTCCTCGACCTCAATGACGATGAGAAGGCGCTGCTGGAGGATCTGACCCGGCCGGCGATCAAGACCCGTCTTGACGTAAAGGCCGGCGTCATCCGCCCGACCAGCGACCTCCTCACCGACCTGAAACGCGCCGCCAGTGTGACTGCGTGACAGGCGATGGATGCGTCTCTCGATAGTCTCCGGCACGATGGTTTCGTCATCGTGCCGGATGCTGTTCCGCAAGAGCTGCTTGCCAGTCTTGATCTCGAAATCAATGCTGCGCTCGCCCGTGCGGCGGAGGGGCGGGATCAAGCTCTCCTTGCCGACTGCGTCTTCGAACGCGACCTTCCGGCGGCCAAGCGCGGGGAGAGGGTCGTCCCAGCCGAGTGTGGGGACGTCTTCATCCTTGGCAACCTAGCGGAACATGTTCCGTTGGTTCTGCAGGTGCTGCTGCTCGCAGGGGTTCAACATCTCGCCAGGACGTTGCTGGAGACAGACGCGGCTGTGCCGCATTTCGTCAATCTGACGCAAAAGTCCGCGCGAACCGGTAGCGGGATTTCCTGGCATCGCGACTATCCAAACCGTTACATCTGCCCGGTCGAACCGGTCATGATCCGGCTCATGCTGTGTCTGGACGGAATGGGCGAGGACACGGGAGCGACGCAGTTCATTCGCGGCTCGCATCACTCCATGCCGGACGGATCGCTCCCGGATGAACGGTCCGGCGCGGTGCCCGCCGTATGCGGTCCCGGGGCACTGGTTGCAATACATCCGCTCGTCCTGCATGGCGGCGCGCCGAATGCCAGTGCGATGCGGCGGCGTAACATCGTGATGCAGTGGGGACCTGCAGGAGCGGCATTGCAGCCCGGTCCGAGAGAACTAATCACGGGTCTTCTGCCAAGTAGCCTCGAAACGCTTTGGCGCAAGCAGCACACCGAAAGGGTTGCATCATGATCAAGTCAGTCTGTGTCTTCTGCGGATCGAGTTCCGGCACGGATCCGGTGTTTGACGTGGCCGCGCGGGACACAGGGCGCGTGATCGCCGAGGCGGGGCTGACGCTTGTCTATGGCGGCGCCAGCGTCGGCCTCATGGGCGCTGTGGCCGATGGGGCGCTTGCTGCAGGCGGGCGGGTCATCGGCGTTCTGCCGGAGGCCTTGAAGGCCAAGGAGCTGGAGCACAAGGGGCTCAGCGAGCTGCATGTCGTCGGCTCGATGCACGAGCGCAAGGCGATGTTCGCCGAGCTGTCCGATGCCTTCTTCACGCTGCCCGGCGGCACCGGCACGATGGAAGAGATCTTCGAGGTCTGGACCTGGGGTCAGCTCGGCTACCATGCCAAGGCCTTTGGCCTCCTGAACACCGGCGGTTTCTATGACGGCCTGATCAGTTTCCTCGATACGCAGGTCGACAAGGGCTTCGTCAAGCCGGCGATGCGCGCGATGCTGCAAGTGGCTGATACGCCTGAGGCCTTGCTGTCTGCCTGCGCGGCCTATGTTCCCCCGGCCACGGGCAAGTGGATCGGCCGCGGCCAGACCTGACATAGGCGCCTGTGTCCCCGGCAGGCTGGCATCCGGAAACCCGGTGTTAACCCTGTCCCCTGATGGTGGCCCCGCGGCGGTCAGCCCTTGCCGCAGCCTTGCCCCAATTGCCTGTCAGGCCGGTGCTGGCTAAGCTGGCGTGCCCGCCCGGCCCGCCCTGTTTGTGTCCGGAGTAAACTTGCCCATGCGTTTCTCGTCCCTTTGCGCCGTCGCCGGCCTGGCCATGTTGCTGGCCGCCTGTTCACAGACGGCGGACTATGTCGAGACCACGTCATCGGTGACAGGGGCCGTCCCGGCTGCCGTGCGCACGTCGAATGTGACGCTGGTGCAGATCACCGGACAGGGCGTCGGCGGCATCAATGCGGCAACGCCCTATTCCGCCAAGGCGATCCAGGCGGCCCTGCCCGGCTTTACCACCGACAGCATCCAGACCGCCGTCGAGATGACGACAGAAAACGCCATCGGCGCGTTCAACTCGGATGGCTTCCAGGTGCTGCAGATCTTCAAGAGCGGTGATGGCCGCATCCGGACCGTGCATGGCGTGACACATCATCTGGCCGGCCCCAATGGTGAGCGCATCGGCATGACCTTTGCCGAGGTCGGCACCCGCCGGTCCGATTGCCGCGTGGGCCAGGAACTCTGGCGCGGCATGGCCATCTGTTCGGCACGCGGCGTCGCCAATGTGCAGCTTGTCTATGCCATTCCGCAGTTTACCGGTCCGTGGGACCAGCTGCCGCCGGACAACCTGCTGCGCAGTGCCGCGATCCAGCGCATTCTCTGGACGCCAGCCTCCTGAGGTCTCACCCTTTCGCCGGGATGACGGATTGGGCGTAATCGGCTAAGCCTTGCTACATGACCGCTTCGCCTGCAGCCCCGAGCGCCAGCCTTGACCCTGAACACCTGGCCGCCGGCATTCTCGCCGGCAACCGGGCAACGCTCGCCCGCGCCATTACGCTGGTCGAATCGCGCAAGCGCGAGCACCGGGACGTCGCCCGGGCCCTGCTGACGCGCCTGATGCCGCACACCGGCAAGGCGCATCGCGTCGGCATCACGGGCGTTCCCGGCGTCGGCAAGTCCACCACCATCGACACGCTGGGCAGCAACCTGACGGCAGCTGGCCACCGGGTCGCGGTTCTGGCCGTCGATCCGTCGTCCACCCGCACGGGCGGCTCGATCCTCGGCGACAAGACGCGCATGGCGCAGCTGGCGGTGGATCCGCGCGCCTATATCCGGCCGTCGCCGTCGGCCGGCACGCTGGGCGGTGTCGCGGCGAAGACGCGCGAGACCATGCTCCTGTGCGAGGCGGCCGGCTTTGATGTCATCCTGGTGGAAACGGTCGGCATCGGCCAGTCCGAGACGACCGTGGCCGAGATGGTTGATTTCTTCCTCGTCCTGATGCTGCCAGGTGCAGGCGACGAGTTGCAGGGCATCAAGAAGGGCGTCCTCGAGATTGCCGATCTCATCGCCGTCAACAAGGCGGACGGGGACGGGGCAATCCGGGCTCGAAGCGCGGCTTCGGACTATCGCAGTGCCCTCCATATCCTGAGCCCGCGCTCGCCAACCTGGTCGCCGCCAGTGGTGACCATCTCGGGTCTTGCCAATGAGGGGCTGTCGGAGATGTGGGCGCAGGTGGAACTGCACCGCTCGAAGATGCAGGCCACCGGCGAATGGGCCAGCCGCCGCGCCAGCCAGCAGGTCGCCTGGATGTGGGACATGCTGCAGCAGCGCCTGATGGAGGCGCTGACCCGCGAGCCGGCACGCGCCGCCCGGATCAAGGCTCTGGAAGCCGACGTCCGCGAGGGACGTGTCCCCGCATCGGCCGCTGTCGAGGATATCGCAGGGCTGATGGGGCTTTAGAGCGCCTGCGGTCCACGTGTCCGTGGCGCGGGCCCGTGTTCCTTCAGGAAGTGCCGTAGTGCCATGAACAAGTCGCGCGCATGGGCCCGGTCTCCGCGGTCAAGCGCATCACGAATGTCTTCCTCGATCATCTGTTGCACCTTCTCCGCCCCACGCGGCAGATGCAGCAAATAGGCCCCGAGCGCTGCCGCAGCGATCTCCGGCAGATGCTCATGTTCGGCCAGCGCCCGAACCTCGGCTTCGTCGAGCCCGCAAAGGGCAATGCAATCTGTCAGGCTGATCATGGCGGGCCCTCCCAACTGGCACTGGCCCAGTGTGACGCAACGGGACTGCGTCGCATTGCGGTTGATCAATCGGCACGGCACTTGCTCCGAAGCGACGTGGAGCCCACGCCCTGTGCCCCTTTGGAACGAAAGCCGGTTGTATGCGGACGCGATCCCGACCGATGTTGTCACACCTCAGTCGCCGACAGTTTCTGGCCGCAGCCGCCCTGTGTCTTTCCGGGACAGCCGTCCAGGCCCAGACCCGCGTTGCCGATCTGCGCGGAACCATCGATGCTGCCGATCTGGGCGTGCTGCCTGACCGCACCGATGACCAGAGCGCCCAGATGCAGCGCGCGATCAACCGGGCGGTCGAGAAGGGCAGGGCGCTGTTCCTGCCGGCTGGAACCTACCCGGTCGCCAACCTGCGCCTGCCGTCAGGAACTTTGATTGTCGGCGTCCCCGGCCGCACCCGGCTCGTCTACCAAGGCGGCGGCGGCTTGCTGGCCACCGCCGAAGGGGCCTCGCGCATCGGTCTCGATGGCGTCGTCTTCGACGGGGCCAACAAGCTGATCAACGAGCATGCCTTCGGCCTCCTGCATTTCCTCGATGTCGATCACCTGAGCCTCGTCAATTGCGAGATCACCGGTTCCAGCCGCTCCGGTCTTGCGCTGGATCGCTGCGCTGGCCATGTCGAGCGCTGCCTCGTCTCGGGGGCGGCCGAAGCTGGCATCCGGTCTGTCGAGGCGCGCGGGCTGGTCTTCGCCGAAAACGTTATTACAGACTGCGCCAATGCCGGCCTGATGGTGATGCGCTGGCAACAGGCCGAGGATGGAACGCTGATCCGGGGCAACCGCATCGAGCGGATTGCGGCCCGCGCCGGCGGCACGGGGCAGAACGGCAACGGCATCAATATCTTCCGCGCCAACGGGGTGATGATCACCGGCAACCGGGTGGCGGACTGCGCCTTTTCAGCCATCCGCGCCAACACAGCCTCGAATGTGCAGATCATCGCCAACTCCTGCCTGCGATCCGGCGAGACCGGCATCTACAGCGAGTTTGAATTCGAGGGCGCGGTGATCTCGGACAACATCGTCGACGGGGCCACCATCGGGATCTCTGTCGCCAACTTCCTTTCGGGCGGCCGCATGGCGGTTGTCTCGGGAAATCTCGTGCGCAATCTCTCCCTGAAAAGCCCCTATCCGGAGCAGGGAGGCGCAGGCAAAGGTATCGGCATCTACGTTGAGGCTGACACCACTGTTACGGGCAATGTCATCGAGAATGCACCGAGGTTCGGCGTCATGGCCGGCTGGGGGCCCTACCTGCGCGATGTGGTGATCGCAGACAATGTCGTGCGTGACAGCGGCGTCGCCGTCTCTGTCAGTGCCGTGGAAGGCTCAGGCACAGCTGTCATCCGCGGCAATATCCTGTCGGGCTACAGGGAGGCGGCCATCGTCGGCTATCGCTGGCGCGATGCCGTCACCGGTGATCTCGCAAGCGGCGCTGCGGCTCCTGCCCACCTGACGATTTCAGGTAACGTCGTGCGCCCGGCAAGTTAGCCACTCCCGGAAAACCGGGAGCAGCCATTTCGGGGTGTGGTGTCGTCAGCCCTTGGCGAGTTCGGCGAGCACGCGGGCCCAGGAGCGGATGCCCTTGTGGAAGCTGCGCAGCTCGTACTTCTCGTTGGGCGAATGGATCTTGTCGTCCTCCAGACCGAAGCCGATCAGCAGCGAATCCATGCCGAGCATGCGCTTGAAGTCGCCAACGATCGGGATCGAACCGCCCATGCCGATCAGCGCCGCCGGCTTGCCCCATTCCGCTTCGAGTGCCGCCTGGCCCTTGGCCACCGCCGGCATAGTCGGGTCGAGTGACAGCGCCGGGCTGCCGTCCTTGGGCAGGAACTCGACGGTACAGTCGGCCGGGATCTTGGACTGGACATAGGCGCGGAAGGCCGCGCGGATCTTCTCCGGATCCTGCTCGCCGACGAGGCGGAACGTGAACTTCGCATGGGCCTCGGCCGGGATCACGGTCTTGGAGCCCGGGCCCTGGTAGCCGCCCCACATGCCGTTCACTTCGGCGGTCGGACGTGTCCAGATGTGTTCCAGCGGCAGGCGGCCCTTTTCGCCGCGCGGATACTTGAGGCCGATATCGCCAAGGTATTCCTCGACGGAGAAGCCGAGCTCCGCCCACATCTTCGCAAGGCTCTCCGGCAGCTCGGTCACGCCGTCATAGAAGCCCGGAAGGGTAATCCGGCCGTTCTCGTCATGCAGGCCGGCGATGATGCTGGCAACGATGTGGTTCGGGTTCTGCGCCGAGCCGCCGTAGCTGCCCGAATGCAGGTCGCGGCTTGCGGCCCTGACGATGATCTCGTCGCCGACCATGCCGCGCAGCATGATCGAGATCGCGGGCGTGTCCTTGTCCCACATGCTGGTGTCGCAGACGAGCGCCAGGTCGCAGGTCAGTTCATCCTTGTTGGCAGTGAGGAACGGATGCAGCGACGGCGAACCGGATTCTTCCTCGCCTTCGAACAGGATCGTCACGTCGACCGGAAGATCGCCGGTCTCGGCGATATAGGCGCGGGCCGCCTCGACGAAGGTCATCAGCTGACCCTTGTCGTCGGCCGAGCCACGGGCGACGATCATCTTCGAGCCATCGGCGCGGGTGACCAGGCGCGGCTCGAACGGATCGGTCTCCCACAGGTTCAGCGGATCGACCGGCTGGACGTCATAATGGCCGTAGAACAGCACATGCGGGCCGGGCTTGCCGGACTTGCGGTGGCCGACGACCATCGGATGGCCGGCGGTGTCGCGCACGCTCGCCTCGATGCCGATCGAGGTCAGCTCCCTGGCCAGCCATTCGGCAGCCTGACGGCAATCCGCCTTGTAGGCCGGATCGGTGGAGATGCTGCGGATCTTGATGAGGTCGAACAGGCGGGCAAGCGCGTTATCGAGATCCGCGTCAATGCGGGCGAGAACCTTGTCGATCTGGCTCAACGGAAAGCTCCTGGGCTTTGAGAATGCCCCCGCCAGTAAGGCGTCTTGGGCAAGGCAGGGCGGGGGGAGCATCAGGCTCCCCGGCTGGCCGCAGAATGCCGCCATCCGCCGCTCCGGGCAAGCGGCCAAAGCGCTGTCCTTGCATCGGTAAACAGGCCGTTGCAGCTAGCTTGCCGGAGCGACCGCGATATTGTCGATGAGCCGGACCCCACCAAGCCAGGCGGCGACCAGCAGCCGGGCCGGACGGTCGGTCCGCTCCAGCGGGCTGAGCCCATCTTCCGCGCGCAGCTCCAGATACTCGACCTCGGAAAAGCCGGCGGCCAGGATGTCGGCAGTTGCCGCAGCCAGCAGCGGTGCGGCCGCCGCGCCGCCGGCCAGCGCCTCGGCGGTTCGGGTCAGGATGGCCGCGAGCCTCGGCGCCACGGCCCGGTCTTCCGCCGACAGCCGGACATTTCGCGAGGACATGGCAAGCCCGTCGGCCTCGCGCACGGTCGGGCAGGGGACGATCTCGACCGGAATGTCGAGGTCTGCCACCAGCCTGCGCACGACCTGCAACTGCTGGAAGTCCTTCTCTCCGAAATAGGCCTTGTCGGCCCCGGTCTGCAGCAGCAGCTTGGCGACGACGGTGGCAACACCGTCGAAATGCCCGGGACGATGCGCCCCGCACAGTCCTTCGCTCACTCCGCTCACTGACACATTGGTGGCAAAGCCGGCCGGATAGATATCCTCCACTCCCGGCGCGTAGACCACATGCGTACCCAGCGGTGTCAGCTTGGCCGCATCCGCTTCCAGGGTGCGCGGGTAGGTCGACAGGTCGCTGGCGTTGTTGAACTGCTTCGGGTTGACGAAGATCGTCACGATCACCCGGTCGGTCTCGGCAAGCGCCCGGCGCACCAGGGCCAGATGCCCCTCGTGCAGCGCGCCCATCGTCGGCACCACGCCGATCTGCAAACCGTCCCGGTGCCAGGCGTCCACCATCGCGCGCAGCTCCGCGCGGCTGTGCAGGATCGTCGTCATTCGGCACCTTCCGGCTTCGGTGTGGCAAGACTGGAGAGATCCGCGCCATCGCCAAACACATGCTCGGCCGCCGGAAAGTCCCGGGCGCGCACGTCCTCGGCATAGGCAGCAACCGCCGCCTCGGCCGAGTGGCCAAGCTCGGCATAACGCTTGACGAACTTCGGCCGGAAGGCCGTGAACATGCCCAGCATGTCGTCAATGACGAGCACCTGACCGTCGCAGGCCGCAGACGCGCCGATGCCGATGGTCGGAATGGGAACTTCGGCCGTGATGCGCCGGGCGAGGGCATCGGGCACCTTCTCGAGCACGACGGAAAAGGCACCGGCTTCCGCAACCGCACGGGCGTCGGCCAGGATCCGTTCGCCGTCCTCGCCGCGCCCTTGCACCTTGTAGCCGCCGAAGCTGTTGACCGCCTGCGGCGTCAGCCCGACATGCGCCATCACCGGAATGCCGCGCCGGGTCAGGAAGCGGATGGTCTCGGCCATGGTCACGCCGCCTTCCAGCTTCACAGCCGCGCAGCCGGTCTCCGCCACCAGCCGGGCGGCATTGCGGAAGGCCTGCTCCGGGCTTTCCTCGTAGGTGCCGAAGGGCATGTCGACGACCAGCAGCGCCTTCTCCACGCCGCGCCGCACCGCCTTGCCATGCAGGATCATCATCTCGAGCGTCACGCCCAGAGTGGACGGCAAGCCATGCAGCACCATGCCGACGCTGTCGCCGACGAGGATGATGTCACAATGCCGGTCGGCAATCGCTGCCACCGGGGTGGTGTAGGCTGTCAGGCAGACAAGCGGTGTGCCGCCCTTGCGCCGTTCCACCATCGGCGGTGTCACGGACTTCACGGAAGCCGATGCACTCATGGTCAGTTCCTCCCGGGCGACCTGCCGCGCCCGGAAGGGGATGTTGCACAATTTCTCGCAAATGCGAAGTCACTTGTGCGCCGCGCAAAGATAAGCCGGCTAGAACTTTCGGCCCAGATTCCGGCCTAGTTCTCGGCTTGATTGCGGTCTCAGAACCCGCGCTTCAGCGAGCCCAGCACGCCGCGCACCAGCGCCCGGCCGAGCGACGAGCCGAGGCTGCGCGCGGCTGATTTCATGCCCGCCTCGACCACGCTGTCGCGGCTGGACGCCCGTGGCCGGCGTGCCGGTTCACGAGAGGGGCCACGCGTGTCGTCACGGCCAAAATCCGGCACCTGGAAGCCGCTGCGGGTGCGCCGCGTGCCGCTACGGGCTTCCTCGTCGGCTTCGCGTCCGCGCTCGCCCTCCTCGCGCTCCTGCTGCTTGCGCGCGCGCTCCAGGAGCACCTCGTAGGCGGATTCGCGGTCGCGGGTGCGTTCATAAAGACCGTAGATCGGGCTTGATTCGATGCAGTCGCGGCGCTCGGCCGGCGTCACCGGCCCCATCCGCGAGGCAGGCGGGCGGATCAGCGTCCGCTGCACGACCGACGGAATGCCCTTGCCCTCCAGCGTCGACACCAGCGCCTCGCCAACACCAAGCTCGGTGATCACCTGCGCCGTATCAAGATCCGGATTGGGCCGGAACGTCTCGGCCGCCGCCCGCACCGCCTTCTGGTCGCGGGGCGTGAAGGCGCGCAGGGCGTGCTGCACCCGGTTGCCCAGCTGCGCCAGCACCGTTTCCGGCACGTCGAGCGGGTTCTGCGTGACGAAATAGACGCCAACGCCCTTGGAGCGGATCAGGCGGACCACCTGCTCCACCTTCTGCAGCAAGGCCTTGGGGGCTTCGGTGAAGAGCAGATGCGCCTCGTCGAAGAAGAACACCAGCTTCGGCTTCTCCGGGTCGCCCACCTCGGGAAGCTCTTCGAACAGCTCCGACAGCATCCACAGCAGGAAGGTGGCGTAGAGCCGCGGCGAATGCATCAGCTTGTCGGCGGCCAGGATGTTGACGATGCCGAGCCCGTCGCGAGTCGTGCGGGCGAAGTCGGCAATGTCGAGCGCCGGCTCGCCGAAGAACTGGTCCGCGCCCTCGCGCTCCAGCACCAACAGCGCCCGCTGGATCGCGCCGACCGAGGCGGCCGAGACATTGCCATAGACCTTCGACAGCTCCTGCGCCCGCTCGCCCACATGGGCGATCATGGCCCGCAGGTCCTTGAGATCGAGCAACAGCAGGCCCTCGTCATCGGCGAGTTCAAAGGCGATGTTGAGGACGCCTTCCTGCGTGTCGTTGAGATCCAGCATGCGGGCGAGCAACAGCGGACCGATCTCGGAGACGGTGGCGCGCAGCGGATGCCCCTGCTCGCCGAACAGGTCCCAGAACACCGCCGGGAAGCCCTCGAAGTCATAGCTGTCGGCAATGCCGATCTGTTCGGCGCGCTTCAGCAGGAAGTCCTTCGGGTCTCCGGGCATGGCGATGCCCGACAGGTCACCCTTCACGTCGGCGCAGAACACGGGCACGCCCGCCTTGGAAAAGCCTTCGGCCAGGATCTGCAGGGTGACGGTCTTGCCGGTGCCGGTGGCCCCGGTGATGAGGCCGTGGCGGTTGGCCAGCTTCAGGCTCAGCACTTCGTCCTTGCCGCTTCCGCCGATGAAAATGCTCTCGCTCAAATCCCGAACTCCCGAAAAGTTCCCGCACCAAATATCCTGCACCCACTGATAAGCCACCAGCCTCCACTGGCAAAGCTGTCATCGACGTGCGATCTCCCTGGTGTGTATAGGCAATGCTGTCTGCGTCACATGTGACATAGCACGGCGTCCCAAGCTTCAGGAGATCCGGATGGAAGAACTCGCAGCGCGCATCATGACCGCAGCCGGCCTCAATGAGGAAACCGCCCGCACGGCCATCGGCATCATCCTGCGGTTTCTCGCCAAGGACGGCCCTCAGGATCTCGTGCCGCAGATCATCACTGCCTTGCCAGGCGCGGAGGCCATCATGGCCGAAGGCCAGCAGCAGGCCGGCGGTCTGTTCGGCTCCATCGCCGGCATGATGGGCGGCACGATGGGCGCCATGGCAACACTGAATGAACTGTCGAACGCTGGTCTCGACCTTGATCAGGTCAAGACAGTTGCGCGCGAGATCGTCGGCTTTGCCCGCGAACATGCTGGCGAAGAGGTCGTAAATGCGGCGATCGCCCGCATTCCGGGATTGAATCAGCTGGTGTGACCGCTAATCTGCCTGCGTGGGGCAGGGCCCGTCAGGCTCAATGGAGGTTTTGGAATGGCGTATCCGGTGATTGATATCGAAGGCATCGGCAAGGTTTATGCCGAGAAGCTTCATGGCATTGGCATCAAGACCACGGACGACCTGCTGGATCGCGCCAAGGACCCCAAGGGCCGCAAGGCGCTGGCGGAAGAAACCGGCATCGACGGCAGCCGCATTCTGAAGTGGGCCAACATGTCCGACCTGATGCGGATCAAGGGCGTCGCAGAGGAATATTCCGAGCTGCTGGAAGCCGCGGGCGTTGATACCGTGAAGGAACTCAAGCACCGCGTCCCGGCCAATCTTGCCGCCAAGATGGCCGAAGTGAACGAGGCCAAGAAGCTGGTCCGTCAGGTGCCGTCAGAAAAGATGGTCGAGAAGTGGGTCGAGGAAGCCAAGGTGCTTCCGGCGATCATGACCTACTGACCGCACGGCGGGCAGCAATGCGACCCAGGGCTCGCGGCACCGCGGGCCCCTTTTTGCTGGTTCAATGAAACGCATCGAGGAGGCGCGGCCGCAAACCGGTCAAGGCTGCTGCCTTCGTCTTCCCGCCCATGGTTTTCCGCCCGCACTCCCCGTCATCCCCGCGAAGGCGGGGAGCCAGTAACTTTTTGATTTCGTTTGTTGAGTGCGCGAAATCTGATCATTCAAACCGGGGCAGGTGACTTCCTTCCCGCGCTGTCCCGGCACAAGGCCGGGGATTAGGGCGGAAAGGTCCCAGCTTTGTCAGCAGTTAGGGAACCTGTAGCTGCTGCGCGTCCTTCTAATTGAGCTCCGACGCCTATACGCATGCGGCAGGGATCGAGAGCATAACTCTATCAGGTTTGGATGCAGTTTTATGGCGATAGAGTTGAAGGGGTATTGGATAGTCACCCCTTGCTTCAGAGATCTGACAGGTGAAACAGCCTTTACTGATATCTTCGCCATTCCTGATCATATGCATTCGTCGATGCTCATCATTTTGGATGTAGGTGACACGAATAGCAATGAAGTGATTGAGTTGCGTCTGTCTGTCGTGGTTCGCGAAGACAATGAAGACTATTTGACCACGTCAATTCGCCCAGGGCACTGGGTATTGGGGAAATTCGATCCGGATTTCATTATTCAGAAATTTAAGTTCCTTATTTCGAAATGCGACCAAGGAAGCTGTGCGGCGAGTGTGGATCTCCTGGGTCATTATTTTGATTACATCGATTATTGAACGAAATGACCTGCTCGATTTGGAAGAAAGGCAATGAAAGACAGTCTTCTGGGAGAGATAACTGACTGCTTGCATAGGCAGGCCACAAACTACACCGTCAGTCTTCAACTGATTGAGGCCCGTCCTGTTCAGTCAGAGAGCTCTTCAGCCCTCGTTCGCAGAATGCTTGGATTTCAGGCCGTTCTTGGCGGTATCGAAACGGTCGACGCGAACCGTGTTTGTGCTGAGATCTTGGAAGCGCTGCAATACGCCGGATTTGAGGGGGCGGGCCCAGGCGTAGAGGTCGCTCGCGATTCTGCATTTCAGGCTTTGATGGCTCAGCTTCAGGTGGAGCTTAGACGGCTGGCGAGCGCATCAATCAAGGTCGAGCGCTTCTGGCTCCAAGGCGGACATCCCGCATACCCGGTTTTCTGGGACTTTGCATTTTTGTTCCGTGGATCCGACAAGATCACTCTCTTTATCGGGTCCGCTTCCGACTAGCCGCAGAGCGGGTTGGGGAATCAAAAAGGGCTTGCGGTGCGCCACAGGCCCTCACACTGCTGACAATCCCTCGATTGTCATCCCGCGCGGCACAGCGGAAATCCGGACCGGTGAGCCTAGGTCTCTCCGGTATTCACTCACTGAAACATCACGGCCCCGGCGCTCCGGTCCCGGCTCGGCGCTGCGCTTGGCCGGGATGACTTCGGAGAGGTCGAGGCTCGTCATCAAACGTAAGGGCCTGCGGTGTGCCGCAGGCCCTGCCTTGGAGAGCGATTGTAAGGGTACGTCAGATCAGACGCGAATCTGGCCGTACCGCAGGGCCTCGACCACCGTGTGGGTCTTGTTCGTCGCGTTGAGCTTGACGCTGGCGTTTTGCAGGTGGGCGTGGACCGTGCGCTGCGAAATGTCGAGCACTTCGGCAATTTCGCTGGCGGTCTTGCCGAAAGCGGTCAGTTCGAGAACCTTGCGCTCGCGGATCGACAGGGCGCCCGGACGCTGTGCCGTCACGACGCCCATGTCCTGCAGCTTCGCGAAGACGGCATCCGTGAGGAGCTCGAGAGCAGCGAGGGTGCACTTGTCAGTCTTCAGGCTCGGACCTGCGCAATAGACAAAGGCCTGGAACGGGTGCAGTTCGGTCACCGGGATGATGACAACCTGCGCGCCTTCGCCAGCAGCTGCCAGCAGGCGGGAGTGCTCCATGTCGCCAGCGGTCACCGTCCAGACAGACGCGCGATTGGACGCAAGACCAAGGAACAGGGCGCTGTCATTGGCTGTCAGGCCAACATTCTCGACGCTGCCGCTGCGCGCATCCGGCCAACGGATCCGCTGAACCAGGCTCTCGATCGGACGCTTGGGCATCGGCAGTCCGGTCATCAGCACGTGGGTTGCGCCGATGCGGCGCAGATTAGATTCAAGAACGTCGAGGACAAGCTGGGCAGACCCGGCCTCTGAAATCGTACGCAACTGAGTGTTCAGTTCGGCTTCATCCAACATGTGTGCACATCCGTTTTTATCTGCAGCTCAAGACTGCTTTTGATGTTGCCCCTGGGTAAAGAGGCGGTTGACCCCGATGAGGTCGCGGATCCCGATGCCGTGTTGTTATGATGGGCGGCTGTCCGGATCCGTGTGCCCCGTTGCTCTGCGACAGATATCTGACCGGTCACTTTGCAACTTCGAGGCTTGCCGTTGCGGCAATTTCAGTTCTAGCGCATAAACCATAAAAATACCAACCGTATTATGTCCGGCTGTGTTGCCAAAACACGCCAAAATTTGGGACATCTATGGCAGGTTTTGACAATACCAGTGGGTACGGGGCTGGTTGCTGTAATGTCGTAACGCGCAATGCTCCCCCCTTTTGCCTAACTTGCACGGTTATGGCGGGGGTGGAATAAAGCGGTGATGCAAGGAGCGGACGACAGTGGCAGAAACTCAGTTCGACGGCGCCGCGGATGAAAACCGCTGGCATGAGGCGGTGGACAAGGCACTCAAGGGCGCGCCCCGTGACCGGTTGACCTCGCGCACCGAGGATGGCGTTGCCGTAGAGCCGCTCTACGCAAGGCGATCCGATGTCTTGCCGCAGTCTGCGCGCCGCGCCGGGGAGCCCTGGCGCGTGATCCAGCGCGTTGATCATCCTGATGTTGCCGTTGCCAACGAACTGCTGCTGGCCGATCTGGAGGGGGGCGCCGACGGTCTCGACCTCGTCCTCGCCTCCTCGTCGCACGCGCATGGATTCGGCGTTGCCGGCCAGGATGTCGCAGCCTTTGACCGGCTGTTCGATGGGGTCATGCTGGACCTCATCGAGATCCGGCTTGATGGCGGATACGAGACATCCTCGGCACTTGCCCTGCTGGTCGCTCACGCGGAACGGCGTGGTTATGATCCGGCAAAACTGCGGATCGTGTCCAACAGCGACTACATCGGCAAACTGGTTCACACCGGTGTCCTGCGCAGCGGCATCGACATGCTGCAGCGCCGGATGCTCGACCTTGTCGGCTTCTGCCGCAACCGCGGGCTGACGGCCTCGATCCTGAATGCAGACGGACGCCTCTGGCATCACCGGGGCGCCACGCAGGCGCAGGAACTGGCCCTCACAATGGCGACGGTCGTCACCTATTTGCGCGATCTGGAGGCGGCCGGGATCGACCATGCCGATCTGCCTGGTCTCATCGGCCTGACGCTGGTGGCTGATGCCGACCAGTTCGGAACCATCGCCAAGGCCCGAGCGGCCCGCCGGCTTTGGGCTGCGGTGCTGCAGGCCGCAGGCTTGCCGGATGTGCCGGCCCGCCTGCATATGGAGACGTCCTGGCGCATGATGAGCCGGGTAGATCCTTACGTGAACATGCTGCGCGCCAGCGTGGCCGCCTTTGCGGCCGGTGTTGGCGGAGCCGACAGCGTGACCGTGTTGCCCTTCACGCAAGCTCTTGGTCTTCCTGATGCTTTTGCCCGCAGGGTGGCGCGCAACACCCAGACGATCCTGATCGAGGAAAGCAATCTGCACCGCGTCGCCGATCCAGGTGCCGGGTCCGGTGCTATCGAAGCGCGTACTGAGGAGCTGGCAGCCGCAGCCTGGAGCCTGTTCCAGACGGTCGAGGCCGAAGGCGGCCTGATCGCAGCGCTGAAATCCGGTCTGCCGCAGCGGGCGATCAGCGAGGCACGGGCGGCGCGGGACAAGCGCATCGCCACCCGCCGCATGCCGATCACCGGCGTCAGCACCTTCCCCAACATCACCGAAGCCCCGGTGCGCGTTCTGGCCGTCGAAGCCGATGACGTGTTCCCGGCGTTCCGGCATATCGACCTCCCGGTGCCAGGGCAGGGCGAGCTGCTGGGAGCGGTGACCGAGGCCCTGAAGAAGGGGGCCAGCCTCATCGATATCACCGCGTCGCGCCCGCCGGTCGAGCCGCTGCGGATTGCCACGCTTCCTGTCTATCGTATTGCAGAGCCTTACGAAAAGCTGCGCGAGGCTGCTGCTGTGGCCGATCCCTCGAAGGCTTCGGTGTTCCTTGCAGCGCTCGGGCCACTGGCGCAGTTCACCGCGCGTGCGACCTGGACCAAGAACGTCTTCGAGGCTGGCGGCCTGCGCACGCCTGGCGGCGACGAAGTCGAGGATATTCAGGCGCTTGTGACCGCCTTCCGGACGAGCGGCGCCCGCATTGCCTGCCTCGTCTCCTCCGACCGGATCTATGCCGAGAGCGCAGTCGAGGCGGCGAGCCTGCTCAAGGACGCCGGGGCAGAGACCCTGCTGCTGGCCGGAAAACCGGGCGAGTTGGAGGCGAGCCTGCGCGCGGCCGGCGTCACGACCTTCCTGTATGAAGGCTGCGATGTCCTCGATCTTTTAAAAGACATTCACGCAAGGCTCGGCCTTGGCCTTGCCGCTCCTGAAGCCGGGGAGAGCCTGTCATGAGCCGCATTCCGGACTATTCCCGCCTGCCGCTGCCGGCCGTCTCCCGTCCGGCTGACCCGGCCGCCGCCAGCACCTGGACCACGCCGGAAGGCATTGATGTTGCACCGGTTATCGGCCCGGATGCGATTGCCGGGCTGAGCCATGCGGACAGTTATCCCGGCCTGCCGCCGTTCCTGCGCGGGCCCTATCCGACGATGTATGTGCAGCAGCCCTGGACCATCCGCCAGTATGCCGGCTTCTCGACCGCAGAGGATTCCAACGCCTTCTACCGCCGCAATCTGGCGGCCGGGCAGAAGGGGCTTTCGGTCGCCTTCGACCTTGCCACCCACCGCGGCTATGACAGCGACCACCCGCGCGTGGCCGGTGACGTCGGCATGGCGGGCGTTGCCATCGACAGTATTTTCGACATGCGCACGCTGTTCTCCGGCATCCCGCTGGACCAGATGAGCGTATCCATGACCATGAACGGCGCCGTCCTGCCGGTTCTAGCGCTCTATATTGTGGCGGCCGAAGAACAGGGTGTTGCCCAGAACCTCCTGTCAGGAACGATCCAGAACGATATCCTGAAGGAGTTCATGGTCCGCAACACCTATATCTATCCACCCGCCCCCTCGATGCGGATCATTTCGGACATTTTTGCCTATACCTCGCAGAACATGCCGAAGTTCAACTCCATCTCGATCTCCGGCTATCACATGCAGGAAGCCGGGGCGACGGCGGATCTGGAGCTGGCCTACACCATCGCCGACGGCATCGAATATGCCCGCGCGGGTGTGGCCGCCGGCATGGACATCGACCAGTTCGCGCCGCGCCTGTCCTTCTTCTGGGCCATAGGCATGAACTTCTTCATGGAGGTCGCCAAGCTGCGTGCGGCGCGCCTGATTTGGTCGAAGCTGATGGCGGAGAATTTCGCGCCAAAGAGCGACAAGTCCCTGTCCCTGCGCACCCATTCACAGACCTCCGGCTGGTCGCTGACCGCGCAGGACGTCTACAACAACGTCATCCGCACTTCCGTCGAGGCGATGGCTGCAACCCAGGGGCACACTCAGTCACTGCACACCAACGCGCTCGACGAGGCGCTCGCCCTGCCGACCGACTTCTCCGCCCGCATCGCCCGCAACACCCAGCTGTTCCTGCAGCAGGAGAGTGGCACCTGCTCCGTGATCGATCCCTGGGGCGGCTCGTTCTATGTCGAGAAGCTGACCAATGACCTGGCCCAGAAGGCGCTCGCCCATATTGCCGAGGTGGAAAGCCTCGGCGGCATGGCCAAGGCCATCGAGAAGGGCATCCCGAAGCTGCGCATCGAGGAGGCCGCCGCCAAGACCCAGGCGCGGATCGACAGCGGCGCGCAGACAGTGGTCGGCGTCAACAAGTTCAAGCCGGTCAGCGAGGAGCCGATCGAGGTCCTCAAGGTCGACAATGCCGAAGTGCGCGCCCGCCAGATCGAGAAACTGCAGCGCCTCAAGGCCGAGCGGGACCCGGCGGTGACCGAGGCCGCCCTTGCTGCCCTCACCGAGGCCGCCCGCGAGGGTGCCGGCAACCTCCTCGACCTGTCGATCAAGGCGGCGCGGGCCAAGGCGACGGTGGGCGAGATCAGCCTCGCCATGGAACAGGTCTTCGGCCGCCACAAGGCCGAGATCCGCTCGATCTCGGGCGTCTACAAGCGGGAGGCCGGCGCCATGTCGGACAAGGTCGCACGCGTGCAGCAACTCGTTGAACGCTTTGAGGAAAATGACGGCCGCCGACCGCGCATCCTGGTCGCCAAGATGGGCCAGGACGGCCATGACCGCGGCCAGAAGGTGATCGCCTCGGCCTTCGCTGACCTCGGCTTCGACGTCGACATCGGCCCGCTGTTCGCAACCCCGGAGGAGGCCGCGCGCCAGGCGGTGGAAAACGACGTCCACGTGGTCGGTGTCTCCTCGCTCGCCGCCGGTCACCTGACCCTGGTGCCGGCGCTGAAGGCGGCGCTCGCCGCTGAAGGGCGTGAGGACATCATGATCGTCGTCGGCGGCGTCGTCCCGCCGCAGGACTATGACGCCCTCTATGCTGCTGGCGCCACCGCCATCTTCCCCCCCGGCACCGTCATCGCCGAAGCCGCCATCGACCTGATCGCCAAGCTGAACGCCAAGCTGGGCTATGAGGGCAGCGAAGCGGCTTGAGGGCGACTGTTCCGGGAGCGAGTGGGCTGGTAGCCCGCACGGCGGTCATCCGCGCCTTGTGCGGGGATCCGGTACTCGTGGACAGGCCGTTGGTTGGCGCGGTGCTGCGGCATCTGGCGAAACGGCTGACACAGGAACAGGTCCCGGCTCAAGGCCGGGACGGTGGCGGATATTGCTCAACAAAGTCAGGTGGGTAGTGGATCCCCGCACGAGGCGGGGATGACGGGCGAGGGGGCGGCGCTTGATTGGGTGGCGCTTGGTGAGGTTGTGCCTGGGGAGGCGAGTGGCGCACGGCAGGGAGGGCCGGGTGGCAGGCATTGGGCGCGCAGTAATCGCGTGGTGTCTTTCTCAGGCCTTGTTTCAGGCAAGCCAGGTGTCCGCGTCGCGGGCGCCGTAGACAATTGCCACCACGAACACGCCGAAGTCTTTGGGTTCATAGATCACAATGTAGCGCCCCTCGATCAGGATACGGGCCGTTGCGCTCAACTCCGGACGGGCCGCCCCCATATGCGGATGCGTTGCGGCCAGTTCGGCCCGATTGAGGATACGAAGCAGCAGAGCGTCCGCCGCAGGCTCGTTGTCCGTGGCAATGGCCCGCCAGATATCCCGGAGGTCAGCCTCCGCACGCGGACTGAAGACGGCCCTAGCCACGTTCGCGGGCTTCCGCCTTCAGTTCTCCCAGCAGTGTCATACCGTCCAGCTCACGTCCCGCACCACTGGCCATACCTTCGTCGTAAGCTTGCTTGAGACGAGCGAGTTCAAGCAGACGCATTTCCTCGCGCTGTTCCCAAAGGCGCAGAGCGTCGCGGACGATCTCGCTGTTGGAGGCATAACCGCCATTTTCGACGGCAGCCTGCATCATCGCCGCCTGATGCGGTGTGAGGGAAACGGTCAGAGTGCGCATGGTGCTGGTTTTCATGGCCTCAACATTACCACGGCTCACAAGATCTAACAAATATTGTTAGGCAGGGTCGACGACAAAGGCGATGGCATCATCGCCGGGCATTGCCGGACTTCTGCCTGGCAAGGGCTGTGCCGGTTTCTGGGTACAAGGTTGACGGCGGCGCTGGGGACGGGCTGGGCCAGTCTCCAGAGGGTGAAGCTGGTTGGCCGGTGTCAAACTCCTGCCGAAGCGCTACGACTTCACTCCATTTAACCTCGGGAGAAACGTAGCGCAGACCCGGGGCCTGCTCGGTTCCATAGCAGTTGATTGCGCCCGCGTGCGGTGACCTGGCGCCGCTTGATATCACTCAACAAAGTCAGGCGGTTAGTGGATCCCCGCACAAGGCGGGGATGACGGGGAGAGGGTGCGGCGGCGCTTGGTGCGGCGGGGCTGGGTGAGGTGAGTGGCGCGTTGCAGGGAGGGCCGGGCGGCGCCAGGAGGGCAAGCGCCTAGCCTGGCGGCTTTAGCGTGGACCAGAAGGCGCTGAGCGCGCCGCAGTCCGGGAGGACCATTCCTCTGCCAGCAACCCGTAGATCAGAGAATCCCGAATGCCGATATGCGTCTGCCATTCGGCCCGCAGGTGTGCCTCCAGCGTGAAACCGAGCGCCGTCAGCAGCGCAATCGATGGCTGATTGTCCGGATCGGTATCTGCAAAAATGCGCCGATGTCCCTCGGCGAACAATTGGTCGATCAGCAGGGTGACAGCTTCACGCGCATACCCTTGCCCTTGTGCTTCGCGTGCAAGCAGATAGCCAATCTCGACTACGCCGTCGCGTTTCTTGCCTGCAGCCACAAAGCCAAGCGCAGGCTTTTCATCTGCCAGCTCATCTGCCAGTACAATCGTCCAAGAACGCCAGTTCGATTGATCGTCGTGGGCGAAGTACTTGCGCAGATCCTCGACACAGTCAAAGGGCGCGCGCGACCACCATCGCATCATGTCCGGATTGGACATCGTCGAGAACAGGGCATCGGCGTCCGACGGAGAACGTGGGCGCAGTATCAGACGGCCTGACCTTGTCGCCTCGCCAGAAAAAGTCGGTGCTGCTCGGATTTCCATTCTGAATTCCTTTTCTGCTCACGCATACCCAGCCAGGCCGTGACGCCTCGACAGTCAATCGGGTCTGCATCCGCCTTGGTGTTGTCCGAGGCGCGTTCGATGCCATTGACCATCTGCGATGATCATGACGTCGCTCCTGCAACGGGCAGCGCCATCTCGCTCATTGGCAGAAGCCGCGAGTCCTCAAGTGCTGCCGTCCGGTGACCAATTCCCGCGAGATACCCCTCGTGTCTGGCGAAGGAGAGAAAGGACGCGACATTGGCCTGCCTTACCAGCATCGCCAGATCCCAATGTTCCGTGGCGGGGCCGATCAAGAAGGGGCCACCTCGGCCAAGAAACAGGATGTCGCCGCCAGTCTCCCGCAAGAAGGGCAAGGTGTGCTCGATATAGCGATCAAACGCCGCGGCACCGCTGATCGGCGATGACGGGGCAAGGTCCGGGTGGCCGGAATAGTCGGCCACATCCCTGAAACGCAGCAAGTTCAGCATGACGAGCGGGCCGCTCAGATCGCGCTGAACGAAGCTGCGGCCGGCCTCATGTGTCGGTTCCAGATAGGCATCAGTCGTGGTGCTGGTCATCGGTGTTCCGTTGAATGGCGGGATCAGCGCTCTGGTTGTCGTGCGCACCAAATGCGAGACGCAGCGCATAGGTGCGGATGTCTTCGGGCCACGCCGCGATCCGGTGTTCCAATGAGGGTCGGTCGTCCGCAAAGAGGGCTCGGGTTGCCTCTTCATAGCCGGGCAAATCGCCGGCGATTGCCTGCATGAACTGATACGCGGCCTCTTGGGCTGCTCGCCTCCGCTGGCGCGGGCTCGTCGTCTTGCGCGCTTCCTCCACGAGGCGTCGAAGCGTTGCAGACGCTCCGCCGGGCTGGCTTGTCAGCCATTCCCACTGCCGGGGCAGCAAGGTCACCTCGCGGGCGACAACGCCCAGCTTTGGCCGGCCTCGCGTCTTCGGGCTTTGTGCTTCGCCCGATCCCCGTGGATCTGACACCACATCGGCTTTGGAGTGATCTCCGCCCTCGTCAATCGCAGGGTGCCGGGACATCCGATCAAGGATCTCGGCCTCACTGCCGCGCAAGTCGAGATCGATGACGCGACCCGTTGCGTCGTCGAACACGAGAACCGCGTCAGCCACGCCAGTGGATTGCCGGACAGCCACGGCGACTTCAGGCAAGGAGGCCGTGCATAGCAATCGGTGCCCGACAAATGCCGTGCAGATCTTGAGGGAGGGATCGGACATAGGGTGCTCGTTCAATCGATCGCCCTATTAATACCCGGATAAAATAACGAGTCAATTATACCCGGGTAATTTTACGCACTTGCCTTCGATGGACCCGAACCGGCGCGTGCGTTTTGCCTCGCGATCAAGCACGGATTGGGAACAACCTGCCGCCTCACCACAACCGGGCGCGGCCACCGGCATCTATCTTGCAGCATCGTCATCGCTGCACGAGGCGGGGATGACGGGGAGAGGGTGGGCCGGGGATCAAGAACGCTTCAATCCGGGAAGCCGCCGTTCAGGGCAAACTCGACTTCTTCCCTTTCTTTGTCTGTCAACATGGCATCAGAAAACGGCTCGCCTTCAGAAAAGATAAGGTGGGGCGATAGCTTCCAGTCAATCTTTCCTTCGTTGAAAGCACTTTCGATCGCTCTCTCTATATGTATATAGTCCGCGTTTCGGAAGGAAATTACTCCGGATTTATAGACTGAATTATACGCGTTGCGGCCAATCAGCTCGAACATTGCTTGAACATACGGATCTGAATCGTTCAACGCATCTAGGTCTTCCCCCAGATGCAACCAAACATCACAGCCATAGGTCGAGACCCAAAAGATAACCGCAACAGTTGCCGTGTAACTTTCCGGCTGGGCAGCAATCCACTCCAGCGGCTCGATATAGTCGTCCCAGTTCCATTGGCTTGCAATTGCATGCCAGACTTCCGGCCGCTGATCCGCCAGCCACTCGACGATGCCGGGATATGTCTTTTCCATCTTGATATCCTTTGCTGTTCGATAACGGGCCGTGTCGCGTGACCCCAAGTTATCCGGAAGAAAAACCGCCATGCGGCGAAACTGCTGACAAGGAAACGGATCCCGGTTTGAGGCCGGGATGGCGCAGCAATGGCTGGACTGGCGGCCGGGGTCTGGCACTGGTCCGGCGATGGTCACGCAACACGCACAGGTGGTCCCTGCAACTCCGCCGCCGCCCGGACGACGGCGAGAGAGGCAGCCGGCGGTCGGGGTGATGATCCGGGACTGAAGAGCCGCGCATGTTTCGAGCTATAATCCCAGACGTCCGCGATACTCGAGAACCTGATGCCGGACCTGCGATGTGTAGTACCAATCCTTCGGCTCGTGGCTGGCCTCCCAGTCGAGCATGGGCTGGATCTGCTCCTCGGCTATCCACGGGATATCCAGCTCTGAATGCTGCGCGATTTGGAAAAACCGGATCTTGCGCGCCTTCAATTCTGTGTAGAACGCGTCGGACACGAAAAGACGGCTACCCGCTCGAAGGTAGTGCAAACACCAGAGATGGCGGCCAGCGATTGCCGGCTTGCTGAAGACCAGCTTTGAGCTCGTGTCTATCGACGGAGACGGCCTCCCGGGAGGGCTAACGAACTGCCAAGTCAGGCCGCTCTCGGCCATCAGCACCGCGTCGAGTGAGACGAGGCAATTGAAGACGTAATAGGGCTGGGCCAAGGGCTCGCCACGCCTGTCTCGCAGCTCCAGCGGAAAGAACTGGTGCATTCCCGGCTCGAACTCTTCCACCAGATCCTTGAACCGCTGGCTGACCGCATTGCAGCCTGGCATGGGAAACACATCCGGCGCCGGTCTGCGGCCGATCTGATAACCCGAGGCCGGTACAGCCCTTGGGTGCTTCCAGTAGCCGCTGCTCAGTCCAAATGTGATCAAACCCATGTGCCCCAGCTCAAGGAAGATCTGCCGCATTTCTTCGACTGTTTGGTCGAATTCGAACCCAGGAGACGAATAGTCCGAGATCATAGTCTTCAGGGAATAGACCATCACGACCTCCCGCGTTTGCCAAAGGCGGGCTTCATTTTGATCAAATCAGTCATGCCCAAAACCCTCATCTTGCAATCGAACGAATAGAACCGGCGTCAACGTTTCTTCACGTCACAATCCGAGCCGCGCTCTGTATTCATGGACCTCGATCTTCGAACGGGTGTTCGAATACCAGGCCTTGGGCTCGTGACTGGCCTCCCAGTCGAGCATCGGCTTGATCTGTTCCTCGGCAATCCAGGGGATATCCAGCTCCGGGTATTGTTTGATCTCGAAAAACCGGATCTTGCGCGCCTTCAGTTCTGTGTAGAACGCGTCGGAGACGTAGATCTTGCCGTGCTGCCAGAGATAATCGCCAAACCAGAGATGATGCCCTGCGATGGCCGGACGGCTGAACACCAGTTGAGAACCGAAAGACATCGAACTCACAGGCCGTCCCTCTGGTATCTTTTCAGATCTCCAGGAGAGGCCGCTTTCGGCAACAAGAACAGCATCGAGTCTGGTGCGACAGTTGAAGATGTAATAGGGATCAGGGAGAGGAACGCCATTCTTGTCGCGCAGCGCCAGCGGAAAGAACTGGTGCACGCCAGGTTCGAACTCTTCCACCAGGTCCTTGAACCGCTGGCTCACCGCATTGCTCGCTGGCATCGGGAATACATCCGGCACCCGGCCGCGCTTGGTCTGATAGCCACTCTTGGGCATGAGGTCCGGATCTCTCCATATGCCACCGCCCCAGCCATATGCGGATGTTCCGACCGAAGAATACCTGGCCCCGTTTGCCCGCCGTTCGTCATAGGACATGTCGAATTCGAAATCTGGAACCGAATAGTCCGAGAACTTCAGCATGAGGGAATGGACCATCACGACCTCCCGCGTTTGCCAAATGTGGGACGGGGTGGCGGGGTGGAGAGACCGCTGCGGACGGGGAACGGTGTCATCGGTTCGGGCGGGGTCGGGCCGGTCCGGATACGGTTCACTTGCGCCGGGGGCGGCGTGGAAGCATCTGTGCTGGGCTGCGGCGTGGCCTGAGCTGCGTTTTGGGTTGCCGCTTGGGCTTGGGTTGTAGCCGGGGCTGCGGCCGGAGAGGCCGCCGGCACGGGGGTGTCGCGCTCCACGGTCAACTGCATGACAGGCTGGTTCACAGCAGTGCCGCGGGGGCGATAGTTGACGCGGATCCGTTCGTCGGCGCTTTCGCCGATCGTATCATTCTCGTTGATCACCGGATTGTGCATCAACATATAGTGCAGGAAATTGAAGACCTTGCCTGCAATCTCCACCGGCGAAAGCGCCGAGGGCAGCATCTCGATCTCGCGCCCCAGGAAGGCGCTGGCGCCGCAGGTGACCAGACCGATGCCGTCGTCGGCGCCTTTGACCCAGAGCAGGCTGACCCAGTCAGCAACTGGCAGCGACCGGCGTGTGATCGATTGCACCGCATCAAGCCAGCCAGCCTTCGACACCATGATGTCGCCCGTGCCCCACATCAAACCGAAACTGTCGGCTTCCAGCAGGACGGCAGCGGCGACGAAACTGGTGGCCATGGCCATATGCAGCGCCTGTTCGGGGCCGTCCGGTTCGATCAGGCAAATGACCGCGGCTGAGGCGCGATGGGCGGCATAGGCCTGCCGTGCTTCCGGCCAGGCCATTGATTTTTTCAGCGCGCTTTCCAGGGCTTCGGCTGGCACAAGGTCGTTCTGTGGTGCCACGGCAATCGGCACGCCGGCGACCATGACGATGATCGAGCGGCCGCTCTGGCTTTCCTTGTCGATTTCCGCAGATATCCCGACGGACGCAGTCAGATGTCGAAGCCTGTCAAGAAACTGCCCGGATGTGAAACGGGCAGGTGAACGCAACAGGACGACGCTGCTGAACTTTTCCGGCATGGTTGGCGTACCCTCGGTAAATCTGGCAATTTTTATTAGATGTAGCGCAGAGGGTCTTCAACTCAGAATAAGCTTGACGCCGCTCAGACTGGCAGCGTGGTGAATTGTCTCCTAACGATGACCAGACCTACGCCATTACCGCGGCCAGCCGCTCCAGCACGCCCGGCATCATTGTGTGCGGGGTGTTGAAGCGCATGTAGGCGTCGGCGGTGCGGGTGGGGCTGAAGACGTTGCCGGGGGCAAGGACGAGGGGCGTGGGGCTTGCCCGCGCGCGTTCGGCGAGCGCAGTGGCGGACGGGGCCCTGGGGTGGTCTTGTGATTGGCCATCTGATTGGCGTTCTGGAAAGCCCTCCGAAAGGCCTTCTGGCAGGCGGCACCAGAGGTAGAAGCCGCCGCGCGGCATCAGGGCGGGGGTGAAGCCGAGGCGGGCGAGGGCGTGGGCGGCGTCGCGGCGGCTGCGCTCGAGACGACGGCGCAGGTCCTCCACATGCTTGCGATAGGTGCCGCCGGTCAGGACCTCGGCAATCAGCTCGGCGGCAAGGGGGCTGGGGCCGCCGAAGCGGGTGGCGATCTGCAGGTCGGTCAGCGCCTCGATCCAGTCCGGCGGGGCGACGATGTAGCCGCAGCGCACCGAGGCGGACAGGGTCTTGGAAAAGCTGCCGATGCGGATCACACGCTTGAGGCCATCGAGGGCGGCGAGGCGGACGGAGGGCTCCGGCTCCAGATCGGCGAAGATGTCGTCCTCGACGATCGTCATGCCGGCCGCCCCGGCGGCGACGAGGATGCGGTGCGCCACCGCAGGAGACAGGGTGGCGCCGGTCGGATTGTGCAGGGCGGAATTTGTGAGATAGAGCCGGGGCTTCTCGGCGGCGAGCACCGCCTCGAAGGCAGCGGGATCCGGGCCGGTGCCTGTGTAGGGCACGCTGACAAGCCGCACCTGATGCGCCTTCAGCAGCGCCTGAAAGTTGAAGTAGCAGGGATCGTCGACCAGCACCGTGTCGCCGGGCGACAGCTGCAGCCGGCAGACGAGATCCAGCGCCTCGGTGCCCGATCCGGTGAGCGCGAGGTGGCCGGGGCCGACCTCCAGTCCTTCCTCGGCGAGGCGGGCGAGCAGCAGGCGGCGCAGCCGCGCCGAGCCCCGGCTGCCGCCATAGTCCGTGAGCACGCCGGTTTCGGCCCGGGCAAGCTGGCGCAGGCCCCGGCGGAGCGCGGCCTCCGGCATCCAGTCGGGCGGCAGCCAGCCGCAGCCAGGCTTGGGCACGCTGTCATCTGCCTCCAGCGCCAGCCGCGACACCCAGAACGGATCGACCGCCCGTGCTGCGGGAGCGGGGTCGGCGAGCTGCAAGGGCGGCAGGGCCTGCCCGGCGACGAAGAAGCCGGAGCCGCGCCGGGCGCGGATCAGCCCTTCGGCGGCGAGCCGGTCATAGGCCTCCACCACGGTGCCTGGCGAGACGGCGAGGGTCTCGGCCAGCCGGCGGATCGACGGCAGCCGCTCGCCCGGGCCAAGGCTGCGGGCAGCAATGCGCGCGCGGATGGTGGCCATCACGGTCTCGGTGCGGCTCGGGACGGGTGCCAAGTGTATGGTCTCTGATGCTGGTACAGTTTGACGGGATTGTATCAGTCTGTGTCTGGTCGAGGAAGGGGGAGGGGTGTTCTCTTGGGGGATGGTTGGTTGCGGAGCGGGCGTGCCGGGTTGCCTTGGGGTTCAGGGAGCTGGGGCCGCTTCCGGTGGGTTTGGGTTGATAGGTTGCAGAGGGGGTACCCCCACCCCCAGCCCCTCCCCTCAAGGGGGAGGGGGGCGGCAGGCGCCGTGCCTTGGAGTTAGGAGTTCTTCCAAAGGCTTGAAACAGTTGCGACAAGACAGGACACAGACATGCGCATGGGACTGGAAGGCTGGGGCAGCGGGCTTGTTGGGGTGGTGATCTTCAGCGGGTCGCTGCCGGCGACGCGGGTGGCGGTGCAGGGGTTCGAGCCGGTGTTCCTGACATCGGCGCGGGCGGTGATTGCTGCCCTCGTCGGGGCACTGCTGCTGGTCCTCCTGCGGCAGAAGCGGCCGCAGCGGGCGGATCTGGTGCCGCTGGCCCTCGTCGCGGGCGGGGTGGTGGTGGGGTTTCCGCTCCTGACCGCCGTGGCGCTGCGCTCGATCACCTCGGCGCACTCGATCGTGTTCATCGGTCTGCTGCCCCTGGCGACGGCGCTGTTTGCGGTGCTGCGCGGCGGGGAGCGGCCGAAGCCGCTGTTCTGGCTGTTTTCCGGTCTCGGCAGCCTGGCGGTCGCAGGCTTTGCCCTGACGCAGAGTGGCGGCGGGGCAATCGAGGGTGATCTCCTGATGCTGGCAGCGGTGATCGTCTGCGGCCTTGGCTACGCGGAAGGGGCGAAGCTGTCGCGGCGGCTGGGCGGCTGGCAGGTGATCAGCTGGGCGCTGATCCTGGCGCTGCCGGTGATGGCGGTGACGGGCGCGCTGAGCTTTCCCAAGACGTTTGGCGACGTGAGCGCTCCGGCCTGGATGGGCCTGGCCTATGTATCGCTGTTCAGCATGCTCATCGGCTTCATCTTCTGGTACCGGGGGCTGGCCATCGGCGGGACGGCGGCGGTTGGTCAGCTGCAGCTGATCCAGCCCTTCCTTGGACTGCTGCTGGCGGGACTGCTGCTCGGCGAAGCGGTGAGCCCGGCGATGGCGGCGGCAACGCTGGTCGTGGTGCTGTGCGTGGCGGGCGCGCGGCGGTTTGCGTGAATCAATCAGATTTTCTTATCAAGACTAGTAGAACTTCCGACTTAAGGTGATCGGCAGAACGGGCTAGTGTCATCTCAGCGGCGTGGTTCGGGTGCAGCATCCAGCTGGGACCGAGAGGGGACGACACCCTCGGGACTGCGCGCAAGGTCACAGATGATCGGAGAGGACAATGGACGCGATCGACACCGGCAAGTCCGGCAAATGCCCCGTCATGCATGGAGGTCAGACGACCTCGGGTTCGTCGAATGTGGAGTGGTGGCCGAATGCCCTCAACCTCGACATCCTGCACCAGCATGACAGCAAGACCAATCCGCTGGGCAAGGACTTCGACTATCGCGAAGCCGTCAAGACGCTCGATTTCGCCGCGCTGAAGGCAGATCTCAAGGCACTGCTCAAGGACAGCCAGGACTGGTGGCCGGCTGACTGGGGCCATTACGGCGGCCTGATGATCCGTCTCGCCTGGCACTCGGCCGGCTCCTACCGTCTGGCCGACGGCCGTGGCGGTGGCGGCACGGGCAACATCCGCTTTGCCCCGCTCAATTCCTGGCCGGACAACGCCAGCCTCGACAAGGCCCGCCGCCTGCTGTGGCCGCTGAAGAAGAAGTATGGCAACAAGCTGTCCTGGGCCGACCTGATCGTGCTCTCCGGCACCGTTGCCTATGAGGACATGGGCCTCAAGACCTTCGGCTTCGCCTTTGGCCGCGAGGACATCTGGCATCCGGAGAAGGACGTCTACTGGGGCGCGGAGAAGAAGTGGCTTGCGCCGTCCGACCTGCGCTACGAGGACGTGATGCGTCCGGAGACGATGGAGAACCCGCTGGCCGCCGTGCAGATGGGCCTCATCTATGTCAACCCGGAAGGCGTCAACGGCAAGCCGGATCCGCTGAAGACCGCAGCCCAGGTGCGCGAGACCTTCGCCCGCATGGCGATGAACGACGAGGAAACCGCAGCCCTGACCGCTGGCGGCCACACCGTCGGCAAGGCGCATGGCAATGGTGATGCCGGTGCCCTCGGCGTCGAGCCGGAAGCTGCCGGCGTCGAGAACCAGGGCCTTGGCTGGTCGAACCCGAACCAGCATGGCCGGGCCAGCGATGCCATCACCTCAGGTATTGAAGGTGCCTGGACCGCCAACCCGACCGTGTTCGACATGGGCTATTTCGAGCTGCTGTTTGGCTACGAGTGGGAGCTGACCAAGAGCCCGGCCGGTGCGCAGCAGTGGCAGCCGGTGAACATCAAGCCGGAAGACATGCCGGTTGATGCCACCGACCCGACCGTCCGCCGCATGCCGATGATGACGGACGCGGACATGGCCATGAAGATGGACCCGACCTATCGCGCCATCTGCGAAAAGTTCATGGCCGATCCGGAGTACTTCAAGGACACCTTCGCCCGCGCCTGGTTCAAGCTGACCCACCGCGACATGGGTCCGCGCGTGCGTTACATCGGTCCGGACGCCCCGAAGGAAGACCTGATCTGGCAGGATCCGATCCCGGCCGGCCCGAAGAACTACGACATCGGCGCGCTGAAGGCGAAGATCGCCGCGTCCGGCCTGTCGGTGGCTGACCTGGTCGCCACCGCCTGGGACAGTGCCCGCACCTACCGCGGGTCCGACATGCGCGGCGGCGCGAATGGTGCCCGCATCCGTCTGGCACCGCAGAAGGACTGGGAAGGCAACGAGCCGGCACGTCTGGCCAAGGTTCTGGCCATCCTGGAACCGCTGGCGGCTGAATTCGGCGCGAGCGTTGCGGATGTGATCGTTCTGGCCGGCAACGTCGGCATCGAGAAGGCTGCCAAGGCTGCCGGCTTCGCTGTCGAGGTGCCGTTTGCCGATGGCCGTGGTGACGCGACCGACGCCATGACCGACGCAGACTCCTTCAAGGTGCTGGAACCGATCCATGACGGCTTCCGCAACTGGGTGAAGAAGGACTACGTGGTCAGCCCGGAAGAACTGCTGCTCGACCGTGCCCAGCTGATGGGCCTGACGGCTGCGGAAATGACCGTGCTGCTGGGTGGCCTGCGCGTGCTCGGCACCAACTACGCGGGTGCAAAGCATGGCGTGTTCACGGCCCGCGAAGGTCAGCTGACGACGGACTTCTTCGTCAACCTGACGGACATGGCCAACACCTGGAACCCGACCGGAAAGAACCTCTACGAGATCCGCGACCGCAAGAGCGGCGCAGTGAAGTGGACGGCCACCCGCGTCGACCTGGTGTTCGGATCGAACTCGATCCTGCGCGCCTATGCGGAAGTCTATGCCCAGGATGATGCGCAGGAGAAGTTCGTGAAGGACTTCGTTGCGGCCTGGGTCAAGGTGATGAACGCCGACCGCTTCGACCTCGCCGCCTGAGTGGCTTAAGGGTCAAATCGTGACAAGGAACGCCGCGCCCGAAAGGGCGCGGCGTTTTTGTTTGGTGTCAGCCGATCCGGATGCGGTCGCGGCCGGCTTCCTTGGCAGCGTAAAGGGCAAGGTCAGCGCGGCGGACGATGTCTTCCCAGGGAAGCAGGGAACCACCCGCGATGCCGAAGCTGGCGGTCAACCGGATGACTGAGCCTTGCGGCGTCTCGATTTCAAGAGACTTCACCGCCTTGCGCAGCTTGCGCGCTACCCGCGCGGTTTCGGCCATGGTCTGACCTTCCAGCAGGATCGCAAACTCCTCGCCACCATAGCGCGCGACATGGTCGCCGGCGCGCAGGCTGCGCCGCAGGACGGCAGCCACTTCGCGAAGAACCTGATCGCCAACCGGATGACCGAAACAGTCATTGATCGCCTTGAAGTGGTCGAGGTCGGCCAGAATCAGATGTGGCACATCCATGCTGCGGGCACCAAGCGCAAGACGATGGCCGATATCGTCGACGGTGCGGCGATTGAGGAGGCCAGTCAGCCCGTCGGTCGTCGCCAGCGTGTGCAGTTCCTCGGTCAGACGGCGGCGCTCGGTCAGCTTCTCGGCGACGATTGCGAGTGCCGAGTGGACAAGCCGGATCTCGGCAACGTGACGGCGCGGACGGGTGGCCGGCGGGGTCTGGTCAAACGCAAGGGCAACGATGGCGCGGGACGCATCCAGCAAGGGGCTGAAAATGTAGTACTGCATGGCGAGCACTAGCGCGACCACCAGCCCGACGATGGTCAGCATCAGGATCAGCGACTGAACAAGCCCTGTCCAGGCTGCGTTTTCCCTGCGCAACTGGGTGAGTCGGATGTCTTCCATCAGCGCCGTCCGCAATTGCTCGAGCGGGCGCATCAGCGCGACATACTGACGGGTAAAGGTGATTGCATCGAGCCGCGGCCGGGTTTCCGTTGCATCGAGCCCAAGCTGCTGGTCGCGGAGCATCAGGCCCTTGACGAAAAAGTCCTGTCGCGTCGCCTCGAGCAGCTGTTCCAGCTCCGAGCCTGGCGTCAGCGAGGCGGCCAGCGGCTCGAGGAGCATCCAGGTTGCCAGGAGACGGCCCCGGACCTGCTGGCTTTCCAGAATATAGCGGCTGCGAATGGGTTCACCGGTCACGAGTGGCGGGATGACGAAAGAACCAAGCCGGCCAGCCTGCTCGCGCAGATCCGCCAGAGTAATCCCCTTGAACAAGGCGTCGACAAGCGCGGGATCCTGTTGCAGGGCGCCAGACATGCGCCAGCGCAGGACGGACTCATAATCGCTGTGGGCGGTAAACATGGCATCGATTGCGGCCTGGATATCGCCATAGCGCCGCTCAAGCCGCGGGCGTTCGCCGGCCCTTTCCACCAGGTGCCGGGCCCCCTTGAGCCGGGATATGACTGACTTCATCAGATCTTCGGGCACATGCGCGACGAGATCCGCCAATGCGGCGTCGGTTGCCCTTGTTGCCTGCTCCCAAGCCTCGCGATACTCGGTGCGAACGCCGTCCGGTGCCGCCATGTAGGAATTGGCCGGTCCGCGCTCGGCCGAGATCAAGGTGCCGGCCTCCAGATACCGCGCGAAGTCAGCGATGGCATCTGCCCGGGTCTTTGCGTCTTGAAGTTCCATGTAGGACGAACGCGCCGAAAGACCGGCGAACAGGATCGTGCAGCCGATCGCAAGGAGGGCGATGATCCACAGGTAGCCCCTTAGTCCGCTCGTCGCTGGCTGCGTGGGTATGTCATATTTCATGTAGCGTATTCTGCCGCTGGGTGAGACGAAGGTGAAGCGGCACTATTACGTTTCTGAAGAATAATTAACCAATGCGATTGCGGATGGGGAGATCTGACGCAGGCACTTGACTGAGAGTGAATAAGCGTATGTTTCGTATGGAAAAAATATTGACAAAATGCGACGCGTGCAGGGCGGTCAGTCGCTTTGGCGCAAGGCGCGCGCCTCGACTTCAAATAGGCTGGCACTGATTGGCATCGCTTCGAGGGCGATGGCCAGCTGCCGGTCCTGCCGCCACTGGATGCGGCACTCCGCAACCGTATGTTCCAGATCATCGTGCAACAGAAGGCGCGTTGGCAAGACCACCTGGGGATCGACGAGCAGCCCGACCCCGCCGTCCATCAGATCGTAGATCGTGCAATCCGCCAGCGGCTTGCAGTCGAGATCGGTCAGCCGGCCCCCGCGCATGCGCGAACGGTTGGCCGGACGAAGCTGGTTGGCGCGAAACGGCGCAGAAGCGGGTCGCAGCGACATGATTGGGTCCCGGCATGAAGACGCCGGAACGAGGGAAAGTCCGCCGGCACGAAGGGCCCCGATTAAGGTGCGAAGCTTGTGCGGGGCTTGCGCGGTCTGGCCGCCGGACTGGTTTCCAATGACGGATCGTCCGGGTCAGTCGCTCAGGTCGGGCTGTCCTCGTGGCGATAGATCAGGATGTCGCCTGGCTGGCAGTCGAGCACTTCGCAGATCTTTTCAAGGGTCTCGAAGCGGACGCCCTTGACCTTGCCGGACTTGAGCAGGGACACGTTCTGCTCGGTAATGCCGATCTTCTCGGCAAGCTCCTTCGACCGCATCTTGCGGCGCGCGAGCATCACATCCAGCTCGATGATGATGGGCATGTCAGCTCCTTCATACGAACTGCTGGTTTTCTTCATAGGCAAGAGCGGCCTCCCGCATAACCCAGCCAAACAACAAGGTGAGGGGTCCGAAGACCAGGAACAGGATCTGCCCGGCCTCGACCGCAAAGGTGATCGTTCTCTGACCTTCCGGCAGATCATAGGTCAGGATGAAGGTGCCGATCGGGTCTGCAACAAAGTCAAGCAACCCGAGCGCCAGGAGCCACCAGCCGGTCTCGACAATGAAGGAGAGCGTGCGGCTGGAAAAGAAATCCAGACGGCCAAACTGCGCGAAGATTTGCCTTAGTTTCCAGAGCAGCATCACGACAGCCCAGATACAGGCAGTCAGAAACAACGCAATCAGCATGCGTTGCCCCAGTCCGATGGTCATCAGTCCTCTGGAAACCTCGCCGATGTCGATCGTGTCCTCGGCTTCGAGCTGCACGAAACTCGGCAGGATCAGCACGAAGATCACCAGAAGCCCGCACGCGACACAGATCGCCGCCATGCCGGTCAAAAGCCACTTGAGCCACACGGCCATCGTGCTGATGCGTTTCAGCCGGCGGGTGCGTTCGTCGTTCGTCTCGGGGGACGCTGCAGAGTGTGCGGATATCATGATTGGCTTTCTGACAGTCTTTTCCAGCCTCGTCACTACCGGTCAAGCGGCGATTGATCAAGTCAGAAATATCGCGCTTGACAAAAAAATGCAAATTGGGCTTTCTTGAATTATCGTTTCGCAGTAAGAAATTGATGCGAGCGAAATTCACGAGATCCACGGAGACCCTCCTCCCATGCATTCCCATATCCGTACCCAGGCGAAGATCGCCGGCATCGTCGCCTCCTCGCTGGTGCTGCTCCTTGGCGTCTGGGGCAGCAGCGCCCAGGCGGCAGACCTCGCCCAGCCGCTGCCGGATTACGACAGCTCCAGCGTCATCGACGCGCCGCGCAAGCGGAACCCGTTCGAAGGGGCCTATTTCGGTGTTGAAGCGGGTGCTTCCGGCTCGGCAACCCGCACGGAATTCGGCTCGACCAAGAAGACCCAATCCCGCGTCGACGCGGCCTTCGGCGCCTTTGCCGGTTACAACTGGCAGGTCTCCAACGTGATCCTCGGTGTGGAAGGCTCGGCCCACTATCTCGGCAGCCAGTCCAAGGCCCAGGTGAGCGGCCTTGGCCAGGTGAAGTCGTCCTCGCCGTACAGCCTGGGCCTCAAGGGCCGCATCGGTCTGCCGATCGACAACTTCATGCCGTATCTGTCGATTGGTCTGGCTGCGACCCAGCACAGCTACCAGGTGCAGGGCTTCAAGGCCAAGAAGAGCATGCATCTGGGCACATCGGTCGGCGCGGGTCTTGAAGTGGCCCTGACTGACAATCTGCGCGCCCGCGCGGACTACACTCTCACCGCGATCGCGGCGGACAAGCACAAGTTCGGCACCAAGTCGGTGAAGGACTACTCCGCCAATCATCGCCTGATGTTGGGCGTGGCCTACGCCTTCTGACCCACCCCGAAAGGTCAGTGGCCACACCCCGCAGGGCCGTCAGTGCCGTGACGGCCCACCCTGTCCTGTCCCTGTTCCACCTGACATGCCCCGTGCTCGGGAGCGGGGGCAGGACAGTCTAACGTCCAGCGAACCTCGTGTCGAAAGACACGGGGTTCAGCTTTTGGGCCGGGATGACCGTGGTGAGGCCGAGGTAAATTGCAGCGCCCGGCCAGACCTGGCCTAGCCCAGCAGCGGCAGGCCGTTGAGGTCTGAGAGGACGGCTGCGGGGGCAAGATCCGGGTACTCGTCCGGCAATCCCGTCCGGTTCATCCAGACGGTGCGGAAGCCATAGGCCTTGGCACCGGCTACGTCCCAGCGGTTTGACGACTGGAACGAGATCGCCTCCGGATAGACACGGAAGTGGTTGGTCACCATCTCGTAGACGCGCGGATCGGTCTTGTAGGTGCGCAAGATGTCGACGGAGAAGATCTCATCGAGCAGCTCAGTGATCCCGGCCGCCTTGGCCGCAGCTTCCAGCATCGACGGCGTGCCGTTGGACAGGATGGCGAGCCTTGCGCCGGACTGTTTCAGGGTGGTGAGCACCTCTGGTACTTCCGGGTAGCAGTCCAGCGCCCAGTAGGCGTTGAGAAGATCGGCGCGCAGGCCCCTGTCAGCGTCGGGAAACAGGGCGAAGGCGGTGTCGAGCGCCTGTTCGGTCAGCTGCCAGAAATCCGCATAACGCTGCATCAACGCGCGGACCCAGGAATACTCCAGCTGCTTCTGGCGCCAGACAAAGGAAAACTGCTGCGCCTGTGGTCCGAGTTTCTCGGCATGTTTGCGCACAGCGGCATGAACATCGAACAAGGTGCCATACGCATCAAAGACATAGGCCGAGTGGGCCATCATGGGGCTCCGTCAGGAAAGAGGCAGTCTGCCGAAAGTTTAGGCGGCAATAGATGACTACCCACAGACCGTGACGTCAAGCGGATTGTGCATTGCACAAACAATTTTATGCGGAAAGCGCAGGCGTTCAACGCAATAAAATTACGCGCTGCACGTAAGCCGGACCCCACGCCTGACGCGTTTGCGGGTGTCAGTCTAGCCCGGAAGTTTGAGGCTGCCGTCCGCCGCGAGGGTCCAGAACGGGTTGAAGGCAAGTTCGAGGAGGTGGCCGTCGGGCGTGCGGACATAGGACGAGTAGCCGCCCCAGAAGACCTTTTCCGGCGGAACGACCGGTGTGGCCCCAGCCGCCAAGGCCCGGGCATAAGCGTCATCGACTTCGGCCTCGCTGGCCCCGTTCCAGGCGAGGGTGACGCCGGAGTGGGCACCGGCCGGGATTTCCGCTCCGATGTCGCGGGAAAGGGCCGTGCGCGGATAGAGGGCAAGTGCAAGGCCGGGCAACTGGTAGAAGGCGATGCCCTCCTGGCTTTCGCTGGAGGCGGTCCAGCCAAGGCCTTCCTCAAAGAAGCGGCGGCTGACGGCGAGGTCCTCGACGGCGAGGGTGATCAGGGACAGGCGTTGCTGCATCGCAGGACCTTCGAGACTGGTGTTGAAAATGTTCCCGATTGTAGCCGGATGGTCCGAACAAAAATAGAACAAATACCTGGCGGCGCACGAATTTCGCGTTTTTTGCCAAGGAGCCGGCAAAAGGTTGACCTTGGCGCGTGAAGGCGGTTTGGTCTGCGGCAAACAATCTGACCGGGAGAAACGCCGTGAGCGCCTTTAGCGAAACCTGGAACTATGTCGATGGCCGCTGGATCGAGGGCAATCCGCCGCTGATGGGCCCGCGCAGCCACGCCAGCTGGCTGGGGTCCACCGTCTTTGACGGCGCGCGCTTCTTTGAGGGTGTGTTTCCCGATCTCGACCTGCATTGCCAGCGCGTCAATGATTCGGCGCTTGCTCTGGGCCTGAAGCCGACCATGCAGGTGGGCGAAATGGTCGAGCTGTCGAAGGAAGGCGCTGCCAAGTTCAAGCCGGGCAGCGCCGTCTACATCAAGCCGATGTACTGGGCCGAGGGCGATGGCCCGGGCGTGATCGCCGCCGATCCGGAATCGACCCGCTTCTGCCTGTGCCTGTTCGAGGCGCCGATGGCTCCGGCCGGCAGCGCATTTTCCATCACCCTGTCGCCATTCCGCCGGCCGACGATGGAAACCATGCCGGTCAACGCCAAGGCTGGCTGCCTTTACCCGAACAACGCCCGCGCCATGGTCGAGGCCAAGTCGCGCGGCTTCGACAACGCCGTGGTTCTGGACATGCTGGGCAATGTGGCCGAGCTGACCAGCGCCAATGTGTTCATGGTCAAGGACGGCGTTGTTCATACGCCGGTGCCGAACGGCACGTTCCTGAATGGCATCACCCGCCAGCGCGTCATCAAGTTGCTGCGCGACGCCGGGCACCAGGTGGTGGAGCGGACCATCGGCTACGGCGAGTTCCTGACCGCTGACGAGATCTTCTCCACCGGCAACTACTCCAAGGTGGTGCCGGTGAACCGCATCGAGACACGGCAGATCGCGCCGGGTCCGGTGGCGGCCCGGGCGCGTGAACTGTACTGGACCTTCGCGCACGCCTGAGGGGCAAGCGCGGCTCAGCCCGCCTTGTCCGCCGGCCAGAGCATCAAGGCGCCGGAGAGGACAAGGCAGGTGGCGGCCGCCAGCGATGGCAGCAGGAAGCTGCCCGTTGCATCGGCGGCATAGCCTGCAAGGCTCGGTCCCAGCATCTGGCCGAGGCCGAAGCTCGCCGTCATCGCGGCGAGCAGGCGGCGCGGGTCTCCGGCCGCCTGCCGCCTGGCCTCGATCAGGCCGAGCGCGGTGATGCCCATGAAGGTGCCGCCGAGCAGTGCGGCCGCCAGGAGAATGCCAAGGGGCGAGCCGGTAGTCACCGACAGCACCACGCCGGCAGCCTCAAGTGCAGCTGCCAGGGCAAAGGCGCGGGCGGCCGAAATGCGGGCCGCGATGCGGTTCCAGATCAGGATTGAGGGCGCCGCCGACAGGCCAACGGCGAGCCAGACGAGCGTTTCAGCCGAGGCGAGCGCAGGATTGCTGCGGGCAATCACCGAGACAAACGTGGCGGTGACCACGTAGCCAAGGCCGAACAGGCCATAGGCAAGGATCAGCCGGATAACGGCCGCCGGCATCGGTGGTGCATCCGGGGCGCTGGCCGGACGGCTTGGCACCGCGCCGGCTCCGCGCCGAAGCAGGCCGACGGCCGCCAGCAAGGCGAGTGTCACGCCGCCGCTGAAGAGCCAGAGGCCGCGCCAGTCCGATCCGGCGGCGGAAAGGCCCGCGATCAGCAGGGCCGACAGCGAGATGCCAAGCCCGACGCCGGAAAAATGCAGCGCCGACAGGGACGGCCGGCCCGCGCGCGCGAGCCGGTCGAGCACCAGGGCGGTCGCAAAGACGAAGACAAAGGCGCTGGCCAGGCCGCTGACGAACCGCAGAACCGCAAAGGCAGCGATGCCGCCGGAGCCCGCCATGCCCATGCCGGTGACCCCGCTGACGGCAAGCGCCGCGAGAAGCCAGGTCCGCTGCTGACCTGGCAGACCCGGCAGCGCGGCCAGCAAGGCTCCGATCAGATAGCCGAGGAAATTCGCCGATGCGATCAACCCGCCTTCGGCCGGAGACAAGGGGACACCTTCGGTCATGAAGGGCAGGATCGGCGTGTAGACAAAGCGCCCGATGCCCATGGCCCCTGCAAGGGCAAGAAGCCCGCCAAGGGCCGTGGCAACGGGGGCATGTGCTGGCGGCAGGGGGCTGGACACGGGCGGGCTTTTCGCTGGGGACGGATGATCGCACCCTAGCGCCCTGCGCGCGCCTGCCAAGCCGGGAAAAGGGCTGAGCAGGAATTCTGCGGTTTCAGTCAAGTAACCGGATCAGCGCCGGTCGCATCGTATCGCCGGCCTTCACCTGGCGGCACGCCAACCGGCGGACAGGGCTTCCGCTTCGGTGCAGAACCAGCGTTCGCCCTGGCGGGCATCGATGCGGGTGCGGGAATAGGCGGGGGACCAGGGCATGTGGTAGATGCGCCCGGACTTGCTGATGTTGCCCTTTATGCGGCAATCCCCGGGAGGCGCATCCTTGTCGGCAGCTGCCCATTTGCGGGCGCGGAAATCCCAGGGTGCTTCGGCCGCGCCGGCGAAAAGCCCGGCCTTGTGCCGGCGTGCCTCTGTTTCCTGGGCGATGTAGCTCTGCGAATAGCGGCGGAAGGCGAAGGCGTGGCCCGAGAGCACCATCTCGGCATTCACATTGACCCCGGCCGCATGGCAGGTGGCCAGCAGCCGGCCATAGTCATCGCGGGTCTCGCCAATGCAGGTGACCGGACCGGCGGCAAGAAGACGGGTGAGCGCCCGGGCGGCCTCCTTGCCACACGGATAGGAGCGACCGGAGGGCAGGGCGCAGGTTTGCGCCAGCTCGGGCGCGTCAATGCCTTCCAGGCGCAGTTTTTCGCCTGCCAGTTCGATCGTGTCGCCATCAATGACCCTGGCGCCAGACATATCGGAGCTGGACTGCCTGGCCTGCGCTGCGGGCAGCGCAAAGCATGCAAGCGCCAGGAAAACCGGGCCGGCAAACAGCAGCGCGCGCGCAGGCCAATGATGGGCCGCGCCTCGAATCACCTTGGAAATCATGTTCATGGATTGAGGGTGCCAGCGATCTGCCGCCAGAAAAGCCCGGCCTTGCCTCACCTCGCCGTTTCATGTGGACAGTTACATGGGCAGACGCGCGGGCCGCCATTTTGTGAGGCTGTCTGTGCGAGGGGGGCGGGAAGATAATAAACGAAGAAAAATATTTTTTTATTGCGCTGATGGCATTGCCCGGCGATGGCAAGACGCCTATCTTGCGCAGCGACGCGGGGCGTAAATCTACGGATCCCCGCTGTGCTCTCCCCCCAGGAGGCGCAGACCCGATCGGCCTGTCGTCTTCTGATGATCCATTCTGAAGGAGAACTGCGATGTCGTTTGAACTTCCCGAGCTGCCCTACGCCTATGACGCCCTTGGCCCGTACATGTCCAAGGAGACGCTTGAGTATCACCACGACAAGCATCACCTCGCCTATGTCACCAACGGCAACAACCTGCTGAAGGACAGCGGCCTGGAAGGCAAGACGCTGGAAGAGATCGTCAAGGAGAGCTTCGGCAAGAACGCCGGCCTCTTCAACAACGCCGGCCAGCACTACAACCACATCCACTTCTGGAAGTGGATGAAGCCGAATGGCGGCGGCAAGTCGATCCCGGGCGCGCTGGCCAAGGCCATCGACAGCGACCTCGGCGGCTATGACAAGTTCCGCGCCGACTTCATCGCCGCCGGCACCACCCAGTTCGGCTCCGGCTGGGCCTGGGTTGCGGTCAAGGACGGCAAGCTGGTCATCATGAAGACCCCGAACGGCGAAAGCCCGCTGGTCCATGGCGCCGCCCCGATCCTCGGCGTCGACGTGTGGGAGCACTCCTACTACATCGACTACCGCAACGCTCGCCCGAAGTACCTGGAAGCCTTCGTCGACAGCCTGGTCAACTGGGACTATGTGCTGGAAATGTACGAAGCCGCGGCCAAGTAAGCGGTTCTGGACGTTTGATTTTGGAAGGCCCGGCGGAGACGCCGGGCTTTTCTTTTTCTCGTTACGGCAGCCACGCATTCCGTTGCCTGTCACCCCGGACGAGCAACGCGAGATCCGGGGTCTACTCGTTTCCAGAGGGGTGATGAGGGCATTGCGTTGCGCCGTAGCTGGATCAGCGAATTTCCAAGCTGGGACCTTGTTTGCCGCTCTGGGAGCGAGTAGGCCCCGGGTCTGCGCTTCGCTCCGCCCGGGGTTGTTTGTTGTCCGAGGTGCTAGGGTAAAGGGGAAGCTGCGACCCTTAACCCGCAGCTTCAGCGTCAGGCGACCGTCCCGGGGTCGGGTTTTCACCCGCTGTCATCATGGCTCCCTGACGCTTCCCTTTTCCCGCTTGGAGAGTTGATTGGGCCTCTGGTTGACACCCACGCCCGCAAACAATCCGAAGCACGTCAAGGATAGCACGGCCATGCCCGCCCTGCAGCAGCCTCCCGCCCATGTCTGCGGCTTCGATGTCGCCAAGGACAGCATCACCGCCTTCGACACCGCCACCGGCCGTGTCACGACCTTCCCCAACCGCTCCGCCAGCATCCGCAAGGCGCTGACAGGCCTGTCGGCCGACTGCCTGTGCGTGTTGGAGCCGACCGGCGGCCACGAGCGCCTGCTGGTGGGCGAACTGACGGCAGCAGGCCTTGCCTGCCACCGGGCCGATACCGTTAAGGTCAAGGCATTCAGCCGGTCCTTCGGCCGTCTTGCCAAGACAGACGCCATCGATGCCCAGGCTCTGGCCCGCTATGGCGAGGAGCGCTGGAAGACACTCGCCCTGTTCACGCCGACCGATGAGACCCAGAGCACACTCGCCAGCCTCAATGCCCGCCGTCAGGAGCTTCTCGCCCTCAAGGTGGCCGAGCAGAACCGCTCAAAGATCCCCGGAGAGGGACCTGGCATCGCGATCATCCGCCGCTCCTGCCAGGTCATCCTGCGGGCGATCCTGCACGAGATCGAGGCCATCGACGCCGCCATCGAGGCGCTCGTCGACGCCTCGCCGCAGCTCGCCCGCCGGATCGAGGTCTGCTGCTCCCTGCCGGGCGTGGGCAAGCGCACCGCCATCACCCTCGCCGCAACCATGCCGGAACTGGGAACGATGGACCGGCGCCAGGCCGCAAGCCTCGCCGGGGTCGCCCCTCATCCGAAGGACAGCGGAACCCTCAAGGGATATCGCCGGATGCACGGCGGACGCTCCACCGTCAAGCCGGCCCTCTTCATGGCCGCCTTGTCCGCAAGCCGCGCAAACGGGCCATTAAAGGAGGTCTATCAAAGGCTTATCAACAACGGGAAGAAGCCAATCCTCGCAATCGCCGCCCTCATGCGAAAGATCATCGTCATCCTGAACGCAAGGATCAGGCAAAACGCACAACAACAGAGTTGATGACATCGGAGAGGTCTTTCCCTGGCAAACGTTCCGACCGCTGACAGGCCTGGGAAAACAGGGTACGCAAGGATATGACCATCCGCCTGCGACCGCATCATTTCCTGTGTATGCTGACCTTTGTCGGCGAGGGCTACAGCCCGCGGTTTGTTGTCAATTATGGCCGCATCATCGACCGCATTCGCGCCGGCGAGCCCGTTATCATGGTCGAAGGGCCGGATGACATTTGCGCGCCGCTCCTCGGCACCGATGATCCGCATTGCCACAACGACAGCGTGACGCAGAGGGATGCGCAGGCGCTGGTGGATGTGGCGGCGTTGACGGGGCTGGCGCTGGAGAGCGGTGTGGAACTGGTGCTGGACGGGGCGCTGATTGCCCGGCTGCAGGCGGGATTTGCGGCAGGCGCGATCCGCAAGGCCTGCGGCGGCTGCCAATGGTCCGGCCTGTGTGATCAGGTGGCTGGCAACGGATTTGCCGGGACGCGGGTCCAAGGCGGCTGAAACAACCGGAAACGGAAAGCCGGACCATGGGGCAGATCCGGCTTCCCGTTCCGGATCAAGGCGCGGTGATGGAGTTGCTGCGCGCCTTGAAGCTCAATGCCGGATCAGGCCGCCTTGCAGGTCCGGATTCCGAGGAGGGTGTAGGCCGGGCACCAGCCGATGGCGGCGGTGAGCAGCGGCACGACGCCGATATAGCCGACCCATTTCCAGGCGATGTCTGCCGGGCCGAAGACGGCGAAGGCCAGAAGGGCCAGACCCAAGATGACCCGCAACAGCCGGTCGATGCTTCCCATGTTGACGCTCATGTTTCGTCCCCTGTTCCAATCCCTGACAGCGCAGATCGCGCTGAATGACCTCACTCTAGCGAGCGTAGGGGGAGGGGTCTGTGACTAGGTCACACTGAGATCCACTGTCGGAACAAACGGGCGGATGACGCGTCACTCCGCCGCAAGGCGGGCAAGGGCGGCGCGGTCGAGGATCGTGATGTGGCCGCGGTCCTTCGCCAGAATTCCCTCGTCCGCGAGGCGGCCAAGATGGCGGGCGATGACTTCGCGCGCCGAGCCAAGGTCGCTGGCGATGTCTGCCTGGGTGGCATCTAGCTTGCCTTCCGCATCGGCCCGCGCCAGCAGCAGGCGGGCAAGGCGCGGCTCGATCCGGTGGAAGATGGCGTCTTCCATGGTCTTGAGAATGGTGCCGATGCGCTGGCCGAAGCCTGAGAAGACGAGCCGGCGGAACTCCGGTTCGCTCTCCACCAGATGGAACACGGTGGAGGCCGGCAACACCAGCGCGGTCACGTCGGTTTCTGTCTGTCCGGTTGCGGCATAGGGCTCCTCGCCGAACAGGCAGGAGGTGGTGAGCAGGCAGCTTTCGCCGGGCTCGACGCGGTAGAGCAGGATCTCGCGGCCGGTATCGGCCGTCATCATGACGCGGACCGAGCCGGTTTCGACGAGGATCCAGCCGGGGCAGGCCTGGCCGGGCGAGAACACGGTGGTTCCGCGTGGCAGCACGATTTCGCGGGCACCACGGGCAAGCAGATCGGCGGAGGCTGGGCTCAGGTGCGACAGGCCGAGACGGCTGGCGATGTCTGGGTGGCGAGCCGGAATGCTCATGACGGGCTCCCTATTCGAAGTGGCTGCAGGGTGCCACGGCAGGGAGGCGGACGCCAGACCGGGGAGATGCGCAGGCTGGTGGTGAAGGGGGCTCGCGTGCGCTCGCGCTGATGCACTGGGTTCCGGATCTGCGGTTCGCGGGCGCTCACCTTGTCCGGAAGGGCGGGATGCAAGCGGCGGCCAATGGTCGCCGCTTGCCGGGTGAGGCTTACTTGGCCTTGAGGAAGTCGCCGACGTTCAGGAGGATGAACTCGTTGTTGTCGATGGCGTCAACAGCACGGCCCTTCGAGAAGGGGAAGTTGTTGTCGTTGGCGACGATCAGCGTGGTGTCATCGACCTTGTCGACGTTCTCGATGGTGAAGAACGGGAAGGTGAAGCGGGCATCGGCGCGCTTGCCGAGGCGGGCAACGCCCTTCGGGTCCTGAATGTTCATCAGGTCGATGTAGGCGATCTTGCGCACCGGCTTGCCCGGCTCGACGGCGAGGTCGACGAGGTAGACGCGCTTGAACTTGGCCGGGGACTTGAAGCAGCCGGTGGTGGCGCCGTCCTTGCAGGCCAGTTCCGCGTCGCCTTCGCCGTTGTCGCGCTCGATGATCAGGCCGCGGGTGGCGTCGATCATGTTGAAGTCGCCGATGGCGTGGCCGTTTGCTTCGAAGCGGAACAGCCAGGTGCGGCCGGTCCAGGCGTTGGAGGCGGTGTCGAACTCGAGGATCGAGGCGGCTTCGTTGCCGTCAACGGTCTCGTAGGCGGCCTTCTCGACGTTCCACATCGGGCCTTCGGCCAGAGCGTAGAGCTTGGAGCCATCGGGAGCTGCGGCAAAGCCTTCGTAGCCCTTGGAGCGCTTCAGGTTGATTTCCGGCAGCTTGCCATCCGGGTTCGGCACGTTGACGGCGAAATGATCCGGGGAGCGGACCTTGCCGCCGTTGGCCTCGGTCTCGTTGAACGACAGGAGCTTGCCGGTGGCGCGGTCGACGGAGATGACGTAAGGGCCGAATTCTTCACCGATGTAGAGCTTGTCGCCCACCGGCTGGAAACCCTCGAGGTCGAAGTCGGCGCCGGTCAGGTAGCGCGTGTCGGTCGCTTCACCGGAGATGACGAAGGGGACGACCTTGGACGGGTCAGACAGGAAGGTGGTCTTCAGGACGTCCACGGTGCCCTTTTCGAAGTCCGGCTTGACTTCGTGGAACATCAGCATCGCGTCCGGCGAGTTCAGCTTCGAGCCAAAGCCGTTGTCGGAGCCGACGAGGTAGGTGCCGTTGCCGAGCGCCTTGATGCCGGAGAAGCCCTGCACCGGCTGGCCCTTGATCGGCAGGGTCTCGCCCGTGCCGGCTTCCGTGGTGATGCGCACCGGGGTCTTGCCGGAGAACTTGCCCGAGGTCTGCAGGACAGACGGAGCGTCAGCCGGAGCGGCGACGAAGGTCTTGGCCGGCAGGACGGCGTGGCCGGTCAGCGTGGCGGTGAATTCCTGCTGCGCAGCGGCGCTGAGGCAGGTGGTCATGAGCAGACCGGCGGTGAGAAGAAGACGCAAGGAAGCCTCCCAGGCTTTGAGTGCGGGACGCAGGCAGCAAACGTACTCTCTGCGTTGGGCTTTGCTTAAGCCTTTGTTGCGACGGGGGAATTACAAAGCCAGATAAGCCGGGAAGGGCTTGAGGCAGCAGCGGTAAGCCAGTGTTTGGCAGCCTGGCATCAGATCCGTCCAACCTTTTGAAAGGACGGATTTGGGACACCTCAGGGCGTCACAAAAACTTCATACAGAGATCCAAGTCTGTTAATCTGTTCAGGAATTTTGAAAGTCGACGGTTCTGCGTCCGTCTGAACGCCCCGCCTGTCAACGTCTTCCGCGCCCTGAGGTCCCCAATGACGAGCCTAGGCCTTGCCCTGGTTCTGGCCGCCGCCTTCTGCCATGCCACCTGGAATGTGCTGGTCAAGCGCGTGGGAGGCGGGCCGGAGCTGGTGTGGCTGTTCTCCGTCCTCTCCGTCATCCTGTACCTGCCGGTGGCGCTGTGGGTGATCCTGGTGGAGCGGCCTTACTTCGGCCCCTGGCAGATCCTGTTCATCTGCGGCAGCACGCTGGTGCACATGGCCTATTTCCTGTTCCTGCAGGTGGGATATCGCAAGGGGGACCTGTCGCTCGTCTATCCGACCGCGCGCGCCACCGGGCCGCTGCTGTCGACGGCCTTCGCAGTTGTGCTGCTGGGTGAACAGGTCAGCCTGCAGATGGCGGCTGGTGCGCTGGTGATGGTGACTGGCGTTGCCTTCCTGACCAGTGGTGGCCGCAGGGACCGGGCCGCCGTGACAACGTCACTGCTGTTCGGGCTGGGCACCGGGGTGCTGATCGGCATCTACACCGCCTGGGACGCCTATTCCGTCTCGGTGCTGCTGATCCCGCCGCTGCTGCTGGACTATGTGTCGAGCTTCGGCCGGTCGATCCTGTTGTCGCCGCTGGCGCTGAAGCGGCGCGAGCTGATCGTCCAGCACTGGCGCAACCATCGCCTGTCGCTGCTCGCCATCGCCTTTTTCAACCCGCTCGCCTACATCCTGGTGCTCTATGCGCTGACCTTCACGCCGGTGGCCTTCGTTGCCCCCATCCGGGAACTCAGCGTGCCGCTGACGGTGTTGGCTGGAAGCCTTCTGCTGGGCGAAGGGCATCTGAAGCACAGGCTCGGCTGGTCGGTTGTCATCCTCGCCGGACTGTTGTTGCTGATCGCGGCCTGAAGCCGCGATGCCATCCGTCGCGGCGCGGCATCGTCCCTTTCGCCCGTCCTAGCCATTCCGTCTGGTGTGGCTCTTTGCCCGCTGACCGCCTATCCTCAACACGCCCGCCGCGCCAGATTTCCGGAGTGCCCCGTTGCCCCAGGCTGCCTTTACCGACGAACAGATGCGCCCCGATGGCGCCTATGCCTGGTTCCGGCTGGCGATTGCCATCCTGTTGTCGACGCTTGGCGGCGTCGGCATGTGGTCGGTGGTCGTGGTGCTGCCGGCGGTGCAGGCGGAATTCGGCGTCGACCGGGCCGAGGCGTCGCTGCCTTACACGCTGGCGATGGTCGGTTTCGCGCTGGGCAATTATCTCGTTGGCCGCTGGGTGGACCGGGTCGGTATCATCCTGCCGGTGATCGGATCGGCGCTGGCGCTCTCTGCGGGTTATGCGCTGGCGGCGGTGGCCCCGACCCTGTTGCTTTTTGCCCTGGCGCAAGGGTTCCTGATCGGCTTCGGCACGGCGGCGACTTTCGGTCCGCTGCTGGCGGATGTGTCGCACTGGTTCCAGCGCCGGCGCGGCATTGCCATTGCCTGCGCGGCCAGCGGGAACTATCTCGCCGGCGCGCTGTGGCCGACGATCATCAAATGGGGGCTGGCCGTCGGTGACTGGCGCAGCACCTATCTGACGATCGCGCTGATCCTGATCGTCACCATGGTTCCACTGACTTTGCTGCTGCGCGCCCGTGTGCATGGCGGGCCGCTGGGGGCGGACCTCAGCGCGGGCGGTGTCGCGAAAAGCCCTGGCACGCGCGATCTTGGGCTTTCACCAGCGGCGTTGCAGGGGCTGCTGGTTGTCGCGGGACTGGCCTGCTGCATCGCCATGTCGATGCCGCAGGTGCATATCGTCGCCTATTGCGTCGACCTTGGCTATGGCATCGCGCCGGGCGCGGACATGCTGGCGCTGATGATGGTCGGCGGCGTTGTCAGCCGGCTGATTTCCGGTGTGATCGCCGACCGGCTCGGCGGCCTGATCGCGCTCCTGATCGGCTCGGTCGGGCAGGGGCTGGCGCTGGCGCTGTACATTCCCTTCGACGGGCTGACCTCGCTCTATCTCGTGTCGCTGATCTTTGGCCTGTCACAAGGCGGCATCATTCCGAGCTATGCGGTGATCGTGCGCGAGTACCTGCCGGCCAGGGAAGCCGGCCAGCGCATTGGCTTCGTCATCATGGCAACGATCTTCGGCATGGCCATCGGCGGCTGGATGTCCGGCTGGATCTATGACCTGACCGGTTCCTACGCCGCTGCCTTCCTCAATGGTCTGGCCTGGAACCTCGTCAATGCAGCAGTCGTGATCTTCCTGCTGCTGCGCGACAGGAACACCCGGCGCGTTGCCATGGGTTGAGGATGCTCTGGTCCCGGGGGTGGGTTTGGTGTAGTGTTCAGATATGGATCACACGTCATCTGAAATCCAGATTCCTGTTTCTTCGCTGGTTGCTCCTGACCAGGAGGATAGACGTGTGCTTGAAGCCATGAGCGAAACGGCGAAGGCCGCGTTGTTGTCTGAGGCGTTGGTAAGTGGGCAACTTGGCTCTGGTGTTTCGTCATCGCTTGAACAGCGACTTGAGCGCGCGCGTCGACGCATCGATGTCATGGCACAAGCTGGCAGCCCCGTGCGGTGAACCCGGTCTGGGTCCTGAGTGAAGTTGCGGCACAGGACCTGGAAGACATCCTTGTTTTCGGTATTGTTAAATTCGGCGAGCACCAGGCATTGGCCTATCAGCTGTCGCTGGAGCAGTGCTTTGACCGAATAGCGAGCCTGCCTCGACTCGGGCGGATTTGCCCTGTCGCGCCTAACCTTCGCCAGATCAGACATCAGAGCCACATCGTGTTCTATCTACCTTCTCTGCCCGAACTCCGGATAGTCAGAGTCCTGCATGCGGCGGTTATGCCGGCAACACTCCTTTCAAAAAAGAGCTAGGGCACGCCCTGCATACCTGGAGCCATCTGGCTTTCCTAGGATAGGCAAGATCATGCCCATTTACCCCGCCTTCAGCGCGGCGACTGCGAACAGGGCGAGGGAGAGCAGGAGGAAGGCGCCGGAGAGGCGGGCGGACATGCGGGCCTTGTCGAACAGGGCGTCGCGCATGGCAACCGCGATCATCGCCCGTGCGACGGCCTTCTGCGGCCGCCGGTCCGGGGCAAGCAGCATCCAGACTTCCGTGTCCTCGACACGGGCGCGGCGGTGATAGGTGAGGCCATACCAGGCCATGAAGAGCCCTGTGATGCCGGCCCCAAGCGCCCCGAACAGGAAGCTGTAATGGGGATGCGACAGCGTGCCCATCATCACCATGAGCACCGCCAGCCCGCAGAAGCCCCAGGCCCGGGTCACGCATTCCTCGGCAAGTCGGGTGATCTCGTCCACGGCGCGCCTCCCGCCCTGAGCTGTCTCCTGCCCACAGTCGCAGAAACGCTGCGGCAGTCAATTTCCCTCTGGCGGCACAGGCTGCCGATCACGCAGGCGTGTTGGCCAATCTGCAGTGAGCTGTGTTGCTTTGGCGCCCCTTGCCAAGCCTCCCGAAACAACCTACCTCGGCTGAATGACACACTCCGTTCTTCCTCCGCGCGCGGAAGCGCGCCCCGTCACCCTGACCACCCACGGCATCACCCGCCAGGACGATTACGCCTGGCTGCGGGCTGACAACTGGCAGGAGGTCATGCGGGATCCTTCTGTCCTGGCGGACGACATCCGGGCCTATCTGGAGGCCGAGAACGCCTATCTCGAGGCGCAGATGGCGCCGACCAAGGCGTTGCAGGACACGCTGTTTGCCGAGATGAAGGGCCGCATCAAGGAAGACGACAGCTCCGTTCCGATGCAGGACGGGCCGTATGAGTATGGCCTGCGCTATGTGACCGGCGGCCAGCATCCGATCCTGACCCGGACCCCGCGCGGCGGCGGCGACGAACAGATCCTCATTGACGGCGACAAGGAAGCAGCGGGCAAGGCCTACTTCAAGCTGGCCGGTGCGACCCATTCCGACGATCACAGCCGTCTGGCCTGGGCCTATGACGACAAGGGCTCGGAGTTCTACACCCTCAAGCTGCGCGACATGACGACGGGCGCCGACATGGCCACCGTGATCGAGGACACCGCAGGCGGTGGCGAGTTCTCGGCCTGCGGGCGTTATCTGTTCTATATCCGGGTTGATGCCAATCATCGGCCGTCCAAACTGTTCCGCCACGAGATTGGCACCGATCCGGCGACGGACGTGCTTGTCTACGAGGAGGCGGATGCCGGCTTCTTCATGGGCGTTGGCAAGACCCAATCGGGCAGCCACATCGTCATCGACATCCATGACCATGAGACTTCCGAAGTCCATGTCATCCCTGCCGACGCACCGACCAGTGCCCCGCGCCTGATCGCGGCGCGCGAGACGGCGATTGAATATTCGGTCGATGAAAGCGGTGGCCAGTTCTTCATCCTGACCAATGCGGACGATGCCGAAGACTTCAAGATCGTCACCGCGCCGGTCAGCGATCCGGGGCGGGCGAACTGGAGCGATCTGGTGCCGCACAAGGGCGGCCGGCTGATCCTGTCGGTCACCGCCTACAAGGACTTCATCGTCCGCCTGGAGCGCGAGGATGGGCTGCCGCGCATCGTGGTGCGGCGGCTGGTGGATGCCGTCGAACATGCGATTGCCTTCGACGAGGAGGCCTATTCGCTCGGACTGTCGGACGGCTACGAGTTCGACACCAGCCTGATCCGCTTCACCTATTCCTCGATGACGACGCCGTCGCGCACCTATGACTACGATGTCGAGACGCGCCAGCGCACGCTGCGCAAGGAACAGGCGGTGCCGTCGGGCCACAACCCGGCCGACTATGTCACCCGCCGCCTGCAGGCCCGCGCGGCCGATGGCGAGCTGGTGCCGGTGTCAGTACTCTACCGCAAGGACACGCCGCTCGACGGCTCCGCGCCCTGCCTGCTCTATGGCTATGGCTCCTATGGCATTTCCATCCCGGCGAGCTTCAACACCAACTGCCTCAGCCTCGTCGACCGGGGCTTCGTCTATGCGATCGCGCATATCCGCGGCGGCAAGGAAAAGGGCTATGCCTGGTATTCGAAGGGCCGGCGCGAGTTCAAGCGCAACACCTTCACCGATTTCCTGGCTGCAGCCGACCATCTCGTCGGCGAAGGCTTCACCGCGCATGAGCGCATCGTCGCGCAGGGCGGTTCGGCCGGCGGCATGCTGATGGGCGCGGTGGCGAACATGGGCGGCGAGAAGTTCGGCGGCATCATCGCCGAGGTGCCCTTCGTCGACGTGCTGAGCACCATGCTCGACGACACGCTGCCGCTGACGCCGCCGGAATGGCCGGAATGGGGCAACCCGATCGCCAGCCGCGAGGCCTATGACTACATCGCCGGCTACTCGCCCTATGACAATGTCACGGCGAAGGCCTATCCGGCGATCCTGGCGGTCGGTGGCCTGACTGATCCGCGCGTGACCTACTGGGAACCAGCGAAGTGGGTGGCCCGCCTGCGGGCGGTGAAGACCGGCGACAGCCTCTTGATGCTGAAGACCAACATGGAGGCCGGACACGGCGGTGCCTCCGGCCGGTTTGACCGGCTGAAGGAAGTGGCACTGGTTCAGGCCTTCGCACTGAAGGTTGCAGGACAGGCTTGACGGCTCGATCAGGGTGCCTGCTCGCGCCCTGATCACTCGTCTGTGACTTCCGCTTTACCGGCAAATCCTCCTTCAATGGCGATGCGGATGGTGACGCGCCGTTTGCCGTGAGGGAGATGTTGATGAAGAAATTTGTTCTGGCCGCTGCTGCGGTCCTGTTTGTCATGCCGGCGGTGCAGGCAGCGGATGATCCGGTTGCCACGCGCAAGGCGATCATGCAGTCGGTTGCCGCAAGCGCCGGCCTGTCCGGCGGCCTGATGAAGGGCGAGATTGCCTACAGCCCGGCCGCTGGCAAGGCTGCCATTGCGTCGCTGAACGCAGCTGCGCTCTCCCATGGCTCGTTCTTCCCGGCCGGCAGTGACACCGCAGCCGGCACGACCGCCAGCCCGAAGATCTGGTCTGATGCAGCCGGATTTGCCGCTGCGCTGGCCAAGTTCTCGGCAGCCACCGGGGCCGCAGCCCAGGCGTCCGGCAAGGATGGCCCGGCTGATGCCGAAGCGTTCAAGGCCGCTGTCGGCCCGATCCTTGCCAACTGCAAGAGCTGCCACGAAGCTTACCGCGTGCAGAAATAACCCAACTGGAGTGCGCGGGGATGCGTCGCAAGATCCTGATAGGTGTTCTTCTGGCTGGCGCAGCCGTGGCTGCCGCCGGCTGGATGTTGACCGCCCCGCGCCCTCTCTCCTCCGCAACGTTGGCGGCCTTGCCCGATGGCGACCCGCAGCGGGGCGAGGTGGTGTTCCACGCCGGTGGTTGCACATCCTGCCATGCGGCACCAGGCGCAAAGGGCGAGGACAAGCTGAAGCTGGCGGGCGGGCTGAAACTGGCGACGCCCTTCGGCACCTTCGTCGCGCCGAATATTTCGAGCGATCCGAACGACGGGATCGGCGGCTGGAGCAAGGCCGACTTCGCCAATGCCATGCTGGCCGGCGTGTCGCCGGACGGCGCGCATTATTACCCGGCCTTTCCCTATACATCCTATGCCCGGATGACGCCGAGCGATGTGATGGACCTGCAAGCCTACATGCAGCAGCTGCCGGCAGTGGCCGGAAAGGCACCGGCGCATGAACTGGGCTTTCCCTTCAACATCCGCCGCGGACTGGGGCTCTGGAAGCTGGCCAATCTGGATCCGGCACCAGTGGTCACGGTGGCTGCTGGCGATGCCGTCCTTGAGCGTGGCCGCTATCTGGTCGAGGGGCCGGGGCATTGCGGCGAATGCCACACCCCGCGCGATGCCATCGGCGGCCTGGACCGCAGCCGCTGGCTTGCAGGCGCTGCGGCACCCACGGGCGAAGGCCGTATTCCGAACATTACGGGCGGAGAGGGCGGTATCGGCAGCTGGAGCGCTGCCGACATTGCCTATTATCTTGAAACCGGCTTCACGCCGGACTTCGATTCCGTCGGCGGCGAGATGGTTGCCGTGCAGGAGAACATGGCCAAGCTGCCTGCCAGCGACCGGGAGGCGATTGCCGCCTATCTGAAGGCTGTGCCGGCGCTGGCGGACGGGCGCTGAGGGCCTCCCAGATTTTACTCCGGGAGGCTTGGAGCGTCAGGCCTTGAGGGTGGCTGCGACGGCCTCGGCGAGCGTGACGGTCGGGCGGCCGATGAGGCGGGAGAGGGTCTTGCCGTCATCGAAGAGCTCGCCCCTTGCAGTGGCGGTGTCGGCATCGGCGAGAGCACCGGCAAACCCATCCGGCAGGCCGACCTGGATCAGCAACCCCTTGAATGCCTCTTCAGACATGTTCGTGTAGGCAACCGGCTTTCCAGACTGGCGCTCGATCTCGGCGGCAAGGTCGGCCTTGGTGAAGGACGTGTCGCCAGCAAGCTCGAGGACGGTGCCGGAGGCTGCACCCTTGCGCAGGAGTTCGGCTGCAGCTGCTGCGTAATCGGAGCGGGCAGCTGCGGATATGCGGCCCTCGCCCGAGGCACCGAAGACCGCGCCATGTTCAATGGCGGCCGGAACCGAGCCCATGAAATTCTCCAGATACCAGCCATTGCGCAGGAGAACATAGGGAACGCCGGAGGCGGCGAGAGCCTGTTCGGTGATCTTGTGTTCGGCGGCGAGGATCATGCCGGACTGCGGCGTGCGCAGGATCGAGGTGTAGATCAGGAGTTCGACACCTGCCGCCTTGGCCGCCGCAATGACCGCCTTGTGCTGAGCCGCGCGGCTGCCAACCTCCGAAGAGGAAATCAGCAACAGCTTGCTGACGCCCTTGAGGGCAGGGGCGAGGGTCTCGGGGCGGCTGTAGTCGAACGCGGCAACCTGAGCGCCGCGGGCGGCAAGGTCAGCGACCTTGTCCGGGCTGCGCACGAGAAGGCGCAGCGAGGCGGCAGGTTCGGTGGCGAGCAGGTTTTCAGCGACGAGGCGGCCGAGCTGGCCGCTGGCACCAGTAATTGCAATCATGATCAGGTCTCCTTCTGGGTTTGGATCGGGTTCGGGGTTCGATGGACCTGATATGCGCTTCAAACTTTCTTTTGGAAAGTACGCACTAATTTGTTAGTATCGCCTTTGTTGAAACGAGGATGCTGGCAATGGATGGCGCGGACCTTCTGGACCGGAAAGGCAGCGAGATTGAGGGGGAGGGCGCCCGGCAGCCCGAAGCGCTGTCCGGACTGCTGCAGCGCGGACTGGTGTTCAGCGAAGCCTGCCCGTCGCGCGAGATCCTGAAACACCTGACCAGCCGCTGGGGCGTGCTGGTCCTGCTGGCGCTGCTGGAAGGCATGCACCGCTACAGCACCTTGCGCCGCAAGATCGGCGGGGTGAGCGAAAAGATGCTGGCGCAGACCCTGCAGCAGCTGGAGGCGGACGGGTTCCTGACCCGCACATCCCTGCCGGTGGTGCCGCCGCATGTGGAGTACCGGCTGACGGAGCTGGGCCGGGAGGCGGCAGAACGGGTGCGCGTGCTGGCGGACTGGATCGAGGTCAACATGCCGCGGATCCTTGAGGCGCAGCAGGAAAAGAGCGACTGACCCGCGCGGCGCAAACTGATTCCCCCTGTGCAGACGCCAATCAAACCGCCTGTCAGCGGCGGCGCGATGCTTGATGCCTGGCCAAAAACTCAAGGCCGGATGCGGCTCTGATGCGGCGTTGACCTGACAATACGTAGAAACACGGGCGGGTTTGACGCTGGCACCTTGCGATTGCGGCCAGGAAGAACCAATTCAAACGAAAATTTTAACTTCCTCCTCCTAGCCTCGGGATCGGAGCCGTCCGGTCCGGACGTCAAGACCCCCAGACCAGCCGAAGAGTGAGCATGACGCCCGCCGCACCCGACATGACCATCCTCGCCGTGCTTGCGCCCTTTGCGGCTGCGGCGATCGCGCCCTTCGCCGTCAGGATTCTCAAGCACAACGCGGCCTGGCCGCTGGCGCTGGTGCCCTTCCTGATCTTCGCCCATTTCGCCGGCTTCGTGTCTGGCGTGTCGCAGGGGCAGACCTTCACGGTTGCCCGCGAGTGGGTGCCGGCCTACGGCGTCAGCCTGTCGTTCTACATCGACGGACTGTCGACGCTGTTCGCGCTGCTGATTTCCGGCATCGGCACGTTCATCATTCTTTACGCAGGCGGCTACCTGAAGGGGCATCCGCAGCAGGGGCGGTTCCTGTCGTTCCTGTTCCTGTTCATGGGCGCGATGCTGGGGCTCGTCACGGCTGACAACCTCATTACGCTTTTCATCTTCTGGGAACTGACCTCGATCACCTCGTTCCTGCTGATCGGCTTTGACCATCTGCGGGCCGCCTCGCGCCGGGCGGCGCTGCAGGCGCTGCTGGTGACGGGTGGCGGTGGTCTTGCGCTGCTCGCCGGGTTCCTGCTGATCATCCAGATCACCGGCGAGATCGAGATGTCGAAAGTGCTGGCGAGCGGCGATGTGCTGCGCGGCAGCGCGCTGTATCTGCCCGTTTTCCTTCTGGTCCTGGGTGGTGCCTTCACCAAGTCGGCCCAGTTCCCGTTCCATTTCTGGCTTCCCAACGCCATGGAAGCGCCGACCCCGGTGTCGGCGTTCCTGCATTCGGCGACGATGGTGAAGGCTGGCGTCTATCTGCTGATGCGCGTGCATCCGGTGCTGGGAGGCACGGACATCTGGATGACCGTGCTGCCGCTGTTTGGCGGTGTGACCTTGCTGGTGGGCACCTTGCTCGCCGTGCGCCAGACAGACCTGAAGCTGATGCTGGCCTATACGACCGTCGCCTCGCTCGGGCTGCTGGTCATGCTGACGGGCACCAGCAACGAGAAGGCACTGGAAGGCGCGGTGCTCTATCTCTTCGCCCATTCGCTGTTCAAGGGCGCGCTGTTCATGGTCGCCGGCACCATCGACCATGAGGCAGGAACGCGTGACGTCACCAAGCTGGGCGGGTTGCGCAAGGCGATGCCGATCACCTTTGCCGCGGCAGCACTCGCAGGCCTGTCCATGGCCGGCCTGCCGCCGTTCATCGGCTTCATCGCCAAGGAAGTTCTCTACTATGGCACCTGGGGCTTGCCGCAGGGGGCGATGCTGCTGACGGTGGTCGCCGTCATCGGCAATGCCCTGATGCTGGTGATTGCAGCTGCCGTCGCGATCAAGCCCTTCTTTGGGCCGGAAGTACACACGCCCAAGCATGCCCATGAAGGGCCCGTCCTGCTGTGGGTTGGTCCTGTGGTGCTGTCGCTTACCGGCCTTGCCGCTGCCATGATGGCGCATACGACCGGTGAACTGTTCATCGGGCCGATGCTGTCCTCGCTGAAGGGCACGCCGGCAATCGTCGAGCTGCATCTGATCCCGGGCTATATTTCGGCACCGCTGATCCTGTCGATCATCACCGTGGCGCTTGGCGTCGTGCTGTTCCTGCAGCTTGACCGGCTGCGCGGGATCATTGCCTCGATCCTGGCGGCGATCGGCTGGGGGCCGGACCGTGGCTTCGACCAGGTGGTTGCCGCGATTGTCTGGATCTCGGCCGTCGTGACGCGGCTGCTGCAGGGCGGCAAGATGCAGACCTACATGGTGCTGACCTTCGCCGTCACAGGCGCGGCCCTGCTGCTGCCGCCTTACCTGATGGGCAGCTTCCCGGCAGTTCCGGCTTGGCCGGAGTTCCGCTTCTACGAATGGGCGGTCATTGCCATTGCAGTGCTGGGCCTTGGTGCGGTGCTGGTGGCCAAGACCCGCCTGACGGCGATCGTCTCGCTCGGCATCCAGGGCTTTGCGGTGGCTACGCTGTTCATGCTGTTTGGCGCGCCGGACCTGTCCTTCACCCAGTTCATGATCGAAACCCTGTCCGTGGTGGTGCTGGCACTGGTGATGACGCGTCTCAACCTGTCGCCGCGTGACCATCGGCCGTTTGGCGCCAAGCTGGTCACGGGGATCGTGGCGGCGTCCGTGGGTGCAGGCTTTGCCCTGGTGCTGATGGCGGTGACGCAGTCCCCGTTCGACGCCCGCCTGTCCGAGTTCTTCACGCAGTACAGCCGTGCGATTGCCCATGGCCGCAACATCGTCAACGTCATCATCGTCGACTTCCGCGGCTTTGATACGCTGGGCGAGATTGCCGTGGTGGTGCTGACCGGCCTCGCCGTGCTCGGGCTGATCCGGATCCAGACCAAGACACATGCGGGAGAGGCTTCCGCAAAGACGACAAAGGCGGCCAAGTCTGCCCGCAAACCGGTGGAGGCCCGCTGATGCGCACGGTCATCTTCCGCACCTTTGCCCCGTTCATCACGGCGCTGATGGTGCTGTTCTCGATCTTCGTCCTGCTGCGCGGCCATAACGAGCCCGGTGGTGGCTTTATCGGCGGTCTGATTGCAGCCTCGGCGCTGGCGATCTATGGCATTTCCGCTGGCGTCGGGCCGGCGCGGCGGGCCCTGAAGGCCCATCCGATGAGCATTGCCGCATTCGGGCTGCTGCTGGCAGCGCTGTCGGGCCTGCTGTCGCTGTTCACCCGCCAGGCCTTCATGACCAGCCAGTGGGTGACCATCGATTTCCTCGGCGTTGCGGTCGATCTGTCGACGCCGATGTTCTTCGACATTGGCGTTTATCTGGTGGTGGTGGGCGCAATCGGCTCGATTGCCCTGGCCCTTGAGGAACGGGAGAGCGACTGATGGAAGCCGGGTTCTCGGTCCTGATCGGACTTTTCTTTGCCGTGGGCGTCTATCTGATGCTGTCGCGGCACATCGTCCACATCCTCATCGGCATCACGATCCTGGGCAATGCGGTCAACATGTTGATCTTTACCGCAGGACGGCTGACGCGCGAAGTGCCGCCGGTGATCCCGCCGGACCTGTATGTGCCGGCCGGGGCAACTGCCAATCCGCTGCCGCAGGCGCTCGTGCTGACGGCAATCGTGATTTCCTTCTCCTTCTTCGCCTTCTTGCTGGTGCTGGCCTTCCGCACCTATCAGGAACTGGGCACCGATGACGTCAACGAGATGCGCGTCGCCGAGCCCAAAGGCGAAGCTCTGCCGCCGCAGGGGTACTGATCCATGGCTGGTTCTTCCACTACTGTCGACATTGCGCAGGCGATGTTCACCGAGCCGGTCGCCTTCGCCGACTGGCTGGTCATTGCCCCGTCGATCCTCACCATCATCGGCGGCACGCTCTGCCTGATCACGCGCAAGCAGACAACGCTGGCGCCAAAGCTTGGCCTGTTCTTCCTCGGGCTGCTGGTGCTCAACAACGTGATGCTGCTGGCCGAAGTGCTGAAGCGCGGTGTCATCACCATGGTGATGGGCAACTGGCTGCCGCCGTTCGGCATCGCCTTCACCGTCGATGCGCTGGGGGCAACGCTGGCGCTGGTGGCGGCGATCGTCGCGTTTTCGGCCGGGCTCTATGCCTCGATCACGATCGACAGTTCCGGCAAGCGCTACGGTTTCTACCCGTTCCTGCTGCTGATGATGACGGGCGCGAACGGGGCGTTCCTGACCGGCGACATCTTCAACATGTATGTCTGGTTCGAGGTGCTGCTGATCTCGTCCTACGGGCTCCTGGTGCTCGGCAATGACCGTGCCCAGCTCGATGGTACGGTGAAATACGGCATCCTCAACCTGATCGGCACCAACCTGTTCCTGATCGCCACCGGTCTGCTCTATGGCCAGCTCGGCACGCTGAACATGGCCGACATCACGATGAAGGTGAGGGAAAGCGGCGTCAGCGGTCCGCTGATGACGATTGCCGTGCTGTATTTCCTGGCCTTTGCCATGAAGGCGGCCGCGTTCCCGGTGAATTTCTGGCTGCCCTCGTCCTATCACACGCCGCGCATCGTGGTGGCGGCGGTGTTTGCCGGGCTGCTGACCAAGGTCGGTGTCTATGCGCTGCTGCGCACGCTCGTCATGCTGATGCCGGCGGCGCGGACCGAACTGGCGGAAATCATCGCCTGGGTTGCTGCGCTGACGATGCTGACCGGCGTGATTGGCGCGCTGGCACAATCGGACCTGCGCCGGATGCTGGGATACCTCGTCATCTCGGGCATCGGCTCGATGCTGGCGGGCATTGCGATGGGCTCGGTGCTGGCTCTGTCCGGAACGGTGTTCTATGCCGTTCACTCGATCCTGGTGATGACCGCGCTGTACATGGCCGCAGGACTGATGGCCGCGATGGCCGGCAGCTACGACCTGCGCCGGCTCGGTGGCCTTTATGGGGCCAGCCCGGTGCTGGCCGGCGTGTTCCTGGTCCTGGCGCTTGCGGTTGCAGGCCTGCCGCCGTTCTCCGGTTTCTGGCCGAAAGTGATGCTGGTGGATGCCGCGCTGACGCTCGGCTGGAACTGGCTGGCCGCTTCGATCCTCGTGACCGGCTTCCTGACATCTTTGGCCGTTGGCCGCGTCTGGATCTATGCGTTCTGGCGCGGCGGCCCGGAGGGGACGGTTGATGGCGGTTCCGTCAGCCTGCCCGGCGGCGGCGTGCTGACGCTTGGCGCGCAGGGGCAGTCGACGGCGGCTGTCTGGGTTCCGATCGGCATCCTGACGGCGCTTGTGATCCTGTTCGGCCTGCAGCCGGAATGGATGATGGAAGTGTCCTCGCGCGGCGCATCCGGGTTGGTGGACCCGGTCGGCTATCTCAGATCTGTGTTCGGAGGCGGCGCATGACCGGTCTGTTCCTCATCAACATCCTGCTGGCCCTCGCCTGGGCCGCAGTGACGGGTTCCTTCTCGGTGGTCAATCTCGGCTTCGGCTTCGTGCTTGGGTCGGGCGTGCTCTACATGATCCGCGAGCAGATCGGCGGCTCGACCTATTTCCGGCGGATGGACCGCGTCATCAGTCTGGTGCTGCTGTTCCTGAAGGAGCTGGCGCTGTCGGCCTGGCGTGTGGCCCTGATGGTCAGCCGCCCGAAGCTGGAAGTCAGCCCCGGCATCATCGCCTTCCCGCTGACCGTTGACCGGGACTTCGAGATCGCGCTGCTGGCCAACCTGATTACGCTGACGCCGGGCACGCTGTCGGTCGACGTGTCGGATGACCGCAAGATCCTGTACGTGCATTGCGTCGATCTGCCGGACCCCGAAGGCACCATTGCCGACATTCGCGACGGCTTCGAGCGCAAGATCATGGAGGCATTCCGTTGAGCCCGTTGGAAACCTTTGCGTCCGGCTTCCTGGACGTCGCCATCCAGATCTCGCTGGCCCTGCTGTGCCTTGCCTTCCTGCTGACGGTGGTGCGCACCGTGCTGGGGCCGACGCTGCCAGACCGGGTGCTGGCGCTGGACATGCTGGTTGCAACCGTCATCGGCTTCATTGCCGTGATTGGCGTTGCCACCGACTTTTACCTCTACATCGACATCGCGATTACCCTCGGCCTCGTCGGCTTCCTGGCGACTGTGGCCCTGGCCCGCTTCATCCTCAATCGCGGCGCAGCTGGCGACCAGACGATTGCGGAAGAGGTGAAGGACAGCGTGGCGCGCAACAGGAGTGTGAAATGACCGCTCTCTTTGACATTGTGGTCGGCCTGACATTGCTGGTCGGCGCGATCTTCGCGGTGCTTGCCGCTGTCGGCATCCTGCGTCTCCCGGATGTTTACACCCGTATGCATGCGGCCTCGAAGGCGGGTACGGTTGGTTCGAGCCTGATGCTGATCGCGCTCGCGATTGACGCGGGACAGCTGGACGTGATCACGCGCGCTGTGGCGGGTGTCCTGTTCTTCCTGCTGACTGCCCCCATCTCGGCGCATCTGCTGGCCAAAGCAGCCTTTGCGGCGGGCTATCCGCCCTGCGCCAGCATGCGGCAGGACTGGGTGCGGGAGCTGCAAGGCAAGGGCACGGGCAAGCGCAAGGCCTGAATTGTAAAAAATACTAGGGATAATGTTCAGGTCCGGAGTGCTGGCACTCCGGACCTTTTTGTTGCGAAGTCATTGCCTCAGCGTCAGTTTTTTCGCTCGTTGGTTGACCGTCGTCGCGCAGTTCGCTGGTTGAAGACAGTCACACCGCGAATCCTGGCTTGCAATGCCTGTCGGAATGGGCAAAGAGGCAAGCGTCGATGCTGGATTGATGGTCGAGTCGTTACGGTATTGGTCATTGATTGCGCGTCAGAGCAATTTACTCAGTGGGATCTCCACAAATTCGACAAATTTGGTCACGACTGACTGTTGATGCAGCCAATTCCGCTTGAAGAATTACTTTTTCGTTGTTGTTCAGGGCTTGTCGACTGCCAAGGGCGCCTGTATAACGCGAAGAACGTTGCAAAAGCAGTAGAATCACATTTTGCAGTCGAACACCGCAAGCAAGACTTCAGGTTCTTGAAGGCGGGTGCCGGAGCGGGAAGCTTCGGAGCGACTTATGAGATCGACACAAGATATATGGAACGGATGAGATATGACTGACAATCCGGTAGACGCCAACCTGATCGACCTGACCGCTGAGATCGTTTCTGCTTACGTGAGCAACAACACGGTGGCTGCTACGGAACTGCCGGGTCTGATCAACGATATCTACAACGCTCTGCAGCGTACGTCCGGCACCCAGGCCGAGCCGGAGCCGGAGCCGCTGAAGCCGGCCGTTCCGGTCAAGAAGTCCGTCATGCCGGACTACATCATCTGCCTGGAAGACGGCAAGAAGTTCAAGTCGCTGAAGCGTCACCTGCGCACGCACTACGACATGACCCCGGAAGAGTACCGCGAAAAGTGGGACCTGCCGGCAGACTATCCGATGGTCGCCCCGAACTACGCCGCTGCGCGTTCGGAACTGGCCAAGAAGATGGGCCTCGGCCAGCAGCGCAAGCGCACCAAGTAAGCGCCAGCGCAAAACGTTCTTCCGTGTCAGCACGGATCAGGACCGTCCCGGTTTCCGGGGCGGTCCTTTTTGTTTGGTGCCCCGGCGGATGGGGCAGTTCTGACCGGAACCGGGCTTGCGGTGGATCTTTGAGCGCTCGGATTGCAGAAGACCTTGCCCCTAGGTCGTGCGACCGGTGCGCGCGCGGCAAAGGCAAGCTGTATCGCTGACAGCAGCGCCAGATATCGCGCCAGGCTGGCTGTCCAGTGCCCGGACCTGAGCCGTCCACGTTCACAGCGGCAAGCCCGCACAAGTGCACGAACCGTCTGACGCGGGACAGGCTGTCCAGCTGCCCAACCTTCCGGAAGCGCGGTTTCGCGCGCAAGCAGTCTGATGATCCGCCCACGTGTCCGGGCGCCGGCCTCACTGAGCGGCGCCGCCGTCTGACCCGTTTTCTTCCTTCCCAGGCCCATTATTTGTCCCCTCGGCACCTGTTCCTTGCTGCTCCAGTTTGCGGGCAACCCGGCAGGGCGGGGATAACTTTGGTTTGCACCCGCGGTTCCCCTGCAAGTTGATAGGAAACTTATCCCCCACCTCAAATTGAGCCCTTAGAATGTAGGAAAATAAGCCTACAAACCGGAAGATAATGTGGAGGTTTTCAATGCAAAACTTCGTCGTGGAGGTGCTTGGGGAAGTAAAGGGGCGGGTCAGGTGCCGGCTGGCCAGTGCCCGGGCGAACCCATTGTTTGAGCAACGTCTTGTCAGGGCGGAAATGATTATTGCTGCAAGCTTCGGGATTTCGCGCGAAGAGCTCTACCTGTCTACGCGAGGCCGCAAGACTGTTGCAGATGCAAGGCAGATCATGATGTATCTTGCCCATGTCACCTTTGGGTTCACGCTGGGTGAGGTTGGGCGGTTGTACAACCGAGACCGTTCAACGGTTGGCTATGCTTGTCGCAAGTTCGAGGACTTGCGCGACAACCCAAGGCATGACCACATGCTGGATCAGCTCGAGCGTGCCATCTGCGCGGGTGGGAACGTCGGCCTTGCGCCGATGGAACTCGTCGCCATCGCCCAAGCCGGCGGAGGCGCGTGATGCAGGACAGAGCGCTGCTGAAACGGTTGGCGCGGGGACCGCTGCCATCAACCGAGCTGGATGACGCGGTAGAGAGGCATGGGGCGCACACGCGGGCCATATGGAGGCGGTGGCTCGCAGATGGTGTGGTCGAGAACCGCAACGGAATGCTGCACCTGACCGACGCGGGGCGTTTGCGGTTGCGCCGGATGCTGGCAGGAGCCGAAGACGCTTTCCGCGCCCAGCATCAATTGCGCCAGGCATCCACCTCAGACATTTCCGGGACAGATGACCTTGCTGAGGTCACGGCACCGGCGGGATCAGGGTTGAACGCCAACCCCGTGGTGGATCTTGGCGAAAGCCCGCTGGCCTGGCTCGCGGCGCGCAAGGATGCAAAGGGCAGGGCGCTGCTAGACCGGCATCAGGTGGAGGCGGGAGAGCGGCTGCGGCAGGACTACACATTTGCTGGCTTGATGCCGCGCTTTGCCGGCGGCTGGCGGACCGAGCGGATCAGCGGCGGCCGCCCATCGACGGGGGTGGACCTGGAAGACCACATCCTTGCGGCAAGGCGCCGGGTCGAACTGGCCCTGAGCGCAGTCGGAGGCGGGCTTGCGCCGGTGCTGGTAGACGTCTGTTGCCTGCTGAAAGGGCTCGAGGCGGTCGAGAAGGAGCGGGGCTGGCCACCGCGCTCGGGCAAGGTGGTGCTTGGTCTCGCGCTGACCAGCCTCAGCGAGCACTATCGGATGGGTGTTCCCGGCGTCAGGCCGAAAGGCTCTCCGCAGCGTCCCGGCGAATCCGGTCGACCATCGATTTGAGGCCATTGGAGCGCTGCGGCGTCAGGTGGTCCTGAAGGCCGATGCGGGCGAAGATTGCATCAACGTCGGTTGCGAGGATCTCGCGGGCAGTCTTGCCGGAGAAGATTGCCAGTACGATGGCAACGAGGCCCTGAACGATCAGGGCGTCGCTGTCGCCCTCGTAGGTCAGGACAGGCTCGCCGGCGTTGTCGTGCGTGACGTGGGTGACCAGCCAGACCTGCGACACGCAGCCCCGGACCTTGTAGTCATCGGTGCGGCACTCGGCCGGAAAGGGCGGCAGGGCGCGGCCGAGGTCGATGACATACTTGTAGCGATCCTCCCAGTCGTCGAGGAACTCGAATCCGTCAAGAATGTCGCCAAGTGAGGTTGTCATGCCGGTGCCCGATGGGAACTGAAGGTGCCGCAGATATAGCGGCCTGCCGGACAAGTGCAAGCGCAGCCGGGGCCCGAGAAGGGCGGCACAAAAAAGAAACGCCGCAAGCGGAAAGGGCAGCTGCCCACTTGCGGCGTCGCGGTAAAGTCCGCGTAGTGTTTTCCGTCTCCCGAACCAGCCGCCAGAGAGGGCGGCACGGTCCGGTCATGCGGGGCGCAAACCACCGCGAACGATACGCAACGACACGATCGAACGCGGACAGCAGTGGTCAGACACGAGAGCCTGACCGGGGATTGGGCCGTGGCACCGGCCCAAAGGAGGCCTCCGGAGCGGAGGGAGCTTGAACGGGAGCAACAGCTGCGGCTCCTGGAATTGTTTCCGGCGCAGGCACGTGCCAGGCGGGAGCCGGGGCGGGTGCCAGAGTGCCGGCGTTGCCGACAGACCCGGTGAAGGCCGGTGCATCTGCGCTCACGCTGGCCTGCGGAGCGACGGGTGCGGTGCCCTCGACCGATTTGTCGAGAAATTCATAGACGATCCGTGCGCCGTCGCGGGCCTGGGCCCCGATGGCGACCAGGGCCTGCCCGCCGGTTTCGCAAGCCTGCGGATTGCGGTCGCAGAAGCCGGTGAGATCGGAAACGGTTGCCTGCGCTGCGAGCATTGCAGCGAGCGGATCGACGTCGATCCCCGTGGTGCTGTCCTTCTGCCCCGTGCCGAGCGGGATCAGCAGGAGGACCAGCGTAAGCCAGAAGGCTGTTCTGATCAGAAAAAACATGACGCTACCCTGTTGCAGTTCCTGAGGTCCGCCGTGCTCCGTGCCACGGGCCAGCGGTTTTCTTATGACGACGACTGTAACACCCACATGCAAAGGGCCGGTTCAGATGGCGACGGCGATTTTCGTCAAATGCTTCGAAGACTTGAGGAAAATACGCGGCAAGTTTGATTCAAATTTGAGCAATCTTGCGCCAACCGCTGGAAATGGCTGAGGTTCTGTCTCTTGCCATTTTGCCGATTGTGTATCGGCTTTCAGCGTTCCTTAAGCGGTCTGCGCAAAACTCACTCTGGAACAGATTCCGGGACGAACCGGATCCCTGCCGATCAGAGTGAGTGTGTTGCGTAGCGTGTCCAAAGTTCTGCAGGTGTTTGGCCAGACGTTGAGCCGCTTCATCGAGGGGCTGGTGCATCCATCGGCTGCTGCCGATGCCCTGCGTGCACCGCGCCACGCAGCTTTCATGACCGCGAGCCTTGTCGCCGGGTCGGCTGCCCTGATTCTCCTTCCCCTGCATCTCGCCCTTGCCGGCCCCGCATCGCTGCCGCTGACGCTGGCGCTCGGCTGGGCCATGGCGCAGTGGCCGCTTGCGCTGTTCCTGTCGCGCACCGGCTATCTCGTTCTGGCGCAGGCTGCCTCTGCCGCGCTGTTTGCCCTGTTCATCGGTGCGATCTGCGCCATCACCGGCGGAATTGCCTCCTTTGCCTTGCTGTGGCTGCTGCTTGCTCCACTGGAGGCCGCGCTGTCGGGTGACCGCAGGGCGGTGCTTTGGGTCACCGCACTGTGCGTGGTCGAAGCCGCGCTGTTGACCATGATGATGCCGGACGCACAGGCGCTGGCGATGGCGCCTGACGCCAAGACAGCGCTTGCCGTGTCCGCTGGCGCCGGTCTTGCCTATGCGGCGATGCTGGCCTTGCGCTTTGCCTTTGACCAGAGCCGCAGCGACGCGCTCATCGAGGTGCGCGAGCAGGATCTGCGCCTTGTCTGCGGGACACTTGGCGACCTCGTGCTGCGCCTCGGCGAAGGCGGCGACGTGATGACGCTGACGGGCCCGAGCGAGACGGTGACCGGCGTTCCGTCGCGCCAGCTGCAGCATCAGGGACTGTTCCAGCGACTGCATGTGGCTGACCGGCCCGCTTATCTGAAGGCCGTGTCTGACGCCGAGCGCGGGCTGGAGCCGGCGCGGCTGGATGTGAGGCTGCGCAGTGGCAAGACCCAGCCGGGCGAGGCCGGTGTTGCTGATTACCGCTGGCTTGACCTGACCTGCCGCCGGCTGCCGGACGGCATTGTCGTTGCCGTGCTGCGCGATGCCTCTGCCCGTATGGCCGAAGACGAGCGCCAGGCCTTTGCCCGCAGCGCCGCGGAAGCTGAAACTGCGGCCCGTAGCCATATGCTGGCAACCGTCAGCCATGAGCTGCGCACGCCGCTGAATGCCATCATCGGCTTCTCCGATCTGCTCCGGGCGAGCCCCGCGATGCTGACGGACGAGAAACGCAAGCGCGAATATGTCGAGCTGATCCACGAATCCGGCACGCATCTGCTGGAAGTAGTCGAGGGATTGCTGGATGTGTCGCGGCTGGAGAAGGGGCAGTACGACCTCACCATCGAGCCGTTCGACCTGACGGCCTGCCTTGAAAGCTGCCGCCACATGCTGGCAGGCGAAGCTTCGATGCGCGGCATCACCATCCGGACCGACATTTGCGCAGGGCTGAACGCTTTTCCGGCGGATCGACGCGCGTGCCGCCAGATCGTGCTTAATCTCCTGTCGAATGCCGTCAAGTTCAGCGCCGATGGTGCGGAAGTCGTGCTGGGTGCGCGCCTGACCGGCGATGCGGTGGAACTGTCGGTGCGCGATACGGGCCTTGGCATGGACGAAGCCGCACTGGCACGGATCGGCGAGCCCTATTTCCGTGCGGCACCCCAGGCAGCGGCCGGAACCGGCCTCGGGCTGTCGATGGTCAAGGCGCTGACTGAGCTGCATGGCGGAAGCCTGAAGGTCGAAAGCCGCAAGGGCGCGGGAACGCTGGTCAGCGTCATCCTGCCGCTGGCGCCGGCGCGTGACCACGATACCGCAGGGGCTCGATCGGCCCTGAAGACCGTCGCCTGATACGGGAGCTGAGATGGCCCGGCGGAAAGACGACTTCGATGACCTGCCAGAACGCGAGGGCCTGATTGCCCGCGCGGGCAGCGCCGCGCTGGACAATCCGCTGGCTGCTGGTGGATCGGTCGTCATGGCGCTCACCGGCTGCCTCATCATCGCCAATGCCATCAGCCTGCAGCCGCAACGCCATCCTGCACCCCTGGTCGTCTCGCGCGAGCGTCAGGTGGACGTGCAAGGCGGCGAGGAGCGCAGCGTCATCGCGCAGCCGGTGTCCACGCTCATTCTCGACATCCAGACCGAGTTGCGCCGGCTTGGCCTCTATGAGGGACTGCTGGATGGTCTGATCGGACCTGCCACGGAACGCTCGATCCGCCGCTACGAGCTTCTGGCCGGAATGCCGGAAACAGGGCAGGCGACGAGTGCGCTGCTGGCCCGGTTGCTGATGGAAACGGACGACATGGCGGCAGCCGCGCAGGCGGCGCTGCAGGCAGCCACCGGCGGTCATCCACAGACTTTGCCGACTGCGCATGTGCCCGTGCCTCGGCCCTCGCCCTTTGCCCGTCCGGCCCGCACGGCGGATGTGCTGGCCGCCCAGCCGGTGCCGCCGGCCCCGCCGTTCACCCCCGCTCCGCAGGTCACTGCCGAAGTACCGCCGACCCCGCCGCGCCCGGTTGGCGATCTGTCCGGATCGCTCGACATGGACGCAAGGCGGCTGGCGCGGGTGCAGTCGCTGCTGGCCGAACTGGGCTATGGCCCCTTGCGTGCCGATGGTGTCATGAGCCAGAACACCGTCAACGCGATTCAGCGGTTCGAGCTTGACCGTGGGATGGCAATCACCGGCCAGGTCTCGCCCGCCCTGATCCGCCAGATCGAAGATTTCACCGGTATCCCGTTCGAAGGCTGAGCCAAGCCCGGCGGGAGGCCCCGCCAATGTCACGGGCTTTCTCCAGGGGCCTTTGACGCTCACATTTCAAACAGTGATCAGCGATCGAGGAACGCCCGGAACCGGGACCATCGCAGATCCGGGGAGCCGGCCCTTGGCCAGACTGACCAGCCGATTTTACGTCAGCGCATTGATCCGCCGGGTGACCGGGGAGGGAGCTTTTGCGGCCATCTCCCGCAAGGGCGCCGAGGAAGCGGGCGCGATCTTCGTGCTGGTGGATCGTCTTGACGGGACGGTGGACCTCTATGGTCCGGCCCCGCAGGCGATCTTTGACACGCGGCCGGACGAACGCCTGTTCGAGACCCTGATCAGCAAGGGCAGCCGCGAGGACGCCGGCAACCGGCTTGAACGTGAAAAGCGGATGGATCCGGATTTCTGGGTTGTCGAGATCGACAGCCGCGACGGGACCACCGTGCTGCCGTTGATCCCGGAGAGCTGAGAGACTTAGGCCCGAGCGCCGCGGCCGATCAGGACGAGGCGAGGCGCTTTTCCGTCGCGGTTTCCTCACCCAGATGCGAGGTGTCGCTGCCGCGCAGGCCGGTGGCAGGGCCATCGGCCAGCACCGACTTGCGAAGACCGGCAACGGGCGCGGCCTGAACGCCTGCGTCGGTCCGCGAGGACTGCAGGGCTGCGCCGGAATGCTGCCGCCAGGTGGAGACGAGCAACTGCGCGGCCGCCAGAGACAGGGTGTCGTAGAGGCGCAGGGCCGAGCGCAGGCCCTCCAGCGACAGGCTGGCCCCACCGAGCCTTACGAGAATGGACGATGCGTCGACCTCGGGCATGCCGAGGGCCTTTAGCGAGACCATCAGGCTTTCGCCGCTCGCGTCCGAGACAATGGCGAGGCAGAAGTCGCCGTCGAGCCCGAGGATCTGCGCCAGTTCGGATGCGAAGTCCTCCGGGCCGCCGGAGAGGGCGATTTCCGTGAGCCGTTTCAGAAGCTGCGGCTTGAGGGTCGGGCGGACCGGCTTTGCCAGCGTCTGGCGCGCCTTCTCGGCCAGGGCCCGCAATCCGGCCGCCGCGAGCGCGCGCTGCCGGTTCTGCGGATCGAGCGTCGGAAAATTGGCCATCAGCAGGCTGCTGGGCAGGGCATTGCGTTCGGCAAGGCGAGGTCCGAGCCGGTCCATCACGGCTGGCCGGCTGCACAGGACTTCAAGGCAGGCATCCGGAAGATGCAGGTCCGGGCGGTCTGCCAGCGCAAACAACGTATCGGGTTCAGCGAGTTCCGCCAGAAGGACAAGCGTTGCCTCATCGAGGTCATCGCGGCGCAGCAAGGCCCGTCGCAGGCTCTCCGGGCCGCGCCGGGCAACAAGGGCGAGGGTTGCCGCGTCAATCGCTGCGCCATGCAGCAGGACGGGATAGGCGACGAGCGCATCCTCGTCGGCGGCGAACCGCGACAGGACGTCGACAGGTGCCTGCGGCGCGCGGGCAATCAGACAGGCAACGCGCCGACGATCAGCAAGCGAGGTGGCGTCGTAGAGATTGAGGGCGAGTTCCGAAAAGGCCCGCACTTCGCTGCGGTCGTGCCGTTCGCGCGCGCAAAACAGTTCGGTCGCTGCCAGAAGCAGACGATCCTTGCGGATGATCTCAGGATCAAGCGCTGGCCGGTCACGGCCATTACCGAACGGGACTGGGGACATGGATACGCGTCAACACAGCCAGATACACAAAGACGGACCGACGGATCCGTTGCCTAAACTTAGACGTAAACCGTTAGCAGGCTGTTAACCCTGACGGCGCGTAACATGAGGGTACCGACAGGAAACAGGCTGTGGGGCGTGCGGCCCGGCGTATCATCGGGCTGCTGAACAGGCGGAGACGACGATGGGTACCTTGCTGGATTTCGCAGCGGCCCGCAGGCCGCTGAGGCGCAGACCAGTCGAGACTGGTGCTGGGCCTGACCTGAGCGCTGAAAGTGCTGCTGACCGGGTTGTCCTCTTTCCTGGCGTGCGTATCGAGCGCGAGTCGCTTGATCTCACCCCGCGAATCGGGACCATCGGTACACCGGCCAAGGATGCGGCCCCCGAACACGATCAGGCGGCCCTGACTGACGCATGAGCCGCCGCGCGAGGTGACGCGCGAGGATGGCTGCATGAGCATGACACAGGCCTGGTTTGCAAAGGTCCGGACGTCCAGGATACCGGCCCATTGTGGGTCTACGCGGCCGCGTTTCGCCGCAAGCTGTCTTGTGGTGCTGGCTATGGCCGGCCTCGGCCCACTTGCCTGTTCCCGCCCAACCGGAGACTTCGACCGCGCCCGGCCATCGGTGGTGCATGATGCCCTGATGCCGGAGGCAGGCAACATGGCGGCGCGATTGCGCGAGGAACCTGTTTCCGAATTCCTGCTCACGGACGATGAAAAGCTGCTGCGCAACCTTGGCTGGGGCCTGATCCGGCCGCCGGCAACACAGGACTGGATCGGCGGCACCAAGGTGGAACTGGCGCGCACGCGGCTGCTGCCGGAGCGCGAGGGGCTGGTTCCCGTGACGAATTACACCGTGTTCCTTGGATCGGAACGGTTCCGCTCAAGCGAGGTGCGCTTTGACCGGATTTCGGCAGATGCGCGCGGAGATGCGGTGCTGGTGCCGCCGTTCTGCGAGGTGGCGACACGTGTGGCCAAGGCTGATCTCGACCGCCTGCGCGCCCTGTCGAGCCGCGACCTTGTCACGGTCGATACCTATGCCGGGGCCAATGCGCGGGTGTGGGAAAACCGGGCCTATACCGACTGGGTGGCGCAGGCGCTGCGGTTCCGCATCCAGGCCTATCAGACGGCGGTGGATCACTTCGAGATCGAGACGCCCTCCGGCAGCCGGGTCTGGGAAGCCAACCGGGCGATCAAGGAACTGGAAACGGTGATCCGGCTCACCGAGAAGGGCTGCGAGCAGACCAATCGCTATCAGTCAGCCATCGATGCCGAACGCTCGCGCATCTTCTCCAACTGGGGGCACGAGCGGCCGGCACCGCAGAAGTGAACTGCCTACCGGTCGTCAGCTGGACTTGGGCGCGCCGGTGCGCAGGGTCTCGCAGCGGGCACCGGAAAGGGCCTTGCTGATCAGCCCGGCGCTCGGCCGGTCCTGGACAAAGGCGCGCAGCAGCACGAAGCCTTCGGCCTGATCAGTCTCAATGACGATCAGCTCATCCAGATTATCGGGCGGATTCTCCCGCAGGATCGAGAGCTGCGGCGTTGTCAGAACCAGCATGGCCAGTTCACCGCTGCCGGAGGTTCGGTTGTTGAGGCTGTAGACAACCTCACCGGCGCCATTGAACAGCGCCATCGACCAGAACGGCGAGTTGACGGCAGCGCTAAGGCGGACGGGCCCGTCGCCGAGGCGGAACCAGCACAGGGCATGGCCCATTTCCGGATCGAGCATCGGCAGGGTTTCGGCGCCCGGAGCAACCGCCGGCAGGACGTGGAAGGTCCGGTCGGCGCCGATGCGAGCAAGGCGCGCGAAGGCTTCGGCACGGACATGACCGGGCACCGTCAGCACCACGAAAATGTGGATGATGCCGGCCAGCAGAAGGCTGGCCAGACTATAGAGCGCGATGCGGACGAGGTTCCTGCGGCTCATGGGCACCCCACGCGGGTAATGGCCGGCATGGTGAGGCCGACAAGCGACGCGCCGGTGGTGATCGGCGCATCATAGAGACGCAGGACAAAGGTGAGCCCGTTGCCTTCGCCGAGCGGCAGCCAGTTGCCCGGCTGTGGCCGCCGGGTGGCCGTGATGTCGAAGCTGCCATCAGCCAGACGCAGAAGCCCGGCACTCGACAGGCTGACCCGCCCGCCCGCGGTGGGCATCAGGTGTCCGTCGCGATCTGCCGAGTTCAGGGTCCACAGGCGCGCGGTCGGCGTCTGGCCGGAGATGCGGTAGGTGCAGGCCGGGGACAGTGGTTCGCCCGAGCTGTCCGTGGTGGCGACAAAGGCAACGCCCTCGCCATTGGCCAGCGGCACGCGGCCAGTCCGCGCGTAGATGGCGGCCGAGTAGGGATCTGCCTGTGGTGTGCCTGCGAGAGGATGCGCGCCCCAGACGCCGATGCGGATGGGCTGGAACAACTCCTCGCTCGTCAAGGCAAGATGCGCCGACCAGAGCCCCAGGACGACCGCCGTCGCAATCGTGCCGATCAGCGCCAGGGCGCGTGCGAGGCGTGACATGCGCGAGGGGCGCAGGATCTCCGGTGTCTCGGTTTTCTGCCAGTTGGTTTCAGGACCAAGCGGGAACGCGGATTTCATGGCTGGGCCACGCCTTCCCCGGCCGATGCCGTCTGGCCGAGTGCGTCGAGGGAGCGGCCGATGCGGCCTAGCACCTCGGCCGTGCGGGTGGACAGGATGCGCGGCTGTGTTGCCGCCGGGGTACCGTCGCCGGTGCGGGCAACCTGTGCCGGCTTGAGGCGGGCCGGATCAACGCCTGGCATCGGCGTCAGCTCGATGCCGGCATGGGCATAGGCCATCAGCTTTTGCCAGGCGAGGGCGGGCAGGGTGCCGCCGGTGACACGGTCGGTCGGGGAGAAGTCGTCGTTGCCAAACCAGACCGCACTGACGAAGTTGCCCGTATAGCCGACGAACCAGGCATCGCGGTAGGCGGACGTCGTGCCGGTCTTGCCGGCGACCGCGACCCCGTCGACCATGGCCCGGCGGCCCGTCCCGTTCTCCACGGCATTGATCAGGATGTCGTTGAGTTCCCCGACCTTGTCTGCCGGCAGGATCCGCTCGGGCTCAGGCTCGTTGCGGCTGCGGTCATAGAGGATTTGCCCAGCGGAATTGCGCACCTCCAGGATGGCGTAGGGCGTCGCCTTGAGGCCGCCGTTGGCAAACGCGGCGTAGCTGGCGGTCATGTCGATGACCGACACGTCCGAGGCGCCGAGCGGCAGCGACACGGTGTTCTGCAGCTCATGGGTGATGCCCATCTTGTAGGCCGTCGCGATGATCGCCGGGCGGCCAACGGCAATCGACAGGCGCACGGGAACGGTGTTGATCGACCGGGTCAGGGCCTCCTTGAGGGTGATGGGACCGGCATAGCCGCGCGAATAGTTGCGCGGGCTCCAGTTGCCGATAGACACAGGCGCATCCGGCACGACGCTGGCGAGCGAATAGCCGTTGAGGAAGGCGGTGATGTAGACGAAGGGCTTGAACGACGAACCGGGTTGGCGCAGCGCATCGACAGCGCGGTTGAACTGGCTTTTGCCATAGTCGCGCCCGCCGACCATGGCCCGCACGCTGCCATCGGGGACCATTGCCACGAGCGCGGCCTCGCGCGTGCGCCTTGCCTGTCCGAATTCCGTGAGGACGCTGTCAACGGACTGTTCGGCCTGACGCTGCAGCGCCGGGTCAAGCGTCGTGCGGACGGTGACGATGCGGTCGCGGGCAAGGGCCGGATTGCGCCGCGACAGTTTCTTGACCTCGTCGAAGGCCCAGTCGAGGAAGAAATCCGGGGCCTGGTCCTGGGACCGGTCCACGGCAATGGCCGGGTTGCGCCGTGCCCCGATGACCTGGCCCTCCGTCATGAAGCCGGACTGGACCATGTTGGTCAGCACTTCATTGGCTCGCGCCCGGGCGGCCGGCAGGTTGATGTGCGGCGCGTATTTGGTGGGGGCCTTGTAGAGACCGGCGAGCATGGCGGACTCTGCCAGCGACAGCTCGCGCACGTTCTTGCGGAAATAGAACTCGGACGCCGCCGTGACGCCAAAGACACCGCCGCCCATGTAGGCGCGATCAAGATAAAGCTTCAGGATCTGCCGCTTGGAGAGATTTGCCTCGAGCCAGAGGGCGAGGAATGCCTCCTTGACCTTGCGCTCCAGCGTGCGCTCGTTGGACAGGAACAGGTTTTTGGCGAGCTGCTGCGTCAACGAGGAACCGCCCTGGACGACGGTGCGTGCGCGCAGGTTCTCGACCATGGCACGCGACGTGCCGAAGATGTCGATGCCGAAATGCTCGAAGAAGCGACGGTCCTCGGTGGCGAGTGTGGCTTTGACCAACACGTCCGGGATTTCTTCAAGCGGGACTGTGTCGTTGAGAACGATGCCGCGCCGACCGACTTCCTTGCCGAAGCGGTCAAGGAAGGTGACGGCGAAGTCCTCGGTGGTCATCCAGTCGGCATTGCGGGTCGCCTCGAAGGCGGGCTGGGCAAAGGTGAGCAGGACCAGAAGACCCAGCAAACCGAAAGTCGCACCGTCCGATCCGAGTTCAGCGGCAGCGCGGCTGAAGCCGCGGACCTCGAACCGGCGCAGGAACCGGTCATAGGAACGCATGCCCTCGCCGATCGTGCGGCCAGCGCGCCAGAGCGCCGTGTCCACCCAGGCATCAGCCGACAGAAGACGGCTTGTCAGCGACCGATAGGAATTGCGCCGCCGCCTGGCCGGGGGCGTCGGGGCAGCCCCGGGCGCGGGTCCCTCGGTCTGCGCATGCGGGCGATCCGGGCCGCCATCGCCCTGAAGGTCGGAACTCACAGCGCTATCCGTCGTCTGAAGATGCTGTTAAAGGATCGACAGCATATCGATACTGCATCAGGGAACCCGAAACGGGCCACGAAATCAATGCCGGACGCCAAGAATCCCCCGATCGACTCCAGCAAGTCGGAACCCTACTGGCGCTTGAAGACGCTGGAGGAAATGACGACAAGCGAATGGGAGGCGCTGTGCGACGGCTGTGCCCGCTGCTGCCTCAACAAGCTTGAGGACTGGGACACCGGTCAGATTGTCTGGACCAACGTCGCCTGCCAGCTGCTCGACGATGCCAGCTGCCGGTGCAGCGACTATCCCAACCGGACGCAGAACGTGCCCGACTGCATCCAGTTGACGCCGGAGGAAGTGCGGACGCTGACCTGGCTTCCGGCGACTTGCGCCTATCGTCTGGTGCGCGAAGGGCAGGACCTCTACTGGTGGCATCCGCTTGTTTCCGGTGATCCGGACACGGTGCATCAGGCTGGTGTGTCGGTGCGTGGCCGGACTGTATCCGAGGCAGGGATCGAGATTGAGGACTACGAAGACCACGTGGTCAACTGGCCGATGCAGGTGCCACGCAAGGCACGGCGCAAGAAGGTGCCGTGATCGCATTGAAACAAATTTAGGCAGCTTACTAAGGGGCAGGGTGAGCTGATCGTCAACGATGCTTTGCATTCGTATTTTTACGATGCCGAATTTTATGTGAATTGCATTATTTGCGAAAGTCTGGCGTTCGAATTAACGGAATTTTCGCTCCGGCCCCTGACCATGTCGTCAGTTCAATTGAGGGCCTGACATGAAGTTCTGGCAAACAATCAAGTTCAAGACCATTGCGCCTGTCGTGGTTATTGTCGCCGGCGCATTCGCCGCGTTCTCCTATCTCACAGCAGCCGACCTGATCGACACGGTGGAAGATGCCTTCCATTCGGAGATCAAGCTGAGCACGGAACTGTCCAATCAGGCGCTGGGCAACGCGATCTGGGACTTCAACCAGGATCTTGCCAAGACGGTGCTGCAGCCGTTGACCGACAACGATCATTTCTCCTGGGCAGTGGTGCGCGAGGAGAATGGCGCGATCTTCACGACCGTCGCCAAGGCGGCAGTCGAAGGCAAGGACATGCTGGCGCTGCTGCCGGCGGAGGCGCTGGAGCCGAGCGATGAAAAGGCAACGCGGTTTTACGAGACAGATGCGTTCATGGTGGGCGTAAAGCCGATCCTGCGGGATGAAGCTGGTACGGTGAGCCGCATCGGCAGTGTGTTCATCGGTTTTGACCGTTCGGCGCTGCTTGTCGCCGAGCGTGACGCACAGATTACCGCCCTGGTCATGGTGCTGATCGCAATTGGTGTCGTATCTTCGGCGCTGATGTATCTCATCAGCCGCATCACAGGACCGATCGACCAGCTGTCCCGAACCATGCTCACCCTGGCCGATGGCAACCTCGAGGTCGCCGTACCTGGCACCTTGCGCCGCGATGAACTTGGCCAGATGGCAAAGACGGTGGAAGTGTTCCGCGACAACGGCCTGCGTCAACGCCAGCTTGAGGCTGACCAGCGTGCCGGCTTCGAGAAGGAACGGGATCGGCAGATGGCCCTGGAAGCAATGATCGCCGGCTTCCGTGACCAGTCCCGTCAGCTTCTGCAGCCTGTCGAAGAATCAACTGGTACATTGGCGCAGATTTCGACGGTTCTCCTTGACCTTTCGCGAGATACCACGGGCCGGACTGCGTCCGTTGCCGCAGCAACTGAACAGGCTTATGCCAGTGTCCAGACCGTCGCCTCGGCGTCGGAGGAACTGTCGGCGTCGATCGGCGAGATCTCCCGCCAGATCTCCGATACCAGCGCTGTTGTTGCAGCTGCGAATTCGAAGGCGGCTTCTGCCAACGAGCAGGTGGCCGGGCTTGCTGCCTCTGCACAGCGCATCGGTGCGGTGCTGCAGCTCATTCAGGATATCGCCGAACAGACCAACCTGCTGGCGTTGAATGCGACCATCGAGGCCGCTCGCGCCGGTGAAGCCGGTCGTGGATTTGCTGTCGTGGCCGCAGAAGTCAAGGATCTCGCCACCCAGACATCGAAGGCGACCGAGGAGATTTCGGCGCAGATCACTGCGATCCAGGATGCCTCGTCGGGCTCGGTTGCCGCGATCGAGGAAATCGCCAGGACGATGGTTCGGGTGAACGAGTACACGGCCTCGATTTCCCGCGCGCTGGAGCAGCAAGGGGCAGCGACGGCCGAAATCAGTCATTCGGTGCAGGAAGTCGCATCCGGTACCCGCGAGATTACCGTGAACATGACGAGCGTGAAACACGCCGTCGATGAAACCTCGGCCTCTGCCGCAGACGTTTCAACGGTCCTCGAATGACGTGGCTGACAAGACCCGTCAGCTGGCAGCCAGCATCGACGATTTCCTGCGCCGCGTCAGCGCGGCCTGACGTCGTCGCCGATCATCGCGCGAAGATCAGCTCCCACGGCAGTGCCGTGGGGGCTTTTTTATCAGTTCAGATGGTCCTGGCCAAAGCGGGCAAGGGCCTCGATCTCGGTCGGGCGCAGTTCATGGCCACCGTCGTGCCAGAGGGTCTGCGTGGCAGAACCCTGCGCCTCGAACCAACCCTGCAGGCGCGTCGTCAGGGGAGCAGGGCAAATGGGATCGCGGCGGCCTGCCGTGATCAGGACAGGCAGCCCTGCGAGAGCCGGGTTTGCGACTGGCTCGAACGGGATCAGCGGGTGCAGCAGGGCGATGGCGTCGAACAGATCCGGACGCTGGAAAGCGACGCTGGCCAGGATGTTGGCCCCGTTCGAATAGCCGAAAGCGAGCACCTTGCGGGGCCTAAGTTCCGTCTTCCAGGCGGACAGGAAGCTGGTCATCTTGTCTGTTCTGGCCGCGAGATCGGCCATGTCATAGACGCCCTCGCCAGTGCGGCGGAAGAAGCGTAGGGCGCCATGTTCCGACACATCGCCGCGCGGTGACAGCACGGTTGCGGCCGGAAACAGGCTGTCAGCGAGGTTGGCGAACTGGTGTTCATCACCGCCAGTGCCGTGCAAGGCGACCACCAGCGGGGCTTCGTCCGGCCCGGAGGCCGGACGAAGGTAGAGGGGGTAGCTGTCTTTCGCCATGGATCAGCCCTCCAGCTTGGGCAGGTGGGTTTCCAGATAGGGGCGCAGGTGCGCGTGCTGGCTCGGCAGCTTCAGCGCTTCGCCCAGATGGGCCGTGTCCTCATCCCGGTCGAAACCCGGTTCGTTGGTGGCAATCTCGAACAGGACACCGCCGGGCGTGCGGAAGTAGATCGCGTAGAAGTAATCCCGGTCGATCACCGGCGTGACCTGGAAGCCGGTGTCCATCAGGGCCTTGCGGACCTCGAGCTGGGCGGCCCGGTTCTCGACCGCGAAGGCCACGTGGTGCACCGAGCCAGCGCCAGAGACGCCGTGGGCGATGTTCGGCATGACCTCGACATCGATGACATGCGCGCCGTTGCCGCCGTCAATCTGGTAGCGGGTGAAGCCTTCCGCGGTCTCTGCCTGCTGGTAGCCCATGAAGCGCAGCAGCTCGCCCGTCGCTCCGCCATCCCGCAGGCGCAGCGTCGTCGAATGGAAGCCGCGGATTGCGACATCGGCGGCAACGTCGGTGCCAGTCCATGGCGCGCGGCTGTCGCCGGGCACTTCGAGGAGGGCAAAGCCGTCGCCGTCAGGACCGGCAAAATGCAGGCGCTTCTGGCCCAGAAGCGTGTCCTCCATCAGGCCGTCGACTTTGGCAGCCGTGAGCCGATCCTTCCAGTAGCCGATGGCGCCTTCCGGAACCGCGAAGACGGTGGTGCCGACTTCGCCGGTGCCGGGGCGTCCGCTGCGGGCGCCTGGGAAGGGGAAATAGGTCATGACCGAGCCGGGGGTGCCGACTTCATCGCCATAATAGAGATGGTAGACGTCGGGCGCGTCGAAATTGACGGTCTTCTTGACGCGGCGCAGCCCGAGGGTCTGGGTGAAAAAGGCATTGTTGGCGGCAGCGTCACCGGCGATGGAGGTGACATGATGCAGGCCGCGGATCTGGTTCAGCATGGGAAAATCTCCCGATCTGGCAGCCCCGGAGTGGGGCCGCTCTGTTTGATGCGCTGAACTTAAGGTGCGGTTGCGGATCCGGGAATGCCGCGAATGCTCGACTTGAAGTTCACTCTGATTGAACAATCGACCTATTCACATGGGAAGAACGAGCTAATCGTTGACGGTTGGCAAGGGCAATCAGGGGCGCTTGAAGGTCAGGTCCACGGTGCCCACGGTGATGCCATACTTGACCACCTTTGCCGTGTTGCGGACGGTCTTTGCGTCCACCGGCGTCAGGGTGTCGAGAAAGCGCAGGGCAATCGAGCCCTCGCCGACCGGCACCTCTGCGGCATAGGTGAAGACAAGGCTGTCGCCCTCGGGCGTGACATGGGTCGGTGCAAGCACGTCGGAGCGGGTCCCGATGTAGCGGCGGTCGCCGACTTTCTGGAAGAACCAGACCTTGGTGTCCTTCTCGCCATCCGCATAGACGAAATCCTCGCGCAGGCGGAGCGTGAAGGTCTTCGGGTTCCAGGTGCCCTCGAGATAAACCTTGAACTCGCGGCGGACGCCGGCGATGCGGCTTTCAAACACGCCCTCGGCCACCGTACGGCCGCGGAAGAACTCCTCGAGCACCAGCGGCTGCGCCGCGCGCGCAGGAACCATCAGCAGAACGAGCAAGGCTGCCGCGAGAGCAAACAGGAAAGGCGGAAGCAGAAGGCCAGACGGGCGGCGGGGCCGGGACATGAGAGGTCTCCTAACGGACAAATCACCGTTTTGCCTACGACGTGGATGGTCCGCTGGATCACGAGAGACGTTGAGCTAAGGAGGAAGTGGGAGATATTTCAGGCAATGCTTGAGCAATTGTTCAAATTCTTGGTAGTTACTTAAAGCGGTATTCAGCGTATTGGTTTCGTCAGGATCTATCAGTTGTTAATATTTTAGCGATTCATCAAATGACAAATAGTATATAACTGATTTAGATCAAAAGTTTAATGTATGCGTTATCAGTATAGGGCAATTTTCATCGTCATTCAGTGTTAATAATGTGTTTTTTGGCTATTATTGCAGAAATTGAACGCGTTATTATTTAATTTCGAGCTGATGTTAACTTTGCATTTGAAGATATAGTTGTGTCTTTATTTGGTTCACGATCTCGTGCCCGGGGTGAGGGTCGACGACTGTTTAACTTTCCAGCAACCGGGGTCATGCAGAGTACCCGGAAGATTCAGAAATTACGCTAGGTAAGTAAATGGGCGTACGAAGCTTTCTGGGGTTGGAACAGGCTGAGGTACTGAAGGCCTTCAGCCGTTCGCAAGCAATTATCGAGTTCACACCGGACGGGACCATTGTTCGTGCAAACCAGAACTTTCTGAAAGCACTTGGGTATACGACCGAGGAAATCGTCGGGCGCCATCATTCGATGTTTGTCTGCAAGCGGGATCTGGAAGGGGCCGAATACAGTGGCTTCTGGAAAGAACTGGCGTCTGGATCGTTCAAGGCCGGATCATGGTGCCGAGTGTCCAAGTCGGGTGAGGAAGTCTGGATCCAGGCGACTTACAACCCGGTGGTCAAAAGGAACGGCCGCGTTGCGCGTGTGATCAAGATTGCTTCCGTGGTGACCGAGGAGCGGCAACGCGCAGCCGAGCTGCAGAGCAAGCTGGATGCCATCAACCGGTCGAATGCGGTGATCGAGTTTGATCTCAATGGCACCATTCTGGATGCGAACGAGAACTTCCTCAATGCCGTCGGCTATCGGATCGATGAAATCCGCGGCAAGCATCACAGCATGTTTGTCGATCCTGCAGAACGGAACAGTGCGACCTATCGTCAGTTCTGGGAGGATCTTCGGTCGGGTGCATTCCATGCGGGTGAATTTCATCGACTCGGCAAGGACGGCAAGGATGTCTGGATCCAGGCGACCTACAACCCGATCTTCGATGCCAATGGCCGGCTGACCAAGGAAGTGAAGTTTGCCACGGATCGAACCGTACAGGTGGCGCGGCGCAAGCATCGCGAGGTGGTTCAGAAGGAAATCGACGCCGATCTCGCGCTTGTCACGTCCGAGGTGACCAGCACGAGCGCGCGGGCTGCTGACGTGTCGGACGCGTCCAGCCGCACCGCCTCCAGCGTTCAGATGGTGGCAACCGCAGCCGAGGAACTGGTGGAATCGATCGGCGAGATCAGCCGGCAGGTCACGACGGCGCTTGACGTTGCAAAGACGGCTGTGACCGAAGCGGACCAGTCGAGCCGGATCATGGCGCAGCTGAGCCAGGATTCGCAGCGCATCGGCGAGGTGCTGGAACTCATCGAAAGCATTGCCAACCAGACCAACCTCTTGGCGCTCAACGCAACGATCGAGGCTGCCCGGGCTGGTGAAGCCGGGCGCGGCTTTGCCGTGGTGGCAGCCGAGGTGAAGGAACTGGCCAGCCAGACATCCAAGGCCACCGAGGACATCACCGGCCAGATCGGGTCGATCCAAGCTTCGACCAGCAGCGCCGAAAAGGCGATCGAGTCCATCATTGGCATCATCCGCAACATCGGCGACATCTCGGCGACAATCTCCGACGCGGTGAACCGGCAGGCAGCCGTGACGCGCGACATCTCCGGCAACATGCACCAGGCCTCGGCCGGGGTGCAGGCCATCACAGAGAGCATCAGCGACATCTCGCGGGCGACGTCGTCCATCGAGAGCGCCACGCTCAAGGCGCGTGAGGCCTCGCGCAAGCTCGGCTGAGATCGGCGGTACACAAAGTCACTCCATCGCATGAGGGCTGGACCGGGCAACTGGTCCGGCCCTTTTTCATTGGCGACTAGGTGCAAGAATATAGGAAAATAATCCTTGACAGCGGAGCGCTGTTCGGGTAGGGTTTTGTCATGGTCGAAGAAGTGCGGCTGACGGCGAGTGCGGATGGGATGTCAATCTGGTCCCACGCAAGGAGCGTCGTCTGCAGGAGACAATGCACCCGGTGAACCCACCCGGGGACAAGTTTTCGGCCTTTCTGACAGAGATGGATTTTTGAACGGGCCATGACGGCTGGCGGCGCGGCAGCCGGCTGCGACGCGCAGCCACTGGCGTTGCCGTGCACTGACGAGACCTTTCAGTTTTTGCAGGAGAGCTTGGCCATGCAGGACACTGCCGGGGACGGGGATGGCTTGCCTGAAGCAACGAAGCCCTCTGCGAGGAAGGCTGGCGCTGGCAAGACACGGGCTCCAAAGGGCAAGACGACGGGCACGGTGGTGCCAGACCAGCCGGGTCCGGCGAAACCGCGTGGCCGGATCCGGCGGCCGGTGGTGGATGCGGGCAGCGACCCGGCGCAGGTCTGGCGCGAGGCGCGGCGGCTCTACGAGGAGACGGACCTGTCGCAGGCGATGATCGCGGCGCGGCTGAAGGTGACCACGAAGCGGCTTGCCTATCGCATCCGGCAGGAGGGCTGGATGCGGCGGGGCGAGGCGCTGGAGGGCTTTGCCGACGCTGAGCCGGATGAGCAGGCGCGGATGATCGCCAGGCTCTACCGGGCGTTCGAGACCCAGGTGGCGCGGCTCGAAGACCGGCTGGGCCGGCTGATGGCGGGCGAGACCGGGGAGGGGGGCAAGCTCTCCGACATGGATCAGGGCGCAAGGACGCTGGCAAGCCTCGCCCGCACGCTCGACACGCTCATGGACCTGCAGAAGAGCCGCAGCGAGGAGACGGATGACGGACCTGACCCCGACAGCCTGCGCGCGGAACTTGCGCGCCGCCTTGCTGGCCTTTGGGCAGGCGGGGCGGATGGAGGAGGCGCTGGACCGGCTGAGCCGGAGCGAGATGGCGTTCCTGCTGAAGGACTGGCCGACCTTCGCCCATGAGCATCAATTGCCCCCCGGCGGCGACTGGGCGGTGTGGCTGATGATGGGCGGACGCGGCGCGGGCAAGACCCGGGCCGGGGCGGAATGGATCCGTGCCCGAGCCCTTGGCCATGGCTGGACCGGCGAAGCGGGACCGGCGGGGCGCATCGCGCTGGTTGGCGAGACCTATCAGGACGTGCGCGAGGTGATGATCGAAGGGGTGTCGGGCATCCTGTCGGTGCATCCCAAAGCCGAGAGGCCGCAATGGAACCCGAGCCGGCGGCGGCTGGAGTGGCGCACCGGCGCGGTGGCGCAGGCCTTCTCGTCGGAAGACCCGGAGGCCTTGCGCGGGCCGCAGTTCGACATCGCCTGGGCCGACGAGCTGGCCAAGTGGCGCAATGGCGAGGAGACCTTCGACATGTTGCAGTTTGGCCTGAGACTGGGCGAGCGGCCGCGCCAGCTGGTGACGACGACGCCCCGCGCAGTACCGCTGCTCAAGCGCCTCATCGACATGCCCGGCACCACGCTGACCCGGGCCGCAACCCGGGCCAATGCGCTGTTTCTGGCACCTGGCTTTCTGGAGCGGGTGGTGGCGCGCTACGCCGGAACGCGGCTGGGGCGGCAGGAGCTGGACGGCGAGCTGATCGAGGACCGGCCCGATGCCCTGTGGCAGCGCAGTGACCTGGACGCCTGCCGGATCGCCGCCGCGCCGGATCATCTGACGCGGATTGTCATTGCCATCGATCCGCCGGCCACGGCAACGAAACGTTCTGATGCCTGCGGCCTGGTGGTGGCGGGCCTCGGTGAGGATGGGATTGCCTATGTGCTCGCCGATCACAGTCTGGCCCGGGCGCGCGGCCGGCCGACTGGGCCGGGCGGGCGGTGGCGCTGTGGCGGCACTATCAGGCGGACTGTCTGGTCGCCGAAGTCAATCAGGGCGGCGACATGGTGCGCGAGGTGATCGCCGCCGCCGATCCGGCGGTGCTGGTGAAGAGCGTGCGGGCGAGCCGGGGCAAATATGCCCGGGCCGAACCGATTGCGCTGATCTACGAGCAGGGCCGGGTGCGCCATGTCGGGGCGATGCCGGCGCTGGAAGACGAGATGGCGGATTTCGGACCGGGCGGGCTCACCTCGGGCCGCTCGCCCGACCGGCTGGACGCGCTGGTCTGGGCCTTGAGCGAACTGCTGTTGTCCGAACGGGGGACACCGCGGCTGAGGCGGCTGTGAAGGGGGCGGCATGGCTGCTGCGTTCAGCTCTTCGGTCTTCTGAGAGGCTGCTTACCCCCCTCTGCCCCCGACGGGGGCATCTCCCCCTCAAGGGGGGAGAGGGAGCGTGGGGCTCAGTTGTTGGCGCGCCGAGGCTGCCATGTGACTCAAGCTCTGAGGCCGTGGATTCAATCTCTTAAGTGATGCGGAAAAAGGATTCAGGATCATGGGGTTGGCACGGTTTCTGGACTCAGTTTTCAAACCGCGCGGGGCAGCGCTGGATGAGGAAAAGGCCTCGCGCACGGCGCCGCTGATCGCCTTTGCCAGCGGCGGGCGGCCCGTGTGGAGCCCGCGTGATTATGCGGCGCTGGCGCGGGAAGGCTACCTGCGCAACCCGGTCGTCTACCGGGCGGTGCGCATGGTCAGCGAGGCGGCGGCCAGTGTTCCGCTGAGCCTGTTTGCCGAGGCAGAAGAGTTGACGGAACACCCGCTGCTGCGCCTGCTGGCGCGGCCCAACCGGGGCCAGAGCGGGCCGGATTTTCTGGAGACCCTGTTCGGTCACCTGCTGGTGGCGGGCAATGCCTATGTCGAGCGGATCTATGTCAGCGAAGACGCGGATGCCCTGCCGGCGGAGCTGCATGTGCTACGCCCCGACCGGGTGAAAGTGGTGCCGGGGACGTCCGGTTGGCCGGAGGCATTCGAGTATCAGGTGGGCGGCAAGTCGCTCAGGCTGAGCGGCCTTGGCGACGTGCCGCAGGTGCGGCAGCTGACGCTGTTTCACCCGCTGTCGGACCATTATGGCTGCGCGCCGATCGAGGCGGCACAGGTGAGCCTCGACATCCACAATGCGGCCGCCGGATGGAACAAGGCGCTGCTCGACAACGCAGCGCGGCCCTCCGGAGCGCTGGTCTATGGCGCGGGCGAGGGGGCCAACCTGTCGCTGGACCAGTTCGAGCGGCTGAAGGCGGAACTGGAAGAGGGCTATCAGGGCGCGCGCAACGCCGGCCGGCCGCTGCTGCTGGAAGGCGGACTGGACTGGCGCCCGATGGGCCTGACGCCCAAGGACATGGATTTCATCGAGGCCAAGCGCGAGGCGGCGCGCGAGATCGCGCTGGCCTTCGGTGTGCCGCCGATGCTGATCGGCATTCCGGGCGACAACACCTTTGCCAATTATCAGGAAGCCAATCGGGCCTTCTGGCGCCAGACCGTGCTTCCGCTTGTGCGGCGGACGGCGCTGAGCCTGTCGAACTGGCTGGCCCCGGCCTATGGCGTGCCGCTGCGGCTGGAACCGGACGCCGATGCCATCGAGGCGCTGTCGCCGGAACGCGAGGCCCTGTGGCGGCGCGTGGGGGCAGCGGACTTCCTGTCCGAGGACGAGAAGCGGGCGGCGGTGGGCTATGGCCGCCGCGCTGGGCCAGACGAGGCAGCAGGGCAGGGCGAAACCGCAGGGCAGGGCGACGCAGCAGGGCAGGGCAATGTCTGAGGCGGTCCTCACCGCCGTCGTCGAACGCGGCGACCTGGCCCATCTGGCGCTGCTGCTGTGGGCGGGATCGGCCTCGGCCCTGGCCGCGCTGCTGCTGAAGGAGCTGTCCGCCTCAAACCGGCGCTTCAGCCAGTTCGTGGACGAGATTGAGCGCTTGAATCAAATCTTCAACGACCATGACGGCGGCTGAGGAGCCGGATCCAAGCGTTTCAGAAGACTCAAGAAACGGCGCCGCGTGACGTTTCGCGATGAAGCGCCGGGCTCGCCTGCCGCATGAAGCGGGCAAGCCGGACTCAGAACCTCGACAAGGAGAGCCAAGTCATGACGGACACAGGCCTTTTGGCCCGTGGCGGGGCGATGACGCCTGCCCGCAGCCTGACCTTGAACCTGAACCGCAGGACCGCGCCGCAGGCCCGGCCCGCGCGGGTGTTTGCCGCCTTTGCCGCAACGTTGCAGCGGCTGGGCCAGATCACGGGCCAGATCACGGACCAGACGCCAGGCCATCGGGATGCAGCGCGATGACCCGCTTTGCCGGATACGCCAGCGTGTTCCATCAGCCCGATGGCGCAGGCGACGTGGTGCTGCCGGGCGCATTTGCCCGATCGCTCGCCCGGCGCGGGACGGCGGCCATGCGGATGCTGTGGCAGCACGACCGGATGCAGCCCATCGGCATCTGGGAGAAGGCGCGGGAAGACGCACACGGCCTCTATGTGACCGGACGGCTGCTCACTGGTGTGGCTGCGGCGCTCGAGGCGGCGGAGCTGATCAGCGCCGGGGCGCTGGACGGCCTCTCCATCGGCTTTCGCGCCCTGGCGGCCGTGAAGGGTGCGGGCGGTGTCCGCCGGCACCTCACCGAAATCGACCTTTGGGAAGTGTCGCTGGTGACCTTTCCCGAACACCCGGCAGCGCGGCTGACGCCTCTGCCGGCGGAGACCGCGGCGCGATGAGCCGCCGCCCGAGATCATGCCCCTGCCCAACGCGGAGACAGCGATGAACGAGATGATGCTTGAGACCAAGGCCTATGGACTGGAGCCACGCCAGGCGCTGGACGACCTGCAGTCGGCCTTTGCCGCCTACCGCGATGCCAATGACACGCGGCTGGCCGAACTGGAGACGCGCGGCAGCGCGGATGTGGTGACGCTGGACAAGCTGAACCGGCTGGATGCGGCACTCGACAAGACGCAGCGCCGGCTGGACGAACTGACCCTGAAGGCCCGGCGGCCGGAACTCTCCGGCGAAACGTCGCGCGGCGGGGCCGGGCTGGAGCACAAGGCGGCGTTTGACGCCTACATGCGCGAGGGCCGCGACGACGGGCTGAAGGCGCTGGAGATGAAGGCGCTGTCGATCGGCTCCAACCCGGACGGCGGCTTCCTGGTGCCGGCGGAGACGGAAAGCGGCATCCTCATGCGGCTGGCGAACGTGTCGCCGATCCGTGCCATCGCCGGCAACCGGCAGGTGTCGGGCAGCGTGTTCAAGAAGCCCTATTCCCTGACCGGGCCGCAGGCCGGCTGGGTGGGCGAGACCGCCGCACGGCCGCAGACGAGCAGCCAGACGCTGGCGGAGCTGACCTTCCCGACCATGGAACTCTATGCCATGCCCTCGGCCACCTCGGCGCTGCTGGATGATGCGGCCGTGGACGTGGACGCCTGGATCGCGGAAGAGATCGAGATGGTCTTTGCCGAGCAGGAGGGCACGGCCTTCGTCAACGGCGACGGCATCAACAAGCCGACCGGCTTCCTGTCAGTGCCGCGTGTTGCCGATGCCTCCTGGGCCTGGGGTTCGCTTGGCACGCTGAACACGGGCGTTGCCGGCAACTTCGCCGCGACCAACCCTGGCGACAAGCTGATCGATCTCATCTATTCGCTGCGCGCCGGATACCGCCAGAACGCCCGCTTTGTCATGAACCGCCGCACCCAGGCGGCGGTGCGCAAGATGAAGGACGCCGACGGCAACTACATCTGGCAGCCGCCGGCGAGCGCCGGTGCCCCGGCGACGCTGATCAACTTCCCCGTCACCGAGGCCGAAGCGATGCCCGACATCGCCGCCAACGCCGCCGCCATCGCCTTCGGCGACTTCCAGCGTGGCTATCTGGTGGTCGACCGCCAGGGCGTGCGCATCCTGCGCGACCCCTATTCCGCCAAGCCCTACGTGCTCTTCTACACGACCAAGCGCGTCGGTGGCGGCGTTCAGGACTTCGCGGCGATCAAGCTGCTGGTGTTCGCGGTGTGAGGGAGGGGGGACCGCGCCTTGCCGAGGTGCAAGGCGCGATCACTTTCCGCAACCCGGGGTGCAGCACCCCCCTCTGTCTGCTGACGCAGACATCTCCCCCTCAAGGGGGGAGAGGGCGCCGAGGCCGTTCCGATGGCTGACGGGTGAATGAAAATAGGAAAAAATTCCTGAAAAGAGGTGGCCATGACACATTGGCTGACGAGCGTGCCGGCGGTGGAGCCGGTGACGCTGGCGGAGCTTCGGGCCCAGCTGAGGCTGGTGCAGACCGAGGAGGACGGATTGCTCGCCAGCCTGATCAAGGCCGCGCGCGAGCATGTGGAACAGGTGACGCGGCGGGCGCTGATCACGCAGGGCTGGCGCATCGCGCTGGACGGCTGGCCGGAGGGACGCATCCTGCGGCTGCCGCTGGCCCCGGTGCTGTCGGTGACGGCGGTGACTGTCTATGGCGCGGAAGGCATGCCGGTGACGCTGGCCCCCTCCGCCTGGACGCTCAGGCACGGCACGGAGCCGGCGCGGCTGGTGGTGGCACCGGACACGGCTTCTGGGGTGGAGCCGGTAAACGGGCTCGAGATCGACTTCACGGCTGGATATGGGGCTTCCCCCGCCGATGTGCCGGAGCCGCTGAGGCAGGCGGTGCGCATGCTGGCCGCGCATTGGTACGAGCACAGGGAAGCCGGGACAGAGCTTGCCATGGCAAGCCTGCCGTTTGGCCTCGACCGGCTGCTGATGCCGTTCCGGATGCCGCTGCTGTGAGCGGCGCGGGCGCTTATCGGCTGGCCGTCCGCCTGTGGCGGACGGAGCTGAGCGTGGCGGCAAGCGGGCAGGCTACGACAGGGTTTACCGACATCGGCTCGGATTTCGCGCAGCTGGCTGGCCTGTCGCAGGGCGAGGCCGTCGCGGCCGGGCGGCTCAGCGGCACGGCAACCCACCGCATGACCCTGCGCTTTCGCGCTGATGTGAGCGGCGGCTGGAAGGTGACGGTGGACGCCCGCAGCTTCCGGGTGCTGGCCGCAAGGGACCGCGATGGCGGCCGGCGGCAGGTGGAGCTGATGCTTGAGGAGGAACCGGCATGAGCCATGGGTTGAACCTGCGCAGCGCGGTCCTCACAAGACTTTCGGCGACGCCGGCGCTGCTGACATTGCTGGGCGGTGCCAGGCTCTATGACGGGCCGCCGCGCGGACAGCCGCTGCCCTATCTGACGCTGGAGGCGCTCGCAAGCCGGCTGCTGGGCGGAACGATCAGCGACGGCGAGGAGCACGAGCTTGAGCTTGCCGTCTATTCGCGCGGGGCGAGCCGCGACGAGGCGATGGAGGCTCTGGTGCTGGCCGTGACCACGCTGGAGACGACCACGTTGACCATTACTGGCGCCAAGATGGTCTCGGTGCGACGCATCGAAGTGACAAGCCGGCGCATGACGGACGGCCGAACGTGGCGGGCCGGCGCAAGGCTTCGCTGTGTGACTGAGCCGTAGGTGTTTCCTTCCCTTCGTCGCTCCTGCGCAGGCAGGAGCGACGAAGGAGGGGGCGAGACGATTGATGAATGACCACACCTAACAGACTGGGAGACAGGCCATGGCGGCGCAGCGTGGACGTGATCTGCTTTTGAAACTGGACCAGACCGGCAGCGGTTCCTTCATCACCGTCGCGGGTCTGCGGGCGCGGCGCATTGCGCTGAGCGCTCCGGCGGTCGACATCACCAGCGCCGACAGCACCGGGCGCTGGCGGGAACTGCTGGACGGGGCAGGGACGCGGGCGGCCAGCATTTCCGGCTCGGGGATCTTTCGCGATCTCACCAGTGATGCGCAGGCGCGCACTCTTTTCTTTTCCGGCGAGATCCGCCGATGGCAGGTGGTGGTGCCGAGCTTCGGCACCCTGGACGGACCGTTCCAGATCACGGCGCTGGAATATGCCGGACAGCATGACGGCGAGGTGACCTACGAGATGGCGCTGGAATCCGCTGGCGAACTGACCTTTACAGCAATCTGAGAAGGGAAACGGCGATGGTGAACCGCCTGCGCGGAGAGATTTCGGCCATGCTGGATGGCCGGGAATGGACGCTGGTGCTGACACTGGGCGCGCTGGCCGAGCTGGAGGCGGCCTATGCGGTGGAGGATCTGAACGGGCTCGTCGAGCGGTTCGGATCTGGCCGGTTGTCGGCCCGTGATCTGGTCAAGGTGCTGGGTGCCGGCCTGCGCGGAGCGGGCCATGTGGTGAGCGATGATCAGGTGGCCTCGATGCGGGCGCCGGGCGGCGCACCGGGCTATGCCGCGATTGCAGCCGACCTGCTCAGGGTGACCTTTGGCACCGGTGAGGCGGGCGAGGAGGACGCCGGCACGCGCCCTTGAGCAGGGCAAGGCCCGGATCGGCGGAGCCGTTTCCGTGGGACCTTGCCCTTTTTCTTGCGATGAACCGGCTGGGCTGGAGCCCGGCCATGACCTGGGCTGCGACGCCGCGCGAACTGGCGCTGGCGCTGGGGCTGACCCGGCGGGCGGCTGCCTTGAGCCGCAGGGATCTTGCCCGGCTGATGACCGATTTTCCGGATGAGGGAGTGCCGTGATGGACGACGACAGCGACAGCGGTCTGACCGGTGACATGGGCCGGATGAGCGCACAGATGCAGGACATGACCCGCTCGGCCGGCGAGTTCTCGCGCCTGATGAGCACGGGCCTGAAGGCGGCGCTGGTCGACGGCAAGGCGCTGGACAGCGTGATGAAGCAGATGGTGCTCAGCCTGTCCTCCCGCGTGCTGGGGCAGGCGCTGAAGCCGCTCGACACGCTGGTCGGGTCGATGGCGGGGGGACTGTTCGGGACAGACGGTCTGTCGAGCCTGATCAGCGGCGGCGTGACGGCCTTCGCCGACGGAGGCGTCGTGGCGCAGCCGACCTTCTTTGGGCATTCGGGCGGCCTGGGCCTCATGGGCGAGGCCGGAGCCGAAGCAATCCTGCCGTTGGCGCGCGGAGCCGACGGGCGGCTGGGCGTGGCCATGTCGGGGGCCATGTCAGGGGGCGGTGCTGGCCCGGGCGCAGGAAGCGGGCCGGTGGTGGTGAACGTGACAACCCGGGACGCGGAGAGTTTCCGCAGGTCAGAGGCCCAGGTGTCGGCGTTGGTGGCCCGCGCCGTCGGACGGGGACGGCGCGGGCTCTAACACCGGCTTGAAGAGGAGGGGCTCAGGAGCCGGTGTTTTCCTCGGCGGCGAGCATGGCCGCGATCTGGTCTTTCAGGTGAAGGCGCTGCTTCTTGAGGGCCTCAAGGGCTTCGTCGGACGCGGGCGCAATGTCGGTCTCGATGCGATGAATCTCGCGGTTTACCTCGTGATACTCGTCAGAAAGCTTGACGAAATGCGCGCTGGACAGCTTCAGCGCGTGCAGCGCGTTGGCAGCTTCCGGGAACTCTTCGTGCAATTCGTGGGGAACGTGACTCATGCGTCTTTACTCCTTGTTCGGACCGACCATGGCGGCAGCGGTCGTTCCGGTCCTTGAGACAGATCAAACCGCACGCGAGATCGATGGGGGGATGCGATGATTGCATTTCTGGACGAGAGCTTTCCCTTGCCGATTGCCTTCGGGTCCCGGGGCGGGCCGGAACGGCGCACCGAGGTGGTGACGCTGGCCAGTGGCCGGGAGACACGCAACGCACGCTGGGCCGACAGCCGCCGGCGCTATGACGCGGGCTCGGGCATCCGCTCGCTCGCTGATCTGCGCGCCGTCGTCGCCCTGTTCGAGCGGGCGCGCGGGCGGATGTCCGGGTTCCGCTTCCGCGATCCCTTCGACCACAGCTCGGCCCTGGTAAGCGGCGCGCCGGGGGCGCTGAACGTCGGGCTCGGCACGGGCACGGGCAGCCGAACGCGGTTCGAACTGGTCAAGGTCTATGGCAGCGGACCGGCCGCCTATGCCCGGGTGATCGACCTGCCGGTGGCGGGCAGCCTGAAGCTGGCGGTGAATGGCACGGAGCTGCCGCCGGGCGGCTTTTCCTTTGATGCGGCGACGCGCGAGGTGGTGCTGGCAACACCGCCGGCGACTGGGGCGGTAGTGACGGCCGGGTTCCTCTTCGACGTTCCGGTGCGCTTCGACACGGACAGTCTTGACTTGAGCCTGACCCATTTCGAGGCCGGTGAGGCGCTGCATATCCCGCTGGTGGAGATCCGCCTGGGCGGTTGAGCGGGGGCTGGGCCGAATGACGGGCGGACCAAGACGCCGTGATCGCAACCTCGCATCCCGTTGAAATATCGAACTTTCATCTCGGTGGCTCCGTTCCTCGGGCGAGGTGACGGCATGGATGCCATGATCAAGTCATGGCATGACGACCGGGGGGAAAGTGGGCGCAACCCCAAGCTTCGAGCATCGGCAGGCCGCAAAGCGGCAAAGCCATGGCGAATGCAGGACACAATCTCATGAAGACACTTGATCCAGGTCTGGCCGCCCATCTGGCGGGCCGGATGACGAGCCTTTGCGCGGTGTGGATCCTGACCCGCAGCGACGGGCAGCGGCTGGGTTTTACCGACCATGACCGCAGCCTGACTGTGGACGGGGTGGTCTGTCACCCGGCGCGCGGCATGGAGGCAAGCGCGGACACGCGCGGGCCGGGACTGGCGGCGGGCGGCGGCGAGGTGTCGGGCGCGCTCGACACAGACGGGCCGGTGCCGCTGGACGGCTTTGCCGAGGCGGACCTGGAGGCCGGGCGCTGGGACGGGGCGGAGGTGGCGGTCCATCTCGTCAACTGGGCCCAGCCGGTCGAGGCGGTGCTGCTGCGCCGTGCGGTCATCGGCGAGGTAACACGGGCTGGCCGCAGTTTCCGCGCCGAGCTGCGCGGGCTCGGACATCTGCTGGAGGCAAGGCGCGGCCGGGTGTTTGCCAGCCGCTGCGATGCTGATCTGGGGGACACGCGCTGCGGCATTGCGCTGACCGATCCGCGCTACCGGGCAGTGGCCACGGTGAGCTGGGCGGCGGATGCGCGCGAGCTGACGGTGACGGGTCTCACCGGCTTTGACGCCGGATGGTTCGACGGCGGGCGATTTGCCGTCCTGAACGGGCCGCTGACGGGTTTTGCCGGCGAGATCGCCCGGCATGCGAGGAGCGGAGCGGCGGCGACGCTGTCGCTGTGGCTGACCGCGCCGCAGCCCATCGGGGCGGGCACGCAGATCGAGGTGACGGCTGGCTGCGACAAGCGCTTTGCCACCTGCCGGGCGAAATTCGCCAATGCGAGCAATTTCCGCGGCTTCCCGCACATGCCGGGAACCGACTTCGTGCTGGCCTATCCGGGGCGCAACACCGGCGAGAACGATGGAGGCGCGCTTGTCGGCTGATCCCCTCGACCGGCGGGTGCTGCTGGCGGCGGCGCGGCGCTGGATCGGCACGCCCTACCGGCATCAGGCGAGCCTGAAGGGCGCCGGGTGCGACTGCCTCGGCCTCATACGCGGGCTGTGGCGGGAATACCTCGGCGATGAGCCCGAGCCGCTGCCGCCCTACGCGCCCGACTGGGCCGAGGCGGCGGACGGTCCGGAGGCCGAAACGCTGCTGGCGGCGGCGGAGCGCTGGCTGGTGCCGGTGTCGCTCGACCAGCGTCAGCCCGGCGACGTGCTCCTGTTCCGCTGGCGCGACGGGGCGCCGGTCAAACATGCCGGGATTCTGTCGACCGGCGCGCAGCTGATCCACGCCTATGAGCGCGTCGGCGTCATCGAATGCCCGCTCGGCACCGCCTGGGCGCGGCGCATCACCCATGTGTTTTCCTTTCCCGGAGCCCTGCCATGGCAACCTTGATCCTTGCGGCCGCCGGACAGGCGCTGGGCGGCCTTGTCGGCGCGGCCGGGCTTGGCGGCATTCTCGGCAAGGCCGCCGGGGCGGTGGCCGGAAACCTTCTCGACCAGTCGCTGTTCGGCGGCGGGCGCACGGTTGACCGGGGCTGGCTGGCCGACCTGTCGGTGCAGGCCTCGACCGAGGGCGCGCCGATCCCCTTCGTCTATGGCCGGGCGCGGCTGGCGGGGCAGGTGATCTGGGCGACGCGCTTTGAGGAAGTGGTGAGCGAGGAAAGCGCCGGCGGCAAGGGCGGCGGGCCGAAGCTCCGCAATTACAGCTATTTCGCCAATTTTGCTGTTGCCCTGTGCGAGGGCCCGATTGCCCGGGTCGGCCGGATCTGGGCCGATGGCAAGCTGATCGACCGCAGCGCGATCACGCACCGGGTCTATCCGGGCAGCCCGGACCAGGGCGTCGATCCCCTCATCGCGGCGGTGCAGGGGGCTGCTCCCGCCTACCGCGACACGGCGCATGTGGTGTTCGAGCGGCTGCCGCTGGAGCCTTTCGGCAACCGTCTGCCGCAGCTGACCTTCGAGGTGGTGCGGGTGGTGGACCGGCTGGAGCGGCAAATCCGCGCCGTGACCCTGATCCCCGGCGCAGGCGAGTTCGTCTATGCGCCGGTGCCGGTGACGGACACGCCGCGGCCGGGCGAGACGCGCAGCGTCAACCGCCACACCAAGCTGGCCGCAACCGACTGGACGGCGGCGCTGGACGAATCGCAGGACCTGTGCCCGGCGCTGGAAAGCGTGGCGCTGGTGGTGGCCTGGTTCGGCTCTGACCTTCGGGCTGGCCAGTGCCAGATCCGGCCCAAGGTGGAGGGCGCTGGCCGGCAGACCAGCGGCATGACCTGGACCGTGGGGCCGGTGACGCGCGAGGACGCGGAAGTCGTGTCGCAGCTGGAGGGCCGCCCGGCCTATGGCGGCACGCCCTGCGATGCCTCGGTGCTGGCCGCGATCCGTGACCTGAAGGCGCGCGGGCTGCGGGTGGTGCTCTATCCCTTCATCCTGATGGACATTCCGCCGGACAACAGCCTGCCCGATCCCTATGGCGGGGCGCGGCAGGCGGCCTTTCCCTGGCGCGGGCGCATCCGCCCGGGGGCCGCGCTTGCAAGCGACGTGACCACCTTCACCGGCACGGCCGCGCCGGCGGATTTCTCGCGGGCGGGCGATGTGATCGGCTATGCCGGCCCGGACGAGTGGTCCTACCGGCGGTTTGTCCTGCATCACGCGCATCTGGCGGAAGCGGCTGGCGGGGTGGATGCCTTCCTGATCGGCTCCGAGATGCGCGGGCTGACGCTCGCCCATGCAGGCGGCGGCAGCTATCCCTTCGTTACGGCGCTGAAAAACCTTGCGACGGCCGTGCGGACCGTGCTGCGGCCGCAGACGCGGGTGTCCTATGCGGCGGACTGGTCGGAGTATGGCGCGCATCAGCCGGCAGGCGGCGAGCTGCGCTTTCCGCTCGATCCGCTCTGGGCCGATCCGGCGATCAGCATGGTCGCCATCGACAATTACATGCCGCTGAGCGATGCGCGCGGACGGGAGACGTGTGACCCGCTGGATGTGGCGGCCTTGCGCGGGGCGATCCGGGGCGGGGAGTATTTCGACTGGTATTACGCCAGCGATGCGGACCGGGCGGTGGGGGTGCGGTCGCCGATCACCGACGGGGCCTATGGCAAGCCTTTCGTCTTCCGCGCCAAGGACCTGAAGGGCTGGTGGGAGTCCCCGCATGTGGAGCGCATCGGCGGGGTGGAAACCGGGCCGGCGACGGCCTGGGTGCCTCGGTCCAAGCCGATCTGGTTCACGGAACTGGGCGTGCCGGCCATCGACAAGGGTGCGAACCAGCCGAATGTCTTCGTCGATCCGAAGTCCTCGGAATCCGCGCCTCCCTACTTTTCCGGTGGCGGGCGGGACGATGCCGTGCAGCGGCGGGCGCTGGAAGCCTCGCTGAGCTTCTGGGACGACCGGCATCCGGACTGGCCGATGGGCGACAATCCGCTGTCGCCGCTCTATGGCGGTCGCATGGTGGACGGCGCCAACCTGCATGTCTGGACCTGGGATGCGCGGCCATTTCCCGCCTTTCCGCTCTATGGCGAGGTCTGGTCGGACGGGGGCAACTGGGAGGTTGGCCACTGGCTGAACGGGCGTCTCGGCGGGGCAAGCCTCAACGCGGTGATCCGCACGATCCTGGCCGATTTCGGCGTCCCGGACGGGCGGGTGCGGGTTGAAGGACTGGCTGAGGTCATCGACGGACTGACGCTGGCCGGGCCGCTGACGGCGCGCGAAGCCATCGAGCCGCTGCTGGAAGCTTTCGGCGGGCGGGCGCTGGACCGGGGCAGCGAACTGGTTTTGACCGGGGCGCAGACGGGGGCGGCATTTGCCCTGTCCGGCGAGGACCTGGTGGAGAGCGAGCCGGAGGCGGCACTGCTCACCCGGGTGCGCGGACAGGCGGGGGAATTGCCGGCCGAGGTGCGCATCGCGGGCGAGGACATCCAGCGCGACCATCGCCGCCAGATCGTCGCGAGCCGGCGGCTGGAAGGCGGAAGCCGGCATGTGCTGACGCTGGACCCGGGGGTGGCGGCGCCGGTGGCGCTGCTGGAGCGGGCGGCGGAAGCGCGGTTGCACCGCAGCTGGGCGGAGCGGGAACGGGTGGAATTCCTGCTGCCGATGAGCCACGTGGCGCTGGAGGTTGGCGATGTGGTGGATCTGGCGGCAACGCCCGACCAGAGCTTCACGCCGCCGCTGAAGATGACCATCGCCGTGATCGAGGACAGTCTTGTTCGCCGGATCGAGGCGGTGCGCAGCGAGCCGGCGGCAGCCATCGCAAGGGCGCCCACGCCGCGCGCGGACCCCTGGCGCAGCACCGATCCGGGACCGGCGCAGGCTGTGTTCCTTGACCTGCCGCTGCTGGAGGAGCGGGGCGCGACCTTTGCCCCGCATCTGGCCGCGCAGGCGCGGCCCTGGCCGGGCAGTCTGGCTGTCCTGCGCCAGCGGCCGGGCGGGGCGGGTTTTGCCGAGATTGCCCGCATCGAGCGGCCGGCCACCATCGGACGGCTGGTGACGCCGCTGGAGGCCGGGCCGCTGTGGCGCTGGGACCGGCAGAACCGGCCGGAGCTGGAGCTGTTCTCCGGTCACCTTCAAAGCCTTTCGGAAACGGCTGTGCTGGCCGGGGACAATGCGCTGGCCCTGCGCAGCCGGACGGGCGGTTTCGAGCTGTTGCAGTTCCGGCAGGCGGATCTGGTGGGTGAGCGGCGCTACCGGTTGACGGGTCTGTTGCGCGGACAGAAGGGCACGGAAGCCGAGGCGCTGGCAGGCGCCGATGCCGGAGCCGACGTTGTGCTGATGGATGCGAGCCTGGTGGCACTGCCGCTGGAGGCGGACCAGCGTGGGCAGGCGCTGTCCTACCGGCTGTTGCCACCCGGCGTGGCGCTCGATTCGGCCGCGCGCACTGACTTCACCGCGACCGGCCTGGGGCGCGCGGCGCTGCCCTTCGCCCCGGTCCATCTGACGGCCCGGCGCGAGGCGGGCGGGGTGCGGTTTGGCTGGATCCGGCGCAGCCGCATCGGCGGCGACGGCTGGGAGGCGGCGGAGGTGCCCGTCGGCGAGACACGGGAAGCCTACCGGCTGCAGCTCTTCTCCGGCGCGGCTGTCCGGCACGATGTGACCGTCGAGGCACCCGGCTACCTCTATCCGGCGGCGCAGGAGCTGGCCGATTTCGGCGCGCTGCAGACGGTGTTCACGGCCGAGGTGGCGCAACTGTCCGATCTGGCCGGACCCGGCCTCACTCTGAAGGAGATCCTCCATGTCTGAAACTGTCCGGTTGCGCCTGCCGCTGATCGCGGCCGCGCAGGCGCAGAAGCATGTAACCCACAACGAGGCGCTGGCCCGGCTGGACACGCTGGCGCATCTGCATCTCCTCACCCGAACCGGCTCCCCGCCCGGCGCGCCGCTGATCGGCGACTGCCATCTGGTGACGACGCCGGCAAGCGGTGCCTTTGCGGGCAAGGCGGATCATGTCGCCGAATGGACCGGCGCGGACTGGGTGTTCCATCCGCCGGTGACCGGACTGGTGGCCTATCTGGCCAGCGCCGGAACGCTGGTCGTCTGCACGGCCGCAGGCTGGCGCGACTACGGCGGGCTGTTGTCGCCATCGGCCGTGCTGTCGCGTTCGGCTGGCGGGGCGACCACGGGACTGGCGACGCTGGAAGCGACACTGTCCGGCCTCAGTGGAGCCTTCGTCGAGGCAACGGGGCTCATTCCCAACCGGGCTGTCGTCTTCGGCGTGTCAACGCGCACGCTCACAAGCATCACCGGAGCTGCGTCCTACGACTGCGGGCTTGCCGCCGAGCGCAGCAAGTTCGGCGGTACGCTCGGGAGCGCGGCCGGGTCCAGCAATGCGGGTGTCATCGGACCGACGGCCTTCTATGCGGCAACCGCCGTCCGGCTCAGCGCCAATGGCGGCAATTTCACCGGCGGCAGCGTGCGCATTGCGGTGCATTGCCTGCTGCCGGGGGTTCCCGATGCCTGAGCGGCGCAAACTCCAGGAAGGGAGCAGACGCATGGATGTCAGTCCGCAGGGGCTTGCCTTCATTGCCCGGCACGAAGGCTTTGTCGGCCGGGCCTATCTTGACCCCGCCGGGGTGCCGACTATCGGCTATGGGTTTACCGAAGGCTCGCGCCTGTTCCGCAGCTGGTGGCAGGCGCAGGGTCATGCCGGCCTGGTGCCCGGCCAGACCATCGATCCGATTGCGGCGCTGACGCTGCTGCGCAAGCTGCTGGATCACGAATATGGGCCGATGGTGACAGCAGCGCTTGGCGCCTTGCCGCAGCCTGTCTTCGATGCGGTGGTGTCCGTAATTTACAATCTCGGGCCGAGGGCGCTGGGCTGGCGCTGGGCCAAGGCGTTGAAGGCGGGCGACCTCGGCCGGGCTGCCGAACTGCTGGCACGCACGGGAACGACGGCGGGCGGACGGGTTCTGCCGGGGCTGGTCACGCGCCGCAGGGACGAGGCGGAGCTGATCCAGGACGGCACCTATGGCTTTGCGCCTGATACGCCGGCGCAAACGGATCCTGACGTGAAGATCGCCCAGAGCCACCTGCGGCTGCTTGGCTATCGACCTGGCCCCGTCGATGGAATTGAGGGCCCTCGGACGCGGCTGGCGACGCTGCGCTTCCAGTCCGACCACCCACCACTTGCCCCTGATGGCACGCTGGGACCTGCCACACGCGCAACGCTTGTCCGCACTGTTGCCGCGCGCAAGGGGCTTGCCGGATGCAGCGCGGGCGGGGCGGTGGCTGCTGGCAGCGCTGCAGCTCACGGCCATGCGCTGTGGACCTGTCTGCTGATCGCCGGCGGCGTGCTGGCGCTGGCCGGACTTGGCTTTGTGGCCTGGCACTACCGCGGGCGCATCGCTCTCGATATCGCGCGGTGGCGCGCAGATACCGTTCAATCACAACAGGAGAAGCTGTCATGAGTGGATGGAAGACACTGATGTTCAATGGTGGGCTGGGACTTGCGGTTCTGGTTGGCCAGGTGCTGGACCAGCTCTCGGTCGTGGACTGGGATGCCGTGCTGCCGCCGGAATGGGGGCCGGTCGCCCTTGTCATTGTTGGCGTGGTCAACGTGCTGCTTCGGCATGTGACCACCGGACCAGCCGGATGGCGCGGTCAGGTTTCCGAGTGAGCGAAAATCGACAGGCGCTGAATGGCTCCTGACAGAAGGCTGTCAGGAGGGGGGAGGTAGGGTTCAGCCGTTCCTTCCTCCTCCTGATGGAGACTGACATGAGCGCATCCACCACTTCCGCCCCCCGCAACAGCGTCGTCTGGTTCGAGATCCCGGTTCCTGATCTCGACAAGGGCGCTGCCTTCTACAATGACGTGCTGCAGGTCCAGCTGATCCGCGAGAACATGGACGGCATGGAAATGGCCAAGTTCCCGGTCGCGGATGAAATGAACATGCCCTCCGGCCATCTGTCTGTTGGCACTCCGGCTCCGGCAGGTCAGGGTGGCGTGATCCATCTGCTGTGCCCGGACGCACTGGAAGACAGCATGGAACGGTTGGTCAAGGCAGGTGGAAAGGTGTTGTCCGATCCGATCACCATTCCGTTCGGACGTTTCACCTATTGTCAGGATCCGTTCGGCAATGGCATTGGGCTCTATGTCGAGACCGGCAAGAGGTAAGACCACATGCGCCGCGCGGATCGCCTGTTCCAGATCGTCCAGCACCTGCGCGGCGGGCGTCTGGTGCGTGCGGCGCAACTGGCCGAATGGCTGGAAGTGTCCGAACGCACCATTTATCGCGACATTGCGGATCTTCAGGCGTCGGGCGTCCCCGTGGAGGGGGCGGCCGGCGTCGGCTATGTCATGCGGTCCGGTTTCGACCTGCCGCCTCTGATGTTCACCCGCGACGAGATCGTGGCGCTGGTGGCCGGTGCAAGGCTGGTCAGCGCCTGGGGCGGCGCAGCCATGGCACGGGCGGCGGCCGAAGCCCTGATCAAGATCGAGGCGGTCTTGCCGGAAAAGATCGCCGCCCGGCCCGGCGGCATCCAGATCCATGCGGTGGCACCGGGGATGACGCCGGCAGTCCGGGTCAATCTTGATCTGATCGAGACGGCCATTGACCGGCGGCAGGTGCTGGAACTCGATTACCTGGACCGCGAGAGTGCACCCAGCTGCCGCACGATCAGGCCGTTGGGGCTCTGGTTCTGGGGCAAGGTCTGGACGCTGGTTGCCTGGTGCGAGTTGCGGCAGGACTTCCGCATGTTCCGCATCGACCGAATCGCACGCGTATCAGCAACCGAGCAAGTGTTCCGCCAGGAACGGGGCCGGATGCTGGCGGATTTCTATCGCACCATTGAAATCGAAGGCCCGCATGTGCTCTGACATGCTGACAGGCGTGTTCATGTCCCATTCAGCCGCCGCAGCTTAAGTCTGTCCTCAAGTTCAAATCATGACCATTGAGGGAGCTGACCACGATGCGTACCCTGATCGTCCTTGCAGCACTTGTCGGCACAAGCATGCCATCCTCGGCGTCTGCGGCCTGTCTTTCGCAGGGCGAGGCACAGCAGGCGGTCTCCAGCGGGCAGGCGCAGCCGCTTGGCAGCGTCGCCGGGACCGTACAGGGCGAAATCGTCCGCGCACAGCTCTGCGAGGAGGGGGGGCGCTACATCTACCGGCTCTCTGTGCTGGAAAACGGGCAGGTCACGACAGTAGTGGTCGACGCAAGTCGCTGAATTTTGCCATGATCAGCCGCCAGACAGCGGCACCGACCCTTCTCCAGCCAGACCGGACCCATCCATGCGCATTCTGATTGTCGAGGACGACAAGGACCTGAACCGTCAGCTGAACGACGCCCTGACACAGGCAGGCTATGTCGTCGACCGGACCTATGACGGAGAGGAAGGGCATTTCCTCGGGGATACCGAGCCGTATGATGCGGTCGTGCTGGATCTGGGGTTGCCGAAGCTGGACGGCCTTTCGGTGCTGGAAAAATGGCGGCGCGGCGGGCGCACCATGCCGGTGCTGATCCTGACCGCGCGCGATCGCTGGTCGGACAAGGTGGCCGGCATTGACGCGGGGGCGGACGATTACGTGGCCAAGCCCTTCCACATGGAAGAAGTGCTGGCACGGGTCCGTGCCCTCGTCCGCCGGGCGGCCGGACACGCGTCCAACGAAATCGAAGTGGGCGACCTGCGGCTGGACCTGAGATCCGGCCGCGTCACCGTCGCTGGACTGCAGGTGAAGCTGACGTCGCACGAGTACCGGCTGCTGGCCTATCTGTTGCACCACAAGGGCAAGGTCATTTCCCGCACCGAGCTGGTGGAACACCTCTACGATCAGGACTTCGACCGGGATTCCAACACCGTCGAGGTGTTTGTCGGGCGTTTGCGCAAGAAGCTAGGCGGCGACTACATCGAGACAGTGCGCGGTCTGGGCTACCGGATCGGTGAGCCGTCGTGACGCTTGCCGGAAAGCCGGTACGCCGCCGGTCCCTGGCCGCAAGGCTTGTGCTGGTTGCCTCGCTCTGGTCGGTCACGGCACTGGCGGTCGCAGGTTTCATCCTGGTTGAGTTGTACCGGGATACGGTCGAGCGCGGCTTCGACAGCCAGCTGGAAGTCTACCAGAAGGCCATTATCGGCGCGATGGCACCCACCGACGGAGCGACGATCAACAGGCCGGAGAACCTCGGCGAGCCGCGCTTTTCCCTGCCGTTGTCCGGCTGGTACTGGACCATCGCCGACTGGCCGGAGTGGAAGCTGGTCTATGCCTCCGGCAGTCTTGTGGGCGATCCCCTGCTGGTGCCACCGCTGGCGTTCGGACAGCGCACGGGTGGCGGCTTTGCGACCGGTCCCGGCGGCGAGGAACTGCGGGTGTCACAGCGCATCGTCAGCTTTGACGGCAAGACCTATCTCATCGCCGTTGGCGGCAAGACGGAAGGGCTGCGCAAGGACCTTGCCGCCTTCACGGGGCAGGTGGTGCTGACGCTGGCGGTGTTCGGCATTGGCCTGATCGTGGCCGTGTTTCTCCAGGTCCGCTTCGGCCTGCTGCCGATCCGGCGGATGCAATACTCTCTGGCTGCTGTCCGAGATGGCGAGGCGAGCCAGATCGATGAGGCCGTTCCAATGGAACTGGCGCCGCTCGCCATTGAACTGAATGGCTTGATCCGGTCCAACGCGGAAATCGTCGAGCGAGCCCGCACCCATGTGGGCAACCTCGCCCATGCGCTCAAGACACCGCTCAGCGTCATCGCCAATGAGGCCGACGCGGCAGGCGGTCCCTTTGCTGGCAAGGTGCTGGAACAGGCGCGGCTGATGCGCACCCAGGTCGATCATCATCTGGAACGCGCCCGACAGGCGGCGCAGCGCCGGGTGATCGGGGTTGCAACGCCGGTGGAGCCGGCGCTGTCGCGGCTGCTGCGGGCCATGACACGCATCCATGGTGACAAGGATCTGGGTTTTGAGGCCGAACTGGACGCCAGCGTCCGGTTTCGCGGCGAACAGCAAGATCTTGAGGATCTTGCCGGCAACCTGATCGACAATGCCTGCAAGTGGGCGCGTTCGCAGGTCACTGTGACGGCGAGACTTCTTCCGACAGCTGCCGGCGATCGCACCCTGTTCGAGATCATTGTCGAGGACGACGGGCCGGGCCTGACGGCCGATCAGCGACGCGAAGCGGTCAAGCGCGGCAAGCGGCTGGACGAAAGCGTGCCTGGAACCGGGCTGGGCCTGTCGATCGTCGCCGATCTGGTTGCGCTTTACGGCGGGCAGTTCGAATTGTCGGAAGCTGCAATCGGCGGTCTTCGGGCACAACTGGTGCTGCCAGCGGCATCAACGGGCGGCCCCAGTTCCGGGTGAAATGTGACTGGCGTCACGTCGCGCCTCGTTGCATTGCAATAGTGTTATCCTAAGTTATCTGGCAAGGCATTGCTGCGGACCGGCAAGGGCGCGACAATGCTTTCGGATTCTGGACCGGAATGCGTCGGAGGCTGGGCCTGAAAATGGCCCAGTTCGGCCGTAGAGTCGGGATAAATTAACTGTAACAGTGAAGTATGGAACCTTGTCGGCGCCGGCGCGTTGTACAAGAGGTCCGAACGGTCGGACCAGCAGGCGCGCGGCGATGGAGTGCCAGATGCGGTGGGTAGCATTGTCTATGGTGGTGGCTGTTGCGGCCGGGCTGTCGGCCTGCAGTTCTGTGGGCGACACGGGTGGCGGCGTCGGGTTTTGGGGGACGGCATTCGGCCAGTCCGAGAAGTCGATCGCCGAAGCCGAGGCCAATGCCGCGATCAATCAGCTGCTCGACGGTACCCCGCAGCTCGGCCTTGAATCTAGCGACCGCAAGGTAGCTGCCGAAGCGCAGAAGCAGGCCCTCGCGACGCCCGGCGCTGGTGGGACGGTTCGCTGGGACAACCCGCGCACCGGACGCACTGGCGAGGTCCGCCTCGGGCCGCGCTATCAGGTTAACAAGACCGAATGCCGGGAACTGACTCATGCGGTTTCGTCCAAGGAAACGCCGGTTCCCGTTGTCGCGCGGTCGACTACCTGCACGGACGAAAAGGGAATCTGGCGGTCGATCAGCTGAGGCTCGATTGCCCGAAGCTTCTGTGATCCGAGGCGCGCCTGTTCGGCGCGCCTTTTGTATTTGTGGCAATCGTTAAAATGTGACGGATCCCGGCAAGGGTTCGGAAAGCATTGATTAAGTTTCCAGATGTTAAACAGGTATTGTTCCAGCTGGTGCAATCGCAACAGAGATGACAGACCAAGCGCTCCTGACTGCCAAGATCCAGACCTATCTGAAGGCTCTCTCGCCGCGGGCCGTGGAGACATTGGTGCGAGGTCTGGAGCGGGCCCGTCAGTCGGGCAAGGGCGACGAGCATCTCGATCTCATTCTGGCTGCGTCGGCTGCGATCCTGCGCGGCGAGGACATCAAGGCACCGGAGCCGCGCGACGAGACCCCGCTGCCTGCGATGACGCGCAAGGGGCATCTAGAGCGCCTGTTTTTTGCCCCGCTGGACACATTCCTCATCAATGAGCTTCTGCCGAGCAAGCAGGAAGGGCGTGTCTACCGGCCTCACCTGACAGATGTCTGGCAATGGCTCGAGCGGGACCTGCTGCCGCAGGAGATCAGTCAGGCGCGTCAGGACCTTGCCAGCAACAAGGTCGGCGCGGAGAAGGCGCATCAGCGCGTCGCCATGCTGCGCAAGACCGCGACCGATATTCTGGCCGATACCATGGAAAAGGCAGCTCAATCCGACCGGGAGCGTCGCCGGTTGACCATGGTGCTGGGCGGGGAGAGGGCACTCGCGGACCTCAAGGATATCGCCAAGCTGTTTCAGGCCGAGCCCTGGCTGACGCCGTTCCTCAAGCGCATGCCGGACAGCATCACCGAGCGCCGGCTGAAGCAGGACACGGATGTGCTGTCGCTGGTGGAAACCTATGCGCAGCAGCATCCTGACTATGTGCCTGTTCTGGCCGCTGCAGTGCTGGACCGGGCGGATGCGCCGTGGAGCCTTGGTACATTTGCGACGCGCCTTGCCGGAACCCAGAAGCCGCGCGAGATCCGCCGCAGCCGCTTTGCGCCCTTCGTCGACATGGTCATTTCCGAAGCCGAACGGCTGAACGTGCTGGCGCGCGACCAGCAGAAGCACAATCCCGATCCGGTGGCCTTCTCGGAAGCGGTGTCCAGCTATGCCAATCTCATGCGCGGGCTGGAGTTCGATATGGATTTTACAGGCTGTGACGAATGGCGTGGCCGTCTCTCCGAAACGCGGCGTGACATGTCGCGCATCGTAACGGGCGAATTGCAATCGGCCAGTGGTGCGGTTCGCCGCGCGCTGGCTGTGCCGAAGGTCGACCGTGAGGGGCACTGGCACAGCGACACCCACGCGCTGGACGAAGCTGTCCGGGCGCTCCGTGTCCTGGCCATGGCCCGGGGCACGGCGGAAACCCTCGCGGTGAACGAGGTCAGCAAGCGGACGCGGCAGACCGTCGAACAGACGCTGGAGATCATCACACGGTCGCTGCTGGCGGACCTGCGCAAGCACAAGGGGCCGGCGCGGGACGCGCATCTGTCGGCGGTTGATGCGGCGATCCTGTTGTCTGAAGTCTATTTCGGCGTGGATTATGCCGGACAGATCCGGCGTATGCGGCAGGCCGCGGCGGCCGGGGCTGCATCTGCGGCCTGATTGCGTCCCGTGATGCGCATGCGCGACCCAAGGTCACATACTTGGCAGTGGTCAGGGTGGGGGTTCCCGACATATATGTCATTGCATGACGCTCTGGATCCTGTTCGCCCTCATGACCGGCCTTACGGCCTTGACTGTTCTCATGCCGCTTCGCCGCGGTAGTGCTTCAGCATCTGACGCTGGCGCTGCCGACGAGGCTGTCTACAAGGCGCAGCTGGAGGAGGTCGACCGAGACTTGCAGCGCGGCCTGGTGGATGCGGCCCAGGCCGAGGCCGCGCGGACGGAAATTGCACGACGCTTGCTGGCCGCACACAAGCAGAACCAGAGAAACGGCAAAAGCGCAGCGACGGGCGCTGTCAAATGGGCCGCTTTGCTGCCTGCGCTGCTCCTTCCCGCTGGCGCGCTTGGCCTTTATCTCTGGATTGGCTCTCCCGATCTGCCTGACCAGCCGCTCGAAGCGCGGCTTCAATCCAATCCCGAAGGGCAACCCGTTGAAGTGCTGGTGGCGCGCGTCGAGCGGCATCTGGCTGCCAATCCGCAGGATGGCCAGGGCTGGGAAGTCCTTGCCCCCGTCTATATGAGCCTTGGACGCCCGCAGGATGCGGCGCAGGCCTATGCCAACGCGATCCGCCTGAATGGTGCGTCGGAACCGCGCCAGTCCAGTCTTGGTGAAGCGCTTGTCGTGGCGGCGGAAGGGCTTGTGACAGCTGATGCGCGCGCGGCCTTTGAACGGGCGGTCCAGCTTGACCCGGCCGCCGCAAAACCGCGCTTTTTCCTGGCGCTGGCTCTGGGCCAGGAGGGCAAGCGCGACGAAGCGATCTCCGCCTGGAAACGGCTGCTCGACGGGGCAAATCCGAACGAGATCTGGGTCCCGGCGGCGCAGCAGGAACTGGCTCAGCTCGAGGGTCGCCTGCCGCCGTCCTTGCAGCCACCGCGCGGACCGGCTGCGGCTGACGTCGAGGCCGCGGCAGCGATGAGCGAGGCTGAGCGTGGCGAGATGATCCGCTCCATGGTCGACGGCCTGAAGACACGGCTTGAGGCCGATGGCGGCTCGGTGGAGGAATGGGTGCGGTTGATCCGGGCCCAGATCGTCATGGGCGACAAGGATGCTGCGAAAGCCAGTTTGGCGAAGGCTCGCGAGACATTTGCAGCAGAGCCGCCGGCACTGGATGTGCTGCGACAGGCTGAAACGGACAACGGGCTCGGCTCCTGAGCCGGGCATGGGGAATGAAATGCACCGCGCGCCGAGGGGGCGCGCGGAGCTGCCACAGGGATGCAGGACGCGACATGACACGCAAGCAACGCCGGCTGACGCTGATCGGAATCGCTGCCGTGGTACTGGCCTCGGCTGCTGGTCTCATCCTGTATGCGCTGAATGACCAAATCGTGTTCTTCCAGACCCCGACGGACGTGGTGGCCAAGCAGATCCCTGCGGGCCAGCGGATCCGTCTTGGAGGTCTCGTCGAAGATGGCTCGGTGCAGCGTTCGGATGACGCGAAAGTCAGCTTCAGGGTGACGGATACGGCCAATACGGTTGCAGTCACCTATGTCGGCATTCTCCCCGATCTCTTCCGCGAGGGGCAGGGGGTTGTGACCGAAGGAATTGTCGGGCCGGACGGGATCTTCCGGGCAGACAGCGTGCTTGCAAAGCACGACGAGAATTACGTGCCCAAGGAAGTCGCCGATGCGCTGAAGGCGCAGGGCGTCTGGAAGGGCGACGGGGCATCTGCACAGTAGACGGAACCGGAAGACGCAAGCGACGCGCCGGGTGAGGGACCGATGATCGTAGAGACAGGCCATTTTGCGCTGGTGCTGGCCTTTGTGCTGGCGCTGATCCAGTCGGTGGTGCCGGTTTGGGGGGCGGTGACGTCCGACCGGCGGCTGATGGAAACGGCGGCACCCGTTGCCAATGCGCTGTTCGTGCTGGTCGCCCTTTCCTTTGCCGTGCTGACCTGGGCCTATCTTGCCTCCGACTTTTCGGTGGTGAACGTTTGGGAGAACTCCCATTCGGCCAAGCCGCTGATCTTCAAGATCTCCGGTGTCTGGGGCAACCACGAAGGCTCGATGCTGCTGTGGGTGCTGATCCTTGTTCTGTTCGGCAGTCTGGTGGCGCTGTTCAGCGGCAATGTGCCCGCTCCCTTGCGGGCAACTGTGCTCGGTGTGCAGGGCTGGATCACCGCGGCGTTTCTTCTTTTCATCCTGGCGACATCCAATCCGTTCGAGCGCATCCCGCAGGCGCCCATCGAGGGCAATGATCTCAATCCGCTGCTGCAGGATATCGGGCTCGCCATCCATCCGCCGCTGCTCTACCTCGGCTACGTCGGCTTCTCGATTACCTTTGCCTTTGCCGTTGCTGCGCTGATCCTTGGCCGCATCGATGCGGCCTGGGCGCGCTGGGTCCGTCCCTGGGCTCTGCTTGCCTGGGTGTTCCTCACCCTCGGCATCGCCATGGGGTCCTACTGGGCCTATTACGAACTGGGCTGGGGTGGCTGGTGGTTCTGGGACCCAGTCGAGAATGCCTCGTTCATGCCCTGGCTCGCCGGGACGGCCCTGCTTCACTCGGCGATCGTCATGGAGAAGCGGGAAGCCCTGAAGGTCTGGACGGTTCTGCTCGCCATCTTCACGTTCTCGCTGTCGCTGCTGGGAACGTTCCTGGTGCGCTCCGGCGTCCTGACGAGTGTGCATGCCTTTGCCGTCGATCCCGAGCGCGGCCTTTTCATCCTGGTAATCCTGTGCATCTTCATCGGCGGCTCGTTCACCCTCTATGCCTGGCGGGCTCCGCTGCTGAAGCAGGGCGGGCTGTTTGCGCCGATCAGCCGCGAAGGCGCGCTGGTTCTGAACAACCTGTTCCTGACTGCTGCCACCGTTTCGGTGCTCGTCGGTACGCTCTATCCGCTCGCCCTGGAGGCGGTGACGGGCGAAAAGATCTCCGTCGGCGCGCCGTTCTTCAACCTGACCTTCGGGCCGCTGATGATTCCGCTGCTCCTGGCCATTCCCTTTGGACCGTTGCTGGCCTGGAAGCGTGGTGACCTGCTGGCTGCAACCCAGCGGCTCTATGCCGCCTTCGGTGTGGCGCTGCTCGCCGCGCTTGCCGTGTTCTGGGCCTGGGGCATGAGACAGGTGCTGGCCCCGATCGGTGTGGGGCTCGCCGTCTGGATCATGGCGGGTGCCGTTGCGGAACTGTTGTCGCGCACGCGGATCACGGAAATCGGGTTGTCGCGCGGATTGTCGCGCCTGGTCGGTCTGCCGCGTTCGGCCTTCGGCACCATGCTCGGGCATTTCGGCGTCGGGGTCACGCTGCTCGGCATCGTCATGGCCACCGCATTCCAGACCGAACTGGTGCGAACGGTACGTCCCGGCGACACCTTCGACATGGCGGGCTATCAGCTGACCTTTACCGGCATCGCGCCGCGGCAGGGGCCGAACTATACGGAACAGGTTGGGCATCTGGTCGTGCGGCAGGGCGGGGCCGAGATTGCGGCGATGGATCCCTCCAAGCGCATCTATCCGGCCCGCGGCATGCCCACGACCGAAGCCTCGATCCTGACCTTCGGCTTCTCCCAGCTGTATGTGTCCCTGGGCGAGACGCGGGACGACGGCGCCGTTGATATCCGGGCCTATTTCAAGCCCATGATCACGCTGATCTGGCTGGGGACCCTGGTGATGTCGATTGGTGGCATCATCTCGATTACGGATCGCCGGCTGCGCGTGGGGGCACCCAAGCCCGCCCGCGCCAAGACCGCCGGTCTCAGCCCGGCTGAATGAGGATGGGGTCGATGATCCAGATGCGGCGTTTCATCCTTTTGCTGGCGCTGCTGGCGAGCGTGCTGGCACCTCTGACGGCAGTACACGCGCTTGCCCCGGACGAAGTGCTGGCTGACCCGGTGCTGGAGCAGCGGGCGAGGGCGCTGTCGTCCGAACTGCGCTGCATGGTGTGCCAGAACCAGTCCATCGATGACAGCGATGCACCACTCGCGAAGGACTTGCGGGTGCTGGTGCGTGAAAGGCTGGTTGCCGGTGATAGCGACGCACAGGTGATCGACTACCTGGTTTCGCGCTACGGCGAGTTCGTGCTTCTGAAGCCCAAGGTTGCCTGGCATACGCTGGCGCTCTGGATCGCCGGGCCGCTCGCGTTGATCGCGGGCATTGCGGGCCTGCTGCTCGCCCTGCGCCGGCAACGCAAGGCGCAACCTGTTGCCGCCGGCGGGCTGAGCGCGGCCGAGCAGGCCGAACTGGATCAGATCCTGAAGGGTGGGACGGGCGACAAGAGCTGAGCCCAGACGGCGATGGTCTGCCTCAGGCGGCCGTCGCCATGGTCGTCAGGCGAACCTTGATAAAACGCATCGTGCGCTGCGCTTCGACCACGGACAGAATGCGGAACTCGCCAACCCAGTGGTCCACGACGGCTGGGTTCGACTTTATCTGACGCGCCCGCGCCTTGCAAAGCGCGCCGAAAGCGGTCTCGCCGACTTCAAGTGACCGGCACAGCACAGCAATTGCCTCGATGTCCTGACGCACCATCACGTTGCGGACGAATTTCTCGTCCACGGCGCTGAGCTGAGCCAGGAGATACGACAGGTCATAGAGGTCGTTGGCGAGACTGTACTCGATGATCACCTCATCGAGCTGGCGATGTCCGTCGCGGATGTCCTTCAGGGCAACCTTGGTGTTCAACCGGGCCTTTCGCCGCTCGATCTTGGAATCATCCACCAGAAGGCTGGCTTCGCGGAACAGATCCCGTGCGACGCGCTCGTTGTTCTCGAAAATGTGCCGGAGTTTGGCCTGACGGTCCTGCGGCAGCATGGACAGCAGTTTTTCGAAGTTGGCCTTGTTCAGGTCGTGACGCTCGGTGAGCGACTCGCGCAGGGTCGTGTCGGTCTCTGCAAGCTTGACCAGCAGGCGCCCGCCCCAGTCGGACAGTTCGGCGCTGGGGTTGGCGGCCACCGACCGGCGGACCGGCTGTTCGCCGCGTTCCAACAGGACGTCGGTGACGCGGGACTGCAGCGCATCGCGCTTGGAAATTGCGAGCAGGTGATCCTGGCCCTTCGTCTTGGCGAGGGTATAGAGATCGTCGTCGGTCAGGACCGGAGAGTTTTCGAGGACGGGGGCAGCGACAGTGGCGGTATCGTTGGCGAGCTTCAGCACCAGTTCGCGCGGCGTCGTCTCGATCGCGCCAATCTGCTGCGACAGGGTCTGACGGCCTTCCGTATCGACCATGTCGAGAAGGTTGATCAGCACGTCGTTGAACAGCGAGAGCTCTTCGTTTGTGTAGCGTTCAGCGCCATCCACGAACAGTGTCGCGACATGGCCCATCAGCTCGCGACGCTTGTCGCTGCTGCTTTCCCGCGCCAGATCAACCAAGGATGCCAGCATGTCCGCCCCGACTGCACCGTTTCAACATGTCCCAGATCAGGAAACATAAGGCGAAAGGCTTTACAGACGGCTAAATGGATCGCTTAAAGTTGCGCCTCTATTGAAAAAGGTCGTCATGGATTGTGACCTTCAGGCACAAGACTAGTGAAAACTAACATTACAAAGGATTAATCCGCCAGACAGGCGGCTGTAAGGCACGGCTCTCCATATTGGCAGTGAAGGACAAGGGATGTGTCCCCGCGTTTCCCGGTCCCTATCGCTTTCGCTCCACGACCTCCAGGAGAGCCATATGTTTGAACGTACTGCCACCCAGAACAAAGTCCTCGGTTCACGCCGCTCGCGTCTGCTTGCCGGTGCCATGGCCCTCGGCCTTGCCGGTGTTCTGACCACTCAGACGATCCTGCCGGGACAGCCTGCCCTTGCCGAGGCTGTCCGGGTTCAGGCTGCTGCCCCTGCAGATTTTTCACAGGTTGTCACCGCCGTTCAGCCGGCTGTCGTCAGCGTACGCGTCAAGCAGGCCGCCGAGCCGCAGATGATGAATTTTGGTGGCCGCAGCCTGGACGGATCCGGTATTCCGGGTCTTGAAAACCTGCCCGACGGGCATCCGCTGCAGCGCTTCTTCGAGCGCAAGGGCGAGAGCCAGCGTGGCCAGCCGCGCGGCGAGCCGAAGTCTTTTGGCATGTCGCAGGGGTCTGGCTTCTTCATCAGCGAGGATGGCTATGTGGTCACGAACCATCATGTGATCGACAAGGGCACCGAATTCACCGTCATCGACAACGAAGGCAATGAGCTGGCTGCCCGCCTCATCGGCGCTGATCCGCGTACCGACCTCGCCCTGCTGAAGGTCGACGGCGACAAGCCGTTCACCTACGTCCGCTTTGCCGAGGATGGTCCTGCTGTCGGCGAATGGGTCGTTGCCATCGGCAATCCCTTTGGTCTCGGCGGTACTGTGACGGCCGGCATCGTCTCGGCGCGTGGCCGCGACATCGGCGCTGGCCCCTATGACGACTTCATCCAGATCGATGCGCCGGTGAACCGTGGCAACTCTGGTGGTCCGGCCTTCAACATGAAGGGTGAGGTGATCGGCGTGAATGCTGCGATCTTCTCTCCGTCTGGTGGGAACGTCGGTATCGCCTTCGCCATTCCGGCGTCGACCGCAACCGATGTCGTCACAGACCTGAAGGACACCGGGTCCGTGGTGCGAGGCTGGCTTGGGGTCCAGATCCAGCCTGTGACCGGCGACATTGCCGAGAGCCTTGGTCTTGCCAAGGCCGAGGGTGCGATCGTCTCCGATCCGCAGGATGGCAGCCCGGCCGACAAGGCAGGGATCAGGGCGGGCGACACGATCCTCAAGGTCGATGGCAAGCCGATCAAGGGCCCGCGCGACCTGTCCCGCCTGATTGCTGGCTATGCGCCCGAAACCAAGGTGAAGCTTACCGTGTGGCGTGACGGAACCGAGGAAGACATTTCGGTGAAGCTCGGCAAGCTCAACGAGCCGGAGGCCGTTGCCGAAGTGACCCCGTCGGTTGCCGGCAACACCCAGCTGGCCGATCTCGGCATCGAGGTCACCGGGGCCAAGCGGGCCGGGCTGGACATTGACGGCGTTGTCGTGACGGCCATCGACCCTGATGGTCCGGCGGCAGAGAAGGGCCTGCGTGAGGGCGATGTCATCGCCGAAGTTGCCGGCCAGAAGGTGACCTCTGCCAAGGACGTCGAAAAGGCCATCGCCAAGGCCGAGAAGGATGGCCGCAAGGCAGTGCTGATGCGTGTCTTCAGCGAGGATGCGTCGCGGTTCGTTGCCGTGCCGCTGGCCTGATCGTCAGTCGTTCCCCGTCATTGCCAGCAGGTCCGCTGCCTCGCGACTGGCAATGACCGGGCCGGAGTGCCGGATCGGGCAGGCAGCCCCCGCTGACAACTGCCCGACGGCGACCCGGAGGGTCCGCGATGCCAGCCACAGGTGTCGCGGACCCTGTGCCACCTGATCCGGTATTCCCACGGTGGCCACACCTCAGCTACAAGTGAGACATGATGCGGATTCTGATCATCGAAGACGACAAGCAGGCTGCGGCCTATCTTGCCAAGGGGCTCAAGGAAATCGGCCATATGGCGGATCAGGCGAGCGACGGCGAGGAAGGGCTCGATATGGCCTCGTCCGGGTCCTATGACGTGCTTGTCGTCGACCGGATGCTGCCCAAGCGCGACGGTCTGTCGGTGATCCAGGCCCTGCGAAAGGCCGGGAACCATACACCGGTGCTGATCCTGTCGGCTCTTGGCCAGGTCGATGACCGCGTCACGGGCCTGCGCGCCGGTGGTGACGACTATCTGCCCAAGCCCTTCGCCTTCACCGAACTGCTGGCCCGGATCGAGGCACTTGGCCGCCGGCCAAAGGCCGGTGGTGACGTGGAGACCATGTACCGCGTGGCTGATCTGGAGCTGGACCGGCTGGCGCATCGCTGCACGCGGGCGGGCAAGGACATTCCACTGCAGCCGCGCGAGTTCCGCCTGCTCGAATATCTGATGCAGCATGCCGGCCAGGTCGTGACGCGCACGATGCTGCTCGAGAACGTCTGGGAATATCACTTCGATCCTCAGACGAACGTCATCGACGTGCACATCTCGCGCCTGCGGTCGAAGATTGACAAGGACTTCGACACGCCCTTGCTGCACACGGTGCGCGGCGCAGGCTACACGATCCGCAGCGGTGCCGGCCGTGACAGCGCTTGGCTAGGCTTCTGCGCACCACGGCGTTCAAGCTGTCCCTGCTGTATTTCGCAGTCTTCACCGGCCTGTCCGGCTTCCTGCTGGTCTCCATTTCCCGCAACACCGATGCCCTGATGACCGAGCAGGTGGTGCAGACGGTGGACGCGGAAATCGAGGGGCTTGCCGATCAATATGCCCGTGGCGGCGCGCGGGGGCTTGTTTCGGCCATAGACGGGCGCGCCAGGCGGCCGGATGCGAGCCTCTATCTGTTTGTCGACTTTGCCGGAAACGTCCTGGCCGGCAATATCGCCCGCCTGCCGACGACGGTTCTGGAGGAGGCCGATGGCGGCGTCCGGCGGGTGAAATATGCGCGCGGCGAGGGCGAAACCGAACGGGAAGCCGTCGTGCGCACGTTCGAGGTGCCAGGCGGCTTCCGGCTGCTGGTCGGCCGGGATCTCGGCGAACAGACGCGGTTCCGAGATATCCTGGGTGGTGCCTTGCGGGTCTGGCTTGCGGTGGTCGTGGTGATGGCGGTCGTCACCTGGGCCTTTGTCAGCCGCCGTGTGCTCAAGCGCATTGACGCCATCGCCGCATCAAGTCGCCAGATCATGGACGGCAACTTGTCCCAGCGCTTGCCGGTTGCCGGCAATGGCGACGAGTTTGACCGGCTTGCGGTCAGTCTGAACGCCATGCTCGAGCGGATCGAACAGCTGATGCAGAACTTGCGAGATGTCACCGACAACATCGCGCATGACCTGAAGACGCCACTGACGCGCCTACGCACGCGGCTTGAGACGACGCTGCATGAGGCGCGGGGCGAAGCGGATCTGCGCGAGGCGCTGGAAGCCACCATCGAGGACAGCGAGGGCCTGATCCGGATCTTCGACGCGCTGCTGCGGATCGCCAGGGTCGAGGCCATGTCGCCGGACCGGGGGCTGGAACCCGTCGACGTTGCCGCCATCGCCGAGGAGCTGGCCGACCTCTATGGGCCTGTGCTTGAAGACGAGGGCGGCAGCCTTCGGCTTGACCTGAAGCCCGTGCCCAAGGCGCTGGGCAATCGCGAACTGATCGCCCAGGTGCTGGTCAACCTGATCGAGAACGCCCTGAAATATGCCCGTCGGGAGAATGGACAGCCCCTGGCAATCACCGTAATGGTCAGCCAGGAGAAGGACCGGATTCTGTTGTCCGTGGCTGACAACGGCCCGGGCATCGCGCTGAAGGACCGCGACCGGGTGCTCGACCGTTTCGTCCGCCTCGAACAGAGCCGGACGGAACCGGGCTATGGTCTTGGCCTCAGCCTGGTGCGTGCCATCGCCCGCCTGCATGGCGGGACGCTGGCGCTGCAGGAAGCCGGTCCCGGACTGAAGGCGCAGATCGACCTGATGGTTGCGCCGGCGGTCAGGCTGGGAGGTGATGCGCAAGATGGCAATGACAGGAGCTGAAGCAGGGGCAACCCTTTCCCTGAGCCACCGGATTGCCGTTGTGCCGCTGTCGATTGATCCCCCGCGCAGCGAACGCCTTGTCGGTGATCTGATCGAGCGCGCCGGGTCCAGTGACACGCCGGCTGCCAGGGCCGTGGTGGAGCTGCTGAACGGTAAGGAACGGTTGCGGCAGTTCCTGGGTGCTGTCATGGCCAACTCGGCCTATCTGCGCGATCTTTGCCTGCTTGATCCAGACCGGCTGGGGCGGATCCTCACGGCCAATCCCGACGTCTTTGCTGCCGACACCATCCTGGCCGGCCGGGAAGCGCGTGCGGAGAGCGAAGCCGATCTGATGCGCATCCTGCGCAAGCAGAAGCAGGAACTGGCGTTGTGTCTGGGCCTCGCCGACATTGCCGGCGCGGTTGATCTCGATGTGGTGACGCGCGGCCTTGCCGAATTCGCTGATGCCGCTCTGACCGCTGCCATCCGGTTCTGCCTGCGGGATCTGGCGGCGCGCGGCAAGTTCGAGATCGCCAACCCGGACCGGCCGGAGGAAAACTCCGGTCTCATCGTTCTGGCGATGGGCAAGCATGGCGCGTTCGAGCTGAACTACTCCTCCGATATCGATCTGATCGTGCTTTATGACCCTGCCATTACGCCAATGCGGGGCGGTGCGGAGGCGCCGGTTGAATTCGTGCGTCTGACCAAGCGGTTCGTGAAGATCATGCAGGAGCGCACCGGCGACGGATACGTATTCCGCACGGATCTGCGGCTGCGGCCGGATCCCGGGGCGACGCCCGTTGCCATGTCGGTTCCCGGTGCGCTCGCCTATTATGAGGCACTCGGGCAGAACTGGGAGCGGGCGGCGCTGATCAAGGCCCGTCCCTGCGCCGGGGACCTGAAGGCCGGTGACGCCTTCCTGCATGAGATCGTCCCCTTCATCTGGCGCAAGTACCTTGATTTTGCGGCGATTGCCGACGTGCACTCGATCAAGCGCCAGATCCACATGCACAAGGGCCATGGCAAGATCGCGGTGGCGGGCCACAACGTGAAGCTTGGCCGGGGCGGCATTCGCGAGGTCGAGTTCTTCGTCCAGACACAGCAGCTGATCGCCGGCGGGCGCAATCCGGAACTGCGGGGCCGGCGAACGCTGGACATGCTGGCACGGCTGGTGACCTCCGGCTGGATCGAGGAGGAGGCCCGCGTCGATCTGGAGGCGGCCTATCGCTTCCTGCGATCGGTCGAGCACCGCATCCAGATGCTGAACGACGAACAGACGCATCTGCTGCCGCAGGACGACGAGGGCCTGACGAAGGTCGCCTATCTGTCCGGTTTTCAGACGCGCGCGGCTTTTGAGGCCAAGCTTCTGGTGCACCTGCAGAAGGTTCAGCGGCACTATGCCGAGCTGTTCGAAGACGAGCCGGAACTGGCGTCGGAACTCGGCAACCTTGTCTTCACCGGCGACGATGACGATCCGGATACGATGCAAACCCTGTCCAGTCTCGGCTATCGTCAGCCGTCGGATGCAGCCAAGGTCATCAAGGCTTGGCACTTCGGACGCTATCCGGCGATGCGCTCTACCAAGGCGCGCGAGCGGCTGACGGAACTGCATCCGGTGCTGATTTCGGCCCTGGCCAAGACCGACAATGCGGACACGGCCCTGCGCGCCTTCGATGCGTTTCTGGCGCGGCTGCCGGCCGGGGTGCAGCTGTTCTCGCTGTTGCGCTCGAACCCGCACCTGCTCCACATGCTCGCAACCGTGATGGGCTCGGCGCCACGTCTCGCCGAAACGGTTGCGCGGCGGGTGCATGTGCTGGACGCGGTGCTCGACCCGGCCTTCTACGGCTCCATGCCGAGCCTCGAGGAATTCCGCACCGGGCTGGATCTGACACTGGCGCAAGCGCGTTACTACGAAGAGGCGCTGGACCGGGCCCGCATCTTTGCGCAGGAGCAGCAGTTTCTGATCGGCCTGCGCCTTCTGTCGGATACGTTGAGCGGCGATCAGGTCGGCTACGCACTTGCGCGTCTTGCCGAAGTCGTGGTCGAGCGTCTACTGGCGCGCGTCGATGCGCATGTTGCCGAAAACCACGGCCATGTGCCCGGTGGCGACTATGCCCTCATCGCCATGGGCAAGATGGGCGGCGAGGAAATGACGGCAACCTCCGACCTCGATCTCATCCTGCTCTACGACGTGCCGGAAGGGGCATCCCAGTCGGATGGCGCAAGGCCTCTGGCGGTCAGCCAGTACTACATCCGCCTGACCCAGCGTCTCGTCACCGCGCTGTCGGCACAGACGGCGGAGGGCACGCTTTATGAAGTCGACTTCCGGCTGCGTCCGTCCGGCAACGCCGGACCGCTTGCGACAAGCCTGACGGCTTTCGAGACCTATCAGAAGTCCGAGGCCTGGACCTGGGAGCATATGGCGCTGACCCGTGGCCGGGTGATCGCGGCCTCATCACCGGCGTTCTCCGACCGGGTGACCAGCTTCCTGCATGAAACCCTGCGCCAGCCGCGTGACCGCGCCAGGATTGCCGCGGATGTCGCTGCAATGCGGGCCCGGATCGAAAAGGAAAAAGGCACCAAGGACATCTGGGATCTGAAGCAGGTGGCGGGCGGCCTCGTCGATATCGAGTTCATTGCCCAGTTCCTGCAGCTGGTGGAAGGCCACAGCCATCCTCAGATCCTGTCGCAGAATACCGGTGAGGTTCTCGCACGGGCACTTGATGCCGGCGTCATCGATGCGGATGTCGCAGGCACCTTGTCGTCCGCGCTGCGGCTTTATCACCGCCTGACACAGGTTCTGCGCATGACGCTCGCTGGATCGTTCAAGGTGTCCGAAGCCCCGCGCGGCGTCGTCGATCTGCTGCTGACGGCAAGCGCTGCGCCCGATCTTGCCCGGCTTGAGCTGGAGATGGCCGATACGCAGCAGTCCGTGCGGCAACTGTTCGAGCAGATCATCGGGCCGGTCGCCCTGCCTGATGCGCCGGACGCGGGCTGACGATCAGGCGGCGTGGGCTTCCTGGGCGAGGGGCAGGGTGAAGGTCACAGTGGTGCCCTGACCCGGGATGGACTGGATCGCCAGTGCTCCGCCCTGCAGCTCGATGAGCGAGCGGGCGATGGCGAGGCCGAGGCCTGAGCCCTTGTGGGTCTTGGTGAACTGGTTCTCGACCTGGACGAAGGGCTGCGCCAGCCGTTCGATATCCGACTTGCGGATGCCGATGCCCGTGTCCTGGATCTCGAACCGGGCCATGCCGCCGCGCTGGCTCGCAACGAGGCGCACGTGGCCGCTGTCCGGGGTGAACTTCACGCCATTGGACAGGAGGTTCAGAAGGACCTGTTTGAAGGCGCGGCGGTCGGCGGCGACGACAAGACCCTGCGGCATCGAGCAGGTGACCTCGATGGACTTTTCCTGGGCCGGTGCGCGGATGATGCGGATGGCTTCCTCGACAACGGTCCCGGCGTCCAGTGCTGCAACGCTCATGTCCATCCGGCCGGCCTCGATCTTCGACATGTCGAGGATGTCGTTGATGACGTTCAGCAGATAGGTGCCGCTGTCATAGATATCGCGGCAATACTCAGCGTAGCGATTGGAGCCGATCGGCCCGAACATCGCCTTGTCCATGATGTCGGAGAAGCCGATGATGGCGTTCAGCGGCGTGCGCAGTTCGTGGGAAATGTTGGCCAGGAACTCGGACTTAGCACGGTTGGCGTTCTCGGCGTTGGTCTTTTCCTGAGCGTATTTCTCGGCCAGTTCGACCAGTTGCTGCGCCTGCATCTCGAGCGTCTGGCGCGATTTGCGCAGATCCGAGATCGTCGCGATCAGACGCCGCTCGCTCTCCATCAGCCGCTCTTCCTGCCGCTTCAGCGCCGTGATGTCCGTGCCGACGGACACGAAGCCGCCGTCCTTTGTCCGTCGCTCGGAAATCTGCAGCCAGCGACCGTCGTCAAGCTGTGCCTCGTAGCTGGCATTGACACCGGAGGCCGGGGCCGGACTGCGGGCGGGGATCGTCGTTATGTGCGAGTTGCGCGCGGCCGCCATCACCTTGGCGTAAGGCGTGCCTGCGCGAACGGCCGTTTCAGGAAGGTTGTGCAGCGACTGATAGTTGGAGTTGCAGATGACGAGCTCATTGTCGGAGTTCCAGAGCACGAAGGCTTCGGAAATCGTCTCGATGGCGTCGCGCAGCCGCAGGTCTGCGGTGCGGCTCTGCTCGGCCAGCACGTGCTGCTCGGTGACGTCGATGCAGATGCCGATGAGATGCGGCTCGCCGCGGCCCGGCTCGATCTGGACTTCGCCGCGGGCGCGCAACCACACCCAGGATCCATTGGCATGACGCATCCGGAACATGCGGTCGACCGTGGTCTCGCCAGACGTCAGCAGGCTTTCGGCCAGGGCATAGAGGTCGATGTCGTCCGGATGGGTCAGGTCGGAGATCTCGCCAAAGCCAAGGATGTCGTCCTTGGGCTCGCGGCCCAGCAAGTCGTAAAGGGACGCGGACCAAAAGACGCGCCCGCGCGCCAGATCCCAGTCAAAGAGGCCGCAGCGGCCATGGGTGAGGGCGGTGTCGATCCGGGCGCGTGTCGCCGCATAGATGTCATCGGCCTGCTCGGCGCGTGTCGCCTGCGAAAAGAAGCCATAGACGAGGACCAGCAGCACCGTCGCAGTGCCGACAAACAGCGTCACGTTTGCCGAAACATCGCCGCGCCACTCGGCGAAAATGTCTTTCTCCGGCTGCATGACGGCGACCATGCCGAGACGTCCGCTGAGATGATGCACTGTGGCAAGCGCCGGATTTCCGCCATCCTTGTTGATCGTGAGAACGCCCGCGCGTGCGCCGAAGACGGTCAATGGCTGCGAAGGTCCGAAGACCTCGCCGATCATCTGGCCTTCGTATTCGGTCTGGAGTGGGGCGCTGGCAACGATCAGGCCGGTTGGATCCGTCACCAGGATCACGCGTCCTTCGCCTGTTGCGCCGGCCGGCAGGGCGTCGGCCAGAACCCGTTGCAGCGCCGAGCGATAGCCGACGTCCGGCAACTGGCTCTCTTCCGAGCCGATGCGGGCCGACAGGACAGAGGCGATGAGCGAAATCTCGTCGCGGGCCTGCAGCTCGACGTCCTGGTAGTCATAGGACAGTTCGAGGACACGGTAGACGGCGAGGCTGGCGATGAAGACGAGGCAGAGGATCGGGATCAGGCGGCGGAACAGCGGCTCCGTGCGCAGCAGGCGCTGGTAGGTCGGCTGCGCGAGCAGGCGGATATGCCCGGTCAGCGTGCCGCTTTTCTTTCCAGCTGTGATCTGGGCAAGGCGTCGCATGGACGCGCTGCCGGCAAAAGCCCGCGCCATCGGTCGTGTCCCGATTGTCTTGAAAATGCTTGATCCGGTAAATGGTTACACCCGAATCAAGGTCATTTGAATCCACAGACTCCGTTTTGTCCAGTGGGCGCGCGGAAATTTTTGGTTAACGCGATCCGTTCAGTTTGACGGGTCGCGTTAACGTTTTGCTAAGTCCTTGAAAACGGACTCTTATGCCAGACAGCGCTCGACGATGTCGCGGGTGTCTCTCGACAGAATTGCTGATGCCGCAATTCGCGAGAGTGCAGCCTCGGCGAGGCTGGCGCGTCCGCGTTCCAGCGCCTGCCAGGAACGGAAGGCGGAGACGAGCCTTGCGGCGAGCTGCGGATTGCGCTGGTCGAGGCGCTCCACGACATCCGCCAGGAACACGAAACCTGCCCCGTCCGCCCGGGTAAACTGCGACTGGTTGCCCGTGGAGAAGGCCCCGATAAGGGCACGCACACGGTTCGGGTTGCTCCAGTCGAAGGCGGCATGGCGCGTCAAGGTGTCCACCTGCGTCAGCGTTGCGGCATGCGGGCTCGTGGCCTGAACGGTGAACCACTTGTCCATGGCAAGCGCGTGCCCGGCGTGGCGCGCTTCGAAGGCCGCGAGCGCATCATCAGCACCATCAAGGCGTTCGTGCACCAGCACGGTCAGCGCGGCCAGCCGGTCTGTCATGTTGTCCGCTTCGCGGGCATGGCGGGTAACGATTGCTGCGCGGTCGTTCTGTTCTGAGACAGCGAGGTATCCGAGGCAGAGGCCTTTCAGGGCCCGTTCGCCGGCATCCGCCGCGGAGGGGGAGAACGGTTTGCGGCCGAGGGTTTCGGCAAGGTCCGCAAACTGCCGGGCGTGGGCTGACCCGATCGCGGCGCGCAGCAGGCGGCGCGCCGCGAGGATATGGTCAGGCTCCACGTCCTTGCCGATTTCGCGTGCGAGATCTGCTTCACCGGGCAAGTTCAGCACCTGCGCGCGGAAAGCCTGGTCGAGTGCCTCATTGGTCAGCACTTCGCCGATGGCTGCAACCAGCGCGGTGTCGGCGGTGACCGCGTCCCCGCTCCGCAGGGCAGCGTAGAGCCGCATCAGTTCCCGTGTCGCCAGATCCTGAGCAGATTGCCAGCGGTTGAAAGGATCGCTGTCGTGCCTGAGCTGGAACAGGAGGTCGGCAGGCGACTGGGAAGCGTTGAGCGTGACGGGGGCGGAAAATCCGCGCAGCAGCGACAGAACCGGGCGTGATGGCAGCCCTTCAAAGGTAAAGGTCTGGCTTCGCTGGCTCAGCAGCAGGACGTCAGAGCGCACCTGGTCTGCGCCGCGCGGGCGCACCTCCAGCTCCTCGCCGTTGGCACCGATGAAGCCGATGCGTACGGGGATGAGCATCGCCGGCTTGTCCGGCTGGTTTGGCGTCGGCCCAAGCGTTTGCGTCAGGGTGAGGGACAAGGTGCCCGTTGCAGGATCATGCGCCGGAACGGCATCGATGCGCGGTGTGCCGGCCAGATCGTACCACAGCGCGAACTGGGACAGGTCCATGCCGCTGACCTCTGCGAAACAGGCCAGAAACTGCTCGATTGTCGCGGCGTCGCCGTCGTGCCGGGAAACGTAGAGGTCCATGCCGGCCCGGAAGTCCGCGTCGCCCAGAAGGGTCTTCAGCATGCGGACAACTTCAGCCCCCTTCTCGTAGACAGTGGCCGTGTAGAAGTTGTTGATCTCGCGGTAGGCGCGCGGGCGCACCGGATGGGCCAGCGGACCGGCATCTTCGGGGAACTGATGCGATTTCAGAAGGCGCACGTCGGCAATGCGCTTGACCGGACGCGAGCGCATGTCGGAGCTGAACTCCTGATCACGGAAGACGGTCAGCCCTTCCTTGAGGCAGAGCTGGAACCAGTCGCGGCAGGTGATGCGGTTGCCGGTCCAGTTGTGGAAGTACTCATGCGCGATGACGGCTTCGACATGGGCATAGTCCTGGTCGGTCGCCGTTTCCGGGTCCGCCAGCACGAACTTGTCATTGAAGATGTTGAGGCCCTTGTTCTCCATCGCGCCCATGTTGAAATCCGACACGGCGACGATGTTGAAGACTTCAAGGTCATACTCGAGGCCGAAAACCTGTTCATCCCAGGTCATCGAGCGTTTCAGCGAGTCCATCGCCCAGTCGCACATGCTCTCCTTGCCCGGCTCGACATAGATGCCGAGTTCGACAGCGCGGCCTGAGGCGGTGACAAAGCGGTCCTTGATGCTCGCAAGATTGCCTGCGACGAGGGCGAACAGATAGGCCGGCTTCGGGTGTGGATCATGCCAGACGGCGAAATGCCGCCCGGTCCCTTCGATCTTGCCGCTCTCCACCAGGTTTCCGTTGCCAAGCAGGACCGGAGCCTCTGCCGCATCGGCTTCAATCCGGGTCGTGTAGACGGACAATACGTCTGGGCGATCGAGGAAATAGGTGATCCGCCGGAACCCTTCCGCTTCACACTGCGTGCAATAGGTGCCTGAGGATCGGTAAAGGCCCATCAGTGCGGTATTGGCCTGTGGGTTCAGCCGGGTTTCAAGCACCAGCTCGAAAGGCGTCGACGGCGGCTCGTGCAACGTCAGGGACGACGGGGTGACGGCATAGTCGGATGCGGGCAGGGCTTGCCCGGCGATCTCCACGCGCTCCAGCTGCAGTCCGTCGCCGTCCAGCGTCAGCGGTGTTCCGGGTGCAGTGGCTGCAGCCCGATGGATTGCCAGTTTGGCCGTCACTCGGGTTTCGGCCGGGTGCAGGTGCACATCAAGCCCGACCGCATCGATGCGATAGGCCGGCGGCTGGTAGTCTTCCAGTCGCACGACGCTCTGGTCCTGGGTCGCCATGATGTACTCCTGCGGCAGTGTTCGGTCGGCTGTGGCTTATCCGGACTTATGACGCCCGTCATGCCCCCTTTTCGATGATCAGACCGAAACAGGTGGACGCGAACCCGTCGATCGACAGCTTCATGTGCGGAGCACCATCGGTCCAGCATTGGGTCAGGATCGTCGGCCAGTCGTTGACATAGGGCGGGATGTCGATGAACTGGTCCATCGGTGCCTTGCCGATATCGAAGTTCATCGGCCGCACGCGATGACCCTTTGCGGTGAGACGCGCGGCGAGGTCTTCGAAATGCCGGCGCTGGTAAAGAACCGTCACCCAGTTGTCGAGCGTCTCGCCGTCGTTCATGAAGTTGAACTCGGTCGTGTGGACGGCAAGACCGCCGGGCTTCAGCGGTTTCAGGGAGTTCTCGATGAAGTCGAGCCCGTGCTTCAGGCTGCCAAGGTGCTCGAGCGCACAGATCGACCAGGTAAAGTCGAAGCCGGTGAGGTCATCGGGGATGGCATTCATGTCGACATAACGAAGGCTGATGTGCTTTTCAAAGGCCTCGCGCGACACCAGTTCGGCGCGGTAGGCCTTTTCAACCGACGTCACATACTCGTTCGTCTTTGACCAGACTTTCGCGGCCTCATTGTCCGGCGGCAGATCGGTCACCAGCACGTCGACGCCTTCGCTGGCGAGGAACGAGGGGATCGGCTCCTCGCCGCAGCCAAAACCGAGGCCGCGCTTGCCGGGCTGGATCATGCCATGGTCATGGAACGCCTGGAGCACATAAACGAACTCCCAGAGCTTGCGATGGTAGAAGATCGGGATATGCAGACGGCCGGCCCAATAGGCGGCCCAGTCGGATTCCAGATCGGCCTGGGTGGATGCCTTGCACTCAAGACCCACCTTCATCGGCTTCAGATCCGTGCGAACGGGAAGCTCGGACGCCAGCTTGCGGGCCAGCGCATAGCCCATGTTCTTCACGTTGTAATGCAGGAACTCGATGTCCTTGGTCTTCGCCCACATCGGGTTGATGTTGGGCTGGCCGGTTCCTCGTGTCAGACGAAGGCGACCGTCGAACAGCAGCTCTGCGGTGCGCTCGACGAGGGAGCGGATGTCCTCGGTCAGGGTCGGTTTCTTGAACATGGCGAGGCAATCCGGATTGAAAATTGTGACAGGAGTAGCGTCAGGATAGCCCTACCAGAGCGGGTTGTTGCGGGGCAAGCCTGAACGCTGCGGCTGAACACGTGGTTTTGTTTGCGCGTGCGGACGCGGAAGGCTATCGCAACAGGAAGGAAAACTCGTGTCCAGGCAATGAATCGCGAAGGAGCACCCCGTGCGCGCACCTCTCGAAGGCATCAAGGTTCTTGAACTTGCTCGCATCCTCGCCGGCCCCTGGGCCGGACAGACGCTGGCGGATCTCGGCGCGGATGTCATCAAGGTCGAAAGCCCGCAAGGGGATGACACGCGCACCTGGGGCCCTCCCTTTGTCGAGGCCCTGGACGGCGGAAAGCCAGATGCGGCCTATTATCACGCCTGCAATCGTGGCAAGCGGTCGATTGCCGTGGATTTCACCACTTCGGAAGGACAGGACCTGGTCCGCCGGCTGGTGGCCGATACCGACATTCTCATCGAGAACTTCAAGGTCGGTGGTCTTGCCAAATACGGCCTCGACTACGACAGCCTCAAGGACATCAACCCGAAGCTGATCTATTGCTCGATCACCGGGTTTGGCCAGGATGGCCCTTATGCCCACCGGGCCGGATATGACTTCATGATCCAGGGGCTGGGCGGTTGCATGGACCTGACGGGCCCGGCCGATGGCGAGCCGCAGAAGGTCGGTGTTGCGATTGCGGACATCTTCACGGGTGTCTACAGCGTCATCGGCATTCTGGCGGCGCTGCGCCGCCGGGATCTGACCGGGGAGGGGGAGCACATCGACATGGCCCTCCTTGACTCACAGGTCGGTATTTTGGCGAACCAGGCCGAGAACTATTTCATTTCCGGCAAGGCTCCGCGCCGGATGGGCAACGCTCACCCCAACATCGTGCCATATCAGGTGTTTCCGGCTTCCGACGGGCATCTGATCATCGCCTGCGGCAATGATGGCCAGTTCCAGCGGCTTTGCGGGCTCCTGGGATGCGATGATCTGGCAACTGACCCGGCCTTTGCAACGAACAGTGCAAGAGTTGCATCGCGTGACACGCTCGTCCCGAAACTCGCCGCATTGACGGTGACACTGACACGCGACGACCTGCTGGCTCGTCTGGAAGCTGTTGGCGTACCGGCTGGTCCGATCAACACCGTTGCGGATGTGTTCGAGGATCCCCAAGTGCTGCATCGGGGCATGAAACTCGAACTGCCGGCCGAGGCTGCTGCGGCTGGCCAGGTGCCTTCCGTGCGCACGCCGATCCGCTTCCGCAATGCATCGCTTGTGCTGGAACGGGCGGCGCCTCGCCTTGATGAGGATGGTCCGGCGATCCGTGCCAGCCTCGACGTTTAGAGTGCCGCAATGACAGCCTGTTACAAGCAGGGTGGTTGCTTTGGTGGCCAAATCGGAACAACTCTCCAAGGACAGGTCGCCGGGTGGCCGCCTGTCTGACAGGAATGGCAAGAGAGGATAAGCAAGAGCATGGCAGCGCGTCCGCGCTTTCTGGGCCTTCGCCAGATTCCCCTCACGCGTATCGTCAGCCTCGGCTTTGGCCTATTGGTTGGCGTGGCGGTTTCGCTCGTTCTGTTCATGATGGTCCAGGCGAACATCCAGAACACGTTTTCGCTGCTGAATGACAAGGCAATCCTCATCATCCAGAGCATGGAACGTCAGGTTCGCGGCTATCTCGACCAGATGGAAGAGGCGGTTGCCGCGCTGAAGGTTCTCCTGGACGAGGGCAAGATCGACCTGGCCAACAAGGACAGCGTGCTTGCGGACCTCTCGGCAGCCGTTGCCGCAAATTCCCGCATTACCGTCCTTTTGATCACCGAGCCTACGGGCGACACCTACGGGGTCTACAAGGCGCCGAACGGCAAGCTCTGGCCGTTCCGCCGCGCTGCAGATGTTCCAGGAGGCATCAAACACGCGCTGCCGGAGATCATGCCCAGTTCGCGCCCTGTCTGGGGCCCTCTTGTCACCAACGAATCTGGTGTTTTCGCGAATGTGACCGTCCCGATCGTGCAGGGCGGCGAACCGGTTGCCTATCTGACCGCCGCAACGTCGATGAGCAGCCTCGGGGATGCGGTTCGTGCACTGGATGAAGGACCTGACGCGACAACCTTCATCATCACCGGTGAGGGCGATCTCATCGTTCATTCCGACCAACATCTGCTGCTGACCGGTGGTTCGCCCGGCAAGGGCGTTCCCTCGCCAGTCGCAGAGTTCGGCGATCCGGTTCTGGCCGGGATCGCGACCGGCGAACACTTCTCGACCTTCCAGAAGGCTGCCGATCTCGGGATCGAGGTCCTGGGCATCAATGCCAATGACGAAGAATTCATCCTGATGCGCGTGCCGATCACCGGCTACAGCAAGACGCCCTGGATCATTGGCCAGTACTTCCGCGGCACGTCCGTTTCGCGTGAGATCCGCCGCTTGTCGGGCTCGGCAGTGGTTGGGTTCGGCGCGATGGTTGTGGCTGTTCTGCTGGCAATCTGGCTCGGCCGCCGCGTGTCTCGGCCACTCCGGGATATCGCCCAGCAGGCGGAGCATGTCGGACGTCTCGCCCTCGATGATGTCACCCCCTTGCCGCGCAGTCGCGTCAAGGAAGTTGATCAGGTGGCTCTGGCCTTCAACGCCATGGTCATCGGTCTGAAGGCCATGAACACCTACGTGCCGCGCTCGCTGTTCCGCAAGCTGATGCGCCTTGGTATCGATCGCGCCGCCAAGGCACGCGAGGCTGAACTGACGATGCTGTTCAGCGACATCGTCGGCTTCACCGCCGTATCGGAGAGCCTGACGGCAGCCGAAACGGCGGAACTCCTCAACGAGCATTTCGCCCTGCTGGTCGAGGCTGTCGAAAGCGAAGGCGGCACGGTCGACAAGTTCATCGGCGACGGCATGCTTGCCTTCTGGGGCGCACCCGACGCGCGGCTAGACCATGCGGTTGCCGCTGTCAGGACAGCCCAGCGGATCAGTCAGGCCATCAAGACCTGGAACCAGCAGCAGCTCGCCGCTGGCCGCGCTGCCATGCGCCTGCGCATCGGACTGCACTCAGGATCGGTGGTGGTCGGCAATGTCGGCGCGCTTGATCGCTGGAACTACACGATCGTTGGCGACGCGGTGAACGTTTGCGAGCGTTTGCAGTCGCTGGGCCGTGAGGTTGCACCTCAGGACGAGGTGGTGATCCTGGCGAGCGAGGACACGATCACGCGTCTTCCGCCCGGCTGTGCCTGCGCACCGGTCGGCGTGCATCGCCTCCGTGGCCGTACCGGCGATGTCGAAGTCTGGAAGCTGGATGCGGACGCAGATCCTGACCTGCTTCAGGACACCTCCGGTCAAGTGGCTGCGGAATAGGCGTTTTTCTCCCCCAGCTCTGTGTGATACCGATCACAGAAGCGCCATTTCGCCTGTCGGGCGAACGGTGCGTCTGGTATTGGTTGTTGTGTCCTGGGCTTCTGCCGCGCTATTGCCTATTTCACCAACAGTCTCTTGGGGGAGGGACGAAGCGTGAATGTTCTTTCGATCAATGGTCTGACCGTTGATTTCCACACGGACGAAGGCGTTACCCGCGCCGTCGACAACGTGTCTTTTGTTGTCCCCCAGAACCGGACGGTTGCGCTGGTTGGGGAGTCCGGATCGGGCAAGACCGTGGTCTCACAGACCATCATGGGTCTGCTGCCTTCGGCTGCGCGCATTGCCGGCGGTGAGGTGATCCTCGCGGACCCGACCGGCAAGGATGGCCCGGTCGACATCGCCGCCCTCGACCGCAAGGGTGCCCGTATGCGCCACCTTCGCGGCAACAAGGTGGCAATCATCTTCCAGGAGCCGATGACGTCGCTGTCACCGCTCCACACCATCGGCGACCAGATTGGCGAGGCAGCCCGGCTGCATCGCGGCGTTGGCCCCGGCGAAGCGCGGGAACTGACGCGGGAGATGCTCCGGCTCGTCCAGTTTCCGGACCCGGCGCGGGCGCTCGACAATTACGCCTTCGAGCTGTCAGGCGGCTTGCGTCAGCGCGCGATGATCGCGATGGCGCTGATCTGCCGCCCGGCCCTTCTGATCGCAGACGAGCCGACGACGGCGCTCGATGTCACGATCCAGGCTGAAATCCTCAAGCTGATCAAGGATGTGCAGTCCGAGCTTGAGATGTCGGTGCTGATGATCACCCATGATTTCGGCGTCGTCGCCAACATGGCGGACGAGGTGGTGGTGATCTACCACGGCCGGATCATGGAAAAGGGCAGCGCCAGAGCGCTCTTCGAAAACCCCGGGCATGACTACCTCAAGGCCTTGCTCAGCGCCGTACCACGCTTTGCCATGGACAAGTCCGAGCGGCTCGTGCCGATCCGGCCGATCACCGTGGACACCTCGAGCATCCGCAGCGCCGCCACCGAGACGTCCACCTTGGCTCCCGGCGCTCCGCTCGTCGAAGTGAAGGACGTCTCCAAGCTGTTCTCCATCCGCAAGGGGAGCCTGTTTGGCGGCAAGGCCCGCTCGATGACCGCGCTGGACAGGGTCAACCTCACCATCCGCAAAGGCGAGTGCCTTGGACTGGTGGGCGAGTCCGGCTCCGGCAAGACGACGCTGGCCAAGGCGATCCTGCGCGCCATCCCGGTTTCCTCCGGCAGCATCCACTACAATGGCGGCAAGACTGCCTGCGACGTGGCCAAGCTCGAGGGGGACGCACTGATGGACTTCCGCCGCAAGGCGCAGTTCATCTTCCAGGATCCGTTCTCCTCGCTCAATCCGCGCATGACGGTGAACGAAAGCCTGTCCGAGCCGCTGCTGATCCACAACATCGGCACAGCTGCCGAACGCGCGGAGCGGGTGCGCGAGCTGATGCGCCTGGTTGGTCTCGATGCCCGCTACCTGCGCCGCTATCCTCATTCCTTCTCCGGCGGCCAGCGCCAGCGCATCGGCATTGCCCGCGCGCTGGCCCTCAACCCCGAGTTCATCCTCTGCGACGAGCCGACCTCGGCGCTTGATGTGTCGGTGCAGGCCCAGATCCTCAATCTGCTGCAGGATCTCAAACGTGACCTCGGCCTGACCTATCTGTTCGTCAGCCACAACCTGGCCGTCGTCGACTGCATCGCGGACCGGATCGCGGTCATGTGCCGTGGCCGGCTGGTCGAGCTGGGCGAGACGCGGGCGGTTGTCTCCAATCCGCTACATCCCTACACCCGCGCCCTGCTGGCCGCCGTGCCCGAGCCGAGCCTCGATACGCCGCTCGATTTCAACGCACTCGGCGCGCAGCGCGCATCCGACCCGTCGTCCTGGCCAGAGCCCTTCCGTATCGGTGAGGGGATTGCCCCGACGCTTGTCGAACTTGAACCCAATCATTTTGTCTGCGCGCCCGGCCTTGCCGGAGCCGAACAGGAGACTGCCGCATGAAACTCTGGTCGGCCGCTGGCTTGTCCGCCCTTGCTGTGGCGAGCCTTTTCAGCGCGGGGGCGCTGGCTTTGGACCTCAAGGAAACCTCTGGCCTCGATGCGCTGGGCTACGCCGGCCTGCCGCCGGTGGCTGAGCGCGTTCCCGCCGAGCCGTTGATCGTGGATCTGGAGTCCCGCGGCCGCAAGCTCGGCGTCGCCGGCGGCACGGTCAACACCCTGATCGGCCGGGCCCGCGATGTGCGCCTGATCAATGTCTGGGGCTACGCTCGCCTCGTCGGCTACAACGAGAAGCTGGAACTGGTACCGGACATCCTCAAGGATGTGAAGGTGGAAGAGGGCCGGATCTTCACCCTGTCCCTGCGCAAGGGGCACAAGTGGTCGGATGGCGCGCCCTTTACGGCCGAAGACTTCCGCTATTTCTTCGAGGACGTCGTCTCCAATCCGGACCTGACGCCATCAGGCCTGCCGCCGTTCCTTCTGGCTGGCGGCAAGGGACCGAAGTTCGAGGTCATTGACGAGACGACGGTGCGCTACACCTGGGAGCAGGCCAACCCGCTGTTCCTGCCGGAACTCGCCCTGTCGCGCCCGCCCTTCATCTATCGTCCGGCGCATTATCTGAAGCAGTTCCACGAAAAGTTCGGCGACGCGGCGGCCATCGCCAAGGGCGTCGAGGCGCAGAAGGTGCGCGGCTGGGCACCGCTGCACAACAAGATGGACGACATGTACAATGCGATGAACCCGGATCTGCCGTCATTGCAGCCGTGGGTTCGCCGCACCGCCGACAGCGACCAGCGCTTCGTCCTCGTCCGCAACCCGTTCTATCACCGGGTGGATCCGGCTGGTCAGCAGCTGCCCTATGTCGACAAGGTCATCATGACCGTGGCCGACGGCAAGCTGATCCCGGCCAAGACCCAGGCCGGCGAAGCGGAACTGCAGGCCCGCAACCTATCCTTCTCCGACATCACCGTGCTCAAGCAGGGTGAGGAGCAGCATGGCTACCGCACGCTGCTGTGGCCCAATTCAAAGGGCTCCGAGATCTCGCTGCTGCCCAACCTGACGGTCAAGGATCCGGTCTGGCGCGAACTGCTGCGCGATGCCCGCTTCCGTCACGCCCTGTCGCTCGGCATCGACCGCGACATGATCAACAACGTCCTGTTCTTCGGCCTCGGCCAGCCGGGCAATGACACCGTGCTGAGCATGAGCCCGCTGTTCAAGGACGAGTACAAGACCCTTTGGGCCGAGTATGACATCGAGAAGGCCAATGCGCTGCTTGACGAGATCGGCCTTTCGAAGCGCCGTGGCGATGGCATTCGCCTGCTGCCGGACGGACGCCCGCTCGAGATCATCGTCGAGACCAATGGCGAGAGCCAGACCGAGATCGACGCGCTGGAGCTCGTGGCCGAGACCTGGAAGGAAATCGGCGTCAAGCTGTTCTCCAAGCCCAGCCAGCGCGATGTCATCCGTGATCGTGGCATGGCCGGCGAGCTTGTGATGTCTGTTGGCACCGGCTTCGAAAACGGCATCCCGACCGGCGACATGCCGCCCACCGACTACGTTCCCGCGCGTGGCGACCAGCTGACCTGGCCCACCTGGGGCGACTATCTCGAAACCGCCGGCAAGGGCGGCGAGAAGCCGGACTGGGCGCCGGGCGCTCGTCTGTCGGAGCTGTATCAGGGCTGGTTCTCTGCTGCGGATTCGGCTGCCCGCGAGAAGATCTGGCAGGAAATCCTGCAGATCCATGCCGATGAAACCATCCACATCGGGCTCGTTTCTGAAGTGCCGCAGCCGGTGGTCGTGAAGGGGCTCGAGAACGTTCCCGAAGAGGCGATCTACGGCTGGGATCCGGGCGCACAGTTCGGCATTCATCGCATGGATGAATTCTGGCTCGCCAACGCCGCAAAGTGACTAGGCCAGGGTGACGGGACCTTCCCGTCACCTCTGACCCGTGGGGGACCCAATGCTCATTTACATCCTGCGCCGGATCCTGACGATGATCCCGACGCTGCTTGTGATCAGCTTTCTCATTTTCTTCATTATCGAGCTGCCGACCGGGGATTACATCTCCAACCAGATTGCCGTTCTGCGCTCGACCGGAGAGGCGTCCTCCATCGCCAAGCTGGAATTCCTGCGCGCCGAGTTTGCGCTGGACCGGCCGTTTTTCGAACGGTTCCTGATCTGGATCGGCCTGTGGCAGGGCCCGCACGGATTTGACGGCCTGCTGCAGGGCAACTGGGGCTGGTCGTTCGAGTTCGACAAGCCGGTGCAGGCTGTTGTCGGCCCGACCTTGCCGCTGACCATTGTGCTGAACGCGGCGACGATCCTGTTCGTCTATATCGTGTCCTTCCCGATCGGCATCTACTCGGCCACCCGGCAGTATTCCTGGGGCGATTACGGCTTCACGTTCCTCGGCTACATCGGCCTTGCAACGCCCAACTTCCTGCTGGGTCTGATCCTGCTCTACTTCTTCAACAAGTGGTTCGGCCTGTCGGTCGGCGGCCTGATGGCGCCGCAGTACATCGATCAGCCCTGGAGCGTCGACAAGGCGATGTCGGTGCTGGCGCATCTGATCGTCCCGACCATCGTCATCGGCACGTCGGGAACGGCCGCGATGATCCGGCGCCTGCGCGCCAATCTGCTGGATGAGCTGCACAAGCAGTATGTCACCACGGCGCGGGCCAAGGGCCTCTCTGAAGGCCGCCTTCTGATGAAGTACCCGCTGCGCATGGCCCTCAATCCGTTTATCTCGGACATCGGCAACCTGATCCCCTCGCTCGTGTCGGGCTCGGTCATCGTCTCGGTGGTGCTGAACCTGCCGACGGTCGGGCCGGTGCTGCTCAACGCGCTGCAGTCGCAGGACCAGTTCCTCGCCGGCTTCATCCTGCTGTTTGTTGCAGTCCTGACCCTGTTCGGCATGCTGGTGTCCGATATCCTGCTGGCAATCCTTGATCCCCGGATCCGGCTTGGCGGGAGGGCCTCGGTATGAGCGCGCCGCAGCAGCCCGAGCGTGAGGCAACGCATTTCGTCGATCCGACGCCGTTCAATCCGCATGTGACACGGGCTCTGACGCCCGAGCAGGAGCGGTACTTCCAGGCGTCACAGTGGAAGATCATGTGGTGGAAGTTCCGCCGCCACCGCGTTGCGGTCTGGTCGGCGGTGGTGCTGATCCTGTTCTACCTCTGCGTTCCCTTTGCCGAGGTCATCGCGCCTTATGAGGCGAACAGCCGCGACTCCAAGTTCCTGTTTGCCCCGCCACAAGGGGTGCACCTCTTCCATGAGGGGGCGCTGAAGACGCCCTTCGTCTACCCCTTCAAGGCGAAGATCGACATGAAGACGCTGCAGTGGACCTATCAGGTCGACGAGAGCAAACCCATGCCGCTGCGCTTCTTCTGTTCCGGCGACAAGTATGAGTTCTGGGGTCTGTTCAAGGCCGATTTCCATCTTGTTTGCCCGCCAAAAGGGGGTACGTTCTACCTGCTCGGCACAGACCGGCTTGGCCGTGACCAGTTCTCCGGACTGGTCTACGGGGCTCGTCTCTCCCTGACCGTCGGTCTGGTCGGTGTGGCGATCTCCATCGTGCTGGGCCTGTTCTTCGGCGGCATCGCCGGCTATTTCGGCGGTGTGGTCGACAGCCTGATCCAGCGTCTGATCGAGATCATGCGCTCGCTGCCCGAGCTGCCACTCTGGATGGCGCTCTCTGCCGCCCTGCCGGTGACCTGGAACCCGGTGTGGATTTACTTCGGCATCACCGTCATCCTCGGCCTGCTGGACTGGCCGGGCCTTGCCCGTGCGGTTCGCTCCAAGCTCTTGTCCCTGCGCGAGGAAGAATACGCGCAAGCTGCCGTGCTGATGGGGGCCAAGCCCTCGCGCGTCATTTCCAAGCATCTGCTGCCCGGCTTCACCAGCCACATCATCGCCTCCGCCACCCTGTCGATCCCCGGCATGATCCTCGGCGAGACGGCGCTGTCCTTCCTCAATCTCGGCCTGCGCCGCCCGTCGGTGTCCTGGGGCGTGATGCTGAACGAGGCGCAGAACATCTCGGTCGTGACGGTCTATCCCTGGCTGATGGCGCCGGTCATCCCCATCATCATCGTCGTGCTGGCCTTCAATTTCCTGGGTGATGGTTTGCGTGATGCAGCCGATCCCTATAAGTGAAACGGCAAATCAGGTTTGATCAGGCCGTCAGGGCCGTGGAGTGTGTCATGTCGAAGAATGCAAGCACCGCTGAAGGCTGGGATGAGGAATACGCAGCTGGCCGCTGGGCCTTCCTGCGTGACCTGCCCGAGAGCGGCCGCTATGGCATCATCGGCATGTGGCTGATGCTCAACCGTGCCTTCGACAAGGTTCTGGATATCGGCTGCGGCGAAGGTCTGCTCTATGAGCGTCTCGCCCCGCTGGGCCTCAAGCACTATGTCGGTGTCGACCTTGCCCCGAAGGCGCTTGAGATCGCCAATGTCGATCCGTCGATTGCCTCGCTGCGCGCGGGCGACATGCATACGTTCGAGCCGGCTGCGGATGAGCGCTTCAACGCGATTGTCTTCAACGAAGTGCTGCATTTCGCCGAGGATCCGGGTGCCGTTGTCGCCCGTTACATTCCCTGGCTGGCCGAGGATGGTGTCATCGCCCTGTCGATGTATTCGCCGAAGCGTCCGGAATCTGGTGCCAACAAGCTGATCGCCCGCCTCTGGGAGGCAACCGACGACACCAGCCGCTGGCAGGTCCTCGACGACTATCGCCTCGTCTCCGACAAGAAGGGCGTCACCTGGCGCATGCGTCTGGTCAAGCCCGTTCGCTGAGGCTTCCGGTTCCCGGCCAGGTCCGCTTTCGGTCACCAAGACTGCGTTTCAAAATCGCCGCAGCTTCGAGCCAGAAGCTGCGGCGCTTTTTCATGCGTTGACCTGTTCACGCGTGGCTCTCGCCGCCAGGACGGCGTCGAGCTTGGGTGCAGAGGCGACCAGAAGCCGCGTGTATGGATGCTGTGGTGCGTCGAAAACCGCACCGGTCGCCCCCCGCTCGACAATCTCGCCGGCATTCATCACCAGAACCGTGTCGGTGATCGCGCGCACCACGCTGAGATCGTGTGAGATGAACAGATAGCTGAGACCGTACTGGTCCTGCAGGCGTGCGAAGAGATCGAGGATCTGCGCCCGGATCGATACATCCAGTGCCGAGACCGGTTCATCGGCCACGATCAGACGGGGCTTTGTCACCAGTGCGCGTGCGATGGCGATGCGCTGGCGCTGCCCGCCGGAGAACTCGTGCGGATACTTGTCGCCGTCCTTCGGCGACAGTCCGACGGACACCAGCGCCTCACTGACCCTGAGGCGCTTCTCCGTGCCCGAGAGCTCCGGCAGCAGATACAGCGGTTCGGCGATGGCCCTTGCAACGGTCTGGCGCGGATCAAAGCTGCCGTATGGGTCCTGAAACACCACCTGCACCTTGCGCCGGAGATCGCGCAACGCCTGGCCGGTAAGACCATGCGGATCTTCCCCGTCGATGCGGATATGGCCGCCATTCGGCGATTGCAGGCCGAGGATGGTCCGGGCCAGGGTCGACTTGCCACAGCCGGACTCCCCGACCAGCCCGACGCTTTCACCGGCCCCGACTGTGAAGCTGACATCCGACACGGCGCGGAGCCGTCCTTGCCGGCCGGTCAGCTGGGCCATGAGGCCCTGACCGGACAGCTTGTAATCAACGACGAGCCGGTTGACCTCCAGCAGAGTATCCCGGGTCTGCGGCCGCACCCGAGCGGCCAGCCGGTCCGGAACATGGGCGGAAGCCGCCATCAGGGCGCGGGAGTAGGGTGCCTTGAAGCCACGGAACAGCGCTGTCGTGGGGCCACTCTCCACCTCGCGGCCGTCCTTCAGGATCATCACCCGGTCCGCCATGTCGGCAACGACCGCCAGGTCATGGCTGATCAGCAGCAGCGACAACCGGTCTTCGCGGACGATTTCCTTCAGAAGGTCGAGAATCTGCGCCTGGATCGTCACATCAAGCGCCGTGGTCGGCTCGTCGGCAATGATGAGGCGCGGCCGGCAGGCCATCGCCATGGCGATGACGACACGCTGTCTCTGTCCGCCCGAGAGCTCGTGCGGATAACGCTGCGGCGACACCCGGTCACCCGAAAGCCCGACACGCTCCAGCAGGCGTCCGGCCTCGCGCGCTGCATTGGCCCGGTCTTCCTTGCCATGCACCACGAGGCTTTCGGCGACCTGCGCGCCGATGGTCTTCACCGGGTTCAGCGCCGTCATCGGCTCCTGGAACACCATGGAAATGGCATTGCCGCGGATCGCGCACATCTGCGCTTCGCTCAAGCCCACCAGATCGCGGCCCTCCAGCCAGATCGCGCCGCTGAGCCTTGCCCCATGTGGCAGGAGGCGCAGGATCGACAGCGCCGTCAGCGACTTGCCGGACCCGCTTTCCCCGACGAGGCCGAGAACCTCGCCGGTTCCGATCGTCAGCGACAGGTCCGTCAGGATCGGCACGGCGCCGATTGACAGGTTCACCCGGTCCAGTTCGAGCAGCGGGCTCATGCCGTCCTCCGCCGCAGACGCGGATCCGTCAGGTCGCGCAGTCCGTCACCCAGGAGGTTCAGGCCGATCACGGTGATGATGATGGCAAGGCCGGGATAGAGCGCCAGCTGCGGCGCGAAGGCCATCATGGTCTGGGCCTCGTTCAGCATCCGGCCCCAGCTGGTCAGCGGCGGCTGCGCCCCCAGCCCGACATAGGACAGACCCGCCTCCGCCAGGATGCCGAGGGAAAACTGGATGCTCGCCTGCACGATCAGAAGGCTGGCGATGTTGGGCAGGATATGCTCGAGCGTCACTCGCACCTCGCCCTTTCCCGCCACCCGGGCGGCCATCAGATATTCGCGTGAGGACAGTGCCAGCGCCGCCCCGCGCGCCACCCGGGCAAAGACCGGAATGTTGAAGATGCCGATGGCAAGGATCGCATTGAACGCCCCCGGCCCCATCAGCGCCGTGATCAGAACTGCCGACAGCAGGGCAGGGAAGGCAAAGACCAGATCGTTGAAGCGCATCACCGCTTCATCAAGGACCCCGCCGCGCCGCGCCGCCAGCAGCCCGAGCGGCAGGCCGACGCCAAGGCCGATGCCGACAGCCACCAGCGCCACCGCAATCGAGGTGCGTGCGCCGACCATCAGCATCGACAGCAGATCGCGGCCGTACTGATCGGTGCCCAGAAGATGTTCGGCTGATGGCCCCTGCAGCTTGGCCGCCACATTGAGCGTGTCGATGGCATGCGGCGTCCAGACCAGTGAGACGGCCGCCGAAAGGGCGACAAGGCCGCTGATCACGGCACCGATGACGAAGGATGTGTGCGCCCGCGTCATGCCTTCCGCCTCAGTCTTGGGTCAACGAGCGCATAGGCGATGTCGACCAGGAACGTGACGAGAATGACCAGTCCGACCAGCAGCACCACGACGCTCTTCACCACGATCAGGTCTCGCTGGGTGATGGCCTGAAAGATCAGCCGGCCGATGCCGGGCAGATAGAACACGTTTTCGATGATGATCGTTCCGGTGATGAGAAAGGCGAACTGCAGCCCGAGAATGGTCAGCACCGGGATCAGCGCGTTGCGCAGCGCATGGCCCCACAGCGCTGCCCGCTGGCTGAGGCCCTTGGCCCGGGCGGTGCGGATGTAGTCCTCTCCCAGCGTGTCGATCAGCGCCGAACGCATCACCCGCGTCAGGATCGCCGCCTGCGGCAGCGCAAGGGCGATGGCCGGCAGCATCAGGGCCGTCAGCGCCGCTCCAGGCCCGGCCTGCCAACCGGGGAAGCCGCCGGAAGGCACCAGCCGGAGGGTCACGGCGAAAACATAGACCAGCAGCATGGCAAACCAGAAATTCGGAATGGCGATGCCGACCTGTGTCAGCGCCATCAGGCCCGTGTCGGTCGTCTGCCCGCGCCGGCTCGCCGCCCATACGCCGGCGGGCAGGGCCAGTGCGACGGCGAGGGTCAGGGCCATCAGCGCCAGCGGCAGTGTCACGGGCAACCGCGCCGCCACCAACTCGCGCACGGGAACGGAATAGGTGTAGCTGACGCCAAGATCGCCGGTGGCCAGCCCGCCGAGCCAGACGAAGAAGCGTTCGATGACCGGCCGGTTCAGCCCCATCTGCTCGCGCAGAGCTTGCACCGTGTCCTCGCGAGCCTCCAGCCCCAGCATCAGCCGTGCCGGGTCGCCGGGCAGGACTTCCAGCACGACAAACACCACCAGCGCCGCTAGCAGCAGCGTCAGGCCAAGACTGATCAGCCGGCGGATCAGGAAGTGCGCCATGCTGCCTCCCGCCGCCCGGCTGCTGTTGCGCACCCCGGGTTCCCCAAGTCCCTGCCCATGTCCTTGCCCAAGTAACTGCCCCAGTGCCTTTCAAGTCTCTTCCGCATCCCGTGTCTCGCCCCAGACCCGGATGCCCGCTCGGTTCGCGCACCCCGTCAGGCATCCGGCCAGCCACGCGGTGCCGGCCGGATGCGCCAGGGGCGGCGTCAGAATTCAGTCTTCCCAGTACACGCCGGTCAGATCGTTCGCCTGCACCGGAGCATTTTCCCAAAGTCCCTTCAGCTTGGCGTCCCACACGCCGGTCTTGGCGAGCTGGAACAGGTAGCCGTTGACGGCATCCTTGGCGATGATCTCCTGCGCCTGGCCATAGAGCTCATTGCGCGCTGCCGGATCACTGGTCGCATCGAGTTTCGCCATCAACGCCTTGAGCTCAGGGTTGCTATAATTGAAGTAATAGTCATCCCGGGCATAGATGTTTATGTCGTTTGCTTCGGTGTGGGATACGATGGTGAGGTCGTAATCCTTGCCCTTGAACACCTGCTCCAGCCACTGCGCCCATTCCAGCGGGATCAGCTCCAGTTCGATGCCGATCTTCTTGAGATCTGAGGCCAGGATCTCGCCGCCACGGCGGGCATAAGTCGGAGGCGGCAGCTTCAGCGTGGCCTTGAAGCCATTGGCCAGCCCTGCCTCGGCCATCAGTGCCTTGGCCTTTTCCAGATCCTGCGGATAGGTCGAGGTCAGGTCCTTGTAGGCAGGATGATGCGGGGCAAAATGCGATCCGATCGGCGTGCCATAGCCGAACATGGCCCCGTCGATCAGCGCCTTGCGGTCGATCGCATGGGCAATGGCCTGGCGCACCTTGAGGTTCGAGAACGGTTCGCGCGCGTTGTTGGTCGACAGGATGGTTTCGCCTTCCGTCGTGCCCACCACCACAGCAAAGCGCGGGTCAGCTGCAAATTGCGGCAGGTTTTCCGGCGCGTTGAAGATCGGGAACCCGTCCACGTCCCCGGCCATCATCGCCGAGAAGGCGGCAGCGTTGTCGGCAATCACCTTGAAGGTCGCCTTCTCCAACTTCACCGGCGTTCCCCAGTAGTCGGGGCTGCGCGTCAGGTCCACCTTGTCGCCCTGCACCCACTGGCCGAAGCGGAAGGGGCCGGTGCCGACTGGCTTGGCCTTGTTCTCGGCTGCCGTCTCCGGCGCCACCATCACGGCATCGCCAGTGCCGAGGAACGTCAGGAAGTCGCCAACCGGCTGTTTCAGCGTCACCTTGACTTCGGTCGGGCTGACCACCTCGACGGCTTCGATCTGCTCGAACTTGGCCTTCTGCGCATTGGCGCTGTCGGCGGCCTTGCCGCGCTCGAGCGAGAACTTCACGTCGTCGGCGTTGAAATCCGACCCGTCGTGGAACTTGACGCCGGAGCGCAGCTTGAAAATGTAAGTCTTGCCATCGTCAGAGATGGTCCAGCTTTCCGCCAGGACCGGCTTGACGGACCCATCCTTGTCGACCTGGGTGAGGCCCTCGAACAGGTTGATGAACACGACTTCGTCGATGGCTGCGGCAGCGCCCGCCGTCGGGTCGAGATGCGGTGGCTCCAGCCGCATACCCAGCGTCACGCTGGTCTTGGCAGCTTCCGCCGGGCCTGCGGCCAGAAGTGCCAGCACGGACAGGCCGGCCAGCGCCGCAGCACGCAGATGCGATCCTCGGTATTGCATCATGTCCTCTCTCCCCTCGGTTGGCCGGTCCGGCGTTCAGCCATGTCCCGACAACAATGCATGCGCGGCCTGCGCCATGACCCGGGCGCTGTCGACCATATCGTCGATCACGACAAACTCGTCCGGGCGGTGGGCCAGGTCCAGAATGCCCGGCCCATAAGCGATACAGTCATGCAGATGCCCGATCCGGGCAATGTGCTTCTGATCGTAGCTGCCCGGCGAAATCACATAATCCGCCGGCCGGTCCAGCACCGATTCAATGGCGTCTGCCACCGCCCGCACCACGGGTGCCTGCCGGTCTGTCATGGTCGGAATGACTTCCAGCAGATCCTTCAGCGAGTACTTGAAGCCCTGCCGGGTCGTGCTCAGCCGGTCGAGGATGGAGACAACCTCGCCCTTCACCTCGTCCAGGTGCTCCTCGATCAGGAAACGCCGGTCGATCACCATCCGGCAGCTGTCGGGCACGCAAGGGCTTGGCAGCCCCTCGAAGCCTTCCGGCTGGCCGCCGTGAATGGAGTTGATGTTCAGCGTCGAGGACTTCGCCCCTTCGGGCACCACAGGCATGGTGGTGTGTTTGGCCGCAAGCTTTGGGTAGAGCTCATGCTCGAAAGCGTCCATCACCGCGCCCATGTGGCGCACGGCGCAATCACCCAGAAACGGCATGGAGCCATGCGCGATGGAGCCATGCGTCTCGATCTCCGCCCACCAAACGCCCCGGTGACCAAGGCAGATCCGGTCCTTGTTGAGCGGTTCGGGGATGATCACGTGGTCGACGCGGGGCTTCGAAAAAAGCCCCATGCGGGCCAGATGCGCCACGCCGCCAAGGCCACCGGACTCTTCATCCACTGTGCCGGAAATTTCCAGCACGCCGTTGAAGTCCGGCCACAGCTCGATCAACGCTTCCACCGCGATGATTGACGCGGCAAGCCCACCCTTCATGTCGCAGGTGCCCCGCCCGTAGACCTTGCCATCGCGCACCAGCCCGCCGAACGGTTCCACCGTCCAGCCATGCCCGGCCTCAACGACATCGATGTGCGAGTTGAAATGGACGCAAGGACCTGGCCTTGCGCCAGCGCGCCGGGCAATCACATTCGTGCGCGGGTGGCGGTCGCTGTCGCCGGGGGTGTTCTCTGCCCGGATATAGGCAATCTCGAAGCCGCGCCGCCGCAGGCGTTCGCCGATCAGCTGCGCGCAGGGCGTGTAATCTTCGCCGGGAGGGTTGATCGTGGGGATGCGAACCAGATCCTGCGTCAACGCCACAAGTTCGGCGCGTTTGCCTTCGATCCTTGCATGCAATGCTGCCAGCATACCCCACCCCGGACCTTGCACCCTCGCAACTTTAACAGGAGTGTATCGGTTGCAGGGGCGAAGGGAAGCGCAATTTTGGCCAGTGTCTCGCACCTGTCTCACGCCGTTGTCCGGGCAGGGGGAGATGCCGCCGGTGCGCTGTCGTCTCAGTCGCATTTCTGCCGGTCTTGCGTGCGACCTGTGGCATGGGTAAGTCGGTGCATATCGGTCCGGTTACCCGGCCGGTTTCCTCGTTCGACAGTCGTGAGTGCATGAAAGAGCCGCAAAAACCCCGGCGACGCTATCGGCCGCTTGATCGGTTCCGCGCCTCCATGCGTGCCGACAAGCGCAAGCTGATCTGGGGAGACGCAGCGCCACCCGAACCCGAGGTACACCCGCGTCGCCGGCGGCGCTGGACGGCCCGCAGGCTTGTCCTCGCCGGCTTGCCGCTGGTCATCCTTTCGGGCGTTGCCGTGCTGGCGGCGGGTGTGGCGACAGACTGGCGGTTTCGTCCGGCCGAACCGCTTCCGCCGCCGCCGGTTGCATTGCCAGCTGATCCCCTGGCGCCTTTGCCCGGTGATGTGCAGGCACGCCTGATTGCGCCCGAGCCCGAGCTTCCGGCAGCCCTCAAGCTGAGCTTCTCCGGATCCCCGGCCGACCTTTGCGCAGAACTGGCCGGTCTGGGCCTGCCCAACACCGGGTGGAGCGCAGCGCCGTTCCAGACGGATCGCTGGCAGTGCAGTTCGGATCTTGTGGCGGTCGGTACGCCGGATGTCGACAGTGAGCCGACGACCTTGTTTTTCCTGATGCGCGGCACCTCAGACCGTGTTGACTACCTGCGTCTGAAGCTGAACGCGGCCAACCCGCGCACGGACGCAGAAGGACGCAGCATGGCGCGCAAAGTGCTCGATGCCCTGTCAAAGCGCTATGCCTGGGAGTTTCCGCAACCGGTCTTGCGGGCCATTTCCGACATGCGCGCGGTCGACATCTCTGAACGCGGCGTCCGGTTCAGGGTGTCGCCGGAGGATCCGAATCTGACGGGGGACGCCGCTGCGCGTTATCGTCTTAATGTGATCATCGAGTTCTCGCCGCCCGATCACATTCGCCCGGCACGGTTCGAAGGGGCAAAGGCAGCGCCGGCCGCGCCAGCAGAGGCACCTGCCCCCCAGCTTGAAAGCACGGAGCAGCCGAAGGAATTCGGGCCGATCGTGGTTGAACCCCTGATCGCCTTTCCGCCGGAAACCCCGGACGGCCAGCCCGCATCCGATGCGGGCCTGCCACCGCTCGACACCGCCTATCCACCTCTCGTCGGGATCACGCCGGACGGTAGCGAGCCGCCGTCCCCAACCGATGGCTCGGCGCTGGTCAGTCCGCCGGCAGCGGAATGAACTCGCTCTCGTCGCCGGGCACGATGTCGAAGCGGCCGCGGCGCCAGTCCTCCTTGGCCTGCTCGATCCGCTCCTTTGACGAAGAGACGAAGTTCCACCAGATGTAGCGCCGGCCATCCATCGGCGCGCCGCCCAGCAGCATGAACCGCGCCGGGCCGGTCGCCGTCGCCCGGATCTCCAGCCGGTCACCGGGCTTGAACACCAGAAGCTGCGCCGGCCCAAAGGTCTGGCCGGCAATCTCGATCTCGCCCTCTACAGTGTAAAGTGCCCGTTCCTCATGGCTGGCGTCGAGCGGGATGCGGCTACCTGCTTCCAGTGCGACATCGGCATAGAACAGCTCGCTCGCCGTGCGGGCCGGTGAGGTCTCGCCATAGAGTGAGCCCGCGATCAGCCGCACGGTGGCGCCCTGGTCGTTCAGGAGCGGCAGCCGGTCAGCGCCGTAATGGGCAAAGTCGGGCTCCGTTTCCTCCAGATGCGCGGGCAGGGCGACCCAGCTCTGGATGCCGAACAGGGGGCGTGGGGCCAGCTTGCGTTCCGCCCTTTCCCGCTCGGAGTGAACAATGCCGCGACCGGCTGACATCCAGTTCAGCTCGCCCGGCGTGATCAGCTGGTCGGACCCGAGACTGTCGCGGTGATAGATCTCGCCGTCGAAGAGATAGGTGACGGTGGCAAGGCCGATGTGCGGATGCGGGCGGACATCAACGCCGCCTCCAACCAGCAGTTCTGCCGGGCCCATCTGGTCGAAGAAGATGAAGGGGCCGACCATGCGCCGCCGCGACGAGGGCAGGGCGCGGCGCACTTCAAAGCCGCCGAGATCCGACGTGCGCGGCATGATGATCGTGTCGATCGGATCGCAGCTCGCCGCATCGCCAGGAATGGGATCGGGTGCAGTCAGCCAGCTCATTGTGTCTCTCCTCTCGAAACGTCCATCCAGTGTCACATTTCCTCTGCAAGGTGGCGCGCCTGAGCCTGACTGTCTATTGAACAGTGTGTTTCCCATCGCATCCTCTGAGAGTTCCAATGCAACGCGTGATGATCGTCGGTGGTCCCGGTTCAGGTAAAAGCACACTGGCCCGGGAGCTGGGGACGCGGACCGGGCTGCCGGTGTTTCATATGGACCAGATCCATTGGCAACCGGGCTGGGTGGAACGCAGCAAGGAGGACAAGGACCGCCTGAGCAGCGAGGTCCACCGGCAGGAGCGCTGGATCTTCGAGGGCGGGCATTCGCGCACCTATCCCGAACGGATCGCCCGGGCCGACACCTTCATCTGGCTGGATGTACCCGTAGCGCTGCGCACAATTCGCGTGCTGCGGCGCAGCTGGGTCTACCGCGGCCAGAGCCGGCCGGACCTGCCGGAGGGGTGCCCGGAGCAGTTCAACGGCCGGACGGTCGAGTTCCTGAAGTTCATCTGGGACACGCGGCATTCGTCGCGGGCGAAGCTTCTCGAGGTCTGGCAATCGCCACCGGCGCACCTGACCCTGCACCGCTTCACCCGCCTGAAGGAGGTCCGGCAGTTTCTGGCTTCGCTCGAGAAAGAACAGTTCGGACTGGGGGTTACAGGAACATCGCCCGGTCGCGGGTGACGAGGTCGCGCAGGAAATCCTGCACTGCCGCCACATGGCGCAGCGGCCGCGAGCTTTCGTGCGTCACCATCCAGTAGGCCCGGGTCAGCCGGATCTGCGGCAGGACAGGCACGAGGGAGGGGTCCTTGCGGGCAATGAAGGCATGCAGGATGCCGATGCCGGCCCCGGACCGCACCGCTTCGGTCTGGCCGAGCGCCGAGGCGATCTCGAACCGGGCCGACCAGTCGCGGACGATCTCGGCGCCATAATTGAGCGAGGGCGAATAGAGCAGGTCCTCGACATAGCCGACGAGATCATGGTCGCGCAGCTCCGAGGTCTGGCCGGGGAGCCCGCGTCTTTCGACGTAAGCCCTTGAGGCATAAAGGCCGAGGGCATAGTCGACGAGCTTGGCCGCGACCAGGCGCCCGGTGTCGGGCCGGTCGATGGTCACCGCGATGTCGGCCTCGCGCCGCGACAGCGAGAAGGAGCGCGGCACCGGCACCAGCTGGATCGTCAGGCCGGGATGGCGGGCGGTCAGTTCGCCGAGGCGCGGGGCGAGGAAGGCAACGCCGAAGCCGTCGGGCGCGCCGATGCGGACCGTGCCGGAGACGTCGATCTCCGTGTCGGTGAGCTCTGAGCGGGCGGCCAGGAACTCCGCTTCCATGCGTTCGGCCGACTGGAGAAAGCGTTCGCCGGCGACCGTCAGGCTGCAGCCGGTGGTGCCACGCTCGACCAGCGGGGTCTTCAGCGCCTCTTCCAGCGCGGTCAGGCGGCGGGCGACGGTGGCGTGGTTGAGGCCGAGACGGCGCGCCGCGCCCAGAATTTGGCCGCTGCGGGCGATGGCGAGAAACACCCGAATGTCATCCCAATCCACGACAAACTCCGGTCATTGCAGGACAATTTGCGACACAGCCGCGACGCGGCGGCCGGCTCCGGTTTGCACTATAATCCACGCACAACGGATGCGGAAACAGCGCCGTTGTCTTTGCAAAAAGAAAGGCGCAAGACAAGGGCCAGGCGAACAACGGGACCCACCTGAGGACCCGGCTCGCGCTCAGGAGGAAGCCCATGAAGAAGATCGGACATTTCATCGGCGGCAAGCACGTCGAAGGCACGTCGGGCCGTTTTGCCGACGTCTACAACCCGGCCACCGGTGAAGTGCAGGCGCAGGTTGCGCTCGCCACCAAGGCCGAGATGCGCGCCGCCATCGAGAACGCAGCTAGCGCCCAGCCGGCCTGGGCCGCCCAGAACCCGCAGAAGCGCGCCCGCGTGCTTATGAAGTTCGTCGACCTCCTGCACCGCGACATGGACAAGCTGGCCGAGGCCCTGTCCCGCGAGCACGGCAAGACCATTCCGGACGCCAAGGGCGACGTGATCCGCGGCCTGGAAGTGGCCGAGTTCTGCATCGGCGTGCCGCACCTGATGAAGGGCGAGTTCACCGAAGGCGCCGGCCCGGGCATCGACATGTATTCCATGCGCCAGGCGCTGGGCGTCGTGGCCGGCATCACCCCGTTCAACTTCCCGGCGATGATCCCGATGTGGAAGTTCTGCCCGGCCATCGCCGCCGGCAACGCCTTCATCCTGAAGCCGTCCGAGCGTGACCCGTCCGTGCCGATGATGCTGGCCGAGCTGATGCTGGAAGCCGGCCTGCCGGCTGGCATCCTCAACGTCGTCAACGGCGACAAGGACAGCGTCGACGCCATCCTCGATGACGAGACCATCCAGGCCGTCGGCTTCGTCGGCTCGACCGCCATCGCGCAGTATGTCTACTCGCGCGGTTGCGCAGCCGGCAAGCGCGTGCAGTGCTTCGGCGGCGCCAAGAACCACATGATCATCATGCCGGATGCCGACATGGACCAGGCCGTCGACGCCCTGATCGGCGCCGGTTACGGTGCGGCCGGCGAGCGCTGCATGGCGATCTCGGTCGCCGTTCCGGTCGGCGAGGACACCGCCAACCGCCTGATCGAGAAGCTGGCCCCGCGCGTCGAGAGCCTGAAGATCGGACCTTACACCGCCGGCAATGACGTCGACTTCGGTCCGCTCGTGACCAAGGACGCCTACACCCGCGTCAAGGGCCTGGTCGACAAGGGCGTCGAGCAGGGCGCCAAGCTCGTGGTCGATGGCCGTAACTTCAAGATGCAGGGCTACGAGAACGGCTACTTCATCGGCGGCTGCCTGTTCGACAACGTCACCAAGGAGATGGACATCTACAAGACCGAAATCTTCGGTCCGGTCCTCTCGGTGGTGCGTGCCAAAACCTACGAGGAAGCCATCGACCTGCCGATGAGCCACGAGTATGGCAACGGCGCGGCGATCTTCACCCGCGACGGCGACGCCGCCCGCGACTTCTCGACCCGCATCAACATCGGCATGGTCGGCATCAACGTTCCGATCCCGGTTCCGCTCGCCTACCACACCTTCGGCGGCTGGAAGAAGTCCGGATTCGGCGACCTGAACCAGCACGGCCCAGACGCCTTCAAGTTCTACACCCGCACCAAGACGGTCACCTCGCGCTGGCCGTCGGGCATCAAGAACGGCGCCGAATTCGTCATCCCGACGATGCGCTGAGGCCGTCATTCAAGATGTGCAAAGGGCGGCCACTGGCCGCCCTTTGTTGTTTTGTGTCGATAAAAATGCGCCCACAGCGGTCATCCCCGCCTTGTGCGGGGATCCAGTCTTCTGGCTGAGGGCTGCCGGAAATGTTCCACCTTTCCAAGGCGGTATGGATCCCCGCACAGGGCGGGGATGACCTCGGAGGTGGCGTTTTCTGAAGGGGCGGCCACTGGCCGCCCTTTGTTGTTTTGGGCCTCGCGTCGGAGATCACTGTCCATGCGGCGTCACCCAGGCGCGAGACTTCGACCGCTCTGCGAACGAGTAGGTCCCGGATCTCCGCTTCGCTTTCGTCCGGGATGACAGCCTTGCGGGCTGGCCGATCAGTCCGCCGTCTCGATCACCAGATGCGGCTGGCCATTCGAGGTGCGCTGGGGGGAGGTGCCGTTCTCGTCCACCGTTGCCCGGATGCGGCGTCGGAAGGCGGAGAAGCTGTCGAAGGTGACCACGTCGACCGGTTCGTCGAAATGGATCTCCAGCTTGTAGCGTCCCGAATTTCCGAGGCTCGAAACGGCAAGGACCTCACCGGTAAAGGGCTGGCCGAGATAGTGCCCGCCAACCCTGGCCCCCACCTGCAGGAAGGCGCGATTGGTCGCCGGCCGCGGTGCTGAATGCGGCAGGGCCGGGGTCCTCGCGGCAAGCGTGTTCCAGTCGCGCGCGCCATGGGCTTCGGCGATGAGTTCGAGGGCTCGCGAATGGGAAATGGGCGTGCCCTGGCTGGCCATGGCGCTGCGCAACCGCTTTGCCTGGGCCTTGTAGTCCCCGGTGGTTCCCGGGCCTGTCATGTCAGTCATCTTGATTGCCTTCATCAGCATCAGCATGCGTGAAAGCCACGGTTGCTCGCGTTGCCATGTGCGCATGCGCTGGTCAGGCATATGCTGTCACGAGGACTTCACCACGGGTTTCCCCTGCGAGCGGCCGGCGCCTCGAACCGGACGCAGATGTGGGCTGTGCGCCGGGGGATGTCAAGGGCCGGTACTGAAGGTCGCATTTGCCTTTTTTCTTGAAGAAACGTGCCGAAAGGCCTATGTTACTGCAGCGCATAAAGAGCATTTTGAGTTGGCGTCACCTGTGAATTGGCCAGCTCTTGCGGATGGTGAGCTTTGCAGGAAGCTCATTTGCAGGACACTTCGGGTGGTTTCCGAACCCTCAAAGCGCTAAGGAAACGCTGCTACTGCAACGCATTCAAGAGACGGCTCCTATCCGGGGGCCGTCTTTTCGTTTTCCCGAGTAGGCGGTCACGACAGACCACACGGTGTCGCCAAGGTAGGATTGCTGCTCGAGGATGGCCATGCCGGTGCTGGCTTGAACCGCAATGATGCGCGTCCGTCGCAAGTTGCCACCAGGAAAATGCAGCGGCGTTCCGACCCGAATGATGCTGGCCACGTAGGCAGGGACATCTTCTACCGCGCAAAAGTTTCGTTGACGCATTTCCTTGCTGTGCTCTGCCCAGATGTGCAGCGCGCCGAAGCCTTGATTGGGGCCGATATGCTTGCCCTTGCGCAGGTGAATATGTCCAGCGGGAACGTAAAGCGATCTGCTCTTGATCTCCGGGACGCGTCCGAACGAGATCTGACCGCTGAGCGGGTTGATGAGTGGAACGTTCGACATGCCGACACCGAGTGGATGTCGTTCAACTCTACTGTGATGCCGGAAAATGAAAAGTGCGAACCCTGGTTGCGCAATCAGAGGTTAATGGGCTCATGCTTTGTGCTGTCCGGCGCGTCAAGGTCGCGGGTGATCGAGATCGACGGCTTCTCGTGGACAAGATCATCGCGTCAGACAGCTGCCCCGCTTGCGCCGGACTGTGTTGCCCTGCGCCCGATGGGGAGGGGCCGAGCGTCGCCCCCCCACCCCCAAACCCCTCCCCACGAGGGGGAGGGGGGCTGAGAGGCTATGCGGGGGAAGGGGCTGAGAGGCCGCTGTTTGCGCTCCTCAGGCGCCGAGCCAGATGCCGTCTTCGATGGCCTGGCCGACGAGGGCCTTGTTCTCGCCGCTCTCGGAGAAGCCGAAGAGGACTTCCTTGCGGGTGGTGCCGCTGTCCATGCGGGAGAGCCAGCCGGAGAGACCGGCGGCGTCGGGGGCGCGGTTCAGGACGTTCTGGTACAGAAGGCTGATGAACTGGGTGTTGCTGACGTTATCGCCATAGGTGTTGCGGAACTCCTGGCTGCCGATGAAGGCATTGGCCATGTCGAAGATCGACAGGCCCTGATCCATCAGCTTGACGTTGTGGGCAAGCCCGACCTGGTCCGGCGTCCGCTTGAAGGCGGCCTGGTAGAGCCGGTAGGTCTGCCCGGCGGCTCCATCAAGATCGAGGGCCAGGGTGCCGTCGTTGAGTGTGATCCGCTCGATGTCCTGCAGCGTGTCGAGGCCTTCGATCCTGGTCGAGACTGTGAACTTGCCGCTGCCCTTGTTGTCGACGACGACATCAGCCCGGTTGCTGGCATAGATCGCCTTGTCGAAGCCGCTGCCGCCGTTGAGCGTGTCGTTGCCGCCGGCTCCATTGAGGTCATCATTGCCGCCGAGGCCGAACTGCATGTCGTCCTTGGCCGTCCCGATAAAGGATTCGGCCCCATTCGAGCCGCGCTGCACCGCGCCGCTGTTGCCGTAGCCGGTGCTGGCCGCCCCCATGATCTTGCCGACGCCATTCACCTCGAAATCGGCGATCTTTTCGAAGGCGGTTGCCCCGGACTTCAGCGCGTAGACGTCATTGCCGGCATAGGCGAACAACGTCTCGCCGTCGCTGTCCATGCCCCAGATGTCATCGATATTGGTGCGCAGCTTCAGCGTGGCAGCACCGGTGGCCGGGTTGATGACATAGATGTCATCGGTGTCGGCCGACATCAGCAGCTCGCCCTTGTGGAAGGCAAGGTCACCGGCCGCGTTCTTGCCGATCTTGCCGATGAGGGTGCGCGCGCCGTTTTCCAGATTGGTCTGGTACAGGATCTCCATGACACTGGACGCCGCATAGGCAACGCCGAGCGGATCAATCACCAGCGCATTGGCCGCCGGAACGTTATGCAGGGCGATACGGGTGGTCGAGGCATCGGACGTGCTGATGCGATAGAGGAAAAAGCTGTCCAGGCCATACAGCGTGCCATCGGGGGCAACTGCGATGTCGGTCATGGCGACGGACATCTTGCCGATCTTGACCGGAGCGTTGGGGCCGGATTCGTGGCGCCAGAGGACGGAATTCGAGTCCGAAAAATAAACGGTGGGCATTGGTTTTAAACCCTGAGCGGATGGTCCCTACCCGCAAAGTGTCGATGCCCCGACCTGTCAGGTCTTACAGGCCCCGCCGCCGGGTGTCAAACCGGGGGCGGGACTGGCAGATCTGCTCGTCCGCCCGCCATGCGACAATCGGCGAGTGCATTCGTCATTGTCAGGATCGGCTGGCGCATGTAACCGGGAGGAAAGGGGTGGCTCGAAGGACAGGAATCCTTGCGCAGGGACGAACGGACGGCTCGCAACGCAGACAAGACGACAGGCGGAGACGCCGCGGCAGAGGGGACCGCCGCGGGCAAAGCGCATCTGCGCCTGCTGGCTGACGTCGTTGCCGGCGAAAAGGCGCGCATTGCCCGCGCCGGCCGGATCGCCGCGATGGCGGATCTTCTCTGGATCGCCCAGGCCTATCTGCTTGCGCTGGCCATTGCCGGACTGGCGGCGGGAGATATGCAGGCGATGGCTGGCGCATCTTTGCTGAGCCTGTTCGCCCTGCCGGCGGTTGCGGCGAGCGTGATTGCGCTGATCGCGATCCTGCGCCTGATGCTGACGCTGCTGGCGAGCCGTCTGGCGACGGCGGCGGCCGAGCGCGTGAAGACGGATCTGCGCGACAGGCTACTTCGCGGGCTAGCCGGGGCTGCGCCTTCAACGGCGCTGCCGGGCGCCGGTGCGGTCGCGGCGGCCATTGCCGATCAGGTTGAGGCCATTGGGCCCTATGTGCGCCGGTTCCTGCCGCTGCGTCCGCGCTTGACGCTGGTGCCGCTTGGCATCCTGCTGGCCGCCTTCATTGCCAACTGGATGGTTGCGGTCATTCTGCTGGTGGCCGGGCCGCTGATCCCCGTCTTCATGGCGCTGATCGGCATGCGCGCCAAGGCTGCCGCCGACGGGCAGCACGGGGAATTGGCCCGGATGAGCGCTTTCCTCCTCGACCGGTTGCGCGGGCTCGACACGCTGCGGCTGATCGGGGCGCTGGAGCGCACGGACAAGGCTGTGGCCGAGGCCGGCGACCGGTTTCGCGTAGCGACGATGAAGGTGCTGAAGATCGCCTTCCTGTCCTCGACGGTGCTGGAACTGTTCAGCGCGCTAGGCATTGCCTTTGTCGCGGTCTATGTCGGCTTCTCGCTGCTGGGGCAGGTGAGCGGCGGCACATGGGGCACGCCGATGGACCTTTTCACCGGGCTGTTCGTGCTGCTGCTGGCGCCGGAGTTCTTCTCGCCCTTGCGTGCCTTTGCTGCTGCCTATCATGACAAGGCCAATGCGGAGGCCGCAGCCAAGGTGCTGCTGGAGCTGCCGCTGGCCGCAAGCGCAACGCCGGTTGCGGCAGTCACAGCGGCAGCGTCACTGCCGAAGACATCACCAGCGCTGACCTTCCGCGATCTGACACTTTCCCCCGGCGGGCGCGCGGTCATCAGCGGGTTGAACCTCGAGCTGCCAGCCGGACACAGGCTGCTGGTCGCCGGGCCGAGCGGGGCGGGAAAGTCGACGCTGATCGATGCGCTGACCGGACTGCGGCCGGTCGATGGCGGGGCGATCCTGATCGATGGCCTCGATCTCGCCGCCCTGGATCTGAGCCTGTGGCGCAGCCGCCTTGCCTTCCTGTCGCAGGAACCGCGCCTGTTCTTCGGTTCGGTCCGCTCCAATCTGGCGCGGGCAGAGCGGGACGCGAGCGAGGCCGAGATGTGGGCCGCGCTGGAACTGGCCGGCGCGCGCGCGCTGGTCGAGCAGATGCCGATGGGGCTGGCGACGCGGCTGGGCGAGGACGGATTTGGCCTGTCCGTCGGCGAAGCCCGGCGCATTGCGCTGGCCCGCGCGGCGCTGAGACGCGAGCCCCTGATGCTGATTGCCGATGAACCGACAGCGGGCCTTGACGACGAGACGGCGGCTGTGGTGATCGCCGGGCTGGAGCGGCTGTCGGCCGGGCGCACCAGCATCATCGCCAGCCACGACCCGAATGCGCTGGCGATGCGCGGGCTGCGGCTGGACATCACGCAGCAGCCGCAGCGCGAGACGGAGGGCGTCGCATGAGCCCGCTGCGCGCTCTCATCCGCCGCCAGTTCGCCGAACAGCGCGGTGCCTTTGTGCTGGGGCTGGCGATTGCGCTGGTTCCGGCGATCACGGGCCTGTTGCTGCTAGGCGTTGCCGGATGGTTCATCACCGCGTCGGCTGTAGCGGGGGCGGCCGGGCTCCTGATCAATTACTTCACGCCGAGCGCGCTGATCCGGGGGCTGGCAATTGGCCGCACGGCCGGGCGCTATGGCGAGCGCATGCTGACCCATGACGCGACCTTCCGTTTTCTGGCGCGGCTGCGCGGGGCCGTGTTCGCCGGCTTCGCCGCGAGCCGCCCGGCAACAGCGGGGCAAAGCCGCAGCGGCCTGCGCCTGGCGCGGCTGACGCTGGACATCGATCAGCTCGACCGGGCCTATCTGCGGCTGGTCGTGTAGGCCTTCGTGACGGGCGTCGTGACGCTGCTGGCCGGTGTCGCGGCGGTGCTGATTGCGCCGCTTGCGCTGGTGCCGCTGGTGTCCGGGCTGCTGCTGGTGGCTGCGGCGGCAGGACTGCTGTCGCAGCGCAAGCTGGCGCAGGCGGCGCGGCGGATGGAGGCGGCGGAAGAGGCGATGCGGATGCGCAGCGCCGATTTTGTCGCCGGGCGGCGTGATCTGGCGATCTATGGCGGGCTGGACGAGGCCGTCGACGGCATCCGGCAGGCCGGCCTGCGGCGGTCTGAGGCCGAGCGGCCGCTGGAGCGTAGCGCAAGCCTTGCCGAGGCTCTGGTGATGAGTGCGGGCCAGCTGCTGGTGGCGCTCGGGCTGGTGCTGCTGGCGCCTCAGGTTACTGGCGGGACCTTGTCGGCGGCGCTGGTGACGGGGCTGCTGCTGGTCGGTCTCGGTCTGACGGAGACGCTCGCGAGCCTCTTGCCGGGTCTTGCCGGCTGGACGCGGACCCAGCGGGCAGCCGCGCGGGTGATGCCGCTTGCGGAAATGGGTGCGGAAGCCGGGGCAGGGGCCTCCGGTTCGCACAGTACACAAATCACTGGCGAGCCTTTGCCCAATGCACCGGCGCTGGAACTGACCGGCGTGACGTTCGCCTATCCCGGTGCGCAGCGGGCCGTGCTGGAAGGCTTCGATTTCACGCTGGCACGCGGCGAGACGGTGTGCCTCGTTGGCCCGAGCGGTTGCGGCAAGTCGACGGTGCTGGCGCTGGCCGCGCGGCTCATGAGGCCGGATGCAGGAGCGATCCGGCTCGGCGGACGCGATCTGTCCGGGATCCCGGAAGTGGTGCTGCGGCAGCGGCTTGCGGTGATTTCGCAGAAGCCGGTGCTGTTCAACGACACGATTGCCGCCAACCTGCGGCTTGCTGTGCCAGAGGCGAGCCCGGAGGCAATGTGGTCTGCGCTGGAGGCGGTCGGGCTGGCCGACATGATCGCCGCGCGGCCCGAGGGGCTGGGCAGCCTGCTCGGCGAAGGCGGGGCAGGGCTCTCCGGCGGCGAGGCCCGGCGACTGACGCTGGCGCGGGCGCTGCTGATTCGGCCTGAGGTTGTGTTGCTGGACGAGGTGACCGAGGGCCTGGACGATGCAACGGCCGCCGGTGTGCTCTCCGCTCTGTCCGCGTTCCGCGATGAGGGTGCGAGCCTGTTGCTGATCTCGCACCGCGCCCGGGAACTCGCCATTGCGGACCGGATCGTGCGGCTGCGCGCCTAGGCCAGCTGCGACGCCGTGACGCCTGCGCGCTGCTGTCGCGCGGGCATCGGTCGCGCTCAAATGGCTGAAACGAAATAAAAACCTTCAAGAAACCATAGTAAGCTCCAGTCATCCGCATGGGGTCAAAGGCGGACGGCGCGGACAGGCTTGAGCTGTCCGCGAGCCAGACTCTCACGGCAGGAGATTTGCCATGGAACTCAACGTAGTGGATCTGTCGCGACTGCAGTTCGCGATGACCGCGCTTTATCATTTTCTCTTCGTTCCTCTGACCCTCGGTCTGTCGGTTCTGCTCGCAGTCATGGAAACGGTCTATGTGATGACCGGCCGTGAGGTGTGGAAGCGCATGGTCAAGTTCTGGGGCGTGCTCTTCGGCATCAATTTCGTGCTGGGCGTGTCGACCGGCCTGACCATGGAATTCCAGTTCGGCATGAACTGGAGCTATTTCAGCCAGTATGTCGGCGACGTGTTCGGTGCGCCGCTGGCCATCGAGGGGTTGATGGCCTTCTTCATGGAGGCGACCTTCGTCGGCCTGTTCTTCTTCGGCTGGGACCGGATGAGCGCCCGCGCGCATCTGGCCGCAACCTGGGCCGTGGCGATCGCGACGAACTTCTCCGCGCTGTGGATCCTCATCGCCAATGGCTGGATGCAGCATCCCATCGGCGCTGAGTTCAACATCGACACGATGCGCATGGAAGTGACGAGCTTCTTTGACGTGCTGTTCAATCCGGTGGCGCAGGCCAAGTTCGTGCACACCGTCTCGGCCGGCTATGTCACCGCCTCGATGTTCGTGCTCGGCATTTCGGCCTGGTACATGCTGAAAGGCCGTCATCTCGACATCGCCCGCCGCTCCATGGCAGTGGCTGCCGCCTTCGGCTTTGCCTCGGCTCTTTCCGTCGTCGTGCTCGGTGACGAAAGCGGTTACGAGGCCAACCTGAACCAGAAGATGAAGCTCGCCACCATCGAGGCGATGTGGGAGACCGAACCGGCTCCCGCCGCCTTCAACGTGGTGGCGATCCCCGATCAGGTGAAGCGGGAGAACCTCTTCGCCATCGAGGTGCCCTATGTCATGGGCCTGATCGCCACCCGCTCGCTCGATACGGTGATCCCGGGCATCAAGGAACTGGTGGAACAGTCGAAGGAGCGCATCCGCTCCGGCGCGATTGCCTGGCAGACGCTGCAGGACATTCGCGGCGGTGAGGACACGCCGGAGAAGCGGGCGCTGTTCAAGGCGCATGCTGCCGATCTTGGCTATGGCTACCTGCTGTTGCCCTACGCGCCCAAGCCCATGGAGGCGACGGAAGCACAGATCGACGAGGCGGCCTGGTCCACGGTGCCCAATGTCTGGCCGATGTTCTACGCCTTCCGCATCATGGTCGCCTGCGGCTTCTTCTTCATCCTGCTGACGGCCGTGTTTTTCTACCTCACCTCCGCCGGCAAGCTGGAACAGGTGCGGCAGAAGCAGCGCTGGCTTCTGCATATTGCGGTCTGGTCGATCCCGCTGCCGTGGCTTGCCTGCGAGATGGGCTGGTTCGTGGCCGAATATGGCCGCCAGCCCTGGATCATCGAAAGCATGCTGCCGACCTCAGCGGCGGTGTCGAACCTCACGGTTACGGAAGTTCTCCTGACCATGGCCGGCTTCATCGCGCTCTACAGCGTGCTGCTGGTGATCGAGGTGAAGCTGATGCTGAAGGCCATCGCCAAGGGGCCGGAAGAACAGCCGCAGCCTGAGCCGGGCCTCGCCCGGCGTCCATTCGCCATCGCCGCGGAGTAAAGCCATGATCCTCCATGAACTCATCGACTATTCGATCCTGAAGATGATCTGGTGGGCGCTCCTTGGCGTGCTGCTGATCGGCTTTGCCGTCACCGACGGCTTCGACATGGGCGTCGGCTCGCTGCTGCCCTTCGTCGGCCGCAATGACACCGAACGGCGGGTGGCGATTGCCTCCGTCGCCCCGACCTGGGAGGGCAACCAGGTCTGGCTGATCCTCGGCGGCGGCGCGATCTTCGCCGCCTGGCCGGCGCTCTATGCGGTCAGCTTCTCCGGCTTCTATCTGGCGATGTTCGTGGCGCTCGCCGCGCTCATCCTGCGGCCGGTCGCCTTCAAGTACCGCGACAAGAACCCGGATCCGACCTGGCGCAGCCGCTGGGACTGGGCGCTGTTCACCGGCTCCTTCGTCCCGGCGCTGGTGTTCGGCGTTGCCGTCGGCAACACGCTGACCGGCGTGCCCTTCACGCTGAACCGTGACCTGCGCATTGCCTATGAAGGCTCGTTCTTCGAGCTGTTCACGCCCTTTGCCCTGCTCTGTGGGCTCCTGTCGGTGGCGATGCTGGTGATGCATGGCGGCGCGTGGCTGGCCCTGCGCACGGAAGGTGTCGTGGCAACGCGCGGCCGGCGCTATGGTTCGTTTGCCGCGATTGCGGTCATCGTGCTGTTCGCACTCGGCGGCCTCGCCCTGTCCTATGGCTTTATCGATGGCTATCGCATTACTTCGGCGGTCGATCCGGAGATGCAGGCCAATCCGCTGGCCAAGACGACGGTAAAGGAAGCCGGATCCTGGCTGATCAACTACAGCATTCACCCGCTGCTGGTGGTCTTCCCTGCGCTGGGCTTCATCGGTGCGCTGGGGGCCCTGATCGGGCTCAATACACGGATGGAAGCGCTGACGTTCCTCGCCTCGAAACTCTCCGTGGTCGGCATCATCTCGACGGTCGGCGTGTCGATGTTCCCCTTCATCCTGCCAAGCTCGATCCAGCCGGAAGCGAGCCTGACGGTGTGGGACTCATCCTCCAGCCACTCGACCCTGTTCAACATGCTGGTGGTGACGGTGATCTTCCTGCCGCTGATCCTGGCCTACACCGCCTATGTCTATCGGGTGCTGTGGGGCAAGGTCAGCGAAGAGAGCGTCAACCGCGACGGCGCGCATTACTGAGGAGACAAGACAATGTGGTATTTCGCCTGGATCCTCGGCATGCCGCTGGCCTGCTGCCTCGCCATTCTCAACGCCATGTGGCTGGAGATGCGCGAGGACGACGCCAAGCTGAAGCAGCGCTGAGGCGCTGACCAGAGAACAGACAGATGCCCCCGGCCAGGTAATGGCCGGGGGCTTGTAATCAGGCGGCCTTGGCGTCTGCGTCGGACTTGAGCGCCGCAAGGATGTTCTGCGGCGACGAGGCGCCATAAGGGTCGGTTTCGCAGTTGTCGGAGAAGCCTTCCTCCTCGAACCACTTCGAGACGACGCCATTGTTGATGACGGCGGCATAGCGCCAGGAACGCATGCCGAAGCCGAGGTTGTCCTTGGCGACCAGCATGCCCATGCGCCGGGTGAAGGCGCCCGACCCGTCCGGAATGACCTGAACGTTCTTGATCTCCTGCGCCTTGGCCCAGGCGTTCATCACGAAGGCATCGTTGACGGAGATGCAGTAGATCGCGTCAATGCCAAGCGCCTGAAACTCCGGGAACAGTTTCTCGAAATCCGGCAGCTGGAAGGTCGAGCACGTCGGGGTGAAGGCACCCGGCAGGGAGAACAGGACAACGCGCTTGCCTGCGAAATAGTCTGCGCTGGTCTTGTCTTCCCAGCGGAACGGGTTGGGGCCGCCGATGCTCTCGTCGCGCACGCGGGTGCGGAAGGTCACGTCGGGAACTTTTCTGCCGATCATATGATGCTCCTGAAATGGCATGGCACGGCCGCTCCCCGAAGGGCGCGACCGGAAACGGGGGGAGGGAAACCCTCGATATGGGATGGCCGACTGCAGGGAGAAATGCAGCCGCTGATGACCGCGTAACGGAATTGCTGCGCTGCCGCAAGACCGTGTGGCAAAGGGTCCGTGCAGTGCCGTAGCGGCGTCAGTCGACCAGCCGGCTCATCAGCAGCTTGTCGATGCGGCGGCCGTCGAGGTCGACGACTTCGATGCGCCAGCCGCGGTAATCGAACACCTCGCCAACGACCGGAAGGTGATTCAGTTCGCTGAGAACCAGCCCGGCGACCGTTTCGAAGTCGGGATCCTTGTCGACCGGCAGGCCGAGCTTGTCGGAGGCTTCGTCAACCTGCATCCAGCCGGCGACCAGCCACGATCCGTCGGCGCGCTGGACGCAGGAGGGCTCGTCGTTGCTGTCCTCGTCCTGGAACACGCCGGTGATGGTCTCGAGGATATCGCCGGCGGAAATGATGCCTTCGAAGTGGCCGTATTCGTCAAACACCAGTGCCATGTGCAGCGTGGCGGCGCGCAGGGCCTTGAGCACGTCCAGGGCACGGGCACTGTCGATGACGACCGGGGCCGGGCGGACGAGGGCGCGCAGGTCCGGCTCGTCGCTTTCGGCATAGGCCTCGATGACGTCGCGCACGCGCAAGGCACCGATGATGTCGTCCGCCTCGCCATCCTGAACCGGCAGGCGGGTGCGCCGGGTTTCCCGGATCTGGGCGCGCAGGACATCATGGGGGTCGGACAGGTCGATGATCTCGACCTCGCGGCGCGGGGTCATCAGCGCGCGGGCCGTGCGGTCGGCAAAGCGCATGACGCCGGAGATCATGTCACGCTCGGCGCTTTCCAGCACGCCGGCGCTTTCGGCCTCGGCGATGATGGTCTTGACCTCTTCCTCGGTGACCTTTTCCTCGCTGGCCCCGCTCTGGCCGAGGAGCGACAGGACGGCCTTGCCGGAGATATCGAGCAGGAACACCAGCGGCGCGGCGATGCGCGAGATCAGCAGCATCAAGGGGGCAACACGCGCCGCGACGCCCTCCGGATTGCGCAGGGCCACCTGTTTGGGCACCAGCTCGCCAATGATCAGCGACAGATAGGTGATGGCCACGACGACGACGCCGACGCCGAATCCGTCCGCCAGCGGCTCGCTCACCCCTTGCGTGAGCAGGAAGGCGGACAGGCGCTCGCCGAGCGTCGCGCCGGAGAAGGCACCGGACAGGACGCCGACCAGGGTGATGCCGATCTGTACCGACGACAGGAACCGGCCGGGATCCTCTTGCAGCCGCAGGGCCGTTGCCGCTCCGCGTGATCCTGCCTCGGCCGCGACCCTCAGGCGCGCCGGACGGGAGGAGACGACCGCCAGCTCAGACATGGCCAGAAGGCCGTTGAGCAGGGTGAGGAGAACGACAATCAGAAGTTCGAGGGCCATGGTGTCCAGGGGGCTGCGGCAGGGATCTGCCTTCGCCGCCTGTGATAGCGGCAATGGCGGTCCAAGTCATCCCTGCGTGCTCCGGCCTGCGTGATCCGGCGGCCTAGAGCAGGTGGGCGGGCAGGCCGCTGGTGGCGCGGAAGGACTTGAAGGCGCTGAGGGCGCGCATGGACCGGCCGTTGTCGATGGCGGCAAGGTCCAGGATCACCGCATTGGCGATGGTCATCGGCACCACCAGGGACTGTGAGTCGCCCGGCTGGCCGCGCGAGACGGCGATGGTGAGGCTGGGGCTGGGCTCGATGCGCAGGCCGAGGAGATCGGTGAGCGCGAGGACGCTTGCGCCGCGCGCAGCCGCCAGGCGGCTGAGGTCATCGATCAGGGGCGAGGCACGGCGGAAAGCCAGCAGCCAGACCACATCTCCCGGCTCCACGGCAAAGAGCGCTTCGGGCAGCTTGTGCATCTGGCTGCCAAGGTCGACGGCATCATAGCCGGAGCGCAGCAGCCGCAGGGTAATGAGGGCCGAGAGCGAGGCGGAATGCCCCCGGCCAAACACGAAGACGCGGCGGGCAGTGCTGAGGGCCGACGAGAACGCGCGGATATCGGCATCCGACACGCTGGTGCGCACCGCGTTGAGGGCGGCAATCTCGCTGTCGAGCAGGGAGGCGAGCAGCCCGCCTTCCTCGGCCCGCACAAGCCGCGCAGCCATGCGGGCAGCCGGGCTTTCGAAATCCGTGCCGCCCTCGATCAGGTTCGACTGCAGGAAGCTCTTGAACTCGGGATAGCCCTTGAAGCCAAGGCGGCGGGCAAGACGCACGGCAGAGGCGGGATGCACACCGGCGCGGAAGGAGACCTCCTTGCCGTTTTCCATGGCGGCGCGGATCGGGTCCTGCACCAGCACATCAAGCAGGCGCGTGTCGGCTTCGGTCAGGCGGGCAGCATGGCGGTTGATCAGGTCGCCAAGCGCCTGGGGAAGGGAATCCTGCGTCAAGAAAACGGTCCTGTGCGAAGCGGGCGAAGGCGAGGTCAGGCGGCGCGGGGCCGGTCGACACGGGCTCCTGTCTGGGTATCAAAGAACAGGGCCCGGTCAAGGTCGCAGCTGATCCAGATCTGGTCCAGCGCCTCCGGGAGGCTCTGGCGCTCGCCGGTCAAGGTGAGCCGGCCGGCGGGCGTGTCGCAATGCAGGATCACCTCGGCCCCGGTCATCTCACGGAAGAGGACACGGCCGGCAAGAGCTGAGCCGGACGGGTTGGTTCCGTGCAGGGTGAGGGTTTCGGGGCGCAGGCCGGCGGTCAGGCCCGGAGCGTTGCTTACTCCGGGCAGGTGGGAGGCCTCGACGAAGTTGATCGACGGCATGCCGAGGAACCCGGCGACGAAGCGGTTGACCGGCCTGTCATAGATCGCTGCCGGCGTGTCGAACTGCTGCAGCACGCCATCCTTCAGCACCGCGACCCGGTCGGCCAGCGACAGGGCCTCGGTCTGGTCATGGGTGACATAGACCGTGGTGGCGCCAAGTGTCTGGTGCAGCTCGCGGATCTCGGCGCGCATGGCGACGCGCAGCGCGTTGTCGAGGTTGGACAGCGGCTCGTCCATGAGGAAGATCGCGCTCTGCCGTGCCATCGCCCGGCCCATCGCCACGCGCTGGCGCTGGCCGCCGGAGAGGGCGCCCGGCTTGCGGTCGAGGTAGGGCGTCAACTGCAGCATGGCCGCGACCTCTTCGGCGCGGCGGTTGCGCTCGGCCTTCGCCACCCCGCGCAGCTCCAGCCCGAAGGCGATGTTCTCGCGTACGCTCATGTGCGGATAGAGCGCGTAGTTCTGGAAGATCATGGCGATGTCGCGGTCCTGCGGAGCCAGATCATTGGCTCGGCGGCCGGCCAGTTCGATGTCGCCCGCTTCGCAGCGCTCCAGCCCGGCGATGAGGCGCAGAAGCGTGGACTTGCCGCAGCCCGACGGGCCGACGATGACGACGAATTCGCCCGGCGCAATGTCAAGCGAGACGCCCTTGAGCACGGCCTGGCCATTGGCATAGGCCTTGGTGATGTCGCGAAGGGTGATGCGGCTCATGCGGCCTGGTCCTTGTGCGTGCCATCGCGGATGGCAATGGCGAGGCTGGGACGGTCGGTGGTGAAGACCTTGACCCCGAGATCGAAGGCCTTGGTGATCTGCGCGGCGTCATGGGCGGCCCAGCAGCCGAAGGCGATGCCGGCTGCCGTGACGGCCGACATCAGCGCGGCGTCGGCGGTGTCGATGTGCACGCCGATTTCCGGGATGTTGTGGCGGCGGGCAAGACCAATGACGGCGCGCGTGCCCAGCTGGCGCAGCACGGCGGGGCTGACCAGCCAGAGGCAGGGCCGCGTCGTGGCCTCGCTAAGGGCGTCGAGGCTTTCCAGCAGGAAGGACGTGAAGGTGGTGCGCTCGAGCATGCCGTGCTGCGCCAGTTCGGCGACCACGCGCGGCACGAAGTCCGGATAGGGCCGGCCGGCATCATCCGGCTTGATCTCGCAGCGGAAATCGACCGGGCTGCCGGCGTAGAGAGCGCAAAGCTCGGACAGGAGCAGGGGATGCCCGCCGGCGCCGTAATTGATGGTCGCCGCCTGGACCTCGGCCCGCGTTAGCCGGGCAATCGGGCCGGTGCGGTCGGTGGTCCGGTCGAGCGTTGCATCATGATGCACGATGATGGCGCCATCTACGGTCGGATGGACGTCGAACTCGACCTCTTCCAGGGCCATGCGGGCGGTGGCGGCAAAGCCTTGCGGGCTGCTGTCGCCGAATTCGAGGGTACCGCCGCGATGGGATGCGATGCGTGTCATGTCGTGAGAGATCCCGGTTACTTGAGCGCGCCCATGGTGATGCCGCGGACGAGATTGCGTTCGACCAGCAGGAAGCCGAGGAGGACAGGAAGGATGGTGAGCGTGGAGGCGGCCAGCACCAGCGGCCAGTCGATCAGACCCTCGCCGGGATTGGCGCTGTAGAGCCGGGCAAGGCCGATCTGCAGGGTGAACAGGTCCTGCTTGCCGACGGCGACCAGCGGCCAGATGTAGTTGTTCCACTCGGTGATGAAGATGTAGAGGCTCATCGACAGGATCGCCGGCCGAGACAGAGGCACGATGATGCGCCAGAGCACGGTCAGCGGGCTGGCCCCGTCCATGTAGGCGGCCTCGTCCAGTGCCTTCGGGATGCCGCGGATGTACTGGCGCAGGAAGAAGGCGGCAAAGCCGTTCGAGACGGCCGGCAGGATCAGCCCGGCATAGCTGTCGAGGAGGCCCGCCTTGGCAAGGGTCAGATAGTTCGGGATCAGGCTGATGTGGCTCGGGATCATCAGCGTTGCCACGGTGGCCCCGAACAGGAAGTCGCCGCCGGGAAAGCGGTAGCGGGCGAAGGCAAAGGCCGCAAGCGTGGCGACCGAGATCGCCAGAACCGTGACCAGGCCCGAGACGATCAGGCTGTTCAGGAGATAGCGGGCGAAATTGTACTGGCTGACTGCCCGCGTGTAGTTGTCGAGGGTGAACTCGTAGCCGCCGGCATAGTAGGAATCCGCCGTCTGCAGCGACAGCCAGATCGAATAGAGCACGGGCGACAGGAACAGGAGCCCCGCTGCGAGCGCCAGTGCGGCCAGGAGCGGCTCGGCGAGCCGCAGGCGCGGGCGGATGTCATCAGGCTTCATAGTGCACTCTCCGGCCGATGACGCGCGACTTCACGATCGCCAGCGTCACAAGGAAAACGAACAGCAGCACGGCGAGCGCCGAGCCGCGGCCGATGTCGAAGAGGACGAAGCCGACCCGGTAGAGCAGGCTGACCAGCATGTCGGTGGCCCCGGCCGGGCCGCCGTTGGTCATGACATTGACGATGGTGAAGACCTGGAAGGCCTCGATCACGGAAATGACCAGCAGGAAATAGGTGGTCGGCATGACCAGTGGCAGCGTCACGCGCCGGAAGACATGGAACCGGCGCCCCCCGTCGACAGCCGCCGCGTCATAGAGTTCCTGCGGCACGGCCTGGAGGCCGGCGATGTAGATGACGATGTCATAGCCAAGCTGCTTCCAGGTGTTGACGAGGATCAGCACCCAGAGCGCCAGCGCCGGGTCCTGCAGCCAGGGCTGGCGGCCGAGGCCAAGGCCGACGAGCAGGGCGTTTACCGCGCCATAGTCGGTCGAGAACAGCCAGGAGAACACGACGGCGATCGACACCGTGGAGGTGACCGAGGGCAGGAACAGCGCGCCGCGCAGGAGCCGGGAGGGCAGGGCTTCACGCACCAGCCAGGTGGCGATCCCCAGCGCCAGCACCAGCCTGAGCGGAACGGACAGGACGGCAAAGATCGTGGTGACCCAGAGCGAGTTCCAGAATTCCCGCGAGGCCAGCAGGCCCTTGTAGTTGTCGAGACCGACAAAGGGCATGTCCGGCGACAGGAAATCCCAGTCGCGGACCGACAGGTCGAGGCTCATGAGGATCGGCACATAGGTGAAGACCGCCATGAACAGGACGAGGGGAGCGACGAACAGATAGGGCGTCAGGAAGCGAAGCATGGGCCGGATGTCCTGACCGGCCGGCGGGGCACTTGCCCCGGCCGGCCGGCCGGTTTCAGGAGATGCGGGATCAGTTGGAGCGCTGGGCTTCTTCGCGGGTCTGGGCGGCGAAGTCCTTCAGCGTGTCGGCGACCTGAGCCTGGCCGAGAGCCATGGCTTCCCACATCTTGTATTCCGTCGCGCGCATCCAGGTGACAACCGGCGGACGGGCGCGGCCATAGGCGTTGGGCAGCGAGTCGATGGCAACGCGGATACCCGGCTGGGTGGCAAGGGCTTCGGCCGCGACCGGCTTGGCAGCGCTGTTCTTGTTGATCGGCAGGTAGCCGGTGGCGGCAAACCAGGCCGCATTGGCGTCGGCGGAGGCGGCGTAGCTGATGAACTTGTAGGCCGCGTCCTGCACGTCCTTGGCCGAGGAAGCCAGAATGCCTATGCCGGCGCCGCCGATCGGCACGGAGCAGACCTTGTTGCAGGGCATCGGGCGGACTTCCAGCTTGTCGCCGAGCGCCTTCTTGGAGCCGGTGTAGTTGCCGGTCGAGTTCAGCATGATGCCGACCTTGCCGGCGAGGAACGCATCGCGGCCATTGTCTTCTTCGGTGACGCCATCGGCCGAGGCGACCTTGTGCTCGTGCACGAGCGAGGCCATCCACTGGTAGGCTTCGATGGTGTTCGGGGCGTCGAGCAGGATCTCGTTGGTCTTGCGGTCGATCAGCTCGCTGTCATTGGACATGACCAGACCCCAGCGGGCGAACTGGCCCGGGGCGGCGATGCCGGTGACGCCCTCGGCGCCAAGCTTGGCGGTGATGGTCCTGGACGCGGTCAGGATGTCGTCGAAGGTCTTCAGCTGCGGCTCGCCGGTAATGCCGGCGCGGGCGAAGATGTCCTTGTTGTAGTAGAGCACCGGCGTCGAGGAGTTGAACGGCACGATGTAGGTCTTGTCCTTGTAGACACCGACCTCACGGGCGTAGGGGTACAGCTCGTCCTTCAGCGCATCGGCCTCGAAATACGGCGTCAGGTCGGTCAGCACGCCGCGGTCGGCAAAGAGGCCGTAGCGGGTGACTTCGAGGATGACCGCATCGGGAGCCCGGCGCGCCGGGATGGCGGCCTGGAGCTTGGCGACGATGTCGTTGTAGTTGCCGACAAACTCGGCCTGGATGTCGATGTCCGGGTTCGCGGCTTCGAAATTGGCGACGATCTTGTCGAGCGCTTCGCCCTGGGCCTTGTTGAACGAGTGCCAGAAGGTGACGGTGGTGGCAGCCTGGGCTGGGGCTGCAACTGCGAGCAGGGCGATACCGCCGGCTGCGACGAGTGTGTGCAATTTCTGTGACATCGGACGCTCCATTGCAAATGTGATTGCATTCCGTGTCGTGGTCATATCCTCCCGGCCGCGTCAGTTTGTTGACGGCTGCAAGACGGTTTCATGTCAGGAGCCTGCCGGGTCAGAACACGCAGGTCTTGAAGGGCAGGGCGGCGGCGCCGATGGCGGAGGGTTCGCCTTCGAGGTCCGAGACGATGAGCTTGGGCGTCCGGCGGCGGTTGCCGTAGCGCGGACTGTTGTTGAAGGTGACGCGCTCGATCAGCATGTCGGCGAGCTTGCGCGGTACTTCACCGCCGAAGACGATGGCCTGCGGGTCGATCACCGACCAGATGGCATTGAGCAGCGTGTTGGTGAAGGGGGTGACGTCATCGACCCAGGCCTCGACGCCGGGCCAGTCGGGGCGGAAGTTGCGCCTCAGCCATTCCAGGCTCGGAACATGCATGCCTTCAGCCTCGAGACGGGCGATGAGCAGCTGAAGGGCCGGGCGCCGCTTGCCGCCCTCCACATCGACGATGCCGCTGAATTCGCCCGCATTGCCGTTCGAGCCGGCATAGAGCTCGCCGTTCAGGATCAGCCCGCCGCCGAAACCGTAGTTGAACGAGAGATAGGCAAAGCTCTGGATATGGCGGCCGACGCCCAGCATCGCCTCGCCGACGGCGGCTGTGCTGGCGCCGTTTTCCACCCAGACCGGGAGATTGAAGCGCCGCGCGAGCAGCGGCCCCAGCTCGATCAGCGACCAGTCATGCAAGGGCAGCGGCGCGTTGTAGGTTGTGCCTTCGATGCGGTAGCCGGCAATGCCAAGGCTGAGCCCCAGGATCTTTTCGGCGGCAACACCGCGCTGGTCGAGGAGCTGTGCGAGCCGGTCCTGGATGCGGTCGAGGCTTTCCGAAAGCCCCTGGCCGCCGATGTCGATGGACACTGTTTCTGACGGACCGGCGAAGGGCATCAGGCAAAGGCCGGCACGGTCGGTATTGATCGACAGACCCACTGTCCAGGCAAAGTCCGGGTTGAGGGACACGGTCGGGCTCGGCTGGCCGCGGCCGGTGCCGGGCCTCGGGTTGCCCAGCAGGATCAGGCCGCGTTCGGCGAGGGCGTCGATGATCCGGTGCACCGACTGCTGCGCCAGCGGCAGGCGTGCGGCGATCTCCGAGCGGGAATGACCCGGATAGGCCCGCGCCAGGCGCAAGAGGGCGCGCTCATTGTCCGAGACGATCTCGCACGGGTCGCTCGAGCGCAGGAACCGGGGCGAGATCAGGGAGACAGGATCATAGGTCATGGCCGGATTTAAAGCACAGGGCAGGCCGGCTGCAAAGGCGTCCCGCGTCACGGCATTGTCACACTTAAAGTGTAGTAATCCGCCTGCCTTCACCACCGCCCCATGAGGAGCCGTCATGACTGTTCGAGCCACTGCCGCCGCGCTGTGCGCGCTGGCCTGCACCGCCCTGTCCAATCCGGTCAACGCCGCCAATTTCGAGTTCTGGTATGGCAATACCGGCAAGATCGAAGAGGCAATCCAGGCCAACTGCGCCAGCTTCAATGCCGCCCAGAGCGAGCATAAGGTCACCTGCGTCGGGCAGGGCGGCTATGAGGTTGCCATGCAGAAGGCAATCGCCGCCTATCGTTCAAAAACCCATCCGGTGCTGATCCAGTTCTTCGACGCCGGCACGCTCGACCTGCTGCTGTCGAACGCCGTGGTGCCAGTCTCGGAGGTGCTGCCTGACGTCGACTGGAACAGCTACATCGGCGGCGCGCGCTCCTATTACGAGACGTCGAAGGGCGCGTTGTGGTCGCAGCCCTACAATGCCTCGACGCTGATCTTCTACGGCAACCGGGAGGCGCTCGCCTCGGTCGGCGTGAGCGAACTGCCGACCACCTGGGAAGGCGTGATCAAGGTCGCCACCAAGCTGCGCGATGCTGGCCATGCCTGCCCCTATGCCACCGACGGCCATCCCTGGCGCGTGCTGGAGCAGTTTGCGGCCCGTCACGGCGCACCGGTCGCCACCAAGGGCAACGGCTTTGCCGGCCTCGATGCGGAGTACGCCTTCAATGCCGGCCTGCCGGCCAAGCACATGGAAAACCTTGCCGGCTGGCGCAAGGACGGGCTCGTCCGTCTGGCGGCCGACACGCGCGCCGGCAAGTTCGCCGATGCCTTCAACGCCGGCGAATGCGCCATGATCGAGAACTCGACGGGCGGCTATTCCAGCCATCTCGCCGCGCTCGGCGACAAGCTGATGGTGGGTCTGGCGCCGATGTACGAGGGCGTCGAGCGGCGCAACACGCTGGTTGGCGGTGCCTCCATCTATGTGATGAAGGGGCATGGCGAGGACCAGATCAAGGCTGCGCGCGCCTTCCTCGACTTCCTGCGCGACCCGGCCCCGCAGCTCGAGTTCGTCAAGGCGACCGGCTACGTGCCGGTGACCCAGGCCGCGCTGGACCTGATCAAGACGACCGACCGGGCCTCGGATCCGGCCTTTGCGGTGGCCGAGCTGGGCGTCGGCTCGATGGACGTGGCCGGCAACGAGTACAGCCGCGGCATCCGGCTCGGCTTCTTCGTCCAGTTCCGCGACATCTTCATGGAAGAGACGCAGAAGGCCTTCAACGGCGAGAAGCCGATGCAGGCAGCCCTCGACAGCGCCAAGACCCGTGGTGACGAGCTGCTGCGCCGCTTCCAGGCGACCTATGCCGGCGTGACCCTGCCGTAAGCAGAGCGGCCCAGCCCCTGGCCATGCGCGTCAGGGGCTGGGCCTTTTCCCGGAAGGATCCTTGATGCTCGCCCTGTTTCCCCAGCGCTGGCTGGCCTTTGCTCTTATCCTGCCGCAGACGCTGCTGATTGCGCTGTTCTTCTATCTGCCGGTCTATCTCGCCTTCTACTGGTCCTTCACGCTGGAGCGTCCGTTCGGCGGGGGATCGGAGTTCGTTGGCCTGCAGAACTACGCAAGAGTGCTGGCCGACCCGGAGTTCTGGCGTTCGCTGCGCCTGACCTTTGTCTTCATGGTGATCGGCTCGACCCTGGCCATCGTCATTCCGCTGATCCTGGCGCTCGCCGCCGACCGGCACATCCGGCTGAGCCAGCCGGCGCGCAACATCCTGGTCTGGCCCAAGGGCGTGGCCGGGGCCTCGATCGGGCTTGTGTTCGTCTTCATCTTCAACCCGTTTCTGGGTCTGCTGGCGCCGCTCAATGCCGTGTTTCCGGGGATCTGGAACCCGCGCATCGACGGGGCGGACGCCTTCACGATGATTGTCGTGGCCCATGTCTGGGGCGGAATTCCGTTCAACTTCGTCGTGCTGCTCTCCGGCCTCCAGGCCGTGCCGCAGGTGCTGCACCGGGCGGCCGCGCTCGATGGAGCAGGCCCCTGGCGCCGGGTACGCGACGTCCAGCTGCCGCTGATCGCGCCGCAACTGTTCCTGACCTTCGCCCTCGAATTCACAGAGAGTGTCACCGGTGCCTTTGGCCTGATTGATTCAATGACCGAGGGTGGTCCGGGCGGGTCTACTACACTTCTTGTGTATAAAATCTACGTCGACGGCTTCCGTGGGTATGACCTGTCGGGTGCTGCGACCCAGACGGCCCTGCTGATGATCTTTGTCCTGATCCTGACGGCCTTCCAGTTCCTCGTTCTGGAACGCCGCGTGAGATACGAGCGCTGACATGGTCGAGAACACCAAGAGCATCGACCGCGTCGCCGGTCTCATTCTGGCGCTGGGTATGGGGTTCGTGCTGCTGCCCCTCGTTGTCGCGCTCGTCACGGCCACGCAGGCCTATGAAACCGTGCTGACCGGCGGCCTGAGCTGGCTGCCGGGCGATCAGCTCCTCGTCAACATCGCCCGCGTGTTCGAGGAGACGGCACTCCCCGGCCAGCTGGTCAATTCCTTCGTCGCGGCCATGCTGGTCGCGACGCTGAAGTGCCTCTTCGCCTTCATGACCGCGCTGGCGATCGTGTTCTTCCAGATCCGCTGGGGCGGGGCGCTGTTTGCCCTGACGCTGGTCACCATCATGCTGCCGCTCGACCTGCGGGTGATCACCACCTATCAGGTCGCCGCCGATGTCGGCATGCCGGTGAACCTCGTGCTGGACGTGTTCGGCATCGGGCCGCTGATGCGCCTTTCGGTGCTGGACACCTGGTTCGGTCTTGCCGCCCCGCTGGTGGCACATGGGACCGGCACCTTCCTGTTCCGCCAGGCCTTTCTGGCGATGCCGCGCGACCTGCCAAGGGCCGCCGTGATGGACGGGGCGGGGCCGGTCCGCTTTGCGCTCGACATTCTGCTGCCGCTGTCGCGCGCGCCGCTCATCGCCCTGTTCATCATGATGTTCCTCGGCGGCTGGACTCAATACCTGTGGCCGCTGGTGGCCGCCTCGCGGCCGGACATGCAGACGGCCGTCGTCGGGCTGTCCCGGCTGGCCAACGACATGCCGGGGGCGGTGCCGGACTATCCGCTGATCATGGCCGGTGCCCTCGTCGTCTCGGCCATCCCGCTGGCCATGGTTGCCCTGCTGCAGCGCTTCATCGTGCGCGGCTATGCCCTCTCGGAGAAATGACATGACACAAGCCGCTGAAATCGCGCTGAAAGGCGTTGCCAAGCGCTTTGGCACGACCGAGGTGCTGCCACCGCTCGACCTGACCTTCACCGCCGGCGCCTTCACCGTGATCCTGGGGCCCTCCGGTTGCGGCAAGTCCACGCTGCTGAACCTGATTGCCGGGCTGGAAGCGGTCTCAGGCGGGGAGATCGAGATCGGCGGACGAAAAGTGCAGGACCTGCCGCCGCGCGAGCGGGGCTGCGCCATGGTGTTCCAGTCCTATGCGCTCTATCCGCACATGACTGCGGGCGACAACATCGGCTATCCGCTGAAGGTCGCCGGGGTGCCGCGCCGTGAACGCATGGCCCGGATTGCGGACGCCGCGCGTGTCGTTGGCCTCGGCGACTATCTGGCCCGCCGCCCTTCGGAACTGTCGGGCGGGCAGCGCCAGCGCGTGGCGATTGCCCGCGCCATCGTGCGGACGCCGCAGGTGATGTTGTTTGACGAGCCGCTGTCGAACCTTGATGCGCTGCTGCGCCATGAAACCCGGGCGGAACTCGCCGACCTTCACCGCCGTATCGGCGCGACGACGGTCTTCGTGACCCACGACCAGGCCGAAGCGCTGACACTGGCCGACCAGATCGTCGTCATGAACTCTGGCCGGGTCGAGCAGATCGGAACCCCGGCTGACATCTACCACCGCCCGGCCACGCGCTTCGTCGCCAGCTTCATCGGCCATCCGCCGATGAGCCTCATCACGGCCACGGGCGACGGCACCTGGCTGCGGCTTGGTGATGGCTCGCCGCTGGTCGCCTCGGCGCATCAGGGGCAGGTGCTGGCCGGTGTGCGTCCTGAGGCGGCGGTTCTGGACGGCGGCGGTGCGCCACTCGTTCCGCTGCACCGTGAGGACTTCGGCTCGCATGTCGTGCAGGTCTTCCGCCTTCCCGATGGCCAAACGGTCGCCGTGCAGTCTCCGGCCGGACGGCCGGTTCCCGCCGAGGCCGGTCTCGGCATTCCCGATGGTGCCCTGCACCTGTTCGACGCCGAAACCGGCGTTCGCCTTGTCTCCTGATCGAAAGGAAACGTCCTTGTTGAGTTACCGTGACTTCGTTGCCCGCAAGAATCGCAAGCCGCTGATCGTGGCCCATCGCGGGGCCTGGACCGTCGGTCCCGAGAACAGCCTGCTGGCGATCCGCCGCGCCTATGACGCCGGGCATCAGATTGTCGAGATCGACATCCAGGAGAGCGCCGACGGGATCCTGTTCCTGATGCATGACGACACGCTGGATCGCATGACCGGCCAGTCCGGCGTCGCTGCCGACCAAACCATGGCAACGCTCGCCGGGCTGCGCCTGCGCGAGGGGGACGGGGGCGCGGATGCGCCGGTGTCGCAGGAGCCGGTGCCGACGCTGGCGCAGGTTCTGGCGCTTGCCGACGGGCGCGGCTATCTCGATCTCGACGTCAAGCATGCCAATCTGATGGAAACCGTGGCCCGGATGGCAGCGGACTGCGGCGCGGCTGAGCGCGTCAACGTGAAGTTCCCGCTCGCCACGGCCGAGGACCTGGCCCGGCTGCGCCATATCGAGGCGACGACGGGCGTCATGGTGATGCCAATGCTGCGCCTGAAGGCCGATACCTGGGCTGATGATGCTGCCCGCGTGCTGGAGAGCGGCGCGGTGATCACGGAAGTGAAATACGACAGCCTCGACACGCTGCGTCAGGCAGCCAGCGTGCTCAACGCCGGGGGCACCTCGGTCTGGGTGAACACACTGGATCCGGTCGCTTCGGCCGGCTTCCGCGACAGCCTTGCACTTGAGGACCCGGATGCCATCTGGGGTGTACTGGTGGAGGCCGGTGTGTCCGTGTTCCAGACCGACATTCCGGACCACCTGGCGCGCTGGATCAACCGGCAAGGGGAGGCGGCATGACGGCACCTTCGCCCAAGATCTGGGACTGGCTCATTGATGAGGTGCGCGCCGGCGCGGCAGAGGAAATCCTACCGCGCTTCCGGCGGCTGTCCTCCGACATGATTGCGGCAAAGTCCGCCCCGGATGACCTCGTGACCGAAGCGGACCGGCAGATGGAAGAGCGCCTGCGCGTGGCCTGCGCGCGTCTGATGCCGCAAGCGTTGTTCCTCGGCGAGGAGGCGGTCTCCGCCGACCGGAGCCTGCTGGACGCGTTGCCGCAGGCAGAACTTGCGATTGTCTGCGATCCGGTCGACGGCACCTGGAACTTCGCCAATGGCCTTGCGGTGTTCGGCGTCATCATCGCGGTGCTCAGGCGCGGCGAGCCGGTGTTCGGCCTGCTTTATGATCCGCTCGGCGATGACTGGGTCATGGCCGAGCGTGGGGCAGGTGCGTTCTTTGCCCGGCCGGGCAGCGAGCCGGAACGGCTGTCGGTACAGAATGGCCCGGCGGAGCAGGGCGTTGCCGGCTTCGTGCCGCTGTTCCTGTTTCCAAAGCCAGACCGGCCGCGGATTGCAGCTGGCATGGCTGAACTCGGCCGGGCGACGTCGCTGCGCTGCTCCTGCCACGAATACCGCCTGCTGGCGCAGGGCCGCGTCGACTTCAACCTCAGCGCCAGCCTGCAGCCCTGGGATCACATCGCCGGCGCCCTGGCGGTGGAGGAAGCCGGCGGCGTTGCGCGGCTGGCCGACGGTTCGTCGTATCGCGGGGCGCATGTCCCGAAGGGCCCGCTGGTCGCCGCGGTCTCGAGCGAGGTTCATGCCGAGGTGGTGCAGCGTTTGCAGCTCCGCTGACGCTCAGACCCGGCGCTCGTGCAGCCCTGCCTTGCACGGGAGCCGGGCCTCGGGCGGCATTTGGCTGGCCCTACACCCTGTAAATTCCCTGCGTCTCGTGATAAGCAGCCGCCTTCCCATCAGGTCGCCGCCGCGCTTGGGGATGGCTCTGGCCGTCCTCGCATGCCAGTGCGGCAGACCGACGGCGGCAGCGAGACGGAGATGAACGTGTCTTTCGGGACTGAGACCCTGCAGCAGGACAAGCTTTACACGGCCCCCGTCTTCGCCGTTGCCCCCATGATGGACTGGACGGACTGGCCGAAATTAGAACTGAAAATTCAAGGTGAAGCAGGGAATTTCGTGTACCAAGTACCAAAATTTCGCCCGATCGATTTCCGATAAGCAAAGCCGCTCGCGACTGTTCTGGTAAGGGGCCGACTTCGGGTATTCGAGTTCCGGACATTAGATCTGCGAAGCGGACATTTACATCGTTCAGGTCACCGAAAGATTCCGGCTCATACCTGCCTTCCATGTCACCGAAGATGCTGCAACGCAGTTTCCTCGCGCCGGCCATGCCCGAAGGACTGCGCCCCATTTGATTGTAGCCATCGTCAAACGGCACGTGCTTTCCAAATTTGATAGATCGTCTTGCGCCTTTCAAACGCTTCCGGGCCGCCTTCCATGATAGAGATAACGCTTGACTGACACGCTTTGTCGTCAATATTGCCGACCGATATAGCGATTTCATTATCGCTGGCGCTGCACGTGGTGATAGTTTCAGCATCGCCCAGCACCGGGAAATTCGCATTGTGTGTTGCGAAGATGAATTGCTGATTTGGCTTTAGCTTGCGAACCAGTTTCACCACTTCCTCATAGACGGTTTGGCTGTCGAGATCATCTTCCGGCTGATCGATGAGCAAGAGATCATTCCCCTCTTGGCTCAGCAGGAAGAGCATCATTGCAGAGGCACGCTGACCGAGAGAGTGTGATGACAGCGTCTTGCCATGATATGTCACCGTGTAGCTGTTTGGTACTTGGTAACCCGTAAGTGCGTCCAAGTTCGCCATGAAGAGCTTCTTGAACTCTTCGGACTTTCCCTTAGCGTTAGTGGAAGCTTTGTCGAGGTCTTTGAAAATCTCGCCAAAATCGATATAAGCAGCGGCGAGGGCCTCATAATATTCCTTGCGGAGATTTTTGCCGCGAAGCAGCCCATCAATGTGGTTCTTGAAGGCGCTGCGATCACCTTTGAACTCCGCGTCTACCCGCAACGATCCTTGCGATTCATTGATGATCCTCAACGCCGCCGCGATGAGCTTAAACTCATCATGCCATGCGCTATCCAGCGAAGCCATGGCAGTCAGAACTGCCTCAAGCTTGGATTTCTCCTTGCTGGTGCGCTTGGCCAGTTCGTCGATCTGCGCCTCAAGTTCCTGCTTGCGCTGCACGAGCTTGATATAGGCATCCGGCTGGATCGAGGTAACGCCTTGTTCTTCGAGCGCCTTAACCAAATTCCGTTCGGTCTCTGCAAATTCTTCCGATAGGCCATCGCGAATGCCTTCAAGTTCTTGGCGCAGCGCATGTAGATCGCCAGACTTGGATTTGATCATGGCAGCAAGGGTCTTGGCGGTTGCAACGGTTCCTTTCAGTTCCTGCAATTTGACCGCATAGCGTGTGAAGAAATCAGCGTTGTGATCGGATGCATGGGCTTCGATCAGCTTGAAGTCTTCTTCGGCTTGGGTCGCTGCATCATCAATTGCCTTCTGCCAGCCTTGCGCCGTCTCGTCGATGCCTTCGCAGTAGGTCAGGTCCTCGCTATAGGCTAATTGCTTTTCAAGCTTGTCCTTGACGCCGTGCTTGTCGAAATGCTCGAGATTAAACTCGACATCCTTGAGTTCATCCTCCAGCACCTGCTTGTCCTCGGCATCATTGCGGACCGAATTGAAACTATCTATCGCTGTTTTCAGATCGCCCGAGCGTTCTTCGATTTTTTGTCGGACAGCTTTCAGGCTATCCCCCATGAGCTTTTCGACAAGGTCGTGCCCAAAGCCTTTTCCGGCGGCAGAGAGGTCCTTCTGGCCAAAATACAGCGGCTTAGTAATGATGGTTTCCTTAATGGAAACGCCCGGACGCAGCTTGCCATCGACATAGACATTCGGCGATTGTCCCCAGATACGACTTACTTCGAACTGCCCACCATGCCTGTCAGTCGCCTCGACAATCACCTTGCCGCCACTTTTGAGGACATGAGGCAAGAGCTTGTCCTTGTACTCCTTGTCCTGTGCCTTTTCGCCAAAGGGGATATCGAGCGCATAGCGCACGCTCTCCAGAATGGAGGATTTGCCGCTGCCCTGGATGCCGATCAGGCAATTCAAGTGCGGAGAGAAGGTGACCCGCTTACCATCCAGCAATCCGCCTTCGAACCGAATGGCATTGATATGAGAATGACCAACCGGTGGGACCTCTGCCGAGACGCGGAATTTATGATCGGTCAGTGCGAATTTGACGGCATCAAAACCAAGATCGCCAAGTTTGAGATAGACCTTTTTGCCCTTGCCAATGTCGCCGATTGCTTTTGCGTCAGAACCCTCGACCTCGGCCGGATAGTGCTCGCGCCACCAGCCTTTGACCTTGGTGCGACATACGGCATCGGGTTTGTCGTGCGTCCGTACCTTCTGAAAACCAAGGGTGTATTTCTGGATCAAGGGCTCTGCAGCAAGCTCTCCCATCCGCCCCCCGCCGATTTCTTTCCACAATCCGCTATTGGCCTCGACATGGGCGAAAATGATAAAGAAATCCCGATTGTAGCCTTCCAGCTTTTTTAGCGTATCAACAAGATCAGCGTTGCTCCGGCCGTTTTCCTGCTCGTATTGCTCAGGGACCCTGCCGGCGAAGGCTACTCCCAGGAACTGGTTGATGTAATCCTGACCATCAGCCAGCCAGGAATCGGAGAACACGACCAGTGTATGTACGCCGTTCGCGCCGTCCTTGACCGACAGCTCCAATCCGGGCAGTACACCGATCCCCGACTTACGCGCTCGCTTGCGCAGGGCTTTGAATTCGTTGAGGTCAAACTTGTTGTGGTTGGTAATGACGGCGAGCCGTGTCCCGGCGGCTTCGAGCGCATCAATATAACTGGCGACGAAGCGATCCTCCTCGCCATCATAGTGAAATTCCTTATCGGCACGCGTGTGCAGGTGAAAGTCTGCTCTTACCCACTGCGCCCCATACTCGAAGAGTTCCTGAAGTGCCTCGCTCAATACCTACATCCATGCGAATAGTCAGTTTTTCTGGGTGAGTAGACCACACCCGGCAAGCATATGTACAGGCCGGAAGTAACGATCCAGAGGGCTCTGTACTTTGTTCATCGACGGTCGGTGCGGCTGCGAAGCTGCAGGGCGCAGCCGCATGTCGGTTCATCCGCCCAATTTAGCCCTTGGCTCGAGTTGCAATGAATGTCGGCTCCTAGGGGCTTCGTTGGATCAGCGCACCGTTCGATTGGGCTGGTGGAAAGTGGGTCTGTGCGTTACAAAACCTGGGTGTTGAATAGAATAGACCCAGGAATTGTCACGCGAGATTGTGTTACAAAACCTGGGTGAGAATCAAGTTAGACCCAGGATATGTAACGGCATGACCCAGGCAGGACGAACCCAGCGTGATCAGCTGTCGGCTCTTCTCCGATCAAAGCCGATCGTGCGCGCGTACGAGCTCCGCAAGGTGGGAATCGCCGGTCAAACGATCAAGCGCGCCGTTGATGACGGCGAGCTTGTTCGCATCTCCCGGGGTCTGTACCAGCGCGCCGACACCGATGTGGACACGGAACAGGCACTGGCCGAAGCAGCAAAACTGGTGCCGAAAGGGGTCATCGCGATGGTCTCGGCACTCGCCTTCCATGGGCTGACCGATCAGATGCCTCGGAAGATCTGGGTCGCCATCAGCACGAAGGACTGGGCGCCGGCGCCGGCTTATCCCCCGATCCGAATCGTCGAATTTCGCGACAAGTACATGCAGCAGGGAATCGAGCATCACCGGATATCAGGCGTCGACGTGCCCGTATTTTCGGTAACAAAGACGCTTGCTGACATCTTTCGCAACAGCAAGCTGGTCGACCGCTCGGTTGCCGTGGAGGGCCTTCGCGCAGCACTTGAACAGCGCAAGGCCACGCCTGGTGCGATCGCGGACGCGGCATTGGGGGCAGGGGCCTGGCGGATCATGCGACCCTATCTCGAGGCTTTGACGTCGAATGGGTAAAACGCCTCCGGCAAATCAGGCTGCATCAATCAAGCAAAGGTTGCTGAACCTCGCACGCAAGGAGGGGCGCGTGTACGAAGTCGTGCTCGTCCGTTACGCGCTCGAGCGACTGCTCTATCGCCTTTCGATATCGGATCACAACGACCGTTTCGTCCTGAAGGGCGGCATGCTCTTGACGCTTTGGATGGAGGGAGGCAACCGCGAGACACGGGATGCGGACTTTCTCGGGTTCGGGGACGCCAGCATAGACAACCTCAAGGCCACGTTTGCAGAAATCATGGCGATAGATGCGAACGATGGACTCATCTTCGATGCCGCAGCGCTGGCGGCAATGACGATCCGGGAAGACATGGAGTACGAGGGCGTGCGTCTGCGGACGACGGCATTTCTGGAGAAAGCACGCATCCCGGTCACGATCGATATCGGGTTTGGAGACGCGATTGCCGCCGGCGCACAGCCATTCGCCTATCCATCACTGCTTGGCATGGAAACGCCGAGAATACGGACTTATCCACCTGCAACGGTAGTCGCCGAGAAGGTCCAGGCGATGGTTGCCCTTGGCGTCGCCAACGGACGCATGAAAGACTACTTCGATCTGTGGGCGATCGCTAGGGCCGTTCCCGTTTCCGACGGTGAACTTGAGGCCGCGATCCGGAAGCCCGAGGTGCTCCTTGGGCGTGACGTAACAAAGCATTGCAGTCCCGAACCAGCCGATCATCGCAGCTCCTATGCCGCTGGTGATGTGGTCATAGCCAGGCGCGATGTCGGTTGCGAGCGGCCCAAGCGTATAAAACGGTGCTTCGCCGCAAGTCGCGAGTTGCTTGTCCATGTTGGCCTTGATCTTGTGCATCGGCACGTGGCCCGGCCCCTCGATCATCACCTGGCAGTCCCTGGCCCAGGCAACCCGGGTAAGTTCACCCAGGGTTTCCAGCTCGGCAAACTGGGCCTCGTCGTTGGCATCGGCGATGGAGCCCGGACGCAATCCGTCGCCGAGGGAAAAGCTCACGTCATAGGCGCGGGCGATATCGCATATGTCGTCGAAGTGTTCGTAAAGAAAACTCTCGCGTTCATGGCGCAGGCACCATTTGGCCATGATGGATCCACCCCGGCTGACGATGCCGGTCACCCGGTTCACGGTCATCGGAATCATATGCCGTCTCACGCCGGCGTGGATGGTGAAATAGTCCACTCCCTGCTCGGCCTGCTCGATCAGCGTTTCGCGGTAAATCTCCCACGAGAGATCTTCGGCGGCACCGCATACCTTTTCCAGCGCCTGGTAGAGCGGCACAGTGCCGATCGGTACCGGTGCGTTGCGGATGATCCATTCGCGGATGTTGTGGATGTCCCGGCCTGTCGACAGGTCCATGACGGAATCCGCGCCCCAGCGGATAGCCCAGACCATCTTTTCCACCTCTTCCTCCATTGAGGAAGAGACCGCCGAGTTGCCAATGTTGGCGTTGATCTTCACCTTGAAATTGCGGCCGATGACCATCGGCTCCAGCTCTCGATGATTGACGTTCGCCGGGATTATGGCGCGGCCCGCCGCAATCTCGTCCCTCACGAATTCAGCTGTGACAACGTCGGGCAGGCGCGCTCCGTGTCCTTCGCCATCGGTGCAATAAGCCTCCGTCCGGCCTTCGTTCTCGCGTAGCGCGACAAATTCGATTTTCGGGTGTGATGATGCCTGCCCTGGCATATGCCAGCTGCGTCACCGCGCGACCTCCCGCCGCTCGCAGAGGCAAATGCCGGACCGGAAATGCCGGCGTGCCCCGGTCACCGGAACCGGGATCGTTCCCGGCCAGTGCTGCCGGTAGGCTTTCGTAGGCTTCAACGTCTCCGCGCTCAAGCAGCCAGCGGCCGCGCCGCGGGAGCAATCCTCTTGAAATGTCGATCCGCGCACCGGGGTCGGTGTAGGGCCCGGAACTGTCATAGACAGTGAGCGGTGCTTCGTTGGAAACAGCGATTTCGCGAATGGGCACCTGGATCCCGTGTCTGTCTCCGGTCACATAGACCTTACGCGAAGCGGGCAGGGGACCCGTCGTGATTGCGGGAATTGTGTTTTTCATTTCGGTCTCCTCTTGCGACGAGACCCAAGTGGAAACATTCGGCAGAAAGGGACCGCATCGGCCCGGGGTTTGCGGCGCGCACAAAAGGCCTTTAGCGGCCCGAAAGGACCGCGCTCAACAAGTTGAGGTTTGCGGATGTGCCCTTCGGTCTTCCTACGCCAGCGTCAACTGGGTCAGGTTCAAAGGGTCGCATCACCAAGGTTTCCCCCTATCAGCCTCTCAGTCCCCTCGGTGGGACTCCCCTGACGTGCTTACATTGTTTGTGCGTTTTTCCGTGGCGTCAATCGCAAAAGTTGCAAAAAATCCCGTCACTCCAATTCCGCTTTTGTCCGCCGCCGGGTGGCGGCGGGCCCAAATGTGATCCGGCCCGGGGCTTTCGCAATGTGTAGAGTTGAAAAACACAGCCCGATCCGGTTTCGTGGACCGACTGTTCTCACCGCATCGATTTTGCGCTCCGGACCCGTATGAAATTGTCGATATGGTGCCCTGCCAGTTCCGCACCGTCTGGTGCGGCGTAGTCCAGTGAGGTCAACGACAGCTTTCAGCTTGTTTCCCTCTATTCGGTGGCTGACCTCCCGTTCCTGATGGCCTCTCGAAGCGGCTGATAGGCGGCTGCGGTAGCCGGTCTTTTCGCCTGCGAGGTTCGCTCCTGAAAGTAACCCTGGGTTTCAAATAAGGCCAAGCCAGCATTTGGAATTGAAAGAAAACAGGAAATAATTCTGAACATTTTTGATGGGCAATCGTGCGGTGTATGTATATTTTTCTTTAATCATTGCTTACTAAGTGTTTTAAAACATTTTTATTATTTTCTGATGCGTAAAGCAATGATGTTCTTGTGTAATTATTCGATATATGGCAAAAAATTTTGAAGTAAGTCTCTTAATAATATTATTAATCCATTTTAAATTGCATAATTTTGTCACAATCAAAAGAAAAATCAAATACCGGTTGACAGAAATATCAGTGTAGCTATTAGTAGCATTATACAACTTTAGATGGATCTGGGAAGCGTTTCGATGGACCAGGAAATTGTCTACAAGGTCGTGCTGAATCACGAAGAGCAATACTCAATCTGGCCTGCGGACAGGGAGATTCCCGAAGGCTGGAGAGCCGAAGGTTTCGAAGGGAAAAAAGCTGCCTGCCTGGATCATATTGACGAAGTCTGGACTGACATGAGGCCGCTGAGTTTGCGCAAGTCCATGGCGGAAACATGACCGCATGGTCAAGCGTAGCGCGAGTGCAGGTGTAGAGGACGTCAGATGGTAGAGCATGTGTTGACGCGTATCCTCAGGATTGCCGCTCATGAACCTGATCGCGTGGCGATCGTTTCTCTCGACAGTTCGGGTAACGAAACGTCCGAACCGATGACGTATTGTGATCTGGACCGGGGATGCCGGCATGTCGCGTCCGCGCTCATTGCATCCGGGTGTGTCGGTCGAACGGTCCTTTCAAGTGTTGAAGATGCTAAGAGGTTCGCATGCCTTTTTCTGGGGGCGCTGCGTGCAGGCGCCATACCCGTGCCGCTTTATGCCGCCGGGTCTCCGCGGAAAAAAGCGCTTCAAAATGCTGTCGTGAAAGATGCAGGGCCGGTTCTTCTGGTACATGGCGGCCAGCCACAGGCTGTTTCGGTGGACCAGGTTTGTGTTGACGAGCTTCTGTCGCATGAACTCTGCGATCTGCCGGCTGTTCCCCAGACTGTTTGCGAGGATGGCCTTGCCTATCTTCAATACTCTTCCGGTTCGACTGGAACCCCGAAGGGAATCATGGTTACCGCGCGGAACATTGCAACCAACGTGCTTGCAATCGCACATGCCGCGGGAATTTCCCAGCGATCCGTAATGGTGAACTGGATGCCTCTTTTCCACGATTTCGGGCTGGTGTTTGGACTTTTGACCCCGCTGGCGGAGGGCGCGCGCGTGATTTCGATCAGGCCCCAGGATGTCGGGCGCGATCCGGCCGTCTGGTTGAAGGCCCTGTCGGATCATCGAGGAACAGTGACGGGGGCTCCGGATTTTGTCTTTCGGGCGTGCACCCACGGCGTTTCGCAAGACTTCCTGCAGAGCCTTGATCTTTCGTGCTTGAAAGTCGCCGTTGCCTCGGCGGAGCCCAACCGTCAGTCCACTTTGGAAGAATTTGAACGCCGCTTCTCGGAAGTGGGGCTCGCCCCCGGTGCGTTGCGGCCGAGTTACGGGCTTGCAGAGGCGACGCTTGTCGTCACGAGCGACCCCGCCGGTCCATACGAAAACGGCAGACGCTGGCGCGTCTCCGGCCAGGATGAAACGGAGCTGCGTAACGGCGTGGTCAGTTGCGGCCGAGCCGCGCTTTGGACGGAGCTCCGAATTCGCTCCGGCGACCGAGACCAGCCTGACGGAGAGATCGGTGAAGTATATGTTTCCAGTCCTGGTGTAACTGCCGGGTATTTTAACCGTCCGCACGACACTGCGGACGCCTTTCTGGAATTGGAAGGCGAGGTTTGGCTGCGGACGGGAGACGAAGGTTTTCTGTCGGAAGGTGAGTTGTTTATTACCGGACGTGTGAAGGACATGATTGTCTTTGCCGGAGAAAACCACTTCGCGGAAGATATCGAAACAACCGTCGCTTCCCTTGATCCAGTGCTTGCCGCGTGCAGGGTCGTCGTATTTGGCGTCTCCGTCGGTGTTCAGGAACACGTCGTGGTTGCCTGCGAATTGCCGAGCAGGTTTCGCAGCCGGAGGCCGGAACTCGCAGCGCGGATCAGGCAAGCGGTGCTTAACGAGCATGGACTGATGGTCCACGAGGTCGTTTGGCCGCGCGGCAACCAGGTCGCGCGGACAACCAGCGGCAAACCGCGCCGCCGGGAAACCAAGAAGGATTATCTTGCAGGCAAATTGTCGGGCAAGCCTTCGGTGCAAAACGCATTGACACAAGGCGAGGATATCTGGGTTCCCGTACTGAGCGATTTGATCCGAGACATCGTAAGGCAAAATGGAGTTCAGGTACCCTCCGGCTTTGATAACAAAGCCACCTTTGCAGAGATCGGCGTCGATTCCTTGATCGCGATGCGCATCGCATCTGAAATTGCCGAGATTTTTGGGGTTTCGCTCCAAATCACCAAACTATTGGGCGCCGTGACCTTCGAGGCGGCGGCTGATGAGGTGGCGCAGCAAATACGGTCGAGCTTAAGTGACGACGATCAAGATCACGTGGCTCGAATAATAGCGAAGGCCGCGCGAGAGACGAAAAATAAAAATCGTTACGAGAACGCCCTCTGACCAGAGGGCATTTTTTTTGCTTAAAAGTCGAGCGTAGCCAATGTCTGAGTTGAACGGTAATGAATTTTCGACGCTCGAGCGTTTAAGGAAAGCGCGGCAGGAGTTGAATTTCGAATCGGGATCCTTTGCCGGACGACTCCCTCTGGAAATGAACGAATATGACTTGGCGCCTGGGCAGGAAAGTCTCTGGTTTGTTCACGAAGCACAGGGGGCAGGGGCGAGTTTCAACATCGGCGCAGCTTTCGCGCTGGATGGACCGCTCGACGTTTCAAGCCTGTTCAGGTCTGTCGACACGATCACTAGGCGCCATGAGCCGCTCCGCACGTGTTTTCCGGCAACACGCGAAGGGCCCAAGCAGCGTGTGATGCCTTGTGGCCCGCCCCTGGTGCAAACTGCGGTCAAACCTCAAGAGCTCGACATGCACCTGCAACGTTGCCTGTCCGAGCCATTTGAAATCGGTGACACCGTCCCTGTGCGTTGGCGGCTATTTCGTCTTGCTGAAAACAAGCATGTTCTTCTGCTTGCCGTGCACCATCTGGTGTCGGATGGCTGGTCGCTTTCGGTCCTGTGCAATGAACTGGCAGACCACTACAACGCTGGTGGAGACGATGGCCGGCCCGATATGCTGTTCAGATATCTTGACTATGCCCATCTGGCGAAAAGCGCCACCGCAAGCAAGGAGATCCGTGATCAGGTCGATGTTCTTGCCGGCCGGCTGAAACATGTGCCTGACAGTGTTTTGGTGCCGGGCCAACAGGTCACGCGGTCCGGTTTCTCAGGAAAAAGTGTTCGCTGTGAAATCGACGAAGGCTGTGCGCACAAGCTGCGCAGCCTTGCCGTAAGTCAGGGCACGACACTCTACACAGTGCTCCTGGCCGCTGTCGGGACGTTGCTGATGCGCTGCGGCGGCGCCAGTGAAATGACCGTGGGGTCACCGGTTGCCGACCGCAATTGGCCGGGCGTCCAGAAGCTTATCGGGTGTTTCTTGAACACGCTCGCTTTGCCTTTGAACCTATCGGGGGTGCAAAGTTTCCGGGACACGGTCGATGCCGCGAAGGAGGCGACGGGGCTGGCGCTCGCCTGTGCGGGCGCTCCCTATGACGCTGTCCTGGCGAAGGTGCGGCCGGGCAGAGCGGTTACGGACCCAGGTCTCTTCCGGACCATGCTGATTTTCCAAAATACACCGCCGGCTCCCATGAAGCTGGACGGGCTGAGCGTCAACCGGATTGACCTGGAAAGCCCTGGAGCGAAAACGGATCTTAGAGTCGGACTCGAAAAGCCTTCAACGATAACCGTACCTTGCAAGTCGCCTTGTGATCAGGCGAATGTGGGCGATGATGATCCAAGCCTCTGATGAGGCGATGGACTTTTCGACATCCTTTGCCAATCTGCGGCATCTGCCGAGCCAGGCGAAGGTCCTTTCGACGACCCAGCGGCGCGGTAGGACTTCGAAGCCTTTCGCCTTGTCCGAGCGCTTGATGATCTCAACCGTCCAGCGCCCGATCTTCTTCAGCCGTCGCTTCAGCTTATCGCCCGCATAGCCGCCATCGGCGAAGACGTGCAGCAACCACGGCCACCTGTGGCGGATGGATTTCAGCAGATCGGGAGCGCCATCGCGATCCTGGATATCGGCCCCATGCACCATGAGGCCAACCATCAGGCCGAGCGTATCGACGATGATGTGGCGCTTGCGGCCTTTGGTTTTCTTCCCCGCGTCATAGCCCCGGATACCGCCGCTTTCGGTGGTTTTGACGCTCTGGCTGTCGATGACACCGGCCGTCGGTGAGGCCTCTCTGCCCTCCAGTTCGCGGGCTTCCATAACCAGATGGTGGTTGATGCGTGACCACAGCCCCAACGCCCGCCATTCATAGAAATAGCGCTGGACGGTCGAGCACGGTGGAAAATCCTTCGGCAGCATGCGCCACTGGCAACCGGTCGTAGCGATGTAAAGCAGCGCGTTGACGACCTCACGCAAGTCCGTGGTCCGCGGGCGACCCAGGCGGCGGGGCATGGGCAGAAAAGGCTCAACCAGTGCCCATTCCCGATCTGTCATGTCGCTTGCATAGCGTGCCGTCCGCCGGGCATAGTACCGACGGGTGATTTCGCTCCAGGCCATTCTGAACTCCATCGAATCTCGCAAATCCGAAGGAACCATAACCTGTTGAAATCACCCACCTCTTTTTGAGGCAGCCTCTTAGCTTTGAGGTGAGCGAAAAGGTCAAGGGATTGAGCGTCCTGCTCGAATACTCGACGGAGCTTTATACCGACCACACAGCGCAAGATCTCGTGAAGGTTTTCGCGCAGTTGCTGGAAGCTGCAGCAGATACACCCGATATCCTCGTGACAGATTTGCCGCGCGCTGACGTCAGCCGCCAGGTGCCGCAAGTGCCGGTGCTAACCGGGGCCGGTGCGATCCGCGGCCGGCTTGATGTCCTGGTTTCAGAACAGGCCGGACAAACACCAGACGCTGTCGCATTGCGGCAGGACGATCAGGCGATGACCTACAGGGTTCTGGCGAAACGGGTGCGGGATCTGGCAGGAGCGCTGCATGCAGCAGGTCTGAAACGCGGCGATCACGTCGCCCTGATGCTTCAGCGGTCGGTAAATGATGTGATCGTTCCGCTTGCCGTTTGGCGTTGCGGCGCTGTTTCGGTTCCAATCGCTGCCGACGTTCCGGACCGGCGCCTGGAAACGCTTCTGAAGGCTGTCAAATGCCGGCTTGCCGTCGCGGATCATGGGATTGCCGATCGCCTGACGACATTTGGCGTCGACGTTGTTTCACCGGATGCACGTGGTCCGATTGCTCCCTTGGCGAGCGAAGATGACAAGGACGTTGCCTATGTCATGTTCACGTCTGGGTCGACGGGAGCGCCGAAAGGCGTTGTCGTGCCGCATTCGGCGCTTTGCAATTACGTGTCTTGGGCTTCCGAACACTTTAACGCCGCGCAAGGCGGGGCCCATGTTTCATCGTCGTCCTTCGATCTGTCGCTGACAAACCTGTTCACACCCCTAGTGAAAGGCGGGACAGTCGAAGTCATGCCGCATGGAATCGAGACGCTGGCAAATCGGCTGCAATCTGGTGCGCGGTTTGGCTTCTTGAGCCTGACGACAAGCCATCTGCGCATGCTTTCAGAGTTGCTGGACGGCTCTGGCTCGGGACGTGCTGATACCGTCGTGCTGGGCGCTGAACGTGTAACGCGATCCGACATTCGTTTGGCAGTTCGATACTGCAATGCGTCTTGCGTCGTGAATGAGTATGGCCCGACCGAAACGACCGTCGGCTGCAGCTTCCATGATGCCGACTTGCACGTCGCCGCGGACGATCACGATGTTCCCATCGGAGGTCCGATTTCTGGTGCGGCTATGCAGGTGCTGGACGACCGGCTCCAGCGCGTTTCCAGCGGCGCCATAGGGCGTCTGTATGTAGGTGGTATCGGCCTCGCTCATGGATATCTGGACCAGCCAGGGCTGACGGCGGCCGCGTTCCTTCCCGATCCGACGGGCAACGGGGCACGGATGTACGACACCGGCGACCGCGTATGCCGGTTGGCGTCCGGCGAATTGCAGTTTGTGGATCGTGCGGATCGGCAATTGAAGCTGCGCGGATACCGGGTCGAACCTGCCGAACTCGAAAAGGCGGCATGCGATGCGGAAGGTGTGACCGGCGCGTACGTGGCGCTCAGGTCCAATGCGGATGGCAGCGAAAGATTGTGCCTGTGGGTCAGCGGTTCCGCCGCCGAACCTCAGGTTCGCAGCGCGATAGCACAGCGGTTGCCTGCCTATATGACACCGGACCAGGTCGTCATTTTACCCGTCTTCCCACTAACGCCCAACGGCAAGGTCGATTTTGCCGCCCTTCGGCAAGTTCAAGTAGAGACGGAACTCCCTGAGCCTGTCCCGCAAACGATTGGTGAAAGCCGTGTCGCGGCAATCTGGGAAGCGGTGCTGGGACGAAGACCGGACAGAGCCGACGCGAACTTCTTCGAGGCCGGTGGCACTTCTCTCAGCCTGGTGCGATTGCTGGTTGGACTGAACGAGGAATTTGGAATTGATCTGAGTTTCCGCGACCTCATGCGTGAAGCGCGGTCTCTTCAAGGCCTGGTTGCTCTGGTGGAAAGTGCCGGTTCATTGCAACAAGGCGAGGCGCACGGCATGCCGACCGCAGCCGAGATCGCGGCCATTTGGACATCCCAGACCGGCCTGTCCGGACTTTCAGAAAACGTGGATCCTTTCGATTCAGGTGCATCATCGCTTGACGCCTCCCGCGTTTTTGCGGCCCTGCGCACGCGCGTGCCTGGCTTGAAGTTGCGGGATCTTTTCAACGAACGCACACCCGGCAATCTAGCGCGGCACATTGCCGGTCTTTCCAGAGACGTTTGCCCGGACGGCGGATATCCGGAAAAAAGGGAAGTCGGGGAGGCGCAGCTCACTCCGGCACAGCAGCGGCTGCTTTGGCTCTCTGAACTTTTTCCCGAAGACACAAGTTACCACGTGGTGGCCGCGTTCCTCTTGAAAGGCCCGTTCCAGTCCACGGTGTTCGAGGAGAGTGTGCGTGCGGTTCAATTGCGCCGCGACGTGCTCCGGATAGAGATTGAAATTGGTGAAACACCCATGCAGCGGGTGTCCGCAGGCGCTCCAACGCCGGTGGTCTTCCATGCGGAGAAAATCTCGCCGGAGGATCTGCAGGACCGGATTCAGCGCGCGGCCCGGAGGTCTTTCGCCTTGGAGGCGGTGCCTCTATGGCACCTTGACATTCATCCCGTTGACGAAGATGAGGGCGATACCCATCTCGTCATCCTTTGCATGCACCACATCGTCTCCGACGGCGCAACTGTTCGCATTCTGCTGGAGGAAATGGCGGAGCAGTATGCCGCCCGCCTGGAGCACCGTGCCCCTTTACTTCAGGAAGCTCCATCCTTTCTCGATTATGCCCGGACCAGGCAAATGTCCCCGGCGGAATATGAAGGCGGACGGGCCTACTGGCGGAAGCGACTTGAGGGGCATGCACAGCTCATCGACCTGTCGGACGGACCGGCACGCCCGCAAAAGGCTACGTTTGCGGGAGGTGAACGCCTTATCACGTTAAGTCCGAAGTGCGAGCTGCAGGTGCGCCAGACAGCCCGCCGCACCGGAAGCACCGTCAATTCGGTCCTTCTGGCGGCGCTTGCCGTTCTGGTCGGCAAGCTGAGCGGACAAGCGAAGTTCCTGATCGGAGTGCCGCATGCGGGCAGGCTGGACGCTGCAACGCAGAACCTTGCGGGTCTGCTCGTCAATACGGTCGCCCTCCCGGTCGAAATAGAACCGGCAACCGGCACGGATCTCTTCGTCAAGCAGGTATTCGAGAACCTTCTGGAGGCCTCGGACAAGCAGCATATCCCGTTTGATGCCATCGTTTCGGACATCCTGCTCCATCGGGATGTCGCTGTTCATCCGCTCTTTCAGATTGGCTTCAACGGACTGGGCGCGTTTCCCGAAACACTCGAATTCGGTCCTCTCACAGCATGCCATGTTCCGGTCTCTGACCTGACGTCGAAACTGGACTTGAACCTTTATGTGTCCGAGCCTGGCGGGCGTCTGAACATTGGTCTCGTCTGGAACAAGGCGCTCTTTTCCGACGATCGAATTGACGCTCTTGTGACCCAGTATGTCACGGTTCTCGATGCTCTCTGCGCAAATCAGGGAAGTGTTGCTTCGATCGCGCTTCCCACCGCTCCGGCAATTTCCGGTAGAGCTGCCACCTACGAACCCGGACTGCTCGACCTGATCAATCAGACCTGTGCTGCCCGCCCACACGCACCGGCTATTGACCACGACGACAAGAAGCTGAGCTATGGCGACCTTTCTGGCCGGGCATCGGCGTTGTCCGAGGCGCTTTCCCGAAGCGGTGTCGGATCCGGGGATAGGGTACTGCTTTTGGCGGAAAAGCACTGGCGGCTTCCCGTCGCGATGCTGGCTTGCCTGCGCCTTGGGGCAACCTATTGCGTGGTCGATGCCGCAGCCCCTGCTGCCTGGCTGTCCCGTCAGGCTGGTGTCTGTGCTCCAGATGCAGTCGTTCTTGCGGGCGGGGGTACTTCACATGCTGCCTTGGCAGCACTTAGCGATTTGCAGATGCGCTGCGGGATCTTCGACGACAGCCAGGAAGGCCTTTCCGAAGGGGCCTGCACCGTTGTAGCGACCTGTTCTCCGCTCCCGCGCAACGATCTCCCGGTCAGTGTCACTTTCACATCGGGCTCAAGCGGCCTGCCGCGCGGCGTCGTCATGCAACGCTCCGCCCTCGACGTCTTTGCCCATTGGTATATCGAAGAATTCGCACTGTCGGCGACGGACAGATCGGCGGTTTTATCCGCGTTGGGTCATGATCCACTGGTGCGGGATATCCTGCTTCCCCTGGCTGCGGGAGCATCGGTGCACTTTCCCTCGGCTCGACTTGGCAACATCGAGTGGCTGGCTCGCGCGGGCGTGACGCTGGCAAATGTCACACCCAGCCGCTGGCACGCCCTGGCGGAAGAGGCCGGCACGCAGGTCGAAAGTCTTCGTCTCCTGGTATTCGGCGGCGAACCTGCAAGCCCCGAAGCTGTCAAATCCGCTTATCGCAGCGCACCGAACATTCGGCTGTGCAATGCCTATGGGACAACGGAAACAGCTCAGATCGCGGCATTTGGAGACGCGGCCGACCAGGTGTTACCGATCGACGCTGCCGCCCCGGGTACAAAACTCAAGGTGCGTGGAATTCATGGTTCCCCGGCTGGTGTTGGAGAAGTCGGAGAGCTGACCGTGGAGGGTGCCAGCCTCGCCATGGGCTACACAGGCGATGCCGCGCAGACCGCGCTGCGTTTCGCGCCCGCCGAAAACGGGACGCGCGTGTTTGGCACCGGGGATCTTGCAAAAATCGAGGCGAACGGCCAGATCACCCTGCTCGGCCGGGCGGATGACGAGCTCAACCTGTTCGGTCAACGGGTTCACCCGGCCTCGATCGCGGCCATGCTCAAGGAGCTCGCCGAGGTCAAGGAGGTCTTTGTCGGCTCTGGACGCGCGAGCGACGGGCACCCTGTCCTCGCCGCCTGGATCGTGCCGGGCCGTCCTGACCTCTCGCTGGTCGATCTCAAGGGCGCGATGACAGGCGTGTTGCCTCTCCACCTGTGCCCTCAGCAGATCACTCTGGTCGACGAGCTTCCGAAGCTGCCGAACGGTAAGATCGACCGACAGAAGATCCTCCAGCGCGGGGCCGCCAATGTGTCCCGCAACGCTCCGAAGCGGAAGCTGACAGGGACCCAAGCTTTCGTTTCGGACCTCATGGAAAGCTGCCTTGGCCACCCGGTTGCTTCTGCGGACGACGACTTTTTCGCGCTTGGCGGACATTCGCTGATGGCAATGCGCCTCGTTGCCGGGCTCGAGCAGCATTTCGGGGTCAAGATACCGCTGCTGGCGTTGTTTCAGGACGCCAGCGTTCGAGGCATCGCGGCCCTGATCGCCCAGCCGGAATCACCCGAGGCAACCAAGGACAATGCCGATGCTGCCGATGCAACGGCACCGTTTCCGTTAACGGAGCTGCAGCAGGCGTATTGGGTCGGGCGCAGCGACGAGCTGAGCCTTTCGACCGGTGCGATCTCCTATGTAGAAATCGCCTGCGACCGTCTCGATCTCGACCGCTTTCGAAAGGCCTGGGCCAAGCTTATCGACAGGCACGACATGTTGCGTGCCGTCATCCTGGAGGATGGCACGCAAAAGATACTTGATCGGGTCAGCGATCTGCCCATCGAGGTGCTGGATGTTGCCGGCATGCCGGCAGCGGAAGCGAACGCGCGCATGCGCCATCTGCGCGAGGAGCTCGAACGCGGCGCCGGGGACCTGTCCCGATGGCCGCTCTTTTCCGTCGCGGTCACCAGAGACGGTGCGCGGGATACCATTCACTTCGGATGCGAGCTGATCATCGCCGACGCGCACAGCTTTCAAGTCATCGCTAGGGATCTTGTCTGTCTCTATCGGCAAGAGGACGACCTTCTCCCGCGAATCCGAACCTCGTTCAGAGAGTTCGTGCTGGAAAAACGAAGGCAGTCTTCCGGTCCGCACGGAAAAAGCGTCCGCGAATACTGGGCAGGACGGCTTGATGCGATGCCGGGTCCGATCGCGCTGCCCTATGCGGCGGAAACCGATCGTGCGGAAGCCGGCCATGAGCGGATCACGATCGCGCTGAACGCACGGGCGTGGAAGGCGCTCCGCAAAGCCGCAGCATCGCGCCGCCTGACACCGTCAGGGCTCTTGCTGGCCGTCTACTCGGAAGCGCTCGCCCAGCATGCGCAAGACCAACATTTCCTGCTTTCGCTCACGCTGTTCAACCGACCCCAATCGGTGGATGGCATCGGCGAGATCGTCGGCGACTTCACCTCGGTCAACGTCTTCGAAGTCGATGCGCGATTGGATGAAACCTTCCAGTCGTTTGCCGTTCGCGTTCAGCAACAGCTCTGGTCTGACCTGGATCATGCAGACTACAGCGGCGTCGCCGTTCAAAGAGACCTCGCGCGCGCACGCGGTACTCTGGAGGCGATTCCGGTCGTATTCACGAGCATTCTTTCCAATCTGGAACAAGACGCGGACGCGGATCTCGGTAACGTCCAATACCGTTCGGGTCGGACGCCGCAAGTCGCCCTTGACTGTATCGTCTATGAACAGGATGGCGGTCTCAACGTAGACTGGAACGTTGTCCGTGGTTTGTTTTACCCCGGTTTCATCGAGGGCGTTCAGGAGGTTTTCCGGGACCGTCTTGTGTCGCTGTGCGATGGCTCCGGCTGGGAGGGAGCCTTGCTCGAGACGCTGCCGGCGTCTCAGGCCGCGCGCCGGGATACGGTCAACGAGACGGGCTGTTCGATCCGGCCGCAGCGCCTTGAAGCCGGCTTTTTCGCCCATGCTGCGGCAGAACCCGGCCGCACGGCCGTCGCCGACGGCTCCGGTAGCCTGAGTTACGGCGAGCTGGCAGCGGCTGCCGGCGCGGTTGCGGCCGCGCTCGGCCCGTGTGAAGGCCGGATCGTCGGCGTCCAGATGGAAAAGGACCGCTGGCAGCTTGCCGCCGTTCTGGGCATCCTGGCAGCAGGCGGCACCTATTTGCCGCTCGCCCCCGACCTGCCGAAGCCCCGGCTTGAAGAGATTGTCGCGCAGTCCAGCCTGGATTGCGTCCTGACCCAAAGCCGGCTTGTCGGCGATCTGGCTCTTCCGGAGCATGTCGTCCGGCTTTGTGCCGACACTCTTGCCCCCGCCGCGCCTCCCGCGTGTTTGCCCACCGATACGTCTGCACTTGCCTATGTGATCATGACGTCCGGATCCACGGGGGTTCCAAAGGGCGTATGCATGAACCATGCGGCCGTCTGGAACACGATTGCGGACATCAACAGCCGCTTCGCCATCGGGGCGCAGGACCGCGTCCTGTCGGTGTCCGCGCTGACCTTCGACCTGTCAGTCTGGGACGTGTTCGGGCTCCTGTCGGCCGGGGGCTGTGTTGTCTTCCCGGCCATCTCGGAACGCCCTGATCCCGAGGACTGGCTGCAACGGATGGAGCAGCACCGGGTGACGGTCTGGAACGCGGTCCCGGCCCTGATGGAGATCTTGCTGTCGGAAGCGGCCGCTGGGGCGGGCGGGGGCCTGTCGGGCCTGCGCCTTGCGCTGGCCAGTGGCGACGTGGTTCCCGGCGACCTGGGCAGCCGCCTTTGCGGCTTTGCTCCGCAGGCGGAGCTGTGGGCGCTCGGCGGTGCGACGGAAGCGGCGATCTGGTCGAACGTGAAGGCGGCGGGCCGGACCGCGTCGTCCGGTGCGGTTGCCTACGGGCGTCCGCTGTCGAACCAGCGGTTCCACGTCCTGGACGATGCGATGCGTGCCCGTCCGGACCATGTTCCGGGCGAGATGTGGATCGGCGGCGCGGGCCTTGCGGACGGCTACCTTGGAGACGAACAGCGCACGGCGGAACGCTTCGTGGTCCATCCCCGCACGGGCGAGCGGCTGTACCGGACGGGCGATCTCGGCCGGTACCTTGGCAATGGCGATCTGGAGTTTCTGGGGCGCCGCGACTTCCAGGTGAAGGTCCAGGGGCACCGGATCGAGCTGGGTGAGATCGAGACGGCATTGAGCGCCCACGCCGATGTGGCGCGTGCGGTTGCCTGGGCTCCGGGCGCGGCGGGCGCGCGCCGCCTGCTGGCCTATGTGGTGGCTGAGCGAGGCGCCGCGCTGCGCGAGGAGGACCTGGTTGAGCATCTGAGACGGCAGCTTCCGGGCTACATGGTGCCATCAAGGGTGCTGCTGCTGGAGCGCCTGCCGCTGACCGCGAACGGCAAGGTCGACCGGGCGGCGCTTCCTGAGCCGGACATGCCCGCGCATGAGGCCGGCGCATCGGAGGCGAACAGGGCGGAGGCGACCGTGTCGCCGCTGGCGCGGAGCATCGCGCAGGTCTGGTCGGAGATCCTCGGGCGGCCGCTGGCCGCGGAGGAGAACTGGTTTGCGGCCGGCGGCGATTCCGTTGCCGCGGCCCGTGTGGCGACCCGGCTGCGGGCGCAGGGCACCAACACCAGTATCCGCGCCCTGTTCGAACATCCATCCGCCATCGAGCTTGCAAGGGCCCTGCGCCCCGCGTCCGCAGAAAACGGCAGCGCCCGGGAGACACCGGACCAGGATCTGCCGGCAGACCTCCAGCGCGCCGCCCTCATCCCGGTGCTCCGCGACGAAACGGAAAAATCCGGCTTCGCAAGCCGGCGGATTTCGCTGCGCCCGCGGGGTGGGATCTTTCCCCTCGCGCCGGCACAAGCCGCGATCTTCAACGCAGAGGCGATCGCCGACGATACCCGGCTCTATGTGATTTCAGTCGCGGTTCTGCTGAAGGGCCCGTTGCAAGCCGCACCGTTCAAACAGGCCCTGACCGAGCTTTGCGAGCGCCATGAAGCCCTTCGGACTGTCTTTGTGAAATCGGCAGGTCAAATTGTTCAGCAGGTAAATGCCGCGTGCGATCCGGACATCGTTTTCGATGATCTGCAGGCTCTTCCGGAAACCGAGAGGCAGGATCGTCTGGCGGCGATCAAGATCTCGGAGCAAAGCCGGGAGTTCGATGTCGCGGAAGCGCCGCCGCTGCGCTTCAGGATCGTGGGTCTGAACGCGGAAGAGCACTGGCTCTGCGTTACGGCCCACCATGCGATCATCGATGCATGGTCGCTGGAGATCATGCTGTCGGACCTGAACGAATTGTACCTTGCGGCGCAAGAAGACCGCGCATGCAGGCTCGCACCTGCGTCCCGGCAATTCGGGGACTACGCGGCACATCTGCAGAGCACGCCTGCCGGTGCGGCGCTGGACTCATGCGAAACATACTGGCGCACGACTTTGGCCGACTGTCCGGCGGGCACGGCGCTTCCGTTCGATCGCCTGCCCGGTCCGGTCGAGCACCGGACTGCTGCCTTGCAGTCATGCAGCGTTTCCGGCGACCTTCTGCGCCGGCTTTCAAGCCTCTCGGGCGAGCGGCACAGCAGCCTATCGATTTCTCTGCTGGCGCTTTGGTGTCATCTGCTGTGCCGGTATGGCAACACCGATGATGTCGTCGTTGGGCTTCCGGTGCACGGGCGCGACCATCCCGATGTCGAAGGCCTGGTCGGCTGCTTTGTGAATATGGTCGCAATTCGCGCCGACCTGTCAGGGGCACGCACCTTCGAAGACCTGTCTGAACGGGTGAAAACGCGCGTGATCGGAGCGCTGGAGCATGCGCTCATGCCCTTCGATCAGGTTGCGACGGCCTGTGATCTGCCGCGTGAGCGAAACCGGGCGCCCGGGTTCCAGACCTCCTTTGTTATGCACAACACGCCTGCAACCAGTCGCGGCATCGGCGACCTGCAGCTTCTGGCCCAGCCCCTGGAAACGGGAAGCGCGCGCACCGAGTTGGCACTGGTCGTGGTCCCTGACGGCGAAGGCGGTGCCGAGCTCAGTTTCAAATACGATACGGCGCTGTTCGATAGGGCCACGGTCGAACATATCGCCGCATCGTTTGACGAACTGATCCGGCAGGTCGCGACGCAACCTGAGTGCCGTCTGGCGGATCTCGTCCTGGCCGGCACGCGGCCCAAGACCCTCGTCGAAGCGGCCGCCCTCACGGTTCCGGAGATGGTTCAGTCTGTTTGCCGGAACCAGCCTGACGCGCTCGCCGTGAAATGCGGCGCTGAAGAGTTGTCCTACGGAGAGTTGGAGACAAGAGCCGCGTCGCTGGCCGCGGCCCTGCTGGATCTCGGCTGTCAGCGCGAAACGGTCGTCGGGGTCTGCCTGCAAGATCAGCTTCTGATCGCGGTTGTTCACTACGCGGTCTGGAAGGCCGGCGCGGCCTGGATGCCCCTGGACCCTACGCTTCCTGAAGAACGGCTGCAGCAGCTTCTCTCGGATTCGCGCGCCGCCGTTCTTGTTTCGGATTTGCCGGATCCGCCTTACGTCAGCGGATTGCAGATCCTGCATCCGGTGCACGAGCTACGAGAGAACCTGCAGCAGAACCTCCGCCCGTCTGCGCCCAAAGATCTAGCCTACGTGATGTACACGTCCGGCTCCACGGGGCAGCCGAAGGGTGTCGAGATCGAACACCTGAGCCTTGCGACCTATGTCACCGGCCTGTCCGGCAGATTTCCGGAGCTGATATCCCGCAAGGTTGGACTGGTTCAATCTTCCGCCGTCGATTCCAGTCTGACAACCATCTGGGGGGCGCTGGCAACAGGGCGGGAACTGCATATTCTCGATCGCGATTGCGTGCTGGACGCGGATAGTTTCGCGACCTTCATGTCCGGAAACGAGATCGACTTCCTCAAGATTGCCCCCACGCATTTGCGGGCCTTGCTCTCCAATGCGGTCGAACCGCGCCGGATCCTGCCTTCGCATGTGCTGATGCTGGGGGGAGAAGCTAGTTCCCAGGACGATATCGCCCAGTATCGCCGGATCAATCCCGATCTCAGGATCATAAACCACTATGGTCCGACCGAGGGAACCATCGGTGCTCTTGCAACCTGGTTGGAGCCCGATCGGGATCTTGGACACGAGCTGCTCCCCGGCGTGCCTCTTGGTACCGCGCTTCCCCATGCGCGGGTGGATCTGATCGATCGACATGGGCACCCGGTTCCACACGGCGCCATCGGAGAGATCGCGATTGGCGGTGTCGCCGCGGCTCGCGGATACCTGAGACAGCCCTCGCTCACGGCCGAACGCTTTGTGCCCGATCCACATATATCAGGCGGGCGATTGTACCTGACGGGCGATCTGGGCCGGAGGCAATCGGCTGGCAAGGTGCTTTTCCTCGGGCGCCGCGACCACCAGGTCAAGATCAGAGGGTACCGGGTGGAACCGGCGGAAATCGCCGGCGCGCTCGTTCAGCTGGACGGTGTCTCGCAAGCCTATGTGAAAGCGTTCGAAGAGCCCGATTCAACCTGGCTGGCCGCTTTCGTCTGCGCGCCGGAAAGCGATTTCGACGAAGGGTTGCTGCTCAAGGATCTGGCGAAAAAGCTGCCCCGGCACATGCTGCCCGCGCGCATCGTGTGGGTCGATGCCTTGCCGACGACCAATCACGGCAAGATCGACGCCAAGATGCTTGCCCGGCCTGAGCGCGGCGCCCATGTGTCATCGGAATTCGTGCCGCCGAGCGACTTGACCGAAAGGACGGTGGCCGGTTGCTTTGAACGCACGCTTGGTGTCGCGCGGGCCGGGCTCACAGACGACTTCTTTGCTCTTGGCGGACATTCGATCCTCGCGGTCCAGCTGCTTGCGAACTTGCGCGCGCTGTTTGCGGCTCCGCTCAGAATGCTGGACCTCCTGCGCAATCCGACCGTTGCCGGGATTGCCTCGGTCCTGCGGAGCCGGCAGTCCGACGGTGTGTCCCGGGATCTTGGGGCCGTCGCAGAGCACAATGCCGCCGAGCGATTTCTGCCGTTTCCGATGACGGAGATACAGCAGGCCTACTGGCTCGGCCGCACGGGCGAGTTCGAACTCGGCAACACCGCGGCCCATTCCTATTGGGAATTCAAGGCGGACGGACTGGAGATCGAGCGTTTCGGAGACGCCCTGCGGCGGGTCATCGAAAGACACGACATGCTCAGGGCGATTGTCCTGCCTGCCGGTGAACTGCAGGTTCTCGAAGACGTCAGTGCATATGAGATCGAGGTCACGGATGCGCGCGATGGCGGTGAGGAGGCGTTTGCCGAAGCGTGCGACGCGGTCCGCGAGGACATTAGCACGAAGGTCTTCGACCTTTCCAGATGGCCGCTGTTCGAGGTCCGGGCGGTGATTGGTGACGAGGGCAGACTGCGTCTGCATATCGGCGTCGACATTATCATCGGCGATGCCTGGAGCTTTATTCTCCTCGGTGACGAACTTGCACGTTTTTACCGCGATCCCGGTGAACCGGCAGCGCCGCTGGACTTCGGTTTTCGTGACTACGTCATGAAAATCCAGGATCTGCGGGCCGAAGAGGAGTATGCCGCGGCGCGCGACTACTGGTCGGAAAGACTGGACCGGCTGCCCGGGCCACCGGAACTGCCGTTCGTAAAAGACCCGTCTTGTATCGAGTTTCCGGAATTCGACCGCACGCGGATCACAATCGACGCCGAGATCTGGGCGAAGCTCAAGAAGCGTGCAGCGTCCAACGGCATCACGCCTTCGACACTTGTCTTGACGGTCTATGCCGAAAGCCTTGCCGCACATGCGGCCAGCGGACATTTCGTGTTGAACCTGACGCTGTTCAACCGCCTGCCGCTGCATCACGCTGTTAACCGGCTAATCGGTGACTTCACTTCCGTCACGCTGCTGGAGATCAACACCGGCGGAACCGAAAGCTTCCGCGACTTGGCGCGCGCGGTTCAGGAACAATTGTGGCTGGACCTGGATCACCGCACGTTCAGCGGTGTCGACGTCATGCGCGCAAAGACTAGTGCGCAGGACGGGAAGCGCTACCAGGCGCCGATGGTCTTCACCAGCGTGTTCGGCTCCGAAGACCTGTTGCCCGAAAGCGAGCGCCAAAGTCTCCCGGTCGAGCTGGTGGAGCGCGAGGGCCAGACCCCGCAGGCCTGGATCGACCATATGGTCGTGGAGGAAAACGGGGCGCTTCAATCGGTCTGGAACGTTGTCCGTGGTTTGTTTTACCCCGGTTTCATCGAGGGCGTTCAGGAGGTTTTCCGGGACCGTCTTGTGTCGCTGTGCGATGGCTCCGGCTGGGAGGGAGCCTTGCTCGAGACGCTGCCGGCGTCTCAGGCCGCGCGCCGGGATACGGTCAACGAGACGGGCTGTTCGATCCGGCCGCAGCGCCTTGAAGCCGGCTTTTTCGCCCATGCTGCGGCAGAACCCGGCCGCACGGCCGTCGCCGACGGCTCCGGTAGCCTGAGTTACGGCGAGCTGGCAGCGGCTGCCGGCGCGGTTGCGGCCGCGCTCGGCCCGTGTGAAGGCCGGATCGTCGGCGTCCAGATGGAAAAGGACCGCTGGCAGCTTGCCGCCGTTCTGGGCATCCTGGCAGCAGGCGGCACCTATTTGCCGCTCGCCCCCGACCTGCCGAAGCCCCGGCTTGAAGAGATTGTCGCGCAGTCCAGCCTGGATTGCGTCCTGACCCAAAGCCGGCTTGTCGGCGATCTGGCTCTTCCGGAGCATGTCGTCCGGCTTTGTGCCGACACTCTTGCCCCCGCCGCGCCTCCCGCGTGTTTGCCCACCGATACGTCTGCACTTGCCTATGTGATCATGACGTCCGGATCCACGGGGGTTCCAAAGGGCGTATGCATGAACCATGCGGCCGTCTGGAACACGATTGCGGACATCAACAGCCGCTTCGCCATCGGGGCGCAGGACCGCGTCCTGTCGGTGTCCGCGCTGACCTTCGACCTGTCAGTCTGGGACGTGTTCGGGCTCCTGTCGGCCGGGGGCTGTGTTGTCTTCCCGGCCATCTCGGAACGCCCTGATCCCGAGGACTGGCTGCAACGGATGGAGCAGCACCGGGTGACGGTCTGGAACGCGGTCCCGGCCCTGATGGAGATCTTGCTGTCGGAAGCGGCCGCTGGGGCGGGCGGGGGCCTGTCGGGCCTGCGCCTTGCGCTGGCCAGTGGCGACGTGGTTCCCGGCGACCTGGGCAGCCGCCTTTGCGGCTTTGCTCCGCAGGCGGAGCTGTGGGCGCTCGGCGGTGCGACGGAAGCGGCGATCTGGTCGAACGTGAAGGCGGCGGGCCGGACCGCGTCGTCCGGTGCGGTTGCCTACGGGCGTCCGCTGTCGAACCAGCGGTTCCACGTCCTGGACGATGCGATGCGTGCCCGTCCGGACCATGTTCCGGGCGAGATGTGGATCGGCGGCGCGGGCCTTGCGGACGGCTACCTTGGAGACGAACAGCGCACGGCGGAACGCTTCGTGGTCCATCCCCGCACGGGCGAGCGGCTGTACCGGACGGGCGATCTCGGCCGGTACCTTGGCAATGGCGATCTGGAGTTTCTGGGGCGCCGCGACTTCCAGGTGAAGGTCCAGGGGCACCGGATCGAGCTGGGTGAGATCGAGACGGCATTGAGCGCCCACGCCGATGTGGCGCGTGCGGTTGCCTGGGCTCCGGGCGCGGCGGGCGCGCGCCGCCTGCTGGCCTATGTGGTGGCTGAGCGAGGCGCCGCGCTGCGCGAGGAGGACCTGGTTGAGCATCTGAGACGGCAGCTTCCGGGCTACATGGTGCCATCAAGGGTGCTGCTGCTGGAGCGCCTGCCGCTGACCGCGAACGGCAAGGTCGACCGGGCGGCGCTTCCTGAGCCGGACATGCCCGCGCATGAGGCCGGCGCATCGGAGGCGAACAGGGCGGAGGCGACCGTGTCGCCGCTGGCGCGGAGCATCGCGCAGGTCTGGTCGGAGATCCTCGGGCGGCCGCTGGCCGCGGAGGAGAACTGGTTTGCGGCTAAGCGGCGATCCCGTTGCCGCGGCCCGTGTGGCGACCCGGCTGCGGGCGCAGGGCACCAACACCAGTATCCGCGCCCTGTTCGAACATCCATCCGCCATCGAGCTTGCAAGGGCCCTGCGCCCCGCGTCCGCAGAAAACGGCAGCGCCCGGGAGACACCGGACCAGGATCTGCCGGCAGACCTCCAGCGCGCCGCCCTCATCCCGGTGCTCCGCGACGAAACGGAAAAATCCGGCTTCGCAAGCCGGCGGATTTCGCTGCGTCGTCCGGCAACCGTGCCGTTGAACCTGGCACGGGACGCATTCTCGGAAGACGACGGGATTGCGCTGAAACGCAGAACCCACCGCCGGTTTTCCGGTTGTCCGATTGGCGGGAATGAGCTGCTCGGAATGCTTTCTCCGCTGCGTCGGCGCCTGTCCGGAAAATTGCGTTATGCGTCAGCCGGCGGCCTTTATCCGGTTCAGGTGTACCTGCAGGTCCGTCCGGCGACCGACGATCTCGCCGCTGTATCGAACATCTCGCCGGGAACCTATTACTTCCAGCCCGAAGAGGCGCTCCTTTACCCGGTCGCACCCTACGGACCGATACCGGCCGCCGCCTTTGGGGACTTCAATGCTCCCGTCGCCGCTGCCTCCTCCGTCTCGCTGTTTCTCGTGAGTGATCTGGAGGCGATCGCACCGCTTTACGGGGTGGATTCCCTGAGGCTTTCGCTGATCGAGACCGGCGCGATGGTCCAGCTTCTGGAGGAAGCCGCGGCGGATCTCGATATCGGCCTGTGCCACGTGGGTTCATTTGATTTCGAATCGTACAGGCAGACCCTCGGCCTCGGCCCAAACCAGGTCCTTATGCACACGCTCCTTGCAGGCAGGGCGGTTCCGACCGCGACGCCGGCCGGCGAAGCTTCGATTGTCGATGAAAGGCTGTAGCATGACGCATCCGTTGAACTTTCGTGCGCTCGCGGAGTTGATTGCCACCGCCGCTGCGAAGAATGTGGCGGTCACGGCCGACCAGAGCGACCTGCGCGTGCGATATGCACCCGGAGCGCTCGATGACGCGCTTCGCGGGGCCCTCAAGGACGCGAAGCAGGATCTGCTGGAGTATTTCAGGCAGGTTGAGCGCGTCGAGGCGGCCTCTCACGCGCAGCAGCGGTTGGGCCTTCTGGAAGAAATCGGCGGGCTCGGCGGCACCTATGTCATCTCCAAGGCCCTCCATATTGCCGGACAGATCGACCGGACGCGCCTTGAAGGCGCTTGGAAACAAACCGCTGCACGGCACGCCAGCCTGAGAACGATGGTCGTCCGGGTTGCAGGAACTTTCCGGCAGATGGTGCTGCGGGACTGCGTACCGCTCGAAGTTCATCAGTGTCAGAGCGAAAGCCAGGCGCGCGAGTTGCTTCAAGAGAGAATGACGGGGCCCGTTTGCGTCGTCAGCCGAAGCGCCCGTCAGGGCCTGCCTGCTGCAATATTCGGAGCGGGCATATTTCTTCGGCATCGCCCTGCATCATTCCATTGGCGACGCCTGGTCGCTGCAGGTAGTGGCACAGGACATTCTGCGCGCCTACGCCGGGACGGACGAGAACCCGGGACCGGCTTCCTGCTACAGCAGCTATGTCGATCTGGAGGCTGGTGCATCAACGCGCTGCGAGTACAAGCGTCTTGCGGGGTTCTGGCGCGACTATCTCGACGACGCGCTTCCGGCCTGCGATCTCATCACCGACTTCGAAAGACCCAGGGTCAGGGACCACCAGGGCAGTGCCGTGCAAATCGGGCTGCCTGGCGACACGCTCGACGGCCTGCGCGATCTGGCGCTGAGCAGCGGGGCGACGCTTTTCTCGGTCGTGCTTGCAGCTTTTCAGGTCTGTCTCGCACGCTGGTCCGGCCACGATGACGTATCGGTCGGCAGTCCGGTTGATATGCGCGATGCGCCCGGTCTGGAAGATGCGGTCGGCTATTTCGTGAACACGGTCGTCCTGCGTGCCCGGCTGCACGACAATCCCTCGTTCCTAGAGTTCGTGAAGCAGACCCAGGCGACAGTTCTCGATGTGCTCGATCACAAAGCACTTCCCTTCGATGTGATCGTCAAAGAAACCCGTGCGCAGCGCGATCCGGGGCGCACACCGCTCTTTGACGCCATGTTCGTCATGCATTCGGTCCTGGACAGTGCCGAAACGGTCTCCGGCGTGTCGCTGACGCCTGTGCATGTGGACGCAGAACACGCGCAAACGGATTTGCACTTGTCCGCGCATGTTGCGGACGGCCAGCTGAAGCTGCGGCTCGAATATGCGCGTGCATTGTTCAAGCGGGAGACGGCCACGCGCCTGCTGGAGGGACTGGTAGCCCTGCTGGCCGACGCAGGCCGGCGGCCGCAGACCCGGATCAGGGCGCTGGACATCATGTCCTCCGGTGAACGGCAGCTGGTGACCAGGACCTTCGCCGAAGCGCCTCAAGCATCGGACCCCGGCCAGCGCCTGGACGAAATCATCCGGGACCGCGCCAGAGAGGTTCCCGGCAACCGGGCGATCTCGTTCGGAGAGCAGAGCCTTTCCTACGGGCAGCTCTGGGACGCGGCAACCGAGATTTGCGAACGGCTGACGGCAGCCGGAATCGGACGGGCCGGCGTCGTCGGCGTGATGATGGAAAGAGCGCTCGAGCTTCCGGCCGTGCTGCTGGGCGTCCTGAGGGCCGGCGCCGCCTATCTGCCTCTGGATCCCGATATGCCGCCGGACCGGTTGCGCTACATGGCGACCCAAGCCAACGCTTCTGCCGTTTTCACGACAACCAAGTTCATGGACCGGCTGCCGCAGGGGTTCGCGAGCTTCTGCCTGGACCGAGCTCAAGATGATCCGCGCTCCGATCGGCCGACGAGCGACGCGCGTCTGTCGCTGGACGATCCGGCCTATGTGATGTTCACCTCTGGCTCCACAGGCAAGCCCAAGGGTGTGGTGACGTCGCATCGCGGTATTTCCAACCGAATGCTCTGGATGGAGCGCGAGTTTGGATTGTCCGACCAAGATCGGGGACTTCAGAAGACCCCCTTCACGTTCGATGTCTCGGTCTGGGAGATCTTCTGGCCTTTGTGCGTCGGGGCCGAGCTGGTCATTTCGGAGCCCGGGGGGCACCGGGACCCTGTCTATCTGGCAGCATTGATGAAGGCGCGCGGCATCACCGTGGTGCATTTCGTACCGTCGATGCTGCGGCAATACATCAAATTCGCCAGTGCTTGCGACAGCATCCGGCTTGTCGCCTGTTCCGGCGAAACCTTGCCGCCGGAGCTGCCGGGTCTTTCGGAGCCGGTTTTTCCGGACGCCGAGTTCGCAAATCTCTACGGCCCCACAGAGGCGTCTGTCGACGTGAGCTTCTGGCGCTGTGGACCGAATGACGCCTGTTTGCCGATCGGCCGTCCGATCGCGAACACCCAGCTTTACGTGCTGGACGATGGCATACGGCCGGTACCGGTGAATGTTGCCGGGGAGCTCGCGATTGGCGGAATTGGTCTCGCCCAGTGCTATGCCGCCGATCGGAAACAGACTGCCGACCGGTTCCGGCCGGATCCCTTCGGCAATGGCGGCCGACTGTATTTTACCGGTGACGTGGCGCATTGGCGAGACGACGGAGTTCTGATCTACCGCGGTCGTAGCGACGACCAAGTCAAAATTCGCGGCAATCGCGTCGAACTGGGCGAGATCGAGGTCGCAATCAATGCGGTTCCCGGCGTGCTGCAGTCCGCGGCGGCGCTAAAGTCCGGACCGGGCGGCGCACCGCTGCTCTGCGGCTATTTCACCGGTGAAACGTCGAAAGACGCCGTGCTTACGGCGATAAGAACCGTGCTGCCAGATTACATGGTTCCCGCTGCCATCGTTCAGGTCGAGGCGATTCCGTCGACAAGCAGCGGCAAGACGGATCGCAAATCTCTTCCCCTGCCTGACCTGGACGGTCTGGAGAGCGAGTGCGCGGAACCCGAGGACGACGTTGAGAAATTCCTGACGAAGGTGTGGTCACGGGTCCTGGGGCATGAGCGCATCGGACGGAATGCGAATTTTTTCGAACTCGGGGGCGACTCCATACTGGCCCTGTCGGTCGCAGCCGAGGCCACCCGGGAAGGATTTGCGCTTCCGCCGGCGCTGATCTTCGAACATCAGACAATCGCGGCACTGGCACAGGTCACAAGGCAGCCGGCGGAGAAGGCGCAGTCCGTCCAACCTGTCCCGACCGAAATACCCCTTTTGCCCGCGCAGAGCTGGTTCCTGTCGAGCCGTGCCTGCGAAAGCAGATGGTTCAATCAATCCGTCTTGCTGAAGCCGCTCGGGCTGGTTTCCGATGCGCTGATCGAAGAGGCCTGCCGGGGTCTGGTCGAGCGCCACATCTCGCTGCGTTCCGTCTTCAAGAAGGGCCGGGCGTGGGCAAGCGTTGCCGAGCCTTACGATCCTGTTGGTCCGGCGTGCAGCGATCGTGCGCTCGAGGCGGTGCTTGAAGAAACGCACGGCCGGATCAGCGTCGAAGAAGGCAGGTTGTTTGCAGCGACGCTCGCGACCTTGAGCGACGGAAGCCGCCGGCTGGTGCTGGCAGCGCACCATCTTGCCGTCGATGCAGTGTCCTGGCGCATTCTGGTGGCTGACCTTGAAAACTCCATTGCCGGACGCAACACGGTGAACGCCGGTTTCCTGCAGCCGGACTATGTCGCCGCCCTTCAGAACTGGCTGGAAACCTCGGACGGAAAGGCGGCGAGCCGATACTGGCAGGCTTTCCCGATGCCGGAAAAGCCGGTGAGCCAGGACGGAAGGGAGGGCCGGAAGACCCTGTACAGGGATCAGGTGACCAGTCGTGTTGTTATCGAGGCCCCGCAAACCGCGGCCATCTCGGCGAATGCGAACGGGCAGCTGCCGAACCTTGTCCTGGCAGCACTCACCCGCGCGCTCTGCTCGAGCGCGGACTGCAGGGACGCCTGTGTGATCCTTGAAGGCAACGGCCGCAGCCTTCCGGACACGGCGCTGGATCTCTCCCTGACCACAGGCTGGTTCACAAGCTTTCTTCCCGTGCATCTTTCCCCACCCTCATCGACGGGCGCCTCGGCGGCTGCGAACGCCATTGCCCTGCAAATCGCAGAAGCGCCCGGCGGCGGTGTCGGCTTCGGTGCGGTGAACGCAACCCGGACAAACGGTGCCGGCCCATTGGCCGACGCTGAGGTTCTGTTCAACTATTTCGGCCGGGCCGGCAGCGATCATGCGCTCGAGTTCTTCTCCATCGCCGAGGAGACAGACCCCTGGAGCCGCGATCCGGAAGGGACACGCCCGTTTCCAGTCGAAGTGAATGCCTATCTGACCGACGGGAGTCTCCATGTCCTTCTGAGCATGGCCGAGAGCGCTACCGCACCCGAATTCATCCAGGCCGTGCCGCTCGCGTTCGAGCGGCATCTTCGCGGCTTTGCTGAACAGGATGTGGAAACGCGGGACGGCAACGCCGGCTCCTCCGGACACAAGCGGGACAGAGCGCGGTCCGGTTTCGAGAGGCGGCTCAAGCGCCGGTTGGCCGTTCAGCAGAAAGAGGTAGTTGATCACAATGATTGCTGAAGATCCTGAACGGCCGATCGGTGCCGTCGAAACGATCACGGTCGGCCTGACCAGAACGCAGGAAAGCCTTCTGCACCAGACCCTGCGCGGCACATCGAATGATGCCTATCTGATTTCGGTGCGCGCCAAGGTCGAGGGCGAACTGGACACGGACCGGTTCGCCAGGGCCTGGGCCATGGTCTGTCAGCGTCACAGAATTTTGACAGCCGGCTTTATCTGGGAAGGGGTGCCAGAGCCGTTGCAGGTGCTGGAACCGGATGCGCATGTGGTTCCCGTGTTCCACGATCTGGCCACGCTGCCGCGCGCGCAGGCTGACGCCGAGTGGCAGCGGATTGCCGACGAGGCCCGTACCACGCCATTCGATCTGGAGACGGGTCCTCTGGTGAGGGTGCATGTCGCTCATGTCGCGGACGGACAACAGGACATCCTGGCGGTTTTTCATCATCTCATCGTCGATGGCTGGTCTCTCGCGATCCTGCTGGACGAGGTGCACGAAATCTACGTTGGGCTCGCCTCCGGCAATCCCTTGCCAAACATGCAGGAAGCGCCGGAATTCAGCGACTTTGTGGACTATGAAACGGCCCGAAAAGGCGATCCTGGAACGTTCTGGGCGGCCTATCTGGACGATCTAACCCCTTGCACGGACCTGCTGTGTCAGGCCGGCCATTCCGCCGTGCAGCCCGCCTCGCAGCCTGACTGGCGGCAGATCGACGCGGCGCCCGGATCCGGCACGGCCCCACGTCTCAAGGCCTACCTGTCAGGGAACGCGATTACCGTCAGCACGCTCGCGAATGCGGCATGGACGGCAGTCCTTGCCTGCCACGGAACGGAGGAAGCTGTTTACGGCGTGACTATGTCCGGCCGTCCGGCGGACCTGCCAGGTGTCGAGAAATCGGTTGGCCTCTTCATCAAGACCTTGATCGCGCGCAACAAGCCCGAGTGGTCATTGCCGGTGACCGGCTGGCTCAAGGCGCTTCAACTCGATCTGGCCCGGGCGCGCGAGCATGACCGGGTTGCCATGAGCGACTTGATTTCGCTGGCGGGCGCGGAACCGGGCAATGAACTGTTCGAGTCCATCCTGGTCGTCGAGAACTATCCCGTGCCTGCGCAGCGGGACCAGGACGGCGCCCTGGCGATAACGTCGTTTTCGATCGACGAAAGAACGCACTATCCGATTACGCTGCTGATCTCTCATAGCGACACGCTCCGGGTGCGTTTCATCTACGACCGCAACCGTTTGCCGGATGAAGACGCAGATGGCCTGGTGGCTCGTTTTCTGTCCGTGATCGGTTGTTTCGTGGACCATCCGGATAAGACCGTCGCCGACGCTTTGCGCCTGCTTCCGTCGACCCGCAATGACCCCGCGGGCCCGTTGCGTTCGGCAGCGACATTTGCGGGCGCCGAGGAGCGGATCGAGGCTCTGGTTCGCAAGCGGTCGTCTGTCTCGCCGCAGGATGCCGCGGTCATGTTTGAAGACCGGTGCCAGAGCTATGCCGATCTTGCGGCGGCTTCCGAAGCGGTTTCGGCGCGGCTGCGGCGGGCCGGTATCGGGCGCGGCGACATCGTCGGCGTTCTGATGGAGCGCGCGCTCGACCTGCCGGCTGTGCTGCTGGGCGTTCTGGGCAGCGGGGCGGCCTATCTGCCGCTGGATCCGGAACTCCCGGACAGCCGCCTGGCGTTCATGACGGAGGATTCCGGTGCCGTGGCGGTGCTGGCCCCCGAGGCGCTGGCGGACCGCGTTCCGCCAGGCGTGCGCAAGCTTGTCCTGGAGCGGCCGCAGGCGGACGGGCCGGACCAGCCTGCGGGCAAGCCGGCCGGCACCGCGGACGATCCGGCCTATGTCATCTACACGTCCGGCTCCACCGGCCGCCCGAAAGGCGTGGTGGTTCCGCATCGCGGTGTCGTGAACCGCATTCTGGCGCTGCAGGCCGATCACGGGCTTGAGCGGCAGGACCGGGTTCTGCAGAAGACGCCGTTCGGCTTTGACGTCTCGGTCTGGGAATTGTTCTGGCCGCTCATGACGGGGGCCGGACTTGTCATGGCACGACCCGGCGGCCATCGCGATCCTGCCTGGCTTGCGGCGGAAATCGCCCGCACCAATGTCACCGTGGTGCATTTCGTGCCGTCCATGCTGCGAGGCTATGCGGCCGTCGCGCCGGTCTCTCCCGGGGTCCGGCTGGTCGGATGTTCGGGCGAGGCGCTGGCGCCGGATCAGCCCGGTGCGGCAAAGGCGGTGTTTCCCAATGCGCAGATCCATAATTTCTACGGCCCGACGGAGACCTCGATCGAGGTGACGTCCTGGCGATGCGATCCCGAGGCGACGGGTCCCGTGCCGATCGGACACGCGATCGCGAATGTGAGCCTTCAGGTTCTCGATGAGGCGGGCCGGGTGCTTCCGGACGGGGCGGTTGGCGAACTTGTCGTCGGCGGTCCCTGTGTCGCGACGGGCTATCTCGGGCGCCCCGGACTGACCGCGGAGCGGTTCGTTCCGGATCCCGCCGGCGGGGCCGGAGCGCGTGCCTATCGCACCGGTGACCGGGTGCGGGTGGGTCGCGGCGGGGCCCTTTACTATCTGGGCCGCGGCGACGACCAGGTGAAGGTGCGCGGTCACCGGATCGAAATCGGCGAGGTGGAGGCGGCGCTGGCCGGGGTGCCGGGGGTTCGCGGAGCGGCGGCGGTCGTGCGTCAGGACGGCGGGGGGACCGCACGCCTGATCGGATATGTGGCAGGCGGTCCGGGGCCGAAGGCAGTCGCCGAATGTCTCGCGCGGGATCTGCCGGCCTATATGATTCCCGCGCCCATCATCGAACTCGACGACATACCCCTCACGAACTCGGGCAAGACCGACCGCAAGAAACTCCCGGAGCAGGATTTCGCGGCCCAGGAGACCGAACCCCTCCTCGGGGACACCGAGAAGATGGTCGGGAGCATCTGTTGCGACGTGCTCGGGATAGACACTATCGGCAGGAACATCGAGCTGACGGCTCTTGGGGCAAGCTCGATTGACCATATGCGGATAGCCGGTCTCATCCGGTCTCGCATGAACGTCGACATTGAACTGCGCCAGGTGTTTGAAGCAGCGACGGTTCAGGTGATCTCGGAACATGTCGTGAAGGCCGCAGCGTCTTCCGACGAAGCCCATGCAAACCGGGCAAAGCTGCCGCCTCTGATCAAGCTTGCCCATTCCCAACCTGTGCCCTTGTCCTTTGCGCAGGAACGTCTTTGGTTTCTCGACAAACTCGGCAACATGGGTAGTGCGTACAGTGTGCCGATTGCCTTTCGGATGACCGGTTCCGTCAATGAACGTGCTTTGGAAGAGGCAATCCGCCGGCTGGCGTCTCGACACGAAATCCTATCGACGCGATTTGAAGAAAAGGGAGGCGCGCCGGAGCAGTATTTCGATCCGAACGGGCGTGTTCGTTTGAAGCGGCACACCCTGTACACTGATCCGGATCCGGAGCTGTCTGCAAGAGCGATGCTTGAACAGCTGGCGGTCCTGCCTTTCGACCTCAGCAAGGACCTGCCGATCCGGGCGCATCTGCTAAAGCTCGCCGAGGAAGAATACATCTTTCTCCTGGTTCTCCAGCATATTGCGTGTGACGGCTGGTCGCTGGAAATCCTGACGCGAGAACTCAGCACATTCTACAATGAGGCGGTTGGTGGCCCTGAAGCGACACTGCCCCCGCTCGCGGTCCAGTATTCGGATTTTGCGGTCTGGCAGCGCGGCTGGCTGCAGGGGGCGGTGCTCGAGGAGCAGGTGGCGTATTGGCGTTCGCGTCTGGAAGGCGCACCGTCGCATCTTCCGCTTCCGGCGGACCATGCGCGTCCGGCCGTCCAGGACTACCGGGGCGGGAATGTTCCGGTTGCGATCGACGCGGAACTGAGCGAGGCGGTGCGTGCCTTCGCGGCCGCGCAGGGCGTGACGGTGTTCATGGTTCTTCTGGGGGCGTTCCAGGTGCTGCTTGCCCGCTGGTCGGGCCAGTGGGACGTGACGGTGGGCACGCCGATCGCGAACCGCCGGGATGGCCAGCTTGAGCCGTTGGTCGGTTTCTTCGCCAATACGCTTGCCCTGCGCGCGGAGATGGGCGCGGAGCAGAGTTTTGCTTCGCATGTGGATGAGGTGCGGGCGCGGACGCTGGAGGCGTTTGCACATCAGGATCTTCCGTTCGAGAAGCTTGTGGAGGAACTCTCGCCGGAGCGGGACCTGTCGCGGCATCCGGTGTTTCAGGCGATGCTGGCCTTCCAGGGGCGGGCGCAAACGGCTCCGTCCGCCCGGCTGGAAGGACTGAAGGTGCGTCCGGAAGCGGTCTCCGGAAGCTGGTCCAAATTCGATCTGACGCTGTTCGTGACGGATGCGGACGGTGCCCTGCAGGGGCGTCTTGAATATGCGAGCGCGCTGTTCGAGCGGGGAACGGCGGAGGAGATCTCGCGCTCGTTCACCAGCCTCTTGACGGACGCGATCCGGCGTCCCGATCACCGCCTGGCCGAACTGGTGCTCGCCTCCGGCCCGGCAGAGGACAAGCAGGCATCGGGGCTGGAAGCGGGGCCTGGACCAAGTCCGGAGCACGAGCAGGAGCCGGAGCAAAAGCCGGAGGGCGGGCCGCGGCTTGAGGATCTGTTCCGGGCCGCGGCCGGCCGCGCGGGATCCGCGCCGGCGGTGCGCTGCGGCGGGGAGGAACTGGCCTATGGCCGCCTGCTGGACCGTGTCGATGCGGTCTCGGCCCGTCTCGGCACGCTCGGCATCGGCCGGGGCGACGTGGTCGGTGTCCTGATGCGCCGCGGGATCGATCTTCCCGCCGCGGTTCTCGGGGTGCTGGGATCGGGCGCGGCCTATCTGCCGATGGACCCTGATCATCCGGTCGAGCGCCTGAGCGACATCGCGCGCGATGCCGGCGTCGGAGCCATCCTGACACAGGACCGGCTGCGGCAGACCGGAGAGGGGATCACCCCGCACGACGCGGCACTGCTGCTGATCGACCGGCCCGGGGAGGACCCTGTCGGCGGTCAAAGGGGTGGCGGCAGGACCGTTCCGCCGGACACGGCCTATGTGATCTACACCTCCGGGTCGACGGGGCGGCCGAAGGGCGTGGTCCTGCCGCATGGCGCGGTGGCGACCTATCTGCTTTGGGCCCGGGATGCCTATCTGGGCCAACGGACCGATTGGGGCGGGCGGGCGCTGGCTCTTCTGCATGGCTCCTTCGCCTACGACATGTCCGTGACGAGCCTATTCCTGCCGCTGATCTGCGGCGGGTGTCTGGAGGTTCTGCCGGATGGGGAGGACCTTGCGGTTCTGAGCAGGGTGTTCGCCGCCTCCGGAGCGCCGGTCGTGTTGAAGCTGACACCGGCGCATGCGCTTGCGATCGCCGATCAGTTCGACCCGGCCTGCGGGCCGGACGTCCTGGTGCTGGGCGGGGAAGCGCTGCCGGCGGCCGGTGTCGAGCGGCTGCGGGCCCGGCTTCCCGGGAGTTCCATTGTCAATGAATACGGCCCGACGGAAACGGCGGTAGGGTGTTCGGTTCACTGGTGCGGCAGCGGGGAAGCCGATCCGGTGGCCATCGGGTCCGCGATCAAGGGGGCGCGGCTGCGTGTCGCCAGCCCGCTGGGGGCGGACCAGCCGAAGGGGGCCGTCGGTGAACTGGTGATCGGCGGGGCGGGGGTGGCGCACGGCTACCTGGGACGCCCGAGCCTGACGGCGGAGCGGTTCGTGCCGGATCCGGCGGGCGGGACCGGCGCCAGGGCCTATCGCACCGGAGATATTGCCCGGCGGCGGGCCGACGGCCTGCTGGAGTATCTCGGACGAAGTGACGACCAGGTCAAAATCAGGGGATACAGGGTCGAACTCGGCGAAGTCGAAGCCGCAATCACAAACCTCAAAGGCGTCAAAAATGCCGCAGTCATAACCCAAATGGATGGCAAAGGCTCCGCCTCGCTTGTGGGGCATGTCGTTGTTGAGGAGGGCTTCACGCTTGAAGATCTCGAGACCTCGCTTTCCGACCGGCTTCCCGGCTACATGGTTCCGCGGCTGGTGGCGGCTGATGCGCTACCGCTTGATGCGAACGGCAAGGTCGACCGGCGATCGCTGGCCGAGCTTGCTCCGCCTGAGGACGCCGAGGAGGGGGCGCCGGCCCGGCCTGGTCTCGAACATGGGATCGCGTCGGTCTGGGGAGATCTGCTGGAGCGCGACCCGGTTGCGCGCGACGGCAACTTCTTCACACTGGGGGGCCACTCCCTGCTGGCCATGCGTGCGGTGACGGCGCTGCGGGCAAAGACGGGCCACAGCGTCAATGTGCGCACCATCTTCGAATATCCAACCCCGGAAAAACTCGCGGGCCATCTTCAGTCCAGGGCAGACAGCGGTGTCCCAGGTCTGGAGCTGCCCGCCCTGACGCGGCGGTCGGACCGCGGCCCGGCGCCCTTGTCCTTCGCCCAGGAACGGCTGTGGTTTATTGATCAGCTCGGCGTTACGGGAAGCGGTTACAATGTGCCGATAGCCTTGCGATTGACGGGCGCTTTGAGCTCACAAGACCTCGAGACTGCCATACGTGGTCTTGTCCAACGGCACGAGATCTTGCGAACCCGGTTCACTGAGACCAATGGAAAACCGGTACAACATGCCGGCCCGGAAGAAGCCGTCCACTTTGCGAAAACCGACTTTTCGAAAACTCTGGACCCGGAACAGGCGGTTCGCGAACAGCTTGAAGCCCTGGCGGGCGAGCCATTTGACCTCCGCCGGGAATACCCAGTCCGAAGCCATCTGTTCCGCTTGGCGGATGAAGAGCACGTCCTTGTTGTGATACTTCATCACATCGCTTGCGATGGTTGGTCCATGGGTATCCTCGCACGTGATTTGTCCGCGCTTTACAATGCGGTGGCCGGCAATGCGGCTGCTGCTCTTCCGCATTTGCCTGTGCAGTACTCGGACTTTGCAAGGTGGCAGAGAGAGGATGTACCCAAACGGCACTTCACCACGCGTCTTGATTGGTGGTGCCGAAACCTGTCTGGAGCGGAAACCCTCGACTTACCAACGGATCATCCGCGTCCTTCCATCCAGGACTTCACTTCTGACTCCGTCGGGTTTTCGGTCCCCCAGGACGTAGCGTCTGCTTTGGCAAGCCTTGGCCAGGAACATGGCGCAACTCTCTTCATGGTGCTGCTTGCTTCATTTGCAGTGGCACTCGGCGGCCGCAGCGGACAGAGTGACATTGTTGTCGGAACACCGGTTGCCAACAGGCACCCTGAGGAAACGGAAGAACTCGTCGGCTTCTTTGTAAATAGTTTGCCGTTGCGCGTGGAGCTTGATTGGGAGGCCAGCTTTGAAAGCTTGCTGGCTCAGGTTCGTGACACCGCATTGGCATCGTTGGAGCATCAAGAAGTACCGTTTGAACGGTTGGTGGAGACCCTGGCACCGTTGCGCGACCTTTCGCGCCATCCCGTTTTTCAGGTTTGTTTTATTTTGCAAACGAAGAGCAAGTCCCAAATTGACCTCAATGGTTTGCAAGTGAAGACGGTACCGATACCATCCGCCGGTGCGAAATTCGATCTGACGCTCACAATGACGGAAATGCCTGACGGACTGATCGGTTCGATCGAATATGCGGTGAGCCTGTTCGAACGCGAAACAGTTGCACGGATCGCGTCCGATCTTGGGGAACTGCTAAGCCAAATCGTACGTCGCCCTGCCGGAAATCTATCGGATCTCGCAGATGCGGTACGGCCTCCCGCTCTCCCGTCCGCTTGCGCTTTTGCCGGTGCCGCGCGCCGAATTGACAGTGCTGTTTTTGAACAGGTTTCGTTGGCTGGTTCAGGAATTGCCGTCTCGGACGGTTCTGTGTCTTTGAGTTACGCCGATCTCTGGTCGGCTTCGGGTCAGGTTGCGTCACGCCTAGTATCAGCTGGGGTTCCGGCGGGTTCTGTGGTCGGTGTTGTCCTGGAGCGGTCGGCGTGCGCGGTGATCGCGCAGCTTGGGGTGCTTCGTGCGGGCTGTGTTGTCATGCCGGTGGAGACGGATTACCCGGCGGCGCGTATCGCGTTGATGTTCGAGGCGGGTGCCGCGCGGCTGGTGATCACGGATGCGGAGCACGATGGATTTGTCGCGGATCTTCCGGTTCTGCGGATTGACGATCCCGTGCCTGCGACCGGTTTCGAGGAGGGAGAGCGCCGCGGTCCTGAGGACGCGGGTGCGCCGGCGTATCTTCTGTTCACCTCCGGTTCGACGGGGCGCCCGAAGGGTGTGCTGATCCCGCACGGTGCGGTGACGACGCTGATGAGCGAGCGTGAGGTGCTGTGCTTTGGGGCGCAGGACACGCTGATGCTGGCCTCGCCCCTGTCGTTTGACGCCAGTCTGCTGGAGATCTGGGGCGCGCTTTTAAACGGTGGCCGGATCGCGGTTCTGCCCGCCGGTCCGTTCGATCCCGATGCGATCGCGTCGTTTCTGCCGGAGGCCGGTGTGACGGCGGCGTGGCTGACGGCGGGTCTTCTGCGCGGGTTTCTGGATCGGGATCCTGCTCCCTTCGAAGGCCTTCGTCTTCTGGTCTCAGGGGGAGATGTCTTTCCGGTCCAGGGGCTGTCGCGCTTTATGTCGCGTTTGCCCGGTGTCCGGCTCGTCAACGGCTATGGTCCGAGCGAGAGCACGACCTTCACGACCCTGTACCGTCTTGAGGGGGCTCCGGAGCCCGGCGCGTCGGTTCCGATCGGTTCTGCGGTCGCCGGGCGCCGAGCGGTTGTTCTTGACGAGCGGCTGCGGCCGGTTCCGTTCGGAGCGCCGGGCGAGCTCCATATCGGAGGAACGGGGCTTGCGCTTGGCTATGCGGGGGCGCCGGGCCGGACGGCGGAGCATTTTGTGCCGGACCCGTCGGGAGGCGGCCGGCGCCTTTACCGGACGGGAGACCGTGTGCGCCAGCGCAACGAGGGCGTTCTTGAGTTTCTGGGGCGCGGGGACAGCCAGGTCAAGGTGCGCGGGTTCCGCGTCGAGCCGGGCGAGGTGGAGGCGGCGCTGTGCAGCCTGCCGGGCGTGCGTGATGGCGCGGTCGCGGTTCACCGCAACAGGGAAGGCTCCGCCTCGCTTGTGGGGCATGTCGTTGTTGAGGAGGGCTTCACGCTTGAAGATCTCGAGACCTCGCTTTCCGACCGGCATCCCGGCTACATGGTTCCGCGGCTGGTGGCGGCTGATGCGCTACCGCTTGATGCGAACGGCAAGGTCGACCGGCGATCGCTGGCCGAGCTTGCTCCGCCTGAGGACGCCGAGGAGGGGGCGCCGGCCCGGCCTGGTCTCGAACATGGGATCGCGTCGGTCTGGGGAGATCTGCTGGAGCGCGACCCGGTTGCGCGCGACGGCAACTTCTTCACACTGGGGGGCCACTCCCTGCTGGCCATGCGTGCGGTGACGGCGCTGCGGGCAAAGACGGGCCACAGCGTCAATGTGCGCACCATCTTCGAATATCCAACCCCGGAAAAACTCGCGCGCTTTATCTCAAAAGGCGGCCAGGAAGAGCAACTCTCGAGTACCTTCCTAGTTTCGCTCTCGAAGGGAAAAGTGCCTCCGATATACCTACTGCCACCGGCTGGTGGCGGCGTTTCGGTGTATCGGCAGTTGGCAGACAATCTCGTGAATCGCACTGTTTTCGGCTTCGTTGCGCCAGGGTTGGAACCTGGTAGCCAGGCCAGGAACTTTCTTTCGGAACTTGCCGAATTCTACGCATTCGAAATCGACAAGAGCAGTGGAGGATCGGCGGTGACATTGGGGGGCTGGTCGTTCGGGGCGATCGTCGCCCTTGAAGTAGCCCGCCTGCTCGGGGCGGACCAGGTCGAAAAACTCGTCCTAATTGATCCAGCGATCGTATCGGTCGGTCAGGTCGCGCACATTGGCTCCGATGGTGCGCTCCAAACCGCGTTCGATCAGGATCGCGCACAACTTCACAAACTGATCGGCACGGACCAAGGGATTGAAGATCAAGCGTCCCTGATCCGCGCGCGTTCAGTTTTCGAGTCAAACGTGAAGGCCTTAGAACGTTATGTTCTTGAGGACTATGAAGGAACGAGTGCGCTGATTTTTGCTGCTGACGGCGTGAACAAGCGTGGTGCCAGCCACTGGCAGGTCCATCTGTCGAATTCGGACTTCGCGGTCCTACCAGGTGATCATTATTCGTTGTTCGATGAAGAGAGCGTGCCTGACCTTGCATGCTTCTTTTAGGAAACGAAGACCTAGCGAATGCTGGGCGTCCTGGTGGACTGAAACCCGAACGAACCCGGTGACATCAAACGGTAGTCCCCGTGCTCAAGATGGGTTGGCAGGCTGTTTGCGGCATGTGATCAACGGCCTACGTCAAGGCTTTTAATCGGCTTCGCTGGCGGGGGCTGTTCCGGTTTCCTTTGCGAGGTCGGTTACGCGATTTCTCTGAACCGGCAGGCCTCCTCGATCATCTTCTCGATTTCACGGGCGGCTGCATTCCTGGCGTCGTTGAAATAGAAATGACCGCCTGGAAACAATTTCGATCCGAGGTAGGTTCTTGTGTGAATGGACCAGGCGTCCAGATCTTCTTCCGACACTTCCTTGTCGCCTCTTCCGCCCATGCAGATCACAGGAATGTCGAGCTGTTCCTGATGTTCAAACTCGTATGTTTCACAAGCTGCAAAATCGCGTCTTAGAGTGGGGCGGATCAAGTCCATCATCTCTTGCTCTTTGAGTATTTCTTCCGGTGTGCCGGAATAGGTGGCGATGGCATCATCGAATTCCTTATTGGACAAGAGATGCAAGGGCGGCCTGGCCAGCGGAAGGTGCGGGGCACGATGTGAAGAGAGTATCAGGAAATCGGGCTTGCGCTTGCCAAGCGATCGCAAACAGCGTGCTGCCTCGAATGCGACGAGCGCTCCCATGGAGTGGCCAAAAACAGCAAATGGCTGGTCTTCATACATCCACCGTTTGGCGAGCCGTTTGGCCAGGAGTTGTATCGTGAAAACCTCGGGCGGATCGACATATGGGCGACCGGTTACCGGGAAGTCGAAGGCCTGGGGGGCACAAACGTCCGACATCGAGTCGAGCAGACCGGAATAGGAGCGGGCAGCTCCGCCCGCAAAGGGAAGCAGGAAAAGGTTCATGGCTAATCTTCGTTGATAATTGCGGGGCGGCGAACAAGTTCACGCTTGTTCAGAACATCGGATTCAACATGACCATACCTGAACGTGATGATGCGATCAGAGACGGAAAAGTAGTCATCATCATGTGTAACCACGAGGACCACTTTCCCTTGTGCGGCGAGTTCCGGCAGAATTGAGGTGTAAAACTCAGCCCTAAAAGCGGGATCCTGATCGGATGCCCATTCATCGAAGACAACAACCGGTTTGTCATCGAGTAGGACGGTCAGCAATGCGAGACGTTTGCGCTGGCCGGTGGAAAGTTTGGTTGTTGTCGACAGTTTTTCGCCAGTCAGCTTAACGACATGGCTCAGATTGAGGCGATCCAGGTGCCCCTTGGCGTTCTCCGCGTGCGAGAAGGTCTCATTATTTGCATTGGGCGCGTAGGAGTCGAACACGTGATAGTCGCTGTAGACACCGGAGAAATGCTGCCTGTACCAATTCATGTTGTCTTTGGTGATGAGCTGCCCGTTCAGCTGAATTTTGCCGGTGTCAGCCTCATAGAGGCCCGTTATCACCTTCAGCGCGGTTGTCTTGCCCGACCCGTTGCCGCCAACCAGAAACACTATTTCACCTGGTCGGAACGACAGATTCAGGGGGCCGACATGAAATGAGCGGCCGCCATCGTGAGCAGACCGATGCTCATATTCGAGCGCCTCGACGGAAAGTGACTCTAACGGACCATGTTCCGCGATGTCCGGACTGGCGGGTCTGCGGTGGAGTTCTTTCCCCAGAACGCCGGTTTGCTCGAGCCTCTCAATCGAAATCTGCGCCGAAGCAAGTGTCGAGAAAAACTGCACGATACCCTCAATCGGGGCGGGCAGATACAGCACGATGACTGCGAATTTGGTCAGCACACCACTGTCCAGAGGTGTGAGCTGAGGGACGGCGAAAACGATCACGCCCAGACAGATGAAGTACAAGACCTGACTGAGCGTCAGGCCTGTCGTGGCGAAAATGGCACCGAGGAGTGATCTTTTGAAATGATAGTCGAGAGTCGTGGAGAAGGAGTCCTCAAAAAGATGGCGTTGCCGAAATGCGTTGAAACGCAGCTCTTTCACGCCGCGAGTCATACCGCCGGTGAGCTCGTAAAGATCGTCGCGCGCTCGCCTTGCATCTCTTTGCGCGTGCATGGCGAGAAGGAGAAGCCACCGGTAACCGAAAACACCCAAAACAAGGACGCCGACAAGTGCTACCAAGCCGTACAGGGAGACGAAGCCCAAGTATATCAGGCATCCGGCGAGCACGATCACGTGGCCCAGGAAATTCGGGAGTCCGGAGAGGCCGGCCCCGATACGAACAACGTCATCGAAGACAAGTGCCATGATCCGCGGAACGCCGAGCTCCTCGATCTGCTTCAGTGGGAGCCCGAGGATGTTCTGAACAAGATTGTACCGGATCTGGACGATCGCGCGCATGGCAAAATAATCAAGAAGATTGCGCGAAATCAGGCGGCTACCAATCAAAAGGGACACGGCACCGACGAAATAGAGGCCCATTGGAGTTCCGTCAGGAACTTCTCCGGACAGTTGTTGACCAACGAGCTTTAGCGCAAATACGGTTGCTCCGGCCGATAGAACAACCAAAAGTGTCAGAGGCAAAATAGCTGGACCACAAACCCGAAACAAAAGCCAGACTACGCGCATTTTACAAGATCCCTATGTTGAGAGTTGAATGGCCAGAAGCCTCGATCGGTGGTCATTGTGTCGATGTCATTCGTGCAGTAACAGCCGTTATCACGTGTCTGCCGCAGAGTATTGAAGGTATTCCAAGGGATTAAAGCTGTATGGCCGCCAAGAATTTCGGACCTAGACGGCAATTTCAACATCTTCGTTCTCTATGATCTCTGCTTCATTGAAAATGATGGGTCTCGTTACAAATTTATTGATGATGTCGTCTGGTTTATCAGGCTCTCGAGTCAGAGTGACCGTACCGTTATCTATTAGAAGCTCTGCGGGGAAACCGTGGCTGACGAAATAGACGGGTGAATGTGTCGGCCCGTAGGCTCCAGATTGATCGATCCGAACAAGGTCACTAGCGTGCAGGGCGGGCAACTGAACGTCAACGGCCAGTGTGTCGAGGGGCGTGCATAGTGGGCCGGTGACAGTGACTTTTGAAAGGGCACTTTGTTGCCCAACCTTACGTACCGGCCAGTTCTCGCGATGGGGGTTGCCATAACCGGCTGCCGAACTGTGGACATTTGCGCCGCCGTCGCAAACAGCGAAGATCTTGCCATGGCATTCCTTGACATAGCGCGCGCCGGTAACAAAGACGCCGGCCGGGCCGACGAGGTAGCGACCCAGCTCGAAAAAGACTTTAAGATTCGGATGGTTGTAAAATTCTCTTGACAGCTGCCTATTCAGCCCGTCCAGCAGACTTGCTATATCCAGGTCGGCCTGGCCAGGATGAACAGGGATCCCGAAGCCGCCACCAACATCCAGAATGTCGATTGTAACGCCGAAACGATTACGAATTACGTCTGAAAGCAGCAATATCTTGGAATATGCACGCAGTAGATGGGTGTAATCGAGGACGCGGTTTCCCAGGTAGACGTGCAATCCTCGAAATCGAAGCGCGTGCAGGTCCTTGAGTGCCAGGAATGCCCTGTCGAGCTGCGCTTCTTCGATTCCGAATTGGGTTGGCAACCCGGACATTTTGTATCCGTCGCCTTCCAGCTTGAATGCCGGATTGATCCTCAACGCAATATCCTGAATGCGCCCCACGGATGAGGCTATTTCGTTGATCTTTCTTATTTCTTCAATCGATTCCACAATCACGAGCTGGATTTCATTTAAGATGATTTCCCGGATTTCCTGTCCCGATTTGCTCGGTCCAACGAAAATTATGTCCTTGCTGCTTTGTCCCGCTTTTTTTGCGAGCCTCAACTCGGTGAGCGAAGTAACCGCGATGCCCGCTCTAAGTTTTCTAAATTCTTTTAGAACCTCAATATTAGGATTCGCTTTCGCAGAATAAAAAATGTATGCTCTATGATTAAGCTTTTCACGCAACTCTATATATCTCTGGCGGATAATTTGTGCATCGTAGCAATAAAAGGGCGTGTCTTGGATCTTCGCAATCTTGAAGATCAAGTCATCTGGGATTGCCATAACTGTTTGCTCCAGCCATGTTACCGAGTATCGAACCAGAAGTCAGGAGAGGGCCTCTGAATTGGAAAAGGGAGAGCCACCGTATCTTCAGGAGGCTCTGCAGGTTTCAAGAGGTTGCAGGGACTGTTCTTGACAACGCCAAGGTAAGTTTGAGGGGCTTACAAACTCCAGTATAGCTCCAGGGCGGTGCGCAACAGACACGATGTGAGAGCCCTCTAAGATGAACGTTTTAAGGTCAAAAAAGCGGTCTTCTTTCTGTCCGCTATGTGAATGGATCTGGACTTTGTGGCCCTCATTCTTCAGCACGTCATATTTTGTCAGATCGTCGGATAGCCCAGTTCCCGCCGCCTTCAAGAGTGCTTCCTTACGGGTCCAGAGTTGAAGGAATGCATTGCCACGGTCAGCGTCTGGTATTCTTTTGAAAGACTTTTGCTCGAGTTCTGAGAGGGTCAACGCATGAAGATCGTCGAAAGACGTTGCCGACAAACGTTCTGCGTCTATGCCGACGGTGTGATCGAGCGAAACGGCAATCGAAACTAAGTCTTCGGTGTTGCTAAGGTTGAAATGGATGGGCTCCCTTCCGTCAATATCTATGAAATGTGGTTTGCCTCGTGGTCCGTAACAAAAAGTTACTTTTGATGGATCAATATCTAATAAATAACCAATAATGTATCTGAGCAATGATCGTCCAAATTCAAAATACAATTTCAATTTTGTGGATTTGTAATTTTCTTTTCTTATATTTTCATCGCTAGATAAACAAACATGTTTTGGTAGCGACAAATTATTGCCGCCCTTTGTGGGAAAATTGTACACAATCACCACTATCAGACACTTTCAAATTGCAAAAATTAACATTCTCAATTTTAAGTATAGCACAGCTGGCATTTCAGGCAAGTTCAAGGGGAGGTGGTATGAGTTTCCGACGTAAAAGGTTGTTAATTGTCGGGCCGGGAACCGAGCTCTACAGAGGTTACATTCTGAAATCGTTGCGACAAAAATACGACCTGGTCATTCTGTCTGCGGACGAAGCTTCCTGGGCGCAGCCTTTTGCCGAAAAGGTTTGCTACTTCGACAATTCAAATCCAAACCAAAGTATTTTCAGCGTTTCAAGGGCTCTCGCTGCGGAATACAGGATCGACGGCGTGCTGACTTGTGAGGAGCGCTTTGTGGAATTTGCATCGGCCATTGCGTTTGAGTTGCGATTGAACGGCAACAGTTTGGAAACAGCGATGGCGTGCAGGGACAAGCACAAAATGCGTCAGCGGTTTGCTGCCGCCTCAGTGCCATCAGCAAAAAGCTTGCTGGCACGCACAAAAAAAGACATGCATGCCGCAGCTGAAGAAATTGGGTATCCAGTGGTCGTGAAGCCGCGAGACATGAGCGGGAGTCTAGGGGTTCAGCTGATCGACAATCAAGCTGAACTGGAGCTCAGCTATCAAATGATCCTCAAAATTGTCGGTGAGGAGGGCTTGGCCAGAAAAGGTGTCCTGATTGAAGAATACCTGAGTGGCCCGGAAGTCAGTGTCGAATGCGCTGTGGTAGATGGAAAAGTTGAAATAGTCGGCATGACGCACAAGGCGCTTGGATTTGCGCCGTTTTTTGAAGAGTTGGGACACGTGGTCTCCCCCAACAATTGCGTTTCGGAAGCCGCGGAGATCTCTGCGGTGGTTTGCTCGGCGCATGCTGCACTTGGTATCTGCACAGGTGTGACGCATGCAGAACTCCGGTTGACCGAAGCCGGGGCCCGCATGATTGAGATCGCTTTGCGACTTGGAGGCGATCGCATTCCGCAATTGGTTCATATTTCGACCGGAGTGGATCTTGCGTTGCTTTCAGGCGATATCGCCTCGCGAAGCGAAGCTGACTTCGTTGCGAAACGGGCCAGATGTGCCGCAATAAGATTTGTTTACCCTGAGTATGATTGCGTCGTGAAGAGCTTGCCGGAGAATAGATCTCTCGTGGATATCAAAGGAGTAACGGAGTTCTCGTGGTGCGCGGCTGAAAATAAGGTTCACTTGCTACCACCGAGGGGGTTCCTGTCGCGTTTGGCGTTAATCGTAGCGGAAGGAGAAACGGTGTCAGAATGCGAGGCCACACTTGAAGCAGCCATGAGCGTCCTGAAGATAGACGTTGAAGCTGTCAGGCAGATCGAAGAGCAACTGATTTGAGCGTCAATACTGGCTAACCCCTTTGACGCTCCTGAATAATACCGGGTCACTTTAGCTAAATCAACAAATCCCTTTGGGGCGTTGTCCGATGGCGGCAAGTATAGATGGTTGCGCGCTTCCGCAACAAATGTGCTCCTCGGGATCTCATGCACTGCTGATTGCGAGGTCTAAACCGCCCCAGTTGGCATATTTATCCCCGGATTCACGAATGTGGGTGTAGCGCTTGAGGCTAACCCACGACCGATGACCACTAACTGCCGCGACGTGCGGAATGTTCCAGCCCATCTCAAATAGGCGGGAAATGCCCTCGTGCCGTAGATCGTGGAAGTGCAAATCATCGATGCCAAGCAGCTTGCAAGCGCGGGTAAAATTCGCCGTTATGGCATCGGCCGAGTAAGGGAATATCTCGGCTTTATTTTGGGGCATGCTTTCAATGACCTGAATGGCTTCGACTGTGAGGTCGACCCACGTATCATTCCCGATCTTCTCACTAGGGTGCTTCATGTCGCGCACGAGCACGCGCTTGTGCTGGCTCTGGTAGTCGTCCCAACCGATTTGCGTGACTTCGGTTTGTCTCCGGGTCGAGAAGAGCGCGAACGCGATGACCTTGTGCATTGGCATGGCTTGGGGGGTCTTCTTGCGGCGTTCAATAAAGTGAGCCAGCAGCTTGTCGAGTTCTTCCAGAGTTGGTCGCCTATCGCGCTTAACGGATCGTGAAATGATGCCCATACGGCGTGCGACCGTAATCGCATCTTTCATTTCCCGATCATCTAGCCGGTAGTCCCACATCGGTCGCGCGATGGCGAAGATCGCAGCGAGATGACTGGCATAGTTGCCCACTGTCTGGGGCTGGCTCGTCAGCGATTGAAGAAATTCAATGATGTCCTTCGACTTGATAGTGGAGCAGGGCACATCGGCTATCGGGTAGTTCTTGATCGCTCTGAGCACCTGCGCCTTCGTTCGCCCAATCTCCTTAATGGATTCTAGGGTGTATCTGTCGATGGCCTTTGCTAGTGTCGGATCGGCAGTCTTGACTTCGTCGATGGCCCCTGGCTTCGCGAGCTCACGCTCCCTCTTTTTCATCCAAGCCGCCGCAGCCGGACGTCTGTCAAATGTCTCCGTCTCGTGATAGGTTGCGCCATCCCGCATAACCCGCACTCGCGCCATGTAGCCGACGCTGCCGTCTTTGCGCTTGCGCGCGGTAATTGTGCCCACTATCGCTTCCTCATTTGGTACGTGGGGATTTTATTTGGTACATTGTGCCAAGTCCAGCTTCGAAATCGGCGGATTTGGTACAAAACGAGCGTGAACAAGACGGAGAGAAAAGTGGCGCAAGAGCCTGATAAAAAAGGAAAAATAATATATTTCAAGGCTCCGATATTCGCCGTCGCCCCCATGATGGACTGGACTGACCGGCATTGCCGCATGTTCCACCGGCAGTTTTCGGCCCGGGCGCTGCTCTATACCGAGATGGTGACGACCGGGGCGGTGATCCATGGCGACCGGGAGAAGCTGCTTGGCTTCAGCGCTGGCGAGCATCCGGTGGCCTGTCAGCTGGGCGGATCGGATCCGCGCGAGCTGGCGGACGCGGCGAAGATCGCCGAGGACTGGGGCTATGACGAGATCAACCTGAATGTCGGCTGCCCGTCCGACCGGGTGCAGTCCGGCCGGTTTGGCGCCTGCCTGATGCTGGAGCCGGAGCTGGTGGCCGAGGGCGTGGCGGCGATGAAGGCGGCGGTGCGCGTGCCCGTCACCGTCAAGTGCCGCATCGGCGTCGACGAGCAGGACCCGGAGGAGGCGCTGGACCGGCTGGCCGACCGGGTGGTGGACGCCGGGGTCGATGCCCTGTGGGTGCATGCGCGAAAGGCCTGGCTGCAGGGGCTGAGCCCGAAGGAAAACCGCGATATCCCGCCGCTCGACTATGGCCGGGTGCACCGGCTGAAGGCGCGGCTGCCGGGGCTGTTCATCGGCATCAACGGCGGCATCGCGACGCTGGACGAGGCGATTGCCGTGATGCAGGGGCTGGACGGGGTGATGCTGGGCCGGGCCGCCTATCACGATCCGGCGCTGATGGGCGCTGTCGACCGGCGGATCTACGGCGAGACGACCGCGGATGTGAGCCCTCGGGCGGCCATCGAGGCCTATGTGCCCTATATCGAGGCGGAACTGGCGCGGGGCGTGCGGCTTGCCCATATCACCCGCCACATGCTGGGTGCCTTCACCGCTGTGCCCGGCGCAAGGCTCTTCCGGCGCATCCTGACTGTCGAGGGCGTGAAGCCGGGGGCCGGGATCTCCGTGCTGTTTGAGGCGCTGAATGCCATGGACGAGGCAGCGGCGCGGGCGGCGGAACAGGCAGAAGCCCGGCAGGGCGGCGAGGCTGTGGCTGAGGCCTGAACCTTTGAAAGGTCACGAGGCCTTGCGGCGCAGGGGAAGCTTGCGTGCCGGCAGGGTGTAGACTTCGTCCGGGTAGACCGGCAGCACGGTCAGCACACGGGCGGAGGGCAGGGTCACGGTGACTTCCGTGCCTTCACGCAGGCGCGACTTCAGCTCGAACGTGCCGCCATGCTGCGACACCAGCGCCTGGACGATGGACAGGCCAAGCCCGGTGCCGGGCTCCGCGCTCTTGATTGCCATCGAGCCCTGACCGAAGGCCTGCAGCACGATCGGGATCTCCTCCTCGGGAATGCCGGGGCCATTGTCCTTGATCGAGACATACTGGCCGCCCTCGGCCGTCGAGCCGATGCGGATCAGAACTTCGCCATTGGAGGGGGTGAACTTCACCGCGTTGGACAGGAGGTTCAGGATCACCTGACGGATGGCGCGCTCGTCCGCCCACAGGCGCGGCAGGCCCTCCTCATGGCTCTCGCGGATGGCAATGCCCTTGGCCCTTGCGCGGACCTGCATCATCGACTGGCAGTCCTCGACGATGTCCTTGAGCGTCACGGCTTCCTCGTTCAGCTCGTACTTGCCGGCCTCGATGCGCGACAGGTCGAGGATCTCGTTGATGAGGTTGAGCAGATGCTGGCCGGAGCCGTGAATGTCGGCGGCATAGCCGCGGTAGATCTTGTTGCCCATTGGCCCCATGACCTCGTCCTTCATGATCTCGGAGAAGCCGAGAATGGCGTTGAGCGGCGTGCGCAGCTCGTGGCTCATGGTGGCGAGGAAGCGGGACTTGGCGAGGTTCGCCTCTTCGGCGCGGCGGCGGCTTTCGTCCGAAACCGCGTTGGCCTGTTCCAGCTCGGAAATCAGGTGATCCTTCTCGGCGCGGTAGGCGAGCATGGTCAGTGACGCGTTGAGAAGCTGGTTGCCTAGCACCAGGAAGAAGCCCTGAGCGCCCACAGCCATGGCGGCCATGGCGTAGTGCAGCGGCGCATGGCGCTGCATCAGCGAGGCCGCGATGGCAAGCGTCAGCGGCAGGGTGCTGGCCAGCAACGCCCTGGGCAGGGTGGAGGCCTGCATCGTCGACATTGCGATGACGATCAGCATCGTCGCGAACTGGAACACCTCCAGCCCTTCGGTGGTGCCGCCGCTCGAAGGCAGCAGGAAGAAGGCCGCCCAGCACAGGCCATACAGAAAATCGCCGATGGTGAAGTGGCGGCGCCACGGATGGCTGGTCTGTTCGTTGCCCGACAGTTTCTGGAACCGGTGGCAGGTGGAGACCGTCAGCATCCAGATGCTGAAGGTGAAGAGCATCCAGATGCCGACCAGCAGCGGGTTCATCCAGATGAACGAGATGCTGGTAATGATCAGCAGGAACATCGGCACGGCAAAGGCCGCGCTGGTGCGCGCCTTGGCGAACAGCATCAGGAGATCGGTGTCGAAATCCGGCTGCGCGCCATCCTGGGCCGACAGGCGTTCGCGAACGCTGCGCACGGTCCGCGCCACCTCCCGGCGGCGCTGTGCGCGCTCGCGGTTGATGGCCGTCCTGTCGTCGCCTCTGGTGCGTGCGTCCTGGCCCATGCCGCCCCTGAACACTAAGGTTGTGACTTGATTGACGGAATGAATCCGGTTCGAGTGTTCTGGCTCATCAACCCTTAAGAAGCGGCTCAAGGACTTGGTTAACAAAGGGAAAACCGCACTGGAGACGAGCCCTGACACCACCGGGGTCGTGGGGCGGGGTGGTCTTTGCGGGCTGGCTGCCGAGATCAGCCAGTGCCGGATCTGCCGCGATCAACCGGCCGGCCCTGCACTTGCGCATGAGCCCAGACCCGTCGCCCGGCTGTCTGAGACGGCGCGCGTGCTGATTGCCGGTCAGGCTCCGGGCACCCGTGTGCATGCATCTGGCCTGCCGTTTACCGACCCCTCGGGCGAGCGGCTGCGCGACTGGATGGGGATCGGGCCAGAGGTGTTTTATGACCCGGCGCGGATCGCGATCCTGCCCATGGGGCTTTGCTTTCCCGGTCTTGATGCCAAGGGCGGCGACCTGCCGCCCCGCAAGGAATGCCGGAAGACCTGGCACGACCGCATCCTGGCGGCGATGCCGCAGGTCAGGCTCGTGCTGGCAATCGGACAATATGCGCAGGCCTACCATCTGGGTCCGTTGCGGCGGTCCGGACTGACGCAGACCGTGGCAGCCTGGCGCGACATCCTGGCCGAGACATCGGCCCGGGGCGGGCCAGAAATCCTGCCTCTGCCGCATCCCTCCTGGCGCAACAATGCCTGGCTGAAGCGGCATCCCTGGTTTGAGAGCGACCTGCTTGCCGACCTGCGCCGCCGCATTGTGCAGCAGCTTGGGCGATAGCGGCGCAAATCCGTTCCGGATCGTGGGTGTTTCAGGCATCGTCCTGCAAGCGTTTGGCGCCCGCAGGCTCTTGCTGGAAACAGAATTCTAATGCTTCTGTGATCGTCTGGAACGGACCGATTCACCGGCTTTCGACAAGCCCGGAGACGCAAGCATGATTGACCGCATCGACCGGCGTATTCTCTCCATCCTGCAGGAGGATTGCACCATTCCCGTGGCCGAGATCGGCCGTAGGGTCGGGCTGTCGACCACGCCCTGCTGGCGCCGCATCCAGAAGATGGAAGAGGACGGGGTGATCACCGGACGGGTGGCCTTGCTCGATCCGGCCAAGATCAATGTCAATGTGACGGCCTTCGTTGCCATCACCACCAACCAGCACACGGAAGACTGGCTGAAGAAGTTCGCTGACGTGATCCGCGAGTTCCCGGAAGTGGTGGAGTTTTACCGCATGGCAGGGCAGGTGGACTATCTGCTGCGCGTCACCGTGCCGGATATCGCCGCCTATGACGCCTTCTACAAGCGGCTGATCGCGAAGATCGATATCACCGACGTATCGACGACCTTCGCGATGGAGCAGATCAAGTACACGACCGAACTGCCGCTTGGGTATATTCCGGTGGAGAAGACACGGCCGGAGTGAGGGTGAGGTTATCTATCGCTCTGCCACTTATTCACGGGCCGTCATCCCCGCCTTGTGCGGGGATCTTCTTTTGGGCTGGCTCCAAGGTGGCGTGATGAGCGCTTGTCGGGGGGATACGCAGAATGGATCCCCGCACAAGGCGGGGATGACTTCGGAGGTAACCCAAACCACCGCGCTCAACTCCTTGTCGCCTCTCCCTCCGCAGGAGCGACGAGGGGCGCGGGGTTGGTTCCGGCCCCCCAACCCCATCCTCAGTCCTTCTTCACGCCATCGAGCCGCGCGATCAGGCTTGACGTGTCCCAGCGGTTGCCGCCCATGGCCTGGACGTCGCCGTAGAACTGGTCGACGAGGGCGGTCAGCGGCAGGCGGGCGCCGGTGGCCTTGGCTGTGCCGAGCACGATGCCGAGGTCCTTGCGCATCCAGTCGACAGCAAAGCCGAACTCGAACTTGCCCGCTGCCATGGTCTCCCAGCGGTTTTCCATTTGCCAGGACTGGGCCGCACCGCCGCGGATGGCCGAGATGACGGCGGGGACATCGAGGCCGGCCTGCTTGGCAAAGTGAATGGCTTCCGCCAGCCCCTGGACCACACCGGCAATGCAGATCTGGTTGACCATCTTGGTCAGCTGGCCAGCACCAACCGGACCCATCAGGCCGACGAACTTGGCAAAGCACTCGATGACCGGCTTCGCCTGTTCGAAAACGTCCGCGTCGCCGCCGCACATGACGGTGAGAATGCCCTTTTCCGCCCCGGCCTGGCCGCCGGAGACCGGTGCGTCGATGAAATGGGAGCCGCGTGCGGCAGCCGCAGCGCCGAGTTCCCTTGCGACTTCGGCCGAGGCCGTGGTGTGGTCGATGAACACCGCGCCGGCCTTCAGGCCATGGAACGCGCCATCCGGGCCGGTGGTGACGGCGCGCAGGTCGTCGTCATTGCCGACGCAGGCGAAGACGAAGTCGCAGCCCTCGGCAGCCTCACGCGGGGTCGCAGCCGCCTTGCCGCCATGGTCAGTGACCCATTTGTCCGCCTTGGCGCGGGTGCGGTTGTAGACCGTCACCTCGTGGCCACCGCGCGAGGCGAGATAGCCGGCCATGGGGTAGCCCATGACGCCCAAGCCGATGAATGCCACCTTGGCCATGATCAACTCCACATGTCTTGAGAGCCGGGCTCGCGTCCCGGCGATCGGGGATTATTCGCTGCGCACCAGATGCCGGGTCAGACGCTGTTCCAGCTTTTCCCAGACCTGGCGCAGGGCCTCCACCATGATCAGATAGATCACGGCGGCCCAGATGTAAGCCTGGAAGTCGAAGCTGCGCGAATAGGCGCGGCGCGTCTCGCCCATCAGGTCGAAGATGGTGACAATCGCCGCAATCGCCGAGCCCTTCAGCATCAGGATGATCTCGTTGCCATAGGGGCGCAGCGCCGTGATCAGGGCTTGCGGCAGGATGATCTTGAAGAAGATCACATTGCGGCTGAGACCCAGCGCCTGTCCGCCTTCCCACTGACCGCGCGCCACATTGAGCACCGCGCCGCGCAGGATCTCGGCCTGGTAGGCGGCCGTGTTGAGGGCGAAGGCCAGCAGGACGCAGTACCACGCCTCACGGAAGAACCACCAAAGGCCAACGGTTTCAAAGGCTTCGCGGAAGGTGCCGACGCCGTAGTAGAACAGGAAAGTCTGCGCCAGCAGCGGCGTGCCTCGGAAGAAATAGACATAGCCATAGGCAATGCCCGACAGGATCCGGTTCGTGGAATTGCGCGCCAGGGCGACCGGAACCGACAGCAGCGCGCCGGCGACAACCGAAATGACCACCAGTTCCAGCGTGATGAGCAGGCCGGAAAGATACTTCGGCGCATAGTTGGCGACGAACTCGCTGCCGATGTTGTTGAACAGATACAGCAGCAGGAAGGCGAAGGACACGATCCACAGCGCCATGAGCACGTGGCCGGTGATGCGGGCTGCCGTCCATGGGCGCGGCGGCACGGGCGGGCGGATTGCGGTGGACCCGGATGTCATCGTGCAGCCTCCCCACGCTTGGACCAGCGCTCGATGCGGGCAAGGCCGGTGGAGGAGATCATGGCCAGCACCAGATAGATGAGGCAGGCCAGGCCATAGAACAGGAAGGGTTCCTTGGTGATGCGTGCGGCAACGCCGGTCTGGCGCACAACGTCAGCGAGCCCGATGGTGGAGACGAGCGAGGTTTCCTTGAGCAGGATCAGCCAGAGGTTGGACAGCGCCGGCAGCGCCAGACGGATCAGCTGCGGCAGGATCACGTGGCGCATGGTCAGGAACTTGTTGAGGCCAAGCGCCTGGCTGCCCTCATACTGGCCGCGCGGGATGCCGCGAAACGCCGACAGGAAGGCCTCGCTGGCGTAGGACGAGAACACCAGCGTCAGCGCGATCATGCCGGCGACGAAACTGTTGACCTCGATCGTGAGACCGGAGCCCATCGCCTCGGCGAGGCTCTTCACCGCGATCTGCACGCCGAAATAGACCAGGAACAGGGTCAAAAGCTCGGGCAGGCCACGGAAGATTGTGGTGTAGATGCCCGCCGCCAGCCGCAGCGAGGGTTCGCGCGAGTTCTTGGCAAGGGCGAGCAGGAAACCGGCGACAAGCCCAAAGGGCAGGGTCGCAAGGCCGAGGGACACCGTGACGAGAATGCCGGATGCGATCTCGTCGCCCCAGCCGTCGGGTCCGAAGGAGAGAAGTGTCAGGACCTCGGTCATCGTATGAACTGGAAGCCATGGGTCTGGCTGGCAGCAGACGCCGCGCAGCACCGGAAATGCGACAACCGGACCTGCCCGCCAAGCCGCGGGCCGAAGCCGGCGGGTTGCCCCGCCGGCACCGGTCAGGTTTCAGGATTACTCGCCGCCGTAGACGTCGAAGGCGAAGTACTTGTCCTGCACTTCCTTGTACTTGCCATTGGCACGAATTGCCACGATGGCCTTGTTGAACATTTCCTTGAGGTCCTGGTCTTCCTTGCGGATGGCGATGCCGGCGCCTTCGCCGTTGATCACCGGATCGGACTTCAGGGTGCCGAGCAGCTTGCAGCAGGCGCCGTCAGCGGTGGCCAGCCAGTCGGACAGCACCACGACGTCATCGATGACGCCATCGATGCGGCCGTTGGCCACGTCGAGCTTGTACTCGTCCGGGGTCGGGTAGAGCTTCAGCTCGGCCGACTTCAGCTTGGCTTCGGCGTAGTTCGAATGGGTGGTCGAGGACTGCGCGCCAAGGGTCATGCCCTTGAGAGCGGCGTCGGTCGCCTCGGTGATCTTGCTGTCCTTCGGGACAACAATGGCCGGCGGCGTGTTGTAGTACTTGCTGGTGAAGTCGACCTTCTGCTTGCGCTCTTCGGTGATCGACATGGACGCGATGATGGCGTCGAACTTGCCGGCCTGCAGCGCCGGGATGATGCCATCCCAGTCAGAGGTGACGAACTCGCACTCGACCTTCATTTCGGCGCAAAGAGCCTTGGCGATGTCGATGTCGAAGCCGGTCAGCGTGCCATCGGAACCCAGCACGTTGAACGGAGGATAGGCGCCTTCGGTGCCGATGCGGACCTTGGACCAGTCCTTGGCTTCAGCACCGCCAAGGGCGGCCAGGGTCATGGCCGCGGCGGCGACCAGAGTGGCGATACGCATGAAGTACTCCCCTCGTCTTGGAGCGGGTGGCCGCAGGTTCCTGCCGTACCTTGCCCGATCCTGTTCGGTTTCATTGTCTTGCAGCCTCGGCAAAGCGAAGCCTGTGCGAAAGGCTGCGGTTGAACCACGAGCCTTTCCGGTCAATGTTCAAGGTCCCCTCGTCAGGACCAAGAACCTGACTGCCATATTCCCAACATATCTTGCGGGATTTCAACCACTCTTATGGAAATTCGGCAGCGTTTAGCAGGAAAAACCGGTTGGCTTTTCCTCCAAACAGCCCTTTGCCGGAACGCCTCCAGTCGCCTCGTGCCTTGCGGCCAGGCATGACGCAGGGTTTTGCTGGCGAGTGCCGGTGGTGGGCCCGCGCTGCCGGTCCGGGGACGGTCGCACGCGCGCGGGCGCACGGGCCGCCGGGCTGGGGATAAGCTCAGCCGAGCCAGATGCCGTTGTCGATCGCGGCACCGACGAGGGCCTTGTTTTCGGCGCTCTCGGAGAAGCCGAGAAGGACGTCCGGGCGTGACCAGGAGCCATCGGCGAGGCGCTGTTGCCAGCCGGCAAGACCAGCGGAATCAGGGCCACGGCCAAGGACGTTCTGGTACAGCGCGGTGATGAAGGTGGTGTTCGACGTGTTCTGACCGTAGCGGGCGATGAACTCGGCCGAGCCGATGAAGGCGGCGGACATGTCCTTCAGCGTCATGCCGCCATCGATGATCCGGGTGTTGTGGCCAAGGCCGGCTGTGTCCGGCGTGCGGGCAAAGGCAGCCTGGTAGAGGCGGTAGGTCTGGCCGGCGTTGCCATCAAGGTCAAAGGCGAGGGTGCCGTTGCTGAAGGACAGGCGCTCGATGTTGGTGAAGGTGTCGGTGCCGAGCCCAGTACCGGTGACGGTCAGAACCGCGCCGGCCTTTGCGATGGTCGCGGTGGCCCGGGTGGCGGCAATCGTCACCGTGTCGAGATTGGCGAGACCGTCGATCACGTCGTTGCCCGAGGTGGCCGCGAATGTATCACGCTGCGGTGTACCGACGATCGGAGTGGAAGCCGTGGCGGGGGTGCCGGTCGCGTCGGTATCCGGTGCGAACCAGACGTGCGCAACGCCCTTGTGAATGCCGACGCCAATCGCCTTCCAGCTGAACTGCGCCCAGATCTGCTTGTTCAGGATGACGTCATTGTGGCCGGGGGATGCCTTCCAGCCTTGCAGGGCTGCTGTCGGGTCGACATCAAAAACGGCAACATTTGTGCCGGAGAATCCGTAGCTGATCTCGTAGCTGTCGGTCTTGTAGCCCGTGCCGATGCGTTCGGGCGCGTCCCACATGTTGCGGTAGGTGGACTGGTTGGCGCTGTCATAGGGCGCATCTGACCAGGAGTGGCCGGCATAGGACCCGACGTTGTAGACAGTATCGAGTGCATGCCGTCCGGCTGTTGCGGTCAGGGCCTTTGACAGCGGAATGCTGCCCAGTCCGTTCGCCTGCCGATAGGCCATGATCAGGTTGTAAAGCTCAAGCTCCTGGGCATCGATGCTGTCTTCGGAGGTGTTCGTATAATAATTGATCGCCACAACTCGTCTCCCGGAAAACGCCAGTCCTAAAATATCGCGCTGCGGCACCTTGTCATGCGAAGGCGCCTTTTTCAGCTAAAAAAGCACGAAGGGCGTCGACGAAACGACGAACTTTCAGCGGAATATACCGGTTTGACGGGTAGACGGCATGAAACGGGTGGTCGTGATAGCGCCAGGCGGGCAGGATCTGTTCCAGCTCTCCCGCATCCACGTGATGCTGCACGATCCAGGTGTTTGACAGGCAGATGCCGAGCCCGGCGACGGCGGCCAGACGCAGGGCGGAGGAGTTGTTGACGATCATCGACGGGTTGATCCGCACCGACACGGTCTGGCCGTTGGCGTCGGTCAGGGGCACGCTGTCGCCGGTCCCGATCTTGCGATAGAGCAGGTAAGCGTGCCGGGCGAGGTCGATGGGGTGCTCCGGCCGGCCGGCTGCATCCAGGTAGGTCGGGGACGCAAACAGCGCGCGCCGGGCACTGCCGAGGTTCTTGACGATGAGCCGGTCATCGCGGATCTCGCCGAGCCGGATCGCCACATCCAGCCGGTCCCGCACCACGTCGACATAGGTGTCCGAGAGATGCACGTCGAGGATCAGGGCGGGCCAGGTCTGCTTGAAGCGGATCAGGAATTCCGCCAGCATCGCCTCGGCAAAGCCAACGGGCAGGCTGACCGAAAGGGTGCCGGACATCTGGGCCTCGGCGCTCTGTACGGACCGGTCCGCCTCGTCCAGCCGTTCGACGATGTCGCGGGCATAGGTCAGGTAGCGCTCGCCGGCGTCGGTGAGGGTGAGACTGCGGGTGGTGCGCGTCAAAAGGCGGGTACCAAGCAGCTCTTCAAGTGCGCGGATCTGCTGGCTGATCGCCGGCTGGGAGACGCCGAGATGGGCGGCCGCAGCGGAAAAACTGCCGAGATCCACGGCGCGAACAAAGGCGGCCAGGGCAGCAAGACGGTCCATAGGGAACTTCCTCGCTCATAAGCGTTGCTTCTAATTCATATAAGCCGAGCGCAACTTCAAAACCAGTGATGATGAATGCATGTCTAGCCCGACCGGCGCGCTCAGCGCCGCTGTGAAGGAAAGGCAGTCTCCCATGACCGATTTTGATCCCGCGTCCGCCGCACAGGCGCTGTCCCGCCGCACGTTTTTGACCGCAGGACTGACCGGAACGCTGGCAACCGGCCTTGCCGTCAGCGGCCTTGCGACGAGCGGACTGGCCTTCTCGAGCCTGGCCGCACGGGCAGGTGCACCGATGGTCGGCAGCGTGCAGCCGGGCGCGCTGCGCCGGCGGCTAGGCAAGTTCGAAGTCACCACCGTGCTCGACGGCTATCTTGAACTCTCGCCGGCGTTGATCCTCGGTTACGATCCGAAGATCGGCGATCCGCTGCGCGCGGCCGCCTTCGCGTCCGGTCCGTCGATCCAGGGCCCGGTCAACACCTTCCTCGTCAACACGGGCGAGAAGCTGGTGCTGGTCGATGCAGGCACCTCCGACAAGATGGGCCCGACGCTGGGCCATCTGCCGAAGGCGCTCGCCGCCGCCGGGGTGTCGCCGGACCAGATTGATGCGGTGCTGATCACCCACATGCATCCCGACCACATCTACGGTGTGCTGACGCCGGCCGGCCAGCCGCTGTTCCCCAATGCCGAACTGCTGCTGCCGGAACTCGACCGCGCCTTCTGGTATGACGATGCGGCGATGAATGCCGCGCCGGACCTGACGAAGAGCTTCTTCCTGGGAGCCCGGCAGGCAGCCGATGCCTATGCCAAGCGCCAGACCCTGTACAAGGCCGGCGAGGAAGTGCTGCCGGGCATCACCGCCATTGGCTTGCCCGGCCATACGCCCGGACACAGCGGCGTGCGCATCGACAGCGACGGACAGAGCCTGCTCATCGTGGCGGATCTGGTGCATGTTCCGGCCGTGCAGTTTGCCCGGCCCGAGTGGTCGGTCGCCTTTGATGTTGATCCGGCGCTGGCGGCGGCAACGCGCAAGCGGACGCTCGACATGGCGGCAGCCGATGGCTTGCTGATCGCCGGCATGCATCTGGGCTTCCCGGGGATCGGCAATGTGGCGCGGGATGGCGATGCCTTCCGCTATGTCGCGGCAAGCTGGCCCTACGCCTACTGAGGCCGTTTCGGGCCGGTTCAGGCTTGCACGCCGAGGGCGGCGAAGGACAGGAACGGAACGGGCGCTCCGAGTTGAACAGCGCCTACGTCCTCTGCCAGTTCGACGAGCCCATCCGCTGCGCGCAGGCTGGAAATGAGGCCGGAGCCCGAGCGGGCATAGAGGTCGGCAACAAGGGTTCCATCGGGGCCGGTGATGAGCCGCGCCCGGTGGAATTCACGCCGGCCAGTCTTGCGCGAGGGCAGGGAAAAGCCGGCTGCCACCATCAACCGGTGCGGCGGCGTGACCGTCGCACCGGCCCGGCGCAGCAGCAGAGGCCGGGCATAGAGCAGGAAAGAGATCATGGCCGCCACCGGGTTGCCGGGCAGGCCGATGACCTCGCAGCTGCCGATCCGCCCCAGGATCAGCCGGCGGCCAGGCTTGATGGCAAGATCCAGGATCTCGACTTGCCCGAGCGCGGCCAGCACCGAGACAAGATGATCCTCCTCGCCATGGCTCGCCCCGCCCGAGGTCAGGATGATATCTTGCGCCCCGGCCGCTTCCGAAAGGGCGATCTGAAGAGCTTCGCGCCGGTCGCCGCAGATGCCGAGATCGCTCACATCGGCGGGGTAGCTGGCCAGAAGGCTGGTCAGCAGAAAATGGTTGGCGTCATAAAGCGCGCCCGGTCGCAGCGCCGCCATGCCGGGACGCAGCAGTTCATCACCGGTCGACAGCACGCCAACACGGATTGGCGCGAAGGCGGTGAGGTCCGCGCGTCCAATCGATGCCAGCGCCGCAATGTCTTGCGGCCGGAGCCGGTCGCCTGCCTGCAGCAGCAGGTCGCCCGCCTTGAGATCTTCGCCGGCGCGGCGCCGGTTGCTGCCGCGAGGAAGGGACAGAGGCACCCGCACCTTGCGCCCATCAGGCTCTGCCAGGGTTTCGCAATCCTCCTGCATGGCGACCGTGTCGGCGCCGTCCGGCATGACGGCACCGGTAAAGATCCGTGCCGCTGCCCAGGGCGACAGGGGTGCCGAGCCGGGGTGACCGGCGGCAATACGCGCCTCCAGAGCGAACAGGCCACCTGCAGCATCGAGATCAGCATGGCGGAAGGCATAGCCATCGACTGCGGCCGTGTCGGCGGGCGGAACGTTTCGTGGGGCTGTCACGACTTCTGCCAGCACCCGGCCATGCGCCTTGCCAAGCGGCACGGTCACCCGTGCCGGTTCGGGGAGGGCGCGCGCAAGGATCCGTGCTTCAGCGGCCTCGTGGTTCAGCCGGAATGGATCCGGACGGAGGCAGTCGTTGATCTGCGCGGCCAGATGGCTGCGGGCGAGGGCCAGATCCTCCGGCGTGTTGATGTTGAAGAATGGGTCCAGCTCGCCGGGCGCTGCTGCAAAGCTGACCGACCTTGCGCCGGCGGCAGCAAGGAAGGCGCGGACGCGGCGGTTGTCCGTCTCCGCCAGGAACGCGGAAAGACCGGACAGAAGGTCCAAGGGCCAGAAGGCGACAGCAGGATGGAGGCCGGTGGCGCTCTCCGCCATCACGGGCAGGCGGCCACCGTCCGAGGCGGCAAGGAGCTGGGAGACCAGATTGGCCGGGATGAAGGGCGTATCGGCAGGGACCGTGACGATGCCGGAAACAGGTGGCGGCAGGGTGGCCGCGTAGGTCAGGCCTGCCAGGACGCCGGCCAGCGGCCCCGGATGATCCGGCAGCGTATCGGCGATGACGTCATGACCGAAGGCGGCGAAGCGGCCCGGCTCGCCATTGGCGTTGATGACGAGACGGGTCACCTGCGGTTCGAGCCGGGAGAGCAGGTGGCCTAGGACCGGCCGATGATCGAGCGGCAGCAGTCCCTTGTCTGCGCCACACAGACGCCGTGCCAGTCCACCAGCCAGCACGCAGCCAATGATCACGGTCACGGTTCGCAAGCTCCCTAGCGCTGCCGAAGCAGCCATCTGGAAGAACTAGCGTCCCGATGGCATCAGCGCCAGAGGGCATTGCCGGCGAAGCTTGACCCGGATCAACTGGCGAGCAGGGCATCCACGTGCCGGTCATCCTGGGTCAGGACGGCCAGAAGGGTTTTCATCTCGCGCGGGTGCAGGTGTCTCGACGGATTGTCGAAGGCTGCCCGGATCTCCTCGATCGCGTCGGCGCCAAGGGGCGAGGCGACACCTGCCGTCGCGAACATGTCGGAAAAGGCGCGCTCGAGGATCGGGCCCTCGCTCAGGACCCTGACATCGGTGTGCCGTGCATCGCGTGAAATCCGGCCGAAGGTCTCAAGGACATCGGCTTCGCTGCCTTCGAGCACCTGGAGGAAAACCTCACCGGTGAAGAGCAGGCAACCGCTCAGGCCGACTTGCGCGTTGTTGCGGCGAGAGTTCTGAATCAGCTGCTCCAAACCCGCCGCGATGCCTTGCGGAAACTCGGAGCGCTGCATCAGGCTCATGTAGCAGATATGATAGAGGTCCGACACGATAACAGTCCTCCTGTTAGTCTGACATATCCATCATAAATCATGAGTTCCATAGGTTTCCTGAAGCTGTCTTCGAAAATTCGAGACATTCCAGGAGTAACTCTGAAAGCTTGCCGCAGCGTCTTGCGATCAGAACTCGCGTTCTTCGCCGGTCCAGCGGAAGAAACGCCCCGTCCGCGACATGTCGAGATTGTCGGCCACATCAAGGATGCCGCTGGCGACGTCAGCAGCCGGCAGATCCGCTCCCGCGCCGCCCATGTCGGTGCGCACCCAGCCCGGGTCGATCACGGCAACGGCAATGCCCTCTGGTTCGAGGTCTGTTGCCAGGCCCTGCATCACCTTGTTGACCGCCGCCTTTGAGGCCCGATAGGCGAGCCGGTCGGATTTGGCGTAACCCATCCAAGACATCTGGCTGGAGATCGTGAGGATCCGCCCCTGGGGCGACTGGCGCAGGCGTGGCAGGAAGGCTTGTGCGACCGCAAGCGGGGCGAGGGTGTTGATCTCCAGCGTCTCGCGGAAGCCGGCAAAGTCCATCGCCAGGGCGCTCTGCCGGTCCGGCTCAGGGCCGATGACGCCGGCGTTGTTGATCAGGATGTCCAGCGGTGCGGAGCGGGAGGCTGCGACCTCGGCAACGCGTCCGTGATCGGTGACGTCAAAGACGAGGGCCGTGAAGCCCTTGCCCAGCGTGGATGCAAGATGGTCCGCCTGTTCCTGCGTCCGGCAACTGCCCTCGACGGTCCAGCCACGGGCAAGCGCGGCTTCCGCCATCGCAAGACCAATGCCGCGGTTGACGCCAGTGATGAGCAGGTTGGGCATTGTGAATTCCTGTCTTTGCGATGAAACAGGACCGCCGGGGTGTCCCCCGGCGGTCCGCAGTCCGAGCCGGACGAAATCAGAGCGTGATGCGGTAGCGGGCAAATCCTTCGGCACCATCGCCGGCCGGTTCAATCACGACACCCTTCACGTTGGCAAGATGTGCCTTGCCGCCAGGGCCTGTGTCAAACAGGACCGAGGTTCCGGGCATTGGCACGAACGACCAGTTCGCGTCAGCCGACGGGTTGATGGTGCCCTTGTCGACAATGTAACGCACCAGGACGTCGCGGTTGGTGTCGGGGCCGACGAAGACGACGACCTTGTCGTTGATGCCCGGGAAATTGCCGCCGCCGCTTGCCCGGTAATTGTTGGTCGCGACGATGAACCGGGCCGCCAGATCGATCGGCGCGCCATTGAAGCGCAGGTCGGTGATGCGGTTTGCATCGGCATTCACGACCTCACCCTTGTCGTTGTACTTCGAGGGTTGGGTCAGGTCGATCCGGTAGGTGACGCCGTCGATGATGTCGAAATTGTAGCTCGGGAAAGCCGGGTCGATCAGCGCCTGATCCTTTTCGCCCGCCTTCACCTGAAGGAAGATGCCAGCGGAGCGTTCCAGCCACTCCTTGACGTCCTTGCCGGTGATGGCAACGGCCCGCACGGTGTTCGGGTAGAGATAGAGGTCGGCGACATTCTTGATCGCCACCGCGCCGACGGGGACGTCGGTGTAATAGTCCGGACCGCCACGGCCACCGGCCTTGAAGGGGGCAGCGGCAGACAGGACCGGCAGGCCGGCCCATTCGGTGCCTTTCAGCATCTCGGAGATGTACCAGGTCTGGGCCTGCGAGACGATTTGCACGCTCGGATCATCGGCAACAAGCGCAAAATAGGAATGCAGCGGCGCTTCGGTCTTGCCAACCGGACGGCGGACATAGGCCAGGGTCGCTTCGTGGTCATCCTTCACCGCGTCCAGAACGTCCTGCTGGCTTTCGACCAGCGGCACGTTGTTGCGGCCGTCCTTCTTGTAGATTGGCCGGGCTTCGGTGGCAAAGCCGGTGATCTTCCAGCTGTTTCCGTCGCGGGCAAGCATCAGGTCGATGACGCCGAGATGCGAGCCCCAGAAGCCGCCCATGGCCGCCGGCTTGCCGAACAGGGTGCCCTTCTCGGCATCGACGCCGGCAAGGTTGGCATAGGCCGGACCAGGGAACACAAGGTGATGGTGGCCGCAGAACACGGCGTCGATGCCCTCGACCGCCGCCAGATGCAGCGAGGCATTTTCCATCCCGTCCGCATAGGCATCGGCGCTGATGCCCGAGTGGGACAGGGCGATGACGAGATCACAGCCCTGTTCGCGCATCTCCGGGACAAAGGCCTTTGCCGTCGCGACGATGTCGCGCGCATTGGCGCTGCCTTCCAGATGCTTGCGGTCCCAGTTCATGATCTGTGGCGGCACGAAGCCGATGAAGCCGAGGCGGATCGGATGGGTCTTGCCGGCACCATCGCGCAGTTCCCGGTCCAGGATGACATAGGGCTTCAGGAACAGGCTGTCCTGACGCGGGCTGGCCGTCAGCTGCCCCTTGACCAGGTTGGCGCAGACAAACGGGAAGTTGGCGCCTGCCAGAACCTTCGACATGAACTCGAGGCCATAGTTGAACTCATGGTTGCCGAGCGTTGCCGCGTCATAGCCAAGGACATTCATGCCCTTGATCACCGGGTGAATGTCGCCGTCCTTCAGACCGCGCTCGTAGGCAACGAAATCGCCCATGGGGTTGCCCTGCAGGAAGTCACCATTGTCGACGAGGACAGAGTTGGCGGCCTCGTTGCGGATCTGCCGGATGAGGCTTGCCGTGCGCGCCAGGCCGGCTGTGTCCATCGGCTTGTCGGAATAATAGTCATACGGGAACACGTGGACATGAAGGTCGGTCGTTTCCATCAGGCGCAGATGCGCCGTGCCTTCCGCTGCGCGCAGGGAATAGGGGTGCAGGACGGCCGAGAAGCCGGTTGCCGCCGCGCCAGCCAGGAAGCCGCGCCGGGACAGGGAAGGAAAATAGGAAGCTGACATGTCGGGTGTCTCCTTGATCCGCTGGCCACCCTTCACATGGTCCCCGGCCAGCCCGGTCATGGTCATTCGAATGACTGGGCAAAACAATCGAAAACTGGCGGGGCAACCGAGGGTCGCACTGCGACAAACACGCCATGTCCACATAACAGCCTGATGAACCTCGCCGTTCATGTGGATGATGCAATTGACGGGACGGTTCGACGGACTAGGTTAGGGCAACAGGCTGGCGTTGAGACCGGCTGCAAGACAACAGGGACCGGTGGTCGGATGAGCGAAGCAATCAAGGCGGCAGTACTCGAAGCGCTGGGACGGATTTCCGGCCCTGATGGAACCGGGAACCTCGTCAGTCTGGGGCTGGTGTCGGATGTCTTTGTCTCCGACGGCCGTGTGGCCTTCTCGATCACCGTTCCCGCCGACCGCGCCCGCGCGCTCGAGCCACTGCGCCTGGCGGCGGAGACGGCCGTGAAGGCCGTTCCGGGCGTTGAGAAGGCCATGGTGGCCCTGACAGCCGAACGTCAGCCGGGCAGCGCGCAGGCGGCAAGGCCCGCGGCAGCGCGCGGCGGCAGGGCAGGGGCACTCTCACGGGCACTCACATGGGCATTCGCACGCTCCCGCTCAGGGGCAGCGGGCCGGTGGTCCGACCAAGGCGGGCGTGCCGGGTGTCGCGCATATCATCGCGGTTGCCTCGGGCAAGGGCGGGGTCGGCAAGTCGACCACCACGGCCAACATCGCGCTGGGCATGAAGGCCAATGGCCTCAGGGTCGGCGTGCTGGATGCCGACATCTACGGCCCCTCGGTGCCGCGTCTCTTTGGCGTGTCCGGCCGTCCGGAACAGGTCGAAGGCCGCATCCTGAAGCCTCTGGAAGCCCATGGCATCAAGGTCATGTCCATCGGCTTCATGGTCGAGGAAGACACGCCCATGATCTGGCGTGGCCCGATGGTCATGTCGGCGCTGACCCAGATGCTCAGGGAAGTGGCCTGGGGCGAGCTGGATGCACTGGTCGTCGACATGCCTCCGGGCACCGGTGATGCGCAGCTGACCATGGCGCAACAGGTGCCGCTGTCGGGTGCCGTGATCGTCTCGACGCCGCAGGATCTGGCCCTGATCGACGCCCGCAAGGGCCTCAACATGTTCCGCCGTGTCGACGTGCCGGTGCTCGGCATCGTTGAGAACATGAGCTATTTCGTCGCCCCTGACACGGGCAAGCGCTACGACATCTTCGGTCATGGCGGCGCCAGGGCCGAGGCGGAACGGCTGGACATTCCGTTCCTGGGTGAAGTCCCGCTCGACATGGACATCCGCATCAACTCCGACAATGGCACACCGATTGTCGTGGCAGATCCGGATGGTGCGCATGCCGCTGTCTACCGCGACATCGCGGCAAAGGTCTGGGCGGAGGTGTCGCGGCCGCTGGGCGAAGTGCGCCGGGCGGCGCCGGCCATCGTGTTCGACTGAAACCGATTGCGGAAAAAGCGCCCGGACCAGCCGGTCCGGGCGCAAAACCGGCCTAAATCCATTGAAGAAACCGCGTCGATCGGGTTCAGCCCGGTTGACGGACGCCGCGAAAACGCGGAAAAGCGAGGGGTTCCTGCCGCCATTTGCCCTGTCCCCAGGCGGCTTTCTCCCTTTTCAGGATCCGACCGTGGACCTCAAGGAAAATGGCAAGGCCATTTTGGCGATGCTGGTGGCGATGGCTGCTTTCATCGGCAACGACGCATTGGTCAAGATCGTCTACGAGACGGTCCAGCTCGGCCAGATCATCGTGGTGCGCGGCCTGATCGCGATCATCATGATCATCATCCTGTCCTATGCGACCGGCGTCCACCGCGAATTCCGCCATCTGGCGAACTGGATGGTGTTCCTGCGCGCGCTGGGCGAGGTGGGGGCAACGCTGTGCTATCTCATTGCGCTGATGCACATGCCCATCGCCAACATCACCGCGATCCTGCAGGTGTTGCCGCTGATGGTGACAGGTGCCGCCGCCATCTTCCTCGGCGCACCTGTCGGGTGGCGGCGCTGGACCGCCATCGGCGTTGGTTTTCTCGGCGTCCTCATCATCGTGCGCCCCGGTGTCGAAGGCTTTGACCAGTGGTCGATCCTGGCCCTCGTCGGTATCCTCTTCATGGTGCTGCGCGACCTGACGACCCGGATGATGCCTGTTGAAGTGCCGACCTTCGGCGTGACGCTGGTCACCTGTGCCGGCGTGCTGCTGCTCGGCTTTGGCGTAGTCGGCGTCGAGGGCTGGGAGCCGATGACCCTGGTTGACCTTGCCTATCTGGCCGCGGCTGCCGCCTGCCTGCTCGCCGGATATGTTCTGCTGATCGTTGCCATGCGCATCGGTGACATTTCGCTGGTCTCGCCGTTCCGCTATTCGATCATCGTCTGGGCGATCATGATCGGCTACTTTGTCTGGGGTGATGTTCCCGATGCCCTGACGCTGCTGGGCACAGCCATCGTGGTCGCGACCGGCATCTACACGGTGCTGCGCGAACGACGCGTGGCTCAGCTTGCCCGATCAGAACAACCGCGCTGAGCCAGGCGTGCCGAACAAGGACGGGCAGCCCATGTGGCGCCCCGCAGTCAGGTCATTCGCATGAACCAGCAGATGCAGAAATCCGGAGAGCCTGCTGACCAGCCGCTGCCGCGGCCGTCAATGGCGATCCTGGTCGCCATTTCGACCGTCAATCCGCTGGCGCTGAACATCTATCTGCCGTCGCTGGCAGGGATGATCGCGGCCTTCAACACGACCTCAGCGCAGGTGCAGCTGACCATGTCGCTGTACATGGCCGCCGTGGGCGTCACGCAGATTTTCCTCGGGCCTTTGTCTGACCGCTATGGCCGCCGTCCGGTGGTCATCGGCGGGATGGCCGTGTTCGTGGTCGGGACGCTCATCTGCCTTGCAGCGCCCGACATCAACACCCTGATCGCCGGCCGCATCATCCAGGCCATGGGCGGCTGCGCCGGGCTGGTGCTCGGCCGGGCCATCGTGCGCGACCTGTTCGAACGGGAACGTGCCGCCAGCATGATCGGCTACGTCACCATGGGCATGGCCGTCGGGCCGATGTTTGCCCCCGCCATCGGCGGTGCGCTCGACGGGCACTTCGGCTGGCAGGGCGGGTTCTATCTCATGCTGGCCATTGGCGTGATCATTCTGGTGGCTGCCTGGTTCGACCTGCACGAGACGCACCACAACCGCACGCGCGGGCAGGGCTTTGGCGGGCTGGTCGCCAGCTACCGGGCGCTGGGCTCCGAACGGCTGTTCTGGGCCTATGCCGCGACCTCGATGTTCACGTCCTCGGTCTATTTCGCCTTCCTGGGCGGCGCTCCCTTCATCGCGGCCTCGGTTCTGGGCATGTCGCCCGTCGTCATGGGGCTATACTTCATGCTGGTCGCGGCCGGCTACATCGTCGGCAACGGCCTGTCCGGACGTTACGCGCAGCGCATCGGTGTGATCCGGATGATCACCGCCGGATCGCTGATGCCGCTCATTGCCGTCGTGCTGGTCGCAGCGCTGTTTGGCGCCGGCGTGGTGCATCCGCTGTCGCTGTTCCTGCCCATGCTGCTGGTGGGACTTGGCAACGGGCTTTGCCTGCCGAGTGCGATTGCCGGGGCTGTCAGCGTGCGCCCAGATCTCGCAGGCGCGGCCTCGGGCCTCGTCGGCAGCATGCAGATCGGACTGGGCGCTGTCTCGTCGGCGCTGGTTGCGTTCCTGCTGTCCGATGGCATGTATCCGGCAACCACCTGGCCGCTTGCCGCGGTCATGGGAGTTTGCGTCGTGATGACGCTGGTGGCCGTGGTGGCGGCCGCGATGCTGGAACGGCGCAGCGACTGATCAGCCGCCGGTGACGCTCATGTGGCGGGCGACGGCCGGTCTTTTTGTCCGCCGGTCGATGATGAAATCATGCCCCTTCGGCTTGCGGCCGATGGCCTCGTCGATGGCCCGTGCGATCAGCTCATCGCCCTCCGAAGCGCGCAAGGCCGCGCGCAGGTCGGCGCTGTCGTCCTGGCCAAGGCACATGTAGAGCATGCCGGTGCAGGTGACGCGCACCCGGTTGCAGGTTTCGCAGAAATTATGCGTCATCGGCGTAATGAAGCCGATGCGACCGCCGGTTTCCGCAACCTGCATGTAGCGGGCCGGGCCGCTGGTCTTGTACGGGATATCCGTCAAGGTAAAGCGTTCGGCCAGACGGGCCCGAACCAGGCTCAGCGGCAGGTACTGATCCGTGCGGTCGCCGTCGATGTCGCCCATGGGCATGGTTTCGATCAGTGTGAGATCGTGACCCCCAGCATGGGCCCACTCGAGCATGGGCACGATCTCGTCCTCGTTGACGCCCTTCAGCGCCACCATGTTGAGCTTGACCGCAATACCGGCCTCTTGCGCGGCGCGGATGCCGTCCATGACCTTGCCGAAATCGCCCCAGCGGGTGATTGCGCGGAAGCGGTCCGGATCCAGCGTATCAAGGGACACGTTGATGCGCCGGACGCCAGCCTCCGCCAGCTCGCCGGCATAGCGGGCGAGCTGCGAGCCGTTGGTGGTCAGCGTCAGCTCCTCGAGAGCTCCGGATTTCAGATGCCGGGAGAGGGAGCGGATCAGGTCAAGGATGCCCTTGCGCACCAGCGGCTCGCCGCCGGTCAGGCGAAGCTTGCCGACGCCCTTGGCAATGAAGGCCGTGCAGAGCCGGTCCAGTTCCTCAAGCGTCAGGATCTCGCGCTTGGGCAGGAAGGTCATGTCTTCCGCCATGCAATAGACGCAGCGGAAATCGCAGCGGTCGGTGACCGAAACGCGCAAATAGGACACGGCGCGACCGAAGGGGTCGATCATCTGGGGACGGACAGCCGGCTGGGGCGTCGCAAAGGACGGCACAGCTCGTGGCAGGATGATCTCCTCCATGCGTCTCTCCCTCATTCCCGGGGGCGTCGGTCCCGGGGTCACGTCGTTCTGTTCCACCAAACATATTGCATTTTTGCCGCCGGGCAAGGGCTGTGCTGGCAGGTGATCCTGAACTGTCGCACAAGCGTATCAGCACGAACACTGTCAAACCGACCTGCAGCAATCAGAGCCTCCCATGACCACCATCGTCTGGTTCCGCCAGGACCTGCGCCTTGCCGACAACCCCGCACTTGCCGAAGCGTTTGCCAATGGCCCGGTGCTGCCGCTCTACATTGTCGAAACGCCGGAGCAGGCCGCAGACAGCCATCCCATGACCGGGGCGAGCCAGTGGTGGCTGCACCACAGCCTCAAGGCGCTGGATGCGGACCTTGGCACCCTCGGCGGACGCCTCGTGGTGATGGAAGGACCAGCCGAAACGGCGCTGGAACGGGCGGTGGCGCAAAGCGGCGCAACGGCGATCCACTGGAACCGCTGCTACGAGCCGCATGCGATTGCCCGCGACAAGCACCTGAAGACCCGGTTCAGCGCCGATGGCCTCAGCGTACGCAGCTTCAACGCCAGCCTGTTGCATGAACCCTGGGACGTGGAAACCAAGACCGGCGGCCCGTTCAAGGTCTATTCGCCCTTCTGGCGGGCGGCCCTGACCCGGCCGGTCGCGGCGCCCCTGCCGCGCGCCAGTGGCCGCCTTGTCAGCCCGGACGGGCTGGGCCGGCCCCTGGACAGCTTTGGCCTGACGCCGAGCAAGCCCGATTGGGCAGCTGGATGGCTGGACCTGTGGCAGCCGGGCGAGGCCGGGGCCAGTGCGCTGCTTGGCACGTTCCTCGAGGAGGGGCTGAAAGGCTATGGCGAGTTGCGCAATCGCCCGGACCTTCCCAATGTCTCGCGCCTGTCACCGCATCTGCATTTCGGCGAGATCTCGCCGCGCCAGGTCTGGGCCGCAACCCGGCTCTACACCGACATGCATCCCGCGTTCGCCAAGGACGGCGACAAGTTCCTGTCCGAGATCGGCTGGCGCGAGTTTGCCTATCACTTGCTCTACCACTTCCCGACCCTGCCGGCGAAGAACTGGAAGCCAGCATTCGATGCCTATCCCTGGCGCGAGAGCGAGGCCGACCTGAAGGCCTGGCAGCGCGGCATGACCGGCTATCCGATGGTGGATGCGGGAATGCGGGAACTCTGGGCCACCGGCTACATGCACAACCGGGTGCGCATGCTGGTCGCCTCCTTCCTGATCAAGCATCTCCGGCTCGACTGGCGGCACGGCGAGGCCTGGTTCCGTGACACGCTGCTGGACGCGGACCTTGCCAACAATTCGGCCAGCTGGCAGTGGGTGGCCGGCAGCGGCGCTGATGCCGCGCCTTACTTCCGCATCTTTGCACCCGTCGGGCAGGGGCAGAAGTTCGATCCGGACGGCACCTATGTCCGGCGCTGGTGCCCGGAACTGGCGCGGCTGCCGATCGAATTCCTGCACGCCCCCTTCGAGGCTCCGGACCGGGTGCTGAAGGCAGCTGGTGTCGTGCTGGGCAAGACCTATCCCCGGCCGATCGTCGATCACGCCGCCGCCCGCGCGGCAGCGCTCGCCGGCTATGAAGCCGTTAAAGAGGCAGGTGGCGTCGCCGCCGAATAGACTTACCCGCGCGTAGCCACCGGATGGGTCTATTCAGCCGCCTGTGTGCGGGCGATGTCCGCCGGAATGCGGAAATCCAGCAGCGCGGCGAGGTCCCGCGCCTCCTGGCCGATGAGCTCGAATTCGGCCGAGGTGGCGAAGGTGCGCGCAAGGCTCCAGAAGTTGGGCTGGGCAAAATGCGGCTGCATCGCTGCAAGGCTCTCAGGTTCGCGCCCGAGCACAAGCCGGTAGGCCGCGCGGATCTCCGCTTCGCTGCGTGGTGCACCCGCCGGTGCCGACCCTTCCGGCAGCCGGCCGGTCAGCACCATCTGCGCCAGCGTGGCAAGGCCAGTGGCGCGGGCGGCCAGGCGCGACAGGGCCACGCTGGCGCCGCCGCCGTACCAGATGAAATCGTCGAACACATTGGCACCGAGACCAAACCGGTCGGCCAGCTCGCGGCGGGTCTGATGCAGGTAGAAGCGGTTGAGCCCGTCAAACTGCATCGCCGTGTAGCCAAGATCCTGCAGCTGCCGGTCCACCTCGTTTTCGGCGACAGACCCCTCGCTGTGGACGGTTGTCTCGATGGCCACGACCCACGGGCGCACGGGCGAGGTGCCCCAGCTCGCCAGCACGTCCTGTTCCATGCCCTCCACATCGATCTTCAGCCAGTGCACCTCGCCGGGGGCGGCATTCAGCACCTCGGCCAGGGACAGCGCCGGCACGGTCAGCGCCACGGCACTGTGACCGGCTGCGGCATGCGCGGCGGCGACATCCGCCCGGCCTGTCGAGAGCCCGCTGGTGCCATCGATGCGGTGGAAGGTGACGCTGCCCGGGCTGGTGGACAGGGCCACTTCGAACACCCGGTCACCAGGACGCGCGGCGCGGAGCGCTGCGGCCATTTCCGGCAGCGGCTCGACATGGAAGCCGCGCCAGCCCTTGCGATAGAAGCCGAGGGAAACGGAATCCTGCACCGGATGGGCGGCCCCCACGTCAATGTAAAAACCGGCCTCGACATCGCGCAGCACGCGCCAGAGAAGGACATCCTCAAGGTTCTGGAAAAAGGATTCAAAGCGCATCTGGCAGGTCCGGGCATAAATCTGGTGCGCAACTAATGATATCGCGTCGCATGTCTGGCAAGCGATATCGCGGCTGTGCTTGACCTGTGCACGCAAGACACTAGGTTCTGAAGCGATTTTGCATCGCTGCACTCCCGCCCCTTGCCTCTGGATTTTCTCCATGACCACGCCCTGGCCCACCGAACTTCGCCTCTCCAAGGACAAGAAGACCCTGACGGTCGCCTTCGACACCGGCGAGAAGCATGACTACAGCGCGGAATATCTCAGGGTCTGCTCGCCTTCGGCCGAGGTGCAGGGACATAATCCGTCGCAGAAGATCACGGTTCCGGGCAAGCGCGACGTGATGATCCTGAGCGTCGAGCCCGTGGGCAACTACGCCGTCCGCCTGCATTTCGACGACCTGCACCAGACGGGCATCTACACCTGGCCCTATTTCCTCGACCTCGCCCGCAATCCGGACAAGCACTGGGGCGTCTATCTGACGGAACTTGAGGCCAAGGGCCTGTCGCGGGATCGGTGAGGCTAGGAAATTTTACTCGTCGCTCCTGCGCAGGCAGGAGACCAGGAATCAGGTGTGACTTGTCTCCCTCGGACGTCATCCCCGCCTTGTGCGGGGATCAAGCGCTCGGGTCCGGCTGGTCTGGGATCTATGAGAGCGTCCAGGCAGAATGGATCCCCGCACAAGGCGGGGATGACCGCAAAGGGTAGGCAAGTCCGTGGCAAGAACCCGGGTGCGGCAATCGCGTTCGGCAGGCCGCTTGGACCGGGCCGGACGAGAGGGCTGGTGCCCTCTCTTGCGACCTTACCGCTTGACGACGACCGTCGCGCCGATGTCGACGTTTTCGTAGAGGTGCTCGACGTCCTCGTTGGCAAGGCGGATGCAGCCGGAGGACACGGCCGAGCCAATGGTCCAGGGCTGGTTGGTGCCGTGGATGCGGTAGATCGTCGAGCCGATGTACATGGCGCGGGCACCGAGCGGATTGTTGATGCCGCCGACCATATGCGCGGGCAGGATACGGCCCTTGGCGCGTTCGCGGGCGCGCATCTGCGGCGGCGGGGTCCAGCCCGGCCACTCGGCCTTGCGCGTGACCTTGTGCACGCCGGACCACTGCATGCCTTCCTTGCCGACGCCAACGCCATACTTCATCGCCCGGCCGCCTTCGCGCACGTGGTAGAGACGGCGCTCCTTGGTGTCGACAACGATGGTGCCCGGCGCATAAGTGCCGGAATAGCTGACCATCTCGCGCTCGATCGGCGAGCGGCCGGACCCGGTGCCCGGTCCGTAGCTTTCCCACTGCTTGGTCACCGGATCATAGAAGCGGCCCGCCTGGGCGCCTGCCGCTGACGTGCCAGCCACAAGTGCAACGGCGGCCAGAAGACCGATCATCTTGCGCATTGAAAGTGCTCCCCACACACAGCGCCACCCCGGCGCCTGTCTCCAAATCCCGCCGCAGACTAGAGCATGCGTCTTTCTACCAACTTAACGCAAGGGGATTGGGTTTTACGTCGGGTTTGACCGGCCTTGCTCGTGCTCAGAACTTTTTGCGTGTCAGCCGGTCGGGCGGAGCCGGAGCGTCGCCGAAGGATCTGCAAAACGACGCAGGGCCCCGGCGGGGCCCTTGATGTTGGTCATCAACCTCGGCGTCACCGGCGTCATCCCGGCCAAGCGAAGCGCCGAGCCGGGACCGGAGAGCAGAGGTGTCGATCGTACAATGAACAGGGAGCCGATAAGCTCAGGCTCTCCGGTCCCGGGTCTCCGCTGTGCTCTCGCCCGGGGTTGTTTGTTGTCCGAGGTGCTAGGGTAAAGGGGAAGCTGCGACCCTTAACCCGCAGCTTCAGCGTCAGGCGACCGTCCCGGGGTCGGGTTTTCACCCGCTGTCATCATGGCTCCCTGACGCTTCCCTTTTCCCGCTTGGAGAGTTGATTGGGCCTCTGGCTGACACCCACGCCCGCAAACAATCCGAAGCACGTCAAGGATAGCACGGCCATGCCCGCCCTGCAGCAGCCTCCCGCCCATGTCTGCGGCTTCGATGTCGCCAAGGACAGCATCACCGCCTTCGACACCGCCACCGGCCGTGTCACGACCTTCCCCAACCGCTCCGCCAGCATCCGCAAGGCGCTGACAGGCCTGTCGGCCGACTGCCTGTGCGTGTTGGAGCCGACCGGCGGCCACGAGCGCCTGCTGGTGGGCGAACTGACGGCAGCAGGCCTTGCCTGCCACCGGGCCGATACCGTTAAGGTCAAGGCATTCAGCCGGTCCTTCGGCCGTCTTGCCAAGACAGACGCCATCGATGCCCAGGCTCTGGCCCGCTATGGCGAGGAGCGCTGGAAGACACTCGCCCTGGTCACGCCGGCCGATGAGACCCAGAGCACACTCGCCAGCCTCAATGCCCGCCGTCAGGAGCTTCTCGCCCTCAAGGTGGCCGAGCAGAACCGCTCAAAGATCCCCGGAGAGGGACCTGGCATCGCGATCATCCGCCGCTCCTGCCAGGTCATCCTGCGGGCGATCCTGCACGAGATCGAGGCCATCGACGCCGCCATCGAGGCGCTCGTCGACGCCTCGCCGCAGCTCGCCCGCCGGATCGAGGTCTGCTGCTCCCTGCCGGGCGTGGGCAAGCGCACCGCCATCACCCTCGCCGCAACCATGCCGGAACTGGGAACGATGGACCGGCGCCAGGCCGCAAGCCTCGCCGGGGTCGCCCCTCATCCCAAGGACAGCGGAACCCTCAAGGGATATCGCCGGATGCATGGCGGACGCTCCACCGTCAAGCCGGCCCTCTTCATGGCCGCCTTGTCCGCAAGCCGCGCAAACGGGCCATTAAAAGAGGTCTATCAAAGGCTTATCAACAACGGGAAGAAGCCAATCCTCGCAATCTCCGCCCTCATGCGAAAGATCATCGTCATCCTGAACGTAAGGATCAGGCAAAACGCACAACAACAGAGTTGATGACGGATGGTGAGGTCGTTGGAAGTGGCGAAGGGCCCCGGCGGGGCCCTTCGAAATCAGCTGATCAGTTCAGGACTACACCTCATCCCAGGTTCAGTTCCTTGAAGAAGTCGTTGCCCTTGTCGTCGACGACGATGAAGGCCGGGAAGTCTTCGACTTCGATCTTCCAGATCGCTTCCATGCCGAGTTCGGGGTAGGCGACGACCTCGACCTTCTTGATGCAGTCCTGGGCAAGACGGGCGGCCGGGCCACCGATGGAGCCGAGGTAGAAGCCGCCATGGGCCTGGCAGGCGCGGCGGACGGCAGGGGAACGGTTGCCCTTGGCCAGCATCACCATGGAGCCGCCCGCAGCCTGGAACTGGTCGACATAGGCATCCATACGCCCGGCTGTGGTCGGGCCGAAGGAGCCGGAGGGCATGCCTTCCGGGGTCTTGGCGGGGCCGGCGTAATAGATCGGGTGGTTCTTGAAGTAGTCCGGCAGCGGCTCGCCGGCCTCCAGCCGCTCGCGGAGTTTCGCGTGGGCCAGATCGCGGGCGACGATCAGCGGACCGGTCAGCGACAGGCGGGTCTTGATCGGGTGACGCGACAGCTCGGCCAGGATCTCCGGCATCGGCCGGGTCAGGTCGATCTTGACGACGGCGTCGGAGAGATGGTCGTCGGTGATCTCCGGCATGTATTTCTCCGGATGCATCTCCAGCTGCTCGAGGTAGATGCCATCCTTGGTGATCTTGCCGACGGCCTGACGGTCGGCCGAGCAGGAGACGCCGATGCCGATCGGCAGCGACGCGCCGTGGCGCGGCAGGCGGATGACGCGGACGTCGTGGCAGAAGTACTTGCCGCCGAACTGCGCACCGACGCCGGTCGCCTGGGTCAGCTTGTGGATCTCGGCTTCCATCTCAAGGTCGCGGAAGGCGTGGCCAAGCTCGGAGCCATGAGTTCACCATGGTCCCGTGGCGGCCAATGATTGATCGCCAGCTTGGCCGTGAGGTCAGCGGCATTGTGCAAGGTGGGTCGGTATCGTGGCAGTTGGGAAGACAGAGGGGATTGGGCCTGTAACAGGCATCAACGGTCGTATCACGTTTTCAGGGACGGCTCCGCTGCGACGATCGTGGATACGAAATCCATCACTGCGCGTACAGCGGGCGTCTTGCGGAGATCGCGATGCACGGCAATCCAGATGTCGCGCGAGAAGGTCGGAGCGTCCGCTTCGAGACGAACGAGATCAGGATCGCGATCCCCGATGAAAGAAGGAAGTCCCGCGACGCCCGCACCCGCGCGTGCGGCGATCAGGTGCCCGCTTATATCGTTCAGTTCACAGGCCACAGGTCGGTCCCCGGCGATATCAAGCAGCCAGCCTTGTTGCGGCATATCTGCGAAGCTTTGGTCATAGGCGATGAACTGCCAATGATCCGGCCTTTCCAGATTTGCATAGGCACGGTGAGCATAGAGAGCGAAGTCCATCTTCCCGATCCTACGCGCCACGTTGCCCGTTTCGGTCGGGTGTACGAGCCGAACAGCAACATCGGCTTCTCGATGGCTCAGAGAGACTTGTTTGGCCTCGGCCGCGAGCGAAAGTCGGATATCGGGATACTCTGCGCGAAAACGAGGCAGGTGTCGCGCTAGCAGATGGGCAACCAGAACCGGTGGCGCGCTGAGCGTGACGCGACCGACAAGCGGGGCACGGGCAGCCATTGCCAAGCGAGCGATGCCGTTTGCTTCGGCCTCCATATCAGCCGCTCGCTCAAACACCTGATTGCCAATCGCTGTCAATCGGCAGGAGCGTGGCAGCCGATCAACAAGCCTCACGTCGAGCGCGGCTTCAAGAGCCGCAAGCCGACGACTGACGGTGGCGTGATCGACTTTCAGGCTTCGTGCTGCGCCAGAAAGCGTGCCGCAACGCGCTAGGGCAAGAAAGTGACGAATATCTTCCCAATCGGCCATCTGTGCAAAAACTCCGGCATCACTGGCAAAAATATAGAATTTTCGCACAGACGTGGCCAGCGTATTTCCAAGGCAAAGTCAGTTTTCTGGATTGCCGCACATGTCTTCGAACACCACACGATCAAATCTTACGCTGATCGGCTCAGCCATCGGCTTTGTCGTCGTTCTCCTCGATGTCAGCGTCGTCAACGTCGCTCTCGATGCCTTTCGCAGTCGTTTTTCGACCAATGTCGCCGGACTCGAATGGGTCGTTAACTCCTACACCTTGATCTTCGCAGCCTTGCTCCTGATGGCTGGCGCACTCGGCGACCGCTTCGGTGCCCGCAAGATCTTTCTCGCCGGCTTCATCCTGTTCACCCTGGCATCGGTCGCCTGTGGATTGGCGCCAACGCTGACAGCATTGATAGCGGCACGGATCGTTCAGGGCGCAGGGGCAGCACTGCTCGTTCCCAATTCGCTCTCGATCATCCAGCAGGCGTTTCCCGATCAGGAAGCACGCAGCCGCGCCGTAGGCTGGTGGGGAGCAGCGGGCGGTATTGCGCTTGCAGCCGGGCCAGTCGCCGGAGGTTTCCTCGTCGAGCATTTCGGCTGGCGCAGCATCTTTCTCATCAACCTGCCGATCGGGTTGATCGGTTTGGCGATGACACTCCGCTTTGCTCGTCCAAGCCCCGCCAATCCGCAACGCGCGCTTGATATGTTGGGAACGGCAACAGCTACCATCGCGCTCTCTGCTCTGGCGATGGCGTTGATGGACGCCGGCCACCTCGGCTGGACTCACCCGAGAATTGTCACCGCGCTTCTGGTCGCGATCATCAGCGCGGCAGCATTTTTCGCGATTGAGGCGAAGAAACCGGCGCCGATGCTGCCGCTATCCCTGTTCAAGACGCGAGCGTTCACGATTGCATCCGTCAGCGGCGTGCTCGTCAATTTCGCCTACTACGGTCTGATCTTCGTGTTCAGCCTGTTTTTCCAGTGGCAGATGAACCTGTCTCCGCAAATGACGGGCCTCGCGTTCCTGCCCATGACGGTTGTTCTGATGGTGATGAACATTCTCGCTGGCCGTCTCATCACGCGCCTGGGCGCCCGACGGCTGATGATTTTGGGGCAATCAGTTGCAGCGTTTGGATATCTGCTGCTCATTCCAGCTGTCTGGACAGACGCTTACGCGGCATTGATCGCGCCCATGCTCATCGCGGCAAGCGGCATCGCCTTGATGGTGCCAACAATGACGAACCTCACGCTGTCGTCGGTGGAAGCCTCTCGCGCGGGCATTGCGTCGGGTGTGCTTAATACAGCCCGGCAAATCGGCGGAATGTTGGGGGTCGCGGTCTGCGGTTATCTCGTTCGAGACAACACGCCGGCTGCATTTGCAGCGGGGATGTATCTGTCTCTCGTCAGCGCTGCCGGGCTTCTCCTATCGGGCGTCCTTCTGTCGTTCCTCGGGCTGAGTCCGAAACAAGCGCCCAACCGGATCTCCAGCCGGTAGGGAGATCACCGCCATGCGTCAGCGGTCCATGCGATCCATTGTTCAGGGGCGGATGTCAAACGCGAGGCTCGCCCGTCCTCAACAGGAAGTCCCGTACATAAACCACGCGCGGATGACGCAACGCCGGCTTGTTCCAGGCGAGATAGAGCGTGTTTTCCGGTGTCGCGCCCTGTGTCGGGAGCACGGCGAGTTGGCCGGCCTTGACTGCATCCGCGCAGAGATAGTCGGGCAGCACCGTCCAGCCTGCACCAGCCTTCGCCATTTCCAGCAGAAGGCGCAGGTCCGGCGCGGTTGCCGCTGCCTGCATCTCCGGAGTCTTGTCGAACACGCGCTGGAAGAACTCGCGCACCAGCGGCAGGGTCTCGCCATAGGCGATGCACGGCAGGCCGCACAGGAAGTCGGCCGTCACGCTTCTGGCCTTCGCCCGCTCGGCGAGGCTCGGGGCCGCCACCGGCAGCAAGCGTTCACGCCCCAATTCCGCGAACCCATGCGCCTTGCCTTCGGGTGGCGAGGCTGTGACGGCCAGATCGGCATGGCCCTCGTCGAGCGCGGCATAGATGCGCGCGCGATCCCCGGTCTGGATGCGCAGCCGCAAGCCTTCGCCGGTCAGCGGCGCGAGCCTCGGCGCAATCCGCAGCGACAGGTATTCAGCGGGGCCGACGATATGCACCGTGCCGCTCAAGCGGGAAGAGCGCGCCTGCGCCGCGCCCATCGACGCCGCCATCGAGGCGCTCGTCGACGCCTCGCCGCAGCCCGCCCGCCGGATCGAGGTCTGCTGCTCCCTGCCGGGCGTGGGCAAGCGCACCGCCATCACCCTCGCCGCAACCATGCCGGAACTGGGAACGATGGACCGGCGCCAGGCCGCAAGCCTCGCCGGGGTCGCCCCTCATCCCAAGGACAGCGGAACCCTCAAGGGATATCGCCGGATGCATGGCGGACGCCCCACCGTCAAGCCGGCCCTCTTCATGGCCGCCTTGTCCGCAAGCCGCGCAAACGGGCCATTAAAAGAGGTCTATCAAAGGCTTATCAACAACGGGAAGAAGCCAATCCTCGCAATCTCCGCCCTCATGCGAAAGATCATCGTCATCCTGAACGTAAGGATCAGGCAAAACGCACAACAACAGAGTTGATGACGGATGGTGAGGTCGTTGGAAGTGGCGAAGGGCCCCGGCGGGGCCCTTCGAAATCAGCTGATCAGTTCAGGACTACACCTCATCCCAGGTTCAGTTCCTTGAAGAAGTCGTTGCCCTTGTCGTCGACGACGATGAAGGCCGGGAAGTCTTCGACTTCGATCTTCCAGATCGCTTCCATGCCGAGTTCGGGGTAGGCGACGACCTCGACCTTCTTGATGCAGTCCTGGGCAAGACGGGCGGCCGGGCCGCCGATGGAGCCGAGGTAGAAGCCGCCATGGGCCTGGCAGGCGCGGCGGACGGCCGGGGAACGGTTGCCCTTGGCCAGCATCACCATGGAGCCGCCGGCGGCCTGGAACTGGTCGACATAGGCATCCATGCGGCCGGCCGTGGTCGGACCGAAGGAGCCGGAGGGCATGCCTTCCGGGGTCTTGGCGGGGCCGGCGTAATAGATCGGGTGGTTCTTGAAGTAGTCCGGCAGCGGCTCGCCGGCCTCCAGCCGCTCGCGGAGTTTCGCGTGGGCCAGATCGCGGGCGACAATCAGCGGACCGGTCAGCGACAGGCGGGTCTTGATCGGGTGACGCGACAGCTCGGCCAGGATCTCCGGCATCGGCCGGGTCAGGTCGATCTTGACGACGGCGTCGGAGAGATGGTCGTCGGTGATCTCCGGCATGTATTTCTCCGGATGCATCTCCAGCTGCTCGAGGTAGATGCCATCCTTGGTGATCTTGCCGACGGCCTGACGGTCGGCCGAGCAGGAGACGCCGATGCCGATCGGCAGCGACGCGCCATGGCGCGGCAGGCGGATGACGCGCACATCGTGGCAGAAGTACTTGCCGCCGAACTGGGCGCCGACGCCGGTCGCCTGGGTCAGCTTGTGGATCTCGGCTTCCATCTCAAGGTCGCGGAAGGCGTGGCCAAGCTCGGAGCCCTGCGTCGGCAGGGTGTCGAGATAGCGGGCGGAGGCGAGCTTCACCGCCTTCAGGCACATTTCGGCCGAGGTGCCGCCGATGACGATGGCAAGGTGATACGGAGGGCAGGCGGCCGTGCCGAGCGTCAGGATCTTTTCCTTCAGGAAATCGATCATGCGGTCGTGGGTCAGTAGCGACGGCGTGCCCTGGAACAGGAAGGTCTTGTTGGCCGAGCCACCGCCCTTGGCCATGAACAGGAACTTGTAGGCGTTCTCGCCCTCGGAATAGAGCTCGATCTGCGCCGGCATGTTGTTGGAGGTGTTCTTCTCCTCGAACATGGAAATCGGTGCCAGCTGCGAGTAGCGCAGGTTGCGCTTGAAATAGGCATCGCGGGCGCCTTCGCCGAGCGCTTCCTCGTCGCTGCCGTCGGTCCAGACGCAGCGGCCCTTCTTGCCCATGACGATGGCCGTGCCGGTGTCCTGGCACATCGGCAGGACGCCGCCGGCCGAGATGCTGGCGTTCTTCAGGAGGTCGAAGGCCACGAACTTGTCGTTGTCGGTCGCCTCCGGGTCATCGAGGATGGCCTTGAGCTGGGCGAGATGCCCGGGACGCAGGTAGTGGTTGATGTCGATGAAGGCCTGCTCGGCCAGAAGCCGCAGCCCCTCGCGCTCGACGACCAGCATTTCCTTGCCGTTGAAGCTGGCCGTCGAGACGTGGTCGGACGTCAGCTTGCGATAGGTCGTCTTGTCCTCGCCAAGCGGGAACATGGCGCTGTGACGATAGTCCGGAGCGGTGACAGGAGCGTTCATCGGGGTCTCTTTCCTGGCGGCCGTGCTTCGTGATTGGAACGGCTCAAAACGGGATGGCCTTCTTTACGGCAAAATGGCCGGTCCCGCCAAGCGGGTCCGGCCTCGGGTCGCTAACAAACCTTTTCCCTGTCATCCCGGCCCAGCTGAGCGTCAGCGAAGCGCCGAGCCGAGGTGACATCTCGGCCGGGGGCATTCACCATGCAATGGCACGCATTTCCTGGAAGCGGGCCCTCCCTCCGTGCGCGCCCGGCCCGAGCAACATCCTCTCCGTGTCACCCCGGCCGAGCATCGCGAGAGCCGGGGCCAACTCGCTTCCAGAGCGATGCGGTAATTGCAGCAGCGTTGCGGCAGGCATCGCGCGCCATCTCCGCAGCCTGTGGTGCGACCCTGCCAGTCTCTGCTGCTCTGCGAACGAGTAGGCCCCGGGTCTCCGCTGCGCTCCGCCCGGGGTTGTTTGTTGTCCGTGGTGCTAGGGTAAAGGGGAAGCTGCGACCCTTAACCCGCAGCTTCAGCGTCAGGCGACCGTCCCGGGGTCGGGTTTTCACCCGCTGTCATCATGGCTCCCTGACGCTTCCCTTTTCCCGCTTGGAGAGTTGATTGGGCCTCTGGCTGACACCCACGCCCGCAAACAATCCGAAGCACGTCAAGGATAGCACGGCCATGCCCGCCCTGCAGCAGCCTCCCGCCCATGTCTGCGGCTTCGATGTCGCCAAGGACAGCATCACCGCCTTCGACACCGCCACCGGCCGTGTCACGACCTTCCCCAACCGCTCCGCCAGCATCCGCAAGGCGCTGACAGGCCTGTCGGCCGACTGCCTGTGCGTGTTGGAGCCGACCGGCGGCCACGAGCGCCTGCTGGTGGGCGAACTGACGGCAGCAGGCCTTGCCTGCCACCGGGCCGATACCGTTAAGGTCAAGGCATTCAGCCGGTCCTTCGGCCGTCTTGCCAAGACAGACGCCATCGATGCCCAGGCTCTGGCCCGCTATGGCGAGGAGCGCTGGAAGACACTCGCCCTGTTCACGCCGGCCGATGAGACCCAGAGCACACTCGCCAGCCTCAATGCCCGCCGTCAGGAGCTTCTCGCCCTCAAGGTGGCCGAGCAGAACCGCTCAAAGATCCCCGGAGAGGGACCTGGCATCGCGATCATCCGCCGCTCCTGCCAGGTCATCCTGCGGGCGATCCTGCACGAGATCGAGGCCATCGACGCCGCCATCGAGGCGCTCGTCGACGCCTCGCCGCAGCTCGCCCGCCGGATCGAGGTCTGCTGCTCCCTGCCGGGCGTGGGCAAGCGCACCGCCATCACCCTCGCCGCAACCATGCCGGAACTGGGAACGATGGACCGGCGCCAGGCCGCAAGCCTCGCCGGGGTCGCCCCTCATCCCAAGGACAGCGGAACCCTCAAGGGATATCGCCGGATGCACGGCGGACGCTCCACCGTCAAGCCGGCCCTCTTCATGGCCGCCTTGTCCGCAAGCCGCGCAAACGGGCCATTAAAGGAGGTCTATCAAAGGCTTATCAACAACGGGAAGAAGCCAATCCTCGCAATCGCCGCCCTCATGCGAAAGATCATCGTCATCCTGAACGCAAGGATCAGGCACAACGCACAACAACAGAGTTGATGACTCGGAGCAAGGTGCATTCACCACGCAATGGCATATGCCGCATATGAGCAACACCTCTCCGTTTCACCCTGGGCTCGCGCGACGCTTGGCCGGGGTGACATCGGCGGGGGCAAAAACGAAGCGAAGGCCGGTCCGACAAGCGGGCCCGGCCTTCGCTATTCGTCGCGGGGACACGGCGTGTTGTCAGCGGCTGGCCGTCAGGTCCAGCTTGATAGTGACATCGTCGCCAACGGTGGCCGGCGGGAAGCTGGCGCCGACGCCAAAGGCGGAGCGCTTGGCAGTGGCTGTGCCAACCGCGCGGGCGCTGTCGCCGGTGATGTCGAGGGTGAAATCGAGCGTCACCGGCTGGGACTGGCCACGCAGGGTCAGCGTGCCCTCCATCTGGTAGGCGTTGCCGCCCTTCGAGGTAACAGCACCCGAGGTGAAGGTCGCGGTCGGGAAGCTGGCCGCGGCGAGCCAGTCGGCCCCCGGGATCATCTCGACGAATTGCGGGTTCGCCGTGGCAATGCCGCCGGTCTCGATGGTGGCCTCGATCTTGGCATCAGCCGGATTGGCCGGATCGAAGCGGATTGCCGCCGTCCAGGTCTTGAAGGTTGCCTCGACGGGCTGGCCACCCTGGTCGACGGCAAAGCCCAGGGTGCTCTTGGCCGGATCGACTTTCCAGTCGGAGGCGAGGGCCGGCGTGGCGGTGAGCGCCACGGCAATGGCCGTCAGTTGCAGGAACTTGCGCATGAAATGGTCCTTTCGGAAAGAGGCGTTCAGCCAGCGGTGCCAGGGGTCTTCTGGGTCATTTCGCGGGCGGTGCGATCGGGACGCAGCATCCGCAGGAGGACGCCGTCACGCGCCAGGAAGTGGTGCTTCAGGGCAGCCCCGATATGGGCGACCAGCAGCAGGATCAGCAGCCAGGCAAACAGCTCGTGCAGGTCCTTGAACAGGGTCTCGGCCTCCGCCTTCGTGCCGAGTGCTTCGGGCACGGCCAGATGCGGCATGTGCACGGCGCCGAAGAGAATGGTCGGAATGTTCCAGGGCGAGGCCGAAACCATCAGCCAGCCGGTGAGGGGAATGGCAAAGAGCAGGCCATAGAGCCCGAGATGGCCCAGATGCGCGGCTGCCTTTTCCCACGTCGGCATGGTCGCCGGCAGGGCCGGGCTCGGGTTGGCAAGACGCCAGACGAGGCGCAGCACGGTCAGGGCCAGCACCACGAAGCCGATCGACTTGTGCAGCTGGAACAGGGCAAAGGTCGCCGGGTCGGTGAGGGGCAGCTGGTGCATGTACATGCCAAGGCCGATCATCCCGACGATCATGAGGGCCATGGACCAGTGGAAGGCGATGGCGATCCAGCCGTAGCCATTGGAACTGTTGCGCAGCATGCAGGCTCTCCCGATAGGTGGGCCGGACGTGATGGGGACCGTCCGGCCCGGACGCGGTCAGTCCTTACTTGGCCGCCGCGAGCGTTTCCGCGTGAAGGGTGATGGTGACGTCGTCGCCGACATAGGGAACATACATGTTCATGCCGTAGTCGGAACGCTTGATCGTGGTGGTTCCGGCAAAGCCGATCGCCGGCATCTTGGCCATCGGGTGTTCGCCCATGGTGGTCACGGTGACCTTCAGGGTTGCCGGCTTGGTGACGTCCTTGATGGTCAGGTCGCCAACGATCTCCAGCTCCTTGTCACCGGTCTTGGTGACCTTGGTGCTCTTGAAGGTTGCCTTCGGGAACTTGGCGACATCGAAGAAATCGGCGCTCTTCAGGTGCTTGTCGCGGTCAGCGAAGAAGGTGTCCAGCGTCGTGGTGTCGATGGTCAGCTCGATCGAGGAAGCTTCCGGCTTGTCGGCGTCGACAACCAGCTTGGCGTCCCAGCCACCGAAGCGGCCATCGGTGGTGGAGTAGCCGAGGTGATTGTAGGCGAAGGACAGGTTCGAGTGGCTCTTGTCGAACTCATAGGCAACCGGATCGGCGAGGGCCGGGGTGGCGAAGAGGGCGAGGGCGAGGGCAGAAACGGCAATGCGGGTCATGTGAGGTCTCCGGAAGGGAGGAACAGGATGGCATCGAGGATGCCGACGCCTCTACATGTAGCCGAAATTGCGCAAGGCACAATTTGACGCGCTGTTCATCATGGATGAACAATGATCCGAAGCATACCTAGGGACTGATTACGAAATCCGGCCAAATCTCAAGGCAACCTGCGGGGAAATACGCATCCTCAGCGGCACAGTTGATGGTCTGGCGGCTCCCGATCACGCGTTGATGCCACAAATGTGAGAGCGCGAATTGGTGCGCTGCACAAGCGAAAGTCGGGTGCAGGCGGGAGGCTTGTCATGAATCCATCAACGGACTGGTGCAGGAAAGAGAGGGGCGGGAAAACACGCTGAAACTGCGTGTAAGTAAATTTCAATCTATAATTGCTGCTGCGAAGGGCCGAGTTGTGAGGAAAGCTGTGCTGATCTGCCATCGGGGTCTTTCGCTCCGCGCTCCCGAAAACACGCTGGCCGCGCTGGAAGCTGCAATTGCCTTTGGCGCCGATGTGGTCGAGTTCGACATCCAGACTAGCCGCGACGGCATACTCTATGTCATCCACGACGAAACGCTCGACCGCACCACGAACGGCCGTGGCAAGGTCGCCGACATGACGTCTGCCGAGATCGACGCCCTCGACGCCGGGAGCTGGTTCAGTCAAGCGTTTGCTGGTGAGCGCGTGCCGCGCCTGTCTGTGTTCCTGGATGCCTGCAAGGGGCGCATCGGCACATATGCAGAGATCAAGGCGGCGGATCCCGCCCGGGTGCGAGACATGCTGGCTGCCCGCGGCATGCTGGACCGGGCCTGGTCCTTCTCCTTCAACGAGGACATCCGGGCCCAGATGCGTGCCCGGGTGCCGGATCTCAGGCGCATGGTCCTTTTTAAGCACACCGGTTCCGTCGAACGCGCGGTTGCGGCGGGCGCGCACATCCTTGAGTTCCATGAGGGCAATGTTACGCAGGAGCGCGTTGCCCAAGCCAGGGAGGCGGGGCTGGTGACGCAGATGTTTTATGCGGGAGACAGCGAAGCTGTGTTCGAAAACGCGCTGCGCTGCGGCATCGAACAGATGAATATTGATGAGGCGGAGCTGTTCCGGTCGGTTGAAGCGCGGCTGATGGTACGCGCTTGAGACACGCATCGAGCCGCCGGTCACGCAAGACCGACGGCGACCATGTCGAGTCAGAAGGTGAGGCGCGCAGTCACGCTCGACGCCCGCACTGGCACACTTCCTGGCTCAGAGCCCCAGCCCGCCGATGCAGGCGTATTTGATGCTGAGGTAGTCGTCGACGCCGTATTTCGAGCCCTCGCGGCCCATGCCGCTGTCCTTGACGCCGCCGAAGGGGGCGACTTCCGTGGTGATCAGGCCTTCGTTGATGCCGACAAGGCCGTATTCCAGCGCTTCCATGACCCGGAACACCCGGCCGAGGTTCTGGGCATAGAAGTAGCAGGCCAGGCCATACTCGGTGTCATTGGCAAGCCGAATGACTTCCTCTTCGGTCTCGAAGCGGAACAGCGGGGCAAGCGGGCCGAAGGTCTCCTCGCGCGCCACCTTCATCTCGGCGGTGGCACCCGCAACGATGGTGGGCTGGAAGAAGCTGCCCTCGTTGCCGATGCGCGCGCCGCCGGTCAGGACCTTGCCCCCCTTGGCGACTGCGTCGGCGATGTGTTCCTCGACCTTGGCAATGGCGTTGGTGTCGATCAGTGGGCCCTGGGTGATGCCGTCCTTGCGCCCGTCGCCCACCTTGAGCTGTGCTTCGACAGCGGCCTTCAGCTTGGCAGCAAAGGCGTCATAGACGCCGGCCTGGACATAGAGCCGGTTGGCGCAGACGCAGGTCTGGCCGGAGTTGCGGAACTTGGAAATCATCGCGCCGGCGACAGCCGCATCGAGATCGGCATCGTCGAAGACGATGAAGGGCGCATTGCCGCCCAGTTCCATCGAGATCTTCTTCATGTGCTTGCCCGCCTCGCTGGCAAGCAGCTTGCCGACTTCGGTCGAGCCGGTGAAGGTGATCTTGCGCAGGAGGGGATGTTCGCACATCTCCGCCGCGATCTCGGCCGCCGAACCGGTGACCACGTTGATGACGCCGGCCGGAATGCCCGCTGCCTCTGCCATCGCGCCGAAGGCGAGGGCAGAGTAGGGCGTCTGGCTGGCCGGCTTGATGACGATGGTACAACCGGCCCCGAGCGCGGCGCCGAGCTTGCGCGCGATCATCGAGTTCGGGAAATTCCAGGGCGTGATGGCCCCGACGACGCCGACCGGCTCCTTGGTGACCAGGATGCGCTTGCCGGCCCAGGGGGCGGGAATGACGTCGCCGTAGATGCGCTTGCCCTCTTCGGCGAAGAACCGGATGTACTTCACGCCGAGCGCGATTTCGCCCTTGGCCTCGGCCAGCGGCTTGCCCATTTCGGTGGTGAGCAACTCGGCCAGCGCATCATGGTTCGCCATGATCGCATCGCACAGCTTGTGCATGCGGCCCGCGCGATCCTCTGCCGTCAGGGCCTTCCAGCCGGCCAGTGCCTTGTGTGCGGCCTCGATGGCGCGGCGCGTTTCGGCGCGCCCGGCTTTCGGAACGGTGCCGATGGTCTCCAGCGTTGCCGGATTGTCGACGCGGATGGTCTGGCCACTGTCCGCCGGAACCCAGGCTCCATCGATGTACAGCTGCTGCTTCACCAGATTTGCATCAAGGCCCATGTCGGTCTCCCCCGGTCTGTCTTGCCCGTCGTGTCGGACGTGTGTGGCATGTATCAGGCGGGACGTCACGTCATCGCCTATTATTTAACATGTTAAACAGTTCCGAGGCGCGCGGTAAAGGGCCTTTGCACATCGTGTGCAGGCCGGGGTGGGACCTGCACGCTGAGGCAGATCAATATTCCTTCTCGAAATAGATGCCGGCCTTCGACGACCCGGTCGCCCCCACTTCGCCACGGGCTTTCAGATTGCGCGACAGGTCGATGTCGACCTTCACCTTGGAGGAGTCGCGGCCGGTGCCCTGTTCGACGCCCAGATAGATGTTGTCATTGATGTACTTGCCCACCGACAGGGATGGTCCGCCCGGACCTGCGACATTGAGATCGACCGCGTCCAGACCGAGCGACTTGCGCAGCTGGGCGAGGGGGCCCTGGTCACTGCCACCGGTCAGCGTTGCCACGGCGGCGGCCAACTGGGCGATCTGCGTCGGCGACAGGCTGGTCATGCTGCGGTCAAACAGCAGCTGGGCGAGGATTTCGTCCTGTGGCAGGGAGGGCGACGACGACAAGGCGATGACCGGATCCGCGGCGCTGCCGCTGATGGTCACATTGATGGTGGTCGAACTGGCAGTGGTCGTGGCCACGAAGTTCAGCGTCGGCGTCAACGAGCCGGTGAAGGTCACTGAGCCTTGCGAGAAGGCAAGGCGCCGGGTGAGCACATCCAGCTGGCCCCGGCGCAGCGTGATGCCGCCAATGGCTTGCGGCTGCGCCGTGGTGCCAACGATCCGCAGCGAACCGCCCAACTCCGCATCAAGACCACGGCCGCGCACGAAGATGCGGGCCGGCGCATTGACAGTGACGTCGAGCGACAGCCCGCCGCTGCCTGAGCCGCCGCCTGTCTCGCCCATGTCCTGCTTCAGCTCTGCCACCTGCTCGCGCACGGGCTTGGGCGCATTGACGTGCCGCACCGCCAGCGGCGACAGGCTGCCGGGCAGGGATTGAGGAATGGCGATATTGGCGTCCTTGACGTTCACGGTGCCGGACAGCAGACCGCCACCTGCCAGCGGGCCGCTGACCTTCAGGGCAGCGCCAATATCGGCCGTGACGATGCGGCCATCGCTGTAGCGGCCATTGTCGACCGTGATGGACAGGTCCGCCGGCATGTCTTGCGACAGCCCGACCGAGCCGCTGGCCTTCACAGTGCCTCCGGCGGCAATCGCTGCGGTGATGCCGTTGACGATGATCCGGTCACGGGTGACGTCGATGGTTCCGGTCACATCGCGCAGGGTGAAGCCGGAGGAAAGCTCGGTGAAACTGACGCCTTGGGGACGCGCCGTCAGGGCGTAATCGGGCGCGGCAAACGTGCCGCCGATCCGCCCGGATACGGCAAACGCGCCTTCGCCCCGGAACCCGGACCGCGTCAGGGCAGGGCGGGCAAGCGCCAGCGGCACGTTGCCGGAAACATCCAGCGCCAGCGATCCTGCACCGGCGATGTTCACCGGGCCAGTTGCGGTGAGCGACAGGCCACCGTCGCCGATCACCTTGCTGGTCTGCTCGATGCGCTGGCCCTGGAAGCTGCCACGGCTGTCGAGGCCAAGCGGGGCAATGCCGTTGCTGGCGAGGGCCGCCGCCGAAAGACCTGCGCCCGTGAGCTGCCAGCTGGCAACCGGCGCGCTGGCCGCGCCGCTGACCTTGACCGAGCCACTGAGCGTACCGGCAAGCCCGAGCCCCGGACTGAAGGCGTTGGCGAGGGCCACTGGCACGGATTTCAGCGTGCCATTGAGGTTCAGTGTCTCGCCGGCAGTGCCCTGGATCACAAGGGCGCCATTGCCGAGGGCGAGGGCAACCTCGTCAAGCCGGGCAATGGCATTGGCGTAGGACAGCCGCGCCGGGCGCACCAGCGATGTCTTGAGGCCGCTGTAGGTGCCGTCGAGCCGGGCGAGCGTCAGGTCAAAGCCCGCCGCCACCGCCGTCAGGCTGCTAGCCGCCGCGACGCCGTCCTTGGCGGTGCCGGGCAGGCGCGCATCGAGCGTGAAATCCGTGCGGGTGCCGTCGCTCTTGGCCGTGGCCGCAAGGCTGGCCAGCCGGGTGCCGCCGGCCAGGAGGCCGGATGCCGACACCGTGCCGGAGGCTTGCGGGACGGCAGTGAGGTCAAACAGGTCCGCGTCGACCTTGAAGCTGTCGACGGCTGCTTGCGGCAGGCCCACGCCGGCGCCCTCTGCCGTCAGGCGGATACGCGGGCCCTTGGCGTCAGCGCTGATCGCTGCCTGCGCCGTCAGGCGGCCGGAGAGGGCGGTGAGGGCAAGGGGGGAGAGTTCCGAAAGGTCGGGGGCGTTCAGGGTGAGTGTGCCGCTGACACTCTCGAGCGCGCGCGTCAGGTCCGCGACTGTCAGCTCGCCGCTGAGCCGGTTGCCGCCGACGGCGGCCTCGAAGCCCGTCAGCTCGGCGCGGCCATCGTTGCTCGACACTTCACCCCGTGCCACCAGCGGCGCGCCGTTCAGCTTGGCCGACAGGTTCAGTTCCCCCCGCGGCGCATCCGGATCGGCTTCACCGGAAAGGGCCAGCGACAGGTCGGTGAGCGGCGTGCCTGACAGCAGGATCTGGTTCGAGGTCGCGGTCAGCTCAAGCCCGGGGCGCGCCAGCGCGCCGGACAGATCAGCCTCCGCCGTCAGGCTTCCGCCCAGTCGCGGATCAAGGCGCGACAGATCGGGCAGGGTGACACGGATTTCGCCGTCGAGGCCGTCCTCGTCGCCCTGTTTCATCGCAGCCGTGCCGGTGACCGAAACACCTGGTGCCAGCAGGGAGAGATCGCGCAAGGCCGCGGTGCCGTCCTTTGCAAGGCTCAGTTCGCCGGACGCCTGCGTCTTGCCGGCGAGAAGCCCATCCAGTGCTGCCACCCCCGTGGCAAGGTCCGTGCCGGCCAGCGACAGGGTGACCGCTCCGGTCAGATCCGTGAGGTCCAGCACGGAACGGAAGCCAGCGCCCAGACTGCCGGAGAGCGGCTTGCCTGACAGCGGGGCGAAAGGGCCAAGGTCCGGAATGCGCAGATCGCCGACGAGCCGGGTCTGCCGCGCCCGGATCTCGCTCTCCCCGATTTGCAGGGACAGGACCGGCAAGGAGGCACTTGCGCGGGCGAGGCGGAAGACGGCACTGCCGTCCTCGACGGCGAGCCGGCCGGTCAGGTCGGCCGAGGTCGTGCCGCTGAACGGAGCCAGTCGTGGGTCGGACGGGGCAAGCCCGGCGATTCGGAGCGTGGCATTGACCGGCAGGGACAAGGCACCCGGGCTGAGGTTGGCTCCCACCCCCGTGGCATCGATCCTTGCGGAGGGCACGGTGACAGTGGGTGTCTTCAGCGCATCCGCTTCGAGGCTGGCATGCCAGGTGGCGCGATCCAGCGGGCCGTCGAGCTTGGCCGAGGCCGTCAGGCTCTTCAACGTGGCAAGGCCGGAACCGGTGTCGATGCCGATCAGGGCCTCGCCTGCAGCAGCCAGCCGTGCATCGAGCTTGCCCGCCAGAACCTGGCTTGCCGGATCGAGACTGGCGGTGCCGGAGGCGGACAGTGTGCCAGTCGTCATTTCTAATGTGCCGGCGCGGGCGCGGAAGTCCTGGGTGAGATCGATGGCTGCGGCGAGCCGGGTCTGGCCAGCCAGGACAGCCCCCGCCACAGGCGGAGCCAGCGGGGCAAGGTCCCCGCCGAGGTCAACGGTCAGGCGGCGCTCGCTGTTGCCCGTCTCGCTGAGGCGTGCGGTGCCGCTGGCGGTCGGGCGGCCATCCAGCGCCAGGGCCAGCCGGGCGCTCCAGTCTGCCAGCGGTCCGGCGCCGTTGAGGTCGAGATCAAGCGCGGGCAGATCCTCGATCCCGGCGAGGCGGGCAATCAGGCCGCCACGCGGTTCATTTGCCTTGAGCTTGAAGTCCAGCGTCCCGGCATCCGGCGCGAAGGTGACGTCAGCAGACAAGGCCCCGGCGGTCCCGTCGATCCGGGTGACGTCCAGCTTGCCCGAGAGGGTCTCTGGCAGGGCATCCGCCGCGCCGCTGGCCTTGGCTGCAAGCCTGACCGGAACCCCGGCAACGGCAGCGCCGAGCTGAATGTCCGGCAGGTCGAGATGGTCAAGCCGCAGCGACGCTACGGGAAGCGGCAGGCCACCCTTCTTCGGGCTCGGCTCTGCTGGCTCTGCGGCTGGCTGCGGCCGGCGTTGCAGGTCGATGCTGGTGGCCGACAGGCTGTTGACCCGGGCTTCTCCGGTCAAGAGGGCGAGAGGCTGCCAGTCAAGCGCGATGCCGGATATGGTGGCATAGGGGCCGGACGGGTCGGTCAGGGTCAGGCGGGCAAGGGACACATCGCCGGACCAGGAAATCGACAGGCCTTCCAGCCGGGCGCCGCCCTCGGGCAAGTCCAGCGCGTCATTGGCCAGCTGCTGGATCAGCCGTTCGCCGACCGGTGTGGGCACGAGCGCAAGCGCGAGCCCGGCGAGTGCCGTGCTGCCAAGGGCAGTGTAGAGCAAGGCTTTCAGAATGCGCCGCACGTGCTTTGTCCGGTTCAGAAGGCCTGACTGAGGCCGAGGTAGATCGCGAAATCAGGATCACCCTTTTCCGGCGAAAGTGGGACCGCAACATCGAGGCGCAGCGGGCCGATCGGCGTGAAGTAGCGGATGCCCGCGCCGATGCCGATCTTGAAGGGGCGCGAGAAGTCGGGCACCGAGGCATTGTAGACATTGCCGGCATCAACAAAGGCGACCGCGCCGAACGTCTCGGTCAGGCGCACGCGCACTTCCCCCGACATCTCGATGAGGCTGCGTCCACCGGTGACCTCGCCATTGCGGCGCGGGCCGACGTTTCGGTAGGCGTAGCCACGGATCGAGCCGCCGCCGCCGGCAAAGAAGCGCCGGCCGGCCGGAATGTCATCCACCTGCGGCCCGACAATGCTGCCCGCGGCCAGACGACCGGCCAGGATGAAGCGTTTGGACTCGTCCAGCGCCGCGTAGCTCGACACCGACCCTTTCATGAACATCATCATGTTGCGGTTGCGGATGTCATAGGCCGGTTCGGCAAAGGCGGTCGCCAGCAAACCCTTGGAGGGATTGAGCTTGTCGTCCCGCGTGTCATAGGTGAGATCAGCAGGCAGGCCGGTTAGCAGATAGGTCTTCTTGCCATAGGCATCGGTCTCGTCGAGGAAGGCGATCTCGAAGCCGGCGCGGCCGCTGAACTGGTCGGTGAACTCCCGCTTCAGATAGGCGTCATAGGTGGCCGAGCGGCTGGTGTAGGCGTTGGGCGCTTCCTGCTTGGCCGACAGGGAGGTGCTGAAACTGGTCAGCGGGCCGAACACGCCCGGCTTTTCGAAGGCGATCTTCGCGGCATATTCCATGTCCTTGAACGAGGAATTGCCAAGCCGGCCGACCGAGCCTTCGACGGAAAGAAGCTCGCCCTGTCCGAACAGGTTGCGCCGCCGCCAGTAGGCCTCGAAGCCGCCGCCTTCCGTTGACGACCAGGTCGCGCCAGCGCCCAGCACGTGCCGCTTGCGCTCGGAGACCTCGATGTTGACCGGCAGCGCGCCGTCCGGTCCGATCGTGTCGGCCTCGACCATGTTGACGCTGGCAAAGATGCCCAGGTCATTCAGGCGTTTCTGGGCGGCAGCCAGAATCTCGGGATCATAGACGGACCCTTCCGGGATCATCGCCTGTGCCACGACAAAATTCGGATCGGTCACCTTGGTTCCGGTGACCGTGACCGCGCCGAAACGCGCCTGCTCTCCCGCGTTGGCGACGAGCGTCACGTCCAGATGGTCGTTGGCGTGGTCGGCGGTGATGTCGCGGGTGACGATGCGCGCCTTCGGGAAGCCGCGCGCGCGCAATGTGTTCAGGATCTGCCGTTCGGCAACGAGGACCTTGGACGAATCAGCCGTGGTGCCAGGCGCAAGGCCCCAGAAACCGGGATCGGTCGACAGCTGGCTGGCCGCAGCCCCTTCCGCGCCGATCCGCACGTCGCCAAAGGTGAACAGCGGACCGGCCGAAATCGCGATGGTCACAGGGACCGGACGCGGACCCGGCAGGCTGCCGCGCTGCAGCGCGCTTTGCAGCGGCAGCCCGGCGATCTTGATGTCGACCGTGCCGCCATAGCGACCCTCGACATAGAGCTGGGCGATCAGCCGGTCGAAATCATTGAGCGCACGGGCAATGAGGCCCGCCTCGCCAGAGGGAGCCTTTTCGGCCTCGCTGACCAGAATGGACGCCGCCGTCAGCCGTTCCTTGAGCGGGTCATCGCCGCCCGAAAGGGTCAGCGTCGGAACATAGGGAAAGGCATCCGGCGTGTTGGCGTCGTCGCTCGCCGAACCCCACAGGCGGTAACCGAAAAGTTCGAAGGCCCCGGCCGGCAGAGGCGTCAGGATCGAGACCGTGGCAAGCAGGAAACCGGCGCAAAACAATGCTGTCCGCCAGGCCGTCCGGTTGGAAACGGGGCAGGGCAGGGGACCATCCGCACGGTGAACAACCGCTGCGGGGCCAGACTGTTTGGACGGAACTCGCATCAACTCGCAGCCGTCTGGTGGCCCAAGGGGGCACGGCGGATCCGTGACCCATGGGTTTGTATCGCATGGTCAGGCCGCTGTTGCGAGCCCTGGCCCGTGCGCGGGACAAGAGATCCATAGCCGGTTGCAAACGAGCAACCGGATGAGGATAAAGCCCCAAGCTATCATAGTAACGGAAGAGTTAAGGCTTTCCTGTGCCTTTGAAGGGGTCGCGCGCCCTGTCCCGAGAAGCGGTCGCTGGCGGGAAAGACGCGCGCCAGACCCACGGCCTTATCGCGTGGCAGCCCGTGTTTGCTGCGTCTTTTCCCTGGCTTCGATGGCTGCACCCAGCTCATCGAGGCCGGTCAGGACATGGACGCTTGCAGCATCCATACGCCGCAGGGCAGCAGTGATTCCGGAGGCATCGGAGCGAAAGGCCGCATCCAGTGCGGCCTTCGCCGATGCATGGACCTCCTCGTGCGGGGAAAGCAGGGCCTTGAAGGCCGGCATGCAGGTGATCTGCGGGTCTTTCAGGCCATCGTACCATTTGCCGAGCCGGCAGTTGCGGTGATCCGGTACATCGCTGCTTTTCCAGCTATCCTTGCCCATGCACGTATCAATGACCCGTTTCTTGAAGGCGACATGGTCGATCTTGGCCATATGGCAGAGACAGACATCGGATTCTGCAACAAACAGTTCCTTGGCCCGGTTGATGGAATGGGTCACCGCGCGATTGACGCCGTTGGCGATGTCTTCAACCATCTGCTTGCTGTCGTCGGCCATTCCGGCAATCGAGCTGATGTGCTCGGCAACGTCGCCGCTGGCTTTCTTTTGCTGATCGAGAATCCCGGCGATGTCATTCATGCGGGTCACAACGCCGCCGATCTTGCTGGCGAAATCCTCGATCTGCGTGGTGCTGATGTCGATCGCCCTCTCGCCTTCGACCACGGCTGCGGTCGAGCCGCGCATGTTGCCTTCGATCATCGACATGCCGTTGCTCAGCTCATGGATGCGGCGGGTGATCTCGTCGGTCGACTGGCCCGTCATTTCGGCGAGCTGCTTCACTTCAGAGGCGACAACGGCGAAGCCGCGCCCCGATTCGCCCGCCCTGACGGCCTCGATCGTGGCATTGAGAGCCAGCAGGTTGGTCTGCTTGGCAATGCGCTCGATGACCGAGAGGGTCTTGCCGATCTGCTCGGTGATCCCGGACAGGGTGTCGACGCTTTGAGACGTGCCACCAATCGCCATGGAAATGTCGCGAACGGAGTCGGCCAGCTGATGTATGGCCTTCCGGTTTTCCTCGATGGATGCGTAGCTGGTCTGCGCGTCGGCGGCGACCTGCGTACCTGCACTGGCAATTTCCTCGACCGAGGCCACGAGTTCGGTTGCCGCAGCTGAAATCGTCTGGCTATTGCTGGCGACCAGATTTGAATTCTTCTGCAGATAGGCAAGGTCAAGAAGGACCTGGTTGGTCTCCGACACCGTCTGCGCGATCGACTTGACCGAGTTGATCCGCCCTGCGCTCATCTCCTTGGTCTTGCGCGTTTCCTCCTCGGCCAGGAAACCGGCCATGTAGGCTTGCAGATCCTGTTCCAGGAGATCGAGAAGGCGAGTCAGGCCGCGGGACGGCGAACCGAACATGCTTTTGCGGCCCATGAGATCTTTCAGCAGGCGGGTTTGCACCCGCGCCCGGAAATGCAGCTCTGCCGCGATTCGCTGGCCAGCCATGGCATCTGCCCTGCCAGCTGCCATGGCGTTGTCTTGCAGGCCGTCGGCAGATGCCGTCAGCGCCTCGACCCAGCGGTCCGTCGCCGCCGCCTTGGTGCTTTTCCGCAGCCCTTGCTTGTCGTCCTGTTCGACCCACCGCACCGCTTCGTTGATCGCGGCGGCAAGAGAACGCTCAAGGGCGGGAGCAAACAGGGAAGCCGCCGTCTGCCGATTCGCAAGCTCACTCATGCCAAGTTCCTTTAGGGTCGTTTCGGCATGAGCATCGAACTTCATGGTTAATGAAACTATAAGCGTCAGCAGTCCTATAAATAAAAACATCGCCTTCCGACTGCCTTCGGAAGACGATGTCTTTTATGACTGGTATTAGTGACAGGAGGACTTTACCGGATCAGAACAGATCCGGCTCCGCAGACACATTCAGCAACCTGCGGGCGGCGGTCAGCGTGTTTGCCATCAGCATGGCAATGGTCATCGGGCCGACGCCGCCCGGAACCGGCGTGATGGCGCCGGCATGGGCTGCCGCTTCCGCGAAGGCGACATCGCCGACCAGCCGCGTGGCATCCGCGCCGCGCGAGGGATCCGGCACGCGGTTGATGCCGACATCAATCACCGTCGCGCCCGGCTTGATCCAGTCGCCCCGGACCATTTCCGGCCGGCCGACGGCAGCCACCACAACATCGGCACGGCGCACGACATCCGGCAGGTCGCGGGTGCGGCTGTGGGCGATGGTGACCGTGCAGCTTTCCGACAGGAGCAGCTGCGCCATCGGCTTGCCAACGATGTTGGAACGGCCGATGACCACGGCATCAAGGCCGGCAAGGGGGCGGGTCAGCGTGCGCTTCAACAGCACGAGGCTGCCGGCCGGCGTGCAGGGGACCAGCGCGCGTTCACGGTCACCGGTTGCCAGCAGGCCGACATTGACCGGATGAAAGCCATCGACGTCCTTTTCCGGCCGGATCAGCTGCAGCACCTTGCCTTCGTCGATGTGCTTGGGCAGCGGCAACTGCACGAGAATGCCGTGGATCGCCTCGTCAGCATTGAGCGCAGCGACCAGCGCCAGCAGCTCGGCTTCCGATGTGGTTGCCGGCAGCGTGTGCTTGACCGAGTGAAACCCGCAAGCGGCAGCGGCCTTGTCCTTATTGCGGACGTAGACCTGGCTGGCCGGATCCTCGCCGACCAGTACGACCGCGAGGCCGGGCTGACGGCCGGTCTCGGCCAGAAGACGGCCGGCGCGGGCGGTGATTTCTGCGCGCACGGAAGCGGCGATCGCCTTTCCGTCAATGAGAGTTGCCTGATGAGGGGGCTGGCTCATGGGGAAGGCCTTTCGGTCCGGCGCCATAGGGGAGAGGGCGCGCATGTGGCTGAAGTCGCGCGCACATTATGAATCGCAGGCTTGCATGGAAAGTGGGGGGCGCGACATTTTCCTCCCCAAATGCGCCGCATCGGCGGATTTCTCTGGCCTGAGTCGGTTTCTACGACAGCCAAGCATGGCCGATTTCCCGCTGGAGCGGCCTTTGGACAGCCGGTATGAGCTGCAATGTGGCCGTTCGGCGGGCGAGAATCCGTTCAAACATCTCCTTGCGAAACCAAGTCCTTAATGATTTCCTTTCATTTCCTGTTGTAATTGAAGCACAGCGTTTCCGTCCTGCACAGGTGCGGGCTCAGCCCGGCTTGGACTTTGGCCGCGCCGAGTGCTAGGAGGAATGCCGGGATTGGATGGAGCAGGCGGGGAACCGATGCGGTCGTTGTGGCTTTTGTCTTGTGTACTGCTTGCTGCTGGCTGTTCGGCGTTGCCTTCCGAAGGCCCCACCGCGATTGGCATCACCTCTGACCAGATCACGGCTGACCAGTCGGCTGTTCCGTCGGGCATGGAAAAATATGCCGTCATCGACGTGAACCCGTCCAACATCGAGTACCTGAAGAATTATCGCCCGCTGGCTTTCATGAACCAGTTCAAGGGTGTTGGCGGCGGCGGATCGAGCGCAAGGCTCGGCGTTGGCGACAATCTGCAGATCAAGATCTGGGAAGCCTCGCGTGAGGGGCTGTTCTCCAACGGCAGCGACAGCACCCAGATTCCTGCGACGATCGACGAGAGCGGCTTTATCTTCGTCCCCTACGCCGGACGCATTCAGGCAGCCGGCCAATCGGTCGAAGGTCTGCGCCAGACCATCGAAAGCAAGCTGGCCGGCAAGGCCATCGAACCGCAGGTTCTGGTCGTCGTCTCCGGCAAGATGAGCTCCACCGCCGTGGTGGTCGGCGATGTTGCCAAGCCGGGCGTCTATCCGCTGCAGGTGCGCGACACCCGTCTGCTGGAACTGGTGGCCCAGGCCGGTGGCGCCCGTGCGGCAACCTACGAAACCGTCGTGACGCTGAAGCGCGGCGCGCGCTCCGGCACGACCCGGCTCGAGCATCTGATCGATTTCCCGGAAAACAACGTGCTCGTGGCACCGGGCGACAATGTGCTGCTGTCACATCGCCCGCGCACATTCTCGGCCTTCGGCGCGCTCAAGGCCAACCAGCTCGTCCCCTTCCGCACCAAGTCGGTGTCGATGGCAGAAGCGCTTGCCACCGTTGGCGGCCTGAATGACTACCGCGCCGATGCTGGCGGCATCTTCCTGTTCCGCTACGAAGAGGCAGATCTTGTCCGCCAGCTGCGCCCGGATCTGGCGCAGAAGATGGCTGGCCAGACCGAAGTTCCGGTCGTCTACCGCGTCAGCCTGCAGGATCCGCGCGGCTTCTTCATGACCCGCTTCTTCGAGATGCGTGACAAGGATATCCTCTATGTCGCGAACCATCCGACGGCGGAGTTTGGCAAGTTCCTGCAGATCATCGCACCGCTGACCAACAACGCGCTCAGTGTTGCCGCGATCTTGAACAAGTAATCCCTCCCTGTTCGTAGGGGTGAACAAGGACGGTGCCATGGCGGACAAGCCGCAAGGGCAGGGCATGAGCGGGCCAGAACCGTCCGGCGGTGGCAAGAAGACTTTCGTCTTTCTGCAAGGCCCGCCCTCGGTGTTCTGCCGCCGTGTCGCTGACGAGCTGGACCTGCTCGGCCACCGGACCCACCGGATCAACCTGTGCCCGGGCGACTGGCTCGCCTGGCACGACCGCAGGGCCGTCAATTACCGGGGCTCGCTCGCAGGCTTCAAGGATTGGCTGCGGGAATTCGTGCGCAAGGTCGGGGCGACGGACATCGTCTATTACGCCGACCGTCTGCCGTATCATGTCGCAGCTGCCGAGATCGCGGACGAGCTGGGCCTGACGGCCAGCGCCTATGAGTTCGGCTATCTGCGCCCGGACTGGATCACGCTGGAGCGCAATGGCATGTCGGCCCATTCGCGGTTTCCGGAAGATCCGGAGCGGATCCGGGCGCTGGCTGAAGGGTTGCCGCCAATCGACCGCCGGCCGCTCTACACCCATCCCTTCTGGATGGAGGCGTTTCACGAGGTCGTCTACAACCTCTCCAACGTCTTCTGCGCCTGGTTTTCCTTCCCGCGCTTCTACCGCGACCGGTTCTATCATCCGCTGGCGGAATATCTGCGTTTCATTCCGCGTCTGGTGCAGTCGAGCTGGCGCAACAGCGTGGCCGAGCATCTGATCGACGATGTCATCGGAAGCGGGATCCCCTATTACGTCTTTCCGCTGCAGATCCAGAGCGACTACCAGCTGCGCTACAACTCGCCCTTCAGCCACATCGGCGAGGCGGCGGAAGAGGTCATCCGCTCCTTCGCCAAGTCCGCGCCGGTGTCGGCCCGTCTGGTGTTCAAGATCCACCCGCTCGACAATGGCATCGAGCCCTGGCCGAAGCTCCTGAAGCAGATCGCCCGGCGCTATGGTGTGCGCAAGCGCGTCTATGTGATCGACGGCGGCAACCTGAACCGGCTGCTGGAACACGCCAAGGGCGCGCTGATGATCAACAGCACCACCGGCATTCACGCCCTGCGCGTCGGCTGCCCCACCAAGGTGCTCGGCATTGCCCTTTATGACATCGCCGGTCTCACCAGCCAGGTGCCGCTCGACCAGTTCTGGGCCGACCGGACACCGCCGGACGCCGGCTTGCTGGATCAGCTGGAGCGCCTGCTGGCCGCCACGATCCAGGTAAAGGGCAATTTCTACGTCGAGAAAGGCCGGCGGGCAGGGGCCTATGCCATGGCCCGGCGGCTCGCAGATGGCAGCGTGAACGGCCTCGGCACGCTCGAAACGCCGCCGCCACGGCTGGCCAGGGCGCGGGCTGCCGGCATCGCCACGACCTTCGACGAGCAGATCAATGATGGCACGCACACCGAACGGTGGTTCCATGCCTGGCGCGGCTGACAACGAGGCGAGCGCCCGCCGCCATGTGCTGCTGGACATCACGCGGCTGATGGGGCGCGGTCTGCGCTCCTCGCCGACCGGCATCGACCGGGTGGAGTTTGCCTATCTGGACCATCTGCTGGCGCGGCCCGACATCGAGCTTGGCTTTGTCGAGGCCGGCGACTTCGGCTTGCGTCTGTTGTCCCGGGACATTGGTCAGGATCTCAGGGACCGGACGGCTGCCAACTGGGGCGTTGCCGACAGCACTGCCAGCCCGGCCTATGCGCGCACGTTGACCTTCCTCGGCCTGCCTGCCGATGCGCCAGCGCGTGGCCCCGGCCGCCGCGATGCCGTGACAGGAGCTGCGGCTTGGGTGAAGCGCGCGGCCGGCCAGGTGGTCGGCACCCTGTCGAACATCCCCGGCCATATCGGCGGCGCTGTCTACATCAACGTCGCCCACTCCAACCTGACCGCGCCGGCGCTGCCGCGCTGGCTGCAGCGCTCCGGCGTCCGGCCGGTGTTCCTGATCCATGATCTTATCCCGATCACCCATCCGGAATACTGCCGTCCAGGACACGCAGACCTGCACCGGCGCAGGATGGCGACCGTGGCGGCCCATGCCGAGCTGGTGATCACCAACTCCGCCTATACCCGCGATGTGTTCGAGGCCCATGTGACCGCATCCGGCCTCCGGATGCCCCGCACGGAAGTCGCGCTGCTCGGGATCGAGGACCAGTTCCAGGCTCGCGCCGGCGCCCTCGCCGTGCCGCAGCCCGACACGCCCTATTTTGTTGTTCTGGGCACCATCGAGCCGCGCAAGAACCATCTGCTGCTCATGCCCTTGTGGCGCGACATGGTCGAGCGGATGGGCGAGGCCGCGCCAAAGCTGGTGCTGATCGGTCGCCGGGGCTGGGAAAACGAGAACATCGCCGATTATCTCGACCGCTGTCCCGCCTTGAGCGCGCATGTGCATGAGGCCGGTGGCCTGACGGACGCGGAAGTGGCCGCGCTGATGCGGGGCGCCGCCGCCGTTCTCGTGCCGTCCTTTGTCGAAGGCTTCAGCCTGCCGCTGGTTGAGGCCGAGGCCTTGGGCGCGCCGGTCATTGCTTCCGACATTGCCGTTCACCGTGAGGTCGCAGGCCCCGCCGCCCGGCTCCTGTCACCGCTCGACGGCCTCGGCTGGATGCGGGCCATTGAGGGCCTTGCCCGCGGCGACCGGGGCGCCCGGCTCGACATCGAACCAGGCGTGCCCGAGGCCATGACCTGGCCCGCCCATTTCCGCGTGCTGGATCGCTTTCTTACCCGAGCCTCAGCCTAAACTGTGACTGGCATTCCGCCCCCTCAGAGCAGCCAGATGCCATTGGCGATCTGGGTGCCGACGAGGGACTGGTTTTCCGGGCTTTCGGAGAAACCGAGAAGCACGTCCTGGCGGTCCCATGTGCCGTTGGCGAGACGATCGAGCCAGCCGTTGAGGCCGACCTGGTCGGGGCCGCGGCCGAGCACGTTCTGGTACAGTGCAGTCAGATAAGTCGTGTTCGAAGTGCCGACGCCATAGCGCTGGATGAACTCGGCCGAACCGATGAAAGCGCCGGCCATCTGCTTCAACGTCATGCCCTGGTCGACCAGGTTGACGTTGTGCGACAGGCCCGGGCGGTCTGGCGTACGGGCAAAGGCGGCCTGATACAGACGATAGGTCTGGCCGGCGCTGCCGCTGAAATCGAAGGCGAGGGTGCCGTTGTCGAAGGTCAGGCGCTCGACGTCATAAAGCGTGTCACGGCCTTCGCTGCCAGTCTTGTCAGTGACGGTGAGCGTGGTGCCGTTGCGGGTGAAAGTGAAGTCACTGCCCGGTCCCTGATACTTGACCGTGTCGCGGCCAGCACCGCCGTAGACCGTGTCATTGCCGACGCTGGTGTAGCGGCCCTTGCCGGCAAACAGGCCGAAGACGTCATTGCCAGAGGTGCCGTTCACCGTGTGGCCGGAATAGCCCTCGATGAAGCGGTCGTTGTCCTTCATCGTCTCCTTGATCCAGCTCCAGTGACCGCCAATGTCGGTGAAGTAGGACTTGGTTGAGACGAGCCCGACGGCATAGGGGCCGTTGGAGGTGTCGTAGAAGATCGGGCCGCCGGAATTGCCCGGATTGATCTCCACATTGCCGTTGTTGACATAGATCTGGTCGGTGGCATCGGCATAGACCGAGCCTTCGTCGCGCACGGCATAATTGTCATAGGCGCCGGGGAAACCGATCACCGAGACGTTGCCGCCGTTGTTGAAGTCTGGATCCACGTCGAACCAGTTGTAGGTATCGCCCAGCGGCTTTGACAGCGACAGCAGGGCAATGTCCACCTCGGCGTGGCCCATGGTGCTGAACCGGTTGTCGCCGGCAGAAATCAACCCATCCCGATCCGGATCAAAGGCTCCGGGATTGGAATTGTTGTAGAAGTCCATCGCGGAATACGAATAGAAATTCTGGTTCGACTTGTCCGGATTGTAGACCGGATAAATCTTGATCGTGTCAGCAATGCGCCCGGCCTTTGGGTCATAGACCACATGGGCGGCGGTCAGCAGGTCGTTGCGGCCCACAAGGAACCCGGTTCCAGTATAGGTGGTGTTGCCCCAGGTCGCCTTGATGAAGACCACGGACTTCGCAGGGTAGGCGGTCTCGGTAACATAATACGTCATTCAAATCTCCAAACTGCGCCCTGCGCTCGCCCAGTCGATATCATTATCTGCCTCCTTGGCAGAAATACGGCAGCCAGTGGCGCAACCACCCTGTATCTGCCGAGTTGAAAAGCACCGCACGTACGGTTATGTCAGCTGGTCGCTTGCCCCTTCCGGAGACCTAGTTTGGACCCCTTTCGCCGACTTCTGAACCGTGGCACTGCAAAGAAGGCCGGGCAAGTGTTGCGTGAGGCTGACGAAGCCCGCGATGCCGGAAAATGGACCGAGGCGGCAGAGCTGTACGCCGCCTTCCTGGAGCTGAAGCCCGAGGCTGACGGCATCTGGATCCAGCGTGGCAACATGCTGAAGGAAGCGGGCCGCCATGACGATGCGCTGGCAGCCTTCGACCGGGCCATCGCGCTGAAGCCGGACAACGCCGATGCCTTCCTGATGAAGGGCCATCTGTTCAAGGTGATGGGCAACCTGGACGCTTGCGAGGTCGCCTATCGGCAGGCGTTTGTCCTCAACAGCGAAGACCGCACCGCATTCCGCGAGCTCAGGGCGCTGGGGGCAAGCCTTGATGCCGATACCTTTGCCGCTGCCGCCGGCAACCTGGCCGCGCGCGGCGAACAGGTGCTGATGGACCTGTCGGATATCTTCAAGTTCCTCAAGGATCACGCCACGGTGTCCGGCATCCAGCGGGTGCAGCTGCACCTGTCGGAAAGCATCATCCGCGCGGGCGGCGACACGTTCCGCCTGTCTTATCTGGATGAAGTCACCCGCGCCTATTACACGATTGCCGCCGAAACGGTGCTGGACCTGTCGGCAGCCTTGCGGCGCCAGCCGGTCGATCACGGCGAGATCCGGTCGATCATCGCGCGGGCGGAGCAGGGCGCAGAAGTCTATGTGCCGCGGGCCGGGGACGTGGTCTTTGTCGCCGGCGCGTTCTGGATGCTGCCGGACAGCGCCAATGTCTATCAGGCCCTAAAGCGGGCCGGGGTCCGGATCGCCGTCTACATCTACGACATCATCCCGATCACGCATCCGGAGTTCTGCGCGCCGGAGCTGGTGGCCCGTTTCTCGCGGTGCCTGTTCCATTTCATTCGCCTCGCCGATGTGATCTTCACGATCTCCGAGTTCTCGGCCGTTGATCTGAAGCGCTATTGCGCTGAGCGCGGCATCCCGCTCGCGCCCGTGCGTCCGGTGAAGCTGGCGCATCAGCTCGACAGCGGCGAGAGCTCTGCCGGGCGTGCCAGCCCTGCGGTCAAGTCCCTGCTCGACCGGCCCTTCGTGCTCTTCGTCTCCACCATCGAGGCGCGCAAGAACCACAATTACCTGTTCCAGATCTGGCAGAAGCTGCTGGAACGGCATCCTCGGGATCAGGTGCCGGAGCTTGTCTTCGTCGGCCGGCCGGGCTGGCGGGTGAAGGACCTGATGGGGAGCTTTGCCTCGCGCAACCATCTCGATGGCAAGCTGCACATCCTCAGCAACGTCTCGGATGCCGATCTGTCGCTGCTCTACCGCGCGGCGCAGTTCTCGGCCTTCCCGAGCTTTGTGGAAGGCTGGGGCCTGCCGATCGGCGAGAGCCTGGCCTTTGGCACGCCCTGCATTGCCTCGACCACATCCTCGATGCCGGAGGTCGGCGGCGACCTCGTCGACTATGTCGATCCCTACAACGTGACGGGCGGACTGGAGCTGGTGGAAGAATTGCTGTTCACGCCCGGAGCGCTGGACGCCCGCCGCGCACGCATTGCCAACGAGTTCCGCCCCGTGATCTGGCCGCAGGTTGCCGACGAGATGCGGACGCGGTTTGCCGAGGTTCTCGCCCGGACAGCGCCCTATGATGCGCCGGACAAGACCGGCAGCGATCTGGTGGCCCGGCTTGCGGCGGGCGCGCAGATCGACTTCGAAGAATCTGCGCTGGAGCCACGCATCGACCGGATGCGTGAACTGGCCGAGGCTGATTTTGTCTTTGATGACAAATGGATCTGGGACGAGCTTCAGGTCAAATGGCTGACCGGTAGCCAGGCGGATCTTGCATTCAGGCTGCCGGACGGGGCAGCTGCAGCGGGCAATGTCGTGCCGGTTGCGCTGGAGCTACAGTTCCGCAAGCCCGGCGCGGAGGGCAATCGCCTCGTGTTCCGCTCGGGCGGTGCCGAGGTCGGGCGGATGGACATCAAGACTGGAACCATCCTGGCGGTCTGCGGCGCTGAGGTGGATGCGCAGGGTGTGGTCCGGCTCGGGCTGTCGATCGAGGGAGTGATGCCGCGCGACGACCGGCTGCGGCCGATCCTGATGGCCGTGCGCAGCATCGGCGTCGGCAGCCCCGTCGCGGCGCAGTCGCTGGTCGTCATGGAGCAACGCATTCGCCTGGTCCGCCCCAAGCTCGAACGCTAGGAACAGTTTTCGCGGCCTCGCTCAGGGCACTTCGCTCTGGTCAATACGCTCTGGCCAATCCGCTCAGGAGGGCGGGAGCAGGGTGCTGGTGTCGAGATCGCCGGCGTCGTGGTGGCTCTTGCGGCGGAACTCGGCGTAGCCGATCGCCATGCGCCCGTCGAAGATGGCCTTCTCCGTCAGCAGGCGCACCTGCAGCGGCATCAGCGGGTCGGTGATCTCGAAGGACAGCGAGATTTCCATCCGGCCGCGCGAGGATACTGCCATGTGGGCCCGTGTCAGCTCGTGGTAGACGGGGCCTTCCGAGACGCCGACGTCGATGATGCAGGGCGTGCCCATGGCCTCGGCCGAGAAGCCGACGACGTAGCGCAGGGACCAGGCGCCTGCCGGAATGTGCATGTAGGGGCCAAAGGCAATGAAGCGCGCGCGCCCGGTCATGTCCAGCGGCAGGGTGACATGGTCATGCGGCGGATCACCGGCCAGGAAGAACTCCTTGGTGATGATCAGCGGCGTGTCACGCTGGCCGGCGAGCATCTGCTCGAAGCCACCCAGAACGTAGTCGGCTGCCGCTCCCAACGCCTCGCCGAAGCTCTCGATCAGGCCAGCCTTGGGGTCCGCGCCGCCGATTTCCGGTCCGGTCGCGTCGGCAAGCTGGGTCACGGTCCGCTCAAGCACACGCCGGGCCTGCGAGGCATCGGGCTTCAGCCCGTAGACGGCACCGATTCGTTGGATGGCGCTCAAAGGGTCCGCCAGCGCGTCTTCCAGATGCAGCCGGGTGACGTGATCAACGCCATCGAAGCCGACGAGACACGAACAATCCCCCGAGATCAGCCGGACGCTGGTGCGCTCATCGGCCTTGCCGCTGCTGAACAGATGCAGCGCACCCTGACGCGGGTCGGATAGGGCGAGCAGGAGAGGGCGGCGGAATTCCTTCAGCCGCGCCATCAGCGTCACATCCGGCCGGCCGACCGAGAAGACGAGATGGTCCCGGTCACTGCGCAGCAGTTCGGTCGCAACGTCGGCGAGGCTGCCGGCGATATGCGTGTCCGATGCCCGCTCCCCGCGTTCGGCAACCAGTTCGCACACGACGGCGCGGCACCAGCTGGTGAAGGGGCCCGGCAGGCCGAGAACGGTATAGATCATCCCTCGAAGTCCTGTTCCGGGCTGACCTCAGCCCTTGTGGCGGACCAGATCCGCCTCGACCATTTCGGTGATCATGTCTTCCAGGCTGGTCTTTGCGCTCCAGCCGAGCTTTGCACGGGCCTTGCCGGCATCACCGAGCAGCACATCCACTTCTGCCGGGCGCAGGAAGGCCGGGTTGATCCGGATATAGTCTTCCGGCTTCAGGCCGACATGGGCGAAGGCGATGTTGATCATGTCGCGCACCGTGGTGGTGCGGCCGGTTGCCACGACATAGTCATCCGGCGTGTCCTGCTGCAGCATCAGCCACATGGCCTCGACGTAGTCGCGGGCATGGCCCCAGTCGCGCTTGGCGTCGAGGTTGCCCATCTCGAGAACCTCCAGCTTGCCCAGCTTGATGCGGGCGACAGCATCGGTGACCTTGCGGGTCACGAACTCAAGACCGCGCAGCGGAGATTCGTGGTTGAACAGGATGCCGGACGTGGTGTGCATCCCGAAGCTCTCGCGGTAGTTCACCGTCATCCAGTGCGCATAGAGCTTGGCGGCAGCATAGGGCGAGCGCGGATAGAACGGGGTCGTTTCCGACTGCAGCGGCTCCTGGATGAGGCCATACATTTCGGAGGACGACGCCTGGTAGAAGCGCGCCTGAGGCGCTTCGATGCGCACGGCTTCCAGAACATTCACGGCACCGATGCCCGTGACGTTGCCGGTCAGCAGCGGCTGTTCCCAGGAGGATTTGACGAAGGACTGGGCGGCGAGGTTGTAGACTTCGTCCGGCTTGGTCTCGCGCACGGCGCGGATCAGGCAGGACAGGTCGGTCAGGTTGCCGTCAAGATATTCGACTTCGCGCTCGATGCCGAGCCAGCGCAGCCGGTGGTCATTGACGCCAAAATGGCTGGACCGGCGGACAAGGCCATAGACCTTGTAGCCCTTCTCCAGCAACAGCTTGGAGAGATAGGCGCCGTCCTGGCCGGTCACCCCCGTGATCAGAGCCGTCTTCGCCATCAAACAGCCACCCTTCGCATCTAACGCCTTGCCGTGTGGGGCTCGTAAAACCGAACCCAAGCCTCGGCGGATTAAACCTTCATCGGGGCAGCGTCAACTGAAGCGGTGGCCGCCGCGTCCGCGCCGCGCTTGAACGAGGGGCGGCAAACCGATACATCAAGGCATGCGAAGGTTGCGCCGGACGCAGGAGCGGTGGCTTGGCCTGCGCTGGATCTGGCCTGGTGGCGCAGCAAAGGCTGAAGGCCACGGGGACGGATGAACAGTGGATCTGGTGGCCAAGGCTGGAACCGGTCCACGGGCTGACCAGCCTCAGGGCCCGGAGATCCTGCAGTCCATAGGCCGGGACATAGGCAGAAACGGCCAGGAACGGCCAAAAACGGGTGATTTCGGCGTCGGCCGCCATCGGGGCGCCGCGCAGGACTGCCCAGAGAAACGCGATGAAAGACCAGCAGCTCAAGGAACCGTCCATGGTCAAGCCGGAGGCCCCTTCGGGATTCAAGACGCTTAGCCCGGCCAACATCGCCAAGCCGCTGCAGCGCCTGTCGCGTGCGCCCACCGGTGCCTTCGATCATGTGCGCAAGGACTGGAAGTCACGTCTGCGAATCGGCGGCTGGGGCTCGTTCATCGCGCTGGTGGTTGTGCCCACCTTCTTTGCCTTCATCTATTATGGCTTCATCGCGTCGGACCAGTACGAGTCCGAGGCCCGCTTCATCGTCCGCTCCTCGGAAAAGCCGCAGGTTGGCGGGTTGGGCGCGCTGCTTCAGACGACCGGCCTTGGACCGGCGCAGGAGGAAACCTATTCCGTCCTCGACTACATGGCCTCGCGCGACGGTCTGCGCGATGTGCAGGCGAGTGTCGACTACAAGGCCCTGATGGGCCGCGATTTCGTCGATTTCCTCAGTGCCTTTCCCAATCTCATCGATGGATCGACCTTCGAAGGCCTGTTCGACCACTACACCCGCCACGTGACGCCCAAGCACGACACGGCATCGGGCATTTCGACGATTACCGTCCGCGCCTTCACGCCGGACGATGCCAAGGCCATCACCGAGGCGCTGCTGAGCAACTCGGAACAGCTGATCAACCGGATGAACCAGCGCTCGCGCGAGGATTCGCTGGCCCTGGCACGGGAGGAAGTGCGCAATTCCGAACAGCGTGTCCTCGACAACCAGCTGCGGATGAAGGCGTTTCGCGTCAAGGAAGGCATCGTCGATCCGGAACTGGCCTCCAAGGCCGCGCTGGAACTGATCGGCGAGCTGTCCGGCGAACAGGCCAAGCTGGAAACCCAGCTGCGGCTCGTCAAGGAACAGACACCGAATAACGTCCAGATCCAGGTGCTGCAGAAGCGGCTGGATGCGCTTGTCGCGCAGCTCGATCAGGAGCGCGCCAAGCTCGTCAGCCAGAATGGCTCGCTCGTCGGCACCTATGCCGAATACGAGCAGCTGGTGCTGGAACAGGAATTCGCCTCCAAGGCGTTGCTGACGGCGCAGGCAAACCTCTCCTCCGCCCGGGTCGAGGCGGCGCGCAAGCAGCTGTATCTGGAGCGGATCGTCGAGCCGAACGCGCCTGACGATGCCCGCTATCCGCAGCGCATCTTGCGCATCCTCACCGTGTTCATGACGTTCTTCCTCGGCTATGCCATCATCTGGCTGCTGTATGTGAACGCCCGGGAGCACAAGCATTGAGCCTTCAGACCGGCAACGACGACAGGCAGACCGGCTGGCTGACCCAGGCCCGCGAAGTTGCGGCCACCCAGACCCGTGTGATCGGCGCGCTGGTGATGCGCGAGATCCACACGCGCTTTGGCCGCGACAACATCGGCTTTGCCTGGATCATCCTCGAGCCGGTCATGTTCTGCCTTGGTGTCATCGCCATGTGGTCGATCGCCAAGTCGAGCAGCCACGTCGAGACGCCGATCGTGCCGTTCCTCCTGTCCGGCTACATGCCGCTCCTGATGTACCGCCACTGCGTCATGCGGGCGCTGCGCTGCATGCAGGCGAATCTGGAGCTGATGTACCACCGCCAGGTGACGATCTTCGCCATGTACATGGCACGCATGGGGGTGGAGGTGATCGGCACGCTGGCCGCCTTCTTCATCACCTGGATCATCTTCTACATCTGGGGCTTCGTGGAGATGCCCGATGACCTCGGTCCGATCCTGTTCGGCTGGGGGCTCTATGCGTGGTATTCTGTTGCCGTCGCCATCCTGATCGGAGCCTTGTCCGAGCGCTCGGAGATCGTGGAGAAGATCTGGAACCCGCTGTCCTACATCATGATCCCGCTGTCCGGCACCTTCTACATGGTGAGCTGGCTGCCCGAGCCGTTCCGCGAATATGTGATCCTCGTGCCGCAGGTCAGCGCCGTCGAATACATCCGGCACGGCATCTTCGGCCCCACCGTTGCGACCTATTACAATCTGCCGGTTGCCATCTATGTCACGGCGGTGATCACCGTCCTCGGCCTCTATTTCCTCAAGGACGCCCGCTCCTATGTGGAACTGCAGTGAGCACGCCCCGTGATCCGCGTCGTTGACCTCGTCAAGGAGTACAGCCACGGCCACGGCACCAAGCGGGTGCTGGACGGGGTGAACTTTGAAGTCCGCAAGGGCGAGCGCCTGGCCGTTCTCGGCCGCAACGGTGCCGGCAAGTCGACGCTCGTGCGTCTGCTCGGCGGACTGGAATATCCGACGTCCGGCAAGATCCAGTGTGACATGACCCTGTCCTGGCCCCTCGGCCTCAACGGTGGCTTCCAGGGCAGCCTGACCGGCATCGACAACATGAAGTTCATCGCGCGGCTGTACAATCGGCCTTACCGCGAGGTCTTCGACTATGTGGAATATTTTTCCGAGCTTGGCGCTTATCTCGCGCAGCCGGTGAAAACCTATTCCTCGGGCATGCGGGCCCGTCTCGCCTTTGGTCTGTCGCTGGCGATCGATTTCGACTGCTACCTGATCGACGAGGTGATCTTCGTCGGTGACCAGCGCTTTCACCGCAAGTGCAAGGAAGAGATCTTCGAAAAGCGGGCGGATCGGGCATTGTTGCTGGTCTCGCATGACGCCGCGATCCTCAACGACTATTGCAACGGCGCTCTGGTGCTGCATCAGGGCCGCTCGAAGTTTTTTCAGGATATTTCGCTCGCCCTTGATATCTATAACAATCTCTGATCCCACGCGGCTTTGACGTGCCGCGCCCGGACCCTTATAGGGATGGGATTGACGACAAGGGCGGATAGCCCTCCATGCAACCAACAAGAAAGACGAGACAGATGAGCGCTTCGGACAACACCGTCACCATCGATGGCAAGGTTTACAAGCTTTCCGACCTCAGCGCGGAAGCACAGAACCAGCTGCGCAACCTGCAGGAAGTCGACCGCAAGATCGCCATGGCTCAGAACGAGATCGAGACCATGACGACCTGGCGCACGATCCACAGCCATGCGCTGAAGGTCGAACTCGACAACATGGCCTGATCGTCTGCTCCCGTCCCCTGCCGTGCGGCGGGGGAGGGGGGAGGCCAGGCAGGACTGGTCCGGCCGCCGGAGTGACCGGCGCGCCGCTTCAGGCGGAAGGATCGCTGGTGATGCTCGGGGCTGTGGATCTGGAACTGGCCGACGCGCCGGCGTGCGAGGATCGGACCGCCCCGCTCAGCCGGCATATCCTGTTTCTGCAAGGGCCGTTGTGCCCGCTCTATGCCCGCATGGGCGCCTTGATGCGGGGGGCCGGGCACCGTGTGTCCCGGATCAATTTCTGCCCCGGAGACTGGCTGCACTGGCGCAGCCCGGATGCGCTGTCCTATCGCGGACAGCCGGAAGCGTTCCGGCATTTCATCGACGATTATCTGCGACAGAACGCTGTCACCGATCTGGTGCTGCATGGCGACCAGCGGATCTATCACAAGGCGGCGATCGCGGCAGCGGCCCCCCTCGGCATCCAGATCGCGGTGACCGAACTTGGATACCTGCGCCCTGGCTATCTGACCCTCGAGCGCGACGGCCTCTCCACCTTGAGCCGCTTCCCCGACGATCCCGATGCGATCCGGGCACTGGCAGCCGAGGCCCCGGAGGCTGACCTTGAGCCGATCTATCCCGGCTCCTTCGCCCTCGAGGCGATCCCGGACATGATCTACAATCTTTTCAATGTGTTCGCTGGATTTACCTATCCGCATTATCAGCGCCACACGATTTACCATCCGCTTGTCGAATATCCCGCCCATGGGCTGCGTCTCCTCGGCAAGGGCCGCCGCAACACGGCTGTCGCCAGCGCGCAGACGCTGCTGTTTGCGGGCAACGCGCCCTTTTTCGTGCTGCCGCTGCAGCTGGAGGGGGACTTTCAGCTGCGTGCCCACTCGCCCTACACCAGCTTTGCCGAGGTCATCGAGACCGTCATCGCCTCCTTTGCCGCCAATGCGCCGCAGGCAAGCCGTCTTGTGCTCAAGAGCCATCCGCTCGATGCCGGGTTCGAGCGCTGGCCAGAGCGGACAGTGGCGATTGCCGACCGGCACGGGGTACGTGACAGGGTGCTGTTCTTCGACGGTGGCACGCTCGGCCCCCTGTTCCAGCGTGCGGCCGGCGTGGTGACACTGAACAGCACGGCGGGACTGGAAGCGATGCAGGCCGGTTGCCCGGTCAAGACGCTGGTGCCGGCCCATTTCGACATTCGCGGGCTGACCCATTCCGGACCGCTCGATGGCTTCTGGACTGCACCGCAGCGGCCGGACCCGGAGCTGCTCGACAACTACATCCGCGCAATCGCCGCCAATATTCAGGTTCGCGGATCGATCCATAACCGCGAGGGCCTGGAGGCGGCAGCCGGGAACATGGCACGCCGGATCCTTGATCGCGGTCTCAATCAGGGTGCTGCCCATGTGACGCCGCCCCCGCGTCTGGCGCGGGCGAGGGCGCTCGGGGTGCCGCTGTGAAGAGACGCGCACCACGCCTGGTGGTGGCCGATCCGGCGCTGGAGCCTTTGCATGCGGATCTGATCGCCCTGTCGCGCAGCCGGACCGGGCCGCTGGCTGCCTGCAGCATGGCCAATGGCCGCCGGCGCATCATCGCCACCGGGTTCGATGCATCGGCCTATGCACGGGCCCGCAACGAGGCGCTGGCAACGGGGGCCTGCCTTGCCCTGGTGTTTCCTGGGCCCTTCGGCACGGAGCCGGTGAGCCGCTTTCCGCATGTGGTCGGGCTCATTGTCGTGCCGTCACGGGTGCTGCTGCTGTCGGAACAGCCGCAGACGGCGTTTTTGTCTTCTTTGCGCGCGCTTGCACCGGCGGACCATGGCGCAGCGCTTGCCGCATGGCGCGCGGACTGGCCGGATCCCTGGTATCGCCACGCACCGCTGGACCTGCCGGAGACAACGAACTTCCCGCTCGAGCTGCGCCACCTGCAGGCCGACCGGCCGCCGGATGACGGCGAGTTTCGCCTCGTCGCCAGCGGCAACGGGGCTTTCGCGCCTTGCAGCGACACCAGCGCCCGCCTGCTGCGCGCCGCGCCAAGCCCCGGCAATCCGCGTCCCTGGCTGGCGGCCGCAAGCCAGCTGGAGACCGACAGCGCGTCGCTGGCGCTCTACGCGGTCCTCTGCGGCATCACGCTGGCCGAGGCCCCGGCCGGATCGGCGGCAGCGCTGATTACGGCGGCACCGGATCGTGATGCGCTGACCGCCGTTCTGGCTGCCGAGGGGCTGGCCTGGATCGAGCCCTATCAGCGTCAGGCCGTCAGCCTTGCCGAAGGCCTCGACATTGGGGCGGCGCTGGCAGATGCCTACAGCCGCAATGCCCAGAGCACTTATTGCGTTGGCGCGCAGAGCTGGAACCATCCGGCGATCCGCGCGACCTTTGCCGGTGCTGGCGGCGTCACCTTCTGCAGTGCCCCGGCAGCGGCGCTGGAGGGCGCGCGCAAGACCGGCGGGCGGATCCTGTCCTGGGCCAGCAAGACCACACCGGAACTGGAGGCAGCGGCCGAGGCAATCGGCGTGCCCCTGCTGCGCATCGAGGATGGCTTCCTGCGGTCGGTCGGGCTCGGTGCGGGTCTTGCCCGCGGGGCCTCGCTCGCCGTTGATGATCGCGGCATCTATTACGATCCCTCGCGCCCCAGCGCCCTCGAGCGTCTGCTGATGGAGGCGGACGTCAGTGCGCAGCAGAAGGCGCGCGGTGCCGCGCTGCGCCAGGCCATCGTGGCGGCGCGGATCACCAAGTACAATTTCGGCGAACGGCGCAGCTATGCCTTCCCGACGGACCGGCACGTGGTTCTCGTGCCCGGCCAGGTCGCCGACGATGCGGCCGTGCGCCGGTCGAAGTCCGCGACCATCGACTGCGCCAACACGCCCAACGTCAACCTTGACCTGTTGCGGCTCGCCCGGCAGCGAAATCCGGACGCCTATCTGGTGTTCAAGCCGCATCCGGACGTGGAAACCGGCCTGCGCAAGGGCAAGATCGATGACACGGACCTCGTCGGTCTTGCGGATTTCGTCGCCCGGGATGCCGATATCGTGGATCTGATCGAGGCGGCAGACAAGGTCGAGACCTTCTCCTCCCTGTCCGGCTTCGAGGCGATGCTGCGCGGCAAGGCGGTGACGACGCACGGTTTGCCGTTCTATGCCGGCTGGGGCCTGAGCGAGGACCTGACCGCCTGTGAGCGGCGCGGGCGGGCGCGGGAGCTTGACGAGCTGGTCTATCTGGCGCTGGTGGTCTACACCCGCTGCATTGACCCTGTGACGCTGCTGCCCTGCCGGCCGGAAGACGTCATCGCCCGGCTTGTGGCACAGCGCCAGAGCCGGCGTCACAGGCTCGTCGCCGACTTCTGGCGGCATCTTTCCTGGCTCGGCCGACGCCTGGGCCTTTAACCTCCCGAGGACTGCATGGCCCGTTTCTCCCCGACCTCGATTGTCCTGACAGGCGCCAGCGGGGGCATCGGCACGGCGCTGGCGCATGAGTATGCGGCTCCCGGCCGCGTTCTGCTGCTGGTGGCTCGTGATGCGGACAAGCTCAAGGCGCTGGCCCGTGATGTCGAGGCGCGCGGGGCGACGGCAGAATGGGCAGCCATCGACGTGCGCGACCGGGCTGCGCTCAGGGCCGCGCTCGCCGAGTTCGACGGCCGCCATCCGGTGGATCTGGTGATCGCCAATGCCGGCGTCACCGGCGGGCTTGGACCGGACCGCTCGCGCGAGCCGGATGCAGCGTCCGACCGGCAGTTCGACATCAACCTCGGCGGGGTCATCAATACGGTGACGGCGCTGGTGGAACCGATGCGCCTCAGGGGCCAGGGCCGGATCGCGCTCGTCGCCTCGCTGGCGGGCCTGCGTGCCCTGCCGGACATGCCGTCCTACAGCGCGTCAAAGGCGGCGGTGGTCGCCTATGGCCATTCCCTGCGTGGATGGTTGAAGCCCTTCGGCGTGTCGGTGACAATCCTGTGCCCCGGTTTCGTCACCTCGCCCATGTCGGCCCGGCACAAGGGGGCCAAACCTTTCGAGATCTCCGCCGAGGATGCCGCCCGCCGCATGCGCCGGGCCATCGAGCGCCGCGCGGCGATCCATGCCTTCCCGCTGCTGCTCGCCACCGGCATCTACCTGCAGGGCCTGCTGCCCCCCAAGCTCGCCGACCTGTTCATGAAGGGATTTGAAGCCGAGATCGACCCGGATCCGCGGTTCGAGCGGGAGTAGGGGGGATCGCAGCAGACGTGCCGCTTGCCGTCGCCTCCCTCTCCCCCCTTGAGGGGGAGATGCCCCCGGAGGGGGCAGAGGGGAGTATGCAGCACTGCAGCTTTCGCTGGTGTCGTGACGGGGACGAGGGGCCGATACCCCCCTCTGTCTGCTGACGCAGACATCTCCCCCTCAAGGGGGGAGAGGGGCGCGATAAACGGCGCCCTGGAGAGATCAGCCCTTACCGCGTGGCCTTCAGCAGCCGCTCCACGGCTGAGCCGCCGGCGCGGACGCCATCCAGTTCTTCGGCGGTGATCGCCACCACGCGGTCGATCTGCTCGAACGTGTGCTCGCTGGTGATGAAGAAGCGCAGCCGGGCGGCCTTTTCCGCCACCGCCGGGAAGATGATCGGCAGGGCGTTGACGCCGCGCTCCAGGAGGCGATTGGCGAGGGTCACGGCGCCGATGCTGTCGCCGACGATGACCGGAACCACCGAGTAGCCGGCACTCGGTCCGGTGTCGAGACCGGCAGCCTTGGCCGCTTTCAGGAAATGCTGGCCATTGGCCTGCAGCCGGGCCACCCGCTCCGGCTCCCGCTCCAGGAGTTCGGCGCTCTTGGTTGCCGCAGCCGTGAGGGCCGGGGAGAGGCCGACGGAGAAGACGAAGCCTGGAGCCGTCGCCTTCAGGTAGTCGCACAGCACCCGCGATGCCGCGATATAGCCGCCGCAGGACGAGAAGGTCTTGGACAGGGTCCCCATCCACATCTCGACCTCGTTCGGGTCGACGCCGTAATGCTCGGCAATGCCGCGTCCGGTTTCTCCAAGGACGCCAATGGAATGTGCCTCGTCCACCAGCAGCCAGGCATCATAGGCCTGCTTCAGCTTGACCACGCGCCTCAGATCCGGGAAGTCGCCATCCATCGAGTAGAGGCCTTCCACGACGATCAGCACATGCTCGTACTTGTGCCGGTTTTCCGCCAGCAGACGCTCCAGCGCATCCAGATCGTCATGCGGGAAGTTGATCCGGGTTGCCCCGGACAGCCGCGCGCCTTCGGCGATGGAATTGTGCACGAGCTGATCGGTGAGGATCAGGTCGCCCTTGTTCATCAGGTGGCCGATGGTGGTGACATTGGTTGCGTGTCCGCTCACCATCACCACCGCCGCCTCGGTTCCGTGGATACGGGCGAGCGCTTCTTCCAGCTGCCGGTGGATCGGCCGTTCGCCGGCCACAACGCGGCTGGCCGATACGCTGACGCCATAGGTCTCGACGGCTTGTTGCGCAGCGGCAATCACTTCCGGATGACCATTGAGGCCAACGTAATTGTAGGAGGCAAAGTTGTCGTAGACCTTGCCGTCGATCGTCGTGGTTCCGGCGGCGAGGCCATCATGCGCCCGGAAGAACGGGTTGCCGATCCCCATCATTTCCGCCGCCGCACGCTGCATCTGCAACTGGCGTACCTGCGGCAGTTCGGTGAAGTCGAAGGCGCGGCGCTTGGCCGGTGCCTCGGCGCCCGCTGCCGGCGCGGCGGGACGGCGGTCGCGGCCAGCACGGCGGCCAGCGCGCACGCTGTCCATCAGCTTGTCGCGGTCTCCGCTGGCAATGCCGCCAAGGCTCGGGCGCTTCTCTGTCATAGCAGGGACCTCATCTCGCGGCTCTTGGCTTCAACCTGTTCGGCAATCCCGGCCAGGTCACCGGCCTCGGCGAAGTCGCCGGAGACGTGCTGGCTGGCGAGCTGCTGTGCTTCGGCCGATGCACCATTGTCGCCTTCACCGCCAAGAACGCGGTTGACCACGCGGGTGGCAAGGTCGATCAGCGTCGCGCCATTGGCCAGCGACATCAGCGGGATGTCGATGCCGAGCTGGCGTTCGGCGCTCATGCGCAGCTCAAGTGCCATGAGCGAGTCCATGCCGACGTCCGACAGCGGCTTGTGCGGATCGATCTCCTCCGGCGCAATGCGCAGGATCTTGCCGATCTCGCCAGCCAGCAGGCCACACACGGTGGTCACGGCCTTGACCTTGTCCATGCCCTTCAGGAGCACGTTGAGGTCAACGGCGCCTTCTGCAACCGCGCCGTCTTCGGCGGACCCGAGCCCCATGAGATCGACCAGCGGCGTATCGAGCAGCGCCAGTTCGCGCCGGGCCGACTGCCAGTCGATGCGGGCAAAGCCGACTGCCGCCGTCTCGAGATCTGTCTGCGGCTCGCCCATCAGCGCAATCAGCCCGTCGAGGGCTTCGCGTGCGGAGAGAGCGTGGCGGCCAAGCTTGCGCGACAGCAGCTCGTTGACGTCCTGGTTGCGGGCGAGATAGCCGGCATCCGAGATCGCGCCCCAGGCCACGGCAAGGCCCGGCTTGCCGGCAGCGCGGCGCTTGCGGGCCAGCGCTTCCAGATAGCCGTTGGCGGCAACATAGTTCGCCTGTCCCGGGTTGCCGACGAGCGTCGTTGCCGAGGAGTACAGCACGAAATGCTCCAGCGGATCGTTCGCCGTCAACCGGTCCAGCAGCTCCGCGCCGCGCACCTTCGGTGCCAGCACGCGGGTCAGGCCGTCGTGGTCGAGGTTGGAGATCAGCACGTCGTTCAGCACCATGGCGGTGTGGAACACGCCGCGGATCGGCGGCAGGCTGGTCCGCGCCGTCTCAAGGGCGGCAGCAAGGCTCTTCTCATCGGTCAGGTCGCAGGCCGGAGCCACCACCTTGACGCCGCGTGCCGACAGTTCAGTGATGACTGCGGCGGCTTCCTCGGTGCTGCCACCACGCCGGCTGAGCACGACGAGATTGCGTGCGCCCAAATCGGCCATGCGGCGCAGCAGCTCGGTGCCGAAGCCACCGAAGCCGCCACCGATCACATAGGTCGCATCTGCACGCAGCGCGAAGTCATGGCTGCGGCGCACATCGGCCGGCACATGCGGCGGCCGCAGGATGATCTTGCCGATATGCCCGGCCTGCTGCATCAGGCGGAACGCCTCGACCACGCCATCGGCCTCGAAGACGCGATAGGGGAGCGGTGCCAGCGTACCGGCTTCGAACAGGCGGACCAGCTCGACGAACAGCTCCTTGGCCAGCTTGGGCTGACGGGTCAGCAGCTGGTCGGCATCGATGCCAAAGTAAGTCAGGTTCTGGCGGAACGGCCTGAGGCCAATGCGGGTGTTGCCGTAGTAGTCGCGCTTGCCCAGTTCCAGGAAGCGGCCGAACGGACGCAGCACCTCGATGGAGCGTTCCATCGCCTCGCCGAACAGCGAGTTGAGGACGACATCCACGCCTTCCCCGTCGGTCGCGGTCATGACTTCGTCGACGAAGGCAAGGCTGCGCGAATCCAGCACCAGATCGGCGCCGAGCAGTCGCAGGAAGCTGCGCTTCTCTTCAGAGCCAGCGGTCGTGATCACCCGCGCACCGCGCCACTTGGCAATCTGCAGGGCGGCCAGGCCGACACCGCCGGCGCCGCCGTGGATCAGCACCGTCTCGCCTTCCGACAGACGGGCCAGATGCACCAGCGCGTAATAGGCGGTCAGGAACGTGACCGGAATGGTCGCAGCCTCTTCCGGGGAGACGGTCGTGGGCATCGGGGCACAGGCATCCTCGGACACCGTCACATGCGAGGCAAAGCAGGCCGGCGCAAAGGTGATGACCCGGTCGCCCGGCCGGAACCGGCCGGCATCCGGACCGGTCGCCAGCACGATACCGCAGCATTCCATGCCAAGCGTCGGGCCGGCAAAGCCGTCTTCCAGCGCCTCTTCCGGCAACAGGCCAAGCGCCCACATCACATCGCGGAAGTTGAGGCCGCTGGCCTCGACCGCGATCTCGATCTCGTTGCCTTCAGGTGCCTTGCGGCCAACCGCGTGCCAGGACAGCTGGTCCAGCGAACCCTGACGCAGGATATCGAGGCGCATCGCCGGGTTGGCTTCAGGCGCGACTTCGCTATCACTGAACAGGCCACCCTGCACGATGCGCAGACCAGAGCGGCGGCGGCCGTCAATGATGACTTCCCGCTCTGCGCCGCTCTTGAGGATCTCATCGGCAAGGCGCACGGCGGCAACGCCGGGTTCCAGCGTCGGCGACACGTCGATGAGGCGGATGCCGGCGTTGGCGAACTCGTTCATCGCCACGCGGCCATAGGCCCAGACGGCGGCCTGGTCAGGACGGTGCGCGGAGCCACCGGCTACATCCTGCATGCCGCCGGGGGCGACGATCCAGAGGCGTGTGTCAGCAAAGCCGATGCTGTTGAGAAGGCGCGTCAGCTGCCACGTGCGCTGGTCGACGACAGCCAGTGCATCGCCGGCGGGAGCATAGGCTCCGGCCAGATGGACGATCCCGGCGCTGGCGCGCTTCAAGAGCTGCGCCGTCTCGGCATTGCCGGCGTCAAGGTTGAGGTTGATGAGGCCATCGCCGGCACCGGTTACGGCATCGGCAACGGCAACGGCAATGGTCACCTTGAGGCCACGCGGCGCGAGCGTCGTGATCAGAGCTTCGGCCAGCTTGCGGCTTTCGCCATCGGCGTCAGCAATCACCAGCAGTTCGGAGGCGGTGACGGTCTCGGCATCAGCTGCCCCGGTTGCGGCCTGCGCCAGGGGCGGCTTGCGGGCAGCAATGAGGGTTGCCTCGGCGACGTCGCTGGCAAGCGCGGTGGTCTCTACGGCTTCGAGCCCGAAACCTTCCAGAACGCTGCGCCATTCCTCAGCGCCGCGCTGCCGCGAGATCGGGAAGCTGGCGACTGCGGTCTCACGCCACCAGTCTGCGCCGATACCGCGCAACAGGTCTGTGAGCGGGGAGGGCACGAACTCGGCGCTGAACAGCAGCCCGCCTTGCACGAGATGCTTGGCAACGGCCGCAATGTCGTCGGCGTTGCGGTCACTCAGGCTGCCACCGGACAAGATGATGTCGAACGGACCGGCGGCGGCAAGGCCATCGGCGTCGTCGAAGGCAATAAAGCGGAGATTGTTCGAGCCGGTCCACTGCCGCTCGGCGCGGCCGAGCAGTGTTGACACCGGGTCGGTGACGGTCACGGAAGCGCGGCGCGGATCGGCGGCCCGGTCGAGGGCCAGCAGCAGTTCCGGGCTGTCGGCACCCAGCACCATCAGGCGCAGCGCCTGGTCCTGCGGCCAGCCGGCGATGATCTTTTCGGCCAGGTGACGCAGGCCCTCGTTGCGGGCAAGCGCAGCCGGCGAGGAGGTCTGATAGGCCTCGTACAGGCCAGAGGCAAACCAGCCCGATGCCTTGTCTGCAAGACCCCGGGCCAGCAGCGCCTCAAGGCCTTCGTGCAGGCGCGACAGCAGCGAGGCTTCAGCGATGTGGCCGGAGGCCTCCAGCGCAACGGTCTTCAAAAGGTCAGCCGTCGCCGGGCCATCCGCCGGATCCGTCAGGACGGTGTGGCTGCCGGCTTCATCGGCCAGGCCACTGTCGATCAGCCAGCCGACGAGGGCATGGACGAGCGGCAGGGCGCTGTCGGCGATCTTGCCGCTGGCAACCAGCGCGTCGACATCGAAATTCGCCCCACCAGCGATGCGCCAGAGCGTCTCGTGGGCGATGGTCCGCCCCATCGCCTCGACCAGCAGCAGGGTCTCGCCCGGCTCGAAGTCAGTTTCGCTGGCAATGCCGGCGGCCCGGGCAAAGGCGGCAAAGCCCTCCGGCATGACGTCGGCGATCGGGGCAATGCGCGCGGCGTCAGGCAGCAGCGTTGCGAACGTGCGGTAGGCAAGGTCGTCGCGGCGGGTTTCGCGGCCAAGGCGCACCGCGCGGAAGCGGGCCTGGGTCAGCCGGGCAATGACGTCGCCATTTGCGTCCAGATACTCGAAGCTTGCCTCGATGGAACGCGGCGAAGCCTTGGTGACCTTGATCGTCACGCTGGCCGGAACGGCTTCCGGTGCCAGCAGGCGCAGCGCGCCGAAACGGATCGGCAGGAAGCTGGTCTGCGCCGGGATTTCCTTCACGCCGTTCAGCAGCGCGAACAGGCCGTGGAAGCCTGCGTCCAGCAAAGTCGGACACAGCGCGAAGCGTTCGTCTGCCAGCGTCTCGATCTGCGGCTTCAGGGTCACCGTTGCGGTCGTCGCATCATGGGTGACGACGGTTTCCGCGCGCTGGAAGGCTGGGCCGTAGCGCAGCCCAAAGGCCCGGGTGACCTCGTAGAGGGCCGCATGGTCGAGCGTGACAAGCGTCTCGCTTCCGGTCTTCAGAACCGGCGTCCGGTCCTTGCGAACGGCGGACACATAGTGGCCACGGGCATTGAGCGCCCATTCGGCACCCGCCAGACGCGGCCGCGACATGACTTCCACGACATGGTCGTCGGAGGAGATGCGGACCTGGGTCTCGAAGGTCTCGGCACCGTCAAACACCAGCGGCCGCAGGATGTCGAAATCACGCAGCTCGATCTCGTCGGCACCGGACCAGCGCAGGGCAGCGCGCAGGGCCATTTCGGTGTAGTAGCCGGCGGCCGGGAACACGATGGACTCTTCCACCTTGTGATCGGCCAGCCAAGGCAGCATGGCCGGATCAACGTGGTTGAACCACTCGCCCACGTCCTGGCGCAGCCGGTAGCCAAGCAGCGGCCAGCTCTTGCCGAACATGTAGTCGACGCTTTCGGCCGTCGCCTCAGGCTTGAAGGGCACGTTCTGCCAGGGGTAGTTCGGCAGGGCAACCGGCTGCAGCGGCGCTTCGCCGAAGAACGCATCCAGCTCGACCGCGCCACCAAAGGCCAGCACGCCGGCGGCGGTGTGCTCGACCGGATTGCGGGCGGTTTCACCATTCTTGGCCGGCATGTCGAGGCTGGCGAGCACATCGGCACGCTGGCCGCCCTCGCGCAGCACGTCGGTCATGTAGGTGCCGAGCACCGGACGCGAGCCAATTTCCAGGAACACGGAGATGCCGTCAGCCGCCATCGCCTCGATGGCCGAGGAGAACAGCACCGGCTGGCGCACGTTGCGCCACCAGTAATCCGGGTCCAGCGCCACATCGCGCTTGTCCGGGTCAACGGTCGAATAGAACGGGATGTCGGACTGACGCGGCACAACGCCATCCAGCGCGGCCAGCAGCGGCTCGCGGATCGGCTCCACCAGCGCGCAGTGGAACGGATAGGCGAGGTTGAGCTTCTTCATCGCCCAACGCTTCTTGCGGGCGTATTTGCCGAAGGCGTCGAGGCTCTCGACCGGGCCGGAGATGGTCACGCTGCGCGGCGAGTTGATCGCGGCCAGCTCGATGCGTGGGAACCCGGCCTCGTCGATGGCTGCCTGTGCGTCCTGCGCCGACAGCAGGAGGGCGGCCATGGTGCCAAGATCACGAATGACCTCCTGACGCGTCGAGCGGGCGTGGATGACCTTGACGGCCTGGTCCAGCGTCAGCGCGCCAGAGCACCAGGCGGCCGCGACTTCGCCCACGCTGTGGCCGGCAACCGCGCTCGGGCGCAGGCCGCGCTTGGCCAGCGCCTCGACGAGGGCAACCTGGACGGCAAACAGCAGCGGCTGTGCGATTTCCGTGCGCTCGATCTCGTTTTCGAGATCCTCGGAGAACAGCGTGGTCAGCAGCGACCAGCCGCCAAGGCCCATGAACTTGCGGTCGACGCGCTCGAAGGCCTGCTGGAACGCCGTGTCCTTCTGATAGGCATCGCGACCCATGCCGGCCCATTGCGAGCCGTTGCCGGAAAAGACGAAGCCAACCTTTTGCTCGCCCTTGACCGAGCTGCCCTGCACGAGGTTCGGGCAGGTTTCGTCGGCCAGGAAGGTCTCGAGCACCCGGCGGCGCTCATCGGCCGTGGCGCCCAGCACCACCAGGCGGTCGCCAAGAAGGTCGCGGGTATAGGCGGCGGAGGCCGCGATCTGCGCGGCCTTGCCGTCAGACGCGCCCTCCAGCGCCTCATGGTAGCGGCGGGCAAGCTGGCCGAGTGCGGCCTTGCCGCGAGCGCTCAGCACCAGCGGCGTGTCCAGGCGCAGCGCCTCGGCGGTGGCCTGAGCCGCGTCGCGGTCACCGTCGGCAATCACCACATGCGCATTGGTGCCACCGAAGCCGAAGGAGTTGATGCCGGCAAGGCGCGGCTTGTCCGAGGTCTTGAGGGCAACCGGCTCGCTGGCAACCTTGAGGTTCAGCTCTTCGAAGGCGATGTCCGGATTCGGCGTGTTGAAATGCAGCGAACGCGGCAGCTCGTTGTGCTCGAGCGCCAGCAACGACTTCAGCAGACCGACGAGACCGGAGACCGGCTCCAGATGGCCGACGTTGGTCTTCACCGAGCCGATATGCAGCACTTCGTCGCGCTTCTGCCCGATCACGGTGCCAAGCGCTTCCGCTTCCGCCGGATCGCCGACGCGCGTGCCGGTGCCATGGGCCTCGACGAAGGCCAGCGCATTGGGGTCAACCCCGCCAGCGCCATACATCTCGGCGAGCAGCGCTGCCTGGGCGTAGGGCGAGGGCAGGGAGAGACCGACCGTGCGGCCATCGGCGTTGATGCCCGAGGCGAGGATGCGGCCATGCACCCGCGTGCCATTGGCCCGCGCGACGCGCGAGGACTGCAGCACCAGGACGACGCCACCTTCCGAACGGACGTAACCGTCACCATTGGCGTCGAACGCCTGGCAAAGCCCGGTGGGCGACAGCATCGAGGCGCGGGAGAAGCCGACGAAGGAGAACGGGCTCAGCAGCATGCTGACGCCGCAAACGATGGCGGTGTCGATCTGTCCGCTTTCCAGCGCCGAGACCGCTTCGTGCAGGGCGACGAGCGAGGACGAGCAGGCCGTGTCCACCGTGAAGGACGGGCCACGCAGGTCATAGATGTAGGAAATGCGGTTCGAGACGATCGACAGCGTGTTGCCGGTCATGAACTGCATGTCGGCGTTGGGCGGATCGATCACGAAGCGGTGGTGATAGTCGAGCGAGGACGCGCCAACATAGACGCCCGTGGAGGTGCCAGCCAGAGCGCTCGGCGGCAGGCCAGCCTGCTCCAGCGCTTCCCAGACCAGCTGCAACAGGATGCGCTGCTGCGGATCCATCTGCAGCGCTTCGCGCGGCGAAATGCCGAAGAATGACGGATCAAAGCCCCAGACGTCATCCAGCTGACCGGCGGCCCAGGTGTAGGCCTTGCCGGCAGCGCTCCGGTCCGGATGACCGAATCGCGCCAAAGGCCAGCGGTCATTCGACACGCTGGTAACCGAGCAGCGACCTTCTTGAAGAAGATTCCAGAATTCGTTCGTATTTGCAGCGCCGGGAAGGCGGCTTGCATAACCAATGATTTCAATGTTGCTCTTAATAGAAGCCATTCGAAAAGCCTGTGCGTCCTACCGTCTTGCTTGGTCAATCAGTTCTGCTTGAGCTTCATTGAAGCGGGGCGAGCAGTGTCACTGTTGACTGGCGCGAAGACGCAAATCTCTCATTGGTTACGAACTGGGCCGGCATAGGTCCTCGTCTCGATCTGTCAGATTAGAGGTGGATCTCCCCGAGTGGACCCGCAGCTCACTATCCGAAAACATCTACGCTATTTGCCGTCCCCATGACAACAACCAGTCCCGACTTGGCATGGGCCAGCGGACCTGGCCGTGCAACGGACACGGCGGCTCAGATTGCGGATACTCGGGCAAGATGGCATGTGCAAGGCGAAAGCAGCGCCAACCGCTCTTTACTCCCGGTTAAGGGTCCCGATGAGCACACGTCGTCATCTTTCGGGACTGATGGCGACGGGAGAAATTCCAGCGCAGGCACAAAAACAGCTTCGGGCAAGACCGTCTGCCCGACGGTCTTGCCCGAGTGCCTGGCCCGCAAAGGGACCAGACGGAGAGGGTCACGTGTGACGTCCGGCGGGGGCGGCCGTTACGCGCGCCTTCAGACGTTGCTGTCCGGGAACGAGGCCTTGCGCTGCGCCATGAACGCAATCAGCGCCTCGTCGATGGCCGGGTCGAGGGCCGGGGCCTCGTAATCGGCCAGCATCTTTTTCCAGATCGCATTGGCGCGCCGGGCCGCATCCAGTTCGCCATCGGCAAGCCACTGCTCATAGGAATTGTTGTCAGCCACCTGCGAGCGGTAGAACGCGCTCTCGAAGTTGCGCTGGGTGTGGTTCGCGCCGAGGAAGTGGCCGCCGGGACCGACTTCGCGCAGGGCGTCCATCGCCATGCCTTCTTCCGAGAGATCAATGCCCTTGGCCAGCACATGCATCATGCCGAGCTGGTCGGCGTCCATGACGAATTTCTCATAGGACGAGCACAGCCCGCCTTCCAGCCAGCCGGCGGCGTGGAGGCAGAAGTTGACGCCCGACACCACGGTCGCGGCGATCGTCTGGGCCGATTCCTGCGCCGATTGCGCATCCGGCACCTTCGACGAGGTGAAGGACCCGCCAGAGCGGAAGGGCAGGTTCAGCCGCCGCGCCAGCTTTGAGGCGCCGTTGAGCAGCAGCGTGCCTTCCGGGCTGCCGAAGGTGGGGGCGCCGGACTGCATCGAGATCGATGACACGAAGGCGCCGAACACAACCGGCGCGCCCGGGCGAATGAGCTGCGTCAGCGCGCAACCGGCCAGCGCTTCGGCCAGCACCTGCGCCAGCGTACCGGCAACCGTCACCGGGCTCATGGCGCCGGCGAGAATGAAGGGCGAGACGATGCAGGCCTGGTTCGCCTTTGCATAGACCTTCAGCGCGCCGAGCATGGTGGCATCGAAGACCAGCGGCGAATTGGCGTTGATCAGCTGGATCATGACGCAGTTCTGGTCGACGAACTCCTCGCCGAACAGGATCTGCGCCATCTTCACCGAATCTTCCGCCCGTTCCGGATGGGTGACCGAGCCCATGAACGGCTTGTCCGACCATTTCATGTGCGAATAGACCATGTCGAAATGGCGCTTGTTCACCGGCAGGTCGACCGGTTCGCACACCGTGCCGCCCGAATGGTGCATGTAGGGCGACAGGTAGGACAGCTTCACGAAGTTGCGGAAGTCCTCGATGGTGCCATAACGGCGGCCCTTGTCGAGGTCGGTGACGAACGGGGGGCCATAGACCGGGGCAAAGACCAGGTTGTTGCCGCCGATGACCACGTTGCGGGCCGGGTTGCGCGCATGCTGGACGAACTCAGACGGTGCCGTCTTGACGATCTGCTGCAGCATTCCCTTCGGAAAGCGCACCCGCTCGCCCTGGATATCGGCCCCGGCTTCTTTCCAGATCGCGATCGTTTCCGGATCGTCGCGGAACTCGATGCCGATCTCCTGCAGGATCACATCGGCCTGCGCCTCGATCTGCGCCGCGCCTTCATCCGACAGCACGTCGAAGATCGGAATGCCGCGGGTGATATAGGGCAGGCCAAGCCCGCCCGCACCGCTTGCACGGGCTTCACGGCGCGCGCTGCGCCCCCGGCGGCCGGCAGAAACTGCGACATCAGACATGGGGTAGCTCCCGGAAAAGATCCTGCGTTGCTTTCAACGTCGCTTCCACTGTCGGCCAGGCGGCAGCAAAAGCCCGTCAAGGAACCGTCTCAGGCTACTCTATTTGCGGCATCCCCCCAGCAGGATCAGGTGCCGCAGCCATTGCTGGAAAACGACATGGCGTGTCGCCGGCGTGATGCTGCCATGACGCAATTAGGCCAATTGCCCGCCGGGCCGCACCCGATACTGCCGCTCATGGATTTGACACCCGCGCCGCTCCTCCTGCCGGACGCGGGCTTTCGCTGCCGGACACTGCACCGGCGCGTGGTCGTGAGTGAAAAGGGATACGAAATGTCTGCATTTCCCGAGAAGGCAAAGATCGTCATCATCGGCCTCGGCGGCATCGTCGGCGCCTCGGTGGCCCATCACCTGATCGAGCGCGGCTGGGACGACATCGTCGGCATCGACAAGTCCGGCATCCCCACCGACATCGGCTCCACCGCCCACGCCTCCGACTTCTGCTACACCACAAGCCACGACTACCTGTCGGTCTGGACGACGCAATACTCCATCGATTTCTTCGAGAAGATGGGCCACTACGCCCGCATTGGCGGTCTGGAGGTCGTGCGCAAGGGCCATGACAGCTGGATGGAAGAGGTCAAGCGCAAGCTCTCCTCCGCCCGCGCCTTCGGCACGAGAGCCCATTACGTCTCCCCGTCCGAGATCAAGACGCTGTTCCCCCTCATCGAGGAGGGTGAGGTGATGGGCGGCCTGTTCGATCCCGACGCCGGCCTCGTCGTGCCGCGCTCGCAGACCGTCGCCGGCAAGCTGGTCGACCAGGGCGAGGCGAGCGGCAAGCTCAAGGTCTTCGCCAACACGCCGGCCCAGTCGCTGATCGTCGAGGGTGGCCGCATCAAGGGCGTCGTCACCCACCGCGGGACGATCATGGCTGACCATGTCATCGTCTGCGCCGGGCTCTGGGGCCGGCTGATTGCCGAGATGGTGGGCGAGGACCTGCCGGTCATGCCGGTCGACCATCCCCTGACCTTCTTCGGCCCGTTCAACGAGTTTGAGGGCACGGGCAAGGAAATCGGCTACCCGCTGCTGCGCGACCAGGGCAACTCCGCCTATATGCGCGACACCGGCGACCCGAAGACCACCGAGGGCGGCCAGATCGAGTGGGGCTATTACGAGACCGACAATCCGCGCATGTGCCACCCGCGCGACCTTCTGGAAAAGCACCAGGCCCGCCTGTCGCCGTCGCAGCGCGACCTTGAACTGGAGCAGGTCATGGCGCCGCTGGAGCGCGCCATGGAGCTGACGCCGGTTCTGGCCGAGCTTGGCTACAACGAGAGCCATTCCTTCAACGGCCTGCTGCAGGTCTCCGCCGCCGGCGGCCCGTCCTGCGGCGAGAGCCAGAAGGTGAGGGGGCTGTGGTACTGCGTCGCCATCTGGGTCAAGGACGGCCCGGGCTATGGCAAGCTGATCGCGGACTGGATCACCGACGGCCGCACCGCCATCGACCACAATTCCATCGACTATTCGCGCTTCTACAAGCATCAGCTCACGGAAAAGTTCATCGAGGGCCGCTGCTATGAAGCCGCCCAGAAGATCTACTATCCCGCCGTCCACACCCGCGAGCCCTATGCCTCGGGCCGTGGTGCCAAGCGCTCGCCCTTCTACGAGCGCGAAGTGGCGCTGGGCGGCTATTTCATGGAGCTGGGCGGCTGGGAACGCGCGCATGGCTACAAGGCCAACGAGCATCTTCTGGAGAAATATGGCGCCCGGGTGCCGGTGCGCGCCAACGAATGGGACAACCGCCACTTCTGGCGCGTCTCCAATGCCGAGCATCTCGCCATGAGCGAGGATTGCGGCATGGTCAATCTCAGCCACTTCTACATCTTCGACGTGGAGGGGCCGGACCACGTGGAGCTGATGGAATGGCTTTGCGCGGCCAAGATCGGTGGCGATGCCAACATCGGCAAGGGCATCTACACCCATTTCCTCGATGACGAGGGCATGGTTCGCGCCGACCTCACCGTGATCCGCATGGCCGACCGCTGCCGCATCATCGACGGCGCCGACGCCGGTCCGCGCGATTTCCACTACGTGAAGCGCACCGCCGAGGACAAGGGCTTCAACGTCACCGTCACGGATGTCTCGGAAGCCTATGTCACCATCGGCGTCTGGGGCCCCAACGCCCGTGCGAAGCTGAAGCAGGTGGTGGCCGACCCGGCCGGGCTCGACCCGGAAAACTTCGCCTTCGCCGCCATCAAGCCGATCGAGATCGCCGGCAAGACCGTCTCCGCCTTCCGCATTTCCTATGTCGGCGAGCAGGGCTGGGAACTGCACATGAAATACGAGGACGGCCTGGCCGTCTGGGACGCGCTGCAGGCCGCCGGCATCATGGCCTTCGGCGTCGAGACCTACGCCAACTCCCGCCGCATGGAAAAGAGCCTGCGGCTGCAGAACGCCGATCTCCTCACCCAGTACAACCTGATCGAAGCCGATCTCGCCCGCCCGAAGGTCAAGGAGGCCGACTTCCGCGGCAAGGCCAAGCACCTGGAGTACAAGGCGCGCGACAGGCAGCCGGCCATGCTCTGCACGCTGGTGATGACCGACAATGTCGATGCCGCAGGCGTCGCCCGCTATCCCGTCGGCTCCATGCCGGTGGTGGACCCGTTGACCGGCGCGGTCCTCGTCGACAGCCTCGGCCGCCGCTCCTACACCACCTCCGTCGCCTATGGCCCGACCATCGGCAAGAACATCGCGCTCGCCTATCTGCCCGCAGACTATTGCGAGGTAGGCCGCAAGCTGACCGTTGAATATTTCAACGAAAGCTACCCCGTCGAGGTCGCCGCCGTCGGCTACAAGCCGCTGTATGATCCGGAAAACCAGAAGCCGCGGAGTTGATCGCTCGTCGGCGGCTCACGGCCTCTGCCCTTTGTGGCTGGGGCCGGTCGCCTTCCCATGGCCCCCCGGGCGCCCTCTCCCCCCTTGAGGTGGAGAGGGCATGAGGTGGGAAGGCGGTGCCAAATTCTCGGCTGTCATCCCGGTTTGCCGCGTAGCGGCAAGACCGGGATCCAGTAACCCCGGTGAGGGGGAAGACAGTAGGTACTGGATCCCCGCCTTCGCGGGGATGACAGGAGTGGACGATGGTATGGAGACACACCCGACTCCGCGCCTGCCGGACCGGCCATTGTCTCTCCCCCTTTGCCTGGGAGATGTCTGCGCCAGCAGACAGAGGGGGTATCAGCGCTACGGCAGACCCGGCGCCGAAGATCATCGCACCGCTGCTCCCCCCCCCCCCCCCCCCCCCCCTCTGCCCCCTAGGGGGGGGGAGGAGTAGTGGGGCGTTGCCTTTATTTCAGCTGCCGCTAGGTCACGCGGACGAGGCAAAAGTCTGATTTGGACCTTTCAATTCTGTTGAACTTACATCAATCTACGTGTCTGGGTTGTTTCTTGGAGCGTTGGTGATGTTGCGACATTTGCTCTTTGTATCTATTTTTTACATGAATTTTTTTAGTGTTGGCTATCTGTCTGCTGCTGATACAGAGATTTTTATTTGTAAAACTGAGAAGGCTACGGGATTTAAAGTGGGCGAAGATGGTCGAACTTGGAAAAGCGTAGATTTTTCTACCGAAACGACTTATTTGATCAGGCCAGCCAAAGACGGCGAGACAAGTAATGACGTATGGCAGGGCAAAACGCCTTATGTTGTCGTGCCGATGGGCGGGAGCTTTCCCGAATATGTGTGCCCAAAAGGGTTTGGTGGTTATTTTATAGGTGAAACATTTGTGTTGAGTGAACTTCGGTGTGACGGTATTGGCGAGTTTGTGTTTAATAAGGAAAATAGCAGATTTATCTCCTCATACATGGCTGGTTTTATTAATTCAAGGTCAGGAGAAATTCAGAATAAAGGTGATACACCTGCGGTTTTTCTTGGTTCCTGTGCGAGAATTTAGTGTTTATTAAGAATATATTCGACATTTTGCATTAAAAATTGTCAGAATTCAAATCGTTGGTGCGCTTTGATTGAGTTACTTGTTGAGTTAAGGTGATTTGTTGTGCGGATCATATAAATATACTTTGGATCGTGCAAATATCTTTACCGGTTGGGGGCTTAAAGTGAAGGTAGCTCCCATTTGGCTGGCCGTCTCGATTCTGATTGCAAAATTGTATCTTGTAGGATACATAAATGGATGTTCGCCGACACCCGGTGTTTGATCGCTGGCTCCGTGGACTGAGGGACCAGCGTGCCCTGGCGCGTATCCTTCTGCGGATCGAGCGCTGTGCTGAGGGCAATTTCGGGGACCACAAGTCGGTCGGGCAGGGTGTCCATGAACTGCGCATCGATTACGGTCCGGGTTATCGCGTGTATTTCGTCCAGCGCGGCGCACTCGTCGTGATCTTGCTCTGTGGCGGTGACAAATCGTCCCAGCAGCGCGACATCGATCTGGCTCACCAGCTGGCTCGAGATCTGAAGGAGTGGCCAAATGACCGCAGTCTCTGATCTGCCCCGCTTTGACGCGGCCGAGTATCTTGAGGATCCGGAGGCCCGGGCGGCCTATCTCGCGGCCGCGCTGGAGGAGGGCGATCCGGCCGAAATCCGCCGCGCGCTGAGTACGGTTGCCCGCGCCATCGGCATGACCACCCTTGCCGATAAGGCCGGGCTTGGCCGCGAGAGCCTGTACAAGGCACTCGGCGACACCGGCAATCCGGAATTCGCCACCGTCCTGAAACTGCTCCACGCCATGGGCCTGCGTCTCTCGGTGGTGGCGGCAACGGAGGAGTGAGGCGCGCGCAGAACACGACCCCGACCGGCGCGCCCACAAAACCCCTCGTCGCTCCTGCGCAGGCAGGAGCCCAGTAACCGAGGCGGCGGATTGTCTGGCGAGGGTCAGAGACACCCGATCATCCTCGGCACAAGGCCGATGATTTCAATGCAGAGGTTGCAACCCTGCCAGCCGTCTGAGCCCGGTGGTTACTGGGCTCCTGCCTGCGCAGGAGCGACGAGGGGAGAGCCGCTGCGACAAGGTCAGCCAGCCTCCGCACAGCGCCAGCTCCTTGCCAACTAGACATGCCCCACGCGCCCCTCTCCCCCCTTGAGGGGGAGATGTCTGCACCAGCAGACAGAGGGGGGTATCGACGTTGCGGCAGACCGGGCGCCGGAGATCATCGCACCGCCTCTCACCCCCCTCTGCCCCCTGCCGGGGGCACTCTCCCTCAAGGGGGGAGAGGAAGAGCGCCTGACCTCTGGGGCCAGCCGTTCCATTGGTTGACAGCCTGTCCGACCTGAACCGAGTTCGCCCACCCCAAAAGCCGTTTTCCCGACACTTGCCGGTGCAAACGGGCTTGAGGGGCGGGTGGGGGTGGGGGATGCTGGGGCAAAGTGCCCGTGATGGGCCGGCCGGCTGGGCAAGCGGCGGCCGGTCGAGAGCGCGCCGAAACACCAAGACAGCCCCGGAAAGACGATCATGAGCAAGCTTGAAACCCTCCTCGCCGAAAAGGGCGTGCTGCTGGCCGATGGCGCGACGGGGACCAACCTGTTCCAGATGGGCCTGACCTCCGGCGATGCGCCGGAGCTGTGGAACGTCGACGAGCCGGAGAAGATCAAGGCGCTGCACCGGGCCTTTGTCGAGGCGGGCGCGGATATCCTGCTCACCAACACCTTCGGCGCCAACCGCCACCGCATGAAGCTGCACAAGGCCGAAGACCGGGTGGTGGAGCTGAACGCCGCGGCCGCGCGCCTGGCCCGGGCGGTGGCCGACGAGGTGGAGCGCGAGGTGCTGATTGCTGGCTCCATCGGCCCCACGGGCGAACTTCTGGTGCCGCTCGGCGCGCTCACCTATGAAGGCGCGGTTGCGGCCTTTGCCGAGCAGATCGAGGGGCTGAAGGCGGGCGGCGTCGACATTCTCTGGGCCGAGACCATGTCCGCGCCGGAGGAAATGCAGGCAGCCGCGGAGGCGGCCAAGGGCTCCGGCCTGCCGCTGGTGATCTCGGCAAGCTTTGATACCGCTGGCCGCACAATGATGGGCCTGACCCCGAAGGCGCTGACCGAGGTGACCTCGACCTTCGCCTGCACGCCGACGGTGGTGGGCGCCAATTGCGGCGTCGGCGCATCGGATCTGCTTGCCACCATCCTGCAGCTGTCGGAAGCAAATCCGGAGGCGATCATCCTCGCCAAGGGCAATTGCGGCATTCCGGTCATCCAGGGCGACAAGGTGGTCTATTCCGGCACGCCGGAGCTGATGGAAACCTATGCCCACATGGCGCTGAATGCCGGCGCGCGCATCGTCGGCGGCTGCTGCGGCACCTCGCCGCTTCATCTTGCCGCCATGCGCAAGGCGCTCGACAGCCACACCCCCGGCCCGCGCCCGACGCTGGACGACATCATCCGCGACATCGGCCCGCTCGTCTCCCCGCCGAACGAAAACGCAGGCGAGGGACGGAGCGGCGAGGGCCGCAGAGGCCGTCGCAAGGGGTAACAGGCAAAGCTCTACTGGATCCGGGTCTATGCCGCTGCCGGCTGCCTGTGTTGCCCGGATCCGGCCTTGACGCCTCTTGTGAGGGAAGTGCAGGCTCGGGCTTCCTCCCGGAGTGAGTGATGTCCTTCCTCTCCTTTTTGGGCCGCAATGCCCGCTGGCTCGGTGCGGCCTTTGTGCTCACTGCCTTTTCGGGCTTCGGCCAGACCTTTTTCATCTCCCTGTCCGCCGGTGACCTGCGGCAGACCTTCGGGCTGAGCCATGGCGAGCTCGGCTCGCTCTACATGCTCGCCACTCTCGGATCGGCCCTCACCCTGCCCACCCTTGGCCGGACGCTGGACCGTTTTACCGTGCCCCAGGTGGCGGCCGGTGTGATGCTGGCCCTCGGCGGCTTCTGTCTTCTCATGGCGCTGACGCCGCATGTGGCCGTGCTGGCTGTCGCGCTCTATGGCCTGCGCCTGTTCGGGCAGGGCATGATGTCGAACACGGCCATGACGGCGACAGGGCGCTGGTTCGACGCGCAGCGGGGCAGGGCGGTGGCCGTGGTCGGGCTCGGCTATCCCGTCTCGGAGGCGCTGCTGCCGATCACATTCGTCACGCTTTCGGCGCTGATCGGCTGGCGCCAGACCTGGGGGCTCGCCGCTGCGGTGATGGTGCTTGCCGTGCTGCCATTGGTGCTGCTGCTCCTGAGGAAGGAGCGCGTGCCACAGGCGCAGGATCTGGCGCGCACGGGAACCGCTCCGCGCAACTGGAGCCGGGCGGACGTGCTGCGCGACCCGCTGTTCTACGTGGTCAGCGCCGGTGTCCTTGCCCCGCCGTTTATCGCCACGGCCATCCTGTTCCACCAGGTCTATCTCACCGAGCTGCGCGGCTGGCCGAAGGAGCTATTCGCGCTGGCCTTCATGGTCATGTCCGCCACCGCCGTGCTGTCCTCGCTGGTGCTCGGCGGCCTGATCGACCGGTTTTCCGCCCGCGCCCTGATGCCCTTCATGCTGGTGCCGCTCACCGCCGGATGTCTCGTGCTGGCGCTGGTGCATCAGCCTGCCGGCGTTTTCGCCTTCATGGCGCTGCTCGGCCTGTCCAATGGCTTCGTCGCCACCTTCACCGGCGCGCTTTGGCCGGAGCTGTACGGGACAGCACATCTGGGCGCGATCCGCTCGGTGGTCTTTGCCGTGATGGTCTTTGCCTCCGCCCTTGGCCCCGGCCTCACCGGCTGGCTCATTGACCTCAACGTCCCCTTCGACCTGCAGATCCTCGGCATGGGCTTCTATTGCCTTGCCATGATCGGAGCGCTGACCGCCGCATCGCGGATCTTGAAGCGGCGCTGAGGCCCATCTTATCCCTTGTCCCGATCCCGCAGCCGGGATACCTCATGGCCATGACCGTCACAGTCCGCTTTGCGCCCTCGCCGACGGGCCTCATTCACATCGGCAACACCCGCACCGCTCTTCTCAACTGGCTCTTCGCGCGCCGGAACGGGGGGCGGTTCATCCTGCGTTTCGACGACACGGATCTGGAGCGCTCGCGCGAGGAATATGCGCAGGCGATCGCCGCCGATCTCGCCTGGCTTGGCCTCAGGCCGGATGCTGTCTACCGCCAGTCGGATCGCGGCGCGCTTTATGCGGCTGCGGCAGAGACATTGAAGGCGGCAGGCGTGCTTTATCCCTGCTACGAGACCGCCGACGAACTGGAGCGCCGCCGCACCCGCGCCCGTGCGCTCGGCCGCCCGCCGGTCTATGACCGCGCGGCGCTGAAGCTCACCCCGGAGGACCGCGCCCGGCTGGAAGCGGAAGGCCGCAAGCCGCACTGGCGGTTCCTCCTGCCCAACCATGACGGCGATCCGCTGGCACCCCGGCGCACTGACGTCACCTGGGATGACCTCTGCCGGGGGCCGCAGGCCATCGACCTCGCCTCCCTGTCCGATCCGGTGCTGGTGCGTGAGGATGGCACCTGCCTTTACACCTTCACCTCCGTGGTCGACGATGCGGATCTGGCCATCACCCATGTCATCCGCGGCGAGGACCATGTCGCCAACTCCGCCGTGCAGATCGCCCTGTTCCGGGCGCTGGGCGCCGAGCCGCCGGTGCTGGCCCACCACAATCTCCTGACCACCGCCGATGGCGAAGGCCTGTCGAAGCGGAAGGGGGCCTTGTCGGTGTCCTCCCTGCGCGAGGCCGGGCTCGAGCCCATGGCGCTGGCGTCGCTCGCCGTCCTCACCGGCACCTCACAGGCCGTCGAGGCGGTTGCCTCCCTTGATGCGCTGGCGGACAAGCTGGATCTTGCCGGCATTTCCAAATCCTCGGCCAAGTTTGATCCGGCCGAACTCGAAACGCTCAACGCCCATCTCGTCCATGCCCTGGCCTTCGTGGATGTGGCCGACCGGCTGGCAGCCCTTGGCATCGGCGGCGGCGAGGCCTTCTGGCTCGCCGTGCGCGACAACTGCGTCAAGGTCGCCGATGCCGCGCTCTGGTGGCCCGTTGCGGCCGGTGAAATCACGCCGGTGATCGCCGGGGAAGACCGGGATTACATCGCCAGCGCCCGTGCACTGCTGCCGGACGGCGAGGTGACGTCGATGACCTGGAAGGCCTGGACCGAGGCGCTGAAAGGGGCGACGGGCCGCAAGGGCAAGGGCCTGTTCATGCCGCTGCGCCAGGCGCTGACCGGCCATGACCATGGCCCGGACATGAACGCGCTGCTGCCGCTTATCGGTCGGGATAGAATTTTGGCCCGACTTGCCTGACAGGACCGCGCGGGGCTGCCGGTTCTGCGGCAGCCTCCGTGCCATCTGCTGACGGCGTGGCACTGGCGGCCTCGGGCGTTTGTGATGCCGCAGGGTCTGAGGGCGCTGCCCCGCGCACATCCAGCCCGGCCGCCGGTGTTGCCACTGTGGAGGCAACGGTGCTCGCGTCGATGCGAATGGTCGGGTCAAAGCCCTGACCCAGATTCAGCCGCGTGTCGGGATCCACGTCTTCAGCAATGGCGTCGGCCGGCAACGGGCTGACGGACGCGCGCAGGCTGCCGGTCTGCGGATTGTCGTCAAGTCCGAGGGGCAGATTGCCGGCTGGCGGCAACGGCGTTCCGGCAACGGGCCGCATCGACATGTTGGCCGGGCCAGGAACACGCAGCCCGGCGGTGCCGGTGGCCTTTGCCTGACAGCTGCAGCCTTCGACATATTCCTTGCGGTGGCGAAAAGCGTTGGGCAGGTCCTTGTAGGCAATGCCGGCCAGCGAGATCATTTCCTCCGGTTCGCCGCCCGGGTTGCGGTAGATGAACAGCTCCGTCTGCGCTGCCGGACACATCGACGAGCAGACCTGCGCATCCTGCGCAAACTTGTCAGAACTGGTCGAGAAGCTGATCGGGAAGAAGTAGCCGTCACAGGTGCGCACACACAGGGTGCGGAACGTGCCATTGGCCGGCACCCTGACGCGGGAAACATTGCCCGCTTCCTCAAGGTCAGTCACCCGAGCCCGTGAGCGGCGCTCACCGATGATTTCACTTGGAGCGGAAGTTGCAGCCAGTTGCTGCGCCGGCTGGGGCGGGGCAACAATCACCGGACGATCATCGGCTTCCGCGCCGCCAAGCAGCCGGTTCAGCAAGCCACTCGGCTTCTGGGTTTCCAGCGCATCGCTGCCACGGGTCTTTTCCACCCGCGCCGGGCTTTCGCTGCAGCGATTGCGCAGCAACGCCGCCTGCAGGCGCGTCACGTCGCGGGCACTGCGCGCAGCCGCGGGATTGCCCTTCGCGCGCTGCCGCTCGATCTTGGCAAGGTTGCCCTTCATCCGGCTGATCTTGTCGAGGAGGCCGGCACATTTCGGCGTACCGGGCTGGGCAGAACAGCGGAAGTAGGACGCATCCCGTTCGGCCGCGCTGATGGCTGCTGCCTGTTGCCGGGCCGCCTCGTCCCACTTGGATCCGCCGGAGGCTTGAGATCCGCCCTGCGCCTTGGCGAGCTGACGTTCCAGCCCGTCGCAGGCAGCCTTGCGCGCCTCGGCCGCGCCGGCTGCCAGGCAGACGGCGATGCCAAGCACGAGCGCCCGCAGCCCCCTCCGGGCTGAACGTGTCACCGCCTTCATGGCTTGATCCCTTGTCCGCACGGACGCCGGTTGTCCCGGTCCGCGCCATCCCGGGCTCACTATTCAGTGCCAGGTCCGTTTTTGCAATCGCAGTCCGGGAACGCGGTTAACCGGGGCGAAATCACGCCTCGCCGCTGCCTCCCAGCTGACTGGCCGCATCCTGCAGCCGGGTCAGAAGGTCCTCCAGTTCGGCCCGGGAATCGCCGGGGAGAGTGGCAAGCAGTGCGTCGGAGAAGGCGCGGGCCTGTGGCACCAGTTCGCGGTACATCGCCGCTCCCTTTGGCGTCAGCTCCAGGAAGCTCTCGCGCATGTCCACCGGGTTGGGCGTGCGGGCGACATAGCCAAGCCCCTCCAGCACCGCGACGGCCCGGCTCACCTTGGTCTTGTGCATGTGGCTGTGCGCGCCCACGTCGCGCGCCGTCACCTTGCCGAACTGTCCGATGGTCGCCACCACCCGCCATTCCGGAATGGCGATGCCGAAGCGGTCGGCATAGATGCGCGACAGGGCCCGGCTGACCACTTCCGCCAGAATGCTGAGGCGGTAGGGCAGGAACGTCTCAAGCCGCAGCGGATCTGCCTCGGCTGGCCGGGCAGCGTCGCTGGAGGGCGCGGATGGCTGCTTGGACGATGACATTCCAACTCCGTTTCGTCAGGGCTGCGCCGGGACAGTATTGAACGTCTTCGCGCGTGCAGCAATTGGGCTTGTCACAGCTTGATCGTCCAATTTGAAGCATGCACCAGGGCAGGGCAAAGCCGGTTAACTCAGCAACTTGTTGATAAAACTCCGCCTGCGCCATGATTTTTCTGCATTTGTTTGCGAATCGGGGGGATCCGCATGGATCGTGTGGAAGTGAGGAGAGGATTCGCCTGCGTGCGCGGGCAGGGGCCGTGCCAGACGGTGCCGCAGGCAATGGATCCGCCGTGCAGAAGGTGAATACCCATGAGCAAGACCAGCAGCGGCACCGAGGCCGACACCGTCTCCATCGCTGAGGTGGGTCGGGGCTGTTTCGCCCTGGTTCGGCCCGGCCGGCCGACCCTTGGCGTCATCCGGACCGACGACTGCCTAGTCCTGGTGGATGCGCCCGCCAACAAGGAAGACGCCGCTCCTGTGCTGGAGGCGCTGGACAAGCTCTCCGACAAGCCGGTGAAGCACGTCATCCTGAGCCACTATCATGCCCGCCGCCGTCTGGGCGCCAGCGCCTTCGTGCCCGGTGATATCATTTCGTCCGACCTGACCCGCCGCATGATTGAGGAGCGGGGCCGTCAGGATCTGGAATGCGAACAGGCGGCCCGCCTGCGAGCGCCGCAAGGCCCGCTTCGCGCCTCCTTTGCCTCCGGTCTGCCTGTCGAGCCCACGCTGACCTTTGCCTCGTCCCTGTCGCTGCGCCTGTCCGGCCGCGAGATCCGGGTGATGCACCTGGGTCGTGGTCACACCATGGGCGACGTGGTCGTCTATGTTCCCGACAGCGGCGTCATGTTCGCCGGCGATCTTCTGGAGCCCGGCGGCTGCCCGGACGCCCGCGACGGCCATCTGGCCGACTGGCTGCGGACACTTGAACGCATGCGCGCCTTCCGCGCCAATGCGCTCATCGCCGGCGGCGCGCCGGCCGTCGCCGGACCGACGCAGGTCGGCGAAGCACTCAATCGCACACGTGACTATCTCGATACCTTGCTCGGCACCGCCAAGGCCTGCTCCGGCGAGCGTTTGCCGCTGCGCGAAGCCTATGCTGCGATCCGCGACGCAATGGATCCGCGCTTTGCCAAGCTCGCCCACTATGGCGCGCGCATGCCGTTCAACGTGGTCCGGGCGCTGGAGGAAACCGGCGGGCAGGATCTGCCGCAGGTCTGGACCGCCGAACACGATCGCCAGATCCTCGGCATGCTCGGCGGCCAGGACCGCGCCGAGGACCAGAGCGCGGCCAGCAACGCTGCCTGATCTCCTGCTCGGTGGACACATGTGACAAGGGGCCGGAACTTTCCGGCCCCCAATAGCTGACACCAGCTCCATCGGCGTCACCTCGGCCGAGCAACGCGAGAGCCGGGGCCTACTCGCTTGCAGAGCCTATGTAACCGGCGATGCACCGGAAAGCGGAAACGATCTCACCGGGACTTTCGTGCCGCAAAATGGCCGCTCTGCGAACGAGTAGGCCCCGGGTCTCCGCTGTGCTCTCGCCCGGGGTTGTTTGTTGTCCGAGGTGCTAGGGTAAAGGGGAAGCTGCGACCCTTAACCCGCAGCTTCAGCGTCAGGCGACCGTCCCGGGGTCGGGTTTTCACCCGCTGTCATCATGGCTCCCTGACGCTTCCCTTTTCCCGCTTGGAGAGTTGATTGGGCCTCTGGCTGACACCCACGCCCGCAAACAATCCGAAGCACGTCAAGGATAGCACGGCCATGCCCGCCCTGCAGCAGCCTCCCGCCCATGTCTGCGGCTTCGATGTCGCCAAGGACAGCATCACCGCCTTCGACACCGCCACCGGCCGTGTCACGACCTTCCCCAACCGCTCCGCCAGCATCCGCAAGGCGCTGACAGGCCTGTCGGCCGACTGCCTGTGCGTGTTGGAGCCGACCGGCGGCCACGAGCGCCTGCTGGTGGGCGAACTGACGGCAGCAGGCCTTGCCTGCCACCGGGCCGATACCGTTAAGGTCAAGGCATTCAGCCGGTCCTTCGGCCGTCTTGCCAAGACAGACGCCATCGATGCCCAGGCTCTGGCCCGCTATGGCGAGGAGCGCTGGAAGACACTCGCCCTGTTCACGCTGGCCGATGAGACCCAGAGCACACTCGCCAGCCTCAATGCCCGCCGTCAGGAGCTTCTCGCCCTCAAGGTGGCCGAGCAGAACCGCTCAAAGATCCCCGGAGAGGGACCTGGCATCGCGATCATCCGCCGCTCCTGCCAGGTCATCCTGCGGGCGATCCTGCACGAGATCGAGGCCATCGACGCCGCCATCGAGGCGCTCGTCGACGCCTCGCCGCAGCTCGCCCGCCGGATCGAGGTCTGCTGCTCCCTGCCGGGCGTGGGCAAGCGCACCGCCATCACCCTCGCCGCAACCATGCCGGAACTGGGAACGATGGACCGGCGCCAGGCCGCAAGCCTCGCCGGGGTCGCCCCTCATCCCAAGGACAGCGGAACCCTCAAGGGATATCGCCGGATGCACGGCGGACGCTCCACCGTCAAGCCGGCCCTCTTCATGGCCGCCTTGTCCGCAAGCCGCGCAAACGGGCCATTAAAGGAGGTCTATCAAAGGCTTATCAACAACGGGAAGAAGCCAATCCTCGCAATCGCCGCCCTCATGCGAAAGATCATCGTCATCCTGAACGCAAGGATCAGGCAAAACGCACAACAACAGAGTTGATGACACGGTGCAGGATCTCAACACGACAAATCGTGTCATTCCGTCGGTGGCCGGAACTTTCCGGCCCCTTACGCATTTTTGCGCATGGGACGCATCGGCACTGGTAGTCCAGCATGTCCGTGCCCACATCTGGTTCGGCGCTCAAAGCGCCGTCCGGCCTCAGGACACATCCGAAGGATCACTCATGTCTCTGCGCACATCCGCTCTCGCCACCGCCGCCGCCCTGTGCATGTCCTTGGCGCTGCCTTCCGGCGGCGCACAGGCTGCGGGCGATGAACCGGATCTGATCTTCAAGAAATCGACCGTCTGGAAGTTCCTCACCCCGGACCACAAGCTCGCCACCTATGCCATCGACGATCCGGTGGTCGACGGCGTTGCCTGCCATTTCACTGTTCCGGAAAAGGGCGGTGTTGAGGGCTGGCTTGGCGTTGCCGAGGAGGTGTCCGACATTTCGCTCGCCTGCCGTCAGGTCGGGCCGGTCAGCTTCAAGGAAAAGTTCGAGCAGGGCGACGAGATGTTCCGCCAGCGCCGCTCGTTCCTGTTCAAGAAGATGCGCATCGTGCGCGGCTGTGACGCCAAGCGCAACGTGCTGGTCTATCTCGTCTATTCCGACAAGATCATCGAAGGCAGCCCGAAGAACTCAACCTCCTCGGTGCCGATCATGCCCTGGGGCGATCAGCCGGCTCCGCGCTGCGGCGATTTTGTCACGAAGTAATGTTGCGGCTTTCCCATGTCAGGGACTGCTTGTGTATTTTCTGCGCGCCGTCCCGGCCTTGTGCCGGGACCCGTGATGTTACATCTGACGGTAGACGCGATTGCCGCTCTGCACCCTGAAACAGGTCCCGGCACAAGGCCGGGACAGCACTGTGTAGGATTGCTGCGGCTCAGCGCAACGCTGCTGTGATGTTCCAGTTTCTGGCTCAGCCCTCAGACCGTCTCGGCCTCGTCAACGGCAACGATGGGCAGGCCCTTGGCGTCGACGGCGCAGAAATGCTTGAACAGCACGCCCATGACTTCGCGTGCCGCCTCGCTGGCAAGCCGGTAATAGATGGTCGTGCCGTCGCGCCGGGTCACCACGAGCCCCTGAGCCCTGAGCAGGCTGAGCTGCTGCGACACGGTCGGCATCCGCATGCCGGTTCGTTCGGCGAGTTCCCCGACGCTGCACTCCTTCTCCGCCATCTGGCACAGCAGCAGAAGCCGCGGCGCGGATGCGATCATTTTCAGGAACTGGGCGGCCATTTCAGCCTTGGCCTCAAGCAGATCAGGTTTCATGAAATTGAAAATACCAGAGATTGCCGATACTGGCAACTTAGCCCAAGTCCCATGATTACTGAAGTGTTTGACGCGCGCTTACTGCTTGTTTTTTAAGCGTTCCTGCCGCCGCCGCACCGCCTGCTCAGGCGCGGTCGGGCCGGTGCGGCTTAATGCCTCGACAAGGCCGGCAGCAACATCGGACCGCTGCCACAGCCAAGGCCGGAGGTCAGGCACATGCTCTTCTGCACGCTGACGGCCGGCGGTACGGCCGGACCTGAGACCAGAACCGCCAATCCCATCATCGGGAACAGCAGCACCGACATGACGAACGTGAACGAAGCGATACGCGATACCATGGGAAGCTCCGCTGTCTGCCGGGCCGCGCCCGGTCCATGACGACCTGATAGCGCAACAATGGCAGGGCGGGGCTGAACCCATGCTGAGACCGGCTTTCAGCTGCCGTTCAGCTTCGTGAACAGACGGAAAGAGGCGCAGTTCCGGTCAAAGGTTCTCCCGCATGGCACGGGCAAGCGCCTTCAGCAGCGCTTCATCGCGCTCATAGATGTCCGGGCGGAAGTGGGTCGAGCCGTCCTTGTTCATCCAGGCTGTCAGATAGGTCAGATGCACCGGCACCGGCTCCTTCAGGGTGATCACCTGCCGGTCGCCGCTGTCGCGTATCTTCTCCAGCTTCGCCCGGTCAAAGCCTTGCGCCGCCAGAAGGACCTCACCCAGGGCAAAGGGATCCGACACCCGGATGCAGCCATGGCTGAAATAGCGCTCCGAGCGGTCAAACAGCGCTTTGGACGGCGTGTCGTGGATGTAGATGTTGAAGGCATTCGGGAACATGAACTTGATGCGGCCGAGCGCGTTCTTGTCGCCCGGGTCCTGCCTCAGCTGGTAGGGCAGGCCGGTGCCCTTGAACGACGCCCAGGCCACGCTCGCCGGGTTCACTTCCGTGTCGCCCTTGAACACGCGGATGTTCTGGCCGGACAGCGCAGAAGGATTCTTGATCAGCTTGGGCAGATACTCGTTCACCGCAATGGACTGCGGCACACTCCAGAACGGATTGACCTCCACATAGGTCATGTTGCGCGAGAACACCGGCGTCGCGTGATAGGGCTTGCCCACCACAACCCGCGCCGTGTGGATGGTCTTGTCGTTCTTCACGACCTTTAGCACCTGATCGGCCAGGTTGACGAAGATATAGGTCGAACCGAGATCGTCCGGCATCCAGCGCCGGCGCTCCATGTTGAGCTCCATCTGGATCAGGCGCTGGGTGATCGAGGCATTGATCTCGGCCAGCGTTCCCGGCCCGATCACCCCGTCCACGGTAAGGCCGTGATACTCCTGGAACTGCTTCACCGCCTCCACCAGCGCCCCGTCATAGACGTCGCCGGTATGTGCGGCCGCATCCAGATAGTCCTCCTCGGCCATGCGCTTGCGCAGGGCATCGAGGCGTGGGTCCGTCATGCCCGGCTTCAGCGTCTCGCCCGCCGGCACGTGGGTGAAGCCGCCCCGCGCGGCCTTGTCCCGGTAGTCCGCCAGCCGCTGCTTCAGCCGCGCGTAGGAGGGCGACTGCGGCGCCAGCCCCTCGAGATAGGCGCCGAAATCCGGCGACTGGCTGACTGCATTCAGGAGATCAGCCGGGTCCGGGATCTCGGGGAAGATGTTGAGCGCCTTGCTGACCACATTCGGCTGCACCCGGCCGGAGGCCAGATGCGTGCCGTAGCGCACGTAATTGCGCGTCAGGTCGATGTCGAGCGTGGCATAGTCTTCAGCCGTTGCAGCCGCATCGGCGCGCCGGGCCAGATCGATCGGGGCATAATTGTCCGGGTTGAGCGCATGGTCATTGGCTGCGGCAAAGGCGGCGATGGCCAAATGGCCGTTTTCCGAAAGTCCTGCCTCCGCTCCTTCCGACAACACCCACAGCGGCTGTCCGCCGCGCGCCGCGTAATAGGCCGCGATGGCGGGATCCGAGACCGTGCCGAGCCGCGCCAGGATCGCCTCGGCAATCACATTGCCGATGCCCTGATCGGTCGTCGCTGCGCTTGCTGTTTGCGCTGCCGCAGGTCCAGGCACAGTCACGAGCACTGCGCCTGACAGCATCAACCCGGCAAGCACCGCAGCTGCGAAGCCGCAAGCGGTGTGGCGACGCCTCGGCGATGCGGCGGTCTTTGCTTCGCCGGTGATCCTTGCAAGTCGATACGTGCCTGTCATGTCGCGCCCCCCGGCCGGCCGGGCGATTCCCGGCGGGCAAATCCTAGCGTGTTGGCAGCCCCAGTCCAGTTTTCTGCCCCGATTGTGCCGCAAAAGGCGAGGCCTGATGGTTTTGCATCTCCGCTTGACCGCTGCCCTGAAACCGGTCAAAGGTTTTGCCCATGAACACGGCCAACCGGACCCTCATTCCGATCACCATTATCTGCAGCTAGCGCAATCGCTGGCTGTGGCCGTTCCCTTCTTGCGTCATTTTTCCAAGAGACGGACGTCCCGGCCAGCAGGCCAGGAGATGTTTTGTCATGACCCATGCGAAGCCGGACGCACCCGTCCTGCGTCTGACCAACACGCTGACCCGGTCGAAGGAGGAGTTCTCCCCCATCGATGCCGCGAACGTGCGCATGTATGTCTGCGGTCCGACCGTCTATGACTTCGCCCATATCGGCAACGCGCGCCCCGTCATCGTCTTCGACGTGCTCTACCGCCTGCTGCAGCATGTCTATGGCGCAGATCACGTCACCTATGTCCGAAACATCACGGACGTCGACGATAAGATCAACGCACGCGCCTTGCGCGATCATCCGGGCCTGCCGCTCAACGACGCCATCGCGCTGGTGACGAAGACCACCGCCGACCAGTTTCAGGAAGATGTTGCTGCTCTGGGCAATCTCGAGCCGTCGGCCCAGCCCCGCGCGACCAAATACATTGAAGAAATGGTCTCGATGATCGAGACCTTGATCGCCCGTGGTCACGCCTATGTGGCGGCAACAGAAGAGGGCGGCGAGGTTCTGTTCGACACCGGCTCGATGCCCACCTACGGCCAGCTCTCCAAGCGCAATCTCGACGACCAGCTCGCCGGCGCCCGCATCGCGGTCGATGCGCACAAGAAGAACCCGGGCGACTTCGTGCTCTGGAAACTGTCGTCGCCGGAAGAGCCCGGCTGGGGCAGCCCCTGGGGCCGTGGCCGCCCCGGCTGGCACATCGAGTGCTCCGTGATGAGCAAGGAGCTTCTGGGCGAGGTCTTCGACATCCACGGCGGCGGGCTGGACCTCATCTTCCCGCACCACGAAAACGAAATCGCCCAATCCTGCTGCGCCCATGGCACGTCGGTGATGGCGAACTACTGGATGCACAACGGCTTCGTGCAGGTCGAAGGCCGCAAGATGTCGAAGTCGGAAGGCAACTTCTTCACCATCCACGACCTGCTGCATACCGACGTCTTCGGCGGCCGCAAGTGGCCGGGCGAAGTGCTGCGCCTTGCCATGCTGATGACCCACTACCGCCAGCCGATCGATTTCTCTGTTAAGCGGCTTGAAGAGGCCGAAAACATTCTAAAATCGTGGGCCGACGCTAGAAAGGTCGCTTCGAAGCATAACTGGCAAGCGGTTGCAAACCGGTTGGTTGAGCCAATCCCGGATGCAGATTTCATTGACCTGCTCTCAGATGACCTGAATACCGTTAGTGCAGTTTCCTATATCCAGGCAAAGGCAAAGCTGGCGGCGAAAGGCGATTTTGAAGCTGCGTTCTCTGCTTTGAACTGCACCGTCTTTTTGGGCTTCACACTTGATGAGTCTGAAGTAGCCAACGATCTCGACAGCGTCATGGTCGACGCGCTCGTTGCAGAGCGTCTCGCCTTCCTCGAGGCGAAGAACTTCGCCGAAGCCGACCGCCTGCGCGGTGAGCTCACCGCCATGGGCGTCCTGCTCAAGGATGGCAAGGACCCCACCACCGGCCAGCGCACCACCACCTGGGAGGTCAAGCGCTGATGTCCGGGGTTCCCCCCACCCCCAACCCCTCCCCACGAGGGGGAGGGGAGCTGAAGCGCCTGCGCTTGGGACGTCAGCCAGGCGGCCCGAGGACTTCAGCCAGGGGGCAAGGCCTCTCCGCCCCCCTCCCCCTCGTGGGGAGGGGTGAGGGGGTGGGGGGCTGGCGCTCGCACCAGCACTTGCAATTGAACCAGGCGGAGATGTCTGCGGGCACGCGGTGTTGAAACAGATCGAGGGGAGGAGACAGCATGACGGAAGAACGATCCGGTGGATGCCAGTGCGGGGCGGTGCGGTTCAGGGTGAGGGGCAAGCTCGGGCATGCCTCGATCTGCCATTGCCGCATGTGCCAGAAAGCTTTTGGCGGCTTCTATGCGCCGCTCGTCTCCGTGCGCGAGGCAGACAGCGTAGACTGGACGCGTGGCGAACCGGCCCGGTTCCAGAGCTCCAACGTGGTTGCGCGCGGCTTCTGTTCGGCCTGCGGCACGCCGCTGACCTATGAGGCACCGGACGGCATGGCGCTCTCGATCGCTGCCTTCGACAAGCCTGACGATATCGTACCCGTCATAGCCTATGGCGTGGAGCGCAAGCTGCCGTACACGGATCGCATGGCGGAAATCGCCGAGCGCAGGACCGAAGAGGACGCCGCCGCCGTGGCCTTCCTTGCCTCGGTGGTCTCCTACCAGCATCCCGACCACGACACGACCGACTGGCCGCCGCACGCCCCCGCCACAAAGGACTGATCAATGACCGTTCTGCGCGACCTCTACCCCGCGATCGAGCCCTATGCGTCCGGCATGCTCGACGTCGGCGATGGCCATTCGATCTACTGGGAGCGTTCGGGCACGCCGGGCAAGAAGCCGGCCGTGTTCCTGCATGGCGGCCCGGGCGGCGGCATCTCGCCGGCCCATCGCAGCCTGTTCCATCCCGAGCACTATGACGTGCTGCTGTTCGACCAGCGCGGCTGCGGCCGCTCTACGCCCCATGCGGAGCTGGAGGCCAACACCACCTGGCATCTGGTCGCCGACATCGAGCGCCTGCGCGAGATGGTGGGCGTTGATCAGTGGCTGGTCTTCGGCGGCTCCTGGGGCTCGACGCTGGCGCTGGCCTATGCCGAAACCCATCCCGGGCGGGTGAGCGAACTCGTGCTGCGCGGCATCTACACCCTGACGAAGGCGGAGCTGGCCTGGTACTACCAGTTCGGCGTCTCCGAGATGTTCCCGGAGAAATGGGAGCGCTTCCAGGCGCCCATTCCGGCCGACGAGCGTCACGACATGATGGCCGCCTACCAGCGCCGGCTGACCCATCCCGACAAGGCAGTACGGATCGCGGCAGCCAAGGCCTGGAGCCTGTGGGAAGGCGAGACCATCACGCTGCTGCCGAGCCCGGCCAACACCGACCACTTCGGCGAGGACGAATTCGCCCATGCCTTCGCCCGCATCGAGAACCATTTCTTCATGCATGGCGGCTGGCTGGAGGAGGGGCAACTGCTGGCCAATGCCGGGCGTCTGGCCGACATCCCCGGCGTCATCGTGCATGGCCGCTACGACATGCCCTGTCCGGCGCGCTATGCCCATGAGCTGCACAAGCGCTGGCCGCGCGCCGCGTTCCACCTCATCGAGGGGGCCGGCCATGCCTATAACGAGCCCGGCATTCTCGACCGCCTGATCCGCGCCACCGACCAGTTCGCCGGCCTTCCCAGCGTCTGACCTTCACTAACAAGCATCCGGTATCCAGCCATGACCCGCGAGAAACTCTATCTGTTCGACACCACCCTGCGCGACGGGGCCCAGACCAGCGGCATTGACTTCTCGGTGGTGGAAAAGATTGCGATTGCCGAGCTTCTCGAGCGGTTGGGCGTCGACTATGTCGAGGGCGGCTATCCGGGTGCCAACCCGACCGACACCGAGTTCTTTTCGCAAAAGCGCACGACGAAGGCCCGTTTCACCGCCTTCGGCATGACCAAGCGGGCAGGGCGCTCGGTGTCGAACGATCCCGGCCTGCAGCTGCTGCTGGAGGCGAAGGCCGATGCCAACTGCTTTGTCGCCAAGTCCTGGGATTACCATGTCGAGGTGGCGCTGGGCTGCACCAACGAGGAAAACCTCGACAGCATCCGCGACACGGTTCAGGCGGCCGTCGCTGCCGGCCGCGAGGCGCTGATCGACTGCGAGCATTTCTTCGACGGTTTCAAGGCCAACCCGGACTATGCGCTGGCCTGCGCCCGCACCGCCTATGAGGCCGGCGCGCGCTGGGTCGTCCTGTGCGACACCAACGGCGGCACGCTGCCGGGCGAGGTCAAGGAGATCGTCGCGAGGGTGCGCGAGATCGTGCCGGGAACGCATCTGGGCATCCACGCCCATGACGACACCGGCCAGGCGGTGGCCAATTCACTCGCTGCCGTCGAGGCCGGCGTACGCCAGATCCAGGGCACGCTGAACGGCATCGGCGAGCGCTGCGGCAACGCCAATCTCGTGTCGCTGATCCCGACCCTGATGCTGAAGGCGCCATATACGGATCTGGTCGAGCTGTCGCTGACGCCGGCGCATCTGCGTGACCTTACGGCCATCTCCCGCGCCTTCGACGAGATGCTGAACCGCGCGCCGAACCGCCACGCGCCTTACGTCGGCGAAAGCGCGTTCGCCACCAAGGCCGGCATCCACGCCTCTGCCTTGCTGAAGGACCCCAAGACCTACGAGCATGTCGAACCGGAACTTGTCGGCAACAAGCGCAAGGTCCTCGTCTCCGACCAGGCTGGCAAGAGCAACCTGCTCGGTGAGCTCGCCCGTCTCGGCGTCGAGGTCGACAAGGCTGATCCGAAGCTTGACGCGCTGCTGGTCGAGGTGAAGGAACGCGAGGCCAAGGGCTATGCCTATGAAGCCGCCGATGCCTCCTTCGAGCTGCTGGCCCGCCGCATGCTCGGCAAGGTGCCGCGCTTCTTTGACGTGAAGTCCTTCCGCGTCATGGTCGAGCGCCGCTTCAATGCCATCGGCGAGCTGGTCACCATGTCGGAGGCCGTGGTGAAGGTGGATGTGGACGGCGAGACCCGCATGTCGGTCTGCGAGGGCAACGGTCCCGTCAACGCCCTCGACGGCGCGCTGCGCAAGGATCTTGGCAAGTATCAGTCTGCGATTGAGGGACTTGAACTGGTGGACTACAAGGTGCGTATCCTCGACGGCGGCACGGGCGCGGTCACCCGCGTGCTCATCGAAAGCCATGACCGTGCAACCCACCGCCGCTGGTTCACCATCGGCGTTTCCTCGAACATCATCGATGCGTCCTTCCAGGCGCTCGTCGATTCCCTCACTTATGCACTGCTGAAGGCCGAAGTCGCCTGAGGCATCAGACAGGCTCGAACTCATGTCGACTGAATCCCGCGCGACTGCGGCGTCTGACGAGACGCGCCTTGGCGTTATCCTCGCCCTGGCGGCCTATGGCATGTGGGGCGTGCTGCCGGCCTATTTCAAGCTGCTCGACGGCGTCGCGCCGGATGTCGTCGTGGCCCACCGCATCCTGTGGTCGACGGTCTTCGTCGGCGGCTATCTTGCCCTGCAGGGCCGTATCCCGGAGATTATCGGCATCCTGAAGACGCCACGGCTTGTCGGCCTGCTGTTTGCCTCGGCAGTGCTGATTGCCGCCAACTGGCTCATCTTCGTCTGGGCCATCGGCCAGGCCAAGGTGCTGGATGTGAGCCTTGGCTACTTCATCAATCCGCTGGTCTCCATCCTGCTTGGCCTCGTCATCCTGCGTGAGAAACTCACGCCAGTTCAGGCGCTCGCCGTTGGCATCGCCACCCTTGCGGTGATCCTTAAAACGGTGTTCTCCGGCGGTCTGCCCTGGGTGGCGATCTCGCTGGCGGTCAGCTTTGCCTTCTATGGCTATATCCGCAAGATCACGCCCGTCGGCGCTGCGGCCGGTCTCTTCATCGAGATCATCCTCTTGATGCCCTTTGCGCTCGGCTATGTGGTGTTCTTTGCACCCGAAAGCCTGTCGCCAGCCTATTTCACCGGCACGGGCCAGATGCTGGCGCTGGCCGGCACCGGCATCATCACCGCCGTGCCGCTGATCCTGTTCTCTGGCGCCGCCCGGCGCCTGTCGATGGTGCTCATCGGCCTCATCCAGTACATCGCCCCGTCCCTGCATTTCCTGCAGGCCGTGTTCATCTGGGGCGAACCCTTGCAGATGGCGCAGCTTGCCACCTTCTCGATGATCTGGCTCGCCCTCGCCCTCGTCAGCCTCGATTCCTTGCGCCGCTGGCGGCAGTCACGCGCCGGGTAGGGGAGAGGGCTTAAGCGACGGCAGGTCGAGCACCCCTCTCCCCCCTTGAGGGGGAGATGCCCCCGTCAGGGGGCAGAGGGGGGTAATCTGCCTCTCCAGGCCGATTTGAGATGGATTGTGTTGCAACGCTGCGCCCCCCCTCTGTCTGCTGGCGCAGACATCTCCCCCTCAAGGGGGGAGAGGGGGCCGAGGCCCGTTTATCTACTCGAGAAAAGACTGACAGATTGCCAGCACTCAGCGTTGCAATAAGAACCACGGCTGTCCACCTTGCGCCCCTCTCCCCCCTTGAGGGGGAGATGCCCCCGTCAGGGGGCAGAGGGGGGTAATCTGCCTCTCCAGACCGACTTGAGCTGGTTTGTGTTGCAACGCTGCGCCCCCCCTCTGTCTGCTGGCGCAGACATCTCCCCCTCAAGGGGGGAGAGGGGGGCGAGGCCCGTTTATCTACTCGAGAACAAACTGACAGATTGCCAGCACTCAGCGTTGCAATAAGAACCACGGCTGTCCACCTTGCACCCCTCTCCCCCCTTGAGGGGGAGATGCCCCCGTCAGGGGGCAGAGGGGGGTATTCTGCCTCTCCAAACAGATTAGAGCTGGATTATGTTGCAACGCCGCTACCCCCCTCTGTCTGCTGGCGCAGACATCTCCCCCTCAAGGGGGGAGAGGGGCAAGAGCCGCATGTTCAACGCCCCGAAATTTGCCTCCTTGGCAAACCATCACAATGATCGTATTTATACGATGAATTCAACGCGGCCCTCGACATGTCCGACCCTGAAAGCACCACCGGCTGCTGCCGCGCGAAGGATCCTGAGGTCCAGCGGCTGGCCGAACTGTTCCGTGCCCTCAGCCATCCGGCGCGCCTCGGCATCCTGGAAGAACTGGCCGCGCGTCCCGACGCCTGCTGCGGTGACATCGTTGACTGCTTGCCGCTGGCCCAGTCCACCGTGTCACAGCACCTGCAGGTGCTTAAGGAGACCGGTCTGATCAGTTGCGAGGTGCGTGGCCGCACCTGCCGCTACAGCCTGGATCTGCCCGCCGTTGCGGAGGAGCTTACCGCCGCTGCCGCCCTTCTTGCCCGCCTTGCGTCTCTCGCTGGCGCATCCGCATCCGAAAAAGACTGAACCGACCGGCCAAGCCGGCACCAGAGATCACGCCAGAGACCGATGATGACCAGCAAGACCCCGAAATCCGCCGCGCCGGCCGCAAAGGTCAGCGCCGACGAAGGCTCCACCGGCGCCACGCTCGTGGCCCTGTGGCCCTACATCTGGCCGTCCGACCGGCCCGACCTGAAGATGCGGGTCGTCTGGGCACTGCTGATCCTGGTCGTGGCCAAGGTCGTCACGGTGTTCTCGCCCTATTTCTTCGCCTGGGCCTCCGATGCCCTCACCGGCGAGACAGCGGGCCTGCCGGCTTTCCTCGTTGCCCCCGTGATGCTGGTGCTGGCCTATAACGCCGCCCGCGTGCTGGCGGTTGCCTTCAACCAGTTGCGCGATGCGCTCTTTGCCCAGGTCGGCCAGCATGCGGTGCGCGAGCTCGGCAACATCACCTTCGCCCACCTGCACCGCCTGTCGCTGCGCTTCCATCTTTCCCGCCGCACCGGCGGCCTCAGCCGCGTCATCGAGCGCGGGGTGAAGGGCATCGAGGCCATCGTCCGCTTCACCATCCTCAACGGCATTCCGACCCTGCTGGAATTCGCCATCATGGCGGGGCTGATCTGGTGGCAGTTCGGCTTCTTCTATGTCGTCATCGTCGCCGTGATGATCGTTGCCTATGTCTGGTTCACGGTGAAAACGTCGAACTGGCGCATCGCCATCCGCCGCGAGATGAACGACAGCGACACGGACGCCAATTCCAAGGCCATCGACAGCCTGCTGAACTACGAGACGGTGAAGTATTTCGGCAACGAGAAGATGGAGGCCGCCCGCTTCGACGTCTCCATGGCCTCTTACGAAAAGGCCGCCGTGCGCACTTGGACCTCGCTCGCCTGGCTCAACTTCGGCCAGTCCGCCATCCTCGGCCTCGGCACCGCCGCCTGCATGGCGCTCTCGGCCATGGCTGTCCTCAACGGCACCCAGACCATCGGCGACTTTGTCCTGATCAACGCGCTCCTGATGCAGATCGCCATTCCGCTCAATTTCGTCGGCTTCATCTACCGCGAGATCCGTCAGGGGCTGGCTGACATCGAATCCATGTTCTCGGTCCTCGCCGTGCCGGCCGAGATCGAAGAAAAGCCGGGTGCCAAGGCCCTGGCCGTGTCCTCCGGCGCGATCCGCTTCGAGGATGTCACCTTCCATTACGATCCGGACCGCCAGATCCTGAAAGGCCTCACCTTTGACGTACCGGCGGGTCATACCGTGGCCGTCGTCGGTCCCTCCGGCGCGGGCAAGTCGACCCTGTCGCGCCTCCTGTTCCGCTTCTATGACGTCACCGGCGGTCGCATCACCATCGACGGCCAGGACATCCGCGACATCACGCAGGAGAGTCTGCGCTCGGTCATCGGCATGGTGCCGCAGGACACGGTGCTCTTCAACGACACCATCGCCTACAACATCCGCTATGGCCGCCCCGGCGCCAGCCTCGAGGAGGTGCAGGAGGCCGCCCGCATGGCCCAGATCGCGCCCTTCATCGAGACGCTGCCGAAGGGCTTCGACAGCGAAGTCGGCGAGCGCGGCCTCAAGCTCTCAGGCGGCGAGAAGCAGCGCGTTGCCATCGCCCGCACCATCCTGAAGGCCCCGCCGATCCTGATCCTCGACGAGGCCACCTCCGCCCTCGACACTCACACCGAACGCGAGATCCAGACCGCGCTCGACCAGGTGTCGCAGAACCGCACCACGCTGGTCATCGCCCACCGCCTGTCGACGGTCGTCAACGCCGACCAGATCCTCGTGCTGGAGGCCGGCCGCATCGTCGAACGCGGCACCCACACCGAACTCCTCGCCATGAACGGCCTCTACCACTCCATGTGGAACCGCCAGCGCGAGGCCGACGAAGCCGAAGAACGCCTGCGCGCCGCCCGCGAGGCCGACAAGCTGGGCGTCGTGGTGCGGGGACGTCCCGCAGGGGAGTAAGGGCAGGCAAGTGAGGCCAGGGGACAAAGGCTCGGACCTGACTTGCAGGGTGCCCCACCGCAACGCCCCCCAATCACCGTCCCATCTCATCCATCCGCGCTGTCAGCCGGGTGAGGTCGGTGATCAGGTGTTCCAGGCCGTCCGCCGTCCAGCCGGCCAGCAGCCGGTCGAACGCCGGGGCGAAGCTGCGCTGGACGTCGCCGACACGGGCAAGGCCGGCGGCGGTGATGCGGGCCGGGCGGTTGCGGCCGTCGTGGGCATCGCGCAGGATCTCGACGAGCCCGAGGCTTGCAAATTTCTGCAGGATTTTGGTCACGGCCGGCTGGGTCAGTTCCACCGCCGCTGCCACCTCCGACACGCGCCCGGGCTCCCCGCGCCGGGCCAGATGCAGCAGCACCGCGAACTGCGCAAAGGTCAGGTCATGCGGCGCCAGCAGGCGCTCGATCAGCGCCTGGTACCGGGTGGCGAAAATGCCCAGCTGCTGGCCGACGCGGGCGGGAAGGGGAGGCTCAGACATCGGTGCCCTTGAAATGCATTCCGGGGAATGTAATATACATTCCATGGAATGCAAAACGGGGGATCCCATGTTTGCCGCGCTGTCTCGCTTGTCCTTACCGGTTCATCTCTTGGCCGCAGGGGCGGCTTTCGCCGCCTTCCAGGCGATCAAGGTGCGGCTTGATGCCAGCTACGCGGCCTCCCAGCACCCGGTTGACTATGCCACCGGCCAGCTTGCCTTCGATGCTGAGGTCATCGAGGGCTACTATGCCCACATGACCAGCGCCGGCTCGCTGGACATCTACTGGCAGACGCAGATCCTCGATTTTGCCTTCATCGCGGCCGTGATGGTCCTGTCGGTCCTGCTCGGCACGCTGGCTGCCCGTTTGGGTGGGCGGATCAACCGTCTGGGGACCTGGGGCTGGCGGCTTGGGGTGGCTGCCGCGCTGACCGGAGTTTCCGGTGCGCTGTTCGATGCGCTGGAGAACCTGTTGTCCTTCGCGATGCTCGCCCGGCCGGAGGCCATCGCTCCGGCTCTGGCGCTTGCCTATTCCTCCGCCGCAGCCGCCAAGTTTGCCCTGCTCACAGCTGCGATGGCTGCCTTCGTCCTGTCGCTGCTGGCCGGCGGCACCGCGCGGCTCGTCAAGGCAATGGGCCGGTCAGCCGGATAGCGACCGGATGGCATTCTGCGCCAATGTGGTCACGTCACCACCTTGCCAAGGTTTGCCTTGAGGAACTCGACCAGGGTCCGGGCTGCTGCCGACATGCCTCGGCGGCTCGGGAACATCACCAGAAGCTGCCCGCTCCGCGGCCGCAACGACGTCAACACCCGCACCAAGCGCCCGGCGGCCAGATCATCCCGGCACAGATACAAGGGCAGCCCCGCGATCCCCAGTCCGCCAAGGGCCGCCTGCTTGATGACAGCCAGATCGTTGCTTTCCAGCCGGACGTTGGTCTGCACCGTGATTGCCCTGTCATCTGCGGTGAGCAGCTTGAGCGGCCCCGCCGCCTGCTTGTTCGGCACGTAGGACAGGTATTGCACGGATGAAAGGTCCTCCGGCTCGTCAAGCTTGCTGATCGTACTGCGATACGTCGGGCTGCTGACCATCACCCACTCCGTCGTACAGGCATGGGTCTGCACCAGGCTCGAGGCTTCCAGCCGGTTGTCGACGCCCAGCCCGCGCACCACCACGTCGATCCGGTCTTCGACCAGATCAAGGCTGCGGTTCGTTGCAAGGATCGTCAGGCGGATGCCCGGGTAGGCGGCCATAAAGCGCGGCAGCAGGCTGGCGGAAAACACCACAGCCAGTTCCACCGGCATGCTGACGCGCAGCTGTCCTGTGGGTTCGCTCTGGCGGACCTGCAACGCCTCCAGCCCGGCCTGTGCTTCGCTCAGCATGTTGAGGCAATGCTCATGCAGCGCGATGCCTGCGTCGGTCAGGCTGAGCTTGCGCGAACTTCGGTGCAGCAGGCGTGTGCCGGCCTGCTGTTCCAGTGCCGCAATGCGCCGCGATATCCGCGACTTCGGTAGCCCGAGCACGTCGCCGGCCATGGTAAAGCCGCCGTGCTCGACGACCTGTGAGAACAGGAAAAGATCGTTCCAGTTGAGTGTCGAATTCTGCATGTGATGTAGATAGCATTGAATAAAAACGAAGTCGAACCCGGATCGTTCCATAGGTAGAACAGTTCGTTGCTTGGCGGATCGTTGTTCAGTCTCGTGATTGCCTCCATATCCTCACTCGAAACACGCCAGTCAGCGATCGACCCTTCTGCCGATCGCAAGGTCTGGCGCTTGAGGATAGCCAAATGAACAGACGTCATTTCTTAAGCACTGGCACGGTTGGGGCCTTGACGCTTGCTCCCGTTGCCGCCGGCATGATGGCCGGGGCTGCCAGCTCCGCATCCGCCGCCGGAACTCCCTCTGCAGAAAGCACCGCCATGACCACAGCCGACCACAACGACTTTCTTGCCATGTTGTCCCGTGACACCACGGTCCTGTTGCTCACCGATCATCAGGTCGGCCTGTACACCGGCGTTCGGGACACCACCGTCGGCGAGCTGAAGCACAACGTCGTCGCGCTGGCCAAGGCCGCCAGGGTGCTTGGGGTTCCGGTCATTCTCACGGCCACCATGACCGATGGCATGTGGGGCCCGATCATCCCCGAGCTGCTCGCCGCCCTTCCTGATGTCGAGCCGATTGTCCGCAGCAAGATCAACGCCTTCGACGATCCGCGTGTTGTCGCCGCAATCGAGAAGACCGGGCGTCGCCAGCTGGTCGTTGCCGGCATCTCGCTCGAGATCTGCGCCGCCTATCCGGCGCTGTCGGCCAAGCGCGCCGGCTATGATGCCCGCGTCGTCCTCGATGCCTCGGGCACGTTCTCGCAGGACAAGCGCATCGCCGGTCTCGCACGCCTCGCCGGCGCCGGGATCCCGGTGATGGACTACGCCAGCGTTGCCGTCGAAATGCTCGGCGACAATGCAGATGCCAAGGCGCACGACGTCTACGGCGCGCTCGACATGCCGTTTGCCACCCTGGTGTGGCAGGTCACCAGCGCGGCGGCGAAGTAAATTCGGGCAACCGGAGGTCGATCATGGCTCAGCAGCCAAGGGTCGCAGTCGTCACGGGCGGGTCGCGGGGCATTGGCGCCGCGGTCGCCCGCCGGCTGGCGGCCGAGGGGATGACGACAGTCATCATCTATCAGAGCAACAGCGAAAGGGCTGCGGCTGTCGTCCATGGCATCCAGGCAACTGGTGGTGTTGCAATCGCCATCCCTGCCGATGTTGCCCAGGTACTCGACATGCGCCGCGCCGTCAGGGACGTGGTGGCGCGGTTCGGCCGCATCGATGTTCTGGTCAATTGTGCCGGCATTCTTGAAATGCACACGATCAACGACCTTGATGCCACCAACATCGCCGAGGCCTTTGGAGTGAATTTCAATGGTGTGGTCTATGCGGTCCAGGCAGCGTTGCCGCATTTCCCGCCAGAAGGCGGCCGCATCATCAATTTCTCCAGCAACCTGATCTACCAGCCAAGGGTCGGCACCGGTCTCTATGCCGCAACCAAGGCGGCTGTGTCGGTTCTCACCAATGCGCTTGCCAAGGAACTGGGGCCGAAGGGCATCACGGTGAATGCCGTGGCGCCGTCTTTGACGCGCACCGACATGACGTCTGGCACACCGCCAGCCCGCCTTGAAGCTGTGGCCGCCGCCACGCCGCTTGGCCGGATCGGTGAGCCGGAAGACATAGCTGACATTGTCGCGTTCCTGGCCAGCAGCCAGTCGCGCTGGATCACCGGCCGCACCCTCCTTGCCGATGGCGGCCTGACCGACGGATTATGACCTTGCAACGAACCACGAAGCACTCCATGCAGCCGACCGTCCTGTCGAAGGTGGTCAAGGGCGAAGACCTCCGCATCGGCGCTGGCTTTACCGCTGAACACTTCGCGGAGGACGCCTTCGCCGGTGCGATTGATCCCGTTGTCATGGTCGATCATTTCCGCATGACGGCACCGACCTTCGAGCCGCATCCGCATGCCGGGATCTCCGCCGTCACCTATGTGTTCGAGGATTCGACCTCGCCGCATGTCAACTATGACTCGCTTGGCAATCATCAGCCGATCGTTCCAGGCGCGTTGCACTGGTTCGCGGCCGGACGCGGCGCGATCCATACCGAGCAGCCCGAAGGGGTGAACCCCTTCGTCCACGCATTGCAGATCTTCGTCAATCTGCCGGCGAGCAAGAAGCAGATGGCCCCCTATGCGGTTCATCTTGAGCCCTCGCAGATCCCTGAGTTTCTTGCCGAAGGCGTCCGGGTGCGCGTGGTTCTGGGCGAAAGCAACGGTGTCGTTCAGCCGGCGACGTCCGATCTGCCGGAGCCGTTTACCTTGCTGGACGCGCAGCTCGAGCCGGGCGCCGGCTTCAGCCACGTGGTCCCCCCGGGCTGGAACGCCATGGTCTGTCTCATCCGGGGCCGTGTCAGCGTTGAGACGCAGGACGGCGCCTGTGAATTGACCGCCGGCGAGGGCATCGCTGCAACCGCCTTGGCCGCCGCGCCGCTGGGCAGCAGTCGCTTGCAGTTCGTCGCGGGTCCGCAAACCCAGCTTGCGATCCTGAGTGGTCCTGCCCTGCGCGAGCCATTGATCAAGCAGGGGCCATTCGTGATGAACACGCAGGAGCAGATGCAGGATGCAATCCGCGCGTTTCGCAGTGGCCAGTTTGGAGAGCTCCGGCTGCCTGCCTGATCGAGCCTGACCGACAGCAAAACTGCCGCAGTCCGAGATTGCGGCCAGCGCTCCGGTTCCAAGTCTGCTGGTTCGCCCCCCTAGGTAGCGGCAGAGTTTGGAACCAGAGACCGCAGCGGTGCTGGGAGGCACCGCTGCGGTTAATCTCACCCCGCCTTGCGATGCCCGGCTTCGCTCTGCGCATAGGCGCTGCCGAAGCGGTTGGCGAGGAAGCGGTCCAGCGGGATTTCCTCCTGCCGGATGAAGCCGGATGACGGCAGCGCGCCATCGGACAGCATGTCGAGCACGGCGCAGATGCCGCTGGCGGTGGTGATCTGGATGGCGCTGAGCAGCTTGCCGGCGACCACGCCGCTGTAGATCTTGTTGGCGTAGGTTTCCTGCACCAGCCGGCCATTCTGACGGCCGCTGACGGTAACAAACACGATCACCACGTCTTGCGTCGTCGTCGGCAGCGCATTCTCCAGGATGTCCTTCAGAACCTCGCGGCGATGCCGGAGGCCAAGGTCATTCAGCAGCGCCTTCATGATCGCCGCATGGCCCGGATAGCGGATGGTCTTGTAGTTGAGCGTCCGCACCTTGCCCTTCAGCGTCTCGCACAGGGTGCCGAGGCCGCCGGAGGTGTTGAAGGCCTCATAGGCGACGCCGTCGAGCGCGAATTCCTCGCGTTCCTCCAGCGCCGGCACCTCGATCAGGTTGCCTTCGACGATGGCCTCGCAGGGCTCGATGTATTCGTTGATGACCCCGTCCGTGCTCCAGGTCAGGTTGTAGTTGAGCGCGTTGGAGGGATACTGGGGCAGGGCACCCACCCGCATCCGCACCGCTTCGAGACTGTCGAAATGGCGGGCGAGATCATGCGCCACGATGGAGATGAAGCCGGGCGCGAGTCCGCACTGCGGAATGAAGGCGGTCGAGGCCGTTGCCGCGATCTCCTTCACCTGCCGGGTGGACTCCACGTCCTCGGTCAGGTCCATGTAATGCACGCCCGCTGCGGCCGCCGCCCTGGCGATGCTGACGGTCAGGTGGAACGGCGCTGCCGACAGCACCGCGAACTTGCCCCGCAAGACCTCGGTCAGACCCGCTCCATCAGCGATGTCGAGCGCGACGGCGGTCACCGCCTTGTGTGGCTCGATTCCGGCCAGATCTGCCAGCGTCCGGTCAATCACCGTGACCTGATAGTCGCCCGTCGCAGCCAGGATGCGGGTGATGGTGGAGCCGATCTTGCCGGCCCCGATGACGGCTACATGCTTCATGCTGTCCCCTCCAGGATCATTTCCTGTCAGGATGTGCGAAACGCTGGTCGATTCACAGCGTTGAAACGGGCATAATGACGCTCGACTTCGGGCAATATGACGAAGAGAATATGCATAGTGACGACAAGGGGGCAAAGTCGACATGACCACGGTGACGATCACCGACGCGGACCGCGCGCTTCTCGACCTCCTTGGCCAGAACGCCCGCATGCCCACCGCGACGCTGGCGCGACGGCTCGGTCTCTCGCGCACCACCGTGCAGGCGCGGCTGGAGCGGCTGGAGCGGGAAGGGGTCATCACCGGCTATGGCGTGCGCCTGTCGGACGAGTACCGCGGCGGCTTCGTCAAGGCGCATGTGCTGATCACGCTGGCGCCGAAGTCCCTGCCGCGCGTGACGGCGGAGCTGAACGGCATTCCCGAGGTGCGCACGCTGCATTCGGTCAGCGGCACCTATGACCTCATCGCCATCGTCTCCGCCGCCTCCATCGCCGAGCTCGACCACCTGATCGACCGCATCGGCGAACTGGAGGGGGTGGAGCGGACGCTGTCGTCCATCATCCTCTCGACACGCATCCAGCGCTGACATGCGCTCCGGCGACCGGTGCCACATGGGCCGGGCGGGGCAGGGGGTGCCGGGCGAGACCTGACAGCCAGTGCCATGCCTGACGGATCGCCGTTGCGCGTTCCTGCCTTGCCCGTTGTTCATGGTGATTGCCGGTGTGCATCATGGTCGTCGCTCCTCTTGCGTCCGGACTGGACGGGTGACGAGGCGACATTCTCACTTTCGATGAAATCTGATAATCTGGCCAAAATCGGAATAACCTTTCGAAGGTATCGGATAATGCGGCTTGAGGATCTGCGCTTCTTCGTCAAGGCGGTCGCCCTCGGCAGCCTGTCAGCGGCCGGCCGCGAGATCGGTCTGTCGCCGTCCGCTGCCAGCTCCCGTCTGGCCGCGCTGGAGCGGGATGTCGGAGCCCAGCTCGTCAACCGCACCACGCGCCGCCTGCAGCTGACCGAGGCCGGGGAACTCTTGATCAGCAACGGCAGCGACGCGCTCGACCTCATTGATGGCACCCTGCGGGAGCTGGAAGCCGGCGGCGAAACCCCGCGCGGAACGTTGCGCCTGTCGTCGAACATGTTCTTCGGCCGCAAGCATGTGCTGCCCTATCTTGCCGAATTCCGTGATCTTTATCCGGATCTGAAACTGCAGCTCGACTTCTCCGACCGGATCGTCGACCTGATGTCGGAGGGCTATGACCTCGCCCTGCGCGGCGCGCCGCTGGCCGATTCCAGCCTGCGCGCGCGCCGTCTTGCCGGAAACCCCCGTGTCCTTTGCGCAGCGCCCAGCTACATTGCGCGCAAGGGCGCGCCGCAGAGCCCGGACGAGCTGAAGCACCATGACTGCCTCACCTTCCGCTCCATGCCGACCTGGTACTTCACCGGCCCGTCCGGCGAGATCGCCGTTCCCGTCGAAGCCTCGATCAGCGGCGACAATGGCGATTTCGCCTATGACGCTGCGATGCTGGGCCTGGGGCTGGCCATCAAGTCGCTGGCCCATGTCTGGGAGGATCTGCGCGACGGCCGGCTTGTCGCGGTCATGCCGGATTATCCGGTGACGCGCGTTGGCGCCATCTGGGCCGTTGCGCCGCCAGGCCGCGCCATGTCGCTGAAGGCGCGTGTGCTCATCGATTTTCTGGCGGCCAAGTACGGAAGCCCGGCCTATTGGGAGGCCGATTACCGGATCGGCGGCACAACAGCGGCCTGAGGCAATTTCAGGGTTCAGTTGCAGCTCCAAAGGCTCTAAGAGTGAACCCGACTGCGGCCGCGATGGCCGCCCCACGCTCAACTGGAACGCCCCATGTCGCTTGTCGATTCCGTCACCAAGGCCCTCGTCCCGATCCACCGCGAAGGCTGGCCCTTCATTGCCATCGCGCTTGCCGCGACGCTGATCCTCGGCTGGTTCATCGAGCCGCTGTTCTGGATCGGCCTCTTCCTTACCGGCTGGGTCTGCTACTTCTTCCGCGATCCGCAACGGGTGACTCCTGTCCAGGACGGTCTTGTCATCTCGCCGGCTGACGGCGTCGTGAGCCAGGTCGGCCCCTGCCGCCCGCCGCTGGAGCTGGACCTCGGCGCCGAGCCGATGATGCGCATTTCCGTGTTCATGAACGTGTTCAACTGCCATGTGAACCGCGCCCCGGTCAGCGGCCGCATCACCCGCGTCGCCTACAAGCCGGGCAAGTTCATCAACGCCGAGCTCGACAAGGCCTCCGAAGACAACGAGCGCAACGGTCTCGTCATCGAGCATGACGGTGTGCACATCGGTGTCGTCCAGATCGCCGGCCTCGTCGCCCGCCGCATCGTCTGCTTCGTCCGCGAAGGCGAGACGATCAACGCTGGCGAGCGTTTTGGCCTCATCCGCTTCGGCTCCCGCCTCGACATCTACATGCCGATGGGCACCGTGCCCAAGGTCGCTCTCGGCCAGACCATGATCGCCGGTGAAACCGTGCTGGCGGACCTGAAGGCCGCCCCGGGCGCCGCCGCGACACTGACCCGGATCAACTGAGGAGATGAGCGTGACCCCGCCCTTTGCCAGTTTCGAACCGGGCGACGAGAACAGCAGCCGGCGGCGGCCAGGCCGGTTCTCGAAGGTCCCGCTCCGTCTCATCCTGCCCAATCTGGTGACGCTGCTGGCCCTGTGCTCGGGCCTCACCGGCATCCGCATGGCGCTGGAAGGCCGCTGGGAATTCGCCGTCGGCGCGGTGCTCATTGCCGCCGTGCTCGACGCGCTCGACGGCCGCGTCGCCCGCCTTCTGAAAGGCACGTCGAAGTTCGGCGCGGAACTGGATTCGCTGGCCGACTTCGTCAACTTCGGCGTCACCCCGGCCCTGATGCTCTATGTCTGGCTGCTGGACGAGGCAAAGTCGCTCGGCTGGATCGCCGCGCTCGCTTACGCGATCTGCGCTGCCCTGCGCCTTGCCCGCTTCAATGCCGCGCTTGATGACCCGGACAAGCCGGCCTGGTCGGTGCATTTCTTCACCGGCGTCCCGGCTCCCGCTGGCGCGCTGACTGTCTTGATGCCAATCTATCTCGAGTTTCTGGGCCTTCTGCCGCATTGGCCGGAGCTGGCCCCGCCGGTGGCGCTCTACACGGTCTTCATCGGCTTCCTGATGATCAGCCGCCTGCCGACCTATTCCGGCAAGAAGGTCGGCACGCGCGTCCGCCGTGATCTGGTGCTGCCGCTGTTCGTTCTGGCGGTGCTGCTGGTCGCGCTAACGGTCAGCTATCCCTACGAGATGCTCGCCCTCGCCTCGCTCGCCTATCTCGCCTCGATCCCCTTTGCCCTGCGCAGCTATCAGGCCCACAAGCGCGCCGATGCCATCGGCCATCCCTTGCCCGAGAACTCGCCGGATGAGGACGACACGCTGACCGACGAAGTCCAGCCTGACCCGTCTGTGGAACGCAAGCCGGACTGACCGCGCCTCTTGCAACATCATCGCCCAAACAAAAACACCGCCGGATTGCTCCGGCGGTGAGGGTAATGAAGCGAGAGTTGGAGTCCACCGGCGTCATCCCGGCCAAGCGCAGCGCCGAGCCGGGACCGGAGAGTCGAGGCCTCGAGTTTTCGGATGAATTAGCCCCAGAGAGACGTTGGCTCTCCGGTCCCGGATCTCCGCTTCGCTGCGTCCGGGATGACGACAGAGGGTTTGTCATCAACCGCGCACCGCCGGATTGCTCCGGCGGTGTTTTGTTGTCTGGCTCACTCCGCTGCCTGGGGCAGGTTCATCGGCGGGGCGGGCGGGTCCTTGCGCTGGGGCAGGCTGACCACGGCCGCTGCCGGCGTGGCCGCTGCCGGTGTGACCGGAGCCGCGGGTTCCGCCGCAACCGGTACCGCGTCGCTCTCTGCTGTCTTGCGCCGGGCAAACCGCTGCCAGGTGCGGACCCAGGTGCTGGGCGCGGCCACCATCACTGGCACCATCACCAGCGTCAGCACGGTCGAGAAGCCAAGTCCGAACATCACCGCCGTCGACAGCTGCACCCACCACACCGAGGTGATGCCGCCGATCGCCGTCACCTGGTTGACGAAGTCCAGGTTGATCTGCGTCGCCATCGGCACCAGGCCGATGATCGTGGTGATGGTCGTCAGCATGATCGGGCGCAGGCGTTGCAGCGACGTCTTGAGGATCGCATCCAGCGTCGCCATGCCGTCCTCGCGGAAGCGGTTGAACGTGTCGAGCAGGATGATGGCGTTGTTCACCACGATGCCCGCCAGCGCCACGATGCCCGTTCCCGTCATGATGATGGAGAACTTCTGGCCCGTGATCCACATGCCCAGCAACACCCCGAACACCGACAGAACCACGGTGAGCAGCGTGATGAAGGTCTGGTAGAACGAGTTGTATTCCGTCAGCAGGATGATGAACATCAGGAACAGCGAGGCGATCATCGCCTTCATCAGGAACTCGCCGCTTTCCTTCTGGTCTTCATCGGCGCCGCGGAACTTCAGGTGCACACTTTCCGGCCAGGTCTGGGTCTTCAGCCAGCTGTCCAGCTCCTGCACCTTTTCGTCCGGCAGCACGCCGGCCGCCTTGTCGACCGAGGCCCTGAGCATCATCGAATACTGGCCATCACGCCGGGTGATCGACGACACCTTCTGTGCCGGTTCGCGGGTGACGAAGTTCGCCAGCGGCACCAGTCCGAGCGGCGTCTGCAGCCGGAGTTCGTCGAACCGGTCCAGTGTGCGCTCGGATTCCGGCAGGCGAACGCGGATGTCCACTTCGTCTTCGCTGTCGTCGGGCCTGTACTTGCCGATCAGTACGCCGTTGGTCACGAGCTGCACCATGCTGCCGACCGAGGCAATGCCTGCCTGATAGCGGCCTGCCTGTTCGCGGTCGATGGAAAGCTGCCATTCGATGCCGGGCAGGGGGCGGTCATCCTCCTGGTCCATCAGCCCGTCCATCTGGTTCATGTGCGCCCGGATCCGCGCCACCGTCTCGACAACGGTGTCGTAGTCCGTCGAGCGCACTTCCAGCTGCACGTCCTTGCCGGTCGGGGGGCCGCCTTCGATCTTGCGCAGTTCTACCTTGATGCCGGGCAGCGGTGCTGTCCGCTCACGGATCTCCTGCGCAATTTCCTCATAGCGCCGGCGGCAGCAGAAGTCGGCCAGATCCATCTGGATTTCGCCGATGACATCAGCCGGCTTGCCCTGAATGCCGAGGGCGTTGCCGCCGCCACCGCCGCCGCCAGGTGCGAAGGCGGAGGTCACCGCATTCTGGATGCCGGGCGTCGAGATGACGACCCGCTCCACATCGGCGACTAGATCCCGGGCTTCGGCAGACGAGAGGTTGCCACGGCCGGAAATCAGCACGACGGCCTGATCAGGCTCCTCGTCCACGAAGAACTCGACACCGCTGCTGTTGGCCGAAAAGCCGATGAAGATCCAGGTGCACAGGGCGATCATGCCGCCGAAGGCGAGCAGGTTGCCGACCGGATTGCCGGCCAGGAACTTCAGCACCCGGACATACAGTCCGCCGATGCCGCCGACTTCGCGCACGTCAAAGGCATGCGACCCGGACAGGATTTCCGCCTGGGCCTTGTCTTCGGCAGCCCGGATGGCGGCCCGTGCCTGCGACCAGCGCACGACCGGACGCAGCACCAGGAACGACAACACGCCGGCGACAACGAAGGCAAGTGCCGCCAGCGGCGTCACAAGACCTTCCGGAACGCCAAGCCCGAGCACCGGAGCTTCAACAACCGTCGCGGCCGCCAGTCCGGCGAACACCAGCGCCAGAAGCGTGGTTGCATGCCGGGAAATGAAGCGGGAGACGATGGCGAAGATACCGCCGGTGACCGGAATGAACACGGTTGCGGTAATCGTGGCGGCCGTCAGGACGATGATCACCATGATTGGCAGGTAGCTCATGAACTCGCCCGCCACCCCCGGCCACATCAGCATCGGCAGGAAGGCTGCCAGCGTCGTTGCCGTGGAGGACATGATCGGCATGAACATCAGCTTGGCGGCCCGGATATAGGCCTCCAGGTCGTCCATGCCTTCCGCAATCTTGCGGTCGGCGTATTCCACCATCACGATGGCGCCGTCCACCAGCATGCCAACGGTCAGCACTAGGCCGAACATCACCATGATGTTCACGGTGTAGCCAAGGCCAGCCAGGATCAGGAAGCCGACCATGAACGAGGTCGGGATCGCCAGACCCACCAGAAGGGCCGAGCGCACGCCGAGTGTCGCGATGATCAGCACCATCACGAGGAAAATGGCCGTCAGGATCGAGGATTCCAGCGAGCCCAGCACTTCGAAGATGTTGGCTGACTGGTCGAGCATGAAGTCGACCCGGATCGTCTCCGGCCAGTCCTTCGAGGTCTCCTCGACAACCTTGCGCACCGCCTCGTTGTTGATGATGACGTTGGTGCCGATCCGCTTGGTCACGTTCAGCGCGATGGCCGGGTTGCCGTTGACGCGGGTGTAGGACGTCGCGTCCTTGAACGTGCGCCGGATTTCAGCCACGTCCCCAAGCGTGACGACGCCTTCCCCGAACTGCTTCAGCGGCAGGGAGTAAACGTCCTCGGCGGTCTCGACGAGACCGGGAACCTTGACGTTGAACCGGCCCGCGCCGCTGTCAATGAAGCCTGCGGGAACCAGCTGGTTGTTCTGCGTCAGCGACGTCAGCAGCTCCTGCTGGGTGATGGCGTAGGATTCCAGCTTGCGTGTGTCGATCAGCACTTCCAGCAGCTCGTCCCGGTGCCCGGCAAGATCGGCCGAGCGGACCGTGTCGATGGATTCGATCTGGTCCTTCAGCTTGCGTGCGTGGGTGTAGAGCGTGCGTTCCGGAACATTGCCCGACAGCGTCACGGTGATCGTCGGGGCGAGGGCGAAGTTGGTTTCGCTGATCGTCGGCTCATCTGCCTCGGTCGGCAGCTTGGCCTTGGCCTGATCCACCTTGTCGCGCACGTCCGACATGGCCTCGTCCTTGTTGAACGAGATGTCGAATTCCAGAATGATGCCGGCATGGCCTTCGGAGGCGATTGCCGTCAGTTCCTTCAGCCCGTCCAGGCTGCGCAGCTCGGTTTCCATCGGCCGCACAAGCAGCCGCTCTGCGTCCTCCGGCGAAATGCCCTGCTGGCTGATCGAGACATAGAACACCGGTACGTCAATGTCCGGGCTGTCTTCCTTCGGGATCCCGATGTAGGTCACCGTGCCGGCGATGACGAGCGCCATCATCAGCATGAAAACCGTTTTTGGGCGGCGCAGGACCGCTTCAAGCATCTCGATCATTGAGAAACCTCCGCAACATCCAGCACCGGCTCGACCGTCTGGCCATCGCCAACGTAGTCCTGGCCGACGATGATCAACTTCACCGTTTCCGGCAGGCCGGCGATCCAGACACCGTCGGCTTCACCACCAATGACAGTCACCGGCATGAACTGGGCGGTGTTGTCATCGCGCACGATCCGCACGCCGACACGGCCAGCGTCGTCCAGTGTCAGGATGGCTGGCGAAATCTTGTGCGCTTTCTCGGCCTTGAGCGGCAACCGTGTCAGCGCCGTGGTGCCGTCGCGGGCAATCCCGTCCGGATTGGGGAACTCGATCTCGACACGGAACGTCCGCGTGTTGGGGTCAGCAGCCGGCGCGACGTAGCGCACCTTGCCCTTCGGCACCTGGCCAGTGACGAGATTGACCTCGGCCGGCATTCCGACCTGGATGAGGCCGATTTCGGCTTCCGGCACCTGGCCAATCGCGATCATCGGATCGGTGTCGACCAGTGTGCCACAGGCCGCGCCAATCGACAGGTGATCGCCAACCTTGGCCATCGGGCTTTCGACGACGCCGGAGACAGGCGCGCGGATGACTGTGCGCTCCAGCTCCAGTTCAGCCTCGCGCAGGCGCGCCGTGGCTGCGTCAAACCCGGCCTTCAGGGCTGCCACCCGGTTCTCGGCCGCAAAGCCTTTCGAGCTGAGCTGGCTGGCGGCATCAAAGTCCAGCTTTGCCTGCGCCAGCATTGCCTCGGCTTCCAGAACGCGGGCCTCGCGGGTGCCGCGGTCAAGCACGCAGAGCACATCGCCCTTGGCGACGGTTCCGCCTTCCCGAGCCGGGCGCTCCTTGATCTGGCCGCTGGTCTCGGCCCGCACGGTCACCTTGGCTTCGGCCTCGGTGATGCCGCGGATTTCCAGCGTGGTGATCCGGTCGAGCGCGGTCATGTTCCGCACCTTGACCTTGAACGGCGCATCCTTGCGGCTTTCCTGCCGGGCTGCGGGGGGAGGGGCAGCGGTTTCGCTGTCAGCACGGCCGCCAACAACCACATCGCCGCTCCACATCCAGAAGCCCACGCCTCCGGCAATGAGGGCCGCGAGCACATAGGACATCTTCAGTTGCATGACCTGAACTCCGTCATACGGAAAAAGGGGTGTTTCATTCAGCTGCCGTCGGCAGCTTGCAGCGATCTTGCTCAACATGGGCCAGCGCCACGGCATCGCTGCCGCTCCTGACCTCGGCCAGACGTTCAAGCTCGCTGCGGTTCATTTCGAGGTATCTGAGGTTCTGTTCCATGCAGGTGATGCCGCAGTTGATCGTCCAGGCCGTGGCCGGATGGTCGCAATCGGCGGTCATCTGCTTGAGCTGGTCGATTTCGGCCTTGATCTGCTCCATGTGCCGGTCGATGGCCCGGCGCACGACAGTCCCGCCCACCAGATCGGCGCACATGGCCACGAGCAGGAAGGGCGAGCGGAACGTGTCCTTCGCCAGCGGCTCGGACAGAAGCGCGCGCAGCTCGTCGCGCCCCCCTTCGGTGATGGAATAGACCTTGCGCGCCGGCTTGCCGTCCTGCGCCTCATGGCGGAACGTCACCAGGCCCTCGGCCTCCAGCTTGGCCAAGGTCGGGTAGATCGAGCCGAAGCCGGCCTCTTCGAAGTAACTGAACTCGCCTTCGGTCGAGGCCTTCCGGATTTCATATCCGGTGGCATCACCAAAATTGAGAATGGCCAGGCAAAGTCTGCGCACGCTCATGATCCTGCTCTGCCCCGTGTCCGGCTGTGACAGGTGTCCCGCCCGTCAGCATCCATGTTTCGCCTTTGTCGGCCCTTGCGGGCACCGATGGCGACCGGGTCCGCCCGTGAGGACAGGTTTTGTCCGTCTGGGCGGTGCTCGACCGGCCGTGATGTTCTGGACTGGCGCTTGCGTCAGACCGTTTCGTGCTGCCTGATCCGCCGCTCTTTGCCGCGAGCTTGCGGGGGCCGTCTCTTGATTTCGTCGCCGGGAAGGCCATCTCTCGTCTGCGGCGTTCCCGCCGCAGTCGGCTCAGCCTGCCGCAACGATCCTTGTACGGTTCAATGCCAATATCGGATCGATATATATCAAAACAATATAGCTTGGCAAAATATTCAGGTGCTGCCTGGTTTCAGGTGCAGCCAGAGAGGAAGCGTTAGCCCTGCTTGCCGGTGTGATGGCTTCTGTGGTGGATCGCCGCGCATCTTGCGCCTTTTGCACCATTGCCGAAGTCAAAAAGCTGGCGCATGCTCTCATGGTGCTTCGCGGTCGGCTGGCCCGGACACCGACAAAAAAATCAGGCAGCGCCACGCGTCTGCCCCTGTGCGACCAGACCCGGATCTGGAGGTCCCATGATGACGACTGAGTTTTCCTTTCTGCAGCGCCAGGCTGATCGCCTCCTTCCGCAAAACCCGCTGTTCCGCCTGCTGGCAATCAATGGTGTGATCGGTTTCGGGGTGTCGATGCTGGCCTTCGGTGGCCTGCTCGTGAGCAACGCAGCGGGCCTGCGCGATCTCATCGCCAACGCCGAGGATCCGGTGGTCCCCCTCGTGCTGCTTGCCTTCGGCCTTCTGATCACCCTCGGCTCTGCCGTCATGGGCACCGCGATCATGTCGCTGTCCTCTGACGATGACACCGGGTCCGGTCGCCGGGACCGCATTGAGGGCGAGCTGATCCCGATCCGCGTGCACGCCACTGTGCGCCGCCCGCTTCCTCGCGACTGACAGCGCGCATCTGCGTCTTGCCAAAGCCGCGCGGGTCAGGTTCCATAGCCTGAATTTGCAGAAGGAATTCAGGCGCATGGACGCATCCTATCCCCGTGACATGGTCGGCTACGGCCGTGCCATTCCCCATCCGCACTGGCCGGGCGAGGCCAATGTGGCGGTGCAGTTCGTCGTCAACTACGAGGAAGGCGGCGAGAACAACATCCTGCATGGCGATGCGGCCTCCGAGGCCTTCCTGTCCGAGATCGTCGGGGCACAGCCCTGGCCGGGCAAGCGCCACTGGAACATGGAATCCATCTACGAATACGGCTCGCGCGCCGGCTTCTGGCGGTTGTGGCGCATGTTCACCAGCCGCAACATCCCCGTCACCGTCTATGGCGTCGCGACCGCGCTCGCCCGCAATCCGGACGTTGTCGCGGCCATGAAGGAGGCCGACTGGGAAATCGCCTCGCACGGCCTCAAGTGGATCGAGCACGCCGACATGCCGGAGGAGGTGGAGCGCGCCCAGATCCTCGAGGCCATCCGCCTGCATGAGGAGGTGACCGGCTCACGCCCGATGGGCTGGTACACCGGCCGCTGCTCCATGAACACCCGCCGCCTCGTCATGGAAACCGGCGGTTTCCTCTATGACAGCGACAGCTACGCCGACGATCTGCCCTATTGGGTCGAGGGCCCGAACGGGCCGCATCTGGTCATTCCCTACACGCTCGACGCCAACGACATGCGCTTCGCCACGCCCCAGGGCTTCAACACCGGCGACCACTTCTTCGACTATCTGAAGGACAGCTTCGACACGCTCTACCGCGAGGGCGAGGAGGGCAGCCCGAAGATGATGTCGATCGGCCTGCATTGCCGCCTCGTCGGTCGTCCGGGCCGGGCAGCCGCGCTCGCCCGCTTCCTCGACTATGTCGCCGGCCACGACAAGGTCTGGCTCACCCGCCGCATCGACATCGCCTGGCACTGGCACGCCCACCACTCCGCCGGGTGAGGGCATTTGATGGGGCTTTGGGCGGTTCATGCCGGATCGCCCGGCCCATATCCTCCAAACCCTGAGCCCGCCATGCCGTCGCCCGCGTCCCTTCCCAGTTACCACCTCTACGGCGAGACCGAGGGCGCGGCGGAGTTTGACTTCTTCCACATCGAGACCATCCGCGCCCGCTCCCGGGCGCTCGGCTGGCAGCTCGAGCCCCATGCCCACGCCCATCTGGCCCAGGTGCTGCACATCACGCGTGGTGGCGGGCGGCTGGTGGAGGAGGGGAGCGAGCGCGAGATCCGCCCCGGCGGCCTCTGCTTCACCCCGCCGCACACGCTGCATGGCTGGAGTTTCCAGCCCGACACCGAGGGCTATGTGGTCTCCTTCACGCCGGACTATCTCGTCTCCGGCGGCACAACCCGATCGGAAGCCGAGCAGCGCGCGCTGACCTCGAGCGGCAACACGCTGATCCATCCCGAGGCCGATGGCGTCCGCCTCGGCTTCTACTGCGCCGAGATGGCGGCCGAATTCGACACCGGCCGCCGCCGCCGCGCCCTGTTCCGCCCGCTCGTGGCCTTGACGCTCCTGGTGCTGTTTCCCGGCGAAGGCCCGGCCGTTGCCCCCGATGCCGCCCCCGGCTTTTCCCTGTTCCGCTTTCGCCAGCTGGTCGAGGAGCGCTACCGCCAGGACTGGAACGCAGAGCCCTATGCCGAGGCCATGGGCCTCACCGTGCAACGGCTCAACCGCTACTGCCGCCTGTTCATCGGCCGCACCGCGCCCCAGGCGGTGCGCGAGCGTCTCATCATCGAGGCGCGCCGCCTGCTCGCCTTCTCCGGCCTCAGCGTGTCCCAGGTCGCCTATGAGTTGGGTTTCGAGGATCCGGCCTATTTCTCCCGCGTCTTCCGCAAGGAGACCGGCGAGGCACCGGCCGATTTCCGTGCCCGTCACCGCGACGACGGCCCCGCCTGATCCGTCGCTTCCGAAATTAGCCAATCGTCAACATTAACGATGTTTTAACAATTTGAGTTAATTTCGCGTAAAGGGTGTGGGGTTGGCTGCCTGCCTGCGTTAATCAATAGGGCAGGAGATGAACTGACCGGACCGCCCTCGCATGAGCCGCCTGCTGACCCTGACGCCCCGCTACGCCGGGATCTATCTGACCGCGATCAATCTGATGCTCGTCGGCTGGCTCGTCGGCCTCGATCCGCGCGCGGTGAGTGATGTTGCCCACACCATCGTACCCTCGGTGGTCGGGCAGGAGACGCTCCAGCTCTCCGCCTCGCGCCTCATCCCCTTCAGCGAGCTGTGCCCGCCCTGCACCCGCCTCGTGCGCGATGTGATCGCCTTTGACCGGCAGATCACCGCCGATGCCCAAACCTACATGACCAGCCTTCTGTTCACTGCACAGGCCGATACTGAACAGGCCGATACTGCGCAGGCCGACCCGGAGCAGGCCGAGGCTTTGGTTCAGTAAGGCAGTCCAGCGTAGTTTTCCGCAAGGCTCGTCTGCGCCGCCTGCGATCCGGCGAGATAATCCATCTCCGCTTGCTGCATCCGCGCGTCGAAGGCGCCTTCCTCCGGAAACTGGTGCAACAGCCGCGTCATCCACCAGGAGAAGCGTTCCGCCTTCCAGATCCGTGCCAGCGCCCGCGCCGAATAGGCATCGATCCCGGCCCTCGATTTCTCGCGGTAGAACTCGATCAGGCCGTCCGAGAGATAGTGGATGTCGGATGCGGCCAGATTGAGCCCCTTCGCCCCCGTCGGCGGCACGATATGGCCCGCGTCCCCGGCCAGGAACAGCCGGCCGAAGCGCAGGGGTTCAGCGACGAAGCTGCGCAAGGGGGCAATGCTCTTCTCGATCGACGGTCCGGTTCGCATCCGCGCGGCCGCCTCCTCGCCCAGCCGGCGCTTCAGCTCGTCCCAGATCGCCGCATCCGGCCAGGCCTCCAGCGGCGTGTCGAGCGGCACCTGGATGTAATAGCGCGACAGGCTGTGCGAGCGCATCGAAGCCAGCGCGAAACCGCGCGGGTGGTTGGCATAGATCAGCTCGTGGTCCACCGGCGGCACATGCGCCAAGATGCCCAGCCAGCCAAAGGGATAGACCTTTTCGTAGTCGGTGATCGCCCCCTTGGGCACGCTCGCCCGCGCCACGCCATGATAACCGTCGCAGCCGCAGATGAAGTCGCAGGCGATCTCCCGCGTCACCCCGTCCTGCATATAGGTCACCCGCGGATGGTCGCCGTCGAAGTCGAGCGGCGTCACCGCCTCGGCCTCGTAAATGACCTGTGCGTCCCGCGCGTCATGCGCCTGCATCAGGTCCCGCGTCACCTCGGTCTGGCCATAGACCATGACGCTCCGCCCGGTCAGCCGCTTCAGGTCGATCCTGAGGGCTGTCTCGCCCACGGCAAGGCGGAACCCGTCATGCGGCAGCCCGATCTCGTGCATGCGCTGGCCCAGTCCGGCGCGTTCCAGCATGTCCACCATGCCCTGTTCCAGCACGCCTGCGCGGATGCGCGACAGCACGTAGTCGGCGCTCTTGCGCTCCAGCACCACGCAATCAATGCCGCTCAGATGCAGAAGCTGCGACAGCAGCAGGCCCGACGGCCCGGCTCCAATAATGACGACCTGCGTGCGCACGGGAATCTCCTCCTCACCCGGCCGCCCCTCCGCCGCCGGTGAAGGCCACTCTCTCCCATGCGCTGTTCTGTCTGAATGGACGATCCGGGCAAACGCTTGGACTATTTCGCCAGCGATGCCCCACCCGGCGTCTGACTCATTTCGTGAAGCCCCTGACTCAGTTTCACAACCACCGGACTCACCACATCAACTTGCGAAAGCTGTTGCGGAAACAGGGTCTTGTCCAATGAAACGGAATCGGATTGTGACCTGGCTGAATCAATCTGCGAGGCCCTGCAAGCAGATGCGGACGTGGATACGGCGCGCCCCGCTGGCAGCGCGGGGCGCCGATGCCAAGGGTCAGTCCTTCACCCCCGCCGCCGTCTCCGGCGGCCGCCGTCGGGGCCATCGTTGCCGCCTTTAGGTTCCGGCAGGGCCACGGCGGCGCGGAGTTTTTCGAACGGGTCGGCCTTGTTGGGCAGGGCCATGGCATTGACGAAATGCGCCTGGAAATCGGGCTCCAGCGCGGTCTCGATCTTCTCGATGCCGCGCACGATCTCTTCCACCTCGCGCCGGTGCTTGCGGCTGAGGAGGGCCATGCGCGCGCCTGTGCCGGCGGCATTGCCCACCCCGCTGACCGCGTCGAGGTCGCAATCCGGAATGAGGCCGATGACCATGGCATACATCGGGTCGATGTAGCTGCCGAAGGCACCGGCAAGACGGATGCGGTCGATGGGCGGATTGCCGAGCTTGTCGGAGAGCAGCTTCACGCCGGCATAGAGCGCGGCCTTGGCGAGCTGGATCGAGCGGATGTCGGTCTGGGTGATGGTGATCGCAATGCCGTCACCGGCGATGACATAGCTGTAGGTGCGCCCGTTCGGCACGATCCGCGCCGTGCGTTCGGCCATTGCCCCGTCGATGACGCCGTCCTCGTTGATGAGGCCTGAGAGATACATCTCCGCCACCGCCTCGATGATGCCCGAGCCGCAGATGCCGGTGACGCCGACCTGATCGACCTTCTCGGCAAAGCCCGGCTCGTCCGACCACTCGTCCAGCCCGATGACCTTGAAGCGCGGCTCCAGCGTCACCCGGTCGATGCGGATGCGCTCGATCGCGCCGGGGGCCGCGCGCTGGCCGCAGGTGATCTCCGCGCCCTCGAAGGCGGGGCCGGTGGGGGAGGAGGCGGCGAGCAGCCGGTCGCGGTTGCCCAGCACGATTTCCGCATTGGTGCCGATGTCGACGAGAAGCGTCAGCGCCTCGCCCTTGCCGGGCGCCTCGGCCAGCGTTGCGGCGGCCGCGTCGGCGCCAACATGGCCGGCAATGCAGGGCAGCATGTAGACGCGCGCGCCCGGCGCCAGTTCCAGCACCAGATCACGGGCGGGCAGCGTCAGCGCGTCGGAGACGGCGAGTGCAAAGGGCGCGCCGCCGAGCTCCGTCGGGTCGATGCCCAGAAACAGGTGATGCATCACCGGATTGCCGACGAAGGTGGCGTTGAGCACATCGCTGCGGCTTGCGCCGACGTCTGCGACAAGCTTGCCGACCAGCGCGTTGATTGCCTCGCGCACGGTGCGGGTGAGGTCCGGCAGGCGCGCCGGGTTCATCTGCACATAGGAGACGCGCGACATCAGATCCTCGCCGAAGCGGATCTGCGGATTGGACGTGCCGGCTGAGGAAACGGTGCGACCGGTCGTCAGGTCGCACAGATGCGCGGCGATGGTGGTCGAGCCGATGTCCACGGCAAGGCCGTAGGCGGTGGTCTTCTCGCCGGGCCACAGGCCGATGACGAGCGGCGGCTCGCCCGCGTCGTCATAAAGCGCGGCCGTCACCTGCCACTGTCCCTTGCGCAGGACGGTCTGGACGCTCGCCAGCAGCGGCGGATCGAAGCGCAGGCCGGTAAGGCCGGAGGCCGCTTCAAGCGCCTCGCGCAGGCGGTCGGCATCACCGCGCGGGGTCTCCATGTCCGGCTCTTCAACCCGCACGGTGACGAGGCGAACAGCCGGATCGGGATCGATGTGGCGGATCTCGGCGCGCTTGCGCACGATCTGCCGGTTGGTCTGGGCCTCCGTCGGCACGTCGATGACAAGATCGCCGAGGATTTTCGCCTGGCAGGACAGGCGCCGGTCACTGGCCAGCCCGCGCAGCTCGGCGTAGCGGCTTTCCTTGTCGGTCGCCGGCGCGAGATGCCCGGCGGCGCTCGACAGGCCTTCCTTGGCAAACTGGCCCTCGGACACCGAGCACTGGCACTTGCCGCAAATGCCGCGCCCGCCGCAGACAGATTCTACGTACACCCCGAGCGCCCTGGCGGCATCCAGCAGCGGCGTGCCGATGTCGAACGTCCCGCGCCGGCCGCTCGGCTGGAACACCACGCGGGCGGTGACCTGCGGCGCGGCAGGCGAGGAGGAAGAACCGGTGGCTGGCGTCGGCAGGCTGTCGTTCAAGGTGTCCTCAATGTGCGTTCGGGCGGTGTCAGGTCTTGGTCAGCCGCCGGGTGTTGGCGCGCACGCGCTTGGCAAAGGGCTTCACCGCCGCATGGGCGATGGGTTCGGGCTTCAGGGCCGCCGGCTTGCGGCCAAGCGCCACCTGGGTCATCGCGCGGGTCGCCTGCAGGGCCATGGCCTGCTGCGCGGCCAGCGTGCCTTCAACCATGGCGGCGGCCTTCTCGCCGATCATGCGGCCCATCTCGGCGTTTTCGCGGGTGGAGCCGGTGGCGGCGGCCAGCAGCATCGCTTGCGTGCGCATGGCGATGACGAGGGGAGCCTGAAACCACAGGCTGGCCAGATCATTGGTGAACTGCTTGGAACGGGACATGATCACTCCGACCGGCAGCGGGGAGAGGGGCGGTATGCCCGGGGCTCACCCCTGCCGCAGGCGAGCCTCGCGTCCACCGCGCCGGCGCGATGCGCCTGCAGCGGGTGCTTCCGGTCCGGCGGGCGCGCCTTCGGCCCCGCCGGGCTTGTAGTCGCGATAGTTCATGATCCATTCCTGACAGTTGGGGTCATTGCCGGCAAGCACATTCCCGGCGCGCACCATTTCCATCTCCTGCGGCCGGCAGGGGTTCATGATGGCGCTGGTCATGCCGCTGGCGATCACCATCGGGATGAAGGCCGAGTTGATGCCATGGCGATGCGGCAGGCCGAAGGAGATGTTGGAGAGGCCGCAGGTGGTGTTCACCTTCAGCTCCTCGCGCAGCCGGCGCAGGAGATGGAACACCTGGCGTCCCGCCGTTCCCATCGCCCCGATCGGCATCACCAGAGGGTCGACCACGATGTCGCAGGCCGGAATGCCATAGTCGGCCGCCCGTTCCACGATCTTCTTGGCAACCGCGAACCGCACGTCCGGATCCTCGGAAATGCCGGTCTCGTCGTTGGAGATCGCCACCACCGGTACGTTGTATTTCTTGATGAGCGGCAGGATCGCCTCGAGCTTTTCGTCCTCGCCGGTCACCGAATTGACCAGCGGCCGGCCCTTGGCCACCTTCAGACCGGCCTCGATGGCGGCTGACACGGATGAATCGATGGACAAGGGAATGTCGACAAGCCCCTGAACGATCTCGAGAGTTTTGACGAGGAGCGGCGGTTCCGTCTCGTTCGGATTGACCGCTGTCACGCCGGCATTGATGTCGAGCATCGTCGCGCCGGCGGCCACCTGCGCCAGCGCGTCCTTGATGACCGTGTCGAAGTTGCCTTCGATCATCTCGGCCGCCAGCTTCTTGCGCCCCGTCGGGTTGATGCGCTCGCCGATGACGCAGAACGGCTGGTCAAAGCCGATGACGATTTCCTTCGTGGCGGATGCGACAATCGTGCGGGTCATCGGGCAAGCTCCTGTGCGTCAAAAGGGGAGGCGGCGGCAGGCCCCCAGGACCCGCGCTGGGACAGCCATTCGGTCGTCTTGGCAAGGCCGCCGAAGGGATAGACATGGATCTGGGCGAGCGGGGTGGCCGGATGCGAGCGCACCCGCGCCTCGAGCGGCTCTACCATCGACGCGGGGTCGTAGCCGGTCAGCATCGACACCACGGCGCCACCGCGTTTCTTGAGGAAATTCAGCGAGTTCTCGACGCCGGCGAATGCGGCGAACTTCAGCAGCGTCGTCATCTTGGCCGGCCCCGCCACGCCCAGATGGACGGGAAAGGTGTTGCCCCAGGCCGTCAGTTCGTCCAGCCAGAGCGCGACCCGGTGCGGATCAAACCCGAACTGTGTGACGATCAGGAACGCCGCATCGCTGCTCGCGGCGAGCGCGTGCTTCTTCATCAGGAAGTCCCGGATCACCGGGGCCGGAATGTCGGGCGCGCCTTCCGGATGGCCGGCGACCGCAATGCTGCGGATACCGAGCTTGTCGAACAGTCCCGTCTCGATCAGGGCGACGGACGAGGTCAACGGTCCTGGCGTCTCGGCCTCGCCGGCAATCGCCAGAACGTCCGCGACGCCGGCTTCCTGCGTCAGGCGCGTGATGCGGCGCTCGAAGGCGGCAAGGCTGTCATAGCGCCGGGCCGCCATGTGTGGCACCGGCACCAGTCCGGCGTCCTTGACGCGCCGGGCGGCCTCCACGATCTGGTCCTCGGAGCAGTTGCCGAGATCCGTGACATAGACCCGCGTTCCGAGCGGCACGCCCGTCAGCAGGTCGGATTTTTCGCAGACCTGGCGCGGCGACACCTCGGTCGAGGCGGCAAGGCGTCCGGCAGCATTAAGGCGCGGGTCCGGCATTTGGGGCAGGTTCCTCAGGCTTGCGGCGCAAGGCCGCCATTGGCCGCCAGCGCCAGAACGCGCTCGCGGGGAAAATCGGCAACAAGCGTCGCCACGGCGCGGTCCGCTTCCGCCTCCAGGTCATCGCCAACCTCGACCGGATCGGCGCGGCGCCATTCGGCCAGATAGGCTTCGCTGTCCTTGGCGCCAACGCGCATGGCGGCGGCATCAACGGCTTCCATGAACACGGGCGGCAGTTCCCGGCGGGCAGTCTTGCGGCCGGACTTCACCAGCACCTGGGCCGGAATGTCGCGCCAGTAAACAACGATGAGCTGCGCCATGGATGTCCTTCCGACTGCTCAAGTGATGATCAATCTTGGCTGAAGAACAAGCAGCAGGACGGCAGAAGACGACACGGCACGGTGCGAAAGCGACGCCAGTGGAACGTAAGGGATTCTGCGGAATCGGGCGCTCAGACGGCCGCGCTGCCCTGAGGCGCCGGCTGCAGGAAATCCGCCAACAGTCCATAGCCGGTGGCGATGCGCACGAACGGCAGCCCAAGCGTCGCTGCCGCCTGTTCGGCGGCTCTCGTCAGGTCCGCGTCCTCGGTCTGTGCCAGATAGACAAGCCGGGTGTAGTTGCCGAAATACATGTCGCGCAGCTCGGGATGCCGGTCGAGGCCGAGCGGCTCGATCACCATCGTCTGAAAGTGGCGGGCTAGGAAATCGGTGAGATAAAAGCTGCCAAGCTGGTCGTCCTCCAGCCGGTCGAAGGCGGCGAGCCCGGCGAAGAAGGCGTAGCAGTGCGCGCCGTCGATGCGCTTTGCCTTCGGATGGGCCGCCAGCACCTTGTCGAGATGTCCGCCGGTGCCGCAATCGGCATAGGCCACCAGCACCTCGTCATAGCCCGCGCCCCGGTCGGCGAGTGCTGTAGCCACCGCCGGTGCGATCCGGTCCGGTGTGTTGTGCAATTGCGCGGGCAGGCAATGCAGGTCGAGATGGGAGAGTCCATGCTGGGCGGTCAGGGCGAGAATTTCCCGCGCCAGCGCGCCGCAAGCCAGCACGAGGACTGAAGGCTTGCGATCCGTTCCGCCGTCGTCAGGGACAGCGGGCGCGGCCGGGATCTGTGCTCCGGGCCGCGCGGCCATGATCTCAGGCCTTTGCCAGTCGGTTGTGCCGGCGGGCGATCAGGTCCTTGGCGGTTTCCACCGCCACGGCGGCGTCGCGGCAATAGCCATCGGCGCCAACCGCCTCGCCGAATTCCTCGTTCAGCGGCGCGCCGCCGACGAGCACGATATAGTCGTCGCGGATGCCCTTCTCGACCAGCGTGTCGATGACGACCTTCATGTAGGGCATGGTGGTGGTCAACAGCGCCGACAGGCCGATGATGTCCGGCTTGTGCTCCTCGATGGCAGCCAGATAGTTCTCGACCGGATTGTTGATGCCGATGTCGATCACTTCGAAGCCGGCGCCTTCCATCATCATCGAGACGAGGTTCTTGCCGATGTCGTGGATGTCGCCCTTCACGGTGCCAATGACCATCTTGCCGACCTTCGGCGCGTTGGTTTCGGCGAGCAGGGGCCGCAGGATGAACATCCCGGCCTTCATCGCATTGGCCGACAAGAGCACTTCCGGCACGAACAGGATGCCATCGCGGAAGTCGATGCCGACGATGCGCATGCCCTCGACAAGCGCCTTGGTCAGCACCTCATAGGGGGTCCAGCCACGATCCAGCAGGATGCGGACACCCTCCTCGATCTCTTCCTTGAGACCGTCGTAGAGGTCATCGTGCATCTGGGCGACGAGATCGTCGTCGGAAAGGGCACTGAGATCGATATCGTCGTCCGACATGGGCCATCCGTCATTGCTGGAAAAGCTGTCCCATCACACTGCGTGCGCCGCCTCCTGGCCGCTGTCTCCAATCCGACACGCCACGCCTTGACTGCGACAGGCTGGCGGTCGCCTGGGCTCAGCCGAGATCGGTGCGGGCGAAGTCCGCGCCCTTGTAGAGAAGCGTGAGCCCGCGTGACCTCGCGCAGGCATAGGCAAAGCAGTCGCCGAAGTTCAGCTCCGCCGGATGGCCGACCATCTTACCATAGGTGCTGGCGGCCTCGAGTGCTGCCTCGCCGACCTCGGTGGTGATCGGTATGTCGGAGCAGGCGAGATCCTCGATCAACGCGTCGACCGCATCCCGGGCCTGTGCCAGCGCGCGCCGCCGTGCCTCCGGCGAGCCTTCACGGCAGCGTGCCCGCGCCAGACCGGCGATGGCTTCGAAGCGGACCAGCGGCGAGACATGAAATCCTGTCCCTTGCGCGTCAAGGCGAGCCGTCAGGTCGCCCGCGTCAGTTTCAGGCAACAGCAGGGCAATGATCGCCGAGGCATCGAGGAACATCACGCCTCATCCCAAAGGTCAGCGCGGAAAGCCTTGAAATCAAAGTCCGGATCCGGCGTGCCGATCTCTGCGGCGAGCTGGCGGGATCGGGCGAGCCGCTCGGCAACCGGCAGCACTTGCCGTTGCCTGTCGATCTCGTTGCGCAGGGCCGTGCGCACGGCTTCCGTCTTGCTGCTGGCCCCGATGAGGGCCTGTAGTTCACGGGCAAGTTCGAGAACCTCGTCGTCCTTGACATAGAGCGGCATGGGATATCCTCCGGCAGGATATCCATATCACGTTACGGGATATTCGTCACGCGCAGCGCCGGCGAGACCGCCCGCTCAGAACAACCCCTCGATCTGCCCGTCGGCATTGAGGCCGATGCTCAGGGCGGCGGGCTGCTTGGGCAGGCCGGGCATGGTCATGATGTCGCCGCAGATGGCCACGACGAAGCCGGCACCGGCCGACAGGCGCACCTCGCGCACCGGCAGCTCGTGGCCCTCAGGCGCACCCAGCAGGGTCGGATCGGCGGAAAAGGAATACTGGGTCTTGGCCATGCAGACCGGCAGATGGCCGTAGCCCGCCTCCTGCCAGCGCTCCAGCTGCTCGCGCGCGGCCTTGTCGAACACCACGCTGCCGGCCCGGTAGATGCGCCGGGCGATGGTCTCGATCTTGTCGGCGAGCGGCAGGACGTCCTCGTAGAGCGGGGCGAAGCGGGCGCTGCCGCCTTCCACCAGTTCCACCACCTTGCGCGCCAGTGCTTCCGTACCCTTCGAGCCTTCGGCCCAGTGGGTGGAGAGGATCGCCTCGACGCCGAGGCCGGCGCAGAAGGCCTGCACGGCGGCGATCTCGGCGGCCGTGTCGCTGGTGAAATGGTTGAGCGCCACCACCACCGGCACGCCGAAGGACTTGAGGTTCTCGATATGCCGGCCAAGGTTGACGCAGCCGGCGGTGACGGCTTCCACGTTCTCCGCGCCAAGGTCCGCCTTGGCGATGCCGCCATTCATCTTCAGCGCCCTGACGGTGGCGACCAGCACGGCCGCCGAGGGGGCGAGCCCCCCCTTGCGGCACTTGATGTCGAAGAATTTCTCCGCGCCGAGATCCGCGCCGAAGCCCGCTTCCGTCACCACATAGTCGGCCAGCCGCAGCGCCGTATCGGTGGCAATCAGCGAGTTGCAGCCATGGGCAATGTTGGCGAAAGGCCCGCCATGCACGAGGGCAGGGGTGTGCTCAAGCGTCTGCACCAGGTTGGGCTGGAACGCTTCCTTGAGCAGCACGGTCATGGCCCCGTCGGCGCCAAGGTCCCTGGCTGTGACCGGCGAGCGGTCGCGCCGCGAGCCGACCACAATGCGGCCGAGCCGCTCGGTCAGATCGTTCAGGTCGCGGGCCAGGCACAGGATTGCCATCACTTCCGAGGCGACGGTGATGTCGAAGCCCGCCTCACGCGGCACGCCGTTGGCCGGGCCACCGAGCCCCACCACCAGATTGCGCAGCGCCCGGTCGTTCATGTCCAGCGCCCGGCGCAGGGCGATGCGGCGGGTGTCGATCTGAAGCGCATTGCCCCAGTAGAGGTGATTGTCGAGCAGGGCGCAGAGGAGATTGTGCGCGGCGGTGATGGCGTGGAAATCACCGGTGAAATGCAGGTTGATGTCCTCCATCGGCACCACCTGCGCATTGCCGCCGCCGGCCGCGCCGCCCTTCATGCCGAAGCAAGGCCCGAGCGAGGGCTCGCGCAGGCAGATCGCCGCCTTCTTGCCGATGCGGGACAGCCCGTCGCCGAGGCCGACGGTCGTCGTCGTCTTGCCCTCGCCGGCGGGTGTCGGGTTGATCGCGGTCACCAGCACCAGCTTGCCGCGCGGGCGGTCCTTCAGGGTCGCGATGAAGGACGCCGAGATCTTGGCCTTGGTCTTGCCATAGGGCTCCAGCGCATCTTCAGGGATCCCAAGTCGCGCCGCGACCTCCGGCATCGGCTTGAGGGTCGCTGCGCGGGCAATCTCGATGTCGCTGGCCATGATCTGGTTCCGTGGAATCGTTGGCTCTTGTGGGACTTCTTTCGTAGCGTGCCGTTACGATTGTGGGAACCGGTTTCGCCTGAAACCAACCGCCAAGATCAGCTCGCAGACGGGCTTTTGTCCACCAGCCGCAGATGCGCCCGGCGCCCGGCCGGAGCCGGTAACGCGGTCCCCAAAAGGCGCGCGGAGAGAATGTTCAGCGGTACAGCGGCCCCGAACAGATAGCCCTGACCGATCCGGCAGCCGACGTGGCGCAGCAGATTGCGCTGTTCTTCTGTCTCGACACCTTCGACCGTCACCTTGATCCCGAGCTGCGAGGCAAGACCGACCACCGCCTGGATGATCGACAGGGAGTGCGGATCCGAGCCAATCGAACGCACGAAGCTGCGGTCGACCTTCAGTTCGTCCCAGTCGAACAGGCGCAAATAGGACAGCGCCGAGTAGCCGGTGCCGAAATCATCAAGTGCGATTGCGACGCCCAGCTGCTTCAGCTTGCGCAGCGTGGCGATACAGCGATCAGTGTCCGACATGACGATGGACTCTGTCACTTCCAGCTTGAGCCGTGCCGGCGAAAGCCCTGTGCGTCCCAGGATCTCCTGAACGGTGTCGACCAGATCGTCCCGTACGAGCTGGGCGACCGACAGGTTGACGGAGACCTTCACGTCTGCCGGCATCAGCGTGGCTTCTGCACAGGCGCGTTCAAGGATCGCGCGGCCCAGTTCGACAACCTTGCCGGAGCTTTCGGCGATCGGGACAAATTCGTCTGGCCCGATCCGGCCCAGGATCGGATGCGTCCAGCGTGCGAGTGCCTCGACACCCACGATCCGGCCGTTCTCCATGTCGACCTGCGGCTGGTACTGCGGCGAAATCTCGCCGAGGGCGATGGCTGCGATAAGGTCGGACTCGATGCGCCGCCGCCGGGTCAGGTCAGCACGCATGGTCACATCGAACAGCTGCACGGTGCCCTTGTTGCGGGCTTTGGCATGGCTGAGGGCAAGATCGGCGTTGTCAGGCAGCTGCATCGGGTCCGGCGTCGCGGGCGTTGCGACCGCAAGGCCGATGGTGGCCTGGATGACCACTGTGCCATCGGGAAGGCGATAGGGCTCGGCGAGCGCGCGCCGCAGGTTCTCGGCTTTGTCGAGCGCCTCCGACACGCCATCCTCAACGCGCAGGATCACCACGAATTCGTCGCCGCCGAAGCGGGCGGCCGAGGCCTCGGGCCACAAGCTGACAAATTTCGACAGGCGGTCACCGACTGCGATCAGCAACGTATCGCCGGCGGTGTGTCCGAGCGTGTCATTGATGGCCTTGAAGCCATCGAGATCGATGGCGAGTACGGCAACGCAGCCAGGTCTCTGGCGCTCGATCTCCAGTGCGAAGGCATCATGGAACGCGAGGCGATTGGGCAGGGACGTCAGCGCGTCATGCCGGGCCAGAAAGGCGTGATTGGCGGCACAGGTTGCGGCCGTTGCATGCGCACGGCTGAGCCAGCGGTTCTGCAGCAAGAGGAAGACCACCAGCAGCGAGCCGAGCGACAGGAGAAGGCCGGTGATCCAGGTCTCGACCGTCAGCTGTCCGCGCAGGCTTTTGCGTACGGCCTCGGCTTCATTCAGACTGGCGCTGTAAGCTTCGCCGCCGATCCGGTCCATGGCAGTCGAGATCGCGATCAGGTCACGCATCAACTGTGCCCGGGCCTGAGGTTCCTCAAGTTTCTCGACCAGCGGCTCAAGGCTCGTCAGGTCCCGCACGAGACCTTCGAAGCGGGCTTCGCGCAAGGGCGAGGAGGCAATGAACTTGCCGAACTCACCGGCCCCCCAGGTGTTGAGGCGGCCAACAACGATCTGGAAGAACAGCTTCACATCATTGGCTGCATCCTGGTCTCCGGTCGCAGCAAACCGGGCCACCCGTTCGCGCAGTGACGTCACCTCCAGCCGGCCGTTGAAGCCAGTCCACGCGATGTCATAGCGCTTCGCCTGATCCACCGTTGACTGGTGCGAGACGATCAGGTGCGAATAGATGACTGCCGCCAGCCCGAGGCCAAGGACGGCAATGATTGCGAGGCGGCGAACCAGGGTAATCATGGTGACCAGCTTCCAAAGTGTCTCACGGCCTCAGCGCAACGCGATGCTGCGCACCTGCCAGACAGAACGCGAATAATGGACTTCGGTATTGAGAGCCGGGTCCGCGTCGAACGGATAGATGATGAACACCGGCCCCTTGTCGGACACGGGCATGTATTGACCGTCCCGTTTCAATGCCAGGATCGCCTTGTTCGTCACGAGATCGTCGACCGGAACGTCGATCGAATAGGCATTCAGCGCGGTCACTTCAGCGGTATCGCCCTGCGCTTTCAGGACTTCCATCAACCGGGCGAAAGCGACGCCCTCGAAGGTGACCTTGCCGTCGTGCCAGGGGGTCGAGGTGGTGAACGTCTGCGTTCCGAGTGCCTCCAGTTCGGCCAGGCTGAAACTGCGTCTGCCGCCGTCAAACTGGCCCTCGACCGTCAGAACCGTGGCTCCTTCGGCTGCCTGTACGGGCAGGCACAGGCCAGTGAGAACAACAAGCGATGCAAGGATGCGCTGGATGAAGGGCATGACAGTCTCCGTCGCGAAACTGCCCTTAAGGTACCCTGTGGCGGCGAACGACCCTTGAACCTTTCGTCTAAAATTTTAGCGAATTGCGAATTTCACCCAGCGGCAATAAAAAACCCCCGCCAAACGGCGGGGGCAGACTGCTGACAACCAGGAAACCTCTCCATCGTCATCCTCGGCCTTGTGCCGAGGATCTATGCAAATCAATGGCTTGCAGATGGTCGGGACAAGCCCGACCATGACGAAAAAGAAAATACCTACCGTGTCATCAAGCTGACGGCTCCCGCCAGGCGACGGGGGGCTTGTCGATCAGGTGACAGGCAACCAGCGGATGTCCTGCCGATGAATTGTCAGGCTGGCACGGCCGCCTTGGCAGCTTTCGGTTTGGCCGTCCGCGGTTCCCGGTTGCCGCCCTGATAGGAGTTGCGCTCCTCGGTCGGTGTCACGGAATAGCGCTCGCGGTAGCATTTGGTGAAATGTGACGTAGAGGCAAACCCGCAGGCAATCGCCACATCCAGCACCGGCCGGGACGTGCGGCGCAACAGGTCGCGCGCGGTCTCCAGCCGCAGTTTCAGGTAATACTGGCCCGGTGTGCAGTTGAAGTGGCGGCGGAACAGGCGTTCCAGCTGGCGCGGCGACAGGTTCACCGTCATTGCCAGCTGCTGGCACGACAGGGGATCCTCGATGTGCATGTCCATGATGCGGATGGCTTCGAGGATCTTGGCGTTGGAAATGCCGGTGCGCGCCTCGATGTCGTGGCGCTGGGCGCTCTCACCCGAGCGCATGTTCTGGTAGAGCGCGACCTCGGCCACTTCATGGGCCAGATAGGCGCCGTGCTGGATGGCAATGAGGCGCAGCATCATGTCGAGCGAGGCCATGCCGCCGGCGCAGGTGATGCAGTTGCGGTCGATGGCAAAGATGTCCGACGAAACCTCGACGCCTGGAAACTCCTCGCGGAAGGAGCGCAGGTTTTCCCAATGCAGGGTGCAGCGCCGCCCTTCCAGCAACTGATAGCGCGCCAGCAAATAGGCTCCGGTGCAGATCGCGCCGAAGGTCCGCCCGCGCGAGTTCAGCTTGCGCAGCCGCGTCCCGAGTTCCTTGTCGAGCGGTAGGCGCTCGACATCGATGCCGGTGCAGAGCAGGGTGATGTCCGCGTCTTCCAGGTCCTTGATGCCGTGCTGCACGGTGATCTGACAGCCGTTCGAGGCCGTGACCGGCAGGCCGTCGAGCGAATAGGTCGTCCAGCGGTAGTAGTCGCGCCCGATCAGCCGGTTCGCCAGCCGCAGCGGCTCGACGACAGACGAAAAGGCAATCATGGAAAAACGGTCGAGGACGACAAGCGCGATGGTCTGGCCATCGGCGTCCACCCGCGGCAGTTGCGGTTTGGTACTGGACATTTTGTCCGTGTTCCTTGCTCTGGAATGTTCTTGTTGTTTGTTTTGAAGTATCAGGCGCGAGCCGCCGGTTTCTGTCAATGGGCAACGTACATCAGCCAGGCTGGATCCACATTGCCGGTTAATCGCAGCGGGCTGGAATGCTGCCGTTTTGGAGCCGCAGCATAATTTTTCATGTAACCGGCCGTTTGCGGGTCGCATGTTGCTTCATATCAAGGCGCGGAAAGTGGTAGGTGATACACCACAATCGCTGGCCGGTTGCCCTGCTGACGCGGGACCGTGCCCTCAGCGCCACGCTTCACGAACCACCGGCCTGGCTGTTCTCGCCGGTACATGAGACTGGACCGACATGAACGCTCTTGCGACCCCCGCCGACCTTGAAGCCGCCGTTGCCGGCAGCGCCTTCGTGCAGGAAGTCACCGAGGTCACGCACTACACGGACCGGCTGTTCAAGTTCCGCACCAAGCGGCCGGCGAGCTTCCGCTTCCGCTCCGGTGAGTTCGTCATGATCGGCCTCCTGATCGACGGCAAGCCGCTGTACCGCGCCTATTCCATCGCCAGCCCGTCCTGGGACGAGGAGCTCGAGTTCTTCTCGATCAAGGTGCCGGATGGCCCGCTGACCTCGCATCTGCAAAAGATCCAGCCCGGCAACGCCATCCTGATGAAGAAGAAGCCGACCGGCACGCTGGTCAATGACGCGCTGACCCCCGGCAAGCGCGTCTACATGTTCTCCACCGGCACCGGCATTGCCCCTTTCGCCAGCCTCATCCGCGATCCGGAGACCTACGAGAAGTTCGACCAGGTCATCCTCACGCACACCTGCCGTGAAGTCGCCGAACTGCGCTACGGCGAGGAACTGGTCGAGGCGACCAAGAACGATCCGCTCATTGGCGAACTCGCCCAGGAAAAGCTGGTGCACTACACCTCGGTCACCCGCGAGGACTTCCCGCGCCAGGGCCGCATCACCGACCTGATGGCCAGCGGCAAGCTGTTCACCGACCTCGGTGTGCCGCCGATCGATCCGGCCATCGACCGCGGCATGATCTGCGGTTCGATGGAAATGCTCAAGGACACCAAGGCCCTCCTGGAGCAGTTCGGCCTCACGGAAGGCGCCAACAACAAGCCGGCCGAATTCGTCGTCGAGCGCGCCTTCGTCGGCTGATATCTGCGCCACCAGATCATACGGCAGACAGACGTCGTCCGGCCTCAATCAGGGCCGGACGATATACGCCGGCACCCGGTAATGCGGCAGTTTTTGCAGCCGCAGGGGCTTGTCGCTCAGAAACGCGTCGATCACCTCGGTGGCACCAGCGACCGCCGTGTAGTCATCGATGACGATGAGCCCACCGCGCACGACACGGTCATAGAGCTGTTCCAGAACGAAGCGCGTCGGCTCGGCCACATCCATGTCGAGATGCAGCAGCGACAGGCGCAGCTCTGGCCGGCTTGCCAGATAGCGGGGCAGGGTGTCGAACACGTTGCCCGCGACAAGCTCCACGTTGCCAAAGCCCTTGGCATTTAGCAGTCCGGCCAGCTCATCGCGGGACAAGCCGTCGCCGGCGGCCTCCTCGAACCGCGTCACAAAGCTTCGGTCCGCAGCGCGCTCAAGGCCCTCTGAGGGAAACTTGCCAAAGGCATCGAAGCCGACGATCCGGCGGGACTGTTCGGTCTCCAGCAGCGCGCGGAATTGCGCAAAACGGATTAGCGACAGCCCCTTGAACACCCCGAACTCGAACACATCGCCGGGCAGATCGACGATGCGCTGATACAATTCATAATGCGCCAGCAGCTTGTTGATCCGGGTCTGATCGGAAAACCAGTAGTACCCGTTCTCGTAGTCCCAGACGCTGTCCCTCGCGAGCCCGCGCAAATTGTCGATTTGCCCTGTCATGGTCCTACCGTCCTCGCTCGTAATCCGGTTCAGGTCTCGCCGTAGAAATGCTTCTGCAGCGGCACGTTCCAGAACGCATCCTGCGCCAGGATCTCGACAAACCGCGCTGCCGAATGCCCTTGCCCGAAACTGCGGTCTGACTCGAAACGCTGTCCCCACCGGGTCGAGAGAAACTCTTCGATCCGGGGCCGGTCGAAGGCGGAGGCTTCGGTGATCGTTGGCGCTGCCGAACGATTAAGCTGCCGCGTGCCGATGTTGAGGCTGGGAATACCAAGGAACGGCGCTTCACGGACGCCGGCGCTTGAGTTGCCGACAATCGCCGCAGCATTCTTCATCAGTTCCGAAAAATAGGCAAAGCGCATGTTCGGCAGATGGCGGAAGCGCGTCGGATCGAGCCGTTCGATCTCGGCAAAAATGTCCTCCGAGCCCGGATCGTTGTTCGGCGAGATCACGACGAAGGAGCGCCCGCTGTCGGACAGGGCAGCAAACAGATTGGCCGCCTGCGCACCGATGCTTTCACGTTCCGATGTCACCGGGTGAAACACGGCAATGCCATAGTCCGGGAAATGGATGTCATAGCGTTGACGCACTTCCTCCAGGCTGACGCCTGACGGGCCGCGGTGAAAGTCCAGCTCGGGCGAGCCGATGTTGAAGACCGCGCGCGGATCTTCGCCGAGCGACAGCACCCGGGCCCGCGCTGAATCCGAACTGACAAAGTGATAGGTGCACAGCTTGGTGTTGCAGTGCCGGTAGACCTCGTCGATGGTGCCGGACACCTCGCCGCCCTCGATATGGGCGCAGCGGATGTAATTGGTCGCGCAGACCAATGCGCCAGCCAGCGCCTCGATCCGGTCGCCATGCACGATGGCAAGGTCGGGCCGGTGTTCATGCACCCAGTCCGACAGCCCGAGAATGGTCTTGGACAGAATGATGTCCTGCGGATCGCCGATGCGCTGGTTGATGAACTCGGCCGTCAGCACCCCGTCCAGCCGCTGCACTTCAAAGCGCGTCGCCCCGTAGCGGCGCAGCATGTGCATGCCCGTCACAAAGAACGTGACTTCGTGCCCCGCGTCACGCGCAGCAATTGCCAACGGCTCCAGCTTGCCGAAGTCGGCTCGCGTTCCGGTCAGGAACAGAAGCTTGCGGCTCATGCGGCGCTCCCCGGTCTCATTGGTCAAGGTCACTCCAGCGCAGCTGCTCGTTGCGCCGCCGCGCGACCTTCAGCCGCCGGCCGACGACCGCATCGAACTGGCTGACGGCAATCTCGCCATTGCCAGGCCGCCGCGCCCAGATGTCAGCCTCGGTGATCACATGTCCTGCGGCCAGATCCCGGTCGGCGACCACCGAGCCGCGGGCAAAACGGTAGACGTCTTCTTCCGGCGCAGTGCGCTGCTTTTCGTTATGGAGCGCCGTGTGGATCTCGCGCGAGCGGTCGATGAGGAAGCGCAGTTCCGCCGGATCCATCGAACAGGAAATGTCGGGCCCCTTGCGATAGCGCGTGTCGGTGAAATGCCGCTCGAGGATCGAGGCTCCCAGCGCAACCGAGGCCAGAGCCATCTCGGGACCAATGCTGTGATCGGAAAAGCCGACGACGGCGCGCGGGAAGGCGGCGATCAGATCCTTCACGCCTTTCAGTGACACGATCTCGGGCGGTGAGGGATAGAGGTTGGTGCATTCCAGCAGCGCGTAGCTGATGGCTGCCTTGTCCAGAATGTCGACCGAGGGCCGGATGCTCTCCAGCGTCTGCATGCCCGTGCTCATGATGACCGGCTTGCCGAAGCGGGCGATATGCCGGATCAGCGGCAGGTGATCGCATTCGCCACTGCCGATCTTGAAGGCCGGCACGTCGATGGAGGCAAGAAAATCGGCAGCGGCGCGGGAGAAGGGCGTCGAGATGTAGATGACGCCAAGGCTCTCGGCATAGGCCTTCAGTTCCTTTTCCGCTTCCGGCGGCAGCGCGCAGCGGCGCATCACTTCAAAGATCGACACATCGGCATTGGGCGGGAAGATGCTCTTGGCTTCCTCCGTCATCTCGTCTTCGACAAAATGAGTCTGGTGCTTCACCATCTCGCAGCCGCTCAGCGCTGCGGCCTGCACCATCGCCTTGGCCACATCCAGGCTGCCGCCGTGATTGATGCCGATTTCGGCAATGACGAGCGGGGGATGCTGAGGGCCGATCTCCCGGTGGGCAATCTTCATGCCGGTCATGTCTCGGTCTTCCCGTTGTGGCTTAGGATTTCGCTGCAGCGGGCGAGATCGGCAGCCGTATCGATATCTTGCGCCTCGTCCTCAGGGATGGGAAGCACGTGGATGGCCTCGACGGAGTAATCGCCTTCGGTCAGGAACCGCCCGGCATCAAAGACATAGAGCGCCCCGTTGGGCCGCACGACATCCGGCAGGCTCTGTCGGTTTGCGAAGCAATACTCCGGCTTCACCAGCGGCACGAAGCGCTGACCATCAAGAAGGCCCCACTTCAGCACGCCGCGCTCGGCCAGCGACACGCTCATGACCATCGAGGCCCCTGAGTTCGCATAGAGCTGCAATCCTTGGCGGATCGTCTCCGGCCGTCGCAGTGGTGAGGTCGGCTGAAGCAGCACCAGCGTGCCTTCGGTCAGCCCGGCTCTGGGCAGGAGGTCCAGCAGTACTGCCGCCATCGGCGTATCGTCGCGGGCAAGATGCTCAGGGCGCTGATGCACCGTCACCCCGTCCGGCATCGGGCTATCGAGGATCTCGGCCATGTCGGTTGTGACATGGATGTCCGTTATGCTGGCCGCAAGCGCCGCGTCGATGCTGTGCTGGTACAGCGGTTTGCCGGCGAGCAGGGCAACATTCTTGCCTGGAAGCCCCTTCGAGCCGGCGCGTGCCGGAATGATGGCGAACACGCGGCCTGTCGGATCTGCAGAGGAGGCATGGGCCATGGTCAGAGCCCGAGCCTTGCCAGGCGCGTTGCCGGATTCCATTCGGTATCCCGCCAGGCCTCCAGCCGTTGCACCAGTTCGGGAACGAGGCTCACAACGGGTTCGCCCTGCGGAACCACCGTATAGCTGAAATGCGGATACCAGGGCGAGACTTCCAGCCCGAACAGGAAGTGTGGTTGGTCCTGACCAAAGGCCCAGCAGGGCAGGGCATGGCTGCCCGCGAGGTCGGACACGCTGGTGTTGGCGGTGATGATCAGGTCGCAGCAGCTGGCGAGCGCGGCCGCATCCACGAGGTTGTTGAACTGGTCGACATCCTCGAAGGGAAGGAAGTTCGCGCCCCGTCCCTTGATCAGGAAATCCAGCTCCTTTTCGATGGAGATGTACTGCAGATTGACGAAGGTAATGCCCGGCGTCTCGACGATGGGCGAAAACTCCGGAACGGAGAGATAGCTCTTCGCGCGCGCCGGAGCCAGGTTGCGCGAGCGCCAGGAGACGCCGACGACCGGCTTCTGCCGTGCATCAGGGATCCGCGCATGGAACTCCCGCGCCCGCTCCACATCAATCCGGTAGACCGGATGTTGGGCCTTCTTGAAGTCCTCGAACGTCGGGCGCAGGAAATGCGCCAGATCCGACAAGCAGATCTGGTAGTCATAGTCATGCTGCGTCGCATTCAGCGTGATCGCTTCGAATGTGGCCAGCCGGACGGTCGCCTCCGGGAAACTGCGTTCGAAGGGCGCGAGCAGTTTCTGGCTCAGCTCGATGATCACATGCCCGGCGCGCGCGATGATCTCCGGCACCATGGTGCCGCTGCGTATGGCATCGCCGACGCCCTGATCGTTCCACAGCATGATGGTCTTGCCGGTCAGGTCGGAGCCGTCCCATTCCGGCTTCTCGAACTTCCGGCACAGGGTCGAGGACAGGCCGGTCCGGAATCGCGCCTTGGCCAGCTTCCAGCCGAGCTCCAGATTGCCGAGGCCGAGATAGGCCAGCGACATGTTCCATTCTGCCGTCGGAATGTCTTCCGCCCAGTTGGCGCGGGCCTTGGCCAGCGCGTCGATGGCCTCTTTGGAGCGGCGCATGGCCTGATAGATGACGCCGAGGGTAACAAGCCGCCCCGGGTTGTTCGGCTGGGCGGCCACCGCCGCTTCCGCGAAGGGCAGGCCGAGGTGGGCATCGCCCGACTTGAAGTACAGCCTGGCGAGTTCGTGGCTGATGTCGCTGTTTTCGGGGAACAGCTTGTGCGCTGCCAGCAACTCCGGTTCGCTTTCGCTGAACTGCTCCAGTTCGAACCGCGCTCGTGCCCGCTGCACCCAGGCCTCCGAATTGCCCGGATCCAGCTGGACGGCCGCAACGAAGAACTCGAGCGCCTTGTGGTGGTCCTCTCGGTCACGCAGGATCACACCATAATTTCGATAGGCATCGGCATAGGCCGGCTGATCGGAAATCAGCTTCAGAAGCTCGGCTTCCGCCTCGTCCTCGCGCCCCAGTTTGGTCAGCGAGATGGCGCGCATGTTGCGCGCCTCGGGCAGGTTCGGCGAAAAGCTCAGCGCCTTGTCCGCGACGACCAGAATTTCATCCGGCCGGGTTTCGGGCAGGTCCGAGAGGGCGCGGGCGAGGTTGGCGTAGTAGGCCCCCCGATCCGGGGCGATCGCGATGGCCTTCCGGATGAATTCCACGGCCCGCTTGGGAAAGCCAAGCTGGCGATAGGTCACGCCGAGCAGGTTGTTGGCATCAGCCGACGACGGGTTCTTCTTGAGAACCGCCTTGTACAGGCGCTGCGCCTTTTCGATCTCGCCCGCCTGTTGCAAGGCGAGCGCCTTGCGCAAGGTTTCAAGGGTTCCGGCGGCGGCCGACTTCACGTTCATGCGGGCTCCGGGCAGGTTGGTGCGAGGAATCAGTCATGCTGATCTTACCAAGAAATGCCTGCCCGTTGGTGCCGTTGCTGCCGGACACTGCATCCGCCCGTCAGGCCGCCCGGTGACCTGCTTGTTGGCCAGCCTGCCCGGCCGTCCGCCGCTCCGGCCCGGAGTAAGAGGGATCTTGGCCCTTCCGGCGGTCCAGCGGACCGGTGCGAAGCTCCATGAAGAAATCGCGAACGTCCTCGGCGATCTTCGCTGAACAGGCTTTCAGATCGTCGGCAGAAACAAGGAAGTCGCGGGCAACCGCACCAGCAGCATTGATCGTCGTGCTGACCCTCGTCACATTTCCGGAGAGTGTCGTTGATCCAGTCGCGGCGCTCTGGATGTTGGCCGAAATATCGCGCGTGGCCGCCCCCTGCTGTTCGACGGCTGCGGCAATCGATGCTGTCATGTTGTCGACCGACCTGACGGTTTCCGAGATTGCGTTGATCGACTTCACGGCATTCTGTGTCGCCCCCTGGATCGCGGCGATCTGCGAAGCGATCTCTTCCGTCGCCTTTGACGTCTGGTTGGCGAGTTCCTTCACTTCTGCCGCGACAACAGCGAAGCCGCGCCCCGCTTCACCTGCCCGGGCGGCCTCGATAGTTGCGTTCAGGGCGAGCAAGTTTGTCTGTTCGGCGACAGCCTGAATCAGGTTGATGACATCACCGATCTTCTGGGCGGCGTCCGACAGCTTGCTGACCTCGGTCGAGGTCCGGTTGGTTTCATCATTGGCGCGCCGGGCAACATCAGATGCACCCGTGATCTGACGGGAGATCTCGGTGATCGAGCTCGACAGCTGTTCCGTTGCTGCCGCAATCGTCTGGATGCTGGCCGTTGTCTGCTCGGAAGCGGAGGAAGCGGACAGCGCTTCCTGCATCGCTACTGCCGACTGGGACGAGAGGTCTGTTGCCTGCGCCGTCACCTTCGCAGCACTCTGGTCGACCGTCGCCATGGAGGTCTCGACCTTGCGCTTGAAGCTATCGATGGCCGAGCCGATCTGCCGCGCCTGTTCCTGGCGCTGCTCCATCAGGACCTCCTGATAGGTGGAGATCGCGAAATCGAGGTCCATCATCACGGCCTTGTTGAGGGCAACAAGCTGGCGGTTGGCGCGTGAGGTCGAAAAGCGGTTGCGCTTCTGAATGAGCCCGATGAGCTCGTTGAGCACGTACTGATAGCCGGCAATGTACCACTTTGGCTCAAGGCCGATGCGCACATGCGCGCGGCCGATGCGGTCGATGCTGTCCACATAAGCCTGGTCAAAATTGCCCGAAAAAAGTCGCGCCCAATGGGTCTCCTGCGCCTTCTTCAGCTGGCTATCACGTGACCCGATCAGTTGGGCCATCGCCGGAAATGATTTTACATGTCTATAAAATCCATCAAGGACGGCTGGCAGGGCACCTGCCACTACAGGCCACAGCTCCTGCAATGTCTTCTGGGTGTCCTGATCAATCCGTGCGAAACGCAGGCGAGCAACTACGTCAGCTGAGGATGAGTGAGTGTGCATCGTGTCCCTCGGTCTTTGTGCCGTATAGGAATCCTGCGTTTACCAAATTAAAAAGAAATTAACTTGATGCGGGAGGCGGCAAATTAGAGATTTTATTTTGAAAATGGCCAGCAATCTTGTGTGGTTTGGTCAATATATTGGCAGTCGATTGTAAAAAAAGGCGATGCCACCTAATGATTATAGACTGTTTTACTATTGAAAAAAATACCAATGCCCATTGAAACTATGAAGGAGATATCGTCTGAATCGCAACCCGACTTGCTCCACACTTAACCATGATTGTTAAGGAAAAACCCGTACGCGGCCCAGGCGCCGAACGCCACGGCGATATCCGGAAGCGACCGTCCATAACCAGTAAGGTGATTTCAAGGGGATGGTGGGCGATGCAGGGATTGAACCTGCGACCTTTCCGGTGTGAACGGAACGCTCTCCCGCTGAGCTAATCGCCCGCGCCGCTTGGGCTGGTGGCGGGCTTTTAGGCGATTTCGAGGGGAGGTGCAACAGGGCGGCAGACATTTTTCTGTCATTTCGCGCGGACCGCCGTGACGAGGCCACGGGAGACGCCGTCGTATGAGCCGGCAGTCCGCACGCTTCAGCCACTTGTGTTCTGAAGCTGCCTCGCCCCTTTGGCTGCCTGTGCCTGTGGATTGTCCACATCACGTGAAATGGAAGGCCGGTACTACTCGGCGGCCTTCGCGCTCGATTGCAGTGCTTCCAACGCGGCTGGCAGTTCGCGGAAATGCGAAATCACCTTGTCCGGTCCCAGATCGCGCACCGGGACATTGGCGTAGCCGAAGTCGACGGCGACAACGGGCAGGCTAGCCGCGCGGGCAGCGGCAATGTCGGTCGCCGTATCGCCAACCATCACCGAGCCGACCGGTTCCCCGCCAGCACGGCGGATGGCGCCCAGAACAGGACGGGAGTCCGGCTTTGGCCGCGCATAGGTGTCGCCGCCGATGATGGCGCCGAACAGGGGAGTGAGGTTCAGCTCATCCAGAAGCTGGCGCGCCAGTGCCTCGGCCTTGTTGGTGCAGATCGCGAGGCGCCAGCCGTCGCCGCGCAGCGCCTCGAGTGCTTCGACCGCGCCCGGGTAGGGCCGGCTCACCAGCGAAATGTTGCGGGCATAGTGATCGAGGAACACCGGCCGCATGGCCGTCAGCACAGCCTCGTCCGGCACAATGCCATTTTGCTCCAGTCCGAGCCGCAACAGGGGCAGCGCGCCGAAACCGGCGTGCGGCCGCGCGATCGCTTCGTCGACCGGTTGATGGCCATGCAGCAGCATCGTTGCATTGAGCGCCCCGACAAGATCGCCGGCGGTGTCGACCAGCGTGCCGTCAAGGTCGAGTACGATAACGGTCACAGCTCTCTCCTTCTGGATCGTACTGCGAGCAATAGGCGAGGCTATTCCTGCCTGCAAGCTTGATAAATTGTCTTAGTTAGAGCTTGTAAGCTGTCCGGAAGCCACCCCAGTGCTTGCCGGCAACCACGATCGGAACGTCAACCTCCTGCATCCACACCACCGTACCGTTGCCCATGTCGCGGGCATAGGTCTGGATCAGGACCGGACGGGAGCTGCGCGCGGCGCTGAGGCCGGCGCGATCGTCGAAGATGCGCCGGTTGCGGCAGTTCGCGGCGTTCCACGTCGGGTCATCGGCCTTCTGCGGCTTGGAGTAGACCTTGTTGTGGACCGGAAGATAGCCGTTGCGGTCGACCGCCGCGCAGAACGCCATCGTCGGTTCGCTGGCAAGGATCGGTTCAAGGATCCCCGGCAGGACCTCCTCAAGTCGCGACAGGAATCGTGTCTCGAACTGGACCGGGTTGGTGCCGGCGATTGGCTTGTACTTCGTATCGAACAGGTCGCTCTGGGTCAGCTTGCGCGTGTCGAGGAGCTCTTGCAGGGCTGCACTGATCTTGGCCGCGCCGTCCTTGGCCTTCTGGACAGCATTGGAATAGTCGGCCTGCAGCCGGATGATCCGTTTGTCGAGGGCATCTGATGTGGCCTCGTCCATCTTGATGAATTGGCAATGCAGACCATTGTCGGAGCGGTTGACCACCCGCAGGGAGATATCGCCAATCCCGTCCAGGGCCAGAACGCCATCAGCAGGGTGCGGAACCCTGTCCAGTCCTTCCGGCTTCAAAAGAACGCCGGCATGAGAAATGTCGCGTGTTTCGATCCGGAACGTCTCACCGCGCAGCAGAAGCCGTCCGTTGATGCGTGCCGGAAGCCGGTCTTCCACACGGCGGTCGCCGATCGAGCTTTGCCTGATCATCATGGTGAAGCGCGGACCGAGCGCTGCGGCCGCCGCAGCCATTTTGCCCGCGGCCTCCATGGCCTGTGCGCCGCTCTCTTCGGCAACGGCCGTTGCGCTTTCGATCGCCTCGACGCGCGCAGCAACCTGCTGCACGAAGCGTGCGGTTTCGTCAGCGCGGGCGTTGATCTGGTTGGTGGCGCCAAGCTGCTCGCTGACGGCAAGCTCAACATCGGCAAAGGTCGGGCGCAATTCGCCGATCATGTCGATGATCCGGCTCACCGAGTTGATGCTGGTCTCCGCCGAGGCCTGCAGCCGGTCGATATTGGCGACGATCACGTCGGTCGCGCGCTGCGTCTCGACCGACAGGGACTTCACTTCGCTTGCGACAACCGCAAACCCCTTGCCGGCCTCACCAGCGCGGGCCGCCTCGATCGTGGCGTTGAGGGCAAGAAGGTTGGTCTGTTTGGCAACGTCCGAGATCAGCCGCACGACGCTGGCGATGTCGACAATCGCGGCTTTGAGGTCAAGCACGCCAGCGTTTGCCTCGTCGGCTACGGTCATTGCATCAACTGAAAGCTGCGTTGATCGCTGGACTTGCGAACTGATCCGGCCGGACGCAGCGGCGAGTTCGCCGATGGACGCTGCCAGTTCGGCGGCGTTCTGCGTGGCGATGGTCGACTGGCTGTGGAGTTCTGCCCCGTCGCGCCGAATGCCCTCCAGAACGGCAAACTGGTCCGAAATCTGATGACGTAGATCTTCTGCCTGCTTGCCGATTGCATTCGCAGCGGTGTGCAGATCAGATTCTATTGCGTCGAAAGTATGAGCCGCTTCGATCCGCTGCTGCTTGGCCTGATCCTCGTCATTCGGCGTTTGTACCACTCTCGTACTCTCGGTTGCCGCTCCTTGCGGTGCAACATTTGCGTCGCCAGCAGCACGATTTCGCTTCGAGAGGAAAGACATTGGCAGGTTTCCGGATGGAGAAATACTTCGGATTTACATTCTGGCCTCTGGTTCTGAATGGACCGTTAAAAAGCAGCTTATGATTGCAGAGACTTTGAGCGAACACCCTCGTTGGACAGATCGTCTTTGCCCTGTCCGGCCCTGCATGCTAAGCACCGCCAACACCCGGCTTGAGGCCGGATCGCACGATGATGAGGTGACCATGAGCGACGACTGGAAGCGTCTGGCGGCCGAGGCTGCCCTGCAGGAGGTCCGCTCCGGAATGAAGATCGGTATCGGCACCGGATCGACGGCCGAACACTTCGTTCGGGCCCTGGGCAAGGCCGTCGCCGACGGGCTTGATGTCATTGGTGTCCCGACCTCGGAACGCACCGCAGCGCTGGCGCGCGACCTTGGCATCCGCCTGGCAACCCTTGAGGACCTGCCGGTTCTCGATCTGACCATTGATGGCGCCGACGAGATCGATCCGCAGTTGCGCCTCATCAAGGGCGGCGGCGGCGCGCATCTGCGCGAGAAGATCGTTGCCGCAGCCTCGGGCACGCTGATTGTGATCGCCGATCACACCAAGCTGGTTCCGGTTCTGGGCAAGTTCCCGCTGCCGGTCGAGGTGGTGCCCTTCGGTCTTGGCGCCACCCGCAAGGCCATCGAGACCGTGCTGACGCGTCACGGGCTGCCAGCCGCCTTGACCTTGCGCGGTGGCAATGACCATCCTTTCGTCACAGATGGTGGTCACTACATCCTTGATGCTGCGCTGGGTGCAATCCCGGATCCGGACGGTCTTGCGGCCGATCTCGTCGCGATCCCTGGCGTGGTGGAACATGGCCTCTTCATCGGACTGGCAGGCAAGGCCTATGTCGCCGGTCCGGAGGGTGTTCGTGTGGTGACGGCTGCCTGACAGGCTGGATAGCCTTGGGCGCATGTGCCACCGACCCTTGTCATTTTTGAGCATTGGAGTTTGACGATGAAACTGATCCCCACCTTCAAGGCCCTGCCGATGCTGGCAGCGGCACTCATCGCTGGTGGCCTGACCATGCCGATGGCCAGCGCCCAGGAACTGACCGAAGCGCATCTGGCCGCCGCCCGCCGCGCCGTCATTGCAGCCGGTGCCCTGCAGAGCTTCGACGAGATCATTCCGATCCTTGCCGAGCAGACCAAGACCGTCTTCATCCAGTCTGACCCGTCCGTGACGCCGGTCATTGAGGAAGTGACGACCGATGTCGCTCTGAAGCTGATCGATCGTCGTCCTGAGCTGAACAAGATGGTCTTCGAAGTCTGGGCGCGCCGCCTGACCCAGGAAGAGCTGACCCAGATCGGTGACTTCTACGAAAGCCCGATCGGCAAGAAGCTGACCCAGTTCGGCCCCGAACTGACCGCCCTGTCCATTGGCGCGGCTCAGCAGTGGCAGGACCAGCTGTCGATGGAGATGGTGAGCGCCGTCCGCACCGAGCTGGAAAAGCGCGGTCTGGTCAAGCCGTAATCCGGCTCCTTCAGCTGCAGCGGCCCCGGTTTTCGGGGCCGTTTTCATTGGCAGGCTTGAATGCGGACGCCGGTCGGACAACATCAGGGACACGACAGGTCAGGACACAGTCATGAGCGAATTCGATTTTGATCTCTTTGTCATCGGCGGCGGCTCCGGCGGTGTCCGCGCGGCCCGCATCGCCGCTACCCATGGCGCACGCGTCGGCATTGCGGAGGAATACCGCTATGGCGGCACCTGCGTGATCCGCGGATGCGTGCCCAAGAAGCTGTTTGTCTATGCGTCACGCTTTTCCGAAGAGTTCGAGGATGCGGAGGGCTTCGGCTGGAGTGTTGGCGAGCACAGCTTCGACTGGTCACGCCTGATCGCCGGCAAGGACAAGGAAATCGCCCGCCTCGAGGGCATCTACCGGCGCAATCTCGAGCGCACCGGCGTCGAGCTGTTCGACAGCCGCGCGGTGCTGGAAGGCCCGAACACGGTCCGTCTTCTCGCCAATGATCGTCTGATCTCAGCCCGCTACATTCTGATTGCCACCGGGGCCACCCCGAACGTCGATCCGGAACTTCCCGGCGGTGAACACGTCATCACCTCGAATGAGGCTTTCCACCTTCCCGAACTGCCCAAGCGCGTGGTGGTGGCGGGCGGTGGCTACATCGCTGTCGAGTTTGCCGGCATCTTCAACGGCCTTGGCGCCGAGACGACGCTGATCTATCGCGGTGATGAAATCCTGCGCGGCTTTGACGGCGACATGCGCAAGGCCCTGCACGAGGAAATGGAGAAGAAGGGCATCCGTGTCCTGACCAACGACACCTTTGCCGCCATCGAGAAGGCCGAAGACGGTACGCTCACCGGCAAGACCCGCAAGGGTGAGGTGCTTCAGGCCGACCAGATCCTGTTCGCCATCGGCCGCCGGCCCAACATCGCCGGGCTTGGTCTGGAGAAGGCTGGCGTTGCGGTCACCGACGCCGGCGCCATCCAGGTCGGTGCGGACTCCCGGACTTCGGTCCCTTCGATCTACGCCGTTGGCGACGTCACCGACCGGGCCAATCTCACCCCGGTTGCCATTCGCGAGGGCCATGCCTTTGCCGACACGGTGTTCGGCAACAAGCCCTGGACGGTCGACCACAGCCTGATCGCCACCGCCGTCTTCTCCCAGCCGGAACTCGGCACCGTGGGGCTTTCGCAGGAAGATGCGCTGAAGCGGACGGGCAATCTCGATATCTACAAGACCAGCTTCCGACCGATGCGTCACACCCTGTCCGGCCGTGACGAGAAGATGCACATGAAGCTGATCGTCGACGCGGACACCGACAAGGTTCTGGGCGTACATATCCTCGGCCATGACGCAGGCGAGATGGCTCAGGTCCTTGGAATCACGCTGGAAATGGGCGCGACCAAGGCGGATTTCGACCGCACGATCGCCGTTCATCCGACGGCGGCGGAAGAGCTCGTCACCATGCGCGAGCCGACCGAACGTCTGAGCGCCTGATCGGCTCGCATCCGGTCAACGCACTGCCCGCCCGGCGCGGGGCCTCTGGCTGACTTCAGGTGGCCAGCACGTCCCGTGCCGCCGCTTCTCCGCTCATCCATGCCCCGTGTACGGTGGCGTGATGCGCAAAGAGGCAATGTTCTCCGGCGAAGAACAGCCGCTTTCCCTGCGGCTTTGCCAGCAGCTCAAAGTCCTTCGCTCCGCCTCCTGTGAGCGGGAACGAGTAGGAGCCACGGGCAAACGGATCGCGACTCCAGTCCGACGCCATCTGCCAGTTCCGCTTTCGGTCAATGCGCGGCAGTTGCAACCGTGCCAGCAGGGCGTCGGCGGCGGCCATCGCGCTTTCCATCGATGTCTGCTCCAGCGCCCGCCCGCCCTTGCCCCCCGCCACAAGCATGAGAGCTGGCCAGGGAGCCTGCCTGAGCGGATAGAGTGCCGTCCACGGCGCAAGCGCCGGATCGGCAGGAAGGATGACGTCCACCGCCGGCAATGCTCCGGTTACGGGAACGGCCAGCTTGAACAGCGTGCCAACGCCGATCCGCTCCATGGCCTGACGCCGCCGTCCAAGAGCAGCCTCGGGCAGGACGATGTCGCCCGACTTGAGAACGCCGAGCGGCAGGGCCACGACCACCTGATCGGCCTCATGCGTCGCCCTGTTTGTCGTCACACGCAGGCCATCCGCCCGCTCCTCGACGCTGACCACCGCTTCATCCAGCCGGATATCGAGACCGCGCGCCAGCAGGGCAGGGATCCTGTCGTAGCCCTCCACGATCCAGTGATCGCCGCCGTCCAGCGCCGCGTCATCATCAAAGCTGCCGGCGTCCAGATCCTCCGGGTCAGCGCCAAGGTCTCCCGTGATTTCCAGACGTAACAATGCGGCAACCAGTGGGGGCAGGACACCACCATGAGAGATCCGGACCAGCGCAGCGGCCAGCGATTGCCGCGCCGGACTGTCACTCTGTGCATCGACCTGCCGCAGCAGATCCATAAGTTGGGCATCAGCTGCCTCCAGCCGCGCCGGGGGAATTTTCATCCCCGTGGCGTCCAGTGCCAGGCTCATTCCCCGATCATAGGATGTTGCACGCAAGGACAGGCCTGCGCGCCGGGTCATGTCGATCAGCGGATTTCCCTGCGTTCCATGGATCCACCCCGCGCCACGCTCGACGGCAAACCCGGCGCTGCGGTCGGTCTCGATGCGCCCGCCGATCCGGGGCCGCGCCTCCAGCACGGTGACGGACTGACCCGCGTCAGCCAGATGGCGCGCCGCTGAAAGACCAGCCATCCCGGCTCCCAGCACCAGGACGTGCCGGCGGGCCGCTCCGTATGTCCGCAACGGTATGGCCTGGCTTGCGGCGAACGCTCCCAGTGCCAGCAGGATCCGCCGACGTGTGCCGTCAGCCGACATGGACCGACGGACCGCGGCGGCGACCGGACGGGTCGGGCCTGAGTGCCTCCGCCTTTGCCATGTCTCCTGCAGACTGCGCCTTTTCGGCGACGCTCTTCAGTCCTTCGACATCCGGGTCGCCGGCAAAGACAAAGGAGCCGACCCGCCGGGATTTTGCAGCGTAGAGCGCGGCATCGGCAGCCGCCAGAAGCACTTCGCTGTCGGTGCCAGCCGTTTGCGCCATGGCAATGCCAAGCGAGACACCGAAATGGGCGGATGTTGTCCGCGTCAAGGCAATTGGGGCGGGCACGGTCAACAGGATCTGCTGCGCCAGCCGGGTCAGCTGCTTGCGATCATGGCCTGCCGTCACCAGCACGATGAACTCGTCACCACCCAGGCGCCCCACCAGCCCTTGCTGCCCAACAGCATCCTCCAGGCGCCGGGCCACTTGCCGCAGCACCTCATCGCCGGCACCGTGGCCGAAGTTGTCGTTGATCGCCTTGAACCGGTCGAGATCGCAGCTGATGATGGCAAAGGGCTTGGCCGGTAACCCCGCCACAGCAGCCTCCAGTGCCGCGCTGATCTGCAGCCGGTTGGCAAGACCGGTGAGAATGTCATGCTGGGCAAGGTGGTTGGCTTCGCGCTCCCGCTCTTCCAGCGCCTTCGTCAGTCCGCTGATCTTCCAGGCGATCACCAGCGCCGACACCGCAATGACGCCGCCCAGGAACACGATGGCCGGAATGATCATCTGCCAGACATGCTGCCCAGGCGTCTCACTGACCCACTGAAACTTGCCAAGCTGGCTGCCATCGGCGGCGGTCACCGGAAGATTGGTCAAGCCGGTCGTCAGCCGTGTCTCGCGGACAAACCGCAGGTCTCCGAACGACAGCTGCGAATTGATGTCGGCCACAAACGCCTCGTCCAGTGCCTTGGAGGACACCAGGATGACCGGCGGGCCATTGGGCAGCGAAACCTCGTCGTCATCCGGCACGATCGGCATGGCGACCAGCAGCGATACGACGCCATTCACCTCCGCAAAGGAAAAGACTGCGCTCTCCTCGACGCGGGTTGCAGCCAGCGTACCTGGCGCATCCAGCGCCGCGCCCTTTTCGGCATGGCGACGCGTGGTGGCCTGCGCGATCTGCATGAGGGGAGAGGAGGCCGGCAGCGGCTTGCGCCTGAAGCTCGCCTCGCCAGCGCTGGATTCGGCGAGCAGGATCCCGCCCGGATCGATCAGGAAGGTCTGTTCGTGACCGAAATCATACCAGAGCGAATCCAGGAACTCGTAGCGCACAAAGCCCGAATTGAAGCGGATCGAGATGTTTTCGACCGAACGGTTCCAGCGCGCCAGGGTGAACTGGTCGCGGGCAATCAGCATGCTGCGGTCATTGAGCGCGTTTTCCAGCAGGCGCAGCTCGTTGCGCTGGGCTTGCTCGTCGGCCGCACGCGAAGCGATGTAGCCGACAAACACGAGCGAGAGTGTCGCCAACGCGATGAGCACTGCGGCCAGCAGATAGACCTGCCGTGTCAGGCTCCAACCCGACCGCTTCTGCGTCAAGGCCATGTCTCTCGCGTTCGTCGTCGGCACTGGCAGGCGGTCTCCGCTCGCGGGACGTGGTGTCCCGTCAGGGGCTGCATTTTTCTGTTCGGGGAGGATAAGTCACCCTAATTAATTTCCCATACGGAAGATTGGCAAATTTCCCGTTAAGGCGGCCCTGTCAGGCGACATCTGTTCCTGCCCCGCGGCGTGCTCCGGTCATGGAGTCTGGACCCGGCTCATGGGCCCGCGAGGGCCGATGTTCGGTGCGCTGGCCATTCTCCCCACTCGCCACATGTCACAGGGCAATGCTCTGATATCGCGGCGTTAGATAGGCAGTTTTCCCTATTTTTCACAAAAGGCAGCCGTTTTTTGCGATTGATATTTCCAACAGTATGGATCGTAAGACTGCCTTAACGGAAGATCGCATAGGACACCGCAGCAACACCTCGGGAGGGTGACATGCGCACGCGGATAGACCTCAGCAATCTGTCGTTCCTGATTCTCGACGACAACATGCACATGCGCCAGATTCTGCGCTCGATCATGGCCGGCTTTGGCGCCCGGCGAATCTTCGACGCGGGCGATGGTGCCGACGGTCTCGAGATCCTGATCGACCGCCGACCGGACCTCATCATCTGTGACTGGGCCATGACCCCGGTCTCCGGCGCGGATTTCCTGAAGCTGCTGCGAGGCGACAAGGACAAGACCCTTGCAACGACGCCGGTGGTCATCGTCACCGCCCATGCCCGCAAGCCTGTCGTCCTGGAAGCAATCCGGATCGGCATTCATGGCTTTGTCGCCAAACCGGTCGCTCCAGCGGTTCTCCTGAACCGGATCGAGACCGCGCTGGTGCAGCAGGATCTCCATGGCCGCAGCCGTGGTTCGCTCAGCCTGCCAGGGCAGCGCGCGCCGCAGCGTGCACCGCAACGCCGTGCAAAGCCGACCGAGATCATCGACCTGTCCCAGCCCTCCGCGCGTCCGCTCCCGGTCGACGATGCCATGGGCCTTGCCTTCCTCTGAGGCCCAGGCCGAAGATACCAGACCCGCTGGCGCTGATTGCCAGCTTGCGGCCGGTGCGGTACTGATTTGCCCATGACCGACGCCTCCCTTGCCTCCGCCTCCCGCCTTCGCCTCGCCACTGCCCAGCTCAATCCCGTCGTGGGCGACATCAAGGGCAACGCTGCCCTCGTCCGCGCCGCGCGCGCTGAGGCGGCCGCCAGCGGGGCGCATCTCCTGCTTCTGTCAGAGCTGTTCCTCGCCGGCTATCCGACCGAGGATCTGGTGCTGAAGCCCGCCTTCGTCCGCGCCTGCCGCGAGGCGGCCGAGGATCTGGCCAAGGACACCGCCGACGGCGGCCCGGCCGTTCTTGTCGGCCTGCCCTGGTCCGACGGTGAGGGCGTGCACAATTCCGTCGCCCTGCTCGATGGCGGGCGCATCGCCGCTGTCCGGCACAAGGTCGACCTGCCCAATTACGGCGTCTTTGACGAGAAGCGCGTCTTCACCCCGGGGCCGCTGCCGGGGCCGGTCGAGTTCCGCGGCCTGCGCCTCGGCCTGCCGATCTGCGAAGACGCCTGGGCCGACGAGGTCATCGAGTGCCTGACCGAAACCGGCGCCGAGATCCTGCTGATCCCCAATGCCTCGCCCTACTGGGCCGGCAAGGCGGAAGAGCGGCTGCAGGTCATGGTCGCCCGCGTGGTCGAGAGCGGCCTGCCGCTGGTCTATTGCAACCAGTTCGGCGGCCAGGACGAGCTGGTCTTCGACGGCGCCTCCTTTGCCCTCAACGCCGACCGCAGCCTCGCCTTCCAGCTGCCGCAGTTCGCAAGCCTGATCTCCGTCACCGACTGGGAGCGGGACGGGGAGGGGACGCTTCGCTGCGTCTCCGGTCCCGTTCATCCGCTGCCGGCCCGCGAGGAAGCCAACTGGCTCGCCTGTGTCCAGGGTCTGCGCGACTATGTCGACAAGAACCGGTTCCCCGGTGTCGTGCTCGGCCTGTCCGGCGGCATCGATTCGGCCGTCTGTGCCGCCATGGCCGTCGATGCGCTGGGCGCTGACCGTGTGCATGGCATCATGATGCCCTACCGCTACACCTCGACCGACAGCCTGCGCGATGCCAAGGCCAGCGCCGATGCGCTCGGCCTGCGCTACGACATCGTCCCGATCGAGGCGCCGATGACCGGCTTCAGCGAGGTTCTCGCCCCGCTCTTTGCCGGCCGCGCCCCGGACATCACGGAAGAAAACCTGCAGTCGCGCAGCCGCGGCGTCATTCTCATGGCTGTGTCCAACAAGTTCGGCGCCATGGTGCTGACCACCGGCAACAAGTCGGAAATGTCGGTCGGCTACGCCACGCTCTACGGCGACATGAACGGCGGCTACAATCCGATCAAGGATCTCTACAAGACCGAGGTCTACCGTCTGGCCGCCTGGCGCAACCTGAACCGCCCGGACAGCCTGAAGGGCCCGGCCAGCGAGGTCGTTCCCGCCGCCGTCATCACCAAGGCGCCCTCGGCGGAGCTGCGCGAGAACCAGACCGACCAGGACAGCCTGCCGCCCTATGACGTGCTCGATGCCATCCTTGAGGGCCTTGTCGAGAACGAGCTGTCCGTGGCCGAGATCGAGGCCAGGGGCTACGACCGCGCCACAATCCAGCGCGTCGAGCACCTGCTTTACATCGCCGAGTACAAGCGCCGCCAGGCCCCTCCCGGCGTCAAGATCACCCGCCGCAATTTCGGCCGCGACCGCCGCTACCCCATCACCAACCGCTTCCGCGACCGCTAAGCGGGCCGGTTGTCCGCCCGCCGGCCGGATTCATCGTCTCAAGCCGCTGACTCAGTCTCTGAACCACCGGATCCGGCACTTGAACGGGTCAAAGTCGCCACGAAAACAGGGTCTTGTCCAATGAAACGGACTCAGGTTCTGATCCGGCTGACTCGATTTGCGAGCCAGTTCAAGTGGATGCGGTGACGGATTCGATCGGCTGGGAAGGCCTTGTCGCGTCATGGAACAAGGTCGGCTGCAGGGAGGGGGACCGGATGAGTCGGATCACGGATGGGACCCGGAAGCGAGCCAAGGACCTGCGCCGGGACCAGACCTTTCAGGAACGCGCCCTCTGGCCGCATCTTCGCGGCCTGAAAGCGCACGGCCTTCATGTCCGCCGGCAAGCTCCCATTGGCCCCTACATCGCCGACTTCGCCCTCTTGTCCCATCGCCTCGTCATCGAGATTGACGGCGACAGCCACGGTGCCCCCGGTCAGTCCCGGCACGACGCCACCCGCGACCAGTGGCTCGCGTCCCAGGGCTTCACGGTCTGGCGCTTTTCCGCCCGCGACATCGAACACAATCTGGAAGGCATCGTCGAAACCATTCTTCTGCGCCTTGGATTGTTCGGTCCGGAGAACGATTGAGGTTTGAACCCTTTGTTTTCCGCAGAGCCCCCCACCCCCGACCCCTCCCCACGAGGGGGAGGGGAGCAGAAGCGCCGAGCCCGGATTTCCTGCCACGTCGAATTCAGAATATTGGTGTCTGCGATTACGGCGTCACGGCAAAGCCTCTCCGCCCCCCTCCCCCTGGTGGGGAGGGGTTAGGGGTGGGGGGAGCCCCACGCTCAGGCCTTCACAGAAGTACGCAGCGAGCCAGCCCAGAGGCACTTTCGATCACCGAGCCCCTCCGCCCCGCCGAGCCCCCCACCCCCGACCCCTCCCCACCAGGGGGAGGGGAGCAGAAGCGCCGAGCCCGGACTTCCTGCCACGTCGAATTCAGAATATTGATATTGGCGATCTCGGCATGATGGCACGACCTCTCCGCACCCCTCCCCCTGGTGGGGGCCGAAGGCGGGGCGAGACCCGTGGCTCGACCCCGGTAGGGTTAGGGGTGGGGGGATGTCCCGCACAGTGCCATGAGTTTGGTTGAACAGAATTTCGGCTCGTTAGAACACGAACCTCGAAAACCAACTAGACCCCGCCTAGCTCCAAACCCTCACCCCCGCCTCAATTCCTCCAGCGCCCGGTCAATCAGCGCATCGGCGGCGCCCATATGCCGGGCGGGGTCCTTGAGGGTGTCCCAGTCGATCGGGGCGGACCTCTGGGTGCGCAGGACGTCGATGAGGGGCTGGCCACTGGCGAGCGTCTCGGAGCGATTTGACCTCGCGCATTACAAACTGGAGCATGATTGAGCTGCCTGTTCAAAGCTAGATGCGCAACAACGGTGGAGCAATGTTCAGGCTGAGGGCTTCATCTAAACATAATAAGTGAAAAATATAAACAAACTGCAACTCGAGAAAATTCAATAACACTCAATAATCTATAAAATAATATTTTACTAAAACATATGATGTGAACATCAATGCAAAAAATTCATTTTATGCCAAGTTGAGATCTTCTGACAGAAGATCAATTATTGCTCTCGACTTTGCTCGGTGACTCCTATCGTGTCAAGGATGCCGGAAACATCAACCCAAATGGTGCGGCCTGTTTCAATCCACAGCTTCATACCATCCTCGGGTTCTCCCCTAAAGATGTGTGGGGCGCCATGTCCAAAAAATCTAACAAACCCATCATTCGGTGTACCTACTGTTCTGCGGCCAATCTCTTTGGCCTCCTGATTGAGAAAAACCTCATGAACAGCGACGATCTCACCATTTTCGTCAGTCACCGAAAAAACAGTAGAATTATTTTTAGGGTTGAACCTTACGCAGTCAGGGTATCGGTTACTTTCTGGCATAGTCGAGCAGTCCTTGAATCCTAGGTTCAATTCCTCTTTGACAGGCTTAAGAAGTCGTCAATCACAAATATAGCGAAAATCCTGGTGCACTCAAGCGGACGCTTTCGGGTGTGTTTAAAAATTTATCATTCAGATAAAAATTTTATCAAATACTCAGGTGAGCCTGTTAAACAGATTACATATGAAGGTCAAAATTTTGATGCCAATTTGCAAAAAACTATTCTGTTAAGTTATATCTGGCTGATTGCTCTACGCGCTTGAAGAAGTGTCGTTCGAGGAACAAAGTGGGAATAGCTGTGTAAGTTTTGCACGTCATGCGCGTCCCCACTGGCTGTCGTTTTTGTAGCCACCCCTCACCCCCGCCTCAATGCCTCCAGCGCCCGGTCAATCAGCTCATCGGCGGCGCCCATGTGCCGGGCGGGATCCTTGAGGCTGTCCCAGTCGATCTGGGCGGATGTCTGGCTGCGCAGGACGTCGATGAGGTTCTGGCCGGAGGCGAGCGCCTCGGCGCAGGCGGTCTTGACGAGAGCTTGCGCCGCGCTGCGCGGCATGTGGTCGGCGAGGGCGAAGCTGGCCGCCTCGGCCAGCATCAGGCCTTGTGCTGCCTCGAAGGTCGCGCGCATGGCCACTTCGTTGACGCTGAGGCCGGCAACAAGCTCGGCCGCCGTGGCAAGGGCAGCGCCCGTCTGCAGCAGCATGTCGGGCAGGTGCAGCTGTTCGATCAGCCAGGCCGCGCCGCTGCGTTCCTGTTCGGCAAGGGCAGCCTGATTGAGCACGCCGGCAAGACCGCCGGTGCTGCGGGCGAGCGCGATCAGCACTTCGGCCGCCACCGGATTGGCCTTGTTCGGCATGGTCGAGGAGCCGCCCGCCCCGGCTAGGCTGACCTCGCCGATCTCGTTCTGGGCGAGCAGCACCACATCTTGGCCCATCTTGCCGAGACTGCCGGTGATGAGCGCCAGCAGGCTGCCCAGTTCCAGAATCGTGTCGCGCGCGGTGTGCCAGGGCAGGGCCAGGGTCGTCAGCTTCAGCCGGGCGGCGAGCCGCGCCTCGACGGCAAGCCCTTTGTGTCCAAGTGCCGCCAGATTGCCCGAGGCCCCGCCGAGCGAGACGGCGAGCAGCCGGGGGCGCAACTCGGCGAGCCGGTCGAGATGCCGCGTCAGCGGCAGCATCCAGCCCGGCGGCCTTGAGGCCGAAGCTCGTCGGCGTCGCCTGCTGCATCCGCGTGCGCGCGGCAATGGGCGTTGCCCGGTGCGCCTCGGCCAGCGCGCCGAGCGCAAGGGCGAGCGCTTTCAGCCGCGTCTCGAACAGATCGAGGATCCGGGCGAGGCGCAGCACCAGCGCGGTGTCGACGATGTCCTGGCTGGTCGCGCCCCAATGGACGTAGCCGGCATCCGCCGCCGGCACCGCTTTGCGCAGGTCGGCGACGAGGGCGGGAACGGGGACGCCGTCGCGCCCCATGCCTGCCTTGAGCGCCTCAAGGTCCGGCGTCAGGAGCCGGGCGGCGTCCGCGATCCGCGCCGCCGCCTCCGCCGGGATCAGGCCGCAATCGGCCTCCGCCAGCGCCAGTGCCGCTTCCACCTCCAGCAGGGCCGCGACCTCGGCCGTCGCCCCGAGCAGGGCTTCGGTCTCGGGATCGCGGATCAGTCCGGCAAGGAGGCAATCGCGGCTTGGGGACATGGCTCAGACCGCCTCGATGGCGATGGCAATGCCCTGGCCGACGCCGATACACATGGTAGCCAGCGCCAGCTTGCCGCCGCGCTCCTTCAGCTCCAGCGCCGCCGTGCCGGTGATGCGGGCGCCCGATGCGCCAAGCGGATGGCCGAGGGCGATGGCGCCGCCGTTCGGGTTCACCTGCGGCGCATCATCGGCAAGGCCGAGATCACGCAGCACGGCAAGGCCCTGCGAGGCGAAGGCCTCGTTCAGCTCGATCACGTCGAAGCTGGCCGGCGACAGGCCGAGCCGGGCGCAGAGCTTGCGTGTCGCCGGGGCCGGGCCGATGCCCATGATGCGCGGCGGCACGCCGGCGGTCGCCCCGCCAAGCACGCGGGCAATCGGCGTCAGGCCGTATTTCTCCACCGCCGCGCGCGAGGCGAGGATCAGCGCAGCCGAGCCGTCATTGACGCCCGAGGCATTGCCGGCCGTCACCGAGCCGCCCTCGCGGAACGGCGCCTTCAGCTTGGCAAGGCCGTCCAGCGTGGTGTCGGCGCGCGGGTGCTCGTCCTTGTCGATCAGGATCGGATCGCCCTTGCGCTGGCTGATCGAGACGGGAACGATTTCCCTGGCGAGCCGGCCGTTCTCCTGGGCGGCGACGGCCTTCTGCTGGCTCCGGAGCGCAAAGGCGTCCTGGTCGGCGCGGGAAATGTTGAATTCGGTGGCGACGTTCTCGGCCGTCTCGGGCATCGAGTCGATGCCATACTGCTTCTTCATCAAGGGGTTGACGAAGCGCCAGCCGATCGTGGTGTCGTGGATCTCGGCATGGCGCGAAAAGGCGGTGTCGGCCTTCGGCATGACGAAGGGCGCGCGCGACATGCTTTCCACGCCGCCGGCGATCATGATCTCGGCCTCGCCGCACTTGATGGCTCGGGCTGCCGTGATCACCGCATCCATGCCGGAGCCGCAGAGCCGGTTCATGGTGGTGCCCGGCACGGTGTCGGGCAGGCCGGCGAGCAGGGCGGCCATGCGGGCGACGTTGCGGTTGTCCTCGCCCGCCTGGTTGGCGCAGCCGTAGATCACCTCGTCCAGCACGGCCCAGTCCACATCCGGATTGCGCGCCATCAGCGCGGCGATCGGCACGGCCGCCAGATCGTCGGCGCGCACGCCGGACAGGCTGCCGCCAAACCGGCCGATCGGGCTGCGCACATAGTCGCAGATGAAGACATCACGCATCAGAACCTCCTCCATGGGCAGCCTTGGTGCGCGCATGCAGGTCGCGCAGCACCTCAAGCTCCTCTTGCGTCGGGGCAGGGGTCTCGCCCACCTCCGCCGCGAATCTGGCTTTCCAGCCGACCGTATCCGCGACCATGTCGCGGGTCACGCCCGGATGAAGCGAGGTGACGGTGAATTCTTTCGTTTCGGCGTCCGGTTGCCAGATGGCCAAATCGGTGATGAGCCGGGTCGGGCCCTTGGTCATCACGCCATGGTCGGCCCGGTCGCTGCCGCCCTTGCCGTGGCCGAGCGAGGTGACGAAGTCGAGCTTCTCGACAAAGCCGCGGTTCGACTGTTTCATGGTGATGAAGATCTCGCGGCAGGAGATCGCGATCTCCGGCGCCCCGCCGCCACCGGGCAGGCGCACCTTCGGCTTCTCGTAGTTGCCCACGACGGTGGTGTTGAGGTTGCCGAAGCGGTCGATCTGCGCCCCGCCGAGAAAGCCGATGGTGATCCGCCCGCCCTGCAGCCAGTAGCGGAACATTTCCGGCACCGACACGGTGCAGAGCGCGGTCTCGCAAAGTTCGCCGTCACCGATGGACAGGGGCAACACGTTCGGCGCGGTGCCGATGGTGCCGCTCTCGTAAATGAGGGTTATGTCCGGCGCATGGGTCAGCCGGGCGAGGTTGCAGGCGGCCGAGGGGGCACCGATGCCGACGAAGCAGACGTCGTCGTTGGTCAGCGCGCGGGCAGCGGCGATGGTCATCATCTCGGTCGGGGTAAAGCTGGTCATCTCACGCGTCTCCTGTCTTGAGGAGCGGGGCAACCCGGCTGGCGAACACGTCAGGGCTGACATTGGTCACGTTTTGGGTCATCCAGGTCAGGAAATTGTCGCGGTCTGACGCGATCTTGTCCCATTCGATATAGGCGGCGTTGTCGCGCGGATAGACGCCCTGCACATAGGAGGGATGCGCCCCGCCAGGCACCTTCACCACCGAGGTGACGGTCCAGGACGGCAGGATGCAGGCATTGGGGCTGGGGCTTGCCAGGTCGTCGACGATCTCCTCGACGGTCACAATGGCGCGCCTTGCCGCCAGCACGGCTTCCTTCTGCACCCCGACAATTCCCTCCAGCAGCACGTTGCCCTTCCGGTCGGCCCGCTGGGCATGGATCACGGTCACGTCCGGCCGGAGTGCCGGAACGGCGGCCAGTTCCTCGCCGGTGAAGGGGCACTTGATGAAGCGGATGTTGGGGTTGACCCGCGTCAGCTCCGCGCCGCGATAGCCGCGGAAGATGGCGCAGGGCAGGCCCGACGCGCCCGCCTCATAGGCATTGGCCATGGCCGCGTGGCTGTGCTCCTCGATCTCGATCGGGTGCGGCCAGCCGTTCTCCACCGCATCGCGCAAGCGGCGCAGGAGGCCGACGCCCGGGTTGCCGGCAAAGGAGAAGATCAGCTTCTTCACGCAGCCCATGCCGATCAGCTGGTCGTAGATCATGTCCGGCGTCATCCGGATCACGGTCAGATCCTTGCGCCCCTGACGGATCACCTCATGCGCGGCCGCATGCGGGATGAGATGGGTAAAGCCTTCAAATGCAACGGAATCTCCGTCGTGGATGTTCTCCGCAACGGCGTCGTGCAGGGACTGGATTTTCGCCATGGCTGGTCGCTTCAGCTCTTCGGATCAAGTGAAAAGGGAAGGGGCCAGGTGGTGGGAACCCGGCCCCGACAGGGCGGTCAGATGTCGAAGAAGACGGTTTCCCGATCGCCCTGGAGATGGATGTCAAAGCGGTAGACAAGGCCCTCCGGCGTCTCCTGCCGCTCTGCGATCAGCGTCTTGCGGCGGACCTCCTGCTCGATCAGGCGCAGCACCGGGTCATTCGCGTTGGCGGCTTCCTCGTCGGAGAAGTAAAGCCTTGTATTCAAACCGATATTGATGCCGCGCGCGACGATCCAGAGGCTGATGTGCGGGGCCTGCGGCCTGCCGTCGCGCCAGGGCACCGAACCCGGCTTGATGGTGTCGAGGAGGAAGACGCCGGTGTCGAAATCCGAGCAGGAGCGGCCCCAGCCGCGAAAGTCCGGGTCGAGCGCCTTGGTCTGGGTGTCGTCCGGATGGTTGAACCGGCCCTCGCTGTTGGCCTGCCAGCTCTCGACCAGCACGTCGCGCACCGGCGTGCCCGTGCCATCCAGCACGCGGCCCTCGATGCGGATGCGGGTGCCGCGTGTCTGAGGTCCTGCAACCACATGCGAGAAATTTTTCTCGAAGATATCGAAGCCGGCGGCGGCCGGTGCGAGGCCGATATGGACATAAGGGCCGGCCGTCTGGCTGGTCGTCTCGGAGAGATAGTTGAGCGGCTGCACCATGGTCAGTTTCCTTCCAGCCGGTTCTCGAACAGGGTGGACCGGCGCCCGCGCAGGACGATGTCGAACTTGTAGGCGCGGCAGTCGAGCGGCACGGTGGCGCGCAGGTCCAGCGGCGCGATCAGGCGCTTGACCGCCTCGGGATCCGGGATCGTCTTGACGATCGGGCAGACGTCGATGAGCGGATCGCCCTCGAAATACATCTGCGTGATCAGGCGCTGGGTGAAGGAGCGGCCGAAGATCGAGAAGTGGATATGGGCCGGGCGCCAGCTGTTGACATAGTTGCGCCAGGGATAGGGGCCCGGCTTGATCGTGCGGAAGTAGTAATAGCCGTTCTCGTCCGTCAGGCAGCGGCCGCAGCCGCCGAAGTTCGGGTCGATCGGGGCGAGATAGGTGTCCTTCTTGTGCCGGTAGCGGCCGCCCGCATTGGCCTGCCAGAACTCGACCAGCGTGTGCGGCACCCCGCGCCCGTTCTCGTCCAGCACCCGGCCATGCACGATGATCCGCTCGCCGATGGGCTCGCCGGTCTTGGCGTAGTTGAGGATCAGGTCATTGTCGAGCGGACCGAGGTCCTCGGCGGTGAAGACCGGCCCTGTGATCTCGCCGATGCCCTGCTCCAGCGACAAGAGCGCCTTCTGCGGCGAGCGCGTGACCGAGGTCTTGTAGATCGGGGTGAAGGCTGGCGGATGCACAGTGAGATCGCGCTGGTAATAGTCGCCCTCGCGGGGCCCCGAGGGGCGGTTGGTGCCGAAGCTGCTCACGGCTGCTCTCCCTTGTGGCGAACGGCGTCGCCGTCCTCAGGTTCCCTCATTTCGTCGTCCAGCCGACCTGCCGCAGCCAGCGCGTCCCGGGCAATGCGGAAGGCCGTGTTGGCAGCCGGAACCCCGGCGTAGATGGCCACGTGCATCAAGGCTTCGCGGATGTCGCGGGCTGAGGCGCCGGTGTTGATGGTGGCTCTGACATGCATCGCCAGTTCCTCATGATGGCCGAGCCCGGCCAGAAGCGCGATGGTGACGAGGCTGCGTTCGCGGCGGCTCAGCGTGTCGTCGCTCCACACCGTTCCCCAGGCGCTCTCGACGATCAGGGTCTGGAAGTCGGCGTCAAAGTCCGTCATGTTGGCGACCGAGCGGTCGACATGGGCATCGCCCAGCACGGCGCGGCGTGTCGCCATGCCGCCGGAGTGGCGCGACCCGGGCGAGCGGACCTTGGGGGCTGCGGGCACGGGATCAGACAACGGCGGTCTCCTCAAGAAAGGCATCAAGGGCAGCGCAGAAGGCATCCGGGGTCTCGATGCAGGGCAGGTGGCCAGCGCCCGCGATCAGGGTGAAGCGGGCGCCCCGGATCAGCCGGGCTGTGGCCTCGACCAGAGCTGGTGGTGTCGCGCCGTCCTCGCCGCCTGCAATCACCAGCGTCGGCATGGGCAACTGCGATGTGCTGTGTGTCAGGTCGGCGGCGGCAAGGGCGGCACAGGTGGCGAGATACCCTTGGCGCGGCGTGCGCGTCAGCATCGCGCGCCAGCCGGCAAGCGCGACGGGCTCAGAGCAACGGAAGCCGGCCGAGAACCAGCGCTCCAGGATCGGATCTGCAATGGCCTCGATCCCGCCCGCCTCGATCAGGCGGATGCGGTCCTGCCAGGTCTCGGCCGTGCCGATGCGGGTGGCGGTGTTGCTGAGGACAAGCGCCGGCACCCGGTCCGGATGCCGCGCCGCAAAGCCCTGCGCTACAAGGCCGCCTACCGACAGGCCGACGGGAATGCAGCGGTCAACGCCAAGCTGCGCGAGTACCGCCGTGAGGTCATCGACCAGATCGTTGATGGAGTAGGGGCCTTCGGGACATTCGGAGAGGCCATGGCCGCGTGCATCGTGACGGATGACACGCATGCGGCCCCTCAAGTGATCTGCGACCGCATCCCAGCTGCGCAGGTCGGTTCCAAGCGAATTGCACAGCACGACTGCCGGCAAATGCGTCTCGCCGCTGTCGTCCACATGCAAGGCCAGACCGTTTGCCGCGATCATGCGCATGGTTTGTTCCTTGGGGCTCCCGGCTGATGCGGTGTCCGATCAGCCTGTTCTTGTGCTTGCCTCATATTTCATCCATGCTTCGGTTATGTAAAATGAGAAATCAGGTCATTTGTATAACCGAAAGGAATGAAAGTGATCGATCCGCGGGTGAAATACCGGCACATCCAGTGCTTCCTCGAGGTCGCGCGTCTGCGCAGCCTGGTGAAGGCGGCAGAGGAATTGTCGATCACCCAGCCCGCCGTTTCCAAGACCCTGCGCGAGCTGGAGGAGATCCTTGAGGTTCGTCTCTTCGACCGCTCCCGCAAGGGCGTGGTGCTGACGCAGTTCGGCGAAGTGCTGCTCCACTACGCCGGCGCCAGCCTGGCGGCGTTGAAGCAGGGGCTGGACAGCGTGGCTCAGGCGCGCATGTCGGGAGAGTCCTATCTCAACATCGGTGTGTTGCCGAGCGTGGCGGCGCGAATCGTGCCGACTGCGGTGCAGCGGTTCCTCGCCGAAAGCGTTGAAACCACCCTGACGCTGATCACCGGGCCGAACACGTTCCTGCTCAGCCGGCTTCGGTTGGGGGAACTGGATCTGGTGGTCGGCCGCCTGGCTGACCCGGAACAGATGGCCGGCCTGTCCTTCACCCATCTCTATTCGGAGAGCGTGTCTTTTGTGGTGCGCAAGGGGCATCCGTTGCTCGATCGCAAGCCGCTCGATATTCGCCGTCTTGCCGATCATGTTGTGCTCTATCCGACGCAGGAGGCGATCATCCGGCCTTATGTGGAGCGCCTGCTCATCGCAGCCGGCGTCACCAATCTGCCGCGCCGCGTCGAGACGATCTCCAACACGTTCGGCCGCAGCTTTACCCTCGACACCGATGCGGTGTGGATCATTTCGTCCGGCGTGGTCTCGCGCGATGTCGCAGCGGGCGATCTGGTCGAATTGCCGATCGAGACCACGGGCACGACCGGCCCGGTGGGGTTGACGACGCGGGCTGACACAGCACCGACACCAGCCCTTGTCATGTTGCAGGCCTGCCTGCGGTTCGCTGCGGACAAGGCGGCGGTTCGTTTGTGATCTGGGAGCAAAGCTGCATAACCACAGGTTATTCAGCTTCGATAATTGTTCATTTTACATAACGAAAGTGGATGGGTAGCGTGAGGATCAGACCCTTGTCCGACAGGAGGAGCGGCACGCATGTGCCGACTGACGGCAGGGGCAACGCAGGGGCGCGGTCCGCTGGCCCCTCGACAAAGGGAGGACCACAGATGAAGCGTATTCTCGCAGTGGCGACCGGGCTGGTAACGGCCTCGATGATGATCGCCAGTGCCTCGGCGCAGGAAGTCAAACTGACCCTGCATCATTTCCTCGGGCCAAAGGCTCCGGCTCAGACCCAGATGCTGGAGCCCTGGGCCAAGAGCGTCGAGGAAGCATCGGGTGGCCGTATCAAGGTCGAGATATTCCCGGCCATGTCGCTCGGCGGCAAGCCGCCGGAGCTGTATCGCCAGGCCCGTGACGGCGTTGTCGACATTGTCTGGACCGTACTTGGCTACACGCCGGGAACCTTCCCGCGCAGTGAAGTCTTCGAGCTGCCGACCGTGCACAAGGGATCTGCCAAGCAGACCACCATCGCCTTCACCGAAGCCTTCGACATGGTCGCCGATGACTTCAAGGACGTGAAGCCGATCCTGCTGCACACCCATGGCGGTCAGGCCTTCCACATGGTGAACAAGCCCGTGCGCAAGCCGGAAGACCTCGCCGGCCTGAAGGTTCGGACCCCGTCGCGGACGGGCAGCTGGACGCTGGAAGCCTATGGCGCCGAGCCGGTTGGCATGCCGGTTCCAGAAGTTCCCGAAGCCCTGTCCAAGGGCGTTCTTGATGGCACGATGGTGCCGTTCGAGATCTTCCCGGCCCTCAAGCTGCACGAGCTCACCAAGTATTCCACGGAAGGCGCAGGCGGCACCCGCTTCGGCACGTCCACTTTCATGATCGCCATGAACAAGGACCGGTATGACAGCCTGCCGGATGACCTGAAGAAGGTTATCGACGACCATTCCATGGGCAACATTGCTGCCAAGTACGGTGCTGTCTGGGATGGCATCGAGAACGGCGGCAAGGAGCTGCGCAAGAAGAATGGCGAGCTGATCGAGCTGACGGCCGAGGAAACCAAGGCCTTCGACGACAAGGGGCAGGTTGTGGTTGATCGCTGGATCAAGGAAGCGTCCGGCGCAGGTCTCGACGCGGCCGCCATGGTCGAAAAGGCTCGCGCGCTCGTCGCCAAGTCGCCGGCTCAGTAAGCTTGGGTATCGAGCTCAAGGCCGGGGACGTCAGGCGTCCCCGGCCTTTTGTCCCCTTGCGGGGACAGGCAGTGATCAAACACAGGGAGGCAGCATGGCATCGCTGCTGCGCAAGGCAATCTCGGCCTGGGCGCTCTTCGGAGCGCTGTTCATTCTCGCCATCGTTCTGGTCACGACCGTGAACGTCTCGGCCTTCACGGCCAACCGGATCGCGGTGCTGTTTGGCAGCACGGTGGCTGGCATCTCCGGCTATGAGGATTTTGTCCGCCTGGCGGTCAGTGTCACGGCCCTGTCCTTCATCCCCTATTGTCAGCTCAAGCGTGGTCACGTGGTCGTGGACCTGTTTGTCCAGTCCATGCCGAAAGCCGTCCGCGCCGGGCTGGACAAACTCTGGCTGGCGACAACGGCCGTACTCGCCGTGTTCCTGGCCTACTGGATGTGGGTCGGCCTCAACGAGACCATGGCCGACCAGACGCGCACGGCCATCCTCGGCTGGCAGGAGTGGCCCTGGTACGGCCCTGGCGTGGTTTCGATGATCCTGTGGGCGCTTGTCTGCGTGATGCAGTTGTTTGAAGGTGAAGCCCATGGGTGAGGCAGAACTGATTGGCCTGATCGGCCTTGGCCTGTTGTTCGGGCTCCTGATCCTGCGCGTGCCGGTTGGCCTTGCCATGACGATTGTCGGCATCGGCGGCATGTTCGCGCTGTCGCTGGCGCTGCCGCATGTGCGGTTCGAGCCCTATCTGAAGCAATTCAAGTCGCTGCTGTGGACCAACATGGCGAGCTACGACCTATCGGTCGTGCCGCTGTTCGTGTTCATGGGCTATCTCGCCAGCCACGCCAATCTCAGCCGCGACCTGTTCCAGGGCATGAATGCGCTGATGGGGCGGGTGAAGGGCGGCGTGGCGATCTCGGCCATCGGGGCTTGCGCCGGCTTTGGCGCGGTCTGCGGCTCGTCGCTGGCCACAGCCTCCACCATGGGCCGGGTGGCGCTGCCGGAGCTCCGGCGGCTCAACTATTCGCCGCGACTGGCCACCGGCACGCTGGCGGCTGGTGGGACACTTGGCATCCTCATCCCGCCTTCGGTCGCGCTGGTCATCTACGCGGTCATCGTCGAGGCCTCGATCATCGAGATGTTCCGGGCGGCGGTCATTCCGGGGATGATCGCGGTCGCTGCCTTCATTGCCGTCATCGCCATTCAGGTGCGCCTCAATCCCGCGCTTGCCCCGGCAACGGCCAGCCTGCCGAGAGAGGAGCGCAACCGCGCGCTGCTGCGCCTCATTCCGGTGATCCTGATCTTCGGCTCGATCATTCTCGGCCTCGGCATCGGCCTGTTCACCCCGACGCCGGCGGCGGCCATCGGCGTGTTCATCATCCTCGTCTACGGCTTTGCCCAGAGACTGTGGGGTGCTGAGGGGCTGACGGTCGGCAAGACGAAGGACGCCCTGCTGGAAACGGCGGTCACCAGCGGCATGATCTATTTCATCCTGTTCGGGGCCGAGGTGGTGAAGGGCTTCTTCACCCGTGCCGGCCTTCCCTCAGGCCTTGCCGAATGGGCAGGCAGCAGCGGCCTTGATCCCTGGGTCGTGCTGATTGCCATGCTGATCATCCTCGTCATCCTCGGCTGCTTCATGGAAAGCCTGGCGATGATCCTGGTGATGGTGCCGTTCTTCTGGCCGGTGCTGGTCGATCTCAACGGCGGCGATTATGCCACAGCGGCAACGGCGGCCTACGGCCTGTCAGCGGACGAGCTGAAGATCTGGTTCGGCATCCTGACATTGATCGTGGTGGAGCTGGGGCTGATCACACCGCCGGTGGGGCTCAATGTCTTTATCATCAACGCGCTCGCCAAGGACGTGCCGATGACCGAGACCTTCAAGGGGGTGATGCCCTTCTTCGGCATGGAGATCGTGCGGGTAGGGCTTTTGCTGCTGTTCCCGGCGATCGTCCTGTTCATTCCAAGGTTCTTCGGTTAGCCCTTTCTTCGATCGACAGCACAGGCTGCATCCATCAGCGCCCCGGGGTCTCTGGCCATCCGGGGCGTTGACGCATTGATGCAAAGCATTTGCGGGAGGAGGGCTGGATTCCCGGCAGGGATCTGCGGCCATCCGGGGCGATTGATCCCCTGCCGAAGGGATTTCTCCGCTTGGCGAGAAAAACGAACCGGAAAAGCCGTTCCTCCCAAAAGCCCGCAAAACCGTTTCTTATGTGAACCGGCCCGCTTTTGTAGGGTTGCGCCATGATCGCCCCAGCCGCCGAACCGCGGTGAGACCCCGGGGCGCGAGGGAAGAAGTGGCGCATGTCTGATCGGCTCAGCAATCTCCGGCGGCTTGAAGCGGAGAGCATTCACATCATCCGCGAGGTGGCGGCCGAGTTCCGCAACCCGGTGATGCTCTATTCCATCGGCAAGGATTCGTCGGTCATGCTGCATCTGGCGATGAAGGCCTTCTATCCTTCGAAGCCGCCTTTCCCGCTGATGCATGTCGATACGGGCTGGAAGTTCCGCGAGATGATCTCCTTCCGCGATGAGACCGTGAAGCGGCTCGGGCTGGACCTGATCATCCACACCAATCCGGAAGGGCTGGCCCAGGGCATCAACCCGTTTGATCACGGTTCGTCGGTCCACACCCACATCATGAAGACCGAGGCACTGAAGCAGGCGCTGACCAAATACGGCTTCGACGCAGCCTTCGGCGGCGCGCGCCGGGACGAGGAAAAGAGCCGCGCCAAGGAGCGTGTCTTCTCCTTCCGCACCGCCTCGCACACCTGGGATCCGAAAAACCAGCGTCCGGAACTGTGGAACCTCTACAACGCCCGGGTGGCCAAGGGGGAATCCATCCGCGCCTTCCCACTGTCCAACTGGACCGAACTGGACATCTGGCAGTACATCCTGGCCGAAAACATCCCGATGGTGCCGCTCTACTACGCTGCCCCGCGTCCGGTGGTCGAGCGCGACGGCATGCTGATCATGGTCGACGATGACCGCATGAAGATCCGCCCCGGCGAGACCGTCGAGGAAAAGACGGTCCGCTTCCGCACCCTTGGCTGCTACCCGCTCACCGGCGCCATTGAGTCTGATGCCGCGACCCTGCCGGCCATCCTGCGCGAGATGCTGATTGCCCGCACCTCCGAGCGCTCCGGCCGCCTGATTGACCACGACGACGCTGCCTCGATGGAAAAGAAGAAGCGCGAAGGATACTTCTGATCATGGATTTCACGGATCACCTCGCCTCCGAAGAGGTTGTGCTCGATTACATCCGCGCGCAGCAGAACAAGGACCAGCTCCGCTTTCTGACTTGCGGCAGCGTCGATGACGGCAAGTCGACCCTGATCGGGCGGCTGCTCTATGACACCAAGCTGATCTTCGAGGACCAGCTTGCGGCACTTGAGCGCGACAGCCGCCGGCATGGCACGGTTGGCGAGGACATTGACCTCGCGCTGCTGGTCGATGGCCTTGAGGCCGAGCGCGAGCAGGGCATCACCATCGACGTCGCCTATCGCTTCTTTGCCACGGACAAGCGCAAGTTCATCGTTGCCGACACGCCCGGCCACGAGCAGTACACCCGCAACATGGCGACCGGCGCTTCCACCGCCGATCTCGCCGTTCTGCTGGTCGATGCCCGCCACGGGCTGATGACGCAGACCCGCCGCCATGCCTTCATCGCCTCGCTGCTTGGCATCCGGCACATCGTTCTTGCGGTGAACAAGATCGACCTCGTTGACTTCTCGCAGGAGCGCTTCGACGAGATCGAGCGCGATTTTGCAGCGCTGGGCGGCAACTTCCGCTTCGAGACCGTGGTCTCGATCCCGATCTCGGCCCGCTTTGGCGACAATGTCACCAGCCGCTCGGGCCGCATGCCCTGGTATCAGGGCCCGACGCTGCTTGAGCATCTGGAGACCGTTGACGTCGGCGAGAAGGAAACGGCCGCCGAGTTCCGTTTCCCGGTCCAGTGGGTCAACCGTCCGAACCTCGACTTCCGCGGCTATTCCGGTACGCTCGCCAGCGGTCTCGTCACCGTCGGCAGCAACGTGACGGTTGCCGCCTCGGGCAAGAGCTCGACGGTCACCCGCATCGTAAACGGCTTCTCTGACGTGGACAGCGCCAGGGCAGGGGAGGCGGTCACGCTGGTCCTGCGCGACGAGATCGACATTTCCCGCGGCGACGTGCTGTCGCGCTCCGACGAGCGCCCGGCGGTGGCCGACAGCCTGTCGGCGCATGTGATCTGGATGGCCGATGCAGCCCTGCTGCCGGGCCGTTCCTATCTCCTGAAGATCGGCACAAGGACCGTAACGGCCACGTTGACGGCGCTGGCGCACAAGATCAACGTCAACACCTTCGAGGAAGCCCCGGCCGAAACGCTGGCGCTCAACGAGATCGCGCTGGCCGAGTTCAGCCTGTCCGCGCCGATCGCCATCGACGCCTACGCCGCCAACCGGACCACCGGCTCCTTCATCCTGATCGACCGGATGAGCAACGCCACGGTCGGTGCCGGCATGGTGGTGAAGGCGGAGCGGCGGGCCAGCAACATTCACTGGCAGGCGCTGGACGTTGACAAGGAAGCCCGGGCCGAAAGCCTGCGGCAGAAGCCGGCGGTGCTGTGGTTCACCGGCCTGTCCGGTTCCGGCAAGTCGACCATCGCCTCCATCGTCGAGAAGAAGCTGCATCTGGAAGGCCGCCACACCTATGTGCTCGACGGCGACAACATCCGCCACGGGCTCAACAAGGACCTTGGTTTCTCCGACGCCGACCGGGTGGAGAATATTCGCCGTGTCGCGGAGGTCTCCCGGCTCTTCGTGGATGCTGGCCTGATCGTGCTCGTGTCCTTCATCTCGCCGTTCCGCGCGGAACGGCAGATGGCGCGCGACCTGCTGGGCGAGGGTGAATTTGTCGAGATCTTTGTCGATACGCCCATCGACGAGTGCCGCAAGCGCGACCCGAAGGGCCTCTATGCCAAGGCCGACGCTGGCGAGATTGCCAACTTCACCGGCATCGACAGCCCCTACGAAGCGCCCGAGACGCCGGAACTGCGGGTGGCCACCGTCGGCCGCGATCCGGAAGCTGCGGCCGAGGACGTGCTCAACCATCTGCGCCGCGCCGGCATCATCGCCGCCAACGGCTATGTCTTCGGCGGCGAGGGCATCTGACCGCTTGTGGAACGCGAAGTGCACCGCCCGGCTGTGAGGCCGGGCGGTGCGTTGACGTCGGGAAGTCAGATGGCTTGATGTCTGTTCCGGCGTTGAATGGTCGCACCCCTCTCCCCCCTTGAGGGGGAGATGTCTGCGTCAGCAGACAGAGGGGGGTGCCAACGCTTCAGCGCATGACCACCACCGAATGTCACGAGAGGCTGTATACCCCCCTCTGCCCCCTGCCGGGGGCATCTCCCCCTCAAGGGGGGAGAGGGACGCGGTGCCGCTGGGGCAAACACAAATACAGCTTCACCGCGAAGCGGATTCCGTCACAGCCAACACCGCCCGGCATGATGCCGTGCGGTGTTGTTTCAGGGCACTTACTTCGCCAGGCACCCCTTCAACGACCCGGCCATGTCGCGCAGGAGTTGCTCGTAGAGGCCAGGGCCATTGGGCAGGTCCGTACCGAGGGGGTCCAGGACGCCGGTGCCGACGGACGTGCCTTCGATCAGCATGCCGACCAGCTTCGGTTCGAACTGCGGTTCGGAGAAGACGCAGCCGGCCTTGAGGCCCGTGATCTTGCCGCGCAGTTCGCTGACCCGCTCGGCGCCGGGCATGACTTCCGGGCTGAGGGTGATCGAGCCGGCGGCCTGGATGCCGAAGCGCTTCTCGAAATACTGGTACGCATCGTGGAAGACGATGAAGGGCTTGCCCTTGACCGGCTCCAGCTCCTTTGTCAGCTCTGCCTCGAGCGCGGTCAGCCGTGCGGTGAGCGCTTCGGCATTGGCCTTGTAGGTTGCCGCGTTGGCCGGATCGGCCTCGGTCAGGTGTTCTTCGATCTCGTGCACCATCGCGCGGGCATTGGCCGGATCAAGCCACAGGTGCGCGTCGAACGCGCCGTGCTCGTGCCCGTGGTCGTGCCCATGGTCGTGCCCGTGGTCATGCTCGGCTTTGGCGTCCTTCGTGCCTTGGCCAGCCGTTTTGGCCGCCTCAGCGGCGTGGTCATGACCTTCGTCGCCATGGTCATGTTCGTCAAAGTCGCCGCCTTCGCGCACCGGAAGGAGGGTCAGGTCATGCGCCTGCGAAAGTTCCACCGCCTCGGCTTTCTCGCCCAGGGTCTCGATCGGCTTTTCGAGGAACGCTTCCAGTTCCGGGCCGACCCAGAACACCAGATCCGCGCCAGCCAGCACCCGGGCCGTGGACGGCTTCAGGGCGAAGGTGTGCGGCGAGGCGGCGCCATCGACGATGATGTCCGGCTCGCCAACGCCCTGCATCACGGCGGCAACGAGGGAGTGAACCGGCTTGATCGACGCGACCACCTTTGGGGCCGCTGCGGCCTGCAGACCAGAGAAAGGCAACAGCACGGCAACCGTCGTCAGCAACGCCGCAACGTGACCGAAAGGCCGGCTGCGTCGCACGGTTGAGGGGGAGGGCGCTCGGGTCATCTGACACTCCTTCAAGGTTGTAATGTTATAACAAGAATTGCGTTACCCTATAACGTGTGACATAAGCAAAGGCAATCCGCTGTTTTGCGGGATCAGGAATCAAGCGGTGCTTACATCCCAGAAATCCCTCGTGCGCCTGACCGGCGCAGGCGTCTTCAAGGACGAACGCTGGCTTGTGCGCGGCGTTGATCTCGCGGTCTCTCCGGGCGAAATCGTCACGCTGATCGGCCCCAATGGCTCAGGCAAATCCACCACGGCCAAGATGGCGCTGGGCATCCTGAAGCCGACTGAGGGATCTGCCGATCGCCTGGACGGCCTGCGGGTCGGCTACGTTCCGCAAAAGCTTGCAATCGACTGGACCCTGCCCCTGACCGTCGCTCGTTTCATGCGGCTGACCGGCCCGCTCGTCGAGGCGGACAGCCGGGCGGCGCTGCGCATGACGGGCGTCGAGCACCTGGGCAAGTCAGAGATGCGCAACCTCTCCGGCGGCGAGATGCAGCGTGTGCTGATTGCCCGCGCCATTGCACGCAAACCGGATCTCCTCGTGCTGGACGAACCGGTCCAGGGCGTCGACTTCAACGGCGAGATTGTCCTCTACGACCTGATCAAGGCGGTGCGTGACGAGATCGGCTGCGGCATCCTGATGATCTCGCATGATCTGCATGTGGTGATGGCGGCCACCGACCAGGTGGTCTGCCTCAACGGGCATGTCTGCTGCCGTGGCACGCCGGTGAGCGTCGCGCGGTCAGCGGCCTACCGCGACCTGTTCGGCCCGCGCGCGGCCGGTGCGCTGGCGGTCTATGAGCACAGCCACGACCACGAACATCTGCCCGATGGGCGCGTCCGGCATCAGGATGGCTCGGTGACGGACCATTGCCATCCGGGCGACGGGCACCATCACGATCATGCGCATGATCATGGCCATGCCCATGATCATGATCACGCTCATCATGACCACCACCACGGGCAAGACCACCCGGCGCGGCGCGGGGAGACCACGGATGCTCGATGATTTCTTCCTGCGTGCGATTCTGGCCGGAGTAGGCGTCGCCCTCGTTGCCGGGCCGCTCGGCTGCTTCATTGTCTGGCGTCGCATGGCCTATTTCGGCGATACGCTCTCCCATGCAGCCCTGCTCGGCGTGGCACTGGCGTTCCTGCTGGAAATCAACATCACGCTGGCGGTCTTTGCCGTCTGCACGATCATCTCGCTGCTGCTGCTGGCCTTGCAGAAGCGGGGTGGGCTGTCGTCCGACGCGCTCCTCGGGCTGCTCGCCCATTCCTCGCTGGCGCTTGGCCTCGTCTGCCTCGCCTTCATGACCTGGGTGCGGATGGACCTGATGGGCTTCCTGTTCGGTGACATCCTGTCTGTGTCGCGGCTGGACATTGGTCTCATCTATGGCGGTGGGGCGGCGGTCCTTGGCGTGCTGGCGATGATCTGGCAGCCGTTGTTTGCCGCGACCGTCAGTGCGGATCTGGCCGAAGCCGAGGGCTTGAAACCGGCCCGTGCCAACCTGATCTTCATGGTGCTGATGGCCACCGTCATCGCCATCGCGATGAAGATCGTCGGCGTGCTGCTCATCACCGCGCTGCTGATCATCCCGGCCGCCACCGCCCGGCGATTGGCGACGGGTCCGGAGCAGATGGCCGTGCTGGCGGCCATTGCGGGAGCGGTGGCCGTGCTGGCCGGCCTGTTCGGCTCGCTGGAATTCGATACACCCTCCGGCCCCTCCATCGTGGTGGCGGCGATGCTGCTTTTCGGTGTAAGCCTGACGCCGGTCGCAACAGGCATCGGCAGCCTCATGCGCCGAATGGGCAAGGACGCCTGAACAGAGGAACGAGGACATGGCTGAGCACTCGCATGATCACGCGGCTTCCGGTCATGACCATGCCCATGACCATGGTCACGATCACGACCACACGCATGACCATGGCAGCGCACCGGCCAAGCTGACGCGCAACCAGACGCTGGTTTTCGGCGCCCTGTCGCGGGCCGGTGGGCCGCTCACGGCCTACACGATCCTGGACCAGCTGCGCGACGACGGCTTCCGCGCCCCGCTTCAGGTCTACCGGGCGCTGGAAAAGCTGGTCGAGTTCGGCATGGTGCACCGGCTTGAGAGCCTCAACGCCTTTGTCGCCTGCAGCCATCCGCAATGCGTCGACCACGAGACCATGGCCTTCGCCATCTGCGAGAGCTGCGGTTCTGTCAGCGAATTTGCCGATGCGGCGATCACGCGCCAGCTCAAGGGCTGGGCCGGCGACAATGGCTTTGCCTTGGCCAAGACCACCATCGAGCTGCGCGGCACCTGCCGCACCTGCCAGGCGGCCGTCTGACCCGGCGCGCAGACTGCCGCAACGCGATCCGCATCCTTGCGACTTGACGGGCTTTCTGCGCCTTGGCGCTGGTCACGGGCCGACAAGCGGCTATGCTCGCCTTCCAACGAAGTGAGGAGGGAGCAATGGCGGTTCGACTGACCTTCTGTGGCGCAGCCCGCATGGTGACGGGCTCTTCCTACCTGCTGGACATCGCCGGGCAGCGCCTCCTCATCGACTGCGGGCTGTTCCAGGGCTCCAAGGCCGTGAAGGAGCTGAACTACCGGCCCTTTCCCTTTGCCGCCGACAGCCTCGACGCGGTGATCCTCACCCATGCCCACATCGACCATGCGGGGTTGATCCCGAAGCTCTGGAAGGCCGGCTATCGCGGGCCGGTGCACATGACCGAAGGCACCCGCGATCTCCTCACCTTCATGCTGCCGGACAGCGGCCACATCCAGGAAATGGAGGTCGAGAACCTCAACCGGCGCAACCTCAGGCGCGGCAAGGACACGGTGACCCCGATCTACAGCCAGACCGACGCAATTGCCTGCCAGGCGATGTTTGCCGCCCATGACTATGACATCTGGCTCGATGTGTTGCCCGGTGTGCGGGCGCGGTTCTGGAATGCCGGGCATATCCTCGGCTCGGCCTCCGCCGAGCTGGAGATCGCGGCGGCCCATGTGGACGACAGCCTCGATCCGTCCGCACCACCGATGCGGCTCCTGTTCTCCGGCGACATCGGCCCGGACAACAAGGCCTTCCATCCGGATCCGGATGCGGTGAGCGGGGTGGATCATCTCATCTGCGAATCCACCTATGGCGGGCGCGAGCGGCCGCAGCTTGATGAGGAGCAGCGGCTTGCGGTGCTGGCCGGCGAGGTGCGCCATGCGCTGGACCGGGGCGGCGTGCTGCTGGTGCCCGCCTTTGCCGTGGAACGCACGCAGGAACTGATCGTCGACCTGATGCGCCTGATGGAAAGCGGCAGCATCGGCCATGCGCCGATCTTCCTGGATTCGCCGCTGGCCATTGCCGCAACGGAGGTCTTCAACCGGCATGCGGCGGATCTCGAGCAGCTCAGCACGCATCCGCATCTGCTTGACAACCGCTGGATCAGCCTGTGCGAGAGCGTGGAGGACAGCAAGGCGCTGAACCGCATCTCCGGAGGCGCGATCATCATCGCCGCCAGCGGCATGTGCGATGCCGGCCGCATCCGCCACCACCTCAAGAACCGGCTGTGGAAGCCGGCGACCACCGTGCTGCTCGTCGGCTATCAGGCGCCGGGGACGCTGGGCGCGCAGCTGCTGGGCGGCCAGCGCAACGTGCGCCTGATGGGTGAGGAGATTACCGTGCGCGCCGACATCCGCTCGGTCGACATCTACTCCGGACATGCCGCCCGCAGCGACCTGATCGAATGGATCCTCGAGCGGCGGCCGGTGCACGGGACCCTATTCCTCACCCACGGCGAGGAGGGCCAGGCACTGGCGCTCTGCAAGAGCCTGGTGGCCAAGGGCTTTGCCGATGGCCATGTGGTCGTGCCGGCGCTGGATGCGATCTACGACCTGATGCCGGGCAGGGCGGTGCTTCGGCGCGACGGTCCGCCGCCGCGCGCGGAGGCAGGCATTGCCGAGCGGCGCGACTGGACCGCCGACTATCCGCAGCTTCTCCTCGACATCCAGTCAGCCCTCGAAGGCGCGGCGGACGAGAAGAGCCGCTCTGTCCTCCTGCGCCGCCTCAGGCGGGCGCTGGACGAGGAAAAGCCCGGTTAGGCGGCGGCAGCCACCTCGGCAAAGAGATCGGCGATGCGTGGCCAGGCCGCGCCCGGATGGTGGGCGGCGATGGCGAGGAATTCCTCGACGAAGGCCTCGCAGCCCGCATCGTGGTCGAGGTGATGGGTCAGGATGCCGAGCGGCTCGCCGCCGGTGTTGCGGCGGCGCAGGAACTGCAGCTCCAGCCGCTCGCTTGCCGACGCCCAGCCGATGAAGCGGCGGTCCTTCTTCCACTTGATGATGTCGAGATGCGTCTGCACCTGCGCCGGGATCAGGGTTTCCCAGGTGAAGGTCGACAGGCCCTTCAGCCCTGCGTCCGCCAGCTGGCGGGCGACCGGCGGGGCGATCCGGTTCCAGGGCGGCACGAAGGCGGGCACGAAGGCTGCCGGGAACAGGGCCTCGAGCCTTTCGCGTCCGGCAACCAGCTCGGCAAGGGCGTCGCCCGGCGCACGGCGGTCGCCGAACTCGGCTGCCTTTTCCCCCAGGTCCTTGCGCTGATGGTTGAGATGCTGCCAGCCATGCTGCAGCACGACGGCATGGGGCTCGTCGCGCAGCCGGTCGGCGAGGGCCTCAGTCGTGGTCTTCGGGATAACGGCAAGCCCGACATCGACGTCATGGGCGTTGGCCGCAGCAAGCAGCCGCTCCAGCGCCGGTGTCGGCGCGATGGCGTCATCGTCGCGCCACCAGAAGCGAACCTTGGTGCCGCGCTCGGCGAACCAGTCGAGATGGGCGGTCAGATGCGCACGAAAGGCGGCAAGATCGGACGTCACCGGTGGATCTCCTCAAGATCGGTCAGGAGCTGGTGGGCGCTTTCGGCTGCACCGTTCATGGCGACATCAGCTTGCGCGACGGGCCGCGACAGGGCGGCATCAACGGCGGCGGCAAGGCCCTGTGCGGTCAGTCCGGCTTCCGGCACCATGACCGCCCGGCCATGGCGGGCCAGCGCCTCGGCGCGCTGTGTCTGCTCGGTCTCGTCGCCCTGGGCAAAGGGCACCAGCACAGCCCGAACCCCGGCAGCCAGCACGTCGAGCACGGTGTTGTAGCCGGCCTGGCTCACCGACAGGCGCGCGCGGGGCAAAAGGCCCGGGAAATCGGGCCGCGCCCGCTCCACCAGGACCCCGACAGGCGCGGCAGCAACCAGCGCTGAAAACTCTGAATCCGGTACGTCGTGACCCACCAGCAGCCGCCAGCGGCAATCGCCGGCCTGCTGCGAAAGTTCCCGCGCGCCAAGGGCGGCCTCAAGCAGGGCCCGGGCCACCGCGCCGCCACCGCAGGAGACGATCACCTCGTCCGCGCCGTCACCGGCCGGCGGTTCCGGCCTGGCCCCCCCACCGACATAGCCGGTGTAGCGCACCAGATGCGCGACCCGGTCGGCAAAGGGGAAGCTGTCCTCAAGCCGCGTGAAGGCGGGATCGGAATGCACCAGCACCCGGTCATAGTGGGCGAGCGCCCGCTCTGCCATCCAGGCTTCCTTGGCGGGATCCTTCTTGCGCACGAGGATGTCGCGGATCGAGGCAGCAATTAGCGGCCGCCTTGGCAGCGCGCGCGCCGTCTCCAGCAGCGGCTCCAGCTCATGGGCAAATTGCCGCCGTCCGAAAGGGTAGGTCTCGGTAAGGAGCAGGTCGACGGGCTCGGCCAGGAACGCGGCCAGCGTCGCTTGACGCCGTGTCTCCTCGAAGCCGGAGGGCAGGGGGCTGCCGTCCGGCGACACGAGCGTGCGGAAGCTGGCGTCGAGCGCGCGCACCGGCGGCAGCGCGATCACCTCGAGACCCGAGGTGTCCAGCGTCGGCGGCAGCATGTTGCCGGTCGCTAGCCGTACTGTGACGCCTTCGCGCGCAAGCGCCTTGCCGATGGCCACCGCCCGCACCGCATGGCCGGTGCCCAGCAGATGCTGCACATGGATAAAGGCACGACGGGTCATGAGGAGCGCGCTCCGACCTTGCTGTGGGTGGCGATGGCAGCTTCCAGAAAGGCCGTCACCCTCGTGGCGCCAGCCTCCAGCGTGTGCCGTTCGCGGATGTGGCGGCTGGCGGCGACGCCCATCTGCTGGCGCAGGCCCGCATCCGCCAGAAGGCGCTGCAGGGCCGCTGCGAAGCCTTCGACGTCGCCTTCCGGTGCGAGCAGACCGGTCACCCCGTCCGCAACCACGTCCGGAACGCCGAAGGTTGCTCCGCCGACAACCGGCAGGCCGCTGGCCTGCGCCTCGAGGAACACGAAGCCGAAGGCCTCGCGGATCGCCGGCCAGACGAAGAGGTCATGGTCCGCATAGACTGCCGGCAGATCCTCAGGGGGCAGTGCCCCCAGGAAGCTGCAGCGGTGCGGCGGAAACAGCGCCTCGATCTCCGGCCGAGCGGGGCCGTCGCCGACAATGGTGAGATGCCAGTCAAAAGCCGGCACGAGGCGTAGCGCTTCGGCCAGCACCTGATAGGAGCGCTCCTTGTCGCCATGCCGCATCATGCCGACGGCCAGCAGGCGCACAGCTGCTGTGCTGCTCGCATCCGGTTGAATCCGGTGCTGCGCCTGGAACGGCGCGGCATCCAGGAACGGGGGCAAGAGATAAAGCCGGTCCGACGGCAACGCGGCCGCAAGGCAGCCCATGTCGGCCCGGTGAATGGCCCCAACGGCATCGGCTTGGCCCAGAGCGGCATCGGCAGCGGCAAATCCGAAGGCCCATTCGCCCGTTACCCGCTTGGGCGCGCGGCTTGCTTCCATCACGGCGTAAGGAATGTCGAAGGCGTTCGACAGGGCAGGGCCGATCCAGTCCGGCGCCTTGTGATAGAGGTGATAGGTCAGGAAGACGTCCGGCCGGTAGCCCTCCGCCCGCCAGTCCGCCTCGACCCGTGCCGCCTCGGCAAGCGCTGCCGCCTCGGCCTCGGGAAGCTCGCTCCCCGATTTGCGCCAGGAGGCCAGGCGCGAGGCAATGCGGACAGTGTGGCCGGCGTCTTCCAGCGCCCGCACGATCAGCCGTGCAAATGTGCGATCACCGGACGGACGCGGATCGTCCAGCGGCTTCATCGGGGCAGTGAAGGCGATCTTGAGGCCGCTCACAGCACAGGCCGGAACTTGGCGGCAAGCCGGTCGATGCCGGGCTCGGTCGAGAAGTCGCGGCGCACCTTGGCAGCAGCCGCCAGGCCAAGCGCGATGCGGCGATCCGGATTGCCGATCAGCTCTGCCATGGCATCGGCCAGTGCCTGCGGATTGCCGGGCTCGACGAGGACGCCGGTCTGCTGGTCGTCGATCAGCTCCGGGATGGCCGACACGCGCGTCGACAGGCAGCACAGGCCCATGGACTGGGCCTCCATCAGCACGTTCGGCAGCCCGTCGCGGTCACCGCTTTTCGCCAGTTTCGATGGCAGGATGAAGAGATCGGCGCGGCGGCAGGTCTCGATCACCGCCTCGCGCGGCTGCGCCCCGCGCCAGACGATCCGGTCGCTGATGCCCAGCTTGGCGGCCATGTCCTTCAGACGGTTCGACAGCTCGCCGCCGCCGATGTGGGTGAATTGCCAGTTGAGCCGTGCGGGCAGACGCGCGAGCGCCTTCAGAAGGTCGTCATAGCCCTTCTTCTCGACTGCCCGGCCGACGGACACGAGCCGCACCGGCGCGCCCCCGCCGTCGCGCTTCTCCTCCGGAGCCGCAGGCGCCGGGAACGGGGAGAAGTCGAGGCCATGGTAGACAAGCTCGACCTTGTCCGGCTCGGCGCTGAGGCTGCGCAGATAGTCAACATTGGTCCGCGTGCAGGTGACACCCCAGGCGGCATCATCCAGCTTCGTGCGCAGATCCCACTCAGGGCTGGTCCAGATGTCCTTGGCATGGGCCGAGAAGGACCAGTGGCGGCCCGACAGATGCGCGGCATAGCGGGCGACCGAGCAGGGCGTGTGCAGGTAGTGGGTGTGGATCCAGGTCACATCCTCGGGCAGCTCATGCGCGAAGACACAGGCCTGACCCCAGCGGCGATGCCGGCCGATGTTGTTCTCATGGGCCAGATCGGCCTCGAACAGTGCCCGGGCGGCGGCGTAGGTCGGCTGCTTTTCGGCCCAGCGGCGCGCCCGCGCCACCCGCTTCGGGTCATCCTTCAGGTATTCGGGCAGGTAGAGGACATCGGCCGTGATCTGCCGGTGCAGGTCGTGGATATAGGGGTCGTAGGGCTGGCGCAGGGCAACGATCAGCTGACCGATTCCGCGTGTCTGCAGCCCGAGGATTTCCTGGGCGATGAAGGTTTCCGACAGGCGTGGATAGCCTTTGACCACAACGGCGATGCGGGACATGGCGCGCGCGGTTCCTTCAAAGTCCGGCGCGTCGAAGGACACGCGACCGGTTCGGCGCCGACAGGATCTGCCCGACCCGCTTTTCAATGACATCAAGGCCACCGAGCAGGTTGTCGATACCAGCCGCCGAGGGCGGGGCCGCATGCGGCAGCGCTGACAAGGCATCAAGCATCTGGTCAGGATCCGGATACTGCTCGATCGGCAGCACGGTCAGAAGGCCGGTCTCTGCCGCCCGGTCCGCGCGGATGGCCTGCTCGCGGCGCGGAATGACGCGCGGCACCAGCAGGGTCGGTTTGTCAAAGGACAGGATCTCGCAAAAGGTGTTGTAGCCGCCCATGCCGACAATGGCGGTGGCTGCCTGCAGATAGGGCTCCATCTGCGGCGTGAAGCGCATGATGTGGACATCCCGCAGATGCTCGGCGCGGGCCATGAACTCGCTCACCGATGCGGCCGGCATGAACGGCCCCAAAACGATCAGTGCCGGAAACAGCGGCTTGGCATGGGATTCGTATGCCCGCATGACCCAGTCGACCATTTCCACCCCGTCGCCGCCGCCACCGGGCGTCACCAGAATGAAAGGCTCCTCGCCGAAGGGCAGCGGTTCGCTGAGCCTTGCGCCCTTGGGCATTTCACGGCGCAGGAAACCTGTGTACAGCAGCTTGTCATGCACGCTCTGCGGCAGATCGATGCCTTCCAGCGGATTGCACATGCCTTCCGGCCCATAGACCCAGATCTCGTCGTAGAGTTCCTCAAGCGCCGGGCGGACATTCTTGCGGTCCCACTCCTGCTGCAGCACCTGCGGATCATCAAGAACATCGCGCAGGCCAAGGATGAGACGTGTTCCGGCCTTCTTGAGCTGTTCCAGCGTCGGCAGAACTTCGCCGCGCAATCCAAGCGGCTCCTTGTCGACGATGAAGATGTCCGGCTCGAACACCTGCGCCGTGTGCTCGATGATCGAGGAGCGGATTTCCAGCGTATGGTCGATGTTGAGATGCAGCGACAGCGACGTATATTCTCCGTCGCGCAGCTTGATCACGCCGGGGATGCGCACGAAATCCACGCGGGATCGGAACTCGAAACTGCCGATGATCGGTGAACCTGACAGAATCAGGACCGACAACGTGTCGAACGAACCGACGAGAGCCTGGGCGATCGCGCGGCAACGTCGCAGATGGCCGAGCCCGAAGGAATCGTGGCTGTAAATCAGGATGCGCGGCGATTCGGATCGCATGATGCCCCGTTGGATGCCCCTGGGTCGTGTCTCGAGGAACATGCCTCGGGGCAACCCCCAAACCTCAGTAACAATTGCGGCCTTCTCGACCGTCTATCCCCCTCTATGGCACATCCGGCGTTGCGAGTTAATACGCAACGTCTTACGACTACTGCGATGGCAGAAGGTGCCTGACTGGAACGGGTTATGGAAAAAAGCCTCTTTCGCTTCATCTGGAAGTTCAGTGCCCGTCAGCAGCTCATCATTCTGTTCGTAACGGTCCTGTCCTATCCGATCAGCTATATCCTCCTCGAACTGCCCAAGCTGATCGTCAATGATGCGGTCCAGGGCGATGGCTTTCCCCGGGTCATCCTTGGCTTCGAATTCGACCAGATCTCCTATCTGTTCCTGCTCTGCATTTCTTTCTTGGGCCTCGTGATTGCCAGCAATGGCATCAAGCTCGGCATCAATGTGTACAAGGGCCGGCTTGGCGAGCGCATGCTGCGGCGTTTGCGCTTCGAGCTGTTCCAGCGTGTGCTGCGCTTCCGCCTGCCGCATTTTCGCAAGGTCAGCTCCGGCGAAATCATCCCGATGATCACGGCCGAAGTTGAAGACGTTGGTGGCTTCATCGGTGAAGCGATCGCGCTTCCGGCCTACCAGGGCGGCCTCCTGGCGGTGCAGCTTGGCTTCATCTTCATGCAGGATCCGCTGCTGGGCCTTGCCGCGATCAGCTCCTATCCGATCCAGGGCTACATCATCCCGAAACTGCAGCGCAAAGTGGTGCTTTTGTCGCGCGAGCGGGTGAAGAATGTCCGCGTCATCTCGGACAAGGTCGGCGAAGCCATCGGCGCGGTGCCGGAAATCCACGCCAACGATGCATCGGCCTGGCATTCCGCCGACGTGGCCGAGCGGCTCTACGCGAACTTCAAGATCCGCTACGAGATCTACAATCGGAAGTATTTCATCAAGTTCCTGAATAATTTCATGAACCAGCTGACGCCGTTTTTTTTCTACATGATCGGCGGTTATCTGGTGATTGAAGGAAGTCTCAGCATCGGTGCGCTGCTGGCTGTGATCGCAGCCTACAAGGACCTTGCTGGTCCCTGGAAGGAGCTGCTGGACTACTACCAGCTCGTTGCCGACGTGAATGTGAAATACCAGACCGTGGTCGAGAACTTTGATCCGGCTGACATCTATCCTGTTGAGCGCCTCACGGGTGACGAGCGCGTGTCGCTGGATGGCGATGTGGTTCTGAACGGTGTCAGTTTCTCCGGCGGCGTGGCCGGGCAGGAAGTTTTCGCGGCGAACCTCGTGGTTCGCAAAGCCACGACCGTTGCGGTGGTTGGTGCCGATGGCTCAGGCCGGACGGAGCTGTTGCAGCTTGCAGCCGGCTTGATCAGCCCCAGTTCAGGCCGGGTGGAAATCGCCGGGCATGATCTGGAGCGCCTGACCGAATCCACCCTGGGACGCGAGATTGCCTATGTCGGCGCATCCGTGCACGTGTGGACCGGATCGATCCGGGACAATCTCTATTACGGCCTGCGGCACCGGCCGTTGTCGGAAGTCCAGCGCAGCGGCAAGGACGCCGACGAGCGCAAGCGGGCCCTGCGCGAGGCGAAGGAAACCCGCAATCCGACCTTCGACATCCGGGCCGTTTGGGAAGACCTGGAGGCGGCCGGGGCTGGGTCCAAGGCCGAACTGGATGAACTGGCGCTGCAACTGCTGACCGTTGTGGGTCTTGACGCCGACATCTACCGCCTCGGCCTGCAGTCGCGCTTTGACCCGTCCATGGATGACCGCTTTGCCGAGCGCATTCTGGCGGTGCGTGGCAAGCTGGCGGACCGTATCGCCGCCGACCCGAAACTCGCCGGTCTGGTCGAGATGTGGGACGCGGCCGCTTTCAACCAGAGCGCCACGCTGGCGGAAAACCTGTTCTTCGCCGTGCCGACCGATCCGTCGATCACCATGGACCAGATGCCGGCGCTGCCTGAAGTGCGGGCCTTCCTCAGCCGCACCGGGCTCAACGCCGAACTGCAAGGCATCGGCCTGAAGATCGCCGAGACCATGGTGGAGCTGTTTGCCAACATCTCCGGCGACTCCGGCCTGCTCGGCACCTATTCTTTCATCACCCAGGACGACCTGCCCGAGTTTGACCGGATCATCCGCCAGGCAAGGTCGACCAGTCAGAAGGCTGGCCTGTCGGAGGCTGACCGCGAGCGGCTGATTGCGCTGGCCTTCAAGCTGATCCCGGCCCGCCATCGTCTCGGCGTGCTCGACGATGCCATGCGCGGCCGCCTGATCGAGGCACGACAGGAGTTCCGCAAGCAGGTGGTCGACGGAAATCCGGCGTTCATTGCCGTTGATCCGAAGGCCTATCTGCCGCCGCTGCCCATCGAGGACAACCTGCTGTTCGGCCGTGCGCGTGTTGACCGGCGCGACGCCCGCCAGCGCATCGATGCCGTCATCCGGACCGTGGTGGAGGAGGAGGGGCTGCGTGAACCGATCATCTTCACCGGCTTCGGCTACCACGTCGGTGTCAGCGGTTCGAAGCTGTCGGCGCACCAGCGGCGCAAGCTGGCGCTGGTGCGTGCGCTCCTGAAGAATGCCTCTGTCACAATTCTGGACGATGTTGCTGCGGGCACCGGTGATGACGACGTGGCGCTGCGCCGCCGGCTGATGATCCTGCTGGATGGCCGGACGGTTCTCTTCGGCACGGCGCATTTGAGCGTTGCCCAGGAGTTCCAACATGGTGTTGAAATGGATCAAGGCCGTATCATTCGGGTGGATGGTAGCGATCCGGCAGCCGGATAGGGAAAAACGGAAGCACTTGTCCCGGGCGCCGGGCATAGGAGGGTATCGTGTCTTTGGAAGTTGAAGTCGACGCCTTGCGGAAAGTGCCGCTGTTTCGCGGGATCGACGAAACCAAGCTCCGGTTGCTGGCGTTCATCAGTGACCGGATGCAATATCAGACCGGCGAACACCTGTGCGAACAGGGGGAGGAGGGCGACACGGCCTTCATCATCCTGAAGGGCGAGGCAGATGTGCGCGTGCATACAAGGGATGGCGACCGCACGGTGGCGACGGTGCGCGAGCACTCGATTGTCGGCGAGATCGCAATCCTGTGCGACGTGCCGCGAACCGCAACGCTTGTTGCCAGAACCGACATGGATGTGCTCACTGTCACCAAGGACGACTTCCTGAAACTTTTGAAAGAATTTCCGGATATGTCACTGGAGGTGATGCGCACCCTGGCGCAGCGTCTCGAACGCACCACGCGCGATCTGGCTGCGGCCCGGTCCGGCGGGGCGGCGGCATGAGGGAGAAGCCGTTTGGCGGATGATTTCTGGCTCCGGTGCTGGGGCGTGCGTGGATCGACACCGACACCGGGCGTGGACACCCTGCGCTACGGCGGCGAAACCACATGCTTCGAGATCCGGGCCGGCGATGCGCTGGTGCTCGTTGACTGCGGCTCCGGTGCCCGCAATCTCGGCCTGCAGCTGGTGGCCGAAGGGCCGCGCCATTTCGACCTGCTGTTCACCCACACCCACCTCGATCACATCTGCGGCCTGCCGTTTTTCAAGCCGGCCTATTTCCCGAGCTTTTCGATCGATGCCTGGGCCGGGCATTTCACGGATGAGACCGAGCTGGTCGACATCATCTGCCGCATCATGTCGCCGCCGATCTTTCCTGTTGCGGCGAATACGCTGAAGGGTGTGAATTTCAAGACATTCCGGGCTGGCAGTTCGATCGAGCGGACCGACGGGCTGTCGATCCGTACCATCCGGCTGAACCACCCGGGCGGAGCCTGCGGCTATCGCTTCACATATGGCGGACGCTCGATCTGCATCATCACCGATCACGAGCACGGCGATCCGGACATCGACGCTGCGCTGATCGACTTTGTCGCGGGCGCGGAAGTGATGATCTACGACGCCATGTTCACTGACGCCGAATACGAGACCTATCGCGGCTGGGGCCACTCCACCTGGCAGAAGGCGGTCGAACTGGCCACGCGGGCCGGCGTGCGCACCCCGGTGCTGTTCCATCACGATCCGCGGCGCAGTGACGATGAGCTGGACGAGATTGGCTTGGCCGCAGACGCTGCCCACCCTGGCACGCTGGTGGCCAGCGAAGGCATGATCCTGCGACCGTAAGGCCTTACGTCCGTTAAACGCGAGGTTGCCTGCTGCCAGACAGCGCTTGATCTTCGTTGGAGACAGGAGATGGCGGAACAACCAGATCGGCCTGATCGGGTGGGCAAGCGGCGGTTTGGCTGGATGGCAGGCCCTGCCTTGGCAGACTTGCCTGCCCGTGTGCGCCTTGATGTGCAGCGCCGGGAGCTGGAGGCCGAACGGCTGATTGGTTGGGTTCAGCTGTCCATCGTGTTGCTGTTTTCGCTGCTCTACGCCATCGCCCCGAGAGCCGAAGGCTCCGATGGCACCAATTTCGTCCCCTCGATCCTTGCGGCCTATCTTGCGTTCACGCTGGTGCGCCTGATCCTCTCGTATCGGATCGAGCTGCCGCAATGGTATCTGTTCGTGTCGATCGCGGTGGACGTAGGGCTTTTGGTCGGGCTGATCTTTTCGTTTCACATCCAGTATGCGCAGCCCCCGTCCTTTTACCTCAAGGTTCCGACCTTGATGTATGTCTTCATCTTCATCAGCCTGCGTGCCCTGCGTTTCGATCCCCGTTTTGTCATCGTCTCCGGGCTTGCGGCAGCAGTCGGCTGGATGGGACTGGTCGTCTATGCGGTCACCGGCGACGATGGCCGCATGCGCATCACCCGGAATTACGTCGAGTATCTGACCGGCAATTCGGTGCTGCTTGGGGCGGAGTTCGACAAGATCCTCGTCATCCTGACGGTCACCGGTCTTCTGGCCGCAGCGCTTTACCGCGGGCGGGGGCTTCTGGTGACCGGCATGCGGGAGCAGGGCGCGGCCAATGACCTGCGACGCTTCTTCGCTCCGGAAGTTGCATCATCGATCACATCGGCCGACAGGCGTCTGAACGCCGGGGAAGGCGTTCTGCGCGATGCGGCGATCCTTTATGTCGACGTGCGCGGCTTTACCCGCCAGGCTGCGAACCTGCCGCCTCAGACGGTGATGCAGGTCCTTGCCTGCTATCAGGAGACCGCCATCGACGTGATCGAGGCGCATGGCGGCAGTGTCGACAAGTTCCTTGGCGACGGCATTCTGGCAACATTCGGGGCGCTGTCGCCTTCTGCAACCTACGCCGCCGACGCGATCGGCGCTGCGCAGGCGATAGTTGCGCGGCTCAGTGCTGATGCGGGCCGTCTCGCCAGCCTCGGCTGGCCGGGCTCTTTTCGCGTTGGCACCGCCGTTTGCTGTGGCACCGTGGCCGTCGGTCTGGTCGGTGGGCAAGACCGGCTCGAGTTCACCGTCATCGGCGATGCCGTCAATCGCGCGGCCAAGCTGGAGAATGCCAACAAGACGGAAGGCAGTTCGATCCTGACCGACGTTGCCAGCTTCGAGCTCGCCAGTGCTCAGGGCTATGCGGGTGGATCGGGTGTCGTCAGGCGTTCCGTTCCGGTCGCAGGTCTCGAGGCGCCGGTCGATCTCGTCATTCTGGGCTGAACCGCGCGACTGTCGCGGGCAAAGGTCTCCTCCCTTTGGTGGAAGGCCAAACCGAAGGCGCAAGCCTGTGTGGAGCTTGACCGGGCACGGCTTTGGCATCAAAGTTCGATCCGGATGACGTTTTCGTCAATTTAACTGATGAAAACAAAATAAATCAATGACTTGAATAGATTGCAAGTCTTGGGAGGCAACAATGCAACTGACCGCAGGGATTTCGGCCGTCGTAACGGGTGGAGCCTCGGGCCTTGGGGCGGCGACGGCGCGCCTGCTGGCCTCTGCCGGCGTGAAGGTGGCGCTGTTTGATCGCAACGCCGAGCAGGGCGTCGCTGTTGCGGCGGAGATTGGCGGACTGTTCGTCGATGTGGACGTGACCAGCGAGGACAGTGTCGTCGCGGGCTTTGCCAAGGCCCGCGCCGCGCATGGCGCGGAACGCATCCTGGTCAACTGCGCCGGCATCGCCCCAGCCGCCAAGACCACTTCGCGCGGCGAGCCGCATTCGCTCGCCCTGTTCGAGAAGGTGATCGCGGTCAATCTGGTTGGCTCGTTTCGCTGCATCGCCCATGCGGCAACCTCCATGTCGGCGCTGGACCCGGTGACCGCGGATGGCGAGCGCGGCGTCATCGTCTCGACGGCCTCGGTTGCCGCCTTTGACGGCCAGATCGGCCAGGTCGCCTATGCCGCTTCCAAGGCGGGCATTGCCGGCATGACGCTGCCGATTGCGCGCGACCTGTCGAAGTCCGGCATCCGCGTCATGACCATCGCCCCAGGCATTTTTGAGACACCAATGCTGCTTGGCTTGCCGGAGGACGTGCAGAAGTCGCTTGGCGAGCAGGTGCCGTTCCCCTCGCGTCTCGGCAAGGCAACGGAATACGCCCAGCTGGTCCGCGCCATTGTCGAGAACGGCATGCTCAACGGCGAAACCATCCGCCTCGACGGCGCCATCCGCATGGCCCCGCGGTAAGCTCTTGAGGCCAACCTTTTGGCTGATATCCACACTCCGGCGTCATCCCGGCCAAGCGCAGCGCCGAGCCGGGACCGGAGAGCCGGGGCATCGATGTTTCAATGAGTTAAGACTAGAAGGACCATGGCTCACCGGTCCCGGGTCTCCGCTTCGCTGCGCCCGGGATGACGATGGAGGGGGGCATCCGCAATCTGGTCCTGTTACCTCACAGCCGACCCAGCAGCGCCGCCGTCGGCCAGCCGTCGGCGGGCAGGCCGAGGCGGGACTGTTCGGCTTGTACAGCCTGACGCGTGCCGGAGCCGAGGATCCCGTCGACCTTGCCGACGTCATGGCCAAGCGCGGCGAGCTTCTTCTGCAGCGCCTTCATCTCGTCCACGGAAAGACCCGTCTCCGGTGAGCCAGGCGTGAGCTTGGGGACGCCGGCAAGACGCGTTGCGAAATACGCGGCGCTGGTCGTGTAGACGAAGGACTGGTTCCAGCGCAGATAGATCGAGAAATTCGGGAAGACGAGGAAGGCCGGGCCCTTGCGGCCCTGCGGCAGGATCAGGCTTGCCGGCAGGTTGGCCGCGGGCAGCGCGCCCGAGCGGGCGGCGACACCGAGGCGGGCCCAGTCGGCGACAGTCCGCTCGCGCCCCAGTCCGGTCTCTGCCCAGGGCAGATCGGAGGGCAGCGCCACTTCAGCCAGCCAGGGCTGGCCCTTGCGCCAGCCGAGGGAGGCGATGAATTTTGCAGCTGTCAGGATCGCATCCGGCGATGAGGTCTTGAGGTTGACGTGGCCGTCGCCGTCGCCATCGACGCCGTGGCGGATGATGTCTTCCGGCAGCATCTGCACCTGGCCGATCTCACCGGCCCAGGCCCCGGTCGTCGTGGCCGGATCCAGATCGCCATGAGCGATCATATGCAGCGCGGCGATGAGCTGGGGGCGGAACAGCTGCGGCCTGCGGCAGTCATGCGCCAGCGTTGCCAGGGCGTTGAAGGTGTTGAAGTCACCCTGAACCGCGCCAAAGTCGGTCTCTAGGCCCCAAAAGGCGGTGATGACCGCAGCCGGTACGCCAAACTCCTTTTCCGCCCGCTCGAAGACCTTGGCGAACTTCGCCATGTTGTTGGCCCCGTGTTTCAGCCGGGCCGACGAGACGGAGCGGTCGGAGAATTCGAGAAAGGTCTGGCGGAAGACGCCCTGGCCGCGATCGCGGGAAATGACCTGCTTGTCGAGATGCGCCTGCGCCAGCGCCCGTTCGGCGACCGGCGCCGGAACGCCATCGGCCACGGCCTCGGCCTTCACGCCATCAAGGAACGCCTTGAAGTCACCGCCGCAGGGGGCGTTGGCTTCCACCGAGGCGGCGGACAGAAGCAGGGCCGACAGGCCAGCAACCAGAAGGCCGGGCAGGCTGGTTTTGCGTCCGGAATGGCGCGCGGCAACAGGGGCGAGGGACAAACTGCACTTGGAAACAAGGCGATGTGAAAAAGGCATGGCGGGCACCGTCAATCGCGCGAAAGTCATGCGCAGTTGACGGCACCCGGCCACACCCTGTCAACCGCAGCCAGCGGGGATGGCTGACTGGTCGGGCATCAAGCCACAGTCAACTTGACGTCGATGTTGTTGCGGGTGGCGTTGGAGTAGGGGCAGACCTGATGCGCCTTGGCGACCAGGTCGTTGGCAGCCGCGCTGTCCATGCCCGGCAGGCTGACCTCTAGTGCCACTTCCAGGCCGAAGCCGCCTTCCGAGCGCGGGCCGATGCCGACGGTGGCCTGAACCGACGTGTCAGCAGGGATCTTCACGCCCGACTGACTGGCGACGAACTTCATGGCACCAAGGAAGCAGGCCGAATAGCCGGACGCGAACAGCTGCTCCGGATTGGCGCCTTCGCCACCGGCGCCGCCCAGTTCCTTCGGCGTGGCCAGCTTGACCTTGAAGGTGCCATCCAGCGTTTCGGCTGCGCCGTCGCGGCCACCGGTTGCGCGGGCGGAGGTGGTGTAGAGAACATTCACGGGCATGAGACGCTCCTCTGACGGGACGTGATCTGAAGAAAATTTATCGTGTGCGATTTAATCGCAAGCGATGTATCGCTGATCGGGCGCTTGTTGTCAATCCATTGTCAATGGCTCGCGTGCGATCTATCTCTGGTGCAAAGGAGCAACGCATGAGCGACACAAAGGGTTCCCGCGAGACGTCTGCAGCTACGCCTGCCGCCGAGGCCACGTGCGAGGACCTCTTGAAGCTTGGAAACTTCCTGTGCTTCTCGGTCTATTCGGCCGGGCATGCCTTCACGCGGGCCTACAAGCCCATTCTCGACAAGCTCGGACTGACCTATCCGCAGTACCTCGTCATGGTGGCCCTGTGGGAAGCGGACGGGCAGACCATCGGCGGACTGGGCAGCCGGCTTGGGCTGGAGTCCAACACGCTGACGCCGCTGGTCAAGCGGCTCGAAGCGATGGAACTGGTCAGCCGTCATCGCTGCACCGAAGACGAACGTCAGGTGCGGGTGCGTCTCAGCGACAAGGGAAGCGGGCTGAAGGCGATGGCGGCAGGCATTCCGCTCTGCCTCGGTGCGGCGACCGGCATGACCCACGAGGACGCCCGCAGGATGCAGGCGGATCTCGATCGCCTGCGCGAAGCGCTGGAAACCGCCGCGCCGCGCCTCTCTGAGGTTTTCGAGGCAACCCGCGCCAAGGGGTGAGCGACTTCCTGCCCCAATACGACGTCACTGTGCAATCAGCGGCAGCCCGTCGCCCCTGACCCTGCGGAAAGGGTGCCGCCACCGGATGATCCGACAACACCCGCGCGCGACCGGCAGCCTTGCGAGGTCGCCCCGGTTCCGACCTGGGATCCATTGGTGGTGACGGACGAGCCGGCACCGGAAGCCGACTTGCCTGCAGTACAGGTCTGGTAGGCCGTGTCATAGAGCCCCTGCCAAACGCGCGGATCCTGCGCCATGGTGCCGGCATAAGCCTTTGCCGCGCCGGCTCGCGCGCCTCGGTCGGCACCGTTTTCCGAGCCGAGCCAGGCGCCACCGGAAACCGCACCTGTAATGCCGCCTTCGACAAGCTTGGTCATTGCGTCCTTGTCGCCAACAAAGCGGTCAGCGAAAGCCTTTGCCTCTGCGGCGCAGTCCTTAGGGCCGGAAGCCGAGCCAGCCTTGGCGCTGGACAGGCCAGTCTCACAAACCAGAAGTCCGGTTCCGGCGGCAAGCAGCAGGGTGAGGGCGGCAACGGTCATGCGCATGCGGGATCTCCTGACAAGGTCCGGATGCACTCTATCGTCGCCCGGTGCCTGACGGGTTAATGGCTGAGGGCAGGGGCGGCCTTGGCCGTCTCCCCCTTCTGCAACGCCTGCAGCGCCTCGACTGCCCGCGTGAACGAGGCCTTGCGTGCGGCGTGGTCGTGGATCATGCCCGTCAGCATCACCTCATCCGGCCGGTAGCGCGCGATCAGCTCGCCGAGCTGGCGCTGCACCCGGTCAGGGCCTCCGACCGCCGAGACGGAGAGCGCCATGTCGACCATGGCCAGAACCGGCGGTTCGATAACGGAGGTGATGTCCTCCACGGGAGCGGGCAGGGGGCCGGGGCGCCCGGTCCTGAGGTTGGCGAAGGCCTGCTGCTGGGAGGAGCGCAGGTAGGCGCCTTCCGCGTCATCAGCCCCCGCATGCACGTTGATGGCCATCATGAACCAGGGCTTGTCCAGATAGGCGGAGGGCTGGAACCGGGAGCGATAGATCGCGACCGCCTCGCCGAGTGCCTGCGGCGCAAAATGCGAGGCAAAGGCGTAGGGCAGGCCCAGGTGGGCGGCAAGCTGCGCGCCGTAGAGGCTGGAGCCCAGGATCCACACCGGCACATGCGTGTTCTGCCCCGGCACGGCGCTGACCCGCTGGTCGGGCTGCGGCTTGCCGAGGTAGCCCATCAGTTCCACCACATCCGCCGGAAAGTCGTCGCTGCTCTCAAGACTGCGGCGCAGGGCCCGGGCGGTGACCATGTCGGTCCCGGGCGCACGGCCCAGGCCGAGGTCGATGCGATCCGGATAGAGCGTGGCAAGGGTGCCGAACTGCTCGGCGATGACGAGCGGGGCATGGTTCGGCAGCATGATGCCGCCGGCCCCCACCCGGATGCGCTGCGTGCCGCCGGCGACATGCCCGATCACCACGGCTGTCGCCGCACTGGCGATGCCGGGCATGTTGTGATGCTCGGCCAGCCAGTAGCGGTTGAAGCCGAGCGCTTCGGCGTGCCGGGCAAGGTCGAGCGTGTTGGCAAGGGCATCGGCAGCGCTGCCTCCGGCGGGGATCGGCGAGAGGTCGAGGACACTGTAGGGCAGCATGGTGCCTCCTTGGGGCTGAGGGCGATCGGATGCGAAACTTAGCTCTTGAATTACGGACTGATCGGTCCATATTCAAGGGCGTCACTGAAATGAAGCTGGACCCATGACCCCGCGCCCCGAAACACACCGCCATGCCGCCGCCCACTCCGGGCCAGGCCGCCCGCGCGCCTATGACGAGGCGGTGGTGCTGCTTGCGGCGCTGGAAGTGTTCCGCCGCCAGGGCTTCGAGGCAACATCGCTGGATGATCTGACCGCCGCGATGGGCATCAGCCGTTCGTCTCTCTACGCGGCCTTCGGGTCGAAGCAGGATGTGCTGCTGGCAGCGCTAAAGACCTATTCCGGCCGCGCGCTGGAGGCCCTGCGCGAAATCGCTGCAGCCCCCGGCGGTGCGGCCGTTCCGGCGATGCTGGCAGCCCTTGCCAACCCCTCCGGCGGCAAGCACGGCTGCCTTCTCGTCAACTGCATCACCGAACTCGCACCGCAGAACGAGGATGTCGCCGACCTTGGCCGCCGTCACATCGAGGCCATCGAGCAGATGATCGCCGAGACCCTGTCACCGGACGCGCCTGCATTGGCGCTCGACAGGGCACGGGCGCTGACGGCGCTGGCCATCGGGACGCTGACCCTGCGCAAGTCCGGTCTGCCCGCCGACCATATCGACGCAGCTCTCGGCCAGGGCCTGGCTGCACTGCTGCAGAGCCCGCTGGACGCCGCCGCCCGCCCTCCCTCCGGCTGACCCTTTCCAACGCCCTGCAAGCGCCTCCGGTCCTGCAAGGGTGTGGATAATATTGGACTGAACAGTCCAGAACATGATTGAAATCGAACACGCAAGAAGGAACTGCCGATGTCTGACAGCAAGCTGTTTTCCCCGCTCAAGGCCGGTGCCATCGATGTGGCGAACCGCATCGCCATGGCGCCGCTGACCCGCAACCGGGCACTGCCGGAAGGTGACATTCCGCACGCGCTCAACGCCGAGTACTATGCGCAGCGTGCCAGCGCTGGTCTGCTGATCACCGAAGCCTCGCAGATCTCGCCCCAGGGCAAGGGCTATGCCTGGACGCCGGGCATTTACTCCGATGCGCAGGTCGAAGGTTGGAAGAAGGTCACCGAAGCGGTTCACGCCAAGGGCGGCAAGATCGTGATCCAGCTCTGGCATGTGGGCCGCATCTCGCACAACGTGCTGCAGCCGGGCGGCGTCGCACCCGTCGCCCCCTCTGCCATTGCCGCCAAGTCCAAGACCTTTGACGGCACCGCCTTTGTCGACACCCCGATGCCGCGTGCGCTGGAGACCTCGGAAATCGCGGGCATTGTCGCGGACTACGCAAAGGCCGCGAAGAACGCCATTGCTGCCGGCTTTGACGGTGTCGAGGTCCACGCGGCCAATGGCTATCTCATCGACCAGTTCCTGCGCACCGGTTCCAACACCCGCACGGATGCTTATGGCGGCAGCCTGGAAAACCGCACCCGCTTCCTGCGCGAAGTGATGGACGCGGTCGTCGGTGCCATCGGCGCAGACCGGGTCGGCATCCGCCTCAGCCCCTTCTCCAACGCCAACGACATTTCCGACGAGAACCCGATGGAAACCTTTGGTGCCGCCATCGACATCCTCAACGGCTACGGCCTTGCCTATCTGCACATGGTCGAGGGCCAGACCGGTGGTGCGCGCGAGCTGGCACCGGGCCATGACATCAACGCCCTGCGCGCGCGCTTCAGCGGTGTCTACATCGCCAACAATGGCTATGACCGTGACAGCGCCATGGCTGCCGTCGAGAGCGGCCGCGCCGACATGATCGCGTTCGGCCGTCCGTTCATTTCGAACCCGGACCTGGTCGAGCGCCTGAAGCAAAACGCACCGCTCAACGAGCCGGACCGCACCACCTTCTATGGTGGCGGTGCCAAGGGCTACACCGACTATCCGGCCCTTGCCGGCGGCCAGGCGGCCTGAGCCTGACTTCGTCTTCCGGCCGGCGCGGTCCTCTCTCTGCGCCAGCCGCCACGGCCTCGCGGTTTCCCCCAGCCGCGAGGCCGATCTGTTTCGAGCGATCAAAACCGTACCGCAGCGTACTCTTTTTTTGCTTTCTGCCCTTTTCCCCCTTTGCAAAAGCTGGCACACCCTCAATATCACGTCATGCCGCAACGCCGGCCGCGGGAGGACGCCCCCGCAGACGACAAAACCCTGAGGGAGTTCCAGATGCCCCCCTATCGTTCCAGAACCACCACCCACGGCCGCAACATGGCGGGTGCGCGCGGCCTTTGGCGCGCCACCGGCATGAAGGACGAGGATTTCGGCAAGCCGATCATTGCCGTGGTCAACTCCTTCACCCAGTTCGTGCCCGGGCATGTGCACCTGAAGGATCTCGGCCAGCTCGTCGCGCGCGAGATCGAAAAGGCGGGCGGCGTCGCCAAAGAATTCAACACGATCGCGGTCGATGACGGCATCGCCATGGGCCACGATGGCATGCTCTACTCGCTGCCGTCGCGCGAGATCATCTCCGACAGCGTCGAGTACATGGTCAACGCCCATTGCGCCGATGCCATGGTCTGCATTTCCAACTGCGACAAGATCACCCCGGGCATGCTCTCGGCCGCCATGCGGCTCAACATCCCGGCGGTCTTTGTCTCCGGTGGTCCGATGGAAGCGGGCAAGGTGGTGCTGCACGGCAAGACCGTCGCGCTTGATCTGGTCGATGCCATGGTCGCGGCCGCGGACGACAAGATTTCCGATGAGGACGTCAAGGTCATCGAGCGCTCGGCTTGCCCGACCTGCGGCTCCTGCTCGGGCATGTTTACGGCCAACTCGATGAACTGCCTCACCGAGGCGCTGGGCCTGTCCCTGCCGGGCAACGGCTCGACGCTGGCAACCCATGCCGACCGCAAGCGCCTGTTCGTCGAGGCCGGCCATCTGATCGTGGATCTGGCGCGCCGCTACTACGAGCAGGATGACGCAAACGTCCTGCCGCGCACGATTGCCTCGAAGGCTGCATTCGAAAACGCCATGGCGCTCGACATTGCCATGGGTGGCTCCACCAACACGGTGCTGCACATCCTGGCAGCTGCCCATGAGGGCGGCGTCGACTTCACCATGGACGATATCGACCGTCTGTCGCGCAAGGTGCCGTGCCTGTCGAAGGTCGCGCCGGCCAAGCAGGACGTGCACATGGAAGACGTCCACCGCGCCGGCGGCATCATGCGCATCCTCGGCGAGCTGGATCGCGGCGGCCTGATCAACCGGGACTGCCCGACGGTTCATGCCGAGACGCTGGGACACGCCATCGACCGCTGGGACATCACCCGGACCAACTCGGAGAGCGTGCGCGAGTTCTTCAGGGCAGCGCCGGGCGGCGTGCCGACCCAGGTTGCCTTCAGCCAGTCCTCGCGTTGGGACGAGCTGGACACCGACCGCGAAGGCGGCGTGATCCGCTCGGTCGAACACCCGTTCTCCAAGGATGGTGGTCTTGCCGTGCTCTATGGCAACATCGCGCTGGATGGCTGCATCGTGAAGACGGCGGGCGTGGATGAATCCATTCTCAAGTTCACCGGTCCGGCCGTGGTGTTCGAAAGCCAGGACGCTGCCGTCAAGGGCATCCTTGGCAATGAGGTCAAGGCAGGCGACGTGGTGGTGATCCGCTACGAAGGCCCGAAGGGCGGCCCCGGCATGCAGGAAATGCTGTATCCGACCAGCTACCTGAAGTCGAAGGGCCTCGGCAAGGCCTGTGCGCTCATCACCGACGGCCGCTTCTCGGGTGGCACCTCGGGCCTCTCGATCGGCCACGCATCACCGGAGGCGGCTCAGGGCGGTGCCATTGGTCTCGTCCGTCAGGGCGACACCATCGAGATCGACATTCCGAACCGCACCATCAACCTGCTGGTCCCGGAAGCCGAACTCGCCACACGCCGCGCCGAGCAGGACAAGCTGGGCTGGAAGCCGGCCGAGTTCCGCAAGCGCAACGTCACCACGGCGCTGAAGGCCTACGCGGCCTTCGCCTCGTCGGCTGACAAGGGTGCGGTCCGCGTGCTGCCGGAGTAAACGGCCCGATTGATCGGAAGGACCGACCGGCAGCAGTCACATGTTGACAGCCCAGTCCATCGCGGATCATCCAGACCTGAGGCCTCTGCTCCGGCAGCAGGCCTCAGCTTTTCTCGGCGTCCAGCAGAGTGCGCCAAAGGCAGCGGCTGTATTTGCAACCCTGCAGCGCTACCTTCTGGCTCAGCTCGCGGCAGCCATGGCGTTCGAGAGTGGCAGCAGCTCATTCCTGCTCGCCGGGTTTCTGGAGAAGGTGCGCGAGCATCAGCTCGCAAGCCGGAACACCGCGCATTCCTTCATCAAGGAAATGCTGCACTACGGCCTTTGCACCGAAGAGCAGCTGCCCGGGGATCGGCGCAAGAAGCCAATCGTCCTGTCACCGTCAGCCCGGCAGCTGCTTGGAACATGGGTGTCCATTCATCTGGCGACGCTCGACGGGCTGGACGGCGGCGCACGCAGCGCCTGGCTCGCTGGTCAGGCGGACCATCTCGCCCGCCTGCATCCCCGCATCGTCAAACGCATTCTTGCCTCCAAGCTGACGGTTCGTCCCGAAGGTGTCTTTGCCTTGTTCACCTGGATGAACGATGGCGGACTGGCGATGGACAAGCTCGTGACAGAGCTGGACAGCGAGGCCCAGGCAGAAGACAGGGTCCTGACGTCGATCACGACCTTCGACCAGCTCTGCGCGCCGCTGCGGATCACCCGCACCCATCTTGCCCGCAAGATGTCGGATCCTCTGGCGGCCGAACATATCGGCTGGACAGGCCGTCCTGGGGCTTCAAGGCTTTGGGTCTCGCACGAGTTCATCGGCAGCTACTACCGGTATCAGTGCGACAAGCTCGCCCATGTCGAGGGAGCCTTTGAGGAAGCGCGAACAGCTTCTCCCCTGTGACCTTCGCCACATCATCCCAAAAATGTTTTCCCGCAAAGCTTTGATTTGTGGGAGTGATCTGCTCGCAAAGAGCCTTTGCCAAGCGCGGCACCGTCACAAGGATCACGCCTGTTTTAGGGTAGATGAGCCGCTGGTGGTGCCGGGGGGAGCAGCTGAGGCGCTTTGCAAGGCCTGATCTCGCCGGGCGCTCGCAAGCCGAGCGCAATGGGGAAGGAAGAGTGATGATGAGAAAGTTCATTTTTGCCGTTGCTGCGACGATCATTGCAGGCAGCCCGGCTGTTGCCAGTGACTACGCATTCCGCCTGCATAACAAGGCACAGGGATACTCGATCAACGGCTTCTACACGTTCCAGGACGGCCAGTGGAGTGACAACTGGCTGAACTCACGCGTCAACCCGGGCGAAGCAGTCCAGATGGACTGGAACAGCAACGAAGGAAACTGCGTTGTGCCTTTCCGGGTGAGCTGGGACAACTATGGGTCGGAAGATTTCAAGCTGGATTGGTGCAAGGGCGTGTCCAACGTTTACATGAAGGACAAGGGCTTTAGCTGGGACTAAAGCCTTCTTGCATTGAACCTGGAATGCGGCCGATCAATCAGTCGGCCGCATTTTTTTATTCGACGGCTCCCGGTTCCGGATCCTGGCGCAGCCATTCCGGGGACGAGCGACGCCGGTCTCTTCAGCGCCACGCCAGCTCTAGGGGGCTTGCTTGCCGGCTGATCAGGTCTTTGCCTGCCGCTGCCGGAATTCGGTCACGGGCAGACCGCCGATGCCCCAGTTGTCGAGGTCGACTTCGTCGATCACCACGAATGTGGTGTTGGGGTTCTTGCCAAGCACGTCGGACAGCAGCGTGGTGACGCCTTCGATCAGCTGGGCTTTCTGGGCTGCCGTGACGCCCTCGCGGGTCACCTTGATGTTCACATAGGGCATGTCAATTGCCTTTCTGCGCTGAAGCCGGTCAGGGCTTGGGGGTGGAATCGAAAACCTTGGCGGCGATCCGCCAGCGCCCGTCCTGGCGCACGAAGGACAGGATGTCCGTGTAGTCCCGGCCGAGCAGTGTCATCTGGACGATGGCGGTGGCGGCATCGGGACCTGCAATCGTCATCGAGACGATGCGGCCGTTGTTGACCTCCCCGCGGCTCGCCGGGGCTGGCCTTGCCGCCACGATGGGAAGGTAGTGTTCCATCGACCAGAAACGGATGTCACCGCCTGTCGTCGATGCATAGAGCGCCTTGTCGTGAAAGACCGAGCCGAGCAGCTCCGCATCACTGCGATGGAGGGCGTCGAAATAGGAAAGGATGACCGCTTTCAGGTCTTCCAGCGTCTTGTCCATCTGAGCAACCTGTTGTTACGGGGGATCTGCAGGAGAGGAGGCACCGGACGGGGGGAGCCGGTGCCTCAGACGCATCAGGCGGCGACGAGGCCTTCTGCGACCAGTGCGTCCTGCACCGGCTTGCGTGCGCCAACGCGCTCCAGATAGGCAACCAGGGTCGGCCACGGCGACAGGTCAACCTGAACGAAGCGGGTCCAGTTCAGCACGGTGAAGAGATAGGCATCCGCCACCGTAAAAGTGTCGCCCATCACATAGGGGCGGCCATCGGCCAGCAGGCGTTCGAAATGCTTGAACTTGACGCCCAGCGTTTCGATGGCTGCCGTGCGAGCATCGCCTTCAGCGCCACGGAACAGCGGCGAGAAGGACTTGTGCAGCTCGGCGGCGATGAAGTTCAGCTGGCGGTGCAGCTGGGTACGCTCCCAGGAACCCGGCGTCGGGGCCAGCTTCGACTGCGGATGCTGGTCAGCCAGGTACTGCAGGATCGCGGCGCCTTCGGTAACGATTTCGCCGTTGTCCAGCTGCAGGGCCGGCACATAGCCGTCCGGGTTGATGTCGTAGAAATTGGCACCCGTCTCGGTCACCTTGGTCTTGGTGTCGACACGTTCGCTGTCAAAGCCAAGACCGAGTTCGCGCAGGACGATATGCGTGGCAAGCGAGCAGGCGCCGGGGGAGAAGTAAAGCTTCATCTGGTACTCCGTGGGGTTCGGATGCGGACGAAACGCTGTCCGCCGGCGGTATTTAGGGTTCGTAAGTTACTTTTGTAAACCTGAGTACGATAGGTTACGGTGAGAATGGGCTTACTAACCGGTAACCCCGTGCATCGTCATCTGTCAGGGGAGGTTCAGGATGGCCCTGAAGCTGCGCAAGAACCGGACACCGCACCCACCGGGCAATTGCCCCTTGAGTGACTGCATGTCGCTGCTTGGCGGTGCCTGGACTCCCAACATCATCTGGTATCTGGCCGGTGGACCACGCCGGTTCAACGAGTTGCGCGTGGACATTCCCCCGATCTCGGCCAAGGTCCTGACCGAGCGTCTCAGACAGCTTGAAGAGCAGGGCGTGGTGCAGCGCACCGTCATGCCGACCTCGCCGCCTTCGGTTGAATATGCGCTGACCGATCTTGGGGCCGAGTTGCTCCCGGCGATCAAGGCGATTGCCGCCGTCTCGAAGAAGCTCCGGCAGCGCAAGACGCAAGACGGGGCTGCTACGGCTTCCGAGAAACAATTGGAAATGTAGCGCTCGACATCTTCGCTCGCTTCTGCAAATGATAATGAGAATGATTTGCAAGAAGGGGGCCGGCATGTTGGAGCGGCAAGACGCATGGCTTCGCCACGGTGGCGAACCGTCGATGGCAGAGGTCCACCGGTCAATCCCGGTTCCGGCGGTTGCAGGGCGGTTTCGGCGCTTCCTGGCGTTTCTCGGCCCGGGATATCTTGTTGCCGTTGGCTACATGGATCCCGGCAACTGGGCGACGTCGATCGCTGGCGGGGCCCGTTATGGCTATACCCTGCTGGTCGTGGCGCTTGTGTCCAACCTCATGGCTGTCCTGCTGCAGGCACTTTCTGCAAGGCTCGCAATCGCGACTGGACGCGATCTGGCCCAGGCTTGCCGGGATGCCTACCCGCGCTGGACCACCTTGCCACTTTGGATCCTTGCGGAAGTTGCGGTCATAGCAACAGATCTGGCGGAAGTGATCGGAACAGCCATTGGCCTCAACCTTCTCTTCGGTTTGCCGCTGGAAGTCGGTGTCGCTGTAACCGCGGTAGACGTGTTCCTGATCCTCTGGCTGCAAAACAAGGGTTTCAGATGGGTCGAGGCGGTCATCATCGCTCTGCTCATCGTCATTTCAGTCTGCTTTGCTGTCCAGATTGTTCTTGCCGATCCCGACTGGCAGGCTGTGTTGCAGGGATTTCTGCCAGAGCGGCAGATTATCGAGGATCCCGGCATGCTCTATCTCGCCCTTGGTATTCTTGGGGCGACTGTCATGCCGCATAATCTCTACCTGCATTCAGGTCTGGTACAGACGCGCGCATATGGTGGCTCGCTAGCAGATCGCCGTGAAGCGCTTCGGCTGGCAACGTGGGACTCCAGTCTTGCGCTGACATTTGCCTTGGCAATCAACGCCTCGATCCTGATCCTTGCCGCCTCCACCTTCAATCAGGCGGGCGAGACTGCTGTCGATGAGATCGACAAGGCGTATCTGCTGCTGCAGCCATTGCTGGGATCGGCGATTGCGCCGGTCCTGTTTGGGATCGCGCTGCTTTGCTCGGGGCTGAATTCGACGGTAACGGCCACGCTCGCTGGACAGATCGTGATGGAGGGCTTCATCCGCATCCGGTTGAAGCCCTGGCTCCGGCGGCTGCTGACGCGCATCCTCGCTATTGGCCCGGCGCTCTTCATCATCCTGTACATGGGAAGTTCCGGCGCTGGCCGCCTGCTGATCCTGAGCCAGGTTGTGCTGAGTTTCCAGCTGCCCTTTGCCGTGGTGCCCCTCGTCTGGCTCACGGCCAGCCGGGCGAAGATGGGTGAACTGGTCGCCCCGCGCTGGGTCACCGTGCTTGCGGCGGCAACGGCCATCGTGATCATCGGCCTGAACATCAACCTGATCGGTTCGATCCTGTTCGGATAACACTTGGGTACGCCCTCAAAAAGGGGCGTGCCCTTGCCTGGACCGCCGCCAAGTCGGTCAGGACGCCAGGTCCTTCAGTTCGGTGCGGGCCCGGAGCACCATGCCGAACAGGTCACGCGGATCATCCGGATCGGCCAGAAGATCAAGCATCTCGTAGGCTGCTACACGGCCGATCAGCGACTTGACGTAGCGCAGGGCAGAGAAGTCCTCCACCGCGAAACCAACGGAATCGAACAGCGTGATCTGCCGGTCCGAGGTCCGGCCCTCTGCCGCGCCGGTCATCACCTGCCACAGTTCGGTGACGGGATGGGTCGGGCGCAGCTGCTGGATCTCGCCCTCGATGCGGGTCTGTGGTGTGTACTCGACGAAGATGTCCGACCGCAGCAGGATATCCCGGTGCAGCTCGGTCTTGCCGGGGCAATCACCGCCGATGGCGTTGATGTGCTGTCCTGCCGCAACCATGTTGTCCGTGAGGATCGTGGCGAACTGCTTGTCGGCCGTCGCCGTGGTGATGATGTCGACCCCCTCGACAGCGGCTTCCGGCGTGGTGCAGACCGTCACGTCCAGACCGAAGCCAGACAGGTTGCGGGCACAGCGCAGGCTTGCGGCCCGGTCGATGTCATAGAGGCGCAGCCGGTCGACGCCGAGCAGGGTCTTGAAGGCGAGCGCCTGAAACTCCGACTGGGCGCCATTGCCGATCAGGGCCATGGAGCGGGCGGTCTTCGGCGCCAGATGCCGGGCAGCGACAGCAGACATGGCAGCGGTGCGCAATGCCGTCAGCAGGGTCATCTCGGTGATCAGCACAGGATAGCCGGTATCGACAGCTGCCATCACGCCAAAGGCAGTGACAGTCTGGCGACCAGTCTGCGTGTTCTTCGGATGGCCGTTCACGTACTTGAAGCCGTAGGAGACGTCATCCGATGTCGGCATCAGTTCGATGACGCCTTCGCGCGAGTGGGACGCGACACGCGGCGTCTTGTCGAACAGCGGCCAGCGGCGGAAGTCTTCCTCGATGATGCCGGCGAGCTCGGTCAGGAAGGTTTCAATGCCGATGGTGTTGACCAGACGCAGCATGTTTTCAACGCTGACGAAGGGCACCAGGGCGAGGGACGAGGGGGCATAGGCCATGATCAGAAACTCCGGGTCGGACGGTCCATGATGCGCCGGCCGAACAGGCTGGCGGTCAGGTCGACCATCAGCCGCGCAGTGCGGCCCCGGTCGTCCAGGAAGGGATTGAGTTCAACGAGATCGAGCGAGGTGACGAGGCCGCTGTCATGCAGCATCTCCATCACCAGATGCGCCTCGCGGAAGGTGACGCCGCCGGGCACTGTCGTCCCCACGGCCGGCGCGATATCCGGGTCGATGAAATCGACGTCGAGGCTGACATGCAGCAAGCCGTTTGCAGCAGCGCAACGCTCCAGGAACGGCCCGAGCAGCCGGGCGATGCCGGTCTCGTCGATGGCCCGCATGTCATGCGCCGTCACGCCGAGTTCCTTGATCATGCGCCGTTCCGGCGGATCGACCGACCTGAGGCCGAGAAGGCAAAGGTTGGCCGGATCCAGCGTGTGCTTCAGCGGCCCGCCCATCAGGACGTCGAAGCCCGGCAACCCGCAGGCAAAGGCGAGCGGGGTGCCATGCAGATTGCCGCTGACGGTGCTTTCGAAGGTGTTGAAGTCCGAGTGCGCATCGAGCCACAGCACGAACAGCGGGCGCCCGAGTCTCGCGGCTGCGGCAGCGTGGCCAGCGAGCGTGCCGAGCGCAAGCGCATGATCGCCGCCCATGTAGATCGGCAGCTGCGGACCCATGGCCAGCTCTTCTGCCTGGCGGGCAAGGCTGCGCGTCCAGCCGGCCACCTTGCGCAGATGCTTCAGCTTTGGATCGTCATCGGGAACATCGAGCGCTGCATCCGGTGCGGCATCGCCAAGATCGGTGACCATGAGGCCAAGCGCCTCCAGCTCGTCAACGAGACCCGCCGTGCGATAGGCGGCGGGGCCCATCACGCAGCCCCGTCGTCCGGTGCCTTCCTCGATCGGTGCACCCAGCAGGGCGATTGAATGCAAGGGATCCTCCATCCGCAGCAACTGACATTTCCAACCAGCATGGCTGACGGAAGCGGCGGAAAGAACTTGGAGAAGCGCCCAAAATGCGCGTATCTTTGCGCAGATTGAAAAGTACCTTCGAGCAAAATGGACAAGTCATGCTGGATGAGACAGACCGGGCACTGATCGCGGCCCTGCGCCAGGATGGCCGCCGGTCGATTTCCGATCTGGCGCTGGATCTGGACCTGTCCCGCGCCACCATTCGCAGCCGGCTGGACCGGTTGATTGCCAGTGGAGAGATCCAGGGCTTCACGGCCGTCCTGCGCAACGAGGCGCAGGACCTGCCGATCCGCGCGGTCATGCTGCTCGCTATCGAGGGAAAACGCACGGACAGCGTCATTCGCCGCATCACGGGCATGCCCGAGGCGCGCACGATCCATTCGACCAACGGGCGATGGGATCTGGTGATCGAACTGGCGACCGGTGATCTTGCGAGCTTTGATGCCGCGCTCAACCGCATCCGCATGATCGAGGGCGTCGCGGCGACGGAAACCAGCCTGATGCTGGCGACGCTTAAGGCGCGGCCACGTTGATCACGGGGAGCTTTTCACGGGGCTGGGAAACGCGCGCGCAGGGAACGGCCCTTGGGGCTGTCCCACAAGGCGATGAGACCATCGCGCAGCGCGGCCTGAGCCGGGTCGGTCAAGGCCGCGGACACAATGGAGCGCCTGAGCCTTGAGGCGCGCACGCCTTCGTTGGCGACATAGTCGACCATATCCGGATTGGCCTTGTAACGTGCCTCGCTCATGGTCTTGCCGAACTTGTCGAGGATTTCGTTGCGCGCATTGGTGCGCGGAACTGCCTTGTGATGCAGGGCCACCACCTGCCAGTCGCGATTGAACACAGGCGAGCCGGAGCTGCCACGCTCCGTGTCACCCGAGTACCAGCAGAACCTGTCCTCCAGCGAGGCGTTGTCGACGATGAGAAAGTAGCTGTTGTGGAGGGCAATCGTCTTCGGCCGGCCTTGCGGGTGCTGCACGATGGCAACCGGGTGGCCTTCAAGGATCTTGCCTTCCTCGTGCAGCGGGTGCCAGCCGAAGCTGTCGAGGGAAACGCCCAGATCGCTTTGCGCCGACAGGGCGACCAGGGTGAAGTCATGCTCGGAATCCGTCAGCCAGAAGCGCGGCGGGTCGAGGGTAAAGTCGGCAGGGACGCTCGGGGCGCCGAATTTCTGCTCCTCATGGCCAAAGGTGACCACGGTCGCGCCGGCCAGCGTCGGGGCTGGCAGGACATGGTGGTTGGTCAGGAGCAGGCCATTGCCGACCAGAAACCCGGTGCCGAACAGGCCGGTGCCCTGGATCTCGATCCTTGCCACCGAGCGGGCCGCCAGCAGACCGGCCTCGAGAAACTCGATGGACAACAGGTCACTGGTCCCGATCAGCGCCTCCTGTCCCGTCGTGAGGTCAGCCCTGGCGGATGCGCGTTCCGGCAGGATGGCACGGCTGGTTGCCTCGACATAGCGGCTGATCCGCTCAAAGGTCTCCGTCGGCGGAATGAGACCGCGCCTGGCAAAGGTCTTTGACTTCTTCAGATCCGGCAACCGTTCGCGCACCCGGCGCGCCGCAGCAGCCATGAGGTCATCGCCCAGCTGTTCCAGCGAAATACCCATGATTCCTCCCGCAAACCCCTGTCGATGCATGTTGCGCATCCTGCAATTCAGAGTTTAGGATGTTCCCTTGCGGCAGGCCAGAGCCTGAAGAGACTGCGATCGTCATTTTTGGGAGGGGCCGGGGCCGCTGCCGGCAGGTGCAGGCATCGGTTTCGGGGAGGAAACGCATGGCAAAGAAGATCAGCTATCCGGACTATCTGGCCCTCTTGAGCGACCCGGCCACCACCGACGAGCAGATCCTCGCCGTATCAGTGGTGCGCAAGGGACGCAGCGGGTTCGACTTCGAGTTGCGGCCCGACCCGAAGAAGGTCGCCATGACGCCGGATCTCGAGGAACTCGAGAACGCGCTCCAGATCGGCAACAACGTCTCGCGCTGGCGCCGTCAGGTCACCTTCCGCAACCGCCTTAACTCTGGCGAGAAGCTGCCCGTGCTGGTGGAGGAGGGCGACAGCTGGCACCAGTTCCCGCTGTTGATCAAGGATGTCATCGACCAGCTCGGAAAGGACTACCTGATCTACTCTGTCGGTGCCGCCGGAGACACGGCACAGAACATGGTCTATGGCCCGACCGGTGACTATGGCAACGAGTATCTCGCCGCGCTCTGGGCGCAGCGAAAGCACGCCAAGGGCTTCCTGTTTTCCGCTGCCGGCAACGACATCATCGGCGAAGACCCGGAGACCGGTGTGGCCGTCCTGCATGACATGCTGAAGAACTTCAACGGCAATGTTTCGGACGTCGCTGGTCACATCAACATGTCCGTACTGGCCCAGAAGATCGCCTATCTCGACGAGGCCTACCGGCATGTCATCGGCAACATCCGGCAGTACAAGGAGTTCGCCAAGCTGCCGATCTTCATTCACGGCTATGACTATGCCTTTCCCTATCCGGATGGCCCGGATGATCCGCGCAAGCCCAAGCACGCCAAGAAGAACGAATGGCTTGGCGAACCGCTGGACGCACGCAAGATCAAGGATCGCGACCTGCGCCGGAACATCATCAAGTTCCTGGTCGATGCGCTCTACGACATGCTCGGCGATATCGCTGGTGATTCGAAGCAGACCAACATCTGGCTGGTCGACTGCCGCGGTGCCATGCCGGACGTCTCCGACTGGATCGACGAGATCCACGGCACCAACGACGGCTTCGCCAAGGTGACCGCCCGCTTCCGCAAGGTGCTGAAGAAGGCCGGTGTCAGCTGATTTGATGTCTCCGGGTTCGTGGGCTGAGGAGAGAAATCCGGATCCGCAGTGATCCCAAGGGGTTGCAAGGCCGTAAGTCAAATGCCAGATCAAATGGCGTTTCTTACTCAGCCCGCTCACGGGCCAAAGTGGCTGGTTTATGGACTCCCTCTCGCAGTTTGTTCTCGGCGCCGCCGTTTCCGGCCTCGTCATTGGTCCGAAGGTTGGTGCGCGCAAGGCGGCGTTGATTGGCGGTGTGCTCGGTACGTTGCCGGATCTCGACGTCCTCATCCCCTTTGCCGATCCGGTGGACAGTTTCGTCTATCACCGCGGCTGGACCCATTCGCTGTTTGTCCATGCGCTGGCCGCTCCGTTGCTGGGCGAAGGGCTGGTGCGGCTGTTCAAGGGGCTGCGCGAGGCACGGCTCCTGGCCATGCTGACAGTGTTCCTGTGCCTGTCGACACATGCCTTGCTGGACGCCATGACGATCTACGGCACGCGTCTGTTCTGGCCGCTCTTCCCCGATCCGGTCGGCGTCGGCTCGGTGTTCATCGCCGATCCGCTCTACACGCTGCCGCTTCTGGCCGTCACCGTGTGGGCACTCGTCCGCTCCGGCTGGAGCCGGGCGCTTGGCCGGGGCGTCGCGGTGGCCCTGGTGCTCAGCACGGCCTATCTCGGCTGGGGTGTCGTCATCCAGTCGCAGATGGAGGCGCGGGCACGTGAAGTCTTTGCCGCGAAGGGGATCGAGCCTGAGCAAGTGCTTTCGATTGCCGGTCCCTTCAACACGGTGATGTGGAAGGTCATCGCCCTGGAGGACGCGGCCTATCACAACGTTTACCTGTCGCTGCTCGACGGCCCGGACCCGGTGCCGGTCTACACGCATCCCCGCCGTCCGGACCTTGCGGCCTGCGTTGCCGGCAGCGATGCCTATGCCAAGCTCGCCTGGTTCAGCCGCGGCTTCCTGAAAGCCGAAGAGCGTGACGGGCGTCTGGTCGTCTCGGACCTGCGCATGGGCATGACCCCGGACTATGTGTTCCAGTTTGCCCTGGCTGACCTCCGCGACGGCGCGGCAGCCGGCATCCCGGCCGAGCGTGATCTCAGCCACCGGCGCATGGGCGATGGTGACGGCGGCTGGCTCTGGGCCCGCATCACCGGCCGCCCGGCAGACCGGCTGGCCGAGATGACCGGGGCGCCGCTGCCGTCGGCGGGACCGCTGCAGTGCAAGGCCACCCCCGCTGCGGGCACCACGGGCTGACGCTTTGCGTCGGATAAAACCGGGCAGCCACAGGGCTGCCCGGCTCAGGCATCAGGCCTTGCGCGTCTTCACCAGCCGCGTGACCACATTCTCGATGATCTTGTGCCCGCCATCCTGATCGAGCGACATGATGCTCTCTGGATGGAACTGCACGGCGGCGATCGGCTCCAGCTCGTGCTCGATGGCCATGATGACGCCATCCTCGGTTTCCGCCGTGATGCGGAACTCCTTCGGTAGCTTGTCCTTCTTCGCATAGAGCGAGTGGTAGCGGCCGACGATCACCGGCGACTTCAGGCCCGCGAACAGCAGCGAGTTGCCGAGGATCGAGATTGGCGACGGCTTGCCGTGCATCGGCACGTCGAGCTGGCCCAGTTCACAGCCAAGTCCTTCCGCGAGGGCCTGCAGCCCGAGGCAGACGCCGAAGATCGGCAGCGCCCGCGCCCGTGCCCGGCCGATGGTGGCCGCGCAATCGAAGTCCTTCGGGCTACCCGGTCCCGGCGACAGCACGACCAGATCCGGATTGACGTCGTGGAAGACGTGGTCGGCCACCGGTGTGCGGTAGGTGACGACATCGGCCCCGGTCTGGCGGAAGTAGTTGGCCAGCGTGTGGACGAAACTGTCCTCGTGGTCGACGAGCAGGATCTTCAGGCCCTTGCCGGGCTTTGCGGCCTTCACCGTCTCGGCCGCCTTGACGGCAAGGCCGGCCTCGCGGACGGCCGCGCGCATGGCTTCGGCCTTCAGCTCGGTCTCGGCCTCTTCCTCTTCCGGCACGCTGTCATAAAGCAGCGTCGCGCCGGCGCGGATCTGGGCGACACCATCCTTGATGCGCACGGTGCGCAGCGTCAGGCCGGTGTTCATGTCGCCGTTGAACAGGACTGCGCCGATGGCCCCGCCATACCAGGCGCGCGGGCTCTTCTCGTTGGCCTCGATGAACTCCATCGCCCACCGCTTCGGCGCGCCGGTCACGGTGACGGCCCAGGCATGCGACAGGAAGGCGTCGAGCGCATCCATGTCCTCGCGCAGGATGCCCTCGATGTGGTCAACGGTGTGGATGAGGCGGGAGTACATCTCGATCTGGCGGCGGCCGATCACCTTGACCGAGCCGGGCACGCAGACGCGGCTCTTGTCATTGCGGTCTACGTCCGAGCACATGGTCAGCTCGGCCTCGTCCTTGGCCGAATTCAGGAGCTTGCGGATCTGCGCCTCGTCCTCGATGGCGTTCTTGCCGCGCCGGATGGTGCCGGAGATGGGGCAGGTCTCGACGCGCCGGCCCCCCGTGACGCGGACATACATTTCCGGTGATGCGCCAACGAGATATTCCCGGTTGCCGAGATTGAAGAAGAAGGAATAGGGCGACGGATTGATCTGCTGCAGCCGGCGCGAGACCGCCGACGGCGGATTTGCGCAGGGCTCGTAGAAGGTCTGGCCCGGTACCGTCTCGAAGAGGTCGCCGCGCTTGAAGTACTCCTTCGCCCGGTCGACGATCTTGGCATACTCGCCCGGCTCATGGTCGCCGCGGCCCGGATCCTCGTTGGCCGGCTGGTAATGCTGCTTCTCGCCGTCGCGCGGCAGGCCGCGGGTCATCTGGCCGTCGACCTCGAAGTCATACTCCAGCACATAGGCGCGCTTGGCGTGATGGTCGACGATCAGGATCTCGTCGGGCAGGAACAGCACCACGTCGCGCTGGTCGTCCGGCCGCTTCAGCTTCAGCTCGATCGGCTCGAACTGGAAGGCAAGATCGTAGCCGAAGGCGCCGTAAAGGCCGAGCTGGTCATCGTCGCAGGCAAACAGCTCCTTCAGCGCCCGCACGACCGAGAAGGTGGAGGGCTGGCGCGAGCGGTCTTCCTCGCGGAACGGCCCGTCCGGGGTCTTGACGACGAGATCGATGCGGCCGTCGCTTTCCGTGAGAGAGGCGACATCCGCGTGCGCCCTGAGCACGCGGGTGACTATCGGCATCAGGATGCGGCCGCGCGCGTTGAGCGCCCGGATCGAGATCGACCTGTCGGCAGCTTCCAGCACCAGCGGCGGATTGACGAGCGCCATGTCCCAGCGCGTGTAGCGGCCCGGATATTCATAGGAGGAGGAGAGAACGGCGCCGCGCTCGGCGTCGAGCCGGTCGATCCAGTCGGAGGTGCCGGAAGCATAGTCGGAGGGACGGGAGCTGCGGGTGATGGTCACCCCGCCTGCGGTCTTGAAGATCTGCTGAGCCGATGCCGGCATTCCGGTTTCCTCCACGTTGGGCCGCCGCTCCAGGCCTTGAACCTGCCCCCAGACAGACCGAAGGCCGCCTGCGGGTCTTGCCGCGGCGGCCTTTGGGTCAACTTCGATCACGTCAGGACATGAGAAATCGCAAGGCCGCTCTTATGCGTCCCGCCACCACCAGCCCTTGAGGATCATCTGCGTGTTCATGCCCGTTTGCGTAGCGCAGCCACGAGCGGCAGGCAACCGGGGAAGGGGGGCAAAAAATCCTCCCCGCAGCACTTCCCGCGCCCCTGTTGCAAAATAGACCAGTCGCTTCAAGCTTGAATTATTTGCGGTTTAGGCAAGGGGACCCGTTCTGGCAGCGCTGGTCGGGGCCGCGCCGCCGGCATGCGCGCCCGCTCTGGGGGATGATCGAATAAGACCGCCGAAGAACCCTGCCTTCAGCGGGCTGATGCCAAGGTCCGCTGAGACCTGATCGCCCTCCCAGAGCCGCACCTGCGCCGAGTTGTCACAATCCGATATTTCAAGCTTGAAATAATTTCCGGCTGGTGGCAGGCTCTTACTCAACAAGGCAAACGGAAGGGACTGCGGCAATGAAGATCCTGTGCTTGGGTGGTGGGCCTGCTGGCCTCTATTTCGCGATCTCGATGAAGCTGCGTGATGCCAGCCACGACATCACCGTGCTGGAGCGCAACCGCGCCAACGACACGTTCGGCTGGGGCGTCGTGCTGTCGGATGATGCGCTTGGCAAGATGGCGCTCAACGATCCCAAGAGCACCGAGGCGATCCGCTCCAACTTCGCCTACTGGGACGACATCGCTGTCATCCATGACGGCGTGCGCACCGTGTCGGGTGGTCACGGCTTTGCCGGTATCGGGCGCAAGAAGCTGCTGATCCTCCTGCAGGAACGCGCCCGCGAGCTCGGCATCACCATGCAGTTCGAGACCGAGTTCAAGTCGGCAGAAGACTATCGCAAGGATTATGATCTGGTGGTGGCCACCGACGGCATCAATTCGCTGGTGCGCCGCGAATATGCCGAGGTGTTCAAGCCGGATGTCGATGTGCGTCTGTGCAAGTTCATCTGGCTCGGCACGCACCAGAAGTTCGACGACGCCTTCACCTTTATCTTCGAGAAGACCGAACACGGCTGGATGTGGGTGCACGCCTACCAGTTCGATGCCGACACCGCGACCGTGATCGTCGAATGCACCCAGGAGACCTGGGACAAGTTCGGCTTCGAGCACATGTCGAAGGAAGAGACCATCGAGACCTGCGAGAAGGTGTTCGCGGATCACCTCGGCGGCCACAAGCTCATGTCCAACGCGGCGCATCTGCGCGGCTCGGCCGTGTGGATGAACTTCCCGCGCGTGATCTGTGACAAGTGGTATCACGAAAACGTTGTCCTGATGGGCGATGCGGCCGCCACCGGCCATTTCTCCATCGGCTCCGGCTCGCGCCTTGCCTTCGACAGCGCCATTGCGCTCGCCACCTATCTTCACTCCGAACCGACGCTGGAAGCGGCTTTCCAGCGCTATCAGGACGAGCGCCGGATCGAGGTGCTGCGCCTGCAGTCTGCGGCGCGCAACTCGCTGGAGTGGTTCGAGCAGGTCGAGCGCTATCTCGACATGCCGCCGACCCAGTTCGCCTATTCGCTGCTGACCCGCTCGCAGCGCATCAGCCACGAGAACCTGCGCCTGCGCGATGCTGCCTGGCTCGCCTCGGCCGAGGACTGGTTTGCCGAACAGGCGGGCGGCCAGAAGGGCCGGCGCCCCATGTTCCAGCCGTTCAAGCTGCGCAACATGACCCTGAAGAACCGCATCGTCCTGTCGCCGATGGCGCAGTACAAGGCGGTCGACGGCTGCCCGACCGACTGGCATCTCGTCCATTACGCCGAGCGCGCCAAGGGCGGGGCAGGGCTCATCTACACCGAGATGACCTGCGTCTCGCCGGAAGGCCGCATCACCCCGGGCTGCCCGGGCCTCTATGCGCCCGAGCATGAGGCCGCTTGGAAGCGTCTGGCGGACTTCGTCCATGCCGAGACGAGCGCCAAGCTCTGCATCCAGATCGGTCACTCCGGCCGCAAGGGCTCGACCAAGCTCGCCTGGGACGGCATTGACCAGCCGCTGGACAGCGGCAACTGGCCGATCCTCAGCGCCAGCGCCATCCCTTATCGTGCCCACAACCAGGTGCCCAAGGCGATGGACCGGACCGACATGGACATGGTGCGCGACCAGTTCGTCGCCGCCGCCCAGATGGCAAACCGCGCCGGCGTCGACATGATCGAAATGCACGCGGCCCACGGCTACCTGCTGGCCAGCTTCATCTCGCCGGTCACCAACCGCCGCACTGATGAATATGGCGGCTCGCTCGCGAACCGCATGCGCTATCCGCTCGAGATCTTCACCGCCATGCGCAAGGTCTGGCCGGACGAGAAGCCAATGTCGGTGCGCATCTCCGCCCATGACTGGATGGGCGAGGATGGCGTCACGCCAGAGGATGCGGTGGAAATCGCCCGCATGTTCCGCGCTGCCGGTGCCGACATCATCGACGTGTCCTCGGGCCAGACCGATCCGGGCGAGAAGCCGATCTATGGCCGCATGTTCCAGACCCCGTTCTCGGATCGCATCCGCAACGAGGCCGGCATCCCGACCATGACCGTCGGCAACATCTCGGAGTGGGATCAGGTCAACGGCATCCTGATGGCCGGCCGCGCAGATCTTGTCTGTCTCGCCCGTGCCCATCTGGCCGATCCCTACTGGACGCTGCATGCTGCCGTCGAGCAGGGGGACACGGCGTCCGAATGGCCCGCACCCTATAAGGGCGGCCGCGATCTCGCCTTCCGCCTGCGCGAACGGCAACAGGAGACGATCCGGGCATGACAACGGCAGGCGCGCAGCAGGGCCGCAGGGTCCTCATCACCGGAGGCGGCACCGGAACCGGTGCCGATCTCGCCCGCGGCTTTGTCGCGGCGGGGGCCGAGGTCGTGATCGCCGGGCGGCGCAAGGAACCGCTTGATGCGGTTGCTGCGCTCTATCCGGGTGTGCGCGCCATCCAGGCCGATGTCACGGATGAAGCAAGCGTCGCCGCGCTGTTTGACGCAGCCGGCCCCGTCGACATTGTCATCGCCAATGCTGGGGCGGCCGAAAGCGCGCCCCTCGGACGGACGTCGCTGGAGCAGTGGAATGCCATGTTGACGGTCAACCTGACCGGCGTGTTCCTCACCTTCCGGGCCGGCCTGAACCAGATGCGTGGCTGGGGGCGGCTGATTTCGGTCGCCTCCACCGCGGGGCTCAAGGGCTATGCCTATGTCGCCCCCTATGTGGCGGCCAAGCATGGCGTCGTCGGTCTGACCAAGGCGCTGGCCCTGGAAGTCGCGCGCAAACCCGTGACGGTGAACGCCATCTGCCCGGGCTTCCTCGACACGGAAATGACCGAGCGTTCCATTGCCAACATCATGGACAAGACGGGCAAGAGCCGGGACGAGGCGCTTGCCGCCCTGACCGCAACCAATCCGCAGGGGCGTCTGGTCCGCCCGGACGAGGTGACGGCCATGGCGCTTTATCTGTCGGGGCCGGGCTCGGAGGGCATCAACGGCCAAGCTCTGGCGATTTCGGGAGGCGAGGCATGACGAGCGATCCGAACGAACCGGTCAGCGAACCGCAGGTCTCCCTGTCGAAGCGCCGTCTGAAGACCTGGATCCGGCTGCTCGGGGTGACCCGGGCGGCCGAAGCGCATCTGCGCGAGTTCCTGCGCGTCGAGCATGACACGACCCTGCCGCGCTTCGACGTCATGGCCGCGCTCTACCGCCGCCGTGTGCCGATGAGCATGAGCGAGCTGTCGCGCATGCTGCTGGTCTCCAATGGCAACGCAACCACCGTCGTCGACCGGCTCGAAAAGGACGGACTGGTGCGCCGCGTGCCAAGCGAAGCTGACCGGCGCACGGTGCATGTGTCGCTGACCGACACGGGCCTTGCCCAGTTCGAACAGCTTGCGGCCGACCACGAGCGGGAGGTGGACATGCTGTTCTCCCGCCTGACCGACGCCGATTTCGACATCTTGAAAGACATCCTGAAGCGGATGGGGAAGGACAGCCAATGACCGAACTCGCCAACCTGAAGCCGCAGCATTTCCTGTGGCAGGTGGAGAACCGGATCGCCCGGGTCAGCCTCAACCGGCCGGACCGCAAGAACCCGCTCACCTTCGACAGCTACGCCGAGCTGCGCGACACGTTCCGCGCGCTGGTCTATGCAACCGACGTCGACATCGTCGTCTTTGCCTCCAACGGCGGCAACTTCTGCTCCGGCGGCGACGTGCATGACATCATCGGCCCGCTGGTCGACATGGACATGAAGGGCCTGCTCGCCTTCACGCGCATGACCGGCGATCTGGTCAAGGCGATGATCGGCTGCGGCAAGCCGATCATCGCGGCGGTTGATGGCGTCTGCGTCGGGGCGGGGGCGATTGTCGCCATGGCCAGCGACCTGCGGCTGGCCACGCCCGAGGCCAAGACCGCGTTCCTCTTCACCCGTGTTGGCCTTGCCGGCTGCGACATGGGCGCCTGCGCCGTACTGCCGCGCATCATCGGCCAGGGCCGGGCGGCCGAACTCCTCTACACCGGCCGCACCATGAGCGCGGCCGAGGGCGAACGCTGGGGCTTCTTCAACGCCCTGCATTCCGCCGAGACGCTGGAAGACGAGGCCATGGCGCTGGCCCGGCGCCTCGCCAGCGGCCCGGTGTTTGCCCATGGCATCACCAAGACCCAGCTGAACCAGGAATGGAACATGGGGCTGGAACAGGCCATCGAGGCCGAGGCTCAGGCCCAGGCGATCTGCATGCAGACACAGGACTTCGCCCGCGCCTACCACGCCTTCGTCAAGAAGGAAAAGCCGGTCTTCGAGGGCAACTGAGATGGCGGACCGCTCTTTTCTTGGCTGGCCCTTCTTCGAGCCGCGTCACCGCGAGCTGGCCGAAGGGCTCGACGCGTGGTGCCGGGATCATCTTCACGTCGATCATGGCGACACCGACGCGGCCTGCCGCAAGCTCGTGGCCGATCTCGGGCAGGCCGGATGGCTGACCCACTCGGGCGCAGGCGAGGGCGAGAAGCTGGATGTGCGCAGCCTCTGCCTCATCCGCGAGACGCTGGCCCGCCATGACGGCCTCGCCGACTTCGCCTTTGCCATGCAGGGGCTCGGCATGGGTGCTGTGTCGCTGTTCGGTTCGCCCGAACAACGCACCTGGCTCGACAAGACCCGCAAGGGCGAGGCGATCTCGGCCTTTGCCCTGACCGAGCCGGGCTCCGGCTCCGATGTCGCCAACACCCGCTCCACCGCCCGCGCGGTGCAGGGCGGCTACATCCTGTCCGGCGAGAAGACCTACATTTCCAACGGCGGCATTGCTGATGTCTATGTCGTCTTCGCCCGCACCGGCGAGGCGCCCGGCGCCAAGGGCCTGTCGGCCTTCCTGGTGCCGGCGGACGCAAAGGGGCTCGAGATCGTCGAGCGGATCGAGGTGATGGCGCCGCATCCGCTGGCGCATCTGCGCTTCAACGACATCGAGCTGCCCGACAGCGCCCTGATCGGCCGGCCCGGCGACGGCTTCAAGATCGCCATGTCCGTGCTGGACGTGTTCCGCTCCACGGTCGGTGCGGCGGCTCTCGGCTTTGCCCGCCGCGCCCTCGAGGAGGCGCTGGGCCGGGTCACGACGCGCGAGCTGTTCGGCGCACCGCTGGCCGACCTGCAGATGGTGCAGGGGCATATCGCCGACATGGCCCTGGGCGTCGACGCCTCGGCGCTCCTCATCTATCGCGCCGCCTGGACCAAGGACATGGGCGCTCCCCGCGTCAGCCGCGAGGCCGCTATGGCCAAGCTCCATGCCACGGAGACGGCGCAGAAGGTGATCGATGCCGCGCTGCAGCTGCATGGCGGCGATGGCGTGCGAAAGGGCTTCATGGTCGAAAGCCTCTACCGCGAGATCCGGGCTCTCAGGATCTACGAGGGCGCCAGCGACGTGCAGAAGATCGTCATCGCCCGTGCGGCGCTCGCGGAGCAGGTGTCATGAGCTACCAGCGGCACTTCGACATCACCTTCGGCCTCTGCGATGCCGCCGGGATCGTCTTCTATCCGCGCTATTTCGAGATGACCAACCTGATGGTCGAGCAGTTCTTCGCCGAAGTGCTGGACTATCCCTATTCCCGGATTCACCTCGAGGAGGGCAACGCCGTCCCGACCGTCCACATCGAAGCCGACTTCCGAGCGCCGTCGCGGCTCGGCGAGACGGTGACATGGACCCTCGACCTGACCCGGATCGGAACCAGCAGCGCCGACTTCGCGCTCCAGCTCACCAAGGACGGGGACACCCGTCTCGCCGTTCGCCTGACCCTCGTCTGGGTTGGCCGCGAGGGCCGGCCAGAGGCCTGGCCGACACGCCTGCGCGAGCGAATGGCCGCCCATTGCCTGAAAGGACAAGACCAATGACCGATGCAACGACCATGGCCCCCAATGCGGCCCCGACAGTCGCCAGCGGCCAGTCGCCGCACGAGTTCCTCAATCCGAAGTCCTGGAAGCCGGCGAAGGGCTACGCCAACGGCGTCGCCGCCCGCGGCCGCATGCTGTTTCTGGGTGGCCTGATCGGCTGGAACGGGCAGCAGGAATTCGAGACGGACGATTTCGTCGGCCAGGTCGACCAGACCCTGAAGAACATCGTCGAGGTCTTGGCCGAGGGGGGCGCCGGTCCGGAGCATCTCGTGCGCATGACCTGGTACGTGACCGACAAGCGCCTCTATCTCGACAACCTGCGCGAGATCGGCGCCGCCTACCGCCGTCACCTTGGCAAGAACTTCCCGGCGATGGCGCTGGTGCAGGTTGTCGCCCTGGTCGAGGACCGGGCGAAGGTCGAGATCGAGGCCACTGCAGTGGTCCCGGACGAGGCGGCCTGAGCCCAAGGGCCAGATCGCACGCAACAAGGTTCAGCAACATTACCGGCGGCAAAGACGGGTCACCCCGCATCCGGAACAGGAAGGCCGCCAGCCGCGTAAGCGGATGGAAGAACGAGGGGATAGAAAATGACCGCCAGCCTCAATCTGGGCCCCAGTGCCCATGTCGATACGTTCACGCGTGACAACCTGCCGCCAGCTGATCTCTGGCCGGAGATCCGTCTCGATGGCTTCGACTATCCGGATTTCATCAATGCCGGGGTCGAGCTGACCGACCGGCTGGTGGAGCAGGGGCTTGGCGACCATGTCGCTCTGATCGGCAACGGCCGTCAGCGCACCTACAAGGAACTGACCGACTGGACCAACCGCATCGCCCATGCGCTGGTCGAGGACTATGGCGTCAAGCCCGGCAACCGGATCCTCATCCGCTCGGCCAACAACCCGGCTATGGTCGCCTGCTGGCTTGCCGCCACCAAGGCCGGCGCGGTCGTGGTCAACACCATGCCGATGCTGCGCGCGGGCGAACTGGCCAAGATCGTCGAGAAGGCCGAAATCTCGCTCGCCCTGTGCGACACGCGGCTGATGGATGAGCTGGTCGCCTGCGCCAAGGAATCCAATTTCCTGAAAAAGGTCATCGGCTTCGATGGCACTGCCAACCATGATGCCGAGCTTGATCGGGTCGCCCTGTCAAAGCCGGTCCGGTTCGAGGCCGTGAAGACGGGCCGTGATGATGTGGCGCTTCTGGGCTTCACCTCCGGCACGACCGGCGTGCCCAAGGCCACCATGCATTTTCACCGCGACATCCTGATCATCGCCGACGGCTACGCGCGCGAAGTGCTGGGCGTGACGCCGGAGGATATCTTCGTCGGCTCCCCGCCGCTCGCCTTCACCTTCGGCCTCGGCGGTCTCGCCGTATTCCCGCTGCGGTTCGGCGCTGCCGCAGCTCTGCTGGAAACCGCCTCGCCGCCGAACCTGATCGAAATCATCCAGAAGTACCGCGCCACCGTCTGTTTCACCGCGCCGACCGCCTACCGCGTGATGCTGAAAGCGATGGAGGAGGGCGCGGACCTCTCCAGCCTGCGTGCCGCGGTGTCTGCCGGCGAGACGCTGCCGGCGCCCGTCTATGAGGAATGGATGGCCAAGACCGGCAAGCCGATGCTGGACGGCATCGGCGCAACCGAGATGCTGCACATCTTCATTTCCAACCGCTTCGGCGACAGCCACCCAGCCTGCACCGGCAAGCCGGTCACCGGCTACGAGGCCCGCATCGTCGACGAGGCCGGCAACGAGCAGAAGCGGGGCGACGTGGGCCGTCTCGCCGTGCGCGGGCCGACCGGCTGCCGCTATCTTGGCGACCATCGCCAGACCGGCTACGTCCAGAACGGCTGGAACATCACTGGTGATGCCTTCTGGCAGGACGAGGACGGCTATTTCCACTTTGCCGCCCGCAACGACGACATGATTGTCTCCGCCGGCTACAACATCGCCGGGCCGGAAGTGGAAGCCGCGCTGCTGTCGCATGATGATGTGCTCGAATGCGCTGTGATCGGCGCTGCCGACGAGGAACGTGGCCAGATCGTCGAGGCGCATGTGGTGCTCGCCGCCGGTGTCGAGCCGGATGCGGCGACGGTCAAGCGGCTGCAGGATCACGTCAAGGCGGTGATCGCACCCTACAAGTACCCGCGCCGGATCCTTTTCACCGACGCCCTGCCCAAGACCCAGACCGGCAAGATCCAGCGTTTCCGCCTGCGCGAGACGAGCTGATCCGGTTCGGACACCTTGCGCCCCAAGTTGTCCCAGGGGCCTTGTTACTCCGCAGCCAGCCGGCGCAGGGCGCGGCTTAGATGTTCGATGAAGGCATTGGCGGCCGGCCCGGGTGGCCGGTCGCGGGATTTCAGCAGCATCACTTCGCGGGCAATCACCGGTTCGTCCAGCGGAACGGCGCGAAGGCTTTCGTGCCGGATTGCGGCGCGGGCATAGGTCGGCAGAACCGCAACGCCGAGCCCGGCCTCGACCAAGGCCAGCGCGGTGGTCACCTGCGTCACCTCGAAGGCGATGCGCGGTGGCGTCTGCGCGGCCTCAAACCCGACCTCGACCAGCAGACGGATGCCGGATTCGCGTGTCAGCGTGATCAGCGGCAGGTCCGCCAGTTCGCGCCAGGCGACCCGGTCGCGGCCGGCAAGCACGCTTTGCGCCGGGCAGAACAGCATCAGGCTGTCGCGGATCAGCGGCTGGCGTTCGATGTCATCATCGGCTGGCGGAAACGTGCCAATGCCGCAATCGGCCTTGGCCGTGCGGATGGCATCGAGGATCTGCTCCGTGCCCACATCCGAGAGCTGGACGACGATCCCCGGATAGGCTGCCTGGAACTCCGCGATCACCTTCGGCAAAACGTAGCTGGCCAAGAGGGGAGGGGCCGCGACCCTGAGTTTGCCCCGCCGCCGTTCGGCCAGCATATGCACCCCTTCCACCGCATGTTCCAGATCGTCCATGATCTTGGCGCCGGCGATATGGAACTCACGTCCGGCATCCGTCAGCACGACCCGGCGCGTCGTCCGGTCAAACAGGCGCACACTCAGCTCGGCCTCAAGGTCCTTGATCGCCTGCGACAGGGCCGGCTGCGCCGTGTTGAGCCGCTTGGCGGCCATGGAAAAGCTTCCGGCCTCTGCAACGGCGAGAAAGCCCTGGATCTGCTTGAGCGTGAGTTTCATCGGATCGGCCCCTGATCGATGGGCAATTCATATCGAAATCAGGATTAATTTATCCGATAAATCCGCCTTGTCGATAATTCATCTTTGTCCGATCCTCTTGATCAACACCACGCCAGGGCGGTGAGCCAATCTGGCGGCCAACAAAATCTGAGGAACAGAGGCCCGGACATGCGCGACTATCCCGATCTCCAGCTTTACATCGGCGGCGCCTGGCGCAAGACGGCGGACCACCTGCCGGTGATCAATCCGGCCGACGAGACCGAGATCGGCAAGCTGCCCGTCGCTGCGACTTCTGACCTCGACGATGCCCTTGAGGCGGCGGCGCGCGGCTTCGAGATCTGGCGCCGGACCGCACCGATGCGCCGGGCCGAGATCATCCGCAAGGCGGCAAGCCTCCTGCGCGAGCGGGTCGAGGACATCGCCCCGGACATCACCCGCGAGCACGGCAAGACGCTGCAGCAGGCCCGCCTCGAAGTGATCCGCGGCGCCGAGTTCTTCGAATGGGATGCCGGTGAAGCCGAGCGTCTCTATGGCCGCATCATCCCCAGCGAGCCGGGCATCCGCTACATGGTGCATCACCAGCCGATCGGCACGGTGGCGGCCTTCTCGCCCTGGAACTTCCCGCTCAGCCAGCCGGCCCGCAAGGTTGCCGGCGCGCTCGCTGCCGGATGCTCCATTATCCTGAAAGCCGCCGAAGAAACCCCGGCTGGCGCCTGGCACATCGCGCGCGCTTTCCATGACGCCGGCCTGCCGGCTGGCGTCTTGAACCTCGTCTTTGGCGTACCGGCGACGATCTCGGACTATCTGATCCCGCAGCCGCAGGTCCGCCTCGTCGCCTTCACCGGCTCGACCGTGGTCGGCAAGCACCTGACCGGGATCGCCGCCCGCTACGCCAAGCCCGTGCTGATGGAACTGGGCGGTCATGCCCCGGTGATCGTCTGCGATGATGCGGATCCGGTGAAGGCCGGCATCACCTCCGCCATCCGCAAGGCGCGCAATGCCGGCCAGGTCTGCACCTCGCCGACGCGCTTCTTCGCCGATGAAAAGATCTTCGCCGCCTATCGCGATGCCTTTGTCGAGCGTGCAAAGGCCGTGAAGATGGGCAACGGCCTCAACCCCGAGACCGAAATGGGCCCGACTGCCAACCACCGCCGCGTCGAGGCGATGGAGATGCTGGTGGCCGACGCCGTGGCCAAGGGCGCCAAGCTGCTGACTGGCGGCCAGCGCCCGAACACGCCCGGCTACTTCTATCCGGTCACCGTCCTGTCGGAAGTTCCGGACGATGCCCGGGTGATGCAGGAGGAGCCCTTCGGCCCGCTCGCCATCATCAATCCGGTGGCGTCGCTGGACGAGGCGATCAAGCGCGCCAATGGCGTGCCCTATGGCCTGGCCGCCTATGCCTTCACCAACTCCGCCGCCAATGTCGACCGCATCACCGATGAGGTCGAGGCCGGCAATGTCTCGATCAACACGCTGGAAGCCTCGGTTGCCGCGACGCCCTTCGGCGGCGTCAAGGAAAGCGGCTTTGGCCGCGAAGGCGGAGCGGAAGGCATCCTGCATTACACGGTCGTCAAGACCGTCTCGCATCGCATGGAAATCTGACCGGCCACGCTGGCTGCCCCGACCCCTTTCGACCGGCACCGGTCCTGCATGAGGTTGCTGACATGAAATACTCCCGCAAGGACGCCAAGGCGCATGCATTCGCCACCATGCGCGGCATCTGGGCTGCAGCCCTGATGCCCTTCCGCGAAGACCTCTCGATGGACGAGGAGGGCTTCCGCGCCAACATGAACCACTGGATCGACGACCTCGGCATCGACGGCTTCTTCATCGCCGGCAAGCAGGGCGAGTTCTTCTCCATGTCGCTGGACGAGCGCAAGCGCTGCTTCGATCTGGCCGTCGAGGCGGCCGGCGGCCGCGCCCAGACCATCATGTCCTGTTCCGACCAGAACATGGACGTGGTGATCGATCTCGCCCGCCATGCGCAGGCTTGCGGCGCCGACTATATCGTCGTGCATGCGCCGATCCTGCATTTCTTCAAGGCCCAGGATGAGACGCTCATCCGCTACTACGAGACGATTGCCTCGAAGGTCGACATCGGCATCGCGCTGTGGTCGCATCCAGACAGCGGCTACCTGATGAGCCCGGAACTGTGCAACCGCCTGGCCGATATCGAGAATGTCGTCGCGATCAAGTATTCTGTCCCGCGCGACATGTACAAGCAGCTCACCGCGCTTGCCGGTGACCGCATCCTCGTCTCGACCGCCTCGGAAGAGGAATGGCTGGACAACATCCTGGAGCTGAACTGGCAGCTGTATCTCTGCTCGTCGCCCCCGTATCTGATCCAGACCGCCGCCGACAAGCGCATGCGCGCCTACACGGATCTTGCCTTTGCCGGCAAGGCCGACGAGGCGCGCGCCATCAGTGCCTCGCTTGAGCCCGTCCGCCACGCGCTCAAGAGCACCCGCCCTGCCGAAAAGCCCCATTCGCACCAGAAGTACTGGCAGGACCTCCTGGGCCAGACCGGTGGCCGGGTCCGCCCGCCGCTGCTCGAACTCACCGAAGAAGAAAAAGCCCGCACACGGGCCGCATTTGACGCTTGCGGGCTCAAGCTCGCGTGACCTTGCCTCAAAGAGGAGATCAGTGATGGCAAGACTTCAGGCCTTTAATTTCCAGAAGTGGATCGATGAACACAAGCACCTCCTGAAGCCGCCGGTCGGCAACCAGATGGTGTTCAAGGATGCCGACCTGATGGTCACGGTCGTCGGCGGCCCGAACAAGCGGACCGACTATCACGACGACCCGGTGGAGGAGTTCTTCTACCAGCTCAAGGGCGACATGCTGCTGAAGCTCTATGACGGCAAGGAGTTCTACGACGTGCCGATCCGTGAGGGCGATGTGTTCCTGCTGCCGGCCCACGTGCGTCACTCGCCGCAGCGCCCGCAGGAAGGCTCCATCGGCCTCGTCATCGAGCCGGCGCGCCCCGAGGGTGAGCTGGATGCGGTCGAGTGGTACTGCTTCGAGTGCCAGACGCTGGTGCACCGGGCTGAGGTTGATCTGGAGTCGATCGTTGATGATCTGCCGCCGATCTACAAGGCATTCTATGCCGATGAAGCCAAGCGCACCTGCCCGAACTGCGGCACCATCCACCCGGGCAAGGAGCCGCCGGAAGGTTGGGTGAAGCTGTAATTGTTTTAGGCTTGAAATATTCGACAACACTGTGCAAGCTGCAAGCCGACAACAAGATCAAGACCGGGGCCGGCGTATCACGCCGGTATCCGGCTGAGTGCCGCAAGGCGAAAAACAGAGGGTGAAGACATGAGAAAGAAACTGATTCTGGCCGCAGCGGGCATCGCTGCGCTGATGAGCGGCACTGCCATGGCGCAGGACCCGCTGAAGATCGGCATGATCACGACCCTGTCCGGCCCGGCCGGCTACCTCGGTCAGGACATCCGCGACGGCATGCTGCTCGCCATCGAGATGGAAGGCGGCAAGCTGGGCGGCGTGCCGGTCGAGCTGGTTGTCGAAGACGATGGCCTGAAGCCGGGCAACGGCCGTCAGATCGCCGAAAAGTTCATGGGCGATGAAGGCATGAAGCTCCTGACGGGCATCGTGTTCTCCAACGTTGCCGGTGCAACGGTTCCCGACATCGTCAACAATGACGCCATCTACATCTCGCCGAACGCCGGTCCGTCGAACCTGGCCGGTGCCGAGTGCAACAAGAACTATTTCGTCGTCTCCTGGCAGAACGACGCCCTGCATGAAGCAGCTGGCGCCGCTGCCAAGAAGCTCGGCTTCAAGAAGGCCTTCGTGCTCGCGCCGAACTACCAGGCCGGCAAGGACGCCATCAACGGCTTCAAGCGCACGTTCGGCGGCGAGATCATCGGTGAAGTCTACACCCAGCTCGACCAGACCGACTTTGCCTCGGAAATGGCCCAGATCCGCGCCGCTGATCCGGAAGTCGTGTTCCAGTTCCATCCCGGTGGTCTCGGCATCGCCTTCCTGAAGCAGTATGCCCAGGCCGGCCTGACGGGTCAGATCCCGATGGTTTTGTCCGAGCCGTCCACCGATGCGGTGGTTCTGAATGCTGTGGGTGACGGCGCGATCGGCATTTTCGCCACCGCGCACTGGAACCGCGATTTCGAGAACGACGCCAACCTCGAGTTCGTTCAGGCGTGGGACAAGAAGTACGGCCGTCCGATCACCTATTACGCCTCGCAGGGCTATGACACCGCGAAGCTGATTGCCTCGGCACTTGCCAAGACCGGCGGCGTCGACGATCTCGACAAGTTCCGCGAAGCGGTTCGCGCGGCGGACTTCAAGAGCGTTCGCGGCGACTTCAAGTTCGGCAAGAACCAGCACCCGGTCCACGACTGGTACCTGCTCGACATCGTTGCCGGTGCCGATGGCAAGCCGACAGCCGTGACCAAGGACAAGCTCCTTGAAGACTATGGCGACGCCTACGCCGATCAGTGCAAGATGTAAGCTGACGATCAGCTGAGGTCGGGGACGCGGTGGCAAGCCTGCCGCGTCCCCGGTTCCAGCGGGACGTCAGACTGAACCACCGGGCGCGCGATCCGGGCAGGAGGGCTGTGTTCTGGCCCGCCTGCCGGTTTGGAGCTGGCTTTGCGTTGATACGCCAGGCCGGCCCGCCTAGGTTTTGGCACTCAAATCATCGGGCGGGCGGATGATTCTCGTTCTCGAACAAATTCTGAATGGCCTCCAGTACGGCGTGATGCTGTTTCTGCTGGCGGCCGGGCTGACCCTGATCTTCGGCATCATGGGCGTCATCAACCTTGCGCATGGCTCGCTCTACATGGTCGGCGCCTATGCCGGGACCTATGTTGCCGCCGAGACCGGCAGCTTCTGGCTGGGTCTTCCCGCAGCGCTGGCTGCGGCCGCCGTCACCGGCCTTGCCATTGAAGCGCTGGTGATCCGCCGGCTCTACAACCGCGATCACCTTGATCAGGTGCTGGCGACCTTCGCCCTCATCCTGATGTTCAACCAGATCATCGTCATGCTGTTCGGGCGCTCTCCGGTTTTCACGTTGCTGCCGGCGGCGTTTGACGGCTCCGTCGAGATCCTGCCTGGCCTGTTCTATCCGCCTTACCGGCTGCTGATCATCGGCGCGGGCCTTCTGGTGGCGGTCGGCCTCTATTTCCTTATCAACCGCACCCGTATTGGCATGCTGGTGCGCGCCGGTTCGACCAACCGCGACATGGTGCGTGCGCTGGGTGTCGACATCCGGCTCCTTTACACGGTCGTGTTCGGGCTGGGGGCGCTGCTTGCGGGTCTGGCCGGCTACATGGCCGGTCCGATCCTGGCGGTCCAGGTCGGCATGGGTGAACAAATCCTTCTGGCGACATTTGTCGTCGTCGTCATCGGCGGCGTCGGTTCAATCCGCGGCGCGTTCGTCGCGGGCATCGCGCTCGGCGTCATCGACACCTGCCTGCGGGCCTTCCTGCCTGGCCTCCTGCGCAATGTCATGCCGGCTTCTGAAGCGGATGCGCTGGGTGTCGGCATTTCCTCGATGGGCATCTATCTGCTGATGGCTCTCGTCCTTCTCATCCGGCCCAAGGGCCTGTTCGCAGCGGGGTCGTGATGCGCAACCGGATCCTCGCACTGCTGCTCATCTGCGTGCTGATCGCGCTTCCGACGATCACCCGCGAACTCGGCGAAGCCTCGCTCCTGGCGCTCGCCACCCGTATCCTGATCTACGGCATGGCAGCAGCAAGCCTCAACTTCATCCTTGGCTACGGCGGGATGGTCAGTTTCGGACATGCGGCCTTCTTCGGCATCGGCGCCTATGTGGTCGGCATCCTGGCGACGCACCACGCCAGCGGCGAACCGCTGTTCGGGATCATCCCCGGCACAGACCAGATGCTCGTGACCCTGCCGCTCGCCGTGCTGGTGGCCGGCGCCTTCGCGGCCGCGATCGGTGCCCTGTCCCTGCGCACTGGCGGCGTGCAGTTCATCATGATCACGCTGGCCTTCGCCCAGATGCTGTTCTTCCTCTTCGTCTCGCTGAAGGCCTATGGCGGTGAGGACGGCATCATCATCAGCCGCACCAACGCGCTGCCCGGCCTCAACATGCGTGACAAGGCGACGTTCTACTATGTGGTCCTAGCCATCGCCGTGCTGTTCTTCTTCGGCCTGCGCCGGCTCACCCAGTCAAGCTTCGGCACCGTGATCTCCGGTATCCGCCAGAACGAGCGGCGGATGGCTGCGCTCGGCATACCCGCCTATCGCTACAAGCTCTATGCCTTCATTCTGTCAGGCATGGGCGCAGGGCTTGCCGGGGCGCTGATGGCCAACTTCCTGCGCTTCGCCTCGCCAGACATGATGCACTGGACCAAGTCGGGCGAGCTGATGATCATGGTCATCCTGGGCGGCGTCGGCACCTTGTTCGGTCCGTTCCTTGGCGCCGGTGCCTTCCTGATCCTGGAAACCTTCCTGGCTGAATGGTCCGAGAACTGGCCCTTTGCGCTCGGCTTGATCCTGCTGGTCGTGGTGCTGGGCACCCGCGGGGGGCTTCAGGCGCTGATCGACCGCGTCACGGCGCTTGTCAGGGGAGGGGCCAAATGAGCGTGATCCTGTCTATTGAAGGCCTTGTGAAGACCTTCGGCGGCCTCATTGCCACCGACCATGTGAGCCTCGATGTCCGCGAAGGCGAGATCCATGCGCTGATCGGCCCCAACGGGGCCGGCAAGTCCACCCTGATCAACCAGCTCTGCGGCGAACTCACGTCCGACGAGGGCACGATCCGTCTCGGTGGTCAGGACATCACTGGCCTGAAAGTACCCGAGCGTGTCGCCCTCGGCCTCGGCCGGACGTTCCAAATCACCAGCCTGTTGGACGAGCTGACCGTTCTGGAGAACGTCGGCATGGCCATCCAGGTGCGGGAAGGTGGGAACTTCCGCATCTTCGACCTGGCGCGCAAACGCCGGGCCGTGTGGGATGAGGCCGCCGCCTTTGTCGCCGGCAGCGGCCTTGCCAATCGCGCGGCCATCCGCGTTGCCGACCTGTCGCATGGCGAGAAGAAGCAGCTGGAGCTGATTGTTGCGCTTGCCATGAAGCCGCGCCTCCTCCTGCTTGACGAGCCGATGGCCGGTCTCGGCCATGTCGAAAGCCAGGCGATGATCGGCATGCTGAGCGAGACCCGCAAGAGCGCGGCCATGCTGCTTGTCGAGCATGACATGGAGGCGGTCTTCGCCCTCGCCGACCGCATCTCCGTGCTCGTCTATGGCCGCATCATTGCCAGCGGTACCGTTGACGAGATCCGCAACAACCCGGCCGTGCGCGAGGCCTATCTCGGGGCGGAGGACGAACTGTGCTGAGCGTCTCCAATCTTCAGGCCGCCTATGGCGAGAGCCAGGTCCTGTTCGACGTCAATCTCGAGATCCGGGATGGCGAGGTCGTGACCCTCATGGGCCGCAACGGCATGGGCAAGACCACCACGGTCCGCTGCATCATGGGGCTTCTGAGCCCGCGCGGCGGTGCCATCCAGTTCGAGGGCGTCGCCACCGCCGGGCTTGCGCCGGAGCGCATTGCCCGGCTCGGCGCCGGCCTGGTGCCGGAAGGCCGTCAGATCTTCTCGACGCTGAAGGTGCGCGAGAACCTGGTCGCCACAGCCTCCAACCGGTTGAAGCGGTCCGATCCCTGGACGCTGGACCGGGTCTATGCCCTGTTCCCGCGTCTGAAAGAACGCTCCGAGCAGGTGGCTGGAACGCTGTCGGGCGGCGAGCAGCAGATGCTCGCCGTCGGCCGGGCGCTGATGACCAATCCCCGCCTCCTCATCCTTGACGAGGCAACCGAGGGGCTCGCGCCGGTGATCCGCACGGAGATCTGGCACTGCATCGAGCACCTGAAGCGGGAAGGGCAGTCGATCCTGCTCATCGACAAGAACCTGTCGGTGCTCAAGCGCCTGGCTGACCGGCACTACATCGTTGAAAAGGGCCGGACGGTCTGGATCGGAACCGGTGCTGACATGGACCGTGACGTGGAACGGGTAAAGACCTATGTCGGCCTCTGACCTGCCTGTCGCCCTGGTCGGATGGGGGGCTATCGCCCGCCGCGTCGGGGCACTGCTGGCCGAGCGCAAGGCTCCGGTCCGGATTGTGGCGGTGGCCACGCGCGAAGCCGGAGCCTCTCTGGAGGGCCTGCCCGAGGGCTGCCGTCACATCACACAGCCGGAAGAGCTGACAACGGGCGCGGGTGAACTGCCGCGCCTCGTTCTCGAGGCGGCTGGCCGCGACAGCGTCGCTCCCTGGGGGCGTGCCGCTCTGGCCGCTGGCATCGACTTGGCCGTTTCCTCGACCTCGGCTTTCGTGTCTGGCGACCTTCTGGACGAGTTCCTGACGCTCGCGCGTGGCTCCGGCGCTCAGCTGCTCGTGCCCCCCGGCGCGCTTGGCGGTATCGATGCGCTGTCAGCGGCCTCCCGGCTCGAATTGACGCGTGTCCGCCACGACATCATCAAGCCACCGGCCGCCTGGCGCGGGACGCCCGCTGAACAGGCCTGCGATCTGGCATCGCTGACCGGCGCATATGTGTTCTTCGAAGGCAGCGCCCGGGACGCCGCAGCCGCCTATCCTCAGAACGCCAATGTCGCGGTGATCTCCGCCATGGCGGGGCTCGGCCTTGACCGGACCGAAGTCGCGCTGGTGGCCGATCCTGCGGCAACCGGCAACGGCCACCGGATCCGGGCATCCGGCGCCTTCGGCGAGATGGACCTGAGTTTCTCGAACCGTCCGCTGGCCACCAATCCGAAATCCTCCGAAATGACCGCCCTGTCGCTGGTCCGCCTGATCGAGAACCGTGCCGGCACGCTTGTCCTCTAGCGCTGACGGACTGGGATTGCTGCGACCCTGACTGGCTGAAAGGAAAACAGAGATGTCCGATCTTCCCGCAACGGCTGCAGGTCTTATCGCCGAGGGCAACTGGCCACGCGATCGTCTGGATGGCGACTACACCGCACGCAACTGCGTCGCGCCGGACGTCTTCACGACCATCATCGGTGACTATTTGTCACGCTCGGCTCCAGCCAGAGCCATGGCAGGGGCGCGGCTGGATCTCGTCTATGACGAGACCAGCGGCGAGAAGCTCGACCTTTATGGCACCCGCGCGGGCGAACTGCGCCCGCTGGTGCTGTTCATTCACGGTGGCTACTGGCGCGCCCTGTCAAAGGAGCATTCGGCCTTCATGGCCCCGATGCTGGCAGACCTTGGGATTGCGTCCGCTGCACCGGATTACACGCTTGCACCGGCCGCCAGCCTCACCGAGATCACCCGCCAGATGCGCGCGGCGCTGGCTCATCTCTGGCACAATGCCGACAGCCTTGGCATTGACCGCAACCGGATTGTCGTGACGGGCAGTTCCGCAGGCGGCCATCTGGCCGGGACGCTGATGATGGGCGGCTGGCAGGACAGCTTCGGGCTGCCTGCGCAGGTCCTCAAGGGCGCTTTGCCGCTCAGTGGTCTGTTCGAGCTGGCCCCGGTGGCTGGCTCCCATGTTCAGGACTGGATGCAGCTGACGCCAGACGAGGTGCAGGCCCTCAGCCCCTTGCGTCAGATCGATGGCGCGCCGCGGTCCGTCATCGCCGTGGCTGAACACGAGACAGCCGGCTTCCATCGCCAGACCCGCGCCTATGCAAATGCGCTGCAAGCACCCGAAATCATCGCAAGCGGGCGTAACCACTTCGACATCGTCTTCGATCTCTGCGATCCCTCCACCGACGTCGGCCAGGCGCTGCTGCGTCTGGTCACTGCGTGATGTGATCGCCGCGCGGCGGCGCCCAGTGCGACCGCCTCTCAAGTCCAGCAATCGATGACAACGGCCCCGGGGACACATGAGCTCCGGGGCCGTTCCCGTTTCTGCCTGTCCGATCGTCCTGCAAGGCCTCGATAGCCGCGCTCTGTCGCCGCCGCGAGTCAGATCGCGACCCTCCTCGAGGCGCCGACGCATTGCCCAGGACGCGCGCAGCAGGCCTGTTTTGCAAGATCGCGCCGGACCTCGACCGAGCAGCCATAGATGCTGTCATTGGAACCCATAGGCGGAATGCATTGTGACAGTCAGGTGAAATGCAGGGGCGTACTCCCCGGACGGACTGATGAATTCGCGCAGACGAACGTCATGAAATTGTAACAATGACAAGATGGCAGGACGTGATCGGCGCAGGATGCGCTCAGAATGTCATCGAAACTTCATTTTGAATTTAGAACTGAGAAAGGAAATGTCATCGGCCTGTTACAAAGACATGGCTCTTGTCGCCCCAACACAAGATCAAACAACGGGGCGTCCGGTGATCACCTTTGAAGGCGTAACCAAGCAGTTCGGCACTCGTGCAGCCGTCAACAACGTCACCTTCTCGATCGACAAGCCGCAGATGGTCGGCATCATCGGCCGCTCCGGCGCCGGCAAGTCGACCCTTTTGCGCATGATCAACCGCCTGACGCCGGCCACCTCAGGCCGCATCGTCATCGAGGGCCGCGATGTTCTGGCGCTTTCGGGTGCTTCGCAGCGCCGCTGGCAGCGCGACTGCGCCATGATCTTCCAGCAGTTCAATCTGGTGCCGCGCCTTGACGTGCTCACCAACGTGCTGCTCGGCCGCCTCAACATGCACGGCACGCTGCCGTCGATGTTCAAGCTGTTCACCCGTGAAGAGCGCGCTCAGGCCCTGATCAACCTTGATCGCCTGGGTATTGCCGAGACCGCTCTGCAGCGCGCCGAAAACCTGTCCGGTGGCCAGCAGCAGCGCGTGGCGATTGCCCGTGCCCTGACCCAGCAGCCGCGCATGCTTCTGGCTGACGAGCCGATCGCCTCGCTTGATCCGATGAATGCCCAGGTCGTCATGGACGCGCTGAAGCGCATCAACGTTGAAGACGGCCTGACCGTCATCTGCAACCTGCACACGCTCGATACCGCGCGCAATTACTGCGACCGCGTCATCGGCATGCGCGACGGCCGTGTCGTCTTCGACGGCGGCCCGCAGGAGCTGACCACTGCCGCCGCGCGCGAGATCTACGGCGCCGGTGAAAGTTTTGACGAGGCTTCGACCTCGACGTCCCTGACCGGTGGCCGTGCCCCCGCGTCGGACATTCCCGCTTCCGCCGGTGCGATGACGCCGGTGGCGACTGCTGCGGTCTGAACCTCAGCAACCTCAATTGTCATCCAAAGTCTGCATCCTCGGAGTACAGGACATGACCTTCTTCTCGAAAATCGCTTCCGCAGCCGCGGTGAGCCTCATTGCCCTGACCGCCACCCAGGCTGTCGCTGCTGAGCCGATCAAGGAATTCCGCATTGGCCTGCTCGGCGGCGAGAACGAAGCCGACCGTCTGCGCTCGAACGAGTGCCTCGTCAAGCGCTTTGAAAAGCTGCTGGGCGTTCCGGTCAAGCTGTTCCCGGCTGCCGACTATGCCGGCACCATGGAAGGCCTGAAGGGCGGCAACCTCGACTACGCCGAACTCGGCGCTTCGGGCTACGCTGGCATCCAGATCGACGCCCCGGGCATCGTTGAGCCGGTCGTCACCACCGAACAGATCGACGGCTCGACCGGCTACGTCTCGGTCATGCTCGTCAAGGCTGACAGCAAGTTCGACAAGGTCGCCGACCTGAAGGGCAAGAAGCTGGCCTACGCCGACCCGAACTCCACCTCGGGCTACCTCGTCCCGGTCGTTGCGCTCGCCAAGGAAGGCTTCAAGGACACCGAGTTCTTCGGTTCCACCACCTTCGCCGGTGGTCATGAGCAGTCCGTCCTCGCCGTCGTCAACGGTGACGTCGATGCTGGCGTGACCTGGGCTTCGGGCGTTGGCAAGTGGGAAGAAGGCTACTCCAACGGCAACCTGCGCAAGATGGTCGACAAGGGCATGCTCGACATGTCGACCGTTCGTCAGGTCTGGCAGTCGCCGATCATCCCGAACGGCCCGATCGTGATGCGCTCGAGCCTGCCGCAGGACGTCAAGGACAAGGTCAAGGCCTCGCTCCTGTCCTTCCACCAGGACGACAAGGACTGCCTCTACAAGGTCGCCGCTGGCGAGATCAATCGTTACGTCACGGTTGAGCCGGCGTTCTACGAGACCATCATCGAAGCCCGCAAGGCCACCATCAAGAAGTAATCTCTTGAAACGGGAAGGGCGCGAGCATGCTCGCGCCCTTCTTGTGTCCGCAATACCGCGAGCCGCGACGCACAGGTTCTGCTGCGCGCCTTCTCGCGAGCTACCCCTCCTGGAGACCGAGCCTTGTCTGCGCAAGTAACCCTGACGCAAAATCCCAGACTCCGGGAAATCGGTGACGCCTACGAGCGTCTGTCCCGCAGCCGCAGCCTGTACACCGTGCTTCTGATCGTCGTCTGTGCGGTCATCATCATCGGCGGCTTCATGGTTGCCGACGAGGCAAACTCGGGCAGCTTCTGGGGGGGGCTGTCGAGCTTCTTTGACTATCCGGCCGACATCATCACCGGCACATACGCCGCTGGCTGGGGCTGGTTCGCCCTGGTCTGGAGCTATCTGCCGTTCCTGGTCGAAACCATCAACATTGCGGTCCTCTCGACGATCATTGGTTTTGCCCTCGGCGCGCTCTTGAGCTTTGTCGCCAGCCGGAACCTTGTGCGCAACAAGCTGATCGTCTTCTGCATGCGCCGGGTGATGGACATCTGCCGTGCGTTCCCGGAGCTGGTGATCGCACTCGTCCTGGTTCTGTCGCTGGGGCCCACCCCGCTTGCTGCCGTCATTGCCGTCGCCTTCCACACCATCGGTGCACTGGCAAAGCTGTTTTCTGAAGTCAACGAGAACGCCGACATGAAGCCGGTTGACGGCCTGAAGTCGGTTGGTGCCACCTGGGGGCAGCAGATGCGCTTTGGCGTTCTGCCGCAGGTTCTGCCCAACTTCCTGTCCTACGGTCTGCTCCGTCTCGAGATCAACGTTCGCGCCTCGGCCATTCTCGGCTTCGTTGGCGCCGGTGGTCTTGGCGCCGAGCTGAAGAAGGTCGTCGACTGGAACTACGCCGCCGATATCTCGGCCATCATCGTCCTGCTCGTCGCTGCCGTCATCGGTATCGACTACCTGTCGGGCTGGGCGCGTCGTGCCCTCATCGGCAAGACCGGCACCATCTGAGGCACCATCGATGACCAAGCCCCTGTCCACTGAAGTTGATGCGCTCTCGGCTCGCCATCCGGGTGTCATCGACCGTCCGCTGACCCAGCGCTTCCTGCCCTTCGCGGTCGCCTTCGTCCTGATCGCCTATGTCTTCGGCAGCCTGGCCTCCTTCGATGTCGTCCGCGTCCTGTCCGGCACACGCACCGATCTGGTCAACCTCTTCTTCCTCGACAGCTATGCCTACAAGGTCCATGCCGTCCGCAAGCTTGAGAGCCCGGAGTTCGTCCTGTCGCTCGAAGGCAGCCGCTATGCTGTCTACGACGAACGGCCGGCCTGGCTCGCAGTAACCGGCGAGGAGACGGATATCGACCTCGGCTCCGACGGCCGCGTACACATCAAGGGCGACACGCTGGAGTACTACCCGAAGGACGAAGAGGTCGCCTACAAGATCAAGTTCGGTCCGGGCCTGGTGCCGCAGCTCGTCGAGGGCGTTGCGCCGGACTGGATGCGCGCGAGCGACATCCAGGTTGACATGCGTCCCTCGCTGTTCGCGCGCATCTGGATCACCAAATCAAAGATCGAGATCCATCGCTACTTCCTTGGCTGGGAGAACTTCTGGTTCGACTTCGACTCGCCGTTGAACGGCAAGAGCTTCGGCGAAATCGCGAGCCTGGCCGTGTCGGGCGAGCGGATGGACCCGGCGATGGCGAACTGGCAGTACATCTTCTTCCAGTTCTGGAACAACCAGGAATGGCAGCACGGCGAGGTCTATTATGCCCTGCTGCAGACCGTGATCATGGCACTGGTCGGTACGTTGGTTGCCGGCATCATTGCCCTGCCGCTTGCCTTTGCGGCCGCTGCCAACATCAATCCCGTCGGTGTGGCCCGCTTCGGCATCCGTCGCTTCTTCGACTTCCTGCGCGGCATCGATACCCTGATCTGGTCGTTGATCTTCATCCGCGCCTTCGGTCTTGGTCCGCTCTCTGGCATCTTTGCGATCTTCTTCACCGACACCGGCGCGCTCGGCAAGCTGTTCTCGGAAGCCATCGAGAACGCCGACCGCAAGCAGGCCGAAGGCATCCAGGCCACCGGCGCCTCGTCGATCCAGAAGTACCGGTTCGGCATTTTCCCGCAGATCATGCCGGTGTTCATCTCGCAGCTGCTCTACTACATGGAGTCCAACACCCGGTCTGCCACCGTCATCGGCGCGCTGGGAGCTGGCGGCATCGGTCTGAAGCTGCTGGAGACCATGCGCACCCGTCAGGACTGGGAAAACACCGCCTACATCATCGCGCTGATCATTCTCGTCGTGATCATCATGGACAACATGTCCGGCTGGCTGCGCCGCAAGCTGATCGAAGGCAGCAACTGATCTTCTCTATTGCTGATCGTCTTTCCGAAAGGCGCTGCCGGTCCCGGCAGCGCCTTTTTGCGTCAGTCCGGCATCACGCTGATGCCGTTGGCGTCCCGGTGCCGTTTCGGCATAGTGAACACGAAACAGCGGAGACAGGGTGATGACGATTCGGTTCAGGGCCGGGCTTCGAAATGCCGGGCGACGCGTTGCACTGGCGACAGCGCTTCTGGCAATGGCCAGCGCTCCGGCCCTCGCCATCGAGGCCTGTGTCGCGCGCTTGTCTCGCGAAGCCGAAGCACAGGGCATCCGGCCGGACATCGTCGCCCGCATGCTGGCAACGGCAAAGGCCGATGAGCGTGTCGTCCGGTTTTCGTCCAGCCAGCCGGAATACGAGACACCGGTCTGGGACTACATGGCCTTCCTCGTCGATGAGCAGCGGATCAAGGACGGCGAAGCCTTGCTGAAACAGCATGCCAAAACGCTGGCGGCTGTCGAGAAGGCCTATGGTGTCGAGCGGCAGGTGGTCGTTGCTGTCTGGGGCATTGAGAGCGATTTCGGCAAGTCGAAGGGCGATTTCTATACCCCGCATGCGCTTGCCAATCTGGCTTGTGCCGGAGGCAAGCGGGCCAACTACTTCCGCGACGAGCTGATGAAGACGCTGCTCATTGCCAATAGGGGTGACGTTCCTGTCGACAAGTTCCAGGGCTCCTGGGCCGGGGCCTTCGGTCAGACCCAGTTCATGCCCACCACCTATCTGCGGCTGGCAGTCGACTTTGACCGCGACGGCCGCAAGGATCTGGTCGACACCACGGCAGACGCGCTGGCCTCGACCGCGAATTTCCTCAAGGACGCGGGCTGGGAGAAGGGGCGCGCCTGGGGTTACGAGGTCAAGCTGCCGAAGGGCTACAAGGGGCCGGTTGGCCGCCGCGAACGGGCGGCGCTTGCCACCTGGGCCAAGCGTGGGCTCGTGCGCCTGGACGGCAAGGCGTTGTCCGGCGGGCTCGAGGCCGGACTGATCCTGCCGGCCGGCGAGGCGGGCCCGGCCTTTCTTGTGACGCGCAATTTCGATGCGCTGTTTTCCTATAACGCCTCGCAATCCTATGGCCTCGCGATCGCGCTCCTGTCGCAGCTGATCAGTGGCGGCGAGCCATTCAAGGCGGCCTGGCCGACGGAGGATCCGGGTCTGTCCCGCGCCCAGCGGCTTGATCTGCAGAAGCGGCTTGCCGAAAAGGGGTTCTATGACGGCGAGATCGACGGCCGCGTCGGCCCCGGCACGCGGGAGGCGATCAAGCGGGCCGAAGCAAACTATGGCTTGCAGCCGACAGGGCGTCCGGGCTACCGGATCTATCAGGCACTTGGCGGCGGCTGAGCCCAAGCGGTTCGGCGGGAGGTCTACCTGGGCGTGGCTGGAGGAGAGCTGCGCCGGTCGGAGAGGCAGCACATGACCGGAACGATCCTCACCATTGCCCAGCAGAAGGGTGGCTCGGGCAAGACCACTGTGACGGCCCATCTTGCTCTTGGCCTGTTGCATTCGGCCCCTGGCCTGCGCATCGCGTTGCTGGATGTTGATCCGCAGGGATCGCTTGGCACTTGGGTCGAGACGCGGGAGGCCCGGCTTGGCGAGACCGCCATCGGCGTGACGCTGCGCACGGCCAGCGGCTGGGGGGCCCGCCGCGAAGCGCGCGCCCTGGCCCGTGACCACGATTTCGTGCTCATCGACACGCCGCCCAAGACCGATGTCGACGCAAGGCCGGCCATCGATGCCTCCGACCTCGTCATCGTGCCCGTCCAGCCAACTCTGGTTGATCTGTGGGCCACCGGCCAGACCTTCGAGATGGCCCGGCGAGAGGACAAGCCTGCTGTTCTGGTGCTCAACAGGGTGCCGCCACGTGCCGCGCTGACCGGCGATGTCGGCGAGGCCATCGTGGCCTCCGGCTTTGCCCGCCTGGAGCCGTTCCTCGGCAATCGCACGGTGTTTGCCGCCTCGATGGGGCAGGGGCTGACCGCGCTCGAAACGGAGCCGCGCGGCAAGGCGGCTGCAGAGGTTCTTGCCCTCGTGGCGGCCCTGCGCCAGCGTCTGCCGTCCGCCAGCTGATACATCACCTCGCATCGAACCTTCTCCATCGCGCTTGACGGATGCCCTGCCGCCCGCGATGCTCGCATCGTATTGTCATCAGCATTTGCCACAATTCCGCGTGGCACTGTTCGCGTTTCGAAATTTTGTTTGAACAACAGGCGGCCTCAGCGAATTGGCTGCCCCCGGAGGTCGATCATGCTGCGGTACTTCGCCCGCGCGGCCCGCGCGCCCCTTGCCATGGCATTCCTCACGCTCGCGCTGGCCGGCCCCCTGGCCGCTGCTGAGCGCAAGATCGTCACGATCCCGGACGCCGACTATTTCGGTGGCGACTACAAGACCGTCAAGGACGTCGAACTGAAGGGTTGCGAGGCCGCCTGCATCGGTGACAATCAGTGCCAGGCCTTCACCTACAACACCTCGGCACGCTGGTGTTTCCTGAAGAACACCCAGGGCGAAGTGCAGAGCTTCCGCGGCGCCATCGCCGGGCGAATTGTCACAGCTGCCACGAAGACTGTGAATGCGACCGCCGAACGCAAGGTCGATCTCGCCTTTATCCCGAAATACACCATGGATGAGGCGCAGCGTTACGCCCTCTCCCTGCCGCGCCTGACCGACACGCCCTCCGACAGCGCCAGCGTGCTGCGCAAGCGCGCCGGCGAGGCCTTGTCCGCTGGCCGCTTCGAGGAGGCCGAGACCGACTTTGCTGGTCTGGTCACTCTGGATCCGGCCGATTCTGCCGCCTGGGCCGGCCTTGCCAGCGCCCAGCTTGGCCAGAACCCGGACGACTGGAACCGCCGCTCCGAACTGCGCCAGAACGGCACGTCCTCTGCCATCAATGCCTATCTCACCTCCCAAAGCGAAGGCGGGCGACTGAAGGCGCTGGAACTGGTGGCGGACGCCTTCACGGCCAACGAAAACTGGAAGCCGGTGATCAAGGCGCTGCGTCTGGCCCTGACCCTCAACGCCAGCCCGGCTTTGAAGGAACGGTATGACCAGGTGATGGCCGAGCACGGCTTCCGCATTGTCAATCATCAGGTTGATGCCGACGCGGCCGAGCCGCGCATCTGCGTTGTTTTCTCCGAAGAACTGCCCCGCGGCGAGGATCTGTCCTCCTTCGTCAAGGTGAGCGGCGAGGCGGGAACGGCAGTCTCCTCCGACGGATCGCAGCTTTGCGTCACCGGCGTGCGTCACGGCGGCCGCTATGGTGTGACGGTGCGTGCTGGCGTGCCCTCTGCCGATGGTGAGAAGCTCGAAAAGTCCGCGGACGTGACGCTCTATGTCCGCGATCGCTCGGCCTCGGTGCATTTCCTCGGCCGCGCCTATGTCCTGCCGCGCGGCAAGGACGCCACCATTCCGATTGTCTCGGTGAACACGAGCGAAGTGGCTGCCGAAATCTTCCGCGTTGGCGATCGTGGCCTTGTTGATGTGGTGCGCGACGAGCGGTTCCTGCGCCAGCTCGCGCCCTATGAGAGCGATCAGCTTGCCGATGAACTGGGCGAAAAGATCTGGTCCGGCATCGTCAGCACGGCCAATCCGCTCAACACGGACGTCACCACCGCCATTCCGCTGGAAGACATCGGCCTCGATCTGAAGCCGGGCGTCTATGCCATGTCGGCGCGTTCCAAGCTCGACACCCAGAACGAGTGGGGCGCCCGCGCGACCCAGTGGTTCATCGTTTCGGACATCGGCATTGCCGCTTATTCCGGCCCGGACGGTGTCGTTGCCTCGCTGCGGTCCCTGTCCTCGGCCAAGGCGCTGGACGGCGTTCCGGTCAAGCTCGTCGCGGTCAACAACGAGATCCTGGGCGAGGGCATGAGCGATGCCAAGGGTCTGGCAACCTTTGCGCCCGGGCTGACCCGTGGCCGTGGTGGCCGTGCCCCGGCGCTGGTTGTCGCCGAAACCAAAGATGGCGACTATTCCTTCCTTGACCTGCGCAAGCCTGCCTTCGACCTGTCCGATCGCGGGGTCGAGGGCCGTGAAGCGCCCGGACCGCTTGATGTTTTCGCCTGGACCGAGAAGGGCATCTACAGGTCGGGTGAAACCGTCCACGCCCAGGCCTTGCTGCGCAACGCCCGCGCTGACGCGCAGACCGATCTGCCGCTGACCCTGGTGTTCGAGCGTCCTGACGGCGTTGAACACCTGCGCACGCTGGCCAATGACGCCGGGCTCGGCGGCTATGCCCATGACCTTGAACTGGCCCCTGGCGTGCAGCAGGGCGTCTGGTCGATGAAGGTCTATCTCGATCCGAAAGGCTCACCGCTGGCGCAGAAGACTTTCCTCGTCGAGGACTACCAGCCCGAGCGCGTGGACTACCAGCTTGAGACCGGTGCCAAGGCCTTCGAATTCGGCGTTCCGACGGAGGTTTCGCTGGAGGGCCGCTTCCTCTATGGCGCCCCGGCGTCCGGTCAGGTGCTGGAGGGCGACATCACGGTTGCCCCGACCCGTTCGATGGCAGCCTATCCGGGGTACAAGTTCGGTCTCACGGACGAGGCCTTGTATCCGACCCGCGATTCTCTGCCGGAAGGTCTGCGCACCGACGACGATGGAGCCCTGCGCTTTGCCGTGAACCTGCCGCAGGTCTCGCCCAGTTCCGGCCTCTACACCGCGTCGCTGATCACCCGTCTCGTCGAAACCGGCGGCCGCTACGTCGAACGCCGGCTGGAAATGCCCGTCCTGCCCGGCTCGCCGCGCGTGGGCGTCAAGCCGCTGTTCAGCGATGGCGTCGATGAGGGCGGTCCGGCCGATTTCGAAGTCATCGTCATTGACGGCAAGGGCGAGCGTCAGGCCGCATCCGGGCTGAACTGGACCCTGTCGCGCATCGAGACCCGCTATCAGTGGTATCGCAGCGACGGCAACTGGGCCTATGAACCGGTGACGACGTCTGAACGGGTGGCAACCGGCAAGCTGGACGTTGCCGCTGGCGCTCCGGCAAAGCTGTCGGCGCCGGTCAAATGGGGCGAGTACCGTCTCGAGGTCAGCCTGAGCGGGGCACAGCCGGCAGCGACAAGCGAGACCTTTACCGCCGGCTGGTATGTTGCCGATGCGGCCTCCGAGACCCCGGATGTGCTTGAGGTCGGCCTCGACAAGACGGCCTACCGTCCGGGTGACACCGCTGTCCTGCGGCTCAAACCGCAGTTCGACGGCATCGCTGTCGTCAACGTCTTCTCCGACCGCCTGCTGTCGAGCGAAGCTGTCCCCGTCAAGGCCGGGGAAGCCAGCGTCGACGTTGCCATCACCGAAGACTGGGGCCCTGGCGCATACATCACGGCGACCCTTTACCGGCCGATGGATCTGGAAGCCAAGCGCATGCCTGCGCGCGCGCTCGGCCTGTCCTGGGCTCAGGTCGAGCCGGGCGATCGCAAGCTGGCGGTCGAGATCGAGGCACCGGCAACGATGCGTCCACGCACAGCGCTTGAGACGACGGTCCGGATCGCCAATCTTCAGGCTGGCGACAAGGCCTATCTGACCCTTGCGGCCGTCGATGTCGGCATTCTCAACCTGACCGGCTACAAGACGCCGGATCCGGCCACCTGGTACTTCGGCCAGCGCCGTCTGGGTGTCGAACTGCGCGATCTCTATGGTCAGCTCATTGACCGGACGGCCGGCACGCGCGGACAGGTCCGCTCGGGTGGTGACGGCGGTTCGCTGCTTCAGGCTCCGCCGCCCGATGAGGAGCCGGTAGCTCTGTTCTCCGGCATCGTGGAAGTCGGTGCCGATGGCCGTGTGCCCGTCGCCTTCGACATTCCGGACTTCAATGGCAAGCTGCGCCTGATGGCGGTGGCCTGGACCAAGGCTGGCGTCGGCAGCGCCGAGCGGGACGTCGAAGTGCGCGATCCGGTGGTCATGTCGGCCAGCCTGCCGCGGTTCCTTGCCCCGGGCGACACGTCGCGCATTCTCGTCGAGATCGACAATGTCGACGGCCCGGCGGGCAGCTACCGGTTCGTCGCCAACAGCGATGGCCCGGTCAGCTTCACCGGTGCCACCGAACTGGCGGTCGATCTTTCCCCCGGCAAGAAGTCGGAACTGCGCCTGCCGGTGAGTGCAGGGGAGGGAACAGGCGACACGGTCATCGAGCTTGCAATCACCGGCCCGGATGGCACCAGCGCGACAAAGACACTGGCGCTTGGTGTTCGTGACACCCAGCCCTACGTCACGACGCGCGAGGTCTATTCGCTTGAGCCGGGCAACAGCGTCTCCGTCGGGGCGTCTGCGCTGGACGGATACCGGACAGGAACCGTCACCGTGGCTCTTGCTGCGGGCGGGGCGGCCGAAATCGACGTGCCCGGACTGCTCGCTGCGCTCGACCGCTATCCCTATGGCTGCACGGAACAGACCACCAGCCGCGCGCTGCCGCTGCTTTATCTCAACGAAGTGGCCGAAAGCGTCGGCCTCGGGTCGGACGAGGCGCTGCGGGCGCGTGTGACGAAAGCCATTCAGGACGTTCTGGCCAACCAGAACTCCGGCGGCTCCTTCGGTCTGTGGAACAGCTACGGCAACACGGACACCTGGCTCGATGCCTACGTCGCGGACTTCCTCGTCCGTGCCCGTGAGAAGGGGTATGACGTGCCGGAGGTTGCCTATCAGGCGGCACTCGACAGTCTGCAGAACCGGATTTCCTACGCGTCCGATTTCTCGGAAGGCGGGGAAGGCATTGCCTATGCGCTCTATGTCCTGGCCCGCACCGGCCGGGCATCGATCGGCGACCTTCGCTACTACATGGACGTGAAGCTTGCCGATTTCGCAACGCCGCTGGCCAAGGCACAGATCGCAGCAAGCCTTGCCCTCTATGGCGAAGGCGAGCGGTCCGGCACAGGCTTCAAGGCAGCCATCGAAGGCCTGCCGATGGAAAAGGCTGGCCTCTTCCGCGAAGACTTCGGCTCGCCGCTGCGCGATGGCGCCGGTGTCCTCGGCTATCTCGCCGAGGCACGCTCACCGGTTTCCAGCAAGCCGGTCACCGAGTTCGTCGCGCGGCAGCAGGCCTTCACGCCGGTTCCCTCGACCCAGGACATGGCCTGGCTGCTGCTCGCCGCCCGTGAAGCCAACGAACAGGCAAAGGCAGCCAAGCTCGCGCTCGACGGCGAGGTTCAGCCGGGCAAGCTGGGCTGGGCATTCACCGGCGGAGAGATCGCGGCCAAGGATGTCGAACTGTCGAACCGGGGCGACCAGCCGACGAATGTCGTGCTGTCGATCAGCGGCCAGCCGAGCGAACCTCTGCCGGCCGGCGGCAACGGCTTCAACATCACCCGGACCTTCTATGATCTGGAAGGGAACGAGATCGATCCGACGGCTGTGCCCTACAACACGCGCATGGCCGTTGTCATCGAGGTCGAGCCGCTCAGCGAGAACAACGGCCGCCTTCTGGTCGTTGACCGCCTGCCCGGTGGTGTGGTGATCGACAATCCGCGGCTGGTTCGCTCCGGCGACCTCGGCGCGCTCGACTGGCTGACCACCATCGATCAACCCGATCACGTCGAGTTCCGCACGGACCAGTTTGTCGTGTCGGTCGACCAGCGCAACTTCGGCGATCCGGTGCTCACCTTTGCCTATCTGGCCCGTGCCGTGACCCCTGGCTCCTACACACTGCCGCCGGCAAGCGTGGAGGACATGTATGTCGCCGATCGCGGGGCGATCACAGACACGGGCCGCTTCGAGGTGCTCGGCCCGGTCAAGTAAGGCCGAAAATGAAAGAGGGTTGCTGGGTTCCGGGATACGACGGGTCATATCCGTCTTGTGCAGGAACTCAGCTTCATCATTCCGGCCTGCCAGTGTCTCGCAGCCCGCACCGGTGCCGCCGGCCGGAGCGCCGTGAAGTGGCTGTGGCTTCTTCGTAGGTTGGAAAGTTGAATGGACCAGTCTGCGCCTCAGCGGCAGCGTGTTTTTTCCCGGCTGCCTCGCCGCCTGCGCCGCATTGTCCCTGCAGCAGCTGGCTTGTGCCTCATGGCCGCAATGGGGACCGGCTACCTCGCTTATGCCGTTGCGACAGCGCCCTTGCCCCCGGCGCTGGCTGATATTTCCGTGTCGCGCGTCGTGCTGGATCGCAACGGCGATCTCCTGCGGGCCTTCGCGACATCGGATGAGCGCTGGCGCCTGCCCGTAAAGCTGGCAGACGTCGATCCACTCTACATCCGTATGCTGATGGCCTTTGAGGATCGCCGGTTTCGCGACCATTCGGGCGTCGATCCGCGAGCGCTCGCGCGGGCCGTTCTGCAGTCCCTCAGCGAAGGCCGCATCGTTTCGGGTGGCTCGACGCTGACCATGCAGGTCATCCGCTTGCTGAACGAAGCACCCACCCGGGACGTTGCCGCCAAATGGCAGCAGCTGGTAGGCGCTCTCGCGCTGGAGCGCCGTCTCGACAAGGACGACATTCTGGCACTGTATCTGATGCGCGCACCGTTCGGCGGCAATCTGGAAGGCGTGCGGGCGGCGTCGCTGGTCTGGTTCGGCAAGGAGCCGCGCCGGCTGACGCCTGCCGAGGCGGCGCTGCTTGTCGCCCTGCCGCAGTCGCCCGAATCGCGCCGAGCCTGACCGCCTCCCGGACAACGCCCGCAAGGCCCGGGACCGGGTCCTTACCCGGGCGGTCGAGGAGGGCGTCCTGTCGCTGGAGGAGGCCGAGGCGGCGCGCCGGGATCCCGTCCCGACCACGCGCCGGCCAATGCCGATGATCGCTCCGCACCTGACGTCGACGGTCGTTGCGGCCAGTCCCGCGCGTGTCGAACATCGCCTGACCCTGGACCGGGCCTTGCAACAGGCGATGGAGCAGCTGGTTGCCGCCAAGGCGCAGGCCCTGGGCCCGCAGATGTCCGTGGCCTTGCTGGTTGCCGATCATGGCAGCGGCGAAATACTCGCTAGCGTCGGCTCGCCGGGTCTGACCGATGACGGGCGTCAGGGCTACGTCGACATGACCGTCGCTGTCCGCTCACCTGGATCTGCGCTGAAGCCGCTCATCTATGGTCTCGCCTTCGAACAGGGCATAGCGCATCCCGAGAGCTACATTGAGGATCGGCCAATCCGGATCGCAGGCTATGATCCGACCAACTTCGACCTGTCCTTCCAGGGCACGGTGACCGTGCGCGAAGCACTGCAGCTGTCGCTGAACATTCCGGCTGTGAAGCTTCTGGAGGCCGTCGGCCCGGCTCAGCTGACGGCACGCCTCCGGCGCACCGGCGTCACGCCCGTCCTTCCCGAGGGCCTGACGCCGGGTCTTGCCATTGGTCTCGGCGGTCTTGGTCTCACCTTGCGTGACCTGACGACGCTTTATGCCGCGATTGCAAGCGGTGGCCGCCCGCTGCGCCTCACGCACATGTATGGCGAATCGACCCGGTTGACGCCTGCCTTGCCCGTGCTGGAGCCTGTCCCGGCCTGGTATGTGGGAGACATCCTCGCCAAGGCTCCGCGTCCGAGCACAGCCGCCGACGCCGGGATCGCCTTCAAGACAGGGACCGCCTATGGCTACCGCGACGCCGTGGCTGTTGGCTATGACGGCCGGCATGTCGTCGGTGTCTGGACCGGGCGCGCCGATGGCACGCCGGTTCCCGGCATGACCGGACTGAAGTCGGCTGCCCCCATCCTGTTCGAAGCCTTCGACCGGCTCGGCCCGGCGCGGGTGCCGCTGGCCGCTCCCCCGTCCGGCGTCCTGTCACTTGCGACGTCCAGCCTGCCGCAGCCTCTGCGCCGCGCCCGTGTGCGCAGCGAATCTTTCTCCGGGATAGCTGTCTCCGGATCGGCACCGGCCCCCTCACTCGGCCGTCTGGCGGCAGGGCCCCTCGTGGCGTCGCTCAGGATCTCTCATCCACCGGACGGGGCCGACGTTGATCTGGGGCTGCAGTCGATCGGCCCTGACCGGCCGAAGCCGGCTTTGGTCGTCAAGCTGCAAGGCGGGCAGGGGCCATACACCTGGTTTGCCAACGGCAAGCCCGTTGGCAGCGGGCCCTACATGACCCAGCTTGTCTGGACGCCGGATGGGCCCGGCCAGCAGACGATCCTCGTGATCGACGCTGCGGGCGCTACGGACCGGGTTGAGGTTACACTGCGCTGACAACGCCACCTCGCCCGCCCAGGCCTTGTCCGCGGAGCATAGGTCCTGACTTATACGTATTCTGCCGTTGGTGGTAATTGTCGCAAATTTGCTGATTCCTGCCGCTTTTGTGGTCATGCTGTTTGTGCCGCGGCGACGTTTATTTGCCGGTTCCTTGTGCATCTCTGGTCATGGTCTTCGGAATGACATTTATTTCGTGACTTTCCTGCAACATCAACGCCGGAACAGTGTTCCGAACGATCCGCTTAGCCAGTTCAATGTTGAAGGATCGGCGTGCTCGGTTATCCTGATATTGCGAGTGGCTTGCGAGCCACGCTGACTTGCCCTCCAAGGACAACATGCTCCTCTCTGGTGGCCAATTCAGACGAAATCGCGGGGGAACGGCGGAGATGACCGCGGCCGGCATGCCGTTGAAGTGTCCGTCAATAACTGACTGATTTGGAGTTCACGCAATGAACCTTAAGAGCATCATGCTCGGCGCGGCTGCTGCCGCTGCTGCTGTCACCGGCGCCCAGGCTGCCGATCTTCCGGTCGCTCCGGAGCCGGTTGACTACGTCCGCGTTTGCGACGCTTTCGGCGCACGCTTCTTCTACATCCCGGGCACCGAGACCTGCCTGCGCGTTGGCGGCCGTGTTCGCGTTGACTTCTACTTCAACGACTTCGGTGACAAGCCGAACAACTGGAACCGCGCTGGCAACGGTACCTCGACCCGTGCACGTGGCTACCTGTACCTCGACGCCCGCACCAACACCGAATACGGTCTGGTCCGCGCTTACACCACCATGATCATGACCCGCGACTCCGGCGGCGCCAGCGGCTTCGATCTGGACAAGGCATTCATCCAGTTCGGCAACTTCACCTTCGGCCGCGCCGGCTCGCAGTATGACTTCTACACCGGCAACGCCTATGGCCAGGTCGGCAAGAACTGGTCTGACACCAACAGCTGGGTCGCTGCCTACACCGCTGCTTTCGGCAACGGCGTTTCGGCCACCATCTCGCTGGAAGACGGCACCTACCGCCGCGTCGGCACCGGCTTTGCTGGTCACCGCTACCCGGATCTGGTTGCCGCTCTGACGGTTGACCAGGGCTGGGGCTCGGCCAAGATCATGGCTGCTCTGCACGAAGCTCGCCTTGCTAACGCGTCCTCCAAGTCCAAGATGGGCTATGGCATCGGCGCTGGCGTCACCATCAAGCTGCCGTCGCTGGGCAAGGACGACACCATCTCCTTCCAGGCTCAGTACGCCGACGGCGCTCTGTCCTACGCCATGGGTGAGATCGACGGCGCTCAGGACGTGGTGTTCAACGCCGCGACCCGCGCGACCCGCACCTCGAAGGCCTGGAGCCTCAGCGGTGGTCTGTATCACTCCTGGACCGACACCCTGGCCAGCGGTCTTGATGTCTCCTATGGCGATGTCGACGCTCCGTTCGCTGGCACCGACTTCAGCCGTTGGTCCGTTTCGGGCAACCTGATGTGGACCCCGGTCGCCGGTCTCGAGTTCGGTGCTGAACTCGGCTACGCCAACGTCGACTTCTCGGCTCGCGGCCGCAAGGACAAGGACGAGCTCGCTGCGATGTTCCGCGTCCAGCGCACGTTCTAATCTGATCCAGCGATTGGATCTGATGAACCCCGCAGCGAAAGCTGCGGGGTTTTGTCGTTTCGGGGTAGGGGACTCGTTGCTGCGCACGTCCGCGCCGACGAGCCATTCGTCTGCATGGTTCTGTTCGTATCCCTGACAGTCTGGTTCTGATTGGGCAGCCCCCCGCTTGGTGATGCCAACTGCCGGGACGAATCGAGCTTGCTGTCCATTTCGGGCGAACTCCCGGGGGAAGGCCCGTCATTGCTGATCGAGACGACCTTCGCCACCACCGGGCGGCGTGCACCTCGCCGAGGTTGGTCAGGTAACGCTTTGCTAAGGATTTCAGCGGCTTTGCCAGGAAAACATCCTCGCGCAGCGGGATCTGCCAACCCTATGCATTGCCCAAAACCGATGTCGCAGCGATTCTTTGCGCAACGGAATCTCCCCCGGCAGACCAGGGCTGCCGTCCTGGACAAAGCCCGGATTGCGCCTCGATCTCGCCCCATTTCTTGACGGTCTCTTAAGTTCACCCCGCAACTCGTGGCTTTCCTGCAACACCGGGTTTTGAAAGCAGCCTGCAACGGGGGCGGTCGGGCTGTTCAAGGTTGAACGAAGTTTCCGGATGGGTATGGTCACTTTGCGAGCGGCTCACGGGTCGCACTGAATTGTCGTCCAAGGAAATCCAACCTCCGGCCGGTGGCAATATCAGACCAATTCGCGGGGAAACGGCGGATAGAGTTCGAGGCGCCTGCGCCAGTTCAGATGTCCGTCATTAATTGACTGATTTGGAGGTCATACTATGAACCTTAAGAGCATCATGCTCGGCGCGGCTGCTGCCGCTGCTGCTGTCACCGGCGCCCAGGCTGCCGATCTGCCGGTCGCTCCGGAGCCGGTCGACTACGTTCGCGTTTGCGACGCTTTCGGCGCTCGCTTCTTCTACATCCCGGGCACCGAGACCTGCCTGCGCGTTGGTGGCCGCGTCCGCGTTGACTTCTACTTCAACGACTTCGGCGACAAGCCGAACAACTGGAACCGCGCTGCTAACGGCACCTCGACCCGTGCACGTGGCTACCTGTACCTGGACGCACGCACCAACACCGAATACGGTCTGGTCCGCGCTTACACCACCATGATCATGACCCGCGACTCCAGCGGTTCTTCCTATGATCTGGACAAGGCGTTCATCCAGTTCGGCAACTTCACCTTCGGTCGCGCTGGCTCGCAGTACGACTTCTTCACCGGCAACGCTTACAACCAGGTCGGCAAGAACTGGTCTGATAGCAACAGCTGGGTCGCTGCCTACACCGCTGCTTTCGGCAACGGCGTTTCGGCAACCGTCTCGCTGGAAGACGGCACCTACCGTCGCGTCGGCACCGGCTTCGCTGGTCACCGTTACCCGGATCTGGTCGCAGCTCTGAAGGTTGACCAGGGTTGGGGTTCCGCCAAGGTCATGGCAGCTCTGCACGAAGCTCGCCTTGCTAACGCTTCCTCGAAGTCCAAGATGGGCTACGGCATCGGCGCTGGCGTCACCATCAACCTGCCGATGCTCGGCAAGAAGGACAGCATCTCCTTCCAGGCTCAGTACGCCGATGGCGCTCTGTCCTACGCTGGTGTGACCGAAGGCGCTCAGGACGTGGTGTTCAACGCCGCTACCCGCGCTACCCGCACCTCGAAGGCCTGGTCTGTCAGCGGTGGTCTGCTCCACTACTGGACCGACAACGTCACCAGCGCGATCGACGTGTCCTACGCTGATGTCGATGCTCCGTTCGCTGGCACCGACTTCAACCGTTGGTCCGTGTCGGGCAACGCCCAGTGGGAGCCGGTCTCCGGCCTCATCTTCGGTGCTGAACTCGGCTACGCTTCGACCGACTTCAACCGCGCTTCGCGCATCAAGGACAAGGACACCATCTCTGGTATGCTCCGCGTCCAGCGCACGTTCTAATCTGATCTAACGATTAGATTTGACGAACCCCGCAGCGAAAGCTGCGGGGTTTTGTCGTTTCAGAGAGGTCGTTGAGGGCACGCGAGGTCCGATGAGACCAGCCCCCGATCAGAAGGAGCTGAACGCTCATCCAGATCTGACGGCTGGCAATCCCGATTTAATTGTCGGCAAACTCGGTCAGGAACTCAGCGATCCGGGTCTGGCTCGCCTGATCCCAGAGCAGCGGTGCGTGGCCTTCGCCGTCGATGATCATTGTCTGCAGCTGCGGATGGCGTGCCGCCATTTGCGTCAAGGTATCCTGAGACAGAAGGTCCGAGCGCGAGCCGCGCAGGACAAGCACCGGGCGATCGGTGAGGCCCTCGAACAGTGGCCATTGATCCGGCCAGGGTGTCGCGTCATCGAGTGCGGAAAGGGTCAGGGCGAGGGCTGGGTCATAGTCCAGCACCACGCCTGCTGCGTCAGGCCGTGCCATTTGCCTGGCGAGCTTTGTCCAACCCTCAGCATCAAGCAACGGAAACTGGTCCTGCGACTGATTGCGTAGCCGGATCGCCAGTTCCTCATAGGACCCATGGCGCATTCCTTTGCCAAGTGTGGCAGCGATGCGCAGGATCGACTTCAGCTCGATCCGCGGACCGACATCGTTCAGGATGACAGCGCTCATCCGGTGTTTGCCAAACCGATGTGCCATCGCCATGGCATGAAGGCCGCCGCGTGAGGTCCCGAGCACGGCGAAGCGCTCGAGCTGAAGCACCTCCAGCCCTGCGTCAATGTCATGCGCCTCGACTGGGATTGCGTAATTGTGCCAGTCCGGATCATGGGCGCTGTCGCCGCGGCCACGATAGTCGATGGCGACAACCTTGCGTCCCATGGCCACCAGGGCATCTGCAATGTCGCTGAAGTCGCGCCAGTTGCGACTGAGACCGGGAAGGCAGACAAGCGGCAATGCGCCATTGGCGCGCACTTCGGGGTTCCAGACCCGTGCGGCCAAGGCCAGGCCATCGGGGGCCGTAAAGCGTATCAGCTCTGGTTGGACAGAGGTCTGGCTTATGTCCTCCTGCAGCAATGTATCCGCCATGCCAGCCCTCCCAGCGCCGGTCTGCCGTCGTGTGGCGCAAACTTATCAGCTTGGGCGCGCAGCGCTATACAGGGAACTGCGCAAGTCCCGGTTTCGCCGCGATTTTCCTGAAAACTGCACTTGGCGAATCCTACTGCATATTTGACGCTACGCCCGCCTAAACCGTTGCCCGATGCCGGTCAGCCAAGTATTGTGCGCCGTCTCAGGGCATGGTTGCCCTGTGTTAAGTCCAAGAGGAAACCTGAAATGTTCAAGGGATCGATTCCAGCGCTGATCACTCCGTTCCGGAATGGCGCGGTGGAAGAGAAACGCTTTCAGGACTTTGTGGACTGGCAGATCAAAGAAGGCAGTTCGGGTCTCGTGCCGGTTGGCACGACCGGCGAAAGCCCGACGTTGACCCATGCCGAGCACAAGCGCGTCGTCGAGCTGTGCGTTGAGGCAGCCGCTGGCCGTGTGCCGGTGATGGCCGGGGCAGGGTCCAACAATACCGCCGAGGCGATTGATCTTGCCCGCCACGCCGAGCAGGCGGGTGCGGATGCACTGCTGATCGTGACGCCCTACTACAACAAGCCGAACCAGGCGGGCCTCAAGGCACATTACCGCGCCATTGACGCAGCCGTCGGCATCCCGATCTACATCTACAACATCCCCGGCCGGTCGGTGATCGACATGACGCCGGAGACCATGGCAGAGCTGTTCAAGACATGCCGCAACATCAAGGGCGTCAAGGACGCAACCGCCAATATGGCGCGTGCGACCCTGCAGCGTCATGCCTGCGGCCCGGACTTTGTCCAGCTGTCGGGTGAGGACATCACCGCGCTCGGCTTCAACGCCCATGGTGGCACAGGCTGTATCTCGGTGACTGCCAATGTGGCTCCGCGCCTGTGCGCCGAGTTCCAGGCAGCCACGCTGGCCGGCGATTATGCCAAGGCCCTGGCGATCCAGGACAAGCTTGGCCCGCTGCATCATGCGCTGTTCATCGAGCCCAATCCGACGGGTGTGAAATACGCACTGTCACTGCTGGGCAAGATCGAGAACGAAGTGCGCCAGCCGCTCGTCAACATCGCTCCGGAAACCGAGGTTCAGGTTCGCGCCGCCATGGTTCATGCGGGGCTGATCAACTAAACTCACGCAAAGGCCGGCAGGACGATTTCCGTCCTGCCGCAGCCAGGAACACCAGTCATGGCCCCGAAGTCTGGCGGATCGGACCGCACCATCGTCGCCGACAACCGCAAGGCACGCTTCAACTACGAGATCGAGTCCGTCTATGAAGTCGGCATCGAGCTGCGTGGCACGGAAGTGAAGTCACTGCGGACCGGCAGAGCCAACATTCAGGAATCCTACGCCGCTGAAAAGAACGGCGAGATCTGGCTGTATAACTCCTACTTGCCGGAATATCTGCAGGCCAACCGGTTCAACCATGAGCCGCGCCGGCCGCGCCGTCTGCTGTTGCACAAGCGGGAAATTGCCAAGCTGGCCGCCGCCGTTGCCAAGGATGGCAAGACGCTGGTGCCGTTGAAAGTCTATTTCAACGAGCAGGGCCGGGCCAAGATGGAGCTTGCCCTGGCGCGCGGCAAGAAGCTGCATGACAAGCGCGAGACCGAAAAGGCCCGCGACTGGGCCCGCGAGAAGGGCCGTCTGCTCAAGACAGGCTGAGGCCGATGACAAGCCTCGACCCCACTCACGTCATCCCGGCCAAGCGAAGTGCAGAGCCGGGACCGGAGAGTAGAGCTATTGAAGTTTTAATGAATTACATCCGGTAACGCCTTGGCTCTCCGGTCCCGGATCTTCGCTTCGCTTGTCTGGGATGACGACCGACGGTTCGTCGCCGGCTACAGGCCGGCTGTCTTGCAACCTGTGCATCGCTTGTGCGCAAGCTGTGCGCAGCCTGTGGACAGCTGTGTGCAACGGCTGAAAATACCGTTCTAATTCAATCAGCTACAAAGTGCGGCACCCTGTGGACAGTTCCAGGGCTCGTTTAGAGCCCCGGAACGCCGAACTTGTTGTTGCGCGGGAAGCCGGTGGGCGGCAGGCGTCCGGCCTGGCCCCTGTCACCACGCCAGTCGGCCAGTTCGTCGAGCGACCGTGTGTAGCTGCGCCCGGAGCTGTCGATCCAGGTCAGACCTGTGGCACCGGCAAAGACGACGGCATCGGCGACACGTCCGTCGCGATAGCGCTGCAGGCGCACACCGCGTCCGCGTGACATTTCCGGAACCTGCGCCAGCGGGAAGATGACCAGCTTGCGGTTCTGACCGATGACTGCGACTTGATCGCCTTCGACGGGAATACAGAGCACGGCTTCGTTCGGCACGGTGACATTGAGCACCTGCTTGCCCTTGCGCGTATTGGCAACGACATCCGCTTCCGGCACGACAAAGCCGCGTGCCTCATCACTGATGAGCAGCAGCTTCCGGTCCGGCTTGTGCATGAAGGCGCAGACGATGTCCTGGCCTTCCTCCATGTCGACCATCAACCGGATCGGCTCGCCATGTCCGCGCCCGCCGGGCAGGTTGGCGGCGGACAGGGTGAAGAACTTGCCAGCCGTGGTCAGCAGAAGGATCTTGTCTGTGGTCTCGCCGGGGAATGCGATCTTCAGCTTGTCGCCCTGCTTGAAGGTCAGGGTCGAAAGGTCTTGCTGATGCCCCTTGAGGGCGCGAATCCAGCCCTTTTCCGAGATGATGACGGTGATCGGTTCCTTCTCGATCATCGCCTGCTGGATGTCACCAAGCGCATGTTCCGGTGCCTCGGCAACGTCCGTACGACGCTTGCCGAGCGGCGTTTCCGGGCCGTAGGCCTTTGCAATCTCGGCGGTTTCCTTCGAAAGCCGGGCCCACTGCCGTGCTTCCGAGCCGATCAGCTCCTTGAGGTCATCGCGTTCACCGGAGAGCTTTTCGTGTTCCTTGCGGATCTCGAATTCTTCCAGCTTGCGCAGCGAGCGCAGGCGCATGTTGAGGATGGCTTCGGCCTGAACGTCGGTCAGGCTGAACACCCGCATCAACTCGGCCTTTGGCTCATCCTCCTCACGGATGATCCGGATCACCTCATCCAGGTTGAGATAGGCGACCAGATAGCCTTCCAGCACCTCGAGCCGGTGCTCGATCTGGGTCAGCCGGTGTTGCGACCGGCGCAGCAGTACCTCGCGGCGGTGGTCAAGCCATTCGCGCAGGACCTGCTTCAGCCCCATCACCATCGGCACCTTGCCGAGGGACAAGACGTTCATGTTCAACGGAAATCTGGTCTCAAGCTCGCTCAGCTTGAACAGCGATTCCATCATCAAGGCCGGGTCGACATTGCGCGACCGCGGTACCAGCACGACGCGGACGTCTTCAGCCGACTCATCGCGCACGTCATCAAGCAGCGGCAGCTTCTTGGCTGTCAGCAGCTCGGCGATCTTCTCGATCAGGCGCGACTTCTGCACCTGGTAGGGGATCTCGGTGATCACGACCACCCATTGGCCGCGGCCGAGATCCTCGACGGACCAGCGCGCGCGGACGCGGAAGCTGCCGCGGCCGGTCTCATAGGCCTCTAAAAGACCCTTCGGGTCCTCGACCAGAATGCCACCGGTCGGGAAGTCCGGCCCCTTGAGATAGGCAAGCAGGTCCCGCGTCTCGGCGTCTGGATGCTTGATCAGGTGCTGGGCGGCAAGGCACAGCTCATGCGCATTGTGCGGCGGGATCGAGGTCGCCATGCCGACGGCAATGCCGGATGACCCGTTGGCCAGCAGGTTCGGGAACCCGCCCGGCAGCACGATCGGCTCGCGCTCCTCGCCGTCGTAAGTCTCTCGAAAATCAACTGAATCCTCGTCCAACCCATCGAGCAGACGCTTGGCCGTATCGGTCAGGCGGGCTTCGGTGTATCGCATCGCGGCGGCGTTATCGCCGTCGATGTTGCCGAAGTTGCCCTGGCCGTCGACCAGCGGATAGCGCTGCGCAAAGTCCTGGGCGAGGCGGACGAGGGCGTCATAGACCGCTTGGTCGCCATGCGGATGGTACTTACCGATCACGTCACCGACGACACGGGCGCACTTCTTGAACCCCGCGCCCGGATCCAGCTTGAGCAGCCGCATGGCATAGAGCAACCGGCGATGCACCGGCTTCAGACCATCGCGCACATCGGGCAGGGCCCGGTGCATGATGGTCGAGAGGGCGTAGGCGAGGTAGCGTTCCTCGAGTGCGTCACGCAGGTTGACGCCTTCGATGCCGCTCGGCGGAGTGAGGTCTTTTCCCATGCTGCATGCTTAGCCCGAAGGGGCGGGGGAGACAATTTACATGGGGCGAGAAAGGCGCGGAATCCGGCGGTTTTTCCCCGCCTTTGCACGTCAGGCGAGGGGATCGGGCATGCCGGAGAGGCCGGCCGCGGCGAAGGCCTTCTCCAGGGCGGAGGTCAGTCCGTCGCGGGTCTGCGCCAGCGAGACGCCGCGCGGAGAAAACACGTCCCTTTCGAGAAAAAAGCTGGTCAGTTTCAGACCATTTGCGACATCGCGGAAATTGATCTCGGTTCCCGGCTGCCGTTCCCCGGAAACGAGGAAGGACGGCAGGGGCAGGAGCCGGTCGCGGTAGGGGGCACCCGCATCACGGCAGACGGCGCGGCCGGATCTGGGCGACACATAGGCCAGATCCCAGTTCTGCCCCGTCGAGGCACAGCGGGAGAGGTCGAGGCCGAAGCCGAGCTCGGCGAGGAGTTCCAGTTCGAAGCGGACGAGGAGCGGTCCGGCGATCAGTGGCTCCCCCAGATGGTCAAGGACCAGGGTGAGGGCTTCGTGGACGCCGGGATGGGCAACCCGTTCGGGCATCAGGCGCGTGAGGCCGGCCAGGTGCTGCAGGCCGTAGAGGCCCAGCGGGTCGGTCAGGAGCAGGCCGGCACGGAGCGACAGCGGGTCAACGCTAAAGCTGCCGAGCTGCTCGGCAAGGCGGGCGCGCCAGGTGACTTGGAGGGAGTTGCCGGGCTGGAGCAGGGGAGCAAGCCGGCGGGAGCGGCCGCCGCGCACCAGACCGAGATGACGGCCATGCTGGCGCGTCATCACTTCGATCACCGCGCTGGTCTCGCCCTGCGCCCGGCTCGACAGGAGCACACCTTCGTCCGTCCACTCCAGTCCCACGTGACCTCCGGGATAAGTCGGGTCCCCCGAGGATCAGCGGGGGAACTCGAGGCCCATTTCGCGGTAGCGCTCCGGGTCATCCGACCAGTTCTCGCGCACCTTGACGAACAGGAACAGATGCACCGGCCGCTCGACGATTTCGGTCAGCTCGGTCCGGGCAGCCTGGGAGATGACCTTGATGGTCTGCCCCTTCTTGCCCAGTACGATGGCCTTCTGGCTGTCGCGTTCGACGTAGATCGTCTGCTCGAGACGCACGGAGCCATCCTTGCGCTCTTCCCAGAGTTCGGTCTCGACGGTCGAAACGTAGGGGATTTCTTCGTGCAGCCGCTCGAACAACTTCTCGCGGGTGATCTCGGCCGCCAGCATGCGCATCGGCGCGTCGGACACCTGATCTTCCGGGTAGAGCCAGGGGCCGGGCCGCACCTTCTCGGCAAAATAGGACAGGATGTCGGGAACGCCGTCGCCGCTGAGCGCCGAGACCATGAAGGTCTTCTCGAAGGTCACCTTCTCGTTGGCGGTCACCGCGAGCTTGAGCAGCTTTTCCCGGTTGGCGACGTCGGTCTTGTTGAGGATCAGCACCTTGGTGCCGTGTTCCTTGGCAAGGCGATCCAGGATCGTCTCGACTTCCTCGGTCAGCCCCTTGCGCGCATCGATGAGCAGGGCGGTGACGTCCGCATCACGCGAGCCGCCCCAGGCCGTGTCGACCATGGCCCGGTCAAGACGGCGCTTCGGCTTGAAGATGCCGGGCGTGTCGACAAAGATGATCTGTGCCTCGCCATGCATGGCGATCCCGCGCACCAGGGCCCGGGTGGTCTGCACCTTGTGCGTGACAATCGACACCTTGGTGCCGACGAGCTGGTTGATGAGGGTCGACTTGCCGGCATTCGGCGCACCGATCAGCGCGACGAAGCCCGCGCGCGTGGTGGTTGGCGTCAGCGCTGCCGGGTCGTGCGCACCCGGGGTGTCGGCATCCATCTGGTCCGGCTCGTCATTCTCGATGTCGTTCAATACGTTGGTCCTGTCTATGGACGTTGCCTGCACAGGTCACCCCTGTGCGGAAATCTGTCTGTCCGGGGCGCCGGGGATCCGGCCGTCAGTCGTTCCAGACGCCTTCGCGGCGAAGCATGGCTTCGGCGGCCGCCTGTTCGGCAATCCGCTTGGAGCTGCCGCGCCCCTCGGCCGGGGCATGCCGCTCGACCATCACCGCGACGATGAACACCGGCGCATGGTCCGGGCCACTGCGATCAACCACGGAATAGGTCGGCGCGGGCAGGGTGCGGGCCTGGGCCCATTCCTGCAGCGTTGTCTTGGCATCACGCAACGGACCGGAGAAGGTCAGCATACGCGGTTCCCACTGCCGGCGCACGAAATCTTCTGCGGTCGCCATGCCGGCGTCGAGATAGATCGCCGCGATGACAGCCTCGCAGATGTCGGCCAGAAGCGCGGTCTTCTGCCGCCCGCCCGTCTGGGCCTCACTCTGGCTGATGCGCATGGCATCGCCGAGCTTCAGGTCCTGGGCGATCTCGGCGCAGGTCTCGCGCTTGACCATGTGGTTGAGCCGCCGCGCCAGTTCGCCCTCATCGGCGCGCGGAAAATGCCGGTGCAGCATGGTGGCGACCGCAAGGCCGAGCACCCGGTCGCCCAGGAACTCCAGGCGCTGATAGCTGCCGCCGGCTTGCGGCGAGGCGAGCGCACTGGCATGCGTCAGGGCCTGCTCAAGCAGGCCGATATCGCGGAAGCGATGGCCGATCCGGTCCTCGACGCGGGAGAGCGGATCGCCGATGGTCAGGCGTGAACTCATGGTGCTGCCGGGTCAGAGCGGGGTGAACATGCGATCCCAGCGCACGGTCCAGGGCCATTGCCAGAACATCCAGGCGGGCTGACCATCGGAGACGGAGAAGAAGATCACTTCCGCCCGGCCAACCAGGTTTTCGAACGGAACATAGCCGACGCTCGACTCGACACGGCTGTCGGAGGAGTTGTCGCGGTTGTCGCCCATCATGAAGTAGTGGCCGGCGGGAACCTTGAACACCTTGGTGTTGTCGCCAAAGCCGCGGGCGTTGAGGTCGAGCGTGTCGTAGCTGACGCCGTTCGGCAGGGTTTCGCGGAAGCGGGCGACCGGCTGGCTGACGCCAAAGGAATCCTTCTCGACAAAGTCGGAGATCCGCTCGCGCTTGACCGGCGTGCCGTTGATGTGCAGGGCGCCATCGATCATCTGGATCTCGTCGCCCGGAAGGCCGATCACGCGCTTGATATAGTCGGTGGAATTGTCGCTTGGCAGCTTGAAGACGACAACATCGCCGCGCTCAGGTTCCGCGCTCCAGATCCGGCCCGAGAACGGCGCAAGACCAAAGGGGAACGAATAGCGCGAATAGCCGTAGCTGTACTTGGAGACGAAAAGATAATCGCCAATCAGCAGCGTGTTCATCATCGACCCCGACGGGATGTTGAACGGCTGGAACAGGAGCGTGCGCACCACCAGCGCCAGCAACAGCGCCTGCACGATCACCTTGACGGTCTCACCGAGACCGCCCTCCTGGGCCTTCTTGTTGTCGGTCACGCTCATCGGATCCTTCATCCTTCACTTCGCCGCCGCAGGCGAAATCTCGCGACTTGTACCGGTTCAAGGCTGCACTGGCAACGGACGACAGGATTACAGCTTCGCAATGTTGGGTGGGGGAGGCCGTCGCCACTTGCATCTCCGGGTCATCCCCGCCTTGTGCGGGGATCCAGCTGGTCCGATGCAGACCCGCCAGGCCTTGCGCCCTTTCGACGCCGCTTGGATCCCCGCACAAGGCGGGGATGACCGCGGTGCGAGAATGCCTCGCCAAGCGTATCAATGGCATAGGCCTGCTCAGAAGAATGAGCGCTGCCCCGATCCTCACGCCTCGCTCGGATCGTCCTTCAGGGGCGGGGAGGGGGGCTCGGGCCAGTCGGAGGGCCAGGCGGAAATGACGACGAAGGCCTGGGCAAGGGGATAGTCGTCGGTGATGGTGAGATCGATGCGGGGCCGGAAGCCCTCGGGCGTCAAGGCGGCGAGGCGTTCAGCGGCGCTGCCGGTCAGCTGCAGCGTGGGGCGGCCGGAGGGCAGGTTGACGACGCCCATCTCGCGCCAGGCAACGCCCATGCGGATGCCGGTGCCGAGCGCCTTGGAACAGGCTTCCTTCGCCGCAAAGCGTTTGGCGTAGGAGGCAGCCCGTTCGGCCCGGCGATCGGATTTTGCCCGTTCGATCTCGGTGAAGACCCGCGCGGCAAAGCGCTCGCCGAACCGTTCCAGCGTCTGCTCGATGCGGCGGATGTCGCAAAGATCGCTGCCGATGCCGAGGATCATGACGAAGGGGCCTTTCGCAGGGTCACTCCGCCGGGCGCTCGCCGGCGGTCATCGCGTCATGGCGCAGGGCAAGGCGCTGCCGCTTGCGCTCCTGGTAGGCCTGGACGCTGACATAGACCGGAATGTAGCAAAGAATTCCGCACAGGATGCCAAGCGGAATGCCGCCAACCACCATCGGCTCGATGATGGGGAGCAGCGTGTCGAGCGACTGGGCCAGAAGATCGGCATGCATCAGCCCATGGGTCGCATCGGCGGCGGTGTCCAGGCTGCCGGTTCCCAGGATCACATGGCCGAGCTTGTAGGTCGCGGCCCAGATGAAGGGGAAGGTCAGCGGATTGCCGACCGCCGTGCCAAGCGCGGAGGCAAGCACATTGCCGCGCACGATCAGCGCTGCGGCTGCCGCGATCATGAAGTGAAAGCCCATGAAGGGCGTGAAGGACGCAAAGGCGCCGCAGGCAAACCCCAGTGCAACCGCATGCGGGGAGGCGGTCAGCCGCAGCACGCGCTTGCCATAGTAGCGGAAGGACCGCGCCCAGCTGGCCCGCGGCCAGACAGCCACGCGCAGCTTTTCAAATCGGCTTGGCGGTGTGCGGCGTTGAAACAGCATCGGGCGCTAGGGCCTCCGGCGTTTGGTGTGTCCGTGTCTGTGTCCGTGTCAGGCCAGGTTCCGGCTTCCCGGCTTGACCGGCGGAATGGCGGCGAGCTCTGCAGGAAGATTGTCAGGATCGTATGAAGGAACCTTATACTGCGTCAGCGCCACCAGCGGGACGCTGACATCCGCCTCACCGGCCGAACGGTCGATCAGGCAGGCAACGCCAACCACATCGGCGCCGATCGCCTTCAGCGCATCGACGGTCTCGCGGCTGGAGAGGCCGGTGGTGACGATGTCCTCGACGATGATGACGCGGGCACCCGGCTCAAGGTCAAAGCGGCGCAGACGGAACTGGCCGCCCTCGCGCTCCACCCACATCGCCGGCACGCCAAGATGGCGCGCCGTCTCGTAGCCCGGAATGAGCCCGCCAAGGGCCGGCGAGATGATGTAGTCGATGCGGCCGAGGTTGGCAGCGCGGATCTTGTCGGCGAGGGCCTTGCAGAGCTTCTCGGTCTTGTCCGGATGCATGAACACCCGTGCCTTCTGCAGGAAGACGGGGCTGCGCAGGCCGGAGGAAAGGATGAAGTGACCTTCGAGGATGGCGCCTGCCTCACGGAACAGGGCCAGGACGTCGTCCTGAGTCATGCAAGTTTCCTGTCTGTCGTCCCGCTCTCAGCCGTTGACACGCGTCACGCTGGACACATTCGACTTGGTGCGGAGCTGGTTGATGATGCGGTTGAGATGTTTGAGGTCCCAGACCTCAAGGTCGATGATCATCTGATGGAAGTCAGCGACCTTGCGGACCATCTTGAGATTGTCGATGTTGCCGCCGTTTTCGCCGATCACCTGGGCAATGGCGGCCAGCGAGCCGGGCTCGTTGAGGGCGGACACGCTGATCCGGGCCGGGAAGCGCTCGGGATTGTCGATGTCGATGTCCCAGCGCACGTCGACCCACAGGTCGCTCTGGTCATCGAACTCCTTCAGCGCCGGCGACTGGATCGGATAGATCGTCAGCCCTTCCGACGGGGTCAGGATGCCGACGATCCGGTCACCGGGGACCGCGCCGCCATTGGGGGCGAAGTTGACCGGGATGTCGCCGGCAAGCCCGCGGATCGGCAAGGCATCGCCGTCGGTGCCAATGACCGTCGGGATTCGGAATTTCAGGCCATGGCCCTTTTCAAGGTCAAACCAGCCTTCGCCCGGCTCCGGCCGGATGATGCCGACACGTTCGTCCTGGTAGTCCGGGTGCACGGCCTTGACGACCTGCTGCGCGCTGACCTCGCCGCGCCCGACGGCCGCGAGCAGGTCGGCGATGCTGTCCTGGTCGAGCAGGCCAAGAACGCCATCGAGCAGGCTCTCCGAGTAGGGCTTGTCGGCACGGGTGAAGGCGCGTTGCAGGATATGCTCGCCGAGCGCGCCATACTGCTTGCGCACGGATTCGCGCGTCGCCCGGCGGATGGCGGCCTTGGCCTTGCCGGTCACGGCGATCGATTCCCAGGCCGGTGGCGGCGTTTGCGCCTGCGAGCGGACGATCTCGACCTCGTCGCCGTTCCTGAGTTCGGTCACCAGCGGCATGATCTTGCCGTTGAGCTTGCAGCCGACACAGGTGTTGCCGATGCTGGTATGAACCGCATAGGCAAAGTCGATCGGCGTCGCCCCGCGCGGCAGCGCGATCAGCCGGCCCTTTGGCGTGAAGCAGAACACCTGATCGTGGAACAGTTCGAGCTTGGTGTTTTCCAGGAACTCTTCCGGCGTGTCGCCCTGCGACAGCATGTCGATGGTGCGCCTGAGCCAGTCATAGGCGCGGCTTTCCTCGGTGTGCCGGGCGATGTTGCGTCCACCCGTCTCGCCGTCCTTGTAGAGCGCATGGGCGGCAATGCCGTATTCGGCAACGCGGTCCATGATCTGGGTGCGGATCTGCAGCTCCACGCGCTGGCGGCGGGGGCCGACGATGGTGGTGTGGATCGAGCGGTAGTCGTTCTGCTTCGGCGTCGAGATGTAGTCCTTGAACCGCCCGGGCACGGTGGACCAGGTGGTGTGGATGACGCCCAGCACCCGGTAACAGGCCTCGGTGGTGCCGACGATGACGCGGAAGCCGTAGATGTCGGAGAGCTGCTCGAAGCCGAGCGACTTCTGCTGCATCTTGCGGAAGATCGAGTAGGGGCGCTTCTCGCGGCCCTTGACCTGCGCCGCGATGCCGCGTTCGGCGATGCGGGCCGTCAGCATTTCCTCGATGTCGGAAATCAGCCCGTCGTTTCGCTCGCGCAGGTTCGTCAGCCGTTCGGCCAGCGTTGCATAGGCATCCGGGTTGAGGGTGCGGAAGGCAAGGTCTTCCAGCTCCTCGCGCATGTCCTGCATGCCCATGCGCCCGGCGAGCGGGGCATAGATTTCCATCGTCTCTTCGGCAATGCGCGCCCGCTTGTGCTCGGGCATGTGCTCGAGGGTGCGCATGTTGTGGAGACGGTCCGCCAGCTTGACCAGCAGAACGCGCACGTCATCGACGATGGCGAGCAGCAGCTTGCGGAAATTCTCCGCCTGCTTGGCCTTCTGCGTCTGCAGGTCGAGCCGCTTGATCTTGGTGAGGCCCTCGACAAGCTTGCCGATCTCCTCGCCGAAGATCGTGTCGATCTCGGCCCGGGTGGCGTCGGTGTCCTCGATGGTGTCGTGCAGCAGGGCAACGGCGATGGTCGCATCGTCGAGGCGCAGATCGGTAAGGATCGCGGCGACTTCGAGGGGATGCGAGAAATAGGGATCGCCCGAGGCACGGGTCTGCGACCCGTGCTTGCGCATGGCGTAGACATAGGCCTTGTTGAGCAAGGCCTCGTCCGCATTGGGGTTGTAACGGGTGACCCGCTCGACAAGTTCGTATTGGCGCATCATGGCCGGAGTTGCATCATGCCGACAAAACACAAGGCGGCATGGCGCACCCGTCTAACGGCTTTCGCCTGCCACCAACCTCAAATGTCGTCCGAACGCTCCGGCGGGACAAGCCCTTCCAGACCGCGCAGCAGATCTTCTTCCGACATGCGGTCGAATTCGACGCTGGAATCGTCCACGGCGTTGATCTGGGTGCCGCCGGACTGGCTGGAGGGAACCATCGGCACGGCTTCCGGCTCCGGCTCGTCCACTTCCACGTACTTCTGCAGCGAGTGGATCAGGTCTTCCTTGAGATCTTCCGGGCTGACCATCTCGTCAGCGATCTCGCGCAGGGCGACGACCGGGTTCTTGTCGTTGTCGCGGTCGACGGTCAGCGGCGAGCCACTGGAAATCATCCGGGCGCGATGGGCTGCCAGCAGCACGAGCTCGAACCGGTTATCGACCTTGTCGATGCAATCCTCGACGGTCACGCGCGCCATAGGATGTCTCCATGTTGATTGGAACTTGAGTCACCAGCGTATACGGCCAACCGCAACGTCGTGCAAGCCTTCGCGGCGCAACATGGTTCATCCACTGAATAATCAGTGAAGAAAACGATTTCAGGCGCGGGCCCAGTCAATCTTTACGATTGCGGCAACTGCATTCGATGTAGTACCTCAAGCAGTGCAGGCGTGGAAATTGGGGCATTTTCATGGCTGGTCTGGCTGAAACCGCAAATCAGGCATATCAAAAAGCGGCAACCAACAGTAGAGTGTACACGGCATGACGTGGTTGCCGACCCGGCGAGCCAGATTGTTGCGAGCACCGCTGCTAAACAACAACGCCGAACGCAAGGGCAGGGTTTCATATGTTCGATTCACGCGAAAAAATTGCTTTGTTTATTGATGGAGCTAATCTGTATTCGACTGCCAAGGCAATCGGCTTCGACATTGACTACAAGATGCTCCTCAAGGAATTCCAGGGCAAAGGTTACTTGCTCCGCGCCTATTACTATACGGCAATCATCGAGGATCAGGAATATTCCTCGATTCGTCCGCTGATCGATTGGCTTGACTACAACGGCTACAAGGTGGTTACGAAGCCCGTGAAGGAATTCGTCGACAGCACCGGCCGTCGCAAGGTCAAGGGCAACATGGACATCGAGCTGGCGATCGACGCCATGCAGCTCGTCGACCATGTCGACCACATCGTCCTGTTCTCCGGCGACGGGGATTTCCGCTCGCTGGTCGAGGCGCTGCAGCGCAAGGGCCGCAAGGTTTCCGTCGTCTCGACGCTGCAGACCCAGCCGCCGATGATCGCCGACGATCTGCGCCGCCAGGCTGACCACTTCATCGACCTGGCCCATCTGGCCTCGCGCGTTGGCCGCGAACCGGTGGAACGCCCGGCCCGCATGACCGACCGTGACCGGGACCGCGAGCGCGAGATCGACGAGGACGACGACTACTGATGGCATCGGCAGGCTGCATGCCGCTGGATCCGGGCAGGGACTGCCCGGACTGCCCGCGTCTGGTTGCTTTCCGCCTGGAGCACCGGGCGCGGTTTCCCGACTGGTTCAACGCCCCGGTCCCCACCTTCAACAGTGAAAACCCACAACTGATGGTGGTCGGACTTGCGCCCGGACTGCGCGGGGCCAATCGAACCGGCCGGCCTTTTACTGGTGATTATGCCGGTGATTTACTTTACGAGACCCTGATCGACTATGGTTTCGCGCGGGGAACCTATCAGGCCCGCCCCGACGACGGGCTGCAGCTAACCGGTGCGATGATCACCAATGCGGTCCGCTGCGTGCCACCGGAGAACAAGCCGACCGGTCCGGAAATCAACACCTGCCGCCCTTACCTGGTCGCGACGCTTGAGGCTACGACAAGCGTGCGCGCCGTTCTGGCGCTTGGCCGCATCGCCCATGACACGTTCCTGTCGACGCTGGGCCTGCCCCGCAGCCGCCATGCCTTTGCCCATGGCGCGAGGCATGACCTGACCTACAACGGCCGCGCCCTGATGCTGTTCGACAGCTACCACTGCTCCCGTTACAACACCAACACGGGCCGCCTGACACGCGAGATGTTCCGCGATGTCTTCACCTCCATGCAGGCCGCGCTGGGGTAGGGAATAGGCAGGCCGACCGGCTGTTCCCCTTTCCTTTTTCGTCATGCCATGGCTCGACCATGGCATCCATGCCGTTGCCTTTCCGTGTGGGGACAGCTTTTCGATGGCGTATGTCTGTGAGGCTGGCCGGGTGGTTAGGTCACGGCGTGGATGCCATGATCAAGTCATGGCATGACGAAGGAGAGGGGAGGCGCGGCACTTCGCTTTGGGCCTCGCCAGTCCCTTCAGCAGCAGCCAACACACGCGTTTCCCTTCCATCGTCGTCATGCCATGGCTCGACAATGGCATCCATGCCGATGCCTGTCCGAGTGGGGACAGCCTTTCGAGGGTGTGTGTCTGTGAGGCTGGTCGGGTGGTGAGGGCACGGCGTGGATGCCATGGTCAAGTCATGGCATGACGAAGACCGTGAGCGTTCAGGGTGTGGCAACCGGCTCTGCCAGGGACCAGCCGTCCGGACCCAGGTGTTCCTGCGGCTGGAAGCGGGCCTTGTAGGCCATCTTGTCGGAGCCATCGACCCAGTAGCCGAGATAGACATAGGGCAAGCCCAGCTTGCGGGCGCGTTCGATGTGATCCAGGATCATGAAAGTGCCGATGCTGAGGTCCTGCCGGTCCGGATCGTAGAACGAATAGACCATCGAAAGTCCGTCGGCGAGGCGGTCACTGAGGGCGACCGCGACGAGCGGGCCAGTGCCGCGGCGGGTCAGGAAGCTGTCCGGCCCCCGGCGGCGATACTCCACCACCATCGTGTCGACATGGGTGTCCTCGATCATCATGGCATAGTCGAGCACGGTCATCTCGGACATGCCGCCATTCTCGTGCCGGGCCTGAAGATAGGTGCGGAACAGATCGTATTGTTCGGATGACGGGGAGGGCGGCATCTCGGCGCCGATCAGGTCGCTGCCCGTCTTCCAGGTGCGCCGGAACGAGCGGGTCCAGGTAAAATCGGCAACACGCACGCGAACGGATACGCAGGCGCGGCACATTTCGCAGGCCGGCCGGTAGGCGATGTTCTGGCTGCGGCGGAAACCGCCCTGGGTAAGGACATCGTTGAGCGAGGACGCTTGATGACCGACGAGGTGGGTGAATACCTTCCTCTCCTGGCGCCCGGGCAGATATGGGCAAGGCGCGGGGGCGGTCAGATAGAACTGCGGATGGTCAATCGGGTGACGGGTCACGACCGCTATTCAGCTCCTGCTGCGTCCTTTCGTCCCTCTAATACGAGGCCGTCGCTGCAAGGACGTCAACAAAAGAATGCGGCATCCATGCCAGTGAGCTGGCAAAGCTGGGGAGCAATTGTAACCGAGTGGCGTCAGATGCCCGGCGCAGGCGCGCCGGGTCAAGGATCGGAGCTGGTGTCGTGAGGTGTTGAGCCGGGCGTCCGCGTCAGACGCGGTGGAGGGCCGAGCTGTTCATGACGACGGTGCCGAGAACAATGTCGTGCAACAGACGCTTGCGGTCACTGAAGAGGCTGATCAGCACCACGAGGGGCGTCAGCAGGGTAAAGGACAGCCAGAACAAGAGAACGTGCATGGCTGCGAGCAGCGCATAGGGCTTGGCGCCGTACCACAGCCGCATCTCGATCCCCATGGCGCGCATGCCGGGCGTTGCCGCGTTGGGACCGCCAAGGGTTACGGCTGTGTAGATGAGTGCCACCGCCTGCCACAGGAAGGCGTAGAAGAACCACGCCAGACCCAACGTGAAGATGCCGAGAAAGAACACCAGAACCCCGGCAACGAACGTGAAGAACGCGACCAGCAGAACGTCGATCAGAAACGCGAACACCCGCTTGCTGCGAATGCCGTCAAACAGCGCGGGGTTGGCCATCGGATCGAACAGATCACGCTTTGGCTGGTCATAACTGGCATCGTAGGTCATCGGCGTCTCCTTGCGAGACTGATGTGGGAGACTTGCGCCGCGAATGCAAGCGCACGCGCCCTTGAGACAATCGGTAAGGCTGCGCAAGTGCAGTGTCTTGATCCCCGCACTGGTCGGGGAGGGCTGGTTGAAGACTGCCATTGGCGGACGTTCAGGCGAGGATGGCGCCGTCGGAGCCGAGCCAGATGCCGTTGGAAATGGCTGCGCCAACCAGTGCCTTGTTCTCCGCGCTTTCCGAAAAGCCGATCAGCACCGTCGACCGGTCCCAGGACCCGTCCGACAGGCGCTGCTGCCAGCCGGCAAGACCGGCCGCATCGGCGCCCCGGCCGAGCACGTTGAGATAGAGCGCGTTGATGTAAGTCGTATCGGAGACATTGCTGCCATAGCGCTGGCGGAACTCCTGCGAGGCGATGAAGGCACTCGACATGGTGGTGAGCCCCATCCCGCCGTCGACCAGACCGACATTATGCGCAAGCCCCAAGGTGTCCGGCGTACGGGCAAAGGCGGCCTGATAGAGGCGGTAGACCTGTCCGGCATTGCCATCCAGATCGAGCGCGAGCACGCCGTCGGTAAAGGCTAGGCGTTCGATCTGCTGCATCTGCCAGGTCTCGAACGTGGTGCGCACGGTGCTGCCGGTCACCGCGAAGGCGCCGCGGGGGGCAAACATCGCCAGCGTGTCGAGACCGGCGCCGCCGTTGAGCGTGCCCCCTTCGGCCGGACGCACAAGCTGATCATTGAGCGTGGTCGGCACGCCGATGTCGGACAGGACCGCGAAATCGACGGCGCTGATCGTCAGCACCTGGCCGTTCGGGGCGGCCGGCGCCATCAGGTCTTCGGAGTTCTGGTTGATGTGCGGACCGGATTCCAGCTTGAGCACGCCGCCATTGGCCGCGACAGTGTTCTTGCCGGTGAACACGCCCTGACCATTCTGCTTGGCGATGAAACGGTCAAAGGTCGAGATCGCGGTGAGCCCGGTAAAGTCGTAGTTCTGCGCGGCCCAGCCGTTGAAACCGAGGCCGTGGCCAATCTCGTGCAGGGCGACGGAGATGTAGTCGACCTTGTCGCGGGGCACGACCGTGGCGGTGCCGTTCGACGGATCGAAATGGAACACATTGGCGCGGATGTCGTCGAGATCAACGCTGACGATGATGTCCGCAGCCCCGCCATTGGGATCAACACCGGTGAGCATTTCCGCCGCCGTGCCGTCGAGGAACAGGTTGCGGCCGTTGATCTCCGTGATGAAGACACTGGTGCCGCTGCCAGCGGTGGCCAGCGCTGTGCCCATGCCGGTCTTCAGCGTGATCTCGATCTCGATGTTGGCATTGCCCGTCAGCTTCGTTGCCCACTTGCCGAAGGCAGCCTGTGTGTTGGCAATGATCTGCGCGGCAAGCGAGGCAGAAACCGTCGCCGGATTCGTGATGGTGGTGGTCGATGTGACAGCCATGCAGGCCCCCCGGAATGCATGAAGATGCCGCAGCGTATCACGAGACTTCGCGCTGTTTGCTGATTCTCTTTGCGATCACCCGGGCGAAAATCCGGCCGACTTTCAAACGCATGCCACTGAGAACGCGAACGCGGGAAGGCCAGGTTTTCGAGGCCCTCAACACCTCACGCCATCACTTCAGCCACATTCATCGGCCGCACGGGGAAGCCGCGCGCTTCCAGGGCCGAGATGATCTTCTGGCCATGGGCTGCATCGAAAGTCTCGAAGGTGACGTCCAGCGTCGCGCCCTTAGCCGGCACATTGAGGAACAGCCGGTGGTGCGACACGTCCACCACATTGCCCTGCATCTTGCCAATCAGGGTGGTGATTTCGCCGAGCACGCCCGGCCGGTCGGGCGTGTCGATGCGGATGGCGAGAAGCTTGCCGTCGCGGGCGAGCTCGCGCACCACGATGGAGGAGACAAGCCGAGGGTCGATGTTGCCGCCGCACAGGACAAGCCCGACTTTCTTGGCCGAGAAACGGGCAGGGTCGGTGAGAAGGGCCGCAAGGCCTGCGGCCCCGGCGCCTTCGGCCAGCGTCTTCTGCTGCGTCAGGAAAAGGTTGATCGCCCGCTCGATGGCGCTTTCCTCGGCAAGGATGATGTCATCGACAAGCTCGGCCACGACGGCTCGGGTGAGATCACCGACATCGCGCACGGCAATGCCTTCGGCGATGGTCGGGCCGCCGCAAGTGACCGGCTCGTTGTTCAGCGCGCCCCACATGGCCGGATAAAGCCGGGTCTCGACGCCGATGACGGAGATTGACGGCTTCAGCCCCTTGGCCGCCACCGCCATGCCGGAGATCAGCCCGCCGCCGCCCACCGGCACGACAAGGCAGTCGAGGTCCGGGTCCTCGGCCAGCATTTCCAGCGCGATGGTACCCTGGCCGCGCATGACGTGCGGATCGTCAAACGGGTGCACCCAGACGAAGCCATGCTCTTCCGACAGGCGCTGCGCCTCGGCCTTGGCCTCGACCAGCGTGTCGCCGGACAGGACCACGGTGGCACCATAGCCGCGCGTCGCTGTGATCTTCACGAAAGGCGTCGGCTCCGGCATGACGATGGTCGCCGGGATGCCGAGACGCCCGGCATGATAGGCGACGGCCTGGGCATGGTTGCCGGCCGACATGGCAATGACGCCGCGGGCCCGTTCCTCCGCCGTCAGCGACAGGAGCTTCACCAGGGCGCCGCGCTCCTTGAAGGCGCCGGTGACCTGGAGGTTGTCATACTTGATGCTAACAATGGCGCCGGTCAGCGCCGACAGTTTCGGCGCCGGCAGGAAGGGGGTGCGCAGCACCGACCCGTCAATGAGACGGGCCGCATCCTGAACATCGGCAAGCGTGATCGGCAGGGGCATCAAGACCTCGGGGTCAGACTGGACGGATCTGGCCGGACCTGGCCAGTTGGCGCAGCTCAGCGGGCGCGCTTGAGGATCTCGGCGACCTTCGGGGCGAAATAGGTGAGGATGCCGTCGGCACCGGCGCGGCGGAACGCCATCAGGCTCTCCATCATGGCGCGTTCGCCGTCGATCCAGCCGTTGTGGGAGGCAGCTACGATCATCGCGTATTCGCCGGACACCTGATAGGCGTAGGTCGGCACGCGGAAGCTCTCCTTCACCCGCTGGATGATGTCGAGATAGGGCATGCCCGGCTTGACCATCACCATGTCCGCCCCTTCTGCAAGGTCCATCTCGACCTCGCGCAGGGCTTCGTCGGTGTTGGCGGGATCCATCTGGTAGGTGCGCTTGTCACCAATGAGCGTCTTGGAGGTGCCGACTGCGTCGCGGAACGGGCCATAGAAGGCCGAGGCGTATTTCGCAGAATAGGCCATGATCTGGGTGTCGCGGTGACCGGCTTCGTCCAGCGCGCGGCGGATCGCGCCGATACGGCCGTCCATCATGTCGGACGGGGCAATGACGTCAGCGCCGGCTTCCACCTGGACGAGGGCCTGACGGCAGAGCTGGTCGACGGTCTCGTCGTTGAGAATGCGCTCGCCCAGCAGCAGGCCGTCGTGGCCATGGCTGGTGTAGGGGTCGAGCGCCACGTCGGTGATGAGGCCGATGTCGAGCCCGGCCTGCTTGATGGCCCGGCAGGCGCGGCAGATGAGGTTTTCCGAATTGAGCGCTTCCGTGCCGGCCTCATCGCGCAAGGCCGGGTCGGTGTAGGGGAACAGCGCCAGCGCCGGGATGCCGAGGCTTGCAGCATATTCCGCTTCGCGCACGGCCTCATCCACCGACAGGCGCTCGACACCGGGCATGGAGGCGACCGGCTGGCGCACGCCGTGGCCGTCGACCAGGAAGATCGGCCAGATCAGGTCATTGATGGAGAGCGTCGTTTCCTGCACCAGCCGCCGGGCCCAGTCGGCGCGGCGATTGCGCCGCATGCGGCGTCCGCCGAGAATGTCGTCGATATGCTCGGACGTGATGCGGGGCGAATGGGAAGACATGGGCGTTTCCTGACCTTGGCCCTGAGGGCCGGCATTTTTGATGGCCGGACTTTAGCAACAGGGGGAGTGCTTCGCCAGTCATCCATGGGCGAGGGGCCTGCGGCGGTTTGGCGGAGGAGGGCGACTGTCCACAACACACTCAGCCGAATAGCCGATCGGCGCGCAAATTGACGTTAACGTCAAAAATAGCTACGAAAAACCAAGGCCGACGCTGCGGCGGCGCTCGCAGACAGCCACGGGCGGACCATTGGGAGGTGGCCATGGATTTTAGCCTGACTGAGGACCAGCTGGCGTTTCAGGATCTGGCCGCAGGCTTTGCCCGCGACGAGATGGAGCCGCATGCCCGGGAGTGGGATGAAAAGTCCATCTTTCCGGTCGAGACCTTGCGCAAGGCGGCCGCGCTCGGCTTTGCCGGCATCTATGTGCGCGAGGAGGTCGGCGGTTCCGGCCTGACGCGGCTGGATGCGGCGCTGATCTTCGAGGAGCTGGCCAAGGGCTGCACCTCGACGGCGGCCTATATCTCGATCCACAACATGGTCGGCTGGATGATCGACCGTTTCGGCTCGGACGAACTGCGCCAGCGCTATGTGCCCGATCTTTGCACCATGGCGCGCTTTGGCAGCTACTGCCTGACCGAACCGGGCTCGGGGTCGGATGCCGCCAGCCTCAGGACGCGGGCGGTGCGCGAGGGCGATCACTATGTCCTCAATGGCTCCAAGGCCTTCATCTCCGGCGGCGGCGCGGCGGACATCTATATCGTCATGGCGCGCACGGGCGGGGAGGGGGCCGGCGGAGTTTCCTGCTTCGTCGTCGAAAAGGGCACGCCCGGCCTCAGCTTCGGCGCGCAGGAGATCAAGCTTGGCTGGAAGAGCCAGCCGACGGCGCAGGTCAACTTCACTGACTGCCGCATTCCGGCTGGCAACCGTATCGGCGAGGAGGGCGAAGGCTTCAAGTTCGCCATGGCCGGTCTCGACGGCGGCCGCCTCAACATCGGTGCGTGTTCGCTGGGAGCGGCGCAGACCTGCCTCGACAGGGCCATTGCGTACATGAAGGAGCGCCGCCAGTTCCGCAAGGCGCTGACCGAGTTCCAGGCGCTGCAGTTCCGCCTGGCCGACATGGCAACGGAGCTGGAGGCCGCGCGGCTCTTGCTGCACAAGGCGGCGATTGCGGTGAACGACAAGGCTCCGGGTGCGACGCGGCTGGCGGCGATGGCCAAGCGGCTCGCCACCGACACGGGCTTTGCCGTCGTCAACGAGGCGCTGCAGCTGCACGGCGGCTATGGCTACTTGCGCGACTATCCGATCGAGCGCTACCTGCGCGACGTGCGGGTGCACCAGATCCTGGAAGGCACCAACGAAATCATGCGGGTGATCATCGCCCGCGACCTGCTGGGTCGCTGAGGGAGCGCTGGCCATGACCGATGACGTGCTGTTCGAGACAAGGGGCAAGGCCGGGATCATCACGCTGAACCGGCCGCAGGCACTGAACGCCCTGACGCATGACATGGTGCGGGCGATCTCTGTGCAGCTGGACGACTGGGAGCATAATCCCGCCGTTGAGCGCATCCTGTTGCGCGGGGCGGGCGAGAAGGCCTTCTGCGCCGGTGGCGACATCCGCCAGGTCTATGAGAGCGGCGAGGCGCTGGGCCGCACCGGCAACCCGGAGCAGACCCGGTTCTTTGGCGATGAATACATCCTCAACGCCCGCATCCATGCCTTCGCCAAGCCGTGGATCTCTCTGATCGACGGCATCGTCATGGGCGGTGGCGTTGGCCTGTCGGTGCATGGCAGTCACCGGGTGGGAACGGAAAAGACCCTGTTCGCCATGCCGGAGACCGGCATCGGCTTCTTCCCCGATGTCGGCGGCTCCTATTTCCTGCCCCGCCTCACGTCCGGCATCGGGCTCTACTGCGCGCTGTCGGCTGCAAGGCTGAAACAGGCCGATGCGCTTTATGCCGGGGTGCTGACCCACACGGTGCCCTCAGCGGCGATTGCAGCCCTGACCGACGCGCTCGCGGCTGCGGAGGATGTCGAGGCCGTGCTGGCAGCCCATGCGGTGGATCCCGGCCCGGCACCGCTGGCCGCCCATAAGAGCGAGGTCGAGCACATCTTCACGCAGCCGACGCTCGCCGCAGTGATGGCGGCGCTTGAGGCGGCGACCGGAGACTTTGCCGAAGGCGCGCGCAAGGCCATTGCAACGAAGTCACCGACCAGCGTCGCCCTGTCCTTCGAGCAGCTGAAGCGCGGGGCGAGCCTGGCGTTCAACGCCTGCATGCGCATGGAGTACCGGATCGTCAGCGAGATCCTGAAGCACCATGACTTCTATGAAGGCGTCCGCGCGGTGCTGATCGACAAGGATAACGCGCCGCGCTGGACGCCGGACCGGCTGGAGCTGGTGGACAGTGCCGCGCTTGGCGCGTATTTCGAGGAGCCGGCCGGCGGTGACCTGCCGCTGGCCTGAACCCCTTCCGAAGTACCGCCAGGGTCTGAGCAAGGCCGGCCAACCGGGGCACCGCCATGATCGTCGCGTTCCAGGATCTCATGAAGAACCGTCCGGCCTGGGCGATCGTGCTGATGTGGTATCTGCGGGCCATGGCGCTGCTGCTGATCGCTGGCGGCATCATCCACTGGGCCCGCATCATCGGCTTCACACCCTGGCGCGGCGTCTGGTTCTGGGACATGCCGGTGGAATGGCAGACGGCGACCGTGTTCTTCGCTGTGCTGGATCTCGTGGCCGCCATCGGCCTGTGGCTGACCGTGTCCTGGGGCACGGTGATGTGGCTGTTCCGGGCGCTCAGCCAGATCGTCATGCACACGGCTTTTTCCGATATCTTCGGCCGTCGGCCGTATGAAATATCTTTCTACATGCTTACCATCGCTGTCTATCTTTTTCTGCTTTACTTAATGGAGCAGGAACAGAGGAAGAAGTAGAAAGAGACGCCGGACAACGGCAAGTTACTTTGGGAGAATGCAACATGAAGACAGTCGGGTTTATCGGCCTTGGCAACATGGGCGGGCCGATGGCGGCAAACCTCGTGAAGGCCGGCTACCGCGTATTCGGCTTCGACCTGCACTGGGAGGCCCAGGAGCGGCTGACCGAAGCCGGCGGCGTGGTGGCTGCGACCGTAGCCGGGGCTGTCAGCGATGCCGATGTTGTCGTCTCCATGTTGCCCGCCGGCAAGCATGTCCGCTCGGTCTACACCGGCCCTGATGGTGTCATCGCCAACGCGCCGAAGGGCGCGCTGCTGATCGACAGCTCGACCATTGACGTCGACAGCGCGCGTGCCGTCGCAGAGGCTGCCAAGGCAGCCGGAATGCTGATGGTCGATGCGCCGGTGTCCGGCGGCGTTGGTGGCGCGGCGGCCGGCACCCTGACCTTCATGGTCGGCGGTGAAGCCGAGGCGTTCGAGCGCGCCAAGCCGATCCTGTCCGCCATGGGCAAGAACATCATCCACGCCGGTGGCGCGGGTACGGGCCAGGCGGCCAAGATCTGCAACAACATGATCCTCGGCATCTCGATGGTCGCCGTCAGCGAGGCCTTTGTCCTCGCCGAACGTCTCGGCCTCGATGCGCAGAAGCTCTTTGACATTTCCTCGACATCGTCGGGCCAGTGCTGGTCGCTGACCAGCTATTGCCCGGTGCCGGGGCCGGTGGCGACCTCGCCGGCCAACCGTGACTACCAGCCGGGCTTTGCCGCGCAGATGATGCTGAAGGACCTGAAGCTTGCCCAGGAAGCGGCGCAGTCGTCGGGCGCTGCCACGCCGCTTGGCGCCCAGGCTGCCGCGCTCTACGCCATGTTCTGCAACTCCGGCCACGCCGACATGGACTTCTCCGGCATCGTCAAGTACCTGCGCGGCGACGCCTGAGGGCTGACGGCTGAGGGCTGACGCCTGTCATCACATCCCGGATCGGGCCGTTCTGTCACAGGCAGAGCGGCCCGTTTTGCTTTGTCCAGACCAACAGCTTTCGTCATGCCATGGCTCGACCATGGCATCTACACCGTTCCCTAGCAGCTTGGGGAGCGCATCGACGAGGATTGTCATGGAGGCACAGCGTTGGCCGGGACGTCTCGGCATGGATGCCATGGTCAAGCCATGGCATGACGAAGAAGAGGGTGTGAGATCAGTGGGGCAACGTCAGCCGGGGTCCGCGCTTCGGGATTGGTTTGTGTTTCCCCTGACCATCAACTTTCGTCATGCCATGGCTCGACCATGGCATCTACGCCGTTCCCTAGCAGCTTGGGGAGCGTATCGACGAGGATTGTCATGGAGGCACAGCGTTGGCCGGGACGTCTCGGCATGGATGCCATGGTCAAGCCATGGCATGACGACGGAGAGGGTGTGAGATCAGTGGGGCAACTTCAGCCGGGGCCCGCTCTTCGGGATTGGTTTGTGTTTCCTCTGAACAACGGCATTCGTCATGCCATGGCTTGACCATGGCATCCACGCCGTTCCCTCGCAGCTTGGGGTGCGTGTCGACGAGGATTGTCATGGACGCACAGCGTTGGCCGAGACGTCTCGGCATGGATGCCATGGTCAAGCCATGGCATGACGAAGGAGAGGGTGTGAGATCCGTGGGGCAACACCACCCGGGGCCCGCGCTTCGGGAATGGTTTGTGTTTCCCCTGACAACCAACTTTCGTCATGCCATGGCTTGACCATGGCATCCACGCCGTTCCCTTGCGGCTCGGGGGAGCGTGTCGACGAGGATTGTCATGGACGCACAGCCAGAGCCGAGACGTCTCGGCATGGATGCCATGGTCGAGCCATGGCATGACGAAGGAGAGGGTGTGAGATGAGTGGGGCCCGGCAGGCTTTACCGGCCTTCTCCCTTTTGCAGAAACATTTCAGAAAAAATGCGGGCGCCCCAAACGGGGGCTGTGGGCGAAATGTGGACGGGCCCGCGAGGCAGCCGGCAAAGCTCAAGCATTCCTGCGGCTTATCGCAAAACCCAGCGAAATCGCCATTAAAAGTCTCGGAAACTTCTTAACTGACGATTCAGTGTGTCTTTTAAGCGGATTTTAGAAACGCGCCTGTATGTTGAACTCAAGGTGGGAAAAATATCCGCCGGAAGACAGGTAGAAATAGAGGCGCAAACAAATGATCTCAGCAACCAGGGCTGTGGACGCCGCTGTGCAGGCTGAAAAGGACGTGGACATCAAGCCACTGTACCTTGAAGCTCTGACACTCGTCGAAAGACTTCACCGGCGTCTGCTTGACGTCATCAAGGATGAGTTTGACCGCATGGGCCGGTCGGACGTCAACAGCGTTCAGGCGCTGCTGCTGTTCAACATCGGCGACAGCGAGCTGACCGCAGGCGAGCTGCGCACCCGCGGCTATTACCTCGGCTCAAACGTCTCCTACAATCTGAAGAAGCTGGTCGAGACCGGCTACATTCACCACCAGCGCTCGCGCATGGACCGCCGTTCGGTCCGCGTCAGCCTGACGCCGAAGGGCGCCGAAGTGGCCAAGATCGTCAACGACCTCTACGAGCGGCACATCCTGTCGGTCGCGCAGGTTGGCGAAATCGGCCCGGACGAGTTCACGCAGCTGAACAAGTCGCTGCGCCGTCTGGAACGCTTCTGGACCGACCAGATCCTGTACCGGCTCTGATCCCGCATCTGACCGCAGCTCAGCCCCCCGCGAGCCATGCGTCTGTCGCAACGCCGCCCTTCCGAGGGCGGCGTTCGCTTTTGCGCCGCGGCATGACATGTTTCAGCCACAAAATCCTGACTATGTGACCTTGACGTCATGTGGGCAGAGCGTCCTGCCGCCCATCCGGTGATGCGGTCAGTGTGACCCTCGTTAAGCGGCTCGTTAGATCTGACGGGTTAGGGTTTGCGAGTGCGGTCCGTGCGCAGCATCGCCTTCAGTCCTGGATTTCAGTCCGGACGGGGTCAGGCAGGATGTGGTCGTCGGGTGCCAAGGGGCAAAAGGAGCGGTGCGGGTGAGTGTGCGTCAGGACATGAGACAGGTTCGCCTGTCGGTGAAGGCAGCCGTTCTTGCGGCCATCGCGGGTCTGGGTCTGGGTGGCAGCCATGCTTATGCGCAGTCCCCTGCCGAGGCGCTTGCACAGTACAACCAGCGCGCCGAGTGGGAAGACAAGTTCGACGCCACGCTGGAAAGCCTGGACGCGATCAAGACGTCCACGCCGATCCTCTCCGCCAGCACGGCCGAGTTCATGGCCGGTGCGATCAACCAGTACTCGATGATTGTCCAGCGCGGCGGCTGGGGCCAGGTGCCCCCGTCGAACCGTCCTCTGCGCATCGGGGCGCAGGACAGCTCCGTGACCGAGCTGCGCCGCCGCCTGATGGCGTCCGGCGATCTGGAGCAGACCGCTGGCCTTTCCGATACCTTTGATTCCTATGTCGACGCAGCTGTGCGCCGGTTCCAGGTCCGTCATGGCCTGATCCCGGATGGGTCCGTCGGCCAGACCACGCTGGTGGCGCTGAACGTTCCGGCGGAAGTGCGCCTGCGCCAGCTGGAAACCAACATGATCCGGCTGCGGGCCATGTCCGGCTTCCTGGGTGACCGCTATGTGATGGTCAACATCCCGGCCGCCGAGATCGAGGCTGTCGAGAACGGCCGCGTGCGGTCGCGCCACACCGCCGTGGTGGGCAAGATCGACCGCCAGACGCCGATCCTCAATTCCAAGATCTACGAGGTCAACTTCAACCCGTACTGGACCGTGCCGGTGTCGATCATCCGCAAGGATCTGATCCCGAAAATGAAGCAGGATCCCCAGTACCTGGCCAAGAACAAGATCCGCATCTTCGACTGGAAGAACAACGAACTGGCCTGGCAGCAGATCGATTGGAACACCGAAGAGGCGACCCAGTACCAGTTCCGCCAGGAACCGGGCGAGATCAACTCCATGGGCTCCATGAAGCTGAACTTCCACAACACGCATCAGGTCTATCTGCACGACACGCCGTCCAAGTCGTTGTTCGGCACCGACAACCGCTTCCATTCCTCGGGCTGCGTGCGCGTCCAGAACGTGCGCGATCTGGTCAGCTGGATGCTGGAATCGACCACGCCGGACTGGAGCCGCTCGCGCGTTGACGAGACCATCCGCTCGGGCCTGCGCGAGGACGTGAAGCTGAAGACCCAGGTGCCGCTGTACCTGACCTACATCACCGCCTGGGCGAACGAGGACGGTATCGTCCACTTCCGAGAGGACATCTACAACCGCGACGGCCTCTACGGCGGCGACGTCGCCGGGTTGCAGTAAGCGAGATGAACCTAACAGGGCCGGATTTTCCGGCCCTTTTGCTTCTGGGGCTTCGCTCCGTGTCACCCCGGCCAAGCGCAGCGCGAGCCGGGACCTACTCGCTCGCAGAGCAGCGATGCGGGTGCCGCAGCGCTGCAACAGGCATCACGCGCCCTCGCTGCAGCCTGTGGTGCTGTCGAGCCACGTACCGCTTCTCTGCGAGCGAGTAGGCCCCGGGTCTCCGCTTCGCTCCGCCCGGGGTTGTTTGTTGTCCGAGGTGCTAGGGTAAAGGGGAAGCTGCGACCCTTAACCCGCAGCTTCAGCGTCAGGCGACCGTCCCGGGGTCGGGTTTTCACCCGCTGTCATCATGGCTCCCTGACGCTTCCCTTTTCCCGCTTGGAGAGTTGATTGGGCCTCTGGTTGACACCCACGCCCGCAAACAATCCGAAGCACGTCAAGGATAGCACGGCCATGCCCGCCCTGCAGCAGCCTCCCGCCCATGTCTGCGGCTTCGATGTCGCCAAGGACAGCATCACCGCCTTCGACACCGCCACCGGCCGTGTCACGACCTTCCCCAACCGCTCCGCCAGCATCCGCAAGGCGCTGACAGGCCTGTCGGCCGACTGCCTGTGCGTGTTGGAGCCGACCGGCGGCCACGAGCGCCTGCTGGTGGGCGAACTGACGGCAGCAGGCCTTGCCTGCCACCGGGCCGATACCGTTAAGGTCAAGGCATTCAGCCGGTCCTTCGGCCGTCTTGCCAAGACAGACGCCATCGATGCCCAGGCTCTGGCCCGCTATGGCGAGGAGCGCTGGAAGACACTCGCCCTGTTCACGCCGGCCGATGAGACCCAGAGCACACTCGCCAGCCTCAATGCCCGCCGTCAGGAGCTTCTCGCCCTCAAGGTGGCCGAGCAGAACCGCTCAAAGATCCCCGGAGAGGGACCTGGCATCGCGATCATCCGCCGCTCCTGCCAGGTCATCCTGCGGGCGATCCTGCACGAGATCGAGGCCATCGACGCCGCCATCGAGGCGCTCGTCGACGCCTCGCCGCAGCTCGCCCGCCGGATCGAGGTCTGCTGCTCCCTGCCGGGCGTGGGCAAGCGCACCGCCATCACCCTCGCCGCAACCATGCCGGAACTGGGAACGATGGACCGGCGCCAGGCCGCAAGCCTCGCCGGGGTCGCCCCTCATCCCAAGGACAGCGGAACCCTCAAGGGATATCGCCGGATGCACGGCGGACGCTCCACCGTCAAGCCGGCCCTCTTCATGGCCGCCTTGTCCGCAAGCCGCGCAAACGGGCCATTAAAGGAGGTCTATCAAAGGCTTATCAACAACGGGAAGAAGCCAATCCTCGCAATCGCCGCCCTCATGCGAAAGATCATCGTCATCCTGAACGCAAGGATCAGGCAAAACGCACAACAACAGAGTTGATGACACGGAGAGTGAGGGTCATTGACGCCCCCATCCGCGCTGTCCCAGCCTTGAGCCGCGACCTGTGTCCGGAGGGCGAGCCATGCAGCCATTGGTACAGCCGGAGTGGATGCCCTCGCAGCTGGTGTTGCCCTTTGCTAGGATGGGGAACGTCCGGAATCAGGAGCAGCACGCCATGACGGGGCAAAGCGGGGAAGTCTATTTCGAGTTCGTACCCATTGGCCGTCAGGTGAAGGTCATTGCCATTGATGCGGCCTCCGGGGTCGAGGTCAGCATCATCGGACCAAGTGCGGCCTCGCAGCGTGACCTTGAAAGCGTTGCCTTGCGCAAACTGCAGAAGCGCATGGCGGATCTCGCCGGCGAGGGCTGATCGGTCACGCCTCGAAAGCCGCCATGCGTGCGGCCTTTTCCCGCGCATGTCGGATCATGGCAGAGCTGTGACGGTTGGCCACTTGGTTCGGGGGGAGGGCTATGCTAATTGCTTGGCTCCCAAACGGGCTGTGCGACTGGTGAGCGAGCCGCCGCGCAGATGCAAGGCCAGTAAGGCCTGCCGGCCCCCGGATCCCGATGCCCTGGGCTCGCTGAAAAGGACCACGCCATGTCGATGACGGATACCTCGGCAAGCCAGCCGATCTATTCCGGGTTCTTCACCCGCAACCTCGCCGAGGCAGACGCAGATGTGTTCGCCGCGATCCAGAAGGAAGCCGGTCGTCAGCAGCATGAGATCGAGCTGATCGCCTCGGAGAACATCGTCTCCAAGGCCGTGCTGGAAGCGCAAGGGTCGGTCCTGACCAACAAGTATGCCGAAGGCTACCCGGGCAAGCGCTACTATGGCGGCTGCCAGTATGTCGACATCGTCGAGAACCTGGCCATCGAACGCGCCAAGCAGCTGTTCGGCGCCAAGTTCGCCAACGTGCAGCCGAACTCGGGCAGCCAGATGAACCAGGCCGTGTTCCTGGCCCTGCTGCAGCCGGGCGACACCTTCATGGGTCTTGACCTGAATTCGGGCGGTCACCTGACTCACGGCTCGCCGGTCAACATGTCTGGCAAGTGGTTCAACGTCGTCTCCTATGGCGTGCGCAAGGACGATCACCTCCTGGACATGGCCGAGGTCGAGCGCCTCGCCCATGAACACAAGCCGAAACTGATCGTCGCCGGTGGCACCGCCTATTCGCGCACCTGGGACTGGAAGAAGTTCCGCGAGATCGCTGACGCGGTTGGCGCCTACCTGATGGTCGACATGGCGCATATCGCCGGTCTCGTCGCCGGTGGCGTGCATCCCTCGCCGGTGCCCCACGCCCATGTCTGCACCTCGACCACGCACAAGTCGCTGCGTGGCCCGCGCGGCGGCCTGATCCTCACCAACGACGAGGACATCGCCAAGAAGGTGAACTCGGCCGTGTTCCCGGGTCTGCAGGGCGGTCCGCTGATGCATGTCATCGCCGCCAAGGCCGTTGCCTTCGGTGAGGCGCTCAATCCGGACTTCAAGTCCTACGCGGCAGCGGTGGTTGCCAACGCCAAGATGCTGGCCCAGACCCTGCAGGAGCAGGGCCTCGACATCGTCTCCGGCGGCACCGACAACCACCTGATGCTGGTTGACCTGCGTCCGAAGAACGCCACCGGCAAGAAGGCCGAAGGCGCGCTTGGCCGGGCCAACATCACCTGCAACAAGAACGGCATTCCGTTCGACCCGGAGAAGCCCTTCGTCACCTCCGGTATCCGTCTCGGCACCCCGGCCGGCACGACGCGCGGCTTCGGCCTGGCCGAGTTCCGCGAGATCGGCCTCCTGATCACCGAAGTGCTCGACGGCCTGAAGGCTGCCAACAGCGAAGAGGGCAATGCCGCCGTGGAAGCTGCGGTGAAGCAGAAGGTCATCGCCCTGACCGAACGCTTCCCGATCTACCCGGCCTGAGGGTTCTGATCGCGCGAGGCCAGCTCTGGCCTCGCCGCTTCGAATCTGGTCCTATCGGCCTCAACAAAGGTCCGCGCCGCAGGGCGCGGGCTTTTTGCGTTTGAAACGCGGCTGACCTGTCCTATCAAGGGCCGAGCCCCGAGGCGGGCCTCGGCTTTCGTGGACACGACAAACGGGAGTTTCCCCATGCGCTGCCCCTTCTGTGGCGGAGACGAGACACAGGTCAAGGACTCACGTCCGACCGAGGACAACACCGCCATCCGCCGGCGCCGCGTGTGTTCGACCTGCGGTGGCCGATTCACCACCTTCGAGCGGGTGCAGCTGCGCGAGCTGATGGTGGTCAAGCGCTCCGGCCGCCGGGTGCCCTTCGACCGGGAGAAGCTGATGCGCTCCGTCGAGACGGCCGTGCGCAAGCGTCCCGTGGATCCGGAGCGGATCGAGCGGATGGTCAGCGGCATCGTGCGCCAGCTGGAAAGCACGGGCGAGGGCGAGGTGACCAGCGAGGTCATCGGCACCCATGTCATGGAGGGGCTGAAGAACATCGACAGCGTCGCCTATGTGCGCTTTGCCTCGGTCTACAAGAATTTCCGCGAGGCCAAGGACTTTGAGGCCCTGATTGGCGAGCTGAACAACCCGGCCGCAGGTCCGCTGGAGGACGAGTGAGCAGCGCGGTGTCAGGAGGGGCGGGGCAGGTCTCGACCTTCGACGCCAGGGCGATGCGGGCCGCGATCGCGCTGGCCGCGCGCGGACTGGGTCGTGTCTGGCCCAACCCCTCGGTCGGCGCGCTGATCGTCGCGGGCGAGGGTGCCGAGCGGCGGATCGTCGGGCGCGGCGTCACCGCGCGCCCGGGCGGGCCGCATGCGGAAGTGAGCGCCCTGCGCAGTGCTGGCGAGGCCGCGCGCGGGGCAACCGCCTATGTCACGCTGGAGCCCTGTTCGCACTACGGCCGCACGCCGCCCTGTTCGCTGGCGCTGGTCGAGGCGGGCGTGCGCCGGGTGGTCGTTGGCTGTCTTGATCCCAACCCGCGCGTCTCCGGCCGCGGCATCGCGATCCTGCGCGAGGCCGGTGTGGATGTGGTGGCGGCCGTTGAGGAAGAGGCCGCGCGCTGGCTGCATGCAGGCCACAATCTGCGCGTGACTGCCATGCGTCCACTTGTGATGCTGAAGCTCGCTGTCTCTGCCGACGGCGGCATCGGCCGGCACGGCGAGGGGCAGGTGGCGATCACTGGGCCCGAGGCGCGGGCGATGGTGCACGGCCTCCGGGCCAGATATGACGCCATTCTGGTCGGCATCGGCACCGTGCTTGCCGATGATCCGGAGCTGACCTGCCGTCTGCCCGGCATGGGCAACCGCTCACCGGTGCGCGTGGTGCTCGACCGGCAGGCGCGCCTGCCGTTGACGAGCCGTCTGGTGCGCAGTGCTGCCGATGTGCCGGTGTGGGTGATCGCCGGCAATGACGCGGATCCGGTGAGGGTCGAGGCGCTGACGTCGGCCGGCGTGCTGGTGATCCGCGTTCCCCCCTGTGACGCTGGCATCGACCCGCTTGTCGCCGTAACGGCGCTGGCCAATCGCGGCATCACCCGGCTGATGGTGGAGGGCGGGGCGCAGGTGGCGGCCAGTTTCCTCGACGCCGGACTGATCGACGAGGCCTTCATCTTCACCGGACGGCCGAGCCTTGGGCCAGGTGCAATCCTGCCCTTCGCCGGACGCCCCTTGGCGGCGCTGACCGAATGCCCCACTTACCGGCTGGCCGGAACCGCCGTGTATGGCCCGGACCGGTTGACGCGCCTGGCGCGCAAGGAGATCTGACATGTTCACTGGTATCGTCACCGACGTCGGCGTGATCCGCTCCGTCATCGACATCCCCGCCGGCAAGCGCACGCGCATTTCCACCGTCTATGACCCCGACGGCATCGATCTCGGCGCCTCCATCGCCTGCGGCGGTCCGTGCCATACGGTGACCGCCAAGGGGCGCGACGGCGAGGGCAACTGGTTCGAGGTGGAAAGTGGCGCGGAGACCTTGCGCCTGACGACCGCGAAGGACTGGCGCGCGGGCATGCGCCTCAACCTCGAGCGCTCGCTGTCGCTGGGCACGGAACTGGGCGGCCATCTGGTGCTCGGCCATGTTGACGGGCTGGCGCGCATCGTCACGCGCCGCGATCACCCGGACAGCGTCTACTTCCGCTTTGACACGACGCCCGACTTCGCCCGCTTCATCGCCCGCAAGGGCTCGGTCGCCCTCGACGGCACGTCGCTGACGGTCAACGAGGTCGAGGGAACCGAGTTTTCCGTGTTCCTCATTCCCCATACCCTCAGCGCCACCACATGGGGGGAACGGCAGGAAGGCGACCACGTTAATCTTGAAGTGGACATGATGGCACGCTATGCCGCGCGCCTTGCCGAATTCGACCGATAGGCAGCCCTTCAAGCCGAGGGCTGGACAAACGGGGTCAGGCATGGTTCCTGACCGTTACAATCTCAAGAGAAAGCGACCGACCCGATGAGCTCCGCCCCGCACGTCCTGATTATCGAAGCCCGATTCTACGAAGACATCGCTGACGCCCTTTACGAAGGCGCGGCCAAGGCGCTCGAGACGGCCGGGGCGACCCATGACCGCATCCAGGTGCCTGGCGTGCTCGAGATCCCCGCTGCCCTGTCGATGGTCCTGACCTCGATGGAAAACGAAGGCACGTTCTATGACGGTTTCGTGCTGCTCGGCTGCGTCATTCGCGGCGAGACCACCCATTATGACATCGTCGCCAATGAATCGGCTCGCGTCATCATGGACCTCATCGTCGACGCGGACCTTGCCGTCGGCAATGGCATCCTGACCGTCGAAAACGACGATCAGGCCTGGGCTCGCGCCCGCATGACCGACAAGGACAAGGGTGGTGCAGCCTCCCGCGCGGCGCTCGACATGATCGCCCTGCGTGAGAAGCTCGGGGTCTGAGACGCGATGACTGACGGGGCAGACAACGCAGCCGGCCGGGGTGTCAAACCGGCCAACAAGCGCGGCACCGCCCGCCTCGGCGCGGTGCAGGCACTCTACCAGATGGATATCGGCGGCTCGTCGCTGACCGATGTCATCAATGAGTTCACCGCATTCCGCCTTGGCAAGGAAGTCGACGGCGCCCAGTACCTGGACGCCGACGAACATTACTTCAAGTCGGTGGTGAAGGGCGTCGTGGAAGACCAGCGGGTGATCGACCCGTTCATCCACACCGCGCTGGCCGAAGACTGGCCGCTGAAGCGGATCGACAGCCTGCTGCGCGCCATCCTGCGCGCTGGCAGCTTCGAGCTGCTGCGCCGCCGCGACGTGCCGCCCAAGGTGATCATTTCCGAGTACATCGACATCGCCAAGGCGTTCTATTCCGACGACGAGCCGCCGCTCGTCAACGGCGTGCTCGACCGTCTGGCGCATGAGCTGCGCAGTGCGGAACTGCCGCCGCGCGCCCAGGCCGATGACGATGAGGATGCCGGCGGACCGGCAGACAAGACGGACTGAAGGCAAGTTTGATGGCTGGCGACAGGCCGCACGAGTTCGCGCTGATCAAGCGCTACTTCGCTCCTCTTGCCAGCGATCCCGGTGCCCTCGGCCTGACCGATGACGCAGCAACCCTGACGCCATCGCCGGGCTGCGAGCTGGTCCTGACCAAGGACCTCCTTGCGGCCGATGTGCATTTCTTTGCCAAGGATCCGGCGGACGCGATTGCCGCCAAGGCGCTGCGGGTGAACCTGTCGGATCTTGCCGCCAAGGGCGCCCGCCCGCGCGGCTATCTGCTGGGGCTAGCCCTGCCGCAGGACTGGACGGCGGAGTGGCTGGAGGCGTTCTGCGCCGGCCTTGCGCGCGATCAGGCCAGCTTTGGCATCACGCTGCTGGGCGGCGATACCATCGCCTCCGGCGGCAAGCTCCTCCTGTCTGTGACCGCCATTGGCGAAGTGCCGGCGGGCCTTGCGGTTCGGCGCAATGGCGCAAGGGCAGGGGATCTCATCTATGTCACCGGCACGCTGGGCGATTCCGCCCTGGGTGTCCGGCTGCGCTATGATCCGGATCTAGCAGCCCGCCTGGGGCTGGGTGTGGTGACCACCGAATATCTGCTGGATCGCTATCTGCTGCCACAGCCGCGCTGCGGACTGGCGGACGCAGTGCTGGCACATGCCAGCGCGGCCATGGACATCTCTGATGGTCTGACCGGCGATGGCGGACATATGGCGGCAGCCTCCGGCGTGGACCTTCACATCGACATCGACGCCATCCCGTTCTCGCCCGCTGCACGGGCGGTGCTTGCCCGCGATCCGGCCCGGCTGGCGACTTGCCTTGGCGGCGGTGACGACTATGAACTGCTGCTGGCCGTCCCCGCGGATCGTGCCGGTCTGCTGGAGGCGGACGCGCGAGCGGCGGGCGTTGCACTTGCCTGTATCGGCAAGGCGGTGAGCGCTGAGGCAAGCACCGGAACACTCCAGTATTTTCGCAAGGGCGCAAGTTTTCCGCTTGCAGGGGACGGCGGCTTCCGACACTTTTGATGGTGAGCCGGGTGAAAGCCCCGGTGCCCCGCCCTTACTGTCTCCCTCGCCCGCAGGACATGACTGCATCTGGCCGAGGCGGAGTTTCCAGCATGAGCCATCCGTCTTCCGCAGCTGACGCCGCTGCTGGTGTCGACGACCGTATTGCCCGTCGCAATGTCGCCTTGCTCGCCTTTGCCCAGGCCCTGGGCGGCGCATCGGCCTCCATCGTTATTGCCACCGGGCCACTGATCGGCTCGGCCCTCCTCGGGTCCGACAAGTCGCTCGCGACGTTGCCTGTCTCTTTCATGGTGCTGGGCACTGCGCTTGGCATGTTGCCGGCGGGCATGATCATGCGCCGCTTCGGCCGCCGCCGCAGCTTCCTCGGATCCTCGATCGGCGGCACCGTTACGTCATTGCTGGCGGCCTGGGCGGTGCTTGGCGCCAGCTTCTGGCTGTTCACCCTCGCTTGCGCTGCGATGGGCTTTGTCACGGCCTTCGTGCAGCAGTTCCGCTTTGCTGCCGCGGACGCGGCGAGCCCGGCGTTCCGGCCGCGAGCGATTTCCTGGGTGATGGCAGGCGGCATTCTGGCAGGCGTGATCGGTCCGCAGACCGTGATCCTGACCCGTGACCTGTTCGCGCCGATCCTGTTTGCCGGCACCTATATCGCGCTGGCCGGACTGTCGTTCCTTGCCTTTCTGGTGCTTTGGTTCCTGAAGTCGCCGCCGCCGATGGCCAAAGCACAGGCCGGTGATGCCCGCCCGCTCAGCGAGATCATGCGCCAGCCCGGCTTCATCGTCGCCGTCACCTGCGGCATCGTCTCCTATGCCCTGATGAGCCTTGTCATGACGGCGACGCCGCTGGCGATGATCGGCTGCGGCCTGACAACGACGGACGCGGCGCTGGCGATCCAGTGGCATGTGCTGGCGATGTTCGGCCCGAGCTTCTTCACCGGCTCGCTGATTGCCCGCTTTGGCGTGCGCACCATCGTGCTGGTCGGCCTGGCGCTGCTGTGTGGCTGTGCGGTGATTGCCTTGAGCGGTGAGGAGGTCGGCCATTTCTGGGTGGCGCTGATCCTGCTGGGTGTTGGCTGGAACTTCGGCTTCATCGGTGCGACGACCATGCTGACCGCGTGCTACCGCCCGTCGGAACGCAACATGGTCCAGTCCGCCAATGACTTCCTGGTGTTCGGCTTTGTCGCCTTCGCCTCGTTCTCGTCCGGCTCGCTGCTCTACAATTTCGGCTGGGGCACGGTGAACATGCTGGTGTTCCCGGTCACTGCAATCTGTGTCGTCCTGATGGTGGTGCTGCGCCGCAGTTCAACCAGCGATGCGCTGGCTTAAGTAAAAAGCCGATTGCAAACAGGGGGCTATCGCGCCGCGGAAAATGATGCACTGCGGCTGCCGCAGTGCAAGGACGGAAGTGCTGATGTTCTCGTCAGTTTCTTCAGGTAGAGCTTGACCAACCCCACTTGTTACCTGTTACCGTGGCATCGTTGTCCCGTGCCGGGGAATTGATCGGGTACTTGCCAAAACCAGAAGGCACACGCACGGGGCCGGTCTGCAGCTCCTTGCCGCATAACAGAAATCCGAAACAGCATGGCGAGGGCTGCGCGTCACTTGGGGAGGACTCATGACCGAGCTTGTCGTTGTCATAGCATGCGGATTCCTGGCGATTGGCTACGGGATCTGGGCCATTCAGTCCGTCATGGCAGCCGATGCCGGAAATGCACGGATGCGGGAGATCGCCGGCGCGATCCAGGAGGGCGCTCAGGCCTATCTGACCCGCCAGTATTCGACCATCGCCGTTGCCGGTGTCGTGATCTTCATTCTCGGGGCCTGGCTCCTGGGCATGCTGGTCGCCATCGGCTTTGCCGCAGGCGCGATCCTGTCGGCGCTGGCTGGCTTCATCGGCATGCATGTGTCCGTGCGGGCCAATGTGCGCACTGCGCAGGCGTCCACCAAGAGCCTTGCCGCCGGTCTCGAGATCGCCTTCAAGTCCGGTGCCGTCACCGGCATGCTGGTGGCCGGTCTCGCGCTTCTCGGCGTTGCCGTCTACTTCGCGGTGCTGACCGGTGGCCTCGGCTATGCGGCCACCGACCGCGTCGTCATCGACGCCCTTGTGGCTCTCGGCTTCGGCGCGTCGCTGATCTCGATCTTCGCCCGTCTTGGCGGTGGCATCTTCACCAAGGGTGCGGATGTCGGCGGCGATCTGGTCGGCAAGGTCGAAGCCGGCATTCCGGAAGATGATCCGCGCAACCCGGCAACCATCGCCGACAACGTGGGCGACAACGTCGGTGACTGCGCCGGCATGGCGGCGGACCTGTTCGAGACCTACGCGGTGACGCTGGTGGCCACCATGGTACTGGCGGCGATCTATTTCGCCGGAACGCCTTCGACCTCCGCGGCGATGCTCTATCCGCTGACCATCGGCGGGGCCTGCATCATCACCTCGATCATCGGCACCTTCTTCGTGAAGCTCGGTGCCAACAACTCGATCATGGGCGCGCTGTACAAGGGCTTCATTGCCACGTCGGTGCTGTCGCTGATCATCCTTTATCCGGTCACCTCCTGGGTGTTCGGCGGCATGGACGGGGTGCTGACCACCTCGCGCGGCCTCAGCTTCACGCCGATGGACCTCTATCTGTGCGGCATCGCGGGTCTGGCCGTCACCGGCCTGATCATCTGGGTGACGGAGTACTACACCGGCACCGGCTTCCGCCCCGTGCGCTCCATCGCCCAGGCCTCGGTCACCGGCCATGGCACCAACGTGATCCAGGGCCTTGCCATCTCGATGGAAGCAACCGCCTTGCCGGCGATCATCATCATCGCCGGCATTATCGTCACCCATTCGCTGGCCGGCCTGTTCGGCATTGCCATCGCGGTGACGACCATGCTGGCGCTGGCTGGCATGGTGGTGGCACTCGATGCCTTCGGTCCGGTCACCGACAACGCCGGCGGCATTGCCGAAATGGCGGATCTGCCGGCCTCGGTCCGTGTCACCACCGATGCGCTCGATGCGGTCGGCAACACGACCAAGGCCGTGACCAAGGGCTACGCCATCGGGTCTGCCGGTCTCGGCGCCCTGGTGCTGTTTGCCGCCTACACCGAGGATCTGCGCTTCTTCATCGCCAACTCGGACAAGTACCCCTACTTCCAGGGCCTGACCAACGAGACGCTCGATTTCTCGCTGTCCAATCCTTACGTGGTCGTGGGTCTCTTCTTCGGCGGCCTGCTGCCCTATCTCTTCGGCGGCATCGCCATGACCGCCGTCGGCCGCGCCGCCTCGGCGGTGGTGGAGGAAGTGCGGCGTCAGTTCCGCGAAAAGCCGGGCATCATGGCGGGCACCGAGCGGCCGGACTATGGCCGGGCGGTCGACATGCTGACCAAGGCGGCGATCCGCGAAATGATCGTGCCGTCGATGCTGCCGGTGCTGTCGCCGATTGCCGGCTTCTTCATCATCAACATGATCGCAGGCAAGGCCAACGCCTTTGCCGCGCTCGGCGCCATGTTGCTCGGCATCATCATCACCGGCCTGTTCGTGGCCCTGTCGATGACTGCCGGCGGTGGTGCCTGGGACAATGCGAAGAAGTACATCGAGGATGGCCATCACGGCGGCAAGGGCTCGGACGCCCACAAGGCCGCGGTGACCGGCGACACGGTGGGTGACCCCTACAAGGACACCGCCGGTCCGGCCGTCAACCCGATGATCAAGATCGCCAACATCGTCGCCCTGCTCCTGCTCGCCGTGCTGGCGCATTGAGGGCAGGGGCATCGCGGCCCTGGAAAGAGAAAAGGCCCCGGAGCGATCCGGGGCCTTTTGTTCTTTGGGGAGCCTGCGGCGTCCGGACGGGTTGCGGCGCAGGGCCAGAGCGCCGTGGGGCACCCTGTGTGCCACGGGCGGCCGACCTACCACTCCGGTCATCCCCGCCCCCGTGCGGGGATCCAGCCCCGTCAAAGCTTGTTACGTCCGTTCGAGCCGGTAGGCAGTGTGGATCCCCGCACGGGGGCGGGGATGACGCCGGAGAAGGAGAGAGGGACAGGGGCGACGGGCGAGTAGGCAACGGCGTGGCAAGCAGGGGACCGGGATGGGCCAGCGGACAGAAATCAGCGCAGGCGCCGGAATGCAAAAAGCCCCGGAGTGATCCGGGGCCCTTGTCATGATCCGATACCGTGGCCGGTGCCTTACAGGCCCAGCGACGGGGTGGTGGCGCCGCGCAGGATCTGGGTGATGAAGCCGTAGTCGGCACCGCCCGTGCGCGTGGTGCGGGTGATGAAGTCGAACACCTTGCCATCCTGCATGCCGTAGTTGGCAATGTCCTTCACGAAGCCATCCTCGTCGAAATAGACGGCGACAACGCGCTGTTCGACGATCTTGTTGCCCATGAAGGCCGTGGTCTCGGACACCTGCGAGATGTAATAATAGGTCAGGCCGCTGATGTCGGAGGTGGTGGACGGCGAGCCGAGCACCAGCTCGACGTTTTCCTTGCTCGAGCCGACCTGAACCTGCTGCAGCATGTCCGGGGAAATGGAATGGCCGTGATTGAAGGTCTGGGTGAAGCAGCCTCCAACGGTCAGGCCGAGGAGAATCGGAAGCATCACCACATGCGACTTGATCTTCATTCCTGCGTTCCCGTTCCCGTTGAACCGAAGCCGGAGCCCGGTGCGTATCTGAATTCGTTCCTTGGCAAAGCGAGTAACCTGCGTTAGGGCACAAGGCAACACCCACAGTCACCGCATTGCGAGAGGCTTCATATGGTTTTTGGCCTGTTTCGCCGCCGGACACAACCATCCGAATACGCCCTTTATGGCGCCATCGTGGCCCAGTCCCGTCAGGCCGCGTTTTACGCCAATCTTGGCGCGCCGGATACGGTCGACGGGCGCTTCGACATGATCATCCTGCACGCCATGCTGCTGTTTCGCCGGCTGCAGGGCGAGGGCAAGGAGGCTGTCGCCGTGTCGCAGTCGGTGTTCGACATCTTCTTCGCCGACATGGACGGTTCCCTGCGCGAGATGGGCATCTCCGACAATGCGGTGCCGAAGAAGGTCAAGCGCATGGCCGAGGCGTTCTTCGGCCGGGCCGCCGCCTATGGCGCAGCCATCGATGCCGGCGATCTCAACGCTCTGGCGGCGGCCGTTGACCGCAACTTTTTCCCCGAGAACTCAACCCCTGCCGCCGCCATGGCGCTGGCCCGCTATGCCATGGCGGCCGGTCCTGCGCTGGCGGCCACTCCGGTGAGCGACATTCTTGCCGCCAGGCTGCCCTGGCCGGATCCGCTCGCCGTGATCGAAGGATCGAATCATGTCTGACGTCGCCTTTCCCTTTACCCAGCGCTTCGATGTCGCCCGGCTTGGCAACAAGCCGCAGGTGATCAAGGTTGCGCCGGATGCGGCAGCGCTGGCGCGTATTGCCGAGACCTATGGCCTTGTCGAGCTGGCATCGCTGACGGCGGAGCTGGAAGTGCGGCCGTGGCGCAAGGCCGGCGTCTTCATCACCGGATCGCTCGCCGCCTCCGGTGCTCAGCGCTGTGTCGTCACGCTGGAGCCGGTGCCGATGACGGTGAGCGACCGGTTCGAGCGCGCCTATGAACCGGCTGCGACCGAAAGCCGCCGCGCACCGGATCTGGCGGATGACGGCGAGATCGAGATCGATCTGGAGGCGCCCGAGCCGCCGGATGAAATCATCGATGGCAGCATCGATCTTGGTGCGCTGGTGCTGGAACAGTTCGTCCTTGCGCTGGACCCGTTCCCGCGCGCTCCGGGGGCAGAACTGGCCTTCGATGCGCCGCCGGAAGAGGAAGATGTCGCCGACGAACGTCCCAACCCTTTTGCCGTGTTGCAAAAGCTGAAGGACAAGGAGCCGGAATGAAAGTGCGCGCCGGAGCCTGAAAGGGATCCGGATTTCTTGGCAAAAGCGCCGGACAGGTCCGTTTTATGCCCGCTTGCCACCCGGAAAACGGTTGTCTCGTGGCCCGAAACCGGTATGTTCGCAGCGCTGCGGCCCGAAAGGGCCCGGACGCGAACGGCTGTGCGTGGGGCAGTAAAGTCCGTCGCGGAGACTGACACGTTCGTGGCGCGTCGTCCGCCGCTCTGAAGGACAACAAGAACCTGCCAATGGCGAAACCCATTCATATTGCTCTCGATGTCATGGGCGGTGACGCCGGCGCGGAAATGGTGCTTCCGGGCGCCGAGATCGCGCTGCTGCGGCATCCCGACATCCGCTTCCTTCTTTATGGCAACGAGCGCGTCGTGCTGCCCTTGCTGGAGAAGTACCCGCGCCTGCGCGATGCCTCGACTTTCTTCCATTGCGACGTGGCCGTTGCCATGGATGCAAAGCCCAGCCAGGCGCTGCGCCAGGGGCGCTGGCGCTCGTCCATGTGGCGGGCCATTGAAGCGGTGAAGACGGGCGATGCCGATGTCGCCGTCTCGGCCGGCAACACCGGCGCACTGATGGCCATGTCCAAGTTCTGCCTGCGCACCATGGCCAACATCGAACGCCCGGCGATTGCGGCGATCTGGCCGACAGCGCGGGGCGAATCCGTCGTGCTGGATGTCGGCGCGACCATTGGTGCCGACGCGCAGCAGCTGATCGATTTCGCCATTCTCGGCGGTGCCATGGCGCGCGCGCTGTTTGGCGTGCAGAAGCCGACCGTGGGCCTCCTGAACATCGGCGTCGAGGAAGTGAAGGGCCTGGAAGAGGTCCGCACCGCTGGCCGGATCATGAAGGAAGTTCCGTTCCGGTCCTTCTCCTATGCCGGCTTCGTCGAAGGCGACGACCTCGGCAAGGGCACGGTCGACGTGGTGGTGACGGAAGGTTTTGCCGGCAACATCGCACTGAAGACCGCCGAAGGCACCGCCAAGCAGATCGGTGGCTACCTGAAAGCTGCGATGCAGCGCACCTGGATGGCCAAGCTTGGCTACCTGCTGGCCAAGGGCGCATTCGACCGGCTGCGCGAAAAGATGGACCCGCGCAAGGTCAATGGCGGCGTGTTCCTCGGCCTCAATGGCGTCGTGATCAAGAGCCATGGCGGCACCGATGCCGAAGGCTTTGCCAGCGCCATCGCCCTTGCGCATGGCATGGTGCGCAACGAACTTATTCACAAGATCGCACAGGACCTGGTTCACTATCATCGTGGCCGGTATGTCGTGCCCTCTGACAACTCCGAAGGTGACGAGTGAGCCTCATCCGTTCGACCGTTCTCGGCTGTGGCAGCTATCTGCCCGAGAAGTCCCTGACCAATGAAGAGCTGGCGACCATGGTCGACACCAGCGATGACTGGATTGTCCAGCGTACGGGCATCCGCAAGCGTCACATTGCCTCGCCTGGCGAATTCACGTCGCATCTGGCGGTCAAGGCGGCTCGCCGCGCGCTGGACAGCGCAGGGCTTGAGCCGAAGGACATCGACATGATTGTCCTGGCCACCGCGACCCCGGACAACACCTTCCCGGCGACTGCTGTGACCGTCCAGAACGAGCTGGGAATTCACCACGGCTTTGCCTTTGACGTCCATGCCGTCTGCTCCGGCTTCGTCTTTGCCATGGCCACGGCAGACAATTTCCTGCGTGCCGGCCAGGCGCGCCGCGCCCTGGTGATCGGCGCGGAGACCTTCTCGCGCATTCTCGACTGGGAAGACCGCACCACCTGCGTTCTCTTCGGCGATGGCGCCGGCGCGGTCGTGCTGGAAGCGCGCGAGGCTGAGGGCTCGCTGGCCGATCGCGGCGTGCTGACGACGCACCTGCGCTCCGATGGCAGCCACAAGTCGAAGCTCTATGTCGACGGCGGCCCGTCCTCGACGCAGACCGTCGGCCACCTGCGCATGGAAGGCAAGGAAGTCTTCAAGCACGCAGTCGGCATGATCACCGACGTGATCGAGGATGCCTACAAGGCGACCGGTTTCGGGTCCGACGATCTCGACTGGTTTGTGCCGCATCAGGCCAACAAGCGCATCATCGACGCCAGCGCCAAGAAGCTCGGCATCGTGCCGGAAAAAGTCGTGACCACTGTCGATCAGCACGGCAACACCTCGGCGGCATCGATTCCGCTGGCGCTGGACACGGCAGTGCGCGATGGCCGGATCAAGCAGGGCGATCTCGTCATGCTGGAGGCCATGGGCGGCGGGTTTACGTGGGGCTCTGTGCTGCTGCGCTGGTAATGAAAGGCGCTTTGCGCCTTTCTGGCAGAAGACCGGGTTGACCGGTCGCAGCGGACACAATACCGTATTGGCGAACATTACTTTTGCAGCAAAATCAGCCGGATCGCTGATGTGCGGCAAGGAGGGGGCATGGCCAGCAGGACAGTCACGCGCGCCGATCTTTGCGAAGCCGTCTATCAGAAGGTGGGGCTTTCGAGAACCGAGTCGGCCGAACTGGTCGAGCGCGTTCTGGCCGAAATATCCGATTGCCTGGTGACTGGCGAATCCGTGAAACTGTCCTCCTTCGGATCCTTCGTGGTCCGGTCCAAGGGCGAGCGGATCGGCCGCAACCCAAAGACGGGCGAGGAAGTGCCGATTTCGCCGCGCCGCGTCATGGTCTTCAAGCCGAGCAACATCCTCAAGCAGAAGATTAACGAGACGCTGACCGGCGACGGCCACGGCGACTGATCTGCCTAACAGGCTGACCAGCCTTGTGCTGACTGCCCGCCTGTTGCTGACTGCTAGCCTTTTGTTGACTGTCTCGCCAGGCAGCCAGCTGCTTGGCTGTTGTCTGTGCGATGCGTTGCCCGCCACCGCCGCGTGGACCTGTTGCGCCTGAAACCGGCCCGTCCGGGGAGAGACCTGCATCATGTCGCTTGAAAAGAGCCCTGACGCGTTTCGCACGATCAGCGAGGTGGCCGAAGATCTCGACCTGCCGCAGCATGTGCTGCGCTTCTGGGAAACGCGATTCACGCAGATCAAGCCGCTGAAGCGCGGCGGCGGCCGGCGCTATTATCGCCCGGACGATGTGGAACTGCTGCGCGGCATCCGCCATCTGCTCTACGGGGAAGGCTACACGATCAAGGGCGTGCAGCGGATCCTGAAAGAGCAGGGGCCGCGCTTTGTCATGCAGATCTGGCGCGACGACGCGATCCCGCTGTCGATTGCGCCGCGGATCGACCTGGACGATGAGGACGCCGACGACACGCCGCGGCTGGAAGCCCCGGTTCGCCGTGCGACCGTGATCGAACAGGCGCCATCCCGCAACGAGGCTGGCAACGGCCTGCCGAGCGAGGTCCTGCCGAAGGGGCTTCTGTCTGACGACGACCCGCGCGTCCATGCCGCCCATGCGAGCCGCAGCGGCTTCCGCTTCATGGACCGGTTCCGGGGCGAAAAAGGCGAGACCCTGTCCGGCGGCACCGGCGCCCTTTCGAAGGACGATGTCCGCCGCCTGCAGGCAACCCTGTTCGAACTGCTGGAATGCAAGCGCCTGCTGGACCAGGCGCGCTGATCGGGGGTGTCCTGACCCTTTGCCGGCGTTGCCTGTGGATGGGCGCGCAAGGCAGCTCTTGCGCAAGCCGGTCGAAGCGGTTAGAGAGGGCGCAGTCGGGCAGTAGCGCAGCCTGGTAGCGCACTTGACTGGGGGTCAAGGGGTCGTCGGTTCAAATCCGGCCTGCCCGACCATTTGTTTCAAAAACGCAGGTTCTGATTTATTCAGGCCTGCGTTTTTTGTTTTTCTTACGTCAAGGCCGTCAGCTGCGGCATAGTCAGTGCCGATGGAAAAGATCAGCTGCATTTTGCTGCCGGGGCTGGATGGCTCGGGAAAATTTTTCGATGCCTTCGCTGCTGAGATCGCGCGTTTTGCGGATCCCGTCGTGGTTCGTTACCCCAACGTTCACGGCCTCAGCTATGACGAACTGGCTGACTATGCCGCTGCAACGATTCCCGTCGACCAAGCATTTTTCATTGTCGCGGAATCGTTTTCCGGACCTGTCGCGATTTCAATTGCAGCCAGGCATCCCGGGCAGCTCCAATGCCTGGTGCTGGTCGCGACCTTCGCGCGCAGTCCGTTCCCTCGTGTCGCGTCTCTGCTCGCGACGCTCTTGCCGGTTCTAACGAGATTTCCGTTGCCGCAATGGATCATCCGGCTGGTGTTGCTCAACGGGCGAAGGCCGGAAGTCGCGAGTGAAATTCAAGGCGTCATCCGGACAGTTCCCAAAGACGTTCTTGCGAGCAGGCTTCGGAACGTCCTCACCTGTGATGTGACCGGTTTGCTGAGGAAGATCGATGTTCCCGTAATGGCGATCCGGGCGGATCGAGACCGTTTGCTGCCCGGGAAATGCACCAATGAAATGGTGGAGTTTCAGAGCGGGATCCGGATTGTCGGCATTGATGCGCCGCATTTCGTCTTGCAGATCGAACCCGAGGTCACAGCTGCCAAGCTTGTCGAACCGTTTCTGCGCGAGTGCATACAGGGATCCTGACTGCAGAAATCGGCAGCTGAACGCCGTGTCGGTGTCACCTGCAGGCCAGCCTAAAACTGGGACTGAAAACGGATGGCAACCATCTCTCGGTCACACCTCCACCGCATGAGCGGCTTTGACAGAAAACAGTTTTCCTGACAATTCAAGATTCTGCCGTGACGCGTTCACGCGCGGTCTTCATGACATTCGGTTGGGCGCTACGCTTGCGTGGAAGCGTGCTGCGGCGGTCTTGCTGTCTGGCGCGGACGCCGGTCATACAGCTTGTCGGCCGCGATCAGGCCCCAGGCGAGGCCGATCAGCATGAAGAGGTGGCGCCAGCGGTCGATGTCGATGACGACGCCGACGAAGACATGCACCAGCAGCACGGCGAAGAGGCACTGGGCGAAGGGCGTCCAGGGGCGGTGCCGGAACATCTGGCGTCCCAACGCCACAAGCGTCCACAGCATCAGCATCGGCCAGACGATACCGCCGAGCCAGCCATAGGCGGTGAAGGCCTTCATGTAGACGTTGTGCTCGTCTTCGGGGAAGTACTTGTTGAACTCAAGCGGCCCAAGGCCCAGCGGGCGTTCCATCGCCATTTCGAAGCCGAGGCTGTAGCGGGCAAAGCGGCCGAGACGGGCGCTGTCATATGGCTGCACCAGCTTGGCCCGCTGCTCGAACATGTCCGCGACCTGATCGATCGACAAGGCCGCCACAAGCAGGACCACAACACCAAGGACGCCGGCGCCTGCCAGTAGCACGAGGCGCAACCGCCGTGCCGGCCGTTGCTCGTTGACAAGGAGCAGCGCGTAGAGAACGACGCCCGCGACAGCCAGCATGCCCCAGGCCCCGCGCGAGAAGGACAGGAAGACACCCAGCACCAGCACCGGCAGCACGACCAGCGCAAGACCCCAGGCCGAGGGGGGGCTCGTCATCAGACGGCGCAGCAGCAGCAGTGTTGGCAGCAGGAGGAACGGACCGAAGACGTTCGGGTCCTGGAACGTGCCCTTGGCGCGGTCATTGAGGGTGAAGAGCTCGCCGCCGGGAATGAGATTGAAAAAGCCGACTATGCCAAGTAAAGCGCAAAAGAAGGCGCTTGCGATGTATGCCCGCTCGATAATCTCGATCCGGACCGGCCGCTCGCTGACCAGGGCAGCGTAGAACATGGCCGTGGCGCCAAGAAAAGCTGAAATTGCCATGTGCATGGCACCAGCCGGCAGGTCGCGGGCGAAGGGCACTGCCATGATGCCACCGGCCATGAATAGCAGCAGCAACACCATCATCGGCCCGATCTCGCGGCGGAATTTCAGTCCGGCCAGCAGCCAGATGACCATCAGCAGCGCCACCAGCAGCTCATAGGGCGCAGGTTCGGCGATAACAAAGCCGCCAAGGAATACCGCCAGCCACAGGGCCGCATCGCCGAGCCGGCGGAGGGGCAGGCCCCGACCGCTCAGGAGCCCGGCAGGCGCGGCCGCTGTGAGGGCGTCGCTCAATACGCGTTCTCCGTGTTGAGCAGGCGCGCCGGCGTCAGGGCAAGGATCTTGATGTCGAACAGGATCGACCAGTTCTCGATGTAGTAGAGGTCGAACTCAACACGCTTCTGGATCTTTTCCTGCGTGTCGACTTCGCCGCGCCAGCCGTTGATCTGGGCCCAGCCCGTGACACCCGGCTTCACCTTGTGACGGGCGAAGTAGCCGTAGACGACCTCATCCCAGGTCTGGTCATTGGTGTGGGCGTTGACAGCATGGGGGCGCGGGCCGACCAGCGACAGCGTGCCGGCAATGACGTTGAAGAGCTGCGGCAGTTCATCGATGGACGTGCGGCGGATGAAACGGCCGACCTTGGTCACGCGCGGATCGCCCTTGGTCACGACCTTCTTGGCCGCCGGATCGGCCATGTCGTTGTACATCGAGCGGAACTTCAGCACGTCGATGATCTCGTTGTTGAAGCCGTAGCGCTTCTGACGGAACAGCACCGGCCCCTTGCTGTCGAGCTTGATGGCAATGGCCGTGGCCAGCATCACCGGCGACAGGGCAACGATGGCAAGGCTGGCAACCACCACATCGAACACGCGCTTGGCGACCATGTCCCAGTCGGTGATCGGCTTTTCGACCACGTCGACGAAGGGAACCGTGCCGATGAAGGACGAGCCACGGGTGCGGAAGCGCATCTTGTCGGTGTGGGCGGACAGGCGGATGTCGATGGGCAGGACCCAGAGCTTGCGCAGCAGCTCGAGGACGCGCTGTTCGGCCCGCAGCGGGATGCAGACGATCAGCATGTCGATGCGGGCGCGGCGGGCAAATTCCACCAGCGCATCAATGTTGCCGAGCTTCGGGTAGCCGGCGACAACGGCCGGCGAGCGGTCATTGGCGCGATCATCGAAGATGCCGCAGATGCGGATGTCGTTGTCTTTCTGCGATTCCAGCTCGTGAATGAGATCGGCCGCCGCCGTGCCGCCGCCAACGATCACCGCGCGGCGTTCCAGCCGGCCGTTGGCCATCCAGCGCCGCACCAGGCGCGACAGGATGAAGCGCCCGCTCAGCAATGCGCCAAGCCCGGCCGCATACCAGGCACCGAATGCGGCAGCGGGAATGGATGCGGTCAGGGGCGTGGTGGCGATGGCGATGGCGAACATCGCGAAGACAAGCGTCCAGCCACCGGCCACGCGGCCAGCCTGAGCCAGTCCGGCCCGCATCACGGGCACCTGATAGCAGTCAAAGGCATGGAAGAAGGCAAGGGCGGAGACCAGCGCCACGCCGAGGAGCAGCAGCATCAGCCCGGGAGACGCAAGTCCTGACCCGACGAGGGCAAGCACTGCAAGCCCGGTTCCGACGACCAGACCACCATCGATCAGGCGGACGACGCCTTCCAGCACCGGTTGCGACAGCCCGTCAGAGCGCAGGCTGTCAGCGATGCGCAGCGCATCGGCCGACATCGACGGCTGCGACTGGGCCGGGCGAATGACCGCGTCACCGGAGGTGCTGCGGCGCAACTCGTCAGCGAGCCGCTGGCGCAGGGCCTCGGCGTCCTCGACAGTCGCAGCTTCGGCGGTGTCGGTCGGTGCCGGATTGGTGGAAGCGGGCAAAGACTGGTCGGCGGGCATGGCAATCATGGCTTGCTCGGTCTGGCTAAAACGGATTTGGGCTGGGAATGCTTGGCAAGGGCAGGAACCGGTGCGACCGCCTCGAACGGATGCGGGTCCTGTCCTCGCAGCGCAAGGTAGAGATCGGTGATGCTGCCGGCCATTGTTGTGGCCGAGAATCGGTCCGCCATGGCGTGGCGGAGGTCACGGGCGAGGGCCCGGGCCAAGTCGGGTGCGTCCAGCATCTCGTCCATGGCTGTGGCCAGGCGGTGGCTGTCGCCTGGCTCGACCAGGCGACCGGCATGGCGGCCAAACACCTCCGGAATGCCACCGACGCGCGTAGCGATCAGCGGAACTTCCGCCGCCATCGCCTCCAGAACGATATAGGGCATGGCCTCGGCCCGGGACGGGACGACCAGGGCGCGACCCATTTCGAAGGCCGTGCGTGCGGGCAGGGCACCGAGAAATGCGATGCACTCGCCAAGACCAAGCTCCGCGATCATCCGTTCGTAGCGCGGACGGTCCGGCCCTTCGCCGACAATATAGGCTGTCACCGGCTCGGCCCGGCGCAGGCCGAGATTGTAGATCGCCTCGATGAACAGGTCCGGGCCCTTCAGGTCGCGCAGCATGCCGACATAGATGAAGTCGCGCGCGTCTTCACGCGGCCGGACCGGCTCGAACTCGCTTTCATTGAGGCCGTTGTAAATCACGCGGACCGGGGCATGCGGACGCATGACCTTGGTTTCATAGGCGGCGCGCTCATACTCGGACACGAAGACCAGTCCGTCCGTCAGGCGGGACTGGATCCGTTCGAGCAGATGATAGACGCGGCCTTCAAAGCGGTGCGGGTCATAATGCAGGCTGCCGCCGTGGGCGCAGTAGATGCGCTGGACGTCGCGGCCCTGCAGGCGCAGCAGGCTGCCGATGATGCGGACATAGGCGCCGCCCTTGGCGCCATGACCATGCAGGACATCGGGTTCCAGAGCCTTCACGCTGCGATAGAGCGCCAGAGCGCCCGACAGATCCTTGACTGTCAGATGGCGCTCGATGGCAAACCGCGTGATGCCTAGCGTGAGATGGGGTCGGATACGTTCCAGGATGGCAACGTCGAAATCGGAGCCGGTCGTGGAATCACAGACGACACCGACAGAGTGGCCAGCTTTCGCCTGGGCAATCGCCAGATCGTGGATATGACGGATCGTTCCTCCCACGGGCGAGCGCACGCAGTGGATGATCCGCAAAGGGTGCGGACTCATGACAAAACTCCCTGTCAGTCGCCCGGGCTTCTTTTTTGAGCCTGTGGCGCCAACAGGGAGAACCCTAGCAGGACAGGATGAGTCCCCGGTTAATCCGGGTCCGCAATCAGAACAGACGTTCGCGGATGTAGATGGTGTCGCCCGGGCGGACAGGGTCCGTAATCGGGACGCGTCCGTTCAGAATTTCACCGTTGATCTGGCGAGTGATGTCGGCACCGGCCTGTTCGGCACGCGGCGAGAAGCCACCAGCCGTTGCAATGGCGTTCTGTACAGTCATGCCAGCGACATAGGGATATTGCCCCGAAGCCTGGACCTCACCCATGACGAAGATCGGACGGTATTGCTCCACCTCGACGGAGACGTCCGGATCGCGCAGGAAGCCCTTGCGCAGAGACGCAGCAATGGCGCCGGCAAGTTCCTGTTGCGTCTTGCCGCGCGCGGCCACATTGCCGACCAGTGGCATTGAAATATATCCTGCCTGGTCAACAACATAGGTATTGCTGAGATCGGGTTGCCCGAACACGATCACGCGCAGGCGGTCGCTTGAATCAAGCCGGTAGGGCTGCGTCAGGATCTCATGGAAGGCAGAAGGCGGACGCTTGTATCCGCTGCATCCGGCGAGCGCGAGCGCGATGGCAAGAAAGACAAGCGGGCGGGCAAGCATCATCTACTCCTGAACTGGCTAGCCCCAAGTTCGCAAATCATGGTTAATACGGGGTGAATGGGTTCTTGGTGTATTTTTCCGGGTTAATTTAACATTAATAAAGATTAATTTCCGAAATCCCGCTTCTGTGTGGGGTTTAAGGTTTCCCTTACCATGTTTCAGCATAGTCAGGGCGAAGCCTCTCGGAGTTTGTGTGATGAGTTCTAGGCACGACATCTATGAGCCGCAGGACATGGCCCTGGACCTCGCCGCCCTCATGCGCGCGCTCGGACGGGCACAGCGTTGGCTGTTGCCTCTTGTTCTGGTGGTTGCGGCCAGCGTCTTCTTCGGTCTGCAGTTTGTGCCAGAGAAATTCACCGGCGAAGCCAAGGTGCTGATCGAAAGCAGTGATGCCCTTGATCCCGGCGTCTCGCGCGGCCCGGAAAACATCCGCGCGCTGCTGGACGGGGAGGGGATTACCAGCCAGGTCCAGCTGCTCAGCTCGGTTGATCTCGCGCGCCGCGTGGCGCAGCGTCTTGATCTTGTCTCCGTGCCCGAATTCAAGGCGTCCGGCTCGGCCGGGGTGCTGCAACAGGCGCTGGCGCTCCTCGGTCTTGCCTCGGACCCGTCCCGTGTGTCCCCGGAAGAGCGCGTCCTCAAGCACTACTTCCGCAACCTTGATGTCTACCGGCTCGAAGGGTCCCGCGTCATTGCCGTCGAGTATGTGTCGCAAAACCCGGAGCTGGCCGCGCAGGTCGCCAACACTGTCGTCGACGAATACATCCAGATGCAGTCGCTGGCCAAGCGCCAGAGCCAGGAAGTCGCTGCCGGCGCCCTGCAGCCGCAGATCGCCCGCCTGAGCCAGGAAGTCCAGGTCGCCCGCAAGGCGGTGGAAGACTTCCGCGCCCGCGCCGACCTGCTGACGGGCACCGACAATCGCACCCTCAACCAGATGCAATTGTCGGAAATCAGCACCGAACAGTCGGCGGCCCAGGCCGCTGCTGCCGAAGCTGATGCCAAGGCACGTCAGCTGCGTCAGTTGCTGGCCTCCGGCGGCTCGCTGGAAAGTGCCAGCGAGGTGCTCAATTCGGGCCTGATCCAGCGCCTGCGAGAACGGCAGGTCGAACTCCAGTCGCGCATTGCCGAGCTGTCGACCACGTTGCTGCCCGGCCACCCGCAGCTGAAGGCGTTGTCTTCACAGCTCGCCGACTATGACCAGCAGCTGCGCGGCGAGGCGCGCAAGATCCTTGCCGGGCTGGAGAATGACGCGCTTGTTGCCAAGCAGCAGGCGGCCGCGCTGGCCTTGCGCGTTGATGAACTGAAGGAAGCGGCCGCGCGGTCCAATTCCGACCAGGTTCGCCTGCGGGAACTGGAGCGCGAGGCTGACGCCAAGGCGGCACAGCTCGACGGGCTGATCGCCAGCTATCGCAACACGGACACCAGCCTCAATGCGGAATCGCTTCCAGCTGACGCCCGTGTGATTTCACGCGCGGGCGTGCCGATTGAGCCCTCATCCCCGAAGGTGCTGGTGTTCACCATCGCGGCCACGCTTGCGACCTTCGTGCTTGGCTGCGCGATTGTCGTGATGCGCGAGTTCCTGAGCGGTGAGGCATTGCGCCCGATCCAGCCGGTTGAAACCTATGCTGCGCCGGTGGAAGTTGCCCGTCCGACGGTTCTCGATGAAGACCGCGATGTGTCAGCGCGGCTTGCACCAGTTGCCTCCTCGCTTGTCGACGATAGCGACGATGAGGACGAGGCTGACGAGACACTTGACGAGGCACCGCGAAACTCTGCTGCAGTGATCGACGCGCCTGCCCGCCCAGCTCCGTCTGCAAGCCGTGACGCTGTGCGCGAGGCACGCCATTCCGCGCACGCACCTGACATCGAGGACATCGAGCCGGCACCGTCGCTGCGCGAGGAACGCAGCATCCGCCGTGCGCTGGATCAGGCAGCCCGCCGGATCGAACGGCTCAGCGAAAGCGTTGCCATGCCCGATCTGCTGCGCGCTGCAACCGAACCGAAGCCTGAGCCTGCCGCAATGTCAGCCGCCGCCAAGGCCGCCGGGGCTGAAGACAAGCGCGGCGCCAGGACCTCCGTCCGCGAGCCCGCGCGCCCGGCGACAGCCCCGCGCCGTACGGTGATTGTCAGTGCGGCCGAGCCGGATCTGTCGCATCAGCTCGCCTTCGATATGGCACGCCAGTCGGCTGACGACGGCGAGATGTCCCTGTTGATGGAAGTGTTCCCGGACAGTGATGATCCGGCGGCAGCTGCCGGCTTCTCGGATCTTGTCGCGGCGGATGCCTCGTTCTCGTCGGTCATCTACCGCGATGCCGGCTCGCGGGCGCACATCATCGAGGCCGGTCGTCTGCCGCTGGCCAATGCCGATGTCGATCCGCGCCGCTTCGCGCTGGTGCTGGATGCGATCGACGCGACCTATGACCGGATCGTCATTGACCTCGGCCGTTACCGCGCTTCGGCAGCCGCTGCCGAGGTGCTGGCCTATGCGGATGAGGTGATTGTTGCCAGCCGCAATGGCGTGGCGGCGGTGCGGCTTGCCGAGGTCCTCGACCTGATTTCCGACCAGACCGAGGGCGATGTCATCGTCCGCCGCGTTGGTGGAACCTCGAAGGCGGCCTGACGCGATCTGAAGACGATTGCTGGAGTGCCTGATGGCCTCGCCGGTTCCCCGGCGGGGCCTTTTGCATTCCTCAGTCTTCGCTGCGGGCAGCCCATTTGCGCAGGCGCCGGTACAGCGGCCAGAGGTGCCGTGATGCCCGCACGCGCCGCTTGAGCGCTGCCAGAAGTGTTGCCGACTGCAGCGCCAGATGTCCGCGGGCTGATCTGGCAAAGCCGATATCAATGAGCAGCTCCGGATCGGTCCAGGCGTGCTTGTAGCGTTCGTCGCCGAGGCCAAGATCAAGCAGCGTCAGGTCCGGATCCTCGGCGGCGCTGCGGATCAGCATGGTCAACAACTGGACGCCGGGGCTGAAGGGGAGGCTGTCATCCTGCGCAATGCTGTTGGCATAGCCGCAGAGCCGGTTGCCAGACCGGCCGGTGATGTAGGTCGCCCGGATCACGCCCGCGACCTCCAGACCCACGATCTGCAGAACCGGGGGACGCGCTCCGGTCCCACAGAGCGCGGCAAAGAGAGCGGTATTCAGTCCCGCATCGGCAAAGACATTCGGAATGCCGCTCGTTCGGGCGCGCGCGTCGCGCTGCGCGGTGAAGACATCCAGAAGCGCCCGGATTTCGTCTGGCGAGACTGGCTCCACCAGCGACACGGAGCCTAGGCGCGCGAGGCCCTTGGCCTTCTTGTCCAGTTTGCGCCGGGCATCGCGATCATGGCGGCTGCGCAGCAATGCCTCGTAGGGCTGATCCAGCGGCCCAACATGCACAGCGCTGACACTTGGGCGATGAGGCAGTCCGGCAAGCGGATGCGGCACGCCGTCCAGCATCGCTGGCACATTCACCAGCCGCACCTGATCGGCCCCGGCGGTTCTTGCCACCTCGTTCAGTGCGCTGGCTACGGCTTGCGCGGGCAAGGCATTCAGGGAATCACGGCACCACAGTCCTGGCATCTGGTTGCCATTTGCCGCCCCAAGCCATTCCAGCGTCATGCCAAGCGGGCCGTCGATCCGCGCCAGTGGCCACAGGAAGACGGGGGTCGTTGCCCGCATCCCGATCACGATCAGCGGCCGGTGTCCGAGCCGGTTGCCGACATGCGTAGACCAGGGAATGAGCCAGTCATGCGCCTGCGACAAGGCGGGCGTCGCTTGTCGCTCAAAGGCAGTCCATAGCGGTGTTGCCTCAGCGAGGGTTTCAAGGACGCGGAGCGTCAGGGGCGCGTCAGATCCGGCTGACGCTCTACCGGGGCCAGTCTGGGGACCGGTCAACTCTACCTGTCCCATCCTTAGCCTTGCCTCCCGATCCCGCAATTGTTGCAATGAAGCATTGCAACAATCTCTAAAAAAAGCGTACCTATGCCGGGTTTCAGGATCTTTGATGAATGTCCATGGGTTGGAAGCGGCGGTTCTTTTCGGCAGGGTTCTGGGTGCTTCGGCACACCTGGCTCAGCCGCGCGCTCGCTCCATTGACCCAGGGTTGCGGCGTCATCTTTACGCTGCACAACGTCTGTCCGCAGCCATCGACACCCTTCCAGCCCAACGGACATCTTGCGATCACGCCGGAGTTTCTTGGCCAGGTTGTGGACCTCCTGCGTCGGCGCGGCTACCGGATTGTCTCGCTGACCGAAGCGGTGGATCGCCTGTCACTGGGCTATGGCAACGAACGCTTCGCTGTCCTGACATTCGATGACGGCTACCGCGACAATCTCGAGCATGCCTACCCGGTGCTGAAGGCACTGGATGCGCCCTTCACGGTGTTTGTCACCTCGGGGCTGATCGATCGCACGTCGGAACTGTGGTGGGTGGCGCTGGAGCATCTGATCCGCGACCGCGACCGGCTGACGGCCTCGGTGGCGTGTGGGCAAACCGAACTGCCTTGCGGCACGGCGGAGGAGAAGGCCGCCTGTTTTGCCACCTTGCGTGAGGTTCTGATCCGCGAGACGGACGAGCGGGCGCAGCGCAAGCTGATCCGCCAGCTGGCGCTCGGCAATGGCCTCGATCTTCGTGCCATCGCTGACGAGATGATGCTGTCCTGGGCTGACCTGCGCCGGCTGGCCGCGGACCCGCTGGTGTCCATCGGCGCCCACACCCATGATCATTTTGCCTTGGCGCGCCTGAGTGAGGCTGAGGCGCGGCGCGATGTCCTCTTGGGTCTGGAGCGGATCGAGGCGGAACTGGGCCAGCGGCCGCGGGTCTTTGCCTATCCCTACGGGGACCTCGCCTCGGCTGGCGCGCGGGAAGGGCGCATGATCGCCGATCTCGGCTTCCAGGCCGCCGTCACGACCCAGCCGGGCGTGCTGTCCTCGGCCCACGCCCGCGACCTGATGCATCTGCCGCGCGTGTCGCTCAACGGCCATTTCCAGAGCCCGGCCTATGTGGAGGAATATCTGACCGGCGCGCCCTTCGCCCTGTTCCGGGCGGCCGCCAGCGTCAGCCGCGCGGCTTCCCGCCGCGTTCCATCCACCAGATGATCGCCCCGGCCGGAATGACCCACACGAGTCCCGCCACGGCGAAATAGGCAAGGCGCGTCAGCGTCGAGGATTGTTGCAGCGTCATGTCGCCGATCACCATGGCGGTGAGCGCATAGACGACCACGAACACGACCAGACCCACCATTCCGATGAACTTGCGCAGCGAAGGCACTCGTGAAACTCCCTGTCTGTGACCCGCGCCATAAGCCGGCATGGCCAGCCATCTGACCAGTGGCAAGGCGGCGGGGCGGCGCAATGTCGCAATCTCCAGGGCGGAATGTTCCGGCCTGGCTGTGGCTGCGCCACTTGCCCCGCTGACTGGGGACCTATATCCCAAGCAGCCATACGTCAAATCCCGGACGCCAAGAAAATGACGCTGCTGACCGCTGCCGCCCCAGTTTCCGCCCTTTCGCCGCAGGCTGCCCGCAACCGTACCCAGATCCGCCTCTGGCTCTACGGCATCTGCCTGCTGATCCTGGCGATGGTGGTGGTGGGCGGTGCGACGCGGTTGACCGAGTCGGGCCTCTCCATCACCGAATGGAAGCCGATCCACGGCACCATCCCGCCGCTCAGCGTGGCAGAGTGGCTGGAGGAATTCGACAAGTACCGCCAGATCCCGCAGTACCAGCTCATCAACAAGGGCATGAGTCTCGACGAGTTCAAGTTCATCTTCTGGTGGGAATGGGCACACCGGCAGCTGGGGCGCTTCATCGGCATCGCCTACGCCCTGCCGCTGGTCTTTTTCTGGGCGACGGGACGGATCGAGCGCGGGCTGAAGCTGCCACTGCTGTTCGGCCTGTTCCTGGGCGGGCTGCAGGGGGCGGTCGGCTGGTGGATGGTCGCCTCCGGCCTCGTCGAGCGCACGGATGTCAGCCAGTACCGGCTGGCGACGCACCTGACGCTCGCCTGCGTGATCTTCGCTTACGTCTTCTGGATCGCGCGCCGGCTCGCTCCCCATACGGAGGCAACCCCACGCGATGCGGATCTGCTGCGCCGGGCCGGTTGGCTCGTGCTCGGGCTCGTCTTCTTGCAGATTTTCCTGGGCGGTCTGGTCGCTGGCTTGAACGCTGGCCTCACCTTCAACACCTGGCCGCTGATGGACGGGCAGTGGGTTCCGAAGGGGCTTCTGGTCATGGAGCCGGCGTGGAAGAATTTCTTCGAGAATGTCATGACCGTGCAGTTTCAGCACCGGCTCGGCGCCTATGTGCTGATGATCGCTGCCGTGGCGCTGCTCGTCCTGACGTTGAAGCGGGCGGTTCATCGGGGCTTGCGGGCGACCGTGATGCTGCTGACTGCTGTGATCTTCGCCCAGGCGGCCCTCGGCATCACCACCTTGCTGCTGCACGTCCAGCTCGACGTTGCCCTTGCCCATCAGGCAATGGCGGTCATCGTGCTCGGCATGGCGGTGGAATATCTCGTCCGGCTGAAGGGCGAGGCACCGGTGCCGGCTTGAATCAGTTTGTTAGAATCAGGATGTGAAGCAACTGACCCGGTTTCTTCGCTTTGACGGCGAAGTGATTCCGACCAAACGGGAAAACGGAAAGTCGCCTGAGGCGCGTGACCGCCTCCCGGCACAGAATTCCCTCTCCGCCACGCCGTCCCGGCCCTGTGCCGGGACCCGTCATGAGGGCAAGGCCTCACCTTGTGTTCGGTGCGACGGGAACAGGTCCGGGCACAAGGCCGGGACGGCGCGGGGTGTGGATCGGATCGGTCAGTGCGCGAGAAAGAAAAACCCCGCCGGATCGTTCCGGCGGGGTTTTCCTGTGTCGGATCGACTTGGCGACGATCAGTCCGGCAGCTTGGCGAGCGCCTGGTCGAGGTCGGCGATGATGTCGGCGACATCCTCGAGGCCGATCGACAGGCGCACCACGTCCGGACCGGCACCGGCGCGCGTCTTCTGCTCGTCGGAGAGCTGGCGATGCGTGGTCGAGGCCGGATGGATGATCAGCGAGCGGGTGTCGCCGATGTTGGCCAGATGCGAGAACAGGCTGACGCCCGAGACGAGGGCAACGCCCGCGTCATAGCCGCCCTTGACGCCAAAGGTGAACACCGCGCCGACCCCCTTCGGGCAGTACTTCTTGAACAGGTCATGGCCCTTGTCGCCCGGCAGGGCGGCGTAGGACACCCATGAGACCTTCGGGTGCTTGGCCAGATGCTGGGCCACCGCGAAGGCGTTGTCGCAGTGGCGCTGCATGCGCAGCGGCAGGGTCTCGATGCCGGTCAGGATCATGAAGGCGTTGAACGGCGAGATGGCGGGGCCAAGGTCACGCAGGCCAAGCACGCGGCAGGCAATGGCGAAGGAGAAGTTGCCGAAGGTCTCGTGCAGCACCATGCCCTGGTATTCCGGGCGCGGCGAGGACAAGAGCGGATAGCGGCCGCTGGCCGACCAGTTGAACGTGCCGGCATCGACGATGACGCCGCCCATGGAGTTGCCATGGCCGCCCATGAACTTGGTCAGCGAATGCAGGACAATGTCCGCGCCATGCTCGATCGGGCGGATCAGGTACGGCGTTGCCAGCGTGTTGTCGACGACGAGCGGCACGCCCTTCTTCTTGGCAATGGCCGAGATGCCGGCGATGTCGGTGACGATGCCGCCCGGGTTGGCCAGGCTCTCGATGAAGATCGCCTTGGTGGTCTCGTCAACGGCGGCCTCGAAGGCGGCAAGGTCCGACGGATCGGCCCAGATGACGTTCCAGCCGAAGCTCTTGAACGAGTGATTGAGCTGGTTGATCGAGCCGCCATAGAGCTTGGTCGAGGCAACGATGCTGTCGCCCGGGGTCATCAGCGTGTGGAAGGTCAGGAGCTGCGCAGAGTGGCCCGACGCAACGGCCAGCGCGGCGGTGCCACCTTCCAGCGCCGCAACGCGCTCTTCCAGAACGGCGGTCGTCGGGTTGGTGATGCGGGTGTAGATGTTGCCGAAGGCCTGAAGCCCGAACAGCGAGGCCGCGTGGTCGACGTCATCGAACACGAAAGACGCGGTCTGGTAGATCGGCGTCACGCGCGCGCCGGTGGACGGGTCCGGCTGGGCGCCTGCATGGATCGCCAGCGTGGAAAAGCCCGGGGTTGCATCAGTCATTCCATCCTCCCGAAGAGATACAAGGGTTCTTGTCGGATCGGGAGTTTGGACGAGGGGCAGGCGAAGGTCAAAGACAGCTTTTGCGGGAAGTGCATTTGCGCAAACATGTTTTGCTAACGCCAGCCACCACACGCAACGTCAGCCTTGCGCGCGCCGTTGGCCGCATCGCATTTGGGATCGGCTGTTCGCCCGGATGCAGATCAGGTGCTGTCCTTCAGCCCACGATGCTGGAACCCGTCGGTCAGCACCGGGCGCTTGGAGGAGAGGCTGCGCGAGTTGACGCCCATCCAGCCGATCTCGCCGGAGAGCCGGCCATATTCGATCTTCGGGCAGCGGTTCATGATCACGGTGAGGCCGGCGGCTTCGGCTTGGGCGGCGGCTTCCGCATGCTCGACGCCGAGCTGCATCCAGATGACCTTGGGACGCGAGGGCAGGCCAAGAGCCTCCTCGACGATGCCCGGCACCGCATCCGACGCGCGGAAAATGTCGACCATGTCGATGGCGGCGGGGATATCAGACAGGCGCCCATGCACCGGCCGGCCGAGCAGCTCCTTGCCGGCAAGGCCCGGATTGACCGGCCAGACCTCGAAGCCCTTGGCGATGAGGTACTTCGTGACAAAGAACGACGGCCGCACCTCGTTGGCGCTTGCCCCGATGATGGCAATGGCGCGGGCCTCGGACAGGACGCGCCGGATCAGGTCGTCGGAATGATCGGGCATCGGCTCATTCTCCCCGCCACTCGGGCGCGCGCTTCTGCAGGAAGGCGTTGATGCCTTCCTCGGCATCGCGGGCGAGCATGTTCTCCACCATCACCGAGGCGGCATAGTCATAGGCCTCGCCAAGCGGCATCTCGAGCTGGCGGTAGAAGGCCTCCTTGCCGATCTTCAGCGTCAGCGGTGACTTCGACGCGATCACCTCGGCGTATTTCTGCACCACCTGTTCCAGATAGTCGGCCGGAATGATGCGGTTGATCAGGCCGAAGGACTTGGCGGTCGAGGCGTCGATGGATTCGCCTGTCAGCAGCATTTCCATCGCCTGCTTCGGAGAAGCGTTGCGGCTGACAGCAACCATGGGCGTCGAGCAGAACAGGCCGATGTTGACGCCCGGCGTGCAGAAGGTGGCGGTGTCGGTGGCCAGCGCCAGGTCGCAGGAGGCAACGAGCTGGCAGCCGGCGGCGGTGGCGACACCCGTCACCACGGCAATCACCGGCTTCGGCAGGCGGACGATCTGCTGCATCAGATCCGAGCACTGGCGCATGATCGCCTCATAGGTCGCGCGGCCCCGGTCGGCTTCGGCGCGCGCGGCCGTCAGTTCCTTGAGATCATGCCCGGCGCAGAACACCTTGCCCTCGGCGCCAAGCAGGATCACCCGCACCGCCGGGTCCAGTTCGGCCAGGGTCAGCTCGGCAGCAAGCGCGCTCATCATCTCCCGCGACAGCGCGTTCATCTTCTCCGGCCGCTGCAGCACCAGGCGCAGCACGCCATTGTGCAGCAGCTTGCCGATGAGCGGGCGGGCGGAGGGTGTCTCGGGCGCAGTCATGGAGGGTCTCTGGATCAGGAAAGGAGGGCGCACGGCGAAGCGCCGCACGGGGGCTGACACAAAGGATAGCTGGCCGAAGGGCGGAGGAACAGGGGCTTGCGGCAAGGGGCGGTGGTCACCTAACGTTCGCGTCATGAGGCCAGCGGGCCGGCCGGGGGAGACAGCAATGCAGCCAGTCATGAGCGTCGCGGAGGTGGAGGCCTTTCTCGCCCGCGAGTTTCCGCAGATCCATCTGGATGGCCCGGTCTACCGGGTGGAGAGCCTTGAGCCCGGCGTCGCCGTGATGCGCTTTACCGCCAGCGAGCGGCACCTGCGGCCCGGCGGCACGGTGTCCGGCCCCGCGATGATGGCGCTGGCCGACCTTGCCGCCTATGTGGTGATCCTTGGCCACATCGGCCCGGTGGCGCTGGCGGTGACGACGAACCTCACCATCAACTTCCTCAGAAAGCCCGCGCCGGGCGATCTCATCGCCACCTGCCGCCTGCTGAAACTCGGCAAGCGGCTTGCCGTCATCGACTGCGCCATTGCCGGGGAGGGGGAGGCGGAGCTGGCCGCCCACGCAACCGCGACCTATTCCGTGCCGCCGGACCGCGGCTGAAAATGCGGTATTCTGTTACCGTTTTTGTAAGTTATTGAAATATAACGTTTTTTAAACTGACGTTGCAAATGTTTGATCTTGACGTTTTGCCGGTGAGCGCGTATCACCCCGCTCGAACACACGGTGATACGAGATCGGGGGATTCCCCGGCGCGTTGTCACCGGTCTGGTTTCACCGATCAATCATGGATCATCACAAATGAAGACCTTCTCTGCCAAGCCGGCTGAGGTCGAAAAGAAGTGGATCTTGATCGACGCGGAAGGCATGGTTGTGGGCCGTCTGGCTGCCTACATCGCCAGCCATCTGCGCGGCAAGCATCTGCCGACCTTCACGCCCCACGTCGATTGCGGCGACAACATCATCGTTGTCAACGCTGACAAGGTGGTGCTGACCGGCCGCAAGTACGAAAACAAGAAGTACTACTGGCACACCGGCCACCCGGGCGGCATCAAGGAGCGCACCGCGCGCACCATTCTCGAAGGCCGCTTCCCGGAGCGCGTTCTCGAGAAGGCCGTCGAGCGCATGATGCCGGGCGGCCCGCTGTCCCGCCGCCAGCTGAAGAACCTCAAGGTTTACGCTGGCCCGACCCATCCGCATGAAGCCCAGACGCCGGCCACCGTCGACGTCAAGAGCCTCAACGACAAGAACGCGAAGAGGGCTTGAGCATGGTCGAGCTGAACTCCCTGGACCAGCTGAAGGGCGCCGTTGCAACGGCCGCCGTTGACGCCCCGGTTCACGTCCAGAAGCTGGACGCTCATGGTCGCGCCTATGCCACCGGCAAGCGCAAGAACGCGATTGCCCGCGTCTGGGTCAAGCCGGGCACCGGCAAGATCACCATCAACGGCACCGAATATCAGGCGTATTTCGCCCGTCCGGTGCTGCAGATGATCCTGCGTCAGCCGGTCATGCTGACCAACCGCGATGGCCAGTACGACATCGTTGCCACCGTCACCGGTGGTGGACTGTCCGGTCAGGCCGGCGCCCTGCGTCACGGCATCTCCAAGGCCCTGACCTATTACGAGCCGGAACTGCGCGCCATCCTGAAGAAGGAAGGCTTCCTCACCCGCGACAGCCGCGTGGTCGAGCGCAAGAAGTACGGCCGTGCCAAGGCACGCCGCTCGTTCCAGTTCTCCAAGCGCTGATCCCTCAGCTGCTTGTCAGACAAACGAAAACCCGCCGGTGCGAGCCGGCGGGTTTTTTGGTTTTGGTTTTGGTTTCGCATAGCAATATGATGCCGGCCAGGGAACGAACCGGAGAGTGGTCAATGTCGCACGTCATAATCTACGACTGCGAGTTTCTTACCAACGCGACCGCAAATCGGCGTTGCTGGTTTGGCTGTATGGATCCTGACCCGCTTGTTGTGCAGATAGGCGCTGTAAAGCTAATGCTCGACGATGATTACCGGATAGAGCAACGTTTCATGCGTTTGGTCCGTCCTATCGACAGGTTTGGCGAACCGATGTTGCTTGATCCGTTCTTCACGCAGTTTACGAGTATCGAACAAACAGCAGTCGATTGCGATGGCGTTTCGCTTTCGACCGCACTGACTGAACTGGATAGTTTCGCAGACGGTGCCGACTTCTGGGCCTGGGGGAAGGACGAACTGAACATGATCGCAATCAGCTGTTATGTCGCGGGTCTTCCTGTTCCAATTGATGCTTGCCGGTTTGGCAATGCAAGCGCACTGCTGGTCCGGGCTGGAATGCCCGTTGCGGACGTCATGACCACCCGCAGTTCCAGCCTTTCTGTTTATCATGGAATAGAGCGCAAGGGCGCAAAGGCACATGATGCGCTCGATGATGCTCTTTCCGTTGCTCTGACACTGCAACACCTTATGCGGCAGGGGCTCCTGACCTCGCGTGATTTTTCAGTCAGGGAAATGGCCCGTCTGGGACAGACTATTTCGGTCGGATAGCCCCCCCTTCATCCCCACCCCCGCCACATAGGTCTCCACCACCGCCCGGTCATCGCCCAGTGTCTGCAGGATGAAGAGCTCGTCGGCCAGGGAGCGGGCGGTCTCGTGGCGCAGGGCCATTTCCGGGGTGGCGGCGGGGTTGAGGACGATGATGTCGGCCTCGGTGCCCGCGTCGAGGGTGCCGATCTTGTCTTCCAACGACAGGCTCTCGGCGTTGCCGCGCGTGGCCCAGTAGAAGGTCTCAAAGGGGTGCAGGCGCTGGCGCTGCAGCTGCAGCACCTTGTAGCCCTCGTCCAGCGTGCGCAGCAGCGAATAGGACGTGCCGCCGCCGATGTCGGTGGCAATGGCGGTGCGCACGCCGTGCCCCTCCAGCCGCGCCTTGTCGAACAGCCCGCTGCCGAGGAAGAGGTTGGACGTCGGGCAGAACACGGCGACGGAGCCGGTCTCGCGCATGACGCCAAGCTCCCGGTCATTCATGTGGATGCAGTGGCCGAGCAGGGTCTTGCGGCCGAGAAGGCCGTAGCGCTCGTAGATGGCCAGATAGTCGGCATGGCCGGGATAGAGATCCAGCGTGTAGGTGATCTCGTTGTGGTTCTCGTTGATGTGGGTCTGCAGGTGGCAATCGGGGTGCTCGGAAAGCAGCGCGCCGGCCACCTCCAGCTGCGCCGGTGTCGAGGTGATGGCAAAGCGCGGCGTGATGACATAGAGCGCGCGGCCGCGGCCATGCCACTCGGCCATCAGCGCCTTGCTGTCGTCATAGGCCGACTGCGCGGTGTCGCAAAGGGCAGGGGGCGCGTTGCGGTCCATCATCGTCTTGCCGCCCAGCATGCGCATGCCGCGCGCCTCCGCCTCGCCGAAATAGGCGCGCACGGAATTGGGGTGGCTGGAGCAATAGGCCACCGCCGTCGTCGTGCCATGGGCAATCAGCGCGTCATAGAAGGCGGTGGCGATGCGCTGGCCATGGGCGAGATCGGCGAATTTCTGCTCGGCCGGAAAGGTATGGTCGTTGAGCCAGTCGAGAAGCTGGTCGGCCCAGGAGGCAATCACCTGCGCCTGCGGGAAATGCAGGTGCGGGTCAATGAAGCCGGCCATCAGGAGATGCGGCCGGTGGTCGGTCACCGGCGTGGCCGCAGGGGCTGCCGCCTCGACCTCCGCGAAGGGGCCCATGGCGGTGATGAGGCCGTTCTCGATCAGGAGACCGCCATCGGCGTGATGCACCAGCGCGCCGTCATCATCCGCCCCGTGCGGGCGGCGGAGAAAGGAGACGATGCGGCCGCGCAGCAGCCGGGCAGGGGAAGTAGCCAAGACCGGAACCCTCATGGTTGTCCTCACGCCCCGCGCGCCGGCCGCCGCGAGTGAGGCGGCGGCCGGCGGGTGAGGCAAACCTTGAAGTTCTAGTCGGCAGGGCCGGACGGCACAAGTGTGCCGTAGGGCAAACGCGCAGAGGTGGCTCAGATCGTCAGGAGATGGGCGCTGCCGCCGCTGAGCGTCGCGGTGCTGAGGTCGACAAGACCGGTCAGCTTGACCAGCTGGTCGGCTTCCGGGTTGAAGCCGATCGTGTGCCGGCTGAGGTCCTGCACGATGTAGGTGTTGCCCTCGAACTGGAACCAGGTCACGCGGCCGACGTCGCCAGCGGCGGCCGTGTCCAGGAGCTTCTGGAACGTCGTCCCTGCCGGCGCCGTCACCTTGGCCGCCACGAAGCTGGCCACCCGTGTGTCGTCAGCGAGGTCGATCCGGTCGCCCTTGCCCATGCCGGCAATCGTGACGAAGGACGTGACCCGGCCGCTGTTCATCGACAGCACCACCGTGTCCAGCCCGCTGCCGACATCGACCATGTCCGCGCCGGTGCCGGTGATGATCACATCATTGCCCGCCCCGCCCGACAGGGTGTCGGTCGCCGCGCCTCCGGTCAGCGTGTCATTGCCATCGCCCCCGGTCAGCGCGTTGGCCCAGGTGGCGGAGCCGGTGAGCACATCGTCGCCGGTCCCGCCGTCCATGGTCACGTTGGCGGCGGCCGTCGCGGCGGAGATGGTGTCATTGCCCTTGCCGCCGAGGACGGTCACAGGCCCGGTCAGCACGTCCTTTGTCGTGAGGCCGACACCGCCGGTAAAGCTGGCCGCGTCGAGGACCCTCAGCGCAGTCCCCGTATAGTCGCCCAGCCAGAGCGTGGCCCCGTTGCCCGTCACCGTGATGGTCTGGACGGCAGCGCCGGAAAAATTGCCGCCGCCGCCCCGTGGTGGCGTGGTGTCAACGCGGAAATTCACCGTCTCGACATCGGCAACCTTGATCCCGAAGTCGCCTACCGACGCCTCTTCTCCTTTGAATTCAAAGGTAAAACTGTCATTGGCCCGGGTCGCTGCGCCGTCCACGACGACGGTGACTCCGTCCGTGAAATAGCCCGACAGCTGCAGGGTGCCGCCGGAGGCAAGGCCCTTCACCGTCAGCGGCTGGCTGACGATGCGCCCGGTCAGGGCAACCGTGGTGATCGCATTCTGCCCGGTGGCATTGAAGGGGGTGACATCAATCGTCTGGGGCGCGGTGAGACCACTCGATGCCACTTCCAGCACCTCGAAGCCGCTGAAGCGCGAGGCCGCCGCGGGCAGCGCGCCGTTGGTGATGCTTGCGATCTGGGTGACCAGCCTGTCGATGCCAGCCCCGCCGTTCACGCTGCCGTAGTCCGTCCCACGGATCGCCAGCCAGTCGTCGCCCGCCCCCAGATCGATCCGCGTGCTGGAGCTGGTCGAGGCCGAGGTGTAGCGGTCGCTGCCTGCGCCGCTCGCAATCGAGGTGTTCAGCATCTCCCGCGTCACCGTCACATTGCCGCTGCTGCCGGTGGCGTCCAGCGTGGTGAGGGCCGTCGGCCCGTCGAGGAACAGCACCATGCTGTCACCGGTGATGGTCAGGCTCCGCGCGGCCGCCCAGTTGACCGTCTCGAAGGAGATGATCTCGTCCGCGTCCACGGAAACGCTGGTCGCCCGGGGCGAAAAGCTGGAAATGCTCGACAGGCCGCCAAAGACGCGGATCTGCAGCGAGGTGGCGGTCTCGTCAATGACGTGGATCGCCCGGGTCGTGGAAACGAGGTCCAGGTTCAGCGGCCGCGCCGCGGCCTCGACCTTGAAGACCTCCGGTCTGCTGTGGTCGTTGTTGCGGGAACTGATCAGCTTCAGGTCCGTCAGGGCGTCCGAGCGGATCGTTGCCTGGCGGGCGGAAAAGAGCGTCACCGAGGCGAGCCTGTCGCCGCCGGCACCCGCCGTGTCCTCAATGATCGCGGCGCTCCAGCCCGAGGAGGTCACCTCCCGCACGTTGCCGTGGGTCAGCATCGTCCAGGAGCCGGAAGTATCGGCGCTTACGCTCTCCAGCCCGGTCCACGACCGCAGGTCGATCCTTTGGCTGTCGGCACGGCCATAATCCAGATTGTCCAGATGCAGCGCCTCGACATTGCTGACGCTGGCAACCGGCAGGGCGGTGTCGCCGAACCGCATGTCATTGATCAGACGCAGGGTGTCGTATCCGGCCCCGCCATCGATCTGGTCACCGCTCTGGAACGTGCCGCCCGCGCCGGTCGAGACCGTGCCGATGATCGTGCTGCTCGCATCCAGGGCCTTGATCACGTCGTCCCCGGCCGTGAGGATCAGCGCCCCGTCACGGTTCGACATGTCGAGCGGGCTCTTGCCATTGTAGACCTTGGCAAGATCTGCGGCCGCGACGGCGCCGGCTGCCGTCTTCAGCGCCAGAACCGCGGCGGCGGACTTGGCCTGAAACTCGGCCGAATTGGAGAAGCCGATCAGGATCTGGGTCATCGGCTGACCCGTGGCCTTCCAGGCGGCGATCTCGGCGGCGGAGCCCGCACGGCCCAGCACGTTCTGGTACAGCGCGCCGAGCGAGACATCGCTGACGCTGTTGTCGCCGTAGCGGTTCTTCCACTCCTGCGAATTGACAAAGCCGGCCGCAACCTTCGACAGGGCGGTGGCATCCGCGCGCAGGTCCTTCACCCAGCCGCTGATGCCGGTCACGTCCGGCACGCGTCCGAAGGCCGCCTGATAGATGCGGATCACCTGGTCCACATAGGTGACGGCTTCCGCACTGCCGGCCAGTTCGTCCCGGAAACTGTCGAAGCTCCGCACGCCCTTGTCGACGAGATACGCGTAGGTCGTTGAATAGTAAAGTTCCGGCGTGCGCTGCAGGACGTTCTGGAACAGCTGGACAATCCGGTCTGCAGTGGTCATCGCCAAGGCACGCGCCCCCCGTGTTGCGTCAATGGCGTGCGGACCGGGAGCCTTCGGCTGGAGCCGACTTACCCCTCGCGCCGCACGGCTCAGGAATTGCGCAGCGATACAATGGCGGGTCTGGGTTGTGAAGGCGGGAGATCGTCAAAATTTGCGATTATCGCCAGACACGAGCGGACTGTGGGCGAACCCCGGTCACGCCCTGCTCACGCCCTGGGCCTGCGCTGTCGACGCCTGGAACTGAGCCAGGCGGGACAGGGCAGGGACGGGGGATCGCTGTTCCAGCCCGTTACAGGGTCAGGACGACATTGGCATCGTTGCTGAATGTCGAGCCGCTCAGGTCAATGAGGCCGACGAGTTTCACGAACTGGTCGGCGCCGTTGGAAAAGCCGGCGAAGCTGGTGCGGTCGTGCACGGCATAGGTGTTGCCCTCGAACTGGAACCAGGTCACGCGGTTGACGCCACCAGCGGTGGCCGCGTCGAGATGCGCGGCGAAACTCGCTCCGGCCGCGAGGCTCACCTTGGTCGCCACGAAGCTGGCAACCGAGGTGCCGTTGTTGGCAAAGTCCAGCTTGTCGCCGGCGCTCATCCCAGACACCGTCACGAAGTTGGCGCGGCTGTCGTTGTTGACGGACAGCAGCACCGTGTCGGTCCCGGTGCCCGACATTGATGAGGTCAGCCCCTTGCTTGGTCTGGAACACGTCGTCTCCGGCTCCGCCGAAAAAGGTGTCGGCCGCGCTGCCACCGGAGAGGAAATCGTCGCCGTCGCCACCAAAGAGCGTGTTGGCGGCGGTGTCCGATCCAAACAGCGTGTCATTGCCCGCGCCGCCCTCCATGGTGATGGCTGCAAGTGACTTGGCAGCATTCAGGCTGTCATCGCCGCTGCCCCCCTTCAGAACGGCGGCAGTGGACAGCGCGCCGTCGACGGCGACAATGACCCGTCCGGACAGCGTCGAGGCATCGAGGCTGGTCAGGGTCGAGGTCGCGAGATTGCCGATGAACAGCGATCCCGAGCCGCTGACCGTCAGCGTCTTCAGCGCGTCGGCCGTCATCTGCAGGGTGGGTTGGCCCGACACCCCGTCCAGAACCACATTCAGTGTCTCGACTTGGTCAATCCGCGAGAAGCCGGAGGAGAACTTGGCCAACGGACCTTTCAGCACCAGTGTCAGACTATCGGCCGTGCCTGTTGCCGCGCCCGCGACCTCGAGCGTCAGCGGTGCGCTGTTGGTGGCGGTGGCCACCACCGTGCTTCCCGAGGCAAGGCCGCTGACCTTGAGACTGTGATCGATTGCCCCCTGGAACTCGATCGTCTGGACGGCGTTGCGGCCGCCGCTGTTCATGGCGCTGACGTCGATGACCTTGTCGGCGACGGAGGTGCCGGTGCGGATCTTGAGGACCTCAAAGCCGCTGACCTTGGACATGATGCCCGTGGAAATGGCCGCGCTCATCGAGAGGGTGAGCGTGTCGGTGCCGGCCCCGCCGTCGAGCGCCGTAAACCCATTGCCAACGGCCAGGAGCTCGTCGTTGCCGTTGCCAAGGCTCGCTGACTTGGCAAAGTCGCCGCCCAGGCTGAATTTGTCGGCGCCAGAGCTGCCGATGATGGTTGCGGTCACAAGCTCGACGCCGATTAAGGTCACGCCCCCGCTGTTGGCCGAGGCATTCACGCTGGTCAGGCGTTGAGCCAGGTCGAAGTCCACCGGCATGGTGAGGCGGCTGTCGCCGCTGATTGTCAACGTGCGCAGGTCGGTCATGAAGGTGGTGCCAAAGGAAACCGCCTCATCGGCGTCCACGGTCAGGCTCTCGGCCTTGGTAAATCCAATGCCGAAACTGGAGGCGGCGCCGGTGGCCTTCAGGGTGACCGCTGTGGTTTTCTCATCGAACACGCGCACATTGAGCAGGTTGTTGACCGAAACGGTCAGCGCCTTGCCGGCTCCGTTGACGATGACGTTGATCGGGGTTGAGGCGTCGGTGACGCGCTGGTTGGCAAGGCTGAGATCCGTCAGCGCATCGGAGATGATGGTGGTCGCCCCGCGCACGCCGTTGAGCGACACCGAGGCAAGTTTGTCTGCGCCGGCGCCAGCCTTGTCATCCAGCGTGATGGTGCCGCCGCCGGTCACAGTGACGCTGCGCACATTGCCGTTGCTGGTGAGGGTCAGCGGGGCGAAGCTCTGATGCTCCACGGTGACGGTCTCGAGCCCGGTCCAGGTCTGCACGTCCGCGGTGGTTGCGCCCGAGCTGGTGCTGCGCAGGACCAGCGTCTCGACATTCTTCACGCTGGCCGGCTGCAGCGCCATCAGGCCGCTGGCGGTCGAGTTGGTCAGGGTCAGCGTGTCATTGCCCTGTCCGCCGTCGATCGTGTCGAGACCGCCGAAGGTCTGGTCTGCGGTCCCGTCGACGACGCCGCTGATCTTGTCAGCCCCGGAGGTGCCCACCACCGGGTCGGCCACACGGGTCAGCACGATCTGGCTGCCGCCAAACCCGAGATTGAGCGCGCTGGTGCCGTTGTAGACGCTGGCGAGATTGGCCGGGCTCACGTCGCCAGCGGCTTTCTTCAGGCCAAGGACCGCAGCAGCGGAGGCATTCTGGAACTCTGCCGAGTTGGAAAAGCCGATCAGGATCTGCGTCATCGGCTGGCCCGTCGCCTTCCAAGCGGCGATTTCCTGGGCCGATCCGGCGCGGCCCAGCACGTTCTGGTACAGGGCTCCCAGCGAGATATCGCTGACGCTGTTGTCGCCGTAGCGGTTCTTCCACTCCTGCGAATTGACGAAACCGGCGGAGACCCGCGACAGGGCGGTGGCGTCGGAGCGCAGCTCGTTCACCCAGCCGGTGATGCCGGTGATGTCCGGCACGCGGCCAAAGGCGGCCTGATAGATGCGGATGACCTGATCGACGAAGGTCACGGCCTCGGAGCCGGCGGCCAGATCGTCACGCGCCTGGGTCAGGCTGCGCGCGCCGCTGTCGACCGCTGCCACCTGGCTGGACAGCTCGGCCGCCGTCGGCTGGCGCTGCAGGATGTTCTGGAAGAACTGCTTGATCGTGTCAGACGTCGCCATGATGAAACTGCCTTTTGCTCAAAACCAACGGGTCCTGAAAGCCTTGAAGAAAATGCGCGGACTGCTTGTCGCCCCTGGGCGCGCCGGGAACTTGTGCAGCCGGTTGGAAATCCGAATTCTCACAAGCTCCTAAGCGATATTACGAAGCGTCCGCCTTTGGAAGTGTGACGTCCGACACTTGCAAAAATCAACGGACATTGCCTCGGTCCGGTCAGCGGGCGTCGGTGCTGCTGTCGGGCTCCTCAAAGGCGCCCGCGCGCACCAGGTCGGCAAAACGCCCGCCCTGCGCCACCAGCTCGGAAAAGCGCCCGCGCTCGATGATGCGGCCCTGTTCGAGGAACAGGATCTGGTCCGCATCGCGGATCGTCGACAGGCGGTGGGCGATGATGAAGGTGGTGCGCCCGGCGCGCAGGTGATCCAGCGCCCGCTTCACCTTCGCTTCCGTTTCCGTATCGAGCGCGGAGGTGGCCTCGTCGAGGATCAGGATCGGCGCGTCCTTCAGGATGGCCCGGGCGATGGCCAGGCGCTGGCGTTCGCCGCCCGACAGGGCCTTGCCCTGTTCGCCGCAGCGCGCGTCAAACCCCTCTGGCCGTGCCAGGATGAAGCCCGTCGCCTCGGCCATGTCGGCGGCAGCGCGAATGTCGGCATCGCTGGCTTCCGGCCGGCCGATGCGCAGGTTCTCGGCGATGGATCGGTCGAACAGCCCGGCGTTCTGCGCCACCATGGCGATCTGCCGGCGCAGGCTGTCAAGGGTGACATCGCGGATGTCGGTGCCGTCGATCAACACCCGGCCCTCAGCCGGATCGCGCAGCCGCTGCAACAGCGCCAGCGTCGTGCTCTTGCCCGAACCGGTCGGGCCAACCAGCGCCACCGTCTCGCCGGGACGGGCCTCGAAGCCGAGATCGCTGAGCCCCGCCGTGCCATCGGCATAGCGGAAGGAGACGCCCTCGAACACCACATGGCCCTTCGGCACGGCAAGCGGCCGCGCGCCGGGCTTTTCCGGCAGGTCGCTGGCCGCATCCAGCACCTCGAAGAACTGCTGCATCGCCGGTGCATCCAGGAACAGGCGGGTGACGAAGGCGGTGATGTTGTCGAGCCGCCCGATGAGCAGCGTCGCAAAGCCGACGAAGGAGACGATCTCGCCAACGCTGACCTCGCCGCGCGCATGCAGCACGGTGCCGAGCGCGAACATGGCAACGATGGTCAGCGTCGAGGCGGCCCGGGTCAGGATCGAGGTCATCGCCCACCAGGTCAGCACCGGGTTCTGCACCGAGAGCAGCCGGCCCATCAGCTCGCGCAGCGCCTGGGTTTCCTCCTGCAGCCGGGTAAAGCTCTGCACCAGCGTCACGTTGGCGATGACATCGCCGACCCGGCCCGACAGGGCGGCGTGATAGGCGGCCGCATCCGCCTGTCCCGCCTGGGTCTTGCGCATGACGAGGCCATTCAGCAGCACGTAGACGACCATCAGCGCCAGCAGCAGCGCCGCCATCTCGGCATTCATGGAAAAGGCGACGGGCAACAGCACGACGAGCGACACCAGCGCCGTGACCTGCTCGCGGAAGGCCGACAGCCAGAGCCCGAACAGGGTGTCGGAGCCCTTGAGCATGACGCCGATCAGCCGGCCGGACTGCGCCCCGGTGTGAAAGGTGCCGGGCAGGCCGATGACATGTTCGAAGTAGCGGCGCATGACCGCAAGCCGCCGGCGATGCGCCAGCCGGTCCGCCTGCAGCGCCACGAAGACCCCGGCGGCGACCGAGAGAAAGCCGAACAGCGCCCACAGCCCGACGAGACTTGCAGCCGGTTCGCCTTTTGTCAGCGCATCAATGACAGCACCGAACAACAGCGGCTCGGCAAACTGCACCAGCGCCAGCGCCGTCCCCGCCACCGCAATCAGCCCCGACAGCCAGACCTCCGGCCAGAGCAGACCGAGTGCGCGCCAGTAGATGCGGAGAAAGGACATGGGAAGGGGTCTCGGTCGTCGGGAGGACCATTTATCCCTAGGGCGGTTCCTCAGGCAATTGGAACCGCCCGTTGCTCTCTGATCTGAGCCCACGAGCGGTCCGCGAAACGGCGTTCCTTTCGGCAAACGCTGCCGCTGGCCTTGCTCATTGTCCGATGCGACGGTCTGCGAAGACAGAGTGACTTAAGTGGTGCGGCTTTCGTCCTTCGGGTCTGAATCGGCAAGCTTGTCAGACGCGGCAGGCGAATCCTCATCTTCCACATGCGGGGCCGGTGGCGCGACCTCCGTTGTTGGAGCAGAAGCCTTCTTCTGAAACAGCTTTTTGATCGCCACAAACGGGATCACCAGCAAGAACCACGCTTTCTTCAGGAACATGACGGCGAAGGCAAAGATCGCGGCGAGAAGTCCCTTGCTGTACTTGACACCGATCATCGCGGCCAGCACGCCCACAGCTCCGGCAGCAGCAACCTTGTCGCCGCTGGTGAAGGACGCATAGTTTTCGTTTTGATGAGGCACATAGCTTTCTGCGATGCGCAGAACGATGTCCTTGATTTCAGCGGTGCCAAGCGTCGCGTCCATCGGTACGATCATCAAGGTGACATAGCCTCGGCGATCAAAGATCGAAGCCTTGATGTTGATCACCTTTTCCCCGGCCCACTCCAGTTCGGTTGCATAAAAAAGAACCTTCCGGTCTTGAACGACTTCCGGGTAAGCGCGCCAGCCTACAAAGCGAATATCGGTATTCGTCCGTTTCGACTGGCTCCGTGTGCTTTCGACCAGGGCGTTCGTGATCTCCTTGATCGCGTCCTCGCTTTCGTCTTGCCACTCCTTGAGCGAGATGTAGCCGTCCTCATTCGGTTTCTCGATCAGAAGCGAGTCAACGCCTGGCAGAGCGTTGATGATGTACTTGTCGATCCCGTCGCAATGCTCCCAGCCCCAGTCCTTGGTCAGCCATTCGCAGTAATCAGCCCGTGCAATCACCTGCGCATCCTGGGACATCGGCTTGATGTTGCCGCGGGACAGGGTTTCTGGGGCGGTAAAAAAATGCGTGGTTTCGGTCCCCGTCGTTGCGTGCAGGATTGCCGGCAGCCCGACATAGGGCAGAAACGCAACGAGAGTAACGACAAGGTAGTAGCGAAGGGTCGCCTTGAGGGAGTTGTCAGACATGGAAGGCCGCGCTCAGATTTTAGTGGTGCTGGCCCGACGATATAAATCATGGGTAGCAAGAATTATGTGACTTATTTGCATCGCATCGTTCTTTTTGCCAAGGATGACGATCTTGCGATTGTGGTGTCGTTCCACTGCAAACCGCATCTCTTGTCGGCCCTCTTGCCTTTCCCGATGCCTCGGCTAGGGTCGCGGCGCGGAGCGGCAAGCGTCCGCAAACGACCTAGCGGAGCCCCCATGTCCACGATCCGTCCCCGTCCGACCGACAACGCCGTGTTCGGCAAGCACCTGACCGGCGGTGCGCATGAGCCGACCTATGGCGGTGTCCTTTCCTTCATGCGCCGGCGCTACAGCCGCGATCTGGCCGGCGTCGATGTCGCCGTCTGGGGCGTGCCGTTCGATGCCTCGGTCTCGAACCGCCCGGGTGCCCGCTTCGGCCCGCAGGGCGTGCGCCGCGCCTCGGCGATCTTCGACGGCGATCCGCAGTATCCCTTCCACGCCGACCCGTTCGAGACGCTGGCGGTGGTCGACTACGGTGACTGTTCCTTCGACTACGGCCGCAACGCCGAGATCCCGGCCTGCATCGAGGCCCAGGCGCGCGAGATCCTGGAGCAGGGCGTGCATCTGTTCTCCATCGGCGGTGACCATTTCGTCACCCTGCCGATCCTGCGCGCCCATGTGGCGCAGCACGGGCCTCTGGCGTTGGTGCAGTTCGATGCGCATCAGGACACCTGGCCCGATGACGGTGGCCGCATCGACCACGGCACCTTCACCGGCCGCGCCGTGCGCGAGGGGCTGATCGATCCGTCGCGCTCGATCCAGATCGGCATCCGCACCCACGCGCCGGAGACCTGCGGCCTGGAAATCCTCTATGGCGAGGACGTGGAGCAGCTCGGCGTCAACGCGGTCGTCGACATGATCAAGGAGCGGGTGGGCGACGCCAAGGCCTACATGACCTTCGACATCGACTGCCTTGACCCGGCCTTCGCGCCGGGCACGGGCACGCCGGTCGCCGGTGGGCTGACCTCGCGCGAGGCGCTGATGATCCTGCGCCGCCTCGGCGATCTCAACTTCGTTGGCGGTGATGTGGTGGAAGTGGCCCCGGCCTATGACCACGCCGACATCACCTCGATCGCCGGCGCGACCGTGGCGCAGCATTACCTCGGACTTCTGGCCGAAAAGCGGGCCGGAGCTGCGGCAGAAGGCTGAGCCTGACGGCGACAGCCGTGCCGATTGGAGACAGGCCAATGACACTGAAGATGCATGGGCTGGCGCGCCTGATGACGGGCGTCATGGCAGCCATGATTGGTGTGGTCATGCTTGCAGACCCTGGCCCGGCCTTCGCCGCCGGGGCAGGGCTGGCGCTGATCTACCGGGGACCGGGCGCCTGCGACGGGTGCCCGGAGGCTGCCGGCGTGGTGGCAAGCCGCGTCGGGCTCAAGGTGCGCTATGTCTCCGGCCCCGAGATCACGCCGGAGCTTCTGTCGCAGGCTGCGGTCTATATCCAGGGCGGCGGCGAGGACGTGATGGACATCCGCCGCTCGCTCACCGACACGCAGGTGGCTTGGCTGAAGGACTACATCGCCAGCGGTGGCCGCTACTGGGGCATCTGCGCTGGCGGCTACTTCGCTGGCAAGTCGATCGATGACGAGGGCGATGGCGTCGGGCTGCAGCTCTTCAAGGGCGATGCGGCCGGCTACAGCCCCTATGAAGCCAGCATGGAACAGGTGATCTGGAACGGCGTCCCGCGCTGGATGTATCTGCAGGAGGCCCCGCATTTCGTGCTGGCCCCCGGCAGCCGCGTAGAGGTGACAGCCACCTACAAGGGCGGGGAGGTGGCGGCACTGCTCGCCCCTTACGGCCGGGGCTGGATCAGCCTGTCAGGCCCGCATCCGGAGGCAACGCAGGAATGGCTGGAGCTCGATGATCTCGAGGATCCGGGCCTTGCGCCGGCGCATCTGGCCGATGACATGCTGAAGGACTTGCTGAGGCGCGGGCCGTAAGCCGCTGTCATGGCTGCGGAACCCGGCCTGTTCCGGCTGGACTTCAGGCAGCCTGTCCGGGCTTTTGCGAACCGCCGCGGTTGTCGTTTGTCGCCGGGCGCTGCCAGGCGCGGTACAACGCGTCGGCGTCCCGCATCTGTGCGTAAAGGCGGCTCGCCAGACCAAGATGTGCCACCTGTGCGGCAAGGCAGAGGCCAAGGCCAATCAGCAGGGAACTCAGGTCGCCGGCAAATCCTGCAATCAGTGCAAGCGCTGCGCCGCAGAGTGTGGCCACCAGCAGCAGCCCGGCATTGCGCGTTGCGTTGCCTGGCACCGGCACGACGATGCGGTTCAGCAGCATCCGCTCGCCGAGCAATGCGCGCACATGCCAGGCCGGACGCGCCGCGCCAGCATTGGCGGCGCTCAGCGGCTGTGGCCGCGACAGCCGCGGCAGACGGGACGCTGCAAAGGCGACAGCCATTGCCCCGGCAAGCGCTGCCGGCCAGCCATACAGTACATGCAGCCACAGCGCGGCCGGCACCAGGGGCCACAGGATAAGGCGCGAGATCAGGGGCAGCAGTCCCGGCGGACGCCGCCACATCCGCGCGGCCATCGCATACCAGCGGATCTGCCGCGCTGGCATAACCGCCGGGCGCGGCGCGCGCGGCTGGGAGGGCGGGGGAATGTTTGCGGTGCTGGCCATGGGCTCACGCTCGCCTTGCGGCTGTCTCTCATAGGGGACACGGCGAACGCGCGCGTCCGGACTTGGGATTTGGGGTCTTGGCGTGGTGCCCGGGCCGGTCGAATGACCTGGCCCTGCCGCACGCTTCTCAAGGGGATGCTGACCAAACCCAGGTCAGCATCCGCAGAACGATCGGATGCTCACTGCGGAGCTGCACACACCTCAAGGATGAGCGCGGCCCTAGACGCGCATCTTAACGTAAGAACCCGGCGCGTCGCCAAGAATCTTTACCCTGTTTGCCCCCGGCTGCCGCGGCTTGACCTCAGCCCCGTCCTTGTCGCGGATCCAGGCATCCCAGTGCGGCCACCAGGAGCCGGGATGTTCGACCGCGCCGGCCATCCAGTCCTCCAGCGCCCCTTGCGGCTTGGCCCCGGTCCAGTACTGGTACTTGCCACGGGCTGGCGGATTGACGACCCCGGCAATATGGCCAGACCCGGACAGGATGAAGTCTACTTGGCCACCGAAGGCCGACGAGCCGAGGAATACCGAACGGGGCGGGGCGATGTGGTCCTCGCGGGCCGACAGGTTGTAGATCGGGATGGTCACCTTCTTCAGGTCAAGCCGTTCCCCGGCCACCACCATTTCGCCCTTGGCCAGCTTGTTTTCCAGATAGCAGTTGCGCAGGTAGAACGAGTGATTGGCCGCAGGCATGCGGGTGGAATCGGAGTTCCAGTACAGAAGGTCGAACGGGAACGGTTCCTTGCCGCGAATGTAGTTGTTGACGACATAGGGCCAGATCAGGTCGTTCGACCGCAGCATGTTGAAGGCCGACGCCATTTTCGAGCCGTCGAGATAGCCGCGTTCGGCCATCTTGCGCTCGATCAGCGAGATCTGCTCCTCGTCGACGAACACCTTGAGATCGCCGGCATGGGTGAAATCCACCTGGGTGGTGAAGAAGGTGGCCGAGGCGATGCGCTCGTCGCCCTTGGCAGCCATATAGGCCAGCGTCACGGCCAGGAGCGTGCCGCCGACGCAATAGCCAATGGCGTTGACCTTGTCTTCCTTGGTCGCGCGCTTGATCACGTCGAGCGAGTTGAGGATGCCTTCGCGCATGTAATGCTCGAAGCTCTTCTGCGCCTGGCGTTCATCCGGGTTGACCCAGGACATGACGAACACGGTGTGTCCCTGGTCCACGGCCCATTTGATGAAGGATTTGTCCGGCGTCAGGTCGAGGATGTAGAACTTGTTGATCCAGGGCGGCACGATCAGCAACGGCCGTTTCAGCACCTTGTCGGTGGTCGGCGTGTACTGGATCAGCTGGCAGACGTCGTTCTCCGCGATCACCTTGCCCGGCGTCAGGGCGAGGTTCTTGCCAACCTCGAACTTGCTGGCGTCGGTCTGGCGGATCTTGATCTCGCCGTGACCGGCCTTGATGTCCTCGACCAGAAACTGCATGCCGCGCACCAGGTTCTCGCCGTTGTTCTCCAGCGTCTCGCGCAACAGGGCCGGGTTGGTCAGCACGAAGTTCGAGGGCGACAGGGCATTGGCGATCTGTTTGACGTAGAAGTCGGCCTTGTGCTTCGTGTGCTCGTCCAGCCCGTTCGCCTCGGCGACCATGTCATTGGCCCAGTTCGAGGTGATGAGGTAGAACTGCTTCAGGAAGTCGAAGAACTGGTTCTCCTGCCAGTCCGGATCCTCGAAGCGTTTGTCACGCGGTGGGGCAGCCACGGCCGGTGCGGCCGACTCGCCCATCATCCGCTTCAGCGACGAATTCCACAGATTGATATAGCCGGACCACAGCCGCCCCTGCGCCTCGACGGCACGCTGGGGATCGGAGGTCCAGTATTCGCCGACCTGCGCCAGCGTCTTGATGATCGATGTCAGCTCTTCGGCGCCATCCGCTTTCACCTCGCCTTTTTCGCGCGGTTCCAGATAGGCAGCGAGAGCCTTTCCGCTCTGTTCCAGCACCTTGGCCAGGTTCTGCGCAAAGGCTTCCGGGTTTTTCACAATGTACTGGACCAAAGGGCTCTGGCGATCATCGGCCATCTTCGGCATTCCCTCCCGCGAAATTTCTTGTTTGTCGAACCGTTGTGACCCGGCTGCTGATCAAATTTATGACACAGGTTTCCGTCACGTCGAATGGCAATTCATCAGGAACAGCGTTGCACAAGTTGATCTTGCGAATCTGCCATGCACGTGCAAACCAGCCTGCCAGCTTTGAATTCGGGCTGTCCTGCAGATAAGATGCGCAACAGGGCAGGGGTGCCGCCTATTTGGAGAGCATGTCGTGAGACGCAATTCGGCATTGGCACTGACTGTCGTCCTGGCGCTTTCGGCCGCCGGCTGCGCCCTTGAGCCTGACGCCTCGCTGATCGGCACGGTCTCGGATCCGCTGCGTCCGGCAACGGTCCCGACCTTGCCGCCCTATCCCAACATCGCCCAGGCCCCCGTCGAACCGATGGCGCCTGTGAGCCTGGATCCGAACGCTCCGGAGCAGCCAGCCGTTTCCGCCGTTCTCGATGAGGCTGCGCGCCAGAAGACCATCGAGGAAATGGCAGCCATGGCCGGGCGCGGTCAGGTGCGCGGCCCGCGCACGTCGACGGCCGAGCTGCGCCGCATCCAGACCGGGCATGGTGCAGCGGCGCTGGCCGACATCGAACGCCGTTAGACGGATAAAAAATCGCCGCCCGTGCCTTGCAAAGGCGCGTGCGGAAAGAAGGGGTTGCTGCTACAAGGGCGCCAACCCCGGCCCTGTGCGCTGACCGGGGCTGAAAGACGTCAGCAAAGCCGCACAACGCCGCAGAGGATCACGAGGCCCGCGCCATGGAAGAGTTTCACAAGACCCGCAGACTGCCCCCTTACGTGTTCGAACAGGTGAACAAGCTGAAGGCAGCGGCGCGGGCGCAGGGCGCGGATATCATCGATCTCGGCATGGGCAACCCGGACCTGCCGACACCGCCGCACATCGTGGAAAAGCTGACGGAAGTCGTCACCGACCCGCGCACCCACCGCTATTCTGCCTCCAAGGGCATCACCGGCCTGCGCAAGGCCCAGGCTGCCTACTATGAGCGCCGCTTTGGCGTGAAGCTGAACCCGAACACCCAGGTCATCGCGACCCTCGGGTCCAAGGAAGGCTTCGCCAATATGGCCCAGGCGATCACCGCCCCGGGCGATGTGGTGCTGAGCCCGAACCCGAGCTATCCGATCCACACCTTCGGCTTCCTGATGGCCGGTGCCGCGATCCGCTCGATCCCGGCCAAGCCCGGCCCGGAAGTGTTCCACGCGCTCGAGCGCGCCGTGATCCATTCGGTTCCCAAGCCGATCGCCGTGATCATGTGCTACCCGGCCAACCCGACCGCTTATGTCGCCGACCTCGACTTCTACAAGGATGTCGTGGCCTTCGCCCGCAAGCACGACATCTTCATCCTGTCGGACCTCGCCTATTCGGAGATCTACTTCGGCGACACCCCGCCGCCGTCCATGCTGCAGGTGCCGGGCGCGATCGAGGTGACGGCGGAGTTCACTTCCCTGTCCAAGACCTTCTCGATGCCGGGCTGGCGCGTCGGCTTCGCCGTGGGCAACGAGCGCCTGATTGCAGCGCTCGCCCGCGTGAAGTCCTACCTCGACTACGGCGCGTTCACGCCGATCCAGGTGGCCGCCACCGCAGCCCTCAACGGCCCGGATGACTGCATCGCCGAGATGCGCGCCACCTACAAGCGCCGCCGCGACGTCCTCGTTGAAAGCTTCGGCCGCGCCGGCTGGGAAATCCCGGCACCGGAAGCCAGCATGTTCGCCTGGGTTCCGATCCCGGAGAAGTTCAAGGCGCTGGGCAGCCTCGAATTCTCCAAGCTTCTGCTGGAAAAGGCCGACATTGCCGTCTCGCCGGGCATCGGCTTCGGCGAATATGGCGATGACTACGTGCGCATCGGTCTGGTGGAGAACGAGCAGCGCCTGCGTCAGGCCGCCCGCAATCTGCGCCGTTTCCTTGAAACGGCCGACGAAACGTTGCACAACGTCGTCCCGATCAGCGCCTCGCGCTGACGGTGGACATCTTCCGGTCGGCGAGCCTGTCTTTTCGGCCGGAAGGGACAGGCCCGCGCGGCACCTGAGCGTCTTGCCGGACGTCGTCCGGCGAGGGCAAATGAAAACGGGAACTCGGATCGCATGGCTTCTGCATTGAGACTTGGTGTAGCGGGACTGGGTACGGTCGGCGCTTCGCTCGTCCGCCTTCTGTCGAAAAACGGTGCGGCGCTTGCCCGCAAGTGCGGCCGTCCGGTCGTCCTCACTGCCGTCAGCGCCCGCGACCGAACTCGTGACCGTGGCGTCGATCTTTCCGGTTACACCTGGTTCGACAATCCGGCCGACCTCGCTGCTTCGCCCGACATCGACGTGTTCGTCGAGCTGATCGGTGGCGCCTCCGGTTCGGCCGAAGCCTCCGTGCGGGCCGCCATCGCGGCCGGCAAGCATGTCGTCACCGCCAACAAGGCACTGCTTGCCAAGCATGGCGTCGAGCTTGCGGCCCTCGCTGAGGCCGCTGGCGTCAGCCTCAACTACGAGGCGGCGGTTGCCGGCGGCATTCCGATCGTCAAGACCCTGCGCGAGGCGATGGCCGGCAACTCGGTCGCCCGCGTCTATGGCATCCTCAACGGCACCTGCAACTACATCCTGACCCGGATGGAGCGCGAGGGCCTGTCCTTCGCCGAGTGCCTTGCCGACGCACAGCGCCTGGGCTACGCCGAGGCCGATCCGACCTTCGACATCGAAGGCAACGACACGGCGCACAAGCTGGCGCTGCTGACGAGCCTTGCCTTCGGCTGCAAGATCAGCGCCGACGACATCTATCTCGAGGGCATCACCTCGATCACCACCGCCGACATCCGCGCCGCCGATGAGCTCGGCTACCGCATCAAGCTCTTGGGCGTTGCCCAGAAGACCGACAGCGGCATCGAGCAGCGCGTGCACCCGACCATGGTGCCGAAAACCTCGGCCATTGCCCGCATCGATGGCGTGCTGAACGCGGTTGCCGTCGATGGCGACTTCGTCGGCGAGATCGTGCTCGTCGGTCCCGGTGCCGGCGGCGACGCGACCGCCTCGTCGGTGGCCTCCGACATCGCCGACATCGCCCGCGGTGACGTCGCGTCTGCGCTCGGCGCACCAAGTGCCGAACTGACCGATTACACCCGCGCCGGCATGCGCCGGCATGAAGGTGGCTACTACATCCGTCTGTCGGTCTTCGACCGGCCCGGCGCCTTTGCCACCATCGCCAAGGCGATGGCGGATGCCAACATCTCGCTGGAATCGATCGTGCAGCGCCGGGGCGAAGCTCCGGGCCTTGCCGATCGCGGGGCCGGCGAGGGCAGCGAGCCGCAGCCTGTCATCCTCATCACCTATGAGACGACGGAATCTGCAGTCAAGGAAGCGCTGGAGGCAATTGTTGCCAAGGGCGTCGTGGCCGATGCGCCGCAGATGATCCGGATCGAGAAACTGGCCTGAACACGTCCCTGACGGGACCACCCTGCTTGAGGAATTGGGGGAAATCGATGTCGAAGAAGGAAGCCGCGCCGGCGACGAGCGCTCTGGACCGTATCCTGACCCTGGAACTGGCCCGCGTCACCGAACGCGCTGCCGTTTCAGCGGCGCGCCTGCGTGGTCATGGCGATGAAATGGCGGCCGATCAGGCTGCCGTGGACGCCATGCGCCGCGAGCTGAACAACCTGCCGATCGACGGCACGGTGGTGATCGGCGAAGGCGAGCGCGACGAAGCCCCGATGCTCTACATCGGCGAGAACGTCGGCACCAAGCAGGGCCCGCGCGTCGACATCGCCCTCGACCCGCTCGAAGGCACCACCATCTGCGCCAAGAACCTGCCGAACTCCCTCGCCGTCATCGCCATGGCGCCGGAAGGCGGGCTCCTGAATGCACCCGACAGCTACATGGAAAAGATCGCCATCGGACCGGGCTACCCGGCCGGTATCATCGATCTCGACCTGCCGATCGCCGAGAACCTCGCTGCCGTGGCCAAGGCCAAGGGCGTCAAGGTGCATGAGGTGACCGCCTGCGTGCTCGACCGTCCGCGCCATGCCCGCCTGATCGAGGAAATCCGCGCCACCGGCGCTGCGATCCGCCTCATCGGCGACGGCGACGTGGCCGGCGTCATCCACACCACCGATCCGGAAGAGACCGGCATCGACCTCTATGCAGGCATCGGCGGTGCGCCGGAAGGCGTGCTGGCGGCGGCAGCCCTGCGCTGCATCGGCGGCCAGATGCAGGGCCGTCTGGTCATCACCCGCGACGAGCAGGTCGAGCGCGCCCACCGCATGGGCATCTCCGACATCAAGCGCAAGTACCAGCTCGAAGAGATGGCCTGCGGCGACGTGCTGTTTGCCGCCACCGGCGTGACCGATGGCAACTTCCTGCAGGGCGTGCGCTTCGGCCGTCATCACATCACCACCCACACCGTGGTGATGCGCTCCTCGACCGGCACCGTGCGCTACATCAAGGCCCAGCACACGCAGCTCGAGAAGTTCCACCTCGACTGAGAAGATCCGGAGGACGGGCGGCCACACGGGCGCCCGTCGGACTGGACAGTCCGGATGGCGGGCAGCCCCTGGCGTGCCCGTCATGATTGAAAGAGAGTGAGCACGGCCATGTCGGTCGAAGACAGTGGGCGGCTCGTGCTTGGCGTCACCCGCTCCGCCAACGGTCAGATCTGGCGCGAGCGCCAGACCCGGGCGCAGAGCCTGATTTCCATGGCGATGGCGCAGCGGCTCGGGCTGCCGGATGTGCTGGCCCGTGTCATGGCCGGGCGCGACGTCGGACTTGAGGACGCGGAAGGCTTTCTTGATCCGACCCTCAAGGCGCTGATGCCGGATCCGTCCGGGCTCGTCGACATGGACCGCGCCGTGGCCCGCATCGCCGATGCGGTCGAGGCTGGCGTCTCCATCGCCATCTTCGGCGACTATGACGTGGACGGGGCCACCTCATCGGCCTTGCTGGCGCGTTATCTGCGCGCCCTCGGCCTCACTCCGGCCATCCACATTCCTGACCGCATCATCGAAGGCTATGGTCCGAATGGCCCGGCCATCGAGGCGCTGTACCAGGGCGGCGCAAGGCTGCTTGTCACCGTCGACTGCGGCAGCACCTCCTTCGAGGCCGTCGAGACAGCACGGAGGCTCGGCCTTGATGTGGTGGTCATCGACCATCACCAGTGCGGCGTCGAACTCCCTGCCGTTGCGGCCCTCGTCAACCCCAACCGTCAGGATGACCTGTCGGGGCAGGGGCATCTGGCCGCCGTCGGGGTGACCTTCCTCTTCCTCGTCGGCCTTAACCGCGAGCTGCGCCGCCGCGGTGCGTTCCAGACCCGGCAGGCTCCCGATCTGCTGGCACTCCTCGATCTCGTCGCACTTGGCACCGTCTGCGATGTGGTGCCCCTGAAGGGGCTCAACCGGGCCTATGTCACCAAGGGGCTGATCGCCATGCATGGCCGGGGGAATCCCGGCCTGTCGGCGCTGAGCGATGTCGCCCGGGTCGGCGGCAAGCCGGCTGCCTATCACCTCGGTTTCCTCATCGGGCCGCGCATCAACGCCGGCGGGCGCATCGGCGATGCGGCGCTTGGCGCGCGGCTGCTGACGACCCTTGATGACACGGAAGCCCGCGCCATCGCCGAGCGGCTCAACGCGCTCAATGCCGAGCGCCAGGCCATGGAAGCGATCATGCTTGAGGAGGGCGACGCGCAGGCGGTGATCAAGATCGCCAACGAGGACCCCGCCGTGCTGCTCACCGGCTCCGATGGCTGGCACCCCGGCATTGTCGGGCTGATTGCCTCGCGCCTGAAGGAAGCCCATCGCCGTCCTGCCTTTGCCATTGCCTATGACGAGACTGGCAAGGGCACCGGGTCCGGGCGCTCCATCGCCGGTGTTGATCTCGGACGGGCGGTGCGCAAGGCGGTTGAGGAGGGGCTTCTGGAAAAGGGCGGCGGCCACGCCATGGCGGCCGGCCTCACGGTGCGCCGCGAGCGCGAGGCCGAGCTGTCCGCCTTCTTCAACGAGATGTTGAAGCAAGACGTCGAAGTGGCTGCCTCGAATCGCGAATTGAAGATTGACGCTGCCCTGACAGCTGGCGGCGCCACGCTGGATCTGGTCAATGGTCTGGAGCGCGCCGGGCCCTATGGTGCCGGTCATCCCGAGCCGGTCTTTGCCTTCCCTGCACACCGGATTTCCTTCGCCGATGTGGTCGGCAACGGCCATGTCCGGGCGACCCTTGCCGGAGCGGACGGGCAGACCCTGAAGGGCATTGCCTTCAAGGCGGCCGAGAAGCCTTTCGGCGAAGCGCTGCTCGCCTCGCGCGGCCGGCCCATGCATGTCGCCGGTGTCCTGTCGCTCGACACCTGGCAGGGCGCGGAACGGGTGCAACTGCGCATCCTTGATGTCGCCGACCCGCAGAAGAACCCCTTGTAAAGCCGACTGCTGACAAACCCTCTGTTGTCACCCCGGCCGAGCAACGCGAGAGCCGGGGTCTACTCGTTCGCAGAGCAGCAGAGTGGTTTGAGGAGCTGCAGAATGCCAAGACGCCGGCATGTCTCGACTGACGCAATGCAACGGCCGCATCACCGCTCTGGCAACGAGTAGGCCCCGGCTCGCGCTGCGCTTGGCCGGGGTGACTCTGAACGAGAACGGACAGTCCGGGGTTCGGACAGCAGGCCGCCCCTTGTAAGGTTTACTGCCGTTAACCATGTCGCAACATCCTGCCGCTAGTCTTCATCTTGTCGCTGAAGGAATCGGCGGGGGGAGAACATGGCTGCTCAGGACGAGGTGAAGGCGATCTTCGCAGAACTCGACCGGTCAACGGACCGCGCTCTTGCGGGCCTGTACCGGGTACGCGCAGATGCCATGCTTGAGCGCCCCTCTACGCCGTCGCCGATGATCCCGCTCATCACCGAAGCCGGTCTCGTCTTTGGCCTTGCTGCCATGCTCGTTCAGCTCGGTCTTTCTGTCAGCAACTGACCCTTTCTCGCTTTCCCATTCGCCCCATCTTGGCCACACTGCACGCTTGTTGACGCGGAGCTGGACGTTCATGTCCGCCGTCCGGATCTTGCAAGGTGTGTCATGGCCGAGTTTCCGATTGCCCTGTGTTCCCTGAATCTCGGGTTCGCTCCCGCTTCGCCCGAAGCCTATGTCGCGGCGATTGACCAGCGCATGGCACGGGCAAAGGCCGATGGCGCGCGTCTCCTGATGCTGCCGGAATACTGCATCGAGGCCTGTCTTGCCTTCCGCCCGCAAGCGCTTGAGCCGACGGACGAAATGGCCTTTCTGGCCAAGGTCGCCGTCGCCATCGAGCCGCAGCTTGCCGCTTTGGCTGCGCGTCACGGCCTTTCGCTTCTGGCCGGGTCGATGCCCTGGCCACACGAAGGGGGAGGGCATACCAATCGCGCGATCTTCTTCACCCCCGATGGCCGCCGCCATGTTCACGACAAGCTGTCGCTGACCCCGTTCGAGAAAGCGCCCGAACCCTGGGTGCTGACGCCGGGCCGCAAGCTGACTGTGTTCGAGGTCGAGGGCGTGCGCATCGCCATGCTGATCTGCCTCGATGTGGAAATGCCGGCGCTGTCGTGCCTGCTCGCGAAAGAGCACCTCGACCTGCTGCTTGTTCCTTCCATGACCGGCATGCTCTCCGGCTATCACCGCGTCTATGACTGTGCCAAGGCGCGGGCGGTGGAGTTGCTGACCTCGGTTGCCCTCTGTGGCTGTACCGGAGTTGCCAGGGGCACGACGCAGAACGACACCAACGTCTCCGGCGCCGCGCTTTATGTCCCTTGCGAGGCTGAACTCGGCTACACCGGCACGGCCGTGAGCCTGACGCCCACCGGCGGCGAGAATGGTGAAGAGCCCTATGTGGTGGTTCACCCACCGATCGATGCGGTTCGGCGCATGCGCGCTGGCGCCGCTGAGGTATGGCCCGGCGCCTGGAGCGCGCAAGGCGTCGAAGTCATTCGTGAATGACCACGAATTTGATTAGACAGCTTATGATTGGGTGAGGCCGACGCTGCGTCGTTGCACTTTGGCAACTATAATGCTGTTTCCCCCGCGTCCTTAACGCGATCGCCGGAAATTGGCCGTATTGTAGACTTAGACAGCTTGACATCGTGTTCATTTGAACGTTTCTCAAATGTATCAATGCTCAAATGAGCGTGTCGGTCCTGTCGGTTTTGACAGGTGTATTTTGCCCCTAGCGGATGACTGGAAGCGCGTCCCATGTCGGACACCCGGCTTTCATATCTGGACCCGGTTGTGACGTCCGCCTCCCTGCCGCAGCGCCTCTGGCTTGCGCTGCGCAGCCTGTTCGTGCGCCCGGCACGGCTGCAGATCGCAGCCCTTTGCTACCGCGTCCGGGACGGACGCAACGAGGTGCTTCTGGTGTCCTCGCGCAGCACCGGGCGCTGGATCCTGCCGAAGGGATGGCCGCTGCTCGACCGGCAGTCCGAGCGCACGGCAGAAGTCGAGGCCTTCGAGGAGGCCGGCGTGATTGGCCGGGCGGAGCGCAAGCCGTTTGCCCGGATCCGCTCGACCAAAGGGCTCGACAGTGGGCTGCGCGTCCCGACCGATGTTCTTGTCTATCTTCTCCATGCCGAAGCCGAGGCGGCGGACTATCCCGAGCGCGGCGAGCGGCAGTTGCGATGGCTCCCTGTCGACGAGGCCGCCCGTCTCGCCGATGAGCCGGAAGTTGCCCGGCTTCTGGACCGAATGAGCCGTGACGTCACGATCTGGTCGCAGATCTGACGGCTAACTGATCCCGTCAGATCGTCGCCGTTCCGGATTCGGGGTTGCCCGTCCGCGGCATCGCATGCATCGCCTTGGGAGGGCCACCGGCATCACCACGTGAAGACAGACCAGAAGTCCATTCTCGACAAGGATCTCGACAAGCTCGCCTATATCGAGGACGCAGCCGAAAGCACGAACCGCAGGCTCGTGGCGCCGGGACTTGCCTTCCTATTCCTTGTTTTGACAGCGCTTTTCGCTCTGTCCATGGTGTTCAATCTGCCAGGTGGGGTTCTGGTCGTCATTGCCGCTGCCGTTGGCGGCTACATGGCGCTGAACATCGGCGCCAATGACGTTGCCAACAATGTCGGTCCGGCGGTCGGCGCGCGCGCCTTGTCCCTGCCTGCGGCATTGGCGATGGCTGTGGTGTTCGAGAGTGCGGGGGCGCTGATCGCTGGTGGAGACGTGATCGAGACGATCTCCTCCGGCATCGTGACGCCGCTCGACGCTGAGACGCCGCAGGACTACGCCCTGGTGATGCTGTCAGCGCTTCTGGCGGCCGGCATATGGATCCATTTCGCCAACTGGCTGCGCGCCCCTGTTTCGACGACCCAGTCGATTGTCGGCGGCGTTCTGGGAGCAGCCATTGCCGGGATCGGCTTCGGTCCGGTCGACTGGTCGGTGATCGGCTCGATCATGGGCGGCTGGCTCGTCTCGCCGCTGCTCAGTGCGACCCTTGCCGCTGCGATCCTTGCCTTCATTCGCAGCCGCGTCGTCTATCAGTTCGACAAGATCGAGGCAGCGCGCCGGTGGGTGCCGCGCCTGATCGGTCTGATGGCCGGCGCCTTTGCCACCTATCTGACCTTCAAGGGCCTGTCGCGAGTGGTCAATCTGGAACTGGGCCACGCGTTGCTGGCCGGTTTCATTGTCGGAATCATTGTTCACGCCATCGTCCGCCCGATCATCTGGCGCCAGTCGGTCGGGCTCGACAATCGCAATCAGTCGGTGCGCCAGCTGTTTGCCTGGCCGCTGATCGGCTCGGCTGCGCTGTTGTCCTTTGCCCATGGCGCCAATGATGTTGCCAACGCGGTCGGGCCCGTCGCAGCCATCGCGCATGCCATGGGGTCCGGCGTCATCAGTGAAACGGTGCGCATCCCGTTCTGGGTGATGGCCATCGGGGCTGCGGGCATTTCACTCGGACTGACGTTGTTCGGGCCTCGGCTGATCAAGCTCGTCGGCCAGCAGATCACCAAGCTCAACCCGATGCGCGCCTACTGCATCGCGCTGGCAACCGCTTCCACCGTCATCTTCGCCTCTGCTCTCGGTCTGCCTGTCAGCACGACCCATGTGGCGGTCGGAGCGGTGTTCGGGGTCGGTTTCTTCCGCGAGTGGGAGACCCAGCGCCTTGGCTATCGCGCCGATGCGCCGTCGGGCAAGACCGGATTGCGGCTGCGCCCGATCCGCAGCCGTGAGGAACAGAAGCGGCGTCTGCTCGTTCGCCGCTCCCACGTCATGACGATCCTGGCCGCCTGGATGGTCACGGTGCCTGCCGCAGCCCTGCTGGCAGCCGGAATCAAAACCCTCCTGGCCAGCGTGTTCTGACACCGGCCAGCAGGGCTTGTTTCAGGCTGCCGTTTGTCCGGAAGCGTCAGGCGGCCGACAGTTCCCGGGCTGCGTCCAGAAGATGCTCCAGCACATAGGGCTGGAAGGTACGCCAGCACTCCAGCACGAACTGGTCCTCTGCCTTGCGCCACAGGATCACCTCGGCCTTGTGGCAGAGCGTGCGCGTGACCATGCCGACGGGGAAGGCGGGCAGCGCCAGATCGATCGGCACGCCGGCGTTCAGCAGCCAGGTCGCGCGCGGACCGCTCACCAGCACCGCGTCCTGCCGGTGCGAGATGTCGGTGACGGAAGCCGCCAGCCCGGCAACAGCGGCGTTGACGGCGGCCTCGAAGGCCACCAGCTCGGCCTCGGGTGCCAGCAGCAGCCACTCATCCGGCCCGAGCCAAAGGGCGGCCTTGCCTGCGCCAGCGGACGCCGACAGCGGTGCCTGCGGCAGGGCAAAGCCCAGCGCGCCGGCGACAGCGGCCTGCGCCTCAGCGCGGCCACGGAACGACAGGCGGGCGATGGGGGCGGTCTTCTGGATGCTGACCGCATCCTGGCGCAGCACCGGCGCCAGGCCCGCAACGGGGGTGTAGATCTCAGCCATTGAGACGGGTTCCTTCCGGGTCATACATCACGGGGTCGACGACCTTCACTGAGATCGCGCCGGCCGGCATCGGCACATTCAGCACTTCGCCGTGGCGGGCGCGGCCGTCCTTGACGATGGCAAGTGCAATGGTCCGCCCGAGCGCCTCGCTCCAGTAGGCCGAGGTGACATGGCCCAGCGCCGGGGTGCCCTTGGCCGGGTTGGCCTCGGCGGTGATCTGCGCCCCTTCTTCCAGCATCTGCTTCGGGTCGACCGGCAGGAGGCCGACGACCTGCTTGCGGCCATTGGCGACGAGGTCCGGACGCGACAGCGAGCGCTTGCCGACGAAATCGAACTTCTTCTTGCCGATGGCCCAGTCGAGCCCGGCGTCATCGGGCGTCACCGTGCCGTCGGTCTCCTGGCCGATGATGATGTAGCCCTTCTCGGCGCGCAGCACGTGCATGGTCTCGGTGCCGTAGACACAGCCGCCCTGCTTCACCACTTCCGCGTTGATCAGCTCCCACACCTTTGCGCCATGGCGGGCCGGCACGTTCACTTCAAAGCCGAGTTCGCCCGTGAAGCTCACCCGGAACAGGCGGCAGGGCAGGCCGGCGAAGCGGCCCGAGGCGACGCTCATGTGCGGGAAGGCCTCGTTGGAGAGGTCGATGCCCTCGACGAAGGGGGCAATCACCTCGCGCGCCTTCGGGCCCTGCACCGCAATCACGGCATATTGCTCGGTGGTCGAGGTGATCCAGACGTCGAGATCCGGCCATTCGGTCTGGAGGAAATCCTCCATCATGGCAAAGACCCGCGCCGCTCCGCCCGTGGTGGTGGTGACGTGGAACCGGTCGTCGGTGAGCCGCCCGACGACGCCGTCATCAATAATGTAGCCGGCCTCGTTGAGCAGCACCGCATAGCGGCAGCGGCCGGGCTTCAGGCCCTTCCACGGGTTCGTATAGAAGCGCTCCAGGAATTCGGCCGCGTCCTTGCCCACCACCTCGATCTTGCCGAGTGTCGAGGCGTCAAACTGGCCGACCGCCTGCCGCGTGACGCGGCATTCGCGCGCCACGGCCGCATGCATGTCCTCGGAGCCTTCCGGGAAGTACCAGGTGCGCTTCCACTGGCCGACATCCTCGAAGACACCGCCCTTTGCCACCACCCAGTCATGCGAGGGCGTGCGCCGCACCGGGTCAAAGGCATCGCCGCGCGAGGAGCCGGCAAAGGTGCCGAAGGTCGTCGGCGAATAGGGCAGGCGGAAGGTGGTGAGACCCACCTGCGGCAGCGGCGCGCCCAGCGCGCCCGAAGCAATCGCCAGCGCGTTCATGTTGGAGAGGCGGCCCTGGTCGGTCGCCATGCCGGTGGTCGTGTAGCGCTTGATGTGCTCGATCGACATCATGCCTTCGCGCACCGCCAGCTGCACGTCCTTGGCGGTCACGTCGTTCTGGTAGTCGACGAAGGCCTTCACCCGGCCGGCGTTGCGGTCATGCGGCAGCGCGCCGAGATACCCGCCCGTGGAGGCTTCGCCGCCCGTGGCCGTCAGGCGTCCGCCCTTGCGCGCGGCACCGGTTGCGGCCTCCGCTGCCTGTTCGCCGCGGCGGCATAGCCGTCCTCGAGCACCGCCGCCAGTCCATTGACACCCCGGCAGCTGCCGGCAGAGCGTTCCCGCTGCACGCTGGCGCCGGGCAGGAACGCCTCGTGTTCGGCATTCCACACGACCTTGCCGCGCGACTGCGAATAGAGGCTGACTGAAGGCGTCCAGCCGGACGACATCAGGATGGCGTCGCAGGTCACATCACCCGCAGAGACCACGCTGCCGTCATTGCGCAGCCGGCCGAGCATCGCCTTCGACACCCTGAGCCGCCCGCTGGTGCCGGTGACGACGCAGGCCGCCTCGACCCGGATGCCCCGGCGTGCGGCCGCCTCGCGCAGATGCTCCGGCGGGGTGGCGCGCATGTCGGCAATCGCCACCACCTCGACCCCGGCATCTGCCAGATCGAAGGCGGCGGCCCAGGCGCTGTCGCAGGCGGTCGTCACGAGCACCCGGCGGCCGACGGTTGCGCCATAGCGGTTGAGATAGGTGCGGCCGGCGCTGGCCAGCAGGATGCCCGGCCGGTCGTTCTCCGGGAACACCATCGGCCGCTCATGCGCCCCGGCGGCAATGACCACTTCCTTCGCCCGCACCTGCCACATGCGCTCGCGCGGCAGGTTTGCACCCGGCTGTGCCAGATGGTCGGTGACGCGCTCGGCCAGCGCGATGAAGTTCTGCACGAAATACCCAAACGCAGTCGTGCGCGGCAGCAGCGTCACGTTGTCCCGCGCAGCGAGTGTCGCCAACGTGGCGGCGACCCACTCGGCGGCCGGCAGGCCCTCGATGGTGGAGCCGGTTTCGCTGAGCAGCGAGCCGCCCATTTCTGCCTGCTCGTCGCACAGGATCACCCGCGCGCCCGTCTCGCTGGCCGAGAGCGCAGCCGCCAGACCCGCCGGACCGGAGCCGATCACCAGCACGTCGCAATGGGCATAGAGGTTGGCGTAGTGATCCGGATCGGCCAGCTTCGGCGGCTTGCCGAGACCGGCAGCAGCGCGGATCACCGGCTCATAGACCTTGTCCCAGAAGGCCTTCGGCCACATGAAGGTCTTGTAGTAGAAGCCGGCCGGGAACAGCGGCGACAGCACGTCATTGATCGCCCCGACATCGAAGTCGAGCGAGGGATAGCGGTTCTGGCTGATCGCCATCAGGCCTTCGTAGACCTCGACCTGCGTCGCGCGCAGGTTCGGGGTCTGGTCGCCGTGCCGGTAGACGCCGACAAGCGCGTTCGGCTCTTCCGATCCGGCCGTCAGGATGCCGCGCGGGCGGTGATATTTGAACGAGCGGCCAACGAGATGCACGCCATTGGCAATCAGCGCGGAGGCGAGCGTGTCGCCCGGATGCGCCTGCATCACCTTGCCGTCGAAGCTGAACTGAAGCGTCCGCGACCGGTCGATGCGGCCGCCATGGGCCAGGCGGGCGCTCTGGGTTGATTTCTGGCTATGGGCGCTCATCAGCGGGCGTCCTTTTCCTGGGAGGCGCGGGCAAGGGCGTCGAGGTCGGGCTTGGGTTCGCCGGCCTTGTAGGTGCAGACAAACTTGTCGCTGACCGTGTCGCGCACGGCGTTGAAGAAGCGGCCACAGCCATGGGCATGACGCCAGCGTTCGGCATAAAGGCCGCGCGTGTTGGTGCGCATGTAGAGGAACTGGGCCCATTCCTCGTCATTGAGCTGCGAGGGATCGGCGGGGCGGGCGATATGCGCCTCGCCGCCGTAGCGGAACTCGGTCTCGGGCCGTTCGACGCCGCAATAGGGACAGGAAATCAGCAGCATGGCGAAGCCTCAGTGAGCCACGGCGGCCGCGGCCGCCTCGTCGATCAGCCGTCCGGTGCGGAACCGGTCGAGCGAGAAGGGGGCATTGACCGGATGCGGCGCTCCGGTCGCAATGGTGTGGGCAAAGACATGGCCCGAGCCCGGCGTGGCCTTGAAGCCGCCCGTGCCCCAGCCGCAGTTGAGATAAAGGCCCGGCACCGGCGTCAGGCCGATGATCGGCGAACGGTCGGGGGTGTTGTCAACGATGCCGCCCCAGTTGCGCAGCATGCGCATGCGGCGGAACATCGGGAACAGCTCGCAGATGGCATCGAGCGTGTGCGTGGTGATGTGCAGACCACCCGCCTGGGAATAGGACACGAACTGGTCCGTGCCCGCGCCGATAACCAGCTCGCCCTTGTCGGACTGGGAGATATAGGCGTGGATCGTGTTCGACATGACCACGCAAGGGAAGGCCGGCTTCACCGGCTCCGACACCAGCGCCTGCAGCGGATTGGATTCCAGCGGCAGCTTCAGCCCGGCCATCGCCATGACAACGGAGGTGTTGCCGGCCGCGACACAGCCGATCTTCTTGGCGCCGATGAAACCGCGTGTCGTCTCGACGCCCGTCACCTCGCCCGTCGGGGCCCGGCGGATACCGGTGACGGCACAGTTTTGAATGATGTCGACGCCCATGGCGCTTGCGCCGCGCGCGTAGCCCCAGGCGACCGCGTCATGCCGCGCCGTGCCGCCGACGCGCTGCAGCGCCGCGCCCATCACCGGATAGCGGATGTTCTTGTCGATGTTGAGCGGCGGGCAGAATTCCTTGGCTTCCTCGGCGCTCAGCCACTCGTTGGTGACGCCGGCCAGCCGGTTGGCGTGAATGTGGCGCTTGAACACCTGGATGTCATGCACCGTATGCGCCAGCATCATCACGCCGCGCTGCGAATACATGACGTTGTAGTTCAGCTCCTGCGACAGCCCGTCCCAGAGATCGAGCGCGTGCTGGTAGAGCCTGGCGCTCTCCTCCCAGAGATAGTTGGAGCGCACGATCGTGGTGTTGCGGCCCGTGTTGCCGCCGCCAAGCCAGCCCTTGTCGAGCACGGCGACATTGGTGATGCCATGCACCTTGGCCAGATAATAGGCGGTGGCGAGGCCATGTCCGCCTGCGCCGATGATGATCACATCATAGGCCGGCTTCGGCTCGGGCGAACGCCACTGCCGGCCCCAGTTCTTGTGGGCGCTGAAGGCGTTTTTCGCCACTTCGAGGAAGGAATAGCGCGTCATGGCCGCCGCTTTTGCCCCTGGTCTGATGCCGTGAATGGATCCTGCCAGCTCTCCGGCACCGGGTGCGGCCGCTGACAGGGCAGGGTGCCATCATCGCCAACCCTGCCGTCAAGGGGGCTTCCTGATCGGTCAGCCGATGGTCTGAATCCGACATGCTGCGTCGCAGAAGAAGAAAGTGTCGCTGACACCAGCCGCTGGTTCCATGCAGTCACTTCAACGCTTTCGTCATGCCATGGCTCGTCCATGGCATCCATGCCGTGCCCTCTCCACTCAGGGAGCGCCTGCGTTGTTGACGCCCCCAGCGCCGCATGGCCCGCACCGCAACGGCATGGATGCCATGATCAAGTCATGGCATGACGAAGGAGAGGGTTTGACGGACGAGAGGGGAGAGCCTTCTGCCCGCAACACGCGCCGCGCCGCCGCAACGGCCCATCCCCACGACCAATCCTAACCGTTTTCGTCATGCCATGGCTCGTCCATGGCATCCATGCCGTGCCCTCTCCACTCAGGGAGCGCCTACGTGGCTGACGCCCCCGGCGCCGCACGGCCCGCACCGCAACGGCATGGATGCCATGATCAAGTCATGGCATGACGAAGGAGAAGGGAGGGCCGGCGGCCCATCCTCGCGACCACCCTTTCCGCTTTCGTCATGCCATGGCTCGACCATGGCATCCATGCCGTGCCCTCTCCACTCAGGGAACGCCTGCGTGGCTGACGCCGCCGGCGCCGCATGGCCCGCACCGCAACGGAACGGATGCCATGATCAAGTCATGGCATGACGAAGGAGAGGGGAGGGCCGGAGTCCCAAGACACACATGGCTTGAAAGCGCCGCCTCAATCATGTTAGTTAGACAAACTAACAAAAGGCCATATCATGGATCTCGAGGAAAGCCTGCGCTGCCTGCAGTGGCACATGTGGTTCCGCTGGCGCGAAGAATCGCGCCGCAGCGGCTCGATGGACCTCACGCCGAACGAGCTGGATTATCTCTATGCGCTGCTGGGTGCCGGACGGCCGATCCGTCTGGGCGAGCTTGCCGCCCGCATGCAGGTCACGCCCGCCTCGGCCAGCGCCATGGTGCGCAAGCTGGAAGCGCGCGGCTATATCAGCCGCAGTGCGAGCGGCGAGGATGCCCGCTCGGTTCTTCTTGCGCCCACGCCGAAATGTCAGGCGCTGGAGGCGGAGGAACAGACGATCTACGCCGACACTGCGTCACGCCTTGCTGCCATGCTCGAGCCGCAAGAGCTGGCCGAACTCTCCCGCCTTCTCGCCAAGGCGCGGGGCAATCTGACGACCGACTATTGAGGCACTTGCGCCGATCGAGGCTCAACTGCGACCGGAGTTCCTTGCATGCGACTGCCGTTCCTTGATGAGTTTGTCAGCATCACCCGCCTGGCCGTTCCGATCGTCGTCGGGCTCAGCACCGGCGCGCTGATTACTGTTACCGATGCCATCATGCTGGCCCCGCTCGGCCCTGTGCCGCTCGCCGCCGCAGGCCTTGCCGGGGCTGTGGCGACGGTGTTCTTTGCCGCAATCTACGGATTCCTGTCCGTTCTTTCCGTGCGCATCGGCACGGCTTATGGCGCGGGACAGGCCAGGCGGATTGCCGGCGTCTGGCGCACAGGCCTGTGGCTGGGCCTCGGCACCGGACTGGCTGCCGCGCTGCTCATGGCGCTGGCATGGCCATTGATGCCGCTGCTCGACCAGCCGGCCGAAGTGCTGGCGATTGCCGGTCCTTACTGGCTTCTGATCGCCGCCTTTCTGGTCCCCTTTGCTATCCTGACCGTCTTCAAGTCTGCCTTCGAGGCAATTGACCGGCCGTGGACGGGTACCCTGTTCGGGGTGCTGGCCTGCGTCCTCAACGTGCCGCTGAACTACGTGCTGATCCACGGGATCGGCGGGTTCGAGGGACTTGGGCTGACGGGCGCCGGCATCGCCTCGCTGCTGGCCGAAACGGTGTCGTTGGCGGTTGCCTTTCTCTACTGGCGCCGCGCGGCCTCGACGGCGCGGCTGCGCGTGCGCGGCCAGCGCGAGCCGGAGGACCTGCGCTCCGTTGCCCGCGAGGGTGCGCCGCTCGGCCTGATGTACATCGCCGAGACCGGAGCCATGGCGGTGGCGACCATGCTGATCGGCCTGTTCGGAACCGTCGCGCTCGCCGCCAACCAGGTTGCACTGTCGGTGGGAACGCTCCTCTACATGGTGCCGCTCGGGGTTGCCGGCGCGGTCGCGATCCGCGTGTCGCAGGCCGCCGGTGCCGGGCGCACCAATCAGGTGCGGGCGATTACACTGGCCGCGATCGTCATGGCGACGGCCTGGCTGGGGCTGTCGGCAACGCTTCTGGCTTTCCAGGGCGAAGCCATTGCCCGCCTGATCACCCAGGATCCGGAGGTGGTGGCGGTTGCCGCGTCGATCTTCTTCATCTTCGCGCTCAGCCAGGTCATGGACGGGCTGCAATCGACGCTGGTTGGCGCGCTGCGCGGCCTGTCTGACACGGGCCTGCCGTCGATTGTCTCTATCGTCGCCTACTGGCCGGTCGCCCTGCCGGTTGGCTGGCTGCTGGCGACCCATGCCGGCATGGGCCCGTCGGGCGTCTGGCTCGGCTTCGTCTGTGCGCTTGGCCCCGCCGCGCTGGTGCTCGGCTTGCGCTTCCACGTCCTGACCCGATCATGACCTCGAAGGTGCCCGTTTGGACGTGGGCACCTCGTTCCCTTCAGGGGCCAGAGCCCCTGTGCCGGACCCAGACCCGATTTGATGCATGGAAACCACCATGGACAGCACGCGCATTCCCCGGACCTTCCTGATCTACACGCTGCCGGCCGTGGCGGCGCTGGTGGTTCAGGCGCTGAACATGATGATCGATGGCATCTTCATCGGTCATGTGATGGGCACGCCCGGGCTCTCCGGCATCTACATGGCCTGGCCACTCGTTGGCGTCGTTCTGGCGGTTGGCACCATGATCGGCATTGGCGGCGGGGCGCAGCTCTCCATGGCCAATGGCGCCGGCCGTCTGCCCCTGGCCCGGCGCTATCTCGGCCTGTCGCTGCTGCTGGTCGTGGTCCTCGGCCTCGTTGGCGGAACATTCCTGATCCTGTGCCGCGAGGCTTTCCTGTCGTTCCAGGGTGCCCCGGACGAGGTGGTCCGCCATGGCATGGATTACCTGTTCGTGCGCGGCCTTGGTGGCATCTCGGTCATGGGCGCCGCCGTCCTGCCTCTGCTGGTGCGCAACACCGGCGCGCCAGTGCGCGCCACGCTGGCCATGTTCGCCGGGGTGCTGGTCAATCTGGTGCTTGACTATGTCTTCATCGTCGAGTTCGGGTGGGGCCTGTCGGGGGCGGCTGCGGCAACGGTCGCCGGTGAAGCGGTGTCGGACATCGCCTGCCTGTGGTTCCTGTTCGGCCGTCCGACGGCCCTCAGGCCGCGTCTCAAGGACTTCCGCATCCGGCTGGGGCGGATCGCCCAGATCCTCGTCACCGGCTTCACCAGCATGATCATGTATCTCTACATGAGCTTCGTGATCATGCTGCACAATTACCTGTTCATGCGCTTCGGCTCGGAAGTGCAGGTCGCCGCCTTCGCCATCACCGACTATTACATGGCCTTCTACTACCTGCTGGGCGAGGGCATCTGCGGCGGCATGCAGCCGCTGGTGAGTTATTTCCATGGGGCAGGCGAGCGCCGCGCCGTGCTTGGAACCTTGCGCCTCGCCATGATGTCGATCTTCGGCCTCGGCTGTGCGCTCGTGGCGGCGCTGCTGATCGTGCCGGAGGTGTTCGTCGCCCTGTTCACCACCGGGGACCCGGTGCTGTCGGCCGCGGCGGAGCATGGCATCCGCCTGCATCTCTTCACGATGATGCTGGAAGGCCTCATCATCATCGTCGCCACCTACTTCCAGGCCATCGGCGACGCGCGCCGGGCCTTGATGATCGCAGCCGCCAACATGCTGGTGCAGCTGCCCTTCCTCGCCATCCTGCCCCGCTTCCTCGGCACCGACGGCATCTGGCTGGCGATTCCGGCGGCAAACCTGTTTCTCGCCCCGATCGTGCTGGTCATGCTGGCGCTGCATCTGCGCCGGCAGGACCGGCTGGTGGCAGCGCCGGCCTGATACCTGACTGATACCGGCCTGACACCTGCCTGATACCGGCCTGACACCGGCAAGCCTTTGAAATCATCCCCAGCCTGTCGCATTTCGCGGCAGGTTGGGCGCTTGGCCGACAGCACGGGCTGGCCCTGCCGGGCATGGTTCGGCTATGGTGCCCCCAAACTTCCCCACCTATTCCATTGAAAGAGGATCGACCCCATGGACGTTCGCGCCGCCGTTGCCGTTGCCGCAGGCAAGCCGCTGGAAGTCACCACCGTGCAGCTGGAGGGCCCGCGTGCCTTCGAGGTGCTGGTCGAGATCAAGGCCACCGGCATCTGCCACACGGACGACTTCACCCTGTCCGGCGCCGATCCGGAAGGCATCTTCCCGGCGATCCTCGGCCATGAGGGCGCGGGCGTTGTCGTGGAAGTCGGCAAGGGCGTCACCAGCCTGAAGCCGGGCGATCACGTCATCCCGCTCTACACGCCCGAATGCCGCGAATGCCCGTCCTGCCTGTCGCGCAAGACCAACCTGTGCACGGCGATCCGCTCGACCCAGGGCCAGGGTGTGATGCCGGACGGCACCTCGCGCTTCTCCATCAACGGCGAGAAGGTGCACCACTACATGGGCTGCTCGACCTTCGCCAACTACACGGTCCTGCCGGAGATCGCGCTGGCCAAGGTCAACCCGGCAGCTGCCTTCGACAAGATCTGCTACATCGGCTGCGGCGTCACCACGGGCATCGGCGCGGTGATCAACACGGCCAAGGTGGAAATGGGCGCGACCGCCATCGTCTTCGGCCTCGGCGGCATCGGCCTCAACGTGATCCAGGGCCTGCGTCTGGCCGGCGCCGACATGATCATCGGCGTTGACCTCAACAACGACAAGAAGGCCTGGGGCGAGCGCTTCGGCATGACCCATTTCGTCAACCCGCTGGAAGTGGGTGAGGATCTGGTGCCCTATCTCGTCAACCTGACCAAGCGCGGCGCGGACCAGATCGGCGGCGCGGACTACACCTTCGACTGCACCGGCAACACCAAGGTGATGCGCCAGGCGCTGGAGGCCTCGCATCGCGGCTGGGGCAAGTCGGTGGTGATCGGCGTTGCCGGCGCCGGCCAGGAAATTTCCACCCGTCCGTTCCAGCTCGTCACCGGCCGCACCTGGATGGGCACCGCCTTCGGCGGCGCGCGCGGGCGAACCGACGTGCCGAAGATCGTCGACTGGTATCTCGACGGCAAGATCGAGATCGACCCGATGATCACCCATGTCATGCCGCTGGAGGACATAAACAAGGGCTTCGAGCTGATGCATTCGGGCAAATCGATCCGCTCGGTCGTGGTCTACTGAGGTCCCGGCCGATGCAGACCCTTTCCGAAAGCCGCATGTTCGGCGGCGTCCAGGGCGTCTACAGCCACGACAGCGAGGCCTGCGGCGTGCCGATGACCTTCGCGGTCTATCTGCCGCCGCAGGCAAGCCGCGGGCCGGTGCCGTGCCTCTGGTATCTCTCGGGCCTCACCTGCACGCATGAGAACGCCATGACCAAGGCGGGGCTGCAGGCCCATGCGGCGGAGTTCGGTCTGGCGCTGGTGTTCCCGGACACCAGCCCGCGCGGCGAGGGGGTGGCCAATGATGCCGCCTATGACCTCGGCCAGGGCGCCGGCTTCTATGTCGATGCCACCGAGGCGCCCTGGGCACCGCATTTCCGCATGGAAGACTATGTGGTGCGCGAGCTGCGCCAGCTGGTTCAGGCGCGGTTCCCGGTCACGGACCGGCATGGCATCACCGGTCACTCGATGGGCGGTCACGGCGCGCTGACCCTGGCGATGCGCCACCCGGAGCTTTATGCCTCCCTGTCGGCCTTCGCCCCGATCGCCCATCCGGCCGCCTCCGATTGGGGCCGCAAGCAGCTGGCCGCCTATCTGGGGCCGGACGAGACGCTCTGGCGCGCGCATGACGCCTCGCTCCTGCTTGCAACGAAAGGCTGGAAAGGGGATCTGCTCGTCGACCAGGGCCTGTCGGACCAGTTCCTCGACCTCCTGAAGCCGGAGGCGCTGGCCACGGCGCTCGCCACCACCCGCACGGCCGGGACCCTCCGGCTCCAGGCCGGCTACGACCATTCCTACAACTTCGTCGCCACCTTCGCCCGCGACCATGTCGCCTGGCATGCCGAGCGGCTGAAGGGCTGAGAGGCGGGGCGGGGCTAGGGGGGGGGCGTGCCAGCGGAAGGGACCAAGCCGCTGACAAGCCCCCAGTCGTCCGCATCACGTCACCCTGCGTCACCCCGGCCAAGCGCAGCGCGAGCCGGGGTGACGCAGGAGTGTGTGGCTGCTGTCCCCGTACCCGGCGAGGCAACAGCCACCTGACCACCCGAAACCCGATCAAAGTCACAAAAAACAACAGAAAAACAAAGCCTTCCCGCTCGCGTTTCGGGTCGAGGCCGGGCAAGGCTGTCACTAGGTTGCGCCAGTCACTTCAACTGGAGACTGCGCAATGCAACTCAAAGACAAGGTCATCATCATCACCGGCGCAAGCAGCGGCATTGGCGCTGCGGCGGCGCGGCTGTTTTCTGCCCGCGGGGCAAGGCTCGTGATCGGCGCCCGCCGCAAGGAGCGTCTGGACGCGCTGGCGGGAGAACTCGCCGAGGCCGGCGGCGAAGTGGTGACGGTCGCCGGCGACGTGGTCGATGACGCCCATGCCCGGGCACTGGTGGAGGCGGCGGTGAGCCGGTTTGGCCGCCTCGACGGGGCTTTCAACAACGCCGGCATCGTCGGTGACATGGTTCCTCTGCCGCAGATGACCACGGAGAACTGGAACCGGGTGCTGGAGGTCAACCTGACCAGCGCCTTCCATCTCGCCCGCCACCAGATCCCGGCGATGCTGGACGGCGGAAAGGGATCGATTGTCTTCACGTCGACCTTTGTCGGTCACGGCATCGGACTTCCGGGCATGGCGGCCTATGCGGCGGCAAAGTCCGGCCTCATCGGCCTGACGCAGGTTCTGGCGGCAGAGCACGGACCGGCGGGCTTGCGGGTCAATGCGCTGCTGCCGGGCGGAACCATGACGGAAATGGCGCCGAGCGATGCAGGCGCGCTGGAATGGATCGCCGGTCTGCATGCCCTGAAGCGCATTGCCGAACCGCAAGAGATCGCCGCCGCCGCCGCGTTCCTCCTCTCCGACGATGCATCCTTCGTGACAGGCACCGCGATGGTGTCTGACGGTGGCAACACCATCTGCAAGACCTGAGACGGACGGGGCGCCCTAGCCGGAGATGCCGAAGACCTGGTGCAGGAGCGCCCCGACCGCCCAGGCGATGCCCGCGGCCGACATGCCGATGGCGGTCGTCTCCAGCCCGCTGGTGAGCCAGCCGCGCGTCGACCAGAGCGACTTGATCGAGCCGATGACGAAGAAGGTCAGGGCGGTGAGAGCCGTCCCGATCAGCGCGGCCGGTTCCACAACCAGTCCGGCAAGGCCTGCAAGATAGGGCAGGAGCGGAATGCTGCCGCACAGCACGAAGGCGGCAAAAGTGGACAACGCGGCCGCGCCTGCGCTGCGGGGCACGTCGCCGATGCCATATTCGCCGCTCATCATGGTCTCGATCCAGACCTCGCGGCGGGAGGTGATAAGGCGGACCAGCTGTTCAAGCTCCGCGCCATCAAATCCCTTGGCGGCAAAGATCTGCCGGATCTCTTCCCGTTCGCCGTCCGGAGCAAGGTCAATGTGCCGTTCCTCGACGCGGCGGAGCCGGTCATAATCCTCCACCTCCGCCCGGGTGCCGGCATAATTGGCGGCGGCCATCGAGAAACCGTCGGCGAGAAGATTGGCAAGCCCGAGGATCAGGATCACGGAGGACGGCAGCGCGGCACCGACAGCGCCAGCCACAACGGCGAAGGTTGTCACCGCGCCATCGATGCCACCATAGACCCAGTCGCGCAGATAGCTGATGCGCGGGCCACGGCCAAGCCGCCGGGCAATGCCCTCCCGGCTGTGATCATGTTCGAGCTTCTGGGCAGGATCTGCAGGAAAAGGCGACGACATTCGGCAACTCGTGGCTTGCGCGCGCCGCGCGCTGGCGGTTAACTCGTCGCCCCGGCCTTGCGGTCGGGCTGCGGCCTTACCTGTGGTCTTGTAACGCAGGCCGGTGTATAAGCCGCAGGTTTTCTCCACTTCCCGTGGGGAGAACGAAACAATGTTATCAAGGGAAGGTATCTGGGCCGGACGAAAGACGGAATAGGCACAAGCCCGGACGGTAGTTGGAGAATGTGTTATGGCGGAGAAGTGGACCCCGGACAGCTGGAGATCAAAACCGATCCAGCAGGTGCCGGATTATCCCGATGCTCAGGCGCTCGCTGATGTCGAGAAGCGCCTGTCGACCTATCCGCCGCTTGTTTTTGCAGGCGAGGCGCGCGCACTGAAGCGCCAGCTTGCGGATGTTGCGGCGGGCCGTGCTTTCCTCCTTCAGGGTGGAGATTGCGCCGAGAGCTTTGCAGAACATCACCCGGATCACATTCGTGACTTCTTCCGCGTCTTCCTGCAGATGTCGGTTGTCCTGACCTATGCCGCCGCCCAGCCGGTGGTGAAGGTCGGCCGCATTGCCGGCCAGTTCGCCAAGCCCCGCTCGTCCAACATCGAGAAGCAGGGCGATGTCGAGCTGCCGAGCTACCGCGGTGACATCATCAACGATATCGCCTTCACGCCGGAAAGCCGCATCCCGGATCCGAACCGTCTGTCGATGGCCTACCGCCAGTCGGCCGCGACGCTGAACCTGCTGCGTGCCTTCGCTCAAGGTGGCTTTGCCAACCTCGACCAGGTGCATCGCTGGATGCTGGGCTTCGTCAAGGACAGCCCGCAGTCGCACCGCTATCAGGAACTGGCGGACCGGATTTCCGAATCCCTGTCCTTCATGCGCGCCTGCGGCGTTTCGCCGGACAGCGTGCCGCAGCTGCGCTCGACCGATTTCTTCACCAGCCACGAGGCGCTGCTGCTCGGCTACGAGCAGGCCTTCACCCGTGTCGATTCCACGTCGGGTGACTGGTACGCCACCTCAGGCCACATGCTGTGGATCGGTGACCGCACCCGTCAGCCGGACCATGCCCATGTGGAATTCTTCCGCGGCATCAAGAACCCGATCGGCCTGAAGTGCGGCCCCTCGCTCACCGCTGACGGTCTGCTGAAGCTGATCGACACGCTGAACCCGGACAATGAGGCCGGCCGTCTGACGCTGATCTGCCGCTTTGGCGCCGACAAGGTGTTCGAGCATCTGCCGCAGCTCATTCGCGCCGTCGAGCGCGAAGGCCGCACCGTCGTCTGGTCCTGCGACCCGATGCATGGTAACACCATCACCGCTGGTGGTTACAAGACCCGTCCGTTCGACCGGATCCTGAAGGAAGTGGAAGCCTTCTTCGCCGTGCACCGCGCCGAAGGCACCCATGCCGGCGGCATCCATGTCGAGATGACCGGCCGCAATGTCACCGAATGCACCGGCGGCGCCCATGCGCTCACCGCCGAGCAGCTCGGCGACCGCTACCACACCCACTGCGACCCGCGCCTCAACGCCGACCAGGCCATCGAACTGGCCTTCCTCGTCGCCGAGAACCTGAAGAAGGAACGCGAAGGCCGCACCGACAAGATGGTCGTCAACGGCTGAGCCGGCTGACCGCCGAACCACCAAGGGGCAGGCCAATGGCCTGCCCCTTTTTGTTTTTCTAGCTGATGCGCCGATCACTCCTGCGCCGTCCCGGCCTTGTGCCGGGACCCGTCAGGGACGCGATGCGATCGGGCAGATGCGGCCGCTCCTTGCTCCGTGTCACCCCGGCCGAGCAACGCGAGAGCCGGGGCCCACTCGTTCGCCGAGCGGTCATTTCATCCGGCGAGCAGTTCGGCAAACTCTGATCGAATGTTGCCAGGCCTCGCGTCATTCAAACGCTCTGCAAGCGAGTGGGCCCCGGCTCAGCGCTGCGCTTGGCCGGGGTGACGCCGGTGTTTTGGTGCCGGCTCTCGCGTTGCTCGGCCAGTGTGACGCCAGTGTTTTGCTGCCACGCTCAGGGGCTTTGCCCCGCCGCCCGCGCAAACACATCCCACGCCAAATCCCCCGCCGTCCCGGCCTCGTGCCGGGACCCGTCAGGGACGCGATGCGACCGAAAAAGCCGCGCCTGCGAACTAGGTCCCGGCACATGGCCGGGACCGCGCGGAGGGGATGCAAGTCCTTGTGTGACTGCCCCTCCGATCAATGGCGCCTTACAGCCGCACCAGTGACGGCAAGCCCGTCGCGAGGGCGGGCACCAGCGTCATCGCGGCAATCACCGCCAGCAGCACCAGCCAGTAGGGCAGGGCGGCCAACTCTCTGTTATTACTCAATAAAGACACGAAATACGCCGCTAAAATCAATAAGAAAAAGTTATCAATACTTGCGGAGGTTCTGAATGGAAATTATCAGAGGACGGGCATACCGTAACGGCAGCTAAATTGAAGTGGGAGAGAGTGATGGACTACATTCAATCAAAGAGATCATACCGCGAGTATTGCAAAAAAAATGCAAAACAAATGACGGCATTGAATATCGTCAGTATTGCGGCGATGAATCAATATTCAATTAATTTGGAGGAAATGGATCTGTATGATATGGCCTTGTTGAGCTACATTGATTCAATTGATGAGGATTATGAGGTGTTGATAGTAGAAAAACTATGCGGAATAAATGTAGGAATGCATAAATCGATTAACAAGATTATCACGAGGGGTGGGTATGGAGTTGATCTGATTCTAGAGTACTGTGGTTCTATTGAGGAGATGACTCTTCTGAGAATTTTGTGCTCAAAGTCTGTGCTGTACGCAAGAGCAATATCGCGCCGGCGGATCCTTCAAAGAAGTGTTGTGCTTGCTTTGCTGGAATTTAACGATGAGGAAATTAATGAAAACATTGCAGAAAACTACAATGTTTATCTCGCTTCAGATATTTGTTTAAGGCTAACGCGGGAGGGCGATTGTCCGGCGTAGGATTTTTGCTCTAATGGCGCTTGCGGAAACGCAATGTTAATCGAATGCGTGTTGATGTGGTGGTGTGTTCCTCTAGGGGAGAATGCCATGCGCATAGCAATTCAAAACAGGCTGATACTCGGCTTTTCAGTGATCATCCTCATGATCGGTGTTGTTGCAATAGCAAGTATAGCAGAGGTTGCTTCGGTGCGATCAAATCTTAGGCAGATTGCAGAAGTTAATAGCGTAAAGCAAAGATACGCGATCAATTTCCGAGGCAGTGTGCACGATAGGGCGATTGCTTTGCGTGATGTTGTGCTTGTGCCAACTGCGCAAGAGTTGGAGCTGGAATTGAACTTGATCCGAAAACTTGCGGCGGACTATTCGGCCTCAGCTGCGCCGCTCGATCTGATGTTCACTGGAGCCGACATTTCGTCTGAGGACTACAAGATTCTTCAGAAGATCAAAGCTGTGGAAGCATTAGCAATTCCGGCCACCCAGGCCGTTATTGACGCCAAGTTGAGCGGAGATGCTGAACTGGCCAAAAAGCTGCTGCTCGAAGAGGTGCGAGCTGAGTATGTCGAGTGGCTCGCAGTTATCAATGAGTTCATCGACCATCAAGAAGAGGCAAACGCCGTAATCAGCGTTGAGGTAAAGGCGGCGGTTTCCAATTTCACTTGGATGATGATCGGCGTCACGTCGCTGGCTGCTTTGATCGGGGCTGCGTTTGCTATCTGGAACATTCGTGGCCTGCTCCCTCTGCGTCCACTGACGTCCGCCATGAACAAACTGGCGTCGGGTGACCTCAACGCCGAAGTTCCAAAATATCACGGCAATGATGAGATTGGAGATCTGGTGGTATCCTTTGGCAAATTCAAGGATGGCGCGGTTGAGATTGAACGTCTGCGAGCGGAATCTCACGCAGCCGAGCAGAACGAGATCGCAAAGCGGAAAGCCGATCTCTTCGCACTCGCTGATCGCGTTGTTGAGTCGATTGGTGGAATTGCAGCCGAAGTTACAGACGCGTCGCAAACCGTCGAGGCGGCCGCAAAGTCGCTCAGTGCCACCGCATCCCAGATGCTGGAAAAGTCGGAAGCTGTTGGAAGCGCAGCGTCCGACGCGGCGATGAACGTAGAGACCGTTGCGGCGTCTGCTGAAGAACTCGCAGCATCCGTGAGCGAAATTCACCATCAAGTAGCTCAGTCTTCGAACGCCGCAGACACGGCACATAATGAGGCGGCTGTTTCGTCCGCTCGCATCCAGGATCTGGCGGTTGCGGCAACGGCAATCGGTGATGTCGTTAACCTGATCAAAGGAATTGCGGATCAGACGAACCTGCTGGCCCTTAATGCGACGATCGAGGCTGCTCGGGCTGGTGAGGCGGGGAAAGGCTTCGCAGTTGTCGCCGCTGAAGTGAAGCAGCTGGCAAACCAAACGGCGAAAGCGACTGACGAAATTACTTTGAAAGTCAGTGAAATTCAGCAGGCCACTGAAAAGACCGTGGGGTCTATCCAGGAAATTGTTCGAACCACGAACGCAGTGAAAGAACTTGCAGTTGCCACGGCGGGGGCAATTGAGGAGCAGGGTGCGGCAACCCAGGAGATCGCCAGGAACACGCATAGCGCTGCGGGGCGCGCAGCCTCAGTGACGTCAACGATCCAGTCAGTCCGTCAATCTGCTGAAATGACTGGAAATTCCGCCAATGGACTGTTGACGGCATCCAGTAGGCTGACGTCCAGAGCCGAGGTCTTGAAGGGCCAGATTTCCGCGTTTGTCAAAGAACTAAAGGCGGGATGAAAGGCGAACTGCCGTTTGCTGTCGATCCAGACTGCCCCCTTCGGAAACGAGGGGGGCAGCCGTGTTTTCAAAGCCTCCCAAAGACCTCTGCAAGCTGTAATCTAAAGCGGTTTAAGGCTTTTCTATTGAGCTCGCTCAAGTATCCGGCGGGCATCAGCAGGTGTGAGTGCTCTGTGTTCACCGAGTTCAGTCATTCCGTGGCGCTGTAAAGCAGCGACGATGTGTTCTATTCCCTCTCCATAGATACCGTAGTCGGAGAGGCGGGTTTTGATCCCGAGCGTCTCAAAAAAATTGCGTGTCGCGTTAATGACGGCATCTATCCGGGCCTCTTCGGTACCGCCAGATATTCCCCAGACATTCGTAGCATATTGTAACAGCTTCTCACGTTTGGGGCCTCGTTGATCGTCAAGCAATGCTGGCAAAACCACGGCCAAAGTGCGGGCGTGGTCAGTATCGTTCAGGGCAGTTATCTCATGCGCAATCATATGACTGGCCCAATCATGCGGAACTCCTGCCCCAATCAACCCGTTAAGTGCGAGCGTAGCAGTCCACATCAGGTTGGCACGGACTTCGTAGTCAGTAGGTCTATCGAGGGCAATCGGTCCAAGATCAATCAAAATTCGCATCAGGCTTTCAGCAAAGCCATCTTGAACGCGGGCACCTACCGGATAGGTCAGATACTGCTCAATAACGTGGACAAAGGCGTCAGCAACACCGTTGGCAATCTGACGGGGCGGGAGCGTATACGTCACTGTTGGATCAAGCACTGAAAATAAGGGATAACAGTGCGGACTGAGAAAAGGCAATTTTGCGCCGTTTTCCTCGTGCGTGATTACTGCTCCCGAGTTCATCTCCGAACCTGTTGCAGGCAAAGTCAGAATGGTCCCAAAGGGCAATGCGCTCTTTACGACTGCTCCCCTTGAAGTCAATATCTCCCAACGGTCGCCATGATGATTCGTAGCCGCGGCGATAAATTTTGTTGCGTCGATGACCGAACCGCCGCCGACAGCTAGAAGAAAATCAATCCCTTCTTGTGCAATCACCTCAACAGCTTTCATTGCTGTCGCATAGCGTGGGTTGGGCTCAATCCCACCAAACTCCACGACATGGAAGTCGGCAAGCGCTCTACGCACTTGATTGAGAACGCCGGTTTTTTCAGCGCTGCCCCCACCATAGATAAGCAGAACTTTCGAATCAGGCGGCACTAGGCCTCCAACTTCGCCGATACGGCCTTCCCCGAAGACGATACGTGTCGGATTCTGGAACGTGAAATTATGCACTTCTTTGGATCCTCTCTTGCGAACAACAACCATTGATAGGTGTTTGTGGGCGATGTCAACGCTCGATGAGCTTGCAAGTTGCAAAGCACGTATTGCGCTCGATCAAGGGCAAAGATGCGATGCGGTCGCGCGTCATGGCATTGTATGCCAAGGACACACTGACAGGGCCGGGCAAGAACCCATAGGCGCGGCGGCACGACGACACTCACTGCCAGCCGCCACGCCGGCGATTTATCGGGCTGTCGCCCTCCCGCACTTATGAGCCTGCGACAATGCGAATGCTAACACTTGCATTTGGTTGGCCCGTGGAGAGGACGCTGCCCATGACATCAGTGGTTTCGCTGATAGGGGAGTGAGGAGTGATGGGTTACAATTTTCAAATGCCCATCATCGGCACGTCTGAACTGCATGGTGAATTCGACTTTGACTTCTTTTCCTGTTTTGGCGTCAGTGAAGTAATAGTTACCCATAGCTGTTGCGCTGTCCGAATCGATGAATATCCCATTGTTCTCAAAGCGGACCGATGACCATGGTTGTATCGCAAACCCTGCATCCTCAGGGTTGTCGCCGCCTACAAAGTAGCTTAACGCTTGATCCGCAGTTTCACGGAACTGATCTTCGGACGCTTTGGTCGGCTTGAACAGAACTGTCCCTTCGCTGTAGCCATAGAGGTTGTCGATCAAGTCGGCTGCAACCGTCCGAAAATCGCCTCCTGACAGGAATTGCCTCCCTATGTCAACTATTCCGTCCGCCCATTTTCTTTCAGTTTGCACTACCTCGTCATGGGAAATCGGAGCATGGGCAAACGCAGCCAAAGAGGCCGTGTTCAGCAAGAAAAACGATGCCGTCACCAGCACGATCTGACGAAGATTAATTCTCACGGTTCACTTTCCTTGTTTTACAACTCACGCGCGCTCTATACCAAAGCATGCGCAAACGTAACGTTATATCATTTTGAACATATTGTCAATTTAATCGAATCGTTGCTTTACTAGTGCAGGGAGGCGGTCAGTTGAGGGGGGCGCGCATTCATGCAGATCAAAGGCAACGCCTATTCGAAATTGGGGGCGGTAAACGGGCTCAAGACTGAGGAGGTCCAGAGCAGCAAAGCGGCGGGTGGCACGGCCGGAGCAATTGCCTCTGAATTCGGCGCCGCCAGTGTGGTCTCGGTCTCGAAGCAAGGGGCAGCTCAAGCCTCCGGTGGGATTGAACGTATCCATGCGGCGTTCAAACAACCGCAGTTGTTTGATGCGGTCGTTGATCGTCTCGCGCAGCCATTGAACGGGCGTGTAGATCGTAGCACCGTGGCGGGACTGGTTCAGATGGCTTCCGCTGGTCTGGATGACGTGGCTGTTGAAGTGGGTTCAACACTGGGGGCGAAGTCGGGAGGTGTCTCTCGTTATCAATTGCCGGCCCATGTAAATGCCGTCTATGACGATGCGGAACAGAGTATTATTGTCCGCGATGAGGTTGTGGGGAGTCCTGAAGGCGATGATGCCGTCTTGGAGGAGCTTTTCGAGCATATTGCCGCAGTGGTCGCAAATGCGACCGGGGTGGAATATCAGGGCGATATGGGGGCAGTCCTCAAGGCAGTGTCGGTGACGTTTGACGATCCAGCGACAATTGAACGTGCCGAGAATGACCTGAACGTTCTTGCCGAAGTGATCAAGGATGGAGAGAAGGTCAGGTTGAGGGCGCAGAGCGTTGCCGTTCTGCAGTCTCCTCCGCCATACCGGTATGACATAGACGTCTTGTCCGCTAAGGATGCCGTCCCTTACATTCGCGATGCTCAAGTCCATGGCCTCATATCGGAAAAACAAGGTGACGCGACTGAGAAGAGCTTTGTCAGGCATTTCGGTAGCAAGCCGTCCTTGCAATATATTGAAGTCGACAATGCCGGACATGTTGCTTCCGCGCAGTTCGGGGTTCAACCCGATGCGCCAACAGTCACGCGCAAATTGACATGGCAAAAAGAGCATTTTGAGTGGAGGGCTGTGTACTCGTCAGAACCATTCTTGAACAGAACGGAAGACAACGTTGTCCAAGAGGTGACCGCATCCCGCACGGTGTTGCAGTCGCGCATGGTGGAAAGTCAGAAGAAGCTGGATAGCATCCATACGAGAGAGGCGAATTTCTCTGTCGAGGTAGCTGTTAGCGGTGGAATACCGCTTTTTGAGAAGGCGGATGCAAAGACAAATGCGGGCATGAAAACAATTGATGTGAATGGTCAAGAGTACACAATAAAAAATACGGTTCGCCTCGATGAGACAGATTCAAGTACCTTGAAGAGCACATACCAAGTTCGACCGGGAAATTACTTCCAGATTGTTAGGTATGAAAAATTTAAGGTTACGTCGTCTGACGAGCTCGCTATTCGTGAGTGGAAAAACTCCCGCGATGGACGGCCAGAGGCTGATGGCGCGCTGTTCAGAATTCGAAAGTATGAACCAACCGGCGAATCCTTCGTCGGCGCCTTCACTTGGCGGGCAGGAAGCGGCTTTCCGCCCGTTTCGCCACCTTAAGTCTGAGGCGTTTCGCGTTACGGTGACAGCCGAATTTGAAACCGGTTGCAATTGTCAGGCCCGACTGTCTCGCAGGGCCCGGTTCGGGGCAACGTTGGTTCACCCGTCTGACGTGCAGTAAGGTGGCAAAACTTTTCCAGTTTTGCACGCCTTCGCGTCATGGCCATTCCGCGAAGTTCGGATGCCGTTTGGCATCACGGCTGTCTGCCTGGCGGACGCGGCCGGGCGGACGGCCGGTCTCGCGCTTGAAGAAACGGTTGAAATAGCCCGCATCCTTGAAACCCAGCGTCTCGGCAATCTCGCTGACCTGCAGGTTGGAATCGGCCAGCAGTGTCTCGGCCTCGATCACCAGCCGCTCGTGCATCAGGGCCAGCGGCGTCCGGCCGGTCACCCGCTTGACCGCGCTGGTCAGCCGGGCCCGCGACACCGACAGGAAGTCGGCATAGTCCGCCACGGTCCAGTGATCGCGCAGGTGCAGCTCCATCAGATGCAGGAAGTTGCGGACGATGGCGCGCGGCGCGGCCTGCACCTTCTGCGGCACCGGACTGGAAATGCGCCAGAAGCTCATCAGCGCCAGAACGAGGTGGTGCCGGGCCGCCTCCTGCGCACCGGGCAGGCTGCTTTTCAGTTCAACGCCCACCTGTTCGATGGCGCGGCTGAGATCCTGCGCCTGCGCCGGGGTCAGGCGGCCGCCGATGATCGGATGAAACAGCGCCTCCTTCACCTGCCGTCCCACCGGACCGGAGGGCACCGCACGGCCCAGCGCCAGTTCCGACACGATCAGCGCCGCCCCGCGCGAACCGGGGTTCAGCGTCAGCCGGGCCTTGCGACCCGCCGGCAGCCACAGGGCACAGGGGCCGGTCATCGGCATTGTGGCGGCGCCGATGTCGAGCTGCCCGCTTCCGGCCACCAGCACGAACGCGCGGTTGCGTAAGCCACGCAAGGTCCAGCCCATCGGCGACAACGCGGTGCGGATCACGGTTGCTTCCGTGTCCGGCAGCACCTCGATTGGCTGCGGATAGCTTTCCGCCAGCAGGGTACCGGCTGTGTTCCTCGGCAGACTGTCAGACAGGGGCATCGCAGGGACCGTTCATCGACGGGACGCGCCTACGCGTTGCTACGTGGTCGCGCCCCCGGAAACCGACCAAAAGTACAATTTCTTTTTCAATATGTCCATTTTTTCACATGTTAAGCGGCCCCATCTTAAGCCCCAGGGATCAGATGGCAGGCTCAAGGCGTGCCCTCTGCTCTGTCCGCGTGGGAGGAACAAGCGCGGAGCCTTGGGAGGAAAGACATGAAAAGCTTGAAGGACAGGCTGCGCCTGTCGACATTTGCCGTGCTCGCGGCCGCGAGCCTTGCCACATTTGCTCTGTCTGCCGCAGACGCTGCGGCTGAGGAGCGCAAGTCGATCAAGATCGGCTACGCGGTCTCCAAGACCGGTGCCAATGCCGGCGGCGCGGCCATGACGACGATCCCGAACTACAAGCTCTGGCTCGCCGATGTTGCGGCCAACGGCGGCCTCGAGCTGCCCGATGGCACGAAGCTGCCGGTCGAGGTTGTCGAGTATGACGGACCGCTCCAGCGCCGAGGAAGTCGTGCGCGCGGTCGAGCGTCTGGCTGGCCAGGACAAGGTCGACTTCATCCTGCCGCCCTGGGGCACGGGCTTCAACCTCGCCGTCGCGCCACTGTTCGACCGCTACGGCTATCCGCAGCTCGCCGTGTCGTCCGTGACCGACAAGGCGCCGGATTTCGTCAAGCGCTGGCCAAAGAGCTACTGGTTCCTCGGCGGCGGCCGTGACTATGCCGGTGCACTCGCCAAGATGGCAGCGGCCCAGACCGAAGCCGGGGTGATCAACTCGAAGGTCGCGATGATCTCGGTTGCTGACGGGTTCGGCATCGATCTGGTCAACGCGGCCCGCCCGGCCATGAAGGAAGCCGGCCTAGAGGTGGTGATGGACCGCACCTATCCGGTCGGCACCCAGGACTTCACCACCCTGCTGAAGGAAGCGGCCAGCTCCGGTGCCGATACCTTCGTCGCCTTCTCCTATCCGCCGGACACCTTTGCCCTGACCCAGCAGTCGCAGGTCCAGGCCTTCAACCCGAAGGTGCTGTATCTGGGCGTCGGCGCCGGGTTCCCGACCTATGGCCGCAACCTCGGCCCCAAGGCGGACGGGATCATGACCCTCGGCGGCATCGACATCAAGAACGAGCGCAACATGGCCTACCGGGAGCGTCATAAGGCGCTGAACGGCGAGTATCCGGACCTGTGGGGCAGCGTGATCACCTACGCATCGCTGCAGATGCTGGCCGATTCCATCAAGCGCGTCGGCCTCGACCGGGAGGCGGTTGCCAAGGAACTGTCCACCGGCACCTTCGACACCGTGCTGGGCGAGACCAAGCTTGAAAACAACCAGCTGCGCCAGCTCTGGCTGCTTGGCCAGTGGCAGGATGGCAACCTCGTCGGCGTTGAGCCGGCAGACCGTCCGGGTGCCTCCAAGCCCGTGCTGCCGAAGAAGGCCTGGCAGTAAGCCCTGACCACCGGGCTGCGGACCCTTACGCCGGTCCGCAGCCCGGCCCGTCGCTCTCGCCTTAACGCACCTAAACGCCCGACCAGCAGACCATCGAGATGCCCGTTCCCGGGCTCCGGAGATCTCATGACCCTGATGACAGCCCTTATCGCGGGCCTTGTTCTGGGGGGAACCTACGCGCTCGCCGCGATGGGCCTCACCTTGCAATACGGCATCGCCCGCATCATGAACCTTGCCTATGGTGACATGATCATCACCGCCGCCTTCGCCGCCTTCGTCCTGCAGGGCGCTGCCGGCATCAATCCGATCCTTGGCCTGCTCATTGCCGTGCCAGGCGGCTTCCTGCTCGGCTATGCCGTCTACACGGTCATTCTCGCCCCGCTGGTCGCCCGCGCCCCCAATCGCGGCGTCCTGGAAGTGGATTCCATCCTTACCACCTTCGGCCTTCTGTTCGTCGTTCAGGGCATCCTGCTCGTGCTCTTCGGCAGCAATTACACCAGCTACACGTTCCTCAACGAACCGGTGAACGTGCTGGGGGCGACCATTGCCGCCAACCGGCTGATCGCGCTGATCCTTGCGCTGGGTCTCGGCATCACCCTCTATCTGCTGCTCACCCGTACCCGCTGGGGCACGGCCCTGCGCGCGGTGGCCGTTTCGCCGCAGTCGGCCCAGCTGGTCGGCATCGACATCAACCGGGCAGCGGCCTTTGCCTTCGCGCTGGGCGGCGGGCTTGCCGCGTCCGCGGGCGTGGTCATCTCGATGTACCAGACCTTTACGGCCACCGGCGGCGTCGTCTTCACCATGAAGGCGCTGATCGTCGTCATCATGGGCGGGGTCGGCAACCTCGTCGGCGCGCTTGCCGCCGGCCTGATCCTGGGGCTCGTCGAAACCCTCGTCTCCACCTACGCCGACCCGGGCCTGACGCTCGCGGCAACCTATGCCATCTTCCTGGCCGTGCTGCTTTGGCGGCCGCAGGGACTTTTCGGGCGGGCCGTCAGATGAAGACCATCCTTGGACTTGCCGCTGCCGCCATCGCCTTCGCGGGCCTCGCCGCAGCGCCGCTGTATCTCGGCACCTATGGCATCGGCCTGATGATCGGCCTCATCGGCTATGTCACGCTCGCCAGCGCATGGGCGCTGTTCTCGGGGCCGACGCGCTTCGTGTCATTGGCAACGGTCGCCTTCTTCGGCATTGGTGCCTATACGGTTTCCGTCTTCTACGAGAGCTTCCCGCCACTCGTGGTGCTGGGGCTTGCCGCGCTCATCGGCCTTGGCGTTTCGCTTCTGGTCGGCCTTGCCACCCTGCGGCTCGCTGGCGTCTATTTCGTCATCTTCACCTTCGGTCTTGCCGAGCTGATCCGCCAGCTCGTCACCTGGTACGAGGTCAACATCACCGGCACGCTGGGGCGCTACCTGTTCGTCTCCTATGGTCCGGAAGTGGTCTACTGGCAGCTGCTGGTGCTCTGCGCCGTCACCTTCGGCATCGGCTACCTGATCCAGCGCAGCCGTCTGGGTCTCGCCCTCAAGATGATTGGCGATGACGAGGTGGTGGCCGAGCACTGCGGCCTGCCGACTGCGCGGGTGAAGCTGGCGCTCTTTGCCCTCAGCTCCGTCATCATCACGCTGGTGGGTGCGATCCAGGCCCCGCGCTGGACCTATATTGAGCCGACCATCGTCTTCAATCCGACCATCTCGTTCCTGACGCTGATCATGGCGCTTCTGGGCGGGGCGACCCGGCTCTGGGGGCCTGCTGTCGGTGCGGTGCCGTTGTTCCTGCTGTTCGAGTGGCTCTCGGCCAACTTCCCGGACCACTATTCCATCATCCTCGGCCTCCTGTTCATGGCCATCGTCTTCGTGCTGCCGCGCGGCGTGCTCGACTTCCTCGAAGGCCTGACAGCCCGGATGAAGTCCGAGCGCTCCCGTCAGGCAGCCGGCACGGCACCGGAACACGGCAAGGGCCGGCTCGCAGAAGGGGAGGCCAAGTGATGGCATTCCTGGAAATCTCCGATCTCTCCAAGCGCTTCGGTGGCCTCACCGCCGTCAACCACGTCTCCTTTGAGCTTGCCCAAGGCGAGGTCGTGGCCCTGCTCGGTCCCAACGGGTCGGGAAAGACCACGGTGCTCAACATGATCTCCGGCCTGTTGCCGGTGTCTGGTGGCTCCATCACGCTGCAGGGCAAGCGCCTGTCCGGCTTGCCGGCGCATCGCATCGCCCACGCCGGCGTGGCCCGCACGTTCCAGCTGGTGCGGGTGCTGCCGTCGCTGACGGTGTCCGAAAACATCCTCGCCGCCATCCTGTTCCGCGCCGGTCACACCTCCGAGCAGGAGGCAAGGATCGAGGCCGCAGACCTCCTGGCTGCGGTGGGGCTGGAAGGCCGGGGCGGGGAAAAGGCAACGGACCTCACCTACATCGACCAGAAACGCATGGAACTGGCGCGCGCCCTGGCGTCCCGGCCGAAGCTGCTGCTCCTTGATGAATGGCTCGCCGGTCTCAACCCGTCGGAACTGCGCATCGGCATTGACCTGATTGCCAAGCTCAATGCCCGCGGCATCACGATCCTGCTGGTCGAGCACGTGATGGACGCCGTGCGCGCATTGTGTCCGCGTGCGGTGGTGATGAATGCCGGGTCAAAGCTGGCCGATGGCCCGACCGCCGATGTCCTGCGCGACCCCGAGGTTGTCCGCGCTTACCTGGGAGAGCCCCATGCTGCTGTCGCTTGACGGCCTGAGCCTGCGCTATGGCAAGCACCTGGCGCTCGACAATGTCTCGATCCGTGTCGATCGCGGCGAGACCGTCGTCATCCTGGGTGCCAACGGCGCGGGCAAGTCCAGCCTGCTCAAGGCCATCGCCGGGCTGGTCCGGCCGGATGCCGGCCTGTCGCTGCAGCTCGGCAGCCGCCCGATTGCCGGCCTTGCCGCGCACAAGGTGCTGGAGGCCGGCATCGCGCTGGTGCCGGAAGGGCGCGGCGTCTTTGCCGATCTTACCGTGGAGGAGAACCTGCGGCTTGGGGCCTATGCCCGGCGGGCGCGGGCAGGGGAGGCGCGTCAGCGTGACTTCATCTTTGACCTGTTCCCGAAGCTTGCCGAACGGCGGGCCCAGCAGGTCGGCACCATGTCCGGCGGCGAGCAGCAGATGGTCGCCATCGGCCGGGCGCTGATGTCCAACCCGGATCTCCTGATGCTGGACGAGCCAAGCCTTGGCCTTGCTCCGGTTGTCGTCGGCGAGCTGTTCCAGGCCCTTGGCCGCGTGCGCGATGCCGGCGTCTCCGTCCTGCTCGTGGAACAGAACGTCAGCCTGTCGCTGGCGCTCGCCTCGCGGGGCTACCTGATGGAGGTCGGCCGGCTGGTTGGCGAGGGATCGGCTGCCGATCTCAAGGCCGATCCGGCGGTCCAGCGCGCCTTCCTCGGCCTCACTCACTGACCCGTCTGCCGGGGGCCGATATCACCGGTGCCCCGGCTCTGATACTTCCCATGACATGCACTGACCTCAAGGACAAAACCATGGATGCTCTTGGACTTCTGATCGGCGCGGACGACACCCAGTCCTCCGACGGCCGGACTTTCGAGCGGCGCAACCCGATCACCGGCGACGTCGCCACCCGTGTCGCAGCGGCGACCATCGAGGATGCGCAGCTTGCCTGCGACGCCGCCGCTGCCGCCTTCCCGGCCTGGTCCCAGATGGGGCCCGGTCCGCGCCGCAAGATCCTGCTGGCCGCCGCCGACGCGCTTTCCGCCCGGGCGGACGATTTCGTCCGCTCGATGGCCGACGAGATCGGCGCCACCGAAGGCTGGGCCCGGTTCAACGTCTATCTTGCCTCCGAAATGCTGCGCGAGGCCGCATCCCTGACGACGCAGATCGCCGGCGAGATCATCCCGTCCAACCGCCCGGGCAGCATGGCCATGGCCATGCGCCAGCCGGTCGGCGTGGTGCTCTCGATGGCGCCGTGGAACGCGCCGGTCATCCTTGGCGTCCGCTCGCTGGCGACGCCGCTCGCCTGCGGCAACACCGTCGTCATGAAGACCTCGGAAATCTGCCCGCGCACCCATCGCCTGATCATCGACGCGCTGCAGGCCGGCGGCATTCCGCATGGCGTGCTCAACGCCATTTCCAATGCGCCGGACGACGCGCCGCAGATCGTCGAGGCCCTCATCGCCCATCCGGCGGTGCGCCGGGTCAACTTCACCGGCTCGACCCGTGTCGGCCGGATCATCGCGGAAATGTGCGGCCGCAACCTCAAGCCGGCCCTGCTGGAGCTGGGTGGCAAGGCGCCGTTCCTGGTGCTCGACGACGCCGACCTCGACGCCGCCGTCGATGCGGCGGCCTTCGGCGCCTACATGAACCAGGGCCAGATCTGCATGTCGACCGAACGCATCATTGTTGATGAAAAGGTCGCCGATGCTTTCATCGCCAAGCTGACGGCCAAGGCCCGTTCGCTCAAGGCCGGCGATCCGCGCGAGGGCAAGACCCCGCTCGGCGCGGTGGTCGATGCCCATGCGGCGCGGCGCATCCAGGACCTGATCAAGGACGCCACCGCTAAGGGCGCTGTGCTGGCCGCCGGCGGCGGCGTGCAGGGCGCGGTGATGGAGGCGACGCTGCTCGACCGGGTCAATCCGACCATGCACATCTACGGCCAGGAAAGCTTCGGCCCCGTCGCGGTTGTCGTGCGTGTCGACGGCATCGACGAGGCCGTGCGCATCGCCAATGACACGGAATACGGCCTCTCGGCCGCCGTGTTCGGCCGCGACATCACCCGCGCCATGCAGGTCGCCCGCCGCATCGAATCCGGCATCTGCCACATCAACGGTCCGACCGTGCATGACGAGGCGCAGATGCCCTTCGGCGGCGTCAAGGACAGCGGCTACGGCCGCTTCGGCGGCAAGGCAGGCATTGCCGAGTTCACCGAACTGCGCTGGATCACCATCCAGGACGGCCCGATCCACTACCCGTTCTGACGCACTGGCAAAAGGGGAGGGGAGGCGGAGAGCCTGAGGTTGATGACAAACCTCTACTTCACCGAAGTCATCCCGGCCAAGCGGAGCGCCGAGCCGGGACCGGAGAGTCGAGGCCTCTATGTTTCAATGAGTTAACCCCGGAGAGACTTTGGCTCTCCGGTCCCGGATCTCCGCTTCGCTGCGTCCGGGATGACCATAGAGGGATTGTCAGCAGTCTGGGCCTCTCCGCTCCTCGTCCCCTCTTGGGCAGGGGAGGCGGAGAGCCTCAGGCAGGTTTGCATCAAATCCCGTCGCCCCATCCATCACCCCAAGATCCCAACTGCCCCAACATCCCGGGAGAATGAAAAATGAAACTGAACCAGAAGACCGCCGTCATCACAGGCGGCGCCGGCAGTCTGGGGCTCGCAACGGCTCGCCTGTTCCTCGAGCAGGGAGCCCGAGTGGTTCTGGTCGACCTCTCGCAGGAGGCCCTTGAAACCGCACGGGCAAGCCTTCCGGCCGGCGACGTTCTGACCGTTGCCGCCGACGTCGGCTCGGAAGCGGCGACGAAGGCCTACATCGACGCGGCAGTTGCAGCTTTTGGTCCCATCGACATCTTCTTTTCCAATGCCGGCAACTTCGGCGAGGTCCGGCCGATCGCCGACTATGCGCTGGACGTGTTCGAATCCGTCCAGCGGGTTCACGTCACTGGCGCATTCCTTGGCGCGAAATACGCCACGCCGAAGATGCGCGACGGTGGCAGCTTCATCATCACCTCGTCGGTTGCCGCCACCCGGGGCGATCCGGGCGTCTATGCCTATATCACCGCCAAGCATGCCCAGATCGGGCTGATGCGGTGTCTGGCCAAGGAACTGGCTCCGCGCCGGATCCGGGTCAACTCCGTCCACCCCGGCCCCCTCGACAACGGGTTCCAGCATGCGGTCGAAGCCGGTCTCAGCCGGGAGCTGGGGATTGATGGCACGGCCATGTTCAACTCCCTCATCCCGCTCGGCCGCCATGGCCTGCCGGAGGAGGTAGCGCGCTCGGTGCTTTATCTTGCGAGCGACGACAGCAGCTTCACCACCGGCGCAATGCTGATGGTCGATGGCGGCATGAGCGTCTGATCAGGACGAAACCGCGACAAAAAGGACCGCTCAGGGCTGCGGCGTCCCTTCGGGGGTGCCCGGTCCTGTTCGATTCTCTGCGGCGCCGTTGCGTGTGGTGAGCGAAGCGGAAAAAATGTCACACAATGCCGGTCCTGGACAGCCAATTGTCCGGGATTGACATTGTTTTGTCTGACTGGCTTTCTGGGGAAGAAAGATGGCTCCGCGAGCAGGACTCGAACCTGCGACCATTCGATTAACAGTCGAACGCTCTACCAACTGAGCTATCGCGGATCACCGTCATTGCCCCGAGGCGGGGCGCCGTGGTGAGCGACCGTGTGGGTCGCTGTCGGTGGCGAGCGTATAACAAACGCTCTCCCCCTTTGCCAAGCCCTTTCTTGAAGAAACTTTTCCACAGGCTGGAAAAGCCCGGAAATCTGCGGAAAATCAGATGTTTGGACGGCCCGCCCTGCCGCAGCTCGAGCCCTTTGCCGGCGAATCCTCGGCCTCCGAACCGCCAATACCGGCGACGCATGTCGGATTTTGGCCAGTCCGGTGCCGGTTCCCGGTCCCGCCCGCCAAAGGGCGTCCTTGTCGGGTCCGGCCCAAAGGTCTAGAACAGCAAGGTCAGGTTCCCCAACAGGCAAAGCCTCAGGGGATGAAACGGGAATGCGGTAGCGAGCGACTCAACTCGAGGCTCCAAATCCGCAGCTGCCCCCGCAACTGTCAGCGGCGAGCCCTGCCGCACACGGCCACTGGACTGAGGTCCGGGAAGGCGTGGCACGGGCGGCGACCCGCGAGCCAGGAGACCGGCCTGTCGCGACATAACCCTTGATCCGTCGGGTGGACGGTTTGGAGTATTGAAAATGAACACGAATTTCCGTGCAGCCCGCCGCTTTGGCGCATGGGCTCTGGCGCTCTTGCTTCCCGCTTTCCTGCTTGTCTCCCCGGCCAGCGCCCATCACATGATGGACGGCCAGATGCCCCAGACCTTCGTGCAGGGCCTGCTGTCGGGCCTCGGTCACCCGGTCATCGGCTTCGACCATCTCGCCTTCATCCTTGCCGTCGGTGTCGCCGCCGGTCTCGTTGGCCGCAGCCTCGTCCTGCCGGCCGCCTTCGTGCTGGCCACCATCGCCGGCGTTCTCGTACATATGGCCGCCATTGACCTGCCGCTGGCCGAAGTCGTCATCGCCCTGTCGGTGATCATCGCAGGCGGCTTGATCGTCAGCGAAACCGAGCTGCCGGCCGGTGCCTGGGCTGTGCTCTTTGCCTTTGCCGGGCTGTTCCATGGCTACGCCTATGGCGAATCCATCATCGGCGCTGAACCGGCACCGCTTTATGCCTATTTCATCGGCTTTGCCGTCATCCAGTTTGCCGTCGCCAGCCTTGCCATGATGCTGACCAACCCGAAGACGGCCGCAGCGCCGACCCCGGTGATGGCACGGCTGATCGGCGCTGGTATCATCGGCGTCGGCTTCAGCGCCATCGGATCGCAGCTGTTTGGCTGATCGACCCATGTCGGGCGAGCCAGGCACTCCTGGCGACTGTCCACGCTCGGTGCTGGTCACCGGCGGGGCCCGGTCCGGAAAGAGCAGCTTCGCAGAACGGCTGGCGCTTGGCGCCGGCCGTGAGCCTGTTTATGTCGCCACCTCTGCTGCCTGGGACCAGGAGATGGCCGAGCGCATCGGTCATCACAAGGCCAGGCGCGACGAGCGCTGGACGACGGTCGAGGAACAGCTCGATCTGGTCGGCACGCTCGCGCAGCATTGCGGCCCCGACAGGGTCGTGCTCGTCGACTGCCTGACGCTGTGGCTCACCAACCTGATGCTGGCCGACCGGGACCTCGCCGGTGAAACCGCAAACCTTGCTGCTGTCGTTCCCGGTCTCGCCGGCCCGGTGATCTTCGTGACCAACGAGGTGGGGCTCGGCATCGTGCCTGACAATGCCATGGCGCGCGCCTTCCGCGACGCGCAGGGCCGTCTCAATCAGGAGCTTGCCCGGGTCTGCGACCGCGTCGTGCTGGTCGCCTGCGGGCTGCCGCTTCTTCTCAAACCCAGTTCCTGTCCGGATATCCTGTTATGACCACCGTGCTTTCTCAGGGCGGCAAGATCCCCGCCACCATCGTCACCGGCTTCCTCGGTGCCGGCAAGACGACGCTGATCCGCAACCTGCTGCTCAATGCCGGCGGCCGCCGCATTGCGCTCATCGTCAACGAGTTCGGCGACATGGGCTTCGACGGCTCGCTGCTGGACGGCTGCGTCGACCCGTCCTGCAGCGCCGACGATGTGGTCGAGCTGACCAACGGCTGCATCTGCTGCACCGTGGCTGACGACTTCCTGCCGACCATGGAAATGCTGCTGGCGCGCGAGACGCCGCCCGATCACATCGTCATCGAGACCTCGGGCCTCGCGCTGCCGCAGCCGCTGGTGCGCGCCTTCTCCTGGCCGAGCGTCAAGACCCGCGTGACGGTGGACGGGGTTATCACCGTGCTGGACGCCGCCGCTCTGGCGGAAGGCCGCATCGCGCTCGACGAGGAGGCGCTGGAGGCGCAACGGGCCGCTGATGCCTCGCTTGACCATGACAATCCGGTCGAGGAACTGTTCCACGACCAGCTCGCCTGCGCCGATCTCGTCGTGCTCAACAAAGCCGATCTGGTGGATGCTGACCAGCTTGCCCATATCCGCGAGCACATCACCGAGGATGTCCGCTCCGGCGTCGAGATCATTCATGCCGAGAAGGGCAACCTTCCAGTCGACGTGTTGCTCGGCCGTTCGGCCGCAGCCGAGGACGATCTGGCCGCGCGCCGGGCGCATCACCACCACCATCACGACCATGATGATGACCATGACCATGACCACGATAATGATCACGATCACGATGACGACGATCATGACCATCATCACGATGACTTCGAGAGCCACGTTTTGCCGGTCACGGCCTTCGCAAGCCTGAAGGATCTGGAGCTGGCTGTCGCCCGGGCGATGGCGCTGCCCGGCGTGCTGCGCATCAAGGGGGCGGCGACGGTGACGGGCAAGGCGGCGCCGGCGCTGGTGCAGGCCGTCGGCCCGCGCGTCGAGACCTGGTTCGCCGCCGGGGCCAGGATGCCCGGGCATGTCGTCGTCATCGGACTGAAGGGGCTGGACCTGTCGTCGATCACCGAAGCCCTCGGCAAGGCGAAGGCGGCCTGAGGGCAGGAACCAGGGGCAGGGCGCTGCTTGCCTCTCCCCCCTTGAGGGGGAGATGCCCCCGACAGGGGGCAGAGGGGGGCAGCCGTGTTTCAGCGGGTTCAGAGTTTGCCGTCGGGTTGTTTACCCCCCTCTGTCTGCTCGCGCAGCCTCCTCTCCCCCTCAAGGGGGGAGAGGAGGCTGCGGCAAGTGCTTGAACTTGTCCTTAGAACGGCCCCGAGACAGGCCCCGAGGCTGAACCCTGACCCGACCAACCCAACCGGACACGGAGTGTCCGTGCAGATGGACCAGTGATGCATATTCTCGCAAGCCAGACCCGACGGGTGGAAGACGGCAACGACGCGGTGGATCTCGCACAGGATCCGGCCGATCTCGTCGTGCTGTCGGCGGCCGACACGGAACTGGCGGCTCTCTGCGCGGCGCGGGGCAAGCTGGGCGAGGCGTTTGCCAGCCTGCGGCTCGCCAGCCTGATGGCGCTGGGGCACCCCTATTCGGTCGACCTTTACGCCGAGAAGACCCTGTCGCGCTCGAAGCTGGTGATCGTGCGCCTGCTCGGCGGCGAGAGCTACTGGCCCTATGGCGTGGAGCGGCTCTGCGAGGAGGCCAACCGGGGCGGGGCGAAGCTTGCGATCATGTCCGGCTGCGACAAGTGGGACGAGGCGCTGGCAGCCCGCTCCTCGGTTCCGGTCGAGGACGTGCGCCGGCTCTACCGCTATTTCCTTGAAGGCGGTCCGGAGAACCACGCCAACGTGCTGCGCTATGGCGCCCATCTGGCGGGCCTCGCCGCGGAGCTGGCCCCGCCTGCACCGCTGCCGCGTGCCGGGCCTGTTCCTGCCCGGCCATGCCGCACCGGCCCTGTCCAATCTGATCGCGAGCTGGCCCGATCCGACCCGGCCCGTCGCGGCGGTCGTCTTCTACCGGGCGCTGGTGCAGGCAGGCGAGACCGCGCCGGTGGAGGCCCTGTGCAGGGAGCTGACGGCCCAGGGGCTCAATCCGCTCCCCATCTTCGTCTCCTCGCTGAAAGAGGCCGAGTCGGCTGCCATCCTCGGCGGGCTGATGGAGGCCTGTCCGCCCGCGGTGGTCCTCAATGCCACCGCCTTTGCGGTCTCGAGCACGGGCGGGCCGCACCAGCCGACGCCGCTTGACCGGCCGGGACGTCCAGTGCTGCAGATGGTGTTCTCGTCCTCCTCCCGCGCGGGCTGGCTTGAAAGCCCGCAAGGACTGTCGATCCGGGATCTGGCGATGCATGTGGTCCTGCCGGAGATCGACGGCCGGCTGATGACCCGTGCTGTCTCCTTCAAGGAGGAAGGGGTCTATGACCAGCGGACGCAGTTCCGCTCGGTGCGCTTCGTGCCGGATGCCAACCGCATGGGCCATGTCGCCCAGCTTGCGGCTGCCTGGGCGCGGCTTGGCCGCAAGGCGCCGGCCGAGCGCAAGGTGGCGCTGATCCTGGCGAACTACCCCAATGCCGATGATCGGCTGGCCAATGGCGTCGGCCTCGACACGCCCGCCTCCTGCGCGCATCTGATGCAGGCGATGGCGGCGGCCGGCTATGGGGTCGAGGGCGCGCCTCAGGACGGCGCGGCCCTGATCGCCCGGCTGACGCGCGGCGTGACCAATGCCATTGCCGGCCTCGACGAGCGAACTTGTGAGAGTTTCCTGCCGCTCGACCAGTATCTCGCCTTTTTCAACGGGCTGCCCGAGCCGATGCGCCAGGCGGTGACCGACCGCTGGGGCGCGCCGGAGGATGATCCGTTTGTCGCAAACAATGCCTTCCGCCTCGGGCTTGCCCGCTTCGGCGCGGTGCTGGTCGGCATCCAGCCTTCGCGCGGTTACAACATCGACCCCAAGGCCACCTATCACGATCCGGACCTGGTGCCGCCGCACAACTACTTCGCCTTCTACGCCTTCCTGCGCCATCAGGCCGGCGTCGATGCGGTGGTGCATCTGGGCAAGCACGGCAATCTGGAATGGCTGCCGGGCAAGGCGCTGGCGCTGAGCGAGGGCTGCTATCCGGATGCCATCCTGGGGCCGACGCCCAACATCTATCCCTTCATCGTCAATGACCCGGGCGAGGGCGCACAGGCCAAGCGCCGGACGGCAGCGGTCATCATCGACCACCTGACGCCGCCGCTCACCCGGGCGGAAAGTCATGGCGTTGCCAATGAAATGGAAACGCTGCTCGACGAGTACTATCTCGCCAGCGGCGTCGATCCGCGCCGGCTGAAGCAGCTGACCCGCGACATCCTCGACCTTGCCGCTGCCCATGGCCTCGACCGCGACATCGGCCTGACGCCGGACATGGACGAGACGACGCGGCTGGCGCGGCTCGATGCGCATCTCTGCGATCTCAAGGAACTGCAGATCCGTGACGGGCTGCATGTGCTGGGCCTGTCGCCGGAGGGTCGTCTGCTGACGGATTTGCTGGTGGCGCTGGCGCGGGTGCCACGCGGGTCCCGTCCCGCCGACGACAGCCTGCTGCGGGCGCTCGCGCGGGACCTTCTGGGGGAGGCGCTTCCTCGGGCGGAAGTCGCATCCTTTGATCCCTTGGCCTGCGACTATGCTGCCCCCTGGGAGGGGCCGAAGCCGGCGCTGCTGGCCGGGCTGACGGATCAGCCCTGGCGGACCCGCGGCGATACGGTCGAGCGGCTGGAGCTGCTGGCGGCACAGCTTGTTTCAGGTCAGACGAAAGGGCTTCATCTGCCTGAGGCGCAAGCAGTTTTCGACGAGGTTGAAACACGCATCCGGCCGGCGGTGGTCGGCTCGGGGCCGGCCGAGCTCGCGGCGGTGCTGGCTGCACTCGACGGGCGCTTCGTGCCGCCCGGTCCCTCCGGCGCGCCGACGCGGGGGCGGCCGGACGTGCTGCCGACCGGGCGCAACTTCTATTCCGTCGATGTGCGCACCGTACCCACCGAGACCGCCTGGCGCATCGGCGAGGCTTCGGCGGCGCTGGTGGCCGAGCGCTATTTCCAGGAGGAGGGCGAGTGGCCCAAGGCGCTGGTGCTCACCTGCTGGGGCACGGCCAACATGCGCACCGGCGGCGATGACGTGGCGCAGGCGCTGGCGCTGATTGGCGCACGGCCCGTCTGGGAGCCGGGCTCGGGCCGGGTCAACGGCTTCGAGATCCTGCCCCTGTCGGCGCTGAAGCGGCCGCGCATCGACGTGACGCTGCGCGTCTCCGGCTTCTTCCGTGATGCCTTCCCGCATCAGATCGACCTGTTCCAGAGTGCGGTGGCTGCCGTCGCCGAGCTTGAGGAGCCGGAGAGCGCAAACCCGATTGCGGCCCGTGTCCGCGCCGAGATTGCACGGCTTGCGGCCGATGGTCTGGCGGTTGCCGAGGCGGCCCGGCAGGCAGCGTTCCGCGTCTTTGGGGCAAGGCCCGGAGCCTCTGGCGCTGGCCTGCAGGGCCTGATGGATGACGGGCAGTGGGACACGCGCGGCGATCTGGCCGAGGCGTTCCTTGCCTGGGGCGGCCATGCCTATGGCGGCGGCGCCGGCGGCGAGGAGGCGCGGGGGCAGTTCGAGAGCCGGCTGTCTGGCGTCGACATCGTGCTGCAGAACCAGGACAACCGCGAGCATGACCTGCTCGACAGCGACGATTATTTCCAGTTCGAGGGCGGGCTGGCGGCGGCGGTCGAGAGCCTGACCGGCGCGGTGCCGACGAGCTATCACGCAGACCACTCCCGTCCCGAACGGCCCGTGGTGCGAGCGCTGTCGGAAGAAATCTCGCGCGTCGTGCGGGGCCGGGCGGCCAACCCGAAATGGATCGCCGGGGCCATGCGCCATGGCTACAAGGGCGCGTCCGAAATGGCGGCGACGCTTGACTACCTGCATGCCTTCGCCGCCACCACGCGGGCGGTCGGCGACCATCACTTCGACCAGCTCTTCGATGCCTACATTGGCAATGAAACGGTGCGCGACTTCATTAGGGACGCCAATCCGGGCGCCCTTGCCTCCATGCTGGACCGCTTCAGCGAAGCCATCCGCCGTGGGTTCTGGATCCCGCGCCGCAACTCCGTCCACGCCGAGATTTCCGACCTGAAACAGGCCGCCACCAAGGAACTGACCCCGTGACCGATACCACTTCCGACACGACGCCCTCCGAAACGACGCCCTCCGAAACGACGTCTGACGAAGCCGAGCGCGGCATGACCGAGGAGGAGCTGAACGCCCGCCACGCCGACAAGATGCGCAAGAAGAAGGCGGCGCGCGACAAGATCATGGCCACCAAGACCATCGCCAAGGGCCTGATCATCGTCCACACCGGCAAGGGCAAGGGCAAGTCCACCGCCGGCTTCGGCATGGTGTTCCGCTCGCTCGGCCATGGCTACAGGGTGGGCGTGGTGCAGTTCGTCAAGGGCCGGCTCGACACCGGCGAGACCCATGCGCTGGAGCGGTTCGGCGACCTCGTCACCGTGCGGCGCATGGGCGAGGGCTTCACCTGGGAGACCCAGGACCGGCAGCGCGACATCGCCGCCGCCCGCGAGGCCTGGGAAGCGGCCAAGGAGCTGATTGTTTCGGGCGAGCATCATCTGGTGCTCTGCGACGAGCTGAACATCGTATTGCGCTACGACTACCTGCCGGTCGAGGAAGTGGTGGAGTTCCTGAAGACCGAAAAGCCGGAAGACGTGCATGTCGTCATCACCGGCCGCAACGCCAAGGACGAGCTGATCGAGGTGGCTGACCTTGTCACCGAAATGGAGCAGGTGAAGCACCCGTTCCGCTCCGGCGTGAAGCCGCAGTCCGGCATCGAATACTGATCAACCGGCGCCGCGGGGCCTTGTGCCGGCTGGCACAGCGCCCCGCAGCGTGCAGAGGTCAGATGACGCCGAGGGCCGTCATGGCGTCGGCAACACGGACGAAGCCGCCGATGTTGGCACCTGCCACGTAATTGCCCGGAAGGCCATATGTCTCGGCCATCTCGGCACAATAGGCGTGGATGTCGCGCATCACCTCGGCAAGCCGTGCCTCTGTCTGCTCGAACGACCAGGAATCGCGCGAGGCGTTCTGCTGCATTTCAAGGGCGCTCGTGGCAACGCCGCCAGCGTTGGTGGCCTTGCCCGGGCCAAACAGCACGCCAGCGTCGACGAACATGCGCACGGCCTCCGGCGTGCAGGGCATGTTTGCACCTTCCCCAACGGCCACGACACCGTTGCGGATCAAGGCACTGGCGTCGCGCCCGGTCAGTTCGTTCTGGGTCGCCGCCGGGATGGCCACCGCGCAGGGCACCGACCAGAGGGATCCGTCCGTTTGGTACGTCACGCCCTTGCCCCTCAGTTCGGCATAGGTTTCGATCCGTCCCCGGCGGGCTTCCTTGATTTCCTTGAGGAGGGCAAGGTCGAGCCCATCGGGATCGATGACAAAACCGTCCGAGTCAGAACAGGCAATCACCTTGCCGCCAAGTGAATGCACCTTCTCGATCGTGTGGATCGCCACATTGCCCGAGCCTGAGACAACGACCTTGCGCCCGTCGAAGTCCTGGCCTCGCGTGCGCAGCATCTCGGCGATGAAATAGGTCGCGCCGTAGCCGGTGGCTTCCTTGCGCACCCGGGAGCCGCCCCAGCTCAGGCCCTTGCCGGTCAGCACACCGGACTCATAGCGATTGCTGATCCGCTTGTACTGGCCGAACATGTAGCCGATCTCGCGCTGGCCGACGCCGATGTCACCGGCGGGAACGTCGGTGTACTCGCCCAGATGCCGGCTGAGTTCGGTCATGTAGGATTGGCAGAACCGCATCACCTCGGCCTGCGAGCGTCCCTTCGGATCAAAATCCGAGCCGCCCTTGCCGCCGCCGATCGGCATGCCGGTCAAGGCGTTCTTGAACACCTGTTCGAAGCCGAGGAACTTGACGATGCCGAGATTGACGCTGGGGTGGAAGCGCAGTCCGCCCTTGTAGGGACCGAGGGACGAGTTGAACTGAACCCTGAAACCGCGGTTGATCTGCACGTTGCCACGGTCATCGATCCAGGGAACGCGGAAGATGATCTGCCGTTCCGGCTCGCACAGGCGTTCGATCAGACCCGCCTCGGCATAGTGCGGGTGCTTGGCAATGACGCGCCCGAGGCTGTCGAGAACCTCCCGGACAGCCTGATGAAACTCGGTTTCACCGGGATTGCGCCTGAGGACCTCGGCAAACACCGGGCCAAGGGCATCGTGAATGACATGCATGACAAAATATCCCTGAAAAGGAGGGCTTTAAAACGGGCACACGGCAGCGTGCCTGGCTGGGGAAGAGCATGTGCCCGACGCGGTCGGCTGTCCGCGCCGGGCTTGCAGGATCAGGCGGCGGAGGGGCCGGGGTCGTCGCCGAGCGGACGCTCAGGTCCGGGCGTGCGGCGAGCGGCAGACGGCTGCTGGTCATCCCGGCTGTAGACGAGCCGCATCTGACGGGCCGCGCGGCGCGCACGGCTCGCGGCCTCGGGCTGGGCGAGAACCTGCAGCACGTCGAGACGTTCACGGCCAGAGCCGCAATTGATCTCCGTCCAGGCGCCGACCGACAGGCCAAGCATGCCGAGGCCGCGCAGGCTTGCGACCGTCAGGCAGGTTGCCCCGCGCACGAGCTGGTCCGGCATGACGAGAAGGCATTCGCAGGGCCAGCCGTCATTGACGCTGAAGACCACGTGGGAGCCGATGGTGACGACGTCCTCAGGGATATCATCGGCAAAGACGATTTCCGCCGAGTTCAGCTTCTTGCGCAGGGCCGCGACCAGCAGGTCGCCACGCATGCTCTGCGTCGCCAGCGCCGTTTCGAGAATCGAGAAATCACGCGGTGTCAGCTTGGGAGTGAAAGGGCTGTTCATGAGAGGTGCCTCTTGCTGGACTTGCATCGCAACTGCAGGGCCAGGCCGGCACCTCGCCAGCCTGGCCCAAGAGGCAGAACTTGGACACCACGGTCATTTCGCTTGAAGACAGGGACTGCATCATCAGGCCTCCTGCCGGACCTCGACGACGGTCAGGACAAGGTCGCGGCCATCGCGGGACGACCAGGGAATGGTCTGCCCCTGACGCAGCCCGATCAGCGCGGCCCCGATGGGGGTCAGCACCGACACCTTGCCGGCGTTGATGTCAGCCTCGCCCGGATAGACGAGTTGCAGCTGGCGCTGCTGCGCGTCATTCGTGGTGAAGGTCACGATGGACCCCATGCGGACCGCGTCCTCGGGCAGTTTTGCCTGGGCGACGATCCTGGCCCGGTCGAGTTCGATGATGAGCTGGTCTGCGACGTCAGCCGTCGGGCCAGTGACGCTGCTGGCGATGGCCATCAGCTTGCCGTAGTCCTCGATGCCGAGCACGAGCCGCGGCAGAGCCGGGGCCTTGATGGATGGATTGGACATGATTGCACACGATCTCCGCCAGTCCAGCGGACCAGCGATCAGGAATTTTAAATTGTGGTGAGATGCGCCAACGGCGCTGATCGTGCGAATACGACAGCGTGCCCCCCGAAGCTCGGGAGGCGCAAAATGGCCGAGCTTCGGGTTACAGTCCCGTCATGGGGCGTTCTTTGACGGGTCGCTGCCCTGGGAACTGTGGCTTGGTCATCATGCCGAAAGCATCGCCGCTTTTGTCCAGTTGGTCAAGACGGGCAAAAAACGGCGGATCTGCAGCGGCGTTATCCGGCCGATCCACGCCGTCCGGGAGACTGGCCGCCCCCGCCGCGATGCACTAGCATGATGCCTTACGAGGTCGTAAGTCACTGCAACTGCAGCGCTCTGGTGCCACGCGGCAACCAGGATGGAAGGCAAGAATGAGCAAGCTGTTTGATCAGTCGCTGCGCACGGCAAGCGCGCGGCACAGGGCAGTTGTCCGCCGTCACGAACTGATACACACCGTTGCGGAATTCGTCATTTCCCTTGCTTCGGTCATCGGCAGTGCGCTTGTGCTTGTCGACGGACTGACCGTGTCCGGCGCCTGGGTGCTGCTGTGCGTCTCGGTCCTCCTTGCCATTCGCCCCGCGTCCCGGCTTCTGCTTGAGCTGCACCTCTTCTTGCTGCCACTGGATCCGCCGGCCCCGGCCAGCGTCGCCCTCCGGATGAACGAGAAACACCCATGACGCGCACACCAGCCCTGATGATCCAGGGCACAGGCTCGAATGTCGGCAAGAGCCTGATCGTGGCAGGCCTGTGCCGGCTGTTTGCCAACCGGGGCATGAATGTTGCTCCGTTCAAGCCGCAGAACATGTCGAACAATGCCGCTGTTACCGCCGACGGCGGCGAGATTGGCCGGGCGCAGGCCCTGCAGGCCATGGCGTGCCGCAGGCCCTTGAGCGTGCACATGAACCCGGTGCTCCTGAAGCCGGAAACCGACACGGGTGCGCAGGTGATCGTGCAGGGCAAGCGCTTCGGAACGATGCGCGCGCGTGAGTATGGCACCCGCAAGGCCGAGCTTCTGCCGAAGGTTCTGGAGAGTTTTTCACATCTTGCCGCAACAGCGGATCTGGTGATCGTCGAAGGCGCCGGCAGCCCGGCCGAGATCAACCTGCGGGCCGGCGACATCGCCAACATGGGTTTTGCCGAGGCGGCCGACCTGCCCGTGATCCTGTGCGGCGACATCGACCGGGGCGGCGTCATCGCCTCGGTGGTCGGCACCCATGCGGTGCTGGAGGCGGCCGAGCGGGCGCGGATCAAGGCGTTCTTCATCAACCGGTTTCGCGGTGATCCCTCGCTGTTCGACGAGGGAATGCAGGAAATCGTGACGCGCACGGGCTGGACGGGGCTTGGTGTCGTGCCGTGGTTTGCGGACGCAGGCAAGCTGCCGGCGGAGGATGCGCTGGATCTGGCGCGAGGGGAAGGCAATGGCCCGATCAAGGTCGTCGTCCCCATCATCTCCAGGATCGCCAATTTCGATGATCTCGACCCTTTGCGCCTGGAGCCTGATGTCAAGCTGGAACTGGTTCCTCCGGGATCGCCGCTTCCTCTGGATGCGGATCTGGTCCTGCTGCCGGGGTCCAAGTCGACCATCGGTGATCTGGAATTCTTCCGGGCGCAGGGCTGGGATATCGACCTGAAGGCGCATCACCGGCGCGGCGGACATGTGCTCGGGATCTGCGGCGGCTACCAGATGCTTGGGCGAACCATTTCTGATCCCGCGGGGATCGAGGGCAGGGCCGGGACGGTCGAGGGGCTGGGGTATCTTGATGTCGAGACGGTGCTGACGGCTGACAAGTCATTGGTCAAGGCAACAGGCACGCATCTGGCAAGCGGGGCAAGCGTCAGCGGTTACGAGATCCACATCGGCCGCACCACGGGCGCGGACTGTGCTCGCCCGGTCTTCCGCCTCGACGGGCAAGGTGCAGCCCCCAGAGTGGACGGCGCATCGTCTACCGACGGGCGTGTCACGGGGACCTATCTTCACGGCCTTTTCACGGACGACGCGTACCGCACGGCCTTCCTGTCAGGCTTCGGTGCCGTGTCGGATCTTGCCTACAACAAGCGGATCGACGCGATTCTGGACGATCTGTCCCGGCATCTGGAGGCGGTGCTGGATGTTGAAACGCTGCTGGCGATCGCTGCCAGCCGTTCGCGTTGATTGTGTCGGTCGAATGCTGCAAGAGAAAGTTACAGAACGAAGCCACGCAGGGTTTCGGCCTCACCAATCGCGCCAACCGCATCTGGCCAGCGGAAAATCCCCTAAGCCGTCTTTCGCCCTCGCTTAGGACGGATAGTGACACAGCAATCCACGGATCATCCTGCAATGAACTCGACATTTTACATCGTGATCGTGCGTGTCTTCTGCGTCTACATGTTCCTCTGGGAAGCGCGTTACCTGCCCATGACATTCTACCAGTATCAAACCAATGATCTGGCAACCAACTGGCTGGATCTCTCGCTGCTATGCCTGAACATGGCAATTGCAGTGGTTCTGTTCTGTTACCCGAGGGTCATTCTGGTCGGACTAACGACACACGGACAAACATCCGATAGCATCGATGTCGTGCAGCGCTGGCAGGCGGCTGGAATTGCCCTGATTGGCGTTTACTTCTGCTTCTCTGCCATGCTCGATCTGGTCAGCGCCTTCGTTCTAGACCGAACGATGCGGGAGGCTTCGGATAGCTTTTACAGCCCGTCGCCCCAAGTCATTATCGATGTTTACGCGGATGCAGGAACAGTGATCTGTTCCTTGATCCTGATTGCGTGTTCTGGAGCGCTCTCCAAGGGCATCGACCAGTTGCGGTTGTTTGCAGCCGGTCCCGCGATGGACGTAAAGGATACCGATCCGTCCGGCACCAACTGATCAGCGCCGGTACACCAGCAACTGGTTGTTCGCCGGCATGGCATGATCGGCGACGAGCGTCAGGCCGATGCCGCGGGCGAGCGCGTCGATGGCCTCAAAGTCGCGCAGGCCGCTCTCCGGATCCTTCTTGCGCAGGCTCTGGTCGAAGGCCTCGTTGCTCGGCGTGGTGAAGGCGCCGCCATATTTCATCGCGCCATAGATGGCGAGCGTGCCGCCTGAGGCCAGCGTTTCATCCACGCCGGCGAAGAAGGCCTCGACCCCGGCCCAGCTCATGATGTGCAGGCTGTTGGCGGTGAAGATGCCGTCAAAGGCATCGCCGGCCTCGCGGTCGGGCGTCGGCCAGGGCAGGTCGCGCACGTCGAGGCCGATGGGCTCAAACAGGTTGTCGAGATCGGTCTCGATGATCCGCTGCTCGAGGCCCGCCAGATGCTCGGGAATGTCGCTCGGCTGCCAGGTCAGATGCGGCAGGTTCCTTGAAAAATGCACCGCGTGCTGGCCGGTGCCGCTGGCGATTTCCAGCACCCGGGCCACATCGGCGAAGGCATCCTTGAGAATGGTGAGGATCGGCGACTTGTTGTTTTCGGCAGCTGCGGAAAAGGGGAGCATGGACGCATCGCGGGTCAGAGGAACGAAGGCACGCATCAGCCTTCAGAAAAGCACCAATGCCATCATGAGAACCAGCATTGCCTCGACGACGCAAGCCCCTGCGAGCACGCGCAGCGCACGCCGGATCTCGCCCGCGCCGATGTCCTTGCGGCCGCCCGGGTTCATGAAGGGGTCCTCGACCCTGTAGGTGGCATAGGCACGCGGTCCGGCAAGGGCGATATCCAGCGCGCCAGCCATGGCCGCTTCCGGCCAGCCGGCGTTGGGGGAGCGGTGCTGACGGGCGTCGCGGGCAACGCAGGCCAGTGCGCGGCCCGAGGACCCCGCCGGCCAGCGGCGCGGCGAGGGCGATGAACGCGGCCGCGAGCCGTGAGGCCGGCAGGTTGATCAGATCATCGAAACGGGCCGAGGCCCAGCCGAAGGCCAGATGCCGCTCGGTCTTGTGGCCGATCATGGAATCGGCGGTATTGACCGCCTTGTAGGCAAGGAGGCCGGGCAAGCCGAGCAGGGCAAACCAGACAACGGGGGCAACCACGCCGTCGGAAAAGTTCTCGGCGCAGGATTCGATCGCCGCCCGGGAGACGCCGGCGGTATCCAGCTGCTCCGGATCCCGCCCGACGATCATGGCAACGGCCCGGCGCCCGCCGGCAAGGCCGTCCCGCTCCAGCGCCACCGCGACGGCCCGCACATGGGTGTAGAGGCTGTTCTGCGCCAGCAGCACGCTCGACAGCAGCGCCAGCACGATCCAGCCATGGGGCAGCGCCAGCAAGGCCCGCTGCAGGGCATAGCCCACCGCAAGGCTGATGATCAGCAGCAGGAGCAGCGTCACCACGCCAAAGGCGCGACGGGTGCGGTCGGACCAGGCCGGGCGGTTGAGGTGCCGGTCCAGGGCGCCGATCAGGTTGCCGATCCAGACCACCGGATGCGGCAGGCGGCGCCAGAGCCAGTCCGGGTCCCCGATCAACGCATCGAGCACCAGCGCGGCAAGCAGAACCCAGAGCAGGAACGGATCGAACAGCACCGGTCAGATCTCGGCCATCGCATCCGCCAGCGCCGTGCTGAGACGGGTGAGCGCGGCGGCGCTCCCCGGCAGACCGAAGCGCAGCCAGGTTGGCGAATGATCGAAGCGCCGGGTCCAGATGTGGCGGCGGGCAAGGGCGGCATGCATCGCTTCTGCCTTGCGCAGGCCCGCGAGCGCATAGAGCGCGGTGCCGCCGAACACCGTGAGCCCGGCCATTGACAGGGCCAGCGTCAGGTCGGCCATCTCGTCGGCCAGCTGCCGCCGCATGGCGTCCTGCCAGGCAAGGTCCGCAAGAGCCGCCTGACCGACCGCAAGCGCCGGTCCGCTCACCGCCCAGCTTTCCAGCATCCCGGTTGCCTTGTCCGTAAGGTCAGGCCGCCCGGCGAGGAAGCCGAGGCGCAGCCCCGCAAGGCCGAAGAACTTGCCGAAGGACCGCAGCACCAGACAAGGCTCATCGCCCAGGTGAGGCAGCAGGCTCAGACCCGGAACCACATCCGAAAAGGCTTCATCCACGATGAGGAGACCGCCGCGGGCCTGCATCTGGCGCGCCAGATGCATGAGTGCGGCGGGCGACAGCATCCGGCCGTCCGGATTGTTGGGATTGACCAGAACCAGGATGCGCGTGTCCTCGGGGGCGTCATAGGCGGTCGGGATGTCGACCACGGTCCGGCCAGCGGCGCGCCAGGCATCGCCGTGGCTGGAGTAGGTTGGCCCGACGATGGCAACCGATCCGTCCGGCGCCAGTCGCGGCAGCAGCGGCAGGATCACTTGCGTCCCTGGTGCGGCCATCACGCCCAGCGGAGCGGGGACCCGATAAGCGGCGCGTGCGGCGGCAAGCAGTGCGGCAAGGTCTGCAGCCGATGGCAGGTCGGTCCACATGCGGCGCTCCAGCTGATCCGGGACGGGCCAGGCATGCGGATTGATGCCTGTCGACAGGTCGAGCCAGTCGCTGCGCGCTCCGCCATACGTCCGGATCGCTTCTGACAAATCGCCGCCGTGCTGCATGGTTGGGCTGGTCCTCCGTGCGCCCCCTGAGGGAGCCATCCTGCCTTGTCTAGCTGATCCGGATGGGGCTGGGGAGGGTGGATGCGGGTGGATGTGGCTTCTATCCGACATCGTGCCGAGATCCAGGCCGGGCGGACCAACGCTGCAGTTTGCGCAATCACGACGCCAAGGTCACATGCCTTGATGTAAATGACCTTAGGTAAACTGACGATCGGCAAGTATGAACACGTAGGATAAAATTGAAAATGGCACTTAACGTGAAATTATGGGACGTCGGTTAGGTTGCAAGCCGGTCAGACCTATGTAGCCCGTGAAGCAAGGTCACGCGTATGTCCGTTCGCTTTACAGCTCTTGGAGATCACCGAAGCGGATCCGATATGGACGAACTCGGCCAGACATCGCCCGTAACGCCGACTGAATCTGTCGACAACGCAGAAGGAGCGAAGCTTCTGAACGCATTGCGCGAGGAAAAGGCGTGGCTGCGTATTATGGTTGACCAAGTCTCCGACTACATGTTCGTCAAGGACACGCAGTGCCGTTTCATCATGGCCAATCGGGCCATGGCACAAGACCTTGGCTACGACAGTGCCGAGGACTTGATCGGGCGCACTGATCTGGAGCTCTACGCCTTCCCGATTGCACTCGCCTTCTACCGCGATGCCAAGCAGGTGATGCGGACAGACCAGCCGATCATCGACAAGGAAGAGTTTGTCGTTCTGCCCAATGGCACGAGGCGGTGGCTGGCTTCGTCAAAATTCCCCTTGCGCTCATCGACTGGCGAACTCGTTGGTGTGTTCGGGATCTCGCGCGATATCACCGAGCGCAAGAAGTCCGACCGGCTGCGCGACGGACAGGCGCAGGTGCTGGAAATGATTTCTTCCAGCGCTCCCTTGTCGGAGGCGTTGGATTGCCTTGTCCGGCTGATCGAGGATCAACTTGATGGAATGCTGGGATCGATCCTGCTGCTAGACGAGGATGGGGTCCACTTGCGCCACGGCGCGGCTCCAAGCCTTGATCCGGAATATTGCAAGCTGGTCGATGGCGTCGCGATCGGTCCCAAGGTCGGATCCTGCGGCACGGCGGCGTTCCGGGGTGAACAGGTGATCGTCTACGATATCCAGACCGATCCGCTCTGGCAAGACTTCCTGCCGCTTGCCGAGCTTGCGGGTGTTCGGGCCTGCTGGTCGATACCCATCCTGTCCCTGGCCGGGCGGGTGCTTGGCACGTTTGCGATCTACTCAAGGCAGCCGGTCGCCCCCGGTCCGTCCGAGCTGCGCCTCATCAATGACACTGCGCGAATCGCGGCCATCGCGATTGAACGCAAGCGGGCCGAAGAACAGATCCGTTTTCTGGCGCATCATGATCCACTCACCGGGCTGCCCAACCGTAGCCAGCTCGATGATTGCCTTAGGCAGGCCATCCGGCGCAGCGACGCGCTCTCGCATCAGGTTGCGGTGGTGTTTCTTGACCTCGACCACTTCAAGTCCGTGAATGACAGTTTCGGACACGCGGCCGGCGATCAGCTGCTGGTCATCGCCGCCGAGCGGATGAAAGCCAATCTGGGCAAGGACGGCGTGGTGCTGCGGCTTGGCGGGGATGAGTTCGTCTTGCTCGTCTCTGGCGACATGGCACGTCAGGACGCTCTTCAAGCATTTCTGGTCCGGCTCCGCGCGGCGATTGCCGAGCCGGTCGAGATCGAGGGACAAACGTTCCACATCACGTGCAGCATGGGGATCGCGCTCTACCCGAACAACGGGACCGATGCCGATACGCTCCTCGTGCATGCCGATGCCGCCATGTACGGAGCCAAACAGGCCGGGCGCAACACGTTTGAGGTCTACAATCCCGAACGCTCTGCCGAGAGCCCGACCGATCTCGTCCTGCTGGAAGAGATCCGTATCGGGCTGGCGCGGGACGAGTTCTCTCTGCTCTATCAGCCACAGATCGACCTGCGCACCGGACGTGTGCTCGGTGTCGAGGCGCTGGTGCGATGGCAGCATCCGGACCGCGGCCTGCTCTCACCGGACATGTTCATTCCCGTTGCCGAGGAAGGCGGGTTGATCAACGCGCTGGGCAAGCAGGTTCTGAAGATGGCCTGCCGTCAGGCACGCAATTGGCAGCAGATGGGGCTGCCGCCCGTCACCATGAGTGTCAATGTCTCGGCGCGCCAGTTTACCCAACGGGGCTGGGCCGACCAGGTGAAGGGCATTTTGCAGAAGACCGGGCTGGATCCGTCAATGCTGGAGCTGGAACTCACCGAAAGCATGCTCATGCGCAATGTGGAGCAGGCCATCGCGACGATGAACGAGCTTTGCGCGCTGGGCGTCCGCTTTGCCATCGATGACTTCGGCACCGGCTATTCGAGTCTCAGCGCCTTGCGATCGTTCCCGGTGTCACGTCTGAAGATCGATCAGGCCTTTGTTCGCGACGCTGCAGAGGACAGCAGCGGGCGTGGAATCGCTGAGGCGATCATTTCACTCGGGCACAAACTGCATCTCAACGTGATTGCGGAGGGTGTGGAGACGGAGGAGCAACTGGAGTTCCTCCGGGAATCCGACTGCGACGAGGCACAGGGCTTTCTCATCGCCAAGCCGCTGCCTGCTGCGGACATCGAGCGCTGGATTGGAAAAATCTGGGATCAGCCGGACGCCTGACAGGCGCAAAAGCACGCAGCACATCGTCCCCAAGGGATAATACCGCGGTCAAATCAGCAAAAATGCCGTTTGTTATCAATGTGCTAGGGAAGGCTGGAGGCCTCGCCCGGACTGGGATTTTGCTGGTTTTTCAACCGGTTGAGGCTGGTGTGGGACGAAAGGCACCGTGTTTAACTCCAATGGGTTAGGGGCGGGGCTGTCCCACTTTTTTCGGGCGTGAGAGGAGGCGTGGGGCGCCTTCGTCGGCAAGGCGCTTGCGCTCGGCAGAGCGGGTGTAGCCTTCTGCCTGGCGCAGCTGGGTCCAGCCGAACATGGACAGGAGTTGCGCGGCGGTGGCGCCGTTCTCGGCGGCGGTGACCGCGTTGGCCTTGCGGATGCCGTGGCTTGAGCAGTGGGTCAGGCCGGCCTCGTCAAACCATTTGCGCATGCGCTGGCCGAGCCCTTTCTCGCTGTAGGGCTTGCCGTGGTCATTGATCAGCAGGGCGAGATGGCCGCCGTCTGCGGGCAGGGCGGCAATCGCCTCTGCGAGCGGCGGCAACACGATCATGTCGACGACGGTGCCAGACTTGCGCGCGGTCTTTTTCGGGCGAATGGCAAAGCGCTGGATCCGGATCTCGTTGCCGTCCGCGTCCTGGTCCGTTGTCCAGTAGAGGTGCTGGCGGCCGAGCTTTGACACGTCGGAGACGCGCAAGGATGTGTAGCGGAAAATCAGGAAGGCGAGGCGGGCCTTGGTGCCCGGGCCATGCGTGTCGAGATAGGCTTGCATCTCCGCCTCGGTCAGCGGGTGGTGACCGGTCGATGCGGTTTCGATCTTCTTGACCGTCTCGGCGGGATTGGCGCTCGCGAGCTTTTCCTCGACCGCCCACTTGAACAGGGCCGACAGCGCCTTGACGCGGTGGTTTGCGGCCTCCGGCGCCTCGATCTTCTGGTCGCGCAATGTGGCGATGTGGGAGGAGCGCAGGCCGGCAAAGGCCATTTCGGCGAGGCGCTGGCCGGACTTGCTGAGACAGGTTTCATCGCCGATGCCGTCGAGGACGCGGCGCTTTTGTTCCAGCGTGCTTTTTGCCAGCAAAGACTTGTTGCGGCGCAGGTATTCGCGCACCAGCCAGGCGTAGGTGCCCTTGCGCGGCGGTTTCCGCCATCGGCTTTGGCCGGGTGTCGGCCTTGACATAGGGCTGGCCGAGGCGGGCGCAGGCCAGCTCGTCATAAAAGGCATCAGAGCCATAAGGCTCGCGCAGGCGGATCTTGGGCAGGCCGGCGCGGCGATAATAGCAGCGCAGGTTGCCGTGGCGGTCCTTGTCGAGGACGATGCCTTTCTCGCGCTTCATGGCGTCCCTGTGGTCAGTCGACAAAATCGTCATGCAGGCGGGCTGTCCGCGCCGGGGCCGGGTTGCCGTTGGCGTGGGGCAGCTCGTCAAAGTGGCGATCCAGTTCGACAATATCCCAAACGAGCCGACCTGCAAGAGCCCGCGCCGCCGGCATGACGCCCTCAGCGACCAGGCGGTCGAACAATGTGACGCTGATGCCGACATATTGTGCCGCCTGGCCCCGGTTGAGGCCGCGCGGGGCAACCGGCATGCGCCGTGTGTCAGCCTTGGTCAGATCGAGCGCGGCCGTCATCGGTCAGCCTCCGAGCGCTGTCATGTAGAGGTCGAGGATGGCCTCCTCCTCCTGACGTTCGTGCGGCTGCTTCTTGCGCAGGGAGATGACCTTGCGCAGGATCTTCGGGTCAAAGCCGTTGCCCTTGGCCTCGCCATAAACGTCCTTGATGTCATCGGAGATGACTTTCTTTTCCTCCTCGAGGCGTTCGATGCGCTCGATGAACGCGCGGAGTTGATCGCCTGCGGGCATCGGGACGCTGAGGGTGATCTCGCTGGTCTCGGTCATGGGGGTTACTCCGTGGGGGTGGTGATTTCGACGGGGATGTCCAGCGTTTCGCAGTTCCGACTTTCCGTGAACTGCCAGCAGCGCAGGGCGAGACGGTGGCGTTTCTGCCAATCATGGACGGTCGCGCGGATCGCTGCTTTAAGCTCGCTCTCCTGATCCGGTGAGATTTCGTCGATTGGATGCGGCAATCCCTCCACTGTTCCGCAGTCGTTGTCGTCCATGCGCTCGGCGGCGAAGGCGATCATGTCATCGATATCGAGCCACTCTGCGAGATTTTGATTGTTGTCTCGGTACTCGCCGATATGGGCTTTGAGGCGCCATCCGCCCTGATCGTCCTGGTACTCGCCGCCCCTGTCGGATCTCAGCATCCGGACCAGGTCATCGCGGCTTTTGGCGGGGCCAATGGCGAGGTTCTCGCCGCCGTCATAACTTGCCCACCAGTTCCAATCGCCGGGGCAGGGGTGTTGCTTCTCTGCGGGGGCGATCGGGTGCATCTGCGGGATTGGTGTCATGGGGGTTACTCCCTTGGGATGAGGCCGCGCACGCGGGCGGCGTTGAGGATGGCGTTTGCGACGGCGCGGATGTCGGCGGCTTTGGATGGCTCGTCCATCTCCTCGGCGGCGGCGGCGTCGCTTTGCAGGGCCGGCGGCGCAGGCGAGGAGGCGCAGGCGCGTCGGGCGCAGATCAAAGCCGCGCCCGGGCTGAGGCTCTGCCGCCGGCATGGTCCAGGCCTCATTGAGGAGCTGGACCTGCTGCAGCAGGGCTTCACGCACAGGCTCGTTGCCGACCAGCATGTGCGCGATGGTGCGGGACAGCTCGCGCAGCTGGTGGCGCAGCTCGGTCTGTTCGGTCTCGGTCATGCTGCCTCGCGCGCTGGTGTTGCGGCGCTGACGCGCGCGCGCATCATGAAGGCGCGGAAACCAAGATCTGGACAGCTGTCGCTGAAGCGCAGCCATGCCGTGTATCTGGCCTGTGCGCGGGACTCCGCGGCGATGCTGATTTCGATGTCGTCGAAGGCGACAAGAAACAGGCGCTGCTTGTTGCCGAGCTGGAGCAGGTGGCGGGCGAGTGCGGCGCGGCCTGCGTCTGTGACCTGGTAGCAGTGCATATCGCTGCCGATGATGCGGATTTGCCTCCAGTGCGGCGGCTCAAAGCCCTCTGTCTCGTCGGTCGCATAGTGGTTGCGATAGCTCGGGCGCAATGGATCGAGCGGCCTGCCAAGCGCATGGTCGATCCGGTCCATGGTCGTGTCGTCCAGCTGGCGGTTGATGCTGGGATTGTCAGTCAGAGGCACGGGCTTTCTCCTTGATGACCTTGACCTTGGTAACGAGGGTGCGGCGCTTGCTGGCGACCTCGTTGGCGATCTTGCGGGCCTAGGCGGCGGTGGCGGCCGATATGCCCATGGTGGTGTTGTCGGTGAAAAACGCCTTGAAGGGCGTCAATGGCGGGGAGGAGCGGTCAAGCATGGCCTGGCTCCAGCGTGTCGATGTTGCCGATGTGAACGCTAAAGCTGATGGCTGCCACCCAAGGATTAACATCCCATTCGCCGGGGCCGTGCAGGCTGTCCCAGAGCGTGCAAAAGCTCTGGGCAGCAGTCGGGCAACATTGTGTGCCGGGGAATAGGTAATCCACCCACCCATTTGTATCACGCCAAACGCCCTCGGCTTTGGCATCTGCCTCGCTGATCTCCTGTAGCAGCTGGACGCGAACGTCCGTCACCAGCAACGTCAGGCGCGATGCCCAGCGGGGCATGTGGATGGATGGCTTCCACGGCGGATTATCCAGCGTGCTTTCCGTGTCCGGGTCGAACCATGTCAAGCGACTGTCAGTGGCGCGAAACCAGACTTTCTGCTCCCCGACTGGCCGGCCCAATTCGTCGTCAATGTCGTGGCCAACTACAAAGGCTTCCCGGACCCAAAGCTTGTCGCCAACAGCGTAGGGCGCTGCGCGATCAGGCTGCGTGCTGGAGCCGCAACGGCGCATCCCCTCATTTTTACGGGCGTAGATCGGCCACGTTACGTAGCCGGGTCCGTCGCTTTTGAGCGGCTTCAGCACGCGCCGCGTTTGCGTCTTCCTGCCGTCGAGCAAGGCTCGAACCATCGGCGCGCTGAAAATGATCGGACGGTCACGCATGCCCGGCCTCTCCCTGAGTCGCGGTGTGCAGGCTGTAGCGACCGAGGTCGGCGGCAATGTCGTGCCACGCGTCGGAGGCAAACTCGGCGTGGTCGATATGCAGTGCCGAACAAGCAAGGACAAAGGCTGTCAACAAACAGTACGCTGCGCTGTTTTGGCCTGAGTTTTGTGGCTGTACCAGCTGTGCGGCGCGCATCAGGGTCATCGCGCGGGTGACCGTGGTGCGGGCGTCGGCGGGTTGGGGTGTCTGGTCTGTCATCAATTCGCTCCGTGGGGGATCGCGCTCGCGGCCTCGGCCTGTGCGGTCTGGCTGGCGAGGTGGGTGTCGACGGTTGCGGTGATGACCGGCAGCAGCCAGCTTGCGGTTGTGACCGGGTCCTGATCCTCCTGACGGCAGAGCAGCACAAAGGCTGTCAGCAGGCTGACGCCGGCCTCAAACGGGGGTGCGCTGCCCGGCTGGGCGAGCCGCGCGATCCGCATTAGGGATTCGGCGCGGCTTGGGGTGTGTGGGTCGGGCGTGATCTGGGTGGCGGACATGCTTGATCCTTGTGGGGCTGGTCAGAGCAGGGAGCCGTACCAGAGGGCGAGGGCTGTGCCGGGCTTGAGGCCGTAGAGGGGTTCGGTCAGGAGGTATTCGCTGCGCCGTGAGAACGTGAGGCGGACGAGTGAGGGGTGCGTGCGGCCGTGTGCGCGCGGCTCCAGTGCGGTGACCTGCGCGCTCACGTCGATCGGGGTGCGGGTCTTGCGGTCGATCAGCCGGTAGCGCGGGGCGCGGTCCGTGGCCTCAGCGTCGAACATGTCAGCCTCGAAAGCGACGTGTTCGGCTGCGCCGGACGGGTTTTCCAGCACGGCCACGCGGCGCGCCTGGCCGGTGGCGTCCAAGCGGGTTTCCTCGCGCCAATGGTCAAAGGACAGGGCGAGCGTCAGGGCGCTGCGGTAGAGGTCGTAATCATAATCGCTGGTGATGGCATTGAAGGGCAGCAGGTCAATTCCGCCGCCGAAGCTGGCGAGGCGCAGCACGGGCGTCTTGCCCTTGTGCTCCAGCAGGCGCGGCCACGGATCGCGCCGGGTCTTGATGTCCTGATAGACCGGCGCGGGGCTGGCGATCTCGGTGGCGACGGCATTGGCGACTTTGCTGGTGGCTGGGGTCATCATCTGGCTCCGGGTTGATCAGGACAGGGCGCGGTCGAACGGATGACCGAGCGCGCGGGCGAGGTATTGACAGGTCTCTGTCCTGTTGCCGCGCAGGGCCCATTCCCGCGCGATCTCCATGTCGTCCTGTCGAATGGTGAGCTGGAGCGGATCGCGCTTGCGCTGATCCGGAGTGAGGCGCGCGCGCGCCTGCAGCTCTTTAAACTCGCGCTGGTCGATGACCCGCATGGATCTCAGGGCGAGCAAAAGGTCGTCCGGGTCGAGGTCGGTCAGGTCGACTTCGGCGTCAACGGTGATGGTCGTCATCACTTTGCTCCTTGGTTGAACGGTGCCCCGGCCGCGCGGGGAGGAGACACGCGGCCGGGGGTGTGGACGACGCTCGGGAGGTGCGCGTCGTCGACGGGGATGGCGTAGGGGTCGGCCTCGCGGATGGCGGCGCGGCGGGCGCGGGTGATGCCGATGACCAGCGCGGCGACGCAGAGCGCGGCGCTGAGGGCCATGGGCGCGAGGATGATCAGGGCGGTGCGGGTCATGTCGATAGCCTCTCCTCAGGCGCCGCGATCAACCTCGGCTGGCGAGTGGGTCGGTGGACACAGCATGTCGTGGACCATCCTGATGTCATCGTCGTCCGGCACGGTGTTGAGAGCGACGGACAGAAACCTCGGGTGGTCGTTGTCACGTCCGACGCCGACAACCCGGAGCGCGCTGCTGAAAAGCGCGTGCGGCCAGCGCATCAGATGGTGCTTGATCGCGTTGCCCGCGCGAGCGGCGGCTTCGGAGTTGGCCTGGCCGAACCCGTAGGTGATAACGTGTTCGCGGCCCGGCTCGCCGACCTTGCGCGCGACAATGATGACCTGATCCCACCCGTACTTAAGCGCAATGTTGCGGGCGGTCTTGATTGGGAGGCTTGGTTGTTCGCTCATGTCACAGGGCTCCGGTGCGCAGGATGAGAAAGGCGGCCTCGCCCAGGCAGATGCCTGTGGCGAGGCCGCAGGTGGCCGCTGCCAGCATGCCCCATGCGCCGTCATGACTGACGGCGGGCGCGGCGCGGCGGGGTGTTCTGAGATCACAAAACGGGTGGCGTTGAAATCCGCTTGGCACCGCTGGCGCGGTGCACGCGGGGGCTGTAGCGTCTGGCTGCGCGGCCGGGGTGAAGCCGGCCGCGCAGGTTTTGGCTCTCACCCTGCGAAGGAGAGAACGCATGTTTGTAGTTGCCGATGGGGAACTGACCGCAGAGCTGGTCAGCGTGGTGCAAGAGGGTGACGTGGCTGTGGCCACGGTTCGCGTGACGGTGGCAGGCAGGGCCTCGGACCTGGCTGTCCCGTTTCCGGCGGAACGATTGGCAGCCGGGGAGCTGGCTGCGGCCGGTGCGCATCTCCACCGCCTGGCTGCGGCCATAGCGTCGGCCAGCGAGCATTTTGACAGCGGTGTGAGCGGATAACGCATGCATGCCTCCCAACGGATGCGCGCGGGTAATCCGCGTGCATCGGCGCACGATAGTGTTGCGTGCTTCGTTTAAAATGCACGCCAAAGCGTGCATGTCAAGCCGAGCGATTTACGCGGCGCTGTGGATGACATGGCGAGCGGGGCCGGTGCTGACGGGCTCGCTAGAAATTGCAGAGGGTTGAAGGGTGATGAGCTTGCGCAGTGAAAGTTTCAACTGGCTGGAAATGTCGCGTGCGGTCAGTGCGCTGGAGGCGGCAATTGTTGGGGCGGAGGTCGCCGAGATTCGCCTGCACGACGAGGTCATTGATTTTGAGGCGGCGGTTGATGCCTCAAACAAGGGGCGGACAGGGGAGCATTTCAGAAAGTCCCTCAATACCTTGCCGCCCAGCCGGTTTCTTGGCGTCTCGGGCTGGGCGTCGGATGGTCGCGTACTGTTCACGACTGCGAACAGATATGACGATATCGGCGGCTGGGATCTCCAGCGCTATATTCGGGAATTCTGGGGGCGTTGCTACGTTGGGGTGGATGGTGCGCCTGCGCGGCTGCATGACGACGCTGCCGCGTTTGCGCGCGGGCGGCAAGGGCCATTCGTCTACATCGGCGAGACGTTTGTAGATCCGGCGTTGTCGGGCGGTAACGTTGCAGCGCATCTGGTGCGCATGTGTATTCTAATCAGTTGCATGAAGTGGTCGCCAGCATACATCTATGGCTGGATGGTGCCTAAGCATGCATTCAAGGGCCTCGGACTGCGGTGGGGCTTCACCGAATTCTATTCCAGTGCGCTACGCTGGCAGGTGCCTCCTGCAACAGCGGCATATGAAGACTTGTGTTTTCTCGGCTGTACACCAGCCGGCGTCCGGCAGATCCTTCGCAGCCCGTTGCTCGAGTTGCAGAGGTCGTGAGGCCAAATGAGTAGCACAGGGTGTAGTTTGCGCCCTGGCCGTTGCTGTAGGGGAGCAGCAGACGGTGGTAGCGGACGCCGGATGTTGAGGTCGTTAAGGCACGTCCTGCCGAAACGATATCGAAAACGGGCATGCCGCCAATCGCGCAGTCGTAATAGCTTTGTGCGCAAAGCCCTCGATAGTCACGGCTAAGAAGGGCTTTGGCGGCATTGGCGCTTTGAGCGAATGTGCGCCCGAATTGCTGGGCTGCGAGGCTTTCGCTGCCGCACCAAAGGATGTCCGGTGTGTCGGCAGATTGCGGGGTGCCGTCGAGGATAACGAGCTGTGCGCCGGCGAGAGCCGCGTCCTCATTGAGAAGCCCTGCGCTAGACTGCCACCGCTGGAGCAGGGTGCAGGCCATCGCGTCGCCGTGGCCGCTCGTGAGGTGATCGAGAGTAAGCCGCGACGCGAATGTCTTCATGGTTGGTTCCCGGCTTTTGCTGCCGCAAGCAGGATGACCGGGCTGGCGGCGTCTATCCAAGTTAAGGCGTCTTGGCCGGACAGTGTATCCGGCCTCGAATGGCCAAACAGGTCGAAGCATATGACGCCGGCGACCAGCATGTAGACGTTATAGCGCCGCGCGGCTTCGATATACGAAGCAAGTACACGTGCGTCATCTATTGCGATTGTGTCGCTTAAGATATTCGATGCCGCGCTTAAATACAGGTCGTACGGATCTTTGTCAGGTGCAGGCATTAACTCGTAACCCGATGGGGCGGGGGTGGCAAAACGTGCCGATGCCGGACTTACGCACAATTAGATTTTGAAAGGCAAGTAAAATTCGCGGTTAAGCATGTTGCGCAGGTGGGTAATACGTGTGTGATTGTACGGCGGTTGCGCTACAATGCGGCAGGTTTCAGGGTTGTATTTGGCGGTCTTTACGCAGTTGGTCGTAGAGAAACTTTACCAGTTCCATGCGCTTCTCAGCGCTCTGCATAGTTCCGCTCAAGCGCTGCTCGTACTGGATTGCAAGATCATGGGCTTCTTTGAACAGTTCCAAGTCGATTGAACTACCTGATGCGTCTGTCTCGATGCCGTCTGCGTCGCTTTCGAAATCTGTCGTCGGAGCGGGGAGGGCCAAGCTCTTGCTGCCTTGAACGCGCATGCGGAACTGTTCGGCTGCGGCTTGCGCGTCCTGCCATTCCATACCGGTTGTGATCGTCGTCAGTTCGTCGAGTTCATTCGATGCGGGAAGGCCGGACAGGATCCAGCCTGTCGGCACATTGAGCGTCCGCGCGATGCGATCAAGATCGCCGAGCCTCGGCTCGCCTTGGGACTTGAACGCCTGGCTTAGGTAGTTGTCACCGAGCCGCGCCATCTTCGATGCCTTTCGCATCGAAAGCCCCGAAAACGCCCATGCGGCTTTAAGCCTATCTTGCCATGTCACGCCCATGCGTGAGTTATACAAAGTGGATTGCACGCTCGCACGCACGTAAATTCGTGGGGTCTCGGTTGATTTGCACGCCAAAGCGTGCATATTTGGCGTATGCATAAAGAGCTGCTGACCAAAATCGACGCGTTCTTGTCTCTGAAACATGGGGCCGGTGAACGCATGTGTGAGTGGACATTCGGGCATCGTGCCGCCTGTAACGGTCGCCTCGTGGAGCGGCTGCGGGCCGGGGGCGATGTCCGGACGAAAACGGCGCGGCGCGTTGTCGACTACATCGACGCCGAGACGGCGCGCTTGGCGACAACGTCACCCTCTCACGCCGGCGAAAAGACGTCATCCCGCAACTCAGAGGAGATTGCGGGATGAGGGCGTCAGGCAATCGGCAGGCCGGTGAGGTCCTCGGCGATGGCGTTGACGAGCGCCAGTTCGGCGCTGTGGCGTTTGCCGTCTGCGTCCATGACGGCGAGGCAGGCGACGAGGGCGCTGGTGATTTCCTGCGGGCTGCGGTTGCGCAGCATTTCCACCGCTTCGGCTATGGCTGTTTCGGGCGGGCGCAGGCGGGCGATGTAGCGCGACAGGCGCGGCATCCAGTCGTGATCAAAGGCGTGGCCGGCGCGCTCGGCAATCTCGGCGCAATGCAGCGCGGCCTCGTCTGCCTCGACCTGGATGAACCGGCGGTCGCCGCGGCCAACGGCGGCGAGCAGGATTGCGTGCGGGCTGATGTGGGCAAGTGCCTCCTGCCAGCGGGTGCGGCTGCCGGGCTGCCGCGCGGCGGGGCGCGTGAATGTAACCAGCTGCGGCGTCATGCCGAAATTGTCGGCGAGGAAGGTGGCGACATCGTCATGCACCTCGCCGTCATAATCGATGCAGCAGGCGATGCGGTCGACGCGGAAAGAGCGCATGGCCTTGCGCTCGTGGCAGCGGGCGTAGAGCAGCGGCGTGCCGTCTGCGCCCTCGCGGATCGCCCAGACCGTGATGCGGCGCGTGGAGGCCTCGCCCTTGGCGTTGACATAGTCAATGGCGAAGGACTGGCCTTCGGCATGGCCGAGATCGGCGCGGGCGTCGTCGTCCTCGTCGTCGTCCGCCATGGGCAGGCGGATGGCGCGCGGCGGTGGCGGCGCGGCCATGAGCGCGATCTCAAAGGCAATGGCGTCAATCGCCGAACGTATTCCCGTCATCCCCAGCACCTCCCGGTTTGCTTGCGTGCAGATCAGCACGCGCACGCGCGGGAGTCGAGTCCCTGTGCCGCAGGAGGCCGTCCATGAAACTGCCGAGACCATCCAACGAACACCAGCGCGCGGCCTTGAAACGCGCCTGCGCCCACCAGGTGCGGCAAGCGGGCGGGCAGGAGGCGGCGGCGGCGTTGACGCGCGTCGGCCGCCAGACCGTGCAGACCTATTGCTCGGCGGCGGCGGACCATGCCGACGTCTACATGCCGCTGGATGTCCTGCTCGACCTGACGCTGGACGCGGTGACGCGGGACGAGGCGCCTTTGCTGCTGCGCGAGATCTGCGCGCTGTCGGGCGGGGCCTATGTGGCCGGGCCGGGCGCGGGCGGGGCGGCGGCGGACTGGGGGCGGATGCTGGCCGCGGTGGCCGGGCAGCATGGCGAGGCCGTTGCGGCCGTGTGCCAGGCGCTGGCCGATGACGGGCAGGTGAGCGCCGACGAGGTGCGCAGCCTGCGCATTCGCGACCTTTTGAGCCGGGTGATCGAGAGCCTGACGGCGATGCGCGCGCGGGCGGACCAGCTTCTGGAGGATGGTCAATGAGCGGGGCGGGACAGGGTGACCGGCCGTGGCGGCAGCTGACGGCACAGGAAAAACAGGCGGCTGTGCTGCCGCTGGCGGATGCGGGCCTGAGTTACGCCCAGATGGCGGAGCGGCTGTCCGTCCGGCACGGGCCGATGCGGTTTACGCAGACGGCGGCGGCCTGCCGGGCGGCGGGGATTGTTGCGGCGCGGCGCGCGGCGGCACTGGCGCTGGTAGGGGGTGAGGCGGGCGAGGCCGGGGCGGTTGCCGGAGAGCGGCCTGAGGCCGCGTGGGGCGGATTGCGCCCGGCGGACAAGGCGGCGGCGCTGCGCCCGCTTGTCGAGGCCGGGCTGTCGGCATCGCAGATCGCTGCGGCGCTGGCACCGCGCTATGGCGTGTTGAGCCGCGAGTCTGTGATTGCCGCGTGCCGGCTGGGCCGGGCTGGCTCTGCAGCAGCCGCAGGGTTCGACGTCGCGGGCAGCGGCGGCACGGCGCGGGGCGGTGGCGGCAGGCGACGGGGCAAAAACGCGGCTGGTGAGCGGCGATGCGGCCAACCGGCAGCGGCCGGACCCGGCCAGCCTGCCGACGCTTTCGGCGCTGTTGGCGCGCATGGGCGGACATTCGGCGAGCCATGCGGAGCGGGCGGGCATGACGGCGGACGAGCGGCGGGCGCTGGCGCTGACCTCCTGCCGCCCGGCCGGGCCTGTCGGGCTGCATGCACTCAATGCGCAAACCTGCCGCTGGCCGCTGACGGCGGATGACGGATCGACGGTTTACTGCGGTGAGAGCCGCACGCATGGGGCGTTTTGCAAGGGCCATGGGGCGCTGGCCTATTGCCCGGCGCCTGCGGACAAGGCGCGGCGGAAAAAGGGGAGTGCCAAGGGATGAGTGCGGCGCTTGCCTCTTTTCACGCGGATTTCACCCCGTTCGGGGCGCGGAGCCTGCTCACGCTGTTTGTCAGCGCCCAGGCGGGGCACCGGGCGCGGGGGCTCGGCCGGGCCATGCTGACGCCTGCCGATGTGGCGGGGCTGGCCGGCTGCCGGGTGGCGGCGGCGCGGGACGTGATGTCCGGCGCGCGGCGGCGGGTGGCGGCGGATGACCTCGACCGGCTGGCCGGGTTTTGCGGGCTCACCTACGGCGATTTTCAGGAGCGGGCGCGGCACTGGTCGCAGGGAGGGGCGGGCGATGCTGCGGCTTGACCGGATTGCCCTCGGGCAGGCGCTGGCGGGCGGGCGGGCGCGGTGGCGGCTGACGGTGCGCGAGGCGGCGGAGCTGACTGGCGTGTCCTCGGCCACGATCAGCCGGGCGGAGCGGGCGAGCGAGGATGCCTATCAGGCGGCGCAGAGCGTGCTCGTTCTGTGTGCGGTCTATGGGCTCGATCCTCTGGCGTTTCTCGTCGAGTGCGGCGGGGAGGGTGCTGTGGGTGACATGATCCACGTGCAACCCCCCATGAAACAAACCTTAGCGGGAGGTTAACCGATGGGGGGCTTGCGGAAAGCGCAGCCGGCGGCGGCGCGGGCAGTGATGGCCTCGCGGGTCGAGCCGCGCGGGTCGGACGACTTCTTTCCGACGCCGCCCTGGGCGACGCGGGCGCTGTGTGCCGAGGTGCTGGGACTGGATCCCGGCGCGGCGCTGTCGGTTTGGGAGCCAGCCTGCGGCGAGGGGCATATGGCCGTGCCGCTGGCGGATTTCTTCGCCGAGGTGGTTGCCTCTGACCTGCATGACCGGGGGTTTTCGCCGCTGCATGGCTCGAAATGGGACTTCCTGTCGCTGCTGCCGCAGGACCAGTTTGAGCCCGGCCGGTTCGACTGGATCATCACCAATCCGCCCTTTGGCGACTTGCCGCAGCAGTTTGTCGAGCGGGCGATGCTGCACCGGCCGCGCGTGGGTGTGGCCATGTTTGTGCCGCTGCGCTGGCTGGAGACGATTGCCCGGGCGGTGGAGCTGTTCATCCCGCTTCCGCCGCATGTGGTTGCGGTGTTTGCCGAGCGCGTTGCCCTGACGCGGGGCGGCTGGGACCCGGATGCCGGGACGGCCACGGCCTATTGCTGGGTTGTCTGGCGCACGGACGGGGCGGCGGCGCGGCCGCTGCAATGGATCGCGCCGGGCGCGGCCAAGCGGCACAGCCGGGCGGTTGACCTGACACTGGTGCGGGCGCGCTGCCCGCAGGAGGCGGCCGGGCCGCTGTTTGAGGAGATCGAGGCATGATGAAGATTGTGACGACGGCGGGGCAGCTGCGGGCGGGTCTGGCGACGGTGTTGCCGGTGGTTGAGCGCTGGATGCGCGCGCCGATCCTCACGGGCGTGTTACTGGACGGGGCGTCTGTGACCGGAACCGACCTCGACGTCGAGGTGCGGGCCGCGTTTGCGACCGCTGAGGCCAGTGGCCGGGCCGTGGTGCCAGCGCGGCTGCTTTCGCGGCTGTTGCTCGCGTTTGACGCGGATGAGGTGCTGACGCTGTCACGCGCTGAGGGCGCGGTGGCGGTGACGCTGGATCATGCGCGCGGGCGGGTGGTGCTGCCGGGGTTTGAGCCTGCCTACTGGCCGGAGCTGCCGTTTACGCCGGAGGGTGCGCCGGTGACGGCGGGCGAGGGGTTTGCCCAGGCGATTGCGCGGTGCCTGCCCTACGTGTGCCGCGAGGAGACGCGGTTTTACCTGCAGAACGTGCTGATCGAGGGTGGTCTGGCTGTTGCGACCGACGGGCACCGGCTGGCTGCCGAGCCCTGCGGGCTGCGCGGTGAGGGGGCGCTCTCCTCTGTGCTGCTGCCGATGGGGGCGGCGGGCCGGGTGGCGCGACTGGCCGGGCCGGTCACGGTCACGGCGGGGGCGTTGCAGCGCGCTCGGTTCGAGGGTGGCGGCGTGCGCGTGACGGCAAAACTGTGCGAGGCGACCTATCCGAACTGGCGGCGCGTTGTGCCGTCGGGTGAGCCTGCCTTGCGCATGACGCTGGATGTGGCGGCGACGCTGCGGGCGCTGCGGCGCGCGTCGGCACTGCTGGGTGACGGGCCGCGATCAGTCAGGCTGGTGATGTCGCGCAGCGTGGTCGTCATCGAGGCGCGCGTGAGTGACGGCACGGCCCTTGAGGAGGTCGTGGCCGGGGCGCGGGTTGAGACAAACGGCGGGACCGGCGATGCGGTGGTGCTTGAGGTCGATGGACGTTATTTCGCGCAGCTGCTCCGGAACTGGGCCGGTGCCAGCGAGGTCGTGATCGAGAAGGGCGATTTCGTCGTCGCCGGGCAGCGGCCTAATTTCAAGGGCGGGGCGGCGGCTGGCGCGCCGCTGGTGCTGCGCGGGGAGCCGGATGCGGACGGGCTGGCGCGCATGGCGTTGCTGATGCCCATGCGTCTGGACACGCCGCCAAGTGACTACGCAATGCGCCTGCTGGCGCGGTGCGGGGAGCTGGTGGCGGCATGAGCGAGGTGGCGCTGTCCCGGTTTGAGGCTATCTCGGCGCGGCTGGGGCGGGACGATGTGTCGCGCGAGGTGCTGCGCGAGCTGTGCGAGCGGCACCAGCCGGGGCAGGCCGTGCGCGTGAGCCGGGCGGTGCTGGGCCGCGACCTGGGCCACCCCGCGCATTACGTGGCGCTGGCGCTGTTCCGGCTCGCTGCGCTGCAGGTCATTCGCGAGGTGCCGGTGGCCGGCGTTCCCTATCAGATCTCTGACTATTCCCTGAATTTTCTGGAGGAGGCGGACGCATGTCCATCCTGTTGATGTCCCGTATTTTCAAGGCGCGCATGGGGAGCCCCTCGCGCAAGCTTCTGGCCCTGCGGCTGGCCGACTATGCCGACGACGAGGGGCGCGGCATCTGGCCAACCGTTGCGACGCTGGCCGAGCAGACCGAAATGGACCGGCGCACGGTGCAGCGGCACATGGCCGACTTCGTCAAGGAGGGCCTATTGGTGGTTGTGGCGGAGGCCTCCGGGCGGCCCGGTCAGGCGACCCGATATGACATGGTGCCGGAGGCAATCGGGCGGGCGGCGGTGGGCTCTGACGGGTGTCATGGTGTCACGGGTGACATTGCGCCGCCCGTCGAGACGGGTGACACGGGTGCCGAGACGGGTGACATCCACGACAGAGACGGGCGGCACCACGCCGCCCAAACCGTAATAGAACCATCAAGAACCATTATTGAGAGAGAGCGCGCGAGCGGGAACGCGGACAGCGCCACCGATGGCGCGGTGCGTGCCGAGACGATGCGAGCCCGGATGAGGCGGGTGCACCGGGAGTGGCCGACCTTTGCAACCGACAGTGAGGTTGCAGCCGAACGAGCCTGGGTTGCACTGACCGACGAGCAGCGCGAGGCGGCGGCGACGGGGCTGGCGGCCTATGTGGCCGAGGCGCGGCGGACCGGGCGGACCAAGTTCTGCTCGTTCTCGACCTACCTCGCCGAGAAGCGCTGGGAGCGGGTGACGGCGGGTGCGGCCTCAGCTGCAGCCTCCACCCATGCGGCTCCGGCCTGGGGTAAAGCTTGGGCGGCGGCGCGGTTTGCGGCGCTGGCGGCGGACCCGGACCCGCGCTGCAACATGGCTCCGACGCGCATGCAGCAGCAGATGATCGCAGCCGGGACGCTGTCGGCGGACGAGGTGCGGCGGGCGAAACTGGCGGCGGGTGGCTGGCCGCGCGTCAACACGCTGGACGACAACGCGCTCAACCGGGCGCGCGGCACGACTGTTGACGCCGCGGTGCTGGCGCTGGCCGAGCGGACCGAGCAGGTGCACCGGGGCTCGGCCCTGTGGCGGGCGTGGGCGGAGCTGCACAGCCAGCGCGGCTGGCCGTGGTTTGCCGATGCTGGCCGCTGTGCCGAGTGGGTGTATTTCCCGGCGCGTGAGGCCGGTGCGGGCGAGACCGTCGCGGATGTTGCGGCGGCGGCGGATGCGTTTCTCGACACTGTGAGGGGGCGGGCATGACACGGCCAATCACACCGGCAAATTACGCGATGATCCAGCAGCTGGAGCTGATGATGGCGCTGGTGCGGCATGTGCCGCTGGAGTGGGTGGTGGCGTGGTGCAATCCGCGCTGCGAGCAGCGGGCGGCAACCGCGCTGGGTGACCGGGGCGTGCTGACATACCTGCCCATGGTTGCCGAGCGGCGGCAGACCGGGCGCGACAAGCGATTGATTGAGACCTACCGGCCGATGATGGTGCGGTATCTGTTCGTGGGGCTGGATGTGGCCGGCGGCGAGACGGTTGACCTGGTGCGGGCAACGGACGGCGTCGAAGGGCTGTTGTCGGTGGAGCGCGGCGGGCGGGCGGTGCGTGTGCCGGTGCGCGATCTCACGCGGGTGATCGCGACCTCGATTGCCTCGTTCAGGGGGCGTGAGATCGAGGTTGGCCACAAGTTTCAGCTGGGCGATGTGGTGCTCGTTGTGGATGGTCCGTTTGCCGGGCAACAGGTTGTTGTCAAAGGCGTTGCGGCGGGCGGTGAGGCGGTGCGGGCGGATGTTTCGGCGTTTGGCGGCGACGTGCTTAGCAACGCTGCCTGTTGACAGCCTCAAGGCGTCGGCGTAACTCTCAGCGCAGGACAACTCGTCGGATCCCCCGGGGCTGCGCGGACAACGCGAACAACAGACCGACCGGGCGGCGGACCCGGCCAGCATAGACACCGGAGCGGTGGAGCTGGCGCGGCGGGTTGCTATTGAGATCAGGATGACGACAGCAGGCTCGCGGATCGCGGGCCTTTTTTGCGTTTTGGGGTCGGGCGATGGCAGGCCGCCGGGATGATCGCAGCGCCGAGGCGGCTGAGTACCGGCGCTGGTACAACACCGCGCGGTGGAAGCGGCGGCGTCTCGCGCAGCTGGAGGCAAGCCCGGTCTGCGAGTTTTGCCTCAAGCGGGGCATCGTCAATGACGGCTCGCGGCAGATGGACGGCAGCGTCCAGACCAATCCCCGGCGGCGGTTTCTTGTGGCTGACCACATCGTCGCGCATCGCGGCGACGCCGAGCTGTTCTGGTCCGGCGCGCTGCAGACGCTGTGCCCGGATCACCACGACAGCGTCAAGCAGGCCGAGGAGGCGCGCGGCTATTCGACCGAGGTCGGCATCGACGGCTGGCCGGTCGACCCTCGGCATCCCTCGGCGGGGTAGGGGGGGGGCAAAAGGCTGAGCGCCTCGCCCCGGATACCGGCGGAAGAGGGTTTCTGTGTAGCGGGTGGGAATTGGAGGCAAAAAGCCACCAGTGAGAGGGTGAGATGAAGGGGCGCAAGCCGAGTGAGGAAACCGTTGTCCCGTTTACCGGCGACGGTGGCAACGATGAGCGGATGCGGGAGCGCGGGCGGCAGATCGCGGCCGAGCTGAAACCCGACTATCTGAGCCCTGGCGCTGCAGCGGACTATGACCGGCTCCGCGCCGATCCTGTGCAATCCGACCATCAATCGCCTGCGGGAGCCGATGCTCGAGACGTTCGTCCTGATGTTCAGGGGGGGCGCGGCATGAACAGCTGCGACGGTTCATGGCGACGCCGGGTGCCGGCGGGCCTATGTGACACAGACCCGGAACAGCAGGCGGTCCAGGCCGCCACGACCCGGGTCCAGGCAGCTCAATGAAACATTCCGCCAGTTCCTGACGCTCGCCCGGGATTTCGGGCTGACACCGGCAGCAGAGCGCAGGCTCAAAGACGCAGGGCCGAGTGCCGGGCGGATCTGTTGAGACGATTTTACCTGACATGCGCACGGACCCGGACGTTGATCCGGTGACGGCCTGGGCCGGGATGTCGACGCGGGTCAGGTCGTTGCCGGTCCCCATATCCGCACTTCTTGCAGGCGGCATCTGACCGACCTCGAGGAGGCGGGCAAGCGGGGCCTGGTGTTCGACAGGGACACGGCGTTGCGGGCGGTG